>NZ_FMXQ01000021.1 GCF_900104485.1 Bauldia litoralis | reverse complement strand
GAGGGGTTTGCCCTGGACTACCCGATTACCTCTCGAAGGTTGTTCGATCCGGTCGTGGAAAGGATCGAGGATTCGTTTAGCCCTGGTCGCTAGTTGCTCCGCCGACCCAAGAGGTCTCCGGTCCCCAGCCTCTGTGCCCCTTCTTAGACGCGCGGCGAGATCAGGCGGTAGGAACCGGATTAGCTGGTTCAAGTGGGGTCGACTGCCGTCGCGGCGGACGCGGTAGACATCGGTATGGCGCCGCACTGTGCCCGGGGAACGGGCGGCGCGATTCAGCAACACTGCGGGCTTCGAACTGCGGAGCAAGTTTGCGCAGCATCCACAAAGCTGGCCGCCTCGCCTTTGCGGCAAGAACAGCCGTTACGACCCAGACCGTCGGCGCCACCATAAAGCCGAACGCGACAAGGACGATGAAGGAGAGCCTGCCCATCGGCCGAACCTAAGCATTGCACCCAGTCGGTGGCAAATGTCGGCAAACAGCCGCAATACGGACATCGCATCCGTTGCGAACGAAATCGCCTGATGACCCGAAGCAGCCGCCTGCGGATGGACAGCAAAGGTCCGAAGTGGGCGGGAAGCGGTCGTTCGCTGCAATGTGAACGAACGTCGGCAATGCGGGACAAAGTGAGCATTCGCTGTAGGCGCACCAACGTCCGCTTTCAAGAAGAAGCAGGTGTCAGAAACCGTGGGTTTCGGTCAGTGGTTCATAAGTTGTGGAGCTTGGTGCGCCTTTGGATTCAATCTGCGTTACTGCATTATCGCTCCATGCGACGCACAACTAAAAACCATGCCAGCTCTTTGGCCTCTGTCTCTGTCCTGTTTGGATGGATCCTTTTCGTCGGTATTGCCCTCGGTGGCTACGCCTTTTGGGAAAGGCAAAGGTTGGAGGAGCAATTGCTGGACGAAGCAGCAATTCTCCATCGGCAGGCGTCGCAACGCGCCGATCAGCATGATGCGCATCTGACGGCGCTTTCGGCTATTGCCGTCGCGGGCGGACCGGGCAGGCAGGATCTGTTTCTCGATGTTGGGGCCTCGATCCAACGCTTCTACCCCCGGATCAGAGCGATCGACTTGGTTTCCATCTCGGGTGGTGCGGGAGCCACGACCCGGCCGGCACGGGATCCGGAAACCGACCGCATCATCCGCGAGGCAGCGATGGCTTCAACCGGCAAACTGATGCTTCGACCCGGACCCGGGGTCTCCGGAGATTACCTTCTGGTCAAGCGCAGCCCCAATAAAGATGCGGCTCGCTTCGGTCTGTCGCTGGAAGTCGATGCCGGGGCGCTCATAGACTCCGAAAGTCCGTTCTGGAGCCGGCCATCGGTCAGAAGGTCGCTGTGGCTCGGTGACGTCATGTTATCGGGGGCTGTGTCAGGACAGGCTGTCCAGTTCGAGAAGGTGCTGGGCAGCGGATCGCAACCGCTTGTGTTGCGGGCGGCAATTTCTCCTCGAGTTGGCGATCTTCTGACGGTGACAAACGTCGTTTCGCTGGTCGTCGTTGTATCGCTGCTTTACGCGGCCATCCTTGTTGGCATGCGCCAGATCGCCCGTGCACGGTCCGCTGAACGGGCTGCGCGGCTCCATGCTCAGGATGCGAGACTTGCCCACGCTTCGCGTGTCAATGCCCTCGGCGAGATGGCGAGCGGTCTGGCGCATGAGCTGACACAGCCACTGACAGCCATCTTGAGCCAAGTCCAGGCGGGCAGGCTTCTGTCGACGCGGGGCGAGTTTGACAAGCTCAGCCAGATCTTTGGGGATTCCGAGTCTCAGGCCAAACGGGCTGCCGCCATTCTCGACCGGCTGCGCCGGTGGACGACACCCGGTGACATTGCACGCCAAGAGGTATCCGTGAACAGCGCGGTCATGAGCGTCTACGTCATTCTTCGGGCCGAGGCCACGCGGGCCGGTATTGATCTGGAGCATGATCTTGCCCCCGCGCTGCCGCCGGTGCTGGGCGATGGGGTGGAGATTGAACAGGTCATATTCAACTTGGTCCGCAACGCCATGGATGCCGTCGGAAATGCGGACAGGCGGCGGATCACGGTTACGACCCGCGACCTGGGCGACGCAATTGTCCTGACCGTTTCGGATACCGGGCCCGGCGTCTCGGCGGATGTGCGCAACCGGCTTTTTGAACCGTTCGTCACCGATAAATCCGGGGGCACGGGATTGGGGCTGGCCTTGTGCCAGCGGTTGGTCGAACGCATGGGAGGCGAGATCGAATTGGTTGAAGACCCGAGCACAACGCGGTTTCGCGTGACGCTCCCTGCTGGAGGACAGGCGTCGGAGAGCAAACGATGACCTATCCGGTCTATCTTGTGGACGACGATGAAGCTGTGCGCGAGGCGCTGTCACTGCTTCTCGAGACCGTGGGGATGACGGTCAGGGCGTTCTCGTCGCCCGAGAGGTTTCTGGCGCAGGTCGGGACACTTTCACCCGGCTGCCTCATCCTCGATATCCGAATGCGGATGATATCTGGCCTGAAACTTCAGGAGCGGTTGAAAGATGCGGGTGTGACATGGCCGACCGTCATCATCAGCGGGCACGGTGACATCGAGGCCTGCCGCCGGGCATTCCAGAACGGCGCGATAGACTTCCTGAGCAAGCCGGTGGACGAGCAGGATCTGATCGACGCCATTCAGAAAGGCCATGCGGAGCTTGATCAAGCGGAGCGGACAGCGGCGGAGGTGGCGGAGTCACGCAGGCTTGTCGCGCTTCTGACCGAGCGCGAGGCCGAGGTGCTTTCGTTGATTGCCAAGGGCCTGACGGCGCGCCAGATCGCCGACGCTCTCGGCGTTTCCCCGCGAACGGTTGAAAGCCACCGCGCGGCGATAGGTGCGAAAACCGGCACAACATCTGCGGCGGAATTGACGCGGCTGTGGCTTGAAGTCGGGGACTCTCCGTAAATCTACGGACTCGCCGCGCAAGTCTGCGGATACCGCGGTGGTTCGGGCTCAACTAGATGTCATCCATCAGATCAATGGAGGATGACATGATCCGCAAGCTCGTATTGGCCGCTTCGGTCCTCACCCCGCTTTCCGCCGCCGCGCAGGACCTGCCGACCACGGCCTATTTGCCGGTCGACATGGCGGTAACCGCCGCGCGCGCCGCGCTCGACGCTTGCTCCGCCGAAGGGCACAATGTCGCTGTGGCCATCGTTGCGCGCAGCGGCGTGACTTCGGTTCTACTGCGCGCTGACAACGCAGGGCCGCACACCGTGGGCAGCAGCACCGGTAAGGCCTTCACCTCGGCCAGCATGGGCCGCGACTCCGCTGGGCTGGCCGAATTCATCGGTGGCAACCCGCAGAATGACGGGCTGCGCGATATGGACGCGCGTCTGGTGATCCAGGCGGGTGGCTTGCCAATCCGCATTGGCGATGCGCTCGTCGGCGGGATCGGTGTGGGCGGCGCGCCCTCAGGCGATATCGACGCGACCTGTGCCCGTACCGGACTCGATGCCATCGGCGCCAAATGACGCGATTGGTCCGCCGGGCAACCGGCGGGCCGCGCACCGTTGGAGAGACAAGACCATGCGCACATTTTTTCTGTCGCTGTTGCTTTTGACCGGTGCCGCGGCTCAAGCCCAGACGCCCCCGTCATCCAACCAGATCACCAGCTATGAGGGCCTGCACAAGGCGGCTCATGAGGGCGATGTAGACGCCATCCGGACGCTGGTCGCGGCTGGCGCCGATCCCGACAGCCGCGACGGCTCTGGCCGTACCCCGGCCCATATCGCGGCCTTCGCTTCTAACGACGATAGCCTGCGCGCGCTGGCCGCAGCCGGGTCGGACATGAACGCGCTTGAGAATCGGGAATATGACGTACTCACCATTGCGGCCGTTGCCGATGATCCGGAGATGGTCTCGCTGGCGCTCGAACTCGGCAACCAGCCAGATCTCATCACCAGTCCTTACGACGGCACCGCACTGATCGCCGCCGCTCATCTCGGCCATGTCGATGTCGTCCACCGACTGATCGCTGGAGGCGCGCCCCTCGACCACGTCAACAACCTTGGCTGGACCGCGCTGATCGAGGCGGTTGTGCTTGGCGACGGCGGGCCAAACCATATCGAAACCGTCCGCGCTCTCGTCGAAGCGGGCGCTGATATCTTCATCGGCGACAAGGACGGTGTCACGCCTCTCCAACACGCCGAGGCACGCGGGTATTCGGAGATCGCTGCTATAATTCGAGCAATGTAGCAAAATGTCAGGAACCGCACGTGAGGTGGCGGGGAGATAGCCGGGCAGGTGATCAAAAACGGTCGTTCTTGGCGGCGCATAGGTGGTGACCGAAATCGACAGAAAATCCCGTGCGGAATCTTTTGAAAAAACGACAATTGATTTTGTTTCGTTTTTGACGTTTGGCGGAACCGGCCATTCGCTGCGCCCCGTCGAATTGGTAGGCTGGGCTCGGACCTGCCATTCGCTGCGTCTATGAGCAACGGCAACCTTGGGCCGAGAGCTGAGCTCGCGCCTACGTCCGCAGTTGGCGAATAGCAAAAATGCCAACGCCAACAAAATATGGCTGCTCATCAACACAAAGCGGACTCCGACGGATCGGTGCGGTGCCGGCATCCTTTCCGAGAACCAGCCGTCTACAGGAGAGATTTCACTGATCGCGACGCTGGGTGGTCCAGAGCCCACGCCGATCGGTGCGCCTGCTCGATCGCTCGTGTAGGCGTGCGGTTTCGAGCAAGGACGACCAATTCTCCGCTCGGCGACACCAAGTCTTCAGAAGCATCCCGGCTGGACGTCATCTGCCGCCGCTAATCACGTCTCCATCATCCCAGCATTCACCAGGAACGGCGCTGACCCATCGAATGCCGGAGACTATTGCCCGGACCCTTGGTGGCCTTTGGCGGCTGAGGCTGGGAAGGTAGGTGGGCGTCCCCGCCGCCAAGCAGACCTCCAACAGGAACGGCCAGCGTCGCTCAGAATGGCTTCACGGACAGCGCCCCGCCCGTCGCTGCCGCTAGCTGTGCATTCTTCGCCGGACCGTGCGCGCGCCAGAACAAGTCCTTCCCGGTGCTGGATAAACTCGACGCAAGCCGACTGTGCGCTAATCGGAGATAAATTGCTGAACTAAGTCATAGTGTTAGCTACGTACAAACGGCAAACGGTGGTATGCGATTTGTACAGAAGCAACTTGAGTTTGCCGCTATGCAACATGCCGTCGCCTACTACCGCGTATCCACCGCCAGGCAGGGTCGCTCAGGTCTCGGGATCGAGGCGCAGCGGACTGCCGTTGCGCGCTTCGCCGAGGCAGAGGGCTACACCCTCGTCGCCGAGTTCACCGAGGTCGAGACCGGCAAAGGGGCGGACGCCCTGGACCGGCGACCACAGCTGGCAGCCGCACTCGCAGCGGGCAAAGCGGCCAGGTGTCCGGTCATCGTCGCGAGGCTTGATCGTCTCTCCCGTGACGTCGCCTTCATTGCCGGTCTGATGGCGCAGCGTGTGCCCTTCATTGTCGCAGAGCTTGGCGCGGATGCAGATCCGTTCATGCTGCACCTCTATGCAGCCCTTGCCGAGAAGGAGCGGCGGTTGATCTCCGAGAGGACCAAAGCGGCCTTGGCCGCGCGCAAGGCGCAGGGCGCTCGACTGGGCAACCGCAGCAACGTGGCCGAAGCGGCAGCGGCTGGTCGGCGGGTTCAAGTGGAAGAGGCTGCCGCGTTCGCCGCGAACGTCCTGCCGATCATCCAGTCTCTCCAAGCCTCAGGTGTCCGGGACCTGCGCGGTCTCGCTGCGGTGCTGAACAATCGAGGCGTCCGAACCGCGCGCGGCGGCCGATGGCACGTGTCGAACGTCAAAAATCTCGTGGATCGACTTCCATAAAGCGAAGCGGGCATCCTTTTCTAGGCGGGAACAAACGCCTACCTGCCCTCGGTCATGTACTGACGGGGGAGGAGAGCACATCATGACCACTCCAACATCGATCGACGCTCCGCGGCTCTCGCAGCGGCCAACGTGACGATGTCCTCGGTCAGCTGCTCCTCATCGTCTCGGCCGTCGGGTACACGCCGCTGTGTCGAACGATGCTGTCCGAGCACGCGGCACACCCGCCGTTCAGAGAACGAAAGAAACCGAGCGAACATGATCGATGCAGGCGCGGCGGCGCGAAGGGCTCAGAAGTTTCCCGAGGCCGCTTCCCTCAAAATCAGCTTGTCCAGCGTCAGATCGGCAACCGCCTTGCGAAGGCGTTCGTTCTCCTTCTGGAGATCCTTCAACTGACGAAGCTGGTCACGGCTGATCCCGCCATACTGCTTGCGCCACCGATAATAGGTCAGTTCCGAAACGCCGATCTGGCGAATCGCGTCCGCCATCGCCATCCCCTGTCCGCGTAGGACTTCAACCTGCCGAAGCTTTGTGACGATCTCTTCCGGCTTGTGTCGCTTGTTGGCCATCGGGTCCTCCTGTTTGCCAAAAGACATACTTCAGGGTGGACCAATTCAATGGGGGTGGATCAACCCCAGCGACGATGCTTAACCAGAGATTATTTGCAATATTAAAAATTATACTCCCTTACAAACGCGATCATAACGAGCGTTATGTAGGTAGTAATCCAGCGAGGGCTGGATCAAATGAACTATCAACATCAAGAAAAGACAAGTAGCAGAATTTTATTATGCACAGTGATAGCTTTCGGAGGAGCGTTTCTTGCCGACTTGTCGGCGGCCGCTGGTTTTACGCCGCCTGCATTTGGCGCTTTCTGCTTGCAAAACCCGATTGAGTGCAAGCGGAACGGTCCCGTCGCCCGCGCCATCACGCTGACCGTTGAACGCGAGCGTGACATGCGGGAGGTGAACCGTCGGGTCAACGACAACACGCTCCAGCGAACTGATCTCGATATCTACGGGATAGGAGACATCTGGGCGCTCCCCAAGAACAAGACGGGGGATTGCGAGGATCTCGCCCTACTGAAGCGCCATCAACTAATCGCAAAGGGCTGGCCCTCGTCCGTCCTGCTGATGACGGTCGTTCGCAATCGGGAGGGCCTTGGCCACGCGGTTCTCACTGTCGTCACGTCAGACGGCGACTTCATCCTCGACAACGATACATCTGAAATCGTCCGCTCCGAGGCAACCGGCTACCGCTTCTTCAGTCGCCAGTCCGCGTCGGACCCGAAGCGCTGGGTCGCGTTCATACGCGACCGTCCAGAGGCGCTTCCTGTCGCCCTCGCTCCCGGCAATCTGGCCACTGAGGAGGACCGCTCGGTCGCGGCGGTCGCCGAGGCTTGGCGCTCCGTCCTGAACTCCTTCTCAGGCGTGGCCGACCTGCTGGTCGTCGCTGCGCTTCGCGGCGCCCCAGACGATGCGAATCGGAGGTGGCTGTCGCCCACCCCGACCGTGGCGGGCGCCGTCCCGTTGCCGATGCCTCGCCCACTCCAAAGCTGACCACTCAACATCGCTGGAAAGCTTCTCCCCAAACCTATTGGAGGTTCGCATGAAATTTACGCTCGGATTGACCCGGACGCTCACCATTCTCGCTGCGCTCAGCATCTTTTCGCCGACCATAGCGGCGGCCAACAACAGCATCTATGTGCCGCCTCCGAAGCGTTTCGATCATTTTCCGAAGATCCCGGTCAAGGTCATTCGAAACGTCGACACATCCCGCGTCTGCCCCCGCCGTCCTGGCATGCGCGTCGTCGCATGCGCGGTGGTGCACAGAGGGGAATGCTGGATCATGATCACCCACAAGCCCATGACTCAGGCTCAGATGCGACTGACCATGCGCCACGAATATGCGCGTTGCAACGGCTACAAGAGCTGAGCTTGTCACGGCAGTTCGGTGACAGTAGAAACCATGTGGGCACCTTGCCGGAAGCTCGAGCGAACGATGGCCGGTCGTTCGCTCGAGCTATCCCTGTGCCGGCGGCGTGGACGATGACCGGGCGGACTCCTGTTGAGCGAATTCTGCATCCTGCTGGCCGCTCCGAGAAGCGGCACCCAGTTGCTAGGCGCCGGGGTCGGTTCCGGTTTCAATGCTATCTGGCTGCAAGAGATTTTCCATGAACTCTACGGGCGCCCGGGCACTCCCTACGCGGAGATGGATAACCTCTTTGAGCGGAGCAGTTTTTTCAATTTCCGGGCATCGCTGATCGCCAGGGACATTCGCTTCGCCTTTCCCTCGACGGAGATCCAGAGAGAGATCTTCGCCCGGTACCTCGATCATCTGAGGTCCCTTGCCGGCGGCGCCCACATACTGATCGACGTAAAATACAACTCCTGGCACCACCTGAACGACTATTGGGCCAATGCCGATGATTGTCCCCTTCTAGCAAAGATCGTGATGGACCATCGCATTTCGGTGGTTCACGTCACGAGACGGAACCTGTTCAGCCAATATTGCTCCATCATGATGGCGAGGCAGACCGGGGTCTGGCACGCATCCCACGAACTGCCCGCGCCGATCGCGCTGACCATCAATCCGCAGGATTGCGCAAACCTGATGGACAAGATGGAGCGGCGGGTTAGGACGTTCGAGGATTGGTTTTCCGGCTATCCGATGGCGCAGTTGGCCTATGAGGACATTATCGCCAACGGTGAGTTCACACCGGTCGTGAAGAACACTTTCGGCTCGGTTTTCGGGGATGGGCCAGTCGCGCCGCTCCAGATCCAGTACAGGAAAATCCTGCCGTCCCTGCCGGACGTAATTGCCAACGGAAGCGAACTCCTGAGGTACTTCAACGATACGCCTTACTCGGAAATGGTCTCTGACGCGTTAACCGGTGATCGACGGTAGCCTGCAATCCGGCAAGAGTCGGGTCGCGACACGGGTCCAGCGCGTGGCCGCGCGAGAGGAAACTGGCGTCCACGAGCGCATGTCCGGTGGTGAAAAGGACGGATCGACCGGGTAGACCGCGATCGCGACCACAACATTGACTGCGCGGCAGCCCCGAACAGGCCGGGCGACCTTGGGCTCCCTGGTCGCAGCCGGTCAACTCAAGAATAATTCTCCGCGATGAAGCTGAGGGTGTCGGCATGGAGGGGGACCTCGGCGCATTTACCGATCTTCCCGGTGCGGCAGGCGCTAAGAAAGGCCTTGATGGTCGGCGCCGTCAAGAGCCCGTTCGCCCCACCGTCGTAGAAACCCGCGGACTTGAGCATCAGCTGGGCAAGATATACCGCCGCATTCTTGTTCGTATAGAAGACCTCCCGAATGGCTCGCGGCCGGTCACCCTGATTGAGGTCGATGAACAATTCGCCGATCGCGCGGAACCCTGGCTGGCCCCGGGCACCCTCGACCAGCATCGTCTGAAAACGGACGCCGTTTGGATCGCCGACGGCCGCGTAACGCTTGAGCATCTCGTTGGCCTTGAGGTCACTCGGCTGGACCATGCCGTTCCCACCTCCGCGAAGATAAATGCGGATGAGTTCGACCATTGAGTCAGGATCGCCGGTCTCGGCGCCGTCGAGAAGAACTTTTAACCCTTTCTGAGCGTCCGGATTGGCGCCGGCGAGACCGTCGAGATAAATTCGCGCGATGGAAATGCGCGCCTGTCGGTTTCCTGCAGCGACCGCCTGCTCGAGATAGGCCACCGCTTTTCCGGCATCGGCTGCGATCCCGCCGCCGCCGGTCACGTAGAAGCGCCCGAGTTCACCGGCCACCGCTGCGACATTGCCATCCGGAATCTGAGCCTCGAGCACCGCGGATCCCGCCGGAACGTCCTGCGGAAGCCCTTCGCCCCTCAGCAGCGCCTGACCGAGCACGATGCCCGAATAACTGTTGCCAGCCGCGATCGCCTGGTCGAGATAGGCCCGCGCCTTCCCGGCATCGGCATCCACCCCGCCGCCGCCGGCCAGATAGAAGCGTCCGAGTTCACCGGCGGCCGCCGCGACATTGCCATCCGGGATTTGCG
>NZ_FMXQ01000018.1 GCF_900104485.1 Bauldia litoralis | reverse complement strand
CCAGGATAGGGCTGCAGGCGGTCGGGCAGAACATCGCTCGGTACGAGGATTTCGTCGCCGACGCGCGCGACGAGTTCTCCGTTTGGCAGAAATTCAGGCTTCAGGATGCCGACATCGATGTTGTCGGCGCGCTCAGTACCGGGCGTTTCTTGGGGCATCGAGTATTCCTATGTCCTGAATCCGTGCTTCTGCAGGATCTGGCAGGCCTCGCATTCGTCCTGGCCGGCTGGCATGAAGGGCTGGATCAGCAGCGTCGCGCCGCAGTTCCCGCACGCCTCGCTGGTCAGAGGCTTCTCGCGGCGGAGCCGCCAGTTGTGAGAACTGAGGATGTAGTTCTCGAGGCCCGGCCAATACTCCTGCATCATATCGGCTAGAAAATAGTAGAAGTTCCGGTCAAGTGGATTCTGCTCCCAACTGTTGGGAAACGAATGTCGCGCGAGGGTCCCCTGCTTGTGATAGTGGTAAAGATGCAGAACCTTCTTCTGTAAGAAGCTTAACGGATAAATGTAGTCGATGGACCCTACACGGCGGAGCGGAACGGGTCCGACAGAATAGCCGGTGGCGATCGAATTCAGAAGGCCAGCCAGCAAATCGGTCGTGTGCAGTCCGAGCGCAATCTTGTTGATCCCGCGGGATTCGGCGAAGAGTTCTAAGCCGCGGCGCGTAGTATGGTGGTCGATGTACATCGCCTTGTCGTGGTCCGCCGTCTGCATCAACTCAGGGAGAACGTCGCGGAGAGGCCGATTCAGACCGAACGCCTTCTCGACAAGCGAGGCGGGTGCAACATGGTGCTCGATACCAAGGTCGCGCGCCAGTGCGTGTGCGTGGGCATAGGTGGGCGAGCTTTCTGAATCGTAATCCTCGAAGGTCACGGCGCAGAGTTCGAACTCCGGCAGACGTGCGCGCGCATCTTGGAGCGCGATCAGGAGCGCCCCACTGTCGACGCCGCCGGACAGCCCGATCAGCACGCGGTCGCCCTCGCCAATTAGGCGAAAGTTGCAAATGGTCGTGGTGACGGTGTCACACACCATATTCACGAGTGCCTCGGGATCGAGGCTGGCTGCCTCGGCCCGCAGGCTGCCGTCGATGTCGAACATTATCCGTCGAGCGTGATAGCTGCGAGTGCCGACGCTTTTTCGCGTCTCGGCCAACGCCGCGCGGATCTCCCCAATATTATAGCCTTCGATCAGCCGGCCGACGATGTCTTGATCATCCCCGATCCGGTGGCTGTCGGGCAACACATCGCCGCCGCACTCCGACAGGACGGAGGCAGGTGGGATATCGTGCCGGCGCAAGCAGGACGCAATGGTTTCTCCCGCGACGGGATCAAGCTTAATAGAATTCCCAAGGCGGTCGATAAAGGTGAACATTTGTTCTTCATCTGATCGGGCCGGCTAGACCAAAGTCTATTTGTAGTCTGGACATAATTTGTAGTGTACGCTCCGAAGATACGTGAGCGGAACGTTATCAAAAGTCATGGCAGAGGGTGGACCGGCTACGGACGACGGTCCAACCGCGGCAGCAGCCTATCACTCACTTGCTAGCGCGCGGGTCGGCGCAGCACGTATGGAAGCGAATCAACTCCTCCTCGCGCTTCTTGGCGACCAGATCGAGAGCCACCTGAAGGGGCGCGTAGAACCCCTCTTCCTCCCGAGCAGGTGCCAGCCCTTTGCTTTCCAGCTTCATGGTTGCAGTCATATCGATTCTCCATGTCGTAACGGCTCGAAGCTGGCGCTACCGATAAACCACCTTCGTACGATAGAGTAGTCGCTGGGAGGAGCTCGCGTCAACGATCGGCGTCCGGGCATGCAGGCACTTCCTGTTGTCGACGATCAGGCAGTCGCCTGGCTCGAGGGGGAACTCGGTGGCGTCCATCCTGTGGTCGAGCAGCTCTTCGAACGCCAACAGACGCTCCGCCCACGCGCGGTCGGTCACGGCCCTGTCTCCCGACGCGTGGATCGTGAACTTCAGCCAGCGAATCCCGCTCTCGCTCAGGATAGGGGCGTGGAGCACACGCCCGCCGAATTCCTCGGCCAGCTTCCACGGCACGGGCGTCGTCGACAGCCATTTGTGCAGAGCCCGCCCGTCTGGCCCGTCCGCTAGACGCGCCTCGATCTCGTCGATCGAGATTAGTCGCGAGAGCCCGCCTTCGGCTTCGTCGTTGCGTACGCAAAAGAGGCATGTGAGGTCGTTCGGCTTCTCCCAGTCGGTCCCGTCCGTGTGCATGTGTTCGTTCAGCACGCCCGAATGCGTGCTGCCACGGTCGTTGCGGGGGCGGATTTCCCGCACAACGCGGGACCATTCGGATCCATAGGGCTCGGCGATGCGTCCAAGCGCCGCGCTTAGGGCAACCAGTATGGTGCGCCCGACCTCAACCGGAATGCCGCGTATCAAACAGCAGTACGGTGGCCGAGCAAGGATCCGTTTCCCGGTAGTGATCAAATTGTCGAAGATCTCGGGATCGGTAGAACGCACAGCTATCAAATATTGCGACTGCACGGCTGCCCTGCGAAGACTTTGATCGTCGAAAGCACTCTCAAGAACTGACGCTGCGGAAAGAGTCTTCAACCCAAAGGAGGCATTTACTGACATATCCCCGACAGAAAAAGTCATCGCTTGCCCCATCCCATTGAAACACCTTGGGATCTTATAAAAGAGCGGCTTGATCCCAGTCGACTCTCTTCATCAGCACGGCCAAGAGTTGCGCGTGAAGCGTCAGCGGCTGCCGGGGACGACCCAGCTAATTTCCGTCCATATCGCACGTGCTGCTCGGTACTCGTGAGCCTCAAGGTCAAGCCGCGTGTCCTGAAGCGCCAAAAACTCCGAGAGTTGCGCCACCGACTTCGCGCCCGGTATCACAGCCGTAACACTTGGCGTCGACTTACAGAAAGCAATTGCGGCTTGCACGGCCGACCGCTCAGGCGTCGCGAGGAATCGAAACCGATCAGCCGCGTCGATCCAGGCGACAATCTGCTCTCGACTCCAGCGGGCGCGGCAGTCGGGAGCAGCGAACGTACTGTCGCGGGTGTGGCTGCCGGTCAAGAATCCGCTGGCGAGGGGCAGGCGCGCAATGACCTGCCAGCCCCGTGCGCGGGCGGTTTTGAGCAGTCCGTTCTCAGCCGCGCGCTGGTCGAGGAGGTTGTAGATCACCTCAATCCACAACTGCCCACGCCATGCCATTAGCGCATGGTAGTCATCAACATGAGCTAGAGAGACGCCGTAGCCTTCGATCAGTCCCTCGGCAACGAGCCCCACTAGCACGTCCTCGATCCAGCCCGCGGCGAGCAAATCGGCCGGAGGCGAGTGCAGCAGCAGCACTTCAAGCCGCTCGCGTTTCAGGCGGCGGAGGCTCGCCTTTAGGCTCTCGCGCAGGAATCCGGCCTCGAAGCACTGCTGCCGGCCTGCTTCGGTTAAGTAGCCCGCCTTGCTGATCACGCGGCACTGTCCGCTTACTTCCGTGTCGTCGCCGATCAGCGTCTCGACCGTTCCATCACCGTAGATGCCGGCTGTGTCGATCAGACGGATGCCGCCATCGAGCGCTGCCCGGAGTACCGCCCGTGCGGTGTTAACTGGGACGGGGCCGTAAGCGTTGCCGCCGAGGGGCCAAGTGCCGAGACCGATCTCCGCGGTCATAGGAAGAAGGAATGTTCCGGCTTCGGAACGACCGACTGCAGGCCCGCGATCCATGACCGGACCACGTCGAGGCGCCCCTCACTGCGGTGGGCCTCGATCTGACTAAAGAGGCGATTCAGGTGATAACCTCGCCCGTTCAGTGGGCACCTCTCCGACGCGCAGGAGGCCGCGTTAATCTTCCGGAGTATGTGGCCGCGATCTTCATTGGCCCACATCGCATCGAGGGGCGCATCGGTGAGGTTGCCGATCACGGACTCTGGATCGCCATAGCGGTCCGAGCAGAGCTGCAGTTCCCCGTTCGGTGCAATCTCTGAAAACCACCCGCAGGACCGGCAAGGCGTGGCCTTCGGAAGCGTGTTCTTCGACGTCGTTTGCACATGGAACGATGCAGCCGGCGCGACCAGCCGGATGCCATACGCCGCCAGCCGCTCCGCCAGATCCCCGTTCGGACCTAGGCGGCGCCCTAGGTCGGCTACCATCGCGTCGTCGAGGCACACCTCGGCACCAACGAATGGATAGGCCGGCCGGATCACGACATAGTCAATCGCGCGCGCCTCGAACTCAGACTGCAGGGCCGTGATAAAGTCTACCGAGGTGGATAGGTCGTCAACGTTGACCCGGTCGACCACAAAGGACAGGCCGATCAGCGTTTCCGCGCCGAGCTTGGCCTTGAGCTCGATCGTGCTGCGGAGGTTGCGCAAGACCCTCTCGTGATAGGTTCGCTGGGCAGCGTAGTCGTGGTGCCGCCGGTGGATATCCTCGGACACGGCGTCAAGGCTGAAGCGGATGAAGACAAACTCGTCTTCCAAGAGCCAGCGTAGCTTCTTAGACGGAAGCAGGCTACCATTCGTAAACAAGCATTGCCGGAGGCCGCCTTCCGCTGCCCGCCGCGCGGCCTCGACGAAGTGGGGATGCATGGTCGGTTCGCCGCCGACCCACTGAATGTCGACGCGCGCCGCCACGAGCTGATCCACGACAGATAGAAGCTGCGCGCGGGACATCACGGTCCCTGGGCTGGCGTCGGGTCGGTTGAATATGTCGATATCCGACCAGTCCTGGCGCGCCGAGCGGCAACTGCACCAAGGACAGGCGAAGTTGCAGAGGTACGTAGGCGACAGCTCGACATGCAACGGCGTGACTTCGTCATAGCGCCCCTCCAGAACCAGCGCGACACGATCCTGCCAGTGCACCCACTGGCCGTCCTCGGGGCGACAGCTGTCGAATTCCGCGCGGCTGCCCCAGCGGCCGACATCGGTCGGGATCGGATATGTTGTCACTTCCTCCCTCTCTCGCTTGTTGTCCAAGACATCGCGCTCCGGACGAGCGAGGATAGGTCGGTATCCTGCCAGACTTGCGGTGCTCCGTCCCGCTCTACCCTCATCTTTTGTTGCATAATCTTGTTCCGGGCCCGGGGAAAGGGGACAAGCTGACCTTCAACCGCATTGCATAAAAAGGCCGGACAAGGTTCCCGGTACGCCGCCAGCGCGACCTATGTTAACCGAGACACGGGACATGGCCTTCGCTCAATCGACGAATGGCGCCGGGGAGGGCCTTTCCGAAACACACTGGGGGGCGAGGATGAAGACAGGGATCACCGCAAGCAGCGCGAGTGCCGACCCGGCCTGCGACATCGTCAAGATCAGGACGTTGGAGCTCGAGGGCGTGGTGCATCTCGGCCCCTTGCTCCAACTCAATGACCGTGAGGCGATCCTGGCCGACAGCCGGCTCTGGGACCTCAAGGCGTCGAGCTACAGCGACAGCCAGACCTACATTCACGGTGTCCAGTGGCTCGAGGCCATGAGCGTCTTCGCTCCACTCCGCTCGCCGCGGCTCATGTCCTTCTTGCAGTGCCTCTTCGCCGATCGGCTCGTCTGCACCGGCATCTCATTCTCGCGCATCTCCACGGGCTACCCGGGCATGGCGCTCCATTGCGACGGCAAGCCAGGGCGCTCGCAAATCTTTGGACCACAGGCGAGCTGTCCAGCCGCGGTCCGCGTCCTCGTCTACCTTGACGGCACCGATGCTGGGCGGGCGCCGCTGAAGGTAGTGCGCGGGTCGCATCTCAGCCTACACGCAGAGGCCAATCCATTTCTCCGATACTCATCCCACGAAGCGGAGGAGGACATGCTGTGCTTGCCGGGGGAGGCGATCATCATCCATCACCGTGTCTTCCACCGTGCCGGCCGGCACAATGGCGGCCCGCCGAGACACTTGATCTCCTACGGCTTCAGACCCGCCTGGGCTGGCCCTTTGGTCGCCGCACCGACACCCTCGGCCGAGGCACTCTCCCTGCTGCCGGCTGACATAAAGCCATTCTTTGAGGATCCTAACGTCGGGATGGACCCGGAGGAGGCGGCAAATTACTCCGCCGATTTCCGTGCCAGCGGCGACGGCCTGTCCCGAATACGGTGACCACCGCCGGTCGGTCGGTGAACTGGCCCCCATTTCGACCGGACACCTGGCATAAGCAGGAAGGCTCAAGGATATCCTTGAGGACAGGCTTATGTCGGATGACTATCAGCGGATCGAACTGATCACGGGGACGGCGCGTCGGCGGTATTGGTCGACGGAGCAGAAGCTTCGGATCATCGAGGAGAGTTTCGAGCCCGGGGAGACGGTGTCGTCGGTGGCCCGGCGCAATGGCGTGGCGGCGAACCTTCTGTACCGCTGGCGGCGCTTGATGAGCGAGGGAGGCGTGACGGCGGTGGGATCGGACGAGCCGGTCGTCGGCAATTCAGAAGTGCGCAAGCTCGAGGAGCGGGTGCGCGACCTGGAGCGCCTGCTCGGCCGCAAGACCATGGAGAACGAGATCCTCCGTGAGGCGTTGGCCAAGGCAAACTCAAAAAAACAGATCTTGCGGCCGCTGTCGCTGCCGAAGGGCGTTTCCCGATGAAGCGAGTGGCTGAGGCGCTTGGCGTTTCCCGCTCCAACATGGCCGAGCGGGCGCAAGGCAAGACGCCGTCGCGCGGTCCCTACCGGGAACGCGCAACGCAAGGGCTGCCGCCGGCCAACCGCAAGCGAGTCCATCGCATCATGCAGCAACACGCCATGCTGCTTCAGCGCCATACCGGCCGCCGCGAGGGGCGGGTCCACGATGGAAAGGTCATGGTCATACGCTCGAACTTGCGCTGGTGCTCCGACGGCCTGGAGTTCAACTGCTGGAACGGCGACGTCGTCCGCATGGCCTGCATCATCGATGCCTTCGATCGGGAGATCATTGCCTGGACGGCCGTATGCGGTGCCGGCATCAGCGGCTCCGATATCCGCGACATGATGCTGGAGGCGGTCGAAAAGCGCTTCGGCGCAGTGCGGGCGCCGCATCCGGTCGAGCATCTCTCCGACAACGGCAGCCCCTACACCGCCAAGGAGACGAAGGACTTCGCCGCGGCGCTGAACCTCGTCCCGTGCTTCACCCCGGTGAAGAGCCCGGAATCGAACGGCATGGCGGAAGCCTTCGTCAAAACCCTCAAGCGGGACTATGTGAGCTATGCCGGAATTTGGGTGACGCGGCCGATCAGGCGGCGTTGTGAGCCGGGGTTTCGATGACCTCGCCACCGTTGTGGAATTTGACGCCTCGCACGATCTTCGGCAACTGATTTTCGCCCTTCAACCGACGCCATGTTTTTGCGGCGGCGGTTACGAGCTTGAACACCATCAGCCTGGCGGTTTTTTGCGACAGCGATCCTTTCGTTCTTTCGTTCGCACGGTGCGATGGCGCACGGTGGCGAACACGCTTTCGATCGGGTTCGATGTGCGCAGGTGGTCCCAATGCTCGGCGGGGAAGTCGAAGAAGGCGAGCAGGGCTTCGCGGTCCATGGTCAGGCAGGCGACCGCCTTGTCGTACTTGGCGCCGTATTTGTCGGCGAACACGTCGATTGCGACCTCGGCCGCAGCCCGTGTCGGCGCGCCGTAAATCTCGCGGAGGTCCGCCTTCATGTTGACCTGGACCGATCGCGCGACTTTGTTCAGCACGTTGGCGATCTTGTGAACCCAACAGCGCTGGTGGCGGGTGACGGGGAAGACCTCGTCGATCGCCTTCCAGAAGCCGAGCGCGCCGTCGCCGATGGCGAGGTCCGGTGCAATCGCGAGCCCACGCCGCTTGACGTCGACGAGGAGCTCACGCCAGCTCTGGGCGCTCTCGCGCACCCCGGTCTGGAAGCCGACGAGTTCCTTCCTGCCCTCGGGTGTGGCGCCAATCAGCACCAGCATGCATTCGGCATTGGCTTCCATCCGCGCCTGCAGATAGACCCCGTCCGCCCACACATAAACATAGCGCCGCGCCGAGAGGTCGCGCTTCTGCCAGGCGTCGTATTCCGTCTGCCACTCCGCCGTCAGCCGGCTGATCACCGCCGGCGACAGGTTCGGCGCGTCCTTGCCGAGGAGAGCCGAGAGGGCCTCCTGGAAGTCGCCAGTCGAAATGCCACGCAGGTACAAAATCGGCAGCAGCGCATCGAGGCTCTTCGTCCGCCGCGCCCATTTTGGCAAGATCGACGAGGTGAAGCGGATCTTCTCCATCGCACCCACTTTGCCGCGGTCGCGGACCTTGGCGCGCCGAACCGCGACAGGACCGATCCCGGTCTGGATCGTCCGTTCCGGTCCATGGCCGTGACGCACGACCCGGTCACGCCCATCCGGCAACTTCACATCCTTCCACATGGCGACGAAGGCGTCGGCTTCCGCGACCAGCACCGTCGCCAGCATTCGCCGGGCGCCTTCGCGGGCAAGTTCGGTCAGGGGATCATCAATGGCGTCGGGCTGACGCAATCGAATGACGGTGGTATCTCTCGACATGGCGTATCGCTCCTTCCTGGAGGTTCTGGCAGGCTCTCACCCGCCTCGATACGCCGCCTCTCTCAAGCCGTCGTCACCCAGATTCACCCATAGCTCTAGGACTATGTTCGCATCAGCTCTTTGCCGGACGCCCAGACGGCGCTCAGGCAGATCGCCGGGTGGATCGACGACTACAACGAGATCCATCCACACTCAGCGCTCACGATGCGCTCCCCAAGGGAGTTCATCAGAGCTCAGGCCCAGTAGCCGGGTGTCCGGCGAAACGGGGGGCACTCCAGTCGGGGCCTAGGCGTGCTCCGTTACTCGTACTCGACTCGCGACACCCGTCAACGAAGGGGTCGCTCCACCCGTACGGTCACAAGCGCCCGCCGCGAGATCCGCCTCGACAACAATCCGGGTATCAAATATCCAATTGCGGGTATTCGGTCGTGCCGGCGACGTGGCCGTCCGCGCGGCGTGCACACCGGCCACTACCGGACGTCTCCCACAAAGCGCAGGAAGGCAGGCATCTAGGGAAGAAGATGATTGATCTAAAGGTACTGAGAAACGAGCCCGACCTGGTCCGAGCAGCCATTCGGGACAAGGGAGCTAACGTCGACCTCGATCTGGTCCTCGAGCTCGACCGCGACTACGTCGCGCTGCTGCGTGAGGTCGAGGAGGTCCGCGCTGAGCGCAATCGCGTATCGTCAAGCATTTCGGGCAAGCCGGATGAGGCCACCATCGCCACGGCGCGCGCTCTTCGCGAGCAGTTGGCAAGCATGGAGGCGGAACTTGCCGAGAAGAAGAAGGCCTTCTTCACGGCCTACAAGCAGGTGCCCAACATCCCGACGCACGATACGCCCGTCGGACACTCCGAGGATGAGAACCAAGTAGTCCGGCGGTGGGGCGAACGGCGGGAGTTCCCGTTCCCCGCAAAGAACCACTACGAGATCGCGCTGCACCATGACTGGATCGACAAGGAACGCGCCGCTAAAGTCGCCGGGTCGCGGTTTGCCTACATCAAGGGCGATCTAGTGAAGCTTCAGTTCGCGCTGATTTCGCTGGTATTCGACAAGATGACCGACGAAGGCTTCATCGGCTCGGTGGTCAAGGAGGCAGGGCTTGACATATCGACCCGTCCCTTCCTACCGATCCTGCCGCCCTACATGATCCGCACTGATATCTATGACGCCATGGACCGGTTGGAACCAGTAGAGGAGCGCTACCGGATTGACGGCGAGGACCTGTGGCTGCAGGGCTCGGCCGAACACGTCATCGGTTCGATGCACGCTGAGGAGATTCTCGAAGAAGCGGACATGCCACTTCGCTACTTAGGCTATGCGACTTCGTTTCGCAGTGAGGCCGGCGCCGCGGGTAAGGACCTTGAGGGGATCATCCGCCTCCACCAGTTCGACAAGATCGAGATGGAGAGCTTCACGAGCCCCGAGACCTCCCATGCGGAGCATCTTCTACTATCGGCGATCCAGGAACGTTTGATGCAACTTCTCAGGATCCCTTACCAGAAGCTGCAAAAATGTACATTCGACATCGGCAAGCCGAACGCAAAGGGATCGGACATCGAGGCCTGGTTGCCCGGCCAGCAAAAGTACCGAGAGACGCACACGGCGGACTACATGACCGACTACCAAGCGCGGCGGCTAAACACGCGCGTGCGTCGCCAGGACGGTACGCTGGAGTTTGTGCACACCAACGACGCCACAGCGTTTGCATGCGGCCGCACGATGGTGGCTATCATCGAGAACTTCCAGAACGAGGACATGACCGTCGACATCCCTGAAGTGCTGCAGGGATACATGGGCGGCCGAACGCGTATCGGCTAGTGCACTGACGCAATCATAGGATTCACAAACGACCTGCTCCCCTGGAACTGGGCCACACAACCCGACATCAAAGTCGCCGCGTAGCTCCGCCCTCGGACATCCTCGCCCGCGACGTCAAGCGACTTCCACGCGGCCTTCACCGTACTTCACCGTTCTTCACCGTATGCTTACGGTCTCTTTCTCAGTCCCTGCAAAGTTTTCCAACCAGAGCCGGCGATGCCCGAGGTCGCTATATGTGTTTGGCGCGCATTCTCGACGATCTCTGAGCTTACAAGCATATCGACGCTTTCAAGAACGCGCTGCAGGTTAGCAAAAGGTTCGCCCATGCCCATGAAAAGAACATCCACGGTGGGACTCGTCTTACAAGCTACGACTTGGTCGTACATCTCTTGGGCGCTTAAGTTGCGCCCAAGACCCATCGTCCAAGTAGCGCAATGGCGGCACGTATAGCTGCATCCTACTTGGCATGAGACACAAATTTTCTCGACGCTTCCAGCGATGAAAACACTGGCTTCCACCCTGTGGTCATCTTCGGTTTTCAAGACAACTTTTGCGGCACCGGTCTCGTCGGCAAATCTTTCAGTAATTTTCATTGTGACTTACCAAGTTCTATGCACTTGCGCCCAGAAAACGCATGGCGACCGAACGAAATCCGGTCGCTCCCGAAACGGGACCTCAGATCGTTCAGCAGATTGGCCAATTCTGAACCGAAGTAGATCGTTTCCATAAGTTCGGGGCGAAGAACTACCGCGGGATCGGGCTCATCGATCCAAACGTGCGGCACCGCCTCCATCAGCGTTTCGAAAAACTGTGATGAATGGCGCATCACCGGTGCAACAGCAATTCTCACCGGTATTCCCCTTGCAACCAATCGCCGTGCGACCCTGAGACGTTCAGAAGCCGTCGGTGTAAGCGGTTCGGTAGCCACCAGCAACTCACTGTCATCCGTGTTGATGCTAATAGATACTAGACTAGAACCCTCTGGCCAGCCTCTTCAAAAAGATCAAGATCCCTTTCGACAAGGGAGCTACGCGTCGACGCTAGCAAGAATTGAAAAGGCTGGTCAACGAGTTTAAGCAAGATCTCGCGAGTGAGTTCACGTTTCTTCTCAACGGGCTGCCAAGCGTCGGTGCGACCAGCCAAGAAGTACTCGTGCGCCACTTAACTTGGAGAGTATCTCCGCCGAGATGCCTTCAACGCTTTGATTATGTCGCCACTTTCCCCATCTGCTCGTCTCTTTAGCGTATTTTGTCTTATGCGGAACGAAACAATAGGCGCATCCAAAATTACACCCAGCGTAAGGCTCAATCGAAAAATCAAAATCACTTGCAAAAGACTTTGGCCCCTGCGCTTCAACAAGTCGCGGTGCAAAGTATGCGATCTTATCCATTCTTTAGGAGTAATGAATCACTCCTCATGGTACCCAAATTTAGCATCGTTGACCGCTTTCCTCCAGGCCCTAAAGCACCATGCCTTTGTTGGGCACCGAAAACTAGTGCGCTAGTGCGACTGATCTCGCTTCTAAGTCGGTGTCCTTTGAGGGCCCTAAGTCTTGCTCAACACCAACGCAGCGTCGTTCTGATAGTGGCTTTGTGAAGTGCAGCCGAAAACACAGTTTGGCCCTACCAGCAGGTCGGTTGATCCGCGCGGTAGCCGGCACGTGCGAGCTTTTCGTCGATGTCAGCCAAATCCAATTTGAGCTTCGCAAGGTCGACTTGAACTGTACGCAGATGCTTCACAAGCGCAGCCCTTTCAGTCACGAGATCATCGGCAGATTTCGACATATCCTAAACCTCTCGATCTGGAGTGGCCAGACGCTACTTGCTTTTGCGCGCTTCGGCGCGGCGACGAATGAGCTCGGAACACGTTTCCCATCGATCTTGTCAAGAGCCTTCCGGGCCGCGGTAACGGCTTGACCAGCCTCAAACACCTTCCCTACAGCATATGGTGGCTCGGCACCGAGCTTAACTTCCGCTCTACTCCCCACAGTACTCAAGCCTAAGGCCGAAAGCATCACGCTGTCAACGAGCTCGGCCACCGGTACCGCTGCAAGGAAGGGTGACCGATGACATGCGCAGTGCGCCCGGAAACCTGTGTCCAGTCACGTCCGCCCTGGCACCATGGCCGACGCCACCGAAACCTCGTCCCCGTGAAGCAGAAAGACGTTCGCTCGTAACGGCCCCGTAGGCCAAGCCTTCCGCCACTGGCAGACGGTATGCGGGAGACCCTCCGGAGAGATCGGCCAATCGCAAGCCACGCTGAGCCGTGGATCGCCAGCCCAAAGCTGCAGAACCGCCCGTCGCACCCTCTCGTTTGGCATCGCGATGAGTCGGAACACATCACCTTCCGGCCGCCCCATTAGGGCGCCCCCGGTCGCCGGGGAGTCGGCCACCGCGCCGCATTCAACACAGAGCAGCAGGTGCCGGGGTAAGTGCGGCGCATTTGTGCTGCTTCGAAAGACCGCGCCCGCCCGACCGCACAAGGCGCATTGGAACTGCTCTGCACTGCAGAAGACTTGGCTCAGACTAGTCCAGAGATCGAATATCTTGCCGCGCCGGCAAAGCCATCCGATGATCGCATCGTCCCTCTCAGAAGAACCTGGCTGCAGAGCCAAGTCGGGTTTTCCACCAACATGAAGACAGAACCGCAGTGCCCCGATCTCCGGTGAGACTGGCGAATAAGGTCCGACGGAGTAGTCTGGTCGCGGAAGAAGTTGTGGAGAACCGACCTTCGACGTCAGCGCCGGGTCGCCGATGAGTGCAAAGCGGCGGTTCAGACGGCGTGCCGAGGGCGAGCAGGTGACGTTCCTGATCGCCTTTCCAATAGGCTCGCCGGAAGCGAGCGCTTCGCTCACGGCCTCGGAAATCGCTAATCCGGTGAAGGCCAGTTCGAAATTGGTGACCAGCGCGCCGACGCGTCCGCCGCGGAGAATCGCGTCGAAAATGCTGAACCGGCGATCGAACAACTCGCCTGTAGCCGGGAGGCCGAAACATATGTCGAGGAACAAGACACGTGCATGCCATCGTGACGGATCGACGATGGCATCGCCAAACCTGGGTTCGTCGATCGGTCTATCGAGACGGTGACAGATCCCGCGGATCAAACAGCGCGGCCTGGCACCGATTTCTGAGATCTCGGTCCATGAATGCCAGCCGCATGCGGCCTGTCCCGGCCCCAAAAACATATCGATTCCGTCGCTGTGCGACAGGATCGAAACGAGCGCGTTAGCCTGGCGGGTCAGCGCGGTCGAGATCTTCCCATAACACCCGCCCCCCGCAATGACAGAACCGTCATCTCTCCGAGTGAAGCCTAGCTCGTCGAGAGGGAAGAGCGCCACGCGCCGGCCAGCGGGCGAATGTGCCGAGAAGCGTAGAGCCACCGCATGCTGAAGGGCCCGCGCTCGGCCTTCGGGGCCCTTGTCGGCTAGGACAAGACCCGGGGAAAAGGTCCGGGATTCAAGAAAAGGCGCCGAGAACAAGGTTTCCAAAACCTCGGGCGTGACTTGCTCTGGCTCCATAACGAGGACGGCGAATCCCGGATCCCTCATCGCCGACGCCGGTTCCGCTACGATATCTGCCTTACGACCTGTTAGCCGGGCGTAGGCCTCGGCAACGGACAAAAGGCTTGGCGTCGAAGCTCCGACCCATTCACCGGGGCGGATCGTCGGCGGCGTGCGCAAGATGCCCACGGCGTCGCTTTCCCCCAGACCGAAGGACCAAGAGAGCTGCGGCCAAGTGGTCTCCTCAGGCCGGGACAATTTCTTTGATACTACACAATACCTTTTCAACTGATGGAGGTTGAGGTTGGCAACCCTCTGATACTCCGACGATTTTCCAGATGCGCATCATGCTAGCCCTTGCCGAGATGCCGCTCTCCCCTGACGGCATCGCGATGTGCCAAGCTTGCGGTGTCAACTCACAAGCTGAAGGAGAGGGTATCCATGGGAGAGGCTACCATCATCGGCGTTGGCTTCTCAAAGAGCGTGTTCCTGCTGCAAGGGGCGGCAGATGGATCGATCATTGATAGAGGCAGGCGCGATGCCAGTCACCACATTATGAAAATCAATAGCTTAGGGCCAGAGACCGTTGGAGCCGGGTTTCTCTCCCTCCGCCAG
>NZ_FMXQ01000023.1 GCF_900104485.1 Bauldia litoralis | reverse complement strand
AAGTATTTCGTGAATGAGGGGGTGGTCGAGGGGTTTGCCCTGGACTACCCGATTACCTCTCGAAGGTTGTTCGATCCGGTCGTGGAAAGGATCGAGGATTCGTTTAGCCCTGGTCGCTAGTTGCTCCGCCCGACCCAAGAGGTCTCCGGTCCCCAGCCTCTGTGCCCCTTCTTAGACGCGCGGCGAGATCAGGCGGTAGGAACCGGATTAGCTGGTTCAAGTGGGGTCGACTGCCGTCGCGGCGGACGCGGTAGACATCGGTATGGCGTCGCACTGTGCCCGGGGAACGGGCGGCGCGATTCAGCAACACTGCGGGCTTCGAACTGCGGAGCAAGTTTGCGCAGCATCCATAAGGCCGGACGCCTCGCCTTTACGGCAAGAACAGCCGCGACGACCCAGACCGTCGGCGCCACCATAAAGCCGAACGCGACAAGGACGATGAAGGAGAGCCTGCCCATCGGCCGAACCTAAGCATTGCACCCAGTCGGTGGCAAATGTCGGCAAACAGCCGCAATACGGACATGTGATCGTAGGGTGGCGAATTTCCCTAATGGCCCGAAGCCACCGCTGAAGATGGATAGCAAATGTCCGAAGTGGGCGGGAAGCTGACTTTCGCTGCGGCGAGAACGAACGACCGCAACGCGCCACGAGCGGTCATTCAGACTGTCGCACTCGACGGGATTGCTAGCGTGCCACGCCCCCGGCCTAAGCTGGTGCGCCTTCAATTCGTTCTGGCTGGTGCCGAGAGCGGAATGCTGACCGTCAGGAACGCGCTGCCTCCCTTCGTTCGGTTCTTCACATCGAATTCGAAGTATCCGCGCAGATTAGTGTAGATGGGCACGCCGCCGACGTCGAAATTGTAGCCTATCTGCGGGCCGATCGCGAAGGTGCGTCCCTCGAAATCGCCTAGCGCCGCAGGTTGCCCCTGATCCGGCGTCAGTTGCACATACGCATAGCCGACAAGGCCGACGAAAAGCTGCTCGCTCAGAAACCGCGAGATGCCGAGGTCGAGATGGGAATCGACGCCGCTGGTGTAGTTGGTATCGGTGTTTTCGAAGTTGTAGGTCACACCGGCGGTCGCCGAGAACTCCCATCCAGTCGTGGCATTCAGGTAGGTATAGGCGCCGCCAACGTCGATCGCGGCGTGTCCCAGACCGAGATTGGCGAGGCTGTCAGGATCGTAACTGCCCACCGGGATATCGCCAGTGACGTAGGCCATCCAGTTGTGAACGCCTTGGTTCCAGAAGAGCTGGGCGGTCGGATAGAGGTCGCCAAAGCCGGTGACGCTTTCCGATCGGCTGGCCGAGAGCGGCCCGAATCCGACTTCGGCGGAGGTCTGGTTCCAGCCGGGAAAGGCAGCAAGCGAGAGAACCGGTCGGGCGCCGAGAAACGTCGTGTCCGGCGCCCAGGTCGGAACGAAGAATTGCCCGAAGAATTCGGTGTCGACGCCAAGGCTGAGAGTGTCGCCCCGGTTCAGCGTCGTCTTGGCGCCGGCGCTGCCTGAATAGTAGTAGGACTGCATCGGCAGCGACCAACCCACAGCCGGCGCTATGGCGGCAAAGCTGGCATACTGTCCCGGCAGCCAGAAGCTGACGCCACCTTCGTCCGCATTTGCGGGCGGCGCGATACTGCCCCCAATTGTCACGACCAACGGGATAAGCAGAGATAGTGCCCGGCGGCTCGTCTCGATCCGGCGGCAAACGCTCGAAAGGACGCTCCGCTCTCGCAGCGTTTTGATCGTGTGCATGGGCTGAATCATTTCCTGGAACTCAATGCCGTTCCGCCGCGTACGCGGTCGTGGTGGCGTGATCAACGATCAACCCGCCCTGTGATCGCAGGGCGGGTTGATATCGTAGTTACTGCTTATAGCCTTTGAAATCCTCGCCAACCTTAATGTTGGGGTACTCCTTCACGCTACTTTCATATTCACCGATGATCTTGAAATTCGGAGCCAAGACCCAATCGATGGTCAGATCCGAGTAGAACAGGTTGTTGTCCTCGTGTGGATCGCTGGACAGGTCGTAAACCATGGGGAACTGCGGCTTGATGATGGGTTTCTCGGCGGCGAACGGCTCTTCAGTGTAGCGGAAGATCGTCTTGTACAACTTCCACTTAATGGACATCAGCTCGCCGTCCGTGCCGAAGAACATGTAGCTGTCGCGCCCAGTAGTTTCGCTCTTGCCCAGCATCAAGGCCGAGGCGTCGACGCCGTCGATGGGGCGATCCGTGGGGACGCGTTTCGACTCGCCCACCATTCCGGCCAGCGTGGGCAACCAGTCCACGGCGGCGAACATCTCGTTCGTGACGACACCGGCGGGAACCTTGCCAGGCCAGCTGACAATCGCTGGCACCCTCATACTTCCTTCGAACGGCGTGTTCGGGAAATTACCGCGCCAGGGCCCATTCGAGCCGGGGCCGACCTGAGGGATGAATCCACCGTCGGCGTTATCGCTGCTGAAGATGAAGATGGTGTTGTCTTCGATGCCCGCTTCCTTGACGGCGTCCTTGATCTGACCGACGCGGTAGTCCATCTCGCCAATGACGTCAGCCCAAAGCCCGCCGCGCTTGGTAGACTTGCCGGCGAAATTCGGATTGCCGATGATCGGCGGGTGCGCCTCGGAGTAGCCCACGTAGACGAAGAATGGCTTCTTCTCTGCCGCGTTGCGCTTGATGTAGTCGACCGTCTTGGGGATGATGTACTTCTCATCCACGATCGGGCGCACCTCCAGGTCGAGGGGCATGATCGGCTTGGAATCCTCGCCCTTCTTTCCCTCCCAGATCATGGGCACCGGCAAGCCACTCTCCTTATACAGCGGCCAAGCGGTATAGCCCGCCTCGTCCCAGCTGTTCATGATGCCCCACCACTCGTCGAAGCCTTGATTGTTTGGCAACCGTCCCTGCGTATCGCCAAGATGCCACTTGCCGAACAGCGCCGTGGCATAACCAGCGTCGGAGAATAGCTCGGCAGCGGTGTATTCCCATGGCACCATCCCAGATAGCCCCGTCCCGGGAAAAGGGACCGAGGAGGTGCCGGAGCGAACGGGATGACGCCCGGTCATGATCGCCGAGCGCGACGGAGTGCACTGGGCCTCAACGTTGTAGTTGGTGAATCGGATGCCCTCGCTGGCCAACTCGTCGATGCGCGGCGTTGGTATCGTCCCGCCGTATACCCCGAAATTTCCCCAGCCGACATTGTCCACCAGGATGTAACCGACGTTGGGTTTCTGCTCCTGCGCCTGCGCCGGAGCGGCCGCGACCATCGCTGCGCCGACCAGGGCGCCGCCCAGCGCGTGAAGTGCTGCGTTTCTTCTCACCTTCGATCCTCTTTCATCTTCGTTGGCATCATTGCTTTGAATGCCCCGTCTGGTGGTCCGTTTTGAAATGTTGGTGCGTGGTAGCCGGTGTCTCTCGTCGAGGCTTACGGGACCGGTGATCGGGAAGCGTCGGAAGCCAGGACGCGAATCTGCATACGCCCTTGACGTACTGAACGAGTAGAGCATGTCGTCGCTGAACTGAATATTTAAGGCTCGCGACCAATGGCCAGCACGTCCGCGCGCAGAATCTTCAGTCCTTCCAAAATAGTAGCTGATACCTACGGCGAAGCGGGCCGATGGGCGTCGCCTCTGGGGCAACCGCCGAAGTCGTTGCTGGCCAATCGACCGTCTGCTGTCGCTCTAGGAGGCCGACATCATCGAGGCATTCAAGATATCGGTGATGCTCCAAGCTCGGAAGTGCGCTCGCGGAAATCTGAGGCAAGCGCAAAGCGCCGCGGGGTGAGACTGGGCTTTTGCATCGACCGCCCCTGATCGCCTATATATTGCTGCTCCCCCGCCGTCGTTTCGCTCGTCGAAACTGACCGTCTTGAAAACCTTCCACTACGTGCAGGACCCTACAATGCAAATAATCGCGAAATCAGCAGCACTGTGTGTGTGCGCATTCACCGTAGCTGGAACGGCAGCCTACGCGGAGGCGGTGCACGTTGACGCATTGAATTTCATTGAGGCCCAGACGGCGCTGCAGTTCGCCACCTACCAGAAGAACGCCGGCGGGGTGAACAAGGTGTTCAACGAGCGCGAGCCCGTTTCGATCGACAACCAGCCAACGATCCGGATGAACCGTGACACGCTGTACAGCTTCATCACCGTCGATATCAGCGAGGGCGCGGCCGTCACGCTACCCGATGCCGGTTCGCGCTACCGGTCGATGATGGTGGTCAACCAGCAGAACTACATTCCGGCCGTCTATCTCGATTCTGGCCGCTTCGAACTGACGAAGGAGAAATTCGGCTCCGATCATGTCTGGGTCGTGATCCGCACTCTCGTCGATTCGAATTCTCCTGAGGACCTCAAGGAGGTCCATGCGCTGCAAGACGGCATCAAGGTCGAGGCAAAGTCGGCGAAGCCGTTCGTTGCCGCGGATTACGATAGCGCCAGCTTGAAGGAGACCCTCGATGCGCTGCTCGAACTGGGAAAGGGCGTGCCGGATTCTAGGGGCTGGTTCGGGTCGAAGGAACAGACCACGCCGATCGGCCACCTGATCGGCACGGCGGTCGGTTTCGGCGGGCTGCCGCTGGAGCACGCGTTTTACCTCAACGTCAATCCGGACCTGCCGGTAGGCGAGTACAGCCTGACGGCCAAGGACGTGCCGGTCAGGGCATTCTGGTCGGTGAGCCTTTACAACAAGGAAGGCTATTTCCAGAAAAATCCGGAGAACGCCTACAATTTCAATAGCGTCAACGCCAAGAAGAACGCTGATGGTTCGATCACCATTAACTTCGGCGGATGCGGCGACGGGCGTGTCAACTGTCTGCCGATCATGGATGGTTGGAACTACGGTGTACGGATGTACGAGCCCGACAACTCGATCCTCGACGGCAAGTACATATTTCCGTCAATTAGTCCGGTCACGAAGTGAGTTGGCATAGGCGGTGGCAAGACAGGTTGGAGGAAAATCAGTGATGCACGCAGGCAAATTGTTGTCCCTCGCGCTCGGTGCGGGACTCGCGGTATCGAGCTTTCCGGGTGGCGTCGGTTCTGCGGTTGCACAGTCAGCGTCAGAGGAGGCGACGTCCATCGCCGAACAGGCAGCGATTTATGGTCTGCCTATGGTGATGAATTACAGCGTGCTGTACCAATTTGCGGTCGACAAGACGAGCAGTCAGTACAAGGCGCCGTTCAACCAAATCCACAATGAAGCGAGCCTTGCCTCACCAGCCGATACGGCGATCGTAACGCCCAACAGTGACACTGCGTATTCCTTTGTCTGGATGGATCTGCGCGCGGAACCGATCGTTCTTTGCGTGCCCAAGATCGAAGAGTCGCGATATTATTCTATCCAACTCGTCTCTCTCTATACCTACAACTTCGGTTACATCGGTAGTCGGGCTACGGGCAACGATGCCGGTTGTTACGCGATTGCAGGACCGAAGTGGAACGGTGAGAAGCCGGACGGTATCGAGAAAGTGATCCAGTCGGGCTCCGACTTTGCATTCGCTAACTATCGAACCCAGGTATTCGGGCCTTCGGATCTGAACAACGTGAAGGCGGTACAGGCCGAGTATTCAGTTGAAACTCTGTCCGAGCATATGAAAACGGAGGCCCCAGCATCGTCGCCGGCGGTGGCGTGGCCCAAGTTCGAGGCCGAAAAAGCGAAAAAAGACCCGTTCAGCTATCTGTCGTTCATTCTCCAATTCGCCCCCCCTATTGCCGAAGCCGAAGTGGAGAAACCGTTGCGCGAGAAGTTCGCCAAAATCGGTATCGAGGCAGGCAAGCCATTCCCTTCGATTGAGCTTTCCGATGAGATGAAAGCCGCCGTTGCCAACGGAATAAGGGCCGGCGTGGAGAAGGCAGAGGCCAAGAAGTCGGACGTCGGACAGGTCGTGAATGGCTGGCAGGTATCCCAAGGTCTTTTCGGCGATCGTCAGATGCTGAAAGGCGATTACCTGCTGCGAGCGGCGGCGGCTCTTGTCGGCCTCTATGGTAATGACTCGAAAGAAGCCTTCTATCCGCTCACTCGCAAAGATGGCGGCGGCAATGAACTCGACGGAAGCAAGAGCGATTATGCGCTGACGTTTCCGGCCGACGGGTTTCCCCCGGTCAACGCGTTCTGGTCCGTGACGATGTACGATGGAAAGACACAGCTGTTGATCAGAAATCCGATCAATCGCTACCTGATCAACTCCCCCATGCTGCCTGACATGCAAAAAAATGAAGACGGCTCTCTGACGCTCAGTATCCAGCATGAGGAACCGACCGATGCGAAGGCGAAGGCCAATTGGCTGCCGGCACCGGACGGACCAATCTATATCGTCATGCGTCTGTACTGGCCGAAGGCTGAAGCGCTAAACGGCAGTTGGGAACCGCCTGCGATTGAGGTTGTCCAGTGATTTCGCCCGCCAATCGCAAATGACCAGGCATTTAATTCCCCTGCCATGACCCATCACCGTGGGATGGCAGGAGAAGGGCGACTATCGCATCACCAATAGGAAGTCGAGCGTGGGGACACCTACGCCAATCTTCTATTCAGACCGACGCTCGACGACTCCCGCCTCAAGTCAGGAGCCGTCGTTCCCAGTCCAATGGTCCAACGGCGGCTTTGGGCCGAGAGCGCCAACGAAGATTTTGTAGCTTCGGGCGGGAACTGGTAATTCGCTGCAATGTGAAGGAACGGCAGTAACGCGCCACAAACGGTCGACGCAGTCGGTCTGAATCACCAGATACGGTAGGGGGCCCCTATTCCCGTCCTGCCACGGACGCCGGCACACCTTTTTTTTTCTCGCCACGCCGCAGGTGTGTCTCCAGTCCAGCGCCGAAAAGCGCGGATGAACGCGCTAGGGGTCGCGAAGTCGAGCGTTAGCGCGAGGTCGCCAATAGAGAGCGTGCTCATCGAGAGAAGATCGCGGGCGATCGCAAGGCGGACCGCATTGCGGACCTCCTCGAAGGACGTGCCCTCCCGGGCCAACGCCCGGCGGAGGTACCGGACACCGACACCGAGATGGAGGGCGACCTCGGGCATGCCTGAGAAACCCTGGAGGAGAAGGGCGCGGAGCGCGCGGCGGGTGCGTTGGGTCCATTCGGTCTGGATGAGAGCAGGCTGCGAAAGAATGCCGTCCACTGCCTGGTCGTGCAAGTCACGGTCCGCAGTCGGCAGGGGGAATTCCATGTCCTCCAAAGAGAGATAGAAGCCGGTCTCCGCCTCGCCGAAGCGCACTTCCGCGCCGAGGCTGGACCACCGACCGGGATTGCTCGGCACAGGGCGCATCGAGAGGTACTCGCGTGGCCGAACGGCACCCCGCGTGATTTCCGTGACGATCCGGGTGAGGAGAGCGAGGACGATGTCCTGCGTGATTGCTGAGACCGTCGGTCTGGGGTCGTGGACCCCGTAGCCGAAAAAGACGTCATTCCCCTGCCTGCGGATATACGTGACTGCCGCCGAGGAATTGCGGTCCTGGAATGCGGTCAGGTCCGATAGGGCCTCGCCGAGCGTCGCAGCGGTACGAACCACCCGAGCCAGCGGACCCAGCACCGCAGCCGTTTGCCTCGCCCCAAGCATCAGCCCGAGATCCTCGCGCCCGGTCCGCGCGACCGCGTTTTCCAGGACTGTCAGCATGGCGCCCAGTTCAAGAAATCTATCCGGAGACAAATCCGCGGGAACCAGATCGGTCCCTTGAAGAACCTCCACCACCGGAATCCCCAATTCCGTCAGGATGCCGGGCAGCGGCACGAGCGGGTCGGAGCGTTGCTTGGCGGTATCGGAAATCGATCGTGTCCTCAAAAGGCGATCATTGGTCCAGACACCGTGATATGATCTGGGTGAAAGGCGCAAGGCCCGTAGTTTCGGAATGAGACCTGTGACACTCGGGTCCATAACCCGTTGGCGGAGCGCTTAGTCGTGGACCAATGGAGGAAGCCTTGCAGAAACTGATCGCCGCATTCGTGGCCGCATTCGCAGGTGGGGCCGTCGTCGTCGCGCCGGCGTCAGCCGATGAGCAGGATGCGCGACGCATCTTTCAGGAAATGTCGGATTATCTCGGGTCGCAGTCAGCGTTCTCGTTCGACTATGACGCCGCGCTTGATCTCGTCACCAATGAAGGCCAGACGCTGACATTGGCTAGCTCCGGCAAGGCAAGTGTCGCCAGACCGGACAAGATCAGCGCCAGCCGCACCGGCGGCTTCGCTGAGATCGAGATGGTCTTCGACGGCAAGACGCTGACCTTCGTCAACAAGGGCGCCGACACCTACACGGAAATCGAGATTCCCGGCGATCTCGATAATCTGATCGATACTCTGCGGGACACCTACCAACGCCCGCTGCCCGCCGCGGACCTGTTGATGTCAGATGTCGACGGGCAGTTGATGCCGCTGGTCACCGACGTCAAGGATCTCGGCAGTGGCGTGGTCGGCGGGGTCGAGTGCAATCATTTCGCCTTCCGGACCCAAGACGTCGACTGGCAGATCTGGATCGCCGGAGGCGATGAGCCGTATCCGTGCCGTTACACAATCAGCAGCTCAAAGGTAGCCGGGTCCCCCCAATACACCCTCGTTGTCAGCAACTGGAAGACCGGCGCTGACGCCATGGTCGGTGATTTCAAGGTGACCATCCCCGCAGGAGCCACCAAGGTCGATGCGTCTGCCATCGCCGACAAGCTGCCCGAGAACTTCACCCTCCTTGGAGACGCGAAATGATGACACAGTCGAAACGTCTGGGCATCGGCCTGTTTGCAATAGCCGTCGCGATTGCCGGCCTTGAATTTGGCCAAACGCTGTCAGTGCCAGGTGTCCACAGCACCATTGCGGAGGCACAGGCCCGCATTGGCCGTCCGCTGACCCCCGTCAGCGTCGCGGGCGTCGGTCGCCGCACCGTCCGGCGCTGCGCCGTCGGCATCTACTATTGCTGATGCGTGGTGATACAGTGCCTTGAGGTTGCATCTTCCAAATGATGAGCTTGGGAAGCGGCGTCTGGTGGCCAAGGGTCTCGCTCGGACATATCTTGATGGGAGTTGGGTAATGGTTGATCGTTTCCGTAGCACGTTGATCGCGAAGACAGCAGTGTGTTCGACTTGGGTGCTCTTGTCAGCTTCGGCTGTCCTCGCCCAAGGCAACCCTGAAAGAAACGCCTATTTCGGCGAGCAACACATCCACACGAGCTGGTCGGTCGATGCCTGGCTCTTCGGCAACCACCTGACGGGTCCCGACGACGCGCTGAAATATGCTCAGGGCCAGGCGATCAAGCATCCGCTGGGCTACGAGATCAAGATCGAGCAGCCTCTCGACTGGATGGGGGTGACCGATCACTCCGAGTATGTCGGCATTACCAAGCAAGCGAACACTCCTGGCTCGCCGGTCAGCAAGATGCCGGAGGCGCAGCCGCTGATCCTGAAGGATCCGAACAACCCCGCCGACGTGGCGAAGGTCTTCGCCTATCTCGTTTCGCTGGTCAGCAAGCCGCCGATCAAGGCATTCATGACACCCCAGGTCGCCGGCACGGTCTGGAAGGAAAACGTCAAGATTGCCGACGAGAACAACAAGCCCGGC
>NZ_FMXQ01000024.1 GCF_900104485.1 Bauldia litoralis | reverse complement strand
GCCGCGACAGGGGCCGAGCATCATCTTCTGCGGCATGACCGGAGCCTTGCCCGATCCGTCCGGCGCGAGGAACGTCCTGTGGATGCCGACGGGCGCGTCATCGGCGCCGCGTGTGACCAGGGCGACCATGGCCGGCCATCTGTCACCGGCGGGATGCTTCAGCGACGGGTGGAACCGAAGTGTCGGTGGCGTTTCGATCCGGAGGCCACGAGACGCAAGGTATGTCTCGACCAACGTGCCGACGGCCGTCCGCGCCGATGTCCAGATCGTCATGGCGAGTTCGCCGCGCTTCACCGTCTCTGCATCGTTCGACCGCCGGACCGGTGTCGGCTCCGACCTCTGCAGCAGCGGCCGATCGGTGGCTTCCCAGATCCCCCTTCTCTTCAACCCGGCGATCACGGCCGCCTGCGAACAGCCGGCGTGGCATCGGACCAGGACCCTGCCGTCGTCGCCGTCGCAGATCGCCAGGCTGGGCGATGTATCGTCATGAGCCGGGCAGCATGCCATCCATGTTCGCCCAGTCCGACGCCCGCCAAGGGCCCGGGAAATGACTGCGGCGTTCATGACGCATACTCCCGCGCCTTGCGGGATCTCGTGAACAGCGCAGGCCGAGAACGGGCGACGATGAGGTAGCTGTAATCACCAGCCCCGTGCCTCCGCTGTATGAGATGGGCCTGTCCGGCTTCGGACATCGACATCGCAGCGGAGGCGACCCTTTCGAGTTCTTGTCCCGCCTCTTCGCCGAGGCAGTTGCCGGAACCTCGGTCCAGGGGCAGGAAGCCGCGGTGGTAGGCGACACAGTCGCTGGGCTCGGCGTGCTCCAGCCACCGATCCAGAGCACCAGCCGTCAAGCTGTGACCGGCCGGCGGTTCGGGTGGCGACCATCGATCGACAGGGTGGTTCACATCGATGTGGCCCGGAAGCACAAGCACACTCATCACAGGTCTCCGGCAACGCCGGCTCCGGTGACGCGAAGGCCGGCCTTCTCAAAGGCTTCGATGTCGTCAAGGCGATAGGCGACGCGGCCGCCAAGACGGAGATAGCAGGGGCCCTTGCCATGGGAGCGCCAGCGTTCGAGCGTCCGGGCCGAGAGGCTCCAGCGTCGTGCGAGCTGATCCTGATTAAGATGGCGGGCGAAGAGCGCGGAGACGGCCGCTCCGGCGGGATCAATTCTAGGGTCTGATTGCGACATTGCGAGGTTCCTCTTTCGAACGCTTCGGACCAGTCCGGTCGCGCCGTGAGGAAACCCAGCTAAGGCATGTCGGGGGCCCTATAAACGGCCCCGAAATTGCCCCAATATTTTATTTTCGGGGGTCTCCGCTATACCTCCGGTGCCTCTCCCGAATACAGTTCTCAATCGTCTTTTTTTTCGAACAGGGCCAACTTGGGTGCTTTTCGTGGAACCAGGCTTCGAGATGCCCGGCCTCGACACCCACGCTCTTATCGGCAACACCCCTTTCACACCTAATCTCGTGCTCGGCCAGGATGTAGGACATTGTCGATGGAGCCCCTGGCGCACCTGTCCTGAGCGGACCTGGTTCAATTTCCTTCTCGTGTCCAAAAGGCCACCAGTTCGCGATGTCGGGCTTGTTGACCATCACCTTCGTCCACACCGTTTGGCGTCGCTGACGAAGGTCGTCGCTGAAACCAGCCCGCCAGTGCTCCTCGTCGACATAGGGCGAAGCCCACAGGTAGAGCTCCTCGCTATCCGCGTTGTCTATCTCCTCCGAGCCAAAGAGATGACAAATCCGGATACCGCCCAATAGCGCTGGCTCCAGCCGCTCCCGCTGCCCTCTCTTTGAAATGCCGGTGCATGCGACTTCAGCCGATGCAATTCGATCAGTCAGTTGACGATAAGCCTCATCCCAAGCTTCGGGATTAAGTCCGACGTCGACTGCGGCGCCCTTCGTCGCGATCCACTGCGCCGCAGCCGACAGTGGCATATAGCCAGGACCGTCCGGCGTCATGGGCGACGGAAGCACCTCCGACAGGACACGCACCGGCCATGCATCAGTCACCTGACGCATGGGTAAACGGATGTCGTGATAGCCGGATCGCGATAGGGGGTCCTCCCGCACGATGTCCATGTCTAGCTCGGAGTACAGCTCTAGGCTCTTCCAGGCCGTCGCCGTGACCGCGACCCGCTTGCCGGTGTCGAGATCGATCGCGTCGGCTTCAACGTCGCCATGCTCGAGAGCCTTCCACAGTTCCTCGCGGGCTTCGTCAGGAGACCGTGGACGCCACGGCGTCGCGCGAGACCGTTCGCGCGGATAGTCCTCGTGGAGGGCCAGCAGGGACCAAGTCGGTGTCGGGAGGGGCCCCGGCTCGAAGCCAATACAGGTCCCGTTCCGAAAAACCCCGCGCCATCGCGTGCAGCCAATCACGTAAGCGTGCCAGTTCTCCCGGACCATCTCGGGTGCGCGCCAGACGATCCAGGCGATCGTCATCGGTAGTGTCCAGCGATCCTCGCGCATCGGATCGAAGGCATCTGAGTCCGGTCGGTCGAGGAGCGGACTCACGCCCAGTCGCGAGGCCTCGGCCTCTGCCTGGGCAGGCGTTGAATCACCATCCAGCGCTGCTTTCAGCAGTCGCTGTCGTGGCGACAGTTCAGGCGCGGCTTTCGGTCGTGACGAGTTCTTTTTTGGCATCGGCGATGTTCCTTAGAGAGGATGATTCGCCCTACGTGTCACCGAAAGTCGATCTTACGCGTTCCGCGGCGCCCTCAAGAGCCGCAGTTGCGCCATACTCAGGAATCCGCACCGTCCACTACTTTCCCGCACCGTTTCGCTGCGGAGAAAGTTGGTCTTTTCCTCCTCGCCTGCCGAGTGCATCACCCTTGGAATGGCGAACAACACAGTCATCAGGTCTGACCCCAATGACGAAGCGCGCGAGCGCATCGCCGAGATTGGCGAGATCCTGACGCTCGGGCTCATCCGTCTCCAAGTGCGGAAGTCCAGGTCTTTATTTTCCGATGACGGAGAAGGTTTGGTGGACTGTCTCGGTACACCGAGCGGTCATGCCGGAACCGAACCGGAGACCACGGCATGATGAAGACGGAGAATCGCTACGCCAGCCACCCCGCGACGCCCTCGGTGCTGGCCCGGCTCGCGGCGCTGAAGACGACGCCGACGATGGAGCTGAAGCAGCAGTGGCGCGATCTCTTCGAGACCGAGCCGCCGCCCTATAACCGGCGCTTCCTCGAAAGCCGGCTAGCGTATCGCATTCAGGAACTTGCCTATGGCGGGCTGAAGCCGGAGACGGTGGCGCGGCTGGAGGCGCTGGGCGAGGAGCTGTTCGGCAAAAATGGCAAGCCGAAGCGAAGCCGGGACGTCGAACACAGGCCGATCGCTGGGACGAGATTGATCCGCGAGTGGAACGGCATCGACCACGTCGTAACGGTGCGGCCCGAGGACTTCGAGTACCAGGGACGTCCTTACAAGTCGCTGTCGGCGGTGGCGCGGGCGATCACCGGGACGCGCTGGAACGGCTGGGTGTTCTTCGGGCTCAGGAACCAGCGGGGGCGATCGTGAACGCGCCTGTCCGCGCCCGTCGCGGCGAGACGGCCCTTGGCGGTGGGTCTGCCGCCCGCGTGGTCGTCAAGCGCCGCTGCGCCGTCTACACCCGGAAGAGCAGCGAGGAGGGCCTGGATATGGAGTTCAACAGCCTCGATGCCCAGAGGGAGGCCTGCGAAGCCTACATCGCCAGCCAGAAGGCCGAGGGCTGGGTCCTCGTCCCCGACAACTACGACGATGGCGGCATCTCGGGCGGCACGCTGGAGCGTCCTGCGCTGAAGCGCCTTCTCGCCGACATCGAGGCGGGCAGGGTGGACGTGGTGGTCGTCTACAAGATCGACCGCCTCTCCCGGTCCCTCATGGACTTCGCGAGGCTCGTGGACGTATTCGAGCGGAACGAGGTCACCTTCGTCTCCGTCACCCAGTCCTTCAACACCACCACCTCGATGGGAAGGCTCACCCTCAACATCCTTCTCTCCTTCGCCCAGTTCGAGCGCGAGGTGATCGGCGAGCGGATCCGCGACAAGTTCGCCGCGTCCCGGAAGAAGGGCATGTGGATGGGCGGCTGGGCGCCCCTCGGCTACCGGGTCGAGAACAGGAGGCTCGTCATCGACGAGGCCGAGGCGGAGAAGGTGCGCTGGATCTTCACCCGCTACGTCCAGATCGGCTCGGTGACCACGGTGGTGAGGGAGCTGACCGCCGAGAGTTTCGTCAACCGCTACGGCCAGACCCTCGACAAGGGGCGGCTCTACAAGCTTCTCAACAATCGGGTCTATCTTGGGGAGGCGGTGCATAAGGGGACGTCGTATCCCGGCGAGCACGAGGCAATCGTCAGCCAGTCCCTCTGGGACCGGGCGCACGCGGTCATGGCCGAGGGCGCCCGCGCCAAGGCCGGCCGCACCCGCGCCCAGACCCCGGCCCTCCTCAAGGGCATCATCTTCGACGCCGGGGGCCGGGCCATGTCCCCGTCCCACACCCGGAAGGGACAGCGGCTCTACCGCTACTACGTCAGTCAGTCTGTCATCCGCGGCGTTGGGAGGGTCGGCACGACCCCAAGCAGCACAATTAGCAGTGGCGCATCGGCCCACCAAACCGGCACGGAGGCCAATCCTTCCGGTCTCGTCACGCGTGTCCCGGCCGGCGACGTCGAGGCGGCGGTCATGGACCATCTCCGCCTCATGCTCCGCTCACCCGAGATCATCGTCGCGACCTGGCGCGCCGCCCGGCGTGACCTCCCCGATCTGACCGAGGCAGACGTCCGCGACGCCCTCGACCGCTTCGATCCGATCTGGAACGAACTCTTCCCCGCCGAACAAACCCGCATCGTCCGGCTCCTCGTCGACCGCGTCGACATTGCCGCCACCGGCATCGACATCCGGCTCCGCGTCGACGGTCTCGGCACCCTGTTCGCCGAGATGCGGGACGCACGGCCTGGGCAGGCTGATCGAGATGCTGGCCACGATAGGCAGCAGATCGAGGGACGGGCGGCGTGATGAGCGCGGGGCGGATGGCGGCGCAGCGGCTACGACGCAGTCACCGCGGCGACACCGGGGCGGAGGCGAGCGCTGGGGACAACGCGGGTCATGCCGACGCGCGCCCGACAGTCACCGTCCACGTTCCACTCTCCTTCCGCCAGCGCCGAGGGCGTAAGGTGCTCGTCGCGCCCGACGGGCTCGGTCAGGAGCCGTCGAGGGCACCGCAAGTGCCTACCCACACTCGAGAAGAGGTGACGCCCGCCGTTCGCGCCCTGGCCCGCGCTTTCCGCTGGCGCAAGCTCCTCGAGACCGGCGCCGTAGTCACCGTCCAGGAGATCGCCGCCACCGAGAATATCAACCCATCCTATGTCAGCCGCGTCTTCCGGCTCACGCTGCTCGCGCCGGAGATCGTGGAGGCGGTGATGGAGGTGGGCGACGCCGCCACGCTCGACAGGCTCATGATTCCCTTTCCGGTCGACTGGTCCAGACACCCGTCGCTCCGCAACTAGCGGGTACAGTCGAGAAGCGAGGCCTCGGATGCTTCGCGCCACAACCGGACACTGGATTCGTCATGTCGGATGCGCGTAGCCCCTGGGAGGCTCGCCCGGGGGCGAACCTCCTTGATAACTTCAGGTCTTCTGGATGACCGGGGGCTACCACGTTCCGTCCAGCACGGACGGCGGGTTCTCCTTCGGCCAGTACAGGCGAAACATGGGGATGAACGGGCCGTCCGGGGCGGGAAGCCAGTTCGATTCCTTGTCTGGACCCGGGCTGGCCGACTGGAGATAGAGGTCGATCGAGCCGTCGGCGTTCGTCTTGAGCTGGTTGCGCTCGCTGCGTATAGCGGTTGAGCGCGTTGGGTACGAAGAAGTACCCGTCTTCGTACATGGTGAGCGACCAGAAGCCGTTGGCCGGCGGCAGGTCGTCGTTCGACGCGAAGCGGATGACGTAGTCATGCTTGGAGGCGTCGAGCGGCTGCCCCTCGGCGTCGGTGAGGCCGACCGGGTAGACCGCATCCTTCGGCGTATTTGCGGGTATGCCACTGCGCTCGGTCGAAAGGTCTTGGTGGTGTCGGAAGGATTCGCGCGCGAGCTGCCGCCATTGCGTCGGCGGCGGTGCGCCATGGGCGGCTCTTCGGCCACGGGGAACGGCGGAGCGCCCACTCGGGCGGCTTCGAGAATTAGCGGTCAGTCGATGCTTTACCAAGCGACTTCGAAGCGAACCATCGCGCTTGGAACGATGCGGTCTCACGTTCGTAGAAAGTCGCCATCTCATCGAGGACCTTGGCACTTCGACTATCGTGAGCGCGCCTTGAATTGGCGCGCTCACGCCAATAGTTCTGACCTCTGCTCAGCTCACTGAGGATACGTGCTGGAACGTCCTCTCTGGTCACGCGCAGGCGTTGCGGGTAGACGCCCGTAATGACGTATGGGCGCCGGTTGCCGCCGGCCCCATATACGGAGTTCTGTGCTGCCCACAGTGCGTACGGCAACGGCTTCCCGAAGTACTTGTCGAGCAGCCTTACCACCACGGCTTCGGCCTCCATGTCTGACACCGAAAAGAGTGTGCCGATATAGGCCCGCGCATTCGAGAAAAGGAACCGGCCAGCAAGCTCGTGCCAAGACACGCACGCGTTGTTGATTATGATCGGACTGCCTTCGGCGGCCAGCGCGCGAGGCATGGGAAGGTAATTGTGGTCCCACATCTTCATAACGGCGGATCCCATGACCCGGCCGATTTCTTCCTTGTGCACCGGCTCGAGTGCATCCGCCTTCTCGAACTCGGCCCAGTCCCGTATTGCCGTGCCGACATAGAGCCCGGTCTTGGCCACCGGATCGTTCCAGTTGACGCCATCTAGTGAATGGAAACGAAAGAACTGCATGACGCGCAGCATTTCCTCGTCATCGGTGTGGCCAACCCCAATGGCGACATCGACAACCAATCGGCGATGGAGCCCTTCGCTATCACGAAATTCATAGGTCCAGCGCCAGCCCGGCGCGTCGCCACAGTGGGTGGCGAAGATCAGCAGGTCGTAGGGAAACAGATCGACCATCTCCGAGATCGCGCGCACGCTGGCTCCCGCGCCGCGATAGCCGCGAACGAACACCCGCCGCTGGGGGAGCAGCTTGGTAGCGGCCTCGATCTCTGGCGCGCGAACCTTTTCAGGGTCAACGAGTACCGCGATGTTGGTGCCGCGCCTGCCTTCCTGCTCAGCAGCAAAACCGTTGACGATGGCAATGCCGAGATCTGGATAGGTGAAGAGATGGGTCGACGGCCTTTCCGGAAATGCCGCGCCGAAAGGTAGGTGGCGGGTGATGAAGGTCAGCGATCCGCCCTCTGGCAAATCGACGACTCCGACGAGTTCCCGTAGGCGACTCTTGATTCGATTGCGCTCGACCGACGCAATTACCCCGGGCGTGTCGATGTTATAGTAAGCCTCAAGCAGCTCCTGGCTCTCGACTTCGTCGGTCTCGTCGATGATGTGGAGGCCGGCACCGAGCGCGAAGGCGTAGTTCGCGGCGATGACTTCGCTTAGCGGCTCCCCCGCCTCACAAACTACAACATGGCCCGACCTCGACAGGACGGGTTGTACGTGCGAAACCTCGTCGCCGAATTCAATCATCTGGCGGGCATACATCGCCCGAAGCACGCCGAGTCCAATGCGATCACTTCCCCAGCGCAGCGTTGCGGCGTCGCGCTTTCCGTTAGCGGCGGCGATCGTCGCAAGTTGATTTCGTCTAATCTCTACGGTTCGTCCCTTGGGTAGCCGTGCCGACATAACCGCCTGAGATTCGGGAGAAAGGCCGGCCAGCAAGGTGTTGCGCACGCCAATGCGCGCCAGCGCGTTGGTGCGGCGGATCGCTTCGGCCTCACGATCGTCACGTGTCAGGCGCGGGCCGTCGAGTACGCAAACGTAGTGCCCGCGGCGGGCGAGCACGCATGATAGCTCGCCCGCAAGAAGCGGATCGTCGCTGACGATAGCGGTTCGAGATAGCTGCGGGCATTGAATCGGCATTGAAACGGCTATGCCAGTTGATGCCCTTCAATCCAAGAGGCCAGCACCCACTCCACCCGGCAAAGCACTGGCGTCGCCTCGAGTCAGAACCGGACGGCGCAACGCCCGCTGTCAGCGACATCGCTCATCCGACAGAAACTCCGAACGAGCCCAAAGGCGCGGCCACTGATCGTTGAAATCGTTGGCGCTTCCGCTTCCGTACTGCGTGGCCTCAGTCATGAGCTTTGGAGAATGCGCGGCCAAACAGAGAACAACGGGCGGAGAGCGAGGGCGCGAGGTCAACAGGTCCGCGTCCGGAATCCCGCAGTTCTACGCCCTTTGATGCACCGATCGTCTGGGCGGAGAACGTTCGAAGAGCTGACACTGGCGGAGGGAGGGGGATTCGAACCCCCGAGACGGTTTCCCGCCTACACACTTTCCAGGCGTGCGCCTTCAACCACTCGGCCACCCCTCCTGAC
>NZ_FMXQ01000015.1 GCF_900104485.1 Bauldia litoralis | reverse complement strand
TGGGAGACAGCCTGTCGCTTCGAACCGGGCTCCATCCGTCACGTTCATGCCCTGCACCTGGACCCATGCCAGACTGGCCGGAGCTGGCTCTGCACAGGCGACATGGACGACGAGAGCCGCATCTATTTCTCTGACGACGGCTACGGGACGCTTCAGGTCTTCGCCGAGGCAGGGCAGCTTTCCAGGGCCACGGACCTCATCTTCACGGATGACCACCTGTATTGGGGTGTGGACTCGCCCCTGCGGGAACCAGGCATCGCGCGCAAGGCCCGCAACGGTGGCCCGATCGAGCGTCTGGCACATACGCCGGCCCCGGTTTACTTCGGGGCCCGCAACGAGGCGAACCACTTCTTCTTTTCCACCTCCGTGGAGCCCGGCCCGGCAGTGACTTCGTCGCACGCCGAGATCGTCGCCTCGACGGATGGAGAGCACTTCGCCTCGGTAGCCTCCTGGCGGAGTGATATCACGCCCCAGCAGGCCCAGATTCACTTTCCCTGTGGAGTCGCTCCAGAAGATCTGGTTGTCTTCTATTGCCGAGCGACGCTCTTCTGGGAGAACTCCCTGGTGGTAGCAAGATTGTACCCCTGATCCCGGTCGCAATAAGACCCCTCACCTCACAGTCGGTCTATAAAGCCACGATGAAGCTGCACACGTCGAGTTCCACAGTTGATGCGCACCTTCCTGTATTTGCATCGCAGGGATTCTTGTCTGCGAAAAGCAAGAATTACGGGTGGCTGGAAAAAAACGATCTGATATTACCTTTCTTCGTCGACAAGAGACTGATCTTTCGCAGAGTAATTTTTACCGCCGCACCCTTGTCAAAAGACGGCAGGGTGATCGATCCTCCTGAAGAAAAGCTATTTTTGGAAAGTATCGTAAATTACTGCCGATCGGTTATTAAAGCTGACTTTATCGCCAAGCCGATGGCCAATGCAATATTTGCCAGCATACCTCGCGGCTCGATTGCTGCACGATATGGAACCTATGTTGTCGACCTTGGGCCAAGTGAAGAAGAAATATTCTCCAGATTCAAATCGTCTACGAGAACCAAGATAAGAAAGGCAACAAGGGAAGGTATTCTTTTTGAAGAAACGTCTGACATCGAAACAATCGCCGCCCTGCTCAGGGAAACCTTTGCCCGCAGTGGGGATATGGCTCTTTCCCCTGGCCTGAATTTCTTGCACGCCATGCAAAGAAATATGGGGGATAGCGTCCGATTTTATGTAACCCGAAATGGCAGCTATCTACAAACCTGCGCAGTCGTCGCGTTCGATGCCGACCGAGCTTATTATTACTACGGAGGCAGCATCGACAAGCCGGCGACAGGGTCGGCGTACCTGATGCACTGGGAGACAATGAGGAAAATGAAGGGTCTTGGCATCAAGAAATATGATTTCATGGGAGCGGCATGTAAGCCCAAGCCAGACACCAAGAGCTATACACTCCAGGAATTCAAGCAGAGATTCAATCCGCAAGAAATTTACGGCTATACATTCAAGGTAATTTTTCGTCCCGTGAAGTACGCCACTTTCAACATGCTCGCAAGAACGTCGTTCATGCTCAAGGGCGGACAATATCATGGCGATTCGATCGATCTATATATTCGTGAACACGGTCAATGTGAGGGCGGATCCTAGGATCGTCGGTACCAAGATAGCATGAACATAAATCTCCGACGCGACCACACCCTTATCCATGTCGAGCGATAGTCCCCATTGATGGGGCGCAAGAGCACTTCGATCGAGCCTACTTGGGGTCGGTCTACTATGGATTTGAGCGTGACGCTGATGCGCGGACCGCCAGGAACGGCCGCCATTGCCACGGTCGGGTTGCTGCAAAAGAAGGGTTTAGAGCTAAGACATGAACGACGCCGGACGCCCGCGCCATGATCCGGCGATGCGCTGAATTGTCAGCGTCGAATCCGCTGAGCGTTCTACGCTTCGCTGAGCCGGATGGGCGACAGGAAATATTCAGACCTCGCGGCTACGGTCGGCGAACACCGGAGATCCGCTCCGACCCGGGTCTGCGGCCACCATTTCAGCCTTTTAGCCTAACAAGAACACCGGCGCGCCCCGCATGGTCCAGAACATCGCCCCGCCCGGTCCAATGACAATCCGCGCCGTCATCGTCTGCCCCGGCGGACGACACTCCGAAGGCGGGATCAGCCGCGCCATGGACTACCTGGCGACCGCCTTCGAGCAGCGGGCCGACGCGCCGCAGGTGCGCATCGTCGATCCGCGCGGCACCGGCAGCCTAGTCTGGTCGCCGTTCTACCTTCTGCGGGCGACCACGGTCGTCGCCTGGCTGTTCGCGACGGGCAAGGCCGATATCCTCCACATCAATGTCTCGGTCGGCGCCAGCCCGGCGCGCAAGTCGATCATCGCGCTGGTCGGAAGGATGGTTGGCGCGCCTTATCTCGTCCATATTCACAGCGGCCGCTACCATCATTTCTATCGTAGCCTGCCGAGCCCGATCCGCGCCTTCACCCGACGGATGCTGGCCCGCGCCGCCCGCGTGATCGTTCTCGGCGCCGAATGGCGCGCCTTCGTCATCGACGAGGTCGGCATCGCCCCGGATCGCGTCGTCGTCATGCACAATGCGGTCCCCGGCCCGGCCGTCATCGAGCGCCAGAAGGATGCGTCCGGTCCGCCGAAGGTCCTGTTCCTTGGGCGACTTGGAAAGGGCAAGGGCGTTCCCGAACTGATCGAGGCGCTTGCCACGCCACGCATCGCCGGCCTGCCCTGGACGGCGGTGCTTGCCGGTGACGGCGACGTCGAGGCCTACCGCACGGCCGCCGCCGAGCATGGCATCGGCGACCGCATCGCCTTTCCCGGATGGGTCGGCCCCGACACGGTGCGCGACTTGCTTTCCTCGGCCGATATCATGGTGCTGCCGTCGCATCACGAAGGACTGCCGATGTCGGTGCTCGAAGGCATGGCCTACGGCCTGACCGTGGTATCGACGCCGGTCGGCGCCATCGGCGAGGCGATCGAAGACGGTGTTTCGGGCCTGCTGGTCCCGCCCGGCAACGTCGAGGCGCTGGCTGACGCGTTGGGCCGTGTCATCGCCGATGCCGATCTCCGGCGTTCGCTTGCCGAGGGCGCACGGACAGCCTTCCTCGAGGGGTTCGACGTCGACGACTATGCGACACGCATGGCCGCGCTCTACGCGGCGTGCCTGGCCGAGAGCCGAAGCTGACGCTCCCGCGTCAGGCGAGCTTGCCGGATTCGCCGACGCGCGGCAGTCCGCTGCGGCCGATGCCGAATGGCGGCAGCGCGATCCCGAAGGTTCGGCTGGCCCAGATCGCCATGCCGAGATCGCGGACGATCGAACTGGCCAGCGCCACGCAGGCCAGACCCCCCCCCCCCGCGGACCGAGGTCCGTCATTGTCCGCTATTCACGGAGGTCGCCAACGATTACGAGCCGGACGGCCGCTCAGGGTCAGGATCGGCTATTCGCGCGCTCTTGGCCCAAGGTCCGCAAAGGGCCGGCAGCCGACCTCGCGCCTTTGTCCATTCCTGGGCGCAGACACGGACATTCAGTGACGCGATTCACTGATGTCTTTGTTTGATTACACGACCTGACGTCCTGCCGGCGCGTTAGATTCGGATTTAGAGCGTCCATTCGGTGGGCGAGAGACCCTTAGAAATATCCGCAACCCCGGTTGACACCAAAGCGTTGGTTTCGCTGCCCTTCCAAGCTCCGTACTAAATCGACAAAGTCCGGAGCTTCTGAGGGTCTTCGGGTCTCTCGAAGGTTCAGAGAGAATGCGCTTCTGAGCGCGGTACGCAGGTCAGCCGGCAAAGTGGCGCGAAACCTTGCGAACTCCAGCGCCAAAATGAGGTTCTCAGATCTTTGGCATTTGATGACCTGGCGGAGGGAGAGAAACCCGGGTCGAACGTTCTCTAGGCGAAATGGCTCATTTCTGCGATTCCTGATCGAGGTCCTCTCCGTCCATCCACCATCGCATCAAGCTGACCAATTCTGGCGGAGCCGTAACTAGCGTGGCAGTTGTTTCAGGTGACGCCAAGTGCGGTTAGTTGGTCAAAGGATGCCTTCATCGCGCGGTTGACCTCGTCGAGGGCGGGCCAGGGCTCGCCGAGGAACTCGACCTCTACGCTGAGCGGGCCCGTAAAGCCTCCAGAGCGAAGAATGTCCAAGACTGCTGGAAAGTCGACGTGCCCGTCACCGATCGCAGGGAAGTCCCATTCGCCCTTGCCGCCCAGCTTGTCCTTGAGGTGGACATGGGCGAGCCGCCCGACGACAGTCGGCAGGTCGTCAACCGCCTTCACCCCGCCGTAGTATTCGACGTTGGCGGTGTCGTAGTTGATTGCGACGTTGGGCTGGTCGACGCGGGATATGACGTCTAGGGCCGCTATACCGGTCGGCGCCATGTCGCCCGCGATCTCGATGGCGAGTTCGATTGACCGCGCACCAGCTGATTTGGCAAGTTGCCTCATGTTGGCGAAAAAGGCGTCCTCGCCGCCCTCTCTGCCGGCGGCGGTGATCATCACCTTGATACCCAGCGCGCTGCAGAGATCGAGCGCTTGAAGCGCGAGCGTGAACCCTTCGTCGGTGGATACGTCGGAGTGCCCGCCGACGCTGACAGGGGTAAGGTTGAGCTCAGCCAGCTTCCGCTTGATGCCGTCCAGCTCCGCCGCGCTGGCGCCCAAGGGCACGTGCTCGGTCCAGCCGCGCACCGCGCTGAGCTCCACGTAGCGGAAGCCGGCGCCCGCAATGCCTTCCAGCGCTTCGTTCAGGCTGTAAGAATGGTAGCTGTTGGTGTTGCCGGCTACTTGGTTCCGCGGTTCCATCGATCCTTGCCTTCTCTTTCGCGACGCGAATGCGTCCGACTTCTTGCCTTGCGTCTCCGATGCTCGGCCGACGGAGGGGCGAGGCCTCCTCAGCCCTTGACCGCGCCGCCGAGCATCGAGCGACCAATATAGGGGTAGGCGAACAGGCCGAGGACGAGCGGCGGCACGATGCCAAGGGTCATGGCCGCCGCCGTCACGCCCCACTTCACCCCGTAGGAGGTGACGAAGAACGTCGCGCCGACCGTCACCGGCACGGCATTCTTGGTGGTCAGGATGAGACCGAACACGAACTCGTTCCACGATGCAATGAAAGAGAGGATGGCGACAGCGAACAGGATCGGCCGCGACAACGGCAGGACAACGTCGGTCAGCAGTCGCCACGTGCTCGCCCCGTCGATCCGCGCAGCCGAGTCCAGCTCCTCGGGCAGCTCCTGGATCGCGCCGACGAATAGCACCAGCACAACGGGGACGTTGACCAATGCAGAAATGAGAATGAGCCCGAAACGGGTGTCCAGCAGGCCGGCGAACTGAAACATCAGGTAGATTGGGATGGTGTAAATGATCAGCGGCAGGGCCCGTACATTGGCGATGATCGGCAAAAGCCATTTTCGCCCGACGCCCTGGCGGACGATGGCGTAGGCAGCGGGAAAACCGAGAACCATCGCCAATAGGGTACCGCCAGAGGCGATGACGATACTGTTGTATATGAAATGGGGGAAGTCGGTGTTGCCGGTGATCAGGACCTCCCGGTAGTTCTCGAGCGTGGGCTCGAAGATCCAGACCGGGGGGCTGGTGTTGATCTGTCCGGTTGTCTTGAACGAAGTGAGAACAGTCACCAGGATCGGCACGTTGAGCGCGAAGGCGGCGAGTATGTACAAGATCCACCGCCCTGCGTGGATGAGCCGGCCGACGGCGGTACTGCGTTCGACGATCATGGCTCGGTTCTCCTCACTACGGCGCGTAGCCCCACCTGGAGAAGCAGAAGACTCGCTAACAGGAGGATCACCGAAAGAGCGATCGCCTCACCAAGCTCGTTCTCCTTGAAGAACAACTTGTAGATGTAGATGCTGATCGAGGTGGTCTGGTTGCCCGGTCCGCCGCCGGTCAGCACAAAGATGTGGTCGAACACTCGGAAGGCGTCGATGAAGCGAATGAAGGTGACGATGCCGAGAGTGGGAAGCAGCATCGGCAAGATGACGAGGAAGTTGAGCTTGGTGCCCGTCGCGCCGTCGACAACTGCCGCTTCCTCGACCTCTGGCAGGATCGACTGGCGTGCGGTGAGCAGCACGAGGAAAGCGAATGGCGTCCACTGCAGTACCTCGATGCCAACCAGCGTCGCATAGACATTCTCGATGCCCAGGAAGTTGACGTAGATGCCGAGCATGTCGAGATAGACCGGCACCGGGCCGATAAACTCGTTTAGGATCAGCCGGTACATCATCCCCATCAACGCCGGCGAAACCATCATCGGCAGCATAAGTGGAGCTATCAGCCACGGCCGCTTTTGCACCAGCGGGTGAAGGACGAAGACGAGCACGAGGGCGAAGACAACTTGCAGCACGGTCGCCACCACCGCGAAGCGGAGCGAGAATAACAGCGCGCTCCACATGTTCGGGTTGGTGAGCGCGTCGACGTAGTTCTCGATGCCGACGAAGCCGCTGCCGGTCAGATCCTGGAACGAGACGTCGGAAAACGAGTACCAGAGGTTGGCGATAGTCGGGAAGCCAAGCATAATCGCCAGGAACAGGCAGAGCCCGGACAGCAGAAGACGCGCGTCCGTTCGCTGCTGTCGCTCCCAGCTCACTTTTCTCGCCATGGCAGGCCGCGCCCTTCAGAGTTCACCGAAAATGAAAGCGGTCGCCGGAGCATCCGGCGACCGCAGCGGCCTTATCTAGTCCAGCAACAAGCTATTTCCCAAAGTCCTCTTCCATCGCCGCCACCACATTGGCGATGGCGGTGTCCTGATCGATCGTGCCGCTCCAATAGCCAGTGAAGTTCTCGGCCATAACGTTGTAGACGGCGAGCGCCTTTGAACTGGTGGCGCCGTTCATCACGACTCCGTAATCGCTCGCGTACTCGCCCATCTTCAAGACGTCGGGCCGGCCACCTGCATAAGCCTCGGTTAGCGCCGGACTAAGCGGCGGCTTGCCGCCTTCCTTGCCATATTGAGTCATGACCGGCTCCGAAGCGAGATAAGCGAGGAACTTTTTCGCTTCGTCCTGCTTCTCCGACGCCTTGTTTACGCCGAGGCCGAGGGCATGGAAATGCGTCTTGACCCCCGCCGGGCCCGCAGCCGGGTGGGTGATGTCGAACTTGCCTTCGATCTGAGGATAGGCCTCGGCGTCGATGAGTTCGGAGTACGCCGCAGACCACTGCAAGGTGAAGGCGACCTGGCCAGTGCCGAAAGCGCCGTTCGCCTCGGAATATTCAAACGAGGCACTGCCGCCCGGAGTCGCACCCTTTTCGGCGATGGTCTTGTAGATGTCGAGCGCCTGACGATAGGCGTCGGAATCGACGGTGATGTTGCCATCGGCGTCCATCCAGTTGCCGCCGTATCCCGCCGCCGATGTCTGCCAGATCATGACGCTGAAGATGATGTTCTTCATTTGCAGAGCCGCGCCGTAGCGGGTCGGGCTGTCGGGATTGATCGACTTGGTGAAGAACAGCGCAGAGGCGACGAAGTCGTCCCAAGTCCAGTCTGCCGGCATCTTCGGCTCAAGGTCCTTGCCGAGCTCGGCATTGGCGATCTCAGTGTACTTCTCCTGCCAAGCCGCGTCGGACATCAGTTGCTCGAACAAATCCGTTCGGTAGTAAATGAAGTTTACCGAAAGGTCGGTCGGGATGCCGTAGAGGTGGCCCTCAAAGCTCTGCGAATCGAGGGCGGATTGCGGGAAGGTCGCCTTTACCTCTTCGGTGACGAGATCGTCGATCGGGACCATGAACGACGCATACTGGCCGACACTGTAGGTCGTGGTCAGCATGACATCGAACTCCTTCGAACCTGCCGCCGCGTCAGCCAGCATCTTGTCGAAGAAGTTGTCGCGGCTGAAAAAAAGCAGGCTGGCCTTGCTATCGTTGTCCTCAATCGCATTGTAGTTGTCGACGATCTTCCTGAGGGCTGTCTCCTCCGGGCCGCCGGGCCAGGCGAGGATCGTGATGTCGGCCAGCGCCGCATTGGCCGTTAGGGCCGATAGTGCGAGCGCGCCGCCGATAACGGCCAGTTTCAATTTCGACATTGTCGTTCTCCTCATTGTTACCGCACGGCGGAACGGCTCCGATCCCGAGCGGAGCGGCTTTCACAACAACTATACAGCTACAGCCGGTATTTGCATCAGTGTGGAATTGAATTATGAAACCGCGGAAGGGTGCCATCGCCGGCGTTGCGGTCGAAGGCCGCGAGTCCGGCTACGAAGCTAGGAGCGTGTGCGAAAAGTATCTGCACCGCGTGATGAGCGACGGCAGGGGGTTCGACCTGATCGACAAATCCGACTGCAACTTCTCCTGATCGCCGCCGGCGACGCCATCGGACCTGGCACTGTAGCGGTACATCTTACTTACCTTTGGCCACGCAAAATTTTTGCGGGTCGACCCAGCAGCGCACGCCTGCGGAGACGCAGTCCACGCCGGCCGGCTACAACTGCCATAGTCTCATCTGGGAAAGAGGGTCGATCAACGAAGTCGCCGAGCGCCGCGATCGTCGTGACGCCGTCAACGGCTACAGGAGCATGGCGAGCGGCTCAGCGAGCGTCCATGGCGACAGGACCGCGCCTTCTCGTAGGCAGGCGACCGCGATGGAGTGGCCGCGATACCGCCTGCGGCGGCGGTGACGATGCAGCACTTGCCCTGGAGCCTGCTAATGGCGGCGGTCACTCGACGCGTTCTCCGGTCGCGGCATCGAAGAGATGCACCTTCGCCGGGTCGATGCCAAATTGGACCTGCTGGCGAGGGCGGAACACAACCCGGCCGCGCACCACTGAGACAACTTCCGTGCCCTCGACATCGACGATGAGCTGTTGCTCGGGGCCGGTCGGCTCGACGACTCGCAGGGTGGCGGGAAGCACGTGAGACGAATTTGCGTCGGCGATCGGCAGTTCCTCTGGCCGGATGCCGAGGATCGCTGGTCCGGCGTGACCGACCGCGACGGGCAGGGAGAAGCCGCTCGCGGTGCGGAAGACACCGTCGGTCACTGTACCTTCGATTAAGTTCATGCCTGGGGAGCCGATAAAGCCAGCGACGAAGATGTTGCGCGGCCGGTCGTAGAGCTCCAGCGGCCCACCCATCTGCTCGATGATGCCGTCGCGCATCACCACGATGCGGTCGGCCATGGTCATCGCCTCAATCTGGTCGTGCGTGACGTAGACGATTGTCGTCTTCAGCCGCTGGTGTAGCTCCTTGATCTCAGTCCGCATCTTCACGCGAAGCTGAGCATCAAGATTAGACAGCGGCTCGTCAAACAGGAAGACCTTGGGATTTCGAACGATGGCGCGGCCCATCGCGACTCGCTGCCGTTGGCCGCCAGAGAGCTGGCGGGGCTGACGGGCGAGGAGCGGCCGCAGACCGAGGATGTCAGCGGCCCGCCCGACCCGGTCAGTGATCTGCTCCTTGGCCGTCTTGGCTAGCCGGAGGGCGAAACCCATGTTGCCGAGCACCGTCATATGTGGATAGAGCGCGTAGCTCTGGAACACCATCGCGATATTGCGGTCCTTTGGCGGGACGTCGTTGACCACCTCCGAGCCGATGCGAATCTCGCCGCTGGTGACGTGCTCGAGACCGGCCATCATGCGCAGCAACGTGGACTTGCCGCAGCCCGATGGGCCGACAAGGGTGACGAACTCCCCATCGTTGATCGTCAACGAGACGCCGTGCAGGACTTCGTTACGCCCGTAGCGCTTACGCAGATCGCTTATCGCGACGTTCGCCATTGTCAGCTCACGAGACCCGGGACGGAATCATGAGCGGCAACCATGGTCGGTCCCACCCGTCGGTTACCGCGAACTGAGCCGAAATAAAAGTCACGATGCGGGCGGGTGTTGGCGAGCAAGTATTCGAAGAGGCGCGGCTCGCGCCAGACGGCGCCTCCTCCGGTGGTTGCGGTCGACCAGATCCATGAGCGCTAGACACGTTGTCGACAACGGCACGCCAATCGCCTTGGCGATAGCGCAGCCGCCGGCCAGCGCGTTGTTGTCGCGGGGGTCGAAGATCTGGAGCGCCCGGTCCATCCGCCCGACCACGTTCCGGCCAGGCCACGCCTTCGCTGATTCTCCTTCCGCCGCATCGTTGCTGCGGCGAACCACGACGTAGGCTTTCCTCACTAATCACCCCCCGTGCGGCAAACGCTCCTCAGGCGATTCGCCTCCAATAATTCCTGCGGCGCACCGCTCATTGTCAGAGCGGCAATGTAGTGCACAACTATGGCATATGCTATCGTCTTGTTATGCGGCAATCGTAGGCGAGAGCCCGCCGCGAGACGGAGACACTCAGATGGAAGCCATTCAATCCCCGCTCGACAAGTTCAAGGGTCATCCGGGTGCCGAGGGGATGACCACCCAGCTCAAGGACGTCAAGAAGACACTACCTTTGCGCGTCCTTTCCGAGGATGACTGGCAGCACTGGATTACCAAGGGCTACGTGATTGTGAAGGGTGCCGTGCCCATGGAGAACGTGGAACGCACGATCGACATCCTGTGGCGGTTCGAGGAGAAGGACCCGAACGATGCTTCAACCTGGTACACGCCGCAGCGCCGGGAGCACGGGCGCGAGGAACTGAACAACTCGGGGATGGTGGAGATATACAACCATCAATCTCTGTGGGACAATCGGCAGGAACCTAGGCTCTACAATGCCTATGTCGACATCTGGGACCGAGAGGACCTGTGGGTTGGCATCGACCGGGCAAACCTGCTGCCGCCGGCGCGGCCGCCGTTCAAGGCGCAGGGGTTCATCCATTGGGACGTCGACACCACTTTGAGACCACTTCCGGTCAGCGTCCAAGGCGTGTTGAGCTTGGTGCGGCAGGACAAAGACATCGGCGGCTTCCAATGCGTGCCGGAGATCTTCACCAATTTCGAGGAGTGGGTGAAAACCCAGCCGGCCGACCGCAATCCGATGATGCCAGACATCACTGGGATGACCATCGAGAATGTCGAGATGGACCCGGGTGACTTGCTGATTTTCAACAGCTTGCTGGCGCATGGTGTGCGTCCGAACCTGACGAAGGAGCGGGTCCGCATGGCTCAGTACATAGCCATGTATCCCGCTCATGAGGACGACGAGGCCGAGCGCCAAGAGCGCATCCGGCTGTGGCGAGAGCAAGACCACCCGCGCGGCGGCTGGCCTGGGGACCCGCGCGAATGGGAGAAGCACAACGCCGAGGTGGCGAAGCTGACGCCGCTTGGCGAGAAGCTCCTTGGACTGAGACGCTGGCGGGATCAGTAATCCGGCCTGCCGCGCGGAGCGCGCCTCGGACACGCCGACGAGCTTCGGCTCCGATTCTTGGCAATCGGAAACCCGAACCTTGCTCAGCTTGCTTCTTGGTGGCGCAATTGTAGCGCTTTGCCAGTGGAGCGCCGGTCGGCGCACGCAAGTCATCAGGTCCGCAGAGATCTCGCATAGACGTCCCATGCGACGGCAGCGACGACGATCGTCCCCTTCACCACGAGCTGGTAGTTCGTGCTGACCGCGAGAGAGTCGAAGATGTTGGTGAGGATGGCAATAATCAGGAGCCCGATGGCAGTCCGCCAAATCGCGCCTTCGCCGCCGAGCAGGGATGTGCCGCCGATGACGACAATGGCGATCGCATCGAGGGCGATCGTGCTGCCCATGTCGGCCTGACCCACCGCGAGACGAGAAGCGAGGATCATGCCGCCCAGACCCGAGCACATCGCCGACAGCACATAGGTGCTGCCGCGCAGTAGGTCGACGCGAAGGCCCGACAGCCGCGCCGCTTCGTTGTTTCCGCCGATGGCGTAGATCGAGCGCCCATAGACGGACTTCGCCAGCACGAAGCCGCCGACGAGAAATACCACCACCATGATCCAGACGGAGATCGGCCAGCCGAGCCAGCGCTCGGTTCCGAGGTCCTGGAAAGCGTAGTCGCTGGGCGTGATCGGCGCCGAACGCGAATAGATATAGGCGAGCCCGCCGAACGCCGAACCGGTACCGAGCGTCGCGACGAACGGGTTGACCTTGAGCTTGGTGACGATGAAACCGTTGACCACACCGCAAGCCGCCGCGGCCAGGAATACAACGAGGCCGGCGACCCATAAGCCGAGCGGATCGGCAAGGCTGGCGAACACCACGGCGCCGAGGGCGAAGATGGCGCCGACCGAAAGATCAAATCCGCCGCCGATCATGACGAAGGTCATGCCGACGGCGACGATGCCGACCGGCGCGCTCTGGCCGAGGAAGTTGCGGATGTTGATGAAGGTGAGGAGGCGCGGGTAGACGAAGCTGCCGACGATGACCAGCAGGATCAGCGCCCATACCATTCCGTATTGCAGGAACAGGGCGCCGATCTTTTGGCCTGTGGTCTTAGCCTCGGGAGAGGCCGTCGCGGTCGTGGTCATGTTTGGCTACCTTGAATGCGGCTTCTAGGATGTCCTTGACTTTGATTGGCGCGTGGGCGGCGTCGAGTCGCGCAACGGCCCTCCCCTCCGACAGGACAAGCACGCGGTCGCCCATCTGGACGACCTCCTCGAGTTCCGACGAGACGACGATGATCCCGAGGCCCTGCGCGGCGAGCCTCCTGAGGGTCACCAGGATCTCCTCCTTGGCACCGACGTCGATGCCGCGCGTCGGCTCGTCGACCAGCAGGACCTTGGGCAGGCTGTACCGCCAGCGCCCGAGCAGCACCTTCTGCTGGTTGCCGCCCGAAAGGTTGCGGACCGTCGTGCCGACCCGGTTCTCGTCGAATCCGAAATCGCGCGCCACGCCCCGTGCACTGCTCGCCATTCGGCGATCCGAGATGACGCCGAGACTGGCGACGCCGCCGAAGTTCGGCATGGTGATGTTGGCCATGGCCGACATGCCGAGCACAAGGCCTTGCGTTTTCCGATCCTCCGGCACGAGCGCGATGCCGGCCAGGATCGCCATCCGCGGCGTCTTCGGCCATGGCACTGCCTCCCCGTCGATCGCGAGCGTGCCCGTGCTCTTCGGCTCGAACCCCGACAGCGCGCGAAGCAGCGACGAGCGCCCTGAGCCGACCAGGCCGCCGATACCAACGATCTCGCCCGGCCGCACTTCGATGTCGATCCCTTCGAGCGCACCGGGGAGCGACACGCCGGTTGCGGAGAGGAGCGGCGCCGCGCCGGCCTTCCCGGCAAAGGGTGTGCGGGAGCTTGGCTCGACTAGGTCATGGCCGATCATCGCGCGCACGAGGTCGCGCTTGGTCCACTCGCTTCGGGGCGCGGCGTGCGCCACCTCCCCGTCGCGAAACACGGTCACCGAGTCGGCGATGTCGAGCACTTCGTCGAGGTTGTGGCTGACGATCACCATCGTCGTGCCGCCCCGCCTGAGCTCGCGCATGATCGCAAACAGCGACTCGCGCTCGGGCGGCGCTAGCGCCGTGGTCGGCTCGTCGAACAGGATCAGGCGGGCACGGGACTGAATACCGCGCATGATCTCGAGCATCTGCTGGTCGGCGACCGACAGATGCCGTGCCTCGATCCCTGGCGGGATGGAGACCTTCAATTGCGCGCTGAGTTCTAGGAAGCGGTCGCACATTCCCCGCTCCGACAGGAGTCCTGCTCGCGAGACGGTCTGGCCCAGGAAAACGTTGGCCACGGCGCTCAGCGCCGGCACGATCGTCAGCTCCTGATAGATCGCAGCGATCCCCTGCTGTCGGGAGAGCCGCGGATTGCCGAAGGCGAGCGGATTACCGAAGATCGAGACGCTGCCCGTGGTCGGCACGACGCGGCCGGCGATCACGCCGAGGAAAGTCGATTTCCCTGCTCCGTTTTCGCCGACCAGCGCGTTGATCGAGCCAACCTCGGCGCAGACGCTCACGCCCGTCAGCGCGAGCGTCCCGCCGAAGCGCTTCTCCACCGAGCGCGCATCGATTGCGAGCGGACCGCCCGGCGAAGCCGGACGGCCCATGGTCTGGCTGGCCATGCCCTCAGGCATGGTCGATACCTCGAGCTGGCATCAGTATTGCGGCTGGTTCTCGCCGATGTTGTCTTTGGTTACGAGCGCGCTCTCGAGGGCGAAGTAGCGCGGAACGGTCTCGCCCTTCCAAGCGGCACCGAGCGCCTTCACGCCTTCGTACATCTCGGTGTAAGGCGTGTAGGTTCGGGTCAGAAAGACGTCACCATCACGCACCGCCTGGAATGCCCATTCGCTGCCGCCGCTGTCGTAGACCTTGATCGTGTCCTCGAGCCCGGCCTGCTTCACCGCCTGCACCGCGCCGCGGGTAATGTCGGAGTAGTTGCCTATCAGGATGGTGGCGTCCGGGTTGGCGTTTAGCAGCGGCAGCGTCTTCTCGTTGCCTTCCGGGATCGTGTAGTTGGTGCGGACCTTGGCTACCACCTTGAAGTCCGGATACTTGGCTTGGACGTCGGCGAGCGCGGCATCAGTGTTGATGGTGTTCGCGTTGAGATCCGGACCGGTGGCGACGATCACCTTCTGCGGCCCCGGATTCTGCTCGGCGATCATCATGAAGAAGTCGCGGAACGCCTCGCGTCCCTGCGAGCCGCCGACGAAGTTGAGCGTTCCAGGGGCCCAATAGGCATCGCCCTCGAGCTCGGCCTTGTTGCAGAGCGGCTGGTTGGCCACCGCCACCAGGACATTTGCTTCCGGCGCATCCTCGGTAAGGATCTTGCAGGCCTGCGCGCCGTCGTTCATCTCGGCAAGGATGGCGTTGTAGTTGCCGCCCGTGATGATGTTCTGGACCTGATTGTACTGGGTGGCCGGCGTCCAGTTGCCGTCGAAAACGTCGAGCGTCGCACCGATCTCGGCGGCGGCGTCCTGCGCGCCCTTGATGCCGGACTGGAGATAGACGTTGTTGGTGGCGGCCGTGAGGAAGGCGATCTTAAGCGGCTCGCAGCCACCGGTGACCGACTTGCCCTCACCGAGGTCGATGGTCTTCTCGACGCAGTCTTCGGCCGCTGCCGGAACCGACGACATGGACAAGGCGACGACCATTGCCGACGCACCGCAAAACAAACCTGCGGCGCCGAGGCGCCTTTCCGATGAACGAAACATGTTTTCCCTGCTCCTTGATTGGCTGCTCGACGGCAGCGGCTGAACCGGACGGATTTTCCTGTTCTTGTTTGTATCAGGCGACGCGATTGGGCCCGGCGTCGGCGGGTAGCGACGGCGACTTGCCGACACGCCAGTCGCGCACGTAGTCGCGAATGGTGGTGAAGCTCACGCCGGGCTTGTCTTCAACGTACTTGATGAACTCCTCGAGGAAGAGCATGCGGTGCCCGCGGCCGATCACCTGGGGATGCATGGTGATGTTGAGGATGCCCTTGCCGACCTTGCCGTAGAGATAGTCGAACTCGCCCTTCCATATCTCAAGGAGGTCGCCGGTGGTGCGGTAGCCCGGCAGGACGCCCGCCTTCGACCACACGTACTCGAAGTGCGGGAAGTCATCGAGATGCCAGGCAACGGGTACCTCCACCAGGTTCACCGGCTTGCCAAAGGTGTACTCGTCGGTGGCATTGAAGCTGTCGCCGAGCCGGCACCAGTACGGCTCGTAGTCGTTGCCCATCAGGCTGCTCTCGTACTCGAAGCCGAACTCGAGGAGCAGCGGAATGGTCTCAGGGCTATTGTCCCAGGCGGGCGAGCGATAGCCGACCGGCTTGACGCCGGCGATCTTGTCGAGCACCTCGAAGCCCTTCTCCATCACCTGGCGCTCCTTCGCCGCATCCATCGACAGCGGGTTCTCGTGGACCCAGCCGTGATGGCCAATCTCGTGGCCGGCATCACGGATGGCGACCACCGTCTCGGGGAAGGCGTGGGCGGTGTGGCCCGGTACGAAGAACGTCGAGCTGATCTTGTGGTCGGCGAGCAGTTTCAGGATGCGCCGGAGCGCGATCGGGCCGAACTCGCCCCGCGATACCATGCTCGGCGAGGTCGCGCCAAAGGTTCCGATCCAGACGCTAAAGGCGTCGTAGTCGAAGGTCAGGGCAATACGAACATCCCGCGCGTCACTCATTTTCCGACGGTCCTTCCTCTTGGCTTCTTAATTGCGCCTCGGCGGGCGCCCCTCTATCGAACCACATCACGCCGGCCATGTTGAGCATCCTCCAGCGCAAGCACGACGTCTTGACTGTAGAGCCGGCCAATTTGACACGCCCCGCGGCCTCTTGACTACTGTCACCTCACGCCGGGAGCAGCGTGATGATCTTCTCGGCAACCTTGTCGACGGCTTCGCGGCTGTAAGACATCGGCACGTATTCGCCGAGCGACCACATCAGGGCGAGGTCGCCGTAGTGCGGCGAGCGCGGGTCGCCCGACTGGCCGGGCGCGTTGATACAGACGCTGTTGTCCCAACCGCCGACGTCGACGACGATCCGGAACGAGGCGCCGAGCACAACGCGGAAATCGCTGAAGCGGTACATCGTGTTCATCGGCGTTGCATCGCTGCCGGCGATCGGCAGCGGTCCGACGTCCATGGCCATGCCCTCCGGCGATACCCCGATCGTGGTCAGAGCATGGGCGAAGTAGCCGTGGTGCAGTTTGCCCCACTGCCAGGCGGCTCCGTCCTCGCCCATCAGGTCTGCACACTCGCGCCATGCGGCAACGAGCGTCGATAGCAGGAGTTCGTCGCGGCTCTGCTTTGGGTCCGGTCCGAACCAGTGGCCGGGCGTCTCGAGCGCATCAAGCACGCCGTCGGCGTCGCCCGGGGCGAGCAGCGCACGAATCTTCGAGTCGGGAGTCGCCCGGGCAAAAAGATTTGGCCGAAGATGCTTCGACCACCACACCTCGAACAGCGCGGCGGCCGGACTGTCGCTCGATATCACCCCATCGAAGCCGCGGAGCATGGCGAGTGCCTTGCTCTCCGTCTGTTCCTTCGACGACAGCGGGGCGAGCAGGGCCACGGCGCGTCGCGCCGGCATCGACACGATGTCGGTCTGCATCGCCTGCGACGTCGCCACCGAGTGCACCGGCGTCGCGGCGAAGGTCTCGGCGAGGCGCGTCGCCCGCGCCCTGTCGTACCACTCGTAGCCAACCTGCAACTCCTCATGCGGCCAATCGGCGGGCAGGTTCATCTCGTTGGCGGTGGCGAAGAACCCTTCAATCGGGTTCAGCATGTGCGGCAGTTCCTTCGCCGTGTAGAACCCCGCCCACTCATAGCGTCCGTCGCCCGGCACCGGCGTGAGCCCGTCCCAGTTGGGTCGGATCGGGCTCTGGGCGGCGACGATCCAGGCGATGTCGCCGCTGGTGTCGGCGTAGACCATGTTCACCGCCGGCACCGACCAGCGCTCCATGTCGGCCTTGAAGTCGGTGAAGTTCTTACGCCGCATCGCCGATAGGCTGACGGCGTAGGGCGATGCGCCGGGCTCGAACCACACCGAGCGAACCGCATAGGCGCGGTGATTGTCCGGCTCCTCCCGGATGACGGGACCGTGGCGGGTGTACTTGAGGATCACGTCCTCGACGTCCCCGCCCTTCACCGGGACCTCCTCGGTGATCACTGTCATGTCCTCAAAGCCGTCACCGTAGCGATAGCGGTTTGGATTTCCCGGCTCGGTCTCGTAGACGTAAATGTCCTCCTCATCCGGACCGAAGAACAGCGTCAGCCCGAAAGCGATGGTGCCGTTGTGGCCGATCATGATCCCGGGCAGCACTGGCTCGCCGGCGCCGATGCCGTCGAATTCCGGCGAGGTCAGGTGGACGATGTAGCGGAGCGAGGGTATCGCATGCGCGCGGTGGGGATCGTTGGCCATGATCGGCCGGCCGCTCTCGGTCCGGTCGCCGGCGATCACCCAGTTGTTAGAGCCCGAGGCGTTGGTGTCGCGGATGACCTCGCCGAGCGGCGTCAGCTTGGTCCACGACGCCGCATCGTCCGCCTTTGCCGCGAGCCGGTCCTTGCCGAAGGACACCGGGGTGAGGGCCAGCTTGTAAATGTCGAGCACCTCGATTGGGATCGTGGCGAGATCGATGCCGTCGGCCACCACCGGCCGCTTGCCGTGGCTGAGATTCTGGCGGAGCAGATCGACCTCGGCATCGGCCCCAGCGAGCACATTGGCGCGCACGCCTTCGGACAAGGCGTTCCGCATCCACGAATGGACGCGGATGCGAACCACGTCGGCCGCTTCCCACTTGTCGGGCCGCGTGCCGATCTCGATAAACTCGGGCGGCATCCAGTGTGGATACCGCTCGATAAGGTCGACATAGGCGTTGATGCCGCGGACGAAGTCCTCGCAGATCAGGCGCGCGTCGGGGGCATAGACTGCCCACTCCGCGTCCATGTCGCCACGATAGATGAACAGCCGTGAGGCGCCGTCCTGGGCGACATAGCCCGGCCCGAAGTCGCGGGCTAGCAGACCGAGCCCACGCTTCCGCCACAGGTCGAGCTGCCAGAGGCGATCACGGGCGGCGTTGAAGCCCTGGGCGAAGAAAAGGTCCCGGTTCGATCCCGCGCGGATGTGGGGGATGCCCCACTTATCCACCACGATCTCGATCGGTTGTTCGATACCGGTCACTTCGATGCGTTGCTCTTCCATCACGTCACCTCAATCAGCCCGCCGTCGTCGCTTCTTCGGCTCAGATGCCACTCACGCTGCCCACGACCGTGCGCTCCCGAGAGCGCACTCTACCGTCAAAGATAATCACGCGCGCGCCCGAGTACGTCATCATGCGATCGATGAGCCGCTCGAAACCATCTGGAGCTGCGGCTTTCTTTCCGGCAATCGACGGTTTTGTGCGATCGATGCGCATCACCTGTTCTGGCGCGGTTTCGCGCAAGCTGCCACCCGCATAGAAAAGGGGCGACTCAAACGACCGGTAGTCGATCGACGAGGTTCTTCACGTTTGAGACATGCCATCGCCCGCCACGCGCAGTTCGGACACCGCGATTGTTTAGCGCGGCAGCCAGGCCGCGCAGGTCCCTGATGCCTGAGGTTCGGAGACACTCGATGATCGGCAGGACGTTGGCGGCAAAGGCGGCCGCCTCCTCGATTTGAGATTGCCTTCCCAGCGCAGCGGCCTCCGTTGCGTTACTCCGGTTACCCAATTGCGCTCCTTGCGCCTTCCGAGCCGCCAGTGCCGCGTAGATGTGGAGCATGAAGGGATCGGCGCCGGCACCGAGTTCGGCGACGATGAACGGAACGCGCTGAGCCATGAGACCGGCAATGAAGGCGACGTCTGTTGAGAGCCAGTCGAGCTTGGCGACGATCACCGGACACTTGCCGGACTTGCCCGCGGCCAATGCCGCCGCGAGTTGCCGCCGGCGGTCCAGGGCATCGGCTCCCTTTCCGGTCTCGGCCTCGATGAACTCGGACAGCGAGCCGGGTCCGATGATCTCACCTGCCTGCCAGCCCGAGGATAAACTGCGCTTGAAAAACCGTCGTTAGCCGGTCGAGTTCTTCCTCCGACGACCAGGGGCTGCTGTAGTACTGGCTATTCTCTATTTCCTTACGGGTGTAGAGGCGTCGCGTCGGCCGGTCGGCTTCGGGCCGCTGGCGAACGGCCTCCAGGGCCTCGAGCATTTTCTTGTCCTTGATGCCGTTGGCCCAGTTGATCGAAGCCTTGGTGCTCAGTGCCAACGTGAGGAGGTAGTATTTCGCGCCCTTAACGAGTGGAACGCGGTCGACGGCGGACGATGCCGCTTCAAGGAAATGCGCAATCGCAACGGGGTCGTTTTTCCGCCAGGCGTTTGCGGCATTCGCGAGATTCACCGCCACGCCGGCTCCGTCCAGAGAACGACTGGCGTAAGCTGCGGAAAAAGTCAGTCGCTTGGCGGGACCATCGCTGAGCAACTCGCGGGCCTCGAGTAGTTTCACAAAGGAGTCGCGGAGGACCTCTCTTGTGACAACGTCCCTTGCGGACGGATCGGCTTTGTCCGATAGGTATTTGATCTGGTCGATCGCCTTGCCGATTTCACTCACGACATCGTCAAACATGTCCTTGTTGCCAAAAGACGCAATGGCGACGCAGGCGGCCTGAATCGCCCGGATCCGAGTTCCGGCAAGGGCTTTTGCCATGACGTAAGCCTTGGCTTCGGCATTGATTAATTCGACATAGGCATTGTTGAAAGATGTCCGGGCCGCGTCGGCCTCGGCCTTCAGCTTCCGGTCGCCTTCCGAATACCAGGTCGACATGACGGATGGCGGCGTTGAAGAAGACGAAAGGTCTGGCGGAGGTCCGAAGGGCGCAGGCAAAGTCCTCGCCAAGCGAACTACGCGGCGGTAGGTATCCTCGTATCCTGCTCTTGCCTGGCGCAATTGCCTCGTGGTTTCGGATGCCCGTTCACGTACAACTGGCAGTTCGTCTTCCAACCGGTCGATTTCCGCGGTCAGTTCTCCGACAAGCGACACTCGCTGTTTCTCGAAGGCTTCGAGACGGGCCAGGCGGGCGGCCAGTTCTACGATCTGCGGATTCTCCGAAATCAGCTTTTCGATCTGCTGGAGAGAGGTGATCTCAGGGTCGCCGCTGGCAAAGCGATCCTCGTATTGGCGTCTGAGCATCGACGCGAGCTGCGCGTGCCGGTCTCGCGTGCGGCCCAAGACTGTTTCGAGGGGCTCCATCCCGGGCTCCGGCTTGTCCACGGAACGGTTACCGTCGGGATCGACAAAGCTCAGGTTTGCGGTGGCGATCGCATCCTTCTGCTGTGTGATCGCTTCCTCGAAATCCCTGACCCTGGCGCCGGCAAGCCGGTCTTCATTCCGCGCCTCTTGCAGCCGGATGTAGAGACGGTCCATCGAAGCGACTGCCGCAGGAAGGCCCGCCTGCTCCACCGCTTCCAGATCGTCTTGAGTCCTCTCCGCTTTCGAAATCGCCTGATCCACTTCCCGGAGCATGCGCACGGCGGCCGCTGCAGTACGGCTGTATTGTTTCGCCTTTGTGTCGAAATCCTTCGCCCATCCATACAAGTCGGCGATATCCGTTGCCCGATCGATCGCGACGAGGGCGACCGGGGGCGGATAGGGCCAGAATCCCGTGCCCTCGAACACCGCGTCATCGAGCTGGACGGTCAATCCTCCTTCTTTCCGAAGGCGATCCTTCATTGGCTCTGTGAGCGGGGGGGAACGCCATGCGCCCAGCCGATCTGTCAGACTGAACACGGCTTCGGGCAGATCTTCGATGTCGACGGCAAGTCGGACTGTCCAAGCTGCGTCGTTCGACTTGTCAAGAACCGGCTCAACCCTGATCGGGATCGTTTTGGCCTCGACCGTCGTCCGCGCCGAGATCCCGCCGATAGACGCGGTCAGTACCGTGCCCGGGACGACCTCGAATACGGCCGCAGCGTCTCTCGGCTTGCCCAGGTCTACGACCTGGAAGGTCTGGAAATTCGCGGGCAATGCTTCCGGAGCCAAGCCCCTGCAAGCTTGTTCCTCCTCGCTGCCTCCGTCTTGCGCGTGAGCAGGAGCGACTTGCGCAACGATCCCGACCAGGCCGGCTGCAGCGGCGCCAACGACAAGTCCGATGGCGGGGCGCGCATTCAACGGTCAGAGCCCTTCAGCGACATGACGGTGAAATGTTCGCTGTAGTAGAGGAGCGGATTGTCGGGCGATTGCTCGGCAACCAGTTCCTTGTCCCCGGTTCCATCCCTGGTCGGCCACTGGACTGTCACAGCTACGGTCCGCTGGCCGGGTGGCTCGCCGTCATATCGGACCTCGACAGCGTAAGGACCGCCATCGACACTCAACGGTCCCTCAATCCCGGCGTAGCCGTCCTGTACCGGCCTGACATACCGGATCCGAGCTGGGCTGACGGGCGGAGGTTGCACCTCGGCCTCCGAAGGAGGGAAATTGATCTCGAAGACGATTGGAATGTCGTCGAGCCAGATTACATGGCTTCCGGGTCGGATTCCGTCCCAGACGGCGAAGACCAGGTTAATCGCGGCGGTCTCAGACTGGTCCCGCATTACGGATTTCATATAGCCCACTGTCGGCACGGACGAACCGGAGACGCCGACGAAGTGGCTTTCAATCAGTTCGAGGTGCGATTCTGGATCGAGCCAGATGGAATGTGGGCCAGCGAGGTTCTTGCCGAAAATGGTAAGAAAGACCCTATGGCAATTTCCCCGCATTCCCCCGCCACAGCCCATCGGGCCGCCAAACTCGAACCGGCCCGCGCGCTGCCCATAGTCAATGTGGTCGGAAACAGGTGAGCCGTCGGGCCGTTCCCAATTCGAATTGAATGTCAGTGACTCGATCCTTGATGGCGCGATTTTTCGCCAGGCCACATCCGCATGTTTGTCGTCGCGGGACCATCGCCCAATCAGCACACCTTCTTGTCCTGCTGGATGCACAACCATCGGACCGCCGGATTCGCCATCAAAGAAAACCGTCCTGATGCGTGCCGCGGACACCTCGCTCGGGCTTGCGTTGTAGGTCCTGAATTCGCCGGTGAGGATCCACGGCCCGTCTGGATCACGGTAGTCGACACCTTCATGTCCCTGGCGCAGGGCCGCGTACCAAGAGCCCGACCGACGCTCGTCGCCACTGATTTCGACGAGCCACACGCCTTCGAAATTGTTGAGAGGTGGCGGCAACTGGCTTCGTGCCGGTGGGGTGCGCGAACCGCATCCCATAGGATACAGGTGGGTTGCCCGGAAATGCGTAACGGTCTCAGGACAATTTGTTGCCGGTGCCGTGTCCTGCTGGGCGTTGACCGGTGTCGGCGACAGCGATGAGGTGGCGAGCGCGGCCAGGCACATCGCGAATGCATTTCCGATCTTTACGGACAGACGCAACGGCTTCTAGCCTCTCTGCTCCGTACGGATTAAGCCGGATCCTAGCACAGAAACGGTTCAGGGGCGCCCCTTCAGGTTCCTGCCGTCATCCAGCCAAACCGCGAAGGGTCTTGAGCCGCCTGGTGGGTCCCACTCGCCTTCGCCCGTTATCGTGTCGCTCGTGATGCCATCGATCGTCACGCCATCCAGCCCGAGGCCATAATTTCTCCATTTCGTAGCACCGCGGCGATCGATGCATGTCAGGCCATAGCCGGAACGTGCCAGGAGAAAATCGGATGCGAAGCTGAAGCCGGCAAAGTAGTTCCCCTCATACTTGCCGCTTTGGTCGAGGTCGACCTCGCAAATGTCGTCACCATCGACTGACACCAGGAACACCGAGCAGCCGAAGCCGACAGCAATCCAGCCTTCCCAGATTTGTGCTTCTATAAAGAGGGAAAATGTCTGCCTCGGCAGATGGACCTCGATGGTCTTGAAGGGGCGATCGTCCTTCAGGACGAGCACATAGTGCGCCGGCGTCGGCAGGGTTGAGGGAACGTCGCCAAGCCGAATAGCCGCCATGCGGGACCATTCGCTATCGATCGCATCGGCGAGCAGGCAGGTCAGAGTCATCGAATTGCCCATCGATGTTGACCGTCTCTTGCGGACTCAGTGATCCATCGTCCAAACGTGCTCGACCGTTTCACCGCAACAGGTCGTCTCGTAGCGGATCGAGTCATTGGAAACCCAACGCGCATCATGGTGAACGGCGGCGACCGCGTTCTCTCCGGTTCGCGGCTGGCTGATAATGAAGTCTGGCGTCCTGCCGCCGCGCAGATACGCCTTGAGGTTCTCCGTACGAACGACATGGTACGGACCGAAATGGTCCTGCGGCAGCAGAACTTTCGAACCGTCCGGTGAGAAAAGGTCGAGTTGCCACTCCCACGGCTGGACTGAGCCGGTGGGATGAAAACGAACTTCTCGTTTCTCGCCGGGAAATCGAAATGCGAGGAAGTCTGCTATCTGGAGGCCCGGCTCGGTTCCGTAGAAATAGGCCGAGACCGCATCGCCGTAGACGATCTTCACAGGCGTTGGCCGGTCGCGGTCAACCGGAAGGGAAAGGCCGTCGATGAGATTTCCGGTAATCGCGGCGCGTTCAAAACGATACTCTGCGCCACGATACTGCGCATAGGAGGAGACTGCGGCCAGCGTCTCTTCGCTCCATTCGACATCCGGGTCGGCATCGAGAAATTTCATGTCGGCAAGGCGCTTCTGGAAAGACAGAATATCGTTCGCGTGAAGCGCTTTTTCGAGGATGACATAGCTCATCGACGAGGGCGTTTCCGCGATGATGACGCGGTCGTCGACCGCAACGATTTCCGAAATCGGACCGCCGTCGCAGATGACCCAGAGCCCTTCATTCGCGACGCGATCACCTGTTGTGGAAGTGCCCTCTATCGGCGCGATCTGTGTGTCGGAAAGGATCGGGTCGTCGACTATGGATGTGATCTCGGTGTCCTCGTCCACCGTCCAGGTCGCGCAACGTTTGCCGTTCCACCAGACAAGACTTGTCCCGAACGACACGTGATCGCCGAGCTCGGCGTCCAGAGCCGGATCCACCTTCGATCCAGACACGCCGGTCGAACGTCGCACTGAAACGACGAAGTAGTCGCCTGAAGGCAGGGGCGCGGCACCGGCCTCGATCCATGACCCACAAATCGAGCTTCCGATCAAAATCGCCGGCCAACCGCGAACTCGCATATCGTCTATCTCCACATTGATAACGTGCCAGAAAGACGGACGGGTCAAATGTTATGGCGGCCTTTGCTTGAGGTCCAGCGAATGGACTTTGCAGCCGGGGCTTGCAGCCGCCTTGGGCGCCTGCCTCAGAACACGAAAAAGCTGAACCATAGGCGCGCCGGTTGCCGCCGAATTGGCGGTCCGACGCGTTTCGGGCATTCACGGTCTCAAGAGGGCTCTCAATAACGGCCTGCCCCAAGCTCTCCAACTGGTGTAGCGCCCGCCTTTCGCTAATGGGATGGACCAGGTGCTTCCCCGACGGGGCAGCCTAGACTGCTCCGTTTCAACCGGAGAAGTAGCCCATGGACAACGTCACCCCGCCTAAGCCCCGCCGGATCGCGATAGGCTAAAAGCGCGCAAACCGTCTACCGCGATTCCCACGGGAACCGCGGTCCCGTACTCCCTTGGGCCTGGAAGTCGCTCGCCCATGATCAAACCTCCCGCCTATAAAAGCGCGTCGACGGCGGCTCTTGGCAGGCGATCGACAAGGTTCTTGACGTTCGAGACATGCCACCGGCCGCCGCGGGCGGTTCGAACGCCGCGAATGTTGAGGGCGGCAGCGAGGCCCCGAAGATGACAGACGCCTGATGCCTGTAAGGCCTCGATGATTGGTAGAACGTTCGCAGCGAACGCTTCCGCTTCGGCTGCCTGCACTCTGCGCCCGAGTGCCGCTGCCCGAGCTGCGTTGCTCCGATTGCCAAGCTTCGCGCCCTGGGCCTTTCGGGCAGCGAGGGCGGCTTTCGTTCGTTCCGAGATCAGCCGTCGCTCCTTTTCGGCGAGCGCAGCGTAGATGTGGAGCATGAAGGGATCGGCGTCGGCACCAAGCTCTGTGACGATGAACGGGACGCGCTGCGCCATGAGACCGGCAATGAACGCGACGTCGCGGGAGAGGCGGTCCAACTTGGCGACGATGACCTGGCACTTGCTCGCCTTGCCTGCAGCCAGCGCTGCCGCGAGTTGGGGGCGTCGATCCAGGGCATCGGCTCCCTTGCCGGTCTCGGCCTCGATGAACTCGGAGATGATCTCGTAGCCCTCGGCTTCGGCGAAGCGGGAGACGACGGCTCTCTGAGCTTCGATCCCGAGGCCAGATCTGCACTGTCGGGCGGTCGAAACGCGGTAGTAGGCGACGGCATGTTGCATAGCGACAAACTCACGTTGCTTCCGTACAAACGGCATACCACCGTTTGCCGTTTGTACGTAGCTAACACTATGACTTAGTTCAGCAATTTATCTCCAAGATAGTGGGCTCGTCTGCGTCGTTGTGCATATCCCACAACAAAAGGTCCTACTCTGGCCCGGACAGGATTTGGCGGACAACCCTTCGACTCCAGCGGCAGCGACGGGGGGCGGTGTCCTTTAAGCCATTCTGAGCGACGCCGAACATTCCTGTTGGAGGGTTGCATGGAGGCGGCCGACCCAGAAGGGACGCCCGCTTGCCTTCCCAGCCTCAGCCGCCAACGGCGACCAAAAGTCCGGGCAATGTATCAAGCATTCGATGGGTCAGCGGCTGTTCCTGGTGAGCGCCGGGATGATGGAGACGTCATTAGCGGTGCGAGATGACGTCCCGCCTTGAGGCTTGGCGTACTGGAGAAACCGATCCTCGGAACCCTGTTGAGGTGGCAAGGGGCGATTGGGATACACATTCTTCAAAATCACCCTACTCTCCGACGAACAAACAAAGGGCAAAGCATGAAAAACAGATGGGTCATCGGGGCGCAGGTCTCGACAACTCACTCCCCGTTGGAGTCCTTGCCGGTCGATCGCGTGTTCAGAACAATCGAGCGGGTCAATGCGATCCTCAAGATCGACATCCTCGTTGTCGGCGCACGCGAATCGCCAGAGATATTCCAATCGCTCTCCGGACCTAGCCGGCCTGTTGATCAGATTTTCCTTTGGTACAACGTCCTGTCTGACATTGACGGCATGGAAGACTCTGACCTGGTTGTGAACTGGCGCGGCGAGCGGAGTGCCGGGTGGGGTGGCTGGGCTGAAAAAGAGTCGGAGGTCGCCGAGACTTTTAGGTTCGTCTGTCCCAACAATCCGGGCGCGCGCGCGAAGACTCTTCGACGGCTGCATCACCTGTTGAGCAGCTATCCATTTACCGGCGTTTTTCTTGACAAGATCCGATTTCCCTCTCCAGCAAACGGCCTGGAGGAGGTCCTGTCATGCTTCTGCGAACATTGCCGTGCGTCTGCCAAGGTGACCGGCCTCGATCTCGACGCGGTAGCCCGCCTGTTCCAGGATCGCACAATCGCGCTGGACGTCTTGCTCAATGACGACACTGCAGATTGGCTTAGCCTGTTTACCGACAGTGCCTCCCTCCTGTTGCGGTTTCTTCGTTTTCGGATGGACAGCATCACCGGATTGGTCGCCGAAGCGCACGCGTTGGCTTCCGGTCTGAATCGCAGAGTCGGCTTCGATCTGTTCTCACCGGGACTAGCGCCGCTCGTCGGTCAGGACTACCGGGCGCTTGTTCGCTTCGCCGACTGGATAAAACCGATGACTTACAGGGTTGCCGAGGGACCGGCCGGACTGCGCCTGGAGATCCCGGCGCTCGCCGAAGGCGTCTCCCAGATGTTTGGTCTGGACGAATCGAAGATATCGGGCTGGGCTGCCCGGCACATCCCGGGCTTCGACATCAACACCTTGGAGCAAACCCGTCGCCAGGCGGTCCCATTGTCGGTCATCTCGACGGAGATCGGAGCGGCCGTTCGACTTGCCGATCCGGTGCCCGTCTATTTCGGACTGGAGCTCGTGCGCCATGCAGGGGTAGTCGACATCACGCCGCAGCTCGTGAGGGACATGGTCCAAGCCGGCCGCACCGCCAGTCCCGCCGGAACCTTCATTTCCTGGGATCTAATGCACGCCCCAATGGACAGCATTCGCGCACTCGCGGCCGAACTCTGACAGGGCTATCGTTGGGCGCGCCTCCGTCGCCGGAAGCGCGCCGTGTCGTATCGAAGATCAGCAGCCCCAGGCCGGCGGTATATCCTTCGCGTTTTCCTGAGTGACCAGTGGCAGGTCAAGGAAATAGGGCGTAGGAATCTCGCTGTCCTTGCCGTTGAAGTGCAGCCAGGCCATCCGCATCGCGTTGTACGCCTGCGGATAGGGGTCCTGATTGACGGTTCCGTAGATCTTGCCGTCATGGATCATCTGCCGAACGTCCGCGGGGTAGTCGCCGACAATAAATTTGACCTCATCTCGACCGCTGCGGATCGCGAAGTCTACCGCTGCGCTCGCTTCTGGGCCCTGCATGACAATCGCGTCAAGCTCGCCTTTCGGGAAACGGCTGAGGAGATCCTGAACCACGGCCAGGGCTTTGGCGCCGTCGAAGTCGTCAGTCATCCGGGCAATTTCGTCGTATTGCGAGTTTGCCGCCAGAAACTCATCCCAGCCCTTCGCACGAAGGACCTGCGCAGGGCTCCCGGGGAAGCCCATGATGTAGGCAATTTTCGCGGCTTCTCCGTTAAACGCCTTGTCGACGAGATCGCCCTGTAGCCGTCCAAACGCGACGTCATCGGCGCCGACATAGGTAAGAACGCCGACTTCGTCCTTGCCGAAGCCCGCCTTGTTGTTAGCCTCGATCAGCGGAATACCGGCATCGTTGACCAGCTTGATCCCCGGAATGATACCTTCCCCAGACGGGGTGAGGACGATCAAATCATAGCTTTGAGCGATGAAATTCTGAAGGTTGGCCAGTTCCGTGGCGACGTCACCGCTGTTGCCATCCACCAATTCGTAGGTGAACCCATAGTGATCGGCGCCGTCCTGCAGGCCGGTCTTGAAATTGGCGTAAAACGGCACCTTGAGATAGGCGACGCTCACACCAATCTTTTTATTCGCAGGCTCAACGCCCGCCGGCGCCTCCATGCGCTCTGGCGGAAGACAGGTCAGTTCCTCTGCACTACTCGGAACAGTTGCAAGGCCCGAAATTCCTGTGGCCAATAATGCCGCCGCGGCGACGCTTCTCAGAGCGCTTACCCCGACTTCCAGAGGATTCCAACGTTCCAGACACCCGACTTGCGTCATTTTCTTCCCTCTCTGTTAATCGCTACGCCGAGGGGCCACTTCTTTCCGCAGTTCTTGCTTTCCGGTGGATAAGGACCTCGGCCGCTTGCTGATCTTAGCGTAGCCGGCGGCGACTTAGAAACGCCAACTTTCTTGGGGTCTTTGATAGCCAGATCTTATTTGCCGAGGACGAAGGTTCCGCGCTTCGAGAATCCATCAGCAGCCACAGCAAAAATCAGGATGAGGCCTGTTGCAACCGGTTGCCAGAAGGCAGAAACGCCAAATAAATTAAGGGCATTGGCGACCACGCCGAGTAGGAAAACCCCGATGATAGTCCCTATCATTCGTCCGCGACCTCCACCAAGTGAGGCGCCTCCGACTATTACAGCTGCAATCGCTGTGAGTTCATAGCCGAGAGCCGCTTGAGGCGTAGCGCTGGCCGTCTGCCCGATCAATATGATGCCGGAAAGCGCAGCACAGGCGGAGACGAGGACATAGACGGCAAACCGGATTCGAAAAGCGTTAATCCCCATCCCTGCGGCTGCGACCACGTTGCCACCAACGGCATAGACGTAGTGGCCAAAGCGCGTCTTATGCAGAACAAAACCAAGAGTCACTGCGACTATGGCGAAGATAATCGCTGGCACCGGGATGCCGCCGATATAACCAAGTCCAACGCTTGTGAAGGAGTAAGGAACACCAAACCGCGGCGAGGCGTTGGTCGCCACATATATGAGACCGCGCACAACAGTCATCGTGCCGAGGGTTGCAACGAATGGATTGACGCCAGCATAGGCGATCAACCATCCGTTCACTGCTCCAACCAAGAGGCAGGATGCGAATGCCCCGGCAATCCCGAGGGGGATGCCAAAGGTCGGCACATCGATCATCAATGTCGCACCGACTACGCTGGCGAGCGCGGTGACCGAGCCGACGGAGAGATCAAAACCCCCGAGGATGATTGCGAAGGTCATGCCGCAGGCGATGATGCCGATAACCGCATTCTGCTGCAGGACATTGACGATATTCTGATAGGTGCCGAACGTGGGCTTGGCTAGTAACATGGCAACGACGACCAGGACGAAAACCAGCAACAGACCATGACGTTTGGCAAGCTCGCTCAATGCCTTGGTATGTTGACGAGAAGCTGGCGCCATTAGCCCAACCTGTCGGCGGGGACAGCCCCTGTTATCATTGCAACAATTTCCTCAGGTCGGGTGTTTCCGGTCTCGCGGCTGCCGATCACCTCGCCGCGCCGCAGAACCCAGATTCTGTCAGTAATGCGAAACACCTGATCAAGGTTGTGACTGATAACTAAGACGGTCAGTCCGCGGTCACGCAAGCCATGAATGACTTCCTCAACGGCCCTTGTTTCGGCGACGCCGAGCGCAGCAGTTGGCTCGTCCATGATGATCAGTTTTGACCCCCATGCGCCGGCGCGAGCGATTGCCACGATCTGGCGCTGTCCGCCTGAGAGAGACTCGACTGGCTCGTCCACCGGAGGCACCCGCGCAACAAACCGTTCGAGCATGTCTCGCGCATTTGAGATCATCCTTCGCTTGTCTAATACGTTGAGAAACGCCGGCCCAGTCAGCAGTTCACGTCCGAGGTAAACGTTGGCCCAGACAGCCATACTGCCGACGAGCGCTAGATCCTGATAGACAGTCTCGATTCCCCGACCACGCGCGGCTGCTGGCGAGGCGAAGTCGACATTCTCACCGTCGAAACGAATCGTACCGTTATCGGGTCGAAGAACCCCGCTGAACATCTTCACCAGCGTCGATTTGCCGGCGCCGTTGTCACCGACCAGTCCCGTGACTTCGCCAGCCATTAGTTCCAGTGAGACATCGTTGAGAGCGACCACAGCGCCGAAGCGCTTATTGATCCTATCGGCCCGCAACAACACCTCGGTCATACCACCTCCGCTCACGTTGCACTCATCGCGTCACGAAGAGCTTCGCCTCGCCCATCTTCCAAGAGACCCGGTCCCGGGAAAACAACAAGCCCTGCGATATCGTCTCGCCCGGCAACCTCGGTGAGCGCGGCTCGCCAGTTATCGATATCCATCGGCGGTCCCCAATCAGCGGCAACCGCTGGGTCGCGATTGGAATCAGCTTGGAGAACCGGCAGAGTCTTGGAGCCTGCCATGCTGACCGCATGATCCACCATTTGGCCAATCCACGCGGGCGGCTGCAGAAGTATATTGTGATACAGCATGGGCGCCGCCCAATCGATCAGCGGAACCAGATCCTCCCAGCGCTGGCCGGTAAAGGACTCACTGGTCAATGCTCCGTCGGGTACCAGGAAGGCGCCAAGCTTTGACCGACGTCTCGCGTCCAGCAATGCTGCTCTCGCTTCATGAACAAAGCTTGTGATGACCTGGCACTTGAAGTTGACCCACTCCGTACGATGACTTCCCAGAATCCACGCGGCTCGATCGGCAACTGCGCGGCGGGATGATGGCGGCCGCAAACGAGTCGCCTCCGCGAAAATTTCGAGCGTCGCCTCGTCGAAGCTGGAATCCATTGGTGGCTCTTGTCCGGGCCGCAGTTCAAGTTCCCAATGCAGCGGCCATCGCACGAAGTCGAGGAACAGACCATCGATCTCGTTGCTAGCTGCAATTAGCCTGATTTTGTTGAGGACGGACTCTTGATGCCTGCGATCAGTCGGCGTGATGCCGACGTACCATTCCATCTGTGAGCGAGGCTCGCCGTTCTCCAAGACTGGACGTAGCTCCGGGCGAGCGGCAAGTGTTTTAAAGTTCGATGCGTGATCCGAAAAGCATGCAATCCCGGCAAAGAATTGCATCCCGCGTTCGTGAACGGCATCGATCGCGGCCGCGCAATAGGTATCAGTCTCCGTCACTATCGCACTGACGCCGAACCGTTGAAATTCGGCGAGCAATGCGCGAAAAACTTCTAAATCGGACCATGCGTCAGGAAACACGAACGCGCCGATAATTCGATCAGTGGTCAATTTCCTCACGAGCTGAATTCGCAATGCAGAGGCGTCGGAACTGTAGAGTGCGGTGCCGGAACCCCAACGTCAATTGAATGTAATTGTGCCCCTAGCGGTCAGGGTTGGCGGAGGCCTTGCGAGAGGTCGCATTTTGGGTCCATGGGCGAAGGAATACGGGGACGAGCCCCCGTCCGTCTTGCGATTGGCAATTGCCCCATGCACTCAATTCTTAACTCTGTCCCTTTCCGGCAACTCCAGCATCGGCCCGATCGCGTCGTCGAGCACCCGGATGCGAGCGATGAGTTCCTCGTCGGTCATTGCGGTGACGTCGCGGACAGCGACCTCATGGACCTGCGGAGTCTCGCGCCAGCCGCCCCGGGTCTTCATCCAGAAGAT
>NZ_FMXQ01000022.1 GCF_900104485.1 Bauldia litoralis | reverse complement strand
CTGCTGCAATTTCAACTGAGTGAGGCGCGGTCGTCGGCGTAAAGAACACGTCGGCGTGTAGATCTTCCCGCTGCAGACCTCGAGCGAGAACAACCTCAGTCAAGGCGTCGATCATGGCAGGCGGGCCGGCCGTGTAGCACTTCCATCCGTCAAGGGCCTGCAGGTCGGCGCGGACCACGGTGTGCAGGAAGCCCGTTCGCCGGTCGGTCGGTGCGAACGGAGCGGACAAGACGGGCGTCACGGTCATGTCGCCGTGTTGCGCGGCGAGCCTGGCCAGGCGATCGAGGCCGTAGAGGTCGCGCTCGTCTCGTCCACCGATATAGACACGGATCGGCTGCCGCATGTCCTGGGCGACCGCGCTCTCGAGGATCGAGAGGATGGGCGCGAGGCCGGAGCCGCCTGCTACGGCGAGGATCGGCCCGGTGTGCCCCGCCCGAAGATGCGCGGTGCCGCGCGGACCCGTCAGCCAAACCCGGTCGCCGGCACGGAGGCGGTCGTGGATTGCGCCCGAGGTGCGCCCACCTGGAACGCGGCGGACATGGAACTCCAGTTCCTCCGCGCCCGGCGCGTTTGCCATGGAGTAATCGCGGGAGGTCTCGCCTGGCAGTTCCACTGTGGCGTACTGGCCGGGCGCGAAGTGCAGCGCCGGGCTGCCGCCTTTCAGGCGCAGACGCAGGATGTCATGTGTGAGTTGCTCGGTCCCCACCACCTCGGCCTCAAACGAGCGGACCGGATGTCTTGCTTCCGTGTCCTCATCCTCCAGCCATGCCACGCTCGCGCCACCCTTCGGCACGGCGCGGCAGGAGAGGATCAGACCTCCGTCGCGTTCCGCAGGGGTCAGAGCGAACCGGGAGTGGTCCAGAAGATCGACCTCGCCGACGGCGAGGCGGGACTTGCAGGTTCCGCAGCGGCCGGACTTGCAGCCGTGCGGATAGTCTATTCCCTTGGCCAGAGCGGCTGACAGAATTGTTTCACCGTCCAGCACCTTGATGGTCCGGCCAATGTTGAGAAGGGTGACGTCAGGCATTTCGGAATACTCCGTTGCCGGAAAGAGTGCAGGAAGGGGCACAGGTGACGATGCCGGCACCGCTGGCGGCGGCACAGATGCAGAGCGTTTCGGTGACGGAAGCAGCGGCAAAGGAAGGGATGCGACGCAGGACGGCGAACGAAATCGCCGCCGAAAGAACCGGCGCGACGAAGGCGAGCGACAGCGCCAAGCTGACACCGACTTCGGCTTGCAGGGCGCCGATGCCGAAGTACATGAGGCCAGCCAGTGCGGAGCCGAGGCCGAAGACCATCCCGGAGGCCGTCGCGCCCGATCGTGGCGCGCGATCCTGCGCCGCGACCACCAGGATCGGGGTGGCGGCATAGCTGAGCGCGCCAGCCGCGCCGAGCACGATGACATAGCCCGTCGCATCCGGCGCCAACCACAACAGCGCCAGGAAGGCCGGAACGCTGCCGGTCAGGACGGCAGCGAGCAACCATGTCCGGGAAAGCCTGGCTGCGAGAAGACCGACGCCGATGCCGCCGACCGCTGCGGCCAACGAAAACGTGGTGAGGGTGCCTGCGATTGCGGGGTGCGTGTCCGGCAGGCCGTGGCGCTCCATCAGGAACAGGGGAAGCCCGTTGAGAACAGCTGTTGCGGGAAGAAAAGCGAGGGCGGCGGCCAGCGTCACCAGACCAACCGGACCGAAGACGAGCCTCCATTCAAACCGCGCAGCTTTCGTCGATGCAGGGAGGGAGGTGCTTTCGAGCGGAACGAGCGCCATGATCGTCGCCGCGGCAACAATGCCGGGCAGAGCAAGGACGAGGGGCAGCGCGCGCCCGGCATGGTCGCGTGCGGCTGCCAGCAGCGTCGGGCCTGCCGCATAGCCGAGCATGCCGCCGGCGGCAAAGAGAGCGACCGCCAATTCCGGCCTGGAAGTTCCCTGTCGCACCAGCATGGAACCTGCGGGATGGATCGCCGCCGAGCCGAGACCAGCCACCGCGACCAGCGCAAAGAGGAGCGGCACGCTCGGCACCACGGCCAGAAGGCTGAGCAGCACCGCGCTGAAGAGCACGCCTGCGGCGGTGATGTGCGCTTCGCCGAAACGGTCCGAGAGCTTCCCGAGGAAGGGCCCGGGAAGGGAGGTCGACAGCGCGAAGATCGCGACCAAGCCCGCGAGTGTCGTCTCTTCCAGCCCGAGCTGGAGATGGAACATCGGTAGCAGCGCGGGAAGGAAGGCGGTGTAGGCGTCGTTGACCACATGGCCCAGCGTGCCGAGGACAAGGGGCCTGCGTGCGCTACGGGGCCGCGGCGGAGCGAGGGTCAGATCGGCCATATCCCGACCTCCTTCAGACGAGCCTCGATCCGGGGCTTCTGGTCCTCGAAGGTGCCGTAGGTGAACCAGTCGCCGATCACGGTGATCGGGGCGACGCGCACGCCGAAACGACGCTTCGCCTCGTCCATGACATCCTGATCGGTCAGGTCGCGCTCGGCATAGGCAATGCCGATCCGGCCCAGCCAGGCCTTGAGGTTGCGGCAATCGGGGCAGGTCGGCGTGGAATAGACGGTGACGGTGACGGTGCTGGTCATGGCAAATTTCCTTGGTGGGGTTTGACAGAAAGCAGACAGCGTCCCCGGTCGATCCGGGGACGCAACGTGCTCAAGTTGTGGCGCGGGCGGGTTCGACCATCGGCGCGGCGAACCGGCGGAGCCGGAGTGCGTTGCCGAGGACGAAGAGTGACGACAGCGCCATTGCCCCAGCCGCGAAGACGGGTGAGAGCAGGATGCCGGAGACCGGCCAGAGCGCGCCCGCGCCGACCGGGATCAGCGCAGCGTTATAGGCGAAGGCCCAGAACAGGTTCTGCCGGATATTGCGCATCGTCGCCCCGCTGAGCGCGATGGCGTTCGGCACGCCCTTCAGGCTTCCGGACATCAGCACCACATCGGCCGCCTCGATGGCCACATCCGTGCCGGTGCCGATGGCGAGGCCCACATTCGCTTCTGCCAAGGCCGGGGCGTCGTTGATGCCGTCGCCGACGAAGGCTACCGGGCCAAGCGCCTTCAGACGCTTAATCGCCGCGACCTTGCCGTCCGGCAGGACTTCGGCCACCACCTCGTCGATCCCGAGCCGCCGCGCTATGGCCTCCGCCGTGCGCTGGTTGTCGCCGGTGATCATCGCGACCTTAAGGCCGAGATCATGAAGCGCCCGGATCGCCTCCGATGTCGTCTCCTTGATCGGATCGGCCACCGCGATGATCGCGGCAAGGCGCCCGCCGATCGCAGCGTAGAGTGGCGACTTGCCTTCGTTGGCAAGTCGCGCGGCCGTTTCGGCAAACGCTCCAACGTCATGGCCGAGCTTGGCCATGTAGCGATCTGCGCCGATCTCGACCCGGATGCCGCCTGCCTCTGCGGTCACGCCGAAGCCCGTTTCGCTCTCGAACGGCCCGACGGCGGGCAGGACAAGCCCTTCGGCCTCAGCTGCCTGGACGATTGCGCGGGCGATCGGATGCTCTGATTTCGCTTCGACAGCGGCGATTCGCGACAGCACGTCAGCGCGATCGAACCCATTCGCCAGGACGAGATCGGTCAGCGTCGGCTTGCCCTCGGTCAGCGTGCCGGTCTTGTCCAGCGCGACCACGCGGGCGTCCTGCAGACCCTGCAGCGCGTCGCCCTTGCGGAAGAGGATGCCAAGCTCGGCCCCGCGCCCGGTGCCCACCATGATCGAGGTCGGCGTGGCAAGACCCATGGCACAGGGGCAGGCAATGATCAGGACCGCGACCGCGTTCACGAGGCCAAACGTGAGCGCCGGTTCGGGTCCCAAGAAGAACCACACGCCGAAGGTCAGCGCGGCGAGCGTCATCACTGCCGGCACGAACCACATGGTGATCTTGTCTACCAGCCCCTGGATCGGCAATTTGGATCCTTGGGCCTCCTCGACCATGCGGATGATCTGCGCGAGCATGGTGTCGCCTCCGACCGCGGTGGCGCTGAAGGCGAAAGCGCCCGTCTGGTTCACCGTCCCGCCGGTGACCGATGCGCCTGGGGACTTTGAGACAGGCAGCGGCTCGCCGGTGATCATGGACTCGTCGATCCAGCTGTCGCCCTCGACCACTTCGCCATCTACCGGAACTCGTTCGCCGGGGCGCACCTCGACGATGTCGCCAGGTGCGACATCCGCGATCTCGATCTCGATAATGACGCCACCGCGCTGCACGCGAGCGGTCTTGGACTGCAGGCCTACGAGCCGCTTGATCGCTTCGGAAGTACGGCCCTTGGCGCGCGCCTCGAGTACCCTGCCGAGAAGGATGAGGGTCACGATGACCGCGGCAGCCTCGTAGTAGACGTTCACCGTACCGGCCGGCAGCAGCGCCGGCGCAAAAGTCGCGACCAGCGAATAGGCGTAAGCTGCCAGTGTGCCGACGGCGACAAGGCTGTTCATGTCCGGCGCGCCGCGAAGCAGCGCCGGGATGCCCTTGCGGTAGAAGCGGATGCCCGGGAACGCGAGCACAAGCGAGGTCAGAGCGAACTGGAGCAGCCAGCTCGAAGACATGCCGATGGTCGAGGCGATCAGATGGTGCACGCCCGGAATGATATGGCTACCCATTTCGAGGATGAAGACCGGCAGGGTAAGGCCCGCCGCGATTGCGAGATCGCGGGACAGGACGCGGCGCTCTTCTTCCTTTTGCGCCTCCGCCTCGGCATTTGCGGCGCCACTCCGATCCACCGGGCGTGCCTCGTAGCCGACGCCCGCGACCGCCTCGATCAGCGTGGCGACTTCGACCCTGCCTTTCACGGTGGCGCGCTCGGTGGCGAGGTTCACAGTGGCCTCAATGACACCCGGCACAGCGTGCAACGCGCGCTCCACCCGGCCGACGCAGGAGGCACAGGTCATGCCGTCGATGGCGAGTTCGATGGTCGACGCAGTCACCGTGTAGCCCGCATCCTCGATCGCCCGGATCAAATCGGCGCGATCGACGGGTCCGGCCAAGCGGACATCTGCGCGCTCGGTAGCGAGGTTGACGCTGGCATCAAGGACGCCGGGGACGATCTTCAGTGCGCGTTCGACGCGCCCCACGCAGGAGGCGCAGGTCATTCCCTCAATCGGGAGGGAAACGGTTTCCCTGGTGACACTGGCTGGCGCATTCATGGCTGATTCCCTTCGGATTCGTGGTGATGCGCCAGGACATGGGCTCTCCCATGATGGGAGGGTCAAGCGATGTTTTTCCCCCGTGTGAGTTGGCTCCGCGCTGCTTCGCGCGCGCGCGTTCACATATCGTGGCCATGAAATTTCGGGCGAAGGCGTCTCCGAAAAAAATCCGCAAATCCTCCCTTGACCCTCCAATGCTGGGAGCCCCCACGTCTCTCCTCGCCAGACAAACAAAGGAGACAAACATGCAATTCCACATCGAGAACATGACCTGCTTCGGCTGCGCCCGGAGCGTGACGAAGGCCATCCAGTCGGTCGACAAGGGTGCGGTGGTCAATGCCGACCCCGAGAACCGCAAGATTGATGTCGAAACCTCGGCCACGCGTGCCGAGATCGAGACCGTTCTCGCCGAGGCGGGCTACCCCACCTCGCGCGAAGCGGCCTGACGGGGGCCGGCGATGCCACGCCTTTCCATCGCATTTCTGGGCACCGCATCGATCGCCGCAACGGCGCTGGCCATCATCCAGGTGCAGGCGGTTCACTCCCCCTCAATTCGGGCGGAACCGGCCGCACATTCGGGGCACTGAGCCATCCCAGAACGGGCCGCCTCGGCGGGCAGGCCCATTCTTTTTTCGCCGCATCAGGCAGTCATCGATCGTCGGCGCCATTTGGCGCGGTGTTAGGCGTCATCAATCATCGGCTCGCCCAAAGGGCAACGGCTGCTGCAATGCACATCACAGCGAGAAATGCCTATGTTCACGTCATGTTCGGTCGCTTCGTAACGATGCTTGCCATGCTCGTGATCGCCGTGGTCACGACGATGACTCCGGCGCATGCGGCGCGCGCATGAGTGCCGGGCTGGACCATGCAGTTCATTTCAGCGAGATGATGCACGTCACCGATGACGGGGAACGCTCTTGCACTGACCAGCTCCATTGCGGCACCGCCGACACCAGCATGTGCGAGTTCGTCTGTGCTGGGTTCACGGCCTTCCTGCCATTTCCGAGCGCGGAAATCGGACAAGAGTACGTGCCTTCCCGACATGTCTTCCCGCCCGAGGCAAGCAACGTCGGCCGGGCGCCGGGACTGAACGAACGACCTCCCACAACGAAGACGAGACCTTCGTTGTGCTCGAAGGTGAGGTAGAGTTCGAAGTTGGAGGCAAGGCTATTCCGGCGAGCCCAGGCACGATCCTATACGGGCCTCGTCACATCCCTCACAGGTACTCTGTTCGACGTGGACCGGCGAAGATGTTGTTTTTGCTTACGCCGGGCGGCTTTGAAGAACTGGTGCTTGCCACCAGCACGCCGGCGGTGGAGCGACGCATACCGAAAGATGGAGATGCGATGCCGGACTTCGAAGCCATTGGGGCAATTGAACAGCGCTTTGGTTGCGAACTTCTTGGCCAGTAGGTGAACCACAGCGCCTTGTAGGGTGGCTTTCCTTCCGGGTGTCGATGACGTAAAGAGACCGAAGCCCTCCAAACAAGAAATTCTTCAACGGCTGAGGAAAAGGCTTGAGAGCCTTTCCTGGACGATCCCAGGTCGATCAGCTTTGACGTGTGACGGGTGCCACAGCAGTCCGAAGGACAGCGCGAGGTGCGCGAGGGACGGGGTTTTCCTGGAGCTCCGGCCAGTGTTAATTGAATCAGGCGCATCGTAGGGTGCCTGCCGCGGATCAAAGGTCGCAATCCGCCGACAAGGAGATCACAATGGAACGCAAGTCACCGAAGGAACAACTGGCCGGGCACGAACTGATCGGCTTTGACCGCCGCGACGACGCGCCGGGCCAGACCGTTCGCCGGGCGAGCAGCGCCAAGGTCACGATCAAGCCGGGCTTCAAGCCCGCGGTTTCGGCCAGCACCGCCGACAATGTGGCCAAGTCGAGGGCTCCCGGATCGACATCGTAGACGTCGGCGCGGGTCAGGCTCGCGCATCGGGCTCAATGACAGCGAAGATCGGCTCGGAAGGCGCCAGCGACCATTATGCGTTCCATCCCGACGCGAATCGCGCCGCGATTGTTGCTGAGCGCGTGCGCGGTGGTCTGGCGGATAGCCTGACCGCGGTCTTGCAGTCCCTCGCCCGTTCCGATGGCGCCGCGCCGGAGGCGCTCATCGCCCGCGTTCGCGCCGGGCCCGTTTCGCCGGCGGTCTTCGGCGCCTATACCGAACTCGTGGAGACTATCTTCGCCGACGACCTGGTAGGTGCGGCTGTCATTGCCGACGACCTCGTACGTCCCGGCTTTGGCGCCAGAGACGGCATGCGCATTGTCACTCTGACCGACAGCGATCTCGGCCTGGGACAGGCGGCGCGCTACCGCAGGCTCCTCGACAGTGACCCGGAGGTCGGCGCCGGGCTGCAGCCGCTCCAGGGCCCGGCGTTTGTCGATGCGGCGGCACGGGTCCGCGAAGCGCTTGCGCTCCTCGACAAGGGCGCTCCGGAAATCGCCGGCGAGTTGCGGGAGCTCGTCAATGAGATTGCCCTGGTCGGGACGACCGACGAAGCCTATTTCGGCGGCGCCTCGAGTTTCCAGCTCTGGGGTGCGCTGTTCCTGCGGCTCGAGCCGGACGCCACCCGCGTTGACATTGCAGAAGCGCTGGCCCACGAGGCAGCGCACGCCCTTCTCTTCGGCTTTGGTCTTGGCCGACCACTGGTCGAGAACCCCGACGATGAGCGCTATGCCTCGCCGCTGCGCGTCGACATCCGACCGATGGACGGTGTGCTTCACGCCACTTATGTCGTGGCGCGGATGCATTACACGGTGACCCGATTGCTCGCGTCGGGGCGCCTCACCGCGGCTGAATCTGCGGCCGCCGCCGAGGCCCGGGATCGTCACACCCGGCATTATCGCGACGGCGCCCGGGTCATAGAGCGCCACGCCCGCTGGACGCCGGCTGGTCAGGCGGCATTCGACTCCACCGAGTCCTACATGGCAGTGGCGCTGGAGACCATCTCCTCGCCGCCCTCGACCCGCCTTTAGCCGACCGCCGCGCGCGACCACAGCCTCCGACGCAGAATGGCCTTCGAGGCCGGCCCCTTATGAGGATCGGGATGCGCGCATCACCATCCTGGCAGCGGCCCACGCGCCGACCTGCCGGATACTTTTTTGCAGACTGCTCACGTCGTCACATAATCGCCCTTTGCAATCGGGGCGGGCCATACGTTTGCGTCCGAGGCCGAGCGGGCTGCGGGTTGTCGAGTACCGTCCCCCCTTCGTCTTCCCATCGTGCGATACAGGCCTCACTTGCCGACGGCCTCGCATCCGGCTCGCTTCGGCGTTCCAACTTACCCATCCACGGAAATACTTCGGCAAAGTCAGCTTCACAGATCATCGGTTTGTTCACTCCTTCCCTTCGCTCTTTCGGCGTCAATCCCTAGCACTCGTCTCCTCACGCATCCGTCAATCGGAGCGTGACAAGGCGAACTCGGTTCGAGCCGACGTTCGAAGCGCGCTCGTAGTCTGGTTCTTCGGCAATCGGGGGCGGAGCGACAGGAGTCATCCGCAACTCGCGTGAATCGAACCCGTCAACGATGCTTGGAATCTCACCACGGTAGATTCCGATGTCGGCAAGCGTCCGGTCATCGAGGTTTTCGAGCGCTGTTATCATCCGGCGCCGCTTGGCGATCGCCATGACCCATCGGCGGAAAAACCCGACGCCGCGGGGGGTGAGCGGATCGTGCAGTCGGGCATGCAGGTAGTTGGACATGTCATCCTCAAATTTCTTACGTGACGGACATCGGTGGGCGAACATGCGCATCCGCATGCTGCCGGCCGGGTCGGCGCAGGCACCTCTGTCAAGATTGGATCTGGGATCAGGTAACACCCCGGCAGCGTGGATGGGCATCAAAACCCACCCCGCCCGGGGCTACCGGCGGTTCAGGAGCGACCCTGCGAAAAGCAGAAACCGAATATGAATGCTGAACATCATCATGATCCCTACATGGCCATTGCAGACAGGGTTTTCAATTCCATCGCTCAGGCTGCGACTTTTCGGCTCAAAGGTGCGTTTGCCATTTGAGCCGGGCGCATCAAGGACGTCATCGCGGCGCGTGGTCACGCCCGTTATTCCCGTCTAAAAAAGGGATTAGCTGCTCAAGCGATGAACGAGGTTCTTGACGTTAGACACATGCCACTTGCCGCCGCGTGCGGTGCGGACGCCGCGGTTGTTCAGCGCCGCAGCGAGACCCCGCAGGTCCATGATGCCTGATGCTCGTAGGGACTCGATGATCGGTAGGACGTTCGCGGCGAACGCGGCAGCCTCTTGCACTTGAACCCTTCGTCCCCGCGCCGCTGCCTCGGCAGCATTGATTCGATTGCCCAGTCGAGCGCCCTGAGCCTTTCGCGCCGCTAGCGCCGACCGCGTCCGCTCGGAGATCAGTCGCCGCTCCTTCTCGGCAAGAGCAGCGTAGAGATGCAGCAT
>NZ_FMXQ01000019.1 GCF_900104485.1 Bauldia litoralis | reverse complement strand
AAGTCGTCGCCTCTGACCGTGACGCAGTGCTCGACGCCGTTGAACTCCCTGATCAGTCGGGTGCCGGCGATGGGTCTGACCGAAGCCCGAGCCTTGCCCGTCGCGCCTCCGCGCTCGATCTGTTTGGCGAGCGCTTCAAGTCGAGCCACGGTGTCCCGAGTGAGGCCGCCATGGGCGAGTTCCTGGATCCGGTAGGCCAGTCGGCTTTCGAGGAAGCGGCGGTTATAGACCGGAGGTTCGGTCTCGAAGAGCTTCCGCCATTGGTCCTTCAGCTCTGAAGTCGGCATAGTCTTCAATGCCGTCAGGCGGGCGAGCACGGGCTCTGTCATCAATCGGGCTCCGGTTGGAGAGCGTATTGCCCAACACCGCTTGCCTGCCCGAGACAGTCAACCGAACGATCGCCAGCATTCGCAGATAAACAACTTGATCTTCGGGCCAGGCTACGAACCAGACCGAGCGCCAGGATCTCGCCGATCTCGACGATGTCGTCACAACGCTGATCGTCGGACGCCAGCGCCCTTGGTCGGGCCATCATGCCCGATCCGGAAGTCCGACCTGGCCCGGATGTCGGTTGGCGACTTCCCAGGCTTCGACATCCGAGAGGCGGTAGACCACGCGGTGATTGCCGAGCTTCAGGAACGCCGGTCCCTTGCCGCGCCATCTCCAGCGTTGGAGCGTGCGGACGCTCAGCCGGAGACGTATGGCCAGGTCCTGTTCGTTGAGGTGATGATCCACGGGGTGACATCCTTCCAGTCCACTTGGTGACGAGAAGAACGCTGGCACCGCCGACACACGGATGTCGTCAGGCCGGAAGCTCGATCGCTTTTCGGGGATCAGTTCGGCGGCGTCATGCGGATCTGATGACTGCCACGGACAGGGTCCGGATGCGCCATCCCCACCCCCGCGCTGCGAATCAGTCGAGCTTCAGCCGATAAAGGCCAGTTCCATCTGAGACGATCAGGTCACGCTTGTTCTTGAAGAGATCCATGAGGTTCGTGCTCTCGGAACCGGCAGCGTCGAGGAGGGAGCGGCCGTCACGCCACGGATCGTTCGTTTGAGAGGCCTCGTGCAGGACCTTGATGATGCGAGACTGCTTCTCGCCAAGCGCATAGCGCTCTTCACGAACAGAGACCTTGCGGTATCTGGCATCATGCGCAAACGCAGCGATGACGGGGCGATCGTAGGCAAGGAGCCACTTCGGTACGGACCGCACGTTGAGTGGGATCTCGGCCGGCAGAAAGAACTCCGGCTTCTCGAAGATCCGCCGGTGGCCGACCACCGCGTCTAAGTCCACTCGATACATAAGCAGTTCGAAAAGACTTGGATCGACAATGGTGCGCGAGCTTGCCCCTTGCGCAATACCACTCGAGATCACATCGCCACGCTTCAGCTTGCCAAACAGGACAACGGCTCTTTTTTCGAGTGCAGCCCTCTCTGAAAGGGGAGCCCGGTCCGGCTCGGAGTCGCCGGGAAGTTCAGGGTCGACAAACCGCTCAAGAGCTTCGTGGAAGGTCAGCCCGCGCTCCGGCCGATCCTCGCGATAGGGAACTGGTTCGCCTTCTTCCGTCACAGGCTGGCTGGCCACAATTCGCCGAACCTCCTTGGCAATCTTTTTGCCGAACTGAGTTTCAATCCCCCGCCAGTCGAACGATTTCTTCGCCATCGGGTCAGTCTTGCCTCCGGCTCAGGGCGGGCGAATCAGGGTCCACGAAATATCGTCCGCTCGGATCGATTCGGGCCATCAAATCACCAGAGAGAGTACTGGAGCGCACGCGGTCGCAAAGAGGGTCGATTGCGCAATCCACAAGGGGATCGGACCATCTGGAGGCCCACCATTACGGCGGGTGGCACTGAAAAATCGGTGCCAGGTTCACTTCGCAACGGAACCTCTCGACGATGGCCAACGACAAGAACACCCGAGATCGATCGAGCAAGACGCTCCCGCTCAAGATCATGGCGCTCGGCGCGATTTCGGATCGCTAGGACGAAACCGTGGCTGGCCGTCGTCCAGGCACGCATTGGGTTGCCCACAGCGCGCTGACCGCGGCAGCGGGCGGCTGACGCACGATGAGCTGGCCCTCCAGCATCGATGCGATCGTCGCCCGCGACAAGAAGGTGTCGGATCTCTGGCGCCAGGCGGCAGATGGCGAGATCAGTTTCGAACGCGCCGCCGAACTCATCCACTCGGTGGAGCATTCCGCCGTTGAGACTTCGCCGAAGCATGGCAGCCAGGTCGCCGCAAAGAAGCGGGTCGCCGCCGCGGATCCCGGCAGGACCGAGCGGCTCGCAGCACGGAAGCGCCTCGCAGCTGGCGCCATGCCCCCCGACCTTGCGGCGCACCTGACGGTTTCGGAGCAGGCGGTCGGAGCCGTCGTGGCCCGGCATTGCCGCATGGCAGGCAGTGCCTGCACTTTGGCGATCGAGACAATCGCAGAGCTCAGCTTCGTGTCGATCCGGACCGCTCAGATGGCGGTGAACAAGCTCGACGCCCTTAATCTCATCGCTTGCCTGCGACGCCCGCGAAGGGGACGGAAGCACGACACGAACCAGCTCGTCATCAAGTCGGTCGCTTGGCGCCAGTTCCTTTGGAAACGAGCCGCCATAGCGCGTCTTGATAGGGTGCAAAAACCTGCACCCGAAAAGGATAATACTTATCCTTTGTACTTCACTGAAAAAAGGAGGCTCGGCGGGAAGAAGGCCCTTTGCGCGGCGAGCCACCGCCCATCCGATCTCGAGACGTGGATCAGTCCGCAATCGGAGGCCTGGCTCGCTCCCTTCCGCAAGGCGGCGGGCGACTGCCTCAACCCGGCATCCGTCGGTCTCCACGATCCGGGCCCTCTCACCAGATTGCTCAATCGCGGCTTTACCGAAGAGGACCTCTTTGCAGGAATCGCAGCGGTGCGTCGACGACACGATCGATCTGGTCGCGCGAGCACGATCTGGTCATGGGACTATTTCCAGCCGGCGATCACCGAGGCCAGGGACAAACGGACCAGGCTTGCTTCAGGGGGTGACACCGGGACCATCTCTAAAGCGCCCGGCCATGCCACAACCGCCGGTGATCCCCGCAAAGGCGGCGCCCAGCTACGGGATCGTTGACCGACCAGAGCGGGCTCACTCGCCAGTGACAGCATTCCAACCGAGGTTGGACATGGTTGACGATCGGCTCGGCCGCTTGACTCTCCTTGTGAGATGCGGGTCTGGCCGGAGGGGGGGCGGGTCGAAAGTCTGGAACCTCATAAGCTCCGGACCGGCCTGGGTCTCACGCAGGGATTTTTTTCTCGCGAGTAAGATTTTCCGACGGCTAACGGGGGGTGTCAGCAGCACCGTTCGGATTGCTCGGAAAAGCGGCGTGTCTTTTCAAAGCCTTGGCGGCCCCACTCCGGACAGCCGGTATTTATTGAAGCTTCGTTGTGGCCCGTTGGAGCCGATTACTTTTCGTGCGGGCTATGGACGAGGGTCGAATGGCTCGAGCCGTCAAAAGATTGCAGCATTCGCGGCTAACGCTTGCTTATTATCGAGGCGCTACCAGCGTCGGGGCGTTCGGAAATTGCGAGGCCTCGCTGCGGCGCGCGCAATCGAGGCATCCGCGCGGCCCGTCGAACGCTTGGATGTCAGGTGCTGGCGTGAGCGTCTCTTTTAGGCGGGCAGCAATCGCGGCGACATGGCGTCGATCAACGCGCATGTGGCGGAAACCGACAATCCGTGGGGAACTGTTTGGGACCTACGTCCTTCCAATCGCCCGCACGGGAGGCACACCATTTTTGGGCCGGACACGCTTTGGGAGCGTGGCCAGATAAGAAAGTTACGGCATGTATTGGCCGCCGTTCAACTCGATGGTTTGGCCATTGACGTAGCCGCTCATCGCGTTGCTGGCTAGGAAGAGGAAAACGCCGACAGCGTCAGCCGGTGTGCCGATCCGGCCCATCGGAATGGTCTTGCGCTGCGTCTCGATCCACTCAGGGCTTGAGAAGCGCTCGTGGAATGGCGTCATGATCACGCCGGGCGAAACGCCGTTGACGCGGATGTTGTCCGAAGCCAGTTCCTTGGCCATGTTGCGCGTGAAGTTCAGGACGAAGGCCTTGGCACCGGCATACAGCCCTGCCCCCGGGCCACCGCCATTGCGGGCGGCGATCGAGCTGACTGTGATGATGACGCCCGCCCCGGCATCGCGAAGATGGGGGCGAGCAGCTTTCGAGGTCATGACCACGGAGCGGATGTTTGTATCAAGAACCCGATCGTATAGCGCGTCGTCGACCTCGGCGAGTGGTGCGCGCTTGATCATCGCGCCGGCATTGTTAATGAGAACGTCAATGCCGCCGAGGGCTTCCACGGCCTCGCCCACCAGCGTGTCCGCGGCTGCGGTCGTGGAGATGTCAGCCTGGATCGCATGGGCATCGCCGCCCTTCGCCACGATACTGTCGACAACCGTGCCGGCTTCCCGTTGGCTGGCGTTGTAGTGGATGACGACGCGCGCGCCTTGTGCGGCAAAGCCGGCGGCGACGGCGGCGCCAATGCCGGTGCTCGATCCGGTGACGAGAACCCGTTTACCCTTGATATCCGCAAGCACGCTTTGTCAGTCCTTCTACAGGTTGTTCAGGAAAAGCCGGGATAGTCGGCCGGGAAGCTATGGCCCGCGTTGTCCAGCGTTGCGTGCCCGCCAAAGATCTTTGCCTCGACCCACGGTCGCGCCTTCGCGTCGGTTAGACGGTTGATATCGCCCATGTAGTTGACCGACTGTGTCGCGAGGTCCGCCTTCATGGCGGCGATGTCCGGGAAATGCTGGAAGGCCGGCCACCAGATTGCGCGTCCCGCCAGGTAGCCGTTGGCGCCAGCCCGGTAGGCATAGGTCAGCACCCGCCGGAAGACTTCCATGCTCGCGCCGGCGCTCAGCATGACCCAGGGCTTGTCGATGATTCTCGAAATTTCGTCGAACTGGGACTGCGCCGTCCGTGCCTCGGCGGTGTCGTCGTCGGGATCGGGAAGGCTCTTGGCCAGCGCCGGGCTTTCGAGCTTGTAGATGTCGACGCCGAATTCCGGGTCGGCAAAATCCCTCAGGCTCTGCAGCACTAGGTCCGGATGCTTGTCCTTGTCTTCGGTATAGTCGGTACTGTGACCGGCCGATCCCTTAAAGGGGAAGACGAGCAGTTCCAGAAGGAAGGGAATGTCGTAGATGCGGCATGCCTCGCCGACCGAACGCACCAGCGCCTTTTGGTGATCGACGACGTTAGTCGATGCATCCGGCCTGTACCACAACAAGAGCTTGACGCCGTCGGCGCCCAGCCGCTTTACCTTTTCGACGCCCCAGCCCCGCATCAGGCTGGTCTTTCGACCGTCCGCCGTCTCGCTAAAATTGAAGTCCTCGAGAGTGATGAGAAGACCCTTGTCAGGCGCGATCACGGACTCGGCTTGCGGATAGCCATAGTCCGGATCGATCAGCAGCGCGGAGCCGAGGGGCAGAAGCGCCTCCGCAAGGACAGCCTTGGCCGTTCCAAGATCCTCGTAGCCCGGCGCCCGCCCGCCAAGCTTGTCGGCAAGTGCCTTAAGCATTGGTGGCCGTTGGTCGACGGCGACCATCTTGAAACGTCCGTCACTGTCAGCGAGGCGTCGGATGCCGCGCAGCTTTCCCGATGAGAGTTCCACGAAGATCGCGTCCTTGTTCGATGTCGCCCGGCATCGACGGCGGGCGAGCAGTCCAATGGTGAAGAGCCTCAGCCGCCGGTCACGGACTTCGCGGCTTCGGCAGCGCGTCTGGCGCCTTCGTTGAGGAACATGACGTCATTGCCCATGATGATCATGTCGACGCCCTGGGCGGCCAGCTTCGCCGCGTTCTCGGCCGTCGGCGGAATGCAGGGCGCCATGACCTTGATGTCCCGCTTTCGGCATTTCTCGATCAGTTCGTCCAGTCGTGCGGTGACTTCCGGATTGGACATCGAATAGTCGATCGGAATCTCGCGCGACAAGGAGTAGTCGGCCGGTCCGAAATTGATGACGTCGATACCCTCGACCTCAAGAATCTCGTCGATGTTGTCGAAGAACTCGAAGCTCTCCGCCATCGGGATCACCAGGGTGCTCTCGTTCTGTGCGCGTGTGTAGCTCGACCACTGGAAGCCCGGGCCGCCGAAGCCTGCGGCGCGTACCGAACCGTCGCCGCCGCGCCTGCCATGCGGGGGAAATTTCGCGGCGCGCACGATTGCGCGCGCCTGATCGGCGGTGCCGACTTGCGGAACGATGACGCCGTCCGCGCCGAGTTCGAGCGCCTTGCGGATATCCCACTCGATGGTACCGCGGACCCGCACGAGCGGTGCAATGCCCGAGACCTTGGCCGACAGGATAAGCTTTTCCATCTGCTGATCGACATCGACGGAGGTGTGTTCAGCGTCGATGAAGGCGAAGTCGAGACCCCAGTTCCCGGCAATTTCGACGGTGGCCGAAACCCCTGTGTAAATGGTCATGCCGAATGTCGGCTCGCCGTCAGCAAACTTCTCCCGGATCGACTTTCTCTGCTTTTCCATGTCGCGGTCCTGTTGGCGCTGCCCGTCGGGGAATTCTGTTTCGGGCTCTGGTTATGGCGGGAATAGCGGGGCCGCTCTAGGCCGCCGCGGTCATGAAGTCGTCAAGTTCGGAACGCGTCGGGATTCCTGCGCGTCCGCCCCAGCGGGTGCATTTCAGCCCCGCCGCGGCGGCGGCGAACCGGCCAGCGCGCTCGATGGTCATGCCCTCGGCGATGCCAAGCGCAAAGGCCCCGTGGAAAACGTCGCCCGCGGCGAGTGTATCGACCACCGGTACGGAATAAGAGTCGATCTTCCGAATGTCGCTGCCTTCGATCCACGCGAAGCCCTTGGCGCCCAGGGTTACCGAAACGGCGCCTTCGGTCCGCTCCTGTGCGGCGCGCAGGCCGGCCTCGATGTTGCGCGTTCCGGTCAATCGCTCCAGCGCCGGCGACGAGAAGACCGCATGAGTCGAATAGCCGATCAGCCGGGCGATCGCGTCGTCGGTAGTGAGGTCCGCGTCGAGCACGACCTGAAGCCCTCTGGCCCGCGCCTTGCGCATCACCTTTTCAGATGCCGCGGGCCAGCGGACGTCGCATAGGACAACGTCGACGCCATCGGGGATTTCGTCGGGCAGCCACGACGGATCGGTATCGAGTTCGCGGTCAGCAAACGCGAAGATCATCCGCTCGCCCCGTTCGTCCACGACGACCGCGGAAACCCCGGTCCGCCGGTCGGGCACGCGGCGGACGGTGCCGACATCGACCTCGTATTCGGACAGTTCCTCGATCAGCCGGGCGCCAATGGCGTCGTCGCCGACGCGACCCCAGTATGTGGCCTTGCCGCCGAGCTTGGCGATCGTGGCCGCGGCGTTGGAGGCGGGGCCGCCACCGATCTGGTGAAACTCCCGTGCGAACACCTTGGTCGGTTCGGTCGGAAACCTCTCGACCGCAAACATGTTGTCCAGCACTGCGATTCCAACGCAAAGCACGGATGCCATAAAAAGCCTCTTAGCGGATCGTTGTTCCGTAATCCGGAATACAGGATTACTTTTTGGAAGAACGCCTTGTCAATGCCCATTTGACAGTTTGCAGCTTCAGGCTGTTCCTTTAAGGAACGAACCATGTCGCCCACGCATCAATCGAACGTCCGGGACACCATGGCCACCACCAGACAGACGTCGGGAAAGGGATCGATAGGTATGGCCGCGGATCGCGGGTCGCTGAAATCCATGCACAAACTGATGGCGATTCTCGATTGTTTCTCCGCCTTTGATCGCTCGCTAACGCTCAACGAAATCGCCGCGCGATGCGGCATGCCGAAGACGACGGTCCATCGGCTGGTCAGCAGTCTGCGCGAGGTGAAGCTGCTGGAGCAGGACCGCGAGCGGGACCGTTACCGCATGGGCATCCGTCTGTTTGAGCTCGGCAGCATCGTAATGGGCAATCTCGACATCTACCGAGAAGCCCGCCCGCTTGTGGAGCGGCTGATCGGCGCGACCGGGGAGGGATCCCACCTCTGCGTTTTCGATGGTACCAACATGGTCAGCATCGAGCATCACGAACCGAACAGCGCTTCGGTCAACTGGACCACCACGCTTTCGATTTCGCCCTCTTACTGCACCGGCGTCGGCAAGGCCGCTATTGCTTTCCAGGAGGAATCGGTCATCGAGAAGATTATCGCCGCCGGCCTCCTGCCCTTCACTGCAAACACCATCACCGAACCGGAAGCGCTGCGCCGGGATCTCGCGGCGACCCGTGAGCGCGGCTACTCCATCGACGAGGGTGAGCATCAGCCGTCGGTCCGCTGCATCGCTGCTCCGGTCCACAACGTCACCGGCCATGTCTTCGCCGCCGTCAGCGTCAGCGGACCGAAGGATCGGGTCACCCGGGAACGCATCCCCTCCCTTGCGCCCCTCGTCATCGCCACAGCGAGGCAGATTTCGCGGCAATTGGGGTATGATGCCGGGACGGAATAACCAGGAACGGAACAAGCTTATGTCCGCTTCCGCCGCTCTCCGCGGTGTTCTCATTCCCCTGACGACACCGTTTTGCCCTGACGGGGAGATCGACGAAAAGGCGTTTCGCGAGCAGATCGCCTTCATGACCGCCAATGGCGTCGACGGCGTCGTGGTCGGCGGCAGCACCGGCGAGGGCTATGCCCTTTCGGGCAAGGAACTCATGGCGCTGGTCGCGGTGGCGTTGGATACCGCGGCGGGGCGGATCCCCGTGGTCGTCAGCATCATGGCCGACAGTACACGGGCGGCCGTGGCGCGGGCCCGGGCGATTTCCGGACTTCCGGTGACTGCCCTGCAGATCGCACCGCCGCACTACATTTTCAGCCCGCAACCCGAGGGTCAGGCTGATTTTTACGGCGCGATCGCCGGTGCGGTGGCCCTGCCGATCATTATCTACAACGTCATTCCCTGGGACTACGTCACGCCGGCCACAGCCGCCAGAATCATGCAACGGACGCCCTCGGTCACCGCCGTGAAACAGAGCGATACGGACTTGGGCGCCTATGCGACGCTCGTCGAGACGGTCGGGGCAGAGCGTGTCTTTGCCGCGATTGATGCCGGTCTGATGAGTTGCTACGAACTCGGCGCTGCCGGTTCGATCGCTGCGATCTCCACGGCCGCGCCACGTGCCGCCGTCGCGCTCTGGCGGGCCGTTCAGGAGGGCGACCGGGCGAGAGCCACGTCGCTACATAAGGGACTGGTAGGACTCTGGGCTGCGCTGTCCTCCCCCAACCTGCCAGCACGCGTCAAGGCGGCGCTGGCGCTGCAGGGGGTCGAGGCCGGCGTTCCGCGATCCCCGATGGCAGCGCCGTCCGACGCCGAGGTGGCGGCCATCGCCGAAGCCCTGTCCGCCCTGTCGCGGTGCGAGGAGAGCATCCCGGGAGCGGGCCTGCAGAAGATTGCTTGAGACAAGTTCGGAATTGTGTTGTCATTTTCGGAATTGACAAACCACAATGCGGAATGGAATATCGCCGATGCGGGTGGGAGCTTCATAAGAGCCCGCGATCCGAACTTTTATCGAGCAATCGTTCCGTCACTGGGAGGACTTTCATGAACTGGTTTCGCAAGCTGCGCTACGCAGCCGCCGCCGCGACGCTCGTCGGCGCCGCTGCTGCTTCAACCACCACCGCCTCTGCGGTGACAATCCCCGAGATCATGGAGAAGGGAACTATTTCGATCGGTGTGCTGACCGGTCTGCCGCCTTACGACACCACGGATTCGAGCGGCAACACCGACGGTTTCCTGGTCGACCTGGCCCGTGAAGTGGCCAAGTCGCTCGATGTCGAGCTCGACGTCGTCCCGGTGACCAACGCCTCGCGCGTCGCCGCGCTGGAGTCCGGCCGCGTCGACATGCTGATCGCCATGACCACGGCGACACCGCAGCGCGCCCGCTCGTTGCTCTTCACCAATCCATACGGCTCGTACCAGATGACCATCGTCGGGCCGAAAGACGCCGAGATCCGGACGCTCGCCGACCTGGAAGGCAAGAAAATCTCCGTGCCGAAGGGCAGCACCCAGGAAGCGACGCTGATCAGTTACAACATTCCCGGCCTCCAGATCGAACGTTTCGACGACGATGCGCTCGCCATGCAGGCCCTGCTATCCGGTCAGGTCGACGCCACCGCCGCCGTCGCGGTGCTGGCGAACGATCTGCTGAAAAAGCGCGGCGTCGACGACCAGTTCGAGGTCAAGGAAGACCTGCCACTCTACACCCTCTACTGGTCGATGGCGCTCCGTGCCGATGAGTGGAACCTTCATCAGTACCTCAACAACCTGATCTACTACCTCGAGGTCACCGGCGTTCTCGACGACCTTCACAAGAAATGGACCGGGGTGCCGATTCCGGGCGGCAAGCTGCCCACGTTCTAAGCCTCCCAAGGCAGGCTCCGGGGCGCTCCAGCGCCTCGGAGCATTCTTTTCCGTCCCGCGGCCCTTAGCCCGCCCGAGAAATTCGTGATGCCTATCATGCCGTGTCATCTCGTCGAGCTGCCTTTCGACCCGGTACGGTGACCGCATGGCTTACGAACTCCAATTCGGACCGGTCCTGAAATTCTGGCCGGATATCGCGCAGGGCGCGGTCAACACGCTGGTCCTGTCAGCTGAAACCATCGCGCTGGGGGTGACGATCGGCCTGGCAGCCGCCATCGCACGCACCGACGGACCGCGGTGGCTTGGCGCTCTCGTCACAGTCTATGTCGAGGCCTTCCGAAACACGCCGCTGCTCGTCCAACTCTTCCTCGTCTTCTTCGGCTTGCCGCTGATCGGGTTGAGCTTCTCCGCCGACATGGCTGCGTTGCTGGCCATTGCGCTCAACCTCGGCGCATATTCGACCGAGATCTTTCGCGCCGGGCTGCTCGCCATCCCCAAGACCCAGATCGAGGCCGGCCTGGCTCTCGGCATGTCGCGACTGCAGGTCATCCGTTATATCGTCGTCGTGCCGGCGCTGCGCATCATATATCCCGCGCTGACCGGCCAACTGACGTTGACACTGCTCGGCACCAGTATCGCCTCGGCCATCTCCGCCAAGGAACTGACCTCCGCCGCGAGCATCGTCGAGTCCTTCACCTTCCGCAGCTTCGAAACCTATCTGGTCGTTGCCGTCATCTACATCGGGCTGACCTTCACCTTTCGCTTCCTCTACTATTTGGTCGGACTGTGGCTGTTCCGACGCCGCAAGCCGCCGAAGCCCGACCTCCTGCAGGAGGATCTCGATCCGGTCGGGAGCGGCGCATGATTCAGGATTTCGGCTGGAGCAGCGTCGAGTTTCTCGCCCGCGCCTCACTGTGGACAATCGGGCTGTCGATCATCGCTTTCCTGATCGGCGGGGCGATCGGACTTACGCTCGCGCTGCTGCGGGTGCTCGGCCCGCGACCGGTGAAGCTGGCGATTGCCGGCTACATCCAGATCGTCCAGGCGACGCCGCTGCTGATCGTCGTCTTCATTGTCTTTTTCGGCCTGAGCTTCGCCGGCCTGTATTTCCCTCCGCTGCTGGCGGCCGGGATTTCGGTCTCCGTCTATGCTTCGGCCTACCTTGCTGATATCTGGCGCGGCTGCATCGAAGCCGTGCCACGACCGCAATGGGAGGCTGCGGATGCGCTGGCCTTCAGCCTGCCGCAGCAGTTACGCTATGTCGTGTTGCCGCAGGCCTTTCGCATTGCGCTTGGCCCGACGGTTGGCTTCATGGTCCAGATCGTCAAGAACACTTCGGTCACCGCGCTGATCGGCTTTGTCGAGCTCACCCGTGCCGGCCAACTCCTCAACAACATGACGTTCCAGCCATTCATCGTCTTCATTACGGTGGCGGCCTTCTACTTCGCCATCTGCTACCCGCTGTCCTATCTCAGCGAAAAACTCAAAGGTAAGCGCCGTGTCCAGCGTGCACATTAGAGACGTAAAGAAATACTTCGGCGCCCTGTGCGTCCTGGACGGGGTATCGATCAACGTCGAGCCGAGCGAGGTCGTGGCGGTGATCGGGCGCAGCGGTTCCGGCAAGAGCACTATGCTGCGCTGCATCAATGGTCTGGAGCGTATCCAGCAGGGGCGAATCGAGGTCGCCGGGCACACGATCACGCCGGAAGCAGGTGACCTGCGGTCTTTGCGCAAGGAGGTCGGCATTGTCTTCCAGAGCTACAATCTCTTCCCGCATCTCACCGTTCTCGAAAACATCACGCTGGCGCCACGTGTGGTGAAGCGCATCGGCCGCGACGAGGCGGACGAGATTGGACGCGAGGCGTTGCGCCGAGTTGGTCTGGAGGAGAAGAGCGGCGCCTATGCCGATGAGTTGTCCGGCGGCCAGCAGCAGCGCGTCGCCATCGCCCGCTCGATGGCGATGAAGCCGAAGGTCATGCTGTTCGATGAAGTGACCTCTGCTCTCGATCCCGAGTTGACCGGAGAGGTGCTTAAGACGATGGAAGAACTGGCCGAGGCCGGGATGACCATGATCCTCGTCACCCACGAGATGGGCTTCGCCCGTCAGGTTGCCAACAAGACAGTCTTCATGCACCTCGGCAAAGTCTGGGAGGAGGGTCCTTCGGCCGAACTTTTCGGCGCGCCAAGGACGCCGGAGCTGCAGAATTTTGTCTCATCGAGCCTGAAATGAACCACGCTGCAGGTGTCGCTACGCTTAGAAATCGAGCAAGCGCAGCGCCGGAGGGCGAAGAAGACCTAAGCTCGCTGAGTGATCCCGACCATCATAGCCGGCTACGCTGTTGCACATGCGATCCCCTGGGATAATGAGTTTCACCACGCCCCCCGAGGCTCCTTCATCAGCTTGAAGCCCCGCGCGCTTTCGTGGTTCGCTTTCCTGAATTACGGATGAGTTCGTCGCGGCCGATCCGTGCGCCCGCTAAAACGTGTAAGCGTGCGGTTTCGAGCAAGGTCGACCAATTCTCGGCTCGGCGTCACGAAGGCTGGCGGAGCCTCCCGGCAAGAGTAATCTCGCGCCGCTAATGACGTCTCCATCATCCCAGCGCTCACCAAAAAACTGCGCTGACCCATCGAATGCCTGAGCCTATTGCTCAGGCCCTTGGTGGCCGTTGGCGGCTGAGGCTGGGAAGAGGGATGGGCGTCACCTGCTGGGTCGACCGCCGCCAAGCCCCCCGCAGGAGCGGTGGGAGTCCATCGGATTGGCTTCAGGGATATCGCCCGCCCGTCGGTGCCGCTGGCTTTGCAGGAATACTCAGCGATCGTGCCCACGCCAAAGATCCCTCCTGATGCGGATGAGCTCAACGCGCGCAGACCTTAAGCAAGCGACGACAAATTGCTGAACAATGTCATTGTGTTAGCTACGTACAAACGGCAAACGGTGGTATGCGGTTTGTACGGAAGCAACGTGAGTTTGTCGCCATGCAACATGCCGTCGCCTACTACCGC
>NZ_FMXQ01000013.1 GCF_900104485.1 Bauldia litoralis | reverse complement strand
CTCTCCCTCCGCCAGATATGCTCAAGCGAACTGTCTCTCCGGCTTCCGACGACCCCTGAAAAGGCACGGAATTGCGGGCTTTGTCGACGAAAGCTCATGACCTCCTCGGTCGGGTTTGGCCTCTGTTTTCTCTCTCTGCTGGCACTTTTCTCCAAACCTCATGACTTCGCCGATTTAGTACGGATTCTTAAGCCACTGATTTGACTCGATTATTCGACGCCAAAAATCCGTACCTTTCGCATCCCTCTCGGAGCGCGAGGGGAACTGATATGAGATCTAAGTGCGGTGTTGTGATCGCTGCGGTTATTCGAGTCCCCGGTACGGCGACGGTTCAGTTTCGGAGCCATTGTCTGCAGGTTTGGGCCCGTGCTTGGCGATAGTTCAAAATCGGCCTCACACCCGACGGATGACCTTCGTTTCGATAAGCGCATGTAGGTGCGAGCGAAGGTCAGCAGGAATCCGGCCACCCATTATCGACACGCCAGCCTCCATGTTTTTCTCGAGCGCATGACCGGTCAGGTTTGCGCTGGTTAGGAATGCTGCGCTGCCATCGGCTACAGCCACTTTCGCGTGAACCCGTCCTTCGGTGAACGGTGCCGGCCGGTCGGTCCAGACGTATAAGGCCGCTGAAGGCACATAGCTCCGCATCGTGGCGATGGGGTCGACCGACAGGCTCCCACCATGACTCGTGGAGGTTTCCAGCAGAATACGGATCTCAATGCCGCGAGCGCCTGCGGCGTTCAATGCATCGACGACCGAGGCGACATCATACGCGACGAAGCTGACGAGAAAGAGGTCGCTCTGCGCGTGATGGATGAGATCCAAGAGCACCTGCTCTGTGCGACGGGTGGCGACGAAGGATGTCGTTGGGCCTGTCCAGACGAGTTCGACACTGCTCTCGCGCTGTACCTTTTGACGTGCGAAGGCCGCGCCGACCAAGATACCGGCCAATACATCGCCTGATATTTCCGTCTGCCTCCACGCGACGATCAAGCGATCGAGCGCTGCGCGAGCAGCCGGCGTAGTCACAAGCTGATGCAGGCTTCCATCGCTCTCGGCCGGCGCCGAGCCGCGGACACGATCAGCAAGTGCTTCGATCCTCGACGGAGACAACAGGGCCACGAGGTCCGTAGCTGCGATCAGCGTCGCTTCCATCAGGTGGTCTCGAAGAATGCTGCATCGGGGTTTTCGAGGGTAGGTACGACCAAGGAGCGATCCAGATGACGGTTGCCCCGCTCACATGAGGTTTCCGACACGAACGAACAGGCGTGACACGCTGCGCCATGCAGCGCTTGATCCTTGCTTGGATCATGTTCGGCACAGAGGGGATCAGAAGCGCAGATGTGGGCGCGGTCCAGGGCTTGCCGCAGAAGTCGGCCGAGATTGTCGGGCTTCCCGAGTTCTACCAGTCCCCCCAGTGTTCCATCAGAGTCTGCGGCCGCCGTGTAGATGAGAAATCCGGCTTGATCTTTGCCATCATCGACATCTGCATATATCCGTTCACGAATACTCGCAGCATTGTACCCGCACTCCAGGGCCAGCTCCCGGATCAGCATGTGTGCGAGGGTGTGGAGCATGACGTAGCGGACACCCGGATAACCTTCGTTCGGGTCGAGGTTTCGCTTGTGACGCCATCCGCGGTGCCCCTGTCGGAGCCGAGCATCGAGCGCTTTCACGGGATCCTTGTCCGCCCAGGCCTTCAAAGCATCGGAATTGAAGCGGATGAAAATGCCTTCACCGTGGACCTGGGTGGCCGGTACCCAGTTCGGCGCGGCGCGTCCGAGTGGGGCCCGTGGAGCCGCATCGGCTCCCGTGCCCTCGTCCGGGGACTCGACCCTCGTGAATCCGAGGAGGGCATTCACCTCTCGGAGGCGCTCCAGCAAGAGGACACGCGTGATCACCGGATCGAAGCCCGAAGGAACACCCACTTTCTTGCTCATGAAGTGTGGATAGTCTGTGGGAGGGTTAGCGGCCGTCAGCACGTCCCATTCAGGGCCCTTAAGATCACTTTGCTCGACGTCGGATCCCCCCTTGCGGTGGGTCTCGATTGCGGCCCAGATCTGCTGATCGGTGGACTGCTCGATGCCGGGGAGCTGAGCGGTCTTCTTGAGGGTCTTGACGACGAGCGCGACATCGGCAGCTGAACTCACGTCTTCGAAGAAAGTCCAGCCGTCCGCGATCAGTTGCGCCAAAGGACTTCCTGTTTGCGGGATGGCCAGGACCGACAATGTTACGGGGAACCAGCCATTCGTCGCACCGAGAAGGATTGCACGAGGGTCTTCAGTGCAATCGTCTTCGAACTTGTCAATGTGCGGATGTCGCCCGCGGCACCCCGGTAGATTGTCCCGACCCGCCTGACCGAAGGCCTGCGCCATGTTCTTCGATGCGCCGCAGCCGTCACACTTGACCCAAAGGTTCTCGGTTTGCAGCGATGCGCCGCTCTCGAAGAATCTCAGGGTTGCTCGGCATGCGCTCGGCCCGCCATGAACGAACCAGTGCCAGGCAAAGTCATCAAGATGACCAGCACGACACGCCATGAGGAAGCGGGCTGGGACGGCATCGGCATCCCTTGCTCTTTGATTGTTGTTCGATCCTCGACACCCTTCATGAACGAAGCGCGTCGATTCCGGGCGGTACCTGTTCTCTTTCAGCTTGAATAAGCCAGCGTCATAGGGTGACAGCAGGCCGCATTTGACGCAGCGCAGCCATCTCGGGAAGGGCTTTACGGGCACGCCGATCAGCGCCGCGGCAGAAAATGGGTCTACGATGTCCCTTTCGCCGATGGGCGGCATGCGCAATGAATCGACCTGAGGACCGAGTACGCTCCGAACATTGGCCAGCAACCGAGCCTCTTGTATTGGCTGACACCTGTCTTTCTCCCAGCGATCGATCCCCATCGTGACCACCGACATGTTCGGGAGGTCGATCAAAGCTCCTGGACCGTAGGTCCAAAGCAGCTGGCTCGGTCGGATTTCTCCTACGGGTGTCCTGCTCATTGCTGATCCTCCTCGGGCTTCTTCACCCGCGGTCGCCAAGTCGGATCACTGGTCGATCGATCGTCCTCCATCACGAGCCTCACACCGGGCTCGACTTCGCGCATCGACATCGGAACGGTCCAGTCGGTCCAAGGCTTGATGCCCGGCGCTGAGAGCAGCGGATAGGCGGTGGGACCTGCGCCATACTTCTGGTAGACGAGCGTACGGCCGCCAACGCCCGCTTCATTGGACCATTCGTCGGCTCGGCTCTTCATCTCGGCTTCGCTCAGAGCCTTCTTTCCGGAGTCCTCGGTGACTTCCCAGGTGCGCGCGGCGACGACGCCTATCGTTTCCAGCATCTCCTTGCGGCTCGGACTGTTCATGGCGCCAGCCCCATCATTCGCCGCGAAAGGATCATAGGTGTGGCGCATGATCGAAAGCATCGCACCGGTGAGCCCTCGGTCTAGCGCTCGCGGTGAGAACGGGGTGACGGATTGGGCCTCCACATGCTGGTAGAATGTCGCGTGGTAGTGCTCGAACGTCTCGTAGTGCGACAGGTCGCGAGGCCGCGCCCACGTCAGCACGGTCGCCACGAGCCCCGGCGGTGTACGGCCCACACGGCTCGTCGCCTGGATGTATTCGGCCGTTCCCTTTGGCTGACCGTTGACGACCATCACCCCGAGACGATTCACGTCGACACCGACCGACAGCATGTTCGTCGCGAGAACGGCGTCGATCGGTCGGGCCTCTCCGGGTTTTCTGTTGGTCACCCATTTGCCCTGTGCCGCATCGAAGACCCCCTCGAACGGAACCTCGAGCTGATCGAGGTATCGCGGAATGTCCTGGCTCGAGACGCGCGACGTCAGTTCGCTGATTTCCTCGACACGCCGCTGGGAGAGCCCCGGCCGGTCCACCAAGCTCATGTTGACGCGGAACGAACGCGTCTGGACGTCGTCTTCCGCCAATCGCTTCATGCCGCCGAGTTCTCGCAGCGAGTTGAAGTAGCCGACGAGTGTCATGTAGGGGTCAGCCACCGGGCCGAACCGATCGAACAGCGCCTGCGCGGCGGTGAGGAATGCAGTGTAGGTCCTGATCAGAACCGCAGGACGCGAGCTGCCCGGCGCACAGACGCCCATGTAGCGCCGCCCGGGTTTCTCGCTGATCGGTCTCTGGACCGAGAAGAAGTTGTCCTCGACGTCCAATCCCGTGGGTGGGAACACCGAGATCCGGCGCATGAACACATTGCGCACCTGATCATCGGCGCGCCGCACGGTCGCGGTGGAGGCGACGACTTTTGGGCGGACTTTCGTGTCGCCCAGAACCCAGCTGCTCAACTCGTCGACGGCCGTCTCGTAAAGGCCAACCATCGTACCCAGCGGACCGCTGATGAGGTGGAACTCGTCTTGAATGATCAGGTCCGGCGGCCTGATGGCGCGGACCGGCCTCACAGTGGCGGCGGGATAAGAACCCCTCGCTCGGTGCCCGGTGCCGCAGTCGTGGCTCGGCCACAGCAGGCCATGGCGTCCACACTCCTGATCGACGCGGCCGAACAGGTTCCGAACCTCTGGGCGCCAGGCCATCATCGCGAACTTGTCCACTGTCGCGATCATCATCGTCGGCGGGCGATGATAGATTTCCTCGTCGACGACCTTTACGGGAAGCCCCGGATGAGGCTCGTTGCTGGATTTCGCCTTCGAGAAATCGCAGCTACCGAGCTTGTCGCCGCAGTGGATCAACGTCCTGCCGGCGATCCTGTCGACCTCGATGTCGCGACCACCGGAGATCTCCGATCCGCACCAAGGGCAGCTGGTAAGCTGTGCAGGTGAAGCGATGCCCGACTTGTTGCGGTCGTTGTTTCGAATGGCCTCGACAGCCTGGTGAGACGCTTCGGTCGTCCCCGGTGTCACACGATTTCCGACCCAGAGGCCGAGCGTAAATGGTTCCTTGCCCCACGTCGTGTCGTCTGCACGACGGATCACTTCCATTGCGCAGAGCAGCGTCGTTGCCCTCTGGAACTGCTGCAGCGTCAGCAGTCGCAGCGTGTAGCGCATGATCACGGCGAGGCCGCGGGAGGCGTCGAGGCCGCCCAGATCATTCCTCAGGCGGCGCATGGCCATGGCGAAGGCCGCCACGCCGAGATAGGCCTCGGTCTTACCGCCACCCGTGGGGAACCAGAGCAGATCGGCGAACGCCTCGACCGGCTTCGTCCGGTCTGGATGAGCCGGATCGGCGAGCGACGGGATCGACAGCAGCAGGAATGCCAGCTGGAACGGGCGCCACGATCTGTTCTTCGGCACGTCCAACGCGATCACGTCGACGGTCTCGTTCCGTCGGCGCTTCAGAGCGTAGATGCTCCGGACACGCTGCATCGCCATGGACCGGTTGGCGAAGCGGAACGCCTCAAGCGTCTCGGCATCGGCGAAGATGGTGTTCATTCCCTCGCGAAGGCGGCGCAGTATCTCCTCACAGCGCGCGATGACGTCCTTGCCCGGATCGTCAAAGCCACTGATCTCTGTTCCCAATCGCTTCTTCTGCTCGCCGATCCACACAGCGTAATCGTCGACGAGGCATGCGAGCGCTTCCCGCAGCGCGTCCGGCTCCATCTCCGCGAGCCGCGTCATGTCGAGCCAGCCCTCGTCGACCATGCGCCGCATGTCAGGGCGGTCCCTAGGGTCGAGGCCGGGCGTTTCGGTGACCGCGACTTCGTAGCGTGGAATGATCTCCGTTCTGACGCGGTGGGCCTTCGTAGGGTACTCGGGCGTCGTATCGGCGTGAACGGACACCCCGTGTCCGACTGCGAACTCCAGACGGTCGCGATAGATGAGTGCGAGGCGGTCGCGTTCTGGATCGTCGACGACCACTTCGTTCGAAGGGCGACGCCGAAAGACTGATTTGTCGCTCTGGCCCTCCGGGGCTTCGACGATGATCTCCGGCTGGAACAGCCAAGCGCGATCCTTGTTGTCGTCGGGTTCCAGCTGCCCGTTCACGAGGAACAGGGTAACGAGGCGCTCTCCCTTGTTGTTGGTCCGAACCGTGCCCTGCAGGCGGACGTCCGGTTGGTCGCGATCAGGAATGGATGGCTTAATCGGCCCATCAACGAGCGAAAGCGAGGCCACGCCACCGCACGGGATGCGTTGCCAGACCCTGACCTTCACCTCCTCCTCGTGACCGGTTTGGCGGTTCTTCCGTGTCTTGACGATGCCGTGCTCATCGTTGGGGACACGCTCGTAACGTCCCCACCGTGAATTGACGGTCAGCTTCTCGACATCGGGCGCCACGCAGAAGGTGAGGCCCATGCTGGAGGGAATCAGCGACTGGTTGTTCGTGGTGTCTAACTCGTCGAGCGCGTCGTCTTCGGGCTCCACCCGACCCGATGCACTCGCGAACTCAGCGCCGGGCTCGTGGAGCGGCGCCGTCCGTTCATCCTCGAGGTCGCCGGCCTCCTCAGCCGCCGAGGCCGGCTCGACCCGGGTCGCCTGGTCATCATCCGGCCGCCTCGGTGCCAGCTTGCCGACGAGATAGCGGTCGCGGACGCTCATGTCCTTGATCAGCTCGTGGGGTCCACCGGCGGGGCCGAGCAGATCGTCGCGTACTGCCAGCTCCAGGAGGTCGCGGACGTAAACGACATCGTCGATCAGCGGCACGTCAGCCGCAGAAATTCCGTCCAAGGCGAACACGTTCGTGAAATCCTCCGAGCGAAGTCGCCCGATAGGCCCGGAAGGTAGCGTCAGACCGGCTTCAGATACCGAGTTTGGCGCACGGAACCTGTGCACGCGGTCGAAATAGATTTTCGTGGTCGAGAGATCGGAACGCAGCCGGAGAATCCGACCGGCACATTTCAGCGTGCTATCCGCTCCAGCCACGATGATCCAGTGCCCTTCAATGGCGGCGGCAAACTTCGAACGCTCTCCGTCAAGTTGCGCGACATAGGGGCCGAGCCAAGTCGGCTCCTTTACTAACCATCCTTGTGCATCTGGATCAGTGGTCGTTGTCATGCGGCGTCCCCTTCGGACTCTACAGCTCGACGCGAGAGAAGTGCGGGTAGATGCGATAGAACTTCTTGAAGACCGAGAACGGGTCCTCGCCCATATCGGACTTGGGCAGGTCGAAGGGCATTTTCTCGCGGGGGTCCTCGTGCGACTCCATCGTCAACCGCTCCAGAGTCGAAAGGGCGGGCAGGTCAAGACGATGCGGCAAGTCCGGCGTCGAATAGAATTCCCACTCCTTCACGAGCCCTTCGATGGAGGTGTCGGGGGCAGCACACACCACGAGCGTCGCAGTCACCATGGCCTGCCCGTCGGCGTAATGCGTGCCCAGCGCCCATACGACGCGGCGATCACGGAAGCTAAGCATTTCTTTCTCGACCACGAGCTTCAGCGCACGGAGAAGGCTGGGTCCGTAGGTTTTGAAGCTCATCCCTTCGGCCGTTAGTCCGCTCGGGAAAAGCGCACCGAGGCGCTCCTTGAAACGTGCGAGCCGCCATTCTTGGATCGTCGGCTTCACTGCACGATCACTGGACTCCTCACCGTCGATCTCGACCGAAAGCTCGCTGGGATCGGGTTTGCCGAGTGAGGACGGGTTTGCGTTGAGCGTCACCCGAAGCACGCTTCCGAGCGGAACCGAGCCCACCGTCCGCGCGAAACGTTCGATCTGCGTGGTGACGCCTTTCGGCTCCGTGTAGTCGAACCAAATGATCGCCGGCACCTTGAATTCGTGCCCATCAAGGTAGTCTTCGAGCGTCCTGTGGATGCATTCGATCGAAGCGATAGGGCAATTGAACTGTTGGCGTTTGTGGACCTGCTCTTCGGCCTCGACACAGGTCATCACTTTGAGGCCGAGCCGGGCATGCACCAATCTGAAGTCTTCGAGAAAGGGGCCGCCGAGACCGACATACTGGTATTTCTCCAGCGACAATGCAGGAGCCAGCCGCATCAAGAGCGATAGGAACAGTTCCCGGTCGACGGCCTTGTTTGGCCTCAGCCGGTAGGGAAGCGAAGATCCGGCGCTCATCTCTCAGCCATCCTGCTTTTTGGCCTTAGTGAGCGTCAGCTCGAAACACTTCTCGCCTACGATTCCCGGCCTCTGGTCATCAATGTCGAACAGCATTTTGGAGACGAGCCGTATTTCCTCGACTGGCCGCGAGAACACAATCCTCCGGGAGGATGGCGTTTTGCCTGGCGGCTCAGGCAGGACCTTTGCCTTCTGTGGGTTGAACTCGACGTAGTCGTCAGTCTTCTTCGTGGCGTCACGCGAGGTGACTGCTGCGATCGCTCCCCTCAAAGGAAGCGGGCGTGCATCCTCCCAGAAGTTCGTCTGATCGGCGCGCGGATGGTTCTTCCACTGGTTCGTGTACGAGATCCAAACCCGCATACCCTCCTTCATCTTCACCAAGGACTCGAGCCAGACGTTCGACGATGTATCGAGCGCACGCTTCGTCGTCGTGACCGGGAGCTTGTCGGCAAGCTTGGATCGAAACTCGATGATGCCGGTGATGATGGCGAACTGCGGGTGGTACAGGGGAATGCCATCGCCCCAGCCGGTTAGACGGCTCTTGTCACCGACGATTACCGCGCGGTCATTGCAGAGAACCGTCCAGCCCGCAGTCGCCGACGAGCGGTCGCGCTCAAAGCCTGAGTCTTCCTCCTCGTCGTCGCCCAGTCCGCGTCCGGTGTTCAATCCAACCGTGATCGAGACTAGAACGTCGTCGATGGTCTTCTGAAAAACGAACGGTGCCGGTCCATCATCGCGTTCTGACACGAGCACTTCGACGAGTACCGGCTTCACGGGTTTGCCGTTGAGATCGACCTTGAGGCCCCACTGGAGGAACATCGTGAAGTGCTCAGAGATGGCCGTACGGACCTCGTTCTCGAACGCCTCGTTAGCAAAATGCCTCGAGACGCCCTCGTACAGATTGCGGACGGTGATAACCGTGCCGGGCTCGGCGAACTTCTCACCGGCCTCCGTCGGCTCATTGATCGGCAGTGGATCCCAACCTTTGGCTTCCAGCCAAGCTGAGGTGATCGGCACCTCGAACGTGTCGTCGGCATTCCGAGTCCGCACCAGCGCCTCGCGACCCATCTTGAAGATCGCGCGCTTCATTCCAACGCCATACATCCCGATCGTCTCGGTATCGGAATCGCGATCGTCGTCTGGTTCGCGCCCCATCTTGAACGCGTAGTTGATGGCGACCTCGCGCGGGATGCCGCCGCAATTGTCTTCGATCGAGAAGTGGTCCGCAGCGAGTTTGATGTTCACGAAATGCTGCGAGTAGTCCACGTCACTGCCATTCGCCAGCCGGAGTGCACCATCAAGGCAATTGTCAAGGAGGTCGAGGATCGCGTCGGCGAGAGTGATGTCGCGCGTGAGCATCGAAACGAAAAATCGTTTCGTGGGTACCGCTATCGCGGTATCCTGAGTCTGGAGACTCATCGATCATCCCCTTCAAGAATACTTGTGGCGAGCACCCAAGCGTTCGTGTCGATATTCGACGGATCCACCTGTGAGCCGAGCCTCCATCTGTGCGGCTCGATTGTGCCGTGAGCGGTCGATCCGACGCCGATGCGCACGGAATAGCGGGGCGCGCTAAGCGTTCTCTTTACGATCCGGGCGCTGACGGATGGCACGGTGGTTGCGGTCAATTCGGCCATGATCAGTCACTCTCTACAATTCGGTAGCGCGTGCCACGTCGCTCACCTTGTCGTTCGACGACGCCACGCGCGAGCAGATCACTGATGGTCGCGTTCCACTGCCCGTCGGGAATGTCGACGTAGGCAAGTATGTCTGATTTGCTGAGCCAAGAGCGGCGGGTTCGAAGGAAGGTCTTGATCTTTTCGGTGGCGTGGTTTGATCCCGCGGCGGCTGGCAGTCCCACTTGCGGGCCAGTGTCGAGGCCAAGTTCGCTCTGTCCAGGTGCGCCTCGAGATCGAGTCCAAGAAGAAACCGAGGCCTGAGAAGTCATCGGGGCCGACCCAGCACCGACCTCTTCAAAGTGCCGAAGACGGTTAAGCTCAGAGAGCCGCCAAAGCACTTCCGCCCGCGCTTCCTCCGAGATGGTAAATCGGATGCGGTCATTTTTCGGGAGATAAGGCACTTCATGGAAGTCGTGACAAAGCTCGACATCATCCCAACCCTGCTCGGAAATCAATACGCGATCGAGCGTTACCTGCAACTCGCGCATCTGTATTGCAATTGGTGATCTATCTTCGAGATCGTGCATCCCATTATATATCTCGGTCATTCCGAGCGAGTTCTGCGCTAAAGCATTTTCACGCCAATTATTATACTCATTGCCAATTTTGCGAAGCCGCACGGATGGTTCTAATAACGGAAACGTCCTAAAGCAGCGACCTGCAATATATCTCAGCGTGCCTCCAAGAGAAGATCCGTGGTAGCGCGCCCATACGTCGTGTAGTGTGGACTGCAATTGAGCGAAAATGGCATCATCGGATGTCAATATGCAAGTAGTGGCCGCAGTTGCGATATAATAAGATTCAACAAATCTAAAAGAAACATATTTGGATACAACAGATAGAGCGAGGTATCTATCGTTTTGTCCGCAAAACTCAGCGAACTCAGCCCGATAACCTCGGAACAGCCACCATTTTTCTCGAAGATACTTATCTCTAGCTGTGGACCCAGTATATTTCATCCGCTCCGGCTTTACCCTTTCCTCGACAACGCGCATTGCGCCTTCGAATAGGGACGCTTCTGAAAGCGACATATTCAGAAAGTTGATTACGTAGGTGTCCGGAGCGGAATTCGAACTGTTCAGCCAGTCACCTGTGATGAGCGGTTTAATTATTTCTCTGTTCTTTGAATTTTGGGAGACCAAAGACTCAGCTTCCGGAGGACTAAGCTTGAAGCCATCTCCTTGAAGCTCATGCCCTTTGCATATAAGCGCGCGGTTGACCCGCAACTCCATAGGATCCGGTAGCGCAACCTCCCCCTTGAGGGCTGCCGATATCTCTGGCACCTCGCGCTCGTCGATGTACTTTCGACCGTCAAAACCACTTTTTTTCAGCCAAGCAAGAACAATTTCTACGTTGGCCGAACCAGGCCAGTTCATTTTACTTGTCGCTCTATATATCGTGGCGCCAGATTTCAACGCCTGGGCCAAGCCAACTTCTCGACTATCGCCCTCCGTAACGCTGGAGCTTAGAATCAGGCCGCTGCAACTTTCCACGTTTCCAATCGAAATACTGCGCAAGATAAAGTAGCAGCAGAGGTCTGCTGTGCCTCTAAGCCCTGCCGTGCCTGACGCGATACAAGCAACAATGTGCTCCCGATACGCCGAACCCATGATCGAGGTGATCCAAGCTCCTGCGTAAAAAGGTGGATTTCCAACAATTGCGTCAAAACCTCTTCTAGCCCGGTCGAAGACCTCCGGGAATTCAATTGGCCAGTGGAAAGGACGACGGGGCTGTCCTTCAGGCGAGTCTACTCGGAGGTCGTTGAACGCCACACGCCGCAGCTTGTCGATGGCTGCGGTATCTTCATTGGCTGCGGCATCGGCGAGAGCCTCAAGCGCGTGAAGGCGATCCTTGCGTTCCGATGCGCGTGCTTCGGCTAGGACGACCCCGATGAAGGCGTCGGCGAGCAGCTTCGGAAGCAGGAGTGCCTGACGGGATTCTCCGTCCAACGCTGCCATGGTATCCACATCCCCGATATCCCGAATTGGAATGGCCCTGAGTCGCATGCGCAGCGCGACGGCCTCCCCGACCGCCGCCTGAATGCTGCGCCCGAAGAGCCTGAGCTGTTTCGAGCCCTTCGGCGCCATGCTGAGTTCGATGAGCTGCCGGATGTCGTGAATTCCGAGCAGGCTGTCGCCGCTGCGGAGATTGTGGTCGAGGAAGCCGAAGGGCCGCCCTTTTGACATAGTGGTCAGCCAGAGTGAGAGCTTGGCCAGCTCCACTGCCAGCGGATTCTTATCCACGCCATAGAGGCATCGCTCTGCGATGAGACGGCGAGCGACGATCGCGCGCTCTTCCGCCTCCTGCGACAGGGGGTCGAATCCCTCGGCGATTGAGTGCTGGACGATGCGCCCCTCGCGGTCGATCTCCTTGCCGCTTGCCTCGGTCACCGACCAGGCCTCGACCAGGCGGTCCGAGAGCCAGCGGCACGCCTGCACGAGGAAGGCGCCGGATCCCATGGCGGGGTCGCAGATCTTCAGATCCAGAAGTTCCTCGGCGCTCTTCAGTTCCCAATCCTCGGGCGCCTTGCCCTCGGCCGGTCCGCGATAGGCGACGGGCGTCAGCGTCTCCTCGACGATCTTCTCCGTCAGACTCTTCGGCGTGTAGTGCGTGCCGCTCTCGCGCCGGTCGGCGCCGAGCACGACCACGAAGGCACCCTTGTGGTGGACGAGCGGATAGCCCCAAGGGTCGGTCCGCAGGAGGGAGGTGAAGGGCAGGATACGGTCGCGCAGACCGATGTCGCCGCGGCAGACGGTGAGCAGCCGCGAGGCGATACGATCGTCGGCCGTCCGCTCAAGGGCATTACGGATGGCGGACTCCGAGCGTTCGCTGCGTTCCTTCAACAGTTCAACGACCCTTGCAGCACCGTCCAGGCGCGCCGACTCCATCTCGCCGAGTGTCACACGCGGGCTCTTCGCCTTCACACCACTGTCGAGTTCCAGCGTGACGTCGTCGACGCGCTTCACCGTGCGTTCGAGGAGGCCTTCATAGACGTGCCCGATCTGCTCCACGTCAAGCGCGCGGTAGGACAGCGTGCGGCCTTCGAAGGTCTGGATCGCCTCCAGCAGCAGCAGAACAGTGCGGTCGTCGATGGGCAGCGGTTCGGCCGAATCACTGCGCCAGCTCGTGCCCTTCTTGCGCCCTTCGAGGAAAGGATAGCGATCGGGGTCGAACAGCGAACCACCAAGTGCCGGAAGGCGCAGCGTCGGATGATCAATACCGCCATAGACGCAACGAAACAGGGCGAGCAACCGCGACCAGGCGGACCGGCGACGCTCGAGGATCTCTTCGGAATCCGCGCGCAGCTGCATCCGTAGGCTGGAGATTGCGTAGAAGCCGTCATAGCGCGGATCGCCTAGCAGCAGCAGTGCGCGTTCTTCGGCCGCCAGCAGGAAGACGAGCCGCATCATGACCGTCAGGCCAGCCTCGTAGAGCTCGCGCGGATCGACGTCACGCAGGAGCTCGCGATTGCGGTCCTGGTCGGCGCGGTCGAGAGCCTGGACGAGCACTTCGACAGCGCGCCGGACCTGCTCTCCGAGCGCTTCGGTCACGTCGTCCTGGTGCCTCAGAGACCGCTCATAGAGCGCTGGCAGCTTGCCCTCGTCGGGCCCGAAGAAACGACGGACGCCGAGAAGGCTGACGAAGGCGCGCAGTGTTTCCGGCTCCTGGCCCCAAAGGCGCGCATACCAGCTCGCGAAGCCCGCCACGGTGCCGACGGGCGCGTGGACGAGCATCCAGCGCTCGCCATTGGTGACGATGCCAGCGGGGCATGCCGTCGGCCGGAGCAGAGCAACCATCCGATCGGCCGGTGTGATCGCGAGGCCATCGAAGCGACGGGTCGCGTCGAGATCGGTGTCGGGCTCGTAGACGTGGATGAGCAGGAGCGGTTCGTCGCCATTCGTCGGATTCACGACCGCCAGATCGGGCGTGACCGTGACACCGTGTTCGGGCATCGACACCGTCAGGCGATCGGAAAGCGTCGCGCCCTTGCGTAACACCGTGTCATCCATCTCCAGCGCGGTCAGCAAAACCTCGTCGATCCAGGCCGCGTGAAGGGCCGGCAAGTCGAGGTCGTCCATGTCGACCGCGTCGCGCCATTCCTCGTAAGTGCGACGCAGCCGCTGGGGACGTCCGGAAGCCAGAGCTTCGAGACCTTGGGGAAAGACATCCCTCAACACGGGAACCGCCAGGAAGGGCCCGGAGACTTCGATGAGGCTCAGCCACTCGTGATCGTTGCTCATCCGCGCTTCTCCGTCGCGAGTGACTTCGGCACCAGCAGCACGACGGCCACAGGGAAGGTATGCTCGATGGCGTTGGAGTGCCGTTCCTCGATCGCGCGCAATTCCTGTTCTCGTTCCTTCGGGATCCGGGCCAGGCGCGCTTCGAGGGCCGCCCGGTCTCGCTTGAGCTGAGTGCGCTCATCCTCAGAGAAAAGTGAAAGCTGCACGGGTTTCTGTTCCTCGGCGATCTCGGTCTTCAGTGCTTGCTCGAGGTCATCCAGAACTTGGCGGATGTCATCGGCTTCCTTGCGCTTCCGGGTGTCGATCGTGTTCAAGAGGAAGCGCAGGCGATCCTTCGATCGCGCCTCGACCGCCGCCAGGACGGCATCACGCTGCTTATCGAAGCGGGTCCGCAAGGCGTCGAACGTCGCATCCGATAGGGTTGTGGGTTGCGATTCCTCGAGCCAGCGGCGAACCTCCGTAACCCGTTCCTCCCGCCGGAAACCGGCATCGCGCAGATACCCCCCGGCCTCCGTGAGTTCCTCGTGCAGACGGTGATGGTTCCCGCCGGTCACGACGAGCCGCGACATCACCACCACGGCCGGTCCCTCGATCCGCCCATCCGGAAGCGAGCGAACGGTGACACGGTGCAGCTTCTTCACGTCGTCACGTGCCCAGATCTCGGCACGCAGAAGCCGGAGGCTCATCTGCACGAGGCGATGGTTCAGGTGGACCAGCACCACGTCGTCGCGACCCTTGGCGACATCGTGGTCGAAGGTGATGGGCCGGATCTTCTGGGTATAGGGATGTTCGAGCCCCTCCAGGCATCGAGACCATGACCCCGATAAGGGTGGCATGCGAAAGACGGTCCCGTCCGGCGCTCCCGATAGCGTGGCAGGTTCGAGGTCGGGCTTGTCTGCGAGGCGCAACGCGGTGCGCACAGCCCGCTCGATGTGATCTGGGACGAGGCTCTGCTCGCGTCGCGTCTCGTTCAGCCGATCGTGCAGTTTGGCGACACGCTCGCGCAGATCGCGGTCGGCCTTCACGAAGCGCCGCGATTTCTCCATCCGCGCTTCGGCCGCTCGCGTGTCGAGATCGCGGCGACGGCCCTCCAAGAGGTCCGGAAGTTGAGGCGCGATGACCGGATTCACGCTCCCCATGTCGGCGCGCATCGCCTCCAGCTTCCGGAGCGCTCGCAAAATGTCGTCTCCGTGGCCACCCTCGGCGTCCACCGGGTGCCAGATGACGACCTCGCCGGCGCGTTGACCGTGGCGGTCGATACGGCCGTTCCGCTGCTCCATCACGTTCGGATTGTAGGGAATTTCGAGATGGATCATCAGGTGACAATGGTTCTGGAGATCGATGCCCTCCGACGCAGCGTCGGTCGCCAATAGGATTCTCACAGGGGATTCCGAGGGGTCGGCCTGAAATGCGGCTTTCACGGCTTCACGTTCCTTCGGATCCATGCCGCCATAGATCAGAGCCAGTCGCTCAGCCCCGAAACCGTGGGCCGCTAGGATCTCCTGCATCCATTGCTGGGTGGCTCGATACTCGGTGAATAGGATCACCCGTTCGTTCGTCCACCGAGCGCCGTCTTTCAGGTGTTCGGCCAGCCAACCCAGCAGGGCGTCAGCCTTGGCATCGGTTCGACGAGCCGCCTGCTGTGCCCATGAGCGCAATCGGTCGAGCATACGTCGTTCGTCGTCGGTTGGCGGTCGGGAGTGTTTCCCGGCCTCCTCGATCGCTTCCGCCTCGGCGGCGTCCCGCTGGGCGTCGACTGCGTAGTCCTCCTCGGTCTTCGCTATCGCCCTGCGAAGGATACGGTCATCGAATTTCTTCTGACTGCGCTCGCTCGACCCAAGGCCCTCGATCGTCGCAATATGCCGTTCCAGCGTCGCAGCGAATGCCGCGGGAGACGAAGAGAGGCGCTTACGCAGCAATTGGTGCACGAAGCGATCGACGGCACGCCCGCCATCTACCCCGCTTTCGCGGAGCTTGATGTATGCTTCGAGTTGACGTCGAGCATCCCTCTCCTCATCCGAATACATGATCGGTAGCGCTTCCAGTCGCCTTTCGGGGTAGATGCGCTTGCCATTTGCATCGACGAGATCGCTCTTCAAACGGCGGACCATGACGCGGGCGAGCTGCGGGTCGCTCGGGAGGACGTTTCTCGCGAACCGCTGATCATCGAGGAGTTCGAGCAGCGCGGTGAAGGATTCCGTGTAGCCGTCATGTGGCGTCGCGGTCAGAAACAACTTGTGTTGGAAGTGTGGTGCGACTAGGCGGACCAGCCGTGTCCTGAGGCTTTCCACCGCATAGCGGCCGACCGTCGGAGCGACGTTGTGGGCCTCGTCGATAATCAGCAGGTCGAATTTTCGGGGGTGGCTCACGTGGGGAGGCAATGCATCGCGCAGGAGACGCAGGCCTTCGCCTTGCTTGGCCCAGTCCATCGAAGTGATCAGCCTCGGAAAAGACGTCCACGGATTGGCATGCAGGCCTCGTTCCCGGCGCAGATGCTTGACGTAATCCGTGTCGACGATCCGGAACTCAAGCCCGAATTTCTCCTGCATCTCGACGCGCCACTTCTCCTGCAAAGAGGCCGGGCAAAGGACGAGTACGGTGCGGGCGCGGTGACGCAGGAGCATTTCTTGAACGACGAGCCCGGCCTCGATGGTCTTCCCGAGACCGACGTCGTCGGCGATCAGGAGATTGGTGCGCGCCATGTCGATCGCGCGCACGAGCGGATCGAGCTGGAAATCCTCGATACTGACGCCACTGCGGAATGGCGCCTGTAGATAACCACGGTCGGCGTTCGTCGCGGCGCCCCAAAGAACGGCATCGAGGAAGGCCTGCAGCGTCTCGGGGTCGTCCATGCCGGTCATTCGAGGCAGACCGGCACGTTCGATCACGTGCGCGCCGGGCTCCAGTTCCCAGAGAACCTCGATCTCCTCGCCGAGCGCATCCTCGTCGATGGAGGCAAGCCGGACGAGATGCTGCTTGGAGAGTCCTGGTGCAACCGAACCGCCATCGACCTCGGAGACGATCCATTGGCGGCGACGAGCGTCGACCAGTTGGCCCGGCTCTGGGGCGGTGTTGTGGGCGACCTCGGCTACGATTTCATCTGCGGTCATCGACATGGGTCGGTCCCGTTCATCTTGCGTGCATCGACGAGCTCGGCGATCCGGCCCGCGGCATCGCTGACGTCCTCGTGTTCCCAGATCCGGACGATCCTCCAACCAAGTGCTCTCAGCCGCTGATCGGTATCGGCATCCCTGGAACGATTGGTTTCGATCTTTTTGCGCCAGAAAGCAGCATTACTCTTCGGCCACGAGGCGTGCTCGGGACAGCCGTGCCAGAAGCATCCGTCGACGAAGACGGCTATCCGCGCACTGGTGAAGACGATATCGGCGACGCGTCTGGGCTTCGCCAACAGTGGCACTTGGATACGATAGCGCAGGCCCCTGGCATGTAGAACCCTGCGAAGGTCGAGCTCCGCTTGCGTGCCCTTCTGCCGCACGCGGGCCATCCGACGGCTGGCCTCAGGCGACGAGGGACTTAAGCGCGACATCTGCGACGGCTCCCGTCGTTATGCGAGTTGGCTGCTCTGCTTCGAAGTCGAGGTGTGCGGAGATGCTTTGGCCAATGACCCTGCCAAGAACGACAGGGACGGCATTCCCGATCATACGGCCCAGAGCTTTGAACTGGATCGGAGCGCCGTGGGGCAAAAAAGAATAGGAGTCCGGAAATCCTTGAAGTACCGCGCCTTCGCGCAATGAGATTCCGCGATCTTGCTCGGGGTGACCGAAGCGACCATTTCCGAAACCGTAGAATTGGGTCGTCAATGTAGGGGCTGGCTCGTCCCAGACCATCCGCCCATAGACCCCAGGGTAGGTGTGGCCGGTTTCACGCCGGTGGCATTCGGCGACGAGGTGCTTCGGCCAATCGCGCCAAGTCCCTCCAGGGCGCGACGCGCGAATTCTCTCTAGGTTTAAATCAGACAGCTTGGATGCGGCATGCAGCTGATCCTTCGCATACGTTCCACCCTGTGTGATCGGCGGCAGTCGGCCGATGGCCGAGCGAACGGTTACCGGTCGCTCATGCGTGGATGGAATGAGTCCAATTGGGCCCAGCAAGGATGCCAGCAGCACCATGCGTCGTCGACGTTGAGGTAGGCCAAACCGGCTACTATCGATCACCTCTCGGTGCACGTTGTATCCTGAATCCTCCAAAGCCTCGACAAACTCGTCGAATACGGCGTGCTTGGTTACCGACGGCACATTCTCCATCGTTATCAATTCGGGTCGCGTGTCTTTGATCAAACGGCCGAAATGCTTCAAAAGGGCCCATCGAGGACTTCCGACCACGTCGTATCGTTGCGCATAGGTTGAGAACGGCTGGCAGGGGGCACACCCAGCCAGAACACGGATCTCAGCATCACCGAATAGCGCGTTGATCCGCTTCGAAGATACTTGCTCTACATTTGCTTTAATGAACCGCGAAGCGTTGTTGGTTTCGAATGGGTGACGACAGGCGTCATCGACGTCTATGCCTGCGACGACATCAAGGCCTTCAGCGATCAGCCCATGAGTGAGGCCACCGGCACCACAAAATAGGTCGATACATGCGATGCTTCGGTTTTTCATCATCGACCTCGGCGAGTTCTGATTTTCTTCGGGCGCTTCTTGGTTTGCGGAGCGGGGAGTTCCGGCACGAATTCTTTCACAGCTGATTTCTGCTCTTCGATCCAACGATCGATATCAACGCGCTTGAAGCGCCACTGCCCAAGAACCTTGAACGCGGGCAGTCGTCGCCTTTGAGCCAAAGTGTAGAGGGTCTTTTGTCCGACCTTCAGCAATTCAGCGACTTCAGGCAGCGTCAATATTTCGTCCGGCATCAATCGACTCTCATGCCTCAACAGTTGGAAAGCATGCCATTTCTTGCCAAATTTTGCCAGCGAGTTAAGTATGGTTTCTTGGTTGAGGTGGGTGAATCGGAACCCCTCATGGTGAGGTGAGTCCAGGCGTCTTCCTTACGTCAGACCACGGTCGAGCCAGATGAAGGCCATCTTCGATACCCGATCCGGCACCGGATACGACGACGACATCACCCGGCGGTATCATTTTCCGAATCGCTACCTCGCCGAGGCCGAGCGGGCCATGGGGGATTGGATCGTCTACAGAGAGCCTCGGCGCGGCAACGGCCGCGAGGGATACGTCGCGGTCGCTAGGGTGACGCAGATCGAGTCGGACCCGTCGAAGTCGGGTTTCTCATATGCCTATGTCGATGACTTTCTCCCGTTCGATGTCGTGGTCTCACTGCGCCGAGGCGCACGCTTCTACGAGCGCAAACTAAACGAGGTAGAGAACCCGTCTCGAATTGGCGCCGCCCTCCAAGGCCGGTCCATAAGAACGATCTCTGAGGACGAATTCGGCGCCATCGCTGTTGCCGGTCTTCACGAAACCCTGGACCCTGCAAACGCCATTCGTCTCGAGCTCGATAGTCGTCACGCCGACGCTGAAGTCCTAGCGATGGTGTCCGCCGCACCAGAGGAGCAAGAACGGCGCATTGCACAGATGCTCGTGAACCGAAAAATCAGAGATGCGGCCTTCCGGCGGGCTGTCGTTGACGCATATGACGGCCGATGCGCCGTCACACGGTTGCGCATCATCAACGGTGGCGGCAAAGCAGAGGCTCAGGCCGCTCACATCTGGCCGGTAGCTGAGGGTGGACCGGATGTCGTACAGAATGGGATCGCGCTTTCGGCTACCTGCCATTGGCTTTTCGACCGACATCTCATCAGCCTCACGGACGACTTCGGTTTGCTGGTTTCGCACAATAAAGTGCCGAGTGAGTTGCGAGTGCTTTTTGCACAGCAGCTGGATCGAATTCACCTACCTGTCGATCGACAGCTTTGGCCACATCCCTCCTATCTGGGCCGGCACAGAGAAGCTTTCGCCGCAGCTTGAGATCTGGGATGCAAGAGCGGCTTTCATGGGTCGACGAGCGCCGATCGACTGAAAGAATGGCGCGACAGCGGCCCTGCGATCAATTCTTGCTCCCGCCACGGGATCGGGAACGGCTCCATCAGCACCGCCAGCGTCATCTCCGCAGGCTGCAATCCATCAAGGATCGACTCAACGGTCTCCGGCGCCAGCAGCGTCAGCCGCAGCACCCGGCTCACGTAGGACGGGTTGATCTTTTCGGCCGCTGCGATCTCCCCGACGGTGGCGTACGCTCCGTTCTCCAGCATCTCGCGCCAGCGGAAGGCTCGGGCCAGCGCCTTGACCATGGCGTTATCGACATGGTGCCGGCAAGGGGCGGCAACGGTTCCATCCGGTGCGATGACCAGCTTGCGGCCGCCCCGCCTGCGGATGACAAAGGGTACCCGGACGGTGAGGGTCGGCACCGCCTCCATCAGGCAACCTTCTGAATCGGGCTGGCGACACCGGCGAGATCCCGGACCATATGGGCAAGACCCTCGATCCTGAGCCGAACATCAAGGCCGTCCAGTCCGACATCAATCCGCTCGACGAGGAGCCGGACGATGCGCGCCTGCTCGGCCGAGAACAGTTCCTCCCAAATCGGATCGAGTCGTTCGATCGCCTCACGGACGTCGGCCTGGGTGATTGCCGCGTCTTCGTTCCGCGCTGCTCGCCACGTCGCGACGACAATCTCGGGCGACCGCAGCATGCCGCGCAACTGATCCACGACGGCGGCCTCGATCTCGCCGGCCGGCACCCGGCTGACCGGACAGTCGTCGGCGCTGCCTTTGATCACCGACTGGCTGACATAGTAGCGGTACAACTTGCCGCCCTTGCGGGTGTGAGTCGGCGACATGGCGCGGCCGTCCGGTCCGAAGATGAGGCCCTTCAGAAGAGCCGGCGTCTGCGCCCGGGTATTCCCGGCGCGTTTTCGCGGACTCACGGCAAGGACTGCATGGACCCTGTCCCACAGAGTTCTGGAGACGATCGGCTCGTGTTCGCCGGGATATGCGGCGCCCTTGTGAACGGCGTCGCCGACATAGACCCGGTTGTTGAGGAGCTTGTAGAGCATCCCCGTGTCGATCGGCTTGCCGTACTTGTTGACAACGCCTTCGGCGGAAAGTTCGCGGGTCAGGGTGGTGGCCGAGCCGCATTTCACGAAGCGCTCGAAGATGCGACGGACGACCATCGCTTCGGTTTCGTTGATGACGAGTTTTCTCTCCCTGACGTCATAACCCAGAGGCGTCCAGCCGCCCATCCACATACCGCGCTTTCGGGAGGCCGCGAACTTGTCGCGGATGCGCTCGCCGATCACCTCGCGCTCGAACTGGGCGAAGGAGAGCAGGATGTTGAGCGTCAGCCGGCCCATCGACGTCGTCGTATTGAACGACTGGGTGACGCTGACAAAGGTGACGCCGCCGCGGTCGAAGACCTCCACCAGCCTGGCGAAGTCCATCAGCGAACGGCTGAGCCGGTCGATCTTGTAGACGACGACCACATCGATGCGGCGGTCTTCGATATCGGCGAGAAGCCGCTTCAGTGCCGGCCGTTCCAGAGTGCCTCCCGAGAACCCACCGTCATCGTAATGGTCCGGAACCAGCAGCCAGCCCTCCGGCTTCTGGCTGGCGACGTAGGCCTCACAGGCCTCGCGCTGCGCGTCGAGGCTGTTGAACTCCATGTCGAGGCCTTCCTCGGAGGATTTCCGGGTGTAGACCGCGCAGCGGAGCTTGCGGACCATCGGCTTCTTCATGCCTGCCCCCGCCGGTTCTTCAGGCCGAAGAAGGCCCAGCCATTCCACTGCGTGCCGGTGATGGCGCGGGCGACGGCGGAGAGCGACTGGTATGGCCTCCCCTGCCACTCATAGCCGTCGTGAAGAACGGTCACGGCGTACTCGACGCCCTGCCACTCACGAATGAGCCGGGTGCCAGCGATCGGCCTGTTGTCGAAGCGCCTGCTTCGGACATCGACCTTGCCGCTGTCGAACTGCTCGCCCAGCGCCTTGAGCCGCTCGATCGTCGCGGGCTTGAGACCGCCGTAGGCCAGTTCCTGAATCCTGTACGCCAGCCTACTTTCGAGGAAGCGCCGATTGTAGGGCGGTGGTTCGGTCTCGAACAAATCCCGCCACTGCCGTTTCAGGTCCGGCGTCGGCGTCGTCTTCAGTTTCGCAAGTTGGGCAAGCACCGTGTCGGTCATCGGCCATTCTCCGTTCTGGAGTTGGCATGACCGCTCTGGTGGTCGGAACAGTCGAGCGAACTTTCTCCGAAGTCAGCAGATAAAGGAGTGGACTGTCGCGCCCGGAGACGCATGAGCCCGGCCGCCAGAATCCCGGCGATTTCGGCGATGCGCTCAGCGGGGCTCATCAGGTTGGGATCGAGGCCGTTGCTCATATTGATCAGGTAGCGGTCGAGCCCCGATTTCTTCCCAGGAGGTGTTGGGGATTGCGGGGATAGCAGTTGCGTGACCGCGCAATTGTGACTCGACTCCGGTGTTGAGATGTGAGAACAAATAGCGAACACAGAGACGGAGAAGCCTGATGACCCCTGTGACCGCCGCCTACCGCCACTCCCGATTCACCGCAGATCCGGAACGGCTGTCGGCGGCCGATATCTGGAGCGTCGCCCGGGCCTTGCGCAGCCAGTTGGCGAAGGATGGTTTCGAGCGGCGGCTCCCCCTCGCCGATGTGGCCGAGCGGCTGTCACGGCTCGACATCAACGGGATCGCCTTCGACGTTGCCTGGGATCTCGACCATCGGGTTCTCAACAGGGCTGGCCGGCAGGTGATGGGGGTAACCGAATATGACAAGGCATCGCCCGACTGCGTGCTGGTCTCGGTGAACGGACCGATGCTCGAGGGCGCCGATACCCTGCTGCGTTCGACGATCGCGCATGAGATCGGCCATCTGGTCTTCGACGCACCGGGCTGGATTGTGGTTCCGCCTGCGGCGCCGGTCCGTTCGGGCTTTGCCTCGATGAAGAACCTCCGGGACCCGCGTGAAGTCCGCGCCAATGAGTTCATGGGCGCGCTGCTGGTTCCGCCGTCGCTCCTGCGCGTCGACTGGCAGCGGCAGGCCAGGCGGCACCGGTTTCCGCCGGCGGCGCGGCCCTCGACGGTCATCTCCGGAGCGCCTGCATACGAGGCAACGGCGCTGGAGACGGAGGCTGCCGAGGAGGCGATCTTCACGTTGGCCGAGCGCTATTGCGTCTCGGAGAGTTTCATCCGGGTCAGGCTCGAGCGTTACGATCTCCTGCGTGGCGTTCGGTCCTGGCAGGGTCTTTGAGGGAGAGCGACATCATGGCTTTTGGACCGTGGATCAGGAGCAGGCGCGAAGAAGCGGGAATCTCGCTCAAGGAGTTCTCCCGGTCGATCGACATCTCGCCGGCCTATTGGTCGCGCATCGAGCGGGGACTTGAGCTGGCGCCGAAGAATTCGCTGATCATTGCCGCCTGCGAGCGGCTTGGTCTGGCGACCGACCGCGCCTTCATCGAGGCGGCGCGTCTGCCGCCCGACATGCAGGGCGACCTGGAACTGGCGATTTCGGTCTACCGCGAGTTCAAGTCGCGCCGCCGAACCTGACGCCGTAATCCGGCACGTTCCGATTTCTGATTGAGCCCCGACGGCTCGCCGGGGAACGGGAAGAGTCTGTCCAGTCGCATCTGCCTTTCAAGACCACAACCGAGCCATCCGGGGTGACCGCCATGTCCGAGACTGCCAGCGTAGACGATCCGAGCGAGCCCGATGCCCTCGATGCCAGGATGCTGAGGGTGATGATGGCGGCGGCCGCCTATCAGGCGCGTCGCGTCGGACGAACCCTGGGGCTTTCCGGGTCCGACCGGCAGGACGCCGAGCAACAGGTTCTTCTCGCTCTGCTCGAGCGACAGAAGTTCTTCGACGTCAGGCGCGGACCGTGGACGCCCTTCGTGCATCGGGTGGCGCGCCAGGCGGCGCAGGGCGTTGCCGACGCCCATGCCGATCACCTTCGTCGGCGCGGCCCTTCGCTGGATCAAGACAGCGATCGTGATGACGACCGGGACGGAGAGGCTTCACCCGGTTTGGCGCTTGCCGACCCTTCTGCGCCAGGCGCCAATGACATCCTGTATCTCCACGCACTGCATCGCTTCCTGGAAATCCTGCCGCCCGAGCTTCGCCTTGTCGCCGAAGCCGCACTTGTCGCCGAAGGCCACCTGGCGGAAGCGCAGCGCGCTTCCGGCTTGTCGACGAGCGAATTCTATCGGCGTCTTCGCGAAATCCGCTACCGGCTGATGGCCGTTGGACTCGCCGATTTGCGTTTCCTCGACGCTCCCTGACCCCTCCTGGGAAAAACCGACCCCTCGATCGCTACCTTACGAGTAGCGGGGATGACCAGGCCGGTTTCCTTCCACCTCGCGCCAGACAGAAACGAAACGCCCAACGGTCGTGAGCACCCCTCCCGGCCGAAGCCGAGAGGTTTGCCCGATGCCAGGATATCTCCGCCATTCCGTCACCCCGCCCGAGCTCTTGACCATTCCGCTCGACGAAAACGGCCTTGTCGACTGGCTGGTCGATGCCGAAGCGGGCGACCATGTCATCTATTTCCGGGGCCACCTCGCGCTCGATCGCTGCGAAAGCGGCCGCGTCCGCGATCCCAGGGAACGCCAGCGTCTGGTCGGCCTGGCCCGCCGCGTGATGGCGGCGGCGGATCAGGGCCTGGTGATGCCGGTCCAGAAACGCCTCGGTTCCCACGATGCGCTCTACATCGCGGTGCGGAGCAGTGGCGCCCTTCAGGCTTCAGCGGTGGCGGCACGGCGATCGATCGCCACTCGCCTTGCCGTGGCGGCGTGAGGGGACGGCCGATGAACACCCCTCTCATCGTTACCGAACAGATCCGCGACCTGGCCGTCGCGGAGATCGCCGACCTCTCGGCACCGGAACTGGCCTGTCTGCTCGACGATCTTGGCACCCAGAAAGCGGCTCTTCGCTGCATCGAGGACAAGCTCGATGCAGCGCTGGATCGCCGCTACGGCGCCCGCGCCGGGCAATGCCGCGCGGAAGCCGGCAAGGACACCGGCACCGTCCGCTTCGACGACAACGGCTTTGTGGTCATCGCCGACCTGCCGAAGCGGGTGAAGTGGGACCAGGACAGGCTCCGCCATGCCGCCGAGATCATCCGCCAGAGCTGGGGCGACGATCCGGCCGATTACGTGAAGATCAAGCTCGATGTCGCCGAGGCGGCGTTCGCCAATTGGCCACGGCCGGTGCGGGAACTGTTCCTGCCGGCGCGCACGGTCGAGACCGGCAAGCCCTCGTATCGGATCGAGAACCAGGGCGGAGCACGATAATGGCGCTTCGCATTGTCAGCGCCGACGAGCGCCTGTCGACAACCAACGCCAAGACCACGATGGCGATCTTCGGCCCGAGCGGCGCGGGAAAAACCTCGTTGTTGAAGACGCTGCCACCGGCGGAGACCCTCTGCATCGATCTCGAGGCCGGGATGAAATCGGTTCAGGACTGGGCGGGCGACAGCATTCCGGTGCGCAGCTTCCCCGACGCGCTCGACATCGCCTGTCTGGTCGGCGGCATCAATCCGGCGGCCGATCCCTCCGGCTTCTTCTCCGATGGCCACTATCGGCATCTCAGCGAGACCTATCCCGATCTCGTCCGAATGATCGCCGGCAAGCGCATCATCTTCGTCGACTCGATCACCGATCTCACCCGCCAGGCCATGGCCTGGGCAAAGACCCGGCCTGAATCCTTCTCCGACAAGACCGGCAAGCCCGACACCCGCGGCACCTACGGTCTGCTGGCACGCGAGGTGATCGCGCTCCTCAAGCACCTGCAGCACGCGCCGGCACGAACGGTGATCTTTGTGGGCATCCTCGAGCGGGTCACCGACGAGTTCAACCGGGTCACCTGGCAGCCGCAGATGGAAGGCGGCAAGGCGGCCCGCGAGCTTCCCGGGATCGTCGACCAGGTGATCACCATGAGTTTCTTCGCCGCCGACGGCGACAGCTGGCGACATGAGCCCGAGCGCGGCGAGGTGCGCCGACTGGTCTGCCGCTCGGGCAACCCCTTCGGCCTTCCTGCCAAGGACCGCAGCGGCCGCCTCGACGTGACCGAGACCCCGGACCTCGGCGCCCTCCTCACCAAGATCAACGCCAACCCGAAAGGATGATCCCATGAGCTTCGACATGAACGACGCCGAGCAGCAGAAGACCGGCGAGCTTGTTCCCGACGGCACCTTCGCCAAGGTGGCGATGAGCATCCGTCCTGGCGGGATCGACGGCGAGTCCGAGATCGACCGGGCTCTCCTCAAGGCGCCCAAGGACCCCTCCAGCGATGTCCGCATGCTCGATGCCGAGTTCACCATTGCTGAAGGCCCGCATGCCCGACGGAAGTTCTGGCAGCTGTTCACGGTCGCCGGCGGCAAAGTCGACGAGCAGGGCGTGTCAATCGGCTGGAAGATCTCGAAGGGAACCTTCCGGGCAATGATCGACAGCGCACTTGGGCTCGATCCCAAGGACATGAGCGAGGCGACAAAGGAGAAGCGGATCCTCCGCGGTCTCGCCGATCTCTCCGGCATCACATTCGTCGCCAAGATCAGGGTCGAGTCGAGCGACGACCCGCGCTACGGCGACAGCAACAAGCTCGACCGGGTCGTCGTTCCGGACGAGCCCGAGTGGCGGAAGGTCATGGATGGCGAGGATGTGCCGGCCAGCCCGAGCCGCTCGCGCGGGAACGCCAAGAGCTCATCGCCCCAGCCGGCCTGGTCGGCAAAGACACCGGCGGAGATCCAGCTGCCACCGGCAAGTCCCTCCCCCGCTGCGGCCAAGCCGCCCGGTCCTGCCTGGCTCAATGGCTGATCGTCATGACGGACGACGAATGGCAAGCGCACACCACTCGTGAGGCGGCGAAGGCGATCGGCAGATGGCTCGAAGGAAGAGGACGGCTCCACCAGCCCATCCGCTCTTTGACCATCGCCGACCTCGAGGCGATGGCCTCGAACGCCATCAGCCGCTTCGTGGTTCTGGGAGCGCAGCGGATCCGGGACGAGCCCGAGGAGGCCACGGACCTGATGTGGCTCTTGGCCGGATAGTCCCGTGCGCCCTCTGCGGGCGCCAGGATCGGGGCTTCGGCTACTGCCATCACCTGCGCTTCGACCGGTTTCCGCATCACCGCTTCTGCTCGATGCGGTGTCTCGATGCCGGCTCCGCGCTCGCCAAATGGAACAACGGGATGATCGACAAGACCGACATCGAGATCCAGGCGATCAAGGAAGCGCGCCGCTTCCTCGCCGAGGTGCTCACCGAAATGGACTTGATGACGCTTTTCCACGATCGGAGCGCCGCAGAGATCGACCGCATCATCGAGGCCTGCATCGATGGCTTCCAGGACGCGATGCAGCGTCAAGCAGACGCGGTCCGAAATGTCCCGTTCAACGACACGATCCCTTTTTGAGGCGAGCGCATGTGGGTCGACCTCAATCACGGATCGGGCTTCGTCTACGGCGGTAGCCGCGATCGCGCCGTATCGGACCGGATCAATGGTCTGATCGATGCCGCGTTGGTCGATCGCCAGCGCCAGCAGCAGCCACGTGACTATCTCGGCGGCAGCCGGATTGGCGAGCCGTGCCATCGCAAGCTCGTCTACGAGCTGTCCCATGCCCCGGTCGACGAAGGGAAAGGCTTTGACGGCCGGATCCTCCGCATCTTCGAGGCCGGCCACACCTTTGAAGCCCTCTCCATTCGCTGGCTGCGTGCCGCAGGGTTCGACCTCCGCGACACGGGGCCAGATGGAGGTCAGTTCGGCTTCTCGATCGCTGGAGGCCGCATTCGCGGTCATATCGACGGGGCCATCGTCGCCGGACCCGACATCGGCATCGCATGGCCGGCGCTCTGGGAACACAAGACGCTGAATGCCAAGTCGTGGAGCGACGTCGTCAAGCGCGGCGTCGCGGTGTCGAAGCCGATCTACTACGCCCAGCTCCAGATCTATATGGCCTACATGGAGCTTGGCGCGGCGCTGTTCACCGCCTTGAACAAGGACACCCAGGCGCTCCACCATGAGGTCGTCCCCTTCGACGCGGCCGAGGCCCAGGCGCTCTCCGACAAGGCCGTCGACATCATCCTCGCGGCCGCGGCCGGAGAGCTGCCGCCGCGTGTCGCCTCCAATCCCGACTTCTATCTATGTCGCTGGTGCGCCTACGCGGCGCGCTGCTGGAGTGCCACCCAATGATGCCGGCCGCTTATGCTCTCAAGAAGCACGTAGCCCTGCACTCCCGACGTTTCTGGCAGGGTGAGAAACTTCGCCAACTCATCGGCGCGCCGATCTACTTCTTTCCAGATCACCTGAGCTTCAACTCCGACGATGTCGAAGCCGTCGCCAAACGCATGCTGATCGGATCCGTAAGGCTTCCACACGACGCGGTCGTGTTCGAGGTGGGGGGCGAGCACCCAAACGTCAGCTCCGTGATCGCACTCGTCACCGAGGTCAACCAGCTGATTGAAGCCTTTCTCGTTGCTGCGCGGCGAACAGGAAACCAGTTCACCGACGTCCTCGCGAGCGCTTTCTTCCGGGGCGATGGTGTCGCCGAGGTGGAGATCAACCCGAAACTCCGAGACGTGTCGATCGCCGGAAGATATGCGGAAAATCTGACGGCGACCGTCTGGCGCGCCTTAGCCATCCTCGCGCAAGGCCCCAACATTTCGGATGCGCACGTGCCGCGCACGCGCCGCCCGAAGTTCGCTCGGGCCGGCGTGGTTGGCTGGAGCTGGCACATCGTCGATATCGACCCGGCGCGAATGAACGCTGCCGCGACTGCGGCTGGTGGCAACCACGCCAGCCCGCGCTGGCATATCCGCCGCGGCCATTGGCGCACGCTCCGCGACGGCCGGCGTCTCTTCGTACGGTCCTGCGAGGTCGGCGATCCCGGGCGCGGCGGTGTCCTGAAGGACTACCACGTCACCATGGGAGAAGCAGCGTGAGTGCCTTCGCCCCATCACCACAGCAGGCCGCCGCCATCAAGGCGATCGTCAACTGGTATGGCGATCCACACCGGCATTCTCAGGTCTTCCGTCTGTTCGGCTATGCCGGTTCCGGAAAGTCCACCATCACGAGCCATGCGATCGATGCGCTTGGGCTGACCGCGGCGAGCCGCGACGGCGCGGGCGGCGGCGGCGTCTTGTTCGCTGCCTTCACCGGCAAGGCGGCCCTCGTGATGACGCGGAAGGGTACGCCGGCCTCGACCATACACAGCCTCATCTACCGCGTCTCCGAAGCGACACCGGAGGAGATCGAGCGAGTGGAGAAGGAAGCCGCCGAGCTTCGGGAACGCCTCGGCCGTCTGCCGGCGGCCGAGCAGATGTTCGCGATGGAACGGCTGAAACGGCTCGAGCTCAGGCTGGCCGACATTCACGTGCCTCGCTTTATCCTCAACGATCAGTCGCCAGTCCGCGACGCCGATCTCATCGTCCTCGACGAGGTTTCGATGGTCGGCGCGGAGATGGCGACAGACCTCCTGGCCTTCGGCAAGCCGATCCTGGTGCTGGGCGATCCCGGCCAGCTGCCACCGATCAAGGGCGAAGGTGCCTTCACCGATGTGGCACCGGACGTGATGCTGACCGAGATCCACCGGCAGGCGGGGGAGAGCGCCATCATCCGTCTTGCCACCATGGCACGGCAGAGCGAGCCCATTCCTTACGGCGAGCACGATACCTTCGTCTGGAAGATGCGGCGCTCGGATGTTGCCCCCGCCCAGTTCCTGAACGGCGGCCAGGTGATCTGCGGGCGGAATGCCACGCGCCTGTTCCTCAACTCGGCGATGAAGCAGGCAGCTGGCTTCCCCGCGGCATACCCGCGAGGCGCGGGCGAGAAGATCATCTGCCTCAAGAACCGCCATGACCTCGGCCTGGTCAACGGCATGTTCCTCGATCTCTCGGACATCCGCGACGAAAGCCCGCTTGTCTTCAGCGCTGCGGTGCGCACCGAGGATGGCCAGACCGTCTCGGGACGGCAGCGTTTCTACAAGGGCCATTTCGACGATCATGTCGCTTTCGACGCGGAGCGCCTCCGCCGCGACTGGCGCGACATGCGCGGACTCATCGAAACGGTCTGGGGCTACGCGATCACCTGCCACAAGAGTCAGGGGTCGCAGTGGGAAAACATCATCGTCTACGACGATGGGCTTGGTCGGACGCGCGAGGACAGGGCGCGCTGGCTCTACACCGCCATAACGCGCGCGGAGCGCGGGCTGGTGATCCTTGATTGACTTCAATGATGCCCAGCCTGCTCGCGCGCCGGCGATCCGCTACGACCTCGACGCGATCGTCGCCGGTCTTCGCGCAACGGCCGAGTCCTGGGTGCCACGGTTGTTCCCGAACGGCCGGCGGGTCGGTGATGAATGGCGGCTCGCCAATATCCGCGGCGATGCTCCGCGCAAGACCGGCTCATGCGTGATCGCGCTCAAGGGCGATCATGCCGGCGACTGGCACGATTTCGACGGCGGCGCTGGCGGTGGGCCGATCAGCGCGATCGAGGAGTCGACCGGCCTCGGACCACCCGCACTGTTTGTCACAGCTGCCGACCTCGCCGGATGGTCGCCGGGCTTGCCGATCCGTCAGGCGCCACCGACGGCGAAGCCTGAGCACGATACGGCGCGCGAAATCGCCTTCATTCTCGACCACGCTGGTCCGGTCACGGGTACGCCAGCAGAAACCTATCTGAGCGGCCGCCGCCTCATCGTGCCGGAATCCGCCGACCTGCTGTTCCATCCCGATCTGACACACTGGGAAACCAGAACCGGCTTCCCGGCGCTCATCGGCATCGTCCGCGACCGCGATGGCGAGATCATCGCCATCCACCGGACATACTTGGAAACTGTTCCTGCGGCGCCGGACAAGGTCACCAAGGCAGCGGTCGCCAAGCCGCGCATGATGCTTGGCAAGAACGGCGGCGGCGCTGTTCGTCTCGCGCCGATCGCGCAGAACGGCGTGCTTGGGCTTTGCGAAGGCATCGAGACCGGCCTCGCGGTCATCACGGCCTGCCCTGGTCTCGCTGTCTGGGCGACGCTGTCGACCTCGGGTCTTGAACAGGTGCAACTGCCTACCGAGGCCGAGCGCGTCATCATCCTTGCCGACCATGACGCATCCGGCGCCGGTATGCGCGCCGCGGAGACAACCGCGCGGCGGCTGCGGGCCGAGGGCCGCGAGGTCGCGATTGCGCTGCCGCCCGAAGAAGGCGACGACTTCAACGATCTCCTCCTCCGCGGTGGCGCTGATGCGGTGCGCGCCGTGATCGAGACCGCTCTCCCCAGGCCGGACGATGACGAGGTGCAGTTGGTCGGCCAGCACCGGCCCCTCAACTACATCGCGCCGGACACATCGCTGCCGATGCTTCGTTCCGACAATGGCGACCTCGCGCAGGCCGTCGACGAGGCTTGGAGCCTGCTGCTCGCGTCCAACCGGGTGCCCTGGCTCTTTCGCTACGCCGGCATCCCCACCTGGGTGGTGCCGGACGACGAGGGCCGCCCGGTCGCGGCGACCCTGACCGAGGAACGGCTCCGCCATATGCTGGCGAGGCTCGCCGTCTGGCGCCGCATCAACCGTCAGGGCGACCTCGCGCCCGCACACCCGCCGACGGCGCTCGTCAAGTCGGTACTGGCCACGCCCGATCCGGGCCTGCCGGTGCTGATGGGTATCGTCAACACGCCGGTGTTCGGCCGGAATGGCAAGCTGCTGACCAGCCCGGGCTATCATCCCGATGCCCGGCTCCTCTATCAGCCGGCTGCGGGCTTCGAGGTGCCAGCTATTCCGCCGCGTCCGCCGACAGAAGAGGTCGCCGCCGCCCGTGCCCTGATCTGCGAAGACCTCCTCGGCGATTTCCCCTTCGTTGCGCCCGCCGAAATGGCGCATGCCGTGGCGCTGCTGCTGCTCGGCTTCCTGCGCTCCATGATCGACGGGCCGACGCCACTGCATCTGATCGAGAAACCAACGCCCGGAACCGGCGCGACGCTGATGGTCGACGCGATCGCCACCATTCTCACTGGCGCTGGCGCCGCGGTCATGACCGAGGGACGCGACGACGAGGAATGGCGAAAGCGCGTCACGGCCAAGCTGCGGCAGATCCCGTCCATCGTGCTGATCGACAATCTGCGCAGCAAGCTCGAGAGCTCTGCCGTCGCCGCCGCTCTTACTGCACCCTTCTGGGAGGACCGTATCCTCGGCGTCTCGGAGATGACGCGCTTGCCAATCCGCTGTGTGTGGATCGCCACCGGCAACAACCCCGAATTCTCCAACGAGATGGCGCGCCGCCTCGTGCGCATCCGGCTCGATCCCCATGAAGAACGCCCCTGGCAGCGGACCGGGTTCCGCCATCCGGACCTGATGACGTGGGTGCGCGCGAACCGCCCCCGGCTGGTCGCCGCCTGCCTCACTCTCTGCCAGGCATGGATAGACGCGGGTAAACCCCGCGGGTCACGGACCATTGGTTCGTTCGAGAATTGGGCGCATGTCGTCGGCGGCGTGCTCGAGGTCGCGCGCATCACGGGCTTCCTCGGCAATCTCGACGAGATGATGGAGGCGTCCGACAGCGAAGGTGCGGCATGGCGGGCCTTCGTCTCCGGATGGTGGGATCGCTTCGGCACGGCCGAGGTCGGAACCGTTGACCTGTTCGCGATTGCCCAGACGCTCGAACCGCCATTGCCGCTCGGAACAGGCAACGATCAATCGCAACGGGTGCGGCTCGGCAAGGCACTGCCGAAAATGCGCGACCGCATCTTTCGCTGCGGCGACTACGATCTGCGCCTTGCATCGGCGGGCAAATACCAGGGCGCGGCGCGTTGGAGGCTCCAGATCGCGCCCTCGGCCGAAGGTTCGGGATCGGCATCGGCCGAAAATCCGGTGAGGGTTGCCGATTCTCGTGAGGGTTGGTCCGACAACCCTCACGAAATGTGCCCCAACGAAATCAATGGCTTGAAGGGCGCTCGTGAGGGTCGTGAGGGTCGTGAATGTTTTCCAGACCCTTACGCATGCGCGGGCGCGCACGCACGCGTGACAGAGAACCCCGAAAAACCCTCACGACCCTCACCACCCTCACGGAGGGCTTGCGAAACAACAGGTTACGGCCTGGAGGGTGCGCAGCCTCACCCTCACCAACCTCACCAACCCTCACGACGGACCGATCCCCTCGGCGCCGACCCACCCGCCTGGCTGAAGGAGGTGCTGTGATGCACGTCTTGCCTCACGCCACCGGACCGCCCTGAGAGGCGCCGCCAATTCCGACGACGGCGGCCAGCACCGCCAGGCACCAGGCCGCCGCCGTCCTCCACCACCGATGACCCCAACAACGGAGACCATCCATGGCTTCGACGACTCTGACTCTGTCCGCGGCGGATGCAAGCCCGCCGCCCCGACCGAACCTCGGCGAGACCTCCGGCGCTGGCGCCATTCTCGCACTCGACCTCGGCACCACGACCGGCTGGGCCCTGCAGGCGGCGGACGGTCTGATCGCCAGCGGGACCGTGTCCTTCCGCTCCGGCCGCTACGACGGTGGTGGCATGCGGTACCTGCGCTTCACCAATTGGCTCACCGAGCTCGACCGGCTGTCGGGGCCCTTCGCCGCGATCTGGTTCGAAGAGGTCCGTCGCCATGCGGGTACCGACGCGGCCCATGTCTTTGGGGGGCTGATGGCGACACTGACGGCGTGGGCCGAGCTGCGGGGAGTCCCGTACAGCGGTGTGCCGGTGGGGACATGGAAACGGTGCCTATGCGGCAAGGGCAATGCCGGCAAGGGCGAGGTCATCGACGCCGTGATCGCCAACGGTTTTTCGCCTGCCAGCTCCGACGAGGCCGACGCCTTGGCCATCCTCCATTGGGCGGTCACGACGAATGGAGGCATCAATGGCTGACAAATGGCATTCGCCGGTCAGCCGGGTCTGCGAAACCTGCGGTTCGGCGTTTACGGTCCAATATCAATCCACGCGACGTCCGGGAGGCGGGCGCTACTGCACGCAGAAGTGCAACCCTCGTATCGACGAGTTAAACCGGAGTAGGGTCGCCCTTGCCATCGGTCCAAAGCTGGCGGTCGTCAATGCCGCATGCGCCACCTGCGGGCGGAGCTTCAGGACGCGGGTCAAGAACATCGCGCGCGGCGGCGGACGATTCTGCTCGCGGGCATGCAACCCGGCCTATGCCAGACGTTTCGAGCCTGCCGAAAAAATCCGCCGCCATAACCTGAGACGGAACTACGGCCTGACGACCAGCGAATTCGAACAGATGCGCCTCGCCCAGAAGGGACGCTGCGCCATCTGCCGATCGCTGCCTGACGAGCCCCACGGAGTGCTGGTCGTCGACCATTGCCATATGAGCGACCGCGTAAGGCAGTTGCTGTGCAACAACTGCAACATGGCCGTCGGCCTCCTTCGCGACGATCCGGTCACGGCCACCAGGCTTGCAGCTTACCTGCTTAGGCACGACCCCGACGAGGCCGATGCGGACTTGGCGCTCTCCATTATCCGGCAAGCCTTCCCATCGGAGGACGTGGCATGAGGTGGCACCCCCGAGGCTATGGCGGCGAGCGCCGCTCCACACAGGACGTCAAGCGCGAGGGATGGGTCGAGCAGGGTGTGCTTGCCGTCAGCGTCGAGGACCACCGCCTCACCTGGCCTGAGCGCGAGCTGGTCAAGCAGCTTGGCGAGAAACTGTACGGCAGACGGATCGCGCCGCGGAGGGTCGCGTCATGACCCGTGGCCGCAAACGCAAACCCGGAAAGCGCCACCCCTGTGGCAAACGCATTCGCCAGGAAACGGAGAAGGAAGCGATGAGCACAGTGATCGAAGCCCGCAAGCGGCACTACGGTGTCACCGCCAGACAGGCCCGCGACGAGCGGCTCGGTACCGCCTTCGGCCGGCTCGCCTTCCACGGCCTGATCAGCGACGAGCAGTATCAGGCCGGGCTTGCCTTCGCCGAGCTCTACCGGCGCCATCACGTCGCCATGGGATTGCCCATGCCCAGCCCCCGTTCGGTCGCCGGCATCCTGATCAACGAGGGCATCTTCGGTGGATCGCCAGGCGAACCCGGGCTCGACGTCATCGAGCGACTGAGGCGCCGGTTCGACGACGCAACCGACGCTCTCGACCAGTGCGACCGGGAGCATCGTCTCTCGCCCGGCCGTAGACCAACACTTCTGGTCTACCGCGTGCTTTGCGTCGACGAGGATACGAGACGCTGGCCGGACGAGGACATCGGCAATCTCCGCGTCGCGCTCAATGCGCTGGTGCGGGTTTTCCGGTTGGAGCGGCGGTGATGAGTATTGCGTGGGCTTCCGGCATGGTGGCTCACCGCGCCCGTCGCTGCTCGTCCAGTTCGCATCGACATCTTGGTAGGCGAAAGCAACAACAAACAAACTCGACGTACGGATAACCACGATGAAAGAAAAATCGTTCGCGGAACTAATTTGTTGTTGACGCGATGCTGCAGAGGATCTAATAGTTCCGATATTGAAATCTCAGAACTGCGCCTGGAGCCAAGCTTCCGGGCGTTTTCGTTTGGACACTTGCTCGGCAGCGCGACGGCACAACCTAAGGCATGTTTTTACGACCCTCTTGCTTCCCAAGATCGGTTGCGAGCCGGCGATACGGATCGTCCAAGCCATTGATATCACGGGTCCTTCCTGACGCAACCTGAACGCGAGGGGGCGCCCCCCGGGATTTCGCCAGCGTCAGGGGTTCCAGTTTGGGGTTCCAGGTTCCGGGTTCCACCCCGTCTTGATCCCGACCGCGATCTTGAGCGAGGCGAAATAAGCGCGTGTTTTCCGTAGGTTATGCAGGCCTCCAGCGCGGGGCGATTTTCTGCGCATGGTGGAAACCTCGACCGGCTGAACGGTCCCTGAGGTTTCCACTCCGAGGGTTCCACTCCCGACATCGAGGCGATGCATGATCCCCGAGACCTATGCGCTCGAGCATGTGCCGGTATCGTCATTGTCCGGGTTTGCCGGCAACCCGCGCACCCACTCGGACACACAGATCGCGCAGATTGCCGCGAGCATCACCGAGTTCGGTTGGACGAACCCGATCCTCGTCGATGCGGCCGGGACGATCATCGCGGGCCACGGCCGGCTCGAAGCCGCAAAACGGCTCGATATGGCGGAAGTGCCGGTCATCCGGCTCCGCCACCTGACTGAGGGGCAGCGCAATGCACTGATCGTTGCCGACAACCAGCTGGCGCTGACAGCCGGCTGGGACGAGGTTGCCCTTTCGGCACTGATCCGCGAACTCGATACGCAGGAATTCGATCTCGATCTTCTCGGCTTCTCTGCCCAGGACCTCGATCGCTATCTCGCCGGTGTCGATGTGGAAACCTCTGGGGTGGAACCCGACGAGGGTTCCATTCCCGAGGTTCCAGTGGACCCGGTTTCCAGGCCGGGCGATCTCTGGGTGCTTGGCAGCCACCGCCTGCTTTGCGGTGACGCCACGGTGGTCTCGGACGTCGAGCGTCTGATGGACGGCGCGCTCGCGGACATGGCCTTCACTGATCCGCCCTACAACGTCGACTACGGCAACAAGGCAAAGGGCAAATCGGCCGGCAAGGATCGACGGATCCTCAACGACGCGCTGGGCGACGGCTTTGCGACGTTCCTGCGGGACGCCTGCGCCAACCTGCTCCTGGTGACCAAGGGTGCATGCTACGTCTGCATGAGCTCATCCGAGCTGCACACGCTGCAACGTGCCTGGCTCGAGGCCGGCGGCAAGTGGTCGACCTTCGTGATCTGGGCGAAGAACACCTTCACGCTGGGGCGGTCGGACTATCAGCGCCAGTACGAACCGATCCTCTATGGCTGGAAAGCCGGCGCCGATCATTTCTGGTGCGGCGCCCGCGATCAGGGCGATGTCTGGTTCGTCGACAAGCCGCGGGTCAACGACCTGCACCCGACGATGAAGCCGGTCGAGCTGGTCGAGCGAGCAATCCGGAACTCGTCCAAGTCGCGGGACATCGTGCTCGATCTCTTCGGCGGCTCCGGTACGACAGTGATCGCAGCGGAGCGGACCGGTCGCGCAGGCCGTCTGATGGAACTCGATCCGCGCTACGTTGATGTCATTGTCGAGCGCTGGCAGGCACTCGCTGGCAAGGCGGCCATCCTCGACGGTGAGGATGGGACCTTCGAGGACATCAAGTCGGGCCGGCTCGGCACGGGTGTGACCGAGAAGGACGCCGCCTGATGCAGTCCCGGACGATGTCACTTATCGAGTCGGTCGCAAATATCGTCGTCGGCTTTGCTGTCGCCGTCCTGGCGCAGATGATCGTCTTCCCGCTCTTCGGGATCGAGGCGAGCTTGGCCCAGAATCTTGGGGTAGGCATCGCCTTCACTGTCGTGTCGCTGGCACGGAGTTACGCTCTGCGGCGGCTGTTCAATGGGCTTTCCCGCGAGCGCGCCGGGCGCGATACTCTGGCCCATGGAGAAGCGCCGGCCCACCGACCCAGCACCCGACCTCTTCACCTCCACCGCAGCCGGCGGTAAGGGGCCGGTCCCGCATCGTTCGCCGCCACCGACATCGCGGACAGTCCTGCCTGCCAATCTGCCGTCGGCTCTGTCTCACTTGTCGGAAGGGGAGCTGAAGCAACTTGCCGATGCGGTTACCGCGGAGCTGAAACGCAGAGACCTGCCGGCTACAAGTCCGACGCTCCGCAGCGAGCAACAATCGGAGAGACCACAACCGGTGCGCAAGACGTCCGGTCCGAAGACCCACGTTGCGATTGACGCAGCGGCGTCGCTCCCTCAGGGCAAGCTCAATGCGATCCGGGCGGCGGTGAAGGCCGGCGTCAAGCCGAACGTGATCGCCCGTCAGTTCGGGGTCAGTCTTGCGGCAATCAAGAAGGCGCTCGAGGGTATGAAGTGAAGGAAGTGCTTGAGGTTCCTTCGCTTCCTTTCGAGACGGATAGCCGCCAGGCAGGCAGTCGGTAGACGCGCCCCGGTCCTCGACCCTTTGCGAGGTGACGGCAAGGCCGAGTTTCTTTTTGAGGGCTCCGGCGGTGGCGTCGCGCAGCGTGTGCGGCTGCCAAAGGCCCTGACGATCTCCTCAATGGTGGCGCTGTTTTTTTTGATGCTCGAGCATGGCGATCATGCGTACCTGCTTGAGGTCAGCCAGCCTCCGAATTTTCCGAAAAACCAAATAACCGCAGGCCGCCGACCGACAGATCGGCTGAGAACGCCCGACCGATCGCCACGAGGCCCAGCCGCCTCAACCGGCGAACGTCCAAGGATGTCTCCGTTCGATATGGTGTGAACTGATCGAAACGCAGCGAGACCGTTTGCCAGCGCGGCTCGGCTGTGAAGCTCCGCCGGTAGGATTGCCAGGGCCGTGTCAGGTCGGACGTGCGCAGATGAGCGCTGTATTCCTCGCTGTTGCCGAAAACGTCCAGTTCAAAGCCCAGCCAGGGCCTCGCATCGAAAATGCCGTCGTCTGGGCTGAGATCGAGCGCGATCTGGATGAAGCCGCCATTGTTCTCGAGGCTGACGCTGCCACGCATGTTGATCGCCGGCCGGCCGGCGACGACCTCGGAAGTCATCGTTCCATGGGACACGCCGCCCATCACCTGGTCGGTGACGAGCTGCCACCGCGTTCCGATCGTGGCGAGTGGTGCCTTCAGGCTGAGGTCATCGATCACGGCGGCGGATGGGCGCATTGGGTCGCTCCAGGCCGAACCAAACATCGGAAGCCACACCGGTGAGGCAATGATGGTTCGGCGATTGATGATCCTACACGGCCCAAGTGATCCAACCAGAAGGTCTCGACGGGAAGGCCCTGTAATCAGACAAACATGAGATTGGACAGGGGAAAGAAATGAACACGATCAGCAAGTTCGCCGGCGCCATCGTGGCGCTGGGCCTTTCGACCGCCGTGGCTTCGGCCGCCAACGTGGTCGAGACCGCACAGTCCGCAGGTACATTCAATACCTTGATCGCCGCAGCCCAGGCTGCTGGCCTCGCCGACACCCTTGCCACGACCGACAACATCACCGTCTTCGCGCCGAGCGACGAGGCCTTTGCCAAACTGCCCGACGGAACGGTCGAAAACCTTCTCAAGCCCGAGAACAAGGATCAGCTGGTCGCGATCCTCACCTATCATGTCCTCGGCCGCGAGCTTACGTCGAACATGCTGCCCGGCAACACGATCCATGTGAAGCCGCTTAACACGTCGGCCCGCATGCTTCAGGTGACCAAGGGCGGCGCAGGCGTCACGATCAACGACGCGACGGTCGTCGCGGCCGACATCAAGACGGACAATGGCGTCATCCACGTCATCGACGCCGTTCTCATCCCGGTTGCAAAGAACTGAACCAGCGATGGCAGCAGGTGATGCTGCCATCCCGAAACGATAATCCGAAAGGTCGCTCCGGTTTCGGTAGGAAGCCGGAGCAACATTCCTTTCCTGCGTTCAAATGCGATAGACCCGACCCCGGCCTTCTAACTTCTCCGAGGTGACGGCGAGGCCGAGCTTCTTCTTCAGCGCTCCGGCGATAGCACCGCGCACAGTGTGCGGCTGCCAGCTGGTGGCCTCGACGATTTCGGTGATGGTTGCGCCGGTGGGCCTCTTGAGGAGGTCGATGAGCATCGCCTGCTTGGTGCCCTCGCGGATGCGTGCCGGCTTGTCGTTATTCACACGGGCAGCCTTGGCGGTTCGGGCCCGCTTGGCCCTGGATTCGGTCTGCGGCGTTTCGGCCTCGACGGCCGCGGGTTCGTCGCTCTCGTCGATGCCGAGCGCCGCGAAGGCCGCAGGGGTAGCCTGCAGCGTCAGGCGTCCCTGCTTCTCATCATGGCGCCAGATGGTGTCGTCGCGTTTCGCGCGGACCTCGCTGATCAGGCCCTTGGCAAGCAGGCTCTTCAGGACATTGCCGGCGGCAATGCCCTTCAGCCTGGCGGTGATTGGATACACGGATCGGTCGGGGCGCTCGCAGGCGGCGGTCAGAACGACGAGCTGGGAATCGGAAAGCCGGGTCATGGGAGTCTCCTTCGGGTTCGGAAAGCTCGCGACCATCGCGCGCCTTCTACGACCCCGAGCCCCAAGGGACGGGGCGCCGGAGACCAGTGGCTCAATCGTGTCGGTCATAGATGCTCTGCGCGGCACCAAAGCCAAGCGAATAAGCGACTTCTTTCATTGCTTGTTGTGGCGGTGAACGATCATGGGATTGTCGATCCGCGGCTATGCCGCCCATCGCGGCGTCAGCCATACCAGCGTGCGCAAGGCGATCGCCTCGGGCAGGCTGACACTGGAGCCGGATGGCACCGTCGATCCGGTGAAGGCCGACCGGGACTGGCGCCGCAACGCCGACCCGTCGAAGGAGCGGTCAAAACCGAAGCTCAGGCCGGTTCCCGAACAGGCCATCGGCGCGGTTCGCGATACGCTGTTCGAGGCCGGCAACCCGATGGTCGGCGGCATGAGCTATCTCCATGCCAAGACCGCAGAGAAGGTGCTGACCGTGCAGCTGTTGCGGGAGAAGTTGCGCCGGGAGAAAAGCGAGGTCGTCGATCGGGAGGAAGCCATCCGCAAGGGCTTCGAGTTTGCCCGCCGCCTGCGCGACGCCTGGCTCGGCTGGCCGTCGCGGGTCTCGGCCCTGATCGCGGCGGAGACTGGCGCCGACCCCCATAAACTCGAGGCGCAACTCACCCACCATGTCCGGGATCAGCTCCTGGCCGTAGCGAACGAAGAATCCAGACTCAGCCTCTGATGACCATGAAAGCCGTCGGTTTCCTGAGGAGCCTGGCGGACGGAATCACCCCGGACCCGCTGCTGACGGTCGCCGAATGGGCCGATCGCTACCGCATCCTGTCGGGACGCGCAGCGGCGGAAGCCGGGCGCTATCGGACGAGCCGGACGCCCTACATGCGCGAGATCATGGAGAACCTCTCGCCGGCGAGCCCGGTCGAGCGGGTGGTGTTCATGAAGGCGGCGCAGACCGGGGCGACGGAAGCCGGCAACAATTTCATCGGCTATGTCATCCATCAGGCGCCGGGTCCGATCCTCGCGGTCCAGCCGACGGTGGAACTCGCCAAGCGCAACTCGCAGCAGCGTATCGATCCGCTGATCGAGGAAAGTGCGGAACTGAGGGCGATCGTCGCCCCGGCCCGCTCGCGGGACAGCGGCAACACGGTCCTTGCCAAGCGGTTCCCCGGCGGCCAGCTGGTGATGACCGGTGCCAACAGCGCGACGGGCTTGCGCTCGATGCCGGCGCGTTATGTGTTTCTCGACGAGGTCGATGCCTATCCCGGCGATGTCGACGGCGAAGGCGATCCGATCGCCCTGGCCGAAGCCCGCACCGCCACCTTCGGCCACCGGAAGAAGCTGTTTCTGGTCTCGACCCCGACGATCAGGGGGCTCAGCCGCATCGAGCGGGAATATGAGGCCTCCGACCAACGGCGCTACTTCGTCCCGTGTCCCCATTGCGGGGAGATGCAGTGGCTCCAGTTCGAGCGTCTGCGCTGGGAGAAGGGCAAGCCGGAGACCGCCCGCTATGTCTGTACGCATTGCGACGCCCCGATCGGCGAAGCCGCCAGGACGGAGATGCTGGCAAAGGGCGAATGGCGCCCGACCGCGGTGGCCGACAACCCGAGAACCCGTGGTTATCACATCTCGGCCCTCTATTCGCCGACCGGCTGGACCAGCTGGGCCGACATCGCGCGAAGCTGGGAGGCGGCGCAGCATAACGATGCCGCGCTGAAGACGGCCGGGAACGTGCTCCTCGGCGAGACCTGGATGGAGAATGGCGAAGCGCCCGACTGGCAGCGTCTTTATGACCGGCGCGAACACTGGCCGGCCGGCACGGTTCCCGATGGTGGCCTGTTTCTGACCGCCGGCGCCGATGTCCAGAAAGACCGCATCGAGGTCGATGTCTGGGCGTGGGGACGGGGTCTCGAAAGCTGGCTGATCGATCATGTCCTGATCGAGGGCGGTCCCGGGCATGCGGCAAGCTGGGCGGCGCTTGATGCCCTGCTCGACCGCAGCTGGCGCCATGCCTCGGGAACCGACCTCAGGATCCACCGGCTTGCCATCGACACCGGCTACGAAGCGCCGGCCGTCTATGGCTGGGCCCGGCGCGCCGGCTTTGCCCAGGTCGCCCCGGTCAAGGGCGTCGAGGGGTTCAACCGGGCAAGTCCCGTGTCGGGTCCGACCTATGTCGATGCGACAGACGGCGGCAGGAGGCTTCGCCGCGGCGCACGGCTGTGGACGGTCGCGGTCTCGACCTTCAAGGCGGAGACCTACCGGTTTCTCCGCCTGGAGCGGCCGACCGACGAGGATCGCGCCCGGGGAGTGCTGTTTCCGCCGGGAACCATTCACATCCCGGCGTTTGCCGAGAGCGAATGGTGCAAGCAGTTCGTCGCCGAGCAACTGGTCACCGTGAAGACCCGGCGCGGGTTCCAGCGGCTCGAATGGCAGAAGCTCCGCGAACGCAACGAGGCGCTCGACGCCCGGGTCTATGCCCGGGCCGCCGCCTGGATCGTCGGCGCCGATCGCTGGGCCGACGCGCGCTGGCAGGCTCTCGAGACCGAACTCAAGGACGCCGCCTCGGCATCGCGATCATCCGGGTCACGTGCGCCGACGACGCCGGCGCGGGCGGGGCGCTCTCCTGACCCCGCCCGCGACCCGAACTGGCTGAAGCGGCGCCGGGACTGGCTCGCACGGGGGACATGACGGCATGCAATGGACCGAAGCCGAACTGTCGGCGCTCCGCAAAGCCTATGCCGCGGGCACGCTCCGGGTGAGTTTTGAAGGCCGCAGCGTCGAATATGGCTCAGCCACCGATCTTCTCGGCCGGATCCGGCGGATCGAGGCCGAGATGGCCAGGGCGAGCGGCCAGCCCCGGCCCCGCCGGAGCCTTGCATCCTTCCGCAAGGGCTGAACGGTGATGAACTGGCTCGATCGGGCGATCGGCGCCGTGGCGCCTGGGGCAGCGCTCCGCCGGGCGCGACAGCGACAGATGCTTGGCCTCGTGCGTGAGATCGTCGAAATCATTGCCCGTGTCGCCGAGCTCGAGCGCCGCATCGCTGGAATGGTCAGGCACGGAACCGTTGAGGAGGTCGATCCGGCCAGGCACCGCGTGCGGCTGAACTTCGGAAATGACGTTGACGGCGACCCCTTCCTGTCGCCGTGGATTCCGTACGCCCAGGTCGCCGGTGCACTGAAGATCCATGCGCCGCCTTCGAAGGGGCAACAGTTCAGTTTGCTGGCGCCGGCCGGCGACTGGCAGCAGGGGGTGGCGCTACCGTTCACCTGGTCGAATCAGAACCCGTCGCCCTCCGAGAGCGGCAACGAGAATGTCCTAACCTTTGGCGACGCGCGGATCAGCGTCAAGGATGACCGTCTGGCTATCGATGTCGGTGGTGTCGCGCTGAACATCACGGGCGATGGCGTCACCATTTCCGGCGGCGAGGTCACCCATGACGGCAAGAACATCGGCGCGACCCACATCCACGGCGGGATCGTCGTAGGTAGCAGCAAGACCGATGTGCCCGCCAACTGAGAAAGGATGGTCAATGCCCCGCTACGCCATCACCGAAAAGGCGGGCCCCTTTGTCGCGGCCCGTCGCAACACCGGTGTCGGCATGGTTCTTGAACTGACCGGGAAGCAGGCCGAACACGAGCTTCGGCTGGGCACGCTGGTCGCCATCGATGCCCCAACTCCGTCGGAAACGGAGCTGCGAGAACAAGATCCGGTCTCTGAGACCGGCGAGCCGCAGCGGCCGCTGGACCATGACGACGAGAAGCCGCGACGCCAGAAGCGATAGCCGGCACCATGTCCATCAATCTCCGTGACCCGTCGGTCGGCATCAATGCGGCCACCGGGAGCATTGTCACGGGCTGGGAGCATGTCGTTCAGTCGCTCCGCGATATCTTCGACACCCGCTTCGGATCGCGGGTCATGCGGGAGTGGTACGGCTCGTTCGTGCCGAACCTGCTCGGCCGGCTGATCACACCGAACGAGGTGACGCCGTATTTTGTCGCGATCACCTCGGCGATCGAGCAATGGGAGCCGCGGTTTCGGGTGACCCGGATCGAGGTGATCAAGGTCACCCGCGACGGCCAGCTGCATGTCTTTCTGGAAGGCGAGTATCGCCCGCGAGCCGTCCATGGCGACTTCACGGTAGAGGGCGCGCGGCGGCTCGACGCCTATGCCAATCCTGACGGCTTGCTGATCGAGGAGAGGATGGTCCCGTGAGCCGGTTCACCGCGATCGACCTGTCCGGCCTGGCGCCGCCCGATATCATCGAGACCCTCGAGTATGAGGCCATCGTTGCTGAGATGCGCGACGATCTGGTCGCTCGGTTTCCGCTGATCGCCGGCGTCATCGACCTCGAGAGCGAGCCGGCACGGAAGCTGATCGAGGCCTTCGCCTATCGCGAACTGCGGCTGCGGTCGCGGATCAACGACGGTGCGCGCGCTGTCGTACTGGCGTCGTCCTGGGGCTCGAACCTCGATCACCTTGGAGCCCTGTTCGGAACCGCACGGCAGGAAGGCGAAACCGATGACCGGCTTCGGAGACGCGTCCAGCTCGCGCCGGAGGCCTTTTCGGTCGCCGGCCCGGAGGGCGCTTACCAATACCATGTGCTGACGGTCGCGCCGTGGGCGCGCGACGTCTCCGCGATCATGACCCAGCCGGGCGTGATCCGCGTCACGGTGCTCCGTGCCGGGCCCGATCCGACCCCGAGCGAGGCCGAGCGCGAGACGATCCGGCTGCACCTTCAGGACGATGCGATCCGGCCGCTGACTGACGTGGTGCAGGTGCTGCCGCCTGTTCTGCGGCCTCTCACGATCGAGGCCCGCCTCACGCTCTACCCGGGTCCGGACGCCGGCATCGTCCGCGATCGCGCGACGACGGCGCTCTCCGAATGGGTCGAGCAGAACCGGATGCTCGGCATGAACCTCCGGCGTTCAGCGATCTACGCCAGGCTGCATCAGGAAGGCGTGCATTCCGTCGACCTGATATCTCCTACCGAAGACGTCGTGCTCGACGTCACGCAAGTCTACGCCGTCGACGCCATCGACATCACGACCGCCTCAACGCGTGACGAATGAGATCGCCTTGACCCGAACCAGCCTGCTGCCGCCGAACCGGACCGCGTTCGAGGAGGCCGCCGACCTCAGCGGCGCCCGCGTTGACGACCTGCCGGTCGATCTGCCGAAGCTGGTTCAGCCGTTTGGCATCCCGACGCCGCATCTGCCCTGGCTGGCCTGGGGCCTGTCTGTCGATCTCTGGGACGCCGACTGGCCGGAGGACAAGCGCCGGGTTCTCGCCGCTCGCGCGCTGCCGATGCATGCCCGCAAGGGGACCGCGGCATCGATTGCCGAGCATATCCGGATCATGGGCGCCGAGCCCCGCCGCTTTATCGTGCCGCCGGCGAAGACCTACATGATCCCGGCGTTGACCGTCGGGGAACGGGCAGCGTTTCTGGCGCGCTTTGCTCAGTTGCGGGTCCATCCGTTCGTGGCGCGGGCGACCTATAGGTTTGCCCACTTCACCAACAAGGCGTTCGGCCGGGACAGGGCCTATCTTGGCGCCTGTATGGTCAAGGATGTCGGCGCCTGGTCGCGCTTCGTGCGTACGGCAAAACTCTGGGACCGCGGCGTCGAAACGACCCTGACCATCCGGGCCGTCACCCCCGAGGGGGTTGGCCGGTTCCATGCCGCGGCCTACGACGAGGTTATCCTCGCCCCGAAGCCCACCGCCGCCGTCCACCTCAACGCGCCACCAAAGACGCGGGCCTTCCTGATCGACGATTTCGGCGTCCGCCAACGCATCGTCCGGATCCCGCGTGAAGCCAGCTACGAGTTCCGGCTCGGCCGCGAGACCTACACGACCACCTGGCCGAAAGCCGAGCTGATCGACATCAGGCCGCAGTCGGTCACTGAGGCCCACCTCGGGCAGCCGACCGCCCTTTATGCAGCGCGTCGCCAGTTCATCGCCGGCAAATGCCTGCCACCGACCATCGCCTGGCGCTTTCTCTACGAGCGCTGGCACATCCACGACCCGGACCGGGTGCCGGACGATCGCCGCCGCTCGACCCATCTCGGTTTCACCCGGCTGGGGATGCCGGCCTATCACGCCGAGGTCCAGACCCGGATCGTCGGTCACAAGGCGCCGCGAACTGCCGGACAATTCGTCAACGGCTATCCGGTTGCCGGAAACCGCAAGCCCATCGCCGATGTCCGCGAAGCCATCCGGGTGTCGAAGGCGCTGCGCGACCGGATCCTGATCGACACAAGAACCTGGCGGATTCCCCGCGCCGGCGACCGCCTGTCCGTCGGTAACGCCACGCTCGGCCAATTCATCGAGGTCTGACTCCCATGGAAAGCACCGTTCTCTTCCGCGACCGGCAGGAGCTCCAGTCGGCGGACCTCAACAATGCGCAGGATTTTGCCCGCGCCGCGATCGACCATGTGGTCAATGACGCGATCGAGACCGGCAAGGGCTATGTCGGCTTTTCGGCGACCAAGACCGCCGCGACCGAGGTGACGCTGAGCGCCGGGCGTCTTTACGCCGGTGGCGCGGTCTTCGCCCGCGACGATGATGTCGTCATCGATCTGTTCAATGCCCTGCCGCTGGTCACGAAGAAGCGGATCGCGCTGGTCGCCTTTGGCCAACCGGTCGATACCGACGTCCAGCCCCGCGACTTCCTCATCGACGCCCAGCTCGGCACCACCGAACCGCAGTCAGTTGCCATGGAAAGCCACCGGCGCTGCGAGGTCTCCTCAGTCGCCGGGACAGAAAGCCCGGATCCGTCGGTTCCGGCGACCGACGCCAATGTCACGGTATTGGCCTATCTGCTCCTCGATACCACCGGGATCCTGTCGATCGAGCAGTGGACGCCGACCCAGCTGCCGAACCTCCGCCTCGTCGCCAACCGGGTGACGTCGCTTGAACTCTGGCGCGGCCAGATCAGCGGCCAGGTCGACACACTCCGCACCGACCTTTCGGCCCTTGCCGACCGCATGCTTGCCTTTGCCCTGAAGAACGAGGTGGTCGACCTCACCCAGCAGCTCGAGGACCTGAGGAAAAAGGTCTACGAGCCTGGCGCCTACATCTACTACGGCACCGATCACTTCCTGACCGAGGAGGGATCGAACCCGGATCACCTCAGCTATGACGCGCTGGTCGAGGAAGGTGTCCGCTTCGGCGAAGCCGGGTCAGCGACCACGGCGCTGGCGCTTCTCAACCCCAACAATGTCTACGTCACGGTCAACAACGGCTTCGTCCTGCCAAAATACGGCCATGCCGTCCGCATGGACCTCACCGGCTACTCCGGCGAGACCCGGATGGCCCAGTACACCTACGAGACCACGGAAATCCGCCAGCTCACCCGCAGCCGGGAGCGCCGGCGCTATGGCGCCAGCAAGGAGGTCTGCTCGAACTCGGCCTGGTGGCGCCAGGGCGCCTATGACATGACCCAGAACGTCTTCCGGCGAAAAGGCGAGACCTGGGAGGTGCTCAACGGCATCCCCGACCGCATGCCGAATGGCCAGGTCATCCCCAACGGCAATGTCCACTGGATCCGGCTCCGGCAATTCTGGATCGACATCTACCAGGAGCCATACTGGGAACGGGTCACCTCGACCGCCGCGATCAACGGCCAGCAGGTAGCCCAGACTTTCCTGAACTCCCAGGATGGCTGGCTCAGCCAGGTCGGTCTCTACTTCTCCCGCAAGGCAGCGACCGGCGATGTCACGGTCCTCGTCTGTGAGACCGCCTTCGGCATGCCCGACCTGACGCGGGTCCTGTCCCGCACCACCGTGCCGGTCGCCGACATCAAGGTCGGTTCGATCTCCGGTGGCGCCGGGCTCCCCTCTCTCGTCGAGACCAAGGTCGTACTGCCGCCGACCTATCTGGTTGCCGGACGCCGCTATGCGATCGTCTGCGTCACCACCGGCGACCATTATGTCGCGATGACCAACACCGACAATGGCGTCGTCCAGGGCACCTTCTTCGTCTCGACCGACGGCGCCTTCTTTGCCGGCAATCTGGTCGACGACCTCAAGATGCGGCTCTACTTCGCGAAGTTCGAGCGGACACGCCTGTCGGTCGAGTTGACCGCGCTGCAGCTGGCCGGTGGGATTCTCGACATCGACATCCTCAATGAGGGCATCACCCCGCCGGCCTGCCGCACCGACTTCGAGGTCCAGGTCAACGGCGCCTGGGTGCCGCTCGACGGCGAACCCAACGGCCCGAACCTCTCCGGGCTCCCGGCCATCCTGCCGCTCCGGGTGACGCTGACCGGGACCACCGACCTGATGCCCGGCTTCGGGCTCACCGGTTCGGAGGTGATCGTCAGCCGGCCAAGGACCGCGTTTACCTGGGTCGGGGCGCTGCGGACGCTGGGGTCACCCAGCAACAGCATCAAGGTCATCGTTGACCTGCAGGCCTACGACGAGGCCACCCACGACTGCACCGTCTCGCTGCTGACCGGCGCCGACCTCAGCGGATCGGAGACCGCGGACGTCATCGAGGATGTGACTTTGCCCGATGGTTCGATCCGCCGGACTTCGGTCTTCAACGTCACCGCCGTCAGCTTCTACGCGGTGAGTATCGTCGGCTCGACCACCAGTGCCGCCGGCCTCTTTCATATCGGCGAACTCATCGAGTTCTCGCAGTCGTAATCGGAGCCTGACCCATGGCGAAGAAGCCCACGCACTACAAGCTGACCGTCAACCGGCCGGTCGAGGTCGCGAACACCTGGCTCCGGCCTGGCGCGCGCTACCAGGTCAAGGCGGCGCTTCACGATGCGATCAGGGAAACCGCGCCAGACGCCATCGCGTCGGCGGACCCGGTCTACGCGAGGTGAGCGGATGTTGAGGTTCGAGGATCTCCGGGTCCGGGATCGGCAGCCCCTCGACCGCGACTTCTTCAACCGGCGCTTCCGGCTGATTGCCGAGACCATCAGCCAGATCGACGCGGAGCTTGCCACCGTCAACGGGGCCACCAACCGGCTGGTCGCCCTTGGTCTCGCGCGCGTCAATGAAGTGCTCGGTCCGGCCCTTGCCCAAGCTCAGGCGGCAGCCGAGAGCGGCTTCCTGGTCGCGACGTCCACGTCACCGCTGACGTTGACCGTCGGGCTCGAGACCACCCTCACCGTTGACGATACGCCGGCCCGGCCGCTCTTCGCACCAACGCCCTATGTGATCCTGTCGCGGCAGGATGACGAGGCACTCGACCACTGGGCAGCACTCCGCGTGCAGGACTACGACCGTGCAAACGGCGGCCTCGCCTTCGTGGTCGTCGCCATCCATGGCGCCCTCGGGGAAATAGAACATGCCGACTGGGTGATTTCGGCAAGCGCCGGCCTCGCTGTTTCCATTCTTGAAGCGGCCGTTGAGGTAGAGGCGACGCTGATACTTGCCCAGGATGCAGCTACGACCGCCCAGTCCGCCGCCACCACGGCGGAGCAGATCATCGCCAACGGCCCAGTCTCTTCAGTGAACGGCAAGACCGGTCTTGTCTCCCTCACCATGGCCGACATTCCGAACCTGGTATCCGCCATCGGCGCCAAGGCCGACAGCAATCACGGCCACGCGATCGCGCAGATCTCAAACCTGCAGACAACTCTCACCAGTCTGCAGAACCAGATCACCATTTTCGACGGTGGGGCCTACTGATCCCCCGACCCGGCTGAGGCGTCAATGGCGAACACGATCACCCTGAAGCGGTCAGCGAGTGCCGGCAAGGTGCCGCTTGCCACCGACCTCCAGCTCGGCGAGCTCGCGGTCAACACCAATGACGGCAAGCTCTACCTCAAGAAGGACGATGGCACGCCGTCGATCGTCGAGGTCGGGCCCGTGACCTCGGTGGCGGGAAGGACTGGCGCCGTCGCGCTGTCCGTCTCTGATGTCGCTGGATCGGTTACCTCGGTCGCAGGGCGGACGGGGGCTGTTACGCTGACCGGCTCTGATATTGCTGGGGTCGTCACCTCGGTCGCCGGAAGGACCGGGGCCGTCGCACTGGCCATCCCGGACGTGGCCGATCTGTCGACCTCCCTTGTCCCTGTCGGCGCTGTCGTTCCCTTCGCCGGCGTCTCGGCACCGGCCAAATGGCTCTTCTGCTTCGGTCAGAATGTCAGTCGAACCACGTATGGCGCACTCTTCACGGCCATCGGCACGACCTACGGCGCAGGCAACGGCTCGACCACCTTCACTCTGCCGGACCTGCGCGGACGCACCGTTGCTGGCCAGGACGACATGGGCGGTACGTCCGCGAACCGCCTCACCGGCCAGAGCGGCGGCCTCAACGGTGACACGCTCGGGGCCACGGGCGGTGGCGAAACCCACACGCTTGCGACCGCGGAACTACCTTCCCATTCTCACGTCGTCGATATGGGTGGGGCGCTCACTACCGGTAGCGGTGGTTCTCATAACCACACCTTCAATTACAATGAGCGCTCCAAATCCGGCGACGGTACGCTGGTCTCCGACATGACTGGCTCCGGCAATACCAAGACGACCAGCACGGTCGGTTCCCACACCCACAGCTTCGATATCCCGGCGTTCAATTCCGGCAGCGCCGGTTCCGGCTCGGCGCACAACAACGTCCAGCCGACGATGATCCTCAACTATATGATCCATGCGGGAGCATGACCATGATGCCGACGATCAGCCGCACGGACATCCTGCGCTTCGGCGGCGAGGCGCCCTTCGCCCAGGCGGTCGCCGACTTCGCCGCGGCGATCGATGCGCATCGCAATACGGTGGACGTCCCAGCTCCAACCGCCGATCCCCTGATCGAGGTCGTAGTCCGGCAGTATGGCGGCCTGTATGACGTCGAACCGGAGCCAGAACCTGAGCCGCTGCCGGAGCCGGAGCCCGACCCGGATCCGATACCGACGACGTGGCGCGTCTCCACCTACCGCATCGTTCGCCGGCTTGAGGAAGCCAGCCTGATCGATTCTGCCGACCAGGCGCTGGCGGCAAGCCCGATGCTGTTCCGGCGCTTCTACACGGCGGGATCGATCCAGCATGACGACCCTGATGCCGTCGCATTCCTGACGGCGATCGGCGCCGACCCGGAAGTGGTTCTGGCGCCGGAATAGCTACTCCCCGCGAAGCTTTCCGGACAGTCAACCACCCCGCCTCGTGCGGGGTCTTTCATCTGAGGAGACATCGCCATGAGCGATCCGACCTTTGGCATTTCGATCACACGGATCGACAACGAGCCGCGGCCCGCCGTGTGGAGCGACATGGCGGTCGTCGGCCTGATCGGCACTGCCCCAAACGCAGACGCTGACCTCTTCCCGCTCGATACCCCAGTGTTCATGTATTCCGACGATCGAGCGAAGGTGCCCGCCCTGGGGACGGCGGGAACCATTTCCGGCGCCCTCAGCCTGATCAACGCCCAGCTTGGCGAATTCCAGGTCGCCGCGAAGGTCGTCGTCGTCCGGGTCGCCGAGGGTGCTGATGCGGATGAGACGATCGTCAACATCGTCGGCGACGGCTTGACCACGGGTCTTGCTGCCTTTGTCGATGCTGGACCAGTGCTCGGCGTCATTCCCCGGCTTCTCTGTGCGCCAGGCTTCACCAGCCAACGGACCGGCACCGACGCCAACGCCGTTTGTGCCGCGCTGCCACCGATCTGCACAAAGCTCCTGGCTCATGCCGTGGTCGACGGCCCGGCCACGAGCGAACAGGACGCGATCGACTGGCGGGAGACGATTTCGTCGGATCGCATCATTCCCGTCGACCCGGCGGTCAAGGTTCTGGACGAGACCCTTGAGACCGTGGTGCCGATGTCGCCGGCGGTGATCGGCGTCGCGGTTCGTCGTGATCACGAGAAGCAGGGGCGGCCGTTTCACTCGTGGGCCAACCAGCCCGTTCAGGGCATTGTCGGGCCGTCTCGGCCGATCAATTTCTCCCTCACCGATGGCGCCACGGAGGGTCAGAGACTGCTCGCCAACAACATCGGTGTGGTGCTGCGCGGCGAGATGGGCGTTGAAACGGCAATCGCCTCCGGCGGCTTCGTCTTCGTTGGCACCGACAATGCCGGCGAGGACGACCTGTGGCGCTTCTACAACGTCACCCGTGGCCGGGATTACATCCACCTGATGTTCCTGCGCACGCTTCGCTTCTATCTCGGGCGTTTCAACATCACCGGCCAGACCGTGCAGGCGGTGGTCAACACCATGAGCTTCGCGCTTCGTGACCTCAAGGCCGACGGCGACATCCTCGGCTACGAGGTCAAGTTCACTCGCGACCAGAACAGCCCCGAGCAGCTGCGCCTCGGCAAGTTCACCATCAACTTCGCCGCCGAGGAAGCCCCGGTCCTCCGCTATCTCGGCATCCAGTCCGCCCGCTACCGCCCGGCTCTCGACGCGCTGCTCGACGACCTGCTGGCCCAGGTCGACGCGGTGGTAGGCTGATCGTCGCACCGAATAAGGAAGAATGAGCCATGAGTACGATTTTTGTCATGGAGGCCGCCAACCTTTTCTGCGGCGATCATGACCCATCCGCCTCGAAACACCTGACGCTGGTCGAACTGAAGCTGCCGCCGCTGCAGGAGATGTACCAGGACCACCATCCCGGTGGCTCCCGCGTCCAGATCGAGGTTGCTGTCGGCATCCAGAAACTGGAGCCGACCTTCAAGCTGAATGGCTGGGACCCGGACCTGCTCTCCCAGTTTGGCCTCGGCTCGTCACGCGCAAAAGTGTTCACCGCCTATGGGGTCGTCCGCGACAAGCGCACCGGCGGCGCCCACGAAGCCAAGGCAATCCTCGAAGGCCGCCTCGGCAAGATCGAGGCCGACGCCTTCCAGCGCGGCGAAGTCATGGGCCACGAATATGCGATCAACGAGGTGATGCACTATGAGCTGTGGTTCGGTGATCGGGAGAAGCTGTTCTGGGACTTCTTCTCCACCGACTGGCGGCTCGACGGCGTCTCCCAGAACGATGACGAGCGTCGCATCCTGCGTGTTCCGACCGGCGCCTGATCAGGGATCCCAACGATGAGCAAGCCGCACACCCTCCGCCTGTCGCAGCCGATCGCCTGGGATGGCAAGGACATCACCGAAGTCGGCATCCGCCGCCCGAAGGTCAAGGATCTGCGCGCCATGGAGCGCGACGCCGGCAACACCCCGAACCAGATCGATCAGGGCGTCGCCATGGCCGCGCTCCTGACCGACCTTCCGGTCGAGGTCATCGACGAAATGGACGCCGTCGACTTCGCCGCGATCTCGGAGGTGATCGCCGGTTTTTTGCCTCAGGGCCCGGCGCCCGCAACTGGCGCGGCGTTGTAGCCGACACCGCCCACATCCTGTCGACGCCGCTTCCCGCCTTCGACGAGATGGATTGGGCGGAGGTCGCGCTGTGGCACAAGGAAGCGCTGCGGGTTCATCGTTTGTCGTGACCTGTAGATGACATCGTCGCAGTCTTCATGAAGTCCGCGACGGTGACACTCTCTATGTCGAACCGCTGGACTCTTTGTCTGATTCGAACACTTTCGCCGCTCGCTCTGCTGCGGCCCCAGGCTTAATTTGGTTCGTTATCAATCCCGCGACTAGGCCGCCCCGCACCGGCGCCGACAGGACCAGCAATCAAAAACCCCATACCGGTAAATGCGGTCAGATTCCGTGCGCGATGCGTTCGCGCACGATTGGTCCGGCCGCCGGTTGCGGCGTCGGGCTGGTTCGGATCGCGGAACGGATCATCTCCGCCGCCGCCTTGTAGCTGTCCTCGCTCCGCGCATGAACGACGCAGATCGGTCGATCGGCATCGGCGAACTCGCCGAGCTGGATGAAGTTCGTCATGCCGACGGAGAAGTCGATCGGCTCCGACGGTCGTTTCCGCCCGCCGCCGAGAACGACCAGCGTCAGGCCGATTTGCTTGGTATCCATTTCCGCAACGCAGCCCGGCGCTGCGGCATGCACCGGCCGGATGACCGGCGTTGCCGGCAGATGACGCTCCGGCGCCGCCATGAAGTCGCTCGGCCCGCCGAGCATCTCTACCATCCGGCCGAAACGCTCCGCCGCGGCACCGTCGTCGAGCCGGGCCTTGGCCATCCCCCGGGCCGTGGCGAGATCGGGCGCGATGCCCGCGAGCACGATCATTTCGGCCGCAATGATGAGCGTCAACTCCTCGGTGCGGGGATCGCGGTACTTGCCCGATAGGAAGTCGACGACCTCGATCACCTCCAGCGCATTGCCCACGGTCGTACCAAGCACCGAGTTGAGGTCCGTGATCAGATGGACATTGGGAAGGCCGGCATCGGCCGCTACCTCGCCCATGCTGTTGGCGAGCCGCCGCGCGTCGTCGATGGTCTTCATGAACGCGCCGGACCCGCAACCGACGGAGGTCACCAGCCCGCGCGGGCCTGCGGCAAGCTTCTTCGACAGGATCGAGCCAGTGATCAGCGGCACGCTCTCGACCGTGCCGCTGACTTCCCGGACATAGAAGAACTTGCGGTCGGCCGGCGCGAGATCGAGCGTCGGCCCCATGATGGCGCCGCCCACCTCCCTGACTACCTGCTTGAATAATTCGGGCGACGGCTCGATCTGGTAGCCCGGGATGCTGTCGAGCATGTCGACCTCGCCGCCGCAATAGTCGATGCCGCGGCCGGTCACGTTCGGCGCAATGACGCCGCAAGCCGCAGCGATTGGCACCACCAGCAACGTCACTTTTTCGTCGCCGACGCCGGCGGTAGAATGCTTCTCGATGATCCTGCGGGTGTCGAGCCCGCTCCAGTCGATGACGCGGCCCGAGTCGCGCATGGCGAGGGTCAGCGCCGTCGTCTCGGCAACGGTCATCCCGCGCAGGAACACAGCCATGGTGAACGAGCCGATCTGGCCCTCGGAGACCACATCATCCGTAGCCCATTGAACGAACGCCGAAATCTCTTCTTTCGTCAGCGTTCCGCCGTCCCGCTTCTTGCGGATGATTTCTTGCGGCAGCAGCATGCTCTGGTCTCCAATCTTCTATTGAAAGAACTCCGGGAACTCGGCTTCGAAGCGCCGTTTCCGATCGTGGGCCTCTTCAAGTTCCGGGTGCCAGCCCGGGTGAAGTCGACGGGAGCCCACATGGGCATCCCAGCCTCCGCGGGACCCCTGAAAGACCTTATCGCAGCCGGCGATGGGGCAGCGGAAGATCCTGTTCGCTGCCCCGAAGTCGGCGCGCAATACCGAGGCAACGGATCGGCCCGACCCAGCCGCCTGCCTTACCGTTCGTTTTGGCCGGGCGAGCGGTCGCTCCCGCCCCGAGAATGTTCGCAGCGGCAACCCGAGATTCACGCTGCCGGTTCCCAGTATTCCCCCTTCAGATTCCGGCGAGTGGAGATGGGCAGGGCACAGCGGCGCTCCCTCCAGGACGCAGCGCAACAGTGCCGCCGCTGTCACGCAGGCGTCGAAGTCGTCCTCGTTCGCCTCAGCCTGGGCAAGGTCCTCAAGTTCAACCGAAAGTGAGCTTACCCAACTCGCGGCCTGTAGCGCTGCGATGGCCTTGCGACGGACGCCCGCATCGGTCTTGGCGACGACCAAGGGTGCCCGCGACGTTGGGGGATCATCGAGTAGCGCCGTCGCATAGGCAGCACGAGGATACATCTCGCCGACTACAACCGGCGTTGACTGAAGAAGCGTTTGAATTTCCCCCTCGAACGGCCAGACCTTGAAGGTGCGGGCCGCGGTGAGCTCACAGGCAAGCTCCTGCCATAGCGCACAAGCCGCACTGCCAACGGAACCGGGAATGCCGGACTTGATGAAGACCGACTTAGCCCCGGTCGTCCGGTCAATCTGACGATACATATCGACGCCGAAACGAGCAGCCGCATCGAGATAAGTTCGAAGGCCACCAGCCCCCGCGGGGACTGAGAAGAACGGGCGCTCGACGGCCCAGTCCAGCACCGCTGTGGTGGCATCGTAGAAGCGCGGCATCGAACGGGCTCGCGGCAGGAGATCCAGGAAGGTTGCCAAGGGCTGAGCGCCTGGGAGGCTGCCCATGGCTGTCAGGTAACTGTCCGGAACCCCGAGCGGAGCATCGAACGTAGCGAGGACCGAGCCAGTCAATGTCCATCGCTGCGCTTCCGCGAGGACTCCGGCGAAGGACCACCCGTCGCCTGGCACCCGCCGGACGACCCGCGCCGGGATGTCGGCGGCGTAGACCGCGCGCTTCGAGAAATTCTTGCCCCAGTCAGCACAAAGGATGACGGAAAGAGGCCTATCCGATGCTCTGGTAGTCATTCGATCTGGCTCGTCGAGGATTCCGGGATAAGAATCTTTAGCTCATAGATTTCCGACTCCCCAGGCAATTCTAACCGGTTTCCCAGCTGCCGCTCGAAATGAGTTGCAGCTTTGGCCCGTGTTTTTTCATCGTAGCGACCAGCGGTGCGTCATGGCCAACCTCACCTCACAGCTGATCGTCCAGCTGCTGGATCGAGTGTCGGCGCCAGCACGCGCGGTGGCCAACAGCCTTCGCGGGATTACCGGCGCTGTGCGCGGCGCCAACACCGCGCCACTTTCCTTCAGCGACCGGCTCGATGCGGCGATCACCCGCAACAACCGGGCGCTGGCCAGTGCAAGGGCGGGTGTCCTCGACGCGGTCGGCGTCTTCTATACGCTGAAGGCTGCTGTCAGCGCGCCGATCGAGGCGGCGAACGCGCTGGAAACGGCGCTTGCCGAGCTTGGCGCCAAGGCGAACCTGTCGACCGATCAGCTCCGCGCCGTTGGTGATGCGGCCAAGGTGGTTGGCCGCGAGGTCAACCAGTTCACTGCCGATATTGTCGGAGCGCAGGACTTCATCGTCGGCATGGGCCTCGATCTCGACCGGGCCGCGAGAGCCATGCCGGCGATCGGCAAGGCGGCGACGGCAACCAAGGCCGACATCCTCGACCTGTCGAAGGCGGGCTATGCGGCGATCTCCAATCTGGGTCTCGCCCCCGAGGAGCTGACCAGAGCCTTCGACATGATGGCGCTCGCCGGCAAGGAGGGCGGCTTCGAACTGAAGGACATGGCGCAGTACTTTCCGGCGATCACCGGTCTGGCTGGTTCGAAGGGGCTGAGTGGCGCGAAGGGTCTCGCCGATATCGCTGCCGCCTTGCAGATCGTCCGTCGGACCGCAGGGGATGGCTCGGAAGCCGCTACCAACTTCAACAACATCCTCCAGAAGATTAACGCCAATGACGCGATCAAGAACTTTGCCAAATACGGCATCGACATCAATGCGGTGCTGAAGAAGGCGGTGGCCGAGGGAGCAAGCCCGCTCGAGGCAGCGCTCCGCGCCATCAACAAGGCGATCGACGGCGACCTGTCGAAGCTCGGCACGCTCTTCGCTGATGCCCAGGTCCAGAAGGGCCTGATCCCGCTCCTTCAGGGGATGGACGACTATATCGCGCTCCGGGAGAAGGTCACCGGCGCCTCGGGGGTCATCGACGCCGACTTCGACCGGATGATGGAGACCAGTGCGGAAAAGCTCAAAAGCTTCCAGATTGCCTGGGCGAACTTCCAGTCGACGCTGGGGGAAGCGCTCATGCCGGCCCTCAATGCGGTCGCCGCTGCGCTTGGACCGATCCTCGAAGGCATTACCAGCCTGATCCGGCAGTTTCCGGAGCTGACCGGCGGGGTCTTCGCTTCCGTGGCCGGATTCATTGCGCTCAAGGCGGCGATCTCGGGCCTGTCGTTCCTTGGGCTGCTCGGCAAGGGCGGGCTGCTTGCCGCTGTCTCGGCGGTCCGCAATCTCGGTGTCGCACTTGCCGCCGTCGCAGCGGTCGGCGCCGTCCCGCTTGCCGCCATCGCTGCGGCAGTGGCCGCGATCGGCGCTGCGGCGCTCTTCATCAGGAACAACTGGGAGGGCCTCAAATCCTTCCTTGCCGGCTTTGCCGAAGGCTTCTCAGCAGCCTTCGCGCCGGTCGCCCCGATCGTCCAGCCGGTCGTCGACCTGTTCCGAACCCTCTTCGACACGATCAACGACCTGCTCGGGCCGATCAACGCGACCAGCGAGGAATGGCGGAGCTGGGGTGTTGCGGCGGGCGAAGCCGTCGGTGGCCTTCTTGCGATGCTGGTCGAGCTGCCTGGCAAGATCGGCGATGCGATCTCCGGGTCGGTCGCGATCCTGACCGGCTTTGCGACCGCGTTCTTCGACGCCGGCACGAAGCTCGTCAAGGCGCTGTGGGACGGCATGGTGCAGGTCTTCACCGACGTGAAGGCGGGCATCGATCAGAGAATCGCCCACATCCTCACCGCGGTGACAGGCGTGTTCGGTCCGGGCGGTTTCCTCGCCATCCTGACCGACATGCCAGCCAGGGTCGGCGCAGCGATATCGCAGGCGGTCGCGGTCATCGCCCGCTTCACCACCAACTTTTTCAACGCCGGCTACAACCTGATCAAGGCTCTGTGGGATGGCATGGTGCAGGTCTTCGCCGATCTGGTCGCCTGGATCGACGGCAAGATCGCCGAGTTGCTTGCGCCGATCAATGACGCCGCCAATGCAGTGCGGGACTTCTTCGGGTTCAGTGGCGGCGCGGGCGAGACAACGAACAAGGCCGCCAAGGGCGACAGCCTCGGCCAACAACTCGGCATCGACCATATCCGGGCGAAGGGTGGCCCGGTGTCGGCGGGAGAGAGCTACCTCGTCGGCGAGAAGGGCCCCGAACTAATCACCCCGAGCCGCTCCGGCTATGTCCATCCAGCCGGAACCAGGCTCGGATCGGGACCGACGATCACCGTCGCCCCGGTATTCCACTTCAACAACACCCGCGCCGCCGACGCCGAGCTCATCACCGCACAGGTTCGTCGGGCTCTCAGTAGTGAGGTCCGCGAGCTCTTCCGCGGCGTCTATGCCGATACCGGCATGCGGTTCGCCTGATGCTGATGACCCTCGGACCGATCCAGTTCGAGGTCTATCCCTTCAACGCCACCGACTATGCCCACGGTCACGAAAGCGCCTTCGCCGAGAAGCCCGTTCTCGGCGCAAGGCCGCCGCTCGAATGGGTCGGAGAAGGTGCCGAGACCTGGTCGCTTCACGCCCGGCTGTTTCCGCACAAGTTCGGTGGCCTCGGGGATCTGAGCAAGCTCCACCAGGCCCGTGCTTCCGGTCGCCCCCAATACCTGATGCGCGGTGACGGTGCTTTGATGGGCTGGGTCGTCATCGAGAGGGTGACGGAGCACGCGAGCTACCTCGATGCCAAGGGCATCGGTCGGGTCATCGACGTCGACATCGCTGTCCGACGCTGTTCCGGTCCCGCCAACGGGGCTTACTTCGCGATCCTCTCGGGGCTGTTCCCATGACCAGCATCGTCGAGACCGTGACAGTTGAGGGAGAATACCTGACGGTTTCGCTGATCGTCTGGCGGCGGTTCAGGCGGCCGATGCCGGGGCTGGTCGAAGCCATCCACGACATCAATCCGGGTCTCGCCGGTCTTGGCGCCTGGCTTCCGGTCGGCACCACCTTCGACATGCCGATCCCGACGCCGCGCGAGCCGGTCATCCTCGATCCTGTCCGGCTGTGGTGATCCATGTCCAAACGCGCCGTGTTCATGGTCACGGTTGCCGGGACTAACATCACCGCGCCACTCCTGCCGGTGCTGATCTCGCTCACGGTGTCCGACCGGGTTGGCACCCATTCCGATACGGCGACGCTTGCCATCGACGACACCGACGGCCGGATCATCCTTCCCGCCATCGGCGCCCCGGTGGTGGTTGCTCTGGGCTGGGAAGATGGCGGTGTCCGCATCGTCTTTACCGGAACGGTCGACGAGGTGCGGTCGTCCGGCTCGCGTGGTGGCGGACGGACGCTCGCCATCACCGCCAAGGGCATCGACACCACGAAGAAGCCCAAGGAGGCCCAGCAGCGTCACTTCGACGACAAGACCGTCGAAGACATCCTCAAGGCGGCTGGGAAGACCGCCGGCGTCACCGAGGTTGAAGTCGATCCGGCGCTCGCCTCGATCACGCGCACCTACCTCGAGATGCGTGACGAGAGCTTCATCCATATGGGCGAGCGACTCGCTCGCGAGATCGGCGGCAACTTCCGGATCCAGGGCACCAGAGCCGTGATGAGCAAGCGCGGCGGCATCTATACGGCGGCGGTTGCCGCGGTCTGGGGCCAGAACCTCCATGCCTGGGACATCGCTCCGGCGCTCGGCCGAACCCGGTTCAGCAAGGTCAGGACCCGTTGGTACGACCCGACAGACGCCGTCTGGAAGGAGACGGAAGAGACGACCAGCCTCGATGTCGATGCGCGCCACGACCATCGCTTCAGTTTAGCCAACGAAGACGAGGCGAAGGGACAGGCCGCAGCCGACAAGGCGACCAGCGAGCGTGATTCAGGCGAAGGCTCTGTCACCATCGAGGGCGACACCAGCGCCATCCCCGACGGGCTCTGCATCGTTGCCGGGGCCCGTCCCGGTGTCGATGGCGCCTACCGCATCGAGGCGGTTACCCACCGCTACTCGCGGGGCGGCGGCTTCGTCACCGAGCTCGAGCTCAGGCAGCCGCACGAGGGTGCGGGGCAGGACCTGCGATAGGAGGCCCGGCATGGCGACCGACTGGACCAGCAACATCCCCGCCGCGGTCTACTTCATCATCGGCATCGGCGGCTTTGCCGGCGCGATTCTGGCGATCGTAAAGCTCTGGGAGACGGTCGTGCCAAGTCGTCAGCAGCAGTTCGCCAAGGATGTCTCGACCATCAAGTCCGATATCCAAGACATTCGCTCCCGGGTCGGCATGCTCGAACTCGATATTGCCAGGATCGACCAGCCTTCGATCGCCCGACGCTTCGACGGCATCGAGCACAAGATCGACAAGCTCTACGACTTCCTCCTCGAACGCCTGACCAAGTCTCCGCCGTAAACGGCGAAGTCTGCCCGCGCCACGCGCGGGGAAACCAAAAGACCCCTCCATCACCAACCAGCAAGACGCCGGCGAGCCAGGAGCTTTCCGGCGCGGGAGATATGTGCATGACCCCCTTCCAGATCGCGAAGACCTACCTTGGCACCAGAGAAGTCACCGGCCCTGCCGACAATCCCAGAATCATGGCGATGTATGCCTCGGTCGGCCATGACTGGGTCGAGCATGACGAAGTGGCCTGGTGTGCTGCCTTCGTCGGTCACTGCCTCGAGAAGGCCGGTATTCGCTCGACCCGCCAGCTCAACGCCCGTTCTTACCTGACCTTCGGTGAGGCGGTGCCGGTCGACAAGGCGCGGGAGGGTGACATCGCCGTCTTCCAGCGCGGTTCCTCATCCTGGCAGGGCCATGTCGCGTTTTTCGTCAAGGCGACGGCATCCCAGATCGAGGTTCTGGGCGGCAACCAGTCGAATGGCGTCACCATCGCGAAGTATCCGCGCACCCGGCTTCTCGGCATCAGGCGCCCGATCGGGGTCGCCTCGAACTCGAAACCGCTGCTCAGCGTCGTCCAGCAGAAGCTCAAGGATCTCGGCTACCACGAGGTCGGCACCGTCGACGGCAAGCTTGGTCCCAGGACCCGGGCCGCTATCCTCGCCTTCAAAGCGGACAACGGCCTTCCGCTCTCGCCCGAGATGGACGTCGCCTTCACCCAGGCGCTGCAGAAGGCACCACCTCGGGAGATCGCCCCGGAGCGTGCCAAAGGCAAGCCGCAGGGCTCGCGGATCGTCGGCGCCGCCAATGCCCAGATCGCCACAGGCCTCGTCGGCGCCGTCAGCGTCGCCGGTGCTGTCATCGCCCCCGCCATCGAGGCAGCCGAGCGCGCCAAGGACGTGACCGAGCGGGCCGTCGGACTTCTCAACCTGACGGAGTTTATCGCGCCGTTCCTGCCGTGGATCGGTGTGGCCATCCTCGCGGTCGTCATCGTGCTGGCCTGGCGCGCTCGCTCGGCCCGGATCGAGGATTTCCGGACCGGCAAGACGCCCTGAGGGAAGCCGCGCGATGTTGTCCCTCCTCAGCGCGCTCTGGTCCCGGTTTTCTCTCGCGCTCTCGGTGCTGGGCGCCGCGATTGCGGCGATCGGCATTGTCTGGCTCAAGGGCCGGGCGGCGGGCAAGGCCGCCTGGGAAACCCGACGCCAGAGAGCAAAAGCCGAGGCTTCGAAAGAATCAGAGGAGATCAGGCATGACGTTCAGGTCGATAGTGATGCTGGCATTGATCGTCGTCTCGATCGCTGGATGCACGACTGACCCGATCTTCAGAAACGACTGCGACTGGGTCCAGCCTATCCGGCCGTCACCCTCGGACGCCCTGACCCGGCAGACGAAAGAGCAGATCCTCGCCCATAACGAGGCTGGTGCCCGGCTCTGCGGGTGGCGCCCGTGAGCGTCGATGTCGTCGATGGACCGGCGATCGTCGCGGGCTACCAGTATCGGCTCCAGATCGAGGCGGAGGGCGGGCTGTTCCCGGAGGGCGCGGTCTTTACCGCGCAACTTCGGTCGAAGGTCTCGGCAGCGTCGGTGATCGCGACGCTGTCGACCGCCAATGGCGGGATCGTCAGGGTGTCGGACACGGTGGTGGAGCTGGTCGTCGCGCCCGAGTTGACCACTGGCCTCGCTGCAGGCAGCGTTGTCATCGACCTGGTGCGCACCGACCTCATCCCGCCGCGCCATCTCTCCTTCTTCCTCGAGATCCCTGTTGTCCTTCCGGTCACGCGGGGGCTGCCGTGACCGACAGAATCGAACTGACCACGACCACCGGACCGATCCGCGTCCGGGCCTTGGTGAGCGAGTCGGTGAGGCTGTGGATCGCGGCTGTGCCGGTTTCGGTGCGGGTGCTCGGCACGCCCGGCCCCGACGGCAGGCTCGGCGAGACAGGGCCGCAAGGGCCCGTCGGACCGCCCGGCAACCTTGAGACCGGCATCGTCGTCGACGGCGGCAACTTCTGACAGCTAAGGAAAACACTCATGGCGAACGTCATTCGCATCAAGCGGCGTGTCTCGGGCGCGGCTGGAGCGCCAGCGGCGCTTAAATCGGCTGAACTCGCCCACAACGAAGTCGACGACACACTTTATGTCGGCAAGGGGGACGATGGCGGCGGCAATGCCACCAGCGTGGTTCCCCTCGCCGGCAAGGGTGCATTCGTCGATCGATCGAGCGCCCAGACTGTCGGCGGCAAGAAGACCTTCTCGTCCGTTCCGGCCGCAGGCGAAGATGCGTCCGCCGACGCCGAACTGATCCGCAAATCCCAGTTCGATGCCGGGCTTGCGACGAAGTCGGCCGCCTCTCATGGTCATGCTATTGCCGAGATCACCAGCCTTCAGACTGCACTCGACGCCAAGGCGCCGCTGGTATCGCCTGCACTCACAGGGACACCGACAGCACCGACCGCGGCCGGTGGCGCCAACTCCACCCAGATCGCCACCACTGCCTTCGTCGCCGCGGCGGTTGGCGCGTTGATCGACGCCGCCCCCGGCGCGCTCGACACGCTGGCCGAACTCGCCGCGGCCCTCGGCGACGATCCGGACTTTGCGGCGACTGTCACGAATGGTCTAGCCGGCAAGCTCGCGATCACGTCAAACCTTGCCGACCTCGGCAATGTCGCGGCGGCGCGCGACAATCTTGGACTGGGCTCGATGGCCACGCAGGCCGCCGACAATGTCGCCATCACGGGCGGAAGCGTCGTTGGCTTGATGCTGGATGGGGGAACGTTCTGATCCTGCCGATCATCGTCAGAGTCTCGCGATCGTGACGGACGTTTCCGAGCACCCGCGCGACTGGCGCTTCTGAGCCACGGGACGTGCCGTCTGCCCGCCCGCGGTCGAATACAGCCACGAATTCCAGGCGCATGCGGCCGAGGAACTCGCGTTGCTGCCGGGGGATCAGCAATCGCGGAGATGCTCAGCGATCATATTATCTGTCCTGCGCGGGCATGTTCGCGCTGGAATACCTTCGCCGGCAGGAGACCGCGCAGGCACCGCATCTGCACCACACTCTCGGGAAGTGCCCGAATGGTCACTTCGGTCCGAGCGCCTTCAACCGTTCGCAGTCATCTGGCTCGAGAGCCGCTTCCAACACCACATCGGCTTCATCGATGTAGCTCATCCACATCGGACGTCCTTCGAAGGTGGTGTTCTCCGGGTTCCCAGCATGGCGGCAAAGAGCACGGGCCGCTCGTTCCCGGGGCGACAGCTGACGGGATCTGGCTTTCACTCGGCGACCTCCAGCATTGGAATCCGGTCGAACATCCGGCCAGTTGCTTCGGCAATCCGGGATTATAGGGCTCCCGACATGGCGAGCCAAGAAGCTCAGCGAGCCGCCGTCACCCGCTTCGCGGAGACGGAGGGCTACGAGCTGGTCGCGGAGTTCGTCGAGGCGCAAACCGGCAAGGGAGCCGACGCCCTGGACCGGCGACCGCAGCTCGCCGCGGCGCTGGCGGCGGGCAAGGCCAGCAAGTGCTCCGTCATTGTCGCTAAGCTTGACCGCCTTTCCCGAGATGTAGCCTTCATCGCCGGCCTGATGGCCCAGCGTGTTCCGTTCATCGTGGCCGAACTCGGCGCCGATGCCGATCCCTTCATGCTCCACATTTACGCCGCCCTGGCCGAGAAAGAGCGACGGCTGATCTCGGAGCGGACGAAGGCCGCACTCACCGCACGCAAGGCTTCAGGAACCCGGCTCGGCAACCGCACCAATGCCGCCGAAGCAGCAGCGCTGGGACGGAAGGTTCAGACCGCCGAGGCCGAAGCGTTTGCCGCCAACGTCATGCCGATCATCGCGTCGCTAAGGGCGACGGGGGTTCAGGATCTGCGCGGGCTCGCGGCGGCGCTCAACAATCGCGGTGTGCGAACGGCCCGCGGTGGCCGCTGGCATGTGTCGAACGTCAAGAACATCGTCGATCGGCTGTCGAACCCTGAAGCGAGGCCCTTTTATAGGCGGGAACAATCAATTAGGCGGGAACAATCAGTCGCACAGCAAGCCCGAGTTGGGCGCACGCATCATCAAAGGCAAGAAATTGTTCTTTCATGGCGATCCGAATATCCTTCACCGTGAACGCGGCGCGGACGCCACAACTGAATTTCCTGTCTCTCGAAGGTCTCCAGCGCTGCCTTGAGTTCGCCGTGGCATGTGGCGAATTCCCCAATGGCGATGTTCCGACGCGCAGCATCTGTCGCCTGACGTAGGGCCGCCACGCCCGCGCTTGGGCCGCCTGGATGGCTCATGATGCCGCCACCGGCGCAGAAGGCGAAATCATCATTGCCAAATGGCGCGCGCGAGGGCGCGACCTGCCACGCGGTCCGGCCGGAAGAAAATACCGGCAAAAATTGCCGGAGCTCTGAACACGCGACAGCCTCGAGTTGACTCATTCCGATCATCCGTCTCAGTTAGGCACTGGCGGAGTTGTCTCAAGCGCGTCGAAGGCAAGCGCAATGAACAACTCAGCAAAAAGAATTGGAGCCATTTAGGAGCTGGCCAACGTGTCCAATCCAACGAATCCGACGGAGACTGATTGGGCAAGTCAGGGCAAAGCGGCGCTTGAATTTATTCGAAGGGCGATGCAATGCCACTCGCCAAGTGGCGTTGAGAACGAGATCAATCGTCTTCTTGTTTTGGAGATTGAGACTCTCCGGCTGAAACCGCAAACGGATGGCGCTGACAATATCTTTATAGAGATCCCTGGAGAAGACAATTCACGGAAAGTTATCGTCACTGCGCACAAGGACGAGCTTGGCATGCTGGTGCGACGAATAGATACGAAAGGGGTTATCGAGATCGACCGTTTAAATGGAGCCTATCCGTGGGTCTATGGAGAAGGCCCTGTAGATATTATTGGAGATTGTGAAATTGTTCAGGGAGTCTTGGGCTTTGGATCTCGCCACGTTTCAGAACCATCGCCAACTTTCTATCTACAGGGTGATCGTGCATTGCTATGGAGTGACGCACGAATAGAAACCAAACTATCCAGCTCCAAACTCGCCAATCTCGGTGTAAGAGTTGGCTCACCTGTTGTTCTTGGCCGGCCACGGAAGTCTTTGCTGCAACTACCGGATGACTTTATCGCTGGATATGCACTTGATAACCGCGCCAGCATGGCAGTCCTCCTTCTTGCGATGACCCATCTAGGTCGTCCAAGATTTGATACGATTTTTGCTTTCACATCAAAGGAGGAACTGGGCGGTGTCGGTGCGTTGCACCTTTTTTCCTACAAACACCCAACTGATGTAATCGCTCTAGAGATACTTCCAGAGTCGGAGCAATGCGAGGTTAGCAAGCGACACGCTCCGCATCTTCTTGTGAGAGATGGGCACGGGATTTATGACGATAGGCTCAATCGAGAAATATTCAGCCGCGGGTCACTTCACGGTATTGAGATCAACTATGCAATACTAGCACGCGGCGGTAGCGATGGCTCAATTGCTATGAAGTATGGAGCCGTGCCTAGGGCAGCAAATTTGTGTATGCCAACCTCAAATTCACATGGCTTTGAAATAACGAGTCTTCGGGCAATTATTTCGACATTCAAAGTATTGCAGTCATTCCTGTACTAAAGTGTGCACGGCGGCCAAAAACCATAGGGGCTGAATCTCCTGCAACGATCTCGCGCGACGCGCGACGTGGAATTTTCGAAGCCGTGCCCTCTGACTCGATGCGGCGTGCTGAAACGGGGCTTCGCCCATTTCAGCCCGAACAAAAGAACGCTGCATTGTAAGCTGAATAGTTTCTAGTCTTGTAGTTCAGCGGCTTCTATCTGATCATGCAGTCAAGTAATTACGCTTGATCCGCGACATGAAGCTATGACGCGACTGGTGGTGCACACACGGACGGGACCTAATGTGGATGCTATATGAAGAAGGAATGTCCCATGTCCCGAGTGCAAGCCCTGAGATCGTCAACCCAAGCCTGCACGACATCCATCTGGCCGCGTCTGCGCAACGCTTCGATTCTGTGGAACACTCGGTTGTGATGGTGGCCGCGCGAGTTGTGCGGACAACTGTTCTTGTAGCAGGTTTGGCGGTTGAGTTTGTCGAGCACCGCGCGCCTGCGGTCCGACTTCAGGATCGCGCATAGATCACTCTCGAAAATATTGCCGATGGTGTACTCGGGATTGCCATAGCTGTCCGAGCAGATCTGCACGTCGCCGTTGTGCCGGATCTCGCCGCAGATGCCGTAGGCTAGGCAGTCTGTCCCCGTCGCGTAGGCCTCTTTCTCTGGTGGCGCCTCGAAGCTGTCCTTGACCGATATCAGCGGGATACCGAGCTCGGTAACGATGATCTCCCAGACCTCGCCACCCGGCTCCACCAGAGCGCGCGCCCGGGCCTTGGTGCCGTCCTTGAGCTTGGCGTACGTGCCCTCAAAGTGGCCGTAGTTCATCACCGGACGGACGATGACGTAGTCGATGCCGGGGCCTGCATCTTCGACTACGGCGCGAATCTCCTTCGCGGCCTCGACCACATCCTGCATGTTGCGCTCGTCGATGATAAGCGAGATCCCGATCAGGGTGCGCGCGCCACGGCGAATCTTGCTGGCGCAGAGTTCGCGCATCCTTGCCTTGACCTGGCTGAAGTAGTCCCACTCCTTCGGATATCCGTGGAAGCGCTGGTACGCCTCCTCCGTGCCGCAATTCAGACTGATGCGGATCAGCGTGGGCTCTGCGTCAAGGCAGCGCTCCACCTCCAGCAGAACGCCATTGGTTAGGAAGCTCGACGTCAGTCCCAGTGATCGCGCGTAGAGCATCCCGTCGTAAGAGAACGGGTTGCTTGTCGGGTCGCCGCCACCCCAAACGATCCCCATCTGTCCGTCTGTTCGAAGCTCTGCAAGCTGGTCGATCGCGCGCCGCAGACCCGTAGGATGCAGCGTATTGGCCTCGGTGATCGGCGTGTTGTTGGCCCAGGTCCCGCCGTCGACCCAGCGCAGGCGCGTCGTTCGCCGCGTACAATGCGGGCAAACAAAGTTGCAGACAAGTGTGAAGATCCCCTCGTAGTGTGCAGGGACAAGGTCGAAATACCGGCCCTGCAAAACCGACTCCGCCCGCTCCCGCCAATGCACCCATTGAGCCATGTACTTAGGGAGGGCGACGAAGGTGTCGCGATCGCAATACTCGCCCGGGCGGTCCGGGATCGGGAACCGCGTGCGCCCGGTCAGGTCCGGGAGATCGGCACCAGGATAGGGCTGCAGGCGGTCGGGCA
>NZ_FMXQ01000014.1 GCF_900104485.1 Bauldia litoralis | reverse complement strand
TTGATATCCCGCAGGTCGCGGCGATTGTCCGAAAGAAACGTTGCGCGCGCAAATTGCTTTGCGATCTCCGGATCGGTGCGGCAGAAGCTGTTGGTCAGTTCTTCGCTGAGGTCAGGTCGGTCCTGGTTGGCCATAATGACTGGCGCCATGGCCTGCGACCAACCCATGTGGTTGTTGTCCATAAAGTCCAGCAACTCGTGGATCTGCGCCTCGCTGAACCCGCCGGTGTAGCCGTCGTCGTCGATGTATCTCGGCGATGGCCCCACCATGATGAGTTCGTCGAAAAGGTCAGGTGCCGTGCGGCTGGCCAGTGCGCCGATCATGGCACTTACGGAATGACCGACGAAGACGCCTCCCTGAATCTCCAGTTCCCGGCACAATTCGACGACATCGTCCGCATAGCCATCAATGGAGGCATATCGATCAGGGTCGTAGGCTGACAAGTCTGACTTGCCGGCTCCTATATGATCGAACAGGATTGTCCGGTGACTCTCCTCAAATGCAGGGGCAACGAACCGCCACATGTTCTGATCACACCCAAAGCCGTGGGCAAACAACATTGAGTTCGGCCCTGCACCGCTGACGTTCACATTATGGAACTCTGATCTCATTCCCCCCCAACCCGTGTTTTGATACAAGGACACTAAATTTGGTAAAGAATTGCTCCTCAAAAGGTTTCATAGCAATTGGTTCGTCGGGCCGGTGGCGACGTAACCGCAACGTCGCTTGGCACCCCTTCGAGCGCTGTGCTGAGCGATCGGATTACCGAGTCCCATCGTTGGTGCTCTCCCATCCTTGGCGCCGGGAGGATTGAGCCCGATTGAGAAACGACCGGAGCCAAACCTTGCCAGAGTGGAAGCGGATACTTAATCCCCTGATCAACTCGGCAATCGAGCGATACAGGCTGGATACGGGTCGCGATCCTCGCGAAGATCAACCCGGTCTCGACGACGACGAGGACCTTCTGGCCATCTACCTGATCGTCTCCGGCTTCCCGCCCGATGGATACGAACGAACCAAAGCCTAGCGTCCGAAAGCGCGGCGAGAAAACGAGCCTCCCCCATGCCTGAAAGGCGAATCCCAACGTTGGCCACGGCGCTTGCGCTCCTATGCCTAGCTTGCTCTGGTGAAGCGGCTGCCGACGAAGACCATCCCACCGAACCGGCTTATCTCTATCGAGCGGAGGTGGTCCGCGTAGTCGACGGGGATACCATCGATGTCGATATCGACCTGGGCTTCTACATCTGGATCAGGAAGCAGCGCATCCGCATGCTCGACATCGATGCACCGGAAATGAGGGGAGAATCCAAAGTAGTTGGAGCGGCGGCGACCGAGTACCTCAAGACGCTGATCGACGGAAAGGAAGTCATTCTGCGCACGTCTAAGGGTAAGGATGGCGCGGATCGAGATGACTCTTTCGGCCGTTGGCTCGGTACGGTTTATCTCGATGGCCTGGACGTGAACCAGGAGATGATCCGGGCAGGTCAGGCAGTGCCGTATGAAGACCGGTAGCCGGTGCGGATAGCGACCTTCAACATCAACGGCGTCAACGGTCGCCTCGCCAACCTGCTTGAGTGGCTCGGGGTAACCACCCCAGACATTGTCTGCCTGCAGGAACTAAAGGCCACGCAGGAGGCCTTTCCGGAGGAAGCGATCCGTGATGCGGGCTATGGCGCGATCTGGCAGGGACAGAAGAGCTGGAACGGCGTCGCGATCCTTGCTCGGGGCGTCGAGCCGATTGAGACCCGGAGTGCCCTGCCGGGCGATCCGGAGGATCGACAAAGCAGGTACATTGAGGCTGCCGTCAACGGTGTCATTGTCGGATGCCTTTACCTGCCGAACGGCAACCCGGCGCCGGGTGCGAAGCTCGACTACAAGCTTCGCTGGATCGAGCGCTTGAGAGACCACGCCAAGGATCTTCTCGACGCAGGCGTGCCGGTCGTGCTGGCGGGGGACTTCAACGTCATGCCCACGGAACAGGACGTCTATGCGCCGGAACGCTGGGTCGACGACGCGCTGTTCCGGCCCGAAGTGCGCGAGGCGTTTCGAAAGCTCCTCGCCCAAGGCTGGACCGATGCGGTTAGAAAGCTGCATCCGGACGACCGGATCTACACCTTCTGGAAATACTATCGGAACGCCTTCGCTCGCGACGCTGGTCTTCGCATTGATCATCTTTTGTTGAGCCCCGAACTCGCCAATCGGGCCGTCGCTGCAGGCGTCGATCGGAGTGTCCGTGGTCGTGAGCATGCCAGCGATCACGCACCTGTCTGGATCGAGTTGTCGGGACCCCACCCGCAACGGCAGCGACGAACCGACTGAAGGGGCCTGTTTGTGTACCCAGGGGGCTGGAATCAATCGGTACTCGTTTGCATGCACTCAGCATTCGGTAGCAAGCGCGCCACGCCTAAATCCGGGTCGTGTTTCAGTTTGAAACTTCGCCCCTCAGACGGAATGACTCGACTCGCATGAGTGGACCTGCGCCTTTACTCAATGCCAAAAATCACAGCGAAGTGCCCGGTCACCGGGCGGGACATTTTCCCAGGCTCTCAGCTTGCGCTCGATTGTGATGGAAAAAGCTCCCTGACAATCAGTTGCTCGGCGTGCCGCAGGCTCCATGATTAGAACCCTCTTAGCGGCAAGCTTGTCGATATCGAGATGGAAGTGTGAAAAGCAGAAAGCCGCCTCCGGGTAGGGGAGACGGCTTTCCTGAACCCGATAGAACGGATAGCGGGGGGCGCTTCCCGCGCCTCGGTAGTTTGATAACGCCAGGAGTGAGGGATGGTTCCGGGTCGGCCGCGGGATTTTCCATACTGACTCGCCGTACGGTATTGCATGAGAATGACCTGCCGCGAGAGCTGCAGCGACGGCAGCAATCCAGACTGGAGCGGCGAAAGGATCAGCGATGGAAATCGAGGATTGGCCAAACCTTGTCGCCATGTTCCTGGCAAACGCCGAGGCGCGTCGCGAGCGGCCTTTCCTCTGGGAAAAGCGGAATGGTGTCTACCAGTCGACGAGCTGGGGCGAGGCAGCGCATCAGGTGTCGGCCCTTGCGTCCGCGCTGCAGGCCCGGGGTCTCGGTCCGGGCGACCGCGTCCTGCTCCTCGCCAACAATTCGCCGCGCTGGGTGATCGCCGACTTCGCAATCATGGCCGCCGGTTGCGTGACGGTACCGGTCTACACCACCAACACCATCAGCAACCACACCCACATTCTGGGCGACATCGATGCGAGCGCCGCGATCGTCTCGACCGCGACGCTGGCGCGACCCTTCCTGGAGGCTGCACGCCAATTCGAGACTCTCAGGCATGTGATCGCGATGGAGGACTGGGGCGATCTCGATCGTGGAAACGCCGTGGTCACCTCGTGGGACGACGCCGTGGCCGAGGGCAAGACTGGCGCGGGGGCGGTGGCTGCTGCGGCGCCTGCGATCGACCGCGACGCCACGGCGGCCGTGATCTACACCTCGGGCACCGGTGGCAACCCGAGGGGCGTCATGCTGAGCCACCGATCGATCATCGCCAACTGCGTCGGCGCGGCGGAGGTCCTTGAGGAGGTCGGCCTCGACGACGAGGTCTTCCTGTCGTTCCTGCCGCTCTCGCACGCCTACGAACATTCGGCCGGGTTGATGTTCCCGGTCTCGATTGGCGCGCAGATTTATTTCGCCGAGCGCGTCGATACGCTCACTTCAAATCTGCTGGAGGCGCGCCCGACGATCATGACGTCGGTTCCCCGACTATACGAGGTCATGCGGGAGAAGATCCTCAGGGATGTAAGTCGCCAGGGGGGGCTCCGGGAAAAGCTCTTCTCGGCAGCGGTCATGCTCGGCCGCAAGCGGTACGAGAGCCCTGAGGCAATGACCTGGACGGAGCGGATCGCCGACCGTGTCGTCGACCGCCTGGTTCGCGACACCTTCCGCTCGCGCTTCGGCGGGCGCCTTAAGGCGTTGGTTTCCGGCGGCGCGCCGCTGAACTATGGCGTGGGCCTCTTCCTGACCGCGCTCGGGTTGCGCCTCCTGCAGGGCTACGGTCAGACCGAGGCGGGGCCGGTCATCACCTGCAACCGGTGTGGCAGGATCAAGTTGCGAACCGTCGGTCCCCCGTTGAAACACGTCGAACTGCGGATCGCCGATGACGGCGAAGTGCTGGTTCGTGGGCCGTTGCTGATGGACGGCTACTGGCGGCAACCCGAAGCCAGCGCCGAGGCGTTGCGCGAGGGATGGCTCCATACTGGCGATATCGGCGTCGTTGACGACGACGGTTATCTCCGGATAACCGATCGCAAGAAGGACATAATCGTTAACTCCGCTGGCGAGACGATCTCGCCACAGAAGATAGAATTGGAACTGGCCCTCGAGCCAGAGATCGACGCCGCCATGGCGGTCGGCGACAACCGACCGCATATCGTTGCGATCATCGTTCCAGCATCCGACTTCGTCACCAGATGGACGGAGTCACGCGGCGTGTCTGCCAGTCTTGCCGAGCTAAGGGAGAATCGGGACTTCATCGGTGCGATAGGGCAGGCCGTCGATCGCGCAAACCGCAATCTTGCACCGGCCGAACGCGTCAAACGCTTCGTCGTTGTCGACCAGCCCTTCACGATTGAAAATGGAATGATGACGCCAACAATGAAACCTAGGCGGCACATGATTCTGAATCGATGGGGGCCGGCGATCGACGAGGCTGGACGCTAAGCGTGATCACTTGTCGGCGCGCGGGAAAGGTCGGCGGTATCGACTCTGATGGCTCAGCAGAACCGGCGGAATCGCTGGGGAAAACGGAGATGGTGCAATTGGGTTATTTGGCGCAACCGCGTCGCCAGTGAGTGGGCGTCCTTGAGGCCGGCGCCGTAGCGGATGAAGGGAGAGGATTGGTCAGAATTGAAGGGGATCAGCCATTTCGCTGGAGAACGTTGGAGCCGGGTTTCTCTCCCTCCATCCGATCTCTCCGCGCCGCTTTGCCAAGCCGAGAACGGCGCAGTTTCGCGCGCTTTCGACCAAATCTCTGGACCGGGCAACCTAGCTTGAAGCCTTGTCTGGTCTCTCTCCGAGCCATTCTCTCCATAGCTAAGGACTTCCGCCATTTAGTACGGAAGTCTAAACCTCTGAATTGAATCGGTTTTCTGGATCGAGAGCTCCGCACTTTTGGAAATTCTTCTCGGCACCGGGCGGTTTGGCGCTGCACTGTGCCCGGGGAACGGGCGGCGCGATTCCGCGACAGCGCCGGCTTCGATCTGCGGAGCAAGTTGGCGCAGCGTCCATAATGCCGGCCGCCTCGCTTTCACGGCAAAAAGAGCCGCGACGACCCAGACCGTCGGCACCACCAGAAAGCCGAACGCAACAAGGACGATGAAGGAGAGCCTGCCCATCGGCCGAACCTAAGCATTGCACCCAGGCGGTGGCAAATGTCGGCAAACAGCCGCAGAACGGACATCGCGAAATCGCCTGATGACCCGAAGCAGCCGCCTGCGGATAGACCGCAAAGGACCGAAGTGGGCGGAAAGTGTCCATTCGATGCAGTCCGAACGGCTGCAAGGCGCCAACTGCGGAACAAGCCGATAGTACCCAGCCAACCCGGGCGTAGCTCAGTCCGGTGATGAATGCGTTGCCGATGCGGGGTCAGCCGCGTAGCTGGTTTCATATGTGAACGTGTTGCGGCCGCAATGCGGGCTGATGTCTTGGCTCAAATGCGTTTAATACCTTGACTCCGGATGCGTACCCGAAAAGATGGATGTGTGACCTGTCGGGAGGGATTCATGGCGGATATCGAACTGGCGAATGTCTCGAAAAGCTTCGGCAGCGTGAAGGTCATCGAGGATCTTTCGCTGGTCGTTAACTCGGAGGAATTCGTTGTCTTCCTCGGTCCGTCAGGTTCGGGCAAGTCGACGCTGCTTCGAATGATTGCCGGCCTTGAGACGATCGACAGCGGCACCCTGACCATCGGCGGCAAAAGGTGCGAGCACCTCGCGCCCGGCCAACGCGGCGTCGCCATGGTGTTCCAGAATTACGCACTCTATCCGCACATGACGGTGCGCGGGAACATGGCGTTCGGGCTCCATAACGTCGGCATGGCGAGCAGCGAGATCGAGCGCCGGGTCAAGGACGCGGCCCGCATCCTCGAAATGGAGGAACTTCTCGATCGGCGCCCGGCGCAGCTCTCGGGCGGCCAGCGACAGCGCGTGGCGATCGGCCGTGCGATCGTGAAGGAGCCCAAGGCGTTCCTGTTCGACGAACCGTTGTCCAACCTCGATGCGGCCCTGCGCGTACGCACGCGCGTCGAACTCGCGGAACTGCATCAGCGCATGAAGGCGACGATGGTCTACGTTACCCATGACCAGACGGAAGCGATGACGCTCGCCGACCGGATCGTGGTTCTGAACGGCCGGCAGATCGAGCAGATCGGAACGCCGATGGAGGTCTATTTGCGGCCGTCATCGCGTTTCGTGGCGGGCTTCGTCGGCAGCCCGGGCATGAATTTCCTGCAGGTGGACGTGGCGGCGAGCAGCAATAAGATCGCGCGCCTTGCCGACGGCGCGGAAGTGCCTCTCCAGGTCGATCATCCCGGCGCTGGCTCATACGAACTCGGCATCCGTCCGGAAGGCATTCATGTGGTCGAAAAAGGGAGCGACGACCAGACGACAACCAGCGCCAGGGCCGGAGTCGTGGAAAGGCTCGGAGAGCGTACCCTGATCTATTGCACCTTGCGCGATGGCAGCGACGTTATCGTGCAGGACAGCGGCCGGTCCGAGGTCGCGCCGGGCGACGATATTGATCTGAATTTCGATCCGTCCGCGGTGCATCTCTTCGATCAGGCGGGCCAAGCCTATCATGCGCACTGACCGGCAATTGCCGGTCCATTATCGCGACGGTGTCACTAGCCCTTGATGCCGGCCGAAAGCGTGATCGCTTCGGTCACCCTGCGCTGGAAGAGAAGATAGGCCAAGGCGACCGGGAAGCCGGCCAGAACCGCGGCCCCAAGTTCGCTCGCATAGTAGACGCCGAAGCTGTCGTTCGTCTGCGTGATCCCCACCGTAATGGTCATCATGTCGGTCCTGGTGACCGCGAGGAAGGGCCAAAGAAACGCGTTCCACGCCCAGATGAACGTCACGATCGCCAGCGCCGTCGTCACCCCCCAGTTCATCGGAATGTAGACCTTGAAGAGGATCCGCCATTCGGACGCGTTATCCAGGATCGCCGCCTCGCGGAAATCATGCGGCACCTGGTCGAAGAACTGCTTGTAGACGATGATGACGACCGGATGGATCAACTGCGGCAGGATGATCCCCGCCCAGGTGTTCAACAAACCCATGTTGGCCATCAGGACGAAGTGATTGATGATCAGCACTTGGGTCGGCACCATGAAGCTGGCGAGGATCAGCCACCAGAGCGGGCGCCGTAGCGGAAACCGCAGTTGCGAGATCGCATAGCCCGCAAAGATCGAGGTGCCGACCGTCAGAACCGTGACGCCGATCGCCGTGGCGATCGAGTTGATGTACCAGATGCCGATCTGGGTCTGTGTCAGGGCAAAGATGTAGTGCTCGAACGTCAGCGTGTCCGGCCAGAGTTCGATATAGGCCCGCACGACCTCGTCGTCGGGCTTCAGAGAGCTCACGATGCCCCAATAGATCGGAAACGCCCAGAGTATGGCGCAGATCACGGTGACAAGCGTGATCGCAAGACCGATGGCACTGAAGCGGCGGGCGGAGGCCGGGGTCATCTGTTCCGGCTCCCCGAAAGACGCATGAGCTGGAAGTTCAGGACCGACACGACGATCACGATCAGGAACAGCACGACTGCCGCCGCGGCCGCGTGACCACCCTGATCGCGTTCGAAGGCGCGCTGGAAGATGTAGTAGACCATGACGAGATTGTCGTTCGGCCTGCCGCCGTCCGAGAACAGGTAGACCTGGTCGAAGATCTTCAGCTGCAGGATCAGCTGGATCGTCAGCACCAGCGAGGTGACCGGCCAGAGCAGTGGCCAGGTCACCTTGCGGAAGGTTCGCCAACGGCCGGCATTATCCAGCGAGGCCGCCTCGTAGATTTCCTTCGGAATGGCGCGTAGTCCGGCGAGGAACAGCAGGATCGAGAAGCCCGCCGTCCACCAGATGGTCACGAAGGCGACAGCGGGCATGAACCAGCCGGTCACCTTGAAGATCGGCACCCGGTCGATCCCGATCATGTCGAAGACGTGCATGGCGATGCCGAACTGGAAGTTCAGCGTCCAGTCCCAGAGCCGATAGACCACCGAGACCGGCAGGATGTAGGGCAGAAAGAACAGGGCCAGGACCAGCGACTGAAGACGGCCCGACAGGCGGCTGACGCCAAGCGAGATGACCAGCGCGACGATCGTGCCGGGGATCACCGTCAGCGCGACGAAATAGGCGGTGTTCCAGATCGCCGTATTGAAGCGGCGGTCGCTCGGCAGGCTCCCGTAGTGTTCCACGCCGACAAAGTCGCCGGAGCCGATGAGCGGTGCATCGGTAAACGATAGATAGAAGAGTTGCGCCATCGGATAGATGAAGATCAGCGCATAGACAGCGACGAACGGGGCGATCAGCACATAGGCGACCAGCGCTTCTCTTGTCGGATTGCGGATCAAATCACTTCTCCCTGCGCCGAGGAGTTCGGGGCGGCACGAATGCCGCCCCGGCGGGAGTGCGTCACTGCATGTCGTTCAGTTCATACTCGATTTCCTCGACGGCCTCGGCCGGCTCCATCTCGCCGTTGAGCGTCGGCACGAAATAGGTCGACATGACATCGAAGATCGGCCCGGCGACACCAGCAAGCGGCGACTTCGGATCGAAGATCATGTTCTCGGTCAGGCTCGAATAGGTCGCGTTCGGCTCCATCGCCTTGTACTCGTCGGATGCCGTGACCGGACCGTATGCAGGGATGTGGCCCGCCGTTGCCCAGAACAGCGAGTTCTGCGATATCCAGCTCATGACCTCGAGCACGGCATCGCGCTTCTCGGCGGTCATTTCCTTGCTCTTGTTTGCCGGAATGGCGAAGACGTGGCTGTCGGCATAAGTTGCCGGGTGATCGAAAATCACCGGCAATTCGACGGCACCCCATTCAAACAGCTTACCGTCCTTGTGCAGATCGACCATGGTCGGCACTTCCCAAACGCCGTTGACCATCATTGCGGCGTCGCCGGTCGTGAAGAGCGCTACGGTTGCCGGATAGTCGGTGTAGGTCGATTGCAAGCCATCGTTCGTCCATTCGGCAAGAACGGCGAGCGCGTTCTCCAGCTTCTTCTTGTTGTCGCCGGCCAGGAACTCGCCATCGGTCATCAGTTCGCCGTCCTGCTGGCCCATCAGCGAATAGATCGTGCGGAACATGAAATTGCCGTCCGCGGTCACGCTGCCGAGCGGGAATTTCACCGAACCCGCATCCTTCAGCGCTTGCAAGGTCGCGGTAAAGCCCTCGCGGCTGTCCATGCCCTTCGGCGTTCCATCCTCGGTCAGGAGTCCCGCTTCGCCCAACACGTCCTTGTTGTAATAGAGAACGATCGGGTGGGTATCGAGCGGCACCGCATATTGCTTGCCGTCGATGGTGACGGCATTCCAGGTGGCGTCCGCATAGTCGGCCTCGGACAGGCCCATTTTCTCCCAGTCACCTGCCGTGATCTCCTGCAGGATGCCCTGCTTGACGGCAAGAGGAATGCGGCTGGCGTGATACGTCATGACATCGGGCGCCTCGTCGACCGCGGCAGACGTCTGCACCTTGGAGTAGAAGGGAACGCCCCACTCAAGGGTCGTGGCGTCGATCGTGATCTTGCCCTCGTGCGCGGCGTTGAAATCGGAAATCATCTGCTTCATGCGCACGCCGTCGCCGCCGGCGAGGAAATCCCACCAGACGACGGTTTCCTCCGCCTGGGCCGACGTCGTCATCAACGCCGCGGCCAGCAGCATCTTTGCAAAGGTGCTCTGCTTCAACATCTTCTTCCTCCCTGCGTGTGCGGCCTCGTGGACCGCGGTGAAGTTCTCCCTAGAGCTGGGCCCTGATCATCGAGTAGGAATGCGCAGGCACGCTCACCGCGAGCTTGCCGCCGGACAACGTCGCCCCGGATACGAGCTCGGGCTTCACGTTGTCCGGGACGCTCTCGGTGTTCCTGGCCTCGAGATCGGCATGCTTTATCAGGGTATGCTCGACCGACTTCGCCTCCCCGAAGCCTTCGATGGAGACGTCGATGTCCATCGGCTCTGCGCCGTTGCGGTTCACGGCGAAGAAGGTCAGCGTTCCCTCATCACCGTCATGAACGCCGGCCATGTCGAGGTAGCTGACGCCGCGCGCTATGTCGGCATCGTAGGTCGGGCAGTCGACATCGAGCTGAAGCGCGGTGCCGCGGCCATAGCGCGAGGCGAACTGGAACGGATGGTAGATCGTCTGCTTCCACGCGCCGCCGCCCGGCGCTGTCATGATCGGCGCGATGACGTTCACGAGCTGGGCGATGCACGCGATGCGGACCAGATCCGACCGGCGGATGAAGGTGTTGAGGATGCAGCCCACCTGAAGCACATCCTCGAAATTGTAGATGTCCTCCAGAAGCGCCGGGGCATGGGGCCAGCCCCATTCCTTCATGCGTTTCGCGTCGTTCTTGCGCTCGTGATACCAGACGTTCCATTCGTCGAAGGAAATCTTGACGTCGTTCGTCGCGCGCCGCTTCGCTTTGACATAGTCGATGACGCCACCGACCGTACCGATATACCGGTCGAGCTTCTCCGGCAGCGCGAGATACTCGGCGGTATTTTTCTCGTAGTTCTCGAAATACATGTGCAGGGAGATGTAATCGACCTGGTCGTAGGTGCTTTCCAGCACGGTCGCTTCCCACTGCGGGTAGGTGGCCATGTCGGAATGCGAAGACCCGCACACGACGAGGTCGAGCTTGTCGTCGAAGGCGCGCAGCGCCTTGGCCGTCTCGTTGGCTAGGTGACCATACTCGGCGGCACTCTTGTGGCCGACCTGCCAGGGACCGTCCATCTCGTTGCCGAGGCACCAGAGCTTGACGTCCCACGGGTCCGCCCGGCCGTTCTTCTTTCGCAGGTCGGACCAGTAGCTGCCGCCGGGGTGATTGACGTATTCGACGAAGTTGCGAGCGGCATCCAGTCCACGCGAGCCGAGATTGACGGCCAGCATCATCTCGGTGTTGGCGGCTTTCGCCCACTCGGCGAACTCGTGGATGCCGACATGGTTGGATTCTGATGTGTGCCAGGCGAGGTCCAGCCGGGTTGGACGCATCTCCTTCGGGCCGATGCCATCTTCCCAATTGTAGGCGGAAACAAAATTGCCGCCCGGGTAGCGGCAGATGGGCGTGTCCAGCTCGCGAACCAGATCGATGACATCGCGGCGCATGCCGTTCTTGTCCGCGGTCGGGTGATCGGGCTCGTAGATGCCCGTATAGACGGCGCGGCCCAGATGTTCGAGAAACGATCCGTAGAGTCGGTTGTCGATATCGGCGATCACATAGCGCGCATGCGCTGTGACGGATGCCTCCACGTCGCCCCTCCCATGTTCAAAACATCTTTTCCGGTTTATACCGGACTTGACGTTATAATAAGGGTCAGGACGCGCGGTTCGTCAAGCGACTCTTGCTGGCTCAGGCTGATCAGGTTGCGATGCGCAGTACGATGTCCTGATCGTAATTGCCGAATCCCTTGCCGAAAATGTTCATTCCGCCAGGATGCTCGGCATCCTGTTTCACGCCGATGCGCATGCGAATGGAATGGTGCTGGTCGATCTTCAGGTCATCGAGGGTCACGTCGGAAATCCGCATGCCGTCGATGAAGCTGCCGCTGCCGTTGACCCGCCAGTTCTTCAGTTTGCCGTATTGCGACCCGGCAAGCTTCCACCAGTCAGGCGTAAAGACGCCTCGCTTGTCTCCGAAGTCGCCCGGCGAGGTCCATGTCCCGATATCGACACCGTTCACCTGAAGGAAAATATCCGACGGCCAGTCGGTCGCGGTGCCGGGCACCTCGGAACTCAGTTCCATGGAGAATTCCAGCGCTGTCGGTTTCGTTCGATTGAGCTTTGTATTGTTGGGAAACTGGTATTCGACATAGCCCCTGGTAAACCACAGCAGCCCGGCTTTCATGCGATCCGGTTCGAGGAATGTGTTGGGCACGTCGAGCAGGCCGATGACGCCGTCCGCCGAGCAAAGCCCGCAGGGTCCCGTGACCTCGCAAGTCGTATAGAGGCCGAGCGGCATCGAAACCTCGATCGTTCCGTCCCCGGCCTGCGGAAGATCGTCGCGAAATCCCACCAGGATTTCCGAAAAGGCCGTCCGACAGACCTTCTGGCTACCCTTGCGCGCCTTGCGGCTCTCGGTCGTGATGAGGCCGGTATCTTCCAGTACCTGCAGGTTGGAGGAGACGGTGGATTGGGGAAGTCCCAGTCGCTCGGCGATTTGATTGACGTTCTTTTCCTCGCCGTCCCGAAGGAGCTTGAGGATCGCGACACGCACCTCGCTCGCGAGCCCTCGCATAAGGTCCGGCCGCTTCGATGGATCGATTACAAGTACTTTTCCGCTCATGTTGCGTCCGTTTGAAAGATGACATAGTCGTATATCAGCATGTCTGATATGAATAAAGCTCCGGGAGTCCGCCTGACGTAAATCCTGTCCACAAGACGCGGGTTGAGAAGGCGAAGGTGTCTTCCCGGACGGGAATGCACCCTGATCGAAGTTCAGCGCCGCTTCCGACTCTTCAACAAAATCTGTCAAAAGCGGTCATTCCTAGCCCAGCGTTTCAACGGCGGCATAGGGCCGAGAGCGGACCTCGCGCCTGCGTCCGCAGTTGGCGAATAGCAAGAATGCCAACGCCAACAAAATATGGCTGCTTATCAGCACAATGCGGACTCCGACGGATCGGTGCGGAGCCGGCATCCTTCCCGAGAACCAGCCGTCTACACGAGAGATTTCACTGATCGCGATACTGCGATGGTCCAGAGCCCAAGCCGATCCGTGCGCCCGCTCAAATACCCCGTGTAGACTGACGGTTTCTAGCAAGGACGACCAATTCTTCGCTCGGCGACCCCCGGGCTGGAGAAGCCTCTCGGTCATCTCGCACCGCTAATGACGACTCGTGGGGGGCAATGGCACGTGTCGAACGTGAAGAACCTCGTCGACCGACTCGCCGCCTGCGGAGACGCGTCATTTTTATAGACGGGAAGTTTGGCCGGAGCGTTCGCCAGCTACGTCCAGGTCGTCCAGGCGACGCCACGCTTCACCTATACGTCGCTCTCGCTGCGAAGGGGTGGTGGGGACTCTCGGAGCGGACGAAAGCCGCCCTCGCACCCGGGACCCGCTCGGCTTTGCGGCGGCGTTTAACAACTGCGGAATTCAAGCTTCTCGCAGCGGCAAGTGGCGCGTATCGAACGATATGATCCTCGTCGATTGAGACCGACCTGCCCTCAGTGTGATTATCGACGACGGACCAGATCCACCAAGACGGCGATCAGCACCACCAAGCCGATGATGACGCGTTCCCAGTAGCCAGAGACGTTGAGCAAAACGATGCCGTTGGCGAGAACTGCCATCAGCAGGGCGCCGAGGATCGTACCGGGAATTGTTCCCTGTCCGCCGCGAAGGCTGGTGCCGCCGATGATCGCCGCGGTGATCGCGCCCATCAGCCATCCCTCGCCGACAGAAGGCTGTCCGGAATCCATCCGGCTCGCATAGAGGATGCCAGCAAGCGCCGCAAACATCCCGGCCAGACCGAACACGATCAACTCGACCCGCCAAACCCGGATGCCGACCAGCGCCGCTGCTTCCCGGTTGCCGCCAATTGCGTAGATGTTGCGGCCGAACCGGGTACGGTTGAGGACGTAAGTGAGGATCGCTCCGCAGGCGAGGAAGATGACCACGGGCACCGGAACGCCGAACATGCTGCCAGCCCCGAAGAACCGGAACGCTTCGCCGAGCGGGCGGATCGGATAGCCCTTGGTGATGACGAGGGTCAAGCCGGCGAAAATCTCCCAGGATGCCAGCGTGACAATGAAAGGGTTCAGCCCGAGGCGGGCGACGAAGAAGCCGTTGATGCAGCCGAGCAAGAGGCCGAACAGCATCGTGATCGGAACCACCATATAGGGATCGATGCCGGTCTGGGTGAGCAGCAGCGAACCGAAGATCGCCGAAAGCCCGGCGGCGGCGCCGACCGACAGGTCGATGCCGCCGATCAGCAGCACCAGTGTTTGGCCGAGCGCGATCAGCCCGACGAAGGACGCCTGACGGGCGACGACGCTGAGATTGTATTGGGAGAGGAAGGCCGGAGTCGCGACGGACAGCGCCGCCGTCAGGATCAACAGCGCGATCAGGATGCCGATCCCGTCCCATTTGCGGAGCCGTGCTATGCCCTGCGTCAGGCCGCTTTCGCGGCCTTGTTGCGCCCCTGCCTCAACCATTATTCCTACTCCATCCTCAGAGGTTTCAGCTCATCGCCGTTGCGAGGAGCGATTCCTGGGTTGCCGTGCCGGCCGGCGAGATGCCCTTGACGTGACCCTCGTGCATGACGAGGACGCGATCGGACACGTCGATCACCTCCTGCAGTTCCGACGAGATGTAGATGATCGACAATCCTGCGCCGGCCAGCGTTCGCAGCTGGGACTGAATGTCGACCTTGGCGTTGACGTCGATGCCGCGCGTCGGCTCGTCGAGGATTAGAATGCGGCTCTCTTTCATCAGCCAGCGGGCGAGGATCACCTTTTGCTGGTTGCCGCCGCTGAGGCTGGTGATCGGATCGCTCGGCGATCCGAGCTTGATCCGCACCCGGTCGATATAGGTGTCGACTTCCCGCACCATGTCGTTGAAGCGCAGGCCGAGAAGCGACTTAAAGCGGTCCATCGCCGAAATCGTCATATTCTCGGTGATGCTGAGCAGCGGGAAGATGCCTTCCTGCTTGCGCTCCTCCGGTAGGTAGACAAGGCTGCGGCCAATGGCGTCTGCCGGGTGGCTGATCCTAGCCCGCTCACCGAATATCTCGATCTCGCCGGCACGGGCGGCGGTGACGCCGAACAGGCATTTGCCGAGCTCGGTTCGACCGGCGCCGATCAGGCCGGCGACACCGAGAATTTCGCCCCGATGGAGGTCGAAGCTGACGTCCTCGAACTCGCCGGGTCGCGAGAGGTGGCGCACCGACAAGACGACCTCGGCATTCGTCGCGTTGGACGTCCGCGCCTGCGCCTGCACTGTGCGGCCTGCCATATGGCGGACCATCTCGTCCTTTGTGGTCGTCTTCGGATCGAGCTCCGCGACAAAGCAACCATCGCGCAGCACGGTGATGCGGTCGGCGAGTTCGAGGATCTCGTCGAGGCGGTGGGAGATGTAGAAGACCGAGCCGCCGCGTTCGCGAAAGCCCCGGACGTAATCGAAAAAGCGGCCGGTCTCGCGCGAGGTGAGCGCCGCCGTTGGTTCGTCGAAAATCATGATCTCGGCCGACGTCGCTGCCGCGCGCGCGATCTGCACGAGTTGCTGCTGCGCCTTGCTGAGTCGTCCGGCCTGTTCGTCGAGGTCGATCGTCTCGTCAATAAGGGCGAGGTGTCCGGCCGCTGTCTCGCGGGTCCGCCGCCAGTTGATCGCGGCGCCCGCGCCCTCCTGGGCACCGAGCAGGATATTCTCGGCGACGGACAGGCCAGGGACCAGGCTGACTTCTTGCGGCGCGATGGCGATGCCGTTCTTCTGGGCGTCGAGCGGCGTATGGAAAACGACGGGCTTACCCTGGCGATAGAGCGCACCGGAGGTCGGCAGCAGCTTACCGCAGACGACATTCATGAGCGTCGACTTTCCGGCGCCGTTCTCGCCAATGACGGCGTGGATCTCACCACGCCGCAAGTCGACGGATACGTCGGAGAGCGCCTGGACGACGCCGAAACTCTTCGACACTTTCTCGGCCGAGAAGATGGGATTGGTCATTGTAAACCCCAAAGGACGCGGCGCCCGGAGGCGCCGCGCTGTGGGTTCTGCCTCGGTCGGATCAATTGCCGATGAGATCCTTGGTCAGGATCGTCGAGCCAGTCGCATGGGAATGCGGAGTCGTGTGGTTCTGGTTCGCCGCGACCAGATACTTCACCACCCAGTAGCCGATCTCCCATTGCCGCTGCGCTTTCACCCCGGCGATGACGTCATCGCGGATGAACTGCAGGGTCTCGGGAAGGTCGTCCATGCCGACGATGACCACCTCGCCTGCCTTGCCCGCATTGACCACAGCCCGGGCGGCCCCAATTGGATTCGACGCGTTCGAGCCGAAAATGCCCTTCAGATCTGGGTTGGCTTGGAGCGCATTCTCGGTGAGGCTGACGGCCTTCTCCAGGCTGTCATCGTCGGGCTGCTCGAAAACAATCTCGATATCCGGATACTTGGCGATGGCTTCCTTAAAGCCGGCGACCCGCGCCACGTGATTGGCGGCGGTAAGGCTGCCAGAGAGGATACCAACTTTGCCGGATTCACCGATTTTCTCGGCAAGGAAGTCCGCCAGGTCGGCACCATCCTGGGCGTCGCCCTTATGACCAACGAAGTTGAAGTCGTCGGAGCAGAACGTGTCGAACGTAATCACGTTGATGCCGGCCGTAACCGCTTCACCCAGCAACTGGTTGTTGGTCGACGCATCAAGGCATGAGACTGCCAGACCATCGGGGTGACGGCCGATATTGGTTTCGATGCGGCGGTTGTGGTCGGCGACGTCGGCCTGCGGCGGCGAATCCCAGATGACCTCGACGTCGATGCCCTGGGTCTTGAGTTCCGCAACCGCGGCGTCGGCACCGGCGGCAACCACCTCATACCAAGGGTGGATGACCTTCGGAATGAAGACGATGGTCTGCTTGTCAACCGGTTTGATGAGATCGCCCTGGTCGAAAGCGAACGCGCCGCCTGCGAGAACGGATGATGCCGCGAAGGCGGCGACTGAACAACAAAGCCCCAGACGTGTCATGGGTATCTCCCTAGTTATTGTGAACCTTTGGAACGTTTTCTTGCTTGGTCTTTCCTCTGATCCTTCTTCGTCCTCCCTCTTGCGTGTGTCATGCCTGCTACGTCCTCGGGCGATACCGCGCCCGGGCGACCGCCGCACCCCAATGGGTTCGGGCGGTATGGCGTGCGTCGTCGCTTGCCTGGGGCGCGAAAGTCGTCCCGTCCCGGTTGAAACCGGCGAGTTGCTTCCACGACCACAGTCCGGCTCGCAGGCCGGCGAGATGGGCCACGCCGAGCGCCGACAGTTCGGCCGTCTCCGACCGAACCACCCGCCGCCCGGCCAGGTCCGCCTGGATCTGCATGAGCATGTCGTTGCGGGTCGGACCACCATCGACGAAGAGCTCCCGGACGCGGCCGACGCTCCTGTCGATGGCTTCGAGTACATCCGTGATCTGTTGCGGGATGGATTCCAGCGCCGCGCGCGCAATCGTCGGCTTCGATGTCGCCAGTGTCAGCCCGTCGAGAAGGCCGACGGCATCGGTGTCCCACCAGGGTGCGCCAAGGCCGTTAAAGGCCGGGACGAGGGAGACGCCATGGCTGTCGGCCGTGGCCGCGAGGTCGGCCAACTCGGCCGAGGAGATGCCGAAGACATCCGCCAGCCAGCGAAGCGTTGCCCCGGTCGCGCGGATATTGCCTTCGGCGGCAAAGGCCGGTTGGTCGATCGACCAGGCAATGGTGAGGCACAGGCCCGGATCGAGGCGACTGACGTCGTCGATCAGGCCCATGACCGAGGAGCCGGTGCCATAGGTCGCCTTGATGTCGCCCGGCTTGAACGCGCCGTGACCGAACAGGGCCGCGTGGGAATCGCCCATGACCGCAAGCACTGGAACGCCATCGGCAAGCGGCGCGAGGTCGCGGACTGTCGGGAAGGGGCCGATGGACGGGACGACGCGGGGCAGGGCGGCTTCGGGAATACCGAAGAGGTCGAGCAGGTCGCTGTCCCAGGCCGCTGCCCGGGTATTGAGGAGCTGGGTCCGCGAGGCATTGCCGGCCTCGATCACCGCTTCGCCGCCAAAGCGGCTGAGAAGCCATGCATCGACAGTACCGATGCAGATCTCGCCCCGGTCGGCGCGTTGCTGTCCGCCGGGCAATTCGTCGAGGAGCCAGCGCGCCTTGGCCGCCGAGAACATCGGATCGAGCGGCAGGCCGCTCCGGTCGCGGACAAGCGACGCGTCGCCGCCGTCCCGGATCCGGTCGCAGAGCGACGTGGTGCGCTGGTCCTGCCAGGACAGCATCGGCGTCAGCGCCGCGCCAGTCCCCCGATCCCAGATCACGCAGGATTCGCGCTGGCTGCTGATCGCGATGCCGACCACCGACTTCGCGTCCTGGCCATCCAGGCAGTCGGCGACGGCGCCACGGACACTCGCCCACAGCTCGTCGGGGTCCTGATCCACCCAGCCTGGCGCCGGATGGCTTTCGCCGAGCGACGCCGAGCCGTTTGCCACCACCTGACCCGCGCCATCGACGAGCAGGCACTTGGTTGAACTCGTCCCCTGGTCGATGGCAAGCAGGAGGTCGGGCATCGTCAGCTGCCCGCCGCGGTGACGTCGCGAACGGCCGCGGCGATGCCGTCGGCGGTAAGCCCGAAATGCTCGAACAGGAAGTCAACGGTGCCGGTCGGCACGAAACCGGGGAAGCCGAGGACCCGCAGATGCGCCGGTCGCGAGGTCGACATCACCTCGGCAACCGCGCCGCCGAGCCCGCCACGGACCGAGCCCTCCTCGACCGTCACCACCGCGCCTGTCTCGGCGGCCGAGCGGATCGCTTCCTCGTCGAGTGGTGCGATCGACGCCATGTTGACGACGCGGACGTTGATGCCGTCTTCGGCAAGCTGACTGGCCGCGTCCAGCGCGCGATGAAGCATGACGCCGTTGGCGATGATCGCCGCGTCGCTTCCCTCCCGCAAGGTTTCGGCCTTGCCGAGCTTGAAGCTGGCCCCGTCGGGGCGTGGGATCGCAGGCACCGGGAAGCGGCTGACCCGGACGAAGATCGGGCCGTCATGGGCGGCGGCCGCCTTGACCGCCTCGGCAGTTTCCCAGGGGTCGGACGGCACGACGATGGCGAGATTGGGCAGGAGCCGCAGCCAGGCGACGTCCTCGATCGAGTGATGCGTCGGGCCGAGTTCGCCGTATGCGATGCCGGCGGACTGGCCGATGAGCTTCACGTTGACGTTGGAATAGGAGACGTCGGCCTTGATCTGCTCCATCGCCCGCGCCGTCAGGAAGCATGAGGCTGCACTGACGAAGGGGATCTGGCCGCCATTGGCAAGCCCGGCCCCGACGCCGACCAAATTCTGTTCGGCGATGCCGACATTGATGGTCCGCTCGGGAAACTTCTTCTTGAAGCCGCCAAGCTTCGACGAGCCGACGCTGTCATTGACGACGGTGACGATCCGCGGGTCGTCGGCCGCGAGCGCCTCCAGCGTCTCGGCGAAGGCATTGCGGCAGTCGAAAGCGCCGGGTGGGGTCGAGGGCGCGCTCATGCGGCAAGCTCCGCCATTGCGGTGTCATAGTGCTGCTGGTTGAGGACGCCGTGGTGCCAGCTCACTTCCCCTTCCATGAAGGAGACGCCGCGACCCTTGATCGTGTTGGCGATGACGCAGAGCGGCTTGTCGCGGCCGGCAGTCGGTTCGCCGAGCACCTGGAGCAGCGTGGCATGGTCGTGGCCGTCGACTTCGGCGACGTCCCAGCCAAAGGCCCGCCACTTGTCGTCCAGCGGATCCAGCCGGTTGGTTTCCTCGGTGCCGGCGCCCTGCTGCAGACGGTTGCGGTCGACGATCACCGTCAGGTTGCGCGCCTGACGATGGCCGGCGAACATCGCCGCCTCCCAGTTGCTGCCTTCCTGCAATTCGCCGTCGCCGGTGACGACGAAGACGCGGTAGTCGGCGCCGCTAATCTGCCCGGCGACGGTAATGCCGACGGCGACCGGCAGGCCATGGCCGAGCGGTCCGGTATTGGTCTCGACCCCCGGCACATGGTTGCGGTTGGGGTGGCCGTTGAGCCGCGACAGCGGCCCCATATAGGTCTCGAGTTCACTCGAGGGGATGAAGCCGGCTTCCGCCAGAGCCGCGTAGAAGGCGCCGGTGCAATGCCCCTTGCTCATCACGAAGCGATCGCGGTCGGGCGCGGTCGGATTGGCCGGGTCGTAGCGCAACACGCCGAAATACAGCGCGGCGAGGATGTCGCTGACCGACATGTCGCCGCCGGGATGACCGAGTTGCGCATTGAAGTCCATCGTGAGCGCGGCGCGGCGGATCAGCCTGGCCTTCTCACGGATGAGGTCGATGGATGAGTCGGGTCGGCTCAACAACTGGCTATCCTCGCGATGACGGAGCATCTCTTGGTGTTCAAAGACGAAATCCCTGGGCAGGCACCCCGGTGTAGGCCGGGTTCGCCTCGTGGTGGTAGATCGGCAGGTCGAGGTAGCGGGTGACCGCCTCGTGGACGATGCCGGCGTGGTTGCCGCGCACCATCGCGACGTGATGCTCGAAGCCGTTGCGGACGATGAAGCCAAGCAGGTCGCGCAGCCTTCCGACCCGGGTGACGGCGATGCCGCCGTCCATCGCAAACGGGTCGTCGGTGAAATCGCCCTCGCCGACATAGGCCTTGAGCGTCCCGGCGCGATCGTCGGAGGAGAACCGGAAGAAGGTCATCGGTCCGGCCTTCACCTTGCCTTTGACCGCGCCGAAGCAGCGGTCCTGGCCGAGCACGGTTCCGAGAACATCGAGGTTCGAGATTTCCGGTTCCGCGCCGATGAAGCTCTTCGGGAAGTTGCCGCAATGGGTGCAGACGCAGAGATCGGCCGCGTCGCCGTAATTGTTGTTCCAGTCGAGGATGGCGGGTGGCGCGCCGGAGGCCAGCGCCAGCGCGTACATCGACACCGCGCCCATCACGTCGACCTCGCAGGCCGACGGCATCAGCTTCTCGCCCATCATCGACATGGTGAGGCAGGTGGCGCAGCCGAAATTTTCCTGCAGCGACGACCAGCACTGGATGGAGCTGGCATCGCAGCCATTGGCCTCGATCCATCCGTCGACCGCCAGCCCCCACTTCGCCTGCTTGGTGATGTTGCCGCGATCGATGTGGCTGGGGATCGTGCCGTAGGCCATCACCTCTTCGAGCTTGCGCTTGAGCGCCGGATCGTCGTCGGAAATCCCCTTGGCCGTGCCGATGATCTCGGAGAGATCGACCGTCACCACGGTCAGGCCGGTGGCCTGCAGCAGTTTCTCCGAGTAGCGCATGGTCTGGAACGCGCCGGTGCGGGCGCCGATGGCGCCGATCCGGCCGTTGCGCAATCCGCGCACCGTGCGGCAGACGCGGGCGAAGCGGTCGAGGTCGCCGCGGAAGAGGTCGCTCCCCACGTCGCAGGTGTGGAGGCTCGTGTCGGTGAAGGGGACACCATACTGATAGAAGTTGTTGGAGACCGAGATTTTCCCGCAGAAGGCGTCGCGCCGGGAACGGACGTCGACCTTGTCGATCTCGTCATTCGACGCCTGAAGCAGGATCGGCACGTCGAGCCTGGCCATGTTGACCAATTCTGCTATGGCGATCTCGTCACCGAAATTCGGCAGGAGGACGACCAGGCCGTCGATCTCGTCGCGGTGGGCGCGAAAGAAATTGGCATAAAGTTGCGCGTCTTCGCGCGATTGCACCGCGCCGTCCTTGGTCGCCTCGGCGGGCAGGATCAGCAGCTTGAGACCGAGGGCGGTAAACTGGGCGACGATTTCCTCGCGACTGGTCAGCGCCGGTGCACCGTTGAAAAAGGCGCGCCCGCCGATAGCCACGCCGAGCGTCATGGTTTTGTCGATAATGCGCGGCAACGGTTCCTCCCGAACGCAATTTCTTTCGATTTTTTTCGAATAAGCACGTTTGCATTCGAATAGTCAATTCTCTACGCTCGCGTCGGTCGGGTTGTCCGCGGCAAACTTGGGCGACGAACCTCCGATCAGTGAGGCATTCGCTATGTTCCGCGGCCGCGAATGGTGTTACGGCCAAGGTTTTCCATCACACGCGAAGATTCGGCAGACGGAGCTGCAATGACCCAGTCGACTCGAGGTGAGGTGCAAGAAGACGCAACTGCTGCGCCGCGCGCGGGCGGGCGCCGCCCGGGATCGCGCGGTCGCGACGAAAAGCGATCGCTGCTCGCCGAGCCGCGTCGCATGCGTATTCTCGACTGGCTGCGCGAGGAAGGAAGTGCCCGGGTCCGCGACCTCAGCGAGGCTTTCGACGTCTCGGAAGCAACCATTCGCCAGGATCTCGAGCGGCTCGATGCCGAGGGGCACATCACCCGGGAGCACGGCGGTGCTTATCTGAAGACCGTGCCCCATCAGGTTGAGACGCTCTCCTTACAACACTCTGAAAACATGGAACAAAAGATCGCGATCGCGCAATTGGCAGCGACTCTCGTCTCCGACTCGGAGACGATCATTCTCGATGCTGGCTCGACCACCACGGAAGTGGCGCGGCGCCTTGCCGGCCGGCGCGAACTGACGGTCATCACCAATGCGCTCAACATTGCCCTGATGCTCGGCGGCGTGCCGTCGGTCGCGGTTCACATGCCGGGCGGCCAGTTCAAGGCGCCGACGCTGTCGCTCAGCGGCGATCGATCAGTTGAGTATTTTCGCGATATTTTTGCCGGCAAGCTTTTTCTGGCAACCGCCGGTGTTGCCCTTGACACCGGACTGACCTATCCGAGTTTCGCCGACCTGCAGCTCAAAATGGCGATGATCAAGGCGGCTTCGCACGTTTATCTCGTTGCCGACTCGTCGAAAATCAATCGCCCGTCCTTCACGCGGCTCGGCAATCTTGACGTGGTGCACTCGTTCATTACCGACGATGGCATCAGCGATTCCGATGCCCAGGCCTTCGAACGACTCGGGATCAAAGTCCTTATCGCCAAAGTGCTCACCGCGCGCGCAGCCGCGGAGGACCGCAGGGCCGGCCGCCCAAAGCCCTAGCCTTCCTTCGATTGTTCAGCCTCCTCCGTCAGCCACGGCGGAAGTCGTTCCCGAGGAATCCGGCCGCGTCTGACGCGCGGACGCGATCCGTAGGCCGGCGTCGTGCGTGATTGTCTCCAGATTGACAACGCAAACGGTTGACCCTAAGAAAAGGAAAAAAATCAAAAGAAATCGGAAGACAAATGCTTTCGATCGTTTGCGGCGGGGAAGAAACGCAAGTCGCGCCTGAGCACCGCTCCCGCGCACACCATGGAGGAAGAACCAAAATGACACTGAAACGCACAATTCTGTCCGCCGGTCTGGCCGGCGTCATGGCCCTCGGCATGGGATCGATCGCCCAGGCGGCCGACCTGATCGCGATCATCACGCCGTCGCACGATAACCCCTTCTTTAAGGCGGAAGCTGATGGCGCCGAGGCAAAGGCCAAGGAACTCGGTTACGAGGCCCTCGTCCTCGTCCATGACGACGACGCCAACAAGCAGTCCGAGCTCATCGACAGCGTCATCGCGCGCGGCGCCAAGGCGATCATCCTCGACAACGCCGGCGCAGATGCCACCGTTGCCGCCGTCCAGAAGGCGAAGGACGCCGGAATCCCGTCTTTCCTGATCGATCGCGAAATCAACGCCACCGGCGTCGCTGTCGCCCAGATCGTGTCGAACAACTACCAGGGTGCCCAGCTCGGCGCCGAGGAGTTCGTCAAGCTGATGGGTGAGGAAGGCAACTATGTCGAGCTGGTCGGCAAGGAATCCGACACCAATGCCGGCATCCGCTCCAAGGGCTATCACGACGTGATCGACGAGTATCCGGACCTGAACATGGTCGCCCGTCAGTCCGCCAACTGGAGCCAGACCGAAGCCTTCGAGAAGATGGAGTCGATCCTCCAGGCCAACCCGGACATCAAGGGTGTGATCTCGGGCAACGACACCATGGCCATGGGTGCCTGGGCGGCGCTTGAGGCGGCCGGCCGCGACGATGTCATCGTCGTCGGTTTCGACGGTTCGAACGACGTGCGCGACTCGATCATCGCGGGCGGCGTCAAGGCGACGGTCCTCCAGCCGGCTTACGGGATCGCGCAGATCGCAGTCGAGCAGGCCGACGCCTACATCAAGAACGGTTCGGCCAGCGAGCCGGAGAAGCAGCTGATGGACTGCGTTCTGATCAACGCAGACAACGCCAGCAAGCTGGAAACGTTCGCCCTGACGAACTGATCCGGCCCGCGGTTGAGGGTCGGGCAGGCGATACTCCCACGCCTTCCCGGCCCGGCCGCATCCTCATGGTTTCGTCTGCAATCTCGCTTGATCGGGAGGCCTCCTTGGCCCGTCGTGGTTTCGTAACAGTCGCGGTCCTGACCGTTGGCATGGTAGCCTTGGCATCCCTGTCCGGGTGCAAGCTCATCGCCAACGAGGAGGGGGCGACGACGTCGGATGGCGTCGACATCTTCTTTGACGACGAGTCCTTCGATTCCGACAAGATGGCGGCCGATCTCTGGGACGAGCAGGTCATCCCCTATCTCAACGGCAAGGCCGGCGATTTCGGCGAGGTGATCGCGCTCGTCGCCGAGGATCCCGACGCCGCCGGTGAGCGCTTCGGCTACCGGGCGAATCCGGATGGCAAGCCCTGGACCATCGTCGCAAGGCTCGACGGGACCATCGTCGCGACCAAGCTCGACACGCGGGCCGCCACGGTGGATATCGACGAAGACGGCGACGGGACGGCCGATGCGACGGTGCAGATCGGGCCGGTAATCCGTGGCACGGTCCTGCGCGACAGCCTCGATTTCGTTTCCTTCGGCGACTTCACCAACCAGATCGACTACGCCAAGTTCGGCAAGTCGCTGAACACGCTGGTCAACGACACCGTCCTCAACACCTTCCCGCGCGAGGGCCTGATCGGCCGCAAGGTCTCGGTTCTCGGCGTCTTCGAGATCGACCCGTCCGACGATCGGCCGATCTTTACGGCGGCTGAAATCACGGTCGTGGAACCGTCGTCGTGACGACCGGGACCGTCAAATCCGGCGCCGACAGCGGCGAGTCCGCTGCCGATCGGGATATCGTCCTTACCGTCGAGAAGGTGACCAAGGTCTATCCGGGCACGATGGCGTTGCGCGGGGTCGATTTTGAAGTCCGGCGCGGCGCGGTCAACGTGCTGGTCGGCGAGAACGGCGCCGGCAAGTCGACCCTGATGAAGATCATCGCCGGCGTCGAGAGACCGACCGAGGGCCGCATCATCGTCGATGGCAAGCCCGTGTCCCTGACGAGCACGGCCGATGCGGTCCGCCACGGCATCGGCATCGTCTTCCAGGAGATGAATCTCTTTCCCAACTTGTCGGTGGCCGAGAACATCTTCGTGTCGCGCGAGATCACGCGCCCGATCCTTGGCGTCCGCCATCAGGAGCAGGAACGTCTCGCTGCCGAACTGATGAAGCAGCTCGAGCACGACATCGATCCGAAGGCGCTTGTTGCCGATCTGCCGATCGGCCAGCAGCAGATCGTCGAGATCGCCAAGGCGCTGGCCCAGGATGCGCGCATCCTGATCATGGATGAGCCGACCTCGGCGCTCAGCGCGGCCGAGGTCGATATCCTCTTCCGCGTCATCGCCGACCTCAAGTCGCGCGGCGTGGCGATCATCTACATCTCCCACCGGCTCGAAGAACTGATCCGCATCGGCGACTACATCACGGTCCTGCGCGACGGGCGGATCACCGGCAACGAGCGCATGGACAAGATCGACATCTCCTGGATCGTTCGCCAGATGATCGGCTCGGACGCCAAGGACTTCGCCGACGGAAAGCATGCCGGCGGCGGCGCCGAGCGGCTTCGTGTCGAGAACCTGTCGCTGCCCCGTCCCGGCGGCGGCTACCTGGTCGACCATGTCTCGCTTTCCGTCCATGCCGGGGAGATCCTCGGCATCTACGGACTGATGGGCGCTGGCCGGTCGGAGCTTCTCGAATGCGTGATGGGCCGCCACCCGCACGCTTCGGGCAGCGTCTATATCGACGGCAAGAAGTCGACGGCGCGCGATGTCGCCGGGCGTATTCACCAGGGGCTGGCGATCATACCGGAGGATCGCCAGCGCGACGGCCTAGTGCCGATCCTGCCGATCGGCACCAACATGACCCTGGCCAGCCTCCGTCAGTTTTGCCTTGGCCCCCATATCCGCATCGCAAAGGAACTGGCGGCCGTTCGCGACTTCATTACCAGGCTGTCGATCAAGGCGCCCGATCCGGCGCGCCAGGCAAGTTCGCTGTCGGGTGGCAATCAGCAGAAGGTCGTCATCGCCAAGGCGCTGATGACCGAGCCCAAGGTGCTCTTGATGGACGAGCCGAGCCGCGGCATCGACATCGGCGCCAAATCAGACGTCTTTCGCACCATGCGCCGGCTCGCCGCCGAGGGCATCGGCATCGTCTTCGTCACCTCCGATCTCGAGGAGGTCATGGCCCTGTCCGATCGCATCGCGGTGATGAGCAAGGGCAAGTTGATCACCGTCATCGACAAGGCCGAGGCGACCGAGGAGGCCGTGGTTGCCGCGGCGGCCGTCGGGCATCGCAAGGCGCGCAGTGAACCGAACGCAGAGTTGGAGACCACGGCATGACGACGGCCGTAAAAGACATGACGCATGGCGGTGGAGGGGGCGGCGCAGCACTCGCTCTCAACGTGATGCGGCTGCGAACATTCATCGCCCTGTTCGCCGTGCTGATCTTCTTCTCGCTGGCCGCGCCGAATTTCCTGTCGACCGCGAACCTGATCCTGATGTCGAAGCACGTCGCGCTGAACGCCTTCCTGGCGATCGGCATGACCTTCGTCATCATTACTGGCGGCATCGACCTTTCGGTCGGCTCGATCGTCGGGTTGTGCGGCATGGTGGCCGGCGGGTTGATCCTCAACGGTGTCAACCTCGATTTCCTCGGCTTCGCCTACACGCTCTATTTCAACGTCCCGGAAATCATCCTCATCACGCTGGCCCTCGGCATCTTTATCGGCGCGATAAACGGGGTGCTGATAACCAGGCTGGGGGTCGCCCCCTTCATCGCAACGCTCGGCACACTCTATGTCATGCGCGGGCTGGCGCTTCTCCTGTCGCAGGGCCGGACCTTCCCCAACCTTGTCGGCAATCCCGAGCACGGAACGGAGGGCTTCGCTATCATAGGCTCCGGCAGTTTCCTCGGGCTGCCGCTGACCATCTGGATCCTGATCGCCGTGGCGCTCGCCGCCGCCTATATCGCCAAGCGCACGCCGGTCGGGCGGCACATCTTCGCCGTCGGCGGCAACGAGTCGGCGGCCGCCCTGTCCGGCATCCGCGTCGATCGCGTGAAGATGTTCGTCTACATGTTCTCCGGCTTCTGCGCGGCGATCGTCGGGCTGATCATCGCCTCGCAACTGATGGCAGCCCATCCGGCGACCGGCGAGACCTTCGAGCTCAACGCCATCGCCGCGGCGGTGCTCGGTGGCACCTCGATGTCGGGCGGGCACGGCACGATCGGCGGCACCATCGTCGGCGCCTTCGTCATCGGCATCCTGTCAGACGGCCTTGTGATGATGGGGGTGAGCTCCTTCTGGCAGATCGTCATCAAGGGCCTGGTGATCATCGCCGCGGTCGTTGTCGACCAGGCACAACGCCGACTGCAGCATCGGGTGGTCCTACGCCAGATGGCATCGGAAACCTAACCAAGCGCGGATGCCTGGCCGTGTGGTCGGAGCGGGCGCAGTTCAGTACTTCGCCCGGCGAGACCGTGAGTGCCGGAGTGGGCAGCCGCAGAAGTAGCCATTTCGCCAGAGACGGACCGGCGACCACAGCTGGCAGCCGCCCTCGTAGCTGGCAAAGCTGCCAAGTGCCCGGTCATCGTCGCGAAGCTCGATCGTCTCTCCCGTGACGTGGCCTTCATTGCCGGACTTGGCGCGACTCGGTTGCATCCAGCGTGCGCACGCCGCAACGGACCTCCACCCGGTGCGGGCGCTTTCGGTCGCTCCATGGCGGCAAGACCACTCCCCGTCGCCAGTTCGATCGGCTCATCGCGAGGAGAAGATTGCGAGAGGCGATCGGGAAGCGATTCTGCGCTTACGGGGTCGATGAGCCGATCCCGCCGCTCGGATAGGCCAAGGGTGGGGCTGCGGGGAAGCGAGGCGATAGGGTCGAGACGCGGCGGCGTCTCCCCTGCCGATGGCTCCTAGTTGTCTTCGTCCTCGGATACGAAGTCCCAGGCCGCGTCGAATTCCGCGACCAATGCATCTGCGATTTCCTGAGTCGCGCCATTTCGACGGAAGTAGGCGCCCGCGTCGCGCGTCAATTGCGCATGCTTGCCCATGGTCTCCAGAGCCGTCCTGGCCGTCTCGCGATCTCCGAGCCGGGCGCTGGCGATCGCGACCAGGGCCTGGCTGACCCCCGAACCGTCGACCGCCGATCGCTTGGCGATATCCAGCATCGCAGGATAGTCGCCCCTGAGACAGAGGTCGATCGCGACGAGATGGAAGTACCAGCCTGGCGGATTCACCGTCCGGTCGATAGCGCGCCTGAGGATCGGGATTCCCTCTTCGAACTTGCCGCGCACCGCCAGCCGCCAGCCGAGTTGGGCGAGTGCGTCGGGGTCGAAGGGATTGAGCTCGACCGCCCGGCGCGCCAGGTCCTCGCTTTCGTCATAGCGGCCCATGTAGTGATAGATGGATGACGCAGCCTTGAGCGCGAGGGTATTGTCCGGCTCAAGGCTGATCGCTCGCGTCCCGACCTCAAGTGCCTTCTCGTACTCTTCCGTCGGGTCGGGGTTTCCGGAGAACTCGAACCGACCCGTATCCAGGTGCAGCCAGGCCAGCATCGCCCATGCGTCGCCGTAGGCGGGGTCTCGCCGCACCGCTTCCTCGAGGCACGACCGGACGGGGGCAACTTCGTCGCGCGAGAACGACCGTCGGTAATGGTAGGCGCGTAGCACGCAGGCGTAGCTCTGCATGTGCGCCACGTTGGACGAGTTGTGGCGGGCGCCGACATCCGTGTTGACGATTCCGTAAGGCTGTCCGAGTTCGACCGCTATCTTCTCCGAAAGCTCGCGCCACGCCTGGATGAGCATTTCGGGTTCGAGCGGCTGGTCATAGGTTCCGCTCCACACGACAGCGCCGGTTCCTGCCTCGACCAGTTGCAGGGCAACATAGGCCGTCGTCGCTTCGGCTGCGACTTTGCCGGTCACGACGTAGGCAATACCGCGCTCCCGGGCCAGACCAAGCGGCTCCTGCGCCCAACCATCGTCACTTGCCGACCGCAAGGCATAGAGTCGGAAACCGGGAAATCGCATCAAGCCATTGGTAAGTTCCGTCGCCATGCCATTGGCAAGGAATCGGCTTTCGTCGTTTGCACTGAGCGCCTCGAACGGGGCGACGACAATACTGGGCCCTCCCGATTCCGCGGCTTCGAGTGATGGTCCTCTTTCCCCTGCGATGATCCATGCGGCGATTGCCGCGAAAACGGCCACGGCAACGCCGCCGAGAACCAGGCCCCAGCGGCGCCCGCCGCCCGCGCCGGCAGGTTCGGGAATTTCCGGCTGGTCGTCTTTGGCTTCGACCTGGGGTGGGTGCTCTTCACCCGGCCTGGAGCTGTTGGGCCAAGCCTCGTTCCACTCGAAATGGGGAACGTAAGATCCCTTTGGGATGGTAATGCGCACCGGATCGTGCCGGCCGGAATCGACATAGTAGCAATCAAGGTCGCGTCGCAGGCGGCGGGCCTCGAGGCGGACGACGGGATCCGACTGCGGATCGAAGGATTCGGCGCGGCCGAAGACATTCGTCGCGACCGTGTATCCTTTCAATTGGTCGGAGCGACCGGCGAGCGTCTCCTCAACGACATACCGGAGGAAGGACCGCCGTCTCTCGGTCGCCTCAAGATCCTGCGACGACAGAACCCGCTCCAGTTCCGCGCGCACGTCGTCGTCGTCGGGAGGGTCCGCCTGGAGATCTATGGATGCTGCTGTCGCATGCCGCTGCATGATTCGTCCCGAGCTGGAGGGACGCCTTTATCGCGTTTCGTTCTCCATCGGCCTCCGACCTCGAAACTCACATAACAAATGTTAAAGCGCGATGACAACTCGGGTGTCGGCCAGCGCGCCTGTCCACCCATGGCTGTGCCGCCGCGCGGGCGATCTCCCGGGCTGCAAGAGGCCAGCCAAGCAAGCGATACCGGGGCTCGGCACCCTGCCCGAGACCGGCTCGCGGCCGTGGTTCGCACCCCAAGGAACATGTTCGTACCTCCCCCGGCGGGTCGCCGCGGGTCTAAAGGTCGCGCACAAGGACAGCGACCTAAGCGGCAACGAGGAAGGTGAGCATACAAAACAGGCAGAAAGAAAGCTGCCTAAGAAAAAGGCTCATCTCTCGGGGCCGAGGATCCATCACCGGAACCGAGTGGACGCCAGCATTGGAGGATATTCGTTCGATCCTGGATCGGTACCCGCAACGCGAGTTGGACATTCGCCGGCTCGCAACGCGGAGCCCCGTCTTCCGATCCGTGTGCGGTGACTACCAGCAGACGGTCAGGGCGCTTCGCTACTGGGAGAAGATGGCGGCGGAGTCGGCGTCAAGGGTCGAGGATTACACGAGCTTCCTGAAAGAGCTGGAAACCGAAATCCTGACCACACTCAACCGATCGATCGCAAACGTTGTCCAGACCAAACCCGACGAAGAGTAGCTCAGACGCCGGGCACCAAGGCAGGAGACTGCATCATGCCGAAGGAGGTTGAGAATGCTTAGACGATCCACAACAGACGCCCCGTGCGCGGAGATGACGATGAGACGAAGTGCGCTTTCACTATTGCCAGCGATCGCCCTGGGCCTGGGCGCCCTGGGATCAGCGCCGGCGCTGGCCCAGTCCGACGACGGCAAACCGAACATCCTGCTGATCGTCTCGGACGACACCGGCTATGGCGACACCGGGCCGTATCTCGGTGGTGAAACGCGAGGAATGCCAACACCGAACCTCGATCAGCTCGCCAACGATGGAATGATGTTTACGTCGTTCTACGCTCAGCCGAGTTGCACCCCTGGTCGAGCGGCCATGCAGACCGGTCGTATCCCCAACCGTTCGGGTATGACCACGGTCGCATTCCAGGGACAGGGCGGCGGCCTGCCGGCGGCGGAATGGACTCTCGCCTCCGTCCTCAAGACAGCGGGCTACAACACGTACTTCACCGGCAAATGGCATCTCGGCGAGGCTGACTACGCGCTGCCGAACGCGCAGGGCTATGACGATATGAAATACGTCGGGCTCTATCACCTCAATGCCTACACATATGCGGATCCGACCTGGTTCCCCGACATGCCGGCCGACCTGCGCGCGATGTTCGAGAAGGTCACCAAGGGGGCGCTCTCCGGCAAGGCCGGCGAAAAGCCCAAGGAAGACTTCAAGATCAACGGTCAGTACGTCGATACACCGGACAAGGGCGTGGTCGGCATTCCATACTTCGACGGCTATGTCGAAAAGGCGGCGCTCGAGTTTCTCGATGAAGCGGCAAAGACCCCCGACACGCCCTTCTTCATCAACGTCAACTTCATGAAGGTCCATCAGCCGAACATGCCGGCGCCGGAATTCGAGGGTAAGTCGATCTCGAAGACCAAGTATGCGGATTCGGTCGTCGAGCTCGACTCGCGGATCGGCGATATCCTCAAGAAGGTCGACGACCTTGGCTTCACCGACAACACGATCGTCTTCTGGACGACGGATAATGGTGCGTGGCAGGACGTCTATCCCGACGCTGGCTATACGCCTTTCCGCGGCACGAAGGGCACGGTCCGCGAGGGCGGCAATCGGGTTCCTGCTATCGTCCGCTGGCCTGGCAAGATCAAGCCGGACTCAAGAAGCGCGGCCGTTCTTGGTGGTCTCGATCTGATGGCGACCTTTGCCAAGGTGGCCGGCATCGATCTGCCGACAGAGGATCGCGACGGTAAGCCGATTGTCTTCGACAGCTACGACATGACGCCGGTGTGGCTTGGCACCGGTGAGTCGGATCGCAAGGCGTGGTTCTATTTCACCGAAAATGAACTGAGCCCCGGCGCCGCACGGGTCGGCAACTACAAGGCCGTCTTCAATCTGCGCGGTGACGACGGCGCCTCGACCGGCGGTCTCGCGGTCGACACCAATCTCGGCTGGAAAGGTCCCGACAGCTACGTCGCGACCGTGCCTCAGGTCTTCAACCTGCTGGCCGATCCGCAGGAACGGTACGACATGTTCATGAACAACTTCACCGAGCGCACCTGGTATCTGCCGGTCATCAACGAGCAGATCACCGACCTCATGAAGTCGTACATCAAGTATCCGCCGCGGAAACTGCAGAGCGAGACCTACACCGGACCGCTGACCATCAGTCAGTATCAGCGCTTTCAGTACGTCCGCGACGAACTTGAGAAGAACGGCTTCACCATCGGTCTGCCGACCGGCAACTGACGCCAACGACAGCCCGGTTCGCCTCGCCACTCGGCGGGGCGAACCTTCTGCGTCCAATCGCCAGTCAGGGAGACAGAGAAATGCGAAGAACAGCCATTGCATCAGCCGTCGCGACATGCCTGATCGGCGCGGTCGCATTTGCCTCCGCCGCCCTTGCCCAGGACGACGCCCTGTCGTCGTGGAACGACGGCGCAGCCAAGCAGGCGATCGTCGACTTTGTTTCGGCGGTCACCGAGGAAGGCGGGGCCGACTACGTCGCGCCCGCGGACCGGATCGCGACCTTCGACAATGACGGGACGCTGTGGGTCGAGCAGCCGATGTATGTGCAGCTCGCCTTCGCCTTCGACGAAGTCAAGCGGATGGCGCCCGACCATCCCGAATGGAAGGATACGGAGCCTTTCAAGTCGCTGCTTGCCGGCGACATGAAGGCGGTGGCCGCTTCCGGCAAGAAGGGACTGGCGCAGATCATCGGCGTGTCTCACGCCGGGATGTCGAATGCCGAGTTCACCGAGACGGCGACCAACTGGATCAAGACCGCGAAGAACCCGAAGACCGGCAGGCTCAATACCGACGATATCTATGAGCCGATGCTTGAGCTCATCGACTACCTCAAGGCGAATGAATTCGACGTCTTCATCGTTTCCGGCGGCGGGATCGAGTTCATGCGGCCGTGGACGGAAGCGACCTACGGGATTCCGCCGCAGAATGTCGTCGGCTCGTCGGTCAAGATGACCTACAAGGTCACCGATGACGGACCCGTGCTGATGCGGGATGCAGAGATCGCCTTCGTCGACGATGGCCCCGGCAAGCCGGTCGGTATCCAGTCGCATATCGGCAAGCGGCCGATCGCTTCCTTCGGCAACTCCGATGGCGACTACCAGATGCTCGAATGGGCGACGACCGGACCCGGCCGGACGCTCGGCATGATCGTCCACCACGACGACGCGATCCGCGAATTCGCCTACGACCGCGACTCCCAGTTCGGCCATCTCGACAAGGCGATGGACGATGCGGCGAAGCAGGGATGGGTCCTTATCAGCATGAAGGACGACTGGGCCAAGATCTTCCCGGACGAGTAGCGAACTGGCCCGTCGGCCGGTTCGACACCGGCGGGCCGATACGCAAGAGACAAGGGGAAACGACCATGATGAAGCCAACCGTATGGGGCCTCGCACTTGCGGCGACATGCGGCGTCTCGACCGCGTTCGCCGATATCATCGAGGGATACCCCGACACCCTCGTCTGCCGGATCGGGGCGGAGCGGATCGTTGGCTATCTGCACAAGGTCAACGACGATGGCTCGGCGATCTATCTGACACTGGCCCAGGCATTCGCCACCGTCACGCCGGACGGCGTCGTCCATCGCGATGGCGCCGATGACTGCGACGGCAAGACGCTGGAGGAGCTGCGCGGGAAGTTCTGACGTCTTGAAACACCGGCCGTCTGCGTCATGGCCGGCAGCGACAACACGAGGTCACCGTCGATGGCCCGAACGGCCTCATCACCAGCTTGAATCGCGGCGAGACCATCGTTGTCCGGGTCAACCAGGGGCAATACCGTCACCAGCGACAAACCGGTCCAGGCGCAGCTCATCACCGGCGACATCAACGAACAATACAAGATGCGCTGGTACTCGCTGACGCCAACGGAAAAATGGTCGGACGTGTACTACGCGCCGGTGGCCGAGGAGGTCGGATCGACCGGGTTCTGGTTCTACGATCCCGGTGCAACGACCATCACCACGGTAAGTTTCCAGTCGATGTCATGCGCTTCACAGATTCGCTGACGGCCCTACCGGCGTTACCGGCGGGCGGATAAGATCGAAGCTATCGGTGGACCGCGGCGCGGTAGCCGATTGGCCGATTGTGGTCCATCCACGGATGAGGCAGTTGCTTTGGGCGAGAGGGAGCGATCCGCCGAACTCTATGGCGACGCGGGCGGCTACGAGTCCTACATGGGCCCTTGGAGCACGGCCCTGGCGCCGCTGTTCTTGCGATACGCGGCTGTCGGACAGCCGACCTCCCTGCTTGATGTGGGCTCGGGCACTGGCAATCTTCTCGCGGCGGCGACGGAGATCGTCCCCGACGCCCGCCTTGTCGGCGTCGATCCCTCAACGGCGCTGCTCCACCGGGCGCGGCATCGGTCCGACCTTCGTGGGGCGACATTCGTCAAGGCCAGAGCCGACGCCCTGCCGTTCGCCGACGGCGCCTTCGCCTGTTGCCTTTCGCTGCTGGTCCTTCAGGAGTTCGCCGGCCGGCCCGAACCGATCAGCGAAATGCGACGCGTGACCCACGCCTCCGGGGTCGTTGCCGCTTGTTTGTGGGATTTCGCGCGCATGCCGGTCATCGCTGCGCTGGTCGGCGTCCTTGCCGAGATAGACCCCGTCGCGGGCGTACGCTTGGCGATCTCGTCGCCGTCCGGAGAGGCGGCGCTGGCGCGAGCCTGGGCAGGGGCCGGTTTCACTGAGGTGTCGACGAGCCGCATCACGGTCATGCGGACCTATGAGGACTTCGATGCGCTGTGGCGATCTTTGCTCTGCGGCTCGACGCCGAGCACCATGACGCTGGCAGCGCTTCCCGCCGGACAACGCGACCGGGCCTACGTGGCGATGCGTCATCGCTTCGCCAATCCGCGCGGCAGTTTCCCGATCGCCGCAGAGGCCCTGGTCGTCAGGGGCAAGGCGTGATCGACATCTATTGCGCGGTCGCTTCCTCGGACTTTCTATCCGTCACACCGCGTAACACGTCATAGAATCCGCCTATTTCGGACGGGTTCGAATCCGTAAAAAGCGCGGCGAGTATTGCAGATCGAATCGCAGCCAAACCCGCAGAAACGCTTTGTTTGTTACGGTGTGATCGGGGAGTTTACGGCGGCGAGGCGTGGACAGTGACGGCACGTCGGCGTGCGCTTAAGCGTCGTTGTCTGATGTAGCGATGGCACATCGCGGCGCGCCTTGCCGATCGCGGGCTTCACTCGCGTCGTAGCCGCGCGCATTGACGTACGAGACGCCCCGCGACAGTGCCCGACTGTCGCGGGTCATTTAGCACATATCAAGCAGCTGGCACGTATCAAGCAGCGCTGAGCTTTTGGAGTATTACAAGCATCGCAGGAGAGAGGTCAGCATGATGGTGCTGGAGCCGCCAACCATCCGCTCCCTTCCGATACACGTTTGTAACACGATGATGGATCGAGGCTGCATGCCCCGCGATGACAAGTTCGCCGGTCTCCACTCCGGTCTCAACTGCCATATCGCCGCCAACATCGATTGTCTGGTCTGTGATCCGGATTTCACCACCGCCTGCAATCTCGGCAACCTTCGCGAATGAGGCGATCACGGTTTCATATGTCCGATCCCGGCCACCTATGGGGTGATGGGCCGTGGCCTCTGCGTTCATCACCCAGACGTTCGCCATCGGTCCAGCGTCACCGTTGGCCATTCTGTTCAGCGCTGCGTAGAACTTGCCGGAAGCGTCACGGACTTCATTTTCTGCAGACATGATGGACTCTCTTTATTGTCAGGTAAGCGAGGCCGGTCCGGGCCCGTCCCGGACGCGGGCTTATCTCCTTCGGTGGAAGAAGTTGGGCTAGGCGGCGGACTCTTCAGTCCCCGCCTTTACCGCGGCGAAGAATTCGGCCCGCGGATTGGTATGCGGATAGGGTTCTTCCGGAATGGCGACGCCGAGGAAACGGCACAAGGGCTCCCAGCCGTCCTTCGTATGGAAGACCAGTGCCCTACCTTTTGGCTCCAGCGCGCGCGCGGCGGCTTCATTGGCCCGGTAGGCGGCAAGAATGCCCTCCCGGTCGGTCCGGCCGCGAAGGGCTCTTTCGACGATGACCCTTTCGATCATCCGAAACCAGGGCCGCGCATTCTCGGGCCAGGCGGCTTTGTCGAGGATCAGGGGCAGTATGGTTTGAGAAAAACTCGCGTACCAATCGTCGGGATCACGGTATGAAAGGATGACTCTTGCTTCAGGATTTGTCGCGAGAACATCCCGCCAGAAGGCGCAAACGGGAAAGTCGACAGCGGATAGGAAGCCGGCGAATATCGCGTCAAAATTTGCGTGCCCGTCTGCGGCCTCCGCCCAAAGCCGGATCTGATCCGGATCACCGATAACCTCCGACATGTGGTGGCAGCGACCAAATCCGAGCCGCTCCAACGCCGCCTTGAGTGAATATGTGCCGGTTCTGCCAAATCCAGCGCCGATGATTTCAAGTGCCACAGCGCCTGATCTCCTCTATGAACAAAATCGATGAAGACCGTAATTTTCCTCTGTTCATGAGAGAGCGTCGCCCAAAAATGGTAGAACGTCTAACGAAATTACTTCATACGCCATGAATGAAATCGATTTAGGTCGCGTGGATCTCAACCTCCTGGTCATTTTCGAGACGCTCATGGATACCCGTAGCGTTACCGTGACCGCCGAGAAAATGGGCCGCACCCAATCGGCGATAAGTCACTCGCTCGCTCGTCTGCGGGATCAACTCGATGACCCGTTATTGGTCAGAGTCGGTGGCAATATGCGGCCGAGTCCATTCGCCGAGACGATCATCGAGGATGTTCGGCCGATCCTGCGGAGCATTCGACGCGTCATCTCTCCAAAAAGTATGTTCGATCCGGCGACGAGCGACCGTGTTTTCCGGATCGCTATCCCGACACTCACCAAGGTGATCGCCGAAGTTTCGACCAGGGTCGAAGCGGCAGCTCCGAATGTGCAAATCGAGTGGCTACCGGCACACCATGATGTTTACGCAGCACTAAGCGAGGGATTGATCGACCTGGCTCATCTCGGTGGGGAGCTGAGGCTCCCCGACGGGCTTGCGGCCGAAGTAATAGAGCCGTTCACCTGGGTGACCTTCGCCCGCAAGGGTCACCCTGCCTGCGAGAATTGGGGGTTGGAGGCTTGGGGTCGCTATCCGCACCTGATGGTCAACGTGACGCGATCCATGCGGAACCCCTTTCCGCAGACGAGCGAGAGTGACGTCGGTTCCAGACGCGTGACGTCGATGATTGGCGATTCCGCTGGTGTGGCATCAATATTGGCGAACTCGGATTTCCTGGCAACGTTTCCCGCGATTCTCCTCGCCTGGGACATGGAGGCGCACGGGCTTCAGGCCCTCAAGCCCCCGGTGAAGCTCGACCCTGCCTTGGTACGATTTTTCTGGAGCTTGCGTCTGGCGAACGATGCCGGTGGCATCTGGATCAGATCGATCGTCATCGAGACCTATCGTCGATTGCAGGCAGAGGCCGAAGCCAAGCTTTCATTCGCAGCCGCATAGGCGTTCGTTCACTGCACGGACCAAGCCATGTTGACCGATAGCCACCACATGCATTGGCCAGGTCGAGATCGGAGTGCGGTATCCAGCAAACTCCAGACCTCGTTGGAGTTGCGACCGACGGCGGTTGAGCGCAGCAATCAGATTTTCGCTGCGATCTCGGCAATGGGCCGGTAAGAAAAGCGGATGGGCAGGGAGAACGATGCTGACGTCCGCATTTCGGGTATCGGGACAGTCATGAACCTCGCGATGGCGGGCGATTACTGCGCCGGAGCCTGTCGCGTTGCTCACTCCGAATGAGTATTGAGCGGCGGTCTTTCGGTCGGTTTTGCACAAATGAGATTTGACAGACGCGATCATTGGCGATTGGATCGTCATCCTGACGAACTAATTGGACCGATGAAATGCGATCGTCCAAAACCGAGCCGGTCCTAAGGCAGCTCTCACTGGGCTCGGTTATGGACGCCATCATCAATCACGGGCCCATTTCCCGGGCCCAGATCGCCAAAATCACAAGCATCAGCAAGCAAACTGCCTCCGAAGTCGTCCGTGCGCTGGAGGCGGGCGGCTGGGTTCAGGTCCACGGACAGACCAGTGGCTCCGTCGGGCGCACCGCGGTCACCTATGAGATCCGCCCGGACGCCGCCTATGTCACGGGCGTCGATCTCGGCGGCACGCAACTGCGGATGGCGATCGCGAATCTTGCCTGCCGCATCGTCGCGGAAACATCGGTGGCAACCGACGTGCGCGGCGGCATGGCGGTGGTCCGGCAGATCGCGACGCTCTCGGAAAAACTGGGCAATGAGGCCGGGATCGCGCGCGATCGCGTTCGTCTCCTGGTCGTAGGCACGCCGGGTGTCCTCAATGCGGCGACCGGATCGATCCCCTTGGCCCCCAATATCCCGGACTTCGACCGGATCGACGTCGTCAGTGCGCTGCGCGATGCCTTTGGCGTCGATGTGATTATCGAGAATGACGTCAATGTCGGGGCTCTCGGCGAGCGCTGGCTCGGCCGGGCCAAGGGCATCGAGACCTTTGCCTATATCGCTCTCGGCACCGGCCTGGGCATGGGCATCGTCTCGGACGGCAAAATCATCCGTGGCGCGCACGGGGCAGCCGGCGAAATCGCCAACCTGCCGATTGGCGGCGATCCTTTCGATCCGACCAACCGCCTGCATGGCACCCTCGAGGCTGCCGTCGGGTCGGCGGGCATCCTGCGGCGCTATGCCGAAGCCGGCGGCGACTCCGCCATCACGGTCCGCGAATTGTTCGACCGCATCGACACCGACGCAACCGCCCGCCGGGTCGTCGACGAGTCGGCCCGTCTGCTGGCGCTGGCGGTGGTCGCGGTGGTCGCCACCATCGATCCCGAGGTGATTGTACTCGGCGGCAGCATCGGCGCTCGGGATGAAATGGTCCGTGCGGTTCAGGACGTTGTCCGGACGCTCGGCACCACCTCCGTCCCGGTGGTCGCCAGCGCTCTTGGCAATCGTGCCGGTCTGAGCGGCGCCATCGCGATCGGCATCAACAATATCCAGAACGCGCTGTTCGCACCGTCATTTCCGCCGCCGATACTTTCCCTCCCCGCCATTGAGCAGCTCAGCCGGCTGGAGCCGACGTCATGACCGCGACCCCGACCTTCCCTGTCGATCGCGACCGCGCTGTCGCCCTGCTCCGCCGCGCCATCGGATGCGCCAGCGTTACCGGCGCCGAGGCCGGCTTCGCCGCCATGCTGGCCGACGCGCTGCGGGAGAGCGGCGTCGGCGCGGTGACCACCAGCGACTTTCTGCCCGGTCGCCCGAATGTGCGCGGCATAAGAAAGGGAACCGGCGGCGGCCGACGGCTCCTCCTCGTCGGCCATACCGATGTCGTCCATGTGCGCGGCTGGCGGGAGCGCTGGTCGGGGACCGAGCGCGAGGACCCGTTCGGCGCGGCGATCGTCGATGGGGAAATCTGGGGACGCGGCGCCGCCGATCTCAAGGCCGGCATCTGCACGGCGATCGAGGCGCTGCGGGTGCTCGACGATGCCGGAATCGTGCTTGCGGGCGATGTCGAATTTGCCTTCATCGGCGACGAGGAGAGCGGCGAGCCGGGAACCGGGGTGAGCGCCGGAATGAAGGCACTGGCGCCGCTGATTGAGGCGGGCGACTTTCCCCGGCCGGACTTCGCCGTCTATGTCGAGCCGACCACCCTCGACGTCTATGCGGCGCAGATCGGCTTCTTCATCGCCGAGATCGCGGTGACCGGGCGCACCTCCTATTTCGGCGTGCCTGAACTCGGCGCTGATGCCCTCAAGGCAAGCCACGCGATCCTTTCGGCGCTCTGGGACCATTCGGCCGATCTCGAATCGCGCGGCGACCATCCGCTCGTTGGCAAGTCCTTCCTGCTGGTGACGGCGATCGAGGGTGGCGGTCTGGTCGCCGTGCCGGAGCGGTGCCGTCTCAGCCTCATCCGCAAGCTGCGGCCGGGAGAAGACCTCACGACCGCTCGCGACGAGATCGAGGCGGTGGTCCGCGGCGCGATCGAAGATCCCGATATCCACGTCGCCTTCGCCTATCCTGCCGGGCGCGACCACGCGATCGGCGGCACCGCCATGGAGACCGATCCGGCCTCGGAAGGCGTCACGATGCTTGCCGACGCGATCCGCGCGGTTCGGCCCGACCGGGGCAGGATCGCCGGGGCGCCCTACTGGTCCGAGGCGCCCTTTCTTGATGCCCTCGGCATCCCGGCGGTCTACTTCGCGCCGGGGGATATTCGCATCTGCCACAGTCTCGAGGAGCGTGTGTCGATCGAGGAATATCTCGATGGCATCGCTGCCCTTGCCGCCTTTGCCGCCCGCTACTGCGGGGTGGCGAACCAGGGGGAAGTCCCCAACGAAGAGAGGGAAGAATCGCAATGAAACCGCGGGTTCAACTGAAACTCACAGCGATCGCCGCCGCGATCGCCGCTCTGTCGACAGGCGCGATCGCCCAGACCATGGGCCCGGGCGGCGAAAGCCCGACGCTGGCCAGCGAAGTGACGCTGACCGACGCTGAAGTCCAGCAGATCAAGGGCATGGACGCCACCGCCGCGCTGCTCTGGCACACCTCCTCGGACTTCGTGAACGCCGTGACGGCCGGCGCAGAGGACGAGTTCAAGCGGCTCGGCATCGAGGTCGTCGCGACAACGGACGCCGGCTTCGACTCGGCCAAGCAGATGAGCGACATCGAAACGGTGATGGCCAAGAGCCCGAGCATCATCCTCGCCCTGCCGCTCGATCCGACCACGTCCGCGCAGGCCTTCAAGTCGGCGGTCGATGCCGGGGTGAAGATCGTCCTGCTGTCGAACGTCCCGTCCGGCTACGTCCAGGGCAAGGACTATGTTGGCATCGTCACCGACGACCTCTTCCAGATGGGCAAGCAGGCCGCCGACGCGCTGGCCGAGTCGATCGGCGGAAAGGGCAAGGTCGCCTGGATCTTCCATGACGCGCAATACTACGTCACCAACCAGCGCGACAACGCCTTCAAGCAGACCATCGAGAGCGACTATCCCGACATCGAGATCGTTGCCGAGGCGGGCATTGCCGATCCGGCCCGGGCGGAAGAAATCGCCAACGCCCTGATCACCAAGAACCCCGATCTCGACGGCATCTACGTCACCTGGGCGGAGCCCGCCGAGGGCGTGCTGGCGGCGCTTCGGGCGGCCGGCAACACCACGACCAAGATCGTCGCGCTCGACCTGTCCGAGCCGCTGGCCCTCGACATGGTCAACGACGGCAACGTCGTCGCGCTGACCGCCGACAAGGCCTACGAACTCGGCCGCACCATGGCGACGGTCGGTGCCTATGGCTTGATCGACAAGCCGGCCCCGGCCTTCTCGGTCGCTCCGGCGATCACGGTCACCAAGGAGAATGTCGCTGACGGCTGGAAGCAGTCTCTCAACCGCGAGCCGCCGCAGAGCGTCATCGACGCGATGAAGTAGTCGCGACCGGATGCGGGCGCGCCGCCCGCATCCGGATCGTCCTGTCCTGATACGAGTGAAAAGGATCATCATATGCGGCACGATCACGGGCCCGACATCGTCGTCGTCCATCCCGCTCAGCATCGCGACCGGCAAAGCCGGCCGCTGGCAATCCCAACCGGAGGCTGACGATGGCGGCGAAGCTGGCAGCCTTCAAAGCGGTCGATCCGAGCCGGTACATTGTCTATGTCGGGTTCATCCTGATCCTGATCGGGTTCTCGATCGTGCTGAGAGATGACGGCTTCCTCACCACGCGCAACCTTCTCAACATCGTTCAGCAGACGGCGCCAATCACCGTGATGGCGGTTGGCATGGTCTTCGTGCTGACTGCTGGCGAGATCGACCTGTCGATCGGCCCGATCGTCGCTGTATCGGCGCTGATCTCGGCGATCGTGCTGCGCGAAAATTTCTGGTTTCTCGGCGCGTTCGCCGGTCTTCTCGCCGGCGCCGCCATCGGGGCGATGAACGGGCTCCTCGTCGCGTATATGCGATTGCCCTCCTTCCTGGTCACTCTTGCGACGATGGGCTTTCTTGCGGGCGTTGCGCGATGGCTGACCGATCTCAAGTCGGTGCCGATCACCAACGACACCTTCAATGGCATCTTCGGCGCCGGCACTCTGTTCGGCGTTCCCTCGCTGGTGATGTGGACAATCGGGATCGTTTTTCTCGGCCATTTCTTCTACCGCGACTCGCGCTACGGCGCGCACGTCCACGCCATCGGCGACAGTCCGCTGAGCGCCCGCGCCGTCGGCATCAAGGTCGACCGAGTGCGGTTCTCGGTGATGGTGCTTTCCGGCGCCTGCGCCGGCCTCGCCGGCCTCCTCTATTCCGGGCGTCTGCATGGCGCGCGCTACACGCTGGGCGAGACCGACCTCCTGACCGTCATCGCCGCGGTGATCGTCGGCGGCACCCGGCTGAATGGCGGGGTGGGCACCGTCGTCGGCGCCCTGATCGGATCGCTTCTCATGGGGCTTCTCAACAATGGCCTGATCCTGATGGGGCTGAGCGTGTCCGAACAACTCATGGTGCGCGGCGTCATCCTGCTCGCCGCCATCGCGCTCACCCTTCGCGAAACGCGCACCTGATCCCAAGGAGACCCGAAGATGTTTCTGGATGTCCTCCGCCGCCGCAATCCCCGCCTGATCGAAGCGACCATCGCCCTCCATCAGGCGGGAAAGATCCCGGCCAACACCTATGTCATCGACCTCGACTCGGTAGAAGCCAACGCTCGTACCGTCGCGACCGAGGCCAATCGTCTCGGCCTCAAGGCTTTTGCGATGACCAAGCAGATGGGACGCAACGCCGATTTCTGTGGCGCAATCATACGCGGCGGCATCGGCGCCTCGGTCAATGTCGACATGGAATGCGCGCGGGCGACGCGGCGCGCCGGCATGGCGATCGGCCATCTCGGTCATCTGGTCCAGATTCCGCGAGCGGAGGCCGACGCAGCCGCCTCATTCGCACCGGCTTACTGGACCGTCTTCAACGATGAGAAGGCGAGTGAGGCCGCGCGGGCGACCGCGCCGCTCGGACGGGTCCAGTCGATGCTTGCCCGGATCCAGACGCCGGGCGACACATTCTATCGCGGCCACGAGGGCGGCTTTGACGCGGCCGAGGTAACCGCCGTCGCCGACCGCATCGATGCGATGGAGGGCGGCCGTTTCGCCGGGATCACGACCTTTCCGGCGCTGCTCTTCGAACAGGCGTCGCGAAAGGTCGTACCGACCGGGAATCTCGCCACCCTGCATGCCGCGGCAGAGGCGCTGGCCAGGGCCGGCCGGTCGGATATCGAGATTAACGCGCCGGGGACCAATTCGTCGACGGTGCTGAAGGCCGTGGCCGATGCCGGCGCCACGCAGATCGAGCCCGGACACGGCTTGACCGGCACAACGCCGCTGCATGCCGTCGAAGATCTGCCCGAGTTGCCGGCAGTGGTCTATGTCAGTGAGATCTCCCACTACCACGGGAGCGACGCCTTCTGCTTTGGCGGCGGGCTCTATATCGACCCGGTGTTTCCCGACTACGAGGTCAAGGCGATCGTGTCGCGCGAACCGACGGCCGCCGAGTCGGCGCTACGCACAGTGGAAATCCCGCCGCCCGCGGCAATCGACTATTACGGGATGATCGACGCCTCGTCGGGAAGACGCCCGGCGGTTGGCGACAGCGTCGTCTTTGGATTCCGGCCGCAGGCCTTCGTCACCCGCGCCTATACCTGCGGCGTGTCGGATGTGGCGAGCGGATCGCCGAAGGCCGGTACGATCCACGACGCCTTCGGCCGCCCGGCCGACTGGCCGCTTTGAGGGACAGTGCCATGCAAGCCGCCCCCGTTCCCCAGGCGACCACCGGAGCACCGGTTCTCGGGCTCCAGAACATCCGCAAGGAGTTCGGCGGCGTGGTTGCGATCGAGGATTTCTCGCTCGACGTTCATGCCGGTGAAGTCGTGGCGCTGGTCGGCGACAACGGCGCCGGGAAATCGACGCTGATCAAGATCATCTGCGGCGTCTACCCGCCGACTGCCGGGCGCATCCTGATCGATGGCTCGGAGACGCGATTTTCCGATCCGGCCGATTCGCAGGCGCGCGGCATCCAGGTGGTGTTCCAGGACCTCGCGCTTGCCGAGCGGCAGCCGGTCTATATGAACCTGTTCCTTGGCCGGGAGGCGGTGACCGGGCCATTCCGGCGGCTCGACCGGCGGCGGATGATCCGCGAGAGCGAAGAGTTGGTCCGCGGCATGGACGTACGGATTCCCTCGGCCAAGTCGACGATCCGCGACCTTTCCGGCGGCCAGCGTCAGGGCGTCGCTATCGCCCGCGCCACCCATTGGGCCTCCAAGCTGGTGCTGATGGACGAGCCGACCGCGGCGCTTGGCGTCGCCGAGACCCAGAAGGTCGAGAAGATCATCGGCGGTCTGCGCGAGCGCAATCTCGCGGTCCTGATCATCAGCCACAGCCTCGATCAGGTGTTTCGCCTCTCGGATCGAATCTGCGTCCTGCGCCGGGGCGTTCAGATCGGCATCCGGCGCACCCACGAGACGACCAATAACGAGATTGTCTCGATGATCACCGGTCTCACCTGAATTTCATTCCTGCCTGATGCGCCGAATGAATGCCGGCAACCACGCGATGCAGCAAGAAGGATGACGATGGGGGCCTCGCCTTGCGCGGCCCCCATCGTCCTGTCGCTTATTGCTTGGTGGTCGTTTCCAGCATGAAACGGCCCATCGGGTTCTGGAAGAAGTCGCCGACGTTGCTGCGGGAGGCGTTGCGGAACGGGCTGTAGTAAAGTCCCAGCCAGTTGACGTCTTCCTGGGCGATGCGCTGCAGGTCGTAATACATCGCCTTGCGCTTCTCTTCGTCCGTCTCGACCCGGGCCGCCGCGATCAGCGCGTTGACCTCGGGATTGTTGTAGCGGGTGTAATAGGACAGGACGTCCTCGTCCGACCCGTCGAGAACGAAGCCGGTCTTCTGGTCCGGATCGATGACGTCATTGGTCCAGTAATTGGGGCTCAGGTCGTAATCGCCCTCGACGATCGTGTCCCAGACCTGCCCGGTTTCCTGCTTGGTGATGTTGACCGTGATGCCGGCCTCGGCGAGCTGGCTCTGGAGAAGAACGGCGACCTGCTCGTAGTTGGCGTCGCCGGCCTGAACGACGAACTCGATCGTCAGGTCCTCGACACCGGCTTCCGCGAGCAAGGCCTTGGCTTCCTCGAGGTTGTGCTCGTAGCTCGGATTGTCGGCGTTGTAGAACATGCCGCCGGCCGGGATGTACGAGTTTGCGGGCGTGCCATAACCGAAGGTGACCGCCTCGATGATCGAATCGAGGTCGATTGCCTTGGCAAGCGCCTTGCGCACGCGCACGTCATCGAAGGGCTCGTGGCTGTGGTTGATCAGGACATGGTCCATCCGGCTCGACGGGTCGAGATGGACGTTGATGTCCGGATCAGAATCCAGCTCGGCGATCCGGTTGAAGGGAACGAAGATCATGGCGTCGACTTCGCCGGCCTGGAGCTGCAGGACACGCGTATTGTCGTTCGGTACGTAGATCCATTCGACACCCGCGAGCTTGGGCAGGTCGGCTTCCCAGTAGTGCTCGTTTTCCTCAAGGATGATGCGATCGCCGCGGCGCCAGTCGACGAGGCGGAACGCGCCGGCGCCGATCGGCTTCTGCGAGAAGGCATCATAGTCGCCGGTCACCGCCGCCTCGGGCAGGATCGCGGCCGCGAACAGCGCGAGGAATGACAGGAAGGGGGTGGTGGCTTCCGACAACTCGATCACCACCGTGCGGTCGTCAGGCACCTGAATGTCGGTGATGACGCCGAACATGGAGCCGAAGACGGACTCCTCGCCGTCGCGCAGCCTCTCGAGGCTGAACTTGACATCGCTGGCTTTCAGCGGGCTGCCGTCGCTGAAGGTCAGGCCCTCGCGCAGCGAAAAGGTATAGGTCTTTCCATCGTCGGAAATCCGCCAGCTCTCCGCCAGGTCGGGCTCGATGCCCGTCGCTTCCCGGGTGTTGCGCACCAGCTGGGCATTGATGTTGTTCATGACCCAGACATCGGCGTTCTGGCTGACCAGGATCGGGTCCATGAAGACACTGTCCTGATCGCGGCCGATCTTGAGGACCCCCTCGCCGGCCATCGCCGGTCCGAGCGCGAGGAAGCCTGCCAGGGCGAGGCCTCCGATAACTGATTTCATTTTCATAGCGCTGAGTGCTCCATTCAAATTGGTGAAACGCGCGCTCAATCCGACCAAGTCCTCCCCAGTCCCCGACAGGATGAACCGAAAAAGAGTAGCTCAGGGGGAGGTGAATGCAACCGACTCAACGGGCCCTCGCGACGCGCGGAATGGCGGCCAGCAGCTTGCGCGTGTAGTCTTGGCGCGGGTTATCAAATATCTCCTCGGCGGACCCGGTTTCAACCAGACGTCCATGCTGCATCACGGCGATCCGCTGGCAGAGATGGCGCACGACAGTGAGATCGTGCGAGATGAAGAGCATCGTCAGTCCGCGCGACTCGCGCAAGCGCATGAGAAGATTGATGATCTGGGCCTGAATCGTCACATCCAGGGCAGAGGTCGGTTCATCGGCAATGAGGAATTCGGGCTCGACCGAGAGTGCGCGGGCGATGCCGACGCGCTGGCACTGGCCGCCGGAGAGCTGGTGCGGCTTGCGGTTGAGCAGGTCGTGTTCGAGGCCGACTTCGGTCATCAGGCCGAGGACCCGGTCCTTGACGTCCGCCGGCGGACAGAGGCGATGGACGGAGAGCGGTTCGGCCAGAGTCTCGCCGACGGTCATCTTCGGATTGAGCGAGGAAACGGGATCCTGGAAGATCATCTGGATCTGCCGGTGCCACGGACCCCGTTGACGCTCCCCCGGCTTGCCGAGCGACTTCCCGTCGAGTTGGATCTCCCCTGACTTCGGCGTGACCAATCCGACGACCGAACGCGCCAGCGTACTCTTGCCCGATCCGCTTTCGCCGACGAGGCCGAGGGCTTCGCCGCGGGTCAGGTTGAGGCTGACGCCGTCGACGGCGGCCAGATCGCGCACCGGCTTCCGCGTCAGGATTTCGCCAAGGCTGCGCTTTCGGGAGAAGGCGACCGCGAGCCGATCGATCGCGAGATATGTCGCATCTCCCTGTGGCGCGGGCCGCGTTTCATTCCGCGATTTTGTCTCGCCATCAAGATCGAAATAACTGCCAGGCGCCGTCAAGCCGGGCTGCGAGTGCAGGAGCCTGATCGTGTAAGGATGCTGTGGCCGTGCAATGACGTCATCGACCGCACCGGCCTCGACGATCCGGCCCCGCTCCATCACCACCATGCGCTGGCAGAAGTCAGCCACCAGTCCCAGGTCATGGCTGATGAAGATGATCGACAGGCCCCGCTGCCGCCCGAGGGTGCGCAAGAGTTCGATGATCTGCGCCTGGACGGTGACGTCAAGGGCCGTGGTCGGCTCGTCGGCAATGAGAATTGACGGATTGCAGGAAAGGGCGCCGGCGATCATGGCCCGCTGCCGCATCCCACCCGACAATTCGTGCGGAAAGGCGTCGACCTGACGCTCCGGATCGCGGAACCCGACTTCGTCGAGCAACTCGATGGTCCGCGCGCGCGCCGCGCGCGACCGAAGTCCGAGGTGCAACATGAGCCCCGCGGCGATCTGCTGCCCGATCCGCATGACCGGATCAAGATGGGTCGTGGGGTTCTGGAAGATCATGCCGATCTTGCCACCACGGATGTCCTCGAGCGCGCTCTCCGACATGGCAATCACGTCACGACCCTCGAAGTCCACGCATCCGCCGGCGATGCGGCTGACGCGATCCGGCAGGAGGCGGATCAGCGCGCGGCTGGTCACCGTCTTGCCCGAACCGCTCTCGCCAACGATTCCGAGAACCTCGCCCTTGTTAAGCGTGAACGAGACATCCTCGACCACGCTTCGCCAGCCATCGCCGCTGTCGAACTGGACCGTCAGGTCCCGAACCGAAAGGATGGGTTCGCCGGTCACTCCTTTGTCCCCAGGACATGGGCGAGGCCGTCTGCCGCCATCGAAAGGCCCAGCGCCAGGAGGACGATCGCCAGACCCGGGAAGAGGCAGACCCACCACGCGGTCGAGAGGAACTGCTGGCCTTCGGCGATCATCACGCCCCACTCGGCGGCCGGCGGCTGCGCGCCGAGCCCGAGGTAGCTGAGCGATGCGCCAAGCAGGATGACCAGCACCATGTCTGTCATGGCGAAGACGACAGAGGTCGAGATGACATTGGGCAACAGGTGGCGCAGCATGATTCGGCCGTTGCCGTAGCCGAGGACGCGGGCGGCGCCAACGAAGTCGCTGTTCTTGAGGATCAGCACCTGGGACCGGGTGAGGCGGGCGTAGGACACCCAGCCAACCAGCGCCAGTGCGATGTAGAGGCTGATCAGGCCGGGTCCGAGGATCGAGATGATCGCAATCACCAGGACGAAGAAGGGAAAGGCGATCGTCACCTCGAGGATTCGCATCAGCACGGTGTCGATCAGGCCGCCAAAGTAGCCCGCCACCAACCCGATGATGTTGCCGATGAGGAAGGGGAAGAGCACGCCGAACAAGCCGATCTGCAGGTCTATTCGCGCGCCAAAGATGATCCGGGAAAGTATGTCGCGGCCGTAGTTGTCGGTACCGAGCAGGTGATCGAGGCTGGGTGGCTGAAGCGCGGAGGGGACGTCCTGGGCAATCGGCGAATAGGGCGCGACAAGATCGGCGAAGAGCGCCAGGAGCACCCACATCGCGATGATGGCGCCGCCGACCAGCAGCGAGGCCGGCAATCCGATAACACCGCTTCGACCGCTGTCTCCGGGGGCGGTGGCGCTCATGGATCGATCCGCGGATCGAGCGCGACGTTGACGACGTCGACGATGAAATTCGTCAGGATGATGCCGAGCGCGAAGACCAGGGTGACGCCTTGCACCAGCAGGTAGTCGCGCGAGAAGATCGAACTCACCATCAACTGGCCCATGCCGGGAATCGAGAACACCGTTTCGACCACGACGGTGCCGCCGATCAGCCACGAGAAGGCGACGCCAAGCAGATTGACGGTCGGGACCAGGGAGTTTGGCAGGACGTGGCGATAGAAGAGCGCCCGCTCGCTCATGCCTCGGGCGCGCGCCGTTTGCACATAGCCCGCCTCCATCTGGTCTATGAGCGTCGCACGGAGGTTGCGTGTCAGCACCGGCGCAAGGGCCACGGCAATTGTCAGCGCGGGCAGGAAGAGGTGGTGGAGGTGGCCCCAGAAACCGTCGCCATAGCCCGAAACCGGGAACCAGCCGAGGCCGACCGAGAACACCATGATCAGGACGATGCCGAGCCAGAAGGCCGGCAGCCCGAGCCCGGCGGTGCAGAACATGCGCACGAGATGATCCGGCAGGCGGCGCTGGTTGCGCGCCGCCACGATCGCCAGCGCCAGTGCCAGCGCGACGGTCAGCAGCAGGGCATAGCTGAGCAGGAACAGGGTCGGCACGAGACGTTCGGCGATCACGTCCAACACCGGGACACGGTAGATGATCGACCGACCCATCTCGCCGTGCAGCAGGTTATAGATAAAGTAGAAATACTGGACGACCAGCGGCTCATCGAGGCCATACTGCTCCCGTACAGCGGCGATGATGCTGGGCTTGGCGCGGGGCCCCAGCAACACCCGGACCGGATCGCCCGGGATCGACCGGACGAGCACGAAAGTGATGATGCTGACGCCGATCAGCACCGGGATGGTCTGCAATGGTCGGTAGAGTACGAACTTGAACCGTCCCATGCCGGAGCCTCGCCTAGCCGCGGTGCGCGTCGAGAAAGCCCAGGAGCGTCTCGAAGTAGGCGTCCGGTTCTTCGTAGAACGGCATGTGCGAGCTGTTCTTGAACACCTTGATTGTCGAATTTGGCAGGGCGTGGTGCATGCGCATCGAACATGCTGGCGTCAGTTCGTCGTGCATGCCGCAGATGATCAGCGTCGGTTCGTCGATCCGGTGCATCTCGGCGAGCCGCGACCAGTCCTTGTAGTTGCCTGTGAAGGTGAATTCGTTCGGCCCCTGCATCGTGCCGTAAACATCCATGTTCCAATCGTCGAGCGAACGCCTCAGCGGGGCGGGCCAGTTGTCCAGCCGGCAGACGTGTCGATAGTTGAGGATCTCCACCGCCGCCTTGTAGGCGGGATGGTCGAGCGTGCCTTCTGCCTCGTGCCTCTGCATCATCTCGACGGTCTCGGGACCGAGGGCGGCGCGCAACCGATCGAGTTCGCTGACGAGATGCGGAATGTCTCCGGCGCCGTCAGCCAGCACCAGTGACCGGATCCGGCCCGGAAAGGTCAGCGCAAAATCAGCGGCGAGGAAGGTGCCCCATGAATGGCCAAGCATGTGAACCTTGGGGAGGTCCAGGGCGCGCATCACCTGATTCAGTTCCTGCACGTAACGCGGAACATTCCATAAGGAGAGATCAGCAGGTTTGTCCGACTGGCCGCAACCCAGCTGATCGCATGCCACGACCCGATAGCCGCGGTCGGCGAGCCAGGCATGCGGCTCGCGCAAGTAGTCGCATGGCAGGCCCGGGCCGCCGTTCAGGCAGAGCAGCACCTCGTCGCCGCGGCCGAACTGATAAACCTTTACCTTGAAGCCGTTGTCGATCTCGACGGTGATCGTTTCATCCGGCGCACGCTCGTCCCACATCGTCGCTATTCGTCGCTCCCTCTTGGATTGGTGTAACCGCTGGTGCGGCTCAGGCGTTGGCCGACAGGAAGCGCCGCAACTCCGGAAAATACGCTTCAGGCTCTTCGTAGAACGGCATGTGCGAGCTGTTCTTGAACACCTTGATCGTCGAGTTTGGCAGAGCGTGGCGCATGCGCATGGCGCAGGCCGGTCCCAGCTCATCATGCATGCCGACAGTGATGAATGTCGGACAGGTGATGCGATGCATCTGGTCGATGCGCTGCCAGTCCTTGAGATTCCCGACGTAGAGGAACTCGTTCGGTCCCTGCATGGCGCCATAGACGTCCATGTTCCAGTCATCGAGGGACCGGTTCAGAGACGCCGGCCAATGGTCCAGCCGACAGACATGTCGGTAATTCAGCAAGGTGACGGCAGCCTGGTATTCGGGGTGATCGAGCGTGCCCTCGGCCTCGTGCCGCTGCATCATCGCTACGGTTTCCGGTCCGAGGGCGGCCCGCAACCGATCGAGTTCTGAGATCAGGTGAGGCATGTCCCCGCAGGTATCCTCGAGGATCAGGGACTGAAGGCTGTCCGGGTAAGTCAGTGCGTACTCGATTCCCAGCCAGCCACCCCAGGAATGCCCGAGTAGGGTCACCTTGCCGAGGTTCAGCGACCGGCGAACGGTCTCGACCTCCTCGACGTAACGGCCGATCTTCCAGAGGCTTCCGTCTTTGGGCTTGTCGGAGCGGCCACAGCCAAGTTGGTCGAAGGCAATGACTCGATAGCCCTCATCAGCGAGCGGCGCATGCGGCTCCCGCAGGTAGTCGCACGGCAGGCCGGGGCCACCATTGAGGCAGAGCAGGACCTTGTCGCCGGTTCCAAACTCGTCGACGAAGACCTTGTATCCGCCGTCGATCTCGACCTCATGGGTCTTGTCCGGAACGCGTCGTCCATCCTGCATTCGATACCTCCGCCAACACCGGCAATCCCGCCGACTAGAATTCGAAACAATGACGTTGTCCAGTGATGCGCGGCATTTATTGGGAGCAGGTTTTGTCCCCGCGCAGGTCGCCTGACGTTGGCCCAACAAGCTCTCCTTTCGGATCGACTGTCAACGGCGCGGAGAACTGGGCCAGGCAGCAGAGCGGCAGCAGGCCATTTGACCGGGCAATGCCGCATGACGCTCGCAAAAGATGCACGCGCTCAGAGCGTGAAAATCAACCGCTATCGAGAACAGCCCGGATTTTTGACGATAGTTGCTCGAAGGTCGCGGGCTTGGGCAGAAGATGCACGCGCGGGTCGAGCATTCCGTTGTGAACAATTGCGTTGCGGGTGTAACCGGTCGTGAACAGCACCTTAAGCTCGGGATGCGCTTGCTTCGCCCGGTCTGCCAACTGGCGACCGTCCATGTCCGGCATGACCACATCGGTGAAAAGCAACCTGATTTCCGGATGGTCGTCGAGCACGTGCAAGGCCTCTGCCCCGTTTCTCGCTTCAAGCACGCCATAGTTGAGCTCACGCAACATCTGAACGACCAGCCTCAGGACCTGCTCATCATCCTCAACAACCAGAATGACTTCGCTGCTGCTCCCTGAAGCAGCCATGTCATCGACGGCAATTCGCGCAGGCTTGGAGGCTCCATACAGTCTTGGAAGGTAGATCTTGACGGTCGTACCGTGATTCAGCTCGGAGTAGATTTTCAGGTGCCCTCCGGATTGCTTGACGAACCCGAAAACCTGGCTCAGGCCCAACCCGGTGCCCTTTCCCACGCCTTTCGTGGTGAAGAACGGCTCAAACGCTTTGGCCATAACATCGGGCGTCATGCCGCTGCCGCTATCCGTGACAGCGACCATGACGTATTGCCCGGCCCTGATTTCATGCTCGACGGCGTACACGTCGTCGAGGTGGCAATTCGCGGTCTCAATGGTGAGGCTTCCGCCCCCGGGCATCGCGTCACGGGCGTTGACCGCCAGATTGATCACCGCATTCTCGAGCTGGTTGGCATCCACATGGGCCTTCCACAGGCCGCCGGCGAGAACCGTTTCCAGATGGATCGTCTCGCCCAGCGTCCGGCGAAGAATCTCGGACATTTCCGAGACCATCTGGTTGGCATCCAGTGCCTGCGGAGAAAGCGGCTGGCGTCGTGAGAATGCCAGAAGACGCTGGGTTAGCTTAACGGCCCGATTGGCGCCGTCCCTTGCCGCGGCAACATATTTGCCCACGTCGGAATCGCCTTTCGCCAGACGCCTCTCAAGCAGGCTCAGCCCGGAAAGGACAACAGACATCAGATTGTTGAAGTCGTGCGCTATGCCTCCGGTCAGTTGACCGACCGCTTCCATCTTCTGCGCCTGACGAAGCGCCTCTTCCGCCCGGAGCCGTTCGTCGACGGCCTGCGCGACCCGCGCTTCCAGACTCAGGTTCAAATCGCGCAATTCCGCCGTCGCCTGTTCGGCGGCGCGGCGTGCGTTCAGAAGCTCTCGCTCGTATCGTCTACGATCGGAAGCGTCGAAGATGGTGATGCGGATAAACTGTAGCCCGCCCGTATTGTCACGGCGCTCAATCGCGTTCACGAGCGAGGGCATCACGGAGCAATCCTTACGGACGATGTCGAGCGCCACCTCGTTGAAAAAGCCCTGCATCCTCAAGAGCGGTGCAAAGTGGGTTTCGTAGTAGATCTTGCCGCCGATATTCAGAAGGTCCTGAAATTTAAGACCTATCAGGTGCTCTCGATCATGCCCCACCCATCCGGCGAAGGTCAGGTTCGCCTTGATAATGCGACCGTCGGGCTGGGCCGAGAGATAACCACACGGCGCGTTCTCGAACAGATCTTCAAGATCCTCCAGTTGCGTTTCGCCCTGGTTGGGCTTGGTCATTGTTGATCCGCTACCTTCAGGAAGGCCT
>NZ_FMXQ01000012.1 GCF_900104485.1 Bauldia litoralis | reverse complement strand
GCGAACTTGACGGCGTCGTCGCCGCCCTTGCCGTCGGCGTCGTAGCGCAGCCACCCCTTGTTCTTCTGCCACAGGACGTGGTCGTTGCCGTCGCTGGCTTTCTTGCCCGTGTTGAAGAATTTGCCTTTCAGCGCGCCGACGCCGATCCCGTCGAAGATGGCGCTGTCGAGCACGATGGTGTCGTCCCCGACCTCGAAATCCTCGATCCTGTCGGCCCACTTGTTCTTGAGCCTGGTCGAGAAACTGAACTGGTCCTCGCCGTCGCCGCCGAAGAGCGTATCCCGCTTCTTGCCGCCATCGAGCAGGTCGCCGCCGCCGAGTCCCTGCAGGATGTCCTTCCCGCCACGGCCGGCGATGGTGTCCGCCTCGCCGCCGCCGGTCAGCGTCTCGCCCGTGTTGGTGCCGGAGATGTCGAGCCCGCCGACGTCGGTGACCGTCACCGTCAGTGTCTTGGTCTCGACAAGGGCGCCGTCGTCGGCGCTGACCTCGACCTCGTAGCTGTTGTCGCCATCGGCATCGGCCGGCATTTCGAAGTCCGGGGCGTCGATGAAGGAGACCGCACCGGTCGACGCGTCGACCTGGAACAGCGCCGCGTCGGCGCCGCCGGTGATCGCGAAGGCCACCGGGTCGCCGGCATTGACCTTGGCGACCGTGGCGACGGCGGCCCCGTTCTCGGCGATCGTGACGGTCGCGGCCGTCTCGTCGATGACCGCATTGGTGACCGCGACGGTCAGTGTCTTGGTTTCGGTGATGATGCCGTCGTCGACGGTGACCTCGACCTCGTAGCTGTTGTCGCCATTGGCATCGGCGGGCATCTCGAAGTCGGGAGCGTCGATGAAGGAGACTTCGCCGGTCGTCGCATTGACCTGGAACAGCGCCGCGTCCGCGCCGCCGGTGATGGTGTAGGCGACGGTGTCGTCGTCGTAGAGCTTGTCGACGGCGACGACCGCGGTGCCGTTCTCGGCGACCTCGACCACCGCCGCCGTCTCGTCGATGATGTTGTGTTCGGCCCGGAAGACGGTGATCTGACCGCTGGCACTGGGGGTGCCACTCGCCACGACGTAGGTGACTCCGTCGATCTCCGCCGTCGCGACCCTCGCCATGCCGGGAATGGAAAGGTTGTCACCGCCCAACTCGGCCTTGGTCAGCGTGCCGTCATCGGCGATGGCGTAAGCTCTGACATCGCCGCTGCTTGAGCCGCCGATGACGAGGTAGCTGACGCCGTCCACGTCGATGACCTTCATGCCGGACGGATATCTCGGGAAGAACTCAGTGTCGAAGCCGGCGATGGTCTCGACCTCGGTCAGCGCCCCGTCCACGCCGACCGAGAACACGCTGAGGCCGTAGTCGCCGCTGCCGCCCGCGATCAGGTAGGTGACGCCGCCGACCCGCGCCGTGATCATCTCGAAGACGCGGGCGATAGCGAGATCGGGGGTGTCGGCGATGTTGGAGACATTGGCGAGGCTGCCGTCGGCAGGATCCACCGAAAAGACGCTGATGCCACCGTCGTCTTGTCCGGCCACGAAAAGGTAGGTGATGCCGTTGACGACGGCGGTGGTGATGGCGCGGGGTCCGTCGAGGAAGAGCGTACCGTCGTCGGTGAAGTTCTGGAGGTTGGTGAGCGTGCCATCGGAGCCCAGCGAGAAGGTGCTCATGCCCTCGTCGCCGCCGCCGGCCACGAAGACATAGGCGACATTGCCGAAGGTCGCCATCGCGACGCCCCTGGAGCTTTCGAGCTCCAGGCTGCCGCCATCGGTGACGTTGTCGACGTTGGTCAGAATGCCGTCCTCGCCGACGATGAAGACGCTGACACCGGAATCATTCGCGGCAGCGGAGATGAGATAGGTGATGCCGCCGGTCTCGACGGTGGCCAACCGGTTGACGTCAAAGAGTTCGAGGTCGCCGAAATCGGTGACGTTATCGGTGTTGGTGAGCGTTCCGTCAGCGTTGAGCCTGAAAACGCTTAAACCGTCGTCATTCCTGCCGGTGACGAATACATAGGTCGTCCCGCCGACCACGGCCGTGATTGCGTCGAACGTGTTCTCGAGTTCGAGTACGTCGTCGTCCGTAACAGTATCGGTGGTAATGAGTTCCAATGCCATAGCGCGTCGCCTCGCTTAGCTGGTTGAGCCCATGGAAGACACACGTCATGGCCGCGTCTCTAACCAGATCAGTGAAGCGAGTCGGAAGCAGAAACGCAATATAACTTAAAGTAGAATTAGTCGATAAACTTGCGACATCGTTAAGGCCTGAAATTTGGATTCTGGTGAGCATCCAGCTATTTGGATTTGGATCAAACCGAAAGAAAATCCGAGGGCGGGCTTGTTCCCGAACAGGAGGGGCCTCCGCACAGCGCGACGGTAATCCCGTCGCGGGTTGTGGACCGTCATGGAGGCGCGCGGTTCGACCGATTCCGGACGGAAGGTCCGGTTTCGCGGCGCCGGCTGGCCGCATCGGCTTGCCCATGTCGCCCCGGGCGAATACACAGACCATTGAATGGAATGGCGCGCCGGCGCCTCGCTTCGGAGACACGACAGAATGGCAATCGCTTACGCCGACAAGGGGCTGGTCACCGTATTCGGTGGCTCCGGATTCCTCGGCCGGCATGTGGTGCGGGCGCTCCTGAAGCGCGGCTGGCGGGTGCGCGCCGCGGTGCGCCGCCCCGATCTCGCCGGTCACCTCCAGCCGCTCGGCATGGTCGGCTGGGTGCAGCCGGTCCAGGCCAATCTGCGCTATCGCTGGTCGGTGGATCGCGCCGTCGATGGCGCCGATGCGGTGGTCAATCTGGTCGCCGTCCTGGCGCCGTCCGGCCGCCAGACCTTCGATACGGTCCATACCTTCGGCGCCCGCGCCGTCGCCGAGGCGGCCCGTGGCATCGGCCTCGACGCGATCACCCATGTCTCGGCGATCGGCGCCGACCCGGACTCCGAGTCCGACTACGCCCGCACCAAGGCGGAAGGCGAAGCGGCGGTGCGGGAAACCTTGCCCCAGTCCGTCGTCATGCGTCCGTCGATCATCTTCGGGCCGGAGGATCACTTCTTCAATCGATTCGCGGGAATGGCGCGGATGTCGCCGGCCCTGCCGTTGATCGGTGGCGGCAAGACCCGCTTCCAGCCGGTCTTCGTCGGCGATGTCGCCGCGGCCATCGCCGATTCCGTCGAGGGCAGGGCGCGGCCGGCCACCACCTATGAGCTCGGTGGCCCGGAGGTCGTGACCTTCCGCGAATGCATGGAACTGATGCTGCGCGAGATCGACCGCAAGCGTTTGCTGGTGCCGCTGCCATGGGGCGTGGCGAGCCTGATCGGCTCGATTGCCCAGCATCTCCCCGGCAAGATCCTGACGCCCGATCAGGTCCGCCAACTCCGTCACGACAACGTCGTGTCGGAGGCGGCCATCGCCGAGAACCGGACGATCCAGGCCTTCGGCGTCAAGCCGACCAGCCTCGCGGCCATCCTGCCGACCTACCTGTCGCGCTTCCGCGCCCGCGGCGAATACGAGAACCGCCCGGCCTGACCGCCGAAGGCGGCCCGGCCGGCGCTCAGGCCCGGTAGACGAAGAAGTAGAGGCCGAGCAGGCCGACGACGATCCGCCACCAGCCGAACAGCGCGTAGCCGTGGCGGCTGACGAAGTCGAGCAGCGAGCGCACCACCAGGATCGCGGCGACGAAGGCGGCGGCGAAACCGATCGCCACCAGCATCAACTCGTCGCCGGTGACCAGCGCCCGGTTCTGGTAGAGGTCGTAGGCAAAGGCCCCGGCCATGGTCGGCATGGCGAGGTAGAAGGAAAACTCCGCCGCCGAGCGCTTGTCCGTGCCCATCAGCAGCGATCCCACGATCGTCGCGCCCGAGCGCGACACCCCCGGCACCAGCGCCAGGCACTGGAAGAAGCCAATCCGCAGCGCCAGCCACAGCGGAAATTCCTTCACGTCGTGGTAGCGCGGCTCGAACCTGATGCGGTCGACGATCAGCAGGATCACGCCGCCGACGATCAGCATGGTCGAGATCAGCGCCGGCGATTCGAAGAACACTTCCTTGATGATCCGGTGGCCGAGCACGCCAAGCACCGCCGCCGGGAGGAAAGCCAGGAAGACCGCGGCGACGAAGCGGCGGGACGTCGGGTCGCTCGGCAGGGTGCGCACCAGCTGGATCAACCGGCCGGCATAGACGACGAGGATGGCGAGAATCGCGCCGAGCTGGATCAGCACCTCGAACATCTTGCCGGGGTTCTCGAAGCCGAGCGCCCGGCCGGCCAGCAGGATATGGCCGGTCGAGGAGACCGGGATGAATTCGGTCAGCCCCTCGATTATCCCGAGGATGAGGGCGTCGATGATTGAAGTGCCGTCCAACGGATGCCCCCTTGTCCCGAAAGCCGAATCGCCTTGTTCCGGCCGCAGGTGGCCTCTATACCCGATGCCGAATCACGCAAGATAGACCGTGTGATCGGGGACCTTCCTTTACGCCTGCCTGATGTCAGTTCTGTACCATCACCCATTGTCGGCGCCTTGCCGCTACGTGCGCCTGATCCTTGCCGAATACGGCGAGGCGGTTGAACTCGTCGAGATGCCGCCCTGGGTCAGGAGCGAGGATCTCCTCGCCCTCAATCCGGCCGGCACGGTTCCGGTCTTCGTCGACGAGACCGACGGTCCGATCGCCGGTGCCACCGTCATAGCCGAGTATCTGGCCGAAACCCGCGGATCGCGGGTCGGCGAAAGCACGCTGATGCCGATCACGCCGGCCGACCGGGCGGAAGTCCGGCGTCTCGTGTCATGGTTCCTCGACAAGCTCGACGACGAGGTCGTTGGCTACCTGATTACCGAAAAGGTGCTGAAGCGCCTCGCCCCGGCCAGCAACGGCGGCGGTTCGCCGGATGCCGCGGCAATTCGCGCCGCCCGTAGCAACATCCGCTATCATCTGCGCTATATCGGCTATCTGGTGACGCGGCGAAACTGCCTGGCGGGGCGCGAACTGACCTTCGCCGATCTCGCCGCCGCGGCCGAATTGTCTTGTGCGGATTACCTCGGCGAGGTGCCATGGGAGGAAGACGCGACGGCGAAGGAGTGGTACGCGCGCGTCAAGTCGCGGCCGAGCTTCCGCGAGATTCTCGCCGACAAGGTGCGCGGCAGCCTGCCGGCGACCCATTACGCCGACCTCGACTTCTGAAGACCCGGCTGATTGCCGATGCGCGCGCCGAAGGGTTCGACGCCGTCGGCGTCGTCAGGCCCGATTCCGTTCCCGAGACCGTCCCACGCCTCCGCCAGTTCCTGGCCGAGGGTTTCCACGGCGAGATGGCCTGGATGGCCGAGACCGCCGGGCGTCGCGGCGCGCCGCGCAGCCTGTGGCCGGAAGCCCGCTCGGTCGTCATGCTCGGCCTCAATTACGGTCCCGACAGCGATCCGATGGCCAGTCTTGCCCGCCACGACCGGGCGACGATCTCGGTCTATGCCCGCAATCGCGATTACCATGACCTCGTCAAGGGCAAGCTGAAGCAGGTCGCCGGCCGCTTCGCGGCGCGGGAGGGCGTCGGCGTCAAGGTCTTCGTCGATACCGCCCCCCTGATGGAGAAACCGCTGGCCGCCGCCGCCGGCATCGGCTGGCAGGGCAAGCACACCAATCTGGTCAGCCGCGACTTCGGCTCATGGCTGTTCCTCGGCGCCATCCTCACCGACATCGACCTGCCGCCGGGCGAACCGGAGGTCGATCATTGCGGCTCCTGCCGCGCCTGCCTCGACATCTGCCCGACCGCCGCCTTCCCCGCGCCCTACCGCCTCGATGCCCGGCGCTGCATTTCCTACCTCACCATCGAGCACAAGGGCCCGATCCCGCACGAATTCCGCGCCGCGATGGGCAACCGCATCTATGGCTGCGACGACTGCCTCGCCGTCTGCCCGTGGAACAAGTTCGCGCAGGTCACCCAGCAGGCCAAGCTCGCCGCCCGCGACGATCTCGACGCGCCGCCACTGGCGGACCTTGCCGTCCTCGATGACGCCGGCTTCCGCGCCCTGTTCTCCGGCTCGCCGATCAAGCGCATCGGCCGCGACCGCTTCGTCCGCAACGTGCTGGTCGCCATCGGCAATTCCGGCGAGGCGGAACTCCGCACCGCCGCCATGCGTCTACTCGATGATGCCGCGCCGCTGGTCCGTGGCGCGGCGGTCTGGGCGCTCGCCCGGCTCGATCCCGCCGCGGCTGTGGCGGAGCGGGCGAGCCGCATGGCCGACGAATCCGATCCCGATGTCCTGGAGGAATGGCATGCCATCGACAGAGACTGACAAGCCCGCGAGCCCGGTGGAACCGATCAACCAAGGCAAGATGCTGGTCGCGCTTGAGGAGAGCAAGACCCCGGCCACCGCGACCGGCGCCAGCGCCGTCGGCGCCAGTGCGATCGGCACGTTGGCGCTGGGGGCGTTCGCCATCGGTGCGCTGGCGATTGGCGCGCTGGCCATCGGCCGCCTGGCGGTCGGGCGATTCAGCGCCCGCGATGCCCGCATCGACCGCCTGCGCATTGGCAGCCTCGAGATCGGCGAGATCAAGCACCTCGACGACCCACCGCCCAAACGCCGCCGTTGACAGGGCTCGCCACTGGCGGGCATGTCGGCGTCCATGCGTCTCTTCATCTTCGGCCTCGGTTTCAGCGGCTCCGCCTTCGCCGCCACGATGCGCGACAGTGCCACCGGGATCGGCGGCACGGTGCGCGACGCCGGAAAGGCTGCCGCCCTTCGGGGTGACGGGATCGCCGCGCTGCCCTTCGACGGCACGCGACAGGGCGAAGGCGTCGACGACGCCCTGCGCGAAACCACTCACCTCGTCATATCGATCGCGCCGGGCGAGGGCGGCGATCGCGTCCTCCGCCATTACCGCGACGCCATCCTTGCCGCGCCATCGCTGCAATGGATCGGCTACCTGTCGACCGTCGGTGTCTATGGCGATCACGGCGGCGCCTGGATCGACGAGGACACCCCGCCGCGCCCCCGCCGCGGCCGCTCGGAAGAGCGACTGGCCGCCGAAGAGGCGTGGGCGGCGCTTGCAGATGAGAAAGACGTGCCGCTCGGCACCTTCCGCATCGCCGGCATCTACGGCCCGGGCCGCAACGCCCTGGTCAATCTCGACAAGGGCAAGGCCCGGCGTCTGGTCAAGCCGGACCAGGTCTTCAATCGCATCCACGTTGCCGATATCGCCGCGACCCTCGCTGCCGCGGCGGCTGCGCCGGCAACGCGCATCTTCAACCTCGCCGACGACGAGCCCGCCCCGCCGCAGGATGTCGTCGCCTGTGCCGCCGGTCTGATGGGGGTCGCCCCGCCGCCCGAGATTCCGTTCGAGGAAGCCGACCTTTCGCCGATGGCCCGCTCCTTCTACGGCGAGAACAAGCGGGTCTCGAACGCTCGCATCAGGACCGAACTCGGCGTCGATCTCCGCTATCCCACCTACCGCGAGGGCCTCGCCGCGCTGTGGCGGGAGGGGACCTGGCGCGGATAGTCCGTCCCGTCAGCCAGCCGGCGGATGCGGCGCCATGTGTCCCGCACTTCGTCCGCCACCGTCACACCAAAGGTCAGGTCGCCGTCGTCGACGGTGCGCCTTTCGGCCTTTGGACCAAGGACGATGGCCGTGGCAAGGTGGTATATGTCAATCATGAAACGATCCCGTGTCGTGATGGAATCACCATGTTCAGCAGATAGGAGATACGGTGCCCGCCGGAGTAGACCGGACGTCGCAAGAGGTGTTTCAGAAATGAAAGATGTCACCGACTGGGATACCCTGCGGCTCTTCCTCGCGGTGGCGCGGGCGGGCGGGCTCGGTCCCGCCGCCCGTCAGACCGCGATCAGCGCCCCGACCCTGGGACGGCGGATGGCCGCGCTGGAGCGTGCCCTCGAGCTTCGCCTGTTCGACCGCGCCCGCACCGGCTACAGCCTCACCGAAGTCGGTCGGGCGCTCTACGGACAGGCGGAGGAGATGGAGACCGTCGCGCTCGGCATTGACCGCTGGCGCCGGGAAGACGCGCCCCGCCGCTCCGTCCGCGTCTCGGCCGGTGCCTGGACGAGCCGCTTCCTCGCCCGCCATGTCGGCCGCCTGTGGTCGGCCGGTGAGCCGCTGGTCGTCGAATTCGTCACCGCCACCCAGCGGGTCGACATCCTGCGCCGCGAGGCCGATATCGGCATCCGCAACCACGCGCCAGCCGAGGTGCGGCTCGCCGCCCGCCGCCTGTCCGATGTCGCCTTCGCCACCTACCGCGCCCGCGATGCGGCCGATCCGGCGGCGCTGCCATGGATCGCGGTCATCGGCGACGCCGGCATCACCCCATCGGCGCGCTGGACAGGCGATCGTCATCGGGCCGAGGTCGGGCTCGCCACCACCGACCCGCGCATGGTGCTCGACCTTGTCGCCGCGGGCGCCGGGCGCGGCGTCCTGCCGTGCTTCGTCGGCGATGCGGAGGCCGGGCTGGCCCGCGACGGCGACCCCATCCCGGACCTCCGCAGCCAGCAGTGGCTGGTGCTCAACGAGCAGGCCCGCCACGCCGGCGCGGTGCGTCAGGTGATCGATCGCATCGTCGCGTTGCTGGCGGAGCACCGCGCCCTGTTCGAGGGCGATCAACCGGCCGGGTAGGGCGTCGCCCTACGTCTCGGCGTTCTCGGCGATGATCCCGTCGATCGCCGCTTCCAGCCGTTCGAGGTCCTCCGGGCGCGACAGCCGGTGGTCGCCATCCTTGACCAGCGTCAGCACCACGTCGTCGCTGGCCAGTCGCGACACCAGCTCGGTCGCGTGCCGCCATGGCACGTCGGTATCCTTGATCCCTTGCAGGATATGCACGGGGCAGCCGGTCTCGATCAGCCGGTCGCCGAACAGGTGGGCCTCGCCGTCGTCGATCAGCCCCTTGGTGATCAGGTAGCCTTCCGCGTCATAGTCGCTGGCCTCGCGGACCGATCCGGTTTCGGTCAGCGTCTTCTTCTCCGCCGCGCTCATCTTGTCCCACATCAGCACCTGGGTCATGTCGACGGCCGGGGCGATCAGCACCAGCCCCTCGATGCGGCTCGCCGACGCCCCGACCGCTGCGCGGTGCGCCTCGACCAGCAGCAGGGCGAGCCATCCGCCCATCGACGAGCCGACCAGGATCTGCGGCCCTTCGGTGCGGTCGAAGACGGCAAGCGATTCCGCCAGCCAGCGAGAGATCGTCCCGTCCGCGAAGGCGCCGCTCGACTGCCCGTGACCGGAATAGTCGAAGCGGGTCATGCCGAGCCCGCGCCGCGCGGCAAAGCCGTCAAGCGCCTCGGCCTTGGTGCCGGTCATGTCCGAGGCGAAGCCGCCCATCCAGAACAGGCCCGGGCTGCCGCCCGGCCGCGCCAGGACGGCGATCCGCCGGGCGTCGTCGCCGTCGCCGACGGTCAGTGTTTCGGGGGGTGTTTCGCTCATCCCGTCTCTCCGGCTGGCGTCAAAGGGTGCGACTGCCTATATCCAATCCACCGCGCCGGGGAACCCTCGGCCAAGGGAATCGGTTGACTTCCCGCCGACTTTGCAGGAATCCTTCTGCCGTGTCGCCGCGTGCGAGGAGCAGCGCGGTGATTTCGCTATTGTCTTGAACAGAACAGGAGACTGGCCATTCGCAGGCCCCATAGAGCACCGCCCGCAGCCGCAAAGGAAGGACCGCGGGTCAACGAAGATATTCGCGTGAGCGAAGTCCAGTTCATCGACGCCGAGGGCGCCAATCTGGGCACTGTCCCGACTGAGCGCGCTCGAGAGATGGCCGCAGCGGCCGGTCTCGATCTCGTCGAGATTGCACCCAATTCGGTCCCGCCCGTCTGCAAAGCCCTCGATTACGGCCGCTTCAAGTTTCAGGCCCAGAAAAAGGCTGCGGAAGCCCGCAAGAAGCAGAAGACGGTCGAGATCAAGGAAATCAAGATGCGGCCGAACATCGACACCCACGATTACGAGGTGAAGATGCGCGCGGTGAAACGCTTCTTCGATGAAGGCGACAAGGTCAAGGTGACCCTGCGTTTCCGTGGCCGCGAGATGGCCCATCAGGAACTCGGCGTCAGGCTGCTCGACCGGGTCAAGGACGAGACCTCGACGATCGCCAAGGTCGAGTCCGAGCCGCGCCTCGAAGGCCGTCAGATGACGATGGTGCTGGCGCCGCGCTGACGCGGCGTCCCCGACCCGACGCCATTCTGGTTTCTTGCATCCATCGGGGCGACGGCGCGTCGCCCCGCCGGTCAATTTTCGGCCGGTCGGTGCTTGTGCGCCGCAGCGCCAGTCGCTATAACCCCGCGGTTCCGAGCCGCCCGGCCTCAAAAGGGCATGCCGTGGCGGCTCGAATGCTCAGATGAACATCTAACTGGCCGGCGGTCTCTTCTACCGCGTCAGGCCGCATGGAGAGCCAAATGCCCAAGATGAAGACCAAAGCTGGCGCCAAGAAGCGATTCAAGGTGACCGGCACCGGCAAGGTGATGGTCGCGCAGGCCGGTAAACGGCACGGCATGATCAAGCGTAGCAAGAAGTTCATCCGCCAGGCGCGCGGCACGATGGTTCTCGCGGACCAGGATGCACGCGTCATCAAGCGGCACTTCCTGCCTAACGCCTGAACGCCAGCCCTACCGGAGAAAACGACATGTCACGCGTCAAACGCGGCGTAACCGCCCACGCCCGGCACAAGAAGGTCCTGGCTCGCGCCAAGGGCTTCTACGGCCGTCGCAAGAATACCATTCGCACAGCCAAGGCCGCCGTCGACAAGGCGGCGCAATATTCCTATCGCGACCGCAAGAACCGCAAGCGCACCTTCCGCGCCCTGTGGATCCAGCGGATCAATGCGGCAACCCGCGAGCATGGGCTTGCCTACGGCCGGTTTATCGACGGCCTCGGCAAGGCCGGGGTCGAAGTCGACCGGAAAGTGCTTGCAGATCTTGCCGTTCGCGAGCCAGCGGCCTTCAAGGCCCTCGTCGAGAAGGCCCAGGGCGCGCTCTCCTGACGCGCCGACCGGCCTTCCGCCGATCGCCCCTCAAAGGCTAGGCTGAAGCGAACGGCGCCACTCGGGACGGAACGCGGACAGTGCAGGGCCTCAAAGCGGAACTTCTGCGCGGTTGCTGGTATCTCGCGATGCCGGCAGCCTCGCTGAAACGACACGCGACCGTTGCAAAGACATTGCTCGGCGAGCCGCTCCTCTTCGGCAGGGGAGACGACGGCAAGGTCTTCGCGATCCGCAATACCTGCCCGCATCGCGGCATCCCCCTCCAATATGGCCGTTTCGATGGCGAAACGATCATGTGCACCTACCACGGTTGGCGTTTCGACCGGACGGGGACCTGCGTCGAGATTCCATCGCTCCGGGAAGGCCAGACCGCCGATCTCAGCAAGATCCGGTGCGGTAACTGGCGCTGCGTCGAGCAGCAGGGGCTGATCTGGGTCTATTTCCCGCGTGGCGACGAAGAGCCCTCGGGCGACGAGGCCGAACCGCCGCGCATGCCGATCTTCGGCGACGACGTCGGTCCGAAACTCACCATCACGCTGCCCTTTCCCTGCTCGACCGATCACGCTGCCTTCGGCCTGATGGACCCGACCCACGCCGCTTATGTCCATACCTCGTGGTGGTTCAAGCGTCAGGCGACCAAGTTGCGGCCGAAGGAGAAGAAGTTCGAACCGGCCGACTATGGCTGGCGCATGGTTCGCCACCAGATTCCGCCGCAGAACCTCGCCTACCGCATCCTCGGTCGCGAGGTCAGCACCGAGATAACCTATCGCCTGCCCGGGCTCCGCATCGAGGAAATCCGCGGCAACAAGCATTCGGTCGTCGGCCTGACGGCGATCACGCCGGTATCGGATGAAGCCACTGAAGTCTGGCAGATGTTCTGGGCGACGCCGGCCTGGATCGGCGCGCTGAAGCCGCTCTTGCGCAAACTGATGACCATCTTCCTCGATCAGGACCGGGTCGTCGTCGTGCGCCAGCGCGACGGCCTGGCCACATCGCCGAAGCTGATGCTGATAAACGATGCCGATACCCAGGCCCGCTGGTGGATGCATCTCAAGGACGAGTGGGTCAATGCCGGCAAGGAAGGCCGCGCCTTCGTCAATCCGGTGAAGGCGCGAACCCTGCGCTGGAAGAGCTGACGGGAAAACAATGAACACAATCGCCACCGCCGACATCGAAGCGCTGGAGCGCGACCTCGCCACCCGCATAGCCGGTGCCACCGATGACGCCGCCCTCGAAAGCGAGCGCGTCGCCGCGCTGGGCAAGAAGGGCGCCGTCTCCGAATTGATGAAGGGCCTCGGCGCGATGACGCCGGATGAGCGCAAGGTCATGGGCCCGGCGCTGAACGGCCTGAAGGAGCGTGTCACCCAGGCGATCGCCGCCCGCCGCGCCGTGCTGCGCGAGGCGGAGCTGACCCGGCGGCTCGAGCAGGAGCGCGTCGACGTCACCCTGCCGGTCCGTCCCTCCGGCCTCGAGACCGGCCGCATCCATCCGGTCAGCCAGGTGATCGACGAGATCACCGCGATCTTCGCCGATCTCGGTTTCGCCATCGCCGAAGGCCCGGATATCGAGACCGACTATTACAATTTCACCGCGCTCAATTTCCCGGTCGGCCATCCGGCTCGCGAGATGCACGACACCTTCTTCTTCAATCCGAAGGAGGACGGCGAGCGGATGCTCTTGCGCACCCACACCTCGCCGGTGCAGATCCGCACCATGGAGACGCAAAAGCCGCCGATCCGCGTCGTCATCCCCGGCCGCACCTACCGCTTCGATTCCGACCAGACCCACACCCCGATGTTCCATCAGGTCGAGGGACTGGTGCTCGACGAGGAGTCCACCGTCGGAACGCTGAAATGGGTGCTGGAGGAATTCTGCAAGGCCTTCTTCGAGGTCGACCAGGTCAGGATGCGCTTCCGTCCGTCCTTCTTTCCCTTCACCGAGCCGTCGATGGAGGTCGATATCCAGTGCGACCGCTCCGGTTCGGAAATCCGCTTCGGCGCCGGCGACGACTGGCTGGAAATCCTCGGCTGCGGCATGGTCCATCCCAATGTCATCCGCCATGGCGGCCTCGACCCCGACAAGGTCCAGGGCTTCGCCTGGGGCATGGGCATCGACCGCATCGCCATGCTGAAATACGGCATGCCGGACCTCCGCGCCTTCTTCGACGCCGATATCCGCTGGCTGAATCACTACGGCTTCCGCCCCCTCGACCTGCCGTCGCTGGCCCGGGGGCTGACGTTGTGAGTTCGACGCCAGCCCCGGCCTTCGTCGTCACCGATGTCGAGCTCGACGGCCCGAGCCCGCTGCGGAACTCGATGCTGAGCTTCGCCTCGGTCGCCATCGATGGCCGGGGCGCGGTACTTGACGAGTTCGAGGCGGTGCTGGCGCCGCGCGCCGACCGGGCGCCCGATGACGGCACCAGCGCCTGGTGGGCCACCCAGCCGGATGCCTGGGCCGAGGCCACCCGCGCTCCCCAGCCGGCCGAAACCGTCATGCCGCGCTATGCCGACTGGCTGGAAACCCTGCCGTCGCCGCGCCTTTTCGCCGCCCGGCCGCTGATCCTCGACGGCCCGTGGATCGACCACTATCTCGACACCTATGTCGGCTGCCGCGTCATCTCCCTGCCGCGGGCGAAGCGAGTGCTGTTCGCGGGCGCCGGCCTCGACATCTCCTCCTTCGCCGCCGCACTCGCCGGCCTCGATCACGTCACCGATCTCGGCAAGCGCCTGTCCGACGACTGGCTCGGCCACGTTCCCCACACCCACCGCGCCATCGATGACGCGCGCGGCTACGCCAACGTTCTCGCCCGCCTGCTCGCCATGGCGGCGACCCGCACCACCGAAGGCGCCCTGACATGAAATTCACCCTGTCCTGGCTCAAAGAGCATCTCGACACCATCGCCACCGTCGATGGCCTCGCCGACAAGCTGACCATGATCGGCCTTGAGGTCGAGGGCATCGAGGACCTGACCAGGGACTTCGCGCCTTTCCGCATCGCGCACGTCGTGTCGGCCGAGCCGCATCCCAATGCCGACCGCCTGCGGGTCTGCATGGTCGATGCCGGCGACGGCGATCCGGTCCAGGTTGTCTGCGGCGCGCCCAATGCGCGGGCCGGCATGAAGGGCGTCTTCGCCCCGGCCGGCACCCATGTCCCCGGCACCGGCGTCGACCTCAAGAAGGGCGTCATCCGCGGCGTCGAGTCGAACGGCATGCTGCTGTCAGAGCGCGAGCTCGGCCTCTCCGACGATCACGACGGCATCGTCGACCTGCCCGACGACGCGCCGGTCGGCACGCCGTATGCCGACTACGCCGGCCTCGACGATCCGGTCATCGATATCGCCGTCACCCCCAACCGCCCGGATGCGCTGGGCGTCTCCGGTGTCGCCCGCGACCTGGCCGCGGCCGGCGAGGGCAAGGCGATCGAGCATCCGGTCGAGCCGGTCAAGGGCGAGGGCGCCTGTCCGGTCACCGTGACGCTCGACTTCGGCGACACGGAGCCGCTTTGCCCGGCCTTCGGCCTGCGCCTCGTGCGCGGCGTCAGGAACGGCCCGTCGCCGGAATGGCTGCAGCGCCGTCTCCGCTCGGTCGGTCTCCGGCCGATCAACGCGCTGGTCGATATAACCAACTTCATCACCTACGACCGCTGCCGGCCGCTGCATGTCTTCGATGCCGCGAAAGTCTCCGGCAATCTCGTCGTCCGCCGCGCCCGCGACGGCGAGGAGATCCTCGCCCTCGACGGCAAGACCTACACGCTGGATCCCGAGATTTGCGTCATCGCCGACGATCGCGGCATCGAATCCCTTGCCGGCATCATGGGCGGCGAGGAGTCCGGCTGCACCGAGGAGACCGTCGACGTCCTCATCGAGTCGGCGCTCTGGGAGCCGCTCAACATCGCCCATACCGGCCGCCGTCTTGGCGTCCAGTCCGACGCCCGCCACCGCTTCGAGCGTGGCGTCGATCCCGCCTTCATGATCCCGGGCCTCGAGCTGGCGACCCGCATGGTGCTTGACCTCTGCGGTGGAACCCCCAGCGAAATCTTCGTCGCTGGCGAGGTCCCGCAGCCGGCCACGGTCATCGATTTCCCGGTCGCCGAGGTCAAGCGCCTCTCCGGCATCGACCCGTCGGTCAGCGACGTCACCCGCATCCTCGAAGACCTCGGTTTCGCCTGCAAGCCGCACCGCACCGAGGGCAGCGTTGTCGTCAGCGTTCCGACCTGGCGGCCGGACGTCGCCATCAAGGCCGATCTCGTCGAGGAGGTGGTGCGCATCATCGGTGTCGATCGCGTCCCGGTCACGCCGCTGCGCCGTTCGCCCGGTTCCCAGCGGCCGGTGCTCACCACGCTGCAGACCCGCACCCGCGGCGCCAAGCGGGCGCTCGCCGCCCGTGGCATGGTCGAGGCGGTGACCTGGTCCTTCATCTCCGCCCGCCAGGCCGAAGCCTTCGGCGGCGGCAAGCCCGAACTGATCCTCGCCAATCCGATCGCCGCCGACATGTCGGACATGCGGCCGAGCCTGCTGCCCGGTCTCATCGCCGCCGCCCAGCGCAACGCCGATCGCGGCTTTGACGATCTCGCCGTCTTCGAGGTTGGCCAGGTTTATCGTGGCGACGGCCCGACCGAACAGGATACCGCCGCCGCCGGGCTGCGCCGCGGCACCGCCGGTGTCAGTGGCGGCGGCCGTCACTGGTCCGGCAAGGCCGGGCCGGTTTCGACCTTCGATGCCAAGGCCGATGCCTTTGCCCTGCTCGAATCCCTCGGCCTGTCGACCGACAAGGTCCAGGTCACCGCCGACGCCCCGGCCTGGTTCCATCCCGGCCGGTCCGGCGCCATCCGCCAGGGCCCGAAGACCGTCATTGGCGCCTTCGGCGAAATCCATCCCCGGGTGCTGGAGGAACTCGACGTCTCCGGCCCGCTGGTCGGCTTCGAGATCATCCTTGAGGCGATTCCCGTGCCCAAGGCGCGCGCCACCAAGACCCGGCCGCCGCTGGCGCTCTCGGATCTCCAGCCGGTGCGTCGCGATTTCGCCTTCGTCCTCGACCGCGCGGTCGAGGCGGCGGCGGTGCTGCGCGCCGCGCAAGGCGCCGATCGCAAGCTGATCGCCGGGGTCTCGGTCTTCGACCGCTTCGAGAGCGCGGCGCTCGGCGCCGACAAGAAGTCGCTCGCCATCGAGGTGACCCTCCAGCCGACCGAGAAGACGCTGACCGACGAGGAGATCGACGCCACCGCCGGCAAGATCGTCGCGGCGGTCGAGAAGGCGACCGGCGGCACGCTCCGCGCCTGATGTCGCGCTGGGCGTTTCACGGTCACGCCATCGTCTCCGATGACGACCGGATCGCCGGTCCCGACGGCCTGACTCCGGAGTCGCTCCGCAACGATGCCGACTGGGCGCGCTTCCAGGCGGCCCTCGATGCGGCCGCCGTCACCATCCTCGGTCGCCTCGGCCACGAGGCCAACCCGAATGTCCGGGGCCGCAACCGGCTGGTGCTGTCCTCCGGTGTCCGGGACATCACGCGGCGCGACGACGCCTGGTGGTGGAACCCGGCCGGGATGCCGCTCGGCGAGGCCCTCGCCATCGCCGCTCCGCAAGGTGGTGTCGCCGTCGTTCCCGGCGGCCGTCTGGTCTTCGATTACTTCCTGAAGACCGGCTTCGACCAGTTCCATCTGGCCCGCGCCGCCGGTGTCAGCGTCCCCGGCGGGGTCCCGGTTTTCTCCGCCATTTCGTCGGGCAGCACTGCCGGCCAGTGTCTTGCGGCCGGCGGCCTCGTGGCGGATGCGCCGGAGGTGCTCGATCCGGCGGCCGACATATCGCTTACCCTATGGCGTCGCCGCGCTTGACGGATTCGTGACACGGGCGGACAGTAGCGGCCGGTTTGTTGCGTTTCGGGAGCCAGCCGGTGAACATCAGAGGCATCCTCAATTCGACGTCCTTCTTCAGCGTCGTGCTCGATGCCGGGCAACTCGACGACCTCGCGGCTGCGACCAGCGAAGTGCGCTTCGGTCGCGGCGAGGTCCTCATGCGCCAGGGCGAAATCGGTACGGCGATGTATGTCCTGACCGACGGCAAGGTCACCGTCAGCGTCCACCAGCCCGGCGGTGACAAGACCGTTGCGACGCTCGGCCCGGGCGAGGTGGTCGGCGAGATGGCGGTCATCACCGGCGAACGCCGCAGCGCGACCGTCAAGGCCAAGGGGCGCGTCACTGCGCTGGAGATCACCAAGGCGGCATTGGCGCCGCTGCTTGCCGCCGAGCCCAAGCTCGCCCATCGCTTCGGCACGATGATCGAGCAGCGCACCGGCGAACTGACCGGCCGGCGCGACAAGGTCCGGCAGTCGATCAGCGTCGGTCTCGGCCGCGAGCAGATCGCCGCGCGGATGACGAGTTACTATTCCGGCTGAGCCGGGGTCCCCCGCGGCTCTCGCCCGGGCCGGATCAGATCACGAAGAAGTCGTCGTGATCGAGAATCGTGCCCTTGTCGACCTTGGCGAACAGCGTCTCGCCGCCCGCCTTGCTGCCATTCTTGTCGTAGCTGATCTCCCCGGATTTCACCGAGTAGATGATGTGGTCGTTCTTGTCCTTCGCCTTGTTATAGGCGAAGAATTTGGCCTTCAGCTCGCCGCCGTCGCCGATCTTCTTGAAGATCGTGTGGTCGAGCTGGATGACGTCATCGCCCTTGCCGAAATCGGTAATCTTGTCGACATTCTTGTTGCTGAGCTTGGTGGTGAAGGCGAAGGCATCGTCCCCGTTGCCACCGGTCAGCTTGTCCTTGTTCTTGCCGCCGTCGAGGATGTCGTCGTCCTTGCCGCCGTTCAGCTTGTCCTTGGCGTTGCCGCCCGAGAGGTTGTCCGCGCCCTCGTTGCCGAAGAGCTTGTCCTTCCCGCGGTTGCCGTAGATATCGTCGTCGCCGCCGGCGCCGGACAGCTTGTCCTTGCCGGCCTTGCCCTTGATGATGTCGCCGCCTTCCGTCGCGGGCAACTGGCCGAACACCGTGTTGGTGGTGTTGACCAGGTCGGCATTCGGCGTGCCGATGATCACCGCCTGGATTGCGGTCAGCTCGACGTCGTTGCCGTCGCCGCCCTTGTAGGTGATCGCGAAGGCCCGGCCGTCGGCGACGAACTGCGCCCCCTCGGCCAGCCCCGCGAAGGTTCCGGCAACCGCGTCGGTGCCGTCGTTGGCGATGATCGTGAAGCTGTCGCCGAATTGCGGATCGAAGTCATCGATCAGCGCCACGGTAAGAACCGCGCCGGGAAGCGCCACCGTGCCGTTGACGACGACACGGTCATAACCGCCGGCCCCCGCCGTCGTGCCGCCGAGCTCGGCGGTCATCAGGCCGCCAGCCGAGAAGGCGAGGTCGCCGGTCGTCAGGATCCCGGCGCTGGCGCCGGCTGCCAGCGTGCCGCCCGCCTCCACCGATACCGCGCCGGTGGTGCCATTGCCGCCAAGCGTGCCGCCGGAGCCCACAGTGGTCGCCGAGCCGGCGATCGACCCGTCGACCTGGAGCAGGCCGGCCGCCACCGTCGTCGGCCCGGTGTAGATGTTGTCTCCGGAAAGGATCAGCGTCCCCGCGCCGTCCATCGACAGCGACCAGGCGCCGGGCGTATAGCCCGCCGGCGGCGTATACCCGGCGTCGACGACGCCGGTCTCGTCGGCGATCGCGTCGCTGATCGTCGTCGTCTCGCCTGCGCCGGGGTTGAAGGCCAGCGCGCCGCTGCCTTGCAGGAACAGGCCGCTGCCCGCCGCGATTCCGTCGCTGCCGGTGAGAGCGGTGTCCGCGGCAATGTTACCCGCGCCGCCACTCACCCCGCCGCCGGTCACCGAACCGGCGCCCACGGTCAGTTGCCCGCCCTCGCGGACGAAGATCGCGCCACCGAAGCCGGCGCCGCCGCCACCACCACCACCGACGTGGTCCTCGGGGTCGGAGCCGGTCACGCCAAGGCCGCCGCCGCCACCGCCAAAGCCTCCGTCGCCGGTGTCGCCACCGATGACCGGGGCCGCGCCGCCGCCGCCGCCGCCGAATCCGCCGTCGCTGCCCGGGCCGATGCCGATGATCGCGCCGGTGCCGCCGCCGCCGCCGCCAAAGCCGCCGTCGCCGCCGGTCTCGCCGAGGTCGATGATCTCGCCGCCACCGCCACCGCCACCGCCAAAGTCGCCGCCGGCCGCGCCCTGCTGGCTGGTCGCCGTTGTTCCGCCGATACCGCCGCCGCCGCCGCCACCACCGCTGCCCACGGCGTCCTCGCCGCCGCCGCCACCACCGCCGCCTCCACCGTCTATGCCGCCGGTTCCACCGGTACCGGTGTGGCCACCGCTGTCGCCGGCGCCGCCCGAGGCCTCGCCTGCGGCAATCCCCGCCGCGCCGTCGTCGCCGTCTCCGCCACTGCGCATGCCGCCGCCGCCGCCGTCCGCCTCAAGGCCGCCGCCACCGCCGCCGCCGCCGAAGATGCCGAAGGTGATGGCGTCGTCGTTGCCTGGGTCAAAGAAAAGGTGCGGCGCGTCGCCGCCGTCGCCGCCCATGCCGCCGCCGCCGCCGCCGCCGGTGACCAGGGCGCCGCGGCCGCCATCGCCGCCGGTCGCACCGTTTTCGGCGAAGGCGACATTGGAGATGGTGACGTCGGCGCCGGAATTGACGAACAGCGCCCCGCCGGCGCCCATGCCGCCGCCGCCGGCCGAACTGCCGTCTCCGCCGTCGCCGCCCTCGGCCAGCCCGTTGGCCAGCGTGACGTTCTGGATGGTGATGTCGCCGCTATTGGCGAAGAAGATCCGGTGCGCGTTCTGGCCGTCGATGGTGAAGCCGTCGCCGTCGATCACCAGCGCCGTGCCGCCCTGCGGGTTGAGGATGGTCGGTGCGCCGGTCAGTGCGAAGGATGATGTCAGGGTGATCGTGTTGACGGCATCGCCGCTGGCATTGGCGCTTGCGATGGCGGTGTTCAGCTCGGCAAGGGAGCCTGCGAAAAACTGGGCCATTCTTCCTCCGGACGGTTCGGCGCGGGTCGCGGCCCGCAGGATTCTCCACGCATTGCACATGCGCCTGATTGAAAAGGGCTGCGTCGACGCGCAGCCGTGAATCGAATGCTAGTGCAGCAGCACTCGGAATGCGAGATACCAAATACCCAGTATTTATTTCAAATCAGTGACTTGGCTGTTTTCAGCTTTTGGCCTTCCTGCTGCGGGCAACTTTCGCGGGCTTTGTCGTCCCGGCCCGCTTCGCTGGCTTCTTCGCCCGCGCGATCGCCTCGACGATCAGTGACTTTGCCTCGTCGGCGTCGCCCCAGCGCAGCACCTTGACCCACTTGTCGGGCTCGAGGTCCTTGTAGTGCTCGAAGAAATGTTTGACCTGCTCGAGGGTGATCTGCGGCAGTTGCGAAACGGTTTTCACCGAGTGATAGCGCATGGTCAGCTGGTTGCTCGGCACGGCGACGATCTTCTCGTCATTGCCCGACTCGTCCGACATCATCAGCACGCCGATCGGTCGGACATTCATCACCGCCCCCGGCATGATCGCCCTGGTGTTGGTGACGATGACGTCGATCGGGTCTCCATCATCCGACAAGGTGTGCGGCACGAAGCCGTAATTGCCGGGATAGCGCATTGGCGTATAGAGGAAACGGTCGACGAACATGGCGCCGGAAGCCTTGTCGAGCTCGTATTTGATCGGCTCGCCCCCGACTGGAACCTCGATGATCACGTTGACATCTTCTGGCGGGTTCTTCCCGAGGGGTATGGCGTCGATCCGCACGGAGTTGGCTCCTTCGGCAGGGTCTTGGGCAGGGGGCGGCGCTCGTCGGCGGCGCGTTTCCCCAGCCATAGCTCGATATGGTTGACAATCTGCGAACCGCGGCACGGTTTCTTGACCGCGGCGGCGGCCGGGTAGAAAGTCGCGGCGCCAGGGAGGCCCTCATGCAGCCACGCGATATCCTCGCCGCCAATCCCTTTTTCGCCGATCTGCTCGGTCCGGCCGAACTCGACGCCCTCGCGAAACGGGCGGCGGTCCGAACCTTTCCGCAGGGCTCGTTCCTGATCAGGGAGGACGATGCCGGCACCTCGCTGTTCATCATTGCCGACGGTGCGGTCGATATCGATACAGGCGATCGCCGAACCGGAAAGCACATCGCTTCCGGCGGTCCCGGCACCATCGTTGGTGAGATGTCGCTGATGACCGGCGCGCGGCGAAGCGCCAACGTCATCGCTACCAGCGATGTCACCGCCGTCGAGGTCACCAGCGCGGCGCTCGAGCCGATCCTCGCCGGTTCGCCGGCGCTGGTCGATCGATTCGCCGAAATGCTCACGGCGCGCCAGGCGGAACTCGACCATGCCTATGGCGCCGGGGGCCTGGGCGGCCTCCTTGCCGGCCGCGATCTCGCCGGCATGATCCGCGGCTTCTTCGGCATGCGCGGCTGACGTCGCGCCCGGGTGCTTGTCCCATCATGGCGGGCGCCCGCACCGCCGCACTTGCCAGCCACCCGCAAGAGCATATCATCCTCCCCAACAACAAGACGTCGAAACGTTGCGATGGGAGGAAATGACGATGGCGAGTGGCATGCAGTTGTCGCGCGATGAGCTTGGCGCGGCTTATCGGAGAATGCGGACGATCCGCGAATTCGAGGACGCGGTTCATACCGAGTTCGCCGCCGGCACCATCCCCGGCTTCGTCCATCTCTATGCCGGCGAGGAAGCCTCGGGCGTCGGTGTCTGCATGCATCTCGACGAGCGCGACGCCATTGCCTCCACCCATCGCGGCCACGGTCATTGCATCGCCAAGGGCGTCGAGGTCGGGCCGATGATGCACGAGATCTTCGGCCGCAAGGAAGGCCTGTGCGGCGGCAAGGGCGGCTCGATGCATATCGCCGACCTGTCCAAGGGCATGCTCGGCGCCAACGGCATTGTCGGCGCCGGGGCGCCGCTGGTCTGCGGCGCGGCCCTGACCGCCAAGCTCCTCAAGACCGGCGGCGTTGCCATCTGCTTCTACGGTGACGGTGCCTCCAACCAGGGCGCCGTGCTGGAAAGCTATAATCTGGCGAAGATCTGGAACCTGCCGGTGGTCTTCGTCGCCGAGGACAACGGTTATGCCGAGGCGACCGCCTCCGCCTGGTCGGTCGGCGGCACCCAGAAAGGCCGCGGCGAGGGCTTCGGCCTCCCGTCGCGCGAGGTCGATGGCGGCGATTTCTTCGCCGTCTACGAGGCCGCCGGCGAGGCGATCGAGCGGGCGCGATCCGGCGGCGGGCCGTCGCTGCTCCACGTCAAGCTCAACCGCTTCTACGGTCATTTCGAGGGCGACGCCGGCACCTACCGCCTGCCCGAGGAAGTCGAGGCGGCGCGCAACGCCGACCCGATCGAACTCTTCCGCCAGCGCATCGTCGAGGCTTCGCTGATCGACGCCAGCGAACTCGATGCGGCCGATCGCGAGATCGAAGCCGAGATCCGCGCCTGCATGGTAGCCGCCAAGGCCGCGCCGATGCCGGGCGAGGCCGATCTGATGACCGATATTTACGTGGCGTATTAGGGGGGCGGACCGATGTCGAAGAAAAGCTATCGCCAGGCGATCAACGAAGCGATGCGTCAGGAGATGGAGCGCGACGAGCGCGTCATCCTGATGGGCGAGGATGTTGCAGGCGGCACCGGCGCTGCCGGCGACCAGGATGCATGGGGCGGCCCGATGGGCGTCACCAAGGGCCTGCGACCGCAATTCGGTCCCGACCGCGTCCTCGATACCCACCTTGCCGAGATCTCCTTCGTCGGCGCGGCGGCGGGTGCCGCACTCACCGGCCTGCGCCCGATCGTCGAGTTGATGTTCGTCGATTTCATGGGCGTCTGCTTCGATCAGATCCTCAACCAGACCGCCAAGTTCCGCTACATGTTCGGCGGCAAGGCGGTGACCCCGCTGACCATCCGCACGATGTATGGCGCCGGCTTCCGCGCCGCCTCGCAGCACTCGCAATGCCTCTATCCGGTCTTCACCCATATCCCCGGACTCAAGGTCGTGCTGCCGTCGAACGCCTACGAGGCCAAGGGCCTCCTGATCCAGGCGATCCGCGACGACGACCCGGTCGTCTTCTTCGAGCACAAGGCGATGTATGACGACGAGATGGAGGTGCCGGACGAGCCCTATGCCATCCCCTTCGGCGAGGCCAATGTCACCCGCGAGGGTGACGACGTCACCATCGTCGCCTTCGGCCGCATGGTGAATTTCGCCAACGAGGCGGCCGACAATCTCGCCCGCCGCGGCATCTCCTGCACGGTCGTCGACCCGCGCACCACCTCGCCTCTCGATACCGAGACGATCCTCGAGACGGTCGCCGAGACCGGCCGCCTCGTGGTTGTCGACGAGGCGCATCCGCGCTGCGGCATGGCCGGCGACATCGCCGGTCTCGTCGCCGAGCATGCCTTCGATTCGCTGAAGGCGCCGATCAAGCTGGTCACCGCGCCGCACGCGCCGGTGCCCTTCTCGCCGGCGCTGGAGGACATCTACATCCCGGGCGTCGACAAGATCGAGGCGGCGGTCGCCGCCGTGCTCGACCACGACCGCAAGGTCGCCGCCGAATGACCGTCGAAAGCCGTCGCCCGACGCGCATCCCCAATTGGTGGGAGCCGGAGGACGACGGCGACAAAGCATCAAGCCCGGAGGAAAATCACATGGCCGAAATCCAGCCGATCACCATGCCGAAATGGGGCCTTGCCATGGAGGAGGGCATGCTCGCCCGCTGGGCCGTCGATATCGGTACGCCGATCGAGCTCGGCCAGGAGATCATGGACATCGAGACCAGCAAGATCGCCAATGTCTTCGAGAGCCCGGTCACCGGCGTCCTGCGCCGCCGCGTCGTCGCCGACGGCGACACCGTGCCGGTCGGCGCGCTGCTCGGCGTCGTCGCCGCACCGGAGGTTTCCGAGGAAGCCGTTGACGATTTCGTCCGCACCTTCCTCGAGGGCTTCGTCCCGGAGGAGGCCGGCGCCGCCAGTGGCCCGTCGGCCGAGACCGTCGAGGCCGGCGGCCGTCGCATCCGCCGCCTCAAGGCCGGCCCCGACACGGGCAAGCCGATCGTTTTCATCCACGGCTTCGGCGCCGACCTGTCGACCTGGATGCTCAACCAGGCAGCGCTCGCCGAGGATCGCCCGGTCCATGCCATCGACCTGCCCGGCCATGGCGGCTCGGAAAAGGCGCTGGACGACGGTTCGCCCGCCGGTCTCGCGACTGCCGTCATCGACTACATGGACGCCGAGGGGATCGAATCCGCCCATCTCGTCGGTCACTCGCTCGGCGCCGCGATCGCCGCCACCATCGCCCTCGATGCGCCGTCCCGCGTCGACGGGTTGACGCTGGTCGCCCCGGCCGGGTTCGGGCCTGAGATCGCCGGCGACTTCATCGCCGGCTTCATCGCCGAGAGCCGCGCCCGCAAGCTCCGTCCCTGGCTCGAGATGCTGGTCGCCGACCCGCAGATGGTCACCGCCGAAATGGTCGAGGACGTACTGAAGTTCAAGCGCCTCGACGGTGCGCTGGCAGCCCTTCAGGCCGTCGCCGCGGCCAATTTCGACGGCGACGCCCAGCGTCATTCGCTGCGCGACCGCCTCGCCGATATCGCCGCCCCGGTCCATGTCGTGTGGGGCGCGGAGGACCGCATCCTGTCGGTTGCCCATGCCGAGGGCCTGCCGGCGAATGTCACCGTCACCGTCATTCCCGGCGCCGGTCATATCGTCCACATGGAAAAGGCCGCCGACGTCAACGCGCTGATCGCGGGGGCTTAGCCAGCTAGCCGGAGCCGGCGCGATCACTTCTCCCAGTCGCTGCCGATCGGCTTGCGGTCGAGCGTCTTCGCCTCGGCGACCACCTCCGCCGCTTCCTCCGTGTCGTCGGCATCGGCCGCCTCCGGCGTCTCGCCGCTCGCCTCCTCGGCCAGCAGCGCCAGGGCGAAGAGCATCGGGAAATGGTCCGAGCCGATCGCCGGCAGCCGGGCCAGGTCCGCGACCCGGAAGCGGGCGTCGTGAAAGAGGTGGTCGAGCGGCCAGCGCATGAACCGGTAGCGTGCGTCGAAGCTGTTGAAGAAGCCGCGGCCGACGCGCGGGTCGAGCAGCCCGCTCAGCCGCTGGAAGCGCCGTGTCGATCGCGACCACGCGACGTCGTTGAGGTCGCCGGCGACCACCGCCGGCAGGTCGTCCTCTTTGGTATCCTCCGCAGTCAGGATCAGTTCGCCGTCGCGGCCGAGCGTATCGGCATGGGGCACCGGCGGCTCGGGGTGGATGACGTAGAGCGCGAAGCGCTGCCCGTCCGGCGTCTCGACGCTGGCCCGGATCGACGGCACCTCCTCCATCAGGCGGAAGCGCACCGTGGCGTCGGTCAGCGGCAGGCGCGAGAACAGCGCCATGCCATAGGCGTTGTCCTGCGGCTGCTCGACGACGAAGGGATAGCGTTCCCGGATCGGCGCCAGCGCCGTGAGCCATGCCGCGTCGACCTCGACCAGGATCACCATGTCCGGGTCCTGCTCGGCGAGCAGGTCGATCAGCGCGTCGTAGCGCCGGTTCGACATCTTGACGTTGGCGGCGACCATCCGGAAGACCGCCGCCCCGTCCCCGTCGAAGGGCAGCGACTGCACCCGCCACAGCCGGGTATAGCGCAGGCAGACATACCCCTGCGCCAGCAGCACCGCGCCCTGGACGACCAGTAGCCCGATCGCCAGCGGGTCGGGCAGCAGGAAGAGGCTGACCACCGCCAGCAGTGCCGCGATCGCCATGATCTGCAGGCGCGGAAATTCGCAGGCCCGCACCGCGCCATGCGCGATCGGCAACAACGGCGCGAGGGTCATTCCCGCAACGATCAGGGTCAGGACGCCAAGCGCCAGGAAGACGAGGAACACCGGCAACCCCTCCAGGGGAACGCCGCCCGCGATGTCGGGCGGCTATGTCCATCGGGCGAGTATGCGGCGCGCCCCGAAACAAATCCACCAATCCAGAGGAGTCGCGCGATCGTCGGGCCTCTTTCCGCGCGACGCACAGCCCGTGACCTGGCGTATCCGCCGCCGTTCACAGGCGAGGGGACCATGTGCAGGATGGTGGAGGGGGCACGCCGCCGCTCCGCGTCACGTCATCCGGAACAAATCCACCAATCCAGGGGTTGTCCCAGAATACCTCCTTGGAGCACCGCATGGCGCGAGACGATTTTTCCTGGGCGATCCCGGTGATGCGGGCCGGTTATGCCGGCCGCGGCCTCGTCTATCTGTGCGTCGCCGGCTTCTCCCTCTACGCCATCTGGTATGGCGGCCAGGCGAGCGGCACGTCCTCGGCGCTCAGCCAACTCGAAAGCACCGCCTGGGGCAGCGTTGTCCTTTTCCTGATCTTCCTCGGCATGGTCGCCTTCGCCGTCTGGCGTGGCGTCAACGCCGTCTTCGATCTCGAGGACCGCGGTACGGACGGCAAGGGCCTGGTCGCCCGCGCCGCCCTGATCGTCTCCGGCTTCATTCACCTCGGTCTTGCGGCGCTGGCCTTCACCCTGCTTTTCACCGATGGCGGGGAGGGCGGCGGTTCGTCCCTCGCCGCTTGGCTGTCGGCGATCATGCAATGGCCCGGCGGGCGGTGGCTGGTCGCGCTCGGCGGCTTCGTGATTGTCGGCGTCGGCATCTACTATGCCTACCGCGCATGGCGCGAAAAATACCGCCACCGCCTCCAGGCCAATCATTTTACAGAGCACTGGGACTGGCTGCTGAAGGCCGGGCTGGTCGCCAAGGGCCTCGTCGTCGTGATTGTCGGCATGCTCTTCGTCTACGCCGCATGGCGCGCCGACCCCAATGCGGCGGGCGGCACCGGCGATGCCTTCGCCTGGCTGACCGGACAGCCTTACGGCCAGGTTCTCGTCGCGGCCATCTGCCTCGGCCTCCTCGGCTACGCCCTCTTCTGCTTCGTCAACGCCGCCTTCCGCGACATCCCCAAGGTCTCCGGCGGCGCCATCGAAACCCTGGAAGCCAAGCTGGCCTCGACCGTCAGGCAGGCGTTATAGCGTGGGGTTCCTTCTTCATTGACGGCCTTTGACCCGTGAAAGCTCTCCGATCGTCAGGAACCCGCCTCCGGAACTTGGTGGCCGCGGAGTGGCCCATCCTCGTCACCCTGCTCCTTCCCGCCGCGTGCATCTGGGCGTTCGTCGCTTTGGCCGACGAGGTCATCGAAGGCGAGACGAGCACGATCGATTCCGCGATCCTTCTCGCCCTGCGCAACCCCGCCGACCTCGCGGATCCGCTCGGGCCGAAATGGCTCGAGGAGATGATGCGCGACTTCACCGCGCTGGGCGGCGTCGGCGTCCTGACCCTGATCATCATCGGAACCGCGGTCTATCTCCTCCTCATTCGCAAGCGGCGGGCAGCGCTCGCCATGACCGTCGCCGTCGCCGGAGGCATGCTGGCGAGTTCGCTGCTCAAGCTCGGCTTCAGCCGTCCCCGCCCCGAACTCGTGCCGCACGAGGCCTTCGTCTACACAACCAGCTTCCCGAGCGGCCACTCGATGATGTCGGCGGTGGTCTACCTGACGCTGGCGGTCATGGTCGCCCGCGTCCAGACGGATTGGCATGCCCGGGTCTTCGTGCTCGCCGCGGCGGTGTTCGTCTGCCTGCTCGTCGGCGTCAGCCGCGTCTATCTCGGCGTCCACTGGCCGACGGACGTGCTCGCCGGCTGGGCGCTCGGCTCCGCCTGGGCCATCGGCTGCTGGGCCGTCGTCCTCGTCCTGCAGCGTCGCGGCGAGATCGAAGCGCCCGGCGAGACGGACCCGGCTCCGGTGAACTAGGGCCGCCGGACACCGTGCGGGGCACCGCGCATTCGAGCCGCCAATGACCCGGCCGATCCTCCCCCGTTCACGGGGGAGGGGGACCATGCGCAAGCATGGTGGAGGGGGCGCGCGGCGCTCGCGGCAGCGACGCCATCCTCCTGCGAAGAAACGCTGCGGCCCTGTCGATTTGCACCCTCGTCAAACGACTTGGTCACGAGGACCGTCCGCGTCAGAAACGTCCAGAGGAGGAACCTGAATGTCCGAGACCCTTGTCCCCGCTGCCGAACTCGCCGCCCGTAGCCCCGTCCGCTTTCCGAACGAGAGCGCCGAATACCGCGCCGCGCGCACTGCGCTGTTGGCCGAGGAGATCGAACTGCGCCGCCATCTTGCTCGCGTTGCGGAGCAGCGCCGCGCCTTGCCGCCCGGCGGGCCGGTGATTGGCGATTATCGGTTCCAGGGCGAGGACGGCCCGGTCGATTTCGCCGGCCTTTTCGGCGACCACCGGACGCTTGCTCTCTACAGCTACATGTTCGGGCCGGAGCGCGAGCGCCCTTGTCCGATGTGCACGAACCTGCTCGGCCCGCTGGATGCCAACGCCGCCGACCTCGCCCAGTGGATCTCGCTGGCCGTCGTCGCCCGCTCGCCGATCGAGCGACTCGTTGCGTGGAAGAAGGAGCGCGGATGGAAGCATCTGCGCCTTCTCAGCGATCTCAACGGCAACTACTCGCGTGATTACTTCGGCATCCTGCCGGACGGCTCGGAAATCCCGTCCTTCAACTTTTTCACCCGTCGCGACGGCACGATCCGCCATTTCTGGAGCGAGGAAATGACGCAGGATTCCGCCGACCCGGGTCAGGACCCGCGCGGCGCGCCGGACCTCGCGCCGCTGTGGAATGTCCTCGACGGAACGCCCGACGGCCGCGACCCCGACTGGTACCCGAAGCTCGACTACTAGCTGAGACCCTTCAGCCCCGAATCCCGGATCGCGGTCAGCGTTGGCATCTCGTGGCCGGGCGCTGCTTCCGCCGCGAAGGCGGTGAGGGCGCCGATCCGCGTTGCCTTCTTGGCGGCGTGGTTCATCGCGATGTCGGAGAGGCGGTGGTCGAGGAAGGGGTTCTGGAAGCGCTCCAGCACGGTCGCGCGATAGGCCGGCGCCTCCGTGATGCCGCCGGCGGCAAAGACCGGCAGGATCTCGGTGTCGATGATCGCGTCGAGCCAGGCCCGGACGGCCGGGTCGGCGATCATCTCGCGCACCGTCTCGTCGCCCGGTCGCGCATCGGCCAGCCAGCGCTCGGCGAGGCAGGAATGCGGCAGGTTGAGGAGGAGCAGCTTCAGTCGTGCCGTCACCATCAGGTCGTCGACCGGCCGGACCGCCGGGTGGGTCAGCGGGATGACCAGCCGTTCCTGTTTCTCGATCGCCCACAGCGCATAGGGCTCGGCCACTGCGCCGGCCGGTTCCAGCGCGCCGGAGACGATGCGGTCGACCAGGCTGTTGGCCCATACGCAGTCGGTCGCCATCCACGCGATGAAGGCGTCGGGCAGGCCGGAGCGCCGCGCGATGCCGTCGCAGAGCCCGGCCAGTACCACGCCGTTATTGGTCACCAGTTCGGTCGGAAACAGGGTGAGCGGTTTGCCGCCGGCCCGCCAGCGTGCAGCGAGCAGCTTGGTCAGCTTGGCCGGAAACGAGACCGGCACGCCGTCGTCGATCGTCTCGTCCTCGGGCATCTGGAAGCCGCTGTCGCCGGTGTTCGAGAGCGCGTGGTCGGCCTCGACGAAGACCCGCTCGACCTCGTCCCAGCTGTCGGCCGCCGACAGCCCGCGCACCAGGCAGGTGGTGTATTCGGTCCGCTCGACCGTCTCGCCATTCTCCATCCCGCGCACGAGGATCGGCAGCGGCCGTCCGTCGAAGGCGGCGAGCCGTCCGGCTCGCGCCGCCGAGCCGCTGGTCTGCACCACGGCCACCGGACCGAGGTCCTGCCCGGCCCGCATCGCATCGGAAATGAAAAGGTCGGCATGCGCCTGCAGGAACCGGCTGGTGCCGAACTGGATGATCGGGGTTTTCATGATGCTCACACCGTCACGATGGCCTTGATCGGCGGGGCGTCGGAGGCGAGCCACCCCGGCATCGCCTCCGGCAGTGCGTCGAGCGTGTCGCGATGGGTGTTGATCGCATCCATCGGGATCTTGCCGGCCGCGACCGCGTTCATCACCGTCTCGAAATCCTCCTTCGTCGCGTTGCGGCTGGCGCGGATGGTCATCTCCTTGCGATGGAATTCCGGGTCGTCGAAGGTGATCGATGCCTTGAGCACGCCGACCATGACCAGCGTCCCGCCGCTGGCGACGAAGTCGAAGGAGCGCTCCATCGCCTTGGCGTTGCCGGTGGCGTCGAAGACAAGGTCGTAGCGCTCGCCGCCGGTCAGCCGGTCGACTTCGTCGAGCGCTGAGTCACCGGCCAGGATCGTCTCGCTGAATCCGAGGGTGTCCGCGACCGTCGCAAGCCGTCGCGACGACACGTCCATGACCGCCACATGCCCGTCCGGGCCGCCCGCCAGTGTCGCAAACAGCGCGGTGCCGATGCCGATCGGCCCGGCGCCGACCACCAGCACGCGGCTTCCCGGCGCGATTTCCGAGCGCCGGACCGCATGCGCGCCAATCGCCAGGAACTCGATCATCGCCGCGTCCCTGAGCCCTAAATCCCCGGCAGGATAGAGGTTTTCCTCCGGCACCTGGACCCGCTCGCACATCCCGCCATCGATATGGACGCCGAGAACCTGCAGCGTTGCACAGCAATTGGGCTTGCCCTTCCGGCAGGCAACGCAGGTCCCGCAGGAGAGGTAGGGATTGATCACCACCGGCGTTCCCGGAGGGAGAGAATCGCTTCTTGCCCCCTCGACAACCACGCCGGAAAGCTCGTGGCCCATGATCCGCGGATAGGCGAGAAACGGGTGCAGGCCCTTGTAGATGTGGAAGTCCGTGCCGCAGATGCCGATCGCCTTGATGTCGACCGACACCATGCCCGCCTTCGGCTCCGGCGGATCAATGTCGATCCGCTCCAGCGTCCCGGGCTCGGTGCAGACTATCGCCCTCATCGTCTTCCTCCCTGCCCGGTTGACCCCGGGTTTTGTACGATCAATCAGCCGTTGTCGCCTTGCGCGATCCGCTCGGGCGAAATATTAGCATTAGCTATCTGCGATGCCGCCAACCGGCGGGGTCGACAGTATCGGCCGGAACAGAAGTCGAGGGAAGGTTTCCCCAAAGCGACGCACCGGACGATCATCACAATGGGAGGAAATGTCACATGAAACGCGTTACCGGAATAGTCGCCCTCGCTGCGCTGGGCGCAAGTGTCGCCGCCGGCTCGGCCTTCGCCGACACCTCTGACAAGAAGATCGCCCTGTCGAACAACTACGCCGGCAATTCCTGGCGTCAGGCCATGCTGCGTTCGTGGGAGAAGGTGACCGGTCAGGCCGTCGCCGATGGCGTCGTCGCCGCCGCCGATGCCTTCACCACCGCCGAGAACCAGGTCACGGAACAGGCCGCCCAGATCCAGAACATGATCCTGGAAGGCTATGACGCGATCGTGCTCAACGCCGCCTCGCCCGAGGGTCTGAACGGCGCCGTCAAGGAAGCCTGCGACGCCGGCATCATCGTCGTGTCCTTCGACGGCATTGTCACCGAGCCCTGCGCCTGGCGCGTCGCGGTCGACTTCAAGCAGATGGGCAAGGACGAGGTCCTCTATCTCGCCGAGAAGATGCCCGATGGCGGCAAGCTCCTCGAAATCCGCGGTCTCGCCGGCGTCTTCGTCGATGACGAGATTTCCAGCGGCATTCACGAGGGCGTCGCCGAAAACGCCCAGTTCGAGATCGTCGGTTCGGTGCACGGCGACTGGGCGCAGGACGTTGCCCAGAAGGCGGTTGCCGGCATCCTGCCGTCGCTGCCCGAGGATATCGTCGCGGTTGTCACCCAGGGCGGTGACGGCTACGGCGCGGCGCAGGCCTTCAAGGCCGCCGGTCGCGACACCCCGCTGATCATCATGGGCAACCGTGAGGACGAGCTGAAGTGGTGGAAGGAACAGAAGGACGCCAATGGCTACGAGACCATGTCGGTTTCGATCGCGCCCGGCGTCTCGACGCTCGCCTTCTGGGTCGCCCAGCAGATCCTTGACGGCGCCGATGTGCCGAAGGACCTGACGGTGCCGTTCCTGCGCATCGACCAGGACAACCTCGAGGAGAACCTGGCCAACACCGAGCCGGGTGGCGTTGCCAACACCGAATATTCGCTCGACGATGCGAAGAAGGTCGTCGACGAAGCCAAGATGTGATCTGACGGCCCGGGCGGCGTTCGATTGATCGCCCGCCTGGGCTGCAGATTTTCGGGTTATGTCGGGGACACCTGAGAACATTGTAAGGCTGGACGGCGTCGAAAAGCACTTCGGCGCCGTCCGTGCGCTTGATGGCGTTGACCTCGCCGTCAACGCCGGGGAATGCGTCGGCCTTGTCGGCCACAATGGTGCCGGCAAGTCGACGCTGATGAATGTCCTGTCGGGAACCACCGCGCCGGGCGCCGGGGTCATCTCGTTGCGCGGCGTCGATGTCACCCGGGGCTATTCGGTTGCGACGGCGACCACCGCCGGCATCCGCTGCGTCTTCCAGGAGCTGTCGCTCTGCCCCAACCTGACCGTGGCCGAAAACGCCCGCATCATGCATTCCGCGCTGTCCGGCTTCGGATGGCGCCGTCGGGCCGGCGCCCTGATCATTGATCAGCTCGACCGGATCTTTCCGGGCCATGGCATCGCCGCCGGGGACAATGTCGGCGACCTGTCGATCGCCCGCCGCCAGATGGTCGAGATCGCCCGCGCCTTCTCGGTGACCGACACCGCCGCGGCGCTGGTCATCCTCGACGAGCCGACGTCGTCGCTCGATGCCCATGTCGCCGCGCAGCTGCTCGCCTTCGTTCGCGACTTCGTCGCCGCCGGCGGCTCCTGCATCCTGATTTCACACCTGCTTGGCGAGATCATCGACACCGCCGATCGCATCATCGTCATGCGTGACGGCAAGGTCGTCGCCGAACGCGCCGGCAGCGGCTTCACCCGCGATTCCCTCGTCGCGGCGATGGGCAGCGTCGCCAAGGACGACGCCGCCGGGCGTGCCGCCTTCGCCTCGAAACGCGAGAGCGGCGCACCGCGGGTTCGGGCGAAACCGAAGGCCCAGACCGACGGTCGCGACCTCGTCGCCCATCCCGGCGAGATTGTCGGCCTCGCCGGTCTCGACGGCCACGGCCAGAAGGCGATGCTGCTTGCCATCATGGGCGAGGGCGAGACCGGGCAGGGCGACGTCACGGTAACCGGACCGCTGGCGCTGGTCGCCGGCGACCGTCAGAACGACGGCATCTTTCCGCTGTGGTCGATCGCCCGCAACACCGGCATCCGCTCGCTGCGCGCGCTGCGGACCGGCTTCCTGATCGATCGCAAGAAGGAGGATGCGCTTGCCGAGGAATGGCGCGAGCGCATCGGCATCCGCACGCCCGATGTCCACAACAACATCCTGTCGCTTTCCGGCGGCAACCAGCAGAAGGCGCTGTTTGCCCGGGCGCTCGCCTCCGACGCCGAGACCGTGCTGATGGACGACCCGATGCGCGGCGTCGATGTCGGCACCAAGCAGGAGGTCTATGGCATGATCCGCGAGGAAGCGAAGGGCGGCCGCACCTTCATCTGGTACACGACCGAGATGGATGAACTCGACCACTGCGACCACGTCTATGTCTTCCGGGACGGCCGCATCGTCGCGGATCTGCCGCGCAGCGAACTGACCGAGGAAAAGGTGCTGCATTCCTCCTTCGAGGAGGCCAAGTCATGAGCCACGCACCGACCGCCGATACCGGCGAAAGCCTGTTCGCCAGGCTTACCTCGCCCCGGGTCCTGCGCTCGATCCTGCCGGCGTTTTCGCTGGTGGTGATCCTGCTGGCGATCTTCTACCTGCAGCCACGGGCGATGAGCCCGATCGGCCTCAAGCTTCTGTTCAATCTCTCGGTGCCGATCGCGCTGGCGACCATCGCCCAGATGTTCGTCCTCTGCGTCAATGACCTCGACCTGTCGATCGGCGCCTATGTCGGCTTCGTCGTCGCCGTCGGCGCCACCATGCTCGACGGTGGCATCGCCGCCCTGCCGGCGCTGGAGGGCATGCTGCCTGATCCGGTGCCGTGGATCCTGACCACGCCGATCTCCGGCGTTATCGTCCTCGCCGCCGGCATCGGCGTCTATGCGCTGCTGGGCGCGCTGATCTACATCCGCGACCTGCCGTCGATCGTCGTCACCCTCGGCATGTCCTTTGTCTGGGCCGGCCTCGCCGTCCTCGTCCTGCCGACGCCCGGCGGCAGCGCGCCGGCTTTCGTCCGGGCCGTGATGACCCTGTCGACGCCGGTGGTTCCCTTCGCCATCGTCGCGCTGGTGATCATCGCCATCGTCGTTCATTTCGGCCTGATGCGGACGGCCTATGGGGCGGTGATCCGCGGCGCCGGTGGCAATCCGCGTTCGGTCGCCCGCGCCGGCTGGTCGCTGCTCAAGATCAAGATGGTCAGCTTTGCCCTGGCCGGGTTCTTCGGCATGCTGGCCGGGCTGGCGCTGCTCGGCCTGACGACGGCCGGAGACGCCAATATCGCCGTCCGCTACACGCTTCTGTCGATTGCCGGGGCGATCCTCGGCGGCAGCGAGTTCGTCGGCGGCCGGGTGTCGCCGATCGGCGCGGTGATCGGCGCTGCGACGCTGACGCTCGCCAATTCCTTTCTCACCTTCCTCAAGCTCAATCCGGATTTCCAGATCGGCGCCCAGGGAGCGATCCTGATCATCATCCTGGCGTTGCGCGTTCTCATCAACCGGGCCGAGGCGCGCCGCTGATGTCGTCGATCAGGCAGATTTTCGAGAAGCCCTGGATCTGGGCTTTCGTCGCGGCGATCGGCGTCTGGATCGCCACCATCACCTTTACCCAGGGCCAGGGCGCCGGCGGCGTGCTGACCGCCGCCTTTTCCTTCGCCACTTTCTCGGTGATCGTCGCGCTTGGCCAGATGATGGTGATCACGCTTGGACCGGGCAACGTCGACCTGTCGATCCCCGCCACCATGACGCTTGCCGGCACGGTCGCCACGAAGGTCATGGCGACGCAGGATTCGATGATCATCTTCGGGCTGCTGGTGGCGCTCGGCGTCGGTCTCGGCGTCGGGCTGGTCAATTACGGCCTGATCCGGTTGCTGAGAATCCCGCCGATCATCGCCACCCTGTCGTCGAGCTTCCTCTTCCAGTCGGCGGCGATCTGGTACAATCGCGGCCTGCGCATTAAGCCGCCGCCGCTGCTCGCCGATTTCGCCACCTCCACCGTCTGGGGCGTGCCGGTGCTGGCGATCTTCATCATCGTCCTGTCGGTGGCGATCCACATCGCCTTGCACCGCACCGTCTACGGGCGATCGGTGACGGCGATCGGACAGAACATGCGGGCTGCCAGCCTCGCCGGCATCAATGTCAATCGCGTCCGCTTCCTGACCTACATTCTCTGCGCCGTCTTCGCCGCCCTCAACGGCTTCTTCTTCTCGGCCTTTTCGGGCGGCGCGGCGTTGAACATGGGCCAGACCTACCTGCTCAATTCGATCGCCGTCGTGGTGATCGGCGGCACCTCGGTCGCCGGCGGCTTTGCCAATGTGCCTGGCCTGTGGGGCGCGGCCTTGTTCCTGTTCCTGGTCGAGGCCATGCTCAACACCTACGGGCTTGGCGCCGGTATTCGCCTGCTCCTGACCGGACTGATCATCGTCGGCGTCATCACCGCCGCCGGCGGACAGAAGACGGCCCGTTAAGGGCAAGAACACTAGGAGGAAAACCAAGATGGCACTCGTTGGACCCGACGCCGAACACTACGACAAGCGCTTCACCTGGCTGATCAACGGCACCTGCAAGAAAGACGTGATCTTCGACGATTGCCGCTGGTCGGAAGGGCCGGTCTGGTTCCGCGACGGCAACTTTCTGGTCTGGAGTGACATCCCTAACAACCGGATGCTGCGCTGGGTGCCGGACGCCATCGGCGGCAGCGGAAGCGTCAGCGTTTTCCGAGCCGATTCCAACTATGCCAACGGCAATACGCGCGACCGCGAGGGCCGGCTGATGAGCTGCGAGCATGGCGCGCGCCGCGTGACGCGGACCGAGGTCGATGGCTCGATCACGGTTATCGCCGACAGCTACAAGGGCAAGCGGCTCAACTCGCCGAATGACGTCGTCGTCAAGTCGGATGGCACTATCTGGTTCACCGATCCCAACTACGGGATCATGAGCGACTACGAGGGCCACAAGGGCGAGGTCGAGCAAGATGGCTGCTTCGTCTTCCGCTTCGATCCCAGGTCGGGCGAACTCGCCGTGGTCGCCGACGATTTCGACAAGCCGAACGGGCTCGCCTTCTCGCCGGACGAGTCAGAGCTCTATGTGGCCGACTCGGCCTCGGCCCACGAGCCGGAAAAGCCACGCCACATCCGCGCCTTCAAGGTTAACGCCGACAACACGCTGTCCGGCGGCGAGGCGCGTTTCGTTCTCAAGCAAGGCTTCCCCGACGGGTTCCGGGTCGATACCGACGGCAATGTCTGGACCAGCGCCGGCGCCGGTGTCGATGTCTTCAGCCCGGAAGGCGAAGTCCTCGGCCGGATCAATTTTCCGCAGGGCGTGTCGAACCTGGTCTTCGGCGGCCCGAAGAAAAACCGGCTCTTCGTAACCTGCACACAGGAAGTCTATTCGGTCTACGTCACCGCGACCGGCGCGCAGGTTCCCTAGACCCCCTCGGAAACGTCCGGAGGCAGGTGCTTCGCCCGGCATTCGGCGAGGATCACCTGCCACCGGTCGAGCTGGGCCTCGCTGAGCTGGCGCTGCCCGGCCGAGACGAGGATACCCTCCTCGGCGCTGAGCGCAGTGACGATACAGCGCGAATAGGCGTCGCAGGCGCCCTGCTCGTAGCCGGCAAGGGCACAGCTCGCGTCATATTCGGCGCGAAGCTGCGCCGCCAGCGCGGCTTCGCTCGGGCCGATCAACGGCGCTGCGACCATCAGGATGCCGATCAGGATCGGCTGGTGGATCAGGTAGATCGACAGGCTCCATCGACCCGCCAGGGCAAGGAAACGCGCGACGGCGCCTTCGCCGCGCCACTGCCATAGCGGCCAGTCGAGGTGGGCAAGGACGAACCGCCCAGCCGCGACGCCGGCAAGCACGACGCCGAACCACGGGAAGATCGGCACGAAGTCGACGGTGATCGGCGGATCGGTGGCGAGGCCGAGCCAGTACCACCAGTAGGAGTTGAAGATCGGGCTGGCGAGGACATGCGGCCCGACCAGGAAAAAGACGGCCACGACCAGGGTCAGCCAGACCGGCGCCCGCAGGAAGGGAAGGGCGAGGATGCTGGTCAGCGCAATGGCGTGCAGGATGCCGAAGAACACGAAGGAGTCCGGCTGGAACCAGTAGGTCCCGGCGCTCACCACCGCCGCTGCGGCGATAATGATCGCCAGCCGCCGGAGGTAAGGGCCGGTCCGGAAGCCGTTGCGTGACGCCAGGACGAGGTTGAAACCGACCAGGGCGAGGAAGGTCCCGGCAATCAGTCGGGCGAAAATCTTCCAACCGACATCGGTCGAGACATCGACCGCGATCAGGCTGTTGGCCGAGAGGTCCCACGCCAAGTGGTAGACGACCATCGCCAGGATCGCGATTCCCCGGGCAACGTCGATCGCCGCGAGCCGGAACGATCGCCCGGTAGCTTGGGATCCGGTTACTGAAACCACAGGGAATGCCTCTTCTGACTGGGCGCATTGTCTCGCGACCGGCCTTTGTCGCGCAACCAGCATGCTGTGTCACGGTGGACAGGAGAGGGGAAGGGCGGTATTGCCCTTGCCGGCACGGCGCCGCGCGAATGCGGCCGCCGTTTGTGCGTTGCACGATATCGTCAGGCGGTCGGGGCGTACCCGCGATGCGGCCGTGGCGGAAAAGTGAGCCGTCGTAGCCGGGCCTGGGAAGCAGGCCGCGGCCCGGCGGGGGGCTTTTTATGCTTGGAATCGCCGGCGCGCGGCGTTAGATGGCTTGAATCAGCAAGGGATCGTCAAAGTCACATGTCCTCGACATTCGATGTGGTTTCCAAGGTCATTTCCGAGACCAGCGAGATTCCACAGGATCAGATCACGCCGGAATCGCATGCAATCGACGATCTGGGCATCGATAGCCTCGATTTCCTCGACATCGTTTTCGCCCTCGACAAGAAATTCGGGATCAAGATCCCGCTCGAATCATGGACCGAAGAGGTCAATGAAGGGCGGGCTTCGGTCGATGATTATTTCGTCCTGAAGAATCTCTGCGCCCGCATCGACGAACTCGTCGCTGCCAAGGACGCCTGACCGGACGCCATGCGCCTCGAATACTTCGATATCATCGACAGCGTCGACGTCTTCGACCTTGAGAAGGGTCACGTCGAGGCAACGTCGACCATTCCGGACGAAAGCCCGGTCTTCGAAGGGCATTTCCCCGGCTATCCGATCATGCCGGGCGTGCTTCTGCTCGAGATGATGAATCACACGGCCGGCTACCTGCTTCTTGGCATGAACAATTTCGGCCGGCTGCCGTTTTTCGCCGGTGCCAAGAAGGTCAAGATCCGGAGCTTCGCCCTGCCCGGCATGGTGATGAAATCGACCTGCGACCTCGTTCATGATGGTTCGGGCTTCAGCATCACCCGCAATTCGATCCACATCGACGGCAAGCTCATCGCCGACGCCGAGTTGACGATGATGCTGATGGACTTCCCGAGCCCGGAACTTCCGGTTCTCGTTCGCGAACGCGCGCGTCGGCACGGCGTCGAGATGGGGATGATGTCTTGATCATAATCCACCGTCCGGCGAAGCGCTTGCGTGCAAGGGTAGGGTAAATGACGCGCGAGGTCTGGATCACCGGCATCGGCATGACGTCCAGCCTCGGCGAGGGTCTGGACGCCCATTGGCAGGCGATGGCCGAGGCCGAGCATCCCACCCCGGTGATCGACAAGACCACCTTCGCGCCCTATCCGGTCCATCCGATGGTGCCGCTCGATTTCTCGCAGCAGATTCCGAAGGGCGGCGATCGCCGCCAGATGGAGAACTGGCAGCGCGTCGGCACCTACACCGCGGGCCTGGCGCTGGACGACGCCGGTATCGCCGGCAATCTCGAACTCTTGTCCAACACCAACATGGTCGTCGCCGCCGCCGGTGGCGAACGCGATCTGGCGGTCGACCAGACGATCCTCGAAGGCGTTGGCGCTGCCGAATCGCCGGAAGAGTTCATCAACGAGCGGCTGTCTAACGACCTCCGCCCGACGCTGTTTCTTGCCCAGCTTCCCAATCTCGTCGCCGGCAACATCGCCATCGTCCACAAGGTGACCGGCTCCTCCCGCACCTTCATGGGCGAGGAACTGGCCAGCGTCAGCGCCGTGGAAATCGCCGCGCGCCGCATTCGCGCCGACCAGGGCGACATCTTCCTGGCCGGTGGTGCCATCATCGCCGAGCGCAAGGACGTGCTTCTGGTGATGTCCGGCGCCGGCTGGGCTTGGACCGGCGAGCCGGCCTCGGTCTGGGCGCGGCCCGAGAAGGGCGGCGGCATCATTCTCGGTTCGGTCGGTACCTTCCTGGTGCTGGAAGCGCGCGAGCATGCCGAGGCCCGTGGCGCCAAGCCTTATGCGCGGCTCGGCACGGTGCTGTCCGGCCGCAGCCGCCGCGAGCCCGGCCAGGCCGCCGAAATCGCCGCCGAGCAGTTCGCCGCGATCCGCAAGGAAGCCGGCGACCGCCGTCTCGCCATGCTGACCAGCGCCTCCGGCCTGTCGCCGCTGACCCAGGAAGAGCAGGGCTTTCTCGCCGGATTGATCGCCCGCGGCGAGCTGGATACGGTGCGGGCCGTGCCGAACATGCTGGGCACCAGCGTCGAGGCGACGTTCCCGTCGATGGTTGGCCTGGCGGCGCTCGCCCTGTCGCGCAAGGGCTTCTACCGGCCTGCCGACGACACCGGCTTCGAGACGCCGGTGACGGAGGCCCCGACCGCCATAGCCGTCAATTCGTGGGGCAACTGGCGCGGCGAGGGCATGGGTCTGGTCGAGGCGATCGACTAGGATCCGGCGAGCCGGGACTGCCGCGCGCGGCCCCGGGCAGGAAGTGAAGCGGTTGAAGCAAGCCGAAGCGGACCCACTTGTGGGGTCTGGTTTCTTCGACAGAGGACGGAGTTTGAAATGGCTCTTCGTGACAAGCGTGATCGCCCGGTGGTCGCCGTCACCGGAATGGGCGTCGTGTCTTCTCTCGGCACCGGCCTCGAGGACAACTGGACGGCGCTGGTCGCCGGTCGCTCGGGGATCAAGGAGATCACCCGTTTCCCGACGACGCATCTGCGCACCACCTTCGCCGGCACCGTCGATTTTCCGGAGGTCGATCCGCGCGATCTCAAGCTGACCATCGGTGAACTTGCCATCGACGAAGCGGTCCGCATGTCCGGCATCGGCAAGCCCGGCGACTTCCCCGGCCCGCTCTTCACCGCCATTCCGCCGGTCGAACTCGGCTGGCCGGCCCGCCGCCGCCTCTACGAGGCTGTCGGCCCGGAAGCCGGCGAAGACGCCTATGACCGCATGTGCCGTGCCGCCGGTCAGGCCAACGATCGCGAGGAATTCGAGCGCTCGATGTATGGCTATGTGTCGGAGAAGCTCGCCGACCGCTTCGGCACCAAGGGCGCCCCGATTTCGCTGACCACCGCCTGCGCTTCTGGCGCGACGGCCATCCAGCTCGGCGTCGAGGCGATCCGTCGCGGCGAGACCGAGGCGGCGCTGTGCGTCGGTACCGATTGCTCGGTGACCGCCGAGGAGATTGTCCGCTTCTCGCTGCTGTCGGCGCTGTCCTCCTACAAGGGCCCGCCCGAGGAAGCCGCCAAGCCCTTCTCCAAGAACCGCGACGGTTTCGTCATCGCCGAGGGCTCCGCCGCCCTGGTGCTCGAGGACTACGACGTTGCCAAGGCGCGCGGCGCCCGGATCCTCGCCGTCATTCGCGGCGCGGCCGACAAGAATGACGATTTCCACCGTACCCGGTCCAAGCCGGACGGTTCGGCGGTGATTGGTGCGCTGCGGGCGACCTTCGAGGACGCCGCCATGCACCCCGACGAGATCAACTATATCAACGCCCACGGCACCGGCACGCCCGAGAACGACCGGATGGAAGCCTTCTCGCTCGACAAGGTCTTCGGCGAGCGCCTGCGCAACGTCCCGATCAGTTCCAACAAGTCGATGCTCGGCCACACGCTGACCTCGTCGGGCGCGCTTGAAGCAGTCATCTCCATCAAGACCATGCATGCCGGCGTCATCCCGCCGACCATCAACTACAAGGTCCCCGATCCCGATATTACCCTCGATGTTGTGCCGAACGTGGCGCGTGAGGGCAATGTCTCGGTGGTCCTGTCGAATTCCTTCGGCTTCGGCGGCCAGAATGCCTGCCTGATCATCGCGGCCGAGCCCGCTTAACCCCAACAACAACGGTCGACAGTCGCGTGCGCGCCCTCCAAGTCCTCGACAGCCGCCAGGTCGCGGCCGTCGATCTGCCCGAACCGCCACCGCCGGGACCCGGCGAGGTCCAGGTCCGCATTGGCGCGGTCGCGCTCAATCACATCGACGTCTGGGGCTGGCGCGGCATGGCCTTCGCCAAGCGCAAGCTGCCCATCGTCGTCGGTGTCGAGGCAGCCGGCACCGTCGCCGCGGTCGGTGACGGCGTCGAGGGGCTGGCGCCCGGTCAACTGGTGGCGATTTTCGGCGCCGAGACCTGCGGCACCTGTCCTGCCTGTCGCGCCGGCAAGGAAAACCTCTGCGAGAATGTCGGCGGCATCCGCGGCTTCCATATCGACGGCCTCGCCCGCGAATTGGTCAACCTGCCGGCGCGCCTGGCGATCCCCGCGCCCGACGGCGTCGATGTGGTCGCTGCCGCCTGCGCCCCGGTCACCATCGGCACGCCGCAGCACATGCTATTCGACAATGCCAGGCTGGAGGGGGGCCAGACGATCCTCATCCAGGCCGGCGGCAGCGGCATCGGCACCGCCGCCATCCAGCTCGCCAAGGCGGTCGGCGCGACGGTGATCACCACGGTCGGCAGCGACGACAAGATCGAGAAGGCCAAGGCGCTCGGCGCCGACCACGTCATCAACTACCGCGAGGACCGCTTCGAAAGCCTGGTCCGCAAGATCACCAAGAAGCGCGGCGTTGATGTCGTCTTCGAACATGTCGGCGTCGATACCTTCGCCAAGAGCATGTTCTGCCTGAAGCGCGGCGGGACGCTGGTCACCTGCGGCTCGACCACCGGAATCAATTGTGAAATCAATCTCTTCCAGCTCTATCAGCAGCAACTTCGGCTGATCGGCAGCTTCGGCTGCTCGGTCCGCAACCTCAAGGAAACGCTGGACAAGCTCGCCTCCGGCGTCGTCAGGCCGGTTGTCGATACGATGACCGATCTCGACGGCATCGACGAGGCGCTCGCCCGGCTGGAATCGCGGCAGGTCTTCGGCAAGATCATCGTGACGTTGTGAGCGACGGGTCGAAAGCGAAAAACCCCAGGGCTGGTTCCCGCAAGCACAAGACGCCCCGCACCGACGAGGAGCGGCGCGCGCGCCGCCGGCGCAAGCGCGAACGGCGCGACAAGCACTCGGCCGCCAGGCAAGCCCGGCGCGCCGCCCGCAAGGCCGCCAAGCAGAAGCGCCGCGATACGGCGCTGCGACGGGCCGGCACGTCGGACTTCCTTCAGCGCCGCATGGCCGGCCTCATGCGCTTCCTGTTCAACTGGGCGCAGGCGGTCGGCCGGCTGCGGGCCTCCCGGATCGCCGCCCGCGTGACGCGCGTCTTCGGCCGCCTCTCGAAGGAAAACAAGCTCGGCGCCGCCAATATCGCCGCCGCCTACCCCGACAAGAGCGAGGCGGAGCGCGCCGCGATCCTCTCGGAAGTCTGGGACAACCTCGCCGCCCAGGCGATCGAATACGCCTTCCTACAGGACCTCGTCGCCGACTTCGATCCCGAGAACATGCAGGACGGGCCGGTCGAGGTCGTCGGCATCGAACACATCCACGCGCTGCGCGACAGCGGCAAGGCCGGCATCATTTTCGGTGCCCATATCGGCAACTGGGAACTGGTCGCGGCGATCGGCGCCAGGCTCGGCCTGCCGGTGGTCGCGCCCTACCGTCCGCCGACCAATCCCTACATCGCCGCGGAGATGGAAAAGCGCCGCAGCGCCTTCGTCGAGGATCTGGTCGTTTCGGGGCCGGGCACCGCGCGGCAGGTCGCCCGGGCGCTTGCCAAGGGCAATCATATCGGCGTCCTCGTCGATCAGCGCATTGCCGAAGGTCAGGCCATCCCCTTCTTCGGTCGGATGTCGCTCAGCAACCCGGTCGTCGGCGTCATGGCCCGGCTGTTCGACTGCCCGGTGCATGGTTCCTTCTCGGTGCGCCTGCCCGACGGCCGCTTCCACGTGACGATGACGCCGCCGCTGGCGCTGCCCCGCGATGCCAAGGGCCGCGTCGACGCGGAAGGCGCCAATGTCGTCGTCCATGGCATGGTCGAGCAATGGGTGCGGTCGGCGCCGGGGCAATGGCTGTGGCTGCACGACCGCTGGCGCTACGGACGCCGCAAGCACAACAAGCAGTTCTAGGGCACCGCTTGCTCGCACTGCTGCCACTCAGGGCTTCCAATCCCCGGCGTGCCTGTGCCACCTTTGTTCCCATGTTGAACGATCTCAGCCGAGTCGCGCCGCCGGTGGACGGACGCCAGTCGGAACGCGCTTTGGCTGTCCAGCGCGGCGTCGGCCGGCTGCTGCGCGCCCGCGGCTTCGCGGTGGTGGCGGAGCTGCCGCTCGCCACCGGCCGTCGCGCGGATGTCGTCGGCCTCGGGCCAGCCGGCGACCTGTGGATCGTCGAGATCAAGTCGTCGGTCGAGGATTTCCGTACCGACCATAAATGGCCTGACTATCGGCTGTCCTGCGACCGCCTGTTCTTCGCCACCCATGCCGACGTTCCGCTCGACATCTTTCCCGAGGACGCCGGCATGATCCTCGCCGACGGCTATGGCGCGGAACTGTTGCGCGAGGCGCCGGAACACCGGCTGGTGGCGGCGACCCGCAAGGCGATGCTGGTCCGCTTCGCCCAGGCGGCCGCCCACCGTCTGCACGGACTTGTCGATCCGGAAGCGGCGCGGCTGGCCTTCTAGGTCTGTCTGTCCGGAGAGGCGCCTAGCGCGGGGCGCGCTTGGCGAGGATGCGCTGCAGCGTGCGACGGTGCATGTTGAGCCGGCGGGCTGTCTCCGAGACATTGCGGTCGCAGAGTTCGTAGACCCGCTGGATATGTTCCCAGCGCACCCGGTCGGCCGACATCGGGTTTTCCGGCGGTTCTGCCTTCTCCAAGGGGTCGCGGGTCAGCGCCAGGTGTACGTCGTCGGCGTCGGCCGGCTTGGCCAGGTAGTCGAAGGCGCCGAGCTTCACCGCCGTTACCGCGGTGGCGATGTTGCCATAGCCGGTCAGCACGACGATCCGCGAATCGGGACGGCGCTTGCGGATCAACGCGACCACGTCGAGGCCGTTGCCATCGTCCAGCCGCATGTCGACCACCGCGTAGGAGGGTGGGGTGCTTTCGACCTTGCGCAGCCCGTCGGCGACGCTGTCGGCGGTGTCGACCTCGTAGCCACGGGTTTCCATGGCTCGGGCCAGACGCTGCAGGAAGGGTTTGTCGTCGTCGACGATCAGCAGTGACATATCACCATTCTCTTTGGGTTCGGGCATTGGGCGCCGTCCTCGCTCCCTTGCGAAATAGTGTCGCACTGCGTGTTTTTGAAGGGTTATAGGGGCTCGTTTTCGGATCGCCAAGCCGGCGCCTGTGCTTGTGAACCGCTTTCCTCCGGCTCGGCGTCGAAGAGCCGGCGCGGCCAGCTCACCTTGACGATCGCACCGCTATCCGGCCGTTCGCGGTTTCCCATCGTCAATCGGGCGCCCGTGCGCTCCAGGATCGTCTTGGCGATGAACAGTCCGAGGCCCAGTCCGCCTGCCTCGTGGTCGGCGCGGTCGTCGGCGGTCCGGCCGCGCGTTGTCACATAGGGTTCGCCGATGCGCTCCAGAATGCCCGGCGCGAATCCGGGTCCGTCATCGGCGATGGTGACGGTCACGCTCGTCTGGTCCCATTCGGTGCCGATGGTCACCTCCTCGCGAGCGAAATCGACCGCATTCTCGATCAGGTTGGCCAGCCCCTGGATGATCGCCGGGTTGCGCCGTCCCGTCGGTTCGGCTCCCGCGCCGATGGGCTCCGCCACGGCGATCGCGACCGCGAATTCCCGGTACGGCTCGGCCAGTTCCTCGATCAGGTGGGACAGCGGCTGGCGGGTATGGGGATGATCCAGTTCGCTGGAGAGCGAGGTCAGCTTGGTGAGGATGTCACGGCAGCGCTGCGCCTGGCTCTTGAGCAGGGCGAAATCCTCGGCATGCGGGCTGTCGGGCGGCAATTCCCGCTCCAGTTCCTTGGCGACCAGGGCGATGGTCGCCAGTGGCGTGCCGAGTTCGTGGGCCGCTGCCGCCGCCAGGCCGTCCAGGGCACTGAGATGATGCTCGCGCGCCAGCACCATCTCGGTCGCGTTCAGGGCCCGCGCCAGCTGCCGGGCTTCCTCGGTGACCCGGAAGGCATAGGTGCCGGTGAAGGCGCAGGCCGAGACCAGCGCAAACCACACGCCGACCGAATAGATCAGTGGAATCGTCAGTCGCTCGCCCGGATACCATGGCAGCGGCAGGTGCTCGATGACGAGAATGGATGCCGTCGCAACCACCAGCAGGCCGAGCAGCATGGTCGGTCGCGGCGCCAGCGTTGTCGCCGAGACGATGACCGGGACCAGCAGCAGGATGGCGAAGGGGTTGTCGAGCCCCCCTGTCAGGAAGAGCAGGCCGCCGAGCTGGAGCACGTCGTAAGCGAGTAGCCAGAACGCGGCGCCGCCGCGCAACCGCAGGCTTGCCGGGTAGCGTAGCCCCAACGCTATGTTCAGCGCCGCCGAAAGGCCGACCAGGCTGAGACAGAACACCATCGGCAGCGGAAAGCCGAGGCCGAATCGCACCACGAAGACGGCCACGGTCTGGCCGACCACCGCCAGCCAGCGCAGCCGGACGAGCGTCTCGAGGCGCAGGCTGTGGCCGGTCAGGTCACTGGCCGTGAGGGGCAGATCCGACATGGTTTTCCAGGTTCAGCGGCGCGCCGCCAACCAACCTTTTCCTTGCTTCGACACCTAACCTGGCCATATCTTGTGCAGTGCAGCAACGAACTGGCCGCATGGGAGACCACCGCGGAAGGGGTCCATGACTTTGCCTTATTACCATCTTTACGAAATGAACCACGCCGCATTGAGCCCGTTGCGGGCCGCCGCGGACGCAGCGCGACTGTATTTCAGGAATCCCCTCAACCCGCTCAGCCACACCCCCTGGGGCCGCAACGTCGCCGCAGGCGCGGAACTGTTCGAGCGGACGACCCGGCGCTACGCCAAGCCCGAGTTCGGTATCCCCTCGACCCTGGTGCGTGGCCAGCGCGTTCCGGTCCAGGAGCGGGTGGTCTGGAATCGCCCCTTCTGCAACCTCCTCCATTTCGAGAAGCATGGCGTCCGCAATGGCGTCGACCAGCCCAAGCTGCTGATCGTCGCGCCGATGTCGGGCCACTATGCGACCCTGCTGCGCGGCACGGTCGAGACCATGCTGCCCGATCACGATGTCTACATCACCGACTGGATCGACGCCCGGATGGTACCGCTCGCCGACGGTGACTTCGACCTCGACGACTATGTCGACTACCTGATCTCGATGCTCCACTACCTCGGTCCGGACGCCCATATCATGGCGGTCTGCCAGCCGTCCGTGCCGGTGCTGGCGGCGGTGTCCGTGATGGAGGGCCGCGGCGACAAGTACCTGCCGGCGACGATGACCCTGATGGGCGGCCCGATCGATACGCGCATCAGCCCGACTGCGGTCAACACGCTCGCCCATGCCCATGACCTCGAATGGTTCGAGCGCAACGTCATCATGAAGGTGCCGTTCCCGCACCCCGGTTTCATGCGCGACGTCTATCCCGGCTTCCTCCAGATCTCCGGCTTCCTCGGCATGAATCTCGACCGCCATGTCGAGGCGCATCGGGACTTCTTCCGTCACCTCGTCGAGGGCGACGGCGATTCCGCCGAGAAGCATCGCGACTTCTACGACGAATACCTCGCCGTGATGGACCTGACCGCCGAGTTCTATCTGCAGACCGTCGATACCGTCTTCATCCGGCACGCCCTGCCGGAAGGCACGATGGAGCACCGCGGCGAGCCTGTCCGGCCGTCGGCGATCCGCTCTGTCGCGCTCTTTACGGTCGAAGGCGAGAATGACGATATCTCCGGCGTCGGCCAGACCAGGGCCGCGCACGATCTCTGCACCTCGATCCCGGACGAGCGCCGCGCGCACTATCTCCAGCCCAAGGTCGGCCACTACGGCGTCTTCAACGGCTCGCGATTCCGCTCCGAGATCGCGCCGCGCATCGCCGATTTCATCGCCACCCATCGCACCGCCGGCCACGGCCCCAATGGCGTGAGCGCCCCGAAGACCACCCCGGCGAAACCGGTCGGGAAAACCGGGAAGGAAGCGGCGGCGCCCGCCGATCGCTTGCAGGACATTTCAGGCATCGGCCCGAAGATCGAGGAACTGCTCAATGGCGAAGGCATCACGACCTTCGCGGAGATCGCGGCGCTGAAGGCGGCGGACGTGCGCAAGCTGGAGGAGAAACTCTCCTTCCCCGGACGGATCGCGCGCGAGAAATGGATCGCCCAGGCCAGGGCGCTGGTGAAGCAGCACGCCTGATCGGCGCAACCGCCGGCTGAGACGCCGGTCCGATTTTTCTTGAATCGGACCGTCACCGTCACCACCTCAAGCCCGTCAGCAACAGGGGAGAGTGATGGTCAATTCCTATGCCCTGCGTCCGGCCTGGACGCCGCTTACCATCTTCCTGATGGTCCTCGGTTTCATCGTCTTCTGGCCGCTTGGCCTGGCGATGCTTGCCTACATCATCTGGGGCGATCGCATGCCCGAGGTGAAGCAGCATTTCGAGGGTGTGAAGCGCAACTTCAAGTCGGAGTTCCGGGGTTGCAGCGGCCGCGCCCGCGGTTATGCGCGCACCGGCAACGCCGCATTCGACGAGTACCGCACCCAGGAGCTGAAGCGTCTCGAGGAAGAGCGCCGCAAGCTCGAGGAGGAACGTCGCGAGTTCGAGTCGTTCATGCACAACCTCCGCCGGGCGCGCGACCAGGAAGAGTTCGACCGCTTCATGCACGATCGCGAGACCGCGCGGAAAAACGGCGACGACAAGACGATCGATCTCTGATCACGGGACCGATGCGAAAATGCCGACGGCGGGGTCATGCCCCGCCGTTTTGATTCCGGCCTCCGGCTCGCGACAATTTTCGAGGATTCCGGCTTTCGCCCAAATCGCGCAGAATGATCGGAGCTGATTGATTCGGTTTCCCTGGGTGTCCCGTCCGCCAATGGCCTTCTTCGAGCGCAAACCGCCGACTGCCCGCGCCACGCATTTCGATCTCGCGACGGAGCGCGGCGTCGTCGCCATTTCGCTGCGCCGTCACCCGCGCGCCCGCAACTACACGCTGCGGGTCGGCAGCCCGGCCGGTGCGCCGGTGCTGACCATGCCGGTGCGCGGCTCCCTCGCCGAAGCCCGCGCCTTTCTCGATCGCAATGCCGGCTGGCTGATCAACCAGATGGGCCGGCTGCCCGAGGCCCGCCCGATCGTCGATGGTGCCACCATCCCGCTGCGCGCCGTGCCGCACCTGATCCGCCACCTGCCGCACCGTCGCGGCACCGTAACGCCGCTGGCCAGCAGCGAGGGGCCGGTGCTGCTGGTCGCAGGCCGCGAGGAGCATCTCCGCCGCCGGGTGATCGATTACCTGAAGAAGGAGGCGCGCCGCGATCTCGAACGCGCCGTCGCCCGCCACGCGATGATGCTCGGTGTCCGCGTCTCGGCGATCCGGCTGCGCGACCAGACCAGCCGCTGGGGCTCCTGTTCAAGCACCGGCACGCTGTCCTTCTCGTGGCGGCTGGTGATGGCACCGCCCTTCGTCCTCGATTATCTCGCCGCCCACGAGGTGGCCCATCTCCACGAGATGAACCACGGTCCCCGCTTCTGGCACCTGGTCGAGTCGGTTTGCCCGGAGACCAAGCAGGCCCGCGCCTGGCTCAACCGGGACGGCCTGCACCTTCACGCCATCGGCGCCGAGAGCCCGCTCGCCGCCGCCCCGACCGAGGACGACCTGGCGACCGCCTGACGGCCAGTGGGAGGCAAAGGCCCTGACCCACACGAGCCTCATCGCCCATGTCCCACGCCCCACGCCGCCATCCTGAGGTGCGCCGCGAAGCGTCGCCTCGAAGGACGCACCGGCCGTCCGGCCGGTTCAGACCTTGGTGATCCGGTCCACTTCGGCCATCTCTTCCATCGTCAGTTTCCAGCCGAGGGCGTTGACGTTGGCTTCGAGCTGTTCGGGCTTCGTCGCCCCGGTGATGATCGAGACCACCTGCGGCCGCTGCGCCAGCCAGTTGAGCGCCAGTTCGAGCAGCGTATGGCCGCGCTCCTCGGCAAAGGCGGTCAGTTTCTCGACGGTTTCCTGCCGGGCCGGGCCGAAGAAGCGGTTGGCGCTCTGTTCGTTGGCGCTCAGCCGGGCCCCATCGGGCATCGGCTGGTCGCGCCGGTACTTGCCGGTCAACGCGCCGGCTGCCAGCGGGTAATAGGGAATGAGCCCGAGCCGGTGGGTTTCGAGCACCGGCAGCAGGACGCTCTCGATGCCGCGGGAAAGCAGGCTGTAGTCGTCCTGGGTCGCCACGAAACCGCTGATCCCGATCCGCTTTGCCGTATCGACCGCGTCGGAGACTTCGCCCGCCGAATAGTTCGACCCCGCCAGATAGCGGACCTTGCCGGCCTGGATCGCCTCCTCCAGCGCCCGCAGCGTTTCCTCGATCGGCGTGCCGGGGTCGGGCTCGTGCATGTAGAGCAGGTCGATGCGGTCGGTGCGAAGACGCTTGAGCGAGCCCTCGATCGCCGCGGCGACATAGTCGCGCGATCCGCGATTCTTCGGCGGATTGTCGCTCATCGGCTTGCCGATCTTGGTGGCCAGCACCGCCTCGTCGCGACGGCCTTCGAGGCATTCGCCGATGAAGGCCTCCGAGTTGCCCCGGCCGCCGTAGATGTCGGCGGTATCGATATGGGTGATGCCGAGTTCGAGCGCCTTGTCGATCACCTTGCGGGTCGCGGCCAGGTCGATCCGACCGCCGAAATTGTTGCAGCCGAGGCCGAGCAGCGAGAGGTGCAGGTCGGACGGACCGAGCGCGCGGGTTTCCATGGTTTTGAGGTCCTTCGGGCTGGGCTTTGGGGCAGGAGAGGGCAAGGGTCTAGGCTGGCCGGACAACGCCCCCGATGTCAATTGGACTCTAACCGGCTTTCATGCCAAATCCTCGCTCATGAGCCTGATTGTCAAGATTTGCGGCCTGTCGAGCCGCGAGACGCTGGATGACGCGATCGATGCCGGTGCCGACATGGTCGGCCTGGTCTTCTTCGGCCGCAGCCCCCGTTTCGTGCGGATGGAGGACGCTGCCGCGCTGGCCGACCACGCGCGTGGCCGAGCGGAGATCGTCGCCTTGACCGTCGATCTCGACGATTCCGAGATTTCCGCGATTGTCGAGCGGGTCCGGCCGGACTGGCTGCAGCTTCATGGCGCCGAGCCCGTCGGTCGCGTTGCCGCGATCCGCAAGCGCTTTCCGCAGAAGGTGATGAAAGCGCTGGGCATCCGCTCACCGGACGATCTGGCCGCGGTGGACGACTACGCGTCGGTGGCCGATTGCATCCTGCTCGACGCCAAGCCGCCGGCCGGCAGCGACCGCCCGGGCGGCAACGGCGCGTCCTTCGACTGGACGATGCTCGAAGGCTTTCGGCCGCGCGTCGACTGGATGCTCTCCGGCGGCCTCGATCCCGACAATGTCGGCGAGGCCCTGCGCATCAGCCACGCTCCCGGTGTCGATGTCTCGTCTGGAGTGGAGAGCGCGCCGGGCCGCAAGGACGCAGACAGGATCCGCGCCTTCATCGCGGCGGCCCGCAATGCCGACAGTGTGTCGGCGGCAACAAGGAAAGCATCATGACTGCCTTGCCCAACACCATGCGCGGAGGCCCTGACGACCGCGGCTTCTTCGGGCTCTATGGCGGTCGATTCGTTGCCGAAACGCTGATGCCGCTGATCCTTGAGCTCGAGACCGCCTACGAGGCGGCCAAGGCCGACCCGGACTATCGGGCGGAGCTCGACAACCTCAACACCCACTACGCCGGCCGGCCGAGCCCTCTCTATTTCGCCGAGCGGCTGACCGCGGAACTCGGTGGCGCGAAGATCTACTTCAAGCGCGACGAGCTCAATCACACCGGCAGCCACAAGATCAACAACTGCCTCGGTCAGATTCTGCTCGCCCGCCGCATGGGCAAGACCCGCATTATCGCCGAGACCGGTGCCGGCCAGCATGGCGTCGCTACCGCCACTGTCGCCGCGCGCTTCGGCCTGCCCTGCGTCGTCTACATGGGCAAGACCGACGTCGAGCGGCAGAAGCCCAACGTATTCCGCATGAAGCTGCTCGGCGCCGAGATCGTCCCCGTCACCGCCGGCGCAGGCACCCTCAAGGACGCAATGAACGAGGCGCTGCGCGACTGGGTGACCAATGTCGAGGACACCTATTACCTGATCGGCACCGCCGCCGGGCCGCACCCCTATCCGGCGATGGTCCGCGACTTCCAGTCGGTGATCGGCGCCGAGGCGCGTGAGCAGATGATGGCGATGGAAGGCCGGCTGCCCGACGCGCTGGTCGCCTGTATCGGCGGCGGCTCCAATGCCATCGGCCTGTTCCATCCCTTCCTCGATGACAAGGATGTGGCGATCTACGGCGTAGAGGCCGGCGGCCACGGCCTTGACGTCGAGAACGGCCATGCCTCGTCGATGAGCGGCGGCAGGCCGGGCGTCCTCCACGGCAACCGCACCTACCTCCTGCAGGACGACGACGGCCAGATCCTCGAAGGTCACTCGATCTCGGCCGGGCTCGATTACCCGGGCGTCGGCCCGGAGCATTCCTGGCTGCGCGACACCGGCCGCGTCACCTATGTACCCGCCACCGACAAGGAGGCGCTCGACGCCTTCGAGATGCTGACCCGGCTGGAAGGCATCATCCCGGCGCTGGAGCCGGCCCATGCGCTCGCCTATGTCACGAAGCTCGCCCCGACGATGGACAAGGATCAGATCATCCTGATGAATCTCTGTGGCCGCGGCGACAAGGACGTCTTCACCGTCGCCACCGCGCTGGGGATGGACATATGACCTCCCGCATCGATCGCCGTTTTGCCGCCACCGCGGCCGAGGGCCGGCCGGCGCTGGTCACCTTCCTGATGGCCGGCGATCCGGACCCCGAGACGTCGCTCGGCATCGTCAAGGCGTTGCCGGCCGCCGGTGCCGACCTGATCGAACTCGGCATGCCGTTTTCCGATCCGATGGCCGACGGCCCGGCGATCCAGGTCGCTGGCCAGCGGGCGCTGCGCGCCGGCCAGACGATGAAGAAGACGCTGGCGCTGGTCCGTGCCTTCCGCGAGGAGGATGGCGAAACGCCGATCATCCTGATGGGCTACTACAATCCGATCTATTCCTGGGGCAACGAGGCGTTCCTCGACGACGCCAGGGCCGCCGGCGTCGACGGCCTGATCATCGTCGACCTGCCGCCGGAGGCCGATGACGAACTCTGCATCCCGGCGATGGAGCGCGGCATCAACTTCATCCGCCTCGCCGCGCCGACCACCGACGACCGTCGCCTGCCGACGGTGCTCGCCAATACCTCGGGTTTTGTCTACTACGTCTCGATCCTCGGGGTGACCGGCTCCGCCGCCCCCGATACGGCAAAAGTCGCCGAGGCGGTGACAAGGATCAAGCGGCACACCATATTACCCGTTGCGGTCGGTTTCGGCGTCCGGACCGCCGAGCAGGCGGCGGCGATCGGCCGGACCGCGGATGGCGTGGTTGTCGGCTCGGCGCTGGTCAATGCCGTGCGGGACAGCCTCGACGCTTCCGGTGGCGCCACGGAAAGGACTATTCCTGCGGTAACCGCGCTGGTTGCCGATCTCGCGGCCGGGGTTCGCGCCGCGCGGGCCGAAGCGGCCGAGTAAGGAAGAGACAGAAATTGAGCTGGATCAGCAACGTCGTCCGCCCGAAGATCAGGAACCTCCTCGCCAAGCGCGAGGTGCCGGAGAATCTCTGGATCAAGTGTCCCGAGACCGGCGAGATGGTCTTCCACCGCGACCTGGAAGCCAATCATTTCGTCGTTCCCGGCTCCGGCTATCACATGCGGATGACCGGCCGTCAGCGGTTCGAGCATTTCTTCGATCAGGCCACCTGGGAATCGATCCCGACGCCGGATGTGCCGCTCGATCCCCTCAAGTTCCGCGACGAGCGTAGGTATACCGACCGTCTCAAGGATGCCCGGGCCAAGACCAGCATGACCGACGCCGTCCTGGTCGGCGCCGGCGCCGTCGATTCCGTTCCCGTCGTCTCGGCGGTTCAGGACTTCAACTTCATGGGCGGCTCCCTCGGCATGGCCGCAGGCGAGGCGGTGGTGACCGCGCTGCTGACTGCCAAGGAGCGCCGGCTGCCCTTCGTCCTTTTCGCCGCGTCCGGTGGCGCACGCATGCAGGAGGGCATGCTCTCGCTGATGCAGTTGCCGCGCACGACCGTCGCCGTCGAGGCGTTCCGCGAGGAGAAGCTGCCCTACATCGTCGTCCTCACCAACCCGACGACCGGCGGCGTCACCGCCTCCTACGCGATGCTGGGCGACATTCACATCGCGGAGCCCGGCGCGTTGATCGGCTTCGCCGGGCCGCGGGTCATCGAACAGACCATTCGCGAGAAGCTGCCGGAGGGCTTCCAGCGGGCAGAGTATCTGCGCGAGCACGGCATGGTCGACATGGTTGTCCATCGTCACGAGTTGCGCGAGACGATTGCCCGTCTCTGCCGCGTGCTCGGCGCCGCGCCGGATCCCGAGCCCGAGATCCTCGAAGAGGTGACCGAGGACGAGCCGGCCGAGCGGCCGGCATCCGAAACGGAAACCGAAGCCGTCTAGCGGCCCATCCCATGGAACGTTCGCAGGCAATATTGGAGCGGCTGCTCCGGCTGCATCCGCGCGAGATCGACCTGTCGCTCGACCGGATCGAGCGGCTGATGCTCGAACTCGGCAGTCCCGACAGGCAACTGCCGCCGGTCATCCACGTCGCCGGCACCAATGGCAAGGGCTCGACCACCGCCTTCATGCGCGCCATGCTGGAAGCGGAGGGGCGCGGCGTCCATGTCTACACCTCGCCGCATCTGGTCAGTTTCCACGAGCGCATCCGCATCGCCGCCAAGGGTGGCGGCCGCTTCGTTGACGAGGACGCGCTTGCCGATACGCTGATCGAGGTGGAGCGCGTCAACGACGGCCGGCCGATCACCCATTTCGAGATCACCACCGCGGCGGCCATCGTGCTCTTCGCGCGCAATCCGGCCGACGTCGTCATCCTTGAGGTCGGCCTCGGCGGACGGCTCGACGCCACGAACATCATCACCGAGCCGCTGGCGACGGTGATTACGCCGGTCTCCGTCGATCACGAAAAATTCCTCGGCGACACCATCGAGCTGATCGCCGCCGAAAAGGCCGGCATCGTCAAGCAGGGCCGCCCGGTCATTGTCGCCCCCCAGGCGCAGGAGGCATTGGCGATTATCGAAGCCGAGGCGGCGCGGAAGCGCGCGCCGCTCTTCGTCGCCAACCAGGACTGGGTTGCCACGCCCGAGCGCGGTCGTCTCGTCTACCAGGATGAGGACGGCCTTCTCGACCTGCCGCAGCCCCGCCTTATCGGCCGTCACCAGTTCACCAATGCCGGAACCGCGATCGCGACGCTGCGCCGGTCCGGCCTCGGCGTCTCGACCGAAGCGATCGAACAGGGGCTCGCCGATGTCGAATGGCCGGCGCGTCTCCAACGGCTGACCGCCGGCGCGCTGGTCGAACGGGCGCCGGAGGAAGCCGAGATCTGGCTCGATGGCGGCCACAATCCCGGCGCCGGCATTGCGATCGCCGAGGCGATGGCCGACCTCGAGGAGCGGGTCCCGCGGCCGCTCTACCTTATTGCCGGCATGCTCAACACCAAGGACCCGCTGGGTTTCTTCCAGCCTTTCGCTGGCCTCGCCCGTCGCGTCTACACGGTGCCGGTGCCGTCGTCGCTGGCCGGCCGCGATCCGGTCGAACTGGCGGTGATCGCCAGCGAGGTCGACCTCGCCACCGAGCCGTCCGACAGCGTCGGTGACGCGCTCGACCGGATTGCCCGCGAGGAGACGACGCTCGGCCCGCCCCGTATCCTGATCTGCGGTTCGCTCTACCTGGCGGGGACGACGCTGGCCGAAAACGGCACGCCGCCGCGGTAAGTGCCTCTCAACCAAAGAAAAAGGCCGCACCCGAGGGCGCGGCCTTTGTCGTTTCGAATGCGCGGAAACGCTAGATCGACTGCGTGATCCAGTCCGACAGCTTCTGCTTCGGCACGGCGCCGACCTGCATCGCCGTCGGCTCGCCGCCCTTGAACAGGATCAGCGTCGGGATTGAGCGGACGCCGTAGCGCATCATGATGTCGGGATTCTCGTCGACATTGAGCTTGGCGATCTTGACCTTGCCGTCCATCTCGGCGGCGATCTCTTCAAGCGCCGGCGCGATGAAACGGCAGGGACCGCACCATTCCGCCCAGAAATCGACGACCACCGGCTCGGCGGAGCCAAGCACGTCCGAATCGAAATTGGCATCGGTCACTGCGACGGGAGCCATGAGAAACCTCGGTTTTTGGAGGAATGGGAACGTGGTGTCGATTGGAAGGTAGGTAGCGCCCGCAGCAGCGTCAAGCAGCGCGGCGGCGTTGCCGGGGTCGCAGGGGGGTGGGTCACGATTCCGTGGGGGCCAGCGATTTTGCAGCGGCGTCCAGCATCGGGGCAGGAATTTCCATCAGGGACGGCGCTTCGGTCCACAGGATCGCTGCGGCGAGGGTTTTCGTGGGATAAAGCCGTGTCAGGACAACGGCATAGAGCGCCAGCTGCATCACGTAATCGTGTGGAGCCTCGGTCGGCGGGGCGCCGGTCTTGTAGTCGACGATCAGCACCTTGTCGTCGCTGACCGCCAGCCGGTCGATGCGACCGGAGAGCCTGGCGCCGCTGAAGGTTCCGGCGATCTCGACCTCGGCCCGGCTGCCCGGTGCGAAGACCGGGGCGAAGTCCGAACGCTCAAGGATTGCAAGTACTTCGCCGAGTAGACCGGCCCGTTCCTCGGGGCTCCATGAGTCGGCCACAGCGTCGAGAAAACGTGCGCCGATGACGTGGCGATCGGCGGGATTTGCCTCGGGGAGGGACTGCAGGAGACGGTGGATCAGGCGTCCGCGCTCGGCCGCCCGATCGGACCCGCCCTCGGACCCGGAACGCCCCCTGGAACGGCGCGGAAGGGCCTCGGACGCCTCTGCGACGGCGGTGGACGGGGTGATGCGACGGATCGGGCGCGGCGCGGGCGGTGCCGGACGGCTGAGCCACGGAGGTGCAGGCGGCGCCAGCGTCATCGCCTCCTGTCTTCCCTTGGCCGGGATGACGCGCTCGGCCGGCGGCCGCCACTCGATCTCGACTTCGCCGTCGGCGAGCTCACGCCGCACCGACTCGGCCTCCAGCGCATCGCTAACCAGCGCATGCCAGCCACCGACGGTGTCGGTCGCCCGGGGCTTCAGCGTGCCGCAGATGTAGAGCCGGTCGCGGGCCCGGGTCATCGCCACATAGAGCAGCCGGCGATATTCTTCCTCCGCCTCCTCACGCAACGCATCGACACGCGCCCTGACCGGCGGCGGCATCGCCTTCGAACTGCGCATCCAGACCAGCGGATGGCCCTCGCCGTCGCGATCGTCGTCGAGCGACACGACGCGGGCATCGTGGTTCGGGTGGACCGGTTTGGCGCCGGTATCGACGAGGAAGACGATGTCGGCCTCGAGGCCCTTGGCGCCGTGGACGGTCATCACGCGGACTTCGTTGCGGATCGAATCGGTGTCGCGACGGACCTGGGTCTCCGACGCGTCGAGCCAGGCGAGGAAGCCCTGCAGCGACGGCGTATGCGCCTGCTCGTAGGCGAGCGCCTGGGAGAGGAATTCGTCGAGCACGTCCTCGGCCTCGGAGCCGAGGCGGCGAAGGAACTGCCGGCGGCCATGCGCCTCGCTGGCGAGAATCTCGCCGTAGAAGGCATAGGGATCGCGGAGGTCGGCCCGGGCCCGCCAGACGTCGATCTGGGCACGGGCCTCGGCGATCGCGCCGCCCTCGGCATCGGCGGCCGCGCCAAGGGCCGACCACAGCGTCTTGCTGCCTCGCTCATGGGCGATCCGGAAGAGCTGGTCCTCGTCGAGGCCGATCAGCGGACTCTTGAGCACCGCTGCCAGCGACAGGTCGTCCTCCGGCAGCAGCACGACCCGCCCGATGGCCATCAGGTCCATCACCGCGATGTGCTCGGTCAGCGTCATCCGGTCGGCGCCGGCGATCGCCACGCCACGGGTCTTGAGCGCCCGGTTGATGGCGTCGGTCTGGGCGCCGCGGGTGCGGGTGAGGATCAGGATGCTGCCCGGCCGGATCGGATCGCCGGTCGATTCCAGCCGTTCCTCGCGATGGAGCCAGCCGGTGACGGTACTGGCGATGCGATTGGCGAGCTTCACCTCGGGGCTCTCGTCGCCGAGGTGGTCGACCGGGCTCGTCCAGTCCTCCGGGTCCGGCTTTTCCGGTGGCTCGATCATCGGCCACAGGATCACCTGACCGGGGGCGTCCAGCCGCGCCGCGGTGTGGACGGTCGGCGTCGGTTCGCCGGCAAGGCCGCGATAGGCGGCTTCGCGCGAGAAGACCGCGTCGACCGCGGATAGCACCGCGTCGGTCGAGCGGAAGGAGAGGTGAAGCTCCGGGTCGGTCCAGGCGAAGCCGGCCTGCCGGGCGCGACCGCCGAATTCGCCGCGCATCCGCGAGAACCACGCCGGCACCGCGCCCTGGAAGGAATAGATCGACTGCTTCTCGTCGCCGACGGCGAAGAGGGTCCGGGTCTTTTCGCTGGCGCCTTGGCCCGCGAAGAATTCCTCGACCAGCGCCCGCACCACCTGCCACTGGCGCGGGCTGGTGTCCTGCGCCTCGTCGACAAGGATGTGGTCGAGGCCGCGATCGAGCTTGTAGTGGACCCAGCGCGAGGCGTCGGCGCGGGACAGCAGGTTGGCGGTCTTGGCGACCAGATCGTCGAAGTCGAGGACGCCGCGGGCGATCTTGATGCGATCGTATTCCTGGATCACCGCATCGGCGATGCGCAGCATGGCGGCGCTCGATTCGTAGCATTCCGCCGCCGATATCCGTTCGAGCAGCACGGCCAGCCGCTCGGCCTCCTCCTCGATGAATTCGGCCAGCCCCGGCCAGTCATTCTTGACCGCCTTGGTCACCAGGCTCGAGATGGCGCGCAACTTGCCGTCGCCGGTCCGCCAGAAGTCGAGATAGGCGGCGCAGCGTTCGGCGTCGGTGCTGGCAGAGACGATCGGCGCCAGACGCGCCGCCGCCTTCTGGTCGTTCGTGCCGCTGACGGCAAGCCGCGTCACCAGTTCGCCGAGTTCGGAGGCCAGCCGGCACTCGTCGAGGATCGCGGTGTGAAGGCCGCTGGCGGTGTCGGCCGGCCCGACGCCGAGCCTGTCCCGCAATTCGGCCAGCGCATCATCGAGCGAGCCGGCGCGAACGATCCAGGCGCGGACCTTGTCGCGCTTGTCGACGAATTCCTTGATCGCCAGTTCCTGGGCGAAGTCGCTGCCGGCGGCCAGCACGGCAGTGAGGGCCTGGCCAAGCGGGCCGTCGCGGTCCTCCGCCGCGCGGGCAAGCACCGTGCGCCGGGCAGTATCGGAAAAGACCTGCGCATCGCGTTCGTCGAGCACCTCGAAATGTCCGGCGACATTGGCCTCGAAGGGGAACTGGTGGAGGAGGCGTTCGCAGAAGGCGTGGATGGTCTGGATCTTCAGGCCGCCCGGGGTTTCGAGCGCCCGGGCGAAGAGACGACGGGCCTCGGCCAGCGTCGCCGCGTCGGGCCGCCGGCCCTCGACGCGGGTGATCTCGGTGGCGAGCTTCGTGTCCGGCAGCGTCGTCCATGCGCTCAGCCGGTCGAAGACCCGCTTGGCCATTTCCGCCGCCGCGGCGCGGGTGAAGGTCAGGCAGAGGATGCGGGACGGGTCGGTGCCGGCGAGCAGTAGCCGGATCACCCGCTGCGACAGGACGAAGGTCTTGCCGGCGCCGGCATTGGCCGACACCCAGGCCGAGGCGCGCGGATTGGAGGCGTCCGCCTGGGCCTTCTTCGTCGTGTCGTCGACGGTTACGGCTTTCGCGGTGGCAGCCAATCGATATCCTCGTCGCTTTCGACCAGCGCCCATTCGCGGACGCGGGCAAGATGGTCATAGGGGCTCTCGTAGCGGAGCTGGAACATCGGCCGCGCCCGGCTGGCATAGCCGCGGTCCGGATCGTCATAGGCGGCGACCAGCGCCTCGAGCCGGGCATGGGCCTCGGCCGCGACTTCGTCGGCGGTGAAGCCGTCCTCGACGGCGGAGCGGATCGGCTGGCCGCGCTCGACCTGGCCGAGCGCGATCCAGCCGAGGTTGGCGATCGACCGGGTACGGAAGGACGGCTTGCCGTCCTGGTCGAAAGCGCCGGCCTGGACCATTGCCGCCTCCAGCGCCAGCTGCGGCGCAAAACCGACGAGCACCTGCCGGGCCGACGGCGGCGTGCCGGTCTTGAAGTCGAGGATTTCGACCCCGCCATCCTTGCGCAGGTCGATGCGATCGGCGCGCCCGCGCAGGGCGAAGACGCCGGCCGGGGCGTCAATCTCCAGCCGGCCGTCTATTTCGGCCGAGCGCAGCTCGATGTCCGGGTCGCGCTTCGCCTCCCAATTGATGAGCCAGGTCGCGATGCCCTCGAACCGCGTCTTCCAGATCGCGTGGAGATCGGCAAATGCCTCGATCTCGGTCAGCGCCTGTTCGCCAAATTCGATGAGGCGCTTCCGCGCGGCGTCGTCGAAGGGCAGGCCGATCCAGGCTTGCGAGAAGTCGCCGATCGCCTCATGGATCAGCGACCCGCGCAGCGCATAGTCCGGCGCCTGGCCGAGCGGATCGAGCGGGTCGAGCCGGAGGACATGCTTGGCGTAGATCGCATAGGGATCGCGGACCAGCGTCTCGATCTCGGTGACCGACAGGCTGCGCGGCCGGTCGGCGATTGCCGGTTTCGGCTCCGGCTTCCTGATCGGCTGGGGCGGCTTGTCCCAGCGATCGACCTGGCGGGCGAGATCGACATAGAGCGCCCCCCGGCTGGTCATCCGCTCGCTCGCCGCCTTGCCGACCAGCGCGTCGAAACGCTGCAGCCATCGCGAGGCGACGGTGGGTGTGCCGCCGCGCTTCCCGGCGCGGGTGACCAGCACCCTCGGCGCGGCGAAGGCCTGCATGAAGTCGTGGGCGGCCTGTCCGATCCGCCGCTCCGGCGGCGGCAGGCCGATCTCGGCCCGCATCGCCCGCGACAGCCACGGGTCGGTGCGGGTCTCGGCCGGCCAGACCCCCTCGTCGAGGCCGCCAAGGATCAGCAGGTCCGCCGTCTGCAGCCGCGCCTCCAGCGTGCCCCAGATATGGATGCGCGGATCGGTTCCCGGCGGCCGGGTCACCGACACATCGGTCATCAGCGTGGCGAGGAAGGGCGGGAACTCCGCCGGCTTCATCGCCAGCGAAGGTCCGTCGATGAGCCCTTCGAGCAAGCGCGCCAGCGCCACGCCGCCTGGCCGATCGCGGAAGCCGTCGTCGGAGCCGGTGTGATCGGTCGTTGCCGCGGCGATCGCCTCGCGCAGCAGCATGGCAGCTTCGGGCGAGTCGAAAGGCGCATCCCCGGCGAAGGCGGCGCTGACCGGCCCGAGGATCGCGCCGAGCCTTTCGACCAGCCGGGCGGCAAGGTCCCAGTCGCCGGGGGCGAGGCGCTTTCGCGCCCGTGGCACGTGGCGTGCCGCGCCGCCGCCGGCCTCCTCGCGCGCCGCGGCCAGCGCGTCGGCGAGCCCGGCCAGGCCGCAATCGCCGCGTCGGCCGCGAAACACCGCGAGTTCGAGGATGCGGGCCGCCTTGCGGCATTCCGCCCGGCCCATGCCGAAGACGGCCGAGGGGTGCTTGAGTACCGCCAGCAGGGCGGCCGGGTCCGTGTCGGCGACCAGCGCCTCGCCGACGAGGCGGGCGAAGATTCCCTCCGGCAGGAGGTCGAGGCGGGCACCGGCGGAATCGTCGATGGCGAGGCCCCAGCGGCCGAGTTCGGCCGCGACCCGCCGGGCCAGCGTCCGGTCGGGCGTCACCAGCGCCACCCGCGCCTCGGGCTGTTCCACCGCCTCGCGAATGGCGATGGCGATGGCGACGGCCTCTTCCTGCTCGTTATGGGCGACGATCAGGCCGGCATCGGCGAGCGCGGCGTCGACGGCGCGGATGTCCGGGCCGGCGGCGCGGAACATCGCCCAGGTGTCGGTGGTCTCGGCCGGGCGGAGCGCCTCGGTGGCGAGGCGGGCGCGCAGGGCGAGCGCTTCCGGCACGTCGCCGAGCGGCGCAACATCCTCGCGGGTGATGCCGAGCGCGGCGATCAACTGCTTGAGGCCGAATTGCGGATGGCCGTAGGCGCGCGCCGGGGTATCGACGCCGCCGATCGCCGCGAAGCCGTCCGCGTCGAGGTCGCGGTCGAGCGCCGGCAGGACGACGGCGCCATTCGGCAGGTGGGCTATGGTCTTGAGCAGTTCGGCGGTCGCCGGGATCGAGCCGGTCGAGCCGGCGGCGATCACCGGGCCGCGCGCCGCCATGCGCTCGAGGCGCGCGGCCTCGGCGCGGATCAGGTGGTCGCGGCGCACCGCCGGATCGACGACGCCGTTCTCGGCGAGGTATTCGGGCCAGCGCTCGAAGGCGATCTTGAGGAAATCGAGGGTGATCTGGAAGTAGCCGGCGTGATCTTCCGGCGCCAGCTTCTGGATCTCGGCCCAGGGGTCGCGGCCGGCCCCGGCATCCGTGGCGGTCTCGACATCGTCCATCAGCCGGGCGAGGTCGCCGGCAAGCCGCGCCGCATCGGCCGCCGAGGCCGGGATCAGCAACTGCTCGCCCTCGTGGATATCGAGAAGCGAGGAATCGCCGCGGATCGCCCGTCCCCAGGCCAGCGTCAGCTGGGTCAGCGCCAGCTGGCGCGGCAGGCGGCCGATCGCCGGCGGCAGGGCGAGCCGGTCGGCGACGGTCTCGGCGCTGGGGTCGAGGAGGTGATCCTCCTCGCTGGCATCGCCGATCGGCCGGATATCGGGGAGGATCGCGGCGTCGGCGCCGAGCGTCTCGACCAGCCGCTCGCGCAGCGCGCGAACAGCGCGGCGGGTCGGCAGCAGGATGGTCGCATTGGCAAGGGCGAGGGGATCGTCGCGCGGCTCCGGCAACGGCGCGAGCCGGCCGGTCAGGAAGGCGTCGGCGAGGACATCGAGAAACGGGGCACCGGCCGGGATCGAGAAGACCTTGGGCGCGTCCCGCATGGCGGCCTCAGGCGGCGCTGTCGGCGATCATCATCTCCGCCTCGCCGATGGCTTCCGGCGTGCCGACATGCAGCCACAGCCCGTCCATCCGCACGCCGTAGAGGCGGCCGGTTTCGATCGCCCGGTCGAACAGGACGTTGAGCGAAAAGGGCACGTCGGGGCAGTCGTCGAAGAAGCGCGGATGGAGGATTGCCGCGCCGGAATAGACGAAGGGCGCGACATCGCGCTCCGGCCGGCGGCGGAGCGCGCCATTCGGGTCCATTCGGAAATCGCCGACGCCGTGATAGCCGACCGAGCGCACGGTGGGCGCCAGGAGGAGCAGGGCGTCCATCGCCATATCGTTCCAGCTCGCCGCCAGCCAGTGGAGGTTGGGGCGGGCGCCCTCGATCCAGAAGGAATCGGAATTGAGCAGGAAGAAGGGATCGGGGCCGATCAGGGGCAGCGCCTTGGCGATGCCGCCGCCGGTATCGAGAAGCTGCTCGCGCTCGTCGGAGATGACGGTCGCCGGGCCGGACGGACGGCGCCTCAGGTGAGCCTCAAGCAGGGAGGGGAGGTAATGGACGTTGACCACCGCCTCCTCGACGCCGGCCTTTTCCAGGGCGTCGAGGCCGTGGTCGATCAGGGCGCGGCCGCGGACCTCGATCAGCGGCTTCGGCACGGTGGCAGTGAGCGGGCGCATCCGCTTGCCTCGTCCCGCGGCGAGCATCATCGCCCGTTTCGGTCGCGTGAATGTCGGCAAGGCGGGCCTCTTCGGAACGTCAGGCGGACGGAGGAAGGTGCCTCCGGTACCACTGCGCGTAACCGGTCAGGGCCGGATGGGCAAGGCTCCGTTTGAGATATTCACGGAGTCTTGGAATATGCTGAAGATAACGCGGTTTTCCGGTGTGGTCGGCGAGCCGGGCAAAGGCGCCGAGGATCTTGGTGGCGCGCTGGGCGCCGAGAATCGCATAGACGGCGGCGAAAGCCTCGTCGTCGAAGCGCCCCTTGTCGGCCTGGCGGAGCGCGACATAGGCCGCGACCAGCGACGATTCGAGCGCCGGCGGGACGGTCACCCGCGCATCCTGGCAGAGCGAGACGACGTCATAGGCCACAGGCCCCGTCAGCATGTCCTGGAAATCGAGGATGCCGACGCGGGCGAGCCCCGCCCGGTCGGCCAGCCACAGGAGGTTGGGCGAGTGGTAGTCGAGGAGCACCCAGCTCGTCTCGGCCGCCGCGAGCTGGCCGGTAAGGTCGGCCCACAGGGCGGCGAAGTCTTGGCGCGCGGCGTCGGCGGCCGGGGCGCCGGTGACATGCGGGACATACCAGTCGAGGAAGAGGTCGAGCTCGGCGGCGAGCGCGTCGGCGGAATAGGCCGGCAGGCGATGGGTGCCGCCGTCGGGGGCGGGGAGCGTGTCGGGCCGCGCCTCGCCGTGGATCGTCGCGAGGACGCCGATCGCCGCATGGTAGCGCTCGGCCACCGGCTCGCCGTCGACCGCGATGCCAGTGCTGCCGAGGTCCTCGAGGACGAGCAGCCCGCCATCGAGATCGGCGCCGAGCACCGCCGGTGCCGAAAGGCCGGCGTCGCGCAGCGCCTCGTCGACGGCGACGAAGGCGCGGACGTCGCGCGCCCGGTAGGCGCCGCGGCGGTCGCCGGCGGCGGGGGCTTCGGCAGGGGGCCAGTCCATCAGGACCGCGTGTCGGTCGCCGGCGCGGATGCGCTCATAGGTCCGTGACGAGGCGTCGCCCTGCAGGTAGCGTCGGGCGGCGCCGGAGAATCCCGTGGTGTCGAGAAAGGCGCGGACATGGCGGCTATGGGCGATGCGCCGCTGCCAGTCGCCGCTCCCGGACAGCGTCGCCGCGCGGCCGTCACCGGCAATGGCGAAGGCGATGGTCAGGCGCGTCGGGGGCAACTCGTCCTCGGCCCGTTCCGGCCATTCGATCAGGGCGGCACCGGTCGCCAGCGCCTCCTCCAGCCCGAGTTCGTCGAGTTCCTCGGGACTGGAAAGCCGGTAGAGATCGAAATGGGTCACCGGCACCGGACCCGACGCGTAGCTCTGGGCCAGGGTGAAGGTCGGGCTCGGCACCTCGAGTTCGGCGTCGTCGGCCAGCGCCCGGATCAGCGCCCGGGCGAAGGTGGTCTTGCCGACGCCAAGCCCGCCGGAGAGCGCGATCACGTCGCCGGGCGCCAGGCAGGCCGCGATATCCTCGGCAAAGCGGGTGGTTGCCGTTTCGTCGGCGAGATCGAGGGTCAGCGGGAATCGGGTTGCAGCCATCGTGCCGCTGCGCTTATTCCGCCGCGGCGGCGATGCCGGGGCGGATGGGGAGGCGGCAGGTGACGCGGGAGCCCTTGCCTTCCTCGGACTGGATCTCGACCGTGCCGCCGTGCAGTTCGGCGAAGCTCTTGACGATGGCCAGCCCGAGCCCGGCACCGCCGCGGGCGGCGCCCTGCGGCTTGCTGGCGAAGCGGTCGAAGGCGGTGTCGAGGAAATCGGCCGGGATGCCCGGGCCCTGGTCGCTGACCGAGAAGGCGATGGTGTCGCCGTCGCGGCGCGCTTCGATCGCCACACGGCCGCCCTCCGGGGAGAACGCGATGGCATTGGCGAGGAGGTTGAACAGGATCTGGCGGACGCGGGTGCCGTCGGCGACGAAGGTGCCGATGTCCTTCGGCACGTCGGTTTCGACATGGAGGTTCGCGTCGGAGATGCGGTCCTTCACGCCCTCGATGGTGGCGGCGACGGCTTCGCCGACATCGACTTCGCCGAGATCGAGTTCCATGATCCCGGCATCGACCGTGGCGAGGTCGAGGATGTCGTTGACGATAGCCAGAAGAGCGCCGCTCGACGACATGACATAGCCGACATACTCGCTTTGCCGCTCGGTCAGCGGCCCGACCCGCGGATCGGCGAGAAGCTGGGTGAAGCCAATGATGTTGGTCAGCGGCGAGCGCAGTTCGTAGGAGACGTGGTGGATGAAGGCGTTCTTGATCGCGTCGGCGGTTTCCAGCGCCTCGTTGCGCTCGACCAGCGCCCGCTCGACCTGCACCGTATCGCTGACATCGACGAAGGTGACCATGGTCTGGCCGTCGGGCAGCGGCACCGAGGCATAGTCAATCACCCGGTTGCCGGCGCGCTCCATCCGTCCGGCGAAGCTCGACCGGCTCTCGTCCAGTCCGGCAACGCAGGCGGTGAAGCGGTTCCAGTCGCCGTCGTCGTCATCCGGCTGGCGGCAGGCGCGGACGATCTCCGCGACGTGCGGGCGCCCTTCGAGGACGGCCGGGTCGAGTTCGAGAATGGCGGCGAAGGAGGGGTTGTGCAGCCTCAGCCGGCCGTCCGAGCCGAACACCGCGACGCCTTCGGCGAGATGGTCGAGGGTTTCGCCCTGGACGTGGATCAGGGCGTTGTAGCGGCTTTCGAGATCGAGCCGCTCGGTGACATTCTCGTAGACCCAGGTCATGCCGCCCTGGGGATTGGGATTGGCGATCACCCGCAGCGTCTGGCCGTCCGGCAGGTGCCAGATATGCTCGCGCGTCTCCACCGACTGGTAGGCGGCGAACAGGTCGGTGCGCCACGACTTGAAGTCGGACTGTTCGGGCAGCTTGCGGGCGGCGCGCAGGTGGTCGAGCACCGCATTGTCGTCGGGCCGCGATTCGAGAAAAGCGGTATCGAGATCGAACAGGCTGCGATAGGCGGCATTGTAGGATTTCAGGCGCCGGTCGGGCCCGTAGATGGCGACCGCGGTCGCCAGCTGGTCGAGGGTGCGGGCGTTGAAGTCGATCTCGCGGCGAAGGGCCGCCTGGGCGGCCTCCGCCCCGCTGACATCGATGGCGATGCCGCCGCTGCCGTTCGGCGTATCGACGTCGGTGACATCGAAGATGCGGCGCGAGCCGGCGACGATGGCCGGCAGCCGCTTGAGGAAGACCGGCTCGGTCTTGTGGCCCTCGCGGATCATCTGCCGGCCGCTGCTGTCGAGGAGTTCGAGGCCGCGCTCGGCCGCGTCGGTCTCGTCGGCGGCTTCGACCGCGGCCGCATAGGCGGCGTTGACCCAGACCAGCCGGCCGGTCTCGTCGCGCAGCCAGATCGGCATCGGCGCGACCGAGAACATCGCGCGCATGGCCTCGACCTCGGCTTCGAGCAGGTCGTAGCGAGCTTCCAGGTCGGCGCGGGCGAGCCGGTCGCCGTCGAGATCGCGGAACCGGGCGACCGCGGCCGAGCCGATGGTATGGCCGCGCACCTCGATCAAGCGTCCGGCGACGGTGGCGATGGTCAGATCGAAGGGCTCGCCGCGCGCCCGCAACTGCGACACCGCCTGGTCGATCCGCGCCGCCGATTCCGGCTTCAGCCAGGTGCCGAAGGCGAGGAAGCGGGCGCGGTCGGTCGGCGCGCCGACATTGGCCGGCAAGGCGCCGGCGACAAGCGGCGCTTCGTCGTCCGTTGCCCAGGCGACGAGCTTCTCGTCCTTGGCGTCGATGAGGATTTCCGCCCGGTCGGCGGTTGCCTTGAGGTCCGCGACCTGCAGGCGGAGATCGGCATTCTCGGTCTCCGCCCGGTTTCGGGCGCGCATCAGGGCGATGGCGCTGATCACGGCGAAGCTGACCGTGCCGATCAGCATGACCAGCATGACAATGTCGAAGGCGGTGAGCCTCTCGACGGGGGCTTCCGGGGCGACAGCGGCAAATACGGGACTGGAGAGCAGGGCAGCGGAGGCGGTGGTGGCGAAGATGGCGGAGCGAAAACCGGCGCTGACCGCGACCGCCCTGCCGCCATATCCGTGCATGCGCATTGCCCCTTTCCGGCACGCTCCCCGCAGCACAAGAGGGATGCGCCCGTTCCGCGACGCGAGGCTGCCGACGCCCTCGCGAATCACTGCACTCTAACCGGTCGGCGAATCGCGTGTGAAGCGGTGGCGGCAGAAAAAGCTGCGATGGTGGTCAATCGCAACCGGGCCGGCCGTTCTGCCCGGCCGATCAACCGCCGCGCACTGCGTCTTCGCTTCAGGCGAGGGGAGCGGACTGCGGCGTGATGAGGGCGTGGTCCGGGGCGTCGGCCAACATGCCGGCCACGCGGTGCGGCAGGTTCGCGCCGAAACAGGCCGTCTGCCGGTCGGCGAGGCCGGCGGCGCCATGGCTCGAATGGCTGGCGCCCGAGCGATAGTGGGCGGCGGACTCCTGCCGCGGCGGTATCTTCGATGGCGCCGGCGCGAGACTCGATCAGGAACTTGCCGACTTGCCTGCCTAGTCTTGATGGACGTCTTGATTAATCAAATTTGATTAATCAAGACAAGATACTCATACTCAGCCGATGAGCACTATTCGCCTACTTGTTCTCGCTGCCCTGTGGAAGGGCGGGCCGATGCATGGGCATCAGGTCAAGCAGGCGGCGCGGGCCGATCGCACCGACCTTTGGACCGAGGTCAAGCCGGGTTCGCTGTACCACGCGCTGCACCGCATGGCCGCCGATGGCGCGATCCGGCCGGTGCGCAGCGAGACGGTCGGCAGCCGGCCGGAACGCACTGTCTACGAGATCACCGCCACCGGCCTGATGGAACTGGATACGGCGCGCGCGGCGGCCTTCGGCAAGACCGGCCTCCGGCCCGATCCCGTCGACCTCGCCCTGCAGACGGCCGCGGGCATTCCGGACACCGAGGTGGCTGCGGCGATGCGGCGGCGTCTCGACATCTACCGCGCCGAGGCGGAGGCCTGGCAGGAGGCCTGGGATGGGGCCAGGCCGACGCTGCGGGCCGGCGAGGCGCTGGCCTTCCGGCATACCCAGTTGCGGCTTGAGGCCGAGATCGCCTGGCATCGCGAGGTGCTGGAGCGGCTGGGGCCGGGTGCGTGACCGGGCGGTCGGCGCGGTAAGCCGGCGAGGGGGCCTCGACGGATGGTCGACTGGCACGGCCCTTCCTCCTTCACGGCTTCGCGTCGCAATACCTCAGGATGGCGGGGTGGACTGGAAGGCGGGGTCGCTACGGGCTGAAGGCCATGCCTGCCTGTCAGCGGGCCGAAGCCCGATCGACGGCATCAGGCAGCAGCGGCATCAGCGTCCGGTCCCGCGGACGGCAAGTGCCCCCGGCGCCACGGTGCGGTGGCCCTTCCGACCGTCGCCAGTGAGAAACCGGCGATCGCGAATCCGCTTCCAATCCGATCGTGATTTTTAAGGGTCGCGAAATGTGCGGCCGGCTATCACTCGCATCCAACAATCACACGAGGCTGAGATGGCTGGCAAACGGATGAAATCACTGACCCGCGTATTCCTGGGTACCGCGATGGCGGCGTCTCTCGTGCCGCTGCCGGTGCAGGCCTGCACAAGCTTCCTGATCCACGACACCAACGGTGCCCCCTATTATGGTCGGACGATGGAGTTCGGCTTCGACCTCGAATCCAGCGCGATCGTCATCCCGCGGCAGTACGGGCTGAGCGCCACGGGCCCGGATGGCAAGCTGGGCGGCGGGATGTCCTGGAAATCGAAATACGCGGCGGTCGGCCTCAGTGCGTTCGACATGCCGGTCGTGACCGACGGCATGAACGAGAAGGGCCTCACCGGCGGCATCCTCTACTTCCCGGACTACGTCGGCTATGCGGATCCGAAGACGGCGAACCCGCACGGCGCGATGGCGCCCTGGGACTTCCTCACCTGGGCGCTGACGAAATTCGAGACCGTCGCCGAGGTGAAGGCCAACCTTGACGGTATCTCGATCGTCGGGGTCGAGCTGTCGCAGATGGGCGCCGTCCCACCGTTCCACTACACGCTCCACGACGCGACCGGCGCTTCGCTGGTCATCGAGCCGGTCGGCGGCAAGCTGACCGTCTATGACAACCCGCTCGGGGTGATGACCAATTCACCGGAGCTCAGCTGGCACCTCACCAACCTCAAGAACTACGTCAAGCTGTCCTCCGAGAACGCCCCGCCGCTCAAGGTCGATGGCGAGACCATCACCTCTTTCGGGCAGGGCTCCGGCCTGCTCGGCATCCCGGGCGACCCGACGCCGCCGTCGCGTTTCATTCGCGCCCTCGGCTATACCCTCTCCATCGAGCCGGTGGCGCCTGGCGCGGAAAGCGTCCGATTGGCCGAGCATGTCGTCAACAACTTCGACATCCCGGTCGGCTGGATCCGCCCGGGCGAGGCCGAGGGCAAGTCGCCGCTGGAGTATACCCAGTGGTCGACGGTCGCCGACATCACGAACACTCACTACTACGTCAAGTCCTACGACGATCAGGTGCTGCGCGGCATCGACCTCAAGGACTTCGACCTTGACGCCAAGGACATCGTCACGGCGCCGCTTAAGCCGAACATGGAGCCGCCGGCGCTCTCCTTCACGAAGTAGGGGCTCGCGCAGGTCGGATGGATACGGCGCGATGGCGCCGTGTCCCGAAGGTCAACCGGGTGGCGCGTCAGTCCGGACACCGGCGCGCCACGACAACGGAGCCCGCATCGGGAGGCGTGGGTTTCAATCGTCAGGGTGTGGTCGTTTCTGCTGACAGAACTCGGCATCCGCCGCCGCTAGGGTCGCCGCCCAACAACGGAGGCACGACCCATGCGCATGTCAGTCCCCGCCATCGCGGCGGCCCTGTTGCTCTCGACCGCCGCCGGCCCGGCGCCGGCTGAAGCGGCGGGCGTCGCGGACGATGTCCAGGCAACCATCGACGCCATGACGGGGGCCTTCGCCCGCGGCGATGTCAGGGGCATCCTCGCGACCTACGAGCCGGGTGCCGTCGTGGTCGGCGAACCGGGCGCGCCGGTCGCCGGGACGGCGGCCCTGACGGCGATGTTCCAGCAATTCGTGGCGCTCGAGCCGCAATTCACCTTCATGGACCATGAGGTGATCGAGGCCGGCGATATCGCGCTTCACCTGAGCACCTGGAAGATGGAGGGACGCACCCCGGACGGCTCGCCGGTCGAGCAGAGCGGTCTCTCGGTGGCCGTCCTTCGCCGGCAGCCCGACGGCCGGTGGCTGATGGTGATCGACGATCCGTACGGGGATCACATCCTCGGCCGGTGACCAAATACAGGCGGGGGCCGGGGCGGCGTCGGGCCAGATGGCCCCGGTCCGCTCCGGCCCGCCCGTCTGGACGGGTCCCGCCGCTCAGTAGCGGTAATGGTCGGGCTTGTACGGGCCTTCCTTCGGCACCGAGATGTATTTGGACTGCTTGTCGGAGAGTTCGGTCAGCTTGACGCCGATCTTGTCGAGGTGCAGCCGGGCGACCTTCTCGTCGAGGAACTTGGGAAGGATGTAGACCTCCTTCTTGTACTCCTCCGGCTTGGTGTAGAGCTCGATCTGGGCCAGCGTCTGGTTGGTGAAGCTCGCCGACATGACAAAGCTCGGATGGCCGGTGGCGTTGCCGAGATTGACGAGCCGTCCCTCCGACAGGAGGATGATGCGCTTCCCGTCGGGGAACTCGACCTCGTCGACCTGCGGCTTGACGTTGTGCCACTTGAGGTTCTTGAGCGCCGCGATCTGGATCTCGGAATCGAAGTGGCCGATGTTGCAGACGATGGCGCGGTGCTTCATCTGGCGCATGTGGTCGATGGTGATGACGTCGACATTGCCGGTAGCGGTGACGAAGATGTCGGCCTGCGGCGCGGCGTCTTCCATGGTCGTGACCTCGAAGCCTTCCATCGCCGCCTGCAGCGCGCAGATCGGATCGGCCTCGGAGACCAGAACGCGGCAACCGGCGCTCTTCAGGCTGGCGGCCGAGCCCTTGCCGGTGTCGCCATAGCCGCAGACCATCGCGGTCTTGCCGGACATCATCACGTCGGTGCCGCGGCGGATGCCGTCGACCAGCGACTCGCGGCAGCCATAGAGGTTGTCGAATTTCGACTTGGTGACCGAGTCGTTGACGTTGATCGCCGGGAAGAGCAGGCGGCCTTCCTTGGCCATCTGGTAGAGCCGGTGGACGCCGGTGGTGGTCTCCTCGGTGACGCCTTTGATGTTGGCGGCGAACTTGGTGTACCAGCCGGGCTTCTCGGCGAGCTGCTTCTTGATGGTGGCGAAGAGGACTTCCTCTTCCTCGTTGGTCGGGTGGGCGATGACCGAGGGGTTGGTCTCCGCCTGCATGCCGAGATGGAGGAGCAGGGTGGCGTCGCCGCCGTCGTCGAGGATCATGTTGGCGGTGCCGCCGTCATGCCATTCGAAGATGCGGTGGCAATAGTCCCAGTAGTCCTCGAGGGTCTCGCCCTTGTAGGCGAAGACCGGCGTGTTGGCGGCGGCGATCGCGGCGGCGGCGTGGTCCTGGGTCGAATAGATGTTGCACGAGGCCCAGCGGACCTCGGCGCCGAGCGCCTGCAGCGTCTCGATCAGCACCGCGGTCTGGATGGTCATGTGCAGCGAGCCGGCGATGCGGGCGCCGCGCAGCGGCTGCTCGGGTCCGTACTCCTCGCGGGTCGCCATCAGGCCGGGCATTTCGGTCTCGGCCATCGAGATTTCCTTGCGGCCCCAATCGGCGAGGCTGATGTCCTTGACCACGTAATCGTTGAATTCCGGCATACCGGGCTCCTCAGTCGGGAGGTGAAAAGGGGGTATTTGAGCCGGGTTATAGCGCCGCCTCCGGCATCCGGCAATAAGGATATAAACATTTCTTTATGCGATTGGACCGGGGCTGGTGTCTGCCCCTTCAAACCCGGGGAAGACTTCTCAAGCATGTCCCGACCCGGCTAGTCTCCCGTATCGGCCTGAGTGTTCAGGCTCCTGGCGCGGCCTGACCCATGAACCTGTTCCGCAAGCTGATCATCGGCCGGCCAAGAGGCTTCGATCGGGCGGTCACTCCGACATTCGGTGAAACCCTGGTCTGGTACGGTTCGATCACCACGGCCGACAGGTTGTTCACCGGCGAGCGAATCCCCACGGGGCAACTGGCCTTTCACGTGTTCTTTTTCGACTTCGACGACATTCGCTACGAGTTCAAGGTCATAGATGAGGAGCAGGTGCTGGACTACGCACAAGACCGCGCCTACCGCGCCTGGTTCGATACGAAGACGCGGAAGCGGTGCTGGTTCGACGGCGAGGAGCGCAAGGTCCTGGTCAGTGATCCGGAGGATGACGACGACGATGAGGATTGAGCAAATGCCGCGATGAACCTCGCGGTCGACGTCCACTATCAGGGGGACGACCGGGCGGTGGCCGCCGGCATCCTGTTCGCCGACTGGGCGTCGGACGTGATCGCCCGGCGGGAGACCGTCACGCTGTCCGATATCGCCCCGTATGAGCCCGGCGCCTTCTTCAAGCGGGAACTTCCCTGCATCCTGGCGCTGCTCGAGGCGTTCGGCGAAACACCGCGAATCATCGTCATCGACGGCTATGTGACGCTGGGAGCCGACCGGCGGGACGGGCTTGGCGCGCATCTCCACCGGGCGCTTGGGCAAGCAGTGCCGGTGATCGGCGTCGCCAAGACCGCCTTTGCCGGGACGCCGGCCGGAACCGAGGTGCTGAGGGGCGGAAGTCGTCGGCCGCTCTACGTCACCAGCATCGGCATCGACCACGGCGAGGCGAAGCGCCTGATCCGCACCATGCACGGCGCGCACAGGCTGCCGACGGTGCTGAACGCGGTCGATCGGGCCTGCCGGGGCGCCGTCGCCTGACGGTGTCGCGCCGGACTGGCGTCAGGACTCCTCGCCGAAGCGATCGGCGACGAGGGCGGCCAGCGCGTCGAGCGCCTGCCGGGCCTCGGCGCCTTCGGCGGTGACATGGATCGAGGAACCGGGGGCGGCGGCCAGCATCATCAGTCCCATGATCGACGTACCGCCGACCGTGTTGCCGTCCTTGGTGACGGTGATGTCGGCATCGAATTCCTCGGCGCAGCGCACGAAGCGGGCCGCGGCCCGCGCATGCAGGCCACGCTTGTTGGATATGGCGAGTTCGCGCTTCAGCAGGCCTTCGGTTTCGCTGGGCATTACTTCCCGTTCAGAACCTGGCTGGCGACGTTGATGTATTTGCGGCCGGCATCCTGCGCGTCGGCGATCGCCTCGGCCAGCGGCTTCTCGGAGCGGACGCTGGCGAGTTTGATCAGCATCGGCAGGTTGGCCCCGGCGATCACCTCGACGGTGCCGGCCTCCATCACCGAGATCGCAAGGTTCGACGGGGTGCCGCCGAACATGTCGGTGAGCAGGATGACGCCCGAGCCGTCATTGACCCGGCCGACGGCATTGAGGATGTCCTGCCGCCGTTTTTCGACATCGTCGTCCGGGCCGATCGACACCGTTTCGATCTGGGTCTGGGCCCCGACGACATGCTCGAGAGCAGAACGGAATTCGACGGCGAGCTTGCCGTGCGTCACGAGGACAAGTCCGATCATCAGTATGTGGCTTCCTCGCCTAGTGTTCCGCGACGGGCACCCTGCGCCCGGCGGTTCCTCGGGTCGGCGCCCGGCGGCGCTATCTTGACCGAACGATTCCGCAACGCAAGAGGGGATGCGCCCGCGGGCTCATTCGCCTGTTTCCGGCCATTTCATGCCCCAGGCAAGCGCGGCCTGCACCCGATCGGCGCCGTCGCCGATGCCGATCGGCAGTTTCAGGCGCGGCAGGATGACGCCGTCGATCGATGTCGTCCTGTCCTGCTTCTCCGGCAGGCGCGGGCATTTCGCGGCCGGCAGCAGGTCGACGACCAGCCGGATCGCCGCTGGCGAAACATACGCGATCTCAACGATGCCCTGGCCGCGAATCTCCAGCTTTCCGGCGATTTCCGGCGGTGCGCTGGCGACAAGGCGGCCGTCCTCGGCGGTGAGGATCACCCGGTCGTCCGAAATGAGCCGGGCGGTGTCCGGATGGCGGATGAGCAGGTGCAGGAGCAGCGAGGACTTGCCGCTGCCCGAGGCGCCGCGGATCAGCACCCCGTCCGCGCCAAGGCGGATCGCGCCGGCATGGATGGTCGGCGGCGTGCTCACCGTCGGGGCAGGGTGACCGTGAACCGCGCGCCGAGAATTTCGGGCGGTTCACCCGGTGTCGCGCTCGGCCGGGTGCGATTCTCGGCCATGATCCGGCCCTTGTGGGCATCGACGATCTGCTTCGAGATCGACAGGCCGAGGCCGGAATTCTGGCCGAAGGATTCGCCGTCGGGGCGGTCGGTGTAGAAGCGTTCGAAGATCCGCTCGAACTGGTCGGAGCGGATGCCCGGTCCGTCGTCGTCGACGATGACCTTGAGGTTGCGGGCCTTCGCCGTCAGCGTCACGTTGACCGTGCCGTCCTTGCGGCAGAAGGACCGCGCATTGTCGATCAGGTTGTTGAAGACCTGGCCGAGGCGGATGTCGTGGCCGGTGACGAAAAAGGCCTCCGGCTCTGCTTCCTCGATGTGGAAGGCGATGGCGGGGCCCTCCTCCGGCGTCGTGTCGCGGCACATCTGGACAACGGTTTCCAGCACCTTCCGCACGTCGACCGGCCCGGCATCCTGGCGGGCGAGTTCGGCATCCAGGCGTGAGGCGTTGGAGATGTCGCTGATCAGCCGATCGAGGCGGCGCACGTCGTGCTGGATGATGGTGGCGAGCCGCGTCTTGGCTTCCTCGGTCTTGGCCAGCGGCAGGGTTTCCACCGCGCTGCGCAGCGACGTCAGCGGGTTCTTCAACTCGTGGGCGACGTCGGCGGCGAAGCTCTCGATCGCCTCGATGCGGTTATAGAGCGACGAGGTCATCTCGCGGATTGCCAGGCTGAGATGGCCGATCTCGTCGCCGCGATGGCTGTAGTCGGGGATCTCGGGCCGGCTCTGCACGCCGCCGCGCACCCGGTCGGCGGCGTCGGCGAGACGGCGAAGCGGCGCCGCGATGGTGCCCGCCATCAGGATGGAAAGGAGCACCGTGACGGTGGCGACGACGACCAGCACACGGACGATGGCAAGCCGCTCGGCATAGACGATGGCGTCGATGTCGCCGCCTTCGGTCGACAGCAGCAACGCCCCATAAACGGTGCGATACCGCTGGATCGGCACAGCGACCGACACCACCAGTTCGCCGTGATCGGTGACCCGCACCACGCTTTGCGACGAGGCGTCGAGGGCGCGGATGACTTCCGGATAGCCCTTGCCGTTGGCGCCGCCGAGCTCCTGGTAGACCGGCAGGTCGGAGCGCTGCATCCAGCGATTGATGGTGTGCCAGACATTTTCCAGCATCGACCGCTCCGCCTCCTCGGGCGGCGGCAGGTCGTAGCGGAGAATCTGGCCGCGGGCGTAGAGATGCCGCGAATCGGCGACCAGCGTCCCGTCGCGATCGTAGATGCGGGCGCGGGTCCGCGTCGGCGAGACCAGCCGGCGCAGGATCGGCGCGACCCGCTCCGGGTTGATGGCGAATTCGAAGGCGTCGAAGACTTCGTCGACCGGCGACAGGCTCTGCCCGGCCTCGAGGTCGAGCAGCATCTTCGGATCGATGTCGATGGAGTCGGTGTCCATCGTCGCCGAGGTGGCGATCGCCCCGGCGATGATCTCGCCCTGGGTCTGCAAGCTGCGCACCCTCGCCTCGGTCAGCCCCGCCCGGAACTGGTTGAGGTAGAGGATGCCGGCGACGAGCAGGATCAGCGCCACCAGGTTGAGGACGATGATCCGCCGCGTCAGGCTCGAAAAGACGTGCAGGCCGATGAAGCGGCTGAAGCCGGAAAGGATACGCCTTGTCCGGCTTTCAGGCCGCCCCTCGGGAGCCTCGGTCACTGGCTGGTTCTCGGCTGTTGCCGTCATTCATCTCCAGCGTCGGACCGTGCGATCGCGGTCAGACCTCCTTGAAACGATACCCGACCCCATACAGCGTTTCGATCATGTCGAATTCAGGATCGACCAGCTTGAACTTCTTCCGCAGCCGCTTGATATGGCTGTCGATCGTCCGGTCGTCGACATAGACCTGATCGTCATAGGCCGCGTCCATCAGCGCGTTGCGGCTCTTGACCACGCCGGGCCGGTGGGCCAGCGCGTAGAGGATCAGGAACTCGGTCACGGTCAGCGTCACCGGCTGTCCGTTCCACGTGCAGGTATGGCGTTCCTGGTCCATCGACAAGGCGCCGCGGTCGAGGACCTGGGCGGCCTCGGTCTGCTTGGGCGCGCTGGCGTCGCGGGGCTGGAAGCGCCGCAGCACCGCCTTGACCCGCTCGACCAGCAGGCGCTGCGAGAAGGGTTTCTTGATGAAGTCGTCGGCACCCATCTTGAGGCCGAACAGCTCGTCGATCTCGTCGTCCTTGGACGTCAGGAAGATCACCGGCAGGTCGGTCTTCTGGCGCAGCCGGCGCAGGAGTTCCATGCCGTCCATCCGCGGCATCTTGATATCGAGGATCGCGAGATCCGGGATCGCGTTCTGCAATCCGTCGAGCGCCGAGGCGCCGTCGGTATAGGTCTGGACGCGATAGCCTTCGGACTCGAGGGCGATGGAAACCGATGCAAGAATATTCCGATCGTCATCTACAAGGGCGATCGTCGGCATGGCGTTCTCCGTTTCAATGGGCGGGAGCAGCCGCTGTGGGGCGGGCCGCGGAGCCATGCCCTGCAGATTGTGCTAAAATGTGGCAACGAATTTAGCGGATTTGCCGGGCGGGCGCCAACGGCGTCAAAGGGTTAACGTTATCGGCCCTCGCGATTGGCCGCCGCGCATCGCGATCAGGGCCGAAATGCAAGCGATGCGGTCCGCTTTCGGGCCGTCCTGCGACCGTGACGTGATCCGGATCAAACCGAAGCCGCCGGCTCGCCGTAATCTCGACCGCGATGGCCGAGGCGTCGCTTCATCGCGATTTCGGAAACCGAATCGCTGCGTCGGCGTTGCCCCTGACGCGGCAAGGAGAGAGCGGAATGGACAAGCTGAAACTGAAGACCGGGACATGGGTGGTCGTCTGCGACGGACGCAAGGCGTTGTTCTTCGACAATATCGGCGACGCTGAATACCCCGACCTCCGCATCAAGGATTCCGAGACCCGCCACGCGCCGAAGACCAGCGAGATGGGCACCGACAAACCCGGCAGCGTTCACCAGAGCGTCGGCCAGTCCCGGAGCTCGGTCGAGCAGACCGACTGGCACGACCGCGAGGAAGAAGCCTTCCTCAAGGACCTCGCCGCCCGCCTCGACAAGGCGGTGCAGTCCGGCGATGCGACCGGCCTGGTCATCGTCGCCGCGCCGCGGGCGCTGGGCATGATCCGCAAGGCCTATTCGGACGCGGTCAAGGCGGCGCTCGTCGCCGAGGTCGACAAGGACTACACCAACGTGCCGCCGGACGAGATCGAGGAGCGGCTGGTCGGCAAGCCGGGCAAGTCTGGCTAGCCGCGCAGCGCCCGCAGCGCGTTGAGGATGACGGCAACGTCGATCGCTTCCTGGAGCAGCGCGCCGGTGACCGGCGGCAGGTAGCCGAAGGCTGCGAAGACCATCGCGATCATCGACAGGCCGATGCCGGCGACGACGCTTTGCAGCGCGATCCGCCGCGAGCGCTGGGCGATTGCCATCGCTTCGGCGAGGCGGTCGATGCGGTCGACCAGCAGGATGGCGTCGGCGGCCTGGGCCGAGGCGACCGCGCCATGGGCGCCCATCGCCACGCCGATATCGGCCGCCGCCAGCGCCGGCGCATCGTTGACGCCGTCGCCGACCATCATCACCGGGCCGTTGTCGCGTTCGGCCACCACCGCCATCACCTTGGCCTGCGGCGTCATCTCGCCGAGCACCGTGTCGATGTCGAGCTGGCTCGCCACCGCCGCCGTGACGTCGGCGCGATCGCCGGAGGCCAGCACGAAGCGGCGGACGCCAAGGCGGCGGAAGGCGGCAAGGGCGGCCGGCACCTCCGGGCGGATCTCGTCGGAGAGGACGATCAGCCCGGCCATCACGCCATCGACGGCCACCGCCACGCCGACCGCGCCCTCGCGGCGGGCGGAGGCGCCGAAGTCATGGCCGTCGCGGGAGCGATCCTGGACATAGGAGAAGCCGCCGACGGTGATCTCGCGGCCGTCGACCCAGCCCTGCAGGCCGCTGCCCTGGGCTTCGCGGACATCGCTCGGCGGGCTGAGCGGCAGGTGGCGCGCATGGGCCGCGGCGACCAGCGCCTGGGCGATGACGTGGCTCGAGGCCTGGTCGAGCGACGCCGCCAGCCGCAGCAGGTCCTCCTCCTCGTAACCCGGCGCGGCATGGATGGCGGCAAGCGAGGCGTGGCCATGGGTCAGCGTCCCCGTCTTGTCGACGACGATGGTCCTGACCTCGGCCAGCACCTCCATCGCGCCGCCCCCCTTGACCAGCACGCCGCGGCTCGCCGCCCGCGACACCCCGGCGATGATCGCCACCGGCAGGGCCAGGATCAGCGGGCAGGGCGTCGCCACCACCATCACCGCCAGCCAGCGCAGCGGGTCGCTGCTGGCGATCCAGGCGCCGCCGGCGACCGCGACCGTGACGGCGAGGAAGACGATCGCGAAACGGTCGGCGAGGCGGACGATCGGTGCCTTATCCTGCCCCGCCGCCTCGACCAGCCGGACGATGCCTGCATAGGTGCTTTCGGCAGCCGGCCGGGTCGCGACCAGGTCGAAGGCCATGCCGGCATTGGTCGAACCGCTCATCGCCGCCTCGCCGGTGACCAGCGTCACCGGCATCGCCTCGCCGGTCAGCGCCGACTGGTCGAGCACCGCCTTGTCGCCGGCAATCGTCCCGTCGGCCGGCACCACCTCGCCGCCGCGCACCAGCACGCGGTCGCCGATGCAGATGTCGTCGATCGGAACCTCGGCGAGGTCGCCGCCTTTCGCGTAGCGCATGGCGGTCTTCGGCGCCCGCTCGAGCAGCGCCGTCATCTCGCGGCGGGCGCGGCCGGCGGCGTAGGATTCGAGGAACTGGCCGCCGGCATACATCAGCGCCACGACGCAGCCGGCCAGCGTTTCGCCGAGGATGAGGGCGCTGACCATGGCGAGCAGCGCCACCACGTCGAGCCCGACCTCGGCGCGGCGCAGGCTGACGACGATCTCGACGGCAAGTGCCGCGGCCACCGGCAGGGTCGCGGCGCCCCAGATGATCGCCGCGGGCGCGCTGTCGCCGCTCAGCCAGGCGATGCCGCCAACGGCGAGCCCGGCCGCCGGAAGGACGACCAGCGCCTGCCGTATCAGGTGTTCCGTATCGCTTCGTGCCACGCCGCTCTCCGTTGTCTGCCGGAGGTCATGACGCGGCGGCGACCGCGCCGCGTTGATCAATGTCAGGCGTCGCCGGTGTCGCTCTTTTCCCGCCCGCCGCGCGGTCCGGGCCACAGATAGACGACGAGAAGCAGCGCCGGACCAACGGTCAGCGCCGCGTCGGCGAGGTTGAACACGAACAGCGTCCAGTCGCCGAAATGGAGAAGGAGAAAGTCGATGACATGGCCGTGGACGATCCGGTCGATCAGGTTGCCGACCGCGCCGCCGATGATCAGGCCGTATCCGACGGTCGCCCATTTGCCGCCGTCCATCGCCTGCGACCAGAACACCGTCACCACCACCGTGATCGCCAGCGTCAGCCCGACCAGTGCCCAGACGCCGTAATCGGCGAGGAAGCTGAAGGCGATGCCGGGGTTGTGGACCCGGTGCAGGGATAAAAAGGGCAGGAGGTCGATGGTCACGCCGAAGGGGAGGTCCGCCTCGGCGATGAACTTGGTCGCCTGGTCGACGATCAGCGTCGCGGCAATCACCGAGAGGCCGAGCCGGGACAGCGGTCCGTCTGGCCGGCGCGGATCAGGCATCGATCGACAGCGCCCCGCGCCGGATCTCGAACAGCATCACCCCGGTGGCGACGGCCAGGTTGAGCGAATCGGCCTTGCCCGCCATCGGGATCTTGACCAGCCGGCCGCAGGCTTCGGCGAGCGCCGGGGTCAGCCCCGCCTGCTCGGCGCCCATTACCAGGAGCACCGGTCCCTTGTAGTCGACGGTGCGATAGTCGACCGCGCCGGCGAGATGGGTGCCGACGCTGGTGCCGGGCCAGGCGGCGATCAACTTCGCGAAGGCCTCCGATGTCATCCGCGCCAGCGCGACGTTGAAGATCGAGCCCATTGTCGCCCGCACCGCTTCCATCGAGAAGGGATCGACGGTGTCGCCGACCAGGATGACGCCTTCGGCGCCGACCGAATCGACCGTGCGCAGGATGGTGCCGAGATTGCCGGGATCGCGGACCTGCTCGAGCGCCACCCAGACAGAGGCCGGGCCGGGCCTGATCGCCGACGCGTCGGTCAGTTGCTGGTCGAAGACGCCAAGCACGGTCTGCGGGTTCTCGCGGCGGGTCATCTTGCCGAGCACCGCCTCGCTGACGACGACGACGTCGCCGCCGCGGGTCCGGGTGGTGGCGGCGAGCTGGGCGACCAGCGGGTCGTCGGTGACCCGCGTCGCGTGGACGAGGCGGCGGATGGTCCAGCCGGCCTTGACCGCCTCGGCGACCAGCTTCAGCCCCTCGGCGATGAACTGGCCGCTGGCCTTGCGGTTCTTGCCGAGCGACAGGCCGCGGATTTCCTTGACCACCGGATTGGCCAGGCTGGTGATGTGGAGCACCTTGCCGGGCGCCCGCGGGGTCGGGCGGTTATCAGCCATCGGCGGACCATCGCGAAAAGAGCGAGGTCGACAGCGCCCGGCCGCCGCCTTCCTCGCGGATGACCAGTTCGCCGGATTCGACCACGCCATCGCGCCCGGCCAGCGCCTCCGCCGTCAATTCGTGCATCGACAGGAAGGAGGAGCGGATCGAATAGGCGGTGAGGATCAGGAAGGAGGGATTGTCGGTCAGGAGCCCGGCGCAGGCGCGCAACATGTCTGGCAGGGCGGCGAAGATGTCCCACACCTCGCCCTTGGGGCCGCGGCCGAATTTCGGCGGGTCGAGGATGATCCCGTCATAGCGATTGCCGCGCCGCTCCTCGCGGGCGACGAACTTGACCGCGTCCTCGCAGATCCAGCGGATCGGCAGGTCGGGAAGGCCCGCCTCGACCTGGTTTTCCCGGGCCCAGCCGATCGCCTTCTTCGAGGCGTCGATATGGACGACCTCGGCGCCGGCCCTGGCGGCGACCAGCGAGGCAAGCCCGGTATAGCCGAAAAGATTGAGGACCTTCGTCGGGCGGTTGGCGGCGGCGATCCGCTCCGCCAGCCACTGCCAGTGGGTCGCCTGCTCGGGAAAGACGCCGACATGGCGGAAGGCGGTGAAGCGGCCGAGGAAGCCGATATCGTCGTAGCGCATCGGCCATGTGTCGCCGACCGGCGTCTTCATCCGCCAGCGGCCGTCGGTTTCCTCGTCGCCGATGCCGACGAAGGTGGCGTCGGCGGCATCCCAGACCGAGGCGTCCATGCGCGGCGTCCACAGCGCCTGTTCCTCCGGCCGCACGACCCGATACCGGCCGTATCGCTCGAGTTTCCGCCCGTGGCCGGAGTCGAGCAGGGCATAATCCGCCCAGCCCTCGGTTTCCAGCATCACCGGCGCCTGCATGCGCGGCCGGCGGGCCGGTCGCGTCGCGGCGGAGGCAAGGTCGTTGCGCTGGGTGGTGCTGGCGGTCATGGGTCTTTTCTGGGAATGGGCCGGGGGCGGTTCGGCACCTTGTACCTGCCGCGCCGTCGCAAATCCAACACTTGCCGAGGGCGACCGGGCCATGCAACATAATCATTGGAATCGATCCAGGCCGGCTGGACCTTCGGACCGGACTCGCGTCGGCCAATCCCTTCTCGGCCATTTTGCTGCGAAAAGAACAGAAACGGGACGGGATAGCCGTCTCTCGGGGCTGCCAACTATGGAAATGAAGGGCGAATACAAGATCCCGGCGAGCCGGGAAAAGGTGTGGGACGCATTGAACGATGCGGATGTGCTGCGGGAGTGCATTCCCGGCGCCAAGTCGCTCGAGAAGATCTCCGACACCGAGATGAAGGCGACCGTCGAGGCCAAGGTCGGGCCGGTCAAGGCCGCCTTTACCGGCCAGGTGACGCTGAGCAACATCAATCCGCCCAACGGCTACACCATCACCGGCGAGAGCAAGGGCGGCGTCGCCGGCTTCGCCAAGGGTGGCGCCGATGTCAGCCTTGTCGAGGACGGACCGGATGCGACGGTCCTGACCTATGTCGCCAAGGCCCAGGTTGGCGGCAAGCTCGCCCAGATCGGCGGCCGGCTGGTCGACGCCACGGCCAAGCAGATGGCCGATCAGTTCTTCACCGCCTTCGCCGAGAAACTCGGTGGCGGCTCGGCACCCGCCGCGGAGCCGGCGCCTGCGACCGCGCCTGCCACCGGGGACATCGGCCAGGAGGCGGTCGCCGCCGACGTCGAGAAGGATCCCGAAGTCACCGCCGAGGCAATCGAGGAGCGCCTCGAGGTCGCGGCCGGTCGCGGCGTCCTGGGCGGTCCCTATGTCTGGGGGCTGCTCGCGCTGCTGGCTGTCATCGTCTTGATTTACATTTTCCGCTGAGGAGCTCATGTCGACAATTGCGTTGAAAGTAAATGGCAAGGATGTCTCGACCGAGGTCGAGGACCGTGCCCTGCTGGTTGAACTCATCCGCGAGGAACTGAAGCTGACCGGCACCCATGTCGGCTGCGACACCTCGCAATGCGGCGCCTGCGTCGTTCATGTCGACGGTGTCGCGATGAAGTCCTGCACGATGTTCGCGGTCCAGGCCAACGGCGCCGATGTCCGCACCATCGAGGGTGTTGCCGAGGGCGATGCGTTGCATCCGATGCAGGCGGCCTTCGCCGAGCATCACGGCCTGCAATGCGGCTTCTGCACGCCGGGCATGGTCATGACCGCGATCGACATGGTCCGCCGCCTCGGCAACGACCTCGACGAGGCGACCATCCGTCACGAGCTGGAAGGCAATATCTGCCGCTGCACCGGCTATCAGAACATCGTCAAGGCCATCAAGGCCGGCGCTTCGGCGATGGCAAGCTAGGACGAGGACGAGCGCAAGCCATGTACGAAACAAGCTATCACCGCCCGTCGAGCCTCGCCGATGCGGCAAGCCTGCTCGCCAACGCCTCGGACGGCCGGCTCATCGCCGGCGGCCAGACGCTGATCCCGACCATGAAGCAGCGGCTCGCCGCGCCGTCCGACCTGGTCGACGTCGCCGGCATCGCCGAAATGAAGAGCATCGCGGTCGAGGGCGACACCGTCTCGATCGGCGCGGCCTGCACCCATTCCGACGTCGCGACCTCGGACGCCGTGCGCGGCGCGATTCCCGGCCTTGCCGAACTCGCCGGGATGATCGGCGATCCCGCTGTCCGCCATCGCGGCACGCTTGGCGGTTCGCTCGCCAACAACGACCCGGCCGCCGATTATCCGGCCGTGGTGCTGGCCCTTGGCGCCACCATCCACACTGACAGGCGCCAGATCGCCGCCGCTGACTTCTTCGACGGCATGTTCTCGACGTCGCTGGAGGATGGCGAGATCGTCACCCGCGTCGTCTTCCCGATCCCGGAAAAGAGCGCCTATGCCAAGTTCCGCAACCCGGCCTCGGGCTATGCCATGGCCGGCGTCTTCGTCGCCCGGATGAAGGACGGCGCGGTCCGCGTCGGCGTAACCGGCGCCAGCGGCAACGGCGTCTTCCGGTCTGCCGAGATCGAAAAGGCGCTGCTCGACTCATGGAGCCCGGCGGCGATCGAGCCGCTGACCATCAGCGCCGAGGACATGCTGTCCGATATCCACGGATCGGCCGCCTACCGCGCCAATCTCGTCAAGGTGATGGCCAAGCGGGCAGTCGCAGCGATCGCGTGAGTGCTGCGGCGGACGTTGCGCGATGCCCGGGCAAGTGCCAAATGATGGGCGATGATCGTCTGCTCGTGCAATGTCCTGACAGGAGATCGCATCCTCGCGGCCGCCGAAACGCTGGCCCGCGAGGATCCGGGCCGTCCCGTCACCCCGGGGCGGCTTTTTCGGGCGCTGGGCGCGCGGCCGCAATGCGGCACGTGTTTTCCCACCGTCCGCCGCATTGTCGCCGACGCCGGCATCGCCTTCACCTGCCCCGAGCCGCTGGCTTCGGTCGCCGATGAAGACGAGGTCCTGACGGTCGACGAACTGGATATCCTCATTGACGCTGCGACCGATGCGTCCTAGTTTTGAATAAATCTAATCTACGGAGAGTTCCATGAAGGGCGACGCCAAGGTCATCGATTTCCTCAATCAGTCGCTGCGTCACGAGCTCACGGCCGTGAACCAGTACTGGCTTCATTTCCGCCTGCTGGAGGACTGGGGCTACGCCAAGCTTGCCAAGAAGGAGCGGGCCGAGTCGATCGAGGAGATGCAGCACGCCGACAAGCTGGTCGAGCGCATCATCTTCCTCGAGGGGCTGCCCAACCTGCAGCAGCTCAACCCCCTCAAGATCGGCCAGAATATCCGCGAGGTCCTCGAGGCGGATCTCGAAGGCGAGTATGACGCCCGCAACCTCTACAACGAGGCGCGCGAAGTCTGCCGGCTGGCCAATGACTACGTGTCGATGAAGCTGTTCGAGGAGTTGCTCGCCGACGAGGAGGGCCACATCGACTTCCTCGAAACCCAGATCGCCCTGCTCGGCGATATCGGCGCGGAAAGCTACGGCCAGCTTCAGGCCGACTCCGCCGACCTGGCGGACTAGGACTCGGGGGCCGGGGCCGCGTTAGGGGCGGGCGACCGGCCGGGACTGGCTGCGGTTGGGACTGGCACCCGCCAATCCACCCTCCACGCTGTCATGGCCGGGCTTGACCCGGCCATCCGTGCCGTTCCCTGATCGTAGCGTCTCCGGTACGACCCAGCCCGCGCCCGGCCATGCGCCGCCTTGGCGGCAGAATTTCTCGACGACCGTCATGGCATGGATCGCCGGGTCAAGCCCGGCGATGACGGTGGTGTGTGTGGGAGGTTAGGTGCTCCTGACCTGAGGCGCGATCGCGACGGCAGGGGAGGCCCACTAGTGCGCCACCCGTCGTCAAGCATCTGCCATTTCCGCCCACGCCGTCATGGCCGGGTCAAGCCCGGCGATGACGGTGGTGTGTGTGGGAGGTTAGGTGCTTCTGACCTGAGGCGCGCTCGCGACGGAAGGGTGGCCCATCCAGTGCGCCACCCGTCGTCAAGCAGCTTCCGTTCCCACCCCACGCCGTCATGGCCGGGCTTGACCCGGCCATCCATGCCATTCCCTCATCGTAGCGTCTCCGGTACGACATGGCCCGCCATGTGACTCCCGGGCGGCAGCGTGTCTCGACGACCGTCATGGCATGGATGGCCGGGTCAAGCCCGGCGAAGACGGTGGTGTGGGAAAACGGAACCTACGCCTGCCACCAGCGGCCGTTCAGTTCGACGCCGAAGCGGGAGGGGGCGCGGGCGAAATCGCCGATGCCGGCAAGTGCTGCGTCTTCCTTGATGATGATCGCCGTCGCCATCCGTTCCATCAGGTGGCGGTGCGGTTCCTTGGCGAGGAAAGCCTCGCGGAAGGCGCCGGATTTCAGCGCCGGGGCGATCCGGGTCGAGATGCCGCCGGCGAGATAGACGCCGCCCCAGGCCGAAAAGATCAGGGCGAGGTCGCCGGCGTAACGGCCGAGATAGGTGGCGAAGAGGTCAAGCGTCTCGACCGCCTGGGGATCGTCGCCGGCAAGGCCGCGGGCGGCGACATCGGCTTCGTTGGCGAGCGTCGCCTCGACGCCGTTCGTCGCGCAGATCCCCCGGTAGAGTCGCAGCATGCCCGAACCGCAGACCAGCGTCTCGACGCTCATTCGGCCGAAGGTCTGTTCGAGATTTGGCCAGATTTCGAAATCGCGCGGACTGACCGGGCCGAGATCGACATGGCCGCCCTCGCCGGGGATCGGCACCCAGCGGCCGCCGGCATGGATCAGCGCGCCGGTGCCGAGACCGGTGCCCGGCCCGACGACGACCCGGGCGCCTTCGGGCCTGGCTTCGCCGCCACCGATCGCGTCGACGTCGCCCGGCCCGAGGCCGGGCAGCGACAGCGACAGCGCCTCGAAATCGTTGAGCAGGATGACGTCCGTCATGCCGAAGCGGGCGATCATTTTCTTCGGCTCGGCCGCCCAGTCATTGTTGGTGATCTTCACCCGGTCGCCGGTGATCGGCCCGGCCAGCGCCAGGATCGCGGTCTTCGGTCGTTCGCCCGGAGGCCGGTCGCCGATCGCCGCCTCGATCGCATCGTCGATCGTCGCGAAATCGGTGGTGGCGATCGTGGGGATGCGTTCCGTCTTCGCCGTCTCGTTGGCGGTCAGTGCGAAGCGGGCATTGGTGCCACCGATGTCGCCGCTGAGGACGGGAAAGCGAATGCGGTCGAGCGGGGCTGTCATCAAAGGTCCTCTGCGGGGTGGGTGGCGTTGGCGAATTCGCCGGGATGGCGGATCAGGATCTCGGCCGTGGCGGCGTTGAGGGCCATCGGAATATCATAGACCACCGCCAGCCGGGTCAGGGCCTTGACGTCGACATCGTGCGGCATCGGCGTCAGCGGGTCGATGAAGAAGATCAGCGCCGCGATCCGCCCCTCGGCGATCAGCGCGCCGATCTGCTGGTCCCCGCCGAGCGGTCCGCTCTTCAGGGCGGTGACGTTGAGCGCGGGCAGCGCTTCGCTGATCCGCGCGCCGGTGGTGCCGGTGGCGAAGAGGTCGAAGCGGGCCAGCCGCTCGGCGTGGGACCGCGCGAAGGTGACGAGGTCGTCCTTCTCGTTGTCATGGGCGATCATCGCCAGCGCCGGGCGTCCTGCCATTCCTGTCGTCCCCCGGCGCTTCGGCGCCTATTCCTTGATGTAGGGCTGGCCGTCGGCGGCCGGCGGCCGCGCCCTGCCGATCAGCCCGGCGACCAGCACGATGGTGGCGATATACGGCGCCATCGCCAGGAATTCGGAGGGAATCGGCGTCTGCAGGATAGCCAGTTTCTGCTGCAGCGAGTCGGCGAATCCGAAGACCAGCGCCGCCATCAGCGCCCCGACCGGATGCCACCGCCCGAAGATCATCGCCGCCAGCCCGATGAAGCCGCGGCCACCGGTCATCCCCTCGTCGAAGCGGCCGACCGAGCCAAGCGTGAACCAGGCGCCGCCGAAGCCGGCGACCATGCCGGCCAGCGTCACGTTGATGTAGCGGGTGCGGTAGACGTTGATGCCCAGCGTGTCGGCGGCTTCGGGATGCTCGCCGACCGCCCGGGCCCGCAGTCCGGTGCGGGTATGGAAGAGGTAATAGGTCGCCACCAGCACCATGATCAGCGCGCCGTAGACGAAGAGGTTCTGGCGGAAGAGAACCGGCCCGACCACCGGCAGGTCGCTGAGGAAGGGAATCTCGATCGGCCGGAAGACCGGCGCGTTGTTGAGCCAGGTATATTCCGTGAGCACCTGACTGGAGACGTAGGAGGTCAGGCCGAGGACGAAGAGGTTGATGGCGACGCCGGCGATGATCTGGTCGACCCGGTGGGTGACGACGAGGGCGGCGAGGATGAAGCCGAACAGCCCGCCGATCGCCACGGCGCCGACGATGCCGATGACGCCGCCCATCACCGAGCCGATCAGCGCCCCGGCAAAGGCGCCGGCGAGCAGCATCCCCTCGATGGCGATATTGACCACCGCGACGCGCTCCGAGAGCACACCGGCGAGCCCGCCGAGTGCGATCGGCACCGCCCGCACCAGCGTCGATTCCAGCATGCCGGTCAGCGAGAAGGACTTGCCGGCGGTCGCCCAGGCGAGGAAGGCGGTGACCACCAGCAACAGCCCGATGCCGAGGAAGACGTTGGTCGATCGCCCGCCGCCGCGCAGGAATTGGCGGATGCCGAAAAAGGCGAGGAGGGCGGCGACGATATAGGCGTAGGGTGCCGCGGGCAGGACGAGGTTGGGAATCTTGACGGCGTCGCGCGGCAGCGTCAGCCGGAAGACCGCATCGCCTTCGGAGGTCGCGCCGAAGGCCAGCGCGACGAAGGCCGCGAGGCAGAGCAGGATGACGCCGTTGATCTTCTTCTGCCGCCGCCGGGCCAACTCGATATCGGCCTTGGCCAGCGGCGCCGTGTCGGTCATCGCCATGCGGTCCACCCTCGCACCATGGCCTATCGCCCCACCTGTTTCGTGAACACCCAGGGGATCGTCGCACGCACCAGCGTCGGCGCCGCCATGAAGACGATGACCAGCGCCTGGATGATCGAGATCAGGTCGATCGAGACCCCGGCCGCCACCTGCATCTCGCGCCCGCCGGCCTGCAGCGCACCGAACAACAGCCCGGCCAGCAGCACGCCGACCGGATGCGACCGGCCGAGCAGGGCAACCGCGATGGCGTCGAAGCCGGCGCCGCCGGAAAAGCCCGGCGAGGCGCGGCCGAGCACGCCAAGCACCTGGTTGGCCCCGGCAAGCCCGGCCAGCGCGCCGGCCGTCGCCATCACCAGCACGATGATCAGCCCGGAGCGCATGCCGGCATAGCGCGCCGCGTCCGGGTTGGCGCCGGCGGCGCGGAACTCGAAGCCCTTGGTGGTGCGGAAGAGCAGCCAGTAGACGATGGCGACTGCCGCCACCACCAGCAGGATGCCGGCATGGACGCGCAGGTTGGGGTCGATCCAGGTCAGCAGGCGCGGCAGCTCGGCGCTCGGCAGCACCGACTGCGAGATCGGGTCGGCGCGGCCGGGCTTCTGGATGGGCGGATTGCGCAACAGGTAGTCGACCAGACGAAGCGCGATCAGGTTGAGCATGATGGTGGTGATGACCTCATGCGCGCCGGTCGCCGCCTTGAGCCAGCCGGCGATCGCCGCCCATGCCGCCCCGGCCAGCGCCCCGGCGAGCAGCGCCAGCGGCAGGTGGATCCAGGCCGGCGTGTCGGTCAGCGCGAAGCCGACGGCGACCGCCGCGATGCCGCCGAGGATGAGCTGGCCCTCGGCGCCGATGTTGAACAGCCCGGCCCGGAAGCCGAGCGCGATGCCGAGCCCGGCCAGGGTCAGCGGCGCCGCCGCGGTGAGCGTTTCCGAGATCGCGTTGACCGAACCGACGGAGCCGGTGAACAGCGCCAGGTAGGACTGGCCGATCGATCCGAAGCCGACCCCGGTGGCGAGCATGACGATCGCGCCGATGGCGAGCGCCAGCACCACCGAGAGCACCGGCACCAGGATCATCTCCTCGCCGTTGAAACGGTCGGCGACCGCCCGCTTGAGCAGGTCGCTGGAAATGGCGTCGAGTTTGCCGGGTTCGCTCATGCCGCGGCTCCGGCCATCGCCAGCCCGAGCTGGGCGACGGTCGCGCTGGCGGAATCGAACTCGGCCACCACGCGCCCGCGGAACATCACCAGGATGCGGTCCGACAGGCCGCGAATCTCGTCGAGCTCGGTCGAGACGACGATGACGCCGACGCCGGCGTCGCGGGCGGCGACGATTCGCTCATGGATGTATTCGATCGAGCCGACATCGACGCCGCGGGTCGGCTGCGAGGCAATCAGGAGCTTGATCTCGCGCGACAATTCGCGGGCGACCACCAGTTTCTGCTGGTTGCCGCCGGACAGGTGCCCGGCGAGGTCGAAGACCGAGGATGTGCGGACATCGAACTCGGTGACGATCCGCGCCGTCTCCTCATGGACCTTCTGCCAGTGCATGTTGAGCCCGGTCGAGAAGCGGTCGTCGTAATAGCTGTCGAGCACCATGTTCTCGGCGATGGTGAAATCCTCGATCAGCCCGTCGCGCTGGCGGTCTTCCGGCACATGGGCGATGCCGCGGGCATGGAGGTCGCGGGTCGAGGCGCGGGTCACGTCCTCGCCGAGAAAGGTGATGGCGCCGCCGACGGTCGGCCGCAGCCCGGTCAGCGCCTCGACGAGCTCGGTCTGGCCGTTGCCCTGGACGCCGGCGATGCCGACGATCTCGCCGGCCCGCACGTTGAGGCTGACGTTATCGACGGCGACCTCGTGGCGGTCGTTCAGCACCTTGAGGTCGCTGATCTCAAGCAACGCCGGTCCTGGCGCCTTCGGCGCCTTGTCGACGGTGAAGCTGACCGGCCGGCCGACCATCATTTCCGCAAGGTCGGCCTCCGTCGCCGTCTTGGGATCGCCCTCGCCGACGATCTTGCCGCCGCGCAGCACGCTGATCCGGTCGGCGACCTCGAGGATCTCGAACAGCTTGTGGGTGATGAAGACCAGCGCCTTGCCGGCGTCGCGCAGCGAGCGGACGATGCCGAAGAAATCCTCGACCTCCTGTGGCGTCAGCACCGCGGTCGGTTCGTCGAAGATCAGCACGTCGGCCGAGCGGAACAGGACCTTGATGATCTCGACCCGCTGCTGGATGCCGACCGGCACCTCCTCGATGATCGCGTCGGGATCGACGACCAGGCCGTGCTGGGCGCCGATCTCCCGCACCTGCCGACGGGCCGTCTTGAGGTCGAGGTGGTCTAGCCGCCCGGTCGGCTCCACGCCGAGCACGACATTCTCGGCGACGGTGAAGACCGGAACCAGCATGAAATGCTGGTGGACCATGCCGATGCCGGCGCGGATCGCGTCGCCGGCGCCCTCGAAACGGACCGGCTTGCCGTCGATGAGGATTTCGCCTTCGTCGGGGCGATAGAGGCCGCTGAGGACGTTCATCAGCGTCGACTTGCCGGCGCCGTTCTCGCCGAGCAGGCCGAAAATCTCGCCGGACCTGATGGTCAGGTTGACGTCCGAATTGGCGACGACCGGGCCGAAACGCTTGGTAATACCGCGGAGTTCGATATCCAAGATTCGCTGTTCCTCGCGGCGGCCGTTGTGGCCCGCCGCGACCCCTCAGGGAACGCGGCGGGCAGGTTCGGTCGGACCGCCGGTGATGGCGGCCGTGGCGATCAGCCCTTGACCGAGATCTCGCCGGCCATGATCCCGGCGCCGATCTCGTCGATTTCCTTCTTCAGTTCGTCCGGAATCGTCGCCTCGAAATCGTGGTAGGGGGCAAGGCCGACGCCGTTATTCTCAAGCGTGCCGACGATGACGCCGCCCTCGAAGGTGCCGTCCTGCGCCTGCTTGATCGCCTCGACCACGGTCGCGTCCATGCGCTTGAGGACCGAGGTCAGGTAGACGTGCTTCTTCTCCGGGTCGGTCAGGTACTGGTCGGCATCGACGCCGATGATCGCCAGGTTCTCGGTACCGATTTCATCGGCCAGCGCTGCCGAGCCGAGGCCGACCGGGCCAGCGACCGGCATGACGATGTCGGCGCCCTCGTCATTGAGGTTCTTGGCGAAGGCGCGACCGTCGTCGAGCGAGTCGAAGTTGTTGGTGAACAGGCCTTCGCCGCTGTCGGGATCCCAGCCGAGGACGACGACTTCGGCGCCCTTCTTCTCGTTGTAGTAGTCGACGCCGCGGTAGAAGCCGTCCATGAAGATGGTCACCGGCGGGATGTTGATGCCGCCGAAGGTGCCGACGACGCCGGTCTTCGACATGCCCGCCGCGAGGTAGCCGGCGAGGAAGGCCGCTTCGTCGGTGGCGTAGACCTGGCCGAGGACGTTCGGGATCGTCGGATCATAGGCGAAGTCGACGATCGAGAACTTGACGTCGGGGTTGGCCTCGGCCGCCTCCTTGGTCGCCTCGCCGAGCAGGAAGCCGACGGTGACGATGATGTCGCAATTCTGCGAGATGAAGGAGTTGATGTTCGGCTCGTAGTCGGTTTCGGCCTTGGATTCCAGCAACTTGCCTTCGATGCCGAGGTCCTTCTCGGCGTCCTGGACGCCCTTCCAGGCGGTTTCATTGAAGCCCTTGTCATCGACGCCGCCGGTGTCGGTCACCTGGCAGGCGGAGAAGGCGCTGGCCGCCGTCGCCGAGAGCCCGGCGACCAGGGCGGTGGTCGCGACCGCGGCGAGGGTCGTCCTGATGAGTGTCTTATTCAACGCTGCCTCCAAACTGTTTGCCGTGTTGATCGTTGGTCCTGCTTGCCCGACTTTGGCGGACATGAAGCATCAGCTTGGCATTTTCGCCCGTCATGGTCGAGGCAATTTGCGGACTCTGGCGCTGCCCGTCGAGATGACGCGGCGGGCCAAAGCGGCTAAAGATCGGTGATCGCGTCCGGTGGCTTCCGCCCTCGCACGCCCCGCTTGGAGAAAGGACCGGCGAGAACCATGCACCGAGGGTATTTCGAGGTGGCGCGGTCGGTCAGCGACAAGGCTTATGCGCCCTGTTCGGGCTTCGCGACGCTGTGCAGGGGACCATGACCGACGACCGCGTCCAGGCCGCCGCGGCGATGGTCCGCGAAGCCAACGACCTGCCCTATTCGGTCGGGCTGATCCTCGGTTCCGGGCTGGGGGCGATCGCCGACGCCGTCACCGACGCCGTGCGCATCCCCTATGCCGACCTCCCTGGCTTCCCGATCTCGCGCGTCTCGTCGCATAGCGGCGAACTGGTCGCCGGGCGGCTCGAGGGCGTGCCGGTCATCGTGCTGTCCGGTCGCGTGCATTTCTACGAGACCGGCCATCCGGCATCGATGCGCATACCGATCGCGACGCTGGCGGCGCTCGGCTGCGACACGCTGCTGATAACCAACGCCGCCGGCTCGCTGCGCACCGAGGTCGGGCCGGGCGAACTGATGCTGATCTCCGACCACATCGCCTTCAGTGGCATCAACCCGCTGATCGGCGAAACCTCCGAGGATCGCTTCGTCGGCATGACCGGCGCCTATGACGCCAGCCTGCGTGCCGCGCTCCACGCCGCGGCCGAGCGCGAGGGCGTCGCCCTGGCCACCGGCGTCTACATGTGGTTCTCCGGCCCCTCCTTCGAGACGCCGGCGGAGATCCGCTTCGCCCGCACGATCGGCGCCGATGCGGTCGGCATGTCGACCGTGCCGGAGGTCATCCTCGGCCGCTTCTTCCGCCTGCGCGTCGCCGCCGTCTCGACGATCACCAACTTTGCCGCCGGCATGACCGGCGCCGAGTTGTCGCACGAGGAGACCAAGCGGCTCGGCCCGGTCGGCGCGGCCAAGCTGCAGCGCATCCTGCGCCGCTTCTTTCATGACCGCGGATGGAGGTGAGGCAATGCTGCCGCAGGAAATCATCCGGCGTAAGCGCGAGGGACAGCCGGTCGATCCGGCCGACATCGCCGCCCTGGTCGAGGGGCTGACCCATGGGTCGGTGACCGAGGGGCAGGTCGCGGCCTTCGCCATGGCGGTGTTCTTCCGCGGCATGAGCCGCGACGAGTCCGTCGCGCTGACCCTGGCGATGCGCGATTCCGGCACGGTGCTCGACTGGACCGGGCTGGAGGGCCCGGTGCTCGACAAGCATTCGACCGGCGGCATCGGCGACAATGTCTCGCTGATGCTCGCCCCGGCGATCGCCGCCTGCGGCGGCTTCGTGCCGATGATTTCCGGCCGTGGCCTCGGCCATTCCGGCGGCACCCTCGACAAGCTCGATTCGATCCCCGGCTACAGCACCCAGCCGGATATCGAGACCTTCCGCCGGGTGGTCGAGGAGGCCGGCTGCGCGATCATCGGACAGACCGCCGACCTCGCCCCGGCCGACAAGCGCCTCTATGCGATCCGCGACGTCACCGCGACGGTCGAGTCGGTTCCGCTGATCACCGCCTCAATCCTGTCGAAGAAGCTCGCCGCCGGGCTCGATGGCCTGGTGCTCGACGTCAAGACCGGCTCGGGCGCCTTCATGGCGACGCTGGACAGCGCCCGGGAGCTGGCCGGCAGCCTCGTCGCCGTCGCCAATGGCGCGGGGCTGAAGACCAGCGCGCTGATCACCGGCATGGACGAACCGCTGGCCTCGGCCGCCGGCAATGCCGTCGAGGTGGCGAATGCCGTCGACTACCTGACCGGCCGCCATCGCGATGCGCGGCTGCACGAGGTCGTGGTGTCTCTGGCCGCCGAACTGCTGGCGCTCGGCGGTCTTGCCGACGACGCTGAGGCCGGGCGGGTGAAGGTCGAGGAGGCCTATGCTTCAGGCCGGGCGGCGGAAACCTTCGGCCGCATGGTCAAGGCGCTCGGCGGGCCGGGCGACTTCGTCGAGCGTCTCGAGGCCTACCTGAAGACCGCGCCGGTGGTCCGTCCGGTGACCGCCGAACATGCCGGTATCGTTGGAGCGATCGACACCCGCGCCGTCGGCGTCGCGGTGGTCGAGCTCGGCGGCGGAAGGGCGCGGGCGTCCGACACCATCGACCACACGGTCGGCTTCACCGGTCTTGCCGGACTCGGCAGCACGGTTGGCGGTGACGCGCCGCTGGCCATGGTCCACGCCCGCAACGAGGCCCACGCCGCCCGCGCCGAGGCCGCTCTGCGCGCCGCCTATCGCGTCGGCGACGAAGCGGCCGCCCCGTCGGCCGCCGTGCTGGAGCGGATCGGGCCAACCTAGACCTGCCGCGCCGCGCCCGCCCATGGCGGCCGCCGCGCTTCGGCATCGGCTGCGACCCGGGTCAGGCCAAGGTCGTCGAGTTGCCACGGCTCCATCGCGGCCAGCGCCCGCCGCTGCGCGTAGCGGTGAAACGCCAGGCGGAGGCCGGTGAGGACCGGCCGCAGGCTCAAGCCGGGCTTGCCGGTGCGGTGGAATCGGGCGAAGGCGACGTTGCTTGCTGTCATGGCTCGTGTCCGGTTGAACGTGCCAGACCGTAGCGGCATCGACGGCCGCACAGGCGTCGATCGCTTTGACCGTCATCGAAGCGTTCGGCCTGCCGCCAGCGCCGCCGATCGCCTAGACTGTCGCGATGGCCGCCGACATGAAGCTCGCCGAGATTGCCGCAATGCTCGCCGACCCGTCGCGGGCGCGGCTGCTGCTGGCGATGATGGACGGCCGTTCGCACACGGCAAAGGAACTCGCCTACCTGGCCGGGATCTCACCGGCGACCGCCAGCGCCCATCTCGGCAAGCTGCTCGGCCTCGGGCTGATCGCCGTCACGCCCAGCGGCCGGCATCGCTACTACCGGATCGGCTCGGAGGCCGTCTGTCGGATGATCGAGGCGGTTGGCGCGGTCGCCGCGGAAGCAACCGCGCCGCCCGTCCGTCTGCTGCGCGCCGATCGCGAACTCAGGCTTGCCCGGACCTGCTACGATCACATCGCGGGGCAGGTGGGCGTGCTGATCGCGGAGCATCTGCAGGAGACCGGCGGCGTTATCCTGAGCGACGAGGGCGGTGAGATCACGCCCGCCGGCGAAGCGATATTCGCTGACCTTGATATCGACCTCAGCGGATTGAAGCAGGCGCGGCGCATCTTCTGCCGTCCGTGCCTCGACTGGACCGAACGGCGCAATCACCTGGCTGGCGCCGTCGGCGCGGCGCTCTGTACGCGACTTTTCGAGCTGGGATGGATTATGCGGATGCGCGACACGCGGGCGCTCACCATCCCGGCGGCCGGCCGCGCCGGCCTGGCGCGCCTCTTCCGCATCGATGTCGATGAGTTACCGGGCGGGTGAAACGTGCTCCAAAAAACCAACCGCCGCCCGGCGGGGGAACCGGACGGCGGTGGTATTGGGACCGAGAAGACGCCGGGTGTGGGGGTGGCGGGATTGGCGTCGACGGGTCGGGGGAACCCGCTCAGTCCGTGGCAATTCAGTTCGTGACGATGATCTTGGTGTTGTACTTTCCGTAGGCTTGAACCGCGTTGTAGAAGGCCTCGGCGTTTTCGGTCGCCAGGCGGACGCAGCCATGGGAGGCGCGGGAGCCGAGCTTGGAAACCGCCTCGGTGCCGTGGATGGCGACGCCGTTGACGAAGAAGACCGAGTAGGGCATCGGCGCATCGTCGTACTGCGAGGACTTGTGGGCCTTGGAGAGCCAGGTCGGGCGGTACTGGCCGCGCGGGGTATCGAAGCCGCTGGTGCCGGTCGAAACCTTCCAGACGTATTTCTGCGTCTTGCCGCGTTCGTCGGTGACCTTGAGGTACATCCGCTGCTCCGACAGCGACACCGTCGCGACGAGGCTCGGCTTGGGCTTGAAGGAGGTGAAGAACCCGGCCTCGGAAGGCGTCGTAACGCCGATGGCGGCGACTGCGAAAGTGGCGACTGCGATGATCCTGGTGAAGATGTTCATGACCTGACCCCTGATACTCGCTGCGGGCAATGGCGCCGCGTTGTTCGATGAAACGAATATGGTCGAAGGCTGGTTCCCTGGCAGTGACGCCGGTCACAAATGCCCGGTGACCGACGTCACAGGCGGTTGACCGGAAAAACAGAAGCTTGAGGAAAGGCGCGGTGAGGCGGCTGTCAGGCCGGATCCGCCGATGCCCCGTCGACCCTGGCCAGCAGCCGCGCCCTTGTCGGCTCGTCGACGAAGGCCGCCTCGATCGCCGTGCGGGTGGCGGCGAGCAGCGCGCCATGGCCCAACCCCTGCACCCGGGCGAGTTCGTCATATTCGTGGCCGAGGGTGGTGTGGAAATAGGGCGGGTCGTCGGAATTGATCGTCACCCGCACGGCGGCCTCCATCAGCCGGCGGAAGGGATGCTGCGTGATGCTCGGATAGAGCCCGAGCGCGACGTTCGAACCCGGGCAGAGCTCCAGCACTATGTCCTCCTCGACCAGTCGCTCGACCAGCGCCGGATCCTCGATCGCCCGCACGCCATGGCCGATCCGCCGGACGCCAAAATGGTCGAGCGCGTCGCGGACGCTTTGCGGCCCGGCCAGCTCGCCGGCATGGGCGGTGAGCCCGAGCCCTGCCTCGCGGGCGATGCGGAAGGCGTCGGCGAAGTCGCGGGGGTGGTGCATCGTCTCGTCGCCGGCAAGGCCGAAGCCGGTGATGCGCGGGTGTCGTGCCGCCCGTTCGACCAGCGCCCGCACCCGCGCCGGCCCGAGATGGCGGATGCCGGTGAGGATCATCCGGCCGATGATGCCGGTTTCCGCTTCGGCCTCCGCCATGCCGTCGCTGAGGCCGGCGACATAATCGTCGGCGGAGACGCCATTGTCGGCGGCGATGTCCGGGACGATGAAGATCTCGCCATAAATCGCGCCCTCGGCCGCGATCGAAAGGAAGTAGTCGCGGGCCAGATCGCGAAAATCGTCGGCGGAGCGAAAGACGCTGGAGACGCGGCCATAGGCGACGAGGAACGACGCGAAGTCGTGCCAGGCATAGCCGCCGGCCTCGTCGAAGACGTCGGCGAGGTCGATGCCATGCCGGTCGGCGAGGCGGCGGACCAGTGCCGGCGATGCCGCGCCCTCGATATGGCAGTGGAGTTCGGCCTTGGGCAGCGTCGTGGTCACAGGAAGCTCGTCCCATGCGGGCCGGGCGGCAGGCCGAGATGGACCGCGACGCTCTCGCCCATGTCGGCCAGCGTCTCGCGGCGGCCGATCGCGCCACCGGCGATGCCGGGACCGAAGGCGAGGATCGGCACATGCTCGCGGGTGTGGTCTGTGCCTCGCCAGGTCGGGTCGTTGCCGTGGTCGGCGGTGATGATGGCGAGGTCGCCGGGCTTCATCGCCGCCTCGATCTCCGGCAGCCGCCGGTCGAAGGCCTCGAGCGCCGCGGCATAGCCGCCGACCTCGCGGCGATGGCCGTAGAGCGAGTCGAATTCGACGAGGTTGATGAACAGCAGGTCGCCGTCGCCGAGCGTCGCCAGTGCCTCGACCGTTGCCGTCACCAGCGCGTCGTCGTTGGCGCCCTTGATCTCCCGGCTGATGCCGCGATGGGCGAAGATGTCGCCAATCTTGCCGACGCCGACCACCTGCCGGCCGGCGGCGACGGCCCGGTCGCAGAGCGTCGGCTCGGGCGGCGGCACCGCATAGTCGCGGCGGTTGGCGGTGCGCTTGAAGTCGTCCGCGTCCTGGCCGAGGAACGGGCGGGCGATCACCCGGCCGATATTCAGCGGATCGCAGAGCCGCCGCGCGACCTCGCAGACATGGTAGAGGCGCTCGAGCCCGAAGGCCTCCTCATGGGCGGCGATCTGGAACACCGAGTCGGCGGAGGTGTAGCAGATCGGCTTTCCGGTCCTGAGATGCGCGGTGCCCAGCTCGGCGACGATCTCGGTGCCCGAGGCATGCTTGTCGCCGAGGATGCCCGGCAACTCCGCCTCGCGGATCAGCGCCTCGGTCAGCGATGACGGGAAGGTCGGGACGGTCTCGGGAAAATAGCCCCAGTCGAAGACCACCGGCACGCCGGCGATCTCCCAATGGCCGGAGGGCGTGTCCTTGCCCTTGGAGGTCTCGACGCCGTAGCCCCAGCGGCCGGCTGGCTCGCCCTCATAGCCGAGCGGCGGGATCGCGGCGCCGATCGAGGCGCTGGCGGCGCGGCCGAGGCCGAGCCGGTCGAGATGCGGAAGGCGGAGTGGCCCCTGGCGAACGCCCGGGCGGTCGCCCGCTCCGCTGGCGCAGGCCTCCGCGATATGGCCGAGCGTATTGGCGCCTTCGTCGCCGAAGCGGTCGGCGTCTTCCGCCCCGCCGATGCCGACGGAATCGAGAACGAGAAGGATGGCGCGTGTCACGCGGTGTCAGGGCTCCTGCCGGAACCGCGGCAGGCAGGAAACCGCCGGTCGAAACCAGGGAAACCTGTCGAGGGTCGCGCGCTGCCGCTGGCTCGTTTCACCGCAGCATCGCCCGCTCCTCCGGGGAAGGCAAGCGATGGCGCACCGTCTGTCCGTCGCGCTCAGTGCCACCGGGCGGGACCGGTGGCGTCGTTGGCGAGGCTTGCGACGGATTCACGAAAGCCCTTGAGCGCCAAGCATGGGGACAACCGCCGGCCGGGCGGCCTTGCGGTTGGCCTTGGCGGCGCGCAGGGGCTAGTTTGCCGGGCAACAGACACCAATGGAGCGACAGTTCGATGCAAGGCGTCACCCTCGTCGACCACCCCCTGGTCCAGCACAAGCTGTCCCTGATGCGGGACAAGTCCACCTCGACGGCGAGCTTTCGCCAGCTTCTGCGCGAGATCGCCCTGCTTCTCACCTATGAGGTGACCCGCGACCTCAAGCTGACCACGACGCGGATCGAGACGCCGCTGGCTGCGATGGATGCGCCGATCCTCGAGGGCAAGAAGCCGGTCTTCGCCTCGATCCTGCGCGCCGGTAACGGCCTTCTCGACGGCATGCTCGACCTCGTACCCTCGGCCCGCGTCGCCCATGTCGGCATCTATCGCGATCCCGAGACGCTCGAGCCCCACGAATATTACTTCAAGGCGCCGGAGGACCTCGGCGATCGCCTCGTCATCGTCGTCGATCCGATGCTCGCCACCGCCAATTCGGCAAGTGCTGCAATCGAGAAGCTGCGGGAGCGCGGCGCCCACGACATCCGCTTCGTCTGCCTGCTCGCCGCGCCCGAGGGCATCGAGCGCTTCCAGAAGGCCCAGCCCGGCGTCCCGATCTACACCGCGGCGATCGACGAATACCTCAACGATCACGGCTACATCGTCCCCGGCCTCGGCGACGCGGGCGACCGGCTCTACGGCACGAAGTAGCGGGTTCGCGATGCCGCGGCCGCCGCGCGGAACCATCGACCATCTTGACCTGACGGTGCGCGATCCCCGGGCGTCGCGGGCTTTCTATGACGCGGTGCTCGGCTTTCTCGGCTATCGCCTCGCCAGCGAACACGACCGCGGTTTCGACTGGGATTTGCGCGACGAGACCGGCGCGCTAGTCAGTTCGATCGGCATCATGCGCGCCACCGGCGACGGGCTGACCCGCAAGCACGACCGCACCGCGCCGGGGCTCCACCACATCGCGTGGCGTGCCGAAAGCCGCGACGACGTCGCCCGGCTCCACGACCTGCTGGTCGCGATGGGTGCGGAAGTCCTCGATCCGCCGGCCGACTACCCCGACTACGCGCCAGGCTACCACGCGGTATTTTTCGCCGACCCGGACGGGTTGAAGCTGGAATTCGTGTTCCAGCCATAGCTGATGGAGGGCGAGAGCCCGTTCCTAGTTGAACAGATTGAAGCCGAGGCGGTAGGTTACGCCGACGCCGACCATCCACTGGTCGCGGCTGCCGGACTTGACGATCGGGCTCTTGGCCGCGTCCTCGATGAACCGGTTGTAGCTGGCGGTGAAGCGGAGGCGGGTCCGCTCGGTCAGCGCGTAGGAGGCGGTCGTCGCGATACCGACTGTCTTGAACCCGCCATCCGGCTTGAACTTCGACAGCGAGCCTTTCGACGCCTCCTTGGCGGTGACGCCGAAATAGGTCTCCATGTATTCCTGGGAGGCGAAGCTGGCGCGCGGGCCGAAGGCCATCTCGAAGCGCTCCGAGATCGGGACGAGCACGTCGAGCCCGAGGTTGCCGACCTGCCCGTCGGTGCCGTTGATCCCCTGGCGCAGGGTGCCGAAGCCGCGCAGATACTGGCCGCGCACGCCGGCGCCGAGACCAAGCTCGAGCGCCCAGGGAACCGTCTTGGTGCCCTTCAGGCTCTTGTCGTCGGACGCCTTGCGCTCGCCGTTAAAGCCGAAGGACGGAAACATGAAGAAGCCGGTGGTGCCCGACTCGCGCTGGCCCATGCCCGGCAGGTAGAAGCGGCCGACCGAAAACAGCGGATAGGGAACCAGGATGTAGGTGTCGGAGCCGGGATATTTCGGCTTGTACTGCCCACCGACGCCGACATCGATCACGTATTGCGGCGCGTCTCCGGCCAGGGCGTCCTCGGCCTTTGCGCTGCTGGCGCCGAAAGCCAGGCCGGCTGCGATCAGTGTGGCGAGACAGGCGAGACGCATGCAGAAATCCCCCGGACAGGACCGATACCCCCATATGGGACGCTCCCGGTTAGGAAATGCTATACGCGACTTCTTTTCGAATCACGCGCAAAAAGTGACTTTCGGGGCCAAAACTGTGGCGACTGTGACCCAGAAACACACCCCCGGGGAATAATTGCAGGAGGAACTATGAAATACGGCGCCATCTATCCCAGCCTCAAGGGCCGCACGGTGCTGGTCACCGGCGGCGGCAGCGGCATTGGCGAATCGATCGTCACCCATTTCGCCGCCCAAGGCGCGAAGGTCGGTTTCATCGACATCATGGAGAAGGAATCGAAGGCGCTGGCGGCGAAGCTGAAGCGCAAGGGCCAGAAGGTCCATTTCGAGCACTGCGACCTTGCCGACATCGATGCGCTGCAGCGCGCCGTCAAGGCGGTACGCAAGGTTTTCGGGCCGATCACCGTTCTGGTCAACAACGCCGCCCATGATGAGCGCCACGGCCTCGACGAGATCACCTCCGACTATTTCGACGACCGCGTCCGGGTGAACCTCAAGCACCAGATCTTCACCATCCAGGCCGTCGTCAACGACATGAAGAAGGCCAAGAACGGCTCGATCATCAACATGGGGTCGATCTCCTGGATGGTCTCCGCCAGCGACCTGCCGGTCTACGAGGCGTGCAAGGCCGGGATTCTTGGCCTGACTCGCGGCCTGTCCCGCGAACTCGGCGCCCACAACATCCGCATCAACTCGATCGCCCCCGGCTGGATCATGACCAAGCGTCAGAAGGACCTCTGGGTGACGCCCGAAGCGCTGGAGCAACTGATGAAGGACCAGTGCCTGCCGCGCACGCTCGATCCCGCCGATATCGCGCGCATGGTGGTGTTCTATGCCTCGGACGAAGCCTCGGCGGTTACCAACCAGAATATCATCGTCGACGGCGGCTGGGTCTGAGTGGCCGCAAACCGCCCCCAGGCACCGGCCCCGACGACGTTAACCGCGCGTTAACGAGGACGGCGCCGGCCTGCGCGGGCTTGGTGTCGCGTTAGGATTTTGCCGCGATGGTGGCGGGCCCGGGCGCGGCGTGCGCCCCGGACTTGCTCGGGAGGACTCCTTCGCCGGTGACGGGCTTCAGGCTGATCATCCTTGCGGCCGTCGTGGTCGCGGCCGCTGTCAGCGTGCCGGAGATCGCGCCGGGCCTCCTCGCCCGGCTGGTCGAGACGCCGGCCACCCAGCGCGCCGAAGCATCGCCGCCGCGCCGACCCGCGGCACCGGCGAGCAAGCCGGTCGCGGCTACGGCACGGGAGCGGGCGGCGCGTCCGAGTTCGTCCGCCACGGGCCGAAGGGTCGTTCTCGAAGCCGACCGCGGCGGGCATTTCCTTGTCGACGCCTCGATCAACGGTCGCAGGATCGAGGCGATGGTCGATACCGGCGCCACCACCGTGTCGCTCACCGCCGAGACCGCGCGTCGTCTCGGCATCCATCCGCCGCGCAGCGCCTTCAACCTGCCGAGCTCGACGGCCAACGGCATCGTCAATGTCGCGCGGGTCATGCTCTCCGAAATCCGCGTCGGCGGCATCCGCGTCCGCGATGTCGAGGCGACGGTGATTCCCGGCGACCTGCTCCGGGTCAACCTGCTCGGCATGAGCTTCCTCGGCCGCCTCTCGAAATTCGAACTGTCGGGGCCGCGCCTCGTTCTCCTCGAGTAACCAAGCCTTTCCCACCCTCAGGTGCTCTGGTATCACCGGACTCCTGGCCCGAAGGACAAGAACCGATGTTTCCCAAGCCGATTCCCGATCTCCGCCCCAACACGCTCGCTTTCGAGACGACGCCGCTGGTCAAGGCCACCGGTTTCCGCGAATACGACGCGCGCTGGTGGTACGGCATTCCCTCCTCGGACAAGCCGCCCGAACTGAACCTGATGGGCGTCACCGCGCTCGGCATGGGCATCGGCACGCTGCTCGGCCAGATGGGCGTGCGCAAGGAGATCGTCACCGGCCACGACTACCGGGCCTATTCCTCGTCGATCAAGCTGGCGCTGATCACCGGCCTGATGGCCTCCGGCTGCCGGGTCTATGACATCGGCATGGCGATGACGCCGATGGCCTATTTCGCACAGTTCGCGCTCGATGTTCCGGCGGTCGCCATGGTCACCGCCTCGCATAACGAAAATGGCTGGACCGGCGTCAAGATGGGCTCGCAGCGGCCGATCACCTTCGGTCCGGACGAAATCGGCCGGCTCAAGAATATCGTCCTCGACGCGGCCTTCGATCTCAAGCACGAGGGCTCCTATGTCTTCGTCGAGAATTTCGCCGAGCGCTACGCCGCCGATCTCACCGCGCGGCCGAAGCTGAAGCGGCCAATCCGGGTCGTCGCCGCCTGCGGCAACGGTACGGCCAGCGCCTTCGTCCCGGGCGTCCTCAAGGCGCTGGGCGCCGACGTCATCCCGCTCGATACCGAGCTCGACTACACCTTCCCGCGCTACAATCCGAACCCGGAAGACATGGAGATGCTCCATGCCATGGCCGCGGCGGTGAAAGAGCATGGCGCCGACGTGGCTCTCGGCTTCGACGGCGACGGCGACCGCTGCGGCGTGGTCGACAACGAGGGCGAGGAGATCTTCGCCGACAAGGTCGGGGTGATGCTCGCCCGCGACCTGTCCACCCTCCATCCCGGCTGCACTTTCGTCGTCGACGTCAAGTCGACCGGCCTCTACGCCACCGACCCGGTGCTCCGGGCCAATGACGTCAAGGCCGATTACTGGAAGACCGGCCACTCCTACATCAAGCGCCGGGTCAACGAGTTGAACGCGCTGGCCGGCTTCGAAAAGTCCGGCCACTACTTCTTCAACCCGCCGGTCGGTCGCGGTTACGACGACGGGCTGGTCTCGGCGATCGCCATCCTCGACATGCTCGATCGCAACCCCGACAAGTCGATGGCCGACCTCAAGAACGCCCTGCCCAAGACCTGGGGCTCGCCGACCATGGCCGCCCATTGCGACGACGAGACCAAATACGGGATCGCCGACGCGGTGAAGGAACGCTTCGTCGCGATGAAGGCGGCCGGCGAGACCATCGACGGTCACGCCATCGCCGACCTGGTGACGGTCAATGGCGTGCGCGTCGTCGCCGACGACGGCAGCTGGGGGCTGGTGCGTGCTTCGTCCAACAAGCCGGAACTGGTCGTTGTGGTCGAGAGCCCGGTCTCCGAGGCGCGGATGCGCGAGATGTTCAAGCTCGTCGACGCTGCGCTCAAGGAGCATCCCGAGGTCGGCGACTACAACCAGACCATCTGAGGCCGGCTCAGACCATTTCGGTCGGCAGGCGGACAAGGGCGCCGGTCTCCACGGCCGGCGCGTAGCGATCGACCAGCCTGTCGAACAGGAGCGGCGCGATCTCATGGAGATTGGCCGCCTTGGTCGCCGTGAACTGCTTGGCCATTCCGAACCACGACCGGGGGATGCCGGCTTCCTCGACGAGGCGGCGCGGGATCGGCCGGTCGTAGTCGGTTCCAAGCCGCCATGGCTCCATCGCGTCCGACAGGCCGATCGTCCGGATCGCCGCCGCGCGATTGAAGCCAAGCGCCGGGATCGGAACGTGCATGAAGCCGGTCCGGAGGCGGAAGTCGGCAAGGCCGGTGCCGGCTGCCAGGTTCGTCGACCGCTGGAGGTCGGGGCTTGGCGGATATTCGAACCCCCATAAAGCGTCGCCGAGCCAGCCGGTCAGGATCGCCCGGTCGGCTACCACCTCGTCCGGCACCAGCATGCTTTCTTCCGAAATGTCGGTGCCGTTGAAGAATTCGAAGGTCGTCGCATGGTCGTCTGGCGCGATGGTCTCCAGCGCCAGGTCCCAGGGCCCGGCCCGAACCGTCCGCGTCGCGCGCTTGCGGCGCGTTGCGGACACGACCGGCATGCCGAGCCGTTCGGCGATCGCCGTGCCATCATCGTCGTTGCCTTTTGCCGTCTGGTCGAGGCAGATCGCCGTCGCCGGCCCGATCTGGCGGGCCAGCATCGCCGCGGCGGGCGAGTCGTAGCCGCGTGACAGGTAGACGCTGGCCGGCTTGCCGTAATTCGCCATCGCCTCGGCGGTCGTATCCCGCAGGAAGGCGACGTAGGTTTCGTAGGAATCGAAATCCGCCTTCTGGCATTGCGCCCGGTCGGCCGGCGCCGCGTCCGGCGCAAGGGTGACGAAGGCGTTGGCGAACCGGCATATACGAATTTCGGGGGTCGCGAAGACCTCGCGCCGGTAGGCTGAAGGCCCCCGGTGGATGGACCGCAGCACGGTGCGAAGCCGCCAGATGGCGAAGGTCGGCCGGTCGCGTCGCGGCCACCAGCAGCGCCAGCGAATTGGCCGCCCATACCGCGCCATCCGTCTCGGCCGTCCACACGGATTCCAGCGAGTGACTCGGCGAGATCAGCGTCAGTCGCCCGTCGCCCCATACCGCCCCGAACCGAGATGGATGCCCTCCGGCAGCAGGGCCTCGGGGCCCGGCGTCCGCGCCCAGCCGCCTTCGAAAAAGCCGTGCCCGGAGAGCGAGACATTGCGACCCAGGGCGACATCGAGCGTGCGGCCGCGGCCGCGGATAAGCCAGGCTTGTCGGGGCAAATCGTCGAGAAAGCGGGGATTGATCTGCATGGTTCCGCCTAGCAATCGCGGCATCGCTCCGCAAGGCCGCGACGCGGGAAACCAGGGGGTCGCGCCGGCTCCGGAAGATTCGACCCCTCGGCCCCGAATCCCGTATAAGGCGGCATCGGCAGGGGAGGCTTACCAGTGGCGGCAGCGAGACGGTTCGGGCAGATGCCCGACGGCACGGATATCGAGGAAGTAACGATCGGGTCGGGCGATCTTGCCGCCAGCATCATCACGCTTGGCGCGGTCATCCGTGAGATCCGGCTGGCCGGTGTCGACCACCCGCTGGTCCTCGGCTTCGACGACCTCGACAGTTACCTTCACTACTCGCCGCATTTTGGCGCGTTGGTCGGCCGCTCGGCCAATCGCATCGCCCATGGGCGTTTCGCCATCGACGGCCACGACTACCAGCTGGAGCGCAACGAGGGCGGGCACACCCATCTTCACGGCGGCAAGAACGGCTTCGGCTCGATTCCGTGGCGACTCGTCGACCACGACGACACCAGCGCCACCCTCGCGCTCGACAGCGCCGACGGCGACGAGGGCTATCCCGGCCGCTGCGCGGTGACCTGCCGCTATTCGATCGAAGCGCCGGCGACCTTCCGCATCGAGGCGACGGCGACCACCGACGCGCCGACCATCGTCAACCTCGCCCAGCACACCTATTTCAATCTCGACGACTCGCCGCAGATCTACGACCACGAGGTCCAGGTGCTGGCCGATGCCTATACCCCGGTCAACCAGGAATTGGTGCCCACCGGCGAGATCCGGCCGGTCGACGGCACCGATTACGATCTTCGCCAGATGGTGCCGATCCGCCGGATGGTGGACGGCGCCCGCTTCCAGTACGACGTCAACATGGTCGTCGCGATGGAGAGCGTCGCCGAACCACGGCCGGTCGCCCGGCTTCGCTCGCCGAAGAGCGGCGTGGCGCTTGAGGTCCGGTCGACCGAGCCCGGCGTCCAGTTCTATGACGGCAACATGATGAAGACGATTCCCGTGCCCGGCCTCGGCGGCCGTCACTATGCGCTCTCGTCAGGCTGCTGCTTCGAGCCGCAGCTGTTTCCGGATGCGCCGAACCACCCGAATTTCCAGAGCACGGTGCTGCGTCCCGGCGAGACCTATCGTCAGGTTACGTCCTACACCTTCTCCCGCGGCTGATCGCCGTCTATCCGGGCTTTCGCGTCACCGGGACTTCATGCGAGAATCGCTGCGATTCCCGCCATCGGCTCTATGAGTGGATCGACTGCAATGCGTTTCCTCTTCAAGGTCGCGGTCGCCGGCTGCCTCGCTCTCCTCCTGTCGCTCGCAGGTGGCGTCGCTTCGGCTGGCTGGCGCGACGAGGTCCAGAAGCTACGGATCGGCGTCCTTGCCGGCGGCGATTCCGCCTATCGGGTGGCGACCCTCGAGCCGTTCCGAATCTACCTCCAGGACCGCACCGGCATCCCGGTCGAGATCGTCCCGGCGGCGAGCTATCGGGCACTGATCGACGCCCAGACCGCCGGCGATGTCGACTACGCGATCTACAGCGCCACGAGCTATGCCACCGCTTTCGCCGAGTGCGACTGTGTCACGGCGATCGGCGCACCGATCGCCGCCGATGGGGCGCTCGGCTTTCATTCGATCCTGGTCGCGACCGCCAATGGCGGCATCGAGTCGCTGGCCGACGCCCGGGGCAAGCGGGTCGCTCTGGCCGGCCCCGACTCGGTTGCCGGCCGGCTGATCCCGGTCCAGGCCTTTGCCGCCGAGGATATCGTTCCCGAGGACTACTTTTCGACCGTGGTGACGAAGCAGGACCCGGAGGCGGCGCTCGCCGCGCTGCTCGCGGGCGAGGTCGATGTCGCCGTCGGCTGGTCAAGCCTGACCGGCCCGGCCCGCACCGGCTACAATTTCGGTTCCCTGGCGCGGATGGTCGCCGACGAGCGCCTGACCATGGACCAGATCGAGATCGTCTGGCGGTCACGGCTGATTCCCTTCGGCCCGCATGCGGTGCGCAGCGACATGCCGCCGGAACTCCGCGTTCTGCTGTCCCGCGCCCTGGTCAACATGGCGACCCTGGATCCCGAGGCGCTTGACGCGGTCGACCGGGCGGGCTTCGGCGGTGGCGGTTTCGCGACGCCCGATGCAAGCCTCTATACGGTGGTGACGGATCTGGTCGCGCCAGGGGACGGCGCCACGCAGTGAAGCCTCAGTTGGACGGCCGCTTGACTTCCCGGCTCAGCCGCGGCCGCAGGTAGTACTGGTCGTTCAGGTCGAAGCTGCCGGTCATGACATAGCCGATGGTCGGCAGATAGTCGTAATGCACCTCGGTGGTGACCAGGAAGCTGTCTTCCTCCGAGACGTTGGCCGGCAGGGTTATCGGCGAATTCTTGGCGAAGGCCGTGTCATTGAGCGCGTCGCTCCAGGCGACCGTCGCCTTGCCCTTGTCATCGATCTTCACCCCGGTGATCTTGATCTTCAGCTTGCTGTCGTCATAGGGGCTGATCATCGTCTTGGCGGCGTTGAGGATGTTCTTCATGTCGTCGTCGGTGACCGACTTCGACTGCGTCACCAGGTCGGTGAGCGAACTGGTGACGCTGGTCACCTTGCGCTTGATGGTCAGCGCGTCGCCGAGTTCGACCGCGCCGAAATAGAGCGTCAGCATGATCGGCAGGATCAGCGCGAACTCGACCGCCGAAACGCCCGACTGGTCGGCGCCGAAGCGCCTGCCCAGGGGGCGGCGAAGCCGGCGGAGGATGGCGCGCGGCGGCGCGGCTTTCATCGCGGTCACCATGGGAAGGGCTCGTTGCGGAACGCGGTGGCCGAGGACAGGAGGTGCGTCCCGTTGGCCATGTTGGCCAGGTTGTGCCCGAGCAGGTTGACGTAGACCGGCCACTCGTAGAAGGCGCGCACCACGACGATATCGCCGCCGTTGCCGGGCTTGTAGTCGAAGGTCTTCTTGAGATTCCCCGCGCCGTCGACCGGCTTTGTCAGGGCGATGTCGCCGAAGTTCTTGTACGTTGCTACGTCGATCTTGAGACCGTTGTCACAGTCGAGCAGCGACATCACGCCCGAACAGACCTCTTTCTTGAAGTCCTCGGCGCTGAAGCCCTGTTGCTGCGCCTGGCCGGTTCGGACCAGCCGCGAGGCGCGGTCGACCGCCGTCTCCATCGCCTGTCCGGCGAAGAAGACGAGCGCGGTTTCGATGATTGCCATCATCAGGGCGATGAAGGGGAGGGCAATGATGCCGAATTCGACGGCGGTCGCGCCGTTCTCGTCGCGGCGGAACCGTCTGAAGCTCCCGCGCCTGGCGCGCGGCGCATCACCAGAACCGACCTTGGCCATTGTCCTTAACTGTCCTCGACCTGCCGCGGCAACTAGACCGCCGACTTTGGTCAAGAACTAACAAGCAGGCATTGAGGAACTCTTGCGACTTGTACTCAAAAACCGAGGCATCTCGGCAAGGTTTCATCAACCATGCCGGTATGCCGCCGATCGCTGGTAACCCGATCGCAATCGGAAAACGTCAGGCTCGACCGAGGACGATGCTCAGCGTCCGCTGGCGGCGTCGGACATCTCGCTGTGGGCCTGGATCTGCGCGGTGGTGGTGGAGAAGACGTCGTTGCGGTCGCCGATGGTCATCGTCGGCGAACACTCGGGAGTGCAGCTCAGCGTTTCGCGGCTGGCCCTCTTATAGACGGTGACGACTCCGTCATTAGTGCCGGTGACGGTGAGGACCGAGTCGGCGATCGCCTCACCGGAGGCATCGAGGACGATGAGGTTGGTCGTGCCGAAGGCGCGGCCGGTGATGATCAGGGTGCGGTTGTCCTGGATGGTCGCGTCGGCGATCGCCGGGTTGCCGATGATGACGATGTCGGCCGGCCGGGAGATGCGCATGACCTTGGCCCGGTCGATGATGACTGAAATCGGGGCTTCCTCCTCGGCCATCGCTGCCGGCAGCCCCGCGACCAGGCCGGCGAGGACGAGGCCGCAGCGGAGGGCGCCGCCGAGAGAAAGGGCGATGGCGGATGATGGCTGGCGCGACATGGAAATCTCCGGGGTGCCTCGGACTGGCGGAATCCTTGGCGAATAATGGTGAATGAAGACTTAAGACGCCTGTCGCAGTCGGGCCAGGCGCCCCACGTGGGCCGGCGAGCAGCCTGCGGCGAGAAATAGAGATCCTGCATCGGTGGTCTGCCGCCGTGGTGAATGGCTGGTTGAGGAGCGTGGTAAACAAGAAAATAAGAAATCCGCCCCGAATTCGCAAAACATTGGAATACAGCGATAATCAATACTTTACGTTTGTTTCATCATTAACAAATCCTAATTCAACCTCAGAATATCGGGGTCATCCATTAACTCAAGTGCAGTAAATTGTCCTTATGTTCGAAGCATGGTTGCGGTCGAGAACAAATCAGCGACCGATCCAGACCCAGGAAGTTCAAACACACTCGTGGAGTGAGGAGTTACTATCATGACCAATCTGTTCGCACGTTTCGCCAAGGACGAGTCCGGCGCCACCGCCATTGAATATGGCCTGATCGCTTCCCTCATCGGTGTCGCGATCATCGTCGGCGCCGGCGCGCTCGGCGGCAAGCTCAACACCGCCTTCACCGATCTTTCGAAGACGATGAAGGGCAAGTAAGGACCTCTCTTTCGAGACGTCCGCGGGCTAGTAACCCGAACTCCGCAGGGCGCGTCGTTGCCAAGGCCAACGGCGCGCCCGGCGCATTTCTGACAGGTGCCATCGCCCCGACGGCGCGTTGAGCGCTTGTTAAGGACTGTCGGCTACGACAGCGAAAGGGCTGATACGGCGTTAGACATCATGTTCCAGACGGCCTTGCAGCAAATCCTCTTCGTCCTGTTTCCGATCGGCATGGCCTATTCGGCCGCGGCCGACCTCTTGACCATGACGATCTCCAATCGCATTTCGCTGGCGCTGGTCGCGATCTTCCTGCCGCTCGCGCCGCTGACCGGCATGGACTGGCAGACCTTCGGCATGCATTGGGCGGCCGGCGGCGCCGTCCTCGCCGTCAGCTTCACCTTCTTCGCTTTCGGCTGGATCGGCGGCGGCGACGCCAAGCTGTCCGCCGCCATCGCGCTGTGGCTGGGCTGGGGCAACACCCTCGAATTCGTCAGCCTCGCCGCCGTCTTCGGCGGCCTGTTGACGCTGGTCATCCTGTCCTTCAGGGGCGCCGTGCTGCCGGCCGCCGTTGTCCGCCAGCCCTGGATCGCACGCCTGCACGACGAGAAGGCGGGAGTGCCCTATGGGGTCGCGCTCGCTGCCGCCGCCTTGGCCATCTACCCCCACACGATCTGGGTGAAGATGGTGACTGGCTAGGCTGCCCGTTTCGTCGAGCGGTCTCGCCCTGTCGCGATGCGTCGCAGCAAGAAGCGACGGTCCGACGACTTCGATACGTCCGCGCGATCCCCCGCCGCCGCCCGGCATTCGGGTGGTGATTAACGTCTCGTTAGGTACGATTTCTCACGTCCGGTTAACCATAACTACACGATTGCAGTGGGAAGCTTGCCTACGAGGTTGAACCCGAAACTCAACCTTCTGTGAGGTACTGCGTTATGAATTTCGCCCGCGTTGCAATTCTCGGAGTGGCTGTCGGCGCCGGCGTCGTTGCCGCGATGCTCGCGCTCAACATGACCGGGCAGGAAAGCGAGCCGATGGTGGTCGCCGACGCGATCGATACCGTCGAGGTTCTCGTTGTCGCCAACGACGTGCCGATGGGATCGACCGTTTCCGAGTCGGATATCGAATGGCAGGAATGGCCGGAAAGCGGCGCGTCCGGCCGTTTTCTCGTGCGCTCCAGCGATCCCGATGCAATGGACGAGGTGGTCGGTGCGATCGCCCGTTCGACCCTCTATTCCGGCGAGCCGATCAGTCTCGCCAAGCTGATCCGGTCCGACCGCGGCTTCATGTCGGCGATCCTGCCGGCCGGCAAGCGCGCGGTCGCCACCAAGATTTCCGCGGATACCAGCGCCGGCGGCTTCATCCTGCCGAACGACCGCGTCGACGTGATCATGAGCCGCCAGGCCGACGACAATGCCGACGCGCCCGGCGGCTATCTCACCGAAACCGTCCTCAATGACGTGCGCGTCCTCGCCATCGACCAGACGATCGAGGATGTCGACGGCGAGAAGGTCGTTGTCGGCCAGACGGCGACGCTCGAACTGTCGCCGCAGCAGGCGGAGATCCTGACGGTCGCCCAGCAGATGAGCGACCAGTTGACGCTCGCGCTGCGCAGCATCGCCGACACCGCGACCGGGCCGATCGGCGCGGACGCCTATCACCTCATCAGCGGTGTCAAGAAGACAGGCGGCGTGACGGTCGTGAAGAACGGCGTCGCCAGGCAAGTGATCGGTATCAGATGATGCGTGGGGCACATCGGCCGGGGATTCGGGGGGTCTGAGAATGCTCGTTTCGTTCCAGCGCGGGTGTTTCGCCGTGGCAGCGTTGGGCCTGGCCCTCGGTGCCATGGCCTTCATCGCGCCCGCCCAGGCCGGTGGCGGCGACGACGACATCTATTTCGACAGCGCCGTCGATGGCGATGTCTATGGCGGCGACGATATCTACGCCGGCGCCGCGATCACCAAGTCCCTCAAGCTCGGCCTCAACAAGGCGCTGGTCGTCGACCTGCCGCGCGACGCCCGCGACGTCCTGATCTCCAACCCGGCGATCGCCGACGCGGTGATGCGCACGCCCCGGCGCATCTACCTCACCGGCATCGCCGTCGGCCAGGCCAGCATCATCGTCTTCGATCGCGCCGGTGCCCAGATCGTCACCCTCGACCTCGAGGTCGAACGCGACAATTCCAACCTCGACGCGCTGCTCCGTCGCCTGATCCCCGGCTCCGATATCGTCGTCGAGATCGTCAGCGACAACATCATCCTCGCCGGCTCGGTGCCGACCGCCGCCGACGCGCGCAAGGCCCAGGACATCGCCAACATCTTCGTAAACGGCGGCGCCAACGCCCAGCCCGGCAACGGAGATGGTGGCGGCGGCGAATCCGGCAGTGTCAACATCACCCTCGGCTCAAGCGAGGCTCCGACCAGCAGCGTCATCAACATGCTGACCATCGAGGGCGAGGACCAGGTCCATCTCAAGGTCACCGTCGCCGAGGTCCAGCGCAATATCCTCAAGCAGCTCGGCATCGATCTCAACGGTGCGATCAGTGTCGGCAGCTTCAAGGGCCTGATCAGCTCGGCCCTTCCCTTCGGCGCCACCAACAAGGCGCCCGAAAGCGTCGGCATCGCCGGCTCCGGCAGCTCCAGCGCCGGCTGCGGCGCCCTCGGCGCCAGCAGCTGCACCTTCAACAACGGCATCATGGGCGCCGTGCGCGCCCTCGACCAGACCGGCATGATCAAGACCCTGGCGGAGCCGACCCTCACCGCGATCTCCGGCGAGTCGGCCTCCTTCCTTGCCGGCGGTGAATTCCCGGTGCCGAGCGGCCGCGACCAGGACGGCAACGTCATCATCGAGTACAAGCCCTTCGGCGTCGCCCTCGGCTTCACCCCGGTGGTCCTGTCGGAAGGCCGCATCAGCCTGCGGGTCAAGACCGAGGTTTCCGACCTCAACACCGAAGACAGCATCCAGCTCAGCGGCATTACGCTGCCGTCGATCTCCGTCCGGCGCAGCGAGACGACCCTCGAACTGCCCTCCGGCGGCTCGATGGTCATGGCCGGCATGCTCCGCGACAACATCCGCCAGGCGATCTCCGGCCTGCCGGCGCTGTCCAAGCTGCCAGTGCTCGGCACCCTGTTCCGCAGCCGCGACTTCAAGCGGAGCGAGACCGAGCTGGTCATCATCGTCACGCCCTATCTGGTGAAGCCGGTGTCGCGCACCGCGCTTGCCAAGCCGGACGACGGCTTCGCGCCGGCCGGCGATGCGACCGGCACCTTCCTCGGCCGCATCAACCGGGTCTATGGCGTCGCGGGCGAACCGGCGCCTGCCGGTTCCTATCGCGGCACCTACGGCTTCATCTTCGAATGAGCGCGCCGGTCACAATGGAGCCCCGGACCATGTCCATCCAGCAGCCCCTGACCCCCGATGCCGGCGCCCTGTGGTCCCGCTACCGCGGCGCGGTGATCGCCGCCGGACTGTTCCTCGCCCTGGCCGGCTGCAAGACCGTCGAGGAGCCGATCATCGTCGGTTCGGTCCCCGACGACTACCGGACCAACCACCCGATCGCCATCAACGAGTCGCTGCAGACCATGGATGTGCCGGTCGGCGTCAACTCCGCCAAGCTGCCGAAGGGCGTGAAGGGCAACGTCAACGGCTTCGCCCAGCGCTTCGTCGCCAGCGGCGCCGATCTGATCGCGATCGTCACGCCGTCCGGCTCACCGAACCAGGATGCCGCCGCCTATGCCAGCTACGAGATCCGCGACGTGCTCGTCGCCTCCGGCGTCAACCCGCGGTCCATCGATTTCCGCTCCTACCGCGCCCAGTCCGGCGAGAACACCGCGCCGGTCCGCCTCGCCTACGCAGCGGTGACGGCCCAGGCAGCGCCCTGCGGACCCTGGCCCGACCAGGCGTCGCGGAACGGCGAGAACCGGCATTACGCCAATTACGGCTGTGCCACCCAGGGGAACCTGGCGGCGATCGTCTCGAATCCCCTCGATCTGCTTTATCCGCGCGGCATGACCCCGGCCGACGCCTCGCGCCGGGCCAATGTCCTCGAGAAGTACCGGACCGGCGAACCCTATACGAGCGACTACTCGCGGGAGGCCGCCGGAGAGGTCGCCGAGGGAGTGGGCAACTGATGATTGATCTAGCCTATGACGACGACGAGGAAGGCCCCGGCGAAACCGCCGGATCGACGGCCGCCGCCGAACCGGCGACGCCCGGCGAGGTCCGCCCGGTGCCCCGGATCTCGGTCCAGGCCTTCTGCGAATCGCCTGACCTGGCGGAGACCATCGAGTCGGTCGCGGCCGACCGGCGGATGGCCCGGGCTCATGTCAAGGTCCACACGGGCGGCCTGCTCGCCGCCGCCGAGTTCTACCGGGAATCGGCGACGCCGAACCTGATCATCGTCGAGAGCAGCCTTGCCCGCGACCGACTTGACACCGAGCTCGAGCGCCTGGCCGAGGTCTGCGACGCCGGCACCAAGGTGATCGTCGTCGGCCACGTCAATGACGTCGAGCTCTACCGCGAGCTCATCCGCCGCGGCATCAGCGAATACCTCGTCGCGCCGGTCGACCCGCTGGTAGTGATCGCGGCGATCGGCGACATTTACGTCGATCGCTCCGCCGCGCCGCTCGGCCGTTCGATCGCCTTCATCGGCGCCAAGGGCGGCGTCGGCTCGTCGATGGTCTCCCACAACGTCGCCTGGTCGATCGCCCGCAACCTCGAGAGCGATGTCGTCGTCGCCGATCTCGATCTCGCCTTCGGCACCGCCGGCCTCGACTTCAACCAGGATCCGGCCCAGGGCATCGCCGAGGCGATCAACGCGCCGGACCGCCTCGACGATGTCTTTCTCGACCGCCTGCTGGCCCGCTGTTCCGATCATCTCAGCCTTCTGGCTGCCCCGGCGATGCTCGACCGCACCTATGACTTCGGCGAGGCGGATTTCGCCCAGGTGATCGACGTCGCCCAGGCCGGTGTGCCGGCGGTCGTTCTCGATCTCCCCCATGCCTGGACCGCCTGGGTCCGCCGCACCCTGATGTCGGCCGACGAGGTGGTCCTGACCGCCGAGCCCGACCTCGGCAACCTGCGCAACGCCAAGAACATCGTCGACCTGCTTCGCCAGAATCGCAGGAACGACCTGCCGCCGCGCCTGGTCATCAACAAGGCCGGCATGACCAAGCGGCCGGAGATCACCGTCGACGATTTCGCCGAGGCGCTGAACCTCGTCCCCGACGCGATCATCCCGTGCGAACCGCATCTCTTCGGCACCGCCGCCAACAACGGCCAGATGGTCGCCGAAACCGATCCCAAGAGCCCGGTGGTCGAATCCTTCAACACGATCGCGCGCATCGTCACCGGCCGGGCCGAGGTCAAGCGCACCAAGCGCGGCGGGCTGGCGCCATTCCTTTCCCGCCTTCGCGGCAAGAGCGCCTGACGGGAGGAGCGATGTTCGGCAAGCGCGGTGCAACGGGTGGCGACAAACCGCCGAAAGCTGTCCCGGTAGCGGAGGGGGAGACGCCGTTCCGTCCGGAGGCCGCGCGGCCGGCCGGGCCGCCCCCGAAGGCGCCCGCCCCGCCGGCCGCCCGAAAGGCCGCCACGCCGGAGCCTGCCGCCGACGACCAGGTCACGGAGAATGGCGTCAAGCGCACCGAGAATTTCTACGACGTCAAGACGCAGATCTTCTCGGCGCTGATCGACACCATCGACCTGTCGCAACTCTCGCGGCTCGATATCGAGTCGGCCCGCGAGGAAATCCGCGACATCGTCAACGACATCATCGCGCTCAAGAATATCGTGATGTCGATTGCCGAGCAGGAAGACCTGCTCGAGGACATCTGCAACGACGTGCTCGGCCTCGGACCGCTCGAGCCATTGCTGGCGCGCGACGAGATCGCCGACATCATGGTCAACGGCGCGACCAACTGCTTCATCGAAGTCGACGGCAAGGTCCAGAAGAGCAAGGTCCGTTTCCGCGACAACTCGCAGCTGATGAACATCTGCCAGCGGATCGTCAGCCAGGTTGGTCGGCGCGTCGATGAATCCAGCCCGATCTGCGACGCGCGCCTCCCCGATGGCAGCCGTGTCAACGTCATCGCGCCGCCCCTGGCGATCGATGGTCCGGTTCTCACCATCCGCAAGTTCAAGAAGGACAAGCTCACCCTCGACCAGCTGGTCAAATACGGCACCATCACGCCGGAGGGCGCGACCATCCTCCAGATCGTCGCCCGGTCGCGCTGCAACATCCTCGTCTCCGGCGGCACCGGCTCCGGCAAGACGACGCTGCTCAACTGCCTCACCGGCTATATCGAGGCGACCGAGCGTATCATCACCTGCGAGGACGCGGCGGAACTCCAGCTCCAGCAGCCGCATGTCGTCCGGCTCGAGACCCGCCCGCCGAATATCGAGGGCGAGGGCGAGATCACCATGCGCGATCTCGTCAAGAACTGCCTGCGCATGCGGCCCGAACGGATCATCGTCGGCGAGGTGCGTGGCCCGGAGGCCTTCGATCTCCTCCAGGCCATGAATACCGGCCACGACGGGTCGATGGGCACGCTGCACGCCAACAGTCCGCGCGAGGCGCTGTCCCGGCTCGAATCGATGATCACCATGGGTGGCTTCACCCTGCCGTCGCGCACGCTGCGCGACATGATCACCAATTCGATCGACGTCATCGTCCAGGTCGAGCGCCTTCGCGACGGCAGTCGTCGCATCACCAACATTACCGAGGTGGTCGGAATGGAAGGCGACGTCATCATCAGCCAGGACATTTTCGTCTACGACATCGCCGGCGAGGACGCCAACGGCCGCATCCTCGGCCAGCATCGCGCGACCGGTATCGGCCGGCCGAAATTCTGGGATCGCGCCCGCTATTTCGGTGAGGAGGTACGGTTGGCCAATGCACTCGACGCCGCCAATGCCGACGAACCGGTGGGGCTCGCCAGCTAGGAAACCGGCATGTTCGGCCCGCTGACCATTGTGATCGCCATAGCCGGCCTGGCCATGCTCAGCGCCGGCGGGCTCGCTTATGTCCTGCTCTATGGCCGGATCCAGTCGGAGCGGACCGTCGGGTTGCGGCTCGATCAGGTGCGCACGCGCAATGTCGACGCCAAGCAGGCGAAACCGCGCGGCGATGCCGCCAAGCGCCGAAAGTCCGTCCAGGAAACGCTGAAGGAGATCGAGGAGAAGCAGAAGGCGCTCGCCAAGAAGAACAGGGCGCCGTCGCTCAGCATGCGCCTGACCCAGGCGGGGCTCGATTGGTCGCGCATGACCTTCATCCTGGTCAGTGCCGCCTGCGCCTTTGCCGCCGCGCTGCTGGTCTTCATCCTCGGTGCGTCGCTGTGGGTCGTCATCGCCTTCGCCGCCGTCGGCTTCCTGGGCGTGCCGCGCTGGTATATCAACCGCCGCCGCAAACGGCGGATGAAGAAGTTCCTCATCGAGTTCGCCAACGCGGTCGATGTCATCGTCCGCGGCGTCCGCGCCGGCCTGCCGCTCAACGACTGTTTCCGGATCATCGCCACCGAGTCGGTCGATCCGGTCAAGAGCGAGTTCATCAAGATCGCCGAGTCGCAGGCCCTCGGCATCTCGATTGCCGAAGCCGTCGCCAAGTTGCCGGAACGCGTGCCGCTGCCGGAGGCGAACTTCTTCGCCATCGTCATCGCCATCCAGTCCCGCGCTGGCGGCAACCTGTCCGAGGCGCTGGGCAACCTTTCCAAGGTGCTGCGCGATCGCATCAAGATGCAGGGCAAGATCAAGGCAATGAGCAGCGAGGCAAAGGCCTCGGCGATGATCATCGGCGCCTTGCCCATTGTCGTCATGGCGCTCGTCTACATCACCAGTCCCGAATACATCACGCTGCTGTTCACCGAACCGCTCGGCAACATGATCCTCGCCGCCTCCGCGATCTGGATGGGGATCGGCATCTTCGTCATGAAGAAGATGGTCAATTTCGATTTCTAGGGGCCGCTCGCCATGTTGATGACTGTCTACAGCTACATGAGCGACCCGCAGGTGCTCTTCGCGGTCTTCGCCGCGATCGCCGTATTCGCCACGGTGATCACCGTCGGCCAGACCTTCTTCATGCGCGACCGGCTGGCGGCGCGGATCAATGCCGTCGCCGTCGAGCGCGAGGCGATCCGCGCCCGCGAGCGGGCCCGGCTGGCCGATACCTCGAAGCGGGCCAGCCTCCGCAACGAGCCGAAGGCCTACATGCGCCAGGTCGTCGAGGGGTTCAACCTGCGCAAGGCGCTTGCCGACGAGGGTACGGTCAACCGCCTGCGGATGGCCGGCTATCGCGGCCAGGCCCCACTAGTCGTCTTCCTCTTCGCCCGGCTGGTGCTGCCGCTGGTCTTCTTCGCCGTCGCGGTCGTCTACATCTTCGCGGTCGCCGACCTGCAGCAGCCGACGACGATCAAGATCCTGATCGCGGTGGTCGTCGCCTATATCGGTTTCTATGCGCCGAACGTCTACGTCTCGAACATCATCAGCAAGCGGCAGGTGTCGATACGCCGGGCGTGGCCGGACGCGCTCGACCTGCTGCTGATCTGCGTCGAGTCGGGCATGGCGGCAGAGCCAGCGTTCCGCAAGGTCTCCGAGGAAATCGGCGCGCAGTCGATTCCCCTGGCCGAGGAACTCTCGCTGACCACCGCCGAACTGTCCTATCTGCCGGATCGCCGCCAGGCGTATGAGAACCTTTCGAGCCGTACCGGCCTCGATACCGTCAAGTCGGTGATGACGGCGCTGGTCCAGGCGGAACGCTACGGCACGCCGCTTGGCACGGCGCTGCGGGTGCTGGCCCAGGAGAGCCGCGACAACCGGATGAGCCTGGCGGAGCAGAAGGCCGCCGCGCTGCCGCCGAAGCTGACCGTGCCGATGATCATCTTTTTCCTGCCGGTCCTCTTCGGCGTCATCATCGGCCCCGCCGCGATCCAGGTCATTGCCGCGCAGCAATAGGCGCCCGTCAGGCGCTGACCGTCATGCGGTCTGCGACGCGCGCGCAGCCGCGCCTTTCGGAGACCGGACACTTTTCTTTTTCAGGATGGGACAGGAGCGGGCGTCGTGCTGCCCGAAGCGTGAAGGCGAAGCGCGGGGTGTCGGCTCTACCGGGCGCTGGCGACCTGCTGGGTCTTGAGCTTTTCCCAGTTGTTCGGCTGGTTCAGCATCGATTTCAGATAGGCGACATTGGTCGCCGCCTGTTCCGGCGACAATTCGGCCCCGGCGATCTTCTCGGCCTCCGAGAAGCGGCCGGACAGGCCGACGGCCAGCGCCAGGTTCTGGCGGACCCGGCTGTCGGCGCCGGGCATCGCCGCCGCCTTGGTCAGGATTCGTTCGGCGTCGGCGAGTTCGCCGGTCAGGACGTAGGACATGCCGAGGTTCGACTGGATCGAAGGTTCGTTCGGCGCGATCATCGCAGCCTTGGCATAGAGCTGGCGCGCGCCGGCATGCTGGCCGAGCTGGTCGAGGATCGCGGCTTCGGCGGAGAGCAGGCGCCAGTCCGGCTGGTCGGGCTGCTGCGCGCGCTGGACGATGTCGAGCGCCCGGGGCAGGTCGCCCTCGGCGGCCAGCGCCTTGCCGAAGGCCGCCATCACGTCGCGGTCGTCCGGATTGTAGATCGTCGCCTTCTGCAGGATGGCCACCGCCTGGTCGTTGCGGCCGACCCGGGTCAGCGCCGTGGCATAGTTGAGCGCGACGGTCTTCGACTTCGGATCATTGGCGTATTTCGGCTCCCAGTAGGCGACCGCCGTCTGGAAGTCCTCCTGGGTGATCGGCTTGATGGCTCCGGTGACCTCGGGCGATGTCTTCGAGGTCGTGTTCGAGCAGGCCGAGAGCGCCAGGGCGATGGCGATCGGCGCCAGCAGCGCGCCGCGTCGCGCCGCCATCGTCCGGCGCGGAAGCAGGTCGATGACGGGACGGGGAATAGCCATGCGATGGGACTCGTCACTCGGTTTCGTGTCGTCTTCGTCAATAGTTGGTTAACCCTAATGCTTGGTTAAGACAGCGCCACATAGCCTGCGCCCGGCACCCACCGCAATCGTGCTAGATTGCGCCGACCAAACCGACATGGGAGACCAGATTGCCCGACTGCCTGATTGCCGAGACGGCCACCTCCTCGACCCCCATTCACGCCGTCACGCCGGCCAGCCTCGGCGCCTTCGTCGCCGGTCCCGGCGCCGCGGCCGCCGGCTGGATCGCTGACTCCGGCTTCAACGCCGGGGCCGCCGGCGCGATCCTCGCCATTCCCGACGCCGATGGCGGTCGCGCCGCCATCCTGTTCGGTCTTGGCGAAGCCGCCGCGCCGAATCCGCTGATCGCCGGCGCGCTGTCGGCAGCCCTTCCGGCCGGGACCTACCGGCTGGAGTCCGGGTTCGACGACCCGGCCATGGCGACGCTGGCCTTCGCGCTCGGCGCTTACCGCTTCACTCGCTACCGCGCCGGCGAGCCCGCGCCTCGTCTGGTCATCCCGCCGGGCATCGATGCCGACCGCGTCATCCGCATTGCCGACGGCGTCACGCTGACCCGCGACCTCGTCAATACCGCCGCCAACGATCTCGGCCCTGCCGAACTCGCCGAGGCGGCGGAGGAACTGGCCGAGCGCCATGGCGCCGGTTTCGCCGTGACCATGGGCGACGCGCTGGCCGAAGGTTTCCCGATGATTCATACGGTCGGCGCCGCCGCGGTCGCCGCCCGGGCGCCACGGCTGATCGATTTCACCTGGGGGAATGCCGATGCGCCGAAGGTGACGCTGGTCGGCAAGGGCGTCTGCTTCGATACCGGCGGGCTCGATCTCAAGCCCTCCGCCGGCATGCTCCTGATGAAGAAGGACATGGGCGGCGCCGCCAATGTCCTCGGCCTTGCCCACATGATCATGGCCGCCGGCCTGCCGGTCCGCCTGCGGGTGCTGATCCCGGCGGTCGAGAACGCCGTCTCCGGCATCGCCTTCCGTCCCGGCGACGTGCTGCGCAGCCGCAAGGGGCTGACCGTCGAGATCGGCAATACCGACGCCGAGGGTCGGCTGGTGCTGGCCGACGCGCTGGCGCTGGCCTGCGAGGAGTCGCCCGACCTCGTGATCGACATGGCGACGCTGACCGGCGCCGCCCGCGTGGCGCTGGGGCCGGAACTGCCGCCGGTCTATACCGATGACGAGCGGCTTGCCGCCGATGTGATGCGCCACAGCGAGATCGCCGCCGATCCCGTCTGGCGGATGCCGCTCTGGTCGCCCTATATGGCGATGCTCGAATCGAAGATCGCCGACATCAACAACGCGGGCGCCACGCCCTTCGCCGGGTCGATCACGGCGGCGCTCTTCCTGCAGCGCTTCGTGCCGGCCGACATCGCCTGGCTCCACGCCGACATCTTCGCCTGGACGCCTGCGCCGAAGCCCGGGCGGCCGCAAGGCGGCGAGGCCCACGCCATCCGCGCCCTCTATTCTTGTCTGGAGGAGCGATACGGCTCTTGAACCGGGCGGTGACAGCGGATTAAATAGTTCGGGTCCGTAACGATTGGAACCCGATGCCCATCGAGATCAGGCCCAGCCAGGCGCTACGCCTCTGGCACGACGTCACCTTCGACCTGGTGCTCGACGATCAGCCGGATCTGTCGAACCGCCAGATGGCGGTCCTGCTGACCGTCTATCTCGAGCCGCCGCCGCACACCGTGCGCGGGCTCGCGGCGAAGCTCAACGTCACCAAGCCGGTGATCACCCGCGCCCTCGACACGATGGGACGGCTCGGCCTGCTGACCCGCCGTCGCGACGAGGCGGACCGCCGCAACGTGCTCGTCCAGCGGACCCTGGCCGGCGCGCTCGCCGTCGAACAGCTCGGCGACGCGATTGTCGCCCGCCATCGCGAGATGCCGTTTTGAGCGAGGCCCTGCACCCGCGGCTGCATGCCGTCCGGCCCGACCTCGCCGACTCCCGCCTCGAAGGGCAGGTGGCGGCCGCCCGTTTCGTCGCGCCGACGCCGCGCCGCGTCATCGGCGCATCGGCGGCGCTGAAGCGCGACCCCCGTCCCGATGCCGCCGTCGATACCGAGCTTCTGCGTGGCGAGGCGGTCGCGGTCTTCGAGGAGACGCCCGAAGGCTGGTCCTGGGTGCAGAACGCGGTCGACGGCTATGTCGGCTACGTGTCGAGCGACGCGCTCGGCGGCGTCGATCCCGCGCCGACCCATCGCGTCGCGGCGCTGCGCACCTTCGTCTATCCCGGCCCGGACATGAAACTGCCGGCAACCGCGTGGCTGTCGCTCGGCAGCGCGATCACGCTGGGCGGCGAAGTCGAGACTCGCGGTACCAGCTTCCGGCTGCTGGCCGGCGGCGAGGGGGCCGTCGTCGCCCGCCATCTCGTGTCAGTCGATGCACCGGCGGAGCCGGATTTTGTCGCTGTCGCCGAGCGATTCCGCGAAACCCCGTATCTCTGGGGCGGACGCACCAGCCTCGGCCTCGACTGTTCGGGGCTGGTCCAGCTCGCGCTGATGACGGCCGGCAAGGCATGTCCGCGTGATACCGACATGCAGGAGACCGGAATCGGCCGGCTGGTCGAGGGCGGGGTAGAGGCGTCGCTGGAGCGCGGCGACCTGATCTTCTGGCCGGGCCATGTCGGCATCCTGCGCGATCCCGACACCATGCTGCACGCCAGCGGTCACCACATGCAGGTGGTTGCCGAGCCGCTGGGGGAAGCCATTGCCCGCATCGGCGCGCCGAGATCGGTGCGGCGGCTGTAGGCGTTGGTGGGGTTTGGGTGTGCGCCCTTCGAGGCCCGAGCCTTGCCCGGGCACCTCAGGATGGCGGGGGAGGGACTCCGACTGGGAAAGCCAAGTCGGCCTCGGCGACCGCCAGCCGCGCCAACCTCGCGACACAACCAACCTCGCCATGCTGAGGTGCTTGCCGCGCCGTGGCAAGCCTCGAAGCACGCACCACAGCGGCAGCGGGCGGGAAGCGTTAGAGCTTCACCTCGGCGACGTTGTCCTTGTAGTCCTGCTTGGGGTCGATCCCGAGCAGCATCTTGATGCCGGCGAAGAAGCTGGAATCGTCGAGCCAGATCTCCGCGTTATCGGGGTCGAGGCGCAGGAGCACGAGCTTGGGATCGTCCTTGCCCTCGTACCAGGCGGCAACGAACGGGTTCCACAGGCGGTCGATGACCGCGCGGTCGGTATCGACCGTCAGCGTGCCATGCAGCGTCGCGAACAGGTCGTGACCCTTCGAGGCGAAGGTCGCGATGGCGCGCTCGCCCTTCGGCCGCCGTTCGGCGATGCCGTTTTCCGTGGCGGTGAAGAACCAGATCGGCCCGCTGTCATTTTCGAACACGCCGGTCATCGGACGGGTATGGCCGTCGTCGACGCCGACGAGTCCGAGCATCATGGTCCTGTCGGACCCGAGGGCTTTCCAGAATTTGGCTTCCAGCTCTTTCGGGCTCGGCATCGCGACTCTCCTTGTGGGCGTCCGCCGACAACGGCGAAGCGCCCGCAAGGTTCCGGATGTCGGCCTAGGCGCCGTTGCCCAGGTAGCCGCCCTTGGCCAGCGTCTCGACGATCCGGTCGGCGAGTTCGTTGGCGTCGGCGGTCGTCGTGTCGAGCAGCAGGTCGGGCTCAAGCGGCGCCTCGTAAGGCGAGTCGATACCGGTGAAATGCTGGATCTCGCCGGATCGCGCCTTCTTGTAGAGCCCTTTGGGATCGCGCTCCTCGACGACCGCCAGCGGCGCATCGACGAAGACCTCGAGGAACTCGCCTTCCTCCAGCATCTCCTTCGCCATCCGCCGCTCGGAGCGGAACGGCGAGATGAAGGAGACCAGCACGATCAACCCGGCGTCGACGAACAGCTTCGCCGTCTCGGCGACACGGCGGATATTCTCGACGCGGTCGACGTCGGTGAAGCCGAGGTCGCGGTTCAGCCCGTGGCGGACATTGTCGCCGTCGAGCATGTAGGTATGCCGGCCCATCAGGTGGAGCTTGGCTTCCACCAGGTTGGCGATCGTCGACTTGCCGGCGCCGGAAAGCCCGGTGAACCACAGCACGCAGGGCTTCTGGTTCTTCAGGGCGGCCCGCGAGTCGCGGTTCACGTTGAGCGCCTGCCAGTGGATGTTGGTCGCCCGGCGCAGGCCGAAGCGGATCATCCCGGCGGCGACCGTCGCGTTGGTGAAGCGGTCGATCAGGATGAACGAGCCGGTCGTCTTGTTGTCGTCATAGAGGTCGAAGGCCATCGGCTCCGACAGCGACAGGTTGACCAGCCCGATATCGTTGAGCTTCAGCGTCTTGGCCGCCAGTTCCTTGATGCTTTCGATATCGACCTGGTGCTTCAGTTCGCTGACGGCGGCGCCGACGGTGCGGGTGCCGGACTTGAGCAGGTAGGGACGCCCGGGAAGCAGCTCTTCCTCGCTCATCCAGATGATATGCGCGGCGATCTGGTCGGAAACCTCCGGCCGGTGCTCGGGCGCGACGAGGATGTCGCCGCGGCTGGCGTCGATCTCGGTGTCGAGGGTGAGCGTCACGGCGTTCGCCGCCTGGACCTCATCCTGATCGCCGTCGAGCGTGACGATCCGGGCCACATTGGCCGCCTGGCCGGTCCGTGCCACCACCAGCCGGTCGCCGGGATGCACCGTGCCCGAGGCGACGGTGCCGGTGTAGCCGCGGAAGCCGGCATTCGGCCGGTTGACCCACTGGACCGGGAAACGGAAGGGCTTGCCGGAGAGGTCCTCGTCGACCTGGACGGTCTCGAGATGCTCCAGCAGCGTCGGCCCGCCATACCAGGGCGTCTTGACGCTGCGGTCGATGACGTTGTCGCCGTAGCGCGCCGACATCGGAATGGTGACGACGCTCTCGAAGTTGAATTGGCGGGCGAATTCGGTGAATTCGTTGCGGATGTCGACGAAGCGCTCCTCGTCGAAGTCGATGGTGTCGATCTTGTTGACGGCCAGCACGACGTGCCGGATGCCGAGCAGCGACACGATATAGGCGTGGCGGCGGGTCTGGGTGAGGATGCCGGCCTTGGCGTCGACCAGCAGCACGGCGAGGTCGGAGTTCGAGGCGCCGGTCGCCATGTTGCGGGTATATTGCTCGTGGCCGGGGGTGTCGGCGACGATGAAGCGGCGCTTCTCGGTGGCGAAATAGCGATAGGCGACGTCGATGGTGATGCCCTGCTCGCGCTCCGCGACAAGGCCGTCGACCAGCAGCGCGAAGTCGATGTCGCCGCCGGTGGTGCCGAACTTCTCCGAATCCCGCTCAAGGGTCGCCAACTGATCCTCGAACAGCCGCTTCGAATCGTAGAGCAGTCGGCCGATCAGCGTCGACTTGCCGTCGTCGACGCTGCCGCAGGTCAGGAAGCGCAGGAGGCTCTTGCCTTCCATCTCGGCGATGAAGGCCGCGAAGGCGTCGTTTGTCTCGAGACGCTGGTCCATCAGAAATAACCCTCGCGCTTCTTCAATTCCATCGAGCCGGTCTCGTCGTGGTCGATCAGCCGGCCCTGCCGCTCGGAGGTCCGGGCGACGAACATCTCGCCGACGATCGTCTCAAGCGTCGCAGCATCGGATTCGACGGCCGCGGTCAGCGGGTAGCAGCCGAGCGTCCTGAAGCGGACCATCCGCATGGCGGGCGTCTCGCCCGGCGCAAGCTGCATCCGGTCGTCATCGACCATGATCAACTGGCCCGAGCGCTCGACCACCGGCCGCTCGGCGGCGAAATAGAGCGGCACGATCTCGATCTTTTCGGACAGGATGTACTGCCAGATGTCGAGTTCGGTCCAGTTCGACAGCGGGAAGACGCGGATCGACTCGCCGGGCTTCACCCGCGTGTTGAACAACGACCAGAGTTCCGGCCGCTGGTTCTTCGGGTCCCAGGCATGGGTCGTCGAGCGGAAGGAGAAGACACGCTCCTTGGCGCGGCTCTTCTCCTCGTCGCGCCGTGCTCCGCCGAAGGCGGCGTCGAAGCGGCCGAGGTTGAGCGCCTGCTTCAGCGCCTGGGTCTTCATCACCTGCGTGTAGTGCGACGAGCCATGGTCGAAGGGGTTGATGCCCTGGCTGCGGCCTTCCTCGTTGGTATGGACGATCAGGTTGAGGTCGTATTTCCGCGCCGTCTCGTCGCGGAAGCGGATCATCTCCTTGAACTTCCATGTCGTGTCGACATGGAGGAGCGGGAAGGGCGGCGGCGCCGGGAAGAAGGCCTTGCGCGCCAGATGCAGCATGACCGACGAGTCCTTGCCGATCGAATACATCATCACCGGTCGTTCGAAATTGGCGACGACCTCGCGCATGATGTAGATCGCCTCGGCTTCGAGGCGCTGGAGATGGGAGAGGGGCGTGTTCATCGACGAGTATCCTTCAGGCGGCCGGACCCTACTGAGTGCGAGGCCGCACCTCAAGCACCGAAGCGTCCCATTTTCGGCTGGCTGGTCTGCCGGTTTCGCTCGTTATTGCCGATTGTTGGAACGTGTTTGCGGCGCGGGTCGGGCGTTGGGCGCGAAGCTCAGGTCTTGAGGGCCATCGCCCCGGCGGCGATGAACCATTCGTTGCGGAAGGCCGCGGCGCCGGCTTCGCCGTTCGGCCCGTAGGGAAAGGGCGTCCCGTCGAGCGACACGACCTGGCCGCCGGCGGCCCGCAAGACGGCGTCGCCGGCCGCGGTGTCCCACTGCATGGTGGTCCCCATCCGCGGGTAGAGATCGGCCTTGCCCTCGGCGACGAGGCAGAATTTCAGCGACGATCCGGCCGAGACCAGGTCGCCGACCGGATAGCGGTTGATGTAATCGTCGGTTTCCGGCGTCCGGTGCGACTTGCTGGCGACCACGTCGACCTTGGTGTCGTCGCCGCAGGTCCGGACCACGATCGGCTTGCGGTCGACCACCGCGCCGTCGACCATCCGGCCCATCCAGGCGCCGTCGCCGGCGATCCCGACATACATGGTCCCGGTCACCGGCGTGTAGACGATGCCCATCACCGGCCGGTTGTCGCGGATCAGGCCGATATTGACGGTGAAGTCGCTGCCGCCGGAGATGAATTCCTTGGTCCCGTCGAGCGGATCGACCAGGAAGAAGGCGCCGTCGACGGTCGGCAGGTCGCCCGCCGCCACCGCTTCCTCGGCAACCACCGGAATGCCGGGCGCCAGGCGCGCCAGTTCGGCGAGGATGATCACTTCCGCGGCGCGGTCGGCCTCGGTTACCGGCGAGGCGTCGCTCTTGCGCTCGACTTCGAGCGTCCGCGAGCGGACATCGAGGATGGCGGCGCCGGCGCGAATCGTCGCCGGAAGCAGGGCTTCGGCGAGGTCGCTGTCGGAAAGGGGCGTGGCTGGCTGGTTCACGCGGCCCTTAGTAAAGGATCGCGCCCGCCGGGCAAGCCCCGAGTCGCGCCAGATTGTCTCAGGGCGGGGAGGGTGAAGCCGCAGGGGGGGAGGTAGGGCGCAATAGCGAAGCGTATTGCGCTGGCTGCCCGCGGAGTGGCCATGAAGTGGCGGATTTACGCTTCGCTAATCCACCCTGCCCGCTCAGGTGGCGGGCGCGGCGAACCCAAGGAGCGTCCGCCGGCATTCGTCACCGCGCTTGACACCGCCGGACATCCGTCGTCTAGTCGGAATAGACCGGTCGGTCTAGTCGCCGGATGACGCTGCCATGCGAAGCCAGCGGGCCCGTTCGACGGGACACGAACCGCGGAATACCGCGCCATTCGCGACCATCACGAGGAACGAAACAGGGAGAAGCGATCATGCGTGTTGCGAAGGATCAGGTAGACGTCAGGCTGGCCATTCCCGGCGCCACCGTGCGCCAGCGCATGGAGTTCGGCGACGCCAGCGGCTACGGCAAGATCAGCGGCGAGTATTTCACCCTGGCCGCCGGCGTCGACACCACGCCGCTCTTCCAGGGCCTGGAGGGCAACCTCTGCCAGTCGCCGCATTGGGGCTTCGTGCTGCGCGGCCAACTCACGACGACCGATGCCGCCGGCGCCGAGGAGACGGTCAACGCCGACGACCTGTTCTACTGGCCGCCCGGCCACAACGTCCGGGTCGATGCCGACGCCGAGATCGTCATGTTCAGCCCGCAGCACGAGCACAGCACCGTCATCGACCACATGATCGAGATGACCAGGGGCTAGAGGCAGCGTTTTCGGCAAAGGCGGCGCCGCGCTTCCGCCCGCAAACAGCGACCCACCAGACTCGCAAGGCGGCGTCCGGACCGGTTATGGTCCGGGCGCCCGGGCCGATGATGGCCGGAACCCCTTCGGCCCGATGCCCATGACAACCAAGACCCATTCGACCAAGCAACGCCTGATCGACACCGGCATGCCGATGCTGCTGCAGCACGGCTACAACGACCTCGGTATCCAGGCGCTGCTGGCGGCGACCGGCGTCCCCAAGGGCTCCTTCTACCATCACTTCCGCGACAAGGAGGACTTTGCCCTCCAGGTCGTCGACGCCTATGTCACCGCGGTGCATGCGGGCCTCGACGAGTGCCTTGGCGATGCGGGCCGGCCGCCGCTCTCGCGGGTTCGGGCCTTCTTCGAAATGACCCAGGAACTGTATCGCGAAGAGGGCTACATGGGCTGCCTGATGGGCGGCCTCGGCCAGGAACTCTCCGGCGTCAGCGAGGTTTTTCGCCAGAAGATCGAGTGGTGCTTCGCCTCGATCGCCGAGCGCCTCGCCGCCTGCCTTGAAGAGGCCCGCCGGCAGGGCGACATCCCCGCCACCTGCGACGTCCGGGAGATGGCCGACCTGCTTGTCGACTGCTGGGAGGGCGCCGCCCTCCGCAGCCGCCTGCGCCGCAACCCGGCATCGCTTACCGCCATGCTCGACTTCTACATCCGCGCCGTGGCGGTGGGGTGAGGGCAACGCGAGCGGCGCGGTGTTTGCGGCGTAGGTGGGCAAAGCCGCGGAAAGCGGCGTGGATTAACGCGGGACCGCCGCGTGGGCACACGGCTTCGCCGCTTTGCCCACCCTACGACGCCTGGGCCTCATCTCTATCTTCGGTCTGACTAGCACCCTCGGCCATGACCCGCATCGCGGGCCTGACCCACACCGTCATCCTCGGGCTTGACCCGAGGATCGGGTGCCGGTTGCGTGACGTATGACATTCGCCACCACGGCGGGGCTTGCGCCCGACCGGCGCCGCGCAATTCGCCATTCGCTCGTGTGCCCCGACCGATCCTCGGGTCAAGCCCGAGGATGACGGGAGTGTGTGTGTATCGCGAACGCCCAAAGGCGCCCGCACACGCCCCCCTAAACGTCCAGGTTCGCCACGTTCAGCGCGTTGTCCTGGATGAACTCGCGCCGCGGCTCGACCTCGTCGCCCATCAGCGATGAGAACAGCATCTTGGCGTCGGCCTCGTCGCCGTCCTTGATGCGGACCTTGAGGAGCGTCCGGGCCTCGGGGTCGAGGGTGGTTTCCCAGAGCTGCGAGGCGTTCATCTCGCCCAGCCCCTTGTAGCGCTGCATCGAGACGCCCTTGCGGCCGGCGGCGAGCACCGCGTCGAACAGGGCGCGGGGGCCGTGGAGGATCGTCTCGACCTCCTTCTTGCGGAAGGTCGGCGCCTTTTCGTAGACCGGCTGGAGGCGGGCGGTGAACTGGTCGAGCTTGCGGGCATCGGCCGAATCGAGCAGCGCCGGGTCGATCGCCGAGACCTGCTTGACGCCGCGCACCGTGCGCTCGAAGACGAAGCCCTCGGCCGGGTCGAAGGCGCCGGTCCAGCCGTTCTCGCCCTCCTCGGCCAGCACGTCGAGCCGGCGGGCGACATAGGCGGCGGCCTCCGTGGCGACGGCGGTGTCCGACAGGATCTCCGGGTTCAGCGCCCCGGCGATCGCCACCTGCTCGACCACCGTGCGGTCGTAGCGGAAATGCATGCCCTCCAGCGTCCGCACCACCGAGCGCGCCTCGCGCACGGTCTCGACCAAGTCGGCCCCGGCCCGGCTTTCGCCATTGGCGAGGTTGAGCACCGCGTCGTCGAGGCCGGTTGCGATCAGGTAATCCTCCAGCGCCCGCTCGTCCTTGAGATAGAGCTCGGACGAGCCGCGCTTGACCTTGTAGAGCGGCGGCTGGGCGATGAAGATATGGCCGCGCTCGATCAGCTCCGGCATCTGCCGGAAGAAGAAGGTGAGCAGCAGGGTGCGGATATGGGCGCCGTCGACATCGGCGTCCGTCATGATGATGATCTTGTGGTAGCGCAGCTTGTCGGCGTTGAACTCGTCCATGCCGATGCCGGTGCCGAGCGCGGTGATCAGCGTGCCGATCTGCTCCGAGCCCAGCATCTTGTCGAAGCGCGCCCGCTCGACATTGAGGATCTTGCCGCGGAGCGGCAGCACCGCCTGGTATTCGCGATGCCGGCCCTGCTTGGCCGAGCCGCCAGCCGAGTCGCCCTCGACGATGAAGATCTCGGACTTGGCCGGGTCGCGCTCCTGGCAGTCGGCGAGTTTGCCGGGGAGCGAGGAGATTTCCAGCGCCCCCTTGCGCCGGGTCAGTTCGCGCGCCTTGCGGGCCGCCTCGCGGGCGGCGGCGGCTTCCACCACCTTGCCGACGATCGCCTTGGCCTCGGCCGGATGCTCGGCGAACCATGTGCCGAGCCGCTCGTTGACGATGCTCTCGACCACCGGCCGGACTTCCGAGGACACCAGCTTGTCCTTGGTCTGGGAGGAGAATTTCGGGTCCGGCACCTTGACCGAAAGCACCGAGGTCAGCCCCTCGCGGCAGTCGTCGCCGGACAGCGACACCTTCTCGCGCTTGGCGGTGCCCTGGCCCTCGGCATAGCCGTTGACCTGGCGGGTCAGCGCCGCGCGGAAGCCGGCAAGGTGGGTGCCGCCGTCGCGCTGCGGGATGTTGTTGGTGAAGATCAGCGTGTCTTCGTGGTAGCTGTCGTTCCACCACATGGCGAGTTCGACGGTGATGCCGTCCTTCTCGCCGGTGACGACGATCGGCGGATCGATGATCGGCTTCTTGGCCCGGTCGATATAGCGGACGAAGGCCTCCAGCCCGCCCTCGTAGATCAGTTCGACGGTCTTCGGCTCGACGCCGCGGCGGTCGCTCAGGATGATCCTGACGCCGGAATTGAGGAAGGCGAGCTCGCGCAGCCGGTGCTCCAGCGTCGCATAGTCGAACTCGACCATGGTGAAGGTTTCCGGCGAGGGCTGGAAGGTCAGCTCGGTGCCGCTCCGCCCCTCGTAGGTGCCCGGCTGCTTGTTCGGTACATAGGTGCCGGTCACCGCCAGCGGCGCGTCGGTGACGCCGTGGGTGAAGCTCATCTCGTGGATCTTGCCGTCGCGGCGGATCTTGAGCTTCAGCCACGAGGCGAGCGCATTGACCACCGAGACGCCGACGCCGTGGAGCCCGCCGGAGACCTTGTAGGAATTCTGGTCGAACTTTCCGCCGGCATGGAGCTGGGTCATGATGACCTCGGCCGCCGAGACGCCTTCGCCGGAATGGATGTCGGTCGGGATGCCGCGACCGTTGTCGATCACCGTGCAGGAGCCGTCGGCATTGAGCGTCACGGTGACCAGGTCGGCATGGCCGGCCAGCGCCTCGTCGATAGCGTTGTCGACCGCTTCATAGACCATGTGGTGCAGGCCGGAGCCGTCGTCGGTGTCGCCGATATACATGCCCGGCCGCTTGCGGACGGCATCGAGGCCCTTGAGGACCTTGATCGACTCGGCGCCATACTCTTCGCCGCTGTTGGCGATGGGATTGTTTTCGCTCATGAATTTACGATCGCTTTGGGCGCGGCGCACCGGTGGTCCGGCAAGGGGACCCACCATTTACAGACCAAGCTGGTTGCGCTGCCGCGAGGGGCCAGAATCATTACACTCTATATAGCACCTGCAACGCCGAATTACCCGCCTTTTGCCAAGATTCCGGGCAGATTTTGTGCGGTGCAACATAGGCGATTTCGGGGCGCTGCCGAGCGGTCCGCGGCCGCTCAGGCCGTGACCGCACCGTCGGCGACGGCGTAGCGCTGGGCGCGGTCGCCGAGCGGGGCGAAAACCGCGTCGTCGGTGCCGGTCATGAAGGCCTGGCAGCCGAGGCGGGCGAGCAGGTCGAACAGCGCCGCCCGGCGGCTTTCATCGAGATGCGCGGCGATCTCGTCGAGCAGCACGATCGGCGTCTCGCCGGTGAGCTTGGCGACCAGCCGGGTCTGGGCCAGCACCAGCCCGACCAGCAACGCCTTCTGCTCGCCGGTCGAGCAGGTCTCGGCCGGCATGTTCTTTGGTCCGTGGCGGACGATCAGGTCGGAGCGGTGCGGCCCGACCAGCGTCCGCCCCGCCGCCGCGTCGCGCCGCCGCTCGGCCTGCAGGCGGCGGCGATAGGCTTCCTCGGCGACGCTGGCCGAGTGGTGCTGGAGGTCGTCCTCAAGCGTTCCGTCGAGGGCGATCAGCGCCGCCGGGAAGGCGCCGCCGGCTTCCGCCTCGCCGATCATCGCCACCGTCAGCGCCGCCCATTCGCGCCGCGCCGCGGCGATGGCGACGCCGAGCTCGGCCATCTCGGTCTCGATCGCGTCGAGCCAGCGGCTGTCCGGCGACGGCTCGCCGAGCAGCCGGTTGCGGCCGCGCATCGCCCGCTCGAAGGCGTTGGCCCGGGTGCCATGGGTCTTGTCGATGGCCAGCACCGCCCGGTCGAGGAAGCGCCGCCGGTCGCCCGGCGCGCCGGTGAACAGCCCGTCCATCGCAGGCGTCAGCCACAGGACCCGCAGGTGGTCGAGGAAGGCGGCGGAGGAACCGGCGGTGGCGCGGTTGATGCGGACGCGGCGCTTGCCCTCAGGCCCGCCGTCGCCGGCGATCACGCCGGTGCCGAGGTCGACGCTGCCGGCCGCGTTGGTCAGTTCGACCGCGACCCCCCAGCCGCCATCGCCGTCCTGGCGGGCGATCGCCTCCAGTCGGGCGCCGCGGATGCCCCGCCCCGGCGACAGGAAGGAGACCGCCTCGAGCAGGTTGGTCTTGCCGGCGCCGTTCGGGCCGGTCAGCACCACCGGCCGCTCGTCGAGCGCCAGCGAGAGGCTGGCGTAGTTGCGGAAGTTGGTCAGCTTCAGCGACGTGATCGCGGCCCGGGCGGCGGCGCTTGCGGCGGGCCCGGTCGGGTCAGGTCTGTCGGTGGTGTGGTTCGAAGCATTCAAGCCGCGCACTCTAGCCACGACGTGGCTCAAGTCGAGTGGCCCGGTCCATCGCGGTGCTCAGGTCGCGTCGTGCGGATCGGCGCCGCGCTTCGGCGAATCCTCCAGCGGAAAGGTCATCCGGCAGGTGACGCCGGTCGGCGCATAGTCGAGGACGACCGCCCCGGACAGGTTGACCTCGACGCTCCGCTCGATCAGCTTCGAGCCGAAGCCGCGGGCCTTTGGCGGCGAGACCGGTGGCCCGCCGCTTTCCCGCCAATCAATGGACACCCAGCGCTCGCTGTCCTTGAGGTCGACCGTCCAGTCGACGTCGAGCCGGCCCCCGGCTACCGACAGCGAGCCGTATTTGGCGGCGTTGGTCGCAAGTTCATGGGCGATCATGCCGATGGTCAATACGGCGCGCGGCGCGAGCTCCGTCCGTTCGCCGGACAGGCTGACCCGCGCCTCGTCCTCGCCGACAAAGGGCGTCAGCGCCGCTGTCAGCAGGTCGGCGAGCGAGGCGCTGACCCAGCGCGAGGTGACCAGGAGGTCGTGGGTACGGGCGAGCGAGCCGAGGCGGGCGAGGATGCGCTCATATGCTTCGTCCGGATCGGTGGTTGCCCGTAACGTTTGCGAGACGATGGCCTGCACCAGAGCCAGGATGTTCTTGACCCGGTGGGTGAGCTCGTGGAGCAGGAGTTCCTTATCCTCCTCGGCCCGCTTGCGCCGGGTAATGTCGCGCAACGTTCCGACGCCGCGGATCGGCTTGCCGGCGTTGTCGAAGGTCACCTGGCCGGTCGTCGATACCCATCGTTCAGCGCCGTCGCTGGCGCGGCGGATGCGGAACTCGGCATGGTAGTCGCCGTCGCCGGGAGTCGAATAGGCCCGGTCGTAGACGGCCACGACCCCCGCCCGGTCGTCGGGATGGATCAGCGACGTGAACAGCTCGGAATCCGCGACCGTTCCCGGCGCCAGACCGAGGATGTCGAGGAACTCGTCCGACCAGCGCCGGTGGCCGACGGACGGGTTGACGTCCCAGATGCCGATGCCGGTCGCGGACGTGGCGAGGCGCAGGCGCTCCTCGCTTTCGCGCAAGGCCCGGCCGGCGCCGGTCTCGCCCGTCAGGTCGATCAGTTCGACGACCGTGCCGTGAAGATCGCCGTCCTGCCGTCGCAGCGGCACGGTCCGGAATGCGACCGGTATCGGCACACCGCCCGGCCCGAGCATCCGGGTCTCGCCGACCGCCTCGGCGGAGCGCCGCACCGCGGCGCCAAGTGCCGTGTCGGGAAGCGGCTCCGGCCCGACGATGGTGAGAATGGCGTCGAGTTTTCGCCCGAATGCCTCGTTGCTGCCAAACCCGGTCAGCACCTCGGCGATGGCGTTCAGGTAGTTGCAGCGCCCCTCTTCGTCGAGCACGACCACGGCCACCATCGAACGCTAGGATCTCCTGTTCCGGCGTGTCGGGAAGCTGTGGGTGCCGCGCCGCCCGGCTACCCGTCATGGCGGGACGCTAGCCGAGAGGTCGAGGCTTGAACAGCCGCTTTTCGACCGTCGCGAGGGGACGCCAGCGTTCGGATCGTCGCCGGTCGCCAGCCCTCATGTGGCGCTGCACAAAAGGGCTTGCCGGGAATCGAATCGCGATCCATAGTCTTGTTACCCATCAACAACTGAAAGGAGGTGATCCAGTGTCTCATTGTCAAACCCCGCGTGTGGCGGTGGACCTGATCTGGAACCGTACTTCTTTCGAGGTGCGCGCCTCCTGACCGGGGTCGAGTTTCGCTCACACCGCACTCGCGGTTAAGGCAATGGAAGGGCCGTCCCAAGGGGCGGCCCTTCGTCATTTCTGCAACAGCCGCGGAGAACCGCTCTACCGCCAATTGCAGATCCGGCCGGCGCCGGCCATAGTCGTCCGATCGACGGAGGACTTTCGATGCGTGGGATCACTTCATAGCGGAAATGCGCCGCTGACCGGCTTGCCGCCGGCCTGATCCCCCATTGCTTCTCCGTTGGTGTTTTCATGGCATTCCTGCGCAATGACGCGATCAATCGCGTCAATCTGCATTCCGGCATCCAGGCCCTGGCCCAGGGCGCCGGGGCGATCTTCTTCCTCGTCTTTCTCCTGCGCGCCGGTGTTTCGGTGCCGGTGGCGCTGCTCGCCCAGGCGGCGATCGTCACCGGCCGCTTCCTGCTTCGGCCGGCGATGCTGCCCATCGCCCGGCGCTGGGGCCTCAAGCCGATGCTGATCGTCGGCACGCTCGGCATCGCCCTGCAATATCCGCTGCTCGCCCGGGTCGATGGCATCGGCATCGCGCTCGTGGTGCTGGTCGTCGTCGCCTCGGTCGGCGAGGTCTTCTACTTCCTCGCCTACAACGCCTATTTCGCCGTGCTCGGCGATGTCGAGCATCGCGGCCACCAGATCGGCGCCCGCGAGGCGCTGGTCTCGGTGGTCGGCATCGTCGCGCCGCTGGCCGGCGGCTGGGCGCTGGCTACGGTCGGCCCGGGCTGGACCTTCGCGGCGGTTGGCCTGTCCAGGCGATGGCCGTCCTGCCGCTGCTCGGCGCGCCGAATGTCCCGGTCGCCCGTGAATCGCCGGGCGCCCTCCGCGCGGCGTGGCCGGCGGTGATCCTCGTCACGCTTGATGGCTGGTTCGACGCCAGCTTCATCTTCGTCTGGCAGATCGCCCTGTTCGTCGCGCTTGCCGAAAGCATCCCCGCCTATGGCGGCGCGATGGCGCTGGCGAGCCTGGCCGGCGCAATCTTCGGTCTGCTGCTTGGCCGCCATGTCGATGCCGGCCACGGCCGGCGGACGGTGGCAATCGCCTATGCCTTCGCCGCCGGAGTCGTCCTCCTGCGTTCGGTCAGCCTCGGTTCGCCCTGGCTGGCGGTGATCGCCAATGCGCTGGGTGCGCTGGCCATGCCGCTGATCGTGCCGCCGCTCGGGGCCGCCCTGTACAACATGGCCAAGGCCTCGCCCTGTCCGCTGCGCTTCCACCTGGCGACCGAAGCCGGCTGGGACGTCGGCTGCTTCGCCGGCTGCGTGGTCGCCGCCGCGCTGGCCGCCACCGGCGTATCGTTGTCGGTGGCCATCGTCATGGCGTTGCCGGCGATGGCGGCCGTGGCGGTGCTGCTGCGGCGCTATTTCGCCTTTGTCGGGCAGGCATAAGAAAAGGGCCCCGCGAACGGGGCCCTCTTCTGCAATTGGGAGGATGTCGGGTGGTCAGGCGGCCAGCATCTGGTCCGGCGCCTCGAAGGGCAGGCCGAGCGCCTCGGCGACGGCGGCATGGGTGATGCGGCCCCCATGGACGTTGAGCCCGGCCCGCAGATGCGGGTCGCGGCCAAGCGCCGCCATGCCGTGGTCGGCGAGTTCGAGGCCGAAGGGCAGGGTGGCGTTGTTCAGCGCCTCGCTGGAGGTCAGCGGCACCGCGCCCGGCATGTTGGCGACGCAGTAGTGGACGACGCCGTCGACGACGAATGTCGGCGACTCGTGGGTGGTCGGATGCGAGGTCTCGAAGCAGCCGCCCTGGTCGATCGCGACATCGACCAGCACCGCCCCCGGCTTCATGCCGGAGAGCATGTCGCGGCTGATCAGCCGCGGCGCCGAGGCGCCGGGGATCAGCACGGCGCCGATCACCGCGTCGGCCGAGAAGGCCTCCTCGCGGATCGCCTCGAGCGTCGAGTAGCGGGTGCGGACGCGGCCGTGGAAAAGGTCGTCGAGGGCGCGCAGCCGCGCCAGCGAGCGGTCGAGGATGGTCACCTCGGCGCCGAGGCCGACCGCCATCTGCGCCGCCTGGGTGCCGACCACGCCACCGCCGATGACGGCGATCTTGCCGGCCTGCACGCCGGGCACGCCGCCGAGCAGCACGCCGCGGCCGCCATTCGGCTTCTGCAGCGCCGTCGCCGCCGCCTGGATCGAAAGCCGGCCGGCGACCTCGCTCATCGGCGCCAGCAGCGGCAGGCCGCCTCTGCTGTCGGTGACCGTCTCGTAGGCGATCGCCGTCACGCCGGACTCCATCAGGCCACGCGCCTGCTTGGGGTCGGCGGCGAGGTGGAGATAGGTGAACAGGATCTGGCCGGGGCGAAGCTGTGCCCATTCGGCCGCCTGCGGCTCCTTCACCTTGACGATCATGTCGGCCTCGGCGAACACCTTGTCGGCCGCGTCGGCGATGGTGGCGCCGGCCGCGGCATAGGCGTCGTCGTCGGCCCGGATCCCGGCGCCCGCGCCGGTCTCGACCAGCACCTTGTGGCCGTGCGCTACGTACTCGACGACGGCGCTCGGCGTCAGCCCGACGCGCGCCTCGCCGACCTTGATTTCCTTCGGAACACCAATCAGCACGGCTCGACCCTCCAGATGGGATTAAGCCTTGATGATACGCCCTTTGCCGCAACGGTATCGTGATGAATCGCCGCGATTCAGCGTTGATAGGCATTGAAGAAGCGAAAATTCTGAAAATCTTGCAATATTCGTGCGGCAACGCCGAAAACGCCGGCTAATCGTGCGTCGAAGATCGCGTCGCGCGGCCCGGCTTCCCGCCCAGCGCCGCGTTGACCAGGGCGATGGCCGACCGGACGCCGTCTTCGTCGCGGATCAGCCGGCCGAGATCGGCCGCCCGCTGCCGGATTGACGGGTCGGAAACCGCCTGCCGGATCGCGGCGGCGAGACGCTCTGCCGTCAGTTTGCGCTGGGGAATGGACGGCGCCCCGACGCCGAGATCGACGCTCCGTCGCGCCCAGAAGGGCTGATCGCCGAAGAAAGGACAGATGACGCAAGGCACGCCGGCGCGAAACCCGGCCGCCGCGGTTCCGGCTCCGCCATGGTGCACTACCGCCGCCATTCTCGGGAAGAGCCACGCATGGGGCGCCGCGCCGATCGACAGGATCCGTGGCGAATGGCCTTGCGGCGCCAGCCCGCCCCAGCCCGACGAAATCAGGCCGCGCACCCCGGCCTGCTCAAGGGCCTCGACGACCAGCGCGGCGCGCCCGGCCGGATCCGTCGATGGCATGCTGCCAAAGCCGACATGGACCGGCGGCTCGCCCGCGGCAAGGAACGCCGCGAGGTCCGGCGGCGGACGCCAGTCCGACTCCGGCGGGTCGAGAAACCAGTAGCCGGTGAGCTGCGCCGTCTCGGGCCAGTCGGCCGGCCGCGCCAGGACGTGACGGCTGATCGCATGCAGCGTCATGGCCGGCCGCGCGGTGTCGGGCCGCAGCACTGCGGCTCGGTCGCGTACAGGGGCAAGGCCGAGCGACCGGCGAAAGTCGTTGACCGGCTTGCGGTAGAGCCCGAAGCTTGCCCGCACCATCGCGTAGGTCGCGCGGTTATACGCCCCGCCGAGTGGCAGCGCCGGAAAGCCTGCGGCCGGGAAGGCGGCCGTCGGCGTGTACATCGGCTGCAGCACGCCGAGGATCGCCGGAATGCCGAGCCACTCGGCGACATGCGGCGCCGCCATCGCCTTGGGATGGAAGACAATGACGTCGGGGCGCGCCGTTTCGGCTGCCGCGAGGGTGTCGGCCATCATCTGCCGGTTGATCGGCCTGACCAATCGCGCCAGGCGCATGCCGGCGCGCATCGCGCCGATGGATCCGACGCCGCCAAGCGCGGCGCGACCGTCGTCGGTATCCATCAGGTCGAGCAATGCCCCGGTCATCGGCAGGAAGCCGATTCCGGCGTCCTCGATCCCGTCGCGGTAGCGGGTCGCCGTGCAGATCGCGACGGCATGTCCGTCGCCGGCCAGTCCTTTCGCCAAAGCCAGGAACGGCTCGACGTCGCCGCGGGTCCCGATGGTCGTGATCAGCACCGTGCGTCCGCCCATGCGGGCTACCGTTACCCGCGGCCGCACGCCCCGGCAACCGGGGGCCGCCGCCGGTGGTGTTTGCCCACCCGTTTCAATAAAATGGATCGATTGGCGGCAAACCCGGTGAAATCATGCAGCTCGACGAATTCGATCGCAAGATCGTTGCGGTTCTTGCCCGCGAAGGCCGCGCCACCGCGGTCGAGCTCTCGGCCCGTGTCGGCCTGTCGCCCTCCGCCTGTACGCGGCGGCTCCAGGGCCTCGAGGCGTCGGGCGTCATCGCCGGCTACCGGGCGACCATCGATCCCGAGACCGTCGGCCTCGGCGTCAAGGCCTTTGTCGAGGTCTCGCTGGAGCGCCAGAATGACGAGACGCTCCAGGCCTTCGAGACTGCGCTCGCCAAGTGCCCGAATGTCCTGTCCTGCCACCTGATGTCGGGCGGCAGCGATTACCTGATCGAGCTGGTCGCCGAGGACCTTTCGGACTTTGCCCGCCTCCACGCCAACACGCTGAGCCGTCTGCCCGGCGTCGCCCGCATCGAATCGAAATTCGCCCTCCGCCAGGCCGTCGACCGCCCTCTGGTGCCGATCGGCTGACGCGGGCCAAAAAGCGCACAACCGACCGCACATTACCGAGAAGCAATGAATCCGCCGCGGCGCCTCGGGTCGGATCAGCGCGTCCAAGATATTGAAAACAAAGGATTATCAAAGCTTCAACGGCGTGAATTTCATTACCGGAATGTTATTTGGCGCATGCCCGGCCCGTCCACACCTTTTGGGAGAGAGACGGGCAAAGGTCCGTTCGCGAACAGGCCGGCTTCAAGGGGCCGGCTCAGGGGAGGCGCAAAATGACCACCTATACATATGAGGCGGACGACGACGATTACGTCAGCGACGCCGGCGTCCATGTCTCGACCGAGGCGATGGACGCGATCAATTCCTTCTCGAAGGCCGCCAGCGATTACGTGGTGGTCACTGGAAGCAGCGGCTATTCCTACACGGTCGAGGATTACGGCATCGCGACCATGGGCGCCGACGACGCGTCCTATGACAATGCCTTCGTCTATTCCGCTCCGGGGACATATGGCCGTTTCCAGCACTACTACTCGCTGGTCATCGGCAACGATGGCGACAACGTCATCAAGGGCAACAGCGGCGATTCCTGGTTTTCCGATCGCGCAACCACAGTGTTCGCCGGCCAGGGAGACGACAAGGTCTATGGCTACAGCGGCAACGACACCTTCTACGGTGAGGACGGCAACGATCTCCTGTCCGGCGGCGATGGCAATGACGCGCTCTTTGGCGGCGCCGGCGACGATTTCCTCTACGGCGGCAAGGGCACCGACACACTGGTCGGCGGCGACGGCAATGACTGGTTGTTCTCGGGACAGTTATACGACGGCGCGAGCGATACGCTGACCGGCGGCGCCGGCGCGGATACCTTCGTTCTCGGCGATGCCACCGACGAATTCGTCGCATCCGCTGACGTCAATTGGGCGGTTCTGGCGGTTGCCGGCCTGGGCGTCGGCACCGACATTGCCCTGGCTTCGAATTTCGACGGCATGGCCGGCAGCGTCGCGAAGAAGATGGTTCCAATGGTGAGCAACGCCCTGAAGGCCGCGTTCGCCTACGGGGACCTGACCGACACGGCGACGCCGGAGGCCGCCTACGCCACGGTCACCGACTTCAATCCGCTGGAAGACGTCCTGATCCTGCCGGTCAGCGCGGGCGACCGCGGCAACGTCTTCGTCTCGCTCGACACCAACATCGACAGCGCGTTCGTCATAAAATACGACGACGGCACCAGCGTCGATATCGTCGCCACCATCAATTTCGCCGATGCCGCCGCGATCTACGGCGACGGCTTCGGCTCGCTGAGCGCCACCGCCCAGCAGGCTTTCGTCAATTCGCTGATGCAGTCGGCTCTGGTCATCAGCGCCGACGGTGCGGTCATGGGTATGGACGGCGGAATTGCGCTCGACGTCGATACCAGCGAACTCGGCGACCTGGGCACGACCCAATTCATCGTCATCGGCGCCTATTCGGGCTGGTACCTGCAGGGCGATTCCGGCAGCGACTACCTGTTCGGCACCAACTACGACGACGTCATCGCCGGCTACAATCTGGACGGTGGCTCCGGCACCTACGTCGCGCCCGAGAATGCCGGCAACGACGAATTGCGCGGCTTCGGCGGCGACGACGTCTTCCTGGGCGGCCAGGGCAACGACTACATCGATGGCGGCGACGGCTCGGATACCTCGTCCTACGTCCACTCGATCGCCGGCATCACGGTCGACCTGTCCGCCACCGTCACCGACGCCAACGGCACCTACGCCCAGGCGCAGGACGGCTTCGGCACCACCGACAAGCTGTTCAGCATCGAGAACATCACCGGCTCGGACTATGACGACGTCATCACCGGCGACACCGGCGCCAACACCCTGGCCGGCGGCGCCGGAGACGACACCATCGACGGCGGTGCCGGCGACGACACCATCTATGGCGGCGCCGGGCACGACAGCCTGGACGGCGGCGAGGGTTTCGACACCTTGAGCTTCGCCGACGCCGAGGCGGGCGTCACCGTCGACCTGTCGGCGAACCAGGTGGCCGAGGACGGCTTCGGCTTCAGTGACGACGTGTTCAACTTCGAGGCCCTGACCGGCAGCGCGTTCGACGACGGCCTGACCGGGGATGCGCAGGATAACGCCATCTACGGCGGCGCCGGCAACGACATTATCGACGCCGTCGGCGGCAACAACACGGTCGATGGCGGCGACGGCAACGACCGGATCACCGCCGGTTCCGGCAACGACACGCTGTCCGGCGGTGCGGGCGACGACTTGCTGTCGGGCGGCGCCGGGGACGATGTCCTCTACGGCGGCGACGGCAATGACACCCTGGTCGGTGGCGAGGGCGATGACGTCCTCTATGGCGGCAGCGGCAACGACACGCTGACCGGCGGCGCCGGGGCCGACACCTTCGTCTTCGACAGCGGCTTCGCAGGCACCGTCACCGATTTTGACCCGACCGAGGATACCATCATGATCGATGGCTCGGCCTATGGCATCGGCGACCTGGCCGGCGATTCCCTGGGGTTCCTCGATCTGGAGCCCTGGCAGCCCGGCGCGGACGACGGCGATTACACCGTGACGCTGACGGAGTGGGGCTCGGACAAGCCGATCCTGAGCTTCAGCGCGGACTATCAATTCGACGCCACCAACGCCAAGGACGTCATGGCTTACTACGACTCGATCCTGATCTACTGATCCGCGATCGCCTGCGAGACCGCAGAACCGGCGTCGCCCGAGCGGCGCCGGTTCTGCGTTGCGTCAGCCATAGACCGTCCGGTCGAGCCAGGCGACCAGCGGCATCAGCGCCTTGATCCGCGTCATCAGGAAGGGGACAGCGTCCGGCCCGAACAGTTCGTCGGGGATCGGCTGGTCATGGGTTCGGACCACCACGCCCTTGCGGCGGAGCATCGTCGCCACCGGCTCCTCCGCCGTGTAGCCGCGCGGCAAGCGGGCGAGTTGCGGTTCGTCGGCGACGCAGCCGATTGCTTCCGCCTTGCCGATCGCCGCCGTCAGCTCCTTCGCCCCGGCCTTGGTCGTCATCGCCGCGCGATAGGCCTCGAGCTGCGCCGGCTCGAAGGCCCAGTGGCCGGCGCCGACGCCAAAATGGTCCGGGCCGACGACGACGTGGACCCCCGGTCCGCGATTGGCATGGTCGCCGGTGAAGAAGATCAGGTGCAGCATCGCCGAGTAGGGGCGCTTGTCCTTGGAGAAGCGGACATCGCGGTTGATCCGCCGCAGCGAGCCGTTGACCTTGGGCACCGCCGTGAGTGGCGGGGCGAGCCGGCCAAGCGGTTCGGCCAGGCCAGTGATCAGCGCCAGCGCCGGTTCGACATAGCAGCGCTGGTATCGCGCCCGGTGCGCGTCGAACCAGTCTTTGGTATTGTTCGTTGAAAGCTCGGCGAGGAACCTGGGCAGGTCCTTGTCGAGTTGCGGCGCAAGCAGATCGGTGTCCACGGTGCTCCCCTCCAGCCAGCAGGATTCGCCGGTCGCCGCGCGGCGCTAGGTTGATTTACCGAAGAGTTTAATACCAGAGGCCCTGTGGAGAAAAGCGTGCCGAAGACCCTGCTGACAGACGACGAAAATCCCGATCTCGCCGCATGGCGCCATCTCGCCGACGACCTGGTGGCGAATGAGTCCGGCGTCGAGCGCGGCCGGATGATGTCGTCCGACGCGGTCAAGTTCGGCGGCAAGGTGTTCGCCTTCTATACGACCAAGGGCAAGTTCGCCGGCCTCGGGGTAAAGCTTGGACGCGATATCGATGTCTTCTCGCTCGGCCTGAGCGAATGGGAATACCTCGCCCCGTTCAAGTCGAAGCCGCCGATGATGGACTGGATCCTGATCGGTCCGAAGGATCGCGCCCGCTGGCCGGACATGGCGCGCTTCGCCCTCGACATGATGCGCGCTGCCAACAAGCTGGAAGCCGCCCGCAAGATGGGCAAGAAGTAGCGGAAAGGCGTCGTCCGCCCGTTTTCTGCTGGGGCGGGCCGGCATGACATGAAACTCCTTTGGCCCTCCGGGGTTTCCTGTTGTTAAGGCCGCATCTGGAGCGACGGCGATGCCGACCATCACGCTTGCCTACAATCCCTCCGCCGGGACCGGCCGCCACGCTCGCCACCATATCGTCGCGCTGCTCGCCCGGGCCGGCTATGCTGTGCGCTGCCTGTCGACCAAGCAGCCCGGCCTTGCCGCCGCGCTGCGGTTGCCGACGCGGATGGTCGTCGCCGCCGGCGGTGACGGCACCGTCGCCAAGGTCGCCCGTCTGCTCGACGGAACGGACACACCGCTTGCCATCCTGCCTCTGGGCACCGCCAACAACATCGCCCGCGCCTTCGGGCTGGGCGATTCGGTGTCCGAGGTCGTCTCGGAACTGCGCGCTCCGGCATGGCGCACGGTCGATCTCCTCGAGGTCACGCGTGGTCGCCGCCGGGAGACCGCGGTCGAGAGCGTCGGCATCGGGGCGCTGGCCGCCGGGGCGCTCGCGCTTCATCTCAGCGACAAGGCGGAGGCAGAGCCGAGGCGGGCAATTCTCAAGGCGCGCCGTGGCCTGGCAAGGTCGCTGGCCAAGGCCGCGCCCATTCCCAGGCTCAAGGTGAATGGCGAGGACTTGTCCGGCGCCGCGCTCTTCGTCGAGGCGCTGAACATGCCTTTGATGGGTCCCGGACTGCGACTCTGCCGTGCCGCCGCCGTCGATGACGGCCGGCTGCACCTCGTCTGCGCCGAGGAGGCGCACCGCAAGTCGATGGTTGAATGGCTGCGCGACGGCGCCCCCGCCCATCAGGCGCCGAAGCTGCGTTCGCTCGGCCGGGTGCGGAGCGCCAGGCTGGTCTGGTCCGGCGCGACCTCGCGGATCGATGACGCCTTCTTCGATCCGTCGGAGAAGAAGAGCCGGCTCTCGCTCGCCGTGAAGCCCGGCCGGCTGCGCCTCGTCGTGCCGTCCCGCTGAAACGAAGACGGGCGCCCGTGGGCGCCCGTCTCGCGTCGGTCTGAAGGCGTTTCGCCTACATGTCGTTCTTGATGCCGGCCTTGTCGGTGATGACGTGGCTCCAGGCGCCTTCCGGCACCTTGGTGATCACCGGGTCGGAACCGCCGCCGAGCAGGACCTCGACGGTCCGCTCGTAGTCAGCCTCGTCAAGCGCGCCGTTCGAACCCTCGGTCAGCTTGATGATCTCGCTGACCATCCGCTTCTGGTGCTTCTCCGTCTGCGCACCGGTGTCGTCGTTCTCCAGCACGATCTCGGCTGCTTCGTCGGGGTTTTCGCGAGCATATTCCCAACCCTTCATCGACGCCTTGACGAAGCGCGCCATGACATCGACGAAGGCCTCGTCCTGCAGGCGATCCTCGAGCACATAGAGGCCGTCCTCAAGCGTCGCGACGCCCTGGTCCTCATACTTGAAGACGACCAGGTCCTCGGCCGGGATGCCGGCGTCGATGACCTGCCAGTATTCGTTGTAGGTCATCGTCGAGATGCAGTCGGCCTGCTTCTGCAGCAGCGGGTCGACGTTGAAGCCCTGCTTGACCACGGTGACGCCGTCGGGGCCGCCCTCGGTCGGAATGCCGAGCGTCGCCATCCACGACAGGAAGGGATACTCGTTGCCGAAGAACCAGACGCCGAGCGTCTTGCCGCGGAAGTCCTCCGGCTTGGTGATCCCGGTTTCCTTCAGGCAGGTCAGCATCATGCCCGACTTCTTGAAGGGCTGGGCGACGTTGACTGTCGGCACGCCCTTCTCGCGGGCGGCCAGGGCCGACGGCATCCAGTCGATGGCGATGTCCGCGCCGTCACCGGTCAGGACCTGCTGCGGATTGATGTCGGGGCCGCCTGGCTTGATGGTGACGTCGAGGCCTTCTTCTTCGTAGAAGCCCTTGTCCTTGGCGACGTAGTAGCCGGCAAACTGGCCCTGCGTCACCCATTTGAGCTGCAAGGTCACCGCGTCGGCGGCAAGGCCCGACGACAGGCCGAAGCCCATCCCGGCGGCTGCGGCGAGCGCGGTAATCAGAACTTTCTTCATTTTGACCCCTCCATTCGAGGTTGAGTTGCCGTCCGAACCGTCATGTGCGGAACGACGGATGCCAGAACGTCACGATACGCTCAAGGAGCGCCAAGACGCCATAAAACACGGAGCCGGCCAGGGCCGCCACCGCTATTTCCGCCCACACCATGTCGACCGCCAGCCGGCCGACCTCCGTGGATATGCGGAATCCCATGCCGACGATCGGCGTGCCGAAGAACTCGGCGACGATCGCGCCGATCAGCGCCAGCGTCGAGTTGATCTTGAGGGCATTGAAGATGAAGGGCAGGGCCGCCTGAAGCCGCAGCTTGATCAGGGTCTGCCAGTAGTCGGCCGCGTAGGTCTGCATCAGGTCGCGCTGCATGGCGTCGGAAGCCGCCAGCCCGGCGACGGTGTTCACCAGCATCGGGAAGAAGGTCATGATGACCACCACCGCCGCCTTCGACTGCCAGTCGAAGCCGAACCACATCACCATGATCGGCGCCATGCCGATGATCGGCAGCGCCGAGACCAGGTTGCCGACCGGCAGCAATCCGCGCTTCAGGAAGGGACTGCGGTCGGCCGCGATGGCGACAAGGAAGCCGCTGGCGCAGCCGATCGCATAACCGGCGATCACGGCCTTCAGGAAGGTCTGGTTGAAGTCGGCCCACAGGATGTCGGTCGAGGTGGTGATGCGCGCCCAGATCGCGCTTGGCGGTGGAAGCAGCACTGCCGGCACGCCGGTGCCGACCACCACCACTTCCCACAGGAAGAGGAGCCAGATGCCGAAGATCAGCGGCACGACGATCTTGAGCAGCATCGCATAGGCGCGGTTGGACGGTTCGAGCGCCGATAGTCCGGTGACCAGTCGCCAGGCCAGCAGCCACAAGGCGATGACCAGCCCCCAGAATCCCCAGCCGGCCCCGTCCGCGACCGCCGGCAGCAGCGTCAGCGCGAAATAGCCGCCGACATGGACGAAGAAGAGCAGCATCAGGTCGGCAATGTCCGATGCCGCCGGGCGGACGCTGGCGACCGCCGTCAGGAACAGCATCAGCAGGATCAGGATCGCCTCGGTGCCGAGCCCGAGGACGTAGATGCGCGGTCCCTCCGCATTGATCGGCAGCGTCACCGCCGCGACCAGGGCCGCGAAGGCGAAAAGCGCCTGCCAGGAGTCACGCTGCGCCTGTCTCATGCCGCGCCTGCAATCGTCGCGGCGACGGTCTCGCCGGAGAGGCGCGCCCCGCCGCAGGTCTGCTTCAGCGGGCCGGCCAGCGCTTCGCCGGCAAAGTAGATGCGGTCGGCCACCGGGTGCGAGAGCACGTCGCGGGCGCTGGCCTGGCCGGGACGCGCCGCCGCATAGGCGCCGCGGGTCCAGCGATCCGAGCCCCATTGCGTCATCGCCCCCTTGCCGATCGCCTTGCGGGCGTCGGTGCCGAAGGTCCGCACCAGCCGCTCGGTGGCGAAGTCGACCGCCGCTTCCTCGCCGGCGCATTCGATCTCCCAGGCGAAGTCGCCGCCGACGAAGCCGACCATCAGGTCGAGATCGAAGGGAAAGCAGAGGAAATAGATATCGCCATGGCCGCGCCGCTCGATCAGGAGGTCGTCAAAGGCCTGGTGGCCGAAGCGTTCGCCCTTGACGACCAGCGGGATCTTGGTGAGCAGTCCCATCGGCAGGTGGTCGAAGGCCGCGTCATAGTCTTCCGGCAGGTCCGGCACGAAGCGGATGCCGCCAAAGGAGAGGACGCCGGTCGAGACGGTGACGATCACCTTGTCGGCCTCCACGGTCCCTCGGTCGGTGGTGACGCTGACGCCGGGGCCGTCCCAGTGGATCTCGCGGACCGGCGTATCGAGTTCGACCTCGACATCGCCGCCCCAACGGGCGACCAGCGTGCCGAAGCCTTCCAGCGTAAAATAGTTCGGGTCGAGGTCGGCGGCGCTGGCCAGGTCGGCGATCGAGATCTCGTCGACGTCCTGGCCGAAGTCCATCGGCCCGCTGAAGGTGCCGGCGGCGCTGCCGCCAAGGGTCGCGGCGAGCAGCTCCGACACCCGGTCGCCGGTCAGCTCGGTCGTTCCGCCCAGCGCCTCGATCAGCGCCGCCTCGGCCCCGGCCATCTCGGCCAGTTCCTCGGCCGTGGCGCGCGTCCTGCCGAAATAGAGGTGGTCGACCCCCATGTCGTGGTGGTGGAGCGTCCAGCCGGCGGCTTCCGCCTCGGGGAAGAAGGGATTGCGGTCGGCGGCATGCAGCCAGGCGCAGCCCCGGTCGAAGGGCATGCCGAAGGTGTCGCTTTCGGTATGGGCCCGCCCGCCGATGCGGCTCATCGCCTCGAAGACGGTGACGGTCTTGCCGGCGCGGCGGAGCGCCCTGGCAGCGCCAAGCCCGGCGGCGCCGGCGCCGACGATGGCGACGTCCACCGCGCTCATGCCCGCACCCCCATCAGCCGCATGACGATCCGCTGGGCGATCCCGACCAGGGTGACAAGCACCGCCGCCAGCACCGAGGCGAGCACCAGCGCCGACCAGATCTGCACGGTCTGTCCGTAATAGGATCCGGTCAGTAGCCGCGCGCCGAGCCCGGCGACCGCGCCCGTCGGCAATTCGCCGACGATCGCCCCGACCAGGCTCGCCGCCACCGCCACCCGCATCGAGACGAAGAGATAGGGGACCGACGACGGCCAGCGCAGCTTCCAGAAGGTCTGGGGACGGCTGGCGTTGAAGGTGCGCATCAGGTCGAGGTTGATCGGGTCCGGCGAGCGCAGCCCCTTCACCATTCCGACCGCGACCGGGAAAAAGGAGAGGTAGGTCGAGATGATCGCCTTGGGCAGGAGCCCGGTCAGCCCGACCGAGGCGAGGACGACGATGACCATCGGCGCGATGGCGAGGATCGGGATCGTCTGCGAGGCGACGATCCATGGCATCAGGCTCTTGTCGAGGCTGGCGACATGGACGATGGCCGTGGCCAGCAGGATGCCGAGCGCCGTGCCCATGACAAAGCCGAGCAGCGTCGAGGAGAGCGTGATCCAGCCGTGGTAGATCAGACTGCGCTTGGATGTCGGCGCGGTCTCGAAGATCGTCTTGTAGAGTTCCTCCCCGACCTGGTGCGGCGAGGGCAGTACCGGCCGCTCCTGCGACCACGTCGCCTCGACGAACTCGATGACGCCGGGCTTCTCCCCGGCGCGGGCGAAGACCTCGTATTGCCACGGCGAATTGAGGAAGGTCGCGGCGATATACCAGATAACGATGATCGCCAGCACGATGACAGTGACCGCGACGAAGCTAGACCGGAAGAAGCGCGTCACCATCCCGGGCCGTGCCGGTGTATAGCCGATGATGTCCGCCGCCGCGCTCATGCCGCGCCCCACAGCACCGTCGCCGAACCCCACCCACCATGCTTCGCATGGTCCCCCCTCCCCGGTTCGGGGAGGGATCGGTGCCCTGCGAGCACGCTCGCAAACCGGAAGCAACGGGTGGTGTCTGGCTGAAAGAGGCGTGAAGATCGCCAATCCCTCCCCGAACCGGGGCGGGGTGGGTGGGGTTCGCTGCCCAGGAAGATAACGCCCGTTTCCCCCGCGCCCGTCACGTTTCAATCCTCATAGCTGTGCCCGGCGCGCAGGCCTTCGCGCACCCGGTGGGCGATCTTGAGGAATTCCGGCGTCTCGCGGATGTCGAGGCTGCGCTGCTTGGGCAGGTTCGACGTGATGATGTCGTGGATCCGCCCCGGCCGCGGCGACATGACGACGATCCTGGTCGACAGGAACACCGCCTCGGGGATCGAGTGGGTGACGAAGACGACCGTCTTGTTGGTCTTGGCCCAGAGCTGCAGCAGCTGTTCGTTGAGGTGGTCGCGGACGATCTCGTCGAGCGCCCCGAACGGCTCGTCCATCAGGAGCAGGTCCGGCTCGACGGCCAGCGCCCGGGCGATCGAGGCGCGCTGCTGCATGCCGCCGGAGAGCTGCCACGGATACTTGCGCTCGAAGCCCTGGAGGTTGACCAGCGCCAGGTTGTCCGCGACCCGCCGGGTCCGCTCGGCCCGCGCCAGCCCCATGATCTCCAGCGGCAGGGCGACGTTGCGGGCGATGGTCCGCCACGGATAGAGCGCCGCCGCCTGGAAGACATAGCCATAGGCGCGCTTCTCGCGGGCCTCGCGCGGCGTCACGCCGTTGACCGTGATCGATCCGCCGGTCTGGCGCTCGAGATCGGCGATGACCCTGAGCAGCGTGGTCTTGCCGCAGCCCGACGGCCCGATCAGCGAGACGAATTCGCCGCGCTCGACCTCGAGGTTGATATCCTCCAGCGCGTGCACCGGACCGTCGTTGGTCTGGAAGGTCAGCGACAGCTTGTCGACCTTGATGACCGTGTCTTTTTCCGGCGGCGTGTCCGGCGCCAGGATCGATGATGGTCGCGTCGTCGTCTCGTTCGTCATCGCCCGGCCCGATCGATGCGGCTGCGGTGGAAGGCGGAGCGTTTGTCGGGACGCACCATCACACTCCGATCGGCATGTTCTCGGCCGAGCGCTCGACCGGCTGCGGCGTCTTCAGCGCCTTCCACGACGACAGCGCCTCATGCACCGGCGGGCTCGGCGCCCGCTCGACGAACTTGCCGCGCCCGTCCTCGGCGGTCACCTTGCCATCCTCAAACACCACATCGCCGCGCGACAGCGTGTAGCGCGGCAGCCCGGTCACCTCGACGCCCTCGAAGACGTTGTAGTCGATGATCGACTGCTGCTTGTCGGCCGTGATGGTCTTCGACTTCTTCGGGTCGAGGACGACGATATCGGCGTCGGCGCCAACGGCGATCGCCCCCTTCTTCGGATAGATGTTGAGGATCTTGGCGATATTCGACGAGGTGACGGCGACGAACTCGTTCATCGTCAGCCGCCCGGTCCGCACGCCCTTGGTCCACAGCACCGGCATCCGGTCCTCGAGCCCGCCGGTGCCGTTGGGAATGCGGGTGAAGTCGCCGATCCCCATCCGCTTCTGCTCGGTGGTGAAGGCGCAATGGTCGGTGGCGACCACCTGCAGCGAGCCCGCGGCCAGCCCGTGCCACAGCGAGTCCTGGTTGACCTTGTTGCGGAAGGGCGGCGACATCACGCGGCGCGCGGCGTGGTCCCAGTCGGGATTGAAATACTCGGATTCGTCGAGGGTGAGATGCTGGATCAGCGGCTCGCCGAAGACCCGCTGGCCGAGCGAGCGCGCCCGGCGGATCGCCTCGTGCGCCGCCTCGCAGGAGACGTGCACGACATAGAGCGGCACGCCCGCCTGGTCGGCGATCATCACCGCCCGGTTGACCGCTTCGCCCTCGACCTCCGGCGGCCGCGAGAAGGCATGACCCTCCGGCCCGGTGGTGCCGATCTCCATGTATTTCTGCTGGAGCCGGGCGACCACGTCGCCATTCTCGGCATGGACCAGCGGCATGGCGCCGAGCTCGGCGCAGCGCAGGAACGACTGGTAGAGCTCGTCGTCGTTCACCATCAGCGCGCCCTTGTAGGCCATGAAGTGCTTGAAGGTGTTGATGCCGCGCTTGACCACCTCCTCCATCTCCTTCCACACCTGCTCGCCCCACCAGGTGATCGCCATGTGGAAGGAATAGTCGGAAGCCGCCTTGCCAGCCTTCTGGTGCCAGGCCTGCAGCGCGTCGATCAGCGACTCGTTGATTCCGGGCAGCACGAAGTCGACGACCATCGTGGTTCCGCCGGAAACGCCCGCTTTGGTGCCGGAGGAGAAGTCGTCGGCCGAATGGGTGCCCATGAACGGCATTTCGAGATGGGTATGCGGGTCGATGCCGCCGGGCATGACGTAGCAGCCCGCGGCGTCGATCACCTTGTCGCCGGACAGGTTCTTGCCGATTGCGGTGATCGTCTCGCCTTCGATCAGGACGTCGGCGGGGAAGGTGGTGTCGGCGGTGACGATCGTCCCGCCCTTGATCACAGTCGACATGTCTCAATCCTCAAGTTAAGCGGCGTTTCGGTTTCTGCCTCCGCAGATCGGCGCGATCTCAGCCTCGCCCGTGTCGGCATGTCCGCGCAAGGTCCTTGCCGCCTCGGGCGTGCGGGCCTCCGGCGTCGCGGCAAGGTCGCGGGCTTCCACGGCGATGCTTTCGAATGTCCTGACCGTCGCCGCCGGCCAGTCGCCGAGCTTGGCCTGGTCGGCGGCCTTCTCGGCCGCCAGCGCCGCCGGCATCAGGCGGAAGACGGCATTGTCGGCATTCTGCTCGACCGCGACCGCCGCCTCATAGGCGGCGTCGAGCGAGTCGAGCGCCGCGGCGCAGGCGCGCTCGTCGGCGGCCAGCGCGGGAAGAGCGAGCGCCACCAGCAGCGACGCCATCAGGGATGTCCGCAGTGTCGCGCCGGGACCGCTCAGGAGTCGCCTCCGTCGCCATCGCCGTCCTCATCGTCCTCGTCGATATCCGGGTCGGGATCGGCCTCGATCACCGTCAGCCCGCTGATGAAGGCGCCGTCGAAGGTGAAGACATGCTCGATCTTGCGGTCGGCGAGGATGGCGCCGTCGAGGCTGCGGTTCAGTTCATGAACGCGCACCCGGACCAGGCCGTCCGCGTCGGTCGATACCTGGAGCGGCTCGACCTTTGGATCGAAGGTCTGCCACTGGTTTTCCCAATAGGCGCGCACCCCCGACCGTCCTTCGACCCGACCGCCGGTTTCGGCGTTCGGCCAGGAGACCTCGGGCGCGAGAAACTCGGTCGCGCGGTCGATGTCGCGATCGTTGAAGGCGCGATACATGCCGAGCAGGACCTCGCGATGGTCGGTGGTCATGCGGCGATCTCCCCCGCGCCGGGCGAGGCGGGATGGCCGGCCCGATATACGGTGTCAGGACTCGACCAGCTCGAGCCGTTTCTCGATGCGGGCGACCCGCTCTTCCATCCGGTCGAGCCGGTTCGACAGGCTGGCATATTGTTGCTCGAGAATGCCCAGCCTGCTCTTGATCTCGCGCAAATGCTCGCTGTCGCGATCCTGTGTCTCGCGGATCGCGCGCAAGTGTTCGAGAATGAGGTCGTCGGTCTCCAAAGCGCAAACTCCGGGGACCGCGATCCTACCAGACGTAGTGTAGAAAGCCTCACTCCACAATCTCCGCCGTCTCGACCACCGCGTGGAACAGCACCTCGGCGCCGGCGGTCGACCACTCCTTGGTGATCTCCTCGTCCTCGTTATGCGACAGCCCGTCGACGCAGGGGCACATCACCATCGCCGTCGGCGCGACCCGGTTGATCCAGCAGGCGTCGTGGCCGGCGCCGGAGATCAGGTCGCGGTGCGAATAGCCGAGCCGCTCGGCCGCGTCGCGCACCGCCGCGACGCATTTCTCGTCGAAGGTCACCGGGTCGAAATGGCCGGCGACCTCGATCTCGATGCCGAGGCCGAGGTCCGCGGCGATCTTCGGCGCCTCCGCCTCGATCTTCGCCTTCATCCCGTCGAGCGTCGCCTGGTCCGGCGAGCGGATGTCGATGGTGAAGACCACCTTGCCGGGGATGACGTTGCGCGAATTGGGATAGACGTCGACATGGCCGATGCCGCCGACGGCCGCCGGCTGGTTCTCCATCGCCACCGTCTGCACCAGTTCGGCGATGCGGGCGAAGCCGAGCCCGGCATTCTTGCGCAGCGGCATCGGCGTCGAGCCGGTATGCGCCTCCTTGCCGGTCAGCGTCACCTGCAGCCACCACAGCCCCTGGCCGTGGGTGACGACGCCGATATCCAGGCCTTCCGCCTCGAGGATCGGCCCCTGCTCGATATGCAGTTCGAAGAAGGCGTGGAACGGGTGCTGGCCAACCGGCTCCTCGCCCTTGAAGCCGATCCGCTCCAGTTCGTCGCCGAAACGCTTGCCGTCGTGGTCCTTGCGGTCATAGGCCCAATCGAGTTCGTGCATCCCCGCAAACACGCCGGAAGCCAGCATCGCCGGGGCAAAGCGGGTGCCTTCCTCGTTGGTCCAGTTGACCACCTCGATCGGGTATTTTGTCTTGAGGCCGAGGTCGTTCAGCGTCCGCACCGTCTCCAGCGCGCCGAGCACGCCGAGCACGCCGTCATAGCGGCCGCCGGTCGGCTGGGTGTCGAGATGGCTGCCGACGGCCACCGGCGGCAGCGACGGGTCGGTGCCTTCCCGGCGGGCGAACATCGTGCCCATCTGGTCGACCGTCACCGTCATGCCGGCATCCTCGCACCAGCGCTGGAACAGCCGCCGCCCCTCGGCGTCGTCGTCGGTCAGCGTCTGGCGGTTGCTGCCGCCGCGCACCCCCGGCCCGATCTCGGCGATCGCGTGGATGGTCTCCCACAGGCGATCGCCGTTGATGCGCAGGTTGTCGGCGGGCTTGGCCATCACTCATTTCCTCGTAGTCGAATGGGTCTTTTCGAGCCGCCTCCACGCACCGCTCGTCCCCGCGCAAGCGGGGACCCAGACGGGGCAGGGCGGAACGTTGCTGGAAGACTTGCTTCCCTGACCCTCCTGATCCGGCCGCCTGGACAGAGCAAGGCTGGGCCCCCGCTTGCGCGGGGATGAACGGTTTGGAGTTGGGCGGAAGTCCCTGGTGCCAAACCGTCGCTCCCTCAGTTCATCGTCGGGAAGTGGAACACGGCGCCCGACTTGATGCCTTCCGGCCAGCGCGAGGTGATCGTCTTCAGCCGGGTGTAGAAGTGGACGCCCTCCGGTCCGTAGATCGCGTGGTCGCCGAAGATCGACCGCTTCCAGCCGCCGAAGGAGTGATAGGCGACCGGCACCGGGATCGGCACGTTGACGCCGACCATGCCGACCTCGATCTGGTCGGCGAAGGTGCGGGCCGCGTCGCCGTCGCGGGTGAAGATCGCGGTGCCGTTGCCGTATTCGTGGTCATTGATCAGTTTGACGGCATGCTCGTAGCTGTCGCTACGCACCACCGACAGCACCGGACCGAAGATTTCTTCCTTGTAGATCGTCATGTCGGGGGTAACGCGATCAAAAAGCGTGCCACCGACGAAGTAGCCGTTCTCATACCCTTGCGCCTTGAAGCCGCGGCCGTCGACCGTCAGTTCGGCGCCTTCCTTGATGCCGGCCTCGATATAGCCGAGCACCTTCTCCATGTGCTGCTTGGTGACCAGCGGCCCCATCTCGGCGTCGGGGTCGGTCGCCGGCCCGATCTTCAGCGCCTGCACCCGCGGCGCGATCGTCTCGATCAGTCGGTTGGCCGTGTCCTCGCCGACCGGCACCGCCACCGACACCGCCATGCAGCGCTCGCCGGCCGAGCCGTAGCCGGCCCCCATCAGCGCGTCGACCGCCTTGTCCATGTCGGCGTCGGGCATGATCACCATGTGGTTCTTGGCGCCGCCCAGCGCCTGGACACGCTTCCCGTGCTGGCTGCCCGTCCGGTAGACATATTCGGCGATCGGCGTCGAGCCGACGAAGGACACTGCCTTGATGTCGGGATGGGCGAGGATGCCGTCGACCACTTCCTTGTCGCCATGGACGATGTTGAGCACGCCGTCGGGGAAGCCCGCCTCGCGAAACAGCTCGTAGATCACCATCGAGGCCGACGGATCCTTCTCCGACGGCTTGAGGATGAAGGTGTTGCCGCAGGCGATCGCCACCGGATACATCCACATTGGCACCATCGCCGGGAAGTTGAACGGCGTGATGCCGGCGCAGACGCCGAGCGGCTGGCGGTCGGAATGGGTGTCGATCGACGGGCCGACATGGCGGGAGAATTCGCCCTTCAAGAGCTGCGGGATGCCGCAGCAGAACTCGACCACCTCGATGCCGCGCTGCACTTCGCCGACCGCGTCGCCATGCACCTTGCCGTGCTCGGCCGAGATCGCCTCGGCGATCCGGTCGATATTCTCGTCGAGCAGCTGCTTGAACTTGAACATGTAGCGGGCGCGCCTGAGCGGCGGCATGTTGGCCCATTCCGGCAGCGCCAGCTTGGCGGCGGCAACGGCGGCGTCCAGTTCGGCCAGCGTCGACAGCGGCAGCACGGCCGACTGTTCGCCGGTCGCCGGGTTGAAGATCGGCGCCGTGCGCGGGCTGGTCGAGGCGACGAGCTTGCCGCCGATGATGTTTTGCAGGGTCTGCATATTTCTAGGGCTCTCCTTGGCGTCCGCGGAACGTTTGATCCATTTCTATCTGAACGGAATATCCATTCCAAATGGTCGACGGTCTGAAGGATGCCTCCCGGTGTGTCAAACGATAATCAGGGCGATGCGCCGTTCCCTTGTTTCGCCCTGGGCGGGCGATCTCAATACCGCCCTGGTTTTCCCGGCGTCCTGTCCGGCCGCCCGGGTCGGCGGTTCTGCAATCGGCGGAAACCGCGAGATTTCCTGACCAATTGGTCAAGGGAAACCTAGACAAGTTCCACGATCCGCTCAAGCGCCATTTGGGTCGACGGCTGGCTGCGAGGACGACTGCAGGGCGCGCCGTCGGACGGCCTGCAACCGCGTCACCGAAACGTCGTGCGATCTCAGCATCGTTGTCACCGGGACAGCGTAATTGGCGGCGCTGGAACCGCCTCGCCGGTAGCGGAGCGGACCGTCTGTCACCCTGAAATGGAGGCTCCCTTGCACCAATTCGCTCGCACCGCCACGGCGGTTGCCGCGGCCACCCTCGCGCTGGCTTCGACCGCTGCCCTTGCGCAGGACATCGTCCAGAAGGACAGCGCCTGGTACACCGATGCCCAGGCCCGGATCCAGGAGATGATGGCCCGCCAGCCGAACACCAACAAGGCGAAGAACGTCATCCTGTTCATCGCCGACGGCAATGGCGTCGGCACCAACTATGCCACTCGTCTCTTCGAGGGCCAGAAGATGGGCAAGCTCGGCGAGGAGCATGTGCTGTCTTACGAGTCCTTTCCGAATCTCGCGCTGGTCAAGACCTACAACATCAACGCCCAGACCCCGGATTCGGCCCCGACCGGCGGCGCGATGAACACTGGCGTCAAGCAGGTGTTCAACACGATCAACCTCAACGAGAACGCGATCCACGAGGATTGCGCCAGCGAGAATGGCAACAAGTTGACGACGTTTTCGGAGATGGTCTCCGAAGCGGGCAAGGCGGTCGGCATTGTGTCCACGGCGCGGATCACCCACGCGACGCCGGCCGCCGTCTACGCCAAGACCGCCAACCGCAACTGGGAAGGCGAGGCGCCGGATGGCTGCGTCGACATCGCCACCCAGTTGATCGACGCGATGAAGGCCGGCACGGTCGATCTCGCCATGGGCGGCGGCGCGCGCTACTTCGCCCCCGAGGACGCCGGGACGATGGATGGCGGCAAGGGCAGCCGTCCGGACGGACGCGACCTTATCAAGGAAGCGCAGGACGCAGGTTTCCAGTACGCCTACGACACCGGGTCCGCCGAAAGGCTCAACCTCGACGGCACCACGCCGATCCTGGCGCTCTTCGAGGGCAGCCACATGAAATACGAGCACGACCGCTCCGACGAGGATGAGCCGTCGCTCGCCGATATGACGAAGATGGCGATCGAGCAGTTGTCGAAGAACGAGGACGGCTACTACCTCGAGGTCGAGGCCGGCCGCATCGACCATGCCAGCCATGACGGCAACCTCTACCGCACCGTGACCGATGGCGTCGCCTTCGCCGAGGCGGTGGCGCTGGCCGACGAGCTGACCGACGACGGCGACACGCTGATCATCGTCACCGCCGACCATGAGCATGCGATCGCGTTCAACGGCTATTGCGGCCGTGGGTCGCCGATCACCGGCCTCTGCTACGATGTGGCCAAGGGCCAGGTGAAGCATTCCGACGAGCCGCTGACCGGCTCCGACGGCAAGCCCTACACCGTGGCGGGCTTCCTCAACGGTGCCGGCGCGGTCCTGACCGAGCAGGCCGATGGCGCCTATTTCGGCACCCGTCCGGTTGTCACCGAGGAGGGTGCGACCGATCCGGATTATCTCCAGCAGGCGCTGATCCCGATGTCGTCGGAGACCCATTCCGGTGAGGATGTCGCCGTCTACGCCAAGGGCCCCTGGGCCCATCTGTTCGATGGCACCATCGAGCAGAACTACATCTTCCATGTGATGAACTACGCGGTCTCCGCCGAGTAGTCATTGCGGAAACGACATGTGGAGGGCCCGCGTTCTGCGCGTGCCTTTCGCATGACTGTCATCGCCGATGGCTAGGGTCGTCGCTACTCCGTTGCCGTAGGACTCACCGCGCCATGGATCGCCGCCTGTTTCTTGCAGGGCTCGCCAGCATCGCCGTTCCGTCGGCGGTTGCCGCCGCCGAAGTCGTTCGCCTGCGCGACCTCTACAACAAGGACCTTTCCTTCTCCGACCTCGCCACGACGATGGAGGGGGAGTTGATCACGGTTTCCGGTTTCATGGCGCCGCCGCTGAAGGCGGAGTCCCGCTTCTTCGTCCTGACCACCCGGCCGATGGCCGTCTGCCCCTTTTGCGAGTCCGAGGCGGAGTGGCCGAACGACATCCTCGCCGTCTACACCAAACGCCTGCTCAAGGTTGTGCCGTTCAACGTTCCGTTGCTCGCCAGGGGAAAGCTGGAACTCGGCGCGGTCAAGGACGAGGAAACTGGCTTCGTGAGCCGCGTTCGCATCGTCGATGCGACCTACGAGCGCGGCTGAATCATGGACGACGCCCTGGCGCTGACTGTTTCCGACCTTCGGGTCCTGGGCGATGACGGACGCGCGATCCTGACGGTCCCCCACCTTGCCGTTCCTCAAGGCGCGGCGATCGGCATCCGCGGGCCGTCGGGCGCCGGCAAGTCGACACTGCTCTTCGCGCTTGCCGGCCTTGCGTCGCGGGCAAGCGGCCGTGTCGCATGGGGCACGACCGACATCGTCGCGATGGGGGAGGGCGACCGCGCTGCCTTCCGGCGCGAACGCATCGGCATGATCTTCCAGGACTTCCTCCTGTTCGAGGAACTGGGCGCGCTGGCCAACGCGTCGCTCGCCGCTAGTTTCGCGCCCCGCCGGCGACGGGGCGCCATCGCCCGCCAGGCTGGCGCGACGCTTGCCCGCCTCGGCCTCGCCGGCGGCGCGCGCGCCGTCGCGAGCTTCTCCGGCGGCGAGCGCCAACGCGTCGCCGTCGCCCGGGCGCTGTCCACCGATCCGGCGATCATCCTCGCCGACGAGCCGACCGCGAGCCTCGATCGCGAGACCGCCGACCGTCTCGTCGACGACCTCGTGGCGCTGGCCCGCGAGACCGGCAAGACGCTGATCGCCGTCAGCCACGATCCGGCCGTGCACCGCCGCATGGACCGGCTGGTCGATGTCGTCGACGGCACGCTGGCGGCCGAGGCGCCGGCCGATGCCTGACGCCGTTGCCGATCTCTGGCAGACGCTGCCGGTGATGGCGCAGGACATCGCCTGGTTCGTCCTGCTGCTTCTCCCGGCGCTTGTCGTCGGCATCGTGGTTCTGGCCGGCTATCGCCCCTTCGCCCTGGTCGGCGCGATACTGTGGCGGTTCCGCTGGACGAGCCTTCTCTTTGTCGCGCTGATCGCCGTCTCGGTCGGCATCGGCGTCGGCCTGATCGCCCAGGAGCGCGGCCTTCGCCAGGGCACGGCGCGCGCTGCCGACAAGTTCGACCTGATCGTCACCGCGCCGGGCAGCGAGGTCACCATGATGATGGCGGCGGTCTACCTCCAGCCGGTCGACGCGCCGCTCCTGTCGGGCGCGGTGTATAACGAGATCGCGAGCCACGACCGGGTCAGCCTCGCCGCGCCGATCGCCTTTGGCGACAGCTATCGCGCCGCGCCGGTGATCGGCACGACAGCGGATTTCGTCAGCCATCTGTCCGGCGACCTCGCCACCGGCCGGCTCTTCGCCACCCATGGCGAGGCGGTCATCGGCGCGCGCGTCGCGCTGGACATCGGTGACAGTTTCGAGCCGGCGCATGGCGCGGGTCCGGCGGCCGAGGAGGGCGCCCATGCCGGCGCCGCCTACACCGTCGTCGGCCGCATGAGGCCGAGCGGCAGCCCCTGGGACAAGGCGATCCTCGTGCCGGTCGAAGCCGTCTGGGCGGTCCATGGCCTGCCCGACGGCCACGGTCCACAGCACGAGGGTGCGCTCGGCCCGCCCTTCGATGCCGACTACTTTCCCGGCACGCCAGCGATCCTTGTCCGTGCCGAGGAGCTTTGGGCCAACTATGCGCTGCGCTCGGACTTCACCCGCGCCGACACCATGGCCTTCTTCCCCGGCGCGGTGCTGGCCCGGCTCCACAGCCTGCTCGGCGATGTCCGCCAGGTGATGTCGGTGATGGCGATCGTCACCCAGGTGCTGGTCACCGCCGGCGTGCTGGCCGGGCTGGTGATCCTGACCCGCCTGTTCTCCCGCCGCCTGGCGCTCTTGCGGGCGCTCGGCGCGCCGCGCCGTTTCGTCTTCGCCGTGGTGTGGAGCTACGCCGCCGCGCTGATCGGCGCCGGCGCGGCTCTCGGCATCGGGGTCGGCGTCGCGGCGACCGCGATCATCTCGCGCGTCGTCACCGCCCGCACCGACATCCTCGTCCGCGCCTCCCTCGACTGGCCGGAGCTTCACCTCGTCGCCGGCTTCGTCAGCCTAACCGTGCTGCTTGCCCTCGTCCCCGCCTTCGTCGCCCTCAACCGGCCGGTCGCGCCGGAGCTGAGGGCCTGATGGACATCTCAATTCGAAAACGGAGCGCATCCGATGCCGAACCGTCTCCTTCGCCTCGCGGCGATCCCGGTCCTCGCCTGGGCCGCCGTCTCCTTCGCCGCGGACGACTATGACGACCATGTCGCCGAGTCCAACGGCCTGCGCGTCGTCCATGCCTGGGCGCGGGCGACGACCGGCCCGGAGGCGCTGGTCTTCGCCGATATCGTGAACGACTCCGGCGCCGATGTCCTGCTCCAGGGCGGCGCGAGCGGCCTGGCCGCTTCGGTCGAGCTGGTCGGCTTCGAGCTCAGGGATGGCGAACCGGCCTACACCCCGCTGCCGGCGATTCCGGTCCGCAACCGGCGCGAGGTCGTGCTGGCGCCAAACGGCCTGGCGCTCCGGCTCAACGGTCTCGCCGAAACACTGGTCGAGGGCGACGAGATCGAAATCACGATCGTCTTCGACGTCGGCCCGGTTGATGTTCACGTCGAGGTCGGCGCATCGGACGCCGCCGGCCACAGCCACGCCGGCCACGCTCACTGACCGGCTGGCGTCAGGTACCGCGTCAGCGCGTCGCGCAGCGAAGCATCATCCCAGTCAAGCGGCCCGGCATGTCGCCAGACGATCGCCCCGTCGCCGTCGAGCACGACCGTCGCCGGGTAGCCGAACAGGCGAAAGGAAGGCCCCGCCCGTCGGCTGGTGTCGAACCAGGTATGCAGATCCAGTCCGAGGTCGTCCGCCAGGAAGGCCGCGACCCGGTCATGGCTCGAGCGGTCGACCGAGACCAGCACCAGCCGGTCGCCCAGCCCCTCGGCGGCAAGCGCCGCCTGGAACCGTGCAACCGCGGGCAGTTCGGTCCGGCAGGGCGCGCACCACGTCGCCCAGACGTGGAGGATCGTCGGTTTGCCCGCCACGACCTCTGCCAGCGGCGTATCTCGGTTCGTATCCGAGACGATCACGGCGGCGAGGTCGACCGGCTGCGGCGCGCCGGGCCGGAACGTGGCGGATGCCGGCGCCGCGCCGATGGCGAGCGTTGCGAAGAGCATGGCGATGCGTGCGAGTCGCGTCATGCCGTCATCGCTGACACCGCTTGGTGTCGCGAGGGTGACAGTTCAGCGGCGCGGCGTTCTCAGTCGAGCGACTGGAGAATGTCCTTCAGGGTGTCGAACAGCTTGTCGATCTGCCCCTTGGTGATGATCAGCGGCGGCGACAGGGCGATGATGTCGCCGGTGGTGCGGATCAGCAGCCCCTTCTCGAAGGCCTGGAGGAAGGCGGTGAAGGCGCGCTTGGTCGGCTGCCCGGCGATCGGCTCCAGCTCGATCGCCCCGACCAGCCCGCAATTGCGGATGTCGATGACATGCGGCAGCCCCTTGAGGCTGTGCAGCGCGTCCGCCCAGTAGTCGGCGAGTTCGGCGCCGCGGTTGAGCAGGCCCTCTTCCTCGTAGATGTCGAGGGTCGCGAGGCCGGCGGCCGAGGAGACCGGGTTCCCCGAATAGGTATAGCCGTGGAAGAACTCGATCATGTGCTCGGGACCGTTCATGAAGGTCTCGTAGATCTCCTTCTTCACGAACACCGCGCCCATCGGCACGACGCCGTTGGTCACCCCCTTGGCGGTCAGCACGATGTCGGGCGTCACGCCGAAATAGTCGACGGCGAAGGGCGCGCCGAGTCGGCCGAAGCCGGTGATCACCTCGTCGAAGATCAGCAGGATGCCGTGCTTGTCGCAGGTCGCCCGCAACTTCTCAAGATAGCCCTTCGGCGGCACCAGCACGCCGGTCGATCCCGCCACCGGCTCGACGATCACCGCCGCGATGGTCGAGGGGTCGTGCAGGGTGATGACCTTGTCAAGGTCGTCGGCGAATTCGGCGCCATGCTCCGGCTGGCCGCGCGAAAAGGCGTTGCGGGCCGGGTCATGGGTGTGGCGGATATGGTCGACGCCGGTCAGCAGCGTGCCGAAATGCTTGCGGTTGGTGACGATGCCGCCGACCGAGATGCCGCCGAAATTGACGCCGTGATAGCCGCGCTCGCGGCCGATCAGCCGGAAGCGGCCGCCGTCCCCCTTCACCTTGTGATAGGCCAGCGCCATCTTCAGCCCGGTCTCGACCGACTCGGAGCCGGAGTTGGTGAAGAAGACATGGTCGATGCCGGCCGGCATGTATGTGACCAGCCGCGCCGCCAGTTCGAAGGCCTTGGGGTGGCCCATCTGGAAGGCCGGGGCATAGTCGAGTTCCATCACCTGCGCGGCGATCGCGTCGGCGATATGCTTGCGCCCGTGGCCGGCATTGACGCACCACAGCCCGGCAGTGCCGTCGAGGATCTCGCGGCCGTCGGCCGAGCGGTAATACATCCCCTCGGCGCCGACCAGCAGGCGCGGCGTCTGCTTGAACTGCCGGTTCGCGGTGAACGGCATCCAGAAGGCTTCGAGGTTGTTGGTGGTCAATCCGCTGCGCGCGTCGGCTGCTTCGCTGGCCATGTCGTCAACCCTCCCTCACTGCCGTGCGCGCCTCGACCGAACGCCCGGAACGATTGCACCGGCGGGCCTTTTCTTCTACGAGGAGACGGCGAGATTTCCTGACCAATTGGTCAAGGGAACCTAGACAAGTTCCAGAGCCCGCTCAAGGGTCATTTGGTCGCTGGCCGCGCTGCGAGCGACCGGCAGGGGAGGCCAGTTTGCCGTCGTTATCCGCGCCAGTGCAGGGCCATCAAAGCGAGGGCGCCCTGCGTCCTTCGAGGCTCCGCGGCGCGCAGCACCTCGCGATGGCGACGACGGGTACATTTGCCAAAAGCCGGGCAGTTGCAGACGAGGATTCCCCCCGTCGCCATCCTGAGGTGCGAGGGCAAGGCCCGAGCCTCGAAGGACGCACAGGCCTCGACTGGGCGCGCCGCGCGCCACGCCAACCCGGCGTCACCCCATGAGCCTGGCCACCAGCACCCCGCGGGCCGGGCGCACCCGCAAGCGTACCCGCATCCAGGCCGCCAACGAGGTCCGCATCCTCGACGCGGCGCTGGAGGTCTTCTCGACCTACGGCTATCGCGGCGCCACCGTCGACCAGATCGCCGAACGCGCCGGCATGACCAAGCCGAACCTGCTCTATTATTTCCGCCGCAAGCCGGACATCTACCTCGCCGTCCTCAACCGCACGCACGAGATGTGGCTGCAGCCGCTGGAGCAGCTCGACCCGGATGGCGAGCCGGCAGCCGAGATCGCCGCCTATATCGACCGCAAGCTCGAGATGAGCCGCGACAACCCGGAGGCTTCCCGCCTCTTCGCCATGGAGATCATCCAGGGCGCCCCGATCCTCGGCCCCATCCTCGCCGGCCGGCTGAAGGGCCTTGTCGACGAGAAGGCGGCGGTGATCGCCGGCTGGGTCAGGGCCGGCCGCATCGCCCCCGTCGACCCCCACCACCTGATCTTCATGGTCTGGGCCACCACCCAGCACTACGCCGACTTCGAAACCCAGATCCGCGCCGTCCTCGGCCAGAAGACCGACCGCCCGGACCATTTCGAGACGGCCAAGACGACGCTGGAACAGGTGTTTCTGAAGGGTGTCGAGGGGTAAACGGGGGCGGAGCAACGGGGACGCTCGCTTGCCCCCAGGCCATGTGACGCTGGCGCAGGGCCCCTCGTGGTACCCAAGGCGGCCTTCGAGCCGCTCACCCCCAGGCCGCTCATCTCCAAGCCGTTTCCCTCCAGCCGCTCATCCCCGCGCAAACGGGGATCCAGACTTGGGGCCAGGACGCGGCCGTGAGGTCATCTCCGATCACGACTCGCGCCGCTCTCCGCCCCCTCCACCGTCATCCTTGGGTAGCGGCGATGACCGGTTGATGTTTCCAGTGTGCCCGTCAGCGTCGAGCGCCCCCTCCACCACCGCTTCGCGGCGGTCCCCCTCCCCCGCTTCGCAGGGGAGGATGCGCCCGTCGCCGCCGCACCAACCGTCATCGCCGATACGCCTCCCGTCACCACCGCGATCCTCCCCCGTTCACGGGGGAGGGGGACCACCCGAAGGGTGGTG
>NZ_FMXQ01000011.1 GCF_900104485.1 Bauldia litoralis | reverse complement strand
GCGGGGACCCAGGCGGCGTCGGGCATGGGCGCGCGCGGTCGGCCGATACAGGCACGCAGCGTGAGGACTGGATCCCCGCTTTCGCGATCCGCAGCGCGGGCGTGTTGGCGCCGAGGGTGGAACGACGGGGGGCATGGATGGCCGGGCTTGACCCGGCCATCCATGCCATGACGGTGAAGCTGATGCCGCCCGCTGCCGGCCATGGAAGGGCGATGACATGGATGCCCGGGTCAAGCCCGGGCATGACGTGTGGTGTGAGGCTCGACGGAGCGTCCTGCCCCACCCCCTCAGACGAACGGCGTCCAAGCATCCGGGCGCGGCGGCAGGAGCCGGTGGAAGTAGGCGAGGCCGGTTTCCGTCAGGTGGTTGCCGGCGGGCGTCAGGAAATCCGCCGGCATGGTCTTGGTCTTGGCCGCCACCGCGTCGAGCGGCACCATCTTCAGCGTCACCCGGCCGTCGACGAATTGCTGGGCGACCGAGCCGCTGCCCGCCTCGCTGTTCTCCACGGCGAAGCGGCCGATGGCGAAGGATTCCTGCCGGTCGGTCTCGCTGACCGTGCCGAGGAAGCCGCGCGGCAGGTAGCCGAAGGTGTCGACCCGGGCGCGGACGCCGGGCAGGTCCTCCTTGATCGCCACCTGCAGGGCGAGGCCGAGGTCGCCGCCGGAGAGCTGCAGGTTGCCGTGGTCGTCGCGCTCGTGCAGATGCGCCGGGATCAGGCTCTCGGCCAGCGGCTTGTGGTCGGCGGTCTGGACGCCCTCCGACATGGCGACGACGCAGCGCCCGTGGCGGTCGACTGTCTTGCGGATGTCTTCCATCAGTTGCGTCTCGGTGAAGGGCACCTCCGGCACGTAGATCAGGTGCGGGCCGTCGCTGTCGTCGCGCCGCCAGGCGGCGGCCGCGGCGGTCAGGAAGCCGGCGTGGCGGCCCATGACGATGCCGATATAGACGCCGCGCATGGCGCGGAAGTCGAGGTCGACGGAGAGGAAGGCGTTGGCGACGAACAGCGCCGCCGACATAAAGCCCGGCGTGTGGTCGTTCTCCACAAGGTCGTTGTCGATGGTCTTGGGCGCATGGATGAAGTGGATGTGGTCGCCGGCCGCCGCGTCGAGCACGGCAAGCGTGCCCGAGGTATCGTTGCCGCCGATATAGATGAAGGCGCTGGCGCCGGCCCGGTCGAGACCGTCGAGGACACGTTTGCAATAGGCGTCGTCGGGCTTGTCGCGGGTCGAGCCAAGGCCGGAATTCGGCGTGTTGGCGAAGCGCATCAGGTCGGTTTCGGAGAGGCCGGTGAGGTCGACATAGTCGTCCCCGGCGACGCCGCGCACGCCGTGCCGGGCGCCGAGAATTTTCGAGCCGGGGAAGCGCTCGCGCGCAGCGAGTGCGGCGCCGGCGACCGTCTGGTTGATGACCGCCGTCGGGCCGCCGCCCTGGGCGATGACGAAGACCTTGCTCATGGTGCCTCCCCTGGCAAAAGAAAACGCGGTTGCAGGATAGCGGTGTTAGCGGGCTTACGCCCAGCGCAACAGGGTGGTCTCGGCCGAAAAGCCCGGTCCGAAGGCCGCCAGAAGGCCGTAGTCGCCGGATTCGTGCGGCGCATTGCGGATCTCGTCGTCCAGCACGAAGAGCACGGTGGCGCTCGACATGTTGCCGAATTGGCTGAGCACGGCATAGCTCGCCCGGAAGTCGGAGGGCTCGCGGTCAAGTTCGTCCTGGTAGGCCTCGAGGATCCGGGTGCCGCCGGGGTGGAAGACGAAGCTGGCGACGTCGCCGGTTTCGATCTTCTCGTCGGCCAGCGTGTTGGCGACCGATTCCGGCATCATGGCGCGGATCGTGTCCGGCACGCGGCGCGAGAAGACGACGCGGAAGCCGGTGTCGACGAAGTCCCAGCCCATCAGGTTGTGGGTGCCGGGGCGGAGCAGGGTGGTGCTCTTGAGGATGTTGATCGGCCCGGCCGCGCCGCCGCGCACGATCACCGCCGCCGCGCCGTCGCCGAACAGGCTGGCGGCGACGAGGTTCGACTTGGCGAAGTCGTCGCGCTGGAAGGTCAGCGAGTTGAGCTCGACCGCGACCAGAAGGACGGTAGCGTTCTCGTCGTCGCCGGCCAGCTTGCCGGCCATCGCCAGCCCGGCCGCGCCGCCGCCGCAGCCGAGGCCGAAGAGCGGCAGTCGGCGGATGGTCGGCTTCATGCCGAGTGTGTTGATGATCGAAACATCGAGGCTCGGCGTCGCGATGCCGCTCGACGAGACGAAGATGAAATGATCGATGTCGCCGGCCTCGAGGCCGGCGCGGTCAAGCGCCGTCCGAATCGCCTCGGTGCAGAGCCGCCCGGCCCAGTCGAGATAGAGCCGGTTCTTGTCGGCAAGGCTGTGGTCGCGCCCGAACCATTCGGGCTCGACGCAGAAATGGCGCTGGTCGACGAGGGCGCTCTTGAACACCGTCAGGTACTTGTCGACGTTGGCGATCTGGTCGCGGAAATGTTCGCCGGTGAGGTGTCGCGCCACGTCCTGCGGCATCAGGTAGGGGGGTACGGCGGTGCCGACCGAAAGAATACTCGCCATGATGGTCTGTTCGGGCCCCCTGCATTGCGCTCAAGCGAGGGCCACCTGTCGCTTCCCTCTTGCATCGCCTTGCGCCACACTAGCCCATGCGCTCACACCGGCAAATGTCTGACCTGACTTCGTCCGCCAATCCTTGCGAGGTCCGGCCGTGAGCCAGGACGGCGGCCCGGCCGGGTTGCTGCGCACCGCCCGCGGTATCGTCCTCGTCATCCACCTCTTTCCGGCATTGATGAATGGCGTGGCGGGAGCAGTCTTCTACCTGATCGCCGCCCAGGCCTTCGCCATTGGCCCGGCGCTTATCCTCGGCCTGTCGGCTTTCCTGATCCATGCGTCGATCGGCAGCCTCAACGATTATCTCGATATCGATCTCGATCGGCGATCGCGGCCGGAGAAGCCGCTGGTGCGCGGCGACCTGTCGCCGGGGCTCGCTTTCGCGGTTTCGGCGGCGTGCGCCCTTGGCGGGCTGGCGCTGTCGCTTGCCTTCGGATTGCCGGTCATGTTGCTGGCGCTGGTCGTGCTCGCTGCGGGGCTCGCCTACGACCTGTGGCTCAAGGGCACGGTGTGGAGCTGGGCTCCCTACGGTATCGCCATTCCGGCGCTGCCGGTGTGGGGCTTCCTCGCCGCGGGGCAGTTCGCCCCCGTCCTGCTGGTCAGCTTTCCCCTCGGCGTTCTGGTCGCCCTGGCGCTGAACCTCGCCAACACGATCCCCGATATTCGCGACGATACCGCCTATGGGATCCAGGGCCTTGCCCACCGGCTCGGCGTCCGCAACGCGTCGATTGTCACCTGGCTCTGTTTCGCCATCACCATCGTCCTCCTGGCGTTGACGCCGGTCTTTCTCGGCAACGACCCGAAGGTGCTTCTGCCGCTCATCGGGCTTGGCGCGGTCCTGCTGGCGGTGATGGTCGGCGACCGTCTCGTCAATCGGTCGCTGGCGAGCCTTCGCCGCGGCTGGTATCTCAGCGCGGTGCTCGCCGGGATCCTCGGGATCGCGTGGGTCGCCAGCCTTCCCCTGAACTGAGTGAGCCGCATGGTTTCAACAGATAATGATCGCGTCATTCTGGTCGAGCGGGACGACCGCGAGGTCGGCACCCTCGACAAACTCGCCGCTCATCAGAGCGGCGTGCTTCACCGCGCCCTGTCGGTCATCGTCGCGCGGAGCGACGGCAGCCTCCTGCTGCAGAAGCGCGCGGCGGCCAAGTATCACTCCGGCGGTCTGTGGACCAATACCTGCTGCAGCCACCCGCGCCCCGGCGAGGCGGTCGATGTCGCGGCTCAACGCCGGCTTGAGGAGGAGATGGGCTTTGCCTGTCCGCTGACGCCGCTGTTCACGGTCCACTATCGCGCCAACGTGTCCAACGACCTGATCGAGAATGAACTCGTCCATGTCTTCGGCGGGCGATTCGAGGGCGAGCCGAACCCGAATCCGGCCGAAGTCGAGGACTGGCGATGGGCCAGTCCCGAGGCGATCCGGCAGGACGTGACCGCCCATCCGGATCATTATTCGGTGTGGTTTCGCAAGTATCTCGACGAGTTTGGTGGCGAGATCGGCGGGATCGCGGCGGTGTCCTGACCGTGGTCGGCAGACAGGAGTCGCCCGACACACGACTGTCGGATACGCTGTCTATCTGTATACCGCCGATGCGCTACCGGCGGACGAAAGCGCTTCATCGGCGTTCTTAGGGAGGGCATGACAATGGCGAAGACCTTGGCAATCAGGCTTCTGGGCACCCTGCTGTTCGCAGGCGGCGCGGGCTTCGGCTTCTCGACGGCGGCGGTGTCGCAGACGGAAAGCGACAGTGGCGGCGTCGGCATTTCTGGAACCCTGGACAAGGAGACGGCGGACAAGGTCTTCGATACGCCGCGGGCGTACTCACCCTATGCCGACCGTAACTTCCCGACGCGGCCGTTCTTTGGCGATACCCATCTGCACACGTCCTTCTCGATGGATGCGGGCGCCTTCGGCGCCAGGCTGACGCCCCGGGACGCCTATCGCTTCGCCCGCGGCGAGCAGTTGATGGCCTCCAGCGGCCAACCGGTGAAGCTGTCGCGACCGCTCGATTTCCTGGTCGTCGCCGACCATTCGGACAACATGGGATTCTTCCCGGATCTGTTCGCCGGCAAGGCCAACATCCTCGCCGATCCGACCGGGAGGAAATGGTACGATCTCATCAATTCCGGCCAGGGTGGCCAGGCGGCGATCGAGATCATCACCGCTTTCTCCCACAACGCCTTCCCGAAGGCGATCGAGTACCTTCCCGGCACCCAGCCCTACCGCAACGCCTGGCAGGAGACGATCGACGCTGCCGAAACGTATAACGAACCGGGCACCTTCACGGCTTTCATCGGCTACGAATGGACGTCGAATTCCGGTGGCAACAACCTCCACCGCAACATCATCTTTCGCGACAACGGCGACAAGGCCAGCCTCGTCGAACCGTTCACCGTCCTGGAGCCGCTCGGCAGCGACAACCCGGTCGATCTGTGGAAGTGGATGGCGGCCTATGAGGAAAAGTTCAACGGCAGCGTTCTTGCGATCGCCCACAACGGCAACCTGAGCAACGGACTGATGTTCCCCGTCGTCGAGGCGTTCGGAAAGGATCTCGACGCGGATTACGCGAAGACCCGGGCCAAGTGGGAGCGGCTCTACGAGACGACCCAGACGAAGGGTACCGGCGAGTCGCATCCGTTTCTTTCGCCGAATGACGAATTCGCGGATTTCGAACTCTGGGACAAGGGCAACCTCGACGGAAGCGTCGCCAAGACGCCCGAGATGCTTGAATTCGAATATGCGCGTTCCGCCTTCAAGAACGGGTTGAAGCTCGCCGGGACGCTTGGAACCAACCCGTACAAGTTTGGCCTGGTCGGCAGCAGCGACGCCCATACCGGGCTTGCGGCAATGGGCGAGGACAATTTCTTCGGCAAGACGACGCCCCAGGAGCCGAGCCCCGAGCGCATCTCCGCCACCTTCGTCGACAATCCGAAGACCGGCGTGAAGATCATGGACTGGGAGGTCGGCGCCTCCGGCTACGCAGCGGTCTGGGCAACCGATAACAGCCGCGGGGCGATCTGGGACGCCATGCAGCGCAAGGAGGCCTACGCCACCACCGGGCCGCGCATGATCGTCCGCTTCTTCGGCGGGTGGGATTTCACGGCTGACGACGCGACGTCTCGGCTCCCGGCGGAGACCGGTTACCAGAAGGGCGTGCCGATGGGCGGCGACCTTTCCAATGCGCCGGAGGGCAAGGCCCCGACATTCCTCATCGCGGCGCTCAAGGACCCGATCGGCGCCAATCTCGATCGCTACCAGATCGTCAAGGGTTGGCTCGACGCCCAGGGTGAACTGCACGAGAAGGTCTATGACGTGGCGTGGTCGGGCGATCGCGAGCCCGGCGCGGACGGCAAGGTGCCGGCCGTCGGCAGCACCGTCGATCTGACAACTGCGACCTGGTCGAATTCCATCGGCGCCCCCGAGCTGATCTCGGTCTGGACGGATCCGGACTTCGATCCCGCGCAGGCGGCTTTCTACTACGGCCGCGTCCTCGAGATCCCGACCCCGCGGTGGACCGCCTATGACACGGTGCGGTTCGGCGTCGAGGCGTTGCCCGGCACGACGATGGAGTTGCAGGAGCGCGCCTACACGTCGCCGATCTGGTACACGCCGGCGGGGTGACGATGGGGCGCGGGCGGCGACTGCAAGTCGCCGCGCCGCGTGTCCGAAGCCGGCCGGATCGGCGGGCTGTCCGCTAGCCGGCGGGGAAGACCAGCAGCTTGCCGGTCTCGACTTCGAAGCCGACGGTCCGGCCCGTCGCCGGCGCGCCATCGGCCGGCGCGACGACGCGCAGCGGCCGGTCGAGGCCGTCGATCGCCAGGTGGATGAGCACCGTTTCGCCAAGGCATTGCGAGGAGATGATCCTGCCGGTGCGGTCGCCGACCGACGGCTCGAAGAGCTGGATATCGCCGGGCCGGACACAGACCGTCACCGGCGTTCCCTCCGCCGTGCCGGGAGCCGGGATGTCGCCGAAAGGCGTGGCGATCATCCGGTTGCGGCAGGCGGTCTCGATCTCGTTGAGTTCGCAGAAGAAGCGGGCGACCGGCAGCGAGGCCGGGTGCTGGTAAAGCTCCTCGGCTGTGCCGCTCTGGGCGAAGCGTCCGCCCTGCATCATCACGATCCGATCGGCAATCCGCATGGCGTCGTCGGGATCGTGGGTCACCACCACCGTCGTCGTGCCACTCTCGCGCAGAACCGCGGTTGTCTCGTCACGGATGATGTCGCGTGTCCGGCGGTCGAGATTCGAGAAAGGCTCGTCCATCAACAGAAGGTCCGGTCCCGGCACCATGGCGCGGGCGAGTGCGACGCGCTGTTGCTCGCCGCCGGACAGGGCATGCGGGAATGCGTCCTCGCGGCCGCCGAGGCCGACCCGGTCGAGGGCCTGGCGGGCGCGCTCGCGCGCTTCCCCGGCCGGCACGCGGCGGAGGCCGAAGAGGACATTCTTGAGGACGCTGAGATGCGGGAAGAGGGCGTAGTCCTGGAACATCATGCCGATGCCGCGGCGTTCCGGCGGGACGAAGGCATTCGGGCCGGAGACCTCGGTGCCGTTGATCACCACGCGACCGGAGTCCGGTCGTTCGAGACCGGCGATCAGCCGCAGCAGGGTCGACTTGCCGGAGCCGGAATGGCCGACCAGCGCGACGATGTCGCCGGCGGGAATGGCGAGCGAAACCTTGTCCACGGCGGGGATCGAACCGAAGGAAAGTGAAAGGTCCTCGACGAGGAGCGACGGCGGCGCGGACGGCTGCGGCTTGGGTTTGACAGAGGCGAGCCGGACGACGTCCGACTGCTCAGGGCGCAGCACCTGATCCATTTCCGCGGCCGGTCTCCTTAGGGCGATGATCTGTCCAGCCGACGCCATGTGCCATCCGTTTGCTTTCGGTGCAACAAATCCGTCGGGCCTGGGGCGGCGAGGGGCATTGATTGAGGTCAACTGTTAAGCCTTCCTTGCCGGGGAATGACGGGGCCGCTCAGTCGCGCCAGCAGGATGACGGGCAGCAGGCCGACCAGGACGATGGCGAGCGCCGCTACCGCGCCGTCCTCATAGGTCCCGCGCGCCGCCTCGCCGTAGAGGTGGGTGGCCAGCGTCTCGAAATTGAGCGGGCGGAGCAGGAGCGTCGCTGGCAATTCCTTCATGCAGTCGACGAAGACCAGGATCGCGGCGGCGCCGAGCGCCGGGCGGATCAGCGGCAGGTGAACGCGGCGCAGTGTGCCGGTGGCGGTCTCGCCGAGCGTGCGGGCGCTGTGGTCGAGGGTCTGCGAGACCTTGCTCAGCCCGGCCTCGGCGCCGCCGCCTGAAACGGCGAGAAAGCGCACGACATAGGCGTAGATCAGCGCGGCGGCGGAGCCGGAGAGCAGAAGGCCGGTGGATATGCCGAAGAGGTCGCGGCTGACGCCGTCGACCATGTTGTCGAGGCCGGCCAGCGGCGACAGCAGGCCGATGGCGATCACCGTGCCGGGCAGTGCATAGCCGAGGCTGGCAATGCGCAGCAGTCCGCCGCCGATGCGGCCGTGGTCGATCCGCGCGGCATAGGCGACGACTAGCCCGAGGCCGACGGCAATGATCGTCGCGGCTAGGGAGACGCCGACGGTGTTGAGCGCCTCGGTGAGGATCGAATCCGACAGGCCGGCAAACTCGATCCGCCGCATGGCCTGGATGACCAGGTGGATCGCGGGGGCGCCGAAGCCGATCATGATCGGCAGGAGACCGAGACCAAGGGCGGCCAGCGCCGGCGCGCCGTGCAGCCGCTGCCGGGCCGGCGGGGCGGTGCGCTGCGAGCGACCGGCGAAGCGCTGGCGCCGGCGGGCCCAGCGCTCGATCAGCACGAGGAGAACGACAACCGCCAGCATGACCAGCGCCAGTTGCGCGGCGCCGGGCAGGTTCGACTGGTTGATCCAGGTCGAATAGATCGACAGCGTCAGCGTCCGGACGCCGAGGAATTCGGAGGCGCCGACATCGTTCAGCGTTTCCATCAGCGCCAGGCTCGCGCCGATGGCGATGGCCGGGCGGGCGAGGGGGACGGCGATGCGGAAGAAGATGCCGCGGCGGCTGGCGCCCAGCGTGCGCGCCGCGTCGACCAGCCCGGCGGCCTGCATCAGGAACAGCGCGCGGGTCGAGAGATAGACATAGGGGTAGAGGACGAAGCCAAGCAGGATGATTGCGCCGCCGACCGAACGAATGTCCGGCAGGCGCAACTGGCCGGGACTGGTCAGCCCGAGAATGTCGCGGATCGCCGACTGGATGGGCCCGATCGGGTGGAGCAGGTCGAGATAGGCGTAGGCGACGATGTAGGTGGGCACCGCCAGCGGCAGCAGCAGCGCCCAGTCGAGGATGCGCCGGCCGGGAAAATCGTAGGCCGTCACCAGCCAGGCGGCGCCGGTCCCGACGAAGACGACCACGACGCCGACGCCCGCCAGCAGCAGCACCGTATTGAGCGTCGCCGTCGGCAGGACATGGGCGACGAGATGGCTCCATGCGTCGCCCGAGCCCTGGGCGGCGATAACGCCAAGCGCGACGATCGGCGCGATGACCAGCAGCGCCGTCGCCGCGGCGGCGACAATCCACACGCAAGCGCCGCCGCACTTCAGCGCGGCGACGGGATGTCGGAGTGTGGCGGCGATGGCGGACACCGGCCGTTCGTGCCTTTCGTCAGTCGTTGAAGCCGACGGCGTCGACCAGTTCGCTCGCCGCCTTGCGGTGGCTGGCGATCTCGGTCAGCAGCGTCGTGTCAGGAGTGAGCGGCCCGAGAGCGTCGATGATCGGATCGACCTCGGCGCCTTCGCGAACCGGGTATTCGAAATTCGCCTTGGCGTAGATCGCTTGGGCCTCTTCCGACACCAGGAATTCGAGCAGGCGAATGGCGTTGTCGCGATTGGGCGCATGGGCGGCGAGCGCCGCGCCGGAGACGTTCACATGGGTGCCGCCGTCGGCGAAGGTCGGCAGGACGATGTCGATCGCCTTGCCCCATTCCTCCTGGTCCGGGCCGCCGGCGCCGCTGCGCATCAGGCCGACATAGTAGGAATTGCCGATGCCGATATCGCAGATCTCGCCGAGAATATCGCGGGCGACATCACGGTCGCCGCCGCCGGGCTGGCGGGCGAGGTTGGCCTTGACGCCTTCAAGCCAGGTCCTGGTGGCCTCCTCGCCGTGATGGGCGATATAGGCGGCGATCAGGGCGTTGTTATAGGGGTGCTGGCCCGAGCGGATGCAGACCTTGCCGTTCCACGCCGGGTCGGCAAGCTCCTCATAGGTGAAGGCGTCGAGATCGGTGCGGTCCTTCGAGGCGTAGAGGACGCGGGCCCGCATCGACAGGGCGTACCAGCGTCCCTCCGGATCGCGCAGGTTCTCCGGCACGACAGCGTCGAGGACGTCCGACGCAACCGGCTGGGTGACGCCGGCATCGACGAGGTCGGCGAGGTTGCCGAAGTCGACGGTCATCAGCACGTCGGCAGGCGAGTTCTCGCCCTCGGCCGAAACGCGCTCCGGCAGGCCGGCATCGACAAAGACGGTGTTGACGGCGATGCCGGTATCCTCGGTGAAGGCGTCGAGCAGCGGCTTGACGAGCCCCGGTTCGCGGGTCGTGTAGAGATTGACCTCGCCGTCGGCCAGGGCGGCAGCCGGCAGGAGAGCGAGGGAAACGAACACGGCAAGACGCCGCAAGGGTACGGTAGGCAGCATGATTTCAGACTCTCATCATCGCGCCGGTTCAAGGCCGGCCGGTGGGTGGGTACAGAATTGAAATATGGTTCTGGAAGGAGATTTGCAAGTAAAACCAGTTATTTAGAACAAATCTAAGGTGTGTTGCTGGAACTGTTCCAGTCTATTGTCTGGAAAGGTTCCAGAGTTGTTTGATGAGCGGCATGGCTCGACATGCAACCGTGTCGTCCGTGGCGATGAAAAGGACGCGATCCGGCGCGCCGATTTCGCTATCATCCAACCTGATCCCCGAACCCGAAAGACAGATTTCCAAATCATGGCAGAAACCTCCGGCAAGGCTTCGTTCGACTGGTCCGACCCGCTCGCCTTCGATGGCGAACTCAGCCAGGAAGAGGCGCTGATCCGGGAGACGGCGCATGCCTACGCCCAGGAGAAGCTGCAGCCGCGGGTCCTGTCGGCGTTCCGCGACGAGCGTTTCGACCGGGAGATCATCAGCGAGATGGGGGCGCTCGGGCTGCTTGGTGCGACAATTCCGCCCGAGTATGGCGGCGCCGGCGCCGGCTACGTCTCCTACGGCCTGATCGCCCGCGAGGTCGAGCGCGTCGATTCCGGATACCGGTCGGCGCTCAGCGTCCAGTCCTCGCTGGTCATGCATCCGATCCATGCCTATGGCAGCGAGGAGCAGCGCCAGCGTTTCCTGCCGCGGCTGGCGACCGGCGAGATCGTCGGCGCCTTCGGGCTCACCGAGCCGGACCACGGCTCCGACCCCGGCGCGATGGAAGCGCGGGCCGAGCCGGTCGATGGCGGCTACTGGCTGACCGGGACCAAGACCTGGATCACCAATTCACCGATCGCCGACGTCATGGTCGTCTGGGCGAAGTCCGCCGGCCATGACGGCAAGATTCGCGGCTTCCTGCTCGAGCGCGGCATGGCCGGGCTGTTGACGCCGAAGATCGAGGGCAAGATGTCGCTGCGGGCGTCGGTGACCGGCGAGATCGTCATGGACGGTGTCGAGGTGCCCGAGGAAAACCTGCTGCCGAACGCTTCCGGGCTCGGAGGGCCATTCGGCTGCCTCAACCGGGCGCGGTTCGGGATCGCCTGGGGGGCGCTGGGCGCGGCGGAGGATTGCTGGCACCGCGCCCGCCAATATGTCCTCGACCGCAGCCAGTTCGGCCGGCCGCTTGCCGCCAACCAGCTTGTGCAGAAGAAGCTCGCCGACATGCAGACCGAGATCGCCCTCGGGCTCCAGGCGGCGCTGCGGGTCGGGCGGCTGTTCGACGAGGGGCGGGTGGTTCCCGAGATGATCAGCCTGATCAAGCGCAACAATGCCGGCAAGGCGCTCGACATCGCACGGCTCGCCCGCGACATGCATGGCGGCAACGGCATCGCCGATGAATTCCACGTCATCCGCCACATGCTCAATCTCGAGACGGTGAACACCTACGAGGGCACCCACGACATCCACGCCCTGATCCTCGGCCGGGCGCAGACCGGCATCCAGGCGTTTTCCTAGACGTTCAGCAACCGAGCAAAGGATCGACGATGGCGGCGCCGCTGGCCGGACTGAAGGTGGTCGAATTGTCCCGCGTGCTGGCCGGTCCGTTCGGCTGCCAGTTGTTCGCCGATCTCGGCGCCGACGTGATCAAGGTCGAAAGCCCGGCCGGCGATGATACGCGTCGTTGGGGACCGCCCGCCGTCGCCAACGCCGACGGCACCGAGGACGCCGCCTATTTCCACGCCGCCAATCGCGGCAAGCGGTCGATCGTCGTCGACTTCGCCAGGCCCGAAGGCGTCCGGGTGGTCCACCGGCTGGTCGAGCAGGCGGACGTCGTCGTCGAGAACTTCAAGGTCGGCGGCCTGGCCAAATATGGGCTGGACTACGAGAGCCTGAAGGCGGTCAATCCGCGGGTCATCTATTGCTCGATCACTGGCTTCGGTCAGGACGGCCCGCGCGCCGGCCGTCCCGGCTATGACTTTGTCATCCAGGGCATGGGCGGCATCATGGACCTGACCGGAGCGCCCGATGGCGAGCCGATGAAGTCCGGCGTCGCCTTCGCCGACATCTTCGCCGGGCTTTACGCGGTGATCGGCATCCAGGCGGCTCTGGCCTATCGCGACAGGACTGGCAAGGGACAGCAGATCGACATGGCGCTGCTCGATTGCCAGGTCGGGGTGCTGGCCAACCAGGCGATGAACTACCTGGTCACCGGCGTGTCGCCACACCGTCTCGGCAACGCCCATCCCAACATCGTGCCCTACCAATCCTTCGCGGTCAGCGACGGGTATGTGATCGTCGCGGTCGGCAACGATTCCCAGTTCCGGAACTTTGTCGCGGTGCTCGGCGCCGGCGATCTTGCCGACGACACCGACTATGTCACCAACCAGGCGCGGGTCGCCCATCGCGAGACGCTGGTGCCGATCCTCGCCGCACTGGCCGCCCGATTCACCGCGACGGACCTGATCGGCCGGCTCGAGGCGGCTGGAGTTCCGGTCGGTCCGATCAATTCCCTCGAGCAGGTCTTTGCCGATCCCCAGGTCGTCCATCGCGGCATGCGGCTCGACCTGCCGAGGGGAGACGGCAGCACCGTCCCCTCGGTGCGCAGCCCGATCCGGATGTCGGAATCGCCGCTCGCCTATGAGCGCGCCTCGCCGCTGCTCGGCGAACATACCCGTGCGGTGCTTCGCGAACTCGGCTATCCCGAGGACGAGATCGATTCCCTGGAAGCGGGCGGCGCTGTCGGCAGCCGCTGAGGCCGGGTCACCCGGCAGGAGGCTGCACCTTGTCCAAGATACCTTTCCTGCTGGCGGCGATCGGCGTCGGTTGCGCCATTGCGGTCCAGCCGCTCCTCAACGCCGATGTTGCCCGCCGCGTCGGTAGCCCGGTGGTCGCCGCCTTCGTCTCGATCCTCGTCTCCTTCGTGCTCTGCTCGGCCTATATCCTGATCAGCCGCCCGACGATCCACTGGACGGCGCTTGCCGGCATGCCGTGGTACCTCTGGATTGCGGGATCGATCGGCTTTCTCTTCGTCGCGGCGACCTTGTGGCTGGCGCCGGCGCTCGGCGCGGCGGCGCTGTTCGGCGCGATCGTCGCCGGCCAGATGATCATGGCGACGGTGCTCGACTGGACCGGGCTCGGCAGCTACGAGGGCCACGCCTTCGACCCGATGCGGATCGTCGCCATCATCCTGGTGCTCGCTGGCGTCCTGATCTTCCAGCGCTCGACCTGATCCGCGTTCGCTTGCCGGTGCTACAGCGCGCTGACCAGACCGCCATCGACATAGACGATATGGCCGTTGACGAAGGTCGCGGCATCGGAGGCGAGGAAGACGGCGACGCCCTTGAGTTCGTCGACATCGCCCCAGCGGGCGGCCGGCGTCCGCTGCTTCACCCAGGCGTCGAATTCGGGGTTCTCGAACAGGGCGCGATTGAGCTCGGTCTTGAAGTAGCCGGGGCCGATGCCGTTGATCTGCAGGCCGTGCCTGGCCCAGTCGGCACACATTCCCTTGGTCAGCATCTTCACCGCGCCCTTGGCGGCGGTGTAGGGGGCGATCGTCTGGCGGGCGATCTCGCTGCCGAGCGAACAGGTGTTGACGATCTTGCCATGGCCGCGCGGGATCATCCGCTTGGCGACTGCCTGTCCGACGTAGAAGACGCTGTCGAGGTTGGTGGCCATGACCTGGCGCCAGGCCTCGACCGGGAACTCGTCGAGCGGCGTGCGATACTGGATGCCGGCGTTGTTGAAGAGGATTTCGATCGGGCCGATCTCGGCCTCGATGCGCGCGACCGTCGCCTCGACCAGCGGCTGGTCGGTGACGTCGAAGGACACGGCATGGACCTTGTGGCCTTCCGCGGCGAGCTTCGCCCGGGTCTTTTCGAGCTCCTCGGGGTTGCGCGAATTGATGATGATCTCGGCGCCGGCTTCGGCTACCGCTTCGGCGAGCGCCAGCCCGATTCCCTTGCTCGATCCGGTCACCAGTGCGAGACGACCGGTCAGGTCAAACATTGAAGCCATGGTTTTTCCCCGAAAATGGCGGCCGTGTAACGCGCGGCTCGTTTTCTGCAGGGGTGCTTATCCGCGAGCCGTCGATGGTCGTCAACCGCAGGCGGTCGCGCAAACGACCGGGGTGGAGTTGTCCGGGACGAAGTTGTCCGATAACTTTGGGACGTCCCACCTTGAATGAGTTCAACCGGAAGTCATGAAGACGGATCCAGTCACCCCCGCCGATCTGGTCCGATCGGTGATCGCGGTGCCGCCGCTGGCGCGCGCCGCCGACGGCTCGGCCGATGTCGAGCAGAACCGCAAGATCGTCGGCTGGATGGCGGAAGGCGGGGTTTCGAGCTTCCTCTATGGCGGAAACGCCAATTTCTACCATCTCGGCCTCGCCGAATTCCCTTCCGTGCTCGACATGATGGTCGAGATCGCGCCCGCCGATGGCTGGATGATCCCGGCCTTCGGTCCCGATTTCGGCAAGGCGCTCGATCAGGTCCGTATTCTTCGCGACTACGATTTCCCGACCGCGATGGCGCTGCCGATGAACGGGCCGACCAAGCCCGCCGGCGTGGCAACCGGGCTGCGGCGGATCGCCGACGCCTATGGCCGGCCGATCACTGCCTACGTGCGGGCGGAGAATTATTTCGCGCCGCGCGACATGGCGGCGCTGATCGCCGACGGCGTCGTCTGCGTGGTGAAATATGCGGTCGAGCGCGCCGATCCCGGCACCGATCGCTATCTTTCCGAACTGGTCGAGGCGATCGGCACGGAGCGGCTGGTCAGTGGCATCGGCGAGAGGCCGGCGATCGTCCATGTGCTCGATTTCGGTGTTGCGGCATTCACCTCCGGATCGGTTACCATCGCGCCACATATGTCGACCGCGATTCTCAAGGCGCTGAAATCCCGCGATCGGCAAACCGCCGAAGCGCTGCGCGAGCGGTTTCTCGCCTTTGAGGATCAGCGCGACGCACATTCGCCGATCGTCGTCCTGCATGACGCGGTTCAGCTTGTCGGGATCGCCGAGACCGGGCCGATACAGCCCTACCTTGCCAACCTCGATCCGGGGCAAGTGGCCGGCGTTGCGGACGCTGCCAAGGCACTTTACGAGGAAAACCGGCGTTATCTCAGCGACCCGGCGACCTGACCCACCCGACGGCCGTATGGCCGGAACCAAACAGTTGGAGACACCATGAGCTATCAGCCGGCGGAAGACCGATACGAGCGGATGAAGTACCGGCATACCGGACGAAGCGGCCTGCAACTGCCGGAACTGTCCTTCGGCCTGTGGCACAATTTCGGCCATAACGCGCTTGCCAACACGGCGCGCGACATGTGCCGCACCGCCTTCGACAACGGCATCACCCACTTCGACCTCGCCAACAATTACGGCCCGCCGCCCGGCTCGGCCGAGGAGCATTTCGGCGAGATCCTGGCGACCGATTTCCAGGGCCTGCGTGACGAACTGGTGATCTCGACCAAGGCCGGCTACCGGATGTGGCCGGGGCCCTACGGCGAGTGGGGGAGCCGCAAGTACCTCCTGTCGAGCCTCGACCAGAGCCTCAAGCGGATGAAGCTCGACTATGTCGACATCTTCTATTCGCACCGGGTCGATCCCAATACGCCGCTTGAGGAGACCATGGGCGCACTGGACACCGCGGTGCGCCAGGGCAAGGCGCTCTATGTCGGCATCTCGTCCTACAGCGCCAGGCGGACGGCGGAGGCGGCGGCGATCCTCCACGATCTCGGCACACCCTGCCTGATTCACCAGCCGAGCTATTCGATGCTCAACCGCTGGATCGAGGCGGACGGCCTGCTCGATACGCTCGACAAAGAGGGGATCGGCTGCATCACCTTCTCGCCGCTCGCCCAGGGCCTGTTGACCAACAAGTATCTCAACGGCGTTCCCGAGGGCAGCCGGGCGGCCAGTGGCGCCGGATCATGGCGCGAAGGCTTCCTCAGCGAGGAGAATCTCACCGCGATCCGCGGGCTTGCCGATGTCGCCAAGCGCCGCGGCCAGTCGCTGGCCCAGATGGCGGTCGCCTGGGTGCTGCGCGATCCGCGGGTGACGACGGCGCTGATCGGCGCGAGCCGGCCGGAGCAGATCACCGACCTGGTCAAGGGGCTCGACAATCCCGACTTCAGCGCCGAGGAACTGGCCGAGATCGACAAGCTCGCTACCGATGGCGGCATCAACATCTGGCAACGGTCGAGCGACTCCTGAGGGCGAACGGATACGGGAATGAGTAACAGCAAGAAACCCGGCCTGCGCAGCGCCCGTTGGTTCGGCGCCAGCGACCTGCGTGCCTTCGGCCATCGCTCGCGCACGCTGCAGATGGGCTACGCCTATGAGGATTTCATGGGCAAGCCGGTGGTCGCGATCATCAACACATGGTCCGACCTTCAGCCCTGCCACGCGCATTTCCGGAGCCGCGCCGAGGAGATCAAGCGCGGGATCTGGCAGGCGGGCGGCTTCCCGGTCGAACTGCCGGCGCTGTCGCTGTCGGAGACCTTCGTCAAGCCGACGACGATGCTCTATCGCAACCTGCTGGCGCTCGAGGTCGAGGAACTGCTGCGGTCGCATCCGGTCGATGGCGTCGTGCTGATGGGCGGTTGCGACAAGACCACGCCCGGCACGCTGATGGGCGCGATCAGCATGGATCTGCCGGCGATCTTCATGCCCGCCGGGCCGATGCTGCGCGGCAACTACCAGGGGCAGGTGCTCGGTTCAGGCAGCGATGTCTGGAAATACTGGGCCGACAAGCAGGCGGGCAAGGTCACCGAGGACGAGTGGCGGTCGATGGAATCCGGCATCGCCCGGAGCTTCGGCACCTGCATGACGATGGGCACCGCCGCGACAATGACGGCGCTGGTCGAGACGCTCGGCCTGACGCTGCCCGGCGCCTCGTCGATCCCGGCGGCGGATTCGGGCCACGCGCGCATGGCGACCGCCTGCGGCCGCCGGATCGTCGAGATGATCGCCGAGGACCTCAAGCCATCGGATGTCCTGACCCGCGCTTCCTTCGACAATGCGGTGGTGATGCAGATGGCGCTGGCCGGATCGACGAACGCCATCATCCATCTGGTGGCGATGGCCGGGCGAGCAGGGGTCGATCTCGGTCTCGACGATTTCGACCGGTTCGCGCGCGAAGTTCCGGTGCTGGCCAACATCCGGCCGTCGGGCGAATTCCTGATGGAGGATTTCTACTATGCCGGCGGACTGCCGGCGCTGCTGTCGGAACTGCGTGAGAAGCTCGACCTTTCGGCGCTGACGGTCGCCGGCACCGACCTCGGCACGGCGATCGCCAATGCCAAGGTCTATAACAGCGACATCATCCGGCCGCTCGACAGCCCGGTCTCGTCGGCGCTGGGGATGGCCGTGCTGCGCGGCAACCTGGCGCCCGGCGGCGCGGTGATCAAGCCGGCGGCGGCGGAAGCGCGACTGCTCAAGCACACCGGCCCGGCGCTGGTCTTCCGCGACTATAACGAGATGTCGAAGTTGATCGATCGCGACGACCTCGATGTGACGCCGGATCACGTCCTGGTGCTGCAGAATGCCGGCCCGGTCGGTGGGCCGGGGATGCCGGAATGGGGGATGCTGCCGATCCCCCGCAAGCTCCTGAAGCAGGGTGTCCGCGACATGCTGCGGATTTCGGACGGCCGGATGAGCGGCACCAGCTACGGCGCCTGCATTCTCCATGTCGCGCCGGAATCCTATGTCGGGGGGCCGCTGGCCGCGGTCCGCAACGGCGACCTGATTTCGGTCGATGTCGACAAGCGGTCGCTGGTGCTGGAGGTCCGGGAAACCGAGATCGCCCGGCGGCTGGCCGAATGGGTGCCGCCCGACCGGACCTTCGAGCGCGGCTATAACCGGCTTTATGCCAGCCACATTCAGCAGGCCGACAAGGGGTGCGATTTCGACTTCCTGGCCGGCACCGCCCGGACCCCCGAGCCGGAAATCCACTAAGGCATCGGGCGCGGGTCAGACCCGCTCGAAGACCAGCATCGTGAAGAGGTCGAAGCTCTTCGCGCTTTGCCGGCGGATCAGTTTGAGCTCCGGTCGGCCCAGCACAAGGTCGATGGGGAACGTCGGGCGCCAGCCGAGCTTGGCGGAATAGCGCGCCATCCAGCGTTCGATCCAGGCGCGAGGACCTTTTTCGACCGAGAAGTGGTTGACGAGGACGACGTGTCCGCCAGGCTTGACCACCCGGACGATCTCGGCGAGGACGCGGTCGGGGTCCGGTACCACGGTCATAACGAACATCGCCATGACGGCGTCGAAACCGCCGTCCTCGAACGTCAATGCCTCGGCATCCATCTCGACCAGCGCCTCGACATTGTCGAGTTTCTCGTCCGCGACGCGCTTGCGGCCGATGTCGAGCATCTCGCGGCTGAGGTCGATGCCGACGATGCGATGCTTGCGGTCATAGAGGGGCAGGGAGATGCCGGTGCCGACGCCAAGTTCGAGGACCCGGCCCGGCGGCAGCCTGTTGATCTCCCCGACGGCGATCCGGCATGAGCTGGCGGTGAAGGCGCCAAAGAACCGGTCATAGAAAGGCGCCCAGCGCGCATAGGCGGCGACCACATGGGAATCGTCGAGGCTGGCCAGTGTTGCGCCGGAAGCCTGCCCGGCGTTCGACTTCCCCGTATTGAACGACCGCCCGGGCATGGCTCCTCCCTAAAGCGCCGCGACGGCGCTGTCCCGGCTGACGAGCTTTCCGAGAGCAATCTCAGCCTCGGCGTTATGCTCGGACCGTTCGATCCAGCCACCGCCGAGAACTCGGGCGCCGTCACCGTCGCCGTCATAGAAGACGCAGGCCTGACCCGGCGCAACGCCAGCTTCGCCGACCGCCAAATCTACCACCACCTTGCCATCCTTGACCATCAGCCGGGCGGGCATAGGCGGGCGGGTCGAGCGAACGCGGGCGAGGATATCGATGCCCCCGGCCGGGACTTCTGCCAGCGGCATGTCGCCGAGCCAGTTGACGCCGCGCAGATGCAGGCGGCCAGTAAGGAGCGCCTCGCGCGGGCCGACGATGACGCGGCGGCCCTCGGGATCGAGATGGACGACGTAGAGCGGCTGGCCGAGGGCAATGCCGATGCCGCGGCGCTGGCCGACGGTGAAATTGATGATGCCGTCATGGCGGCCGAGAACGCGTCCGTCGATGTGAACGATGTGGCCGGGCTCGGCGGCACCCGGATTCAGCTTGCGGATGACATCGGCATAGCCGCCGGAGGGGACGAAGCAGATGTCCTGGCTGTCCGACTTCTCGGCGATCGGCAGGTTGAAGGCGCGGGCGGCCGCGCGGGTCTCCGCCTTGGTCATGCCGCCCAGCGGGAAGCGCAGGAAGTCGAGCTGCGCCGGCGTGGTGGCGAAGAGGAAATAGCTCTGGTCGCGATCGAGGTCGACCGGGCGAAAAAGCGCCCGGCGATTGCCGTGCTGCTCGGACCGCACATAGTGGCCGGTCGCCAGCGCATCGGCGCCAAGACGCTCTGCGGTGCCGAGGAGGTCGGCGAACTTGACCGTCTGGTTGCAGGAGATGCAGGGCACCGGTGTCTCGCCGGCCGCGTAGCTTGCCGCGAAGGGATCGATGACCGCCTCGCGGAAGCGCTCCTCGTAGTCGAGGACATAATGGGGAATGCCCAGCGTCTCGGCGACCCGGCGGGCGTCATGGATATCCTGACCTGCGCAGCAGGCGCCCTTGCGATGGGTCGCCTCGCCATGATCGTAGAGCTGGAGGGTCACGCCGACGACATCGTAGCCGGACTCCTTGAGGAGTCCCGCAACGACGGATGAGTCGACGCCGCCGGACATCGCGACGACGACGCGGGTCCGGTCGGGGCTGCCGGGAAGATCGAGGCTGACGCGCATGCAAATACTTGGGTTTTGGCGGGCGCCCGACGGCCGGCGCCTCGTTCGACGATACCGGGGACTATAGTCGCGATCGCGCCATCTTCAAGGCGGGGAAACGGTATCCCGTCGGGAGGCCATTCAAAGCCTTTACAATTCTTACCGATTTATTGCCGGGCACTTAGCCAAATTTTAAAGGCGTCGGACTAGTCTCACATCAGGACGGGTCAGGATTGAGTGTGAGAGTAGAATGACCGAACAGCTTCGTCCGCGCGTAAAGTATGTAATCGGCCCAGATGGTAGCCCTCTGACGATTGCAGACCTTCCGCCGCGCGACACTAAACGCTGGGTAATACGGCGCAAAGCCGAGGTGGTAGCCGCGGTTCGCGGTGGACTCCTTAGTCTTGAGGAGGCCTGTACCCGTTATACCCTGACCGTCGAGGAGTTTCTCTCCTGGCAGCAGTCGATCGACGACCACGGTCTGGCCGGGCTGCGGACGACGCGCATTCAGCAATATCGGCCAGGATAGGCCGTTTTCGGGGCGGCGGACGGCCATGCTGGCCCGCCGCTCTGTCTTCTCCCCCTATAATTCGATGGCGTCGCCGCGTACCGGGATCGTGACCCCGGTGGGCGTATCTTGCATGCGGGCGACAAAGTCTTCGGCGGTCCCATGGAGCGCCGGAAACGTCCCGTAATGGCAGGGAATCACCGTTTCGAAATCGAAAAAGCGCGTGCAGGCCATCGCCGCAAGCTTCGGGCCCATGGTGAAACGGTCGCCGATCGGGACGATGCCGATCTTCGGCGCGTAAATCTCGTTGATCAACGCCATGTCGGAAAAGATGTCCGTGTCGCCCATGTGGAGGAGCGTTTTCTCCCCCGGCGCCATCAGGACGATTCCGCAAGGATTGCCGAGATAGACCGGTTTGCCGTCGATGACCGTGCCCGACGAGTGCCAGGCCGGGACGAAGGCGACCGAAAAAGGCCCGAAATAGACGTTTCCACCGGTGTTCATCGGGCTCATCTCTTCCACGCCGAAACCGGCGAGGTGATTGCAGAGCTCGAAATTGGCGATCAGGGTCGCGCCGGTGGACTCGCAGATCTCGACGGTCGAACCGGTGTGGTCGTCATGGCCGTGGGTCAGGACGACATGTGTCGCGCCGCGAAAAGCCGCCTCCCGATCGCCCTGGAACGTCGGATTGTCGATGAAGGGATCGATCAGGACGGTCGCGCCGTCGATGTCGACGCGGAAGGCCGAATGGCCGAACCAGGTGAGTTTCATTGTTCCTCCGTGCTTGTTATGCGTGGCCGATGTGGAGGCCGAAACCAATGAAGCGCCAAGCGTGTCCGCGCATTGTAACCCAATGCACCGCGAACCGGTTCGATCCGGCCTGCGCTGCTTGCGCGTCCTGTCGGACCGAACGGTAGCTCCATGGCCAAGGCGCCGCCACCGCTGACGATCGAGGAACTGGCCGCGATCCTGCCGCCGGTCGGGGGACTAATCGGGCTCGATCTTGGCACCAAGACGATCGGGCTGGCCACATCCGACCCCGGTCGGCGGATCGCAACGCCGCTGATCGTCATCAAACGCAAGAAGTTCACCGCCGACGCCGCGGAACTGATGAAACAGGTCGCGGCGTATCAGCCGGTGGCGCTGGTGCTCGGCATGCCAATCAACATGGACGGTTCGGAGGGACCGCGGGCGCAGGCGACGCGCGCTTTCGTTCGCAGCCTGGCGCCGATCACCGACCTGCCGGTCGCGCTATGGGACGAGCGCCTGTCGACCGCCGCTGTCACGCGGACGCTGCTTGAGGCCGACGCCAGCCGCAAGCGGCGAGGAGAGGTGGTCGACAAGATGGCGGCCGCCTACATCCTTCAGGGCGCGCTCGACCGGCTGGCCGGGATGCGGCTCGCCTGATCGGCGTTACGATGCCTCAGCGCGGATGCACCCACTTCGGCAGGTAGGAATAGGCGTTGACCTGCTTCTGCGCGAAGGCGACGCCGCTCTTCGACAGGAGTTCCTGCAGCCGGCCTTCGTTGAATGCGTCGAGGGTTTCGGTGCAGCCACCGACATGCTGGCCGCCGACAAAGACCTGCGGGATGGTCGGGATCGAAATCTTTTCGCGCAGCGCCGAGCGGATATCGCCGCCTCGGTTCCCCTCCTGGTACTCGACCGAGTCGAGGTCGACGGAGCGGTAGGGGATGTTCATTTCGGTGAACATCTTGCGGAGCGACCAGGAGAATTCGCACCATTCCAGGGCGAAGAGCACCACCGGCTGCTCGGATGACGACACCACCGTCTCGACAAAATCGACCGCCTCGGGCGACGCGGCGTCTCCGGACGCCGCCGGCGGCGTCGCGGCTGCCGATACATCGAAGCGGTAGCGCGGCGTCGAGGCGGCGATCTCCATCTCCTCGGCGGTCATGTCCTCGGAGACATCCTCGAAGAGCGGGGTGCTGAGATAGCGCTCGCCGGTATCGGGCAGCATGCAGAGGATGGTCGTCCCCTTCGGCGCTTTCCGGGCGATCTGGAGCGCACCGGCGAAGGTCGCGCCGCCGGAAATGCCGCAGAAGATGCCCTCCTTCAGGGCCAGTTCCTTTGCATATTTCAGCGCGTCGGCGCCCTGGATTGGGGCGACCTCGTCGACCAGTCCCGCGGTCAGCGCATCGTTCGCGAGCTTGGGGATGAAGTCAGGCGTCCAGCCCTGCATCAGGTGCGGACGGAAATAGGGATGGCTCCTGGCCGGCGTCCCGTCGGGGGCGTAATCCTGTGCGACGCCGCTGCCGATGATCGGCGAATTGTCGGGCTCGCACACCACGATCCTGATATCGGGGCGCTCCTTCTTGAGGACGCGGGACACACCCTTCAGCGTTCCGGCTGTTCCGGCCCCGGTGACCCAATAGTCGAGGCCACGCCCCTCGAAGTCGCGCAGGATCTCCGGCGCGGTCGTGCGCGAATGCATGTCGGCGTTGGCTTCGTTCTCGAACTGCCGGCAGAGGAACCAGCCGTGCTTCTCGGCGAGTTCTGTCGCCTTGGCGAGCATGCCGGTGCCTTTCTCGGACGCCGGAGTCAGGATGACGCGGGCGCCGAGGAAGCGCATCAGCTTGCGCCGTTCGACGCTGAAGCTCTCGGCCATGGTGACGACGAGGGGATAGCCCTTCTGGGCGCAGACCATGGCGAGGCCGATGCCGGTGTTGCCGCTGGTCGCCTCGATCACCGTCTGGCCGGGCTTCAGCGAGCCGTCGCGCTCCGCCGCCTCGATGACACCGAGCGCCAGCCGGTCCTTGACCGAGCCCATCGGGTTGAAGGCCTCGAGCTTGACGAAGAGATCGATGCCCTCCGGCGCCAGCTTGTTGATCCTGACGACGGGCGTGTTGCCCACCGTCTCAAGAATACTGCCGTAGGTGCCGGTCATCGGTTCCCCAGTTGCGCTTTGCGTGTGTCTCGCCGCGGCCTTTAGCGTCCTTTTCCCGGTCTGGTTATGACCATCGTCACAGTCCGGCGGTCAGGCCGAATGCCACCAGCGCCCTTCGAGAACGACGCCGGCGGGGACGATCTTGCGGTCGCCGGTCAGCACTTCGCCAACCACGTCGTGATAGTCGAACCGGCCCTCGTCGACGGTGTAGATCGTCGCGTCGCCCAGCGCGCCTGTCCGGAACGTGCCGAGGTCCTCGCGGCGCATCGCCTTGGCAACGTTGACCGTCGAGGCGCGGATGACCTCCTCCAGCGGCATGCCAAGGCAGAGGAACTTCGACATGGTCACCGCCTGGTCGACCGCCGGACCCGCGAGGCAGAGCTTGTGGAGATCCGACGATATGGTGTCGGGCATGAATCCGCCGGCGAGCATGGCGCGGCCGGTGGCGAAGGCGAAGGAGCCCATGCCGTGGCCGACGTCGAAGATAATGCCGCGCTTGCGCGCCGCGATCACCGACTCCTTCACCGCGCCCTGGCCGCTGACCGGGGTGTTGGGGAAGGGACGGAAACAATGGGTGAGGATGTCGTCCGGACGCAATTTCTCGAGAACGGCGTCATAGGTGGGCGGCGGCTCGTCGATATGCGCCATCAGCGGCAGGCTGGTTTCCTCGGCGAGTTGCAGGGCAATGTCGAGCGGCGCGATGCCGGAATCGCCGCTGGCGTGGCGGCCGACCCGCACCTTGATGCCGACGATGACGTCGCGGTTGGCCTCGACCACCTCAAGCGCATCGGCCGGCGCCATCAGCCGCATGTCGTCGCTCTCGCCGACCATGATGCGGTTCGAGAAGGCGTAGATGCCGGCGAAGGAGATGTGGAGATAGGCGAGGATGCGCGGCTCGCTCGGCTCGATGACGTGTTTGCGGAAGCCGGCGAAATTTCCGGCGCCGGCGCTGCCGGCATCGACGAATGTCGTGACGCCGCTGGTCCTGGCGACTTCGCCGGCGTCGATGCCGAGCGACGTGCCGCCCCAGTAGACGTGGGTGTGGAGGTCGATGAAACCGGGCGAGACAATCTTGCCGCTGATGTCGCGGGTATCGGTGCCGGAGTCGGGGGCGAGATCGGAACCGATGGCGGCGACGCGGCCGTCGGTGAAGGCAATGTCGGCTATCTTGTCGATGCCCTGGGAGGGATCGAGAATCCGGCCGTTCTTGAGAATCAGGTCATAGGGCATGAAATCGACTCGCCTTGAGTTTCCGCGGTTCCCCATGATATCCACTCGCCGACAGACTTGCATGTCGGATGTTCGGGCGGACCCTCAGCACTTCGTCCGCTCCGGTCTGCTCCGGAGTTGCATCTGACGTGACGCCTCAGCGCGCATGACCCTTTATCTTCATATCGGCAGCCACAAGACCGGGACGACAGCGGTCCAGCGGTTTGCCGCGTCGAATCGTGCCGCCTTGCGCGCTCGCGGACTCTGGTACCCGTCCTACGAGGAGATCGGCCGATCCGAGCACTACGGTCATCATCACTTCGCCCATGCGGTGGCTGACGCTCCCCGGGGCCGGTTTACCTTTGACGACGCAGAACGATTTGCCGATGCGGTTCGGCGCGGGGGACGCAAGGGCGAGACCGTTTTGCTCAGCGCCGAGCCGATCTACCGGCACGTGCTGAAGGGGCCGGCGGACTACTGGGCGCAACGCGAGGCCTATATCGCACGGCTGAAGGCGGTGATCGGCATCGACGATGTCGTCGTTCTCGCCACGCTGCGCCGACAGGACGGCTTCGCGCGATCGCTCTACCAGGAGAAGATCAAGTCGCGAAAATACTCGGCGCGCTTCCGCCAGTTCCTTGTCGAGCAGCGGAGCGAGTTCGATTATCACCGGCAATTGTCCATGTTCCGGACAGCGTTCGGCGCGGTCGATCTCCTTGTCTATGAGGACATGAAGACGCAGGGCCTGGTCGATGCCTTCTTCGCCCATCTCGGGGTCGACGTGTCAGACCTGCCGCGAACGCCGGTGGAGAACCGGTCGCTGCCGCTCGAACTCGTCGAATACAAGCGCCTGTTCAACGCGACGAAGGCGGGCAAGGGCAAGCTGGCCAACGTCGCCGACCGCCTCGACCAGCGCGCCGCCAAGGGCGGGCTACTCGACGGTGTCGACTGGATATCGCGGGCCGACATGGAAGCCTTCTGCCAGTCTTTCGCCGCCGATAACGAGATGCTGAGGCGCGATTTCGCCAGCGATCATCCGGCGCCGCTGTTTCCCTCGCTCGAGGCGTCCCCGATCGCGGAACTGGCCGAGTATGAAGGCATGTCGGTGCACCGCTTCGCGGAACTGACGGCGGAAATCCTGTTGTGACGGCGGCAGCCGCGATCCCTTCAGGCATCTCCGGGAAACCGGACCGCTTCCGGCCCCCGGCGACCAGGGTTACGCTGGTCATCGCCAACCTGCTCAATCGCGGTGGCGGCGCCGAGCGGATCTTCGTCGAACTCGCCAACATGCTGGTGGCGCGCGGCTATGCGGTGAGCTGCGTCCACTTCGAGGAAGCGGAAGGCGCGCCCTTCTATCCGCTCGACCGGCGGATCGAACTGATCAACGTCCATCCGCGGTTTCCCTCCGAGCGCCGCTGGCCCTACAACATGTTCAACTCGAAGCGGCTGCCCGACCGGGTGCGGAACTGGGCCGAATGGCACCTCAAGAAAGACCCGGTCATCGGGCTGCTGCGCGACTACTTCCAGCATTCGAAGCCCGACGTGGCGATCAGCTTCCTGCCGCCGGCCAATACCCCGACGCTGCTGGCCGCCGCCGGGACCGACGTGAAGGTCATCCCGACCAACCACAACGTGCCGGAGCGCGATTACTGCGATCCGAAGCGCTGGAGCACCAATCCCTACGACCGTGTGATGCGGATGAAGGCGCTGCGTCATGCGGCGGCGATCCACGTTCTCTTTGCCGATTTCGGCGCCTGGTTTCCGCAAAGCCTCCAGGACAAGATCGTGGTGGTCGCCAACTACATCTCGAAGGATGTGCTGCGCCACCGGCCGGGCGAACGCGAGAACACGATCCTGGGTGTCGGCCGGCTGGCGCCGGTCAAGAATTACCTGATGCTCGCTGATGCCTGGGCGTTGATCGCGGCCCAGCATCCGGACTGGCGGGTGGTGATCTATGGCGATGGCCCGCAGCAGGCGAAGCTGGAAGAGCGGATCGCCGAACTGGGGATCGGCGATTCCTTCGCGCTCGGCGGTACCCGATCCGACATGGGGGAGGTCTATGCGCGGGCCGGAATCCTCTGTCATCCGGCTGAATTCGAGGGCTTTGGCCTTGCTCCGGCGGAAGCGCTGGCGCTAAAGATGCCCGTCGTCGCCTTCGCCGATTGCCCGGGGGTCAACCAGTTCGTCGTCGATGGCGTCAACGGCCTGCTGGCCGACCGGTCGGGCGGGGCGGAGGCCCTGGCGGCGGCGCTGGAACGGCTGATCGACGATCGGGACCTGCGCCGGCGGCTCGGCGACAACGGGCCCGCCAGCGTGGCGACGTTCACGGAGGAGCATTTCGCGGATGCCTGGGTCGAGCTCATTGAACGCTGCCTTGGCAAACGATGATCCCTCTCCGACGATCGACGTCCTGATCCCGCATTACAATTCGGTCGATGCGCTGGACCTGTCGCTCGCGTCGATCGACGCGCAGGACTATGCCGGGCGTTTCCGGGTGGTGGTCGTGGACGACGGGTCGACGCCGGAGATGATCGCACGGCTGCGCGACCTGATCGATCGACGTGAACGGCCGGTCGTCCTGCTCGAAAACGGCGTCAATCGCGGTCGACCCTACACCCGCAACGTCCTGCTCGACGCGACGGAGAGTCCGTATACGGCCTGGCTCGATGCGGGAGACGCCTGGTATCCGAGCAAGACGGCGGCGCAGATCGCGGAGGCGCGCGCGCTCGGCGGGCCGGACAGCGACACGCCGTTCTGGGTGACCTGCAACTTCGACTGGCAGTGGACCGGACGCGAGGCAACGCGACGGTTCCAGACCGTTGATCAGGACCAGGTCATGGCTCTGCTGCGCGGCAAGGACCTGCGCGCCTATCTATGGACGCTACTCGGTCCGACGCGAACCTTTCGTGATGTCGGCTGGTTCGACGAGAAGTTGCCGCGGCTGCAGGACCTCGATTTCTTCCTCCGCTTCCTGCTGAAGCGCGGGCGTCTGCACCTCCCGGATACGGCGGAAAGCCTCTGCGTCTATCACAAGTCCGATATCGGTCGCGATGCCGAGCAGATACGGGCCTGTCACGCCTACATCTTCGACAAGCACCGGGTGCTCTACACCCGCTACGGGCCGAAATTCACGCGGGTCCAGCTCTACAATATGGAAATCCACGCGGCCCGTTTTGCCGCCAGCAATGGCGACGGGGGGCGACGGGCCACCCACCTCTGGCGGGCCTTCCGCCATCGTCCGAAGCAGTTTGTCCGGCGGTGGCGCAGTGGTGGGCTGAAGGCCGGCAAGGAGACGCATCAGCATGACGGATGAGCCGATCTTCCTGCTCGGGGTGGGAGCGCAGAAATGCGGGACGAGCTGGCTTTACGAGCAGCTGGCCGCGCATCGCGACATCATGATGTCGCCGATCAAGGAACTCCACTATTGGGACCGGCGCTTCCATCCGGATTTCTTCAAGCCCCGCGACACCGAGACGATCCTGCGGCGACTGCTGAAGCAGCGTGGCGACAAGATCATTTCGGACCAGGCCTTCGAGCGCGTCGCAATGGATTGCGGCGAGGACTACTACCTCGCCTATTTCCGGTCGCGGCTGAGGCCGAACCACCGGGTGCTCGGCGAGATCAGCCCGTCCTATTCGATCCTGTCGGCGGACGAGCTCGCCTATGTCCGGTCCTTCCTGCCGTGGCGGACCAAGGCCGTCTTCCTGATGCGCGACCCGGTCGAGCGGATCTGGTCGCAGGCCAAGATGCAGGCGAAGAAGGCGACCGGGCGCGGTGGCGAGGGCGACGCCTATGACCTCTTCGGCAAGAGCGTCCAGCGACGCAAATATCTTGAACGGACTGAATACACCTCGACGGTGAAGAACCTGCGGGCATCCTTTGCCCCGGAGGACGTGTTCATCGGCTTCTACGAGACCCTGTTCGACGATGCCGAGGTTGCGCGCCTGGCGACCTTCCTCGGGCTCGACGACCTGGTCTTCGACGCGAGCGCCAATCCCAACAAGAGCGCCGACCTGCGCAAGCCGGACAAGGCGGAGTGGGACAAGGTCCGGGCCGCCCTGGCGGAAGTCTACGACTTCGTCTTCACCGAATTCGGCGACGCGGTCCCTGCCGCCTGGCGGGCAGCCTGAAGCGCTTGATTCTATCGGTCAGAGACCGTATTTTCGCACCCATTCGAGGGCAGGCCCGCCGAATTCCGCGGCGCATCCCCTGATCTCGTCGGCGAAGAGCGGCACCAGGTAGTCGCGAACCTGGTCGGTCATCTCGACCTTGGCCTGCTCCTTCTTGCGATTGAAGTCGGTCGACAGCCCGCCGCTCTCCTGTCCCGGGTCGGCGCCGAGAAAGTTCAGGATTCGGCCGCGGAGCGAAATCGCATCGGCCTTGAGATCGTCGAAGAAGAAGAGGCCGAAGGCGTCGTCGTCCGGCGACCTGCGCCAGCGGGCGACAACCTCGCGGATGCTCGAATGCTGGACGCCGTTGCCCTTGCGGGCGAAGCGCTCGACCTGCTCGAGGGCGGCGGGGTCCTTTCGCTCGTTCCGGCGCACCAGCATGCAGTATTGCGACCAGAAGCGGGCGATGGGGTCGCGAGCGAGATAAACGATGCGCGCGTCCGGAAACCTCTGGCGGATCGCCTGCGCCCGATCGTCGGGGACGATCGCATAGGGCGGGCAGATGTCCCCGGACAGGCGATCGCCTCGGGGATTGAACAGACGCGCGTAGCGGTCGAAGTCGATCGGCCGCTCGTTCAGCCAGATTCGCGCGGCGAGCCAGTCGACGTCTACGGCTTCGAGGCGGCGTTCGTGGGCGCGGTCGCGCCGGCGATTGGCGTCGTCGATGCTTGTCCTGGCGCGCTGGTAAAGGGGGACGGCTTTCTTGAGAAACCGGTCGCTCAGGTCGAAATAGTGCAATTCCTTGATCGGCGGCATCCAGAACTGGGGATGGTGATCGAGCTGGTCGAAAAGCCAGCGGGTGCCGCCCTTCTGCGCACCGATGCAGATGAAGTCGGGACCACGGGCAGGGCCCTCGGCCAGCATCCGCGGCATTTCGGGGATTTCGGGTGGCCGTGACGCTCCCGCATTCGATGTTCGGTCTGCCCGGCCCAATTGTGTTACCTCTCGCGGTGTCGACGTCCCAAGCGTCGGTACATCCCCGCCGGCCGGCAGGGAGTCAAGCTTCGAATAGCAAGCCTTGTGGCGGTCGGCTTGTCCGTCCTAAAACGTTCGCGACCCTGAGCCGCCAGGCTGGGGCGGGACGCATGTTTCCCGGTGACCAGAGCACGGCTGGATTGAATGACGCTGACCGACAACGCAAAGACCGGGGCCACCCAGGCAGCACGCGACGAGGAGTCGGTCTTCAAGACGTTCATCGGCCATATCCGGCGGCGGCAGAAGTATGCTCCGGCGGATGCCGATATTCGCGATATTGTCGACCAGTGGCGGGCGAAGTCGGTGTCGATCGGATTTCCCGAAACCTATCTCAAGGTCACGTTCGGCACGAGCCTGCTCAAGATGTTCCGGTCCGCGACCGCCATCGACGAAGCGGGCTGGGAAGACGCCGAGAATTTCGTTGTCGGTGGCTCGGTCCTGCCGCCCGGCTATCATTCGCATCCCGGCTGCGTGCGCGTCTTCCAGTCGCTGGAGGGCTCCAGTTCCGTCCTGTTGATGGACACCGGCTACCTCGCCTCCGTTGCGTCGTGGACCGCATCGTTCCGGGGGCAGGATCCCCGGCACGCCTGCCTCGGCTATGTTTATGACGACATCGCCCATTACTTCATGAGCGACTATCCCGGGCGGATTGCGCGCAAGCTCAATTCGGCGGCCGCGCTCTCGCATGCCGAGGAGAAGCGCGCCAGGGCGGCGATCGACAGGATTCTCGCCGAGCGTGTTTCCAAGTACAACAACCAGCCGTTCAACCTGCCAGCCTTCTCCCCCGGCTACAGCCGTCGCGTGCTGGTCGTCGACCAGTCCTTCGCCGATGCCTCGACGATCTATGGCGGCGCCGACGAGGACACGTTCCAGAACATGCTTCTTTCGGCCATCCGCGAGAACCCGGATGCCGAGATCATCGTCAAGACGCATCCGGATTCGCTGGAGCAGCGGGGCAAGCGGGAAGGCTTCTATTCAGGGATGGTCGACAGCGGCCGGGTCCGTTTTCTGCGACGCCCGGTCAATCCCTTCGTTGTCTTCGATGTCGTCGACAAGGTCTATGTGGCAAGCAGCCAGATGGGCTTCGAGGCCGCGATGGCGGGCAAGCACGTCATCTGCTTCGGGGTGCCGATCTATGCCGGCTGGGGGTTCACGGAGGACCGGAAACCGGTTCCGCACCGCCACCGGCAACGGTCGATCGTCGAGTTTTTCCATTATTTCTACATCTGGTACACCCGGTACTTCACGCCGGACTCGGCCGATGAAGCGACCGTAGAACAGGTTCTGGACTATATCGTGCGCCACCGTTCACATCAGCCGACCGCCGCCCTCGGCGTCGACACGCCCGAGGTTTCGGTCGTCATCCCGGTCCATGGCGTCGAAAAGTACATCGAGGAGTGCATCGCTTCGGTGCAGGCGCAGACGTTGCGCAACATCGAGATCATTCCGGTCAACGATTGCACCCCGGACGACTCGCAGGACATCGTCGATCAACTGGTGATCGACGATCCGCGCATCCGACCGATTATCCTCCGCCAGAATGTCGGGCAGGGCTTCGCGCGCAACAAGGCGCTCGACGCGGCCCGCGGCGAGTACGTCTTCTTTCTCGACGGCGACGACTACCTCCGCGATCCCGAATTGCTGGCCCGGCTCGTGGCGATGGCGCGCAAGGACAAGGCCGACATGGTGCGGGCCGGCAAGTCCTTCGAACTGGTCGAAAAGGAAGCGGACGGTCCGGTCCGCGAACGGCAGGACAGGACAGAGTCCCATTTCGGCGGGGAACTCCATGGAGTCGGTTTCGCCGAGCATCCGGAAATCCTCCACAATCGCCACTTCTGGAACTTCCTTTACCGGCGCGATTTCCTCGAGGACAACGAGGTTCGTTTCACGACGACGCAATGGGAAGAGCGGCCGTTCCTGCTCAAGGCGCTCCTCAACGCGTCGTCGATATCGACGTCGGCCGAGCGAGGGCTCGTCTACCGGGTCCGCGGCGGGTCGACGGCGCGGCGCGCCAAGTCGATCGGCGACGTCGAGAACCACACGCGCAACTTTGCCGAAGTCGTCAAGCTGTTCAGCGAGAAAGGCGCCGGCGAACCGGGGCATGCGCTGAACTACCATTTCCGGTTCACGCTCTCCCAGTACATCCAGTACGTGTTCTTCGGCTTCCCCTATGCGACGGTCATGCAGGCCGACAAGCCGACGCGGGAGAAATTCCTGGCGCGATGGTCGGAGATTATCGTGTCGAGCGGCCTGACGAGCGCCGACCTGCTGAAGACGCCGGAGGCGGTCGACAACGCGCGGTTTGACGAAGGCGTCTATGGCCTGATCGTCGAGGCGGCTCGCCGCAATCGTCCGGACCTGCTGGCGGCTGCGGCGGCGCTTCGGCCCATCCCGGCCGAGACTGTCTACGGCCTTTTTGACAGCGACGCGGATCCACTGCTGGTCGCCGCCCTCAACCGCTATGCCCAGTACCGCCCCGCGCTTCCGCAAACACCGGCAGCCGGCAAGGAACAGCGCAATCCCTCGCTGCGGGTGATCATTCATGCCGGTGCATCGAAGACCGGCAGCAGTTTCGTCCAGCATTTCCTTGACCAGAACCGGCCGGCCCTGATCCGTCGGGGTGTGTGGACGCCAGAATTCGGCGTTTATCGCCAGCCGGGCCGCCCCCACAAGATCGGCGGCCACAGCCAGTTCTTCAAATCGGCGCGGCGGGACGATCCCGAGATGCGGATCGCGCTGGAGAACGGCCTGGCGCTGCTTGGGCCGCAGATCCACACGATCGTCATCAGCAGTGAGGGCAGCTTCCTGTCCGGCGGCACCGAGGTGCTGGTCGACTATCTGCGCGACTTCAATCCGGAACTGCTCATCTATTTCCGGCGGCAGGACGACTGGGCGAATTCGCAATACGCCGAATTTGCTGGCGGCGGCGCGCTCGGTCGCATCTCGTCGAGGCCCGAAGACTGGCTGGCGACGCGGTGGACACAGGACCGGCTCGACTATGAGCAGTTCCTGCGCCGCTGGCTCGAAAAGCTTCCGAAGGAAAAGGTCCATGTCCGCCCGGTCGAGCGGAGCGGGATCCGGCAGGGCGTCATCCTCGACGACTTCATCAAGGAACTCGGCATCGACAAGTCGGGGCTGATCGAGCCGACGCCGGAGATGCGGAACGAACTGAAGCTGTCCAAGGCCGAGGTCGAGACGCTGCGGTCGTTCAACGACCTGCCATTTCCGGATGACGCCGCCTACCTGACCTTTGTCCAGAGGGCGCACGAGATCTTTCGCGAGGGCGGGGAGCCAAGCGCCGCGGCGATGAATGCCTCCATCCTGTCGGCCGCGGAACGACGCCGGATCCTGGAGCGTGTCCGCGAGGGGAACGCCTGGATCGCGCGGGAATTCCTCGGCAGGGAGGGCCTGTTCGCCGAACTGGACGTCGATCCGGTCGATGCAGACTCGGCGCCGGAATTGCGGGCCGAAACCGTTGGCGCGATCGTGGCTGCCTACAACGAAATCGCCCGACCGGGCCTGCCGTCGATCGACGGCGATGCCCTGGAGGCCAGCGCCGTGTCCGCCGCGTCGGCGGAGAAGGAAGCCCCGGTGCTGGCAGGACAGCGCGGGTCCGGCGGCAGCCGGTCGGCCGCCTTCGTCGAGATCGAGGGGCGGCGGATCGAGAAGAGCCTCGACGCAATCCGCAAACTGCCGAATTCCCAGATCGTTGCGGTCGGCCTTTTGCTCGCCGAGGGCCAGGTCGATCCGCGCAAGCTCGATGTCGTGAAGAAGGAAGTTGCCAGCAAGCGCCTGAGCAAGCGCCGGGTTCTTGCCTACGTGCTGCGGCGGCACGGACGCGGGGTCCTCAGGGCCAACCTGTCGGTCAGGGACCGGCTGATGCTTCTCCTGCGCGGCTGAGACTGGGGCCGACGCGTCGCCTAGTTTTCGGCGGCGGGACTCATTCCGGCGAAGTAGCGGGTCGGCCCGACTTCCAGCGCTGACTGGATCGCAACGCGCGACTCGATGGCGCCCGAAATGGCCTTGATCGAGAAGGATTGCGGCCGCGCGGCGGCTGTTTGCTGAATCAGCGACTCCCAGCGATCGAGGACGAGATTCGGGGCGAACATCGTGTCGTAGCGGGCCTTGGCGGCGATACCCATCGATGACCGCAGCGCCGGATCCTGCATCAGACGCCCGATACCCTCGGCAAGGCTCTCGACCTGGTCTTCGCGCGCGACATGGAGCCCGGTGACGCCGTTATCGATCAGGATGGGGATGCCGCTGCAGTCGCTGAATCCGATGCTCGGAAGACCATGCGCCATCGCTTCCAGCGGCGCCAGCGGCAGGCCTTCCGCGTAGGAGGGCAGGACCACCAGTTGCGCGGTCTCGTAGAAGGGGTACGCATTCTCCTTGCGGCCCTCGAAGATCACGCGCGAGCCGACCCCGAGCATGTCGGCCTGCGCCCGCAGCGGGTCAAGCTGCGCGCCGTAGCCGACGATCCGCAATTGCCAATCCGGATCGGCGGCGGCGACCCTGGCGAACGCTGCGACGAGGGTTCCGACATTCTTGCGGGGAACCAGCCGGGCGACGCAGAGAATGGTCTTGATCTGCCCCTCCTCGCCAACCGGGTCGGCCTGGCGCCGGGCCGGGGTGACGGTGTTCGGAATGACCGTTGCCCGCAGCCGAAGATGCGGCGGAAGCTCGTCGCGGAAATCGTCGGTCAGCAGGTGGATGCGGTCGGCACCGGCAAAGATGCGCTCGCGCTCGGCGTTGAGCAGGACCCCGGTCTCATCGGCGAAATTCGGATCGGTGTGCTCCGACAGCAGAACCGGGCAGTTGAGCTTGTAGGAGCAGTAGACATAGCGGAAGCAGGCGCGGTTCATATGCAGGCCGACGATGACATCCGGCGCCTGGAGGGCGAGTTCCATCAGGAGCTGGCTGTCGGAGGCCTCCGAATCCGTTTCCGGATGCCAACTGACGGAGATTTCCGGACGGAGCGGCCATGTCGGCTCGCCGTGACCGTCGTCGAAGGTGTGGATGTTCACCGCATGACCGCGCTCCGCCATGCCGTTGGCGACCATCGCGCCGACGCTCTCGGTCCCGCCGCGACCCTTCGTGATCCACGGAACGAAGATGGCGATGGAGAGCGGCTTGCCTGAACCGTTCGATGGTTTGGCCGGGCGGTTCCAGGGCTGCAGGACCTCGGTGTCTTCCGGCTTCCGGTCCGGTCCGCGACCGAAGCGGACCGAATTCTCGCGGCTATAGCCAAAGGCCTTCAGGTCGACCGCATAAAAGTCCTCGATGAGCCGCAACGTCTCCTCCGACGCGGTGATCTGGGTCGGCGGGCTCTTGCGCTGGTGGACGTCGCCGGTCGGCGGCTCGAGATCGAGATGCAGGGCGACCCGGCTGAGGATGTTGCGGATTCCGTCCTCGAAGCGAAAGACCTCGATGCTCGGCAGCAGGAATTCCGACTGCGGCCGGATGTGATTGTCGTGGATGAACGGATCGGTGGCGTATTCCTTGAATATGTTGCTCACCCAGTCGTCGAAGGAATGCTCCGAGGCGTCGCGCATGATGTATTCGCTGGCGAGGCGGTCGAAGGGGTTCCTCACGACGCAGAAGGAATAGTCGTAGAATTGTTCCGGCAGGATCTTCTCGTAGATCGCGGCATGGATGTGCTGCGGAGTCATGTTCATGCCGCGGATCTTGCGGCCATGGAGGAGCGCTATCTGCCCGGACGCGGCAAGAAAGCGCTCGATGCTCGTTCCCCCGGCCTTCGGGATATGGACGAAGAGGACCAGTCGATCGAGGATTCTGCACAGGGGCATCGTGAACCGCGCTTTGAGTTCGAGCTGTTGATCAGGCCGGCGAATCGGCGGCGTCGGCGTGCGACCGGGCGGGATGGACGCTGTTTCTATCGTAGCCGAAATTGTCGAAATCGTAGGCGAACTTGCTTCGGACGATGTCGGCCGTACGCTTGTCGTAATATTCCGCGGTATCGCGATCCCGGTGGAGCCGGGTGGCGGTCTTCCACTGCGGCAGCGACTTGAGGTCGAGGGGAACGCCGAGCTTGCGGGACAGCGACTCGATGTCCTCGGAGAGGTGCTCGTAGCGAACAAGGAAGCAGTCGAACGGGCGCTTGCCGACCTTGTAGAATTTCTCGTCGGTATTGAGCGACGGCCGCATGCGCAGCCAGTCGCGGAAGAGGGATCGGGCGTCGGCGAAATCCTGCGAGACGCGATCCTTGGTGTCCTGCGGCATGACGTGCCAGTACCAGGATACGACCTTGTCGAAGGGGTCGCGGACCGGAACGATCTTGGTGAAGGAATCGAAGGTCCCGGGACCCACCGCCTTGCGGATCCCCTTCGCCGACATGTGGGCGCCATGGCCTCGGCTGCTCTCGCCGCCGGCTCGGGCACCGACGATGCCAGCGTCCGTGACGATTTCATCGGCGCTGTGGCTCACCTGAAAGCCATCGGGCACGCAGAACGGCTGGAGCAGCCCCTCCAGGCTGGAGCCGGCCGTCTTGCGCGTCTTGATGAGGATGAAGCGGTACCTGTTCGAAACCAGCATTTCGTTTCCCGTGTTGCTCTCCCGGTCATACGAAGGAGAGCCCGGCAATACAAACCTTCGACCAGGGGAATCGAGCCGGTCGCTCGGCTGCGCCGGAGTCTTGCCTCAGGGCTCGTAGCCGAGCAGGTCGAATGTCTTGCGGTGGCGCTCGTAGATGACCGCCTTCTGCGCCGGGGTGAGGATCTCGTGGGCGGGGCGGCGATCCATCCGGAAGGCACCTTTTGCCTTGGGAAGGCGCGGCGGCAACTCCAGGCCGAACTTCTCGGCGAGCCGGGCGAGATCGGCCTCCAGGGTCTCCTGCCTCAGGATTTCGTCCACGACCACATCGTCGCCGATGGAATAAAGCTTCAGGTCTTCCGGCCGCTTGGCCACCTTCTCGTCGATGAGCTTGGAGAAATCGTCTGGGCTGTCGTTGCGGCTGCCCCAGTAGACACCGGAGACGACCTTTTCATAGGGGTGGCGCTCCACCGTGAACTTGAACGCCTTGTCCCAGAAGTCCTTTGGCAGCTTGCTCCGGATCTTGCTTGCCGGGGAGTGATTGTGCAGCCCGCCCTGGCGTCCGGACCGGCGTTTCAGCTTGCGAACCCTGGCGGCATCCTGCTGGAGCACGGCGGCGGCGATTTCGGCTTCGAGCGCCGGGTCGTCGACATAGTTGCGGGCGGCCACCTTGCCTTCCTGGAGCCGGAGCAGTTCGTCTTCCATCGTGATCGGCGTCAGGATATCGCGGGGCCCGCAGGACGGCGTCAGCGCGATCTCGACGGTCGTTCCCCCTGTCTTGCGGGTCTTGATGAATATGAAGTTGTGCTCGAAGCTGGCGATCATCGACTTGCGACATTCTCTTGGTTCGCGGCGCGCTGAAGGCCGCCGTTGACGTGCGCTTCTTTCTAGACCATGCACCCCCGTCGGGGCTAGTTGGCATGGACGGCAGGGTCGAGGCTGCGGAAACTGCGGGCCACGGGCCGGAATCCGATCGGTTCGGGACCCGTTGGCGCCGCCCGGCCCCGGACCGACCCGGAGTTCGTGCCGCCTGTTGCCGTGAAAGAGGCGAAACTTGGAAGCCATTCTCCACATCGGGACGCCGAAGACCGGGACGACCTCGATCCAGAAGTTCCTCGCTGGAAACGAGGCGCTTCTGGCAGAGCACGGCGTCCTCTACCCGGTGACGGGACGGGAGGTGGGCAAGCAACGCCGACAGCGGGGGCTGGTCCTCTCGGTGCTGCCCGTCGACCGCGCCGGCGCCGGTTTCGACAAGGTCCTGAACCTGAAGACCACCGCCGACAGGGAGCGCTATCGGCAGAATTTCCTCGAGTCTTTCGAAGCTGAGATGAAGGTCGCCACGCCCGACCGCGTCGTCATTTCCGACGAGGCCCTGTACCTATTCCTGTCGACCGAAGCGCTTGTCGGCACGTTAAAGGCTTTTCTCTCCCGCCATTTCGATCGGGTCCGGATCGTCGCTTACGTGAGGGCCCCGACCAGTTTCGTCGAAAGCTCCTATTCGACGCACCTGAAGATGGGCGGCACCAGGGATCTCGCCGACTTTGCGGCCCATCAGCGTCAGGCGCTGTCCTACTGGACGAAGCTCAGCCTGTGGCGCGACGTGTTCGGTGCCGATGCAGTAACGGTGCGCGAGTTCAGCCGACCGCTGCTTCATCGCGAGGATGTGGTCCTCGATTTCCTCCACGCGATCCTCGGTATCGACATTGCGCCGTCTGACGCCAGTGGCGGAAAATCGGCCAACACGTCGATCGCGCCGCTGGGCCAGCACCTGCTCCTCGCGGTCAATCGACGGTATGCGGAGGCCGGTGAGGCTCGACCCGGCTTCTATCGGCGCTTTGTATCGCGCAAGTTCAAGGGCTCCGGGCAGCGGTTGACCGCCGACGAAGCCGCCCGACTGACTGCGTCGCTTCGCGATGAGATCGACAGGCTCTCGGCAGACTTCTTTGGTGGCCGGACGATCTTCGAAGCTCCGGTCGCCCCGGCTGTGCGATCCGAAACGCCTGCAGCCTCCGAACTTGTCGCCGCCGCGATCGAGATGTCCGCCGCTGCCTTGAAGGACGGCAAGAAGCGGTAGGGAAGCCGGCGCGGCCAGGCCGGACGGCCCCGGCAGTCCGGCTCCTGAGATGCGCCGGGGTCTGGCGAGCCCCGTCAGGTCGCGCCTTGTAACCGACTGACGAGTTTGGCAGATTGCCGTCGCGGCAGGCGCCGCGGTCGCTTGCTCCAAGGCATTGAATTTCATGAAGAAAAGCCACGAGAAGAATCTGAGGCTCCAGTCGGCGCGATCAAAGGCCGACTGCTTTCTTCATGTCCCGAAGACCGGTGGGTCCGGAATTGGCCAATTCTTCGGCAAGTTGAGCAAGGAAATCGGTCGTGAGCGAGTTCCGACGAAGTTCAACCATCCGTGGATGGCGGAAGAAATCGTCAAGCTCTTTCCCGAGATCAAGATCCACCTGGTCATCCGGGATCCGATCGAACGCATCGTCAGCGGCTTCCTCAGCCGGATGCGGATGGGGCGTCCCCGGCGGAACCACATCTGGAGCACCGAGGAGGCCGTTGCCTACGCTTTCTTCAGCGATCCACAGCAGCTCCTGGCCGCGCTGGTGTCCGACGACGAACGCCAGAAATCGGCGGCCCTGTTCGCCTTCAAGGGCATCCGGCACCTGAAGTGGAACTATGTCTATTACTTCCAGTCGCCTGACTATCTCGACCAGATCGACAAGAATGTCGGTATCGTGCGCGAGATCGATGACACGCTGTCCTTCGTTCGGGAAATCTGCGCGCTCTGCGGCGCCGATCCGGCCATCGCCGAGTCGATGTATGCGAAGGTTCACGTGTCCAAGGTCTCGTCGCGCAGCGTCACCGAGCAGATGGACCAAGCCGAACTGGCGCGGGTCCGGGAAGCGCTCGAGCCGGAATATGCGATCTATCGCCGCCTCCAGGCGATTGCCCAGCGCCAGACCGCATCCTGATGGATCGGCGGGGATCCGGCGCGTGACCGGCGCAACTACAGCCTTTGATACCGCGGCCGGCCGCTGGCCGTGGTCGCGCCTGGCGCGGCAGCGCTTCGTACTCCTAGCCGGCAGCGCACCCGATGTGGTGGCGCTGCGCGATCGCGATCTCGGTGGCCTGACGGCCGTCGCCGTCAACAACGCCTGGCGGATCAGGGATGACTTCGACTACGTCGTCTTCCCGCGCAATTTTCCCGACGAGAACCGTCCGCCGGAGGGTTATCGCGGCGCGCTGGTGCGGGAGATCAACTACCTCAAGCATGTGGCCAGCGCCGGGGGACTGTTGTTCTGCGGTTCGACGATGGCGTTCAATGCCGGCTACTGGGCGGTGCGTTATCTCAAGCCGGCGCTGATCGGCTTTTCCGCCTGTGACATGATCTACGACGACGACGACGAGACGCATTTCTACGGAAAGGGCGAGGCCGATCCGTTGCGCGACAATCTCACCCTGCGCAGCCTCGAAGCCAAGAGCGCCCGGCTGTTTGCCTATGCGCTTGCGGCCGGTTCGCTTGCCGTCAATTTCTCGACGCGGCCACGGTCGCGTCTGGTCTTTCCGAGGCTGCCGCTGGAAGCGACTCGCAATCGGTCCGCGATGCGGCGGGTGGCGGTCGAGGCGAGGCGAAGCGCCGAGGGGCGGGCAATCCTCGATGCGGCGCAACGAACCGCTCGCATGGAAGCCGCGCCGCCGTTCGATGTCGACCCGAACAACTACTGGGCCCTGGTTGGCGACGCGGCCGCGACAGAGTTTCTCGACAAGGTCGATCGTCAGTGGCTCGAACTCGTGCCGCATATCGAGACGCTGTCCGGCGCGATCGACCGGCGCGTTTCGGCGCTTTGACCGGGAAGGCGGGAGGTGGCGAAGAATGAAATGCGTTCTTCACATCGGATCCGAGAAGACCGGAACGACGTCGATCCAGCGCGCCCTGGCCGAGCATGGCGAGACGCTCGAAGCCCGGCAGATCGTCTATCCCCGGCTTCTCCACGGGTTGAAGCACGTCAAGATTTCCTGCTTCGCGATGGACAACGAGCGGATGGATATCCGCAAGCGTCGCCTCGGGCTGACCGACGACGCGACGATCGAGGCTTTCCGCCAGACCTTCCGCCGCGACCTCGCCAGGCAGATCAAGGCGGCGGGAAAGACCGCGCAGACGGTGGTCATCGTCAACGAGCACCTGTCGCGCCTCCAGACCATCGCCGAGGTCGAGCGGCTCAAGGCCTTCCTCGCCGAGTTCTTCGATGCCGTCGATATTCACTTCTATGTCCGGCGGCAGGACCTCTTGATGCGCAGCATGTATTCCACCGTCATCAAGGTTGGCGGCATTCGGGAGAACGTCTTTCCTCCCTACGAGGAGGGCGGCCGGGATTTCGTCGCCTTCGACTTCAACCGGATCTTCCGGTTGTGGACATCCGTCTTTGATGCCAAGTCCTTCCACCTCCACCGTTTCGAGAAGCCGCGCCTGATCGCGGGCGACGTCATCGTCGACTTCCTGGTGCAGGCGGGCCTCGCTGACGAGGACACGGCGCGCAGCTTCAAGGTCGAGCCTGAAAACCCGTCTCTCGATCCGATCGCGCTGGAAGTACTGCGGCGGTTCAACCTCGCCTGGAACCGCCACGGATACGACAAGGCCGGCATTCGCGGCGTCGGCGGGATCGCCGGCGAACTGTTTCCCGGTCGCGGCAAGCCGGTCACCCGCGCGGAGGCGGAAGCGTTCCTGTCGCATTTCGAAGCCGGCAACCGGGCCCTTGCCCAGGATTGCTTCGGCTCCGACGACCTGTTCGACACCGCCGACATGGCCGACATGCCGGAAACCATCGATTTGCCGCAACCGACCCTCGATGACACGGCCCGTATCATGGCCGCGATCTGGAACGTGAAGTTCGTCCGGTCCCAGACCTGAAGATCGGCGAGCGGGCGGCATGACGCTCGCGTCAGGATTTCCGCTCCCCTCGCCATTCAAAAGTTGTCGTACAAATTTTTTTTCCCTATCATCGCCAGCGGGAGCCGCCGTGAGGGGGCGTTCCCGTCGCCGGGTTTGTTCAAACGGCAGCCCGCGACGTCCGTCTCAGAACGAAAGCCCCAGGGACCCCGCCAATGACCACTTCGCTCTCCGACCTGGCATCAAGGATCGGCGGTGGGCTCCTGTCGTTTCCGGTCACCCACTTCGGGCCCGAGGGCGCGCTCGATATCGACGCCTACCAGGGCCATGTCGCCCGCCAGGCCAATGCCGGCGCCGTTGCGCTCTTCGCGGCCGGGGGCACCGGTGAATTCTTCTCGCTGACCCTTGAGGAATATGGCCAAGTCGTCCGCGCGGCGGTGGAAGCGGCCGAGGGGCGGGTTCCGGTGATCGCCGGTTGTGGCTACGGCACGGCGATGGCGGTCGAATTCGCCCGGTCGGCGGCGGATTCCGGCGCTGCGGCGATCCTGCTGCTGCCGCCCTACCTGATGAATGCCGAACAGGCTGGCCTTGTTCGTCACGTCCAGGCGGTGGCGAACGCGATCGATATCGGGGTGATCCTCTATGGCCGCGACAACGGCGTTTACACGGAAGCGAGCGTCGCGCGGCTCGCCGAAACCTGTCCGAACCTGATCGGCTACAAGGATGGCGTCGGCGACCTCGATGCACTGACCCGGATCGTGAAGGGCATCGGCGACCGGCTTGTGTATGTCGGCGGCGTGCCGACCGCCGAGATGCTGGCGCTGCCCTATTTCAGCATCGGCGTCTCGACTTATTCGTCGGCGATCTACAATTTCCTGCCGGACCTCGCCTGCCGCTTTTACGACGCGGCGCGCGACGGCGATGCGGCGATGGTCAATGCGATCCTCGGCGACTTCTTTTTTCCGTACATCGCGCTTCGCAATCGCGCCAGGGGGTACGCGGTATCTATCGTCAAGGCAGGGATGCGGATCGTCGGCCAGCCAGCAGGGCCGGTCCGGCCACCGCTCATCGACCTGACCAGCGAGGAAGAGGGCGAACTTGCCCGCCTTGTCGATGTCGGGCGGCGGCTCGGCGGCTGAGGTCTTTTGCGGAGTTCAGGTCTGGAGTCTGCTGCGACCTGTCGCGAATTTGCTATTCGCCTGCATAGAGGCCGGCGAGCCGGTCGCGGAGCAGGTTCTTCTGCACCTTGCCCATGGTGTTGCGCGGCAATTCGTCGACAAAGATGACACGCTTCGGCTGCTTGTAGCGGGCGAGGTTGGCGGCCAGTGGGGTGCAGATATCGGCCTCTGTGAGGTCTGCGCCTTCCTGCAGTACGACGACGGCCGTCACGGCTTCGCCAAAATCCGGATGGGGCAGGCCGATGACCGCGCTTTCGGCGACGCCGGTGAGTTCGTCGATCGCGGTCTCGACTTCCTTGGGATATACGTTGAAGCCGCCGCTGATAACGAGGTCCTTGCCGCGGCCGACAATCGACACATAGCCCTGCGCGTCGATCCGTCCGAGGTCGCCGGTGATGAAGAAACCGTCGTCGCGGAACTCCGCCAGCGTCTTTTCCGGCATCCGCCAGTAACCCGAGAAGACGTTCGCACCCCGGACCTCGATCATGCCGATCTCGCCATCGGCGAGCGGCGCCGCAGTCTCGGGATCGGTGACGCGGAGCGCGACGCCCGGCAGGGGCGGTCCGACGGTGCCGGCGATCCGCTCGCCGTCATAGGGGTTCGAGGTGTTCATGTTGGTCTCGGTCATGCCGTAGCGCTCGAGGATCGCGTGGCCCGTCCTGTCGCGCCACTCGGCATGGGTGTCGGCCAGCAGCGGCGCCGAGCCGGAAACGAAGAGCCGCATATGGGCGGTCGCCTCGCGGGTCAGGCCGGGCTGCTGCAGAAGGCGCACGTAGAAGGTCGGCACGCCCATCAGGCATGTGGCGCGCGGCATCGCGGCGAGGACGTCGCCGGCGTCGAAGCGCGACTGGAAGATCATCGACGCGCCGGCGAAGAGGATGGTGTTGGTGGCGACGAACAGCCCGTGGGTGTGGAAGACCGGCAGGGCATGGATCAGTACGTCGTTGCCGGTGAAGCGCCAGGCCTCGACCAGTGTCCGGGCATTGGAGGCGAGGTTCTCGTGCGAGAGCATCGCGCCCTTGGAGCGTCCAGTGGTGCCGGAGGTATAGAGGATGGCGGCGAGGTCGTCGGGGCCGCGACCGACATCCGCGTAGTCCGACGGCATGTGTCCGGCCCGCCTTATCAGCGATCCCTCGCCGTGGGCATCCAGCGTCTCGACCACGGCGGTCGGGGCCGTGGAGCGGATGTCGGTCGCCATCTCCGGTGTGCAGACGATAAGGCGTGGCTCGGCATCGCCAAAGAAATAGGTGAGTTCGGTCAGCGTGTAGCCGGTATTCAGCGGCAGGAAAATGGCGCCGGCCCGCACGCAGGCGAGATAGAGCAGGATCGCCTCGGGGCTCTTCTCGACCTGGACGGCGACGCGGTCGCCGGGCACGACACCGGCTTCGGTCAGGGCGTGGGCAAGCCGCGCGGAGCCTGCGAGCATGTCCGCGTAGCTGAGTGTGCCGCGCGCTTGGGTCTCCATGAACGGGCGGCCCGGCTCGGGCATCCGGGCGCGGAGTTGATCGAAGAGGTGGTTCACGGCATCTCTCTGGTAGGGATTCGCCTGCGAGGGGAGGAGATGGTGCCATGGCACGCAAGGTCGTCGCAATTCTGGGAACGCTCGATTCGAAAGGCGTCGAATTCGCCTTCCTGAAAAAGCAGATCGAAGCGCAGGGCGCGGCGACCCTGGTTATCGATGTCGGGGTGCTCGGGCCGCCCCATTTCACGCCGGAGATTCGCGCAGCCGAAGTGGCCGAGGCGGGCGGGTCCGATCTCGCCACGCTGGTCGCGGAGAGGGATCGCGGCCGGGCGCTGGCAGTGATGGCCGAGGGGGCAGCGGTGGTGGCTGGCCGGCTCCATGAAGAAGGCCGGATCGACGGCATCATCTCGATGGGCGGCGGTGGCGGCACGGCGGTCGGCACGGCGGCCATGCGCGCCCTGCCGGTTGGCGTGCCGAAACTGATGGTTTCGACGCTCGTATCGGGCGACGTCAGCGCCTATGTCGGCGTCAAGGACATCACCATGATGCCGTCGATCGTCGACATTGCCGGCATCAACCGCCTGTCGTCGCGGATCCTCACCAATGCGGCGGGCGCAATCGTCGGGATGGTTTCCGCTCCCCTGCCTGCGGATACTGGCGATCGCCCGCTGATCGCCGCCACGATGTTCGGCGTCACCACGCCCTGCGTTACCCGGGCGAGGGAGGTGCTGGAGGCGGCCGGCTACGAGGTCCTCGTCTTCCACGCGACCGGCACCGGTGGCCGCAGCATGGAGGAGCTGGTGCGGGGCGGCTATATCGCCGGGGTCCTCGACCTGACGACGACCGAACTCGCCGACGAACTGGTCGGCGGCGTGTTGAGCGCCGGGCCCGACCGGCTTGAAGCGGTGGGCGAGGCCGGCATTCCACAGGTGGTGTCCGCCGGCGCCCTGGACATGGTGAATTTCGGGGCGCCCGAAACCGTCCCGGAAGCGTTCAGGGACCGGCTGTTCTACCGGCACAATCCGCAGGTGACGCTGATGCGCACCACGGTGGAGGAGAATGCCGAACTCGGCCGGATCGTCGGCAGGAAGCTGAGCCGGGCCACGGGGCCGACGGTCTTCATGATCCCGAAGGGCGGGGTCTCGCTGATCGACGTCGCGGGGCAACCGTTCCACGACCCGCAAGCCGATGCGGCCCTCTTCGACGCGCTGCGGGCGACGCTTGGGGCCAATGTCGAGATTGTCGAAATGGATGAGGACATCAACGCCGACGCCTTCGCCGTGAAGGCGGCGGAATTGCTGTTGGCCAGGCTCGCGGGGTGAGGGCGAAACGGCTGCCGGGACTTCCCGGCAACCGTTGGATCGTCAGCCCTTGACCTCGGTCTCCGGCCGATCATCGCCCTTTGCCAGTTCCTCGTGCCACTTGCCCTGCTTGTCCTCCCAGGAGATTCCGGTGGAGGTGCCCGGAATCTGCTGCTCCATGGCGGCCCGTCGGGCGGCAGCCAGCGCCGCGTCGTGTGACGGGAAGGTTTCGGAGAAGACGTCGCCGACCTTGTAGGCCCAACCGCCGTCGTGTTCGACGATTTCGTAGGTGACTTTGACCATCGTGCTCTTTCCCCGTGTCTGTGATTGTCGGCCCGGTCAGCCTTCGGTCTGGCGGCCGGTCTCGAACAGGAACCAGATGCGCCGTTCCGCTTCGTCGATCCAATTCTCCAGCATGCTCGCGGTTCCCACGTCTCCGTGCTCGTCGCAGACGGCATGGGTCTCGCGCATGAAGGTCGCGAGCCGCATGTTGTCGTCGCGAAGTTCGGCGAGCATGTCGAGCGGTGTCACGTAGTCCGCGTCATTGTCGTCGATCCGCTGGAGCTTGGAGATCTGCCCGATCGATTTCAGCGTCGGGCCTCCGACCTTGCGCGCCCGCTCGGCGATGTCGTCGGTTGTCGCGAGGATCTGCGCAGCCTGCTCGTCGAACATCAGGTGGTAGTCGCGGAAATGCGGCCCCGAGGCATGCCAATGGAAGTTCTTGGTCTTCATGTAGAGGGTGAAGACATCCGCCAGCAGCGTGGTCAGCGCGGCGGCAATGTCCCTGGTCGCATTGGCGCCGAGCCCGGTCGGCGTCTTGAGCGGGGCCGTTCTCTTCGATTTTGCAGATGCACGCTTCACGTTCGGTCTCCTCGGTTGGTGCGGCGTCTCGCCAGGCAATTCGGCCGGTGGGCAAGGCCCGATGATTGGCGGGATCGTGTCGCGGTTTCATTGAAATGGGAAGCCTACGCCCGAAAAACGAGCCCCGTCCTCTCGGCGGTACCTCCGCTTCGGCCCGCATGACCTTCTCCATTTCGATCGATATCGCTAGGTTCGCCGGGTCCAATCGTGATTCACGCCGGTGCGACAGTTCGCGTCCGGCCAAGACCGGGGCTGGTTCTTGATGTCTTGTTTCTCCTTCATTGCCTCCACACCCAGGGTGACGCCATGCTTCTGGGGGTAATCGCCGACGATTTCACCGGCGCCAGCGACATTGCCAACACGCTGGCCAAGGGCGGCATGGCGACGGTCCAGTTCGTCGGCGTCCCCGGCAAATCCGCGCCGGCCGACTGCGAGGCCGGCGTCGTGGCGCTGAAGACCCGGTCGATCGCCGCATCCGATGCCGTGGCCCAATCGCTCGCGGCGCTGGAGTGGCTCAAGGCGCAAGGGTGCCGACAGTTCCTGTTCAAATACTGCTCGACCTTCGATTCGACGCCGGAGGGCAATATCGGGCCTGTGGCGGAAGCGCTGCTTGCCGCGCTCGACGCACCGTCGGCCGTGGTCTGTCCTGTCTTTCCCACGACCGGGCGGACGCTCTACATGGGGCACCTCTTCGTCAACGGCCGGCTGCTCAGCGAGTCCGGCATGGAAAAGCACCCGCTCAACCCGATGACCGATCCGGATATCGGGCGATGGCTGGCGCGCCAGACCAGGGTTGGCGTCGGGCTGGTTTCCTATCCGACCGTGCGGGCAGGGGCGGAGGCGATCCGGGCCGGGCTCGACCGCGAGACCGCTGCCGGGCGACGGCTGATCGTCGCCGACGCCATTGTCGACGAGGACCTCTTCAGTCTCGGCGAGGCGCTGGACGGGGCGGTGCTGATCACCGGTGGCTCGGGGATCGCCCTTGGTCTGCCGCGGAATTTCGAGCGCCAGGGACTGCTCGGCGGCGCGGCGGCCAAGGTGCCGGCCGTCACCGGGCCCGGCTGCGCCCTTTCCGGGTCATGCTCGACCGCGACGCAGGCGCAGGTCGCCGCCTATGCGGCCGGCCACCCGACGCTGACCATCCTGCCCGGGGATCTGGTCGAGGGCCGGATGTCCGTCGCCGAGGCGCTCGGCTTCGTCGAAACCAATCTGGCGGATCTGCCCATGGTTACCTCGACGGCGGCGCCGGAGACAGTCTCTGCAGCGCAGGACCAGTACGGCCGCGAGATGGTCGCCGGCGCGATCGAGACCTTCTTCGGCGAGCTTGCCGCCGGGCTGGTCGCAAAGGGCGTTCGCCGGCTGGCGGTCGGCGGCGGTGAAACCTCCGGCGCGGTGATCACCGCGCTCCACCTCGACACGCTCCGCATCGGCGGCGAGATCGATCCGGGCGTCCCGGCGCTGGTCAGCGATGGTGATCCGATGCTGGGGCTGGCGCTGAAGAGCGGCAATTTCGGCGCCACCGACTTCTTCGAGAAAGCCCTCAGGGCGATGGAGACCCCATGAGCGAGGCGACGATCCGCGCGGCCATGGTCAAATGGGGCCGCTCGATGTTCGAGCGCGGCCTGACCAGCGGCTCGTCGGGCAACATCTCGGTGAAGCTCGACGACGGTTACCTGTTCACGCCGACCAATTCCTGCCTCGGCTTTCTCGAAGCCGACCGGCTGTCGAAGCTCGACGCCGCTGGCGCGCCGGTTTCCGGCGATCCGCCGACCAAGGAATTGCCGCTCCATTTCGCCTTCTACGAATCGCGACCCGAGGCCGGTGCGGTGGTTCATCTCCACTCGACCCATGCCACCGCGGTTTCCTGCCTGAAGGACGTCGACCCGGCAAATGCGCTTCTGCCGATGACGCCGTATGTCGTCATGCGGGTCGGCCAGGTGCCGGTCGTTCCCTATACCCGCCCCGGATCGTCGGAGGTCGCGGCGCTGATCAAGGAAACGGCACCCAGCGCCGCGGTCCTGCTCGGCAATCACGGGCCGGTCGTATCGGCGAGCGATCTCGATCGCGCGGTGTTCGCCATCGAGGAACTGGAGGAGGCGGCGCGGCTCTCCATCGTGACCCGCGGGCTCCATGTTCGCTATCTCGATGCGGACGCGATCGCGGCGCTCAGGCCGAGTTGAGACGCCCGCTGCGCGCGGTCGCCCGTTGCCTTCCTATTGGCGCAGGCCGACGCTTCGCCTAAGAACGAGCCGTCGCGGGCGGGAATGATCGAGCATCAGGGCGTTGTCACCGAAAGCAACAGGCGTCAGCAAACGCAAGGTCAGCCAGCCGCGCATGGGCCGGCCGCCGCGCAATGGCGACGGCGGCGCGGAGCCCGGCGCCAACCGTGACGCACTGCTCGCCGCCGCCCGGCTTGAATTCGCGCGCCATGGCTTTGCGGGAGCCCGGGTCGGCCGGATCTGCGAACAGGCCGACACCAATGTCCGCATGGTCTATCACTACTTCGGCAGCAAGAGCGGTCTCTACATCGCCGTGCTGGAAGCGGCGATGGCCGACCTGCGCGCCGCCGAACTCAAGCTCGATGTCGACGTCACCGAGCCGCTGGTCGGCCTGCTGCAGCTTTTCGATTTCATCCACGATCATTTCGACGCCAACCCGCAGCTGATCAGCCTGCTCAGCGCCGAGAACCTGATGCAGGCGCGCTATCTGAAACAGTCGGGCGTGATCCCGGCGATGTCCTCGCCTGTGCCGAAGCTCATCCAGACGCTGGTCAAGCGCGGCGTCGCCGATGGCACGGTGCGCAAGAGCGTCGATCCCCTGCGCCTCTACGTGATGATGGTGGCGCTCTCCTATTTTCACCTCTCCAACGCGCCGACGCTTTCCGCGATCTTCGACGAGGACCTGGCCCGGGGGCCGTGGCGGGAGCGTCAAAGGCGCGATGCCCGCCAGATGATCGAGCGTTTCTTGCGCGTCGGTTGATCACTCCGGTTGCCTGTGCCCAAACTGCGGGCAGGCCCTCTCGGCGCTTTCTGGCGGATTTCTGCCAATCTCCGGCTGGCACGCTGATTGCTAGTAAGTAAGCGGTCGTTTACTTCCGAGCGACCCACGAGCGAAAGAGGGTTCAGCATGCGCAAACTGCTGACGGGCGCGATCGTTGCGTCGGGACTGATCGCGGGTCTGGCCGGGCCGGCATGGGCCGCCGACAAGATCGGCTTCATCTATGTCGGGCCGGCCGCCGACTACGGTTACAACATGTCGATGGATCTCGGCCGCAAGTATGTCGAGGAGCAGATCGACGGCGTCGAGACCACGGCCTTCGAGGCGATTCCCGAGACCGCCGAGGTCGAACGGGTGATGGAACGGCTGATCAATTCCGGTCACAACATCATCTTCGCCACCAGCTACGGTTATCTCGATCACGCCATCAAGCTTGGCGAGAAATACCCCGAGGTCGCCTTTCTCCATGCCGGCGGCCTCAAGACCTCCGCCAATGTCGGCACCTACTGGGCGGACAGCGACGCAGGCATGTATCTCGCCGGAGTCGTCGCCGGATCGGTGAGCAAGACCGGCAAGCTCGGCTTCGTCGGCGCCTTCCAGATTCCGCAGCTTCTGCGGTCGATCAACGCCTTCACCCTCGGCGCCCAGAGCGTCAATCCCGACGCGACTACGACGGTGGTGTGGACCGGCGGCTGGTGGGAACCGCAGAAGGAAGCCGAGGCGGTCAACGCCTTTGCCGACCAGGGCATCGATGTCATCGCCGAACAGGTCGACTCGCCGATTACCATTGCCGAGACGGCGCTCAAGCGCGATGTCTATGTCATCGGCAAGGATGTCGATATCAGCGACCGGGCCGGCGACGCCTGGCTGACCGGCGTGTCGTGGGACTGGGGACCGATGATGGTCGACCTCGTCAAGGAGATCGATGCGGGGACCTGGGAACCGAGCCATGTGCGCGGCGACCTTGCCAGCGGCAACGCCGTGCTCGATCCGTTCGGCCCGGTGGTGCCTGAGGATGTCCAGGCCTCGGTGATGGCGCTGAAGGACAAGATCGTGGCGGGCGAGCAGGCCGTGTTCACCGGCCCGATTCTGCGCCAGGATGGCAGCGTCGTCGTGCCGGAAGGCGAGGCGATGACACCGGAGGCGATCGAGACGACCGACTTCCTCGTCAAGGGCGTCATCGGATCGACGAGCTAGGGGACGCCGGATGAAACGGATGGGAGCGACACCATCCCAGGACTGGCAGGTGAGCGCCGGCGAGGTCGACATGACCCGTCCGGCGCCACCGGTCCGGCGCCTCGGGATCGCGGCGGAACCGCAGAATGTGGTGGCCGACGCCAACAAGTCGGCGCTGGTCATCGTCGACATGCAGAACGACTTCTGCACAAAGGGCGGATGGATGGACAGTCGCGGGATCGACATCACGCCCAACCGGGCGCCGATCGCGCCGTTGTCGCGGCTGGTCGAGCGGTTCCGCGCGGAGGCGGTGCCGGTGATCTGGGTGAACTGGGGGGTGCGCAAGGACCTGCTCAACATCGCCCCGTCGCTCCGCCATGCCCACAACCCCACCGGCGACGCGGTCGACCTCGGCTCGCCGGTGCCCGGCACCCGCTCCGAAATCCTTCGCAAGGGGAGTTGGGGCGCGGAAGTCGTCGACGAACTGAACGCCGGAGGTGGCGACATCCAGGTGACCAAGCACCGCTTCAGCGGCTTCTGGGACACCGACCTCGACGCGATCCTGCGCAACCTCGGGGTCAAGACGCTGTTCATCGGCGGCGTCAATCTCGACCAGTGCGTGATGACGACCCTCGAGGATGCGAGCTTCCTTGGCTACGACGTCATCCTGATCGAGGATGGCGCGGCGACGACCTCGCCTGCCTATTGCACGCAATCGACGCTCTACAATATCAAGCTGCTGTTCGGCTTCGTCACCCGCTCCGACAGTCTGATCGCGGCATTCGACGCATGAGTGAAGCCGGGTTCGAAGCACGTCTCGGGGCGCTGGCGCTGGAGCTTCCAAACGTGCCGGTGCCGATCGCAAAATTCCGGCCGTGGCGTCGCGCCGGCGACCTCGTCTATCTCGCCGGGCAGGTCTGCGAGTGGAACGGCGTCGTCAAGTTCGTCGGCAAGCTGGGGGTCGACCACGACCTCGATGCCGGCCTGTCGGCGGCGCGGATCTGCGCCCTTAACCTCATCGCGGCGCTCCGTCAGGCCTGCACCGACGATCTCGATCGGGTCGACCATTGCGTTCGGCTCGGCGGCTTCGTCAACTGCGCGCCCGACTTCGACAGCGTGCCCTTTGTCGTCAATGGCGCATCGGACCTGATGGTCGAACTGTTCGGCGAGAGCGGCGAGCATTGCCGCACCGCCGTCGGCGTGGCGAGCCTGCCGCAATGCGCGGCGGTCGAGGTCGATGCGGTGTTCCGGCTCAGGCCATGACCGCCCCGCCACTCATCCGGCTAAAAGGCGTCACCAAGCGCTTCCGTGATCTCGTCGCAAACGATGCGATTGATCTCGATATCGCGGCGGGCGAGGTGGTTGCCCTTCTCGGCGAGAATGGCGCCGGCAAGTCGACGCTGATGAAGCTGGCCTATGGCTACCTCTTGCCCGATGCCGGCAGCATCGAGGTCGACGGCCGTCCCCAGACCATCCATTCGCCGCGCGACGCCATGGCGCTTGGCATCGGCATGGTGTTCCAGCAGTTCAGCCTGCTGCCGGCGCTGAGCGTCCTCGAGAACCTTCTGCTCGCCTGGCCGCGCGCCGGACGGTGGCGCTCGGGGGCGGAGGACGAGGCGGCGATGGAGGGGCTTCGCGACCTCGCGCCCGAGATTGCACCGGGGACGCGGGTGCGGAACCTTGCCGTTGGCGAGAGACAACTGGTCGAACTCGCCAAGGTGCTCAATCTCGATGCCCGGCTGGTGATCCTCGACGAGCCGACCTCGGTCTTGACCCCGCAGGAGGCAGCGCGGCTGCATCGTCTCGTACGCGGGCTGGCGGACCAGGGCCGGTCGGTGGTCATCATCACCCACAAGCTTGCCGATGTCCGGGCCTGCGCCGACCGCGTCGCAGTCATGCGGCGCGGCAAGCTTGTCGATGCGGCCGCGATCGGCGACCGCACCAACGATCAACTCGTCGAGGCGATGGTCGGCAAGAGCGTCGCGCGACGTGGCCGTCCGGCCCATCGTCGCCTTGGTCCGCCGCGACTGATGCTCCGCGATCTCTGCTGCGGCGGGATCCAGCCGGCGCGGAATGTCGATCTCGAAGTCCGGCGCGGCGAGATTCTGGGCATCGCCGGTGTCGCCGGCAACGGACAATGGGCGTTGGCGGAAACGGTCGCCGGGCTGGTGCCTCCGGAAAGCGGCGAGGTCTTGCTCGACGGCGAGAGCGTCGCCCGCCGGTCGGAGCGCAAGGCCTTTTCCTCGCCGGTCGCCTACATCCCCGAGGAGCCGATCCGCAACGCCGTGGTCGGCTCGCTCGACCTGGCCGGCAACCTGGCGCTGCGCAGCCTCGCAACCAGCGCGCCCCTCCCGGACCCGGCCGCGGCGGCTGCGCGCCTCGAAGCCTTTGACGTGCGTCCCCCCGAGCCCGGCCGTCGCGCCGCGACGCTCTCCGGCGGCAACCTCCAGAAGCTGGTTGCGGCGCGGGAACTGGGCGAGCATCCGGCGGCGATCGTCGCCTGCTATCCGACCATGGGGCTGGACGTGCACGCCACCGAGGCGATCCTCGGCCGGCTGGTCGATCATGCCAGCGCCGGCGCCGCGGTTCTGTGGATCGGCGAGGAGATCGACGATCTGCTCGCCATCGCCGATCGTATCGCCGTGATCCACGATGGCCGTATCGTCGCGGACCTGCTGCCCGGCGCAACCAATGCGGCGGAGATCGGCCGGTACATGGCCGGCGGCCAGTCCAGGGCGGCGTGATGCAGCGGTTGCTCGCGCCCGGACTGGCGCTCCTCTTCTTCGTGGTTCTCGCATCGGGTTTCCTGGTGATCATCGGCCAGCCGCCGGTCGCGACGATGCTCGACCTCGCCGTCTATGCCTTCGGCGACGCCTATTCGATCTCCGAGAGCCTGGTGAAGGCCACGCCGATCCTTTTCTGCGCGCTGGCCGTCATCCTGCCGGCGCGTCTCGGCCTCATCTCGGTCGGCGCGGACGGCCAGCTCTATCTCGGGGCGCTGGTCGGAACCGGCGTCGTGCTGGCGATGCCGGGCGCGCCGATCCTGGTCTTGTTGCCGGCGATGCTGGTCGGTGGCGCCATCGGCGGCGCGGGGCTCGCCCTTGTCGCCGGGGGCCTGCGCGCCCGTTTCGGAGTCAACGAGACGATCACGACGCTGCTCCTCAATTATGTCGCCGTGCTTCTGGTCAATTTCGTCGTCTATGGACCGTGGAAGGATCCTGCCAATCTCGGCTGGCCAGCGACGATCCCGTTTCCGGACGGGGCGACCGTGCCCGGCCTGTTTGGCACCCGCGCCCATGCCGGCCTGATCCTCGCCGTCCTCATCGCGGTGGTGCTGCACATTGTCTTCGCCCGGGGACGGGTCGGGTTGCGCCTCCGTGTGTTGCGCGACAACGAACGCGTCGGGCGGATGGCCGGGCTCAGTTTCGCCCATATGGTGCTTCTGACGATGGGCATTGGCGGTGCGATTGCCGGGATCGCCGGCATCATCGAGACCTCGGCGATCCAGGGGCGGCTGCAGCCGGGCATTTCGCTCGGCTACGGGCTGACCGGCTTTCTCGTTGCCTGGCTGTCGGGACACAGCTTCCTCAGGGCAATCCCGCTGGCGATCCTGATCGGCGGCCTGATCGCCGCCGGCGACACGTTGCAACTCTTCGCCAAGGTGCCGGCATCGAGCGTCACGGTGCTTCTCGGGCTTCTCTTCGCATCGATGCTGGCCGCGGCCGGCATCGCCAGGAAACGGGCGGGGGCCGGATAGATGGAGGGCGCGGAATTCGCCGGAGCATGGATCGCCGCCAGCCTGCGGGCGACGACGCCGCTGCTCTTCGCGCTGCTCGGCGAGACGCTGGTGCAGCGGACGGCGGTGATCAATCTCGGGGTCGAGGGGCAGATGCTGGTCGGCGCCTGCGCCGGCTTTGCGGCGGCGAGCGCCTTCGGCGACCCGTGGCTGGCGCTGCTTGTCGGCGGGATGACGGGGCTCGCCTTGTCGCTGGTCCATGCCGGCCTCTGCCTCGGGGCGGGCGCCAACCAGATCGGCAGCGGCATCGCAGTGTGGATGCTGGGGCTGGGGCTTACCTCCTTCTTTGGCCGGGCTTATGTCGGCGCGAAGATCGAGGGCTTCGGCCCTCTCGTCCGTGACGCCGATACCGGCGTGCCGCTGCTCGACCAGATCCTCTCGCAACTCACCGTCACGACGCTCATCGCCGTGGCGCTGGTGCCGATCATCGGCCTGTGGCTGTTTCGCTCGCGCACTGGACTCCGCTGGCGGGCGGTCGGCGAATCCTTCGAGACGGCGCGGGCGCTGGGGCTCAAGCCGTGGCTGGTCCAGGTACAGGCAATCATGGTCGGCGGGTTCCTCGCCGGTGTCGGCGGCGCGGTGCTGAGCGTCGACTACACCGAGACCTGGGCGCAGGACATGACCAAGGGGGCGGGGCTCGTCGCCGTTGCGCTGGTCATCGCGGCGCGCTGGAATCCCTTCCTCGCGCTGCCCGTGGCTCTGCTCTTTGGGGGCAGCGAGGCCGCGGTGCTGCGGCTGCAGGCGCAAGGCATCGACGTGTCGTCCTATCTGCTGGCCACCACGCCCTACCTGATCTGCATCCTCGTCGTCTGGATCAGTTACGTTCGCATTCGTGGGTCCGGCGGCATGCCGGCGGAACTCAGCCGCATCTTCGGCTAGGGGCGGTGGGCTGCCTCAGGCGATGCACTCGCCGCCGTCGATCACCAGCGCATGGCCGGTCATGAAGGACGAGCGATCCGAGGCGAGGAAGAGGATCGCCTCGGCGATCTCGTCCGGCGCGGCGAAGCGGCCCATCGGGATCTTGTCGCGGACGTAGGCCTGGAGCGCCTCACGGCCGCCCATCTGGCGGGTGAAGGCGTCGTTGAAGGGCGTATCGACCCAGCCGGGGCAGAGCGCGTTGATCCGCACGCCGTATTTGCCGTAGTCGATGGCGATTTGTTTCACCATCGCCACGGCGGCATGCTTGGAGGTCGCGTAGGCGATCATCTCATGGTCGTAGAGCACGCCGGAGTTTGACGAGGTGACGATGATCGAGCCCTTGCCGGCGGCGCGCATGTGCGGCATCGCCAGGCGGGCGAGACGGAAATGGGCGCGGACGTTGATCTGCCACGACAGGTCCATGCCATCGGGATCGACCTGTTCCAGCGCCCCCTCGACCTGGACGCCGGCATGGCTGTGCAGGATGTCGATCCGGCCATGAGCCGCCATTGTTTCCGCGATGAGACGTTCCTGCGCCGCATCGTCGCCGACGTCGGTCTGGATCGCCTGCGCACGGCCGCCGGCGGCGGTGATCGCCTCTGCCGTGGCCTCACCGGCGGCGCTGTCGCGGTCGGCGGAGATGATCGTCGCGCCCTCCCGGGCCATCATCAGCGCCCCCGCCCGGCCGATGCCCGAGCCGGCTCCGGTGACGATCGCCACCCGTCCTTCAAGAATCATGGTCTTTCCCCGTTTCCAGACGCTTCAGCGCTCCGGGAGGTGTCAATTCCTTCCCGGCTTGTGTCAAGTCGGGGCGGGGAGGCGGGCCTAGTGTCGGATGGACCGCCAAGCGCCCGTTCTGGCGCATACCGAACCCCACAGGAGATGGCGTCGTGAGCCAGGCCAAGGACGACTTCATCGCCAAGACGATCCAGTACTGGAATCCCGGCAAGACGCTGGAATGGCAGCGGGTCGGGGTCGATCTCGTCATTGATCGGCGCGAGGCCTACTACCTCTACGACATGGACGGACGGCGGCTGATCGACCTCCATCTCAACGGCGGCACCTACAGCCTCGGCCATCGCAACCCGGAGGTCATCGCCGCGGTAAAGGAGGGAATGGACCATTTCGACATGGGCAACCATCACTTCCCGGCGCTGATGCGGACCAAGCTTGCCGAGATGCTGGCGAAACACACGCCCGAGGGCCTGCAATACTCGATGTTCGCCTCCGGCGGCGGCGAGGCGATCGACATCGCGCTGAAGAGCGCCCGCCACGCAACGCAGCGCAAGCGGATCATCTGCCTCCAGCGCTGCTATCACGGCCACACCGGGCTCGCGGTCAAGGTCGGCGACGACCGCTTCTCGAAGCTCTTCCTGTCGGAAGCCAGCGAGGACGAGGTCACCAAGGTTCCCTTCAACGATCTCGACGCGATGGAAGCGGAGATCATGAAGGGCGACGCCGCCTGCGTCATCATCGAGTCGATCCCGGCGACCTACGGGTTTCCGATGCCGATCCCCGGATATCTCAAGGCGATCAAGGAGATGTGCGAGAAGGTCGGCACGCTCTACATCGCCGACGAGGTGCAGACCGGGCTGATGCGCTCCGGCGAGATGTGGTGTGTCGATACCTACGACGTGGTTCCCGACATGCTGGTCACCGGCAAGGGAATCTCCGGCGGCATCTATCCGATCGCGGTTGTCATCGCCAACGAGAAGTCAGCATCCTGGCTGAACGAGGATGGTTGGGGGCATATGTCGAGTTTCGGCGGTGCCGAGCTTGGCTGTATTGCCGCGCACAAGGTGATGGAGATCGTCTCGCGGCCCGAAACCCGGTCGCAATGCCATTACATTTCCCAGTATCTTCGCCAGGGGCTCAACGACATCCAGGCCCATCATCCTGATTTCTTTGTTGGAATTCGCCAGCGCGGGTTGATCCTCGGGCTTGAATTCGACCATCCGCAGGGCGCCGTCGAGGTGATGCGGACCTGCTATGCCAATGGAATCTGGGCGATTTACTCGGCGCTCGACCCGCGTGCGCTGCAGTTCAAGCCGGGGCTGCTGCTTGACCGGACGCTCTGCGACGAGGTGTTGAATCGGCTCGATACGGCTGTCGGGCAGGCGCGGGCGGCGTTGGTCACGCCGGGACGGCGGGGCGTTTCAGGCCGTCGCGAGGCGGCGTGAGCCGTCCGGCGACAGGAGGGACGGACCCGCGGATCATGCCCGCTTTCGACGAGCTGCCCCATGACGAGCAACTCCGCTGCCTCGCCGAACTGGCGACATCGGCGCTTGCCCAATACGGCATCGCGGCGCCGGACCCGGTTCTCATCAACCTGTCGGAAAACGCCACCTACAAGGTCGACGATGCCGGCTCGGGCCGGCGATGGGCGATGCGCGTCCACCGCGACGGTTATCACTCGCGCGCCGCGATCGCGTCCGAACTCGCCTGGCTGCAGGCGCTTCGTAACGATGGCGTGGTCGTCACGCCGGTGCCGGTGGCGGGGACCGACGGCGAGCTGATCCAGTCGGTCGCCCATCCGGCGATGCGCCGGCCGCGCCATGTCGTCCTGTTCGAGTGGGAGAGCGGCGAGGAGCCGTCTGAGAAGGATCACCTCACCGACAAGTTCCGCGTCCTCGGCGAGGTCACGGCGCGGATGCATCGCCATTCGCTCGGCTGGACGCGGCCTGACGGTTTCGAGCGACTGACCTGGGATTTCGACACCAGCCTCGGCACGGCGCCGCACTGGGGCTCGTGGCGCGACGGCATGGGGCTCGACACCGACAAGACGGCGCTGTTCGCCGAGACGGTCGGGCTGATCGGCCGGCGGCTGGAGCGCTTCGGCAAGGCGCCGGGCCGCTTCGGCCTGATCCACTGCGACATGCGGCTGGCCAACCTCTTGGTCGACGGCGACGCGGTGAAGGTGCTCGACTTCGACGATTCCGGCTTCTCGTGGCACCTCTACGACGCGGCGACCGCCGTCTCCTTCTTCGAGCACGAGCCGCAGGTGCCTGAGCTGATGGCGGCCTGGGTCGAGGGTTATCGCCGGGTGCTCGACCTGCCGGCGGAAGACGAGGCGGAAATCCCGACCTTCGTCATGCTGCGCCGGATGCTGCTGGTCGCCTGGATCGGCTCGCATTCCGAGACTGACCTCGCCCAGTCGATGGGCGTCTCCTACACGGCAACCACCGTGCCGCTCTGCGAGGACTATCTCCGCACGTTCGGCTGAGGCACGGGGTGACGCTCTGGCGCTACCTCAGGCCGAAACGACGGGCGCGATCTCACTGGCCTCTCGCGGATCGATGTTCTGGAGAATGTCGGAAAGGGATTGGTGTTCGTCTATAATATAAAGACCGGTCGCCAGAAGCTAACTCAGGCCGATCAAGAGATGCGGCCCCGGACGTCCTCCGTCTTCTCGCCGACGGAAAGCTCGACAAGGCCGCGGATGTCCTGGCCACGCAAGAACGCGCCGCGGGTGTCTGGGTGCCGCGCCTGCGGGATTTGCACCTCGATAGGAAGCTCTTGAAAAAGGAGCGCCTCAGCAAGGTCGATCGCGTAAAGCTCGCCGGGCTTCTCCACGAACGCGAGACCTATACCGTCGAAAAGCTGAAGCTCCGCGACATTTGGGAGCCGACGCCGTTTCCCCTTGAATCGAGCGAGGGTTCATGAAGGCGTCTGCCGCGAACCGGAGGGCGAAGGTGAGGCCGTCACTATGACGACAGTGCGCCAAGTCACGAAGCTTCTGACGCCGCTGCTTGAACGGCACGACGATCTGCATCTCAATGGCCGTTGGCTCATCGTCAAGCCGGTGCGGCATGTGCTTCGTGGGGTTCTGATCGAACGAACGGGCGAGGCCCGCCAGTTCAATCCATCCTGGGCGGTCGGCTATCTCTGCGAGCCGGCTGAGTCGGTTCCGCTCAACTGGGCGACCATGATTCATCCGCCGGTGGCCGGCCGACTTTGGTATTGGGACGACCCGTCCGTCCGGGACGATCTCTTCTCGGCTATCGAGGAGCAGGCGCTCCCGAGGTTGCGGGCGATCCAGACGCTCGACGACTTCGTAGCCTTCGCATCGGATCGAACCCGCTTCTTTCTGACTGCGTTTGACGGCTACCTGTTGCGATCCGTCGGTGTCGACATCGCCCGTGGTGACCTCGAGACCGCCCGCGCCACCTGCGCCGAACTTGCGACCGGACGGACGAGATGGTCCATGCCGCTCATGCGTGAGGAGTTCGAGCGCATCACCGGCGTCCTCTGCCCCCTGCTGGCATCCGGCGACCGCGCCGGCATGGCGCGGCTTCTCCATGAATGGGAGGCCTATACCGTCGATAAGCTGAAGCTCCGAGACGTCTGGGAGCCGACGCCGTTTCCGCTGGAAGCGCGCTAGGATCGTCCCATCGATTTGGCTGAGGCGAGCCGGGGGCGGGGAGGGAGGAGCCCTACGATGGCAGGCCACGAAGCTCCTCGCGCCGCCGATCGGTCGTCACGACGGGTTGTCGCGGTGGCCGCTGTGCGTGCTTCGAGGCGCGCGTTCCGCGCACACCTCAGCATGGCGATGGGGGGCTTTCGAGACGTTCGACGGCCCGCAGGGATTTCCTTTCCCTGGCCATCCTGAGGTGCTCCGCGTAGCGGAGCCTCGAAGGACGCAGGCGACGCTGGTTCGCGAGCCCTACTTCTCCCGGCCCTCGACCGCTTCCAGCGTCTTGAGAATGTGATCGCGGGCGCGCTCGGCGTCTTCGGTCGATCCGGAGAGGAAGATACGGCCCGAGGCGCCGATCATCTGGCAGTCGACGAGCGTCAGGCCGGGGGCGACGCGCTCGGCCTCGTTGGCGGCGACGGCGGCGAAGAGGGCGGGCTGCATCTCGACCAATAGCAGCGACTCGTCCGGCAGGATCATCGAGGCGTCGCGGTTGCGGTTGAGGATCACCGCGTGCTGGTCGGTCACCGACTCGACGATATCGGTATAGAGTACCTGCGGCCGCAGTTGGTCGGTCGCCTTGGCGCCGATGCCGTCGAGAATCGCCTGGCCGGCGGCGTCGAGCTCCGCCATGTCGAGCGAATGCAGTTCGAGGATGCCGTATTGCCGCTCGACATAGAGGATGCCGGGCTCGACATCCGGCACCGACTTCAGCGCCAGGTCGATCACCCGGTGGATGGCGAGCGCCGGCGCGATCTCGATGATCAGCGAATGGGTGCCCTCCAGCGGGATATAGCCGCGCCCGCGCAGCGGCGAGCCCATATAGGCGGCGAACTGCCGTCGCAGCGACTCGACCTTGAGATAGACGCGCAGTTCAGCCACCGGGGCGCTCCAGTCGTTTTCCGGCCCGAAGGGCGAGGGGCGCGCCGTTCCGATCCGGAAAGGGCAGGCCCAACCTGCCTCGCCGACGCTCATCCCCGCGCAAGCGGGGACCCAGACTGTCGGGGAAGCGGCCTTCAGAAGCCGGATTCCCGCTTGCGCGGGAACAAGCGGGGGGAATGAAGGCGCCGCCCGTGTGAAAGGCCGGGATCAAAGCCTTACTTCGGAATGCCGAACTGCTTGATGACGTCGGCATGCGGCCGCGGGATAACGTGGACCGACACCACGGTGCCGACATGGCCGGCCGCCTCGGCACCCGCCTCGGTCGCGGCCTTGACCGCACCGACATCGCCCTGGACCAGCACCGAGACGAGGCCGGCGCCGACCTGCTCGCGGCCGATGATGGTGACGTTGGCGGCCTTGACCATGGCGTCGGCCGCGGCGAAGGCCGCGACATAGCCCTTGGTTTCAACGAACCCGATTGCATTCGACATGACTGTTCTCCTTGCCTGACTTCTTCGTTCTCTCCGGGGAGGGTGAGATCACCCGTCCCGAGTGGATCTCTATCTCGTCTTCTTCGGCGGTGTGCGCGGCTGGTCGAGAATGCCGATCACCAGCGCGTCGATGACGACCTTGCCGTCCTTGAACCAGCCCCGCGCCACCGAGCCCTGCGTGACGAGCACGCGCTCGCCGTCGCCGGCGCCGAGGGGGTCATAGGCGACGAGGTGTTCGCCGAGGCCGTCATTCTCCTCCAGCGCGATTTCGAGAAGGGCGCCGCCCGGCAGTTCGTCGAGCCGCTTGGTCGCCCAGACCTTGCCGATCACCATTCCGGTTTTCATGGCTTCTGCCTCACGAGTTCGACTTTCATCTCACGCGCCTTGTCGCGCGCCAGCGGGGTCAGCACGACATCGCTGCCGACCAGGATCTTCCGATGGTTCCGCGATATCTCGACGATCTTGGCCTCGCCGAGAATTCCCGACGCCAGTTCGAAAGTGCCGCCCGTCGGCGTCGCGGGCTTCGTCACCGCGGCGGCGCTCGTCTGCTGCGCGGGCCGGGTCGGCTCGAAACGAATGTCGCCGGCAACGATCGCCGCCTTCACCGTTGTGTCTTCGCAGGCTTCGAGGATGGCGCGGGCGAAATCGCCTAGGTCGGCGCCCGAACCGGCGGCGACGGAAACGGTCGCGGGTTTGCCACGGCCGGCTGCTGCGCGCAGTTCGCCGGCCAGCCCACCGCCGGCGGCGACCGGCGGGGTGGCCGCGCCGAGCGATTCCTTCAGCGCCTGGCGGACCAGCGCCCGAAGCTCCTCGCGGTCGAAACCTGCCGCCATTGCCTATTGCCTCATCAGGAGTGTCTGCTCGGCCGCCGATGCGGCGGCGCGAATGCTGCTTTCCTCGCCGGACAGGTAGACGCGGCCGGTGGCGCCCATCATCCGGTAGTCGACGACCTTGATGTCGGCCGCCTTCTCAGCCTCGTTGGCGCACAGGATCGCGTAGGAGGCCGGCTGCATCTCGAGGACGAAGAGCGACTCGCCCGGCAGGATCATCGAGCCGGCCTTGTTCCGGTTGATCAGGAAGGCATGGTAGTTGTCGATCCGCTTGACGATGCGCGAGGCAAGAATCTCCGGACGCATCGCGTCGGCTTCCGTGGCGCCGAGATAGTCGAGGATCGCCTCGCCCGCAGCCTTCACCGACGACGTCGATTTGGCATGGAGCTCAAGGTAGCCGTATTGCCGCTCGACGACGAGCAGGCCCGGCTTGACGTCGACATTCTTGACCGCGATGTCGGTGATGTTCTCAATCTCGAGGCCCGGCGCGACCTCGACGACCAGCGCCGCCATGTTGACCCGTGGCAGGAAACCCCGGCTGAAGGTGCCGAGGTAGCACATCGTCTTCGGCTGAAGCTGGTCGATGAAGATGTAGGAGCGGATCGTCGCCATGGTCGCGCCTTACTGCCGCTCTTGCTGCATGGCGCGCATTTCCTCGAGGATGAGCTGGCGAATTTCGGCGCGCAACGCGTCGGCATCGGCGGGCTCGAACGCATCGGCCGGCGCAGCATTGCCCGGGCGGGACGGCCGTCCGCCGACCCAGTCGAAGGAATAGTCGATCTTGCCCTGGGGCAGGCGCGGCCGGGTAGCCGGTTCCGGCAGGCTGAGGCCGGTGAAATCGCCGAAGGGGATGTCGTCGGCGCTGTTGTAGGCGATCCTGGTCCACTGGACGAGGTGCTGCGGGCCGATATTCTCGCCGATCGAGGAGCGGCCGTGGAAGCCGGTGCCGACGGTCATGGTGGGCCCGAGGAAGGTGTCGAAGCCGGCGGCGCCGGTCGAGCAGCCGACGTTGATCACCACCCGCATGACGTCCATCTCGGCGGCGAAACGCAGGATCATCGCCGTGTCGCCGGCATGGATCGCGGCGGAGTGGCCGGCGCCGCGATTGCGGATCATGGCGCGGCAGGCGGACAGCCCCGCCTCGCGGTCGGCAACTTCATAGAAACCGAGGACCGGGCAGAGCTTCTCGCGGCTCAGCGGATAGTCGTCGCCGATCCGCTCCAGCGGCACGAGCAGGACGCGGGTGTCGCGCGGCACACGGATGCCGGCGCTTTCTGCAATTGTCGTTGCCGGCTTGCCGAGCAGCGAGATGTTGAACTTGCCGCCGGGGAAGAGGTGTTCGGCCAGCCGGTCGCGATCGTCGGCAGAGATCAGGTGGCAGCCCTGCCGCTTCATCTCCTGGGCGAGGCGCCCGGCGATCGCCGCATGGGCGATGACCGCCGACTCGTTCGTGCAGAGGATCGAATTGTCGAAAGCCTTGGACTCGGCGATCTGCTTCGCCGCGCGGGCGACATCGGCGGTCTCGTCGACATAGGCCGGGTTGTTGCCCGGGCCGACGCCGATCGCCGGATTGCCCGAACTATAGGCAGCGCGCACGACCGGTGAGCCACCGGTGGCGAGGATCAGGTTGATGCGGTCGGAGGTCATTACCGAATTGATCAGCGGCATGGTCGGCTCGGGAATGACCTGGATGATGCCGTCCGGCGCGCCTGCCGCCTCCGCCGTCCGCGCGAGCAGCCGGGCCGCATCGACACCGCAGGCCTTGGCGGCCGGGTGGGGGCTGATGAGGATCGCGTTGCGGGTGAGGAGGGCGAGGATCGCCTTGTAGAAGACCGAGCAGACCGGGTTGGTCGACGGCGTCAGGGCGAAGATGACGCCGGCCGGCTTGGGGATCGCGACGGTCTTGGTGGCCGGATCGGCGCGGAAATCGGTGAAATTCTGGTCTTTGTAATGCTCGAAGAGCCCGGTCGAGCAGAGCCGGTTCTTGATCTCCTTGTGGTCGGCATTGCCGAAGCCGCTTTCCTCGACCGCCCAGTCGGCATAGCGGCGCGCCTCGGCGGCGGCGGCCCTGGCCATCGCCTCGACGATCGACAGCACCGTGTCGCGCGGATAGGTGGCGAAGGAGGCGGCGGCCCAGCGCGCCTTCTCGATCATCTGCGCCGTCTGGTGGAGCGTCCCGCCGGCGTCGGTTTCATTGATGGCGGTTGGCATGAACAGTGCTTCCATCGTGGCCGGGGCCAACAGCGGCCACGCAACGATCCGACCCGCAAACTAGGCGGGCCGGGCCCGGTCGGCTTGACACTGTTGGCTGGTTTCTTGACAGGAGCGACAAGGCTTTGACGGCGTTGCTTGATCTGGTGCCGACACCTGTGCGAGCATCCTTTTTCGCGGTTGAAGGCCAACGCCCGGGAGGCGCTGGAGCATGTTGGAAGGCTCGGCCATTTCGCTAGCCACGCGCCAGGATCCAGGGGCCACTGTCGGCGTTCACGCGCCGGGTGTCCTTGCCTCGGCCGCCACCGGGATCGTCGGCTATATCGAACGCTGCCACGGCGATGTCGACCGGATCTTCGGCAATGCCCATATCCTGCCCGACATGGCCGGTTCGCCGACCCTCAAGCTGAGGCTCAGCGCCTTCTGCCGGCTGTTCGAGGAATCCGCCAGCCAGACCGGAAACGAGAATTTCGGCCTGTGGTTCGGCAACCAGTTCCAGCCGCGCGACCTCGGCATGTGGGGCTATGCGGCGGTCTCGGCGCCGACGCTGGGTGCGGCGCTGGAATGCCTCGTCGGTCTCTTCCGGTATCACCAGGAAAGCTCGGTGATGCAGATGCGGGTCGACGACGACGGCCTGGCGCGGCTCGAATACCAGATCACCGATCCGTCGATCATCGAGCGCCGGCAGGACGCCGAATTGTCGCTCGGCATGTTCCTCAACGTGCTGCGGGAGTGCTGCGGCGGCCACTGGTCGCCGGAGGAGGTGCATTTCGAGCATCCCAAGCCGGCCTGCGCCCGCGAGCATGAGGTCGCCTTCGGCGCGCCGGTCTATTTCTCCCAGCGGACCAACGCGCTGCTTTTCCGGCCGGCGGACCTGGCCCGGCCGATGCCGGCGCGGGACCTGCGCCTGCTGGCGGTGATGCAGACCTGTCTCGAACAACTCGGCTCGCGCCCGTCGCAGGACCACATGCTCCTCGACCGGATGCGGACCGCGGTCCGGATGCGGCTGCCGGAGGGGTGCCCGTCGCTGAAGCAGATCGCCGACGAATTGCGGGCGCCGGTCAGCGTCATCCACCAGGATCTCAGCAAGGCCGGGCTGACCTACAAGGAGATGGTCGAGGAGGTGCGGCGCGACCTGGCGCTGTCCTATACCCGGCAGCAGCACCTGCCGTTCTCGGAGATCGCCATGCTGCTCGGCTATTCCGAACTGTCGGCCTTTTCCCGCGCCTTCCGGCGCTGGACCGGGGCGGCGCCGCGCGACTATCGCGCCGCCGCCTACGACGCCTGATCAGGTTTCCAGCGCTTCCAGCGATTCCGGCAGGATCTGACCGCCGTCGACGATGATCGTCTGGCCGGTGATGTAGCCGGCTTCCTTCGAGGCAAAGAACAGCGCCGCATAGCCAATATCCTCGACGTCGCCAAGCCGCTTCAGCGGGATCGAGTTCGCCATCGTCTTGAGATAGTCCTCGCCGAGATCCTCGAGGCCCTCGGTATAGATGTTGCCGGGCATCACCGCGTTCATGGTGATCCCGTATTTGGCGATCTCGATGCAGGCGGTTCGCAGGAAGCCGAGCTGGCCGGCCTTCGAGGCGGCGTAATGGGCCCAGCCGGGAAAGCCGGTCACCGGCCCGGTGATCGACGAGGTCAGCACCACCCGGCCCCCGCCGCTCTGCTTCAGCGCCGGCAGGCATGCCTTGACCGAAACGAAGGTGCCCTTGAGGTTGGTGCCGATCACGTGGTCCCAGTCGTCGGTGGTCATCTCCTCGAGGCTGACCTGCGGGAAGATTCCGGCATTGGCGCACAGGATGTCGAGGCTGTCATAGCGCTCGACCGCCGCCGCAGCGGCTTCCTCCATGCCCGAAAGATCGGTGACGTCGGCGGCGAAGGCCGTCGCCTCGCCGCCGGCCGCGCGGATTTCGGCGGCGCTGGCTTCCGCCGCGTCGAGATGGCGGGCAACGATCAGCACCCGCGCGCCGTGGCGGGCGAAAACGCGGGCGATGCCCTTGCCGATGCCCTTGCTTGCCCCGGTGACAATGGCCGTCTGGCCGTCGAGCGACGTGAGCATGCGATTTCCTCCCTGGTTGTTCTAGCCGGCGCCCGCCCGTCGCCGGCGGTTGAGCGCCAGCATGACAAGGTAGCCGCCGATCAGGATGACGATTGCGCCGACGGTCGAGATGGTGCCGAGCACCGGCACGCCCGGCGTATAGCCGGCGACCATCTTGGCGTAGAGATATTCCGGCACGGTGGTGTCGGCGCCGGTGGTGAAGAGCGACAGCGGGAAATTGCCCCAGGACAGCAGGAAGGCGAACAGCCCGCCGGAGAAGATGCCCGGCATCAGGACCGGGATGGTGATCTCGCGCAGGACCTGCAGCCGCGAGGCGCCAAGGTCATAGGCGGCTTCCTCGATCGCCGGGTCGAAGCTATAGACCTGGATCGAGATCACCAGGGTCACGACCGGCACGATCCACACGAGGTGGGCGAAGACCGCGGTCTGCCACGAGAGTTGCAGGCCGATGGCGTTGAACCACAGCAGCAGGGCGAGGCCGAGCACCGACTGGGGGAAGAAGATCGGCAGCAGGATCAGCTTCTGGAACCAGGACCGGCCCTTCCAGTCGTAGCGGGCGAAGGCCAGCGCACCGAAGAAGGCGAGGACGATGGAGATCGCCGTGACGACCAGCGCGATGACCAACGAGGTCTCGAGGATCTGGTGGATCTGGATCGAATCCAGCGTCTTGCGCCACCAGTCGAGGCCCCATTTGTTGATCGGAAAGATGAAATAGCGGCTCGAGGTCAGCGAGGCGAGGGTGATGCTGAGGCTCGGCAGGTAGACGAAGATCACCATGGCGATCGTCCAGACGACGATCAGGGCATGACGGATGCGGACGGCGCGGGTTTTCATCGCGTCACCGCCTGCCGAGGAGACGGTCGAGGTCGACGCGCCGGAGCACCAGCAGGACCAGCGCGCCGACGATCAGCATCAGCAGCACCGAGAGCGCCGCGCCGAGTGGCCAGTTCTGGGCGTAGGTGAAGGCGATCTCGATGTCGTGGGCGATCGGGATGATCTGCTGCCCGCCCAGCACCTTCGCCTCGGCGATGGCGCCGACGGCCAGCACGAAGGTCAGCAGGCTGCCGATCATCAGGCCGGGAAGCGACAGGGGCAGCTCGACTTCGCGGAAGACCTGCCAGCGGGTCGCGCCGAGATCGCGCGCCGCCTCGCGCGTCTCGTTCGGCACCATCGAGATGCCGAGCGTCAGGGGGAAGAGCATGAACGGGATATAGACATAGACCATCCCGAACAGGACGATGCCGCGGGTGAACAGGATGCTCTCCAGATCGAGGCCGAACATCGACTTGAGCGAGCCGAGCAGGACGCCATTCTTGATGAAGAACAGCAGCCAGCCATAGAGGCGCACATTCTCGGAAACGAAGAGCGGGATGACGAAGAGCAGCGTCACCAGCGTCGACCAGCGGCCGAAGACCCGGACCAGCCCATAGGCGACGGGGTAGCAGATGAAGGCGAGGATGACGACCGTCATCGCGGCGAAGCCGAGCGACCAGAGCAGCGAAATGTAGGTCGTGCTCTCGAAGATCGTGACGTAGTTCTCGAAGGTCGGCTGGCCGCCGAAGCCGAAGGTGCGCGGCGGCATGAACGAGAAGACGATGATCGCCGCCAGCGGCGCGGCGAAGCCGATCAGCAGAAACAGGATGACGGGAGACGCCGACCATGCGCCGGCCGTTATGCGCCGCTCACTCATCGGTCGGGCACGACGATCGAGTCGGCCGCGTCCCAGCCGATCAGAACGTCCTGGTCGAGCTTGCCCTGAAAGGCTTCGTGCCGCAGCTTCTCCAGCACGAAGGTCATCTCACCGACCCGGACGTGATACTGGATGCGCGAGCCAAGGGCATATTCATTGTAGAGCTTGCCGGCGACGTGGTTGTCGGCGTCCCCCGGTTCGGACAGGAAGCGGAGAAATTCGGGGCGCACGACGAGGTACCCGTCCTTCATGCCGTCGGCGATCGGCGGCGCCCGGAATTCGCCGGGAACCTCGGCCGAGGTCAGCTTGCGATCGCCGGTCACGGTGACCGGGACGACGTTGACGTCGCCGATGAACTCGGAGACGAATTTCGAATTGGGCGTGCTGTAGATTTCCTGCGGCGAGCCGATCTGCACCAGCTTGCCTGAGCGCATGACGCCGATCCGGTCGCTCATCACCATCGCCTCCTCGAGGCTATGGGTGATGTAGACGAAGGTCTTCTTCGTCTCGCGATGGATGTCCTTGAGTTCCTTTTCCAGCGTCTTGCGGAGCTTGTAGTCGAGCGCCGAGAGCGGCTCGTCGAAGAACAGGATCTCGGGATCGAAGGCCAGCGCCCGGGCGAGGGCGACGCGCTGGCGCTCGCCGCCGGAAATCTGGGTGACGGCGCGCCGGTAATAGGATTCCGGCAGGCGCAGCATCTCCATCAGTTCCAGCGCGCGGCGCTTGCGGGTTGCCGGATCGACACCGCGGATCTTCAGGGAAAATTCGATGTTGGCGCCGACTTCCTTGTGCGGGAAGAGGGCGAGCGACTGGAAGACCATGCAGGTCGGCCGGCGGTTGGCCGGGATGGCGTTGATCTTTTCGCCGCGCAGGATGATGTCGCCGCTGGTCGGCATTTCCATGCCGGCAAGCATGCGCAGCAGGGTCGTCTTGCCGCTGCCGGACGGGCCGACAATGGTGAACAGCTCGCCTTCGAAAATCTCGAGGTCGATCGCATCGACGGCGGCGTGGCCGGCGAAGGTCTTGGTCAAACCCTTCAGATAGAGAATGACCCCGTCAGGCCCTGCCATCGATACCTGCTTTTATTCGTCTGGTGGTGGCGCGGCGCCCCCGGAGGGAGGCGCCGCGTAAGGATTTGGATCAGCCGCCGGACGCTTCGCGCTTGGCGGCGGTCATCAGATCGAGAAGCTTGTCGTAGTCGGGCACGATATCGTATTCCGCTGACTTCGCCATTTCCTCGCCGAGGCTGTCCCACTGGATCGCTTCAAGCTCGTCCGGAGTGAACAGCTCGAAGCACTTGGGATCGCCCATCTGGGTGACCGGGTTGAAGGTGCCTTCGGCAAAGGCGACGGTGTGCGACACCTCCGGATCCTGAACGTATTCGAGGAACTTCGACGCCAGCGGCGACAGTTCCGGATTGTTGACCAGCGAGGTGACCTCGATCCAGGCGACGCCGCCCTTGCCACCGGGCATCGGTCCCTTGTTCGGGGTGATGCCGCGGATGTTGAGGAAGCCGTCGGCGCGAGCCGGCGAGGCGCTGTAGACGCCGCCGGTCATGTGGAAGTCGATCTCGCCGGCGACGAAGGCCTGGTTCATCGTGGCGATGTCGCCGACAACCTTGGCGCCCTTGAAGACCTTGCTGGCGGTCTCGGCGAACTTGGCGACCTCGTCATCCGTGTGGTCACGGAAGGGATCGAAGCCCGCGATCAGACAGATGTCGAAGACGTTCCAGTCGTCGCTCTCGAGAATGCCGTACTTGCCGGCGTTGGCCGGGTCATTGAACAGGTCCCAACCCACGTCCTCGGCGGTCGCGCGGCTGACCTTGTCAGTGTTGACGACAAAGCTGTAGGGCCCGAAGCGCTGGATCATGCCGAGCAGTTCGCTGCCGTCCTCGCTCATGCACCACGGATAGGGCCATTCGAAGCCCGGCAGCATGTTGGCGAAGTAGGGTTCGAAGGTGGCTTTATCCAGTGGCTTGATCAGACCCTCGGGATACATGATCTTGCGGGCCCAGGGGTTGTTGACGTTGATCAGGTCCCAGACGTTGGTCTCGCCGGCGCGCAGACGGTTGATCATGGTCGGGTCGTTGGTCAGCGACTCGGCCTTGACGGTGGCGTCCATCTCGGTGCGGAAGGGGTCGAGAACCTCTGCGGAATTGTAGCCCTCCCAGCAGAGGATGTTCAGTTCCTTCTCGCGCGCTGCCTGCGCCTGGCGGAACATGCCGCCGGAGCCGGCGGCGAAGGCTGCGGCAAACATGGCGGATTGCTGCATGAAGTTGCGGCGGTTGATGCCATTGCGTCCCATCGAACTCTCCTCTCCTGGGCCTTTCCGGCCCTGTAGGTCTTCACGTGAAAGCCGGCTTCGCTCTTGCGAGCCGACGACGCTCGTTGCGCCTCTGGAAGTTCCTTTCATGGCGAGCCGGAGCCCAAGGCGCGGGTACCCGTTTGTCTTATAAGCTGCCCCAGACCGATGGCTCTTGACTTGTCGCCGGTCAAATTTGACCCTCAATTTAGCCAGGGTGTTTCTAGCACATCGCGTGCCAGCAACATTGGCTACAGGCCCATCATGGCCTTCAGTTCGGCGCTCGACATGACATTGCAGTAGATCATGTTGATGATCTCAAGCTCTTTGTGATGGAGTTCCTCGGATCCCGCGGCGCAACAATCCTCGACAACGATCACGTTGAAGCTCTCGTCGGCGAGACTCCGCACGGTCGAGGACACGCACTGGTCGGTGAAGACGCCGCAACACACGACGTTCCTGATCCCCATGTTGGTGAGGAGCAGGCGCAAATTGCTGCCGGTCAGGGCACTGTCGGTCATCTTGGTGACGACGATCTCGTCACCCTGCGGCGCAAGTTCAGGCACGATGGCCGATTCCCAGTCGTCCTTTGGGAGCAGCAAATCGTTCCAGCCCGGCTTGCAGTGACTCAGCGAGCGCTCGCGGCCGTTCTTCGTATGGCTGGCGATCCGGGCATGGACGCATTCGATATTGTTTGACCGGAACCGGGCGAGAAGATCGGCGGTGTTGGGGACCAGCACCTCGTCGAGGCGGCGATGGAACGGCGTCCACAGGTCGTAGCGGGCCTGTTCCTCGGCCGACAGGCTGTCCCGGTCCGGTCGCGACCGGTAGGTGTTCTGGACATCGATGACGAGAAGGGCGGTCTCCTCGAACTTGAGCTCGATGTCATCGGGCTCGGGCGCGCCGAGGTAGTAGATCGACCGGTAGTCCGTCTTCCAGTTCATTCCAGCTCCATTCGCTCGGGTTCGCGCTGGTTCAGAAACGGTGGGTGAAAAGGCCCCGCCTTTCGTACACGTGTGCCGCCTCCTCGACGAATTCGGCCATCCGCGTCGCGCCGTAGGTTTCGCGCAGCGTTCCGGCGGCATCGAGCAGCGGCTGTTTGCTCTTCGACCGGCCGGGCCGCAGCAGTTCGTAAACCTGCATGATGAAGTCCTGGGGCACGTCGACCAGCTCGGACGCCCTGTCGAAGTTGGCGCCGAGGGTGCCGCGGTTGGCGTCGCGGGCGACCTCCGCCTGGAGGCGGAGCGCGTCGGGCGTGATCCTGAGGTCCTGGAGCGTCACATCGCCGGCCAGCACCGCATCGAGCGTCACCGCGTCGAGCGGCGCGCCGCGCGGTCCCCTGATCAGCTCCGGGCGCTTCTCGGCCAGCGGATAGTCGGCGGTGGTCAGCTTCTCGTCGCTCATGCCGGCACGCCCACGATCTCCATGGTGATCTCCTCCGGTGCGGCGCCATCGGCGGTAAGTTCGGTCTCGATGGCGTAGATCAGGGCGACGCGGGCATGGTAGCGCGAGCCCATCGCCTCGCCATGGTTGGGGACGACCACCGGCTCCGGTTCGTCGCCGCGCGCGTAGATCGCGGCGTTGCGCCCGAGGCCGCGATAGTGGTCGAGGGTGGTGATCGGCGCGTTGGAGAAGAGCTCCAGGTTGTTGTGCGGCAGGCGGTCGGCGTGATGGATGACCGCCGTGCCCTTGGTCTGGATGCCGATGCCGACGCGCGATCCCGACAGCCGGGCGGCGGACAGGCCGAGGAAGGAGGTGTCGGCCGTATGCCTGAGGCGGACGATGCGCGGCACGCCGCCGGCGCTCTCGATGCCCTCGACCAGCGCGCCGAGAAGCTCGGCGACCGGGATGCCGCTCATCGTCCGGAACAGCTTGACCCCGAAAGCCGGCGAGACGCCGATGACCACCTCGCGCGGATCGTCGCCGACGGTCGCTTCGCCCATCTTCGTGAAAGTGATGCCGGGGGCTTCCTGGCGGGCGAATTCCTCTTCCTGGCCAAGCACGGTCTCGCGGTCGAGGACATCGCGAATGGCGACGATCTCCTCCCGCCGCGCCGCCGACAGCCGGTAGCCGGTGCCGGGGCCGCCATAGTCGTTGGGGTCGTTGACGGCGCTGAGGATCTTGCCGTCGCGCACCATCGCCGAGGTCTGCAGGTAGTCGCCGGAGATGCGCAGCTTGACCAGCCACAGGAGGTTCTCCGCCTCTTCGATGAAGCCGCGGGCATGGAGCGCCTTGATGACGTCGACGACGGTGATGCCGCGGTCGCGGATTCGGTCGGAGATCCGCGCCACCTCGCCCGGCAGGTAGCTGTCGGTGTCGTCCGAGCCGGAGGCCATGACGACGCTCGCCATCATCTCGCGGGTCGGCTGGCCGAGGTCGAGTTCCTCGAAGACGGCGGCGATCGCCGCGACGGCGCGCTGGCGGAGGTCGAGCGCCTGCTCCTCGCCGATCGGCGTCAGGCCGCCATCGGCCTCGAAGTCGCGCTGGAGGACGAGATAGTCCTCGAGTTCTTCGCCGTTGAGCAACGACGGGTTGAAGGAATTGTCGTATTTGAGGATCGAGCCGAAGCCGGAGCAGATCAGGTCAGAGCCGCCGATCAGATACGGCAGGATCTTCGCCCCGACGCGGATTTCCGACTCGGTCGAGCGGGCGTCGTTGCCCGAGGCGCATTCGAGGTCGAGCCAGACGGCGACGAGGTTCTCCGCCATCATCTCGCGAACGCCGCCGGGGACGGTCGCGGTGATCGGCGCGCCGTCGATGCCGCCATTCTGCGTGCCCTGCACGCCCATGGCCCGCTGCAGGCAGAGGCAGCGCGCTTCGAGATAGAGCATCGACTTCTTCTCGTGGAAGCCCATCAGCAGTTCCGAGCCGGCGCCCGAGGTGCAACGCATCTTGATGCCGCGCGAGGCGTAGGCGGTGGCAAGGAACGCCTTCGACCACGGCGTGTCGTCGCCGTCGATGAAGGCGCGCTCGGTGCCATAGACCGAGACCGTTTCGGCATAGGAGGTGAAGCCGGCCATGCCGATCTTCAGTTCCTCGGCTTCCTCGCTGGCGCATTGAAACAACGTGCCGGCGCGGCCGACCGACGCGCCGACGGCGCAGGCCAGCGCGTTGGCCCAGGCGTTGCGCGAGACGCGCATCGTCGTCTCGATCTCGTCAAAGCCGAGGGCGACGGCGGTGGCGGCGTCAGCGGCGAGTTGCAGCGGATCGTCCTTGGCGTTGGTGACGTGGCCCTGGTTGCCGGGGGTGCGGCGCGCCCGCATCTTGGAATAGGCGAAGGCGATCTCCAGCGCGTTCAGTTCGGCGACGACTTCGGCAAGCTTGGCCGGGGTCAGGCCATGGGCGATGCGCACCAGTTCGGTGCGCGGCACGTTCATGTCGACCAGCATGCGGGCAATCGCCGGGGAGGGGATCGCCATCGCCTCTTCCGCCACCGCCGTGTCGAGATGGTAGCGGGCGACGAAGAGGTCGATCATGTCGAAATCGGCCTCGGCGACGCCGTCAAGCTCGACGACGCGACCGTCAACGATGCGCAGGCCGGGCTTCGGGTCGTGCGGGCTCTTGAAGGCGGCGAAGCCGTTTTCGGCATCCTCGACCGCGAACTTGTCGAGCCTGAGCGGACGCTCGTCCCAGTCCGAGAAACGTCCCCAACGATTCGCAGCCATGCACGCCCGTCCCTTCGACCACGTCGCGGCGGCACTTCAAGCCAGCGGCGACGCGGACAAGACTGGACACCAAACCGCGACCGGGTCAACGCCTGCCTTTTCGCCGGGTCATAGCCGGCTTCGTTTCGACCGCCGTGGTTGCGTTTTGCATCGTCGCGCGCGGCGGGATATCCCGGTCGCCGTCAAGCTCGGCTAGACTTCGGGCTTCGACCGTCACGAAGACCTTCCCCGCAACCGGACCGGACCACCAGCCCATGTCGTCACCTACAATCAAGATTGGCCTCGTCGGCGCAGGCGCCATCATGCGGCTCAGCCACGCGCCCACCATCGCGGCCACCGACGGCGCGGAACTGGTGGCAGTGTTCGACACCGACCTGACGCGGGCCGAGGCGCTGGTCGCCGATTTCGGTGGCGCCGCCCATGACAATCTCGACCGGATGCTGGAAACGCCCGGCCTCGACGCCGTGGTGGTGGCGACGCCGAACTGTTTTCACGAGGACGGAGTCCTTGCAGCGGCGCGCCACGGCAAGCATGTGCTGTGCGAGAAGCCGCTGGCGATCGACGCGGCTTCAGCGAGGCGCATGGTCGAGGCCTGCGACGCGGCGAAAGTCATCCTCCAGGTCGGGTTCAACCAGCGCTTCTGGGCGCAGGTCGAGATCGCCAAGCAACTGATCGACGCCGGCTTCATCGGCAAGGTTCACCAGATGCGGTCGATCTATTCGGAGAAGTCGACCGCCTATCCGGCCAGCACCCGCTACCGCTACGATCTCGCCCAGTCGGGCGGGGCGACGATCATCGACCTGACCATCCACCGCATCGACCTGGCCCGGCATCTGGTCGGGGATTTCTCCGGTGTCTTCGGCGAACTGGTCCACAGCGAATTGCCGGAGCAGGTCGACGACAATGTCTTCCTCCTGACCCGTTTCGAAAATGGCGCGCGGGGCAGCCTGGCGAGCAACCGTTACTCGCCGAATATCGGCGACGGCACCGACATCTATGGCAGCGAAGGTACCATCCACATCGCCAGCGAGACGATCTCGCCCTTCGCCTCGGCGCCGCTGGCCGTCTACACCGAACGGTCGGCGGCGGACCTGCCCGACGTCCTGCGCGAGGCGCATTATCCCGATGCCTGGTGGGAGACCTTCAAGGGCGGCTGGATCACGGTCAAGCCGCCGCGCCGCAGCCCCTATCGCGCCCAGCTCGACGCCTTCTGCGAAAGCGTCCGCGAGGGCAAGCCGGCGCGGATCACCGGCGTTGACGGTCTGCGGGCGCAGGAATTCGTCCAGGGCGCCTACCTGTCGATGCGGTCAGGCACCTGGGTGGATCTTCCACTGGCGGATGATGCGCCGTTTGTCATTCCGGATTATGCGTGAGGTCGGCCATGTATTCCTGTTTTCATAGTGTCGGCCTGCCGAAGCGATCCCTGCTGGAGTGTGTCGATCTCGTCGCGGACGCCGGCTACGATGCGATCGAACTCAACGCCGAAACGCTCCCCTGGGCCCCGGCACACATCACACCGGAAACCGGGGCAGCGGAGCGCAAGGCCGTGGTCGAGGCCTGCGCGCGGCGGGGTCTGCGCATCCCGGCCGTCGGGGCGCATGTCGGCATGGTCGATGCCGACCCGGCAAGCCGCGCCGCGGCGATCGCATTCGTCAACGGCTGCACGGATATCGCGGTCGATGTCGGCGCGCCCTTCGTCCACATCCTGTCCGGGCCGCTTCCCGAGGCGGTCGACCGCGACGACGCCTGGCGCTGGTTCGCGCGGGCAGTCGAGGAAACCGTCGCCTATGCCGACACCCGCACTATCGGCCTCGGCATCGAGGCGATCGCCGGGCACCTCTTCCACACGGTTGACGACTATCATGCGCTCCGCCGCGACCTGCCGGGCGTCGGCTTCAAGGTCAACTTCGATCCGAGCCACCTCAAGGTCCAGAAGGAAGATCCGCGCCGGGTGGTCGATGAACTCGGCGACAGCATCGCGCATGTCCATCTCAAGGACGGCAAGGGGCTCTTTCCCGACTTTACCTTCCCGCCGCTCGGTCAGGGGACCATCGACTTCGCGGGGCTTGTCGAAGGACTGCGTCGCGCGGGATACGGTGGGGCGCTGTCGGTCGAATACGAGGCGCAGGTCTATGGCTTCCGCGAGAGCGAGGACGAGATCCTGACCAACGGCAAGCGCTTCTGCGACCAGTTGCTGGCGAGCGGACAGGGCTGACGACGGCTTCGCCAAAACGAAAAAACCGAAACAGACGAACATTCGCTTGTTGGAGAGAGGGCCGCGTCCTCTTATGGTCGCGGGCAGCGTTTCGTGTTTCGAGAGGTTGGGCGGATGTCCTTCCAGTTCAATTTCCGGCAACAGCAGATTGTCGAACTCGCCAAGTTGAACGGCCGCGTCACGGTCGACGATCTCGCTGCCCGTTTCGACGTGACGCCGCAGACCATTCGCAAGGATCTCAACGACCTCTGCGGCCAGCGGGTGCTGACCCGGACCCATGGCGGCGCGATCCTGTCCTCAGGCGTCGAGAACGTCGCCTATGACGCGCGGCGTGGCCTGGCGCAGGTCGAGAAGGAGAGCATCGGCCGCCACGCCGCGGCGCTGATCCCCAACAACTCCTCACTGCTGGTCAACATCGGCACGACGACCGAGGAAGTCGCGCGGCATCTCGTCCATCACGAGGGACTGCTGGTGCTGACCAACAACATCCATGTCGCCGCGATCCTGACGCCGTCGCCGCGAATCGACGTGATCATTGCCGGCGGCATCGTCCGCAAGTCGGACGGCGGCATTATCGGCGAGAGCGCCATCGAGTTCATCTCGCAGTTCAAGGTCGACCGGGCGGTGATCGGCGTTTCGGCCATCGACGATGACGGGGCGCTGCTCGATTTCGACTATCGCGAAGTGCTTGCCGCCCGCGCCATCATCAAGAATGCGCGGCAGGTCATCCTTGTCGCCGACGCGATGAAATTTACCCGCAGCGCCCCGGTGCGGATCGGGCATATCTCGCAGGTCGATGTCTTCGTCACCGACCGGCCGCCGCCGGAAACCATCGCCGAGGTCTGCCGCCACAACGGCGTGACGATCGAGGTCGTGCCGGGTTTCGAAAACGCCGACGACGACGGCGACGACTGATCCGACTTCGGCTGTCGGGTCCCCTCCCTTTTCCACAGAGCGACAGCACCTTGCGCCTTTGAGGTGCATGGATGGCGCAATGCGCTTGTCTTTCGTTATTTTTCGTTTATCGTTCATTTGCGGTTCGATCGGCGCGTTTATCTTTCGCAATTGCGAGATGAAGGCGCGTTTTTCTTCGCAACTGCAGCAAAAGAAATTCCCGCAAAAGACGGGAAGGGGGAGGAAATGGGACCCGGCGGATCGTACGATCTCGCCGTCATCGGTGGCGGCATCAATGGCTGCGGCATCGCACGCGACGCACAGGGGCGCGGGCTGCGGGTGTTCCTTGCCGAAATGGCGGACCTTGCCGCCGCAACCTCATCCGCCTCGACCAAACTGATCCATGGCGGTCTCCGCTACCTGGAATTCTACGAGTTTCGTCTCGTCCGCGAGGCGCTGGCCGAGCGTGAAGTGCTTCTCGCTTCGGCCCCGCATATCATCTGGCCGTTGCGGTTCGTTCTCCCTTACCACGATGGCCTGAGGCCGTGGCCGGTGATCCGGCTCGGCCTCTTCTTCTACGATCACCTCGGCGGTCGCCGGATCCTTCCGCCGACGCGCAGCGTCGACCTTGCCAGCGATGCCGTCGGCAAGGGCCTGAAGAGGACCTATCGCCGGGCCTTCGAATATTCGGACTGCTGGGTCGAGGACGCGCGACTGGTGGCTCTCAATGCCCGCGACGCGGCGGACCGCGGCGCCGATATCCATACCCGGACGCAATGCGTGGCGGCGCGTCGCGACGGCGCTCGCTGGCGGGTGACTCTCGAGAACCGCCGCGACGGCAGCCGGTTCGAGATCACCGCCCGCGCGCTGGTCAATGCCGCCGGGCCCTGGGTGTCGGAAGTGCTGACCGGTGTCGCCGGCCTCAACGCGCCGGCCCGTGACCGGCTGGTGAAGGGCAGCCATATCGTCGTCGACCGGCTCTTCGATCACGACCGCGCCTACATCTTCCAGAATGCCGACGGGCGGATCTGCTTCGCCATTCCCTACGAGCAGGATTTCACCCTGATCGGGACGACCGACGAGGAGTTTGATGGCGACCCGGCGACGGTCGCGATCAGCGAGTCCGAGACCGACTACCTGCTCGGCGCCGTCAGCGAATATCTGGAGAAGCCGGTCACCCGGTCCGATATCCGCTGGTCCTATGCCGGTGTCCGGCCGCTCTATGACGACGGCGCGTCCAAGGCGCAGGAAACGACGCGGGACTATGTCCTCACCCTCGACGGCGAGGATGGCGCGGCACCGCTGCTGTCGGTCTTCGGCGGCAAGATCACCACCTACCGTCGCCTCGCTGAACATGCGCTGGAGAAGCTCGCCGAGACCTTTCCGCAGATGCGTCGGTCATGGACTCGGACGGCGACGCTGCCGGGTGGCGATATCCCGGTCACGGCCTTCGACGAGTGGGCGGAGAAAGTGGCGGACCGCTACCCTTTTCTCGACCGCGGGGTCGTGCACCGGCTCTGCCGCGCCTACGGGACACGGGTCGACGCGCTGCTGGCGGGGGCACGGAGCGCCGCGGATATCGGCCGCGACTTCGGCGGCGGTCTCAGCGAACGCGAGATCGCCTATCTCAAGGCGAACGAATGGGCGGAGACGGCGGAGGACATCCTCTGGCGCCGCTCCAAGCTCGGCCTGCATCTCGATGCGGGACAGCGCGAAGCGGTCGACAGCTACATGCGCTCGGCCGTGCCCCAGCAAGCGGCGAGGGCGGGATGAACCGCGCGCGCAATCCATTTTCGAATGCACCGCAAGGAAGTGGCCCCGGCCGGATTCCGACGCGTGCAAAAAAGCTCCGGACGACGCGTGCGCACCGCGTCCGGGGCATTGAAATCCTTAGTGCGCACGTCAAGGAGGAAACGAAATGTCGATACGGTACACCGCATCGGTAGCGGCGCTGCTGGTCGGAATCGGGTCGTCTCCGGCATTCGCGGACATGGAAGCCGCGAAGAAATGGATCGACTCCGAATTCCAGCCCTCGGTTCTGTCGAAAGACGAACAGATGAAGGAGATGGAGTGGTTCATCGACGCCGCCAAACCCTTCGCCGGCATGGAGATCAACGTGCTGTCGGAAGGCGTTCCGGCGCACACCTATGAATCGACGGTCCTCACCAAGGCTTTCGAGGAGATCACCGGCATCAAGGTCAACCACCAGATTCTCGGTGAAGGCGAGGTCGTCCAGGCGGTTCAGACGCAGATGCAGACCAACCGCAATCTCTACGACGCCTATGTCAACGACTCCGATCTGATCGGTACGCATTCGCGCCTGCAAAGCGCGGTGAACCTGACCGACTGGATGGAAGGCGAGGGCTCGGATGTCACCAATCCGATGCTCGACCTCGAGGATTTCATCGGCATCCAGTTCACCACCGGGCCGGACGGCAAGATCTGGCAGTTGCCCGATCAGCAGTTCGCCAACCTCTACTGGTTCCGCGCCGATTGGTTCGCCCGCGAGGACCTGAAGAAGCAGTTCAAGGACAAGTACGGCTACGACCTCGGCGTGCCGGTCAACTGGTCGGCTTACGAGGATATCGCCGACTTCTTCACCAACGACGTCAAGGAGATCGATGGCGTTCGCATCTACGGCCACATGGATTACGGCAAGCGCGCGCCGGACCTCGGCTGGCGCATGACCGATGCGTGGCTGTCGATGGCCGGCTCGACCTCGCCGGGCCTGCCGAATGGCCGGCCGATCGACGAATGGGGCATCCGCATGGACGAGGGGACCTGCAATCCCTCGGGCGCCTCGGTCTCGCGCGGCGGCGGCACCAACGCTCCGGCGTCGGTCTATGCCATCGCCAAGTGGGACGAATGGCTGCGCAACTACGCGCCTCCTGGCGCTGCCGACCTCGACTTCTACCAGTCGCTGCCGGCGCTCAGCCAGGGCAACGTCGCCCAGCAGATCTTCTGGTACACGGCGTTCCTGCCCGACATGGTCAAGTCCAAGGCCGACGGCAACAATACCGTCGACGACGACGGCAAGGTCCTGTGGAAGATGGCGCCTTCGCCGCATGGCCCGTACTGGAAAGAGGGCATGAAGCTCGGCTACCAGGACGTCGGATCGTGGACCCTGTTCAAGTCGACACCGGTCGATCGTCGCAAGGCGGCCTGGCTCTATGCCCAGTTCGCCGTGTCGAAGACCGTCGATCTGAAGAAGACCCATGTCGGCCTGACGATCATCCGCGACTCGTCGATCAACGACCCGTCGTTCACCGAGCGGGCGCCTCAGCTCGGCGGTCTGGTCGAGTTCTATCGTTCGCCCGACCGTGTCGCGTGGACGCCGACCGGCATCAACGTGCCGGACTATCCGAAGCTCGCCCAGCTCTGGTGGCAGCAGATCGGTGACGTCAATTCGGGTGCCTTCACGCCGCAGGAAGCCATGGATCGGCTCGCCGGCGAGATGGACGACATCATGGCCCGGATGCAGGCAGCCGATGAGGCCGCCAACACCTACGGGGGTTGCGGACCGCGGCTCAATGCCGAAGTCGATCCGTCCGAGTGGCTCGGCAAGCCGAACGGCCCCGCGGCCAAGCTGGAAAACGAAAAGCCCCAGGGCGAGACCATCGCCTATGACGACCTGATCCAGCGCTGGACCAACCAGTAGCGCCGGCAAGACTCACCTTTCCGGGACGCGCCCTCGCGGCGCGCCCCGGAAGGGCTTACGCTCTCAGGCAAGCGGGAACGGTGAACAACCGAGATGACGCTGGAACTTCGAAACATCGCCAAGCGGGTCGGCGCCGATCAGCACATCCACGAGACAAGCCTCGTCCTGGAGGAGGGATCGTTCAACATCCTGCTCGGCACGACGCTCTCCGGCAAGACGACGCTGATGCAGCTGATGGCGGGCATCGACCGGCCGACCTCGGGCGACATCTTTTTCCGCGGCGCCCGGGTCAACACGGTCCCGGTGCAGAAGCGCAACGTGGCGATGGTCTACCAGCAGTTCATCAACTACCCGAACATGAACGTCTTCGACAATATCGCTTCGCCCTTGCGCGTGGCGCGCATGGCGCAATCCGAAATCGACAAGCGGGTCCGGGAGACGGCGGACCTCCTCAAGCTGACACCGATGCTCCAGCGGCGGCCGAGCGAGTTATCCGGTGGCCAGCAGCAACGAACGGCGATGGCGCGGGCGCTGGTCAAGGATTCCGACCTGATCCTGCTTGACGAGCCGCTCGCCAACCTCGACTACAAGCTGCGCGAGGAACTGCGCGACGAACTGCCGAAGCTGTTCGCGGGGCGCGACCGGATCGTCGTCTACGCCACCACCGAGCCGACCGAGGCGCTGCTCTTCGGCGGCAACACCGCGACCCTGCATGAAGGCCGCGTCACCCAGTTCGGTCCTACCTCCGAGACCTACCGCAATCCGAAGGACCTGATTACCGCGCAGGTGTTCTCCGATCCGCCAATCAACACGGCGCGGGTCACCAAGCAGGGCCAGAACATCGTCATTGCCGGCGCGGCCGCGATGCCGGCCGTCGGCACCGCGCGCGATCTGCCGGATGGCGACTACACCATCGGCATCCGCCCGCACCACATCACGCCGCAGGCGCGCAACGAGTCCGATGCCGCCGTGGAGGGCAAGATCCTGATCGCCGAACTCAGCGGATCGGAGAGCGTCGTCCATTTCGATCTCGACGGCCGGACCTGGGTCTCGCAATCGCACGGCATCCATCCCTTCGAGATCGGCGCGATGGCACGCCTTTATGTCGATATCGGCAGGAGCTTCTTTTTCGATGCCGACGACCGGCTCGTCGCGGGAGGCGCATGATGGCTGGCATCACGCTCGACAAGGTTCGCCACAGCTACGGTCCGAAGCCGACCAATGACGAGGACTGGGCGCTCAAGGAAGTCTCGCTCGATTTCGCCGATGGCGGCGCCTATGCGCTGCTCGGGCCTTCGGGCTGCGGAAAGACGACGCTGCTCAATCTGGTCTCCGGGTTGCTGCGGCCGACCGAGGGTACGATCCTGTTCGACGGCCTCGATGTCACCGATGCGACGCCGGAGGCGCGCAACATCGCGCAGGTTTTCCAGTTTCCGGTCATCTACGACACGATGACCGTCTACGACAATCTCGCGTTTCCGCTCCGCAATCGCGGCGTCACCGGGCCGGATATCGATCGCCGCGTCCGGGAGATCGCCAGCATGCTCGAGCTCGACGGGATGCTGACCAAGCGCGCCTCGGGCCTGACCGCCGACGGCAAGCAGAAGATATCGCTGGGGCGCGGGCTGGTCCGTTCCGACGTCAACGTCATCATGTTCGACGAACCGCTGACGGTGATCGACCCGCACCTGAAATGGGTGCTGCGGTCGAAGCTGAAGGAACTGCACAGCCGTATCCGCCGGACGATGATCTATGTCACCCACGACCAGACCGAGGCGCTGACCTTCGCTGACCGGGTGGTGGTGATGCAGGACGGAGAGGTGGTCCAGATCGGCACGCCGGTCGAGCTCTTCGAGAAGCCGCAGCACACCTTCGTCGGCCACTTCATCGGCTCGCCCGGAATGAATGTGCTGCCCTGTTCGGTCGAGGACGGTGTCGCCATCTTCGCCGGCCACCGGGTGGAGACGATCAATGCCGCCGGGTATCGCGGCGGCGCGGGACACGTCGAGCTTGGCGTGCGGCCGGAGTTCGTCACGCTGGCCGATGAAGGCATCCCGGTCGAGGTGATCAAGGTCTCGGACGCCGGTCGCTACCGGATCGTCGAGACCGCCGGCGCCGGCGAGATCATCAAGCTGCTGCTTCCCGAGGAGGACGCGGTGCCGGAAGGGACGGCGCATGTCCGTTTCGACCCGGCGCATTCGCAGATCTACGAGAATGGCTGGATGGTGAACGGGGCCGCCTCATGAAGAAGATCGACAACAACAAGGCCTGGTGGTTCGTCGCCCCCGTCGTTCTGCTCGTCGCCTTCAATGCCGTCATCCCGCTGATGACCGTGGTCAACTTCTCGGTCCAGGAAACCTTCGGCGACAACGTCTTCTTCTGGGCCGGCGTCCAGTGGTTCGAGGACGTGCTGCGCTCGGAGCGGTTCCATGCGGCACTCTTTCGCCAGGTGATGTTCACCGGCCTGGTTCTTCTCATCGAGATCCCGCTCGGCCTGCTGATCGCGCTGGCCATGCCGCGCAAGGGGCCATGGGTCTCGGTCTGCCTGGTGATGATGGCGCTGCCGCTGCTGATCCCGTGGAACGTCGTCGGCGCGATGTGGAACATCTTCGCGCTACCCGACATCGGCCTGCTCGGCCGCATGATCAACGGCCTCGGCATCGACTACAACTACACGCGGCAGCCGATCGGCGCGTGGTTCACCGTGGTGCTGATGGACGTCTGGCACTGGACGTCGCTGGTCGTGCTGCTCTGTTATGCCGGCCTCGTCTCCATCCCCGACGCCTATTACCAGGCGGCCAAGGTCGATGGCGCGCGGCCGTGGGCGGTGTTTCGCTACATCCAGCTGCCGAAGCTGAAATACGTCCTGACCATCGCCATCCTGCTTCGATTCATGGATTCGTTCATGATCTACACGGAGGTGGTCGGCCTGACCGGCGGCGGCCCCGGCAACTCGACGACCTTCCTGTCGATCGATCTCGTCAAGATCGCCCTCGGCCAGTTCGACCTCGGCCCGGCCGGCGCGATGTCGATCATCTACTTCCTCATCATCCTGCTGATGAGCTGGCTGTTCTACACCCTCATGATGCGCGGGGAGGACCGATAGCCATGCGCGCCCGCTCGCTCATACCGATCGTCTACATCCTGTTCCTGCTGCTGCCGATCTACTGGCTGCTCAACATGTCGTTCAAGACGACCAACGAGATTCTCGGCGGCTTCACCCTGTGGCCGCAGACCTTCACGCTGGAGAATTACGCCAAGATCTTCACCGACCCGACCTGGTACATGGGTTACGTGAATTCGCTTCAGTATGTGGTGATCAACACCGTGCTGTCGGTGTCGGTCGCGCTGCCGGCGGCTTATGCCTTCTCGCGCTACCGCTTCCTCGGCGACAAGCATCTCTTCTTCTGGCTGCTGACCAACCGCATGGCGCCGCCGGCAGTCTTCGCGCTGCCCTTCCTCCAGCTCTATTCGGCGGTCGGGCTGTTCGACACGCCCTGGGCGGTGGCGCTGGCCCATACGCTGTTCAACATTCCGCTGGCAGTCTGGATTCTCGAAGGCTTCATGTCGGGCGTGCCGAAGGAGCTCGACGAAACCGCCTATATCGACGGCTATTCCTTCCCGCGCTTCTTCGTGCGCATCTTCATCCCGACCATCGCCGCCGGCATCGGCGTCGCCTGTTTCTTCTGCTTCATGTTCTCGTGGGTGGAACTGCTGCTCGCCAAGACGCTGACCTCGGTCGCGGCCAAGCCGATCGCGGCGACGATGACCCGCACCGCCAGTACGTCGGGCTACGAACTCGGCCTTCTGGCTGCGGCCGGCGCGCTGACCATCGTTCCGGGCGCCTTTGTCATCTACTTCGTCCGAAACTATATCGCCAAGGGCTTCGCCCTCGGTCGCGTCTAGGAGGAAACCGTCATGGACGCCGCACCGCTCGCCTGGATGGCCTGGACCTGGCCGACCGCACTGTTCTTCCTCTTCATCCTCGGCTGCTTCGTCGTCATGTCGATATGGGAGTATTTCGTCCCCGGCGGATCGCCGCGCCATGGTGTCCTCGGCCTCGACACGACGCGCGGCGACCGCCTGTTCATCTCGCTTCTCGGCAGCGCCTTCATTTTTCTCGCCTGGCTCGGCATTGTCGGGATGCCGCTGACGGCGCCGATTGTCATCGCCATCCTGTTCGCGATCGCGGTATTCATCTGGGTCTGAGCGGAACCGCCCCTCGACGTGCTGCAACGGATACCCCGACGATGCCTCGTTTCATTCTCTCCATCGACCAGGGCACCACCTCGACCCGGGCCATCGTCTTCGATGCGAAGCTCAAGCCGGTCGGTTCCGCGCAGCGCGAGTTTCGCCAGATCTTTCCGAAGGCCGGGTGGGTCGAGCATGACCCGGAGGAAATCTGGGAGAGCGTCGTCGCCACCTGCCGCTCGGCGATCCGCAAGGCGAAGATCAAGCCGGCGGAAATCGCCGGCATCGGCATCACCAACCAGCGTGAAACTGTCGTCGTCTGGAACCGCAAGACCGGCAAGCCGATCCACCGCGCCATCGTCTGGCAGGATCGGCGGACCGCCGATATCTGCGCCTCGCTCCGCCGCAAGGGGCTGGAGCCGACGATCACCGAACTCAGCGGCCTGCTGCTCGATCCCTATTTCTCGGGCACCAAGATCGGCTGGCTGCTCGACACGGTGAAGGGCGCGGGCAAGCGCGCCTTTGCCGGCGACCTCTGTTTCGGCACCATCGACAGCTGGCTGATCTGGCGGCTGACCGGCGGCAAGGCGCATGTCACAGATGCTACCAACGCCTCGCGAACGCTGCTGTTCAACATCCACGATGGAAAGTGGGACGACACGCTGCTGGAGATCTTCGGCGTGCCGCGCGCGATGCTGCCGGAGGTCAGGGACTGCGCCGCGGAGTTCGGCGTCACCGACAAGAGCATCCTTGGCGCCGCGATCCCGATTCTCGGCGTCGCCGGCGACCAGCACGCGGCGACCATCGGCCAGGCCTGCTTCAAGCCGGGCATGCTGAAATCGACCTATGGCACCGGCTGCTTTGCACTCCTCAACACCGGGGACCAGGCGGTGCGCTCCCGCAACCGGCTGCTGACCACCATCGCCTACCAGCTCGACGGCCAGCGCACCTATGCGCTGGAAGGCTCGATCTTCGTCGCCGGTGCGGCGGTGCAATGGCTGCGCGACGGGCTGAAGGTCATCAAGCGGGCCGAGGACACCGGGCGGCTCGCGGCAATGGCCGACGCCGATCATCCGGTCTATTTCGTCCCGGCTCTCGTCGGGCTCGGCGCGCCTTATTGGGACGCCGAGGCGCGGGGCGCGATCTACGGCATCACCCGCGGCACCACTTCGGCGGAGATCGCGCGGGCTGCCTTGGAGGCGGTCTGCTTCCAGACCCGCGACCTCCTCGATGCGATGCAGGGCGACTGGGAGAAGGGAAGTGCAGCGCGCACCGTCCTCAGGGTCGACGGCGGCATGGTCGCCTCGAACTGGACGATGCAGTTCCTCGCCGACATCCTCGGCGCGCCGGTGGACCGACCGAAGAACCTCGAGACCACCGCTCTCGGCGCCGCCTATCTCGCCGGCCTGCAGGCCGGTATCTGCCCGGCGCCCGATGCCTTCGCCAAAGGCTGGAAGTCCGACCGGCGCTTCACGCCGAAGATGCGCGCGCCCGAGCGATCCCGCCGCTACGCCGGCTGGTGCGACGCGGTCTCGCGAACCCTGACGCGTGCGCCGGCTGACTCGGCCTGAGCCGGGGCACCTGCATCATTCCCGGTCAAACAGCTCCGAAGCCCGGAAGGCCAATTGGTCTGACAGGTTCGATGTGGTATGACGGAGTCGACCAGCGAAAAGGGGACTCATGGCGCCAGCGCGGAAACGGTTTGAGGAAATCGCCGAGCATCTCGAGTTGGCGATCTTTTCCGGGCGGCTTTCGGTCGGTGACAAGATCCCGTCAGAACGCGGACTGATGGAGCAGTTCGGGGTCGGACGGTCAACCGTCCGCGAAGCGCTGTTCATGCTGCAGCGGAAGGGGCTCCTGGAAACCCGCCCGGGTGCCGCGGCGCGGGTGTCGCGTCCCGACGCCAACACGCTGGTCGACGACCTGTCCGGCGCGGCGCGGCACATGCTCAGCCAGACAGACGGTGTTCGCGACCTGCAGAATGCGCGAACGCTGTTCGAGATCGGCCTTGCCCGCCACGCCGCGAAACACGCAACGGCGGAAGACCTCAAGGCGCTGAAGGCGGCGCTCGACGCCAACGGCGCGGCCGAGGACCAGCCGACATTCGAGCGCACCGACCTGACCTTCCATTACACGCTGGCGATGATCACCCATAACCCGATCTTCACCGCCCTTCATCATGCGCTGATGGCGTGGCTGGCCGAGCAGCGCTCGGTTTCGGCACGGGCCGGTGCAACCCGGTCGGAGATCTTCGAGCAGCATCGGGCGATCTACGAGGCGATCGCTGCCGGCAATTCGGTTGTTGCCGAAGAGGCGATGGAGACCCATCTCGCGACGGTCGCTCACTATTACTGGCAGGGTGTGGCGCCGCCCGAGGCGCGCCCCGAAAGCCGCCGCCGCGCCTCGTCTCAGGCCATGTAGACGCCGCCGTTGACGTCGAGGACCGTGCCGCAGATGTAGCTGGCTGCATCCGAGCACAGGAAGGCGGTCGGCCAGGCGATTTCCTCCGGGCTCGACATTCGCCGCAGCGGGATCCGTTCGAGGTCGACAGATTTTCCCTCCATCATCGGCGTCGCCGTCGAGGCCGGCGCGATGCCGCTGACCAGGATGTTCTGCGGACCGCCGCGCTGCGCCAGCCACTTGACGAGGGCATGCAGCCCGCCCTTCGAGGCGACGTAATGGGCGCTCGCTATGAGGCCGCCCATCTTGCCGGCCAGCGAGCCGACGAGAACGATCCGGCCGCCGCCGCGCGCCGCCATCCCGGGCATCGCGGCGCGGGCAGCGAAGACCGCGCCGCGGAGGTTGACCGCCAGCACATCGTCGAACACGTCGTCCCAGCCGTCGTCGGTCCAGTCATCCCAGGGGCAGATCGCGGCGACATAGACCAGGGCGTCGATGTCGCCGGCCCCGGCGATCAGCGCCTCCACCGCGTCCCGCGAGGCAACATCGCAGGCCGACGCGCTGGCTTCGCCGCCGGCCGCGACGATCTCCGCCGCCAGATCGGTCGGCGCCTCGCGGTCGGCGAGGACAAGTCGCGCGCCCAGCCCGCCAAAAACCCTTGCGGTCGCCTGGCCGATCCCGCCCGCGGCGCCGATGACGACCACCTTCCGGGCCGAGAGTTCGAACGCTGATTTCATGTCGTTACCTATCAGACCAAAACTGGGTGACTCCCGCCGAGCTGGGCTTTGAGGGAAGAAATCGGCCTGAGAATAGCAGAATTTTGCTAGACGGCGCGCTTAAAACTAGTCATACCAGATCAATCGCGCATTCGCATTCAAGGACGATGCGCCGCTCAGGGAGGTGAAAATGAAAGTCACGTTGCTCGCGACGGTCGTCGCGGTGTTTGGCATGGCCGGCTCGGTCGCCGCACAGGACATCGTCGAAGAGGCGAAGAAGGATCTGGTGATCTACGCCGGTCCGCAGACCGACTGGCGTGGTCCGACCAGTTCGCCGAAGCCGGAAGCCGGCAAGAAGATCGCCTATATCTCGAATGACGAAAACAACGATGCCTCGCGCGCCTGGGGCGTCGCCATCCAGGAAGCCGGATCGAAGATCGGCTGGGACGTGACGATCATCGACGGCAAGGCAACGCCGGTCGGCTGGATCAACGCTTTCAACCAGGCCATTGCGCTCGGCGTCGACGGCATCGTCACGTCGGCCGACGCGGCCAGCCTGCAGGAGCCGATCGGCGAGGCGGTCGCGAAGAATATCCCGATCGTCGGCATCCACGCCGCCGCATTGCCTGGCCCCAATGAGGAACTCCACCTCTTCACCAACATCCAGCAGGACCCGCGCGAGATCGGCAAGGCGCAGGCCGACTGGGTGATCGTCGACTCCGGCGGCAAGGGCAAGGTCGTCGTCACCAGCCACAACGAATTCGCCATCGCCGAGGCGAAGTCGCGCGCCACCGAGGCGCGGATCAAGGAATGCCCGGATTGCGAAGTCGTCGAGTATGTCAGCTCGCCGATCGCCGAAGTGGCGCAGCGCCAGCCGCAACTGGTGATCTCGTGGATCCAGAAATACGGCACGCCGCTCTATGTCACGGCGGTCGCCGACTACACGCTCGACTTCCAGGTTCCGGCGCTGCGCAGTGCCGGCGTCGAAGCCGGCGACATCAAGCTGGTCGGCGCCGATGGTCAGCGTTCCGCCTATGAGCGCATCCGTTCGGGCGAATACCAGGCCGTCACGGTCTCCGAGCCGGTCGAGATGCAGGCCTACCAGGCCGTCGACGAGATCAATCGCGCCATCCAGGGCGAGGCGCCGAGCGACTTCGTCCAGGCGCCGTATCTCGTCACGCCCGACAATGTCGATGCCGAGGGCGGCGACCAGAATGCCTTCGTCCCGACCAACGACTACAAGGCGAAGTATCTCGAACTGTGGGGCGTCGAAGGCTAGGCGGCAGCGCCGGCTGACACGAAGACGACAATGACTCCCGCCGGCCCCGTCCTTCTGCGGTGCGACCGACTGAGCAAGCGTTTCGGGGGAACCCAGGCGCTTGACTCGGTCGGCCTCGCCATTCGGGCCGGCGAGATCCATGCCCTCCTGGGCGAGAACGGCGCCGGCAAGTCGACGCTGATCAAGATCCTCGCCGGCATCTACGTCGCCGACGATGGCGCGATCGAAGGTCCCGCCGGAAAGGCGGGGCCGGGCAAGCCGGTCCCCGGCATCGCCTTTGTCCACCAGGACCTTGGCTTAGTCGAGACGATGACGGTGGCCGAGAATGTCGCTGTGGTTGCCGATTACCAGCGCAAGCGCGGCCTGATCGACTGGGGCGCGACCGAGGACAAGGCGCGCCACGCCCTCGACGCGATGGGCTGCACTTTCGATCCGGGCACGCTGGTCGGACGCCTCTCGGCGGCCGAGAAATCGATGGTGGCGATCGCGCGGGCGCTGGCGATCGAGGCGCGGATCCTGGTCCTTGACGAGCCGACCGCGACGCTGCCGGAATCCGATGTCATCCGCCTGCATGAGGTGCTGCAGCGCCTGCGCGGCCAGGGTCTGGGCATCATCTACGTCACCCACCGCCTCGACGAGGTTTTCCGCATCGCCGACACCGTGACCGTCCTTCGCGACGGCAAGGTGGTCTCCAGCCGCCCGGTCGGCGAGACGACGCCGCAGGGACTGGTGATGGATATCGTCGGCCGCGGCATCGAGGAACTGTTTCCCGCCATCCGCCACGACATCGGCGATGTCGTCCTCGCGGTCGAGGACCTGAAGTCGAAGTCGGTCGGGCCGGTCAGCTTTGAAGTGGCGGCCGGCGAGATCCTTGGTCTCGTCGGGTTGCGCAGCGCCGGGCACGACGTCGTTGGCCGCATCATCGCCGGCGCGCTTCCTTCGCGCTCGGGCGACATCCGCCTCGACGGCAAGCGTTTGACGCTCGACGATTCCCACGACGCCATCGTCGAGGGCATCGGTTTCGTGTCGAGCAAGCGCACCGAAGAGAGCATCTGCGCCGGGCTGGCGGTGCGGGAGAATCTCTTTCCCGATCCCGACCTTGCCGGCATCAGCGTGATCGGAACGCAGCGCGAACGGCAGATGGCGACCGACGCGCTCGATACCTTCGACGTGCGTCCGCGCGATACCGAGCGGCCGATCGCTACCCTGTCCGGCGGCAACCAGCAGAAGGTGGTCATCGCCCGCTGGCTGACGGTTGGCCGACGGGTCCTGGTTCTGGAAGAGCCGACAACCGGCGTCGATGTGGGCGCAAAGGCGGAGATCTATCGTTTGCTGAACGAAGCATTGTCGAGGAAGCTGGCGGTCCTGCTGGTCTCCTCCGATTTCGAGGAGGTCGCCGGCCTGTCCGATCGCGCACTGGTCTTCAGCCGCGGCCAGACCGTTGCCGAGGTGCCACGCGCCGACCTGTCGGTCGAGCGGCTGACGGCGCTGGCCTCCGGCGGAGCGGTCTGAGCATGCCGTCGATCATTCGTATCGTCTCGAGCTGGGGCCTGCCGATCCTGCTGGTCGGCCTGATCGTCCTCTTCTCGATCCTCCGGCCGGACAGTTTCCCGACCCAGTTCACCTTCACCTCGCTCGCCAACAACCGCTCGATCTACGCGCTTGCCGCGCTGGCGGTAATGATTCCGATGACCGCCAACCAGTTCGACCTCTCGGTCGCCGGCGTCATCGGCATCTCGCAGATCCTGGCGATCGGGCTGCAGACCCAGCAGGGCATGCCGTGGTGGCTCGCCTGCCTGGTGGTCCTGGCGATCGGCGTCGTCGTCGGATTCATCAACGGCATCCTGGTGACGCGCATCAGGATCAACTCCTTCATCGCCACGCTCGGCACCGGATCGGTCCTGCTCGGTATCCTGCAGTGGTACACGGAGGGCCGACAGGTCGTCGGCTCGCTGGCGCCGGCCTTCATCGCCCTGTCGGGCCGCATCGGCCCGGTGCCGCTGGCGCTGATCTACGTCATCGTCATCGGCATCGTGCTATGGATCGTGTTCGAGTACCTGCCTTTCGGCCGCAAGCTCTACGTGCTCGGCGAGAACCCGAGGGCGGCCGAACTGAACGGCATCTCGGCCCAGCGCTACGTCACCATCGCCTTCGTCATTGGCGGCCTTGTCTCGGCCTTTGCCGGCATCGTTCTCCAGGCGCAGTTGCGGGTCGGTCAGAGCACGGTCGGCCAGGAGTTTCTGTTGCCAGCTTTCACCGGCGCGCTGCTCGGCGCGACGGCGATCAAGCCCGGCCGCACCAATGTCTGGGGAACGCTGGTTGCCGTCGCAGTGCTGGCGGTGACCGTCGCGGGGCTCAACCAGTTGGGCGCGCCCTTCTTCGTCGAGCCGCTGTTCAACGGCTTCATGCTGATCGTCGCGGTGGGGCTCTCGGTGACCGCCGCCCGTCGCCGCGATCGCATCGCCACCGAAAGATGATCCTGCTCAGGAACCGAGACCATGCCTGACTTTCCTATCGTCGACTCCCATGTCCACCTCTACGATCCGGGCGCGCTCGATTTCCCCTGGATGGCCAACGCGCCAAAGCTCAACCGGCCGCACCTGCCGGATGATTTCCGCAGGCTGACCGCCGGGGTCGACGTCGAGGCGCTGGTCTTCGTCGAGGTCGATGCCGCCCCGGACCAGCATCTGCGCGAGGCGGAATGGGTGGCTAATGTCGCCCGCAGCGAGCCGGACCTGATCCGCGGCATGGTTGCGGCGATCCCGCTGGAGAAAGGCGAGGGGGCCCGGGCCGATCTTGCCGCCTATGCCGAGGTCGGCATCGCGCGCGGCGTGCGGCGGCTGATCGAGCGGCATCTCGACGAACCCGGCTGGGCGCTACAGGACGACTTCGTCGCCGGCGTCCAGATGCTGCCGGAGTTCGGCTTCTCCTTCGATATTTGTGTTCTGCATCCGCAACTCGCCGACGCCATCGAACTGGTCCGGCGCTGCCCGAAGGTCAGTTTCGTCATCGACCATGTCGCCAAGCCCGGCATCCGCGACGGGCTGGTCGAGCCGTGGAAGTCTGAGATGCGCGAGATCGCCAGCTTCCCCAATGTCGCGTGCAAGATCTCCGGCGTTGTCACCGAGGCCCATCACGACCGATGGACCGAGGCCGAGGTCATTCCCTACATCGAACACACCATCGACTGCTTCGGCTTCGACCGGGTGATGTTCGGCGGCGACTGGCCGGTCTCGGAACTCGCCTCGACCTACAAGCGCTGGGTCGATGTCGTCGACACCGTTGTTGCCGGCGCGTCCGAGGCCGAGCGCCGCAAGCTTTACCGCGACAACGCAATCGCCTTCTACCGACTGTAATCGAGGAGCGTCACCATGGCCATTTATCCCAAGGGAGCAGGGGATCGCGTCGTCGATCCGGGGGCGCTTGAGGCGATTGTCACGGCGATTTTCGCCGGTTGCGGGATGAGCGACGCGGACGCGGCGCTGCTCGCCGGGTCGCTGGTCGCCTCCGACCGTCGCGGCATCCTTTCGCACGGGGTGATGCGGGTGCCGGACTACGTGAAGAAAATGACGAAGGACGGCGTCGACCCGCGCGGCGTGCCGACCGTCGTCTCGGACCGGGGCGCGGCGATCGTCATCGATGGCCACAACTCCATGGGCCAGATCGGCGGCACCATGGCCATGCGGCGGGCGATCGAGCGGGCCGGAGAAATCGGCGTTGCGTTCGCGGCGGTGCGCGGCTCCAACCATTGCGGCGCGATGGACTGGTACACGCTGATGGCGGCGGAGGCCGACATGATCGGCATCGCCGGCACCAACGCCATCCCGACGATGGCGCCATGGGGCGGCACCGACAGGATCGTCGGCATCAACCCGCTGTCGATCGCGATGCCGGCGGCCAGCGGCAAGCCCTTCGTGCTCGACTTCGCCTTTGGCGCGACCGCCCATGGCAAGATCCGCATCTACCACCAGAAGGGCAGTCCGATCCCCGAGGGCTGGGCGTTCGACGCGGAGGGAAATCCCACCACCGATGCGGGTGCGGCGCTCAACGGCATCATCCAGCCGATCGGCCAGCACAAGGGCGTCGGCCTCGGCATGGCGGTCGGCATGCTGTCGAGCCTCCTGTCCGGTGCCGGCTACGGGACCGAGTCCGGCAACATGGAAGATGGCGCGGTCGTCGGCGTCGACGGGCATTTCTTCATGGCGATCAATGTCGCCTTCTTCGAGGATGTCGCGCGCTTCAAGACGCGCACGGACGGCGTCATCGCGCAGGTTCACACTTCCGGCCGCCGCGACGGGGTGGAGCGGTTGTATGTGCCGGGTGAAATCGAATCCGATCTCGAAGCAGCGTCGCGGGACGGGATCGTCCTGCCGGGAACCGCCATCGACGACATCGTCGCGGCGGGCAAGGCGCTCGGCGTCGATGTGACGGCGCTTGCCGGGCAATGAGCGTCGAGCCGGCCCCCAGCCCGCTCGCCGAGGCATCCATGCTGGACCCGGCCTATCTGCCGTTCCTCAAGGCGATCGGCCCCTCTGATCCGGCCATCGTTCCGAGCGAGGCGAGCATTGCCGAGGTCCGTGCCGCTGCGTCGCGGGCGCGCCTGCCCTGGCAGCGCGGTGGCGCGACGATGCACACGATCGTCGAGGAGACGATCGCGACGCCCGAAGGTGCGCTCCGGATGCGCGTCTACTATCCGAGCGACACCCGGCCATTGCCGACGCTGATCTATTTTCACGGCGGCGGCTGGGCGCTCCTCGACATCGACACCCATGACAGGATCATGCGCGAATACGCGGCGGCCGCCGGTTGGGCGGTTGTTGGCGTCGATTACCCGCTGGCGCCGGAGGTCCGGTTTCCGGATACGGTTCCTTCCTGCGTCTCGACCATCGACGCCGTGCGATCGCGGTTCCCACCCCTGGGTCTGACCGCGCCCCTGGCGCTCGGTGGCGACTCGTCCGGCGCCCACCTCGCCCTTGCTTGCGCGATTGCCATGCGGGACGCCGGGGCGCCCCCCGTTGACGCGCTTATCCTCAACTATGGTGTCTACGACGGGAGCCGCGCGCACCCTTCGCACGTGACCTTCAGCGCGCCCCCATTCACGCTCACCGGCGACCGCATGGCCTGGTTCTGGGATCTCTATTGCCCCGATGCAGACCGCCGGGCCGAACCGCTCGCTTCGCCGCTTCATGGCGATCTCGCCGGACTGCCGCCAATTCGCCTCGTCACCACCGGACTGGATATCCTGCGGGACGAGAACCTGGCGATGCTGGTCCGGCTGTTCGAGGCCGGCAATGCCGTCAGCCTCGACCACCATCCGCATGCGCCGCATGCCTTCCTCGAAGCCCTGGCGGTCCATCCAGAACCGATGCGGGCGATCGCCCAGACAGCGGCTTGGCTGAACGCTGTCACCGCAAGCTGATCGCGCCCGCTTGCCGGCCCATGGTTTAGCTCTCTCATGTGTGGCCGTCATGCGTCCTTCGAGGCTCCGCTGCGCGGAGCTCCTCACGATGGCGACGGTGTGATGATCGGACCGACGACCGGAGGCCATAATGCTCCGCCTCGCCATCCTGAGGTGCGAGGGCCATGCCCGGGCCTCGAAGGACGCACGATCATCGGTTCAGCTTCCTTCGTCGTGAAGTGGGTCGACACCGGATAGAGTGGGCCGGCAGCGCGTTTCGCTACCTCCTCGGCCAGCGCGACGCCGTTGGTCGCCGACGGTTCGTCGAGACGTCGTCAACCATCTTTCAGCAAAGTAGCGGAATCGGCTTCGAAGGCGGGGTAATATGAGTCAGTAGAGTTTGAGTATTGTTGAGTTCGCCATGAGTATCGTAGCGATTCAATGCCCGAAGACCGGGCAGCAGATCTCCACGGGTATCGAGACCGACGCTGCCTCCTTCAAGGCCGCACCCTTCGCCAATCATACGGTAGAATGCTGGGCCTGCGGCGGCCGCCATTCGTGGTCGCGACGCTGGGCCACCCTTGTCGAAGTGGACGATCCGGCCGTGAAGCGGGCGGGCGTACCCATCCCGGGATCGTCGGTTCACGCCTGAGCCTGTCACCTCATGCCGAGGAGGCTGACAGAAAGCGCCGGTTGACCGGTCCGGTCATCGGGCGTTGAATCCCGGTTACGGCGATTCAACACGCTGCTTTCCGGGAGATCCACCGATGACCTTGCTTCAGTTTCTCGTCATCATGTTCGGGCCGGCGCTGGTTCTGGCGATTGTCGGCTTCGCCGCGCTCACGGCGGGCCGATCGACCCGCGCCTGACCGTCAGCGCTCATCGCTCCTCGAACACCGTTCGTCAGACCACGATCGATGGCTTTCGGAAAGTCTCCAGGGCTGCCTTCAACTCGCCGTGGCTTCGCGCAAAGTCCTCCACCGCGATGTCTTGCCGTGCCGCCTCGGCGGCCTGGCGAAGGGCGATGACGCCGGCGCCCGGCCCGCCGGGATGGCTCATGATGCCGCCGCCGGCGCAGAAGATGAAATCGTCGTTGCCGAGGAGATGCCGCGATGGCGCGACCTGCCACGCGGTCTGGCCGGATGAGATCACCGGCATCGCCGTATAGGCCGGCGCGCCGTCGCCGGCGAAGGGCGTCTGCACGGCAAGCGCCGCCTCGCGCACCACTGCGTCCGACTCGGTGAACTTGTTGGCGAGGCCGTTGACATGCAGGTGGTCGGCGCCGGCCAGCCGCCAGAGCTTTTGCCAGGCGACGTAGCTGATGCCGATATCCGGCGAGCGGGAGTAGAGGCCCCAGCCGGCGCGGTGACCGTGGATGACCACGCTGCTCCGGTCGCGCACCGCGCGCACGCCCGGCAGGCCGACGGCGTTAATGCACACCACGGCGCAGGTGGCGTTGTTCGCTTCGAGCAGTTCGAGATTCCGCCACATCTGCTCGATCTCGTCGGTGATGTTGAAGGCGTACATCACCCGCCTGCCGGTCCTGTCGGCATGGCGGTCGAGCACCGCCGTCACGGCTTCCACCCGATCGGCGAGCGGGCAATAGGTGCCGTTCGCTTGCAACTCATCGTCCTTGATGAAATCGATGTCGGCATCGACCAGGGTCTGCACCAGTGCCGCCGTCCCGGCGGCGTCGAGGCCGACGCTCGGCTTGATGATCGTGCCGATCACCGGGCCGTCATGGCCGCCCAGCATGCGGCGGGTGCCGGCGGCGCCGAATTGCGGCCCTGGACAGGCGGCGATGAGTGCCGTCGGGAGGCCGATGTCGAGCAGCCGGATCGCCGACAGTTCCGCCAGTTCGAAGAGGTTGCCGGCGACGGTGGACAGCAGCGTCGGCAGGGAGAGGCCGACATTCTCGGCCGGCCAGCTGACCGTTACGCGGCCGCGCTCGTAGCGCGGACCTTCCCGCCGGCTGGGCAGGGCGGGCCGGGGGCTCTCGCCGGTGATCTCGATCGCCTCGATCCGCGCCGCCGACCGTTCGCGCAATGCGTCGGTTTCGGCGGCGAGGCGGACGAAGGTTCCGGTCGATTGCTCGCCGGCCATCACGGCGGCCGCATGGGCAACGCCCGACGGCGACTCGATGTCATAGACTGCGGTGATCCGGGTCATCGGGCGCCACCGCCGTCACGCACCCTGCCGAAATAGTCGGGGCTGCCCATCTGGCCGCCCTTCAGCGCGAGTTCGAGGCCGTCCATGGCTCCATCGGCATGGGCGCGGAAGATGGCCGCGCCGGGGATCGTCGGGGCGAGGGCGGACAGGGCGTAGATGCCCAGTTGCTGGGTGGCATAGCCGGACGTGTCGCCGCCCGAGATCACCGCGCGGCTGACGCCGGTCCGGGTGACGATCTCATGCAACGCCAGGCCCAGCGCCTCGCCGATCGCCTGGTTGACCTCGGCCGCCGGGCGCTGGCTTGCGGCAAGCGCCTGGTTGAAGCGCGCCACGGCCGGGTCGTCGACGCCCTCGGCGGTATGGATCAGCGGGTCGGCGCCGCGTTCGAGGGCGGCGATGGCACGGTCGACGACCCGCGCGGTTTCGGCGGCGAGGGACGCAGGATCGCCACAGGCCAGCGCAGCGTCGAAGGCGATGCAATCGAAGCCGTTGGTGCGCGACCAGCCGATCTGTTCGCCGGTTGTTGGCGAGACGGAGCCCGACACCGCTACCATGCGGTCCGCCCGGCCGATGCTGCCGGCGGCGCCGCGAGTCTCGATCAGGCCGTGCTCCTGCCAGTAGCGAACGAGGGCGTATTCGACGCCCTGCGATCCGACGACGAAGGGGTTGGCGTCGCGCTCTTCCCAGATCAGCCGGCCGGCCGCCGCCTCTGAAGCCGCGTCCATGCAGTCCAGCGTCACCGCGTCGATCCGGTCCGGATTTCGACCGGTCGGCGCCGCAAGGGATGCGCCAGGCGCCGCGAGCGCCTCGAGCGACATGAGGCTGACATCCAGCCGCTCCGACTGTGCGGCGATGTGACGGGCGACGTCCGATTCGGTCATCGGGGTGACCGGATGGCGGGCCATCACCGGATGGCGATCGAGGCGGTAGACGGTGTCGCCGACGGCCGCAAAAAGGTGGCCGAAGCACTGGTAGCGGCGCATCGCCGGCGCGGCGACCAGGATCGGCGCGGCGGTGAAACCGATCTCGCGCGACGCGATCTCGATGGCGCGGCCGATCGAACCGACCTGTGGCGATGAGTCGAGGGTCGAGCAGACCTTGTAGTGGAGGAGCGGCGGTTGAAGCTGCGCCAGGCCGCGAAATGCCGCCGGCAGGTTGGCGTCCATCCACTCCGGCGACTTCGATCGTGCCGTCGACGCGATGCCGACGCCGCGCAGTCCGGGGAAGCGCGCGAGCTGGGCCTCGTTCGGCACATCCAGAAAAAGAATCGAGGGGAGGCCCGCGAAGGTCAGCACTTCCATCACGGCGGCCGCGCCGGTGAAGTCGTCCCCGTACCACGCAACCAGGAGGCCGCTGGGGAGAGGTGCGGCGACAGGGCCGGTTTGCGACATCAGTGGTGAGGCCCGCTGCTTGACAGGGTCATATGGCTAGTATCTCATCATACCAGTTGTCAACTTCAACCGCCGGAAAACGGCGGTGTCTGGGGAGAGATTGAGCATGACCAAGATCGCGCTTTTCGGAGCGGGCGGCAAAATGGGGGTGCGCCTGTCGCGCAACCTGGCCAAGACCGATTTTGAAACGGCCCATGTCGAGGTGTCGGATGTAGGGCGCGATCGCTTGCGTCAGGAACTGGGTCTTGAATGCGTCGATACTGCTACCGCGCTGCAGGGCGCCGATGTCATTGTGCTGGCGGTGCCGGACACGGTGATCGGCAAGGTCGCGGCGGGCATCATCGACCAGGTTCCGAGTGGCGCCATGGTGATCTGCCTTGACGCTGCGGCACCAGCGGCGGGCCATCTGCCCGAGCGCAGCGACATTACCTATTTCGTCACACATCCCTGTCATCCGCCCATCTTCAACGACGAGATCGACCCCGAGACCAAGCGCGACTTCTTCGGCGGCATTGCCGCCAAGCAGGCGGTCGTCTGCGCGCTGATGCAGGGACCCGAGGAACACTATGCGCTCGGCGAGAAGGTCGCCAAGGCGATCTACGCCCCGGTCATGCGCTCGCACCGGATCACCGTGGAAGGCATGGCGCTGCTCGAGCCGGGCCTGTCGGAAACGGTCTGCGCGTCACTGCTCGATATCATGCGGGAAGCCATGGACGAGGTCGTCGCCCGCGGCGTGCCCAGGGAAGCCGCACGGGACTTCCTGCTCGGCCACGTCAACATCCTTGCGGCTGTCATCTTCAAGGAGATCGACGGCGTCTTCTCCGACGCCTGCAACAAGGCGATGGAGTTCGGCAAGCCGGCCCTGATGCGCGACGACTGGAAGCGCGTCTTCGAGCCGGAGGAAATCGCCGCGAGCATCAAGAGGATTACCTGAGGTCCGTTGTTCGGCGGGTTTGTCGAAGGGACATTGAGCGTGGCGCGGCGGCGCCGCTCCCTGCTTCCGGCCCGGGCCTGCCAGGGGCGTTTGCGGGGCCCGCGACGAAGGCATGTATCGGATCTCAGCTGGCAGGCGGCGTAGTTGTCATGTCCGATGACTGACGATGGATAGGGATTGGTCTTTCGACTTTCTGTAAGAGAATGACCGAGAAAAAGACAGCGATCGGACAGGGTGCGGACGAGCCGATCGTCCGCAGGAAGCTTTCCGAGCAGGTGTTCGACCGCCTTCGCCATATGATCGCCAGCGGCGAGCTTGCGCCCGGCGATGCGATGTATTCGGAACGGGAATTGATGGAACGCTTCGGCGTCGGCCGACCGGCGATCCGCGAAGCGCTGCAGTCATTGGCCAGCAAGGGCCTGATCACGATCTCCCATGGCGAGCGCAGCAGGGTCAACCGGCTGACGCCCGGCATGGCTTTCGGCCAGATGGATGAAATCGCCCGGCTGCTGCTCTCCACCGAACCGGACAATCTTGACCATCTGAAAGAGCTGCGGCGGCTTCTCGAAGTGGCGACGGTGCGCAAGGTCGCGCCAATCTGCACGCCCGAAGACATCAGCGACCTGCGGGGCCTTGTCAGCACCCAGCGCGGCCATCTCGGCGATGCCAGCGGCTTCATCCAGACCGACATCGCCTTTCATGCACGCCTGGCGGAGGCGACCGGCAACCCGCTGATCAAGGCGGTGACCGAGGCCATGCTGACCTGGCTCTTCGACTACCACGCGCCGATGCTGCGCTGGTCGGGCCGGGAGGAAACGACGCTGAGCGAGCATGAGAGCATCGTCGATTTTCTCGAGAAGAGGGACGCCGACACTGCCGCGGAGATGATGGCCGGCCACCTCGACCGGTCCGAGCCGCTTTACCGCCACCTGGGCGACAACAAGTCGGCCTGAGTCTTCCCGGAAGCCGCAGGGCGCAAGCGCTGCCTTTCCCCGCGGCCTCGCGCTTTTTGCAGTTCATTCATACGCCGAGGTGATGAGCGGGACCTGGCGGGCCGAATTTCCGTGCTGTCATCGGATCGAATGACAGGCCGGGTGACATGCCCGGACTAACTTGAGACATCGACACGGGGCACTGTCGCGCCCCGCGAAACGCCGGTCCGGGAGTTTCTAGATGTCCTGTTCAACGCTCTTCGCTGCGCACGTCATTCCAGGCGAGCGGCCCGACTACGCCCGCGCTACAGCCGAGGATGACTACTACGCTGAACACCAGGGAATGGCGCTCACCTTGCGGATGCCGGCAATTACATTCGCCCGTCTTCGGTTCGCCGTATCGGCCTTCCGTAGCGCCTATATGTCCTACGGCCTGGCGCGATGACCCTGGTTCTCGGCGCATTGGCCCGTTGTGATAGCGTGTCGGCAAGGCAAGAGGACGAGGCCATGGCCGGGGGCGACCCTGATCAGGAAAAACAGGCGATCCTTGCGGTCATCGAGGAAGAGTTCGCTGGCTTCTTTGCGCGCGACTTCGACCGCTATGCCAGGTGTTGGCTGCACGTTGAGGACTCGCTGCGCCTGGTGACGCTGGCCGGCGGTCAAATCGCCTATCTGCAGGGCTGGGAAGCCGAGGCCGCCATGACCCGGCGCTTGTTCGAGGGCCGTCCGACCCCGAATGAAACCGATCCGGCTCTCGTCAGGCGCGAGAATGTGCGGATTCGGGTCAGCGGCGATATGGCCTGGGCCAGTTTCGATCAGTATGGACCGGACACGGACGACCTGTTCATGGACGTCGGTCTGACTCATCACGTCCGTATTCTCGAGAAAGATGAGGGCCGGTGGAAGATCGTTTATGTCGGGCATGCCGACCCGAAGATCGGGACGTTCGTGTGTCCGACCGTGCGGGTCGATCGCACCGGGGCCATTCTGTGGATGAATGCCGCCGCCAAGGGCGAGCTTGCCGATCATCCGGTGTTGGCAGGAAACGGGGGGTATCTGCTCGCCCGGTCCCGCGCCGACAATACGCTGCTCCGCGCCGCGCTTGCCGCCACCGACGACTTGACGCCGGTTGACGTCAGGCGATCGGGCGCCCCGACCGATGGCGTTCTCGGGGCCATTCCCCTCGTGCTGGGCGACGGCTGTGCGGATCAATCCCATGTCGTGTGGGTGATGTATCAGGACCAGATGATCCTGGTTTCCTTCAATGACAAGGAAGCGGAGCGGAAACGCCTTTCTGCTGCGCGGACCCTCTACGGCTTGTCCAGGGGACAGGCGCGCGTGGCGGCTTCGATCGTTGAGGGCCACGACATCGTCAAGGCTGCCGAGTTGATGGGAATCAGTGCCAACACGGCCCGCACGCATCTCCAGCGGATGTTCGACAAGACAGGGGTGCGCAGCCAGACAGCGCTCGTGCGAATCCTGTTGAGCGCCAGCACCCCGACATCCTGAGTGAGGAGCGGACAAAGCCGCCGGCGCAGGATTCCTTGAAAGCGTTTGTCGACTGATTTTCCGGTACCGCCATCCCTGAATTCAAACCAGACCGATCCGCCGACGATGGAGCGGCGTCCCCATTCCTCCGGACGGAGGGCGCGTGTCGAAAGCTGCGTTCTGCCGTGCACCCGACTGGGACGAGCATCGCAGGCATGCCATTGTGGGGCGATGCAAGGCCGCCATCCGCAATCGCGATCAGAATACCGGCACGCTATCGACGTGACGGCGAAACCGGTTGACGCGCTTGCAGACGTCATTTAACGTTAAACAAAACAAACGCGAAGGTGTCATGGTGATCTTTTCCGCCGAAACAAAGCAGAAACTCTACACGGCGGTGCTGTCCGATGTTCTGGACGGACTCGGCTATCCCGATCAGGCGCTTCGGCCGTTCGTCCGGCCGCTCGACGAGTCCCTGGTCCTTCTCGGCAAGGCCCGGACCGGCGGCTATACCAACACCTATTCGGTCGAGGATGGCGAGAATCCCTACGAGCTGGAGATCAAGCTCCTCGACGACCTGAAGCCCGGCGAGGTTCCGGTCCTCGGTTGCGACGGCCCGACCGAGCGGCTGGCGCCGTGGGGCGAATTGCTGACCACCGCGGCGCTCCAGCGCGGCGGCGTCGGCTGCGTCACCGACGGCCTGGTCCGCGACGTTCGCAAGATCCGCGAACTGAAATTTCCGGTCTTTCACGGCGGCATCGGCCCGCTCGACAGCCGGGGGCGCGGCCGGATGATCGAGATGGATCGACCGGTTGCCTGCGGCGGCGTGACGGTCCATAGCGGCGACATCATTTTCGGCGATGTCGATGGCGTGGTGGTCGTTCCTCAGGCGATCGCCGAGGAAGCCTTCAAGCTCGCCCTCGCCAAGGTCACCGACGAGAATCACACGCGCGACGAGTTGCTGAAGGGTAACCTCCTCGCCGACGTCTATGCCAAATACGGTGTTCTCTAGGGCGAGCCATAACTGCCGGCGGCGGGACATCCCATGACACGCAGGTCGCGAGCGCAATCGGAGGAACGGAGCACGGTCGCTCCCATCCATCCCGGTCGCGACCTGGCTTTGCTGTTCGCCCTCGATGGCGTTGGGCGCGCGTCCGCTCATGTCTGAGCCCCGGTCCCCGGTGACTGCACCGGCACTGGCCGCCTCGGTCTTCGATGTCGCCGGCCGGGTGGCGCTGGTCACTGGCGCATCGAGCGGGCTTGGCGCCCGCTTCGCCGAGGTCCTGGCAGCCAACGGAGCCCTTGTTGCCCTGGCGGGCCGTCGGCGGGATGAACTCGACCGCCTGGCGAAGACGATTGCCGATGCCGGCGGAGTCGCCACGGTCGTCGCCTTCGATCTCCGCGACCATGCCCGCATCCCGGAGGTGTTCGCCGAGGTTGAGGCGGCGCTCGGCCCGGTTGACGTGGTGATCAACAACGCCGGCATTTCGGACGCGCGAGCCGTCGTCGACCTGACCTTCGAGGCATGGCGCGAGATCCTCGATGTCGACCTCGACGCCCTGTTCTTGATGGCGCGGGAAGCCGCCCGCCGGATGAGCGGCCGCGGCGGCGTCATCGTCAATGTCTCGTCGATCCTCGGCCTGCGCCCCAGGGCGGAAATGGCGGCTTATTCGGTCGCCAAGGCCGGCGTCGCGCAACTGTCGCGGATCATGGCGCTGGAACTTGCCGACAAGGGGGTTCGGGTCAACACGCTGGCGCCGGGCTATGTCGTCACCGGCATGAATCGCGACTTCTTCGCCAGTCCCGAGAGCGAACCGCTGGTGCGTGAGATTCCGCTCGGGCGCGTCGGCCAGGTCGACGATTTCGACGGCGCCATCCTTTTCCTTTCCTCCGATGCATCGCGCTTCATGACCGGTGCGGTGCTGGTCGTCGACGGCGGCCATGTCCTTGTCATGTAGCGCGTGCTCGCGACACCCCAGATTCACCGGAGACAGCATTCCGTGACCGACGCCCAGACCAGTTCCCGTTCCGCTTCGCCCGTCCCGGGGAGGGGGCTGCGATTTGCCGTCGATACCGGCGGCACCTTCACCGACCTGATCGTTGGCGAGCCGGATGGCAGCGTCGGCATCTACAAGGCCTCGACGACGCCGTCCGATCCGGCAGCGGGCGTGCTCGACGCCCTGTCGATCGCCGCCGCCGATGCCGGCCAGGACCTCGCGACCTATCTCGGCCGCGCCGAGATCATGGTCCACGGCACGACCCACGCGATCAACGCCATCGTCACCGGCCGCACGGCACGGACGGCATTCCTCACCACCAAGGGCCATCCCGACACGCTGGTCTTCCGCGAGGGCGGGCGCCAGGACGCCTTCAACTTCACCGTTCCCTATCCGGAGCCCTTCGTTCCCAAGGCCTTCACGTATGAGGTCAACGAGCGGCTGTTGCGCGACGGCTCGCCCCATATCGCCCTCGACGAGGCCGAGGTCATTGCCCTGATCGGCGAGCTCAAGGCGGCCGAGGTCGAGGCTGTCGCGGTCTGCCTGCTGTGGTCGATCGTCAATCCGGCGCATGAACTGGCGATCGGCCGGCTGATCGACAAGCACCTGCCAGGCGTTCCCTACACGCTGTCCCACCGCATCAATCCGTCGATCCGCGAATACCGGCGGGCGATGTCGACCTGCCTTGACGCCTCGCTGAAGCCGATCATGGGCGCCTACATGAGCGGGCTCGAGGCCCGGCTTTCCAACGCCGGCTTCGACGGGCGGCTCCTCGTCGTCACATCGCAGGGCGGGGTCATGGATGCCGCCCATGTCGCCGGGATGCCGGTGCACCTGATCAACTCCGGCCCGAGCATGGGGCCGGTCGGGGCGCGCGCCTACGCGCCGTCCGCTTCGTCCGACACGCTGATCGTCGGCGATACCGGCGGCACCACCTTCGACGTCTCGCTGGTCCGTTCCGGCCGCATCCCGCGTACCCGCGAGACATGGCTCGGCCGTCCGCTCTCGAGCCACATGACCGGGATGCCCTCGGTCGACACCAAGAGCATCGGCGCCGGCGGCGGCTCGATCGCCTGGGTCGACAGCGGCGGGTTGCTGCATGTCGGTCCGATCAGCGCCGGGGCCGTGCCCGGCCCGGTCGCCTATGGCCAGGGCGGCACCCGGCCGACGGTCACCGATGCCTCGATCGTCCTCGGCTTCATCGACGCCTCCTTCTTCCTCGGCGGCCGCATGGTTCTCGATCGCGAAGCCGCGGTCGAGGCGATCCGCCGCGAGGTGGCGGAGCCGCTCGACCTCAGCATCGAGGATGCCGCGGCGGCGATCGTCGGGCTGGCGACCGAGAACATGGTGCAGGCGATCATGGGCATTACCGTCAACCAGGGGATCGACCCGGCCCAGGCCGCCTTCGTCGCCGGCGGAGGGGCCGCCGGCATCAACTGCGTGGCGATCGGGCTTCGCCTCGGTTGCCACACGGTGCTGGTGCCGGAGACCGGCGCCGTGCTCGCCGCGGCCGGTGCGCTGGTCTCCGACCTGATGGCGCATCACCAGGCGATGTTCCACACCGACAGCCGCGCCTTCGACATCGACGGCGTCAACGCAATGCTCGAAGACCTCGAAGGCCGCTGCCGCGCCTTCGCCGAGACCACCGGGGTCGATCCGTCCGCCGTCGAGATCGACTGGTCTACGGAAGCGCGCTACCCCGATCAGGCCTGGGAGATCGAGGTGCCGCTGCGCGCCGGCCGGTTCGGCGGACCGGATGACGTCGCCGCGCTTGTCACGGATTTCCACAAGACCCATCGCGAGATCTTCGCCGTCGAGGACCCCGCCTCGGCGGTCGAGACGGTCGGCTGGAACGCCACCGTTCGCTGCAAGATCGGCGCGGACCGCCCCGGCCGGATTCGCGTGCCGGACTCGTTCGAGGCGCTGGCCCGCCGCCCGGTCTATTTCGCCGGCACCGGCTGGACCGACGCCGTCGTCCACCGCTTCGAGGCCTTGACCGAGGCGGATACCGTCACCGGGCCGGCGATCGTCGAGTCCGATTTCACGTCGGTGGTCATCGATCCGGACATCACCGCCCGTCGCGATGCGATGGGCACGCTCGTCGTCGATCTGCGCAAGGTGGAGCCGTAGCATGGAACAGAAAGCCACGCCGAAGATCGGCGGCGTCGAGATGGCGGTGCTCACCGCCCGCTTCGAGGGCATTGCCCACAAGATGGCCAACACGCTGCACCGCACCGGGCGGTCGGGCATCCTGACCATCGCGCGGGACTTCTCCTGCGTCATCCTGACGGCCGATCACGAGCTTCTGACCGCCTCGGACAGCCTGCCGATCCACGTCCTGCGCGGGCCGGAGATCATGTGCAAGACGATGACGGACAATCATCCGGAGCTTCGCCGGGGCGACGCCTATCTGCACAATTCGCCCTATCACGGCTGCACCCATCCGGCCGATCACTCGATCCTCATTCCGGTGATCGACGACGACGGCGTCCACCGCTTCACCGTCCTCGCCAAGGGCCACCAGGCCGACTGCGGCAACGCGCTGCCGACGACCTATATGGGCGCGGCCAAGGACGTCTATGGCGAGGGCGCGCTGATCTTCCCGGCGGTCAAGATCCAGAGTGACTACGAGCACAACATGGACATCGTCCGCATGTGCCGGATGCGTATCCGGGTGCCGGACCAGTGGTGGGGCGACTACCTCGCGACACTCGGCGCGGCGCGGGTCGGGGAGCGGGAGATCCTGGCGCTGGGTCGCGAGATCGGCTGGGACGCACTGCAATCCTATTGCCGCTCGTGGTTCGATTACAGCGAGCAGCGGATGGTCGACGTGATCCGCGCAATGCCGAAAGGTACGGTGACCCGCACCAGCCGTCACGACCGGTTCCCCGCCACGCCGGAGGACGGTGTCGAGATCAAGGTGACAGTCGACGTCCGTCCCGAAGACGCGATGATCGAGGTCGACCTCCGCGACAATCCCGACTGCATGGAGAACGGCATCAACCTGTCCGAGGGAACCGCCACCTCCGCGCCGATGGTCGGCATCTTCAATTCGATCGACCACACCGTGCCGAAGAACGAGGGGAGCTTCCGCCGCATCAAGGTGCATCTTCGCGACAACTGCTGCGTCGGCCGGCCGGCCCATCCGACGTCGTGTTCGGTGGCGACGACAAACCTTGCCGACCGGGTCGCCAACCCGGTCCAGTGCGCCATCGCCGACCTCGCCGATGGTCTCGGCATGGCCGAGACCGGCGCGGTCATCCCGCCATCCTCCGGTGTCATCTCCGGCACGCATGACAACGAGCCCTTCGTCAACGAGGTGTATCTCGGCTGCACGGGTGGAGCGGGCACGCCCACCACCGACGGCTGGCTGACCATCCTCCACGTCGGCAATGCCGGCATGTGCTACCAGGATTCGATCGAGATCGACGAGTTGCGCCACCCGATCCTTGTCCACGCCCGGCGGCTGATGGCCGATACCGAGGGGGCAGGGCGGTTCCGTGGTGCGCTCGGCGCCTATTCGGAATTTTCGCCGCTCGGCTGCGATATCACGGTCGCCTATGTCAGTGACGGCAACGCCAACCCGGCGGCTGGCGCGCGCGGCGGCTTGCATGGCGGGCCGTCGTCGCAGTTCCGGCGGCTGGCCGACGGGTCGCTCGAACCGGTGCCGGGATGCGCCGAGGTTGTCATCGGTCCGGATCAGGCGATGGTCTCGATCAGTTGCGGCGGTGGCGGCTACGGGCCTCCGGAGGAACGCGAACCGGAGCGGGTGGTCGCCGATGTCCGGGAAGGCTGGGTCAGTCGCGAGCGGGCGGAAACGGTCTACGCCGTCGCCTTCACCGACTCCCTGGAACTCGACACCGCGGGTACTGCGCTGATACGCAAGGATCGCGCGCAGGCGGGCTGATTCCCGTCATTTGCGCCTGTCGGCCCGGCGCCGGCCGGGGGTGACGAGACGATGAAAGCTGACCGGACTGGCAAGAGCCGGGTTCGATTGCCGACGCTCCGCGACGTTGCGGAGGACGCCGGCGTCTCGATGATGACCGTTTCCAACGTCATCAACGCGCGTACCGCCCGGGTGTCCGAGGAGACGCGGGTCCGCATCCTGGCGTCGATTGAAAAGCTCGGATACCGGCCGCAGCGCAGCGCTCGCGGCCTCCGCATGCAGCGCGAATATGCCATCGGCCTGACGATCGTCCGCCCGGACCGCCGCTTTCTCGACGATCCCTATCTCACCGAAGTCGCGGCCGGGATGAGCAATGGCCTGACCGACGCCGGCTATGGCCTGATGATCAACGGCGTGCCGGATATCGAGGGGCTGCGGACGATCGTCGCCCATGCCTCCAATGTCGACGCGCAGGCGGTCATAGCGTCGGGCCCGCGGCCGCTGCGGGAAGAGATCTACCGGATGCTCGAGAAGCTGCACCAGCCGCTGGCGATCATCCAGGACGACATGCCGGGACTCTCCGACACCTGCAGCTTCCTCCAAGACGATGCGGACGGCGCCCGGATGCTGACCGAGGCGCTGATCGCGGCTGGTGCGCACCGCATCGTCTTCGCCGCGCCGGACCACGTCTGGCCAGCGGTCGAGCGACGCGAGGCGGGCGTGCGTGCTGCCGCGCGCCGTCGTGCCAGGGTGACGCGGATCAAGTGCAACGAGGCCGATTTTCAGGTCAGCATCGCCGATATCAGCGCCGCCTTCGATCGCAACGGCGTGCCGGATGCGGTCGTCGGCGCCAACGACCAGATCGGCATCGCCGCGATCCATGCCGCCCGGCAGCGCGGTCTCGCCGTGCCGAAGGACCTGATGGTGACCGGCTTCAACGCGTTTCCCTTTCGCCAGTTCTCCGATCCGCTGATAACCAGCGTCGGCTCGCCGGCCTATGCGATCGGCGAGGCGGCTGCGCGCGGACTCCTCAGCCGGATAGGCACTGATCGTTTCGCGACGGCCAGACAGGTGCTTCCGGTGACGCTCGCCGTCGGGGCGACTGTCCGTCCCCACTGATCCCGCGCACTTCCCCGCCCACCGTGCGACCGGGCAATGCCCCGATCGTGCGCGGTCCCTGCTGCAAATTCATGCGGGCCACACGGTTCGTCGCCTTGACAAGGATGGGACCCGGTTTATAGTCCAAAAAAACATTTAACGCTAAACTTCCGTCGGGTTCATGGTCATGTTGACGCAAAGGGCAGGATTGTGCCGGTGGCTCCAGCCGCCGACCCACGTGCCGATCGGCGCCAGCGATCACCTTTCCGGCCGCACGCGGGCCAGCCTCGGCTGGCTCGCGATGCGCCGGCCGGTGGACCATCACAGCGCAGCGAGGGTCGCCTGGCGATAGAGAAGACGCTTTCGGCCGAGAACGATCTGGTCCTGAATATCGCGCATGCTTTTCACAGCTATGGCGCAACGGCGGCGCTTCGCGACGTGTCGCTCCAGGTCAGCCGCGGTGAATTCCTGACGCTTCTCGGCCCAAGCGGTTCCGGCAAGTCGACGCTTCTGCGGGTGATCGCGGGACTCGAGAATCCCGATTCAGTCGAGCGCATGGAACTGCACGGGCGCGATATCACGCGCCTGCCGCCGAACCTTCGCAACGTCTCGACCGTCTTTCAGCATTACGCGCTCTTTCCGCATATGAGCGTCGGCGAGAATGTCGAATACGGGCTGCGTATTCGCAAGGTTCCGCCGGACGAACGGCGGGCCGCCGCCGAAGAGGCGCTGAAGCTTGTGCGCCTTTCGTCGAAGTATGACCGCCGTATCCACCAGCTTTCCGGCGGCGAGCGCCAACGCGTCGCGCTCGCGCGGTCGCTGGCGACCAAGCCTGACGTTCTCCTTCTCGACGAGCCGCTTGGGGCGCTCGACGAACGGCTGCGCCTCGACATGCAGGTCGAGCTGATCGAGATCCGTCGCAAGACAGGCGGCACGTTCATCCTGGTGACTCATAGTCAGGAAGAGGCGATCACCATGAGCGATCGCATCGTCCTGATGCGCGCCGGCGCGATCGAACAGGAAGCCGATCCCAAAACGCTGTTCGAGACACCGCGCACCGCTTTCGCCGCCCGTTTCATGGGTGTCGAGAACGTCGTCACCGGCACCCTGGCCGGGATCGATGCCGGTGTTGCCGCTGTGCGCGTCGGCGATCACGTCATTCGCGGCCGACCGATCGGTGATCCCGCTGCCATGGCGCCCGGGGCGCCGGTCTTCGCGGCGATCCGCGCCGAGCGCCTGCGCTTCGACGACGCGACCGCCGGAGCCAATGTCGTCGGCGGAACGCCGGGCACCGCAATCTACAAGGGCAAGTATCTCGACACATCCTTCGCCAGCGCCATCGGCCCGCTCGTCGTGCGCCAGTGGGACACGGAGCGGGGCGCCGGTAGCGACAGCCATGTCAGCTTCCGGCCCGAGGATTGTGTCGTTGGCGTGCTTCGACAGGACGATGTCGCCTGACCGACCGGCATCACCGAAAGAGGGGAATGGACATGTCTATCAAGAAGACACGAGACGGGAAGATAAGCAGGCGCACAGTGATCAAGGGCGCGGCAATGGGGGCCGCGGCCTTCGCTGCGCCGTCGCTCATTCTCGGTGGCATCAGGAAGGCCAGGGCGGCCGAGGGGACCATCCGCATGATGGGCGGGCCGACGGTCGCGCTCGAGGACTGGAGCCTGTTCGAGAAGGAGACCGGGCTCAAGATGGAGTTCACGCCTTTCCACGTCGATGACGTGGGTGCGCTCTACAACGAGATCCTGGTCAACGAGGCCGGCGAACGCTTCGACCTGATCAACACGCTGGCCGGCGTCCAGAAGAACCTGGTGCAGCAGGGCATGGTCGCCGAACTCGATACCGCCAAGCTGAAGAACTACGCGGCGATCTCCGACACGATCAAGCGGAGCCCGGTTCTCTACGCCGGCGACAACAAGGACTGGAGCGTGCCGCTCTACTACAACGCGGACAGCTTCGGCTATTTCCCGGAGAAGCTCGGCCTGCCGCGTCCGCCGGATGCGCTGGACTGGGACCTGCTGCTCAACAGCGAGCAGACCCTCGGCCAGACCGCGCTCGACGGCGACAACATCGCGCTGATGATCGGCGGCATGTACCTCAAGAACCGTGGCCTCGCCGAGATCGGCGATCCGGCCAACATGACGGCGTCGGAGGTCAACACGGCGGCGAACTTCATGATCGAGCGCAAGCAGGCGGGACAGTTCCGCGCCCTGTGGAAGACCTATGACGAACAGGTCGCCAATTTCGTCAATGGCGAAGTGCTGGTCCAGCGGTGCTGGGAGCCGGCGGTGAAGGAGGCCAAGGCCAAGGGTCTCGACGTCGAATACGCCACCTGCAAGGATTTCCACATCAACTGGATGCACGCGACCTTCATCCCGGTGCAGGCGGCCGAACGCGACAATCTCGACGAGATCTACACGGCGATCGACTGGTTCCTGGGCGGTTCCTATGCGGCCGAGCTCGCGGTTCTCCGCGGCTATACCGGTTCGCGCATGGATCTCGGCCTAGCCTTTGCCAGCGACAACGACTGGCCGCAGGACAAGATCGCCCAGATCGAGGCGAATATCGTCAAGGTCGACACCAAGTTCTCCAATCCGGATTTCTGGATTGGCGGGGCTCCCGACGATCTTGCCGCCTATGATGCGGAGATGGCGCGGTTCCGGAACGCCTGATCCGACGGGCAGCGGCGGGGGCCTGTTCTCCCACCCCCGCCGCTATCCACCTGAGACGGAGCGCGCCTTGTCCGCCGAACCGATTGCTGCCGGAACTACTGCAGCCCCGCGCCGGCCGCGGGCGGTTTCGCTTGAGCGCGCCGCCGTCGCTGCGCTGACCGTCCTTTGGGTGGTCGGCGTTCTCCTTCCCATTCTCTCCCTGATCGTCATTTCCGTCCTCCAGGGCCGGGGCCTGAGCTTCATCTGGACGGTTTCGTTCCAGCCCTATGCCGACATCTTCGTCGATTACCGGATCGAGACGGTCCTGCGGACGCTACGCATCGTCGCCGTCGTCACCGCGATCGAGTTCGTTCTCGCCTTTCCCTTCGCGCTGTGGCTGGCGAAGGGACTGCGCGAGGGGTGGACCAAGTCGATCCTGCTCGTCTTCCTCGTGGTGCCGTTCTTTCTCTCCCCGGCGGCGCGGACGATCGTCTGGCGGCCGATCCTCGGGCGCGAGGGGCTGATCAACACGGCGCTGATGTCGAGCGGCATCACCGACGCGCCGGTCGACTGGCTGCTCTTCTCCGAATTCGCCATCCACATCGGCCTGATCGGCCCGTATTTCCCATCGATGGTCTGGCCGATCTTCATCTCCGTGTCGCTGATCGACGACGAGCTGATCAAGGCGAGCCGCGACCTCGGCGCGACCGCCGCGCAGACCTTGCGGCACGTTGTCCTGCCGCTGGCGATGCCGGGCATCGCCGCCGGGGTCATCTTCACCGCGATCCCGATGCTCGGCGACAATATCGCCTCGACGCTGCTTGGCGGCGGACAGGTCTCGCTGATCGCCGAAGGCTTCGACGACCTCATCCGCGCGATGAATTTCCCTGCCGCGGCGGCGCTCGGCAGCACGCTGCTCGGCGTCTTCATCCTGACCGCGGTGTTGATCGGCCTTGCGCTTCGCCGGCGTGGCGGCGGCCCCGACATTTTCGCGGGGATGAAGCAATGAGCGGCGGCGCGCGGCGCAATCCGGCTGGCATCTTCACCGGGACGACCGCGGCGCTGGCGGTTCTGCTTGGCGCGATCGCGCTGGTCCTGCTCTATGCGCCGATCGCCGGCCTGGCGCTCCTCTCCTTCAGCGCCCGGCCGCTGTCCGGCATTCCCTGGCCGATGACGCTCGAGTGGTATTTCGCCCTGTTCGAGGGCGAGAACGCGCGCTGGGTCGGGCCGCTGATCACCAGCGTCGCAATTGGCCTGCTGGTCTCGCTGCTGGCGACCACCGCGGCGGTGATCATCGGGCGGATGCTGCCGCTGATCCGTCGGCGCGGCGGGCTGCTGGTCGCCTACCTGTCGGTCCTCGTCATGCCGGGGATACTGGTCGGCATCGCCGTCCTGTTCTTCTATCGCGGCCTGCTCGGCATCCGCACCGGCTTCTGGTCGGTGGTGCTGGTCCATTTCATCTGGGCGCTGCCCTTCGCGCTGCTGTGCATCCTCATCGTTTCGGTGCGTTTCGATCATCGCCTGCTGGAGGCCGCCAGGGACCTTGGCGCCGATCGATACCGGCAGTTCGTCGATATCGAACTGCCGCTCCTCAAGCCGGGTATCACCGCCTCGGTCTTCTTCAGTTTCCTGCTCTCCTTCAACGAGCTGCCGCGCACCCTCTACACGCGCGGCGGCATTACCACGCTGCCTTATTACATCTGGACCGCGTCGGCGGCGCACAGCTCGCAGGTTTCCCTGATCTATGCCCTCAGCGCGATCATCATGGCGGCGAGCTTCGTGCTTATCCTGATCGCAACGCGTATCCTGATGCGAAGCAACTGACCCGAGGACGATGATTCATGAACCTGACGGGCTATAGCGATCGCTGGTCGGTGCGGCCGGGCGAGACGATGACGTTTCACGTCCACAGCGTCGCGCCGACCTACGAGGCGCGGCTGGTCCGGCTGATCCATGGCGACGAGAATCCGCGCGGGCCCGGCTTCAAGGAAATCGAGCTCGACAGCAGTCTCGACGGGGTTCATGCCGGCGCACCGCGGATCATCCGCAAGGGGTCCTGCGGCGTCGTCGATTGTCCGATGCCCGCCGGGTCCTTCACGCTCGACATGTGGATTCGGCCGACCTTGCCCGGCCCCGACCGGCAGGGGCTCATGGCCTGGCCGTCCGGCGACGGCGGCGCCGCCTTCGGCCTCTTTCTCGCCGCCGATGGCCATGTCGAATGCGTCGGCGCGGGCCCGGATCCGCTTCGCAGCCAGCGCCCCGTCGTGCTTCGTCAATGGTACCGGGTCCGGCTGGCCGTCGACCGCGCCGCCGGTCGCGCCAGCCTGACCGTCCAGCCGAAGCGCTGGTCGCCGGAAGCGGGTGGCGTCGACCGCGTCGAGGGCGCGTTCGGTGGTGCCATCGCGGATGCGGACGGCCGCCTGCTCTTCGCCGCCGGTGCCCTGGAAGCAGCGGATGACGGGCCGCGTCCCATCGAAGTCTACAACGGCAAGATCGCCCGGCCGCGCATTCTCGACGCTGGCGACGCGACCATCGCTGCCTGGGACTTTGCCGCCAAGGCCGGGACCGCGTCGCTTGTCGGTGTCGACGGCTCGCCGGACGGCCGCACGCTCAACCGTCCGGCCCGGATGATGACCGGACCGGACTGGCCGGGCGCGACCAATTCGACCGCGCCCCTGCCGGAGACCCATGACGCCATCCACTTCCACGACGACGACGTTTCCGACGTCGGCTGGCCGGTCAGCCATAGCTTCGCAATTCCGGACGATCTCAAGTCGGGTGTCTACGCCCTGCGGCTGAGGTCCGGCGACGCGGAAGACTACCTGCCGTTCTTCGTCTGTCCGCCGCGCGGCGGGGCAGGTGCCGAGCGGCTGGCCGTACTGATGCCGACAATGAGCTACCTCGCCTATGCCAACGAGTCGCTGGAGGTCGGCGACGCGGTCGGCATGTCGCCGCTCCAGGACATGGGGATCACGCCGGAGCGCTATGCCTATGTCGCCGAGAACGGCCTGAAGAGCCTCTACGATGTCCACCGCGACGGCAGCGGCATCGCCTATGGCTCGCGCCGCCGGCCGATCATCGACTTCCGGCCGAAGGCGCGGTGCCGGACCTTCGATGCGCCACACCAGTTCGCCGCCGACCTTCACCTGATCGACTGGCTGACGACAAAGGGCTACGCCTTCGACGTCATCACCGACGACCTGCTCCACCATGAAGGAGCGTCCGCCCTTGATCCGCACAGGGTGGTGGTTTCCGGCAGCCATCCCGAATACTGGACGACGCCGATGCTCGACGCCCGCGACGACTGGCTCGATCGCGGCGGCCGTTTCCTCTATCTCGGCGGCAACGGCTTCTACTGGGTGACCGGCGTCGCCGAGGACGAACCCGACGTGATCGAGGTCCGCCGCTACGCCGGCACCCGCACCTGGGCCGGCGACCCCGGCGAGGAAACGGTTAGCGTCACCGGTGAGCGTGGCGGGCTGTGGCGCGATCGCGGCCGGCCGCCGAACGACCGGCTTGGCGTCGCCTTCACCGGCCAGGGCTTCGACCGCGGGGCTGCCTACCATCGCAGCGAGGCAAGCTTTGCGCCCGAATTTTCGTGGATATTCCAGGGTGTCGACGACGCGGTGGTCGGCGCCGGCCGGTCGCTGGTGCTCGGCCATGGCGCCGCCGGCTTCGAGGTCGACAAGGCGGATGTCATGAACGGCACGCCGCCGCATGCGGTGGTGCTGGCATCGACCAGGGGCTTCACCGACGCCTATCAGGCAGCGATCGAGTGCTTCGCCCAGATCAATCCGTGGCAGGGCGGCTCGGACCCGCGATCCGGCATCCAGTCGGATATCCTGTTCATGCATGGGCCGGAGGGCGGCGCGGTGTTTTCGGCCGGCTCGATCATCTGGTCGGCGACCTTGTCGGCGTCGGGCTATGACAGCGACACGTCGCGGATCACCGGCAACGTCATCGACGCTTTCCTCGGCGGGCCGCTGCCCGGCGCGCCGAAAACCTGATCCATCAGTCTTGAGGAGGCCCGCAACCCGTGTCCGATCCCTTCACCCGCATCGAAACCCCGAACGCCGCCACGGCGACCGGCGGCTACGCGCCGGCGCTGGTGTGGCGCGATCTCGTCTTCGTCTCCGGGCAGGGGTCGATCGACAGCGCCGGCACGACGATCCCCGGCACGATCGAGGAGGAAACCGAGCGGACGCTGCGCAACATCCAGGAACTTCTGCGGGCCGCCGGCAGCGACCTCGACAGGGTGCTCAAATGCACCTGTTATCTCGCCGATATCGCCGACTTCGACCGCTTCGATGCCGCGTATCGCGCCGTCTTCGGCAGCCACCTGCCAGCCCGCAGCACCGTCCAGGCCGGGCTCGACGGCATCAAGGTCGAGATCGACGCCATCGCCGCCCTGTAGCCCACTGCCGCGATCAGTCCGGCCGCTCCTCGTCGCGGGCATCCTTCCGGGCTGCCGGCTTCGGATGCGCGTGGTCCACCGGGGGTTTGGGGTGCAGCTTGACCAGATGAAGGGAGAGCGAAAGCAGGACGATGCTGACCGGCAGCAGGGCGAGAGATGCAATCTGACGCCAGGTCAGGGCGGCGTTGGGCTCGTGAAACGCTTCCAGGGCGGCGCGCAGGAACAGCACGAAGAGGACAACGATGATGACCTCGGCCACCACTTGTTTCAGCTGCCCGATCTGCTTGACCCGCAGCCAGTCGGGGAGGGCAAACCTTTCTTCAGGCTCGCCGGGATGGATGAAGAGCGAATAGACGCCGTAGCCGAAGTAGAGGAGGACGATCGCGATCAGGAAGCGGTCGAGCCCTTCGATGACGCTGATCACTGCGCCGGTCCCGAACTGCCCGGGTTCGTCGTCTCGCACCCGCAGTCCGCCGACAAAGGCCTCGTAGATGTTGAAGAGGCCGAGCATGAACATCAGCAGGGATCCCGCCAGGGATCCGACCACGGCGATGAACGTCAGGTACCGTGTACTGACGACGATGCGCCGCTCTAGCTGTCGAAAGTCCACGCTCGCTCCTCGCCCCCGCGGGCGGCCTGTTGGTCGCAAAAGCGGGCCGATCAGCCCGGGATGCGCTAATCTATGTCAACGGGCAGGGACCGTTCTGGTTCCATGGCGATCGCGTCTACAGCAGCGCGGCGGCAGTCTGCTCGTCCGTGCCGAGCACGTTGAACAATCCTCCGTCGAGGGCGGCTTTCATCGCGCTGACCTTGCTCGCCCCGATGGCCACGCCGAGACGCCACGGAACGGCCTTCAGTTGCTCGATCGTGACCGTCAGCATCCGACTGTCGATCCATGACGGGATGGACGCGCCCTTGCTGTCGTAGAATCGCGCGCAGACCGTGCCGGCCGCCTTCAGTTGCGTGCGCGCCGTTTCCATGTCCTCGGCGCTGACCACACCATGGCGGACGATTGCCGCGTCCTTGGAGATGGTGCCGACACCGACCAACGCGACATCACAGCGGGCTATCACCTCGAATGCCGTACGGACGATCGGGGAGGCCAGCAACGCGGCGGCGGTTTCTTCGCTGTCGACGGCGGCGGGTACCGGCAGCGGCCGGTTGGCGACCCCCAGTCCATGGGCCAGGGTCAAGGCGACCTCGTAGGGGTGGGTTGGCAGTTTCGCCCCGCCGACACCGCCGATCAACGGAACGACTTCGATGCCGGACAAGTCTGTGCGGCGAACATGGCGCGCAACCGCTGCCGTGGTCCGACCGTCCGAGACGCCGATCACGGCGTCGGGGCGGAGCAGTGTCATCAGGTAGTCGGCAACGGCGCGGCCCAGCGTCTCGAGCGTGGCGCTTTCCTCGTTGCCGGAGGCGACGACGATCACTGTCTCCAGGCCGAAGCGCTCCTGAAGGAGTCGCTCATAGTCGTTGCGCCGGGTCGACTGCGGCACAACGCGAATCTCGACGAAGCCAAGCGCCATCGCCTGTCGCAACGATCGACTGACCGTCGATGTGGAAACCCCCAGATGTCTGGCGATCTCCTGCTGCGACCTCTTTTCCTCGTAGCGCATTCGAGCGATGCGAATAATCGCTTCCTGATCTCGCGCAGCCACCATTTGTCTAGCCGGGTCCTGTCTCGGTATCGCGCACGTACCCGCCGGAGGACGGGCGGACGCTTGGTGCTTTCTCAAGTTCGGTCCATGCGGGGGCGATCATAAATCGCGGACGGTGGACTCAAGTGTCCGACTTTAATGTGGGCCTTCCGTCGGCCGGATCGCTTGTCTTGTCAAGCACTCTGGCTGGCTTGAGCCATTTCAAGCTCCACCAATCACCGATACTGCGGGATTTTGATCATTCTCACGTCCCATCTATGATCGACAAATGAGTGCATCTATCGTTGAATACCATTCATGGTTGAGACACTCGTCCGGCAAGGACCAGTGGGACGTTCGAACCGCAATCGCAAACTACGTCGGCCGCCGTCCGGTCTCGCCGATTTCGCTGCGCCGCCACGCGCCCGGCGAGACGCCGGTGGATCGCTTGAACTCGCGACTGAAATGATAAACGTCGCAGAAGCCGGATTGTTCGGCGATCTCGGCCAGGGAATGCCGATTCCGGACGATCAGCGTTTGGGCATGGATCAGGCGCTCGCGCGTCAACCAGCGGCGCGGACTGGTCCGCAGGTACCTGGCAAACAAGCGCCGAACCTGCGAGGGGCTGACGCCACTGATCGACGACAATTCCTCCGCCGTCCATGGGCGTGACGGTTCGCTGCGGATCGCGGCGGTCAGTTCGGCGAGCATGTCGGGCATGGCCGGCGTGGCAAGCGACTGGTCGACCATCGTCAGGAATTCGCCGACCGCCTGGTTAAGCCGCCAGTCCAGCCCCGCTTCGCGGCTCCCCAGCGCAACGAACAGGCGCTCGAACCAGGCGATCAGCGCGGTCGCGCCGAGGATCGGGGCGGGCGCCGGCCGGCCGCCGAAAAGGTTTTCGCGAAGCGCGATCAGGTCGGGGCCGTCGAGGCGGAACCAGAGAAGCGTCCAGGGCCGGTCCGGGTCGGCGACATGGGCATGGGGTCGCTCGTTGGCCAGCCAGGCCAGTTGCCCGGCTCCGACCGCAAAATTCTCGCCGCCGGTTTCGACCGTCCCGGCGCCGGAGAGACAAAACAGGATGTCCTGGCCCGCATGCCGGCGCCGTCGGATGCCGTAATCGGGGGCGGCAGCCACCTTGCCGGCGCGCAGCACGCTGAAGGCCATGCGCGTCCATCCGGGCTCCGGCACGTAGTGATGACTCTCGATGAAATCCGTCTCGCCACGCATGCGCGATTTATACAAATGGTGGCTCAGATTGTCCATTTCCCGGTGCTTGGTGCGGATTTACTGTGTTCGAAATGCACAGGATCCGATCTTTCCTGGCGTCTGCGACGCGGCAATCGCCCGTCGCCGCGCCCGGAAAAGCGACCGGCCATGACCGAGGACAAGACGATGATGGCGATGACCGACGACGAAGCGCTTGCCTACCAGCGGGACGGCTTCATCATCCGCAAGGGCCTCCTGAGCCCGGCCGAAGTCGGCGCGTTCCGCGATACGGCGCGCCGTCAATTGGAGGCCGAAAACAAATCCGGGTCGGTCATGTCCAAGGGCGACAAGGAAGGCAAGACGACGCTTCTCAAGATGTGGACCCGAGCCGAGGACGACCAGTATGGATTCCTCGCCCGCGACGAGCGGATGGTCGATCTCGCCGAGGATGCGATTGGCAAACCGGTCTATCTCTACAGCCACAAGATGACGATGAAGCAGCCCAACGAGGGCGGCGCCTGGGAGTGGCACCAGGATTTCGGCTACTGGTACAACTACGGCTGCCTTGCACCGGAGATGATGAGCATCTTCGTCGCCCTCGACAAGGCGACGAAGGAGAACGGCTGCCTCCAGGTCCTCAAGGGCAGCCACAAGCTCGGCCGGCTCAACCACATCCGCGAGGGCGAGCAGACCAATGTCGAGCAGGAGCATCTTGAAGCGGCGCTCAAGCGCTTCGAACGCATCTATGTCGAGATGGATGCCGGCGACGTGGTGATCTTCGACTCGAATCTGCTGCACCGCTCGGACGCCAACCGCTCCGACACGTATCGCTGGGGCTACATCTGCTCCTACAATGCGGTCGAGAACGCGCCCTTCAAGCGGGTGCGGGACTATGGCAACTACGAGCCGCTGGAGAAGGTACCGGCGGGAACGTTCATGAAGCAAGCGGAGCCGGTGGCGTAAAAGCCGGAAACGGCAGGGGAAGGAGCCGGCAAGAGGAGTGCCGGGGCCGCTCAGGGGATGGAGACGCGCGGCGTCCGGCTTTCGAGCCGGGCCGCTGCATCAGGGGGGAAATGCCGATGGCCGTTGCGGTCAGGACTGACGATCGACCATGGCCCGCGGGCAGGGCGCGTGATGACGCCCCGGGCGGCCGGCCATGACCGCGCCGATCATCACCGTCGTCGGCAGCTTCGCGGTCGGCCTGACCATGCGGGCGCCAAAGTTGCCGATCTTCGGCGAGACCATGCTCGGCACTGATTTCGACATGGGGCCCGGCGGCAAGGGCTCGAACCAGGCCGTGGCGACCGCCAGGCTTGGCGCGAGATCGTCGCTTCTCGCCATTCTCGGTACCGACAAGCTCGCCGGCATCGCCACGGACCTCTACGCCGCGGAAGGCGTCGACACGACGTTGGTGACGGAGCGCAGCGAGCGCCCGACCGGAGTCGGGATCATCATCCTCAACGACAAGGGCGAGAATTTCATCATTCTCGACATGGGCGCCAACGAGTTGATGGATGCCCGGAGCGTCGATGCCGGCGATGCCCGCATCGCAGCCTCCGACGTGGTGATGGCCGTCCTCGAGGTGCCGGTCGAGGCCGCCGCGCGCGCGATGGAACTCGGTCGAAAGCACAGCGCCCGGACCATCCTCAACCCCGCGCCGGCCAAGCCGCTGCCGGACACTCTCTTCGCGTCGGTCGACTACCTGACCCCGAACGAGAGCGAGTTGCGCATCCTCCTCGGCCTGTCGCCGGACGATCCGCGCTCGTCGCGCGAACTGGCGCAGGAGCTGCGGCGGCGCGGCGTCCGCAATGTCGTCGTGACGCTCGGCCGGACCGGCGCCCTCATCCTCACCGACGATCTCGATGTGACGGTGCCGGCGCTGACCGTCGATGTCGTCGACACCACCGGCGCCGGCGACGCGTTCAACTCCGGCTTCGCGGTGGCGCTGGCCGAGGGGCGCGACATCGTCGAGGCGGTCCGTTTCGGCGTTGTCTGCGGCGGCATCGCCTGCACCCGGCTCGGCGTTGTGCCCAGCCTGCCGCAGCGGGCGCATGTCGATGCACTCTACGAAGAAGCCATCAAGACCGTCTGGAGGGACAGCCCGTGAACCGCAATCGCCTGCTCAATGCCGAGCTCAACCATGCCATCGCCTCGATGGGCCACGGCGACCTGATGATCGTCTGCGACGCGGGCTTTCCCGTGCCCTCCAGCGCCTGGCGGATCGACCTGGCGATCACCCCGGACGTGCCGGACCTCGAAACCGTCCTGACGCCGATCGCCGAGGCCTTCATCGCGGAAAAGGTGTCCTATGCCGACACGCTCCCCGTCCACAACGCGCCGCTCCTGAAGAAGATCGAACGCCTCTTCGCCGGTGCCGACTTCGAGCCGGTCACCCATGAGGCGATCCTCGGCGAGATGGCCGCGAAGGCCAAGGTCATCGTCCGCACCGGCGCCTTCGACCCTTGGGGCAACATCCTGCTCTATTCAGGCGTCGACGTGCCGGCCTGGTTCTCCAAGGAAGGCGTCGTCGCCCCGGACTACTACGCCAGGAAGCTCGAGAACCGGTAACCGGTCGCAAGCCAGCCTTGTCAGGAGTCAGAGCTGCCGCGGCATGGCCGCTAGGAGCGTGCGCGTATAGTCGTCCTTCGGGTCGCGGAAGAGGGTTTCGGCGTCGGCGAAATCCTTCTGCACGCCGTTATGCAGGACCAGGATGTCGTCGCAGAAATACTCCGCGATCGAAAGATCGTGGCCGATGAAGAGGTAGCTCAGTCCGCGGTCCCGCTGCAGGTCGCGGAGCAGGTTGAGGACGTTGGCCTGCACCGAGACATCGAGCGCCGAGACCGGCTCGTCGAGGATCAGAATCTCCGGTTCCATCAGCAGCGCCCGCGCGATTCCGATGCGCTGGCGCTGCCCCCCGGACAACTGGCGCGGATAGCGGTCGCGCAGGGCCGGCGAGAGGTCGATCGCGGTCAGGATATCGGTAATCCGCTTGCTCCACTCCGCACGGGGAACGTCACCGCGCAGCATGAGCGGCTCGCGCAGGATGCGCGCGATCGTCATGCGGGGGTCCAGCGCGCCGGCGCTGTCCTGGAAGACCGGCTGGACCTTGCGACGAAAATCTCGCAGCGCCTTTCCGGAGACCCGCGTTATGTCCCGTCCGCCGAACCGCACGGTGCCGCTGTCGGGAGCGATCATGCGTAACGCGATACGGGCAAGCGTCGACTTCCCCGACCCGCTCTCCCCGATCACGCCAAGCGTCCGCCCGTCTCCGATCCGCACCGAGATGCGATCGAGCGCCACCGTCGATCTGCCACCGCCGAAGGGGCCGCGCTTGCGAAAAACCTTGGTGATGGCGTCGAGTTCAAGCATCGTCGAACCAGTCCGATGGCAGGAAATCGGCGATGGTCGACAGCCGCTGGCCGCGTTTGCCGAAGGTCGGCCGCGCCTCGAGCAGCGCGCGGGTATAGGGGTGCGCCTCGGCCTTCAGATCGGCCAGCGCGACGCGCTGGATCAGTTTCCCGCCATACATCACCGCGACTTCGCGGCACGCCTCGGCGACGACCCCGAGGTCGTGGCTGATGAGGATGAACCCCATGCCGCGGGCCTCGACGATCCGATCGAGCATCCCGAGGACCGAGGCCTGCGTCGTCACGTCGAGCGCCGTGGTGGGTTCGTCGGCGATCAGCAGGTCGGGGTCGCCGACCAGCGCCGCGGCGATCATCACCCGCTGCAGCATGCCTCCCGAATATTCGTTCGGATAGTGGTCGAGCCGTTCCCGCGGCTTGTTGATTTCGACTTCCTCGAGCAGCGCAACCGACCAATCCAGCGCCTCGCGGCGGCCGACACCGGGATGGGCGGCGCGCAATGCACGGGTGATATGGGTGCCGATGGTGTGGACCGGGCTGAAGGCGGCCATCGGATCCTGATAGATGAAGCCGATGCGACGCCCCCGGACCCTGGTCATGGCGCGATCGTCGCTCCACGGCAGCGGCTCGCCCTGGAACCGCACCTCGCCGGTGCAGGCGGCGTCGGGTGGAAGCAGGCCGAGAACAGCGAGGCCGAGGGTCGACTTGCCGGAGCCGCTCTCGCCGACGAGCCCGAGGCGGGTTCCGGGCTCCAGCGCGAGGTCGATATCCGACAGCGCCCTGGTCGGTCCGAAGGCGACCGAAAGCCGGCGGATGTCGAGCAGCCCGGTCATTGTCCGGCCCCGCGTGCAATCCGCGGGTCGATGGCGGCCGCGAGGAGGTCCACGAACAGGTTCGCGAGGATGTAGATGAAGGCGGACAGCAGAATGAAGGTCTGCACCACCGAGTAATCCTGCTGCAGGAGCCCCTGCGTCACCAGCGAGCCGGCGCCGGGCCAGTTGAAGACCCGCTCGACCAGGACCGACCCGGCGAGCAGCTGGCCGAGGATCAGGCCCGAGGCCATCAGCGTGGGAATGATCGCATTGGGCAGCACATAGCGCAGGAAGACCCGGAAATGCGACTGTCCCTGGGCGCGGGCAACCAGCACGAATGGCTCGCCCGCGACGTCGAGCAGGTTGGCGCGGAGCAGGCGGAGCAGGAAACCGAAGGGTAGCAGTCCCAGCGTGATCGCCGGCAGGGCAAGATAGTGGAGCGCCGTGGCGAAGGTGGCGAGATCGCCGGCGAGCAACGCGTCGATCGTGTAGAGGCCGGTCGGCCCGGCCGGTGCGGTCACGCCCGGCGGCAGTCGTCCGGACGGACCGGGGAACAGCCCCAGCATCTCGAAGCCAATGATCAGCGCGACGATTCCGAACCAGAATTGCGGCACCGCCAGCGCGAACACCGAGAGCGCGCGCGGCACCCCGTCGGACAGCAGGCCGCGGCGGAAGGCGCCGATCACCGCCAGCGATACCGCGGCGACCAGCGCGAAGAGAAAGGCGTAGAGCCCGAGCTCCAGCGTCGCCGGAAAGCGTTCGCCAAGCAGGTCGCGGACGGACTGGCCCAGCGAATAGCTCCACCCCCAGTCACCGCTGACGAAGCTGGTGAGGTAATGCCAGAACTGAACCGGCAGCGGATCGTCGAGGCCCATCTTGACGCGCAGCGCCTGGACCGCCTCGTCGGTGGCGAACGGTCCGAGCACCAGCCGGGCGGCATCGCCGGGGGCGACCCTGAGCGCGATGAAGGCGAACAGGGCCGCGCCGAGCAGCGCGATCAGCGAGGTGGCGAGGCGAGAGGCGGCGATCCGGATCACGCGTGCCGTCCTCCCATCGTTGCCGACAGACCGTCGGCGAGCAGGTTGGCGGCGCTCACGGCGACGAGGATGCCGAGGCCGGGAAAGACGGTGAGCCACCATTGGCCGGTAAGGGCATATTTCATGCCCTCGGTGATCATCACGCCCCATTCCGCTGTTGGCACCTCGGCGCCAAGGCCGACAAAGCCGAGACCGGCAAGGGTGATGATGGCGTAGCCGAAGACGGCGGCGCACTGGACCAGCATGGTCGATGCAGCGTGGGGCGATACATGCCACAGGAGAATGAAGGCCGGCGTGGCGCCCATGCTCTCGGCGGCGTCGACAAAGCGGTGCGACATGATCCGCAACACCTCGGATCGCATCAGGCGGGCAAAGAACGGCAGCGTGGAGATGATGACGCCGATAACGGCCGTCCACAGGCCGCCGCCGAGGCCGATGGCCACCGCCATCGCCAGCAGGATCGGCGGAAAGGCGGCGATGCTGTCCATCGCCCGCATCAGGACCATGTCGACGATCCCACCGGCCCGCGCGGCGATCACGCCGATGATCGCGCCGGGGACAAGTCCGCCGAGCATGACGATGACACCGACGGAGAGCGAAAGGCGCCCGCCGGCCAGGAAGCGGGCGAGGACATCACGGCCGACGGAATCGGTGCCCATCCAGTGCCCCGGGCCCGGCGGGGCGAGGATGGCGGCGAAGTCCATCGTGTAGGGGTCTATCGGCCAGACCAGCGGCCCGACGACAACCGCGCCTGCGAGCACGGTGAGAAGCGCGAGGGGCAGGAAGACGGGGACGGACCGGATAATCGACAAGCTGGGAAGTCTCCTCGGGACATCTCCTGAAACGCGGAGGTTCCGTCCGGCCGGGTCGAAGTGTGGTGTCGCGGGAGCCGACGGCCCCCGCGACACCTATGAGATCAACGCCCCCAGCGCCAGATCTCGAACGGTCCGTCCTGGGCGAAATCCCAGAACTTGACGGACTTGTCCAGGACCGCCGTATAGACGTCGGCATAGAGCGGGATGCGCGGTGCGTCGGCAACCCAGATCTCCGTGATCTTGTCGAAATAGGGCTGCCGGGCAGCCAGGTCGGCAACTTTGTTCGACTCGTCGAACAGCGCCTCGGCTTCCGTGTTGCAGTAGTTCGACATGTTGAAGTTCGATGCGCACCGCATGTCGTAGTTCAGCAGCCACGGCGAGAATGTTACCGACGGCCCGTCCGAGCGCATGATCGCGGTGGTCTTCTCGGGCGCCGAGACCTGCTCGGCATAGGCCGATCCGGACACCTTGGAGATCTTCACATCGACTCCGAGCTGGCCCCAGACCTGTTGCAGGATGGTGGCGATCTGCTCGTGGTCGTCGCGACCTTCGCGGATCGTGATGGTCAGATCGACGGGACCTTCGACGCCGCTTTCGGCCATCAACGCCTTGGCCTTGTCGAGGTCGAAGGCGCGGGGGCCGCCGAGTTCGGCGTTGTAGCTGGGAAGCTGCGGCGGGAACGGCCCGAAGAAGCTCTCGCCGTAGCCGAAGGCGACCGACTTGACGAGCACGTCGTAAGGCACCGCGTAGCTGAGGGCGCTGCGGAAGGTGGCATTGTCGAAGGGCGGCACCCGGTTCGGCAGGCCGACAAGCTCCCAGCGTGGCGCAGGCACCGCGACGATGTTCATGCTGTCGGCGACCTCGGCCAGCATCTGCTTGGGCAGGCCAAGCGTCACCTGCGCGGCGTCGTTGCGCGCCTGGAGAAGCAGCGTCGAGGGATCGGCGATGAAGTTGAGGACGACCTCGGGCTCCAGCGCCGGCTCCCCGTAGTAGTTGGGATTGGCCTTGAACACCGCCTTGACGCCGGGCTGGTAGCTGTCGAGCAGATAGGGACCGGACCCGGCCGAATGGGTCGCGAGCCAGTCGTTGCCGCCGTTCGCTTCGACCGTGGCCACGTCGACGATCGAAACGTTGGGCTGGGTCAGGGCATGGATCAACAGCGGCTGCGGGTGGTCGAGGGTTACGGTGACGGTGTTGCCCTCGGCGGTGATCGACTTGGTGTTGCCGTAGTCCGCGGCCTCCATGAAGTGGGTGCCGCAGGATCCCGACTTCAGGGCTCGCTCGAGCGAAGCGGCGACGGCGGCGCCGTCGATCGCATTCCCGGAGGCGAACTTCAGGCCGTCCCGGATCGTGAAGGTATAGACCAGCGCATCATCCGAGACGGACCAGCTCTCGGCCAGTGCCGGGACGATCTCGTTCGGATTCTCCTTGGTGACGGTCACGCCCTCCGGCGTGCCCTCGATCGTGGTGCGGCCATACGCGACCAGCGGGGCATAGAGCGGGGCGACATAGCCATTGTCGGTGATGTCACACAGAAAGGCCGGGTCCATGGTGGCCGGCGCCTGGAGTGTGTTGATGACAAAGGGGCCGTCGGCGGCGACAGCCGGTCCCGCCAATCCGGCGGCGAATAGCCCCGGCAGCATCCAGAGAAGTCGCTTGGTGTCTGGCTTCATCGAAATCTTGCTCCTGCGTTGTTGATGTCAGCCCGGTTGGCTCCGGGCCATCTTCGTCCTTCGTTGATCGGTCGCGCCCTGGTCGACCTCCAGTGCGGTGGTGTCGACCACCACGCCGTATTGCTCGCTGGCCTTGCCGGCCGAGACGTAGTCGTTGGCGACATCCGCCACGACCTCGTCGACCGGCCGGTCGGCGGCGCTGCCCCAGCCGCCGCCGCCGCCGCGCAGGAATTCGATCGCCGTGTTCGCGGCGAGGTGGCGGTTGTAGATCACCTCGGTGACCTCGGTGCGCCCCGCTTCCTCGATCAGCGTGAGGGCGTTTGGCGGGCCGTCTTCCGCACCGCAAAAGCCCCGGGTCGGGTGGCGGACCCCGGCGAGCATCGCGTTGGTGATGTTCTCGGCAAGGAAACGGATACGCGTTCGGACCCCCGGCGCGCCACGCCAGCGCCCGGCGCCTGCGGTGTCCCGTTCGTATTCGTGCTTCTCGATGCGGATCGGATACTGCATCTCGTTCATCTCGATCGAGGGCAGGATGACGCCGGTCATCAACGGCGGGTAGAGGCCCCAGCCGTCGGTGCCATAGGCCGCGCCGGCGCCGCCGGTATAGCCGTGGAAGTTGAGCGAGATCCACGGCTTGCCGTCTTCGTACCGACCGCTCGAATAGGCCAGCGGCAACTTGTGGCAATTGACGCCGACGCGCTTCGGCGCGCATTGCGACAGGGCGAGGAGGGCGACCTCCGCGATCTCCGCCCCGCAGATGCAGGTACAGTTGCCGACCGGCTTGGGGGGAAGCGGATTCACCACCGTGCCCTCGGGCGCGATGACCGTGACCGGGCGGATATAGCCTTCGTTGACCGGCACATCTTCGTCGATGACCGAAGCGATCGCGACGAAGACGAAGCTGAGCGTATTGGCGATCGGTGAATTGACGAAGCCGTTCACCTGGGGGGCGGTGCCGGTGAAGTCGAAGGTGACGTCGGAGCCGCGGACGCGTGCGGTGCAGGCGACACGAATGTCGTGCCCGCCCTGGTAGTCGTGGTCGATGAAGGTCTCGGCGTAATAGTCGCCGTCGGGCCAGCTCGCGATCTCGGCTCTCACCCGGCGTTCGGCATAGGCGATATTGGTCTCGAGCGCAGCGCGGGTCTCTCCGATCCCGAACCGGCCGACGATGCGTTCGATCCGGGCCTGTGCGGTGAGACAGGCGCCGCGCATGGCATCGAGGTCGCCGAGCAGCCAGTCCGGCACGCGGTTGTTGGCGAGTACCATGTCGAACACGTCGGTCCGGCGCTCGCCGCGCTCGTAGAGCTTGATCGGCGGCACCACCACGCCGTCTTGCCAGATGTCGCGCGCGGCCGGGTTGTAGCCGCCGGCGACGGGACCGCCGCTGTCGGCGAAATGGGCGCGCACGACCGGGAAGAACACCGGCTTGCGGTCGGCAAAGACCGGCTGGATGATCACATGATCGGGGATGTGGGTGCCCCCGTCATAGGGATCGGAGGCGAGGATCAGGTCGCCCGGATGGAGGTCGTTGCGGAAACAATCGAGCGCTGCCTGGACGGCCGGGCAGATCGCGTACAGATGGAGCGTGCAGCCGGGCGCCTGGGCGACCAGCCGGGCCTTGCCGTCCTTGAGCTCGAAGATGCCGGTGGTAAAATCGTGCGCTTCGTTGAAGATCGGGCTCCGCGCCGTCCGGGTCACGGTCGCGCTCATCTCATCGGCAGCGGTGTCGAAGCCGCCGCCGACGACCCGGGCGCGGATCATGGTTTCGGGCGTCATGGCCGCTCCTCCCTTCGTTCGGGATAGACGAAGCGGATGCGCGCGCCTTGCTGGAAGGCCAGGACGTTCGATCGATTGCGCGACAGCGGCGCATCCTGGACGATGTCTGGTTCGTGCCCGGCGCCGGGCACGATGACGCCTTCGATGCCCGATTGGCGGATCGCCACCTCGGCACTGATGTCATCGCCCTCGAACTGGCGGCTGAGGAGGCTCAGCACGCCGTCCAGTTCGGTCTGCTCGGCCGAAATCAGGCGACGGCGTCCCGAGGCGGCGTCGCCGCCCGCGGTGTTCGCCATCGGCCGGAATCCCGGGGAAACGACGAGCGGCAGCGATGTCGGGGACGCGCCGATCTCCGGAAACAGCACGACCAGTGGCGGCGGGACGGTGAAGGCAGGCGCGCGATGGACAGCGCGCGCCAGGGCGGAGGAGACCGCCGGGGCGATATGCCTCCATCCGAGGCTAACGGCCGACGGGAAGGCGGCGTTGACGCAGCTCGCCTCCGGCAGCGCCAGATCGATCGCGTCGAGGATGCCCTGGCTGAGGCCGGTATCCTCGATCACCTCGGCAGCGAGTTGGGTCAGCACGACTGCGGCGGTCGCGGCGCGCGTCAGGTTGGCGGTTGTCTCGGACGAGGGCGAGGAACCGGAAAAGTCGATCGCAAGCCGGTCGTCGTCATGCCTGACCGTCACGCGGACGGTGGCATCGATCGTCGCGGCCGTTGCCTCGCCCGCGCCACCCGCCAGGCTCGCGAGGTGGCCGGCCATGCGGGTGCGTCCATGCGCGATCCGGTAGTCGGCCGCCTCCCGGACGGGATCGGCGCCGCGCGACGCCAGCATCGCCTGGAGCCGGTCCGCGACCCGATGCGCTGCCACCTCGGCAGTGGAAAGGTCGCCGTCGAGATGCTCCGGGGCGCGGGTATTCTTCAGGATGTAGCGCCGCACGTCGCGCTCTGGCGCGTTAGCGCGGACGAGCTTCACCGGCGTGACGCGCAATCCCTCTTGCCAGATTTCATGCGCGTCCGGCTGGAAGACGCCCGGAACGTCGCCGGCAAGGTCGGGGCAGGTGAACCGCAGGGCGACGAAATAGGCGATCTCGCCGTCATGCGCGACCGGCAGCGTCAGGGTCAGCGCGCCGCACACGGTGCCGCCGCAATAGGGATCGCCGGTGAGGATCATGTCGCCTTCGGCGATATCGAAGGCGAAGGCGTCGATCAGCCATGCCACTGTCGCCTGGACGGCGGCGAGCTGGCTGGGCTCGCCCTGCTCCTGCGCCACCAGCCTGCCGGAGGAGTCGAGGATCGCGCAGGCATACTGGCCTTCGTCAATCACCGCCGGGGAGCGCGCCATCCGGGCGAAGATCTCGGCGCCTTCGCGGGCAATGGCGGCGAAGCGGCTCGACAGGATCTGGCGCTGGATGTCGGTCATGCAGCCCCGGCGCGCCCGTTCTCGATGATGCAGTTGCCGTAGGCGTCGATGAGCGCCTCCTGGCCGGGGCAGACGATGATTGTCGTTCCCCAGGATTCGATGGCGGCCGGGCCGGTGATGAAGTGGCCGGCGTGCAGCCTGGCGCCGTCGTAGACATTCGTCTCGTGCGCGCCGTCGGCATAGACGATCCGGCGACGTTCCTTGAGCGCCGAGGCGGGATCCTCGTCGCCGAATTCCATGCCCTTCATCCGTGGTGGCTCGCGGAGACCGAGGACGTCGACGCGGATGGTCAGGAGTTCGACCGGTTGGTCCGGATCCTTGTGGGCGAACAGCGTTTCATGCAGGTCGTGGAAGCTTCGGATCGTCGCTTCGAGATTGAGGGCGGTGATCCGCCGGGTGCGGGTCCGCAACGGAACCACCACCTCGTGAACCTCGCCCTCGTAGCGGAGATCGAGGCTGCGACGGAGGTCGAAGTCGTCGGTGACGCTCTGGCCGGCGAGACGTCCGCGCGCTTCGGTCTCGATCTCCTCGAAACGCCGGTTGAGATCGCCAAGGTCGAGGTCGGCAAGGCGCGCCAAATAGGTCCGCGACCCGGAAACCTTGAGATTCGCGACCGTATCGCCGAGGGCACAGAAGACCGGTCCGGCCCCCGGCACGATGACCGAGGAGATGCCGAGGAGTTCGGCCTGGCGACCGGCATGGAGTGCGCCGGCGCCACCCGCCGCGACGAGGGCGAAGTCGCGCGGATCGAGGCCGCGCCGGGTCGTGACCAGGTGGCTGGCGTTGGCCATGTTGCTGTTGACGATCTCCGAAACCGCCTGCGCCGCGTCGAGGACGGGCATGCCGAGCGGTTCGGCGATGTGTTCGGTGAGCGCCCGCTCGGCCGCGGCGGCATCGAGCTTCATTTCGCCACCGAGGAAGAAGTCGGGGTTGAGCAGGCCGAGGACGAGATTCGCGTCGGTGACCGTTGGCCGGGTGCCGCCGCGGCCGTAGCATGCTGGGCCGGGGAGGGACCCCGCCGACTCGGGCCCGACCCGAAGCGCGCCGCCGTCGTCGATCCAGGCGATCGAGCCGCCGCCGGCCCCGACCGTATGGATGTCGAGCATCGGTAGCGCGATCCGATAACGGGCGAGCCAGCTTTCGGTCGTCGTCGCCGGATTGAGGTCCTGGATGACCGAGACGTCGTAGGAGGTGCCGCCCATGTCGACGACCATCAGGTCGCGATAGCCGGCGAGCTGGCCGACCCAGCCCGCCGCGGTCACACCGCCGGCCGGCCCGGAAAGAAGCGTGCCGACGGCCTTCCGGCCGGTCTCCGACGCGGTCAGCATTCCGCCGTTCGACTGCATGATGAACAGCTCGCCGGTGAAGCCACGGCCGCGCAGCTTGTCGTCGAGATGCGAGACATAGGACTGGATGGCGGGGCCGACATAGGAGTTGACCACCGTGGTCGAGACTCGCTCGTATTCGCGGATTTCCGGCAGCACGTCGCAGGAGAGCGAGACATAGAGGTCCGGCGCCATCTCGCGGATGATCTCGCCAACCCGCCGTTCATGGTCGGGAGCGACGAAGCTGAACAGGAAGCAGACGGTGATCGCCTCGCAGCCCTCGGCGAGCAGAAAGGTCACCGCTCGGCGGACCGCGTCTTCGTCGAGCGGGATCAGCACCGTGCCGTCGTGCGTCACGCGCTCCGGGACGCCGATCCGCAGCCGCCGGGGACAGATCGCATGCGGCGCCTTGAGCCGCGGGTTGAACGTGCTCTCCTTGTAGGAACGGCGAAATTCGAGCTCGTCGCGGAAGCCCTCGGTGGTGATCAACCCGACCTTGGCGCCGCGATATTCGAGCAGCGCGTTGGTGGCGACCGTGGTGCCGTGAACGATGATGCCGCAATCGGCCAGCAGGCTCTCGGCGGTCGCGCCGATCTGCCCGGCGACCTTGGCGATGCCGTTCAGCACGCCGTCGGACTGGTCCGGGGTCGAAGGGGTCTTGGTCGAGTGAAGCGAGCCGTCGCGGCCGGACAAGACGATGTCGGTGAAGGTGCCGCCGACGTCGATGCCGAGGCTCCATTGGCTGGTGCTCGTGGTCATTCGGCGACCACCAGCTCGCAGCCAAGGGTGTTGGTCACCGTGCAGATCCGCTTGGCGTCGCGCTTGATGCGGGCAGCCTGTTCGGGAGCGATGCCGATCAGCTCGCAGGTCAGGTCGATGCGCTCGAGCCGGTTGGGCGGGCTCCCGGCCTTTTCACCGATGACCCTGATGCGGATGTCGCAGGGTTCCTCGCCGCGGGCGCCAAGCACGATGTGGCAACTCTGGGCGAAGCAGGAGGCAACCGCGACCAGCAACTGCTCGACCGGCACCGCCGCCTCCGGCGGTCGAGGCTTGGCCCCGTCTTCCCTGCCCGGGAAGCAGATGTCCGATGCCCCGTCGCGGCTATACTCCATCTGGACGGTCCAGTTCACGGTCGGCTCCTTGTCTTTCGCCTGCCGATGATCGGACGCCGGGAATGGCGGGACAATACGTCCTTGGTATGGGTTTTTTGATTAGAAGTATGGGTTAGGTGGAAATCAGGCCGCGCGACAGGGCTTCCGAGACGGCTTCCCGACGGTTGCGGCAGTCCAGCTTGGCGAAGAGGCGGGTCAGATGAAACTTGACCGTAGGCGTCGCCAGCCCCAGGCGGCGGGCGATCGCCTTGTTGGGGAGCCCTTCGACAAGCAGCGCGAGGATGCGGCGTTCCTGCCGCGTCAGGCCGGCGCCGTCGTCGGCGACCTCCGGCGTGGCGTCGCCGAGGACCGCCGAGAGCCGGCGGGCCAGTTGCGGCATCCGCTTCAGCACATGGCGGAGCAATCGGTTGGTGACGGCCTCGGCGAGCACCGCCTGGTTTTCGCGATAGAAACTGGCGAAGCGCTCCGGCGGCGCCGCCTCGACAAGCCGCGCGAGCTGGCGCGAGGCCCCGTCTTCGTCGCCGTGGGCCAGCGCCGAGCGCACCTGGAGCAGCAGGATCTCGGCGAGCTGCCGGAGTGGCAGGTCGGCCCGGCGGGTGAGCGACGCCAGCGCCGTTGCGAGTTCCGTCGATCGCGGGTGCAGTTCAAGGCCCGAGGTCAGCAGGCCGATCTCGTGCGACACGCTGGCGGCCGACTCCAGGCGTTCGAGCATCTCGTCGGCTTCCTGGAAGCGCCTCGCCGCCTGCAACGCCCGGATCTCCTGTACCGAGATGAGGTTCTCGAACCGGTCGGAGCGCCGCTGGTGGACGCGCCAGCGGCGGACCCAGGCGATCGCCGCCGCGTGGGTTGCATGGGCCCCCAGCGCCGCGCGTCCATAGGTGAGGATCGGCTCGGCCATCGCCGGCCACAGTTCGCCCACCGGGATCGATTCCTCGACCGTCATCAGGTGGGAGACCCAGCCCTCGGGTGCGCCGGCCTCGTATTGCTGGATGAGGCGGAGGGACACGAGGAGCAGGTTGTCGTTGTCGGTGAGTTCGGGAGCCTGGCGCTTCAGCCGCGCGGCCCTTGCCACCGCCTCGCCCGCGGCATCGACATCGCCGACCGCCAGGTCGATGACGATCAGGTAGAGCTGGACGTAGAAGGCGAGGCCGTTGGCGCCGGCGCGCTCGAAATAGAAGAGGGCGCGTTGCGCCGCCTCGCCGGCTGCGGCCCACTGGCCCTGGCGCAGATAGACGTCGAGCGTCACATGATGCAGGAGCCCGGCCTCGACCGCGGCGGCGACCGGCACCCGCGCCAATGTGCGGTAGACCTGGTCCAGGCCTGCCTCGTCGACCGGCTGGTCCTCGTAGATCGCCTTGACGAAGCGGAAGGTCGCAAGCCGGTAATCGAGGCTCGACTGATCGACATCGAGCGGCGGAAGGCGCTGCCGGCCGAGGATGCGCTCGACGAGGATGTCGGCGCGCACGAGCTGGCCCGACTTCATGGCATTGACGACATCCAGCACCATCACGTCGGGCGGCCGTTCGGCATCGTCCTCCGGGAACAGGCTTGCCACCTCCCTCGCGCGCTCAAGGCCATGGATCATCGACAGGAACGCCCCGCCATTCTCCGCCAGGACGGCAAGCGCATCCCCCATCCGGCCTTCGCTGAGGTCGGTGCGGATGCGCGCGACGGGGTCATTGACCTGGCGGTAACGGGCGAGGGCGGACTGGAAGGCGGGACGAAGGGCCGGGTTGGAGATCCGGATATGCGTGGGACCGACATCGAGCAGCGGGCCGAGCGCGCGGATGTCCTGGACGAGCGGTGCGCTGGCGGGGTCGTCGCGCGGCACCCCGTCGGGCGCGCCAAGAATCTCCTGCAGCGCCAAGACCTGCCGCGGGGACATGAGCATCAGCGCCGCCAGGGCGAGGGTCTCCTCCGTCGCGGCTCCGTCGCCTTCTGCCGCGAGGGCTGGCGTCGGTTGCGGAGAATTCCCGTCGGTGTCCGGAGCCCGCTCGGACCGCCGTGCGGTATCCGGCATGGGGCATGTGTCCTTCAATTGTCCTCTGCCGCAAGCAAAGCACAAAGGCGGGTCTGTTGCAGCAATCGCTGCCGGCCGGATCCAGGCAGGTCAGGCGGCGTCGCCGAGCGGGATGAAACGCGCGGTGGCGGCGTCTGCCCGATAGGAGTCGATCATCGGATAGGGGGCGGCCGCGAGACTGTCGACGGCATTGATGATGAAGTCGGCCTTTGCGTCGTCGATCAGGGCGCTCAGGTTGAGTCGGGTCCAGCCGGGCTTGCGCAATTCATCGCCTGAGATGATGGCGGCGTGCAGCGCTTCGGAGGCCTGCCGGTCGATGCCGAGCAGGCGATGCGCGTACGGCCCGGCGCAGGCGCAGCCGCCGCGTGCCTGGATGCCGTAGCAATCCGACAGCATCCGCGTGAAGAGCTGCTGGTGGATGCTGTCGCCGCTGCGGACGTCGCGAATGCGAAGCGAAAAGATCGGCAATGCATGCCCGGCATGCGGGTTACCGAGGATCTCGATATTGGGGTTCTTCGACCAGGTTTCGATCGCCCGCCGGCGCAGCTCCGCGTGGCGCCGATCCATGAACGCCTCGCCGATCGCGTCCTTGACGATGAAGGCGAGCGCCGCGCGGATGTCGCCGACCACATTCGGCGTCCCGGCCTCCTCGCGAACCGCGATGTCGGTCGAGTAGCTGTGGTCCCAGGGCGAGACGAAACGGACTGTGCCGCCGCCGGCCTGGACCGGGCGCGCCCGGGTCACCGCCTCCTTGCGGACGATCATCACGCCTGACGCGCCGGGCCCGCCGGGGAACTTGTGCGGCGATACGACCACCGCGTCCTTCCCGGCGTCGGTGCCCGCGCAAACGTCGATGGGGAGGTAGGGGCCGCCCCCGGCATAGTCCCATACGGCCAGGGCGCCATGGCGCTTGAGCAGGCGGGTCACCGCCTCGGCGTCGGTCACGATGCCGGTGACGTTGGAGGCGGCCGAGAAGGCGCCGATCTTCAGCGCCTGTGGACCGGCTTCGATCAGCGCGGCTTCAAGCGCCAGGAGATCGGGACCGCCGGTTGCGGCTTCCGCGATCTCGATCACGTCAGCGCCGCTCTCCCGCCAGGGCAGGATGTTCGAATGATGCTCGTAGGGGCCGATCAGCACCACCGTCTTCCGTCCCGCGCGCCGGGCCTCGTCGGTGCCGAAGAGCGAGACCAGCCGGTTGATCCCGGCCGTCGCGCCCGAGCCGACGAACACGGTGGCGAAGCGATCGTCGGCACCGCAAAGCCGGGCGATCGCGGCGCGGGCGGCGCTGCGCAGGCGCGTGATGTAGGCGCCGCAATACGAGGCCTCGGTGTGGCTGTTGGCGTAGTAGGGCAGGACCGACCCGGCGATGAACGCCTCGACCTGCTGGAGCGCCCGCCCGGAGGCGACATAGTCGGCATAGACGAGCTTCCGCGGCCCGAAGGGACCGGGGATCTCGATCCCCTCGCCGACGATGCCCGCCCGAAGCGCCGCGATGCGGTCCGGGCCGGCGAGCGAGGCAGCGAAGGCGAGGAGAGCGTCGTCAGGCGGCATGGGAAAACAGTCCTTGAGGCACGAAATGGCTTGACGATCATATTCACAGTCGGGATCAATAAATTGGGCCTAAAATCCCCTTATAGCCACAAGACTTGGGTCATTTGATCGATGAAAATGCCCCGGATCGATGAATTCGATCGACGCATCCTGCGCGCGCTTCAGCGCGACAGTGCCCGATCGCAGCGTCAGCTCGCGGAAGAAATCGGCATGTCGCAGAACGCCTGCTGGCGGCGACTGAAGGCGCTTGAGGAATCCGGCCTGATTACCGGACACACCATCCGGCTCGACGGGGCCGCCGTCGGACTTGAGCTGACGATCTTCATGATGATCCGCACCCGCCAGCATTCCAGCCGGTGGCTCGAGACCTTCCGCAGGGAGGTATCGGCGATTCCCAACGTGATCGATTTCTACCGAATTGCCGGGGACTACGACTACATGCTGAAGGTCGTGGCGGCCGACATGAACGACTACGACCGCGTCTACCAACGCATCATCGCCAAGGTCGAGCTGGAGGCCGTGACGTCCTACACGACGATGGAAGCTATCCTCAACGGCCGCGACCTGCCGGTATAAGTTCGGGAGAACCGCGTTCGGAGATACCCGCGCACGGTCGACGTCCTTTCGCGATCGATAACGGGAGAAGGATGAAGCGTGAAGGAGCCCGGTTTGGTAGAGGGGAAGGCGCTGGGATCAAACTCTCTCTGTCGCGGAAGAAAGGGTGAACTCGGCAGAGCGAGAGAGAACTAAGGTAAGGTCAAGGACTCATTCCTGAACCGCATCCAACGAGCGCCATCCCAACAATTCCGACACTCATGAAACCTCAAGCTTGCCGTCGATGAAAGGCCATCTTGACGGGAGCGCCATCGTTGGTAAAGTTGAACTAACCAACTGGTTGTTTTTATGCCTCTGACTATATTTTTGAAGGAGAGCAGAATGCTCGTCGATCTGGTTAAAAAGACCGCCCTGGCGGCGACGATCTCCATCGGTTTCGGTAGCGCCGCGTTTGCGCAAAGTGGAGACCCGATCGTGTTTGGCGGCGTGCTGCCGCTGACAGGGTGGGGCGCCGATGCCGGCGAATACAATCGCCGTGGCTATGAGCTGTGGGAGAAGCAGGTCAACGCCGCCGGCGGCCTGCTCGACCGGCCGGTCGAGGTCAAGATCTACGACGATGCGTCCGATCCGACAACGACGGCGCGCCTCTACGAGCGACTGATCACGGAAGACGAGGTCGATGTCCTGCTCGCGCCGTGGAGCGACGACATGACCATGCCGGCGACGACCGTGGCCGAGAAATACGGGAAGCCGATGGTCACCGGCGGCGCGACGCTCGATGCCATCTGGGGCCGCGGCTACCAGCATGTGAATGGCCTGCTTCCGTCGAGCTACGACTATGTCGGTGTCCCCATGCGGTTCATCGCCGACATGGACGGCATCAAGACCGTCGCGATCCTCAACAACGAGCTGACGTATACGACCGGCTTCGGCGATGCGGCGGCGAAGAATGCCGAGGAGCTTGGTCTGGAAGTGGTGATGCACGAGACCTACGGTGCGGACACCACCGACTTCACCGCGCTCCTGACCAAGGCGCGCAGCGCCAACCCCGATCTCGTCGTTGGCGGCACCGGCGGTGAGGATGCGGTCCAGATCCTGCGCCAGGCGAAGGAGAACGACCTCAATCCCAAGGCCTTCTACTTCACCATCGCACCGGTCGATCCGGAGTTTGTCCGGCTGCTCGGCGACAGTGCCGAATACGTCTTCGGCACCACCGAATGGGAGCCGAGCCTGACCGCCCTCGAAGGCGTCGATGCCTTCATCGCCGGCTATACGGAAGAGTATGGCGAGGAGCCGGTCGAGGACGTGGCCACCTCCTATGGACTGGCCCAGGTGATGGCCGCTGCGGTCGAATCGGCCGGCGAACTCGACGATGCCAAGATCTCCAAGGCGCTTCGCACGCTGGAAGTCCCGACCGTCTTCGGAACCTACAAGGTCGATCCGGAAACCGGCGTCCAGACTGGCAAGAAGATCTACGTCATGCAGATCCAGGACGGCGAGCGTCACATCCTGGCGCCGGAAGCCAACGCAACCGCGACCGTGCGCTTCCCGACCCCGGCCTGGGGCGATCGCTGATCGTCGTCGCCTGACGGAAGTCACAGGAACCGGAGCGCGCGGCCGTGGCCGCGCGCTCCCTCGCCGAGAAGCGCCCGATCCGGGCTAGCGGAAGACACACGTGCCCGAACTCCTGACGATCCTTATCAGCGGCCTTCTGATGGGTTGCATCTACGCCCTTCTCGCCGGTGGGCTGACGCTCATCTGGGGAGTCATGGGGATCGTCAACCTCGCCCATGGCGAAGCGCTGATGCTCGGTTGTTTCGCCGCGCTCTATTTCGCGGCGACCGGCTTCGTGCCGCCGCTGGCCATCGTCGTCTTCGGGCCGCTGTTCTTTCTCTTCGGCGTTCTGCTCTACGTGACCATCATACGGCGCATCGTCAATGCGCCGGAACTGATGTCGCTGCTCCTGACCTTCGGCCTGTCGATCTTCATCAAGAACGTCGCCGTCCTCGCCTGGGGCGGTGAACTCCGCATCGCCAGCTACCTCGAAGGCAGCTTCGCCTTCGGTGGCATCTACGTCTCCAAGGCGCGGCTGGTCGCCGGCCTGATCGCCATCACCATCTCGCTCGGCATGTACGCCTTCCTGCGGTATGCGCGGCAGGGACAGGCGATCCGCGCCGTCGCCTTCAACCGGCGGATCGCCGAACAGTGCGGCATCAACGCCAACGCCATCTACATGATCGTCTTCGGTCTCGGTACCGCGCTTGCCGCGGCCGCCGGCATTCTCGCCGGGACCATCTTTGCCTTCACGCCGCTGGTCGGCGAGCAGTTCATTCTCAAGGCCTTCGCGATCACCGTCCTTGGCGGCATGGGCAATTTCCTCGGCGCCCTCATCGCCGCCCTCCTGCTCGGCGTCATCGAGCAGTCGGTGACCTATTTCATCGACGCCCAGATATCCGCCGCCGCGGCCTTCGTAATCATCATCCTGACGCTTCTTTTCAGGCCGCAGGGCATCCTGGGAAGTCGCTGATGCTTGCCGATATCATCGAGAATGCGAAGACGCTGCCACGGGCGTGGTGGATCGGCATCCTGGCTGCCGTCGGCTTCACCCTGGTCTATGCGCAGACCGGTTCGCCCTATTACCAGTCCTTCCTGATGTCGCTGGCGATGTATGTCGTGCTGTGTTCGAGCTGGAACATCATCTCCGGATTCGCAGGCTACATATCCTTCGGCCATGTCGCCTTCTGGGGCCTCGGCGCTTACCTCACCGCGATCCTGATCAACAATGCCGCGATGCCGTGGCCGGTGGCATTGATCGGCGCCGGCGTGATCACGGCGGCCTTCGCGGCGCTGATCAGCCACCCGCTGCTGCGACTGTCCGGCGTCTATTTCGCGATCGCGATGCTTGCAATGGCCGAAGCGGTCAAGGTGGTTGTCAGCTACGCCCGGCCGATCACCGGCGGCGGCGGTGGTATCTACCTGCGGCCGCTCATCGGTGTCGATGACGCGTTCCTGATGATGTCGCTCCTGGCGATCGTCCTCGTCGCGATGATCGCTTTGATGATGAAGACGCGATTCATCCAGTCGCTGCTGGCCATACGCAACAACGAGACGGCGTCGGATTCGCTGGGCATACCGACCGCCCGCACCAAGATGTTCGCTCTGGTGACCTCGGCATTCTTTCCAGCGATTGCCGGCGGCATCTACATTCTCAACACCGCCTTCATCGACCCGAAGACCGCCTTCGACATCTCCATCACCATCAACACGATCCTGATGACCGTGTTCGGCGGAATAGGCACCGTGCTCGGGCCGGTGCTTGGACCGATCGCCTTCATGATCCTGTCGGAAGGCCTGTGGACCAACTTCCCGTTCGTTCACAAGGCGCTGCTCGGGGTGATCATCATCCTCCTGGTGCTGTTCCTGCCGACCGGGATCGTCCCGGCCATCCGGAAAGTGTTCACCGGGCGCAAGGTCGCGCGGGGGACGCCATGAGCGACCCGCTGCTGTCCGTCCGCAATCTCAGCAAGCGCTTTGGCGGCGTGGTCGCCAATGACGACATCTCCTTCGACATCGCGGCCGGTGAACTGGTTTCGATCATCGGCCCGAACGGCGCCGGCAAGTCGACGCTCTTCAAGACGGTCTGCGGCGTGACCCCGCCGCGGAGCAAGCGGGGGCCGGACTCGGGCAAGGTCTTCTTCCGCGGCAGGGATACCAGTGGCTTTGCCGCCCATCGCATGTGCGAGGCGGGCCTGGCGCTGGTCTTTCAGGAGACCGAGCCCCTGAAAGGCATGACGGCGCTTGAAAACGCCGCGATCGGTGCGCTGGTCCGGACCGGAAGCTTTCACGAGGCGCTGAGGCTGGGCGGCCAGGCGCTGGAGCGCGTCGAACTCGGACATCGCGCCGACATCATGGTCGACGAACTCACCCTTGCCGAGCGTCGCCGGCTCGAGATCGGGCGCGCCCTTGCAACGGAGCCGGTCCTGCTGCTTCTCGACGAGGCGATGGCCGGATTGACCCCGACCGAGGTGCAAAGCGCCGTCGCGCTTGTCCAGCGCATCGCCGGCGACGGTGTAACGGTCATCCTGATCGAGCATGTGCTGCAGGCGGTGATGGCGGTGTCGCAGCGCATCATCGTCCTCGACCGCGGGCGCAAGATCGCGGATGGCACACCGTCCGATGTTGTCGCCGATCCGGCGGTCATCACGGCCTATCTCGGCAGCGAGTTGAGCAATGCTTGAGGTCGACAAGATCGACGTGTCCTACGGCGAGGTGCCGGCACTGCGCCAGGTGTCGCTGCGCGTCGAGAAGGGCACCATCGTCTCGATCGCCGGGGCGAATGGCGCCGGCAAGTCGACGCTGCTCAAGACCATCGTCGGCTACCTGACGCCGCGCAGCGGCGTCGTACGCCTGAATGGCGAAACGATTTCCGGCCTGCCCGCCTACCAGATTGCCCGAAAGCGGATCGCGCTGGTGCCGGAAGGGAGGGGGCTCTTCTCGGACATGACGGTCGAGGAAAACCTGGCGCTTGGTGCCTACAGCGTGCCGGATCGCGGCGTCATCGCAAAGCGGCGCGCCTGGGTCTACGAGCTGTTTCCGCGCCTCTCGGAGCGGTCCGCGCAGGTGAGTGGAACCTTGAGTGGCGGCGAGCAGCAGCTCCTGGCAATCGGGCGCGGCCTGATGTCGGGTCCGGAAATCCTGATGCTCGACGAACCGTCCCTGGGCGTGATGCCGTCCTTCGTCGACCGGATCTTCGAGGTGCTTGGAGAGATCCGGAAGTCGGGAACGACCATCCTGCTGGTCGAGCAGAATGTCGACCGCTCCCTGCGCATGGCGGACTACGCCTACATTCTGCAGACTGGCGAGGTGGTCCTCGAAGGCAAGGGCGAGGCGCTCTTGAAGAATGACATGGTGAGACACGCATTTCTCGGACTGGCTTGATCCCGCGCCACGGCAGCGGTACGCAGCCAAGCGTCACGGAGGTCGACGATGCCTTTGGAATTGCCCTTTGAGTTCGATCCCGGCCGTTCGGCCCTGGTGGTCGTCGACATGCAGAACGATTTCGTTCGCGAGACGGCGCCGCTGGAGGTTCCCGATGCGCGCAAGACGATCGTGCCGATCAACAACCTGATCGGAGCATGGCGCGCGCTCGGTCGACCGGTCATCTTCACCCACTTCCAGGCCGGCGAGACGCCGTCGCTGTTGTGGACCTGGTCGCGCCAGATTCATGCGCCGACCAATTGCTGCAAGGTCGGCTTCCGTCGGACCTATCCCGATATCGAGGGCGAACGCGACTGTATCGCCGTCATCGACGAGCTCGATTGTCGGCCGGAGGATCCCCGCATCGACAAATACTGGTACGGATCCTTCTTCCGCACCCCGCTCAAGGACATCCTGCTGTCTTATGGCGCCGACAGCATCGTCGTCACCGGAACGGTGACGCAGATCTGCGTCGAGGACACGGTGCGACAGGCCTTCCATGAAGGCTTCAAGGTCATCGTCGCGGAAGACGGCGTCTCGTCCTTCGCCCCGGACCTGCATGCGGCGACCCTGAAGAACATCGCGATGAAGTTTGGCGCCGTCGCCCCGTCGTCCGAGATCATCGCGGCGGTCCAGTGAAGCCTCAGGAAACGATCGACCGGCGTTACCTGCCACGGGTTGTCGCGAAGCGCCCCGTGGAGGCGCGGAAGCACGATGCGGAACGCACCAGGCAGGACATCCTCGCGGCGGCGATGAACGAGTTCGCCGAGCATGGCGACACCGGCGCCCGCATCGATCGCATCGCCGAGAATGCCCGCTGCAACAAGGCGCTGATCTATGCCTATTTCGGCAACAAGGAGGATCTGTTCGCCGTCGTCCTGCGCGAGGCCTATATACAGATCCGCGAAGGCGAGAAGCGCCTCGATCTCGACGCCCTCAGCCCGAAAGAGGCCATCGTCCGGCTCTTGCGCTTCACCGCGAAGCATTTCCACGACAATCCGTGGTTCATCCGTTTGCTGAACACCGAAAACCAGCGGGGCGGGCGCACCATCCGAAAGATGAACGGCCTGAATGAGCTGAACTCGCCACTGGTCAGGATGCTGGGCGAAGTGCTGAAGCGTGGTCAGGCCGAAGGCGTGCTGCGCAGCGATGTCGATCCGCTGCACCTTTACCTGTCGATCGCCGGGCTGTTCTATTTCCCGCTTTCCAACAGCTTCACGCTGTCGGCGATCTTCGACCAGGACATTGATTCCGACCGATGGCTCGAGGAGCGGATGAAGTGCGCCGAGGAGATGGTGATTGCGTATTTGAGTGTCGAGCGAAAGTCGTGAAGCGGCTCACCAGGGCCGACCAGAACGTCAACGCCATCATCCGGAACATCGCACCTGCGGGATTGGCGGAGGCGATAACAGGCGAGTGGAACGCTCGGGCGACGCACTGGAGGGAGAGAAACCCGGTTCTAACGTTCTCCACCTCGTAAGTTATTGATTTTGCTTGATCGTCGGTGTGTTTCGACGAGCAGATCAAGTTAACGCCACCTTGAGCTGCCTCGACGCTCGCCTAGACGTAGCGCGGCGTGATCAACCGGACCTCATGCCCATTCCGCATCCAGCCCAACAACCAGGCCATCGCGATCATCACCCTTGGTGTGAAGCGCCATGGCAGACGGTCGCCGGCCTGTCGCGCCCAACGCCCGGTTCACGCACGCCGGCGCCACACTCCTAAGTAAGTCGGCGTCCGGCTGCGTCGAACAAGAACGCGCGCGACGGCTCGATCGACAAGTGCAACGTTTGGTACTCTGAAATCGACCTGTTCAGCCGATGCTCGAGGATCATTCGCTGACCGTTCTTCAACGCACCATACGCGTAGGACACGCCCCCGAGATGTTCCCAGTATTCTACATCCATCGGGATGCTGTTTGGTGTCGCCTTGTCGGAAGCCGTGAGATGCTCCGGGCGAATAGCCAGGGTGACGGTGTCTCCAGGCTTCAGATCCTTTTCTGGGCGTGGATAGGCGAACGCCACCTCGCCGGGCAACTGTAGCAGCAACTGCTCCGCATTCGTCGCCGTCACGGTCGCCCTGATCTCGTTTATGCGGGGAGAGCCAATGAAGCCCGCAACGAACAGGCTTGTCGGATCGTCGTAAAGATCGAGCGGCGTTCCCACCTGCTCGATGATGCCATCCCGCAGCACGACGATCCGATCGGCTAGCGTCATCGCTTCGACCTGATCGTGGGTGACGTAGATGGTCGTGATGCCGATCTTCTTGTGAAGCTGCGCGAGTTCGACGCGCATCTGCACGCGCAGTTCCGCGTCGAGGTTGGACAGGGGCTCGTCGAACAGGAAGACCTGCGGCGAGCGGACAAGCGCCCGGCCGATCGCCACGCGCTGGCGCTGGCCGCCTGACAGTTGCGACGGCTTGCGATCCATCAAGGCGTCGAGTTGAAGCATGGCCGCGACAGGGTCGACCTTGGCGGCAACCTCGGCTTTGGACTGTCGCGCCATTCGCAAGGCGAACCCAAGGTTTCCGCGCACAGTCATGTGTGGATAGAGCGCATAGGACTGGAAGACCATCGCGATGTGGCGCTCGGCCGGATCAGTCCGCGTCACATCCTGGCCGCCGATGGTCAGTGCGCCGCTGGTAATTTCCTCCAGACCGGCGATCATTCGCAGGAGCGTGGACTTGCCGCAGCCGGACGGTCCTACGAATACGACGAATTCGCCGTCACGGACTTCCAGGCTCACCTCGTCGATCGCGCGGACGGATCCATAGTCCTTGCTAACGTTCGTCAGAGCAAGGCCAGCCATTATTGCTTTTCCTTCCGTTCTTCGGCCAAACGCTGAACCGCCCGTTCGACGTCTTGCAGGAGCGGCCGCAGCGTTGCCGCCGCCTGATAGGCCTGTTCGTAAAGTGCAAGCTTCAGCGCATAGACTTGATGCTCGCTCGGCTGCGGCTCAAACCGACGGCGAACGCCCGTGAAGCGTCCTGCCGCGGCCTCTGCAGAAGTGAAGGCCCCCGCGCCGAGGCCGGCGAGCACCGCCGCGCCGGCGCAAGCGGTGTCAGGTTCGTCGAGGCAGTCGATCGGCAGGCCGAGGATATCCGCTTTCATTTGCATCCAGACGTCGGATCGCGTCCCACCGCCGACCGCACGCAAGCCGGTGATGCCCATGCCGCGGTCCTTCAACCGCTGGAGTGCCAGCGCCTGTTCCATCGTCACGCCTTCGAGCGCCGCAAACGCCAGCGATCCTGAGGTGGTCGCGTAGTCCAGGCCGAGGATGAGTCCCCTGGCGCCGTCATCGGCAAGGACAGTTCCGCTGCCGGCAAGGTGCGGAACAACAATCGAAGTAGACGGTGCGTCGGGCAGATCGTCCAGCAATGCCGGCGTGCCGCTCTGCCCGAGAAGGCCGGCAAGCCAGGAAAGAACCCTGCCGCCATGCTGGCTGCCGAAAAGAAGAATGTCGCGTCCCTCGACGACGTGCGGGTAGGGGCTGATGTGCAAGCCCTCGAGGGAGTGCGAAATTTCTTCGGCGGGTATGGCTATCGCCTCGGTCGTGCCGACAGAGTAAAGCGCGCTAGCGGCTTCGGTCACCCCCGCACCCAGCATCGCGCAGGCCTGATCGTGTCCTCCGGAATAGAATTCGACCGCAAGGTCCAGACCGAACGCTGCCATTCTCTCTGCCGGGACCGTTCCGACGTAGCGCCCCGATGGCGCGACTGGCGGGAGGAGATCGCTTGACAAGCCGGCCGCGGCGAGAAGATCCGTCGACCAAGATCGGCGCTGAATGTCCAGAAGCCCCATACGGGCCGCCATCGAGTAGTCGATGACCGGATTCAGCCCGAGACTGCGCATGACGAACTCCCCCATGCAAAGCGCCTTGTCGGCGCGAGCCAATGGGCCATCCGGGGCATCACGGAACCAAAGGAGCTTGGCGAGACTGGTCAGGGCATTGAGTTCCTGACCTGCCGTCTCGGCAGCTTGCGCCGCGGCGTCATCGGCCTTCATCGCCGTGATCGCTTCCAGCCCGCGCGTGTCCATGCTCACCGGAGCCGGCGCGAGCGCGTGCCCATCCCCATCCACAAGGACAAAGGCTTCACCCTGGGCCGATATCGCGAGGGCAAGCCGCTCAAATCCCGCGAGATCCGGCGCGACTTGCGTGAACACATGCTTCACGGCGGAAAGGACGGCTTCAGGAGCGAGTTCCGCCCAGCCGGGCTGCGGGAACGACAGATGGTAATCGGTCGCGGCCTGCGTGATCCGGGTGCCCTCCGGCGTGTAGCAGACGACCTTGCAGCTGGTCGTGCCGATATCGAGACCCAGGAGCGCGATGCGGGAAGACATACTGGTCATCCTTTCACGGCGCCGGTCGTCAGACCGCCAATCATGAAACGCTGCATGGCAAAGTAGAAAACGACGACCGGTACGGTGATCAGCGTGAGCGTGGCGAACATCGCGCCGGGCTGCGTGAAGAACTGACCGCTATAGATGAGCGGGACCAGGCTCAATGGCTTGAGCGAGTCGCTGTCCAGGGTGACGAGGGCCAGCACGAATTCGTTGAAGCTGGTCATGAACTGAAAGATGACCACGACGCTCAGAGCCGGCCAGCTGAGCGGCAAGGCGATGAACCAGAAGATGCGCGGCTGAGACACGCCGTCCAACCGCGCCGCTTCTTCCAGTTCCCTTGGTAGCGCTTCGAAGAAGCCGCGCAGGATGATGATGGCGAACGGCAGGCCAAGCGCGGTGTAAGGCAGAATAAGGCCGAGATACGTGTCGAGAATGCCGAGCGACTTGTTGATCTGGAAGAGCGGGACGATCAGCGTCGGCACCGGCAACATGAGCGTCGTGATCAGAAGGAAGAACCAGATGTTCTTGCCGCGGACCCGCATCCGGGCAAACGCATAGGCGGCCATCGCCCCGAACAGTACGACAAAGAAGACCGATGAGAGTGTGATCACAAGGCTGTTGAGGAGGTGGTGGAGGATCGGCGCGTCCGCGAAGACAATGCCGAAGTTTCGGAGGCTCACTTCCTCCACTACGAGGCCGCCGAAGCCAGTCACCCGTTTTTCCGGTGGCGTAAAGGCGACCGCCAGCATCATCAGCACCGGCACCATCCAGACGAGCGCCAGTGCGGTGAGGAAAGCTGTGGCCAGCCGTCGCGTGATCGCAGGAACGCGGATCATCTTCCGGCTCCGAACGAAAATCGCGCACCGAGAACCTTGACCTGGAAAATGCTCAGGCCGAGCGAGAGGGCGAGGAGCACGACCGAAAGCGCCGACGCATAGCCCATATTCTGAAGGATGAAGCCCTGCTGAAAGATGTAGTTCGGCAGCATCTCTGTCGCGTGGTTCGGTCCACCCTTGGTCATGATGTAAATGAGCGGAAACGTCTGCAGGGTGCCGATCACACCGAGCAGGATCAAAGTCATGTGGACGTGACGCAGCATCGGCCAGACCACGTGGATCGCTGTCTGCCGTGTCGAGATTCCGTCGAGCCGGGCGGCTTCGAGGATCTCGCGCGAAATGCCCTTCATTCCGGCGATGTACATCAGCATCGAGAACCCCATCCACTGCCAGATGTTGACGACGATGACCGCAAAGATCGCCGTCTGCGTGTCTGCAAGGAACGGGAAGGCGAGGAACTTCAATCCGGTAGCCCGCCCTATGTCGGAAAGCAGGCCACCAAAGGGATTGTAGATCCGTTGCCAAACGATGCCGATGACCACCGGCGAAACGATCGCCGGCAAGTAGAAAAGCGCCCTGAAGAGAGGAACCATCCGTGTGCGGATCTCAAGCAGGAACGCGATCAGAAAGCCGAGAACCATCTGGATCACGATGGTCAGGGGCGCCCAGTAAAGCGCGTTCCGCATCGAGATCCAGAATGGCGTATCGTCGGTGAATATCTGGTGGAAGTTCCCCAGGCCAACAAAGACGCCATCGTTGATGCCGTCCCATTCGAACAGGGCCGCGTAGAGAACATAGAAGGCGGGATAGAACACGAAGACGCCGAACAGAGCGACCGCGGGGAATATGAAGGCGAAACCCTGCGTGTAGGCGCCTGTGTGTAATCGCATGTCGAACCGGCTGTCATTTGCGGGCCGGCCGCGAGTTCGCCTCGCGACCGGCTGGGAGGTCTTGGGGCCAGCTAGCTGGAATCAGCCTTTGCTGGAATCGTAGGCTGCCTGCACCATCGCCATGCCCTCTTCCGGAGTTTTGTCGCCGGCAGCAACGGCTGCAAGGGCATCCTCGAGCGCCTGCTTGACGTCGGGCGAAGCGAGCTGCCGGGCGTATTTGACCGTGGGAAGCCACTCTTCCGTAAACATGTCCCACACCGCTTCCTGGTTGGCGCTGCCGAACTTTTCGGGCCGCAGACCGACGAAGGCGGGCAGATCGTTGAAGGTGTTGATCAGTGTCTGGGCACCGGCGCCGCCGATCCAGTCGGTCAAAACCTTGCAGGCGGCGTCGTAGTCGGCGTCCTTCGAAATGCCGATCATGACGTCGATGCCGCCGAGGAAATCATTCGGCGCGCCCTTTCCGGTCACGTCCGGGAACTTGAAGGCGGCATAGCCGGACAGGTTCTCGGACAAAGGCGTGGGATTGTCGCCGGCGGCCTGCTGCTGCCACCACGCGCCCATCGGGAAGGTTGCCGCACGTCCGCTCTCAATCACCTCGACTGCACCGGGATAGTGCGACAATCCGAGCGCGCCATCCTGGAAGATGCCGTCGTCGAACATGTTCTTCCAAGCCTGCATCGCTTCAACGAAGCGCGCATCGGTCCACGGAACGTCTCCGGCTTCAGCCTGGTAGATCAGGCCCGGCGCGACGTTGTGGATCAACTGCATGAAGACGTCGCGACGAATCCATCCGTCGCCCGCGCCGATCATCATCGGCGCATAGCCGGCCTCCCGGGCGGCATCGGCGAGAGCCTTGAGTTCCTCGTAGGTCGTTGGCGCCTCAAGACTCAGGTCTTCCAGAACCGGAACGGTGTACCAAAGGTTGATGGTCTGGGTGAGCACCGGAAGCCCGTAGAAATTGTCGTCGCCTTCCGGGTTGCCGAGGCGGACTTGGTCGACTGCCAACGGGTAGAACTTCGATTGCCAGTCGTCGCCCCAGACGGATTGGGCGCATTGCTGTGCGGGCGCGAGTTGCTGACGGTACTGCTGCGTCAGTGCGCCGGGCTCCAGGCCTACGAGGTCCGGCATGTCGCCGGAGTTGGCGCGGGTCTGCAGATCGACGAGATACTCCCCATAATTGAAGGTCTTTACATCAATCGCGATTCCGGGATGGGCGGCCTCTGTGGCTTCGACCATCTTATCAAGCGTCTGGATCACCGGGCTCCATGACCTGTAGGTCACTGTCGTTTCCTGCGCGACCGCTGTGGTCGCGACGGTCGTCGCCATTGCGATGGCGGTGGTCGAGAGTAGAAGCTTCTTCATGTTTATCCTCCCTGGGTTGGACTGGCTTTTCTGTTTTTCGGCTATTCGAATGACGGCAGCGGCAGGTCTGCGACCTGGGCCATCGTCATCGGCTTCACGCCGCCCAATGCCTCGGCGGCCCACACAGTCTTGGCGTAGGCCTCCGCCACTTGCAGGCGGTGGAAAGCGTCGCGCACATTCGCCCCCACGGCCGTCGCGCCGTGGTTCTCGAGCAGGAACACGTTGTGGCGGAGCACGTAGGGCGCCAGCGCCTCGGCCAGCTTGGCAGAGGACGGGCGGCCATAAGGAACGGTCGCTATCTGGCCGATGACCGCCACAAGTTCAGGAAGAATGTTGTGCGGAAGGTCGCGATGCGCAGCAGCGAAAGCCGTGCAGTAGACCGGATGACCGTGTGCAACGCCGTTGGACTTCGGGCGTTGTTTGTAGAACTCGAGGTGCATCCACTTTTCGGAAGTCGGCGCGAGGTCGCCCTCGACGACATTGCCATCGGGGGTCAGGCGCAAAAGCATGTCGGCGGTGATGTCCCCCTTATTGTAACCGGATGGCGTCATCAGGACGGTCCCACCGTCGGCGCGTGCGCTGACATTGCCTTCGGTACCGGCCACAAGGCCCTGATCGGCCATTTTCTTGCAGATCTCAACGATCTCAGTTCTGATGTGTGCGTCGTCGTAAGTGGACATTGACTTACCTGATCCTGTGGAGGTTTTCGGTTGGTGTCGGGAGCTTTTCCGCGACACGTTTCTTTTCGATCTCACGCTCGATCACCGCCGCGTTGCGCAGGAATTCGTTCTTGCGGGGATGTTCGAGCGCGAGCCCTGTGCAGATCATTTCGATCATGGTGAGTTGCGAAATGCGCGTGCCCACGGTTTCGCTTCCGCCGACCGCGCCGGCGGGGGCGGAATGCAGGACAACGTTGGCCAACTGCGCGGCCGCGGAATCCGGATGACTTGTGATGAGAACCGACGGCAGGCCCTGACGGTTAGCGGATGCCAGAACGTCGACCACGTCCTTCGATTGACCGGAAAAGGAGATGCCGAAGAAGAGCGAACCAGCGGGCGGGTTTGCCGTGACCGCGGTAAGCACATGCGGATCGCTGTAGTTGCTTGCGACGTAGCCAAAACGGATGAGCCGCTGGTAGAGGTCGACAACAGGGCCCGTCGAACTGCCGAAGCCGAATACGTTGATGACGCGTGCATTCTGGATGAAGGTCACTGCCGAGCGCAGGGCGATCGGATCGGTCAGCACTGCCGTATTTCGCAAAATCTCCGAGTGCACGTTGATCGTGTTGTTGATGATCGCTGAATATGGATCGTTGTGGCTTGCGCTCATCCACTCTTCAGAGAGCTTTTGCCCATGCGCGATGCCCCGCAGTTCAGCGAGGGCAACGCGCATCTCGCGATAGCCAGAAAAGCCTAGTTGCCGGGCGAAGCGGAACACTGTTGTTTCGCTGACCTTGGAAGCGGCAGCAATCTCGCCCAAGGGCATGTCGGCAACGCGATCTCGGTTGTTGATCACCCACGTCGCTAGCGACGCAAAAGCGCCACTTCCGCAGATCGCAAGCGCTGACAGCGCCCTCATGGGGTCGAGCGTCGGGTTCACTTCTTGTTTCCTCCCTCTTTCATTTGCGACTTTCTTTTTATTTTCTACAATGGTGAAAGTTTCTTTTATTGCCGAGCGCGAGAAACGGACGACGGCGGGGCGCTCTCCCGATGGAGCCGGCTTTAGTGGGCTCCAAGAGGAGCGCTCGATGTGATGAAATACGGCCGCGAATGGCGTTTCCGCCTTTGACCAAGGGGCAGTCTAGCCCTTCCGGCCCTGTCAGGATTGGCCATGGCGACGCCGGGCAGGCGCCCATGCAGGCGACATGAATCACCGGATCGACTCGATGGAGGTCGAAGATTGAGCCGAATCAAATCCGGCGCCCGCTCGTGCCCAGTACGAGCGAATTCGAAACAGGCGTTTGTCCTTTCACCTCAAGCAAAAGGGTCACAACCCCAACTCGATAGAGTCGCGAAGAACGCAAGCATTTCAATGTCCCCAACCTCCGTCTCGTTTGGCCATTGACCGGAGTCTGAAGAACAACGGCCAAGAGAGAGTACCGAGACATGGAGATCGATGCCGAAGGTGCAGAAGCTCTGTCAGCGGGGGCATGACAACGCGCGCTTGTGGTGCATCGAGGGAGGTTCGGAGAGCGGGTTCGACTGCGGTGTTGGTAGAGGGAAGGGAACCGGGATCAAACTCTCTCTGGCCGAGGTCGCGAAGGAAGTGCCCCGTCGGCGGAGGGAGGGGTACTGGGATCCAATAGTCTCTACCTCTAAGTCATTGTTTTAGTGTGTTGCAGCGGTTCACGTAGCGCGTTGCTCTGAAAAGGAAGATCCAGCAACTTCCTGACTTCCGTCCCGCCAATGGATCCACCAAGGTAAACGCTGACCGTCCCGCGTCACACCGAGGGGGTCAGAATTGGACGCCGATCGGGGGTCAGTTTTGGGGATAACGTACAGAATCTTTCGCACATTTGCCGAGCGAGGCGGCTCCCTTCAGGATATCTGAGAGGAGCTGAGATGGACGAGAAGCCGGAGGCCAAGCCGATGGGCCAGGTGATCCAGATCGATGAGGCGCGGATCAGGGACCATCTGGGCGAGATGGTTCGAGGCACGGTCGAGGAAGCGCTGAACGCGATGCTCGACGCGGAAGCGGACCGTCTCTGCGGCGCCGGTCGATATGAACGGACCGAGGGGCGCCAGGACACCCGCGCCGGCCACTACGAGCGCAATCTTGAGACGAAGGCGGGCAAGGTCAGCCTCAAGGTTCCGAAGCTACGTCGGCAGACCTTCGAGACGGCCATCATCGAGCGCTACCAGCGGCGAGAGAGTTCTGTCGAGGAAGCGCTGATCGAGATGTATTTTGCCGGCGTCTCGGTGCGCCGCGTCGAGGACATCACCGAGGCGCTCTGGGGGACGCGGGTCAGCCCGAGCACGGTCTCCAATCTCAACAAGAAGATCTATGCCAAGATCGAGGAATGGCGACACAAGCCGATCGAGGGCGAGCATCCGTACGTTTTTCTCGACGGGATCGTGATGAAGCGGTGTTGGGTGGCCGAGGTGCGGAACGTCTCGCTGCTCGTCGCGATCGGCGTCACCGCCGAGGGCTATCGTGAGATCCTCGGCATCTGCGAGGGCGCCAAGGAGGATAAGTCGGGCTGGTCGGCTTTCCTGCGTCACCTGGTCGACCGCGGTCTCAAGGGTGTCGAACTGGTCGTTTCCGACGCCTGCCGCAGCCTGGTCGAGAGCGTGTCTGATTATCTGCCGGACACGCGGTGGCAAAGGTGCGTCGTGCATTTTTACCGCAACGTCTTCAGCCATGTGCCGAGCACGAAGATTCGCGAGGTCAGCCATATGCCCAAGGCGATCTACGCCCAGGAAAACCGGGACACGGCTGCCGGCAAGGCCGAGGCGGTCGCTGCCGAATTGCGCCAGCAGCGGATGGTGAAAGCCGCCAATCTGGTCGAGCAGCACGTCGGCGAGACCCTGACCTACTACGCCTTTCCGGACAGCCACTGGATCAAGCTCAGGACCAACAACCCGCTGGAGCGGATCATGCGCGAGATCAGGCGACGAACCCGGGTCGTGGGCGCATTCCCGGACGGTCAATCCTGCCTGAACCTCGCCGCAGCCCGGCTCCGGCACATCGCCGGAACCCAGTGGTCGACCCGGAAATACATGAACATGGACCCGCTCCGCGCGGACCATGACCATCAACACGGAGCCGTCGTCGCGTGATCAAAAGTGCGAAAGACGCTGGACACTACCGTTTTGGAAGCCGTTTGACAGCGTCGTTAATCGACAAGAAGGGCTCGTGGAATCGGTGCTAAGTCGTGACCGTACAGCAACACGATCTGCTTGTAAGGCGGACCACCGCGCGCTCAGCGCTTTGACATGACCTGCGAGGCGTCGCGACCCCGGACGCGCCTTCGACGCCATCGCCCGCCATCAACGGCGCTAGTCAAAGTCGCGGGAAAAATCGCCGGTGATGTCGCTGAAACTGGAAACCTGAAAGCCGAATTTTCGTCGGAATGTGAAGAACTTGCCCGATGGTTGCAGGACCGACCAGCACCGATCCGCAGGGTCGGTCTTGAGATTTCCCTTCATCGCCAGGCGCTCGACCGCGGCCTCGAAGACCGGCAGTAGCTCTTCAATGCCCGCCCTGGAAATCAGGTATCCCGCGGTGCCGGTGACCGGCTGAAATGACAGGGACACCAGGTCGTCCTTCGGCTGGATAGCCCCGTATTTGCTCGTTGAGAGCAGGCATATCCAGTAGTCGTAATTCCGCTGGTAGAAAGCTCCCAGATCTGTGAGATGCTGCTCAATGTCGCTGCTGAAACTGAAGTCGTCTTCCAGAACCAAAACGTGTTCCTGCCGATTGGCTCGCGCCTGACGCAGGACTTCTATGTGGCTTCGCAAGCACGCGACGTGTCTGCCTAACTCGGTCTCGTCGTTGTCGGCCGGTTTGATCGCGGAAAAGCGCGTTACCCGATCGAAAGGTGCTCTCATCGACGCCAGTTCACGCAGGGTGGCGTCATAGCGATCCATGCGCATGTCGAGGTTGATCAGGAAGATCTGCCCAATGCCGGACCACCTGGGATCGGCTTCGACCTTGTCGTGCTGGAGGCTCCAGAAGTCGGTCACGTGACGCCGGATCGGGTTGTTGACCACCACATTCTCGTAGAAATGCGGATAATTTCCGTAGACGATGACCACTTCATCGTCGGCAGGCCGCCGCGCCGGATCGAAGCTCGCCACAACCCGTCGGCCCCTTGCAATGCGAGACAGGTAGGGGTCCGTCTTCTCGAGCGTCCAGGCGTCGATCGTGGCGTTCTCCAACTTCTTCAGCCACGCTTCACCGGGTTCGGTCTCGCCCTGCTCCATATATGCAGCCGCTTCCATCACGATACGGTCCCGCCACGTCAGGATGTCCTGGGTAGAGGAGGTGCGCAGATTTTTCGGCTTCGATGGGCTGGACGTGCTCATCGCGATCAGACCGTCTTCTGCGACTTTCCACAGTCGAACCAACGAGAGTTCCACCGAGATCCCGGAGCCGCCCAGATCGAAGTGGATCCGCGCGTTGTCTTCGTCAGACGCTATCCGGAAGTCCTGGCTGAATTCGCTCCATTCCGTCGTTAGTGGCAGAACGCGGTACAGTCCCAGGTTCGACCACGGTTCCCCGCCCTTGGAAAAGCCCAGGCCCATTTCACGTGGCGCGTCCGCCTTGGCAGCCATCGTCACCCGGTAGCGGCCATTTTTGGCCACCTCATAGCCGTCCCGATTGAGTTGGATGTCGAAAGTCGCCTGAGATTCCTGCTGTTCAATCGATACGCGCAGGCGCTCCGGATCTGCGAATGTCAGGAGTTCCGCCCTTTCCTGTCCGGCGACCCGCAGGGACCATGGGCGCTCTCTGAGGACCCGTGACTTTTCACCATTCGCCAAGATCAAACTCGACAGCAAGAAATAGCTCCAGACCCCAGCTTTCATGACCTTCGCGGTCGTCGTCTTGATTGGCGGCCTGAGTGCGGTACCCCACACCGAAAGGGGAAATTGCGGCTCGTTGACCAGACTATGACGTTTGGGGTCGAAGTAAGTCCAGTCGGGACCGGGGGTCATGTCCGCGATCAGGCAGTCTCGGTTGCCCCATGCGTTAGTCTTGACCTGTCGGAACCCAGCTTCCTCAAGCAGGATCCGCAGTCCGTCTGCGGTCCAGCGATACAGGTCCTGCGGCTGGGGATGGAACCGGATCAGGAACGGCGTGGTAACCAACACCCATCCTCCCGGCCTCAACATTTCGAGGCTGTTGCGGAGTGCTCGGGCAGGCGATCGCACATGTTCGAGCACCTGTTCCAGTATCACGAGGTCGCAGATTTCCGAACCGAATGGCGCGTCGCATATGTCGAAGTCAGGATAAAAGTAATTCCGATAGGTCCGGAATCCCAGGGTGGGGTCGTCCCACCTGTCTCCGCTGATTTCGATGACATCTAGTTCGAAGCGGGGCAGGGACTCCACAAATCGCCGGGTCTCGCGATTCATGACGACTCGGCACCAATGCACTGGCAGTTCGGGTTGAGGGGGCATCGCTAACGGTACTCGGCTCTGATCCTAACGCGCGCCTGCTCCGGTCCGCCGAACGCTCGGCCATATCCGGGGCAAAAGGACATTCATTAAGTGCGTCGCTAGTCCAGATACCTGAAAATGTTTTGTTCAATGTTACTGAAGCTGGAGACCTGAAAGCCGAATTTTCGCCGAAAGACGAAGAATTTCTCGGAAGGTTGCAATACAGCCCAGCATCGGTCCACTGCGGCAGTCGAGGAATCTCCCGTTGCCTTCAAACGCTCAAGCGCCGACTCGAATACCGGCAGCAATCGTTCCAGGCCATCGCGCGAAAGAAGATATCCGGCGGTATTCGTTACGCGCTGAAAAGATAGAGAAACCAAGTCGTCCTTCGGTTCGATGGCGCCATATTTGCTGGTCGCGACAAGGCAGATCCAATAGGGGTAACGGCGCTCAAAAAACATCGCCAGGTCGGTGAGATGCTGGTCGATGTCGCTGGTGAAGCAGAAGTCGTCTTCAAGCACCAGGACATTGTCATGCCGCTCGGCCTGAGCCTTGCGTAATGTCGCGATATGGCTCTGCAGGCAGGCGATCTGCCCGCCCAATTCCGACTTGTCGTCGCTCTCCGGGCGGCAGGCAGCGATGCGCGTCAGGCGGTCAAGCGGGGCCCGCGCCGAAGCAAGCTCGCGCAAGAGCGAGTCATACCGGTCGACGCGTTCCTCCATGTTGATGACGAAGATCCGATCCACTCCGGACCATCTCGGATCGGATTCAACCTTGTCGTTCCGGAAACTCCAGAAGTGCGACACATGGCGTTGGATCGGATTGTTCACCACCACGTTGGTGAACATGTGTGGGTAGTTTCCGTAAATGATAACGACTTCGTCAGCGGTCGGCTGCCGCAACGGATCGAAGCTTGCCACCACGTTTCGCCCCCTTGCAAGGCTGGGAAGATACCGGTCGGTCTTGGCCAGCGTCGTCTCGTCCGTGGTAGTCTTTCCGAGCATGTGCAGGCAGGCCTCGGCTTCCGCGATCCGGCCTGCCTCCATGTGAGTCTCGACTTCCGACAGGATCCGATCACGCCAGTCGAGCAACTGCCGCGGGGTCGGCGTCTGCAGGTCTTTCATCTGGTCGCGGTCGGTCATGGCACCACCCGGTATCTCACTCATTTCAATCGTCCATCTTCCTGGTCCTGCTTTGAGCGATGCATCAAGCGGACAATCTGACCGAGCCGCGCCTCCGGCAATCGTGTCCACAGGTGCCACGTTTCAGGCACCCCCTCGGGAAGTTCAAAGGACGCGAGGATCATGCGGCTCCCGTCGTGCTGCGGATCATTCGGGAGCCGACCAATGCGCTCGGCGAACGAACGGACGATCCAATCGAAGCTGAACAGAAGCGTCTCCGCCGGCGCCGCGCGCCGCTCCTTGGGACCATCGCTGCGGGCGACCATTCGCCAATGAAGAACGGATGCCGCCAATGGACCGAACGGCAGGAACTGGGAGTATCTTACTTCGTCGCTCGCGGAGTCGTAGCTGCAATGCACGCGCGGAAAGCCCCAGATGAAATTCGGGGAATACTCCACCGCGCGATCCGCAAACATCAGCATTGCCGGCGACGGGATCTCGTCGTCGCGCGCGATGAGGACCCACTTCGTTCCGACCTCCTCCAGAGCTGCCTCCGACCAGGCATCCGGCGGTGCATAGCCGATGTCGATATACCGCGCACCCCTGTCCACGATGAGCCGGGCGGTTTCGGCGGAGGTTCCCCTGCCGACGGCAAAGCAGACCGGCACGCCAATGTCTGCATAACTGGCGAGCAGCGTATCGAACCAAAGTTTGCAGGAGGTCGCCTCAACGACGAGCGTGATGGCCGAACCAAAATGGCGGAGCGGGCCATGCGGTGTCCGCAGGCTGTCGTGCACCGCGGGGTTCTCATATGCACCGCGAGCATGCTTGACGGACAAGGCGTCAAGGTAGGCCACGATTTCGACTTCGCCGACATCGCACGCCGCGAAGGCTTGCGCGAGCTCGGCGCACCAGGCATGGGGCACCGGATCTTCCGGCCAGACGATCCGGCAAAGACGGCGAAGGGTTTCGGCGTCGCGGATCACGCTGGTTTCTCGATACGGCGGCCCGACCCGATGTGCCGGACGTAGCCCATGCCGTCGTTGTCGGCCAGGATCGCCGCGAGCAGGCCGCGGTCGAGATAAAAGGCCGATAAATCGCGCTCGGTCTCGTAAGCGAGCTTCTCTTCACCCCGGTTGAAGGACGCTAATGGTGCGATGGCCAGATAGTCGCTGCGTCGTCTCAGCCCCGGATTGAACGAGAATCCATTCCATGTGCCCCATTCTTCGGTGTGATGACCGGGTTGCATCACGCGATAGGGGACATCACCGGCGAAGAGGCAATGGCTCAGGACCGGATGCTGGTTGGTGTCGGTGAGCGATCGGATCCAGACTTGCAGGATGGCGGGATTGGCCTCCAGGATCGCGAGCGACTTCTCGATGAATCCGGGCGCGGTGAACTCCCAATCGTCCTCGCAATGGAAGATGAATTCGGTGTCGACGTGTCGATAGGCGGCGTCGATCGCGGGAATTTGTCCGATCCGCTCTCCGGTCGATAGCCACTGGATATCGACATCCGAATATCTGGCCGCAAGTCGGCGGTTTGTCTCGGGCTGGCCATCCTCCATCACCAGGATCGCGGCCACCGGACAGGAATTGTACTTGATGAAACTGTCCAATGTGCGTTCGAGAAGGTCCTGCCGGCCGCAGCTGGTGATGACGACGGTGACCCCGGCCGGCTCCCGTGCCGCGGCGGGAGCCACCGTAGCGGGTGACGGGAACAGGCCGGCAGGCTTCGGAAACTCGGCGCCGCGGGATTGGAGAAATCGGAATAACTCCGTCAGCCGCGTCCAATCCTCCTCGACGAAGACGAGATGGTGGGTCAGGATCCCGATCGGGCTTGTCGGATCGGTGTTTTCGGTGCGGCGGTCGGCGAGTTGCTCGGCCACCCTCCCGCGGATTGCCAGATCGCCGAGCATCCTTCGTTCAGGCCAGTTCATCACGTCGACTTCGGCATTCACCTCGACGACGTGATCGATCGGCGGGGTGAGCTGAACACCGGCCGAGACACCCAAATAGCCAAGGTCCGGAACAAGCGCCTTGAAGCGCATCGATAGCAAGTGAAACGGCGGAACAAAGACCCTTTGCCAGCCGTGCGGGCCAAATAACCGGTCAAGTATCCGTTGCCCGGCCGAGGCCTCGAGTGCCATGGTATCGGCCGCCCGTCCCTCGCCGAATTCCCCTGCGGTTTGGGTATGGTGCCCCCATCCATGCTGCCAGACACAACAGTCGGCCTCCGACAGGAGCGCGGCGAGAGATTCGTCGGCCTGCTCCGGCACCACCGCAATGGCGGGAACAATCGCCAATTCCTCGGCGATGCGAAGTAGCCGCCGCAACTGCAGCGTGTCCGTTACGGCGTCGTCGTCGCGCCACCAGAAACGAGGTGTCAGGTCGGCTGCGCTCCAGGCTTCAAGCTCGCGCTGCAGCGAGTCGATCGCCGGCTCGTCGTCAGGTTTTTCGATGTAGAAGAGATGCTCGATTCCGTATTGCGTTTCCGTCTCGACCATCTCCTCGGCCTGTTTCAGGTGGGAGAAATACGCCGTCAGATCTTCCTTGCGGAACGAGATGTCGGGAACCGGGACCGAGGTTACCGTCTGGGATGTGGCGATGATCCGGGTCGAGTCGGAGAACGGCGTGAAGACGATCAGCACCATGCGTCGGCGGAACGAATTGACGGCATTCGCCAGGATCGGCCGCCAGTCGACATTGTGCTCCAGGACATGCCGCATGAAGATGCAGTCGGCGTCGGAGCGATATTCCCGCAAGTCCCGGATCTTGTCGGCCCATTGCGAGCTCCCATCAACGCCGACGTAGGCGCTTTCGGTGACGAACGAACGAGCGTGTGCGAACCCGCAGCCCCAATCCTCGATCGTTCCCCGACCGTCGAGAAAGGCGATGCCGCGGCGATAGGTTACATCGTCCCCGTAGTGGAATTTTCCTGTGCTTGCGTATTTCCAGACGCCCACCATCGGGGTGTCGTACCAGCGTTTCACATGCTGGTGCTCTGGCTCCACCATCTCGGCCCAAGGCCGAGGGGCAACGCCCGACGCAGGGGCGTTGACGATCTCGTTGATTGGATCTAGGGAGACAAAGTTCTCGACCCGCGACCAATTCTGCGCATAGACCGCGTCCAGCGAACGAAAGCGCGCGAGCATGTGCGTGTCATGCCACTCGGTCGCGCGCGTCGTGCCAGTCGGGTCCTTCGTCCACAGCGCTTCGAGCCGGCGGCGGGTGAGGTCTTTGTCCCGGAAGGGAAAATGGTGGAGAAAGGCGGGCTGCGACGGTTCGTAGAGTTGCTCGTCGCAGTAGGCCGTGTGAAATCCCTTGGCAGACTCGATACGCGGCCCATCCCGGTCGAAACGCAGGAGCGGATGCTTGCGGTGCCGGCTCGGGCACATCGGGAATGCCAGTTCCTCGCAGAGCGGCTGGAAGTCGATCGGGTGTCGGTCGGGCTCGTAGGAGGGGCCGTCGCCCGGGTAGTGATTGAAGAACCGGGTGCCGACGACGCGGAACTTTTCGTCAAGGGTCGCTAGATACTCCCGAAGGGTCATGCCCCATGGGCCGTGGGGAAACTCGTCGGCGTCGAGAAAGAGCCACCAGATATGAGAGTCGCCTTCGGTTTGCGACACTTCGGCGACGACATCGTTCATATGCCGAAGCCGCAAGTCTTCGTCATAGCGGTCGGAGGCGTAGGAGCGGGCAATGACGGCTCCGGCCCGGACCGCGGCTTCCTGCGTGCCGTCGGTGCTCCCGTTGTCGACGACATAGACACACTCGCACCCTTGAAGCATGGCGTTGTGGACCGTGGCTGCCACAATATCCGCTTCCATCCATGTTCCGAGAACGGCGAACATCCGGAAGTAACCGAGCGACCGGGGGCTTTCGGGGTTGGGCACGGACGCCACCCAGGAAGAGAAGCCGGCGATCGGGGTGCCGACCGGAGGCGGTGACGAGCGGTCGAGGCCGCGCCATGCAGCTCCGGATTCACGCCTGGGCAGTAGGACGACACCGTTCTCGGTCGCCTGCCATAGGGAAACCGAAGATAGCTCGACAGCGATCGGCGAGTTGCCGATGTCGAAGTGAATGCGCGCGTCGGTTTCGTCGAGCGTGGCGACGAAATCTGCGCTGAACTCGGCCCAGTCGGTCGTCAGTCGGAGCGACCGGTACAGTCCCGCATTCGACCACGGGGCGTTTGCCTTCGAAAACCCTAGGGACAGAGTCCGTTCGGCGTCCGCCCTCCCGCTGAAGGTTACCCGGTATTCGGCATTGGCCGACACCGCATAGCCGGCAAGGTTCAACTGGACGTCATGGGTGGCAGACGATGTCAGCCGCTGGATCGTGACACGGAAGCGATCGGATTCTTCCAGAAAGTCGAAGGTGGCGCGGTTTTCTCGCCCCAGACGGAGGGATTCGGACCGTCGGCGCTGCCCATGAGCGGTGAAGCTGTGGTCGTCACTCACTGTATCCTCGCTTGCGAGTGTACCGGGGCACGGTTATGAGACAGTCGACTGCGTCGCTTACGCGGCCATTTTGTGCTCCATGGTGACCGCGGTTTCAAGTCCGAGCTGTTCGGCCCGGATATGGTTTGGAGTCTTGTAGCCGTGCCGCTCGCGTAACCAGGTCGCGTTGTAGGTCGCCGCGAAGGCCAGCAGGCCCTGCCGCAACTCCTCGACGGTTTTGAAGTGGCGCAGCCACAGCAGGTTTTCCTTCAAGGTCCGGATCGCCCGCTCGGCGACGCCGTTACCCTCGGGTTGGCGCACGAAGGAGGGCGAGCTGACGATGCCGAGGAATTTGATTTCGTCCTGGAAGTCGTCGGACATGTAGTTCGACCCATGATCGTGGCGCAGCCTCAGGTCCGCGGCGCCGCCGCCCCCGATGGCTCCGAAGTGCCGGACCACGCCTTGGCGGACCGGCTCCAGGGCCTCGAAGCGGTTGGCCCAATGCGAGGCATGGATGCCGACGAACGCGCCGCTGCAGTGGTCGACCGCCACGAAGACGTAGGCCCGGCCCTCTTCAGTTGTCACTGTCTGGGTCATGTCGGTTCCCCACATCTCATCGACCCGCTCGGTGACGATCGTGCCGTCGTGCTGATAGTCCCGGGCTGGCCGGACCTGGTGGGGGGCCTGCAGCCCGTGCTCCTTCATCAGCCGCCGCACCCGTCGCGGGGCCGTACGGATCTCCTTCAGCCGCAGCCGCGCCCAGACCTTGCGATAGCCTTCCCCGTGGAACCGGGACGCCGCGATCACCGCCTTGATGTGCACCAGCAGATCCTCATCGCAACATGCCCCGACAGGCCCGCGCCGGCGGGCTGGCTTCTCGGTGTCGTCGGCGACACGGTGCCGGTAGACCGTGGCCCGGGCAACACCCCAGACCGCGCAGGCCCGCGCCACACCGCAGAACTGGTCTCCGGAAGGCGAAGCGGCGCGGCTCATCTCTTCGACCTCCTGCGGACCAAAGGGCGGCCTCCCTCCAACCTCGCGATTTCCTCGTCCAGTAGTTCGTTGTCCATCGTGATCTCACCGACCTTGGCCTTCAGCCGGTCGATCTCGGCGTCCCGTTCGTCGCGATCACGCGACTTCAGGGCACTCTCAGCTGCCGCCAGAACCCGATCACGCCATTCCGACAAGCGGTGCGCCGCGACATTCAGATCGCGCGACACCGCCTCGAGACTCTCGCCACGCAGTAGCCGCTGCACCGCCGACAGTTTCATCTTTGCCGAAAGCCGATGCCCACCGACCTTGCCGCTAACGCCGCCAACGTGCTCGGCGCGCGTCGGCGTCGCCAGGGCATCCGTTCCGATCGCCCTTTGGGGTCGCTGTTCTCTTCCATCTTGCACCTCCGATTGCGGTTCAATTAACCGCAGTCGGCTGTCTCAAGAAACCGTGCCCCGGCCCAATCCTCGCTTGCGAGCGCATACCCAGCGGCCGGGTTCTGCCAACGTGATCCTTATGGACCGCGTCACCCTTCGCGGCAGCCGCCGGTCCCCAGTGTCGTGGGATTCCCGCTGCGCCATGGGCGGCAAGGCCGAGGGTTTCATATCCCGAAATGGGTTAGCGCGCCGTTCGACTTCCATTCTCACATTGCGTCGTATTCCGGGCTTGTCCGCAAGAGCCCGCGTTCGACCAACTGGGAACTTGAGACGTACGAGACACTTTTCGCGTGAACCAGCGACTGTTGTTTCTCCATGGTCGCGAGCGCGTCCACGGATCGCCGGCGCTCCACGGAAGCGCCGGAATGCTGCCCACGATCGATCGCGTCCTGTAGGCGCGATCGATAGGCATCGCTCAGAAGGTAGAGAAGGTGGTAGTGCAAGATCGCCACGGTGACATCCGATACCCGTGCCGGGCTGATCCGATGTCGGCCCATGAGATATTTCACCTGCGAACCACCAAGTATGAGCGGAACATTAATCAGCAGCGGATAGGTACCGAAGAGGCGGCGGCGGACACCGCCGAAAGCTTCCCGGTACGGACAGACACTGGTTGCGTAGACGTCGAGATCGTCATCGAAGCAGGAGAACGAAGCCACATCGTCGGACGAAGAAGTGACTGCCGGATACATGTCTAAAACGATGGCCGCCACCGCTTCGTCGCGTCGTCCAGAGAGGTATCTGGTCAGGCCCCTGAGACCGATTTCCTCCGATCTTGGAAAGACAAGTGCTTCGTCCGCATCAATCTGGAGACACCAGCACCCCCTGCCGTGCCTCTTGATCAGCTCGTTCATCCAGCGCATTCCGGCGCCGGACAAATCGTATCGCTCACGGGTCTCGTAAACAATGACGTCGGAACATGACCTGAGAGCCGCGACAGTGTCGTCACTCGAATCGTTGTCGACGAAGACGAATCGGTCGACACCGAGACGCCGATAGTAATCGAGGAACCACCGAAGCCGGGGCGCTTCGTTTCGGACATTTGCAAAGAGCACGATATCGCCTGTGGCCCGGCCAGGGCAGCGGCCGTGGGTTCTTCGAAGAGTGCCGAGCGGCGCGTGGAGGGAGGCGAAGTACCGGCGGCGCGTAATCTCCTGCCAAAGGCTCTGCGTCCGCGCTTCATGACCCAGGTAATGCTGACTCCATGCCCGCAGCATCAAGACCTCGGCGCGCCTTTCCTGCATGGGTATCGTCTCGACGACGTGCCGGGCCTCCTCGGCGCGACCGGCACGGATCAGCGCTTCCGCCAGCGACACGCGAACCGTTACTGCCTCAGGGGTTGTGGCGTGGAGGTCGGTGAGCTCGCGGAGCGCCACGTCCAGGTTCGTTCGAGTGCCTTCCCGAAGACGAATGCGCGCAAGATGCGACCGGGTTGCCGGATCTGGCGGGCCTGCAGCGAGGGCGCGCTCGGCGGCCACGATTGCTGCTGCATAGTTTTCCTGCCCCAACTCGAACTCGAACCAGCACTCCTGCGCCGAGCGTCCATCCGGATCCCGCGACAGGAACGCCTGTGCCAGATCCCTGCGATTGGCTCGGCCGAGATAGTTGCAGTAGGCGCGTCGCAACTGCTGGCTGTGGCCAATCCGGTCGACGGCTCGTTGCCAATAGCGCCCGGCCTCATCCAGGCCCTTCGAGGCTTGAATCGCGCGCCCGACGACAATTGTCACATCCGGTGACGTCAGCCACTGCGCCAGGGCAGGGGCGAGGATGACTTCCGCTTCATCGTGTCTGCCGCGATCGAGGAGGAGATACGCCTTGCCAACGGTTCCGGCCGGGTGGTCGGGAAACCGCTCGATGCATTTTTCCCATTCGCCGAACGCAACCGCGGCCGTGTTCTGACGGGTGGCAATTTCGGCAAGCCCTCGCGGGCCCGCGCTGTCCTGCGGGAAGCGCCAAGCTAGTTCGGTGAACGTGGCGCGCGCTTGTATCACTTCGCCGATTTCCGTCAGGGCGTGTGCTTTTTGCGCAAGCCAGTGGAAGGAAGCCTGGTCGGTTTCGTCGCGGAGGCATTGATTCCAATAAGCGATCGCGTCCCGCCATTTCCATTGACGGGCGGCAACTGCGGCAAGGCCGGCATTTCCGCCGACTGCGTCATGGTGCAGGTCACGCAGCCTCGTGAAGTCGTCCGCGGCGCGGGAAATTTCACCAAGCTCCATCAGGCTGCGGCCCCGGATATTGATGAGCCAGCGAGCGTTGTCGCCGCCGCTCGGAGCGGCGAGACACGCGTCGCACAGGCCGACCGTTTCCGCCCATCGCTCGTCTTGGAACGCGGCGCGTGCACGCCCGAGGTTCGCCCGCAGGCTATCGCCCTGACCGCCGTCAAGCCGTGCCTGCGGTGATCCTGCTTCGGCCATTCGTTCAACCTTCGGTTTTGGATGCGATCGCGGTGCGTGCCTGCCGTCTTAGCGATCAGTCGGCTGAGCCGGCGAATGCCGGCCATGCGGTCCGGATGATGGTGTCGATATCGGAGTACCGTGGACGAAAGCCAAGTATTTCGTTCGCCTGTCTCGGGTCGGCGACGAGGATTGGCGGATCGCCGGGTCGCCGCTGACGCACGATGGTCGGTACCGCCCGCCCGACGACCCGTTCAACGTGTCGAACGATTTCCAGAATGGAAGAGCCGACGCCCGTCCCTACATTCAGCCGATGGGCGCCAGTTGACCGATCCAGCAGGTCTATTGCGGCCACGTGAGCTTCGGCCAGATCCATGACATGGATGAAGTCGCGGATGCACGTTCCGTCAGGCGTGGGATAGTCATCTCCGAAGATGTCCAGATGCGTTGCCTGTCCGGCGGCGGCGAGGAGCGTCCGCGGTATGAGATGGGTCTCGGGGTCGTGCCGCTCACTGAGTTCGCCATCCGGGTCCGCCCCGGCGGCGTTGAAATAGCGCAGCGTCACGAACGACAGGTCATACGCGGCCGAATAGTCGGAGAGCACCTGTTCGACCATCCGTTTCGACCAGCCGTAGGGGTTGATCGGCTCGAGCCTGGTTGCTTCGGTAATGAGATCGCCGCCGGGATTGCCATAGGTGGCGCAGCTTGACGAAAACACCATCCTGCCGATGCCGGCCCTGCGCATCGCTTCCAGCAGGACGAGGGTCCCCGTGACATTGTTGTCGTAGTATTTGGCGGGATTGGTGACGGACTCGCCGACATAGGCATGTGCAGCGAAATGGATCACCGCGTCGGGACGAGAATCGGCCAATGCCTTTTCAATGGAAGCACTGTCGCGAATGTCGGCCCGGACCAGCGGCCCCCATCGCACCGCCTGCTCGTGCCCTGCGCTCAGGTTGTCCAGGACGATTGGCTCATGGCCCCGGCTTGCGAGCAACTTGCAGGTATGGCTGCCGATGAAGCCGGCGCCGCCAACCACTAGAACGCGTTTCATGATAGTGAGTCTACCCGTCTTTCGTCGCAAGAACGACCATCCCGTCGCGCGATGGCATGCCGTTGTCCTGCTTTGCTTTCGCGGCGCCTCTCGCGTGTGATCACCAGCCCAAGCAATCGCATCACGCGTCCAGTCGCTTCCGGAAATAGGTGACAGTTTCGGCCAGGCCGTCGTCAAGCGATACCCTCGGCTGCCAATCCAGCGCCGACCTGGCAAGGCTGATGTCGGGTCTTCTCTGTTTTGGGTCGTCTTGCGGGAGAGGCAGGAACTCCAGTTTCGAGTTGCTCCCGACGAGCTTCAGGACCTTTTGGGCGAGTTCCAGCATTGTGAACTCCTCCGGATTGCCGACATTGACGGGGCCGACAAACTCGGCCGGGGCGTCCATGAGCCTGACCATTCCGTCGATCAGGTCATCGACGTAGCAGAAGCTTCGGGTCTGGGTCCCGTCGCCGAAAATGGTTATCGGATCTCCCTTGAGCGCCTGAACGATGAACGTGCTGACGACCCGCCCGTCGTTTGGGTGCATACGCGGGCCGTAGGTATTGAAGATGCGCATGACCTTGATCTCGAGTTGGCTCTGCCTCCAGTAGTCGAAAAAGAGCGTTTCGGCGCAGCGCTTGCCTTCATCGTAGCAGCTCCGAGGACCAATCGGATTGACGCTTCCCCAATAGCCTTCGATCTGCGGATGAACTTCAGGGTTGCCGTAGACTTCTGAGGTGGAGGCCTGGAGAATCCGGGCGCCTATCCGTTTTGCAAGCCCAAGCATGTTGATCGCGCCGTGGACGCTCGTCTTGGTCGTCTGTACCGGATCCCGCTGGTAATGGATGGGCGATGCGGGGCATGCTAGGTTGAAGATGCGATCGACCTCGACATAAAGCGGGAAGGTTACATCGTGACGCATCAATTCGAGGCGAGGGTTGTCGCGAAGGTGGAACAGATTTTCCTTGGATCCGGTATAGTAGTTGTCCACGCACAGCACGTCGTCGCCACGCTCGATCAGCCGATCACATAAATGCGATCCGAGGAAACCTGCTCCGCCAGTGACCAGTAATCTCGCCATTCGTAATTTCCGCGTGGTGTTAAACGTCGGACCGATCAAGCCTTCCATTCCGCGTGGTCCGGAGGCTTTTGCCGGATGCTTCCGGCATCGTGGCGTCTTTTCCTCATTTCGACTGCCTCTTCCGACCGAGAAGGGTCATCCACCGCCTCGGAGGGCCGGCCTCGTTGGGGCCGAAGGATCCGACAGCAGCTTTGTTCGCATTAGTCATGTCAGAAAATCCAGCTAAGAATTTAGCATTATTTTTGGTAATGAAGCGGTAATTGCCGAAGTGGCAATTCTAGGCTGTATCCAGCGGGTTGGGGTTTTTCGTCGATGCGTGTTCGCGTTTGTATTGTAACCGGCGAGTTGGCGGGCCCGGACTTCAATGGAGGTATCGGCACCTCCAATCGCGGCCTGTCGCTGGCGCTTGCAGCCGCAGGCTACGAGGTCGACGTTCTCTATACGAGGGTCAACGACGGACGTCCGTTTTGCACCAGCGGGCCCTTCGAGCAGCAGGTGCGTTCCTTCGCCCGGGGAGACGTTACCCTGCGGTGCATCCCGCACGGCGGCAGGTGGAACGAATGGCTCTCCAAATCCTACCTCGTCTATCGCCACCTTAGTCGTCATCGCTACGACGTCGTCTTCTTCGATGACATGCATGGCAATGGCTACATGACGCTGCTGGCGAAACGAGCGGGGGCGCCCGAGCTTGAATACACGACTTTCTGCGTTGTGGCGCATAGCGCCACCCAGTGGATTTTCGACGCCAACAATATGTCCGTCAGCGGTTTGGCCGAGGTCACGCAGATGGAAATGGAACGGCGCAGCATCGAGCTGGCCGATCTGTTGATCACCCCTAGTTCATACATTGTTTCCCGTTACCGCGAGTTTGGCTGGTCGATCCCCGAGGCCGTCGTTGTCCAGCCAAATATCCTGCCGCGTTTCACTCACCGCAGCCAAGCAATCCGACACGTCGAACCCAGGGAATTCGTCTTCTTTGGGCGACTGGAAAAGCGAAAGGGCCTGTGGCTTTTCTGTGCGGCGCTTGATCGTCTCAAGAAGGAGCTGACGGGCCGGACCGTGACCTTCCTCGGGAAGACCACCGAGGAATACGGCGTTTCCACGGGCACCAGGTTGCTCGGACATATCGCGTCGTGGCCGTTCGACGTCCGCATGTTGACCAGCTACGACAGCGAGCAGGCGCTGTCTTATCTCGCTGCGGACAATCGTGTGGCCGTTATGCCGTCGCCGGAGGACAACAGCCCGAGCGTCGTACTCGAGTGTCTCCACAACGGCATCCCGTTCGTCGCTTCGAAGGGCAGTGGCGGCGAAGAACTGATAGCCGAGGCGAGCCGGGCAAATAGCCTTTTCGAGCCGACGGTCGAAGGCCTTACGGACAAGCTGAGGGATGCCCTTGCAAATGGAGTGAGCGCCTCAGAGGCGGTGTGGTCCGCCGACCAGGTGAAGGACTCGTATCTCAAGCTCGTGGAAAAGGTCGCGTCAGGCGCATTTCTGAAGAAACGAACAGGGCCCGATGCGGTCTGCCCCGCGTGCATCATCCTGGTGATCGCAGAACCCGAGGGGCTTGGCTCTCTGGCAACGGATGTAGCGTTGCTCAGAAGAAATCACCCTGCGAACACAGAATTTTGGCTTCTCGTGCCGCCCCCGGACGATTTGGCGTTCTCCGGGGAGGTGCCATCCGGCGAGGACATCCGGATCTTCAGATATGACCAATACGCCGACTTATGCAGTCAGCTGGCTTCACGCGACGGGGATATCGTTGGTGTCTGCCACGCCAGCCAGCCGCTTTCTCCGAACAGTGTGAATGTCGCGACACGGGCGCTGCAGTCGATGCAGGAGCCGGTTGCCGTCACAGGGCTCATCGTAGACCTCGACGAACGGGAAACGGACGTTTTCGCTGAGCCCTATTTCAGCACTGGCGACGGTCGAAGGATTTCGGATCCGGTCCTTGGAAACGCCGCCGCCGTGTTTCTGTTGAAGCAGGCGACCAATTCCGGGTTCGTATTCGTTCGCGCTCCATTCTTCTCCATCCTCGCAACGACTTCGCCCGTTGACCCGGTTCATGGGCGGATCAAGTTAATGGAAGTCTGGATTCACGAACTTCTCATGGTTCTGCGGCTGTATGGAGAGAGCTTCGAGCTGGCGCCGGATCTGACTGAAGAGAAGCGAGTCAGACAGAGGCCGTTCGAGGTGCATGTCCTGGCAGGCCTCCTTCGCTCGCTGATCCCCTCGGAACTGGAATTCGAGCCGGGGACCGACCAGGCTCTGTTGTCGCGCCTGGGAATAGAAGGTTCAATGGAGCGGCTCCGGCCTTCTTCGAAAGACGAACTCCCGGCGAGGCTCCGGGAAATGCACTGGAGCGTCAGCGCACCCTCACCGCAACTCGCAAAGCAGCTTTCGGTGCTGGCTGTCGAGATTGGACAAATCCAGGCATCAGCGGAGTTGTTGGCTCCTCAGTTCGGCAGTTGTGCTCAAGCCGACGAGCTTTCGGACATAGTGGGCCTTCTGGAGAAAAAGGCGCGCGAGATCGACCTCGTGACGTTGGTCGCTACCGGAACCTGCGAATGGATCAATCTCGAACATGATTGGTCGTTCGCGCTCGATGCGGTGGAAGGCTGGTTTGAAATGCATGCCAATGCTGCCAATGAAGGGCGGGCTGGCCTCGCATTTCGCCGCATCAACCTCGAGGCGGTTCGCAGTTTTCATGCGCGGGTCGAACTTCCTGCCCGAGCCAACCCCGTACGATGCCGCCTGGAACTCATGACAGCAAGTCGCGATGCGCGGATTGAACGGGTTGCGTTGCTGACCGGGGGGAGCGCGGGCGAGATCGAGCTTGAAGTGCCGCCGGAACTCCAGCGCGACTGCGAGGCGTTTCTGAGTGTCGAGATGCTGAATCAACTCGACAGTTCGGAGGGAGCAAGGGTCCGCTGGTCCGCTCCCGCGTTTAAAGTCACGGAGAGTAATCCAACTTGAAAAGGCATATTCCAAGCCTAGCGAGCATCGTCGACGGCACGGCGCGGGCCGGCAGGGCGCTGGATGTCTGTGTCGTCACCTCAGAATTCCTGGGCCCCATCAAGAACGGCGGGATTGCCACCGCTACAAGCGGGCTCATCGAGCAGTTGGTCTCCGATGGCCATCGCGTGACCGTACTGTACACGCTGGTCGAAAGGGGCGCTCCGGTGGTCGTGGAACGCGATTGGGACTATTGGGTCCGGGTCGCGGCCGAGAGTGGAGTAACGCTGGCGTTCATTCCCCACGAGGGGTCGTATCGGGCCTGGCGGCAGAAATCCTGGCTCGTGAAGGAGTTCCTGGGGGCTTACGCGTTCGACCTCGTTTATTTCAATGAACATCATGGAAGCGGGTACTACGCCCTAGCGGCGAAGCGGGCCGGTCTTGCACCCTTCGCCGAGCAGCTCCACTGCGTCGTAACCCACGGGTCCATCGAGTGGGTCTACGAGTACAACGATCAATACGTCCAGCGCGCGAGCGATCTCGAGATCATGGCTTTCGAGCGCCGAAGCGTCGAGTGGGCCGACGTGGTGATCGGGCCCAGCCGGTATCTGCTCGCGGAATATGAGAAGTACGGCTGGGCGCTCCCCGAGCAGACATTCAATCAGCCTTATGCCCTGATCCGGGGAGAGGCCGTCATTGGCGATCGCCCTGTGAAGATCGATGAACTCGTTTTTTTTGGAAGGCTTGAGGCACGTAAGGGCCTCTGGCTTTTCTGCGATACGATGGACCGATTGGGCGAGAAGCTGCGTGGGAAGACCGTCACTTTTCTCGGCCGCATGACGAATGTCGGCGGGACGGCCAGCGGCGCCCTTATCCTGGCGCGCGCCCGGCGCTGGCATTGTCGGGTCAGGCTTCTCACCGACTACGACCAGACCAAGGCGCTGGCGTATCTGAAGGAAGAGGGACGGCTGGCAATCATGCCTTCCCTGTCGGACAACAGCCCATGCGTCGTTTATGAGTGCATGGAAAACGGCATTCCCTTTCTCACGACACGCGGCAGCGGCGCCGACGAACTGGTGAGTGCCGCTACGGCAGAGAAGATCATGTTCGACGTGAGCATCGAGTCGCTGGCTGAGAGGCTGGAGTCGGTCCTCGCCCATGGGGCTGCTTATGGTGCTCCCGGCTTCGATCCCGAACAAAACCTGAAGACGTGGTCCGCGTGGCACGCTGAGATAGCCAACGATCCGCTACGATATGTGGCGCATCCGCCGCTTTCGATGTTGCCAGCGGCTAATTCCAGCAAATCGCTGCTGATCCTCATCATCGACGACGGCCAGATTCCACTCGGGTTGTTTGCCGACAATCTGGCCCGGAGCGTCGAATCCTTTGGAAGCATGGCGCGCATCATCATCTTGTCCGGTCGCAAGCCGGTTCTTTCGGCTTTTCTCTCCCCGCCCGACGGCCCGGCTGGCGAAGACGTCTGGCAAGTGGTGTCGGTGCTCGGTCCGGAACAGCGCGTAGAAGCGCTCGGGACGATCGCGGCCGCAGAACTCGTTTTCTGTGTCGACATGGAATACGAGCTTCGGCCGCATTTCTTCTGGGCGGCGATCAATCTGCTTGGGTCGGGCCACGCATCCGTGGTCTCATGCATCTGCGCGACAACTCAGGAAGGCTCGGAAGAACTGACCGTCGCCGATCTACCCCACGGCGATGCGCCGGCAATCGGCATCCTGGGCAGATCGACCAGTTCGAACATCTGCGCATTCTCGTCGTCGGCCATCGGCGACGTGCTAGAGGCCAGCGATCTGGTTGACGACGAACTCGGCACCTACGTCGGGACACTGTCTATTGGCCACACGTTGTTCATTGGCGCTCGCAAGCGTGGCCAGTCCTTTCTGCTGGTGCCTATGATCGGCGGAAAGACCGTCTGGCCGGGGTGGGTTTCAAAGCGCCCGACCAACTCTTACCGAGAAAAGAAGCGCACGGCCCGGGATCTGAACCTGCTGCCATCGTTCTATCCCAACGGCGCGCCTTGGCTGGCACTCTCGTCGTTCGGGTCGTATCTGGAGGAACACGGACTCCCGCAATTTTCGGGTACGGTATCCTTGGACGACGCGCACCCGCTGGTCAGTCCGGAGACAAAGCGACTGCCTCTTCTCGCGGCAGCATTGGGTCGACCTGAGCTTGCGCTTCAGCTTGCCTCGGGCCCCGACTTCGCACGCGAAAGCACGGAACAGATCATCGAGACCGCTGAAGGGGCCATCAGGTTCCGCAAGAGCTTCGACATCGCGGGCGTTTTGCGGTCGGAGCGCATCTGGGCTGTCGGTCCCGACCTCAGTGCGGTTGGTCCGAGCGACACGACGGCTGCCACGGGGCGAGACCAGATAGCCGAAATGCTCGGGAACATCCTCGTCGAAGCACCACCCAATCTGGTCGACGAACGTCCCGAACCCATCCCCGACAGGATCGCGGGGGCAGTGCGCGTCTATGTTGGGGCTGCCCGGGTAGATACCGACAGCGGCTGGATAACGCCTTTGGCGACAAGCACGGCGACAACGCCACACCTACTCATCATCGATATTCCGGTTGCCGGCCACAAAATGTTGGAAGCGCGCCTCGTCGGAGAGGGACCAACTCACGCTTTGCCGGTCGTCATTCGTGTCATCGATCAGTCAACCGGACTGGACGTGTCGTCGTCGAAAATGGACGTCTCGACCGAGACGGCCTATACGACGCTGCACGTCCCCTTGGGACGAATTCACGCAAACATCGCAGTTGCGGTGGAGTTTGCCGTTGCCTCAGGGGCAACGACGAGAGCCGATTTCGCGAAATACCGGTTTTCCCGGCTTCGGATCAGCTGATCCCCGCATACAATGCGCGGATCATCGACGTTTCGGCACGGATCATCAACCGCGCAGCTAGTATCCGTTCGAGGTCCCGGCGTTCTCGGGGCCATTCGGCGGAGCGTTGACACCAGGGATCGTCCCGCCGGTTCCGGTGCCGCCTGTATCCGGAATCGCACCCGTCTCGAGCGGTGCGCAGTTCGGATCCCTCGAATACCGCGGGTCGGTTGGCTCGTAAGGGCACAGGCTCTCGTCAATGACGCTCTGGGCGACTTGAACGGCAACGGCGGGACCGGCGAGCCTTCCCAGGATATCCCGGGCCAACTCCACCTGCAGGGAAGGAGCGTCCTGCAGCAGCGGTGAATCCGCGACGCGAGAGGCCATGTGCCTGGCCGCGGCCATTTCGGTTTGCCGCACGAGACCCAACGTCCGGATCTGCGTCATCAAATCGGGAAGTTGCTGCGCCTGCTCCCGATCAAGCTCGGGAAACATCGCGTCGATCGCTGCTCCAACGCGTTCCGCGGTCAGTACTCCGCCCGTCAGGCCGAGCAACCGCGAAAACAGCTGGTCAGACGGAATAACACCCGTGACGATGGGCCTCTGGGCCCTCGCGCCGTCAGAAAATTCGCTCGGCGAAGCGTTGGCCCCACCCTGAGCGGCAACTGCCAGCGCAATACCGCTAGCTGCGGACAGGAGACGAATCCTAAACACCGGCCCTCACGACGTTAGAGTGAATTAACAATTTGTTAACACGTCCAATTACGCAAAACAATTGAATAAATTTGGTCACTTATGGCATGGTTAGCGTCGCTTGACCGGGGGGCGAAGGCGTTTTGGCGCGTGAGCGTGGAGGTTGTGTTGGGCCGGATTTTCAGGGCCGCGACGTTGGCTTTTTTCGTTCTTTTGGCCCCGTCGCTTGCCGACGACGACCGTCGCGTAGTGCTTGACCGCGCCACGAGCCAGGACCTGCTTGAGACGGGAAAGATTCTTCTCGTAGGGGCCAAAGACGACGAGCAACGCGGCAGGGCGCTTCGGCTCATGGAGTTGGCGGCGGCCGCTGGTCTCGCTACCGCCGCGAATGAGCTTGGCCGCTTCTATCTGGCCGGCGGCGGCGGGATCGCCGCCGATGCCGGGAAGGCACGGGCCTATCTCGACCAGGCGATCGCGGCGGGCAACAGTTACTCCGGCATCGTGCTCGGTCAGGTACTGATCAGGGGCGAAGGCCTGCCGCAGGATGTTCCGGCGGGGATCGCGCTACTCGATGCGCAAATCCCGGGCGGCAACGTCGCGGCGGCGGCTGGTGAACTCGGGCGCCTCTACCTGACCGGCGGCGGCGGCATCGCCGCCGATGCCGCGAAGGCGCGGGCTTATCTCGACCAGGCGATCGCGGCGGGCAACAGTTACTCAGGCATCGTGCTCGGCCAGGCGCTCCTGAGGGGCGAAGGCCTTCCGCAAGATGTTCCGGCGGCGGTCGCGGCGCTCGCGGCGCAGATTCCCGATGGCAACGTCGCTGCGGCGGCTAGTGAACTCGGCCGCTTTTACCTGACGGGCGGCGGCGGCATCGCCGCTGATGCCGGGAAGGCGCGGGCCTATCTCGACCAGGCAATCGCGGGCGGCAACGGTTATTCAGGTGTCGTGCTCGGTCAGGCGCTGATCAGGGGCGAGGGGCTTCCGCAGGATGTTCCGGCCGGGATCAGGGCGCTCAAGTCGCAAATCCCGGATGGCAATGTCGCGGCGGCCGCCGGTGAACTCGGACGCTTCTATCTGGCCGGCGGCGGCCGCGTTGCCGCCGATGCCGGGAAGGCGCGAGCCTATCTCGACC
>NZ_FMXQ01000008.1 GCF_900104485.1 Bauldia litoralis | reverse complement strand
CCGTTCACGGGGGAGGGGGACCATGCGAAGCATGGTGGAGGGGGCGCGCGCCTATGCGGTTCTGGCACGCCCCTGCCCCACCACCGTCATGGCCGGGCTTTACCCGGCCATCCACGCCATGACCGCGCCACGCATATGAACGCGGTCGCGAAAGCTGAACCGCGATGACATGGATGCCCGGGTCAAGCCCGGGCATGACGTGGTGTGTGTTGCGCCCGCCGATCCAACCCACCCCCAGCTCATCCCGGACCGCGTGCCGCGAAGCGGCATCGCGTGATCCGGGACCCATCGCAAGACTCGCGGCGCGAAGCGCCGCTCCGCCCGCGCGACCAGCGCCCTATCCTTCCCCGTTTACGGGGGAGGGGGACCATGCGAAGCATGGTGGAGCGGGCGCGGCGCGGCCTATGCGGTTCTGGCACGCCCCTGCCCCACCACCGTCATGGCCGGGCTTGACCCGGCCATCCACGCCATGACCGCGCCACGCATAATGAACGCGGTCGCGAAAGCTGAACCGCGATGACATGGATGCCCGGGTCAAGCCGGGTCAAGCCCGGGCATGACGTGGTGTGTGTTGCACCGCCGATCCAACCCACCACCGCCCATCCCCGACCGCGTGCGCCGCCCAAGAGGCGCGACCGGGATGCAAAAAGTAGCGGCATCGCGTGATCCGTGACCCAGCGGAGGGCAGCGTTTGACGACGACGCGGGTGCTTACTAAGGCTCTGATTTTCCCTTGCGCTTACACATTATCTCGCGGATTCTCGGAAACGTCGCTCAACGGTTCTACAATCTCAGCCGAAACGGAATAGCTGTATGACGGATTTGTTCACCGCCCTGGAAGATTCCGACGTCGTTGCGCAAGTGGTGGACGAGGCGCGACGTGAGGCCCGGTACATCGTAACCGACTTCACATTCGAGATCATTACTACCAAATTCCGTGAAGAAGCAGAATCTGAGGGGGACATATACGTACCCGACTACCAGAGAAAACTTGCTTGGACCGAGGCGCAACAATCCTATCTAATCGAGAGCCTCATTCTCCGATACCCGATTCCACCCCTATTTTTCTATGATATCAGAGGCCGCCTAGAAATCGTGGACGGCACCCAGCGGGTGCGTTCAATGGTCCGGTTTGCGAGAGGAGACCTAGCTCTTCAAAAACTTGAAAAGCTCGACATTCTGAATGGTTTTCACTTCGACCAGCTACCCGAGCCAGTTCGCTTGCGGCTTAACAACACTCCGGTTCGAGCGTTTGTTCTAGACGACGCGACTGAAGCAGGGTTGCGGGCCGACCTTTTTCGGCGACTGAAACACGTCAGGCCAGACGCTTCGGGACGCCGAAGTTCGCAAAGGTGTATTCAAAGGCGCCTTCATGGATTTGATTGTGGAATGTGCAGGATCTGAGCTTTTTCACGCTGTTGCACCCAAAATCAGCGGGCGACTAGATCCCCAAAGCGAACGCGAAGAGCTTGTTACTCGATTTTTCGTTTACTCGGATTCTTATCTAGATTTTCGTCATGATGTTAGAAAATTCCTTGATCAGCACGTCGTCGCATTAAACAACAGTACAGATGAACGCATGATTGCAAATAAACGCGCCGAATTTCAACTTGTTATGGAATTTATCAAAGACCACTTGCCAGGGGCTTTTTACCGGCCCGGCCGAACCGGTGTCGTGCCCCGGGTCCGATTTGAAGCCATTACGGTGGGCACAGCGCTCGCACTCCGCACGAACCCGAAACGGCTGTCCAATGATCTTAGTTGGCTCAAATCGTCAGAATTTAGCGAACTAGTACGAACAGATGCGAGCAATAGTGGCCCGAAGCTTCGGGGTCGAATAGAGTTCGTAAGAGACAAATTGCTGGGGCATTGAGACTATGCCTCATAAGCAATTCCAGGAACGGGCAAAGAGTGTAGCAGTCTTTCTTCGATCACTTCAATCACTTGAAAACAACTACCGACAGCCTGGACGAAGTTTCTACAGCGCCACATCAGCAATTACCGCTTCTCGCGCCTCCGCTTTCATAATGATATACAACTGCGTTGAATTCGCAACGAGGACTGCAATTATATCCCTCCGCGTCGATATATTGAGCAATGCAAAAGATTTCGGCGCAGTTAGGGAATATTGGCAACAAGAAATAGTCCGAGCCCATTTTCATCACCGACTCACTCAAGGAACGAATCACATAGAATTCTTGAATGACGTAACACGTTTCATGCCCGGTAGTTTGGATTGGCGCGGACTTGAGGAGTCAACTCCGTTTCCGGGAAATGTTGACCATGACGCAATACTGAAACTTATACGGCGCATAGAATATAAATGGACGCCTCCAAGAAGTTGTTTAGGCGGGAGCGATCTTCAACTCGTCAGAAAAATGAGGAACGACTTGGCTCATGGTCACGAAACCTTTGAGTCGGTTGGCGCAAGATATACCACGCAAGATATTATCGACAAATTCAACAGAATAAAAATATTTATGAATTCATTCATTAAAAGAATTGATCGCTATAGGACTAAGCAACTTTATCTTCGATAATTTGATCAATTCCGGTGTACGCACGGAGATCCTTCATAAATTCGGGATCCCACCTAAGCGAGCTGTTTATCAATCGGTTTGTAAAGCCAGACGCAGCTCTTAGAGATAGAGCTTTTTTGTCTCGGAAGTAGAAATTAGATATATTAGACCTCCGTGGTTTTTTTGGTCCTTCAACAGCAGTAAGCCAATATTCGGGAACTTTCTTAGGACCGCCGCTTGCCATATTGTGGCGGCCGCCGGCTGGCTTTAGCGCTTTCTCGCCGTCCAGAAGCACTTTCCGGTGATCCTGTTTCAACCGTTTCCCGATCCAACGTGCTACTGGAGGGCTGACAGCGTTTCCGACGAGTCGCCAACGACCCCGCTCACCGCCGAAGCCCTCGGCGGCTTTTGTCCAATCAAGTGAGAAACCCTGCAACTTTTCCGCATCGCGAATGCCAGGAATGAAGAAAGTAGCGTTTCGCTGATCCCAAACAGCGGGGGGAGAAGGGATAGAAAAACCTGACCCTCCTTTCAATGGCGGTACTGCCTCAACAGTCCATCCAATTCCTCGGTTGCCCTCAGTCCAGTAAAATCCGAAAAAACTTGGAAATTCTTCTATTAATGGCTGCGAATCACCATCAAAAATGACGCTCATTGCGTCGTCGACCCTAGATGCTACGATAAAAATTCGACGCCGTCTTTGAGGAAGACCAAATTCTCGGCTGTCCAATACTCTGTATGCCCAGTAATAACCCCGCTTTGATAACTCAACCGTAACGTCTTTGATCGCTTCTCCACCTCTGAGATGCAAAGCGAACGCGACGTTCTCAAGAATTAGATATTTTGGCTTTGTGCGAGTGCTGTCTAAAAGGCGAAATAGATGGCTGATAATATTGGACTGAGAACCTTTCATACCGGCGACTTTGCCCGCCTGACTTAAGTCCTGGCATGGCCATCCAGCGGTTACGACATCGCAATTGGGCAGGACATTCATCTTGGCGACGTCCTTGAATATCGAGGCGTCTACGAAACGATCCTCCAGTACGGCTTGGGCGGCGGCATCATTCTCGCAAAACGACGCTACCTCGAAGCCGACCTTGCGCAACCCGACTTCAAAGCCTCCAATTCCGCTGAATAGGCTGCAAATTCTCAACTGGCTTCCTTCCTTTTCTGACTCCAAGTACCAGATTCGGGGCCGAGTCTCGAGGGATTTCCACAAAGGGCTCGGTGTCGCTTGACACCCCACCCAAACTGGAATATATTCCTATCCATCCCTGCCCGTCGAGGGGCGCGCTCATGAGGCGTCATCTGCGTGGGGCGGGGTGCGGCGCCCGCTGGTCCGGTTCGCAGCCGGACTGCCGGGAGGCCCGTAACCCACCGGCCGGCACTATGACCGGCTGCCTGCGGCCGAGACAGGCCATTGGTGAAGGGTGCGCGCGCTGATCCGTCCGCCGGATCCCGCCGGTCTCCGGTGGTCGCATAGCGGACGGCCACTTGTCGGGTGTCATGCCCGGCCAGACGGCAGGATCATCCGGGGACGCTGCAATGCGCCCCGCGCGTGATGGCTCGATAACGAGCCTTCGGAAGCCGGGACCCGAGAGACGGTCGGCCGGTATCCGCATCCGGGGTGGGGCGGAGAGCCCGAAATCGCCGCGGCGGGTGCTGGGGAAGCGCCCCACAGATTGAACTGGCCTGGCGTTTTCCCAGCGCCCGCCACCTCTCTTCCTTCATGCCCCGGGCGCGAGACGCGTCGCGGGAACGGTGATGCGTGCCGGAAGCGATGGCGCGAACCGGATCGCCCCCTCGCCTGTCATCCCCGGCGAGCGCCGAAGGCGCGAGGGAAGGGGATCCAGTAAACGATGCCGCGCTTCGTTCTGCACCGACATCGGTTACTGGTTCCCCTTCCCGCGGGCTTCGCCCGCGCCGGGGATGACAGGTTGTGTGTATCGTATCGTCGGAGGCGCAGCCCCCGCCCCTACCCGCCGACCTGCTGCTGCAGGGCGGTGAGGCCGGCGCGGGTTTCGTCGTCGACCTCGCCGTCGGGCTCGCCGCGCATCAGGCCGTGACTGACAAGGTAGCGCTCGATCTCGGCCAGCACCTCGACCGGGTAGTTTTCCGGATGGTCGCGGAACTGGTCGAAAGTCCAGGCATTGCGCGCCTGCATCGACTGGATGAAGAGGTCGGCGGCGCGGCGCAGGTTCCGCTCGGTGCCGAGCCCGTCCTTATAGGCGACGCCGAGGTTGTGCATGGCGGTGATGTTGCCGAGATTCGCCGCCTTGGTGTACCAGTCGAGCGCGATCGCCGGGTCGGCCTCGGTGCCGGTGCCGTTGGAGTAGAAATAGGCGAGCGAGGCCATCGCCTGGGCGTTGCCGGCTTCCGCGCCCTTGCGGTACCAGTCGAAGGCGAGGCCGATATCGGTCTCGACGCCGCGGCCTTGTTCGTACATCAGGCCGATATTGGCCATGGCGATGGCGTTGCCAGCGGCGGCACCCCGCATGTACCACTCGATCGCCTCGCCATAGTCCTGCTCGACGCCCCAGCCGCTCTCATACATGAAGCCGACATTGGTCATCGCCCCGGCATTGCCGATGTCGGCGCCCTTGCGATACCACTCCATCGCCTTGCCAAAATCCTGCGGCCCGCCCTGGCCGTTGGCGAAGAGGTAGCCGACCGAGGCCATGGCCGGACCGTTGCCGGCTTCCGCGCCCTTGAGGTACCAGTAGCGCGCCTTGAACTTGTCGACCGGCACGCCGCGCCCGCCGTCATACATGTAGGCGAGGTTGGCCATCGCCGCCGCGTCGCCGAGTTCGGCCGCGCGCTCGTACCAGGCCCGCGCCTCGTCGAAGCTCTCGGTGACCCCGCGGCCATACTGGTAGAGGATGCCGAGGTTGGTCATCGCCCCGGCATTGTCGAGCGCGGCCGCCTGCTCGTACCAGCCGCGCGCCGTCCGGTAGTCGCGGCGCACGCCCTCGCCGTTCTCGTACATCAGCCCGAGGTTGACCATCGCAGCGCTCTCGCCGAGATCCGCCGCCTGTTCGTAGAGCTGCCGCGCCCGGACATAGTCCACCGGCACGCCGCGGCCGAAATTGTAGAGCCGGGCGAGGTTGTTGATCGCCGAGGCGTAGCCGGCCTCGGCCGCGGTCTCGAACAGCGCCCGCGCCGCGTCGATATCCTGCGGCCCGCCCGCGCCGTCCTGGTAGAGCAGCGCCAGCGCGTTCATCGCCAGCACGTTGCCGCCCTCGGCAGCCCTGGCGTACCACTCGCGCGCCTGCGCAAAGTCGCGCTCGACACCGGCGCCGTTGTAGTAGAGCCCGGCGAGGTTGCCCATCGCCGTGACGTTCCCGGCCTCCGCCCCCTTGCGATACCAGTGGAGGGCGGCTTCGGGGTTCTTGGGGGTGCCGGCGCCGGTGGCGTGGAGGAGGCCGCGGTTGTTCATGGCGATGGCGCTGCCGGCCTCTGCGGCCTCGGTGTAGCGGGCAAGCGCCTCGTCGAAGCGGCCGGCGGCGTGGTAGGCGCGGCCGAGCTGGAAGACGTAGCGGCGCTCGCCGGACGCCTGCTCGGACGCCTTGAGACAGGCCTGTATCGCCTCCTCGGCGGTTGCGCCAAGCAGCGACAGCGCCGTGCCGGCCACTGTCGCGGGCTTGTCCTGGTCATAGGAATGCGCCGCCAGGCGATCGCACGTCGCGCCGGCGTCTTCGTAGGCCGGAACGGCCGCGCGATCGGCCCGCATCGGCGCGCCGATGCCGGAGCCGTCGCCGACCGCCGCGGGGCCGTCGCCGGATCCCCGGCCGCTGGCGACCAGCCGCAGCCGGCTGGCACTGGCCGCGGCACAGAAGGTGTCGGCGGTCCCCTCGGCCGGGCAGAATTGCAGGAAGGCGTCCCAGGCCTCGACCGTGCTGAGCTTCTCGGCGCGGCGGAAGGCGTCGGCGATCTCGGTCTCGCGCGATTCCGCCTGCCGGTCGCGCAACTGCTGCATCGTCGCAGCGTCCGGAACGATCGGCACCGTGGCGCTGGCCGAGCCGATGACGACGGGCGCCGAGCGGCTGGTCGCCTCGACATCGCCGCCCACCGCCTCGAGGAAGTCGGCCAGTCCGATGGCAGGCGTCTTGAGGTGGGCGAGGACCGCGGCGGCATAGGCGCTGTTGCGGCTGCCGCCATTCACCCCCTGGTCGATCGCATAGGCGACGACCGCCGACCGGGTCGGGTCGATGGCGGCGAGGCCCGGCACGACGATCCGCTTGCGGATCGACCGCTTCATCGTCCCGGTCAGCGGGTCGTCCCGGGTCGTTGCCAGCATCACCAGCCGGATGTTCTTGGCCCCGTCGACGGCGGCGATCAGCTGCGACAGCGGGACGGCCTCGTCATCGACATAGGTATCGCGGCGGAGCTGCGCGTCGACCGGCACCAGGTAGTTGACGCCGTCGACCGCCAGGGAATGGCCGGCGAAGTAGATCACCGCCACCGAGGCGTCGTCGGCCCGCTCGTCGAAGTCGCGGACGGCGCGCCGCATGGCGCGGCCCTCGACATTCGTCAACTGGATGACGTCGAAACCGATCTCGGCAAAGGCCGCGGCAAGGTCCTCGGCGTCATTGGCCGGCTGCGCGAGAACCGGTGCGGCAGCGTAGTCGCCGTTGCCGATGATCAGCGCGATCCGCTCGCCGACCGCCAAGGCGGCAGGGGCATGGGCGAAAACGGCGAAGCCGAGAGCCAGGGCAGCAGCGCGATGAAGGGGCTTCAACAGGGTCATTCGCAACGATCCTCGAGAACAGCGTCGAGCGCTGGATGAAGGATTATGAAGCCCCGCCTTGCTACTTGCCAAGTCTCCTCGACCGGTGCCGGCGCCCTATCTGGGCGCGATCTCCCAGGTGATGTTGGCGTTGGCGGTGACGTCGCGCTCGCCGGGCATGATCGGCACCATCCGCGAGGCGTCGGCCATCTCGGCCCGGGCGAACATCGGCCGACCGCCGGAGGCATTGATGTCGAGGATGCGGACCAGCCGAACGCCCGCGGCATCGGCCATGAGTTCGGCCATCCGCCTGGCGTCGGCGATCGCGGCGGCCAACGCCTCGTCCGTCGACTTCTGCGGATCGGAAACGTCGAACTGGACGGAATTGATCTGGTTGGCGCCGGCCGACACCACCTTGTCGAGGATGGCGCCGGACTGGACGACGTCGCGGATCGTAACCGTGACGTTGTTGGACACCTGGTAGCCGGTGATACGGGCCAGTTCCTCCGGCTCGTCGCCGGTCGAACGCGTCGGCTTCTGCTCGTAGATCGGGCTGACGGAGAAGCCGCTGGTGCCGATGTCGGCGTCCTTGACGCCCTCGCCCTGGATCGAGGCGATGACGCTGGCAAGATCGGCATTGTTGGCATCGAGCGCCTCGCGCGCCGTCTTGGCGCGGGAGACGACGCCGATGGTGACGATGGCGATATCTGGCACGACTGAAACCGCCCCGGAGCCATTGGCGTTGAGGGTGGCGATGCGCGGCTCCTGCTGGGCGAGAGCCGGCACGGAGAGGGCGAGCAAGACGGCGAAGGCGGCGGCGGGATAGCGCACGGATGGATCTCCTGTGGGTCGTCGGGCGGCAAGCTGCCAACCCATTCCGGCCGCATTGCGGCAGCGCATTTGCCGGATGCCGCGATTCCTCCTATATCCGTCGTCGCTCAATCAGGGCCTGTAGCTCAATTGGTTAGAGCCGACCGCTCATAACGGTCTGGTTGCAGGTTCGAGTCCTGCCGGGCCCACCATCCAGTTTCGCAGTCCTCGGGTCCCTCCCCCCGAGCAGAACAGATCCGTCATTTCCGGAGTTCGGGCTTTGTGTTCCAGGTCGACGGGGCCGACCGAACGTCGCCGGAGGACTGCTTCCAGGCACCGGCGTCCTCAATCCGCCGAAGACGGACTCAATAGGCGCGGCGTCAGCGCGACAGGCGAGCAAGGGTCTCGCGCGCCTCCTCGGCCAGGCGCAAGGTCAGTTCGCCAGCGCCTGCGGTACGGCCAAGGCTCGCTGCCTGTCCGGACCATAACGACGAGAAGTCGCTTGAGCCCTCCGCCTCCGCTCTTGCCTTGAGTGGGGCCAGCGCCCCACCGGCGGTGGGAAATGCCGGCGCCCGGTCGGACATCGGTCCGAGTTCTCGCATCACGCGATTGACAAGGCTCCGCGCCGGCCGGCCTGAAAAGACGTTCGTCAAAGCGGTCAGCCGGTCGCCCGCCTCGCCGAGCGCCGTGCGATGCAGATCGGTGATCAGCGCCTCCGGCGTGAACAGATAGGCCGTACCGACCTGCACGGCCGCGGCGCCGAGCGCCATTGCCGCAACGATGCCACGACCGTCGCCGATCCCGCCGGCGGCGATCACGGGGACCTTCACCGCATCGACAATCTGTGGCACCAGCGCCATCGTCCCCACCTGTCCGGCCAGTTCATCGGTCAGGAAGAGGCCGCGATGGCCGCCGGCTTCATAGCCTTGGGCGATGATCGCGTCGCAGCCGTGGTCCTCCAGCCAGCGGGCCTCGGCAACCGTCGTCGCCGAACTGACCACGAGGCTGCCGGCAGCCTTGACCCGGTCGACCAGGTCCGCGGCCGGAAGGCCGAAATGGAAACTGGCCACCCGAGGTCGGAGATCCTCGACGACCGCGCACATTTCGTCGGCGAACGGCCGGAGGTTGGCTGTTCCCGCCGCGTCGGGATCGATATCAAACGCGGCATAATATGGCGCAAGCGCCTTCTTCCATTCAGCCTCGCGCGCTGGGTCCGGCCTCGCGGGCGTATGCGTGAAGAAGTTGAGGTTGAACGGCTTGCCGGTGCGTTGACGAATCGCAGCGACCTCGGCCCGCGCTTTCGCCGGATCAAGCAGCGCGCACGGCAGCGACCCCAGTCCACCGGCCTCACTGACAGCGATCGCCATCCCTGAGCCACAGGCCCCGGCCATCGGCGCCTGGATGATCGGGAGGTCGATCCCGAAGCGTTCGATCAGCCTGCGATCCGGCCCCATGTCCCTTTGGCCCCTGAAGCTCGATGATTTGAATGAACCCCTACCATCCCGACCGAGGTTCCCCAAGCAACCAGCCCTGCCAACAAGACGGCCGCCGTCACCCGCCGGCCGTCCGGTTCGACCCGGCATCGATCACCGCACATCACGTCGCCAATCGGAATGAAGCGGTCAGGATTCCCGGCCGATACCGGCTGACTCGCCTATTCGAGGACCAGTTCCTCGATCATGACATTCATGCCGGCGGTCAGGCCGCCATCGACCGGCAACGCAACGCCGGTGATGTAGCTGGCGTCATCCGAGCCGAGGAACGCAACCGCCCTGGCGACATCTTCCGGATCGGCAACCCGCCCCAGGGGGTACCAGCGGGCAAGTTTCTCAAACACTTTCGGATCGCGCTTGAGACGTTGCTGCCAGGACACTGCGTCGGTGCGAACCGATCCCGGGCAGACGGCATTGCAGCGGATCCCATACTTGCCATACTCCGATGCGATCGACTGCGTCAGGTTGATGATCGCGGCCTTGGCAGCGCTGTATGCGGGATTGCCGAAATAGCGCAAACCGTTGACCGAGCTCAGGTTGACAATGACGCCAGCCCGCTTTTCCTGCATGTGGGCCACGGCCGCGGCCGTGCAGTGATAGGTCCCGTTCAGGTTGATGTCGATCTCGTGGACCCACTTGTCCGCGCGCATCTGCGCATAGTCGCCCGGTCCGCTGTAGGCGGCGTTGTTGACCAGCATGTCGAGCCCGCCAAAACGGGCGATGACCTCGGCGAAGGCGGCTTCAACCGCGTCCACATTGGTGATGTCGGCATGGACGAAATGGGCCCCGCCTCCGTCTTCGGCGATCAGCTTCGCCGTCTCAAGGCCCCGATCGTCGTCGATTTCCACGATGGCGACACGCGCGCCTTCACGCGCAAGATGACGCGCAATCGCCCGCCCGATCCCGTGGCCAGCGCCGGTCACAAGAACCGCCTTGTTTGCATATCGCACGTCGCTATCTCCCGATTCCAGGTGGTGTATCGATGGTTCGCCAACGCTCGAGCCCGATCTGCGGACCGGTCCCGAGCCACGCCTTATAGCCGAGCAGCGCGGCCTGGGGAGACTTTGTGAGCGGGGCGCGCGATCGGTCCGGCATCAGCCCCGGCTCTTCGCAGTAAATGGACGCCGGTCAGGATCACGGTACGGCGCATCGGCGCCGCCAGTGACGTCCATCGATCCAGTTCGACTAGGGCGCGAGATCGCCGAGCGGCACATCCCAGTGCGGCGGCTGCCAGCCGGCAACCGGGTTGGCGAAGGTCGCGATGGACTCGCCGAGCAGGCAGCCGAGGTAGATGGTCCTGAGGTCGGGTCCGCCGAAGGCGAGGCTGGAGATGTTGCGGAGGCGGCGGCCGGCGGCCTTGTCGAGATGCGGGCGGCCGAGTTCGCCGGCGACAAAGGCTGCCTCGGTCCAGGCGAGGTGTCCGGCGTCGGCGTCTTCGAGGACGACCTGCTGGCGGCCGTCGGGGAAGACCCGGATGACCCGGTTGCTGACGATGCTGGTGATCCAGATCGCGCCCTCGCCGTCGAAGACGAGGCCGTCCGGATAGGTGCCGGCGCCGAAGGTCGTGACGACCTCGCGCGCGCCGAGCGCGTTGCCGGCTCCGATCGGGAACCGCGATACCCGTCGGGCAAAGGTCTCGTTGACGTAGAGCCACGCGCCGTCCGGGCTGACGCAGCACTCGTTGGTGTAGCCGAGGCCGTCGGCGACGATGCGGGCGCCGGACCGGTCGAGCAGGACGACGAAGCCATCGGCGACATCGGCACGGTAGCCGAGGTCGCGCGGCCGCTTCCGGGTGCTGACCGTGATCCAGGTGCGGCCGGCCGCGTCGAGATGCACGAAGTTGGTCGGCGGCAACGGGTGACCGTCGACCGTCACCAGCACCGGCTCGACCCCGCCATCGGCAAGCAACCGGAAGACACCGCCCTCCTCCGCGCCGAGATCCGCCATCAGGACGCTGCCGCCGGGTTCAAGCGCGATGCCGTTCGGCCGCATTTCCCTCGGCGGGTCGCGCGCCTCGATCCGCCGCACGACGCCATCGGGGTCGGTCAGTGCGACACCGCCCTGCCCGGTCCAGTCGGAGGTAAGGAGCAGGCCCGAGCGATGGGCGAGGACGCATTCCGGCCGCTTCAGGCCCTGCCCGAGGAAGGCGAGATCGGCGTCGAGATCGATCATCAGGCCAGACGCTGCATCGCGCCGGTCGTCGCCGACCGGTAGGCGGCATCGACGGCGGCCATTACCGTGAGATAGTCCGCGGCGGTGTTCTCCGGCTCACGCCCGGCGGTCATGGCGGCGATGACGTGGCGGTTGAGCGCCGCGACGCAGCCGCCGCCGAAGACCGTTCGGTCGATCGGCGCGGTGACCGGGATCTCGCGCTCCGTCGCCTCGCCGAAACGGCGGAAGAAGATGCGGCCCTCGCCGTCGAGTTGCAGGATCCCCGCCTCGCCCTCGATGGTCATCTCGCCCATGGTGGTGCGCGGGTTCTCCGCGACATGATCGGACAGGCGGTTGCCGTCGAAGACCGACCGGGCGCCGTCGCGGTGGCCGAGGATCATCAGGCCGGCATCCTCGCCGGCGATCGCCGGGTTGAGCTGGCGCAGGTCGGCGAACACCGTCTCGACCGGACCAAGGAGCCAGCGGAAGAGGTCGATGAAATGGACGCCGGTTTCCTGGATCAGGAATTTCGGCATCGTCTGGAAGGACGGCTGGCGGGCGAGGTAGGCGTCGGGTCCGCGTCCGTCGCCGGGGCGGAGGCGAAAGGCGCATTGGTAGACCTGGCCGAGGCGGTCCTCGTCGAGGAAACGCCGGATCTCGCGGTGCCAGGGCTGGAAGCGGAAATTCTCGTGGACGACCAGCAGCGCACCGGCGCGGTGCGCCTCCCCGGTCAGCGCCGTCGCTTCCCCGGTGGAGAGGCAGAAGGGCTTCTGGCAGATGATCGTCCGGCCGGGCGCGAGCACCGCGCGCACCAGCGCGACATGGGCCGGCGGTGGCGCGACGATGTCGACGATGTCCGGCGTCTCGGTGCGCGCCATCGCCTTGCAGTCGCTGTAGGCGACGGCGCCGAAGGCGTCCGCAACCGTCTTCGCCCGGGCCGCGTCGAGATCGCAGACCGCGACGAGTTTCGCCTCGGCGATGCCTGCCCAGGCGGCGAGATGGAACTGGCTGAAATACCCGGCCCCCACCACGGCGACCTTGAGTGGCGCGGCTGTCATCGGAACCACTCCGGGATCGTCATCGACACGGCCGGAACATAGGTGACGACGGCGAGCGCGGCGATGGCGACGAGATAGAGCGGCGCCATGGCGCGGGCGATCGACAACACGCCGACTCCCGATATGCGCGACGCGACATAGAGCGTCGCCCCGACCGGCGGCGTGAACAGGCCGACCGCGACGTTGCAGGTCATGATCACCCCGAGATGCACAGGGTCGACGCCGAAGGTGGCGGCGGTCGGGATGAACAGCGGTGCGGTCAGGAGGATCGCCGGCACCGGGTCGAGGACGAGGCCGAGGATCAGCAGCACGACATTGACGAAGAGCAGGAAGGTGAACTGGCTCGACGACATGTCCTGGACGAACTCGACCAGGATCTGCGGCATCTGCTCCAGCGTGATCAGCCAGGCGAGCACCGTCGTCGCGCCGATGACGACCATGACGATGGCGCTGGTGACGAAGGAATCGACCAGGAGCTTCGGCAGGCTGGCGAACCGGAAGTCGCGATAGACAACCGTGGTGACGAACAGCCCGTAGACCGCCGCGACCGCGGCCGCCTCGGTCGGCGTCGTCCAGCCGCTGAAGATGCCGCCGAGGATGAGGACCGGCATGAACAGCGCCGGCGCCGAGCGGACGAAGGCGCGCCAGAGTTCCGACGCCGAGGTGGTGCGGCCGCCGGGATCGCAGCCGGTGCTCTTGCCGACCCAGTAGCAGACGCCCATGAAGAAGATGCCGAAGATGACGCCGGGGATCATGCCGGCGAGAAACAGGTCGGCGACCGAGACATTGCCGACGAAGCCGTAGATCAGCATCGGGATCGACGGCGGGATGATGATGCCGATGGTGCCGGCGGCGGCGACCAGCCCGCCGGCGAAGGCCGGCTTGTAGCCCTGCTTGACCATGTTGGGGATCATCACCGAGCCGATCGCGGCGGAATCGGCGATGGCCGATCCCGAGATGCCGCCGAACAGCATCGATGCGCCGACCACGACGAAGCCGAGGCCGCCCGGCAGGAAGCCGAAGGCCGCCTTGGCGAACTCGATGATGCGGACGCCGACGCCGCCGCGGCTCATCAACTCGCCGGCGATGATGAATAGCGGGATGGCGATGAAATGGTTCGGCTCGACCCCGCCGATGAAATTGAGATAGAGCGCCTGCAGCGGGTAGCCGAGATCGAAGACGAAGATCGGCACCACCGCGGTGATCAGGATCGCCCAGACCAGCGGGACGCCGAGGAAGACGGTGGCGAGGAACAGGGCGCAGACGAAGAGAAGGATCACCCGTGCGCCTCACGCGTATCGTCGTCGGCGAGCGAGACGCCGTCCGGCGGGCCCTCCGAGGCATCGATGTAGAAATTGGCCAGGTGGAACAGCAGCGTCAGCGCCATGCCCACCGGCATCGAAGCGTAGAGAAGGCCGACCGGCCAATAGAGCACCGAGGTCTCCTGCGCCCAGGTGCGCATGGAGATGACGGCGCCGAAATAGACGAGGCTGATCAGGAGCACCGTGATGGCGATGTCGATGACGATGGCCAGGGGTCGTCTCAGCCGCAGCGGCACGACGCTGGCCGCGATCTCGGTCACCCGCATATGAGCGCCGCGGGCGGTGGCGGCCGCGCAGCCGAGGAACGTCACCCAGAGCAGAAGAAAGGCGACGACCTCGAGCGACCATGAAAAGTCGAAGCCGGCGGCGCCACGCAGCATGGCGTTGACGAAGACGATGACGATGATCGCCAGTCCGCCGACGGCCAGCGCCGTGTCGATCAACAGGCTGACCAGTCGCAAGGGGAGCGGATACTTTTCCCGGTAATCCATCGAGTCTGCGCCGGATTGGGGGTCCGGCAGACCGAAGTCCGCCGGACCGTTTCGATTGCAGCGTCGGAAGCGCGAAGGCGGCTACTCAGCCGGCATCTTGTCCCGGATCGCCTTGGCGTCGGCGAGAATCTTGTCGACGTCATCGCCATAGACGCCGCGCGCCTGCTCGTAGACCGTCTCGACGGCCTCGCGGAACGGACCGACATCCGGCACGGTGACCGTGGCGCCGGCTTCTTCCATTTCGGCCAGTTGCTTGTCGACCGACCCGCGCACAAGCTCGCGACTGAAGGCCGCCGCCTCCTGGGCCGCCTTGGTGAAGGCCGCCTTGTCCTCGTCGGAGAAGGTCTCCCAGGTCGACTCGGCTACCGCCAGCGGCAGCGGGCTGTAGACGTGGCGGGTCAGGGTGATGTACGGCGCGACCTCGTAGAAGCGGAGCGACTTGATCGTGTCGACCGGGTTCTCCTGGCCGGACACGGTGCCCTGCTGGATGCCGAGATAGACATCCGGGATCGGCATGACGACGGTCTGGAAGCCGATCGCCTCCATCGTCCAGCGGATCATGTCGTTGGGGTAGACGCGGATCTTCTCGCCGACCGCATCCTCGGGCGAGTTGAGCGGCATCGTCGTGGTGAAGCTGCGGAAGCCCGCTTCCCAGGTGGCGAGGATATGGATGCCCTTTTCGGGAAGCTTGTCGAACTCGCCCTTCACCCAGGCCGAATTGTCATAAAGCTCCCAGCCCTGCTCGAAGGTATCGACGAGAAACGGCAGGGCCATGAGGTTCAGCGACGGCAGGTGGGTGGCGTAGGTTCCCGGCGCCGTCACCGTGAAATCGACACCGCCAAGCTGGAGCTGCTCGACCGCCTTCGGATCGTTGGCCAGCTGGCTCGCCGGGTAGATGCGGACCTCGTAGCGGCCGTCGGTATACTCGGCCACCTTCTCCGCAAACAGCTCGGCCGCAGCCTGGCGGGACCCGCCGGGATTGTCGGTATGGCTGAATTTCAGGACCGTCGCGGCGAGCGACGGCGTGACGCCAAAGGCCAGTCCCGCGGCAATGGCGGCGGCCAGGAGCCCGCGATGGGCGTTTCGTTTCTGCATGTCCTCCCTCCCAATTTTGTATTCCCCGGCCAAAGCGGCCGAAGGCTCAAAAGCCTTGGCTGGAGAATAATGCATACTTTGATTTATGCAACGATCAATTCATTAGACCGCCGGATTCAGTGGTTGCGCTGGAAGTCACGGGTCTCCGGCTCGCCGATCAGACGGCAGACGGTGGCCGCCACGTCGCGGGTGCCCATCGTGCCGCCGAACTCCATCGGATCGATCAGGCGCTCGTAGAAGCCGCGATAGACGGCATCGTCGATCAGCAGCCCGGCATCGGCGAGTTCCGGCCGGTCGAGCTTCTCCGCCAGATAGTCGAGGAGCAGCCCGCCGCTGAGGATGGCGGCCAACGGATTGGCCTTGTCCTGGCCAGCGATATCCGGGGCTGAGCCGTGGGCGGGCTGGAACAGGCCGGCGTCGTCGCCGATCTCGGCGCAGGACGCCATGCCCATGCCACCGACGAGGCCGCCGCCGAGGTCGCTGATGATGTCGCCGAACATGTTTTCCATCACCAGGATGTCGAAGGCCCAGGGCTGGCGGATGAGATCGAGCGCCTGGGCGTCGACGTAGTTGCGGCCGGTCTCGATGTCGGGAAAGCCTTCCGCCACCTCGTCGAAGATCCGGCGGAAGAACGCCATGGATTCGAAGACATTCGCCTTGTCGACGCAGGTCACCAGCGCCTTGCCGCGCCGTGCCTTGCGCTTGCGGGCAAGGTTGAAGGCGAAGGTATGGAGCTTCTCGGTGGTGGCGCGGGTGATCCGCAGGGTTTCCCGCACCTCGGTATCGCCGATCACCTCGGCCCGGCCATGGATGGCGGCGGAATAGAACAGCCCCTCGGTCGATTCCCGCAGGATGATGAGGTCGATGTCGCGGGCGCGGGGATCGGCCAGCCTTTGCGGCCCGTTCGGGTAGGCGCGGACCGGCCGGACGCCGGCATAGAGCTGGTAGATTTCGCGAAGCCGGAGATGCGGCGTGATCTCGGTCCCGTCCTTCTGGCGCACGCTCGGAAGACCGATGGCGCCAAGCAGGATCGCATCCGCCTGGCCGGCCCGCTCGTCGCCGCCGGGCTCGATATCACGGCCGGTTTCCTTGAAGACCCCTGCCCCGGCCTTGATCTCCCGATAGGTGACGGCGCCCAGTCCGAGCGCAGCGACGGCCGCGTCGATCGCCGCCGTCGCGGCGTCGGTTACGTCCGGCCCGATGCCGTCCCCCTTGATGACAGCAACGGTGATCGACGCCGATGACATATGCGCAGTCCCTTTTCCTGATGGTGCCTAGAGCCCGGGCAACCGGTAGTTTTCGAGAATCGAAAGGAGTTCCCTGGCCGCCCGTTCGCGGTGGTGACGGAAAACCGTCCGCGTCACCTCGACGTTGCCGGCCTGGATGTGGTGGAGAATCTCGCGGTGCTCGCGGGTCGACTCGGTCGGCGGCGCGCGCAGCCGCAGCGTGATCATCCGCACCCGATGGGCCTGATCGAAGAGCGAGCCGACAATGGCGCTGAGCCGCCTGTTCTCGTTCAGCGCCAGCAGGCGGCGATGATAGGCATCGTCGGCGACCGCCCATGCCTCGAGGTCGTTGCGTTCGAGCGCGGCCTCCATCTCGTCGGTCGCCTCGGCCAGACCGGCGAGCATTTCGGCCGTCGGTCGCGATCGGGCCAGACCGGCGGCGGCCTCGGGCTCCAGCGCGGTCAGGATCTCGTAGATCTCGCGCATGTCGGTCGGCGACACCGGCAGGACGCGCGCGCCGCGGCGCGGGATCAGTTCGATCAACCCGCTCGCCTCGAGCCGGATCAGCGCCTCGCGCACCGGCGTGCGGCTCATCCCGAGCCTCAGCGCGATCTCCGGCTCCGGCGCCTGAAATCCCGGCGGCATCCGGTTCTGGAGGATTTCGTCCTTCAGCCGTTCATACGCGTCATCGACGCGGGTGACTGTGGCGCCCTGCTTCATTTCACTCGCTCGTCGGTCAGCGAAAGGTTCGCATGCCTGTTTACACGCGAACCTATGCATGCATTACGGTATACGCAAGTGCCATCTGTTCATCCGTCCACGGAGACCGACGCCCCAATGACCTTCGCCATCACCGTACTCTTTGAGCTCAAGCCGCGCCATCGCGAGGGCTTTCTCGGTCTGATGCGGGAAAATGCCGCCCTGTCGCTGCGCGACGAGCCGGGCTGCCTGCATTTCGATGTCCTGCTTCCGGAAGGCGATGACGACAGCGTCTTCCTCTACGAGATCTACACCGACGAGGCCGCCTTCGACGCCCATCGCGAAGCAACGCATTTCCTGTCTTTCGACAAGGCGACCAGCGACATGGTGGTCACCAAGACGGTGAAGCGATTCGCCTGCCTGGACGGGCTCGACCTCCGATAGTCGTGGCGGCACCGAAGCGCGACGACTGATCGCGGCGGCTAAAGGCGCAATTCCGGGGGATCGGCGGCGGACGGCCAAAACAGGGTTGGAACGGGCCGCCCTTTCCCTGTTATGCACCGGGAGGCGCGCGTCACGGACCGCGCCAGCCATCCTTGCCGCCATCGCCGTTCCAGGGGCCGTTCCGCCTTGACCATCAACCAAGCCCCCCAGGCCCTGCTGCAATCGGCCTTCGGCTTTCCCGCCTTCCGGCCGGGACAGCAGGAAATCGTCGAACGCCTGATCAATCGCACCAACACGCTGTGCGTCATGCCGACCGGCTTCGGCAAATCGCTCTGCTACCAGCTTCCCGCCCTGATGGCCGACGGACTGACGGTGGTCGTCTCGCCGCTGGTGGCGCTGATGGACGACCAGGTGGCGGGGCTGCTCGCCAACGGCATCGACGCCGCCTGCATCCATTCCGGCCGCGACCGGGCCACCAATGTCGATGACTGGATGCGGGTGCGGGACGGCCGGGCGAAGCTCCTCTACCTGTCGCCGGAGCGGCTGATGACCGAGCGGATGCTCGCCCAGCTCGACCGGCTCGACCCGGCGATGTTCGTTGTCGACGAGGCGCATTGCATCTCGAAATGGGGGGCGAGCTTCCGGCCGGAATACGAGTCGCTGTCGGCGCTGCACGACCGCTTTCCCAACGCGACGCTCGCCGCCTTTACCGCGACCGCCGACATGGCGACCCGCCAGGATATCGCAGCCAAGCTGTTTCGCGGCCGGGGCGACATCGTCGTCCATGGCTTCGACCGGCCCAACCTGCGGCTGGAGGTCGAACCCAAGGCCGACTGGCGGCGGCAGCTCGTCGATTTCCTCGAGCCGCGCCGCAACCGGGCCGGCATCGTCTATTGCCTGTCGCGGCGGCTGACCGAGGAGGTCGCCACCTTTCTCGCCGAGCGCGGCTTTCGCGCCCTGCCCTATCACGCCGGGCTGAGTCCGGAGACGCGCCGCGAGAACCAGGAAACCTTCATGGCCGAGGACGGCGTCGTCATGGTCGCGACGATTGCCTTCGGCATGGGCATCGACAAGCCGGACGTCCGCTTCGTCTTCCACCTCAACCTGCCGGCCAGCATGGAAGCCTATTACCAGGAGATCGGCCGCGCCGGGCGCGACGGCAATCCGGCCGAAGTGCAATTGCTTTACGGCCTCAGCGACATCCGAATGCGACGCCAGTTCATCGACCAGGACGGCGGCGCCGAGGATCACAAGAACCGCGAGCACAAGCGACTCGACTCGCTGCTCGCCTATTGCGAGACGACCCAGTGCCGCCGGGTGTCGCTGCTTGCCTATTTCGGCGAGCAGACCGCGCCCTGCGGCAACTGCGACATCTGCCTCGACCCACCGGAGGTCGTCGACGGCACGACCGAGGCGCGGAAGCTGTTCGCGGCGATCCGCGAGACCGGCGCGCGGTTCGGCGCCGGCCATGTCATCGACGTGTTGCGCGGCACCGCCTCCGACAAGGTCGGGCAGCGCCAGCATGACCAGTTGCCGAGCTTCGCCACCGGCAAGGATCGCGGCAAGAGTTATTGGCAGGGCCTGATCCGCCAGGCGGTGGCCGGCGGCTATCTGTGGATCGACATCGAGAATTACGGCAGCCTGAAGCTGACCGACAAGGGCCAGGCGGTTGACGATGGCGCGGAGCGTTTCTTCTCGCGCGAGATCCGCGAGACCAAGAGCGGCCGGTCGCGGCGGCGGGACCCGGTCGACGCCGGCGTCGCCGCCGATTTCGACGCCGACCTCTTCGCCAAACTGAAGGCGCTGCGGCGCGACCTCGCCGACGCGGCCAACGTTCCGGCCTACGTGATCTTCTCGGACGCGACGCTGCAGGACATGTGCCGGGCACAGCCGACTTCGACCGAGGCGCTGGCCGGGATCAGCGGCGTCGGCCCGAAGAAGCTGGCGAATTTCGGCGAGACCTTCCTCGACGCGATCCGCAGCTACACCGGGAAGGCGTGAGGGCCGCCGACTGTCAGCCGGTCAGCCGGGAGGCGCGCGAGGTCGTCGATGGTCCTGGCGATCACCGCCTCGACCCGCGCCCGCTCCTCTCCCTCGAGCGGCAGGCGCGGCGCGCGCACGCCCTCGGGCGCGCCATAGGCCATGTGCTCGGCCAGCTTGATATACTGGACGAGCTTGACGTCGGTATCGAGATGGAAGGCCGGGGTCATCAGCCGGTAGAGCGGCCGCACGCCGTCGAAGTCACCGGCCCGCGCCCCGTTGAAGATCTTCACGCATTCCGCCGGCCAGGCGTTGGTCATGCCGGAGACCCAGCCGGTGACGCCGAGGGCGACGCTTTCGAGGATCAGGTCGTCGACGCCGCAGAAGACGGAGAAGCGGTCGCCGAAGGCATTGTAGAGGTCGGTCACCCGGCGAATGTCGCCGCTCTCCTCCTTGATGCAGACGATGCTGTCGACATCGGCGAGCTGTTCGAGAGTCGGCACGTCAACATCGACACTGTAGGCGATCGGGTTGTTGTAGATCATGATCGGCAGGTCGGACGCCGTGCCGACGCCGCGATACCAGGCAACGGTCTCGCGCCGGTCGGTGCGGTAGACGAGGCTCGGGAAGACCATCAGCCCCTCGGCGCCGAGCGCCTTGTAGTTGCGCGCCGCCGCCGCCGCGTTGTCGGTGGAGCCTTCGGCGAGACCGCAGAGCAGCGGCACGCGGCCGGCGACCACCTCCTTCGCCGCCGTCACCACCGTGTCGCGTTCGGCCTGGGTCAGCGAGGCATTCTCGCCGAGCATCGGCAGCACGATGACGCCGGAGACGCCGTTGGCGATGACCCGGTCGATGCTCGCCTGGGTCGCCGCGACGTCGAGGGCGCCGTCTGCCTTGAGCTTGGTGGTGATCGCGGGAAACACGCCTGTCCAGGTCATCAGTCGCATCCTTTGGAAATGAGCGTGTTGCTTACCGCAACCACAAGCTTCGCCGCTAGTGGCGGTAGTCGGGTTCCTGTGCGTCGAGCTGGCGCTTGACGCTTTCGAGATGGAGGCGGGACGACTCGCCGTCTTCCTCGCGCATCTGCCGGCTCGCCGCCGCGGCGATATCCGGATCGACCGGAACGATGGGACGACCGGTCGACTGGGCAAGTACCTGCACCTGGCAGGCGCGCTCGAGATAGTAAAGGTCGTCCCAGGCGCCGGCGATGGTGTCGGAGAGCACCGTCACGCCGTGATGCTTCATGAAGACGATGTCGGCGTCGCCGACGGCGGCGGCGATGCGGTCGCCCTCCCGCTCGTCGAGGGCGAGGCCGTTATAGTCGTTGTCGACCGCCGTACGGCCGTAGAACTTCAGTGCGCTCTGGCCGGCGAAGATCAGCGGGTCGCCCTCGGTCATCGTCAGCGCCGTGGCATAGGGCATGTGGGTGTGGAAGGCGGCGCGGGCCCGCGGCACCTTGAGATGCAGCCGGGCGTGAATGTAGAAGGCGGTCGCCTCCGGCACGCCGTCGCCGGCGACCACCGCGCCGTGATAGTCGCAGACCAGCAGGCTCGAGGCGGTCACCTCGCTGAAGGCGCGACCGTAGGGGTTGACGAGGAAGAGGTCGTCATACTCCGGCACCACCGCCGAGAAGTGGTTGCAGATCCCTTCCTGCAGGCCGAGCCGCGCCGCCATCCGGAAACAGGCGGCGAGATCGACGCGCGCCTGCTGCACGGCCGCGCTGTCGAGCGACGGCGCGTTGGAGCGCGCGGATGCCGGCACCGACGGTGTCGTGGATTGCTTGTCGAGGGACTGGGCCATGGAGTTCTCCCTGAAAATCGGGGCTACGCGTCAGGCGCGGCGGAGGGACACGACTTTCCCGGATGTCGGCGGGGCGTCGTGGTCGAGGCTCTGGCATTCGGCCGGCAGGCTCGCGTCCCAGCGGTCGAAGTCGGCGACCAGCCGGTCGCGCTCAAGGATCGGGATCTCGGCCAGCGGCGGCAGTACGCGGCGCCACTCCGGATCGTTTAGGGACGCGGCGACCACCGACTTGGCCGACGGGATGAAGGGCCCGCGCGACAGGATGACGTCGCCGGAAAGGATCAGCGGCAGGAAGGCCCGACGGTCGAAGGCGGTCGGTTGGTCCATCATCACCCGCATCAGCCGCGGCATGACATTGCCGAGGCCGCAGATCGTGCCACGCAAGCCCGTCGCCATCAGGTCGGGGACGTCGACCTCGGAGCCGGTGAAGATCGACAGATGCGAGAAGCGGCGGACCAGCATCTCGGTGTAGTCGGCATCGCCGCCACTATCCTTGATGCCGGCGATGGTGCCGGGATAGCGCTCGTCGAGACGGCGGACGACGCCGGCGGTGATCGGCACGCCGGAGATGCCGGGGAAATGATAGAGATAGAGGCGGAGCGCCGACCGCTCGACGCGGTCGATGACCGCCTCGAAGAAACGGAAGGTGCCGTCCTCGGTGATGCCGTCGCGATAGGCGCAGGGCGGCATCAGCAGCACGCCTTCGACCCCGGCATCGGTCGCATGCCGGGCGAGACGGGCGATGTCGGCGACCGGCAGCGCGCCGACCGAGACGACGATCCGCGCCGGATCGATCCCGGCCGCGACGACCGCGTCGAGGGTCTCGACCCGGTCGGCCACCGTCAGCGCCGGGCCCTCGCCGGTCGTGCCGAACAGGGCGATGCCATCGCAGCCCATGTCGAGAAGCTGGCGGATCCGCGCGATCAGGCGCGGCTGGTCGGGGCGCAGATCGCGCCCGACGGGCGTGGCGATGGCGACCATCAGGCAGGCATGGGTCGGCAATCCGGGCATGGAGTTCCGTCTCGTCTGGCCGTGCGCGAGGGGATTCCGCAGGCGCGGATGAGAAGGCAAGATTGATTGCCGATTGTCAACATTTTGCTTGACGGACTCCGTCCGCTGCTGTGACCTAGCGCCGGATCACTGGCATCCGTCGCAAAGCGGCGTCGGTAGAAAACACTGAAATTCAAGAGGAAACACACGACCGGCGGCGACATCGACTCCATCCGCCAGAGCGCCAGACGGCTGGCGCACGCCGACGCAACACAACCATGAGTAGGCGACCGTGGACCCGAGGCGGGTTTGTCGCGCCCGTGGACGTGGTTCGCAACGCCCCGGCGACACCCAGATCAAGACCAAGGCCCCGTTATCGGACGCCGCCCCACGTCAGAACCCTGCCCGCAAGGAAAGAACCCCAATGTCCGCGATGAAAGAACTGGTCAAAGGCACCGACCGCTACACCAACTACATCGACGGCGGCTGGGAGCCGTCGACGGTCAAGGAGTGGCTGGAGGTCGAGAATCCGGCGACCGGCGCGATCATCGCCTCGGTCCCGCGCGGCAGCGAGGACGACGCCGACCGCGCCGTGGTCGCCGCCTATCGCGCCCAGCCGGCCTGGGAGGCGACACCACCGATCGAGCGGGCGGAGCTCCTGAAGAAGCTGGCGCGGCTGATCCTCGAGAATCGCGAGCGCCTCGCCCAGGTGGTGATCGCCGAACAGGGCAAGCCGCTGCAGGAGGCGCGAGGCGAGATCGAGGGGGCCGCGCTCTACCTCTCCTACGCGGCCGAGGAAGCCCGCCGCATCACCGGCGACATCATCCCCTCCGACAATCCCGACGAGCAGATCTGGATCCAGCGCGTCGCCCATGGCGTCGTCATCGCGCTGACCGCCTGGAACTACCCGGCGGCGCTGATGACCCGCAAGATCGGACCGGCGCTAATCGCCGGCAACACGGTGGTGGTCAAGTCGCATGAGGGGACGCCGATCTCGGCCCTGGAGATCGCCCAGCTCGCCGACCAGGCCGGCTTCCCGGCCGGCGTCATCAACGTCATTTCCGGCACCGGCGAAGGCGTCGGCCAGGCCCTGGTCAAGCACCCGCTGGCGCGCCTCGTCACGCTGACCGGCAGCGTCCGCGCCGGCAAGGCGGTGTTCCGTGCCGGGGCCGACGACCTGAAGGTGCTGCGGCTGGAACTCGGCGGCAAGGCGCCCTTCATCGTCGGCGAGGATGCCGATGTCGGCGCCGCAGTCCGCGCCGCCGTCGTGTCGCGCTTCGAGAATTGCGGCCAGATCTGCATCTGCAACGAGCGCATGTATCTGCACGAGAAGATCGCCGACGAGTTCCTCGACAAGTTCGTCCGCTCGGTGAAGGCGCTGAAGGTCGGCGACCCGACCAAGCTGGTCGATGTCGGGCCGAAATTCAGCGGTCCGGAAGTCGACAAGGTCGAGGCAATGGTCGATGCGGCAACCGCCGCGGGGGCTGAAGTTTTGACCGGTGGCGGACGGCTGACCGAAGGCGAGTTCGCCAAGGGTCACTGGTTCGACCCGACGGTGCTCCGGGTCAACGACAACGCCATGGCGATCATGCAGGACGAGGTCTTTGGCCCGGTCGTGCCGGTGATGACCGTCACCGATTTCGACGAGGGCCTGCGGCTCGCCAACGAGAGCCGCTACGGGCTGTCGGCCTATGTCTTCACCAAGGACCTCAGGCGAATGATGCGCCTCGTCCGCGAGCTGAAATTCGGCGAGATCTACGTCAATCGCGGCGGCGGCGACGTCGTCCACGCCCACCACGCCGGCATGCGCGACAGCGGCCTCGGCGGCGAGGACGGCAAGTATGGCCTCGACGGCTACTTCCAGAAGAAGACGATCTACGTCAACTACGCCTGACGACCGACGGGCGTCCTATTCGGGCTGCGACGCGTAGGCGGCGTAGCCCGAATAGGCGAGCCAGCCGCAATCGATCGGGATCGTCGTGCCGCTGACGGCGCTGGCCGCGTCGGAGCAGAGGAAGAAGACGACCTCGCCGACTTCGCGCGGCTCGACAAACCGGCGAAGCGCCGTCTGGTCGATCACCGCCTTCGGGTCGCGGTCGCCGCTGTCGATGCGGGCCTGCATCGCCGGGGTCAGCGTGTAGCCGGGCGCGACGGCGTTGACCCGGACGCCGCTCGGGCCGAGCTCCGCCGCCAGCGACTCGGTCATCGACTTGAGCGCCGCCTTGCCTGGGGCGTAGCCAACCTGCGGCGAGGCGCGAAAGCTGGTCAGCGAGCACATGTTGACGATGCTCCCCTGCCCGGCGGCGACCATCCGCCGGCCGAAGGCCTGGTTGACGACCATCGTGCCGCGAACGTTGACCGCCCAGAGACGGTCGAACTCGGCCATGTCGAGGTCGGTGACGCGGACCGCGTTCTGCAGGATGCCGCCGGAATTGACCAGCGCATCGACCCGGGCGCCGTCCGCATGGACGGCGGCGGTGAACGAAGCGACCGCGTCATCGTCCGCAACATCGACGTCGAGAAACCGGCAGTCGCCGCCCGCGTTGCGAAGGCGCTCGGCGACGGCTTCGCCGCGCCCGGTGTTGATATCGCCGATGATCACCCGCCAGCCGCCGGCCGCGAAACGTTCGGCGCAGGCTTCGCCGATGCCGCTGGCGCCGCCGGTCACAACCACTGTCCTGATGTCGCTCACGTCTGTCACCCCTTCGATCGCTCGGCCTTCAGCCCGGCCCGGCGTTTGTCGGTCGCGGTTGCATCGATGGCCAACGCGGTGTCATCGGCGAAGACCACGCCGTGGCGCGCCGCCGCATAGTCGCGGCTGACCTTGCCGTTGCGCAAGTCGCTGGCGATCGCAGCGAGGTCGCGGTCGAGCGGATCGCCATAGCCTCCGGCGCCCGCCTGCTCGTGGCGGATCACCGTATCGCGCCCGACGATGCGGGTGACTTTCCCCGGAAGCGCCTCTCGCGCCGTGTCCGGATTGAGGACGTTGCGCGATGGCGCGCCCGGCCCGCCGCCGAACAGGCCATAGGGCAGCGTCGCGGTCCGGTCGGCGCGGACCTGCAGGACCGTGTCGTCGGCGAGGATGCGATACTGGCGGGTCAGGCCGATGCCGCCGCGGAACTTGCCCGCGCCGCAGGAGTCCGGCCGCAGCGCGTATTCCTCCATGCGCAGCGGATAGCGCGCCTCGAGGGTTTCGATCGGCAGGTTCGACATGTTCTGTGCCGGGTTGGTGATGCCCTCGACGCCATCCTTGTTCCAGCGCCCGCCCCAGGCGCCGTTGATCATGTCGACGAGGATGAAGGGCTCGGCTGTCTCGCGGTCGTAGCCGCCGATGGCGATGACGGTGTTGCCGCCCTCGCCCGCCGCCATGATCCGCTCCGGCGCGATCTGGGCGAGCGCGCCGAGCACCGCATCGACGACGCGGTAGCCGGTCAGCGCCCGCGCCGCGACCGGCGCCGGCATGTCCGGATTGAGGATCGAATGCGACGGCGCCCTGACGGTGATGGCGCGGTAGACGCCGGCGTTGTTCGGCACGTCCTGGGACAGTGCGCAGCGGATCGAGAGATAGGCCGACGACTTGGTGAAGGAAAAGGTGGCGTTGATCGCGCCGCGCACCTGTGGCGACGACCCTTCGAAGTCGACGACGAGGCTGTCGCCGGCGACGGTGATCGCGCAGCAGATCGGGATCGGATCGGCGGTGAAGCCGTCGCCGTCGATATGATCGGTGAAACGGTAGGTGCCGTCCGGCCAGGCGGCGATGCCGGTCCGGGTCAGTTCCTCGCCATAGTCGAGCAGCGCGTCGAAATAGGCGTGGAGGTCGCGCGCGCCGTGCCGGGCGAGCAGGCGGAGGATCTCGCGCTCGCCGATCGTGCAGGCGGCGAGCTGCGCGTCGAGGTCGCCCATCACCAGATCGGGGACGCGGACGTTGGTCCTGATGATGTCGTAGAGCGTCGTGTTCGGCTCGCCGGCGGTGTAGAGCCGCGACGGCGGAATCCGCAGGCCCTCCTGGTAGATCTCGGTCGAGTCGGCCGCGTTGGAGCCCGGCACCCGGCCGCCCATGTCGCAGTGATGGGCGACAACGACGGCATAGCCCTCAAGGGTCTCGCCGGCGAAGATCGGCTTGACCATGAAGATGTCGGGCAGGTGCATGCCGCCGGCATAGGGATCGTTGAGGATGAAGACGTCGCCGGGGCGGACGCTGTCGGCAAAGCGGTCGACGATGACATCCATCGCGTCGGGCACCGCGCCGAGATGCAGGGCGACGGTCTTGGCCTGGCTGAGGATCAGGCCGTTGCGGTCGCAGAGCGTCGCCGAATAGTCGAGCACGTCGCGGACGATCGGCGAACGCGCGGTTCGCATCACCGTCCCGGCCATCTCGTCGACGATGGTGTCGAGGGCGCTCTTGAGCACCGCGAAGGTGATCGGGTCGATGGTCACGGCGTCGGCCGGGGGGCTGGCTTTGATGTCAGTCATCGATCGTCACCACGATGTTACCGGTCAGGTCGGCGCGGGCCTCGGCGCCCGGCGGTACGATGATCGTCGTGTCGGCGCTCTCGATCGCCAGCGGACCGGCCATCGTCCCGGCGAAGGCGCTGCGCTCGACCACCGGGGTCTCCTGCCAGTCGCCGCCACGGATGAAGTAGATCGGCCGGGTTACCGCTGGCGTGTCGGGCGAATCGCCGTCGGTGCGTGTCCAGATGTCGGCGGCGCCCTCCCCGGTTGCCGCCACCGTTGCGGTCAGCCGGATGTTGACCGCCTCGACGCCACCGTCCGAGACATAGCCGTAGAGCTCGCGGTAAAGCGCGAGGAAGCGCGGGCGCATGGCGCCGATCTCGTCGTCCAGCCGGTCGGGATCGAAGCCGACCTGCAATTCGGAATCCTGCCCGGTGAAGCGGAGGTCGATCTCGAAGCGCAGGCCCACCGCTTCACGGCCATGGCCACGGGCCGCCAGTTCGCGATGCGCCTCGCCGGCCAGCGCGTCGGTGACGGCCTTGAGCTCGGCGGCGGCGATCCGGTCGAGCGGGCGGTGAACGCTGCGGATGAGGAAGTGCTCGATCGCCCCCGCCAGCATGCCCATCGCTGTGAACACGCCGGGCGCCGGGGGAAAGATCACCTCCGGAACATTGAGGATCCGGGCCAGGTCGCAGGCGTGGTTGGGGCCGGAACCGCCATAGGCGAGCAGCTTGAAATCGCGTGGATCGAGGCCGCGTTCGACCGTCACCGCGCGGATGGCGCGGGCCATGTTGGCGTTGGCGATGGCGCGGATGCCGAAGGCCGCCTCCTCGACCGAGAGACCGAGCGGCGTCGCGACATGGCGGTCGATCGCCGCCCGCGCCCTGCCGATGTCGAGGGTCAGCGAGCCGCCGGCCAGCCGCTCCGGCAGGAAGCCCATGACGAGGTTGGCGTCGGTCACCGTCGGCTTGTCGCCGCCCGCCCCGTAGCAGGCCGGACCGGGCGCCGCGCCGGCCGAGATCGGCCCGACACAGGTCAGCCCGCCGGCATCGACATAGGCGATCGAGCCGGAGCCGTTGCCGATCTCCGCCACGTCGACGGTGGGGACCCGCATCATGTAGCCGCCGGCCTTGATGAAGCGGCTCGGCGTCGAGATGCCGGCGCGGAATTCGTATTCGGTGGTGCGGCTGAGTTCGCCGTCCTTGACCAGCGACGCCGAGGCGGTGGTGCCGCCCATGTCGAAGGCGACGAGGTTTCGCACGCCGGTCCGCCGGCCGAGATCGCCGGCGCCAGCGACGCCCGCGGCGCGACCGGAGGAGATGAAGAAGACCGGCTTCTCCTGCGCCAGAGCCGCCGGCGCCAACCCGCCATTCGAGTTGCTGACATAGAGCGGCGCGGTGACGCCCATCGCCGCGAGGCCGTCGGCGAGCGAGGCGAGGTAGTCGCGCAGCACCGGCAGGACGTAAGCGTTGACCACCGTGGTCGAGGTGCGTTCGTATTCGCGCTGCTCCGGCAGGACGGCGACCGAGGTCGTCACCGCGATCTCCGGGAAGCCCTCGCGGAGAATCGCCTCGGCTTCGCGCTCGTGAGCCGGGTTGCGATAAGAATTGAGGAAGCAGACGGCGATCGACTCGATGCCCTCGTCGCGGAAGAAAGCGCCGACGGCGCGGAGTTCGTCGCGATCGAGCGGCGCGACCACCGAGCCGTCGGCGGCGATGCGTTCGGTGACCTCGCAGCGCCAGTGGCGCGGCACCAGCGGCTCCGGCTTGTCCCAGGACAGGTCGAACATCCCCGGCGTCCGCAGCCGGCCGATCTCCAGGACGTCGCGGAATCCCCTGGTGGTGACGAGGCCGGTCCGCCCGCCGCGCTTCTGCAGGATGGCGTTGGAGCCGACGGTGGTGCCATGCAGGACGCCGACGATGTCGCCGGGCTGGAGGCCCGCCTCGTCGAGCGCCAGGCGGATGCCGGTGATCACCGCCCGGTCGGGATGGTCCGGCGTCGACGGGGTCTTCTTCGAGACCGTGCGACCGCGATCGGTGAACAGGACGATGTCGGTGAATGTCCCGCCGATATCGACGCCAATCCGGCCGGTCTCGCGCATGCCCGTTCCTTCACAGAATCCCGCAGAGACCGACGCCTCTCGATGTGAGTTTATTGTCAGCAATCGACAAAGCTGTCAATCGACCGCGTGGCGGTCCGGCTCGGAGCGAAACGACAAAACCTCGTGCATACAGAGACTTAGCCCGGATCGGTCGATTGACGATAGTCTATTGACGATTGTCGACTATCTTTCTATCGTTTCCCTTCCGGCTGTCGGATCGGCTGCGGCGATGGCCGTGTCGAGAGGTTTTCTGGCCTGCGATGACGCTTCGTCGGGTCATCCGCCAGCCTGCCGCATACGCCCCGGGGGAGTGGTCGACTTGATGAGACGGGCCTGCGACATGCCAGCGATCCGTTCGCCCTTCGCACCGTGTGGACTGGGCGACGCCTCGGCTGCCGGCTTCGGGAGCGGCGCGCGATGAGTACGCTGACCAGCCTCAAGACCCAGGAACGCCTGCTCGACCGCCAGGCCGCCAACAGCATTCGCCAGCAGATCGTCAACCGGACCATGCCGCCCGGCCACCGCCTGCTCGAGGCCGTGCTCGCCCGCGAACTCGAAGTCAGCCGCGGCACCATCCGCTCGGCGCTGATGCAGCTTTCCAACGAGGGGCTGGTTCGCCAGGTCGCCTTCACTAAGTGGGAAGTGGCGCCGGCCTCGGTCGAGGAAGCCTGGGAGCTCTACACGCTTCGCTCCGCCCTCGAGGGCCTCGCCGCCAGCCTCGCGGCGCAATACGCCTCCCCGGCCGAGCGCGACGGGCTCAGCCGGGTCTTCGCCGAACTGGAAGCGGCCGCCAATGCCGACCAGCGCGAGGCGGCGGCCGACGCCGACTTCAAGCTGCACAAGACGATCGTCGCGATGTCCGGGCACAAGCGCCTGATCCGCGACCATGAACGCATCATCCTCCAGGTCCGGTTCCAGATGACGCATATCGGGTTCGCGCCACGCGAAACCAGGGACCTCATCGACGACCACCGCGACCTGACCGAAGCGGTGTTGAAGGGCGACGCGGCGCGGGCGGAACAACTCGCCCGCACCCATAACAGCGCCGAGGTGAAGCGCCTGTTGGACGCCAATGCCAGACAGCCATCGTCGGGAACCCCCGGCGCGAATACAAAAAAGGGAGACTGAACATGACTGACAGGAAGCCGATACTTTCCAGACTGACCCGCCGCAACGTGCTTGCCGTGACCGCCGCCGCCCTGATGATGCCCGCGCTGATCGGCAGCGGCTTCGCCCAGGACAAGAAGGTCATTCGCATCTCGACCCCGGCCAACGACGCCGAGTGGCAGGCCAAGGGTCTCGCCAAGTTCAAGGAAATGGTCGAGGCCAATTCGCCAACCCTGGAAGTCCAGATCCACCTCAATGCCACCCTCTTCGACCAGGGCACCGAGATCCCGGCGATGCAGCGCGGCAACCTCGAGGTCGGCATGATCTCGCCGCAGGACGTCGCCAGCTACATCCCCGAATATTCGGTCTTCACCGCCGGCTACCTGCTCCGCGACGCCGAGCACATGCACAAGGTCTATGGCGACAGCGAAGTCGGCAAGGAATACCGCCAGCGCGTGCGGGACGACATCGAGGTCGAGATCCTCGGCTCGCAGTATCTCGGCACCCGCCACGTCATCCTGCGCGAGTTGAAGGACGTCAAGACTCCGGCCGATCTCGCTGGCCTGAAGCTCCGCGTTCCCGGCTCCGACACCTGGCAGTTCCTCGGCAAGGCGCTGGGCGCTAACCCGACGCCGATCGCCTTCGACGAGGTCTATCTCGCCCTGTCGACCGGCACCGTCGACGGCCTTGAGAACCCGATCGCCGACATGATCGCCGCCAAGTTCGACGAGGTCAGCGAACAGCTCGTGCTGACCGGCCACATGGTGGCGCCGCTGTTCTTCGCCATGTCGTCCTCCTTCTGGGACAGCCTGACCGACGAAGAGAAGAAGGTTGTCGCCGACGCGGTCGCCGCCCAGTCGGCCCTGGTCGACGAAGGCACGCTCGCCACCGAGGCCGACGGCGTTGCGCTGCTCGAAAGCCACGGCATGACGGTCACCACGCCCGACCTCGATGCCTTCCGCAGCCACGTGCAGCAGGAATACCTCAACAGCGACTACGCCAAGGAATGGCCGGCGGGTCTGATCGACAAGATCAACGCCCTCTGAGGCGTCGACGCGTCCCGGCTCGGGCGGCTGCCGCCCGGGCCTGATAAAGCGAGCGCGGCCGGGCGGGCAGCCGTCGGGCCGCGCTCTCGTCCTGGAGGTCGGAACTGACACGCATCCCACGCCTGATCTCGAAGACCTTCGAGGCCTTGAACGCCACCGCCTTCGCGGTCCTCTTCGGCGTCTTCATGCTGCAGATCTTCTACCGCTACGTCCTCAACCACCCGCTGTCCTGGACCCAGGAGATCGCGGAGATCCTCTATGTCTGGATCGTCTGCGTCGGCGCGGCGACGATCGTCGCGGAACGCGAGCATGTGACGTTCAGCCTCGTCTATGTCAGCGTCAAGCCGAAGCTGCGCCGGATCTTCGCCATCGCCGGCACCGGGCTGGTCACCCTCGTCATGCTGGTCACGCTGCCCGGCAATCTTGACTACATCCTCTTCACCTTCCGCCAGAAGACCCCGACGCTGCGCCTGCCGATGAGCGTCGTCTTCAGCGCCTTCGGCGTCTTCATGGTGCTGATCATCATCAACGGCGTGATACGGCTTTACCGGCTCTCACGGTCGGATTGGGAAAAGCAGCCCTGACATGAGCCTCGCCGCCGCCATCATGTTCGCGCTGTTCATCGCAGCCTGCGCGATCGGTGTTCCGATCGGTTTCTCGATGATCGTCGCCGGGCTGGTCTACCTGCTGCTGATCGGCGGCGATATCGGCCTGGTCGCCGCGCAGGGCATCAACGGGCTGTTCTCCTCCTTCATCCTGCTGGCCGTGCCGCTATTCATCTTTGCCGCCGAGGTGATGACCGCCAGCAACATCTCCGACCGCCTGCTGAAATTCGTGATGATGGTCATCGGCCGCCTGCGCGGCGGCCTCGCCTACGTGAACATCGCCGTCAGCATCATCTTCGCCGGCATGAGCGGCAGCGCGCTGGCCGACGCCGCCGGGCCCGGCAAGCTGATGATCGACATGATGACCAAGAACGGTCGCTATCCGCGCGGCTTCGCCGGCGCGCTGACCGCCGCCTCGGCGACGATCGGACCGATCATCCCGCCATCGATCCCGATGGTCATCTATGGCGCGATCTCCGGCACCTCGATCGGCGCCCTCTTCCTCGCCGGCGTCGTTCCCGGCCTGTTGATGGGGCTGGCGCTCTGCATCCAGGTGTTCATCGTCGCGCGGCGGCGCGGGTTCCCGGTCGAGGACCCGGTGCCGTTCACCGCGGTGCGCCGCACCACCCTGCGCGCGGCGCCAGCGCTGATGCTGCCGGTCATTCTCCTCGGCGGCATCTATTCAGGCGCGGTGACGCCGACGGAGGCAGCCGCGGTCGCCGCCGCCTATGCGATGCTGCTCGCTTTCATCTACCGCGAGATGAACCTCCGGTCGCTTTACCAGTCGCTGCTCGGCTCGGCCCGGGCGACCGCGATCGTCGCCATCACCGTCGTCGGCGCGCTGTTCATCAACTATGTCGTGGCGAGCGAGCAGATCCCCTATGCCCTCGGCAACTGGATCACCAGCCTGGGCCTGAGCCCGGTCGCCTTTCTGCTGCTGGTCTCGGTGCTCTTCCTGGTCCTCGGCGCCGTGCTCGACACGCTGCTGATGCTGCTGATCATGGTGCCGATCCTGATGCCCTCGGTCCACGCGCTGGGCGTCGATCCGGTGCATTTCGGCGTGGTGGTGGTCGTCGACATGATGATCGGGCTGATCACCCCGCCCTATGGCGAGTTGCTGTTCCTGATCAGCGGCGTGTCGCGCATTCCACTGGCCGAACTGATCCGGGAATCCTGGGCGTTCATTCTCACCCTGGTGATCGCCCTGCTGGCAATCGTCCTGCTGCCGGACCTGGTGCTGTTCATCCCGAGGTCGGCCGGATACGGCGGCTAGGCCGCCAGCCGGCGCTGCTTATCCGGCCTGGGGATCGAAGCTGCCATAGCCGCCACGCCAGTAGGTCAGCGGCGCGGCACCTTCATTCGTGTGCACCGACCGGACCCGGCCGACGACGATCGCGTGGGAATGCCATTCGACCAGCGTTTCGAGTGTGCAGTCGAACGCCGACAGCGCGCCTTCGGCAAGCGGCGCGCCGGTCACTCCGGTCGTCCAGTCGAAGCCGTTGAACCGCGCAGCACCATGCTGCCCGCCATTGCCGGCGAAGCGTTCGGCGATCGCCTGCTGCCCTGCGTCAAGGACGCTGACGCCGAAGGACCGGTTCTTCTGGAGCGCTGCCAGGGTGCCCGAAGCGCGGCCGATGCACACCAGCAGGCACGGCGGATCGATCGACAGCGAGTTGACCGACGTCGCGGTGAGACCGGCGCGGCCCCGGCCTTCTCCCGTGGTGACGATCGACACGCCGGCGGCGAGATTGCGCATCGCAAGCCGGAAGTCATGCGGCATATCATCGAGATCGACGGCGGCAAGCGCGGTACTCATGACGCCCATGCGCCTTCTCCCTTGCGCGTGGCGATCGATGACAGCCAGTTGCGGATGACGGCGACACCGGACGTTGTCAGCCTGCGGACGGACCTGGGACGCAGCATGCCGCTTCCCGGAAACTCCTCCAGCAGAGCCGGATCGCGGGCCCCCGCCGCCTTCTCGCCGAAAGCGGCCAGTCGCTGCTCGGTCTTGCTGTCGAAATAGCCGAGCGGCGTGGCCGGATAGCGGGCCATTTCACCGCGCAGGTAGCGGCCGACGTCCCGGCGGTACTCGCCCATCAGCGAATAGGCGGTGTATTCCGGGTGCCCCTGGAAGAACAGGAACAGGCTCTTCCGCTCCCGGGCGAACATGTCGACGTCGCCGGCGGTGGACCGCGTCAGGATGCGGTAGCCGGCGGCCGTCAGTTCGTCCGCCCGCAATTCGTTCCAGCGCGAATGGGATACGCGGAACGGCGAGCGGATGCCGGCGACCAGCGGGCTGTCCGAGACCACGTCGCAATCCAGGACCCCGAAGCGCTTGTCCGCCAGGCGATGCCGCTCGACGCCGTCCATGTGCAGCACCGCGGCATGGGCGGCGAGGCAGGACCACAGGGTGGTGGTCGTGTTGTCCTCCGCCCAGTCGACAATGCCCGCAAGATCCTGCCAGTAAGGCTCGTCGCTCAGGTGCGGCGCGCACGGCTCGCAGCCGGTCACGATCAGGGCATCGAGCCCGGCCGACCGGAGTTCGGCGAGGTCGCCATATGTCGTCCGCAGATAGGCACGGGCCTCGTCGCCACGGCGGATGCTGTCGAGCGAGTAGAAATGGAGCCGAACCGTATGCCTGCCGGCCGCCGCCGCGAGAAGTCGCGAGAACTGGCGTTCCGTCGGCCGTAGCGCGGCATCCGGCATGTTGTTGACCAGCCCGATCTCAAGACAGCCGGTATCCGATGCGCCAAGCGTCCGGCGACCGGCGTCGCCCAGTTGCCCGTCGCCGCTGATCGGATGTCCTTGCAGATCCTGATTGAGCACGACAAACAACAGTCTCTCGCCTCCGTTACTCGGCCGCCTGTGCCGTCTCGTCAGTCGCCATCGATGCGTCCAGCGCCTGGTCGATATCGGCGAGGATGTCGTCGATATGCTCGATGCCGATGCTGAGACGGATGGTGTCCGGGGTGATGCCAGCGCCCCGCTGCTCCTCGACGGTCATCTGGCGATGGGTCGTCGAGGCGGGATGACAGGCAAGCGACTTGGCGTCGCCGATATTGACCAGACGCTTGACCAGCGTCAGCGCGTCATAGAAGGCCTTGCCGCCCTCGAAGCCGCCGCGCGCGCCGAAGGTCAGGAGCGAGGGAACGCGGCCGCCGAGATACTTGTCGACCAGCCCGTGATACGGGCTCTCGGGAAAACCGGCATAGGAGACCCAGGCCGTGCGCGGATCGTCGCGCAGGAACTCCGCCACCCGTCTGGCATTCTCGACATGCCGCTCGACACGCAGCGCCACGGTCTCGATGCCCTGCATAAGCTGGAAGGCGCTCATCGGCGGCAGCACCGCGCCGGTGGTGCGCTGGTAGACGCTGCGGGCGCGGGCGATATAGGCGCCGGGGCCGAAGGCGTCGGAATAGACCATGTCGTGATAGGAGGCGTCGGGCGCGCTGAACATCGGGAATCGCCGGCCATGCTCCGTCCAGGGGAACTTGCCGCTGTCGACGATGATGCCGCCCATCGTCGTGCCGTGGCCGCCCATGAACTTGGTCAGCGAATGAACGACGATGTCCGCGCCATGCTCGATCGGCCGCAGCAGGATCGGCGTCGCCACCGTGTTGTCGACGATCAGCGGTACGCCGGCGCTGTGCGCCACGGCGGCGATCTTCTCGATGTCGCAGATATTGCCGGCCGGATTGCCGACGGTTTCGCAGAAGACGGCGCGGGTGTCGTCGTCGATGAGCGGGGCAATGTCCTCCGCTCGGTCGGTCGCGGCGAAGCGGACCGAGATCCCCTGCCGCGGCAGGACATGGGCGAGAAGCGTGTGGGTGGTGCCGTAGAGCTGCGGCACGGAAATGATGTTGCCGCCATGGTCGGCGAGATTGACCAGCGCATAGTGCAGCGCCGCCTGGCCGGTGCTGACCGCAAGGGCTGCGAGACCGCCCTCCATCAGCGCGACGCGACGCTCCAGCACCTCGGTGGTCGGGTTGCTGATCCGGCTGTAGCGATAGCCCTCGACCTCAAGGTTGAACAGCGATGCGCCGTGATCGGCGCTGTCGAACTCATAGGCGACGGTCTGGTAAATCGGGGCGGTCACCGCCTTGGTGACCGGATCGGTGTCATAGCCACCGTGAATTGCGATCGTTTCGCTTCGCATCCTGCCACTTCCCGGCCGCAAGCGGCGGCCTTTCGGAGCCATCGGATATCGGCCCGGCGATACTTGCCAAGGGCGATGCCCGCAGCCAGACAGTGGCGAGAACTACTATTTCAATCAATATTTATATGATTTTCGCTGCTGGTAACCTTAACGTTTAAGTTTAGATTTGACTCAAACCGGCGATCTTATTGAATCACGTCGCCGGCGGGCTCATTGTCGAGCGGTTCGCGAAACGCTCAGCAAGGTCGACACGATGGCTACTCCGATGAGCCGCGACGCGCCCAGCCCGGCGCGTGACGCCAGTCCGGGCGGATCGTCGAAGGGCTGGCTGCGGGCGCTCGAAATGACCGCTCGCCTCGACGACGCGCCGCTGCGCACCCTGCCGGTGGTGATCGACGAACTGGCCGAGCGTTTCGGCGATGCCCCTGCCCTCCTGTCGGATCGCGAATGCCTCAGCTTCTCGGCACTTGCCGAACGGTCGCGCCGCTATGCGCGCTGGGCGCTTGACCAGGGGATCGCGCCCGGCGACGTCGTCTGCCTGCTGATGCCGAACTGCCCCGACTACATGGCCTTCTGGCTCGGCGTCAGCCGGGTCGGTGGCGTCGTCGCGCTGCTCAACACCAACCTGACGGCGGCATCTCTGGCCCACTGCATCGGCGTGGTCGCGCCGAAGCATCTCGTCGTCGCCGACGACTACCGCGCCGCCATCGCGTCGCCGGAACTGACCCATGCTGCCCCGAAAACCTGGACGATCGGCGGCGGGCCGGATGCGGGCGACAGCACCCTGACGCCGCTGGTCGCCGGCGCCTATGACGGCGCGCCGCTGGTGGCTGACGAGACACGGCCGGTGACGCTCTCCGACCGCGCCTTGTGCATCTACACCTCGGGGACGACGGGCCTGCCGAAAGCCGCCAATATCAGCCATCGGCGGATCATGGCCTGGGCGTACTGGTTCGCCGGGATGACCGATGTCGGGCCGGACGACCGCATGTATGATTGCCTGCCGATGTATCACAGCATCGGCGGCATCGTGGCGCCGGCAAGCGTGCTGGTCGGCGGTGGCTCCGTGGTCCTGCGCGAGCGCTTCTCGGTCGGCGAATTCTGGAACGACATCGTCCGCTGGGACTGCACGCTGTTCCAGTATATCGGCGAGTTGTGCCGCTACCTGAACGCAGCACTCCCCTCCCCGGCCGAGCGGCGGCACAGGCTGCGGCTGTGCTGTGGCAACGGCCTGCGCGCCGATGTGTGGGAGGCGTTCCAGGAGCGGTTCCGCATCCCGCAGATTCTCGAATTCTATGCGGCAACCGAAGGCACCTTCTCGCTCTACAACCTCGAGGGCAAGCCGGGCTCGATCGGGCGGATCCCGCCCTATCTCGCCCATCGCTTCCCGGCGGCGATCGTCCGTTTCGACGCCGACGCCAACGCCCCGGTTCGCGACACCGCCGGCCTCTGCATCCGCTGCGCCCGCAACGAGGTCGGCGAGGCGATCGGCCGGATCGGCGATGGCGGCACGCGTTTCGAGGGCTATACCAGCGACGACGAAACCGAGGGCAAGGTCCTGCGCGACGTCTTCGCCCCCGGCGACGCCTGGTTTCGCACCGGCGACCTGATGCGCCAGGACGAGAAAGGCTTCTTCTACTTCGTCGACCGCGTCGGCGGTTCGTTTCGCTGGAAAGGCGAGAATGTCTCGACGCTGGAGGTCCATGCGGCGATTGCCGCCTGCCCCGGCGTCCTCGATGCGCAGGTCTATGGCGTCGCTGTGCCCGGCGCCGACGGTCGCGCCGGCATGGCGGCGCTGGAGATTGCCGACGACTTCGACCTCGCCACCCTCCACGCCCATCTCGACGACCGGCTGCCTGCCTATGCGCGGCCGCTCTTCCTGCGTATCCGGGCGGAACTCGAAGTGACCGAGACGTTCAAGCCGAAGACCTTTCATCTGGCCTCCGAGGGCTTCGATCCGGAGGCCATCGCCGACGTGCTGTATTTCGACGATCCAACCGAGAAAGCCTATGCAAGGCTCGATAGCGACCTCTACGCCCGCATCGTCGCGGGTCGGGTCCGGCTCTGAGACTGTCGCGCGCCTAGGACAGCGCGTCGCCAAGCCCCCGGCAGATCGCCGCAAGGCTGGTCCGGGCGGCGGGGACGATTCCGGTCAGCCCGTAGAAATGATGGATCATCCCCGGATGGCAGGTGTGATCGACCGCGACACCGGCCTGCATCAGGCGCTCGGCATAGGCCCGGTCCTCGTCGCGCAGCGGATCGAATTCGGCCGAATGAATGATCGTCCGCGGCATGCCGGCGAGATCCGGCGCGCGCAGCGGCGACACCCGGGGGTCGAGGGGATCGCAGGGGCCGTAGTGCTCGAGGTCGCGCCGCATCATCGCCCGATCGAGAAGGTAGCCGCTGGCGAATTCCTGCCGCGACGGCGTCTCGGCAACCAGGTCGAGCACGGGACAGAGAAGCAGTTGCAGGGCTATCGCCGGCCCGTCCCCGCCCCGCGCCTCGCGGCAGACGACGGTCGCCAGCGTGGCGCCACCGGAATCGCCGCTGACGGCGATTCGGTCGGGGTCGATGCCGAGCGACGCGGCATGGGCCATCACCCAGGCGGTGGCCGCATTTGCGTCCTCGATGGCGGCCGGAAACGGATGCTCGGGCGCGAGGCGGTAGTCGACGGCGATCACGATGACGCCGCTCTCTCCGGCGAGCGTCCGGCAGAGCGCGTCATGGGTCTCGAGACTGCCGGCGACCAGGCCGCCGCCGTGAAAGAAGACCAGGGCCGGCAGCGCGGCTTCCATGTCGGAAACGGGGCGGTAGAGGCGAATCGACAACGGGCCGCCGGGTCCGGGGATCGTGCGATCCTCGACACCGCCGACCGCGACCTGCGAGCCGGAAAGCGCCATCAGCTTGACAAAGGACTCGCGCCGCTCCTCAACGGTCATGCGGGCCGGATCGGCCGATGGCGCAATCGCCACCATGTCGAGAAAGCGCCGGGCGTGGGGATCTATCGGCACGGGGAAGACGACCTGACTCTACACTATCGATCGGCCCATAATAGGCCAAACGCGCGCAACGCGTGGGAAGGAAAAGAGCGATGACCAGCGAGAACCTCACCGCGGCGCCATCAAAGACCTGGACGTTTTTCGGCGGAGACTGGCACGAGGGCAACGTCGCGATCATGGGCGTTCGCACCCATGGCACCTGGCTCGGGTCGGCGGTCTTCGACGGTGGCCGGGCGTTCGAGGGCGTCACCCCCGACCTCGACCTGCATTTCGCCCGGGTCAACCAGTCCGCGACCCACCTCCGCCTCAAGCCGGTGGTCAGCGAGGTGGAATGGATGGCGCTGGCCAAGGAGGGTCTTCGCCGCTTCGATCCGGATGCGGCGCTCTATATCCGGCCGATGTACTGGGCGGAGGCGGGTGGCCCCGGCGGCGGTGTCCGCTTCGATCCGGAATCGACCCGCTGGTGCCTGTGCATGTACGAGGCGCCGATGCCTGAGCCGAAGGGCATGTCGATCACGCTCTCGCCCTTCCGCCGCCCGACCGACGAGACCGCGCCGGTCAAGGCCAAGGCCGGTTGCCTCTATCCCAACAACTCGCGCGCCATGCTCGAAGCCCATGGTCGCGGATTCACCAACTGCGTCATGCGCGACATGCTGGGCAACGTCGCCGAACTCGGCAATTCCAATGTCTTCATGGCCAGGGACGGTGTCGTCTACACGCCAGTTCCCAACGGCACCTTCCTGAACGGCATCACGCGCCAGCGGATGATCGGCCTGCTCCGCGAGGACGGCAACACGGTGATCGAGAAGACCCTGACCTTTGCCGACTTCCAGGCGGCCGACGAGATCTTCTCGACCGGCAATTTCTCGAAGGCGATGCCGGTCACCCGGATCGACGACCGGGAACTCCAGCCCGGCCCGTTCTACGCCAAGGCCCGCAAGCTCTACTGGGACTTCGCCCACCGCTGAACCGGTGCCCGGAGTCCCCTGCCCCGCTCAGTCCCGGCGAGCCGCCAGGGCGCGGTCGCGGATGCCGTCGAGTGTCGCCGACGGGGTAATCGCCTGCGGGTCGATCCTGAGATGGATGATCGCCGGCTGGCCCGAGTCCTCGGCCGCCCGAAACGCGGCGGGGAAATCCTCGGTCCTCTCGACCGTGACGCCGAAGCCACCGAAGGCACGCGCATAGGCGCTGAAATCCGGATTGCGCAGGTCGGTCGCCGACACCCGGCCCGGGTGTTCCCGCTCCTGGTGCATGCGGATGGTGCCGTACATGCCGTTGTCGCAGACGATGGTGATGATCGGCAGGTCGTACTGGACCGCCGTGGCGAACTCCTGCCCGTTCATCAGGAAGTCGCCGTCGCCGTTGACGGACAGCACCGTCCGGTCCGGATGAAGCCGCTTCATCGCCACCGCCGACGGCATGCCGTAGCCCATCGACGCCGAGGTCGGCGCGATGTGGGTGGCGAAGCGCCGGAACCGGTAGAAGCGATGAATCCAGGCGGCGTAGTTGCCGGCGCCGTTGCAAAGGATCGTGTCGACCGGAAGGTTGTCGCGCATCCAGACCATGACCGCGCCGAGATTGACTCCGCCGGGCTGGTCAGTCGCCGTTTCGGTCCAGTCGAGATACTCGGCATGGGTCGCGTCGGTCACCGCGCGCCAGGCGATGTCGCCGGGCGCGGCGATGGTTTCCAGCGCCTCGGCAAAGCGCACCGGCCCGGACTGGATGGCGAGATGGGGCTGGTAGACCCGGCCGAGTTCCTCCGACGCCGGATGGACATGGACCAGCTTGCAACGCGGTCCGGGGATGTCGAGAAGGGTGTAGCCCTGCGAGGGAATATCGCCGAGCCGGCCACTGCAGAGGATGACGAGGTCCGCCGCCTTGACCCGCGCGATCAGCTTCGGGTTCGGCCCGAGCCCGAGGTCGCCGGCATAGCAGGGGTGCAGCGGGTCGAAGAGCGGCAGCCGCCGGTAGCTGGTGGCGACCGGAAGATGAAGCCGCTCGGCGAAGCGCGTAACGGCGTCACAAGCGTCCTCGGTCCAGCGCGTGCCGCCGAGGATCATCAGCGGTCGTTCGGCCTTGCCCAGCAAGTCCTCGAGTCGCGCCATCTCGGCCTTGCCGGGCGACGCCTCGATCGGCTCGAACGGCGGCGCGATGTCGATGGAGACGCGCTCGCGCAGCATGTCGGCGGGCAGTCCGACCACCACCGGGCCGGGGCGTCCGCCGGTGGCGGCATGGAAGGCGCGCGAGACGAGTTCGGGTACGCGGGTGGCGTCGTCGATCTCGGTCGTCCACCGGGTCATGCTGCCGAAGACCGCCGGATAGTCCATCTCCTGGAAGGCGCCGCGTCCCCGGACATGGCGGTCGACCTGGCCGACGAACATGATCATCGGCGTCGAATCCTGGTCGGCGATGTGAATGCCGGCGGCCGCGTTGGTGGCGCCCGGCCCGCGGGTGACGAAACAGACGCCGGGCTTGCCGGTCGCCTTGCCGATCGCATCGGCCATCATCGCCGCCCCACCCTCCTGCCGGCAGACCGTCACGGTGATGTCGCGATCGTAGAGCGCATCGAGGACGCCGAGGTAGCTCTCGCCGGGAACGCAGAAGACATGCTCGACGCCGTTGGCGATGAGCTGGTCGACGAGAACTTCGGCGGCGGTCCGGGTCTTCAGGGGCGTATGCATCGCGGGGGTGCCTGTCTGGGGGTCAGGGTCCGAAGAGGGCGAATTCGGTATAGGCGAGATCGCCGAGCCGCGGCTTGTTGGGCCCCCTGAAATACTTGCGGCCGCTCTCGGTCTGGTAGAAGCCGACCAGCCCGTCGATCGGCCCGTCGGAATCGACGATCACCCAGGGACTGCCATGCATCAGCAGATGCCGGCCGAGCGGTCCGGCGAAGCGGACGAAATCCGCGATGTCGCGGCAATAGATCAGCCGCATGCAGGGCAGCCGGTCCTTCCACCGTTTGAACGGCCGGAAGATGAACGGAACGTCGCCATCCGGCGTCGAGCAGACAAGGCTGATGCAGCCATAGCCGGCATGGGCCCGCAGCAGGTCGCGTTCGGGCGATGCGAGGGACTGCGTCGGCGTCTGGCCGGCATCGACGCGGCTCACCCGGACAGCGCCTCGACTCCGGTTGAGAAACGGAAAGGCGGTGAACTGGCCATGGCAGAACGGCGCGAAGCCCTGCGCCTCGACCACCGGCCAGGTGTGTTTCGCCGGGGTCACGTTCATGAAGGTGACGTTTTTGTTCTTCAGCGCCACCGACACGAGCATGGGCGCGAAGCTCCGGAACGCGGGCTCCACATACCAGCTCGACAGGTTGCAGCGGGTCTCGGTCCTGCCGTCGATCTCCACCGATCCGGACAGCACAAGCAGCACGCCGACCGCCTCGCCGCCCCGATCGAGCATGCAGCCGTATCGTAGAACGCCCTCCGGCACGATGCGCTCGGACTGCCGGCCGAGACCACGCGCCCAGTAGGCGCGATCGCGCATCGGGAAGCCGCGCATGAGCAGGGCGATCACTCCATCGAGATCGTCTTCCGTGATCGCTCGGCAGCGGATTCTGGGTTCGGATTCCATCGGCGGCGTCGTTCACCATGAATAGTCAATCAACTTGTATCGTATCCGCCTCTTTATTACAGTCTAAGTACAATTTAATTCGATCAGATGGTTAAAATGACGACCAGAGAAAAGATCGTCTCTCAGATAGAGACCATTGCCAAACAACAAGAAAAACAGATCGCCGCGCTGGACGATAACTTGGTCCTGACCGATTCCGGTCTGGATTCGCTGTGCTTTGCCCTGCTGGTTGCCAATCTCGAAGACAAGCTGGGCTACGACCCCTTCACCGCGTCGGATGACGTCAACTTCCCCGTCACCTTCGGCGACTTCGTCAGGCTGTACGAGGATGGCGCACACTAGACCGCGGACGCTTGGCGGCATCCTGCGCGGCGCCGGTCTCACCGGCCGCCGCATCCTGGGCGTCGACGCGAGCGTTTCCCTCGACGCGATCGCCGTCGGGACGAGCCTCGCCGTCGACCGCCAGACCCTGGCCGGCCGATCTGTCCTGATCGCCACCGACGACCAGATGACCGCTGCCCTCGCCGTGATCGAACTCGACGGTGTCGCGCGGCGCATGGTGCTGTCCCCACCGGACCTCCGTCCCGACTATCTCGCGGCGATCGTCGACGACGCCGAGGTCGACGCGATCGTCTCGGACCGCGATCCCGGGACCTTCGCCGCGATCGGCAAGCCGGTTGTCGGCTGCGGCCTTCCCGTCGCCGCATACGAGGGAGCGCCGAGCGAACCGTGCGCGACCGAATGGGTGCTGCTGACCTCCGGCACGACCGGCGTCCCCAAGATGGTGGTCCACAGCCTGGACGGCCTGACCGCCGCGATCACCACGCCGCCACCGCGCGAACGGCCGACGGTCTGGGCGACCTTCTATGACATCCGTCGCTACGGCGGACTGCAGATCTTCCTGCGCGCCATGCTGGGCGACAGTTCCCTCGTCCTCTCCCATGCCGGCGAAACGATCGTCGATCATCTCCATCGACTGGCGGCCAGCGGCGTCACCCACATCTCGGGAACGCCGTCGCATTGGCGCCGGACGATCATGTGCGCGACGGCCAATGCGATCGCGCCGGACTATATCCGGCTGTCCGGCGAGATCGCGGACCAGGCGATTCTCAACGCCCTCCACGACACCTTTCCCGACGCGGCGATCGGCCATGCCTATGCATCGACCGAGGCGGGAGTCGGCTTCGCCGTCGACGATGGCCTCGAAGGCTTCCCGGCCAGCCTCATCGAAGGCGGTGGCGATGTCTCGATGAAGGTCGAGGACGGCTCGCTTCGCATTCGCTCGCCGCGCGGCGCCGATAGGTATCTCGGCCGCAACGCCGAACCGCTCACCGATGCGGACGGCTTCATCGACACCGGCGACATGATCGAGCGCCGCGGCGACCGCTTCTATTTCGTTGGCCGGCGTGGCGGCATCATCAATGTCGGCGGCCTGAAAGTTCACCCGGAAGAGGTCGAGGCGGTCATCAACCGGCACCAGGGCGTTCGCATGTCGCTGGTCAAGGCAAGGAAGAGCCCGATCATGGGATCGATCGTCGTCGCCGAAGTCGTCCTGAACGACAACCAACCGGCAGCTTCCGGCGAAGGCTGGGACGATGCGCTCAAGGATGAGATCATCCATCTCTGCCGCGGCACCCTGCCCCAGCACAAGGTGCCGGCAACGATCCGCTTCGTCCCGGCGCTGACGGTGACGGCCGCCGGCAAGCTGGCCCGCGACCATGCATAACGTCATCGTGACCGGCGGCAGTCGGGGACTGGGCCTCGGCATCGCAACGCGGCTGGCCGCGGCCGGCTACGGCGTCATTGCCGTTGCGAGGTCGCAGTCCGACGAACTCTCCGCCGCGATCGACGCGGTCGGCGAGGCGGGAACCGGCGCGCTGCGCTTCGCGTCCTTCGATTTGACCGACACCGACGCGATCCCGGCATTTGTCACCGATATCCGCAAGTCGTCGGGCGCTATCTACGGCCTCGTCAACAATGCCGGCATCGGCACGTCGGGCCTGCTCGCCAACATGCACAATTCCCAGATCGAGGGCCTGATCCGGCTCAACACCCTGGCGCCGATCGTCCTGACCAAATACGTGACGCGCTCGATGATGATCGAGGGCGCCGGGCGGGTGATCAACATCGCCTCGATCGTCGCCTCGAACGGCTATAGCGGCTTGTCGGTCTACAGCGCGACCAAGGCGAGCCTTGTCGGCTTCACCCGCTCGCTTGCCCGCGAGATGGGCAAGGTCGGCGTGACGGTCAACGCGATCGCGCCGGGATTCATCGACACCGACATGACCAACGGCATGGACGAGGATCATCACGCGCGCCTGGTCCGCCGCAGCCCCCTGCGACGCTTGACGGAAGTCGACGACGTCGCCCGCAGCATAGAGTTCCTGCTCGGCGAAGGCGGGCGCAGCATCACCGGTACGGTGCTGACGGTCGACGCCGGCAGCACGGCCTGAAACCCACCGGTATTTGCAACGAAAAGCCCCGCGACGAGGTCGCGAGGCCCGGCATTGTCGTGGTCGAGGTGATCGGCTCGCGGTCGCCGCGAGCCGTCGTGTTCAGAGCTTCAGGGAATCGCGGACCGCATGGGGCCATGCGGCCGTGTCGAGGCCATGGGTCCAGAACAGCGCCACCGCCAGCCGGTCCATGCCGAAGGCGACACAGGCGGTATGGGCCGGAGCGCCCGACTGGTCCTTGATGTCCCAGGTCGTTCCGAAGTGATCGCGGTGACAGTTGAAGCTCATGCAGGCGGTCGGCTTCTCGGCCGAGTGGAGCGGGATCAACAGCTCGAACTTCAGCGCCTGCTGGATCTGGCTGACCGCCATGACCTGGCCCGTGCGACCGAAGAAGGGATCGCTTGCCGGCTTGACGGCGCAGGGGAGCCCCAGTTCGCCGGCCAGCTCCTCGGCCTTCGCCATCCAGCGGTCGCGGAAGGCAAGGACCTCGTCCTCGCTGCCGATGCAGACATATTCGCGCATCCGGAAGGACTGGAAGCGATCGAGATCGCTGGACGGCTCATGCCGGAAACAATCCGACGCGACGTCGAACAGCCAGCCGCCGGGGGTGACCGGACCGCGGCTGGCGGCCAGCGGATAGACCGGGTAGCAAGCGGCCGGGCTGAGCACCATGTCGGCCGGCGACAGCGATGCGGTCCAGTCGCCGCCGGTCGCCTGAAGATCGGCGGCGGCGCGGATATCGGCCTCCGTCCCGTGCAGGGCGCAGACGCAGCCGAGCAGGTTCGGGAAGCTCTTGAGGTAGCCGTGCTTCTCGAGGTCGCGCCGGCTCATCACCGGGGGAAAGCGAAGAACCTCGGTGCCCTCTTCGCGCTTGGCGGAAATCCATGCGGTCAGGCGCTCGACGATATCCTCGTAGAGGCCGGTGCGCGCATAGACGCCGGCGACACCCATGGGATGGAACAGGGCGTCGGCAAGGGCATCCTGCCGGTCCGGCGATTCGGAAACAGTGGTTCTGATGGCTACGGTCATGATCGTCGGACTCCGCAACTCGACAAGGGGTTCGGTTTCTCGGGGCTCCGGCCGTCGGCCTCAGCCCTGCAGGGATTCGGGGATGGCGACCATCAACGACGAGGCGCCGGCATTCGCCATGATCCGATCGTTGTTGATCATGATCGGCGACGAGAGCACATCGCGCAGATGACGGCCGATGGTGAAATCGCCGTCGTTTCGATAGCCGGACAATCCGCAGGCGCGCATGGCCGTCATCACGGTCTCGACCGCCAGCTCGGACGCATCGACCTTGACCAGGTTGATCGCAGTCTGGAAGTCGAAGGATCCGAGCACCCGTTCATCATGGGCGGCCTGCTCGAAGCGGCGAAGCGACGCGTCCATCAGGCTCTGCAGCTTGAGGAGCGACGCGCTCGCCTCGGTGACGCGCGCCGCCGCCGGCGGCAACTGACCCTTCGAATGGCGCGCCGCGTTACGAACGAAGAGCCGCGCCTTCTCGACCGCCGCGGCGGCGATGCCGGTCCACACCCCGGCCCAGGCAAGATGGGCGACCGGCGTCATGGTCTGGGCGTGGATCTTGTCATAGGAGACCGGCAGGATCTGGCTGGCCGAACCGGTTGCCTTCAGCGCGAAGCCGGAGCTGCATGTGCCGCGCATGCCAAGCGTGTCCCAGGAGACAGTCGGCTCCAGCGTGTAGTCGTCCTTGAGGAAGGCGACGAGCACCTGGTCCGAGGACTCGGCCTCGACCGAACGCCGGGCCGTGGTGACCACGCCGTCGGCATAGGCGCCGTAGGAGATGACGGTGGCGGCGCGCTCGAGACTGATCGCATCGCCGTCGCGAACGATGGCGGCGTCGCTGGAGCGGACATTGCCGCCGGCCTTGCCCTCCGTCGTCGACGAGGCGAGGAGCAGTTGTTCAGCCGCGACGCGGTGGAGCAGGTTGCGATGCCAGGGATCGCTTGCCCCATGGCGGACCAGGCAGGCGACCTTGGTCTGGTGCATCGCGAAGATCATTGCGGTCGAAGCGCAGGTCTGGCCGAGCCGGTAGCAGACATCGACAACGTCGGAGACGCTGGCGCCCTCGCCGCCGAGCTCGCGGGGAATCATGATGCCGAAGAGCCGCTGTTCGCGGATCGCCGCGATCGCCTCTTTGGGGAACCGTCCCGCCGTGTCGACCTCGGGCGCGTATTGTCGGGCAATGGCGGCCGCCGCTTCGACGCGCTCCTTGCGGGTTGCAGACACGGCATCCGCCGGAACGGCATTGCCGTTGGCGTGCGGTCGGGTTGGACGGGATTCGGGCTTGGTAATGTCGAGCGCGGTCATGGTGTGCCTCTCCTGCTCGGTCCCTTGCCATCTTGCTCCGATGCAATCGCGCCGCAGCTTCTCCGATAGGTAGCAAGGATCGCAGCAAACAAACTCGTGCAAATTTTGAAGCAATTCAAGAAATCTATTCTCGAATCTGACTCAAATTGTCTATGTGCGGATCTTAACTTTAAGTCGTAAGGTTAATTTCAGCGACATGGTCGTGGATATTGATTAAAAATTGACAGAATTCGCCGGAGATAAAAGGATGCCGTGACTTTAGAAAACGCGACCGCAGGTATCCGCCCATGCAACCGCTCAAGACTTTCGTTTCCGCTTCGGAAGACAGGCTCGTGGCCCTCGTGGAGGACATCCTCGCGAGGAATCACCCCGACGGGCAAACCGGCCGCCCTCCGATCTCGACCGGTCAGGACCTCATCGAAATCGGCCTGACCTCGGTCGACATGGTGAACCTCATGCTGGCGGTCGAGGCCGAATTCGACGTGACCATCCCCCCTGTCCAGATCACGCCGGAGAATTTCCGCTCCGTCGACAGCATCACCACCCTCGTCTCCCGACTACTGGATCCGCAGGAGGCCGCATGATGAGCAACTATCGGCAATCAACGGCGTCCGGCCCGGCGCTCACCGACGCCTTCGGTGGCGCGGGAACGGACAGCGCACCGAAGAAGACACGGCGTTTCGGACTCGTGGCCACGACCGTGATCGTCACCCTGGCGGTGGTCGGGGCGATCGGCCTCGCCACCCGCATGCCGGCGGTGATCGGCTACAAGGCCGACCTCGGGTTGGCGCAGCCGCACGAATTGCAGCCGTCGCCAATCGACCCCTCCTGGATCCTTTCCGGATCGCCGGAATTCAGCATGGCCGTCTTCGAACGCTCCGACTTCTGGGCTTCGTCGAGCGGCATCTGGCAGGCGGTCGGCCCCGGCAGCTTCGTCTGGCATTACAGCGTCGACGAGGACATCTACGTGCTCGAAGGGTCGGCGGAGATCGACTATATGGGTCGCAAGTTCACCCTGAAGGCCGGTGAGAGCACCCGCTTCGTTGCCGGCACGACAGCGACCTGGGTGGTCAACGACCGGATCAGGAAGACCTTCCGGATCCAGAATCCCGGGCGCGTCATCAAGGCGCTGCGGATCGGGGCCAACGCCATCGGCCTGTAGGCTAGTCCCGGGGCCGAGTCCCCGGGGCCTCCCTGCAGCGACACCTGGCCCTGCCGGAAAATCGCCATCTCGCTGCACGCATGATTTGTCGGCATCGACCGATGCCATGAAGAGTGGGGCTGTGACGCGTGGCATGCATTGACGTCATCCTGCCTGAAAAGGGACTGCGGCGGTGGCAGGCGACAATTGTCGACCGGCTTCGCGTGACCGGGCATGACGTCGCGGTGATCCGGACCGGCTCGGGGTCGGCATCGCTTCCCACTCTCGACCTGATTCTTGCGCTCGAAGGGCGACTCCTCTCGTCGCGACGATGCAACCTCGCCGCCGTCGTCGAAGGTCCCGCCGAGCTCGCCTCTCCGCGCGCCGCCGAGCTGGCCATAGACCTCACCGGGGCCAGCGTGAACCGCGTCGCACCGACCCTCACCATCTCCTTCGATGGTAGCCGCTGCGTATCGACGGCCGCCCGCGTGCTCGCCAATGGCGGCCTGCCCGACCTGTCGCTCAGCCTCGACGGCGAACCCGTCGCAACCGCCGCGCCGATGGTCGACAGCCGCGTGTTGATATCGCGCGGTCTCGACGACATCCTCGCCCGCGCCATCACCCTCGTCGTCACCACGGCGGAGCGGTTCGTCGAGGGCCGGCTGGCGGCGATCGTCCCGAAACCCATCGCCGCACCGGCGGCCCCGCCAAGGCGGGGCCTGGCCAGCGCATACCTGTCTTCAACCCTGCCGCGGCTGGTGAAACGGGCGGCGCGCCGGCTGTGCTACCGCGACCATCACTGGCGGGTCGGCTATCGCTTCGTCGACGGCCCGGGGGTCGCCGAGACCGGCACGCTCGGCGGCGGAGCGTGGTCGATGCTTCCCGAAGACGGCCAGCGCTTCTATGGGGACCCCTTTCCCTTCGCCTGGGCCGGCCGCCATTTCATCTTCGTCGAGGAGCTCCCCTACACCACCGGCAAGGGTGTGATCTCGGTGGCCGAGATCGACGCGAACGGCCATGTCATCGGCACCGGCCCGGTTCTCGAGGAACCGCATCATCTTTCCTATCCGCAGGTCTTCGCCCGGGACGGCGAGATCTGGATGTTGCCGGAAGGCGGCGCCGGCAACAGCCTCATTCTCTACCGGGCGGAGGACTTTCCCCGTCGCTGGACGCGGCATCGCACTCTGATCGAGGGCGAGGATCTCTTTGACGCGACCCTGCTCGACCGCGACGGCAAGCTCTGGCTCTTTGCCACCCAACGCGACCATGGCGGCAGCGCCTCCGACACCCTCGTCGTCTTTCATGCCGAATCGCTGGAAGGCCCGTGGATGCCCCACCCGATGAACCCGATCCTGATCGACCGCAGCCGGGCCCGCCCGGGCGGCGCCGTTGTCGAGATCGACGGCCGGTTCTTCCTGCCGGTCCAGAACGGTACGCAGTGCTACGGCGGCGGACTGGGACTGTCCGAGATCATCCACCTCGACGCGGCCATGGTGACGATGGCTCCGCCGGTCGGCATCGACATCCGTTCCGACTGGCCGTATCCGCATATCCACACGCTAAACCGTGCCGGCCGGCTCGAGACAATCGACGGCATCGACGAGAGCGTTCCGCGCCGCCGGTCGATCTGTCGGATCGCGATGGCGCCAGACCCCGCCGTCGCCGCAACCGCGGCCCGCACGGTTCTGACCTGACGCCCGCATCATCTGCGCCGGGATCTGCGAGAATGTCGTCGGCTTGCAGCGACCAGTCCGGGTGGCTCAGTCGCCGGCCACGGGCATCCGACCCCTGGCGTCCGGCCGCCTGTCCCGAATGGCCAGCGTGCTGACGAAGAGCACGGCGAGCAATGGCCGATCCAGCAGACCGTTGCTGAGCAGCGACCCGGAGACCAGGGCGGCGAAAACGGCGAACTGGACCGTATCCGTCAACCGCCGCGCCGATCCGATCAGGATGGCCGCCACCGCCACGACGCAGATGACACCCTGCTCGACGACGATCCGCAGGAAGTCGTTGTGGGAATCCTTCTCCTCCCACCACCAGGTCGCGCTGCGCAGGCTGTCGGACCCGACACCGGTGCCGAACAGTATCTCGGGCCAGGGCCGCTGGGCGATCAGTTGGAGGCGCTCGACATAGACGCTGGTTCGACCGCTCGAAAAGTTGGTGAGGTCGAACCCGCCGAGGCCGAACACCATCAGCAGCGCGACAACGATGACAATCACCGCTAGCGAAATGCCGAGCATCGCGGAGAACGCTCGTTGATCAACGCGGCGACGGATCGCGGCAATGAGGAGAACGCTGACGAAGGCCAGCATCATCATCCATGTCGTCCGCACCTGGAACGCCAGGAGCAAGCCGAGCAGCGGGGCACCGAGAAGCATGGCCAGCTTCCAGCCGATCGCCCCGCGCATCTTGAAGACGATGGTGCCAACCAGCGCCGCCGCGACCGCATAGGCACTGGGGTGGACGCCACCGACCCCGGTGAAGGGATAGGGACGCGCGATGCCGGCATAGTCATACAGACCGAAAGAGGCCGTCATCGCAACGGCAATGGCCACGATCGCGGCGTAGGTCACGATCGCCGGACGGACGGCGAGGGTTCCACTGGTGGAGGTGAAGAAGATGAGCGCGGCGAGCGCCGTCTGCACCCGGATGAGACTGGTAACGAATTCGAACACCGTCGCCTCGTTGGCGATCCGGAAGAAGAAGCCGATCGCTGTCGCGACCAGCATGACCAGGTACCAGACCTTGCGTCCGTCGAATTCGAGCCGGCCATCGGCATAGGCCGGCAGGATCGCGGTCAGCACCAGCGCCAGTCCGACCACACCGGCGATGGCATAGCCCATCGCCTCAGAGGTGAAGGGAAAGGCGAGCGTGTGGACGGCGCTGGCGACGAAGAGCAGCGTCACCGGCCCCCAGATGCGGAGAACCAGCCTCTGCCCGCCCGTTCCTGCTAAGGTATCGTCATAGGTGGTCATGACTGCCGCGCCGATTCACATCGCCGCCCTGGGCTCGATCGCCAACGTGGATGCCGGCTTTGGTCGCCTGCCGTCGGCTCATGAAAATCCCTCATATTCTACGCTTGCTTTAGGGAGCCCGTTAGCTTTTCGGCAAACATGTTTAACCAGGCAATCGGCCCGCGAACGCCGATGGCGCGATCACTGCAAGCGGCCTTCGCTGCGCCTTTTCGCGCGAGACCAAAGGAAATATTCAGACCTCGCGGCTACGGTGGAAGGCATCGGAGATCCGCTTCGACCGGGTCTGCGTCCAGGCATTTCCGGCCTCTGGCCCGACAGGAATACCGGCTCGCCCCACATGGTCCAGGACACCGCCTCGCCCGGTCCGACAAAGATCCGCGCCGTCATCGTCTGCCCCGGCGGGCGACACTTCGAGGGAGGGATCAGCCGGGCGATGGACTACCTGGCGACTGCCTTCGAGCAACGGCCTGACGCACCGCAGGTGAGGATCGTCGATCCGCGTGGCACCGGCAGCCTCGTCTGGTCGCCATTCTTTCTCATGCGGGCCGCCGCGGTGGTTGCCTGGCTTTTCGCTACGGCCAAGGCCGATATCCTCCACATCAATGTCTCGGTCGGCGCCAGCACGGCGCGCAAGTCGATCATCGCACTGGTCGCCCGGATGGTCGGCGCTCCCTATCTCGTGCATATCCACAGTGGCCGCTATCACCACTTCTATCGTGGCCTGCCGCGCCCGGTCCGGGCCTTCACCCGCAGCATGCTGACCCGTGCCGCCCGCGTCGTCGTCCTCGGCGCCGAATGGCGCGCCTTCGTTGTCGACGAGGTCGGCATCGATCCGGATCGGGTCGTCGTCATGCACAACGCGGTCCCCGGCCCGGCCATCATCGAGCGCCGAGAGGACGCCTCCAAACCGCCGAAGATCCTCTTCCTCGGGCGGCTCGGCCAGGGCAAGGGCGTTCCCGAACTGATCGAGGCGCTCGCGACGCCACGGATCGCAGCCCTGTCCTGGACGGCGGTGCTCGCCGGCGACGGAGACATCGAGGCATACCGCACTGCGGCCGCCGAGCGCGGCATCGGCGATCGCATCGCATTTCCCGGATGGGTTGGCCCCGACACAGTGCGCGAACTGCTCTCGTCCGCGGATATCATGGTGCTGCCGTCGCATCACGAAGGGCTGCCGATGTCGGTGCTGGAAGGCATGGCCTACGGGTTGACCGTAGTGTCGACACCGGTCGGCGCCATCGGCGAGGCGATCGATAACGGTGTCTCCGGCCTCCTGGTCCCGCCCGGCGATGTCGAGGCACTGGCCGACGCGTTGGGCCGCGTGATCTCCGATGCCGACCTCCGGCGCTTGCTGTCCAACGGCGCCCGAACCGCATTCCTGGAAGGATTTGACGTCAACGGCTATGCGACGCGCATGGCGGCGCTCTACGCGGCGTGCCTGGCCGACAGCAGGCACTGACCCGGCGCGCCTGGCCCATCAGGCGAGCTCGCCGGATTCTCGAATTTGCGGCTGCCCGGTGCGGCGGATCCCGAACGGCGGCGGCGCGATCCCGAATGTCCGGCTTGCCCAGATCGCCATGCCGAGATCGCGGACGATCGAACTGGCCAGCGCCACGCAGGCCAGACCGAGCGGTCCGAAAGCCAGCGCAAGCGGCGGAGTCAGGATGCAGACCGTCGCCAGTTGGGCGAAGGAGAAGTTCCGCACCACATGGCTTTGCCCGGCCATGAACAGGAGGCTGCTGGTGACGCCGAAGCAGGCATTGACGGTCGCCGCCGCGCAGACCACCAGCATCGGCACATAGATGTGCCCGTAGACCGGCGGCAGCACGGCCTCGATCAGGTATGGCGCCGCCACGGCGATGACGACGAAGCAGAGAAGCGCGGGCGCCACCGCGACGAGCGACGACACCGAAAGCGTTCGGGAGAGCGTCCCGCATTGACGGGCGTGCGCCAGCTCCGCGAATCGGGGCGAGAAGGCCGCTGTCACTGCCGACGTGGTGATGGACGGAACGCTGCCGAAACGTGCCGCGAGATCGAAAATGGCCGTCGCGGCCGATCCGAGCAGCGGCGCCGAAAGGAGGAGCGGCACCCGGCCCGAGATGGTGGTGACGCTCAGCGCGTAGAGAACCGCGCGGCTTTCCCGAAACAGCGACTTCGTGGTCGCCCAACGCGGCCCGATGCTCAGGTCGACTCCAAGCCGGAGGCGGATCGCCAGATAGATGATCACGACCAGCCATGCCGCACCGACCAGCGACAGCAAGGCCGTGGCGAGATCGAGATGCCCGAGAAGCGAAAAGACGGCAACGCTGCCGCCAAGCGCCAGTTGCAGCACGATACTGTCGGGAAACTGCGCCAGAGCGTTGAGATTGAAGCCGCGCAGTTGATAGGTCATCAGCCCGATGATCGCGAAGGCCGGCAGCGAAGCGGCGACAATCAGGAGCTGCGGGGTTGAGAGGCCCGTATTCGCCAGAAGCGACGGGAAGGCGAGGAAGGCGACGGCGGCGAGCAGCGCCGCGACGGCCGCATTGACGCCGACGACAAGGACGAAGGAGGTGTTGAGGACGCGGTGAAGCTCTTCGTCGAACGCGCCGCCGGCGACCGCCGCCCGCCGCATCGTCACCTGGTCGGCGCCGAGAGGCCCGAGAATGCGCGCGATGCCGAAACCGGCATAGAATAGAGCAAAGATGCCAAGGTCATGGACCGGCAAAGTCCGGGCCAGGAAGAGCAGGACCAGGCTCTGCAGCACGATGCCGACGCCCCGGATTCCGGTGACGATGACGGATGATCGGATCAGAGCCTTCACGGCGAATCTGCGACCTCGATGTCGGGACCGGCAGGGCTGGCGCCCTGGGCAATGTTGGAAGGTCCGGGCCGCCTCGTCCTGCGACCGGGGTACGTCCTCGAGCGGCTAGGCGCCACGTTGCTGGCTGCGACGCATGTCCCGCGCCAGCCCGAAAGCGATGACCAGCATGACGCCCAGTGCCAGGCCGAGAAGCCCGCCGGCGGCGGTCGCAATGGCGGTGCTCGGCGGCCAGCTTCGCGTGGTCGGCGGCACCGCGCTCGAGATGACCCGGATATTCGTCGTGTCGAGTTGCTCGCGTTCGGTGATCTCGCGTGCCCGCGAAAGAAATGCCTCATAGACCGAGACCTTGGCGGCGGCTTCGCGCTGCAGGGCGCGCAGTTCGACCTCGGCCCCGTTATCCGTCGCGACGGTCGACCGACTCTCGTCGGCACGATCCGAGAGCGCGGCCACCGTCGCCTCGGCCTCCGCCAGTTCGATCCGCGCCGCCTCGACGATCCGCTTCGTCTCGTCGGCAATTGCCTTGTCGATATCCGCCAGCTGCCGCTCCAGTGCCAGCCTCTCGGGATGCCGCGGCCCGTAGGCGAGCGCTTGCCCACCGGCCCTCTGCATCAGGAGCGACTGCTGGGCCTTGAGCAGCGAAATGGTCTCGGATTGCAGGACCGCGGCGTTGCCGGTCGGGTCGGCGCTATCGGATACCAGCGCCTCATATCGCGTCCGCGCTTCGATCAGGCGCCCCTGCGCTGCGACCTTCAGGGCATTGAACTCGGTCATCTCGCGGGTACTGGTCAACTCGTCGCCGCTCGACTGCAGTCCGTGCTCGTTGGTGAAGCGCGCCACCGCCTGTTCGGCCACATCGACCTCTTCCCTGAGAGACGCCAGCCGACCGTTAAGCGATGCCGCGGTGCGCGACGCGCTGGTCGATTCGGCGAGCGCCAGTTCTTCCTTGAAGGATTGGGCCAACGCCTCGGAGATAAGGATGGCTTTCTGCGGATCCTCTGACGAGACCGACAGCGTCACCACGAAGGACCGCTCGTCGCGCGATGCCTTGACCCGTTCGGCCAGCGCCATGATCGCCGTATCCTCGGGCCGGCCGGCCGGACGCTCCTGGCCAAGCAGGCGAGCGATACTGAAGAAGGACGGGGTGTTATCGACGAACTCCGGGTCGTTCTGCAGGCCGAGGCCGGCAACGACGCGCTGGAGGACGTTCCGCGACGTCAGGACGCGGAGCTTGCTGTCGACGCTTAGAAGCTGGGAATTGTTCTGGACGTTCGGCGAAAAGAGGTCGTCCTGCACGACCTGCAGGTTGGTCGGATCGACCAGGATGTCGGTCGACACCGTGTAGATCGGCTTGGTCATCGTCGCGAAGAGAAAGCCGGCAACCGCTCCGAGAATGGCCAAGAGGAACAGAACCACCAGACCCCGGCGCAGCCATCCGCCGAGATGACCGATATCGACGGCAACTGTGCCATCCGAGACACGACGATCGACCAGCCGCCCACGTTCGACCGCCAACCCGCTGGCCGCCCGGGCCTCCGCATAGCTGCGCGCCCTCGGCGAGGCCGGGCCTGCGACTGCGGTTCCTTGATTGTCGAGTGTGTGTGCCACTGGGAAACCCTTTTTCGTCGTCGGGTTCGATGACGATTGTTAGTACGAGAAGTCGCCGACTTGGACTCAATCCTGAAAAGTTGGTTAAAATCGTAGAGAAACTGGCAGCCTCCCCAACGCAGGCAAAATCACCGGATGAATCGCGACCTGATTTGCCGGCTATGGACCGCGCTCAAGGTTGAAAGCGCCCCGCCTCATCCATGCCCTTCTGGTTGCCTCAACCGGGCGAGAACCTCAGGTTTCGGTATGTCGCTGCGATCGGTTCATCGGCCGACGACCGATAGACCCCCTGCTTCCAGTAGACGCCGTTGTCATAGCCAAGCGGTCCGCGATAGCTGACGATCTCGATGCCGTCGCGAAGCACGCGCAGAGCTCCGTCGGTTGTGCTGAACCGCGCCTCGATCTGCATCGCGTAAGGCCGACCGCGCTCCAGGTCCTTTGGATCGCTGTAGATGTATTGCGACTGGATCGCGTCATCCTCGGCTCGCCTGTAGCGGATCGCGATCGCCAGCTTCTCGCCGCGCATCTCGACGGCAAAAGGCGGCGGCGTCTGGCGATCGTTGGCGTGAAACTGACCGGCGACCAGCCACTTGGCGGAACTCGCCACACCTGGTTCGATCGTGAAATCATAGGACACGGCAATGTCTTCGCCCGGCGGATAGATGGCCGCCGCGGCGATCTCGCTTCGCTCCCTTCCCGGCGCATCGTTCGGCCAGCGGTCGCCGGCCTTCACCTCGAACCGAAGCGCGCCGGCCGCGGGCGTCTCGATGCTCCACGGCTTGTCGGAGGTCTGCACACCAAAAGCATAGGTCGAATCGCCGTTCGGCGACGGCAGCACCAGGACTGTTCCGTTGGCGGGGCCCGCGAGTGTGGGATTCGCCAGAACCATGCCTGCCGCGGCGATAGCAATCGCGCGCATGAGCGTGACGGGTGCCTTCACCTGATGTCTCCATCCGGAGCGCGGAACCAACCGAGCGGTCATCATTCGGTTCGGGCCGGGATGCCGCTCAATCGACGGCCGCTTCGGTCGCCCGCCAAATGCCGCGGGAGTCGTAGGTCAAGGCGCCAGCCCGCTCTTCCGGAGCGATCATCTTGAATTCCTCGTGGTCGACGAGGAGCAGCAGGATGCCGCCAGCCGCCAGCGCGCTGTCCGTGTCCGTCAGTTCGGCGCCAAGAGCGGCGAGGTCCTTCGGCAGCGTCTGGATGTTGGGCTCGACGATCCTGATGCGGCTGCCATAGCGCCGGCAAAGCTCGGTGGCGATATCGAGCGCCGGGCTCTCCCGAAGGTCGTCGATATCGGCCTTGTAGGCGAGCCCGAAACAGGCGATCGGCGCATCGGCGTCGCCGCGCTCGATGACCTCGATACACCGCTCGACCGTATGCGCGACGCGCCCGTCGTTGACGACGCGGGCGGTGCGGATGACGTTGGCGAGATCCGGCGCGGAGGCGACCATGAACCACGGATCGACGGCGATGCAGTGGCCGCCGACGCCCGGTCCCGGCTTGAGGATATTGACCCGTGGATGCCGGTTGGCGAGGCCGACCGCTTCCCAGGTGTCGATGCCGAAGCGCTCGCAGATCAGGGACAGTTCGTTGGCCAGGGCGATATTGGTATCGCGGAAGGAATTCTCGGCCAGCTTGACGAATTCCGCGGTGCGCGCCGTGGTGCGAAAGCAGGTGCCGCGGACGAAGGTGGTGTAGAAGCGCTGGGCCCGCCGCGCGCAGCGCCGCGAGATACCGCCGATGCACCGGTCGTTCGAGACCAGCTCGGCCAGGACGCGACCGGGCAGGATCCGCTCCGGGCAATAGGCTACGGACACATCGGCCGCCTCGCCGACAGCGGTCGGCATCGACAGGTCGGGCCGGAGTTCGCCGAGCAGTTCGGAGATCGCCTCGGTCGTCCCGATCTGAGAAGTCGACTCTAGGATCACCAGATCGCCCTTCTTGAGCACCGGAGCAATCGAGCGGGCCGCGTCATGCACGAGGCCGATATTGGGCAGCTTGTCCTCGGTGATCGGCGTCGGCACGGCAATCAGGTAAACGTCGGCCGGGACCGGCGCCTCGACGGCACGCAGGAGCCCGCTGCCCACCACCTTCTGCACCAGTCCGTCGAGATCCGCCTCGACGATATGGACACGACCGGAGTTGATCGTCGAGACAACGTCGGGATTGTTGTCGAGCCCGATGACCTGAAAGCCGCGGCTGGCGATGAGCGCGGCGGTCGGCAGCCCGACATAGCCGAGACCGACGACCATGACGGTGGAGAAATCCGGGCGCTTCATCAGCGGTGGCCCCCGACTGCCCGGGCGACAGCACGCCGCTCCCGGAAGACACGATAGGCGTCGGCCCTGGCGCGGTGGGCGTCGGTATTCCCGACAACCTGGACCGGCGCGGGCGCGGTGTCGGCCATGCGTGCGAGAATCGCCGCGATCCGGCTGGCGGCATGGCCATCCCCGAAGGGGCTGTGCGCCTCCGCCATGGCGGCATAGGCCTCGGCGTCGTCCAGCAGCCGGTTGGTTTCCGAGACGATGCGCGTCCGGTCGGTGCCGACCAGGCGCGCTGTCCCCGCGTCGACCCCTTCACCGCGTTCGGTTGTGTTGCGCAGGACCAGCACCGGCTTGCCCAGCGCCGGCGCCTCCTCCTGAATTCCCCCGGAGTCGGTGAGGACAAGGTGGGCGATATCGAGGAGGCGGACGAAATGCGGGTAGTCCTGCGGCTCGATCAGCGCGATAGCCGGATGCTTCGCCAGCCGCGCCTGGACCGGCCCGCGCACCGCTGGATTGGGATGGATGGGAAAGATGATTCCGACATCGCCGCGCTCGGCGAGATCGAGCAGCGCGTCCATGATCTCGTCGATGCCGGCGCCGAAGCTTTCCCGCCGGTGGCAGGTGACAAGCAGGATCCGCTTGCCCGAGAAGCGTTCGGAAAGCGGCGCAAGGCCCGCGACCCGCGAGCGGTCGCGATCAAGCTTTGCCTTGGTCATCAGCAGCGCGTCGATCACGGTGTTGCCGGTCTGGAAGACGACGTTGCCCGGTACGCCCTCGGCGCGCAACGCGTCGGCCGCCCGGCGCGTCGGAGCAAAGTGGTAGCGCGCGATCGTGCCGATCACCCGGCGCGCAACTTCCTCGGGCCACGGCTCGTAGATGTTGCCGCTGCGGAGCCCCGCCTCGATATGGGCGACCGGAACTTTCTTGTAGTATGCGGCAAGGCTCGCCGACATCGCCGTGGCGGTATCGCCCTGGACCACGACGCAGTCCGGCTTCACCTCGTCCAGGACCGGCCCCAGACCGGTAAGGATGCGGGCGGTCAAGGCATCGAGCGACTGGGCATCGCGCATCAGGTCGAGATCGTAATCCGGCGCCAGGCCGGCCGTTTCCAGTACCTGGTCGAGCATCGAGCGATGCTGGGCGGTGACGCAGACCGAAACCTCGGTGTCCGGCTGCCGCTCGAGTTCGACAATGACGGGCCAGAGCTTGATCGCTTCCGGCCGCGTTCCGAAGACGACGAGTATGCGCGGCATGTCAGTGAACCTTTCCGGTCGTGACGCGCTGGGCCAGGACACTGCACATCAGCCGCAGGAAGACCGCGTTGGTGCTGGCGTAGCGCCACCAGAGACGTCGCGGCTCCTGCAGGACGCGGTAGAGCCATTCGAAACCGCTTTTCTGCACCCACACCGGAGCCCGCGCGACCATGCCCGACAGGACGTCGAAGGAGCCTCCGACACCCATGACGAAGGGGACACCGAACCGGTCGCGATACTTGCCGAGGAGACGCTCCTTGGCTGGCGTCGGCAGGCCGATGAACAGGCAGTCGGCATTGCTCGCCCGGACCCGGTCGACGATCCTCGGTTCCTCCTCCGGCGTGAAATAGCCGTCCTGGACCCCGGCCATGACCAGTCCCGGGTACCGGCGGCAGGCTTCCTCGGCGGCGCGATGGACGACACTGTCGGTGGCGCCGAGAAAATACGGCCGATACCCTTTGGCGGCGCACTGCTCGAGCAGCCGGTTCATCAGGTCGATGCCGGCCGCCCGTTCGGGGACGCGGATGCCGGCCATCCGAAGGCCGAGCACGAGGCCCATGCCATCGACGCCGATCAGGTCGCTACCGACAATATCCTCGCGAAGCTCCGCGTCCGACTGCGCCTTCACGACCTTCGCGACATTCACCGCGACATGCTGGACTCGGGTCCGCGATCGCATGCCCTCAAGGGCGCGATCGACGGTTTCGTCCATCGTCAGGATGTCTATGGGAAGGTCGAGAAACGACACACGCATCGTCAGTAATACCTCACGCCGCAGAGGATATTCTTAATTTTGCTCTCTGCAGAGAATTAGATAAATAACAACGGATAACTTTCAATGCGTTTTATCTGTTAATATTAATGACGAGATCGCTGCACGAGACGCGCGAAGGACGACGGAGGGGCGATTTCATCCACTGTCGCGGTGCCACGCGGCTCTGCGGCGGACAGCGAGCGCGCGGCGCTGGCGCTTCTGGCAGCGCCCGGTGGCAAAACCGGCGTCGGGGATTAACCCATATCCAGAAAAATTCTTTAAGATTTGATTTAAACTGCCTATTGGTCGTGAACGCATGCTCGGAACGCGAACCATGTCGGCAACGCCGGATAGCAAGACAAGCGAACACCAGACAATTGCAGACGTTTTTCTGCAATTCATTGGCGCGCACCGGCTGATATTTTGCTTAATTGTATCCTTAATTGAAGGAACAGTGGCAGCTCTTTGCGTTTTGATCGTTTCGTTTTGCTACCACGCTTTTATCCTTGATGTTGAGCCACAGACTTTCCGCTGGACGATCTACCTGACCTTCGCTGCCCTGACCGGAACGATCTACGGCGGATCGGCGGCCGCGGCATGTAGTCGGTTCCTCGATTACGGTCGTCGGACCAACACCGCCTTGCCCAGTAGCGTCGTGCAGTGGACAGGCGCTTTCGCCACGGTGCTCTTTCTTGCCTTCCTCAGCGGCAGCGTCGCGGAATTCTCACGCGTCTCCCTGACGTCGGCCTACTTGCTTGGCATCCCGGTCCTGATCGGGACCCGAAACCTCGTCCGCTCGATCTCGACCAACCGCATCCGCAGCGGCGAACTGGCCCTGCAGAAGGTGGCCGTGATCGGCAAGCGAATCGACGTCGTCGGCTTTCTGCTCAATGGCCATCTGTCGCGCTTCGGATACCGGCTGACCAACGTCCTCTACATTGACGACATCGCCGACCGGGACGGCATGCCCGACGAGGAACGGCTCAGCACATTTGCCGCCGACAGCGTCCAGCTCGGCGCCAGCTACGTCATCTTCGTCGGCGACGGATTCAGCCTGAAGAAGCTTCAGCCGATTGTCTCGGCGCTCCAGCGTTTCGCCCTCAATTTCGCCTATGCGCCGGTGACCAAGACCGCGCCGCTCAACCTTGTCGACGTCGTCGCGATCGGCCCGAACAACGCCCTGCGCTTCATGCGCAAGCCGCTGAGCGACGCCGGGGTCTTCGTCAAGCGGGCGATGGATATCGTGCTGTCCGCCATCGGCCTGGTCGTGCTCGCCCCGTCCTTCCTGATCATCGCCGCGATCATCCATCTGGACAGCCCCGGCCCGGCCTTCTTCCGCCAGGCCCGGCGCGGCTTCAACGGCGAAGTCTTCATGATCTGGAAGTTCCGCACGATGACGGTCATGGAAAATGGCGACATTCGCCAGGCGGTGCGCGGCGACATCCGGGTGACGAAGGTCGGGCGCATCCTCCGCGCGCTGAGCATCGACGAGCTGCCGCAGCTGATCAACGTCTTCTTCGGCGAGATGAGCCTCGTCGGTCCCCGGCCGCATGCGGTGTCGCACGACAACGAGCTGAGCAGCCAGCTGGCGACCTACGCCAACCGCCAGCGGATCAAGCCCGGCATCACCGGCTGGGCACAGGTCCACGGCTTTCGCGGTGCGACGCTGACGATGGAGATGCTCGAAGGCCGCACCTCCCACGACCTCTACTACATCGACAATTGGTCGGTTTTTCTCGATGTCTGGATCATGATCCTGACCGTCTTTTCCGCCTCGGCGCGGAAGAACGCGGTCTAGCCGACAGGCCTGTCGCCTTCAGACCTCGATCCGGAACTGCACCCCGCCAGCGCCGACGCGCCCGCGCCACGCGATGCGGCTGGCCGGTACCCTGATCCCGAAGGACGGCGACACCCACCCGCCGGCGAGACCCTCCTCGCCTCGCGCGATCGCGATGGCGCCTTGCGGCAGGACGATACGGACCACCATGTCGCCGCCGCGTGAGACGACGACCGCGTCGCCGTCGCGTGTCGCGTCGAGCGCCGGGGCAAGCTGGAAGCAGACCTCGGCATCCGCCTCGCCGCCGCCCAGCAGCCTGTCGGTGATGTGAATCCGGTCGGCACCGGCGGCGAGCGTACGCTCGTGGCGCAGGCCATTGCGCTTCACATATCCATCGTGTGACGCGCGTAGCCGCCACTGCGGTCCATCCACCCGCTCGTCGAGACGGGCCGTGGCCTTGTGCGACCAGTTGAACGCGCCCGCCATGACGCTCTGGTCCGTGTCGTCGATCGACAGGGTGTTGTGGGCGCGGGTACCTCGGAACCAGTCGCGCAAGGCGCTGTCCGCGTTGTAGGCGCAGGTCCCGGGATCGACCAGCACCGGCGTGCCATCGACCGCCAGGAAGATGGAGAGCGCGTCGGCGTGGCCATGAGCGGCGATGGAGAGATAGCCGAGCGGTCCGTGGTCGAGGACGAGCAGGATATCCCGCCCCCCTGCCCGGTCACGGAATACCGAGTAGCCGCCGGTTTCGAAGGTCCGCTGCCCGACCGGTGCTGGCGACGTGCCGGCCTTGTCGAAGATGACATTGCGGAGCGTCTCGCCCGCAAAGGCCGGCCCTTTCCCGCGGACCCAGGCAGCGGCGGCGGAAGCGACGGAGGCGACGTAGCGCGGCTCGTCGCCCCCCAACGTCAGCACGCGCCCCTCGTCGTCGTCGCCGATCGCCGGCACCGAACCGTTGGCCGTCGCGATCCAGATGACGAAGTCGGCAAAGCGGCCAAGTCGATCCTCGACCTCTGTGGGAAACGGATGCCCGGCGGTTCGCGCGACCACGATGCAAAGCAGCAGGAACTCGACGCTGAAGGCGCCATAGGTCGGCGACTGTTCGGCCGGGACGCCGTCGGGCAGGATCTGGAGGAGCGCTTCGCGCGCCAGTACTGCCTGCGCCCGAGCGACCATCGCGCCCGCCCCGGTCAGCTCCGGCATCGCCACCGCGATGAGGAATTCGCCCGCCACCTCGGCAATCAGGTGGTTGTTCGCCGAGGAGAAGCGCGACGGAAAGCGCGCGAGCCAGAAGGCGTGCGCCTTCAGCATGGTGCGCATCCGGGTCAGCGTCTCCGGCTTGAGACGGTCCCCGCAGAGCGAGGCGACCACCAGCAGGCTGATCGATCGGAGCGCCAGTTCGATTCCCGAACTCCAGCCGATGCCCATGAAGGGCGGATTGGCGTCGTACCAACTGGCGATCGCCGCATCGATCGCGGCCGTCGCCGCCGCGTCATCGTCGAGCAGCGCCTTTGCCGCCAGCGGCTGCAGGAATTGCAGGCGGTTGAATTCCCAGACCTGCTTGACGTCGCCGAGGCCCTGCTGGCGCCGATAGGCGATGTCGAAGGTATAGGCTTCGCTGCCCGGCCACAGTCCGCCCGTCGTCGGATCGAGACGCCAGATCCCGGCCGGGAAAAGGGCTTCCGGCGAGCGCTGCGGCCAGGCGACGCCCAGCGCCTTGAAACGCCCGGCGAGGACGTCTGCCGCGGCCGCGTCGATCGCCTGACGCGCTGCGACCGGGGCGGCCGCCACCGCTTCGCGGATGCCGGGCAGCATCGGCGGCCTGGCGGCGGAGTCGGCGAACCGCTCCCAGCCCCGATGGTGGCGGCGGGAATAGGCTTTCCTGGCGTGTTCGGAAACCCGGAAGGCGACTTCCCGGAGCGGCATGTTGCGCAGGCGCCGGACGTACCAGCCGAGCGAACCGGGACCGGTCGTCACCGCGCGTTTCATCGTCGCTCCCTCTGCGTGGCTGTTGCCTGCCGATGGGCCGGGAAGATGCGTCAGGAGACGTTAAGATTCAGGTGCGCGACGGTGTTTCGCGCTGCTCAGAAGATGCGTTCCTGCACGTAGAGCGTATCGCCTGGCTTGATCGGATCGGTCATGTCGAGGCTGATCGTCTCGACCTCGCCGCCGGTGCGCCGGCTGACTTTGACGAAGCGCTTGTCGGCCCGCGGCGTGAACCCGCCGGCCGTGGCGATTGCGCTCTGCACGGTCATCCCCGGTGCGAAGCTGTACTGCCCCGCGGCGGCGACCTCGCCCATGGCGAAGAAGGGCCGGTAGCGCACGACCTCGATCGAGACATTGGGATCGCGGACAAAGCCCTTTTGCAGCTTCGCCTTGACCAGGTTCGCGACCTCGGCCGTCGAGCGGTTGCGCACCGACACGTTGCCGATCAGCGGCACCGAGATCGCACCCGCCTGATCGACGATATAGGTGTTCGAGAGATTGTCCTGGCCGAAGACCACCATCCGCAGCTGATCGCCACTGTCGAGGCGATAGGGAGCGACGAGATCCCCGTGATTCACCAGCATCGCGGGGTCGTAGGTCGCGCATCCGGCGAGCAGCGCCAATGCCGCGACGACCTTGGTGATGATTGCGAATCGCATTTCGGTTTTCGGCCCCAAATCGGTGGCACGACTATCGGCAACTATGGTTAACGAGCGGTAAAGCAGGGTCGCCCCGGCGCCACGGCCGGACGCGCAAATGCGTAGAATAATTTTCCAAGACCTTTCGCCTGCCACCTGTTAGCAAACCGCGCATTCGAAGCGCCCTGGCGCGATGGCTTTGATGGAAGAGGGAGCAGGTCGACCCGTGTTCGAGAAGGGAATCATCGTCGTCGGCGGCGGTCATGGCGGATCACAGGCCGCGGCCAGTCTTCGGGCGGAAGGCTACGAGGGCGGGCTGACACTGGTGACGGCCGAGCCTGACATTCCCTACCAGCGCCCGCCGCTTTCCAAGGCCTTTCTCAAGGAGGCCGATCACAACCTTCTCCCGCTCCGGCCAGAAGCCTTCTACGAGAAGAACGACATCACCCTGATGCTGGAGACCGAGGCGACCGGCATCGACCGCCAGGCGCAGACACTCGGCCTATCCGATGGCAGCGCCCTGCCCTTCGACCGGCTGGTGCTGGCGCCGGGATCGCGGGCGCGCATGCCGGGGATCGAAGGCATTGACCTCGACGGCGTGCTGGCGCTGCGCAACGCCAAGGACGCCCGCGCCATCCGCGACCGGCTCTACGCGGCAAACGATGTTGTCGTGGTCGGCGGCGGCTTCATCGGCCTCGAGATCGCCGCAACCGCCCGCCTGCTCGGCAAGACCGTGACGGTCCTCGAGGCGGCGGAGCGTCTGATGGGGCGGGTCGTCGCGCCGGAAATCTCCGCCCACTTCCTCGCTCTTCACCGCGGCTGGGGAAGCGACATCCGGCTCGCCACGCCGGTCGGCCGCATCGTTGGCGATTCAGGCCATGTCGTCTCGGTCGAGACCGCCGCCGGAGACCCGATCCCGGCGGACCTCGCGATCATCGGCATCGGCGTCATACCGAATGTCGAACTCGGCAAGAGCGCCGGCTTGACCATCGACAACGGCATCCTCGTCGACGATGTGATGGCGACCAGCGTGCCGGAAATCTTCGCCCTCGGCGATTGCGCGACCTTCGACCATTGGAGCCTCGGCCGCCGCATCCGGCTGGAATCGGTCCAGAACGCCGTCGACCAGGCCAAATGCGCCGCCCGGGCAATTCTCGGCAAGCCCGAGCCGTTCCGCGAGGTGCCGTGGTTCTGGTCGGATCAGGGCGACGTCAAGCTGCAGATGGTCGGCCTCCCGTTCAACGCGACGCGAAGCGTCACTCGCGGCGCGCCGGACAGCGGCATCTTTTCGGTGTTTCACTTTGACGGGGATCGCCTGGTGGCGATCGACTCGGTCAACCGCGCGGCCGATCACATGGTCGGGCGACGCCTGCTCGGCGCGAGTCAATCACCCTCGCCCGAATCCTGCGCGGACGAATCCTTTGACCTGAAGTCGTTGATCGCGAGGCCGCCACGCGGCTGAGCCTCACGGTCGATCGAGGCCCGCTTAGCTCAGCAGGCCCTTCACCACGGTGCTGGCCTTGCCGAAGTCCATGCGGCCCTGGTAGCGCGATTTCAGCGTCTGCATGCAGCGGCCGATGTCGCGCAGGCCCTTGGCGTTGGTCTCCTTGACCAGATCGGCGCAGGCCGAGCGAACCTCGTCCTCGTCGAGCTGTGCGGGCAGGAAGGCCTTGATGATCGCGATTTCCTCGAGTTCCTGCTCGGCCAGGTCGAGGCGGTTGCCCTCCTCGTAGGTCTTGGCGGATTCAAGGCGCTGGCGAATCATCTTGGTCAGGATTTCGAGGATGTCCTCGTCGCTGACCGGATCCCTGCCAGCCCCCCGCGCCGCGATGTCGCGGTCCAGAATCGCCGCATTTATCAGGCGTAAGGTGGAAACCTTCCGCTTGTTCTTGTCGAGCGTCGACTGTTTGAGAGCCGCATTGATCTGCTCACGCATTCCGAGCCTCCTGGTGGCGCGACGCGCGAGGATAACCCCGCGCGCTTCCACGCGCAACTTTTCGATCGTCCGTAAGTATCTGATTCAACTGGACTTTGTATTTTGGTCCACAGTTGACGCGATGATACGGCTCACCTACTTTGGCCCCGCGCATCATCAGCGCGTTCGTGCCGATTACCCATCGGCGCAATCATATGGTTCCAACACCCGCGGAAATCAAGATGCCCGATTCAGGCTGGACTGAGCCACGCCCGACCGCCGTTCTGATCCTTGCCGACGGCACGGTGATCGAAGGACAGGGAATCGGCGCCGAGGGCGAAGCGACCGGAGAGGTCTGCTTCAACACCGCGATGACCGGCTACCAGGAGATCCTCACCGATCCCTCCTATGCCGGCCAGATCATCACCTTCACCTTTCCGCATATCGGCAATGTCGGCGTCAACGACGAGGACATCGAGACGGTCAACATGGCTGCCTCCTCCGGCGTGCGCGGCTGCGTGCTGAAGACCGACATCACCGATCCGTCGAACTACCGCGCGACGCGGGACTTCGACCAGTGGCTGCGGGCCCGCGGCATCATCGGCCTCGCCGGCATCGACACCCGGGCGCTGACCACCCTGATCCGCACCAAGGGCGCCGCCGACGCGATCATCGTCCACGACCGCCGCGGCGATTTCGACCTTGCCCGGCTCAAGGCCGAGGCCAAGGGTTGGCCGGGGCTGGTCGGCATGGACCTGGCCAAGGACATCACCACCGCCCAGACCTACACTTGGGACGAGACCTCCTGGCAGTGGGACAAGGGCTATGGCCGGATGGAATCGCCGCGCCATCATGTCGTCGCGGTCGACTACGGCATCAAGCGCAACATCCTGCGGCTGCTCGCCGACCATGGCTGCCGGGTGACGGTGCTGCCGGCGACCGCCACCGGCGAGGAGATCCTCGCCCACAAGCCGGACGGCGTCTTCCTCTCCAATGGCCCCGGCGACCCGGAGGCGACTGGCGCCTATGCCGTGCCGGCCATCCGCCATGTCGTCGACTCCGGCACGCCGACCTTCGGCATCTGCCTCGGCCACCAGATGCTCGGCATCGCGCTGGGCGGCAAGACGGTGAAGATGCACCAGGGCCATCACGGAGCCAACCACCCGGTCAAGGACCTGACCACCGGCAAGGTCGAGATCACCTCGATGAACCACGGCTTCGCCGTCGACACCGACACGCTGCCGGCCGGCGTCGAACAGACCCATGTGTCGCTGTTCGATGGTTCGAATTGCGGGTTGCGGCTCGGCGACCGTCCGGTCTTCTCGGTCCAGTATCACCCGGAAGCCTCCCCGGGCCCCCGCGACTCGCGCTACCTGTTCGAGCGCTTCACCGACATGATGGACGCCAAGGGCTGACGCCGACCCGAGCGGCCGCTCCTGCGCCGAGCACGATCGGCGCAGGCATGGTTGACCGGCGCGCTACATGCCGACGCCCTTGTTGACGAACTGCAGGGTGTAGCCCTTCTGCCAGTCCAGGTCGGCCGGATAGACGCCGGCTTCGACCATGGTCTCGAAAAAGGCCTGCCAGCGTTCGTCGGTCATCACGCCGATCCCGAGGGTCTCGGCGTCGCCGCCGGTAGCCAGCTCAAACGCATTCATCGCCGCGACCGCTTCGTCGGCCTTGTCCAGCGAATAGTCAGGATTGTCGGCGAGGATGAGCGCGTCGGCCTTCGACCGCTCCGAGGTCAGATACCCATACCAGCCCTTGATCGAGGCATCGACGAAGCGCTGGACCAGATCGGGGTGGTCTTCGACCATCTGGATCGACGTGCCGATCAGCGTCGCGTAGGAGCCGTAGCCGTTGTCGGCGAGCAGGAAGACCTCCGGCTCGATTCCCGCCTCGCGCGCCCGGAACGGCTCGTTGGTGACATAGCCCTGCTGGATCGCGGTCGGATCGGCGAGGAAGGGAGCGATGCTGTAGGCGTAGGGACGAATCTGCTCGTCGCTGAAGCCGAACTTGACCCGCAGGAACTGCCAGAAGGTCTCATGCGCCCCGGCAGCGATGAAGATCGGCTTGTCCTTCAGTTCCGACAGCTTCGTGAGCCCCTGGTCGGCGTGGGCAAGAAGGATTTGCGGATCTTTCTGGAAAGTCGCGGCGACCGCGATATAGGGGATGTTCTCCCGCACCATGTTGAGCGGATTGAACGAGCCGGACAGCATGGCGAAGTCGAGCTGTCCGCCGATCAGCAGGGCCGGCGTGTTGACCTGCGGACCGCCGGGCTTGATCTCGACGTCGAGACCGTACTCCTCGTAGATGCCGTAGGCCTTGGCGTAGTAGAAGCCGCCATGTTCGGCCTGCGCCGTCCAGTTGGTGCCGAAGGTCACCTTGTCGGCGGCGAAGGCGGGCAGCGCCGCCGCGATTGCGAGGGCCACGTATCCCGCCACCGCCATATGCTTCAGGCTCATTGGTCCGAACTCCTCTCTGTTGGCTATGCAGCGACGCGCATGGCCAGGATTTTCCGGCGCAGGTGCTCGCCCGATGTCGTCGGCGGGTACTTGGCCGGGTTGACCTGATCGAGGCTCTCGATCACGCAGTCGTAATTGGGCTGGTGGAAGAAGATCAGCGAGTAGCGCGCCTTGTCCCACTCGGACTCCGGCGGGTTGGCGACGCGGTGGAGCGTCGACACCCACAGGTCGTTGGTCCACTGGGCCATCAGGTCGCCGAGGTTGACCACAAGCGTGCCCGGCTCGACCGGCACGTCTTCCCATTCGCTGCCATCCCACACCTGCAGGCCACTGACCGACGGGTGACCGTAGACCAGCGTCAGGCTGCCGAAATCGGTGTGGGCGCCGCCGCGCAACTGGCCGGGCTTCGGCGCCGCCGGCATCGGTGGATAGTGGTAGGCGACGAGGTTGGTGAAGTGCTTGTCGACCTTGGCGTCGAAGAAGTCCTCCGGCAGTTCGAGGGCCAGCGCGAAGATACGCATCAGCGTCGTCGCCACCCCCTCCATCGCCAGGTAATAGTCCGAAAAGGCCTGCTCGAAGCCGGGGACATCCTCCGGGTCGGGCCAGACATTGGGAGCGAACAGCTTTCCCGCGGCCGGGTTGCTGTAATACGGGTCGCTCTTGTCCTGCACGCGATTGACGCTGAAGCCCTCACGCAGATCGGGCGGCGCGTCGTCGCCGAGCGACTGGCCAAGCGACATGTTGGCCAGTTCCGAGTAGCCGCGGAACGAACCGTCCGCCGGTATCGCCCGCTTCTTCGTCTCCACCGGAAGATCGAAGAAGCCCTTGGAGACACCGAGCATCGCGTCGAACATCTCGGCCGGAACGCCGTGGCCGGAGATCACCAGGAAGCCGATCGACCGACAGGCATCGGCCACCTGTTCGACCACTGCCTGCTTGTCTCGACCGGTACGGAAATCGGTGAGGTCGATGACGGGAACTTTGCGGGTCATGGAGGTCACCTCAAGAGTCTGCAATCGCGAACCGTGGCCGCGCGAAGCCGCGCTGCCTCCCTCCATGCAAAGCAATAAGAAGACCAGATCGGACATACGCCGGACCCTGGGGCGGTATGGCCAGAAGCGCTGCTCGCATGCGCCCCGCCGTTGCGCACGGCGAGGATCAGACGCCTATCGGCGCGGCACGGCCGTGCTCAAAAGCCCGGCAGGGACACGGTCCTACTTGCTGCTTTCGGTCGAGGAGGCCTGCGGACCGCAGGTCCTCTCGACCAGCATCGCCAGTTCGTGCGCCCGGATCTGGTCGAGCTTCTCGTGCAGCGCGGCGATCTCGATCTCGGCCTTGAGATTGACCTCGTAGTCGTGGGCGGCGCTGAGGCGATCCTTCGCCGCCTGCCGGTTCTGCGACATGATGATCACCGGCGCCTGGACCGCGGCGAGCAGCGACAGGATCAGGTTGAGGAAGATGAAGGGATAGGGATCGAATGGCCGGGCGAAGACGAGCCAGGTGTTGAGCAGCATCCACAGCGCCACGAACGTCAGGAAGCCGATGATGAAGGTCCAGGATCCGCCGATCTCGGCGACCCGATCGGCGACCCGCTGACCGAAGGTGAAGCTCTCCTGGAACTCGACGTTGATGTTGCGGGACACGGCCAACCGCCGCGCCGCCCGCTCGATCACGGCTTTTTCCCGCGGCGTCAGGTCGCCCTCGTCCAGCGCCAGCAGCCGGCTTGCGAGTTCTGCGATGGTGTCACTCGGCATGGGAGACCTCCGACTTCGACGCTGCCGAAGATAACACCTGCCGTCGCCCGCATGACATGCGCAGCGGCCGGGCGCTTTCGATCAGCCGCCCTCGCGCCGGCAGACCGATCGCGCCACCCAGGCGTCGTCGCCGGTTTCGCTGTGGACGAAGCGGATGGTGTTGGCGTCGACCAGGGTGCCGTGGTGCCGGTGTCCGTCGCCGAAGGCGACCATGTCGACGGTCTCGTTGTCCCAGCCGATGACGCCGAGCGCCTTGATCGTGCCGCTGAAGGACGAGGTGCCCGCCTGGTTGCCGGTGACGTCGTTATCCGGCGGCAGCGACCAGTCCATCTCGGCGGTGAACAGCGCGTCTCGCTGGTCGGCGATGGTGATTGCGTAGGTCAGCGTCGTCCACTCGCCACGGATCAGCATCGGCGTGGCGTCGCAGGCCCAGTCGCCGCCGAGATCGGGCGGGCTCGATTGCGCCGCCGCCGGTACAGCAAGCCCGAGGGACAGAAGGAGCGCAGCTCCCGTCGCTTTCCGCATGGATTCCTCCCCTGAAGGCAACGCGGCTCGCCCGGCGAGATCAGATATTCGCCGGACCGAAGGTATCGCAGGCGTCGAGGTTACCCTGCTCGAAGCCGCGTTTGAACCACCGGCTGCGCTGCGCCGAGGAGCCGTGGTTAAAGCTCTCCGGGACGACATAGCCCTGGGTGCGCTGCTGGATCGCGTCATCGCCGATCTGGGCGGCGGCGTTCAGCGCCTCGTCAATGTCGCCGACTTCGAGAACGTCTCGCGTCTCGGCGTCATGCGCCCAGATGCCGGCCAGGCAATCGGCCTGGAGTTCGAGCCGCACCGACAATTCGTTCGCCTTGGCCTTGCTCGCCTTCTGTCGCGCCGCATTGACGTCGGGAAGCACACCAAGAAGGTTCTGGATGTGGTGGCCGATCTCGTGGGCGATGACATAGGCCTGGGCGAAATCGCCGGGCGCGTCGAAGCGGTCGCGGAGTTCGCGGTAGAAGTCGAGGTCGATGTAAACCTTCTGGTCGCCCGGGCAGTAGAACGGCCCGGTCGCCGCGCTGGCAAAGCCGCAGGCCGACGATGTCTGCCCCGAAAAGAGCACCAGGATGGGCTCTTTGTAGGTCTCACCGCCTTCGCGGAAAATGCGCTGCCAAGTGCTCTCCGTATCGGCGAGCACCACGGCGACGAACTGCCCGCCGGCATCGTCGGGGGTGCCCGTCGGCGCCTGTTGCCGGCTGGGCTGGCCAGTCACGACGGGACCGCCGCCACCGCCGCCGCTGAGGAGTTCAAGCGGGTTGATCCCGGCAATCCAGGCGACAATCAGGATCACGACGATCGCGCCGATCCCGAGTCCGCCGCCGGCGCGCGCCCGACCGGTCGGCAGGCCGATCCGGGAACCGCCACTGCGGCCGAAACCGCCGAATCCGCCGCTGCTGCCGCGACGGTCCTCAATATTGCTGCTCTGCCGTCGCCCGCGCCACTTCACGTGTCTGCTCCTGAGCCTTGAAACCGACCGACATTCGACGGCGAAGAATGAAACGTCAATCGGGGCCGGAGCGTTCCGCCGATCGCTCGAGTGCGGTCAAAGGCTGTCGACGGTATCCTTCAGCCGCTGCTGCACTTCGCCTGCGATCTTGCCCAGCGCGGAACTGCCGACCGCCTGCATGGACGCGACCGGATCGACTGCCGCGACCTCGACCTTGCCGTCCTCCGTCGCGCGAACAATGACGTTGCACGGCAGCATCGTCCCGATCTTGTCCTCGGCCTGGAGAGCCTCGAAGGCGAATCCGGGGTTGCAGGCGCCGAGGATGGTGTAGGGCGGCATGTCGGCGTCGATTTTCTTCTTCATCGTCGCCTGGACGTCGATAGTGGTCAGCACGCCGAAGCCGCGTTCCGCCAGCGCCGCGGTAACCGCTTCGATCGCCGCGTCGAACGGCATATCGACGGTCTTGGCAAAATAATAGGCCATGATCTCACTCTTCGGCTGAACCTGATTTCCGTATCTCCTTACATGGTCACCGCGTGCCGGGTCCGAAACCCCCGGAAATCCCGCCAGGCGATGTCGCAGCCAATAACGCCCGCCCATCTTCCCCCCGCCGCCCATTTCCCCTATAAGCCGCCTCCAGCCTCATATTTTCGCCTTGGCCCCGGTCGGAATCGCCGCCCCGGGGTTTCGTTCGCGCCTGGAGCCCCATGCCCAAACGCACAGATATCCAGTCCGTCCTCATCATCGGCGCCGGCCCGATTGTCATCGGCCAGGCCTGCGAGTTCGACTATTCCGGAACCCAGGCCGTCAAGGCGCTGAAGGAAGAGGGTTACCGGGTCGTCCTGGTCAATTCGAATCCGGCGACGATCATGACCGATCCGGAGATCGCCGACGCCACCTATATCGAGCCGATCACCCCGGAACTGGTCGCCAAGATCATCGAGAAGGAGCGCAGCGAGCGCCCTGACGAGAAGCTGGTCCTGCTGCCGACCATGGGCGGCCAGACGGCGCTCAACTGCGCCCTGTCGCTGCGCAAGGACGGCGTTCTCGACAAGTTCGACGTCGAACTGATCGGTGCCACCGCCGAGGCCATCGACAAGGCCGAGGATCGCGAACTGTTCCGCGAGGCGATGGGCAAGATCGGCCTCGAGACTCCCCGCTCCGAGTTGGCCCATTCGCTGGTCGATGCACTGAAGGCCATGGATATCATCGGCCTGCCGGCGATCATCCGCCCCTCTTTCACCATGGGCGGCACCGGCGGCGGCATCGCCTACAACCGCGAGGAATTCCTCGAAATCGTCGAGCGCGGCATTGACGCCTCGCCGACCGACGAAGTGCTGATCGAGGAATCGGTGATCGGCTGGAAGGAGTTCGAGATGGAGGTGGTCCGCGACAAGGCGGACAACTGCATCATCGTCTGCTCGATCGAGAATATCGACCCGATGGGCATCCATACCGGCGATTCGATCACCGTCGCCCCGGCCCTGACGCTGACCGACAAGGAATTCCAGGTCATGCGCGACGCCTCGCTCGCGGTCTTGCGCGAGATCGGCGTCGAGACCGGCGGCTCCAACGTCCAGTTCGCCGTCAATCCGGCCGACGGCCGGCTGATCGTCATCGAGATGAACCCGCGGGTGTCGCGCTCCTCGGCGTTGGCGTCGAAGGCGACCGGCTTCCCGATCGCCAAGGTCGCCGCCAAGCTGGCTGTCGGCTACACCCTCGACGAACTTGAGAACGACATCACCGGCGGTGCGACTCCGGCCGCCTTCGAGCCGACCATCGACTACGTCGTCACCAAGATCCCGCGCTTCGCCTTCGAGAAATTCCCCGGCGCCGAGCCGCTGCTGACCACCGCGATGAAGTCGGTCGGCGAGGTCATGGCGATCGGCCGGACCTTTGCCGAGTCCCTGCAGAAAGCGCTGCGCGGTCTCGAGACCGGCTATTCGGGCCTCGACGAAGTCGTCATCCCCGGCCTCGACGAAGGCGACGACAAGAACGCCATCCGCGCCGCCCTCGGCCGGCCGACGCCGGACCGGCTTCTGACCTGCGCCCAGGCGATGCGCCACGGCATGTCGATCGAGGAGATCCACGCGGTTTCGAAGATCGATCCGTGGTTTCTCAGGCAGTTACAGTCAATCGTTGAATCGGAAAGCAAGGTTCGCAGTCATGGCCTGCCGGACATTCCCGGCCCGCTGCGGCGGCTGAAGGCAATGGGCTTTTCCGACGCGCGGCTTGGCGGGCTGGCCGGCAAGTCGGAGGCAGATGTCGCCGCCTTGCGGGCGGAACTCGGCGTCCATCCCGTCTACAAGCGCATCGACACCTGCGCCGCCGAATTCGCCTCGCCGACCGCCTATCTCTACTCGACCTACGAGCCGCCCTTCGCCGGAGCGGCAGCCTCCGAGGCCGAGCCGACCGACCGCCGCAAGGTCATCATCCTCGGCGGCGGCCCGAACCGCATCGGCCAGGGAATCGAGTTCGACTATTGCTGCTGCCACGCCTGCTTCGCGCTCTCGGACGCGGGCTTCGAGACGATCATGATCAACTGCAACCCGGAGACCGTGTCGACCGATTACGACACCTCCGACCGGCTCTATTTCGAGCCGCTGACGGCCGAGGACGTGCTCGAGATCGTCCGGGTCGAGCAGTCGAAAGGCACGCTGCATGGGGTCATCGTCCAGTTCGGCGGCCAGACCCCGCTGAAGCTCGCCCATGCCCTGCAGGAGGCGGACGTTCCGATCCTCGGCACCTCGCCGGACGCCATCGACCTGGCCGAGGACCGCGACCGCTTCCAGAAGCTGATTTCCAAGCTCGGCCTGAAGCAGCCGAAGAACGGCATCGCCTATTCGGTCGAACAGGCGCGGCTGGTCGTCGCCGAACTCGGCTATCCGCTGGTGGTGCGGCCGTCCTACGTGCTCGGCGGGCGGGCGATGCAGATCATCCGCGAGGACACGCAACTCGGCGACTACCTGCTCGGCACGCTGCCAGAGCTTGTGCCGGGCGACGTCAAGATCCGCTACCCGAACGACAAGACCGGCCAGATCAACACGCTGCTCGGCAAGAATCCGCTGCTCTTCGACCGCTACCTCTCGGACGCCATCGAGGTCGATGTCGATGCCCTGGCCGACACCAAGGACGTCTTCATCTGCGGGATCATGGAGCACATCGAGCAGGCCGGCATTCATTCCGGCGATTCCGCCTGCTCTCTGCCGCCCCATTCCCTTTCGGCCGAGACCATCGCCGAACTGGAGAAGCAGACGCGGGCGCTCGCCCTCGGGCTGGAGGTTCGCGGCCTGATGAACGTCCAGTACGCGATCAAGGACGGCGACATCTACGTCCTCGAGGTCAATCCGCGCGCCTCGCGAACCGTGCCCTTCGTCGCCAAGACGGTCGGCAAGCCCTTCGCCAAGATCGGCTCTCTGGTGATGGCCGGGACGCCGCTGGCGGATTTCGACCTGAAGCCGAATGGCATCGATCACGTTGCGGTCAAGGAAGCCGTCTTCCCCTTCGCCCGCTTCCCGAATGTTGACACGCTTCTCGGCCCGGAAATGCGCTCGACCGGCGAGGCGATGGGGCTCGACCGGGACTATGCGGTCGCCTTCGCCAAGAGCCAGCTTGCAGCCGGCGGCGCGGTGCCGATCAGCGGCACGGTCTTCGTTTCCGTCCGCGACAGCGACAAGTCCGGCATTGTCAATGCGATGAAGCTGCTGAAGTCGCTGGGATTCGATATCGTCGCCACCAGCGGCACCCAGCGGTTCCTCGAGGCGGAAGGCGTTCCCTGCGCCAAGATCAACAAGGTGCTTGAAGGTCGGCCGCACATCGTCGATGCTATCAAGAATGGAGGCATCCAGCTCGTCATCAACACGACGGAAGGCAGGCAGGCTTTCACCGATAGTCGGTCGCTGAGACGCGCCGCGCTTTTGCACCGGGTCCCGTATTATACGACGATCGCAGGTGCGGTCGCGGCGTCACTGGGGATCGAGGCATACAAGCACGGCAGTCTTGAAGTCCGGCCACTGCAATCCTATTTTTCTCCGGCTTGACCAAGACCACCAAAAACTGAATCGGGTCGCGGTGTTCCAGCAGGAATGGAATGCGGGCCTTGTGGTATGACTGAGCACGGAATCGGCAAGCAAGCCGACCAAGAACGAGGTTGAAGGGTAATGGAAAACGTTCCAATGACCGCAGCCGGACACGCGGCGCTGGAATTGGAGTTGAAGCGGCGCACCTCCGAGGAGCGTCCGCGGATCATCGAACAGATTGCCGAGGCCCGCGGCCATGGCGACCTGTCCGAGAACGCCGAATACCACGCTGCGAAGGAAGCCCATGGCCTTAACGAGGGGCGCATCATGGAGCTCGAAGACAAGCTCTCGCGCGCCGAGATCATCGATGTCGCCAAGCTGACCGGCTCGAAGACCATCAAGTTCGGCGCGACCGTGACCCTCGTTGACGAGGATACGGAAGAAAAGAAGAAATATCAGATCGTTGGCGACCTCGAGGCCGACGTGAAGGAGGGCAAGATCTCGATCTCCTCGCCCATCGCGCGCGCCCTGATCGGCAAGTCGAAGAACGATACCGTCGAAGTGGCGGCGCCCGGCGGCGCGCGCTCCTACGAGATCATCTCCGTCAAATACGGCTGACGACGCCTCCCCGGCCCATCAATTTATCGGCACCGCCGGCTCATCCTTGAGCCGGCGAATGACCAGCGACGTCCGCACGCTCTCGACCTGCGGCGAGCGCGTCAGGTCCTCGATGATGAAGGACTGGAAGGTTTCGAGATCCGGTGCGACACATTTCAGGATGAAATCGATGTCGCCGGACAGCATGTGGCACTCGCGCACGATCCGCCATTCCCGCACCTTTTCCTCGAAGGCCGCAAGATCGGCCTGGCTCTGGCTCGACAGCCCCACCAGGGCAAAGGCGCTCACGGTCAGGCCCAGCGCCTTCGTATCGATCAGCGCCCTGTAGCCCTCGATGACGCCCGCCTCTTCCAGTGCCCGGACGCGGCGCAGGCACGGCGGCGCCGAGACACCGACGCGCTGCGCCAGCGCAACGTTGGTGATCCTGCCATTCGCCTGAAGTTCCTTGAGAATCTTCCAGTCAATCGCGTCAAGTCGGGCTTTCACGTCTGGCGATCTCGCTTCCGAAGTTCATGGCGGTGGTGCTACGCGGCGGAATGTTACCCAATTTCGCACGATTTGAAATAATTGGCTTCCAAAGACGAAAGAAAACTCCCGAACCCGCGCTCTGTCCCCGGCGTCCGGCCGCTGCTAGGATGCCGTTTTTATGATAGAAGCCGGAGTGAGCGATGCGCATTGCAGGTCCAGTTCTCCTCTTCATTTTGACGTTGCTCTGGGGCTCAGCCGCCTCCGCCGATCACATGAGCGGCACGTATCAGGGCACTGGCGACGTCGCTGGCGTGACGCTTGAATTGCGCCAGAACGGTAACTCCCTTCAGGGAACCATTTCCGGCTCCGATCAGGGCACGCTGACCGGTCAGACCGACGGCGGCAACAACGCGCAGGGCGAAATCCAGCTCGCCCAGCCCGGTATCGCTCCGATCAAGTTCCAGGGCGTCTGGTCGCAGAACGGCCTCGCCATGCGGCTCCAGTTCACGGACGGAACGCGCGACGTGTTCTTCCAGGCTGGCGGCAGTGGTCCGGCTCCCGGCCCGACGCCGCCCGGTCCTGGCCCGACACCGCCCGGCCCCGGCCCCACGCCGCCCGGCCCGCCGCCGCTGCCGCAGACCGATGTCGAGTACTTCGTCGCCGTCAACGGCCAACCGGTGGGCCCGCTGCCCCTTCAGGAGATGATCCAGCGCATTCAGCAAGGTAGTGTCGCCCGGACCGACCTGGTCTGGAAGACGGGCGCGCCGGGCTGGGCGCCGGCCGAGAGCTATCCCGAACTGGCAGCCGCCTTCGCCGGCGGCCCACCGCCCTTGCCCCCGGGCGGTGGCGGTGGCGGCACCGGCGGTGGTGGCACCGGCGGTGGCGGCAAGACACCGGGCGGCGGTGGCAGCGGCGGCGGATCGGGCGGCGGTGGCCTGACCCCGCCCTCCGGCTAGCTGCCGCATGGCTGGCGTGATGCCGGGTCCTCATCCCGCTTCGCGCCGGCCCATTATGTCTCGCTTATGACGGCCGCGGAGGCTTCCCGCTCTCCGCGGCCACCATTTCGTGAGTGGATTGTTATTCACAGGAGCCATGCGCTCCTTGCAGACTGGGGGCCTTAGTCCCTAGATTTCGACTGGCTCGAATCCCGGAACGCGCCGGCGCATTGTCGCGTCGCGCGGACGACATTTCAGGGGACCCTGGTTCATGCATGCGAAAGTCATCATCGTCGGCTCGGGGCCGGCCGGTTACACGGCTGCCATCTATGCAGCCCGCGCGATGCTGGAACCGATCCTGATCGCGGGCATCCAGCCAGGCGGCCAGCTCACCATCACCACCGATGTCGAGAACTATCCGGGCTTCGCCGAGCCGATCCAGGGGCCATGGCTGATGGAGCAGATGCGGGCCCAGGCCGAGCATGTCGGCACCCGCATGGTCACCGACCACATCAGTTCGGTCGACCTGTCGCAGCGCCCCTTCCGGCTGAACGGCGACGCCGGCGAGACCTACACCGCCGACGCCCTGATCATCGCCACCGGCGCCCAGGCCAAGTGGCTCAACCTGCCGAGCGAGGACCGCTTCAAGGGCTTCGGCGTCTCGGCCTGCGCCACCTGCGACGGCTTCTTCTACAAGGGTCGCGAGGTCGCGGTGATCGGCGGCGGCAATACCGCGGTCGAGGAGGCGCTGTTCCTCACCCATTTCGCCTCGAAGGTGACGGTCATCCATCGCCGCGATTCCTTCCGGGCCGAAAAGATCCTGCAGAACCGGCTGTTCGCCAATGACAAGATCGAGGTGCTCTGGGACACGGTGGTCGAGGATGTCCTCGGCGATTCCGGACCGCCGCTCTCGGTCAACGGCCTGCGGCTGCGCAATGCCAAGTCCGGCACCGAAAGCGAGTTGAAGGTCGACGGCGTCTTCGTCGCGATCGGCCATGCGCCGTCGGTCGACTTCCTCGGCGGCCAGTTGCGAACCAAGACCGGCGGCTATGTGCTGACCGAGCCGGGCTCGACCGCCACCGGCATTCCCGGCGTCTATGCCGCGGGTGACGTTACCGATGACTTCTATCGCCAGGCAGTGACCGCCGCCGGCCAGGGCTGCATGGCCGCCCTCGAAGCCGAGAAATTCCTGGCCATGTCGGAAGACGCAGCCGAAGCGGCTGAATAACGCGAAAGACCGGCCCTCGATGGACTGGGACAAACTCCGGATTTTCCACGCCGCCGCCCAGGCCGGCTCGTTCACGCATGCCGGCGAAACGCTGCACATGAGCCAGTCGGCGGTGAGCCGCCAGGTCAGCGCGCTGGAGCAGGACCTCGGCGTCTCGCTGTTTCATCGCCACGCCCGCGGCCTGATCCTGACCGAACAGGGCGAACACCTCTACCGGGCCGCCAACGAGGTCATGTCGAAGCTCGAGGCGGTCCGTGCCCGGCTCGCCGATTCGGCCGAGCAACCGACGGGGCGACTCCGCCTGACCACCACGGTCGGCCTCGGCTCGACCTGGCTGACCGATCGCATCCACGAGTTCATCGACCATTATCCCGACATCGAACTGCAATTGATCCTCGATGACGGCGAACTCGACCTCAACATGCGCGAGGCCGACATCGCCATTCGCCTGCGGCAGCCGACCCAGCCCGACCTCATCCAGCGGCGCCTGTTCACCGTGCACATGCACCTTTACGCCGCCCCGGAGTATCTTGAGCGTTTCGGCCATCCCAAGTCGCTGGAGGAACTGGACAAGCACCGCATCGTCACTTTCGGCGTACCGGTGCCCAATTACCTGCGCGACGTGAACTGGCTGGAACTCGCCGGCCGCGATCCCGGCAATCCGCGGACGCCGATCCTGCGGATCAACAACCTGCTGTCGATCAAGAGCGCGGCCGTTCGCGGCATCGGCATCGCAGTGCTTCCCGACTACATGGTGGAAGGCGAGTCGCGACTGAAGCGGCTTCTGCCGGAAGCAGAAGTTCCGAGCTTCGCGTCGTATTTCGTCTATCCGGCCGAGTTGAAGAACTCGGCACGAGTCCATGTCTTCAGGGATTTCCTTCTGTCGAAGGCGCAGAACTGGTCATATTGAGCAGTGCTTTGGAGTGCTGTTGCAATTTTACCGCGTGTCACACTTTCTTCACAGCACTGACGACAAGACGCTGCACAATTTTTTTGCAGGAGTACACTGAGTTGTCGGCGCAGTGATTCGTTCGTCACTTCCTCCCTACGCACGGATCGCAACGTCGTCAGTTCCTCTCTGGAAGGTTTGTCGCTCGCGTTGCTGATGTGGCAAAGAACTGCCGGGCCATAGCGGCCCGGCTTTTTCTTTGAAGATGCCCTCTCCCCCGACATAGTCCGGACGTTGCCTGGCGGCATTGATCGGACACGCGAAAAGCCCGCGGCGATGATCGCCACGGGCCGGGTTCAGGCGTTCCGGATGCCCTCGAACGAGGGCGCCGGCAGCGGCTACATGTAGATGTTCTGGTCTTCCATCCCGACGTAGAGATCGGCGACGTATTCGGCATAGCCGTTGAACAACCGTGTCGGAATCTGCTCGTTGGTCGTCAGGTCACGCTCGCTCGCCTGGCTCCAGCGCGGATGCGCCACTTCCGGATTGACGTTGGCCCAGAAGCCATATTCGCTGGCCGCCAGATCCTGCCAAAAGGTCACCGGCTGTTCGTCGGTGAAGGTGAAGCGGACGATCGACTTGATCGACTTGAAGCCGTATTTCCACGGCAGGTGCAGCCGCAGCGGCGCGCCCATCGACTTGGCGACCGGCTTGCCATAGGCGCCGGTGACCAGGAAGGCGAGGTCGTTGGTCGCCTCGGCCATGCTGACGCCTTCGACATACGGCCACGGATACCAGATCTGCTTCTGGCCGGTGGCGACATCCGGCATCATGAAGGTTTCCATCCGCAGATATGTCGCGTCGCCGAGCGGCTTGGCCATCTTCACCAGTTCGGCAAGCGGGAAGCCGGTCCACGGCACGGTCATCGACCACCGCTCGACGCAGCGATGCCGGTAGAGGCGTTCCTCCAGCGGCATCTTGCGGATCAGCGTGTCGAAATCGGTGGTGATCTCGTTCTCCACCATCCCGTCGATCTTCACTTCCCACGGCCGGATCGGCAGGGCCTCGGCGGCGCGGGCGATGTTCTTGTGGGTGCCGAATTCGTAGAAGTTGTTGTAGGTGGTGTTGATCGATTCCGGCGTGACCTCGCGCTCGATCGTATATTTCGAGTTGCGCGCCGCCGGGTAGAGATCGGCCGAAGGATCGGTCTGGGCGCTGGCGATGCCGGGAAGGGTTGCCGCGGCCAGTCCGAGACCGCTTGCCGCGAGGATCTGGCGGCGGTTGAGATAGACCGATTCCGGCGTGGCAAGCCGCTCCGGAATCTCCCAGCCCTTCTGTCGTTTCACGTACATCGCATGCTCCATTGGCGCATTCTGTCGTCTGACAGACCTATGCCCCTGCCTACACACGATCAAATCACGAAGGTGTGGGCTGTCCATCAACCGGCGCGCGGGCCCGTCGGTTCCGCCGTTCCTCGATCAGCGTCGAACCGCCCCGCGGACGCCACGATCCGGAGGATCTGCACGCCCTCGGGCATCGCGACCAGAAACTCGGGATCGCGGGCAAGGTGGTGGATGCGGCGCGGGTTCTTGCCGGCAAATCGCGCCATCGCCTCGATGGATTCCCAATAGGAGATGGTGACGAACTCGGTCTCCTCCGGGCCATCTTCCCGAAACAGTTCGACCGCCAGCGCGGTCTCCTCAAGCGGCTTGATACCCGCGTCGTAGAGGTACCGCGCATAGGCATCGGCATCTGCTGTGCGGGTGCGGCCCCGCCAGATCCGGGCGATAGCCGGTCTCATCCGAACGGCGTCCAGCCAAGCGCGGCGACCAGAACCCCGGCGCCCCCTTCCCCGGCGTACCCAATCGCTGCCAACCCGACGCTGACACTCGCGATCACGGTCATGAACCGGAAGAGCGCATTGCGGGCACCCCGGATCGCCGCATCGATTGCGGCATAGGGATCGTCCCGGCCGTTCCCGCCGCGAACCGCAGCCCCTTTGGTCGTGAGGGCGGTCTGAAGCTGGCTGGCGAGCATGTAGTGGGTCGTGTCCATGAGAACCTCCTCTGGAGTGGCGCGATTGAATCCGGTCAGGTCATATAACCGTCTATTTTATTATTGACGGTTATGTCAATAACCAGCTATACAGTTTTTGAAGGTGTCATATGTCGTCCTCAGCAGCCAGCGTCTCGCTCGTCGGGGGTGTTCCGGCGTTCGATTTTGCCAATACCGCCAGCGGTCGCGATTCACCGACTCCGTTCGAAAACCTTCATGCGCCATCGGACCTTGTCGCGTGGGCACGGCATGCGGGGATTGTCGACGAAGCGGGCGCGCGGCGTTGCCTTGCGGCCTTCGACGCCGATGCCGGCGTCGCGCAGCGCACCTTCCGCCACGCCCTGGCCCTCCGCGACGCGATCTATCGCATCGGCAGCGCCCTCGCCTTCGGCGAGAAGCCGGAGGGAGCTGACCTGCGAGTGCTTCGGGATCATGCCCAGCGAGCGATCGGATCGGGAGAGCTCGCGCCGGCGGCCGGCGGTGGCTATCGTTTCGACTTCAGCGAAGCGTCGCCGGAAGCTGCCCTCATCGGACCGCTCGCCCTCTCCGCCATCGACCTGCTTGCGACCGCCGATTTCTCCCGGATCAAGCAATGCCCCGGCCACGGCCCGGGCAACGACTGCCAATGGCTGTTTCTCGATCTCAGCAAGAACAACTCGCGCCGCTGGTGCGACATGGCGACATGCGGAAACCGCACGAAGGCCAAGCGGCACCGGGCGCGGCGCGAACACCACCATTGATCGAAGCGCGATTCTCCGTCCGGCCGAGGCGCGCCTACGCCGCCTGGGCGCTCGCCCGCTCGATCGCCTGGTCGGCCAGCTTGCCGCTGAGGTCCGCGAGGTGATCGAAATGCGCCTCGAAGGTGCCGACACCGGCTGTCGCCGACCTCAGTTCGATGATCAGGTCGCGGATCTCGGATTGCGGGATCATCGCCTCGACAACGTCCCAGCCCTGCCAGCCCGGACGCGCATCAAAGCCGAGGATCTGGCCGCGCCGTTGCGAGACGATGCCGTTGACTCGGGGCGTCGCCTCCGACGGCACGGCGATCTCAACCTTGAGGATCGGCTCGAGCAGCACCGGCTTGCACAGCGGCATGCCCTCGCGCATGCCGACCTGCGCCGCCGTGCGGAACGCCTGGTCGGAGGAATCGACGGAGTGATAGGACCCGTCGGTGAGGGTCACCGCGACATCGACCACGGGGAAGCCGAGCGGGCCCCGGTCGAGATATTCGACGATGCCGGCCTCGATCGCCGAGAAATAGTTGCGCGGGACCGAACCGCCGCTGATCTTCTCGTCGAAGGCAAAGCCGGCGCCGCGCGGCCGCGGCGCGATCTCGAGCACCACATCGCCGAACTGTCCGTGACCGCCCGACTGTTTCTTGTGCCGGCCGCGCACTGTGGTCGAAGCGCGGATGGTTTCCTTGTAGGGGATGCGCGGATCGTGGGTGTCGACCGAGATGCCGTATTTGCCGGTCAGCCGTTCCAGCGCCACCCTCAGGTGCATCTCCCCCTGCCCTTCCAGCACCGTCTCGCCAGTATCCTGGACATGGGTGACCCGTAGCGATGGATCTTCCTCGACGGCCTTGGTCAGCGCCGAGGACAGCTTGACGTCGTCCCGTCGCTCGGCCGAGGAGACCGCGGTGCCGAGCACCGGCTCCGGTGGCGTCAGCGTCACCACCTGAGGCGGCGCCTCCTTCGCAGTCGACAACGTCGTGCCGGTCTGCGCATCGTCGAGCTTGCCGAGACCGACCGTCTCGCCAGCGACCGCGGCGTTGCGTTTGGTTGCCTGCTGACCGGCAATCCTGAAGACACCGGAAACCCGCCCGACCGGCCCGTCCGGACCGGTGAATTCGGCGCCGTCGCCGACCGTGCCGCTGAGCACCCGGACGATCGACAACTTGCCGCCATGGGTGGTATGCAGCGTCTTGAGCACCTGCACCGCGCCATCGTCGCTGGCGGCTACGCCCAGCCGGGCACGGGTATCGTCAATGGCGAGCGCTTCATGGCGGATCGCCTTGAGCAACCGGCCGATGCCGTTGGCACCCTCCGCCGACCCGATCAGCACCGGGCAGATCACGCCCTCCCGCGTCTCCTTCGCCAGGTCCTGGAAGATCTGGTCCTGGTCGGGCTGGATGTCCTCGAGCAGTTGCTCCATCAACCCGTCGTCATAGTCGGCGAGCGTCTCCAGCATGGTGTAGCGAGCCTCCGCCTCCCGGGCGCGGTCGGCGTCGGTCATGTCGATCAGTTCGCTCGCCGCGTGTTCGCGGTAGACGAAGGCGCGTTCCAGGGCGAGGTCGATGAATCCGGTGACGACATCGTTCTGCCGGATCGGGATGTGTCGCAGGACCAGGGGCACGCTGCTCGCCGATTGCAGCATCTCAAGCGTCTGGCGAACGCTGACCTCGGTCTTGTCGATCTTGTTGAGAAAGAGGATGCGGGGAATGCCCCTGTCCTCCAACCCCTTGAGGATGACCTGAAGCGCCGGGATCTTCTTGTCGTCGGCTTCCGCCACCACCACCGCGAGGTCGACCCCGGCGAGGATCGGCGCGGCCTCGAAACCGAACTCGATCGACCCGGGACAATCGATGAAAGTGAACTGGTCGCCCATGAAATCCGTCTCGGCGATATTCGCCTCGACGCTCATCTGGTGCGCCCGCGCCTCGGGCGAAGCGTCGCCGACCGTGTTTTTCTCGGCGATCGTGCCCTGTCGGTTGATTGCGTCGGTTCTGGCAAGGATGGCTTCAAGCAACGTCGTCTTGCCGCTGGCGAACGGGCCGACCAAGGCAATGCACCGGGGGCCCTCTACTCTCGCACTGTTGCCGTCAGACATCTCGAACCCCCCCATTTACAACGGTTTCGGGCACCCTTTCATAATTCGCACCATAATTTGCGGGAACGCGAGGTGCCGCTTATGATCTTACAATGACAGATCGACGGCTCAACACCAAAGCTGCGTGCGAACTGCTCGGCGGCATCCATCGCAACACCCTCGGCAACCGTGTTCGGTCGGGCGCGATCAAAGCCTATCGCGACGGCGGCAGGGTCTACTACCTCGAATCCGAACTGCTGCGATACATCAAGCCCCCGGTCCTCGCCATCGACGCAGGGCGCAGGGTCACGCCCGGCTGGGAGCACATCTCGGTCGCGGATTTCGACGCGGCTACCGCCGAACTAAAAGAGCCATACGACGACTAGCGCACGCAAGGAGCAGACTGATGCCCACCCCCGACGAAACCACCATCAGGGAAGTCCTCAAAAAAATTGCCGATGAACACGCCAAATATGCTCTGGAGTTCGTAGCGCCGAATAAGCTCTGGTTGTTTATGCAAGACATCATCGCCGAGATCGAGAAATACCCGTCAGAGGAAGGTGCGGTAATCATTGAGATGATCAAAGCGAAGTTCGAGGAAGATTACCCGAACTTCACCCCGCATAATTTCGATGACGACGAACTAGCGGCCCCAGCGCAGGAAGCTGAATAGCCCGCCCTTGGCCTTGCCACTGGCTTGGCGGCGCAGTTCCTCGATCTGATCGGCAATGGGGGAGACGATGTAGCCTGACACCCCTACGGCTCGGGGCTTCTCGGCCTGCTCGGCAAGGCGGCGCTTTCGATCAGCGATGCGTTGCAGCGCGCGCTCGAGGATCAGGTTGCGATGGTGTTCAAGGGCGCTGACGCCCTCTGGCAATGTGGATGGCCCCATTAGTTCAGTTCCTTCATCTTCTCTATCAGTCTTGCCTTGTGCGCTTTCCGGTAAGCCTCAATCGAACTGATCTGATCGACCTCAGTTAGCTTCTCGGTTGCCTTGGCGTCGTGCTGGACCCGATCTTCCTCTGGCGTGACGGGCTTGGCCCCGGTAGTGGCGTGCAGATCGATGACGCGGTTGACCTCCTCGAAGTCGTCAACCTCGGGCGCGGCGTACACAGGGCCTAGCCGCACCATGACGCTGCTTGGCTTCGTCGGGTCCATCGGCTTGGCGTAAAAGAAAGAACCTGACGGCACAGCGCAAAGGGTCACGCGGACGAAGGGGCCGTCTCGAGGATTGGGATCGAAGCTAACGAGGTCCTCGGCCCCGTCGAAGATCGACAGGACGGTGCGCGCTACGTTGATGTTCGAGGTCTTGCGCAGCGTGCGCTTCAACGTCGCGATCTGGCTGATCATATTCGTGATGCGGCCGCTCATCCGTTGATCAGCCTACCGCCACCCGTGGCAACGGTCTGAACCATATCGCGCAGTTCCGAGATTTGCGCCTGGAGCAGGGCCATGTCTGAGACCTCGGCTTTCTGCTTGAGCATCGACATCAAAGATTCACCGGCCTCAACTGAGCAATCGCCATCTGCCACGGCGGCGATGACGGCATTCATGGCGTCGCCGATGGACGCATGCCTGATCTCGAGGGCGATATGGATGAACCGCTCGGGTGCGCCGGATGCCCAATGGATGATGCTTTCGCAGGCTCGAACTTGCGCTGCGGTAGCATCCGGGTCGTCCATGATGTCGGAAAGGGTGTCGATTGCTTTCTGGTGGTGGGTGCTGGCTTGCTCGATGGTCTCAAGCATGTTGGACCGACGCAGGGCCATCGTCTCCTTGAGCCGCGGATCGCTCGCATGCCCGTGGACTGGCGTGGTGTGATAGCGGCTGTACTTGGCCCGGATTTGCGCCTCGTTCAACACCTCCTTGCCCTTGAAATAGTAGGCCGGATTGTCGGGATGCTGCGTCCAGCCCTCGGGCGGGAAGGGTGCGCTAGCCACTAGCTCGTTGCCGGTTGGGATGGCCTCGGGCATCTGCTTGCTCCTGTATAGATGGTGTTCGATCCATGTATTGCCCATCGCAATACATGAAAATCATCACATCTTCAAGAAAATCATTTGACATTACTTGGAGGGTGTGAAGTAATGCAAGTGCCGACACAGCTAAAGCCAGACGAAATGCAGCATTCATCCAATCAAGCTGCAGCAAATACTCAGCCCCCTGCGGCTGGGTGCTCGGACGCTCGTCGTGCTTTGTGTCGGCAAGCCAATGCATCCGCGTCCGAGCTTCAATCCCCCTCCAGCGCCCGTGTGGTGCAGGTGGGGGCTTCGCCCCGTCAACTGAGCCCTTGTTGGTGATCTGACGAGTCTTGAGCGAACTAGCGGATGTGCGCCTTTTCTCCTGTTGGGGTTGCACGTCCGCTGAGCTCAAACCAACGAGGAAATGAGATGACAAAGCGAGACCCGAAGACCATCCGCAAAGGCATGCACATGCATGGTGCCGAACGCCCGGCCAGCATGGGTGCAGACGGCGGCATCATCGCCAAGGAATTTGGCAACGCGCACAAGATGCAGCGTGAGCTCGCCGAGCAGGCCGAGGCCCTCGAACTGCGGGCGCTGATGGGCGAAAAGCCGATCCAGATGAGCCCCGAGTTCAGCGGCAGGACGCACTAGCCGTGACAACCATCGTCCGCGGCATCGCGTCAACCCCGGCAATCGACCATGCCCGACATTCGGTGCGGGCCGGGGCTTTTGACGTGACGCGGGCAGTGCCGTTGCTGTGGCGGCATGGAATGTCAGCCACGTGTGGAACCATCATCCATCTCGGCTATCGCGGCGATGAGCTGCACATTTCGGCCCTTGTGGACGACGACGCCAAGGCAGAGCAGACACAGGGCTTCTCGGTAGCTTTCGGCGTTGTCGCCTACGAGATTCGCAACAAAGGCCGCTCGGATTATTACGCCGAGGTGTCGCAGGCGCGGCTTGATGAGGTGTCGCTTTGCCTCCACCCGGTCAACCCCGCATGTCGCATCCTTAGCCGGGAAAAGATCGGCCCCGCACCAACAACCGAATTTCTCAAGATCGGCAAGGATGCCGTCGAGAAAGCACGCGAGATCATCCGCGTGATGATTGAAACTCAACGAACCGAGAAAGTTCAGACATGAACCAAGATGAAAGCGGTCTCGCCCGCATCCGATACGCAGTCTCGACGCTCGGGGAAGGCCGCGCCCGCCTGCAAGAGTTTGCCAAGATCAACCTCGATCAGCTGGATCGCTTTGCGAAGGGCAAGGCTGACGTTGACGCCAAGACCCTCGGCAAGATCGTCAGCTTCGTCTTCAACGATCTGCTGACCTATGACGCGATGACCGACACCCTTATCGGCGCGGCTTCAGTCGGTGAACCCAAGTCGCTCGCCAGCGTCATGGCCCCGGACCTCCCCCGTGGCAATGTCGTCTACAGCAATGACGCGTTGCCGACCCTCGGCGCTGATCCGATGGACGATGCGGTGCGCCTCAAGCGGCATATGTCGGACGGCAAGACCGGAGCAGGGTGGGGCCGATGACAATCAAGCCGCGCCTGCTGTCAGACCTGGAGAATCATTTCGGCAAGCCCGCGCAACCGCTCGGACTGAATTCACCCTCGTTGGAGGAAGCAGCCGCAGCCCGCGAAGGCCGCCCGTACAGGTCGGAGCAAGAACGCAATGCACAGCCGGGTCCGCTGACACCGCAGCAGCTTGCCGAGCCATACGTGCCTCAGATCGATCGAGACGTACTCGATAAGGATTTCGATGATGAATGACTACCGCCCCCAACATCAGCCGCCGAATATGCCCACCTGCGCCGCACCGGATAACGTCGGTGGCGTGCCGTCATGCGGGGCTGACAAATGGTGGGACCTCGAAGTTTTCCTGCCAATCGAACTAATCCGCGAGCACACGAAAACCGACGACGTGCCGCAGGTCTCGGACGAGCAACTAAATCTGTATCGCAAGGCCGCCGTCGAGGCCGCCGAGCAGTATACGGGCATGGTGTTGGCAGGTCAGCGCACCATCACTGAGCCGGTTGAGGCGTTGCCACGGAGGAGCAAGTTCGGGTTCATGAAGCCGAGCTATCGGTTCCAGATGGCGCACCCCTCGGTGGACGGCATCGTCTACCTCTACGGCGGGTCGCTGCCTCCGCAACAGCTTCGCATTAAGCCCGGTGCGCAGGTCGTCTCGATTGCGGTTGACCGCTACGTCATCGATCTGAGGCAGTGCTGCGATCCGTGCGGGCAAGGTGCCGCGCAAGGAGTCAATCCGGGCCTGATGATCATGTACAAGTCGGGCTTCGCAGCATGCGAAGATATTCCGGCCGGCATCATCCTCGGATGCCTCAAGTTCATCGCGTTCTCTGTGATGCATGCGGGCGACGAAATCCTCACGGTGCGCAATCGCGCATCCAGCGCGGGCACAGCTCTCGAAGGGACGAACAACGTCGGATGGGCGTCGGGGGGCATCGAGTTGTGGCGTCAGTATGGACCGGAGGCCGCCTGACCAGGGGACGTGGCAAGGTCAGCTCCGAGCCATCCCGAGACCTTCGGCTTGACTTGTCGCACCGGCACTTCCGGCCCAAAGCCGCCATTGGACCGCTAGGCTGGGAATGACAGCTCCCGACCCGTCGCGGACACTTGCCCGGGCCGGTCGCCTGAGGCGCTGCGACGGTGGAGCGATTACGCTTTCTTCGAACGATTCCATATCCACCACGCTGCAGACCCTCCCCCCGCGACGAGGATCAGGACGGCCCCCAGTAGCCAATGCCTTTCGGCTTTGTTCGCTGGTTCTCGCAACGGGATGGCCGCGACTTCGGCGTCATCGATCGCCGCAAGTTGCTGACGCCCACCGCAGTCGATCTCAATGTAGTTCGCCAGGCTCTTGGTCGCCTCGGCGAGTTCGGGCGGCAAGCTGCGTTGATCGGCCGGGAGTTGGCCCAGGATTGTCATCGTCTGCACGTCGAGCTCTTCGGGAAGTTGATGGTTGCCCGTGCAGCCCTCGGGTGCGTTGACGAGACGAAATGGTTCGACCTCGTCGAAGCCGAAGCCGACGAAATACGCGGCATCAAAAATTTCGAGGTAAGGCGGTTGCTGGATGACGAATGGTTCTGCGACCGGCAGAGTGTAGAACAGGGTCAACTGCTCGCCGTCGAGTTCAAGCCAATAGTTCTCGGCATCCCCGAAGCCTGCTGCCCGGTCACCGACCCTCAGGTATGTGAAATAGCCAAATTCGGCCAACGATTCGACGTTGACCCTGGAAAGCGACGCTAGTTCGTTTTCGCTGAACGTACCGTCTCCATCGGTGTCGAGCCCTTCTATCGCATATTGGCTAAACGCTGGATCGAAACGCCAGATGTTCCGTACGGCCGCCAAACGGCCGGCGTCATCGAAGACGACCTCTACCTTCGCATCCACGAAAACATGCGGGTGCGCGACAGTCTCTTCCGGCAGAATTGCCGGTCCAGCGGCCGCGCTTAGGACAAGCAGGAGGCGCGCATGGACAAACCCGGCTCCCGTCCTGGAGGAGATCGACAGCATCACAGCAAGAGCTCTCGAAATCCAAATACGATGAGCAACGATCCCGCGAGTGCGTCAAGCGTGCGCGATACGACCGAGATTGATGTGCCAAACTTCTTCATCGCCGCAGTGAGAGCGCTGCGGCCGGCCACTGCAAGCAGGGCAACGACGCCAAGCGTAAGTCCAACTCCGATCATCATCGCAAGCGCGAAGGCGAGGCCCGCTTCCGGCACACCACGAGATAAGGCCAGAACCATGACGAACAATGTCAGCGGGCAGGGAATGAGCCCGGCGATCACGCCAACCGCGACGCCTTCGCGTTCACCATGCGTGTGGCCAGAGGAGCCGCGAACCGCCCTCACGACGAACCAAATCCCTATGAGAACCAGCAGGCCACGGCTTATATCTTCGACTGTCGGCGCCCGTCCTGCGCCGACGAGCGTACGGGTGAGGAGCTCCGCCGCAAATAGGGCAATGACCACGGCCATTCCTACATGCGTCGCTGCAAGGACGCTGGAAACCGCGAGGCCGCGCAGGTAGGCCAGCGGTGACCCTACAAGGTAGGAAGCGAGAAGTGTCTTGCTGTGGCCGGGTGTCAGGGCATGAATCGCTCCGAACCCGATCCCGAGCGGCATGACGCTCAGTAGCGCAGACCAGTCCTCATTTGACGCGAAGGCGGACAGGTAGCCGTTGATGGTTCCGTAGATCCATTCCTGGGCGGCGACCAGCCATGCCATCATCGCGTCGGCACCGGCCAGTGTGCGTGAAGCTCGTCGATGACAAAGGCATGTGCGTGTTGCCGCCCGCTGTCGGTTCCCGTCAGGTGGGGATGATCCGGCGGCAGGTCGGGGTGGATATGCCCAACGACATCCGGGTCGGCGGCCGGCCACAGGCGTGCGGCTAGGACCGAACCGGCCGCGGCCAAAATTGCGAGCACAACCAGCGTTGCCGGCATGCCCGCGGTGCTGCCTAACCAGCCCGCGAGAGGATAGGTGATGAGCCAGCAGGCATGGGACAGGGCGAATTGGGCGGCATAGACCGCCGGACGATCCTGGGCGTGGGTGGAGCGACGTAGCAGACGGCCAACCGGCACTTGCGCCGCAGAATAGGCCATGCCCAGCGGTAGCCAGGTCGCGAGGAGCAGCGCCCACAGCGTCAAGGCAGTGCTGACACTAACGATGGCGGCAAAGCCAAAAAGGATGAACGCCATTGCGCCGGCGGCCATGACCATGACGGATCGGTCGCGAAAGCGGTCTAGCAGGCGCGGCATCGCCAATGCCGAGATCATCGAACCTGCACCAAAGGCCGCCAGGGCGACCGCCACGTCAGCGTTGGCCAGGTCGAGCATGCCCTTGGCGATAACAACTGTATTGACGATGACCATCGCGCCTGCCGCAGCTACCGAAAGATTGATCGCGAGCAGACCACGCAGGCGTGGGGTCGCGAGGTAGATGCGCAAGCCCCTCGCGACGCGGGCGGTGAACCGCTCCTCTGTCTTCTGTCGGGCTGCGGCGGGTAGCGACACCGAGACGATCAGCGCCGCCGAGATCAGAAACCCGATGACTGTGCCACCAAAGAGCCAGTGGAAGCCGATCAGTGCGACCAACATTGCGGCCAGTACAGGGCTCAGCAGATTCTCCAGGTCGTAGGCGAGCCGGGAAAGGGATAGCGCGTTCGTGTAATCGCGTTCATCAGGCAGGATGTCCGGGATTGTCGCCTGAAAAGTCGGCGTGAAGGCGGCCGACGCTGACTGCAGGACCGCGATCAGTACGTAGACCTGCCAGATCTGGTCGACGAAGGGCAATGCCAGCGCCACCGTGGCCCGGATGACGTCAAGTCCGACCAGCAGTGCACGACGCGGCAGGCGCATCGCGAAGGCCCCTGCGACAGGTGCCAAGCCCACGTAAGCAATCATCTTGATCGCTAGGGCCGTGCCGAGCACCGCCCCGGCGTCCTCACCGGCGAGTTCGAACGCAAGTAGCGCCAACGCCACCGTCATGAGGCCGGTCCCGACCAAAGCGATCACTTGGGCGGCGAAGAGGTGTCGATAAGTCGGGTTGGCGAGGACTGACAACATGGCGTGGCTTCAAAGGAGCTTGGCCAGGGCCCGCAGTTCGGAGAGGTCATCCTCGCCCCCATCCCCAAGGCAGTTGTCGATGTGATCGTGGATCAGCGTCCGCTTCGCCGCCGTGATCGCGCGCTCTACGGCCTGCATCTGGATCGCGATCTCGGCGCAGGGCCGGCCGTCAACAATCATCTCGATCACGTGCCTGAGATGGCCATCGGCCCGTTTCAGGCGTTTGATGAGGCCGGGGTGGGTTGCGTGAAGATGCTGGTCTGTCATATGAATCATTTATCCCCCTGGGGGGGATATAACATGAGTTTGCCAAAGCCTCGCAAGGGTTGAAGCAACGGATTGAATGGGGTGGGACCAACTTTGCGAAGAGCGATCGCCATACTCGGGCTATTGGTGATGATGTTCGCGCCGGTTTTCATTGCGCTGACGCATACGCCGACGATCGCTCAGGAAACCGCGTCAACTCATGAACAAGCCCATGAAGAGGGTTATTCGCCAGGGTCGACAGGGCATGCCCATGATGCCAGCGATCACGAGCATCAAATCCACGCGATCTTGCATACCCAGTCAGCGGCCGCCGCGGACCCATGTTCGGTCCGCTTTCATCCGGTCGCAATTGCGCGCGTCGATCGCGGGCCGGGCGGCGTCAAGCGTCCGCCGAGGATAGCGTCAGCCTGATTTCTCCTCTTTCGGCTGACCGCTTCCCAAGGAAACGTACATGATCCAAAGCGAACGCATTGGCGTTGCGCGCCCCCACGTCCATCCCGCTGCGGCGTCGCTCGCGCTCGCGGCCGTCCTAGTCCTCTGGTCGGATTTCGCCCTCGCCCATGCGGTCACGCTTGGCGACCAGGGCTACATCCAGGAAATAACTGGGATGCACATCATCCCGTTCATCTATCTCGGCGCCAAGCATATGGTGACCGGCTATGATCACATACTTTTCCTGTTCGGTGTGATCTTCTTTCTTTACGGAATGAAGCACATCGCTGGCTACGTAAGTCTGTTCGCCATTGGTCACTCCACGACGATGCTTCTCGGCGTTTACTTCAACATAGGCATCGACAGCTACATCATCGACGCGATCATCGGGTTCTCGGTGGTCTACAAGGCGCTAGACAATCTCGGCGCCTTTCCGTTGTGGTTCGGCGTCCAACCGAACACTAAAGCAGCCACGCTGATTTTCGGCTTCCTCCACGGATTCGGCCTGTCGTCGAAGATCATCGACTACAACATTTCCCCCGACGGCCTCGTGCCCAATCTTCTCGCTTTCAATGTCGGCGTCGAGATTGGGCAACTCCTGGCGCTCACCGCGATCCTGCTGGTGATGACGCGTTGGCGCGCCACTCCTTCCTTCGCGCGGCATGCCTATGCCGCAAACGTCCTCATGATGACGGCGGGCTTCGCCCTGATCGGCTTCCAGCTCGCCGGCTACATCGTCGCCTGATCCTAGGGAAAAGTTCCAATGCAAGAAAGATTCGACCGTCAGAATCCCCCAGTCCCGCCGCGTCGCTCAGGCCCGCGCAATCCTTCAAGGCCGGGGCGATCCGGACATATCGAGGGCGTTGAGGCGACCTCGGGCGGCCTGATCCGCGCTACGCTCGGCTCCGCGGCAGTCGCGGGCGTCATCTTGACCGTCTTCTGGCTTCCCGCGGAATACGGGATCGACGCGACCGGCCTTGGCCGAGTACTCGGGCTGACCCAGATGGGTGAAATCAAGCAACAACTCTACGCAGAAGCCGCGGCGGAAGATGCTGCGCTGGCGGCTTCTCCGATCCCGGCTCCCGCGCCGGTTTCGGGCGATCCTGCCCAGGCCGATCGGTTGGCGGCGCTTGAAGCACAACTTGCGGCTATTGCCGCGAGAACCAGTGCTGCACCGGTGTCGCCTGAAGATATGCCGGCCGCACCGCAAGTGGAAACGGTAGCGCCCGCGGCCGAAATCGCCGCTGCACCAGCGCAATCCGACGCGCCCGTGTCAGCGTGGCGCGACGAAGTCAGCTATACGCTCGCGCCAGGAGAGGGAATCGAGATTAAGCTGGTGATGGAGGAAGGTGCGGTGGCCGAGTTCGAATGGACGGCGAATGGCGCAGTCTTGAACTTCGACACCCACGGTGACGGTGGCGGCAACAACATCAGCTATGAAAAAGGTCGGGGGGTACCGGATCAGGTGGGAACGCTGACGGCGGCGTTCACCGGGAATCACGGATGGTTCTGGCGAAACCGCACCGAAGCGCCGGCGACAATGACGCTTCGCGCGCGGGGTGACTACTCGGAGATGCGTGTGCCGTAACATCATGCGTGCCAGCCCGCACAAAGGCTCACGGGAAACGGTGACCCCGCAAGGCCGTGATGCCGACCTTCAGCCATCGCGAGACAGGCGCCGTCCCGTAATCATGCTGAGCAGCCGGTAGACCGCAGCGGCGAGGATGGATGTCCCCGGACCACTCAGGTGTTGGACGACGATCCAAAGTCGAACCGAAACCGAATGCGACCTTGTTGACGAACGCGAAGAAGAGGTGTGGTAATCGATTGCCTCAGGACGACCGTTTGGCGCATCACTGCGGTTCGTTCATATCGCGGCGAATGACCACTTCCCGCCCAAATTACCCGCTTAAGGCTCACGGGCGACGGCTGCCAGCCTCACCCAAACTCGCTTGCTGCGGGGCATCGCTGACGGGCGGCAGGGTATCAAGTAAGGGTCATATGCCCGACAAGGCGATTTGCCCGGGCACCGCCCGTAAAGACGTGAATTTAGGGGGGTGGGGGAAATTGCCTGCCCGTGAGGGCGCATATGCCGGAAAATCGCCCGAACGTTACCGAAGGCAGCGCGGAGGCATGCGAAGGATCGTTGAGGTGCCGCCATCCTCGGGTGTTGCCCGCCGCATCCGTGGCATAGCTGGTCTGAAATGCTTCATCCGCTTCCCGTCCTCGGAAACGATGGTCAAGTTGACCTCGAAAACCAGACGTGCGTTGAGGTAATCCACGAGCCAATGCTTCGACGAAAAGACCCCGCGTTCGGTGACGGCGATGACCTTGATGTCTTGGATCATCACGACTTCGATGCCTGCCCGCCAAGCATCGGCCGCTTCGGACCCGTGAGCCAGCATATGGCGCATGTGTAGGTAGTTCAGCCAAGTCTCGGCCTGCGCCTCGGGAGGGGTCCGCTTCGGTTCCCACGTGTCGAAGTCGCGGTTCGGCACGATCAAGACTTGCGCGGTCATTTCAGCCGTTCCCAAATCGGTTTCGGGCCAAAGAATAGACGGTGCAACTTATCGTCGCGGGCCTCGCCCTTCGCGCTTGGCGGGGATCGTCGCGTGATGGTTGCTTCGAGGATGATCTGATACGCGGCCATCTCGGTAGCCCCGGCCTGCTTCAAGGTGCCCGCCAGCGTCGTCACGGCGAAGTTGTAGTTGCGATTGCCGGGTTCGACGGTGCGGCAGAGCAACGGCTGAAACCGCTTGTCGAGACGACACGCTGCATAATACGCCTCCAAGCCCTCCAGGGTGCCCGGAGGCGATGGTGCCACGGGTGGTGCCGCTGTAATGCCCTCGGCGTCGAGCAAAGCTGCCAGCGGTTCGCTGATGTCGGCAAGCGGCAGATTGCGAAGCGTGTTTTCAACGCTGGTGATTGTCAGGAAACCCATCTGCGCGATGATGTCGATGCAGCCTCTGACCGGCCGGGTTGCGCCGATACGCGACCGAAGCTCGTCAGAGGCCCACCCCATGACGTGGCAACCTTGGCCTGACGGCGACGTCTGCGTGAATGACATATCGAAGCGACGGAGCCAATCGCGCGCCCACACCCACCGCGCGTCGTCGCGAGGTAGCGCCTTGAAATCGAAATCGATGGTGGTCAGGTTCGAGGCGCGGCCCTCATCGTTGACGGCCCCATGAAACAAACCCAACCCCTTGACATTGGCTGCTGGATCGAACCCCGGCGTCGTCCGCCCCCGTGCCATCGACAACGTAACGATCCGCTCGCGGCAGGTCTCATAAGGGAACCACAAGCTTTGATCTGAGGACTTCAGAAAGGTACCGTTCAACGGATTGATCGGCGGCTTGCCGACCTTCATGGTCTTGGTGCCGTCAGGGTTCCGAACCTGTCGCCCGTATGGCCGCCAGTTCGCCCAAATCTTCAGCGTCGTCAGCGGTTCCAGCTGAGGCGGCAAGATGAACGGCAGGTCAAGTGTCATAGTTTTCTTGCCCGATCAAGTAATATTTTGGCTGTTGACGTATTGGATTAAATGTATTATAATTAAAACGTGATGTCAATGAGAATTGCGCAAGAAAGGCAGTCAATGACCAAAAATAAGCAATACATCAACACCGCGCCGATGCCATTGAACTTGGTTCAGGTAATCGAATACTTGCGATCCGCGGCGGTGAAGGCGCATGCGCCAACCCTCGCCCATGAGACCGGCGTCGATATTCAGGCAATCTATATGTTTCGGCGGGGTGCAACTACTTGGCCGAAGCCTGAGATGCTTGATGCGCTGATCGAATATTTCCTGCCGAATGCGCAGATCGTTGTGCCGGCGCGTGAGGGTTGACGCAGTCGCAGAGACGGCATAGGTGTCGGCAGTAACGGTTCGACGTTCCCCGCATATACGTCAAAAGAAAACCCCCACCGATGCTGATCGATGGGGGCTTCGCATTGGCGCGGGGGGTGAACCGCTTTCCCCCTATCGGTTACTTGCCCGCGCTTGTCAAGCAACAATTTGGCGTGGGTGAACTATAATGACAGACGAACCAAGTAAATCCTCTGCCGAGCAGACCTATGAGATGCTCTACGGTAAGCCTAAGGCATCAGTAAACCAGGCTACCGGCGACGAGATGCGAGATATGGTGCTTAATCGACAAGCACCGTTGACAAACGCTCGCGAATTTTTACTCCGCGAAAGATTACCTCCTATAAAATTTTGGCGCGGCGCATTTTATATTTGGGTTGGTTCTCATTATCGGCAGCTTGAGGATCAGGCTGTTGACAACGGCATCTGGATGTTTCTCGATAAGATGAAGGTGCTCAACGACAAGGGTGCCGTTGTTGAATTTAATCCACAACCACAAGATGTTCGTAAGACCTTCGAGGCGCTTAAGCCGATCACAATGGTTTCGACACTGGTTGAAGCACCAAGTTGGTTGGCAAACGGCATCGATAAAAAGCCAGCGGATTGTATCGCGTTTACGAACGGGATCTACCATTGGCCGTCAAAGACGCTGTTGAAGCAAGACCCTGATTTTTTCAACACGGCCGCGATTGGTGTGGCCTATGACAACGCGTTACCACCGCCAACTGAATGGTTGGGGTTCTTGAATACCCTTTGGCCAGACGATCCAGATTCGATTAGGTGCCTTCGTCAGATCATTGGCTACTTGATGACATATGACACCTCGTTTCAAAAGATCTTTGCATTCATCGGTGTCAAACGAGGTGGTAAAGGCACCATCCTTCGCGTCATTCAGGAAATCATGGGCCGCGAAAACTACTCGTCGTCTACAGCCTCAGATTTCGGCAGCGATTTCGGATTGCAAAGCGCCATCGATAAGCTAGCCGTCTTTTTTCCCGATATGATTATGAAGGGTTTGCGCGGCGATGCGCAGGCGAAGCTAGCGGGCAACTTCAAGGCGATCTCGGGCGAAGATTCAGTAAACGCGAAGCGCAAATACCTATCGGATTATGTCGGCAAGCTGTCAGCTCGGATCGTGTTAGCCGCTAACGAGGCGATTAGCGTCTCGGACGCGTCAGGCGCGTTGTCGTCACGCCTGATCTTACTGAAGTTCACCCATTCATTTTATGGCAATGAAGATCGAACCCTCTTTTCCCAAAAGCTTCGGCCTGAGCTTGCGAGCATAGCCATGTGGGCATTGGCTGGTTTAGATGATCTCAATGAGCAGCACCATTTCACGCAATCGCAAAGCGGCACCGATGAGATCAATGACATCGAACGTCTTGGCTCGCCGGTTGCAGCCTTCGTTGCAGACCGTTGTACAGTTGCCACGGGGGCATGGTGCCTCAAGGATCAGCTTTATGTTGAATGGGGCGTGTGGTGCTCACGAAACAATGCGAAAACAATAACATTGGATCAATTTGCCCGAGACTTGTTTTCAAATCTTGGTGCTAAGGTTTCAAAAGGCCGTCCAACAATTGAGGGTAAACGGGTCCATACCTTCACAGGTATTGCCATAAATCCTGAATAGTTGGGTCGACCTGTCAGGGGTGCTGCCAGCCATGAAACGGCCGATTTCTGCCGTTTCGTCAGCCCGTCAGGGGTCCCGCGTAATTGTTGTTTCCTACGTACCCCCCCTCTTATTATATTAAATCAAATTGTTTATTACCCCTGACATGGCTGACATGGGCTGACGAGGGCGCGGAAATCATACGTTTTGAAGGGTACTGGCTGGCTGACGGACCCCTGACACCGGCTGACGGGCACATTTAGATTGGTGAAGCGGGTAATTGCGTAAGCGAATGAGGGATGTTGGATGTCGAAGGGTAACCGGGTGTGAAACGTTCGGCGCTCGATCCACAGCCAGCTAAGCCCTGCGGACGGACGCCTATTACCCGCCCGCATGAGAACCAATCTTCGGTTAAGCCCTCACCCCGAGCCACGACGACCCGAGCCACGACGAGCCGAGCGGCCAATCACCACCCCCGTGGCAACAATCCCTAGCCAATAGGAACCCGGCACCAAGGCTTTACCCTGATGGAAATTATGCACCAAACTTATGGAGGGTGCTGGCCTTCGGCAGCAACGCTGGATTGCTGCTGTTCAGCGGGAACAACTACGCCCCTCGCGCCGACATATGCGGGCAGTGTGAGGGCAGCGTGAGGGCGATAGGGTCAACGGGTCAGCCGGCGACGGCGACTGCCCCCACCGAGCGGCCCTGAGCGCCGGTCAGGGCGTTTCGACCGAATGCGCGGGCAGGTCGGGTCGTGACGGCACGCGACATCAGCCTTCCTTGGGAACCCAACCCGCGACGCGCTCCCTGACATCTACGACCGCGTCTCGAGCCGCGACGGCGTCTTCTCGAATATGGGACAAGTCGTCCACGCCGGGGGTGGCGAGGCCGTCATCTACGTGCATCTTGATTTTCAACGCGAGCATGTGAATCCTGCCTGTTTCCCTGAGGGAGAGGATTTTTCGAGTTTCTATAGATTTGTCGGTGGTGATCCACTCTTCCAAAGCGCGGACATTTTCTACAACCCATCTCCAGCGAGAAGCTGCGGCAGTGTGTTTTCCATCACGGATATCCTTCTCGATTCTGTCGATCCTCTCGACATTTCTCTCAAGGAGAGAGGCTATTCCCTTGGTCTCGCGATCTATGGCGACCCTATCGCGGACGGTGACGACATCCATCTGGTGCCGGAACTGCCGACGCATTTCCCCGAGCTGTTCGTCGGCCAGAAGCTTGTTTGACTGGATCTGATCGCGGACCGCTCGCCAAGCGATGCGAGCCGCAAGAAGGGCCGCTCCGCCCGCGACCAATGCCCCGACGAGAGTCTGCCAGCGGTGGACCTGCTCAAAGAAAGGCGACGGAGGGCTGCCAGCAGCAGGCCAGAGGCCCGCGATCAGCAAGCCGAAAAGCAGACCTGCGGCGATCAAGATAGACGGGTTCTGCCACTTCCTCCACGGTCCCATCCGCGCAGGTTGCATCGCCACCGGGTCGTTTGTCGAGGACTCAACAACCGTCGATGAACTCGCCCCACGCCGACAGCAGGCGGGCTTTGGCCTCAAAGAAATCCGAGCGCACATAAGACCGCGTGACCTCGCTGCCGACAATGTGCCCAAGGCAGCGATCTACATCATCGGTGCTGAAGCCGTTTTCGACGGCCCAGACCGCGAACGACGACCGCGCGATGCCGTGCGGGGTTCCCTCTTTCAGCAGAGAGCCGAACGAATGAGAGTTCGTACCCTCGAAGACTAGCGCTTCGTCGTCACCGCGCGGCATGGCGTCTAGGATCGCCTTCGCTGGTGCTGAAATCGGCACTGTGTGCTCCTGCCGGGTCTTGTACCGCTTGGCATCGATCACGAGACGGTCGGCCTGGACCTCCCGCCAGCGAAGCTCGCGGATTTCGCGTTGCCGGGACGCCGTCAGGATCGCGAGGCGCAGAGCAGACGAGGCGACCGATGGCTCGCCAGCAAGTTCCAACATCAGCGCAGGGACGTCTCGCCAGCCGATAGCGGCATGGTGTGTCGTGACGTGCTTGGGAGCTTTCAGCAGACTGTCGATGTTGCCACGCAGGCGAGCCGGGTTCAGACCCTCGGGGCGTAGCTCACGAACCATCGCGTAGCCGAGGACGCGCTCAATGAAGCTACGGACCATATCGCCGGTCGGCTTGCCCCAAATGGGTCTCAACGTCGAGGCGACGGCGTGCTTGTCGATCTCACCGACCGGCAGCGCGTTGATGGTGAACGTCCAATTTCGCAGGTAGCCTTGGTAGCGCGTCGCGACCTCGGCCCCCGTCCATGTCGGGACCATTAGGTTGATCCAATCGCGGGCGACCTTCTCGAACGTCGCGGCCTCGGCATCGCCACCCGTGGCAATGCGCTTGGCTTCAATCGGGTCTCGGCCCTCGGCGCGTAGTTGCCTAGCGGCCTCGGCCTTCGACCGCGCGTCTTTCAGCGACACCGCAGGGTAAGCCCCAAGGCCCATCTCGCGGCGCTTCCGATTGGCGTCGGTATAGATGAACAGCCAGGACCGAGACGCCCCTTGGACTCGGAGGTAGAGGGACGCTCCGTCGGCGTAGATGCCGTTGCCGATCTTCGCCTTGCGTAGCCACGTATCGGTCAGCCTGTTTGTCGGTCGAGCCATCGTCGGTTCCTCGCGTTTGGTGGTCCCGACGATTAGGTTGCGAACTTATGAAAGGCAAGGTTCCCTTCATAACACGCGACAATGTTCGGCCTTGTGCAGCCTTGGGCAAGCTTTGTGCAGACTATGTGCAAGATCAAGGGGTTAGAGTAGCAGGGGCTGTGCAACGATGGGCAAGCGTATGCAGCGTGCCTGTTGCCGTCAGACATCGCGCCGCCTCCCCGTTCTCCAATTGTTCTTGAGCCTTCCTCCGCTCTTCAATGGATCGTCTCAGGGAACGGGGCGGCTGGCAAGCCGTCGACGCATTCCGGAAAGATGACCGGTGGATGGGAGCGGGGACATTGCCCGGCGCTCCCATCGCGATCCGGCCCGTCACCGTTGTTCGATCACCATCCGGCTGACGCCGACGGCGAGGTTCAGCCCGGCCTGCGCCTGAACGCTGAGCGGCTGAAGGATGAGCGAGTCGTCGGAGCCGCCGACAAGCACATTGGCGCCAAGCCCCAGCACCACGGTCTGCTCGGCGGACACGCCGACATACTCGCCTGCCAGCGACCCCGCTGCATAGTCATCCTGCGCCGCCAGCACGCCCCAGACGATGACGCTGCCGGCGGTCACGCCGATGTCGAGGCCGAAGTTGCGGATGCGGCCGTAATACTGCTCCGCCTCGGCCCCGGAAGGTTCGAAGGTGCATTCGATCTTCTCGGCCGAGGTGATCAGCAGACCGATCTTGGGGCCGGCAGCGCAGGTCAGGACGCCGATCTTGACGTGGCTGCCTTCCGCCGCTTCGACCGGCCCGGAGAACGCTCCGCCGGCAAACAGGACGGCGCCGGCAATCGCCAGGGCTCGCGCAGATTTTCCAAGGTGTGCAGCGCGCATGGGTACTCTCCTTCTGGCGGGATTGAAGAAAGTCGGCGTCGACGCTGTCCGCCAGTCAGGACCGCCGTTGTCTCGTTACGATGGATGTTTCGTCCGACCCCGGTTGCCGGTATAGGCATGGCGGGCGGGCGCTTGGTTCACCGTCCCTTGATCAACGGCGCGTATGCATGTCAGTTCCATGCTGAGTCATGCCGAGGTTTCCTGAATGCTCGATGCCTACACCCTCAGTCCCGGCGGCCCGAAGCGCCTCGACCTGACCGATGGCGGGCCGGTGCCGGAGGAAACGCGATGGGTCGACCTCGTTCACCCGACGCCGAGCGAGGATGCCGCCACCGAAGTCTTTCTGAGTGCCAGCCTTCCCACCCGCGAGGAAGCGTCGGAGATCGAGTTCTCCAGTCGCTTCTACAGCGAGGACGGCGCAGTCTTCATGACCGCGACCGTGCTGACCGGCGTCGACAAGGGCGAGGCGTCACTGGTCCCGTTGACCATCGTCGTCACCGGCGACCAGCGCATTGCCACCCTGCGCTATGACGACCTGCGCGCCCTCCATCAGTTTCTCGCCCGGGCCAGCAAGCCGGGCAGCCGCTGCGGCACGATTCCATCGGTCTTCCTTGGCCTCATCGAAGCGGTGGTTGACCGGACCGCCGACGTCCTCGAGCGGATCAGCGCCGATGTCGACCGCATCAACCGGGATATCTTCGCCGCCCGCACCGAGCGTCGCGGCGGCCTCCGCCTCGAACAACTGATCGGCGATGTCGGCACCCAGGGCGACCTCGCGGCCAAGGCCCGCGAGAGCCTCGCTTCGATCGAGCGCCTGATCCAGTTCGCCAGCCTTACCCTGCCCGGCGGCTTCACCAAGGGCGTCAACAAGAACCGCCTGAAGCTGATCGCCCGCGACGTTCGCTCGCTGGAGGATCACGTCGGCTTTCTCTCCAACAAGATCACCTTTCTGCTCGACGCCACCCTCGGCCTGATCTCGGTCGAGCAGAACGAGGTGATCCGCGTCCTCACCATCGCGGCGACGATCTTCTTCCCGCCGACCCTGATCGGAACGGTCTACGGCATGAATTTCACCGACATGCCGGAATTGTCCTGGCAATTCGGCTATCCCGTCGCCATCGGCCTTATGGTCGCCTCGGCAGTGCTGCCCTATCTCTACTTCAAGCGGCGTGGCTGGCTCTGACCTCGGAGACCGGATCTCTGCCGCTTGTCCTTAGTCAGAAGCGGAGAACAGAGCCGATGAACGATCTCACCCCCATGCGTCGCAAAACCGCGAAGGACTTCCCGCAGGAGCTGCTTGAGCTCTACGACTTCTACGCCCATGGGAAGATCACCAAGCGTGAATTCCTCAACAGGGCCGGTAAGTTCGCCATCGGCGGCGTCACCGCGGCCGCCCTCCTCCACCAGCTCTCGCCGGATTACGCCCTCGCGGCCCAGGTCGCCGAGGACGATCCCGATATCGAGACCAGCCGGGTCACCTATCCCTCGCCGAACGGCAATGGCGAGGTCAACGCCTACCTGGTCCGCCCGGCCGGCGCGACCGGCAAGCTTGCCGGCGTCCTCGTCATCCACGAGAACCGCGGCCTAAACCCCTATATCGAGGACGTCGCCCGACGCATGGCCAAGGCCGGCTTCATGGCTCTCGCTCCCGACGGCCTGACCTCGGTCGGCGGCTATCCCGGCACCGATGACGAAGGCCGGGAGCTCCAGCAGAAGGTCGATCCGGAAAAACTGCTCAACGATTTCTTCGCCGGCTTTGAATATCTGGCCGCTCGCGAAGACTGCACCGGTAAGGTCGGGGCCGTCGGCTTCTGTTATGGCGGCGGCGTCGTCAACGCCATCGCCGTTGCCTATCCCGAACTCGCCGCCGGCGTCCCCTTCTACGGTCGTCAACCGGCCGCCGAGGACGCCGCCGCGATCGAGGCGCCTCTCCTCCTCCAATATGCCGGCCTCGACGAGCGCATCAACGCCGGCTGGCCTGCCTATGAGGAGGCGCTGAAGGCGGCTGGCAAGACCTACACCGCCCACATCTATCCCGACGTCAATCACGGCTTCCACAACGACACGACGCCGCGTTACGACGCCGAAGCGGCGAAGCTCGCCGAAGACCGCACCATCGCGTTCTTCAAGGAACACCTGACCTGACGCGACGATAAACACGGCCGTGGCGGATCACTCCGCCGCGGCCGCCCCGGCGCCCTGTTCTAGCGGCGCTTCTTCTCTGCGTGATAGGTCAGCGCCAGCCCGATGCAATGGCGCAGAGGTGCCTCGGGAAGCGGCGCATCCGCGCCGAGCAGCACGGCGCGATTGCCCTCGAAGGACAGGTCGTCGGGATAAAGCTCGCGAAAGCGGTCGATGAGGCGGGTCTGGCAGTGGACGTAGAGGGCCACGCGACCCGGCTCGTCCCTCACCGTATCAATCCGGATGGTGGTGCCGCTCCTCGTCTCGGGCGTCAGGTAGCTCGGCTGCCCCCACTTGAGCGTCTCCTCGATCCGGCCGACGCCCGGCGTGGCGTCGGCGGTTTCGAGGATCAGCGCCCGCAAGGCGAGCAACCGGTCCCGCGCCGGCTGCGGCGTGGCGTCTATCACCGCCCTGACGGCCGGATCGCCGACAGAGGCCGCGCCGCCCGTTGAGACCTCACGCCTTGCGGTTCTTGGCATCCCAGTTGCGTTCCAGGTTGGCGATCAGCGCCGGGCTGAAGTGGCAGTAGGCCTGCTCGCGGGCATAGACCGAGGCATAGCGGCGAAAGAGGTCGAGCGGCTCCTCTCCGACCCGGAAAGCGCGGCGGTTGCCGACCGCGCTGACGACGCCGGCCGAGGTCAGCCCGGTGACCACCTTGTCGATCGCCTCTCCCATCGCGTCCGCCGAGGCGATCTCGTCGCAGATCAGCCGCCCCTGCTGGCTGTCGCAGACGAGCTTCAGTTCATACTGGATCGCCTCGCGGGCAATGCGGTCGCCGGTGTGGCGCGGCAGGCGGAGGTTGGCAAAGCCCGGGATGATCCCCTCCTTGCGCGCCGGCAACGTCATGAAGGCATCGTCGGCCGCCAGCACGTAGTCGGCGACCAACAGGAGTTGGCAATGGCCGCCGATCGCGAAGGTATCCACCGCCGCCACCCACGGCTTCTCGATCCCCCGCCCGCGGACGTCGTCGGGCAGCGAGTCCGGCCGGGCGACGCCGCGCAGCATCTTGTGGACGTAGCCGAGGTCGCGCTTGAGGAACCAGACGAAGGGTATCTTGCCGCAATAGAGATGCGTCAGGTTGATGCCGCTGCCGAAGACGCTCCGGCCCTGGTATTTCGGATGCTCCGCCTTGCCGCCGCGCATCACCGCGATCTCGCTGACCGGATCGAGGGTCGCCACGTCGACGGCAATTTCCATCAGGTCGAGGGTCGTCGTGTCCTCGGCATTGAGGAAGCGCGGATTGGTGGCGGTGAGCAACACCGCCTTGCCCCGTCGCTCGAGCCTGACCGTGCCGAGATCGAGCACGCCATCGGCGACGAAGCGCTCGAGGTGCTCCGCCGTCTCGGCCCGCGGCAGCAGCATCGCGTGACAGAGATGCAGACCGGCCTCCTCGACGGCGAGCGTCTGGGCAAGGAAGATCCCTTGGTCGATCTCGACGCCGTCCTTGTCTCCCTGGTGGAGTCGGGACTCGGCCGCGACTTCCTCCTCGGTCGGCGTCAGGCCGGGAATCGCCGCCGCGGCGGCGAGGACCAGATCCTCGAGACGCACATGCCGACCGCGCCGGTCGGTGATTTCCTCATAAACCGCCGCCGCATGGACCGCGAGGAAGCGCTCGCGGCTCTCCCGCGCCACCGCGAAGATGTGTGCCGCCGCTGCCGCCTCGGCCTCGGTCCGCTTCGACTTGGTCGGCAACGCGTCTATCAGCCCCGTCGAACGGTCCCAGAATGCCGAATATCGATGCCGATCGGTCGTGATGTCGGCGGTCCGAGCCGGTTCCGCCGCGCCCCATCCATGAACCGCCTCGGAATCGAGGCCGGCGGCGATGAGAGCGTCCAACGCGGTATTGCCTTCTGCATCCATGACTATCGTTCCCCAATACGCAATTCGTTGTCTTCAGGTGTTCCAACCGGCGAGAGACGCCGAGGCAATCACGATGCGGGCCTGAGATCGACCACGCGCCTGGCCTTGCCCTGCGAGCGCTCGATGGTCCCGGGCGGCACCACCACGACCGTCGCGCCGACGCCAACGTGGTCCTTTATCAGACGTTCCGCGTGCCGGCCGATATCGCCCCCGTTCGCTTCCGCCGCCTCGACCGTCCGTGTCTCGACCTTGACTGTCAGTTCGTCGAGCCGCCCGCGTCGCCGGATCTCGAGGAGGTAACAGGGCGCCAGCCGCGGCTCGCCGGTCAGGATAGCCTCGATCTGCGACGGAAACACGTTCACCCCGCGGATGATCAGCATGTCGTCGCTGCGCCCGGCCACCCGCGCGATCCGCCGCATCGGCCCATCGACTGGCGGCAAAAGCCGCGTCAGGTCCCGGGTCCGGTAGCGAATGACCGGGAAACCCTCCTTGGTCAGCGAGGTGAAGACGGCCTCGCCCGGCTCGCCCTCGGGCATGATCGCGCCCGTCTCGGGATCGACGACCTCGGGATAGAAGTGATCCTCGAAGATTGTCAGAGCCCCCTTGTCTCCCGCCCGCTCCTGGGCGACGCCGGGGCCGATCACCTCCGACAGCCCGTAGGAATCGTAAGCCTCGACGCGGAAGCGCGCTTCGATCTCGGCACGCATCCCCTCCGACCATGGCTCGGCGCCGCAGATCACGGTCCGTAAGCCGCAATCTGCCGGATCGAAGCCGCGCGCCGCGAAAGCGTCTGCGATGACCAGCGCATAGGACGGCGTCGCCAGCAGCACCGTCGGCCGGAAGTCCCGCATCAGGTCGACCTGCCGGTCGGTAAAGCCGCCGCTTGCCGGGATCACGGTCGCGCCGAGGCGCTCAACCCCGTAGTGCCAACCGAGGCCGCCGGTGAACAACCCGTAGCCGAAGGCGATATGCACCAGGTCGGCCGGTCCGACGCCGACCGCCTGCAGCGATCGCGCCATGATATCGGCCCAGCGGTCGATATCGCCGGCCGTGTAGCCGACCACCGTCGGCTTGCCGGTCGTGCCACTCGAGACATGCAGCCGCACGATGTCTTCCATCGGCGCGGCGAACATCCCGAACGGGTAGCATGCGCGCAGGTCGTCCTTGGTCGTGAAGGGAAACCGCACCAGGTCGTCGAGCGACGTCAGGTCGTCGAGGCCCACCCCGGCGGCCGTGAGTTTCTCCCGGTAGCGCGGCACCCGGTCGAGAACGTGCGCGATCGTCGTCTTGAGACGCTCGAACTGGTGGGCGCGGAGTGCCTCCACGCTGGCGGTTTCCGGCCCTGCACCGAAGGCTCCGATGCCCGCTCTCCCCGCCTGTCTCAGCGTAGCCCGGCGCAGAACCGCTGGATGCGCAGGCAGGCTTCCTCAAGCGCCTCGGTCGCGACCGCATAGGAAATACGGAAGAAGGGCGACAGGCCGAATGCCGAGCCATGGACCACCGCGACGCCCTCTTCCTCGAGCAGCGCCGTCACGAAATCCTCGTCGGTCTTCAGCGCCTTGCCGCCGGCGCTGGTCTTGCCCAGCGTCCCTTCGCAGGACGGAAAGACATAAAACGCCCCTTCCGGCTTGAGGCAGGAAATGCCGTTGGCCTGGTTGAGCATCGATACGACCAGATCGCGCCGTTCGCGGAAAATCGAGCAGTTCCTCGGGATGAAGTCCTGCGGACCTTTCAGCGCCTCGACCGCCGCCCATTGCGAGATCGACGACGGATTGGTCGTCGACTGCGACTGGAGCTTGGCCATCGCCTTGATCAGCATGGTCGGCCCGGCGCCGTAGCCGATGCGCCAACCGGTCATCGCATAGGCCTTCGATACGCCGTTCAGCGTCAGTGTCCGCGCCTTCAGCCCCGGCTCCACCTCGACCACGGTCGTGAAGACGAAGTCGTCGTAGATCAGATGCTCGTACATGTCGTCGGTCAGCACCCAGACATGCTCGTGCTTCATCAGCACGTCGGTCAGCGCCTTCAACTCGGCCCGCGAATAGGCGGCGCCGGAGGGGTTCGACGGCGAGTTGAGGATCAGCCACTTGGTCTTCGGCGTGATCGCCGCTTCCAGCGCCTCGGGCGTCAGCTTGAACTTGGCCTCGACCGTGGTCGGCAGGATCACCGGTGTCGCGCCGGCCAGCGAGACGATTTCCGGATAGCTCACCCAATACGGCGCCGGGACGATCACTTCGTCGCCGGGATTGAGCGTCGCCATCAGCGCGTTGAACAGCACCTGCTTGCCGCCGGTGCCGACACTGATCTCGGACGTCTCGTAATCGACATTGTTCTCGCGCTTGAACTTGGCCGCGATCGCCGCCTTGAGTTCCGCGATACCGTCAATGGCCGTGTATTTGGTCTTGCCCTCGCGGATGGCGCGGATCGCCGCTTCCTTGACGTTGTCCGGCGTGTCGAAATCCGGTTCGCCGGCGCCGAGGCCGATGACGTCGCGCCCGGCGGCGCGCAATTCCCGGGCCTTGTCGGTGACGGCAATCGTCGCCGACGGCTTGATGCGCGACAGGGAGTCGGCAAGGAAACCCATCTTCATATGCTCCATTGGGCGAAAGGCGCGCGGACCGTAGTGCGGTGCAGCGAGAATCTCAAGCGGCAGGCGCTCTCATCGCGCCAAGCGCATCCGTGCAGTTTTGGCAATACTCCCGGTTGTATGCTAGTCTTGGCGCAGGGTTAGATCCCGTGAAGGGCGCGGTTGCGCTCCGGAGGGAAGATGGCGGCACACCTCGGAACCCGACTGCATTGGCTGGCGATCGCTCTCGTGGCGGCCGTCTCGCTGGCCGCCTGCAGTTCGCTGCCAATCGGCGAATACAGCCTTCAGGCTTACACCAACGCCACGACGTTGAAGGCCGAGACGCTGGCGCTCGTCGCCCGGGCCGACGAGCCCTATTCCAGTCACGCGGCCCAGGTCGACGCGCTGAACGTCAGGATAGATGCCGCCTACGAATTTGCCGCGGGAACGCCCAACAACCGGCTTTCAGCCGAACAGTGGCGCATCATGCGCGATTCGGACCGCAATCTTTATGGAGGGCTCGTGCGGATGTGGCGGGAGAACGGGCGCCTCTCGTCCTTCTTCCTCGCCGAGGCGAAGGCGCAGATCGCGGAAGGGTTCGACTACATCATCTGCCTCGAGGCAAACAAGCAATCGGCATCCGCGTGCCGTTCCGGCTGAGGAGGTCCCCGTGAAGGATTTCGACGATTTCGTTGCGGATGTCCTGGAAGGCGTCAAGGCGCTGGCTGTCGGTGCGCTCAAGGACTACACGCAGCAACTGACGACCGACGCAGGATCCTTTCTTGAAAGCACCCAGGAAAAGGTCGAGCGCTGGGGCAATGCCTTGGCGGAAGGCCAACTCACCGCGCAGGAGTTTTCCTTTTTGATGAAGAGCCAGAAGGACCTGGCGATCCTCGCCTCCCTGGCGGCTGCCGGCATCACCGCGGCGCGGCTCAAGCGACTGCGTGACGACCTGATGGAATTGATCATCGGCCGGGCCATCGGATTCTTCGCTCCCGGCGGCTGAACAGCCAAACCGGGCCGGTCGAAACTGCAAGAGAGGGTCGGCGTTAGACGGGGCTTGTCTGCAAGGGCGCGACCGGCGAAAAGACGCTGGTCTCCCACCGCCCTGAAAGAAGACCCGATGAATCTCGCTCGCCTCGCCGCCGAACGCGCCGCCACCAAGGGACCGATCGGCGTCGCCGTCATCGGCGCCGGTAAATTCGGCTCGATGTTCCTCTCCCAGGCCCCGACGTCGCCGGGTCTCAGGATCAACGTCATCGTCGATCTCGACATCGAGCGGGCCAAGGCCGCCTGCCGCAACGTCGGATGGGACGAGGAGCGCATCGCCGCCTGCGATTTCACCGAGGACGGTGCCGAAGCCATCGCTCGCGACGATATCGAGGTCGTCGTCGAGGTCACCGGCAACCCGGCCGCCGGCATCCGCCACGCGCTCGCCGCGATCGAGGCCGGCAAGCATATCGTCATGGTCAATGTCGAGGCCGACGTGCTGGCCGGGCCGGCGCTCGCCGCCCGCGCCCGCGCCGCCGGCGTCGTCTATTCGATGGCCTATGGCGACCAGCCTGCCCTCGTCGCCGAGCAGGTCGACTGGGCCCGCGCCGCCGGCTTCCAGGTCATCGCCGCCGGCAAGGGCACCAAGTACATGCCCGAGTACCACGCCGTGACCCCGGACGATGTCTGGAGCCACTACGGCCTCGACCCCGCCCGGGCCAAGGCGGCGGGCATGAACCCACAGATGTTTAATTCCTTCCTCGATGGCACCAAGTCGTCGATCGAGATGGCGGCAATCGCCAATGCCTGTGGCCTCGCCGTGCCGTCTGACGGCCTGCGCTTCCCGCCCTGCGGCGTCGACGACCTGCCGACGATCCTCAAGCCGAAGTCGGATGGCGGTCAGCTCGAAAGCCGCGGCATGGTCGAAGTGGTCTCGTCGCTCAATCGCGACGGCAGCCCGGTCGAGCGCGACCTGCGCTGGGGCGTCTATGTCGTCATCGAGGCGACCAACGACTACACCGCCAGCTGCTTCGAGCAATACGGCATGCGGACTGACCCCTCTGGACGATACGGCGCGCTCTACCGCCCCTATCACCTGATCGGACTTGAACTCGGGATTTCGGTGCTGTCGGCGGCGCTGCGCGGCGAGCCGACGGGCAGCACCATGTCCTTCCGCGGCGACGCGGTGGCGGTCGCCAAGCGCAATCTCAAGGCCGGTGAGAAGCTCGACGGCGAAGGCGGCTACACGGTGTGGGGCAAGCTCTGGCCGGCCGATCGCAGCCTGGCCCATGGCGCGCTGCCAATCGGTCTCGCCCATGGCGTGACCCTCGACCATGACGTGGCGGAGGGTGAAGCGGTGCGCTGGTCGGACGTGACCATCGGCGACAACCAGGCTGTCAGCCTCCGTCGCGAAGCCGAGGGGCTGGGCAGCGCCTGACAAAACGATGAAAGCCGCAGCCGATTTTCTGTATCGGCAGCGGCTTCCATTCGCTCAGCGCTGCTGCGTGGTTACGCGGCCTTCTTGTTGACCGAGCCCTCGGCGAGCGCCGACAGCTTCTTGTCCGCCGAGTATTCCTCGTCGAGCGTCGTGTTGAGGATCTTGACGGCGTCCTTGATGCCGAGTTTCTCGGCCCATGCCACCATCGTGCCGTAACGCGCAATCTCGTAATGCTCGGCAGCCTGGGCGGCGGCGATCAGACCGGCGTCCAGCGCCTCCGGATCCTCCGCCTCGCTCATGATCTCCTCGCCTTCCTCGACGATGCCCTTGATCGCCGGGCAGGTCTCGGCACGGGCCGTCTTGCCGACGATCTCGAACACCTGCTCGAGACGCGACACATGCTCCTTGGTCTCCGCGAGATGGCTCTCGAAGGCCTCGGCGAGTTGCGGCGAAGATGCCTTCTTCGCCATCTTCGGCAGGGCTTTCACCAACTGCTTCTCTGCGAAATACATGTCCTTGAGGAAATGCAAGAAAAGGTCGTCGAGTGTCTTCAGCGACATGCGGGTCTCCTTGGTCTGGCGGTTACAAATGTCTGTCCCGCCTCAACGCCAGATTCCCGGAGTCGTTCCCGGCACCGTTCGATTTCGTTGATGAATGTCGCGCCTATTTGGAATTGGATCGCCTTCGGCCGCGACGCTAGCATCGCCGGAACGCGACAGGGGGGCCATGTCATGGACAATCGCTACACGCTCTATTCGATGGAAGCCTCGGGCAACTGCTACAAGGTCCGCCTGCTCCTCCATCTTCTCCGCCTGCCGTTCCGGCTGATCGAGACCGATCCGCGCCAGGGTGCCACCCGCACGCCGGATTTCCTGGCGCTCAATCCGAATGGCCGAACCCCACTCCTCGTCCTGCCGGACGGACGGCGGCTGTCCGAATCCAACGCCATGCTGATCCATCTTGCCGAGGGTACGGCATACCTGCCCGCCGACGCCTACGATCGCGCGGTCTGCTACCAGTGGCTGTTCTTCGAGCAATACGAGCACGAACCGACGATCGCGGTCGCCCGGTCATGGATGTCCGTCTATCCCGAGAAAATCGGCAAGGCGACGGCCGAGCAGCTCGCCGACTGGCAGACCCGGGGACACCGGGCGCTCGCGGTGATGGAGACGCGGCTCGCCACCCATGACTGGTTTGCCGGCGGCGCCTTTTCCATCGCCGACATCGCATTGTATTCCTACACCCATGTTGCGGATGAAGGCGGCTTCGACCTCACCCCCTATCCCGGCATCCGCGGATGGCTCGGTCGCGTCGCGTCGCACCCCGGCCACGTTCCCCTGACGTGGCGGCCGGTCGAATAGACCGTCCGCGCGGCTATTCCTCGTCGGGCGCCTCGGGGGGCGGCGTCTCGGCCAGGGTCTTGAGCTTCTGAAGCCCAGCTTCGTAGTCGGCGCCGACCATGTCGTCGATCATCGGGCCGAAATACCGTCCGATCGGGTTGAAACCGAGGTCGGTTGAAAAGGCCCAAGTCACGGTGCTGCCGGCGCCTTCCGGAACGACCGTGAACCACGTCTCGGCGGTCCCCTGATCGGCGAAGTCGAGCGCGATGTCGACCCGGTCGTCGGGCGTGATCGACGCGACCTCCATCGACCCGGAGCCGACATCGGGATCGTCGCTTTCCCAGTGGAACGTCTGGCCGACTCCGTCGGCCGGACCGGTAAAGGTATAGGTGGCCTCCGGGTCCCGCCCGAACCACGGCGACCACTCATTGAAGCGGCGGAGATCGCTCACCACTGCGAAGACGTCCCCCGCCGGCGCATCGATGTCGACCGACCGCTCGACAATCCGGTAGCGGGGCATCAGGAACGCCCCGGCGACGGCGAGAATGACGATCGCGACGAGTCCGATGGCGACCCACCGCACAATCTTCCTGGCCATGGCGTTCCCCCGAACGTTTGTCTTGCAGCCCGATTCGGCCGACAGCGCATGATAAGGGCAGCACGCCCTCGCCGCGTCCCTTCTCAACCGTCATGCACAAAAAAAGGGAGGCGCCGAAGCGCCTCCAAGTTTCCGTTCCGTCGGGTTCTCATCCAGCGGATGAGCTCTTGGGGGAGACCGGTCTTGCGCCGGTCGTCCCCGATTCATTTGCCAAGGCAGCTGTCGGCATTCTCCGGCGTGCACTGGCTGAGTTCGGTGTGGAGGCGATCCTCGACGGTCTCCTCCTTGATCAGTTGAATCAGGATATCGGGTGCGCGATTGCCCATCTCGAACGGTCGCTGGCCGATCTGCCCATGGCTGTTGCCCGCCTTGAGCGCCGCCATCTGCGGCGGCAGCGTATCGCCGCCGATGACGATCAGGCTCCGGCTGTCGAGCTTGTCCTTCACCGTGCTGGCGACCTGGCCATAGATCTGCGGCGCGAACTGCGCCCAGCCGCCCACCAGGATGAACCCGTCGAGCGCCGGATTGGCGGCGAGGATCTCTTCCATCTGGCTGGCCGCGAGGTCGATCCGGTCGTCGGCATGGACCGGGCAGCCGGCGATTTCGCTCCAGCCGTTGGTTTCCGACAACCTGCCGGCCCCCGGTTCGCCGGCAATCGCGTCGCGGAAGCCCTGCGCCCGCGCGTTGATCTTCTCGTTGGATTCGGCGCCGAGTTGCAGGCAGACGGTGCCGCCCTCCGGCTTGTACTTCATCAGCAGTTGCGCCATCAGCGCGCCCACCTGCTCGTTGTCGGTGCCGAGAAAGGTCGCGCGCAGACCGCGGTCAGGCCGATCGAAATCGGAATCGATCGTCATCACCGGCATCGTCGGCGCCTTGGCCCGAATCGCCGCCGCCATCGCCGCCGGATCGGAGGGCGCGATCGCCAGCCCCGCGACGCCGGAGTCGATCAGCTTCTCGACGATCTGGATTTGCCCGGCACTGTCGGCGCTCAACTCCGGACCGGCGTTGACGCACTCGTAGTCGGACTTGGCGTTGTCCGTGTTCCAGTCATCGCAGCCGCGTCCGACCGCCTTGAAGAATGGATTGTCCAGGCCCTTGACCACCACCGCGAGCGTCTTCTTCTCCGCCATGGCGGGCGCGCCGGCGCAAAGGAGCGCCGCGGCGGCAATCAGCAGCAAGCCTCTCCTCATCTCGTTCCTGCCTCTCCGCTCTTCCAGGCCACGGTCGTCATCCCGGATACCAGACGACACGCGGATTGTCGGGCGCCCGTTCATGGGTCCAGGCCGCCTCGACAAGTCTCTCCAGATCGTATTCGGGCTGCCAGTCCAAGGCGAACTTCGCCTTGCTGTTGTCCAGCCAGGTCGAATGAAACGCGCTGGGAATCGCAATCGAATCGAGGCCGCGCGTCCGCTGCAGATAATCCGCAACCTCGCCATAGTCCACCGGCCGGTCCATGCAGATATTGAACAACTGCCGTTCCGCCTTCGGATTGTCGATAGCGGCCATGATCGCCGCTACCAGGTCGTCGACATGCACGAAGTTGCGCTTCATCGGCTGGTCGTCGGCGTCGAGAAGCAGTGGCACGGTCCCCTCGAGGTGGTAGCGCCGGGCATCTTCCGCCGGCACCATCGTCTTCCAGTCGGGGCCGCCGAAGACATCGTCGCCAAACGACAGGGTGTACCGGAAATCGTCATCCGCCATGATCCATGGCGCACGCAGGCAGCAATGGTTGATGCCATACTGGATACCGACCTGCTCCAGCATGACTTCCTCAAGGACCTTCGACAGCGCGTAGCAACCCGGATACGCGCTGTGCGGCGCCGCTTCGGTCAGCGGCCCATCGGTGCGATAGAAGAAGTGGCCGATCGCGGCGTCGCCGCCGATGAGGATGAACTGGCGCGCCGTCGCGCTCTCACGGTACGCTTCGAGCAGCCAGAACATCCCCTTCACCGTGATATCCATCACGTCGTCAGGCGTCTCCTTGCAGGTCGCCAGATGAACGACATGGGTGACGCCATCCATCGCCTGCTCGACGACGGCCCGGTCCGATATCGATCCCTTGACGACATCGAGACGGTCGCTCGGCTCGAGCATCCGGTTGTGGCAGAGGGCGCGGAAACGAGCCTCTCGATAAGACGGATCGGCGGACATGCGCGCCAGGAAAGCGCGCCCGACCTTGCCAGTCGCGCCGGTAACCAACATCAGCATTCAGTATTCTCCCGGCAACTAGCTAATCGTCGTACGGTACGTCCGTCAACGGTAAGTTATCGTACAAATTTGTGATACGGATATTGACAGCGCTTCTGGCGGATTTTATGGAAACGTTCCCAATCCTTCTCGCTGTCTTGCATCAGGGCGGATCCGGTGTAGGAGACACCATGCCTGCTACCAGTGGTTTGTTTTAGAGACCGGAATGCGCCCATTTCGTCCGATGAATGATTCTGTCGTGCATTTGACGGGTGCGACGATGGTAAGCTAATTCCAGAGCCGCCTTTCTGGGTGCGTCGGAAACGCTTCCAGAAAGTACGCGGACAAGGGAGGCGCCGGCCCATCGCGCGCCGGCTGGGAGCGAACGTCCGATATGGCCCTGCTTGAACTCACCAACATCGCAAAACACTTCGGCGCCATCCATGCGCTGGACGGCGTCTCGCTCAGTCTCGAACCCGGAGAAGTTGTCGGCCTGATGGGCGACAACGGCGCAGGCAAGTCGACGCTCGTCAAGATCATCGCCGGCAATTTCCGCCCGACTCACGGCACGCTGAAGATGGAGGGCAAGAACCTCGTCATGCACCGGCCGATCGAGGCCCGGCAGCATGGCATCGAGATCGTCTACCAGGATCTCGCGCTTTGCGACAATCTCAGCGCCGCCGCCAACGTCTTTCTCGGCCGCGAACTGCGCCGGGGCATCGGCCCTTTCCAGATTCTCGACTACCCGGCGATGTTCCGGCGTGCTGGCGAGCTCTTTGGTGAAATCAAGTCGGAGACCCGGCCCCGCGACCTCGTCAAGCAGATGTCGGGCGGCCAACGCCAGGCCGTGGCCATCGCCCGCACCATGCTGTCCGAGGCAAAGATCGTGCTGATGGACGAGCCGACGGCGGCGATCTCCGTCCGTCAGGTGGCAGAGGTGCTGAATCTGATCAAGCATCTGCGCGACCAGGGTATTGCGGTTGTCCTGATCAGCCACCGCATGCCCGATGTCTTCACGGTCGCCGACCGCATCATCGTCATGCGGCGCGGCCACAAGGTCGCGGACAAGAAGGTCGCCATGAGTTCGCCGGAGGAAGTCACCGGCCTGATTACCGGCGCCATCGAGACCGCCTGAATCCTCTGAGGGACCGGACGACCGGATCGGGGCAGCCGGCATGTTTGTGTCCACTCGATCCGGTTGCTAATATTATTATCCCAGTATTAGTGAAAATGGAAATCGCATGAAACGGGGCAAGGGCGCGCCCGGTCCGGGCCGGACCACCTCCGCCGGTCGCGGCAACGGCAAGCGGGTCACGATGACCGATGTCGCCCGGCTCGCTGGCTGCTCGCAGTCGACGGTGTCGGTCGTCCTCAACAATACTCCCGGCATCCGCATTTCGAAGACGACCCGCGCCCGCGTCATCGCGGTCGCCGGCGATCTTGGCTACGAGATCATCCCGGGCCATGTCGCCCTCGGCGACCGCCCCCACCAGATCGGCATCGTCTTCGACCATATCGCCACCAGTCCGGAGGCCGTCGTCTCGATCGAGGGCGCGCGCGAGGCCGGCTGGCAGACCGGGCATGTCGTCACCATCGCCCAGACGCTGAACGACCCGGAGATGGAGCCGATCACCATCGCGGCAATGCTGCGCAACGGTATCGACGCGCTAATCTACGCGACGATCATGACCCGCAAGGTCGAGGTGCCGCCGGCGCTCTACGCCGCCCGCGTCCCCGTCGTCCTGCTCAACTGCTATTCCGACGATCGCGCCTTCCCGAGCGTCTGTCCGGGCGAGGTGGCCGGCGGCCATCGCGCCGCCGACGCGCTGATCGGCGCCGGTCATCGCCGCATCGCCATCATCACCGGCGAGATGTGGATGGACGCGGCGCGCGACCGCCTGCGCGGCTACCGCCAGGCGCTGGCCACCGCCGACATTCCCTATGATCCCGACCTGGTCCGCGAGGGCAACTGGCAGACCAGTGCCGGCTACGAACACACCCTCGCCCTGATGAAACTCGACGATCCGCCGACCGCCATCTTCTGCTCCAACGATCGCATGGCGGTCGGCTGCTACGAGGCGCTGAAGGAGACGGGCCGGACGATTCCCGACGACGTCTCGGTCATCGGCTACGACGACGAGGAGGTCGCCCGCCACCTCACGCCGCAACTGACGACGCTGGTCCTACCGCATCGCGAGATGGGCCGCTGGGCGGTCGAGCATGCCCTGTCCATGACCTCTGCTCCGACCGGCAAGCACCCCGTCACCAAGCTTGAATGCCCGTTGATCCCCCGCGACTCGATCCGCGAGATAGGCGGCTGACCGCGCCCCCGGTGGCGGCTTGCGGGCACGCGCCGGTTCTCACCGTCGCGCTTTGGCGCTAGACAACGTCTGGTGACCGTCCGGCTGGCCAATGCCGGATTCCAAGGCGCCGGAGTGAGATCGACGTGGCCCAGTTCGCCAACATCACCGAAGGCCTGCGCTTTCGCGTCGTGCTTCGGCCGGGCGTTGCCCTCGGCCCCGGCAAGGCCGACCTCCTCGAAGCGATCCGCGACACCCGCTCGCTGACCGCTGCCGCCGGCCGCTTCGACATGAGCTACAAGCGCGGCTGGAGCCTCGTCCGCGAATTGAACGCCGCGTTCAGATCCCCGTTGGTCGAAACAGAGAAAGGCGGTTCCGGCGGCGGTGGCGGCGCGCGCCTCACCGAACTCGGTGAATTCGTCCTCGCCCGCTACCGGCAGATGGAAGCGGACGCCGAGAGTGCGATCGAAGCCGGCGTGGCGGACCTGCGCCAGCACCTCGCGGATCCGGGACAGAACGCCGGTTCCGATTGACTTTGCAGCCCGGAGCGTGCTGACCTGTCGAGCGATATTTCCGTTTGACCATATCGGTCCCGCAGCATGTTCACCGCCCTCGCCCGTCGTTTCTTTCTTGCCCTTGCCGTCTGCGCCGGCCTGACGGTCTCGGCCGCCGCCGACGATGTCGTGGTCTTTGCCGCCGCCAGCCTCAAGAACGCCCTCGACACGGCCGCCGCCACCTATCGGGAGACGACCGGCAGGACCGTGCTGGTCAGCTATGCCGGCACCGCGACGCTTGCCAAGCAGATCGAGCAACAGGCGCCGGCTGACATCTTCATCGCCGCCGACACCGCATGGATGGACTACGTCGCCGACCGTAGCCTGATCGTTCCCGACACGCGCCACACGCTGCTCGGCAACCGCATCGTCCTCATCGCGCCCGCGGCGTCCGACGCAACGATCGCCATCGCGCCCGGCATGGACCTCGCCGCCCTGCTCGGCGACGGTCTGCTCGCCATGGCCAACACCGAGGCCGTCCCGGCCGGTCGCTACGGCAAGGCGGCGCTCCAGTCGCTCGGCGCCTGGGACAGTGTCGCCGGCCATATCGTCGAGGCCGACAATGTCCGCACGGCCCTCGCCTTCGTCGCCCGCGGTGAAGCGCCGCTCGGCATCGTCTACGCGACCGATGCCGCCGCCGAACCGGCGGTCCGGGTGATCGGCGTCTTTCCCGAGGACAGCCATCCGCCGGTCCGCTACCCCGTCGCGATGATCGCCGCCTCGACCAACCCCGACGCCCGGGCCTTCTATGACTTTCTGCTCTCCGACGCCGCGCGCCCCGCCTTCGAGACCGAAGGCTTCACCGTCATCGATGCCGGTTCGTAAGCGGCCATGCTCGAACCGCTGACCCCGCAGGAATGGTCGGCCATCGGGCTCAGCCTCCGGGTCGCCTTCGCCGCCGCGCTCTGTGGATTGCCGATCGGGCTGCTTGCCGCCTATGTGCTGGCCCGCTTTCGCTTCCCCGGGCGCGCCATCCTCGACGGCATCGTCTACCTGCCGCTGGTGATGCCGCCAGTGGTCACCGGCTACCTGCTCCTTCTCGCCTTCGGTCGACGCGGGCCGGTCGGCGAATTCCTCGAACGGACCTTCGGCATCGTCCTCGCCTTCAACTGGACGGGCGCGGCGCTCGCTGCCGGCATCATGGGGCTGCCGCTGATGGTCCGCGCCATGCGGCTGTCGCTGGAGGCGATCGACAGGCGCTACGAGGACGCCGCCGCGACGCTGGGCGCCAGCCGCCCCATCGTGCTGCTGACGATCACCCTGCCGTTGATGCTGCCCGGCATCCTTGCCGGCACCGTCCTCGCCTTCGCCCGGGCGCTCGGCGAATTCGGCGCGACCATCACCTTCGTCGGCAATATCCCCGGCGTCACCCAGACCATCCCCTCGGCGATCTGGTCCTATACCCAGGTCCCCGGCGGCGAGGCCGCCGCCCTCCGCCTGACGCTGATCGCCGTCGTCATCGCCTTTGCCGCGCTCCTCGCCTCGGAAGCGTTGTCCCGCCGCGCCGGCCGCCGGGTCCTCGGACAATGACGCTGGCGGTCGACATCTCGGCGCGGGCCGGCGGGTTCGCCCTCGACGCGGCCTTCGAGAGCGCCGGGCGGATCACCGCGCTGTTCGGTCATTCCGGCGCCGGCAAGACGACGCTGGTCAACCTGATCGCCGGCCTTGCCCGTCCGGAGCGCGGCGCGATCGCCATCGATGGCGACACGCTGGTCGACACGACGCGGGGCGTCTTCGTCCCCGCCCACCGGCGGCGCATCGGTTATGTCTTCCAGGAGGGACGCCTCTTCCCCCATCTCTCGGTGCGGCGAAACCTGGTCTACGGGCGCCGCTTCTCGACCACGAAGGAACGCTGGGCCGACTTTGACACGATCGTCGACCTGCTCGGCATCGCCTCCCTGCTCGAGCGCCAGCCGGCCGGCCTGTCGGGCGGCGAGAAGCAGCGCGTCGCCATCGGCCGGGCGCTGCTCGCCAGCCCCCGGCTCCTCCTGATGGACGAGCCCCTCGCCTCCCTCGACGAGGCCCGCAAGGCCGATCTCCTGCCCTATATCGAACGCCTGCGCGACGAGATGCGGCTGCCGATCGTCTATGTCAGCCACGCCATCGACGAGGTCGCGCGGATCGCGGATACGATGGTGCTGCTGGTCGGCGGCAAGGTCGTCGCCAACGGGCCGGTCAGCGACATCCTCGCCCGCGCCGACCTGCGCGCCCATACGGGTCAGCAGGAGGCGAGCGTCGTGCTGACGTTGCGGGTCGGCGCGCCCGGTCCCGATCCCCACCTCACGACGCTGGAGCATCCTGCCGGACGCTTCTCGGTGCCACGTCTCGATCAGGCCGAGGGCAGCGAGATACGCATGCGCATTCGCGCCCGCGACGTCGCCCTCGCCGTCGGTGACCCGGGCAACCTGTCGATCCGCAATCGCCTCTCCGCGACGGTCACGGCGATCGTCGAGGCGGAGCCGCCGACGGTCGAGGTCAGCCTTGACGCGGCCGGCATGCCGCTGATCGCCAGCATCACCGGCGAAGCTGTCCGCGCGCTCGGTCTGCGGGTCGGCCAGCCCGTCACGGCACTGATCAAGTCGTCGTCCTTCGACCGTGCCGCCTTTGGACCGGCAGCCCGCCCCTCCGACGCCTGAAATCAAATACCCGCACGGGGTTCCCTTTCGCGCCAACCCGGGTAGAGTCGGACTTGGGAGCTGAGACCATGATCCTGTCCTGGATTGGGTGGAGTGGTATTGCGCGACTGTCGGTCGCGGCGGCGCTGACCGTTGGGGCGGTATCGATGTCGGTCGCCGACGTCCGCTCCAGTACGCAATACCGGTCGTACAGCGTCAGTGGTTCGACGGCTCGCTCGCTGGTCTCATACATGCGGTCGAACCCGTTTCGCGGCGATCACGGCAATGCCGTCGCCAACATCCGGCCGTCCTACCGGATTTCCGCCCCGTCCAAGATGACCGGCGGCACCTGCCGGGCGCCGAAGGTGACCCTCAACATTAACTTCGTCATGACGCTGCCCCGTGGTCGCAGCGAATCCTCAATGGCGTCGAGTACCCGCAATGCCTGGCGCAGCTTCGTCGCCTTTTCCAAGCGCCACGAGAACACCCATCGCAGCATCTACATCCAGTGCGGCAAGACTTTCGTCGCCAAGGCGCAGCGGCTCTCGGCGAAAAGCTGCGGCAGCCTCCAGGCCTCGATCCGCAGGCTGCTAGAATCGGAAAAGCGCGCATGCCAGTCGAAGCACCGGGCTTTCGACCGTCGCGAATACAATCGGATCAGGAATCTGAGTCTGTTTCGTATGGCGGGATCGTCCCGGTAACGCCGGCCGAAGCCATCGCTACCGGGACGCTCGCGCTCGGTCACGCCCCACTTTGCTCGCCGAGCAGCAACCCTTGTCGCAGGCCAGACATCCGGCCGGGAAAGCGCGCCTGCGCTTTCCCGGGGATGCCCTAGCTGCAGTTCGCCGACAGCTTGCCCTTGCCGCCAACGACCGTCATCTTCACCCGGGCCACGCCCGAGTTGATCATGCCGATCTTCTCGGCCGCCCCCTGGGTGAGGTCGATCACCCGTCCACCGGTGAACGGACCGCGGTCGTTGATCCGCACCACGACCGACCGGCCATTGGAGAGATTCTCGACCCGAACCTTCGTACCGAAGGGAAGGCTCTTGTGGGCCGCGGCGAGGGCGCGGGCATTCATCTTTTCACCGCTCGCCGTCTTGGTTCCCATCTTGTACCAGGAAGCCTTGCCACACTGGCTGGCGGCTTCCGCCTGACTTGCAAGACCAACCATCGCCGTACACACAACGATGGCCATTCCAAACGCGCCGATGCGCGACTTTACAAACCCCACTCTTTACTCATCCTGTTGCGAGATCCGCATCGCAAGCCGCGATTGCGTCCCCCTGGCCCCAAAGGAAAATCCGTTCGACCCCCTCTGGCGCCGAAACGATGGCCGCTTTCTTCGGGCGGAATGGGGCGCGAATGCGGCCCGGAGGTCACCAATGGATTCGTCCGGTTACGTTGCGTGAACGATAGCTGGAAGAAGCGAGGCAGGCTCTTGGGTCCGGCGGCTGGCCCGCGTTAGGGTAGCTGCCATGCAGTCACGGATGGGAGACCGCGCAATGACCCTCAATCGCCGGAACCTTCTCCAGCTCTCGGCCGCTGGTGCTGTCGCCGCAGCCGCCGGCGGACGGTTTGCCTGGGCCGCAACCGACGCCGAGCGCGCCATCGCCGAAAATGCCGCGGCCTATTTCGCCGGCCTCGGCTACAAGTCCGTCCCACCGCTCGATCTGATCACCGGCGATGCCTTCAACAGCGGACTTCGCTTCGACGAGTCGGATTCGGTTAGCTCCGACGGCCCGACCATGCGCCTGCAGACCGCCGCCAGGGTCGAGGACATCCCCGAGCGCGACCGCGCCGGCGTGCTCGCCGCCTTCGACATCATCGGGCTCGGCCATCCGGAGCCGGAGGACGACACCATCCTTCCGGCGGTCCTCCGCTTCCTCATCGACGAACGCGGCCTCGATCCGGCGAAGATGCTGATGGTCTCGACCGAAGAATTCCGGCCGCACCTCGACGACCTCGACGGGTTCGATGCCAACCGCTTTCTCGAGCGCCCGCTCGCCGAGGCGCGCACCATGGGCGATGGCTCCGGCTACTTCGCCCCGAGCGGCCATCCGGCCGGACCAGCGATAGCCTCGGTGGGCCTCTACTATCCCGTGCCCGGCACCGAACCGGGCGGCGATCCGATCTATCCGCCTCCGGACCACATCGAGATCGCGGAGATCGGTATTGCCCGGGACGCCGCCGGCTACACTGCCGCCGGGCTGGGCCTCCAGCGTCTTGCCATGGCCGAGGGCAATCCGGTCCCGGATTTTGACGAGACCCGGCTCAACCTCCTTCGCCTTCTCGAGGACGAGTCGGAGCGGACCGGCAAGCCGCTGCCTGACGGCTACACGCAGTTCGCGTCGCTCTGACGGATTCCGAGAAGGTTAGGAGACCCGCTCGATCAGCGCCATCGCGGCGGCCGGCGCGCGGACCTTGGCCCCGGCGATCATGTAGACATAGACGTCACGCTTCGCCTTCTTGGCTTTCGCACCGAAGCGCGGCAGGCTCTCGGGCTCGCCGCCGCCCGCCCATGTCTTCGCCATCGCGGCGAAGCGGTCGAGATCATCGGCCGCGTAGCCGGTCGCGATCGACTCCTCGGTCTTCTGCAGGCGCGCATAGACGAAGTCGGCCGTTACGTCGGCGATCGCCGGATAGTCGTCCGATTCCGCATAGACGACGGCCACGCCGTGCTGGCGCAGGAGATCGACGCATTCGGGCACGAGGAAGCTCTCGTGCCGGACCTCGACGACGTGGCGAAGCGCCAGGCCGCCCTTCTCTTTCGGCAGCAGCGTCAGGAACGCGCCGAAGTCGTCGGCATCGAATTTCTTGTATGGCGCAAACTGCCACAACAGCGGGCCGAGCTTGTCGCCGAGTTCCAGCAAGCCGGAGTTGAGAAACCACTCGATCCCCTCCCCGGCTTCGGCCAGCACCTTCTTGTTGACCACGGCGCGGTGCCCCTTCAGCGCGAAGACGAAGCCGTCGGGCGTCTCGTCGCGCCACTTGGCGAAGCTCTTGGCCGACTGGGTGCGATAGAAGGTGCCGTTGATCTCGATCGTGGTCAGGTGCTCGCCGGCATACTTCAGTTCGTCGGCATGTTTCAGCCCTTCCGGATAGAAGGTGCCGCGCCAGGGCGCGAAGGTCCATCCGCCGATACCGACCCTGATCATGTCCGTCGCCTCCCTGCGTCCGCCAGCCCGGTGCCCGCGCCGTGTCGCCGGTCACCCTATTCGACTGGACGGCGGGCAACCACGGGCATGCCGGAAGTTTCCCGCCTTGTATCATCCAGCCGACCGGACGGCAGCCCGTTTCCGGCACAAGGTCCCGGCTCCACCGGACGGTGGCCCTTGGCCGTCGGTACCGGATTCAACCCGCGCAGCGACGACCCGATGGCTGATCCACGCGATAGCGCGGCAATGTCAGGTCGGCCAGCTCGGCCGCCGTCATCGCCTTCAGGACCGGATGCGACAGCGGATCGGCCGCCCATCGCGCTTCGTCACTGAGCGGCGCCGGCTGCCGTGAGCGACTCGTGCGGCCGAACCACTTGCTTAAGGTTTTCGTGAACATGGCGTCACCCATTCGCGTTGTGATGACGCTGAAATCCGCTTTTATCGGTCGTTTTTCAATGGAGATTGAATCGCAATCGATATAGAAAAACTATATGAAAAACCTCAATCGCGTTCATCTCAACGGGCTCCGCGCCGTGGAGGCGGTCGGGCGGCTCGGCTCGCTTCGCGCCGCCGCCGGAGAGCTCGGCGTCTCGGCCGGCGCGGTCAGCCAGCAGATCATCAAATGCGAGAAGCAGCTCGGCACCCCGGTTTTCGACCGCACCAGCCGTGGCGTCGCGCCGACCGCCTTTGGCCGCGCCCTGCTCGGTCGGCTGACCGCCGGCTTCAACACCCTCGACGAGGCGGTCGCCTTGTCGAAGCATCACGCCGACACCACGCTGACCATCTCGGTCGCGCCGGTCTTCGCCTCGAAGTGGCTGGTGCCGCGCCTCTCGCGCTATGCGCAATCCTTTCCCGACATCCAGGTCCGTCTCGACGCCTCGGTGACGATGGTCAGTCCCGACGCCTCGGACATCGACATCGCCATCCGGGTCGGCGACGGCGACTGGCACGGCGTCGCCACCGATTTCCTCCTCCCCCAGGAGGTCTTCCCGGTCTGCACCCCGGCGATGGCGGAAACGCTCCGCGAGCCGCGCGACATCCTTGCCCTGCCGATCGTCCGCGACGCCAATTCCTCGATCAGCTGGGATGTCTGGCTGGCGCCCTTCGGCCTCTGCGACGCGGACCTGCGCGACGGCAACACCTTCACCGACGCCTCGCTCGCCCTCGACGCGGCGATCGCCGGCCAGGGCGTCATGCTCGCCTGGCAGACGCTGGCCCATTACGCCCTGTCGGTCGGCCAGCTCGTCGCGCCTTTCCCCGAACGCGCCGCCACCGGCCTCGGCTACTGGCTGGTCACCTCCGCCACCCGCCGCGAACCGGCCAAGGTCCGCGACTTCAGACGCTGGATCAAGGCAGAGATCGCCGAAACAGCGCGGGATTTCAGCGCCCGATAAGACGCCAACACAACGCAGCCGGAGGAGATCGACCCAACGCGGTGGTCGCTCAATAGCGATTGACTGTCAGCGTCGTTTCCGCCTGCATTCTTCCATGGCGTACCACGTCTATATTCTGACCAATCGTCCGTTCGGTACGCTTTATGTCGGCGTCACCAACGACCTCGTGCGCCGGCTCAGCGAGCACCGAGCCCGGATCGTGGATGGCTTTACGAAGACATATGGCCTTGATCGACTCGTCTACTACGAACGCTTCGACCGCATCGCCGACGCCATCCACCGGGAGAAGCGACTGAAGCATTGGAACCGGGCCTGGAAGGTCGAACTGATTGAAAGCATCAACCCCAATTGGGAAGATCTCAATCCATCGTTCCTGTGATCCAACGCCGCCCCATAAGCCTGTCGTCCTCCGGCTTGACCGGAGGACCGTTTAGAAGCCGGCGATGCATCAGTAATGAAACGCCGCCCGAATGGCCCGCAAACAATTTATTCCGACAATGCGGATTCAAACCGGTCCTCCGGTCAAGCCGGAGGACGACAGCAGGAAGAGCCCTCATCCCGCCGGCTCGATCAGGTCCCACATATTGCCGTAAAGGTCGTCGAACACCGCTACGGTCCCATACGCCTCATGCCGCGGCACCTCACGAAAGCGGACGCCGCGCTCGCGCATGGCGGCATGGTCGCGATCGAAATCGTCGGTCTTGAGGAACAGGAACACACGCCCGCCGGTCTGGTCGCCGATGCGGGCCGCCTGTTCCGGTGTCGCCGCCTCGGCAAGCAGCAGCCGGGCGCCGCTCCCCGGCGGTGCGACGACGACCCAGCGCTTGCCGTCAGGCAACGGCGTGTCGGCCACCAGCGTGAAGCCGAGCGCATCGGTGAACCAGGCAATCGCCTCGTCATAGGCGCGAACCAGGAATGTCACGGTGGCGATTGTGCGGGGCAAGGGTCCTTCCGGTTCGATTTGACTGGGGCGATCTGGCCTGTCGCCCGATGCCGTGGCAGGATAGCGCATGCGCAAGTTGATCGCATCGCTCGCTCTCGTCGTCCTGGCTGCCCCGGCGGCCATCGCCGAGGAGTCCTTCTACCAGAAGCACTTCGCGCCGCCCTGCTATGCGCGCAGCTATGACGCCGCGCATCTCGCCGCCCATCCGCTTCAGCGCGTCACGTATTTCTACGTCACCGGCGGCGACTTCGGGGAACCGGACACCGGCGCCTTCATCGTCGATTTCGGCTTCCTGGTGAAGAACAGCCCCGATGTCTTCTACGGCTCGGCGAGCTGCGATTCGACCATGGACGCCGCCCAGTGCTGGGCCGAAGGCGACGCCGGCACCTTCACGCTCGAAGCCAGCGGCGACGGCTTGCGGGTCGGCATCGGCGATCACCTGACGCTGGAAGGCAACGCCAGCTTCAGCCCTGATCTCGGCCGGGGCGGCGACGACAAGGTAATCATCCTGCACCCCGAGTCGCCGCTCGCCTGCATCGTCCAGTAGCCGCGCTCCATCGGTCGCGCGTGGGTAGTGCGCCGGCGGTCACGCTGTGGCAGACTCCGGCCGCGACGGGTCATGCGGGCGACGGGGGATTCGAACGATGGCGGGGAAGACCACGGCCGGACCGGACGACGACAAGCTCACCAAGGCGCAGATGCTCGGGCTGGCGGCGATGGCCGTCGGCGTCCTGATCATCGCCAACGACTTCACCGCCCTGTCTGTCGCCATTCCCGCGATCGAAAAGGACTTCGGCGTCAGCCTCACCACCGCCCAGTGGGTGATCAACGGCTATGCCATGGTGTTCGGCGTGCTGATCGTCACCGGCGGGCGTCTCGCTGACATGTTCGGCCGCCGGCTCGGATTCTTCGTCGGCGCCGCCATCTTCGCCTTCTTCTCCTTCATCGGCGGCGTTGCGCCGGATATCTGGCTGCTGCTCGCCTCGCGCTTCCTGATGGGCGTCGGCGGCGCGCTGATGTGGCCGGCGATCCTTGGCATGACCTATGGCCTCCTGCCCGAGAGCAAGAAGGGCCTTGCCGGCGGTATCATCCTCGGCGCCGCCGGGTTCGGCAACGCTGTCGGACCGCTGATCGGCGGGGTTCTCACCGACGCCGCGAGCTGGCGCTGGATCTTCTTCCTCAACCTGCCGATTGCCGCCTTCGGCGTTCTGGTGACGTGGCTGGTGGTGCCGAAGGAAGACGGAACCAGGGCCGACCACAAGATCGACTTTGGCGGCATCGCCGTCCTTTCCGCCGGCCTGATCGCCCTCCTGCTGGCGCTCGACGAAGGCACCGACCTTGGCTGGCTCGACGTTCGCATCATTGGCCTCTTCGTCGTCGCCATCCTCGCCCTGACCGGCTTCGTACTGGTCGAGCGCCGCGCCGGCAGCCACGCCCTGGTGCCGCGCGACGTACTCGAAAACCGCGAATTCGCCGCCGCCGCGCTGGCGGTCCTGCTGATGTCAGCGCTGTTCTTCGCCGCCCTGCTCTATCTGCCGCAATTCATGATGAAGCGGCTCGACTACTCCGCGATCGAGGCCGGCGCCGGGCTGCTGCCGATGATGGGCCTGTTTGCCGCCACCTCCTTCATTGCCGGCCCCCTCTACAACCGGCTGGGTCCGAAGATCGTCATCACCGCCGGCGCCATCGCCCTGACGATCGGCATGTTCCTGCTCTCCCGCATCGAGCAGTCGTCGCCCTATGGCGACCTCGTCCCCGGCATGGCCGTCCTCGGCGTCGGCGTTGGCCTGTTCTATTCGTCGATCACCACCGCCGGGGTCACTGCCCTCGACAAGTCGCGTGCCAGTCTCGCCGGCGCGATCATCTACATGGCGCAAATCGCCGGCGGCTCGATCGGCCTTGGCCTCAACACCGCGATCGTCGTCAGCAACCCGGTGCTGGCGGACGGCATCGGCACGGCCTTCCTGGTCGACGCCTGCCTGGCGATCGCCGGACTGCTGGTGGTGGTGTTCTTCGTCGGCGGCAAGTTCGACCGCGAGAAGCTCGAGGGCATCACTCATTATCACCGTGGCCACGGATAGTCGCATGCGCAGCCGGCTGGCCGTCCTCGCGGCCGTCATTCTTGCAGTCGTCTTCGTCGCAAGCCCGGCCGCCGCCAGCGATGTCGACGACATCCGCGCCCGGCTCGAGCAATGGACCGACGACTTCAACGCCGGCCGGGCCGATGAGGCCTGCGATCTCTTTTCGTCGGAAGCCATCTCCAGCTACCGCGGCCAGCCGGAGCGGAGCTATGACGAGATCTGCGCGCTGCTGCGCAAGTCGATCGCCGATCCGGCCAACGACTATCACTACGAGCTCGACCTCCGGGAGATCATCGTCGAGGGCGACCTCGCCGTGGTCCGGCTGACCTGGACGCTGTTCATCTCGCCGCTCAACATCACCTCCGTCGAGCCAGGCATGGACATCTTCCGCCGCGAAGCCGACGGCAAGTGGCGGATCATCCGCTACCTCGCCTACGAGGAAGAGCTCTAACGCTGCGCAAACCATGCCCGGCGTCATCGGTTCGCCACGCGGGCGCGCTTTGCTACGCTGGCAACCAACCCCCAAGGGAGACGGCCATGACCAAGCGTATCGCGATCACCTTCGCCACGACCCTCGCCGCGGCGGCCCTCACCGCCGGCACCGGCCACGCCGCGTCCTTCGATTGCGCCAAGGCGGCAACGCCCACCGAGCACGCGATCTGCGACAACCCGCAGATTTCCTCGCTCGATGACCAGACCTCCGGCAAGTATTACACGATGATCTCCAACGGCAGCCTGACCCCGGCCCAGGTCTCCCAGGTCAAGACCGCCCAGGCCCAGTTCCTCAAGAAGCGCGACGCCTGCGGCGCCAACTACGACTGCCTGATCGACGCCTATACCGCCCAGATCATGTACCTGAAGGCGGAAGCCGGCGAAGGCATGTAGCCAGCCGGGCCCCGCATGCGGTGGTTAACAAACCGTGTCCGGCGGCGTCCCGCCATCGCGCGCGGCATGCATGGCTGCCATGGCGAAAGTGGTGGTTCCAAAATGGTCTCTTCCCCATCATATCCTCGCGGAGCGCCACCGGGCGCTGACTCGCAAGAACAAAAAGGAAAGACCCATGAACTCGCGAATCTACCGCACCGCCCCCACTCTGCAGGGCTGGCCCTATTCCCGCCCAACCCGCGAGCCGCGTTTCCCGCGGCGCGCATCGCGCTAGGGGCAAAACGGAAAAGCCACGGCTTCTCCACCTTCCCTCCCGTCGACCCGGACGCCTGATCCGCCATGGAGAACATCTTCCACGGCGTGAAGGCCCGGCTTGACGAGGAGGAAATCACCGAACTGCTTTCCCGCCCCGGCATCCGCATCGAGCGCATCGTCTCGACCGGCCAGGCCTCTCCCCCAGACTTCTGGTATGACCAGCCGAACGACGAATGGGTGATTGTGCTCACCGGTTCGGCCGGGCTCGCGGTCGAAGGCGAGGCCGAGCGTACGCTGGCCCCCGGCGACATGGCCTTCCTCCCCGCCCGCAAGCGGCACCGCGTCGTCTGGACCGACGTTGACAGGCCAACGGTCTGGCTGGCAGTGCATTTCGGCGCGGATCTCCGCTGATCGTGCGCCCACCGCCGGCCGGCCCCGAATTGTTCGGCCGGCGGTATCAGCCTAGGCTTGTAGCATTTCCCGCTTCGAATTGGAGGCTCTTGTGACGGTCGAAAAGTCCACGATCGCTGGCCTGCTTGTGGTGCGTGGCGAAACGATTCGCGATGAACGCGGCTTCTTCCGTCAAAGCTACCAGGCTGGCGAACTGGCGGACGCGCTTGGCCATGAGCCGGTCCTTCGGCAGGGCAATCATTCGCGGTCGGCCGCCGGTGTCCTGCGCGGCTTTCACCGCGAACCATGGAGCAAGCTGGTATACATCGTCCGCGGCACCGCGCTGTGCGTCGTCGCCGATGTCCGGCCGCAGAGCCCGACATTCGGTCGGAGCGAGAGCTTCCTCCTCGGTGATCCGCCGGGGGACCATATGCGGCTGTTCGTCAGCGAAGGCTTGGCCAACGCCTTTTATTGCTACACCGAGACCGACTACATCAACGACGTGTCGAAGGAGTTCGACCCGCACGATCGCGGGGGGGTGATCTGGAATGATCCGATCCTCGCCGTCGACTGGCCTGACCCATCGCCGCTCCTGTCCCAGACCGACGTCGGATTGCCGCGCCTCGAAGACCTGTATCCCGACCACCCCGTCGTGCGCGCTAGGGTGCGCCGCGAATGACGGAGCCATACGCCAGCATCATCATTCCGAGCCACGATCGCGCCGCGACGCTTGGCGCGTCCCTTCGATCGGCGCTCAACCAGACAGTCCCGAATATCGAGGTCATCGTCGTCGGCGACGGCTGCACCGCCGAGGTGCGGAACGTCGCCCGCTCGTTTGCCGCGCACGATGCGAGGGTGCGGTTCCTCGACCTGCCCAAGGCGCCGTTTCACGGCGCCGCCAGTCGCAATCGCGCGGTGCACGAGGCCCGCTCGGAGCGCATCTTCTACGCTGACGACGATGACCTTCTGCTGCCGCACCATGTCGAAACACTGGGAGCAGGCCTCGACGACGCCGATGTCGTCGATACGCCCCCGGTATCGGTCCAGGAGGACGGCGCCGTCTCGCTCGGCCTGCACGATTCCTCGGATCCCGCACAGCGGGCGTTGCTGGTCGAGCACGATTTCAAGAGCATCTTCGACACGCATCTCGCGCACCGCCGGTCGACCTATCTCCGCGGCGAAAGCGCATGGATGAGTGTCCGCGACCGCCGGGTCGTCCTGCATATGCTCCAGAGCTTCGCCTCCGATAGACGGGTCGTCTGGCGAACCCTGCACCGGGTGACGGCGTTGTCCTTCCACGGCGCCTGTCGCGTCGGCATGCCGGCGCCGGACCGCGCAGCAGAGCTGGAATCCTGGGAGAGCCGGATCGGAAGCGAAACCTTCGAGCGGCAGACGCGGGACGCGGCCAGCTATGTGTATCATGCGTCACGACTGTTCCACACGCTGTCGCGATTGGACCGGTTGGAGGACGCGGACCCGGTCACGACCCTTCTCGGGCGATTTGCGATGTCGCAAGCCCACGCGGGTGCAGCGCCGCACATCAGCCCCGAACAGGCCGCCGCGGTGATGGCGATTCGGGAAGTCGTGACCGGCACGAAGCCAGATCCTGGCCCGGCCGGGCTGGCGCTGGATGGTTTGCTCGATGCCCGCCTCGGGCCGGTATTTCCGACGGCAGGGACAGTGTCTTACTTTCGCAAGGTCTTCGAACGCCAGGAGATCCGGCAACTCCTCGACCAATGCCGGGCGCGACCCGCCGTGACCCTTGCGCATTTTCATCTCAATGCCGGAACCGGCCCTGAGGCGGAGGCTCGACTGCGCGCGATCGAAACGGAATGCGCCGCCGCGCCAGCGTGGTCGCGCTTCTTCATGGCCCAGTCCGTCATCAAGGCCCTGATGAACATGGGCGACCTGTCAGGCGCCTGGAAGTGGAGCGAAGCCATTCGCGCTGATGCGCCCCTTTCGCACCATGCGGTCGGCTTCTGGCAGTTGCGCGCCAAGCTCGCCCACCATCACGGCCAAGCCACGCAAGCGGCGGAAGCCGAAAGAATGGCCACGATGCTTGCCGACAGCGACGTCTAGCGTGAGCATGTTCCCGACCTGAGGCATCTTTTGCGATGCATGGCCACAGCTTCGGGCGGCCCCGGCATTGCCGGGGCGCGCACGCTTATTTCTTGCGGCTGGTGCCGACGGCAAGCGCCGGCTTGGCTGCGCCGCCGGCCGGTGGCGTCGCGGCGCCTGTCTTCTTCTTGTTCTTTTCGGCCTTGGGTTTTCGGGTTTCCTTGCCGGGTCGATCGCGTCCCTTGGACATGATGGTCTTCTCCGATGCCGCGCCCTCGAAGGTGAGGCGGGGCACGCACTGTAGCGCCAAGCCGGGTGGCAGGGAATGCGATTGTCGGCCGGCCGGTCGCAGTCGGCTCAGCGGCTGACGCTGACATAGCCCCGCGTCTGGTCGTTGTTGTCGGAGTCGATCGTGTTCATCGCGCCGAACAGCGCCGCCGCCTCGACCCAGACCGGCGGATACTTGTAGCGGGTGACGTCCAGGATGAGGAAACGGTCGGTGTCCTCGTCATAGGCGCCGAGCGGCGAGATATGGCCGCCGGCCTCCTGGCCGATCGCCTTGCGCAGGTAATTGACCAGGATGAAATGATCGTCGTCCTCGATCTGGGCGATCGCTGTCTGGCGAAAGGTATCGAGATCGGAATCGGCCGCGTGAACCACCGCGACGTCGAGGTCATGCGCGGCAAGGACACCGCCAAGCTCGTCGAGCGTCATCCCGTAGGGCGGGCTGAGGATCGCCGCGGCCGGCTTCACCGCCTCGGCGGCCGGGGTGAAGATGTTCTCCTGGTCGAACATGCCGAGCCCCGTCGTCATGTCCGAGGCCGGGCGCGGCACGTCCAGCGCATTGAGCACCATGGCGATCGACGCCGGGCCGCAATAGGCCGGATTGACCTGTGTCGTGAAGTGGATGCTGAGCGGGAAATAGTCGCTGCGCGCCTCCGCGCCAAACAGCAGCGCCTCGCCCTCCGGCGTCGTCAGGCCGATGACGCTTTCCGGCAGCGGCAGCGTTTCCGCCTTGGCAAGGGACAGGCCGGCGAGCATCGCCGCCGAAGCAATCAAGATCATCCGTCGCATGGTCTTCCCCTCCTGAAACATGAAGACGAGCCGTGAGGCACCGAACCCATGTCCCCTTTTTAGCATGATCGGCGCGAAACTGCCCGCCTCGCAAACGTCAGTCGCGGTCCCGGCGAAGCCAACCTGCCCCCGGCCGCCGGCGGCGACGAGCTCATCCGGCTTGGCAATCCGCTAACCTTCGCCTGCTAGACACCGGTTCTCACGCATCCGCGCCCGAGGAGTTCCGACACATGGCCACCCCGATCGCCTACCCGCCGACCGACGACGGACAGTGGGAGTTCCTCGAGGACACCTACTGGTACGTCCCGACCCCCTATCTGCCGGCGGTGGTTCTCATCAACACGGATCCGTCGCAGACCGCGGATGTCGTCGACCAGACCATCTGGCACATCGAGGAGGTCATCAACGGCAACGTCATCGGCCAGGTCGCCACGACGATCGGCAGCGGCTGGACCTTTTCGACGCTCGTCGGCTCGATCACGCCGACCGGCTCGGTATCGTTCAGCTTCACGCCGAGCGACCCGACCTCGGACATCACGGTCGGCAAGGGCACGATGGTGCAGAGCGAAGGCCAGTGGTTCTTCGAGATGCAGATGACCACCGGCAGCGGCGCCCTCAACATCACCCATTGGGCCTATATGGGCGAGGTGGCGCCGGGCGACCGCGCCTGGGACTCGCTGCCGGGCTACCCCGACGTCGGTGTCGCTTCCGTCTTCGACGACGACCCGTCGAACGACGCCGGCGCCGCCAGCCCCCTGCCCCTGACCTTCGGCACCAACGGGCCCGACGTCATGACGGCGGACGCCGGCAGCACCGGCGTCCTGTTCTTTGGCGAGGACGGCAAGGACAAGCTGACCGGCAGCAGCGCGGCGGACGGTCTGGTCGGTGGCGCCGGCAGGGACACGATCAACGGCAAGGGCGGCGCCGACGACATCTACGGCGACAAGGGCGCCGACAGCCTGAAAGGTGGCGGCGGCGACGATGCCATCGACGGCGGCAACGGTCGCGACATGATCAAGGGCGGCGGCGACGCCGACCTGCTCCACGGCGGCAACGGCGCCGACCGGTTCAAGATCACCGCGGTCGACCAGTCGTCCGTTTCCGCTCCTGACACCATTGTCGATTTCGGCAATGGCAACGACCGCATCGACCTCCGCAAGATCGACGCGAAGCCCGACGACAAGGGCGACGACGCCTTCCGGTTCATCGGCATGCGCGACTTCACCGGGCGCGAAGGCCAGCTCCGCTACGAGCACACCGGCGGCGACACCATCGTCTATGGCGACACCGACGGCGACGCCGTCGCCGACCTCGCAATCCACCTCACCGGCATCCACGACCTGTCGGACTCCGACTTCCTGCTTTAGCGCCTCGGCAACCCTCTGGCGTGCAGGCAGCTTGACCGCCCCGCGCCGACTCGCATTCTGTGAGACATGGACGGCAAGGCATTGGCGGCAGGACCGCCGCCTGCCTGCGGACAATCATGCGAGCCACCCGATGACCCACGTCATTCGCCCCGCGGACCAGAAGCGCTTCGAAAACGGCACCGTCGCCTTCGAGGGCCGCCCCTATGGCGGCGGCGTCTCGATCTTCCTGGTCGATGCGGCGCCCGGCGATGGCCCGGTCCTCCACGTGCACCCCTATTCGGAGACCTGGGTGCTGCACGCCGGCAGGGCCAGGATGCTGGTCGACGGCAAGGAAATCCTCGCCGAGGCCGGCGACATCGTCGTCGTCCCGCCCGACACCCCGCACCGCTTCATCAGCCTCGGGCCCGCGCGCCTCGAGATCACCTGCATCCATGCCTCCGATCATTTCATCCAGCGGGACCTGGAAGACGCGGACGGCAATCCGGTCTGATCGGCCGACACGAACACCGGGACGAGCCATGCCGACCGACAGCACGACCCGTCGCAAATGGTGGATCCTCGGCGCCATGGGGGTGATCCTCGGCGTCATCCTGCTTGACGAGACCATTGTCGGCGTCGCGCTGCCGACCATCCAGTCCGACCTCGCCATGACGACGCTCGGCTCCCACTGGGTGGTCAACATCTACATGCTGGTGCTGGCCGGCCTGGTCGCCGCCGCCGGCAAGCTCGGCGACATGATCGGCCACAAGGCGCTGATGATCGCAGGCCTGCTGGTCTTCGGCCTCGCCTCGCTGGCCAGCGGCTTCGCCGGGACCGGCACATGGCTGATCGTCGCCCGTGGCGTCCAGGGCGTCGGCGCGGCGATCATCTTCCCCGCCTCGCTGGCGATGCTGATGACCACCTTCCCGGAGGAACAGCGCGAAACGGCGAAGAGCGAAGCGATGGAGGCAACGGCATGGTCTATAACTTTAATATTGAAGATGTAAAAAACTCCCCAATAATCGTAGGGAGCCACGTAGAGGGCGCGTTTAATAAATTCTCCTCTAAGGGCGATGAAGAAAGAAGCAGAGCATTATCAGAAATCGCTGCGGCAGTGATGCAAACGGACAGTCAGGAGGCCGGAGAGATATTTGGTGAGTTTACGAAAGAGATCGACAGCGATTCTCCGAGAAAAGGAATCCTCCAAACTTACTGGGATGGTTTAGTAAAGATTGTACCAGAGATTGCCAAATTGTCGGAAGCAGCCTCTAAAATAATCGCCAGTTTTTAAACTTTAGGCGAACAACGCGCCAAACCTAACGCCGCCCCTTCTTCCCGGCATGGCTGCCCGCCCGACCACCGATCGAGCGTGGTTTCGCCGGTGGCGCCTTGCCGAGCGGCACTTCGGTGTCCGTGCCGGGACCCATGTAATCAAGCGTCGGCTTGTGGGGCCGGCTGACCGGCTTGCCCCCGCCGAGCGGCACTTCCGTCCGCCGCACCGTCATCTCGTCGAGCGTATTCTTGCGCGGCCGCTCGGAAGCCTTGCGGCTTTTTCCATTCCCGGTCGCGGCTCCGCCGCTCCTCGCCTCTTGATCGCCCCCCATCCCCCGGTCGGTCTCGCCGCCGACCGCCAGGTCCAGCGTTTCCAGGCGCTTGATCTCGTCGCGCATCCGCGCCGCTTCCTCGAATTCGAGGTCGGCGGCGGCGTCGCGCATCCGTTTTTCGAGGTCGGCGATGGTCGCCTTGAGGTTGTGGCCGATAAAGGCGCCCTCGTCCTCGCCGAGCCCGGTCGAGACCGTCACGTGGTCCTGCTCGTAGACCGAGGAGAGGATGTCGCCGATCGACTTCTTGATGCTCTCCGGCGTGATGCCGTGCTCGGTGTTGTAGGCGACCTGCTTCTCGCGCCGGCGGTCGGTCTCCGCCATCGCCCGCTCCATCGAGCCGGTGATCTTGTCGGCATAGAGGATGACCCGGCCGTCGACGTTGCGCGCCGCGCGGCCGATGGTCTGGACCAGCGACGTCTCCGAGCGCAAAAAACCTTCCTTGTCGGCGTCGAGGATCGCCACCAGCGCGCATTCGGGAATGTCGAGCCCCTCGCGCAACAGGTTGATGCCGATCAGCGCGTCGAAGGCGCCGAGCCGCAGGTCGCGGATGATCTCGATCCGCTCCAGCGTCTCGACGTCGGAATGCATGTAGCGCACCCGCACCCCCTGCTCGTGCAGGTATTCGGTCAGGTCCTCGGCCATCCGCTTGGTCAGCACGGTGATCAGCGAGCGGTAGCCCTGGAGCGCCACCGCCTTGACCTCGCCGAGCAGGTCGTCGACCTGGTCCTTGGCCGGGCGCACCTCGACCGGCGGGTCGATCAGCCCGGTCGGCCGGATCACCTGCTCGGTGAAGACGCCGCCGGTGCGGTCGAGCTCCCAGGCGCTCGGTGTCGCCGAGATGTAAAGCGACTGCGGCCGCATCAGGTCCCATTCCTCGAAGCGCAGCGGCCGGTTGTCCATGCAGGACGGCAACCGGAAACCGTATTCGGCCAGCGTCGCCTTGCGGCGGAAGTCGCCGCGATACATGCCGCCGATCTGCGGGATGGTGACATGGCTCTCGTCGGCGAAGACCAGCGCGTTGTCGGGCAGGTATTCGAACAGCGTCGGCGGCGGCTCGCCGGGCTTGCGGCCCGTGAGGTAGCGCGAGTAGTTCTCGATGCCGGCGCAGGCGCCGGTCGCCTCGATCATCTCGAGGTCGAAGCGCGTCCGCTGCTCCAGCCGTTGCGCCTCGAGCAGCCGCCCGGCGTGGTTCAGTTCGTCGAGCCGCCCCTTCAGTTCCTCGCGGATGCCCTTCACCGCCTGCGCCAGCGTCGGCCGCGGCGTCACGTAATGCGAGTTGGCGTAGACCTTGACCGTCTTCAGTTCGCCCTGCTTCTGCCCGGTCAGCGGGTCGAATTCGGTGATCGCCTCGATCTCGTCGCCGAACAGCGATATCCGCCAGGCGTGATCGGCCAGATGCGCCGGAAAAAGCTCGATCGTGTCGCCGCGCACCCGGAAGGTGCCGCGCCGGAAGTCGGTGTCGGAGCGCTTGTATTGCAGCGCCACAAGGTCGGCGATCAGCTGCCGCTGGTCGATCCGCTCGCCGAGCGTGATGGCGAAGGTCATCGCCGTATAGGTCTCGACCGAGCCGATGCCGTAGATGCAGGACACCGAGGCGACGATGATCACGTCGTCGCGTTCGAGCAGCGAGCGCGTCGCCGAGTGGCGCATGCGGTCGATCTGCTCGTTGATCGAGGATTCCTTCTCGATATAGGTGTCGGTGCGCGGGACGTAGGCCTCCGGCTGGTAATAGTCGTAATAGGAAACGAAATACTCGACCGCGTTGTCCGGGAAGAAGGCCTTGAACTCGCCGTAGAGCTGCGCGGCCAGGGTCTTGTTCGGCGCCAGGATCAGCGCCGGCCGCTGCGTCGCCTCGATCACCTTGGCCATGGTGTAGGTCTTGCCCGAGCCGGTGACGCCGAGCAGCACCTGGTCGCGCTCGTGCGCGTTGACGCCGGTCACCAGCTCCTCGATCGCCAGCGGCTGGTCGCCCTTCGGCTCGAATTCCGAGACGATCCGCAGCGGAATCCCGCCCTCGGATTTCTCCGGCCGCGGCGGCCGGTGCGGCGCCCAGGTCTTGGCGATGAATTCCGGCCGGCCGCTCTCGATCAGGTTGGACAGCGCCTCGACCGTCGCCGTCACTGCCCCCGCCGCCAGCGCCTCGTCCGCCGCCGGCCCGCGCTTGCTTCCCCGCCCGGAGGCGGGCGCTGGCTTGGGCCGCGTCGACGCGAGGAAGGCTTCCGCCTCCTCGAGATTCATGTCGATGCCCGGCACCGGGTTCAGCCCCGCGGCGGCGCGCTCCTTCGCCGTCCCCGGCCCCCCCATGGAGGTCCCGCGGGCGGTTCGAAGGGTCTTTTCTTTCCCTGTCGCCCCGTCATCGCTCCGCGCCTCTTTGAAGGCTTTCTGCGGCGCTTCGGAGAATCCGGTCTTCTTCTTTGCTGGCATGGCCTGAATATGGGGGATGACTCGGCCAAAGGCGAGGCCTCGCGGCGCGCGTTCAAGCGCGAGTTCCTGACACATATGTGTCAGGAACCTTGCCCGCCATTGGATCGAACAAGACCCACCAGTGCGATCCCGGGCCGTGAGAATTGCAACGCAATTTTAAGTAGTGACAAATCAATATAAGCTCGTTTAACGTGTGGTTGTGACCCAGGACAACACACCGGTAACAGGCGTCGGAGGAACACGATGAGCAACGTCAACGCCAATCCCAATCTCGATTTTCAGGAGGCGGCACGGGACTTCAAGGAGACCTTTTTCCTGTCGGAAGACCTGCAGGATAAGCTCGCCAAGCGATTGAATGCACTTATCAATCTTCCCTTCCTCTCCGAAAAACGAGAGGGCCAGATAATCCTCAAGATAATTCAGAGCCTCGATCGCAACACCTTTAAATTCATACCGAAGGAGATCCTCGCGGCTGCGCTCAACCGCGAACAGGGCGTGCCTGGCGAATTTCTCGACGCCCTTCGCGAAAACCTGCCGGATATGCTCGCTCGGCTCCTTCCGTTCCCGTTTCTGCCGCCCTTCATCAAGTCAGGATTGATCGCCCGCTTCGTCGGCATCCTCCTCGACGCGCTGAAGCCCGGCAACTCGTTGCAGGACCTGCTCGACGGGCGATAGCATTCGCCCCTGCTGCCAACGGTCTATCGCGGAATCCGCGATAGATACCAGCCAAGCACCGCCGCGACCGCTGCCTGCCAGCCACAGAACAGAATCCAGCTTTGCAGCTTGTCGATATCCCCACGGTGGCTGACGAAGACAAGGCATCCGAAAACCGTTCCGGTCACGATCACGGACAGAAGCACGTCGATGCGCCCCAGCCGCCGCGTGGCCAGCGCGGCGCCGGCCCAGGTCGACGCCGCGCCGACGGCGCCGGACACCGCCCCGATCGCAACGCCAGCGATCGTCGTGACCTTGCGCAGTCCTTCCGAGTCGTCGCTCGGAACATCGATGTCGGCGAGGATCAGATAGAGGTTGATGGCGAGTAGCCAGCCGATGAAGACCGCGAGCAGGATGGCAAGCAGCCGGGCGAACGACGGGCGCTCGAAATAGGCCACCAGACCGGTTAGGCCGATCCCGAAAAAGACAGGGGCTCCGAGCGGCGCCGCGACCGGATAGTGGATGACGTAACCGGCGGACACCGGCTCGCCGGGGATGGCGTCGAGGGGGAGCGGCACGAAGGTCGTCAGCAACCCGGTGACGACGCCCATTGCAATCGCCAGCGGCACGATACGGGCGGCCGGCGGCGGCCGCGCCATCGCCGCGACGGCGGAACTGACTTCGGCTGCAGCGTTGCCAGCCGGCTGAAGAATGTTCACGCTCTTGAGGAAGCTCGGGATCGACGCGAGTTGTGTTTCCGCGATCATCACCGGCAGGACGTATCCGTCCGCCTTGCGCCATCGGCGCCGTGCAAACTCAACCTCGGTCAGCGTGAAACGGCCGGGATCGACCGCTTCCGGACTGATCAGAAAGACGAAGAGATCGGCCCTGGCGACCGCCATCTCGATCTGCTCGTCGAAGCTGCGGCCCGGCGGCAGGTCGTCGCGATCGAGAAAGACCTCGAACCCGCGGTCGCGAAGCGAGAAGGCGATCGGTTCGGCCGCCGCCCTGCGTTCGGACGCATAGGAAAGAAAGATCTTCATAAAGGGACCCCGCCATCGTTTCCCTTGCTCCGATGGTGGCAGGTTGACGGACCCGGCTCAAGCTTCGCGGCGGCCACGAGTCCGACCGGAGAGGCATTCTGGAGCCGGTATCGGCGAGAGGCATCCGGCGCACCGGATCGAATCGCCCTTTTCAAGACGACCGGACCATCTGTTATCCTCGCGGCGACAACATGCGGAGATTCGGAAACCGCCATGATCATCGACGGCGTAATGCTCCTGTGGTTCGGGTTGACGGCGCTCTCGGTGCTGTTCGTCGCCATCGACATCCGCAACACGCCCGAAAGCACGGTGATGAAGTGGGGCTTCGTCCTCTTCACCCTCTACGCCGGACCGTTCGGCGCCTTCCTCTATGTGCTGGGCTGCCGCGAGCCGCTGCCCGGCACCCATGAGCAATATGTTGCCGCGCGCTGGCGTCAGGTGCTCGGCTCGACCATGCATTGCGTCGCCGGCGACGGCATCGGCATCCTCGTCGGCGCGGTGATCGGGGCGGCGGTCGCCCTGCCGATCGTCGTCGATCTCGGCCTCGAATACCTGCTCGGCTTCGCCTTCGGCTGGACCATCTTCCAGGCGCTGTTCATGCGCGACATGGCCGGCGGCGACTACGGCAAGTCGCTGCGCATGACCTTCACCTCGGAACTCCTGTCGATGAACTGCCTGATGGGCGGCATGATCGCGGTCTCGACGCTGGCCTGGAAGGGCAACCCCGCCGCCCACGACCCGGGCGAGCCGCTGTTCTGGTTCCGCATGTCGGTCGCGCTGATGGCCGGCTTCGCCGTCGCCTATCCGATGAACTGGTGGCTCGTCGCCCACCATCTCAAGCACGGCATGCTGACTGTCCGTCCGACCCAACCGGCCGGCAAGCCGGCGGCGACCGATGCCATGCCTGGCATGACCATGGACACGAAGCCCGGCGCGGGCACGGACATGAGCGCGATGAAGCCGCCGGCCCCGCGTCCCCCCGTCCCTGTGATGGCCGCCGTTTCCTTCGCAGTCCTCGCCGCCGGGCTGCTGGTCGCCTGGATCTTCGGCGGGCTTTCCGGATGAGGGTCTTGCCAAGCGCGATGTAGGGAAACGGCGGTCAGCCTGCCCCCCGGGCCCCGCCGACCATGTCGTGTACGAAGCCGAGCTTCACCGCGATTGCGTCGGTGATCACCGCCGGCACGAGGTCGAGCAGCCCCATCTCCCGGCTGATCTCGTTCAGCACCAGCCCCAGTCCCCGATACCGGGCGAGCATCGTCGCCAGGTCGCCATCCGGCGCCGCATCGACGAGGCGCAGGTGGAAGGCGGTGTCGAGCATCGCCGCCATCGCCAGGTAGAGCGCGAAGGTCTCGGCCCAGTCCTCCCATGGGTGCATCGTCGCATAGGCGCTGACATAGGTCTCTTGCCAGCCGGACGGCGCGCCGTTGTCGTAATAGAGCGACAGCGCCTGGCCATAATCCGGGTTCTCGTGGTCGCCGAACACCGCCTTGAAGCCATCCTCGGCCCGGTCGCGGACCAGCAGGTCCCAGTAGTAATGGCCGATCTCGTGGCGGAAATGGCCGATCAGCGTGCGGTGCGCTTCGCCGAAATCGACCCGCAGCTTCTCGCGCTCCGCATCGTCGGCCTCGCGGATGTTGATGGTGATCATGCCGTCGGCATGCCCGGTATAGACCCGCTCGCCCTCGCCCATGGTTCGCCACAGGCCCTGGGTCGGGATGACGTCCCCCTTGAAGGCGAAGGCCAGCGGCGGATCGAAGCCGTCCGCCGCCGATCCGTAAGGCAGCCCGAGCGAATCGAGTCCGTAGATCAGTCGCCGCTTGGCCGCTTCGAGCTGGGCCCAGCGGGCGCGGTTGCCGTCGACCGACAGGTCGGGAATCGTCTCGTTGAGCCGGCAGCAATCGCAGAACAGTTCCCCGGACCGCGTCCCCGCCACCGCGATGCAGCGGTTGCAGACGCCCTCCTGGCTGTAGTTGAGGCACTTCCTGACCACCGCGCCGCAACCCGGCGAGACGCAGGCGAACGTGCCGTCGTCGCGCGCGTCGAGCCCGCTGACCTGCCGGCATGTCGGACACCAGCCGACATCGCGCCCGCAATTGCCGCAGGAGGTATTCTCGAAGAAGAGCGTGTTGCCGCAGACGCAGCGAAACGTTTGCATGATTCTGTCCCTGCCGGCCCTCAATCGATCCGGCCAGCCCGCTTATAAGGCATCCGGGCGCGCATGGTTCCGCCCACTGGCCGCATGGCAGGGTTTCGGGTAACCAAGGCCCGTCAAATAATCCCGTCAATGCGAGGAACAAGCCTTGATCATCGTCACCGGACACCTGCGCGTCGCACCCGACGCCATCGAAGCCCTTCGGCCGGCCGCCAAGCGCACGCTCGAGGCCACCCGCCAGGAAAAAGGCTGCATCCTCTATGCCTTCGCCGAGGACCTGATCGATCCGGGCCTGATCCGCATCGTCGAGCGCTGGGAAGACTGGCCGTCGCTCGAAGCCCATGGCAAGGCGCCGCACATGGACGCCTGGCGCGCCGACCTCAAGAACGTCGAGATCATCGACCGCGAAGTCATCGCCCACGGCGCCGGCGAGGAACGCATCCTCTAGAATCGCGCAGAAAAACCGGAGCGGACGGCATCGAACGGGCCGCCCTCTCCACCCCCTATCGCGGCTCCAGCGTCGCCGGAGCCACCTCGGTCGCCGCCGGCGTCGGCCGGATGTCGCGAAGCCTCGTCGTGTAGATCATCGCCGCGATATTGAGGACGACCATGATCCCGATCGGCCAGCCGACGCCCTGAAGCTGGGCGAAGGCGCCGGCTACCCCGCCCAGGCCAACCGCCACCACGCCGGTGATAACGCTCGACGACGCGATGCAGAAGGGCCGCTCGATATCGCGGGTCACGCTGACCAGGTAGAGCGTCCGGCCGTTCAGGATGCCTTGCGCGCCAAGACCGACCAGCACGAACACGATGGCGTAGACCTGCGCCGACTGCAGGGCCGGGGTGAATTCGATGGTCAGCGCCAGCACGCCGCCCAGCGCCGCGGCGCCTGCCGCCAGCGTCAGCAGGAGCCGGATCGAGCGCGCGCCGATGCGCGGCCAGACGATTCCACCGACCACCAGCCCGGCGCTCGATGCGATGACGAAGGTGCTGAGCCCGGTGACGCTGTTGCCGTGAAAGGTCGCCGCGTGAATCGAAAAGAACGGCATGGCCAGTTCGATCGACAGGAACAGCGAGCGCGCGATGACGAAATGCTTGAACCACGGCAGCGCGAAGGCGATCCGGAAGCCGTGGCCAAGTTCCGCGATCCGCCCCTTTCGGGCGGCCGATGTATGTTCAGGTTCAGGTTCAGGTTCAGGTTCAGGTTCAGGTTCAGGCTCGGGCGCCCGCACCTTCTCCGGCTCGCGCACCGTGGCGACCAGCCCGGCGGAAACCAGGATCAGGACGATGCCGAGCCACAGCAGTTCCTGGTGCGCCGCCAGGGACGTTCCCGGCGGCAGGATGAATTGCGAGCCAAGCGCGACGGCGACGGCGAAGACCCCGGCCAGCCCCGACTGGGTGAACAGCAGGCGGCTGCGCCGCGACTGCGGCAACACCCGGCCGAGCATGTCGTTGAAGGCGAGCGAGTAGAAGCCGCCCGCCGCGCCGATCGTCATCGAAACGAGCAGGAAGACGGGCACCAGCCAGTCGACCGGCACAGCATTGACGGTAAGGCTGATGACCACCAGCGCCATCGCCGTCGCGACCGCCGCCAGGGCGATGAACTTCTTGTTGGACCGCGCCGCGCTGATTACCGGCGCCGCGACGATCTGCACCGCCAGCTTGGCGACGGCGGCGATCGGCACCAGCAGTCCGGCAAAGAACACCGGCGCGCCGACGGCAGTATAGAGAAACGGCAGGACCAGCTTTTCGCTGGTCAGTTCATAGCCCGCGCCGTTGGCGGCGCCATGGCCGAGCAGGATCCGGTAGTTCCGCCCCTCGCCGCTTTCGCTCATGCCTGTCGCCTGCCCGGTTTGCACTTGCCGATCGGCCGGTGATGGCGCGACACGGAACGCACCGGGAGAACCAGGGCTGGCGGAGCGCGGCTTCCGCGCGCCGGTCGATCGACCTCAGCCGCTCGAGGCCATGGCCGGCTGAAGCTTGCCCTGCACCAGCGCGGTATAGTCTTCCATCAGGTTGCGGGTGATGTCGCCGACGGTGAAGCTGTAGGGACCGATTTCGGACACCGGCGTGACTTCCGCGGCGGTGCCGGTCAGGAAGCACTGCTCGAAGTCGGCCATCTCCTCCGGCATGATCGTCCGCTCGACGATCTCGTAGCCGCGATCCTTCGCCAGCCCGATGACCGTCCGCCGCGTGATGCCGTCGAGGAAGCAGTCCGGCGTCGGCGTGTGGATGATGCCGTCCTTGACGAAGAAGACGTTGGCGCCGGTCGCCTCGGCGACACGCCCCCGCCAGTCGAGCATCAGCGCATCGGCATAACCCTTGGCCTCGGCATCGTGCTTCGACAGCGTGCAGATCATGTAAAGGCCGGTCGCCTTGGCTTTCGAGGGCGCCGTCGCCGGGTCGGGCCGGCGATACTTGGCCATGTCGAGGCGAATGCCTTTCAGCCGCTCGGCCGGCTTGAAATAGGACGGCCATTCCCATACGGCGATCGACAGGTTGATCGTGTTGGCCTGCGCCGAGACGCCCATCATCTCGCTGCCCCGCCAGGCGATCGGCCGGACATAGGCGTCCTTGTGCCCCTGCCGGGCGAGAAGCTCGATCGACACCTGGTTGATCTCCTCGACCGACCACGGAATCTTGAAGCCGAGGATTTCGGCCGAGTGGTGGAGCCGGCGGGTGTGTTCGTCGAGCTTGAAGATCGTGCCGCCATAGGCGCGCTCGCCCTCGAAGACGCCGCTGCCATAATGCAGCCCATGGGACAGGACATGAACCTTGGCATCCGCCCATGGAACGAATTCGCCATTCATCCAGATGACGCCCGGACGATCGTGGAAAGGCGCAGCCGCCATCGAAGTCTCTCCCTGGAAACGGCCGCTCGAAGCGGCTCCCGTTGGCCCGGCCCCCGGCTGTTGATTGCCGCCAGGACCTTTTTGCGTCGCGCCACGATCGTCGATAATGTGCCGGCAACAGGTGCGCCGCAAGGCGACACCCGGCGCGGCAGTCGATTGTTTCGTGACGACGCCTGATTGAGTAACAAACGCAAAAAAATATGTCAACATGGCTGACGTAATTTCCAGAGCCGATGCGACGCAGGGTCGTCCCTCCGGCGACTCCGGCCGGCTGATCGCCGAACCGCTCTCCGTTGACGAGCGGCCGGAGATCACCTTTGTCGAGCTCCTGTTCTTCGCCTATCGCGATTTCACCTCCGATCCGGACGCGGTTCTCGCCGCCTACGGCTTCGGCCGCGCCCATCACCGGGTCGTCCATTTCGTCAACCGCCATCCCGGCATCCGGGTGGCCGACCTGCTCGATATCCTCAACATCACCAAGCAGAGCCTCGGCCGCGTCCTCAAACAACTGGTCGATGGCGGCTTCATCGAGCAGGTCCAGGGGCCACAGGACCGTCGCCAGCGCCTGCTCTATCCGACCGAGACCGGCCGCGCCCTCGGCCTGCGGCTGATGGCCCCGCAGGAGCGGCGGATCGCCGATGCGCTCGAGGCCTTGTCGCCCGAAGAGCGCCAGGGCGCCGAGCGCTTCCTGCGGCGCGTCATCGATTCTGACCAGCGCGACATGGTGGAACGGTTGATCGGCTCATGAACACCGAATCCAGTCCGGCCGGCAGCGGCGAGAACACGGTCGACGACGGCGCCGCCCACCTCCTCGTCATCGATGACGACAGCCGCATCCGCGATCTCCTGTCACGCTATCTCGGCGAACGCGGCTTCCGCGTCACCGCCGCCAGCGACGCCAGCGACGCCCGCCGGCGGCTGGCCGGCCTCGAATTCGATCTCCTCATCGTCGACGTGATGATGCCCGGCGAAAACGGCCTCGAGCTGACCCGCAGTCTGCGCGAGACGATGGACGTCCCGATCCTGATGCTCACCGCCCGGTCCGAGATCGACGCGCGCATCGAGGGCCTCGAGAACGGCGCCGACGACTACCTCGCCAAGCCGTTCGAGCCGCGCGAGCTGCTTCTGCGCATCAACAACATCCTCAAGCGCGGCCAGCCGGCCGCGACACCGCTGATCGAGGCGATCCGCTTCGGTCCCTTCACCTTCAACCGCGAGCGGATGGAACTGCGCAAGGGCACCGACATCGTCCACCTCACCGATCGCGAACGACAGATCATGGCGATCTTCGCCGCCGCCCCCGGCGATACGGTGCCGCGCGGCGATCTCGTCGCCGGCGGCGAGCCGACGGGCGAGCGAACCGTCGATGTCCAGATCAACCGCCTCCGCCGGAAAATCGAGACCGACCCGGCCAACCCGCTCTACCTGCAGACCGTACGCGGCATAGGGTATCGGCTGACGATCGCATTCTGACCATGGACACGGCCGTCAAGGGCAGCGGGGACAGGACGAGCGGCCCGGCCAGACCCGCCGCGGCGAAGCGGCGTGGCCTCCGTGCCGCCTATCGCAATTTCGCCCGCCGCCTCGGCAACGCCATGCCGAAGGGCCTCTACGCCCGTTCGCTGATCATCATCATCACCCCGGTCGTCGTCATCCAGACCGTCGTTGCCTTTGTCTTCATGGAGCAGCACTGGCAGACCGTCACGGCCCGCCTGACCGAAGCCGTCGTCGCCGACATCGCGGCGATCATCGACGTCCTCGAGACCTATCCCCAGGACGCCGATTTCGACCAGTTGTCGAAGATCGCCAAGGACCGCCTCAACCTGCGCATTGCCGTCCTGCCGCTCGAACCCCTGCCCGCCGCCGGCCCGAAACCCTTCTTCTCGAGCCTCGACCAGAATTTCAGCCACGAATTGTCCAAGCAGATCGGCCGGCCGTTCTGGATCGACACGGTCGGCCGCTCGAACCTGATCGAGATGCGCATCCAGCTCGACGAGCACGTCCTGCGGGTCTTCGCCCGGCGCAGCCAGACCTACGCCTCCAATTCGCTGACCTTCCTGTCCTGGATGGTCGGCATCAGCGTCATCCTACTGACCATCGCCATCATCTTCCTGCGCAACCAGATCCGGCCGATCCTGCGGCTCGCCGCCGCCGTCGACGACTTCGGCAAGGGCCGCGCCGTGCCCGATTTCGCCCCGCGCGGCGCCCGCGAGGTCCGCCGGGCGACGATCGCCTTCCACGAGATGCGCGACCGCGTCGACCGACAGATCGAACAGCGCACGGCGATGCTCGCCGGCGTCAGCCACGACCTGCGCACCATCCTCACCCGCTTCCGCCTGCAGCTTGCCCTGATCGAGGACAAGGCCGACGTCGACCCGATGGTCAAGGATGTCGACGACATGAACCGCATGCTCGAAGGCTACCTCGCCTTCGCCCGCGGCGATGCCGGCGAGACCACGATGGATACCGATGTCGACATGCTGCTGCGCGAGATCGGCAACGACATCCGCGTCGCCGGCCACGAGGCCGACATCACCTTTTCCGGCGATCCGATCGTCAAGGTCCGGCCGCAGGGCTTCAAGCGCTGCCTGACCAACCTCGTCCGCAACGCCATCCGCCACGGCGACCGGGTGATGGTCTCCGGCGTCCATGAAAACGGCCTGCTGACGGTGAAGGTCGACGACGATGGACCCGGCGTCCCGCTGGAGGAGCGCGAGGCCGTGTTCAAGCCCTTCTATCGCGGCGATATCGCCCGCAACATCGACGAGAGCGGCACTGGTCTCGGCCTCGCCATCGCCCGCGACATCGCCCGCAGCCACGGCGGCGACATCACCCTCGACATCAGCCCGCTCGGCGGCCTCCGCGTCCAGGTGGTGATCCCGGCATGAGCATCGGCGAAACACCGCCCGCGCCCGGGCCCGTCGAAATGCTCCTGCTCCTCACGCCGCCGAACAGCGGTTCGACGTCGATGGCGGACTTCATGGCGCAAAGCCCGCAAGTCGGCGGGCTGCAGCGCAGGTACGAGGGGCAGTGGCTGGTCGACCATCTTCACGAAAAGGATCGCTGGAACGACCAGAAACCGTGCGATTACGAGATGATCGGGAAAGTGTGGAGGGAAGCGGCGGATGCCACGATGCAGAAGCATCCGGAGGTCATCTACCTTATCGAGAAGAGCCCGCCGAACATGGTCCGATACCGGGAGATCCTCGCTCTCTTCGACCGTACCCGCGTCGTCATCAACAACCGGGACCCGTATGCCAGCGTCTCGTCGCTCGGTTACCGTTACCACGGCTTCGACGAACTCGATCGGGCGCAGCGGCTTGAGCGGGTCGAGAGCCTGGCTGAAAGGTGGATCGGGTGCGCTCGCATGTTGAAGCGCATCGCCGAGCGGGAAGGCTACCCGATGATCCGCTATGAAGAATTCTGCGAGGCGCCGGAAGCGATATTCCAGAAATTCGGCCTGTCGGAAACGGGCTCGGCGGGGGCGGACCGCAATTATCTGGTGAACGTCAAGGATTACCCGTCCCAGCCGATCAGGAACATGAACGAGGACCAGATCTCGAAGTTGTCGACCGAAGAGATCGAGCGGATCGGCAAGACCCTCTCGACCGACGCGGATGTCGTGCGCTTCTTCGGATACGAAATCCGGCCCGGCTGAAAGGCGCGTCAGCGCCTAGTAGAGACGCCCGCCGTCCGGCACCTTGCGGTCGGGCCCGAACAGCATCACCTCGCCGTCGGCGTCTGGAAAGCCGAGCGTCAGCACCTCCGACTTGATCGGCCCGATCTGGCGCGGCGGAAAGTTGACGACCGCAGCCACCTGCCGGCCGACCAGGTCCTCCAGCGTGTGGTTGACGGTGATCTGCGCCGAGGATTTCTTGATGCCGATCCCCGGCCCGAAGTCGATGAAGAGCTGGAAGGCGGGCTTGCGCGCCTCCGGAAACGGTCGCGCCTCCACCACCGTGCCGACGCGGATATCCACCTTCAGGAAATCGTCGAAACTGATCGTCGCCGCCGGCTCGCCGCTCATCGCCCTCTCCATGAAATTGGTCGACGCCGCCTAGCATGGCCGGCGACGCCGCTCAACGGCGACCGGGTGGTTCGCGGCAGACCGATGTCAGGCGGCCGTCGCTTCCTCGCCGTCGCGCGCGCGACGGCCCCGCTCGGCCAGCCGGGGCAGGACCGAGCAAAGGTTCGACATCATCCGCATGCCGCGCTCGCCACGCCGCAGCGCCCGGTCGAGGGTCGCCATGGTGGCGCCGAGGTCGGGCTCGTCATCGTCGAGCCAGGTCTTCATCGTCTCGGCATAGACCAGCGCCGATCCGCTTTCCGCGACCCGGCCCTTGAGCCCGCCGTGCGAAATCCCGGCCGCCGCGAGGTTCCATCGCTGCGAGCGCAGCGTCAGCCGTCGCAGGACCGCCGCCAGCGCCGGATCGCAACGCGCGGCCCGAGCCATGCGCCGGATCGCCGGCTTGTAGGGCGCCAGCGCATCGAAGCGCCGCATCATCACCTCGAACAGCCGGTCGCGCGGCTCGCTCTCCGGGTCGGCGTCGCCCTCGGCAAGCACTGCAAGATCGATCCGCCGGGCGAAACCGGCGAGAATGCCGAGCTTGCCGGCATGGCTTTCGCGCAACGTGGCGAGCGAAAGCCCGGCCCGTTCGGCGATATCGCCAAGCTCGATGCCCCGCACCGAGCGCTCGGCTGCAAGCGCCATGAAGGCGTCGATGATCGCGTCCCGCGGATCGGCGGCCGCTTTCGGAGCGGCTTTCGCACTGCGGGTCGTCCGTCTGGTTGCCTTTGCCATCTGCGTCACTCCTCGCTTCGGTCCCGCGATGTTACGCCCGGACGATGGCGAGGACGAGGCGACAAAAAAGCAGCGAAAAGCAGCAGTCCGTCAGTGGGATCGTCCTTCGGACGCCTCGACGTAAAGCCGATCCAGCGCGGCGATGATCGCGTCTGTCCGGTCCCCTGCGCCGTCGTTCACAACCTCATGCCAGGCGTAATCGAAAGCCCGGACGGCTGCCGCCAGTTTCCGGTCGGTGATCGCGACCAGCAGCGTGTCGTCCATCTCCAGAAGTTTGAAAGCACGCATGACTTTCCTCCCAAGATCCAGAACGCTGAAACGGGAGTAAATTGTCATACAAGTTGACGACGCACATCACCCAAATGAAGTAGATGCGACATCAGGATCTGAACGCCACGCTGGAGAATGCGTCAGCGAGCCAGGTCGGCAGACCCTAGCCAGACAGCTCTTCCGACCGCTTCTTCGCGGCCGCGACCGCCCGCGTCATCAGCGGCGACAGGCCGTCTTCCGCCATCAGGTGGTCGAGCGCCGCGGCGGTCGTGCCGCCCGGCGAGGTGACGTTCTTGCGCAGTTGCGACGGCGACAGGTCCGAGCGATAGAGCAGTTCGCCCGCGCCCTCGACAGTCGCCCGGGCCAGCCGCTCGGCGAGGTCCGGCGGCAACCCGGCATCGACCGCTGCCGCGGCCAGGCTTTCGACGAAGTGGAAGACATAGGCTGGCCCCGAGCCCGAAACGGCGGTCACCGCGTCGATCATCGCCTCTTCCTCGACCCAGGCGACATCGCCGACCGCCTCGAGCAGCCGGGTGACGAGGTCCCGTGCCTCTGGGCCGACCCGCCCATTGGCGACGGCGGCGGTGATGCCGCGGCCGACCTGTGCCGGCGTATTGGGAATCGACCGGACGATCGCCGCCGGCCCAAGGCCGGCTTCGAGGTTGGCCAGCGTCGTCCCGGCCGCGATCGACAGCACCGTCGTCCCCGGCCCGATCAGCGAGCGGAGACCGGGCAGCGTGTCGCCCATGATCTGCGGCTTGATCGCCAGCACCACGACATCGGCGGTCACCCCGGCCGGCGGCGCGGCATGCGCGACGATCCCGGCATCGCCGAGCAGCGCCGCACACTCGGGCGACGGCGACGGTTCGATGACGACGACAGCCTTGGCATCCAGCCCGCCGTCGAGCCAGCCGGAGAGCAGCGCGCTGCCCATCTTGCCAGCGCCGATCAGGACCAGCGGACGGTCTGCGGTGGGGGTCATGCCTTGCATGGCGGGCGCCGGTTCACGCCTCGCCGGCGGTCTCGAAGAGTGCGCCCTCGAGCGCCTCCGCGGCATCCTTGCCGGCCCAGACGACGAACTGGAACGCCTGGAAGTATCGGTCGCAGGCCTCGATCGCCGTCACCAGCAGCCGTTCGACCTGCTGGGAGTTCGGCTCCGCCCCGCCCGACAGCAGCAGCGCCTGGCGGAACATGATCACGCCCTCGGCCGTCCACAGGTCGAAATGGCCGATCCACATCTGCTCGTTGACCATGGTCAGGAGCCGCATCACCTCGACCACCCGCGCCTCGGGCACCTTGAGGTCGAAGGCGCAGGCAAGATGGATCGCTTCCTTGTCCTCCATCCAGGAGAAGGAGACATGGTAGTCGGACCACCCCCCGGCGACCGAGACCGTGATCTCGTCGTCGCCGGCCCGCTCGAACGACCAGTCGTTCAGCGCGGCGATGTGTTCGATCACATCGACGGGGTGAGACTGGCGTTCTTGCTCGATTTCGATGAAGGTCATGAAAGCCTGCGACAGTCGAATACTGAGACGAAGTAACGGACACAGATAGACCGATCCGCAGAAGAACTGGTCCGAGTCGCGCGTCCGGTTCGAATCTTCATTAAGAATCAGTATATAGGCGCGAAACTGCTGCGTCGCCACAGGCGGCGCCAAAGCGCACCGCCTTTTCAACAGCCCAGTTCAAGCCACTGTTTTGCCGGCTCAAGTTTCGGTCGGCGGCGCTTTTTTGGCGGAAGGCTTGGCCTTGCTGGTTTTGGTGGCGGTTGCACTTCGGCTCGCCGCCGGTTTTGCCGCGGCTTTTGGCCGTTTTACTTTCGTCGCCTTGAGTTCGGCTTCGAGCGCCGTGATCCGCGCCGCCAGCTTCTCATTCTCCTCGCGCGCCCGGGAGGCCATCTCGCGCACCGCGTCGAATTCGTCGCGGCGGACGAGATCCATGTCCGCGATCCATGTCTCGGCCTGGCTGCGGAAGGCGGTCGATGCCTCGCGACGCACGCCTTGGGCGACATTGGCCGCGTCGGTCATCAACCGGGCCAGCTCGTCGAACATGCGGTTTGAGGTCTGGGTCATTGCAATCATCTCCACGCGCCGGGAATCCGGCTGTTCGTTTCACTATGGTGATCCGGTCGTCCGCCCGCAAGTTGCTGGCGTCCCCGCCGGGTCCCCGCGTCGACATGACGAGCCGCGACACCGGCAAGATTATCGCGCGCCGACCGGCAGCACAGGCAAACTATAAAAAGCCGACAAACCTGTTAGCACCTGGTCAATATTTGACAGTATTCCGCCCCTCCCCCTAGGCTGTCTTTCGACACGGCTGGGAGGCGACACAGCGTGGCGCAATTTCCGCTTCCGATCGGCATCGACCGCATGCTGCTCGACATTGCCGAAGGCATAGGTGCCGCGGCCCGGAAGCTGCCCGAGGCCTCCCGCTCGGCGGTCGGCGCCGTCGCCATGAAGCGCGCCAATGTCCAGATCGATTTCGAACTTTCCGGCAGCGCCACCCGCGACGACGACACCGTCGGCCTCGGCGCCCGGACCTTCCTCTTCGGCATCGGCTCCACCGCGACCACCACCGAGGACCTGGTTCGCAACCACGGCCGCATCGAACTCGAGATCGTCGCGATCGCCGAACCCCCGCCGCCCGCCATCGCCCCCGACGACGACAAGGACGTCGCCGCTCCGCCCGACCGAACGGCGATCCGCTCGGCGATAGGCTTGCTGCGGGCGGAGGTCGCCGGCCTGCGGCTGGAGCGCGCCGAACGCGAGGGCCTGACCGGGATGCTCGACGAGGCCTTCCAGTTCCTCACCGACGACAAGCTCGACCGCGCGGCCGCCGTCCTCGCCGACGTCAAGCAGCGCCTGGAACGGATCGCCGACGCACCGCGCCGCGCCGATACTGGCAACGATACCTGAGCAAGCGAGACCGTCATGCCGCAGATCGAGATCACGCCGGGCGAATTTCTCGACACCTATGTCAAGCCGATGGCGGATAAGGTCGGCGCCGGCGGACTGCCCTATTCCGGGTTCAAGGCGGCGGTGGGCGGGCTGGTCGATCTCGACGAGGAAATCGGCTTCGACATCCCCAACCCCTTCCCAGCCCCGCCCGGCGGCGACAGCGGCAGCGTTTCTCCGGCGCCGTCGCTCGAGCCGATCGACCCCGCCGCCGTGATGAAGAGCATCGCCCGGGCGATGCGCGAGGCGGAAAAGCTCCTCAACGTCGAGAACCTCGCCATCGGCCGCGCATCGGCCGAGGTCTCGCTGGTCGTATCGGTCGGCGGCATCGCCGGCGCCACCACCACCCTGAAGCTCGATATCGGCCCGTCCCCAAGCCCCTGATCAACCCGAGAGGCAACAGATCATGGCATTGAGCACCGCAATCTCCGTCGCATCCTTCTCCGTCGTCATGGCGGAAACCTTCGCCGCCGTCTCCGTCTCGACGCTGGTGCCGGCGACCTTCCTCGCCATGCTGCGCGCCGCCAAGAAAAGCGCCGGCGCCGCCAACGACAATGCCGACGCGCTGATCGAGAACATGGTGGGCGTCAAGCAGGCGCTGGGCGCGGTGAAAGCGGGCATCGACTCGATCGACGAGATCGACCTCCTGATCCCGAAGACCGCGACGATCCACGGCGAGTTCGAATTCGAGGCGTCGGAAGCCTATTCGGAGAATTCGGGCTTCGGCGCTCTGGTCAACGTCGTCGCCGTCGCCGCCGCCTACTCGGCCCTCTACCAGACCAGTTCCCGCAACAAGGTGACGCTCGACGTCGAGTTCGCGACGGTCAACTATACGCTGAGCTGACGCGCCTCGCGGTCGTTTGAGAAGCCATAAGGTGGCGGCTCCGCGAAGCCGCCACCCTTGTCGGTCGTCGTCAGGCTAGTCCGCGAAGACCCGCTTCTCGATCACACCATGGACGCCCCAGTTGCCGTCGACGACCTGGGTCACGCCGAAGTCGGTCGCCACCGACATCAGCGAGATCGCCTCGTCCTCGCTCAGCCCCTTCGTCGTCATCAGGAAGTGCCGCATCTTGCGGAAGGCGTCGCGCATCGCATTGTCGATCGACGACTTCGAATAGATGTCGCTCTGCGCCGTATCGCCGAGTTCGTCGAGGTAGTTGGCGTAGCTGAAGCCATGCACCACCCACTCGCTATCGGTCTCGAGCAGCGGATAGTCCAGTTCCTCGAGCGGCGTCCCTGCCAGTTCGTCCTTCTTGTGCAGGATCACCTGCACGACACCGGTCATCGACGTCTCGATCGCCGTGCCGGCAAGCTCTGAATCGCCCTGCGCGGCATGGGGGTCGCCGGCGCTGAGCAGCGCGCCTTCGACCGCGACCGGGTAGTACATCGTGCCGCCCTTGCCGATCCGCCAGTTGTCGATATTGCCGCCGAAATAGCCTGGCGGGATCGAGTCGACGAAGTCGGCTTCCGCCGGTGCGACGCCCATCGTGCCGAAATGCGGACGGATCGGAACGCGGATTCCTTCGAGCGCCGGGGTCTCGGTCACGGTGCTGTGGTCGACGGGGACACCGGGATAATCGATGATCTCGTGGACAACGCCGTCGGGATCGGTCTGCGGCACCCAGCGATAGCTGTAGACCGCCTTGGCCCAGTCCTTGCCGCCGGTCGCGTCGAGCTCGTAGATGGTGATCACCTCGCGCGGCTTCGGCTCCTCGATCAGGTCGTTATAGTGGAATCCCCACCACGCGGCCGCGTTGCTGCCGAAGGTCTTGCCGGCATAGTCCGGGTTGGCGGAAGGGCGTGGCGCGAGATCGAGAATCTTGACTTCGAGCACGTCGCCCGGCTCGGCGCCGCAGACATAGACCGGCCCGGTCAGCACGTGGACGCCGAAGCCCTCGCCGGCGCCCCGCCCGAGAGCCGAGGCATCCATCGGCCCCGCGCCGCGGCGGTCGACGCCCTTGTCGCCCGGCTCCCACTTGAAGACGCTCTCGGCGCCCGGATCGCCCTTCACCATCCGCTCTGCGTCGTCATTGGCGTGATGGGTCAGCGTCTCGATCGTCACGAAATCGCCGGAATGGGCGGCGACCACCGGCTCCCGCCCCTTGGCGAAATAGCCCCAGTGAACCGTATCCGCGTTGGCCGGAAGAAGATGATGGGCCGGCGCGGCCGGCGCCTCGCCGCAGTCGACGGCGGCCAGCGAGGGCAAGGCGGTCCCGCCGGCCCCGGCGGCAAAGACGGCCGATGCGAATGCGGCCGCGCTCAGTCGGCTCTTCAAATGGTTTGTCACCACACTATGCTCCTTGAAAGGTTGGCGTCGAACGCCGAAGCCTTTGCAAGGCATGCGCCATGCCTTGCCGGTTACCCGGATTTCAAGAACCCGGCACCCGCGCCCACCGGCCGAACCTGGGCTAGGCCCGTCGATTGCATGCAAGCGGTGCAATTGATCAACATATGAGCCGATCGTCCGCTGTCGCGGCGACCCCTCCGTCTTGGATCGCGGCCGCCCGGGACTGCCCCCCTCATGACACAGCCGAAACCTATCCTCGATTGCCCGGCTGTGGCACAGGATGTCCGGAATGCGGGCGACCTCGCCCGCCCCTTCAACGGTGGAGACTTCGTCGGATGGTTCCCCAATCGCCGATCCCTGTGCGCTGGCGCACGCCTCTCCTGGCGCTCGCCGTGATCGTCATGGCGGCCGTCGCCCCGGGCACGGTCCGGGCACAGTCCGAGGCCGAGGACGGCGCAAGGAGCGGACGCGCCATGGCCGACAACGTCCCGGTCAAGCCGGAGGCGCAGGACAGCCAGATCCAGGCGCGGCTGCAGCGCATCCTCGAAGCCAGCGGCTGGTTCACCGATCCGAAGGTCGAGGTCCGCGAGGGCATCGTCTTCCTCGACGGTTTCAGCGGCACGCTGGAGCAGTCCGAGTGGGCCGGCGCGCTGGCCGCGCGCACCGAGGATGTCGTCGCGGTGGTCAACCGCATCGAGATCGAGCCCGACATCGACTGGGATCTCTCGCCCGCCCTTCAGGAAATCCAGAAGATCAGCACGGCCGCGCAGCGCGCCGTACCGGTCATCCTGATCGGCGCGGTCATCCTGCTGATCACCTGGCAGATCGCCCGGCTGGCGGCGCGATTCATGGGCTGGGTGCTGGGCAACCGGATCACCTCACCGCTGATGCTGACGGTGGTGTCGCGCGCCTTCGCCGTCCCGGTCTTCGTCCTTGGTCTCTATCTGGTGCTCCAGATCTCCGGGCTGACCAACCTCGCGCTGACCGTGCTGGGCGGCACCGGCGTCGCCGGCATCATCATCGGCTTCGCCTTTCGCGACATCGCCGAGAACTTTCTCGCCAGCCTGCTGCTCAGCGTCCGCAATCCCTTCCGCGCCGGCGACCTCGTCCGGGTCGGCGAAGCCGAGGGCATCGTCACCAACCTCAACACCCGGAGCACGGTCCTCCTCACCCAGGAGGGCAACCACGTCCAGATCCCCAACGCGCTGGTATTCAAGAGCGTCATCACCAATTTCTCGAGCAACCCCAGCCGCCGCGGCGACTTCTCGGTCGGCATCAGCTACGACGACCGCACCAGCGAGGCGCAGGAGATCGTCGAGAAGGTCCTCACCAGCCATCCGGCGGTCCGCCACGACCCCGCGCCGATCGTCGTCGTCGACGAGCTCGCCGCCTCGACCGTCAACCTCAAGGTCTTCTTCTGGTTCGACAGCGACACCCACTCGCCGATCAAGCTGCGCTCGGCCCTGATGCGCCAGACCAAGCAGGCGCTGCTCGACGGCGGCATCTCGATGCCAGACGAAGCCCGCGAGGTCATCTTCCCGCAGGGCCTGCCGATCTATCGCGGCGAGCCCGGGGGCAAGCCGGTCGCACCCAGGCGGGCCCGACCGCCCCGCCGGGTCGCCGAGTCGGACGCGACGAGCGCCGAGGGCGGGCTGGCCAGCGAGGAGGATGACGTCCTGCGCGAAGCCGGCGCCACCCGCACCCCGGACGAACGCGAAAACCTCCTGAAGGGAAGCTGAGCCGACGGACCGATGCGACCGCCGGCATCCCGCCCGCGGCTTGACAACCGCCGGGCGGGTTGCGTTCCTCCCTGCGGCCACAGGCGGCGCTCATGACCGTCGGGGCCGCCCAAAGGGAGGATGTCATGCCGACTGTCATTGCTCATCACACCATCACCAAGGGCGCCGATCACTGGCTCAACTCGCCGAAGCGGGACGCCTTCTTCGGCTCGATCGGGGTGACCAACCTTCGGACCTTCGTCAATCCCCGGGACCCGACGCATGTCGCCGTCATGATGGACGTGCCGGACATGGACGCGATGGGTGCGGCGCTGCAGACCGAGGCAGCCGCCGAGGCGATGAACCACGATGGCGTCGTGCCGGATTCGGTTGTGATTCTGGTCGAGTCCTGAAAGCCGGCGCGTCGCCGGCATCGGTCGGCGGCGCGCGCCAGGAACGGACGTGGTTGTCGGTCAGCCGAGCGCCGCGATCCGGTCCCGGATGATCGCCAGGTTGTGCTCCACCGAGGCCTTGTAGGAATTCTCCCCGGTCACCGGATGCTCGAGGTGACGCCAGATGCCGGCGCATTCCTCGTTCAGCTTGCGCAGGACGAAGACGTCCCAGAAGGACGGCGTGCCGCGCAGCAGCGCCTCGTAGCTCGGGAAGAGCCATTGGTCCGGGGCGAGGCCCTGGTAGCGGTAGCTCTCGGCGAATTCGTTGAACAGGGGCTCGAGACGGTCCGGATAACGCGGATCGCTGATCTGGCCGATATAGTCCGCGGTGCAGACCGCCTGGCCCAGCACGCGCTCTGTCTCGCTGCGGAACCCGACCTCGTTGACGTTGACCCGCGGCCCCGTCGAACTGATCAGGTTCTCGACAAACCGGATGTCGTTGTCCGTCCAGCCCCGCGCCTTGAGGAAGGTCCGGGCGAAATCGCACGACCGCTGTTCATGGACATGGGTGTACTTGGCGCCGCTCCCCTCGCGATCGTCCGACTTCTTGAGGAAGCCGATATCGTGGAACAGCGACGCGACCAGCGCGCGACGGAAATCCGCCGCCGAGATGCGCGGCGTGGCATCGTCCTCGTGCCGGCGATGGATCAGCTCGGCCAGGCACAGCGTCGCCTGCAGCGTGTGGGTGATGTCGTGATAGGCCGTGTCCATGGCCTGGTATTCGGGATCGGAGCCGTTGAACAGGTATTCGACGGCATCGATATAGTCGTCGATAAACCCGTCATCCGACGCTTTGGCGAGGCGCTCGTAGCGCTCCCTGACAAGGCGCCGCACATCGGCAGTGCTGGTGAAATCGACGCCCGGCAAGTCCAGCGGCGCAATGAATTCGTCAGCGTCGCTCACTCGTTGCCTCATTGCGTCGGGCGTCAATCGGTTCGATATTTTCAACCCCCGCCCTTTAGCGAGCCCCCGTCGGTGATCCGGAGAGCCCCTGGGAATTATAGCAACCGCCGTGGCGCCGGTTGTGACCTTGTTCATTGACTTACCGCGACCAGACTGCATCCCGCCACCCTCTGCGACACCGCGCCGCCCATCGGGACGCGGCGAATTCAGTCCGTTCGCGCGCCACGAATAGCGACGATATGACGAAAATTGGAAACAACCCGTGTATCGACAGTGGATTCTTGCAGAAATCCCTCGATTTCGCCGGTTTCCGCGATCCAACGCCGTCTGATCTCGCGCTCGGCGAACGGGCTGAGCGGCCGTCAGATATCCACAGTCCCGATCACCAGGTCGCGTAAAGCAGATAGGCCGTATCGATCAGGATGACGAGATCGAGCCCCCAGATGACGACATCGAGGGTCTTGTCGCGGCGGACCTTCCCAAAGGTCACGGTCAGCCCGATCAGCCCGAAGGCGGTCAGCAGCAGCACTGCCCACAGCGCGTAGGGCACCATCAGGAAGACGGCGATCGCCAGCCCCGCATAGATGACGGTGAAGACCAGGAACGGCGCGTTCTCCCGCGCGCCGAACCGCGCCACCACGATCCCGTGCAGCACCGCGTCGAGGGCCAGAAGCCCGGCAAGAACCATCATTGGCGTCATCCCCCGAGTCGCGACCGTGCCGCCCAGCCTACAGCACGACACGCCGAACCGCGATCTATCGGCGGCGTGGTCGCATTGCAATCGCGACGCCCCTCTCCCCATCGCGGGACGGCCCGCACCGCCAAGGATCGACGAGGTTTCGCGAAGGATGCGCCGCCCGCGCCGGCACTCCCCGCGGCATCGGAGAAATCCCGCCACCAGAGGAACAAATGCTCACACCGAAAGTTGGTTTTGAGAAATGTCTCTCTGTGGAGGAGGAAGCCACGATGGCAGATTCACAAAACACCCATCCGGGTCAGGAAGAAAAGAAAGACGGTGTGTCCGCAGTTGCGGGACGCGCCGAGCGCGACATCGACGCCGTCAAGTCAAAGGCCGCCGAGATTGGTTCGGACCTTGCCGAGGAGGCGAAGAAGCAGGCTGGCGTGATCGAGAAGAAAGCCGCCTCCTTTGCTGGCGAACAGAAGAACGCCGCCGCCGATCGTCTTGGAGGCGTGGCGTCTGCGCTGAACGACGTCGCCAAGAGCCTGAAGGAACGGGACGACGACGCGATCGCGCGGTATGCGCGCGACCTTGCCGACGGCGTCGACCGTGCGTCGCACACGCTGAAGGATCGTGAAGTTGGCGATCTTGTAGCGATGGCGGAGGATTTCGGGCGAAAGCAGCCTGTTGCCTTCCTGGGTCTCGCCGCGCTTGCCGGCTTCGCCAGTGGACGCTTCGCGCTCGCCTCCGCCGCGAAGCGGAAGAACGACTCTTCGGCGCCGTCGAGCCAACCCAACGTTTCGCCACGGCCGACTTCAGGCGTTCCGAAAGCCGCCCGATGAACCGCCGCTGTCCGGTTCGACAGGATTGAGGAGAGAAAATGATGTCCAGGGAAAGTGCATCACCGTCGATTGCCGATCTTGTTCGGACGTTGGCTGACGATGTCATCGGGTTGTTTCGAAATGAACTGCGCCTTGCCAAGGCCGAGGCAACGGAAAAGGTCTCGCAGACAATTGGGGCGCTCGAACTCTTGCTCGCTGCCGCGGTCCTGATGATCGCCGCGCTGGGCGTCCTGTTGTCGGCATTGGTCGCGGCCCTTGCCGCGCTGTTTGTCGCTCAGGGAATGGGCGAGACCGGGGCGAGTTCGCTCTCCGCCGGCATCGTCGGAGTGGTGCTGGCGGTGATCGCCTGGGTGCTCCTGTCGCGCGCCATGAACGCCCTCAAGGCATCGAATCTCGGCCTCCCGAAGACCGTGCGATCGCTCGATCGTGACGTTCATCTCGTTAAGGAGAAAATATGATGAGCACCGAAGTCAGCACGGATCGGCTCCAGCGCGAAATCGAAGCGCAGCGTGCCCGGGTGGACGCCACCATTGATGACCTCCAGGCCCGCCTGTCGCCTGGTCAACTCGTCGACGAGGTCCTTGCCTATACCAAGGACAGCGGGGGTGCGTTCGTTGGCAATCTCGGCAAGACGGCTGTCGCCAACCCGCTGCCGGTCGCCCTTCTCGGCATCAGCCTGGCATGGCTGATGACCAGTCAGACGCGGCGCGATGCGGATGCCAGTCCCGCGCGGACCGATGGTTATCGATCCGACGACGAGCTTTACCCACTCATGCCGATCGCCGGTGAGAGCCTCAGACGCGTCCGCCGGTCAAGCGACGAGCCGGGCCGGCACTTTGTCGAGTTCGCCGACGAAGCCGGTTCGAAGTTCAAGGCCCTGTCCGACGAAACGGGCCGCAGGGCCGGGCATTTCGTCGACGAGGCGGGGAATACGTATCGCGGGTTCACCACCGCGACCGGCAAGGAGGTGAAAGCATTCAAGGACGAGGCAGGCGCCCTCCTCGACGATGCATCCGAATGGGCATCGCACACGTGGCGTAGTGCGATCGACGCCATCCAAGACGCCAGGGACAGCCTTGGCGCGGGCGCATCACGCGTCGCCCACATGGCATCGCAAACCGGGCGCAGCACGACCGATCAGGCGAGGCAGATCAACGAAACCGTGGTCGCTGCTTTCCGCAACCAGCCGCTCGTCGGTGGGGCGCTGGCATTTGCCGCCGGGGCCGCGATCGCCGCTGCGTTCCCCCGCACCGAAAGCGAAGACGAACTAATGGGGGCTGCTTCCGACGAATTGAAGTCAAGCCTCGGCCGTCAGGCGGAGGGGGCTTACGACACGGCCCGGGAGCAAGTCGCGGACGTCTATGAAAAGACGACCGAGCATGCATCGAAAGCGGTGGAAGCCATCGAGGCCGACCTCGGCAACGGAAAGCGAGCCGGTTCGTCCTGATGCCGGGTAATCCGGGTCCAGAGGAAGGCGCCGTCCATTGGATCGACAAATTGCGCCGCTGACGATCATCCAGGATCAGATCGGCAACCTGCTGCGCGGGTTGATCGCGCTGACGCCAAACCTGATTGCAGCGGCGTTCGTTCTTGTCGCCACGTGGATTGCCGTCTTCCTGCTCGGCAAGGCGGGGCGCAAGCTGACCCGCAAGTGGCGAGCGCGCCCCTCCTTGCGACGGGCGCTGTCGTCGCTCGCCCGCATCGGCGCGTGGGTGCTCGGCATCCTCGTTGCCGCGACCATTGCCTTTCCGGGGCTGACCCCGACCAGCTTGCTGGCCGGGCTGGGTATCGGCTCGATTGCCGTCGGTCTCGCCTTCAAGGATATCTTCGAGAACTACATCGCCGGGCTGCTTATCCTGCTGCGCGCGCCGATGCGCATCGGCGATGACATCGTTTGTGACGACATTTCCGGCCGCGTCGAGGAAATCACGATCCGCGATACGTATGTCCGAAAGCGGTCAGGCGAACTGATCCTGGTTCCCAATTCCTACATCTACAAGAATCCGACCACCGTTCTCACCGATCGCCCGAGGCGCCGTATCACCCTGGTCGTCGGCGTCGCCTACGGCGAGGATGTCGATCGAAGCCGCACCGTCATCGCCGAGGCGGTGGAGAACGCTACGGAGACGCGGACCGACGAAAAGGTCGAGGTCTTCGCCCAGGCATTCAGCTCGTCCTCGATCGATTTCCTCGTCCGCTGGTGGGCGGGCTCGACGCCGGCCGACGAACACGCCTCGCGCGACAAGGCCGTCGCCGCGATCAAGTCCGCCCTCGATACCGCCGGCATCGAGATTCCGTTCCCGTACCGGACGCTGACCTTCAAGCAACCCCTGAAGGTCCTCGGCCCGGAAGATGAAGCAGAACCGGAAACCGCGACATAGGGTCGAGCCGCCCCCTTCCAGGATCGGAGGCATTCCGCCCCAGGCGCCGGCACCCGTCGTCCGGACAACGATTGAAGGCCCTGCGCCAAGTCGCTAACAAACGGGTTGCCTGTCAGGACCCGGATCCGAAATGACAACCGAATACCCGGCCATGACCATGTCTCCGCTGCTTCTGGTCCGGCAATCGCGCCGCGCCGTTTTCAGGGCCCTGACGGCCGACAGGACTGCGATCATGTTCGTGCGGAGTGGCACGAAACGGATTCGGGCCGGAGGAAACGGAGTGGACCTCAAGACGGGGTCACTTGGCGTGATCTCGCCGCGCGTGCCGCTGACAATCGAGAACCGGCCTCCCCCCGGCGGGATCTATGCGGCAAACGCCCTGGTTGTCGACGATCGCATTCTGGATGGTCTGCGACGCGATGATCTGCTCGACGGCGATCCATTCCGCGCCACCGCGCACGACCGCACCGTTGAGGCCTTTGAACGGGCGAGCGCCTGCGTCGAAGACCCTCTGACGCCCGTTCGTCTGCGGGAACACGCGCTCCGCGAGGTGATCCTCTGGCTCTATGAAGACGGTATCGGCTTCGGGCCAAGGTTGGCGCCGTCTTTCGTCGATCGGCTTCGCGGTCTGATCTCGGCCGAGCCGGATGCGGCATGGCGTGCGATCGACGCGGCGCGGGCCCTTGGGGTCAGCGAAGCGACGTTCCGGCGGCGTCTGGCAGCGGAAGGCACGACGTTCGGCGATGTCCTGATGGACGCGCGAATGACCTTTGCCCTTGGCATGATCCAGACGACCGATCTGCCGATCAACCGGATTGCGCTCGACGTCGGATACGCCTCGCCCTCGCGGTTCGCGGTCCGATTTCGGGAACGCTTCGGCATTTCACCGTCGCATGTCCGCCAGGCCGACGTGAATGAACGGATTGATCGGATCGGCACCGCATAAGATCGGTCCGGCACCGCGACGCAGCAGCCGGGCATGTAGCGATGGTCGGGAACCTTGAAGGAGTTCCCGATGATCGCTGCAATCCATTCGAGACTACGCCGGGCCGGCCTGGCCATGGCCCTGCTGCCGCTCCTCAATGCGTCGGCTTTGGCGGAAATGCGCCTGACATCCGACGATATCGCCGAAGGTCGGTTGATGGACCGGGATCAGGTCTATGCGGGCTTCGGATGCGATGGCGAAAACCTGTCGCCATCGTTGTCGTGGTCCGGCGCGCCGGAGGCGACGAGAAGCTACGTCGTCATGGCTTACGATCCGGACGCGCCAACGGGATCCGGATGGTGGCATTGGGCGGCGATCAACATCCCGGCCGGTGTCACGTCGCTGCCGGAGGGCGTCGGCACGGACGGTGTTCCCGGGCCGAGTGGCATGGTCGAGGCGCGAAATGATTTTTCGCAGAATGCCTTCGGCGGCGCCTGTCCGCCCGAGGGGTCGGCGCCGCACCGCTATGTCTTTACCGTTTACGCGATGCCGCAGGAGGCCCTGCCGCTGGACGAGACGGCTTCAGGCGCACTTGTCGGTTTCTATGTCCAGAACGCCGCAATCGACAGGGCATCGATCACAGCGAAATATGGACGATGAACCGCGCTGCAATTGGTGCGTCGCCGGCACGCGAGGTCTCTGACATGGAAGAGCCCGGATACTTGATCACGCGCGAGGAGATCGCGGACATGAAGGGTCTTCGGAAGGCGCACTTCCTCAATCCCGGGGCGGTGCGAATCAACAAGTCGCTTGGAGACGCCGCCGGCCTCACGGGGCTGGGCTTTCACATCATCGAGGTCGATCCGGGGCATGAAACCACGGAGCATCACGTCCATCACCACGAGGACGAATGCGTCTTCGTGCTCGAGGGCAATGCGACGGCGATGATCGGCGACCGCAGCTACGCCCTGAAGGCCGGCGATTTCGTGGGATACCGCAAGGGCGGCCTCGCCCATTCGATCAGGAATACCGGGACGGTGACATTGCGATGCATCGTTGCCGGCGAACGCCTTGCGCACGACGTCGGCGACTACCCGCGCCTCGGCAAGCGCATCTACCGCAACGCCGGCATGAAATGGAACCTCGTCGACCACGATGCGATCACCGAACCGGAGGCCGGCGCGAAGAGGTAGCCTCCCCTATGGCGGGATGACAGCCAGGACGACCGCCGACGCACAGTCCGAAGACTGGCCGTCCTCCCGTTACCGTTCCCCCCGGCGCATGCCTCGGCAGCCGGGATTGACAGCGCCCGCCGGCTATGGGCACGGATGACCGGTTCCGGCCTGCTGACCACCTCGATTTCCGCATTGTACGGATACGGCCATGCCGCGCGACTATCCAGGAGAGCCGTTCGAGGTGCGCCGCGCCCGATACGCCGCCTCGACCGTCTTCCTCATTTTCGGGTCGATCGTCGGCTTCTGGTTCGTCCACATCCCGGTGGTCGCCGGGCGGCTGGGGCTGGAGCCGGCCGTCCTCGGGCTCGCGCTCCTTTGCCTCGGCGTGGGATCGCTGGCCTTCCAGCCGGTCGCCGGCCTGATTGTCGGCCGGGTCGGATCGAAGCGCGCCACGGTCGTCTTCGCGGTCGCGTTCCTGATCGCCTTCCCGGTGGTGGTGAACGTGCCGAACGTGCCACTGCTCTTCGTTGCCCTGATCGCGACAGGCATGGTCGGCGGCGCGCTGAACGTCTCAGTCAACACGCAGGCATCGCGGATCGAGACGGCGCGTGCGCGACCGTCCATGTCAGTCTTCCACGGCTTCTTCTCCTCGGGCGTGCTGCTCGCATCCGTTGCTGGCGGCACGATGATCAATCACGGCTGGGACGACGGCAGCGGGGTCGTCGCGGCCGGCGCGATCCTCATCCCGATCGCGCTGATCGCGGGACGATGGCTTCTCGCCGACGAAACCGCGGGACCGGCCGGGACGAAGAAGGGACCGCGGTTCACCCTTCCGCCGCCGGCGCTGCTCGGACTGGTCCTGCTCGCCTTCCTGTCGAATACCATCGAGTTCACCGTCAACGACTGGAGCGCGCTTTTCCTGACGACGGAGAAGGGCATGAGCGCGGGCGACGCGGCGAGCGGGCTCGGGCTCTTCGCGCTGGCCATGGCGGTGTCGCGCTTCGCCGGCGGCAAGGCGGTGGAGCGGTTGGGCGCCAGGCGGGTGGTGGTCGCGGGCGGGCTGACGGCGGCCCTCGGCATGGTCGTCGTCCTGTCGGCGAGTTGGCCGCTGCTCAGCGCTTCCGGCTTCCTGCTCATCGGCATCGGCGCGGCCAACCTCGCACCGCTCTTCATGAGCCAGGCGAGCCACATGCCTGGGGTCGAGCCGGCCGTCGGCGTCGCCGCGACCGCGACCGGCCTGACCGCGGGCTTTCTGCTGGCCCCGCCGATCATCGGCTTCATTGCCCAGGCCTTCACCCTGCCGCTGGCGCTCGGCCTGACCGTGGTGGCCGGCCTTTTCATCACCGCCGGAGCGTTGCGACGGACCTGGGCCGATGTCTCCGCCCCGTCCGGCGCCTGACGTGGCCACGCGTTTCCCCGGCCGGGATGAATCGCGCGGCCGACCTTCGCGCGACTGTCATCCCCGGCGAGGCCCGAAGGGCCGAGGGAAGGGGAACCAGTAACCGATGCCGGCGCAGAACGAATCACGACATCGTTTACTGGATCCCCGCTCTGCGGGGCTGACCGCCGGTGTTTCCAGCGCGCGCCCGGCAATCGCAGCGCCTCGGCGCCCGCGGGACAGCCCCACACCACGACACCAGTCCCCTCCGGGCGAAATGGGTCGCGGCGAACCCGTCCCTGCGGGAGATTGCCCCGTTAGCCAGCGCAGCAGGAAAGTTTACTGACGTCTTTCCCGAAACCCTGGGCTGCCAGTCGAAGGCCCTCGACGGTTGTCAGATACGGGAACACCGTCTCGCCGAGTGCTTTTGCCGTCATTCCATGCTTGAGCGCCAGAACCATGGTCTGGATGCTGTCGGCGCCCTCTGGCGCCGACAGTTGCGCGCCAAGCAGTCGATCCGTCCTGGCGTCGGCGACGAGCTTGATGAGACCCCGCGTGTCACGCGCGGCAAGTGCCCGCGGTACCTGGTCAAGCGGGACGATCGAAGTCTTCGTTTCAAAGCCCGCGGCGTTCGCTGCCGCCTCGCTCATGCCGACGCCGGCGACCTGGGGATCGGTGAATACGACCCAGGGCATGGCAGTGTTGTCATAGACGAGACGATCGCCGTTGAGCGCGTTCAGCGCCGCCAGCTTCGCACCATACGCGGCCATATAGACAAACTGATCTCGACCGGTGACGTCCCCCGCAGCGTATACCCCGCTTTTCGACGAGCGCATGCGATCGTCGATGGACACACCGCCTTCGGCCGTCAACTCCACGCCTGCCTTGGTCAGTCCCAATTTGCCTGTATTGGGCGACCGACCGGTCGCGATCAGCACGTGCTCGCTGATGAGCGTTTCACATTCTCCGTCGCTCATCTCAATGGCTAGAGCGATCCCGTCCGCGCTGCGGTCAATCCGGCGATAGGCGAGCCCGGAGCGGACGGTGATACCGTCTTCGCGGAGGTAGCCGGTCAACGCGTCGGAAATCTCCGGCTCCGCTTCCGGCAGCACGCGCGAACGGGTCACCAATGTCACCTCCGTGCCGACGCGCGCAAACATCTGCGCCAGTTCACAACCGATATAGCCACCACCGATCACGATCATTGAGCGCGGTAACTCGGTCAGATCCAGCGCGGTGGTGCTGGTCAGATAGGGAATGTTCGCTACGCCGGGGATGTCCGGCAGCGATGGTGAAGATCCGGTCGCGATAATGACCCTGCCGGCATCGACGACGCCTCCATTGACGAGAACGCCTCGGTCATCCAGCAGCGCTTCGCCTTCGAGATAGGCGATACCGTTATAGTCCGGCAGCAGGTCGATGTATTTCTTCTGTCGGAGCGTCGTGACCAGATCGTCCTTCGCTGCGATCAGATCCCGCCAGCTACTGAGATGGGCCTCGCCCGAGACGCCTGGAAACCGACTGGCCGCGCGGGAGCTGTGCAAGGCTTCCGCCGCGCGGATCATGGTCTTGGAAGGAACGCAACCGACATTCACGCAGGTTCCGCCTATCGTGCCATGACCGATCAGGACGACTTGCGCCCTTTGTTCCGCGGCCGTAATCGCGGCGGAGAAGCCCGCCGAACCGGCACCGATGACGGCGAGGTCGTAGCGATCCATCTTTGCGTCTGTCTCGCAGCAGTCAATCATGTCGGTGCTTTCGATGCAGGGTCCTGGAATGGACCGACGAAGGGGTTGTGAATCGTCGTCGCGAAAACAGGCGCCTTCGGGTGTGGCAGAGCCGATGCTAATCCGCGGGCTTCGCCGGATAGCCGATATCCGTCGACGCCGCTGCGATCGCCTCGGCCGTCGCAACGGATGGATCGAACGACACAAGGGCCGTCTTGGCATCGAAATCGATCTTTACCGATCGAACGCCGTCGACCTGTTCCATCACCGTCCTGACAGTAATCGGACAGAGTGCGCAGGTCATGTTTTCGATCGCGAAGGTCACCGTCTCGACGTCCGCGGCCTGTGCTTGTTCTGAGTGCGCGGCAAAAATCGGAATGACCGGCGCCGACAGGGCGCCAACGCTCCCTAGGGCCACGGCAAGCGCTGCGACGGTCAGGGGACGTTTCATACGATTGTTCCTCGAATTCCGGGCTCGTCAGTAGAAAAGCGGAGCCCACCAATTGATGGTCAAGGCGAGAAGAACGAGCGCGGTTGCACTCCAGAGTGCTGTTTGAGTGATCACCGACGATCGCGGCTTGGAGCAGTAGTCTCCTGCAGCGCATTCGGGTCTCACGCTGAAATAGACTCGCCAGAAGCCGAGCCCGATGAAGATTAGTGAGAACGCTGCAAAGTAGGGCTTGTAGGGCTCCAGCGAAGCGAGGCCGCCGATCCAGGCGCCGGAGACACCTGCCGTCACAAGAACCAAAGGAACGATGCAGCAGGATGAGGCGAGGATAGCGCCGGCGATCCCACCGGCGGCAAACCATCCTTGCCTGGATTCCGGAGCCGCATCGGACAAATCGGCCGGTCCGGCTCGAGCGTCGTGGTCACTCGTTTGTGTCACATCTCGTGTTTCCATGCAGAGCAGGGTAGGGTCTGTACTTCCTACAGACTCAAGGGTGCGCAGCACGATGAGCGATCACGTTCTTGCGAAGGGTTTTCAGCGGGCGGAACTCGCGCGCAAGACCGGCTGTCATCTCGAGACTATTCGCTACTATGAAAAGATCGGCATGATGCCCGACCCGCCAAGGACTCCGGCGGGTTACCGTGTCTATGATGAAAGCCACGCGGTCCGGATCCGTTTCATCCTGCGCGGACGAGAACTCGGTTTTTCCATCGAGGAGATGAAGGGACTGCTTGAACTCGTCGACGGTGACACTCAAACCTGTGCCGCAGTCAAGAAGCGCACCGATGAACATCTGAGAAACGTTCGCGCCAAGATTCGCGATCTGAAGCGGGTCGAGCGCGTTCTGGCAAGGACTGCGGCGCAATGCTCCGGACAAGAGGTGCCCGAATGCCCGGTTCTCGAAGTGCTCGGTTCATGGCATTGAATTGGGCTGATTTACGGGGCGCGGCAAATCCGCCACCGGAGATCGTCTCACCTCTCACCCTTGCCCCGCCTCGCGACATTCGGGATAACCTGCCCCTGCTTCGCCCCCGCGCCTGACCTGACGACGCCGGCGCGGAGCCCCATTGGAAGCCGCGCCCGCGATGTCCCTTCTCGCCCTGCCCTTTCCGACCATCGACCCGGTGCTGATCGAGATCGGCCCCTTCGCGCTGCGCTGGTACGCGCTGGCCTATATCGTCGGCATCTTTCTCGGCTGGTGGTACGCCAAGCGGCTGGTCTCGAACCAGCGGCTGTGGGGGCCTGCCGGCTCGCCGATGAAGCCGGCCGATATCGACGACTTCGTCGTCTGGTGCACCCTCGGCATCATCTTAGGTGGCCGGATCGGCTACGTGCTCTTCTACGACCTGCCGCGCTTCCAGGAGAACCCGCTGGAAATCTTCGCCCTGTGGCAGGGCGGCATGTCCTTCCACGGCGGCTTCCTCGGCACGACGCTGGCGATGATCCTGTTCGCCCGGCTGCGCAAGATCCCGGTCTGGTCGCTGATCGACGTCATCGCTCCCTCGGTGACCTTCGGCCTGTTCCTCGGGCGCATCGCCAATTTCGTCAACGGCGAGTTGTTCGGTCGATTTTCCGATGCCCCCTGGGCCTTTGTCTTTCCCTTCGGCGGGACGGAGCCGCGCCACCCGAGCCAGCTCTACGAGGCCGGGCTCGAGGGCATCGGCCTCTTCGTGCTGTGCCGGATTCTCACGCACCGCTATCTCAAGCTGCGGACCCCCGGCTTCGTCGCCGGCGCCTTCACCGCCGGCTACGGCGTCTCCCGCACCTTCGTCGAATTCTTCCGCGAGCCCGACATCCAGATCGGCTACCTGGCCGGCGGGCTGACCATGGGCATGCTGCTCTCGGTGCCGATGATCATCGCCGGCATCATCCTGATGGTCTGGGCGTCGCGGCGTCGACCGGTAGCGCCCACCGCCGCGCGGCGGGGCGGCGAGTCCCCGGTCGAGTGACGCCGCTCGGCGAAAAACTCGCCGCGCGCATTCGCGCCAACGGCCCGATCACCATCGCCGACTACATGGCCGCCTGCCTGGGCGATCCCGAGCATGGCTACTACCTAGCCCGCGAGCCTTTCGGCCGTGGCGGCGATTTCGTCACCGCGCCGGAGGTCAGCCAGATGTTCGGCGAACTGATCGGCGCATGGACCGTCGCCGTCTGGGAGGCGATGGGCGCACCGGCGGCGTTCGTGCTGGCCGAACTCGGCCCCGGCCGCGGCACGCTGATGAGCGACCTGATGCGCACCGCCCACCTCCGCCCGGCTTTCGTCGAGGCGGCCCGGGTCCACCTCGTCGAGACCAGCCCCCGCCTCCGCGCCATCCAGGCCGAGACCCTCGCCGCCGCCGGCATCGCCCCGACCTGGCACGAACGCATCGACGACCTGCCGTCAGGTCCGCTGATCGTCGTCGCCAACGAATTCTTCGACGCCCTGCCGATCCGCCAGTTCCTCCGCACCGAAACCGGCTGGGCCGAACGCATGATCGGCCTCGACGAGACCGGCGCCCTCGCCTTCGGCCTGCGCCCCGCGCCCCCGCCGCCGGGTTTCGGCAACGACGTCGCCGAGGGTGCAATCGTCGAGACTGCCCCCGCCGCGACAGCCATCATGGCGACGCTCGCCGGCCGGATCGCGGCCGAAGGCGGCGCCGGGTTGTTCATCGACTACGGCTATTCCGGCCCCGCCGCCGGCGACACCTTCCAGGCGGTCCGACGACACGAATATGACGATCCGCTGGCCGCTCCCGGCGAGGCCGACCTCACCGCCCATGTCGATTTCGGGACATTGGGTGAGACGGCGCGTTCCGTCGGCGCCCGTCCGCGCCCGCTCCTGTCGCAGGGGGCGTTTCTCGCCCGCCTGGGCCTGTCCGAACGTGCCGCAAGCCTCGCCCGCGGCAAGGACGCGGCGACCGGAGAAGCGCTGGAACGGGCAGTCGAGCGCCTCGCCTCCCCGGCCGGCATGGGGGAAATTTTCAAGGTTCTCGCCGTTTCCGCGCCCGGCCTTGCGCTCGCCGTCTTCGACGCGGATGATCCTGAAAAGGCGTGAGGAATCGGGCGGATGCTGAGATCTGGACGGGTGTCATGGAGTGGCGAGGCGGTGAAGCCGCGCACGCTCGGCCATGGCCTTCTCGACGCCTTGCCGGGCATCCGCTACGGCTTCTTCACCCGCGAGGGCGGGGTCTCGTCGAGCATCTACGCATCGCTCAACTGTGGCGTCGGCTCGAAGGACGACAAGGGCTTCGTTTTCAAGAATCGAGCCCGCGCCGCCCGCACGCTCCGCGTTCATCACGAGCAATTAGCGACGCCTTATCAGATACATAGCAACATCGCCGTGGTCGTCGACAAGGTCTGGCCAGTCGGCGAAGGGCCAAGAGCCGACGCCGTCGTCACCAATCGCCCCGGCATCGCCGTCGGCGTCGGAACCGCCGATTGCGGGCCGGTGCTTTTTGCCGATACGGCCGCCCGTGTCGTCGCCGCCGCGCACGCCGGTTGGCGCGGTGCGCTGGGGGGCGTTCTCGAAGCAACAATCGAGGCAATGGAAGGACTTGGCGCCGATCGCGAGCGCATCGTCGCGGTCCTCGGTCCGACGATTTCGCGGGCGAATTACGAGGTTGGCGGCGAGCTGATCGACGCCTTTGAGGCGGCCGATCCGACCAACAGCCGCTTCTTCGGCCCGTCCGACCGCGACGGCCATGCGATGTTCGACCTCCCCAGCTTCATCGTCGCCCGCCTCCTCTCCGCCGGCGTGCTGGCGGCTGATCTCGGCCTGTGCACCTATGCCGACGAGGACCGCTTCTTCTCCTACCGGCGAGCAACCCACCGGGGCGAAGCCGATTACGGCCGCCTGCTCTCGGCCATCACGCTGGATTGACAGCGTTTCCGGCCGACCGTCCCCCACAGGATTTGTCGCCGGGTTTCTGGACCGCTGTGCGGAATGGAGCTAGACAGGCTCAGGGGCGTGTCGGGGTGTGTACCTATGTCTGAAATGCGCTGGAACCGACGATCCTTCGCGATTCTGGTGATTGCAGCCACCCTCCTCGCCGGCTGCAACACGACACAATTTGCCCCCGGCGCCAGCCAGCCATCGGTCAAGCCGCCGGTCACCGGCTCGGCGGCCGTCTTTGCCTTTGCGCCCGTCGAGGGTGTACCGATCCAGGTTCTGCAGGCGCTGTCGGCAGCCCTCAATCGCGAAGCATCGGCGCAGCGGCTGAACGTGGTGCCGAACAACAACCCGTCCCGCGTCTACGAGGTGCGAGGCTTCGTCTCGGCAGTGGCGGACGGACAGTCGACCCGGCTCGTCTATGTCTGGGACGTGGTCGACAACAAGGGCGCCCGGCTGCATCGAATCACCGGCCAGCAGGCCGGTGGTCGGGCAACGGGAGATCCATGGACGGGCATCGGCAACGAGACCGTCAATCTGGCCGCGCGGCAGACGATCGCCGAATTGTTGAAATGGGTGGATAGTTAGCGGATAGGCTTGAGGAATGCCTCTCGGCGTTTGCACTGCGGGAACCACCTTGTTACATAGCGCCGCCCGCCCGGCGCATTGCCCAGATGCAGTCGGTCGCTCCTCCCACGGGCCGGAACCCACATGAAGCTCGTCGCCGGTAATTCAAACCGCGCCCTCGCCGAAGCGATCGGGGCTTATCTCGAAGTCCCGCTTGCCAAGTGCATGGTGCGTCGCTTCGCCGATCAGGAAATCTTCGTCGAGGTGATGGAGAATGTCCGCGGCGAGGACGTGTTCGTCATCCAGTCGACGAGCTATCCCGCCAACGACCACCTGATGGAGCTGTTGATCATCATCGACGCGCTGCGTCGTTCGTCGGCCAAGCGGATCACGGCTGTCCTCCCCTATTTCGGCTATGCCCGGCAGGACCGCAAACCCGGCCCGCGGACCCCGATCTCGGCCAAGCTGGTCGCCAACCTGATTACCCGCGCCGGCGCCGACCGCGTGCTGACGCTCGATCTCCATGCCGGCCAGATCCAGGGCTTCTTCGACATCCCGACCGACAACCTCTTTTCGGTGCCGGTGATGACCCGGGACGTGAAGGAACATCACGACCTCAACCACGTGATGGTGGTGTCGCCCGATGTCGGCGGCGTTGTCCGCGCCCGCGCGCTCGCCAAGCGGCTGGATGCACCGCTGGCCATCGTCGACAAGCGCCGCGAGCGGCCGGGCGAAGCCGAGGTGATGAACGTCATCGGCGACGTCGAGGGGCGCAACTGCATCCTGTTCGACGACATCATCGATTCCGGCGGCACCCTGTGCAACGCGGCCGAAGTGCTGATGGAGATGGGCGCCAGGTCGGTGCTCGCCTACTGCACCCACGGCGTCCTGTCCGGCGGCGCCGTCGCGCGGATCATGGCTTCGAAGCTCGAGGAACTGGTGATCACCGACTCGATCCAGGCAACGGCTGCCATCGAGGCCGCCCCCTGCGTCCGCGTCTGCAGCATCGCCAACCTGATCGGCGAGGCGATTGCGCGGACCGCGAGCGAGAAGTCGGTCTCCAGTCTTTTCGACTGAGGACCGGCCGAACCGGCAGTCACCCGCCCGCATTGCACCGCAACCCGGCATCGTCTATACCGCAGCCGGCCGCGCCGACACCCCTGGAGGCAACGCGGTCATAGACCCAGCCATTTGGCGGGTTTCCAACATGAAGGAGTTGTCCGATGGGCGCTAATTACCAGCTCACGGCGACCGTACGCGAAAAAGTGGGCAAGGGGGCCGCTCGCGCCGTACGTCGTCAAGGCTTGATACCGGCCGTCATCTACGGCGGCAAGGAACCCCCGATTTCCATCGCGCTATCCAGCCGCGATATCTATTTCAAGTTGCACGGCGGTGGATTCATGACGACGGTCGCGGAGATCGACGTCAATGGCGAGACGATCCGCACCCTGCCGCGCGATTTCCAGCTCGACCCGGTCACCGACCAGCCGATCCACGTCGATTTCGTCCGCATCACGGCCGGATCGACCATCACGGTCGAGATCCCGGTGCACTTCGCCAATGAAGAGGCCGCGCCCGGCATCCGCCGTGGTGGTGTGCTGAACGTTGTCCGTCACAGGGTCGAACTCGAGTGCCCGGCCGATGCGATCCCCAATCACATCGTCGCCGATCTCACCGGCCTCGACATCAACGATTCCCTGCATATCTCCTCGATCGAGCTGCCGGCAGGCGTCAAGGTGACGATCGACCGCGATTTCACCATCGCGACGATTGCCGCTCCGGCCGGCATCAAGGAAGAGCTGCGGACCGCCGCCGAAGCTGCTGCCAGCGGCGAAGAAGCCGGCGAAGGCGAAGAAGGTGGCGAGAAGGACGGCGACGACAGCTAGTAGAAGCCCGGCAATCGGGCTCCGGGAGAGCCAGTCATGCTGCTTCTCATCGGCCTCGGCAATCCGGGTTCTCAATACGTCGCCAACCGGCACAATGTCGGCTTCATGGTCATCGACGCAATCCATCGCCGTCACGGATTCACTCCGTGGCGGCGAAAATTCCAGGCCGAGATTTCCGAAGGCACCTTTGCCGGCGACAAGTGCCTGCTCGTCAAACCCCAGACCTACATGAACGAATCCGGCCGCGCCGTCAGCGAGGCGATGCGGTTCTACAAGCTCAAGCCGGAAGACGTCATGGTCATCCATGACGAAGTGGACCTCGCCCCTGGCAAGATCCGCATGAAGGCGGGCGGCGGCGCTGCCGGCCACAACGGCCTCCGCTCGATTGCCGGCGCCATCGGCCCGGATTTCCGCCGGTTGCGCATCGGCGTCGGACATCCGGGGGTCAAGGAAGCGGTCCCGCACTACGTCCTGCACGACTTCGCCAAGGCCGACAAAGCCTGGCTCGAACCGCTGATCGAGGCGATGGCCGAACATGCGCCGCTGATGGGCGAGCGCATGGACCAGACCTTTTCGAACCGCGTCCATGAGCAACTCAGGACGGCCAAGCCGGAAAAGCAGAAGACCAAGCCGGTCAAGGGCTTGCCTGCGTCCGGTGAATCGGCGTCGGAACAGAAGGAAGGCGCCGGCGAAGGTCCCCTTGCCCGCGGCCTGAAGAAACTCCTCGGCCGCTGAGCGCAATCTAGCGGCACGGCTCCAGGACGATCGGCGCGCCACCGGTGCCGCCCAGCGTCAGGCATTCATCCCCACCGCAAAGCCGCCACGTCCCGCCCTCGGCAGAGTTGGCCAGCACGACGCGCGGCTGCGCCGGAAGCTCGGGCCGATAGGTCCAGCCCGTCCCGTCGAACACGGCGTCGGGCGGCGGCTCCATGCCGGCGCCGGAACCCTCGACACGGGCCGAGACGACGGTCAGTCCCTCCGGCAGGACCCGCCATGACTCGGACCATGTCGTCTTCTCGACCGTATGCGTCCATGACAGCGTGAAGGCGGTCACCGCCATGGTCAGCACCTTGCCCCCGGCGAAGATGCAAAGGCTCACGCAACTGCCTCCGCCCGCCTCGCCCGCCACAGATGCTGGCCGACGAAAGCCGCCGACAGGGCCAAGCCGATCTCGTCGGTGATGGGCAGGGCCAGGACGAGGGTCGCCGCGGCCACTGCCGCAAGCAACCGCTCCCACAGGGCGAGCGGCCGGCGCAGGTAGCCGATCGCAGCCGCGCCCCAGAGCGCGATCGCCAGGCAGACCTTGAGGACCACATAGGCGACGGCCGGCACATAGCCGATCGTCGCCGCCAGCGGACCGCCATCCTGGAGCATCAGCGCCGGTGCGTAGACAGCCATGAACGGGATGACGAAGCCGGCCAGCGCGATCTTGACCGCCGACAGGCCGATCTTCATGCCGCTTTCCCGGGCGATCGGCGCAGCGGCGAAGGCCGCCAGCGCCACCGGCGGGGTCAAGTCGGCGAGGATGCCGAAATAGAAGACGAACATGTGGCTGACGATCAGCGGCACCCCGAGTTCGAGCAGCGCCGGCCCGGCCAGCGACGAGGTGATGATGTAGTTCGGGATGGTCGGGATGCCCATGCCGAGGATCAGGCAGGTGACCATGGTCAACGCCAGCGACAGGAACAGGCTGGTGCCGCCGACCGACACGATGAACTGGCCGAAGGTCGTCGCCAGTCCCGTCAGGGTCATGGTGCCGATCACCAGCCCGACGGTGGCGCAGGCGATCCCGACGGTGAGCGCGATCTTGGCCCCCTCGGCAAGGCTGTCGATCGACAGCCACAGGGTCTCCCGGCCGCCGCGAGACCACAGGTTCCACACCACCAGCACGGTGAGCGCACCGACCAGCACATAGACGCCGTATTCCAGGAAGGCCGCCGCGACCAGGCCGAGCCCGACCCAGAAGACGATCCGGATCGCGGGCGCCGGCGGGCCGGCGGCGATCGCCGTGCCGAGGATCAGCATCACCGTCAGCGCCAGGCCGACGGAGCCGGCAAAGAGCGGCGTGTAGCCGCTGAACAGGAGGTAGACCAGGGCCACAAGCGGCAGGATCAGATACCAGCTTCGCCGCACGGCGTTGAGCGCCGAGGGGCATTCCTCCTTCGGCAAGCCGAAGAGCCCGAGCCGGCCGGCTTCGAGATGGACCATCCAGAAGGCCGAGGCGAAATAGAGCAGCGCCGGGATGACGGCCGCCTTGACCACCTCGGCATAGGAGATGTCGAGCGTCTCGGCCATGATGAAGGCGACCGCCCCCATCACCGGCGGCATGATCTGGCCGCCCATCGACGCGGTCGCCTCGACGCCGCCGGCGAAGGCCGAGCGATAGCCGAAGCGCTTCATCAGCGGGATGGTGAACTGGCCGGTGGTGACGACATTGGCGACGCCCGAGCCCGAGATGGTGCCCATCAGGCCGGAGGAGATGACCGCGACCTTTGCCGGCCCGCCGCGGGCATGACCGACAAGGCCGAGGGAAATGTCGGTGAAGAGGCGGATCATGCCCGCCCGCTCCAGAAACGACCCGAAGAGTATGAAGAGAAAGATATAGGTCGCTGAAACGTATACGGGAATCCCGTAGATGCCCTCGGTGCCGAAGGCCATATGGTCGATGACCTGGTCGAAGTCGTACCCCCGGTGAACCAGCGGCGCCGGCAGGTACTGGCCGAAGAAGCAGTAGGCGAGGAAAGCCCCGGCGATGATCGGCAGGGCCGGTCCCATGACCCGCAGCGCGGCAAGCAGGACGACGGCGATCAAGGCAGTGCCGACGACAAGGTCGAGGACGGTCGGATAGCCCGCCCGGATGATGAGGTCGTCGTAGAAGATCCACTGGTAGGCGGCGATGGCCGCGCCGATCAGCCCGAGGATCCAGCCGAGCAACTTGACCGGCAGGGACGCATGGCGCGCGACCCCGATCAGCGGAAAGACCAGCAGCATCAGGAACCCGACATGGACGGCGCGGACGATCTGGCTCGGCAGCACCAGCAGGCCGAGGGCAGTCGCCAGCTGGAAGGCCGAAAAGGCGACCGCGAGCCCGAACAGCAACCGCCCTTCCCGGCTGCCGCTGAAACTGTCGGCCAGCGGATCGTGCAGGCCGATCTCGGGCGATGCGTCGGACGGCGGATGCGACCGCTCAACCGGCATGAGCGACGCTCCACCATTTCCTGACGGCCAGGCAACGACCGGGGCGTGACGCCCCGGTCACAGGGATGATCCCGATCAGAGGATTCCCTTTTCCTTGTAGTAGCGCTCGGCGCCCGGATGGAGCGGGATCGGCAAGCCCTTCGTCGCCGTGTCGGTGCTGATCATCTTCGCCGCCGCATGGGCGGCGACCATCGCGTCGAGATTCTCGAACATCGCCTTGGTCAAGGCGTAGACCGTGTCGTCGTCGAGATCGGCGCTGGTGACCAGGATGTTGGTGATCGCCGCCGTGTTCACGTCTTCGGTCTGGCCATCATAGGTGCCGGCCGGGATCACGCCGGACTGATAGGGCGCGCCGATCGAATCGATCACCGCCGGCGGAACCTCGACCATCTGGATCGGGATCGAGGAGGCAAGGTCGCGGATCGAGGCGACGCCCAGTCCCGCCGATTGCAACGTTGCGTCGAGCTGGCGGTTCTTCATCAGTTCGACCGACTCGCCGAAAGGCAGGTATTCGGTGCGGCCGAGATCGTCATAGGTGATGTCCGCGGCGCCGAAGATCGCCCGGGCGTTGAGTTCGGTGCCCGACTTCGGCGCACCGACCGAGACGCTCTTGCCCTTGAGGTCGGCCAGCGTCTTGATGCCAGAATCCTGGCTGGCGACGATCTGCACGTAGTTCGGATAGATCGCGGCAATGGCGCGCAGCTTGTCGAGCTTGCCGGGGAAGCCGAGTTCGGTGTTTCCCTCCCAGCCGTTCTTGACCGAGTCGCCGAGAGCGAAGGCCACCTCGCCCTTGCCCTGCTGGATCAGGTTGAGATTCTCGACCGAGGCCTTGGTCGACTGGACCTGGACCTTGGCGTCCGGAAGCGCTTCGGCATAGAGGTTGGAGAGCGCGACACCGAGCGGATAGTAGACGCCGCTGGTCCCGCCGGTGAGAATGTTGACGAAATCCTGCGCCTTTACGGGCAATGCCGCCATGGTCAGGGCCACGCCGCCGATCGCCATGGACCGCGCCACGTCAGAAAACCGCATTCTCGACCTCCCTTTGAACTGATACACTGGCATCGGATCGCGCCGGCGCCTGATGAAACTCCCCAGACAGGGCGATGTTGACGCCCGCGCGAGATTTTTCAAGCGCTATCGGCACTTGACGTGACCGTCGCGGTACGGTGAGAAGCAGCGCGGCAGCCGCCGCATTTTTTCTTCAATCGAGAACAGGGTACTTCTGAATGGGTTTCGGATGCGGCATCGTCGGCCTGCCCAATGTCGGCAAATCGACGCTTTTCAATGCCCTGACGCGGACAGCGGCGGCACAGGCGGCCAACTATCCCTTCTGCACGATCGAGCCGAATACCGGCGAAGTCGCGGTCCCCGATCCGCGGCTCGACAAGATCGCGGCGATCGGCAAGTCGGCGCAGACCGTGCCGACACGGATCAGCTTCGTCGATATCGCCGGGCTGGTGCGCGGCGCCTCCAAGGGCGAAGGACTCGGCAACCAGTTCCTCGCCAACATCCGCGAGGTCGAGGCGGTGGTCCATGTCCTGCGCTGCTTCGACGACGGCGACGTCACCCATGTCGAGGGCACGATCGACCCGGTAGCGGATGCGGACACGGTGAATACCGAACTGATGCTCTCCGACCTTTCCAGCCTCGAGAAGCGGGTGACGCCGCTTCGCAAACGCGCGGCGACGGGCGACAAGAACGCCAAGGCCGAAGTGGCGCTGATGGACGCAGCCCTCGAGCAGCTCAATAACGGCAAGCCGGCGCGCCTCGCCGATATCGCCGAGACCGACCTCCCCGCCTTCAAGGCGCTCAACCTGCTGACCACCAAGCCGGTGCTCTACGTCGCCAATGTCGACGAAGCCTCGGCCGGCACCGGCAACGATCACTCCCGCCGGGTCGAGGAGATGGCCGCTGCGGAGGGGGCGGGCTGCGTCGTCATTTCCGCCGGAATCGAATCCGAGATCGCCCAGCTCCCCGATGCCGAACAGCGCGAGTTCATGGAATCGCTCGGCCTCAAGGAGCCCGGCCTCGATCGCCTGATCCGCGCCGGCTACGACCTGCTCGGCCTGATCACCTTCTTCACCGTCGGACCGAAGGAAGCGCGCGCCTGGACCGTGGAGAAAGGCGCCCGCGCGCCGCAGGCCGCCGGAACCATCCACACCGACTTCGAGCACGGCTTCATTCGCGCCCAGACCATCGCCTACCAGGATTTCGTCGCGCTCGGCGGCGAACAGGCGGCGAAGGAAGCCGGCAAGGCGCGCGACGAAGGCAAGGAATACGTGGTCGCCGATGGCGACGTGATGCTGTTCAAGTTCAACGTCTAGGAAATCGCTGTCTGGAGAGAGGCGATGAGCGGCCTCAAGATCCGCCGGGTTGTCACCGGCACATCGCCTGACGGCAAGGCGATGATCGCCAGCGACACGGTGCTGGAGAGCGACGGGATCGCCATGATGCCCGGCGCCGGCTTCGTCAGCATCTGGGGCGCCGACGGGCCACAGACGCTGCCGACGAGCGGCGAAAAGCCGGACTACACCACCTGGTTCCCACCGGCCGCCGGATACCGCGTCGAGCAGATCACCATTCCGCCGTCATCGACACCGCCGACGCCGGACCTCGACATGGCGGAGGCGGCCGCCGAGATGAACCGCAAGCTGCCGGGACTGCTGGAGCACATGGACCCGAAGCATCCCGGGATGCACCGGACGGACACGATCGACGTCGTCTATGTGATGTCCGGGCGATGCGTCGTCGAACTGGAAGGCGGCGAGACGACCGATCTCGGCCCCGGAGACATCCTGATCCAGAACGGCACGCGCCACGCCTGGCGGGTTCCCTATGACGAACCCTGCACGGTCCTGTCGATCAGCGTCGGAGCAGCGCGGAACGGCTGATCCCCTCGCCAGAGCATCTCAGCGAAAGGCGTAGCGCTCGGCGATGACGGGCGGCGTGATGCACACGACGCCGATGATGACGAACCAAGTCATTACCACCTCGATGCTCCACCCCGCGGAAAGCAAGGCCCCGAGCACAAAGGGCGCGAGTGCCGAGATCAGCACCATGTACATCGCGACTGCGCTGCGGATCGTCCCCAGCGTTTCGGTGCCGAAGAGTTCCGCCCAGACCGCGGTCAGCGTGGTTTTCGACAGTCCGCCGCTGAACCCGATTGAAGCCATGACGACGGGCAGCGCCCAGGGTGCAGTCACCATTCCAAGCACGGTCATGCCGCATAACAGCGGTATCATCTGGAACATGAAGAGCTTGCGCGCTGAAACCCGGTCGATGATCTGGCCGGAGATGAACAACCCGCAGACATTCGCAATCGCCAGGGCCGGAAAACTCGCCGCGACGAACCCGACGGGCCATCCCCTGATGTCGGCCATCGTCGTAATGTGGAACATGATCGCGGTTGCATAAAACGGCAGAACCGCCATAGCCGGCAGCGCCGCCCAGACATAGCGCGAGCGTAACAGGACCCGCAGCCCCGCCAGCAGGCTCCGGAAAGCACCGCCGGTGCCGCCTTCCCGTCGGGGCGAGCGCGTTATGCCGTAGAGCAGCCACTGGGTCAGCGGCAGCAGCACGAACAGGGCGACCGCGCCGACCAGCGCATAGGTCGGCCGCCAGCCGATCGCGGCGATGCCGGCAACCACCAGCGGCGGAAAAATGATCTCGGAGATCGGAATGCCGAGCGCCGTAATGCCGAGAGCACGCCCGCGTTCGCGATCGAAGGTGCGCGCGGTAGCCGTCGCCTCGACATGGACCATCAATCCCTGCCCAGTCAGCCTTAAGAGATAGAGACCAAAGAACAGCGTCAAAGGCCCGACGGCAAGCGATGTGACAAGACAGGCGATGGCGCAACCCACCACAACTGCGGCGCTGAAATGAACAAGGCGGATATGGTCGATCCAGTGTCCGACGAAAAGCAGAGTGGCCGCAGAGGCCAGCGTTCCAGCCAGATACAGCGCGCCGACGCCCGCCGGATCGAGACCGAAATCGGCACCGAAGGAGACGACGAACAGGCCGATGAAGAAGGTCTGGCCGGGCGCTGAGTAGAAGGAGTGCAATGCGCCAAAAGCCAGCGGCCGCACGTGCTGGCGTGCGAATGCGAACATGTTCACTGGGGAGGTCTCGAAACCGCGAGGGGTATACTAGAATTATAGCCGCCCCAGGCCGTCTTGGAAACCAGAATTGCCTTTGACAGGCTGCCGGTGCGGCCGATACTGGCGCTTGCGGTTAAGATTGCCGTCGACCCGGCAGATCACGAGACAACGTTCAGGCAATGGCCCAACGATTCTTCGAAGACTTCGTCGTGGGAGACGTGCTGCGCCTGCCGGAGCGGCAGGTGCAACGCAGCGACATCATCGCCTTCGCGGCGGAGTTCGATCCCCAGCCATTTCACCTCGACGAGCGCGCGGCGCCGACCGATCTGACAGCCGGGCTTTCGGCGTCGGGATGGCACACCTGCGCGATGTTCATGCGCATGGTCTGCGACGCTTACCTGCTCGATTCGCGCTGCATGGGATCGCCCGGAATCGAAACGCTGAAATGGCGCCGCCCGGTGCGCCCCGGCGACCGGCTGACCGGCACGTCGACCGTTCTCGAGGCGCGCGCATCGAAGAGCCGCCCGACGATCGGCATCGTGCGCTTCCGCCACGAGGTATCCAACCAGTCCGGCGACATCGTCATGTGGATGGAAAACCCCGTGATGTTCGAACGGCGGCCGGCTCGATGATCTACGACGACATCATTGTCGGCAGTGCGCACGACTTCGGAGCGCATACCTTCACCAGGGAAGAGATCAAGCGCTTCGCCGGCCTCTACGACCCGCAGCATTTCCATGTCGACGAAGACGCCGCCGCCGACAGCCTGCTCGGTGGTCTCTGCGCCAGTGGCTGGCACACCGCTTCGGTCATGGTCGGGCTGTTGTCGCGATACTTCGCCAGGGAAGCGGAGCGGGCCCGGCTGAGCGGCCGACCGGCAGCGCCGATGGGTCCCTCCCCCGGCTTCGACGATCTCAGGTGGATCCGGCCCGTCTATCCCGATGACACCATCGCCTTTGTCGGCGAGGTGAGCGCAAAGCGCGTATCGAAGTCGCGGCCGCAATGGGGGCTGGTCTCGATCGAGACCACCGGCGCCAACCAGAAGGGCGAGCCGGTGTTCAGCTTCATCGGCCACGTCTTCGTGGCCCGGAACGCCGCCCCCTGACGCTTGCCAGCGGCGACCGACCTCAGCCGATCAGCGGCTCCTGCGGCGGATCGATCTCGGCCTGCGCCTCCCAGGCCTTGAGATCGGCGTCGGCGCAGACCGCCTCCATATACGCCTCGCAGATCGGGTCGAGCGTCACGCCGTAAGTTCGGAACCGCGTGACGATCGGCGCATACATGCCATCGGCGACCGTGTAGTGCCCGAAGAGCCAGGGCCCGCCGTCCTTGCGGCCCCAGTTGTCGCGGGCCTGCCGCCATATCTCGGCGACGCGGGCAATGTCGGCCCGCGCTTCCGGATCGTCGATGGTCTTCGGTGTCCGCTCCAGCAGCGCCATCGGCAGGTGCTCGCGCAGCGCCCGGAAGCCGTTATGCATCTCCGCCGAGATCGAGCGCGCAAAGGCCCGCGCCACCGGATCGGCCGGCCATAGCCGCGCCTCGGGGAAGGTATCTGCGAGATATTCGCCGATCGCGATCGAGTCCCAGACCTTGATCTCCTCACCATCGCGGTGATGGACGAGCAGCGGCACCTTGCCGGTCGGCGAGATCTCGACGAGCCGCTGCTTGTGCTCCGGCAGCCGGTAGCGGATCAGCGTCTCCTCGAAGGGTACGCCGACCTTGGTGAGCGGCAGCCAGGCGCGCAGCGACCAGGAGGAAACGGTGCGATAGCCGATGTAGATACGGAGGTCGGGCATGCGAGGTCAGTGTCCTTCGAAGCTGACAAGGGTGTGGACGGCGACGTCCTTGGCGGCCAGGCGCGCCGCCCCGCCGAGGTCGGGAAGATCGATGACGAAGGCGGCTGCGACGATCTCGCCGCCGGAGCGGCGGATCAACTCGGTCGCAGCCTCGGCCGTACCGCCGGTGGCGATCAGGTCGTCGACAAGCAGGATCCGCGCATTGTGGTGGATCGCGTCGGCGTGGATCTCGATGGTGTCGATGCCATATTCGAGGCTGTAGTCCTGGCCGATGGTCCGCGACGGGAGCTTGCCCTTCTTGCGGATCGGGACGAAGCCGCGCCCGAGTTCATGCGCCACCGCGCCGCCGAGGATAAAGCCGCGCGCCTCGATCCCCGCGACATAGTCGATGCCGGAGGAGAGGAACGGCCAGACCAGGCCATCGACCGCCGCCCGAAGGCCAACCGGGTCGGCAAGCAGCGTCGTGATGTCGCGAAACAGGATACCCGGCTTCGGATAGTCAGGAATGGTCCGGATCAACGATTTCAGGTCGACGGTGTCAGCGGGCATGGACGGGACTCTGGGTGTCGGTGGGCGGCGGATTTTCGAGTGGCGCCTCCGTTTAGCAAAGTCGCTGGACGGAGGCTATGCGAGCAGGCCGATCCTCACGCGCCGTGATGGCGCTCATCGACCCGCTCCGACAGCAGGACCGCGATGAACCGCGTCGCCGGGAAGGCGGCGAAGATGATGGCCAGCATCGAGGTCATCGGTATCGCCAGGATTGCCCCGGGCAGGCCCCACATCGCGGTCCACACCGCCAGGGCGACGAGCACGACAAAGGGGCTCAGGTTGAGCTGCTTCGACAGCAGCTTCGGTTCGAGAAAGTTGCCGACGAAAACCTGCGGAATGATCAGCAGCGCCGCCAGCATGACGGTCGTCGCCACCGACCCGAACTGGGCGAGCGAGAGGATCACCGGCAGCGCCACTGCGATCAGGGAGCCGACATAGGGGATGTAGTTGAACAGCCCGATCATCACCGCCCAGAACAGCGCGAAGTCAACTCCCATGATCAGCAGGACGACATAGGAAACAGCGCCGAGGATGACGTTGACCAGCGTCTTGATCGCCAGGTATTCGCCGATCCGCCGGTTGATGTCGGTAACGAGCTGGGTGGTCAATTCCGCGCTGTCGCCCTGCGGAAAGGCGGCGCCGAGCTTGCCGACGAAGGTGCCACGCTCCGACATCAGGAAGACGGCATAGACGACCACGAGGAAGGTGGTGGTCCCGAGATTGGCGACCGAGCCCAGCGTCGTTGTCAGAAGGCCCCGGATGTTGATGCGCCCGATCGTCGCCTCGTGGATGTCGTCCCAGGTCGGGTGTTCCTTCATCCCGATCAGGTCGGCAAACTGGATGGCCAGCGTTTCGAGATTCTGCCGATAGACCGGGACCAGTTCGATGAGCTGATTGACCGTCACGACGATGACGATGCCAAGCGCCACGAAGCTCATGGTGAAGCCGATGAGCACGAGAAGCCGGCGCAGGAAGAGCGGCAGGCGACGGAGGACGGGAACGCGCTCCATCGCGTCGGCAGCCGCGGTCAGTACGTAGACCGCGATGACCGCGGCGAAGATCGGCAGGAGAATCCCCTGCCCTATGACCAGAAGCCAGCCGACGACAAACGCCAGGACGACGGCAAGGACCAGCGTGACGAAGCGGCTCGGTTCCCCAGTCATGTCGCTACGCCCGCCCCCGATCCGCCGATTCACGGCGCCATCCTACGCAATTACGCAGGTCTTCGCAGGGGTCAGCGACATAACCCGATCGCCCAAGCGCGGCGCCCGGAGAACCCAGCCGCCCCTGCCGCCGATCAGTGGGCTTCGCGGGCCCAGACGCGCTTCTTGGTCAGGTACATCAACCCGGCGAAAACGATGAGGAAGATGCCGACCTGGAAGCCGAGGCGCTTCCGCTCGACCAGGTGCGGTTCCGCCGCCCACATCAGGAAGGCCGAAACGTCGCGCGAATACTGGTCGATGGTCTCCGGCGATCCGTCGCTATAGGTGACGATCCCATCCGACAGCGGCGGCGGCATGGCCAGCGACGCACCGGCGAGGAAGTAGGGATTGTAGTAGGTGCCTTCCGCCACTTCGAGACCGTGCGGCGGCTCTTCGCCATAGCCGGTAAGCAGGGCGTGGATGTAGTCCGGCCCCGCTTCCTGGTACTGCGTGAAGAAATCGAGCACCGTCCAGACCGGACCGCGGGACGCACCGCGCGCCTTCGCCATCAGCGACAGGTCGGGCGGCGCAGCGCCACCGTTCGCGGCGGCCGCAGCCTGCACATTCGGGAACGGCGACGGGAAGCGATCGGCCGGAATGCCGGGCCGTTCGAACATGTCGCCCTCGTCATTCGGACCCGCGGTGATCTGGTACTCGGCGGCGAGCGCCTTGACCTCGGCCTCGGAATAGCCGAGCCCGCCATGGCCCTGGAAGTTGCGGAAAGCGACGTATTCGAGACCGTGACAGCTGGCGCAGACTTCGCGATAGACCTGGAAGCCGCGCTGCAGCTGCGGCAGGTCATAGCGTCCGAAAATGCCGGCGAAGGACCAGTTGAGCAGTTCGGGCTTCTTGAGCGGGAAATGCGCGGTGTCGTGCACTTCCTGCTCTTCGTCGATCGCCGCGATTTCGGCTTGGGTCGGCTCGGATGCGTCGTCCCCCTCCTGGCTGATCGCCGGGGACGTGAAGGCGCCGAAACCCAGCGCCATGGCGCCGAGAAGGCTGGCGCGAAGATACGGAGCGGTCAGCAGCGGGACCGTGAGTGACAGGTTGCGCACGGTGCTACCCCTTCGATCCAGTTGCTGGCGCGGCTGCCCCGGAACCCTGCAGAACGGATTCCGAAATGCTGTTGGGCAGCGGCTTGGGCCTCTCGATGAGCCCGATCACCGGCAGAATGACGAGGAAATGGAGAAAGTAGTAGGCCGTCAGAATGCGCGAAGCGATGACGTAACCACCCTCCGCCGGCTGCGATCCCAGGTAGCCGAGGCCGATGCAGACCAGCACGAAGATCCAGAAGAACTGCCGGAAGATCGGGCGGAACTTCGCCGAACGGACCCGAGAGGTATCGAACCACGGCAGCAGGAAGAGCACCGCGATCGCAGCGAACAGGGCGATGACGCCGAGCAGCTTGTCAGGGATGGCGCGCAGGATCGCGTAGAACGGCAGGAAGTACCATTCCGGAACGATATGGGCCGGGGTCTTGAGCGGATCGGCCGGGATGTAGTTGTCCGGATGGCCCATGTAGTTCGGCAGGTAGAAGACCAGCCAGGCGAACAGGATCAGGAACACCACGGTGGCGAACATGTCCTTGATCGTCGCGAACGGCGTGAAGGGCAGCGTGTCCTTCTTCGACTTGACGTCGATGCCGAGGGGATTGTTCTGGCCGCTGACATGCAGCGCCCAGATGTGGAGCACAACCACGCCGGCAATCATGAACGGCAGAAGGTAGTGCAGCGCGTAGAAACGGTTCAGCGTCGCGCTGTCGACCGCAAAGCCGCCCCACAGCCATTCCGTGATGCTGGGACCGACCAGCGGGATCGCCGAGAACAGGTTGGTGATCACCGTCGCCGCCCAGAAGGACATCTGCCCCCAGGGCAGGACGTAACCCATGAAGGCGGCCGCGATCATCAGCAGCAGGATCAGGACGCCGAGGATCCACAGGACTTCGCGGGGCTCCTTGTAGGAGCCGTAATACATGCCGCGGAACATGTGGATATAGACGGCGAAGAAGAAGAGCGAGGCGCCGTTGGCGTGGATGTAGCGGAGCAGCCAGCCGAAATTGACGTCCCGCATGATCGACTCGACCGACGAGAATGCCAGCGATCCGGCCGGAACATAGTGCATGGCGAGCACGATGCCGGTGATGATCTGCTCGGCAAGGACGAAGGAGAGAATAGCTCCGAAGGTCCACCAGTAGTTCAGATTACGCGGCGTCGGATAGGCCACGAAGGAGGAATGAGCGAGCCCCATGATCGGGAGCCGGCGCTCGAGCCACTTGGCCGCGCCGTTTTTCGGTTGATATGTCGAATGGCCTTCCATTGCGCCCGTCCCCTCAGCCGATCCGAAGCTTCGTTTCAGTTACGAAGGAATAGACCGGGATATGCAGGTTTTCCGGTGCCGGCCCCTGCCGAATGCGACCGGCCGTGTCGTAAACAGATCCATGGCACGGGCAGAAGTACCCGCCATAGGCGCCCTGCTGCCCAAGCGGTACGCAGCCCAGATGCGTGCAGATGCCGATCTGGACCAGCCAGGCCTCGCGCCCGTCAGCGCCGCGATTGGCGTCGCTGGCCGGTGCATCGGCGGCAAGGTTGGCGTTCCGCGCGAGGCCGTCGGGAAGGCTGTCGACATCGACCGCCTCGGCTTCCTCGATTTCCTTGGCCGTGCGGTTTCGGATGAAAACCGGCTTGCCGCGCCACTTCACGGTGAGCGACATGCCCGGCTCCAGCGCCGAGACGTCGACTTCGACCTGTGCCAGCGCCAGCGCGGCGGCATCGGGGTTCATCTGGTCGATAAACGGCCAGATGGTAAGTGCCGCGCCTACGGCGGCAACACCGCCGGTCGCGATATAGATGAAATCGCGACGGGTCGGTTCCGCGTTATCCGCAGTTTCGGTATTCGCCAAGATATCTTCCCCTGTCGAGCCAGCCCCGGCCCAAGTCCGGCAAGGGTGCTTAGCAGATTCCCTTCCGGCCGCGTTTGTTTAGCCAGCGGGATCGGAATTTGTCCAGTGTAGCATTGACGAATGCGCACATTGTCGCGGGGAACCGTCAGGCGTCCCGGGACCGACAGGCGCCCCCGGTTTGCCTTCTTCATGCATCGACGGCCTGCATCAGTTGCTGATCGAGGAAGCCGCCGGACTGCCGGTCCCAGAGCTGCGCGTAGATGCCGCCGCGGCGCAGAAGCTCGTCATGCGTGCCGATTTCGGCGATCCTGCCCTGCTCAAGCACCACCAGCCGGTCCATCGCGGCGATGGTCGACAGGCGATGGGCGATGGCGATCACGGTCTTGCCCTCCATCAGCCGGTAGAGCGATTCCTGAATCGCCGCCTCGACTTCCGAATCGAGCGCGCTGGTCGCCTCGTCGAGGATCAGGATCGGCGCATCCTTGAGCAGGACCCGAGCGATCGCAATCCGCTGGCGCTGCCCGCCCGACAGCTTGACGCCGCGCTCGCCGACATGGGCATCCAGCCCCGCCCTTCCCTTGATGTCGGAAAGGTCGGGAATGAAGCTGTCGGCCTCGGCCCCGCGTATGGCGGCGAGGATATCGACTTCGCTGGCTGTCGGATGACCGTAGGCGATGTTGTCGCGCACCGACCTGTGCAGCAGCGAGGTGTCCTGGGTCACCATCCCGATCTGGCGGCGAAGCGACTCCTGGGTCACGCCGGCTATGTCCTGGCCATCGATCAGGATCCGCCCGCCTTCCAGGTCGTAGAAGCGCAGGAGCAGGTTCACCAGCGTCGACTTGCCGGCGCCCGAGCGACCGACCAGCCCGACTTTCTCGCCGGGCCGGATGGTCAGCGACAGGTCCTCGATCACCTTGGTCTGGCGTCCATAGTGGAAGCGGGCGTGATCGAAGCGGATTTCGCCCTCGTGGACGGTCAACGCCTTTGCTCCGGGCCGATCGGTGATCGCCACCGGCTGGGCGATGGTGTTGATGCCATCCTCGACGGTGCCGATATTCTCGAACAGCCCGGCGATCTCCCACAGGATCCACTGCGACATGGCGCGAATCCGCATCACAAGCGCGATGGCGACCGCAATCGCGCCGAGACTGACGACGTTTTGCTGCCAGCCGTAGATGGCGACACCTGCAATCGAAACCAGCAATGCCGAATTGGCGATGTGGAGCGCCACCGTCAGCTTGGTGACCAGCCGCATCTGGCGATGCACGGTGACCATGAATTCGTCCATCGCATCCCGCGCATAGGACTGCTCGCGCATCGTGTGGGCAAACAGCTTGATCGTCTGGATGTTCGTGTAGCTGTCGACCACCCGGCCGGTCATCTGGGCGCGGGCATCGGCCTGGATGCCGGAGATGTGCTGCAGCTTCGGCACGAAGTGGAACAGGATGGCGAAATAGACCGCCAGCCAGGCGATCAGCGGCACCACCAGCCACAGGTCGGCCTGACCGACAAGGACCAGCGTGCCGATGAAATAGACCGCCACATAAACAAAGACATCGAGAACCTTGGTGACGGTCTCGCGCACGGACAGCGCCGTCTGCATCACCTTTTGCGAGACGCGGCCGGCGAATTCGTTGTGAAAGAAGTCGAGGCTCTGCCCCAGAATGTAGCGATGCGCCTTCCAGCGAACGATCATCGGGAAGTTGCCGTAGATCGCCTGGTGCATGAACAGGGACTGCGCCAGAGTCGCCAGCGGAAAGCCGACCAGGACGACCGCCGCCATCGCAGCCAGCGTCCAGCCGTGCACGCCAAAGAACGTCGCACGGTCGGCACTGCCGAGCCAGTCGACCAGATCGCCGATGAAGGCGAAGAAGGTGATTTCGATGATCGAGATCAGCGCGGTCAGCAACGACATGGCGATCAGCGCCGGCAGCAGCGGCCGGCTGTAATGCAGGCAGAAGGCGAGGACACCTTTCGGCGGCATCGCCGGCTCCTCTGCCGGGTACGGATCAACCAGTCTCTCGAAGAAGGCAAACATGGGTCAGTTCCCTTGTCCGGACGGCGCAGTTGCCGCGCGGGCGCAAAAATTCATCTTGGACATTTCTCGATGGGGCGACGGCTTCTAGCGAAGAGCCTCGCGCCCTGCTGTGATATCCGTCACATCGCTACCCGGCTTTCGTCCGGGTGAATCCCGGCTCGGAGCGGTTTGGCGGTTCGATCCGTTGACCCTTCCGAGGGCGAGTGAAACCGGGACGAACCGTGCCGTCCCGTCCTCGCCTGAGGCTATCGCTTGGAAAAGATTGAGGCGGACCTAGTTGGCGGTCGGCCGAAGGCGATCAGACACCACCGCGGAGCGGATGATAAGTCGAGTGCGCTGCATTCATCCCTCCTGAAGTCGTTGCGGAAGCGGTTCACCTTGCGGCGACGTGTCTACACCCGACGGTGGCGCAATTCAACCGGAAGTCACATCCAGCGAGGCATGGGATTCGCGGCTGTTGTCATCCTGCCACAGGCCGGTTTCACTCGGCGGCGCTGCGCTCGTCTCCAAATCCGGGATCGCCGCCCAGGAAGCCGCCCGACTGGCGCCGCCACAGTGCGGCATAGAGACCGTCGCGCTCCAGCAGTTCCCGGTGCGACCCGGTTTCGACGATCCGCCCCTCGTCCATCACCACCAGCCGGTCGAGCACGGCGATGGTCGAGAGCCGATGCGCAATAGCAATCACTGTGCGCCCGTCCATGAGGCTGTAAAGCTGATCCTGGATTGCCGCCTCGACCTCGGAATCGAGCGCGCTCGTCGCCTCGTCGAGAACGAGAATCGGCGCGTCCTTGAGCAGCAGCCGGGCGATCGCCACCCGCTGCCGCTGACCACCGGACAGCTTGACACCGCGCTCGCCGACATGGGCGTCGAAGCCGGTCTTGCCGCGAAAATCGCGAAGATTGGGAATGAAGTGATGCGCCTCGGCGCGCTCCGCCGCCGCCACGATCTCATCCTCCCCGGCATCCGGGCGTCCATACCGGATGTTGTCCCGCACCGAACGATGGAGCAGCGCCGTGTCCTGGGTCACGACGCCGATTCGGCTGCGAAGCGATTCCTGGGTGACACCGGAGATGTCCTGGCCGTCGATGAGGATGCGGCCACCTTCGAGGTCGTAGAGGCGCAGGAGGAGATTGACGAGCGTCGACTTGCCGGCGCCCGACCGTCCGACCAGCCCGACCCGCTCGCCGGGCGCCACGGTCAGGGACAGATCGTCGATCACCCCGCCGTCCTCCCGTCCATAGTGGAAGCGGACATTCTCGAAACGGATCTCGCCGCCGGTCACCGCGATCGGCTTCGCCTCAGGATTGTCGACAATGTCGTTCGGCCGGCTGATCGTCTCGATCGCGTTCTGCAAGGTGCCGATATTCTCGAACAGCGAGGTGATGGTGCGCAGGATCCAGCCCGACATCTGATTGAGCCGGATCACCAGCGCGCTCGCCATGGCGATGCTGCCGACGCTGATCTGGCCCACCGACCACAGCCACAGCGCCAGCCCCGTGACGCTGAAGATCAACAGGCTGTTGATGACGTTGAGCGAGGCCATCATCATCAGGATGGACGTTGCAAGCCGGCGGAAGGAGTCGACCTGCCGGACGAAGCCTTCCTTGGCGAAGGCGTCCTCGCGCTCGGCATGGGCGAACAGCTTCACCGCCTGGATATTGGTGTAGCCGTCGACGATCCGCCCGGAGAGGCTGGAATTGGCCTCCGCCAGCGCCTGCGACCGGGCGCGCACCGGCGGCACCAGCCGGACGATGGTCACCGCATAGGCCAGCGCCCACAGCACCACCGGCAGGATCAGCCAGGCGTCGAGGCCAGCGAAGAGAATGATCGTCCCGGCGAGATAGATCACCAGGGTCCACACGCCCTCGACGACGTTGACAACGCTTTCCCGCAAAGCCGGCCCGCTCTGCATGACCTTCTGGGAGATACGGCCGGCGAAATCGTTCTGGAAGAAGGAAAGGCTCTGGCGCAGCACGTAGCGGTAGCTCCGCCACCGGACCAGCGCCGTCAGCGACGCGACGAAGGAAACCGTGGTCAGCGCCCGCGACAGGAGTACGCTGACCGGACGGACGACCAGCAGGACGAAAGCCATGCCCGTCAGCAGCCAGGCGTTGTCGCTGAAGAACGTGCCGGGCGACGGATTGTCCGTCGTCAGGTCGACCAGCTGGCCGAGAAAGACGAACAGGGCGAGCTCGCTGAGCGACGCGATCAGTGAAACCACCACCAGCCAGGCAAGCAGCCCGCGAACCGGCGCCAGGAAATAGCGGAAGAAGCCGAGCATCCCCGATGGCGGACGGACCACCGGCGCCTCGACAAACGGATCGCTCAGATTGGAAAGCCAGTTCAGCATGTTTGCTCGATATGGTGTCGGGGACGCCCCGAGTCGACTCAGGGTGCTTCGCAGCGATAGGTAGGGCACGCACCACCGCCCGGCATCGCCAGACCCGGCTGAACATGATTTCGATCGCGCTCTATCAACCCGATATACCGCAAAATGCCGGGAATATCCTGCGGCTCGCCGCCTGCCTTGGGCTGACGGCTCACGTCGTGGGGCCGGCCGGGTTCGATATTTCCGACCGGTCGCTCCGCCGCGCCGGCATGGATTACCTTCAGATGGTCGACATCGTCCGCCACGTCGACTGGAACGGATTCGCGGCGTGGCGCGCGGCCAACGGCGGGCGGCTCGTCCTGCTGACCACCCGAGGCGCGACGGCTTACACCGACTTCGCTTTCGCGGAAGACGACATTCTGCTGTTTGGCCGCGAAAGCGCTGGCGTCCCCGACACCGTGCACCAGGCCGCCGACGCCCGGCTGATCGTCCCGATGCGCCCCGGCTTGCGCTCGCTCAATGTCGCCAGCACCGCGGCAATGGTAGCCGGCGAGGCACTCCGACAGACAGGTGGATTCGCTGCATGAACAGGAAAGACATGATGGACCGGGCGCCCGCCGCGCTGCCGGAGGACCTTGAGGTAAAGAAGACCGAGGCGAACAAGTGGTTCAGCGACCTCCGCAACCAGCTCGTCGCCGCCTTCGAGGCGATCGAGGACGACCTCCCCGCTGGCCTCCCCCTCGCCGATCAGCCGCCCGGTCGGTTCGTCCGCACCCCCTGGAGCCGCAAGGACCACAGCGGCGCCGACGGTGGCGGGGGCGTCATGGCGATCATGAAGGGCCGGGTCTTCGAGAAGGTCGGAGTCCATGTCTCGACCGTCCACGGCGAATTCTCGCCGGAGTTCCGCAAGGAGATTCCAGGCGCCGAGGAGAGCCCCGGCTTCTGGGCAAGCGGCATCTCGTTGATCGCCCATATGCACAATCCGAACGTTCCGGCCGTCCACATGAACACGCGGATGGTCGTCACCAGCCGGCAGTGGTTCGGCGGTGGCGCCGACCTGACGCCGGTGCTCGACCGGCGGCGCACCCAGGAGGACGCGGATTCACAGGCCTTCCATGCCGCGATGAAGGCCGCCTGCGACGCCCATGACGTGGCGAGCTATGAACGCCTCAAGACATGGTGCGACGAGTATTTCTTCCTCAAGCACCGCAACGAGCCGCGCGGCATCGGCGGCATCTTCTACGACTGGCTCAACACGGGCGACTGGCACGCGGATTTCGCCTTCACCCGGGATGTCGGCCGCGCCTTCCTCGACATCTATCCGCAACTGGTGCGGCGTAATTTCGAGACGCCCTGGACCGAAGCGGACCGGGAGGAGCAGCTCGTCCGGCGTGGGCGCTATGTCGAGTTCAACCTGATCTACGATCGCGGCACGATCTTCGGGCTGAAGACGGGCGGCAACGTCGACTCGATCCTCTCCTCGATGCCGCCGGTCGCCAAGTGGCCGTGAACCGTCAGGCGCCAGCCGGTTCCCACAGCTCGATCCGGTTGCCCTCGGGATCGTTGAGATGGGCGAAGCGGCCGTTGGGATAGGCCGTCTCGTCAACGGTCACCGCGATGTCCGCGGCCCGGAGCTGGGCGACCATCGCGTCGAGATTGGCGACGCGGAAATTGACCATCCACTGGTTGGCCGGCCGGCCGAAATAGTCGGTGTCCTTGGGGAACGGCGCGAAGATCGTCGTGCCTGCCTCCTGCGACCAGACCGGCGCCTCGTAGCTGCCGGGCGCCCGGGTCACGCCGAGATGGGTCTCGTACCATTCGGCCATCGCCTGGGGATCGCTGGCGCGAAAAAAAAGACCGCCGATTCCGTTGACTTTTTCCATGTCGACTAACCCTGATTTTCGTTTGTCGACAACAGCTTGAGCGCGGAAGCGGAATCAGTTCCGGAGGAATGCAGCAGCGACGTCTCCTCGACTGGCGTGACGTCAGCCGGCGAAATCAGGACGGAGAAGGTCTCGCACCAGATGACGACGCTGGGATAGTCGGCAAGGTCGACGCCATCGGGGATCGGATAGCGCTGGCTGCCCTTGAAGGCACGGAGCTGGCCGAGGTCGACATACATCGTATCGCGGACATCGCCGGAGACGCGGACCCTTTCCTTCGGCACGAGATAGACGTGATAGGCCGGCCCCGGCCCGACCTCGAAATCCGGCTCCAGGAACACCGCCTTCTCGTAGACGCTGACCTTGCCGCTGCCGTAGTGGACCGGATCGGATGGGTCGGCATGGATGAATTCACCCGTCGCCACCAACGCCTCGGTGTCCTCCAACGCGATCGTCTCGGTCGCGGGCGGCGGTGGAAAGACGTAGGGGAAAATGAAGAGGCCAACGGCGACGCCAAAGGCGGTGCCGAGGATGCCTCCGAACAGGAAGATGGCGATCGCCCGCCAGATTCGTCCGCCGCGTGTCGCCGCCATGGATCCTGCCCTCCCCGCAGTTCCGCGAAACCGTAGCCCAAAGGCTGGCGCGGCCCAACCCTATTGGGCCGCGCTCACCATCTGTTGAAGACGGGCGCGGAGGGTGGCTTCGTCCGGTGCGAAGTCCTGCTCGACCCACCAGGTCTCGAGTGCCTTGAGAACATCGCCAACCGCCGGGCCGCGCACCGCGCCGGCGGAGAGCACATCCCGCCCGCCAAGCGGAAAGCGCGGCGCCGTCCATACCTCGGGCAGACGATAGAGCGCCTGCCAGGTGTCGTCGTCCGTCGCCGATCCGGCCCATGCCCGGGCCAGGGCGATCGTGTCCCGCCAGAGCTTTGGCCCCTGGCGGTAGAGGCGCTGCCGCGCCTCGCGGTCCCGCAGCGGCAGGCGGAAGCGGCGGGCCGACACCACGGCGGCGAGCATCGCATCGCGTTCGGCATTGGCGAGCCGCAGCCGTTGGGTCAGGCGCTCGACATCCTCCACGATACGGCAACCGAGCGCGGCAAGGCGCAGCGCAACCCCCTCGGGCGCGAAGGCTGCCAACCGATCAAAGGGGCCGAGATAGGCAACGCCGCCGAGCACGACGCCGAGAATGCCGGAATCCTGCATCGTCGTGGCGACCGGCACCGCCCGCCGACCTATCACCAGCCGGCGCATTTCCGCGCCGACCCGTTCACCCGACAGCGCGCGCAAGCCGTCTCGGCCCCGGATCGCCGCCGACAATCCCTCCGGATCGAGCGCTCCGTCGGCGAATGTCGCATTGAACCGGAAGAAGCGAAGGATCCGCAGGCGATCCTCGGCGATCCTCTGGTCTGCGGCGCCGATAAAGCGGATCCGGCGGGCAACGATATCGGGATAACCGCCGAGCGGATCGTGGACCTTGCCCGAAGCATCGACCGAGAGGGCATTGACCGTGAAGTCGCGCCGACGGGCGTCGGCTTCCCAGTCGGAGCCGAACCGGACGACGGCATGACGACCGTCCGTCTCGACATCCTCGCGTAGCGTCGTCACCTCAAATGGTCGTCCGCGCACGACGACCGTCACCGTGCCGTGATCGAAACCCGTCGGCACGGCCTTGTGGCCGGCAGCCTCGGCCCGCTGCATGACAGCCGTCGGCTCGAGCGGCGTGGCGAAGTCGAGTTCGCCGACCGGTAGCCCGGCCAGCGCATCGCGCACCGCGCCGCCGACGATCCGCGACGGCGGCGCGTCCCTGTCGAGGAAATCGAATGCTGCCCTGACCGGCGCATCCGCCAGCCACCCGGCCCCGACGAGATCGGGGAGACGACCGGTCATCGGTCTGGCCGGGCGATCATTCGAAGTGGCCGGGGATCAGTTCACCGTCGACGATTTCGGCGGGAACGTAGACGGCACCGGGAGGCGCACCGGAGAAATGCACGAAGACTAGCAGGGAGGCGATCATGATCACCGCGCCGCCGGCGGCCAGCCAGCCGACGATTCTCAGCGTCCAGTCCGCCGTGTCGTTGACCCGTCCCCGCTTCATGTACAGCCAGCCGAGATAGACGACGAACGGCACCATGAAGAACAAGAGATTGAACGCGATCAGCCGACCCATCAGTCACATACCTGTTCGTACAGACCGCGGATGATTCCTGCGGTGACACCCCATATATAGTGCCTCTCGAAGGGGATTTCGTAAAAGGCCCTCGAACGGCCGCCAAACATCCGGCTGCCGCGACGATGATTCTCCGGACTCATCAGGAAGGCGAGCGGCACCTCGAACGCCTCCTCGACCTCGTTCGGATTGAGCGTCAGGGCGAAATCCGGGTCGACGCGCGCAACGATCGGGAAGATGCGATAGCCCGTGCGGCTGAGATATGGCACGAGACCGCCGATCGGGTGGATCGCGGCACGATCGAGGCCGACTTCCTCCTCGGTCTCGCGCACCGCGGCGGCCGTCGGCGACCCGTCCGATGGATCGATCTTGCCACCGGGAAAGGCGATCTGGCCGGCATGGGCGCTGAGATGCGCGGTACGGACGGTGAGGAGCACCGTGACATCCGGCTCCCGCGCGATGACCGGAATGAGCACCGCGGCATCGCGATAGGAGAACGGCACATCGGCGAGATCGGGATTGAGAACGTGATCGCCCTGCGGCTCGGACTGCGCCGCCAGGGGGGCGGTTTCGAGCTTTTCGGCCATCATCGGGAAGAACCGCGACGGTGAAAACCGCGACTCGTCGTCAGTGTGGCCGGTCATTGATGCGACCCCGGACTTACCGCCGGCGATTTCCCAAGCCGATCGGCGGTTGCCGTCGCAGGAGCACTGGTCGGGTCTGGCGTGGCCATGCGATCCAAGCCCGGCCATTGTTTTGCCGCGCTTTGCCCTATGTGATTACAGTCAGGCGCAAGACCCCGATCGGGCCCGGCCGGGACAATCCTCTATTGCGGTGGCGCCGCCCATGCAACACTTGCGGACATCCGGTCCTTCCATCGGAAGCTCCATCATCGAGAGAGCCAGGCGTCTAGGAAAATGAGCGCACCCACCCAGCCCCAGGTCGCGATCGACCCCGACAAGATTCTCGCGGAGACCGAAGCAGCGGTCGCCAAGATCCGATCCGCACGCGAAGCGATCGGCAAGGTCATCTACGGTCAGGAAACGGTCGTCGACCGGACCCTAATAACCATTCTCGCAGGCGGTCACGGTCTGTTGATCGGCGTGCCGGGGCTCGCCAAGACCAAGCTGGTGGAAACCCTCGGCACTGTTTTCGGATTGAACGCCGCGCGGGTCCAGTTCACGCCCGACCTCATGCCCTCCGACATTCTCGGCTCCGAGGTGATGGATGTCGGCGCCGACGGCAGCCGCGCCTTCCGCTTCGTGCCGGGACCGGTATTCACCCAGTTGCTGATGGCAGATGAGATCAACCGCGCCAGCCCGCGTACCCAGTCGGCGCTTCTCCAGTCGATGCAGGAGCATCACGTTACTGTCGCTGGCGTCCGGCATGACCTGCCATCGCCGTTCCACGTGCTCGCCACCCAGAATCCTCTCGAGCAGGAAGGCACTTACCCGCTCCCCGAGGCGCAGCTTGACCGCTTCCTCCTCCAGATCGATGTCCACTACCCCGATCGCGAGGCCGAGCGACGCATGCTCTTCGAGACCACCGGATCGAACGATGCCGGCGCCGAACAGGTTCTCGACGGAGAAGGTGTACAGACGATCCAGCGGCTGGTCCGCGGCATGCCGGTCGGCGAATCGGTCGTCGAGGCGATCCTCAACCTCGTGCGCTCCGCCCGCCCCGGCAATGGCGACGCGAAACTCGACGAGGCGGTCGCCTGGGGACCGGGCCCCCGCGCCAGCCAGTCGTTGATGCTCGCCGTCCGGGCCCGCGCCCTGATCGATGGCCGCTACGCCCCGTCGCTGGACGATGTCAGCGAGTTGGCCGAACCAGTCCTCAAGCATCGCATGGCGCTGACCTTCGCGGCCCGGGCCGACGGCGTGACCATCAACGACATCATCGCCGGCCTGAAGGCCAAGATCGGATAGGAATGTCGACATTCGCGACGGGCAGTGCTGACGGTGGCGTTCGTGGCGCGCTGACCGAGGCCAAGGGGGTCGCAAGCGGCCTCCCCGACCTGTTGATCGAGGCCCGCCGTGTCGCCGCCACCGTCGTTGCCGGCTGGCACGGTCGTCGTGTCGCCGGCCGCGGCGAAACCTTCTGGCAGTTCCGCCCCTTTATGCCGGGCGAGGCCGCCTCGACCGTCGATTGGCGCCGCTCGGCCCGCGACGATCAGTATTATGTCCGCGAGAAGGAGTGGGAGGCGGCCCACATGGTCTGGCTCTGGGCCGACCTGTCGCCGTCGATGATGTTCCGCTCTCGGCTTTCCACCGTTTCGAAGCGAGACCGGGCGCTGGTTCTCCTCCTCGCGCTCACCGAACTGCTCTCCACCGCCGGCGAGCGCGTTGGACTGCTCGGCGAAAGCGACCCGATGCTGGCGCGCAATGCTGCCGAGCGCATCGCCGATTTCCTCTCCCGTGCCGAGCCCCGCCCCCCCGAAACGCGGATGCTGCGTCGCTTTACCGATGTGGTGCTGATCGGGGACTTCCTCGATCCCCTGCCGAAGACCGAAGCGATGCTCGACGCCGTCGTTGGCAGCGGCGCCCGCGCCCACCTCGTCCAGGTCGTCGACCCGATCGAGGAGACTTTCCCGTTCAGCGGTCGCACCGAGTTCATCGATCCGGAAAGCGGCGTGCGCCACACGGTCGGCCGCGCCGAGCAGTACCGGGATGACTACCAGGCCCGTCTCGCCGCCCTGCGCGAGCGCCTGTCGCTGATCTGCCGCCGGCTTGACTGGAGCTTCCTGATCCATCGCACCGATCGGCCGGCGACGGAGCCGCTGCTGGCGATCCACGCCCGTCTCGCCGACCGGCACTCGCACGCGGCGTCCTCGGCCTGGGGACAGGCGGCATGAGCGGGCTGCCCTTCGCCTTCGCCTATGCGCCGATCCTGCTGGCACTGCTGGCGCTGCCGCTGATCTGGCTGCTGCTGCGCGTCACCCCGCCGAAGCCGAAGACGGAAAGCTTCCCGCCGACCCGCCTACTGCTGGAAATCAGCCGCAAGGAGGAACAGCCGGCCCGCACCCCGTGGTGGCTGATCCTGCTGCGCTGCCTGATGGCCGCGGCGCTGATCGTCGCGCTTGCCGGCCCGGTCTACAAGCCGGCGACCGAGCAGGCGCCGGGATCCGGCCCCCTCCTGCTCGTCGTCGACAACGGCTGGGCCTCCGCCCCGCATTGGGAGGCGACCGTCGAGACGGCGCGGCGGGTGATCGGTCTCGCCGAGGAAGACGGCCGCCCGATGTCGCTGCTCGCCACCGCCGACGGCCCGGGCCAGGAACTGGCACCGGCGGACGCGGCGGAAACCACCCGCCGGCTCGAAGCCCTCGCCCCGCGCCCCTACGCCGCCAGCTACAGCGACCTCGTCCCGACGATCGACGCGGCCATCCGCGAAACGCCCTTTGGCGGGCTCGCCTGGCTTTCCGACGGGCTCGGCGGCGATACCAATGCCGCCTTCGGTGGCTACCTCGCCGAATGGATCGACGGCCCGATGGTGGTCTATGCCGACTCCGCGACCGAGACCATGGCGCTGACCCCGCCGATCGGCGGCGCCGACGCGCTCAACGTCCCGGTCATCCGCGACGACGCCGGTCTTCCTGCCGCCGGGTTCGTGCGCGCCACTGACATCAAGGGCCGCTCGATCGGCGATTTCCCCTTCGACTTCCCCTCCGGCGAAGCGTCGACCGAGGCGCGCATCGACTTGCCGGTCGAGTTGCGCAACGACATCGCCCGGCTCGATATCGTCGGTGCCGAGACAGCCGGCGCGGTGCAGCTCCTCGACGAGCGTTGGCGCCGCCGCCGGGTCGGCCTGCTGTCGGGCGCCGCCGCCGATGCCGCGCAGCCCCTGCTCTCGCCGCTCTATTACATCGCCCGCGCCGTCCAGCCCTTCGCCGATGTCCAGGAACCGCGCGACGCCAACGCCACCGTGGCCGTGCCTGAACTGATCGAAGCCGGCGCCTCGGTCATTGTCATGGCCGATATCGGCACGCTGCCGGCGGATGTCGAGACCGCGGTCGCCGATTGGGTGGCCGAGGGCGGCACGCTGGTCCGCTTCGCCGGCCCCCACCTTTCCGCTGCGACCGATTCCCTGATCCCGGCGCGTCTCCGGCAGGGCGACCGCGCCCTCGGCGGCAGCCTGACCTGGCAGGAGGAGCAGCCGCTCGCCAGTTTCTCTGAGACGAGCCCCTTCGCCGGGATGACCGTCCCCGAAGACGTGCTGATCAAGCGCCAGGTCCTTGCCGAACCGGACGGCGATCTGACCGAGCGCACCTGGGCGGCGCTGGACGACGGCACACCGCTGGTCACCGCCGCCCAGTCCGGCCGCGGCTGGCTGGTCCTTTTCCACGTCACCGCCGATACGAGCTGGTCGAACCTGCCCCTCTCCGGCGCCTTCGTCGAGATGCTGCGCCGGGTCGTCGCCTTCTCCAGCGCGGCCCGGACCCAGACCAGCGCCGACGGTCAATCCGCCGCGACCATTGCGCCTTACCGGCTGCTGGACGGCTACGGCCGTTTCGTCCCGCCCGGCGCCGAGGCGCGACCGCTCCCGGCCAGTGCGACGACGATCGTTCCGGGTCCGCAGCATCCGCCCGGCCTCTACGGCACCGAGGAGGGCTTCCGCTCGCTCAACCTGCTCGACGAGACCGCGACGCTGGCCCGGTTCGACCCGGCATCCGTGCCGGACGCGACCGTCCAGCCCTACCCGAGCGAGGCGCCTACCGACCTGCGGCCATGGCTGCTTGCCGCGGCGCTGGCGCTCTTCCTGCTGGATGCGCTGGCGGTGCTCTGGCTGAACGGCATGCTGAACCTCAGGCGACGGGGACCGGCGGTCGCGGCGATGCTTGCCATCGGTTTCGTTGTCGTCGCCGCAGCCTCCACGGTCGGCCCGGCGGTCGCCGACGAAGCCAGCGACCAGTTCGCCATCGATGCCGTCAGCGAAACCCGCCTCGCTTACGTGATCACCGGCAACGGGGAGATCGATGCGGCCAGCGAGGCCGGTCTCAGCGGGTTGTCCCGCGTCCTTGCCGAACGCTCGGCCCTCGAGCCGGGCAGCCCGGTCGGCGTCGATCCCGGACGGGACGAGTTGACCTTCTTCCCGCTGCTCTACTGGCCAATCGACCCGGACAGCGACCTGCCCACATCGGCGACCATGGCCCGCGTCGACGCCTATATGCGCCAGGGTGGAACAGTGCTGTTCGATACCCGCGACCAGCTCGAGCGATCCAGCAACCTCAATACCTTCAGCGGCACGCCCGCCGTCGAGCGATTGCGCGACATGCTGGCCAACCTCGACGTCCCGCCGCTGGAGCCGGTACCCGTCGACCATGTATTGACCAAGGCCTTCTACCTGCTCAACGACTTCCCCGGCCGCTATTCCGGCGGGCCGCTATGGGTCGAGGCGGTGGAGGCCAATCAAGGCCGCAGCGACCGACCGGCACAGCCCGGCGACGGCGTTTCCTCGATCCTGATCACCGGGAATGACCTTGCCGCCGCCTGGGCGATGAACGCCGCCGGCGATCTGCTCTACGCGACGATCCCGTCCGATCCCCTGCAGCGCGAAATGGCTTTCCGCACGGGGGTCAACATCGTCATGTACACGCTGACCGGCAACTACAAGGCGGACCAGGTGCACGTGCCGGCCCTTCTGGAGCGTCTCGGGCAATGAACTGGTCGATCGCCTTCGAGCCGCTGCTGCCTGCGTGGCTGCTGATCGCTGCCGCGATCGTCACCATCGCGCTGGTGCTGCCCGGCGTCATCCGGCGCATGCGCGGCGCCTGGATCCGCGCCGCCGCCGCGTTGATCCTGTTCGCGGCGCTGTTCAATCCGGTGGCGCTTCGCGAGGACCGCGAGCCGCTGCCGACGGTCGTCGCGGTCGTCGTCGACAAGAGCGCCAGTCAGGAACTCGACGACCGCGCCGAGGCGACTCGGATCGCCGAGGCGGAACTCAAGGAGCGTCTCTCGGAGTTTCAGAACGTGGAAGTGCGGACCGTCGAGGCCGGCAAGGCCGGCGGCGCGACCGTCGACGGCACGCTGCTCTTCGAGCCCCTGGAAACGAGCCTCGTCGACGTCCCGCCCGATCGGCTGGGTGCGGTCGTGGTGCTGACCGATGGCGAGGTCCACGACGTGCCGAAGACCGCCGACGCGCTCGGCCACAAGGCGCCGGTGCATGTCCTCCTGTCCGGCCATGACGACGAGTTCGACCGCCGACTGATCATCGAAAGCGCCCCGCGCTTCGGGATCGTTGGCGAGACCCAGACGATCCGCTTCCGGGTCATCGACGACGGCGTGGCGACCAGCGGCGGCCGGGTCCGGGTCAACGTGACCCGCGACGGCAATCCGCTTTCGAGCGAACTGGTCACCCCGGGCGCGACGGAGGAATTCACCGTCGAGATCGCCCATGGCGGCCCCAACATCCTCGAATTCGAGGCCGAACCGCTCGACGGCGAACTGACCGAGATCAACAACCGCGCCATCGCATCGATCGAGGGAATCCGCGAGAATCTCCGGGTTCTCCTGGTGTCCGGCGAGCCGCATTCCGGCGAGCGCACCTGGCGCAACCTGCTGAAATCCGACGCGGCGGTCGACCTCGTCCATTTCACCATCCTGCGCCCGCCCGAGAAACAGGACGGGACGCCGATCAACCAGCTGTCGCTGATCGCCTTCCCCACCCGCGAGCTCTTTTCGGAGAAGATCGACGAGTTCGACCTGATCATCTTCGACCGCTACCAGCATCGCGGCGTGCTGCCGATCCTCTACTTCGACAACATCGCCCGCTATGTCGAGGATGGCGGGGCCGTGCTGATCGCCGCCGGGCCCGACTATGCCGGCGATGGCAGCCTGTTCGATACGCCCCTGTCTCCGGTCCTGCCCGTCGCCCCGACCGGGTCGATCACCGAAAAGCCGTTCCGCGCCAATGTCACCGAGACGGGCCACAAGCATCCGGTTACCCGCGGCCTGAAGGGCGGAAACTTCGATCCCCCCGAATGGGGCCGCTGGTTCCGGGTGATCGACGTCGGTGCGCCCGAAGGCGATACGGTAATGAGCGCCGCCGACGACAAGCCGCTGCTGGTGCTGAACCGGGTCGGCGAAGGCCGTGTCGCCATGCTCCTGTCCGACCATGCCTGGCTCTGGGCGCGCGGCTACGAGGGGGGCGGCCCGCATGTCGACCTGCTCCGCCGCCTCGCCCACTGGCTGATGAAAGAGCCCGACCTCGAGGAGGAAGTGCTCCGCGCCACGGCCCGTGGCGGCGAGCTGACCATCGAGCGCCAGACGATGGGCGAGGACACCACCCCCGTCACCGTCCGGACGCCATCCGGCGCCACGAAGACGGTGACCCTCGATCCAGTCGAGCCCGGATTGTGGAGCGCGACGCTGCCCGGCGACGAAATCGGCCTCTATCGCATCGAACAGGGCGACAAGCGCGCTTTCGCCCATGTCGGCGCCGCCAACCCGCGCGAGTTCATCGACGCCCGCTCGACCGACAGGCTGCTTGCTCCCCTGTCCGAGGCGACCGGCGGCCGGATTGCCCGGATGAGCGACGGCGATGGCGCCCCGATCGTTCCCCGGATCGTGCCCATCCGCTCCGGAGCCACCTTCTCGGGGTCTGACTGGATCGGCGTCAGGATGACTGAAGCCAGCGTGCTGAAAGGCATCGTCCGGGTACCGCTGCTTGGCGGCTACGCGGGACCGGCGGCCTTCCTGGCGCTCCTCGTCCTGCTTTTCCTCCCCGCCTTCACCTGGTTCCGGGAAGGTCGCTAGGCGTCTACCGCCGGGGGGCCGCGGTGGCCGGGCCTGCCAGGCCGTCGAGGACCCCGGGCGCCAGTCCGGCGACCAGTACCCTCTCGGGATCGACCGCCGCCGGCATGGTGATCGCATGCGGCGCCAGTTGCTCGAATCCCAAGGGTCCATAGTAAGGCAGGTCGCCCACCAGGAGCAGCACGGAATGGCCGTCGTTGCGCGCGGCTTCGGCGGCCATGCGCACCAGTTGCTTGCCCGCCCCGCGCCCCTTGAAGGACGGCTTGACCGCCAGCGGTCCCAGCAGGAGCGCCGGCCTGTCGCCGATCGTGATCGGGGTCAGCCGCACCGATGCCGCAACACCCTCGTCGACGACGGCGACGAAGGAGAGCGCCGGAAGATGCGGCACGCCCTCGCGCAGCCGGAAGGCAGCACGGGCAAATCGGCCGGGGCCGAAGGCTTCGGCGTGAAGGGCTTCGATTTCGGCGGAATCCGCCGGCGATTCGAGACGGTATGAGAAGGGTTGGGCGGTCATGAGACGGGCCTGCGATGGCGGATCCTGTTCAGGTCCGGTCCCGCCGCCGGCCGGGACGCTTTTCAGCGATTGCGGCAGGCAAGGAGCCGGACGGCGATCGGTGGCTGGAAGCCACGTCGCATCTGTCGTCGTCGCAGGTTGGCCGTCAGGGACATCGTTCGATCCTCAGGGTGCGCGGCGATACCACTTTCCCCATCGGGCGTCCAGCTTGGCCGGCTTACCATTCCGGCGCGGGCGCCGCGCCACCGGCGATTTCGTCCAGCCGACGCCGCGTCCCGTCGGTGGTTTCCGGTGGCAGGCGATCGATCGCATAGAAGCCGCTGTCGACGATCTCCCGGTTGCGCGGTGGCTCCGCTGCCTGCGACCAGTCCCGGCAGACATAAAGCGCCACATGGTCGCGTGGCGAGGCATGACGGTTGAGATAGATTCCGAACAGGTCCGCCCCCTCGACCCGGATCCCGCCCTCCTCCATCACTTCGCGCGCCATCGCCTGGACGAGGATCTCGCCGGCATCGACCCCGCCGCCGGGCAGATACCAGCCGGGAACGTAGCTGTGACGGACGAGGAAGACGCGCCCCTCGGGATCGAAGATCGCGGCGCGCACGCCGAGGGTCATGCCCCTGCGAAACCGCGAATAGAACAGAAACGCGCGAACCAACTGACGGTTCTTCCAGGATGCCATCCCGTCTCCCGATCCTTGTCCCGCTGCCAGACCGGGCCGCCACGGTTGGCAGACCGCTGTCCATCGCTCTATATGCCGTCCGGCGTCGCCGCCCGCCGGCAAGCCGCCGCACCCGTATCAGGGATACCCTGGCACGCCACCCACGACGTCGGCAGCCACCCGCCGACGCAGTTCATGGAACGTCGCACCAGTGTTCACCCTCGTCCAGCTTTCCGATCCGCATCTCGGTCCCCTGCCGTCGGTTCGATGGCGCCAGCTCGCCTCGAAGCGCATCTTCGGCTACGTCAACTGGCATCGGAACCGCGCTGCCGATCTCGGCCCGAAGAACCTGCGTGTGCTGGTCGACGAATTGCTCGACCGACCGCGCGACCACATTGCGGTGACCGGCGACCTGATCAACATCGGCCTGTCGCCGGAAATCGACGCCGCCGCCGAATGGCTGGCGGGCCTCGGCGCGCCGACGGAGGTGACCGCCGTGCCGGGCAACCACGATGCTTACCTGCCGAGCGCCATCCGCCACTACGAGAAGACTTGGCAACCCTACATGATCGGCGACGATCATGGCGATGCGCCGGTGGTCTTTCCCTTCACCCGGATACGGGGGCCGGTCGCCATTGTCGGGCTGTCCAGCGCCATCGCCACGGGACCGCTGATGGCGACTGGCCGGATCCGTCAGCCTCAGGCCGACCGTCTCGAGGCGGAACTCAAGCGGTTGGGCGAAGCCGGGCTGTTTCGCGTCGTGCTGATCCATCACCCGCCGGCAATCGGTTCCGCGCCCTGGCATCGGCGCCTGATTGGCGCCAGCCACTTCCGCAAGGCCCTGAAGAGCGCCGGCGCCGAACTGGTCCTGCACGGCCACAATCACCACACGACCGTCGATCGCATCGACGGACCGTCGGGGCCGATCCCGGTGATCGGCGCGTCGTCGGCCTCGCTGCCGCCCCGCCACGGTCGGCACGGTGGCAGCTACCTGACCTTCCAGATCGCCGCCGCAAACGGCGGTTTCGAATGCGACATGGAGGAACGCGGCACGCGGGCCGATGGCGGCGCGATCGAGACCCTGACCGAAGAACGGCTGGTCGGGCCCGGTGTCACCTAGGCGGGAACACGGATCCAGGCGTAGCCGAGAAGCACCGCCACCCCGATAAGGATGCCGAAGAGGAACGCCGCCGCGATCCAGCCGAGCGCCTTGCGGTCGGTCGAACGCGCTGCCGCCGGGGGCGCTGCCGCCGGGGCGGGAATGCCCTTCTCTTCCTGCCGCCGCGCAGTTTCCTCGCGCTTGGCGCGCCGGATCACCCAGTCGCCTTCGATGGCGCGTTCGCGCTCGATGATCCGCTCGGCGACATAGTCGGTGACGCAGTCGGCGACCTCGTCGAGATTGGCGGTCTCGATGATCACCGTCCGGCCGAGGCGGGTATCCTTGAGGAAGCGATAGGTCCTGCGATCGCGGCCAAGGACGACGAAGGAGGTCATGTCGATCCACAGCCGCGCCGGCGTTCCGGCACCAATGCTGAAGACGAAAGTGTCGTTATCCTCAGGGACTTCGGCGAAGACGCCCTTCAGTTCATCCGCCAGCATTTCGAGGCGGGCGCGCTCGGCGTCGCGCAACTCGACCACCACGTCGGAGCGTTCGGCCTCGGCCGTTCGCACGCGCCGGATGGCGGACTGAAGCGTCCGCACATTCCCGGCTCCGCCCTGACCTTCGGTGACGTCACTCATCGTTCTGGCTTCCTTCACGCGGATGCGTCTTGGTTAGCAATATGTTAGCAAGAACACGCACCCTTGGCATCAGGCTGTGCACACTTCGCGCCACAAAAGGAATTGCCGAAATGACCGAGCTTCCCACCGCGGCCAGACGGGTCCAGGAGGAGGCGGAACGGCTCGGATTGGAGATTTCCGTAACCGTGATGCCGGACAGCACCCGCACCGCGGAAGAGGCGGCGCAGGCTTGCGAATGTACTGTAAGTCAAATCGTCAAATCCCTGATATTCAAGGGAAAAGACAGCGAACAGGCTTACCTGTTCCTGGTCTCCGGCACCAACCGTGTCAACGAAAAGGCGATGGCGGAAACCATCGGCGAGGCGATCGTCCGGCCGGATGCCGATTTCGTCCGAAAGGCCACGGGTTTCGCCATCGGCGGCATCCCGCCCTTCGGCCACATGGTTAAGCTGCCGACCTTCCTGGATCAGGACTTGTTACAGTTTGGGACAGTCTGGGCGGCGGCCGGGACACCCCGGGCGGTCTTCGCGGTCGATCCGGGATACCTGCGCGACGCCCTTGTCCCGACAGTGATTCGTTTCGGCTGACGATTCGCCGCTTCGGTCAGCGACGACCGGCGGCGATCGCCGCCTCGACCGCATCACGACGCGGCATAGGGGCGACCGCGCCATACCCCTCCGTCGACAGCGCCGCCGCCATGTTGGCATAGCGTGCCGAGGCGAAGGGGTCGTTGGTGCGGAGGTATTCGGAGAGGAAGGCGCCGTCGAACATGTCGCCGGCGCCGGTGGCGTCGACGAGCTTGACGGCGATCGGCGGCAGTCGCTCGCGGCGGTCGGCGGTGGCGATGATGGCGCCGTCTTCGCCGAGGGTCAGGGCGACGATCTTCGCCCCCATCGCGAGGTAGAAATCGACGATCTTGTCCGGGTCGGTTAGGCCGGTCAGGTGGCGGGCGTCGTCGAGACCGGGGCGGACGATATCGGCAAGCGCCACGGCGGAATGGATGACGGCGCGGGCCCGGTCGAGCGGCCACAGCCGGAGACGGAGGTTGGTGTCGTAGGAGACGGTGACGCCGGCCGCCCGCGCGATCCGCATCGCGGCGAAGACGGCATCGGCGGCGCTCGACGAGATCGCCTGGCTGATACCCGACGCATGAAGGATGCGGGCGCCCTCGATCATCGCGACCGGCAACTGCTCCGGCGTCATCCGGCTCGCCGCCGAACCGGCCCGCATGTAGGAGAAGACGTGACCGTCGGCGGCATGGGTGACGAAATAGAGACCGGTATGGGCGACCGGGCTGCGGCTCACCGCGCTGGTGTCGATGCCCTCGTCGGCCCACAGCTTCATGAAGGACTCGCCGAACTGGTCGGCACCGACCGACGTGACATAGGCGACGCTGGCGCCCTGGCGGGCGGCGGCGATGGCGCAATTCGAGGTGTCGCCGCCATGGCCCTGGCGAAAGATGTCCTCGCCCTTCGGCTGGTTGAGTTCGAAGAGCGGCTCGCCGATGGAAATGATGTCAGGCATGGGTCCCCGTCGGTTTCGTTTTCATCCTGCGGCAAGGGTCATCGCACATTCCGGCGATTGTCGAAATCCACAATCCCGGCGCGCGAGGCGCGTCGCCGCTTCACACACACCGGCAATCGCCGCTATGGTCGGGGCTTGGTGTCACGCCTCCTCCCAGCGGTGACGACCCATGATCAAGGGTGTTCTTCTCGACCTCGCCGGGGTGGTCTATCTCGGCGAGAGCATGATTCCGGGCGCGGGCGAGGCAATCGCCCGGCTGCGCGACGCCGGCCTGCCGCTGCGCTTCGTCACCAACACCACGCGGATGTCGAAAACCGGCATCGTCGACCGGCTGGCGCGGATCGGCCTCCTCATCGACAATGACGAACTCGTCACGCCGGCGGAGGCGGCGCGCACTTGGCTCGTCGCCAACCGGCGATCGCCTCACCTCCTGGTCCATCCGGCGCTTGTCGAGGATTTCGCCGGCCTCCCCGACTTTCCGGACAAGGCGGTGGTCGTCGGCGACGCGGGACGCGACTTTACCTACGACACGCTGAACGACGCCTTTCGGGCGCTGTCCGGCGACGCCGACCTTCTCGCCCTGGCCAAGAACCGTACCTTCCGGGACGACGATGGCGACCTGAGCCTCGATGCCGGGGCTTTCGTCACCGCACTCGAATATGCCAGCCGGCGCGAAGCGGTGGTGCTCGGCAAGCCGGCGCCGGCTTTCTATGCGGCGGCGGCGGCCGGGGCTGGCTGCGCCATGACAGAGGCGGTGATGGTCGGCGACGATATCGAGGCGGATGTCTCCGGCGCGCTGGACGCCGGGATCGGCGCGGCGCTGCTGGTGCGGACCGGGAAATACACCGCCGGCATCGAGGACGGCGCGACGCCGCCGCCGACCGCCGTGGTCGACGACCTGGCGGCGGCGGCGACGTGGATCCTGGCGCATCGGAACGATCCGGCCGCCATCGGCTGACGGTCGTGAAAAGTCGGACGGCGCCATTGGCGGAATCGCGGCAACAGGCGATGGTGGCCGATCCTTCCCACCTGCCGGCAAGGACCGCCGATGGAGACCACCATGAAGACCCGTATCGACTGGGTGCGGCGGAACTGCCGCCTGCTTGCCGGGATCGCCACCGAGTTCGAAGCCGCGAAGCCGTTCGCCGGCAAGACCATCGGCACCGGCATCCACCTCGAACCGAAGACCGTGGCGCTGATCCTGACGCTGCAGGCCGGCGGAGCCCGGATGGTCTCGACCGGCAACCTCAACACCACCCAGCCGGAGGCGGTCGCCTATCTTCGCGACCACGGGGTGACGGTGATCGGCGGCCCGACCCGCAACCCGAAGGAGCACCACGAGAGCCTCGTTGCAGTGCTGGCGGAAGAACCGGACCTCATCCTCGACAACGGCGGCGACCTGTTCGACCTCTACCGGCAGAACCGGTATGCCGGCCTGCTCGGCGGCACCGAGGAGACCACCTCGGGGCGGATGCGGCTCGAACCGCTGCGCGACGACTTCCGGATGCCGATCCTCGTCATCAACGACAGCCCGATCAAGCAATTCGCCGAGAACGAACATGCCGTCGGCCAGAGCGTCCTGGAATCCTTCATCCGGATCACCAACCGCGCCACCAACGGCCAGCGCATCACGGTGTTCGGCTACGGCGCCTGCGGCAAGGGGGTCGCCGCCAACTTCCGCAACGCCAACGCCAGGGTCAGCGTCGTCGACCGCGATCCGCTCAAGCGCCTGCAGGCGCATCTCGACGGCCACGAAACGCCGCCCCGCGACGCGGCGATCGCCAGCGCCGACTTCATCGTCACCGTGACCGGCGGCAAGCACGTCATCGGCCCCGACGACCTGCCGCTGTTCAAGGATGGCGTCGTTCTCGCCAATGCCGGGCATTTTCCGCAGGAGATCGAGGCGGCGCGGATCGCGGGTGATGGCACGGTGGTCGAGCGGACGGCCTACGAAGTCGGCATCGAAACCCTGCGTCTGGCCGACGGCCGCACCATCGGCATCATCGCCGAAGGGCACATGTTCAACCTCGCCGGCCCGCGGCCGATGGGCAATTCGATCGAGTCGATGGATCTCGGCTTCGCCCTGCAGGCGCGATGCCTCGAGGCGATCGCGCTGGGCAAGGCCGAGCGGGATGCCTGCGTCGTGCCGGTGCCGCGCAACATCGACGACCGGGTCGCCAATGCCTTTCTCGATCTTTGCTATGGGGCCTGAGACCGGCGCCAGGTGCCGATCCGGGTCAAGCGTCCAGCCGGCAACCCGCCTTGCCGCCTAGAGCCGGCTTTCGAGCTCGACCTTCTCCGGGACGTCCTTGACGACGGCTTCGGCCGGGGAGGCGCGGGTTCGCCACATGGAATAGGCGACGCCGCCGCCGAGGATGACGAAGGTAACGGCGAGCGACCACTCGGCCGGGAACTTGGTCCAGCCCAGCATGTCGGCGACGAAGACCTTCGAGCCGACGAAGACCAGCAGGATCGCCAGCGCCTGCTTGAGATAGGCGAAACGGTGCATCACCGCGGCAAGCGCGAAATACAGCGCCCGCAGGCCGAGGATCGCGAAGATGTTTGACGTGTAGACGAGATAGGGATCGGTGGTGATGGCGAAGACCGCCGGCACCGAGTCGACGGCGAAGATGACATCGGCGACCTCGATCACCAGCAGGGCCAGGAAGAGCGGGGTGATGAAGGTGACGCGGCGGCCGGTGGCCGGGTCGGCCTGCTTGACGAAGAAGTGGTTGCCGTGGAGGCGATCGGTGACGCGGAAGCAGCGCCGGGCGAGCCTGAGAACGGGGTTGTTCTCGAGGTCGAAATGGCTGTCGGCCGACCACAGCATCTTGATGCCGGTGGCGACCAGGAAGGCGGCGAAGAGGTAGAGCACCCAATGGAACTCGGCGACCAGCGCGGCGCCGAAGCCGATCATCACGGCGCGCAGGACGATTACCCCGAGCACGCCCCAGAACAGCACCCGGTGCTGGTACTCGCGCGGGATCGACAGGTAGGTGAAGATCGTGGCGATGACGAAGAGGTTGTCCATCGCCAGGCTCTTCTCGACGACGAAGCCGGTGAGGTATTCGAGGCTCGCCTGCTGGCCGAGCTGAAGCGCGACCAGACCACTGAAGCCGACGCCGAGAGCGATATAGAAGGCGGAGAGGAGCAGGCTGTGGCAAACGCCGATCTGGCAGTTGCGGCGGTGGAAAACGCCAAGATCGAGGGCCAGCAGGACGCCGACGAGGCCGAGAAAGCCCAGCCACATCCAGATCGGATGACCAAGAAACAGCGTCTGCAGGTCCAAGCGTTTCGCTCCCTCACCAGGCGAGGGGCAGCACGATACGCCGGTTTTTGAGGACCCGGCATCGAGCGCACCCGATGCGGTCCGACATCACGACGCCACAGATGGCGTCGCCAGAGGGGCCCGGCCCGCAATCTCCCAAATGGGGGGCCGCCAGCCCGCCGCAAGGGCCGGCGCCGGGCGACCGGCACTTTTTTCTCGTTCGGAGACTTATTCGGGCGGCCGGACAGCCGGATTCTCGATCCGCTGGCGCAGCGCCGCCATCTCGACGCGCAATGCCTTGATTTCCTCAACCAGCGGCGCCGTCTCGTCGTGGATCATGTCGCGCTCGGCGGCACGTTCCTCATTCACCGCCTTTTCATGCTCGGCCTGCATGGCGTTGACGACGATACCGATGAACAGGTTGAGGACGGCGAAGGTGGTGATGACGATGAAGGGGACGAAGAAGGCCCAGGCATAGGGATAGGTTTCCATCACCGGCCGGACGATGCCCATCGACCAGCTCTCCAGCGTCATGATCTGGAACAGCGAATAGGCCGAGGCGCCGATCGACCCGAACCAGTCGGGGAACTGCTCGCCGAACAGCTTGGTCGCCATCACCGCGAAGACGTAGAAAAGCAGGCTGAGCAGGGCGACGACCGACCCCATGCCCGGCAACGCGGTGATCAGCCCGCCGACCACCCGCCGCAGCGACGGGACGCGGGTCACCAGCCTGAGGACGCGCAGGACACGCAGCGCCCGCAGCACCGAAAAGGTCTCGGTAGCCGGCACCAGGGCGATGGCGACGACGATGAAATCGAAGACGTTCCACGGATCGCGGAAATAGGCGCCACGATAGGCGATTATCCGCGCCGCGATCTCCACGACGAAGACGGCGAGGATCGCCCGGTCGAGCGTCTCGAGCAGCCAGCCATGGGAGGCCATGATCGTCTCGCTGGTCTCGAGGCCGAGGATCACGGCGTTGATGACGATCAGGACCATGATGACCCGCTCGGCGCGCGGATCATCGACTATCGAACGAAGCCAGGCAGACACGTAACCTCCTTCCGCAAGATCGCCGCTTGGCGGCGGCAACCATATAGGACACGCCCTCGCCGATTGCGCGCCCCCAGTGGCGGGGAAGCGCTCTTTTTCTGGCCTGTGGCCATGAGCCCGGCGGCTCCCGCCAGCGGGTCGGCTTGCGGGTTGGCCGGTGATTCGCGATAACCGGATCGGCTGACTTTTCCATGCGGTGCAGATGCGCGAGATTGAGCTCAAGTTCGAGATTGACGATCCGACGCTGAAGCGGCTGCGAGCGCAGATTCGCGCGTCGAAGCTTTCGACCGGCGCGTCACGGACGCGAACGCTGCGAAGCACCTATTTCGACACACCGGAACACGCCCTCAGGGCCGCCGGATTCTCGCTGCGGCTGCGCCGCGACGGACGCCGCTGGATCCAGACCGTGAAGACCACCGCCGCGCCGAACGGCGGCCTGACCGATGTCGGCGAGGTCGAGAATCCGGCGCCGGGCGGCCGCCTCTGCCTCGAGGCGATCCCCGACGAAACGATCCGCGACACGATCCTCCACGCCGTCAACGGCTCGGCGCTGCAGCCGGTCTGCGAGACGGTGATCCGCCGCCAGGCCAAGGAAGTCACGCTCGAGGACGGCACCCGGGCGGAACTCGCCATCGATGTCGGCGAGATCCATGCCGGCGAGCGGACGGAGCCGCTGCGCGAGGCCGAGATCGAGCTGATCGAGGGCGACCGGCGCGGCTTGTTCGACATCGCCCATCTCCTGTTCCCCGATGGGGGCCTGCGCTTTTCGCGGCTGTCGAAATCGGCGCGCGGCTTCCTGCTGGCGGAACGAGGCTGGATCGACCCGCCGCTGGCGCCGCGGAACGCGCAGACGGTGCCGCTCGACCCGAACGAGACCGCGGAACTGGCGGCGCGCGACATCCTGCGCGAGTGTTTCGACCAGGTGGCGACCAACATGGTCGTCATGCAGCGGCTCGACGATCCGGAGGGCCCGCATCAGTTGCGCGTCGGCCTGCGCCGCCTGCGCAGTGCCTTTTCGGTCTTCGCGCCGGTGCTGAAGAGCCCCGAGATGTCGCGGCTCGAGGACGAGGCGCGCTGGCTCGGCCATGTGGTCGGCGGTCTCCGCGATCTCGACGTGGTGACGAACGACATCATCCGGCGCGAAGCCGAGACGCATCCCGACCAGCCGGGCCTCGCCGCGCTCGACGCACCGCTGCGCCAGCATGCCGACGCGGTACGCAAGGAGGTGGCCGAGACGCTGACCGGGGCGCGGGCACAGGCTTTCGTCCTCGACCTGACCCGCTTCGTCGAGACGCGCGGCTGGATCCTGCCGGCGGATTTCGACCAGTCGCGGCGGCTGGCCACGCCGATCGCCAGACTGGCCGAGACGGCGCTCGCCGGGCACTGGAAGAAGGCCGGCAAATGCGCCCGCAGGATCGAGAAGCTGACGGTCGAGCAGCGCCACGACCTGCGCAAGGAGCTCAAGAAGCTGCGCTACGCGGTCGATTTCCTGTCGCCGCTCTACAGCAGGAAGGCGGTCGATCCGTTTCGCAAGCGGCTGCGCAAGATCCAGAACGTGCTGGGCGCGCTGAACGATTCGGTCATCGTCGCGGCGACGCTGGAGTCCACCGACCTCGACGCGATCGACGACCGCCAGGTGCAGCGGGCGATCGGCTGGGTGATCGGCGCCAGCCAGGCGCGCGCCGAGGGCTGCTGGGAAGAGGCCAAGGCCCGGTGGCGGGACCTCGAGGAAAGCCCGCAATTCTGGAAGAAGGCCGGCTGAGCCGTCGCCGACGAAGCCTAGACCAGGCGGCGGGCGAGCGTCATGCCGTCGCCGACGGGAAGCAGCACCGCATCGACCCGGTCGTCGCCGGCGATCTTGGCGTTGAGGGCGCGCACGGCGGCGACCCCGGCGCTGCCGGCGCCGGGCTCGGCGACCGCGCCGCTCATCAGCATGTTGTCGAGCACGATCACGCCGCCGACCCGGACAAGGTCGAGGCAGGCTTCGTAATAGCCGTCATATTCGGACTTCTGCGCGTCGATGAAGGCCATGTCGAAGCGGCTGGACGCGCCCTCGCCCTTCAGGGCCTCGAGTGTTTCGAGGGCGGGCGCGATGCGCAGGTCGATCCGCTCGGCGACACCTGCCTCCAGCCAGTGGCGCTTGCCGATGCTCGTCCATTCCTCGCTGACGTCGCAGGCGACGATCTCGCCATCCGGCGGCAGGGCCAGCGCCACGGCGAGCGCGCTGTAGCCGGTGAAGGTGCCGATCTCGAGCACCGCCCGCGCGCCGGTCAGACGCACGAGGAAGGCGAGGAAATGCCCCTGTTCGGGCGCGATCTGCATGCCGGCCTCGGGCAAGGCGGCGGTCTTGTCGCGCAACGTCGTCAGGACGGGGTGCTCGGCGGTATGGGCGCCGACGATATAGTCGTTGAGGCGCTCGCTGAGGCCGATCGAGGTACGCGACATGAGAGGGCTCCTTCAGAACGGCCGGGAGTGTCGGTCAGGCGGCGCGGCCATGCAACACCGAAGGCGGCAAACGTCGTGGAACCAATCGGGTCGGATATCGGTTAGCCTAGCTTGCCGATCGGCCAGCGACGGACCCTGCCGAGCGGGCCGAGGGCGAAAGGGGCGTAAAGCATGATCAGCCGCTGGGAATGGATCTGGACGCTGATCACCCGGCGGCTGTGGTTCCGCGCCGGGCTTTACGGGATCGTCGCGGTGCTCACGGCCCTCGTCGCGGCCTTTGTCCCGCCAGTGCTCGACAACACCGACATCACCGAGGTCTTCGGCGCCGATTCCGTCGAGGATATCCTGCGCATCATGGCGTCCAGCATGCTGGCGGTGGCGACCTTCTCGCTCGGCACCATGGTTTCGGCCTTCGCGGCGGCCGCCAGCACCGCGACACCCCGCGCCTCCCGCCTGCTGGTCGAGGATTCGACGTCGCAGAACGTGCTGTCGACCTTCATCGGCGCGTTCATCTTTAGCCTGGTCGGGATCATCGCCCTCAGCACCAGCTTCTACGGGCCGACCGGGCGGGTCATCCTGTTCTTCGTGACGCTGATCGTCATTGCCGGCGTCCTGATCACCTTCTTTCGCTGGATCGACTACCTGTCGCATCTCGGCCGGCTCGGCGAGACGGTGGACAAGGTCGAAGCGGCGACCGCCAAGGCGATCATGGCCCGGTGGCAGAGCCCGCATCTCGGCTGTGCGGCGCTTGTCTCGGTGCCGACCTCGTCCTTTCCCCTGCTCGGCAAGCGCATCGGCTACATCCAGTATCTCGACGTCAGCGCCCTCTCCCGGATAGCCGAGACCGCCGGCGGATCGATCTACGTCGTTCGCCTGCCGGGCGCGTTCAGCGACACCACCGAACCGCTGGCCTGGACATCCTGGGAGCCCGACGATGATGAGCGAGCGGCCCTGATCAACGCCTTCCTGATAGACAGCGCCCGCTCCTTCCCACAGGACCCGCGCTTCGGCCTGATCGTCCTGTCGGAAATCGCCTCGCGAGCACTGTCACCGGGGATCAACGATCCGGGCACCGCGATCGACATCATCGGCCGGGTCGTCCGGATCCTCTCCATCCTTGCAGGCGAACGCGACGCCGAGGCGGACGAGATCCACTACCCATCGGTCTTTATCCCCGCCGTCTCCGTGGATGATGCCTTCGACGACGTGTTCAATGCCATCGCACGCGACGGCGCCGCGACGCTCGAAGTCGGCATCCGGATGCAGAAGGCATTCCGAACCCTGGCCCGGATGGGCCGCCCCGACTTCGGCGACAATGCCCGTCGTCACTCGGCCCTTGCCCTGAAACGAAGCCTTGCCGCGCTGACGCTGGACGAGGACAAGCGCACCATCGAGGCGATCGCCGCCGAGGTCGGCGCAGGCGGCGATCAGGCGCGGAGCACATCCCTGAAATAGGCGATGGTCGGCATCAGGCCGTCTTCGAGGGCGACGCGGGGTCGCCAGTCGAGCTTCGCCTGTGCGAGGGAGATATCCGGACAGCGCTGGCGGGGGTCATCGACCGGCAGCGTGGCAGATACAAGCCTGCTTCCACTGTTGCCGGTCAGGCTGACGATCCTCATGGCGAGTTCGCGGATCGTGAACTCCGCCGGATTGCCCAGGTTGACCGGGCCAACGAAATCGTCCGGTGTCTCCATCAGCCGGATGAGGCCGTCGACAAGATCATCGACATAGCAGAAAGACCGCGTCTGGCTGCCGTCGCCATAAAGAGTGATCGGGTCACCGGCCAGCGACTGGACGATGAAGTTCGAAACCACCCGGCCGTCATTTGGCTGCATGCGCGGCCCATACGTGTTGAAGATGCGGGCGACCTTGATGGCCAGTCCGTGTTGACGACGATAATCGAAGAACAGCGTCTCGGCGCAGCGCTTGCCCTCGTCGTAGCATGATCGCGGCCCGATCGGATTGACGCGCCCCCAATAGCCTTCCGGCTGAGGATGCGCCTCTGGATCCCCATAGACTTCGCTGGTCGAGGCCTGAAGGATCTTGCAGCCGAGACGCCTTGCCAGTTCGAGCATGTTGATGGCGCCGATCACCGATGTCCTGGTCGTCTCGACGGGATCGCGCTGATAGTGGATCGGCGAAGCGGGACAGGCGAGATTGTAGATCTGGTCGACCTCGACCGAGAGCGGGATCGTGACGTCGTGGCGGATGAACCTGAACCGCGGGTGGTCGCGGAGATGGTCGACGTTGCTGGCCGCCCCGGTAAACAGGTTGTCGACGCAAATGACGTCGTGGCCGGCGGCAACCAGCCGGTCGACGAGATGCGACCCGAGAAACCCCGCACCCCCGGTGACGAGGATTCGCTGGCGACTGTCACGCGATGGCATGCGCGCTACCGTCTCGACGACCGGATGCCAACGTCATTGTGCGACGGTCCCGGACCGGTCCGACACGGGCACGCCGGCTGACACAGCGGCATCTCCCGCCGACACCCGGGCGCGCCGGGCGTTCCTGGCGATCGCTTCGATCGCCTCGATCAGGTTGTCCACGTCCACCGGACCGAACGGGCCTTCCTGCGGGAAGAACCGGTGGCTGAGGCCGAGGGCGTCTGCCAGCGACACGAAATAGCCGATCTCCGGCGCCCCGCCTTCGAGTTCGACGATGCTGGCATCCGGACGCATCCAGACGATATTCGACAGCGCTGCCCCATGCTGGGCGACAACGATATCCGCTACCTGAAACAAGGCGATCTGGGCCGCCAGCGATTGCCCTTCCAGAAGGACGCCGCGGCAGCCCGGGTACAGGCCGGAGAGGCTCTCGACCAGGTCTTCGTGGTTGCCCACCCGCCGACGCTCGGCGCCAGCCGTCTTCCGTCTCGACGGTTCCGAGGCATAGGACGGATCGTTGGCATAGAAGGGATCGGGCGGACCGCGATCGACGATGAGGATGCGGGGCTGGCCCAACCATTCGGCCTGCAAGGCCTGGCGGCGCGCCTCGACCCGATCGCCAAAGCGGGCCAGAAGCCAATCGACGCCGGCGCGGATGGCGACCGGATCGTAATCCCCTTTCACGGCGTCGAGATCGTAAGGAGCCAGTGAAACGCGCTCCGCCGTCGTCAACGGCATGCGTCCCTGAAGCCGGCGATGTTCGTCCTTGCCCAGCAGGATGAGGCCCGGCAGGTCCAGTTCATCGAGGATGGCGTCCATCGGACCGCACTCTTCGACAAGCAGCGGGATCGTGTCGTCGTCGCCCCCCGCCATGTAGCGGGCCAGCGGCAGCAGGACGCCAAAGAAGAAATGATAGAAGTGCGCCCGGCTGCCGGCGCGCGTTTTCAGGGTCATCAGACGCAGGGGTGGGGCAGTCATCAAACGCTCACACAGACGAAAAGCCGCCGCCGGCTGGCCGCGGCCATGCCAGGACGATCGCGAACGGATTGCCGACATCCGGCGGCAGATTGGAACTTCGCGGCGCTTCCCGCAAGCGGCGACTGGCCCATCCCGGTCATCACTCCGCCGGCTCGGGCCGATCGCGCCGACGCAGCAGGAAGAGCGCCACGACGACGAGCACGACGGTTATGATGTGGAAGGGCACGAAGTAGCTCAGGAACACGGACGCACCGCGGATCGGCGCGCCGTCGACGCCTTCACCCGGGGAGACCGCCCAGAACAGCGCGAACTGGGTGACGACGGCGAGAAAGAAGGCCATGAAGCCGATCGGCCGGAGCAGGACGAAGCCGTAGACGACGGCGATGTTGACCGCGAGATAGAAGACGTCGATCACCTGCCATTCGAGCGGCGCCGTCGCCCAGTCGAAGCCGCCCATGCCGAGCATGTTGAGAACCCGGCCAAAGGCGAAGATGCCGTAGCAGACGGCGACCAGCCACAGGATGATGCGCGCAGTCCAGTAAGCCAATGTATTCCTCCGACCGGGCCGCCCGCGCCGCCCGTTCCGGCGCGTCCCTTAGCGCAGATCACGCGCCGGATCACGCCCGTGCGGCGCTTTCGCCCGGAAAACCTGACAAACACGTGACGTGACTGTGAAGCCGCGAGCGGCGTATCAGCATTGCACGCGCCCCGCCAGCCGCCGATATTCCGGCCAAGGAGAATTATCCCGTGGCCCAGACCAAGACGTTTTCGCAAAAAATGCCCTGGAACGACCGGGCCGGAAAATTCGCGCCGTTCAAGGCCACGGTTCTCGTGCTGCTGGCGCTGCCGGCGCTATGGCTGCTCTACCGGACCCTGACCGGCGGACCGGCGGAGCCGACGGCTCTGGGGCCGCGCCCCTATATCGCGGCGATCCACTTCGTCGGCGACTGGACGATCTACCTGTTGCTGATAACGCTGGCGGTGACGCCGGCGCGGCGGCTGTTCGACTGGTCGAAGCTGATCCAGGTGCGGCGGATGATCGGCCTCGCCGCCCTCGCCTACATCCTCCTCCATTTCGTTCTCTATATCTTCGATTCCAAATGGGATCTCGGCTTCGTCGTGACCGAGATCGTCAAGCGCATCTACCTGCTGATCGGCTTCGTCGCGCTGCTCGGGCTGGTCGCGCTCGGCGTCACCTCGACCGACGGCTGGGTCAAGCGGCTCGGCGGCGTGCGCTGGAACCGGCTGCACAAGCTGATCTACATCATCACGCCGCTGGCGATCCTCCACTACTACATGCAGTCGAAGATCGACGTCAGCCAGCCGGTCCTGATGTCGGGCTTCTTCTTCTGGCTGATGGGCTACCGGATCATGGCCAAGCGCGGCTACAAGGAAGGCTTCGTGCCGCTGGCCCTCCTGTCGGTGGCGGCCGCGCTGCTGACCGTGGTGGTCGAGGCGGCCTGGTACGGGATCGCCACCGGCGTCAGCGTCGAGCGGGTACTGATGGCCAATCTCGACTTCTCCTTCCAGATCCGCCCGGCGTGGTGGGTGCTGTTCGCCGGCTTCGCCGTGACGGTACTTTCCGAAATCCGCAAGCGGCTGAAACCGGCCGGCGCATCGGCCCGGGGCGCGCCCGCCAGCCGGCCGGGCTGACCGCCGGCACCGCCCGCCGATATCGATATCGCCGCCCCGAACTTTTCGCTATCACTGCGCATTGCCTGTCTGACCGGCGCGGCGCGGCCGCGGCCCGGAAGCGCATCGGGGGTTGGAACCATGAAAGCAACCACAGCCGTCCTTGCCTGCCTGCTGACTGCCGCCACCCTGTCGGGCTGCGTCTCGACACGGGCCGAACGCGGCGCGGTCATCGGCGGGGTTTCCGGCGCGGCGGTCGGCGCCATCGCCGGCGGTTCGGTCGGCGGCGCGGCGATCGGCGGGGCGGCCGGCGCCGTCGCCGGTTACGTCATCGGCAAGAACACCAAGCCGTGCTGGCGCACCAACATCTTCGGCCAGCGCTACAAGGGCTGGTGCATCGGCTGATCCCGCCCGGGAACAGCCCAAAAGGCCATGAGAGGGCCTGCCGACGGCCCGCCGCCCGGCGGAAGACGCCAAACTGCGACCGGATGACCGCTGCCGCTGGCTACATGGCCGCACGATGCTTATGTATCGGGCACACGATTCATCTCAAAGAAAACCACCCAGGGGGGAAGCTATGAAATTCGAGACGCGAAAGCTCGGCCGGACCTCGGCGGAAGTGACGACACTGGGCCTGGGCGGCGCGACGCTTGGCGGCAACCAGGCGCACCTGACCGACGCCGACGCCAAGATTCTCTGCCTCGAAGCCTTCGATTCCGGCATTCGCTATTTCGACACGGCGCCCTTCTACGGCTACGGACGCTCTGAACGCCTGGTCGGCGACACGCTGCGCCATCTCGACGGCTGGACGCTGTCGACGAAGGTCGGACGCCTGCTTCGGCCGCGCAAGGGCGAGCAGAGCCAGAACGACGACTGGCGCCAGCCGCTGCCCTTCGAACCCGTCTTCGATTATTCCTATGACGGCGTCATGCGCTCCTACGAGGACAGCCTGCAGCGGCTCGGCCTCGACCATATCGACGTCCTCTACATCCACGACATCGACACCTTTACCCACGGCGCCGAGACGCAGCCAAAGATGCATGCCGCCGCCATGGATGGCGCCGCACGGGCGCTCGACGACCTGCGCAGCAGCGGCGCGGTCAAGGCGATCGGCATCGGCGTCAACGAATCGCAACCGATTGCCGACGCGCTGTCCCATGCCCAGTGGGACTGCTTCCTGCTTGCTGGCCGCTACACGCTGCTCGAGCAGGATTCGCTCGATACGCTGCTGCCGGCGGTCGAGAAGCACGGCGCATCGATCATCATCGGCGGGCCGTTCAACTCCGGCATCCTGGTCGGCCGCGAGACCTGGAACTACGTCAAGGCGCCTGAATCGGTGATGACCAAGGTCAAGGCGATGGCCCGGGTCTGCGAGGCCCACAACGTGCCGCTCGCCGCCGCGGCGCTGCGTTTCCCGCTCGCCCATCCGACGGTCGCCGGCACCATTCCCGGCCCGCGATCGGCCGAGGAGATGAACCAGATCCTAGAATGGTGGACCGCCGACATTCCCGGCTCGCTGTGGAGCGACCTCAAGAACGAGAAGCTGATCGCCACCAACGCGCCGGTTCCGGCGTAAGCCACCCCGACCAACCGATCGCCGCCTGATGTATTCCGAGCTCACCGCCCTCGCCACCGTCATCGTCATCGACCTCGTCCTCGCCGGCGACAACGCGGTGGTGGTCGGGATGGCGGCGGCGGGGCTGCCGATGGAGCTTCGCAAGAAGGCGATCATCTTCGGCATCGTTGCGGCGGCGCTGCTCAGGATCGTCTTCGCCATCTTCACGGTGGAACTGCTCGGCATCATCGGCCTGCTGCTGGCCGGCGGCCTGCTGCTCCTCTGGGTGTCGTGGAAACTGTGGCGGGAACTGCGGGACGGCGGTCACAGCGCCGCCGCGCTCGGCACCGACGCGCTCGACGTCGAGATCGACGGCAAGCTCCACGGCCAGGCGGTCGAAGGATCGCCGGGCACGAAGGCGGTTGGTGGCCCGCAGCAATGCAAGACCCTGAAACAGGCGCTGATCCAGATCGTCGTCGCCGACGTCTCGATGTCGCTCGACAACGTGCTCGCCGTCGCCGGCACCGCGCGCGATCACCTGTGGGTGATGGTCGTCGGGCTGGCATTGTCGGTGGCGCTGATGGGGATCGCCGCGACCTTTATCGCCAAGCTGCTCCATCGCCATCGCTGGATCGCCTATCTCGGGCTTATCCTGATAGCCTGGGTGGCGGCGGTGATGATCTGGGACGGCGCGGTCGAGGTGATGAACGCCGTCGATCCGGATTTGTTGTAGGCTGCACTCTTCCCCCGACCGAGGAGAAGACATGACCCGCTACCGCCCCGCCGATCTCGTCGACTTCACCGCCGCCCTGTTCGCCGCCGCCGGCATGGATGGCGACAAGCCGGCGACGGTCGCCGAGCTGCTGGTCGAGGCCGACCTGATGGGTCACGACACCCACGGGCTGAACCTCGCGCCGAACTACCTGCGCGAACTCGAGAACGGCGAGATGCGGGCAACGGGCGACCCCGAGGTGCTGTCCGACCACAAGGCGGCGCTGCTGTGGGACGCGCGGCGGCTGTCGGGCGTATGGATCACCGCTCGCGCCATCGACGAGGCCTGCAATCGCGCCAGCGACTATGGCGTCGCGACGGTCTCGGTGCGCGAGTCGCACCACATCGCCTGCCTCGCGGCCTACCTCACCCGCGCCACCAACCGCGGCCAGGTCGTCCTGATCGCCTGCTCCGATCCGGCCGTCGCCACCGTCGCGCCGCATGGCGGGCTCGATCCCGTCTTCACCCCGGACCCCTTCGCCGCCGGCTTCCCGACCGAGGGCGACCCGATCCTGATCGACATGAGTTCCTCGATCACCACCAACGGCATGGCCGGAAGGCTGAGGGGCGGCGGCGAGCATTTTCCCGGCAAATGGGCGCAGGATCACGCTGGCAACGCCACCAACGACCCGCGCATCCTGTTCGACGAACCGAAAGGCACGCTGCTGCCGACCGGCGGCCACGACCACGGCCACAAGGGCTACGGCATGGCGCTGATCGTCGAGTCGCTGAGCCAGGGTCTGTCGGGCGACGGGCGATCGTCCAAGCCGAGTTTCTGGGGCGCGGCGATCTTCATCCAGGTCTTCGAGCCCGACGCCTTCGCCGGCCGCGTCGCCTTCAACCGCGAGACCAGCGAACTGGTGTCGCTCTGCCACGGATCGCGGCCCGCCGTCGGCATCGAGAAGGTGCGGCTGCCCGGCGAGAGGGCGCTGGCCCGCAAGCGCGACGCGATGCGCAACGGGCTGGCGCTCTACCCCGGCATCGTCGACCGGCTGGAGCCCTGGGCCGAGAAATACGGCGTGCCACTGCCGCAGACGCTCTAGCCCCGGCCGGCGGCCCTCAGAAGAGCGCCACCACCAACGCGTAGACCGCCATGACGATGACGATCACCGAACCGACCGTGTAGAAAGTGGCGCGGACCTCGTGACGCTGCCCGCTGGTATAGGCGACGGTATGGGCAAGGCGCGTGATGACGAAGGCATACATGAGGATATTGGCGAGGATGAGCGACGGCCCGACCGCGACGAACAGCAGGCCGGCGGCGAGAAAGCCGGGAATATTCTCCAGATCGTTGCGCTGGATTCGCCGGGACCGCTCGACATAGTCATTCGGTTCAAGCTGTTCGGGACGCGGATTGCGGTTCGCCGGGCCGGGCTTGAGGTCCTCGGGATTGAGGAGACCCGCGTCGGTCCCCATCATCCTGACGACAGTCACCCAGCCCTGCCCCATCAGCTTGAGGATCATGATCGACGCCGCGATCACGTAGGTGACGAAAACCGGGTTCTCCATGCTTAGCAAAGACATCGCACCGACCTCCCCTTTAATGAAACTTTATGTTTCTCGAAAATATCCGATCCGGGGGGATTGTCAATATTGGTGAAAGACACTGTATCATGAAGCCATGACCCGCCCCTACCGATTGAAACAGCGCGCCGAGCGCCAGGACCAGACGCGGCAAAAGATCGTCGATGCGGCGATCGCCCTGCACCAGACCAAGGGGCCGGCGGCGACCTCGATGGCCGATATCGCGGCGAAGGCGAAGGTCGGACGGGTCACCGTCTATCGCCACTTTCCCGACGAGACAGCGCTGACACGCGCCTGCAGCGGGCAGTATTTCAGTGAAAACCCGTTGCCGGATCCGACCGCATGGCTTGCGATAGCCGACGCCAGGACGCGCCTGCGCCATGGTCTGCGCGAGAGCTATGCCTTTCATCGGAGGACCGAAGCGATGATCGGTCGCGTCCTCACCGACGCCCGCGATCACCCGGTCATGGCGCCCTATCACGAACACTGGCAACGCACCGTCGAGGTCCTGGCCGCCCCCTTCAGGGCGAAAGGGCAGGCAAGGAAACTCCTCGACGCGGCACTGGCGGTCGCGGTGAGCTTCGACACATGGCGGACGCTGGTGCGCGACCGCGGCCTGACGGACGATCAGGCGATCGCCGTCATGCTACGGCTGACCTGCGACTGCGACGAGGGCGGCACGTAAGGCGCCCGATGTGGCGAGAGGCCGTCTTCGCGCCGCCAGCTTGACCTCGCCATCGTCGCGGGAATCGAGCCCGACGGACAGCGCGCCGATGGTTTCGGTTCCATTCATCGTGCCGAGAGTCACCGGCTGCCGGGAGGGAATCCCATACGCTATTGCTACCATGACGACGTCCTGTCCGCTCGCCTCCCGGACCGGCCGGTTTTGCGGTTGGCTTCGCGGTGGCGTTCCACTATTTCTGCGGCGGCGAAAACCGCGTGGGAGAGACATGAGACAGCCCCTGTTCATGGGCGTTGACGGCGGCGCGACCCGGACCCGCGCCAGGCTTCGCGACGCCCAGGGTCGCCAGCTCGGCGAAGGCGCGGCCGGCGCAAGCAACGCGCGCTTCAAGGACTCCGCCTTTGCCGAGGTGCTGAAGGCCTGCCGCGCGGCGGCCGACGAAGCCGGGCTCGACGAAGGCGATCTCAGCCGCGTCCATGCCGGATTCGGGCTCGCCGGCACGCAGCAGGCCTGGGACCGCGACTTCATCCTCGCCCAACCCCATCCCTTCGCCTCGGTGGTCGTCGATACCGACGCCTATGCCGCCTATCTCGGCGCCTGCGGCGACCGGGACGGCGCCATCCTGATCGTCGGCACCGGCTTTGCCGGCCTCGCGGTGATCAACGGCGAGCGGATCACCGTCGGCGGCTGGGGTGACGACATCGCCGACGAAGGCAGCGGCATGATGATCGGCCGCAATGCCATTCGCCGCTCGATCTGGGCGATGGAGGGCATGGCGCCGCTGACGCCGCTGGCCGAGGCCGTTCTCGCCCGCTTCGACAACGATGCGGCGAAGGCGGTGGAATGGGCCGAGCGCGCCACCCCCGGCGACTATGGCAGCTTCGCACCGGCGGTGTTCGAGCATGCCGCGCGGCGCGACGCACTGGCAATGCCGATCCTCGAGGAGGCGGCGCGCGACGTGACCCGCGCCATCGCCCGGCTGCTGGAACTCGGCGCGCCGACGGTGGCGATGATCGGCGGCGTCTTCCCCGAAATCCTGCCGTGGCTGGCGCCGCCCTATCGCGACGTCTGCGTCGCGCCGGAAAGCGACGCTGCCGATGGCGCCATCCTCATGGCGAAGAACGCATTCGCCGAAAGGAAACTGGCATGATGCAAGACGGTACGACCGGCAACCGGTCGCTGATGCTGAGCGAAACGTTCGAAGCGCCGGAGGTGGTGGCGCGGCTGATCGCGGCCAATGCCGACACCTGCCGCGACCTCGGCGCGCGGCTGCGCGACCGGCCGCCGCAATTCGTCGTCACCTGCGCCCGCGGCTCGTCCGACAGCGCCGCGACCTATGCCAAGTATCTCTTCGAGCTGCATCTCAACACGATCGTTTCATCGGTCGGCCCCTCGGTCACCTCGATCTACGGCGCGCGGCCGCGCATGCGCGACGCGCTGTTCATCGCCATTTCGCAGTCGGGCAAGAGCCCCGACCTCCTGACGCTGGCGACGGCGGCGCGCGACGACGGCGCGCTGACGGTGGCGATCGTCAACGACACCGCCTCGCCGCTCGCAGCACTCTGCGACATCGTGCTGCCGGTCCATGCCGGGGCCGAGCGCAGCGTCGCGGCGACGAAATCCTATATCGCCTCGCTCGCCGCCGTGCTCCAGCTCGGCGCCCACTGGAGCGGCGACACGGCGCTGATCGACGCTGTCGCCCGACTGCCGGACGACCTTGGCGACGCGCTGGCCTGCGACTGGCAAGGCCTGGTCCCGCTCCTCACCGACGCCCGCAGCCTCTACGTCATCGGCCGCGGTCCCGGCCTCGCGGTTGCCCAGGAAGCCGCGCTGAAACTCAAGGAAACCAGCGGCATTCACGCCGAGGCGATGAGCGCCGCCGAGATGAAGCACGGGCCGCAGCGGATCGCCGGGCCGGACTTCCCGGTGGTCGTCTTCAGCCAGGACGATGCGGCGCTCGACTCGCTCGCCGAAACCGGGGCGGAGCTGCTGGCCCGCGGCGTGCCGGTGATCTCGGCCGGACCGGCCACAATCCCCGGGGCGGTGGTGCTGCCGACGACCGCCGGCGTCCATCCGCTGGTCCAGCCGCTGACCACGATCCAGAGCTTCTACCCGATGGCCGAGACCGTCTCGCGCGCCCGGGGCAACGATCCCGACCGGCCGCCGCATCTCAGCAAGGTCACCGAAACCCGATGAACGCCGGACCGCTCGCTCCATGACCGTGATCGCGCTGACCGGCGCCCGGATTTTCGACGGCGAGCGGCTGCGCGACGGCGAGGCGGTGCTGATCGATGGAACGCGCATCGCCGGGATCGTGGCGACCGGCGACGTGCCGGCCGATGCCGAGCAGCGCGCGGTCGACGGCCTGATCGCACCGGGCTTCGTCGACGTCCAGGTCAATGGCGGCGGCGGCGTGCTGTTCAACGACGCGCGGACCGTCGAGGGAATCGCCGCGATCGGCGCCGCCCATCGGCGATACGGGACCACCGGCTTCCTGCCGACGCTGATCACCGACAGCTTCGAGGCGACCACCGAGGCGATGGCCGCGGCAGAAGAGGCACTGGCCAAAGGCGTGCCCGGACTGCTGGGCATTCACCTCGAAGGCCCCTTCCTCAACCCGGAGCGCAAGGGCGCCCACCAGGCAAGCTTCATGCGCCCGGTCGAGGAAGCCGACATCGCGCTGATGACCGGGCTGACGCGCGGCCGGACGCTGGTGACGCTGGCGCCGGAGATGGTGTCGACCCAGACGATCGCCCGGCTCGCCTCGGCCGGGGTGCTGGTCTCGGCCGGCCATACCGCGGCCTCCTACGAGACGATCCGGGCTGCGCGCGCCGCCGGCCTGACCGCCTTCACCCATCTCTACAACGCCATGCCGCCGCTGACCGGCCGTGAACCGGGGCCGGTCGGCGCGGCGCTCGACGATTTCGACGCCTGGTGCGGCCTGATCGTCGACCTCGTGCATGTCTCGGCGCCGAGCCTGCGGGTTGCGATCAACGCCCGGGGCTGGGAGCGGATGATGCTGATCACCGACGCCATGTCGTCGGTCGGTTCGGAGCTCGGGGAGTTTGTCCTGCACGGTCGGACGGTAACGCGCGAACGCGGCCGCCTGACGATGGAGGACGGCACCCTCGCCGGCTCGGACCTCGACATGGCGACGGCGGTGCGCAACACGGTGGAGGCGCTCGGCCTGCCGCTCGAGATCGCGCTGCGCATGGCCTCGCGGACGCCGGCCGAGTTTCTCGGCCTCGATGACGAGATCGGCCAGATCGCGCCGGGCTTCCGGGCGGACCTGGTGTTGCTCGACGCAGGGCTGACGGTACAACAGACATGGATCAACGGTAGCGACGCGTGACGCGTCAGGACAGAAAGGTGGTCAGCCCGTGAGCGACCTTCGCTTTGAAGTATGTGTCGATTCGATCCGCGGCATCGTCGCCGCCCGCGACGGTGGCGCGGCGCGGGTCGAGCTGTGCGCCGGGCTGATCGAGGGCGGCACGACGCCGAGCCTCGGCACGGTGCTGGTCGCCCGCGAGATCCAGAATATCGGCGTCCACATGATGATCCGCCCGCGCGGCGGCGACTTCCTCTACGGGGTCGAGGAACTGGTGGCGATGGAAACCGACATCGCCACGGCCAAGTCGGCCGGCGTCGACGGCTTCGTCTTCGGGGCGCTGGATCCCGACGGCAAGATCGACGCCAAGGTGACCAGGCGGCTGATCGAGCGGGCGCGCCCGGCCTCGGTGACCTTCCACCGCGCCTTCGACATGGTGCCGGACGCCATGGAGGCGCTGAAGACGCTGATCGACCTCGGCGTCGACCGGGTACTGACCTCCGGCCTGGCGCCGACCGCCTTCGAGGGCGCCGAGACGATCGCCGAACTGGTCAAGGCGGCCGGCGACCGCATCATCGTCATGCCTGGCGGCGGCATCACCGAGCGGAATGCCGCCCGGGTGGTGTCGATCACCGGCGCGCGCGAATTCCATTTCGCCGCGCTGAAGCCGGTGCCGAGCGGCATGCGCTACCGCAGCCCGGACATGTATATGGGTGGCGAATTGCGGCCGCCGGAATACGACCGGCTCGACACGCAGCTGCAATCGGTCGCGACGATCATCGGCGCCGCCGGCAAGGGCGGGCGCTGACGCCCGACCGGTCTAGTCCGGCAGGTACTTGAACTTGCTCATCATCGCACGATGGGCCGAAACCACCCGGTCGACCTGGATCGGCGTCAGCACCTCGCGCCACTGGCCGGGCTTGCCGACGCGGAAGAAGGGCTCGGCCGAGGTTTCCGGCTTCTCGACGAAGCCGGCCGCCGCCTCCTTCTCGCGGAGCGTGTCGAAATTCGCCATCGCGATGGCTTTCTCGAGCTGCGCCGGCTCCGGCGTCATCAGCAGGTGGCGGGCGATCGCGCCGAAGCTCTCGGTCGGCTTCTCGACGAGATCCTCGTAGCGCACCGTCAGGATCACCGGGTGCGGCCGGTCCGTCCAACTGCGGACATGCTCCGTCCATGAGCCGGTGACGATATGGACATTCTCGCGGTTGGTGGCGACGCCAAAGCCCGATGTCGCCATGTCGTCGATCACTTGGTCGATCGACACGCCGCGGAAATGGGCGAAGGAAATCGCCACGTCGAGCGGATTGCGCAGGATGTAGACCGCGCCGGCCGAGACCGACATGTTGATCGTTGGCGCGCCGTTGTCGGTGGCGTTGGCATTATGGGTCTTGATGAAGACCGGACGCTGCAGGCGCGTAACGATCTCGGCCTGGACCTTGGGCCGGGCGGCCGCGATCTCGGCGCGGGTCGAGCGGAAGGCCGGCTTGCCGAGAAATGGCCGGTAGAGATCGGCGGCGCTCTCCGAGGCCGAATATTGCTCGATCCGGTTGATGTCGAGCTCGCTGTAATCCGGATCGCGCACGACATTGACCAGCGCGTGGATGAAGGCCCGGGACCAGGTGTTGCCCGAACGCGGATAGGAGGCGAGCCAGATGATGCCGCGAGGCCGGTGCTTGTTGAGGGTGATCATCGGATGTCCGTGTTGGTCTTTCTCGCGGCCCGTCGGTCAGTGGCTCGGCAGATAGCCGAAACGGGCCATCTGTTCACCGTGATCGTCGACGATGCGCTGGATCTGCTCGGGACTGAGGACTTCCCGCCACTGGCCGGCGCGGCCTTCGCGAAAGAAGCGTTCGGTATGTTCGGGGCGCTCATAGAACCCGGACTTTTCCTCGGCCGCGCGCATGCGATCGAAGGAAGCCAGCGCCACCGCCTCGTCGATCTGTTCCGGCGTGACGTCGAGCCGCAGGTGCTCGACCATATCGCCGAAGCGGGCGCGCGGATCGGCAAGCAGGTCCTCATAGCGCGTCACCTGGATGACCGGCGGCGGGTTCGACGTCCAACTCCTGACATTCTCGGTCCACGATCCCCAGACTTCCGACGCCGATTCCTCGGTCTCGACCGGAGAATTCAGGCTCATGGCGAGCGAGTCGATGGCGCTGTCGATCGGCACATTAAGGTGATTGGCGAGCGACACCGCCACGTCGAGCGGATTGCGGACGATATAGAGGGCGCCGGCCGAATGGGCACGATTGATCATCGGATAGCCGAAAATCTCGCCATTGAAGGAATGGGTCTTGGCGAAGACGATGCCATCCGCCTCGTCGGCGATCGCCTGATGGACCTGGAGGCGAGCCTCGGTGATCTCACGGGCATTCGCGGCGGTCACCGGCTTGCCGAGGAAGCGCTCGAAGAGGTCGATGCGGATCGCCGGGCTGCGGCTGGTGCGATGCAGCTCGTCGATGTCATGCGGCTCGAGCGGCTTGCCGGCCGCCATGCGCAGAAGGTGGTGGACGAACACCCGCACCCAGGTGTTGCCTGACTTGGGATAGGACGCGATCCACACGATGCCGCGCGGCGCATTGGGATCGACCGAAATCATGTGATGTGCATCCCGGCGGCTCAGGCGGCCCTGGCGCTGAGGGCAGCGACCAGATCGTCGACGATCGCGGCGATCATGCCCGGATCGTCGCCCTCGGCCATCACCCTGATGACCGGCTCCGTGCCGGACGCACGGACGAGAATCCGTCCGTTGTCGCCGAGCTTGCCGTTGAAGTCCTCGATCATCTTGCGGATGGCGCTGTCTTCCAGCGGTCGCCGGTCGCCGCTGGTCCTGACACTCTTGAGGACCTGGGGCAGCGGCTCGAAGAGGTGGCAGACCTCGCTGACCGGACGCCCGAGATCGCGGACAACGGCGAGAAGCTGCAGCGCCGCGACGAGGCCGTCGCCGGTGGTGGTGTAGTCTGACAGGATGATGTGGCCGGACTGTTCGCCGCCGAGATTGTAGCCCTCCAGACGCATCGCCTCCGCGACGTGGCGGTCGCCGACCGGCGTGCGCACCAGGCCGAGGCCCTTGCCGGCGAGATAGCGTTCGAGCCCGAGATTCGACATCACGGTGGCGACGATGCCGGGCTTCGACAACAGCCCCTGCGCCGCCCAGGAGGTGGCGATCGCCGCCATCATCTGGTCGCCGTCGATGATCTGGCCATGCTCGTCGACAATCACGGCGCGGTCGGCATCGCCGTCGAGGGCGATTCCGATATCGGCCCGCACTTCGCGCACCTTGGCGACCAGCGCTTCCGGCGCGGTCGATCCGACCTCGCGGTTGATGTTGAAGCCGTTCGGCTCGACGCCAAGCGAAATCACCTCGGCGCCGAGTTCCCACAGGGCCTCGGGCGCGACGCTGTAACCGGCGCCGTTGGCGCAATCGATCACCACCCGCAATCCCTCGAGCGAGAGGTTTCGCGGCAGCGTGCGCTTGGCGTACTCGATGTAGCGGTCGCTCACCCCGTCGATGCGGCGGGCGCGACCGAGGGCGTCGGGGCTGGCAAGCCGGCTGCCGAGATCGGCGTCGATCAGCGCCTCGATCTCGGCCTCGGTCGCGTCCGACAGCTTGGCGCCGTCGGGACCGAAGAGCTTGATGCCGTTGTCGTCGTAGGGATTGTGCGAGGCAGAGATCATCACGCCGAGATCGCAGCGCATCGAGCGGGTCAGCATGGCGATGCCCGGCGTCGGAATCGGCCCGGTCAACAGCACGTCCATGCCCATCGACAGGAAGCCGGCGCTGAGCGCGTTCTCGATCATGTAGCTCGACAGGCGCGTGTCCTTGCCGATCACCACCCGGTGCCGGTGATCGCCATTCCGGAACACCAGGCCGGCGGCCATGCCAACCTTCATCGCGATATCCGGCGTGATCGGCGGCCGGTTTGACCGGCCGCGGATTCCGTCGGTGCCGAAATACTTCGCCATGTCTCTCCTCATCGGCCCTTTTCGGGGCGCTGTGGCGGGACTGTCTTAGCGCGATCATCGCCGAATGGCGTTGAAAAATGACGAACCGACGAAACATGCCGCGACCAGACGGTCAAGACGCTGATATTTTTATGGTTTTCGGCCTCGCCGCTGGACAAGGTTGTCGCGCCGGCTTTCTGCGACCGCGGCGCATCGAGCGAAAAACCGGGGAATCGCTGCCCTCCCGGCCGATTGCTCGCCACCCCGCCGCCGCGACCGCGCGGCCAGGGCAAGCCGCGCCGGCCGCCAATCCCGGGATTTGGGCGGCCCCGTTGCTTGACAGGATTCGACCACACTCCTTATATGCGCGGCGTCCGGACGCCAGACGCCGGGGCGGAGTAGCTCAGCTGGTTAGAGCAGCGGAATCATAATCCGCGTGTCGGGGGTTCGAGTCCCTCCTCCGCTACCAATACCGTAACGGTGCCCGCCTCTCCAAGCCTCTACCGGCGCCCCAGAAGCGCAGGAATCCCAGGCTTTTCCGTACCGATGCTCCGATCAGTTCGGAGGCGACTCCTCTCCCCTTTCGCTCTCTCCGCCTCGATATCTCCAAAGCACTGGTGTTTGACCAAACGACACGGAGGCTTGTCACGTTGAAATCGCTTTCGTTCTTCGCCGATCTGATAGTCTGAGTTGCAGCTACTTTCGCTGGGGCGAAAAGGACAAAAACCACGCGAAGTCTGCCGATCTCCGGATCGTCCGCTTTGCGCCAGAAGCGGACGCCTCTCAGATCGTAGCGAGTTGATCCTCTAGACCCATGCCTTGCTTCCAGGGGGACCGCTTCCGAACCAAATAGACTATGGCGGGAGGTCAGACGGCTGGGATTGGTCCCCGAAAATCCGGCGGGCTAGACTTGGGACCGCCCTTTCCGCACGAGTTTCACCATGGCCAGTCTTCAACAGCAAATCGCCGACAAGTTCCTGGCCGCACTCGCCCAGCGCAAGGAGATCGACGCCGACAAGGTCGTGGAGCTGAGGGCACTGCTGAGTCGCCGCAAGAGGCCCAAGGCCGATGAGTTCATCCGCGTGTTCAGCGCCCCGCCCGGCGGCGAGGTTAAATGATCAAACTCGAGCACGCCCACATCGAGGAAGTGCGCGGCATCCGCAAGCTCGACGTGGATTTCGGCCAGGCAACGTTTGCGATCTCGGGGCCGAATGGTTCGGGCAAGAGCGGCATCATCGACGCGATCGAGTTTGGGCTCACCGGCGAGATCGGGCGCCTGGCTGGGCGCGGTACCAAGGGGCTGAGCGTTTCCGAGCACGGGCCCCATGTGGACATGGTGAACTTTCCGGATGCGGCCTTCGTTGAACTCAAGGTCTTCATTCCTTCGCTGAACAAGCTCGCGACGATCACCCGCAAAGTCTCGGCGTCGAGCAAACCGACGATTGTTCCTGATGAGCCGGACGTGCAGGCGCTTCTGGGGGAATTGGCGGAGCACCCCGAGATCACGTTGGCCCGGCGCGATATTCTGCGCTTCATTCTGGTCGAGCCCAGCAAGCGCTCCGAGGAAATCCAGACGATCCTTAAGCTGGAAGAGATCGGGCAGACCCGTTCGGCGCTCAACAGCGCCCAGAACAAGCTTGGCAATGCGCTCAAGGCGGCGAGCAACCAGGTCATCTTCAGCCGCTCGACGCTGCAGCGCCACCTCGGGATTGACAACAACGCTGTCGCCGAACTGCTGCAGTCGGTAAACAAGCGCCGCGCCGTCCTCGAACTGGCGCCGGTCGCCGAGCTTACCGCCGACACCCGCCTGGATGCTGGCATCGCGGATCCGGACAAGGGGTCAGCCTTCAACAAGACCTCGGCGCTGCGCGATCTTGCAGCGCTCGACGAGGCCAGCGTGAGCGTGTCGGCTCTGGTGGCTGGCGATAGCGCGGCGATTCTTTCCGGGATCGAGCGCCTGGAACGCGACCCCGCTCTGCTGGCGACGCTGCAGCGGCGCGTGCTGCTCGATAAAGGTCTCGCGCTGGTCGATGGTCCCGAATGCCCGCTATGCGACCATCCGTGGCCTACCGAGGAGCATCTCCTTGGGCACCTGCGCGCCAAGCTGGCGAAATCCGATGATGCCGGCGCGCTGCAGCAAGCGCTACTCCGCCATGGCGCGGCGATTGGCAGTCACGTCGATGGGCTTTTGGCGCTGCTGCGCCAGACCCATCGCCTTGCAAAGGGCGAGAACGACAACGCTTCGCTCGACGCCATCAATGGCTGGGGCAAGGACCTCGGCACGCTTAAAACGCAACTGGGCACTTTCGACGGCGTAATAGGCCTAAAAGCCCGGTTGGGAGAGGAGTGGTACACCGCTCCAGAGAACGTGGCGAACAACCTCGCTGGACTCCGCCGCACGATCGAGGCGAAGCCCGATCAAAGTGCGGCCGTCGAGGCGCAAACCTTCCTGACTACGGCCCAGTTGCGTCTGGAAGATTACCGCACCAGCATGCGGGCGGAGGCCGCGGCCAAGTTGGCGAGTGCCACCGCCAAGATCGCCTACGAAGAATACTGCAGCGCGATGGAGGACGAACTCAACGCGCTGTACGCAGACATTCAGGCCGACTTCAGCGCCTTCTACCGGATGGTCAACGAAGACGATGAGGCGACTTTCACCGCCGAATTGAAACCGAGCGAGAGCCGCGTCGACCTGAAGGTCAATTTCTATGACCGTGGCCTCTACCCGCCCGCCGCCTATCACAGCGAGGGGCATCAGGACGGCATGGGCGTGTGCCTCTACCTCGCCCTGATGAAGCGGCTGTTCGGCAACGATTTCACTATCGCGCTGCTGGACGATGTGGTGATGTCCGTCGACTCGGATCACCGTCGCCAGTTCTGCAAGCTCCTCAAGACCCAATTCCCGGACACCCAATTTATCATCACCACGCACGACCGGCTGTGGGCACAGCAAATGCGCTCCGACCGGCTCGTCAGCGCGAAGACATCGCTAGCCCTCTATGGCTGGAGCGTCGATACCGGACCGTTGGTCGAGAGCAACACGGACGTGTGGGAAGACATCGACGCGGCGCTCGCCAGGGGAAAGGCCGACGTCGCGGCTGCCGCCCTGCGGCGCCACCTCGAATATGTCGCGTGGGTGTTGGCCGATGATCTTGGCGCGAAAACGGTGTTCCATGCCGACGGGAAATACGAGCTGGGCGAGCTGATTCCGGCGGTACTTGCGCGCAGCAAAGAACTCTACGGCAAGGCGGCTGATGCCGCCCAATCTTGGGGCAACGAAGCCTCGAAGGCGGCGGTTGCCGAGCGCAAAGCGGCCCTCGCCCAAGCGAGCCAGGCCAGCAACGTGGAGCAGTGGACGGTGAACCCGGCCGTGCACTTCAACCCGTGGGCGAAATTCGGGAGGAACGATTTCATCCCGGTCGTTGCCGCCTTCAAGGATCTACTGGGCACCTTACGCTGCCCAGACTGCGGGTCATGGCTGTACGTCACGCCACGGAACTCGCCCGAGGCGCTGCGCTGCCGATGCGCTTCGATTAACTTCAATCTGAAGAGCAAGCCAAAATGAGCGGCTACGGGCGGTCCATGCGTGATGCATCCACGAATCCCTTTCCCAGCCAGGTTTGCAGCATCGACCTCCGACGCGACCGACGCCAAGGCCACAGCGCCATGGACGCGCCAACTCGACAGCAGCGTCGACGTCAGCCTTTCGGCCCCAGTGGGTCACAGTTTGGCCGCAGCAACGCGGTGGCCGGCACGGTCACCGGCTTCGGCGCCCTCACCGACACGACCGAAGGTCCGCTTTGGGTCAAAAGCGGATGGTCGAGATTCCGGTCAAATCGCGCGAAATCGCTCTTAGCACTCGGCAAGTCGATCTCGATCAGGTTGGGCGATTTGCTCAAACATGCTGTCGGCTGCCAGTCGCTCGGTAACAGCATCCCACAACGCCCGCCCATCCGGTTCATCTGAACCGTAGCCCTTCCCTGCCACGATATTCGGCGCCCAGCTTGCAGGGACAGGAATCCACTTCTCTCGCGGTCAGAAGAAAGGCTGCGTCAGAATCCTGCAGCCAATGACCGGATCTGACCGTTCATCGAGAAGCGCCGGATCGTGGCGATAGTGAGCGATGCGTTGGCGTATCTCGGAAAGCGACTTCACTCCGTTCTTTTCATCGAAAGCCTCCCAGGCGATCGACAACGGAACCGCGTGACTGAAGACCCCCACCGGCGATGAAGTTGTCCGGCACATGAAGCTTGAAGAGAAACAGCTCGGCGGGCTGCAGAGCGCGGAACTGAACCCTCCCGCTGAGTTGCCAGTAGTTGACCTCGTCCATCCCTGCCGACGCAGACAGCTGCGTGAACCATGCGCCGTCCGTGATCCCTACGCAAATGCGGATCATCAGGCTGGCGATCCTGATTGCGATTCACCCGGAATGGGGCCGTACCCCTTCACGCTCACGGACTATGAGCACAACTCTACCGCTATTCTGCGACCCTTGTCTGCTGCAGCAGCGCCTGGCGCTGTGCCCCCCATGCAAGCGGGAACCCTTTTCGGATGAGCGGTTGGAGTTGGAGCGTCGGCGGCTGACGGCCATCGAGAATGGCCTCAACAATATCGGGAGCCAGGAGTGTGAGACGGAGGACGCGAGCGAGGAACGAGGCGTTCATTCTTTCCGCTTCCGCGAGTTCCTCGACGGTGGCGTAGCGACCGGCATCGAGCATATCCTTCCACCGGAAGGCACGGGCCAGAGCATTGACCAGCGGGCCATCGACTTGCGGCCTGGGCGGTGCCCATGGCTGCTCGCCATCCGGCGAGACAACCATCTTGCGTCCGCCGATGCGGCGCAGGGTGATCGGGACGTGGAGGGTGATCGCCGTCCCGTCCCGGCTGATCTCGATCTCTGGCATGACGGTCTCCGACATCAGGCCGCCCGCCGTAGCGAGGCCTGCCCCCCGATCTCCCGGACGAGAGCCTCGATGCCCTCGGCTCGGATGCGGATGGAAGCGCGATCGGGAGTGAGGTCGACGCGTTCGACGAGAAGCTGGACGATGCGGGCCTGCTCGGCCGGGAAGAGTTCCTCCCAGAGCGGATCGAGGCAGAACAGTGCATCCCGCACCTCTGCTTCGGTGATGGTGGCATCCTCCGCCCGAGCGGCCACGAACGTTTTCACGATCACCTCTGGCGACCTAAGAATGGCTCGCAGCTGGTCAATGACCAGCGACTCGATCTGTGCGGCCGCCACCCGGCGCACCGAACACGTCTCCGGACCCAGCCGGTTGACGCTGGTGGTGGTGTAGTAGCGATAGAGCTTGCCTCGCTTCCGAGTGTGGACCGGGGTCATTGCCTTGCCGTTCGGGGCGAAGATCAATCCCTTGAGCAAGGCTGGCGTCTGGCGACGGGTATGGCCCGCACGACGACGCGGCGCTTTGTCGAGAACGGTGTGGACCCTGTCCCAGATATCCCGATCGATGATCGCTTCGTGCTCACCGGGATGAGCCGTCCCTTTGTGAACCGCATCGCCGACATAGACCCGGTTGTTGAGGAGCTTGTAGATGACTCTCTTGTCGATCGGCTTGCCGCTTCGTGTCGTGACGCCTTCGCTGTCGAGAGCCCGTGCGAGGAGCGTCGCCGACCCCACGCTGAGGAACCGCTCGAAGACCATTCGGACCGTCGCTGCTTCGTCCTCCTGGACGAGGAGCTTCCGGTTCTCGACCCGGTAGCCGAGTGGGACTCGGCCGCCCATCCACATGCCCTTGCGACGGGAGGCGGCGAACTTGTCCCTGATCCGCTCGCCAATCACCTCCCGCTCGAACTGCGCGAAGGAAAGGAGGATGTTCAAAGTCAGCCGCCCCATCGAGGTGGTGGTATTGAACGACTGGGTGACCGAGACGAAGGTCACACCGTTTTCCTCGAACGCCTCGACCAGTCGGGAGAAGTCCATCAGCGAGCGCGACAGCCGGTCGATCTTGTAGGTGCAGACGATATCGATCAGCCCGGCCTCGACATCGCGGAGGAGTCGCTTCAGGGCTGGCCGGTCAAGGGTACCGCCGGAGACGCCGCCATCATCGTAGCGGTCCGGCACGAGCAGCCAACTTTCCGCCTTCTGGCTGGCGATGTATGCCTCGCAAGCGTCACGCTGCGCATCGAGGGAGTTGAACTCCTGGTCCAGCCCCTCTTCGGTCGACTTGCGCGTGTAGACGGCGCACCGCCGCTTCGGCACGACGGGGTTGGCGGATGTTACCGTTCTGCTCACCCGTCGCCTCCCTGCCCGCGCAGGCCGAAGAACACCCAGCCGTTCCACCGGGTGCCGGTGATGGCGCGCGCCACGGCGGAGAGCGATTTGTACGGGCGGCCATCGTACTCGAACCCATCGACGAGAACCGTGACGCAGTGCTCGGTGCCCTGCCATTCGCGCAGGAGACGTGTCCCGGCGACCGGGCGATCGGTCCTGCTGGTGGTGCCGCGCCGCTTGCCTCGACCTCCTCCCTGCCCCAGCCCATCGCCGAGGATTGCCAGCCGGCGCACCGTCTCCGGCTTCAGGCCTCCGTAGGCCAGTTCCTGGACGCGATAGCTCAGGCGGCTTTCGAGGTATTTGCGATTGAACGCTGGTGGCTCCGCCTGGAACAGTTGGCGCCACATGGTCTTGAGGTCGGCGATGTCCATCTTCGGGATCTCCGCGAGGCGGGCGAGTACGCCATCGGTCATCGGTCTCTCTCCACCGTTTCGACACGGTTGGCATGACCGCTCTGCCCGGGCGTGAAGTCCACCGAACTTTCTCCGCCGCGGTCGGATAGACTTCTTGACTGTCGCGTCCTCAGTCTCATGACGCCGGCGGCGAGGATTGCAGCAATTTCATGGAGGCGTTCGCTGGCGGTCAACCTGTCCGGCGCGATCACTGAACCGACATGCGCTGTGTGGGAGCCGCTGGTCATCTACCAAGCTCCGGCTGACGGTCGGAGTTCGGGCGAAGACGTAGGCCTAAAAATCCTCTCTCTCTGCTTCGCCGATATGGAGTGAACCGTCCGGCAAGGCCGGACGCGAAGCTCTTCATCGAGCCTGGTGATTCACCGTTTCCTTCAGCCCAGTTCCGCCAGGAACCGTATAGCGTCGAGGAACTTTCCCTGGCGGCGAGATCCAGGTCACAAGTCTCGTCCAGCCAACGGCCGATCGCGTCTTCCGTCTCGAAGTACTCGTCGGTTGCGCGGCGGACGATCTCCGGCGGGCACAGTCCGTCCCGCTGCCATGCGAGACAACCTTCGACGGCCCAGGCGAGAATGCCGTCCGCCTCACGGAGAAGCTTCGCAGAGAGATCCGGGTCACGTTCTGCCGGCGGTATCGTGACGGTGAAAGGGATGAGATGCAGTCGACGGCGCATCGCCTCGTCCACGGTCTTGATGACCGGCTTGTGGTTCCCGGCAGCGACGATCTTGAACTGCGGAGTGAAGTCGAAGAAATCGCGGCCCATGAATCGTGCGGTAATGCGGTCGCCACCGGTGAGCACCTTCAACTTGCTCTCTGCCCAGGCACGGTCGCGCTCGGTCTCGACTGCGGTTACAAATCGTGCGCCGCGGAGCTTGGCGAGTTCAGTCGGATGCCGATCGCCCGAACTCGACATCAACATCTCGATCGGGGCCACTTCGGCGTAGTCGCCGAAGATGACGTCCAGAGTGCTGGTGAACACCGACTTGCCGTTGGCGCCAGTACCATAAAGGAAGAACAATGCATGCTCGGAGGTAAGCCCCGTGAGGCAGTAGCCGGCGACCCGCTGGAGGTAGGTCTGCAATTCGACGTTCTCGCCGGTCACCTTGTCGAGGAAGATTCGCCACGCCGGGCAGTCACCACGCGAAGCGGCTCGGGTGATTTTCGTAACCTCGTCGGCGGGATTGGGCGTCGACGCCAACCCGGTCCTCAGATCGACCGAGCCGTTCGGCGTGTTGAGAAGCCAAGGGTCACGATCCCAATCGTCCGGGCCACGCGCATGCCGCGGGTCGGAGCGGGCCAGGCGCTCGACCGAGGACATGGTTGCCGCCGACGCCATGCTCTTTTGGCCGGTATCGCACTTGGCAGCATGCGTCCGACATAGCAGTCGGATGGTGTGTCGAACTTCATGGTTGTCGTCCGCACACCAATGCGTGCCGGACCACTTCAGCCACTTTCCCCAAACGGGGACATGGCGCCACTCGCCGCCGTACTGACACGAGAAGGACTCGGCCAAGGCATCTTGCGATCCGCTTGGAGGCGCCGCAGCATCGCCGTCGGCCAGAGGATGGTTCCGATCGTCAACTGCAATCAGACGATCAGTTTCCCGGCGAAGACGATCTAAAGGCCAAGGTGGTCGAACACACGCTTCGTTGTAGGCCTGAATCTCTTTCCATGCGTTGTCCCAGTCAACGGCGCCAAGCCGATGCTGCCGGACGAAATGACCGATCGCCCGGCTCACCGCTTCGAAGCGTGTCATTCCGTCGACGCCGCCTTCACGCACCGGCATGGCCATCAATTGCTGCAACGGCCGTCTTGTCGATGGTTCTTTCGCCGGAATACCTGCGATCGGTGACATCCTGTCGGCGGTCTCGCGGAGATAGGTGAGGTCGTACTCAACGCTGAGGTGCTCGCGAATTTCGCAGAGACGCTCCACGTTTCCCTTCCGGTAGACCGAACCAGGCAGGCGGATCGGCTGGTGAGCTGATTGAAACGCCGGATCGCCACCGATCTTCCGTGCGAGCATATGACGAAGTTCGCACACAGCCCGGACCTCATCTCCGGTAGCCGGCTCACTTAGACGCCAATGCAGATGGAGACGCTCGACGCCTTCATCGGTCCGGCCGCCAGAGGCAACCTCCATTGAGGGTGTGCCCAGATGCTCCGCAAGATGATCCCGCTTGGCCCGAATGTCTCCGTGATCAAGATCGACAACGATTGATCTCATGGCAGCGACATCGGCTGCCTTTGCCGACCCCGGACTAGACACTGTGCCAGGGACGATGAAACAGGCGAGACGCGATGCAGACGCGGAACCTGCCTCTTTCTCCAGCGCCGCGACCAGGTCGTCACCGGTTTCGTGGAACTTGCAGCGCGGCACGTGATCTGCACCGCCTTTCTCCGAGAAACACCGGACCGCAGCCCAGCCGTCGAGGCCATCGAGCGCCATGTCTGCGAACGCAGCAATCATTACCGGATCGGGACGAATTGCCTCGGCTTTGAGGACGGGATTCGACATGCTCATCCTCCTCAGATGCCGGTCCTGGACTGGCAGTCGCCCGCGGGTGGCGTTCTCGCCCGCCGCTCACGCTCCACCTCGAACGCCTCGACGTCAGCGAGACGGTAGAGCACGCGCCCCCCAAGTTTCAGGTAGGGCAAGCCGACCCCGAGGTAGCGCCACCGCTCAAGGGTCCTGGGGCTAAGGCGCCAGCGGCGCGACACATCCGATTGGGTCAGGTGTGCGACACCCTCGATCGAATAAATATCGTCTGAAGTCATCGACATTTCCTCTTGGCTTGCGCCGATGCGCCGAAGCGCTTCCTTGCGCGTTCCGTTGCGAGGAATTGTCCGGGATTTCGATCAGAGTGTATGTGGTCTGGCCACCGAGAGTCGTGACATCAGCCGCCGTGAGAGCTTTGGTTTCCGTCATCCTTTTTCGGATGTCGTGACACCCTAGCGAGAGTTGTGACATCGCCCAGATCGCGGGCGCCGATGTGGGGCACCGATCCAATTTGGGTATAAGCATTGAGTCGGTAGCCGCTCCATTTCACGCTCTCGATCACCTCATCGTTCGTGGGCTGGATCCGAAAGGCCCGTTCGAATCCGTCTCGGATGTCCTTTCGCACGCGCGCGATTCGCTTGCGCAAAGCGCTTTCATCGATATTCAAAGACGCAGCAAGGCGGCGGGTGGGCAAGAACTCGAACTCGTCGGTGGATCGGCGAGCAGACAAGTCGCCGAGGCGACGATCTACCAGCTCGCATAGCAAGGAATAGGCGCTGGCCCCCAACTCCACGTCGTCAGCGATAATTACCTTTCGGATTTCGTGAGCGAGGCATACGACGAGTGGCCGAGGAATTGTCGGCACATCTCGTACCGTCGCCTGTTTGGCAACAGGCGGTTCGGTTTCGGTCGGGTCTACAACCCTCAATGCGGGCGTGCCGAACGATGACCGCATCAGCGACAACAAGCATGTCGGCGGCAGCGAGGAGACGCTGGAGAGAGAAGACAGCCTACCAAGCGCTCCATCGACAACGTTGCGCACCCCGAGACCGTGACGGCGGTGAAGCTCGAACAAGCGCGCTGCGTTCTCGTTCATATCACCCGGCAAGTGCCTGAGAACACGCAAGAGGCCACCGTAGCGGGCGAAGAAAGCTGTGTCCGACATTTCGGGATAGCGGGTCGCGGAGAGAACGAAGGACTCGGCGACTGCCGCTTCCTGGGGATCGGTTCTCGCCCCCGTCAGCAGGTCGACAGCATAGCCATCCTGAGGATCATGCTCTTCCAGACGAGCTGTCAGGACGCCGAAACGACGATCGAGACACTGAGTGCAGATACCGCATTGCTGCCCCTTCGCCACGCTCAGGCGGACGTGACTGCAGCTGAAGCTGCGGCCAATCAAGTCAGCCGCGCCCGCGTCGGCCAGTCTTCGGAGAACCTCCGCCTTGGTATCCCAGAAATAGGGGTTTGCGACCGTGAACTCCGTCTCAGCAATGAGGCTAAAGAGCCGGCTGTAGTCGGCGAGTACCTTTGGATGTGTCGTGCGCGTGGCACGGCTACCAACAACATGCTCGGCAATTGGAAGGTTCACGCTGACGACACCGTTCTCGAAGAAGACCGCACGCGACTGGTCGAAGAGCCGAGCGACGACCATTGCCAGAGAGGCGAACAGAAAAGATCGGGTCCGCTGTGTGAACGAGCGCGGGGGGTCTAGTCCGCGCGTGACCCTCACCGGTACGTGGAACACATGCCCCGGCGGTGCCCTTCGGCGTAGCTCTTCGACAAGGTCTCTCTGGCGGGCCTGGATGGCACTCGATGCGTGATGGGAGATCAGAGCAACTTTTTCGTCCGACTGCAGGAGCGAAGCAGCGCCCGCCAACGAATCCAGTCCACCGGAGAACAGGATCACATGATCCGGTGAAAACCCCCTCGGCGCGCCCTCTCCCGAAAGATCCAGCCGTTCGTCGATTCGTCGCGGATTGGTGGCGCCCATGAATTGGAATTCATAGTAATCGTCCGAGAGAAAACTCAGCGTCTGGATCAGACAGTCCCGCACTTCCGGGCATTGCCAGAACGCCACATCGCGTACAGGGATCGAGAAGTCGAGGGTTCTCCGCCACGCTTGACCCATCCCTCTCATCTTAGGACCGCCGCGAGTGACTAACTGGTCCGCCGCATAGACGTATGCCGCGATCTCCAGCAGATCGACCAGGCGGCCAGGCACGGTCGCCACCATCTTGCAGGAGATGTGATCGACCTTGAGGTTGACCCGTTCGGCTGTCCCTTCCGCGCCATCGACATCGAGGCGGATTACGCCTTCACCGCATTGATCCGGAGCCGCCTCGCCACAGAGGATTGAAAACTGCTCAGCCATGGGTGCCGCTGCGCATCCGCAGTTCGTCGCGAAGCTTGCCCATGGCGATATGTACGAAGCCGCCGGCGCCCTTTTCGGTTATTCCTCCTTCGAAGGTGTTCTTGGAGAACCATTCGCCGGCGAACCGAGTGACGATTCGAGCTGCCTCGCGGCAATGCAGATAGAACGCTTCGGTGAACGCCTGGTGCTCTCTCAGGCTGGAGAAACGCTTCGAAATCCCAACGTGGTTCGGGAGGTCTCGGCTGAGGTAGTACTCGAGGTGACGCCTGAGAACCCGAGAGAAGAAATCCTCGGCTAGCAGCCCAAATTGTTTCACGGTCGCAAGGTCAGAAAGAACTTCGCGCGTTCGTTCCAACCGCTCGGCCTCGCTCTGCGGATCGAAGAGGTCGTCCAGGGAGCGGCGCGTGACAGCCTGCAGGCTCTCTACGGCGCTCAGAGAAACGATTTCACCGAAATCGCTGCGCCCCCTCAGTGCGTGCCTGTCTAGGTCATCGAGGCAAGCCGATGCGATATGGATGAGGTCGGGTATGTCCAAGTCCAGCCCGATCAATCTCAACGCATCTGGAAAGGCGACATTGTCATCCCTTGCCGCCAGCGGGATCTGAGCGAGAACATACAATGCCCGGCGGACAGTTGGATCGTCGGCGTAGGCTTCGAGACTTGCTGCAGCGACGCTAGACGTCGCCGCCGCAATCTCGGCGACATCCGATCCACCCGCGATCATCCCAATGACCGACTGCCATTGACGCGTCGCGGGCAGCTGACCGAGATGTTGATGACCCATGGGAACCGCCTCACTCGCCGATCGATCAAGAGGCACAGGCGATTGCGGTCGCCGACCCCTCTACCGCACGAACAAACCATGGTGAGACACGGATCGACTTGAAGTGTACCAAGGACAGACTATCGTGTCTCGGTTGTTCTCAGCAGTGAGTTCATTGGCCGAATTAGGCGTGTGGGGTTGGCCATACACCTGATCTTTAGGCGAAGGAGTTTATGCCTTGCCCGATTGGAAACCAGTGTCGGATCCACGCCTGGTCTCAGCTGTCGAACAGTACCAAAAGGAACGCGGTCGCGATCCGCGCGACGACTTTCCAGAACTCGACAGCGACGAAGGATTGCTGGGAGTTTATCTCATCGCTTGCGGCTTCCCTCCGGGTGAACCTAGCCGGAATAATGCCTAGGATGAGTCTCGCGCGATCGTTTGCATCCCACAACATGAAGAAAATCAGCTTGGCTCCTTCATTTCGGACGATCGCCATCATTTCACTTTTGCTTCTCGTTTCCGCCGGGCGGGCCTCTGCTGAAGAGGCCCATCCGACTGAGCCCGCGTACCTCTACAGGGCTGAAGTTGTCCGGGTCGTCGACGGGGACACAATCGATGTCGATATCGATCTGGGATTTTATGTCTGGATTAGAAAGCAGCGGATTCGATTGCTGGACATCGATGCACCCGAGGTCAGAGGAGAGTCCAAGGAAGCCGGTCTGGCGGCCTCGGAATACTTGAAGGGCCTCATCGACGGGAAGACTGTCATAATCCGGACGGCCAAAGGCAAGGACGGCGCCGACCGGGATGACTCGTTCGGCCGCTGGCTGGCGACGATCTTTCTGGACGGACTTGACGTTAATCAGGAAATGATGCGGACCGGACACGCCGTGCCCTACGAAGGCCGTTGATCCGCTCGTCAGGTTGGTTGGCCCGGTGCGAATAGCGACCTTCAACATCAATGGCGTCAATGGTCGTCTCGCCAACTTGCTTGAGTGGCTCACCGTTACCAATCCGGACGTTGTCTGCTTGCAGGAACTCAAGGCCACGCAGGAGGCCTTTCCGGAGGAGGCGATCCGCGATGCGGGCTATGGCGCGATCTGGCAGGGACAGAAGAGCTGGAACGGCGTCGCGATCCTTGCTCGGGGCACCCGAGCCGGTCGAGACCCGGCGTGGCCTACCGGGCGATCCCGAGGATCGACAAAGCAGGTACATTGAGGCTGCCGTCAACGGTGTCCTGGTCGGATGCCTTTACCTGCCGAATGGCAACCCGGCGCCGGGTGCGAAGTTCGATTACAAGCTTTGCTGGTTCGAGCGCTTGAGAGACCACGCCAAGGACCTTCTCGAAGCGGGGGTGCCGGTCGTTCTGGCGGGCGACTTCAACGTCATGCCCACGGAACAGGACGTCTATGCTCCGGAGCGCTGGGTCGACGACGCGCTTTTCCGGCCCGAAGTGCGCGAGGCGTTTCGTAAGCTCCTCGCCCAAGGCTGGACCGATGCGATCCGCAAGCTGCATCCGGACCGCCGGGTCTACACCTTCTGGAAATACTATCGGAACGCCTTCGCTCGCGACGCTGGTCTTCGCATTGATCATCTTTTGTTGAGCCCCGAACTCGCCAATCGGGCCGTCGCTGCAGGCGTCGATCGGAGTGTCCGTGGTCGCGAGCACGCCAGCGATCACGCGCCTGTCTGGATCGAGTTGTCGGAACCCCACCCGCAACGGCGGCAAGGCGGCAGTCGGAGCCTCTGAGCGTCATTCTGGCTACTGAACTTCGCCGGCCTTGGAGCATCCTTAAGTGGCGGTAGACGGTGAGTTTCCAGAGGAGGTCATGCGCTTCAACGATTGTCGCGATCATCGGTGAATCATGGACGCGGCAATTTCAGCCGACGAGGCATGCGCCGCCTACTGCACCACCGTCGAGCCGGGCGGGGCGGCATCCTTGTCAGCCCAGTCTGCGGCATGAGCCGAGCTAATCAGACTAAACTCAGGTCCGAGATCGGGCGGATCGTAGAGCGAATCGATTGTCGCCGGCGCAAGGTAATAATAGTCGGGACCGAGACGGCGTATGCGGGTCGAGGCTATCGCCACTCCCTCGGAACCGATCGCTTTGACTAAGGCGACCGCAAACCGGCCGGCAAGATTGGACAGAGTCTCGGGATCTTCGCTCGCATTGATCCGGGCCACCGGCACGGGAAGCGTATGATACTTCTGCACTCCTGCGGCGGCCTGTACGTCTGCCCTGGTCTTGTCGGCGATGCGCGCGGCAAAGACTTTCTCAAGATGGGCCAAGCCAGACTTCAGCTCTTCCTGGCATGTTTCGCTGAAGTTTGACCGATAAGCGAACGCGTATGGCTCCGAGGTGAGCAGCCGACCGGAGAGAGATACGGCCCGCTCAGCGCTGCGTCCGTTGGCAAGTATGAAAAGCTCGGCGTCCGCTCCACCATACATTGCCTTGCAGACCGTCTCGTCGATCTTGAATCGCGCGCGGTTGCTTGAATGGCTGATGGGAAAATAAAAGCCGTCGCAGGCTCTGACGCAGAGCGTGCGATAGCCCGAGCCTTGGCGGCTGCGGCGCTTGGTGGGTGAAGAAGCGCGCGGAGATGAAGTCCGCGGCGGCGTCGCGGTCTTGGGCTCGCGTCGCCCGAAGAGTCGCTGAAACAAGCCCGGCCGCTTCTTTGGCTGCGCCTCAGAGAACGACGGTCCTGTCACGCTCGGTCCGAAATCAGTTGCAACAAAGGCCGCGCTTAAAAGCGGGACAAGAAGAGGGAGAACGAATTTGCGATCCATCTGACCCACAATGCCTACATCTCAACAGCCTCTGCAACGGTACTCTCCGGGAGAGCATGGCAGCAAAGCGACGTGCGCTCATCAGAACTCGCTAGGATCGCGTCCGCGCGCTGGGCAGACGGCAACAAAGTGGGGAATCTGTCGCGAGCAAAATCAAAACTGCAGCCAGACGCTTATCGTATACGCTGACGCTCGGGCTGAATGAGCTTCGTCCCTGAGGTTTCTTCGCGCGCCAACCCCGTCACCGTTGATGCGGCACCACGGGACTTTTCCAATATGAACGGTGATGCTTTATCCGTATCGGGCGGCACTACCGTCCAACCTCGGGCTAAAGCATAACTGCGCGCCATTTCTTCGCTGGGCCAAGGTTGGACCGAGGCGCACACCTCCACTTCTCCATCTGGCGACAATAAAATAAAGCGACCGGCTTCAGCATCATGAATCTGGAAGTTGTCTATCAGTTTCCATATTGAAACATGGAACTCAGGCTTCATTGCACGTCCCATTCAAATTATTCTCCAGATGTATCGGGTTCTAGAAGCTGTTTTTGCTCTCAAAATCAAATAAAAAGTCTGTATTCCGAAATACAATTGATAAAAATATTCTATGTTGACCCCGCCTTATCGCGTAACAGCAGCTATTATTACCGCAACATTTGCGGTGTCCAAATTCGATCATATTCGATCTATGTCACGATCCATTGATCAAAGTCAATTATGTCCGACATAAAGTACGTAAGAACGTTGCGGAAATCGGTGGGATGGCTACGGCTTCCCTTGACTCACAGCCCCCCGTGGCCGCGGCCTTCCTCATTCGTCCCTCAGAAAAGCAGAAGCCGCCTCCAACGGCGGGTGGAGACGGTCTCTTCGGGGATCGGCAGACACCTCCACGATGCCTTCCGTTCTAGTCCTCAAGAAAACCAAGGTTCGACTGTCTCGGCGCGCGAGTTCAAGCCCTCTCGCGTGACGGTCGTGTTTCAGTTTGAAACTCGGCCCCTCAGACGGAATGACTCGACTCGCGTGAGTGGACCTGCGCCTTTACTCAAAGCCAAAAATCACAGCGAAGTGCCCGGTCACCGGGCGGGACATTTTCCCAGGCTCGCAGCTTGCGCTCGATTGGGATGGAAAAAGCTCCCTGACAATCAGATGCTCGGCGTGCCACAGGCCCCATGAGTGGAACCCTCTTAGCGGCAAGCTTGTCGATATCGAGATGGAAGCGTGAAAAGCAGAAAGCCGCCTCCGGGTAGGGGGAGACGGCTTTCCTCAACCCGATAGAACGGATAGCGGGTGGCCCGCCTGGGCCGGCTCAGGCCCGCGTCTGGGATGGCTGCGGTTCAAACGCCACCAGCACCTTCCGCGATCCGCAACGAGGCACTTCATCCGGCTGTCAAGCGGCGTGATCGGGAAGTCCCGCCCGCGGGTCCACATCAACGTTTCAAGATCCATCTCTGCTCGCGCCGTGCATGCCCGAATCGACTTCATCCCCTCCCGCTTGCCGAAGCGGCAGTAGACGGTGAGCTTCCAGCCGAGGTCATGCGGTTCACCGATTGTCGCGATCATCGGTTGGCGTAGACAATCGGATCGTCGCGCTGATGCGGATCCGAGATCCCCCGAGGGGAACTCCACCGCAAATTCAAAATTGCTTAGGGGATTTCGAGTAAGACTCACAACCACAAGCAATCTACGTTGATCGACTTTATTCTTCTTGATGGAACTACCGTTTCCAATGATGTCGGAGGTGTAAGCCTGAGTCTGATCAAAATTATTTTGCAACGATATTGCTCAAATCCGAGGTTCATCACATGAAGTCAGCAGCCTTCGCGACGATCGCCCTTTTCATCGCCGCCCCCGCGCTCGCCGCCGACCCGGTTTCGCTCATCGGTACCTGGAAGGGCGAGGAGGTCGGCGTCGGTGCCCAGGACGGGTGGGACCGGCACGAGTTCATCCTGGAGGTCGGCGAGCAGCGGGAGACCGCGTTCACGGGGAAGAAGTCCTATGGCACTGCCGGCGCCTACGAAACCGAAGACATCTACGGCAGCATGACCCCGGACGGGCGCATCGTCGTGGTCGTCGACGTCGACGGCGTATTCACCGGCTCGCTCGTCGGCTCCGACGTGCTCGACCTGTGCTATTCCGAGATGGGCGAGGACGCCTCGGCCAAGTGCGCTCATCTGACCCGCCAGTAGCAGTGCAGGCCGGAGCTTTCAGCAGGCGTAGGGCGGAGAGTAATCCGCCCTCAATCCGCAGATAGCGCGGGAATACCGGCTAACTCCTGTGCCGTCATCGAGTTGTCTGAACCGAAGCCGCGACGGCGGCGAAGCGCACGCCGAGCGTTTGACAGTCTGCCGTGGCGCGAGAAATTCGCCGGCTTGATGCGATGTGATGTCAGCCGCCACCGGTGGGCCCATGACAGATGTGACAGATTTCCGTCGGTTGGGCCTACTTTTCAAAAACCCGTCTATCAGAAATATCCAAGTGGCCCTCAAACCGTCACATCCGTCATATGCGTCACTCTCGCTCCAGATAAGAAGAGAAACAACCGCCTGCTCAGCCGTTCATCGAAGTATTGCGAAGCGTTTCGTAGTCCTGTCGCGTAGATAAAGACAGAGACCGATACTATAATCGCCTCATCTACATTCACGGATGGCGGCGCAATGAACGAAGGTCTAATTGATCGGCTCAAGATCGAGTATCGTCCCCTCGATCGCCTGGTCCCGTATGCGAAGAATGCGCGGACGCACTCGGATGCGCAGGTAGCGGAGATCGCCGCGTCGATCCGTGCGTTCGGCTGGACGAACCCGGTGCTGGTCGATGGCGAGGACGGGGTGATTGCCGGGCATGGCCGGCTGCTGGCGGCGCGCAAGCTCGGGATGACCGAGGTGCCGGTGATCGAACTGGCGGGGATGAGCGATGCAGAGAAGCAGGCCTATGTCATCGCCGACAACAAGCTCGCCCTGAACGCAGGCTGGGACAAGGACCTGCTGGCGCTGGAACTGGCGGACCTCGATGCGGTCGGCTTCGATCTGTCGCTGACTGGCTTCGGCGGAGATGAGCTTGCGGGTCTCCTGAACCTCGGCAACGAAGGGCTGATCGACCCGGACGCGATCCCGGAGCCGCCGGTGGTTCCGGTTGCCCAGCGGGGTGACGTCTGGGTCATGGGCAAGCATCGGCTGGTCTGCGGCGATGCGACCAATCCGGATGACGTTGCCCTCGTCCTTGCCGGGGTGTCGCCCCACCTGATGGTTACCGATCCGCCGTATGGCGTGAACTACGATCCGGCGTGGCGGGAAGGCGCAGGACTGACCGAAGGTTCGGCCATTGCGAAGGGCAAGGTGCTCAACGACGACCGGGCCGACTGGCGCGAGGCCTGGGCCCTCTTCCCCGGCGACGTCGCCTATGTCTGGCATGGCGGCCTGCATGCCGGGACGGTCGCGCACAGCCTCGAGGCTTCCGGCTTCGCCATCCGCTCCCAGATCATCTGGGACAAGACCCGGCTGGTGATCGGTCGCGGCGATTATCACTGGTCTCATGAACCCGCCTACTACAGCGTCCGCAAGGGCAAGACCGGTCACTGGGCGGGGGACCGAAGCCAGAGCACGGTGTGGTCGATCCTGCACCGCAAGAACGACACCGGCCATGGCACCGAGAAGCCGGTCGAATGCATGAAGCGGCCGATCGAGAACAACTCGTCGCCCGGACAGGCGGTCTACGAACCCTTCTGCGGATCGGGCACCACGATCATTGCCGCCGAGATGACCGGCCGCTCGTGCCACGCCATCGAACTGGACCCGGCCTATGTCGATGTCGCCATCAGGCGCTGGCAGGACTTCACCGGCGAACAGGCGGTTCTTGATGCCGATGGGCGGACGTTCGCCGAGGTCTCGGGCGAGCGCAGCGCGGAGGAGGCGAGCGGCCGCAGGAACGATCTGGGAAGGATCGTAACGCAGACGGGTGTCAGGTCAGACATTGGAACAGACCATGACGGCTCCGGTGTCGATGTCGGCGAGGCGCATGGTGCCGGAGGCCTGTCATGACGACCAAGGCCACCCTCCTCCAGGCGGTGCGAGCGAAGTGCCTGGATTGTTCGTGCTACCAGCCCGGCGAGGTCCGTCTTTGCCCCGCTACGCGGTGCGCCCTGTGGCCCTTTCGCCTCGGCAAGGACCCGAACCCGTCCACGACCCGTGGCTTCGCAAGACCGCCCGGCTACACGAGCGGTCCTGACCGGGCACCGTCCGCGAGGCACCCGGAGTCCCCGGAAGCGCCCACAGCCCGAAATACGTCGTCCACACGGACCGTTCTGACCTTCAATCGCGAGGATGCGTGATGGGACGCCGCGCCCACAGCCCCGATACAGCTTCCCGGCGCCAGGTCGAGGCGCTCGCAGGCTTCGGCGTGCCCGAGATCGAGATTGCCGGCGTGATCGGCATCGATCCCAAGACCCTGCGCAAGCACTACCGCGAGGAACTCGACCACGGGCACACCAAGGCCAATGCCCGGGTTGCCGAGAACCTCTACCGGAAGGCCACCGGCGACGGCCGCGAGGGCGTGACCGCGGCCATCTTCTGGCTGAAGTGCCGGGCCGGCTGGAAGGAGACCAGCGTCACCGAACTCGCTATCCGCCATGAGGACGCGCTGGAGCTTCTAGGTTGACCATGGGACGACGACCGCACGACCCCGACCTCGTCAGCCGTCGGCAGGTTGAAGCCATGGCAGGCTATGGCGTCCCGGAGACCGATATCGCCACCGTCATCGGCATCGACCCGAAGACCCTGAGGCGTCACTACCGGCAGGAACTGGATACCGGCCACATCAAGGCGAACTCGAAGGTCGCCGAGAACCTCTTCCGCAAGGCAACCGGCGACGGTCGAGAGTCCGTGGTCGCGGCGATCTTCTGGCTCAAGACACGGGCCCGGTGGAAGGAGACCATGGTCAACGAGGTCAGGGTCGCGTCCGCCGATCCCCTGAGCCAGTTGCTGGAACAGGTTGCCGAGACCGGACGCCGTATCCATGATCCCCGGGGGGCGGACGCAC
>NZ_FMXQ01000003.1 GCF_900104485.1 Bauldia litoralis | reverse complement strand
TCCCCCGTTCACGGGGGAGGGGGACCGCCCGAAGGGTGGTGGAGGGGGCGCGCCAAGCGTGGTGGAGGGCGCCCGGCCTCGGTCGTCCGGGCTCCGCCCTCCTCGCCCGCCCCCTACGGCGCCGGCGACAGCCCGTCGCGCTGGTAGCGGCGCTGGAGCCACAGGAACACGAAGCCGACGATCGGCAGCAGGATGTCGGTCCAGAAGATGATGCCGGCATTGCCGGGGGCGAAGTTGTGGGCGGTGATCATCTGGTAGATGTGGCCGCAGGCCGCCCCCCAGAGAAAGAGCGCCGGACCGAGGATCGCCGCGAGCCGCATGTCGAAGCTCCGCCACGTGGCGAGGAAGCCGACCGCCGCGAAGCCGAGGCTGGCGAAGCCGACCTCGTACTGGAACGGCGAGTTGGCCCAGCCGATGAAGCTGGCCGCCATCTCGGCGAACACCGTGTGCATCACCGCGTTGTAGAGGTAGCTGGCGCCGATCGAGAAGAACAGGAACCACTTGAACAGCGCCTCGACCACCACCGGCGCGGTGCGCGGCGCCGGCCTGCGGGCCAGCGACACGGCCGAGAAGACCAGCCCGATGACGAAGAAGGTCAGGGTGAAATTGCCGAGGACGAATCCGATGGCGCTGTCCATGGCCGGGCGTCTCCTGTGGCGGGAAGCGCCAAGCATGGCAGCGCCGCCCTAACGGGAGGTTTAGGCGATGCACGGGCCTGTCTTGTTTCCCGGTCGGGCCAAAGGCCCTCCCCGCCTCTTGGCCCGCTTCCCGGTCGGGCTGTCAGCCCTCCCCGCCTCTTGGTGAACCGCACCTAAACGCCCGGTTCCGGGCCGGTTCAGGCCGGCGGCGCGATCATCGCCGGACAGTCACCGCAGGAGGGAAAGATGACCGCCACCGTTTCACAGCCGCGCAAGATCCGCCCGACGCCGAAGCCCAGCCTGGTCGACCGCTACCGGCCGATCGGCATCGCCTCGGTGGTGGCCGCCGCGATGATGCAGGGCCAGCTGCAAGGCGCCTGACCGGGATGCGGGGGGAAACGGCGCGTAGCCGCCCCGCGCCTCAGTCGTCGTTGCTGGCGTTGAGGTCCTCGACCGGGATTGCCGCGGCCTTCTTCTTGGCCCGCGGCTTGGCCTTCTTCTTCGGCGGCTCGGCCGCCTTGGCGACGCGGTCGGCTTCCTCCTTGGCAAGACGCAGCGCCCGCAGCCGCTCGGTCTTCTCGTCGACCCGCTTCGCCTCCGCCGCCGCCTCGTTCTGGGCCTCGGTCGCGTCCTGGGCGCGCTTCTGCGCCTTGGCGTAGCGGACCTCCGCGTCGGTCTTCGCCTTGTTGCTCACGTCTTTCGTCTCCCTGGCCGGTTCCGGCGCTATTCGGCCGCGTCGGCCGTTGCCGCGGCTGCGGACGGCTGTCCGAAGCGGCGCTCGATATAGTCGGCAACCATTTTCTGGAAGTCGTCGGCGATATTGGCGCCCCGCAGCGTCGCCGCCTTCTTGCCGTCGACGAAGACCGGCGCCGCCGGCTGCTCGCCGGTGCCCGGCAGCGAGATGCCGATATCGGCGTGTTTCGATTCCCCCGGCCCGTTGACGATGCAGCCCATCACCGCGACCTGCAGCGCCTCGACGCCGGGATATTTCTCCCGCCACACCGGCATGCTGGTCCTGAGGTCGTCCTCGATCCGCCGGGCGAGTTCCTGGAAGACCGTCGAGGTCGTCCGCCCGCAGCCGGGACAGGCGGCGACCACCGGCACGAAGGCGCGGAAGCCCATGGTCTGCAGCAGTTCCTGCGCCACCACCACCTCGCGGGTGCGGTCGCCGCCGGGCTCCGGCGTCAGCGAGATGCGGATGGTGTCGCCGATCCCCTGCTGCAGGAGGATCGACAGCGCCGCCGAGGAGGCGACGATGCCCTTCGAGCCCATGCCCGCCTCGGTCAGCCCGAGATGGAGGGCGTGGTCGGTGCGCCGGGCAAGCTCGGCATAGACGGCGATCAGGTCCTGCACCTGGCTGACCTTGGCCGACAGGATGATCCGGTCGCGCCCGAGGCCGAGTTCCTCGGCGCGGGCGGCCGACAGCAGCGCCGACTGGACGATCGCCTCGCGCATCACGTCGCGGGCCGAGCTTGGGTTGGCGCTGGCGGCGTTGTCGTCCATCAGCCGGGTCAGCAGCGCCTGGTCGAGCGAGCCCCAGTTGACGCCGATGCGAACCGGCTTGCCATGGCGGGCGGCGATCTCGATCAGGGTCGCGAACTGCCGGTCCTTCTTCTCGCCGAAGCCGACATTGCCGGGGTTGATCCGGTACTTGTCGAGCGCCTCGGCGCAGGCCGGATGCTCGGTCAGCAGCGTGTGGCCGATATAGTGGAAATCGCCGATCAGCGGCACGGTGACGCCCTGCGCCGCCAGCCGGTCGCGGATATGCGGCACCGCGGCGGCGGCCTCGTCGCGATCGACGGTGATGCGAACCAGCTCCGAGCCGGCCCGGGCCAGCGCCGCCACCTGGCGGACGGTGCCGTCGATATCGGCGGTATCGGTATTGGTCATCGACTGGACGACCACCGGCGTGTCGCCGCCGACCACGACCCCGCCGACATCGACGCCAACGGCGCGACGGCGGGGAAACGGTTCGGTCAGGTAGTCAGCCATACAAAGGCACTCGATCTATCGGGGGTGCGACGCAAGAATGCACTCGCCGCCAAAGTCGCGAATCCGCGCAAAGACTAGCACGATTCCGGGAAAACGGGGCGGCAGACCGTCTCGACATGGGGGATTTGGCCGCAAAGCGCAAGTCGGGCGCAAGGCGCGACCGCCGGCCCGGCGAAGGCCCGATCGGCCGCGGGATGCCGTGGCTTCTCCGGCGCGTGATCTAGCGGCAGCCGGCGCAGAGGCCGCGGATCTCGACGACCGGGGCCTTCGGCGCGAAGTCGACCGCACCGGTGACGTCGGCGATCAGCGCGTGAAGGGCGGCCGAGGAGGCTTCGCCGGCAGCGCCGCATTTCTCGCAAAGCAGGAACAGCGTCGCCTCGTCGTCGCAGTCGGCGCCGCGGTCGCAGGCGACATAGGCGTTGCGCGATTCGATGCGGTGGGCGAAGCGGTGCTCGACGAGGAAATCGAGGGCGCGATAGACCGAGACCGGCGCCGGCCGATGGCCGGTCTCGCCCAGCCGGTCGATCACTTCATAGGCGGAGGCGGGCACGTGGCTCTCGAGCAGCGCCGCCAGCACCTCGCGGCGGCGGTCGGTGAAGCGCAGGCCTTCGGCATCGCAGATCTCGCGCGCATGGCTGATCGCGTCCGCGGTGCAGCGGCCGTGGTCGTGCTTGCGATGCTCCAGTATCGGGCTGACGGTTGCCATGGCCGCGTCCTTGATCCTCCGGCCCGTCCATCGGGCGGGCGTTTGCCGCTATATATGTAGCACATCGGCCCGCGTCACGCGGGGATGGCGATTATGCTGCAATGCAATATATAGGGATCGGAACCGCATTTCGCGAGGAGACAATCATGCTGAAGGGCAAGACCGCACTGGTCACCGGATCGACCAGCGGCATCGGACTCGGCATCGCCCGGGCGATGGCCGCGGAGGGCGCCAACGTCGTCCTCAACGGCTTCGGCGACGCGCATGAGATCGAGGTCAACCGCAACGAGATGGCGAACGCCATGGGCGTCGAGGTCCGCTATTCCCCGGCCGACATGACGAAGCCGGACGAGATCGCCGCGATGATCGCCGATGCCGAGAAGGAATTCGGCGCCATCGATGTGCTGGTCAACAATGCCGGCATCCAGTTCGTTTCGCCGATCGATGAGTTTCCGGCGGAGAAGTGGGACGCGATCATCGCCATCAACCTCACCTCCGCCTTCCACACCATCCATGCGGCGCTGCCGGCCATGAAGAAGAAGGGCTGGGGACGCATCATCCAGACGGCGAGCGCCCATGCCCTGGTCGCCTCGCCCTTCAAGAGCGCCTATGTCGCGGCCAAGCATGGCATCGCCGGCCTGACCAAGACGGTGGCGCTGGAAACGGCGCAGCACGGCATCACCGCCAACGCCATCTGTCCCGGCTACGTCCTGACGCCGCTTGTCGAAGCCCAGATCCCGGACACCGCCAGGGCGCGCGGCATCACCGAGGAAGAGGTCAAGCGCGACGTCATGCTGGCGGCGCAGCCGACCAAGGAATTCGTCACCGTCGAGGAGATCGCCGCGCTGGCCGTCTTCCTGACCACCGACGCGGCCAGGAACATCACCGGCGCCATCCTGCCGATGGACGGCGGCTGGACCGCGGCTTGAGGAGGCGGCCCGCAGTTCACCCAATCACTTTCGCAATATCTTGTTAGTAACTTTCCACGCGTAGTATACTTTTGAGTCACGGATGTCGTCTGGCTCGGCTATTCTATCTATGATTTTTGGTATCGCCATCTTAGCGAGATGGCCAGACGTTAGCGCCCCCAAAACTATCGCAACAGTATTAGATACCCCGCTTGCCAGCACACTTGCGCCAATTCCCGCGACGCTAATCGAAAAATCTTTAGCAACGTCCCTTCGGAAGACCCTTGATCGCTTTGAGATCATTTTCTCGATTGATATTGATTCACTCTGAAGTTCTTCTGCAACATCCACTCCAGAGCGCAACCCATTCTCGATCAATTTCCGAAAATCATGCAGGTGATGCCATTCATTATCCCTAAATTTAACAACTTTATTCAGCTCTAATCCAGATATGAAGGGATAATCCACGTTGATAATTTGTCCAAATTTTTCTTCGCCGAAATAGTCCTTTAAGATATTAAATTGAAACGCGGAAGATATCATCTTATCGATGCCATATAGATTGGATATCGAGTGCGCTTTGGAGATGTCATTGGAGTGATAATGAGCAAAAGACCGGCTAACCCCCACCCTTAATACTTGATCAATATTTAATTTTTTGCCTTTCTTTAGTCCACGCGCCAAGTCCGCGCTACAAGAATAAAATGCGGTTTCGTGCCCGATGAAATCCTTATCGCCCTCGATTCGAAAATAGGCGACATTGTCACGTATTCCTTCGAATGAAACATCGACCAGATCTATATAATAATTGGCTATTTGAAAGTAAGGATCATTATCCTCCTCCGTACTTTCGTCATGAGTTAATGAATTGGCAATATTAAGCCCCTTTTGAAAGCAATTTTGACAATAATTATGCGTTGTCATATCAACAAATGTAACAATTTTTCGCTCGATCAAGGGATGTAACGCTATTATCTGCGACAGTCGGAACGAAAATTCTTCGAGTGCCTTTGAGTCGAGGTTGGCAGTCTTAGGTTTAAGCTGATGTGTACTGAACCAAGACATAGGATTAAAAAGGACGATTTCGTCTGCATACAGCGCAGCAAATGCCGAAATCTCCGCCAGTCGCTGGGTTCGGCATTCGAACTGTCCGCATGGATACGGGAACCCCGACAACGTCGAGTTAGCTACAAAGCGAAATGCACTCGGCGCGTTGGAAGGCTTGGGTAGCAAACGCTTTATTTGACTCAGTAGATCGGAAGCTTCAGCGTTTGTCAGCCGAGCCAATTGATCTCGTAAGGAGGAACGATCGCCGACTTGGGAGAGGTCAATCCTGTCGCCAATAGCGTCTATCAAAGTCATGTATGAGACCTCGTGGAAAAGTCGCTGTGGGTTGGAGTGTCCTATTCCAACTTCCAACAGTTTCGCACCTCTTACTATGCAATGATCAGTCACCAGCGGTGTCAAGTAAATTTGGTGTCCTTTCGTTCTTGAACTTCTCAAGTTGGCAAGAATTTGGAGCGAAGAGTGTCGAAGACGATTGAAGAAGGTCAGCAGGTGGCTCGTAAGGACGATGCGGCGACGAAGACGCCGCGGCCGGAGGTCAAGACCATCAACCTGGCGCTGCAGGGCGGCGGCGCGCATGGCGCCTTCACCTGGGGGGTGCTCGACGAACTGCTCGGCGACGACCGGCTCGACTTCGAGGCGATCTCCGGCACCAGCGCCGGGGCGATGAATGCCGTGGTGCTGGCCGACGGGCTGATGCGCGATGGCGCGGTCGGGGCCCAGCGGCGGCTCGCCGCCTTCTGGCGGCGGATCAGCCGCGAGGGCATGGCCGGCGGAACGGCCGGCGAGATCTTCCAGAACATCCTCGGCTTCTGGAACCTGCCGGCCTTCCCCTCCTTCCCGACCTTTCCGAGCTTCGACTACACCCATCGCTTGTCGCAGATGGTCTCGCCCTACCGGATCAATCCGCTCAACATCAACCCGCTGCGCGACCTGCTCGACCGGCTGGTCGATTTCGACCTGGTGCGCGCCAACACCGCGCTGAAACTGTTCATCTCGGCGACCAATGTCCGCGATGGCAAGATCAAGGTCTTCACCGACGACGAGGTCACCGCCGACGCGGTGATGGCCTCGGCCTGCCTGCCCTATCTCTTCCAGGCGGTGGAGATCGGCGGCGAGCACTATTGGGATGGCGGCTACATGGGCAACCCGGCGCTGTTTCCCTTCTTCACCGAGACCGAGTGCTCGGACATCCTGCTGGTCCAGGTCAATCCGGTGCGCAGCGAGGCGGTGCCGAAGACCGCCAAGGAGATCATGGAGCGGGTCAGCGAGATCACCTTCAACTCGTCGCTGCTCAGGGAATTCCGCGCCATCGACTTCGTCAATCGCCTGCTCGACGAGAACCGCATCGATCCGGCCCGCTACCGGCGCAACCGCGTCCACCGGATCGACGCCACCGAGGCATTGTCGCGCCATTCCGCCTCATCCAAGCTCGACACCTCGTGGCGCTTCTTCAAGGAACTGCACGAGGCCGGTCGCGAGGCGGCGCGCGCATGGCTCGACGCCCATTTCGACGATATCGGCGTCCGCTCGTCGCTCGACCTGCGCGCCGAATTCATGTGAGGCACAGGCCGCACCGAGCCGGATGAGGCGTTGCGGCTCGCGAGAAGCCGACGTCTCAGGCCTCGCGCTCGGCGATGAACCGCGCCGCATCGCGCAGCGTGTCCGCCGCCGGGCCGAATGGCGTCAGCGCCGCGATTCCCTCGTCCACCGTCGCCGCCAGCCGCGCCCGCGCCGCGGCGACGCCGAGGAGCGCGACCAGCGTCCGCTTGCCGCGCCCCGCATCCTTGGCTGTCGCCTTGCCGGCAATCGCCGCATCGCCGGTCGCGTCGATCAGGTCGTCGGCGATCTGGAAGGCAAGCCCGAGCGCCTGGCCATAGGTGTCGAGCCGCGCCGCATCGTCGGCGGGTGCGGCGCCGAGCCTCGCGCCGGCGGCGACCGCATGGCGGATCAGCGCCCCGGTCTTCATCGCCTGCATGGTCGTCACCGCGTCGAGTTCGACCGCCTCGCCGGCGTCGAGGTCGAGCGCCTGGCCGCCGACCATGCCGCCGACGCCGGATGCCCGCGCCAGCCCGGTGATCAGGTCGATCCGGACGGCGGGAGGGACGTCGAGCGAGGCCAGCGCGTCAAAGGCCAGCGTCAGCAGCCCGTCGCCGGCCAGGATCGCCGTCGCCTCGTCATAGCGGATATGGACGGTCGCCCGGCCGCGCCGCGTCGCGTCGTCGTCCATCGCCGGCAGGTCGTCATGCACCAGGCTGTAGGCGTGAACGCATTCGATCGCCGCCGCCGCGGTGACAACCGCCGCATCTGTTACCCCGAACAGCCGCGCCGTCTCGATCGCCAGGAACGGCCGCACCCGCTTGCCGGGGCCGAGCGCCGCATAGCGCATCGCCTCCGTGAGCCGGGCCGGCCGGATCACCTCGCCGGGGCGCGATTCAGGAGACAGCAGCCGGTCCAGCGCCGCCTCGGTGGCGTCCGCCGCCTGTCTCAGCCGTGTCTCGAACATGTCCGCTCCCCGCCCGGCACCGTCGCAAGCTGTCCCGAATGCGACCAAAGCGGCGCGCGGTCAAGCGTTGCGCAAGCCGGCGACGGCGGCTATCGCTTGGCCATGAGTCCGGCGAAAACCCCGAAATCCCGCGCCAAACCGGCCAGGGCAAAGCCTCCCGCCAGGCCGGCGGAGAAGGCGCCGACAGGCAAGGCGAATCCCCAACCCGAAGCCGGCCCGCGCTGGCGTCGCCTTTGGCGTATCCTGTTGATCGCACTGGTGATTCTGGTGGCGCTGCCGCTCCTCCTCGTACCGGTCTACCGCTTCGTCAACCCGATCGGCACCTACATGCTCTACACCCGGCTGGTCGAGGGTCCGCTCGACCGGCGATGGGTCGAATTCGACAATATTTCCAAGGCGTTGGTGGTCTCGGTCATGATGTCGGAGGACGCTCGTTTCTGCGAGGATAACGGCGTCGACTGGGGGGCGATCTCCGAGGTCGTCGAATCCCCCGGCGGCCCCTCCCGCGGCGCGTCGACCATCGCCATGCAGACGGTGCGAAACCTCTTCCTCTGGCTGTCGCGGAGCTACGTCCGCAAGGCCATCGAAATCCCCCTGGCCCTTTACGCAGACACGGTTTGGGGCAAGCGGCGGGAGATGGAGCTTTACCTCAACATCGCCCAATGGGGCCCGCGGATCTTCGGCATCGAAGCGGCGGCGCAGCACTATTTCGGCCGACCCGCAGCCGATCTCACCGCCCGCCAGTCGGCTCTTCTCGCCAGCGCCCTGCCCAATCCCCTGGCCCGCAATCCCGCCCGTCCGTCGAAGCTGATGACGTCGCTGGCGCGCACCATCGAGGCCCGCGCAAGACTCGCCGGGCCCTATATCGTTTGCCTCTACCCCTGAGTCTGCGTATAAGCGCCGCAACCTTTGATCATTTCGAGGACAAGAGATGGCAGTCCCCAAGAGAAAAACCTCGCGCATGAAGCGCGGATTCCGTCGTTCGACCGATGCTTTGAAGAAGCCGAGCTACGTCGAAGACAAGGATTCCGGCGAGCTTCGCCGTCCGCATCACATCGACCTGAAGTCGGGCATGTATGGCGGCCGGCAGGTGCTGGAACCGAAGAGCGACAGCTGATTACGGTCCCTGGCCGACAGGAATGAAGAGGCCGGCGTCACGCCGGCCTTTTTTGTCGGATGCGGCGGCGCTAGCATCGCGCCGCGCCGGATTCGCGAAGCACCGAAGGTGGAACCATGATCACCGCCATACCCCTGACCATCGTTCCCCTGATCCTGTTCAACATCCTGGGCTATGCCGGCGTCGACTGGTCCGACGAACTCTTCGGCATCGTCATGGTGTCCGGCGCCCGCTGGGCGCTGACCCTCGGCGACCTGATGATCACCCTCGGGATCGTCATCCTGTTCCTCGAGGTGCTGAAGTCTGGACGGACCTCGACGGCGACGGTCACCAATCACATACTTTCGACGGTTGTATTGATCGTCTATGTCATTGAATTGATTGTGGTCGGTTACTGCGCCAACTCGGTTTTCTTCGTCCTGACCCTGATCGCGCTGTTCGACGTCGTCGCCGGCTTCTCCATCACGATCCGCACCGCCTCCCGCGACGTCACCTTCGGCCAGGGCTTCGACGGCGGGCCGTAGTCAGCCGTCCCTCGCTTTGTTTCCCTTATGACGGGTTTCTTGGCGCTTCCTTAACCCATGGTCGCCATAGTGCCGCACGCATGTACAGGGCGCTGTCGGATCGTGCCGGGCTGGAGGACGTCGTGGTCGAACCAACGATGACGGCGGCACGGGATATGTCGCTTCCCTGCGACGAGATCCTCGCGGCCGTCGGTCATGTCGTCTACGACTGGTCGCTCGACGACGACACCATGCGCTGGGGCCCCAACGCCCTGGACGCGCTCGGCATCGGCACCCTCGACCGGATCACGACGGGCCGCGCTTTCGCCGCCCTTGTCGATCCGGGCAGTCTTGCTACCCGCTACGACGCCATTCACGACGGATCGAGCGACGCCGGCGGCGGTGTCGCCTTCCAGGTCCAGTATTCGCTTCTCCCGGAGGGCCGGACGAGCGAGCGCCAGTTGTGGATCGAGGAGATCGGCCGCTGGTACGCCGGCAAGGACGGCAAGCCGCACCGTGCCCATGGTATCATGCGCGTCATCAACGAGCGTTATGAGCAGGAGCAGCGCCTCGCCTATCTCGCCCGCCACGACGAACTGACGGACTGCTTCAACCGCGGCCACCTGCTGGCGACGCTCGACCAGACCCTCGCCGAAACCGGCTCGTCGCCGAAGCCCCTCGCCTTCTTCATCGTTTCCATCAGCAACCTGCGGGCGATCAACGAAGCCTATGGCTTCGATGTCGCCGAGAAGACCTTCGCGACAGTCGCCCGCCGCATCAAGGCGTGTTTGCGCGACGGCGACGCGATCGGCCGTTTTTCGAGCCGCAAGCTCGGCATCATGCTGGTGCATTGCGAGGAGGACGACATGCGGGCCGCGGCGGAACGTGTTCGCGCCGCCGTGCGCGACGACGTGATCGACATCGGCGACGAGTCGCTGGCCGTCACCGTGTCGATCGGCGGCGTCGGCCTGCCGCGCTACGGCCGGACCGCCAGCGAAGCGGTCGCCAACGCGCTTTCCGCGCTGCACGCATCGCGCCGCCTGGGCAGCGAACGCTTCGCGGCCTACAAGCCGTCGGCCGGAAGCCAGGCCGACCGCAAGCTCGTCGCGTCGCAATCGCGCGCCCTTGCCGCGGCCCTGGCCGAGCGGAAGGTGAAGCTGGTCTTCCAGCCGGTGGTCGCCATCGGCACCCGCAAGCCCCTGTTCTACGAGGCACTCGCCCGGGTCGAGCATCCGGACGGCACCGTGGTCGAGCCGGCCCGCTTCATCGCCCTGGCCGAGCGCATTGGCCTGGTCAGGATGATCGACGACCGGGTTCTCGAACTCGCCCTCGACACGCTGTGCGAAAGGCCGGACATCCACCTGTCGATCAACGTCTCGGCTGAAACGATCGGCGACAGCGAGTGGACCGCGCGCCTCTCGCACCGCCTCGCCGCCCGATCCGACCTTGCTCCCCGGCTGATCGTCGAACTCACCGAGTCGATCGCCATCAACAATGTCGAGGAAGCCGCCACCTTCGTCGGGATGTTGCACGGCCATGGCTGCCGGGTCGCCATCGACGACTTCGGGGCCGGCTTCTCGTCCTTCCGCAATCTCAGGCTGCTGGCGGTCGATTTCTTCAAGATCGACGGCTCGTTCATCGAGAACCTGCCGGCGAACAGCGACGACCGGACCTTCGTCAGGGCGCTTGCCGAACTGGCGCGCAGCTTCAAGGTGCCGGTCGTGGCCGAATGGGTTCAGGACGAGGAAACCGTCGCCCTGCTTGCCGATTGGGGGATCGATTGCATCCAGGGCACGCTGGTCGGCGACGTCGGCGATCAGCCGGGCAGTCCCCAGCCGTAGCGGCGTCCGTCCGCTACTTCTTCTTTTCCGACATTTTTTCCAGGCGTTCCTGCACGGCGTCGAGCTGGCGGCGAAGCGCCTCGATATCGGCGCCGCCTTCCGCTTCGCCGGCCTTGTCGGACGTCGCGGCGGTCGGCGTGTCCTCGCGACCACCGGTGGCGCCACCGCCGAACGGCAGGAACATGCGCATCGCCTGCTCGAACATCTCGGTATTGCGGCGCACCTGGTCGCCGACGACGTCGAGCGCGCCGGGACCGAAGGCATTGGTCATCTGGCTGCGCATCTTCTCCTGATCCCGCGCGAAGGAATCGATCGAGAAATTGAGATAGGTCGGAACCAGGTTCTGCATCGAGTCGCCGTAGAACCGGATCAGTTGCCGGAGAAAGGCGATCGGCAGGAGGTTCTGGCCCTTGTTCTCCTGCTCGAAGATGATCTGGGTCAGCACCGACCGGGTGATTTCCTCGCCGGTCTTGGCGTCGAAGACGACGAAGTCTTCTCCCGCCTTCACCATCTCGGCCAGGTCCTCAAGCGTTACGTAAGTCGAGGTCCCCGTGTTGTAGAGCCGCCGGTTGGCGTACTTCTTGATCGTAGTTGGCTCTTTTTCCGCTGTCATGTCCGACGCCACTCACACGTAGACTGAAATCCCGCAAGGGATCGACCCAATCCGGACGCGACAAATACGCGACCGGCTCTCCCACGGGATTGACGATAGAAGCTTTTTTGCAGGCTCGCCAATTATTTGTGCGATGCCATATTAGAAGCAGCGGGCGTCCGTCGCATTGACAGCGGCTTGGGGCGCGGGCTGTAGTCGATTCTGAAATCGCTTCCGGCCGAGCGCGGCCAGACAGGAGAATTCTCGCAATGAGCACCAGTGACATCGTCATCGCCGGCGCGGCCCGGACCGCGGTCGGCGCCTTCAACGGCTCCTTCGCCAACACCCCGGCCCATGAACTCGGCGCCACGGCGATCAAGGCCGCGCTGGAGCGCGCCGGCGTCGCGCCCGACGAGGTCGACGAGGTCATTCTCGGCCAGATCCTGACCGCCGGCCAGGGCCAGAACCCCGCCCGCCAGGCGGCGATCGCGGCCGGCATCCCGGCCGAGAAGACCGCCTGGGGCCTCAACCAGCTCTGCGGCTCGGGCCTGCGCAGCGTCGCCGTCGGCATGCAGCAGATCGCCACCGGCGATGCCGACATCATCGTTGCCGGCGGCCAGGAATCGATGTCGATGGCGCCGCATTGCGCCCATCTGCGTTCGGGCGTGAAGATGGGCGACTTCTCGATGATCGACACGATGATCCGGGACGGCCTGTGGGACGCCTTCAACGGCTACCACATGGGCAACACGGCGGAGAATGTCGCCCGCGAGTTCCAGATCACCCGCGAGGACCAGGACCAGTTCGCAGTGAAGTCTCAGAACAAGGCCGAGGCCGCCCACGGCGCCGGCCGGTTCAAGGACGAGATCGTCCCCTTCACCATCTCGACCCGCAAGGGCGACATCGTCGTCGACAAGGACGAGCACTTCAGGCCCGGCACGACCATCGAGTCGGTCTCCAAGCTGCGCCCGGCCTTCGTCAAGGACGGCACTGTGACCGCCGGCAACGCCTCCGGCCTCAATGACGGCGCGGCGGCGATCGTCGTGATGAGCGCCGACAAGGCGGCATCGCGCGGCATCGAGCCGCTGGCGCGGATCGTCTCCTGGGCGACCGCAGGCGTCGATCCGGCGGTGATGGGCACCGGACCGATCCCCTCGTCGCGCCGCGCCCTGGAGAAGGCCGGCTGGAAGGTCGAGGATCTCGACCTGATCGAGGCCAATGAGGCCTTCGCCGCCCAGGCATGCGCGGTCAACAAGGACCTCGGCTGGGACCCCGACATCGTCAACGTCAACGGCGGGGCGATCGCTCTCGGCCATCCGATCGGCGCCTCGGGCGGTCGCGTCCTGGTGACGCTGCTCCACGAGATGCAGAAGCGCGATGCCAAGCGCGGCCTGGCGACACTGTGCATCGGCGGCGGCATGGGCATCGCCATGTGCATCGAGCGATAGGCGACAACGAAGACTGACTGCAATGACAAGAAGACCACAACAACGACGGGGAGGACGACCATGGCCGTTGCCATCGTTACGGGAGGAACGCGGGGCATAGGCGCTGCGATTTCGAGGATGCTGGCCGCGGGCGGCTCCACCGTCGCCGCGACCTATCATGGCAACGACGAGGCGGCGGAGGCCTTCAAGGCGGAGACCGGCGTCGCCATCTACAAATGGGACGTCGCCGATCCCGAGGCATCGGCCGAGGGGATCGCCAGGGTCGAGGCCGATCTCGGCCCGACCGGAATCCTGGTCAACAATGCCGGCATCACCCGCGACGGCATGTTCCACAAGATGACCTTCGACCAGTGGTCGGCGGTGCTGCGCACCAATCTCGATTCGATGTTCGCCATGACCCGACCGGTGATCGGCGGCATGCGCGACCGCGGCGCCGGCCGCATCGTCAACATCTCCTCGATCAACGGCCAGAAGGGCCAGATGGGCCAGGTCAACTACTCCGCGGCGAAGGCCGGCGTCATCGGCTTCACCAAGGCGCTGGCCCAGGAGAATGCCCGCAAGGGCGTCACGGTGAATTGCATCTGTCCGGGCTATGTCGCGACCGAGATGGTCGCGGCGATGCCGGAAAAGGTCCTCGACAGCATCGTTGGCCAGATCCCGGTCGGCCGGCTCGGCGAGGCAGACGAGATCGCCGCGCTTGTCGCCTATCTCGCCTCCGACGCGGCAGCCTTCATGACCGGCTCGGTGCTGACCATCAACGGTGGCCAGTACATCGCCAACGGCTGAGATCGCCTGGGCGCACCGGCAAATTCTCGGGCACTTCCCACGGAAATGCCTGCAATCGCCATTGCCAAACCCGTTTCAGGCCGTTCTTGTGCGGGCTCGCCCCCTCACACGTTCACGGGATAGCTTGTGGCATCCGACAATCCGAAGAAGGCCGAGCTTCGCCAGCACCGGGAAAACGCCGACGCCCTTGAGAAGGCCGGCGACTGGGTAGGCGCCGTCGCCGAGCGCGAAAAGGCCTATGCGCTTGCCCCCCGCCAGGGGACCCGCATGCAACTGGTCGACGCCCTGAGCCACGCCGGCGAGACCGAGCGCAGCTATCGCCTGCTGCTCGAGGCGCTCGCCGACGGGTCCGTCGGCGCCAGGCCGATCCGGCGCGGCTTCCACCAGGCGGTCGAACTCGGCGACCGCGACGCCCTGCCGATGTTCGCCGAGCGCCTCGCGGCGCTGCTTGCCGACCCCGACGAGCAGCGGCCGAAAAAGCCGAGGATGTCGATCTGGCATGCCCTGGTCTGGCTCGGCGAGATCGACATCGCGCTGGGCCACATGGACGCCCCAGCCCCGGCCGCCCCGGCCGCCGGCGACACGCCCTCGCCGCGCGCGGTCGTCGTCGACCCGGGCTTCGCCCCCGACACCGGCCAGGGGCACAACTTCAACAACAACCTCTTCTACCTGCACCGCTTCGCCGCACTCGGACTGCCGGGCGTCTTCTACGGCGCCACCGACGCAGGCGCGCCGCCGGAGGCACTTGGCTTCGACTTCCGTCCGGCGCTGACGACGCGGATGTATACCGGCGAAATCCCCTTCGACGACCTGCAATGGCACCGCAACGTCAATCGCTATTTCGAGGTGGAACTCGACCGGCAGATTCCCGCCGACGACCGGCTCTTCGTCTTTCACACCATGCGCAACACGACGATCCTCGGCATGGCCAACTGGATGCTGCGCCACCATGCCGACGACGGCTCGTCGCTGATCGTCGGGATCGTCGATTCCAATCTCGGCGCCCACCCGTCTCGCGCCGGGATCGTCCGCGCCATCTATGCCGAGACCTTCGCCGCGTTGAAGCAATTGGGCAATGCCGAACTCCTGATCTACTGCGAGACCCAGAGCCAGATCGACACCTTGCGCGAACTCGGCGGCGATACCTTTGATATCCGCCTCTTTCCCTATGTCGCCGCGGGGCTTGCGCTGGAACATGCGACGCCTCGCGCCGCCGCGCCGGGCGGACCCCTGCGGCTCGGCTACCTTGGCGCAACGCGGGAGGAGCGCGGCGCCGACCTGATTCCCGCCCTGGTCCACGAAACCCGAAAGGCCTTCGGCGATCGCATCGGCTGGACGGTGCAGCTCGACCCGGGCGGGCTGGCGCGGCTGGCGGATCGGCCGGTCGACGAGGCCATCGCCATGCTGCGCGACGATCCCGGCGTCGAGCTGATCGACGGCAAGGTTTCGACCGAGGACTATTTCGCCATGCTCGACCGCATGGACATCGTCGTGCTGCCCTATCGCCAGCGCTACGAGGTGTCCGGCTCGGGGGTCTTTGTCGAGGCCCTGTCGCTCGGCAAGGTGCTGGTCGTGCCGCAGCGCGGCTGGATGGCCGACTTCGCCCGGCGCTACGGCAACGAACCGGCGACCTTCGATGACGCCACGCCCGACGCCGTCCTGGCCGCGGTTCGGGAGGCGATCGACCGCCATGCGGATCTCAGCGAACGGGCGCTTGCCGCGGCCGACTCGTGGAACGCTGCGCAGGGCAGCGCGGCCGAGATCGGGCGCTGGTTGCAGGACCGCGTTGCCGGTCGCGGACGATAACCGGGACCCGACGGCTGGCCCGAAGGCTCAGCTCTGCTGGCGGGCGCGGCTGTAGGAGGCGATGATCCGCTGGATCTCGTCGCCGATGTCGTCGCTGTCGCCGCCCTCGCTGGGCTCGGCCTCGGGCGGCGGTTCCGCCGCGATCAGCGGATCGGTGTCCAGCGGCGACGCTTCCTCGATATCGAGGTCGAGATCGATCTCGACGTCAGCCTCGACCTGTCCCTCGTTAGCGGTGTCCTTGGCATTCGCCGGCGGGCCGCCGTCCTCGACCAGCACGTCGACCGCCTGGGCGATCGCCGCCAGGATCGAATTCTCCAGCCCGTCCGGCGCGTCGCCGGACTTGGCGGCCTTCGCCGGCGGCTTGAGCTGCGCGGCGGCCGATTGCGTCGGCGCATCCTTGGCCGGCGCCGCCTCCTTGTCCGACGGCTCGGCCTTCTCGTCCTTCTTGGCTCTCAGAGCCGCAAGACGGCCGGGCGCCCGCGACGCACTGCTTGCCCGCAGTTCCGCAAGCCGGCGCAGATGCGACGACCCACTGCTTGGCGACGGCTCGGCCTTCGGCGCCGGCGGCGTTTCGGGCTCGGCCGGCGCAGCCTGCTTGGTCGGCGCCTCTTCCTTCTCGGCCCTGGCGGGTTTTTCGGTCTTCTCCGCCTTCTCGGCTTTCTCTGCGTCCGGCTTCGCCGATACCGGTCGGGTCGGCCGTCGACGAAGAATCGACTTGCGCTCCGGCGGCTTGTCCTGGGTCTTCGTCGCCGGCGGCGTCGCGGCCGGACGGGCCGGCGGCGCGGCCGAGCGCCCGACGATCCACGACGGCAGGAGCGCTGCCTCCTCGGCGGTCACGTCGACGCCGGCGCTGCCGGCGAGATAGAGCACCTGCTCCCGGAAGACCTCGGCGAGGCGTTCCGGGGTATCGCTGGTCGAGAAGACATGGCCCTTCAGGGCAAGGCCCTTGACCACGAACAGCACCTGGCGGCGATTGGCGTTGCGCCCGGCCTCGGTGAGCCGTTCCGTCACCTTCTCGGCGGTCTGCTGGAAATGATAGCCGCTCTCGCCGACTTCCTGGGCAAGAAAGCGGAACAGGTCGGCGAAGGTGCGCGGCGAGAACATCGGGACATTGGTTGCCGCGTGAATCTTGCGGGCCAGCGCCTCGAGGGCGCTGCGGTCCCCGGCCGCCGCGGGTGCCTCGGCTTCGGCCAGGGCCTCCGCTTCGACTTCGGGCTCCGGCGGCGCTTCCTCGCTGACCAGGAGGTCAATGAAATCCTGCTCGGCGATCATCGCGTCGGCGATCGCCTTGTAGCTCGAGGACGTCACGTCGTCGGCGTAGATCACCGTCAACCGGTTATGCGCCCGCAGCCTGAGCAGCATCGGCGTCAGGTCGGTATCGGCCGACAGCAGGATGAATTCCTCGTAGCCGGCCGGATGGCCGAGTGCGTCCATCGCATCGAGAATGATGTGAATGGCCGCGGAATTGCGGTCGGACCCTTCCAGCGGCGGACAGTCGATGACCTCGAATCCAGAGGCGATGAACGCCGACCGGTTCTTGCCGAGAAGCTGCGGATCGGCATAGCAACGCCGTATCAGGCTGCGCCGACGCGCGCCCTCCTCCACTTCGGGCGTGACGAGTTTTCCGGTCTCGATCGCAGATACCAGCGTCGCGGCCTTCTGAGCGAGAAGCTCGGCCACGTCCGCGTGAGCTGCTTCAAGGCTGCGATGGAAGCTGTCGTAGTCTACGAACAGCGCACTCTTGATCGTATTCGCCATCATTCTCCTCGAGCGTGTTCCCGCGCTCGGGTCGGTGTGATTCTAGCCCCTCAGCCCTATTATTCTTAGCTTTTTGGCCCCGGTATGTCTCGCCTGTTTTAATTCATCCCCGGTGTTTAGGGGTAAAAAGCGCAAACGCGCGATTCGGCCCGGCCGGAAGGAAAGATGGCTCCTCGTCGACAACTCGCCACCTGGATCGGCTTCTCGGCCGTTCTGATGTGGTCGCTGCTGGCGGTGTTCACCGCCGCATCGGGTGCCGTACCGCCGTTCCAGCTTACCGCCATGGCCTTCACCGTCAGCGGCCTGCTGGGCCTCGGCTGGGTGGCGGCGACCGGTCGCGCAAGCGACCTCGTCATCCCGATCCGCGCCTGGATCCTCGGCATTGGCGGATTGTTCGGCTTCCATTTCTTCTACTTTACCGCGCTACGCGGCGCACCGCCGGTCGAGGCGAGCCTGATTTCCTATCTCTGGCCGCTGCTGATCGTCGTCTTTTCGGCGCTCCTGCCGGGCGAGCGGTTGCGCTGGTACCACCTGGTCGGCGCCCTTCTCGGCCTTGCCGGCACGGTCGTCGTGGTGACCGGCGGCCAAAGCGTCTCGATCGATCCGCAATTCGCCGCCGGCTATGCCGCCGCCCTTGGCGCCGCGCTCACCTGGTCGGCCTATTCGGTGCTGTCGCGGCGATTCGCCAGCGTCGGCACCGGCGCGGTCGCAGGCTTCTGCCTGGCGACCGCCGCCCTGAGCGCCATCGCCCATCTCGTCCTGGAAGAAACTGTGTGGCCGGCCGGGATCGGCGAATGGCTGGCGGTCGGCGGCCTTGGCCTGATGCCGGTCGGCGCGGCCTTTTATGTCTGGGACTACGGCGTCAAGCACGGCGACATCCAGGTGCTTGGCGCCAGCGCCTATGCCGCGCCCCTGCTGTCGACCATCGTGCTGATCGTCGCCGGCTTCGCCGCGCCGGCCTGGTCGATCGCCGTGGCGACCGCGCTGATTGCCGGCGGCGCGGCGCTGGCCTCGAAGGACGCCTTCAGGCGCCGCTGACCGGCGCCCGAAAACCTGCGTTCCTCAGAAGTTGTCCTTGCGCTTGCGGACCTCGGCGAAGACCTCGGCCTGCGACGCGCCCTCAAGGCCCAGGGTCTTGCGGATCGCCGGCGAACCGACGCGCAGGAACGGGTTGGTCGCCTTCTCCCGCGCGATTGTCGTCGGCAGCGTCGGCTTGCCCTCGGCGCGAAGCTGGTCGATTTCCGCGGCGCGCGCCACCAGTTCGGTGTTCTCCGGCTCGATGGTCAGCGCGAACTTGGCGTTGGCCTGCGTGTATTCGTGCCCACAATAGATCGTCGTGTCGTCGGGGAGCGCGGCCAGCTTGGCGAGCGACTCCCACATCATTTCCGGCGTGCCCTCGAACACCCGGCCACAGCCCAGCGCAAAGAGCGTGTCGGCGACAAAGGCCACCTTGGCGGCCGGCAGGTAGTAGGAGATGTGATCGAGCGTATGACCGGGCGTGGCAATGACCTGCACCTCGAAGGTGCCGAAGGTGAAGGTGTCGCCGTCCTTGACCGTCCGGTCGACGCCCGGGATCTTGCCAGCCGGGCCGACGATCTTGCAGTCATAGGCGGTCTTCAGCGTCAGGTTGGCCTCGACATGATCCTCGTGGTGATGGGTGACGAGAATCTCGTCGAGGTCCCAGCCGAGATCGGCCAGACGATCGACGATCGGCTGGAATTCGGGGGCGTCGATCGAGGCGGTGACGTTGGCCTCGGTGTCGTGAATGAGAACGCCGAAATTGTCCGAGCGACAGGGGAACTGCTCGATCTTCAGGACCATGGTAACTGTGACTCCGTCGGGTGTCGGTTGATGCCCCTGACTAGCATCTGCCGCCAACCGGGACCACCCGCCGCGCCGGACACGAAATCTTGGCGAAGAATGGCCTAGGATGGACGGCATGTATCTCGACGTTGTCGATCTCCGGGCCTTTTACGCCGAACGCCTCGGCGAGATTGCCAGCCGCCTGATCGGCGCCCGGCTCAAGAAGCACTGGCCCTCGCTCGCCGGCGAGCAGCTTCTCGGCATCGGCTATGCGACGCCCTATCTCGACGACCTTGCCGACGGCGCCGCCCGCACCATCGCCTTCATGCCGGAGGGACAGGGGGTGGTGAACTGGCCGCCGGACGGTCTCAACGCCGCTGCCCTCGTCGCCACCGACGTCCTGCCGCTCCCCGATGCCTCGATCGAGCGGGTGCTGGTGGTCCACAGCCTCGAGGTGGCGGACAATCCGCGCGAGCAGTTGCGCGAGATTTGGCGGGTTCTTGCTCCCGGCGGCCGCGTTATCCTCGTCGTCCCCAACCGCCGCGGCATCTGGGCCTGGGCGGAGAAGACGCCTTTCGGCTACGGCCGCCCCTTCACCCGCGGACAACTGACCGCGCTGTTGCGCGAGGCGATGTTCTCGCCACTCGGCTGGTCGGAAGCGCTCTGCGTCCCGCCGATCGCCCGCCGGCCCTGGCTGCGCACCGGCGCCAACTGGGAACGGGTCGGCGTCACGCTGTGGCCGGCATTCGCCGGGGTGATCCTCGTCGAGGCGACCAAGCAGCTTTACCGGGCCATCCCGGCCGACGCGAGCCGGCGAAAGCCGGCCTTCCGACCCGCCCTCGTCGCGCCCCCGGCTGCGGCCACCCGGGACTCCTCGGAGGACTGATTCCAAGAGGCGGGGCAAAAGAGGCGAGGACGGCCGAAGGCCGGACCGGGAAACAAGAAAAGAGGCGAGGAGGGCCGAAGGCTCCCGCACGGACCATGGGACGTCTTGCGGATCCCGTACCCGCTCGTCCCCGCGAAAGCGGGGATCCAGTCCTCCGGCCGGGTGCCCGTGTCGGCCGGCTACGAGCCCATTCCCGACGCCGCCTGGGTCCCCGCTTTCGCGGGGATGAGCGGTTGGGGGGAACGCGGCCTGCCCCACTCGCCGGGGGGCAACGCGGCAAAACAAGAGGCGGGGAGGCCCGGAGGGCCGACAGGGAAGGCAAAAAACGAGTAGGACCAGGGGTCCTACTCGTCTTCGACAACCCCGACGAAGGGCAGTTCCCGAAAGGCATGGGCGACGTCCATGCCGTATCCGACGACGAAATAGTCGGGGCAACTGAAGCCGACGTGATCGGCCTTCAGCGGCTGGGAGAGCTTGCCGGGCTTCTCGAGAAGCACGGCGATGCCGACCCGGTGCGCCTTGCGCGACAGCATCAGGCTCCGGGCAAAGGCCAGGGTCCGGCCGGATTCGAGAATATCGTCGATCAAGAGCACGTCACGGCCGGCCACGTCGGTCTCGATATCGCGGAGCACCGTGACCTCGCCGCTCGATTCGGTTCCGGAACGATAGCTGGAGAGCGACAGGAACTCGACCTCCGGCGCCAGTCCGACGGTGTGCAGCGCCCGGATCAGGTCGGCGGCGAAGATGAAGCTGCCCTTGAGGATCGAGACGACCAGCAGGTCGACATAGCCCGCCGTGGCGATCTCCTCGGCAAGCTCGACATTGCGCTTGGCAATCGTCGGCGCGTCATAGAGGACCCGAAGGTCGCGGCCCCGAATACGTTGCATCAGCGCGCGCCGGTCCCGGCGTCGCCGCGATCGGCAAGGCTGAGGGCGATCTGGCTGGCGCCCGGTCGGGGGCTCGCCATCGCCGAGCGGAAGCCGACCGTTTCGCCGGCGCGGACGCGTTGTACTGTTGGTTCCATCAGCCAGCTATAGACCTCGGACCCGTCCTCCTTCAAGGCGATGCGCACGGCGGGCACGTCGAGGTCCTGGCCGCTGCGGTTGACGATCTGGCCTTCGACCAGGATCGCTTCGGTGCCGCGCAGGGTAACGGTCTTGCTGGAAACCGCCTCCAGCGCGACGCTGCCACGCTCGGTGACGAAGCCGACGAACCGCGGCAGGGCGGAGACCGCCGGCGTCAGCAGGACGATGGCGATCAGCGTCAGGACCAGCGCCGTCGCCGCGGCCACGAAGCCATAGCGCCGGGCGGCAGGCGGTACCCGGACACTCGCCGTGCGGGCCGCGCCCTGGCCGTGGAATCCGGAGGTGAATCGAATGGGCGGCACGAACTCGCCGTCGATGATCGGCGATTCGCGGCGAGTCATCGGTCGCCGGTCACGGCGCCCGAAATCCGCGTTCGCTGCGAAATGGCGCGCCAGCCACGTCGTCTGGCAGTTCGGACAGCGTTCGAGGCGACCGACTTCGCCGACTTCCTCCGGCGAGAGCAGGCTCGGCGTCTTGCATTTCGGGCATCGTATCGTCATGGCTCGCAATCCCCCAACAGGAGCATGCGGACAACGATAGGCGAAGAAAGTTAACGCCTTGGAAACCATGATGGGGGAAAGCCGGACGGTCTTCTGGCAACGCTTGCGCCGTTGAGATGCCTTGTTCCGGTGGCACCAACGGCCACAAACGGCTAAGCGGGGAATGGCAAGGTGGTTCTGAAGAGGACGGACGAGGCAAGGCTGGCGACCAGGTGATTCGTTTCGAGAATGTTGGCCTCCGTTACGGAATGGGGCCCGAAATCCTTCGCGATCTGTCCTTCCAGATCGCTCCGCGCTCGTTCCAGTTCCTGACCGGCCCGTCCGGAGCGGGAAAGACGACGCTGATTCGACTTATTTTCCTGTCCTTGAAGCCGACGCGCGGCCTGATCACGGTGTTCAACCGGGATGCCGCATCGCTGTCCAAGACCGACCTGCCGGCGCTGCGCCGACGGATCGGTGTCGTCTTCCAGGATTTCCGCTTGCTCGACCATCTCACCACATTCGAGAATGTCGCCCTGCCGCTGCGGGTCCTCGGCAACGAGGAATCGAGCTACCGGGCCGATGTCGTCGAATTGCTGCGCTGGGTCGGGCTCGGCGACCGGATGCATGCCTTCCCGCCGGTCATGTCCGGCGGTGAGAAGCAGCGCGCGGCGCTGGCCCGCGCCCTGATCGGCAAGCCGGAAATCCTGCTCGCCGACGAACCGACCGGCAACGTCGATCCGCCGCTCGCCCGCCGGCTGATGCGCCTTTTCGTCGAGCTCAACCGGCTTGGCACATCCGTCGTCATCGCCACCCATGACATCAACCTGATGAACCAGTTCAATGCCCGGCGTCTCGTCATCGAGGAAGGGCGGCTCACTGTCTACGACTGAGGCCGACCACTCGCACAAGCTCCAGCTTGCGGCCTTTCGCCGGCAGTCCCGCCTGGCGATGCGCAAGCAGAGCCAGCTCGTGCCGGAAAACACGGTTTCCGGCAACGCGCTGACGATCGTCGTCGCCATCATGTGCTTCCTCGCCTGCCTGACCCTCGGCGCCGTCACCCTTGTCCGCGACGCGGCGAGCGACTGGCAGACCGACCTGTTGCGCGAGGTCACCATCCAGGTCCGGCCGATCGAGGGCGTCGACACGGCGGCCGAGGCCGCCAAGGCGGCGACGGTCGCCCGGCTGTTTCGCGGCGTCGCCAGCGCCGAGGTGATCTCCGAGGCCGAGAGCACGGCGCTGCTCGAACCGTGGCTCGGCACCGGCCTCGATCTCGGCGAATTGCCGATCCCGCGGCTGATCGTCGTCCGCCTCTCCGACCCGTCGATCGTCGATCTCGGCGCCCTGGCCGACCGCCTCGCCGCCCAGGTCCGCGGCGCGACGCTCGACGATCATCGGGGCTGGACCTCGCGGCTCCAGACCATGGCGCGGGTCACCGTCTTCATCGGCCTCGGCATCCTGTCGCTGGTATTCATGGCGACCGTCCTCAGCGTCGTTTTCGCCACCCGCGGCGCCATGGCCGGCAATCGCGACGTCGTCTCGGTGCTCCATTTCGTCGGCGCCGAGGACGGCTTCATCGCCCGCGAATACCAGCGCCACTTCATGCTGCTCGGCCTCAAGGGCGGGCTGATGGGCGCCGCCGCCGCCGCCTTCATCTTCGCCCTGACCAGCTTCGTCCTGGCGCCGTCGATGAGCCCGGTCGCCGCCGACCAGACAGCGGCGCTGTTCGGCAGTTTCGCGGTCGGTCCGGTCGGCTATCTGGGGGCGCTCGCCATCGCCTTCATGATCGCCGTGATGACCGCGATAACCTCGCGGCTCACCGTCTATCGCTACCTGGCCGAGTCTGAATGAGCATGCGGCAATGAGATATGGGCGGGACGGCGCGGATTTTGGTATGATCGCTGCTGCGACGGTCGCGGCATGAACGCGATTGCAGAGGATAAATCGCGCCGGGACACGGCGGCGAAAGGACAGTTGATGGCTTCGCGGAAGCGGAAACCGGTGTGGTTTGCGGCAACTGCCCTTGCCGGATCGCTGGTTGTCGGCCTCGCCATCGGCTTCGTCGCCTTCGCCCGCACGGTGACGGTCGCCGCCCCGCCGGTCGATCCGCGCGCCGAGGGCATCGTCGTCCTGACCGGCGGCACCGCCCGCATCGACGGCGCGCTCGCCCTGCTCGCCGAAGGGCGCGCCCAGCGCCTGTTGATCTCTGGCGTCAACCCGGTCGTCACCCGCGAAACGCTCGCCGAGACGGTGGAGGATGGCGTCCGCCCGGTGCTCGCCTGCTGCGTCGATCTCGACCACGCCCGCGACACCATCGAGAATGCCAGCGAGACCCAGCGCTGGGTCGAGGAGCAGGGCTTCAGGTCGCTGATCGTCGTCACCAGCGACTATCACATGCCGCGCAGCATGGCCGAGCTCGGCGGCACCATGCCGGATGTCGAACTGATCGCCTTCCCCGTCAGCAATCCCGACCTGCGTCTCGACGACTGGTGGCGGGATTCGGCCACCTTCGGCCTGCTTGCCCGCGAGTACGGCAAATTCCTCGCCGCGGAAGCCCGCCAGCTTCTTCCGATCACCCGCCCGGCCCGCGCCGCCGGCCGTTGAGCGTCGACAAGGGTCCCGGTTTGGCGACGATCCTCCGATCGCTGGTCTTCAACATCGCCTTCTATCTCGTCACCACGGTTATGCTGATCGTCGGCATCGTGCCGTTCCTGCTGATGCCGCAACGCACCGGCGTCGCCTTCGCCAAGCTGTGGGGGACGGTCTGCACCTTTCTCGCCCGCGTCCTTGGCGGCATCCGGCTGGAAGTCCGTGGCCGCGAGCATATCCCGCAGGGCGCGGCCATCGTCGCCGCCAAGCACCAGTCGGCCTACGAGACCTTCGCCCTGATCCCGACGCTCGCCTTTCCGACCTTCGTCATCAAGCGCGAGCTGAGGCAGATCCCGCTCTTCGGCCTCTACACCACCGCCGCCGGCATGATCCATGTCGAGCGCGGCGGCGGGTCCGCCGCCTTGCGCGCGCTGGTGGCGCGAGCCCGCGAGGAGATCGCCAAGCAGCGCGAGATCATCATTTTTCCGGAAGGCACTCGCCGGGCGCCGGGCGCGCCGCCGGATTATCACTTCGGCGTCTCCTTCATGTACAAGGCGCTCGGCGTCCCGGTCGTGCCGGTGGCGCTCAACAGCGGCCTGTTCTGGCCGCGCCGCAAGTTCCTCCGCTACCCCGGCACGATCGTCATCGAATACCTGCCGCCGATCGAGCCCGGCCTCGACACCAAGGACTTCGCCGAGCGGCTGGAAAAGGCCGTCGAGGAGGCCTCCGACCGCCTCATCGCCGAGGCCGCCGCCGCACCCAATCCGCCGCCCCTTTCCGATGCGGCCCGGTCGCGCATTGCGACGATCGGGCACGACTGAAGCCGGCGCGGCCGCCAGCCATCGTCTCGCCGGAATGTTCGTCTCTCTCGGACGCTTCGCTCAGGTGTCGGCCAGCGCCGCCACGACGCGTTCGAGAATCGGGTCGGTGAGGCCAAGGGCACGCAAATGCGCCACGGTACTGACGATATAGTCGCTGTTGGCGCCGGACTGGCCGTGGCCGGCGCGGACATGGGCAAGGATGGCGTCCGGCGGCAATCGCCCGGCATATTGCTGATGATCGCGATCGACCATGTAGGTCACCGCCGCGACCTCGGGCCGTCCCTCGCGGCGCAGCCGGATCGGCCGCGACACCTCGCGATAGACATCGGTCACCAGTTCGCGTTCGCGCAGGTAGGCGAGCACGGCGGCGCGATCGCGTCCCGCCACCCGGAAGGCGACGCCGCGGCACGAGCCGCCCCGGTCGAGGCCGAGCACCAGCCCGGGCCGCGCCCGGGTGCCGCGATGGACCCAGGAATAGACGCAGAGCGATCGATGGGCGCCCGCCAGGTCGGCGGTCTCGGATTCGAGATAGTCGAAGCCCGGCCGCCACATCAGCGACCCATAGCCAAAGACCCAGAAATCGGACATACGCATCGGATCCGAATTGCGGACAGGGCAAGCGGAAGAGCCGGGAGCGCGTTCACGACGATCGATCCGGGCGGGCGTCGGCCTATCAGGTCGACCAGCGCCGCGCAACAAGGCACCCCATGACCAAACGACGACACCGTTTCCGCCGCGGCACGACCATCGCGACCCTTGTCGTGGTCCTGCTCGTCGTCCTATGGGGCGGCTACTGGTACCTGAGCAACCGCATGGCGACCAGCGCAGTGCAGGACCTCCTTGCCTCGCTCGCCGCCGACGGACGGGCGGTCGCCTGCGTCGAGAACGAGACCGGCGGCTTTCCCCTCAGCCTCGACCTCGATTGCGGCCAGCCAAGCTTCAACGACACGAAGGCCGGCATGGCGGTTGGCTTCACCCGCCTCACGGCCAGCGCCCCGGTCTACTGGCCGGGCAGCGTCACAGCCGCGCTTTCGGCGCCGATGGCGATCGACGCACCGGCGCAGGGCCTTGCCTATGACGCCAACTGGTTGCGGGCGATCGCCAACGCCGATGCCGGCCTGTCCGGCCTCAACAGCATCGCCTTCGAACTCGATGAATTGACCGTCGCCGCCAAACCCGACGTCAAGAAGCCGCCTTTCACCCGGCTTGCCGCCAGCCGCGCCCGTGGCGCCGCCGAGCCTGCCGGCGGTGACGCCTACCGCTTTACCCTGCTCGCCGACGACCTGCTGGTGAAGCTGCGCAAGGGCGCCGACCTGCCGGCCTTCGCCATCCAGATGGATGTCACCGCCCACGATGTCGGCGGCTCGCTCGGCACCGACCCCGCCGCCACCATGCGCGCCTGGCTCGCCAGCGGCGGCACCGTCGACGTCACCAGCCTGCTGGTCGCGCTTGGTGGTTCGGTGATCCGCGCCAGCGGCGCGGTTCGCCTGTCGCCGGCGGGCCTGATCACCGGCAACCTGACGGTCCGCGTCTCCGGCCTGAAGAAGCTGCCAAAGGCGGTCGCAAAGATCCGTCCCGGCGCCGAGGACCAGGTCAAGCAGTGGATCGCGGCCGCCAGCATGTTCGCCAAGCCGGTCGAGGGCGACGCGGACGCACGCGAAATGCCGATCGCCATTCGCGACGGCGTGGTTTCGGTCGGGGTGATCGCGGTCGCCACCATCCCGCCGCTGCGGTTCTGACGGCCTCAGATCCCGGAGGCGAGATAGCCGCCATCGACGTTGAGCGTCGTGCCGCTGACGAAACCGGCGGCGTCCGAGGCAAGGTAGATCGCCGCGCCGACCAGTTCCGACAGGTCGCCGGCCCGCTTCATCGCCGCCCGCCGCTCCAGTTCCGCCTTGCGTTCCTTCGGCATGTTGCGATTGAGGTCGGTGACGAAGAAGCCCGGCGCAATCGCGTTGACCCTTACCCCGCCCTCGCCCCACTCGGCCGCAAGACTCTGGGTGATGCCGCCGACGCCGCATTTGCTGGCGCCATAGGCCGCGGCCTGCGCCCAGCCGTTATGGGCGGAGAGCGAGGAGATGTTGACGATCGCTCCCTTGCCGCGTTCCAGCATGCGGCGGCCGAAGGCGGTGCAGGCGAAGAAAACGCCCTTCAGGTTGGTATCGAGGATCGCGTCATATTCCGCCTCGCTGAGCTCCAGCGCCGGCTTGATGAAGGTCGTCCCCTGGCAGTTGACCAGAATGTCCATCGGCCCGTGATCGGCCTCGATTCTTTCGGCGAAAGGCTCGAGCGTCGCGACCGACTGGACGTCGACCGGATAGGCGATCGGTGCGCCATCGTCACCGCCAAGCTCGGCGGCAACCCGGTCGAGCTTGTCCTGCCGGCGCCCGGCGATCAGGACCCTCGCCCCGGCCACCTTGTAGCCCAGTGCGATCTCCCGGCCGATGCCGCTCGTGCCGCCGATCACCAGCGCGGTCCTGCCGGCGAGCGCGAAGGCGCCCATGTCGAAGCCCATCGCTCGTCTCCCTGCTCTGCTGGCGGGGTTATCCCGCTTCGTCGTCGTCCTTGCCGTGCGGCCGGTCGAGATCGGCCGCCTCGATCGCCTGGCCGGCGGCAATGATGCCGCGCCGGATTTCCCGGGTCCGGGCGAAGAGGTCGTAGAGCTTGTCGCCCTCGCCGTAGCGGATCAGCCGCTGCAGCGCCGTCAGGTCCTCGGAGAAGCGACCGAGCATTTCCAGCACCGCCTCGCGATTGTTGAGGAAGATGTCCCGCCACATCGTCGGATCGGAGGCGGCGATGCGGGTGAAGTCGCGGAACCCGCCGGCCGAGAATTTCATCACCTCGGACTGGGTCACCGTCTCGAGATCGGCGGCCGTGCCGACGATGTTGTAGGCGATCAGATGCGGCACATGGCTGGTGATCGCCAGCACGAGGTCATGGTGCTCGGCGGTCATCGTCTCGACATTGGCGCCGAGGCGGCTCCAGAAGTCGACGAGCCGCGCCACGGCGGCCGGGTCGGCCTCCGGCGGCGGCGTCAGGATGCACCAGCGGTTGTCGAACAAAGCGGCGAAGCCGGCGTCCGGCCCCGAATATTCGGTGCCGGCGACCGGATGGGCCGGCACCAGGTGAACATCCGCCGGCAGGTGCAGCGCCATCTGGGCGATCACCGACGCCTTGACCGAACCGACATCCGAGATGGTCGACCCCGGCTTGAGGTGGCGCGCGATGGCCTCCGTCGCCGTGCCCGAGGCGCCGACCGGGATGCACAGGATGACGCAATCGGCGTCCTTTACCGCGTCGGCCGGATCGGCGTGATAGCTGTCGCCGAGCCCGAGTTCCTCGGCGCGCTCCAGCGTCTTCGCCGTGCGGCTGTGGATCGCGACATGCCCGGCGGCCCCGGACCTGCAGGCGGCCAGCGCGATCGACGCACCGATCAGCCCGATGCCGATCAGCGCCAGCCGCGGAAAGACGGGATCGCTCACGATGTCGGTCCTTCCTGGGTCGGCTGGCGTGCGTCCTTCGAGGCTCGGGCTTCACCCTCGCACCTCAGGATGGCGAGGACGGGAGACGCCCCACAAGAAGGCCGCCCCCCAAACGGAAACCACAACCCTGGCCATCCTGAGGTGCGAGCGAAGCGAGCCTCGAAGGACGCAATGCCGCTATCCACCACCGAAGCCATCACGTCGTCCCGCCCATGAACGCGGCAAGGCCGGCCAGCGCCGCCTCATTCGCCTCGTCGGAGCCGACGGTCATGCGCAGCGCGTTGGGCAGGCCATAGGCCTCCAGCCGCCGGACCACCACGCCCCGCGAAACGAGAAAGGCGTCGGCATCGACCGCCCGCCGCCCGGCTTCTTCGGGAAAATGGATCAGCACGAAATTGGCGACGCTCGGCGTGACCGTCAGGCCAAGCCCCTCGATCGCCGCGGTCAGCTTCGGCAGCCACGTCTCGTTGTGGGTCGCCGCCTTCTCGGTATGGCCACGGTCGCCGATCGCCGCGACGCCCGCAGCAATCGCCGGCGCCGAGACGTTGAACGGACCGCGAATGCGGTTCAGCGCATCGATGATATGCGCCGCGCCATAACCCCAGCCGATCCGCAGTCCCGCCAGCCCGTGAATCTTCGAAAAGGTCCGCGTCATGATGACATTGTCGGCGTTGCCGGCGAGCTCGATCCCGCTCTCATAGTCGTTGCGGCGCACGTACTCGGCATAGGCGGCGTCGATGACCAGCACGGTCTCGGGCGGCAGCCCGGCATGCAGCCGCCGCACCTCGTCGAAGGGCAGGTAGGTGCCGGTCGGGTTGTTGGGATTGGCGAGAAAGACCACCCGCGTCCGTTCGGTGACGGCGGCCAGGATCGCGTCGACGTCGGCGGTATAGTCGGTCTCGGCCGCGACCACCGGCGTACCGCCGGCCGCCTTGATGGCGATCGGGTAGACGAGAAAGCCGTGGGTGGTGTGGATCGCCTCGTCGCCGGGGCCGATGAAGGCCTGGGCGATCAGCGTCAGGATTTCGTCCGAGCCGGCGCCGCAGACGATGCGGTCCGGGTTGAGGCCGTGGGCCGCGCCGATAGCCGCGCGCAGGTCCGCCGCCGATCCGTCGGGATAAAGCGCCAGCGTCTCCGCCACCGAGCGATAGGCGGCGACCGCGGCGGGGCTCGGCCGGAGCGGCGTCTCGTTGGACGACAGCTTGTGCAGCTTGACGCCCGGCGCCGCCTTGGAGCGGCCGGGCACATAGGCGGCGATGTCGAGGACGCCGGGGCGCGGCGTCGGGCGTCGGTCGGTCGTCATGCGCCGTCTCCCTCGCCGATCGGCGCGTAGAGCACCGATGGCGCGCCGTCGAGCGCGATGCCGCGGGCGATGCCGCCGACGTCGGCGATCGTGTCGAGGGTCGTCCCGGCCCGCGCCTCGATCGCCGCGCGATCGAGGTCGGCCGGTGCCGCCACCAGCGTGTCCCGGATGCCGCCACTCTCCCGTCGGGCCAGAACCTCGATGCCGTCGCCGGCCACGAGGTCCGCGCCAGAGGTGACCGCATAGAGGATCACCTCCGGCGGCGTCGGATCGGCCAGCGGCGGCGAGATCACCAGCGCCGGCAGGTCGGCGGGCCGGCGTTTCGACCGGATGAAGGGCAGGTGCGACATGATCCGCGGCGTGCCGTCGCCGATCAGGCCGCGCCACCACGGCGCGCCCGCGCCGGTCTCGTCGATCGCGACGAGGCCGAGGTCTGTGTTGCCGGCGACCCGGGCCACCACGGCCGCGGCGTCGGGCATCGCGTCGAGACCGACCGAGAAGCCGAAATAGAAGCGGGCGAGGTCGCGCATCCGCTCCGGCGCATGGCTCATGTCGACGGCGACGTCGAAGGGCGCTTGCATCCGGGTGAAGGTGGTGATGATCTCGCGCCAGATATGCTCGACCGTCGTCACCGGCAGCGCGCCCTGATGCGCGGCGACCAGCCGGCGCATCATCGAGGCTTCGCGGCCGGGCCGAAAGGCGTTGCCCGCCTTGCTCGTCCCCTTGATCCGGACCAGCGAGTCGACCACCGCGCCGCGCTCGATGAGCAGGCGATGCACATCGTCGTCGATGGCGTCGATCTTCTGGCGGAGAGCCGTCAGGGCTTGGGTGTCAGTCGCCGGTTCGGACATGGGTCGGGTGGCCGCCGTGGAGGGTCTGATTGCGGGCTGGTCGAGGGCGCCGATTCATAGGCAAGCCGCCCGGCAAAATCAAAGAAAACATTGACAGTTAGCGGTGCCCCTCCTAGCAGATTGACTCCCTGTAACGATGTAAGAACCTGCGATGGCGATCGTCGGCGACACGGAGCCGACAGGCGCCCCGGCTGCCGATCAGGCGGTCGTGGCACTTGAACAGGCAGACAATCCCTCCAGTCCGGTCGTCCGTTTCGGCCCGGACCGCCCGCTGCTGCTCGATTCCGGCAAGCGGCTCAACCACTTGCAGATTGCCTACCAGACCTATGGTACGCTGAATGAGGCGCGCTCCAACGCCATTCTGCTCTGCCACGCCCTGACCGGCGACCAGCATGCCTGCAATCGCCATCCGGTCACCGGCAAGCCCGGCTGGTGGACGGAGATGGTCGGACCGGGCAAGGCGATCGACACCGACCGCTATTTCATCATCTGCACCAATGTGCTGGGCGGCTGCATGGGCACCACCGGCCCGGCGACGACCGATCCGGAAACCGGCGAGCCCTATGGCCTCGGCCTGCCCGTCATCACCGTCGGCGACATGGTCCGGGCCCAGGCCATGCTGCTTGACCAACTCGGCATCGAGACGCTGTTCTGCGTTGCCGGCGGATCGATGGGCGGCATGCAGGTGCTGCAATGGGCGGCGACCTATCCCGAACGGGTATTCTCGGCCCTGCCGATTGCCGCCGGCGCCCGCCATTCCTCGCAGAATATTGCCTTCCACGAGGTCGGCCGCCAGGCGGTAATGGCCGATCCGGAATGGCGCGGCGGCCGCTACCTGCTTGACGACACCAGCCCCCGCAAGGGACTGGCCGTCGCCCGCATGGCCGCCCATGTCACCTACCTGTCCGAGCAGGCGCTCCACCGCAAGTTCGGCCGCAACCTTCAGGATCGCGACAAGCCGACCTTCGGCTTCGACGCCGATTTCCAGATCGAATCCTACCTGCGCCACCAGGGCATGACCTTCGTCGAGCGGTTCGACGCCAATTCCTATCTCTACCTGACCCGGGCGATGGATTATTTCGACCTTGCCGAGGATTATGGCGGCCGCCTCGCCAACGCCTTCCGCGGTTCGAAGACCCGCTTCTGCGTCGTGTCCTTCACCTCCGACTGGCTCTTTCCGACCGTCGAGAACAAGGCGGTGGTCCGCGCGCTGAACGCCGCCGGGGCCAGCGTCAGCTTCGTCGAGATCGACACCGATCGCGGCCATGACGCCTTCCTGCTCAACGAGCCGGAGATGTTCGACACCATTCGCGGCTTCCTGTCCTCCGCCGCCTACGCCCGCGGGATCGCGTGAGCATGAACGCCCCCCAGCGCTCCGTCGACAACGCCACGCGCGTCGACCATCTGGTCATCGCCGAACTGGTCGAGCCGGGCGTGCGCGTCCTCGACGTCGGCTGCGGCGACGGCGGTCTCCTGTCGCTGCTCGAGACGACCCGCGGTGTCGACGGCCGCGGCATCGAGATCAGCCAGAAGGGCGTCAACGAGAGCGTTGCCCGCGGCCTGTCGGTCATCCAGGGCAATGCCGACACGGACCTCGTCGACTATCCCGACAACGCCTTCGACTACGTGATCCTCAGCCAGACCCTGCAGGCGACGCACCGGCCCCGCGACGTCATCGAGCAGATGCTGCGGATCGGCGACAAGGCGATCGTCTCCTTCCCCAATTTCGGCCATTGGCGGATGCGCGGCATGCTGATGCTCAACGGCCGCATGCCGGTGACCCGCAACCTGCCGCAGGCCTGGTACGAGACGCAGAACATCCATTTCTGCACGATCCGGGACTTCATCGACCTCTGCGACGAGATGGGCGCCCATATCGAAAGGGGCGTGGCGCTGAACGGCAGCGGCCAGCGCATCGCTCTCAATGCTCCGTGGTGGTTCTGGAACCTGTTCGGGCAGCAGGCCGTGTTCCTGCTCAGCCATTGACCGCGACGGGCAAGCCGGCCGATGGGCCGGAACTGGTTGTCCTCGTCGCCGACATCACGACGCTGTCTGTCGACGCCATCGTCAACGCCGCCAATAGCTCGCTGCTCGGCGGTGGCGGCGTCGACGGCGCCATCCATCGCGCCGCAGGCCCGGAACTCCTTGAAGAATGCCGCGCACTTGGCGGCTGTCCGACTGGCGAAGCGCGCATCACCGCCGGTCATCGCCTGCCGGCCCGCCACGTCATCCACACCGTCGGCCCGATCTGGCGGGGCGGCAGGGACGGCGAGGACGACCTCTTGGCTTCCTGCTACCGCCGCTCGCTGGCGCTGGCCCGGACCCATGCCATCGCCTCGATCGCCTTTCCGGCGATTTCGACCGGCGCCTATGGCTTTCCGCCCGATCGCGCCGCCGCCATCGCCATTCGCACCGTCCGCGAGGAAACCATCGCGGCCACCGGCGCATTGACGAAGGCGATTTTTTGCTGTTTCGACAGGGAAGCCGCCGCGACCTATGGCGTCTTGCTGCAACCCGGAAACGCCGGCCCTTGATTCATCGCCTCGCCTCAGCCCTCGTCCTGATCGGCCTCGCCATGCCGGCGACCGCCGTGGCGCAGAGCGAGTCGGCCCAGCAGTTGCGGCGGATTTTCGCGCCGCCGGTGCAGACCCTGAAGAAGGTGTTCAACAAGGGCGACCGCGCCGAGCCGGCCCAACCCGCGGCCAGCGCCCCGGCGAAAGCGCCGGAACCGCCTCCCCCGGTCGAGGCTGCCGCCCCGGCGCCCGAGGCCGACACCGAAGCGGCCGTCGCCAACGTGCCGGACCCTCGCCCGCGCCCCGCCCAGGACGACGAAGCCACCGGCATCGCCGAGACGGATACCGAGGGGCTGCCGAGCGAAGCGGAAACCCTTGCCGGCTTCGTTCCCTTGTCCGAACCGGTCGATTTCGACCGCCGTTTCGAGCCCGTCGACGACCCGACGCCGGAAGCAGCGCCAGCGCCAGTAGTTGCCGAGGCTCCCGCCGTCATTGCCGAGGCCCCCGCCATCCCCCCGGTCGTGCCCGATGCGACGGTCGCCTATGCGCCCGACGATGCCGGCGTCGCCTCGCCGCCGGTGATCGACGTGCCTCTGCCGAAGATCCGCTCGGCCGCCGCCGCGCTCGCCGCCGCCACCCAGCTTGCCTCGCTGCCACCAAAGGATGCGGACGGGCCTGAACTCGACTGCATGCGCAGCCTGCGGATGCTGGGCCTCGTCTCGGTATCGATCGATCCGATCCGCAAGGGCCAGTGCGGCATCGACGTACCGACCAAGGTCTCGGCGCTGGACAATGGCGCGATCGCCCTGACCAGCAACGCCGTCCTGTCCTGTCGCGCCGCGCAATCCTTCGCCACCTTCATGCGCGACCAGGTCGAACCGCTGGCCCGGAAGAACCTGCGCGGCAGCGTCACCGGCGTCCGTGTCGCCGCCTCCTATTCCTGCCGCACCCGCAACAACGTCCCCGGCGCCAAGCTCAGCGAGCACGCCCACGGCAACGCCATCGACATTTCGGCCTTCGAGATCGAGGGCGTCGGCTGGGTCGAGGTCGGCAAGGGCAAGAACGCCTCCGCCAGGCGCTTCCTCACCGACGTGCGGGAGGCCGGCTGCGGCCCGTTCACCACCGTTCTCGGGCCCGGCTCGGACGGCTACCACAAGGATCACTTCCACTTCGACGTGATCCGCCGCGGCAAGAACGGCACCAGCACTTACTGCCGCTGACCCGCCTCCGGCGCCCGCCCGATCTTGCGGCAGGCCCTCACGCTCCCCATCATTATCTCCGTCGCAACAGCGTATCTCTCGCGTGAACGGAGCATTGTGAATGGCCTTTCTGCGGACCGCCATGCTGCTTGCCGCCATGACGGCGATCTTCATGGGCGTCGGCTATATGGTCGGCGGCACCGGAGGCATGACGATTGCCTTCCTGGTCGCGGCGGGGATGAACGTCTTCACCTACTGGAATGCCGACAAGCTGGTCTTGCGCATGCACAATGCCCGCGAGGTAGATGCCCGCACCGCGCCGGAATTCTACGCCATCGTCCGCGATCTGGCGGCACAGGCAAGCCTGCCGATGCCGAAGGTGTATGTGATGGACTCGCCCCAGCCCAACGCCTTCGCCACCGGCCGCAATCCGGAAAACGCCGCGGTCTGCGCCACCACCGGCCTACTCCGCGCGCTCTCCCGCGAGGAGATCGCCGCCGTGATGGCCCATGAGCTCGGCCATGTGAAGAATCGCGACACGCTGGTCATGACGATCACCGCGACCATCGCCGGCGCCATCTCGATGCTCGCCAACTTCGCCTTCTTCTTCGGCGGCGCCCGCGACAACAACAATCCCTTCGGCTTCGTCGGCATTCTGGTTGCCGCCATCGTCGCGCCGATCGCCGCGCTCCTCGTCCAGATGGCGGTGAGCCGGACCCGCGAATATTCGGCCGACCGCGCCGCCGCCGAGATCACCGGCCGCCCGGACTGGCTGATTTCCGCCCTGTCGAAGATCGCCCAGGCCGCGCCGCGGATGCAGAATGACGAGGCCGAGCGCCATCCGGCGACCGCCCATCTGTTCATCATCAACCCGCTGTCGGGCGCCCGGATGGACAACCTCTTTGCCACCCATCCCGCCACCGCCAACCGCATCGCCGCCCTTCAGGGCATGATGCGCAACGGCCCGGCCGCGCAGCCCCCCGCTTCCGTTGCGGTGCCCCGCGTCGGCCGCACCGGCCCCGCCCGCAACCGCCAGCGCGGCCCCTGGGGCTGAGGCTCAGACGAAGTCGTCGACCGAGAGGCTCGAGGCCTTCACGCCCTTCAGCGTGACGTGGTCGCCGCCTGGCAGGTCGAAGACGGTGTTGCCGTGGTGGGTTTCCGCCACCGCCAGCGCCTTCTTGGCCGATCCGAAGATGTCGCTGAAATCGAGCCGGTCCTGCCCGGTCTTGAAGCCGAGGACGCGGTCGTTGCCGACGTCCTGCTTGAAAACGAAGGTATCGCGGCCCTTGCCACCCTTGAGGATGTCGTCGCCGGCGCCGCCGCCGAGCTTGTCGTTGCCGCCATTGCCGACCAGCTTGTCGTCGCCATTGTCGCCAAACAGCTTGTCGCGGCCCCGACCGCCGTTCAACGTGTCGTCGCCGCCATTGCCCCACATCTTGTTCTTGCCGGCATTGCCGTCGAGCCGGTCGTCGTCGTTGCCGCCGGTCAGGTTGGCCTTGGCGATGCCGAGCAGGCGGGCATGCTGGATGCCGTCGACGATCGTCAGGCTCGCCGAGCTTTCGAGGGTCGCCCCATCGACCAGGTCGACCTTGGCGTTGCCCTTCTTCGTGTCGACCTTGAAGACGATGTCGCCGTCGAGGGTGACCGTGACGAGGCCGGTCGGCGCCTTGACCTGGTAGCCGCCGGCCGACATCGACACGGTGGTCGTGCCACCGAGGGAGACGGCGATACCGCCCTTGCCCTCGCCGACCGAATAGAAGTCGTTGCCGTCCTTGTCGTCATACATCACGCCGGTGACGAACCGCATGGCGTTGCCCGACGCCGCGTATTCCTGGGAGACCATCGAGGCGTTGTAGCCCTTGAAGTCGCCCTGGATCTGGCCGACGCCGATTTCGCGGAAGTCGCCATCGAGGATGTTTTCCCGGTGGCCGGGGCTCTTGAACAGCGCCTTGTGCTGGTCGACGATATAGGAGGTCAGGTTGAGCGAGCCGGTGGTGCCCTGCCAGGCGATATTCTCGCCCCAGGCCCAGTTGCCGGTGAACACATAGCCGGCGTCCGCCATGCGATCGCCGGCCGACGAGCCGCCGACCCCGGTATGGCTGAACACATCCTTGTCGAGCATCCACGCGCTGTGCACCCGCGCCGCTTCGAGCAGGTCCATGTTCATCGCCAGCGGCTGTTTCGGCGTCGCCTTGATGGTGCCCTTGCCAAGCCCCTTGTTGAGGTCGATGCCGAACATCTTGGCCTCGCCGGCCGGGTCGAGCCGCGCCCGGTTGACGAGTTCGAGCATGAGTTGTTCTTGGGCAGTCGGTTCCACCAGGCAGGCTCCGGATCATGGATGTCATGGGAGAAGCGCCGCTATAGGCGCAACAATGCAAGACAATCCTAATCAGACAGCAGCGATTTGACGTAAGTTGGGCGGGATCGGCGTTTGTCGAGGCGCCAGGGTCGCGACGGCATTTGCTTTCCGGCGCGGGGTGATCTACGCGACGCGGTAATGGCTCAACCTCAAAAACCGAAATCCGCCACCGGCCTCGCCTCGCGGCAGGCCGCCACCGGGTTGCTCATCGCCGTCCTCGACACCCGCCAGGCCCTCGACGGCCTGATCGACCCGAGCGACGGCGGCACCGCGTTCAACCGGCTCGGCGATCGCGATCGCCGCCTCGCCCGCGCCATCGTCTCGACGACGCTCAGGCGCTTTGGCGAGATCGAGGCGGCCCTCGACCGGATGCTCGACCGCCGGCCGCGCAAGGCCGGCGCCCTGATCCGCATCCTCCAGATCGCCGCAGCGCAGATCCTGTTCATGGATGTCGCCGACCACGCCGCCGTCTCCACCGCGATGGATCAGGTCACCGCCGATCCCGACGGCCGTCATTTCAAGGGACTGGCCAACGCCGTGCTGCGGCGGATGGCGCGCGAGAAGGATACGGTCCTCGTCGGCGCCGACGCCCCCCGCCTCGACACGCCCGACTGGCTGTGGACCCGCTGGATCAAGAGCTATGGCGAGGAAACGACCCGCGCCATCGCCGCCGCCCACCTCGTCGAACCGTCTCTCGATCTCACCGTGAAGGAAGACGCCGCGGGGTGGGCGGAGAAACTCGGCGGCATCGTCCTGCCGAGCGGTACCGTCCGCCTCGTCCCGACCGGCCGGGTTGCCGACCTGCCCGGCTATGCCGAGGGTGCCTGGTGGGTCCAGGACGCAGCGGCCGCCCTGCCGGCCCGCCTGCTCGGTGACGTCGCCGGCAAGCGCGTCGCCGACCTCTGCGCCGCACCGGGCGGCAAGACCGCGACGCTCGCCCATGCCGGCGCCAGCGTCACGGCGGTCGACATTTCGGCCCCGCGCCTCGAACGGCTGAGCGCCAACCTCAAGCGGCTCGGCCTTTCGGCGGATGTCGTCGCCGCCGATCTCCTCGCCTGGCAGCCGTCGGAGCCCTTCGACGCCATCCTGCTCGATGCCCCCTGCACGGCGACCGGCACCATCCGCCGCCACCCCGACACCGCCTGGCTGAAACAATCGGCCGACGTGAAGAGCATCGCCGTCCGCCAGGCCGGGATGATCGACCGCGCCGTCTCCTGGCTGAAACCCGGTGGAACGCTGGTCTATTGCACCTGTTCGCTGGAGCCGCAGGAGGGCGAGGGTCAGGCGGCCGCCGCCATCGCCCGGCACGGCCTCACGCCGTCGCCGATCGCCGCCGACGAGATCGGCGGCATCGCCGGGGTGGTCACCGAAGCCGGTTATCTGCGGACATTGCCCTGCCATCTTCCCGATCCAAACCCACGCTTGGCGGGCCTCGACGGCTTCTTCATCGGCCGGCTGATCAAGCCCTGATGGGGATTTCCGTCCAATTGATTGAAATCTGCTCTAGGGTGATAGTCTGCCAACCGCCTGTGATTCGTCGGTTGGGGCAAGGGGTAGTCCGGGTCTCTGGAGTGAATTGATGGCGATCGGATCGGCATCCGGTCAGGGTCGACAGATGCGCTTCGCCCTGAGCGCGTTTTCGCGCCAGGTTGCGTTCCGCTATCACGCGAGCTTTTTCTACCGCTGGCGCTATGCCAGCGGCATCCCCGAACGGCTGCTGATCGCGCCGATCGACCTCCGGACCGCCGACCCCACCACCGCGCTCGACATTTACGCCGGCCGCTTCTTCTTTTCCGGCGAAGGCGTCGACGCCGACGGTTATTCGATCTTCGATGTCGACCCGCCGAGCGATGCCTGGATGCGTGAGTTGCACGGTTTCGGCTGGCTGCGCCACCTGCGCGCCACCGACATGGCGCTGTCGCGCTCCAATGCCCGCAGCCTTGTCGACGAGTGGATCGCCCAGGCCGGCCGTGCCGACCCGATCGCCTGGGAGCCCGGCGTCGTCGCCCGCCGCATCATCTCGTGGCTGGCCCAGACGCCGCTGATCCTCGAGGGCTGCGACCTCGCCTTCTACCGCCGCTTCATGCGCTCGCTGACCCGTCAGGTCCGCTACCTCCGCCGCACGGCCTATGACGGGCCGCAGGGCCTGCCGCGGCTGCGCGCCATGATCGCGCTCGCCTCCGCGGCGCTCTCGATGTCGGACCAGGATCGCTTCCTCAAGCAGGCGACCAAGTGGCTCGACCAGGAACTCGTTCGCCAGGTCCTGCCCGATGGCGGCCATGCCAGCCGCAACCCGGTCGCCATCCTCGAGGTGCTGCTCGACCTGCTGCCGCTCCGCCAGGCCTTCACCGCCCGCGGCCAGCAGCCCTCCCGCATCCTCCTGTCGGCGATCGACCGGATGATGCCGATGCTGCGCTATTTCCGCCAGGGCGACGGCGGCTTCGCCCGCTTCAACGGCGCCGGCGACACCCCGGCCGACCAGCTCGCCACGGTGCTCGCCTATGACGACGTCCGCGGCGCGCCACTGACCAGCGCCCCGCATAGCGGCTACCAGCGCATCGAAGCCGGCACGACGATCCTGATCGCCGATGCCGGCCGCCCGCCGCCGACCGACTTCTCGACCGAGGCCCATGCCGGCTGCCTGTCCTTCGAGATGAGTTCCGCCCGCCAGCGCCTGATCGTCAACTGCGGCGTCCCCTTTTCCGGCTCCGGCCTGCGGCGTCTCGCCCGCACCACCGCCGCCCATTCGACCGTCACCCTCAACGACACCTCGCAATGCCGCTTCCTCACCCGGTCCTGGATCGGCGAATGGCTCGGCGAGGCGATCATCTCCGGCCCGTCGCGAGTCAAGTCCGAGCGCGGCTTCGAGGGCGGCTCGACCGTCCTGTCGATGGGCCATAACGGCTATGTCAGCCGCTACGCCATCGTCCATGAGCGCCGCCTTGCCCTGTCGGAGGCCGGCGACGTGCTGGAAGGGTCGGATTCCTTCATGACGCCCTCCGGCAATCCGCTGACCCGGTCCGGCAAGGACGCCTTCGCCATCCGCTTCCATATCCACCCGAATGTCAGCGTCACCCAGCAGGGCCGCGGCGTCACGCTGGAAATGACCGACGGCGAGACCTGGGAATTCTCGACCGACGGACCCTCCGTCGAGATCGAGGAATCGATCCTGATGTCGAACACCCGCGGCAACCGCAAGGCGTCGCAGATCGTCATCCATGGCCGCGCCCAGCACAATCCGGTGGTCGGCTGGCAGATGCAGCGCACCACCGTCGGCGGCCGCCGCCGCGCCTTGCCGGCACCCGATCGCGCCCGGGCCCCTGCTCGCGGCTGACTTGGCCAGCCGTCAGGCCCCTGACGGCGCGACCGGGTACGGCCCCTCGGCGAAGGTCGTGTCGTGATACCCCTTGGCGCCAACCGCCCGGGCCAGCGGGCTGCGAAAGTCCTCGTCGGCCGCGAGGCATGACAGCACATGGCGAAAGTCGTAGGCCGGCCGCCAGCCGAGCCGCGTCATGGCCTGCTTCGCGACATAGACCCGGTCGATCCCCGGAAACATCGTCCAGCCGCGCGCCGCATAGAGATCGGCGAATTCGGGAAAGAGCCGCGCCACCACCCGCGGCGCGTCGTTCCGCAGCACGGCCGCATCGTCGCGATCGAACGGTGTCGGCGCCGAAATGATGAAGCGGGCAAAGCCGAACTCCGCTGCCCGCTCGACGGCAAGCAGATGGGCATCGACGACATCGGCGATGTCGACCCGGCGGTAGAGCAGTTCGTTCGCCTGGGCATTGGCGGTGTCGTAGATGTCCCGCACCGCGGCGCTGTCGTCCGCCTCGGGAAAGAAGCGCGAGGTCCGCAGCACGACCACCGGCAGCCGGTTCTGGCGGGCGAAGAGTTCGCACAATCCTTCGGCGGCGACCTTGGTAACGCCGTAGATGTTGCGCGGAATCGGCGGCACATCCTCGGTGATCCACGCCGCCGGCTGATCGCCGGCCGGCGTCAGCGCCGCCCCGAAGGCGCTGGTCGTGCTGGTGAAGACGAAGGACTCGACCCCGGCCGAGACGGCCTCCTCGAGAAGCACCAGCGTTCCGGTGACGTTGGTATCGATGAAGTCCCGGTTGGCATGCGTCCCGATATGCGGCTTGTGCAGCGTCGCGCTGTGGATCACCGCCCGGACGCCGGTCATGCACGATCGCACGAAATCCCGATCGTCGATCGAGCCGACCCGGTCGGTATGCGGCCCCGGCTTGATGTCGATACCCAGGGCCGGGCGGCCGGCTGCGGCGAGCGTGCGCAGGAGCGCCTCCCCGAGATGTCCGGCGCTTCCGGTGACAAGTACGCTCATCGTCTCCCTCCCGCGATCGGGTGAGGTTTATCAAGACGTCCCGATTCGGGGAAACCGGACAGGCGGCCCGACGGCGACTGGCGAGGGCGGGAATGGCTGCCGGAACTTTCTTCCCACTGCCGGGTTATCGCTCCAGACTTTACCCCGATGGAGAAAAGATCATGTTGAAGGCAGGCATCATGTGGCTTCTCGGCGTTCCGATCGTCGTGATCATCGCGCTCTTCGCGTTCGGCGTCGTCTAACCGATCCGCGTTCCACGCCCGGCCGCGCGTCACCCTCGCCGAGGGTCACTGCGCGGCCGTTTTGCGTTTAGAGGGGCGGCGCGATTGCGCCCCTCCCGACCATCTGGTCTTATCCCGCCAATTATTCGGACCGATTATTCGGCCCAGTGGCGGGGATGGACCATGCGAAGGATCGGCATCGCGGCAGCGGCGCTCCTTCTGCAGGCAACGCTCGCCGGCGCGGCGATGGCCCAGGACGGTTTCGTCTGGATCTACGACCGCTATCTCGACCCCGATCCCTTCCAGACCCGCCTCTCCCTCGTCTACGCCATCCCCGAGACCGACGCGGTCCAGTTCATCGCCACCTGCCGGATCGGCGCCGGCGGCACCTATGCGACCATCGAACTCGGCGCGGATATCGGCAGCCTGGCGGAAGGCGCGCCGGTTGATGTCCGGATTCTCGGCAGCAATTATCGCGACGTCATCACCGGCGACGTGATCGGCGTCGGCGCCGAGGTCGGCCTGACCGGCGTCAGCCTCGCCGTCGAGCTCGACGACCCGATCTGGCAGGCGATGCAGACCTCGCTGGAGCTTGCCTATACCGCCGGCGAGCGCACCGACCATAGCCTCGGCCTGAACGGCGCCGCCGACCCGGTGGCGCGCTTCGTCACCGATTGCCGCGACATGCCGGAGCCCGGCGATGTCGCGGCACAGCCACAGCCCGCGCCCCCACCGCCGACCGCCCAGGTCTTTGCCGGCTGCAGCCAGCTCGGCACGATGCGTACCACCGATACCGGCGGCGAGGCGTCGATCACCTTCGTCAACCGCACCGACGGCTTCCGCGGCGTGTTGTGGATCGACGGCAACGGCATGCCCCAGCCCTATGGCAACCTCAATCCCGGCGAATCCTATACCCAGCAGAGCTTCGCCGGGCATATCTGGATGATCACCGACGGCCCCGGAAACTGCCTCGAGGTCTATGTCCCGGCCGCCGGCGCGAGTGTCTTCGCCATCACCGCCCCCAACATCGACTTCGGTCCGGAATAGCCGCACCGGCACCCACACCCCGGTCAGCCGGTCGCATTTGACCGGGCGCGGAATCGTGCTATCGGCCGGGCTCCTCTGGCCCCTCGACCCATGGTGACCAATGGCCGTTTCCCCGGCAAAGTTCGCGCCGCCCGACCACGTCCCCGTCCGGCGCGCGCTGCTCTCCGTCTTCGACAAGACCGGCATCGTCGATCTCGCCCGCAAGCTGCGCACCCGTGGCGTCGAGATCGTCTCGACCGGCGGCACCCGCGCCGCCCTTGACGAAGCCGGCATCGCCGTGACCGACCTCGCCGAAACCACCGGCTTTCCCGAGATCATGGACGGCCGGGTCAAGACGCTGCATCCCAAGGTCCATGGCGGCCTGCTCGGCCTGCGCGACGATCCCGCCCATGCCGAGGCGATGGAAACCCACGGCATCGCCGGCATCGACCTGCTGGTCGTCAACCTCTACCCCTTCGAGGACACCGTCGCCGCCGGGGCCGACTACGCCACGGCGGTCGAGAATATCGATATCGGCGGCCCGGCGATGATCCGCGCCGCCGCCAAGAATCACGGCTATGTCGTGGTGACGGTGTCGCCCGACGACTACCCGGCCCTGCTTGAGGCGCTCGACGCCCATGACGGCGCGACGCCCTATGCGCTACGCCAGCGCCTCGCCGCCAAGGCCTATGCCCGCACCGCCGCCTATGACGCGGCGGTCTCGACCTGGTTCGCCGCCACCCTCGAGGACGACGCCCCGGCCTGGCGGAGCTTCGCCGGCCGGCTCGGCTCGACCCTGCGCTACGGCGAAAATCCGCACCAGGCCGCGGCCCTCTACCTGACCGGCGACCGCCGGCCCGGCGTCGCCACGGCGCGCCAGGTCCAGGGCAAGGCGCTCTCCTACAACAACATCAACGACACCGACGCAGCCTATGAGCTGGTCGCCGAGTTCGATCCCGACAGCTCCGCCGCCGTCGCCATCATCAAGCACGCCAACCCCTGCGGCGTCGCCGAGGGCGACAGCCTCGCCGAGGCCTATGCCCGGGCGCTGCGCTGCGACCCGGTCTCGGCCTTTGGCGGCATTGTCGCGCTGAACCGCCCGCTCGACGCCGCGGCCGCGACCGAGATCGTCAAGATCTTCACCGAGGTGATCATCGCCCCGGACGCCAGCAACGAGGCGATCGCCATTGTCGCCGCCAAGAAGAACCTTCGCCTCCTGATCGCCGGCGGCCTTCCCGACGCCCGCGCCCCCGGCTTGACGGTCAAGACCGTCGCTAGCGGCCTGCTCGTCCAGGACCGCGACGCCGGCATGGTCGCCGAGGCCGACCTGAAAGTCGTCACCAGGCGCCAGCCGACGCCGGTCGAACTGGCCGACCTGCTCTTTGCCTGGCGCATCGCCAAGCACGTCAAGTCGAACGCCATCGTCTATGTCAGGGACCTCGCCACCGTCGGCGTCGGCGCCGGCCAGATGAGCCGCGTCGATTCGGCGATGATCGCCGCCCGCAAGGCCGAACAGGCGGCAAAAGCCGCCGGCCTCGACGAATCGCTGGCCATCGGCTCGGTCGTCGCCTCCGACGCCTTCTTCCCCTTCGCCGACGGCCTGCTCGCCGCGGCCGAGGCCGGCGCCACCGCCGTCATCCAGCCCGGCGGCTCGATGCGCGACGACGAGGTCATCGCCGCCGCCGACGAACGCGGCCTCGCCATGGTGATGACCGGCATGCGCCACTTCCGCCACTGAGCGAAGCGGCGTTAGGGATACCGCGACCGGGCTAGCCGCCCGACTCGCGCCACAGCTTGTCGAGATAGCGGCCCATCTCGGCGAAGACGCTGTCCCAGTCGCCGAGCGACGGCTGGCGGAAGAGCCACATGGTCGGATACCACGGCGGCTCGCTCCGGCCTTCCAGCCACCGCCATTCCGGCTGGAACCGGATCGCGGTCCAGCCCGGCTGGCCGAGCGCCCCGGCAAGGTGGGCGACCGCCGTGTCGGCGCTGACCACCAGGTCGAGCGATCCCATCAGCGCCGCGATCTCCGACAACCCGTCGGGATTGTCCGAGATCTCGCTGCCCTGGTCCTCGACCGCCATGCCGTCGGGCAGGTCGGCCAGCTGGTCGAGGCCGTGGATTGCCTGCAGGCTGATCAGCCGCACCTCGGGGTTCACCGCCAGCGGCGCGAAGCTGGCGAGCGGAATCGAGCGGTGGCGGTCGGCCCGGTAGTCGGGATTGCCGCTCCAGCAGATGCCGATGCGGAAGCCGGTGGTGCCGATTCGCTCCTGCCACTTGGCGGCCAGGTCGTCCTCGGCGACCAGATAGGGAATCTCCGCCGGGATCGTCTCCAGCCGCGTCTCGAAGACATGCGGCAGGCTCATCAGCGACACCTGGAGATCGAAGTCGGCATAGTCGCCGCCCATGTCGCGGATCTCGATATCGGGAAAATTCGTGGCGACCAGCCGCCGCAGCGGCGCCGGGATCGCCAGCACCACCGTCGCCCCGGTCTCCACCACCCGGCCGAGATAGCGCAGCATCTGGATCGCGTCGCCCAGCCCCTGCTCGGCATGGACCAGCAGCCGCTTGCCGGCGATGGCCTCGCCCTGCCAGCGCGGCGTCGCGCGGTCGCCAAAAGCGAAGTTCGGCAGCCGCAGGCGAAATTCATGCGCCGTCAGCCCGCGTTCGAAATCGCCGCGATGGAGGAGGAGATGGGAATGGTCGAACTGCGTCCGCGCGTCGCCCGGATCGAGCGTAACCGCCTGCTCGAAGGCGGCGTCCGCCTCGTCGAAACGGCCGAGCTCGGCCAGCGCCACGGCGCGGGCGCGGTGGATCGCGCCACCGGGCTTGCCAAGCGAGACCGCGGTATCCAGCGCCTCGAGCTGCTCGGCGAAACGGTCGAGGCCGCGCAACGCCGAGGCCCGGGCGAAGTGGCCGTCGGGGCCCGCGCCACGTTCCACCGCATCGCTCGCAGCAGCCAGCGCCTCGTCGTAGCGGTCGAGGCTCGCCAGCACGCTCGCCCGGCTGACCAGCCCGTCCGGCGTGTCGGCCAGCACGGCGAGGCTGCGCTCATGGGCGGCCCGCGCCTCCTTCGTCCGGCGCAGCGCGGTCAGGGCGTTGCCGCGCACCACCAGCGCATCGCCGTTATCCGGATCGCCGGCCAGCACCGCGTCGACGGCGGCCAGCGCCGCCGCCGGCCGGTGCAGCCGCTCCAGCGCCGTCCCCCGGCCGAGATTGGCCTCGCTCCATTCCGGCCGCAGCCTCAGCGCCAGGTCGAAGGCCTTCAACGCCTCGCCTGCCTTGCCGAGGCCGAGCAGCGCGAAGCCCCGGTTGAGATGCGCCTCGCTGAAGGCCGGCTCGAGCCGGCCGGCCCGGTCATAGGCCATCACCGCCTGCTCCGTCCGCCCCAACGCCTTCAGCGCGTTGCCCCGGTTGAAATGGGCCAGCGGATAGGCGGCGCGCAGCGCTATCGCCCGGTCGAAGGCGGCCAGCGCCTCGTCCTGCCGCCCGGCCTCCTGCAGCGCCACCCCCCGGCTGCAATGCGCCTCGGGAAATTGCGGCGCCAGCGCCAGCGCGGCGTCGAAGGCGGTCAGCGCCTCGTCCGGTTTGCCGGACCGCAGGTAGGCGTTGCCGAGGATGTTCTGTCCGGTGGGATGCTTCAGCGCCGCGGCGTTCCGCGTCAGCTGGCGAATTGCGACGCGATACTTGCCGCTGCCGACCAGCCCGGCCGCGGCGGCAAGGACATCGTCGATCTGTCCCGGTGCGTTTCCCTGTCCTGCCGGCCGCTTCATCAATCCTCCCTGACCGTCATCAGCACCGCGCCGCCTGCCACGAAAAACACGAGCAGGACCGAGATACCGATTCGCTGACTGCCTGAATACGCCGTCAGCGCCCCGACCGCGAGCGGCCCGGCGAAACTGGTCACCTTGCCGGAGAGCGCATAGAGGCCGAAAAACTGCGTCATCTGCCCCGGCGGGCTGATCCGCACCAGCAGCGTCCGGCTGGCCGATTGCAGCGGCCCGGCGATCGCCCCGATCGTCGCGCCAAGCACCAGATAGGCCTTTTCGCTGGCCGATCCGAACAGCCCGCCGCCGCCCGGATCGACCGGGATGATGAAGCCGATATGGCCGGTATCGACCGACAGGATGCCGAGACTGGCCAGGGCGAGAATGACGATGCAGCCGAGGATCAGCCGCTTCGGCCCGATATGGTCGTCGATCCGCCCGCCGACCGCCGCACCGATCGTCCCGGTCACCAGGATGAGGATGCCGAACAGCCCGAGTTCGATCGAGCTCCAGCCGAAGGTGCCGGCGGCGTATATGGCGCCGAAGGCGAAGAGCGCCACCAGCCCGTCGGCATAGATCATCCGGGCGAGCAGGTAGCGCGCCGCGTTGGCGTGGCGGCCGAGATGGGCCACGGTCGCGGCGAGGTCCCTGAAGCCGTAGCGGATCGCCGGCAGCAGCGCCAGGCGCTTCGGGGTGTCCGGCACGAAGAGGAACAGCGGGAGGACGAACACCACGTACCAGATGGCGCTGAACGGGCCGGACGCCCGGTCACCGCCGAAGCTGGCCGGGTCGAGGCCGAGGATCGGCGTCGTTCCGAACAGCGTCTTGCCGGTCGCCGGATCGCCGATCATCAGGCCGAGGCTGATGACGATGCTGACCAGCCCGCCGGCATAGCCGACCGCCCAGCCGGTGCCCGACAGCCGGCCGAGCTGGTCCGCATCGACGAGGTCCGGCATCATCGCATTGTTGAAGACGGTAGCGAATTCGGCCCCGATCGTCGCCACGACGAAAGCGACGAGCGCGATCGCGATCGCCCCCTCGACCCCGGGTGCCGCCCACCACAGGCCGATCGACCCGACGACGAGCAGGACGGAAAAGCCCGCGATCCAGGGCTTTCGCGCGCCCGTCGCATCGGCGATGGCGCCGAGCAGCGGCGACGAGACGGCGATGATCAGCCCGGCCGTCCCGGTCGCATAGCCCCACAGCGCCTGCCCCTCGACCGGCGTCGCGGCGAGATGGGCGGCGAAATAGGGGGCGAAGACGAAGGTGATGACCAGGGTGAAGAAGGGCTGCGTCGCGCAATCGAACAGCAGCCAGCCAAGGATGGCGGACCGTTTCGTCGGCCGTGTCGCCCCATGTTCAATGATCCGCCCCACCCGCATGCCCTCGCCCGACGCCTCCCGGCAGCTTAGTCCGGTTGCGGCGGGCGAAGGAAGAGTCGGCGGACGCCAATCGCGCCTGGATCAGATCGCCGCGAGATCGGCCAGCAGGCTGGCCACCACCGCGATCCGCGACAGCGTCATCTCCTCCGTCTCGGTGATCCCGGAGACGACGTCGAGGCTCCGTTCGACGGCATCGCTGCGCGCCGCCCGCCAGGCTTCGACGCCGCCGGCCTTGATCACCTGGATGGCGATCTGGCGATGGGCGGTGGCGATGGTCTCCAGCGCCCGCTCGCGGGCCAGCCCGTCGTAATAGTCGGTCATCGGGATCGCCTCGGCCCGGCGCATCGCATTGCCGATCCGGGCCCGCTCGCCCACGTCGTAGAAGACGGTGGCTGCGGCCTCGAGCGACTGGCCGGTCGCCTCGGCGACAAGGTGGATGTCGGTCGCGTCGACCAGCACCGGCAGGCGTCCGATGGCGACCGCGACCTCCTCCGGAACCCCGGCGGCCCGATAGGCCTCGATCGAGTCGGCAAGGCGCGCGGCGACCGGCTCCGGCAGCACCCGGTCGAGCATCCCGGCCATCGTCGCGATGGTCTCGCCAAAGGCGCTGGCCACCGGCCCGATTCCGGCGTCCAGCGAGACGTTGCGCAGGAACCATGTCGTCCGCGACACCGCCAGGTGCTTCACCGCGCTGTAGAGATTGAGCTGGGTCGTCCCGTCGATCCTGTTGTCGAGCGCGTCGATGGCGTCGTTGAGTTCGCGCAGCCGGAAGGCCTCGCGCAGCACGACATAGACCCGGGCGATCTGGATCGGCGAGGCGCCGGTCCGGTCGGCGACGCGGATGGCATAGGTCGGCCCGGCCCGGTTGACCATCGAGTTGGCGACCATCGTCGCGATGATCTCGGCCCGCAGTCGGTGGCTCTCGATATCCGCGTGATAGTCGTCCCACATCCGGGTCGGGAAGTAGCGGAACAACTCGTCGTCGAGCGTCGTGTCGTCGGCGACGTCGCCGGCCATCAACTGGTCGAAGAGCAGGATCTTGGCATAGGCGACCAGCACCGCGATCTCGGGGCGGGTCAGCGGCTTGCCGGCCGCCTGTCGCTCGGCCATCGCCACCTCGTCGGGCAGCGATTCGACCGCCCGGTCGAGCACGCCACGGCGTTCGAGGTCCTGGATCAGCCGCCGCTGGTAGCCGAAATACGCGAAGCCGCGCATCTCGGTCAGCGAGATCGCCAGCGTCTGGCGATAGTTGTTGCGCAGGACCAGCGCCGCCACCTCGTCGGTCATCGAGGCGAGCAGCTTGTCGCGGCCCCTGGCGTCCAGCCGCCCATCGCGCACCGCCTTGCCGAGCGCGATCTTGATGTTGACCTCGACATCGGAGGTGTTGACCCCGGCCGAGTTGTCGATCGCGTCGGAATTGCAGCGTCCGCCGGCGAGGCAATATTCGATCCGCCCCGACTGGGTCATGGCAAGGTTGCCGCCCTCGCCGACCACCCTGGCCCGCACTTCGCCGCCGGTCAGGCGGATCGCGTCATTGGCCCGGTCGCCGACCTTGTCCGGCCCCTCGTCCCGCGCCCGCACGAAGGTGCCGATGCCGCCGAAGAACAGGAGGTCGGCGCGGGCGCCGAGAATGGCGCGCAGTATGACATTGGGCGTCGCCTTTTCGCCGGTCAGGTCGAGCGCCGCCCGCATCTCCGGGCTGAGCGGGATCGACTTTTCCTTGCGCGAGAAGACGCCGCCGCCGGCCGAGATCTTCGCCCGGTCATAGTCCTGCCAGCTCGATCGCGGCAGGTCGAAGAGCCGCTGGCGCTCGGCGATCCCCACCGCCGGATCGGGATCCGGGTCGATGAAGATGTCGCGATGGTCGAAGGCGGCGACCAGCCGGATCTGCGGCGACAGCAGCATCGCGTTGCCGAACACGTCGCCTGACATGTCGCCGACGCCGACCACCGTGAAGGGCGTCGCCTGGATGTCGGTATCCATCTCGCGGAAATGTCGCTTCACCGCCTCCCAGGCGCCGCGGGCGGTGATCCCCATCTTCTTGTGGTCATAGCCATGCGAACCGCCGCTGGCGAAGGCGTCGCCAAGCCAGAAGTCATGCGCTTCCGCGATGGCGTTGGCGGTATCGGAGAAGGTCGCCGTGCCCTTGTCGGCGGCGACGACCAGGTAGGGATCGTCCTCGTCGCGGCGGATCACGTCGTCCGGCGGCACCGGCGCGTCATCGACCAGGTTGTCGGTGATGTCGAGCAGGCTGGAGATGAAGATGCTGTAGGCGGCCTTGCCCTCCTCGAAGATCGCGGCGCGATCGCCGGAGGCCGGCAGCAGCTTCGGCACGAAGCCGCCCTTGGCGCCGACCGGCACGATCACCGCGTTCTTGGCCTGTTGCGCCTTGGCGAGGCCGAGCACCTCGGTGCGGAAGTCGAGCGGCCGGTCCGACCAGCGGATGCCGCCGCGCGCCACCCTGCCGAAGCGCAGGTGGATGCCCTCGACGCGCGGCCCGTAGACGAAGATCTCGCGGAAGGGACGCGGCGCCGGCAGGTCCTCGATCCGCTGCGAATCGAGCTTGAAGACGATCTGGCGGCGCGGTTCGCCCTCGGCATCGCGCTGGTAGACATTGGTCCGCAGGATCGCGTCGATGACATTGAGGAAACGCCGGATGGCGCGGTCCTCGTCGAGGCTCTCGACCTTTTCGAGCGCCGTCTCGATCCGCGCGACGCGGCGGCCGGCGACCCGCTCGTCGCGATTGTCCGGGTCGAAGCGGGCATGGAACAGCTCGACCAGCGTCCGGGCGATATCGGCGTGAGCGTTCAGCGTCTCCCACAGCGTATGCTGGGTGAGCGGCGTCCCGGCCTGGCGGATGTAGCGCGACACCGCCCGCAGGATGGTGACGTCCCGCCAGCCGAGGCCGCCGTTGACCACCAGCGCGTTGTAGCCGTCATTCTCGGCCAGCCCGTACCAGACCGCCATGAAGCATGCGATCAGCGGTTCCGCCGCCGTCTCGAGGTCGACCGGCTTGCCGTCGGCGCGTTCCAGCGCCATTTCGTGGACGAAGATCCGCGGCCGGTCGCCGGTCGGCGTGATCTCGTAGGTCTGCTCATCGATGACCCGCAGGCCCATGTTCTCGAGCATCGGCACCCGCATCGACAGGGCGATCGGCTCGCCGAGGTGGATCAGCTTCAGCGCCAGCCCGTGCGGCGGCGTCCAGCTGTCGCGGTGAAACGAGCCGGCGATCGGGTGTTCGCCGGTCAGCCGCGCGAAGGTGGCGATGTCGTTGACCGCCGCTTCCGGGCTGGTCGCGTGGCGATAGCCGACCGGAAAGGCGTCGCGGTAATGCCCGGCCAGTACGTCGGCGCGCGCCGGCTCGAAGCGGCGGCGGAGCGCCGCCGCCAGCGCGTCCGGCCAGCTCTCGACGATCCGCGTCACCGCCGCCTCGAGCGCCGGCTCGCCGGGGTCGGGGGTCTCGCCGCCGGCCCGGCCGATGATGAACTGGACCCGGGTCAGCGCCCCTTCGAAGAAGGTCGGGTAATAGGCCGAGACATGCCCGTCGAAGGTCTCGGCGAGATAGGCGCCTATCCGTTCCCGGGCGTCGGTGTCATACTGGTCGCGCGGCACGAAGACGAGGACCGAGACGAAGCGGTCGAACTTGTCGGTCCGCGCCAGCACCCTGACCCGCGGCCGCTCGGCCAGCGCCATGATCGCCATAACGAAGCGGAACAGGGTGTCCTCGTCGGTCTGGAACAGCTCGTCGCGCGGATAGGATTCCAGCACATTGACAAGCGTCTTGGCCGAGTGGCCGGCGCCGCCGAAACCGGCGCGGGCGACGATCGCTTCCGCCTTGCGGCGCAGATACGGGATCGCCAGCACCGAGCGGTTATAGGCGGTCGAGGTGAACAGCCCGATGAAGCGGACCTCGCCGGCGAGCCGGCCGTCGCTGCGGTAGCACTTGATGCCGATATAGTCGGCATAGGCGCGACGATGGATACGCGACTTGAGGTTCGACTTGGCGACGAAGAGCGGGAAGGGCCGGGCAAGGAATTCGCGGATCGCCGGCGTCATCGTCACGCCGCGCCCGCCCCGGCTCAGCACCCGCACGTCGGGATCGGCGAGGATGCCGAGCCCGCTCCCCTCCTCGCGGTTGAGCTGGCCGCGCTTGGCGCCGCCGGAAAAGCCGTATTCGCGCACCCCGAGGAAGGTGAAATTGTCGTCGGCCAGCCATTCGAGGAAGGCGATCGCCTCCGCGACATCGGCAGCCGGGATCGGCGGCGGCTCGGCCTTGTAGCTGGCGATGATCGCCGCCAGCTTCTCGACCATCGCCGGCCAGTCGGCGGTCGCGTGGCGGATCTCGACGAGCAGGCTTTCCAGTTGCGCCGCGATCGTTTCACGATCCGCCGTCCGCGCCACGCGCGCGATGACGATCTGGATCAGGCTCTCCCGCCGGCCGCGCCCGGAGGCCTGCGCCTCCGCGCCATAGGCGGTGAGCTTGCCGGCGCGGTCGCGGGTGACGGTGACCACCGGATGGGCGACCAGCCGCACCGTGAGGCCGAGCGCCTGCAACTCCTGGAGGGTCGAATCGACCAGGAAGGGCATGTCGTCGTTGAGCATCTCGATGACGGTGACCTCGCCATCCGGCCCCGCTCCGTCGCCGTCGGGATCGGTGAGCCGCACCACGGCCTGCCCCGGCTTGCGCCGCGCCAGCAGCGAATCGGCCGAGCGGACGAAGCCGCAAAGGTCGTCGGGCGAGACCCGGGCAAGGTCCTCCGGGCTGACATGGCCGAGGAGATCGCCGGCCAGCGCCGGGAGCCTCGCCCCGTCATCCTTTCCGGCCCGCGACAGCATCTTCTGGACCGCACCGATCAGGCGGCTGCGTTCGGCCTCTGCGGCATGCATGGGCTTTCCCCCGGCGACAACGTTTCTGGTTATTCGCCTCATCCTATGAGGCGTTTGTGACATTCGCGCGCGACGCCTAGCGGCGCCGCTCGTCGTCCTCGGACATGCGTTCGGCCCGCCGCCTGTCGCGCATCGTTTGCGGCGGCCTGAGCCGGCCGACGACATTGGCGGCGCCGTGGATCAGGGTCTGCAGCCGGGTTTCCGGTTCGCGCGGCACGAGGCCGAAATGGATCGACAGCTTGGCGGCGACCGACAGCGCCGCCAGCGCGATGAGCAGGATGATGATCGCCTGGCCGATGGCGTTGACCAGCGCCGCCGGGGTCACCGCGCCCGACGCCTGCGCCATGCCGGCGTCCGGCGCCGCGATGGCGGCGACGATGAGGACCATGGCGGGGAATCGACCGTTCATGGGTCGACCCTGATAGTCGCGACATATGGCGTCAAGACGGCGAAGGCGGGCCCGGTTCCCCCGGCCGGCGCCGCTTGCGCTATTTCGGTCCGTCGACCGGCTCGGCGTTTGGCTCGCCCTCGGCGCCCATGTAGACGGCCAGCAGCTTCATCGGCTTGTCGGTCCGGTTGGTGCCGTTATGCGGCCAGTCCATCGCCTCGAGCAGGCTGTCGCCCGCCTTGTAGACCTTGACGCCCTTGCTGCCATAGTCGACCGACAATTCGCCCTCCATCACATAGGCGAAGAGCGGCACCTCGTGCGTATGCCAGCCGGTGTCGTTGCCGGGCGGGATGGTGACGATTGCCGCCGTCACCTTGGCCGTGCCGGCGGGATAGGCGATCTGTTGGTCGAGGATCGTCTTGCCGCTTTCGAGCAGCGGCGTCAGCAGGTTCTTGTACTGCTCGCCCCCCGGGTCGAGCGCCACTGCCGGCAGGGCGAAGGCGGCGGAAAAGGCAACGGCAAGGACGGCTTTGGCGCGGATCATGACGGCTCCGATCGGCGTGGGACGACTGCGGCCTGGGTGAAGGCGGCGGCTGGACGGGGCGACACCTTAGCGGCGAGCCCGTTACCACAGGCTTTCCCGGAATCCGCTTGACTCTTTTTTCGTTCTCCGGAATCAATAGAACAAAACAGGAACATATTCACATCGAAAGGCCGAAAGCCATGCGCGCGAGCGTTTTCATGGCAGGGGACGACTTTGCCGGGCTGCGCCGGAGGATTGCCGAAATCGAGGGCCGTCCGCTCGGCGTCGAGGCACCGCCGTCGCCTGCCGTCCCCCCTCAGGGACCGGAAAGGCCGGAGGCCCCGCGTCTCGCCCCCCGGCGCGCCGAAAAGCTGCTGCCCTTCGGCGTCGAGGGCCTCGATTGCCTGCTCGGCGGCGGCCTGCGCCGCAACGCCCTGCACGAGGTCCGGGCCGAGACCACCCGCGCCGGCTCCGCCGCCACCGGCTTCGCCGCCGCCATTCTGGCCCGCCTGACCGTCGGCGACGACCGTCCGCTGCTCTGGGTGATGGAGGAAGCCGCGGTCCGCGAGGGCGGCCATCCCCATGGGCCGGGCCTCGATCGCTTCGGTCTCGACCCCGGCCGGCTGATCGTCGTCGTCACCCGCCGGCCGGAGGAGACGCTGTGGGTCTTCGAGGAGGGGCTGCGCTGCGCCGGTCTTGCCGGGGTGCTCGGCGAGATCCGCGGCCATCCCCGCGTCCTCGACCTCACCGCCAGCCGCCGGCTGGCGCTCCGGGCCCGCGACGGCGGCGTCATGGGGATCCTGCTCCGCCAGGCCGCCGCCGCCGAACCGGGCGCCGCCGCCACCCGCTGGCTGGTCGAGCCGCGACCGGCCGGCACCCTCGACGATTTCGCCGCCGGCATCGGCCGCCCTGCCTGGCGGCTTCACCTCGAACGCAACCGCGCCGGCGCCACCGGCCGGTTCGACCTGGAATGGGACCATGACGCACGGAGCTTCGCCCTCGCCCCCCTCGCCACCCCGGCGCTATCTCGCCCTGGCGCTGCCCTGCCTGCCGACCGACCGGATCTGGCGCGAACGGCTGGGACGGTCGTGGCGTATCGCCGGACGGGATGAGCCATCGCCAAAGCCATCCGGGCAACCGCGTCCTTCGAGGCGCGCTTCGCGCGCACCTCAGGATGGCGAGGTCGGTGTTGATCGCAATGGCCGAAGAATCGGCGGCGTCAATCCGGAGACAGAGACAAACCCCATCCGCCATCCTGAGGTGCTCGGGCATAGCCCGAGCCTCGAAGGACGCACCGCAACCCAAAACGTTCGAGAAACACCGCCCCTCGTCGTCGTCGCGAAGGCCAGGAGCGCGCTGCGCCTCGTCGCCCTCGACGAGACCGCCCGCCGCCGCGGGCTGCACCGGGGCCAGGCTCTGGCCGACGCCCGCGCCATCATCCCGGCGATCGACGCGGTCGACGCGGATCCGACCAGCGACGCCGCCCTGCTTGCCGCCATCGCCGACTGGGCCGAGCGCTATACGCCGCTGGTAGCCCTCGACGGCCAAGACGGCCTGATGCTCGACATCACCGGCTGCGCCCATCTCTTCGGTGGCGAAGCGGAACTGGTCGCCGATCTCGCCGCCCGCCTTCCGGCTCAGGGCTTCGCCGCCCGCGCCGCCATCGCCGATACCCCCGGCGCCGCCTGGGCGGCGGCGCGCTACGCCGAAACGTCGCGGGTGGCGTCGGGCGGCGCGCGTGACCTGCTCGTCCCCCTGCCCTTCGCGGCGCTCCGCCTCGACGACGACATCGTCGCGGCGCTCGACCGGGTCGGGCTGAAGCGCATCGGCCAGATCCTCGACGCGCCGCGGGCGCCGCTCGCCGCCCGTTTCGGCGCCAGTCTCATGCGCCGGCTCGACCAGGCGCTCGGCCGCGAGGAGGAGGCGATCGATCCGCGCCGCCCGGTCGCCGCCCTGATCGCCGAGCGCCGCTTCGCCGAGCCGATCGGGCTGGAGGACGACATCGCCGCGACCATCGCCTCGCTCGCCGCGACGCTCGCCCGCAACCTCGAGCAGCGCGGCGAGGGCGCGCGGCGCTTCGAGCTGTCGCTGTTCCGCGTCGATGGCGTCGTCACCCGGCTCGGCGTCGGCACCAGCCGGCCGGTGCGTGCGCCGAAGCACGTCCTCGGCCTCTTCGCCGAGAAATTCGCAAGCCTTGCCGACGAGCTCGACGCCGGCTTCGGCTTCGACATGGCCCGCCTCTCGGTGCCGGTCACCGCCCCCGACACCCCGGCCCAGGTCGACCTTGCCGGCGACGCCGTCGGCGAGGCCGACCTCGGCCAGCTCATCGACCGGATCGGCGCCCGCATCGGCCCCGAACGCGTCCGCCGCATCGTCCCCCGCGACAGCCACATCCCCGAACGGTCGGAAGCATGGACTGATATCGATGCCGCGGCGCACGCATTGTCCCCCGGCAGGCATTGGGGAGGGCTCCCTCCTCCTTCCGCTCATTCCCGCGCAAGCGGGAATCCAGGATCCGGCCACCACTACCCGTCGGAATCTGGGTCCCCGCTTGCGCGGGGACGAGCGGACGGGAGGTCCGCAACGAATTCTGATGGAGAGGTGTCGTGTGTCCGCGCACTGGACCCTCCCCTTTTCCCGGCGTTCATGGACGCCGATCCCATCGACCGGCCGCTCCGCCTCTTCGCCCGGCCCGAGCCGGTCGAGGCGACCGCCGCGGTGCCCGACGGCCCGCCGATGCATTTCCGCTGGCGGCGCGCCCTCTATCGCATCGCTCGCTCCGAAGGACCGGAACGCATCGCCCCGGAATGGTGGCGCAACGACGAGGACGAGACCCGCGACTATTTCCGCGTCGAGGACGCCACCGGCCACCGCTTCTGGCTCTTCCGCGAAGGCCTCTACGGCCGCGAGACCATCGCCCCGCGCTGGTACCTGCACGGGGTCTTCGGGTGATGCGCCGGAAACTGCGGCGCACCACTCCCGGTCATTTCTGGGCGCGCTTCTTTTCCTGCGCGACGCCCCGCCGGAGCATTTCGTTGAGCCGGCTCTGCCAGCCCGCGCCAGTCGACCGGAAATGGGCGATCACGTCGCTGTCAAGCCGGATCGTCGTCTGGACCTTGGTCGGCGTCTTCTGCGGTCCGCGCGGCCGGGGTTTGGGGAAGATATCCGGCAAGACCTCATGGGCAGGTCTGGCCCGGCGAAACCTCTCGTCGGTCCATTCCGGGACATCAACCGCGTCCCAGTCTTCCTGGGAAATATGGTCAGGCTTTTTCTTTTCCATAACGACGGACTTCCCGACTGTTGGCTTTTCGCAATCCGATCATGCGAACCGATCGTCCCCGCATTGTGAAGACCAGTGTATGCAGGCGGCCTTCGATCCTTCCAAAGGCATTGAAACGACGTTCTCCGTAGGCGTAACGAAGATCTTCGTCGATCAAGGCGTCTTCCCACTCGAACAGGGCCACGCGCTCGAATGCAACCCCATGCTTGGCGAGGTTCGCCGCCGCTTTCTTCGGGTCCCATTCGTATTCCATAGCATATTGTTGTTACAATTTGCTCTATTTTCAAGAGCCGACGACGGAGGAGGCGTCCCATGACCGCCTTCGCCGAGCTCGCCGTCACCACCAATTTCTCCTTCCTGCGCGGCGGCTCGCATCCGGAGGAACTGGTGGGCGAAGCCGCGCGGCTCGGGCTTGCCGGCATCGCCGTTGCCGACCGCAACACGCTGGCCGGCGTCGTGCGGGGCCATGTCGCGGCCAGGACCGCCGGCTTCCGCTACGCCGTCGGCTGCCGGCTGGTCTTCCGCGACGGCACCCCCGATATCCTCGCCTGGCCGACCGACCGCGCCGCCTATGGCCGTCTCTGCCGCCTCCTCACCCTGGGCAACCGCCGCGCCGCCAAGGGCGAATGCCACCTCGACCTTGCCGATCTCCTCGCCTGGGGCGACGGCCTGATGCTCGGCGTCATGCCACGGAGCTCTGCAACCGGCTCAGGCCCCATCCATGCAGGAGCCGCCCCCACCAACCGCTCATCCCCGCGAAAGCGGGGACCCAGTGACCGCGAAGCCGGGCACGCGATCGTGGTTCTGGATCCCCGCTTGCGCGGGGGTGAGCGGAGAGGAGACCCCGAAACGGCAGCGGAAACCGATCCGCTGCACACCACCCTCGCCGCCCTCGCCGATGCCTTTCCCGGCAATGTCCGGCTGATGGCAAGCCGGCTTTATGCCGCCGCCGACCATCGCCGGCTGGCGGCGCTCGACCGCGTCGCCCGCCGCCACCGCGTGCCGCTGATGGCCACCAACGACGTGCTCTACCACGCGCCGGAGCGCCGCCGGCTGCAGGACGTCCTGACCTGCATCCGCGAGCACAAGTCGCTGGCGACCGCCGGCCGGCTGCTCGCCGCCAATGCCGAGCGCCATCTCAAGGACGCCGCCGAGATGGCCCGGCTGTTTCGCGATTGTCCGGAGGCGGTCGCCGAGTCCCGCGCCGTGCTGGAGCGCCTCGCCTTCTCGCTCGACGAGTTGCGCTACCAGTATCCCGACGAGCCGACCGGCGATGCCGCCACCCCGCAGGAGGCGCTGGAGCGGCTGACCGCGGACGGCGCCCGCTTCCGCTATCCCGCCGGCGTCCCGGCCAAGGTCCAGGCCGCCATCGACCACGAGCTCCGCCTCATCGCCCAGCTCGACTACGCCCCCTATTTCCTCACCGTCCACGACATCGTCCGCTTCGCCAGGCAGCGCGGCATCCTCGCGCAAGGCCGCGGCTCGGCGGCGAATTCGGCGGTCTGCTTCGTCCTTGGCATCACCGAGGTCGACCCCGAGCGCTCCGACCTCCTCTTCGAGCGCTTCATCTCGGCCGAGCGCAACGAGCCGCCGGACATCGACGTCGATTTCGAGCATGAGCGGCGCGAGGAGGTGATGCAGTATATCTACGACAAGTACGGCCGGCACCGCGCCGGCCTCGCCGCGACCGTCATCACCTACCGCACCCGCTCGGCCGTCCGCGAGGTCGGCAAGGCCTTCGGCCTGTCGGAGGACACCATCGGCGCGCTTTCCGGCACCATCTGGGGCTGGTCCTCGGCCGGCGTCCGCGAGGCCGATATCCGCCGCATCGGCCTCGACCCCGGCGACCGCGCCATGGCCCAGGTGATGACCCTGTCGCAGGAGCTGATCGGCTTCCCCCGCCACCTTTCCCAGCATGTTGGCGGCTTCGTCATGACCCGCGACCGGCTCGACGAGATGGTGCCGGTGATGAACGCCGCGATGGAGGACCGCACCACCGTCGAATGGGACAAGGACGACCTTGACGCGCTCAACATGCTGAAGGTCGACGTGCTGGCGCTGGGCATGCTGTCCTGCATCCGCCGCGCCTTTGACTTCATGCGCGATCATTATGGCGAGGCGCCGACCCTGGCGACGATCCCGGCCGAGGATCCCGCCGTCTACCGCATGCTGCAGCGCGCCGATTCGCTCGGCGTCTTCCAGGTCGAGAGCCGGGCGCAGATGACCATGCTGCCGCGCCTCCGGCCGGCCAGTTTCTACGACCTCGTCATCGAGGTGGCGATCGTCCGCCCCGGCCCGATCCAGGGCGACATGGTCCACCCGTATCTCCGCCGCCGCCAGGGGCTGGAGACGGTGGTCTATCCCTCGCCGTCGCCGGCCCATGGCGAAGCGGACGAACTGGAGCAGGTGCTCGGCCGCACCCTCGGCGTGCCGCTCTTCCAGGAGCAGGCGATGAAGATCGCCATCGTCGCCGCCGGCTTCTCGCCGGGCGAGGCCGATCGCCTGCGCCGCGCCATGGCGACCTTCAAGCGGGTCGGCACCATCAAGACCTTCCAGGACAAGATGGTCGAGGGCATGACCGCCCGCGGCTACCAGCGCGATTTCGCCGAGCGCTGCTTCCGCCAGATCGAGGGTTTCGGCGAATACGGCTTCCCCGAAAGCCACGCGGCAAGCTTCGCCCTGCTGGTCTACGCCTCCGCCTGGCTGAAATGCCACTACCCTGACGTCTTCTGCGCCGCCCTCCTCAACTCCCAGCCAATGGGCTTCTACGCCCCCGCCCAGATCGTCCGCGACGCCCAGCGCCACGGCATCGAAACCCGCCCGCCCGACATCAACTTCTCCGACTGGGACTCGACGCTGGAACCGGAAGCGCATCCCTTGCCTGAGGCGCCCATCCTCCCCTGCGAAGCGGGGGAGGGGGACCACCCGAAGGGTGGTGGAGGGGGCGCCCACCCGCGAAAACGAATGCTCCGAAACTCTCCAGCCTCCATCGCCCCTTTCCCTCTCCCCTCGTGGGAGAGGGCTTTGCCTCTTGGCGAGCCGCAGGCGAGCCGGGAGGCAATGGGTGAGGGGGACCCCGCCAGGCGTGACACCATGACGGACGATGCATGCGACCCCGTGGGCATCGCCCCTCACCCTTCCGGCCTAAGCGTCTCGGGCGCTACGCACCCTGCGACGCCAAGTCCGGAAGCCCTCTCCCACAAGGGGAGAGGGAAGCTCCACCCCGCCAATGCCGACCAGCGACCGGACATCCGGTCGACCCATGCCGTCCGGCTCGGGCTCCGCCAGATCAAGGGTTTCCACGAGGAAGACGCCCGGGCGCTCGCCGACGCGCGGGGGCGCGGTTACGATTCGGTCCGCGACCTGTGGCTGCGCTCTGGCCTGTCGCAGGCGGCCATCGAGCGGCTCGCCGATGCCGACGCCTTCCGCTCGATCGGTCTCGACCGGCGCGATGCGCTGTGGGCGGCGCGCGGCCTCGGCGGCAAGACGGCGGCGACGAAGCCGGGCAGCCGCCTGCCGCTCTTCGACATCGCCGACCTCGGCGACATCCGCAAGGAGCCCGACGTCGCCCTGCCGCCGATGCCGGTCGGCGAGCATGTCGTCAACGACTACCGCTATCTCAGCCTGTCGCTGAAGGCCCACCCGCTGTCCTTCCTCCGCCCGCAACTCGCTGCCCGCCGCATCGTCGACAACGCCACCCTGATCGCCCTCGCCACCCGCGACGAGCGGGCAAGAGGCGAGGAGAACCGAAGGTTCGACCGGGAAGCATCAGGAGGCGAGGAGCGGCGAAGCCACGACCGGGAAGGAAAATCAAGAGGCGAGGACGGCCGGAGGCCGGACCGGGAAGGAAAAAACCCGCGGCGGGTGACCGTCGCCGGCCTGGTCCTTGTCCGCCAGCGGCCGGGCACGGCGAGCGGCGTCATCTTCATGACCATCGAGGACGAGACCGACATCGCCAACATCATCGTCTGGCCGAAGGTGTTCGAGCGCTTCCGCCCGGTGGTGCTTGGCGCCCGCCTCGTCGCGGTCACCGGCCGGGTGCAGAGCGAGAGCGGCGTCATCCATGTCGTGTCGGAGAAGCTGGAGGACCTGACGCCGATGCTGTCGGCGCTGTCGGCCGAGGCCGGCGAGCCCAACCGCCGCGACCTCGAGGCGCTGGCCCGCGCCGACGAGATCCGCCGGCCGCAGGTCGACATGCGCGAGAAGATCGGCCCGAAGTCACGGCTGGTCCAGTTGGCCCGCGAGGAACCCGGCGTCGCCACCGACCTAGCGAAACTCTCGGCCGGCAGGGTCATGCCCAAGGGTCGGAACTTTCATTGAGCCAAAAACCTCCGCGAATACACTATTCACACGCTAGAGTTGGCGCGATTCTAACCGGCAGAATTACGCGATGTTCGAGGTCATGCATTTCATAGCGATGGTGGACAATGCCACGAGCTGGATTCTTGAGCGTATATCGGATGCCCTAACTCATCCTTTCTCCATTGCTCTATTTGCTAGCGGCTTCGGTGCCTTTTTTGGGGCGCGCGGTGCGCAACTACTAATTAAGAAAGAACAAGAAAAACAAGAATTTTTATCAAAAATTCGGGCAATTAATGGCGCAATAGAACTATTGCTCAGCATTATTCAAGTATTTTTTCGAATGAAAAAGCAATTCATTAGACCAATGAAGGAAAGACATTCTCTTAGCCGGCTGCAATATGAATACGCCGTTCGGCGTCCGGGAGGAAAATTCGAGCTAAAAGCAGATCTAGAGACCTTACCAAATCCCGCGATTCCTGTAGAATTGCTACAAAAAGCTATCTTCGATCGCTTAGACCTAACCGGCCGCCCCTGCATTTGTGTACAATTCTTTTGCAAACTATCGAATCCCTAAAGGAGACGATTGAGAATCGAAACCAATTGATCGAGCGATATAGAAATGAATATCCTGAAGATCCTCTCGCCAGGATACAATTATATTTTGGCCTGCCTGACGATTCCGGCAGCATTGATAATAGCTATCCGGCAATTCTGAATGCGCTTTACAGTTATACAGACGACGGGATCTATTTCTCGCTAACGCTCATTCGGGATTTGAACCTCATATCCGAGGAACATAGGCGGCGTTTTCAAAAGAGCTATCGTCAATACGCTCCGGAACCATCCGAGGCAGACCTATCTCAACCCGAGTCTGAAGGTCTTATCCCCGACACCAAAGGCTACGCTGATTGGGAAACCAAATTCAAGAAGCGCGCACCGTCCCAAACGCGGCCGTCATGGTGGCGCCTTCGGGGAAAACCAAACCAATCGACCTAATGACGCAGCCCGCTGTTTGAGACCCGTCTTCTTCCAACCGGCATAACCCCTCCCCTTGTCCCCCTCCCGAAAACCTCCCGTAGACTTGAGCCCGCCTCTCCCGCCGAGGGACGTTGCCCGGTACCGGCACCGGCCTGACGTGGAGAGGTCGGCGCCCGCGACGATGGACAACCGGCCATCGGCCCGGGGTGCTGTCCGGGAAGTCCGACCCCCACTACGAGGGGTCTGCGGGACATGACCCGCCTTAAGGCGCGCGAGCCTGCGGGTGCGCGTGGCCGGAGCATGGACCGGATGGCGACAAGTCGCCGGGCGGGCGGCGGGAGCCGCCCGCTTTTCCCTTGCGATGGCGGCTGCCGTCGCCCGCCACCCTCGGCATCGCCGGGGGAGAAATGATCAACGATCCGGGCCGGCAGCGGTCGCGGAAACGATGAGGCGTGCCATGACGAAGGTGATGCGAATCGGGGACGAGAACGTCGAGATACGGCCGATCAAGCCGCTGCGAGCCCGGCTCATGCGCGAGGTGTGCACAGAATTCGGGCTGGCAGAAACCTGTTCCTTCAGCGCCTGTCGGCGCGGCCGCCGCTGCGCCACCGCCGAGGTCTACTGCTACCAGGCGCTCCGCCAGGAGATCAACGCCATCATCCTGCCGGCGCTGCGCGCCAGGGCCAATGGCGCGCCGCTGACGGAATGGCCGTCGCGGGAGGACTGGGAGGCCTTCTGCGCGGATCAGTGGCCCGACTCCGCGACCCCTGATAAGCTCGACCGGACCTGAACACGGGACGGAAGGAATTCCCATGGGCACTATCGGCTGGATCATTCTCGGCGTCATCGTCCTCGGCGCCGTCTACCTCGTCTTTCTCTACAACCGGCTGGTCAGCCTCCGGCAGACCGTCTCGCAGGCCTGGTCGGATATCACCGTCCAGCTCAAGCAGCGCCACGACCTGGTGCCGAACCTCGTCGAGACGGTGAAGGGCTATGCCAGCCACGAGGCGAAGACGCTCGAGGCGGTGACCGCGGCGCGCAACGCCGCCGTGTCGGCCAGTGGCCCGGAAGCGGCGGCCAAGGCCGAGAACATGCTGACCGGCGCGCTCCGCCAGCTCTTCGCCCTCTCCGAAGCCTATCCCGACCTCAAGGCCAACCAGAACTTCCTCCAGCTCCAGTCGGAACTCTCCGACCTCGAGAACAAGATCGCCGCGTCCCGGCGCTTCTTCAACAACTCGGTCCAGGAATACAACACCTCGATCGAGCAGTTCCCGGCCGTCCTCATCGCCCGCCAGTTCGGCTTCACCGGCCGCGAATTCTTCGAGCTCGACGAGGCCGAGACAGCCGCCGTCGTCGTCCCCCCGTCCGTCAAGTTCTGAGCCCCATGCGCCGGCGCCCCCGAAACACGTCGGTTGAGCCCAGGGCTCCGGCAACGCGACGCCCATCCCTCCCCGGAACGGGGAGGGGGGACCATCCGAAGGATGGTGGGTGGGCTCCCTCACCACACGAACCCCACCCGTCACCGAGCGGCTTCGCCGCTCGCTGCCACCCTCCCCGGTTCGGGGAGGGAAAACAGACGCGCGCCGGTCCTGTGTTGATCGGCCGAGGGGGCGCGGCCCCGGCCGTGACCACATAAGCCGAAACCGATGGGCACCTACGGTCTCAAGACGCATATCTGGAACAACCGGCTGAAGACGGTGATCCTGCTCGCCGGCTTCCCCTTCCTGATGCTGATGATCTGCTTCGCCTTCGCGCTGGTGATTTCGGCCTTCGACAATCCCGATATCGGCGAGGGCTTCGAGAATGCCTTCGAGCTCATGCCGGTGCTGGTGCCGATCGCCCTGGCCGTGTCGCTGCTGTGGTGGGTCATCGCCTTCTTCGCCCACCAGGGCATCATCGACGCGACCACCGGCGCCCATGTCCTCGACCGGCGCACCAGTCCACGGGTCTGGAACCTCCTGGAGAACCTCTGCATCAGCCGCGGCATCACCATGCCGACGCTGCGGATGATCGACACGGACGTCCGCAACGCCTTCGCCAGCGGCATCCGCGAGAAGCATTATTCGATCACCGTCACCCGCGGCCTGGTCGAGTCGCTCGACGACGCCGAGCTCGAGGCGGTGCTCGCCCATGAGCTGACCCACATTCGCAACCGCGACGTCCAGCTCCTGGTCATCGCCGCGGTCTTCGTCGGCGTCATCTCGCTGGTCGGCGACCTGTTGGTCAGGAGCCCCCGCGCCCTGCTCTACACCTCCGGCCGCTCACGCCGTTCGTCGAGCAGCTCGAGCGGCAAGGGCGGCGGCGGCGCGATCATCCTGATCCTGGTCGCGGTCGCCATCTTCATTCTCGCCCGCTTCCTCGCCATCGCCCTCCGCTTCGCCGTCTCCCGCCGCCGCGAATACCTTGCGGACGCCGGCGCCGCCGAACTGACCCGCAATCCCGATGCGATGATCGGCGCGCTGCGCAAGATTTCCGGTCACTCCGAACTCAAGGCGCCGAGCCAGGTCCAGCAGATGTTCATCGACCTGCCGAAGGCAAGCGGCCTCGCCGGCCTCTTCGCCAGTCACCCGCCGATCGAGGATCGTATCGCCGCCCTCGTCGAATATGCCGGCGGCATGGATATCGCGATCTCCCCGCGGATCGAGGGCGCGACTGGCGAGCCGCCAGAAATCGGTCGCGACGATGCGCGCCCGCCCCTTCCCGGTCCCGGACCGGGAGCCGGCCCATGGGGCTAGGCTGTCGATGCGTCCCGCCTGTCAGGGACAGGCAGGCGGACTAGTAGGGGTTCTTCGGCGAGCGGTCGTCGGAGAGGCTCTCGCGCCGTCGCGCGACGATCCGCTCGATCGCGTCGGCCAGGTGGACCTCGGCGATGTTGTAGTCGCCGCGTGCCACGCGGATCTTGTGCGCCTCGAGCAGCACCTCGCCATGGGTGACGCCCTCGGGCGGGAAGAAGCGATAGGCGGCGAGTTCGATCAGCAGGCCGAGCGGGTCCTGGAAATAGATCGAATCCATGAAGCCGCGATCCTTGACGCCGCTGTGCTTGATGCCGCGCGCGTCGAGCCGCTCGATCGCCTGCGAGAAGGTCGCCCGCGACACCCAGAAGGCGACATGATGGACGGCGCCGATGTCGGTCGAGGTCCGTTGCGGGTCGGGCTTCCGTTCTTCGTTGGTGAAGATCGTGATCAGCCGCCCGTCGCCGGGATCGAAATAGAGGTGGCTTTCCGCCGGCGCGTCGAGATTGGGTTGCTCGAAGACGAAGGGCATGCCGAGCACGCCCTCCCAGAAGTCGATCGAGGTCTGCCGATCCGCCCCGACCAGCGTGATGTGGTGAACGCCCTGGACCTGCAGCTTCTGCATGTCGGTTCCGCCCTTGTTGTGAATCCAGCCGTCTCAGATAGAGCCGAATGCCTGGATGTCAGCCCCGGCTTCGCGCCGACGGCGGCGAATGGCCTATCCGACCGTTGCCACCTTCTTGTCTTTGTCTTTGTCTTTGTCTTTGTCTTTGTCTTTGTCTTTGTCTTTGTCTTTGTTGTTGTCGTCGTCGTCCCCGTCCTCGAATTCGGGATGCTGTGCGAACTGGAGATCGTAGAGCCGGGCATACTGCTTGCCGGCGGCGAGCAGTTCGGCATGCTTGCCGCTCTCGGTGATCTTGCCGTCGACGACGACGCAGATCTTGCTGGCGCCGAGGACGGTCGAGAGCCGATGGGCGATGACGATCGTGGTCCGGCCGGCCATCAGCCGCTCGAAGGCGACCTGGACCTGGTTCTCCGATTCCGAATCGAGCGACGACGTCGCCTCGTCGAGAAGGATGATCGGGGCGTCGCGGACCATCGCCCGGGCGATTGCCAGACGCTGCAGCTGGCCGCCCGACAGCAGCCCCGAGCCCTCCTCGAGCTCTGTTTCAAAACCATCCGGCGTCGCCATGATGAAGTCGTAGGCCATGGCGTTGCGCGCCGCGGTCTCAACCTCCTCGTCGGTGGCGCTCGGCCGGCCGAAACGGATGTTCTCGCGGATCGTGTCCTGGAAGATCGACGTGTGCTGGCTGACCAGCGCGATCTGGTCGCGCAGCGACGCGATGCGGACCTTGGAAATGTCCTGCCCGTCGATGGTCACCGTGCCGCCCCAGACGTCATAGAACCGTTCGAGCAGCGACATGATCGTACTCTTGCCCGACCCGGACGGCCCGACCAGCGCCGTCAGCTTCCCGCCTTCGGCGTGGAAGTCGAAGTCGTGCAGCACCTGGGTCTTCTTGCGATAGCCGAAATTCACCTTGTCGAAGCGGATGTCACCCTCGGTGACCTTCAGTTCGGGACCGTCGGGGTTGGGGTCCATCCTGATCGGCTTGTCGAGGATCTCGTAGACGAAGCGCACGCCGATGACGCTGCGCTCCAGCCCGACGCGGGTATTGGCGAGCCGCTTGGCCGGCTCGTAGGCGAGCAGGATCGCGGTGATGAAGGACATGAAGGAGCCGGGCTTCTCGCCCTGGTAGATGGTCGCATAGCCCGCCCAGAGGATGACGCCGGCAACCGCGAAGCCGCCCAGTGTCTCCATCAGCGGCGAGGTGCGCGCCTTGATCGTCGATACCTTGTTGCCGCGCCGCTGCACCGACTCGATCGACTTGGTCATCCGCGCCCGCATGATCGATTCGAGATTGAACGCCTTGACCACCCGGATGCCGACCGCCGTCTCCTGCATCGAGGCGATGATCGCCGCCATGCCGGCGAATTCCGACCGGGCCACGGCACGGATATTCTTGACCAGGTTGCCGACGCCGATCAGCGCGATGGGGCCGATGACGATAACGATGATCGACAGGAACGGCGCCTTGATGACCATCACCGCGACCAGGCCGACCACCGAGAGGAGGTCGCGGACGAGGCTGGTCATCACCGTCGACAGCACCGCCGAGGCCGAACCCGCCCGGTTCGATACCGCGGTGATCAGCATGCTCGAATGCGTCTTGTCGAAATAGGCGATGCCGAGCTTGAGGACGTGGTCGTAGACGCGCTTCTGCATGTCGGCGACCACCGCATTGCCCGTCCGGGCAAGCGCGACGGCGGATCCGTAGAGCGAGATGCCGCGGATCGTCGAGATCACGACGACGCCGGTGCACAGCATCACCAGTTGCGACAGGCTGCGGTCGATGAAGACCTGGTCGACAACGTCGCCGATGATCCATGCCGTCGCCGCCGTCGTCGCCGCGACAAAGACCATGAAGAAGCTGGCGATGGCATATCCCGGCAGATATTTCCGCCAGCCCTCGCGAAAGAGCCGCTCGATGACGTCCCAAGGGCCCTTCGGATCGGGCTTCAGGAAAGCCGGAATGAACTTGCTGATCTGCATAAACTGGTTTCGTTTCGGTTTACCGTTGGCGCCCGTATACACGATCGACCATGGCCGGCGCGACCCCCTCTACCGATCGGGGCCTTGCAGCGGCAGCGCGGTTTCGACCAGCCGCACCCAGTAGGAGCAGCCGATCGGGATCGCGTCATCGTTGAAGTCATAGGCCGGATTGTGCAGTCCGGCGCTGTCGCCATTGCCGAGGAAAATGAAGGCTCCCGGCCGTTCCTCAAGCATATAGGAAAAATCCTCGCCGCCCATCATCGGCGCGACATGGCTGTCGACGCGGTCGGGCCCGACGACGTCGGCCGCCACCGCCGCAGCCAGGCTGGTCGGCACGGCATGATTGCGGGTGATCGGGTAGTTACGATTGTAGTTCAGCGTCGCCGTGGCGCCATAAGCGGCCGCGATCGAGGCGACAATGGTCCGGATTCGGCCCTCTGCGAGGTCGCGAACAGCCGGATCAAGCGTCCGCGTCGTCCCGGACAGGTGGGCGGTCTCGGCAATGATGTTATGGGCGTCCCCGGCGTGAAACGTCGTCACCGACACAACCGCCGAGGCGATCGGATCGACCGACCGCGAGACGACCGACTGCAACGCCTGGACGATGGCTGCGCCGACCACCACCGGATCGACCGATTCGTGCGGGATGGCGGCATGGCCGCCGACGCCATGGACATCGATGGTGAAATCGTCGGTCGACGCCATGATCGGCCCGGGACGGATGCCGAAGGCGCCGACATCGATGCCCGGCATGTTGTGCATGCCATACACTTCGTCGATGCCCCAGCGATCGATCAGCCCATCCTCGATCATCGCCTTGCCGCCGCCGCCGCCCTCTTCGGCGGGCTGGAAGATGACGACCGCGGTCCCTTCGAAATTTCGGGTTTCGGCGAGATAGCGCGCGGCGCCAAGCAGCATCGCGGTGTGGCCGTCATGGCCGCAGGCGTGCATCCGGCCGTCGATGGTCGAGGCGTAGGGCTTGCCGGTGGTTTCCCGGATCGGCAGCGCGTCCATGTCGGCCCGCAGGCCGATCGTCCGTCCGCCCGCGGCTCCCCGACCGCGAATGACGCCGACAACGCCGGTGCGGCCGATGCCGGTGGTTACCTCGTCGAGCCCGAAAGACCGCAGTCTTTCGGCGACCGACGCCGCCGTTTCATGGACGTCGTAGAGGATTTCAGGGTGGCGATGAAAGTCGCGGCGCCAGGCGACGATGTCATCCTGGAAGTCCGCGAGACGGTTGATGACTGGCATACAGGCTCCACCGATATCGCGGCGCACCATAGTCCGCCGGACTCCGGAAAGCGAGTGGCGAAACGGCCACCGCGGCGGCCTTCATCCGGTTGTGGCAATGACGTCACGCCGCCTGACTCAACCCGCCGCGCGACTCCAGAAAAGTCACGATTTCCGCCAGTCCGGTACCGTCCTTCATGTTGGCGAAGACGAAAGGCCGGTCGCCCCGCATCCGCCTGGCATCGCGGTCCATCACCTCCAGTGACGCCCCGACAAGTGGCGCGAGGTCGATCTTGTTGATCACCAGGAGGTCCGAGCGGACGATTCCCGGCCCGCCCTTGCGCGGGATCTTGTCGCCGGCCGAAACGTCGATGACGTAGATGGTCAGGTCGGCAAGTTCCGGCGAGAAGGTCGCGGCGAGATTGTCGCCGCCCGATTCGATCAGGATGATGTCGAGCTTCGGGAAGCGGGCGCGGAGGTCGGCGACCGCGGCGAGATTGATCGAGGCATCCTCGCGGATCGCGGTATGCGGGCAGCCGCCGGTCTCGACGCCGGTGATCCGCTCCTCGGGCAGCGCGCCGGAGCGGATCAGGAATTCGGCATCCTCGCGAGTGTAGATGTCGTTGGTGATCACCGCGATGTCGAAACGCGGCGCAAGCTGCTTGCAGAGCGCATCGGTCAGCGCCGTCTTGCCCGAGCCGACCGGGCCGCCGATACCGAGCCGCAGCGGCCCGTTGGGGGAAAGCGTCATGAGCGGAACAGCCTCGTATACTGGGTTTCGTGTTTCATGCTGGCGATGTCGGCGCGCAGCGCCATGCCGCCGAGGTCGTCGAGCCCAGCCGTCAGCGACCCGGCGGCCACCGCCTCGCAGGCCGGCGTCAGCGCCGCGATCGCCTTCTGGCCGTCGGTCTGGCCGATGGGAATCGCCCGCACGCCGGCCGAGACAATGTTGGCGACGAAGGCGTTGAGACAGGCGACCAGCGCCAGGTCGAGCGGAACCCCATGGGCGGCCGACGCGATCGCGACGGCGATCGGATAGGCGACCGGGGCGTCGGCCCCGAGCGCGTCGACAAGCGCCGCCATCGGGTCGTTCGGCCAGGCAGCCGACACCGCGAGGAGAAAGGCGCGGCCCTGCGCCGTCGCCTCGAGATGCCGCTCCTTCGACGGCTGGAACGCCGCCGCCAGTTCGACGATCGAGCGCAGTTGGTCGAGGTCGTTCGCCGCCGCGGCGCGCCATGCGTGGGCGAAGAGGATGGCGTCGTTGCGGCCTCCGCCATGGCGCAGCACGCCGTCGAGCCAGGCTTCGAGGTCGGCGGCCGTGACCACCGTCCCGTCCTCGATCGCCCATTCGAGACCGTGGCTGTAGGTATAGGCGCCGACAGGAAAGGCCGGGGACAGCCAGGCCAGCAGCCGCTGCAACGCCGCCGGCGCAGCCATGCCGGCCGGATCCGGTCCGATATCGCTCGGCAGGCGCTCAAGCATGGCTGTGATGATGCCCCCCATGGCTGTGACCATGGGTTTCGCCGTGCCCGTAAGCCCCGCCTTCCGGATCGAAGGGCGCCTCGACATGGGTGACGGTGGCGCCGAGGCCGACCAGCATCGCTTCGATGACGTGATCGCGGCGGATCAGCAGGCGCTCGCCGAGGAGTTGCGTCGGCAGGTGGCGGTTGCCGAGGTGCCAGGCGATGCGGACGAGGTGAGCCGGGTCGGTCGCGCCGATCTCGGCCAGCGGCTCGGCCGCCGCCTTTACGGCGACGATACGGCCGTCTTCCAGCCGCAGGCCGTCGCCATCACGCAACGTCGTCGCTTCGGCGAGATCGAGCAGGAAGGCGAGACCGCCCTCGCCGGTCATCGCCAGCCGCCGGCGATGCCGGTTGTCGTGGTCGAGGACCACCGTGTCGACGGCGGGCCCGGACCAGTGTCCGGCAGTCATGACGTGGGCGGCGCGGGCCATCAGAACAGGAAGTAGCGCTGCGCCATCGGCAGGACCTCGGCCGGAGCACAGGTCAGCAACTCGCCGTCGGCGCGCACCTCGTATGTCTCGGGATCGACTTCGATCTCCGGCATCGTCGCATTGTGGATCATCGATTCCTTCGAGATGCCGCGCGTATGGCGGACCGGCAGCACCGTCCGGTCGAGCCCAAGCCGTTCGGTGATGCCCTCGGCGATCGCCGCCTGGCTGACAAAGGTCACCGCCGAGTTGGTCATCGACTTGCCGAAGCCGCCGAACATCGGCCGGTAGTGGACCGGCTGCGGGGTCGGGATCGAGGCGTTGGGATCGCCCATCTGGGCGGCAGCGATGGTGCCCATCTTGATCACCATGTCCGGCTTGACGCCGAAGAAGGCCGGCGACCAGATCGCGAGGTCGGCGAGCTTGCCGATCTCGACCGAGCCGACCCATTCGTCGAGGCCGTGGGTGATCGCCGGGTTGATGGTGTATTTGGCGATGTAGCGCTTGACGCGGAAATTGTCGTTGCCGGCGGCATCCTCCGGCAGGCTGCCGCGCTGAACCTTCATCTTGTGGGCGGTCTGCCACGTGCGGATCAGAACCTCGCCTACCCGGCCCATCGCCTGGCTGTCGGACGCCATCATCGAGAAGGCGCCCATGTCGTGGAGGATATCCTCCGCCGCGATGGTCTCCTTGCGGATGCGGCTTTCGGCGAAGGCGACATCCTCGGGGATCGACGAGTCGAGATGGTGGCAGACCATCAGCATGTCGAGATGCTCGTCGATGGTGTTGACCGTGTAGGGCCGCGTCGGGTTGGTCGAGGACGGCAGCACATTGGCCAGCCCGCAGACCTTGATGATGTCCGGCGCATGGCCGCCGCCGGCGCCTTCGGTATGGAAGGCGTGGATGGTGCGGTCCTTGAACGCCGCCATGGTGTTCTCGACGAAGCCGGATTCGTTCAGCGTGTCGGTGTGGATCATCACCTGGACGTCGAAGTCCTCGGCGACCGAAAGGCAGCAGTCGATGGCGCCGGGCGTGGTGCCCCAGTCCTCGTGCAGCTTGAGCGCCGAGGCGCCGGCCTTGACTTGCTCCTCAAGCGCTTCCGGCAGGGAGGCATTGCCCTTGCCGGCAAAGGCGAGGTTCATCGGGAAGCCTTCCGCCGACTGGATCATCCGGCCGAGGTGGAAGGGGCCGGGCGTGCAGGTGGTGGCGTTGGTGCCGGTCGCCGGGCCGGTGCCGCCGCCGAGCATCGTCGTGACGCCGGACATCAGCGCCTCGTCGATCTGCTGCGGGCTGATGAAATGGATATGCACGTCGAGGCCGCCGGCCGTGACGATCTTGCCCTCGCCGGCAATCGCCTCGGTGCCCGGCCCGACGATGATGTCGACGCCCGGCTGGACATCCGGGTTGCCGGCCTTGCCGATGCCGGCGATCTTGCCGTCCTTGATGCCGATATCCGCCTTGACGATCCCCCAGTGGTCGACGATCAGCGCGTTGGTGATGACCGTGTCGACCGCGCCCTCGGCATTGGTCGTCTGCGCCTGGCCCATGCCGTCTCGGATCACCTTGCCGCCGCCGAATTTCACCTCCTCGCCATAGGTGGTGAAATCCTTCTCGACCTCGATGATCAGGTCGGTATCGGCGAGGCGAACCTTGTCGCCGACGGTCGGGCCGAACATCTCGGCATAGGCGTGGCGGGGGATGCGATAAGGCATGTGAGGTCCCTTGTCGAAATGGGCTAGTGACCGGTCGCGCGCCGCCAGGCGCCGCTCCGGAAGCTTTCGGGAATGTCGGCTTCGGAAGGATCGTCGATCCCCATCGCCTCGAGGCGGTCGAACCAGTCGTCGCGTCGGCTCCGGGGAAGCTCCGCGCCGCAGAAGGGGCAGAAGGAAATCGTCAGGTAGGAGGCGCCGCCGTCATGGACGATCAGGCCGTACTCGTCGAAGGTGTCGCTGTAGGCGACGACCATGTCGGGACAGGCAAACGGATCGTCGGCATGGTCCGGACATGCGTTCACGAGGGCTGCCTCCATGGCCGCACAGCACCGACCCTCGGGCGCGCCGTCGCCAAATGAGGACGGGACACCCTTCGGGTCCATCCACAACACGCGGCGATCGGCGAAAAGCAGCTTGGACATCAGTCGAGTCCGCCCATCACCTTCTGATTGAACCCGAAGACAAGCCGTTTTCCGAGATAGGGCACCAGCGTCACGCTGCGGGTCTGCCCCGGCTCGAAGCGCACGGCGGTGCCGGCCGGAATGTCGAGCCGCAACCCCCGGGTCTTCTCGCGGTCGAAGGCGAGCCCCGAATTGGTCTCGTAGAAATGATAGTGGGAGCCGACCTGCACCGGCCGGTCGCCGGTATTGGCGACATCGATCGTCACCGTCGGCTGGCCGGCGTTGAGTTCGATCTCGCCGTCGGCGGGAATGATCTCGCCGGGGATCATCGTCCGCTCCGCAGCCCGCGCCGGTAGGCATAGGCGACGACCCCGCCGGCGATCGCCACAGCGGCGACGATCAGGACGACGTCGATACCGAGATACGGGTGGCCGGCGGCATGCGGATGAGCGTGCTCGCCCAGCGCAGTGTGGGCCATGGCCACGCCCGGGAAGGCGATGGCGGCGGCGGAAGCGAGGATCTGGCGCATGCGTTTAGTTACTCCGTTAGGCCGCTTGGCGCGGCGGGCTATCGAATAGGATTGTGGACGGTGACGAGCTTGGTGCCGTCGGGAAAGGTCGCCTCGACCTGGACGTCGTGGATCATCTCGGCGATCCCGGGCATCACCTGGTCACGGCTGACGACCGAGGCGCCGGCCTCCATCAGGTCGGCAACCGAGCGACCGTCGCGGGCGCCTTCGACGACAAAGTCGCTGACCAGCGCGATCGCCTCCGGATAGTTGAGCTTGACGCCGCGCTCCAGCCGTCGCCGCGCCACCATCGCGGCGGTGGCGATCAGCAGCTTGTCTTTTTCCCGTGGCGTCAGGTTCATGGTGTCCTCTTCAACAATTCCACACGCGCGGCATCGCCGCATCGCGCAACATTTCCAGCAGCCTCGTCAAGGACGTGCGCAACGCCTGCCCGCCCGGCGCGAGAATCCGGGCGACGAGGAGGCCATTCCAGGCGCTGGCGCCGGCCTCGCAGCCACCCTCGGCAAGGATTTCGCGGGCCGCGTCGAGCCGAGCGGCGGCGTCCGGCGAGACCATGACGACCGTGGCGAAGGCGCCGGCGCCGCCGCCGGTCGCCTTGCCGGCCATGCCGGCGACCGCGTCGCCGTCGAGGCGCGTCCCCTCGGCGAAGACCAGGACGCCGTCGCGGCGAATGCGCCAGATGTCGTCGAAGACGATGTCATGCAGCCTCTCGCCCATCGCTGCGCGGCCAAGCAGGACGGCTTCCGCGGCGAGCAGCGTCGCCGAGCCGGCGACATCCGCCTCCAGTCGACGATGAAGCGCGCTCCGTTCGTAAAGGATGGTTTCCTGCGGCAGCCATTCGAGCCGGCCGCCGGCCCCGACTTCGAGGCGCGTGTCGATGCGCGCGACGCCGCCCGACGACCGGTAGGCGCGTTCGGCCGCCTGCGACGACACCACCGCCGCAGCGGCGGCACCGACCGAAACCGCATAGTTGAGACGGTCGCCGCCAGTGACGCCGCCCGCGGTGTTGAGGAGGATCGCCTCGAGCGGCGCGGTGTCGGCAATCCGCGGCAGCCGGACCTTGGCCGATCCCGACTGGCGCAACTGGTCGAGGCGGTTGCCGCCCCTTTCGCGCCGCACCGTGACACGCGCCTCGCCGCGCGCCCGCTGCAATCGCAGCGAAGCGATAGGCAGCGATGGCGCTTCGGCAATGGCAACTGGCGGGGCGACGATCATTGACGGCATTATGCTCTTGAACCGGCCCCATCATGCAAGCCCGACGCCATGTCCATTCTGGAGGCGACGCCATCGGGGCGGAGGACAGGCCGGTGGCGCTTGATGGCCCATATTTCATGCATTTGCCGGTTTATTGGGCAAATTGTGCAGGCGGCGACGTCCCGGTTGCCCGCCGCTGCCGGCTTTGCCAAATTGTCGCCAAGTCGATATGAAGGAAGTGAACGCGGTCGGGGGCGTCGCGACCGCCATCATGCTGGGGCTGAACCTTGAGACTGACGCTTCTGGTAGCCGTTTTCCTGTTGTCATTCGCTGGCTGGTCGGCACGGGCTGACCAGGACCCGGCCTATATCGTCGTCGATGTCGGGCGCGGCGTCGTGCTCAACAGCGACAACGCCAACAAGCTGTGGCCGCCCGCCTCGATCACCAAGGTGATGACCGCCTACCTGACCTTCAAGGCGCTGCAGACCGGGCAGTTGACGCTGACCTCCCCGGTTGTGGTCTCTAAGAATGCGCTCGCCGAGCCACCGTCGAAGATGGGCTACAAGGTCGGCACGGTGATCAACCTCGACAATGCCCTGAAGATGATGATCGTGCGCTCGGCCAACGATATCGCCGTCGCGATCGCCGAGACCGTGGGCGGCAGCGAATCGCGGTTCGTCGCGATGATGAATGCCGAAGCGGCGCGGCTCGGCATGAACGGCACGCATTTCGTCAATCCGAACGGGCTGCCGGCCAGCGGCCAGGTGACGACGGCACGCGACCTTGCCGTGCTCTCCCGCACGGTGTGGATGGAATTTCCCCAATACCGCGAATATTTCCGGATCACCGCGATCAAGGCCGGCCGCAAGACGCTCAAGTCCTACAACACGCTGCTTGAGACCTATCGCGGCACCAACGGCATGAAGACCGGCTTCGTCTGCGCCTCCGGCTTCAACATCGTCGCCAGCGCAACCCGCAACGGCCGGACGCTGATGGCCGTCGTCCTCGGCGAGACCTCGTCGCTGGCACGGGCCGAGACCGCGGCCGAACTGCTCGATCGCGGCTTCAACGGTCTTTTCTCCAGCTTTCGCGGCCAGAACCTGGCGACCTTCCAGTCCCGTCCCGCGCCCGGCGCTCCGGTCAACCTGCGCAAGGAAATCTGCGAGACCAAGCGTCCGCCGGACAAGCCGAGCGCCCGTTCGGCCCTTGGGCCGCGCTTCGTGCTGATGGAGCCGGTGCCGGTCTTCACGGGCAACGCCGATCCCGCCGCCAGCGCGACGTCGGGCGCCCGGCCGACCGCGAATATTCCCCTGCCACGGCCGCGGCCGCCCTACCCCGCCGGCGCCCAGCTCATCCTCCAGTAGCCGGCTTTCTCAGGCGCGCTCGACGATGCAGCGGTAGACCCCGTCGACGGTTTCCGCGACGACCAGCCGATGGCCGGCTTCGCGCACGAAATGCGGCAGGTCGATCGCCGCCAGCGGGTCCGTCGCCTCGACCAGCACGCGACCGCCGCTGGCCAGGCCCAGCAATGCCTTGCGTGTCTTGAGGACCGGCAGCGGGCAGGCCAGGCCGCGCAGGTCGAGTTGGACATCGCAGTCCCAGGTCTGGCGTGTCGTCATCACTTGCTCGCTTTGCAGCCAATGCTAGGTTTGTCGGAACCGCGGGGAAAGAATCGTGGGCCAGGGGAGAACATGAGCTTTCTCGACAACCTGAGGAAGGACTGGGTTTTCGCCCATGGCGTCTTCAAGGCGCTGCGCCGGGTGACGCCGATGGCGCGGCACCGCAACCGCACCTTCGCCGACGCCATGGAGGATCTCGCGGAACGCTTCGGCGACCGGCCTGCGCTGATATCGGCGCGCGAGACGCTGTCCTACGCCGACTATAACGGCCGCGGCAACCGCTATGCCCGCTGGGCCATGGCCAACGGTATCGAGAAGGGCGACGTCGTCTGCCTGCTGATGCCGAACCGGCCGGAATATGCGGCAGTCTGGCTGGGCATAGCCCGGGCCGGCGGCACCACGGCCCTGCTCAATACCAACCTCGCCGGCGCCGCCCTCGCCCATTGCATCAACCTCGTTTCGCCGAAGCACATCATCGTCGCCGCGGAACTGGCCGATTCCTTCGACACCGCCGCGCCCATGGTCAAGGCCGGGCCGACCGTCTGGGGCCACGGCGCCGGCGTGCCGGGCTGGCCCCGCATTGACGACGCCATCATGGACCATGGCGACGAGGCGATCCCCGCCGGGGACCGCCCGACGCTGACCCTCGATGACCGCTGCCTGTTCATCTACACCAGCGGCACGACCGGCCTGCCGAAGGCCGCGAATATCAACCACTATCGCGTCCATGCGGCGATGCTCGCCTATGCCAGCGTGATGGAGATGACGGCCCAGGATCGCAACTACAACTGCCTACCGATGTATCACACCTCCGGCGGCATCCTGGCGATCGGCTGTGGCCTGATGGTCGGCGGCTCGAGCTTCATCGCCGAGCGCTTCTCGGCCCGGCAATTCTGGGACGACGTCGTCGACAACGACTGCACCCGGTTCCAGTATATCGGCGAACTCTGCCGCTACCTGGTGACCGCGCCGCCCCACCCGAAGGAGCGGATGCACAAGGTCCGCCTGGTCTGCGGCAATGGCCTGCGGCCGGACGTCTGGGAGCGCTTCACCCATCGCTTCGGGATCACCGCGATCCGCGAATTCTACGCCGCCACCGAGGGCAACGCGATCATCTTCAACTGGGACAGCACGCCAGGCGCCGTCGGCCGCATCCCGCGCTGGGCACGCACGCTGTTCCCCGTCACCAACATCCGCTTCGACTTCGACCACGACAGGCCGGTGCGCGACGACGATGGGCTGTGCATCGAATGCGACGACGACGAGACCGGCGAGATGATCTCGCGGATCGTCGTCAACCCGCTGAAACCCGGCCAGCGCTTCGACGGCTATGCCGACCGGTCGGAAACCGAGAAGAAGATCCTGCGCGACGTCTTCGTCGCCGGCGACATGTGGTTCCGCACCGGCGACCTGATGCGCCGCGACCGGCGCGGCTATTTCTATTTTGTCGACCGCATCGGCGACACCTTCCGCTGGAAGGGCGAGAACATCTCGACCGCCGAAGTCGCCGAGGCGCTGAGCCTCTGCGTCGGCGTCGACGAGGCCAATGTCTATGGCGTCGAAGTCGCCCATGCCGAAGGCCGCGCCGGCATGGCGGCGCTGGCCGTCAACGACGATTTCTCGCTGGAGGCGTTCCGGGACCACCTCCACGCCACGCTCAGCAGCCACGCCCGGCCGCCGTTCGTGCGCTTCCGCCAGTCGATCGACGCGACCTCGACCTTCAAGCAGCGCAAGATCGATCTCGTCCGCGAGGGCTTTGACCCGTCGCAAACCCACGATCCGATCTATTTCGACGATCCAGCCGCCGCGCAACTGGTCCGCATCGACGCCGCCCTTCACCGGCGTATCCATTCCGGCGACATCCGTTTCTAGACCGGCCGGCGCCACTATTCATACCGCGTTAACCTTGACGCGATGGTGAATTACTCTTGATTTGTAAATAACCGCCTCCGTCCGTATGTGTTTTTGCAGCCGATCGGTTCAGTTTTTATAAAACTCGAACCTGCATAGTGGCGGCTGCGCGATACCAGCGGAGACAATCCACGTGCGCTTATCCTTTGCCGGCGCCGTCGAAAGGGCCTTCGGCGCCCGTCTCGGTCGCCGGCTGATGCCGGTCGGCAGCCGGCTGGATTCCATCCTCTACGACAGCGACGACCGCTCGGTATCGCAACGCATCGCCGTGATCGCCTTCGGCGTCCGGGTCGTCAGCGCCGCGATCGCCTATGTCAGCCAGGTGCTCCTCGCCCGCTGGATGGGCGATTTCGAATACGGCGTCTTTGTCGTCGTATGGGTCGGGGCGGTGATCCTCGGCGGGCTGGCCTGCCTCGGGTTCCAGACCGCCATCGTCCGGTTCGTTCCCGAATATGTCGCACGGGGCGATACGGCCCTGTTGCGCGGTGTGCTGGTCGGCAGCCGGGTCTACGGTTTCATTGCAGCGACGCTTTTCGCCGGGCTCGGCATCCTCGGCCTGCTCGGTTTCGGCGACGCGCTGTCGAGCTACTACCTGATCCCGCTCTATCTCGGCGCCGTCACCCTGCCGATGCTGGCGCTCAGCGAGATTCAGGACGGCATGGCCCGTGCCTTCAGCTGGGCCGACCTCAGCCTGTGGCCGACCTATATCGTCCGGCCGATCATCATCCTGGCCACCATGGCGCTGGCCCTCGGCCTCGGCTGGGCCCCGGACGCCGTGACCGCGATGGGCTCGGTCATCGTCGCCACCTACGTCACCTCGATCGGACAACTGATCCTGCTGCAGCGGCGGCTCGGCCGTACCGTCCCGAGCGGTCCGCGCCAGTATCAGCCGATGCTGTGGATCGGCGTCGCGCTGCCGATCTTCGTCGTCGAGGGCTTCTTCAACCTCCTGACCAACGTCGACATCCTGGTCGTCGGCTACTTCATGGCGCCGGACCAGGTGGCGATCTATTTCGCCGCGGCGAAGACGCTGGCGCTGGTCCATTTCGTCTATTTCGCCGTGCGGGCCGGTGGCGCCCAGCGCTTCTCGAAATACTATACCAGCGGCGACACCCAGCGGCTGGCGAGCTTCGTCCGCGACACGCTGCACTGGACCTTCTGGCCGTCGCTGGCGTTGATCCTGGTGATCTTCATCGTCGGCAAGCAACTCCTCCTGCTGTTCGGACCGTCCTTCGGCAGCGGCTACCCGCTGTTCTTCATCCTCTCCGTCGGCCTGCTGGCCCGCGCCTCGATCGGCCCGGCCGAGAGCCTGCTGACCATGGCCGGTCAGCAGCGGATCTGCGCGGCGATCTACACCGCCACCTTCCTCGTCAACATCGTGCTGAATTTCGCGCTGATCCCGCGCTTCGGCCTAGCCGGCGCCGCGTTCGCGACATCGGTCGCGCTGCTGCTGGAGACCTTCGCGCTCTATTTCGCGACGCGCAACCGGCTCGGCATCCGTTCCTTTGTCCTCTTCACCTTCCCGCCCTTCAGACGTGCAACGGGAGCCGTCCTGTGAGCGAAATCGGTTTCCCCGCATCGCCCCTGTCGCGACGCCCGCCCGGCGAGAGGCGCAATCGCGCGCGCCGGCCGGCGGACAGCCTGTCGACGCTGAGCCCCGCCGAGGCGACGGCCAGCATCGACGGCTGGCGCGACCTCGCCACCCGCAGCGCCGAGGCCAACGTCTTCTTCCATCCCGGCTTCCTGCTGCCGGCGATCGATCATCTCGACCCGACCGTCGCCGTGGCGACCGTGCGCGGCGGCGACGGGGATCTCGTCGCGCTGGCGCCGATGGTGTCGGCCCGCCTCGGCAAGATCGCGCCGGCAACGCGGATCTGGGTGCATGACTACGGTCCGCTGGGGTCGCCGCTCGTCGACCCTTCCATGCTCGACACGGCAGCCGCCGGCATGATCCGGTGTGCTGGCGCCGGCAGCCTGGTGATCCCCGACCTGCCATTGGCAGGACCGGTCGCCACGGCGCTGATCGAAGCCGCGACCCGCGCCGGCCGCCCCTGCGAGATCGTCGACGAACACGCGCGCGCGGTGCTCAACCGCCGCAGTGACGGCCCCGCCGACAGCCGCGCCTTGCTGCCGACGGGTCGGCGCAAGGAACTCGCCCGGCAGATGCGCCGCCTCGGCGATCTCGGCGCCGTCACCATCGAGACCGCGACGGACCACGACCGGGTCCGCGCCCGCTTCGAGGAGTTCCTGGTCCTTGAGATGGACAGCTGGAAGGGCGAAGCCGGCACGGCCCTGGCGTCACGGGCCGCCACCGCCGCATTCGCCCGCGAGGTCGTGTTCAACCGGTCGGAGCGCGGCACGGTGCGGATCGTCTCGATCCGGCTCGGCGACAAGCCGGTCGCCATCGTTGTCTGCTTCGTTGCCGGCGCCACCGCCTATACGTGGAAGATCGCCCATGACGCCCGCTTCGCCCGCTACTCGCCCGGTGCACAACTGATGCTCGAGGCCGGCGATAGCCTGCTTGCCGACCCGGCGATCGCCAGCGTCGATTCCTGCGCCTCGGCCAACCATCCGATGATCGACGCCCTGTGGCGGGATCGCATCGCGCTCGGCACGCTGGTCGTCGGCCCGGTCGGCGGCGGCCCCCTCTACCGGATCGGCCTTGCCGCTTGCAGGGGCGAGATCGCCGCCCGCGCCACCGCCAGGACCCTCAGGGCGCGGCTGAAACAGACCCACGGCGCGCGACGGCCATGAGACTGATCGACATCGACCACGACGCAGCCGTGACCTTTCCGGCCGAGCCCTTCCGGATTCGCCACGGACTCGCCGATCATCCGCTCCTGACGCTCGACGCGCTGGCCGGGCTGGCCGGCCGTCTCGACCGCGACCGGGTCGAGTATAATTCCGGCAAGCTCCAGCCCAACCAGCCACCGGACGAGGTGCCCGGCCTCGACCTCGCGCCGACCGACGTCGTCCGCCAGATCGAGACCTGCGGCGCCTGGATGGTGCTGAAGAATGTCGAGACCGTGCCCGAATACGCGGCGCTGATCCGCGACGCGCTGGCTGACGCCCGGGCTGCGATCGGCGGCGCGGACGACGACGGCATGACCGACTTCCAGGGCTTCATCTTCGTCTCCTCCGCCAACGGGGTGACCCCCTTCCACATCGACTATGAGGAGAATTTCTTCGTCCATCTTCATGGCGAGAAGTTCATGCATGTCTTCGACAATCGCGACCGGGCGCTGGTGTCGGAGCCGGACCTCGAGACCTTCCCGGGCAAGCACCGCAACCTCTCTTACCTCGCGGATTTCGAGGAGCGGGCGACGGTCTACCGCTTCGAGCCTGGCGAAGGCATGTTCCTGCCCTACACCTGGCCGCACTGGGTGCGGACCGGCAGCGACTGGACAATCTCGATGGCGATCACCTGGAAATCGCCGCGCGACATCCGCATGAACCGCCTTTATCTCGCCAACGCGATGCTGCGAAAGCTGCGCCTGCCGCAGCCGGCTCCGGGCCGCTACTCGGCCTATGACAGCGCCAAGGTCATGGCGCTCGCCACCCTGCAGGCTGTCGTCAACCCGCTGCGGCGAAGCGAGGGCATGCGCCGGCGTCTCCGCGCCCTGCTGTTCGGCCGGCGGGCCAACTATTACTACGGCGGCGAACGCAAGGTTTAGTCGGCCGCCTTCGCCGCTTCTTCGCGAACCCGGTCGCGAAACCCGCGCCGGATGACCTTGCCCGAAGTGGTCAGCGGTATCGCGTCGACGAAGGCGATCTCCCGCGGATATTCAGCCGCCGAAAGCCGGTTGCGGACCAGGGCGCGGATCTCCGCGGCGAGGTCCGGCCCCGCCTCGTGACCCGGCTTCAGCATGACGAAGGCCTTGACGATCTCGGTCCGCACCGGATCGGGCTTGCCGACCACGGCGGCAAGCGCGACCGCCGGATGGGCGGCGAGGCAGTCCTCCACCTCGCTCGGCCCGATCCGGTAGCCGGAGGAAATGATGATGTCGTCGCTGCGGCCGAGGAAATGGACATAGCCGTCCGCATCGCGCACCGCCTGGTCGCCGCTCAGCATCCAGTCGCCACGGAACTTCTCCCGCGTCGCCTCTGGCTGGCGCCAGTATTCGAGGAAGAGCGACGGGTCGGGACGGTGGATGGCGATCTCGCCCGGCTCACCGACCGGCGACTCGCGGCCCTCGCCGTCGATGATCGCCACCGTGTGTCCCGGGATCGGCTTGCCGACGGCGCCGGCCCGGCTGACGCCCAGCGCCGCGCAGGAGCCCAGCACGTAGTTGCACTCGGTCTGGCCGTAGAATTCGTTGATCGATCGACCGAAGGTACCTTCCGCCCGCTCGAAGGCCGACCGGCCGAGGCTCTCGCCCGCCGCCCCGATCGTCCTCAGCTTCAGGTCGAAGCGCTCGCGCGGACGCGCGACATCCTCCATCAGCTTGATCGCCGTGGGCGGCAGGAAGGCGTTGCGGACGCCGGCGTCAGCGATCGTCGCGAAGGCCGCCTCCGGGTCGAAGCGCTGGAACGGGCCGAAGACGACGGGCGTGCCGAAATAGAGGGCCGGCAGCAGGGCGTTGAGCAGCCCGCCGGCCCAGGCCCAGTCCGACGGCGTCCAGACGCGGTCGTCGGCATCCGGCGCGAATTCATGGGTCAGGGAGAAACCCGGCAGGTGGCCGAGCAGCACCCGGTGGCCATGCAGTGCGCCCTTTGGCGGGCCGGTTGTGCCGGAGGTGTAGATCATCATCGCCGGATCGTCCGGGCTCGAATCGACCGGCACGAACGGCTCGTCGAAAGGCTCCAGCGCTTCGGCAAGTCCCTCGATCCCGGCCGATGGGCCGTCGACGCACAGGATGGTTTCGAGATCCGGCAAGGCGCCGCGGATCTCGGACAGGCTGGCGATCCCGCCGGCATCCGTGAGGATCGCCCGGGCGCCGGAGTTCCGGAGCCGGTAGCGAAGCGCGTCGGGACCGAAGAGCGCGGCGAGCGGCACGGCGATGGCGCCCAGCTTGTAGGCCGCGAGATGGCCGATGGCGGTCTCGAAGGATTGCGGCAGGAGCAGCGCGAGGCGGTCGCCGCTGGCAACGCCCCGGCGCCGCAATGCATGCGCCAGCCGGTCCGAGCCACGCTTCAGTTCGGCGAAGGTGATGGGATGCAGCGCGCCGTTGCCGTCCCGGCGGATCAGCGCCACCCGCTCCGGCACGACCGCCGCCCAGCGGTCGCAGCAGGCGACCGCGATATTGAAACGTTCGGGGATATCCCAGCGAAAGGAGGCGACCAGCGCCTCGTAATTCGCCGCCCGCGCCAGCATGGCTAGCGCGGCACCGCCACGAGCGGGCCGGCATTGGGGCCGAGCGTGGCGCGGCGATCGTCAGGCGCCGCCATCACCAGCGTCCAGAAGTTCCCGTATTTGCCATTGGCCGTGTAGGCGACCGCGATCCCCATCTGGGTCACGCCCGGCTTCAAGAGGTTGGCGTTGTGGCCCGGCGACGCCTTCCAGCCGGCAAGCGCCTCGTCGAAATTGCGATGCCCGGCGGAGACATTCTCGACCGCGATGCCGGCATCGTAGCCGCCCTGGCTGAGCCGCTGCGGGAAGCTGCTTTCGCCGCGCACGCGATGGCTCATATTGTCGGCGCGGGCCATGGCCTGGGAATGGCCACGGGCGATTGCCGTCAGCTTCGAATCGACCGACACGGCCGAAAGCCCCCGCGACGTGCGATAGGCCGAAATCGTCCGCGCGGCGGAGCCCGGATTGACCGTCGCCGGGCCGGGCCGGCCAGCGCCCTTGATCAGTTCGTCCGGCTTGTCGAACAGCGACGCGCAGGCCGACAGCATGAAGACCGGCGCCAGCCCGACCGCGATGATCCTGAACGCCGAGCGGCGCGTGAGACCCGTATTGTCCATGTTGTTGTCCATGCGGCTAGCCGACCGATCCGCCGCTCTTCGGTGGCGGCGAGCCTTGCTAGCACGGCGGCGAGAAACAGGCGAGAACTCCCCGCACCGACCATCTATGCTGCTTCGAGATCCTTCGAGGGCGTCAGGATTTCCCCGACCTGGGCGGCCGAAAGAGTCCCCTCCAGCGACCCGTCGCGGCTGATGACGGCGAGCGGATATGTACTCGAAAGGGTTGCAGGCAATGCCTCGGCGAGCGATGCCCCCGGTGCAATCGACGGCGCGCCGACCGCGATCTCGTCGACGGTCGGTCCGGCGCGACTGGCGATGGCGGCGTTGACCGAATCGCGGGTAACGACGCCGCGATAGCCCCGCGCGTTGACGACGTATCCGATCTCTGCGCCCTGCCGCTGCATTTCGGCCAGCGCCTGCTCGAGCGTTTCGTCGGTCAGGCGCAGCGGCGGCGGTTTCATCACAGTCTCGACCGTCAGGACCCGGGCGCGATTGACGTCCTTGACGAAGGCGCGGACGTAGTCGTCGGCCGGACTGAGCAGAATCTCGGCCGGGGTGCCGATCTGCGACAGGGAGCCATCCTTGAGGATCGCGATCCGGTCGCCCAGCCGCAGCGCCTCGTCGAGATCGTGGGTGATGAAGACGATGGTCTTGCGAAGCCGCGACTGCAGGTCGATGAGCTGATCCTGCATCTGGCCGCGGATCAGCGGATCGAGCGCCGAAAAGGCCTCGTCCATCAGCAGGATCTCCGGATCGGTGCACAGCGCCCGCGCCAGCCCGACACGCTGCTGCATGCCGCCGGACAATTGCGCGGGATACTGGTCCTCGTATCCCGACAGGCCGACGGTCGCGACCCATTCGGCCGCCCTGGCGTGCCGCTTCGCCCGCGGCTCGCCGCGCACCTCGAGGCCATAGGCGACGTTCTGGAGGACGGTGCGGTGGGGAAACAGGCCGAAACGCTGGAAGACCATCCCGGTCTTCTGCCGCCGGAAGGCCTCGAGTTCGCGGATCGACAGCTTGAGGATGTCGTTGCCGTCGATGACGATCTCGCCCTCGGTCGGGTCGATGAGGCGGTTGAGATGGCGGATCAGCGTCGACTTGCCGGAGCCGGACAGGCCCATGACGACGAAGATCTCGCCGCGCTCGATCGACAGCGATACGTCGTAGAGCCCGACGGTATTGCCGGATTCGGCGAGGATCGCCTCCTTGCCGGCGCCCGCCTTGAGGCGGGCAAGCGCGCGCTCCGGCCTCGCGCCGAAGATCTTGGTGACATTGCGGACGTCGATCAGCGGCATGGCTTAGCCCTCCACCGCGCGATAGGCCTGCAGGCGGCGGCCGAAGGCCTGGCTGATCCGGTCGAAGATGATGGCGAGGATGACGATGCCGATGCCGCCGACCAGGCCCTTGCCGGGGTCGTTGCGCTGGAGGCCGAGCAGCACCGTTTCGCCAATGCCGCGCGCCCCGATCATCGAGGCGATGACCACCATCGCCAGGGCCATCATCATCGTCTGGTTGATGCCCTGCATGATCGAGGGCAAGGCCAGCGGAATCTGGACGCCGCGCAGCATCTGCCAGCGGGTGGCGCCAAAGGCGCGGCTTGCCTCGACCACGGCGTGATCGACCTGGCGGATGCCGAGATCGGTCAGCCGGATCAGCGGCGGCGTCGCATAGATCACCGTCGCCAGGATTGCCGGCACCTTGCCGAGCCCGAACAGCATCGCCGCCGGGATCAGGTAGACGAAGCTGGGGATCGTCTGCATCAGGTCGAGGACGGGGTTGAGCAGCATCCGGGCTGTGTCGCTGCGGGCCGTCACCACGCCGAGCGGAATGCCGATGATGACCGCGATGCCGACCGAAACCAGCATGATGGCGATGGTCTGCATCGCCTGCTCCCAAAGCCCGAGGCTGCCGAGCAGCCAGGCCAGCACCATGACGCCGACCGACAGGACAGGCTTCCGGCTCGCCGCATAGGCGATCAGCCCGGCAACGAGGATCACCGACCACGGCGGGGCCCCGCGCAATACCCGCTCGATGAGGATCAGGACGGTGAGCAGCGCATTGGCGATCGACTCGAAGACATCGCCATGATTGACGATCAGCCACTCGATGAAGGCATTGGTCGTGTCGGCGATGGGCTTGCCGATGTCGATGAACATCGTGGCGTCCTCAGGCGCGAACGGGCCGGCGGTCTAGCCGCCGGCCCGTCTCAATCTACCGCAGGTCCGGTCACTCGCCGAGAGCGGATTTGACGCCCTCGACCGCCTCGGCCGGCAGCCACTTGGTCCAGTCCTCGTTGCTCTTGAGGAAGTCGACCGCAGCTTCGTCGGCGCTGGCGTCGCTGTCGCGCATATAGGCGAGCGCGGCGGAGGTCGCCGCATTGGTCGAGGAATAGGCCTTCAGCAAAGCCGTCAGTTTCGGCGCCGCCTCGCTGAATTCCTTGTTGGCGCCGATGATGACCTTGCTGACCGGATAGGCGGTCGCCTTGGTCGGCTTGTCGGAAGCCAGCATCTCGTCCCAGACCGCCTTGTCGAACGGCGCTTCATCGAGCTTGGTGAAGTCATACTTGCCGAGCAGCCAGGTCGGCCCCCAGTAGTAGAAGACCGCCGGCTTGTTGCGCAACGCCGCCGCTTCGGCCGCCGCCGCGAGCGCCTCGCCGGTGCCCGGACGGAAGTTGGTGTACGAATCGTCGAGGCCATAGGCGATCAGCTTCTGGGTATTCACCACCTCGCACTGCCAGCCGGCCGGGCAATTGTAGAAACGCCCCTTCCCGGGCTCCTCCGGGTCGGCGAAGAGTTCGGTGTATTTCGGCAGGTCGGCGACCGACTTGAGGTCGGGGGCGACGGCGTCGGCACCGGAGACGATCGAGGTCGGCACGAACCAGCCCTCCGCGGCGTCCGGGAAGGTGGTGCCGAGCGCCACGGTCTGCCCGGCGGCCTCGGCATCGACCCAGGCCTGGGCCGGGTTGGCGGTCCAGATTTCCATGATGATATCGGCGTCGCCACGCGCGACGCCGTTGATCAGCGGGATGGTATCGCCGGGGATGCTGTCCACCTCGCAGCCGAAGCCGTCGCGGATGAGGCGGCTGGCGACAGCGGTGTGGAACTGGGCCGAGCCGTAGTTGAGGTCGGCAAAGACGACCGGCCGGTCGATCTCGCAGGCCATCTCGGCATCCTGGGCCAAGGCGGGCGCCGCGACGAAGACGCCGACGGCGAGAGCGATGGAATGGCGAAACATGAACAATCCTCCTGTGTGTCGAAACTCTTGGCGTGTTTTCGGCAAACGCATGTGTCGCCGACGACTCGCTGAACCCGGCATGTTGTGAGAGCTAGGGCGTCTCGTCGAGAAGCCGAGGGGCGGGAAAACGTTCCCGGTCGCCACCAGCGGAAGCCGCGAATCTCCTCGTCACATTGCGTGAATTCTGGCCCGGCCACCCCTGATGGTCGTTCCCGGCGCTCTCGCAGGATAAGCACCGGCAACCGTCATAGGGTGTCAGGAGCGTGCGGCCCGCGGCCGCCTGACTGTCTCCACCCCGGCGAAATGCACCGCATCTCGTCGCCGGAAGGCGACGGGACAGCGCGTTATGAAAACCATAGCGGCGCGCCCCGGAATGTCAAAAAGGCGGTTCCCCGCGTCCCGGCGAAGAAGGCGCCAGATTCCCGCAACCGGTTCTTCACGCTGTGACGAGCGGTCGAAGGTCGCGAATTCGCTGAGGGATCGCCGTTCGACAGCGCCCCATCCTGATAAATATATCGGCGCTTGATTTCAGTTTATCTGGAGAAGCAAGTCTTCTTCGGAAAAATTCTTGGTAGAAATGTTTGTATTTGAATAATACACAAAACGATAAAGAATAGGTTGAATCTAAACTCAAAGCGCTGATCTACCATTGCATTTCACACGATGAGCGTCCAAGAGTCCGATCAATCATGGAATTGCTTGAGTACATCATTGCGAATTGGGACCTGATCGTCGTTCGCACCGGTCAGCATCTCGCCATTGTCGGTGTAGCGGTCGGCCTGGCGATTCTTACCGGCGTGCCCATAGGCATCGCGATCAGCCAGAACAAGCGCGCCGCTGCGGGCGTCCTCTATGTCGCATCCATCATCATCACCATCCCGTCGATTGCCCTCTTCGGCATCATGATCCCTGTCCTGTCGCTGATCGGCCAGGGCATCGGCTATGTGCCGGCGGTGATCGCGGTTTTGCTCTACTCCCAGTTGCCGATCATCCGAAATACCTACACGGCCATCAGCAACCTCGATCCGGCGCTCCGCGAGGCGGCTCGCGGCATGGGACTGACGCGCTTGCAGAGGCTGCGCGAGGTCGAATTGCCACTGGCGATACCGGTGATCATGGCCGGGGTGCGGATTGCCGTGGTGATGAACATCGGCGTCACCGCGATCGCCGCCTACATTGGCGCCGGCGGTCTCGGCGTCTTCATTTCCCGCGGCATCAGCCAGACCGATCCCCGGCAATTGATCACCGGCGCGCTGGCGGTCAGCATCCTCGCCGTGGCGGCGGATCTCGCATTGCTCGGTTTCCAGAAGCTGCTCACGTCGCCGGGACTGCGCGAAACAGCGAGAGCCCCCGCATGATCCGCCTCGACAACGTCACCAAGGTGTTTCCCGGGGCGGCCGCGCCGGCCGTCGACCGTGTCACCATGGAGGTTCCCGAAGGCGAGATCTGCGTGCTCCTTGGACCTTCGGGTTGCGGCAAGACGACGACCATGAAGATGGTCAACCGTCTGGTGGAGCCGAGTTCGGGCAAGATATTCATCGGCGACAAGGACACCAACGACTACAACCCGGTCGAACTGCGGCGGTCGCTTGGCTACGTCATCCAGCAGATCGGCCTGTTTCCCAACAAGACCATCGAAGACAATATCTGCATCGTCCCGGACATCCTCGGCTGGGACCGCACCAAGTCGCGCGCCCGGGCCGAAGAGCTGCTCGAAATGGTGGCGCTCGATCCCAAGATCTTCCTGAAGCGCTACCCAAAGGAACTCTCCGGCGGCCAGCAGCAGCGCATCGGCGTCCTGCGGGCGATCGCCGCCGATCCGCCCGTCCTCCTGATGGACGAGCCATTTGGCGCGATCGACCCGATCAACCGCGCGATCATTCAGGACGAGTTCCTGAAGATGCAGGCGAAGATGAAGAAGACCATCATGTTCGTCAGCCACGACATCGACGAGGCGGTCAAGATGGCCGACCGCATCGCCATCTTCAACGAAGGCCGTCTCGTCCAATACGACACGCCTAACAACATCCTCGCCCATCCGAAGAACCGCTTCGTCTCGGACTTCGTCGGCTCGGACCGGACGCTGAAGCGCTTGCAGTTGCTCAAGGTCAGCGACGCGATGATGCACGATCCGCCGAGCGTGCGGACCGAGGACACGCTCGCGACCGCCGCCTCCCTGATGGAAGAGCACGGCCACAACTCGATCATCATGGTCAACGCCACTGGCCGGGTCCGCGGCTTCGTCGCCCTGACCAACGCCGCCGGAAAGAAGGGCAAGGTCGGCGAGAACCACGAGACCCTGCCGACAACGATCAATGTGACCGAGGACCTGCGAACCGCGGTCTCGACCATGTTCCGTCATGACGTCACATGGCTGGCCTGTGTCGACGACGACCGCATCTTCAAGGGCTACGTGACCCTGCGCGGCATCACCCACCTGCTCGGCGAGGCCCACCGCGATGGCTGAGCACGCCGCCGCGGCCGGGCTCTACCGCCTGTGGCGGAACGGGCTGCTCGTGCTGATCTTCGCGCTCGGCGCCTGGGCGTGGGCGAGCGGCCTGTTGCCGACCATGATCGACCTCTGGGACGACATCGTCTATCTCGCCCGCCAGCACATCATGCTGGTCATCATCTCCGACGGCCTCGCCGTCCTGGTCGGCGTGCCGCTCGGCGTCGCCCTGACCCGACCGGCGCTGCGCCGGTATGGCGACATCGTCCTCCAGGTCCTGAATATCGGCGCGACGATCCCGACCCTTGCCATCCTTGCCCTGTCGATGAGCCTGCTCGGCATTGGCGATACGCCGGCGATCTTCGGCCTGTTCGTGCTGACCCTGCTGCCGATCGTCTCGAACACGCTGGCCGGAATCCGCGCGGTGCCGCCCCACCTGATCGAGGCCGCCCACGGCATGGGCATGAGCACTAGGCAGATCCTGCTCAAGGTCGAACTGCCCAACGCCATGTTCGTCATCTATGCCGGCATCCGCACCGCGCTCGCCATCAATGTCGGCACCGTGCCGCTGGCCTTCCTGATCGGCGGCGGCGGTCTCGGCGAACTGATCTTCAGCGGCATCGCCCTCAACGAGTTCGGCATGATGCTGGCCGGCGCGATCCCGACGGCGCTCCTGGCCATCCTGGTCGATTTCCTGATGGGCCAGATGCAGCTCTGGACGATCCCGCGCGGCGTCAATCCGCTGCGCTGACCGCCCTTTTTTCCGATTTCACCCCTCGGTGAATGAACCTGAACGACAGAGGAGAAGAAAATGAAAGACCTGACCAGGATTCTCACGGCGGCGATTGCCGGCGTCGCCCTGACCGCATCCGCCCAGGCTGCGGACGTGGTCGTTGGCGGCAAGGACTTCACGGAACAACTGCTTCTGGCCGAGATGACGACACAGCTTCTTGAGGCAGAGGGCTTCGATGTCGACAAGCGCGACGGCATGGGCTCCCAGGTGCTCCGCAATGCCCAGCTGAACGGGCAGGTCGACGTCTATTGGGAGTATACCGGCACGTCGCTGGTTACCTATAACAAGGTCAGCGATCCGATGGACGCCGCGGCGACCTATGCCAAGGTGAAGGAGATGGACGGAGAGCAGGGCCTGACCTGGCTCGATCCCTCCAACGCCAACAATACCTATGCCCTTGCGGTCAAGTCCGGCGAGGACAGCACCAAGGACGTGAAGACCTTGTCCGACCTCGCCGCATCCTACAATGCGGATGGCGGACTGATCATGGCGGTGAATGCCGAGTTCCCGAAGAGGCCGGACGGACTGCCGGGCCTTGAGGAGGCCTATGGCTTCGAGACCAGCCGCGCCGACCTCAAGGCGATGGATTCCGGCCTCACCTACCAGGCGCTGAACGAGGGCCAGGTCGATCTCGCGCTGGTTTTCGCCACGGACGGACGGATTGCCGCCTTCGACTTCCGCGTCCTGGACGACGACAAGGGCTACTTCCCCGACTACGCGATCGTTCCGGTGGTGCGCAGCGACACGCTTGAGGCCAACCCGACCCTGGCCCAGCCGCTCAATGCCCTTTCGGCGAAGCTCGACGACGAAACCATGCAGATGCTCAACGCCAAGGTCGATGTCGACAAGATGACGATCGAGGATGTCGCGACCGAGTTCCTGAGCAGCAACGGGCTCATCTGACCGCCCTTCCGCGAACAGTAACCGCTCTCGCCCGCACCCTGGCGGGCGGGAGCGACCCCGCCTCGGCCCCGCCCCGGCATCGACGGATCATCGGCCGATCTGCGTGAGCATCGCTGGCATCCCGCCCCGGCTTCGGCTAAATGCTGGTCACACCCAGCCGGGAGCCAATCGGGAACTGCTCATTGCCGGACAAGCGACCAGCCCAGCCCAATCTCGTCAGGACCCGGCGCGTCATCCATATCTACGGTTTCGAGCCGATTCCGATCGAGCGGCTCGACCATCGGATGAACAGCGGTCTGCGCCGCTTCGCCAAGCTCTGGGGGGCGGAGACGACATGCTCGCCGGCCGCCATCGCGCCGGACCAGCGCTCGGTCAGCTGGGACGTCACGACTGACGGACCGAACTGGTCGACGGCCTGCCGCTACACCATCCTGCGCTGGGACGAACTGATGGCGCCCTATGTCGACCGATCCTGGCTCGGCCGCATGCTGCACGGATACAAGGCGCTGTTCGAGTTCATCTGGACCGGAACGCTGCGTCGCTACTTCAAGGCCAACATCCGCTATGGCCTTTTCTTCATCTACCCGCTGGTCCTGCTGCTGGCCTTCATCCTGCTGGCCGTCGGCGCCGGTTTCCTGGCCGCATGGCTCGGCATCCCCTTCGGCGGACTGGGCGCGACCGCGGTTGGGCTGGTGGTCTTCGGCCTATTGCTACGGGTCGTCGGCGGCTACTTCTTCATTGATTTTGCCCTTGCCGACTGGGCCTGTGCCGCCGACCTCGCCAAGCGCGACATACCGGGGATGGAGACTCTGCTCGACCAGTTCGCGGCGATGGTCGTTGAGGCGATCCGCGATCCCGAGGCCGACGAAGTGCTGCTGTCGGGCGTCAGCCTCGGCGCCGTCATGATGGTCGAGGCGATTGCCCGCGCCTATCGGGCGACACCCGGGCTCGACAAGGAAGCCAGCCGGACGGCCTTCCTCACCGTCGGCTCTTCGATCATGAAGATCGGCCTGCACCCGGCCGCCAAGGCCTTGCGCCAGGACGTCTACCGGGTCGGCGCCGAGAAATCGCTGCTCTGGGTCGAGTATCAGTCGAAAGTCGACCCGATCAACTTCTACAAGACCAATCCCGTCACCGATCTCGGCAACCCGAAGACGGGCAGCCCGGTCATCAGGATGATCCGGATCCGCGACATGATGAGCGCGGAAGGATATCGCCAGGCGCAGCGCAGTTCACTTCACCTCCATCGGCAGTTTGTGATGCCGAACGCCAAGCGCTACTCCTACGACTTCTATCACATCGCCTTCGGCCCCCTGCGGCTGGCCAAACGGGTCAAGCTGGGCAAGAAGGTGGTCTCGATCTTCGCCAGGAATGGCAGTTACAAGAGGAAGCAGTCGCCCCGGAAGTCCGGCAAAGCGGCCGCGATTGGAAAAGAATGAGCCAACTCGTTGCGGAATGGATCTGGTTTGTCGGCGGCGTGCTGTGGTTCGTCGTCCGTTATCCGCACCAGCGGCGGTCGCGGAAGACCAAGGTGGCGCGCTCAGCCGGCGGGCGGCACGACCAGTGGCTGCTGGCATCGTCGCTGACCGGCCTCGCCATCATCCCGCTGATCTATTTCATCACCAGCCGGTTCGGGACGGGCCAGCCGTGGTTCGCCAACTACACCTTCAGCCCGACAATGGGCTGGATCGGCCTGGTCCTGATGGTCGCGGCCCTGGCGTTTCTCTACGAAACCCATCGCCAGCTTGGCCGCAACTGGTCGGTGACCCTCGACACGCGCAAGAAGCACACTCTGGTCGATACCGGGCTCTACGGCTATGTCCGCCACCCGATGTATTCGGCCTTCTGGCTGCTGGCGCTGGCTCAAGCCGTGCTGCTGCCCAACTGGGTCGCCGGGTTTGCGGGCATCGTCGGCTGGGGCATCCTTTACTTCCTCCGGGTCGGCCGCGAGGAAAAGCTGATGATCGAGACCTTCGGCGACGACTATGTCGCCTATATGCGCCGAACCAAGCGCATTATCCCGCTGATCTATTGACGGGTCGCCACCTCCCGGCCATTTTTTGAGCCAACATGGACGTGGGCTACGCATGAACGGAGACACCCGATGAAAATGAGACGGGCGGCCATGATGGCCCTCGCCGCATTCGTTCTGGGGCTGGCGGCGGCGACCGTGCCGGCAGGCGCCGAGAGTCCGATCCCCGTGCCGTCGCCCCGCCCGGCCTACGCCCCCAAGGCAACCGCCAAGACCGCGACCAACCCTGCCAAGCCGGCCACCAGCGTGGCGATTCCCAAGCCTCCGGCCGGCGGCTACAAGAACGGGCGCGTGATCATCCTGCGCGGCCTTCACAACGTCTGGTCGCGCGGCATGGACGCCCTGGCCAAGAAGTTCGAGGCGCAAGGCGTCACCGTCACGCTGGCCAACCACTCCCACTGGCAGCGCCTCGCGAACGAGGCCATCGAAGACTACAAGAAGGACAAGAATGTCGCGCCGATCATCATCATCGGCCATTCGCTCGGTGGCGACGCCGCGCTGGTGATGTCCAACTGGATCGTCCACAACGGCGTGCCGGTGCGGTTCGTCGTGGTCTTCGACGCCGTTGCCCAGACCCATCCGGTCGAACCGGGGGTCGCCGAGGTTCTCAACTTCTACAAGCCAAAGGGCTATGGTCAGGAAGTGACCGGCAGCAAACGCTACAAGGGTGAGATCATCAACATCGACCTCACCCAGCGCAAGGACGTCGACCACCTCAATATCGACGAGGATGAGGAACTCCAGGACGACGTACTGGCCAGGTCGCTGGCGATCCTGCAGGGCCAGAAGACCGCGAGCCGGTGAGGTCGTAGAGCAGTAGCGAAGTCTAGGCGTCGAGCTGACGGGCTTCGTCCGGCAACATGATCGGGATGCCGTCGCGGATCGGATAGGCGAGCTTCGCGGCGCGGCTGATCAATTCCTGCGCCGCCGCATCGTATTCGAGCGTCGTCTTGGTCAGCGGGCAGACCAGCATTTCCAGAAGCTTGGGATCGACCTTGCCGGCCACGCGCTCGCCATCGCTCATCGATTCACACCCTTATTGCAGCGAACGGCCACCGCCCTCGTGGGCGAGCGCCATTTCGGTCAGGGCCACGAGGGTCTCCGCCCGGGTCTTGAGATCGGGCGCCTCGAGCAGGGCCTGCTTCTCGGCGGCGCCAAAGGGCGCCATCATCGCCAGGGCATTGATCAGTGTCTCGTTCGTCGCCTGGTCGACGCTTTCCCAATCCGCCTCGAGATTGTGCGCGTCGAGATAGTCCCGGAACGACTTGAGGACCGACGCGCGGTCGACGGCCTCGTCGCGCTCCGCCTTGAAATCGCCGGCATAGGGAACGGCGGTCACCCGGCACTGGCGGTAGCCGGTCGGCACGATATGCTCCTCGAGCACGGTAAACCGCGCGACGCCGGTCAGCGTCACCCGGTAACGCCCGTCGCCGGTCTCGGAAAAGGCGGTAATGCGACCGGCACAACCGACACCGCAAAGGCCCGGCCCGGAGGCGCAAGGCGCCTTGCTCTCGTCGGGCTGGATCATGCCGACGATCCGATCGCCTGCCAACGCTGCGTCGATCATCGCGACATAGCGCGGCTCGAAGACATTCAGAGGCATCTCGGCGCGCGGCAGAAGCAGCGCCCCGGGCAGCGGAAACACCGGAATGATCTCCGGCAAGTCCCCCGGACACCCATAAGCGCAGTTACCGACCTTCACGGACAATCCTCAGGAAAACAGCATTGACGACAGTCGACGGCGACCGGAGAGCGTCGCGTCATCCTTCGGACCCCAGGCCTCGAAGAATGTCAGCAGTTGCTTCCGCGCCTTCTCGTCCTCCCAACTACGATTCTTTGCCATGATTTCAAGGAGCCCGTCGGCAGCGGCTTCGCGATCGCCCTTCTCGTTGCGGAGCAGCGCGAGGTCGAAACGGGCCTGGTGGTCGTTGGGATCGGCGGCAAGGCGGGCCTCCAGCGGGGATTCGTCACCAAGGCTGGCGGCTTGCGTCGCAAGATCGAGTTGCGCCCGCGCGGCGACCACCTTCGGGTCGCCGGCCGCGGTTTCCGGCAACTGATCGAGGGCCTGTCGGGCGCGATCAAGGTCGCCGGACGCGACAAGGCACTGCACCAGCCCGGCGGTGGCCGGAACCGACTGCGGCTCGGCCGCCAGCACGGCAGCGAAGCGTTCGGCCGCGCCAGTGGTATCACCGGCGGCCAGCAGATCCTCGCCGGCGGCCACCAGGGCCTCGGCGTCGGAAGGACCGACCGGACCACCGACCCGCTCGATGAACTCCTTGATCTGGCTTTCCGGTACCGCGCCAACGAACCCGTCGACCGGCTGGCCCTTGGAAAAGGCAATGACCGCAGGGATCGACTGGATGCCGAGCTGCCCGGCAACCGCCGGGTGCTCGTCGATATTCATCTTGACCAGCCTGACCGCGCCCTTGGACGCCTGGACCGCTTTCTCGATGATCGGGCCGAGGGTCCGGCAGGGGCCACACCACGGCGCCCAGAAGTCCACCAGCACCGGCTGCTGCATGGATGCCTCGATGACATCCGCGCCGAAGGTTTGGGTCGTTGTGTCGATAACGGCGTCGCTGGCGCCCCCCGCAGGCATGGCGGGGCTGCCGTCTCCGGTCAAAAAGGTGCTCATTGTCGTCCCTGTATTTCGCCGGCGGCAGAGCGCCGCCTCAAGACATCGTTTTCCTGCTTAACATGGCGGTTTCCCCCCGCCTTTACAATCGATCGACCGCGCCGCCCGCCGCCGGGACCGCAATGGACGGTGCCGGCAGGCGATGCCGTCCGTCGTTGATTCCGACCTCAACGCCCAAGCAATCGCCCGATCCGGCGTCGGACCGGCAGCGCCGTCACCAGCTCGCCCGACCGCCCACCAGCACGTCCTGACGGATGATCCGCTTGATATTACTCGCATCGACCGGAGTTAACCTTAAAAGTTAATGTTAAATTCTTAGATTAATATGGATTTGATTACATTTTGCATTAAATTTCGCCTCCACAGATCGTAGTGTCCCCGCAACGTCAAGACTAACGCGTCAACAATACTTTCGCGCGGGGTTAATTATGACAGGATCGGTGTTTCTAGGGGCGTCCGAATACAGCGTTCGGGAAGGCGAACCGTTCGTGGCGGTAACCTTTCAGCGCACCGGGGACACCTCCGGCGCAGTCCAGGTTAACTACGCGACGACCAACGGAACGGCCATTGCAGGCCAGGATTTTCCCGGCAGCAACGGCTCGGCGATCATCGCCGCGGGCACCAACAGCATCACGGTCCAGATTCCGATCACCAACGATGCGCTCGCCGAGGCGACCGAGACCTTCGGCCTGTCCATCCTCAGCATCGACAGCGGCACCCTGCTCTATCCGCGCACGACCAACATCTCCATCCTCGACGACGAGAACCCGGTTTCCCCGCCGGTCCAGCCGGAACTGACATCGCCCTACACGGTCACGACCAAGAACGTCGTGACCGGGCTCGAGCAGCCGATGAACATCGAGTGGCTGCCCGGCAACCCGTCGACCGCCCTGGTCGTCGAAAAGACGGGGACGATCAAGGTCGTCAACACCACGACCGGCGTCGTCAAATCGGTGCTTCTCGATATCCGCGACGAAGTGAATTCCAGCAGCGATCGCGGGCTGATGGACGTCGCCCTCCACCCCGATTTCGAGAACAACCCGTACCTTTATGCCTTCTATGTCGTCGATCCGCCGGACACGGCAACCGCAACCGGCCTGGCAGCTGCCGACGGCAACGGCAACCGGTTCGCCTATGTCGTCCGCTACGAGGTCGACACGTCGGGATCGACCCTGAAGATCGTCGACAACAGCAAGACGATCCTGCTGGGCGCCGCCGGCAAGACGCTCGCCGACATCTCCGGCAACGGCGCCCTCGACTACACCGATCCCGCCTACATCGCGGCCCCGTCCTCGGATTTCGACACGGCGACAGGCCTCTACAAGGAGGACTATATCAAGGTCGATTCCCGGTCGCATGCCGGCGGCGCCCTCGCCTTCGGGCCGGACGGCGCGCTCTATGTGTCAGTCGGCGACGGAACCTCATACAGCTACGCCGATCCCCGGTCGGTTGCCGTTCAGGACGTCACGAGCCTCTCCGGCAAGATCCTGCGCATCGATCCGATGACCGGCGACGGCCTCGCCGACAATCCCTTCGCCGACCTCGGCGATCTGTCGTCCAACCAGTCGAAGGTCTGGCAGCTCGGCCTGCGCAATCCCTATTCGATGACCTTCTCCGACGATGGCCGGCTCTTCATGTCCGAGACCGGCTGGTACAGCCACGAAGAGATCAATTCGGGCGACGCCGGCGCCAATTTCGGTTGGCCCTATTACGAGGGTGACGCGAGCGGGTCGCTCATCAAGGCGCCGGGATACCAGGACCTGGCCAGCGCCGCGGCCTTCTACGCCCAGGTGGCCAGCGGCGCCATCTCGATAACGGCAGCCTACCAGTCCTTCTCCCACCTCGACGCGGAGCCGGGATACCAGATCAGCGCGATCGTCGGCGCCAGCGACATCTACACGGGCTCCAAGTACCCGGCCGCCTTCCTCAACGACTACTTTTTCGCCGACATCGTCGATGGCGAAATCTACACGGTCGACATCAACGACCGCACCCAGACGCAATTCGTTACCAACGTCGGCGCTTTCAGCCCTGTCAGCTTCTCGCAAGGTCCGGACGGCTACATCTATTTCGCCGACCTGGCCAACGGTCGCATCGTCCGCCTGGAGATCAGCACGACCGTTTCGGAGAAGCTCTACTACAACTCGGCGGGCAACCAGACCATCACCGGCACTTCGGCCAACGACGTCTTCGTCGTCGGCGCGTCGTCGGCGGGCTACGAGATCGGGCCGGCGAGTACGGGAGACGGTTTCGCCATCTGGAACAGCGTCGGGGTGGATGTCCTGTTCGGCTTCGAGACGATCCGCTTCTCCGATATGACGATCAACCTGTCGTCGCTGAAGGGCCCCGTCTACCAGGACGACCCGCGCCTCGTTCAGCACCTCGTCGGCAAGACGGCCAGCGACAAGTTCGTGATTTCCGGCCCGTCGTCCGCTTACGCCTGGGCCCCGACCCAGGACGGGACCGGCATCGTCGTCTGGTCGCTGACGAACCCCGACGACACCTACGATGTCCTCGATGGATTCGAGTCCATCCAGTTTTCCGACATCACGGTCGACCTGAAGGCCATGGGTGTCACCATCACGGGGACCAAGAAAAGCGACAAGATCGACGCGACGCATGCCCCCGAGGGTCAGCCGAATCCCACAGAGGGAAACGACACGATCATCGGTGGCGGCAAGCACGACAAGATCAAGGGCCTGGGCGGCAATGACCACATCATTGGCGGCTGGGGCCGGGACAAGGCCAACGGCGGCGACGGCAATGACCTCCTGTCAGGCGGCAGGGGGACCAACAAGCTCATCGGCGGCAACGGCGCCGACTCCTTCATCTTCGACTCCAGGATCACCAAGTCCTTCCACAAGATCATGGATTTCGACAGCGCCGAAGGCGACAACATCCTGCTCGCCATGTCGGTCTTCGACCACAAGAAGCTGAGCGATGGCGACCTCTCGGCCAAGGATTTCAGCAAGCTGTTCGACTACAAGGATAACGGCGTCCTGAAATACGACGGCGACAAGATAGCCAAGTTCAAGGGCGCGCCTGACCTCGATGTCGACGACTTCATGCTGATCTGAGCAGGGTCCGGCCCAGGCCGGCCGGCGACATCGCGATACGCCCGCCCCGGCGGGTCAACCGGCGGGATGTGCCTCGTCAAGCGCAATCACCAGCGGTTCGTGCCCGGTCGCCCGGACGAAGGCCAGGAGGTCTGCGCTTCTGATCGTCGTCGTCGCCGTGTTGACCAGGGGATGACAGTTCACGGTCTCGTTCGCCATCAGCGCCGCGTCGAGGACGACCGTCACGCGCGGCGGATGGTCGTTGACCAGGCCGAACGGCGTCACCGAGCCCGGCATGACCCCGAGAACCTCCTGAAGCAGATCGGGCTTGCCGAAGGACAACCGCCCGGATGCGCCAATCCGCACGTGCAGGTGCTTTAGCTCGACCACTGCATCCTCGGGCGCAACGACGAGGAACAGGCGGCCCTTCTTGTCCTTGAGAAACAGGTTCTTGGTGTGTGCGCCCTCGATCGCGCCCCGCAGCGCCTGGCTTTCCTCGACCGTATGGAGTGGCGGGTGGGTGACGGTGGTGCTGTCGATCCCGAGGTCGGCAAGATAGCCGGCAAGGTCGTCGGGGGTCATCGCTGGCATGTCGGACTCCGGTCTCGGTCGGCCGAATCCCGTATTCCCTGGCCAATCCGCACACAAGTTATGACATCCATGTTGCAAGAGCAGGCAAAGGAGCGATATAAGCCCCGCAGCGACCGGCGACGGTCGCGCGAGCGGGTGTAGCTCAGGGGTAGAGCACAACCTTGCCAAGGTTGGGGTCGAGGGTTCGAATCCCTTCGCCCGCTCCAATTGTCCCAACCGTCGAGAATGGCCGAAGGTCGCGTATTCGCGACCGACTTGCCGGGTTCGGACCCCTATCATCCAATTAGCCGAGTCGGCCGCATTGATATGCCCGCGGTCTTTTGAGACGGGACCTCCCGCACCCGATTGGCCGGCTCGCGCCACCGCCGCGATCTACAAACCGGTATCGATGCTTTCGTAGAGGTATTTGCCAACGATGGCGCCCGCCATGCCGGCGAAGGGGTAGCCCCGATCGCTTTCGCCCTCCTCGTTGAGCACCGTAAAGCCGGTCAGGTCAGACACGATTTCGACTCGCACGGTGCCCTTGGAGAACCGCATGGTCGCGTGCGTCTCGCCTTCGTTTCCGGTGTAGGAGGATAGATACTGAAAACCCAGCCATGAATCGGCATTGAGCTCTTCACCGGGCTGTGGCTGAGGCCGCGCTTCCTCGTCTGACCCAAACTTGGCAAGCGTAATCCTGTTGCGGATTGTCACACTCGAAGTCGGGACATCGTTCGTCCTGTTGGCTGATGTCACATCATAGGTAACCGACGCGACGCGACGATCGCCACTTGCTGTACCTTGAGCGAAGAAGCCCATGTCCTTGTCGACATCGTCGAGCATGATTTTCAGTCTTGCCTGCGCGTCGCGCAGGATTTCGAGAGCACCAGCGCCTTCAACCGTATCGGGCGCCGGCTCGGCCGTAACCACTGGATCGGGCTCATCTGCCGGCGGTTGACACGCCTCTTGCGCCGCCACGAGATGCGCTTTGACCTCATCCACCCTGACATTTTTCGTACCGGAAGCGTCGATGGCTGCCAGCGCGCTTTCAATATCCGCCGAATCGCAGGACGCGATGGCTGCTTCCCCGCGCCCGATCATGCCGATGACGTTTTGAACAAAGTCGGTGGCGCCGGGAACTCGAGCAACCAGGTCCTCGCAGCCCACAATGGCTTCGGGTTGCTCCGCCCTGAACTTCATCTCCCCGAGGGCAACCATGACGGCCTCGAAATTCCCGGCGATGAACAGTTCATCCGCAGCGGCAAATGACGAGCGCACCATCTCGCACTGGTTCTCGACCTGCTTGTCGCATTGGGCCAATGCTTCGTCGATCCGTCCGACGGCCGTCCGGAACCATACGTGGCTTTGGCTGGTCGCCTGGGCTCGCGCTCCCTTCAGGCGTTCGATATCGCAGTTGGCCAATGCTCCTTGTAACTCTGCTTCCGCGTGTTGGATTACGGCGATGTTTGCGTTGCCCTGGACGATGCGGGCACCGATCTCGGGACACAGCTCGTTTGCGGCAGGATCCAGCAGGTCCTGCGCCGATGCCAGTTCGCCCGTCGCCTGGCGCAGGTTGTTTGCCTTGTAGCTCGCGCGCGCCTTGTTCAACGCCGCCGTCGCCGCTTCGCAATTGCGGGCCGCGGCCTCTGCGCTCCGCTTCCCGGCACAAGAGGAAAGGGCTCCCTCGATCCGACCGCGCGCCTCGGCAAAGAATTTGTGGCTGCGGTCGGCAACCTCGGCTCTCATGGCCTCGAGCTGGTCCATTCCGCAGGTGTCGATGGCGCTCACCAGGCGCGCATCGAACTGCTGCAGCACCGCGATTTTCTGCAGCCCCTGCTTTGCCCGCTCCTGATAGTTCTGACAGTCCGGGCCGAACAACCCCGGCAGATTTTCGAGGATTGTTGCTGCCGGGCCGAGCAGATTGTCCTGGTAATAGGACAGGGCCTTTCCGAAATATTCGATTCCGTCCGTCGCATAGTTGAGCCGGCCGACCAGGAAATCGTAGTTGATGCCCGAAACCGGTTTCAGGCTAGCCCTTTTGTCCGCCAGTGCTGCCGGCTCGCATTGACCAAGCAAGACCTCCACTGATGCGACATCGCGCTGCGCGATGGTCAGGAGCTCCCGCGCCTTTACCACTTCGGATGCGGTCTCCGGCCCGCAATTCTCAAGGCTCTCCTGCGCCGCGACGGCCTCGTCAATCTTCGACAGGACCTCCGGCAGCCGGTCGAACAGGCCCACGGCCAACTCTGATCGTGCCGCGGCAACCGCCAGATCGACCGCCCTGCACGCCGCCGCCTGTTCCGGGGTGACGACGGGCGGGGGAACAACAACCTCCTCCTCCTCGTCGGCCTCCTCGCCGGGCGGCGCGTCCCTCTCCGGGACGATAAGCTCGCCGTCGGCCCGTGCAGTGAGACCACCGTCCCGTTCCGCAAAGGTGGAGCCATTGCGCCTGAAATAGGCGACGTCGAACGTCTCGCGCACGCCCCTGGTATCGGGAGTGTTCGCTTGCCCGGTGATCGACATGGATCTGCCGTCGCCCAGGGCGACGACGGAGAACCGGCCGGCCGCGTCGGCCTGCGACACCTCGCAGCCTTCGACCTGTTGCCCGCCGCCGATCGCGATATCCAGGCTGGCACCCGGAATGGCCGACCGGTCGGCATTGAGAACCCGTCCTTCCAGGATGAGCACGCTGGCCCGCGACAAGGCATCCGCGAGGTCGGAATAGGTCTCGTAGGCGTTGGCGCCGTCGCCGCGCGTCACGCCGCGACCGAACCTGCCCTCGAATGCGATGAAGGAGGCGGCAATTGCGCTTGCCAGCCGGTCCGCGCCACCATTCGCCAGATCCCGCAGGAAGCTGTCGGTGGAAAAGCCCGCACTCCGTGCCACCGCCGAAAGAACCTGGTCCGCCGAACAGGTGTCGCCTGGCCGATGCAGGTCCTTGACCGCCGACACCGCAGCTTCGATGGTCGCGACGATTTCCCTCGCGTTCCTCATCAATCCAGGAACGCCGCCGGGATTGACCGTGTTGTACACCGCGGCGATGCGCGCGATATGCGCATCGGGGTCGGAAACGATCGGATATCCCAGCGCAATCGCGTCCGTGATCAGCTTGGCCGCCGCGACAACCCCGTCAGGGCCACTGGGATTCTCGGCCTCGATGAAGCTGCTGCCGTCGTAGAAGAAGAGCCGCGTCGGCTCGCCGCCCTGGGACTGGTAAACGTGCTTCAGCGGCCATGTGCCGTAGCTGAGGGGGCACGCCATCACCTTCTGCTCGATGAAATAGAACTTGCGGATGTCGCGCGACGGCACCCCTTCACCCAGGCAGTAGCCGTTGCGTCGTTGAATGACGCCATCGAGGGACAGGGCATTGTCCAATGCCTGGTTGGCGACATCGGCATAGTCCCGGATAATCTGGCCGACAAAGACAAACAGAGGCTGATTGCTCTCGGCAAGGACGTCGCCGGACAGGCCCATGAGCTGGAAGAATGCGCGGACCTTGTCCGACTGGTCCTCCGACCCCATGGCGTCGGACACGATCTCCATCACCTCGGCCAGCCGGAATTTGGAATTCAGTCCGCGGATCTGCGCTTCGCGGCTCTTGAAATACTCGAACCATTCTCCCGAGAGCCCCACATCCCTGATGATGTCGGAGATCGGCGTGTCGGGCTCTTCGGCAATCCGCTGCTTGGCGAGCAGGATTTGAGCGAGACGCGTTTTCGCGTCGCTGAGAAGCTTGTAAGCGCCCTCCAGTATGGTCTTGGATTCGCCGTTGGTCAGATCCACATAGACCTTCCACGCATCCAGCAAGCGCGATTCCTGCCCGCCCGCGGTCAGATAGGCTGCGACATAGGTCCCGAATTCTTCCTGCGGCGCCTCGTTGAGCCACCGGTGGGCCAGCGCCTCCACCTCCGGCGTGCCCGGTGCGTACCTGGCCCGTTCCTCCGCCGGCAGCCGCGCATAAAGCTGCTCGGACATGAACTTCCAGAACCCGCCCGTCAGTTCGGATGCCGCCTTGTTGGCTGCGTCCTCGGCGCGGGCCTGGGCCGCCTCGAAGGGCGCCTTGATCCGGGCGACAAGTTCGTCCTTCTTCTCGCGGCAATATTTGAGAAAGTACGTCCGCTGATCGAACTTCACCGGACCGAAATTCAGATCGAGCCCGGTGATCCGGTCGGACAGGCTTTCATAGAGGAAGACGCAAGGCTCGTTCGGAACGTTGACAAAAACTGCATTCGGCTCCCCGGCGGTTGCCGAAACGGAAGCGCGACCTTGCTGCTGCGCTTGCGCGGGTCCGAGCTGGCATGAGAAGGCCAACGAGATGGCGGCCAGTACGCCATAGAGCGACGGCTGCCGGAATACCGCCATCCTAAAAGTCGTCCAGATTCTGCGGCAAGGTCAGCAGCGAATCCGGTGCCGCGGACGGCTCGGCCCCCTTGGCGTCTGAGACGGTCTTGTCGCCTACATCATCAGGTCTGGCATCGGTGGGGGCCGGCTGTCGCGCGGCCAGAAACGCATCCAGCGACGCGATATCTCTCAGGTTTCCGGCCTGCCGCGTACCGACGATCGCATCGATCGCCTGCCTGGTGCCCCGCCCGATGATGCCATCGATGGCTCCCGCATAACGGCCGATCCGCTTGAGTTCGATCTGAATCGCCTTGCACAGGTCCGCTCGCCCTTCGCAATTTCCCTTGGCGGCTTGGAGTAGGTCGTCATATTGCAGCCTACCGCCGCGCTCCGTGTATTCGAAGGCCCGCACCGCCCAGAACCCGGCCATGTGCACGAATGGCCTCACCTTCGCGTTGACGCCGTAGGAGCGATGGGTGGCGTAGAGATTGTAGATCTCGTTTAGGTCGCCATTCGTTGCACGATAGATCGACCATTCCAGCGTCCCCGGCTTCCAATCGAACGTCTCATCGCTCGCTTGAACCCCCAGTGTGCGGAGCACGGTATCGACAACAGTCGGATCAAAGGCGTCTGGCTCGCTTGCCGGCGCCGCCACTTCGACCAGTTCTCCGCCAAATCCGATGCAGTCGATGATACCCAACTCAAACGCAGCATTGAGCTCGGAACTGGGAAGGAGCTGCGCGGTCTTGCCGGTTATCCTTGTAAAAAAACCGAGGGCCTCGGAGCCCGAGCGGACCCGAACGGACCTGCCTCTGATCGCATGCTCGGCGAAGAGATCGTCCTTGCAGTAGACGAGATACGGCTCGCGCCCGTCGTCACCGGGATATATCCGCCAGTAGCGGGCAAATTCGCTCTCAATATTGTCATTCACCCAGTCGCTATAGGGTTTCAGCAATGGGTGAGATGATGGCGTAGCGTCTTGAGCGCCTGCGGGTCCTGCGACAAAGACAAGAAGCACAATTTGCGCCGCTACGATGAAAAACGCCCCAACCAATTTTGACACGTCGCGCCCCCGGCTCGCTGAGTCAGATCAGTTCGTCATGCTAGGATAGCTTTTTTCTCAAAGATACACTTCAAGCTATGCCTTGATGCTGAGATCCATGGCATCATATTCTGACGCCGCATCCCTTAGTCCTCGTCAATGACGGTCGGTCCTTACCAGCGTTCAATGACATTCTGTCTTGCAACAGGGTAAGACGCGAATGTTGGCAGCCGTTTTTTTTGTCGTCACCGGTCGGAGGCCCATCCCTTCTCGGATACAAGTTCGTCGGTGATTGGCGGGCTGCAACCATGATCGCGTGGTGGCGGGTTGCTGTTTTCTTCACTTTCGAGAGATTTTCGCCTACTGATGCTCCAATTGTTTCACTAACGAAAAAATGATGCGCCGATGAGCGATGCGACGCTGTCCCAGAGGATGCTGGAAGCCTATGACGACCTGACGCGGGGGGAGCGGCGGCTGGCGGATCGATTGCTCGAGGATCCGGACACCCTCGTCCTCAAGTCGGCGACCGACATTTCCGCCCAGGTGGGCGTCTCGAAGGCGACCACGGCGCGCTTCTTCCGCCGGCTCGGCTACCCGAGCTTCAAGACCGCCCAGAAGATCGCCCGCTCCGGCAACGAGGCGGGCGCCGGGCGGCCTCCCCTTGTTGACGGGCTGCCGCGAAAGGCCGGACGGGAGTCGCTGGCGGAGCACCTGGCCAGCGATGTGCAGAATCTCGTGCGCACCATCGAGGCGCTGCGGACCGACGAACTGAACCAGGCGATCCAGTCGATGGCCAGGGCCGAAAAGCTCTGGGTGGTCGGCTTCGGCGACAACTATCCATTGGCTCATTTCGCCCGTTCCCTGCTGATCCGCATCAAGGCGGACATACGGATGATCCCGATCGGCGGCTTCTCCGTGCCGGAGGAATTCGCCTCGATCCAGCCGACCGACGCCATGCTGGCGCTCGGCATTGGCCGCAAGACACGCAGCCTGCGCTCGCTGATGCGCTCGGCCGTCCATGCGGGGGCGCAGGTGATCTACCTGACCGACCAGGCCAGCCGCGGCGGGCCCGAAGTCGCCAGCGTGACGCTGCGCTGCCGGACCCGGGGCGTCTCCGTCTATGAATCGGTAGCGGCCCCCGTCTCGCTGATCACCTACCTGTGCTCGGCGCTGGCCCTGAAGATCGGGCAGACCGCGATCGAGCGGATGCAGTTCATCGAGAACATCCACGACGAGTGGGGCGACCTGGTTCCCGGCGACCTCTGATCCGGGACAGTCTGAATCGCGACCGGGCGCCGCCCGGTCGGGCGCGGACGGCCAGCGACAGATGCCGGAAAGGCGCTGAAACAGGCGGGGGACAGCGCCGTTTCTGATTCGTCCCATTGTCGAATCGACGCGCTTTGTTTCAGTTTCGAAAATAAACAGCGCATTTTTGAAATTCGTTTGACTCGTTTCAAGCGCGCCCGCAGGGTCCATGCAGTGGAGCCTTCTTGGCATGGCGCCGGTCCGGGATGGACACGGGGCCATGCCCCCGAAGGCGGAAAAGAACCACGACACGAACAGCGCCGGTAATCCGGCCCGCAACTTGCGTTCCGGGCAAACGACCCCTGTTGCCCGGCCGGCCGATCACGAGGGTTCACGAGACATGGAGAGACCGACGATGACGATCCGAACGGGCAGACTAACCAGGACGCTGGCGGCAGTTGCCGCGATCGGCCTTTGCAGCGCGGCCGCCGAGGCGCGCGACATCGTGTGGGCGCGCTATGGCGACATCGACACGCTCGATCCGCACAAGGCGACCAGCACGCTCTCGCTCCAGACCTGGAGCCTGATCTTCGACACCCTGCTGGCCACCGACAAGGACGGCAATCCGGTACCGAACATGGCCGAGTCATGGACCGTGAACGACGCCGGCACCGAATACACCTTCAAGCTCCACGACGGCATCACCTGCCACGACGGTTCGCCGCTCGACGCCACCGACGTGAAATACACCGTCGACCGCGCCTTCGACGACGCCGACCCGAGCGTCACCAAGGCCAGCTGGGGACCGATCACCAGCGCCGAGGTCGTCGATCCGCTCACCGTCAAGCTGACGCTGGAGACGCCCTTCGTCGCGCTGGTGCCATTCCTTGCCGACAGCTTCTCCTCGATCCTCTGCGATTCCAACGAGGGCGCCGAGGGCTTCGGCACCACGACGGCGATCGGCTCGGGCCCGTGGAAACTGGTCTCCTGGACCAAGGGCGACAAGATCACGCTGGCCAGGAACGACGACTACACCAATTTCGGCAAGCTCGCGGAGAACAAGGGCGCGCCGTATATGGACGGCCTCGTCATCACCGTCGTTCCCGAGCCCCAGACGCGACTCGCGGCGCTGAAGACCGGTGAGGTCGACATCGCCGAGCCTCCCTTCGACGACGTCGCGATGCTGAAGGACTCAGGCGAACTCGACATCGTCGTCGCCGAGAACACCGGCCAGAACGTCTTCTGGGAATTCGCGGTGCACCGTCCGCCGTTCAACGACAAGCGCGCGCGCCAGGCGGTGGGCCACGCCACCGATGCCGCCGCCGCGATCAACCTGATCTACGGCGACCTGTCGTTGCCGGAAGCCTGCCCGGTCTCGCGCGGCGTCTTCGGCAACGACCAGGACGTCTGCTTGGAATACCGCACCAACTACGATCCGGAAAAGGCCAGGGCGCTGCTCGCCGAACTCGGCTACGGCCCGGACAAGCCGCTCGAGACGGCCATGCTCGTGTGGACCGGCGGCAACCGCCAGAAACTTGCCGAGGTGTTCCAGGCGCAACTGGCCGAGGTCGGCATCAAGGCCGACATCGAGATGATGGACATCGGCACGATGAACGCCCGCGTCCGCCAGGAGAACGAGACCGCCGAGGGCAAGGGAAGCATGGATATGATGACCTGGTCCTGGTACGACCCGGACATCCTCTATGCCCTGTGGCATTCGCCGGGCGCCTATCGCGGCTACACGACGCCCGAGCTCGACGCGATGCTCGAAAAGACCCGCGTCCTCACCGATCCGGACGAGCGCAAGGCGGCGGTGCAGGCGGTGTTCAAGGTCCTGCTCGAGGACGGCATCCACATCCCGCTCTATACGCCGGGCTGGGAGTGGGTGTTCGCGGTCAGGCCCGAGGTCGAGGGCTTCCACGTTGCGCCCTTTGTCTACCCCGTCTTCAATGACGTGAAGATCGCCGAGGACTAGTCCTCTCCAGACCGCGGGGGGTCCGGCGCGCGAAGCCGGACCTCTCGCTCCTCTTTCAGGCATTCGTTTCATGTGGCGGTTTCTCGGCGGACGCATTGCGATGGGAGCGCTCACGATCTTCGTGACCACCATTGCCGTGACGCTGCTCATCCACCTGGTTCCCGGCGATCCCGTGCAGATCATGTACGCCCAGAGCCAGGGCACCACGCCGGAGCAACTCGAGGAAATCCGGCACAATCTCGGCCTCGACCAGCCGATCTACATCCAGTATGTCCGCTTCGTCGGGCGGCTCTTCCAAGGCGATCTCGGCTACACGATTCGCGGCCACCAGCCGGTCCTCGACGTCATTCTCCAGCGACTCCCGAACACCATCGCCCTGGCCGTCGCGGCCATGGCGGTCGCCATCCTCATCGGCCTGCCGATCGGGTTCTTCGCCGCCTACAAGCGCGGCACCATGGTCGACACCGGCCTGATGGTCGTGGCGATCGCCGGCGTGTCGGTCCCGCATTTCTGGCTTGGCCTGGTGCTCCTGCTCTTCTTCGCGGTCGAGCTCGGCTGGCTGCCGGTCAGCGGCACCGGACCGCTCAATCTCGTCCTGCCGGCGGTGACGCTCGGCCTGTCGAACGCCGCGATCGTCGCCCGGATGACGCGATCCTCGATGATGGACATCATGCGCCAGGACTTCGTGCGCACCGCCGAAGCCAAGGGCCTGCCCAAGTCCGTCATTCTCTCTCGCCACGTCCTGCGCGCCGGGCTCATCCCGGTGATCACCATGATGGGCCTGCAATTCGCCTTCATGATGGGCGGGGCGATCGTGGTCGAGAACATCTTCGCCTGGAACGGCGTCGGCCGGATGGCCGTCGAGGCGATTTTCCAGCGCGACTATCCGGTCATCCAGGGCTTCATCCTCACCTTCGCGGTGGTGGTGGTGTTCGTGTCGATCCTGCTCGACGGGGTCTATGCGCTGGTCGATCCGCGGATCAGGAGGTCCTGAGATGGCGGAACTCTCCGGCGCCGTCCCCGACTACGACCACGAGATCGTGCCGCCCGGCCGCCGCGCGCATTTCTGGCGGCGGGTGGCTTTCACTCCGAATGGCGCCTTCGGCCTCGCCGTCGTCATCGTCCTGATCGCCAGCGCCGGACTTGCCGACCTGATCACCCCCTATTCGCCGATCAAGATGGGGGTCGGACCGCGCTTCCTGCCGCCGAACGGGGCCTATCTCCTCGGCACCGACGAGTTCGGCCGCGACCTGTTCACCCGCATCGTCTACGGCAGCCGGCTGACGCTGATGATCGGGGCGATCGCCGTCGGCATCTCGCTGACCGTCGGCATTCTGGTCGGGCTGATCGCCGCCTATCGCGGCGGCTGGACCGAGACAATCCTGATGCGCGGCACCGACGTTCTGTTCTCCTTCACCGAGACACTGATTGCGCTGGCCTGCGTCGCCGTTCTCGGTCCCAGCCTCAAGAACGCGATGATCGCCGTCGGCATCGCCGGCATCCCGTTCTATGCGCGCACCTGCTATTCGGCGGCGCTGGTCGAACGCTCGAAGCCCTATTTCGAGGCGACGATCGCCGCCGGAGCCGGGCCGCTGCGCCTTCTCTTCCTGCACCTCCTGCCGAACGTCCTGCCGACGATGATCGTCGTCGCGACGCTCGGCCTCTCGGCCGCCATCCTGGCGGCGGCCGGCCTCAGCTTTCTCGGCCTCGGCGCGCAGCCGCCGGATCCGGAATGGGGCGCCATGCTGTCCGGGGCCCGCGACTATTTCAATCGCGCGCCGTATCTGATGGTCATCCCCGGTCTCGCCATCGCCGTGACGGTGCTCGGCTTCAACCTGCTCGGCGACGCGATCCGCACAGCGCTCGACCCCCGCGAGGGGAGCGAATGACCGATACGCCGGTCCTCGACGTGCGCGATCTCAGGATTGCCTTCGGCGCCGGCCGCAAGGCGCGGGAGGTGGTCCACGGGGTCTCCTTCACCGTGCAGCGCGGCGAGGTCGTCGCCATTGTCGGCGAATCCGGTTCCGGCAAGAGCGTCACCGCGCTGTCTCTGATGGGATTGCTGCCAAGAGGCCATGGCGCGGTGACCGGCGGGTCGGCGCATTTCGAGGAAACCGACCTCATCACGCTTGCGCCGGAGCCTCTTCGCCGCATCCGGGGCGCGCGGATCGGCATGGTCTTCCAGGAGCCGATGACCTCTCTCAATCCGGTGCTGACCATTGGCCGCCAGATGACCGAGGGAATGATGGCGCATGGCCGCGTCAGCGAGCGGCAGGCCCGCGAGGCCGCCATCGCCATGCTCGAGCGGGTCGGTATCGACGATGGGCGGCGCCGTCTCGGCCAGTATCCGCACGAGTTTTCCGGCGGCATGCGCCAGCGGGTGATGATCGCCATGGCGATGATGATGAAGCCGGCGCTGCTGATCGCCGACGAGCCGACCACCGCGCTCGACGTCACCATCCAGGCGCAGATTCTCGACCTGATGCGCACGCTGATCGCCGAGACCGGGACGAGCCTGATCCTGATCACCCACGACATGGGGGTCGTCGCCGAGACCGCCGACCGGGTGGTGGTAATGCACGATGGCCGGGTGGTCGAGGAAGCCGATGCCAAGACGCTCTTCGCGATGCCCGGGCAGGCCTATACCAGGGCGCTGCTCGCCGCAGTGCCGCGCCTCGATGGCGCCGTGGCCGGCGCGGTCGCGCGTCCGGCGGGCCGCGAACCGGTGGTGCGGATCGACTCGGTATCGAAGACCTTCGGCGGCCGGACGGGAACGCGCGCGCTCGATGGCGTCAGCCTCGACGTGATGGCCGGCGAGGTGGTCGCGCTGGTCGGCGAGAGCGGCTCGGGCAAGTCGACGCTCGGCCGCGCGGTGGCCCGGCTTCTCGATGTCGATGACGGCGCCATTCTCGTCGACGGCCACAACATGGCCGAGATGCGCGGCGCGACGCTCAGGCGGGCGCGGGCCCGGGTCCAGATGATCTTCCAGGATCCCTATGCCTCCCTCGATCCGCGATTCTCAATCGGCCGGACGGTGGCCGAGCCGATCCTCATCCACGGCGGCGGCGGCCGGCGGGAGGCATCGGAGCGGGCGGCTGCACTGCTCCAGCGCGTCGGCCTCGACCGTCCGATGGCGCGGCGGTTTCCGCACGAGTTTTCCGGAGGCCAGCGGCAGCGGGTGGCGATCGCGCGGGCGCTTGCCGCCGGCCCGAAGATCATCGTCGCCGACGAGCCGACCTCGGCGCTGGACGTGACGATCCAGGCACAGGTCCTCGACCTTCTCGCCGAACTCCGCGACGAGCAGGGCATCGCGCTGCTGTTCATCTCGCATGACCTCGCCGTCGTCCGCCAGATTTCGAGCCGGGTCGCGGTGATGCGAAGCGGGCGGTTGCTCGAAACGGGACCGACCGAGGCCGTCCTCGGATCGCCGCGCCACGCCTACACCCGGGCGCTGCTCTCCGCCGCGCCGGTGCCCGACCCGGCGAAGCGCGGCCGCGTGCGGGTGACCGTGGCGGCCGGGTCCTATCCGGACGGACCGCTGGTCGAGGCGGCGCCGGGCCACTGGGTCGCGTCGTGACGATCGGAATCGCCGCCCACGGTCCGAATGCCGGGCTCGCCGTTTTCCGCGCCCTTGCCGCGGTCGAGGCTGTCGGGCGGGGGGCGATCGGCGGTTTCGTCAGCCTCGCGGCGTTGACCGCCGACGGATCGGTCGCCCGGGCGACGGCGCAGCGCGGCGGCATTGCGGCGCTCTGGGCCAACGGCGAGGCGGCGATCCCCGCGGCGATTGCATCGGCGACGACCGCCGGTCTGATGTCGAGCGGCCCCGACCGGCCGGAACCGCTGAGCCAGTTCACCCCGGCCGAAGCCGGCGTCGGGCTGGTCACCGGACACCGGATGCCGAACACCATCGGCGTCAACGGCGTCAACCTCAACGACGAGGTGCTGGCCCTGATGCGAACGGGGATGGCGCCGGCGGAAGCGGTGGAGCAGGTGGTCCGCGCCAACCCGGATGTCGACGCCGGGATCATCGCGCTCGCCGCCGACGGCCGCATTCACGCCGCCAACACCGCTCTCGTCGAAAAGCGCGGCGATACCGGACGGGCACTTATCGACGCGCGCGAGTCCGGAGCGGTGGTCGCGGTCCTGCACAACGCGATTCATCCGCACCGGCCGCTGGCGTCGCTCGCCGCCGAGGTCGCCATGGACGTGATGCAGCCGGACGACCGTCCCGACGGCTGGATCACCCTGCACGAAGGCGTGCGCCTGGCGGCCGGCGCCGTCAACGCCGTCGAGATCGACGCCGACGGAGCGGTCGAAGCGATCGTCGTCGCCGACGCCAGGTTCCTGAGCGGTTGCTGGAGCCTCGGCATCGGCTACGAGACCGGCGTCATCCGCCGGGCGGAGCAGATCGCCGTGATGCTCTATGAGCCCTACATGGTGGTCAACGACGGTGTCCTGCGCACCATCGACGGCCAGACCGAATTCAGGATCCCGGTTCGGAGCTCTTGAATCCGAGGACTTGCCTCGGCCGGATGTCTTTCCGATGAGCAAGGCGCCAGAGCCGCGACGGCGTCACACGTCGGCGTTGGCCTGGCCGGCGAGCCTGCGCACCGGAGAGACGGTTCTGGCTAGTCGGCCGAGCGTTCACCCGGGGTTGAAAGCGTGTTCAGCGCGTCCATCGTCAGCGGCACCTGGACGACAGTCCTGGCATGGGCGTCCAGGGCCTCGACCGTGCTGCCGTCCCTGCAATGGCGTTCGATTTCCAGGAGGAGGCTCCGCAGCCGGGTCGCCCCGAAAAACGCCGCCGCGCCGGACAGTGCGTGCGCGCGCTCGCCGGCGGCGTGGTGGTCGTGGCGCCGGAGCGCCGTGTCCACATCATCCAGCCCTGTTTCGAGATCTGTGCCGAATGTGCTGATCTTCGTCTGCATCACCGGGGCCGTCAGGATCTCGGACAATTCGTCAAACGTTTCCCTGTCGACAATGCTCCCGCGGTTGTCGTTGGCGCTGGCGACAAAGGGGGCCACCCCGCTCCGTGGAAAAGCCTTGCCATGGATGTCGAGGACCCTTTCGAGATCCGCCCGCCGAAGCGGCTTAACGAGACATGCGTTCATGCCGGCAGCAAGGTATCGGCGGTGCTCCTCCGGCAACGCATGGGCGGTCAGGCCCACGATGGCAGATTCGCGCGACGCGCCGGTCCCGGCGCGGATCGCCTCGCAGGCCTGCAATCCGTCCATTCCCGGCATGCTGATATCCATGAAGATCAGATCGAAACATCGACCGGCAGCGAGCGAGACGCCTTGCCGCCCGTCCGAAGCTTCGGTGACGCTGCAGCCCTGCGATTGAAGCATCTTCTTGATGACGAACCGGTTGACGTCGTTGTCCTCGACGACCAGGACGGTGCAGGGACGGAGCGTCTTGAGCGGTGCCGCCGACAGCGATAGCGGCTCGGGCGGCAGTGCTTTCACCTCTGGCGAGCGACGCAGCGGCAGCCTGATCCAGAAACGGCTGCCCGCACCGGGCGCACTGACAACGCCGAAAGTCCCTGACATCGCCTCGACGATCCGCCGCGTAATGCTGAGGCCGAGGCCAGATCCCGTCGTATCCCTGCTGTAGGAGGGGTCGAGCGCGACGAAATCTTCGAAAATCTTCTGCTGGTCGCTGGCATGGATACCGATGCCCGTGTCCTCGACCGCCAGTTCCAGGGTCGATTGTCCCTCGCCGGTATTCGTCTCGATCGCCGAGACGCCGATCCGGCCATTCTCGGTGAACTTCACCGCATTGCCGACAAGGTTGAGCATGATCTGCTGGATGCGCAGCCGGTCTGCCACATATGTCGCGGGCTCGGGCACGCGCGATGCGATTGCGATCGACGTCCCGCGGGCGGCGGCGATCGGCCTGTTGAGGTCGACAACGTGTTCGATCACCTGGTTGAGATCGAACGGCAGAGGGGCAAGTTCGAACTTGTTGGCTTCGATCTTTGCGATATCGAGCACATCGTCGATGTGGCGAAGCAGGATGTCACTCGACAGCTGAGCGATTTCGACAATACGTCGCTGTTCGGCGTCGAGCGGCGTTTCGCGGAGCAACTCCAGGGTTCCGATCACGCCATTGAGCGGCGTTCGCATCTCATGGCTCATCACGGCGAGGAAGCTGGACTTGGCGCGATCGGCAGCGAGAGCGTCATCACGCGCCTCCGTCAGCGCATTCTCGACTTCGAGGCGACTGGAGATATCGCGGATATAGGCGATAAACATCGGCTCCGACGGCCCACCCGCCACGCCTATGGACATCTCGATCGGAAATTCGGTGCCGTCCTCGCGAAGCGCTTCGAGATGCACCCGCCCCTGATCGACGACGCGCTTCTCGCCGGTGTCGAGGAACCGCTTCAATCCCGCCGCATGGGCGTCGCGGTAGCGCTCGGGAACCATCAGGTCGCCAAGAGGGCACCCGAGGACATCGTCCCGGGCAAAGCCGAAGGTCTGCTCCGCCGCGGGGTTATACTCGACGATCCGCCCTTCCATATCCGCGACGACGATCGCGTCCAGCGAGGCATCGATGGTCCGTTTCAGCCGGTCCGCGACACCGGCGGCTTCCTCGGTCTTGCGCATCGAAATTCGGTACTGACGAAGCAGGAAGAAGATTGACGCAACCAGCGCGATAATCAGTCCGGCGGCGACCGCGGCCGCCTGGGTCAGGAGATCGGAGAGCACCTTGCGCCGTGTGTCCGACATCTCGGCGAAGATTCTGACCCCCTCCAGCGACAATCCACGGACATCGCTCCGCATCCCACGAAAAATCTCGACCAGTTCGGCAAGGCTCGCTTCCAGCGCCTGGTCGGGCCCGTCAATCAGTGGTGTGGCCCGGTCGAGATGCCGGCGAATCTCGTCGAGGGAACGGGTGACCGCGCTGTCCTCGTCCAGCGATCGGACGAATGTGCCGTCGCGTAGCGAACTCACCCGGCTGTAGAAGAGATCGAACCGCTGCCGGAAAGGGGCAAGTTCCCCGGAGCCGAGGGCCGCATCGCCCGCCGACGTAAGCAACAGGAGGTCGACCTCCATCTGCGACAGCGTCCAGTGAACGTTGTCGCGCGGAGCGCTTTGCAGTTGGGTGAGTTCGCGATTGACCTCGATGCCGAGGAACAGGAGTCCGGTCAGGGCAGCGGCCGCGAGCGCCAGAAACGAGCCGTTCCGAACACTGCGAAATCGTCTGGAAGTGGCCATCGCCGCCCTGCCGCTCAATCCATCTCTTTGGGTCTCATTCGAGAACCTCGATCCGGTTCAATTGCCAGATACTCCTCGAATAGAGGGTTTCGGTCTGGAACCGATTGTCGGCATCGTAGGGATAGACGATCCACAACGGTCCTTTTTCGCGAATGGACATGGGTTGGCCATTGACTTCATAGGCGATCAGGGCGCTCTGCGACGTGGGATCCGACATTGGAATGTCGACGGCGTAGTCGTTCAGGGCCGTCGCCCTGACGACACGCCCCTCCGCGCCGACAATGGTCAGGAGTGCAGTCAGCGGCACGCCCGTGAAGCTCTGCTCACCTTCGGTCCAGATCGTGTTGGTGGAAAACCGCTCCGTCGGCAGAGATTCCAGCATGGCGCGATCGAATGCGGCTGCCTCGCCGGCATTCTTTTCGCCGATCAGACCGGTCACCGTGAGGATCACATCGCCCTCGGGTGAAGCCGACGGCATTTCGGCGGCGCGAACCACGACCCCGAAGGCAAGCAACGCGGCTACGACGCCGACGACGCGAAACGAAGCGCGGGTGATCATCGCTCTTTCGATCTCCTGTTTGGGTTGTGCGGACCGGAGAATGGAACCGGACATTGTCCGCACTTTAGCCTCGCAGGCACGCGATGCACCGGTTCATTGGAGATTCCGGCTATCCTTTCGTATAGCCCGCTCTAGTTTTCGGGACTCGCCGCAGTATGAGTTCCACAGACCGCCGTGAATGGAGCCCCGATGAAGATTCTTATCGCCGACGACCACGACCTGGTGCGCGACATGATCGGCGATGTCCTCAGCCGGGAAGCCCAGTGCGAGGTGGTGGCGGCATCAGCGATAGACGAAGTGCTGCGCGTCCTGGCCTATCATGAGCGGTTCGACCTGATCCTGCTCGACTATCACATGCCGGGAATGAATGAGTTGCGCGGCATGAAGGCCGTGCTTGAGGCAAGCAGGGGGACGCCGGTCGCGCTGATCTCCGGAGTCGCGAACCGGCAGATCGCCGAAAAGGCGTTAGCCGCCGGCGCCGCCGGCTTCATTCCAAAGACGATGAAGGCGAAATCCCTGATCAACGCGATCCGCTTCATGGCGTCGGGCGAGATTTTCGTTCCGGTCGATTTCATGACCGCGACCAACACCGTGTCGGTTGGCGCGCGCGCCCTGGGCCTGACGACGCGGGAGATCGAGGTCCTCGGAGGGCTTTGCGAGGGATTATCGAACAAGGAAATCGGGCTGCGGCTCGACCTGAAAGAAGTGACCGTCAAGCTCCACGTCAAGACGCTTACGCGCAAGCTCGGCGCCCGCAATCGCACCCATGCGGCCATGCTCGCCAAGGAGATGGCGCTTCTTCCGGAGGCAGGTCCCGTCGTCGCCTCCGACGGATGATCCCCTCCTGCGACTGCTCTGATTCGGCCGACCGCCAAGACCCTCACAATCTGCGGATGCGGTGTCCCAGCGGGGCAAACTATACGTACGAATAGACGCAAGCACCCTGTCTGAATAGATCGGGCATCTAACGTCTATATCTGTAGCCGAACGTCTTTAATTCTATCCTTTCTCTCGCTCGATCCTTGGCGAGAACTCATCTCTATTGATCACGTCGCCGAACGACAGCGGCCAGTTCTCGAACAATCGAGAAGTGGCGCGCATCAGGGTCGCAGCGAGAAAGATGGGGGATACCATGCCAGGGCGCATTTCAGCCTTTTCTACTGAGTCAGCCGGACGCCGTCGCCACCGGCTGATGCCTCGGCTGACAGCCATTGGCCTTGGCCTCACGGCCCTTGCCGGATGCCAGTCGATGTATACGCCGGAGGCGATTGTCAAACCGCTGGCAGGCGCACCGGTCCAGACCAATGACACGCCCTACACCGCGTGCCTCGTCGAACTTGCGACGATGCCCACGAACCGGAAGCCGGTCGTCGCCATCGGCCAGATCAGCGACAAGACCGGCCAGCGGACATACGCCAAATACAACGACAGCGCCGAGTTGACCCAGGGTGTCTCGGAGATGGTGATCAGCGCCTTCTTCAAGACAAGGCAGGTAACCCTGACCGAGCGACTGGACGTGCGCGTTCCGATCGCCGAGCAACAATTCGTCGAGGCCGACGCCATTGTCGCGCCAGTCCGCGATCTGTCGGTGACCCCGGCCAATTTCGTGGTTCTCGGGGCCCTGACCGAACTGAACTACAACATCGTCAGTGGTGGCTCACGGTTGTTCGTCGCCGGGATCGGTGGCGGCGTCCGCAAAGCCGTTGTCAACGTCGGCCTCGACCTGAGGCTGGTCGATGTCCGCACCTACAAGACACTCTACGTCACCAGCCTCCAGAAGCAGATCGTCGGCTACGAGATCGAAACCGGCGTCTACCGCTTCTTCGGGGATCATCTCGTCGAATTCGAATCCGGTGCTGTCAAGAATGAGCCGCTGCAGCTCGGCGTTCGATCGGTCGTGGAACTGGCCACATACCAGATCCTCACCGAAGGCCTCTCGCGGCGATGCTGGCGGGGGTCTCTTATCCGGCACAAGCCTTCGACGAGGTCACCTGGATCTGGAATGCCGACGTCACGACGAACATCTCGACCGCGGTGAGCGCCGCAACCGATCTCGTCCCCACCGGCCTCAATCAGGCGGAGAATGAGCAGCAGACCCTAGGCGCCGCGACGGCAACTAGCAACATCACCGGCATCGACAACGCCCTGCTGGGCGGCCTGACCGGGGGTGCGCCGATCACCGACCTCGCGGCGGTCGATACGACGGCCACCGCAATGGGCAACAGCGGAGCGATCAACTCCGACGTCGCCATCAACTACGACTCGGTTCAGGTCTTCGGCGGGGTCGACGTCGCGCTGGCCGCTCCGCTCCTCGGTGACATCGCGGATCTGTCAATCCCGGGTGCCGTCACCGCAAGCTCGTCGGCCATCGGCATCTTGAATGCTTCCGTCGACAGCCAGGCGATTGGGGTGGGCAACAGCCTCAGCGTCGATCTCGAGACCACGTCCGACCAGGATGCGTTCGCCATCGGCAACAACGAGCAGACCGCCCTCGCGACGATCACCTCCACGTCGCTGGTGGACGTCGTCAGCTTCGGTGGCTTCGCCGACCTCGGCACCCTCGACAATCCCGCGGTCAACTCGGCCGCGACCGCGATCGGCAACAACTTCAGCGTTTCGGTCGACGGCATCAACTGACGAGCCCCTAACCGGGCGGGACCGGCCCGCGGCCCCGCTCACGGCGGCGGACCGGCCCCCATCCGGCCCGCCGCCACCCCATGCGAACAATGGAGTTCCCCCGTGAACAGGATCGTCACACATCGTCACTATTTCCTCATCCGCCTTGCCCTGGTCTCCGCTGGCCTCGCAGTTGCGGTCCAGGCATCGATCGTCTCTGCAACCGCCGGAGGACGAGAGCCGCTCGTCGGTCCCCATCCCTGGGACTTCTCCGAAAGACGCCCAGAAGTGGCGCTTGCCTACCAGCGGGCCGAGGATCGCGGCACGGGCGGCGAGCTGATCGGCGCGGCCGGCGTTGCCGCCGCCAACGGCGTGCCTTTGATCATCAACTCGAATTCCATGGCTGTGGGCAACTGGCAGCAGATCGAGATGACTCTCGGCAAGGGCGCCGAAGGCCTGATCATGACCGAGAACCACCAGGACAATTCCGGTGACCAGAAATCGACATCGGACGTCGTGCTTGAGAGCATCCGGCTGGTCAACAAGCAGAAGAAGAACAACAAGGCAAAGAACGACGACGACTAGGCGGAGCGGTGGGCGTCACGAGATGCACGACGCTCCACCGCCCGCCTGCCGCTGGCCCCCATGAAGCGGGGCGGAACTGGACCGACGCCAGTCAGCCTGGTTCGCCGGCTCGCCACAAGACACCGGACGGAAGGCGCCAAGCTCTCCTGCCACCTCCATACGGATCACTCGCGGTGATGGTCACCTGCCTCACCTGCCTCGTTAGGGTTCTCTGTGTTTCTCTGGCGTTCAAGTCACGGTCCGCTCGACGGACCATGAGGTCGAGGGTTCAGATCCCTTCGTCCGCGCCCATTTTCCCAACAATCGAGAAGGGCCGAAATCCGCCGATCCGCGGGTCATCCGGACACCGGATTCTGGTGCCCGTCGCCAACGTGCGACACGCTTAGATGATTATTCCTGTAAAGCTCGGGTATGGCGAGATTCTGGACCGCATCATGGCATCCGATCTGAACGACCTGACCAAAGCGACATGGCTCAATCCACCGCCGGAGTGGCGCCACGACGACAGTGGGCTGTCGGTCACGACGGGCCACGAAACCGATTTCTGGCGCGAGACCTACTACGGCTTCCAGCGGGATAGCGGCCACTTCCTCGGCGCGCCGGTCCAAGGCGATTTCACCGCGATCGTGACGTTCGATGGTGCCTATGAGACGCTCTACGATCAGGCAGGTCTGATGCTGCGCCTTGATGAACAGCGATGGCTGAAGGCGGGTATCGAGTTTTCCGATGGCGTCACGAATTTCAGTTCCGTCGTGACGCGCGGACGATCCGACTGGGCGGTGATCAGCGTGCCGCGGGTTACAGGTCCGCAGAGTGTACGGCTGACCCGGATCGGCGAAGCAGTCCTGTTGCATTTCAAGGATGCAGGCGGGTCCTGGCATCTCATGCGGGTGGCGGATTTTCCCGCTGACGGCGAGGCGACGATTGGAATCATGGCCTGCTCGCCGCAGAGATCCGGCTTCCGGGTGCTGTTCAACGACTTCACCGTCGGGCCGCCCATAGCGTCTCCGCTGCACTGAACGGGATGACCCGGAGCCGATCCCGGTTCTCGCTCACCAGGTGGCTGGTCGGGCGCGGAGGGCACCTGATACATCTGATTTCCGGTTGCGGCCCGCGAATGGAAACGGTTCACTCGCCCGGCCGACAAATCAAAAATTGGGGGGATCCTAGGTGAGTGAGCGGAGAGTAGCGCTGGTGACCGGCGGTCGTCGAGGGATAGGGCGCGGTATTGCCCTGGCACTCGCCACGTCGGGCTTCGATGTGATGATCAACGATATCGTCGGGGGCGAGGACGCGGACGAGACCATCCGGCTGATCGCCGAGGCCGGAGGGACGGGCGATTTCGTCGACGGCGACATAGCTAACGTCGACGGGCATGAAGCGATGGTCGATCGGGTCTATCAGCGTTTCGGACGGCTCGACTGCCTCGCCAACAATGCCGGCGCGATGTGTGTCCGCGGCGACATGCTGGAGGCGACGCCGGAGGACTTCGATCGGGTTCTCGGCATCAACCTGCGCGGCACCTTCTTCCTGACCCAGGCGGCGGCCCGTCGCATGATCGCCGAGGAAGACAGGCGCGAGGGGCGCTGCATCGTCACCATCACCTCCGCCAATTCCGTGATGGTCTCCCCCGAGAAGACGCCCTACTGCATATCGAAATCGGCGTTGTCGATGGTGGTGCAGCTCTTCGGCATACGCCTCGCGGAGCACGGCATCGCATCGTTCGAGATCAGGCCGGGTTTCATCCGCACCGACATGTCGGCTCCGGTCCGCGAACGCTTCACCACGATGATCGAGGCCGGCGCGACGCCGATCCGCCGCTGGGGCGAGGCCGAGGACGTCGGGCGGACCGTGGCCAGCCTCGCCACCGGGGCGCTGCCCTACAGCGTCGGCCAGCCGATCAACGTGGACGGCGGACTGCTCGTCTCTCGTCTCTGACCGGACAAGGCCATGCGCCACATCGACATGATCGGGACGCCGCTCGACCACGCGCGGAGCCCGGACCTGCTCAACCGCAGCTTCCGCGACCGCGGCGAGGCGATCACGGTGGTCAGGCGGGAACTCGCGCCGGACGATCTCGCCGCCTACGCCGCCGGCGTCAGACAGGACCGCGAGGCGATCGGCGCGATCGTCACGACGCCATTGAAGCAGGCCGTGTTGGCCCATCTCGACGAGCAGTCCACCCTCGTCTCCCTGCTGGGTGCGTGCAACTGCATCCGCTTCGGGGAAGATGGCTGGGTCGGCGTCAACTTCGACGGGTTCGGCTTCGTTGCCGCTCACGCCGCGATCGACGGCTCAGGCATGGGCGGCAAGCGCGTCCTGCTGGTCGGATGCGGCGGCGCCGGCTCGGCGATCGCCGCGAGCCTCGTCGAGGAGGCGGATATCGCATTGACGCTGTGCGACATCGACCACGATCGGGCCGCGGCATTTGCCCGGCGCCTGGTCGCATTCGCGCCCACGGCGCGGATCGCAACCACGCTGGCCCCGGCCGGCGCCTTCGATCTGGTGATCAATGCCTCGACCGTCGGGATGCATCCCGGCGACCCCTCGCCGATACCCGCCGAAACCGTCGCGTCGGCCGGGATCGTTGCCGACATCGTGACGGTCCCCGACACCGCGCTCAAGCGGCTCGCGGCGGATCTGAACAAGCCGGTGCTGATCGGCGATGCCATGGTCGCAGGCCAGATAGCGCTCTTCCGGCGCTTCCTGCTTGGCGACGCCCGAACCGAGCGCGACGCGCTCAACACAAAGGAAGCGTAATGAAGTACGTCAGCTTCGAGAAGGATGGCCGCGAAAGCTACGGGATCGTCAGGGGCGACGAAGTCGTCGATCTCGGATCACGGCATGGCGACCGCTATCCGACCCTGCGCGCCGCCCTCGACGCGGGTGTCCTCTCCGATCTCGCCGAATCCGGATCGCCTGTGGTGCGGCTGGACGACGTGCGACTGCTGCCCCCGATCCCGGACCCGCGGAAGATCGTCTGCGTCGGCCTGAATTACGGTGCCCATGTCGGCGAGGGTGGCGGCGCCCTGCCGGACTTCCCGTCCCTCTTCACCCGCTTCACCGACACGCTGGTCCCCGATGGTGGCGACCTGATCGTGCCGAAGGTGTCGCATGAACTCGACTATGAATGCGAGCTGGCACTGGTCATTGGCCGCGGCGGGCGACATATCCCGGTGGCGCAAGCCATGGATCATGTCTTCGGCTATAGCTGCTTCAACGATGCCTCGGTCCGCGACTACCAGGAGAAGCATTCCCTGCCGGCCGGCAAGAATTTCCATGCAACCGGCGGCTTCGGGCCGTGGCTGGTCTCCGCCGACGAAATCCCCGACCCCGGCGCCCTCGATCTCTGCACCCGGCTGAACGGTGTCGAGCTCCAGCACGGCAATACCCGCGACCTGATCTTCGATATCCCGGCCATCATCGCCTATGTGTCCGGGTTCACGCCGCTGTCGCCGGGGGACATCATCTCGACCGGCACGCCGGAAGGCGTCGGATTCCTCCGCACGCCGCCCATCTTCCTGAAACCCGGCGACGTGGTCGAGATCGAGGTCGAGAGGATCGGCGTCCTGCGGAACCCGGTCGTCGCCGAGGACGGCTGAGCCTAGCCGAGACCCGCGACGTAATCGGCGTAGCGGGCGGCGATGTCCGCAGTGCCGGTATCGCCGTCATGGACGATGGTCCGATACCGGACGGTGACCGACTGGCCCTTCGCGACCCGACGCCCTTCCTTGCGGAACGGACCGACCGTCACCACGCCCCAGTCGGTGACGAACCACGACACATCCTGGTGATCGCGAGGGTCGGGCATGACGGCGACGCCCGCGCGATTGCCCCCGCCGACCGGGCCGGAATAGTCGACCCAGCGCGCGGCCGAACCGGTGATCGCCGCGCCGCCGGAGCGGCCCGCATCGTCCGTCACCGCGCCGCCCGAGGTCGCCGCAATCCCCTCGACCAGCCTGACGTTAAAATAGGAATGCCGGGTCGGGCCGATGACGAAATCCCAGTCGGCGGCGGCGAGCGTCGATTCGACGTCGATCACATACGCTTCCCGATCGAGGGAAATGCGGATCCGCCGATCCTCCGTCGCCGCGATCCGCCCCTGGGGCGCCGCCCATTCCGACGGCCCCCGCCATTCGAGGCTCTGGTGGATGCGGAACGCGGCGTCTCCGTCGGCCTCGCCAGTCGAGCGGACGGCGACGATGCGGCCGGGGGAGCGGCCCTGGAACACGTCGTCATTGTAGAAATTGTAGGTGTATTCCTCGATCCGGTCGTCCGCCGCCGGCATCTGGCAATGGACGTGATCGGCTGCGATCCAGAACGAGTTGTGATGCGGATGGTCGGCGGGCGCTTCACTGGTGACCGCGAAGCCCTTGGGCGTGCAGAGCGGGTAGAGGTAGGACCGGAAGCGCCCCTGGGTCAGGCTGAAGACCGGGCGTCCGTCCAGCCGGAGCGTCCGCCGCTCCGTCGCCGCCCAGGCACCGCGCGGCAGGGCGATCGGATCTTCTTCTAGGACGAATCGTGCGGTCATGGGAAAGCCTTGAATGGTCGGATCGGGGACGGGATGGAGGTGCATAATCGTATAGCGTGATCTATGATCACAACAAAAAAGCGGTCGGGGCTCTCCCGACCCGCCGGGGGGCTCTGGATGATCTTCAAGCGATGCAGGGATGACCCGTCACGAAGACAGGGGATGCCGCGCTTGCGCCCGTCGGCGAGTCGTCCCGCCAGGAAATCCGCGCCAGTGAGTGAGAAGAAGGGACTGACATGACCAAGCGACCCCGGCCGACGGCCCAGCCAAGCGCCGTCTCACACACGACCGTCGGCGACGTGGTGGTGAGCGCCGTGAATGACGGCGTCTTCAATATCTCGCTCGACGACATCGTCGGCGTTCCGCGCGACGACATCGAGGCGGCGCAGACGAGCGACTTCCGCCCCATACCGCCGTTGCTCACCGTCAACTCGTTTCTGATCCAGACACCGGAGCGACTGCTCCTCGTCGATACAGGCTTCATCGGCGAGTTCCCGACGGTCGGTCGTCTCCTGCCGAACCTCGCCTCCATCGGCGTCGAGCCATCCGACATCGACGCGATCCTGATGACCCACATGCATCCCGATCACGAAGCGGGTCTCACCGACGAGAATGGCAAGGCCATCTATCCGAATGCGGAACTGATCGTTCACGAGGATGAAGTCTCCTTCTGGATGGACGAAGGCGCCTATTCGCGGGCGAGCGAAACGGTGCAGGGCTATTTTCGTCTCGCCCGCACCGGGCTCACGGCGTATGAGGGGCGCACGACCCAGGTCGGTGGCGACGACGAACCGGTGCCGGGCATCCGGGTCTTCCCGACGCCGGGACATACCCCCGGCCATACCGCCTGGCACGTCCATTCCGGTGACGAATCGATGCTCATCTGGGGCGATGTCGTCCACCTGCCGGGAATCCAGCTGGCGCTGCCCGACGCGGGCGTCGCCTTTGACATCGACTCGAACGCGGCCGCCGTCACCCGCAAGCGTGTCCTTGATCAGGTAACCAGCGACCGCATGCGCGTTGCCGGCGTTCACCTCGACCATCCGTCGGTCGGGCGTATCGTCCGAAAGGGAAATGGCTACGGGTTTCTGCCCGAGGTCTGGCAACCGACCCTGTGACCAGGGGGCGGCGCGAGGCGTCGCTCGCTTGCCTTCGCAACGGTTCGGGGTCTTGGCTCGAGCGTCGAACGCCCGGGCGGCCTTATCGCGCCGTATAGCCGCCGTCGACGGGTAGCAGGGCGCCGGTGATGTAACTCGCCTCGTCGCTGGCGAGAAAGAGAATGGCCCGCGCTACTTCCCCAGGCATTCCGATCCGCTTCATCGGCGTATTGGCGATCGTTTCGGCGCGCATCGCCGGGTCCTGGTCGCGGACCATCTCGGTATCGATGAGGCCGGGCAGGACGGCGTTCACGCGGATACCGCGATCGGCGTAGGTGATGGCGGCGTTGAGGGTCATCAGAGTCACCGCGCCCTTGCTGGCGTGATAGGCGAGCTGGCCGGATCCCGCCACCAGGCCCCAGATCGACGAGATGTTGACGATCGAGACGTCGGCCTTGCCCAGCATCGCGGCGGAGACCGTCTTCATGCCGAGCATCACCCCGGTCTGGTTGACCGCGATGACGCGCTCCCATTCCTCGAGGTCGGTGCTGTGCGGCTCGGATCGTTCCTGGGTGACGCCGGCCGCGTTGACCAGAATGTCGATCCGGCCGTGATCGGCGATGACCGCCGCGACAACGTCCGACCACTGCTCGGGCGATGTCACGTCGAGGTGGCGATAGATAACGCCGGGCTCGGCGTCCGGCGGCGACCCCGCGATGATGTCGGCAGCAATCACGATTGCTCCCTCCCGCGCCAGCGCCCTGGCGCTCTCTCCGCCCATTCCCCGATAGCCACCAGTGACGAGCGCAATCCTGTTTGCAAACCGCATATTTCGAGCCTTCCGCTGGTTTTTCACGCCCCAGGCGATTTATCATATTGAAATCACATACACCGTATCGTATTGCAATACTTGGAATTGGAGTTTCGCATGGGCGCACGTTCGCCGCAGACCTCGCCGGAGCGGTCGCCGCTCTTCATCCAGTCGCTTGAAAAAGCGCTGTTCGTGCTTGAGGCTTTCAGCGCCGCCGAGCAGTTTCTGGGGCTCGCCGAGATCGTCAGGATTTCCGGCCTCGACAAGGCGTCCGCCCAGCGGTGTGTCCACACCCTCGTCCAGTCGGGCTACCTCGAGAAGGATCCGCAGTCCGGTCGCTTCTCACTCGGCAAGAAGGTCCTCGACCTGAGCTTCCATTTCCTCAGGGCGCATCCCCTGGTGGTCGCGGCGACGCCGGTGCTTCTCCAGCTTCGGCGCGATTGCGGCGAGCGCACCAACCTCAGCCTGTTCGACGACACCACGGTCGTCTACGCCATCCGGCTCCACGGCAAGCAGGAATATCCGCAATATTCGACCCTCATCGGCCGCCGCATGCCGACCTTCTGCTCGGCCGGGGGACGGGCGACGCTGGCGCGACTGCCCGACGAGGAAGTGCGTGAGATTCTCGATCGCTCCGACCTGCGGCCGCTGACCCCGCAGACCCTGACCGACCCTGACGCGATCATGGAGAAGATCGAGGAAGGACGACGCGTCGGGTACGGTTTCGTCAATGGCGAAAGCTCGCCGGGCGAGCTGGTCGTCGCCGCGCCGATCATCGATTTCTCGGGACGCCCGGTGGCCGCGGTCCATATCGCCGGCAGCATCACCAAATGGCAGCCCGACGATTTCGAGAAAACCTTCGCGCCCCAGGCGATGGAAGCGGCGCATTTCCTCAGCCACAGCAACGGCGCGCTGCCGATGCCGAGTTTCGGCGGGCGCCGCACCCCGCGCGGAGGCAGCGTCGATGGATAGTCGCGCACCGGCCGATGCACGGATCGTCGATTGGCTCGGCACGAGCCAGGCGGCGATGGAATCGCTGCTTGGCCGGATCGTCGACATCGACAGCCCAAGCAGCCACGTCGCCGGCATCAATGCGGTCGGCGACGAAATCGCGTCGTTCCTGACCGAGCACGGCATCGCCGTCGAACGCGCTGGCAACGAGGGAAGCGCCCGGCTCCTCAAGGTGAGCGTCAACGGCAACGCCGACGCCCCGCCAATTCTCCTCATGGGCCACATGGATACCGTCTTCCCGCTGGGCACCGCGCCCGCCCGTCCGTTCGAGGCGCGCGGAGACCGGCTGCACGGCCCTGGCGTGGCGGACATGAAATCCGGTCTGGTGATGAACGCTTTCGTGCTGGCCGCGTTCGCGCAATTCGGAGACGGACAACCACTCGACGGACTGTTCACGATCGACGAGGAGATCGCCTCGCCGGTCTCCCGCGACTTCATCCTCGATGCGGCGCGCGATGCGGCCTTCGTCCTCAACGCCGAACCGGCCCGCAAGAACGGCAACGTCGTCATCGAGCGCAAGGGCGGCTTGTTCCTGCGCATCGAAGTATCGGGCAAGTCGGCCCATGCCGGCGTCGATTTCGTCAGCGGCGTCAGCGCGATCAGCGAACTCGCCCACAAGATCGTCGCCCTCGGTGCCCTGACCGACATCCCCGATGAGATCACCGTCAATGTCGGCCTGGTGAGCGGCGGGCAATCGATCAACACGGTCGCGCCGCGCGCCGGAGCGAGCGTCGACATCCGCTATGCCCGGGAAGAGCAGCGCGCTTCCATTCTCGAGAAGGTCGGCGGAATCGTCGACGCAATGGATGTTCCCGGGACGACAGCGCGGCTCGAAATCATCGGCGAATTCCTGCCGATGATGCCGACGGCGGACTCGTTGGCGCTTCTGAAATCGTATCGGGAAGCCTCCGCCAGCCTCGGCCTCGGCGTCGAGGGCGAGGCGACCGGTGGCTGCTCCGACGCCGGGCTGACCGCCTCGCTCGGCGTGCCGACCCTCTGCGGCACGGGGCCGGTCGGGGGAAATGCCCATACCGACGACGAGTATATCGAGCGCGACTCGCTGGTGACGCGGGCCCAGGCTCTCGCACTCGTCATTTTGCGACATCGCTCGGAGCGGCGGAAGACCGCGGTGAGCGATCGAAACTAGCTTCCGCATCAATCGTGAGCGCGGAAGTCACAACGGGAGACAGGTGATGACTGGTAAGTCGGGAACTCTCAGCACACTGAAATGCGCAGCGATAACGTCGACGGTCCTCCTGGCCGCGACGGCGGCTCGGGCCGACATGATGCCGGCGCCGACGGTCGAAAGCCTTACGACCTGCGACATTACGGATACCGAGACCATCAAGGTCGGCATCATGGCGCCGATGACGGGGCCGACCGCCGCGGACGCCAGCGACTACTCGCGCGCGGCCGGGATCGCGATCGAGGAGATCAACGCCGCCGGCGGTGTCTGCGGCAAGGACAAGCGCTACATGCTGGAAATCGTCGAGGCCGACGCCACCGAAATGCGTAACGACGCGGTCGTGACCGCGTTCCGCCGGCTCAATTCGACCGAAGACCTCAACGTCATCCTGACGCCCTATGCCAGCACCTCGAACTTCGAGATCGACCTGATGGCGCAGGAGAACATGCCCTACCTGATCTCGGGCGGCGCCGAATCGACCAAAGCGATCATCGAGAAGGACCCCGACAAGTACCCGACCGTCTGGTCGCGGGTGCCGGATTACAGCGGCTACTTCACCGACCTGCCGCCGCTTCTCAACAAGCTGATCGACGCCGGCGACCTGACCGTGCCGGCCAAGACCGTCTACATCATCGGCTCGGACGATCCCTATGGGACGACCATCGCCACCGGCCTGGCGCGGGTGTTCAAGGAGGTCGGCTGGGAGGTCGTCGGCGAGGAGACCGTGCCCTTCCAGTCGGTGACCGACTGGCGGACCCAGATCGCCAAGATCCGGGAGGTCAATCCGGCGGTGATCGTCAACACGGAATGGTCGGCCTCCGGCTCCGCGACCTTCTTCAACCAGTTCTTCGAGCAGCCGACCGAGTCGCTCGTCTTCCTGCAATACGCCCCGTCGATCCCCGAGTTCCAGACCGTGACCCGGAACCAGGCCGTCGGCGTGATGTACAACATGCTGGGCGGCGCCATCGACAGCCGCGACGACACCAAGGCGATCTCGGCCAAGTTCGCCGAGAAATACGGCCCCGGCGGTTACTTCTCAGTCGCCGGCTATAACGCCGCGCAGCTCTATGCGCTGTGCATCAACCAGGGCAATGACCCGGCCGACCGGCTGGCGATCGGCGCGTGCTTCGGCAATCTCGATGTCGACACGCCCTCGGGCCGCCTCGCCTTCGATCCCGCCACCCACCTGGCGAAGCAGGGCGACGACTACATGCCGACCCTGTTCTACCAGCTCCAGGAAGACGGCAAGCCGGCGCTGATCGCGCCCGAGGCGGTTGCCCAGGCGCCGTTCCTCACCTCGCCCTGGGCCGAATAGGCTGACGGCGCCGCCGCATCGTGCGGCGGCGCTTTCGCTCACAGGACGCGTTGTGACAACGACCGAAACCATCATTGAGGTCAGGGGGCTGGGCAAGTCGTTCGGCTCCCTTGTCGCGGTCGACGACGTGTCCTTCACCATCCGCCGGGGCGAGATCCTCGGCATCGCCGGGCCGAACGGTGCCGGCAAGACGACGCTTTTCAACCTGATCACCCGGAACCCCTTCGGCCCGGATCGCGGCGAGGTGGTTTTCGACGGGCATCGGATCGACCGGCTGAAGCCGCACCGGATCATGCGCCTCGGACTGGCGCGGACATTCCAGAAGGAAACCTCCTTCGCCAAGTTGACCGTCGAACAGAATATCCGCCTCGGTGGCGTCTATGGCGCAGGACTGCGCGGCGCGGCCTTGCAGGCGGCGATCGAGGCGACGCTGGAAATGCTGGAGCTCGCGCCGCTTCGCAACGAGCTCGCGGGATCGCTCCCCGTCTTCCAGACGAAGCACCTCATGATCGCCTCCGCGATGGTGGCGCGCCCCAGGCTGTTGCTGCTCGACGAGCCGGCATCGGGCCTCAACTCGATCGAGCAGGCGGACCTGCAGCGGCTCATCCTCCGTCTGCGCGACAGCGGCACCTCCATCCTGCTCATCGAGCATATCCTGCCGCTGCTTTTCGGCGTGTCCGAGCGAGTCATGGTGATGGATTTCGGCAAAAAGCTCACCGAGGGACCGCCCTCGGAAATTGCCCGCGACCCGCAGGTGATCGAGGCCTATCTTGGCGGCAAGGCCATGGAGAATCTCCATGCGACTTGAGGTCGAGGACCTCCATTCGGGCTACGGACGGATCGAGGTCCTGCACGGCATCTCGATGGCGGTCGGTGCCGGAGAATCGGTAGGGCTCTTCGGGCCGAACGGACACGGCAAGTCGACGCTCCTGCGCACCATCTCCGGCCTGGTGCCGGTCCGCGAAGGGAGGGTGCGCTTCGAAGGCGACGACATCACCGGCGCCAGCACCGACGCGATCGTTGGCAAGGGGCTGATCCAGGTCGCCCAGGCCAGCACGCTGTTTCCACGCATGACCGTGCTCGAGGCGCTGACCCTTGGCGCCTATCGCAACGCGGCCTGGTCGCACCGCCGCGAGACGCTCGACAAGGTCTTCGCCATCTTCCCGCGGCTGGCGGAGCGGCGGTCGCAGCACTGCAAGACGCTCTCCGGCGGCGAGCGCCAGATGGCCGCGATCGGCGTCGGCCTGATGGCGATGCCCCGCCTGCTCATTCTCGACGAACCGACGCTCGGCCTTGCCCCGAAGATCCGCCAGGAACTGGCGCACCAGATCGGCCTGGTGGCGGAAACCGGCGCCAGCCTCGTCGTCGTCGACCAGGATGTCGACCTCCTGCTCGGTCTCTGTCCGCGGCTCTACCTGATCGAGAAGGGCCGGGTCGCCCTGGAGATCAAGGACCGCAGCCAGCTCAATCACCAGGACATTCTCCAGCGGTATTTCGGGAGTGCTGCCTGATGGGCGCCGTCATCGTCGCGGGTCTCGTTTCCGGTTCGATCTATGCGCTGATCGCAAGCGGTCTCTCGCTCGTCTGGGGGGCGCTTGGCGTCTTCAACTTCGCCCATGGCGCGCTGCTCATGGTGGGCGCCTTCGTCGCCTGGTGGGTGTCGGATCCCGCCGGCCTCGGGCTCGGTCTCTTCGCCGGGATCCTGGCCTGCATGATCTTCATGGTCGCGGCAGGCGCCGTGCTCTACGTGCTCCTGGTGCGCCCGTGGATCGGAACGCCGGCCGTCGAGCTGACCGTCATCATGACGACGGTCGCCGGCGCGATGTTCCTCGAAAACCTCGCTCTCCTGATCTTCGGCGCCCGCCTCAAGGCGCTCGACCAGGTAGTGACCGGCACCGTCAAGATCGCCGGCACCGCGATGCAGGCCCAAAACCTGCTGGTGATCATCCTCGCACCGGTGCTGCTTGGCGCGCTGGCGCTCTTCCTCAAGCTCAGCAAGCACGGGCTGGCCATCCGGGCAATCGCCCAGAATGACGAGGCGGCACGGCTGCTCGGCATCCGGGTCGAGGTGACCTACCTGGTGACCTTCGCTGTCAGCGCGCTTCTGGCCGGCGTGGCGGGCGTCATGATCGGCGGCCTGTTCAACATCACCCCGTCGATGGGCAATGAGCCGCTGCTGCGGGCCTTCCTGGTCGTCGTCTTCGGCGGCCTGGGAAGCCTGCCGGGAACGATCATCGCAGCCTACCTGATCGGGCTCATCGAGGCGGCGAGCTCCTACTATATCGGTATCTACTGGACCCCCGTCGCGCTGTTCACGGTGCTGATCGTCATCCTGCTCGTTCGGCCCAACGGCCTGCTGGGGAGATCGGCATGACCGTATTCGGCGGCCGGATCGGCCTCTTCCTCTGGATGCTCGCGATCGCGGCGGCGATCGTCGCGCCGCTGGTCTTCACCGGAGGCGTCTCGCGCAATCTTGCGATCCTTGCGCTGCTCTTCGCCGTCGTCGCATCGAACTGGGACCTGACCCTCGGCTACGCGGGAATCTTCAACTTCGCGCATGTCGCCTTCTTCGGCATCGGCGGCTATGTCAGCGCCATCGCCACGATCCATTTCGGCATCCCGATCTGGCTCGACATCCTGCTCGCCGTCGCCTTCGTCGCGGTGCTGGCGGCCGTCACCGCAGCGCTCGCGGTCCGGCTCCGCGGAATCTATGTCGCGCTGGTCACCTTCGCCTTCGTCCAGCTCTGCGTCGCCCTGATCATCAGCCAGAAATGGCTGACCGGCGGCGCGGTCGGTCTGGTCGGCGTGCCCGATCTCGAGCTTTTCGGCTTCCGGTTTGGTTCGTCCGCGATGAGCTATTTCTACCTCGCGGAGGCCCTGCTGATCGGCTCGACGCTTTTTCTCCGCTGGCTGGTCCGATCCGACTTCGGGCTCAGCCTGGTCGCCTTGCGCGACAACGAGGCCTATGCGGTCAGTCGCGGCATGTCCGCCACCCGCCAGCGCGTCCTGGCGATGGTCGCGAGTTCGCTCTTCACCTCCGCGGCCGGCGCGGTTTACGCCCACTACCTGATTGTCGCCTCGCCCGACGTCTTCTCCTTCTCCCTGACGACCCTCATCCTGTCGATGGTGCTGCTCGGCGGCACGGCGACCATCTTCGGACCGATCGTCGCCGCCATCGCCCTGACGGTCGTCACCGAGCAGCTCGCCTCCTTCGGCGTGGTCCGTTTCATGATCATCGCCGTGCTGATCGTGCTGACGCTGCGGTTTGTTCCCGGCGGATTGTGGTCGCTGGGGGAGATCTTCACGGCACGGCGCGGCGCGAAGGGCGAGGAGTCGGCGCGATGAACAGCGCGGCGGCCTTAGCAGGGGGAGCGTAGAATGGGCCGGTTTTCGGGACAAAAGGCCGTGGTCACCGGCGCCGCCGGCGGCATCGGTCGCGCCATCGTCGCGCAGCTCCTCGACGAAGGCGCGACGGTCGCCGGCATCGACCGCGACGCGACACCGCTGGGCGAGATGGAGGCCGGGCATCCGGGGCGCTTCTTCGCCGTTACCGGCGATCTGGCGGACACCGACGCTGCGCGCCAATGCGTCGCCGCCGCGGTGGAAAAACTCGGCGGTCCACCACAGGTGGTCGTCAACGGCGCCGGCGTCTACGCGCTCGCGCCGGCGCTGGAGGTCGAGGCAACCGACTGGGAATTCAACCAGGCGATCAACCTGCGGGGCAGCTTCTTCGTCGCCCAGGCCGCGGTTCGGGCGCGGAAGGCGGCCGGCGACACATCGCCGATGGCCATCGTCAACATTTCCTCGACCGGCGCCCTGCGCATGGGTACAGGGGATGCCGCCCTCTCCTACGGCGCCAGCAAGGCGGGGCTCCTCGGCCTGACCACCGGCATGGCCGCCGATTGGGCGAAGGAGAATGTCCGCGTCAATGTCGTGGTTCCGGGCGTGATCGACACCACCATGGTGCGCCTCATGGACGATCCTGACGCGGGGCGCGCCTGGCTCGACGCCCGCGTACCGATGGCGCGCCTCGGCCGACCCGAGGAGGTCGCCAAGGCTGTCTGCTTCCTCGCCTCCGGGGACGCGTCCTATATCACCGGCACGCAGCTGATCGTCGATGGAGGGTATCTCTGTGTCTGAACTCAACTGGATTCAGGTCCTCGAGCATCGCCTCACGCACCTCGCCGACAGCCTGCGGGCCGACTGGGGCATCTTCGTACATTTCGTCAACGGCGGCGGCGAGATCGCCATCAACGCCGATCGCCAACAGGACACGATGAGCCTCATCAAGGTGGCGTTGCTGGTGACGCTGATGCGCAAGGTCGAGACCGGCGAGGTCGACCTTGCCACGCGGGTTACCCTCGGCGACGACGACAAGCGCCTCGGCACGGGTGTCCTGTTCCTGTTCGACGCCGGGGCGACCTTCACGCTCAAGGACGCGGCATGGCTGATGATCGTCATCAGCGACAACAGTGCGACCGACATCGTCCTCGACGCCGTCGGCGGCCCGGAAGCCGTCAACCAGACAATGGCCGCGCTTGGCCTCGACCAGATCACGATGACCGGCAACGCACTTGCCTGGTTCCGGGCGCTCGCCGGCAGCATGGACCCCGAACTTGCCACCGTCGCTCCCGGCGAACTGGCGCGGCGCGGCTATCCTTTCAAGACGCCGGTGAGCTTCGCCGCGGCGCGCGAACGCTACCACTTCGGCGAGGACCGACCCTTCGCGCTGGCGACCGCGCGTTCGCTCGGCTTGCTGATGCTGCAGATTCACGACCACCGCTGCGCCAGCCCCGAAAGCTGCGAGACGATGCTCGCCATGTTGCGCGGGCAGCAGCTCCATTCGATGCTGCCGAAATACATGTGGGGCGTCACGGCGGCCCACAAGACCGGCAACTTTCCCCCCTTCATCTCGTCAGACCTCGGCATTTTCACCCCGGCCGCCGGCAGCCCCGTGATCATCTCCATCATGACCCAGCAGCATCGCGGCCAGCGCGCGCTGGTCGAGGACACGGTGGCGCGGATGGGCGAACTGATCATCCACGCCGCGGAAGGCATCCCGGACTAAGCCACGGTCCGGCGGCCCGCCTTGCCACGGGCGGTCGGGCCCGATGGCCAGAAATCGACAGAAGAGGACTTCAGAACCATGGATGACGCCCGCGATGTCCGGATCGCCCTGACCTTCGACTATGACGCCCTCAGCGTCTGGATCGGCAGCTTCGAGGCGACGTCGCCGAGCATGGTGTCGCGCGGCGAGTTCGGGCCGATCGCGCTGCGGCGCATCCTGAAATTGCTCGCCGACTACAACATCAAGTCGACCTTCTTCGTGCCCGGTCACACCGCCCTCGCCTTTCCCGATACGGTCGTCGCGATCCGCGAGGCGGGCCACGAGATCGGCCATCACGGCTGGGTCCACGAGAACCCTTTGTCGCTGGATGCCGACAGGGAGCGCTGGGTGATGGAAAAGGGGCTTGAAGCCCTCGACCGGATCGCCGGCGTCAGGCCGGTCGGCTATCGCTCACCGGCCTGGGACAACAGCCCGCAGACCATTCCGCTGCTCCTCGAGTTTGGCTTCGACTACGAGAGCAGCCTGATGGGCAACGACTACGAGCCTTACTGGTGCCGCCTCGGCGACGCCTTCAACGCCACCGACGAGTTCACCTGGGGCAAGCCGGTCGACCTCGTCGAGGTGCCCGTCGCCTGGCATCTCGATGACTTCCCCCACTTCGAGTACGTCTGGAGCAAGGCGGGCGTCTTGCCGGGCTACCGGCCGCCAAGCGATCTGCTTGAAATCTGGAAGGGCGAGTTCGACTACCTCTACGGCAAGGTCGGCAAGGGAATCCTCAACATCACCATGCACCCGCAGGTGATCGGCCGGGGCCATCGCCTGCTCTTCCTGGAAGAATTCATCCGGCATGTTGCCGATCGGCCCGGCGTCGGTTTCACCACCCTCGGCGACTACGTCCGCGACTGGCGGGTCGGCAAATCACCCGCGCTCCCCCGCGACGCCGGCCCGAACCGGGCCAGCTAGCGCTGCCGTCCGCTAGGCGCTCGGCGCCGGGGCATGCGGAAGAAGGGACCTCGCGAGGTCGCCGTCAATCACCAGCCGGTTGACCAGGCCTGTCCGCAGCACCGCCCGGAGCGCTTCGCTCTTGGAAAGGCCGGCGGCAAGAAGCACGAGGTCCCTGTCGCGGATCGCCTCGAGCGAGACGCTCGGCGTGCGCCGGTTGAGGCTGCTGGCGACGAGGTTGCCCTCGGCGTCGAAGAACTTGCCGAGCATGTCCCCAACCGCGCCGGCATTGATCAATTCGTCGATCTCCGCGTCGCCGATCAGACCATAGTCATAGATGAAGGACTCGCGGGAGCAGACGCCGAAACTGGAAATGTAGAAGTCTGCCCCCGAGCCGATGGCCAGCGCCTCCCGGACGATCGACTGGTTCATCACAACGTCGAAATCGGACTCCGAGTCGACGAGATACGGCGTCGGCAGGACATAGGCTTCGCCGCCGCAGGCCTGCGCCAGGGCATGGACCATGTCGAACGGATTGGAACGCGCCGTCCGGCTCAGCGAGCCCATCAACGAGACGAAGCGGACATCGGGCTTCGAGGTCGCCGGAAAGGCCGCGACGAGCGACGCGACCGTTCGCCCCCAGCTCAGGCCGACGGTGACGGGATGCGGCGTTTGCAGCCGGCGGCCGAGGAGAGCCGCGGCCGCAATTCCGACGGCGCGCCGCGCCGTCGCGTCGACCTCGTCGCCTTCACTACCGAGCGGCGGCGTCACGATGCATTCGGTCAGCCCGAACGACTCCGAAAGCTGATGGCCGAGGTCCAATGTTTCGCTGGACCGCTGATCCAGCGAAATCTTGACGATCCCCTTCTCACGCGCCTGGGCCAGCATCCGCGTCACCTTGAAGCGGGACAACTGAAGGCGTCGGGCGATCTCCTCCTGGTTGAGCCCCGCGACGTAATAGAGCCAGGCGAGCCTGACCAGAAGGCTCTCCTCACCGGGTGCATTCATATCCATCGGCTGGTGTCCGCAATTTCATCAGGAAGGAGCATTGACCGCCTCGTTGTCGGCCTGCACAATCATATGTGCAAATAATGCACAATCGTGCAAGACAGGCTTTTGGGTGCCTGTCTTCTGGACCGGAGGGGTTCTCATGAAAAGCCAAGATTCACGTGACGCCGGGCATCTGTCACTTTCCAAGCGCCTAGCAGGCCTGGGTGTCGCGTCAGCGATTGCCCTTGCCATGGCGACGTCCGCCCATGCGGAGATCGACTGGAAACAGGAGAGCGGCAGCAAGATCAATCTCCTGCTGATCTCGCATCCATTCGTCGATGCATTGAAGCCGCTGCTGCCCGAATTCACCGAACTGACCGGTATCGAGGTGGATTTCGAGGAATTCGCCGAACAGCCGGGTTTCGAGAAGCTGCTGGCCGACCTGTCATCGGGCACCGGCACCTATGACGCCTTCATGACCTCGCCGCTCAACAACTGGCAATATGCGACCGGCGACTGGCTCGAGCCGCTGGACGCCTATATCGACGATCCGGCCCTGACCGACGCCGCGGCCTACGACATGGCCGATTTCGCCCCGGGCATTCTCGCCTCCGGGCGCTGGACCCGCGAACCGATGGCAGGCATGGGCGAGGGCCCGCTCTGGGGGCTGCCGATCAACTTCGAGACCTACCAGATCGCCTACCGGCCGAGCATCATGAAGGAACTCGGCCTCGAAGTGCCCAAGACCTATGCCGAACTCCTCGAAATGGCGCCGAAGCTTTCGGCCGAGGGTCCGAACGGCCCGATCTACGGGGTCATCACCCGGTTCGACAAGTACTGGGACCTCCCCTACCTGACCTTCGGCACGATGCTCCAGTCCTACGGCGTCGAGATGATCGATGCCGATGGCAAGCTGCAGATCTGTTCGCCCGAGAGCATTGCCGCGACCACCGACTTCATCGAGCTGATCCGCACCGCGTCGCCGGAAGGCGCCGGGGCCTTCACCTGGGACCAGGCGATGCAGGGCTTCGCCGCCGGCCAGTACATCATGTCGGTTGACGAGGCCAATCTCTTCGCGCCCGTCTATGAGGACCCGGACCAGTCGGCGATCTCCGACGATGTCGGCTACGCCCCGACCCCGCTTGGCCCCGATGGCGAGCGGGCGGCGGGCGCCTGGGTCTGGTCGATGTCGATGAACGCCAACTCGGGCGACAAGGCCGCGACCTGGCTGTTCCTTGAGTGGCTGACCTCGAAGGAGACGATGATCAAGACCCACCTCGGCGGCAACATGAACCCCGTGCGGAGCTCGGCCTGGGCCGATCCCGAGGTCGCGGCGCTGGTCGAGACCTGGGGCGAGTATCCCGGCCAGTATCGCGAAGTGGCCGAGGAGATGGCGAAGGTCGCCGCGGTCCGCTTCCCGCCGCATCCGGAGCTGACCCGTATGCTCGACCGTTGGGCCGAGGCGATCCAGCAGTCCTACTTCGACGAAGGCAATGTCGAGGAAAACCTCTGCGCGGCGCAGGCCGACGTCGAGCAGATGATCGGCAACTAGGACAACAGCAGGTGCGGCTCAGCCCGGACAACCACACATGACCCGGGAAGACGCACCAAGCTTCCACTTCGGACGGCGGGCGAAGCTGACATATGTCGTCATGCTTGTGCCCGCCCTCCTCCTGCTGTTCGCCTCCCTCTACCCGTTCCTGCAGGGCATCCTGACGGCGCTCACCAACCGCAAGCTCTACCTGCCGGACGCGAAATTCATCGGGCTTGGAAATTTCGAGGCGCTGGCCAATACCGCCGTCTTCTGGACGGCGCTTTCCAACACGCTGATCTACACGGCGCTGGTGGTGATCATCCAGATTCCTCTGGGCCTCGGCATCGCACTGCTGCTCGACGTCCCGACCCGCCTCCGCGGCTTTTTCCGCACCACGGTCGTCCTGCCGCTGCTGGTCCCACCGGTGGTCGCGGGCCTGATGTGGAAGACCATGATGCAGCCGCAGAGCGGCGTCCTCAACTGGCTGCTTCAGTCGGTCGGCCTGCCGCCCTTCTCGTGGCTGACCGATCCCGCGACGGCGATGATCTCGGTGGTGCTGATCGACACATGGGTCTTCACGCCCTTCGCCGTGATCATCCTGCTTGCCGGCCTTCAGTCGGTGCCGACGGATATCGAGGAAGCGGCGCGGGTCGACGGCGCCAACGCCTGGCAGGTGTTCCGCCTGATCCGGCTGCCATGGCTGCTTCCCTATATCGTGCTGGTCGCGCTGTTCCGGGTCGCCGACTCGCTCAAGGCGCTGGAGATCATCTACGCGACCACGCGCGGCGGTCCGCTCAACGCGACACGGACGCTGCACATCATGGCCTATGAGGAGGCCTATCGCTGGTCCAGTCTCGGCAAGGCGATGGCGATCGTCTTCGTCCTGTGGGTGATCTGCTACCTGATCAGCGGGCTCCTCCTCGGATTTTGGCACAAGCAGGAGAAGGCGCGTCATGCGGCTTGAGAGGGCACTCCCGCGCCTCGGCCGATCGGCGCTGCTTGCCGTGGCATACGCTGCACTGGCGTTCTTCGTGCTGTTTCCGATCGTCTGGATCCTGATGATGTCGTTCAAGGACTTCGGCGACATCATTGCCTATCCGCCGCGCTTCCTGTTCACGCCGACACTCGCCAATTTCGAGGAAATCCTGCTTGGCTCAGCCGCCGAACAGGCGGCGGGGGAAACGCCGGAGTTCCTGCATAACCTGCTCAACTCGATCATCATTTCCGGTGGCGCGGTCATCGTCTCGGCGCTGATCGGCGTTCCGGCGGCCTTCGCCCTGGCGCGCGGCGTGCTGCGCGGCTCAGTGCACATCCGCTTCACCTTCCTGTCCTTCCGCTTTGCGCCGGAACTGGCGATCATCCTGCCGCTCTTCGTCATCTACAAGCAGGTCGGGCTCTACGACAGTTATGTCGGGATGATCCTCGTCAACCAGCTGATTACGCTGCCGCTGGTCATCCTCATCACCACCGGCTTCTTCCGCGAGATCCCGATCGAAATCGAGGAAGCGGCGGTGCTCGACGGCGCCGGCATCTGGATGACCCTGACCAAGGTGCTGGTGCCGATCGTCATGCCCGGCATCGCCAGTGCGATGATCATCGCCTTCATCTTCAGCTGGAACAATCTGGTCTTCGGGCTGGTGCTGGCTGGCGGCGAGACCCGTCCGGTGACGGTGGGAATTCTCCAGGCGATGACATTCGACCAGATCAAGTGGGGCCTCATGGCAGCCGCCGCGATGGTCGCCGCCGTCCCCGGCATGATCGCCGCCGTCTGGTTCCAGAAACAGATCATCCGCGGCCTGACGCTCGGAGCCGTGAAATGAGCGGGCTCGAGCTTTTCTCCATCGGGTCGTGGACGATCTTCGACCACTGTCTTCGCATGGAGAAACTGCCGCGCAACGGCGAGACGGTTCCCCTCGACATGCCGATCGGTGAGGTCGAGAAGATCCACTTTGGCGATTGCAGCGCCAATATCGCCGCCGCCGCCGCCCGGTTGGGACTGCGCACCGGCCTCGGCATGGTGGTCGGCGACGATTTCGAGACCTCCGGCTATCGGGGCCATCTCGAAGCGCTGGACATCGACCTGTCGGGCGTCGAAATCCGCCCGGGCGAGACATCCGGCCACAGCTTCAATTTCTTCGACGCCGACAATGGAAGCTTCTGCGTCTCGCATCTCGGCGTCGCCGCGGAGCAAGGCGATTTCGCACCCCCGCTTGCCGTCATCTCCAGGGCGAAGGCGCTGGTGGTCAGCGAGATGTTTTCCGACTACACCCTCGTCGCGCTCGAACATGCCCGTGCCAACGGCCTGCTGACGGCGATCAACGGGATGGTCGCGACCGCCGGCCCTCGGGCGACACGGTTCCTCGCCGCCGCCGACATCCTGTTCCTCAGTCGCGGCGAATGCGCGGCCCTTCTCGACGGACAGGGTCTTGCCGCGCCCGGCGACCTGCACGCGCTCGGTCCCCGCCTCGTCGTGGTCACGGAAGGCAGCGACGGCAGCCTGTGGCACGAGACCAACGGGACAATCCGGATCCCGGCCGTGCCGGCAACCCGCTTCGTCGACTCCACCGGCGCCGGCGACTCCTTTGTAGCCGGCGCCCTCTACGGGCTCACCCGCGGCATGTCCACGCTCGCCTCCGGGCGCTACGCGGCGACGGTCGCGAGCTTCGTCGTCGAGGCCTGGGGCTGCCAGACCAACCTGCCAACAGAACAACAGATGCGCGAACGTCATCGCGCCACATTCGGAGAAGCGCCATGAGAGTGATCGACGCTCACATGCACTACGGCACCGACCGGAACGTCGCGGCCAATACCTGTGTCCCCTACCTGATCAGCGGTGATCCCGACAGCGTCATCCGCCTGCTGGACGAAGAGGATGCGTCGCACGGCGTGCTCTTTCCGCACGACCGCCGCAAGAGCCCGCCCTGGGATGCGGATTACGACAAGGCGAATGCTGAGGTCGGCGAAGCGGCGCGCCGCTACCCCGATCGTATCGTCGGCGTCGCCCGCATCGATCCGACATTCGGGGCCGAGCACACGACGAACCTGATCGAACGTTATGTCGGCGAATGGGGTTGCCGCGGCCTGAAGCTGGTCGCCGGCTACGACTTCTACCGGCCGAACGACATGAAGGTGATGGGCCCCCTCCTCGACCAGGCCGAGAAGCACGATCTCACCGTTCTCTTCCATTCAGGCGACGCGCCGCGTGACCTGCCCTACCTGCAGGCACAGGCCGCCAAGGCCTATCCCAAGGTGCGTTTCGTCCTCGCCCATATCGGCATGCACACCTTCCTCTGGGAAGCGATCCTCGCCTGCCAGGAATACCCGAACATCTTCGTCGACATGTCGCAGGCCTACCCCTTCGACATCATGACATTCATTCGCAACGTCTCGGTCGACCGCCTGCAATACGGAACCGACGTCCCCTACCAGTCGCCCGCCGTCGAACAGCTCAAGCTCAAGGTGATCGGCCTCAGCGACGAGGAACTCGAGAAAGTCTTTTGGCGCAACGCCGCCCGCATCTGGCGCATCGATCGCCAGAGCTGACGATCCAAGGAGACAGAAGAAAATGGAAACCCGGGCGGATACCGGAATACTTGAGACCCTGTTCGGCGTGCGGAAGCCGGTGATCGGCATGATCCATGTCCGGCCGCTTCCCGGCTCGCCGCGCGGACGGAACTGCGACCTTGCAGCCATCTACGGACACGCCCTCGACGAGGCCAGGCGGCTTGAGGATGGCGGTGTCGACGGCCTGCTGATGGAAAACGCCGGCGATATCCCGTTCTTGAAGCCGGACGAGATCGGCTTCGAAACGGTCGCGGCGATGACCGTCATCGGCGATCGCATCCGGCAGGCGACCCGCCTGCCCTTCGGCTACAACATCGTCGCCAACGCAGCGAAGGCCTCACTCGCCTGCGCACGCATGAGCGGCGCCAGCTTTGTTCGGGTTAACCAGTGGGCCAATGCCTATGTCGCCAACGAGGGCATCGTCGAAGGCGCCGCCGCCACGGCGCTCCGATACCGCTCCCTGATCGACGCCGACGACATCGCCGTCTTCGCCGACGTCCATGTCAAGCATGGCAGCCACGCCATCGTCGCCGACCGCGAAGTCGCCGAGCAGGCGCGGGACGTCGAGTTCTTCGGCGCCGACGTGCTGATCGCCACGGGCTCGCGGACCGGCCATGCCACCGAGGGAACCGAGATCTCGGAGATCCGGGCGGGCGCCGAGCGGCCGATCCTCGTCGGCAGCGGCCTGCGGCCGGAGAACGCCGCGGACCTGATGCGCGTGGCGGACGGCGCGATCGTCGGCGTCTGGTTCAAGGACAATGGCCGGATGTCGGGCTCGGTCGAGGTCGACAAGGTGCGCGACCTGATGACCGTGGTCGCCGAACTCAGGCAAGGCTGAGCCCGCCGGGCGGATCCGCGACGGCTGTCATTTCAAGCCACGACACGCCTCACGGCGAAGTCGGGGAAGGCTGAGACGGTCCAAATCGGACCGCTCGCGCCTTCCCGGCGATGATAATCCGACAGCAACCCGCCGTTGCCAAAATTGACAATTGAAATCGCCTCGCCTTTGACATCGATGTCATGACATCGGTGTCATAGGGTCTCGATGACGACGATCTACGATGTAGCCAAGGCCGCGAGCGTTTCTCCGAAGACGGTCAGCCGCGTCCTCAACGGCGACGCGCCGGTCAAGGCGGAGACGCGGGACGCCGTCGAGGAAGCCATCCGGCTGCTCGGCTATGTCCCGTCCAGCGCCGCCCGGACGATGCGCTCGAACCGGTCCGGTCTTGTTGGCCTGGTGACCGGTGCGATCAGCCTTGCCCCCCAGTCGACGGACGTGGCGGGGCTCCCGGAGATCTTCATCGTCCAGGGCATCCAGCGCAGCATGGAGCTGTTCGGAATGACCCTGCTGATATCCGATACCGGCGGCCGTTCCGAGCGGGTTCCACCGCTGATCCGGACCTTCACCGAGCATCGTGTCGAAGGCCTGATCTATGTTGCGTCTCATCACCAGAGTGTCGTGCTTCCGGACTTGCCGCAGTCCACCAGGCTGGTGCTCGTCAACTGTTTCGACGACCGGCAGACCCCGGCCGTCGTGCCGGACGACCGCGAGGGTCAGCGCCGTCTCGTCAGGGAGATCGCCGCACGCGGTCACACCCGCATCGCCTACCTCTCGCTGAGCCCGTCGCTGGTCGCGACGACGCTCCGGAAAGAGGGATACCGGACCGCGCTGGACGAAGCCGGGCTTCCCTACGATCCCGATCTCGTGGCCGTCGGCGAGACATCCGCCGACGATCCAAGCTCGGAAATCATGCGCCAGGAAGTCGAGCGGCTGTTCTCGCTGGCCGAGCCGCCAAGCGTCATCTGTTGCGGCAACGACCGGATGGCGATGCGCCTCTACGGCGTGCTGCGGTCGAGCGGATACGAGGTCCCGCGACAGGTTTCCGTCGCCGGCTATGACGATTACCGGCTGATCACCGAGACACTTTTTCCCCCGCTGACAACAGTCGAGCTCCCCTACGTCGCCATGGGCGAACGCGGGTCCGACCGGCTGTTGTCGCTGATCGGGGGGTCGGACCCGGCTCAGGGCGATCCCGAGCGGATTGCCGGAGACGTTGTGTGGCGCGATTCCGTCGTGGATCGGACCCGCCATTCTTGATGCTGTGACTGAACCAGGGAGGATACAGATGAACAGATTAGCAGTCTTGGCCGGCACGATCTTGGTCGGCCTGGCCGGCCCCGCCGCGGCTCAGACCGAGCTGACGATGTGGTACCACGGCGCCGGCAATGAGGTTGAAAGCAAGCTCATCAACCAGATCATCGACGACTTCAACGCGAGCCAGGACGACTGGTCGGTGTCGATCGAGAGCTTTCCGCAAGGCGCCTACAACGATTCGGTTGTCGCCGCGGCGCTGGCGGGAAACCTGCCGGACATTCTCGATGTCGACGGGCCGGTAATGCCGAACTGGGCCTGGGCTGGCTACCTGCAGCCCCTGCCGATCGACGAATCCCTCATCGCCGAGTATCTCCCGGGCACCAAGGGCTACTGGGACGGGAAGCTCTATTCGGTGGGCCTGTGGGACGCCGCGGTCGCCATGGTGACGCTGAAGTCGACGCTCGAGAAATACGACATCCGCACGCCGACGCTCGACGAGCCGTGGACCGCTGAAGAGCTCGGCGCCGCCCTTGCGACGCTGAAGGACTCCGGCGACTTCGACTATCCGCTGGATCTCGGAATGGCCTGGACGGGCGAATGGTATCCCTATGCCTTCAGCCCGCTTCTGCAGTCCTTCGGCGGCGATATCGTCGATCGCGACACTTATGCCAGCGCCGAGGGCAAGCTCAACGGAGACGAGGCCATCGCCTTTGGCGAATGGTGGCAGTCACTGTTCGAGGACGGCATGGCGCCGGGCACCAGCCAGGACCCCGCCGACCGCGACAACGGCTTCAACGAAGGCAAATACGCGATCTCCTGGAACGGCAACTGGGCGGCCGCCGGCATGCTGGAGGTGTATGGCGACGACCTTCTCTTCCTGCCAGCGCCCGATCTGGGCAACGGACCGAAGATCGGTGCCGCCTCGTGGCAGTTCGGCGTCTCGGCCGCGTCCGAGCATCCCGAGGGTGCTGCCGCCTTCATCGAGTTCGCGCTGCAGGACAAGTACCTGGCCGCCTTTTCCGACGGCATCGGGCTGATACCGGCGACCCCGGGCGCAGCCGCCATGACCGAGAACTACAAGGAAGGCGGACCGCTCGCCGTGTTCTTCGAACTCAGCAAGCAGCAGGCGGTGCTTCGCCCGGTCTCGCCGGGATACGTCGTCCAGGCGAAGGTCTTCGAGAAGGCGATGGCCGACATCGCCAACGGCGCCGACGTTGCCGACACCCTCGATGCGGCGGTCGATGAGATCGACAGCGACATCGAGAAGAACCAGGGCTACGGCCACTAGGCCCGAAAAAACGGCATCGGCCCCGCGGTGGGAACCCGCGGGGCCGGCTCTGGGAGGGGCCGGCCATGGCGTCCAGACTGACCACGTCCAATCGGGCGGGATGGACCTTCGCGCTACCGGGCTTCAGCCTGATCGCGCTCTTCATCATCTTGCCCTTCTTCTTTGCCTTCGGCCTGTCGCTGACCAATCAGCGCCTGGTCTCCCCCAATCCGACCCAGTATGTCGGCCTCGACAACTACCGCGAACTGCTCGACCTCGGCGTCATCACGCTGGAGCCGGAACGCGACGAGGCCGGCGCGCTCCTCCGCGACGACGACGGCAATCTCGAATACCCCCGGGTTCGCGAGATCACCCGCAGCGACGACTACCCGCAATATTCAGGCATGCGGGAGTGGTTCCGCTGGCATTCCGGCGACATTGCCAAGGTGGTCGTCGCCAGCGATGTCGTCTTCATGAAGTCGGTGGTCAACACGCTGGCATTCGTCGTCGTGGTGGCGCCGGTCCAGGCGGCCTTCGCCCTGCTTCTGGCGCTGCTGATCAACCAGCGACTGCGCGGCATCAACCTGTTCCGCACCATCTATTTCATGCCGGTCGTCGTCTCGATCGTCGTCGTCTCGCTTCTCTGGCGGTTCATCTATTCCGGCAATGACGGGCTCCTGAACAACCTCCTCGGCGCCATGACCTTCGGCGCCTGGCAGCCGATCGACTGGCTGGGCAATACCGACACGGCGCTCGGATCGATCATGGCGATGTCGATCTGGCAGGCCGTCGGGTTCCACATGGTGATCTGGCTTGCCGGCCTCCAGACGATCAGCCCGACCCTCTACGAGGTGGCGAAGATCGAAGGCGCGTCGAAGTGGCAGACGTTCCGCTACGTCACCTGGCCCGGACTGCGCAACACCGCCGTGCTGATCCTGATCGTCATCACCATGCAGGCCTTCGCGGTCTTCGCCCAGATCGACGTGATGACTGGCGGCGGCCCCCTCGACAGCACCCAGACGCTGGTCTTCCAGGCGGTCGAACGCGGCTATGGCAAGCAGGACATCTCCGGTGGCGCGACCATCTCGGTGATCCTCTTCCTGCTGGTGCTGTCGATCTCGCTGGTCCAGCGCTACCTGACGCGGGAGAGACGGTGATGGCAGTGGTCACAGGCGACTCCCGGGGACTTCGACTGGCGGTGCGCTACCTGGTTCTGGCGCTGGTCGGAACCATCTTCCTGTTCCCGCTGATCTTCATGGTGATGTCGTCCTTCAAGCCGACCGCCCAGCTTCTCAGCGACACCTCGTCGCTGCGTGCCTTCCTGCCGGTCGGCGACATCAGCCTCGACAACTATTTCGCCGCCTTCCGGCGCGCGCCGATCGGGCTGTTCGTCTTCAACTCCGTCTTCATCACCGTCGTCACGGTGGTCGCCTCGCTGTTCCTCTGCTCGCTGGCGGCGTTCTCCTTCGTCTACATGAACTGGAAGGGGAGCGGATTGCTGCTCTCCATCATGCTCGCGACGCTGATCATCCCGTTCGAGACGATCGCGATTCCGCTGCTCCTGTTCGTGTCGCGACTGCCATGGATCGGCCTCGACGGCCTGGAATTCGGATGGCTCAATACCTACCGGGTGCAGATCATCCCGTGGATCGCCGACGCCCTGACGGTTTTCCTCTTCGTCCAGTATTTCAAGGACCTGCCCCGCGAGCTCATCGAGGCGGCGCGGGTGGAAGGCGCGACCTGGTGGCAGATCTATCGCAGGGTGGTGATGCCGCTCGCCGGCCCAGTGATCGCAACGGCGGCGATCCTCAAGTCGCTCAAGATGTACAACGAACAGTATCTGTGGCCGCTGATCGTCGTGCAGGACGAGGCGCACCGGCCGATCATGGTCGGACTCGGCTACTTCTTCCAGCTCAACGTGGTCTGGGGCGAGGTCATGGCCTACCTGTCCCTGATCACCGTACCGGTGCTGGCCTTCTACCTCATACTCCAGCGCGCTTTCATCGCGTCGATCGCCTCCACCGGGGTGAAGGGATAGAGACAATGGTTCTGCGACTCGACGACAAATGGCTCTGGGACAGCTGGTACGTCCATGACGACGGGCGCTGGCATGCTTTCTTCCTCCAGGCGCCCCGGTCGATCGAGGAACCCGAACTGCGGCACTGGAACGTCAGCCAGGGCCACGCGGTCAGCGACGACCTGATCAAGTGGACCCATCTCGGCACCTGTTTCGGGCCGGCGGAACGCGGCGCCTGGGACGACTACACGACCTGGACCGGATCGGTCGTCCAGGAATCCGACGGCCACTGGCATCTCTTCTATACCGGCACATGCCACGCCGAGGACGGCCTGATCCAGCGGATCGGTCACGCGACGAGCGACGATCTCCACAGCTGGAAGCGGGTTGGCGACGGCCTCTGCCTCGATCTCAGTGGCGACGACTACGAGCAGTTCCGGCCCGGCTTCTGGCACGACCGCGCCATGCGCGACCCGTGGGTGATGCGCGATCCCGAGGGTGATGGCTGGCTCATGTATTTCACGGCGCGCGCCTCGGGCGTCACGGAGCCCAACGCCGGCGGCGCCATCGGACTTGCGACATCGCCGGACCTGGCCAACTGGACGCTGCGGCCGCCGGTCTTCCGCGGCGGCTTCGGCCAGCTCGAGGTGCCGCAGGTGTTCGAGCATGACGGACGCTGGTACTGCCTGTTCTGCACCGCCGCACAGCATTTCTCGGCCGCCCAGGCTCAGGCAACGCCGGGAGGCCCGGTTTCCGGCAGCCACTACCTGATCGGCGAAGGTCCGCGCGGGCCATGGTCAGTCGCCCCCGGCCCGTTCCTCGACGGATCCCTGCCCTGCCGGCGTTACGCGTCACGCATCCTCGACACCGGGGAAGGCCTCCAGATCATCGGGTTCATCGATCGGCCGGAGGGAGAGTTCGTCGGCGAGATCAGCGATCCCGACCCGGTCAATGTCGAACCGGATGGCCTGTTGCGCGTCGCAACGGGCTCAATGGCGGAGTAAGTCGAATGGCTCATGTTTCCCTGAAAGGCGTCTGCAAGAGCTTCGGACGCACCGAAGTTATCAAGGGCGTCGACATCGAGATCGAGGACGGCGAATTCGTCGTCTTCGTCGGGCCGTCCGGTTGCGGCAAGTCGACCCTGCTCCGCATGATCGCCGGCCTCGAGGATATCACCGCCGGGACGCTGGAGATCGCCGGCAAGGTCGTCAACGACGTGCCGCCGAAGGACCGCGGGATCGCGATGGTTTTCCAGACCTACGCCATCTTCCCCCATATGACGGTGCGCGAGAATGTCGCCTTCGGCTTGACGATCAACGGGGTTCCGAAAGCCGAGAAGGCCGAGAAGGTCGCCGAGGCCGCCCGCATCCTCCAGATGGAACACCTGCTCGACCGTCGCCCGTCGGAGTTGTCCGGCGGCCAGCGCCAGCGTGTCGCCATCGGCCGGGCCATCGTCCGCGATCCGGCCGTCTTCCTGTTCGACGAGCCGCTCTCCAATCTCGACGCCGCGCTGCGGATGGACATGCGCCTCGAGATCGGAAAGCTCCATCAGGACCTCGGCGCGACGATGGTCTATGTCACCCACGACCAGGTCGAGGCAATGACGCTGGCCGACAAGATCGTCGTCTTGAAGGACGGCGAGGTCATGCAGGTCGGCTCGCCGATGGAACTCTACCATCACCCGGCCAACCTGTTCGTTGCCGGCTTCCTCGGCGCGCCGTCGATGAACTTCATTTCCGTCGAGACCCAGGCGGTGAGCGACGGTCGCGCGCGGGTGACAAACGCCGCACTCGATCCGATCGAGGTCTCCACCACGGGCCGCGATATTCAGACGGGAAGCAAGGCGATCCTTGGCGTACGCCCGCAATACCTCGTCCCGAGCGCGACACCGTCCGAGGGCATGCTGCATGGCAACGTGCTCCTGACCGAGCGCCTCGGCGCCGAGACGGTGGTCGAGGTCGGACTGAAGGACGGAACCCGCGTGATCGCGGCGCTTGGCGAGGACCGGGTGCTCGAACCGGGTATCGAGATCGGCCTCGGCTTCGATCCCGCCCAGGCGCACCTCTTCGCCGAAGCCTGAACGCCTTCTCTATCGGCGCCCCGGCGTCTTCAACGCATCCATCGTCCTGACCTGAGGCACGGCAGTTGCGACTGTCGGAGCGTGGACCGGCGACGCGGCGAAAAGGCTGGCGCTGGTTACCATGGCAGCGGCCGCACCGGACAGATCGACGCGTCGCAGGACGCCGGGAGTTCGGCTTCACCGACCGGAAACGGCAGGCCTTGCCGCCGGACGAGGACATCTGCCCATGGCGGAAAAGTCCTGCGCTTTCCGGTCTTCGCCGCGGCCAGGCCCCTCGGGGAATCCACGGACTTTCATTCTTCCGCTATGAAGGGAGCGAGACAGGATTCATGCTGGCTGCTCGATACCCGCCCTTTGACTCCTGATCCCGCTGCCATAAAAGCCACCATCGGGACATTCGTCGTCTCTGGAATCCGTGAAGGTTCGATCTTGTCCGATACCGGCATTTCATCCACCGAGGGAGCGCAGGCGCAGCAGCGGCCGTCGACAACGTCGACGCCGAGGCTGAAGCTCGTTCCTGCGCTGGAACACGCCATCGCCGTCGTGAATTTCCTGAACGAACATACGGCGGAGGCAGTGAGCCTAGCCGAGATTTCGGGCACGCTGAACATTACCAAGAGCCATTGCCGCTCGATCCTGATGACCCTCGTGCAGTTCGGCTGGGTCCGTTTCGACGAGCGGACGAAGACCTATCAGTTGCATTCCGGTCTCCTGGCCAGCGCCTCGTCGCTGATGGCCTCGCCCGTTCTGTCGCGGATCCGCGAGCGGCTCGACAATCTCGTCAAGCAGACCGGCTATTCCTGCGTCCTGACCCAGCCGCAGACGGACGACTCCTTTGTCGTCATCGAAAACTTCACCACGACCCGCCAGATGGAAGTGTCCCATCCGGTCGGCTTTCCTTTTCCGCGGGATGCACCCGCACAGATGCGGGCCTACATCGCCTGGCAGGGTGATGACCGATTGCGGAAATGGATGGCGAACTGGAAGCCCAACGCCTACACGCCGCGGTCGATCACGACGCCGGACGCCCTGATCGGCGAGGTCGAGATGACCCGGGAACGGGGATACTCGCGCAGCGTCGGCGAGCATTTCGAGGGCATGATGGCTTTTGGCCTGCCGATTTATGACCGTGGCGGTGACGTCAGTTACGTCTTCTGCGTGATGGGCTTCGTCAATGACCTGCGCAGGCACGAGCGATCCGTTGCGCAGCTCATGAAAAGGACCTGCCGCGATATCCATCAATCGATCATGGCAAAGCCGCCGGCTCACTTTCTCGACGACGCCGGCTGAGGCGTGCCGGCATTTCAGCCGGTCCCTGCTCAAACATTGTTCGTGTTTGAGGCTGCCCAAGAATTGACTCTTGCGGCTCCTGGGCATCAAATTGTTCTGGGTATAGCCTGTCGTTCTTTATGGAGAACGCTGGCTAAGGTCGGATTGCTCCGGCAGATGGGCCGAAGCGCAACCTGGGACGGGACTCATGGTCAATTCGAAGACGGAACGGCATCGCTTCTTCTGGAGCCGGGCCAGCCTGATGGCGGGCGCCGCGGTGCTCTGGATGGCGAGCTTCGGTATCGCCGAGGCTCAGTACACGGAATATCAGCCGGCTGAACCTGAAGCAGGGACAGAACTCCCCGAGGCCGCGGTGAATTTCGGCATGCGGCCCTATGCCGACAATACCTTCTACGTCATCGCGATGAAGAAGGGCTGGTTCGAGGAAGCCGGAATTGCCATCGGCCCCGAAGAGCTCGGCATGAAGATCAATGACACCAACGGGACCGCACTCCTTCTGAACGGCCAGATCGACATCGCGAGCCAGTACTGCCCGCTGATGCTGCCGACCTACAAGAGCACCGAGAAGCTGAAATGCATCGCCTTCACCGACACCTTCCTCGGGCAGGCGATCCTCGCCAATCCGGAGCTCGGATTGAAGTCGTTCCGCGACTACATCGCGGAGGGAATGGACTTCGACGAAGCCATCAAGACGGCCCTCGAGCCGATGGCCGGCAAGACCCTGGTCACCCCGCCGCAACTGAGCAACCGCCCCTTTACCGATGCCGCCGCCGAATTCAGCGGCGTGAAGTGGGACACCCAGGTGCTTGAGGACTCCAAGTCGCTGGTGCTCGCCAAGTCGGGGCAGATTGACTTCCTCAACCCCGAGGGCGCCCCGGTCGTGTTCACGCTGGAACAGGCCGGCTGGACCAAGCTCCTCGGCATTGGCGACCTGTTCGAATACGCCCCCGGCGGCGCTGGTTCGCCGGTTGCTCCGCTGGTCGCGATCGTCGGCATCGGCGCCAATGCCGATTTCGTCAACGCCAACCAGAACACGGTGCTCCGCTTTCTCTCGGTGGTCTGGCGCACGATCGACGCGGTGAAGAAAGACCCGTCCCTCTATGATCTGCAGGCGCCCTACCTGAACAGCGTTGCCGGCACGGACCTCGACGGCAAGGGTGTCCAGGGCACCGTCGACTCGCTCCATCCCTTCGCGCCGTTCGACTACGGCGAGACCTACTTCAACAATCCCGACAGCGTGCTCTATTACGGCAACGCCTGGGGCGCGATGATCAAAGAGTTCGTCGACAACGGCATCCTTCCGGATGAGGGACTCACGCCCGATGACATCATCTGGGCGGCGGCGATCTGGAAGCAGATGGAGGACTATCGGGTGCAGTCGGAGAAGATGATCGGCGATCTCGATGGCCAGACGTTGTCCGACGACAAGAAGGCGCTGCTCGACCAGGCGAAGTCCTACTACGAGAAGTTCAACTATCTCGACGCCTACAGGCTGGCGACCGCGGCCGGCGCGTGATCGCGTAGCAATCCCGGCTGGACCATGGCGTCCGATACCAGCATGATCGACGGGACGACGGCAGTGCTGCCGTCCCGTCCGCGCGCGGCCGACCAGCGGGGTGTGACTGTGTGGGCGACGTTGCGCTCCTTCCGCATCGACATCTTCGGAGCGATCGGCCTCGTCCTGCTGGTCGTCTTCTGGTGGGGACTGACCTTTGTCGTCCCGCGCTCCTCGCTGCCTTCCCCCCTCAATGTCTTCCGCCGCATCGCCGACGATTTTGTCGTCGCGGACATGCTTTCCTACTATGGCCTGCCGGAGACGGGGCTGATGGGAAGCATGGCCTATACGGCGGCCAACGTTCTGATCGCGGTCGTGGTCGGCGGCCTGATCGGGACCGTCCTCGGCCTTTTCGCCGCGCGTGTTCCCGTCGCGCGCGCCATATCCGATCCGATCCTCAATACCGTCGGCACCATCCCCATCCTGGTGATGGCGCCCTTCTTCCTGATCTGGTTCGGAACGGGTCGCTGGAGCGCCGTGCTCCTCGTCACCGTCTACGTGCTCGTCATCCTCTATCTCTTCGCCCAGCGGGCGGCCGAGAATCTCGATCCGGTCTACGAAAGCTCGGCGCGAACCTTCGGGGCCGGCACCGGTGATATCCTCCGCGACATCCTGATCCCGGGCACCCTTCCGCAGGTGCTCGGTGGTATCCGCATCGCGCTTGCCGGCGCCTGGGGTCTCGAAGCGATCGCCGAGCTTCTCGGCGCGCAGCAGGGCATCGGCAAGATCATCGAAGTGCTCGCCGGCAGCCTCGATATCGAGGGCATCTTCGCCGCCCTCCTCGTCCTCGGCATTGTCGCCGTCATCGCCGACTGGATCGCCGGCGCCCTCGTTCGCTATGTCACGCGCTGGAGCGTCTCTGCCCGGGTGGGAACCACATGACCGACAGCAGCCAGGGCAAGCCGAACGACATTACCTTCACCGACGTGACCCGCACCTTCGTCCGCGGCGACGGACAGGAGGTGACCGCCGTCGATGGCGTCAGCGCCCATATCCGCGAGGGCGAATTCGTCTGCCTGGTCGGCCCGTCCGGCTGCGGCAAGACGACCCTCCTGCAGATGGTCTCGGGCCTCCTGCCGACCAGCGGCGGCGCGATCACGGTCGGCGCGAAGCAGGTGACCGGCCCCGGCCCCGATCGTGGCGTCGTCTTCCAGAAGGACAGCGTCTTCCCGTGGTTCCGGGTGATCGACAATGTCGAATACGGCATGAAACGTCGCGGCGTCCCCGCCGCCGAACGACGCGACATCGCCAACCGGTACCTCGAACTCGTCAGCCTGTCGCATGTGGCGCGCGCCTGGCCAAAGGAACTGTCCGGCGGGATGCTGAAGCGCGTCGCCATCGCGACCGTCTTTGCCAACGGTTCGGACGTTCTCCTGCTCGACGAGCCCTTCGCGGCGCTCGACTACGTCACCAAGCACCAGCTCCACGACGTCCTTCTCGATCTCTGGCGCAGCACCGACGCCCCGCGGCGGACGATCCTCTTCGTTACCCATGACGTCGACGAGTCGCTGCTCCTCGCCGATCGGATCATCGTCATCCGTGACGGACGGCTCGTCGACGACATCGCCATCGACGCCACCCGGCCGCGCGACGTCGATACTCTGACCCGGCCCGACATGATGACGGTGAAGCACAAGCTGCTGGCACATCTGGGTCTCGAACACGGGTCCCGACGGAGCGCGGCGTCATGACCCGGACGGCCGAGCGCTGGATCTCACTGGCCGTGTTCGTCGGGCTCATCCTCTTCTGGCAACTCCTTTCGCGCATCTACACGGCAGAGATCATCCCGGGCGTCCCGCTCGTTCCCGGCTGGGACGTTCTGGTCTCGCGGACATTCCTGTCCATGGCCGATTACTGGGGCGGCGGCCTCGGCGTCGCCTCGGTCGGCGAAGGCGCCGAGCGGTCCTACGCCGCCGCGGCCCTCTCGGTCGTCACCCACTCCTGGGATACGCTGCTTCGCCTTTATGTCGGGCTGGCCATCGGCGCGATCGGCGGCACCGCGCTCGGGCTCGCCATCTCCTGGTCCGTCTGGTCCCGGCGGCTCATCGGCCTGCCGATGCAGCTCATTCAGGGCCTGCCGTTGCTGGCCATGGTGCCGCTTTTCCAGCTCTGGTTCGGCACATATTTCATCGGCAAGATCGCGTTCATCGGCTACGGCGTCGGCGTGCTCTTCGTCGCCGGCACGCTGAATGCCGTCAGGAACGTCCCGCAGATCTACATCGACAATGCGTTGACCCTCGGCGCCAGCAAGCTCGAGGTCTATCGCACGATCATCATTCCCGCGATCTTTCCGGAGCTTCGCGCAACCATCCTGCTGAGCCTCGGCGTCGCCTGGGCGACGGTGATCGGCGCGGAATATCTCGGCGCCCAGTCGGGCCTCGGCTACATCCTCGTCTACTCCCAGCAATACGGCTACGTCGACCGCATGTTCTTCGTCGCCCTTCTCTTCATCGTCTACGCGTCGATCAGCTACGCGGTGTTCAACCGGGTCTCGGCGCGGCTGACGCGATGGGTTCCCCGCGCCAGCGCGCCGGCGCGTGTGGCGTAGGAAGGAACCGCACCATGACCAATACCGCGCTCACCGTTGCGCTCGGCGACCAGCGATACCGCGTCGATCGTCCCTTCTATGTCCACGCCGCGGGCCCCGGCGGCGTGACCGATGTCGCCGTGGATCCGTCGGGAGATGTTCATGTCCTCGTTCGGCGAGATCCACTCGTCGATGCCGGGGGTCCGGCCGTTGCGAGCCTCGACCCGGAGGGCCGGATCAAGGCGCTCTGGGGCGGCGACCTGATCGCCGACGCCCACATGCTGACGGCGGCGCCCGACGGCCGCCTGTTCATCGTCGATCGCGACTGCCACGAGGTGGTGATCGCGGAGGGCGAACGCCGGGTCGGCGGCATTGGCCGGCGGAACGAGCCGCTTTCGCCATTCAACCATCCGACCGCCGTCGCCTTCGCGCCCGACGGCACCATCTATGTCTCCGACGGCTACGCCAATCACAAGGTCCATCGCTTCGCGCCCGACGGGACGCCGCTCGGCTCATGGGGCGAGCTCGGCGACGGCCCGGGCGAATTCATGAACCCGCACGCGGTCTGGGTCCTCCCCGATGGCCGTGTGGTCGTCGTCGACCGCGAGAATGACCGGCTCCAGGTGTTCTCGCCCGAGGGGGCCTTCATCGAGATCTGGACCGGCTTCGCCAAGCCCCTCGACCTCTGGGGCGATGCCGATGGCCGTCTCTATGTCACCGACCTCGTCCCCGCGCTGACCCTGCTCTCGCCACGGGGCGAACGGCTCGGTCGCTGCCGGCCGGTCCTGAACGCCGCGCACGGCATAAGCGGCGATGCGGCCGGCAATCTCTACCTCGCCGAACCATCGCCGAGCCGCGTCACGCGCATGGTGCCCGTTTGACGCCCGCGCCGCGAACCGAACAGCGTTTCAAGGAGACTGAGGATGAGTGAACTGGACCTTCTGGTGAAGGGAGGCGAGGCCGTCATTGGCCAGGACGTGGTCAAGGCCGATATCGGCATCAAGGATGGCATCGTCACCGTGGTCGGGGCGGGACTGGAGGCTTCGGCAAGAGAAACCGTTGACGCATCCGGGCTTCTTGTCCTGCCGGGCGGCGTCGACAGCCACGTTCATATCGATCAGCCTTCCGGCTCCGCCGCGGAAATGTGCGACACTTTCGATACGGCGAGCGCCTCGGCTGCCGCGGGCGGCACGACCAGCGTCATCTGTTTCGCCTGGCAGTCGCCCGGCGAATCCCTGGCCGCGGTCGCCGCCGACTACGCGGAGCGCGCCAGGGTGTCCCGGGTCGACTATGCCTTCCACCTCACCATTACCGATCCGACCGAAGAGGTCGTCGAGAAGGAGCTTCCTGCGCTGGTCGCCGCCGGCAACCGGTCGATCAAGATCTTCATGACCTACAAGGGCGTCGGTCTGGAGGACCGGGAGATCCTGCGTGTCCTCGACGCGGCGCGACGCAACAAGGCGCTGGTCTGCGTCCACGCGGAGAATAACGCACTCATCGACTACATGACGGAGAAGCTCCTCGAAGGCGGCCTTTCCGCCCCGAAATACTTTCCATGGTCGAAGCCTTCGGTCGCCGAGCGCGAGGCGGTCCAGCGGATCATCGCCTTTGGCGAAGCGCTCGACGTTCCGCTCGAAATCTTCCACGTTTCCGGCGCCGGACCGGCCGCCGAGATCGAGCGGGCGCAGGCAAGAGGCCTCAAGGTCTGGGCCGAGACCTGTCCCCACTATCTCACCATCGTCGCCGACGATCTCGACAAGCCCGGCTTCGAGGGTGCGAAACTGATCTTCGGGCCGCCGGCAAGGACCAGCGCCGACCAGGAGGCCCTGTGGGATTACATCCGCCGTGGCGTCATCTCGATCATTTCCTCCGATCACTCGCCTTCCCGCTACGATGATCCGAAGGGCAAGAAGGTCGCGGGCGACACCGCCCCGTTCAGCGTCATCCCGAACGGCGTTCCGGGCCTCGCGGCAAGGATGCCCGTCCTCTTCTCCGAGGGTGTGTCGAAAGGACGGATCAGCATCAGCAAGTTCGTCGATCTCGTCAGCACGGCGCCTGCGAAACTCTTCGGACTCTATCCGCGCAAGGGAACCCTTGCCGTCGGCAGCGACGCCGATTTCGTTCTGTGGGATCCGCGGATGAAGGTGACGCTGACCAACGCGATGATGCATCACGGCAGCGACTACACGCCTTGGGAAGGCGTCGAGGTGACCGGCTATCCGGTCGCCACCTACCTGCGCGGACGCGAAATCTTCCGGGCGGGCGAGATCCTCGTCGAAGGCGGCGGCGAGCATCTTGCCCGGCCCGAATACCCCATGATCGAACCGCGCGAAAAGTTCCCCACGCCCTTCAATCCGGTCGAGCGCACGGTCGTCTCGTAGGCCCCGTTCGCGTAGACATGTCAGCCCTCCTGGCGTGTCTGCCGGCGAGCATGACAGGCCGAGCGGTGGGCCGACCCGCAAACGAAACGAGGGGCGCCGCAGTGCGACGCCCCTCGCTTCTTGTCGTTGTCGGTCCTACTCGGACAGCGTGAACGCCGCCGTGTAGTTGTCGACGTTGTCCGGGGTGATCAGCAGGCAATCGAAGAGCTGCTTTTCCTCGGCCACCATCGGCTCGCCATTCTTGATGTAATGGTCCGCCTGGATCACCGCTTCGCGCGAGAAGACGGCGACCGGCTGCAGGACGGTGTAGGCCATCTCGCCATTCTTGATCGCTTCGACCGCATCCGGCGAGCCGTCGAATCCGCCGACCGTAACCTTGTCGAGCATCCCGGCTTCCTTGAGCGCGGCGATGGCGCCGAGCGCCATTTCGTCGTTACCCGAGATCACCGCGGTGAAGTCCGGGTTGGCCTGGATGATGGACTGCATCTTGTTGTAGCCCTGGGTCCGATCCCAGTTGGCCACTTCCTCGGCGACCTTCTCGAGGCCCGGATACTGGCTGATCACCGTCTCGTAGCCGTTCGAGCGCGTCGCGGCATTGTTGTCGGCCGGGTTGCCGAAGAACTCGACATACTTCGCCTCGTCGCCGACGATGTCGACCCAGGCGACGGCGCCGATCGCCGCGCCCTGCGCGTTGTTGGAAACCAGCTGGCCCTTGGCGATACCGCTTTCGTTGATCTCGGCATTCACCAGGAAGACCGGGATCCCGGCTTCGGTCGCCTTGCGGACGACACCGACGGAGCCGTCGGCATTGGCCGGATCGAGGATGATCGCCTTGGCACCATTGGTGATGGCCGCGTCGACGAGGTTCGATTCAACGTTGGTGTCGCCCTTGTGCGCCGCGACAGTGGCCGTATAGCCAAGCTCTTCCGCGGTCTGCTTGGCGACTTCGCCCTCGGTGAACCAGTAGGGGTTGGCCGGATCGGTGACGATGATGGAAATCAGGCCTTCCGCCCAGGCCGAACCGGCCATCAGCGGGAGGGAAGCCGCCGCGGCCAGCACGGCGCGTCTGGATAACTTCATCATGAGGTATTCTCCCTTCAGGTGTTGTTTTGCCGGTGACCGGCCTTGTCCCGCGTCGAGGGTTCCTCTCCCCCGGAGCGCGAAATGGTTGATGCGGCTTACCTTGCCCTGCGCTTGCCCCTGTACTGGATCGAGTTGAGCAGGACGGCGAGGACGATCACGGCGCCGGTAAAGACGGTCTGCCAGTAGAAGGAGACGCCGATGATCACGAGTCCGTCCGCGAGGAAGATGATGACGAAGGCGCCGAGCAGCGTGCCGAGCACGTTGCCGCGTCCGCCCGTCAGCGCCGCGCCGCCGATGACGACGGCGGCGATGGCCGTGAGTTCGTAGGTAAAGCCGGCGTTGGGGCCGGCCGAGGTCAGCTGCGAACTGAGCACCAGCCCGGCAATCGCCGCGCACATGCCGGAGAGCATGTAGACGATCACCTTCACCCGCTTGACCGGAACGCCCGACAGTTCCGCCGCGCGCTCGTTGCCGCCGGAGGAATAGAGCCAGCGGCCGAACGCGGTCCGCGCCAATAGCAGGCTGGCGGCGATCGCCACCACAGCCAGGATGATGACGCCGACCGGCACGCCGAAGAGGCGGTTGAAGCCGAGCCAGTCGAAGCCCGTATTGCCGAGTTCCGGGCGGCCGGAGAGATTGTTGTAGGTCAGGCCGTTGGTCATCAGTAGGGCGATGCCGCGCGCGACATAGAGCGATCCCAGCGTCACGACGAAGGCGGGAACCCTGAAGAAGGCGACGATGACGCCGTTGACCAGGCCGACGAACCCGCCGACGGCAATGGTCAGCACGACCACCGCCCAGACCGGGGGATAGAGGATGATGCCCGCCGCCGGAATCTCGATCCCCTGCATCAGGAAGCCGGCGATGACGCCCGACAGGCCGAGGACCGACCCGACGGAGAGGTCGATGCCGCCGTTGAGGATGACCAGCAGCATGCCGATCGACAACAGCCCGTAGATGGCGACGTGGTTCGCCATGATCAGGAAGTTGGACAGCGTGGCATATTGTGGCGACAGCACGGAGAAGACGCCGATGATCGCGATCAGCGCGAAGAAGGCCCGCCCCTCGAGCAGCAACTGCACGATGCTGAACGACGACGCCTTGCCGGCTCTCCCGGTCGTCGACGATGTCATGTCCGCCATGACGAAACTCCGTGGAAATGTCTCACGCGGCAAGCGCCTCGCCTGAGGCCGCCATGATGGCTTCCTTGGTGGTGTCGTGCGTGAACTCGGCGGCGATCCGCCCGCGCCGCATCACGATGACCCGGTGCGCGATGGCCAGGCATTCTCCGACTTCCGATGTCGAGTACATGACGGCCATCCCCTTGCTGGCGTGTTCGGCCAGGATCCGGAAGACCTCCGCCTTGGCCCCGACATCGATGCCGCGGCTCGGCTCGTCGAGCAGGATCACCGATGGCAGGGTAATTAGCATCTTGCCGATGACCACCTTCTGCTGGTTGCCGCCTGACAGCGAACCGATCGGCGCGCCCGGGCCATCCGTCTTGACGGTCACTTCCTTGATCGAGCGGGCGATGATGTCGCTCTCCGCCCTGCGATTGGTGAACAGCCCGCGCGTGAACTTGCTGATCGAGGCCAGCGACAGGTTCCGGCCGACGCCCATGGTCTGCACGAGGCCGTCGCGCTGCCGGTCCTCCGGCACCAGGACGAGCCCCGCCTCGATCCGTTCGGCGATCGTCATGTGGGACACGTCGGTGCCATGCAGGAGAACCCGGCCGCCGATGGCTGGCAGCCGGCCGGCGACGCATTCCATCATCTCCGTCCGCCCGGCTCCCATCAGGCCATAGACGCAGACGATCTCGCCCGCCCGGATCTCCAGATCGAGGTGATCGACAACGTTGCCGGTGTCGGAGGCGTCCGCGACCGTCAGCCCCTCGAGTTGCAGCGCCGGCGGCCCCATCACGTGGCCCGACGGCGGGTGGCCGAGATCGAAATCCTCGCCCACCATGTTGCGGACGATCCATTCGAGGTCGATGTCGGCGCGCGGCGCATAGGCGGTCATCTCGCCGTCGCGCAGCACCACCGCGTGGTCGGCGATCTGCAGCGCCTCTTCGAGGTGGTGCGAGATGTAGACGATGGAGACGCCCCGCGCCTTGAGGTCGCGAATGACGTTGAACAGCACCTGCACCTCGGTCGCCGACAGCGCCGATGTCGGCTCGTCCATGATCAGGATGCTGGAGTCGACCGAAAGCGCCCGGGCAATCTCGACGATCTGCTGCTGGCCGAGACGCAGGTCGCCAACCGGTGTCAGCGGATCGATCTCCTCCTCGAGTTCGCGCATCAGGTCGCGCGCCTGGCGCTCCTCCTCGGAGAAATTCACTCCGGTCGGCCCCGGGATCTCGCGACCCATGAAGATGTTGTCGCGGACATTCATGTTGAGGGCGAGGGAAAGTTCCTGGTGGATGATCGATATTCCCAGGTCGCGCGCTTCGACGGTCGAGCCGATGGAAACCGGCTCTCCCTCGAGCAGGATCTCGCCGGAGGTCGGGCGAATGACGCCGGAAAGGATCTTCATCAGGGTCGACTTGCCGGCGCCGTTCTCGCCGAACAGTGCCGTCACCTGGCCGCGGTGAACGTCGAGGTCCACGCCCTTGAGCGCCTGGACCGCGCCGAAGGACTTCGACACGTTGCGCGCCGCCAGGATGACCTCGGCGGTATCGGGATGGCTCTGCGGGATGTCGACCGAACCGACGGGCTCCATCACTCCACCTCCAGCCGGACGGGCGTGACGAGCCAGTTCTTGGGATTGATCAGCTTGAAGACCCCGACCACCGACATCGTCTTGCCGGTCAGCGAGTCGCGATCGAGATCGCCCAGCACCGCGGCCGCCATCGCCCGGTTGATGCCCGAGCCGGCATCCTGGAACTCGATCTGGTTCTTGAAGGCGCCGAATTCGATGTCGCCGGGGACATCGCGCAACTCGGTGCCGTTGATCGCCGGCCCGGTCTGGACCCGCACCAGCGTGCCCTCGGGCAGGCCATCGACGGCGACCTCGAAGACCCCGGACTTGCCGTCGCCGACGACGCCGGTCAGCTGCACCGGAATGACCGGGAAGGCTCCCGCCATCGTCGCATGTTTCGCGATTGCTGCTTTCTTGTCGGCGGCCAGTTCGCTCGCCAGCACAGCGGCTTCCGGTGCCCGCTCGACGACCATGTCGCGGATCCGCGGGAATTCCGCCGTACCGAAGGCATCGGGATCGAAGGCCTGCTGCCGGACATCGTCGGTCGAGCCGATTTGGACGACCTTGGTGTCGACCGCGATCGCAGCCAGCACCGCCACGCCAACGAGCGCAACGATGAGTCGCGTTCGCTTGGGCTTGGCAATGACGGACGGCTTGGCGGCTGTCGTGACCATCGAAACGTTGCCCCTCCTCCCGCGGGCCGGTGTAGCGAACGGATGCCGGCAGGCCGGCCTCCGCATGACTTTACCGCGTCAAAAACGGCAGTTTTCGCTGGACGAATCGTGTTCAGGAGCTGGCATGAAACGGTTCCTCCCAGCGCATTTCGCGTGGGGACTCCTCCATCCCCCGACCCGCGAAATGTCATGTCGCAGCGATCGGAGCCGCGACTGATGAGCACGATGATAGGTGAAATGAATTACTTTGTCTGCAAAAAAATCCAGTCCTTTGGAGCAGTCTGTGCTAAGACACGCGGGTTCCACGGATGAGGGCGCCCTGGCGAGAATCGGCTGCCAGAGGCGGTGAGCGAAGCCCTTAGGCGTTGAAAACAAACAACAATCGCGCCGCGGTCTCTGGGAGGAATGATGGGAAGGCGCCAAGGACGGCCCGGGGAAACAGGGGCAGGCAGGTGACGGCGACGGGCGACCTGATCATCGGGATCGACGCCGGCACATCCGTGATCAAGGCCGTCGCCTTCGATCTGTCCGGCCGGCTGGTCGCCTCTTCGGCGATCCGCAACAAATACACCATGGGCGCCGAGGGCGCCGCCACCCAGTCGATGCCACAGACCTGGGCCGACTGCGCGGCCGCGGTGCGTGGCCTTGCCGGAGAAGTCGACGACCTCGCCGTGCGAACGGCCGCCGTCGCATTGACCGGCCAGGGCGACGGGACGTGGCTTGTCGGCCGGGGCAACGAAGCCGTCTCGGATGCCTGGATCTGGCTCGACGCCCGCGCCGCCCCGACGGTCTCGCGGCTGTCCCGCGGGGCGGACGAGCGCACCCGTTTCGAGGCGACCGGCACCGGGCTCAACACCTGCCAGCAGGGCAGCCAGATGGCCCATATGGATGCCCGCTATCCCGAACTGCTGGATGCCGCCGAGGTGGCGCTGCATTGCAAGGACTGGCTGTTCCTCAACCTCACCGGGGTCCGCGCCACTGATCCCTCGGAAGCGAGCTTCACCTTCGGCGACTTCCGCGACCGTCGCTACAGCGACACGGTCATTGCCGCGCTCGGTCTCGATGCCCGCCGGCACCTGCTGCCGGAGATCATCGACGGCGCGCAGGAAACCCGGCCGCTTTCGGCCGACGCGGCCGAAGCCACCGGACTGCTGGCCGGTACGCCGGTTTCGCTCGGCTATGTCGACATGGTGATGACCGCGCTCGGCGCGGGGGTCCATACCGGAGACGCCGGCGCCGCCTGTTCGACCATCGGCTCCACCGGCGTTCACATGCGGGCGGTCCCCTCCGACAAGGTCCACCTCAATGCCGAGGGAACCGGCTATGTGATCTGCCTTCCGGTGCCGAATCTGGTAACGCAGGTGCAGACCAACATGGCGGCCACCCTCAACATCGACTGGGCGCTGTCGCTGGCCGGCGACCTGCTGGCCGAACGCGGTGAGACACCCTCCCATGCCGAACTTGTCGCCCGGATGGACAACTGGCTTGACCACGCGGAGCCGGGCGCCCTGATCTATCATCCCTATATCTCCGAAGCCGGCGAACGCGGCCCTTTCGTCAACGCCGACGCGCGGGCTGGCTTCATCGGCCTGAGCACCGGCCACCGCTTCCCGGACCTGATCCGCGCCGTGGTCGAGGGCCTCGGCATGGCCGCCCGGGACTGTTACGCCGCCATGGGCGACATGCCGACGGAATTGCGCCTGACCGGCGGCGCCGCCCGATCCGTGGCGTTGCGGCGGATTCTTGCTGCGACGCTAAACACACCGATCCGGGTCTCCACCCGCGACGAGGCCGGCGCCGCGGGCTGTGCGATGATGGCGGCGGTGGCGATCGGCGCCTATGACGACATGGACGCCTGCATCGCCGAATGGACGACCCCGCATCTCGGCCGCACCGAGGCGCCGGACCCGGAACTGGTGCGGGTCTATGACAGCCTCTTCGCATCCTACCGGCTCGCACGGGAGGTCCTGACCCCGGTCTGGAACGGGATGGCCAGCCACCGCGCGGCCATGGCCCGCGACACGGCCGGCTAGGCGGGAGGAAACAGGTGACCGAGATCCCCAAGGTCGATCTTTTCGTCATCGGCGGCGGCATCAACGGTGCCGGCATCGCCCGGGACGCCGCCGGCCGGGGGCTGAGCGTCGTCCTGTGCGAGAAGGATGATCTCGCCGAAGGCACCTCGTCCCGCTCGGGCAAGCTCGTCCATGGCGGATTGCGCTATCTCGAATATTACGAGTTCCGGCTGGTCCGCGAGGCTCTGGCCGAGCGCGAGGTCCTGATGGCCAACGCGCCGCACATCATCTGGCCGATGCGCTTCGTGCTGCCCCATTCCCCCGAGGACCGGCCCGCCTGGCTCGTCCGGCTCGGCCTGTTTCTCTACGACCATCTCGGCGGGCGGAAGAAGCTGCCCGGCACCCGGACGCTCGATCTCGCCCGCGATCCGGAAGGCGCGCCGCTTCTCGACAAGTATACCCGCGGCTTCGAATTCTCGGATTGCTGGGTGGATGACGCCCGACTGGTGATCCTCAACGCCATCGACGCCGCCGAACACGGTGCGATCGTCCTCACCCGCTCGCCCTGCACCGCCGCGCGACGCGAGAATGGCGTCTGGCGGGTGACCACGACCAGCGCGACGACCGGCGAGACGCAACACTTCGAGGCGAAGGCCCTGATCAACGCCGCCGGACCATGGGTCAGCGACGTGGTGACGCGCGTCGCCGGCTCGAACTCGACCCGCAACGTCCGGCTGGTCAAGGGCTCCCACATCATCGTGCCGAAATTCTGGGCCGGCACCAACGCCTACCTGGTCCAGAACCACGACAAGCGGGTGATCTTCATCAACCCCTACGAACGCGACAAGGCGCTGATCGGCACCACCGATATCCCCTGGGAGGGACGGCCCGAGGACGTCACGGCCGACGACGCCGAGATCCAGTACCTGATCGACGCCGTGAACCGCTACTTCAAGGAAAAGCTGACCCGCGACGACGTGCTCGAAACCTTCTCCGGCGTCCGTCCGCTCTTCGATGACGGACAGGGCAATCCCTCGGCGGTGACCCGCGACTATGTCTTCGACCTCGACGAGACCGGAGGCGCGCCGCTCCTCAACATCTTCGGCGGCAAGATCACGACCTACCGCGAACTGGCCGAACGCGGGATGAACCGCATGGAGAAGTTCTTTCCGCAAATGGGCAGGGACTGGACGCATGCCGCGCCGCTGCCCGGCGGCGACATCGCAGGCGCTGATTTCGAAGCCTTCCGCGAAACCGTGAAGACCGACTATCCGTGGATGCCGCCGTCGCTGCGGCGCCACTATGGGCGGCTCTACGGCTCGCGGATTTCACAGATCGTCGGCGACGCCCGGTCGCTCGACGGCCTGGGCCGGCATTTCGGCGGCACGCTCTACGAGGCCGAGGTGGTCTACCTCGTCGAGCGGGAATGGGCGCAGACCGCCGAGGATGTGCTGTGGCGACGGACGAAACATCATCTGCACCTGAGCGAGGAACAGCGGGCGGCCTTCACCGCGTGGTTCGGCCTCGCCCATGCAAGGGCTGCGTGACATGGCGCTGACGCTTTCCCTCAACACCAACCCGCTGGTCAATCGCTTCGCCGAGCCGGACGACCTGATCGACGCGATCGCCCGCGACATCCGCCTCCGCGATATCCAGCTCACCCACGAATTCATCAACCCGAGCTGGCCCGCCCCGGTGGTTCGACGGTTGACCCGCGACATGGACCGGGCGCTGCGGCGCACCGGTGCCCGCGTCACCAGCGGCATGACCGGGCCCTATGGCCGGCTCAACCATTTCGGCCATCCCGACCGCGACGTGCGCCGCTACTATGTCGACTGGTTCAAGACCTTCGCCGATATCATCGGCGACCTCGGCGGACAGTCGGTCGGCACCCAGTTCGCCATCTTCACCTTCCAGGATTTCGACGATCCTGCCCGACGCGAAGCCTTGATCGCCACGGCGATCGACTGCTGGGCGGAGGTCGCCGAACACGCGAAGGCCGCCGGCCTCTCCTACGTCTTCTGGGAACCGATGAGCGTCGGCCGCGAGTTCGGCGAGACGCTGGCGTCCTGCATGGCGCTTCAGGAGCGCTTGAGCGCGGCGGGGATGGCGATCCCGATGTGGATGATGGCCGACATCGACCATGGCGACGTGACCTCGGCCAATCCCGACGACTTCGACCCCTACGCCTGGGCACGCGCGGTGCCGAAGGTCAGCCCGATCATCCACATCAAGCAGAGCCTGCTCGACAAGGGCGGCCACCGCCCCTTCACCGCCGAGTTCAACGCCAGGGGCCGGATCCAGCCCGAGGCGCTTCTCGCCGCGTTCGCCGAAGGCGGCGCGGTGGACAACGAAATCTGCCTCGAACTGTCGTTCAAGGAGCGCGAGCCGAACGACCGCGAGGTCATTCCGCAGATCGCCGAAAGCGTCGCCTTCTGGGCGCCGCATATCGATACCGGCGCAGGCGACCTGCGTGTCTGACCACGCAGGTCGAAGGCCCGGGCCGCCGGGCCGGCCCGCCGACGGGAGAGAAGGACATGACCACTGATCGCCCGGTCGGCGACGCGGACCTCAGCCTCGCGATCCGCGCGGCCTGGCTGCATTATGTCGGCGGGCTGACCCAGGCCAATGTCGCCAAGCGGCTCGGCGTGCCTTCGGTCAAGGCGCACCGCCTGATCGCGCGCGCCGTCGCTGTAGGCGCGGTGAAGGTCAGCGTCGAAGGCGACATCATCGAGTGCATCGAGCTGGAGAACGCGCTCTCGGTGCGCTTCGACCTCGAGACCTGTGAGGTGGCCCCGGATCTCGGCGAGGAAGGCCTGCCATTGCGCACGCTGGGACGCGCCGGCGCGGCGCGGCTGCGGCGCTGGCTCGAAGCTGGCGAAGAACGGATCATCGGCATCGGCCATGGCAGCACGCTCGCCGAGGCGGTCCGGATCATGGCGCGCCTCGACACCCACGGGCTGCGCTTCGTTTCGCTGCTCGGCGGCCTGACCCGCAACTACTCGGCCAACCCGCACGACGTGATGCACATGCTGGCCGAGAAGACCGGCGCCCAGGCCTATGTGATGCCGGTCCCCTTCTTCGCCAATTCGGTCGAGGACCGGGAGGTCCTCCTGTCCCAGCGCGGCGTCGCCGAAGTCTTCCAGATGGCCGAGGAGGCGCCGCTGAAGATCATCGGCATCGGCACCGTCGAGACGGATACGACACTGGTGACCTCCGGCATGATCGAGCCCGACGACATCGAGGAAATCTCGCGCTCCGGCGCCGTCGGCGAGATGCTCGGCCACTTCTTCAACGCCGAGGGCGAGGATCTCAAGACGCCGCTGACCTCGCGAACCCTGTCGGTGTCGCTGGACCATGCCCATAACGACCGGATCATCGCGCTTGCCGGCGGCGAGGAGAAGGTCGCCGCGATCCGCGCCGTCCTCAACAGCGGCCGCCTGTCGGGACTGATCACCGACGAACGGACCGCCAAGGCGCTGCTGGCGGAATAGGCCGGCGGAGCGGCCCGGAGCCTGCCCGCTACAGGCGCACCCCGTGCCGGTCGGCCAACAGGCGTCGCACCCGCTCCTGTTCCTCCCGGCTTCGATCCGCGCTCCAGCCGAGCGCGACTCCCGCGATCTCGGCGACCTGCGCAAGCCCTGCCCCGGTCAACTGCCCGGTGACGGCGAGCTGCGTCCGGCGAAGCACGATGTCCTCGAGGTGGCGGACCTGCTCGTTGCGGACGATCCAGTCGATTTCGGCGCTGTCGTGGTCCACCGACCCATCGATGGGACGCGCGATGCCGCTGGCGCCCTCGTGGCGCGCGATGGCCCCGGCCGTCGTGCCGTAGCGATCGAGGAGAACCGCGGCCCGCTCGGGCGAGACGCCGGTCGCCGCCGCCGTCCCGGCGATCCAGCGGTCGCGGGCGTCGGGCTCGCGCGGCATGTCCTTGCCGCCACCGATCGGCAGGTCGCGGGTGGATACCCGCCGCAGTGTATCGAGGCGCTTCAGAAGCCTGTCGGCGATCTCCTCGGCGAAGCCGCGAAACGTCGTCCACTTGCCGCCGACCAGCGAGACGACCGGAAACGGGCGTCCCGTCTCCGGCTCGTGGACCGGCGCGGAGTGATCGCGACTGATCAGGCCCGGCGCGACGCCTTCGGAATTCGGCAGCGGACGGATGCCGGCATAGGCATAGACGATCTGGTCGCGGCTGAAGGTCAACCCCGGCAGCAGGTCGCGCAGGCTCTGCATGAAATAGTCGATCTCTTCGGCGTCGCAGACAACGCTGTCGGGATCGGCGGCGGGGATGTCGGTCGATCCGACCAGGGCGCGTCCATGATACGGATAGACAAGCAGGATGCGGCCGTCGTCGTCCTCGAAATAGATCATCCGGCCGTCGAGCTGGCGGACCAGTTCGGGATGATCGAGGAGGATGTGCGATCCCTTGGTGCCGCCGATCAGCCGGGTCTCGAGCCCGAGCTGCGCGTTGACCGCGTCGATCCACGGTCCGGCGGCATTGACGACGATCTTCGGTCGCACCGTCTCCCGTTCACCCGTTGCGGTCTCGATCTCCAGCACCCCGTTGCGGACCGCGCCGAGTTCCGCCCAGTTCAGCGCCCGCGACGCCGGCATCGCGGTGACCCCGTCCTGCACCAGTTCGAGGACCAGCCGCTCCGCTGCCGTGACCGCCGCGTCGTAATAGCTGCCGACGGCGACGATTTCCGGCGTCAGCGCCGGCACTTCGGACAGGGCGCGCGCCCTGCCCATCATCCGGTGGCGTGGCATCTGCCGTTCGCGCGATCCGTAGAAATCGTAGAGGCGCAGGCCGATCTTGATGAGAAGCGCCCCCCGGCTGCGGGGCGCGGTGGTCGAGCCGAAGAAGGTCCGAAGCGACGCCCAGATTCCCTTGGTCCACGAATGGATGGGGATCAGCGTCGGCAGCGGCCGGACCAGGTGGGGGGCGTTGCGCAGCAGCAGGTTCCGCTCCAGCGTCGACTCGGCGACGAGCCGGAACTCGCCGGTCTCGAGGTATTTCAGGCCGCCATGGATCAGCCGCGACGGCGCGGCGCTGGTGCCGGAGCCGAAGTCGCCCTTGTCGAGGATCAGGCAGCGCACGCCTTGCGCGCACAGGTCGCGAAAGAGCCCGGCGCCGTTGATCCCCGCCCCGATGATGACGACGTCATAGTCCTCGACTTGCCGCCCTGTCCCGTCCTGCATGGCCGGCGTCACGCCCCCGTTTCGGCCTGGGGCGCGCCAAGCGCGTCCAGCTTGCGCCAGGTGTCTTCCATGCCTTCGGCGATCTCGCGATAGACGCGGTACCGCTGGTCGTAGCGCGCGCTGCGTTCCGGATCGGGCCGGTAGATCGTCGAGGATGCGGCGAGGTCCCGCGGATCCGCGTCGAAGGCGTCGAACGCCCCGACCGCCGCGCCGGCGCAGAGCGCCGCGCCCCAGGCCGATGCCTCATCCGTGTCGGTCACCGTGACCGGGATACCGAGTACGTCCGCGAACATTCGCGCAACGGTCGGGTTGCGCGACGCCCCGCCGGTCAGCCGCGCCTCGTCGGCCGAAAAGTGCGCCCGCAGCGTATCGACATGGTGCCGATGATTGAAGGCGATGCCCTCCAGCAACGCGGCGAGCACATCGCCCCTATCGTTCCACCCCCGCAGCCCCATGAAGCCGGCGCTGGCCATCGCGCCATAGGGCGATCCGAACAGGTAGGGATGATAGAGCACCGTCGACGGTCGGGTCAGCGCCTCGTCGATTTCCGGCGCCAGCACCGCGTGGATCGAACGACCCTCCTTCTCCGCCAGCGCCCGCTCGAATCCGCAGAACGTATCGAGGAACCAGTCGTAATTCGTCGCCGAGGCAGGCGAGATCGCCATGTTGTTCCATTGGCCCGGCGCAATGGCGTTGCGGCAGAACCAGCCCTCGCCGGTCTCCGGCGCATCCGATACGGTTTCGTTGATCGAATAGGTCCCGGCGACAACGCCCACCACCCCCGGCCTGTGGGCCCCGATGCCGAGGGCTGAGGCGGTGACGTCATGCAGGCCGGCGGCGACCGGCGTCCCGGCCACCAGGCCCGTCGCCTCCGCCACCTCGGCCGTGACCGCGCCGACGATCCCGGCCGAATGGCTGACCGGCGGCAGGGCCTTCTCGATCTCCGCCAGGCCGAACAGGTCGAGGGCCTCGGCGGTGTATTCCTGGTTGCGGACATCGGTGAAGGAGGTGCTCGCCTCGGTCCGGTCGGTGCCGACGGTCCCGGTCAGGCAGAAGCGGAGCCAGTCCTTGCAGGCGATCACATGGCCGATGCGAGCGTAGCGCTCCGGCTCATGCGCCTTGATCCAGGCCAGCAGCGCCGACGGCGCGGAGACGTGCGGCGCCTGCCCGGTCAGGGCGAGGCTCCGCGCGTCGATCCCCCGCGCGGCCCAGTCCGCGACGATCGCCGTGGCCCGACTATCGAGCGACAGGATGCCCGGGCCAAGCGGCTGGTCATCCTTGTCGAGAAGGTAGAGGCCATCGCCATGGGCCGTCGCCGCAATTGCGACGATCTCGCCGGGCGGCTGGCCGCTGGTCTCGATCGCCTCGCGCATCGCCGCGACGGTCTGTTGCCACAGGACCGCCATGTCGCGCTCGACGTGGCGCGGCGTGGTCATCAGTTGCGGAATGTTCCGACGCGCGACGGCCAGCTGGACGCCGTCGAGGCGGTAGATCACGACCTTGGTGACCGTCAGTCCGTTGTCTATCGCCAGGATGCAACTCATCCCCGTCTCTCCCCGCCAGAGGCTGCCAAGTGAGAGGCATCTACCAAGTTTGGTCGGAAACGCGAAATCGTTCTGCCCGGTCCGGTCGACCGGTGCGGCGATCAGATATTCGAGGCCCGGATCGCCTCGCAGACGGCGTCCGTCACTTCCCGGGTCGTCGCGTTGCCGCCGATGTCGGGCGTCTTGATCCCGGATTCGCAGACCGCCTCGACCGCCTGCATCAGGCGCGCCGCGGCGGCCGGCTCGCCCAGGTGTTCGAGCATCTGCGAGGCGGTCCAGAAGGTCGCCACCGGATTGGCAATGCCCTTGCCGGTGATGTCGAAGGCCGAGCCATGGATCGGCTCGAACATCGAGGGGAAGCGTCGTTCCGGGTCGATGTTGGCGGTCGGCGCAATGCCGAGGCTGCCGGCCAGCGCGCCGGCGAGATCGGAGAGTATGTCGGCATGCAGGTTGGTGGCGACAATGGTGTCGAGGCTCCGCGGCTGCTTCACCATCCGCACCGTCATCGCGTCGACCAGCATCTTGTCCCAGGTCACGTCGGGGAATTCCAGCGCGACCTCGGCGGCGATCTCGTCCCACATCACCATGCCGTGGCGCTGGGCGTTCGACTTGGTGACGACGGTGAGGAACTTGCGCGGCCGCGCCTGCGCCAGCGTGAAGGCGTAGCGCATGATCCGGGTCACGCCGGCGCGGGTGAAGATCGCCACCTCGGTGCCGACCTCCTCGGGAAAGCCGCGATGGGCGCGGCCGCCATGGCCGGAATATTCGCCTTCGGAGTTTTCGCGCACCACGACCCAGTCGAGGTCGCCGGGACCGACGCCGGCCAGCGGCGACTCGATTCCCGGCAGGATCCGGGTCGGCCGGACATTGGCATACTGGTCGAAGCCCTGGCAGATCGGCAGGCGCAGGCCCCACAGCGTCACATGGTCGGGCACGTCGGGGGCGCCGACGGCGCCGAAGAAGATCGCGTCGAACCCCTTCAGTTGCTCCTTGCCGTCCTCCGGCATCAGCGCTCCGGTTCGCCGGTAGCGCTCCGAGCCCCAGTCGAAGGCGGTCACGTCGAGCGAGAAGCCGCCGTCGCGTCGCTCGAGCGCCTCAAGCGCCTGCAGTCCGGCGGCGATGACCTCGGGGCCAATGCCGTCGGCCGGGATCGACGCAATCTTGTAGTGCTTCATGGTTTCCTCCCGGTTCTGTTTCTCGCGCGCGATGCGATGCCTCGCGACGCCGGTCCAGGCGAACGGGCTCCGCCCCGCGCCGTCTCGATCGGCGAAGTATCATATGCGAACGCGAAATGGTCGGGAGAAGGTAGCCATGCGCCTGTTGACCGCATGGCGCACACAGCGCAATGCGGTCGGCGGATGCACCCCGCCGTCTCGGTGCGGCGGGAGCCGACGGCCGCCTATGCCGGCGGCTTGACCCGGTGGTCGACCCGCGCGGTCACCGGCATGGCGCGGAACTCCCGCGACACGTCGAGCAACCGGCCGATGGTTCCCTCGATCATCCGCCCGCCCTTTTCGGCAGTCGCGAATGACGGGGTCCCGGAAACGCCGGACTCGTTGACCCGGCTCCAATAGTTCATGAAATGCACCCACTTGGACGAGGCCAGGTCCGGGTAGAGCCAGCGCGGCCCGCCGCGCTCGGCCGAGATCTCGTCGACCACCTTGTCCATTTGCACGAGGTCCGGGTTGACGTGGAGGTATTCGGAGGTCTCCCACTCGCAGGCATGGTCGGCGGCATAGGGCCCGCCTTCGAGCTCGGCCGCGATGAAATCCCAGCCCAGCTCCCAGTGATTGACCGCGCCGACCAGCGATTCTGTCTCGACCGTCAGCCGCCGCGCGATCAGGTCGCAGAGCGGCGCATTCGAGCCATGGGCGTTGACGTAGAGCATGTGGCGGAAGCCCTGGTGCGCCATGCTGGCGCCGACATCGACGCAGTAGTCGATGAAGTGCTGCATCCGGATCGAGATGGTGCCCGGATAGTCCATGTTGTGGTCGTTGTAGCCGTAATGGATCGCCGGCATGACGATCACGTCGCCCTCGGACCGCCGCGCCACTTCCTCGCAGATATGCTCGGTGAGCACATTGTCGACATCGAGCGGCAGGTGCGGCCCATGCTGCTCGATCGCCCCGACCGGGATCAGCACGGTCGGTGCGCGCAGGACCGTATCGTTGACCTCGGGCCAGGTGAGTTCGCGGTAGCGGTGCTTGATCGTCATGATGAGGGACTCGCGCTTGTCGTGGTGGAAGGGTCCGGCCGTCCGGGCGCGGCCAGCGTCTGGCCGCTCTCGGGGTCGAAGAGGTAGAAGCGGTCCGGCGCAATCCGGACCGTCAGCCGTTCGCCGCGCCGGAAGATGTGGTCGGCATCGGCCTGCATCGCGATCGGCACGCCGCCGACATCGAGATAGAGGATCTGCAATCCGCCAAGGTGCTCGACGACCTCGGCGACCGCCGGCAGGCCGTCGGCGGCCGGCACCACGTCCTCGGGGCGAATGCCGAGCGTCACCTTGCTGCCGGCCCGCATCGGCAGCGACGCGGCGATCTCCGCCGCCCCGAATTTCAGGCCGGTCCCGGTTACCTCGGTATCGACGAAGGTCATCGGCGGCGAGCCGACGAAGCCGGCGACGAACCGGTTGACCGGGTTGCGGTAGATGTCGAGCGGCGCGCCGACCTGCAGGAGCCGGCCGTTCTCGAAGACCGCGATCCGGTCGGCCATGGTCATCGCCTCGGCCTGGTCATGGGTCACATAGACCGCGGTGGTCGCCAGCCGCTGGAACAGGCGAACGAGCTCCGCCCGGGTCTGCACCCGCAGCACCGCGTCGAGGTTCGACAGCGGCTCGTCGAGCAGGAAGACCGACGGGTCGCGGACCAGCGCCCGGCCGAGCGCCACCCGCTGGCGCTGGCCGCCGGAGAGCTGGCGCGGATAGCGGTCGAGATAGGGCCCGAGATCGAGCATCCCCGCCGCCTGCTCGACCTTGGCGGCGATCGCCGGGCTGCTCATCCGCCGGACCTCGAGCGCGAAGGCGAGATTCTTGGCCACCGTCATGTGCGGATAGAGCGCGTAGGACTGGAACACCATGGCGATGTCGCGCCGCATCGCCGGCACCTTCGTCACGTCGCGGTCGCCGATCATCACCGTGCCGGTGGTCGGCGTCTCGATGCCGGCAATGGTGTTGAGCGTCGTCGTCTTGCCGCAGCCGGAGGGCCCGAGCAGGGCCATGAACTCGCCGTCGCGGATTTCCAGGTCGAGCGCCTTGAGCGCCTCAACGCGGCCGAAGCACTTGCTGATGCCGTTGAGGGTGACCGATGCCATGCGCCCTAGCCCTTCACCGCGCCGACGGTCAGGCCGCGGGCGAGATAGCGCTGGGTGAAGAGCGCGAAGATCACCACCGGCGCGACGATCACCGTCCCCATCGCCGACATGTTGCCCCACTGGATGCCCTTGTCGGTGATGAAGCCAGATACCCTGACGGGCAGGGTCTTGGCGAAGTTCGGCGCAACGGTGGAAGCCATCAGGAATTCGTTCCAGGAGAGAAAGGCGGTGAGGACAGCCGCGGCGCCGAGCGCCGGGGCGGAGAGCGGCAGCACGATCTTGATGAAGCGCCGCACCGGGCCGCAGCCGTCCAGCATGGCGGAGAGCTCGATCTCGCGCGGCAGTTCCTCGAAGAAGCCGAGCAGCAGCCAGACGACGAAGGGAACCGTGATCGAGACATGGGCGAGGATGACAGCCAGGTGCGTGTCGAGCAGCCCGACCTCGCGCATCATCAGGTAATAGGGCAGCGCCACGGTGATCTTCGGATAGAAGCGCACCACGAGGAAGGCGAGGCCGATCACCAGCGACAGCTTGAACGGCAGCCTCAGCCGGGCCAGCGAATAGGCGGCAAGCGCGCCGAAGGCGACCGCGATCACGGTCGTCGCGGTGGTGATGATCAGCGAGTTGACGAGATAGCGCAGCGTGCTCTCGTCCGGATCGAAGATCGCCGCGTAATATTCGAAGGTCGCCTCGCTCGGCAGGAAGCCGGCCGACGCCGAGAGAAACTCGTCTGACGGGCGGATCGAGTTCAGCACCAGCACGACGAAGGGCCCGAGCGCCACCGCCAGCGCGATCAGGATCAGCAGGGCCTTGAGCAGGCGACCGATCATGCGCCGCGCTCCCGCTGCCAGCCCGAGATGCGGCTGCGCCAGACGAGGAAGCCCGCCGCGACGACGAGGCACCCGGCCAGCAAGATCCACGACGCTGCCGCAGCATAGGAAATGTTGAAGTAGCGAAGACCCTGCTGGTAGATCCAGAAGCTCAGCGTCTGGGTGGCGAAGCCCGGCCCGCCGCCGGTGGTGGTGAAGATGATGTCGAGGGTCATCAGCGCGTCGATCGCCCGGAACATGGCGACGAGCAGGAAGACCGGCAGGATCATCGGGAAGACGATGCGGCGGAAGATCGTCCACCGTCCGGCGCCATCGACTTCCGCGGCGCGCAGGACATCGGCGGGCAGGCTGGCCAGCGCCGCCGCCATCACGATGGTGACGAAGGGCGTCCACTGCCAGGCATCGACGATGATGACGGAAGCCGCCGCCCAGTTCGGATCGCCGAGCCAGTTCGGGCCGTCGATGCCGATGCCGGCGAGCGCCTGGTTGAGCGGCCCGACCCGGGCGGCGAGGATCATCCGCCACATCGTCCCGACCGCCACCGGCGCGATCACCATCGGCAGCATCAGCAGTGTCCGGCTCAGCCGGAAGTGGAAGCCCTCACCGACGGTCAGCAGCGCCAGGCCGAGGCCGAAGGCGAGCGAGATGACGGTCGAGCCGACCGCCAGCAGCAGCGTGAAGCCGGTCGAGCCGACGAACTGCGGATCGGTCAGCGCCCGTGCATAATTGTCGAGGCCGACGAAGCGCCCCATCACCGGCGAGCGGGCCAGCGTCCAGTCATGGGTGGTGATGATGATCGATTCGACCAGCGGATAGAATTGCGCCACCGCGATCACCGCCAGCGCCGGCACGAGGAACAGCGCCAGGGCGCCGCGCTCGCCGAGCCGTTCTCCCGCCCGGGCGATTGGGCCGCCTGGCAACCCCTCGCCGCCGGTCAGTTGTGAGGAAGAGCGCGCCATTGCGGTGGTTCTGTCACCCGGTTGCCGACGGGGCTGGATGCCCCGTCGGGATTGGCGGCGGGCCTATTCGGCCTGGAGGCCGGAGCCCTTGGCGGCTTCCAGCATCGCCGACGGCACCGGGATATTGGCCCAGGCGGCGTTGATGCTGGCAATGCCGTCGGCGGCCGAGGTCCGGCCGTTGGCGACGTCCTGCAGCGTGTTGGTCAGGAAGTCCTGCGCCTCGCCCGACAGCGGCGGGTTCTTGGCCCTGGCGAAACCGGCGGTCAGGGCCGGCCAGAAGTGCGCCCGCTCGGCCGCCAGCGCCTCGTCCTCATAGGTCGCCTTCCACACCGAGCCGATATTGTGCTCGACCAGGTTGCGCGTGGCATTTTCGGGACCGGCATAGGCCTTGGCCCAGGCCCAGGCGGCGTCCTTGTCCTCAGTGCTTTCCGGCACGAAGAGCTGCCACAGCGACAGCCAGGTAAAGCCTTCGCCGGGGAAGGTGGCCATCCCCCACTTGCCCTTCAGCGGCGAGTCCTCGGCATCGAGCTGCTTGGTGACGAAGGACGGCCAGGTGACCAGCATCGCCGCGTCGCCATCGATGAAGACCTGATGGGCCTCGTCGAAGGTCATCGCCGTGCCCTTCTCGGGCAGGTACTGCCACAGCGCGGCGAGTTCCTCGGCCGCCTTCACCGCGGCCGCTTCGTCGAGCGCATAGGTGCCGTCGGCGGTGACATAGGTGCCCGGATAGGACGACAGGAAGAAGGATCCGATCTGCTCGGGGTTGCCCGTCGGATGGCTGAAGCAGGCGGCGCCGGTCGCTTCCTCGATCTTCGGGCAGGCGGCGGCGACGTCGGCCCAGGTGGCGAAGTCGGGGCTGACGCCGGCCTTCTCCAGCATCTCGGTATTGTAGAGCAGGCCGAAGGCGTCGATGCCATAGGGGATGCCGATCTGCTTGCCGTCGACGAATTCCGAACGGCCCGGCTTCATCAGGTTGTCGATCATGCCGTCGCCGTAGTTGTCGGCGGCGATGAAGTCGTCCATCGGGGCAAAGTACGAGTAGACGTCGGCGAGATAATAGCCGCCGCTCATCACGTCATACTGGTTGGTGCCGGAGATCAGGTCGGTGGTGTTGTTCTGGCGCAGCACCGCCCAGGGGAAGGCAGACACGACGACCTTGGTGCCGGTCGCGGCCTCGAATTCGTCGCCGATCTGGCGGGCAGCGGCATCGTAGGTGCCGGACTCCATCACGCTGAAATTCAGTTCATCGGCCGAGGCGCCAGCCAGGGCGAAGGTCACCAGCGGCGCGGCAAGCAGCGCCCTCGAAAACCCGTGCGAACGAGACATTTTCTTCTCCCGGTTTGATCCCCGCGGGCGGCCGCGAGCGAGCCACAGAGTTGTTGTTGTCTGATTGTCAGACCACGCTATAATGCGGACAGCCCCTTCGCCCCGTCAAGCCTTTTCCCGATAGGTCCGACCATGAACATCGAAACGCTGCTGCCCCGCTCGCCGACGACCGACGGGCCCGGCGGCATATGGCGCTGGCGGGATATCCTGCCGCTGCCGGACTCGATCGTCCCGGTCAGCCTCGGCGAAGGCAACACGCCCCTCCTGCGCAGCCGGGCGCATCCCGATCTGCCCCTCTTCATCAAGGACGAGACGCGCAACCCGACCGGATCGCACAAGGATCGGCCGCTGGCGCTCGCCGCCGGCGATGCAGTGGCCACCGGCGCCCGGGTCATGGCCGTGGTCTCGGCCGGGTCGACCGGCCTGTCCAATGCCGCCTATGCGGCCCGCGCCGGCCTCGCCAGCGTCGCCATCATGGAGGCGGGCGCGCCGGATTCGCGGGTCGCGCCCCTCGCCGCCCTCGGCTCGCACCTGGTCGAGGTCGACGCCACCATCGACCGGGCGATCGAGGCGCTGACCGGCCTGCGCGGTCAGGACGGCCTCTATGTCGCCTCGACGACGCGCTCGGCCAACGCCGTCCAGGCCGAGGCGTCGCGCACCATCGCCTACGAGATCGTCGCCGATCTCGGCTATGCGCCGGACGTGCTGATCGCCCCGGTCGGCGGCGGCGGCACCATTGCCTCGATCCATGCCGGCTTCGTCCAGTTGCTGGCCGCCGGGCGCATCGACCGCCTGCCCCGTCTCATCGCCGTCGTGCCATCGACCTACGACACGCTGGCCCGCGCCCTGGCAGCCGGGATCACCGATGCCGCCGGCCTGTTCGGCATGCCGGCACCCCTCGGCGGCGACACCGTGCTCAACAAGATCGCCCACGATCATCCGCCCGATGGCGTCGAGGCGCTCGCCGCGCTGCGCGAATCGAACGGGCGGGTCCTCGCCTATCCCGACAGGGCGGCCGTCGCCGCGGTCGACCGGGTCGGGCGCGAGGAAGGGCTCTATGTCGAACCGTCAAGCGCCATCGCCTGGCTGGCGCTCGACGCGCTGATCGCCGACGGCACCGTCAATCCCGACACCCGGACGGTGATGCTCGCCTGCGGCTCCGGCTTCCGCGAGACCGAGGTGGTCATCGCCGCGCGGCCGCCCACGCGCGAAACGATCGCGCTCGACCAGCTGGGCGACCTGCTGGCGCGGATCGGCGGATGAGGTCGTTCGCACCGAGCCGCGGGGACTGTTGATGGCCGGGATTCCGCGCTAAGCACGAACTGCAAACCACTATCGACACGGAGCAGCCGCAATGAGTCGACCGAAGTCAGCCGAGGGACTCGCCGCCGTCACGGGCAGCGGCCCCGCCGGGACATCGGCCCCGCTGGCCCCGACCGGGATGCCTCCCGCGACCATGCTGCGCCCCGTCGTCCGCCGGACCAGCACCCAGTCCGTCGTCGCCCAGCTCGTCGAGCTCATTCGCGGCGGCAGCTGGAAGGCAGGCGACCAGTTGCCGACCGAGCGCGTTCTCGCCGAGACCATGGGCGTCGGCCGGTCGACCATCCGCGAGGCGTTGCAGAACCTCGCCGCCCTCAACGTCATCGAGACCACCGCCGGCCAGCGGACGGTGATCAAGGCGCCGAACCCGAGCGAGTTCTTTCGCGCCGACCTGCTCTCCCTGCTGATCAACGACACGGCGGCGACTGAGCTGCTCGAGGCGCGGGCGATGATCGAGCCCGACTGCGCCTGGCTGGCGGCACGGCGCGGATCCGAGGAGGATTTCGCCAATCTCGCCGCCCTGCTCGACGCCCATGAGCGGGCGCACGCCTCCGGCGAGTCGGTCGCCCCCTTCGGCGCCGCCTTCCACCTGCGGATCGCCCATACCGCCCATAACCGGGTCGCCGCTTCCTTCATGGAATCGATCCTCGACCTGCTGACCGAGCGCGGCAAGCGCGCCGACCAGTTGCCCGGCGCACGGACCCGCGAGATCGCCGACCACCGGCACCTGTTCGCCCTGATCACCGAACGCAAGGCGGACGAGGCCAAGGAAGCGATGCTCGCCCATATCATCGCCTGGGCCGATACCTTCGACGGAACCGAGGCGAGCGACCTCAAGGAACTCTGGGGCCTGTAGCCGGTCAAGGGCGGGACCTGACGGAAGCGAAGCGAACACCAATGATCGATCATCACCTTGAAACGCCGGCCGGCCGGCCCCGGGCCCGCGCGCTCGGCCTGCCCTTCGACGGTCGCCCCGGCCCGGCCAACGCCCTGACCGACGTGCCCGGCGTCACGGTCGGCTACACCACCCTGATCGAGGGCAGCGGACCGCTCGTCGTCGGTAGCGGACCGGTACGGACCGGCGTCACCGCCATCCTGCCGCGTCCGCCCGGCGACCTGCTGGTCCCGGTCTTCGCCGGGCTGTTCAGCGCCAACGGCAACGGCGAGATGACCGGCTCGCACATGATCGCCGAGACCGGCGCGATGACGCTGCCGGTGACGATCACCAACACCCACGCCTGCGGCATCGCCCGCGACGCGACGATCGACTGGATCAACCGCACCGCGCCCGGCGCGCTCGACGACGCCTGGGGGCTGCCCGTCGCCGCCGAGACCTATGACGGCTTTCTCAACGACATCAATGGCCGCCACCTCCGCGCCGAACACGTCGCCGCGGCGATCGACGGCGCGGCCGGCGGGCCGATCGAGGAAGGCAGCGTCGGCGGCGGCACCGGCATGGTCTGCTTCGGCTTCAAGGGCGGCTCGGGCACCGCCTCGCGGATCGTCGACCATCCCGCCGGCCCGTTCACGATCGGCTGCTTCGTCCAGGCCAATTTCGGTCCGCGCCGCAACCTGACGATCCGCGGCCGCCGCCTCGGCCCCGATCTCGCCGAACCGGCGCTGATCGACCGCACGCCGGCCAGGGAGAAAAGCTCGATCATCGGCGTCATCGCCACCGACGCGCCGCTGCTCCCCCACCAGTTGACCCGGCTGGCCCGCCGCGCCCCGCTCGGCGTCGCCCTGACCGGCGGCTACGCCTACCACTCCTCCGGCGACATCTTCCTCGCCTTCTCGACCGCCAACGGCGATGCGCTGACCGCGCCGAAAACAAGTGTTTCCAGCACCACCTTCGTTCCCGATTCCGCCCTCGATCCGCTTTTCGACGCCGTCGTCCAGACCGTCGAGGAAGCGATCCTCAACGCCATGGTCGCCAACCAGGACATGGAGGGCCGCGACGGCAACTTCGTCCCGGCCCTGCCGCGCGACCGCGTCGCCGCCGCTTTCGCCTGAGCCGGTTCTTCCGCCGCTCCTAGCAGTCGAGCAGCCGCCGCATCGTCTCGAGATGCCGAAGCGCCACGGCGCCGTCGGCGATCGTCGGCGCGGTGTTCGGCTCACCCCGGAAGGCGGCCAGCGCCTCGGCCAGCAACGGCCGGTAGCCCTTGTGATCCTCGTTAGCCGCGGCGGTGAGGTTCGGCCGCCACGTCAGCGCGTCCCTCTCCCCCGACATGTCGGCGGCCGGGTCGTCGGCCTTGAACGGCGGATCGCGATACCAGGTGACGTCGGCGACATTGTCGACCTCGACCCGCTGGTGGTCGCCGGTGATCTGGACGAACTCGACCGGGTTGCCGCGCGACTGGACAGTCCCCATCGCGACCGACGCCATCGCCCCGCCTTCGAGGCCGAAGGAAACATGGAAGAGCAGCCGGCCCGGTCCGTTCTCGACCTTGCGCACCGACATGTCCGCGACCGCACCACCGCCGAGATAGGGCACGAGGTCCATGTAGTGGACGCAGTGATGGAGGAAGAAGCCGGTGTAATCGACCTCGCCGGCGAAATAGGTCGGCGCCGTCAGGTACCAGCCCATCAGCCCGAGCACCGGGCCGAAGCGGTCGCCGGTTACGATGTTGCGGGCGATGCGATTGCCGCTGGCGAAGCGCTTCATGAAGCCGACCGTCACCGGCACGCCCGTGCGCGCCGACGCCTCGGCCAGCCGCTCGGCTTCCGCCGCCGTAGCCGCCGGCGGCTTCTCCATGAACACCGGCAGCCCCCGCTCGACCGCCGCCAGCCCCATTGCCGCATGGACGCCTGGCCCGACCGCCATGCCGACCGCGTCGAGCCCCGGATGGGCGATCAGTTCGGCCGCGTCGGCATAGGTCTCGCGCACGCCGTAGCGCCGGGCAATCAGGCCGAGCCGTTCGGCATTGGTGTCGCACAGCGCGGCGATCTCGACGTCGAAACCGACAAGCTGCGGCAGCAGCATCTGGCTCGCATGGGTGCCGCAGCCGATCCAGCCGATCCGCAAGGTCATCGCCGGGTCTCCGCCATGGCGAGGCATCCGCGGAGCAGCGCGAGGCTGGCGCGCAGCTTCTCCGACTCGTCCTCATGCGGCGGCCGCCAATGGGCGATCGGCACGCCGAAGCGGTCGTCGTCGCGGCGGAACGGCTCCAGCGAGATCGGGCCCGCATAGCCGACCTCGGCCAGCGCCCGGCACACCGCCGTCCAGTCGGTCGCGCCGGTGCCGATGAAGCCGCGATGGTTCTCGTTGGCCTGGAAGTGGGCGATATGCTTGCCGGCGGCGAGGATCGCCTCGGCCAGCGACGCTTCCTCCATGTGCATGTGGAAGGTGTCGAGCATCAGTCCGACCGCCGGCCGGTCAACCGCCTCGACCAGCTCCAGCCCCTGGGCGATCGTCGAGCAGACGTCGGTCTCGAACCGGTTGAGCGGCTCCACCGCCAGCCGTATCCCGGCATCGGCCGCCTCGCCGGCCACCGCCTGCAGCCCGGCGACGCAGCGGACCTTGCGCGCCAGCCGCTCCGCCTCGTCGACGGGCTTCGGCGCCCGCCCGGCGAACACCAGCGGACTGCCGTAAAGCGGCCCGCCGACAATCGTCGCGCCAAGTGTCGCGGCCGTCTCGATGCAGGTGCGCAGGTAGTCGACGCCCGCCTGCGATCGTGCCGGATCGTCGCTCGACAGGTTGCGGTCGAGGTTGACCCGCGCCGCCAGCACGACGCCAAGCCCCGCCGCTTCGAGCGCCGCGCGCGTCTTGCCAAGGTCGAGTTCGCCGGGCTCCGGCACCAGCAGCTCGATGAAGTCGTAGCCGAGCCCCTTGATCGTCTTAAAGAGCGGAAAATGCTCGGCAGTGAACGGCCGGGCGAACTGCATCGAGATGATGCCGATGGGATTTGCCGTCATGCCGCTCAGCCCTTGACCGCGCCGGCCGTCAGCCCGCTGACCAGTCGCCGCTGGACGACGAGGAAGAGGATGGTCACCGGCAGCGCGCCGACCACTCCGCCGGCGGTCAACAACCCCCATTCGATCTGGTACTCGCCGATCAACGTCTGCAACGCCACGGTCATTGTCCTTACTTTTCGTCCGCCAAGGGTGAGCGCGTAGAGATACTCGTTCCACGCGGTGATGAAGATGTAGATGCCGGTCGCCACCATCCCCGGCCAGCAGAGCGGCAGCACGATCCGCCACAGCGCGCCGGTGCGCGAGCAGCCGTCGGTCATCGCCGCCTCGTCGAGCTCGGTCGGGATGCCGTTCATGTAGCTGGTCAGCATCCACACCGAGAAGGGAATGGCGATCGTCGCATTGGCGATGATCAGCGCCGCATGGGTGTCGAGCAGCCCCAGCCGCCGCATCATCACGAAGAGCGGCAGGATCAAGAGCACAATCGGGAACATGTTGATGACGAGGAACTGCAGCATCAGGAACCGCCGACCGCGAAACCGGAAGCGCGAGAAGGCGTAGGCGGCGGTGATCGACAGGGCGAGCCCGACAACCACCGTGCCAGAGGCGACGATCAGGCTGTTGCCGAGATTCTCGATGAAGGTGGTGCGGCTGAACAGCCGTTCGTAATTTTCGATCACCCAGTCGACCGGCGCCAACGCCACGCCGATCGCCGCCAGCCGCTTGTCGGGCGTCAGCGAGGTCAGCACCATCCACAGATAGGGGCCGATGGCGAAGCAGACGATCAGCGCGACCGGCAGGTCGGTCGTCACGATGCGGCGAAGGAGGGGGGTGCGCCGGCTCATGCCTCGAGCGACCTTCCGGCGCGGCGCAGGTAGAAGACGATGAAGGCGCCGAGGATGATGGTGAACATCACCGCCAGCGCCGATCCGTAGCCGAAGTTGAGGCTGGTCCGCGCCTCGATGAAGGCATAGAGCGGCAGCGTATAGGTGGCGTAGCCCGGCCCGCCGCCGGTCATCACGAAGATCACGTCGATCGAGTTGGCGACCCAGATCAGCCGGAGCAGCCCCGCCGTCACCAGCACCCCGGCGATCCCCGGCAGCGTCACGTGGCGGAATTGCTGCCACGTCGTCGCGCCGTCGATATCCGCCGCCTCGTAGTGGCTCGACGGGATCGCCTGCAGCCCGGCCAGGATCATCACCGCGAAGAAGGGAAAGCCCTGCCAGGTCAGCGTCAGCACGATCGACAGCAGCGCCGAGTCCGGATCGGCGAGCCAGGGAAAGGCGCTCTGCAACACGCCGATGCGGACGAGGATGTCGTTGAGCACGCCGTTATTGGCGTCGTAGATCCACCGCCACATCAGCGCGGTGATGACGCTGGGCAGCGCCCAGGGAATGATCACCAGCGCCCGGGCGAGCCCCCGCCACGGGAAGGTGCGGTTGAGCAAGAGCGCCGTCACCAGCCCGAGCAGCATCTGGGCCGGCACCGTCAACCCGATCCAGATCAGCGTATGCCAGGCCGAGATCCAGAAGACCTCGTCGCCGAGCGCCGTGATGAAATTCTTGAGCCCGACAAAGGCGAAGGAGGTCGGTTTCCAGATCAGGTAGTCGTGCAGGCTGAGGAATACCGCCTCGGCCATCGGCACGAAGACGATGAACAGCGTCACGACCACGGCCGGCGACAGCAGCCAGTAGGGCAGCGTTGCACCGCCCTTGCGGCGTCTCGTCATGGCTGCCTGGGAAACAGTCATCGTCCAACCGGAATTCGGGGAGTGGGGCCGGCACGGATGCCGGCCCCGACGTCTCTGGCGGCTATTCGCTGCCGTAGAGATCCTGGATTTCCTGCATCATCTCGGCGGCCGTGATGTCGCCGGTCAGCGCCCGCTGCATCGAGGTCGGCCACACGACGTTGACGAAGTCGGACGTCGCCGGGCTCGACGGCAGCACCGCCGCGAAGGGCAGCGAGTTGACGGTCGCGTCGACGAAGCGCTTCTCGTGCAGGTCCCAGTCGGCCGAACCGCTCTTGGTGACGGTCAGCTGGCCGGTCGCCTTGTTGAACAGCACGTTGTTCTCGCCCTCGGCGAGGAAGGAGATCCACTTCCACGCCGCGTCCTTGTCCTCCGCGGAGGAGAAGACCGCGAGCGACTCGTCGCCGTAGGAGGTCCAGGCCTCGCCATTCGGGCCGCAGGCCGGCACCGGCACGGCGGAGACCTTGTCGCCGAGCGCCTCGACCATGCCGTTCGACGAACCGATGTGATGGATCGTCATGCCGGTCAGGCCCTGCTTGAAGCCGCCGATGATCTCCTGGAAGCCGTCATTCGGAGCCGACGGCGGAAACACCTTGTCCTTCTGGAAGAGATCGACGGTCCACTGGTTGGCCGCGACCGCGCCGTCGGCGGTGAGATTGCCGCCGTCGAGGCCGCCCTCGACCTGCGGCAGCGTCAGCGTCAGCCAATGGTCATGGCCGCCCTTGCCGCCGCGGAAGCCGAAGCCGTAGGTGTCGACCTGGCCGTCGCCAGTGGTGTCGCGGGTCAGCTTGATCGCCGCGTCGCGGAATTCCTCGCAGGTCGTCGGCGGCGTCAGGCCCAGTTCGTCGAACATGTCGGTGCGGTAATAGAGGTAGAGCACGACATACTGGACCGGCAGGTAATACTGCTTGCCGTCCGGCCCGGCATTGATCTTGAGGATGCCGTCGAGCAGGTCGTCCTTGCCGTCCCAGCTCGCGATCATGTCGTCGATCGGCTCAAGCGCGCCCATCTCGAGCAGGCGCGGCTGGGCGAACAGCTTGACCATCGCCGCATCCGGCGCATCGCCGCCGACGATCGCGGTATAGAGGTTGTCGTAATAGCTGTTCCACGGCACGTTCTCGGCTTCGATCGTGATGCCGGGATTGGCCGCCTCGAACTTCTCGACCAGCGACGTCATCGGGTTGTCGGGGTTGTCGAAGTGGTACCAGAAGCGGACCGTCTCGGCGCTCGCCGCAGTGGCGAGCGTCAGGGCTGCCGCCGCCACGCCGGCGGCCAGAAGATACTTGCGCATTAGTCATTCCTCCCGTTTTTGTTGGCGTCTTCCAGAAAGCGATTGGCGGCCATGGCGGCGGCGGAAACCGACGCGCGGGCGGCCGCGAGGTGCTGGGTCATCTGCAGGAATCCATGGACGACCCCGGGCTCGACCCGCATGTCGTCATCGCGGCCGAGGCGCTTGAGCCGGGCCGCCAGGGCGTGCGTGTCGGAGGCGAGCGGGTCGCATTCGGCGACCAGGAGATGGAGCGGCGGCAGGGCGCGAATCGCGTCGTCGCTGGCCGCCATCGGTGCAGCGAGCGGCCCGGAGCGTGCGCCCGCGTCCGGCGCATACCAGTCCCAGTAGCGCTGCATCATCGCGGTGGTCAGGCCGAAGCCCTCGGCGAAGTCGTTGTAGGACGGTGTCGAGAAGTCGACCGCGTAGGTGCCGTAGAAAAGCAGGCAGCCATCCGGCACCGGCAGGGATGCTTCTATCTCGTGCAGCGTCGCGGCCAGCGCCAGGTTGGCACCGGCCGAGTCGCCGGAAAGCACCAGCCCGCCCGGATCGATCCCGTAAGCCGCCGGATCGGCCTGGACCGCGCGCCACGCGGCGATGACGTCGTTGAGTCCGGCGGGAAACGGGTTTTCCGGGGCGAGCCGATACTCGACGCCGATCACCGCCCGGCCGGATTCGGCGGCAAGCACCCGCATGAAGCGTTCATGCGTCCGCAGGCTGCAAAAGGCGAAGCCGCCGCCATGGACAAAGAGAATCGCGCCGGACCCGGCATTCGGCGGCCGGAAGAGCATGACCGCGTTGCCGGTCGTCTCGAGATCGGGATCGGGCGGCACGGCGAAGGTCCGTACCGTCTCCATCTCCGGCTGCTCCACCTGCCAGCGCGCGTTCTTGCGCTCGGCCAGCGCCCGCCCCTCTTCCGGCGGGATCGTTGTCGGGTCGGGAAGTCCGGCGTCTTCCCTGGCGAGGCGATCGAGCATCGCCTGCATCTCGGCTGTCGGTTTCGGCAAGCTGTCCGTCCTTGCAGGGGTCGTCATCGGCATGCGGTTGATATCGGGAAAGATCTCCGGCCCCGGATCGACGATGGTGGCGACGTGGTGCCCGATCGCGGTGACCGCCGCATCGCGGTCGCCGGATTCGATGGCGTTGACGATCGTCCAGTGGCGCGCCGCGGTCTTCTCGAGGTCGCGGGCCGCGCCGCTGCGGGTGATCTTGAAGCGCTGGTTATGGACGAGGCAGCGGTGCAGGATCGGCTCGAGCGCCGGCAGGTCCGCGGCGGCCAGCAGGCGGCGGTGAAAGGCGCGGTCGAGTTCGGAGAGCGCGTATTCGTCATTGTCCCGCGCCGCCTGTTCCATCGCCCGCACCGACGCGCGCAACGCCTCGACAAGGTCTGCGTCGATGTTGGGCAGCGCGCGGGCCAGCGCCCGGGTCTCGATGCTGTGCCGGAGCCGGAACATCTCCTGCGCTTCCGCCGCCGTGCAATCGGACACCCGCGTGCCCCGGTGCGGCTGGCGGATGACGAGCCCCTCGTCCTGGAGCGCGAGAAGCGCTTCGCGCACCGACCCCTGGCTACAGGCGAAGCGCGCGGCGATTTCCAGTTCGAGCAGAGCCGCGCCGGGTGGCAATTCCCCAAGCATGATCAGTTGCTTGAGCGAGCGGCGCACCTCGGTGCTCCGGCCCGCGCGTGTCTTTCTGTGAACAGTCTCGAAGCTGACGATCGCCAACGGCGCTCTCCCTTATCATTATCGATAACAATAATATTCACCTGAGACAAGGAGTCGTCGACGCCGTCGACGCGGGGTCCCGGGATCGCGTCGTCACGGTTTCATTTCCTCGACAATCGCCAGTCTCATGGCTCTCTGCGCGACAAAGCATGCGCGCCGCTCCTGTGTCCGACTTGTCGTTTTGGTCGAAATGCGCCAATCTGGACCGGTCGGCACGGGTTATCCCCCAGTAGTGAGTTGACGAAGGACAGTCCCTGTCGGGCATTCTTCAGGACTTTGGGAGGGCGAAATGGTTGCAGACATCTACACAGGCGATGGCAACGTCAACATCGCGGACGGCTCATACCTGAGGATGTACGGCTACGGCGCCGGCGATACGCTCGGGAGCAACGCGATTGCAGTCGGCTTCGTGAAAATATACGGCGGCAATGGCGCCGATAATCTCTACTACTACGGCGACGGGACGGCGAAGCTCGCCGGCGGCAAGGGTGGCGATTGGCTGTATGGCGGAATCCACGACGACAAGCTGATCGGCGGCAAGGGCGGCGACTGGCTGTTCGGCGGTCTGGGCAACGACTGGCTGAAGGGCGGCAAGGGTCCTGATCACTTCGGCTTCAACACGATCCCGGACTCCAAGACCAATGTCGACATGATCGTCGACTTCGAGCCCAAGAAGGACCTGCTTCACTTCAACAGCTTCGTCTACACGTCGGGGTTTGACGGAACGTTCGGTGTCATCGCCCGCGCCAACTTCAACAAGGGCAAGGGCGCCGAGGATTCCGATGACTACTTCGGATACAACCCGAAGAATGGGAAGGTCTGGTACGACCTCAACGGGAACGATCCGGGCGGCAAGGAGACCGTCGCCATTCTCGAGGAAAGCCTGCACATCAAATACTCGCATTTCCACTTCGACTGACCGGTCCGCGACGCGCGGTGTACCGGTATGATCGAGACACTGGATCCGCGGCTCTTCGCATACCGCCCCGAGCTCGCGGATGCGCGGCTTGAGGGTCGGGTGGAAGCGGAAGCTTTCGCCGAAGGATCGCTGAAACGGGTGGTGGCGAGCACGGCGCCGCTGAAGCGTCATCCGCTCGCCAACGCTCCCCTGGACAGTGAAGTGGTGCGTGGCGAGCTTGTCCGGGTCTTCGGCGACACGTCGGACGGCTGGTCCTTCTGCCAGTGCCAGGCGGACTCCTACGTCGGCTTCATTCCGACCGGGGCGCTGGACGAACCGGCGCCGGAACCGACTCACCGCGTGACGGCGCTCCGTACCTTCGTCTATCCCGCCCCCGACCTGAAGCTCCCGCCCCGCGCCACCCTCTGCATCGGCAGTCTGGTCACGCTCGACGGGGAAGCCCGGACCCGCGGGACCGACTACCGGGTGCTCGCCGGCGGCGAAGGCGCCATCGTGGCGATTGACGTCGAGCCCGCGTCAGCGCCCCTGCCCACCGACTTCGTCTCCGTCGCCGAGCGATTCGTCCACACGCCGTATCGCTGGGGCGGCCGTTCCAGTCTGGGCGTCGATTGCTCCGGCTTCGTGCAGCTGGTTCTCGGTCTCACCGGCCGGCCGGCGCCGCGCGATACCGATCTCCAGGCAACACAGATCGGACAGCCGGTCGACGGCGGGATCGACGGGCAACTCCTGCGCGGCGACATCCTCGTCTGGCAGGGGCACGCCCTGATCATCCGCGATGGGGACAGCGTCATCCATTCGAGTGGCCACCATATGCGCGTGGTCGTCGAGCCGAAGGACGAGGCGTTCGCCCGGCTCCTGAAGGTCGTCGGGTCGCCCATCGGCGTCAGGAGGCTCTGAGCCGCCCGCAAAAAAAGCGGCGCGAAAATCGCGCCGCCAGTTGGTGGTGGTCCGAACCGGGCAGGACACCGGCCGGTCTTGCAGAAGTCAGCTCTTGCGTTCGGCGACGTGCGCTGCCTCGATGGCGGCAAGCGCCTCGTCGACGGTATAGCCGTTGTTCTGCATGATCTTCTGCAACTCGACCTTGATCACCTCGATGACCGGGATCGGGAAGGCGTGGTCGAGGAACTGGATTTTCGGCTTGTCGTTCTGGCGCAGGAATTCCGGCTCCCGGAAGAACGCGGCGATCTCGGTGATCTCCGGGTTGGCCTGCGGGTTGGTGGTGATCGCCTTGCGGGCGTTGCCGTAAAGGATCATGCCTTCCTTGCTGGTGAGAAAGTCGAACAGCTTGATCGCCGCTTCCTTCTTCTCGCCTTCAAGGTGGGCGCCCATCAACAACTGGATCGAGGCCCAATACTGCGTGCCCTGGAGCGGCAAGTCCGGGTCGATCATCGGCAGCTTGGCGACGCCGATCGCGAAACCGGGATCGTCGGTCTTGGCGACATTCGGCCACCACGTGCCGTTGTAGAGCATCGCGGTCCGCTTCCCGACCCACGACATGATCGCCGCCTCGTGGTTCATGCTGAGGAAGCCAGGCGCGAAGGCGCCATCTGCGGCGAGCTTGGCCATCGCCTCGAAGGCGTCCTTGGCCGGCTTGAAGTCGGTCCACGTGTTCTCGCCGGTATTCAGCTTGCGGATCTCGTCCGGCGTGGTGGTCTGCACCAGGTAGTCGCCGAGCATCAGGATCGCCGGCCAGCCATCCTTGTCACCGAAGGCGATCGGGTAACGTCCGGCGTCCTGGATCTTCTGGGCGATATCCTTGAAGCCCTCGACCGAGGACGGCAGCGGGATGTCGTTCGCCTCGAAGAAGTCCTTGTCGTAGAACAGGCCCTGCCAATACTGGGTCGTGTTCCAGGGCATGCCCCAGATCCGGCCATTCTCGTCCGTATCGGCGGCGAGAAATTCCGCCTCGGTGCGCTCCGCCCAGCCGTATTCCTCGACCAGGTCGGTGATATCCATCGCCGCGCCGCGATCGACATATTCGAAGAAGGTAAAGCCGCCATTGGTGGTGAAGAGGTCCGGCGTATTGCCGCCAGCCACCGTCACCCGGAGCTGCGTCTTGTACTCTTCGGATGCAAAGGTCACGACGTTCAGCTTGATGTCCGGATTAGCCGCCTCGAAGGCAGCGAAAGCCGCTTCGCGGCCGGGGTTGCCGGCGTTGTCCCACACCGTCAGTTCCACCGTCTCGGCAAGTGCCGGCAGTGTCATCAATGCACTGGCGGCGATGCCGGCCAGAAGTGTCCGTCTCCTGATCATCTCTCTGTAGTCCTCCCTGGGGATCGGTTCGATCGTCTTGTGGAATGCCGCGAACGCGGCGAGCGGATCTTCCTCCAGTCAAAATTCGTACACTAATATAACAGTTGCTTCAATGAACCTCGGCCGGCGACGCGCCTCGTGTCGGACTACGCGGCGAAGCGCCGCCGGGTGAGCACCACCGTGGCGATGCCGATGATGATGAAAAGCACGACCGATACCGCCGAGCCGTAGCCGAATTTGTGCAGCACGAAGGCGTTCTTGTAGAGGAAGATCGACGTCGTCTCGGAGGCCTGGGCCGGCCCGCCGGCGGTCATCACATAGATCAGGTCGAAGGCCTTGAACCCGCCGATGACGTTGAGCGTCAGGATCACGACATAGGTCGGCACCAGCAGCGGCAGCACGACATGGCGGATGATCTGCCACTTGGTCGCCCCGTCGATCTTGGCGGCGTCGTAGAGTTCCGAGGGAATGCCCTGCAGCGCTGCCGCGAAGATCACCATGCCGAAGCCCGACCACTGCCACACGGCGACGAAGAAGATCGCCATCAGCGTCGTGCTGGAATTGCCGAGAAGGTCGATCGCCGTCATCATCCCGAACTGCAGGAAGACGTTGTTGATGACGCCGAGCAGCGGATTGTAGAACAGCGTGAACAGCAGCCCGACCGCCACCAGCGAGATGGTCATCGGGATGAACAGCACCGTCCGCGCGATCCCGCCAAGCGTCCGCGACGTCGTGCCGAAATCGACGAGCAGCGCCAGCACCAGCGCCGTCAGCGGCAGGATGCCGCCCGACATCGCCACCCAGATCAGCGTGATCTTCAGCGAATTCCAGAAGTTCGGGTCCCTGAACAACTGGGCGTAGTTGTCGAGCCCGACATAGACGCCGGGCTGCAGCCCGTCCCAGTCGAGCAGCGAATAGAAGAAGGACTGGATCACCGGATAGATCAGGAAGGCGCCAAACAGGACGAGCGCCGGCGCCATGTAGAGATACGGCGCGATGCCATGTCCGGGCAGCCGGGATCCCCGCCGCCTCGTGCTCTTCGCGATCTCCGCGTCATAGGCTTCTGCGACCATGCCTAGCCCTTCACCGCCCCTGCCGTGAGCCCCTTCACGAAAGACCGCTGCATCGACAGGTAGAGGACGATCACCGGCAGCGTCGCCATCACCAGTGCCGCGAAGAGCAGCGCCCAGTTGGTCGAATAGTCGGAGAAGAACACCTGCAATTGCACCGGCAGCGTCTTGCCGCCGCGCTCGCGCAGGAAGGTCAGCGCGAAGAGATATTCGTTCCACGTAAACAGCCCCTGGAAGATGATCACGCTGCCGATCACCGGCTTCGACAAGGGCAGCAGGATCCGCCAGAGAAAGTCGAGGCTGCCGCAGCCGTCGATCCGCGCCGCTTCCTCGAGTTCGAGCGGAACGTCGCGGAAGAACTGCCAAAACAGGAAGATCGTCAGCGGCAGCCCGAAGGCCGAATTGGTCAGGATCACCGACCACAGCGAGTTCAACAGCCCCAGCGTATTGAACAGGTTGAACAGCGGGATCAGCACGACTTCATGCGCCACGATCAGCCCGGCGGTGAACAGGATGAGGAAGAAGGTGCGTCCGCGGAAGCGCATGCGTGCGAGCGGATAGGCGGCCAGCGCCCCGGTGACGACGATCAGCGTCACCGCGGTGCCTGTCGCGATCGCGCTGTTGATGAAGGCGCTGCCGAGATCGGCCTGCGCCCAGGCGACGAGGTAGTTGGCGAACTGCGCCTCCGCCGGCAGCCCGAGCGGGTCGGCGAAGATGTCCATGTCGGACTTCACCGAATTCGCCAGCATCCAGTAGAACGGAAAGATGCTGACGAGCAGGATCAGGACGAGGAGGAGTCTCGACAGCAGATCGAAGGCTTTGTCGTTCATCTGCGGATTCCGCTTTCCCTCGCGGCGACCACCCTAGATGTCGATGCCGAGGCCCGCTCCGATTCGTTTCACGTTATCCCGCGCTGCCGGATATTGCTCGAACTCCAGATGTTCGAGCAGCAGCGGCACCGGCGCGTCGAGCTTGTCGAGCTCGCTGAGATACGTCGCGTAGTCGAGCCCGCCGGTGCCGGGCAGCACCTCGCTGAGATGCAGCGACAGCTCGCCGCCCATCGTCAGGTCCTTGGCATGGGCGCTGACGATGTGTGGACCGAGCAGCCTGAAGCAGCGCCGGATCAGTTCGCCGGTGTTGTAGTAAAGCCGCGGCGAGACGACGAGGTTGGTCGGGTCGAGATGGGCGGCGAAGGCCGGCCGGTCGATCGCCGCGATCAGCTCGACCAGGTTCTCCGGGCTGTCCGGCAGGGTCCACTGCATCATCTCGAAGGCCAGCTTCGTACGCTTCGGCTTGACCGCGTCGATGATCATGCGGGCGGTCTCGACGAACACGTCGAAACCGGCCTGGGCGAGATTGTCGGGATGCGGGCCGTATTCGGAATCCTCGGCGAGCGTGCCGATATAGGTCACGGCGCAGCATGCCCCGACCTCCTCGGCCACCGCCAGCCGGTCGATCGCATGCGCCCGGTTGGCGCGGCGCTTTTCCGGCTCCGGCGCGCTGACATTGCTCCACGCCGCCACTTCGGCGATTTGGATGTCCTCGTCGGCGAAGGCCTTGACGATGGCCTTCAGCCGGTCGGTGTCGGCAAGGTCGACCGCCGGGCAATAGCCGGCGCGATAGCCGAACGCGGTGTGGGCGCGGGCAATCTCGGCCGGATCCTCGGAATCGACGGGAACCCCGTAGCCGCCTAACCTGATCATTGTCCCCGATACTCCTCGCTGACGGGAAGGGTGTCCCGGAAGCGCTGGATCAGCGAGTCGTCCGGAATGGTCTCGAGCGGCAGGGTCACGCGCCGCGATTCGAGGCTGCTGAGGAACAGCGCCATCGCGCCCTCGAAGCCGTGATAGCTGATGTCGCCATCGCAGGGATGGGTGGCGATCTTGCCGTCCAGCCAGTCCGCCAGATCCTTGAGATAGGGCTTCTGCTCGTAGGACGGGTCGAAATGCCCGCCGCCGCTCAGCAGCTCGCCCTTGCTGGACTTTGTCATCGCCCGCCAGCCATTGCCGCTGACCACCTGCGTATAGCCGTGGGTGCCGTAGACGGTCACCGAGCTGTCCGTCCAGAACGGCAGCGACAGTAGCGCATTGTCGCCCGGGTTCATCCGCGGCGCATGGGCGCCGCATTCGATGATGCCGCGAACGCCATTGGCATACTGGATCGCGCCGAGCGTGAAGTCCGGCGACGGATGCGAATCGCCGAGCATCTGGGTGCCGATATTCTGGCCGACCACCCATTCGATCGGGCTGCGGTTGTTGAACCACAGCATGTAGTCCATCAGGTGGGTGCCGAGCTGGCTGATCCAGGACCGCGCCGTCGCGTGGATGCGCTGGACCTCGCCGATATCGCCGGAATCGACGATTTCCTTGGTTTTCTGCCAGTGCGGCCCGTATTTCTGCTGGTGCGAGACGATCACCTTGAGCCCCGACGCCTTGCACAGGTCGTGGATCTTGCGCGCCTCCGAAAGCTCCTGGGCGATCGGCTTTTCGTAGGCGATCGCCCGGGTCGCGTATTTGACCCCGAGTTCGATCAGCGGCAGTCGGATGCCCGGCAGGGTCGCGAAGCAGAAGACGTCGGGACGCTCCGCCGCCAGCATCTCTTCCGCGTCGCCATAGGTCTTCGGAATGTTGTATTGCGCGGCAAAGTCCTTGAGCTTCCCGGCGTCGACGTCGCACACCGCGGCGAGTTCGAACCGATCGCTGTTGGCGTTGAAGCCCTCGGCGTGATAGCCGCCGCGCTTGCCGCACCCGACCAATGCAACCTTGTATTTTGACATGTCCGCTTCCTGGATGGGCCGCGCCGGCCGGTCGGCCGGGGGCAGCAGTCGAATCCGAATGGGGGTGATACGCGTTGACGGTGCAGCGCGGGCCTCCCACCGCGTTCTGGTCGCACTCGACAACGTCCGTCAGTCCGCATAACACTAATATAACAGTTCAATCAAGCGAACCGTTTTGCCGTTTCCGGAAGGTAATCCGGCTTGTTAATTCACATTTGAACTGACATGTTAAAAGGCATGAGCAGGGTAGCCCAGATGAAGGCGACGACGCGCGAACCGGCCCCTCGCAGGGCGGGACACGAACGGCGCGACGACACCTATTTCGCCCTCAGCGGAACGATGATCGATCGCGCCTTGTCCTTGCGCGGGCAGATCTACACGCTGGTCCGCCGCCTGATCATCACCGGCGCACTGAAGCCGGGCGAACCGATCAACGAAATCGCCATCGCCGATCGCCTCGGCGTTTCCCGAACGCCGGTGCGCGAGGCGGTCAAGCGGCTGAGCGACGAGGGGCTGGTCGAGGTCTTTGCCCAGAGCGGCACCTTCGTGGCGCAGATCGGGCGCGAAGCGATCGAGGAAGCCTTCGTCATCCGCTCCGCCCTTGAAGTGGAAAGCGTTACGCGCGCGGCCAAGCGGATGAACGACGTTCATGCCCGGAACCTGCGGAGCATCATCCAGCGGCACGAGGATCTGCTCGCCGAGGAACGCTTCATCGACGCCATCGAAAGCGACGATGCCTTCCATCGCTACATCGCCGATATCAACCAGTTGCACATGCTCTGGCGGACGGTCGACATCTGCAAGGCCCAGATCGATCGCGGGCGCCTGCTCGTCTTGCCGAAGCCCGGGCAGGGAAAGCTGACCCTCAACCAGCACAAGGCAATCCTGGCTGCCCTCGAGAAGCACGATTCCAGGAAAGCCGCCCGGGCGATGCGCGACCACCTCGACGCGACGCTTGAGAACATCCTGAAGCACACGATCCTGGAGCCTGCCTGACAGGCGATTCCGAGGGGGTTGCGGGTGGCGGCTACGGTCCGGGTTTTCACCGGTTCGGCGACCTCGAGCCCCGCCCCTCATGTTTGCAAACGCCGATGCAGCGAGTGCTTGCTTATCCGCGCCCGGCCCGGCACCTTGGCGGCACGAAGCAGCCGGGGCCGATTTGCCCGGGCAAGACGCTGTGGAAGGGGATGGGGCATGGCGCCTGTGAATGTGTCGAGATCGGTTGCGGTCGTCGTCTTGGTCTCGGTTGCCGGCCTGTTGGCCGGCTGCGGCGACGGCGCCGCGCCCGTCGCGTCGGCCACGCCGCCGCCGGCCGTGACGGTCGTCCCGGTCACGCTCCAGGATTTCTCCCGGTCCCAGGAATTCGTCGGCAAGACCGAGGCATTTCACACCGTCGACATCCGCGCCCGGGTCACCGGCTATCTGATCGCCGAAGACTTCAAGGAAGGCGAGCAGATCGCCAAGGACAGCCTGCTGTTCAAGATCGACCCGGCCGAGTTCGACGCCAAGGTTTCGGCCGCGACCGCCGGCGTCGAGCGCGCCCAGGCCGTCTTCATCGAGGCCGACGCGAAGCTTGAGCGGACCCGCGTGCTGGCCGAAAAGGATACGTTGACCCAGGCCAATCTCGACGAGGCGATTGCCGGGCAGGCCAAGGCCAAGGCGGACGTGGCCTCGGCGGAGGCCGACCTCGCCACGGCGAAGCTGAACCTTGGCTATACCGAAATCCGCTCCCCCATTGATGGCCGGGTCGGCCGCAGCGCCGTCGATATCGGCAACCTGATCGGGCCGGACAGCGGCATCCTGGCGACGGTCATCGACCTCGACCCCATCCGCGTCGGCTTCTCGCTGGCCGAGCGACAGTACCTGACCGTCATGGGCATGATCGAGGCCGGGGACATACCCGACCTCGTGCCGCGCATCCGCCTCGCCAATGGCGAAGTCTTCTCCGAGGACGGCACCGTCGCTTTTGCCGACAACCAGGTCGATCCGAGCACCGGCACGGTGCGCGTCTATATCGACTTCGCCAATCCGGACCGCATCCTGGTTCCCGGCCTGTTCGTCAACGTCATCCTGACCAGCACGGAGCCCACCGAGCAGATCCTTATTCCGCAGGTCGCGGTGCAGTTGAACCAGAGCGGCGCCTTCGTCCTCGTCGTCGACGAAGACTCCAAGGTCGAGCTGCGCCAGATCGTGACCGGGGATCGCAGCGGCACCGACATCGTCGTGCTTGAGGGACTGACCGAGGGCGAACTGATCATCATCGACGGAATCCAGAAGGTCAGGCCGGGCGGAGAGGTCACGGCCGTCGCCGCCAGCACGCCAGCGGCGGGTGACTGACGATGAGCGCCTTCTTCATCGATCGGCCGAAATTCGCCTTCGTCATCGCCATCGTCATGGTGATTGCCGGGCTTCTGTCGATGCTGTCCCTGCCGATAGCCGAATTCCCGGAACTGACGCCGCCGCAGGTCCAGGTGACGGCTACCTATCCCGGCGCCAATGCCGAGGTCGTCGAGCAGACCGTCGCCGCGGTGATCGAGCCGGAGGTCAATGGCGTCGAGGGCATGAGCTACATGTCCTCCAAGAGCTCGAACGACGGCAGCTACAGCCTGACGGTCACCTTCGAGGTCGGCACCGATGCCGACCAGGCCCAGGTCAACGTCCAGAACCGGGTCGCGACGACCACTTCGCGGCTGCCCGAGGAAGTCAATCGCCAGGGCGTCGTCGTCAACAAGCAGTCGACCTCGATGCTGATGGTGCTGTCGGTCTTCTCGCCGAACAACACCTATGACGACGTCTTCCTCAGCAATTACGCCAGCATCAATGTCAGCGACAATCTCGCCCGCGTCCCCGGCGTTGCCTCGGTGTCGATCCTCGGCGCCCGCGACTACGGCATGCGGATCTGGCTCGAGCCCGATCGCCTGACCAGCCTCGGCCTGACCGCCTCGGACGTCATCCAGGCGATCCAGGACCAGAACATCCAGGTCTCTCCCGGCGCCATCGGCGCCGAGCCGTCGCCGACCGGCCAGCAGTTCCAGTACCCGTTGCAGGCCAAGGGCCGGCTCACCGACGCGGCCGAATTCGAGAATATCATCATCCGCGCCAGCCAGGACGGCACGATCATCCGGCTGTCCGATGTCGCCCGCGTCGAACTCGGCGCCGCCACCTACAGCTGGTTTGGCCAGCTCGACGGTTCGCCGGCCGCCCTGATCGCCATCTACCAGCTCCCCGACGCCAATGCCCTCGATGTCGCCAAGGGCGTGCGGGCGCGGATGGACGAACTCGCCGACCGCTTCCCCACCGATCTCGCCTACGACATCACCTACGACACGACCCTCTACGTCGAGAGCTCGATCGAGGAGGTTGTCGTCACCCTGTTCCAGGCGCTGGTGCTCGTCGTCCTCGTCGTCTTCGTCTTCCTTCAGGACTGGCGCTCGACGCTGATCCCGGCGATCGCCATCCCGGTATCGCTGATCACCACCTTCGCCGCCCTGGCCGTCCTCGGCTTCACCATCAACACTGTCAGCCTGTTCGGCCTCATCCTGGCGATCGGCATCGTCGTCGACGACGCGATCATCGTCGTCGAGAATGTCCAGCGCCACATGGACGACGGACTCGACCCGAAGGCCGCGACCCGCAAGGCGATGGCGGAGGTCACCGGCCCGGTGATCGCCACCACGCTGGTGCTGCTGGCGGTCTTCGTCCCGATCGCCTTCACCCCGGGCCTCACCGGCCGCCTCTTCGTCCAGTTCGCTGCGACCATCGCCTTCGCCGTCGGCTTCTCCTCGATCAACGCCCTGACCCTCAGCCCCGCCCTCTGCGCCACCATCCTGCGCCCGAGCAAGGCGGCCAGGCGCGGGCCGCTGGCATGGTTCGAGAAGGGCCTCGATGTCAGCCGAAACGGCTACATCAGGATCGTCCGCCGCCTGCTGCGGGCGACGGTTGTCACCGTCGTCGCATTCCTCGGTTTCGCCGTCGCCACCGGCTGGCTTGCTTCCTCGATCCCGACCGGCTTCCTGCCGCCGGAGGATCGCGGCGCCTTCTTCGTCGACATCAAGCTCCCCGACGGCGCCGCCCTGTCGCGCACCTCGGCGGTGATCGCCGAAGTCGAGGAGATCCTCAGCGCCACCCCCGGGGTCGCCAATGTCCTCTCGGTCGGCGGCTACAGCATCCTGTCGGGTGCGGTCTCCCCCAACTCGGCCTTCGCCATCGCCATCCTCGAGCCGTGGGACGAACGCACCACGCCCGAGACCGGCCTGCGCGGCATCCTGATGAGCGCCGCGCCGAAGCTGCTGGCCATGCCCGATGCCACCGTGCGCCCGTTCAACCCGCCGCCGATTCCCGGCCTCGGCGCCACCGGCGGTTTCGAATTTGTCCTCCAGGACACCGAGGGCCGGCCGCCAGCCGACCTTGCCGGGGCGGTCAACAGCGTCATCATCGAGGCCAACGGCAACCCCGATCTCAGCCGCGTGTTCAGCACCTTCCAGGCCAACGCGCCGCAGTATTTCATCGATCTCGACCGTGAGATCGCCAAGACCCGCGGCGTCGATGTCGGCGCCGTCTTCCAGGTGCTGGCCGCCAATTTCGGCTCGTATTACGTCAACGACTTCAACAAGTTCGGTCGTCTGTACCGGGTCTTCGTTCAGGCCGAGGCGGACCGCCGCGCCACGCCGGAGCAGATCGGCGATCTCTTCGTCCGCAACCGCGACGGCGCCATGGTGCCGATGAATTCGCTGGTCACCGTCACCCCGATCTTCGGGCCGGAGACCATCGAGCGCTACAACCTCTACCGCTCCGCCACGGTCAACGGCGACGCGGCCGCCGACAAGAGTTCGGGCCAGGCGATTGCCGCGATGGAATCCATCGCCGCCACCGCCCTGCCGCAGGGCTTCACCTATGAATGGACCGGCATGACGCTGGAGGAGATCAAGGCCGGCGCCGCCGGTTCACTGATCATGCTCCTGTCGATCCTCTTCGCCTATCTGTTCCTCGTCGCCCAGTATGAGAGCTGGACGACGCCGCTGCCGGTGATGCTGTCGGTGGTCTTCGCCGCCTTCGGCGCCTTCGGGGTGCTGGCCATCTTCGGCGTCGCGCTGAATGTCTATGCCCAGGTCGGCCTGGTGCTGCTGATCGGCCTGGCGGCGAAGAACGCCATCCTCATCGTCGAGTTCGCCAAGAGCCTGTCGGATTCCGGCAAGCCCTTCGCCGAAGCCGCCGAGGAAGCCGCCCGGCTCCGCTTCCGCGCCGTGATGATGACCGCCTTCTCCTTCATCCTCGGCGTCCTGCCCCTGGCGCTCGCCAGCGGCGCCGGTGCCGGCAGTCGCCGCTCGGTCGGCGTCACCGTGCTCGGCGGCATGCTGGCCGCGACGGTCGTCGGCATCATCTTCATCCCGGCGCTGTTCGTCCTCTTCGCCCGACTGCGGGCGATGACCACCGGCCGCAAGGAGCCGGTGGCGGAAAAGCCGGCGACTGACGAGGTGATTCCAGCCGAAGGCTGAGTTCGAATCCCGTCGCACCGGGACGGCACCGTTTCCCGGCGTCTCGTCCCTGCCCTGCGAGCGTCCGGCCTACCGCCCGGCGCCGTCCGGCCCCGTTTCCCGTGTCCCGAAAGCCCGCCCGACGATCCGGGCAAAGCCGAGATAAAGTTGCTCCAGCCGATCGAAATTGCCGGAATCCTGGGTGATCGGGGCGGCGCTGTTGGCGATGCTGAAAAGCTGCAACGCGACGTCGTCAACCGGCATCGATCTTGAGAATTCCTTGCGCTCGATCGCGGTCTCGAGTGCATGACCAATTGAAGCATGAAGATGCGCGGCAAAATCCTGTAACGCATCGTGGCTCTTCTGCGTCAATACGTTGCTGTCCTGGCGCATGCGGGCAATGAGGCTCCAGGGACGCCCCTCCTTGTTCGGACGATTGTATTTGAGGTAGCGCTTGCGGCTGAAGGCGACATTTCGTTCGATCTTTTCGATGAACGGCATGTCCGGATCGTTCCAGACCGTCTCCATCACCTTCTTCGTTTCATCGATGTAGTCGATCAGCACTTCCTCGACCAGCGATTGCTTGTTGCCGAAGTGATAGTGAATATTGGCGCGCGTCGTATCGAGAGCGGTCGCCAGATCGCCAAAGCTCACCCCGCGGTATCCGTGCTGGATCAGCAGGTCCAGGGCCAGGGTCTTGATCCGGTTGCGCATGAGGTTCCGCCGTTTTCATCACCGCCCACGGTACCGGATTCGCTGCGGCGGCCCCACCCGGATTGCCTGATTTCCGCGCAGATTAGCGCGTGAAAGGCAAACCATTGCCCGCGCATCGGGCGGTCGCCGCGTTGACTCGATACTGACTTACCAGTAAGTTAGTATCTTGGGAAGGCGGAGGCAACGGCACAATGACGACAAGACAAGGCGGCTGCGCTCCATCCCATCGGGTTCTCGTCCGGATGCCTGCCCGACGACGCTCGGCATCGGCACCTTCAAGTCATTGAAAATGAACAGCCGGAAGCGCCCGCGAAAAGGCCGGCGCCCAACCTTCCAGTCAACAAGGAGATCGCCGTGAGGGACGTTGTCAAAGGCCTCTTGGACCAGAAGCTCAATGCCAGTTTCAGCCGCCGCCGCTTTCTGCAGGGTTCAGCCGCCCTCACCGCCGTGACGGTCCTCGGCTCGCCCCGCTCCGCTTCCGCGGCCGAACTCGGTGGCCCGCTGAACTATTTCGGCTGGGACGGCGAGCACGGCGCCAATGTGGCCAAGACCTTCCTGGACGACAATGGCATTCAGCTGCAGGCGTCGTTCCAGGTTTCCGGCGACGAAGCCCTGACCCGCTTCAACACCGGCGGACGCGGCACCATCGACCTCATGACGCCGAACAAGGATTTCCAGCGCGCCATTCTCGAGTCCGGGACCGAGCTGTTCGCGCCGCTGGACATGTCGCGCATCCCCAACGCCGCCGGCCTCTTCCCTGCCTTCAAGGATGCCTCCTGGCTGACCAAGGGCGGCCAGACCTACGGCATTCCGCTGATCTGGGGCGACGAGCCCTGCGTCTACAATCCCGACAAGTGGGATGGCGTCCCGCCCAAATACACCGATTTCGCCGACCCGAAATACAAGGGCGAACTCGTCATGACCGACGACCCCTTCGGCAATATCTGGGTCTTCGCCAAGTCGATCGGCGCCGAGGATCCGAGCAAGCTGACCGCGGACCAGCTCCAGGCCGCGATCGACGCGCTCTTGAGCGTGAAACCCAACATTGTCACCATCGCCGCCTCCTTCGCCGACATGGCCGACGTGATGGTCCGCGGCGACGCGTCGATGGGTCTCGCCGGCTGGGCCTACCAGACGCAGATCGCCAAGGAGAAGGGCGTCACCCTGGTCGTCGGCACGCCGGCCGTCGACGGCACCTATTACTGGGAGGACGCCTATGCCATTGCGCTCGACGCGCCGAACCCGGACAACGCCTACGCCTTCATCGACTTCATGACCTCGGCGGAGGCCAACGCGGCGATCGCCACCGAACTCGGCTCGGGCTGCACCGTCGAGGCTGCGATGCCGTTGATGCCGGCTGAACTCACCAGCATCTACCCCTATGATATCGTTCGTCAGGCGGACGGCGGGCTGCTGGGCACCCAGGTCGTCTTCCCGCCGCAGGAGGCGGATGCTGACATTGTTCCGGCCTCGGCCTGGGTCGAAGCCTGGCAGGCCTTCAAGCTCTCCTGAGATCGACCGGGCATCATGGCGGACTCCATGACGACTCCATCGTTGGGAGTCCGCCTCGACGGGCGACGGCTTCGGCTCGGGGCGGCGGCAAGGCCGCTGCTTCCGGCCGGCGCCTATTACGCCGTCTTCTTCGCCATACCGATGGCCAGTCTCTTCGTGTTGAGCTTCTGGCGCGCCAAGGGATTCGATCTCGTCCCCGATGTCTCGCTGGTCAATTACGAGAAGATCGCGACATCGCCGCTGTATCATGCGCTTCTCGTGCGGACCGTGGCGATCGGCCTGATCACCTCGCTGATCGTCGTGCCGATTGCCTTCACCCTGTCCTACCTGATGCGCTTCGTTTTCGAGCGCTGGGCGCAGCTCATCCTCCAGCTCGCGCTGATCTCCCTGTTCAGCGGCTATCTCGTCCGGATCTATGCGTGGCGGACGATTCTCGGCAAGCAGGGCCTGCTCAACTCGACGCTCGAGTGGCTCGGCATCATCGACCAGCCGCTGGAATTCCTGATCTACAGCAACTTCGCCACCATCATCACGCTGACCGGATTGCTGATCCCCCTTGCCGTGCTGCCGATCTATTCCTCGATGGCCAACATCTCCCGCGACCATCTGGAGGTTGCCCGCGACCTCGGCTCGAAGCGCACCCACCTGGTCCGCACCATCCTGGTACCGATGGCGCTGCCCGGCATTCGGACCGCTTTCGCCTTTTCCTTCCTGCTCGCCGCCGGCGATTTCGTCACGCCCTCGCTGGTCGGCGGGACCCAGGGAATCATGATCGGCAACGTCATCGCCGACCAGTTCCGCGGCATCGGCTCGAACTGGCCGCTCGGCGGGGCGCTGGCCTTCGTCACCATGGCTCTGGTTCTGGTTATCTACTTTGCCGTCATCCGCGCCATCCGGTGGGTGACGACATGGTGAGAGCCAACCGCCCGGGGGTCTTCGCCATCGGCTATCTCGCCGCCGTCCTGCTCCTGCTTTACGCGCCGGTCGTGGTCATCGTCCTGTTTTCCTTCGCCGACTCGCCCCGGCTCAGCCTGCCGATCGAAGGCCTGACGCTCGACTGGTACCGCAATGCCTTCGACAACCCTCTGATGGGGGTGGCGGTGCGCAACAGCCTGATCCTCGCCGTGGTTTCGGCGGTCGGCTGCGGCACGCTCGGCGCCGCCTTCGCCTTCGGTATCGTCAAGATGAAACGAGCCCGCCTGCGCGGCGCCCTGCTCGGCGCCAGTCTGCTGCCGGCGGTGGTTCCCCTGCTGGTGATCGGCATCTCGCTGGCCGTCTTCTTCAGCGCGCTCGGCCTGCATCAGAGCCTGCGCAACGCTGCCTTCGGCCACATTCTCGTCTGCCTCCCCTTCGTCATCCTCACCATGAATGCACGCCTCGAGACCTTCGACTTTTCGGTGCTGGAAGCCGCCCGCGATCTCGGCGCATCGCCATTTCGCGCCTTCCGCGACATCACCTTTCCGCTGATCCGGCCTTCGATCCTGGGAGCGGGCCTGCTCGCGGCGGCGCTGTCACTCGACGAATTTGTCGTCACCTGGTTCAACATCGGTAGCCAGCAGACGCTTCCCGTCCTGGTGTGGGGGCTGATGCGTCGCGGCATCGACCCGTCGATCAACGCCGTCGCCTCCGTCCTGATGATCACCATGGTCGCCCTGGTCATCGGCTCCAGCCTCTACGGGAGGCGACGCCGATGACGACCGGAACCGTCGAGGTCGTCGGCGTCCAGAAGCGTTTCGGCGACACCGTTGCGCTGGAGCAGGTGGATTTCACGGTCGCGGCCGGCGAGTTCGTGTCGCTGCTCGGCGCCAGCGGCTGCGGAAAATCGACCCTGCTGCGCATCGTCGCCGGCTTCGAGTCGCCGTCGAGTGGGCGGGTAATGATTTCCGGCCGGGATATTACCGACTGGCCGCCGCACCGCCGGCCGACCAACATCGTCTTCCAGCAGGGCGCCCTCTTCCCGCATCTCAACGTCTTCGACAACATTGCCTACAGCCTCAAGCTGCGGAACTGGTCGCGGACGCGGATCGCCGCGAAGGTCGAGGAGATGCTGGCGCTCGTCCGGCTCGATGGCTTCGCCACGCGGGGACCGACCGAGCTGAGCGGCGGCCAGGTGCAGCGCGTCGCGCTCGCCCGCGCGCTTGCCGCCGAACCCAGCGTCCTCCTCCTCGACGAGCCGCTCTCCGCCCTCGACCAGAAGCTTCGCCAGGAGATGCAGCTCGAACTGCGCGGCATCCAGAAGAGGCTCGGCGCAACTTTCGTCTTCGTCACCCACGACCAGACGGAGGCGCTGGTCATGTCCGATCGCATCGCCATCATGGATCGCGGCAAGATCGTCCAGGTCGGCACGCCGCGCGAGATCTACAAGCGGCCGGCGTCGATCTTCGCCTCCAGCTTCATCGGCCAGACCAACCTGCTGCCCGGCAAGACGACCGCCGTCGCCGGCACCGCTGTCACGGTCGCCGTCGGCGCCGACGATCCCGTCGAGGGGCTTGCCGCGGCGCCCTTGGCCATCGGCGCGGCCGCGACGCTGTCGGTTCGGCCCGAAGCCGTGCGGATCGCCACCGGCGAAGCGGCGGTTGGCGGCGTCCCGGCGACGCTGAGCGAGATCGTCTACCTCGGCAACAGCATTCGTATTGGCGCGGTGATCGGCGACGGGACGCTGGTCTGGGCCGACCTCCGCGATGAAGAAGCCGCCGGCCTCGAGATCGGCGACAAGGTCCGGCTGACCTGGGCGCCGGACGCCGCAACCGTCTGGGAAGGAGCGGAAAGATGAACACCGACAATCGGAGCACTGGCCGGCCACGGCAGGTCGCGATGGTGATCCGCAACGCCTATGTGATCACCATGGACGGCGCCGACCGGATCATCGAGGACGGTGCGATTGCCATCGACGGCGGCCGCATCGTCGCGGTCGATACGGACGAGGCGATTGAAGCCCGGTTTGCCGGCGACCGTGTCATTGATGCGAAGCGCGCGCCGGTCCACCCGGGCTTCGTCGAGTGCCACATGCACGCGTCCTTCCAGTCGTTTCGCGGCGCCATGCCCGACCAGCTTGCCGAGGTCGACGCCTTCAACAGTTTCGAGAGCGTCTTCTTCAACACGGTCAATGACGAGGAGGAGTATCTCGCCGTCGTGCTCGCCTCGATGGAGATGATCCGCAACGGCACGACGTGTTTCCTCGAGGCGGGAACCGTGCTCGAGCCGTCGGCCGCGGCCCGCGCGGCGGAGCGTGTCGGCATCCGGGCGGTGATCGGGGATGCCTTCATCTGGGACCAGCCGCAAGGCATGTCACAGGGCATGCTGGAAACCGGTTGCGCCGGCTGCGACGCGGCGGCGAAGGCCCGCCCGACGCTGTCCCGGGCGCCACGGACATATGACGAGGCGGTGTCCCGGATGGGCGGCGAGCTGCATCGCAATGACGATCCCGACGCACTGGTCACCGGTCACGTCGTTATCCTCGGCCTCGGCACCGCCAGTGAGCGTCTGATGATGGTGGCCAAGGAAAAGGCCGATGCCGCTGGCGTCGTCCTCAACCTCCACCAGTCCTACAGCCCGGCCGATACCGAGGCCGATCGCCAGCGCTACGGCGGGGTCGACCCGCTGGTTCACCTCAAGGAGATCGGCTTCCTCGACCGCAACGTCGTTTTCGGCCATGCCAACCACCTGACCGACGCGGAATGCGAGGCGATCCTCGAAACCGGGCCGAGCCTCGCCTGGGCGCCGGCCGCGTCGATGATGTGGGGCCATGGCGGCAGCATCCACGGCCGTCACGCCGAACTCTGGCGGCGCGGCGCCAACATCGCGCTTGGCTCGGATTCGGCCAACTGGTCGAACGACTTCGATATCTGGCGCCAGGCCAGTCTCGCCGTGCTCTCGGCGCGCGATTCCCATGGCGATCGCGGCTACCTGATCGCCGAGGACGGATTGGCCATGGCAACGCGGGCCGGCGCCCATGCCTGCGGCATGGAGGACCGGATCGGCTCGATCGAGGTCGGCAAGCGCGCCGATATCGTCATTCACACGCTCGATCGGCCGGAGATGATCCCGACCACCAACATGATCCGCAACCTGTTCTATTCGTCGCGGTCAAAGTCGGTCCACACGGTGATCGTCGATGGCAGGGTTGTGCTGGAGGACGGCCGGTTCGTCGACCTCGACGAGCCGGAGATTCTCGCCGAGATCAACGAAGCGTCGCTGGCGCTGATCGGCCGCATGGGCAAGACCATCGAACCCAACCGTTTGCCGCGCGGCACCCGCTAGATCGGTCTGCCCGGCCGCGGGCAGGCTTCAGCCGGCCGCGCCCGTCCAGCCACGACCGCGCAGCAAGGCAAGGAGGTTGCCGCCCATAACCCGGTCGCGGTCTTCCGGCGCCAGGTCGTCGAGCCAGGGATTGTCGACGGTCTGCTCAAAGGGCAGGAACTCCAGCGCCGGACTGAAGTCGGAGGCCCACAAGCAGCGTTCCGGCCCGAACCGGTCGAGGACCGCCTTGACGAACGGCGCTGCCGCCTCGTGCGGATGGGCGGAGGCCGGATCGCTGATCGCGTAGAGCCCCGAGATCTTGACCAAGACATTGCCCGCGTCCGCCATGCCAAGAAGCCCGGAAATGCGGGCTTCCGCTTCGGCCGCGCCTGGCGTTTCCGCATACCGTCCCGGCAGGCCGACATGGGCGAAGAGGAAACGGCAACGAGCGTATCGCGACACGACACCGGCCAGGGCCGGCATCGCTTCGGGCGTCGCGTTGATGGAGATGATCGCGCCCCGGTCGTCGAGGATCCGCCACGTCGCCTCGGGCCACGCCGCGATCGTCTCGGCCGCCTGACGGTCCGGCGCATAGCCGACGATGCCGAGATGTCCCTCGCCGAGCAGATGCCGCACATTTTCGGAGGTCGCGCCATCGTTGATGTCGACATAGGCGAGCGTCGCCATCCACGGGCGGCTTCTGGCCAGCGCACGGATATACCGGTTGTTGTCGGGATCGATGCCGCCGCCTTCGTAGCCGATCACCAGTCCACCGACGATCGCATGGTCGCGCCGGTAGGCCTCGTAGGTCTCGACTTCCGACCGCGCGCCGAGCACCGGCTGGCCATCGCTTCCGGGAAACCCACGCCCGAAGAGATGAAAGTGCGAATCTGCCAGTGCCGACATCCGCGATTGCCCTTCTGATTCTGCCGCCCTGCGAAACCGGATCGTCCCGACCGGCCGGTCGACACCATACTCCGGTATCGACAAGCGCGATCGCTGAAAAGCCCCATTGAGCGGATCGCGGCCCGTCGTCGTCAAGCGGGCTCGTATGCCTCATTCCGCGTTGACAAGGCGCGGTGCGAAAGGGTCAATTCTCTCCCGAGGGCGGCATTCGCATGAAACCAGACGATCGAGACACGCTGTCGAAGGCGCGGGCCGCCGGGCTCTCCATCTGGAAGGGGCCGGTTGAGCCGGTTCGCCTGGAGGGCGGCATCACCAACGTCAATTTCGTCGTCGAGGACGCCGGCGAGCGCTATGTCGTGCGGGTCGGCGACGACATGCCCGTCCACCAGATCATGCGCTTCAACGAGCGGGCGGCGAACAAGGCGGCCCATGCGGCCGGGATTTCGCCCGCCGTGGTCTATACCGAGCCCGGCATCCTCGTGATGCACTTCATCGACGGGCATACCTGCACGGCCGCCGATGTTCGCGAAACGGCCCGTCTCCGCCGCATCCTGGCGCTGATCAAGCGCGTCCATCTCGACATGCCGCGCTACCTGCGCGGCCCGCTGCTGGCCTTCTCGGTCTTCCACGCGATCCGCGATTATGCCCATACGCTGGAAGACGACGGCAGCCGCTACGCGCCCCGCCTGGCCGAGATGCTGGACGTCGCCACGGCGCTCGAATTCGCCGTCGGGCCGATCGACCTTGTCTTCGGGCACAACGACCTCCTGCCCGGCAACTTCGTCGATGACGGCGAGCGCATCTGGCTGATCGACTGGGACTATGGCGGCTTCAACTCGCCGCTCTTCGACCTCGCCAACCTTGCCGCCAACAACGAACTCGACGACGCGCAGGAAGACTGGATGCTGGCCACCTATTTCGGCCGCAAGCCGGACGACCATCTCTGGCGAAGCTACCGGGCGATGAAATGCGCCTCGCTGCTGCGCGAGGCGATGTGGAGCATGGTGTCGGAACTCTACTCGACCATCGACTTCGACTACGCTGCCTACACGGTCGACTACATGGATCGCTTCGCCCGCGCCCATTCGGCGTTCGAGCGCAACGAGGCCTGAGCGCGCCGCGCTAGGCGGACTTGCCCCGCTGCAGGCTGATCGCGCCGAGCGCCAGCAATGCCGAGACGATCATCAGCATCAGCGAGATTGCGTTAAGCACCGGCGTCGAGCCTTCCTTAAGCCGGTCGAACAGCGCGATCGTCAGCGGCGCATCCGACCCGACCAGCATCAGCGTCGTGTTGAAATTCTCGAAGCTCATCAGGAATGCGACGATGCCGGCGCCGATCATCGCCGGGGCTAGATAGGGCAGCGTGATCGTCCGCACCGCGACCCAGCGTGTCGCGCCGAGATTGAGCGCCGCCTCCTCGAGCTCGACATCGAACTTGCGCAGCCGCGCCGAGATGACCAGCGTGGTGATCGTCGCGATGAAGGAGAACTGGCCGAGCACCACCAGCGGCAACCCCGGCCGCAACAGGTCGACCTCGACGCCGAAGGCATCGTAGGCGCGGTTGGCGACGCCATTGGTCATGATCAGGATCGAGATGCCTAGGATTATGCCCGGCACGACCAGCGGCGTCAGCATCAGCACATAGGCGAAGTTCCGGAAGCGGAATTTCTCGCGCTCGAACAGGAAGGCATTTGTCGTGCCGACCGCCACCGACAGGATCGTCACCGAAAAGGCGACAAAGACCGACACGCCGATCGCGTTGAGGAGCGACCTGTCGTGGAACAGCCCGATCCGCGGGTCGGTATCGCCGAAGAACCAGTCCCAGGTGAAGCCCTTCCACGGCAGCGACGGAAACAGCGAGTCGTTGAAGGCGAAGACCGAGACGACAATCAGCGGCGCTGCGAGGTAGATGAAGAACAGCCCGACATAGGCCCGGTAGGCGTTGCGGAGGAACGGGTTCTGGGGAATGGAGGGGATCATCGCGCCCTATCCCCGCCCGACGGTCTGGCCGAGTGTCTGGCCGGTCAGCTTGAGCCCGGCCCAGACGATCAGCGACGACAGGACGAGCAGCAGGAAGCCGAAGGCCGAGCCCTGCTCCCAGTTGAAGCGGGTGATGAACTGCGCATAGATCTGCTCGGTGAACCACAGGCTGTCCTTGCCGCCGAGCAGGATCGGCGTCAGGTAATTGCCGAGCGACAGCATGAAGACGACGATGCAGCCGGTGACGATGCCCGGCATCGCATGCGGAATGACGATCTCCCGCATCACCGCGAAGCCGTTGCCGCCGAGGTCGTAGCCGGCCTCGATATAGCTGTCGTCGAGGCTTTCGAGCGTCGTCACCAGCGGCACCACCATGAACAGCATCGAGGTGTAGACCAGCCCGACCATGATTGCCGCGTCGTTGTAGAGGAACTCGATCGGCCCGCTCGACAGGCCGAGCCATTGCAGCGTGTTGCTGACCACGCCGGTTTCCCGCAGCAGGATCATCCAGCCGAAGGTCCGGACCAGCTCCGACACCCAGAAGGGCAACAGGCAGAGGACGAAGAGGATGGCCCGCGACCGGCCGCGCGCCAGCTTGGCGATGTAATAGGAGATCGGAAAGCCGACGATCAGCGTCAGCGCCGTCGCGGCGATCGACATCAGCGCGGTGCGGGCGAAGGTGTTCCAGTAGAGCGGCTCGGTGAAGAAGGCGGCGTAATTGCCGAAGCCGAACTCGTAGACCCGCGGCTTGACCTTGACCTGCAGCGAGGTGAGCAGCAGCTCGATATGCGGGATGATCAGCAGCGCGCCGAGCCACACCACCAGCGGCGCCAGCAGGAGGTAGAAGCCGAGGCGGCGCGACATCGTCTCAGCCCGCCCGGAAGCAGGTGGTCTGCGCGTCGCTCCAGCCGAAATGGATCGGCTGGCCGGGCGCAAGGTCGTTGAACTCGCCGGTCTGCGGCAGCGCCACGTCGATCTCGGCCTGGGCCGCCCCGGCCTTGATCAGGACGCGGCTCGCCGCGCCGTTGAACAGCACGCTCGCCACCGCGCCGTCCATCCGGTTGGCCATGGACGCGATCCCCGCCGCGTCGCGCGACAGGGCGACCGCCTCGGGGCGAACGAAGACGTCGACCGTCGCGCCCGCTGCGAGAGCTGCCTCGCCGCTGCCGGCAATCCGCACCCCGTCCTCGGTCAGCACCGTCAACCGACCGGCATCGGCGGTCTCGACCTTGCCGCGCCACTTGTTGCTCTCGCCGACAAAGGCCGCGACGAAGGCCGTCGCCGGCCGGTAGTAGAGATCCTGCGCCGTGCCGACCTGCTCGAACCGCCCGGCATTCATCACCGCCACGCGATCCGACATGACCAGCGCCTCGGACTGGTCGTGGGTGATGTAGACAAAGGTCGTGCCGAATTCGTGCTGGAGCTTCTTGAGCTCCACCTTCATGTGCTCGCGCAGCTTGAGGTCGAGCGCGCCCAGCGGCTCGTCGAGCAGCAGCACATCCGGATCGAGAACGAGGCAGCGGGCGATGGCGACGCGCTGCTTCTGGCCGCCGGATATCTGGGAGATCCGCTTGCCGCCTGAGCCCGGCAGGCCGACGCGCACCAGCGCCTCCTCAACGCGCCTGGCGATGTCCTCGCGCGGCACGCCGCGCCGCCGCAACCCGTAGCCGATATTCTCGGCCACCGACATCATCGGGAACAGCGCCAGGTGCTGGAACACCATGTTCACCGGCCGCTTGTTGGGCGGCACGTCGAGCACCGAGCGTCCTTTAATGAGGATGTCGCCGGAGGTCGGCCGGACGAAGCCGGCCATCATCCTGAGCAGGGTGGTCTTGCCGCAGCCGGACGGTCCGAGGATCGAGAAGAAGGACCCGGCGGGAATGGCCAGGTCGATACTCTGCACGGCGACGAAATCGTCAAAGGACTTGGTCAGCGACCGGCACTCGAGATCGTAGGCCACCGGGGATTCAGGCGTCATCGCGGGACCGGGTGTCGCTGGAAAAGGAGATGCGCCCGGCCGCCGTCTGGCGTGCCGGGCGCAGTCGTGTCTGTCAGCCGCTTACGAGGCCTGGACGCGATCGAGGATCTTGCCCTCGATGTCCTCGAGGCCGGCCGGAACCGGCGGATACCACTTGATGTTGTCGATGGCTTCCTGCGGGAAGCTGCCCTGGAACCGCGTCTTCAGCGCTTCCTCGGCAAAGGCGTCAGCACCCTTGGAGGCGGTGAAGTTGCCGGCCGAGGCGGTGATCTTGGCGGCGATCTCCGGCTGCATGACGAAGTTGATCCACTTGTAGGCGGCCTCTTCGTTCTGGGTCTTGGCCGGCAGGACGAAGGTATCGATCCAACCGAGCGCACCCGAAGCCGGGGCGACGAAGGTGATGTCGGGATTCTCTTCGTTGAGCTTCCAGCCGCCGGTGTCCCAGGCCATCGCCGCAACGACCTCGCCGGAGCGCAGCAGGTTGATCAGCGCGTCGCCACCGGTCCAGTAGGCCTTCACGTTGGGCTTGCACTCGATCAGCTTCTCGCCGACCTTTTCCATCATCGTCTGGTAGGCGGCCGTATCGCCATAGGCGGCGAAGGGATCCATCCCCATCGAGAAGGCGAAGCCGATCAGCGTCGGCCGCTTCAGCCGGTAGGAGACCTTGCCGGCGACCGCGTCGCTGCACAGGTCGACATAGTCCTTCACCTCGGGTGCTTTCTTGGTGTCCACCACCAGCCCGCTGGTGCCCCAGACATGCGGCACGCCATAGACCTCGCCGTCATAGGCGGTGTTCTTCTTGGTGCCTTCCAGCATCGAGGCGATGAACAGGTCGCCGTTGATCTTGGAGACGTCCATCGGCTTGTAGATGCCGTATTCTTCCTGGGCGCCGGCGATCCGGTCCTGGCTCGGCTGGGCGAGATCGAAGCCGCCGCCATCGGTTGCCCGCAGCTTGGCGATCATCTCTTCGTTGTTCGACAGCGTGACCTGGACATCGATTCCGGTCTCTTCCTCGAACATCGCCACAACGTCGTCGGGCGCGTAGCCGCCCCAGGTCAGAAGCCGCAATTCCTCGGCCTGGGCGCCGCCAAGCGCAATCAACAAGGCCGATGCGGCGGTGACCGTCGCAAGGAAGCTGGAGCGTGTCCGTTTCATGTCGATCTCTCCTGTTCGTTAGCCGCCGAATTGTCGCTCGATCGGCGTGGTCTAACTGTTTTCGTGTGCAGATGCTTGCGCGGTCGCGCATGCCGCGACGGACCCTAGCGACACTTTATGACGTTTGGTCGGGCGTCCCGACACACTTCTGTCTGCCCGGGATGGTAGCGATTTTCCCGACCTCCCGGAAGCCCCGTTGCGGCCGGCCCGCGCTGAGCGATCTTGCGCCCCTGAACCGGCCGTACGGACCCTGTCGCCGCGCTGGCCTTTGGCGCGGGATTGAGCAACACTGTCCGGCCCATTTCCGTGCCGCGGGATCCCCCCGGCACATCCAGCCAATCCGGACGAGAACCCCATGTCGCGTGAAACCGTCGCCATTTCCCTGCGCCCCGCGCATTTTGCCGAGGCCGAGCATGTCCTTGCCCGGGCGGGCGGCATGACCGCCTCGACCTTCCTCTATGGCAGCGGCGTCGCTGGCCTGCGCATCGCCAACGAGGTCGGCCATATCGACCTCCTGCCGTTCCAGGGGCAGCAGATCTGGGACGCGGTCTTCCACGGGCGGACCCTGACCATGCGGTCGATGTTCACCGAGCCGGTTGCCACCCTCGACTATCTGAGCAACTACGGCGGCTTCTTCCTGCATTGCGGCGCCACCGCGATGGGCAACCCGGGGCCCGAAGACACCCACCCGCTCCATGGCGAATTGCCGAACGCCCCGTTCCGCGATGTCGAGCTGCTGATCGGCGAGGATGACGACGGCGCCTATATGGCGATGACCGGCAGCTACCAGCACACGGTCGCCTTCACCCACAATTACATCGCCCGGCCGACCGTGCGGCTCTCGGCCGGGGCAAGCCGCGTCGTCATGGACCTCACCATCCGCAACCTCAAGCACACGCCGATGGACCTGATGTACCTGGCGCATATCAACTTCCGCCCGGTCGACGGCGCAACGCTGGTCGATGCCGTTCCCGACGATCTCGACCACATCCTTTTCCGCACGACCCTCCCTTCGCAATTCAAGCCGAAGGAAGCCCATGTCCGGCTGCTGGAGGACGTGCAGCGCGATCCGGCGGTCCACCGCACCATGAAGGCCGGCCGGCCGATCGATCCCGAACTGGTGATGTCGCTGGTCTACCCGTCGGACGAGGCCGGCTGGGCGCACAGCATGCAGGCCCACCCCGACGGCTCGGCGGATTTCGTCAGCCACCGGCCCGGCGAACTTGGCAAGGGGGTCCGCTGGATGACCCGTACCGGCGACCAGGACGCCGTCGGCGTCTTCCTGCCCGCGACTGCCGGGGCGGATGGCTATGTGGCGGAGAAGGCCAAGGGCAACGTCCTGACGCTGGAACCGGACGCCGAATTTCACACCACCTTCGCCTTTGGCGCGCTGGAGCCGACGGAGGCCGAGAAGATGCGTGGCGAGATCGCGGCGGTGCGGCAGGCAGCCAAAGCCTGATCGCGGCGAGCGACGCCGCAACGAACACCCGGGGGAAGAATTATGAGCGGTCTGTTTGACCTGTCGGGCCGGGCTGCGATCGTCACCGGCGGAAACGGCGGCATCGGCCTCGGCATCGCCAAGGGCCTGGCAGCCGCCGGCGCGGCGGTCGCCGTGGCCGGGCGGGATGCGACCAAGAACGCCGCCGCGGTCGCCGAGCTCGAAGCCCTCGGCGCCAGCGCCATGGCCGTCGAGGTCGACGTCGTCGACGAGGCATCGGTCGCCGCCATGACCGAAGCCGTCAGCCGGCGGCTCGGACGGATCGACATCCTCGTCGCCAATGCCGGGATCAACATCCGCAAGCCGCCGGAAACCTATTCGCTCGCCGAATGGCACAAGATCATCGACATCAACCTGACCGGCACCTTCACCTGCGCGACGGCGGTGCTGCCCGCCTTCCGGCAAGCCGGCGGCGGCAAGATCATCACCATCGGCTCGATGTCGTCGCTCTTCGGCGGCGGGGTCATCGCGCCCTATGCCGCCAGCAAGGGCGGCGTCGTCCAGTTGACCAAGTCGCTGGCCGTCGCCTGGGCCGGCGACAACATCCAGGTCAATGCCATCCTGCCCGGCTTCATCGATACCGACCTGACGCGCGAGGGCCGTTCGTCCTCGCCGCAGATGTTCGCCAAGATCACCGAGCGCACGCCCGCCGACCGCTGGGGCGTCCCGGCCGACCTCGCCGGCACGGCGGTCTATCTGGCGAGCCGCGCCTCGGACTTCGTCACCGGCACCGCCATCCCCGTCGACGGCGGCTACGCGGCCCAGATCTAGGCGTCAGTTCCGGACCATGCCGGCGTCGACATTGAGCGTCTGGCCGGTGATCCAGCGCGCGTCCTCGGAGGCGAGGAAGGCGACCACGTCGGCGATATGCTCGGGCTGGCCCTTGCCCTTCTTCGCCTGGAGCATCTCGACGAATTCGAAGGCGTTGTTGTGCGGGCTGTCCTTGACGCCCTCGCTCTCGATCAGGCCCGGGGTCAGCGCGTTGACGGTGATGTCGAACTGGCCGAGTTCGGTGGCGAGCGCCCGGGTGAAGCCGATGACGCCGCCTTTCGCGGCGACGTAGGCGGCCATGTTCGGCGTCCCGGCGAAGAAGGTGTTGGACGAGATGTTGATCACCCGGCCGGGCGCCTTCCGCGCCCGCATACGGTCGGTCGCGGCGCGGGTGACGATGAAGGTCCCGGTCAGGTTGACCGAGAGGATCTTCTGCCAGTGATCGAGGTCGACATCGTCCCAGGCGATGAAGGGCACGATGCTGGCATTGTTGACCAGCGTGTCGATGCCGCCGGTCTTCGCGTCGATTTCCTCGAAGAGCGCCGCCACCGAGTCCGGGCTCGAGACGTCGGCGGCGATCGCAATCGCCCCGTTGCCGATATCGGCCGCCGCGGCCGTGCCGCCCTCGGCGTTGATGTCGCTGACGATGACGGTCGCGCCATCGGCCACAAGCCGCCTGGCGATGGCCTTGCCGATGCCCTGGGCTGCCCCGGTGACCAAGGCGGTTTTTCCTGCGAGACGGCTCATGCTGGTTATCCCTCTTGTGGCTTTGGGTTCTGGTGTCAGGCGGCGGCGTCGATGACCGCGAGCGCCGCGTCGATCGCCTTGCCGACCGGCGCGGGATGGCCGAGCGCCTGGAGAGCGCCGCCAAAGGCGGTCAGCGCGGCGATCGCATAGATCGGCTGCGCCGTCGGGCCCATGTGGCCGATCCGCGTGAGCTTGCCGAGCGTTTCGCCGCGCCCGGACGACATCACCACGCCATAGCGTTCGCGGACCGTCGCGCGCAGCTTCGCTTCATCGATGCCCTCCGGCGTCCGCACCGCGGTCGTCGTCGGCGAGGCGATGGCCGCGTCCGCCGCCCACAGGTCGAGGCCCATCGCCAGGATGCCGGCCCGCGTCGCCGCGGCGGTCAGCGCGTGGCGCGCCCAGACGGCCTCCGGTCCCTCGGCAAGGTAGAGGTCGAGCGCGACGTCGAGACCGTTGACCTCGGCCACCGACGGCGTGAAGGGAAAGGCCTCGTCGCGCGACCAGGCATTCTCCCAGTCGAGGATGCTGAGCATCGAGGCGCGCGGCGCGGCCGGATTGTCCTTCATCTTCTGCCACGCCCGTTCGCTGACGCCGAGCATGGTCAGGGCCGGCGGCGCGCCGAGGCATTTGTTCGGGCCGGTGACGTAGATGTCGGCCTTGCAATCCTCCGGGTGGGTCTTCATCCCGCCGAAGGAGGACACCGCGTCGACGATCAGGTAGGCGCCATGGTCGGCGACGATGGCGCCTATCTCGTCGATCGGGTTGATGGTCCCCGACGGCGTGTCGTGATGGCAGACGGCGACAACCGAAATGGCCGGATTGGCCTTCAGCATGTCGGCGACCTGCTGCGGGTCGATCGCCTGGTTGTAGGGAACCTCGATCTCGAGCTGGTTGGGTGAATAGCGCGCTGCCCAGTAGCCGAACCCCTTGCCGTAGACGCCCGACGCCAGGTTGAGCACAGTATCGTCGGCGGTGATCAGCGAGGCCGCCGCCGCCTCGAGTCCGAGCACCGGCTCGCCATGCAGGATGACCGGACGGTTCGACGTCCGCATCGCCGTCTGCATCTTGCCGATCACCTGCTCGTAATGGAGCTGGAAGGCCGGGTCGTAGTCGTAAAGAACCGTGCGCGCCAACGCCCGCAGGACATCCGGATAGGCGTTGACCGGCCCCGAGGTCAGCGTGATGACGGGATCGGCATCGAGTGCATAGCGCATCGGTCGTTCCTCCGCGTTCCGGTCAGCCGTAGAACTGGGTGCCGGTCTTGTAGGTCTTGAAATTCTCCATGTCGTGGGAGAACATCAGCTCCGCCTCGTGGTCCTCGGCCAGTTGCTTGACCCGGCGCATCGACGCCACCCCCGCCACCGGGTCGATATGAAAGGACGCCTGGCAGAGCGTCTCCAGGCTCTTCTGCGTATAGGCCGCATCGATGGTGAAGAGGATCGGGGCCCGCGTCCCGAACTCGACCAGCAGGCTGTAGTGACCGATCGAGTGGCCCGGCGTGAAGAACAGCTTCACTCCCTTGGCCAGTTCGATGTCCCCCTCGATTCCCTCGAAGGTCGAATTGGCGCGGGTCGTGCCTTCCAGAAGCTGGTCGGTCATGCCGCGCGCCTCGGCCGCCTCGGCCGAAAAGCTGACATCCGAATAGCCCAGCATCTCGAATGGCTCGGGCTTGCAGGTCTGCGGCACTTCCAGCTTGTGGCAGATCTTCTTGGCATGGGGGAAATACTTGTTGCCGCCGCAGTGGTCGAAATGAAAATGGGAGTTGAAGACCACGCCGACATCCTTCGGCTCGAGCCCGAGCAGGCCAAGCGCGCCGGGGATCGTCTGCTCCTTGGTCTGCTGCGGCTTCTCGAAGGGCAGCACCTTCATCACGTGGTCGTAGTCGTAGCCGGTGTCGATCAGGAACCGACCCTCGGCATGCTCGATCAGGATCGAGTAGACCGGGAACCGGATCTCGCCGCCCGGTCCGCGATTCCAGAAGACGTGGTAGCCGTCGAGAATCAGTGAGCCACCGTCGAGGAGATAGACCTTCGTATCCGACATTGCTTGCTCCCGTGTCTGCGCGTCAGCGGCGTGTCGCCGCCGGTTCCGTTCCAAAACGTATCACCGCGATCCCCGCTCGTAGGGAAGGCCGAGCGCCGCCGGCAGGCTCGACTTGCGACCGAAGATCACCAGCATCACCATCACCGCTAGGAACGGGATCATCTGGATCACGTCGGTGGGGATGTTGATGCCCGCCACCTGCAGCGCCGTGGTCAGCGAAAGGCTGATGCCGAAGAGCAGCGCGCCGAACAGCACCCACAACGGTCGGCCACGCGCCAGCATCGCCAGGACGATGCCGAGGAACCCGGCGCCATTGGTGATGAAGGGCACGAAGATGCCGGCCCCGACATTGGCAAGATAGGCGCCGCCGAGACCGGCGAGCGCGCCGGTGGTCAGGACGGCGACAGTGCGCGTCGTCACCACGTCGACCCCGGCGATGTCGAGCGCCGACGGCTTGTCGCCGGCCGCCTGCAGGTTGAGGCCAAGCTGGGTACGCCGGTAGATGAAGCCCATGACGAAGACCAGCGCCACCGACAGGTAGACCAGGAGGTTGTGCTGGAACAGCGCGGGCCCGAGAACCGGAATGTCGGCAAGCCCCGGGATCGCCAGCACGTCGGCGGCGGGCAGCCGCGGATAGGTCCGCGAGAACTGAAAGTGGTGCAGCAGCGCGGTCAGGCCCTCGAGACCCAGCGTCAGCCCGATGCCGATGACGATCTGGTTGAGCCCGAGCCGCACGCAAAGCAGCACCATGATGGAGGAAACGGCCATGCCGGCGACCGCACCGCCGAGGAATCCGAGCCACAGGGATTCCGACATGAAGGCGACAAGAAATCCGACATAGGCGCCGGCGATCATCATCCCCTCGATGCCGATATTGAGGACGCCGGCCTTCTCCGACATCTGCTCGCCGAGGCCGGCCAACAGGAGCGGAACGGCGGCCGTCACCGCCCCGAAGAGGAGCGCGCTGAGGAAGATCTCGCTGAACAGGCCGGTCATCGCCTCACCTCCGCCGGCTCAGGTAGCGCGTGTCGACATACTCGACGATCGCCAGGACGATGAGGACGATGGCGATCAGCACCAGCGTGAAATGGTTGGGGACACCGAGGCGACGCGCGGCGCTTTCGCCGCCGATCGACAGGACCGAGAGCAGCAGCACGAAGGCGATCGACGCAAAGCCGTTAAGTCGCGCGAGGAAGACCATGGGGATCACGGTCAGCCCATAGGCCGGGTTCCAGTCTGCGCGCACGTTGCCCTGGACGCCGAGGATATCCACCGCACCGCCCGCGCCCGCCAGCCCGGCGGAAATCGCGAAGACCGCGATCGTCAGCCACGGCACGTCAAGCCCGGCATGGACGGCGGCACGCGGATTGGCGCCGACGACCCGGAGCTTCAGCCCAAAGGCAGTCCGCGTCATGATCAGGTGAACCCCGATCACGGCGACCAGCCCGAGCAGCAGGCCGCTGCTGATCGTCGTGTCGAACAGCCGTGGCAGCCGGTCCTCGACCGGCAGCGTCCGGGTCTGCGGCACGGTCGTCTCCGGATCGAGGAAGACGAGCTTGACGAGCACGTTGGCGAAGGAGACGCCGAGGAAGGTCATCATCAGCGTGGTGATGATCTCGTTGACGCCGTGATAGGCCTTGAGAAGGGCGGGAACCAGCGACCAGATCATCGCCACCACCGTCGCCAGCACGAAGGCGCCGACGACCGCCGCCCAGACCGGCATGGCATTGGCGAGGAGCGGCGCGGCGGCGGCGGCCGTCACGGCGCCGAGCAGGAACTGCCCGTCGACCCCGAGGTTCCAGATGCCGGCCCGGAACGCCACAATCAGCCCCGCCGCAAGGAAAAGCATCGGCGCCATGCGGGTCAGCGTCTGTTGGACGCCGGTCGGCGACAGCAGCCCACGCTCGATGACATAGCCGTAATAGGCCAGCGGATCGACGCCGACCGCGACCAGGATCAGGCCGGCGATGACGAGGGCGATCAGGATCGGCCCGACCGTCAGGAGGATACGGTGAAGGATCACGCGGCCGACCCCGGCCGGCTCCTCCGGATCGACGGCGATGGTGGAGGCTTCGGCGCTCATGCCGCCAGCCCGACCATCAGGCGGCCGACTTCGGTTCGCGCGGTTTCGCTGTTTTCGACCGTTCCAACCACGCTCCCCTGGGCCATGACCGCGATCCGGTCGGACAGCCCGAGCAGTTCCTCGAGGTCGGTCGAGATCAGCAGCACACCCTTTCCGCTCGCCGCGATTTCCCGGATGCGGTTGCGGGTCGCCAGGGCGTTGGCGAGGTCGAGCCCATAGGTCGGTTTGTTGAAGATCACCACCTTCGCGCCATCGGCCAGTTCGCGGGCAAGGAGCACCTTCTGGATGTTGCCGCCGGACAGCCGTCCGACCGGCGTTTCGGATGACGGCGTGCGGATATCGAAGGCAGCGATCAGCGCCCGTGCGCGGCGATCCAGTTCGGCGCGCCGCTCGATGCCGCTACGCCAGAAAGGTCGATCGCCAATCTGCTTCAGGAAGAAGTTGATCGACACGGGGAACGGCGCCACCGTGCCCTCGCCGAGGCGATCGTCGGTGAGATAACGGAGGCCGGCGTCGCGCCGCGCGTGGACCGGCAGGAATTCGATCGGCTGCCCATCGAGGAGGATGGAGCCATCGTCCGTCGCGATCTGTCCCGACAGCGCGTCGGCCAGTTGCTTCTGGCCATTGCCGTCGATGCCGGCGATGCCAAGGATTTCCCCGGGTCGGAGGTCGAAGGTGATGTCGCTCAACCCCGGCGAGACGGATGTCGGCGCCCGGGTCAGGGCCCGCACCGACAGGACCGGCGCCGCCTGGCTGATTCCGGGATGCGGTTCGCGGACGACATCCTCGGGATCGCCACTCCGCTTGCCGAACATCAGCTCGACGAATTCCGAGATCAGCGACTCCTCGTCGAGGGCGCGGAAGCGCTCCGGCGCGATCTCGCCGACCTTGCGGCCGAGCTTCAGGACCGAGATGCGATCGCCGAAGGCCGCGGCCTCCTTAAGCTTGTGCGTGATGAAGACGACCGCCAGCCCGCGGCCGACAAGCTGTCGCATCAGCACGCCGAGTTCCTCGATCCCCGAGGGCGTCAGCATCGAGGTCGACTCGTCGAGGATCAGGATGCGGCTGTCGCGAAGCAGCGCACGGAGAATCTCGACATGCTGCTGCTCGCCGAGCGATAGCTCCGAGGCGAGCGCATCGAGATTGACCTTGATGCCGAGCGAGCGCGAGACCTCCTCGACCCTTGTCCGCAGGCCGTCCTTGCGCGGCCGCCGCCACCACGGCGCGCCGAGAAGCAGATTTTCCGCCACGGTCAGCGTCGGCACCAGCATGGTGTGCTGGAACACCGTGCCGATTCCCAGCGACAGGGCATGGCTCGGCGAGGTGATGGCGGTAGGCTTGCCGTCGACCAGGATCCGCCCCTCGTCCGGCTGTTGCAGGCCCGACAGCAGGCCGATCAGCGTCGACTTGCCGGCGCCGTTCTCGCCGAGAAGGACATGGACCTCGCCCGGCCAGATCGCCAGTTCGACATGGTCGTTGGCGACGACGCCGGGAAACCGTTTTGTCACGCCTTCAAGCGCGATGATCGGCGCGGCAGATCCTGCGGTAGTGACTTCGCGTTCCAATTGGCTCCCGCCCTCTGGCCGCCTGAGCGGATGTTCGGGGAAGTGGCCGGGGGCGAGCGCCGCCCCCGGCGGTGGCTGCTATTCCTGGATGTCGGACATCATGGCGCGAACGTCCGTCGCTTCAAAGACCGGCTCGACGGTAATTCCACCGTCGATGATCTCCTGGCGCAGCGCCTGGATCTCGGCCCAGACGTCATCCGGGATCTGCGGCGTCTTCAGCAGGTTGACGGAATCGTCCTTGAGGCCGATCTCGTAGCCGCTGTTACCGAAGGTGTCGGCCTTGAGGTCGGCGATCATCGCCGCATAGACCGGCTCGATGTTCCAGACCACCGAGGACAGGAGATATCCCTTGTCGATCGACGACTTGTCGCCGATGACGTCGATGAACATCACCTTGCCGCCGTCGGCCGCCTTTGTGGTCTCGACCGCCTGCAGCATGCCGAAGCTCGAGCCGTTGCCCTGGCCGAAGATGATGTCGGCGCCGGCTGCGATGACGCTCTCGGTTACCCGCTTGCCGCCGGCGGCATCGCTGTAGGCTGCCGGTCCGATCACCGCGTAGATCACCTTGACGTCCGCGTCTTCGGCCTTGACGCCCTCGGCGAAGGCCGCCGACTGCGAGTTCCACGAGGGCGGCTCGCCAGAGACGACGATGCCGACAGTCTTCGACCGGGACATCTTGGCCGCCATCCGGCCGGCGAGATAGGCGCCCTGGTGGCCCGACAGGGTGTAGTCGGTGATCAGGCCGGGCGTCAGCGCGCTCGGCGTATCGACGATGGCCACCGGAACATTGAGCTCCTTGGCGATTTCCGGCGCCGCGGTGTTGTAGCCGCTGGCATGGGCGATCATCAGATCGGCGCCCTCTTCGGCCAGTTCGCGCAACGTCGGACGGACGTCGCCATAGCCCAGGCCCTGGGCGACGATGACCTCGACCCCGGCGGCTTCGCCGGCTGCCTTGGCGGCGTCGACGCCCTGCTGGTTCCAGCCGAAATCGGTGCCCTCTTCCGGCGTCAGGATGGCGATGGTTTTGACTTCGGCGGCGGAAGCCGTACCGAACATGAGGCCTGTCAGCAGCAGCGCCGCGGCCCCTTTGACCAGATGATTCTTCATTCCGAGACTCCTTTTCCTCTTCCTGATTTCTGTTCCGTAGTAATCATGCTCCGAAGTTTTCTTTTTGTTGGATCGGTGGGAGCGATGCAGTTCGTGAAGCGGACCTTGATGGTCCTTTTCTTGGTTGGTCTTGGAGAACCCGCGGACGCAGTCGAGCTGCGTTCGATAGAGGTGCGCACCGGCACTGACGGATTGGTCGCCGTGCCGCTGTCTGTGACCAACGCGAGCGGTGCGCCGGTCGTCTGTGTCGGGCAGCTTGCCCACTGGTATTCGCAGGAACTCGGCCGCGCCGGAACCGGTGCGACCGCGCTCATCCCGCTCTGGTTCGACCCCACCACCGGCACCTTCACGGTGCTCAATGACAAGGCCGAGAACATGCCGGTCGAGTCGTTGTGGTGCGGGCTGGAAGGCCGCGCATACGAATCCCGCGCCGCGATCACGCTGGATCGGCAGGCCGACGCCACGCCGTCGCCGATGGCGCTGACCTGCACCCTCGACGGCTCGCGACTGACCTGCGGATAGGCGCCCATCGTCGATCAGTCGCCCCCGCCAGCATCGACCAGCGCCTTCAGCCGGTCATACTCTTCCTGGACGGCCGGATCGGCGGCGACGAGCTGGGCCGCCAGCTCGGCGAACTCGGCTTCCATCTTCGCCTGCTCTTCGTCCGACAGATTATGGACCGCGCCGCCATTGTCGGCCCAGATGCCGTAGGTACGCTCGACATTCTCGACCCCCCACGGGAAGACCGACTCTTCCGCCGCGCGACCGGCCCCGATGATCGCTTCCTGCACATCCTCGGGCTGCGCCTGGAACCAGTCCTCGTTGACCAAGGTCACCGACACGATTTCGGCGAAACGCAGGTCGGTGATGTTCTTGCCGATGTCGTAGAACTTGAAGGCGGTGAGGATCGGCATGCCGACCAGCAGGCCGTCGAGGCCGCCACTCTGCAGCGCCGGGACAACTTCTGACAGCGCCAGTGGTAGCGGCGTCGCGCCGAGGAGTTCCATCGGCTTGACCTGCATCGGCGAAGCGAAGGTCCGGATCTTCAGGCCCTTCATCGCCTCGAGCGTCGTGACCGGCTCCAGGGTGAAGACCACCGTCGGACTGTTGTAGATCGCCCCGATCACCCGCAGCCCCTTGTCGAGGAACATGGTCTCGAGGTGATCGCGGTATTCGGGATCGTGGATCGCCGCGTCGACGTCCTCGGGCGACCTGAACAGCCCCGGCACGTCGAAGGCCTGGAAGCGCGGATCGACATTGGTCATGAAGGATGTCGGCGTCGTGAAGCCCTCGATGGTGCCGAGCAACACGCCTTCGGCCATGCGCGGGATCGGGCCGAGCTGGCTCGCCGGGTAGATCTCGACCGTGACGGCGTCCCCGACCAGCTTGTCCAGTTCCGCAGCGAAGACCTTCTGCCACTCGTGCTGGACGTCGTTGATGGTGGCCGAGGCGAGCTTCATGGTCGCTGCGTCGGCGGTCGAATTCGCGACCGGCGACATCAACGCCGCCAGGCTGAGCGCGGTGCCGGCGACGGCGGCGCGGAAGGAGAATGGCGTCATGGTCCGGTTCCTCTCGTTCATGTTCAGTGGGCGCCGCCAAGGGTCAACGACAGGGCCGGCACGAAAGTAATGACAAGCAGGGCGACGACCTGGACGGCAACGAAGGGGAGCACGCCCCGGTAGAGCGAATGCGCCGGCAGTCCGGTGACCGACTGGGCGACGAAGATGTTCAGTCCGAAGGGCGGCGTGAACATGCCGATCGCCAGGTTGACGGTCATGATGATGCCGAAGTGGATGGGATCGATGTCGAGCGTCACTGCGATCGGCACCAGCAGCGGCGCCAGCACGAGGATCGCCGAGGTCGGATCGAAGAAACAGCCGACCGCCAGCAGCAGGACGTTGACCGCGATCAGGAAACCGAAGGGCGACAGGCCGACCCCGTCGATCCAGGCAACGATCGCCTGCGGAATACCCTGCGTGGTCATCAGCCACGTCGCCAGTCCCGCGGCCGCGACGATGATCAGGATCTTCGCCGACATCACCGCGGCGCTGGCGGCGGCGCCGACGATCTCGTTCCAGGTCATCGAGCGATGGATGAAACGTGCGACGAGGATGGCGTAGAGGCAGGCGAAGCCACCGGCCTCGGTCGGCGAGAACCAGCCAAGGTAAATGCCGCCGAGCACCACCACCGGCATCAACAGCGCCCAGGCCGCGGCAAGGGTCGCGCGCCACGTCTCGCGGCCGTCGAAGCGGCTGGTCCGCTGCACGTCGGCACGCATGGCGGCGACCACGACAAAAGCCATCATCATCGCCGCGATGACCAGCCCCGGCAGGATGCCGGCGATGAACAGCCTCGGGATCGACTGCTCGGCGACGAGGCCATAGAGGATCATCGCGATGCTGGGCGGGATGATGATGTCGATGGAGCCCGACGAGGCGAGCAGGCCAGCCGACCGCTCGCGACCGTAGCCGGCCTCGACCAGCTTCGGGTAGAGCGTCTTGCCGAGGGCCGCGACCGCGGCGACGCTCGATCCCGACACCGCGCCCATCGCCGCCGAGGCGCCGACGGTGGCAACGCCGAGGCTGCCCGGGATCCGGCCAGTCAGCGCCAGCACCCAGGCGATCATCCGCCCGGCCATGCCGCTGCGGTTCATCAATTCACCGGCGAAGACGAAGAACGGCACGGCAAGCAGGGCGTAGTTGTCGAGCCCGCCGAAGACGACCTGATGGACGACCAGCGGCGGCAGCGGCAGGACGAAGGCGATCGCCAGCACCCCGCCGAGGAGAAAGACCAGAAAGACCGGCGCACCAAGGACCAGCAGCGCTCCCGGCACGGCAAACAGCGCCGCCGTCATGACGCCGCCCCCGACGCCTGGGCGTTGACCGCGAAGGCATGAGTATCGCGCGCGAGCAAAACGGCGGCGACCAGGGCCATGCCGACGAAGCCGGCCAGCACCGCCGAATGGGGAATGGTCATCGGCAGGCCAAGCGCCATGCTGCGCGTGTCGAGCCGCGCGATGCGCTCCACATAAAGCCACGAAGCATTCGCCGCATAGACCGTCGCGGCCAGCGCCGCGAGATCGTTGATGACATGGAGCGCGTGCCGCCAGCGGCCCCGCGCATAGGACGGCACGAGGTTGACGTTGATGTGGTCGCGCCGCGCCAGGGCCAGCACCGCGCCGGCCATCACCACGAGGATGATCGTGTAGACCATCAACTCGTCGGCGCCGACGACGCTGTAGGAAAAGAGGTAGCGGCCCGAGGCGTTGACCACGTTGATCGCCACGACGACGATCAGCAGCACGCCGAGCAGCCATTCCGCCGCCGATCCGATCCGCGCCGCCGCTCCAGCGATGGCCTCGCGGCCCTCGATCGTGCTGGCATGGTCGGCGGATCGGGCCATCGCGTCAGCCCCTGTCCTCTAGGATCCGCCGGATGGCGACGAGCTTGCGGGCCCGTTCCTTCTGGAGCTCGGCGATCCTCTCCGGCGTATAGGCGTAGATGCCCTCGCCCGTCTTGATGCCGTGGGTATTGGCCGCCATCTTGTCGCGCACCAGCGGCGCAACGTCGTCCCGGGCGCACAGGTCCTGGTTCAGGAAGGACGAGACCGAGCTGTAGATATCCATCCCCGCCATGTCGAGCAGCGCCATCGGCCCGATCACCGCGATCTTGTAGCCGATCCCCCAGGAGACGCAGGTGTCGATATCCTCCGGTTCGATGACGCCGCGCTCGACCAGATCGACCGCCTCGCGCAGCAGCGCGTAGAGCACGCGGTTCTCGACAAAGCCGGGCACGTCCTTCTTGACCACCACCGGCAGCAGGCCGAGTGCCCGGATGAAATCGCGAATGGCTTCGACCGTCGCCGGCGCCGTCGCCGCGCCGCCGATCACCTCGATCATCGGGATGATATGGGGCGGGTTCGACCAGTGCATGCCGACGAACCGGTCCGGCTTGTCCATGCTGGCCTGGAGCTCGGTGATCGGGATGCCGGAGGTGTCGGTGGCGACGATCACCGACGGGCCGATCAGCGGCTCGATGGCGCGATAGGTCGCCGCCTTGATCTCCCGGTTCTCCGGAACGTTCTCGATGACGAGATCGGCGCCGTCGACGGCCTCGGCGATCGACAACACGAAGCTCACCGTGCCGCTTCCCGTCTCCGGCGGCTCGATGCCGAGCTTGTCGAGGACGCCGCCGGCGATGTCGAGCATGGCGCGGGCGCGCTCCATCGCTTCGGGCGCAATGTCATGGGCGACGACATCGACGCCGCCCCTGGCGAGCCGGGCGGCGATGCCCGGCCCCATTGTCCCCAGCCCGATGAGCCCGACCCGGCGGAACATCACGCGGCCTTGGCGGCCGTGCCGGTGGCGACCTGGAAGGCCGGCCGCTCGGCCATCGACGCGACCCAGCGCTCAAGCTCCGGGAAGGCCGGCCGGTCGATCTTGAAGTCCATGCAGCGCTTGAGGATCGGCGCGCAGGCGATATCGGCGATCGTCAACTTGTCGAGGGCAAAGAAGGCCTTGCCCTTGAGGTGGCCGTCGATGATGGCGCATTGCGCCGCCAGGTCCTTGACCTGGGCGTCGAACTCGGCCGGACGCTCTTCCGGCGCCAGCTTCGAGCCCTTGAAGGCGGCCATGTAGCCGGGATTGATCGCGGCGAGCAGGAAGTCCATCCACCGCTCGACCAGCGTCGTCTCGGCCGGCGTCGCGCCGGTCAGCTGCGGTGCGCCGGTGGCGGCGAGGTAGCGCAGAATGGTGTTGGATTCCCAGATCACCACGTCGCCGTCGATGAAGGTCGGCACCTTGGATGCCGGGTTCAGTGCCTTGTATTCCGGCGTCTGGGTGTTCTCGAACTGGCGGCCATAGTCCTCGCGCTCATATGCGGCGCCGGTCTCTTCGAGCATGAAGATGACCTTCTGGACGTTGCCGGAGGTTTGCCGGCCCAGGAGTTTGTACATCGCTTTCTCGTTCCCTTTTCGTGTCCGCCCGGCCTAGCCCTTGGAGGCCGGCAGCGGCTTGTAGACGATCGCTTCCATTTCGATTTTCGTGCTGATCACGGCGCGCGCCTCGATCGTCGTGCGGGCGAGGACGGCATCGCCGATCCCCTGCAGGAACGCCCGGTTGTAGCGGCCGAAGTCGCGCACATCCTCGAGATAGGTGGTGATCCGCACCACGTCCGACAGAGTCGCGCCCTCGTGCGCGATGACCCGCTCAATGGTCTTCAGCGTCGCCAGGGTCTCTTCCTCGATCGTGCCGCTGATCATGTCATTATTCTCGTCCTTCGGCACCTGGCCGGAGACGAAGATATAGTCGCCGGCCCGCACGGCCGGGTGGAACGGCAGGTTGGGATTCTTGTTGCCGATCGCATAGTGGCTGTCAGATTTTCTGGCTTCGTTCGACACGCCAAGGCTCCTAGAAGACGCTGGTTTCGATGATGTCGACGCCCCGCACGCGATCGATCAGGTAGATGATGCCGCGGTCGTCGATGGTCACGTCGTTGGACGAGGCCCGCTCGGCGCCGGCCGGCGCGTCGGGCAGGAAATGTCCGACCTCCTTCGGTGCAAAGGGATCGGCGATATCGACCAGCCGCAGGCCCTGCGCGAACCAGGCGAAGGGGATGACCGAGCCCGAGAAGCGCTCCGACGGCTGGTGGCAGCCGGTCATCGGCGGCTGCGGCGCGCCATCCGGGTCGAGGCCGGGGACCTGGAAGGTCGAGATCGGCAGCGGGTTGGTCTCGTCGGTGATGTCATAGACCCAGGAGAAGGCCGGCGCGTGCGGCCTGAGCTTCGCCACGTCCTCATCCGCCACCACCATGACCTTGCGGCCCTTGAGCGGCTGCGGGATCGGCAGGCAGGTATGGGTCGGATGCGGGAAGGCCGGGCTCGAATTCATGTGCGCGATGGCGCGCGGACGGCTGAGATCCGAGATGTCGAGGATGAAAAGCCCGTGGTGCCAGTAGCTGACATAGAGGCGGTCGCCCATCCGCAGCGGATGGTGGCAGCGCGGCGGAACGTAATTCTCCCACGGATAGTCCTCACCGCCGCCGATCCACTGGCCGGGGATCCACCAGCGCCCGACCTCGGTCGGATTGGCCGGATCGGCAAGGTCGAGGATCATCACGATGTTGCCGACATAGCCATCGGCCGTCGGCGAGATATAGGCGTAGCGCCCGTCGAAATCGTAGCGGTGGACGCCCTTGCCGCCGGTCATCCATTTGGAGATCAGGGTCGGTTTTTCCGGCCGCGTCGTGTCGTAGATCGCCAGGCCGCCGCCGAATTCCGCCGGCCCCTCGGAGCCGAACCGCTCGTGGTTGATGACCATCAGCCCGTTCTGGGCGCGCACCTTGTGTGAATGCCAGCCGGGCGGGACATCGACGGTCGCGATCTTGCGCGGATTGCGGGGGTCCGAGATGTCGACCAGCGTCGTGCCGCTCGGCGGCCGCATGTGGCCGATATAGAGGATGTTCCCGTCGACCCAGACCTGACCGCCGCCGGGACAATCGACATGACCGAGATGCTTAGTGTTGGACGCTGATACCACTGTCACGCTGCCTCGGCGGCTGAAGGGAATACGGGAAAAAGCCCGCGACGCCGCCGGCGCCGCGGATCGGATCAGGCGAGGCGCAGCAGGTCGCCGGCCTGGTTGCGGCCCCAGCGCTTGTAGAGGTAGAGCGCCTTCTGCGTCGGCGCGTCCGTCGCACCGAAGAAGATCACCGGCTCGTTTGGCGAGTCGTTGACATGCTCGACCCAGCTTCCGCCGGGCACCGCAAGCGTGTCGAACTGGCCCCAGTCGAAGCGTTCGCCGTCGATGATCGAGTGGCCCTTGCCGCGGAACGGCGCCAGCAGCAGGCTGGCCGTTTCGCGCTGCGGCAGCGTCTTCTCGCCGGGGCGCAGCATCTGCGCGTAGAAGCTGATCGTGCGGAAGACCGGACCGCCGGTGGTCGGGTCGACATAGTCGATGACGATCCCTTCATGGGGGTCGCCGTCCCAGTCCTTGTGCGCGTCGAGCGCCGCTTCCATCTTCTCCCAGCGATAGACCCACATCGGCGACGAAAGCCCGCCGCCGCGCTTGTGGTCGACGAAGCGCGGCCGCAGCCCCCCTTCACCGTAAATGCTCTGCGAATAGTCCGACGGATAGCGCGCCGACTGGACCTTCTTCTCGACCTCCTTGCCGTCCTCCATCTCGGTGTAATTGTGGTCGAAATGGATGGCGTTGAGGGTCTCGACCAGCGGCAGGTCGAGGACCGAGAGGTTGACCGCCTGCTCGCCGCCGACCGTGCCGTGGTTGTGCCAGGCGTCGTTCGGCGTCAGCACCATGTCGCCCGGACCGAAGACGACATCCTCGCCCTCGACCCCGGTGAAGTTGCCGGTGCCGGTGAGGCCGAAGCGGATGGCGCTCGGGGAATGCTTGTGCGGCGGCATGATCTCGTCGGGATCGTTGAGCCGGTATGCGGTGTACATCGTGCTGACCGAAGCCCGCTTGGGCGCCAGGCCGGGGTTGATCAGGATCAGCGAGCGTCTTTCGCTGTCGTCCATGGTGATCAACTGGGCGGCACGCTGCAGCAGCGGTTCGATCTCGCCGTATTTCCAGACGAAGGGCACCGCCTTCGACGTGGCCATCAGCTGCTTGATCTCGTCGTGGTCGACACCCTCGCTGGTCGCCCAGAAGGGAAACATGTTGCTGGTATGGATGTCGTCATAGAGGCCAGCCAGGGCGGCCTTCTTGTTGCTGATGACGGTGTCCGCGGACTCATGAGTGGACATGATGGAAGCTCTCCTGATGTCGACCAGTCGCCTAACCAACCTCAACCGTAGCACACTGGTTGGACCAGGCAAGGCGATTTGGTTGGCATTTTCCCTTTCGGCTGGTTGAGCGCACGGTCGCCGCTGCGCCGCACAAGTAGCGGCCTGCAAAAGCCCTTGAGTCACGACCGGTTGGCCCGAAGGCTGTCCGTTCGGGACGCGCGACCGCGGCCACCTGGTTGGCCTTCGCGCCGTCAGGCCGCCTGCCGCGCCGCAGCCGCTTCGGCAATCAGGTCAGCCGCCTTTTCGGCGATCATGATCACCGCCGCGTTGATGTTGCCGCAGGGCAGGTCCGGCATCACCGAGGCATCGACGACGCGAAGGCCGTCGACGCCGCGCACCCGGAGCGCCGGATCGACGACGGACGCCGCGTCCGCACCCATCCGGCAGGTGCCCGCCGGGTGATGCACGGTGATCGAGGTGTTGCGGATATGGGCGTCGATCGCCTCGTCGCTCTGGCAGTCCGGTCCGGGAAAGAACTCGGCGGCGACAAACGGCTGCATCGCCGGCTGCGCGGCAAGGGTCCGCGCCACCCGGAAACCGTATCTCAGCGACTCCCAGTCCTTCGGCGAGGAGAGGAAATTCTGATGGATGCGCGGCGCTTCCATCGGGTCGCCGGAAGCGAGGCTGATATGGCCGCGACTTTCCGGCTGGATGGCAACGATTCGCGTCGCGAATCCGTCGGTAAAGGGCTTCTTGAACGGCGGCAGATAGGGCCATGCGGCCAGCGGCGCCGCGGTGAACAGCATCTGCACATCCGGCAGCGGCCGGTCGGGTCCGCTCTTCAGGAACGCCACCGCGCCGCCGGGCACGTCGCCGGAGAATCCACGCCCCGTCAGATAGGTCCGGGCGAAGTCGACGGCGATGCGATCGGCCCGCATCATCTTGTAGAAAGGGCCGGGTTCCTTGCGGCGATACATCAGGATGACCGAGACGTGATCCTGAAGGTTTCTGCCGACTCCAGGCGCATCGACGACGGTTTCGACCCCCAGTGAGGCAAGGTCGCCCGCCGCCCCGATTCCCGACAGCATCAGGAGTTGCGGCGTATTGATCACCCCGCCGGCGAGGAGCACTTCGCGTCGCGCCGAGGCGGTCTTCAGCATGCCGTCGCGGCGGTATTCGATGCCGGTCGCCCGGCCCTCGCCCATCAGGATCCGGGTCGCTTGCGCACCTGTCGCCACGTCGAGATTGGGCCGGTCGAGCGCCGGCTTGAGATAGGCGGTCGCGGTCGAGCTCCGCCGGCCTTCGCGGATCGACATCTGCAGCCGGCCGAAGCCGTCCTGGACCGCGCCGTTATAGTCGTCGGTCTGCGGGTAGCCAGCCTCCCGGCTCGCCGCGAAGACGGCGTCGACCAGCAGGTCCTTGTAGCGGCAATACTGGGTGCCGACCGGCCCGTCGCCACCCCGGTATTCGCTCTCCCCGCCCTCCCAGCTTTCCTGGCGCTTGAAGTAGGGAAGCACCTTGTCGAACGACCAGTCGGCCATCCCGCCGGCCGCCCAGCGCTGGTAGTCGCCGCGATTGCCGCGCACATAGGCCATGGCATTGGTCGAGGAACAGCCGCCGATCACCTTGCCGCGGGCGCATTCGACCCGCCGCCCGCCGACATTGTCCTCCGGCTCGCAGAAATACATCCAGTCGTGGCGGCGCTCGACCAGGATCTTCCCCCAGCCGAGCGGAATGTGGATCATCGGGTCCCGATCCCAGTCGCCGGCTTCCAGTAGCAGCACCGAGACCGACGGGTCGGCGGTCAGCCGGTTGGCCAGCACGCAGCCGGCCGATCCGGCGCCGACGATGATGTAGTCGTAGGTCGCCGCGCCGGGCATGGTTCATCTCCGCTTGGGATCGCCGCGAATGCGCGACGCCTCGACCAGAAGTCAACCATCCGCCAATTCTGGTTGTCAACCAGATTGTGTTGGGCTAATTTTGGTTGACTCGCCAAGGCCTGATGAACTGACAGACGTCACCATGACATCGGGCGCGCGCCGGCAAGGCGCATGTCCCTCGGGAGGTTCCGGTTTGACTGTCTCCAGCCCAACGTCGAAACGCTCGGACGTGGATCACATTGTCTCCGCCATCAAGGGAATCCAGGCGGACAGCGGCACGCTGCCCTCCGAGCGCGACCTCGCGGAGCGCCTCAACGTCAAGCGTCACCAGTTGCGCAAGGCGCTGGCGATCCTGCGGCAGTCGGGCGACCTGATGCCGGCGCCCGCCCGCCGGCCCTCGACCGCGCTGCCCCGCTACAGCGAGGAACTGGTGCGGATGACCAATCCGCTCGAAGTGCTGGAACTGCGCCTGATGATGGAGCCAGGCTTGGCCCGCCTCGCCTCGCTGCGCGCCTCCGCCCTTGAGATCGCGCGCATCACCCATGCCGCGACGACCCCGGACGATGCCGCCGCCGGCGCCGTCGACCTTGCCTTCCATCTCGCCATCGCCACCGGCGCCCGCAACCACCTCGCCAACGAATTCTACAAGATGCTCCGCCAGGTCGGGGTCGATGCCCGCGTCCGCATCGCCAGCGATGCGCCGGTCTGCCCGAGGCGGGTCGGCGAGCGCGATGCCGAGCACCGGCTCATCGCCGAGGCCATCGCCCAGCGCGATCCCGAGGCGGCCGAGGCCGCCATGCGCGCCCACCTGCTGTCGGTCCAGAAGCGCATCAACGCCCGCAGCAACGCCGGCGCGGTCGCTGCCTAGGGTGAAGGCGTCCCTCCGGTGAGCGCCCCGCCGGCCCGGCATTTCGATGTCCTGGTGGTCGGCGCCGGCTCGGCCGGCTCCGTCATCGCCGCCCGGCTCAGCCAGGACCCGGCCTGCCGCGTCGGCCTGATCGAGGCAGGCCTCCCGCCGAGCGATCCGGATATCGCCGACCCGCTGCAATGGCCGGCACTCCAGGGCCGCCCCTATGACTGGGCCCGCCGCACGGTGCCGCAGCCCTTCACCGCCGAGCGGATACATGAATGGCCGCGCGGCCGCATCGTCGGCGGGTCGAGCTGCCTGCACGCGATGGCCCATGTCCGCGGCCATCCCGACGACTTCGCGTCCTGGGAAGAGGCCGGTGGTAACCGCTGGTCGTGGCGTGGCCTGCTGCCGGGCTTCGCGCGCAGCGAGACGTCCGACGCCGGCCCGGCGGAGGGACGCGGCCGCGACGGTCCGTTGCCAGTCCACCTGCCGGGCGACGACGAGATCAGCCCGGTGGTGCGCGCCTACATGGCGGCCGGCGCGGCGCTCGGCGTCCCCGCCATTGCCGACCACAATGCCGGCGAACTGATTGGCACCGCGCCGAATTCCCTGACCATCCGCGACGGCCGCCGGGTCAGCGTCGCCGATGCCTACCTGACGCCGGACGTTATGGCCCGCGCCAACCTGACGCTGATCGACGACTGCATGGTCGAGCAGATCGTCTTCGACGGCGCCTCCGCCCGCGGCGTTCTGGTCAATCGCCCCGACGGCGCCGAAACGATCCACGCCGATCGCATCGTCATTGCCGCGGGCGCCGTGGAGTCGCCGCTCCTCCTGATGCGCTCGGGCATCGGCAATCCGGAAACGCTGAAGGCCGCCGGGATCGCCTGCCGCCTCGACCGGCGCGCCGTTGGCCGCAACCTGCAGGATCACCTGCTGGTCCTCGGCAATGTCTATGCCGCGCGACAGCCGGTGCCGCCGTCGCGCCTCCAGCACTCCGAGTCGCTGATGTACCTGCGGAGCGACGGCCTCCATCACGCGACCGGCAGCCCCGATATCGTGCTGGCCTGCGTCGTCGCGCCGTCGGTCGCGCCCGGGCTCGCGGCCCCGCCCTATGGCAGCGCCTACACGATCCTCTGCGGCGTTACCCACCCGACCAGTCGCGGCGAGATCCGCCCCGGCGGACCGCGCGCCACGGACACGCCGTTCATCGATCCGCGCTATCTCGAGACGGAGCACGACCGCGCCCTGTTCCGGACCGCCCTGAAGACCGCCCGGGAAGTCGGGCAGCAGCAGCCCCTCGACGCGTGGCGGGAGAGCGAGGTGCTGCCGGGGCCTGAGGCGCAGTCGGACGCCGACCTCGACGCCTTCATCGCCCGCGCCGCCGCGACCCACCATCATCCCGCCGGTACCTGCCGCATGGGCCCAGACGAGGAAGCCGTGGTCGATCCGGACCTGCGTCTCGTCGGCCTCGACAATGTTTTCGTCGTCGACGCCTCGGTCATCCCGCGACTGCCGAGCGGGCCGATCAACGCATCCGTGGTGGCGATTGCCGAGACATGGTCGGCGCTGGCGCCGACGCTCCGCTGATCGCGCCTAGCGGAACCGCTTCCACAGCGAGCTCGACGCGACCGCGGCGATGATGATCACGCCGACCAGGATGTCGCGGACGTAACTGTCGACGCTCATCTGGGTCAGGCCGTTGTCGAGCACGCCGAGCACCAGCACGCCGACCAGCGTCGCATGGACGCGCGGCTCGCCCTCCTCGCTCATCGTCATGCCGAGAAACACCGCGGCGATGGCGTTGAGCATCAAGCCGCTGCCCTGCGTCGGGTTGGCCGAGGCGACGCGGCTGGCATACATCAGCCCGGCCGCGGCGGCGCCGAATCCGGTCAGCGCGAAGGCGGCGAGGCGCAGCCGCTTGACCCGCACCCCGCTTAGCCGGGCCGCTTCGGCGTTGCCGCCGATCGCGTAGAGCCGCCGGCCGAAGGTGGTCTGTTCGAGCAGCGCCCAGACCAGCACGACAACGACCAGCGCGACGATCGTCAGGTAGGGCAGGCTCAGCGACTGTTCGCCGATCGTCCCCAGCGGAATGCCATCCCGGGCAAAGCCGGAAAAGCTCGCCGGGATATCGCGCCCGAAGATCGTCTTGCCGCCGCTGATCAGGAAGGCAACGCCCGAAAAGACCGTCAGCGTCGCCAGCGTCGCGATGAAGGGCAGGATGCCGATCAGGCTGACAAGGATGCCGTTGATCGCCCCGCCGGCCAGCCCGACCAGCAGCGCGATCGCCACCGCCGAGGGCACCGAAAAGCCCATCGTGAACAGGATGGCGGCGACGATCCCGGCAAGGCTCGCCATCGAGCCCACCGACAGGTCGAAGTCGCCCATCACCATGACGATGGTCATCGACGCCGCGACCACCGTCAGCATGCTGACCTGCTGGCTGATGTTGAGCCAGTTGCGTCCCGTCAGGAAGGTGTCGGGCAGGCTGACCGAAAAGAAGATGATGATCGCCGCGAAGCCGATCAGCGTTCCGTAGCGTCTCAGCACTGTCGTCACGACGCCGGCCCTCCCGCGGAAAGCGCTGGCTGGCCCTCGGAGACGATCGCCTGGTGATGTCCGTAGCAATGCGTCAGCAGCACTTCCTCGCTGAGGCCATGGGCGGAAAGACTGGTCGCTATCCCGCCCTCCCGCATGACGATGATCCGGTCGCACATGCCGAGCAGTTCGGGGAAGTCCGACGAGGCGATCAGCACCGCCATGCCGCGCGCGCTCCATTCCCGGATCAGCGAATAGATGTCGAACTTGGCGCCGACATCGACGCCGCGCGTCGGCTCGTCGAGCAGCAGGACCTGCGGCTCGACCGACAGCGCCTTGGCGAAGACGACCTTCTGCTGGTTGCCCCCGCTGAGCTCGTAGCAGCGCTGGCCGAGGCCGCGCGCCTTGAGCCGCACCTCGGCCGCCCGCGCCGTGGCGATGGCCCGCTCGCGACGCCGGGCGAGCACCGCGCCGCCCCGGCTGAAACGCCCGAGATGCGCCAGCGTGATGTTCTCGGTGATCGGTCGCGACAGCACCAGCCCCTCCGACCGCCGCTCGCGCGGCACATAGGCGAGGCCGCTGCGCCAGGCGGCGGCGGGGTCGGTCGCCCGGCCCTCGATACCGCCGATCCGGACGCGTCCGCCGCGCACCGTGTCGGCGCCCATCAACAGCCGCAGCACCTCGCTCTGCCCCGCGCCCGCGAGGCCGGCAAGGCCGACGATCTCGCCCTTCTTCACCGCGAAGCTGACCGGATCAAGCCCATCGCCGGCAAGCTCGTCCACCACCAGCGCAGCCTCGTCGCCGGCCGCCGCCATCGGTTCCGGATAGGCGTGATCGACGGCGCGGCCGATCATCATGCGGATGATCTCGTCCTGCGGCGTCTCGGCAATGGGCTTCGTCACGATCACCGCGCCGTCGCGCAGCACCGTCACCCGGTCGCAAAGTTGCATCACCTCGTCGAGACGGTGCGACACGTAGATCACCGAGCCCCCGGCCCGCCGGATCTCGCGCAGCACGGCGAACAGCCGCTCCGACTCGTCGCCGGTCAGCGCCGCGGTCGGCTCGTCCATCACGTAGATCTTCGCCGCCGCGCCCTCCGTGTCGAGAAAGGCGGTGGAGATGCTGACCAGCATGCGGTCGCCGGTGCCGAGTCGCCCCATCTTGTGGCGCGGATCGATATGGGAAATGCCGAGGCGGGCGAGCGCCTGCCGCGCCTGCTCGGCAAGCTGCCGCCAGTCTATCAGGCCGCCGAGGCGGCGCGGATAGGGCCGGCCGAGGAAGATATTCTCGGCGACCGACAGCGTCGGCACGACGTTGAGTTCCTGGTGAATGAAGCGCAGGCCATGGGCGAAGGCCGCGTTCGGTGCGTCGATCGTCACCGCCCGTCCCTCGACGGAAATCGCCGCCTCGTCGGGCGCGACGACACCGGCAAGGATCTTGATCAGCGTCGACTTGCCCGCGCCGTTCTCGCCCATCAGGGCGTGGATCTCGCCAGGCGCGATGTCCAACGACACCGAGCGCAGCGCCGGCACCCCGGCATAGGCCTTCGACACGCCTTCAAGGGCGAGCAGGCTCATCGCCCGGCCCCGGACAACGAAGCGCCCCGTCCTTTGACGGGGCGCCCAATACGCTCAGCGTGGTTCATCGGATCGCGCGAATGCGGCTAGTCGCCGACATTGGCGGCGGTGACCAGCTTGGTCGGCACGTAGATGACCGTCTGCTTGATGGTCTCGCCGTCGAGCACCCGGGCAACCGCGTCGGCGGTCGCCGAACCGATGCCCTGGAAATCCTGGGCGACCGAAGCCTCGAAGTTGCCGCCGGCGGCAATCGCCTCGCGTGCCTGCGGATTGGCGTCGATGCCGGTGATGACGATGCCCTCGCCCTCGCGGCCGGCCGCCTCGATTGCCTGCAGCGCGCCGAGACCCGGCTGGTCCCACGCCGCCCACACCGCCTTGATGCTGCCCGGTTCCGGATTGGCCGCCAGGATCGCTTCCATCTTGGCCCGCGAGTCGGCGATGCCGCCGTCGGACACGTCGGGCGTCACCCGGTCGATCACCTCGATGTCGGGGAAGTTGCCGAAGATCGCGTCGGCGACGACGCCGCGCACCTGCACCGGCGGAAAGGCGTCGAAGACGAACATCACCACGCCGCCATTGCCACCGATGCGGTTGGCGACATAGACGGCGGTCTCGGCCGCCATGGCGTAGCCGTTGCTGGTGACGTTGGTGACCAGCAGCGGATCGCTGCCGGAATCCATGCCGAACACCGGGATGCCGGCATCCTTGGCGGTCTGCAACCCGGCGGCGACCTGCGCCGGATCGACGTTGATGACGATCGCATCAACCTTCTGGTTGGCGACGTCCTCGATGCGGCTGATCACCGCCGCGACATCGCCCTTGGTGTCGATGACGTTGACGTCCCAGCCCTTGTCCTTCGCCGCTTCCTGGAAGCCCTCGACATAGAACTGCGTCCCGGGCTGGGCGAGATAGGGGGTGATCACGGCAATCTTGGGTTGGGCCTGGGCGGCGCCGGTCAGCGAAGCGAAGGCGATCGCCGCCGCTCCCAGGACCCAGGCGCTCAGCGAACCGGCAGCAGCACGACCGAACATGAATGTCTCTCCAAGATGCGGAAATATCTCTGGCTTGTTGCGTGTGACGAAGGGCGCCCCCAGTATCGCGACGCGTCCGCTTCCGTTTCGCGCGCCGGAAGTTATACGGGATGCACGAGGCAAAAGGCCATAGTCGCCAGTCAAGGGAACGGGAGGGCCGCGTGGCAGACGCCACACTGATCGGTATCGATATCGGGACGGGCGCGATCAAAGCCGTCCTGATGGATCTCGACGGCAATCCGCTGGCGACCTTCGCCCGACCCTATCCGACCGCGCGACCGCGGCCCGGCCATGTCGAGCAGGATGCGCGCGACTGGATGAAGGGCGTGCTGGCCGCGCTCGACGGCTTCGCCAAGGCCCATGATCTCGCCGGCCTCGTCGGCATCGGCCTGAGTTCGCAGGTCAATACCCATGTCTTCGTCGACGGCAAGGCAGAGCCGTTGCTGCCGGCAATGGTCTGGCAGGACGGGCGTTGCGGCGAGGACGCGGCGGCGCTCGATGCCCGCGTCACCGCCGAGCAGAAGACCGCCTGGTTCGGCGGGCCTATGCCGATCGACGCCAGCCACGCCCTTGCCCGCATCGCCCATGTCGCGAGGCTCCGCCCCGACCTCTACGCCCGCACCCGCCACGTCCTGTTGCCCAAGGATTTTTGCGCGCTCAAGCTGACCGGCAGTGTCGCCACCGACCCGATCGCCGCCGTCGGTCTCGTCAAGGGCGACCTCGCCTATGTCGACGACCTGCTTGACCTCGTCCCCGGCGCCCGCGAAAGGCTGCCGCCGCTTGCCGACTTCACCCACCGCGTCGGCACTGTCCGCAGCGGCTGGCCCTGTGCCGGCGCGCCGGTCTTCGTCGGCGCAATGGACGCCTGGGCCGGCATGTTCGGCGTCGGCGTCACCCGCCAGCATGACGCGATGTATCTGAGCGGCACCAGCGAGGTGCTGGGCGTCCTGTCGGCGGATCGCGTGCCGACGCCCGGGGTCATCGTCTTCCCGACCTACAAGGGCATCACCCTGCACGTCGCCCCGACCCAGTCCGGCGGCGCGTCGCTCGCCTGGCTCTCGACGTTGCTCGGCCGCGACCTCGACGAGTTATCGATGCTGGTCGCCGGGACGCCGCCCTCTGCATCCGTGCCGGTCTTCCTGCCCCATCTCCAGGGCGAACGGGCGCCGCTCTGGGACCTTTCTTCGCGCGGCGTCTTCGCCCGGGTCGATGCCGGGACCGGCCCCGGCCAGCTCAGCCGATCGGTGATGGAGGGCGTTGCCCTGTCGGCCCGGCTCGCCTTCGAGGCGACCGAAAAATCGGCCGGCTTCACCGCCGAGCGGCTCAATATCGGCGGCGGTGGCGCCCGGTCCGACACCTGGTGCCAGATCCGCGCCGACGCTTTCGGCAAGGTCATGCGCCGGGTCCGGGTACTCGATGCCGGCACGCTGGGCGCGGCGATCATCGCCGGCCTCGGCGCCGGCGCCATGCCGTCGCTCGAGGCCGCCGTCGACCAGCTCGTCAGCTTCGAGCGCGACTTCGAGCCATCGCCCCGGATGCGCGGCTATTACGACGCGAAATTCGGCAAGTATCAGGATCTGTATGCCGACCTGAAGCCCTTCAACGCGGGTTTCGAAACCGCCCCGTCGGACGACGCCTGAGCCTCAGTCGGCAACGACCGTCGCGCCGCCGCCCTCCAGCGACGCCAGCACCGCCCCGGCGACCGACAGTCCGGCGACCGCCTCGCCGAGCGTCACCGCCGTCGGCGGCTTGCCGCTGCGGATGCAGTCGACGAAATGGCTGTGTTCGGTCGCCAGCGCCGCATCGTAGTCGACCGTGACATCGATCGTCCGCGAGTTGACGCCGAAGACGCTGATCCGGCCATCGACATCGAGTTCGACGCTGCCCCGCTCGCCGACCACCTCGATGCGGTCGGACGGGCAGGACTCGGTGGTGAAGACCCAGGCGGTCGCCAGCCGCCAGATCGCGCCGGTTTCGCCCTGCACCGTCGCCAGGGTTTCTGACCGCGAGGTCCCCTGCGGCCGGCGCGAAGCAGCGACGCGGGTCGGCCCGACGGGCCGGCCGGCGATCCAGATCGCCAGGTCGATGTCGTGGATCATCGTCATCACCACCGGATCCTCGGCATAGCGGACCGCGTGGCTGTCGTCGCGATGACGGCGCGCGGTGACCGAGAGGATCGGCCCGATGTCGTCCGACCGGGCGATCTCGACGAAGCGCCGGTGCGGCTCGGAAAAGCGCAGCACATGCCCCGGCATGACGAAGCTGGCGCTCGCCCCTTCGGCCTCGACCAGCGCCGTCGCATCCGCAGGTGTCATCGCCACCGGCTTTTCGACGAGAACCGGAATCCCGAGCCCCAGCGCATGACCGGCGATCGCAACATGGGTCGGTCCCGGCGTCGCGACGATCAGCCCTTCGGGCCTCAGCCGCGACGTCATCTCGTTGGCATCGGTGGTGATTTCGGTGGCGCCGAAGTCGCTCGCCGCCGCTTCCGCCGCCGTGCGGTTGGCATCGGCGATGCCGACGATCTCGACGTCGGGAGACGCCGCCAACATGCGGATATGCTCGCGCCCGAAAGCGCCGGCCCCCGCCACGGCGAGGCGCACGCGATCACCCATTCCGTTTCGCTCCATCGATCCCCGGCAGGCCGGCGACCCGCAACGCTGCGCGCGGCAACTGCGCTCTTCAGGCGGCGTTGAGGTTGCGGCCGGTCGCCTTGTTGAAGAGGTGGGCGCGCGCCACATCCGGCTTCAGCCAGACGGTATCCTCAGGGTTCAGCCGCTGCCGCTCGCGCAGCAGCACGCAGATCCGCTCGCCGTCGCGCATGCCGAAAAGCTCGATCTCGCGGCCAGTGAATTCGACCACCTCGACGGTCATCGGCAGGCCGTCGCCTTCGCTGCCGAGATGCACGTTCTCGGGGCGGATACCGAACAGGATTTCCGTCCCGTCCTCGCCGACCTGCGTCGACGGCAGGTCGAGCCTGACCCCGCCGGTGAATTCGACCCAGACCTTGCCGTCGCCACGGCGCAGGTGGCCGGGCAGCATGTTCATCGTCGGCGAACCGATGAACTTGGCCACGAACGTGTTGGCCGGATGATCGTAGATCACGTCCGGGCTGCCGATCTGCTCGACATGGCCGCCATGCATGACGACGATCCGGTCGGCCAGCGTCATCGCCTCGACCTGGTCATGGGTGACGTAGACCATCGTCGTCTTGAGACGCTGATGCAGCGCCCGCAATTCCGTGCGCATCTGGACGCGGAGCTGGGCGTCGAGGTTGGACAGCGGCTCGTCGAGCAGGAAGGCCGCCGGCTCGCGCACCAGCGCCCGGCCCATCGCGACACGCTGCCGCTGGCCGCCCGAGAGCTGGCGCGGATAGCGGTCGAGATAGTCGCTGAGTTCGAGCATCTCCGCCGCCCAGCGGATCCGGCGCTGCTGCTCCGCCTTCGGCATCTTCCGCATGCGCAGCGAGAAGGACATGTTGGCGTAGACGGTCATGTGCGGATAGAGCGCGTAGCTCTGGAACACCATGGCGATGTCCCGGTCCTTCTCGCGAACGTGGTTGATCACCTTGTCGTCGAGCACGATCTCGCCCTGGGTCACCTCTTCCAGCCCGGCGATCATCCGCAACAGGGTCGTCTTCCCGCATCCCGACGGACCGACCAGGGCGACGAGTTCCTTGTCGGCGATCCCGAAACTGAGATTGTGGAGAATCTCCACGTCGCCAAAGGTCTTGATGAGGTTCCTGACTTCGATCTGCGCCATCTGTTCCTGCTTTTCCTTGCCGTCTCACTATGCCCTCGCCACACGGTGGCGACAGCGTTCGATAGCGCCGCCTCCCGAAGGATGCGGTCGATCCCGAAGAGCAGGCTGAGGACACCCCACCACCCCGTTGTCGCGCCCCCCGGGGAGCGACAGACCAACGAGCAAAATCTACAGGCTTGTGCGTTGCGTCAAGATCGTCGGCAGCAAGTTTCGAATTGCCGTCGCGTTTATGAAAGCATCGCCCGCCATTTCCGGTTCGTTGTCGCGACCCGTCGGTTGTGCCAATCCTCGCGATCGCGCCGGCACGGCGCATCGCGGACATGAAGGAGATCGGCGTGGGGGTATTTGATCAGTTTCGTATCGACGGCAAGACGGCCCTGGTGACCGGCGCAAGCCGCGGGCTCGGCCGGGCGATGGCGCTGGCGCTGGCGGAAGCCGGCGCCGATCTCGTCATCACCGGCCGCGACGAGGCAAGCCTGGCGACGACCGCCGACGAGATCCGCGCTCTCGGTCGAAAGGCATCGACCAAGGCAATCGACATGGGCGTTCCCGAGGCATGCCGGGACGGTTTTCACGAATGTCTCCGCGACTTCGGACCGATCGACATCCTCATCAACAACATCGGTGGTCGGCGAGTGGCCGAACCGATCGAGGAACAGACCCTGGAAAGCTGGCATCATGTCCTCGACCTCAACCTGACAAGCTGTTTCCTCGGCACCAGCATCATCGGCGCCGCGATGCTCAAGCGCGGCCAGGGCGGGCGGATCGTCAACGTTTCCTCGATGAACGCCTTTGTTTCCAACCGCGGCATTGGCGGCCGCTCCTACGAGGCGGCCAAGGCGGCGGTCGTTCAGTTCACGCGCGCCGCCGCCGCCGACTGGGCGCCGCATGGCATCACCGTCAACGCCATCTGCCCGGGCCTTTTCATGACGGATGCCAATCGCGCCTGGAACGAGAAGAAGCCGGAGGTGATCGACAAGCTCGTCGCCGGGATCCCGATGGGGCGGGCCGGCGAGCCGCATGAGATCGGACCTCTCGCTGTGTTCCTGGCGAGCCCGGCATCCAGCTTCGTCACCGGAGCGACCCACCTTATCGATGGCGGTTACACGCTCCTGTAGGAATCAAAAAATGACTCTCGCGACCTGGCGGCGCGCGACCGAATCCAGCCCTTCGGACACCGGCCAGATCGGCAACGAGTCTGGTTGCGACGGTGCTGTCTTGCTGATACCAATTTTCGATTAGGGTTCTACAGTTCCGTTGATGTGGCGACAAAAAGGAGTACTAGCCGGTGGTCGAACGTAAGGAACAGGAGCTCCTCCTCCAGGAGGCATCGCGCAAGCAGCTGCTGCGTGGACAGATCGATCGACGCGAATTTCTTTCGCGCAGTCTCGTTGCCGGTCTCGGCATGGCTGGCGTTGGTGTCGCCGCGAAATACGGCATTGGATCGGCCCTCGCTCAGGACCGTCCGCTGACGCCAACCTTCTATGACTGGATCGAAAACCTTCACCCGGGCATCCCGGCAATCAACGAAGGCTTCCCGGACCTGAACTACCAGATCGCCCCGGTTCAGGGTTTCGGCATCGAGCGCTTCGTCGCCGAAGCCAAGAACGGCGAAAGCACCTGGGACGTCTATGTCGGCCAGACGCCGTTCGTCGAAATGACGTCGCTGGTCGAAGCCGATGTCATCGAGCCGTGGGACGACTACATCCCCGCTGAGGTGCTCGACGACATGATCCCGGCGATCCGTGACGAGTGCACGATCGACGGCAAGCTCTACAGCTGGCCCTTCTTCCTCGACGTCGCGGGCCAGGGCTGGCACTCGGGCCTGACGACCACGGCTGGCCTTCCGGACAGCGCTCCCGAGACGTGGGACGACTATCTTGCCAACGCCCAGGCCGTGATCGATTCCGGCGCGGCGCCGTTTGGCGCGACGTTCGACGCCCACGGCTGGCGTTGCGTCGCCCCGATGGCCCACAGCATGAGCAAGGACGTCTACACGCCCGAGGGCCTGTTCGACTTCACCAGCGAACCGGCGATCGAAGCCCTGATCCTGATGAAGAAGATCATGGCTGTCGCCAACCCGGACATCCTGCTTGCCGGCGCCACCGACGGCGGCGTCAATGGCACCCCGGACGAGGTCGCCTTCGCGGCCCAGCGCGTCGGCTATATCACCAAGTACTTCAATGCGCCGCTGCGGATGGCCCAGTATTGGGACGAGCCGACCCAACTGCACCTCGGCCCGCTGCCGAAGTTCAAGGGCGGCGAGGGCTCGACGGTGTTCTGGACCACTGGTTCCGCGCTGTTCAAGCACGGCCAGAACAAGGAAAAGGCCGCCGAGTACATCAAGGCCCTGACCTACGATCCGCGGATCTGGAAGGACTCGATTGCCGGCACCGAGACGTCGCATCCGGGTCAGCTTCCGCCGTACAAGTCGATCTACGCCGAGTGGGACGCCAATCCGCCGGACTGGATGCTTCCCTTCGTCGCCCTTGTCCGCGCGCAGCTCGACAAGGCCAAGGCGATCGAGAACAACCTGTTCGGCCTTTCGCAGTTCCAGATCGGCCAGCCGCTGTGGCAGGCCTATCTCACCGGCGAAGTCGAGGACCCGAAGGTTGCCATGCAGAACGTCATGGACGCCGTGAAGGCCGAACGCGACCGCGGCTAGGCTCGCATCGATCAGGTGACGGGACGCCGGAGGCGCCCCGTCACCTCTCAAACGACGACACTTCCAATAGCTTGAGTTGCTTCCCGACGGGCCGCAGGCCGACCGGGGAGTCCGGGGGCGGGTTTTCGGGAATTACGCATGCAACGGCCGCATACGTCAGCTACGGCGCGCCATCTCAAGGACAATCTGGGGACTTGGGTCTTTCTTCTGCCGACGCTGCTTTTCTTCGTCGGCTATCAGGTCTACCCGATCTTTCGGGTCGTCTGGATCAGCTTCACCAATTATGAATTCCTGAGCAACGACCCGGCGCAATGGGTCGGCTTCGGCAATTATGTCGAGGCGCTGAACGACCCCCTGATGTGGGACAGCCTCTGGCGCGCCGCGTATTTCACCATGATGTTCCTGCCGGGTACCATCATCTTCCCGATGATCCTGGCCATCCTGGTCGACCGGGTGCAGCAGCCTAAGCTTCAGACCCTCTATCGCATCGTCCTGCTCATCCCGGCGCTGATCCCGAGCACGCTCGTCTTCGTGCTGTGGAAGTGGATGTATAATTATCAGGTCGGCCCGATCAATTACCTGCTGGTCGACGTCTTCGGCATCTTCACCTACCAGAACGCGCCGCAGTGGCTCGGCGGCACGGCGCTGACCCTGCCGTCGATCGCGGTCATGGAAGTGTGGTGGGGCCTCGGCTATCACGCCATCTTCTTCCTCGCCGGCCTCGCCGCCATCCCGAAGGAAATGATCGAGGCAGCCCGCCTCGATGGCGCCAACGAGTGGAAGGTGTTCTGGCACATCACCCTGCCGCGCCTCGCGCCGATCATGATGATCCTGGTCGTGCTGCGCTTCGGCACCTCGATGGCGGTGATCGACGAGTATCTGATCTTCGGCGGCTTCAACCGCGCATCGCCGACCTACACATGGACGATGTTCATGTACGATCAGGCGTTCAACATCGGGCTCTGGCGACAGGGCTTCGCCGCCGCCATCGGCATGATCGGCGCGGTGGTGATGATCTTCTTCGTCGGCATCCTGCTCTACATTTTCAGGCCGAGAGGTTGACGGCGAAATGACTCACGAAGCCGCCCATCCGGTAGCCTACACCCCGCAGCAGACGTGGTTCGCGCGCAACCGCTCGCTCCTCATCCGCCATGGCGTCATCTGGTTCTTCATGCTGATCATCCTGGCGCCGCTCGCCTGGGTGCTGCTGCTGTCGGTCAAGTCGCTGCCCGATTCGATGCGAGGCCAGCTTTGGCCCCGCAAATTCGACTTCACCCATTACGGCTACGTGCTCGGCAAGATCGAGACGCTGCCGCAAAACCTGTTCAACAGCATCTACGTCACCGGCGCGACAGTGATCATCACCACGCTTTGCGCGGTGCTTGCCGGCTACGCCCTGGTCCATCTCAGGCCCTTCGGCCGCGCCGTCATCTTCACCGCGCTGCTGCTGTCGCTCTATTTCCCGACCCGCGTCGTCGCGATCATCTCGATCTACGAGTTGCAGGACTCGCTCGGCCTGATCAACAGCACCACCGGCCTCATCCTGCCCTATGTGACGCTCAACCTGGCGATCAGCGTGCTGATCATGCGTGCCGTCTTCCAGTTGGTGCCACACGAGGTCATCGAGTCGGCCCGACTCGATGGCGCCGGCGTCTGGAAGACGCTGTGGTTCATCGGCCTGCCGCTGGTCCGCAACGGCCTGGTCGTCGTCCTGATCGTCAATTTCGTCACCGCCTGGGGCGAGTTCCTGCTCGGTTCGACGCTGACCAACGATCAGGAAGCCCGCACCATGCCGGTGGTCCTCGCCGCGGCACAAGGCGGCATGGGCCAGTGGGCCTGGCCGCGCATCGCCGCCGTCTACGTCATCGTCGTGACGCCGGGCCTGATCGCCTTCGCCTTCGCCCAGAAGCTGTTCTTCAAGGGCCTCGCCGAAGGCGTCGTCAAGGGCTGACGCTGCGACCCGAACAATCGGTCACGCCGCCGGAAGGCAGGCGGGACCGATCGGCTCGAAGGATTTGTAGGTCAGGATGAATTCCTGGTGCCCGAGCGCTTCGGATCGGGTCCGTTGGCCATCGCCAAGGCCGAGCACGACGTCGCGTATCTCGGCACCCACTTCGTCCAGTGTCGCCCGCCCCTCCAGGATGCGGCCGGCATCGACATCCATGTCGTCCGACATCCTCCGGTACGTCTCCGGGTTGGCGCAGATCTTGACCACCGGCGCGATCGCCGAGCCGACCACCGAGCCGCGCCCGGTGACGAACAGGACGGCGTGGCAGCCGCAGGCGATCAGTTCGGCGATCTCGGCATTGTCGTTGATGTTGGGAAAGCCGAACCGCACCTCGCCGTCCGGCACCACGTCGAGCAGGTAGAGCCCGCCGCGCGAGGGAACATCGCCCGGCTTGATCAGCCCGGTGATCGGCGACGAGCCGGACTTGGCATAGGCCCCCATCGATTTCTCCTCGATAGTGGTCAGCCCGCCATCGGCATTGCCGGCGGCGAAGGAGCCATAGCCGAGGGTCGCGTAGTAGCGCGCCGCCTTGGCGACGCTCGCCTCCAGTTCATGGCCGAGGTCCGGCGTGATCGCCCGCGCCGCCATGATGTGTTCGCAGCCGATGAGTTCCCCGGTTTCCTCGAAGATGCAGGCGGCGCCGTCGGCGACCAGCATGTCGAAGGCGCGCCCGGCCGCCGGATTGCCGGTGATCCCGGACGTGCCGTCGGAGCCGCCGCAGATCGTGCCGACGATGAGGTCGCTCGCCGCCATCGGCACGGGCGTCATCGCGTCGAGGACGGCGCGCTGTCCGGCCACGAAGTCCCGGCCTTCGGCGATCGACGTCCGCGTCCCGCCGGTGGCCTGGATGACGATCGTCCTGACCGCACGCCCGCTGTCGCGGATCGCCTGTTCGAGACGGTATTTGTTGAAACTCTCGCAGCCGAGCGACACCAGCAGAACCGCGCCGACATTCGGGTGGGTGCAAAGCCGCTCCATCATCGTCTCGGCATAGGAATTCGGGTAGCAGCCGGGAAAGCCGATGACATGGGTATCGGCCTCGCGAAACGGCAGGGCGATTTCCCGGGCGACGTGGTGGGCGCATTCGACCAGGTAGCCGACGACCACGGTGTTGCGGATGCCCTTGCGCCCGTCGGCACGCGGATAGCCGAGCATGCTCACGATGCGCCCCCGTCCCGGGGCTTGGCGTCGTCGAGGTGATAGGTCGGCGTATAGTCGCTTCTGATGTTGTGGACATGGGCATGGTCGCCGGCCCGGATCGCGACCGTCGCCGAGCCGATCGGCGCGCCATACTTGAGCACCTTGGCGCCCGGCGCGATGTCGACGCGCGCCAGCTTGTGGCCGAGCGGCAGGTCGGCGGGCATCGAGACCCGCATGCCGCCGACCGCGATCGTCTCCCCGGCGCGGATGCGGGCCGTGGCGACCAGCACATTGTCGCGCGGGTCGAGCAGCAGGAGCCGCGGGTCGCTCGGCGGCGATGGTGTCTCGATCCCTGGCATGGTGTCCCCGGTCATCCCGTTACGGTTTCGGCCTTGGCCGGCTCGGCCGCTGGCGACGCGGAAAGATACCGCACCGCCCGCCGTCCCGGCAGGAAGAAATAGGCGCTGCCCTTCACCGTCACGAAGTCCTTCATCCCCTGGATCCGCACCGGCCCGTCCTCGGTCGGAATCGTGAAGCAGCCGCGCTTGTCGCTCTCGCCGACGAACGGATCGACTTCCGACTCGAGCCCGTGAAAGCTTGGCGCCAGCGCCCATGTCTGCTGGACGAAGCCGAACTGCCGGTCGATGTCGGTGTTGAGGCACATGAACAGCAGCCCCTGCCGCCCCGCGTTGTCCGGCCCATAGGGCCGTCCGACGCGCAGGATGCGATGCCGGTTGCTGATCGCCAGTTGCACCGCCGACCCCGGCTCGAAGGTATCGCGCGGGTTGACGCGCCGGATGTGACTGCCGAGCGGGCAGCGGGTGCCGGTCGGATCCTCGTTCCACAGGAAGTCGTTGTCGGGCGGCGACCGTTTCGCCGCGCCGCCCGGGTTCCTGACCAGCGACGAGCCATCCTTCCAGCGGCCGACCATCTTGGCGCCGATCCACTCGGCGAGGTCGATGTCGCCAATGTCCGGCGCCCGCCCGCTCGCCGAAAGCTTCGCCGCCGCCTCCTGCAGGAACGCCTCGAACCCGTCGCGGTCCTGCTCCAGCTGGCGCACCACCAGGAACGACCCGTTCTGGCCGAGGTCGCGCCGGGCATTGGCCGGCGGCGGCGCGAAGCGCGGCCGCTGGGCGAACGGATCGGCCCCGAGCGCCGGCAGGATGTCCTGCGGGTCCTTCGCCGCCGGGACAGACGGCGAGGACGGCAGGTAGCCGAGATTGTCCGGGTAGCCGATGACGAATTCGCCCGGCTCGACCTGGTGGATATCCCCTGCCTCGCGCACCCGTCCGGCCCCCCGGATCCGCGGCTGCGAGATGCCGTCGGCAAAACCGAAGGGCTCCCGGACGCGGACGCCGGTCGGCTCGTCCTTCTTCTCCGGCAGGGTCGCGAGCTTCAGTTCGCGAACCACGGCGTGACCGCCGTCCTTCGCCGCCTTGCGGCGTTTCCGCGCCAGCGCGTTGAGCGTCTTCTGGTCCTTGCCATAGAGCACAAGGATCGCGTCGATCGGCCGGTCCGGCTTGCCCCAGGCCCATGTCTTCGGATCGTTCCGGCCCGTGTCGCCCAGCGCACTCGCCCGCCACGGCACGGTGCTGCCGTGCTGGAAGGGCAGCGGAAAGGTCTCCATGTCGTCACCGTCGAGGCCGAGCTTGACGAGCGCTGTCGTCGACAGGCCGAGCACGGTTGCCTCGCTGGCGCCGCGCGTATCGCCATAGGCGATCTCCGGCTCCAGGTCCGTCAGCCACGCCCGCGCCGCCTCCCGGTCTTCCGCCAGCTCCACCAGCAGGCAGGTCGAATAGCGCAGGTGGCCAAGTCCACCGAAGACCAGCGTCGGTATCTCCCGCGTCGCCAGCTGGCCGGCCGACCGGACCTCCGAGCCGAAGCAGGACAGCCAGTCGGCCGCCTCCGCCTCGGTGCCGGCGACGGCGATGCCCTTGCGGATCGCCGCGTTGACCCGGATGCGGTTGAGCGTCAGGTCCGGATAGGCGGTGTACCAGAACCACGTCACCCGCTGCTGGCGGCGCGTCCAGCGCCGCAGGCGGTCGCCGTCGCGCGCCCCCTTGAAGAGCAGTTTCTCCGTCTTCGGAAACCCGACCGTGTTGCTCCAGATCCCGGTGACGCCCTCACTGGCCTTCTCGATGAAGTCCTCGAGATAGCTCTCCCAGACGCCGTCATAGTTCGACATGAAGAGCAGCTTGTCGGTCCCCGGCAGCACGATCCAGCGGGCGAAGTGAATGACGCCGGTCGAGCCGAGGAAGCCGGGGCGCGAGAAATGCACCGCGAGGATGCCGGCAAACCACAGGCCAAGCCGCAACGTCAGATGACGGAGACGGCCTGGCTTGACGGTCGAGACCGCCGCGAGGTGGCTCTGCCCGGAATGACGCTCGCGCTGCATGTAGGCCGCCACCCGCTCCGGCGATGGCGGAATGTCCTCGGAAGTATCGGCCTCCTCGGCCCGGCGCAGGCCGCGATAGATCAGCCCGATGCCGACGACGGCGGCGACGAGGACCAGCGCCGTCACCCAGGCCGCCAGCGCGAAGCCGCCGAGGGCCCAGACGACCACCAGCACCAGCACGGCCAGCGCGAGGACCGGCCACAGGAAATGCGACACGACCGACATCAGGATCGGAAGCACCGCCCCGGAAGACGATGGCATCGGGTCGAGGGCCGGAGCGGGCGCGGCCGTGAAGGCCCATTTGCTGCTCTCGTCGTTCCACAACCGGTCGCGCACGCCGGTCAGGACCTCGAGCGCCGTCCGCCCCTTTTCGGTCGCGTCCAGCATGTCAGCCACGCGGCGCGCGAGGTCGGCTTCCTGCCGTATCTGCGAAACCGTCAGCCCCGGCGTTCCGTCGAAGTTGACCCCCGGCGTTTCGAACCAGCCCTGGCCGACGCCCTGGTGGTGCCGCTCGAGAAAAGTCGCCAGGTCCTGGCCGCCAAGGCTGACACCCGCCTCGTCGAGGACCCCGGTCAGCGCGGCATCCATCGTCGCGGCGAGCTTCCGGGTCACCGCGCCGACCGTGCCGTCGGCATTGACCTCGATGATCAGGTGGCTCGGCCCGTCGACTCCGCCGGCGACCACCCACAGGCTCATGAAATGAACGAAGGCCGCCTCGTCCAGCTTGTCCCTGATCGTATCGGACGGCGGGTTGCCCATCTCGGCCAGCCGCGACTCGACGGCGGCGGTTCTGGCAGCCTCGAAGGGAATCGCGATGGTGACGAAAGCATGCGACATGACAGGAGTTCCCCGATCTGTTTCGTGCTTGCGAATGCGGCGGACCTAGCCGGCGTAGGTCACGACCAGGTGCTGCGGGAAGGAGCCGAGATGGGTCAGCTTGCCCGCCTCGCCCTCCGCCCGCCGCAGATTTTCCTTCAACAGAAGCGCCTTCAGTGTCTGGGTGATCTCGGCCCGGGCGATGAACACGCCAAGGCACCAGTGCAGGCCGTGGCCGAACAGCATGTAATCGGTGGCGGCGCGGTCGGGATCGAAGCGCCACGGATCGGTGACCCGGCGCTTGTCGAACATCGCCGACTGGGTACTCGCCAGCAGGATCTCGCCCTTGCGGATCCGCGTCGCCCGCGCCGTACCGGCCGCCAGTTCGTAGTCCTCGCCGCAGACGCGGAAGGGACCGGGATTGATCGGCTTGAAGCGCGACGCCTCGAACAGGCATCGCTCGAGCAGGTCGTCGTCGCCGGCGCGCGCCGCTGCCTGCGCCCTTTCGAGGAATTCCGGGCGATCGAGCATGATGTCGAGGATGTTGCCGGCCGCCATGGTGTTAGTCGGAACGAAGCCGGCGACCATGCCGACAAGGTAGGTCCGGATTGCCTCGTCGCTGAGCCCGCCGCCCGCCTGCGATCCGGTCCGCAGCATCCGCGCCAGCACCGTGTCGCCGGCCGGCGGAGACCGCTTCGCCGCGGCGATCGACGCGTCGATCACCGCCCGCACCCCGGCGGCACCGGCGACTGCCGGCGCCCGCAGCTTCGGATCGTTGAACGGATCGGCGAACATGTACATGCTCATCGCGAAGGTCCATTGCGAGAACGGCACCCGCTGCTCCGGCTGGAGGGTGATGCCGTAATAGTCCTCGCAGATCAGCGTCGGCACCCGGGTGACCAGGCTCTCGATCGCGTCGAGCCGGCCGCCGGCCGCCGCGACGATCGCCGTCGCGTGCCGCGCCGCCATCGGCGTGACGATCGCGGCGATGTCCTCCCGCCGGAAGACCTGCATGACCGCCTTCTGGATCCGCCAATAGTCCGGGCCATCCTCCATGCCGAGAACGAAATTGGGCCCGCCGTTCAGTTCCTTGACCTTCTCGCCGAAGGGCACGGGAAACACCCGGTCGTTCGCCAGGACCTCCTGGACGTCGTCATAGCGGGTGACGAAGGTCAGGCCGATGAAGGGCACGCGGGCGATCGGCCAGAAGCGGCGCATCAGCCGGAGCACGGTCGGGATATGGCTCAGGAACCAGTGGGCGAGCGTCGCTTTCAGCCCAGGCTCCGGCTGCAGCGCCTGCGGGTAGAAGCCGCTGCCCGGCGTAGGACCGCCGGTCGCACCGGCCGGCGCGGTGCCGCTCCCGCCAACGGTGGTTTCGCTCACTGTCATGACGCGCCTCCTCTGGAACGTCTTGCGTGTTATCGGCGTGCAGTCCTCGTCAGTCGGTCACTCCAGTTCGTCCAGCAGGGCCTTCGCCGCATTCAGGTCGGGGGTATCGAATCCCTCGGTGAACCAGGCATGGACTCCGCCGAGAAGGGACGACGCTTCTGCCGAGCGCCCGTCTTCGGCCAGCATCCGCGCCAGCCCGGTCGCGGCGCGCAATTCCCATTGCCGCGCCTGGCGTCGCCGCGACGCCTCGAGCGCCGCCCTGTAGCTGTGCTCCGCGCCAGCCCGGTCGTTGAGATCGAGCAGGATCTCGGCACGGACCCGGTGGATTTCGCCTTCGTCGCCATAGGCCTGCGATTCCTTGGCAATCGATGTCGCTTCGTCGAGCTGGGCCAGCCCCTGTCGATAGTCGCCGGCGGCGCGGTAGGCCGAGGCGAGCCACCGGTAGAATGTGGTGGTGTAGAGATGCGCGCCCGCGCCGCGATACGCCGATATGCCAAACTCGATCAGCCGGATGCCTTCCGCCACGTTGCCGAGATCGGCATGCGCCCAGCCCCGGAAGATAAACACGAACGCCCGGTAATAGGCGAGCCCGTGCTCCTCGTTGGTCCGCTCCAGTGCGTCGAGCGTGTCCAGCGCTTTCTCGGCCTGGCCGAGCATGAGCTGGGTGAAGGCAAGGCCGTTCAGCGCATGGGCCATGCTGTAGGCCTGGTTGAGCGCACGCGCGTCGGTCACGGCGCGGTCCCGCGTTTCGCGGCCCCGGTCGGAATAGCCAAGGTAGATCTGGAGCCATGACAGGTAGACGGTCACCACCACCTGGGCGTCCTGGACGCCGAGTGCCGCATAGGCCGGCTGGTCCTCGGGCGCATAGAGTTGCGTCGCCATTTCGAGGCTGGCCCGCGCCTCGATGAAGCGGCCGCGGGCAAAGTCGGTCACGCCGCTGGCCCGGAGGCCGAGCAGCGTCCAGATCCGGTCGCCCCGCGCCCGTCCCAGGTCGAGCAGTTCGGCGGAGCGACGACTGGCCGTCGTCAGCTGGTTGCTGATCAGCGAATAGGCCCATTGTCCGCTGAGCACCGCGGCGAGTTGCGGCGGCTCGCCAAGCTTGTCGGCGGTTCGCCGCGCGTGCTCGACCGCCTCGTAGGTTTCCCGCGACGTGTAGCCGGTATGGGCGATCAGCGCCTGGGTCAGGTACAGGTAGAGGCCGAGTTCGAGCTGGTAGCGGCGCTCGCCTTCAGGAAGCAGGCCGACCAGCTCCAGCCCTCTTTCGAGACGCCCGATCGCCTCGACGATCGCCGAGCGGGCAAAGGCGCTGCGCCCGGCCTGCAGGCAATATTCGATTGCCTTCTCGGTGTTGCCGGCCTCGGCGCAGTGATGGGCCAGCAGATCCGGCCTCAACTTCGCGGTCTCTGGAAAACGGTCCTCGAGGATCACCGCCAGGTCGGCGTGAAGGTCGCGACGGGTGTCGCGCAACATCGAGCGATAGGCCGCTTCGTGCAGGAGCGCATGGGTGAACTGATAGGTCGCCGCCGGCGGCACGCCCCGGCGCCGGACGAGCCCGGAGGCAGTCAGCTGGTCGAAGGCCACCTTGAGTTCCGGCTCCGGCCGGCGCGCCAGTCCCGCCACCAGTTCATAGGTGAATTCCCGACCGATGGTCGCGCCGATCAGCGCGATCGCCTTGGCTTCGCCGAGCCGGTCGAGCCGCGACATCAACGATGCGTGCAGCGTCGTCGGCACCGTTGCCGCACCGTCGCCGTTGCCCTGCCGGCCATCGACGACGCTGCGCGTCAGTTCCTCGACGAATAGCGGAATCCCGTCCGACCGTTCGATGATCTCGGCGACGACCTGCGGCGGCAATTCGGTCGGTCCGGCGCTCGCCTGGACCAGGGCGACGCTTTCGTCGCGGTCGAGCGGCGACAGCGGGATCGACACAGCCTCCTCTTCGCTCCACGGCGACTGGAAGGCCGGTCGGAAGGTGACGATCAGCAGGATCGGCAACTCCGGAATCCGCTGCACCGCGAGCTTCAGCAGATCGAGCGAACTCGGGTCGATCCAGTGGACGTCCTCGAACACCATCAGCAGCGGCCGCTGGGCGGACAGCAGCGCCGCCTGCCGCAGCAGCGCCTCCATCGTCCGTTCGCGCAATTTCAGCGGCGCCAGGTCGATGGGCGGACCCTCGCCGGGTGAAACCGACAGCAGGTCGGCCACCAGCAGCAGGTCCTCGTCCTGCGAACTGCCGGGGCTGAGCACCTGGGCAAGCTTGTCGAACTTGACCGCCGGCGTGTCGGCGCGGTCGATATTCGCCGCCCGTTCAAGCTGGTTGATGAAGGGCTGGAACGGCGACCCCTGCTGGTGCCAGGAGCAATAGTAGCGGATGCGGGTGTGCGGCTGGTCGGCGATCCGTTCCGACAGCATCGCCGTCAGCCGCGACTTGCCGATCCCCGGATCGCCATGCAGCAGCGCCACCTGCCCCTTGCCGTCGCACGCCTTTCGCCACAGCCCTTCGAGCCGATCGAGTTCCGCGTCGCGGCCGACCAGCGGGCTCTGCCGCGTCACCCGCAGAGCTTCGAAGCGGCTCTCGGCCCCGGTCGGCGCCAGCACCTCGAAGGCGCGCACCGGTTCGGCGAAGCCCTTGAGCGCCACCGGCCCGAGGTCGCGATAGGAGAAGAGCTCGCCGGCCAGCTGCCGCGTCCCGTGCGAGATCACCACGGTGTCGGGTTCGGCCAGCGCCTGCAGCCGCGCCGCCAGATGCGGCGTCTCGCCGGCAACGTCGGATTCGCCCGGCGCCCCGGCCCGCACGATATCGCCGACCACCACCAGCCCGGTCGCGATGCCGACGCGAAACTGCGTTCGGAAGCCGTCGTGAAGCTTCAGCGACGCCGCCTCCTCGATGATCCGCAAGCCGGCCTCGACGCCACGCTCGGCATCATCCTCGTTGGCCTGGGGATAGCCGAAATAGATCAGCGCCCCGTCGCCGACATAGCGCGCCACGTAGCCGCCGAAGCGCTCGACGACCTGGGTGATCATCCGCAGGCAGGCGCCGATCACCTCGCGGGTGTCCTCCGGATCGAGCCGCGAGGCGAGCGTCGTCGAGCCGACGAGATCGCAGAACATGATGGTCAGTTGCCGCCGTTCGCCCGAGGCATCGGCGCGCCCCGGCGCGATCCCGCCATCGACGCCGCGCGCGGCAAGCGCCGTCCCGCATTCGGAGCAGAACTTGGCGCCCGCCTCGTTTGGCCTGCCGCAGGATGGACACGTACTCAGCATCGACATCTCGCCCGGCCATGGCGGCGGGATCGGTCCCCCGGATCCGCCATGGCGCCAGCCCTCCAACCCGTTGTCCGTTATGGCAAACGTTGGCGTCCTTTGCCATCGACACGCAAGACCGGAGCATGGCGGAGCCACCTTCCGCGACCTGAGCTCCGGCGCAAGGTTATGAAAGACATCAGTTTTTCGCTAAAACTGTCGCGCCGCCAGCGTGCAGGACCGGCGCCGCACGACCGCTAGTCGTCGGCCACCAGCAACGCGACCGGAAACGCGCTGAGAATCGCCTCCGCCCGAACCGCCGGCCCGCCGTCCTGCGCAATGACGTCGACCGCGCGCCCGGTGAAGGCATTCCGCCACCGCCGTCCCGCCGCGTCCTCGGGCAGGGAGATCGTCGTATCGCCCCAGCCCTCGCCGTCCTCCAGCGCCGCCACCAGTCGCGGAAAGGCGACCACGACATGGTCACCGTCGTGATCGCGGGCGAAGGCGCAGGCATGCTCGGCCCGTGCGCCGGAAACCTCCAGCGCCTCGTAGCCGCCCTCGGCGAAGAGCGCCGGCTTCTCCCGTCGCAGCGCCAGCACGATCCGCGTCACCGCCAGCTTCACCGCCCCGTCCTTCCAGCGCTCCACGAGACCGCCCATCGCATCGGCGTCGCCCGCCATCGCCTCGACATCCGCGACCAGCCGGCGGCGCAGCTCATAGTCGACCGGCCGGCGGTTGTCGGGATCGACGAGGCTGAGTTCCCAGAGTTCGCTCCCCTGGTAGAGATCCGGCATCCCCGGCACCGTCAGCTTGGCCAGCGTCTGCGACAGGCTGTTGATCATGCCGAGCCGGGCGATCCGCGCCTGGAACGGACGGAAGCTGTCGAGGAAGGGATTGGTCCGCGTCGTGTCGAGGCAGTCGCGCAGGAAGGAGACCAGCGCCTCCTCGTAGTCCTGGTTGGGCGCCGTCCAGCTTGAATGGACCTTGGCCTCGCGCACCGACTTGATCATCGCCCCTTCGACCCGCGTCGCGAAGTCGGCGACCGCCTTGGCATCGAGATTGTCGACTTCGGTCAGTTCGACCGGCCACGCACCGAGCAGCAGTTGGTAGAGCAGGTATTCGTCGTTGTGATCGGGCGGCGCGGTGCCCTCGACCTCGCCGCGCCGCGCCCGCACCACCCGGCTCCACGACTGGATGTGGCGCTCCCATTCCTCCGGCATTTCCGAAAGGACATGGAGCCGCGCCCGCGTATCCTCGCCGCGCTTGGTGTCATGGGTCGAGGTCGACAGCATGGCGTGCGGCCAGCGCGCGCCGCGGTCCTGGTTCGCCCGGTGGAAGGCGGCGACGGCCGTGCCGAAATGTTCCGGATGCCCGCCGACCTCGTTGAGCGAGACCAGCCGGTTGTAGCGATAGAAGGCGGTGTCCTCGAGCCCCTTGGCCATCACCGGCCCGCTATATTGCTGAACCTTCATGGCGAAATGCACCACCGCCTGCCGGCTGTAGCCGCTCCGCGGTTCGGCGACCAGGTCGGTGGTCAGCAGCGCGTGGAGGAAGTCGAAGACCGTCCCGTCCGGCGCGTCCTCGCTGCGCCGCGCCTGGGTGATCGCCCAGTCGATGTCGCGCCGGTCGGCCTCGTCGGGAGTCGAGCCGTCGATATAGGTGCGGTAGACCGGGAAGCGCGCGACGATCTCCTTCAGCCCCATGTGGAGAATATTGTTGGTGAAGTCGCAGCTCTTCCAGTTCGACCGCGCGATCCGCCCGGCGTCCCGCGCCAGCACGTTGAGCTCGCTCGCCATCTCGGTGGTCATGATCCGGATCTTGCAGTCTCGGACGATGTCCTCGAAGGCGCGCGTTGCCCCGGTGAAGCCGCTGTAGAGCCGGTCGAAGGCGCCCTCGCTCGCCGGATCGACGAACAGCCCGCCGACCAGGTTGGCGAATTCGTAACCGGTGGTGCCCTCGATCGGCCAGTCGTCGCGCAGGTGCTCGTGGCGGGCGAGGATCTTCTCCACCACCAGGTAGAACGGCCGCGCCGCCGCCTCGCGAAGCCGGATGCAATAGCCCTTCGGGTCGAGCAGGCCGTCGATATGGTCGATGCGCAAACCGTCCAGCGTCCCGTCGGCGATCTTCTCCAGGACGAAGCGATGGGTCAGGTCGAACAGCTCCGGCTGCTCCATCCGCAACCCAGCCAGCTCGTTGATGTTGAAGAAGCGGCGATAGTTGATGTCGTCGGCGGCAACGCCGAAGAAGGCCGCCCGCCAATGCTGCTGCTGGATCAGGTCGTGCAGGCCGCCGAAGCTCGCCGGATCGCCCGGCGTCCCGTTCAGCGCCGCGACCGCCGCGTCGACCGCCTCGCCAACCTCCGGCTCACCGGCCACCAGCCGCGCGAGGTCCGCCTTGAGATCGCCGGCCCGGCGGATGACATGCGGACGATAATTCGGCAGCCCGGCAAAGGCGTCGCCGAGGCGTTCCAGCGCCGGATGGTCCTGGCCGAGGATCGTCTGGTAGTGCAGCGGACAGATCGGCAGCTTGTGGGTGCCATAGGCCCAGACCGCGAAATCGCCGCCCTCGGGGTCGAAGCGCAGCGCGAGGTCGCCGGCTTCGAGCACCGCGCCATACTGGTCGCCGAGAAACGGGATCAGCAGCTTGCCCTTGAGATGCGCCCGGTCGGAATCCCAGTCGATGTCGAAATAGCCGGCGAAGGGCGAATCCGGCCCCCATTCCAGCGTATCGAGCCACCATGCGTTGTCGGCGCCGCCGACGCCCATGTGGTTCGGCACGAAGTCGACGATCTGCCCGAGGCCGTTGGCCTTGAAGGCGGCGACCATCGCCGCGAGATCCTCCGGACTGCCGAGTTCGGCATTCAGCGCATTGTGGTCGACGATGTCATAGCCATGACTGCTGCCGGGCCGCGCCTTCATGTAGGGCGAGGCATAGACGTGGCTGACGCCGAGACCGGCGAGATAGGGCGCCAGCGCCGCCGCGTCGCGAAAGCCGAAACCGCTGCTGAACTGGAGCCGATAGGTTGCCCGGGGCGTCGGTGGTGTTTCGCCGTTGGCGGCAAGATCCTGCTCGTTCATGCGCCTGCTCCGTCATGTGTCTCGAGCGACCAGATCAGCGACCAGGCCCCGAGCCCGTCCGCCATCACCGCGCCCTCCTGCCACAGCCTCCGCCCCGCCGGCATCGCGACGCCGGAGAACTGCCCCTCGGAGGGATTGGCCAGGAGATTGAGCCGGCTGCCGTCGCCCATGCGCCAGGTCACCGCCACGCCGCCCTCGCCGACGATCGCATGCTCACCGGCATGGCCGCCGATGCCGGCGAGCCGGGGCACGATCTCAGCGTGCCGCAGTGCCAGCAGGCGCTGGTACCACGCCAGCCACTCGTCATGCGGCGCGCGGCGCCGGTCGTCCCATCCGAGTTTCGCCGCGAGATATGTCCCCTCGCCAATCGGATCGGGAATCTGCTCCCGCGCCGCCGCGTCGCGGAATTCGGGAAACCGGGCGAACTCGGCCCGCCGGCCGTTGCGCACCGCCTCGGCAAGGTCCGGCCCGAAATCGCAGAAGAAGGGGAATGGCTGCGACGCCCCCCATTCCTCGCCCATGAAGAGCATCGGGATCTGCGGCGCCAGCAGGTACATGGCGGCGACCACCCGCACGACATGCGCCGGCGCGATCGTGGTCAGTCGCTCGCCGAAGGCGCGGTTGCCGATCTGGTCGTGGTTCTGGATGAAGCTGACAAAGGCCGTTGGCGGCAGGTGCCGGCTGGCCTCGCCACGCGGCGACCCGCGATAGGGCATCATCTCGCCCTGGAAGGAGAAGCCCTCGGCCAGCGCCCGGGCAAGCTGGCGCGTATCGCCGGCATAGTCGGCGTAATAGCCGGCATCCTCGCCGGTCGCCGCGGTGTGCAGCACGTGGTGAACGTCGTCGTTCCATTGCGCCGTATAGTGCTCCGGCCTTCCCGCCGCGTCGCGTTCGAGCAGGCTGGCATGGTTCTCCTCGTTCTCGAGGATCAGGTGGATCGCGCGCTCCCCGCCGAGATGGTCGCGCACCCGCTCGGCCAGTTCCTCCAGGAGGTGCTGCTCGCTGTCGTCCATGATCGCCTGCACCGCGTCGAGGCGCAGGCCGTCGAAGTGATATTCCTCGAGCCAGTGGAGCGCGTTGTGGATGGTGAAATCGCGGACGGTCGGGCTGGCGAAATTGATCGCCGCGCCCCATGGCGTCTCGTGCCGGTCGGTGAAGAACGGCGCCGCGTAGGCGCCGAGGTAATTCCCCTCCGGACCAAAGTGATTGTAGACGACGTCGAGCAGCACCATCAGCCCCCGGGCATGGGCCGCGTCGACCAGCGCCTTGAGGTCGTCCGGCCGGCCGTAGCTCGCATCGGGTGCGAACAGGCAGACCCCGTCATAGCCCCAGTTTCGCGCCCCGGGAAAATCGGCGATCGGCATCAGTTCGATCGCCGTGATGCCGAGCGCGACGAGATCGTCGAGCCTGTCGATGGCGGCGCGAAAGGTCCCTTCCGGCGTGAACGCCCCGACATGCAGTTCGTAGAGCACCGCTTCTTCCCAGGGCCGTCCCCGCCACGCGCCGTCGCCCCAGGCGTAGCCGCGCGGGTCGATCACCTCGCTCGGGCCGTGGACGTCGTCGGGCTGGTGGCGGGATGCCGCATCGGGAACGGCGGTGCCGTCGGCAAGGCCGAAGCGGTAGCGCGCGCCGGCGCCGAGATCGTCGACGACGCATTCATGCCAGCCGTCGGCCAGCGCCGTCATCGGCACCGCGTCACCGCGCCCTTCGACGGTCAGCGTCATCGTCGCCTGGGTCGGCGCCCAGACCCGGAAGCGGACGCCGCCTTCCGGACGGAGCTCCGCTCCAAAGGGCATCGTATGGGCGCGACGGGTCGGATTTTCCATGGGCATGTCTCAAAGACGGCGGGCGGTGGCTGGGATCAGCACCATAAACGCCCGGCGGCCAATATGGATGCATACGCCGACTTCAATGGATGCGCGCGGTGAAACTCGCCTCAGCGACGAGCGGTCGCGAGGCGTTCCAGCCCCACCGCCAACTGGTAGAGGATCACCGAAACCAGCACCGAAACCAGCGCCACGGTCCAGATCATCCCGTAGTCGAGATAGCCGCGCGACTGGTTGAGAAGGTTGCCAAGCCCCCGCCCGGTCGCCAGCCACTCGGCGATCATCACGCCGAGCAGCGCCCGCGGCACCGCCAGCCGGGCGGCGGCGAAGAGCCAGGGCAGGCTGGCCGGCAGCGCCACCATCCGCAACGCCCGCCAGCCCGAGGCGCCGTAGGCCCGGACCAGGTCGAAGGCCGCCTTGGGTACCATCGACAGGCCCTGCGCCAGCGTCACATAGGCCGGAAAGAAGGTCACCGAGACGGTGATCGCAACGGTCACCGCGACGCCGCGTCCGAAGATCAGCACCAGCAGCGGCGTCAGCGCCACCAGCGGCATGGTCTGCGTCACCAGCGCGATCGGCATCAGCGCCCGGACGATCCCCGGCCGGACCGCGCCGGCCACTGCCAGCAGGAAAGCGAATCCCAGCCCCGCCGCCATGCCGACCACCATGATCGGCAACGTCTCGGCCAGCGCCGACAAGAGCCGGGCCTGGGCATTGGCGGCGGTCGGCGGCAGGAAAAGGTAGTCGAAGACGCCGAGCGGCGTCTTGGCGATGATCGGCGACAGGCCGCTGAGCGCCAGCAGTCCCCACCAGATGGCGAAGGGCAGGACAAGGGCGACGACGGCGATGGCGACGCGATGCCCGCCGCTCCGCCCGATCGGCTCGCTCGCCGGCGTCGCCCCGGCGGCGATGGTCACCGCCCGGCTCGCATCGGTCACCCGCGAGGCGGCCAGTGCCGCCAGCGCATAGGCGAGGCCCGCAATTGCCGTGGCGGCCAGGCCGATCCCCCACAGCCGGGCCGGATCGGCGCGGCCGAGCGAGCCGAGCAGATACGTACCGAGCCCCCAGCGCGAGCCGCTGCCGAATTCGGCGAGGATCGCCCCGAGCACGGCGTTGGGCGCGGCGACCCGCAGGCCGCCGAGCAGCGCCGGCAAGCTGGCCCGCAGCCGCACCCAGCGCATCACCGCCCCCTCGCCACCGCCATAGGCGCGCATCAGTTCGACCGAGCGCGGATCGACCTCGGTGAGACCGACCACCATCGCGGTCATCGTCGGGAAATAGACGGCGATCGCCGCGAGCGTCAGCCGCGGCCATTCGCCGGGCAGCGCCAGCACCAGAACCGGGACGATGGCGATCGGCGGCAGGGCGAAGATCGCGATGTTGACGCCGCGCGAAAGACGCTCAGTCAGGGGCCAGCGGACGAAGAGGATCGCCGCCAAAATGGCGATGACGTTGCCGCCGACGAAGCCGAGAAAGGCGGTGCGCACCGTCGCCGCGACGTGTGGCCAGTAATCCGCCTGGTCCTCCCACATGCGGATCAGCACGTCGCTCGGTGCTGGCAGTGCGCCGGAGGCGACAAGCTGGAACCGGCCGGCGATCTCCCAGAGGATGACGATCACCGCCAGCGTCAGCGCCGTGGCGTGGCGATCGAGCAAGCGGCGCAGCCGCGTCACCCCTCGTCTCCGCCGAGCAGCGCGCCGACCTCATCGGTGAGGCGATGAAACGCCGGATCGCGGAAGATCGTCGTCGGCCGCGGCCGGTCGAAGGGAATGTCGACGATCCCCTTCACCACCCCCGGCCGCCCGCCAAGCACCACCACCCGGTCGGCGAGGTAGACCGCCTCGTCGATGCCATGGGTGACGAGGATCGTGGTCGGGCTCTGCTCCATCCAGATCCGCTGCAGCTCGACATTCATCTGGCGGCGCAGGATCAGGTCGAGCGCCCCGAAGGGTTCGTCCATCAGCAGCACGTCCGGCGCGGTGACCAGCGAGCGGGCGATCGCCACCCGCTGCCGCATGCCGCCGGACAATTCGCCCGGCAGCGCCGTCTCGAAACCGGAGAGCCCGACCAGCGAGACGAGATGCGGTATCCGCGCCCGCTGCTCCGGGCGGCTGCCGCCAAGCACGTCGAGCGGCAGCGCGACATTGGCGCTGACCGACCGCCATGGCAGCAGCGCCGGGTCCTGGAAGGCGATGCCGATCTCGCCGCGCTGGCGCACCGCGTCCGGCGGCTCGCCGCCGATCCGGACGCTGCCGGCATCGACCGTCTCCAGCCCCAGCGCGATCTTGAGCAGCGTCGACTTCCCGCAGCCCGACGGCCCGATCAGCGCGGTGAACGAACCGGGCGGGCAGTCGAGCGACACCTTGTCGAGGACGGCAAGCGGGCTCCCGCGAACCAGGAATTGCTTCGAAATCTCCTCGAAGACGATCCCGCGCCCGCCTGCCATGCCCGCCTACATGTCCTCGAGGAGCGAGGTGTCGAACATCTCCTTTGTCGCGGCGATGCCGATCGCGGCGAGTGCGTCGATATTCTTCTGGATGCCGTCCTCGTCCATGAAGAAGATGCCCTTCGGCGTTTCGATCAGCGGCTTCTGCGCCGTGTTGAAGAAGATCTCGTTCTCGATCGTCCGGCCGGTGCCCTTGAACCAGGTATCGGCGAATTTCGGCGGCCACACCGCCGGGTCGGCAAGGTTGTCGTCCCAGCCCTTGCGGCTCGCCTTCAGCCAGGCGACCAATTCCTTGCGCTTGGCGGCCAGCGTCTCCTCGGTGACGACCACGGTATCGTTATAGATGGTGAAGCCGAAGTCGTAGAGCAGGAAGGACGTCGCCTTCTCGCCCGCCTGTTCGATCGTGTAGGGCACGTTGGTGGTGAAATCGAGCGACGCGTCGATCTCGCCCTTGATCAGCGGCGTCGGATCGTAGGCGTAAGGCACGATGTTGACCTCGGCCTTGTCGATGTCGTTGAGCTTCAGCATCGCCTCGACCGAGATGACGTTGACCGGCGGCACCGCCAGCGTCTTGCCGACGAGATCGGCCGGCGTGTTGATCGGGTTGCTGGCGAGGCTGACGATGCCGATCGGGTTCTTCTGATACTGGGTGCCGATGATCTTGAACGGCGCGCCCTGGTCGACGATCGCCTTGATCGTGGTGTCGGGCGTCGTCAGCGCGACATCGGCGCGGCCGGAAATCAGCGTGCTTTCCGGAATGACGTCGGGGCCGCCCGGCATGTAGGTCAGGTCGAGACCCTCGGCCTCGTAATAGCCCTGGTCGATGGCGGCGAAGTAGCCGCAGAATTCCGCGTCGTTGATCCAGGCCGCCTGGAAGTTTAGCGGCGTCGCCGCGCGCGCCGGGCGCAACAGGCCGGGCATGGCGCCGACGGCGAGGCCGGCCGCGGCGGTCCCGAGGAATCTGCGACGGTCCATCATCATGTTCATGGCAGTTCTCCGTTGTTCGGGTCAGGGCTGTGGTCTGGTCAGGCGGACGTCTCTCCCCGGATCGCCTGCATTTCCTTGAGCGGCGGCGTCGCTTCGATCTGGGCGGGATCGAGCAGGTCCCACTTGATGCCGCGCGGCCGTGCCGCCCGGCGCTCGACATGGATGAGGCGGGTCGGCGTCGCGATCATGTCGACGAGGATATCGGTCGGGCTCGGGAAGAGCTTGTCCTCCACCACCTGGACGTCATGGACCACCGCGGCGACCGGCGTCTGTTCGTCGACGATGCCGGTGTCGGTGAACATTCCCCATTCGAGGTCGAAGAAGCCGTGGCCCTTGCCGAAGCGCACCCCGTCGAGCGACACGGCGGAGGCGCCGGTCACCATGAAGTCGAAGCGCCCTCGGCCTGCCACCTCCGACAGCGTGATCGGCCGGCCGAAATGCTCCAGCCCGTCGAGCCACGAAGCGTAGAGTTCCGCCCCTTCCGGCACCATGCCCGGCTCCAGCAGGTAGAAGCCGCGATAGATGCCATAAGTCGAGATCACCATCGTCTTGCCGGCCAGCAGCATCCGGCGGCGAAGATCGGCGAGGCAGTTGTCGGGGGTGATGAAGGCGTAGTTGCCGGAGTCATAGAACGGTTCGGCGACCAGCCGGTCCGTGGCCTGTTCGGACCCCTCGAAGTCGGGGATAACCTCGGCGAAGTTGAGATGGAAACGCGAATCCGGCCGGGCGACATCCTTCAGCCGCGACCAGATTCTTTCCCGGACGATCTTGGTGCTCGACACGGCGGCTTCCCCCTTCTCCGGCAATGAGACGAACGTTTCTTATTGTCTCTAGACTGAAACGATGGTTTCATACGCACAGGAAAGAGTCACGCCTAAATTTGTTGCACCGGATGCCGCCGGGAGTGGTGGTCATGGCAGGGAAACGGCGGTAGGCGGAGGCCATGGCGACAAGACTGGCGCTGCTGATTCAGGATCGGTTCGAGGCCCTCACCCCCAGCGAGAAGAAGCTGGCCGGGTTGCTGCTCGACCGCCCGGACGAGATCCTGACCTTTTCGGCGACGGAACTGGCGGGTTTCGCCGGCGTCTCGAAGGCGACCGCCGCCCGCTTCTTCCGCACGCTCGGCTATGCCGATTTCAACGATGTCCGGCTTCAGGCCCGAGAGGAGCGCAACCGCACCGGCCCGGTCCACCAGGTGCCGATGCCGGTCGAGGCCCCGGAGGGCGCGGCGACCGTGCCGACCCATCTTCAGGTCGAGATGGCCAACCTCACCCGCACCTTCGAGGAACTGCGCTCGGATTCGATCTCGGCCATCGCCGAGAAACTGGCCACCGCCCAGCGGGTCTGGGTGGCCGGACTGGGCGCCGAGGGCGGGCTGGCCCGCCACACCCGCATCCACCTGTCCCGTGTCCGGTCGTCGGTGCACCTGATTTCGGAAAATGCCGGCGCCTGGCCGGAGGAGCTCGCCTCCACCGGCCCGGCCGACGCGCTGCTGATCGTCGCCCTGCGGCCGTGGCCGCAGGTGATGTCACCGATTCTCGACTTCGCCCGGACGACGCGACTGGCAACCGTCGTCGTCACCGACCCGACCAACGCCGCCCGCGTCCGTCGCCACGGCGCGACGCCGCTTGTCTGCCACGTTTCGACGCCGGGGCCGGAGGCCTCGCACACCACGGTGCTGTCGATGCTGCACCTGATCGCCAGTGCGCTGGCGGCGCGCATCGGACCGAGTGCGCTCCGCCGCCGTGACCTGATCGAGGACCTCCGCGAGGAGCTCGATTCCCCGGACTGAGACGCGCGCCTAGAGGCCCTGCGCCCGCAGCTTGCCGTCGAGGAATTTTTTGGCGCGCGGCACGTCGCTTTCCTCGAGATGCTCGATGATCATCGGGATGTTCGGGTGCTTCTCCGAAAGCCGCTTCAGGTAGAGATCGTAGTTGAGCGACCCGAGGCCCGGCGCCGGCAGCTCGATCTCGCCGACGCCGCGGAAGGTGTGCGACTCCAGCGCGTCATCATCGCCGATATCGGCATGCTTCTCGGACTTGTCGTCGCCCGACCGCTTGACGTCCTTGGCATGGCCGATCTTGATCTTGTCGCTGAGCGTGTCGAAGACTTGGTTCAGGATCTTGTCCATGTCATCGATGTTGTGGGTCTCGAAATAGTTGGTCGGGTCCATCAGCAGCCCGAGGCCGGGATGGTCGACCTGGGCGAACATCTTCACGGTCTCCTCGACCGAGCCAACGACGTTGTTGACGTAGGTTTCGAGCAGGAAGGTCGCGCCGTGGTCATAGGCGGTCTGGGCGAGGTCCGAGATCACCTTGCGGCATTCCTCGAAGCCCTCCTCGGTCTTGTTCTTCGGGTGGTGGACCCAGTCGCTCTCGGTGTCGTAGGTGCCGGTCTCGGAGATCACATAGGGCGAACCGAGATCGCGCGCGTTGCGGATGATCTCCTTCAGGTAGCCGACCCGCTTCTCGCGCTCGGCCTTGTCCGGATGGATGATGTTCGTATAGCCGGACACGCAGCAGATCGGCAGCTCGTGGTCACGAAAGGTGTCGCAAACCTTCTTGGCCTTCTCCTTGGTGATCTGCCCGGCGGAGAGGTCGACATCCTTGAAGTGCAGGTCGAGCTGCACGGTGTTGAAGCCTAGTCCCTTGATCTTCTTGGCGGTCTCTTCGAGCCCGTAGGGAAAGTATCCGGTGAAAATGCCGACCTGCATCATGGTTTGGTTCCTCCCAGGAAACGTTGCTTTTCAGATTTGGATTTCGGAGAGCTTGACCGTCCGGCCCTCGGCGATCGAGCGATAGCCCGCCTCGATCAGCGCCACGGTCCTGACGTTGTCGGCGACCGAGAGCGCCGGCGCGGTGCCGGAAGTGACCGCGTGCTGAAGCTGCTCCATCACGCCGATGAAGGCCTGCGGGAACCACATGGTGTCCCATGTCGGCGTCACCCACTTGCCACCGGTCGTCTTCGTCGAGGCGTAGGTCAGTGTCGAGGCCTCGCCGGTCGGCCAGCCGATCGTGCCCTTGGCGACGCCTTCGGTGCCGTCGACCCGCCAGCGGATATGCTGGTCGTCCTCGTAGCCTTCCGCGCGCGGCCCGGACCACACATCCTCGAGCGACAGCGCGACGACCCCCGACGGAAAGCGCATCGTCGAGATGGTGATGCCGTCGCTGTGGTCGAAGGTGGTGCGCGGATCCTTGCGCGTCGTCGTAGTGATCTCGTCGGGATCGCCGAACAGGAAGCGCAGCACGTCGAGGTGATGGACGCTCATGTTGGCCAGGGTCAGCCGGTCGTAGTCGGCGAGAAAACCCTGCCAGTGCGGAATGGCGTGCATGTCGATCTGGGCAAAGACCGGCTCGCCGAGTTCGCCCCGCTCGAGCAGTTCCTTCAACACCCGCATCGACTGGTCGTAGCGCATGTTCTGGTTGACGGAGAGGATCTTGCCGGCGGCCTTCGCCTCGTCGCGCACGGCGATCGCCTCGTCCAGCGTCAGCGACAGCGGCTTCTGCGCCAGGATGCCCTTGATATGCGGCTGCTTGAGCGCCAGGCGGATGAGGTCGGGCTGCTGGTCCGGCGGATAGGCGAGGTCGAGGATCTCGATTTCCGGATCGGCGATCAGCGCCTCCGGCGTATCGTGGACCTTGGCGATGCCCCAGCGCTCGGCGACCGCTGCCGCGTGATCCCTGGTCCGCGAGGCGATCGCTGCGACCGGGAAACCGGCCTCCTTGTAGGCGGCGAGGTGGCACTCGGCCATGATCATGCCGGCCCCGACACAGCCGATCTTCAGGCCGCGGCTACGGATCGGGGGATCGGGGGTAAAGCCCTTGGAATCCGCCATGTCTGTCTCTCTCCCTCAGTCTCGGCCGACCCCGCGACCGGCGTCCGGCCGGTGCGGGCATGCGCCCGAAAGGTCTTCGCGGATGGTGATCGGGGAGGCTGCGCGGCGAACCGGAGCAACGCAAAGGGCAGAAGGCTGGCGCAGCACGGCGCGTTGCTTGGAAATGACGATCCTCCCATGAGGTCTTTGACCTCTTTGTTATCTCTCCAGATTGATCAAAAAACCTTCATTCTGTCAACGCGAAGGAACCCTGCCCTCCGGGTGCGGAATCCCGGGAATCCCGCGCCATGAGGGTGAAAAATGATTGAATTCAATCATATATGAGGAGGCCAACGCGGCGATGGCGCTGGCAGCCGAACGACGACAGGCGGAGCCAGCCGGACCTCAGGGCTGTAAAATGATTGAAAATGATGTATTATCCATCGAAAATCGAGCCGGACATTGCCGGCCGGACCCTCCGGGAGCGGACCTTTCAGACGATGAACCCACCATCCATGCGGCGGTTGCCATGAACGATCGGGACGAACGTTCGGTCCCGACCCGGGCGACGATCGCCGAGGTGGCGCGCGCCGCCGGCGTCAGCACCGCCACGGTCGACCGGACCCTGAACAACCGCGCCGGCGTCAAGGCGCGGACGCGGACCCAGGTCCTCGACGCGGCCGAGCGCCTTGGCTACCTGCCCGAACGCCGCAGCGAGACCGCCGACCCCGGCTCCATCGTCGACATCGATTTCCTGCTGCCCGGCGGCACCAACACCTTTCTCAGGATGCTGGCCGATCACCTCGATGCGCTGGCCGTTGCGCGCCGCGACACGGTCCGCATCCGCACCCACCTGATCGAGGGCTTCAACCCGGATGCCCTCGCCCGCAAGCTGGTCGAACTGAAGGAGACCTCGGGCGGCATCGGCGTCATCCCGCTCGATCATCCCGCCGTCCGCGAGGCGATCCGCTCCGTCGCGGAGAGCGGCGTGCCGGTCCTCACCATGGTCTCCGACATCTCCAACGTCGCCCGCATCGGCTATGTCGGCATCGACAACCGCGCCGCCGGCCGGCTTGCCGGCCATCTCCTCGGTCGCTTCATCAGGCCGGGCGGCACCGAAGTCGGCCTGTTCACCGGCAGCCTCAGCTATCGCGGCCACGAGGAGCGCGAGATGGGCTTCCGCCATATCCTCGCCGAGGAATACCCGCATCTCAAGGTGGTCGAGCTGCGCGAGGTCAGGGACGACAGCCGCCGGGCCCATGGCGAGGCGGCAGCCCTGCTTGCCGCCTACCGCAACCTGTCCGGCATCTACAATATCGGCGGCGGCAACCGCGGCATCGGTCAGGCGCTTGAAGAGGCCGGCCGCGCCCGCGACGTGGTCTTCGTCTGCCACGAGTTGACGGAATATACCCGCCGCTTCCTGATCGGCGGCATCGTCGATGCGGTCATCGACCAGAATCCGCGAATCGAGGCGCGCGACGCGGTCGACTGGCTGACCCAGGCGGCCCGCGGCCGGCCGGAGCCGACATTGCCGCCGATCCGAACCCAGGTGATCTTCAAGGAGAACATCCCGCAGATCTGATCGTTGCGCGGTGTCGGCAACACCTCAGAGCGGCCGCGCGAACTGGGTGATGGCGTCCTCGGTCAGGGTCGCGCCGGCGCCCGGCATCTGCGGCCGCAGGTAGGCGCCTGCCTCGACGGCGATCGGCTCGACGAAGCAATCCATGATCCAGGGAATGTATTCGAGCATCGTCGTCGCCGGATGCCAGACCGCGAGATGGACATGGACCTGGCCCATGTCGCCGACATGCGGCACCACCGGCAACCGCCGCGCATGAGCGGCTTCCGCCACGGTGATATACTCGCTGATGCCGCCGAGCCGGGTCACGTCCGGCTGCACGTAATGCACCGCGCCGGCGTCGAGGAAAGCGTTGAAGGCGTCGGCCGAATAAAGCTGCTCGCCGAGCGCGATCGGGATCGGCGTCGAGCGCGCCAGCGCCGCGTGACCGGCGATATCGTCGTACCAAAGCGGCTCCTCGAACCAGAAAAGGTCGAGGTCCGCTGCCCGGGCGCAGAACCGCTGGCAGGTCGGCAGGTCCCATTTACCGTTGCCGTCGACGGCGATCGTCACCGCCGGCCCGACCGCCTCGCGCACCTTCGCGATCCGGTCGAGGTCGGTCATGATGTCATCGGAGCCGACCTTGAGCTTGAGCCGCCGGTAGCCGTCGACCTCGACCGCGCGGAGGCTGCCGTCGACGAGCTGGTCGACCGGGATCGACAGCCAGCCGATGTCGGTGTTGTAGGCTTCGAGCCGTTCCGAGGTGGCGCCGCCGAGCAGCTTCCACAGCGGCACGTCGGCCTTCTTGGCCCTGAGGTCCCACAGCGCGATATCGACCGCCGCCAGCGCGAGCTGGGTGATCCCGGCCCGGCCGACCCATTGCAGCGCCGGATAGCGCGCCAGCTTCAGCCACAGCCGCGTCGTGTCGAGCGCATCCTCGCCGACCAGCAGCTCGGCATAGCAGTCACGGATGCAGGCGGTGATCAGCCGGTCCGAGGCGAGGTGCGCATGGGTGCCGGTGAAGCCGAATCCTTGCGTGCCGTCGTCGCCGGTCAGCTTCACCCCGACAACGCCCCAATGGGTGATCGTGTGGCTGGAGTCGGAGATCGAGCTGCGGTTCAACGGCACATGCAGGATGAACGGCTCGACGGATGTGATCTTCATGGTTTCCCCCCGGAAAGGCGTGGCTGCAAGGCGGCAGGCGACCAACGCCTACCAGTCGACGATCGTCCCGTCTTCCATCACCGCATTGGTGGCGTGCATGACCTCCTGGGCGAAGGGATGTTTCGCCGCCACCGCCTCGTCGACCTCGATGCCAAGGCCCGGCCGCTCCGGCACCTGCCAGTGCCCGTCGACCATCCGGATCGGCCCGTCGACCACGTCGAAATACCACGGCACCGCGCCGACCATCTCTTCCTGGATGACGTGGTTCGGCGTCGAAACCGCGAAATGCAGCGCCGCAACGCCGGCGATCGGCCCGAGCGGGTTATGCGGCGCGACGCCGATCGAAACCGCCTCGGCCATCGCCGCGATCTTCTTGGCCTCGAGCAGGCCGCCGCAATGGCAGATGTCCGGCTGGATGATGTCGATCGCCCTTGCCCGGAACAATTCGTCGAACTCGACCCGCTCGATCAGCCGCTCGCCGGTCGCCAGCGGCACGCTGGTCCGGCCGGCGATCGCCGCCAGGCCCGCCGTGTCGCCGGGCGGCAGCACCTCCTCGACGAACATCGGCCGCGCCGGCGCCAGCGCCTCGATATAGGCGAGCGCCGCCCCGACCGAGGCCGGCCGGCCGTGGAAGTCGACCATGATCTCGACCGACGGCCCGACCGCCTCGCGCAGCGCCTCCATCATCTTCGCCACCTTGTCGACATCGGCGACCGGCGCGTGGAAATGCGTATAGGGGATGAACACCGCCTTGAACGCCGAATAGCCCTTCTCGACCACCGCCCGGGCGTGCTCGACCAGCGGCGCCGCGTCGAGGCTCTCATAGACCGCCCGCATGTCGCCGAGCCCGAGATGCGTATAGACCCGCACCTTGTCGCGAACCTTGCCGCCGAGCAGCCGCCACACGGGCACGTCGAGCGACTTGCCGAGGATGTCCCACAGCGCCAGCTCGATCCCCGACACCGCGCTCATCCCGACGGCGCCGAGCCGCCAGAAGGAATGCTTCTTCATCACCCGCACCGCCTGCTCGATATCGCGCGGGTCGCGACCGAGCATCAGCGGCGCCAGGTCCTCGACCGCGCCGACCACGCCGCGCGTCTTCCATTCCAGCGTCGCCTCGCCCCAGCCATAGAGACCGGCGACATCGGTATCGACGCGGACGAAGACCCAGTTGCGCATCTCGGCATTGACGACGACGGTCCGGATCCCGGTGATCTTCATGGTTCTGGCTTTCTGGATGAGTGGTCGGCGGCGGGTGTGATTCGTTGCGCTTGCGTCGCTTCGCGCATTCATCGCATGATATCATACCAGCCAACGCACGATCTATGGCGGCGGGTCGAATGTCAGGGGGGCGAGAGACCCGGAAGTGATGGACCTTGGGAGGAATCACGCCCGGCGCGTTGCCGGGGCGATAGGGCACGTCGCCGCGACGGGCAACCGGAGGATTCCGGCGTGACCGTCGAATGCGTCGTCGACGCCCGCAACCGGCTGGGCGAGGTCCCCGTCTGGGACGTGGCCGAGCAGGCGCTCTACTGGGTCGATATCGAGGGCAAGCTCCTCCAGCGCCTGACGCCGGCCACCGGCACCGTCGACCGCTGGCAAATGCCGGAACGCATCGCCTGTTTCGCGCTCCGTGAAAACGGCGGCCTGATCGTCGCCTTCGCCTCCGGCATTGCCTTCTACGACCTCGACACCGGCGCCATCGACTGGATCGCCAAACCCGAGGCCCATATCCCGACCACCCGCTTCAACGAGGGCAAGTGCGACCGCCAGGGCCGCTTCTGGGCCGGCACCATGGACGACCGCCTGACCGAGCATAGCGGCGCCCTCTACCGCGTCGATCCCGATCGCTCGGTCACCAAGGTCCTCGACGGCATCGGCATCTCCAACACCATGGTCTGGAGCCTCGACGACACCGAATTCTATTTCGCCGACACCCTCGACGGCGTCATCGACCGCTTCGACTATGACCCCGCGACCGGCGCCATCGCCAACCGCACCCGCATCGTCGACCTCGGCGGCACCGGCATCGGCCCGGACGGCTCGACCATCGACGCCGAGGGCTACCTGTGGAACGCCCAGTGGGACGGCTGGCGACTGGCCCGCTACGCGCCGGACGGCACGCTCGACCGGATCGTCGAACTGCCGGTGCAGAAGCCGACCAGCTGCATGTTCGGCGGTCCGGACCTGCGCACCCTCTATGTCACCTCGGCGATCTGGGACCTGACGCCCGACCAGTTGCGCGACCAGCCGCAGGCCGGCGGCCTCTTCGCGCTCGATGTCGGCATTGCCGGCGTGCCCGAAACGCGCTTTGCCGGCTAAGATGGAATTGATGGAAAATGATGTCCTCATGAGGCGAATTCAGGCAAAATCGAGGTAAAACCATCATGAATTTCGGCGTCCCGCGCTAGGGCCAATGCCACCGGTATGCTAGTTGTGGGCGTCAAAATGAAACTCGAGGGTCCGCGTATGACGGACCTGTAAACGGGTGGCACAAGGGAGGAATGGAATGGCAATGAAGAATATTCTTATCGCTGCGGGCGTTTCCGTCGGGCTGATGTCCGGCGCCGCCATGGCAGCTGGCCCGGAAATCGTCTCGGGCCCCGGCGCGGATCCCCAGTGCTTCGTGCCCTGGTCGGCCGACACCAAGTATTTCCAGTGGCCGAAGAAGGAAGGCCCCTATCGCATCGCCGTGGTCAACGGCTTCGTCGCCAATGTCTGGCGCATTCAGATGATCCAGACGGCCAAGGCCTATGCCGAACTGCCGGAGATCGCCGAGCATCTCAAGGAGTTCAAGGTCGTTTCGGTCGGCACCGACATGGCCGCCCAGCTCGGCGCGGTCGAGGATTTCATCAACCAGGGCTTTGACGCCGTCCTCATCGATCCCAACACGCCGAAGGGCTGGGACCGGGTGATCCGCCTCGCCGACCAGAAAGGCACCGTCCTGATCGCCTTCGACAACCAGGTCGAGACCGACAAGATGGCCGGCGTCGCCCAGGACCAGATCATCATGGGCGTGCAGGGCGGCGAGTGGCTCGTCGAGCATGTCGGCAACAAGGGCAAGCTGCTCGAGATCCGCGGCGTCGCGGGCTTCTCCGCCGACCAGGAGCGTCATGACGGCTTCCGGAGCGTCGTCGAGGCCGATGGCAACGACTTCGAGGTTGTCGAGGTGGTTGGCAACTGGGCCCCGGGCGACTCGCAGAAGGCGACCGCCGACGCGATCGCCGCGCATGGTCACTTTGATGGCATCTTCACCCAGGGCGGCTCGAACGGCACCGTGCAGGCGCTGATCGATGCCGGACATCCCTTCGTGCCGATGGCCGGCGAAGGCGAGAACCTCTTCCGCATCCAGATCGCCGAATTCGCCGACGAGGGTCTGAAGGGCTTCTCCTACGGGCAGTCGCCCGCCCAGGTCGCCATCGCGCTCAAGGAAGCGATCGTCGCGTTGCAGGGTGAGCCGATCCCGCAGCTCGTCAAGATCCCGAACCCGATCACCGACTTCACCAGGATGGTGGCCGGCGAGGATTACTTCCCGGATCTCGAGACCGACTTCTTCGCGGCGAACGCCTTCCCGCCCTGCGGCCTGAACTTCACGGCTCCGCAGCTGATGGCGCAGACCGGCGACGACCAGAACTAGTCGTCTGAAGCTCCGTGCGCCGCCGGCCGCCAGGGTCGGCGGCGCACACCGTCCCTGCCTGGAGCTCGTCCGGTGAACGAACCCGAATCCCCGTCACTGCTGGAACTGCGCGGCGTCAGCAAGTCCTATGGCGGCGTTGCGGCGCTCTCCAAGGTCGACTTCTCCACCCACAAGGCGTCGATCCATGCCGTTCTCGGCGAGAATGGCGCCGGCAAGTCGACCCTCATCAAGATCATCTCGGGCGTCATCGCGCCGGACGAAGGAACGGTGCTGGTCGACGGCAAGCCGGCTTCCTTCGACAGTCCGCAGGCGGCCAACGCCGCGGGCATCGTCAGCGTCTTCCAGGAACTGTCGGTGCTGCCCGACCTGTCGGTCGCCGACAATATCAGCATCACCCGGCCGCCGACCCGGCTCGGCCTCATCGATCATCGCGAACAGCGGCGTCGCGCCGAGGAACTGCTTGCCCGTGTCGGCTGCGAGGATGTCAATCCGCGCGCCCGGGTCCGTGACCTGCCGCTGTCGCGCCGCCAGATGGTCGAGATCGCCAAGGCGCTCGGCCGCGATCCCAAGCTCCTCATCCTTGACGAGGCGACCTCAGCCCTGACCGCCGCCGACGTCGACCGCGTCTACAAGATCCTCCACCGCCTGCGCGACGAGGGCATGGCCCTCCTCTACATCTCGCATCGCATGCATGAGATCGAGGAGCTCGCCGACACCATTTCCGTCTTCCGCAACGGCCAGTTCATCCGCACCTTCGCCAAGGGCGCCTGTTCGGACGAAGAGATCGTCCAGATGATGATCGGCCGCGACGTCAGCAACGTCTATCCGCCGAAGCCGGTCCGCGAGACGCCGCCGGAGCCCGAGCTGGAAGTCAAGTCGATCGGCTGGACCGACCGGCTCTTCGACATCTCCTTCAAGGTCGGCAAGGGCGAGATCGTCGGTCTCGGCGGCCTCGATGGCCAGGGCCAGCGCGAGATCCTCCTCGCCCTCTTCGGCGTGCTGCGCAACGTCACCGGCACCATTGCCATCGAGGGCAAGGAGGGGCTCGTGTCGAGCCCCGTCGCCGCGACCCGGCCGTCGAAGAGCATGGCGCTGATCCCGGAAGACCGGAAGACCGAAGGCCTGATGTTGCCGATGTCGATCGCCGACAACATCACCCTGACCGCTCTGAGCTGGCTGTCGCGCCGCTTCGTCATCGATCGCACCGCCGAGAACAACGCCGTCGAGGCGATGGTCGAGAAGCTCAAGATCAAGGTCGGCAGCACTAATGACCCGGTCGCCACCCTCTCCGGCGGCAACCAGCAGAAGGTGGTCATCGCCAAATGGCTGTTGACCGGCGCGCGGATCCTCCTCCTCAACGATCCGACCCGCGGTATCGATGTCGGCACCAAGGAGGAGATCTACCGGCTCCTGCGCGAACTCGCCGACGCCGGCACCTCGATCCTGCTCTATTCCACCGACTATGACGAACTGATCGGTTGCTGCGACCGCGTCCTCATCCTCTATGGCGGCCGCATCGTCCGCACGCTGGAAGGCGACGCGATCACCGAGACCAACATCGTCGCAAGCTCGTTCAACCTGCCGCTCGACGAAGCCGGCGCCCCGGCCGCGGAAACTGCGTCATGAACAATCTGAAAATGCGCCTGTCGCACAATACCGGCGCGCTGATCGCCTTCACCCTCTTCATCATCCTCTACGTCTTCTACAGCAGCCTCCATCCGCGTGGCTTCACCAGCGACCTCTTCGTCCAGAATTCCAACGAGGCGATGGCGCTGATCCTCGTCGCCATGGCCCAGACCCTGGTGGTCATCCTCGGCGGCATCGACCTGTCGGTCGGCTCGCTGATGACCATGGTCAACGCGGTCGCCTCGGAAGTCGTCATCGGCTCCGGCTGGGAGATCTTCTTCGGCATCGTCTTCTGCATGATCGTCGGTCTGTGCGGCGGCCTGCTCAATGGCGTCATCATCGTCTATGGCCGGCTCCAGCCGATCGTCGTGACGCTGGCGACCGGCGCCGTCTTCACCGGCATCGCCCTCCTGATCCGCCCGCGCCCCGGCGGCGAGGTCGATGGCGACCTGTCCTGGGTGGCGACCTCGGCGCTCAGCGAGCTGCCGGCGACCTACGGCTGGTGGACCGACCCGCCCGGCTGGTTCAGCCTGATCGCCGGCATTCCGATGCCGCTCGTCATCCTCGCCGTCATCGTCTGCGGCATCTGGATCCCCTACCGGAATTCCGAGATCGGTCGCGGCACCTATGCGATCGGCTCGAACGAAGCGGCCGCCTACATGTCCGGCGTTCGCATCAACCGCTCGAAACTTGCCGCCTATGCGCTCAGCGGTCTCTTCGCCGGGCTCGCCGGGCTCTACTTCGCCGTCCAGACCGGCAGCGGCAACGCCGACCCGATCCAGGCCGGCACCTATACGCTTAATTCGATCGCCGCGGTGGTGATCGGCGGCGCCTCGCTGATGGGCGGCACCGGCGGCGTCATCGGCACCATCTTCGGCGTCATGGTGCTGCGGTCGATCACTTTCTGCTTCCGGGTGGTCGACACCGACTCCGTCGTCGGCTTCCTCGCCAATCCGCTGCTCCAGCCGATGTTCGAGGGTCTCATCCTGGTCATCGCGGTGACCCTGGGCGCGGCGCGCGCCTTCAGCGTCAAGAACCGCCTCAACATGTTCGGATGATCGAGAGATGAAACCGGTTTCCCAGATTGTCCGCTCCATCGACAAGCCGCTGCTCTTCGCCGGCATCTTCATCATCGCCATTCTCGTCGTCGGCACCGCCTATACGCTGATCGTCGACGGGACGATGACCCTGCTGTCGCCGACCTACCTGATCCTCCAGCTCAAGGTCGCGTCCTTCCTCGGCATCGTCGCGGCCGGCATGATGATCGTCGTGCTGATGGGCCATATCGATCTGTCGGTGCCGTGGACAATCGCGGCCTCGGCGATGCTCGCCACTGCCTGGGGCGGGCCCTTCGCCATTCCGCTCGGCCTGGGCGTCGGCCTGGCGATCGGGTTGTTCAATGGCATCGGCGTCGCCTATCTGCGCGTCCCGTCGATGATCTTCACGCTTGGCGTCAACGTCATGCTGCGCGGCTTCATGGTCATGCTGACCGGCGGCTTCTCGCCCTCCTCGGTGCCGACGCCAGCGATGCTGGCGCTGGCCAAGGGCGACATCTTCGGCATTCCCAATCCGGTCATCGTCTGGGTGCTGGTCAGCCTCGGCATCGCCTTCATGCTGACCCGGACGCCCTTCGGCCGCTACATCTACTCGATCGGCAACAGCGAGGCGGCGGTCTACCTGTCGGGCATCAATTCACGGCTGGTGCTGGTCGGCAGCTTCGCCCTTTGCAGCACCCTTTGCGCGCTGTCCGGCATCCTGATTGCCGGCTATTCCTCGAAGGCCTTCCAGGCGATGGGCGACCCCTACCTCCTGCCGTCGATCGCCGCCGTGGTCATCGGCGGCACCTCGATCCTCGGCGGTTCGGGCAAATATTCCGGCGTCGTCGCCGGCACGATCCTGATCGTGCTGCTGCAGAGCGTGCTGTCGGTGATGCAGATGCCGGAGGCCGGCCGCCAGATCATCTATGGCGTCGTCATCGCCGCGATGCTGCTCGCCTATGGCCGCGGCTCCCGCCTTCGCGTCTAGGCGAAGCGAGAGCCGCCGGCGGTCAGATCACCAGCTTGCGCAACTGCTGCGAGATCAGGTCGACGACGGTCACCGTCACCACCACGACGATCAGGATCGCCGCGGTCTCGGCGTAGTAGAAGCCGCGGATCGACTCGAACAGCACCTGGCCGATTCCGCCGGCCCCGACCAGGCCGAGCACGGTCGCCGAGCGGACATTCGATTCGAAGCGGTAGAGCGAGAAGGAAATCCACAGCGGCAAGACCTGCGGGATGACGCCGAACACCACCTCCTGCAGCTTGGTCGCGCCCGTCGCGCGGATGCCTTCCACCGGACGCGGGTCGATCGCCTCGACGGCTTCGGAGAACAGCTTGGCGAGCACGCCGGTGGTGTGGACGAACAGCGCCATGACGCCGGCGAAGGGACCGAGCCCGACGGCGACGACGAACAGCACCGCGAAGACCAGTTCGTTGATGGCGCGGAAGGCGTCCATCAGCCGGCGCACCGGCTGGTAAATCCACCACGGCGCCATGTTGTTGGCCGACAGGATGCCGAAGGGAACGGCGGCGATCACCGCCAGCAGCGTCCCCCAGATCGCGATCTGCACGGTCAGGATGATTTCGTCGAAATAGTAGTCGAGGTCGCGGAAATTCGGGTCGAGGAAGCCGCTGGCATATTCGGCCATGTTGCCGGCGTCGGTGAACAGGTTGACGACGCGGAACATCTCGGCCGGCGCCCAGGCCCAGGTGAGCCCGGCGACAAGCCCGCCCCAGACCAGGAGGTTGAAGGCGGTCCGGCTCCAGTCGCGCGGCGGCAGGGCCGGTGGCGCGACGGGTCTTGCGGTTGTTTCCATGGTCATGGCGGGGCGGGAAGGGTCGCGGCGACGCCCGCCGGGCGCCGCCGCAACATCCTGAAGGTCCAGCCTAGACCTGCGGGACCTTGGCCATCAGGCCTTCATACTTGGCCTTCTCGGCCTCGAGTTCCTTGACCTTGGCGGTCTTCTCCTCGGCCGACATCTTGTCGTCCGCCTCGGTCTGGAAGATCTGCTTGGTGATCTCCATCACCCGGATCGGGTAGAGCTGCGCATCCGACGACGGCTTGAAGGGCGCCCACTGCAGTTCGGCGAGAATGCCGCGCGCGGTTTCGACTTCCTCAGGCGTACCGAGGCGGCCATAGGAGACGAAGAAGGAGAGGATCTTGTCCTTGGCTGCCTGGTCGAGCTCGGTGTTCCAGACGATCGGGTCGGACGGGATCAGCGGCGACTGCCAGATCACCTTCACCTTGGCGGCGGCGTCCGGGTTGGTCAGTTGCAGGCGGCGCAGGTTCTCGGTGTTGTTGGTGGCGACGTCGACCTGCTTGTTGGCGGCGGCCAGCAGGTTGGTCTCGTGGTTGGCGTTGCGCACCGTCTTGAAGCACTGCTTCGGGTCGATGCCGTTCTTGGCGAAGATGAAGGTGGTCGGCACCAGGAAGCCCGAGGTCGAGTTCGGGTCGCCGATGCCGAAATTCAGCGACTGGTCGCACTTGAGCACGTCGTCGAGGGTCTTCAGCGGGCTGTCGACATTGGCGATCAGCAGCGACCAGTAGCCGGGGTTGCCGTCGATATCGACGGTCTGGGCGAAGACCTCGCCCTTGGCCCGGTCGACCGCTTCCATCGCCGACTTGTTGCCGAACCAGGCAACGTCGACCTTGCCGAAGCGCATGCCCTCGATGACGCCGGCATAGTCGGAGGCGAAGAAGGCATTGACCTTGAGCCCGGTCTCTTCCGACATCGCGTCGAGGAAGGGGATCCAGGTGGTCTTCAGGTTGGCCTGCGACTCGGTCGAGATGATGCCGAAGTTGAGCTCGGTGGTCTCGGCCAGCGCTGCCGTCGACAGCGACGCGGCGACGGCGGTCGCGGCGAGGCCTTTCAGAATCATGTTCATTGAGGGTCTCCTCTGGGTGTTGAAGGATGGTGCAGTGGGTCTGCGGACTTACGCGGTGGCGAAGGCCGGTTCGGGCACGCTGCGGCTTCTCGGCGGCGGGGCCGGCGCGACCGCCGGCTCGTCCTCCGGCAGGATCAGTTCCTCCGAAGCCTCGCCGTAGAGTTCGCGCAGGAAGGCTGGCGTCAGCGCCGTCGACGGCCCGTCATAGGCGATGACCCCGTCGCGCAGCGCAACCGTCCGCGGGCAATAGCGCCGCGCATATTCGACCTGGTGCAGCGACACGACGACGGTGATGCCGTCCTGCCTGTTGATCTCGGCCAGCGTCTCCATCACCCGCTTCGCCGAGGCGGGATCGAGCGAGGCGATCGGCTCGTCGGCGAGCAGCAGCCGCGCCCCCTGGACCAGCGCCCGGGCGATCGCTGCCCGCTGCTGCTGGCCGCCCGAGAGCGTCGAGGACCGCTGCCGCGCCGTCTCGTCGATGCTGACCCGCGCCAGCGACGCCATCGCCGCTTGCTTCTCCTCGCGCGAAAAGAAGCCGAGCGTGCCACGCCAGGCCGGGATGCGGCCGAGATGGCCGATCAGCACGTTGGTCAGCACCGGCAGCCGGTTGACCAGGTTGAACTGCTGGAAGATGACCCCGACCTCGCGGCGGATTTCCCGCGCCTCGCGCGTCAGCTTGCCGGCTTCCTGGAGCCGCTTGCCGAAGACGTCGATGCAGCATGGCGCGCCGGTGCCGCGTTCGAGCCCGGCGATATGGCGGATGAGGGTCGACTTGCCCGAACCGGAAGCGCCAATCAGCGCCACCATCTCGCCCGGCGCGACGTCGAGGCTGATGTCGCACAGTGCCTGCTTCTTGCCGAATGTCTTCGACAGTCCCTGAACGGATACGGCAGCCAAGTGTCGTCACCCTTCGGGTTAAACGGTCAAATCGAACGCCAGCATCGCTACCCGGCTTTTCTGACCGTTCCGTCTCAGTTCGATGTCAGTTTTGCGACGCTCTGCGACTGGATGCCAAGTCGCTGTTCCGGCTCGTATTTTTCGAGGAATGCCTCGATCGAAAGGTCGCGGAAATCGGCAAGCGCCCTGTGGATATCCGCGTGCGGCCAGTCCCACCAGGAAAGTCGCTGGAGACGTCCGGCGATCGCCTCGGGGAATCGCATCCTGATCGTGCGGGCCGGAACACCGGCGACGATCGCATAGGCCGGCACGTCGCGGGTCACTACCGCCCCCGCGCCGACCACCGCGCCATCGCCGATCGTCACGCCCGCCGTGATCGTCGCGCCGTGGCCGACCCACACGTCATGCCCGACCGTGACGCTGTTCTGCTTGCGCCAGTCGAAGATACCGGTGTCCGGTCCTTCGGCGGCAAAGTAATCCTCTGAGCGGTAGGTGAAATGATGCTGGCTTGCCCGCCACACCGGATGGTTGGGCGCGTTGATCCGGACGCTGGAGGCGAGCGAGCAGAACTTGCCGATCGCGCTGAACAGGATCTGGCCGTCCTCCATGATGTAGCTGTAGTCACCGAAGGTCGAATGACTGATCCGCGTGCGCTCGCCGATCTCGACATAGCGCCCGAGGGTCGAGGCCTCGATCGTCGCGCCGGCAGCGACCAGCGGTTGGCACCCAAGGCGCGGTTCGTTGCTCACTGCGCGACCTGTGAGGCAAAACCGGTGACATCGACCACCCGGTCGGCCACCGCCTCGCGAACGGGCGTGTCGTGGAAGATGCCGAGAAATCCGGTGCCGGCCGCCTTGGCCTCGCGGATCAGCGCCACGACCACGGCGCTGTTGGCCGCGTCGAGCGAGGCGGTCGGTTCGTCGAGCAGCAACAGCGGTCGCGCCGCGATGAAGCCCCGGGCGATGTTCACCCGCTGTTGTTCGCCGCCGGAAAAGGTCGCCGGCGGCAGGTCCCAGAGATGGCGCGGCAGCCGCAATCGCTCCAGCAACGCCTCGGCCCGCGCGGCGGCCTCGTCCCTCGCCACCCCCGCCGCCACCAGCGGCTCGGCGACGATATCGCGGGCCGAGACCCGCGGCACCACCCGCAGAAACTGGCTGACATAGCCGACCCGTTCCCGCCGCAGCGCCAGCACGGCGCGAGGATCGGCGGTGGCAACATCGACCGTGCCGCCGCCGCTGGCCATGGCGATCGACCCCCGGTCGGCGGCGTAATTGCCATAGACCATCTTGAGGATCGAGCTCTTCCCCGCCCCCGACGGCCCGCCGAGCGCCACGCATTCGCCGGCGGAGACCGAAAAGGACACCCCCTCGATCACCGGAATGCGAAGGCCGCCCCGGAGGTGCATGGTGAAGCTCTTGGCGACATCGGTAACCTCAAGCATCGGTGTCATCGCGTTCATACCTGCAGGATCGAGGAGACGAGAAGCTGGGTGTAAGGCGCCTGCGGATCGTCGAGCACCCGGTCCGTCAGCCCCTCCTCGACCACCACCCCGCCCTTCATCACCATCATCCGGTGCGACAGGAGCCGCGCCACCGCGAGATCGTGGGTGACGACGATGGCCGCCATGCCGAGATCGGCGACCAGGGCGCGGATCAGGTCGAGGAGCCGCGCTTGCACGGAGACATCGAGCCCGCCGGTCGGTTCGTCCATGAACACCAGCCGCGGCGCGGTAACGAGGTTGCGAGCGATCTGCAGGCGCTGCCGCATGCCGCCGGAGAACCCGCGCGGGTCGTCGTCCACCCGGTCGGCCGGCACCTCGACCCGTTCCAGCCAACCGATCGCCGATTGCCGGATGTCGCCATAGTGACGCTCGCCGATCGCCATCAGCCGCTCGCCGACATTGGCCCCGGCCGAAACCGTCATCCGCAGCCCGTCGGCCGGGTTCTGGTGAACGAAGCCCCAGTCGGTCCGCATCAGGAAGCGCCGCTCGGCCTTGCTCAACGACGCCAGGTCACGGCTCACCCCGTCGCGCATCCGGTAGGCAACAGTGCCTGCGGTCGGCGGCAGCGACGCCGCCAGGCAGTTGAGCAGCGTCGTCTTGCCGGACCCGGATTCGCCGACGATCGCCAGCACCTCCCCCGGCCAAAGCGAAAAGGACACATCACGGCAGCCGAGCCGCGCACCGTAATAGTGCGAGACACCCCGCGCCTCGAGCAGTGGCGCTTCCCGATCCGTCATGCCGCAAGACTCCAATCGGCGCATGGCCGCCCCCAAGGCCGCGCCCCGCCCATCGCCCTTCGGGCGGCCCCCCCTCCCCGCAAGGGGGGAGGGATTGGCGCAGTCCTGCGGTGAAGGACCAACGCCCAGAGCTGACGCGCCGTCGGTGACATGGCGGTCCTCCCCTGCAAAGCGGGGGAGGGGGACCATGCGAAGCATGGTGGAGGGGGCGCCCCCAATATCGAAAGCCGCAGTCGCGTCCACCCCCTCTCCCATGGGGAGAGGGCCGTTTCGCTTGGCGAGTAATCCGCGAGCCTTAGCGAAACGGGGTGAGGGGTTGAGCCTTCACCGAACAGGCACCGCCCCTCAAATCGGCAGGTCGAAGAGAGAGCGCCGGGTGCCCCTTGGCCCAGCGGACCAATGCACGGCAAAAGCTGCGCCCCGCCCACCACCCTTCGGGCGGTCCCCCCTCCCCGCAAGCGGGGAGGGATTGGCGCAGTCCTGCGGTGAAGGGCAAACGCCCAACGTTGACGCGCCGTCGGTGACACCGCGATCCTCCCCTGCGTAGCGGGGGAGGGGGACCATGCGAAGCATGGTGGAGGGGGCGCCCCGAGGCACGCGACCTTCGCCACCCTCGGCCCGGCCACGCCCCTCACGACGCCGTCTCCAGCGCCCCGGCGAGATGCCCCCGGTGCCCGGCCTCCCGCCGCCCCTCGCAGAAGTCGGTGTCGGAGCAGACGAACATCCGGCCGCCACGGTCGTCGAGGATCACCTCGTCGAGATAGACGCCGGTGGCCGCGCAAAGCCCGCAAGGCTCTCTGAAGGTCTGCACGCCGAAGGGATGGTCCTCGAAGTCGAGGCTCGCCACTTTCGTAAAGGGCGGGATCGCGTAGATGCGCTTCTCGCGACCGGCGCCGAACAGCTGCAGCGCCGGCGAATTGTCGAGCTTGGGATTGTCGAATTTCGGGATCGGCGACGGGTCCATCACGTAGCGATCCTCGACCTTCACCGGATAGGCATACGTCGTGGCGATGTGGCCGTGGCGGGCGATGTCCTCGTAGAGCTTGACGTGCATCAGCCCGTATTCCTCCAGCGCATGCATGGTCCGGGTCTCGGTCTCGCGCGGCTCGAGGAAGCGCAGCGGCTCGGGGATCGGCACCTGATAAACGAGGATCTGCTCGCCCGTCAGCGGCGTCTCCGGAATACGGTGGCGCGTCTGGATGATCGTTGCCTCCGCTGTATGGGTGGTCGTCGCCACACCGGCCGTGCGGGCGAAGAAGGCGCGGATCGACACCGCGTTGGTGGTGTCGTCCGCCCCTTGGTCGATCACCTTCAGCACGTCGTCCGGCCCAAGCACCGCTGCCGTCACCTGGACCCCGCCGGTCCCCCAGCCATAGGGCATCGGCATCTCCCGGCTGGCAAACGGCACCTGGTACCCCGGCACCGCCACGGCCTTGAGCAACGCCCGCCGGATCATCCGCTTCGTCTGCTCGTCGAGATAGGCGAAGTTGTAGGGAGACGTCGCGGTCGCCTGCTTGGAGTCACGCATTGGAACCACGCTCCCCGCCAGAGGGGCCGGTCACCGACAATGCCGAACAGGGCTCCATCCCTCCCCGAACCGGGGAGGGGGGACCGCGCCGAAGCGGAGCGAAGGCGTGGTGGGTGGGGTTCCCAAACCAGGCGCACATCCTTTCCGGCCCAAAGGCAGAAGAAGGTGGCAAGGACTCGCTTCCGGCGCGGCATCCGGAAGAAGCCCCGCCCACCGCGCCCACGCGCGGTCCCCCCTCCCCGGTTAGGGGAGGGATTGGCGCCCTCGACGCAGGAGCGAGACAGGAGCCACGCCGCGACCAGTGGATCAGTTGGCTCATTCCGCCGCCTCCCGCCCGGCCTCGTCTCGCGCTTCCCACTCGCTCCTTAGCCGACGAAGCAAGTCCAGTTCGGCCTGGAAATCGACGTAATGGGGCAACTTGAGGTGCTCGACGAAGCCGGTCGCCTGAACGTTGTCGGAATGGGAAAGCACGAACTCCTCGTCCTGCGCCGGGGCGGTCTGGTCTTCGCCAAGCTCGCGCGCGCGCAGCGCGCGATCGCAAAGCGCCATCGCCATCGCCTTCCGCTCCGCATGGCCGAAGACCAGCCCGTACCCCCGCGTGAACTGGGGCGGCGCGACGCCGCTTCCCTTGAACTGGTTGACCATCTGGCACTCGGTCACCGCCACCCGGCCGAGCGACACCGGGAAGTCGAGCCCCGGCACCGCGATCTCGATCTCGACCTCGCCCATGCGAATTTCCGCGGCAAAGGGATGCGTGCGGGCGTAGCCGCGCTGGGTCGAGTAGCCGAGCGCCAGCAGGAATCCTTCGTCGCCGCGCGCCAGAGCCTGCAAGCGAAGGTCGCGGCCTGCCGGAAAGGCCATCGGCTCGCGGGTCATGTCCGCCGGTTCGGCGTCCTCGCCGGTTCCATCCGGCTCGATCAGTCCGGCGTCGGCCAGGAGATCGGTGACCCGCGGCAGCCCGTCCTCGGTCGGCGCCGCGTCCGCGACGGCGGGTTCGGTTGCGCCGTCATCCTCCAGCGCCGGATCGAGCAGACGGTGCGTATAGTCGAAGGTCGGGCCGAGCAGTTGCCCGCCCGGCAGGTCCTTGAACGTCGCGGAAATGCGCCGCTCCGCCACCATCCGCCCGGTATCGAGGGGCAGGCTGGCGCCGAAGCGGGGCAGCGTCGTCCGATAGGCGCGGACCAGGAAGATCGCCTCGATCAGGTCGCCGCGCGCCTGCTTGATCGCCAGCGCTGCCAGCCGCCGGTCGTAGAGCGAGCCCTCCCCCATCACCCGGTCGACCGCCAACGTCAGTTGCTCGACGATCTGGCCGACCGTCATCGCCGGCAGCGAGCGGTCGCCGCGCCGCTTCTCGGCCAGCAGTTGATGGGCGTTGCGAATGGCGGCCTCGCCGCCCTTGACCGCGACATACATGGCTAGGCCGCTCCTTGGCGGATTCGCGTCGAGCGCGGCAGCGCCGCGAGGCTGTCGCCGGTCGCGAAGATCAGGTCGACGCCACGCGGATAGAGGCCGCGGTTGGCCCGGAACTGTTCGGCAAAGTTAGCCGGCGAAGGGTGTGGTGCGAGATGCGCCGTTTCATCGATACCCGGGCCTTCGAGGATGAGTGCGGATCCGGCGAAGTCGGCGACCTGCATGACGATCGTTGTCGAACGGTCGGGATACTCGTCGGTCCCGAGCCGGAACTGCGAAAGCGCGGGCATCGCCGCCGGGTCGGCGATCACCGCGAAGGTCACCGCCTCCGGATCGTCGATCACCGGTGCGCCGGTATGAAAGCCGATCCACGTCGCCACCGCCGGCTCGGCGGCCAGCGCCGCGTCGAGATAGACCGGCGTGTCCTGGTCGGCGAGACTCGCAAGGACCGCTGCCGCGCCGGCATTGAGGGGCGGCGGCGGCCTGACCCCGGGCACAAGCGCGGCAATCGTCCCCGGTCGCGATAGAACGTCGAGCACCGCGCGGAACACCGCCTGCGCCTCCGTCACCGGATCGGCGAAGCCGCCGCTCAGCGCGTCGACGCTCATGCGTCCTCTCCCCGCACCATCGTGAAGAAATTGACCCGGGTCGCGGCCGCCTTCGCGCGGGTTTCGGCGTCGGCCTTCGCCAGTCTTTGCGACACCGGCGCGACGACCGCCGTCTCGACCCACCCGCGATGTCCCGGCGACTGCCACAGCGCGTCAAATCGGGCGACCATCAGCGCCCGGCCGGTGTCGCGGCCCATCACATGGCCGATTCCGACCTCGCCGGAGGCAAGCCGCACTGTCGCCCGGCTGACCGTCACCTCGCCGAGATTGAACGCCGCCCCGCCGCCCCCGACCCGGCCGCGCGCCATCACCAGGCCGATCTCCGAATCGCGCAGGGTTTCGATCGCCGGCGCGTCGGAAAGCGCCTCCCAGGCGGCCGCCAGTTCGGCGGAATTGGCGCGGGCCAGAACCGCAAGTGCCTGTCGGCGATCGGTTTTTTGCTCTGGCTGATGGTCCAAGCGCTTGGCTCCCGACTTGTCTAATGATATAGACAAGTCAATCTAGCAGCCGGTTGTTGACACTAGGATGACGGACCCAGCACTTTCTCCCGATCCGACCTTCCACCGCGCCGCCGGCATCGCGTTATGGCGGCAGATCGCCGATTTCCTGCGATCCGAACTCCGCGCCGGAGCCTGGCCGGCGGGAACCGCCCTCCCGACCGAGGCCACCTTCGCCCATCGCTTCGGCGTCAACCGCCATACGGTCCGCCGCGCGGTCGCGGAACTCGTGGCGGAGGGCCTTGTCCGCTCCGATCAGGGCCGCGGCACCTTCGCGCTGGGCGAGCGCCTCGCCTACCCGATCGGCCGGCGGACGCGGTTTTCAGAGATCGTCGGCCGCCAGGCAAAGGCGCCCGGCGGACGCCTGATCGCCAGCGGTCTCGAACCGGCCGGCGGCTGGCAGGCGGAGGCGCTGGGCGTCGTGCCGGACACCCCGCTCCTGTGCCTGGAAACCCTCGGCGTCGCCGACAACGTTCCCGTCTCGCTGGCCCGCAGCTGGTTCGTGGCCGAGCGTTTTCCGCGCATCGTCGAGACCTACACGGAGACCGGCTCGATCACCGCCGCGCTGTCCCGGCTGGGCGTCGACGATTACCTGCGCCGGTGGACGCGAATTCGCGCCCGGATCGCCGAGCCTGCCGAATGCGAACGGCTCGACCTCACCGCCGGCGCCACGGTCCTCATCGCGGAAGCGCTGAACGACGATGCTGACGGGACGCCGCTCCATGTCTCGAGCACGCGCTTTGCCGCCGATCGGATCGAGATCGTCGTCAACGCCGAGGCGTGACCGATCAGAGGACCGAGAAGCCCTTCACGAAGGGATCGCGGTCGTCGAGGAAGATGGTGTTGTGGCCGGTGATCCAGGCCTGCCCGGCGACGGACGGAACGATTGCCTCGCGCCCGCCGACGCTGGCCGCCGCCTCGACCCGGCCGAAGAAAAGGCTGCCGATGATGCTCTCGTGGACGAAGGTGTCGCCGACCTTGAGCGTACCCCGCGCCGCGAGTTGCGCCATTCGCGCCGATGTGCCGGTGCCGCAGGGCGAGCGATCGATTGCCTTGTCGCCGTAGAAGACGGCGTTGCGGCCATCGGCCCGGGCGTCTACCGCCGCGCCGGTCCACATGACATGGCGCAGCCCGTGAATCGTCGGATAGTCGGGATGCCGGAAGTCGTGCGCCGCGTTGATGCGCTCGCGCACGATCGGCGACAGCCGCTGGATGTCGCCGGCACCAAACGCCGAGAGATCCGGGTACCCCGGCTGCGGCTCGAAGATCGCATAGAAGTTGCCGCCGTAGGCGACATCGAAGGTGAGCCGCCCTCGGTCCGGCACCTCGACCGTCAGCCCGGTCGCACACAGAAAACTCGGCACGTTGCGGATCCGCACCTCGACGACATGGCCGTGGTCGTCACGTGCGTAGCTCGCCTCGACAATACCGGCTGGAACCTCGAAACGAACCAGACCCTCGACCGCCGGGCGGACAAGCCCCTCCTCGATCACCATGGTCGTCGTGCCGATCAGGCCGTGGCCGCACATCGGCAGGCAGCCCGATGTCTCAATGAAGAGCAACGAGGCGTCGACGTCGTCGCGAAGCGGCGGATAGAGAATCGACCCCGACATCACGTCATGGCCGCGCGGCTCGAACATCAGGCCGGTGCGAATCCAGTCATATTTGGCGACGAAATGCTCGCGCCAGGCGTTCATCGTCGCGCCAGTGAGCGGCGGCGCACCGGCGGCCACCACCCGCACGGGATTGCCGCAGGTGTGGCCGTCGATGCAGAAGAAAGTGTGCCTCATGGTCCGGGGAGCCGCTCTGGTGGCAACGGGGCAGCCCGTAGGCCGCACCCACCGCCCTCGATACTCTACATCGCCGGCAGCGCCGCGATGTGCCGGATCGGCCGGCCGGGGGCCACCGACTCCGCTGCCGCGACGATGGCGTTGGCGTCGATGCCGTAGTGCCGATAGAGGTCCTGCAGCGTGCCGGTCTGGCCGAAATGCTCGATCCCGAGTGGCCGGACGCGATGGCCGAGCACCGAGCCGAGCCAGCCAAGCGTCGCCGGATGGGCGTCGATCACCGTGACGATCCCGCAGTGTTGCGGCACCTCGGCCAGCAGCCGTTCGGCATGGCAGCGCGCATGGACGAGGCCGCGCTCGCGGGCCCGGTTCGCCGCCGTCCAGCCTGCGTTGAGCCGGTCGGCCGAAGTCACCGCCAGCAGGCCGACGTCGCGGCGGTCCTCGGCCATCAGGCCGATCGCCTCGATCGCCTCCGGCGCGATCGCGCCCTGATAGGCGACCACCACCTCGCAGTTGGGGCCGGGCTTCCGCATCCAGTAGGCGCCGTCGACGATGCCCTGGCGCAATTCGTCATCGACGACACGGCCGGGCTGGTCGACCGGCCGCGTCGACAGCCGCAGGTAGACCGAGCCGCCGGTCTCGTCGCGCAGCCACGTGCGCTCGTCATGGACGGCGTCGCCGTCGCGCTGCAGGTAGTCGAAGGCCCAGTCGACGATCACCGCCAGTTCGTCGACGAAGGCCGGCTCGAAAGCGGCGAGCCCGTCCTGGGCAAGGCCGATCAGCGGCGTGCCGATCGACTGGTGCGCGCCGCCCTCCGGCGCCAGCGTCACGCCCGACGGCGTCGCCACGACCATGAAGCGGGCATCCTGGTAGCAGGCATAGTTCAGCGCATCGAGGCCGCGCGAAATGAAGGGATCGTAGAGCGTGCCGATCGGCAACAGCCGCTCGCCGAACAGCGAATGCGACAGGCCAAGCGCCGAAAGCAGCAGAAAGAGGTTCATCTCTGCAATGCCGAGCTCGATATGCTGGCCCTCGGGCGACGCTTCCCAGGCGAAGGTCGAGGGAATCCGCTCACGCTTGAAGACGTCGGCCATCACCGATTTGGCAAAGAGCCCACGCCGATTGAGCCACGGTCCAAGGTTGGTCGAGACGGTGACGTCGGGCGAGGCGGTGACGATGCGGCGGGCAAGGTCGCTGTCGGTGCGTCCGATCTCGTTGAGGATGAGACCGAAGCCGGCCTGGGTGGAAAGGCTCTCCTTGCCGGGCGTCGCTAGGGTTTCGGGCAGCGACACCCGCTCCGCTTCGAGCCGCCGCGTTCCCTTGGCGGCAAAGGGCACCGCGGCTAGAAACGTCTCGATTTCTCCCGCGCTTTGCGCCAGCCCCTCGAACTTCTCCCATTCATGGCCGGGACGAATGCCAAGCGATTCCCGCATCGTGTCGACCTGCGCGGTCGTCATCAGTCCGGCGTGATTGTCCTTGTGACCGGCCATCGGCAGGCCGAATCCCTTGACCGTGTAGCAGAGGAAGCAGACCGGCCGGTCGTGGTCGATCGCGTTGAAGGCTTCGAGCAGCGCCGGCAGGTCGTGACCGCCGAGGTTGTTCATCAGCGCCGCGAGATCGTCGTCCGAGCGCGCCTCGATCAGCCGGGTGACGTCGCCCTGGTCGCCGAGGTCGTCGAGCAGCCGCTTGCGCCACGCCGCGCCACCCTGGAAGACGAGGGCGGAGTATTCCTGGTTCGGGCACGTGTCGATCCAGGTGCGGAGCTTGTCGCCGCCTGGCTCGGCGAAGGCAGCCTGCTGGAGCGAGCCGTATTTGACCACGACGACATCCCAGCCCATCGTCCGGAAGATGTCGGCAAAGCGCTCGTAGAGCCCTTCGCGCAGCACCGCGTCGAGACCCTGGCGATTGTAGTCGACCACCCACCAGGTGTTGCGCAGGCCATGCTTCCATCCCTCGAGCAGCGCCTCGAAGACGTTGCCCTCGTCGAGTTCGGCATCGCCGACCAGCGCCACCATCCGCCCTTCCGGCCGGTCCTTGCCCCAGCCATGCGCGCGGACATAGTCCTGCACGAGACTGGCGAAGAGGGTTTGCGCGACGCCGAGCCCGACCGAGCCGGTCGAGAAGTCGACATCGTCGATATCCTTGGTCCGCGACGGATAGCTCTGCGCGCCGCCATAGCCACGGAAGTTCTCGAGCTTCTCCCGCGTCTGGTGGCCGAGCAGATACTGGATCGCATGAAAGTTGGGGCTGGCATGCGGCTTGACCGCGACGCGGTCCTCCGGCCTGAGCACGGAGAAATAGAGCGCCGTCATGATCGTCGACAGCGACGCCGAGGAAGCCTGGTGACCGCCGACCTTCAGGCCGTCGGTATTCTCCCGCAGATGATTGGCGTTGTGCACGGTCCAGGTCGACAGCCAGCGCACCTTGCGTTCCAGCGCCTGGAGCAGCGTCAGATCGTCCGTATTCATCGCGTTGGTCCTTCCTCACCGTCTCCGCGGCTTCCGGCAAGACGCCGGCCCCTCCCCGCGCTTCAAAATTACGACAGCCTTTATGCCCTATTTCAGGCGGCGGCGACAGGCCATTGGGCAGGCCTTACCCGCCCATCAGGATCAGGCCGAGCATTGCCGTCGCCAGCAACGCGATATGGGTCCGCTGCAAGGCGTCGAGACGGATCCAGCCAGCGAACCAGCTGTCGCCGAGCAAAAAGAGGAGCCAGAGCGCGGAGGCGAGCGCGAAAGCCCAGGTCGCCCAGGCGAGCCCGGCCGCGACCTGCCCGCTGACCAGGAAAACAGTGGCGACGACGAACAGGGCGCCGAGGGCGCCATGGACAATGGTGATGGCGATGAAGGCGAGGCGATGCAGCAGCGGGCTTTCGATCGCCCGCTTCTTCAGCGGCGAGGGAATCGGCGGCGGGGCATCGAGTGACGTCATCCGCATGAAGTCGGCGACGGCTTGCAACGAGCCCCTGAAGTCGGCCAGGTGATTGTAGACATTGATCAGTGACCACAGCCCAAATCCGGCGGTGATTACGATCTTGCCGGCAAGCATTCCGTCCATTTTGCCCTCCCCCGAGTCGGCCGTCCCGCCACGAGCGAGACTAACACGGTCAGGCGGGCTTTTCCCGGCGCTCGACGATGAGGATGTGATCGGCCGCCAGGACGACCTCGTCGCGCTGGTTCTTCACCTCGCAGCGCTCGATCACCCGCCCGACTTCGGGCCGTTTCGGATCGTCTTCCCTGGCGACGATGGTGACAACGGTGCGGATGGTGTCGCCGATGAACACCGGACGGATGAACCGCAGCCGGTCGTATCCATAGGAAAAGGCGACCGGGTTGATCAGGGTCGCCGTCAGCCCGACGCCGATGGCGAAGACCATGGTGCCGTGGGCGATCCGCTGGCCGAACGGGGTGGTCTTGGCGAACTCGACATCCATGTGGTGCGGAAAGAAATCGCCGGTGTGGCCGGCATGGACGACGAAGTCGGTCTCGGTAATCGTCCGGCCGGAGGTCGTCCGGGCGTCGCCGATGGCGTAATCCTCGAAGTAGATTTCCGTCATGGCGATCCTCCGTGTCGACCGGCTGCTCGTTGGTAGCGGACAGTTTTCATATGAGAAAATTGATTACCGACTGTCTGGTGCGATTCTGGTTGGAGCCAACCTGAAATCTGCATATGTGAATTATCGCATTCATTTGGAGAGGCAGCGTGGAAACCAGCAAGGACCGTTACCGGGCACCAGCCCTCGACAAGGGGCTCGACATGCTGGAGCTGCTGGCCGGCGTCGATGGCGGCCTCACCCAGGCCGAGATCGCCAAGCGCCTTGGCCGCAGCCATAACGAGCTCTACCGGATGCTCGATACGCTGGTCCGACGCGGCTATGTCGCGCGGATCGACGGCGATCGCTATGCGCTGACCCTGAAGCTCTTCGGACTGGCGCAGCTCCATATCCCCGTCCGCCGCCTCGTCTCCTATGCGACGCCGCTGATGCGCGAGCTTGCCGCGACGACGCACCAGGCGACCCAGCTCGTCGTCTTCGACCGCGGCTCGGCGGTGGTCATCGCCCAGCAGGAGGCGCCGAGCTACTGGGGCATTTCGATCCGGGTCGGCTCCCATGTCAGCCTGATCGATACCGGCTCCGGCCATGTCCTCCTCGCCTTCCGCCCGCAGGACGAGCGGCTGATGATGCTGGCGGAGAGCGGCGGGGACGGCGCGGCGCAGGATGTCGGCCCGGATTTCTTCGCCGAACTCGACCAGATTCGCGACCGCGGCTACGAGATGATGCCCAGCGCCCAGACCGCTGGCGTCTTCAATCTCTCCGCCCCGGTGCTCGGCCCAGACGGCAAGGCGCTCGCCGCGCTGACCGTGCCCTATATTCACCTGGTCAACGACCCCGCCGCCCCGGACATCGCCCGCACCGTCAAGCTCATCCAGGAGACGGCCGAGCGGCTGTCCCGGCTGGCCGGCTCCGATGTCGGCAAGGAACCGCAAGACGCCTGACTCAGATCGTCGTGCTGACATGGCGTTCGCGGCCATAGAGCGAGACCAGCAGGATGATCACCAGACCGAGCGCCGCCTGGACCAGCGACGGCTGCAGGCCGAGGCCGATCAGCAACGTATTGATCTCGGTCAGCACCACCGCGCCGGCGACCGTGCCGAGGTAGGAACCGCGGCCGCCGACCAGCGCCGTGCCGCCGATCACCACCGCGGCGATGGTCTGGAAGAGATAAGGCTGGCCGACATCGCCATAGGCCGAGCCGGTGAAGCCCAGAAGCAGCACGCCGGCGATGGCGGCGAACAGGGCGCTCAGCGCAAAGGTGATCATCCACATCCGCAGCGGGTTGATCAGCGCCAGCTTCGCCGCCCGCGGATTGGCGCCGAGCGCGAAAAGCTGCCGGCCATAGGGCGTCCGGTTGAGCGCCACGATGATCAGCACGCTCATGACGACGAAAGCCGGGATCAGCCATGGCACCGGGATCGGCCCGACCGAGCCGCCGATCGAGACGAACTTGGTCACCGCCTCCGGCGCCGAACCGGAAGGAAAGCCCCGCGTCCAGACGAGGACGGCGCCCTGGACGATGGTGCCGATGCCCAGCGTCACGATCAGCGGATGAATGTTGAGGCCGGCCGAAATCAGGCCGTTCACCGCCCCGATGCCAAGCGCCAGGACGGCGACGATCATGCAGACGACGACGAAGTTCATGCCGTCGCCGTAGAGCTGCGCCGCGACGACATTGGCGAAGCCGATGACGAATGGAATCGACAAGTCGATGCCGCCGATGATGATGGTCAGCGTCTGGCCGACACAGGCCACCGCCAGCAGGCAGGCGAGAACCAGCATGGCGCGAATCGAGAAGGGCGAGGAATAGCCCTCGATCAGCAGGGTGCCGGCAAGATGCAGGAGCAGTGCTATGGCGATGGCGCCGGCGACACGAGCCCCGGTCGAGTTGAAGTTGAGGCTCATCGTTGCCGCCCCCGCGCTTCGATCTTGTCCTGGAAGGCCATCAGCGAGATGGCGATGACCAGCACCGCGCCATAAGCGATCTGCAACACGAAGGTCGAGACGTTGAACAGCGTCAGCACGCTCTGGATCAGGAAGATGTCGATCGCCCCGATCGCCGCGCCGATCAACCCGCCGCGCCCGCCCGCGAGACTGACCCCGCCGAGCGCCACCGCAGAGATGGCGATCAGCGTGTAGGACGGCGCGATGTTGGCGTCGGCCGATCCGATCAGCGCCGTCATCATCAGCCCGGCAATCCCGGCGAAGAGCCCGGTGATGACGTAGGAGAGGAAGCGGACGAAGGGGACGGGCACGCCGGCCGTATAGGCGGCGCGGTCGTCCGAGCCCGTCGCCATCAGCTGGTCGTAATAGGGCAGCCGCCGCACGCCCCACCAGATCAGGAAGATCGCCGCGATCGGGAGGATCGACAGGGGCCCGTTCAGTGTCTTCAGCCAATCCGGCACGGTGCCCATCGGCGACGGCAGGATGGTCAGCGTCACGCCGACCAGGATCAGGTAGGTGCCCAGCGTCGCGACGATCGGCTGGATGCGGACATAGGCGGCGAGAATGCCGTTCACCGCACCGATCGCGATGCCGATGCCCAGCGCCGCGGTGATCACGACAAAGGGCGAGGACAGCCCGAGATCGGTGATGAGGATCTTGACCACGATGGCGTTGACGAAGCCCATGATCGGGCCGACCGAGACGTCGATGCCGCCACGGCCGCCGAGGATGGCCGGGGTCGAGGCGAGCGCCGCGCCAATCAGCGGCGCCGCGAGGCCGATCAGGATGCCCCAGTTGGCCGGCGCGAAGCGGACCGGGTTCAGCCAGATATTCAGGGCGAGCAGGACGATCAGAAGCGCCGGCGCGAAGCCGGTGCGCCGCCAGACGGCGCGGACCAGGCCATCCTGGCGCGGTGTCGGTGAGGTGTCGGGCACGGCGGTCATTGGCTCCTGCCAAACATGGCGGCGATCACCCGGTCGCTGGTCAGGTCGTCGCCGGAGAGCGTCTCGAAGAGTTCGTCTTCCCGGAAGACAAGCACGCGGTGGCAGAGCGCTACGATCTCCTCGATCTCGCTCGACAGCACCACCAGCGCCATGCCGTCGCGGGCGAGTTCGTGGAAAACGCCATAGAGCGTCTGGCGGGTGGCGATATCGACGCCCCGGGTCGGGTCGTTGAGGAGAAGGAAGCGCGGGTCATGCGCCAGCCAGCGGGCGAGCAGCACCTTCTGCTGATTGCCACCCGACAGCGAGGTGATCGGCGCATTGGCGTTCGGCGCGACGATGCCGAGCCGCTTGTGAAAGACCTCATAGCGTTCGCGCCGGGAGCGGTTGCTGATCAGGCCGCCGCGCACGTCGCGCCCGATCGTCGCGATCGAGAAATTGTCGAGGATCGACAGCGGCGGGAAGATGCCGGTGGCGCGCCGGTCGCGGGGAAGATAGGCGACGCCCTGGCGGACCGCCTGGCTGAAGCCTTCGATCGTGACGCCACCAGCCTCACCACCGATGGCGATCCGGCCGCCAGCCGGCGGGACCAGCCCGGCGAGCGTCTCGAGGAAGCGCTCCTGGCCGTGGCCGTCGAGCCCCGAAAGGCCGACGATCTCGCCGGGCCGAATCGCCGCGTTGATGGCGCCCTTGCCGGGAGCGAGCGCCAGGTCGGTGACCCGCAATTCGCTCTGCGATTCAGCCATGCCGGCGCTCCTCGAGTATTTCAGGCGCCATCTTTTCGAGCAGCCGTTCCGGGGAAACGTCGGCGCGGTCGAGGGTCTCGACGACCTTGCCGCTGCGCAGGATGGTGATCCGGTCCGACAGCCGCAGCACCTCGTCCATCCGATGCGAGATGAACAGCACGAGACAGCCGTCGCGGGCGAGGCTCTCGATCAGCGAGAAGACGATCTCGCGATCGTTGAAATCGAGCGCCGCCGTCACCTCGTCGAGGATCAGGATGCGCGGCTTGCGGACCAGGGCCCGGGCAAGCACGACCAGTTGCTGGGTGGCGAGCGGCAGCGACCCGGCATCGACATCGAGGTCGATGACGGTGCGCGCGCAGCGCGACAGGACTTCGGTGACGGCGCCCCGGCGCGCCGACCGTGCCAGCCGACGGACGAACGGCCCCTCATAGCCGAGCAGGATATTGTCGATGACGTTGCGATCGGGCGCGACCAGGACTTCCTGGAAGACGGTCGCGAATCCCTTCGCCTGGAATGCGATCGGGTCGCGGCCCGAGAACGCTTCGCCGTTGACCAGGATCTCTCCCTGATCTGGCGACACGACGCCGGACAGGAGCTTGACCAGCGTGCTCTTGCCGGAACCGTTCTCGCCCATGATCGTGTGAACCGAGCCGGCCGCGAAGGAAATCGACGCGCCGTCGAGGGCGACGGTTTCGCCGTAGCGTTTGGAAAGGTTGCGGACTTCCAGCATCGCGCTCTTCGATTCGGAAAGGCCCGTCCGGAGCCAAACCCCGGACGGGCCGTCTTTGTCAGGCGTGGTGACTACTCGGCGTCACAGGCGCCGGGAACCGACTCGTAATCGAAGCCGATGGATGCCGGGTTGGTGAAATACTCGTTCATCATCTCGACCGGCATCGGATCGGTCGGCGGCACCGGGAAGACCGAGACCGAGTCCGGCGTCATGCAGGGCTCGTACCAGGCCTCGAGGTTGTCGCCGCTGACCGGCGGGATCGGGATCAGCAGCACGTTGAGCTTCGGCTTCTGGCCTTCGAGCATCCGCAGGCCGACGCGGAACAGGGTCTGGGCGGTCCAACCCGGCAGCACGGCGTTACCCTCGAACCGGAACTTGTCCGGATTCTCCTTCCAGTAGCCAAGCGCGTCGCCGGTGATCGAACCGGTGATCAGCGGCGCCGGGCGGCCGGCCTCGGCGAAAGCCTCGGCGACGACACGCGATTCACTGCCGGTGGTCCACACCGCGTCGATCGGCGCCGGGTTGGTGGCCAGCGTCTGCAGGGTGACGGTCTTGGTGACGTTGGCTGTCCAGTTGCCGTTGACCGAGCGCGTTGCCTTCATGTCGGGATGGTCGGCGAGGATGGCTTCTGCGCCCTCGCGCTCCATCGCGACGATCGGCGCGCCGGCTATGCCCTCGACCATGAGGATGCTGGCCTTGCCGTCGAGCTTGTCGGCGATGTAGCTCATCATGTCGTAGCCCCAGCGCCAGAAGTTGGAGTCGACATTGATGGCATACGGGCTGCTGACATAGGCGGACGCGGTGATGAACGGGATGCCGGCGTCATAGGAAGCCTTGATCGCGTCGTTGACACCGGTCGAGGAGCCGGGGATCGCGGTGATGATCGAGCAGCCGGATTCGATGAAGGTGCGGATCTGGTTGATCTGCTGGCTGACATCGCCGTTGGAGTCGGAGATCTCGAAGGAAGTGACGTCACCCTTCTCGATCAGGCCGTCGACCAGCCGGTGGAGTTCCTCGGTCACCGAGACGCGCCACGGGTTGCCCTGGTAGGATTCCGAGTGGCACCACTTCCACGGCTTGGCGGGCATTTCGAAGTCGTCATAGGCAGACGGCATCAAGCCCTGCGCGGCATTGTCGTAAAGCGCCTTGAGTTCGTCCGGCAGGGAGCCGGTGAGATCGTGGTTGTCGGCCATGGCCGGCATGGCGGTCGCTGCCAATGCGGCCGCGACGGCTCCTGCAATTGTAAGCTTCATGTAAGACATTCCGACTTCCTCCGTTTTTTCAGTTCTCATTCCGGCGATATCACCGGAAGCTCCCGCGGAAAGCGCTGTTGAGATCGGCGATGACGAGATCGTCGTCGCCGCCGTCTTGCAGCGCCTGGTTAAGTCTATCCGATGCAGCCTGCTGAAACGCCATGTATCCATGGTGGCGAGGCCGCACCCATCCGCCCTCCAAAGTCGCGCGCGTGTTCCGGTAGAACGATCCGGTTGCAGCGTTGACCGCCTCGTCTTCCCAGGCGGCGGCGTGGCCCGGCTGTCCGCCGGCGGCGGCATAGGGGCCGCGCTGCACGTCGCCGCTGGCGATCCAGTAGGCGAAATCGCTCGCCTCGGCCGGATGGGCGCTGCGAGCCGACACCGCGATACCGGTGCCGCCGACCGCCGAACCGACCGGCCCGTCGTCGCCCGCGACCGGAATGTCGGCAAAGGCCAGAACCTTCTCCCGGAATCCGTCGAGGCCATAACCGATATAGCCGTAGATCAGGGGCGCGCAGGCGACGGTCGAAGCCGATTGCGTCATCTCTTCGAAGACGTCGATCGGATCCATCGTCAGGCAGGCGGGATCGATGACGGCGAAAAGGGCGCGCATCATCCCGAGCACGCGCCGCCCGTTTTCGACAGCGATCAGGTCGCCCGGCCCGGTATTGGCGCAGGGAGTGCCGAGATTGGCGGCCAGTGTGTAGAAGACCATCAGCGAATGCGGCGGACGGAGCGGGCAGAGCACCGCGCCGGACCTGGCCAGCGCCATCACCGCGTCCCAGGTCGTCGCCGGACCGTCGATCAGGTCCGGCCGCCAGGCCTGGACCTGCGCGGCCGCGTCGATCGGCAAGGCCCAGAGATGTCCGTCCCAGCGGTAGCTCTCGAACGAACCGCCGACCGATGCCGCGCCAAGCGCCGCCAGCTCGGCGTCGCGATGCGGCGTATCGAGCGGGATCAGGCAATTCTCGTCGGTGATCTGGCCGACATGGGGATGATCGATCACCACCAGGTCGTAGCGGGCAGCGAGTTCATCCACCGGGAAGGACTCGAAATCCTGGAGCGAGCGCTTGTCCCAGGCGATGTCGACGCCGGTCTTCTCCTTCCAGATCGCCGAGCAGGCGACCATCGGATCGTAGCCGCGCGGATGGCTCCAGGTCATGCCCTTGAGCGTCACTGCGCTCACAGGCCGAACTCCGACCGGATCGCGTCGCTATGCTCGCCGACCAGCGGCGCGGCACGGGTGACCCGGGCCCGGACCCCGTCTATCCGCAATGGCGAGCGGGTGGTCTCGATCGAGACGTCATCCTCGCGTTCGACCGTCTGCAGCATGTCGAGCGCCTTGAAGCCGTCGCTGGCCAGGAGCTCGTTCCAGTCGAGCACCTTGGCGCACCAGATGTCGGCCGGTTCGAGGATCGCCAGCCATTCGTCGATCGTCCGGGTCTCGATGCGGCGAGCGATGATTGCCTTGATCTCGTCGCGGGCGGTGAACCATGTCGCCGGCGTATCGCGATACGGCGCCAGCTCGTCCAGTTCGAGAAGGTCGGCGAGCTTGCCAAGCGGCGTCATCGCGATCGCCAGGAAGCCGTCGCTCGCCGGATAGACGCCGTAAGGCGCCGACAGGTAGGCGTGGGCGCTGCGGAAGGACGATCGCTTCGGCAGCCGGCGCCCGTCATTGAGGAAGGTGGTCAGCACCTCGAACTGGTAGTCGACCAGCGCCTCGAGCAGGCTGGTCTCGACATGGCTGCCCTTGCCGGTGATTCCACGCCGCACCAGCGCCGCGAGGATGCCCTGCGCCAGCGCGGCGCCGGCCAGCATGTCGGCGACGGCGAGACCGAAGGGAACCGGTCCCTGCCCCTCGTCGCCGTTCAGCCACATCACCCCGGACCGCGCCTGGGCGAGCAGGTCCTGGCCCGGTCGCTTGACCCACGGCCCCTCGTCGCCATAGCCGCTGATCGAGGCATAGACCAGGCGCGGATTGATCGTGCGGACGGTCTCGTAGTCGATGCCGAGGCGGGCCGCGACACCTGGACGGAAATTCTGCATCAGCACGTCGGCGCTGGCCAGCAGACGCTTCAGCACGGCCAGGTCGTCCGGGTCCTTGAGGTCGATTGCCAGGCTTTCCTTGCCGCGGTTGATGGCGTGGAAGATGGTCGAATCCCCGCCGATCTCGGTGTCGCTGAGATAGAGCCGGCGCGACAGGTCGCCGCCGTCGGGGCGCTCGATCTTGATCACCCGCGCGCCGAGATCCGACAGCCGCAGCGAGCAGTAGGGTCCCGACAGGAACTGGCTCATGTCGACGACGACCAGTCCCTGGAGCGGCAAGCCGTTATCCTCGTCCATCGTCGTCTATTTCTCGGTCTTGCCGACGAAGTCGGCCGGGTTCTTGTATTTCACGGTCTGCAGATGCTCGCAGTAGAGCACCAGTTCGCCCTCGCCCTTGTACACCTCGTAGCTGGCGCGGATCAGCCCGAGCTCCTTGTAGCGCGGGCGTTTCTCCATGTTGGTGCGGATCGTGTAGATCGTGTCGTTGATGAAGACCGGCTTGATGAAGCGCAGCTTGTCATAGCCGTAGGAAAAGGCGTTGACGCAGTTGGTCGCGACCAGGCCGAGGCCGGCCGAGAAGACGAAGGCGCCGGCAATCAGCCGCTTGCCGAAAATGCCCTCGCGCTCGGCGAACATCTGGTCTTGCACATAGGGATGGATGTCGACGACCAGCGTGTTGAACAGGTGGCTGTCGCTCTCCGACATCGTGCGACGAAGCGAGCGGATCTTCTGGCCGACCGGCCAATCCTCGTAGAACCAGTTTTCGGCGTTCCACACCGGTAGTTCGGCGTGATCCTCCGGCATGTCGGTCGGTCGCGTCGATGAGACGCCCACCGTCGGCGCAAAGTCCTCCACCGGCGATTTCTCCCTTAATCTATTTTCTTGTGAAGAACATTTTCACATATGGACGAGGCTGACAAGCCGATTCAGAAAACCACCGTTCTTGCCGGTAACCCCGCAATCGAGAGCCGCTTCTTGACTGATTTCAGAATATCGAATATTCATGATATATGGATTCTTTAGATGCGATCAAAACCTTCTCGGCCTTGAGCCAGCAAACGCGACTCGACGTTTTCCGTCTTCTCGTCAAAGCCGGCGAAGACGGCGCCCTGTCAGGCGAGATCGGCCACCGACTGGATGTTCGACAGAACACCATGTCGGCCAACCTCGCGGTCTTGCTGAATGCCGGTCTTGTCCGCAACGAACGTCAGGGACGAACAATTCGCTATTTCGCCAATTTTGAAGCGGTGCGGGGCCTGCTTGGCTTCCTGATGGAAGATTGCTGCGGCGGAAATCCCGAAATTTGCCAACCGATCATCGATGAGATCGCCTGTGCGTGCTGAGGGAAGCCGATGACCGACAGGGCGTTGAGCGCTTCCGCGATCGGCGGGTTTGAAAGATGGCTTTCCATCTGGGTCGCTCTTTCGATCCTTCTCGGCATCGTCTTGGGGCAAGTCTTCCCCGGACTTTTTGAAGCCCTTGCCGGCTTTGAATACGCCCATGTCAATCTGGTCGTCGCCATTCTCATCTGGGCGATGGTCTACCCGATGATGATCTCGGTTGACTTCGGCAGCATCACCCATGTTGCCGATCAACCGAAGGGATTGCTGATCACGCTCGTGGTCAACTGGCTGATCAAGCCGTTCACCATGGCGGCGCTCGGCGTCCTGTGCTTCAAGTATCTTTTCGCGGATCTCATGTCGGCGGCCGATGCCGATTCCTACATTGCCGGCCTGATCCTGCTTGGCGCCGCGCCCTGCACGGCGATGGTCTTCGTCTGGTCGCAACTGACGCGCGGCGATGCCAATTACACCCTGGTGCAAGTGAGCGTGAATGACCTGATCATGGTCTTTGCCTATGCACCCATCGTGGCCTTGCTGCTCGGCGTGACGGATATTCCGGTGCCGTGGGATACCCTGGTGCTGTCCGTCATCCTCTATGTCGTCGTGCCGCTGATCGCTGGAGTAGTCACGCGACGGGTACTGCTCGGCGACAAACGCGATGTCGAGGCAGTGTCGAACTTCACCACCAGACTGAAGCCGTTTTCGATTGTCGGTCTCCTGGCAACGGTCGTGCTGCTCTTCGGCTTTCAGGGCAGCGCGATCCTGGCGCAACCGATTCTGATCCTCCTGATCGCCATACCGCTTCTGCTGCAATCCTATGGCATCTTCGCCATCGCCTACGGCGCAGCATGGTTCATGCGTGTCCCCTTCAGGATTGCTGCGCCCTGCGCGATGATCGGGACATCCAACTTCTTCGAGCTCGCCGTCGCCGTTGCGATCAGCCTGTTCGGCCTCAACTCCGGTGCCGCCCTGGCGACGGTCGTCGGTGTCTTGGTCGAGGTGCCGGTGATGCTTTCGTTGGTCGCATTCGCCAACAGGACCCGTGGCCACTTTCCCTGAGTGGAGAGGAAACGGTCGTTGTTCGGGTAGCCGGTCGCCGGCAGATCATCTAAACGTTCTGCACGGATCGGGAGGGACCACACATGACCACGCAAAGCCTTGTCTTCATCGGCAGCCTCAATCGCGAGACGCCATACTTCCAGGGTGCGCGCGGCCCCGGCCTGTCGGTCTATGCGCTCGACGAGACGACCCTGGATGCAACGCTGCTGACGGAGACCAGCGCGGTCGACAACCCGACCTTCATCACCGCCACGGCGGACGGGACGCACCTCTATGCGACGTCGGAGGTCTTCGAGTGGCGCGAGGGACTGGTGTCGGCTTTCGCCTACGACCGCGCCACCAGCACGCTGAGCTACATCAACAAGCAGCCGACGCTTGGCAGCATCGCCGCCCATAACGCGATTTCCAGCGACGGCACGAAGGTCCTCGCGGCGAATTACGCGATGGGCGAAGGCGGCCCGGACCAGTCGGTTGCGGTCTACGACATTCGCGACGACGGCGGCCTGACGCCGCCGCGCGGCAGCATCGCCCATACGGGTACAGGACCGAACGCCGAACGCCAGGAGCGCAGCCATGCCCATAGCGTCAACCCGGTGCCGGGCAGCGATCTCGTCATCGTCGCCGACCTCGGCATCGACAAGCTGGTTTCCTACTGTCTCGGTGCCGACGGCGCCCTGACCAGGGTTTCGGAGTTCGCAACGGCCCCCGGCGCCGGTCCGCGCCACGTCGCCTTCCATCCCGACGGCCGGTTCATGTTCGTCATGAACGAACTCGATTCGACCTTCGCCACCCTGTCGATCGATGCCGCCTCCGGCGCGCTGACACTGGTCGACACCCTGCCGGCCGTCGCCGCCGAGGCCCGCGACGGCAATCACTGCGCCGACATCCAGATCTCGCCGGATGGCCGCTTTCTCTACGGCTCGAACCGTGGCCATGACAGCGTCGCGATCGTCGCCGTCGATCAGGCGAGCGGCAAGCTGACACTCGTCGACTACGTCCCCTGCGGCGGCGCGACCCCGCGTAACCTGGCCCTAAACCCGTCGGGCAGCCTGCTCTTCTCGGCCAACCAGAATGGCGACAACGTCACCATCTTCCGCCGTGACACCGAAACCGGCCGGCTGACCGACGCCGGTCGGCCGATCCGGATCGGCACGCCGATGTGTGTCCGGGTGGTCGACTAGAGGCGACGGCACCACCACCGGCCGGAAGGCCGCTCAGGCGGCGTCCGACCGTCGGAGAGGCCGCACATCGTCGCCAGCATCGAAGTTGCCGGCCTCCGGCTCCAGGTAGCCCGTGCCGCACGCCATGCCCCATGCGGCCTCGGCGGAGAGCGGCTGGGAGAAGATGTAGCCCTGCACCTCGTCGCAATTCATCGAGCGGAGCATGTCGATCTGCGCGGCTTCCTCGATGCCCTCCGCCGTAACGGTCATGCCGAGCGCATGACCAAGGGCGATCACCGACCGAACGATGGCCTGTGACGCGGCGTCGGTCTTGCTCGTTTCGATGAAGGTGCGGTCGATCTTGATCTTGTCGAAGGGAAAATCCCTGAGATAGCTGAGCGACGAATAGCCGGTGCCGAAGTCGTCCATGACGATCGAAGCGCCCGCCGCCTTCAACCCGAGCATCGTGTTGCGCGTCACTTCGTTGGAATGCAGGAACGTCGATTCCGTCACCTCGAGTTCCAGACGACGCGGATCGAAGCCGACCTCCGCCAGCATCGTCTCGAACCGCGTCGTGAGGGCGGTCTCACGAAACTGGACGGCCGAGAGATTGACCGACAGCTTGATCTCCTTCGGCCAGCGCGACGCATCCCGCAAGGCCCGCGCGAAGACCCACTCGCCAATGGTCTTCATCAGGCCGCTCTCTTCGGCGATGGCGATGAACTCGGCGGGGGACACCTCACCGAATTCGGCCGATGCCCAGCGTGACAATGCCTCGAAGCAGACGATCCGGTTGCTCGAAATATCGACGATTGGCTGGAACACGACGCTGAGTTCGTCGCGCTCGATGGCAAGCGCGAGTGCCTGCCGCAGGGCGTGCCGCCGTGCCGCCCACTCGTTCATCTCGGGCTCGAACACCTTGAAACCGGACCCCTCGGCCTTGGCCCGGTAGAGCGCGACATCGGCGTCGCGGAGAAGATCATCGGGCGAGCAGGCACTCGTGGCTGCGTCCATCAGCGCGACGCCGACGCTTGTCTTGACCGACAGTTCGGCGGTGCTGAGCTTGAATGGCTCGTCGAACAGCGCCAGTAGCGCAACCGCGAAGCCAGTCGGCGACCAGGCCGAGGCCTGGCTGCAGTGCAGGATCGCGAATTCGTCGCCGCCGAGACGAGCGACGATGTCTTCTTGACCGTAACGGGCCAAGAGACGGGCGCCGACGGCGGCCAGCAATTCGTCGCCGACGGGATGGCCCATCGTGTCGTTGATTGCCTTGAACTCATCGAGATCGAGCAGGAAGAGGGCAATGACCCGGTTGTCCGCGCGTTGCCCGAGAGCGGCCTCGACCTCGTCGCGCAGCGTGACGCGATTGCTCAGCCCGGTCAGCGAATCATGGTGGGCGAGATAGGAGAGCCGATCCGTCGCGAGCACCTCCTCTGTGAAGTCGGCGGCGACGCCGCGATAGCCGGAGAAGCGCCGCCCGAGGTCGTAGATCGGCCGCCCGGTCAACTTCCAGTGACGGACCACGCCATCCAGCTCGATGCTGGCCGGCACTTCGCGGAAGGTTTCTCGCCTCTTCAAATGGCGGGAGAGAGCGACCGGTTCTGGCTGGAAGAGCCGGTCGATCATGAGTCCGTTCAGGTGGCCCTCCGCGCGACCAGCCGCCTCCAGGAACCGCGGAGACGCGCGACAGATGCGACCGCGTCGATCCGTCTCCCATACCCAGTCGGTTGACTGGTCGCGGAAATCATTGAGGAGAAGGTTGATCGTTTCGTTCTGCTCCGACAGTTCGAACTGGTTCACGACATAGCGGATCTGATGTGTCGTGCTGTTGCGGATATGGCGTGTGAGAAACACCGCCAGCATCAGGAGCAGCACCGGTCCAATCAGCGACAAGGGTTCGGCGCGGATGAGAAAAGCGGCTCCGCTGAGCATGGTGATCGACCACAGGTATCCGAAGGCCGCCGCGGGCAGCACGGAAAGCCGCACGGCGCCGCCGGCGATCATCCCCGCGACAATCACGCCAAGGACCAGCATGTGGCCGGGATCGGCAAGCGGCAGCACGAGCCATGGAATCGCGCCCCACAGAACGCCAAGGAACGAGGCACGAATGATGACCCGGCGGATTGGCCACGTGGACTGGGCAGCGTCCTCCCAGCGCCGGTCGAGGAGAAGGATCCCGCTATAGAGCAGGTTGACCAACAGCCATCCGACCAGCAGGCCGGGATCGGCATCCGTATCGCGGAAAGTGAGGAAGACCAGGAGCGCATTGACGGAATTGATCGCGGCGGTCGAGACCGCCGTGTCAGTCACGGTGCGCAGTTGCTCCGCCCTAACGCGTCCCGCCAATCTTTTTCGTCGATCCATAATCCGCCCGGTCCATTCCTGCAGGGCTTGTTTAGGGATCGAGGTCCTAAGATGGAGGTTACGACATGATTAAAATTCAAACGAACCGGGGTCTTTCTACAACTCTTGGGTGCGTTTTCCCGGCCCGGTGATCGGGCTGCGGCCCGGGGTCGGCTCGCCCTAGAGCTGCACGACCTGGCCGGTGCGGACCGACTCATCGGCCGCCACCACGATCCTGAGGCTCTTGACGGCGTCGTCCATGTGGTCGCCAAGGTCGATGTCCTCGTCGATCGCCTTGAGCAGGTATTCCTGCTCGCGCTGGCACAGCGCATCGTGATCCGGCTCGTCGGTCATGTCGATGCGTTCGTCCGGCTTCGCCATGTCGGTGTGATGCCACAGGATCTGGTTGGTCTTGGTATGGGCGTTGATGTCGTCCGACTTCACGTCGCCGCCGCCCTCGGCCATGACGATCGACACCGAACCCTTCGGGCCGATTACGTCCTTCACGAAGAAGGCCGTTTCGCTCATCATCGGCCCCCAGCCGGCCTCGTACCAGCCGACCGACCCGTCGTCGAAGGCGACCTGGAGCATGCCGTAATTGTAGACCGGCACTTCGTCCGTCAGGTGGGCGCCCATGGCATGGACCCGGACCGGCTTCGCGCCGGTCATCTGGCACATGACATCGACATAGTGGACGCCGCAGTCGACGATCGGCGGCCACGATTCCATCAGCCGCTTGTGCCAGGCCCATGTCTCGCCATTGGACTGCTGGTTAAGGTTCATCCGGAACACCAGCGGCGTTCCGAGCTGCCGCGCGATCTCGATGAACTTGTTCCACGAGGGGTGCTGGCGAAGGATGTAGCCGACCACCAGCTTCTTGCCGGTGCGCCGCGCCGTCGCCACCACCTTCTCGGCATTCTCGACCGAATCCGCCAGCGGCTTTTCGACGAAGACATGGGCGCCGGCCTCCATCGCCTTGATGGCGTAGTCGGCATGGGTATCGGGCAGCGTATTGATCGAAGCGACGTCCGGCTTCAGTTCGGCCAGCGCCTCCTCGAATTTCGAGAAGGTCTTCACGCCCGCGAGCGCTTCCGGCAGTTTCACCTGGTCGATGTGGCGGGTGCAGACGCCAACTACCTCGAAGCCGGGGATGCGCGTATAGGCCATGGCGTGCGACATGCCCATGCTGCCAAGCCCGACGACCAGAACCCTTTGCTTCGCCATGTGTCTTCTCCCTGGTACTCGATGTTCCAGCTAGGTGCTCATGCGGAGGCCATGCCGAACCCGTGCCGCCAGCGCCTGTCCCTCCCCAAACCGGTGAGGGATCGCCGTTATGTCTGGCGCGCTAGCCGATCTTCACGACCTCGCCGGTCCGCGCCGACTCTTCGGCTGCCAGCGTCGCCTCCAGCGCCGCCATGGCGTCCTCGGGCGTGCCGATCGTCGGCTTCTCGCCGGCAAGCGCGCATTTGGTGAAGTATGCGAATTCCTCGCGCAGCGCTCCGCCGCGCACGCCCTCGAACATCGGCCAGTAGGTCGTGTCCGGGCTGCCGAATTTCTCGGCATCGGCGATGCCGAGATTGGGAAAGGTGTCCTGGATCTGGATGAAGCCCTCGGTGCCGACGATGTTCATCCGCTCGTCGATGTCATAGGGCGTCTTCTCCGGCATGCACCACACCGTCTCCAGGGTCGCTGAGGCGCCACCGGCGAAGCGGTACATGGTCTGGCCGATATCCGGGTGCTTCAGTCCGCGCACGTCGACGGTCTGGGCATAGGTGCTAACCACCCGATCGCCGGTGAACCACAGCATCAGGTCGGTATCGTGGATCGCATCGCCGACAATCGGGCCGATCTTGTTGAGGATGGTCGGCGTCCAGGCGGCCGGGATGTTCCGTCGCGACGACATCGACACGATCTTGCCGATCCGGCCGGCGTCAATCGCTTCCTTGGCTGCCCGGTAGCGGGGATTGAAGCGGCAGATATGGCCGATCTGCAGGATGCCCTTCGCGTCCTTCGCCGCCTCCATGATCCGGGCGCAATCGGCGACGGTGCTGGCCATCGGCTTTTCGAGGAAGACGTGCTTGCCGGCCTTGAGCGCCGCGATGGTCGGATCGGTATGCTGGTCCCACATCGTCACGATCGAGACAGCATCGATATCCGGGTCGGCCAGCATGTCGGCGTAATCGGTATAGGTCTTGGCGACACCGAACTTGGTCGCCATCTCGGCCAGCCGGCTCTCGGTCCGGGTGCACAGCGCCGCCAGTTCGAGATTGGGAATCCCGGCGATCGCGTCGCAGTGAATTTCGCCGAACCACCCGAGGCCGATGACGCCGATCCGTAACCTGTCCACGATGTGTCTCCCTCAGAAGTCTTCGAGTGTGATCTCGCGGGTCATCACGATGTTGCCGGCGCTGAGCCCGCAATCGACCGGCAGCACGACGCCGGTGATCGCCGCCGCGTCGTCGGACGCCAGGAAGCCGACCGCCCGCGCGATGTCGATCGGATTGGCAACCCGCCCGAGCGGATACCACTTGCCGAGCTCCGTCAGTATCTCCGGGCTCTTCTCCACCCGGTGCTCCCAGATCGGCGTCCGCACGGTGCCCGGGCAGACGATGTTGGCGCGGATGCCGAAGCGTCCATATTCCATCGCCAGCGCCTTGGTCAGGCTGATCATGCCGGCCTTGGCCGCGCTGTAGGCGGGATCGCCATAGGTCGACAGGCCGTTGACCGAGCCGATGTTGACGATGGCGCCGCCTTGGCGCTCCTTCATCGAGGGAAGCACGGCGTGGGTGCAGTAGTAGGTGCCGTTGAGATTGCCGTCGACATCGCTCTGCCAGGAGGTCGGCGTGGTCCGCTCCAGCGTCGGCTGGTGGGAAAAGCCGGCATTGTTGACCAGCACGTCGACCGGGCCGAGGGCTTTTTCGAGATCGGCAAAAGCCTTGGCCACGGCGTCGGCGTCCGAGATTTCGACAACTGCGGCTTCAGCCTTGATGCCTTCGCCGGCAAGCGTCGCGACGAAGTCGACGACAGCTTCGCTCCTGTCGATGGCGGCAATCGCCGCGCCCTGCTCGCCGAAGTGCCGGCAGAGCGATTGACCGATACCGCCGGCCGCGCCGGTAATCGCAACAACCTTGTCCTTGAATGCCACGCTGTCAGCTCCTGGTCTGGTTCATCGCCGCGCCGATCCAGTCGAGGCTCTGCTGGCGAAAGTGTCCGTAATTGTAAAACGCGATGTCCTCGATGCCGGCGTTCCGCAAGCCGCTGACCGCCGCTGCGACGACGTCCGCGCCCTGCAGGTCGGGGAACGCGGCGCGCAGGATGCCGCGCAGGTGTCCCGCGCCGCGCATCCGCCGCTGCACGTCCCAGGCGTCGGCCCGCACCCGCTCGGCGCTGCCTTCGTAGAAGCAGGCCTCGATGATGCCGGCCGCCTCGGCCAGCGCCCTGAGGTCGCTGCCCTCGTACCAGGCGCCGCCGCTCGGACGCGCTACCGAAGGGATGATCGCCACCGTCGCGTCGTCGCGTACCGCGCCGCGGATCTCGGCGACCAGCGACGTCACGACGTCGCAGCGCCAGGCGAGAAAGGCCGCCAGCACGCCATCGGTCCGGGTGTCGGCGAGCCACATCGCCTCGGCCATGTCGTCGGGCAGGTCGAAGTCGCTGTCGAGAGCGGATTCGACATCGGCGCAAACCTGCGCCCGCAGACCCTCGGCATCGATCCCGGCCTTGCGGGCCCCGGCGAGGCAGTGGTCGCAAAAGCAAAGCCCGAGATGATTGTCGAGCCAGCGATTCTGGCGGACCAGCGCGAATTCGTGGTGGTAGCCATGGACGCTGGGCAGGAAACCCGGCGTCTCGAGCGAAATCCCCGCGACCGGATAGGCGTCGGTGACATCCTTGCAGAGCGCCACCGCATAGGCCCGCGCCTCCGGCGCCGACGGGCAGAGGTTGTAGATGAGACGGTCGCCGAAGGCGTTGCGGACGCAGGACTCCGGATGCAGCATGCCGAGCCGCGAATTGTGCATCAGCACCAGCCAGGCCTGTGTCGCCACCGAATCGAGCTCGCACAATTCCCCGAGGATGTCGCGCTTCGCCATGATGCTGTTGGCGGCCGGCTGCAGCGCGCCATAGCGGGCCGGATCATGCCGGAAATAGGCGGTGCCATCCTCCGGGAAATAGACCTTGCCGGTCTTGCCGCGCGGCCGCAGGAACTTGCCTGCGTGATAGCTGGTCGCCAGCGTGATCGTATCGAGGCCAAGCCCCACCACCTCGTCGGCGACCGCGCCGAGCGGCCGCTCGTCGAGATCCCACGTATAGGCAAACATCGCCCGGTAACTCATGACGCCCCCATGCTTGCCGCCAGCCTTGCCGGCGCGGCGATTAGTCTTGCCCGAACCAGCTGTCGTTCAGGTAGCGCATGTACTCGAACACAGCGTCGTGCTTCCAGATGAACGCCACTTCGAGGAAGTCGGCGACGATGAAGGGCGGGATGAGAAGCTCGTGGCCCTCGATATGCGGCGCGATCTCCTCGACCCGGTAGCCGACATGGGGGTTGTTCTTGACCCGGTCCGGCACCTTGCTGTCGGGGTGATAGCGGAGGAACTCGATCGATTCCGGATGGTCGCGCGGACTGGTCACCCAGCAGAGGCTCTGCTCGACCCAGTTCTCGCCCGGCATCGGTTGATGGGCCGTGATCCCGACATGGTCGAAGACGAGCTTCATGGCATCCCCCCTGAATTATGACGGGGCGGCCGGTGCCGGCCGCCCCGAATTGTGGTCGCGTGTCAGAGAGCCTGTTCGATCGCCTTGACGTCGACGGCCTTGTAGTCGTCGTTCAGCTCGAAGCCATCGGCATCGGCCTTGACCTTGGCGGCGTCGAAATCGTTGGCCGCGTCGACCATGTCGTTCTTGACCACTTCCTCGGTGGTGAAGTCGCCGGAGATCTGGCCGATCTCGCGACCGGTCTCGAAGAACAGGTCCCAGGACGGCATGATGTGCTGGCCCCACTTGCCGCGCTCGTCCCAGCGGCCACGGTAGACGTTGGCGAGCTGCATCATCGATTCCACCGCGACGTCCGGCGTCATCTGCGAGGCGAGGCCGGGGAACTGCTCCATGACGATCTGGGTCGCCGCACGCGGGTTCAGGTAGCCGAATTCAAGGCCCATCGCCCACCCCCGGAAGTACTTCTCGTACATCTCCCGCTTCTCGGGATCGTCGAAATCAGCCTTGCGGATGACGAAGCTGTTGGCGGGCAGCTGGGAGAAGTCGCGGCCGAGGATATAGTCGAAGTCGAGGCCCTGGCCCTTCCACTGGGCGCGCAGGCCCTCCCACGACAGGGCCGTGTCGCCCTGGCCGGCGGCGACTGCCGTGCCCCAGGTCGGCCAGCCCGCATCGACGTAGGTCACCTTGCTGATATCGACGCCCGCCGCCGTCAGCATCGGATCGACGATCGACTGCCAGCCGGCGCTGCCGAGCACGATGGTCATGCCCTCGATGCCCTTGATGTCGTCCGGGGCCTCGCCCTTGCGGAAGGCGAAGTCGAAGACGTCGGAGCCGCCCATCTCGAAGGCCGAGACCAGCGGGATGCCCTGGGCCAGCGCCAGCGAGAAGACGCCCGGCGACGGATAACCGACATCGGCCTGGTCCTGGTCGACGAGCTTTACGGTCGCGGTGGCGTCGGACGGGCCCGGCTCGATCTCGGTTTCGAGGTCGCCGAAATAGCCGAACTTCTTGGCCACCCAATAGGGATAGTCGTCGAGCACTTCCAGCGTGCCGCGCGGCGACACCCAGCGGATCGCATCGGCGGCGAAGGCGCTGCCAACGGTGAGACCACCGACGGCGGCGAGAGAAAAGCCGACGGCGGCCGCGGTCAGGAGACGGCGTCGGCCGATCACGGTCCGACCGGTCTTGCTTGCATCATTCATGCTGATTGTCCTCTCCAGATTGTTGTCGTTTTCAGTCCGACTTCAGGCCTCCCAGCTCGCCCATTTCTTGCCGAGCCAGAAAAAGAAGACATAGATCGAAATGCCGATCGTCGCGAGCAGGAGGATGATCGCGAAGAATTGCGGCATGCGGATCAGCGATGAGTAATAGGTTAGCCGGTTGCCGAGGCCCTCGGCGCCGCCGACCATCTCGGCGCCGACCGTGGTCAGCAGGCCGAAGATCGAACCGACCATCAGGCCGACGATGATCATCGGCATGGCCATCGGGATCCGGATCTTGGTGAAGATCTGCAGCGTGTTGGCGCCGAAGGAGCGGGCCAGCGCGATCTTGGCGAGGTCGGTGCGGCGGAAGCCAGTGGCCGCGTTGATCATCACCATCGGCCCGCTGGCAAGCGCCACGGCGATGATCCGCGGCTCGCTGCCGAAGCCGAAGCGCAGGATGAGCAGCGGCACCAGCGCCAGCATCGGCGTCGTGACGAGGAGAAGGATATAGGGCGTCACCACCTTCTCGACGAAGGGGAACTGGGTAATCACCGCCGCCAGCAGAAAGCCGATCGAGGCGCCGATGGCAAAGCCGGTGAACAACTCGAACAGCGTCACCAGAAGATGCGGCCAGATGAAGGTCCATTCGGTGACCAGCGCCGTGGCGATCTGGCTCGGCTTCGGCAGGATGTATTGCGGAACCTCCATCACGGTGAGCGTCAGCTCCGCCCCGCCGATGATGATCACAGCGACAAGGATGATCACCAGGATTTCGAGCCGGGTGCGCGCTCCGCCAGCGGAACCGAGGGCGGACAGTCCGCCCGAGAGGCTGACATCGGCGCCGCCGCCGCCCTTCTTGTTGAATTCCGGGATTGTCTCCCCGAGGGCTTTGCTCAACCGGTTTCTCCGTTTCCCCGTCCCGGCCGCTCAGGCGACCGAGGAATGATCTTCCTGCTGGCCGCGCTGATTGTCGATACGCGTCTTTATTTCCATGACCCTGGCAATGAAGTCCGGCTCGGTCTGGATCGACACCGGGCGCGGACGCGGAATATCGACGTTGTAGATCGAGGCGATCCGTCCGGGCCGCGCCGACATCACCACGATCCGGTCGGCGAGGAAGATCGCTTCCGGGATCGAGTGCGTGACGAAGGCGATGGTCTTGCCGGTTTCCATCCAGATCTCCTGGATGAGGAGGTTCATCTCGTCCCGGGTGAACGCATCGAGCGCGCCGAACGGCTCGTCCATCAGCAGCACCGACGGATCGACGGCAAGGCTCCTGACGATCGAGGCGCGCTGCTGCATGCCGCCCGACAATTCGCGCGGATGCTTGTTGCCGAAGCCAACGAGCCCGACCCTGTCGAGCAGCTTGTCGATGCGGGCGCGATCCGGCTTGGTGCCCTTCAGCTCGAAGGGCAGTTCGATATTCTTCTCGAGGTTCCGCCAGGGCAGAAGATTGGCGTCCTGGAAGATCATCGCGATCTGCGGATGCGGCTTGGTGATGACCTCGCCGTCGATGGCGACGCGACCGCTGGACAGGTCGTGCAGGCCGGCCATCGACCACAGCAACGTCGTCTTTCCGCAGCCCGACGGCCCGATGATGCAAAGGAACTCACCCTCGCGCACCTCGAGCGAAACGTCGTCGAGCGCGTGAACCGCCCCGGTCTTTGTCTGGTAATACTTGCTGGCGCCGGTGACCGACAGCTTGGTCTTGGTGTGTTCTGCGGTCATGTCCAGATTGCCCAGTCCGCGCGCTGTTCTGCCAGATCGTTCCCCGGTCCGCTTGACGATGGCCGGGTGTGAACGTGAAATGATGTTACAGATCGAACACGACATCAACCGGAAATTCGGCCGGTCGGCGTGATTCGCCCGAGTCACAAAGATCAGGCGGCGCTTGGATCGCTGACCGCGTGCGATTCCCGGCAATGGATCAAGCCCGGATCGCCCTTCCCAACCGCGGCGGCTTGCTCCGCACCCAAATCGGTGTAATTTTGTTTCACGAGCGATGCGGTGGCCACGACGGCAACCCTGCCGCGAGGAGGCACGGTGGAAGAAGGCGCGACCCGGCGGGAATCCGTTCAGCAGCCGACTGGCGCTGTGGCATCCGCCATCGACATCGTTTCGCGGATCCAACGGGTCGAGAGCACGCTCAGCCCGGCCGAACGCCGCGTCGCCGAAACCGTCCGGCAGGATTTCGAGGCGGCGACCCGCCTCACCATCGCCGAACTCGCCCGGCGCGCCGGCGTCAGCCAGCCGACCGTCACCCGCTTCTGTCGATCTGTCGGCTCCCTGTCCTTCGGCGAGTTCAAGATCCAGCTCGCCACCACCCTGACCGTCGCCGCGGCCTACCTGAAGTCCGACCGGGTCTTCGGCGACGATGCCGGGCAGCTGGCCCAGGCGATCATGATGAATGCCGCCAACGCCATCCGCGAGGGACTGGACCAGCTCGACACGACGGCGCTCGGCCGGGCCATCGGCACCATGGCCGCCAGCCGACGCATCGAGATCTATGGCCAGGGCAGCGCCTCCGCGGCGATCGTCGAGGACGCCCGGCTCCGGCTCTTCCGGCTCTCCATCCCGGTCGCCGCCTATAGCGACGGCCAGCAACAGCGCATGTCCGCCGCCACCCTCGGTCCCGGTGATTGCGTTCTGGCGATCTCCAATTCCGGCCGCAGCAAGCCGGTCATCGACGCCGTCGCCATCGCCCGTTCCTTCGGCGCGACCACCGTTGCCCTGACCCGGCCAGCGACGCCGCTGGCCGAGGCCGCCGACATCGTCATCGCCGTCACGGTCGAGGAGGTCAACGACATCCTCCGGCCGACGCCGTCGCGCTACGCCCATATGGCCATCGTCGACACCCTCGCCACCGGCGTTGCTGCCGCGCTCGGCAGCCGCGGCCGGGAGTCGCTCCGCCGTGTCCGCTACACCCTCGCCCGTCTTGGCGTCGCCATTCCCGCGCCGAGTACCGACCCGTCACAGATCATGAAAGACCTGGAACCGCGCGAATGACATCGACGACCGACGAGACGACGCCTCCCCGCCACGACCACATCTTCCGCAACGCCCTGATCTACGACGGCAGCAACGACGGCCCCCTCCCGGGTGAGGTTGCGATTGCCGGCGAGCGCATCGTCGCCATCGCCGATCAGGGGACGATCCCCGCCGGCCCGGCGACGCGGGAGCACGACCTGAAGGGCAAGGCGCTGGCTCCGGGCTTCATCGACAGCCACACCCATGACGACCGCATCGTCCTAGACAGCCCGGACATGCTGCCCAAGATCAGCCAGGGGGTCACGACGGTGGTTGCCGGCAACTGCGGCATCAGTCTCGCGCCGGTCACCTTCGACGGTCCGCCACCGGCCCCGCTGAACCTGCTCGGCGGCAAGGAGGCCTACCAGTTCCCGACCTTCGCCGACTACGCGCGGGCGATCGCCGAGACGACGCCGGGCGTCAATGTCGCCGCGCTGGTCGGCCATTCGTCGCTCCGCCTCGCCACCATGTCGGATATCGGCGGCAAGGCCGCCGCGTCGGAGATCGCCGCCATGCTCGACCGCGTCGACGAGGCGATGGAGAATGGCGCCGCGGGCTTTTCGACGGGCCTCTTCTACCCGACCAACGCCGGTGCCGACGCCGACGAGGTTTCGCAGGTCGCGGCCCGTTTCTCCGCCCACGGCGGCGTCTACGCCACCCACATGCGCGACGAGATGGACCATGTCCTCGACTCGATCGCCGAGAGCGTCGACACCGCCGCGCGGGCCGGAATCCAACTCGTCATCTCCCATCACAAATGCGCCGGCGTCAGCAACTGGGGCCGGACCCGGGAGACGCTGCCGGTGATCGCGAAGGCGGCGGCCGGCCAGCCGATCGGGATCGACGCCTATCCCTACGCCGCCGGCTCGACCAACCTGCGCGCCGACCTGGTCACCGATACCTACCGGATCATGATTTCCTGGTCTGAGCCGCATCCCGAGATGACGGGCCGCGACCTTGCCGACATCGCCGCCGAGTGGAGCGTCGACCTCGACGAGGCCGCCCGCCGCCTCGATCCGGCCGGCGCCATCTATTTCCAGATGGACGAGGACGACGTCCGCCGCGTGCTTGCCTTCCCGCTGACGATGATCGGCTCCGACGGCCTGCCCCATGACAAGCATCCGCATCCGCGCCTGTGGGGCACCTTCCCGCGGGTGATCGGCCACTACGCCCGCGAACTCGGGCTTTTCCCGATCGAGACCGCCATTCACAAGATGACCGGCCTGACAGCGAAGACCTTCAACCTCAAGGACCGCGGCCGGATCGCCGAGGGCTGCTTCGCCGACCTCGTGATCTTCGATCCGGCGACGGTCATCGACCGGGCGACGTATGAGGATCCGCTCCAGTTTTCGGTCGGCATCGAGAAGGTCTTCGTCAATGGCCGGCTAAGCTGGGAAGCCGGCGCGACGACCGTCCACCGCAACGGCCGGCTGGTCGGTGGCCGCGCCGGCTGATCGCGGCGGCTAGCGGCCACGCGACTCCCGGCCGGAAAAGAGCAGCAGCGCGAGGATCAGCGAGCCGAACAGGATGCTGCGCCAGCCCGGCGACGCGTTGACCACGGTGATCAGCGCGGTGATCGTCACCAGCAGGATCGCGCCGGGGATCGTCCCGGCATAGGTGCCGGAGCCGCCGAGGATCGACGTGCCGCCGAGCACCACCGCGGCGATCGAGGCGAGCAAATAGGGGTCGCCGATGCCGACATAGCCCTGCCCGTTCATGCCGAGCAGGAGCACCCCGGCGAGCCCGGCGGTCAGCCCGCCGATCGCGTAGACCGCCATGGTCGTCGTCCGCGTGTTGACCCCGGACAGCGCGGTTGCCAGCGGGTTGGCGCCGATGGCGAAGATCCGCGCGCCGAAGGGCGTCGCGTGCAGCACCACCAGCGTGATCGCCGAGACCACGACCCACAGATAGACCCCCGCCGGAATGCCAATTGGCCGGGCGTTGCCAAACCAGTGGAGGAGCGGGTTCTGCGCCGAGACCGCGCTGCCACCGGCGACAAGGATCAGCACCCCTTGCAGGAAGGTCGCCATTGCCAGCGTCATGATCATCGGGTGGACGCGAAGATAGGCGACGCCGAGGCCGTTGAGCAGGCCGATGCCGCTTGCCGCGGCGAGTACGATGAGGACCGGAACCGTGCCGGTCGGATCGCCGAGATCGGCAACCAGCGGCACGCCGACCGCACTGACTGTAACAATCGCGCCGACCGACAGGTCGATGCCGCCGGCAATGACGACGAATGTCTGGCCGATCGCCACCAGCCCGATCACCGCCGCGAGTTCGAGTAGGTAGCGAAGATGGCCGAAGGAGCCGAAGCCGGGCTTTGCGAAGCCGGCGACGACCCAGACCAGCGCGACGATGATGAAGGTCAGGAAGGCGCGGTTGCGCAGCAACGCGCTGATCCGGCGCGGCGGGAACCGGGTTGTTTCGCTTTCCGTCGCGCTCATCGCGGCCCCCTGCGTCCGGTGATTTCCGGCAGCGCCACGGCGCCGATGATGATCAGTCCCTGCGCCACATACTGGGCGACGGGCGGGAAGCCGAGGAAGAACATGACGTTGATCATCACGCTGAGCAGCAGGCTGCCGGCGATGGCGCCGCGCATCGTGCCGCGACCGCCGAGGAAGCCGACGCCGCCGAGCACCGCCGCGGCGATCGAGTTGAGGGTGAAGGCCGTACCGATCACCGGATCGCCGGAGCCGGTCTGCGCCGCGACGAACAGCCCGGCGGCGGCGGCCAGCAATCCGCTGATCGCATAGGCGGCGATCAGGGAGCGGTCGACCGGAACGCCGCCGCGATAGGCGCCGACCGGATTTTCGCCCGAGGCATAGAGGCTGAGGCCGAGCGGCGTGGCGAGATAGAGCTTCCACAAGAGCGCCGTGACGATCAGCAGGATCAGCGCCGCCGGCGTGTTGCCGGCAAGCAGGTCCGAGAACCAGATCGGGATCGCTCCGCCCGGTCGCGGCAGGATCAGAAGTGCCGCCCCGCCGATGATGAAGGACGCGGCCAGCGTCACGACGATCGCCGGCAGCTTGAGCCGTACGACGATCGCGCCCGAGATCGCGCCGATGCCAAGGCCGGCGACGGCCACGGCGGCGATACCGCCGACGACGCCAAGTGGCCCGGTCATCGTCGTCGCGGCGATCACTGCGCCGAGGCTGACCGTCGCGCCGATCGACAGGCTGATACCGCCGGTCAGCATCAGGATCGCCTGGGACATCGAGACCAGCGCCAGCGGGAACCAGCTCTGGGCGAATTTCGAGACGCCGCCGATCGAGAAAAGGCCGGGGAACAGGTAGACGTAGAGCGCCAGGAAGGCCGCGACGACGACGAACAGGCCGCGGACGCCACGATTGCGCTGCATCTGCACCGGCCAGTAGAGCCGCTGCGAACGGGTGTCAGGCGTGTGACTCATGCCGCTTGCGCCGCTTCCTCGGCGCCCATCGCGGCGGCGACGATCGCCTCCTCGCTGAGCCCGTCGCGGTCGAGCGTCGCGGCGAGCTTGCCCTCGCGCATCACCGCGACACGGTCGCAGAGATGGACCAGTTCCGGCGTGTCGGAACTCGACAGCACCACCGCCTTGCCCTCGCTGGCGAAGCGGCGGAGCAGGATATAGATCTCGCGCTTGGTCTCGACATCGACGCCGCGGGTCGGATCGTTGAGCAGCAGGATCGACGGGTCGCTCGGCATCCATTTCGCCAGCGCCACCTTCTGCTGGTTGCCGCCGGACAGCGCCTGGACCTGCCGGGTCAGGTCGCCCTTGATACCGAGATGATCGGCAAGGTCGAGCGCCAGCGCCTTTTCCTTACCGCGATTGCGGAGCGACAGGCCGCGCGCCCGTCCAAACTGCGGAAGCATCATGTTCCATGCGATGGTGTGAATGAGATGCAAGCCCTCGCGCTTGCGATCGGCTGGCACATAGGCGAGGCCGAGGGCATTGGCCTTCGGCACCGAGGCGGGAATGCCGGGGACGCCGTCGAAGGACGCGCGCCGCGCCGAAGCCGGCAACGCGCCATAGAGGCCGAGCAGCAGGTCTTCCTGCCCCTGGCCGACCAGCCCGCCGATGCCCAGCACTTCGCCGCGCCGGATCGTCAGGTCGATGTCCTTGAGCGGCCCCGACGAGAAGCCCTCGACCGAAACGATCGTCTCGGTCTCCGGCGTTGCCGTCCAGGAAGGGAACAGGTCGCCGGGATCGCGGCCGACCATCAGCCGCACCAGCCCGTCGGCATCGGTTCCGGCCAGCGACTGGTCCGCCGTCACCACCCCGTCCTTGAGAACGGTGACGTGGTCGCAGAGCCGCATGACCTCGTTGAGCCGGTGGGAAATGTAGAGAACGGCGGTGCCCGCTTCACGCAGCTTGACCAGAAGCCGCGTCAGGGTGTCCGCCTCATGCGCCGACAGCGACGAGGTCGGCTCGTCGAGGATCAGCACCCGCGGTTCGCGAAACAGCGCCTTGGCGATCTCGACCATCTGCCGCCGGCCGAGCGGCAGGTCGCCGACAGGCCGCGACAGGCTTTCGTCGAGCCCCACCATGTCGCAGACGGCCTTCGCCCGTCGCGCCAGCGCGCCATAGTCGATGAACCCGTAGCGACGGGGATAAGCGCCAAGGCCGATATTCTCGGCGATCGACAGCGAACTTGTCAGGCTGAGTTCCTGCTGGACCACCGCGATGCCGGCGTTCCTTGCCGCGGCCGGTGTCAGCGCGGCGACGGCCTTGCCGTCGATCTCGATGGTTCCCCTGTCGGAGGGCAAGGCCCCCGACAGGAGGTTGATCAGCGTCGACTTGCCTGCGCCATTCTCGCCGAGCAGGGCGTGGATCCGTCCGGGTACCAGTGCGATGGAGACATCGCGCAGGACCGGATTGCCGAAGAACGACTTCGAGACATCGCGCGCGGCGATGATGGGCGCAGGCATCGTCACGACAGGCTTACATCGAGCCTGCGATGATGTCGTCGAACAGGGCTTCGTCCCACGGCGAGTAGATGTAGCCGTCGGCCGGGAAGTCGCCTGCACGGGCCAGGTACTCGTCGATGTTGCTGTCGTCGATGATCGGCAGCGGCACCTCGATGAAGGCCGGGATGTCTTCGCCCTGCAGCGCCTTGACCGCCGTATAGGCAGCGAAAGCACCGAGCCAGTTCGGCTGCATGGTCGCCCAGGAGCTCAGGCCCTTTTCCTTCCACAGCTCAAGGAACTGGCGGGCATTCTCGCCGGTCATCGGGACCATGTCACGGCCCTGCTTGTCCATGGCGAGGATCGCACCGGCGGACAAGGCACCGCCGAGCGACAGGATGCCGTCAATCTCGGGATGGGCGAAGAGCAGGCTGGTGACCGCTTCCTGCGCGGGCGCCACGTTGTAGGCGGTGTTGGTCTCGGCCAGGATCTCGATGCCGGGATTGGCCGCAAGCGCCTCGTTCGAGCCGGCGCGACGATCGTCCGAAACCGAGATGCCGGCCGGACCGTTGAGGACGAGGATCTTGCCCTCGCCACCCAGCTTTTCGATCAGCCATTTGGCGGCGGTGTCGCCCCACTTGTTGGAGTCGGTGTTGACCTTCGCGGTCACCTGGTCGGTGTCGACGAGGCTGTCGAAGTTGATGATCGCGATACCCTTGGAGCAGGCGTCTTCGAGGACGCGGGCCGGCGCCGTGGATGAACCGGCGATCAGCAGGATGGCGTCGACATCGGCGTCGATCATCGACTGGATCTGCTGGATCTGGACATTGGCGTCGCCCTGGGCGTCGGTGATGACCAGTTCGTCAACCATGCCGGCGGCCTTCAGCTTCTCGACTTCGTCGGCGATCGTGCCTTCGGTCTGCTTCATCCAGGTCGGGACCGAATAGATATTCGCCCAGCCCAGCGTGTAGGGAGGCTGGCGCTTGCCGTCGATGCAGTTGGCCGCGGCCTGGGCCTGCGACGCCAGTCCCGTCATGGCGAACAGGCCGATGAAGGCAGCGCCGGTCGCCGCTTTGAGTGACGATTTCAGCATGTCTCTTCCTCTCTGGAGATGTTGGGGGCGGTGACGCTTTCCCCCGCGGGCTGGTCGCTCGACCTCTGGCGCGCGGATGTCGAAAGCCCCATATCCTACCCCTTGCCCGACAATTCCAATATATTGGAATTGATACCAATATAGCGGACAAGCGGAGCCTAGCGCCGATCCCCGGGATCGGCAATAGAAGACAGCGCAACGGAAGGAGGATTCAGCAGTGACATCCGACAACGTCACGGAACTCGGCGCGAGCCGGCGGATGCGCGGTCTCGACCGCGCCTTCGAGATGCTGGCCTACCTGCGCGAGCGCGGCGGGCCGGCCCGGCCAAACGAGATCGCCATCGGCATCGGCGCGCCGAAATCGACGGCCTATGAGTTGGTGAACGCCCTGCTGGCGACCGGCGTCCTCGAATATGCCGACGGCGACGGCCGCGTTTTCCTCGGTCGCAAGCTCTACTTCCTCGGCCTTGCCTACCAGGAGCATTTCGATCTCACACGCGAGTGCAAGGCCTACCTCCGCGATCTCGCCACGGAGACCCGCGAGACGGCGCAGCTCTGCATGCTCGACGGCAACAAATACACCGTGGCGATGATGCATGAGGGCGCCCGTCCCTTCCGGATCAGCGCCGATGTCGGCGAGCCGATCCCGCTACCATGGACGGCATCCGGCCGCCTCCTCCTCTCGCACATGAGCGACGCCGAGATCCTCGATTTCATCCCGTCCGAGGACTTTGTCCTGCCGGACGGCTCGACGCTCGCGACCGAGGTGTTCCTCGCCGAGACAGAGCGGGCGCGGCAGGAGGGCGTCTTCTCTTTCGACAGCCTCGCCGACACCTTCACCCATTGCTTCGCCGCCCCCGTCAGCCAGGACGGCACAACCTGTGTCGCAACGTTGTGCCTGATATCTCCGCGCGAGGACGCGGTCAGGAATTTCGACACCTATCGGGAAGCACTCAAATCGGCAGCGCGGGACCTGTCGGGAAAGCTCGGCGACAACGCAATCGCCCTGACGAAATCCGGCATCGCCTGAAACGAGTGATCAGCGCGGCGGCAATCCGTCATTGCCACTGCCACACAGCACCACGACGGTCTTGCCGTCGCCGATCCTGGCATGACCGTTCCGGACTGCCGCGACGGCGGTCGCCGCCCCGAGTTCAACCGCAAGCCCGGTCGAGCGCCACATCCAGCGCGCCGCCTCGATCGGTTCGTCCTCCGGCACGAGCACCAGGTCGTCGACGCAGCGCTCGACGATCTCGAAGTTGATCGGCTCGGTAGTGCGCGCCGCAAGGATCGGCACGTTGGTGACAAAGGACTCGATCATCACGATATGGCCGGCCTCGCGGGCCCGGTAGAGGGTCGGACAGCCTGTCGTCTCGACGCCGATCACCCGCACCCCCGGTCGCCGTTGCTTGATCGCCTCGGCGATGCCGCTGATCAGGCCGCCGCCGCCGATCGATACCACCACCGTTTCGACGTCGGGCATTTCGTCGAGGATTTCGAGGCCGATCGTCCCCTGCCCGGCGATCACCGGATCCTCGGCGAAGGGATGCAGCAGCGTCCCGCCGGATTCGGCGGCGAGTTCCTTGCCGGCTTCCCAGCTCAGGTCCCAATGCTCGCCGATGACATGGAGTTCGGCGCCGAAGGAGCGGATGCGGTCGCGGGCCAGCTCGGTCGATCCGGTCATCACCACGACACGGGCCGGAATCCCGAGCCGCTCGGCGGCATAGGCGATTGCCGCGCCGAAATTGCCGCCGGATGCAGTGACCACGCCGTTTGCGCGTTTCTCTTCGGGGATCGAGAGAACCGAATTGAACGCACCGCGCGCCTTGAACGAGCCCGAGACCTGCAGGCACTCCGGCTTGAACCAAAGGTTCGCCCGCTCGCCGGCGGGTGCGGCGGGCACCAGCGGCGTGCGCCGGACGTGCCCGGCGATCCGCGCCGCCGCGTCCGTGTAGGCGCTTGCGTCCATCGTCAGCCTTTCAGCGCGCCGGCAAGCATCGACTTGCCGATATAGGGATAGGCGAACAGGCCGAGGATCATCGGCGGCACGATACCGAGCGTCATCGCCGCAGCGGTCGCACCCCACTTCACCCCGTAGGAGGTGACGAAGAAGGTCGCGCCGACGGTGACGGGGACCGCGTTCTTGGTGGTCAGGATCAGCCCGAACAGGAACTCGTTCCAGCTATAGACGAAGCTCAGCACCAGCACGGCGAAGAGGATCGGCCGCGACAGCGGCAGGATGATATGCCAGAGGATTCCCCACTTGCCGGCCCCGTCGATCTTCGCCGCCGCGTCCATCTCCTCCGGGATTTCCTGGAGGAAGCCGACGAACAGCACCAGCGCCACCGGGATATTGATGACGCAGGCGATCAGCGCCATTCCGGTGCGGGTGTCGAGCAGCCCGACCATCTGGAACATCAGGTAGATCGGGATCGCGTAGATGATCAGCGGCAGCGCCCGGACATTGGTGACCAGCGGCAGCAGCCAGCTCTTGCCAATGTCGTAGCGCACCATCGCGTAGGCCGCCGGGAAGGTCAGCAACATCGCCAGGATCGTGCCGCCGCCGGCGATGGCGATACTGTTGAAGATATATTCCGGCAGGTTGGTGTTGCCGGCGAACAGCACCTCTTCGTAGTTCGACAGCGTCGGCGTGAAGATCCACACCGGGGGGCTGGTGTTGATGTCGCCGGTCGTCTTGAACGAGGTCATGATCGTCGCGAGGATCGGCAGGTTGAGGATGAAGGCGATGACGATGAAGGCAGCCCAGCGCAGCGCGTGGACCAGCCGGGTCACCGGGTTGCGGCGGGTGACGATCATGTCGGCGCCCTCCTGACCGCGAGTCTCAAGGCCGAATAGAGCAGCGCCATCGATGCGATCAGCAGCATGACCGAGACGGCGACCGCCTCGCCGATTTTGCTGTGGGTGAAGAACAGCTTGTAGATGTAGATGCTGATCGATGTCGTCTCGTTGCCCGGCCCGCCGCCGGTCAGCACGAAGATGTGGTCGAAGACCCGGAACGAGTCGATGAAGCGGATGAACGAGACGATGATGATCGACGGCATGATCACCGGCATGACGATCAGCCGGCCGAACTTGGCGCCGGTCGCGCCATCGACGGCAGCCGCTTCCTCGAGCTCTCCGGCCATCGACTGACGCGCCGTCAGCATGATCAGGAAGGCGAAGGGGGTCCATTGCAGGACCTCGATGGCGATCACCGTCTCGTAGATCCAGTTGCGACCGAGCAGGTTGATCGGCAGGCCCATCATGTAGAGATAGGCTGGCACGACGCCGGTGAATTCGTTGAGGATCAGCCGGTACATCACGCCCATCAGCGCCGGCGACACCATCATCGGCAGCATCAGCAGACCGGTGAGCCACGGCCGCTTGGTCAGGATCGGGTGGAGGATGAAGACCATCGCCAGCCCGAGCGCCACCTCGAGCACGGTGCAGATCACCGCGAATTTCAGCGAGAAGCCGAGCGCGTCCCAGAGATTGGGATTGGTCACCGCCTCCGCGTAGTTGGCCAGCCCGACAAAGGCAGTGCCGGTCAGGTCGTAGATCGAGACGTTGGAAAACGAGTACCAGAGATTGGCGACCGTCGGGAATCCCAGCATCAGGGCCAGGAAGATGCAGAGCCCGATCAGGAAAGTGCGAGCGTTGGCCCGCTCCGTTTCGTGCACGCCGGCTTTGCTACGAGCCATCGGCCCTTCCGCGTTGTCGCCAATTCAGTGGCATGGGGAAACAAAAGTCGGCCGTCGACCCCGCGATGGAGCCGACGGCCGGAGGAGGAAAGCCGGCTTACTTGCCGTAAGCTTCTTTCATGTAGGCTTCGACATTGGCGATTGCGGTGTCCTGGTCGAGCGCGCCGTTCCAGTAGGCGGTGAAGTTCTCCGCCATGTTGGAATAGACGCCAAGCGCCTCTGCCGCCGTGCTGCCGTTCATCACGATGCCGTATTTGCCGGTGTGGTCACCCATCGCCAACATGTCCGGACGATCGCTGGCGACCGCCTGAATGATCGTGTCGACCACCGGTGGCTGTCCGCCTTCCTTGGCGTACATGCTCATCACATCTTCCGAGGCAAGAAAGCTCAGGAAGGCCTTGGCCTCGTCCTGCTTCTCCGACGCCTTGTTGATGCCGAGGCCAAGCGCATGGAAGTGGGTCTTCGGACCCTCGGACCCGGCCGGCTGGTGCGTGATGTCGAACTTGTCGGCAATCGCCGGATAGTCCTCGGCGTTGACGAACTCGGCATAGGCAGCCGACCACTGGATGAAGAACGCCACCTGGCCGGTACCGAAGGCGCCGTTGGCTTCGGCATATTCATAGCTGTTCGAGTCGCCCGGCGTCGCTTCGAGCTCGGTGATCTTCTTGAAGATGTCGAGACCCTTGCGATAGGCGTCGGAGTCGACGGTGATGTTGCCGTCTGCGTCCATCCAGTTGCCGCCGTAGCTGGCGGTCGTGCCCTGCCAGATCATGATGTTGAACAGGAGGTTCTTCATCTGGAGCACGGTGCCGTAGCGGACCGGGCTGTCCGGGTTGATCGACTGGGTGAAGAACAGCGCCGAGGCGATGAAGTCGTCCCAGCTCCATGCGTCCGGCATCTTGGGCTCCATCTTGGTGCCCAGATACTCTTCCGAAATCTCGCCGTATTTCGCCTTCCATTCGTCGTTGGAAAGCAGCTCATCGATCAGGTCGGTGCGGTAGTAAAGGAATTGCAGGCTGAGGTCGGTCGGGATGCCGTAGACATTACCCTCATAGGCCTGCGAGTCGATGGCGCTTTGCGGGAAGACCGTCATCACGTCGTCGGTGATCAGGTCGTTGACCGGCACCATGAACGGCGCGTATTTGCCGACATTGTAGGTCGCCGTCAGCATGACGTCGAACTCGGTCGAGCCGGCGGCGGAGTCGGCCAGCATCTTGTCGAAGAAGTTGTCGCGGCTGAAATACAGGAGCTCCGCCTTGCTGTCGGAGGTCTCGTTGTATTTGTCGACGACCTTGCGGAGCGCCGTCTCGGCCGGTCCGCCCGGCCATGCGAGAATGGTGATGTCGGCGAGTGCCGTCGTCGATATGGCCGCCGACAGGATCGCTGCACCAGCGGCAGCGAGGACTTTGGATTTCAGCATTGGAGTTCCCCTCTTTTTACCCAGTCGAAACGTGAAGTCCTGAGATCCCGGCCGGTTTGCCAGCCATGTTTTGTAACGCAGTTATGGAACCGCATACACAGGAACAGAAGTCTAACACCCGGCATCGGCCGGTCAAGCAGAGGAGCGCAGCGATCGCGGGCCGTCAACGCCAACGTGGCGCCGACGGCCCGGCCGGGAGGAAGCTACTTGCCGAAGGCGTCCTTCATGTAGGCCTCGACATTGGCGATCGCGGTGTCCTGGTCGAGCGCACCGTTCCAGTAGGCGGTGAAGTTCTCCGCCATGTTGGAATAGATGCCGAGCGCCTCGGCGCTGGTGCTGCCGTTCATCACGATGCCGTAGGCGCCCGTGTGCTCGCCCATCTTCAGCATGTCCGGACGGTCGCTGGCGACGGCCTTGATGATCGAGTCGACCACCGGCGGCTGGCCACCTTCCTTGGCATACATGCTCATGGCGTCCTGCGAGGCGAGGAAGGTCAAGAAGGCCTTGGCCTCGTCCTGCTTCTCCGACGCCTTGTTGATGCCGAGGCCAAGCGCATGGAAGTGGGTCTTCGGGCCTTCCGGACCGGCCGGCTGATGGGTGATGTCAAACTTGTCGGCGATCGCCGGGTAGTCCTCGGCGTTGACGAACTCGGCATAGGCCGCTGACCACTGGATGAAGAAAGCCACCTGGCCCGTACCGAAGGCGCCGTTCGCCTCGGCATACTCATAGCTGTTCGAGTCGCCGGGCGTCGCTTCGAGCTCGGTGATCTTCTTGAAGATGTCGAGACCCTTGCGATAGGCGTCGGAGTCGACGGTGATGTTACCGTCGGCATCAAGCCAGTTGCCGCCATAGCTCGCCGCGGTGCCCTGCCAGATCATGATGTTGAACAGGAGGTTCTTCATCTGCAGCACGGTGCCGTAGCGGACCGGGCTGTCGGGATTGATCGACTGGGTGAAGAACAGCGCCGAGGCGATGAAGTCGTCCCAGGTCCAGGCGTCGGGCATCTTGGGCTCCATCTTTGTGCCCAGATACTCTTCCGAGATCTCGCCGTACTTGGCCTTCCATTCGTCGTTGGAAAGCAGCTCGTCGATCAGGTCGGTGCGGTAGTAGAGGAAGTGCAGGCCGAGATCCATCGGGATGCCATAGACCTTGCCGTCGAAGGCCTGGGAGTCGATGGCGCTCTGCGGGAAGACCTTGAGGACGTCCTCGGTGATCAGGTCGTCGATCGGGTTCATGAAGGGCGCGTATTTGCCGACGTTGTAGGTGGCCGTCAGCATGACGTCGAACTCGGTCGAGCCGGCGGCGGAGTCGGCCAGCATCTTGTCGAAGAAGTTGTCGCGGCTGAAATACAGGAGCTCCGCCTTGCTGTCGGAGGTCTCGTTGTATTTGTCGACAACCTTGCGGAGCGCCGTCTCGGCCGGTCCGCCCGGCCATGCGAGAATGGTGGTGTCGGCAAGCGCTGCGGTCGAGACCGCGGCGGTGATGATCGCGGCGCCTGCCGCGGCCAGAATTCCCGATTTCAGCATAGGGCTCCCCTGTATTTGTCCAGGATCGAAACGTGGATTCGTCGCGTCTCCTGATTCAGTTCCCGACGATGCTTTATTCCTCAACAATGGAATTGCATACAGACCAAAAGAAGTTTATCACCGTGCAGCGCCCGGTCAAGCGGGCTGCTCAGTCGGTGCCAGCCGGGACCAGCGAGAGTATCCGATCGATGAACAGCTTGCGCCTGCTCTTGCCATCAGACATCCGCGAGGCTCGCCGGACATGACCATCACCCACGGCGCCACGCCGCTCATCCCTCCGCAGCAGTTCATTGGTCTCGACGGGATCACCCATCTCGCCGCCGGCGGCGAAACCCCCGCCCTGCGCAGCCACACCGCCGCCGTCGAGCGCTTCCTGACCGACAAGTCCGGCGGCATGCCGGGGCGTAACCGCCTGTTCGAGACGGCCGGCCGGGTGCGCGGCAAGGTCGCCCGCCTGTTCGACCTCGAGGCCGGCGATATCGGCTTCCTTCTCAACGCATCCGAAGGCCTGACGGTCGCCGCCGCCGGCCTTGGCGCGGGACCGGGCGACAACGTCGTCGTCGCCGGCGCCGACTTTCCCTCCGTCGTGCTGGCCGCCACCGGCCTTCGCCGGGCCGGCGTCGAGATCCGCGCCGCGGGCAGCGGCCTCGTCGCCACCACCGACGACTATGCGGCAGCCGTCGATGAGAAGACTCGCGCGATCTTCGTCAGCCATGTCAGCCACCTGACCGGCGCGCGGCAGGACCTCGCCGCCCTGCGCGCCGTCGCCGATGCGGTCGGCGCCCGGCTGATCGTCGATGTGTCCCACGCCGCCGGCGCCGTCCCGGTCGACGGGCGGCTCTGCGATATCGTCGTCTCCTGCTGCTACAAGTGGCTGCTCTCCGTTCATGGCTGCGGCCTGTTCTGCGTCAACCATCGCCGGTGGCCGGACCTGATGCCCCGGACCATCGGCTGGCACGCGATCATCGAGACCGAGACCGGGCAGCCGCTCCTCGGCCACACCCTGAAGCCGGGCATCGAGCGCTTCGAAAGCGGCAACGTGCCCTTCCTCGCCATCCATGTTCTCGAGAACGGCCTCGACACCCTCATGGCGATCGACGCCGCCGACCGCGAGGCCCATTGCGAGGCGCTGACGCGGCGGCTGCGCGACGGTCTTGTCGCGCGCGGTCTCGACGTGTTGACGCCCGAACCGGCGGAGCGCCGCGCCGGCAATGTCTGCATCGCCATGGAAGCCTCCGAACGGGTCGAGGCCGGACTCCGGGAACACGGCGTCCTGGTCTGGGCCGGCGAAGAGCGCGTCCGTTTCTCGCCTTATCTCTACAACGACGCCGACGACATTGATCGATGCCTGGACGCCCTCGGCAAGGTGCTGTGACCGGTCGGCTTCAGCCTGCCGGCCACTGCCGCGCTTCAATCGACGAATTGCGCGAGATTCATCAGGCAGTCGCCCGACTGGCTGTGGGTATGGAGCCGCCGCGACAGAACGATGCCGCCGGCCCGGAAGCGCAGCACCTCGGGTTCGGCCAGCGGCCGTTCGAGATCGTGCAGCCAGCCGGCCGTATCGCCTTCCGCGACGATGTCGCCGATGTCGACCGCCGGTTCGAACCAGCCCTCGCGTTCGGCATAGACGAAGAGGTTCTGCGACCCCTGCTGCATCATCCGGCTCTCGGTGTCGGCATCGGCGTCGGTCAGGAGCCGCGCGCTGGTGATCCCCATGGCCAGCAGCAGGTTGTCGACGGCCAGCGCCGTCATCGCCATGGTGTGTCGCGTCACCGTCGCCCCGCCGCCGAACTCGCCGCTGAGCCCGATGCAGCCGGACCGCAGGGCGGCGGCCATCGAGGTCGGCGAGTCCGCACCGTTGTCGGCGACCATGCCATAGGGCATCCGCATCGCCTTCATCAACGCGACCGCCCGCGCCTGGCGCTGCGGGTCGGGCATTGTCTCGATCAGCGCGCAGACCAGGTGGTCCATGCTGGTGCCGCCGGAATGGATGTCGAACAGCACGTCGTGGCGGGGCAGGATGTCGTGCTCGACATAATGCGCGATGCGCTGTGTCGGCCCGCCGGCCGGGTTGCCGGGAAAGGCGCGATTGAGATTGCCGCCGTCGAAGGGCGAACAGCGTCTGGCCGCCATCACCGCCGGCAGGTTGGTCGCCGGCAGGATCGTCACGCTGCCCTTGATGGCCGACGGTTCGAGCAGGCGAGTGACCTTGAGCAGGGTCAGCTCGCCCTCGTATTCGTCGCCGTGGTTTCCGGCCATCAGGACGACGCTCGGCCCCTCGCCATTGGCGATCCGGCAGACCGGAACCTTGATCTGGTAATAGGGCGAACGGTCGATCGAGTAGGGGAAGCCGATGAAGCCGACCTGCTTGCCGTCGTCGTCCCAGGAGATGTCGCAATAGGCGCCGGTGTGCATTATCCGAAAGTCTCCAGCCGGTCCGGAGGCGATAGCCGAGCCGGCCGGGCAATTGTGTGAATGGAAAACGGGAGTGGGCAAGAATGAAGATTGAAGACGGACTGCATCTGGTGCTGAGCGGCGGCGCGGGGTTCGACCTCTCCGACGCGTTCGACTGTAATGTCTTCATGATCGCGGCCGGCGACACCTGGCTGCTCTTCGACGCCGGCGCCGGTCGCGCGCCCGATCGCTTCGCCGAGATTCTGGCCGGGGATGGCATCGATCCCGGATCGGTCGGCCACCTCTTTCTCACCCATGGCCATGCCGACCATTCCGGCGGTGCCGCCGCGCTTCGCGAGCGTTTCGGCCTCAGGACCTATGCCGGCGCTGCGACGGCGAAGATGGTCAGCGGCGGCGACACGGCCGGCATCAGCCTCGAGCGCGCCATCGAGGGCGGCGTCTACCCGGCCGACTACCGTTACCGCGCCTGCCCGATCGACACGGTGGTCGAGACCGCCAATCCGCTGCAATTCGGCCCGGTGACGGTCGAGATGATCGAGACCCCCGGCCATTCCTTCGACCATGTTTCCTATCTGGTGACGACGCCGACCCGCCGCATCCTCGTCGGCGGCGACGCGCTCTTCTGCGGCGGCAAGGTCGCCATCCAGGATATCTACGACTGCAACATCGGCGCTGTCTGCAGCACGGTCCGGACCCTCGCCGCGCGCGACTTCGACACCCTGCTTCCGGGTCATCTCAATTTCAGCCTGAGCGACGCCCGCCGCCATGCCGACGCGGCGATGGAATATGTGGTGCGCTTCGCCTGCCCGCCGTCGATCATCGCATAGCCCCGAAGATCATCGCCGACAGCCCGCCATCCACCGTGATGGTGCTGCCGGTCGTATAGCGGTTCTCGTCCTCGGCGAGAAAAAGCGCGGCAGTGGCGCAATCCTCCGGCAGGCCGGGCCGGCCGAGCGCCACCTCGTCGGCGAGCGACGCCGCAAGCTTCGGCTCCCGGTACATGTCGCCATTGCTCGGCACGTCGATCGGGCCGGGCGCGATCATGTTGACGAGGATGCCGTGGCGGGCGAGGTCGACCGCCATCGCCCGGGTCAGCATCGCGATCCCGCCCTTGGTCGCCACATACTGGGCGGCGTTCGGCTCCGACATGTAGCTGTTGACCGAGCCGACGGTGACGATGCGGCCGCCCTTCGCCGCCGCGACCATCGCCTTCGCCACCCGTTGGCAGGCGCGGAAGGTGCCGGTGAGATTGACCGCGACATAGCTGTCCCAGTCCGCATCGCTGCAATCGAGGAAGGACTTGCCGCCTTTCAATGCCGCGGCGGCGACGAGGATGTCCGGCGTGCCGAAGGCGGCGAGCGCGGTTTCCAGCGCCGCGTCGGTATTGACCCGATCGGCGAGGTCGACCGAGACGGAGACGATCTGCGGCCCGTCCCAGGCAATGCCACCCAGCGGACCGCCGAGGTCCATCGCCACCACCTGCGCCCCTTCCTGCAGGAAGCGCTCGGTCACCGCTCCGCCAATGCCGCCGGCGGCGCCGGTAACGATGGCGACCTTGCCGGCAAGGCGGCCGTTGGGCTTGGGTTCGGTATCCATGGTCGCGTGCCTCCCCGGGGCGGTCAGCCCATTCGCTTGCCGCTCGCCGCGTCGAAGACGTGAAGCTTGGCCGGCTCGGCGGTGAAGCGGACCGCCTGTCCGCTCTTCAGTCCGTGTCGGCCGCGCAGCACCGCGACGATTTCCTCGCCCTCGAAGCTGCCGACGACGTGTTCCTCCGCCCCGGTCGGCTCGACGACGCGCGCCTCGGACGGGAACAGGACACCCTCATCGGCGCCGTCGGCGGCGAGCGTCAGGTCTTCCGGACGCACGCCGAGCACCATCTCGCGATCGGCCGGCGCGGCAATCGCGCGGCCAAGCTGGATCGTGCCGCCGCCACCGGTGACGAAGGTGCTTCCCTCGCAACGGCCGCCGAGAAAGTTCATCGCCGGCGAGCCGATGAAGCCGGCGACGAAGATGTTGTTCGGCCGGTCATACAGTTCGACCGGGCTGCCGATCTGCTCGATATTGCCGCTCTGCATGACGACGATCTTGTCGGCCATGGTCATCGCTTCGATCTGGTCGTGCGTGACATAGATCGTGGTCGAACTCAGCCGCTGGTGCAATTCCTTGATCTCGGCCCGCATCCGGACCCGGAGCTTGGCATCGAGGTTCGACAGCGGCTCGTCGAACAGGAAGACCTTGGGATCGCGGACGATCGCCCGGCCCATCGCCACCCGCTGGCGCTGACCGCCCGAAAGCTGGCGTGGCAGGCGCTTGAGCAGCGACTCGAGCTTGAGGATTTCGGCCGTGCGACCGACCCGCTTGGCGATCTCGTCCTTGGCGACGCCTGAGAGGCGGAGCGCGAAGCCCATGTTCCGCTCGACGCTCATATGCGGATAGAGCGCGTAATTCTGGAAGACCATCGCGATGTCGCGATCCTTCGGCGGGTCGAGGTTGACCACCTTGTCGCCGATCCGGATCTCGCCGCCGGTGACGTCCTCGAGCCCGGCGACCATGCGCAGCAGCGTCGACTTCCCACAGCCGGACGGCCCGACCAGGGTGACGAATTCGCCATTCTCGATGTCGATATTCACGCCGTGCAGGACTTCGGTGTCCCCATAGGATTTGTACAAGTCCTTGACGACGACACTGGCCATGCGGAGGCTCCCCGGCAGCAGGATGGCGGTCGCACCCGGACCGCTGCGCCTGGGCGGCCTGGCGCGCCGATCGGGTATTGACCCGGAAGGCGAAAATGATACCCTTCCGCCCGAGTGAATGCAATTACATTACTATAGAACTCCGGCCGCTTGCCAGACCTTCGCCAGCGCCTCATTTCGGCGCCAAAGCGGAACGGATTCGCCAAAAGACTGAGCGACGGGGAACGCATGGAGCAATCAGTGAATACTGCCGGCACGCCCGGTGAATCGGCACCGTATCAACGGCTGCGCGAGCTCGGCATCGTCCTGCCGACGCCGCCGAAGCCGGTGGCCAATTTCGTCACCTCCGTGCGTGAAGGCGGTTTCCTCTACCTCGCCGGCCAGGGGCCGCTCGAGCCCAGCGGCATCGAGCATAGCGGCAAGGTCGGCGCTGGCGTATCCATCGAGGAAGCCTATGGCCATGCCCGCATCACCGGCATCAACATGCTGGCCGTCATCCACGAGGCGCTCGGCTCGCTCGACAAGGTGCGCCGCATCGTCAAGCTGCTCGGCATGGTCAACGCCGATCCGACCTTCGACAGCCACCCCAAGGTGATCGACGGCTGTTCCGACCTGTTCGTCGCGGTCTTCGGCGAGGAAATCGGCCGCCACGCCCGTTCGGCCGTCGGCATGGGCTCGCTGCCCGGCCAGATCACGGTCGAGATCGAGGCGGTGATCGCCGTTCGCGACTAGGGCTTACGGGTCGCGCCAGCCGAGCGCCCGCTCGACCTTCTCCGAAGCGCGGCGGACCGCATCTCCGTAGTAGTCGCGCTTCTCGACGACCTTGTGCTCGGGCAGCACGATCGAAATGGTCGCCACGCATTCGCCGAGCCGGTTGCAGATCGGCGAGGCGACGCAGGACACCAGGAAGTCGGTCTCGCTGATCTGGATCGACAGCCGGTCCTTCAGCGCCTGGCGCGACAGTCCGGCCAGCAGCACCGGATCGGTCTCGGCCCGTTCGGTCGGGGACATCTTGGCGCTCTGCCGGAAGAGGTTGAGCCGCTCGTCCTCACCAAGGTGGCCGACCAGCAGCCGTCCCGAGGCCGTCCAGTTGAGCGGCACCCGGGTGCCGATCTCCGACGTGACGCGGAAATGCCCGGGCCCGTCCGCCATCGCCAGCACCACCATGCGATCGCCGTCGCGGCCGCAGATCTGAACCGTCTCGCCGACCTCCCGGCAAAGCTCGTGCATCTCGTGCGTCGCCCGGCTGAGAAAGTCGAGCGAATGCGCATAGGCGAGGCCGTAGTGGTAGAGCCGCGGCCCGAGCCACACTTCCTTGTCGCCGCGATGGGTGAGAAGGTCGCGGGCGATCAGGTCGTCGATGATCGCGTAGGTCGTCGACAGCGGCGCGCCGATCGCCTTGGCGATCGCATACGCGGTCCACGGTTTTTCCGTGTGGTAGAGATGATCGAGGATCTGCAACGCCCGGTCGATGCCGCTGACCCGCGTCCGGCGTGGCGTCTCGGAGGCGGCCGCCGTGCCGGGGACTGGATCGTCGTCGGAAAGAACGCTGGGTGTGCTCATCGCGAAGCCTGACAAAGTGACCGGCGCGATCCGGCCAACCGTTCGCCGACAACCGCGTTTATTTCACAGCAATGGAATAGTCCTGCGCTGCGATCCCGTCAACCGTCGCTGCCGGCCGGGTAAAGCTCCTGCAGGATGTCCCGCATCATCGGGATCAGCCGGCGCATCTCGGCCTCGACGACGCCGGCATAGCCCATCAGCAATCCGGAGGCGCGTGGTTCGCCGGCAAAGTAGACCGACAGCGGCGCCAGGTTGATGCCGGCCGCCGCCGCCCGGTCGACGACGCGATTGTCGTCGATCGCCGACTTGAACAGGGCAGCGAGCTGGATGCCGGTCCGTCCGTCGATCGGATCGAGCCACGGCTCCAGGTGTTCGGCCAGCAGCCCGAGAAAGACCGCCCGGCGGCGACCGTAGAGGCGCCGCATCCGGTTGAGGTGGCGGAAGAAATAGCCCTGCTCGATGAAGTCGGCCAGCGCCGCCTGCAGCACCAGCGGCGCGAATTGCCCGGTGACGCTGATCGCCGGCCGAATCCGGTCGGCGAGGTCGGCCGGCAGCACGATGAAGCCGAGCCGCATCGCCGGAAACAGCGTCTTGGCAAAGGTCCCGACATAGATGACGCGCGGGTTGTCGGTCAGCCCCTGCATGGAGGGCAGCGGCTGGCCGCGAAAGGTATATTCGCCATCGAAGTCGTCCTCGATCACCCAGGCGTCGGCGGCTCCGGCGACATCGAGCACCGCCAGCCGCTGTTCGAGCGGCATGGTGATGCCGAGCGGATGCTGGCAGGACGGCGTCAGGTAGATCAGCCGTGGCAACGGATCGGCGCTGGCCGGCACCCGCCAGCCGTCGCGATCGACGGGAAGCGGCGCCAGCTTCGCACCCGCCCCGAGAAACGCCCCGCGCGCGCCGAGATAACCCGGCTCCTCCATCCACACCGTGTCGCCCTCGGCGAGCAGCAGCCGCGCCAGCAGGTCGAGCGCCGCCTGGCCGCCGGTGGTGACGACGATCTGCTCCGGCGAGCAGCGCACCCGCCGCATCGCGGTCAGGAAGCTGGCGATCACCTCGCGCAGTTCCGGATGGCCGGAGACATAGTGATAGCCGAACAGGTCCTCGCCACCGAAACGGGCGCGGCGCGACAAGAGCCGGCTCCAGGTCTTGAACGGGAATTCGGCCAGCTCCGGCGTCCCCGGATGGAAGGCCGTGCGTCCCGGAAAGGTCCGCACCCGCGGCTGCGAAATCATCATCCGGCCGCGCGGCGAGAGCTTCGCCAGGCTGTCGCCGGCCGACGGGCCGCGCGGCTGCGACACCGCCGCGGCGAGCGAGACATGCGTGCCCGACCCCCGCCGGCTTTCGAGAAGCCCTTCGGCCGAAAGCTGATCGAGCGCCGTGATCACCGTGTTGCGCGAAATGGCCAGTTCGGCGGCGCATGCGCGGATCGACGGAAGCCGCGTCCCGGCCGGAACCGCTCCCTCGAGGATCAGCTCGCGCAGTTGGTCGCAGAGCTGCCGATGCAGCGGCGCGCCGGCCCTGGGCTTCAAGGCGACGAGGTCGAGCGGATAGCTGAGTTGGGAGACTGTACCCATTCGATTCTTGGAAAATGGCCCTGTTTGTGGGGCCAACGTTAGCCGTAGCGTGGGGATGACGAAAGGTTTTTTCGTCTGTGTGGGGGCATGAAAAGTTGACAGGCGGGCAGGTTCGTTTCGCGCTGATCGGTGCGGGTTTCATCGGTCGTATCCATGGTCTGGCGCTGCAGGCGGTGAATCGCGTCTTCAGCGACGCGCCCCGGGCCGAGGCCACCATCCTCGTCGATCAGGACGCAGGCCTGGCCCAGCGCCAGGCGGAGCAGCTCGGCTTCGCCGGCTCCGGCACGGACTGGCGGGCAGCGCTCGACCAGGTCGACGCCGTCATCATCGCCGTCCCGAGTTTCAGCCACCGCGAGATCGCTCTCGCCGCGATCGCCGCCGGCAAGCATGTGCTGTGCGAAAAGCCGGTCGGCCGCTCGGTCGCAGAGTCGGAAGAGATCGCCGAGGCGGCCGCGAAAGCCGGTGTCACGACCGGCGTCGGCTTCACCTATGTTCGCGCCCCGATGGTCCAGCACGCGGCCACGATCGTCGCCTCGGGCGCTATCGGCAAGCCGGTCAGCTTCCGCGGCTGGCACGCCGAGGATTATCTGGCCGATCCCGACGCGCCTTTCTCATGGCGTCTCGACGCGAGTCTTGCCGGCCGCTGCGGCGCGCTCGGCGATCTCGGCTGGCACATCATCGCGATCGCCCGGCTGCTCTGCGGGCCGATCGTCTCGCTGAACGGACTGGCCGAGACCCGCTACGCGACGCGCCGGACGGCCAAGGCCGGCGAGCGGCCGCGCAACGTCGACAACGAGGATTGGGCCGGCCTGCTTGCGCGCTTCGAAAGCGGCGCGGTCGGCAGCATCGAGGCAAGCCGCATCGCTCATGGCCGCAAGATGGACATCGGCTTCGAGCTCACCTGCGAGCGCGGCGGCATCATCTTCGACGGCGAGCGCGCCAATGAATTGCAGCTCTACCGCCACGGCGAGCCGGCCGGCGACCAGGGCTTCAAGACGATCCGCATCGACGGGGCCCATCCCGGCTATGGCGCCTTCATCCCGGCCCCGGCCCACGGCCTCGGCTTCAACGACCTCAAGACCATCGAACTCCACGGCTTCCTGCGCGCCATCGCGGCCGGCGGCAACCTCGCGCCCGATCTCGACGAGGCCTGCCGCATTGCCCGGGTCTGCGAGGCCGTTCTCGATTCCTCGACCTCCGGCGCCCGCATCGATCGGCCGGAGGCGAACCCGTCAGCCGCACACGCCAGGGAAGCACTGAACGCATGACAGTCCGGATCGGCATCAACCCCATCACCTGGACAAATGACGACGTCCCCGAACTCGGCGGCGACACGCCGCTGGAAACCTGCCTCTCCGAGACAAGCGAAGCCGGCTATTCCGGCACCGAGCTTGGCGGCAAGTTTCCGCGGGAGTCGGCCGTGCTCCGCCCGCTGCTCGAGCAATATGACCTGAGGCTGATCGCCGGCTGGTGGGATGGCCGCATCCTCGAACGCGAGGTCGCCGAGGAGTTCGACGCGCTGCTGCCCCACCTGACGCTGCATCGCGATCTCGGCGCCGCCCATGTCGTCTATGCCGACACCTCGATGGGCCGACACGACGGCATCTGGCGGCCGATCTCGGACCGTCCGAAGCTCGGCGACGAGGACTGGCCGGCCTATGGCCACAAGGTCACCGAACTGGCCGAATGGATGCACGACTTCGGCGTCGACATGGCCTTCCACCATCACATGGGCACCATCGTCGAAACCGACGCCGAGACCGAAAGGCTGATGTCGGTGACCGGCAAGGCGGTTGGTCTGCTCTACGACACCGGCCACAGTTCCTTTTCCGGCGGCGATCCGCTGGCGCTGCTTGCCCGTACCATCGACCGCGTCGTCCACGTCCACTGCAAGGACGTTCGCCCCGACAAGCTGGCGAAGGCGCGCGCCGAGGACATGAGCTTCATGGACGCGGTGCTCGACGGCATCTTCACCGTGCCCGGCGATGGCAGCATCGACTACCCGGCGATCCTCGAGCGGCTCTGCGACGCCGGCTACGAGGGATGGCTGGTGGTCGAGGCCGAGCAGGATCCGCGCAAGGCGATCCCGCTGACCTACGCGCGGCTGGGATACGACAACCTGGTCCGCATGGCGCGCGATGCCGGCTTCACCGTCGAGACACGCGAGGGAGCGGCTTGATGTCGGATCCCGCCCACCACGCTTTGGCAAAACGATCTCCCGGACCTCTCACGGCCGGGAAACGAAATGGCATTCCGCCAACCGACGGCAGTGACCGTCGCGGCGGCGGCCTGAAGGGGAGAATGGCTGGCTAATCGGCAACGACAAGACCGTGACATCTGTTCTCAACGCGACGCGCGACCGTTTCGCCACGCGCCGCTCTGCCTGGGTCCGGCCACCGGGGGCTTTGGACCGTTCAACCAGAAAGAGGGGAATGACAATGACACTGACGACACTTGCCAAGTCCGCGTTTGCGGGCCTCATCGCACTCGGCGGCCTGTCCGCCGCCGCCCATGCCGACGGCATGAAGGACCCGAAGGACGTCAAGATTTCCTTCGTCGTCCATGGCTCCGCGTCCGATCCCTACTGGTCCGTCGTCAAGCGCGGTGTCGATGACGCCGCCGCGCTGACCGGCGCCCAGATCGAATACTACAATCCGCAGGTCTTCGACGTCATCGAGCAGGCCCGCCTGCTCGATGCCGCGATCGCCGCCGGACCGGACGGCATCGCCGTCTCCATCGCCGATGCCGACGCCATGCGCGACGGTGTCGAGAAGGCGCTCGCCGCCGGCATTCCGGTCATCGTCATGGACTCCGGGGAAGGCCCGGGCATGGAGATGGGCGTCAACGGCTATGTCGGCACCGTCTCCGAATATGACTCCGGCGTGAAGGCCGGCCAGCGCCTCGCCAAGGAAGGCACGCTGAAGGTCGTCTGCATCAATCACGAGGTCGGCAATGTCAGCCTCGATGAGCGGTGCCAGGGCCTCAATGACGGTCTGGAGCCGTCCGGTGGCGGCACCGAGGTCGTTGCCGTGACGCCCGATCCGGCCGACATCCAGCGTCGGACCGAGGCCTATCTGTCGGCCCATCCCGATGTCCAGGCGGTCTTCGCCATGGGCGCCGGCGCCGCCAACCCGCTGATCGACCTGTTCCACGACAAGGAACTGTTCGGCACGCTCGGCCTCTACACCTTCGACATCAGCCCGGAGGTTCTCGACTCGGTCATCGCCGGCGAGATGGGCTTCGGCATGGACGCCCAGCAGTATCTGATGGGTTTCCTGCCCGCGCTCTACCTCGTCGAGGTCGCGGTCAACGGCATCATGCCGATCAACTCGACCTATACCGGCCCGCTCTTCGTCGACACGCCGGAGAAGGCCCAGGCGATCCTGACGCTCGCCAAGCAGGGCATCCGCTGATCGCGGCAATCCATTGGGAAGGCCGCCCCCTGGCGGCCTTCCTCCCTCCCGCGATCCTCGCGGCGACCCGAAGACTCCAGCCCGGCGAAGTCCTACGATGACCAGCGCAGAACCGCGAGACTTGTCCATGGCCGAGGTGGGTACGACCGGGAGTTCCAAACGCCGGGGCGAGGCAGACGAGCGCCTTGCGGCAGCCGGCTGGCTGACCAGACTGCTGAGGCGGCCGGAAGCCGGTGCCGCCAGCGGCCTCGTCGCCACCATCATCATCTTCGCCCTCCTGCCCGGCGCCAGCGCCCTCTATTCGCTGCAGGGGTCGCTCACCTTCCTGACGCTCTCGGCGGAACTCGGCATCATCGCCACCGCCGCTGCGCTCCTGATCATCGCCGGCGAGTTCGATCTCTCCGTCGGCTCGATGATCGGCTTCGCCGGCGTCGTGATCGGCCTGACCGTACGCCATCTCGATTTCCCGCTCTGGGGCGGCATCCTGTCGGCCTTCGCCGTCGCGATCGCCGTCGGCTGGTTCAACGGCTTTGTCGTCGTGCGCACCCGACTGCCATCCTTCATCGTCACGCTGGCGACGCTGTTCATCCTGCGCGGCCTGTCGGTCGCCATCACCCGGGCGGTCACCGGCCGCACGCAGATTCCCTATATCCTTGACGACGTCCCCGACCCCGGAACGGCAAGCCTGTTCAATGGCAATGTCCTGACCGGCCTGTTCCAGTGGATGGGCGACCTCGGCTGGATCGCCACGCGCAGCGACGGCGTGCCCTTCGTCCCCGGCATCCCGATGTCGATCGTCTGGTGGATCGGCGTAACGGTCGTCGCCGCCTATGTCCTCACCCAGACCCGCTTCGGCAACTGGATCTACGCCGCCGGCGGCGATCCCGAAGTGGCGCGCAACGTCGGCGTGCCGGTGTCGCGGGTGAAGATCATCCTGTTCATCGGCACCGCCTGTTCCGCCACCCTGCTCGCCACCATCCAGGTGATGGACGCCGGTTCGGCCGATACGCTGCGCGGCCTGTTGAAGGAGTTCGAGGCGATCATCGCCGCGGTGATCGGCGGCGTCCTCCTCACCGGCGGCTACGGCACGGTCTACGGCGCGATGTTCGGTGCCCTGATCTTCGGGCTGGTCCAGATGGGCATCTTCTTCACCGGTATCGACACCGACTGGTTCAAGGTCTTCCTCGGCATCGTCATTCTCATCGCGGTGCTTGTGAACAACTACATCCGCGCCAAGGCGCTTGGCGAAGGAACCGCACGATGACCGCCCCGGCCATGGAACTGCGCAAGGTGACCAAGCGCTTCGGCTCGGTCATCGCGCTGCGCGACGTCGACATCCAGGTCCAGCCCGGCGAGGTCCATTGCCTGCTCGGCGACAACGGCGCCGGCAAGTCAACGCTGATCAAGATCCTGTCCGGCGTCCACCGGCCGACCGAGGGCGAGATCCTCATCGACGGCAGGCCGGTCACCTTCCGCAATCCGCGCGACGCGCAGGAGCGTGGCATCGCTACCGTCTTCCAGGACCTCGGCATGATCCCCCTGATGAGCATCTCGCGCAATTTCTTCCTCGGTCGCGAGCCGCTGCGCGGTGTCTTTCCCTTCCGGCGCTTCGACAAGGAACGCGCCAACGATACCGCCCGCCAGGCGATGGCCGATATCGGCATCGACGTCCGCGACCCGACCCAGGCGGTCGGCACCCTGTCCGGCGGTGAGCGCCAGTCTGTCGCCATCGCCCGCGCCATCCACTTCGGCGCCAAAGTCCTGATCCTCGACGAGCCGACCTCGGCGCTCGGCGTCCACCAGGCGGCGATGGTGCTGAAATTCATCATCGAGGCGCGGCTCCGCGGCCTCGCCGTGATCTTCATCAGCCACAACATCCACCACGCCTACCCGGTCGGCGACGTCTTCACCCTGCTCAATCGCGGCCAGAACCAGGGCACCTTCCGCAAGTCGGAAATCTCGCGGGAAGAGGTGATGAACATCATGTCGGGCGGCGAGGACCTGCGCTCGCTCGAAGCCGAGATCGAGGGCCTGCTCGCCGTCATCGCCGACAATCCCGGCGGCTCCAACGCCGGCGCGAACCCGTGATGCGCGCAGCCATCGTCGGCTCGGGCTACATCGCCCGGGTCCATGCCCGCCTGATCGCGGAGCTTTGCGGCGATGTCGTCGCCGTCTGCGGTCGGACGCTCTCGGGGGCACAGGCCTTCGGCATCGGCCAGGCCTACGACAATCTCGACGCCATGCTGCGGGCCGAGAAGCCGGACGTCGTCCATATCTGTTCGCCCAACAGCTTCCATGCCGAACAGACCATCGCGTCCTTCGCCGCCGGCGCCCATGTCCTGTGCGAGAAGCCGATGGCGACCAGTGCCGACGACTGCCGCCGGATGATCGACGCCGCCGACACCGCCGGCCGGGTCGGCGCGATCGCCTATTGCTATCGCGGCTACCCGATTGTCCGCGAGCTCCGCCGCCTCGTCCGCAACGGCGACTTCGGCGCCCTGTGGCGGATCACCGGCCTTTACCTGTCGCAGGACGTCTGCGACCCCGACAAATACGTCTGGCACTTTTCGCCCGGCCTCTGCGGACCGGCCTTCGCCCTCTTCGACTACGGCGTCCACTGGTTCGATCTCCTCCAGTTCGTCACCGGCCAACCGATCGCCGAAATCCAGGCGCAGTTCAGCACCCGCCGCCCCGACCGCACCTGGCATGGCAACCCCGGCGAAGGCCCCCGGCCGCGGGGCGAAGCCACCGAGGACGGCGGCGTCCGGGTCGACTTCGCCCTCGAGGACCAGGCCGACCTGCTCCTCCGTCTCGCCGGCGGTGCCTCTGGCAGCGCCACGGTGATGGCCCTTTCACCAGGCAACCCCAATCACATCGCCCTCTCGGTCGACGGCGAGAGCGGCGGGTTCGACTGGCTCCAGGAGCAGCCGAACAGCTTCGTCGAGCGCCGGCCCGGCCTGAAGATCATCCGCGACCGCGACCCCGACCGCCTCGACCCCGCCGACCGCTGGACCGCCGCGGTGCCGGGCGGCCACCCGGAGGGCTACCCCGACGCCTTCCGCAACGTCATCGCCGAGTCGTGGCGCGGCATGCGTGGCGAAACCGCCGATTTTCCGACCTTCGGCGCCGGCCTGCGCGGCATTGCCATCGTCGAGGCGGCCGTCGCCAGCGCTGCCGAGCGCCGCCCCGTCACCGTCGATATCCCGGGCGCCGATTTCGCCCGCGACTATCCCATGGACTGACCGCGCCGGCGTGCGGTCCGTCCGCCTCACGCCCCCAAATTGTCGGGACCCCGCAAAGCCGCTATCCTCGCCGCCGACAGGTGGTCTCATCCTTGCTAGGCTCTGCCTGATTGGATGCACGCTGTTTTGGCAACGCGGCCGGCGCAACGACGCCCGCCCGCGAAGAGGGGAACTTCATATGAACACGCCGAGAATGACCATCACCCGCCGCGCCGCGATGACTCTCGCCGCCGCGGCCGTTGCCGCCTTCGGTCTCGCCGGCCCGGCCGCCGCCCAGAAGGAGAAGCCGATCAAGGTCGCCGCGATCTACACCGTGCCGGTCGAGCAGCAGTGGGTCAGCCGCATCCACAAGGCGCTCAACGCCGCCCAGGACCGGGGTGACGTCGAGTATGTCTATTCCGAGAATGTCGCCAACACCGACTATGAGCGCGTCATGCGCGAATATGCCGAGCAGGGCAACGACCTGATCATCGGCGAGGTCTTCGGCGTCGAGCGTGCCGCCCGCAAGGTCGCCGGCGACTATCCCGACATCGCCTTCCTGATGGGATCGTCCTTCGGCCCGAGCCAGCCGAATTTCTCGGTCTTCGACAACTTCATCCACGAGCCGAGCTACCTCACCGGCATGATCGCCGGCACCGCCACCGAGTCGAACATCATCGGCATGGTCGGTGGTTACGCCATCCCCGAGGTCAACCGGCTGATGAACGCCTTCATGGAAGGCGCCCTCGCGGTCAATCCCGACGTCAAGTTCCTCGTCACCTTCATCAACTCCTGGTACGACCCGCCGAAGGCCAAGGAATCCGCCTTCGCGATGATCGATGCCGGCGCCGACATCCTCTATGCTGAGCGGTTCGGCGTCTCCGACGCCGCCAAGGAGCGTGGCGTCAAGGCGATCGGCAACGTCATCGACACGGCGGCCGACTATCCCGGCACCATCCTCGCCAGCGCGCTCTGGCACATGGAGCCGACCATCGACCGCGCCATCGCCGCGGTGACCGAGGGACGCTTCGAGCCGGCCGACTACGGCCAGTACAGCTACATGGCCTATGACGGCGGCAGCTTCGTCGTCGACGAGACCCTGGTCGATGCCGCGGCCCTCGAGGCCGCCAACGCCAAGCAGCAGGAAATCAAGGACGGCCTGTTCCGCGTCAACGTCAACGACGGCGAACCCAAGTCGTCGATGTAGGCCGCAGGCGGTGACGCTTCATCTTCCCCGCCCCCCGCGGGGAAGCACGCGCGATATCCTCCCCCGTGCAACGGGGGAGAGCCTGCCCCCGGCGCGACCGGGGGTGGCGCCGCGAAGCGGTGACGGAGGGGGCGTTCCGCCGCTCGCGCTTCGGGCGCGCCTTGCGTTTGGTGCGTCCTTCGAGGCTCCGCTGCGCGGAGCACCTCAGGATGGCGAGGGAAGTGCACTCCACGAGCCCTTGGTCGCCCACACCAACGTCGCCATCCTGAGAGCTTGCCCCCGGCTTGATCGGGGGTGCTCGCCGCATGCGCGGCGAGCCTCGAAGGACGCACGACCGTTACCGTCACCACCGCCCCCCCTGACCAGCATCCACCGACCGGGGAGGCACCCCCACCATGCCTGACCCCCGCCCCATCGTCCTCCGCCTCCAGAACATCACCAAGCGCTTCGGCGCGCTGACCGCCAACGATGCGATCGACCTCGATCTCGGCCGCGGCGAGATCCTGGCGCTGCTCGGCGAGAATGGCGCCGGCAAGACCACCCTGATGAACATTCTCTTCGGCCACTATGTCGCCGACGAAGGCACGGTGATGGTTGCCGGCGATGACGGCGTCCTCGCGCCGCTCGAACCCGGCTCGCCGGGCGCGGCGCTCGCCGCCGGCATCGGCATGGTCCACCAGCATTTCACCCTCGCCGAGAACCTCACGGGCCTGGAGAATATCGTCCTCGGCACCGAGTCGATCTTTCGCCTGTCACGGCGCACCGGCCCGGCCCGCCGCAAGATCGGCAAGGTCATGGCCGACTCCGGCCTGACCGTCGATCTTGACGTCCCCGTCTCGCGGCTCACCGTCGGCGAACGGCAGCGGGTCGAGATCCTCAAGGCGCTCTATCGCGATGCCCGCATCCTCGTCATGGACGAGCCGACCGCGGTGCTGACGCCCCAGGAATCCGACAGCCTGTTCGTCACCATGCGCGCCCTTGCCGCGCGCGGCCTCGCCGTCGTCTTCATCTCCCACAAGCTCGGCGAGGTTCTCGCCATTTCCGATCGCATCGCCGTCCTGCGCGGTGGCGCCAAGGTCGGCGAGATGGTCACCGCCGACGCCAACCGACGCTCGATCGCCGAGATGATGGTCGGGCGCGAGGTACCGGCAAGCCGGCGCGTCGCGCGTGAGCCCGGTGCCGTCCTGCTCGAACTCGCTGGCGTCTCCGTCGCCGGCGCCCATCGACGCACGCTGGTCGACGCCAGCCTCGCCGTCCGGGAAGGCGAGATCGTCGGCATCGCCGGCGTTTCCGGCAACGGCCAGGCGGCGCTCGCCGCCCTCGTCGCGGGTCTGGAACGACCCAGCGGCGGCGCCATGCATCTGTTCGGCGCGCCCGTCACCCGCCACGACCCCGGCCATTTTGCCCGCGCCGGCATCGCCCGTATTCCCGAGGACCGCCACCACGACGGCGTCGTCGGCGCGATGACGGTGGCCGAGAATGTCGCGCTGGAGGAATTGCGCCAGCCCGGCTTCCAGCGAGCCGGTTTCCTGCGCTTTGGCGCGATCCGGGCGCGGGCCGAGGCCGCCATTCGCGACTACGATGTCCGCTGTCCCGGGCCCGACACTGCCGCGCGGCTCCTCTCCGGCGGCAACATCCAGAAGCTGATCCTCGCCCGCGTCCTCGACCGCCAGCCCCGCCTGGTACTGGCCAACCAGCCGACACGCGGCCTTGATATCGGCGCCCAGACGGAAGTCCACCGCCGCCTGCTGGCCGCGCGCGAAGCCGGCGTCGGCGTCATTCTCATCTCTGAGGATCTGGACGAACTGACTGCGCTGTCCGATCGCATCGCGGTGATGACCGGCGGCCGGCTCAGCGAGACCATGGCCGCCGACACCCTCGATCGCGGTACCCTCGGCCTGATGATGGCCGGCCACCGCGACGAAGAGGAAGCGGCATGATCCGCTTCGAGCCCCGCCAGAACCTCTCGCCGGCGCTCGCCATCGCTGCGCCGGTTGCTGCCGGCTTCGTCGCGCTGGCGCTGGCCGCGATCCCCCTCGCCTTTGCCGGCGCGCCGATCGTCGAGGCCTATCGCCTGATGGTCGAAGGCGCCTTCGGCTCGCTCTTCGCTTTCTCGGAAACCTTGACCCGCACGACACCGCTGATCCTCACCGGCCTCGCCGCGGCAGTCGCGTTCCGGGCACGGCTATGGAACATCGGCGCCGAGGGCCAGCTCTACGCCGGTGCGCTGGCAGCGGTCGCGGTCGGCTCCGGCCTGATCGACGGCCCGCCGATCGTCATGATCCCGCTGGTGCTGCTTGCCGGCGCGCTGGCCGGGGCGCTCCTGATGCTCGGGCCGACGCTGCTCAAGCTGAAATTCGGCGCCGACGAGGTGGTCACCACGCTGCTGCTCAATTTCGTCATGCTGCTCTTCGTCCAGATGATGCTGGAAGGCCCGCTGCAGGACCCGATGAGTCTTGGTTGGCCGCAATCCGCGCCGATCATCGACTCCGCCATGCTGCCACCGCTGCTCGGCCGCATGCGGGTCCATTCCGGCCTTCTGATCGGCCTTGTCGCGGCGGTCGCCGTCGCCATCATGATGCGCCGTACCGTCTGGGGCGCCGAGATCCGCGCCGTCGGCGAGAACGCCCCGGCCGCCCGCTATGCCGGCATCCCGGTCACCGCCACCATGGTCCGCGTCGCGCTGATCTCGGGCGGGCTCGCGGGCCTGGCTGGTGTTGGCGAAGTCGCCGGGCTCAAGGGCTACCTGACCTCGGACCTGTCGCCCGGCTTCGGCTATGCCGGCATCGTCGTGGCCATGCTGGCCGGCCTGTCGCCGCTCGGCGTTGTCGCCGCCGCGCTGTTCATTGCCAGCGTCTTCGTCGGCGCCGATTCGATGAGCCGTGGCCTCGGTGTCTCGAGTTACCTCGCCGATCTCATTGTCGCCCTGTCGCTGCTCTGCGTCCTGATCGGCGGCTTCATCACCCGCTTCCACATCCGCTGGGCCGGTCGCGCGGCCAGGACGGTACGGCCATGAAAACTCCTTTGCGCCGAAAGGTTTGCGCGCCCCACCCTCCTCTCCCATGGGGAGAGGATACGAAGCCTCGCGCGCCCCGGGCGCGCCAAGGCGAAGTTGGTGAGGGGCGAAGCCTCCTCACGAAGGGCACCCTCCCTCCTCTCCCATTGGGAGAGGACAGTGGAGCACGATCGCTTGCGATCGATGCGGAGCTTGGTGAGGGGCGACGGCTCGAAGAAGAAGGAGCTGCGGACAGGTCTCGCCCCTCACCAAGCTCGCCTACGCCCCGCTTCGCGGCGCAAGTCTCGCTATCCTCTCCCCATGGGAGAGGAGGCGCCCCATACCGGTCGTCGCCATAGCCATGGAATTCCTCGACATCCTGTTCACGGCGAATTTCTGGGCGGCGGCGATCCGGATCGCCACGCCGCTGATCTTCGGCGTTCTCGGCGCCCTGATCTGCGAGCGTGCCGGTGTCCTCAATCTCGGCATCGAGGGCATCTTCACCGCCGGGGCCATGGCCGGCTGGATGGCGGTCTGGCTCGGGGTCGACCTGTGGACCGGCGTCCTCGTCGCAGCCCTGACCGGCGCGCTCTTCGGCTTGCTGCATGCTGCGCTGACCGTGCCGCTCGGCCTGTCGCAGCATGTCTCCGGCATCGGGATCACGCTGCTTGCTTCCAGCCTCAGCTATTTCATCTACCGCACCGCCCTGCCCGACGTGACCTCGCCGCCGCGCATCGAACCGTTCCGGCCGCTCGATATCCCGGTCCTCTCCGACATTCCCTTCCTCGGCCCGGCGCTGTTCAGCCAGACCGCCTTCACCTGGCTCGCCTTCGCCATGGTGGCGATCGTCGCCTGGGTGCTCTACCGGACGCCGCTCGGCCTCGCGATCCGCGCCGTCGGCGACAACCCGGATTCCGTCGATGCCCAGGGCCTCTCGGTCTATGCGCTGCGCACCGGAGCGGTGGTCGTCGGTTCCGCCCTGATGGCGATGGGCGGCGCCTTCCTCACCATGTCGGCCTTCGACGCCTTCTTCTTCGGCATGGTCAACGGCCGGGGCTGGATCTGCATCGCGCTGACCGTCTTTGCCTCGTGGCGGCCGGGCAAGGCGCTGCTCGGTGCCCTGCTCTTCGGCGCCTTCGATGCCTACCAGGTCCGCCTCCAGACCCAGGTCGGCGCCTTCCTGCCGAGCCAGGTCTTCCTGATGCTGCCCTACCTCTTCGCCATCGTCGCGCTGGTCCTCGTCGCCCGCCGCGCCGAATACCCGCGCGCTTTGCTGGCCCCGTGGTTCAAGGGCGCGCGGTAGAGCGTTTTCAGGAAAAGTAGCTTCACTTTTGCGCCCGGAAAGAGCGAAAAGACTATGCGCGGCGCGAGCCGCGTCAGCGAAGCGTCAGCCGGAGAACCTTCCCATGTCCCTCGACCTCATCATCCGCAACGCGGCGCTTCCCGATGGCCGCGCCGGTGTCGACATTGCCTGCGAGGGCGGCCGCATCACCGCCATCGAAAAAGGCATTACGGCGGAGGCGGCGCGGGTCATCGATGCCGGCGGCCGGTTGGTCTCGCCGCCCTTCATCGACTGCCATTTCCATATGGACGCCACCTTGTCGCTCGGCCTGCCGCGTCTCAACAAGTCCGGCACGCTGCTCGAAGGCATCGGCCTGTGGGGCGAACTCAAGCCGCTGCTCACCCACGAGGCGGTCGCCGAACGGGCGCTGCGCTACTGCGACCTCGCCGTGGCGCAAGGCCTGCTCGCCATCCGCACCCATGTCGATGTCTGCGACGATCGCCTGCTCGCCGTCGAGGCGCTGCTCGATGTCCGCGAGCGCATCGCCCCCTATATCGACCTCCAGCTCGTCGCCTTCCCGCAGGATGGCTACTACCGCTCGCCCAACGCCGCGAAGAACCTCGACCGCGCCCTCGACCTCGGCGTCGACGTCGTCGGCGGCATCCCGCATTTCGAACGGACGATGGCCGACGGCGCGGCCAGCGTCGCCGCACTCTGCGAGATTGCCGAGAAGCGCGGCCTGATGGTCGACATGCATTGCGACGAGAGCGACGATCCGCTCTCCCGCCACATCGAGACGCTGGCCGCCGAGACCACCCGGCTCGGCCTGCAGGGCCGCGTCGCCGGCTCGCATCTCACCTCGATGCATTCGATGGACAACTACTATGTCTCGAAGCTGCTGCCGCTGATCGCCGAGGCCGACATCCAGGTCATCGCCAACCCGCTGATCAACATCGTCCTGCAGGGCCGCCACGACACCTATCCCAAGCGGCGCGGCCAGACCCGCATCCCCGAGATGCGCCCGCACGGCATCAACGCCTCCTTCGGCCAGGATTGCTGCATGGACCCTTGGTACTCGCTGGGCAGCGCCGACATGCTGGAGGTCGCCCATATGGGCCTGCATGTCGGCCAGATGACCAGCCGCGAGGCGATGCGCTTCTGCTTCGACGCGGTGACCGTCAATCCGGCGAAGGCGATGGGCCTCGACGGCTACGGCCTTGACGTCGGCTGCAACGCCGACATGGTCGTCCTCCAGGCCGCCGACCCGATCGAGGCGATCCGCCTGAAGGCACGCCGCCTCGCGGTGGTGCGCCGCGGCAAGGTCATCGCCGAGACCCCGCCCCAGATCGCCACCCTCTCCCTCGACGGCCGCCCGCCCACCGTCGACCCGGCCGCTTACGCCCCGCCGGTCTGAGGACAAGCCCGACCGCATCGGTCGGAAAGAGTGGCCCCGGGCCTTTCCAGAAGAAGTGTGCCCAATCGCTGCCCGGAGAGAGCGAGCCCGAGCGTTTCCAGGAAAAGTGTGCACACTTTTCCGTCCGGAAGAGCGAGCAACAAAAAGACCCCACCATGAACTACCGCCACGCCTATCACGCGGGCAACCACACCGAGGTGTTCAAGCACCCGGTGCTGGTCATGCTGCTCGAACATCTGCGCAGGAAGCCGAAGCCGTTCACGGTCATCGACACCCATGCCGGCATCGGCCTCTATGACCTCGCCTCGATCGAGGCCGGCAAGACCGGCGAGGCGGCCGACGGCATCGCCCGCATCATCGACGCGGACATGTCCGCAGCCAGCGGTTATCTCGACATCGTCCGCGGCCTCAACCCGGATGGCCTGAAGGTCTATCCCGGCTCGCCGGCCCTCGTCCGCGCCCTGCTGCGCGACGACGACCGGCTGATCGCCTGCGAGCTTCATCCTGACGATGTGAAGCTGCTCCGCCGGACCTTCCGCGGCGACCCGCGCGTCGCCGTCCATGCCCGCGACGGCTACGAGGCGATTGGCGCCTTCGTCCCGCCGCCGACCCGGCGCGGCCTCGTCTTCATCGACCCGCCCTACGAGGCCCGCGACGAGTTCGAGCGCCTCGCCGACGCGTTGAATGCCGGCATCGCCAAGTGGCCGACCGGCATCTTCGCCGCCTGGTATCCGGTCAAGGACCGCGCCGGCATCGACACCCTCCGCCGCTGCTACGCCCCCGACAATCCGCCGACCCTGACCTGCGAATTCCTGCGAACCCCGGTCGACGGCGAAACCCTGGCCGGCGGCGGCCTGCTGATCTGCAACCCGCCCTACGGCCTCGGCGCCAAACTCGACGCGCTCTGCCAGTCGCTGCGAAAAACGCTCGCCCCGAAGACCGGCGCCTTCGCCCTCGACTGGTGGATCAGGGAACGCTGACAGGGTCTGCCCTTCACCGCGTAGACCCTTCCGGACTGGCGGCCCCAACTGACGGAGCTTTTCGGTTCGGCCGTTCCCAAGCACCATCCCTCCCCGAACCGGGGAGGGGGGACCATCACGCAGTGATGGTGGGTGGGGTTCTCCGCCGACCGCACCGCGACCCACGAACACCTCCGACCGTCAGTCGTAGAGTCCCGGCCGATCCGCCATCGTCACCTCGGTCGTCGCCCCGCTCTTCAGCGCCGCCAGCCCCGCCTCGGCCACGGCGGTCGCCGCGTAGCCGTCCCAGGCGCTGGCCCCGGCCGGTGGCCCGCCCGCCGCCGCATCGATCCATGCCTGCAGCTCGACCCGGTAGGCCTCGGCAAAGCGCGGCCGCCAGTCCGCCGGATGGCCGAAGCCGTCGTGGCGCGCCTGGCGCAGCGTGATGTCATGCGGCGGCGTCAGCGTCGCGGTGCCCTTCTCGCAGACCAGTTCGCCGCGCACGTCGTAGCCGTACTGGCAGTTGACGAAGACCTCGACGGTGACCACCACGCCGTCGGTCATGTGGAAGAGCAGGATCTGCGGATCCTGCATCCTGGCCAGGCGCGTCGGCCGCGGCGTCACCACGGTGACCCGCGCCACGTCGGTCCCGAGCAGCCAGCGGGCGATATCCATCTCGTGTACCGCCGTGTTGGCGATCATGTTCTCGGAGGTGGTGTAGGAGGCGGCCGTCTCGTTGCGATGGACGCAGTGGAGCATCAGCGCTTGGCCGAGGTCGCCGCTGTCGAGCGTCGTCTTCATCGCCACATAGCCCGGGTCGAAGCGGCGCATGAAGCCGACCTGCACCAGGCGTTTGCCCAGCGCGGTTTCGGCCGCGATGATCTCGAGGCATTCGTCGGTCGTTAGGCCGAGCGGCTTTTCGCAAAGCACCGGCTTGCCGGCGGCGAGGCAGGCCAGGACCAGCGGCTTGTGGGTCGGGTCCGGCGAGGCGACGATCACCGCGTCGACCGCGTCGTTGCCGATCACCGCCTCGGCATCGGCGACCACCCCGCCGCCATACGACGCGGCCACCGCCTCCGCCCTTGCCCTGTCGGCATCCGAGACCGCGACCAGCTCCGCCCCGCCGACCGAGGTCGAGAGAATCCGCGCATGGTCGCCGCCCATTACGCCGGCGCCGATGAGTCCTACCTTGATCGTCATGGAAATTCCTGGTTCGAGCGGCGGGCCGCGGCCCTGTCGCCCAACCATCGTCATGCCGCGCCGCAGCGTCAAGCCGCCAGCGCGTTACTTCTGGACGAGCGGCGCACCCTGCCCGGTGATCGATTGCAGCGGCAGGGCGCAGTTGACGACAAGACCCTCACGCCGCCAGTCCCGCGAGATCGTGCCGCCCCATTGCCGCTCGACGGTCGCGACGACCAGTCGCGAGCCGAAGCCCTCGCGCGACGGTTCCTCGACCGGCGGCCCGCCGCTCTCCGCCCAGGTCAGGGCATAGTGACCGTCGCCGTCGCGACGTCCGGTGATCGCCACCCTGCCGCCGCCATCGGAGAAGGCGCCATATTTCACGGCGTTGGTCATCAGCTCGTAGAGCAGCAGGCTCATCGTCTGGACACCGGACGGGCCAAGGTCGACATCATCGACCTCCAGCGTCACCGAGCCGGCGTCCGACTGGCTGCCGATCACCATGGAGAGCAGCGCGCTGAGCGCGACGCCGGTGCCGTCGGCGTCGGTCAGCAGGTCCTGCGCCGCCTCGATCGTCGCAAGCCGCCCCTCGAAGCGGTCGACATAGTCCGCGACGTTGCTGGCGTCGCGGCCGGACTGGCGGGCAAGCGAATGGATCACCGCCATGTTGTTCTTCATGCGATGCGACAGCTCGCGCATCAGCATCGTCTGCCGGTCCCGATAGACGACGCGCCCGATGGCCGACGACAGGATGTTGGCGACCGACTGGAGGAAGTTGACATCGTGGCCGGTGAACTGGCGGCGGGCGCTGGTATGCGCGCCGAGCACGCCGAAGGCACGGCCATCCTCCTGCCGGATGATGACGCTGAGACCGCTGGTCACCTTGTGGTCGAGCAGCAGGCGCGGCCCGCTGAACCGCGTTTCCGTCGCCAGATCCTCGACGATGACCGGCTCATCGATCGACAAGGTGTAGCCGGCCTGGGACTCGCGGTCGGTCCCGACACGCGCCTTGCCGACAATCCCATCCTTCCAGCCGATCCCGGCGCGGAGGTGGAGATCTTGTCCATGGGAGCTGAGCTCCAGCACCTTGGCGAACTCGACGTTGAGGCCTTTCGAAAGCAAAGCCACCGCCTGGTCGAAAAGGGCGTCGAGATCGTCGCTGCTCATGGCCAGGATGCCGAGCTCGGACAGGGCTTCGAGCTGGACGAGGCGACGGTCGCGCTCGATTTCGGCGGCTTTTCGATCCGAGATGTCGACCATCATGGTGATCGTGCCGATGATCGCGCCGTGTTCGTTGCGAAGCGGCGTCGGGTAGGAGAGGAGCGCCACCCGCGTCCCGTCCGCCCGTTCTACGGCAATCTCCTCGGCGGCAATTGCCTGGCCGGTCTGGAGGGCTCTTGCGGTGGGAGATCTGTCGTGCGGCAACAGCGCGCCATTGGCCGTGAAGAGCCGATGAGGGCCACACCAGAATCGCTCGTCTCCGACGGGCTCGCGCCCCCACAACGTCACGGCGGCATGATTATAGAGGTCGATGCGGCCGTTGGCGTCCGTCGTGTAGATCGCAGCGGGCAAGGCCTCGATGACGTCGAAGAACGGAAGGCTGCTGATCGGCCGCGCCAATGTGCCCTGCAGGGTCGCTCCGATGTCGTGAACGCCTTTCATTTCTGGGTCTTTCTCCTCGCCGTCGGCACGCCGCCCCTCTGCCTGCTTCAATCAATATAGATCAATGCCATCCCGCCGTAGAGCCGTCGCTGACGCAACTGGCGGCCATGCAACGATGACTGCCATCACCGCTGGTGGCTGAGAGACCCTTCTTGCAGTCACTTACTAACAGTTTATATTTGTGGCTTGGCCGTTTGCTTGCCTGGAGCAGAGGTCGATGTGGGAGAAGCGGCGATGAACCGGTCGCGCGATGAGCGGTTGCAGATCATGTTGAGCCCTGCCGAACGCAAGGCGATCGACGACTGGCGATTCAGCGCGCGGATGCCGAGCCGCGCCGCCGCGGTCCGCGAGCTGCTGCGCCGCGGACTACTTGCGGAAGGGTTCGATATTGCCGAGGATTCCTCCCGGTCCAACGACTTCGGGGTGCTCGGCAACCAGCAAGGCATCGCATCGGGCGACGACTGAAAGCAGGGCGCCCCGCTGCCGCTCGACAAAGCCTGGCAATCAGTTGCTTACGGCATTCTTGTAGATCCTGCCGTCCTTGATGATGACGTCGAAATTCGCGGCCGGGTCCGCTACCAGCTCCAGCGTCTCGAGGGGATTGCCGTCGACCAGGATAAGGTCGGCCAGTGCGCCTTCCTCGACCACGCCGAGTTTCCCCTGATAGGGGCTGCGCAGGCCGGACAGGGCGAGCAATTCGGCATTGTCGGCGGTCGCCATCCGCAGGGCCTCGGCCGACGTGTACCAGCGGGTCATCTTGGCCAGGAATGAGCCCTGCTCGGCCGCCTTTGCCGGATCGAACAGGATGTCCGTCCCCCAGGCGGTCTTGACCCCGAACTGCTTGGCGAAGCCGTAGGCCGTATCGGTGCCGTGCCGCACCTCCTGCTGCTTGAGCCAGTTCGACGAGCCGACCGCGAAGGAGGTCGCGTCGTCGACCGTGAACGGCTGGATGCTCCACCAGACGCCCGCTTCCGCCATCTGCCTTGCGGTGTCTTCGTCGACCAGTTGCCCATGCTCGATCGAGCGGACCCCGGCCTCGAGGGCCTGCCGGATCGCCCGCGGCGTGTAGGCATGGACGGCGACATAGGTTCCCCAGTTCTCGGCCGCCCCCACTGCGGCTTCCAGTTCGGGCACCGTGTATTCGGTCACGTCGATCGGATCGTAGTTCGATGACGAACCGCCGCCGGCCATCACCTTGATCTGCGACGCGCCAAGGGCGAGTTGCTCCCGCGAGCGCTTCCTGACCATGTCGGGGCTGTCGGCGATCTCGGCCGCGCCGATCCGTTCGGAATAGGAAAAGGCATCCGGCGCCGCCGGCAGGTCGGTCGGCAGGCGGAAATCGCCGTGACCGCCGGACTGCGAGATCATCGCTCCCGAGGGCCAGATCCGCGGCCCGGGCGTGACGCCGGAATCGATCGCGCGCTTGAGACCAAGCACCGGACCGCCCATGTCGCGAACGCTGGTGAAGCCGCGCAGCAACATCTCCCCGGCGGCCTTTGCCGCGACGATGTTGACGTAGCCGATGTCGGCGGTCAGCAGCGCCAGTTGCGGCACGTTGGACATCATCAGGTGCGTGTGGCCGTCGATCAATCCGGGCATCAGGGTCCGCCCGCCGCCCTTGATCACCGTCGTCTCAATCCCCTCGTCGGGCGTGATCGCCGACGCGGAAATCTGCTTGATGACATTGCCCTCGACCAGGACGTGCGATGGCCCCGACAGCGCCTCGCTGGTGCCATCGAAAATGCGGACATCCTCGAAAAGCACCGCGGAGGTCGCGGGTTGTTGCGCCGTCGCCGTCGACACCGCGAAGACGGAGATGGCGACAGCCATGCACGTACGAAAGAGCATCAGGTCTTCTCCTGTTTGGGACCGGCGAGCAGGACACATGTGTCGCTCGGCCTCGTGACAGTTAGAGGGCGATTGTTAAGAGAAGATCAGCGATCGGACCGGACTGCCCGGCTATGGGGCGGCATCGAGGATCCTGACGAGATAGCGCACCGTCTTGCCGCGATCGATGAGCTCGGCACGACCCATTTCGGTGAATCCCATCCGCCCGTGAAATGCGTCGGATCCCGGGTTCGGCGGCTCGGAATTGACCTCGCAGACGATCCGGTCAAAGCCGGTCGCCCGCGCCTTGCCGAAGAGATCCTCATAAAGGTGCCGCGCCAGCCCGCGGCCGCGATCGTCCGCCGCCACCACGATCCGGTCGACATAGACGAAGCGGGGCAGCCGCTCGCGAAACCACAGGAAATTCGGGCTGTCATAGGCGGCCGACTGATCGAAGGCGATCAGGAAAGCGGCGCCGCCGTCGACAACGGTCGCCGAGAAGGCGGTGGCGACCATGGAGTCCCAGCTTGCCGGCGTCAGCAGCGACGTCTCGCGCGCGTGATCGTTGTTGAGGTCGAGCAGGGCCGATCGGGTCGCCGCGTCGGCGCCGGCGATTGGCGCAATCGTCGGTGTCGTCATCCGGCGATCGGCGCCTCGGCCGCCTTCCACGCCTTGAGACCGCCCTTGAGGTGGCACGAGCCGGCAAGCCCGTCGTCACGCGCCGCCTCCGCCGCCATCGCCGAGCGTTCGCCATAGGCGCAGTAGAAAATCAGCCGCTTGTCGCTGGCCTTGACCAGTTCGCTCAACAGCCCGCCCGGTGCGATCTGTTCGTCGAGCGCGGGGTAAGGCACATGGACCGAGCCCGGTATCACGCCATGCCGCTCGCGTTCCGACCGGTCGCGGAGGTCGACCAGCACCGCGCCGCCGGTGTCGACCGCCCGGATCACCGCGTCGACATCGAGCGTCCATTGCCGTCGGTCGGGATTATCCTGGTCGAGGCCGAGTTGGAGGTTGGCCGGCACCGCGACATCCATCATCCGCGGATTGGGCAGGTCGAGATTGTTCATGATCGCCACATATTCGTCGAGTGAACCGACTTGCAGGCGCGGGTTGAACGCCCGCTCCTCGCCGATCGTCGACACCGTATCGCCCTTGTAGTCATGCGCCGGGAAGACCAGCGTTTCGTCGGGAAAGCGCAGGAGCCGATTGAAGATCGAATCGTATTGCGCTTCCGGGCTGCCGTTCTGGAAGTCGGTCCGTCCGGTTCCCCGGATCAGCAGCGTGTCGCCGGTGAACACCCGGTCGCCCATCGCGAAGGAGTAGGAATCGGCGGTGTGGCCGGGTGTGTAGATCGCCTCGAGGCTCACCCCTTCGATCGCCACCCGCTCGCCGTCGCCGACCCGCATCGACACCACGTCGACGCCGCTCTCCTCGCCCATCACCGTGATGCAGCGGGTCCGGTCGCGCAATTCGCTGAGACCGGAGATGTGGTCGGCATGGACATGGGTATCGACCGCCTTGACCAGCTTGAGGTCGAGCTCGGTCAGCAGTTTCACGTATCGGTCGACGCGCTCCAACACAGGGTCGAGGATCAGCGCCTCGCCGCCCTTCCGGCTGGCGATCAGGTAGGTATAGGTCGAGGACGTCGTGTCGAAGAGCTGGCGAAAGATCATCGGAGACACTCGCTGATAGTCGGGCGGAGTATATCACGGCAGTGCTCGCCGTGCGCCGGGGGGCGAGCCTGGAATGTGGGACAACCGGGGTGAGGCGATCGCGCCGCCCAATGAGCGTCTCGCGAAATGTCGAGAGGTGGACCGAGGGGCCTAGAGCATCCCGGTCTGCAGGCCGGCCGCGTCGAAGGGCGGGCTCCGGCCGGGATCGAAGGGCGACAGGTCGACCGTCGTCGCCCCGCCGTCGACGATCAGCTCGGCCATCGCCTCGCCGGTCGCCGGGGCGTTGAGGATTCCCCAGACGCTGTGGCCGGTCGCGACATAGGCGCCATCGATACCGGGCACCGCGCCGATCAGCGGCAGCCCGTCCTGGGTGACCGGCCGGAAGCAGGACTGCCGGGCGACGATCGTCGACGGCGCCAGGGCCGGCGCCATCGCGGCGCACATCGCCTCCAGCCGTTCGATCGCACCCGGATCGGGCGTCACGTCGGCCGGATCGACCGGCAGCGGGCTGTCATGGGCCGAGACGCCACAGACATAGGTCGTGCCGTCAGTGCGCGGAAAGATCTCCGGCGACGCCATCGCGCCGGTGGCTTCGCGATACTCGACGAACAGCGCGTCGGGCGGCAGTGCCGCGGGGGTATCGAAGACCAGGCTATGCCCTTTCAGCCCGTAGACGGCCGGCAGCGGCACCCAGGCGCAGGCGAGGATCGACCACGGCCCCATCGCCAGGACGACGACGTCGGCCTCGAGTGTTTTGCCCGAGACGGTCGCGCCCGTCACCGCCCGGCCGTCGTCCGAACGCGTCAAACCGGTGACCGTACCCCGTTGCACCACCGTTCCATGCCCTTCCGCGGCCTGTACCAAGGCCTTGGTGAAGGCTTCCGGATTGACCTGGGCGGTGCTCTCCGTCGATCCCAGCCGTGGCCCAAGCGCCACGGTATCGGCCACCCAGTCGACACCGAAGTCATTGGATTGCTTGCGTCTTTCGCCTTCGGCGGCGGCCGCCGAATAGGTCGTCATGCGGCGATAGCCATAATCGACGTCGATTTCCTTAGCCAGCTCAGCATGAAGCGCGAAACTCCGCCGCGCCAGATCCTGAAGCGTTCCTCCGTCACACCAGTCAAGTGCAAGGAATCCCCCGCTTTTTCCGGACGCGGCACAGGCGATTCCGGTCCGCTCGACGAGCGTTACCGCGATGTTTCGCCGGCTAAGGTAATAGGCAGTAGCCGCCCCGATCACCCCGCCGCCACAAATCAGAACCCGCATGCGCCTACGCTTCCTCGATCACGGTAATTCGCCACAAGGTCCTGAGATCGTTGGGGTCTGTCAACGTCGCCGAGTGGAGAGTCGCCAGATCGTCCCACAGGACGACATCGCCCTTCTCGTAGGCGTAGCTGTAGATGTAGCGGTCCTGCAATGCATGCGCCTTCAGGTCGTCAAGCAGTTGAACCCCCTCATCTTTCGGCATTCCCTCGACTTCGAAAGACGAGCCCGACACCGCGTAGAGCGCCTTGCGCCCGGTGCCGGGATGGGTGCGGACGAGCTTGTGCCGAACCCAGTCGACCTTACCCTTCTGCGCCTCGCTCAGCGGCGAAGCGGCGGTGCGGGAGGTCTCATCGAGGTCGTCGCGGTTGCCATAGTGGTGGAGAACGACAAGGTCGTCGATCCGTTCCCTGGTCGCTTCGGGAAGGTCGTCATAGGCGGCGTACATGTTGGCAAAAAGCGTGTTGCCGCCTTGCTTTGGCACCGCCACCGAATAGAGGATCGTCACCCGCGCCGGCACCGCGAGATACGAATAGTCGGTATGGAAATAGCTCCCGCCATCCGCCAGCCCGATTGGCCGGCCGTTCTCCTTGCCATTGGAAAGGATCAGGATGTCGGGATGATCCGGATAGTGAAACTGGTCGATGACATGCGGCTGCGGCGGCCCGAAGCGCCGGGCGAAGTCGACAAACGCGCCCGGTTCCAGCGACTGGCCCTTGATCGCGAGGATCTGGCCGTCGAAGAAAGCCTGTTCGACGGCGCGGAATTCGTCATCGGCGAGCGGTCGGGAAAGATCGACGCCCTCGATCGCCATGCCGAAAGTCTCGGAGAGTCTTCGGGTCGTGAACATCGGCGCAACTCCCTCAGGTTGTTTTGCCGGAGCGTAGCGGCTGCGGGCCGCCCTCGGCAATCGCCTCAGGTCAGGGAAACCCCGACGAGGGCGCCAACAGCATAGGTGACGCCCGCCGCGGCATAGCCGATCAGCAACTGCCGGCCCGCCGAGAACAGGACACCGCGACCGGTGAACAGCGACGTGCCGAAGCCGATCAGCGCCAGCGCGACACCGCCCGACAAGAGGCTGGCGATGACGGCGGTGGTGCCGGTCAGGAAGAAGAAGGGCGCGACCGGAAAGATCGCTCCGATTGAGAAAAGCAGGAAGGACGAGGCGCCCGCGACCCAGGCCGAGCCGCCGAGTTCGCTCGGATCGATGCCGAGTTCCTCGCGCGCCAGCGTATCGACCGCCGCGCCGTCCTGGCTGAGCAAGCGATCGGCGACCGAGGTGGCCTCGGTCTCGGACAGGCCCTTCGACTGGTAGATGAGGATAAGTTCCTCGCGTTCCTGTTCGGGAAACATTTCGAGTTCGTTCGCCTCCAGCGCGATCTGCTGCTCGGCGAGCTCTCGGGCGCTGTTGACCGAAAGCCACTCGCCCATCGCCATCGAACACGCGCCGGCTATCAGCCCGGCGAGGCCGGCGAGCAGGATGGTCTGTTCGGCCGCGGCTGCGCCGGCGACCCCCATGACCAGGCTCATGTTCGAGACGAGGCCGTCATTGGCGCCAAGCACCGCTGCCCGCAGCGCGTTGCCGGAGCCGGCGCGATGGCGCCCCTCAAGCCGGGCGATTTCGGGACCGGCAAGGCCGCCGGAGCCGGCCATGGCGGTGCGGATCACCCGCGCGTGCGACTGCTCGTCGGCCGGAAGGCCGGCAGCGATCGCTTCAGGCTGGTCCTGGTAGACCGCGTGGTCGCGCGCTTCCGTCGCCGCGATCACCGGCAGGACCATCGCAGCGCCGAAACGCTTCGCAAGCCAGCCGAGGACCCTGGCGCGAATACTCGGCCTGATGTCGCCCGGGCTCCCACCCTTCCCGGTTATCTCCTTGCGCCAGACCTCGACATGATCCTGCTCGACGGCGGCGAGGCGGCGATAGACCTCGGCGACCTTCGGATCGGATTCGGCCTCTGACAGCGCGGTGTAGAGCGCGACGCTGTCGACCTCGCCCTGAAGATTGGCGCGATAGCGGGCGATATCGTCGACGGCCATGGGCGGCCTCCTTGTTGCGTGCGCCCCGCCGACGCTTTCCGCTCGAGACTAGACGAGAACGCGACGTAGGAAGGCGGCGCCGAGTTGCAGGCCGGCGCCATCGATGCCGTGTTCGAGGCCGGGAGAGACATGCCACTCGGCCGCGAAGCCGGCTTCGGCCAGCGCCGGCACGGCGCCATGCAGCGCCATGACGGGAACGATCGGATCGGCATCGCCATGGACGAGCAGGACCGGCGGCTTGCCGACCGCTTCCTCCGCCAGACGTTCGGGACCCGCGAGCATGCCGGAATAGCTGACGATGCCGGCGATTGGCGCCGGACGACGCGGACCAACGTGCAGCGCCATCATCGCCCCCTGGCTGAAACCGACCAGCGCCAGGTTGGCGTCGGTCAGGCCGAGGCTCGCCAGTTCGGAGTCGAGAAAGGCATCGACGACCGGCGCCGCTTGCCGGACACCGTCGGCGATCAGGTCCATGTCGATCATCGAAAGGGGAAACCACTGCCGCCCCATCGGCGCCTGGTCGCAGGGCTCCGGCGCGTTGGGTGAAACGAAAGCTGTGTCCGGCAGCAGCGGCGCCCAATGCCGTCCGATGTCGATCAGGTCGTTGCCGTCCGCGCCATAACCGTGAAGAAGCACGACGAGATGCCGCGCCGGGCCGCCGCTGGCCGGTGGAATTCGGGGTCCGTCAATCATCAGACTGGTACTGCCGCCTTTTGCCGAGTCGCGCGATAGTAAGCCCAGAAGAGCCGCGCCGCGACACCCCGCCATGGCGACCAGTCTGCGGCGATCTCGGCCACCCCTTCGATGGATGGTGTCTCGTCAGCGCCAAAGGCGTCGCCAACCGCCTTGCGCAGCGCGAGATCGCCGGCCGGGAAGACATCGGCGTGACCGAGGCAGAAGAGAAGATAGATGTCGGCGGTCCAGGGGCCGATCCCCTTGATCGCCGTCAGGCGCCCATGCGCCTCCTCTGCGGGGATAGTGGCCAGTCGATCGAGGTCGAGGCCTTCGTTACAGGCGGTGGCGACGGCACGCAGCGTCCGGATCTTCGGCATCGACAGCCCGGCAGCGCGAAACCGGGACTCATCGGCCGCGAGAATATCGGCGGCGACGAGGCCTGGAAAGGACGTTTGCGTTCGCTGCCAGATTGCCGCCGCGCTGGCGACCGAGACCTGCTGGCCGACGACGATGCGAGCAAGACCCGGTAGCCCGCCCTCGGTGCGGCGGAGGGGGAGAGGACCGGCGACATCAATGACCGCGTGGAGACGCCGGTCCCGACGGGCAAGCCAGGCGAGGCCTTCCGCGACATCGGCATCCGTGTTGATCCTGGCCATCGCGTCGACCTTTGTCCGGGCGGGCGTCTGCTGCTAGACCACGAACAGCCTTCTATTCAAGCTGGCCGATGCCACCCATGCCACCCGTTTTCCGCTTTGCGCCGAGCCCGAACGGCGAGCTTCATCTCGGTCACGCCTTTTCGGCGCTTTACGACCATGCCCTGTGCCGGCAGGCAGGTGGGCGTTTCCTGTTGCGGATCGAGGATATCGACCGGACGCGCAGCCGCCCGGAATTCGAAGAGGGCATCTACCGCGACCTCGAATGGCTCGGCATTGCGTGGGAAACCCCTGTCCGCCGCCAGTCGGATGCCATGCCGACCTATGGCGAGGCCATCGACCGGCTGCGCGCTGCCGGCCTCGTGTATCCGGCCTTCATGACCCGGGGCGAGATCGCGGCCACCGTCGCCGCCGACCCGACCTGGCCGCGCGACCCCGACGGTGCGCCGCTCTACCCCGCCACGGATCGCGATCTCACCCGAGCCGCGACGGAAGAGCGGATCGCCGCCGGCACGCCATACGCCTGGCGCTTGCGGACCGACATCGCCGCGACGCAGGCCGGACCGCTGTCGTGGCAGGAGGACGGCGCCGGTCCGGATGGCGAGAGCGGCGTGGTCGTCGCGCGGCCGGAGCGCTGGGGCGATTTCGTCGTTGGCCGCAAGGATGTGCCGACCAGCTACCACCTCGCCGTGGTGCTTGACGACGCGGCGCAGGGCGTCACGCATATCGTCCGCGGTCGCGACCTGTTTCACGCCACCGCGGCACATGTCCTTCTCAGGCGCCTGCTCGGCCTGCCCTCGCCGGTCTATCACCACCACCGGCTGATCACCGACAATACGGGGCGCAAGCTTTCGAAGTCGGACCGCGCAACCAGCCTGCGTTCGCTGCGTGAGGCCGGCGCGACACCCGACGACATTCGCGCCATGATCGGCATCGACGCGGCGCTGGCGGATCGCGCCTAGAGCCACTCGAGAACGGTCATCCACAGGGTGACGGTGGCGACCGCGAAGGCGGTCGATATCGAGATCGTGTTGGAGGCCAGCGCCTCGCCGGTCCGGAAACGCGACGCCAGCAGATAGGCGTTGACGCCCGTCGGGCAGGCGGCGGCGACCACCGCGACCTTCACCCAGACCGGTGGCATCGGCACGACGTAGCGGGCGAAGAGCAGGACCAGGCCTGGCATCAGGATCAGCTTGACGACGCTCAGCGCGATGCCGGCGGGAATGTTTCGGCGCATTCCGTATTTGCGCAGCGACATGCCCATGGCGAACAGCGCCAGCGTCGCCGCGACATCGGCAAGGCGGTTGATCAGCGTCGCCGGCAGGCCTTCGTAGGGCAGGTCGATCAGCCGCCAAAGAAGTCCGAGCACGAGGCCGATGATGATCGGGTTGGTCACCAGGTTGACGACGACCGTGCGGACAATGACCCGAGCACCGCCGCCGGGCTCGGAGACGCCATCGCGGCGCTCGGCGCGCACGATGAGGATCGCGCTGGCGACCATGAGGGACGGCATGTGGACGGCGACGATCAGGGCGATCGCCACTGCGCCGTCATTGCCATAGGCGGCGATGATCAGCGGAATGCCGACCAGAACCGTGTTGCTGTAGGAGGCGGAGACGCCGCCGACGAGTCCGGCGCGGGCATCGCGCCCGAAAAACTTGCGGATGATCAGGTCGCCGATCGCCCACATCACGGCCAGCGCGACGAAGTAGGGAAGCCAGATCCGCCACGGCTCGGCCCCGCTGAAATCCGCCGTGGCGATGGTCCGGAAGATCAGCATCGGGATGGCGATGACGAAGACGAAGTCGGCCAGCGCCTCGCCCACCGTACGGTCGAGCAGGCGGGACCAGGCGACCCCGCAGCCGATGGCGATCAGCCCGAAGACGGGAAGGACGATATTGACGATCTGGGTGACGACCACGGCAGCGCTGTTAGCCGGTTCTTAAGCAAGGCGACGGATACTTGCCCGGAATTTGCCGTGGAAGCGAGCGCAAATGCCAGGCGACGCCGTCAGGGGACTTCGAACATATGATGGCCGACAACCGGTCCTCGCGGTGATCGATAGCAACCCGTCGACCTCCGCCGTGCTGGTCATGCTCGGCCAGCAATTCGGTTGTCGGGTCATCGCCAGCCGCTCGGTGGAAGACGCCCTGGCGCTTCTCAGGCAGGAAAACGCGGTCGATCTGGTGGCCATCGACCTCGCCATTCCCGACATGGACCCCTACGTCGCGGCGCAACTGGTGCGGATCCTCGACAAGGACAGCGCCCTGCCGATCGTCGCCATTGCCGACGCGGAGACGATGACCGACGCCCTTGGCGCGCGGGGCGCATGCTTCGATCAGGCGGTAGCCAAGCCCTACAGCCCGCGGGAACTCTACGGCGCGTTTGAAACCGCGCTCATCCACGCCGCGCAACCGGCATTGCCCCTGTCCTGACCGGCGGCTGCCGTCAGGACCGCGGTCGATCCGTCCGCGCCAGCGACGCGTTGAGCTCGGCGCCGAAAATCATGATCAGCGCCACCAGATACATGAAGAAGATGGCGGTCACCACGCTGGCGAGACCGGCATAGTAGGCGGCGTAGTTGGCGAAACGCTGGAGATAGAATCCGAAAGCCCAGGTCGCGATCAGCCACAGCGCCAGGGTGATCACGATGCCCGGCCACAGCCGGAGCGCCGGGGGGCGGCCGGCTGGCAGCCAGAGATGAGCGCCGATCAGGACCAGCGCCAGCATGACGCCGGTCACCGCGAAGCGGACGAGATCGAACGTCGTCGCGTAGGGCTCGATTGCCGGAAAGTGAGTCGACAGCCAGTCGAACAGCAGCGGGCCGAGCAGGCCGAGAAAGGCGACCGCGAGGCTGGCAAAGGCGCCGCCGATCACGAAGACGACGCTCTGCAGGCGGAGCAGGAAATAGTTGCGCTTGTCGGTGACGCGATAGGCGCGGTTCAACGCGGTGCGCACCGCCTCGACCCCGTTCGAGGCGAGAAAGATGGTCACCAGCACCGAGATCGTCAGCAGCCCGCTTTGTTGCCGGGTGAGCACGTCGCTCACATCCCTGGCGATCGGCTCGGCGACATCCTGGGGCCATGTCTCGAAGAGCAGGCCGGCCACCCGCCCGGCAAGATCGGCCTCGCCGATAAAGCCCGCCAGGGCCGCGACGAAGATCAGGAACGGGAAGACCGACATCAGCGCCGACAGGGCGACGTGACTGGCCATGGCAAAGCCGTCGTCGACCGTGAGGTGGCCGACAGCGTCGCCAATCACTGCCCGACATCGCCTGTAAAGGGATGCGTTCGCGTCCGTCATGAATCTCCCGCCGCCGGCTGACCGTCGCCGCGTATCATGGTCGCCGCCCAAGTGCTACCTTTGCCGCCTGCAACGAGGCCAACCCGACGACCGGATCCCTTGACCGAAGCGCCCCGCACCATTCTCATCACCGGCTGCTCCTCCGGTATCGGCCATCACGCCGCCCATGGCCTGAAGGCGCGCGGCTGGCGCGTCTTCGCCGCCGCCCGCAAGCCGGCCGATGTCGAGCGGCTTGCCGGGGAGGGCCTGGAATCGGTGGCGCTCGATTATGCCGACCGGTCCTCGATCGGGGCCGGATTCGCTCATGTGCTGGAGCAGACCGGCGGACGGGTCGACGCGCTGTTCAACAATGGCGGCTTCGCGCAGGCGGGCGCCATCGAAGACATCGACACCGACCTGATGCGCGCCCAGTTCGAGACGAATTTCTTCGGCTGGCACGAACTGACCCGGCTGGCGATCCCGGTCATGCGGCGGCAGGGACATGGCCGCCTCGTCTTCTGTTCGTCGGTGCTCGGCTTTCTCGGCGCGCGCTATCGCGGCGCCTATGTCGCCTCGAAGCACGCCGTCGAGGGCTACGCCGACACCTTGCGGCTGGAACTGCATGGCACCGGCATCGCCGTCGTCCTGATCGAGCCGGGCCCGATTGCCAGCGCCTTCCGGGCCAACGCCGTCGAGAATACCCGCGGCACGATCGACATCGACGCCTCGGTTCATCGCGATTCCTATCGGCGCGACCTCGCCGAACGACCGGACGGGCACGCCCCGACGCCGTTCCGACGCGGGCCCGACGCGGTCTTCCGGCAACTGGTCCGGGCGCTCGATAGCAGGAATCCGCGTCCGCGCTATCGGGTAACGGTCCCGACCCATGTCGGCGCCCTCCTCAAGCGCCTCCTGCCGACACGGCTGATGGACCGCATCCTGCGCTGACGTCACCGGACCGGCGTTGAAACCATGGCAGATGCTGCGCGGCGCGCCATGCTGGTCCCAGGCGTTCGCCGCCCTATTTCCCGGCGATGTCGGGTTGGCGACGCGGGTCGCGGACCGACCAACCAGGGAGGAATCCATGAGCAGACTGACCATCGCACTTCTCGCCGGCGCCTTGATCGGCAGCGCCACGGCGGTCGCCGGGGCGCAGGACATGGAGGACATGACCTTCTTCATCACCAGCGCCGGGCCCGGTGACGGCGCGAATCTCGGCGGTATAGCCGGCGCGGATGCGATCTGTGCGTCGCTGGCCGAAGTCGCCGGAAGCGGCGACAAGACCTGGCGGGCCTACCTGTCGACGAGCGATGAGAACGCCCGCGACCGGATCGGCTCCGGTCCCTGGCACAACGCCAAGGGCGAACTGATCGCCGCCAGCCTCGACGACCTGCATGGCGGCGCCAACGCCATCAGCAAGCAGACCGGCCTGACCGAGAAGGGCGACGTGGTCAACGGGCGTGGCGATACCCCGAACCAGCACGACATCCTGACCGGCTCGAATGCCGACGGCACCTATGCCCCGGACATGACCTGCGGCGACTGGACGTTGAATGGCGACGGGGCCGCGATGGTTGGACACAGCGACCGCATGGGCTTGCGTGACGACGCGCCGTCCAAGTCGTGGAATGCATCGCACCCGTCGCGTGGCTGCAGCCAGGAAGCGCTGATCGGAACCGGCGGCAACGGCTACTTCTACTGCTTCGCGACGAACTGATCCTGGATCGCCGGCGTGCCCAGGAAGGGTGCGCCGGTGTCCGGGCCCGACCGCGACTACGGCTCCAGTTCGGTATCCCAGTAGAGATAGTCGAACCACGATTCGTGCAGGTAGTTTGGCGGAAAAAGCCGACCGTTATTGTGGAGGTCGCTGACCGTCGGCTGGTAGGGCCGCTGCCCCGGCCACATGCCGGCGTCGCGCGGATGCTTGCCGCCCTTCTTCAGGTTGCACGGCGAGCAGGCGGCGACAACGTTGTCCCAGGTCGTCTGGCCGCCAAGGGCCCGCGGGATCAGGTGGTCGAAGGTCAGGTCTTCGTCGATCCCGCAATACTGGCATTCGAAACGATCGCGGAGAAAGACGTTGAACCGGGTAAAGGCCGGGTGCTTCGCCGGCTTCACGTAGGTCTTGAGCGAAACGACCGACGGCAGGTTCATCGCGAAGGACGGACTGTGAACCGCCACCTCGTATTCCGAGACGATGTTCACCCGGTCGAGAAACACCGCCTTGATCGCATCCTGCCACGACCACAGCGAGAGCGGGTAGTAGCTGAGCGGACGGTAGTCGGCATTGAGGACCAGCGCCGGATTGGACCCCGGCGAGACGTGAACGTTCACTTCTACTCCCGAATCACAAACGCTCGAACAGCGTAAGCGGTCGTCGCGGAGGGATAGTCTATAGTGTCTGTGACACCGGTGTGAAGGGGGCTCGCGCCGCCCGTCCAAACCCCGTCGGAACCGCGGGATTCCGGCGGCGGCTTACGCCGGCGGCGGCCCGCGTTCGAGGACCGCCTCCAGTTCCTGCACAAGCGCCTGTTTCGCTTCCTCGTCGGACATCGCCTCGAGCCGCCGGGCCAGCGCCTGGGTGAAGGCAACGTAGTCGTTGGCCCAGTCGCGCTCGATCTGGCCGGGCGGCACGCGTGGCGCTTCCGGCGGCCGCCGAAGCCGCTCCGCCCCGGCCTTCAGGTCGAAAGCGTCGTCGAGTTGCGGCATGTGGATGCGATCCGCCGGCACCCCTTCGGCGACAACGAGGTCGCGCAGGACTTCGCGCGCATGGTCCTCGCCGTGGGTGAGAAACAGTCCGCCGCTGACCGGCAGGCGCTCCCGGATCCAGGCCAGCAGTTCGGTCTGGTCGGCATGGGCCGAGTAGCTGCCGAGGCTGCGGATGGTGGCCTTCACCTTGATGTCGCGACCATGGATGCGGACCTCGTCCGCCCCGCCCTGGATGATGTTGCCGAGCGTTCCCGGCGCCTGGTAGCCGACGAACAACACCGTCGCGTCGCGTTTCCAGAGGTTGTTCCGCAGGTGGTGGCGGATGCGGCCGGCGTCGCACATGCCGCTGGCCGATATGATGATCGCCCCGCCGGCAATCCGGTTGATCGCTTTCGACTCCTCGACATCCTCGGTGATGTGGAAATTCGGATGCCGGAAAAGCGCCGCCTCGTCGACCGCGATATCGTCGAGGGTATCGGCATGGCGGATGAAGACCTTGGTGACGCGGCTTGCCAGCGGCGAGTCGAGGAAGACCGGCGTTGCCGGCGGGATCCGTCCTTCCGCCAGGAGGACGCCGATGTCGTGCAGCAGTTCCTGGCTGCGCTCGACCGCGAAACTTGGAATGACGAGATTGCCGCCGCGCTTCAGCGCCTCGGTGATCTCGCGCTCCATTGCCTGCCGTCGCGCGACAACGGTCACATCCTCGCGGTCGCGATCGCCATAGGTGCTTTCGCAGACGATATAGTCGAAACCCTCCGGTGCTTCCGGGGCGAGGTGAAAGACCTTCTCGTCCGGGCCGAGATCCCCGGAAAACAGCATGCGCACCGGCCGCGGGGCGCCGTCGTCAATCGCCAGTTCGATCGATACCGAGCCAAGGATATGGCCGGCATTCCAGAAGCGGACCCTGACGCCGGGGCCAGCGTCGAACCATTCCTCGAGTTCGTGTGGCGAGACATTCTTCAGGGCGGCCTCGGCGTCGGCCTGATTGTAGATCGGCTCGATCTGCGGCTTGCCCCGGCGCCGCAGCGTGCGGTTCTTCCGCTCGACTTCGCCCTCCTGGATGCGGCCGCTGTCCGGCAGCATGAAGGTCAGGAGATCGAGCGTCGGCGCGGTCGCGTGGATTGGCCCGGCGAAGCCATGCCGCGTCAGTTTCGGGATCAGCCCGCTGTGATCGATATGAGCGTGAGTGAGGAGCAGGTAGTCGACGGTCGCCGGATCAAAGGGGAAAGGCGCATAGTTGAGTTCGCGGATCGTCTTGTTGCCCTGGAACATGCCGCAGTCGACGAGGAAGCGGCCGCCGTCATGCTCGACCAGATAGCAGGATCCTGTGACGGTCCCCGCTCCGCCGCGAAATGTTATCTTGGTCGCCATGCCCTGGTATCCCTCGCCGCGTCTTGAACCGGTTTCGCGCTATCCTGACATGGAGGCGGGTATCGAGGCCACCGCCGCGGTCCTGTCGATCGACGCTGGAGTCTCCTCGTCATGGACCTTGTCTGCCCTGCCCTGATCGCTGACGCCGCGCCGGCGCTTTGCCGCCAGTTTGATGTCTATTGCGAGCGCATCGGCTTCGGCCTCGACGCCGAGCCGCTCAATGCGCTGACCAACGTCGCGATGCTGGTCGTCGCGGCCTTCGCCGCGCGCCTGCAGATCGCCCGCCCGAACCGGGATGCCGCCGGCCTGATCTGGGCGGCGATCATCGCCGTGGCCCTCGGCGGCATTGGCGCCACCCTCTTCCACACCACCGCGACGGTGTGGGCGGTCTGGGCCGACATGATGCCCTTCCTGGTCTTCATGATGATCATCCTCTGGTTGGCCCTGACCCGTCATTTCGGCTGGCCCGCATGGGCCGCGGTGATCGCCGTGCTCGGCTTTCTCGCCATCACCTTCGGCAGCGGTCCGTTGATCCCGCGCGGACTGCTTCCCGGCGGGGCCTATTACCTGCCGCCGCTGCTTGTCCTCTTCGCTGTCGCGGTGATCCTCCAGCGCCGCGGGTCGAAAGCCGGCGTCAGTTATCTTCTGGCCTCGATCGTGTTTCTCGGTGCGCTGGCGGCGCGCGAGTCGGACGGTCCGCTCTGCGCCGCGATCCCCTTCGGCACGCATTTCCTCTGGCATCTGCTGGCCGCGCTGCTCGCCTGGATCCTGATCCGCAGCGCCATTCTCGACACCCCGGCCAGCGGCGCGGCGACACGAAAGCCACGCCGCGACCGCGACAAGCCGGCGTGAACGCGCTATGCGACGACGGTACTTTTTGTCTGCAAATTATTGTGAGGGATGACGATGGAATATCGTTTGCTCGGCCGCTCGGGCCTCAAAGTTTCGACCATGGCGATGGGGACCATGACCTTCGGTCGCCGCAAGGACGCGGTCGGTTCGACCAGCCTCAAGGAAGCGCGCAAGCAGATCGACCTTTGCATCGATCGGGGCGTCAACCTGATCGACACCGCCAACGCCTATTCCGCCGGCCGATCCGAGGAGATCACCGGCGCGGCGCTGAAGGGCAAACGCGCCGACGTGATCCTGGCCACCAAGGTGCGCTTCGGCATGGGACCGGGCCCCAACGACCGCGGCCTGTCGCGGCATCACATCATCAGCCAGTGCGAGGCGAGCCTCAAGCGGCTGCAGACCGACTGGATCGATCTATACCAGGTGCATCAATGGGACGGGCAGACGCCGATCGACGAGATCATGGCGGCGCTCGACTACCTCGTCTCGGCCGGCATGGTTCGCTACATCGGCTGCTCCAACTGGTCGGGCTGGCACATCATGAAGGGGCTCGGCGCTGCCGAACGACTCGGTGGACCGCGCTTCGTCAGCCAGCAGATCCACTACACCGTCGAGGCGCGCGAGGCGGAATACGAGCTGGTGCCGATCTCGCTGTCGGAGGGCCTTGGTATCCTGGTGTGGAGCCCGCTGGCCGGTGGCCTGCTGACCGGAAAGTTCCGTCGCGGCAAGAAGCGTCCGGCCGGGACCCGGCATGCGAAGGACTGGCGCGAGCCGCCGATCCGCGACACCGAGCGGCTCTACGACATCGTCGAGGTCATCGTCGACATCGCCAAGGCGCGGAAGGTCTCGGGCACCCAGGTGGCGCTGGCCTGGACGCTTGGTCGTCCGGGCGTCACGTCGGTGATCGTCGGCGGCCGCAACGAAGAGCAGTTCAGCGACAGCCTTGCGGCCGACGAACTCAAGCTGACGGAAGACGAGCGCCAGCGGCTGGACGATGTCAGCAAGCTGCCGCTGATCTATCCCTACTGGCACCAGGCGATGGCCGCCGACGACCGCCTGTCGGACGCCGACATGGCGCTGCTCGGGCCGTATCTCTGACGATCAGGCGCGCGAGCCGGCGGTTGCCGCCGGCTCGTCCGCCAGGGGACGAAATGCGCCCCACATCGCCACGGCGACCAGGAAGATGCTGGCCACGGCGTTCCAGCCGGCGAAGGACAGGCCGAAGAGACGCCAGCTCGCCTCGGTGCAGGAAACCACCCGGATGGTGTCGAGCTGGCTGAGCAGGTCGTCGACATTGGCGACGCCGCCGGCGTTGCCGCCGCAATCGGCCGGGCCAAGCCACCACCCCCACTCTGCCCCGGCATGGTAGATGCCGAGGAAGGCGCCATAGGCGAAGATCAGGCCGGCGATGACCAGCAGCATCCGCACCACGGTCGGCTTCGCGCCGGCAAGTGCGGCAAGCAGCGCGGCGAAGGCCAGCGGGATGCCGATGTAATAGGGCACGCGTTCCTGCAGGCAGAGCGCGCAGGGAATGAACCCGCCGATCAGCTCGAAACCCCATGCGGTTGCGATCGTAACCAGTCCCGCGACGGTAACGACGGCGGGCGCGAACATCTCGCGGCGACGCGCTGCGTCCATGCTTCAGTCCTTCAGATCATGTATCGGGCAACGACGAATCCGCCGATCAGCAACACCACGAAAACGGTGAAAACAAGCCCGAGCCGCTTCTCGATGAAATCGCGAATCGGCGGACCGATCCAGTAGAGAAGCCCGGCGACGATGACGAAGCGGAGTCCGCGGGCGATGATGCTGGCGACGATGAAGACCACGAAGTTGAGGCCCGTCGCGCCGCTGGCGATCGTGATGACTTTGTAGGGAAACGGCGTCACGCCCGCGATGAAGACGATCCACACGCCCCAGTCGTTATACCAGGTGGCGAAGGTCTCGAACTGCTGGTCGTAGCCGTAGAACTGTAGAATCGGCAACGCCAGTTGTTCGAACAGGAAGGCGCCGATCAGGTAGCCGAAGATCCCGCCGATTACCGACGCGGCGGTGGCGATCGCCGCAAAGCGCATGGCCTTCGCGCGCTCTGCCAGCACCATCGGAATCAGCAGGATGTCGGGGGGTATCGGGAAGAAGGAGCTCTCGGCAAAGGCGACGCCGGCAAGCGCCTTGGTGGCGTGGCGGCCGGCGGCAAAGCTCATCGTCCAGTCGTAAAGGCGTCGGAGCACGGGCTGGTTCTATCCGCGAATGAGGCGACGAAGCGGCGCCGGTTGTTGCGAGGTTGACCGGGCCGGGCGCGGCACTATGATCCCGGCCTTCCGATCCGCCAAGTGGCGATCGGCCGGCCGCGCGGGTGTGGCGGAACTGGTAGACGCGCTGGACTCAAAATCCAGTTCTGGTGACAGAGTGTCGGTTCGAGTCCGACCACCCGCACCATTGCGCCGGGGCCCGGCTGCGCGCATGACCGCCATCTTCGGTTGCTAATGCTTGAGACGATGGCAGACGCCATCGAGCTGTTCCAGCGTCTTGTAGCGAATGCGAACCTCGCCGCCGCCCTTGCCGTGGTTGATCGCGACGGTCAGCCCCAAGGCATCGGACAGCGCCTTTTCCAGCGCGCGCGTATCGGCGTCCTTCGCCGCGGCAGGGGCCTTGCCACCCGGCTTGCGGCGATCGGTCTCGACCAGCGCCTCGGCTTCGCGAACGCTCATCCCGGCCTCGACGATCCGGCGCGCCACGGCTTCCGGATCGGGAAGCGTCACCAGCGTACGCGCATGCCCGGCGGAGAGCTTCCCACTGCGCACATAGGCGAGGACGGACTCCGGGAGCTTCAGAAGGCGCAGCGTGTTGGCGATATGCGATCGGCTCTTGCCGATCACTTCGGCGAGCTGCATCTGAGTATAATCGTGATCGTCGAGCAGTTGCTGGTAGCCAAGCGCCTCCTCGAGGGGATTCAGATCCGCCCGCTGGACATTCTCGATGATCGCCAGTTCCAGCGCCTCGCTGTCGGAAACCTCGAGGACGACGACCGGCACGTCGTGGAGACCGACCTTCTGCGCGGCCCGCCAGCGCCGCTCACCGGCGATGATCTCATAGGTGTTGGCCGCATCCGCGACCGGCCGGACGAGGATCGGCTGCACGACGCCGCGCTCCTTGACCGACGAAGCCAGGTCGTCGAGGTCGGCGGTGACGAAATCCTTGCGCGGGTTACGCGGGTTCGGCCGCAGGAACTCGACCGGCAGGGTCCTTGGCGGCCCTGACCGCCGTTTCTCCGTGGCCGGCTCCGGTGCGATATCGCCAATCAGCGCAGCAAGTCCGCGGCCAAGGCGCTGCCGGGGTGCATCTTCAGCCATGGCCTTTTCCTCTTATGATCATTGACTTACATGGTTAACAGAATGTTGCGATCTGGTTCCGGAGACGAATCGATCAGGCGGCGCGCAACTGCCGTTCGCGCTGGATGATCTCCGCCGCGAGCCGCAGGTACGCCTGGCTCCCGGTGCTCTTGAAGTCGTAGAGCAGCACCGGCTTGCCATGCGACGGGGCTTCCGACACGCGGACGTTGCGGGGAATCACCGTCTCGTAGACCGCCGCGCCCATGTTGGCGCGCACGTCGGCGGCAACCTGGCCGGACAGCGAGTTGCGGCTGTCGAACATAGTAAGAACGATACCGTGGATCGACAACTCGGGGTTGAGCGCATGCTTGACCTGCTCGACGGTCTGCAGCAACTGGCTCAGGCCCTCCAGCGCGAAGAACTCGCACTGCAGCGGCACGAGGACCGAATGGGCCGCGGCCATGCCGTTGATGGTCAACAGATTGAGCGACGGCGGGCAATCGACGAGCACATAGGTATAGTTTCGGGTGCGACTCGAACTCCGTTCCGATGCCGTAGCGAGGGCATTCCGCAGCCGGAAGGCGCGGTCGGTGGCCGCCGATATCTCGAGCTCGACGCCAAGCAGGTCGAGGGTCGACGGCGCGACGGACACGCGCGGAACGGCAGTGGTCATCGCCACCTCGGCCAGTGTCGCTTCGCCGAGAAGCAAATCGTAAGTCGACAATTCCCGGCTCTTCCGGTCGATTCCAAGACCGGTCGATGCATTGCCCTGCGGATCGAGATCGACGATCAGCACCTCTTCGCCGATCGCCGCCAGCGCCGTTCCGAGGTTGATCGCAGTCGTCGTCTTGCCGACGCCGCCCTTCTGGTTGGCGAGCGCGATGACGCGGGGAGAGATCGGTAGGCTCATGACGTTTCAGGCCGGCCGCTCGCCGGCGTCCCTTCTGAGGGCCTGACGAATCTCCAGGATGACACCCCGGTCATCGATTCGACTTTTGTGTTCTACCAGATCGAGATCCCAAGATTGAGTGGCTTCGTCGATTTCCCGCACAAAATCTGCCCCCTTGAAGAAGGCGGCGGGTGCTCCGGCGGCCAGGATCGGTTCTGAGAGGTCGAGCAACCGATCGAGCGGCGCCAAGGCGCGGGCGGTGAGACAGTCGATTGGCGTGTCCCATCCGGCAAGGATTGATTTGATGCGTCCCTGATGGACGGTAACCGGGCTCCCGGTCGCGGCGGCCGCGCGCCGCAGGAAGGCGCACTTGCGGCCGTTGCTTTCGACGAGATGCACTGCGGCGCCTGGCCGGTCGGCGAGAAGACAGCCAAGGACCAGCCCCGGAAATCCGCCACCGCTGCCAAGGTCGAGCCAGCGCCGGGCGCTCGGAAACAGCGGCACGAGCTGAGCGCTGTCGGCGACGTGGCGCCGCCAGATGTCCGGCAGGGTGCTTGGGGCTACGAGGTTTTCGGCCGGCTGCCATTTGCGGACCAGCTCGACGAGAACTGTGAGACGGTCGACTGTTTCACGTGAAACATCAAGGATCGGCCGCAGCACTTCGGGACCGTCGCTGGACCGTTTGTCAGGCGGCATTCCGCCCCCGATGGCGCTTGACCTCGCCGAGCAACGCAACGAGCGCCGCCGGCGTCACTCCATTGATGCGGGCCGCCTGCCCCAACGTCCGCGGGGCCCCGGCAACGAGTCGCTCGCGCATCTCCGTCGACAATCCGGGCACAACCAGGAAATCGAGATCATCAGGTATCGAAATGTTCTCATCCTTCCGGAACGCAGCGATATCGGCGTCCTGCCGCTCAAGGTAGACTGAATAGCCAGCGTCTATCTCAATCTGTTCGGCAACGAATCGATTCAACCCGCCGAGTTCCGGCGAGACTCGAGCAAGGACCTCCATCGTCACGTCCGGGCGCGCGAGGAGGTCGAGACCGGTCCGGCGCACGCCGTCCCGGTTCAGCACCAGCCCGTGCTTCTCGGCCTCGTTCGGCGTCAGCGACAAGTTCTCGACCATCGCCCGGCATTCCGTCAGCGCCGTCATCCTTCTGGAGAAGAGGTCAGCCCTCGCCGATCCGACAATCCCGAGCCGCAACCCTTCTCCGGTCAGGCGGCGGTCCGCGTTGTCGGCACGGAGCGACAGGCGATATTCGGCGCGGGAGGTGAACATGCGGTAGGGCTCGGTCACGCCCCGCGTCACCAAGTCGTCGATCATTACGCCGATATAGGCATCCGCCCGACCCAGGACGGCGCCCTCCATGCCGGCAGCCAATCGCGCGGCATTCATCCCGGCGACCAGGCCCTGGCCGGCGGCCTCTTCGTAACCGGTGGTGCCATTGATCTGGCCGGCGAGGAAGAGGCCACGGAGACGACGGGTTTCCAGCGTCGCCTTCAGTTCTCGCGGATCGACATGGTCGTACTCGATCGCGTAGCCCGCCCGGACTATGGAAGCCCGCTCAAGCCCCGGGATCGTCGCGATCAATGCCCGCTGGACGTCCTCCGGAAGCGACGTAGAAATGCCGTTCGGGTATACGGTGGCGTCATCGAGGCCCTCTGGCTCGAGAAAGATCTGGTGACTGTCGCGATCCCCGAAGCGGACAATCTTGTCCTCGATCGACGGGCAATAGCGCGGGCCACGGCCGGTGATCCCGCCGGAATACATCGCCGAGCGGCTAATGTTCTTCTCGATCACCGCATGGGTCGCCGGGGTCGTGCGGGTGATGTGGCAATTGACCTGCGGGGTCGTGATTGCCTCAGTCATGAAGGAGAAGGGGAGCGGCGGCTGGTCACCCGCCTGGCGCTCGAGGCTCGACCAGTCGATAGTCTTTCCATCCAGACGTGGCGGTGTGCCGGTCTTGAGGCGACCCATCCGGAAACCGAGCCGCTCGATGGTCAACGCGAGGCCCACCGCCGGCCCCTCGCCGACTCGTCCCGCAGGCACCGTCTTGTCACCAATGTGGATCACGCCGCGCAGGAACGTGCCGGTGGTGATGACGACGGCCCCCGCAGACAGCTCCCGACCATCACCAAGCCGGACACCGGTGACCCGCTCATTCTCGACAATAAGATCGTCGACCTCCCCCTCCACGACCGTCAGGTTCGCCGTCTCGCGAATAAGATCCTGAATGGCCTGGCGATAGAGCTTGCGGTCGGCCTGGGCCCGCGGACCGCGGACCGCCGGACCCTTGCGACGGTTGAGGACCCGGAACTGGATTCCGCCCCGGTCCGCCGCAACGCCCATCAATCCATCGAGCGCATCGACCTCCCGGACCAGGTGCCCCTTGCCGATGCCGCCGATTGCCGGATTGCAGGACATCGCGCCGACGGTGCCGAAGCTGTGGGTGACCAGCGCCGTGCGCGCACCGAACCGCGCCGACGCGGCCGCTGCCTCGGTCCCGGCGTGCCCACCGCCAATGACAATGACATCAAAGCTGTCCATGGCGAATTCCCTAGACCGTCGACCGTTGCAACGTCAAAGACGAATTTGAATTGCCCTGACATAACCGCCGCTGTTTCACGTGAAACATCCCACCTGACGCCGCCCGAAAGATAGAAATTCCGCCGTTTCCGTTACGCCGGCCATCCTCAAAGCCACCTTGGGACACCGGCGGACACCAAACGGACGACCCTAATGCACCGTCGGACACCGCCCGGGACAACCCCGGACGCCGGCGAGACAGGCGCAATCGGCAGCTGTCCCATCCAGATGTCATTTCCCGATGCAGAACTCGCCGAAAATCACGTCGAGGAGGTCCTCGACATCAACCCGGCCGGTCACCCGACCGAGAGCGTCGGTCGCCCGCCGCAGATCCTCGGCACGAAGTTCAAGCGGCTTGCCGATGTCATCCAGCGCGTCTTCGAGGGCAGCCCGGCATCCGACCAGGGCCGACCGCTGGCGGGCCCGGGTGACAAGGGAGGACTCGCCGACCGCGAGCGCATCTCCGGCGAAATTCGTCAGCGCCGTCATCAACGCATCGAGGCCGTCGCCCGTCGTCGGCGCCACGACGAGGTCGTACCCCGCGGAGATCCTCGACCGTTCCTCCGCCGAATCAATCAAGTCGATCTTCGTCCCGACACGGATCACCGGACTTGCGGCGGGCAGGACGATCGCCGCCGGGGCCGCGGTCACATCCTCCAGGAGAAGCACCAGGTCGGCGCCTTCCGCCCGGGCCGTGGCCCGACGCATGCCCTCGCGCTCGACCCCACCTCCGGCTTCGCGAAGCCCGGCGGTATCGACCACGGTAACCGGGTAGCCCCCGAGATCGAGCCGCACCTCGATCAGATCCCGGGTTGTTCCGGGCTCCTCCGAGACGATCGCCACGTCCCGCCGCGCCAGGGCGTTGATCAGGCTCGACTTGCCGGCATTCGGCCGTCCAAGCACCACCACCTCAATACCATCCCGAAGCCGCTCGCCGCGATGGCCATCGTCAAGGAGCGCTCCGATCTCAGCCGAAAGCGCCCCGACATCGGCCCAGGCCGAGTCGGCGACCGAGCCGGGAACGTCGTCCTCGTCCGGAAAGTCGAGTTCGGCTTCGAGCAATGCCCGCGCTCGCACAAGACGTTCCCGCCACCCTTCACAGACGGCGCGGAGACCGCCGCCGGCCTGGCGCAGGGCCTGCCGGCGCTGGGCTTCGGTTTCCGCCGCAACGAGATCGGCAAGTCCCTCGACCTGGCTGAGATCGAGGCGCCCGCTGTCAAAAGCCCGCCGGGTAAACTCGCCCGCCTCCGCCGCACGGAATCCCGGAAGACCGCCCAAGGCGTCCAGCGTCGCCGCAACGACGGCGCGCCCGCCATGCAGATGAAGTTCGGCGACGTCCTCACCGGTGAAGCTCGCCGGCCCGGGAAAGAACAGAACAAGCCCCCGATCGATCGGATCGCCTGTCACGGTATGGATGGATCGCAAGGACGCCCGGCGTGGTTCCGGCACCGAATCGATAAGTGTTTCGAGTCCGAATCGAGTCCCGGGTCCGGAAACCCGGACAACCGCGACACCCGACGGGGTTCCCCCCGACGCCAGCGCAAAGATCGTCTCAGCCCCCATTCGCCGCCCGCACTATCAAACCACCACAGGCGTTACTAGATTGCGCACCATGAGCGAAAATCTGCTGGCCCACGAATCGAGCCCCTATCTTCTGCAGCACAAGGACAACCCTGTCCACTGGCGGGCCTGGGGACCGGACGCCCTCAACGAAGCACGCCGCGAGAACAAGCCGATCCTGCTTTCCGTCGGCTACGCCGCCTGCCACTGGTGCCACGTCATGGCACATGAAAGTTTCGAAGATCCCACCACCGCCGCCGTGATGAACCGCTTGTTCGTCAACATCAAGGTCGATCGGGAAGAGCGCCCCGACATCGACCAGATCTACATGACGGCCCTCCACGCCCTCGGCGAACAGGGCGGCTGGCCGCTCACCATGTTCCTGACCCCGGACGGCAAGCCGATCTGGGGCGGAACCTACTTTCCGCCGACAGCCCGCTACGGCCGCCCCGCCTTTACCAGCATCCTCGAGGAGGTCGCCCGCGTCGTCCGCGAGGAACCGGAGACCGTCGCGCATAACAGCGGTCTTCTGATGAACCGCCTGTCGGAGCGCCGCACCGAGGCCGACGCCACCGTTACCCTCGACCGAGATCTCCTCGACCGCGCCGCAACGCGCCTTCTCAGCCTGACCGATCCCGATCACGGCGGCACGCGCGGCGCACCCAAATTCCCCCAGCCCAGCCTGCTCGCCTTCCTGTGGCGCGCCGGTGGCCGCACCCAGGACCCAGCCTACCGCCAGACCGTCCTCACCACGCTGCGCAACATCTGCCAGGGCGGCATCTACGATCATCTCGGCGGCGGCTTCGCCCGCTATGCCGTCGACGACCGCTGGCTGGTGCCGCATTTCGAAAAGATGCTCTACGACAATGGCCAGCTGATCGAACTGCTCTGCCTGGCCTTCATCGCCGCCGGCGACACGCTCTTCCGCGATCGGGTCGAGGAGACAATTGGCTGGCTCGACCGGGAGATGACGACGCCATCCGGCGCCTTCGCCGCCAGCATCGACGCCGACTCCGAGGGCCACGAAGGCAAGTTCTACGTCTGGAGCGAAGCCGAGATCACCGACGTGCTGGGACCGGAGGAGGGCGCCTTCTTCGCAAGGGCTTATGGTGTCTATACCGACGGCAACTGGGAGGGGGTCAATATCCTCAACCGGCTCGGCACGATGGACCGGCTCCCGCACGAAGACGAAGCGCGCCTCGCGCGGGCCCGGGCCAAACTCCTCGACCAACGCACCCGTCGCATCCGACCGGCAACCGACGACAAGATCCTCGCCGACTGGAATGGCCTCAGCATTGCCGCCCTGGCCCTGGCCGGCTCGACCTTCGACCGAGCGGACTGGATCGACGCGGCCAAGCGGGCCTATGCCTTCATCACCGGGCCGATGGCCCGGAATGGCCGCCTCGCCCATTCGTGGCGCGACGACAAGTCCGTCTTCCCCGGTCTCGCGACCGACTATGCCGACACGATCAAGGCAGCCCTTGCCCTCCACGCAGCGACGCTCGACACACATTTCATCGCCGAGGCCGAACGCCTCGCCGGCCTGATCCGGCGGCATCACTGGGATGACGAGGCCGCGGGATACTTCCTGCCCGCCGACGACGCAGAGGCCCTGATCGTCCGCCCCCGCTCCGAAACCGACGAAGCGACGCCCTCGGCCAACGCCATCATGGCGCAGAACCTGACCCGGCTCTGGCACCTTACCGGCAACGACGCCTACCGCGCCGACGCCGACGCGATCATCGCCGCCGCCGGGCCCGCGATCGCCCAGAACCTCTTCGCTTCCGCCGCCATGCTGTCGGCCCTCGACCTCCGCATGCGGGCAACCGACGTCGTCATCGTCCACCCCGCGGAATCAAGTCCCGCCGACCTGATTGCCCACACCCGGAACCACTGGACCGATGACATCATCCTGTCGGTCTACGAAGGCGCGGCCGACCTGCCGACCGGCCATCCCGCATCCGGCAAGACGACCGCCGACAACCGCCCCACCGCCTATGTCTGCCACGGTGAGACCTGTTCGCTGCCGATCACCGGGCCCAAAGACCTCGCCGCCCTGCTCCAAAGGCAGCCAGCGTGAGGAGAAAAACATGGTTTACGATTCGTAAACCTGTTGCCGGCTAACGTATTCCCACAGCAACTCCCCGCAACATCGGACGGGACTTGCTGGCGCAAGGAAAGGAGAAGCGGCCACCCGCCGCATCCCGGTTCCGGGACCCGCTCAAGACCGACCCAGGTAACAGGCGTACCGCGATGACCTCAATTCTCGCTTCCCGATCACATAGTCACGATGCCCCGACCCCGCAATACCGGCCGTACCGCTTCACCTACTGCTTCAACGGCACCGAGTGGAGCGTCGACATCCCCGCCCTGTCTCTCTCGGAAGCCAAGGAGCGGGTCAAGGTGCTCGGCTTCGCCCGGTACGAAGGCGAGGTTTCGGCAAACCATGGCCGCGCGGAGCGGACCGAACGGCGCACTGGCGCCTGGTTCCGAAAGGCAATGCGCTCGGCCTGAGCCCAGGCCGCAATTGGACCGTCAGGCGTCCGCGATCGCCGCGGCGACGAAGGCGACCCGCTCGTGGACGGGACCGATCGGAACCTCGACCACCTGATAGCCCGACGCGGCATAGGCCGCCGCGACAGTCCCGAACGTCCGCACCGCTTCGGCAAAATCCTGCTTCCGCTCGTCATCCTGGCCGAAGATCGCCCGCCATGGCGGCGTGACGAAGACGACCGGATTGTAGCGAAACAGGGCGACCGCCCTGAGCAGGTGGTCCGTCACCGCCAGCCCAGTCAGCCTGCAGTAGCCGACCAGACCCGGGATGCCGCGATCGAAGACCACCGGGCCTTGTGCCGACCCGGCTTCATCGTAGTCCGCCATCATCCGCGCCAGCATCAGTTCGCAAAAGAGCGCCCGGTCCGACGCGTGGGTTCCACGGCCGTCGATCCGCCGTTGCGCCCGGATGACGTCGCGTCCCGCCTCGTCGACGCAGACCAGGCCCTGCGACCGCAGCCCGTCGATGATGGTCGTCTTGCCCGATCCAGGCCCGCCACTGATGACGAAGAAATTGCTGCCGGCAGGCCTGTCAGTATCGTTGTGAATCATGGCTGGGTGGCTCAGCGGGGGTCGTCCTTGCGAGCGGTCTCATTCTGACCGTGCGCAGAGAACACCCTCGACCACCATCCGGCGGTGCGGGTCGATCCCTGTCGCCACCCGGACCTGGGGGTGCGGTCTGACCGGCAATCGCGGCGACGGGCGAACCCGCCGCCAAGCGACGATCAGGTGTTCATCTGATCGAAGAAGTCGTCGTTGCTCTTGGTCGCCTTGAGCTTGTCGAGCAGGAACTCGATGGCATCGACCGTGCCCATCGGCATCAGGATGCGGCGCAGCACATACATCTTCTTGAGAATGTCGGGCGGGACCAGCAGTTCTTCCTTGCGGGTGCCGGAGCGGGTGATGTCGATCGCCGGGAAGGTGCGCTTGTCGGCGACCTTGCGATCGAGAATGATCTCGGAGTTGCCGGTGCCCTTGAACTCCTCGAAGATCACCTCGTCCATGCGGCTGCCGGTATCGATCAGCGCGGTCGAGATGATGGTCAGCGAACCGCCTTCCTCGATGTTTCGGGCGGCGCCGAAGAAGCGCTTCGGCCGCTGCAGGGCGTTGGCGTCGACACCGCCGGTCAGCACCTTGCCGGAGGACGGCACCACGGTGTTGTAGGCGCGGCCGAGGCGGGTGATCGAATCGAGCAGGATGACGACGTCGCGCCCATGCTCGACCAGGCGCTTGGCCTTCTCGATCACCATCTCGGCGACGGCGACGTGGCGGGTGGCGGGCTCGTCGAAGGTCGAGGAGATCACCTCGCCCTTCACCGAGCGCTGCATGTCGGTGACTTCCTCGGGCCGTTCGTCGATCAGCAGGACGATGAGATAGCACTCGGGATGATTGGCGGCGATCGAATGGGCGATGTTCTGCAGGAAGACCGTCTTGCCGGTTCGCGGCGGCGCGGTGATCAGTCCGCGCTGGCCCTTGCCGAGCGGCGCGACGAGATCGATGATTCGCGACGACAGGTCCTTGCTGGTCGGGTTCTCCAGCTCCATCCGGAAACGCTCGTCGGGATAGAGCGGCGTCAGGTTGTCGAAATGGACCTTGTGGCGGGTCTTTTCCGGATCCTCGAAGTTGATCGAGTTGACCTTGAGCAGCGCGAAATAGCGCTCGCCGTCCTTGGGACTGCGGATCTCGCCCTCGACCGTGTCGCCGGTGCGCAGCGAGAACCGCCGAATCTGTGACGGCGACACGTAGATGTCGTCGGGGCCAGCGAGGTAGTTGGCGTCAGGGGAGCGCAGGAAGGCGAAGCCGTCCTGCAGCACTTCGACGACGCCTTCGCCGATGATATCGGTATCATTCGCGGCCAGTTGCTTGAGGATCGCGAACATCAACTCCTGCTTGCGGAGGATGCTCGCATTCTCGACCTCCAGCTCTTCAGCGAAAGCCAAAAGCTCGACAGGCGACTTCGCCTTGAGGTCCTTCAGTTTCATTTCTGGCATAGAATTCAGATGTCTCTTGGAATGAGGAAAGTGAGCACAGAGGGGGGGAAAAAGGAGAGCTTGCGGCCGAAAGAGGGGGTCGTCGGCACGGCTATCTGACGGTCCCAATCGATCGCCAGCGCCGTCTGCTTCTCGTGTGGTTGTCGGGAAGATAGTCGTTCGCGATCGGAACGGCAAGCGGTTTGAACGCCTTAAAAAGGCTTCACGACAACGAGGATAACGATGACGATCATCAGCAGCGTCGGCGCCTCGTTGAGGAAGCGGTAGAAGCGCTGGCTGTGGGTGTTGCGGTCGGCGGCGAAATCGCGGACCCAGCGCGAGAACATGCCGTGGATGCCGGAGAGGATCAGCACCAGAGCGATCTTGGCGTGGAGCCACGGACTCTGGAACCAGCCGCCGTCCCAGGCAAGCCATAGCCCGAGCACCCAGGTGGCGATCATCGCCGGGTTGATGATCGCGGTCAGCAGCCGCCGCTCCATCACCTTGAAGGTTTCGGACTGCTCCGAGCCGACTGCCGCCGCCGTGTGATAGACGAACAGCCGCGGCAGGTAGAGCATCCCCGCCATCCACGAGATGACGGCGATGATGTGGGCGGCCTTCAGCCAGTTGTAGAGGCCGGACAGCTGCCACCAGACCAGCAGCGCGAACAGGATCGCGACGATGGCGAGTGCCGTGACGGCGCGCAGGATGCGGGTGCGGGTATCGGCGGGCATGATGCGGTCCTAGCGTCCCCGGACGCGTGCGATCAGGTGTTCGACATGGGCGATCGGTGTCTGGGGCACGATGCCATGGCCGAGGTTGAAGATGAACCGGCCGCCGCCCAGGGCCTCGAGGATCGCATCGATCGCCCGGTCGAGCGCCGCACCGCCCGCCACCAGGACCAGCGGATCGAGATTGCCCTGGACCGTCACCTGCGACTGAAGCTTTGCAGCGACATCGAAGGGCACGGTCCAGTCGATCCCGACGGCATCGATCCCAGTCGCCGCGACATAGCGTTCGATCCGGAAGCCGGCGCCTTTCGGAAAGCCGATGATCCGCACATCGGGGGCCGCCGCTCTGACCCGGCGGACGATCTCGACCGTCGGCGCGATCGACCAGCGGTCGAAGTCATGCTCGTTGAGGATGCCCGCCCAGCTGTCGAAGATCTGCACGACATCCGCGCCAGCCTCGATCTGTCCGAGGAGCGAAATGACCGAAGCCTCGACCAGCGTGTCGATGAGATCCTGAAACACCTCCGGCTCGGTCGCCGCCATCAATCGCGCCGGCGCCTGGTCCGGGGTGCCTCGACCGGCCACCATGTAGGTCGCCACCGTCCAGGGAGCCCCGCAGAAGCCGATCAGCGACTTGTCGGCATCGAGGGCAGCCCGCACCTGCCGGATGGTCTCGAAGACCGGCGCCAGCCGTTCCCTGACCGGAGAGACATCAAGGGCGGCGATACCGGCCGCGTCGATCGGATCAAGTCGCGGGCCTTCGCCCTGGACAAAGGTGAGCCCCCGATCGAAGGCATCGGGAATCACCAGGATATCCGAAAAGACGATTGCGGCATCGAAGCCGAAGCGACGGATGGGCTGAAGGGTGACTTCTGCAGCGAAGGTTGGATTGTAGCAAAGGTCGAGAAAGGAACCGGCTGTCTCGCGAAGCGTTCGATACTCGGGCAGGTAGCGTCCCGCCTGCCGCATCAGCCAGATCGGAGGCGGCGTGGCTGTGTTGCCGGCGAGAGCGTCGCGCATGCGCCGATAGGGAAGATCGCGGGGTTCGGGATTCACACCAAGAGTCCAAAAGGTAAGAGAATCTTATTGGTTTTGTTTTAGTTTGGGGGTGGATTACAGCCAATCCGCAGCGTCCACAAATCGGCAGCGTCTGGCAGGCAATCGGGATGGTTTCCGAAGGCCTCACACTGAATTGTGGTAACAGCGGGGAAATCTTGAACCGGCCTGCATTAACAGTCCATTAATCTCTGTGGCAGGCAGTCGTTCAGCGGCATCCACAGGACTATCCACGGGATGGCCGGGGACAACCTGTGAAATTACCGATTCCTTCCCACCGTCACGGAATCGTATCCTCAGGGCAGACACCTGTTGATCGAATCCGGCGCTGTGGGGACAGTTTTGCGCGGTCGGCGACAGGGGGCGTTTTCGGGTGACCTTATCAACAGGCCTGGGGAGAACCGTGTGAGGAACCGCGAAGGCTTCTTCCACCTGCACATGATTTCTGACGCGACCGGCGAGACGCTGATCACCGTCGGCCGGGCAGCGGCGGCGCAATATCGCGACATGCGGCCGGTCGAGCACATCCATTCGATGGTGCGGACCCGCAAGCAGCTCGACATGATCGTGACGGCGCTGGAGGAAGAGCCCGGCATCGTCCTTTATACGCTGGTCGACAAGGAGCTCGGCGAGCGGCTCGAACAGGAATGCCGCCGGATCGGCATCCCTTGCGCCTCGGTGCTGGAACCGATGCTGCAGCTCTTGCAGAACTACCTGGGCACGCCGCACACCCGCCGGGTCGGCGCCCAGCACATGCTCGACGCGGACTACTTCCGTCGCATCGACGCGCTGAACTTCACGATGATCCACGACGATGGCCAGCTGGCTGGGGCGCTTGAGGAAGCCGACGTCGTCCTGCTCGGCATCAGCCGGACCTCGAAGACGCCGACCAGCATCTATCTCGCCAATCGCGGCATCAAGACCGCCAATATCCCGCTGGTGCCCGGCGTGCCGCCGCCGGCGGAGCTCGAGACGGTGAAGCATCCGCTGGTCGTCGGGCTGACCGCCAGCGCCGAACGGATCGCGCACCTGCGGGAGAACCGCGTCCTGTCGCTCAACGCCATGGCGCACGGCGAATCCTATATCGACAAGGCGGCGATCGCCGACGAGATCTCCCAGGCCCGCAAGCTCTTTGCCCGGCATGGCTGGCCGACCATCGATGTCAGCCGCCGGTCGATCGAGGAGACCGCCGCGGCGATCATAGCGTTGCGCGAGAAGCGCGAGCGCGATGCCGCGCCGCCATAGCAGGACCGCCATGACCCGGATCGTTCTCGCCTCGAAAAGCCCGACCCGCGGCGCCATCCTCGCCAATGCCGGGGTCGCGTTCGAGACGATGCCGTCGCGCGTCGACGAGCGGCAGGTCGAAGCGCCGCTGATCGCCGCCGGTGCTTCGCCTGCCGAAGTGGCGCTGGCGCTGGCCGAAGCCAAGGCGATGGATGTCGCGATAAACGCGGGCAACGCCCTGGTCGTCGGATCCGACCAGACGCTCGATGCCGACGGCGAGCGCTGGGACAAGCCGGAAACGATGGATGCGGCGCGCGGACAACTGCTGTCGCTCGCCGGGCGAAGCCATCGGCTCCACACGGCGGTGGCCGGGGTCCGCGACGGCGCACTCCGCTGGCGCCATGTCGAGAGCGCGACGCTGACGTTGCGGTCCCTGTCGCGGGCGGAGGTCGACCGCTACCTGGAAACGGTCGGCGAGGCGGCCCTGGGCAGCGTCGGCGCCTACCAGATCGAGGGCCCGGGCATCCAGCTCTTCCACCACATCGACGGAGACTACTTCGCCATCCTCGGCCTGCCGCTGCTGCCGGTTCTCCACTGGCTGCGGGAGGAGGGGGGATTGGGGTGAGGTCGACCGGGGGCGGTCCGTTCGTCGGTTCAGGTGGGGTGCGTCCTTCGAGGCTCGGGCTCTGCCCTCGCACCTCAGGATGGCTACGGCTTTGTCTGGGTAGGCAAACGAGTTGAGCGTTCTCGCATGGCGAGGTGGGTTGTCCGGGGACTTGAGGCATTTCAGGGCAAGAGGGGCAAGCACATCCCCGCCATCCTGAGGTGCTCCACGTAGTGGAGCCTCGAAGGACGCACACGATCCGATCCGGAACATCCGATACCCGCGGGGCGTGACGGGTCGGGGGGTGAGCGCGTATGAGACTGTCGAACCATTTCCTGCCGCGTTGAGAAAGAAGAAAGTCATGACCACTCCCCTTGCCTGCGTCGTCGGTTGGCCGGTGAAGCATTCGCGCTCGCCGGTGATCCATCGCTACTGGCTGAAGGAACTGGGGATCGAGGGGGACTATGTGCTGAAGCCGGTCGAGCCGGACGCCATTGCCGGCTTCTTCGCCGATTTCGCCAATTCCGGTTTCGTCGGTTGCAACGTCACGGTGCCGCACAAGGAAGCCGCCTTTGCCGCCGTGGCCGAGATGGACGAGGCGGCGCGCGCCATCGGTGCGCTCAACACGATCTGGATGGAGGACGGCAAGCTGGTCGGCGCCAACACCGACGCGCCGGGCTTCCTCGCCAGCCTCGATCAGGAGGCGCCGGGCTGGGATGCGCATCCGGGTCCGGCCGTGGTGCTCGGCGCCGGCGGCGCGGCCAAGGCGATCGTCTTCGCGCTGCGATCGCGCGGCTTCGCCCCGGTGACCATCGTCAATCGCACCGAGAAGCGGGCCGAACAGATCGCCCGCAATCTCGGCGGTCCGATCGCCGCGGCGCGTTTCACCGCGCTCTCCGGCCTGCTCGGCGATGCGCGGGTGCTGGTCAACACGACGACGCTCGGCATGGACGGCCAGCCGCCGCTCGATCTCGATCTTGGCGCGATGCCCGGCAAATCGGTGATCAGCGACCTCGTCTATGTGCCGCTGGAAACCGGACTGATGAAGGCGGCGGAGGCGCGTGGCCTTCGCGCCGTCGGCGGGCTGGGGATGCTGCTCCACCAGGCGGTGCCGGGCTTCGCCCACTGGTTCGGCCAGACGCCGACCGTGACGCCCGAACTGCGCACCGCCGTGCTGGAGACCATGGGTGTCGTCGCGCCGGCCGCGGCCGATGCCGGCGCCGGGACGGACGCCGCCTGATGCTGTTGATCGGCCTCACCGGCTCGGTCGCGATGGGCAAGTCGACCACCGCCGCGATGTTCGCCGAGGCCGGCCTGCCGGTCTTCGACGCGGACCGGACGGTCCACGAGCTTTATCGCGGCGCCGCGGCGCCGGTGGTCGAGGCGGCGTTTCCCGGCACCACCGAGAACGGCGTCGTCGATCGCGACAGGCTGCGCGACCGCGTGCTCGGCGACGATGCGGCGATGGCCCGTCTCGAAGCACTGATCCATCCGCTGGTCAGGACCGAGCGCGACCGGTTTCTCCGCGAGGCAGCGGCCGGCGGTTACCGGGCGGTGGTGCTCGACATTCCGCTGCTGTTCGAGACCGCGACCGAGGGCGATGTCGACATGGTGATCGTGGTGACGACATCGGCCGAAATCCAGATGGCGCGGATGCTGGCGCGTGACGGCATGACCCGCGAGCGGGCCGAGGCGATGATCGCCCGCCAGGTGCCCGACCCGGAGAAGCGGCGGCGGGCGCACTTCCTCATCGACACCAGCACCAGCATCGAAGACGCGCGCCGCCAGGTCGGCGGCGTGCTGCGCGCCGTGGCGGGGATGACCGGGCGCGTTTGAGGGCGCGCGGACGCGGGAACCGCGGGTGCCCGATCGGCGTTGATCGGCTGTCAGATACGGAGCCGGAGACATGGCAATGGATGGCCGGAAAGACGACGAGAGGGACGCGCGGATTGCGGAGCGCGCCTATCAGCTATGGGAAGAGGACGGGCGGCCGGAGGGCCTGGCCGAGGAGCATTGGATGCGGGCCGAGCGCGAGTCGCGCGACGTTGACGCCGATCCCGCCGACGCCATCGCCTTTCCCGACGAGCCTGACCACGACGACCCGACCCCGACCATAGAGGAACAGGCCGACACGGTGGCCCCCGAGGTCTCGCCGCCGGCAGCGCGCAAGGGGCGGACGCGAAAACCGAAATAGCATTCGGCCGGCCGGTGGGTCGCATCCGGGCGGTCACCGGCCGGCCGACGATTATCGGGGATGCCCGGCGCCGGGCGGGTTGCACCGGGGGCGATTGCCGTTCACGATTCGCGAATCATGCGCGAGATCGTTTTCGACACCGAGACCACCGGCCTCGACCCGACCAATGGCGACCGGATCGTCGAGATCGGGTGCGTTGAGCTGTTCAACCATATCGCCACCGGCCAGACCTTTCACCGCTACATCAATCCCGAGCGGCCGATGCCGGCCGAGGCGCAGCGCGTTCACGGTCTCGACGACAAGTTCCTCTCCGACAAGCCGCTCTTCGCGTCGATCGTCGCTGACCTGCTCGCCTTTGTCGGCGATGCGCCGATGATCGCCCACAACGCCGATTTCGACCTCGCCTTTCTCAATGCCGAGCTTGGCCGCTGCAAGCAGCCGCTGATCCCTGCGGGGCAGATCGTCGATTCGCTGATGCTGGCGCGGCGCAAGCATCCGGCCGGGCCGAATTCGCTCGACGCGCTCTGCGCCCGCTACCAGATCGACACCAGCAAGCGGACGCTGCATGGCGCGCTGCTCGATTCCCACCTACTCGCCGAGGTCTATATCGAGCTGATCGGCGGCCGCCAGGCGAGCCTGATCCTCGCCGACGAACGCGGCGGCGGCCAGCAGGCGCGCTACGGCGCGGTGGTCCACGCCGCCGCCCCCAGGCCGGAGCCGCGGCTCTTCCGGGTCAGCGAAGCCGAAATGGCCGCCCACGCCGCGCGGCTGGAAGCCCTCGGCGACAAGGCAATCTGGCGGCAGTATCTCGGCGGTTGATCGGGTGGTGTAGGAGCGCGATCGCGGGAGGGGAACGCCGCGCCCAGCCCTCCCACAAGGGGAGGGCTGGGCGCCCTTCTGACGTCGGCCCCGGGAAACCCGCTACCGCATCAGGCGGCTGACGACCTGGGCGGTGTAGTCGACCATCGGGACGATGCGGGCGTAGTTGAGGCGGGTGGGGCCGATGACGCCGAGGACGCCGATCACCCGCTGCTCGGTGTCGCGATAGGGCGACACCACCAGCGACGATCCCGACAGCGAGAAGAGCTGGTTTTCCGCGCCGATGAAGATGCGGACGCCGTCGCCGGCTTCGGCGAGGCCAAGCAGGCGGATCAGCTCGCGCTGGGTCTCGAGGTCGTCGAACAGGCGGCGGATGCGTTCGAGGTCCTCCGCCGCGGTGACGTCCTCGATCAGGTTGGCGCGGCCGCGCACGATCAGTGTCGGCGGGTGGCCGTCGCTGACATCGCCCCAGGTGGCAAGGCCGGCTTCGACCAGCTTGCCGGTCAGCTGGTCGAGCTCGGCCTTCGCCTCGGCCTCGCGGCGCTGCAGCTCGGACCGGGCTTCCGCTAGGGTTCGGCCGCGCAGCCGGGTATTGAGATAGTTGCCGGCCTCGACCAGCGCCGAGGGCGTGGTGTCGGGATCGAGGTCGATCAGCCGGTTCTCGACCGAGCCGTCCTCGCCGACGAGTACGACCAGCGCCCGGGTCGGCTCGATGCGGACGAATTCGACATGCTTGAGCCGGGTGTCGGTCTTGCCGGACAGCACCACGCCGGCGCCGCGCGACAGGCCGGACAGCGCCTGGCTCGCCTCGTTGAGCAGGCTCTCCATGCCGCGGCCGGGTTCGGAGGCGCGCATCTCCGCCTCGATCCGGCGTCGCTCGTCGGCCGGCAGGTCGCCGATCTCGAGCAGGGCGTCGACGAAGAAGCGCAGGCCATAGTCGGTCGGCAGCCGGCCGGCCGAGGTGTGCGGGGCGTAGATCAGGCCGAGCTGTTCGAGGTCGGCCATGACGTTGCGGACCGAGGCCGGCGACAGCGGCGCCGGCAGCAGGCGGCTGATGTTGCGCGAGCCGACCGGCTCGCCGGTATCGAGAAATGTCTCGACGATGCTGCGAAAGATTTCGCGCGACCGCCGGTCGAGGCCCTGCAGGGCCGAGCCCTGCGAATCGCCTGCGCCGGAGCCGATTGAGAAATTCGACGGGGGCTGGTTGGTCATCGCGACTGGTCCATGTTTCACCCTATTAAGTGTCGGTTTTCACCAAGGTTTCAAGCTGCCTTTGCCTTGAGCCCGGACGGCCGCTAAGAAGCGGCATGGAAACAGCGACCGATACCCAGATCCGCCCCTCGAAACGCATGCCCGCCGACATGCGGCCCGTGCGGCTTGAGCGCGGCGTCTCGAAACACGCCGAGGGCTCCTGCCTGGTCCGCTTCGGCGACACCCATGTGCTGTGCACGGCCAGCCTCGATTCCGGCGTGCCGCCATGGCTGCGCGGCGCCGGCAAGGGCTGGGTCACCGCCGAATACGGCATGCTCCCGCGCGCCACTAACGAGCGTATGCGCCGCGAATCGACCGCCGGCAAGCAGTCGGGCCGCACCCAGGAAATCCAGCGCCTGATCGGCCGCTCGCTGCGCGCCGTCGTCGATCTCAAGGCGCTCGGCGAACGCCAGATCGTCGTCGATTGCGATGTCATCCAGGCCGATGGCGGCACCCGCACCGCCGCGATCACCGGCGGCTGGGTGGCGCTGCGCGACTGCATCGAATGGATGATGGCCCGGCAGATCCTGCAGACATCGCCGCTGATCGACCATGTCGCGGCGATCTCCGCCGGCATCTATCGCGAGACCCCGGTGCTCGACCTCGACTATGTCGAGGACAGCGCCGCCGAAACCGACTCCAACTTCGTGATGACCGGCTCCGGCGGCATCGTCGAGATCCAGGGGACCGCCGAAGGCGCCCCGTTCAGCGAAGCCGAATTCGGCCAGCTGATGGGCCTTGCCCGCGACGGCATCGCCCGGCTCGTCGAGCTGCAGAAGCTGGCCATCAGCTGACGGTTGCCGATGGCCCGGGCCTTCCAGCGCGGCGACAGGCTGGTCGTCGCCAGCCATAATCCGGGCAAGCTCGTCGAGATCGGCGAGATGGTCGCGCCATTCGGCCTGTCGGTCGTCTCGGCGACCGAACTCGGCATCGCCGAGCCGGAGGAAACCGGCGTCACCTTCGAGGAAAATGCCGAGCTCAAGGCGGCGGCCGTTTCGGAAGCGGCCGGCCTGCCGGCGCTGGCCGATGATTCCGGCCTGGTGGTCGAGGCGCTGGGCGGCGCGCCCGGCATCTATTCGGCCCGCTGGGCGGGACCGGACAAGGATTTCGACGCCGCCATGCGCCAGGTCGCCGAGAAGCTCGACGCGCTTGGCGCCACCGACCCGGCCGACCGCCGCGCGTCCTTCGTCTCCGTTCTCTGCCTCGCCTTTCCCGATGGCGAGCGCGCCTTCTTCCGCGGCGAGGTCGCCGGCGCGCTGGTCTATCCGCCGCGCGGCACCAACGGCTTCGGCTACGACCCGATGTTCGTGCCCGACGGCTACGACCAGACCTTTGGCGAGCTGGCCCCCGAGACCAAGGCGGAATTTTCCCACCGGTCGCGCGCCTTCGCAAAATTCGCCGACGAGAGGCTGAAGGGATGAGCGCCGCCGAACCCGGCTTCGGCGTCTACGTTCACTGGCCGTTCTGCGCCGCGAAGTGTCCGTATTGCGACTTCAACTCGCATGTCCGCCATGACCCGCCGGACCAGGCGCGCTTCTCGCGCGCTCTGGCCCGCGAGATCGCCACGACGGCCGACCGGATGCCCGGCCGCACCGTGTCGAGCATCTTCCTCGGCGGCGGCACGCCATCGCTGATGGAGCCGGCGACGGTCGGCGCGATTCTCGACGCGATCGCGCTGAACTGGACGGTCGCCGCCAATACCGAAGTGACGCTGGAGGCCAATCCGTCGAGCGTCGAGGCGGAGCGGTTCCGCGGCTACCGGCTGGCCGGCGTCAACCGCGTGTCGCTCGGCGTCCAGGCGCTGAACGACGCCGACCTGCGGTTTCTCGGCCGGCTGCACGATGTCGCCGAGGCGCTGAAGGCGATCGAGATCGCCCGCAAGACCTTTCCGCGAATTTCCTTCGACCTGATCTATGCCCGGCCCGACCAGACGCCGGCTGCCTGGCAGCGCGAACTCGGCGAGGCGCTCAAGCTCGCCGCCGACCATCTGTCGCTTTACCAGTTGACCATCGAGGACGAGACGCCCTTCGCCCGGCTCTACCGCGCCGGCAAGCTCAAGGTGCCGGACGAGGACACGGCGGCCGAACTCTACGCGGTGACGCGCGAGACCGCCGAGGGCGCCGGCCTGCCGGCCTACGAGGTTTCCAACCACGCCCGTCCCGACGCCGAGTGCCGGCACAACCTGGTCTATTGGCGCTACGGCGAATATGCCGGCATCGGCCCCGGCGCCCATGGCCGGCTGCGCCTGCCCGATGGCCGCCACGCCACCGAGACCGAGCGCAACCCGGAAGCCTGGCTGGCACGGGTCGAGCGCTACGGCGACGGGTTGATCGTCGACGAGTTGCTGAACCGCGAGGAACAGGGCGACGAGATGCTGCTGATGGGGCTTCGCCTCGCCGAGGGCATCGACATCGCCCGCTACGAGAAACTCTCGGGCCGCGACCTCGACCCGGAACAGCTCGCCGACCTCGTCGCCCACGGCATGGTCGAGCGGACGGTGGACGGGCGGTTGCGGGCGACGCGGGCGGGGTCCTTCGTCCTCGACGCGGTGGTGGCCGACCTGGCGGCCTGAGGGTTCTCCCGGCATCCGGCGGGAAGGCGTGGGTCGGTGCGCCGGTCGGTGCCAGAGACCCACGGCACTTTCGCATTCGTGATTCGTTGTCCGCCCGTGGCCCTGCTCGATGACGCAGGCCGGTCTCTCCTCATGGGGCGCTTTCAGCAGACACGCTTTTGAGCAAGAGCGTTTCAGCGGCCAGAACGCCAGGCAGGGCGATTCTGGCGGGATGCGACGGACCAGCGACATAGCGCTTCTCCAATCCCTCAGTTTATGATAATGAGAATAATTCGCATTTGCAGGAACGTTCGAAAATGCCGGACTGGAGATCGCATCCTGTGTCGCGCCGAGCCGCCATAGGAACGGCAGTTGCCCTTGGCGCAGTGGGACTGCGTGGAGGTGATCGTTCCGCCTCGGCGGCAGGCCACGTCGATGATCCTTCCGCTCCGACGGCCGGCTCGCATCACACTCCCGGCAACAACACCGTCGTTGGAACGGTCGATCACGTTCGAAACGGATTCGATCCCGCCGATATCGTCACCGATTTCGACTATGGGGAGTTGACGGTCGAAGAAGACGGGCGCGCGGTGCGGCAGTGGGTCATCACCGCCGTCGACAGGGAGCTGGAGGTCGCGCCGGGTGTCTTTTTCCCGGCCTGGACCTTCAACGGTCGCGTCCCCGGGCCGACGCTCCGCTGCGTCGAAGGCGAGCGTCTCCGTATTCTATTTCAGAACGGCGGCTCGCATCCGCACTCGATGCATTTTCACGGGATCCATTCGGCGCGGATGGACGGCGTACCGGGCGGGCCCGGCATGATCAATCCCGGCGAAGATTTCGTCTACGAGTTCGAGGCAAAGCCGTTCGGATGCCATCTCTATCATTGTCATGCCATGCCGCTTAAGCGGCACATCCACAAAGGCATGTATGGCGCGTTCATCGTCGACCCGGACCCGGCCCGCCATCCGGAAGAACACTCTGCGGCATTGGCCAGGCGTCATGCCACGCCCGAGCATGCCGTCTGGCAAGAATTTGTAATGGTCATGAACGGCTTTGACACGAATTTCGACGACGAGAACGAATTCTACGCGGTCAATTCAATTCCGTTCGCCTACTTCAACAACCCGATCCGCATCGAACGATCCCGGCCGGTTCGCATCTATCTCATCAACGTCACCGAGTTCGATCCAATTAACTCGTTCCACCTGCATGCCAATTTCTTCGACTACTACGACCACGGCACGACCCTGACACCAACACTGCGAACGATCGACACGGTCATGCAGTGTCAGGCACAGCGCGGCATCATCGAATTCTCTTTCGCCGATCACGAGCCCGGGCTCTACATGTTCCATGCCCACCAGTCGGAGTTCGCTGAACTTGGATGGATGAGCCATCTCGAGGTTGTTTGATGTCTCGCGGCTGGATCTGGATCGTCTTACCCGCAATCGCGATGACGGCGGTTCTGGCATTTCTCCTGATCGGGCGTCCGCTCGATCCCCTGACCGATTCATCTCCACCAGTCGAGGAACTCGCCGTCGAGACAGTCGACCTGACGCCAGGAATGATCTCGCTCGGTATACGCGCCGATGGCTCGCAGGCGCTCACCCTCGCCCAGGTTCAGGTCGACGGCGCCTGGCGGATTTTCACGGTCACGCCGTCGCCAACGCTGGGACGCCTCAACTCGGCTCGTGTCGATATTCCCTATCCCTGGATCGAGGGCGAAACCCACCACATCCTGCTCCTGACCTCGACCGGCGTCAGCTTCGAGCACACGATTGATGTCGCCGTCCCCCGGCCTGAGCGAGATGGCGCGAACCTTCTACGGCTGGGGCTGGTCGGGGTTCTTCTCGGCATCGTCCCTGTCGCCATTGGCCTCCTGGCATATCCGGCGATCCGCGCGGCCAGACCGGACGCGCTGCGCTTCATGCTGGCGCTGACGATTGGTCTGCTTCTGTTTTTGTTCATCGACACGTTGGGCGAAGGTCTGGAACTCGGCGCCGAAACGCTTGGCAGGCTTCGGGGGACATCCGTCGTCTGGATATCCATGGCCGTCACGGCGATCGCGCTTCTCGCTGTCGGACGTCGCGGAGGCAAGGCTCCGGAGGGCCGCGGTCTGGCTTTCTTCATCGCCCTCGGGATTGGACTGCACAATCTTGGCGAAGGACTTGTCGTCGGCGCCGCCCTGGCCACCGGCGCCGCGGCGCTTGCCTCATTCCTGGTCGTCGGATTCGTCGTTCACAATGTCACAGAGGGCATCGGTATCGCCGCCCCGCTTGCCACCGGCAAGCGCCCGCCCATGACCACCTTTTTCGGGCTTGCAGCCCTTGCCGGCTTCCCCGCCATTGCCGGCGTTCTGCTCGGCACCGGCGCAATCAATCCTTATTGGGCCGCCTTGGCTTTCGGTGTCGGCGCCGGCGCCATTCTTCAAGTGATCATCGAGGTCGCGGCCTTCATGACCCGTCAGGGTGGCAGCGGGCGTCTGCTCGCACCGACCGGCGCAGCCGGCGTCGTCACCGGCCTTGTTGTCATGTACGCGACCGCACTACTCGTTTGAATGGACTGCCGGACGAAACCCGCCCGCATCAGCCACGAGTTGGCGCCTCTTGCCGAATAGCATTCGGGGCCTCGGCTCCGGCGAGCCTCCGATCGAAGTTCGATCACGCGCGGGTTAGTGAGTCGATCGTCTTGATTCTCTGCTAGAACCCGGCCGAAAAATTCTTTGGCGCGGGGGCGAGGACCCCGAGCTGGTCGCGTTCGATCTGGTAGACGGCCAGCGCCCGCTGGTTGAGGCCGTCCGGGCGGAAGCGGAAGGCGCCGTCGACGCCGACAAAGCCGCTGGAGGTGGTCAGGACTTTTTCCGTGAAGGCCTGGGCGCCGAAGCGGCCGGAGAGGCCGGCGGCGAGGCTGACCGCGTCATAGGCGAGCGAGGCGGTGCGCAGCGGGTCCTTGCCATAGGCGGCCTTGAAGCGCGCCGCGTAGGCGCGGAAGCCGACGAGGTCGGGGCCGGGGAACCACGCGCTGTTGAGGTTGGATTCGCGGATGACGCGGGGATCGTCCCACTGGCCGCTGCCGAGGAACTTGACCTGCGCCTGGCCGACGCCGTTGGCGGCCAGCACCTGGGCGAGGAAGGGCGCGGCCTCGCCGCCGTCGGGAATGAAGACGGCGTTGACGGTGCCCTGCTTGACGATATTGGCGATCTTCGTCGCCTTCTCCTGCATCGAGGTCCGGTCGAGATTGTATTTCTCGGTGGCGATGACCCGGCCGCCGGCATTGGCGACGGCGCGCTGCAGGCTGGCCTCGACCACGGCGCCATAGGCATTGGCCGGCAGCAGCGCCGCGTAGGAGGTCCGGCCCTGGCCGGAGGCGTAGCGCACGATCCGGTCGACATCGCTCTGCGGCAGGAAGCTCATCAGGTAGACGCCCTTCGATGCCGTCGAACTGTCGGTCGAAAAGGCGACGACGGGGATGTTGGCCGGCTTGGCGACCGAGGCCGCGGCGGTCACCGATTCGGCGAAGAGCGGCCCGAGGATGATCTGGGCGCCTTCGGCGACGGCCGCCGAAGCCGCCGCCCGCGCCCCGTCAGGCGTGCCGCGGTCGTCCTTGACCAGGATCTGGATGCTGGTCGACTGGAACTCGCGCAGCGCCAGTTCGGCCGAATTGCGCATGTCCTTGGCGACCTGACCGGCATTGCCGTTGGCCGACAGCGGCAGCAGCAGCGCGACCCGGGTCGGGCCGGTTCCGATGACTTCGCCGTCGACCGGACCGCCGGCGCTGCCGCCGGGCGGCGGGTTAAGCAGCGTCGTCGGCGAACAGGCGGCGAGCGCCACGCCGGCGACGATGGCCCAAAGCCGCGCACGGCCTGCGAAAGATCGAATCAGGCCCGGCAAGCGTCTCTCCTCGGAATGGCCGCCGCGGGTCGGCGCTGATTGCTGCCTTCCCCGCCCCGGTTCATGCAATTCATCGGACCCCGCGAAGGCAAAAGTGCAGACACTTTCCCGCAAACGGCCCGAAACCCGGTAACAATGGGTAAATCATAAGGTTCATCCGGGCCCTGTCAAAAGCGATGCGCCGTCAATGTCAAGCCGGCCGGGCGCTTTGCCCGCGATGCGGAGAATGCGATGCGTGACGATCGCCGGCCCGATGGAGACAAGCCCCCCGGATACGCCATCGACGGCGTGGCGATGGCCGTCCGGCCGCTCGACCCCGGCCTGCACATCGTTGCGACACCGATCGGCAACCTCGGCGACATGACGCTGCGCGGGCTGGCGACGCTGGCTGCGGCCGACCTGATTGTCTGCGAGGACACGCGGGTGACGCGCGTCCTGCTCGCCCGCTACGCCATCGCCCGGCGGCTGATCGCCTATCACGAGCACAACGCGGCGGCGCAGCGGCCGCGCATCCTGCGCGAACTGGCGGCGGGGCATGCCGTGGCGCTGGTCAGCGACGCCGGCACGCCGTTGATCTCCGACCCCGGCTACAGGCTGGTCGCCGAGGCGGTCGAGGCCGGACATGCGGTGGTGCCGGTGCCCGGCGCCTCGGCGATGCTGGCGGCGCTGGTCGCCTCCGGCCTGCCGACCGACGCCTTCTTCTTCGCCGGCTTCCTGCCGCAGAAGGAAGGCGCCCGGCGCAAGCGGCTGGCGGCGCTGGTGGCGGTGCCGGGCAGCCTGGTCTTCTACGAATCGGCGCGACGGCTTGCCGCCGCACTTGCCGACATGGCGGCGGTGCTCGGCGGCGCGCGACCGGCGGTGGTCGCCCGCGAACTGACCAAGACCTTCGAGACCTATCGCCGCGGATCGCTGGCCGGCCTCGCAGCGGAACTGGCGGGCGAGGACGCGCCGAAGGGCGAGATCGTCGTGGTCATCGGTCCGCCGGAGGAGACGGCGCCGGACGCCGCCGACATCGACACGCTGCTGATCGGCCTGCTCGAAACCGGCACGGTGCGCATGGCGGCGGACGAGGCGGCGGCGCTGACCGGCCTGCCGCGCCGCGACCTCTACCAGCGGGCGCTGGCGCTGAAGGACCGGGACGATGGCGGCGACGCCGAGGCGTGACGGTGCAGCCGATCCGCGCCGCCGCGCCGCCGAGATCCGCGGCCGCCGGGCCGAGACGATGGCCGCCTGGTGGCTGCGGCTGAAGGGCTACCGGGTGCTGGCCCGGCGCTTTCGCAGCGGCGCCGGCGAGATCGACCTGATCGTCCGGCGCGGCCGCACCATCGTCTTCGTCGAGGTCAAGCTTCGCGCCGGCGAGGACGCGGCGATCCTTGCGGTGCGGCCGGCGAGCCGCAGGCGCATTGCCCGCGCCGCCGAGCTGTGGATCGGCAGGCACCCGGCGCTCGCCACCTTCGACCGCCGCTTCGACGTCGTGGTGGCGGTGCCGGGCAAGCTGCCCCGCCACATGGTCTCGGTCTTCGACAGCCAGGGGCGAAGCTGGTGAGCGACTTGCCTCAGGATGGCGACGGGGGATGCCTTCGCTTCCGCCGCCTGTCGAACCCACAAACCCCGCCATCCTGAGGTGCGCGCGCGAAGCGCGGGCCTCGAAGGACGCACGCCTACCGACCATGAACCCCACCCACTACCGCTTCGCGATGGTCCCCCCTCCCCGGCTCGGGGAGGGAATGCGCACGGGCCCGGCATGGCCAATGCCATTGGGTCATTGCCTTTATTCGCCGGGCAAACGATATAGCCCTCGACCTGAAGCCGGAGACCCAAGCCCATGGCGCTCGCTGTCGCGTTCCAGATGGACCACATTTCGAAGCTCGCCATTCGCGGCGACTCGACCTTTGCCCTGATGCTCGAGGCGGCGCGGCGCGGCCACGGCCTGCATCACTACACGCCTGACAGGCTGGCGATGCGCAACGGCCGGGTCGAGGCGCGGGTCGAGGCCGTGACGGTGCGCGACGAGGAAGGCAACCATTTCACCCTCAGCGAGGCGGAGACCCGCGACCTGTCGACCTTCGACGTCATCCAGCTTCGCCAGGACCCGCCCTTCGACATGGGCTACATCACCACCACCCATCTGCTGGAGCGCATCCATCCGAAGACGCTGGTGGTCAACGATCCGGGCCATGTCCGCAACGCGCCGGAAAAACTGTTCGTCACCGAATTCGCCGACCTGACGCCGCCGACCCTGATCACCCGCGACCGCCGCGAGATCGTCGCCTTCCGCGAGGAATTCGGCGACATCATCGTCAAGCCGCTCTACGGCAATGGCGGCGCCGGCGTGTTCCGCATTGCCGGCGGCGACGAGAACCTCGCCTCGCTGCTCGAGATCTTCGAGGACGTCTACCGCGAGCCCTTCGTCGTCCAGCAATACCTGCCGGCCGTTCGCCAGGGCGACAAGCGCATCATCCTGGTCGAGGGCGAGGCGGTCGGCATCATCAACCGGATACCCGCGGCGGGCGAGGCGCGCTCCAACATGCATGTCGGCGGGCGGGCCGAGCCGGTCGACATGACCGAGCGCGACCGCGAGATCTGCGCTGCGATCGGTCCGACGCTGAGGGAGCGCGGCCTGATCTTCGTCGGCATCGACGTGATCGGCGACTACCTGACCGAGATCAACGTCACCTCGCCGACCGGCATCCGCGAGGTCAAGCGCTTCGGCGGCGCCGACATCGCGGCGCTGGTCTGGGACGCGATCGAGGCGCGGGTCGGCTAGCGCGGTTCGCTCAGAGCTTCTGGATGTAGTCGTGGATGGCGGCGGCCACCTGCGCCGGCTGCTCCGGCAGCAGGGCGTGGCCGGCCCGGCGGATGACCACGACCGTCACGCGGTCGGCGAAGGTTTCCCGCCGCGCCGAGCGCTCGGATTCGCCGACAACCGCGTCGGCCTCGGCCTGTATGTCGAGGACCGGCGCATCGCCGCCGCCGACATAGGCATCGGGCGCGGTCGCCTTCTCGGCTTCGCGCTGCATCGCCATTGTCTCGGGATGCCAGCCGTCGAGCCATTCCGCGGGATCGTTCCCCTCGGCGAAGAAGGCCCGGACCAGATGGTCGCGACGCTTTTCTCTCGGCAGCGACGGATCGCTGCCGACCCCGATCGATTCTCCGATGTCCGGGTCGATTTCGGCATTGCCGGTCCCGGCGATCAGCACCAGCGCCCGCACCACCTCGCGATGGTTCGCCGCAACGGTGCAGGCGACCTTGCCGCCAAAGGCATGGCCGGCGATCACGCAAGGCGCGCTGCCGTCCTGTCGGATGATCGAGGCGATGTCGGCGGCGAAATGATGAAGGGTGTTTCCGCTCATCGGGCCGCGGCTGCGACCGACGCCACGCGGTTCCGGGCGCAGGACGCGATAGCCGTTGTCGACCAGCGCGGGCACGATATCGTTGAAGTCCGCGATGCCGCGGCCAAGCGATGGCAACAGGACGATCGCCGGCCCGGCGCCCTCGGCACGGACCTCGATAGCCGCATCGTCAGTCAGCACCAGCGAAACCCCCGTTCGCAAGGTGCCGGCTTTCTCCTGCATGGTGTCGCCCCGCAGTTTGCCGGCTTAGAAAGCCTCCGGCACGTCCCTGTCGAATCGATAATGGCACGCCGCCCCCGACGTCCACGAACGAATTTTGCACCGGCGTCCCATCCTCTGCCGGTGAAGCTCGGAAATCATGACACACTTTGTTGGCGACGTAAAAAACCCATGAATCCCAGTGGCTTGGTGTTACAGCCCCGGTGGCAACCACGGGTTGACGGCAGTCGGTCAACGCCCGGGCGGCTGCCAGTTGATCGCCCAGCGGCTTTCCGCCGGCATGGCGACGCCGGTTCCTTTCGGATCGCTCTGCATCGACAGGAAATCGGGCAGCGCTGGCGCGACCACCGTCTCCCATAAGGTCTCGACATCGGCAAAGGAGCGCAGCCGCGCCGTCGGCGCCGCGGCTTCATGTGCCGCGACCAGGGCTTCGGCCTTGTCGGCCAGGAAGGCGACCTGGCGCTCGACCATTGCCTGGCCGGCGAGCCGGTTCGCTTCGTAGGCATCGGGGCCCATGGCGAAATGCGGCCCGGGGGCATTGGCGGGCGGCAGGCGCGAGATGTCGACGGCGGACGGTACGAGCGCCCAGAGCTGGGAAGTCTCGATCTTGCCGGCGTGGTCGCCATGGATGTCGCCGTCGCCCTCGAAGCCTTGCGTATCGGCTTCGAAATCGGCGAGCGCGAAGAGCCGGGCGCCGACGTGAGGCTGGACGAGGTCGACCAGCGTCTTCAGATCGATGTAGTTGACGCCGTAGTGGCCGGTCATCAGCACCACCGCCTTGAAGCCGAGGCGGTCGGCGTTCCTCAGGTGCCAGCAGACGGTCTTGAAGTGATGCCACGGCGGCACCGCCGACATCCAGTCGCGCTGCACCTCGCCGATCATCCCCAGCGCCCAGAGCGCGTAATCGCCGATCTCGTGGATATGGCCGTAGTCGGGTGGCGCGACGATGCCGCCGTGACGCCGCGCGGTCAGGCAGGCGATGGCATGCGCCTTGAGCGCGTCGAGCCCCACCGCGTTCTGCGGGCCGTGCGGCTCGAGCAGCCCGTAAGTCTGGTAGAGGACGGGCCATTCTGCGAAGCGTCGCTCAAGCTGGTCGGGGAACATCCGTTCCCAGCGCACCTCATCGAATACCGCTTCGCCGCGATCCCCGCCCATGGTCATTCTCCCTGTCTGCTCGCGGTAGTGTAGCCGATGACGGGAACCGTGGCGCGATTCCCGGCCGGCACTTGTGGTAAGACGCATCTTTCGCGATCCTGTCCGGCGGCGGCCGGACCGGCCGCAACCGGAAGGCGTTGGCCTTGAAGAACGATCAAGCCCGGGGGCACCAGGAGTCCGAACGGCGACGCGCGGCGAACCCGTTTGCCGGAACCGGGCACCTGCTCGCGCTGATCATGTCGGGTCGCGCCGCCTCGCGGGCGGCCCTCGTCGAGGCCTCCCAGTTGTCGCGCGCCACGGTGGCGCAGCGCCTGTCCTATCTGTTCGACGCCGGGCTGGTGACGGAAGCCGACAAGCGGCTGCCAAGCGGCGGCCGGCCGGCCCGCGCCCTTCGGCTCAACACCGACTTCGGCCTGGTCCTCGCTGTCGATATCGGCGAACACGAAGTCCGCGTCGGTCTCACCGATCTCAAGCCGGGGATCGTCGCCGAAACCCTGTCGGTCTTCGACCCCCAGCGGGGCCCGGTCGAAACCCTCGGCTTCATCGCCGACCAGTCCGAGGCCCTTCTGCGCAGGACCCAGCGTTCGTGGAGCGAGGTGCTCGGAATCGGCCTGTCGCTGCCGGCGCCGGTCGATTTCGCGGCCGGCCGCGTTGTCGGACCCTCGATCATGACCGGCTGGGACGATTTCGATATCCGCGGCTGGCTCACCGCCCGCCTCGGCATCGAGGCGGTCGCCGACAACGACGTCAACCTCCTTGCCCTGCACCAGCATCGCCGCAACTGGCGAAGGGTCGAGAATTTCTTCTTCGTCAAGGCCGGGACCGGCATCGGCAGCGGCATCTTCGCCGGCGGGTCGATCTATCGCGGCGCCGACGGCGCCAGCGGCGATATCGGCCACATCCAGCTCGCGTCGAGCGAGGGGCCGCTGTGTCGATGCGGCAAGCTCGGCTGCGTCGAGGCCCGCGCCGCCGGCTGGGCGATCGCCCGCGACCTGCGCGCCCAGGGGATCGAGGCCGAGGACGCCAAGGACGTCGTCGCGCTGACCGAACTCAATCGGCCGGAAGCAGTCACCCTGGTGCGCCAGTCGGGTCGGATCATCGGGGAGGCGATTTCGGATACCGTCAGCATCCTCAATCCGAGCGTCATCGTTGTCGGCGGAACGCTGGCGCGGACCCGCGACCATCTTCTCTCCGGCATCAAGGAGCTCGTCTACCAGCGGTGCCTGCCGCTGGCGACCCGCAAGCTCCAGATCGCGCTCGCCCGCCCCGATGTGCATGACGGCCTGTATGGCGCGGCGCTGCTTACGATTGAATCGCGTCTTGCACCGGAGGTCGTCGACCGGATGCTGGCCGACCGCGCCGCGAGGCATTCCGCCAGTTTTCCGGGCGGATCGACTCCTGATCATCTCTCCACTTTTGCCTAAAATCAGGCATTACTGAATCAGTATTTGCTTGATTCGGCGCAGAAGCTTGGGCAATGTCCCTTAGGGCAAATGAGACAGGCGGCTGCCTTCGGGACTACGGTTCCGTCAGCGGTCGCCTGATCGCCCTGAACTATTCAATGGGAGGAACCCGGAATGAAGAAATTTCAGACCTTGAAGTGGGCGACCGCCGGCGTTGCCGGCGCGGCCATTGCTTTCGCCGCCGGCATGGGTCCGGCGAGCGCTCAGGACGATGTGCTCGTCGGCCTGATCACCAAGACCGACAACAACCCGTTCTTCGTCAAGATGCGCGAAGGCGCCCAGGCCAAGGCCGATGAGCTCGGCGTCAAGTTCCAGGCTTTCGCCGGGAAGTTCGACGGCGACAACGACGGCCAGGTCGCCGCGGTCGAGACCCTGATCGCCGCTGGTGCCAAGGGCATCCTGATCACCCCGAGCGACACCGTTGGCATTGTCCCGACGATCCAGAAGGCCCGCGACGCCGGCATCCTGGTCATCGCGCTCGACACGCCGCTCGATCCGATCGACTCCGCCGACGCGACGTTCGCCACCGACAACTTCCGCGCTGGTGAGCTGATCGGCGAGTGGGCTGCCAAGACGCTCGGCCCCGAGAAGACTGCGACCGCCAAGATCGCGTTCCTTGACGCGCTCGAAGCTCAGCCGACCGTCGATGCGGCCCGCGACCAGGGCTTCATGACCGGCTTCGGTATCGACGTGAAGGACCCGTCTCGTTACCTCGACGAGGATGATGACCGGATCTGCGGCCATCAGTGGGGCGCGGGCGCCGAGGATGGCGGCAGGACCGGCATGGAGACGCTTCTCCAGAAGTGCCCGGACATCAACGTCGTCTACACCATCAACGAGCCGACCGCGGCTGGTGCATGGGAAGCCCTCAAGGCAATCGGCAAGGATGACGGTTCTGTCCTGATGACTTCGGTCGACGGCGGTTGCCCGGGCGTCGAGAACGTCAAGGCTGGTGTCATCGGCGCCACCTCGATGCAGTTCCCGCTGCTGATGGCGGCCCTCGGCGTCGAGGCTGTTGCCGAATACGCCAAGAGCGGCAAGGTTCCGGAGCCGACCCCGGGTCTCGACTTCTTCGACACCGGTGTTTCGCTGATCACCGACGCGCCGGTCGACGGCGTCCCGTCGGAGACGTCGGCCGAAGGCCTGACGAAGTGCTGGGGCTAAACTTCCTCCCGGCATCGCCGGCCTGACCGGCGGTGTTTCGGGGAGGGCGACCATGAGCACGGGTCGCCCTCCCTCTCTTCCTGAACTTTCCGATGCCAGGACGGCCGGGCGTCATCGACGCCACTGAACCACGTCCAGGCACCCGTGACTTCCAAACCACCGCATTGATCATGACACGCAAGGGTATACTTACCGGCGGCACCTGGTGCATCGACCGGAACGTGATGGTCGACGTCTGGCCGACCGAGAACGGCCGTGCCGACATTGTCGAGGCCGACATGGCCGGTGGCGGTTCCGGCTGCAACATGGCCATCGATATCCGCAAGCTCGATCCAACCATGCCCGTTGCGACGATCACTCTCGTCGGCGACGACTCCGACGGCCGCTTTCTCGCAGGCCTGGCCGAAGACAACGGTATCGAGCACAGCCGCATGCAGGCGACCGGCGCGGCAGTCACCGACTATACCTTTGCCTTCTGCTCGGTGCTGACCGGCCAGCGGACCCACATCAGCTATTTCGGCAGCAGCAACCTGCTGACCCCGGACCATTTCGATTTCACCGGCCTCACCCATCGCATCTTCCATCTCGGCCTGCCCGGCGTGCACGAGATCATGGACTCGCCATGGCATGACGACGCCAATGGCTGGGTGGCGACCCTCAGGAAGGCGCGCGCCGCCGGGATGATGACCAACCTCGAACTGGCCAGCATCGCGCCGGAGCGCAATGCCGCGCTGGTTCGCCCCTGCCTGCCCCATCTCGACCTTCTGGTCGTCAACGACGCGGAAATCGGCGGTATCGCCGGCATCGAGACGGTGCCCGGCGGCAAGACCGATCCCGACGCCTGCATCGCGGCGGCCAAGGCGGCCCTCGATCTCGGCACGCCGCAGATGGTGGTCGTGCATTTTCCCACCGGCGCGGTCGTTGCGACACGCGACGGCACTGTCGTCACCCGGCCGTCGGTGCGCGTACCGCCCGACGAAGTTGCCGGGGCCAATGGTGCCGGCGATGCCTTCGCCGCCGGCTTTGTTTATGGCGTACACGAAGGCTGGGACGTCGAGCGGGCCGTGGCAATGGCCCATGCCGCCGCCGCCGCCTCGCTTCGCCAGATATCGACAACCGGCGCGATCGAGACGTGGTCCGCCTGCCTGGCCCTCGCCGATCGGTGGGGCTGGCGCGAGTCATTTGATTGAAGCCTTAGACGGCTATTCCGGGCGCGGAGGCAACAGGCGCGAGCCTCCGAATCGACCCGATCCCGAACCACCGCCCGCGCAGGAGTCCGACATGCCTATCCTCGACAAGAAGCTCGCCAACATCCAGGCCGGCAACTACACGCCCGCTGACTTCATCATCGCCGACGCCAAGGACGGCGACATCGGCTTCGGCCGCGCCGCGCCGGTCGCCGACCCGAACAAGCCCGGCCAGCACACGCCCCGCGCCACGCATCTCCAGGCGATCCGCGACATGACCAAGACCGGTCTCGTCGACATCATGCTGATGTCGGCCTCGACCGCCGAGCGCCTGTCCAAGGAAGGGCTGTTCGAGGGCAGCGACGTCACCCCGGCGATCCGCCTCAACGACACCACCGACATCTGGTCGGCCCGCGGCGGCCGTTACCGGGAAGAAGCCTCCCGCCACCATCGCACCGCTCGCGTCGACCAGGCGCGCAAGATCGCCGACCTCGGGCTCTATTCGGTGACCTTCTCGAACCAGCGCGACATCGATGCCGAGAACGCCGAGGCCTACACCGCCTTCCGCGCCGACGCCTCGGCCAACAACATGCGGCATTTCCTCGAGGTGTTTAACCCGGCCTTCGACATCAAGCTGACCGGCGACGCCGACATGGGCGCCTTCATCAACGACAACATCGTCCGCACCCTTGCCGGCGTGATGGAAGCCGACTTCCCGAAGTTCCTCAAGCTGCAATATAACGGCCCGCGCGCCATGGAGGAACTCGCCAGCTACGATCCGGCGAGCCTGATCGTCGGCATTCTCGGCGGTTCCGCCGGCACCGCCCGCGACACCTTCGAACTGCTCAGCCAGGCCGAGAAATACGGCGCCCGCGTCGCGCTGTTCGGCCGCAAGATCCACCTCGCGGAATCGCCGATCGACATCGTCACCGGCATGCGCCAGGTCGTGGCGCGCGAAGTCACTCCCGAGGAGGCGGTCAAGGCCTATCACGGCGAATTGCAGAAGAAGGGCATCAAGCCGGTGCGGTCGCTCGACGACGACATCCAAATCACCGAGGACACCCTGAAGCAGGGCGCCTGACCGCCGCTCAAGGCAGGATACACGAACAAGACGGTCCCGATCGCCATGCGGTCGGGGCCGTTTTCATGTCAGGCGGCGAGGCCGCAGCCCTTGAGGATGATGCGGGTGATGGTCTCGGCGGCGCGATCATAGTCGTCGACGGTGATCCGGCTCGACGCCAGCGCGTTGCGGGCCAGCACGTCGAAGTCCGCGTAATATTGCGTCGACGACCACAGCATGACGAAGAGATGCACCGGGTCGACCCGGTCCATCCTGCCGGCATCCATCCATGCCTCGAAGACCCGCATCTTGGCGTGCGTGATCGCCTGCATGCGGGCACGGTCGGTGCGACTGAGGAAGCGGCCGCCATGCACCGCCTCGTTGGCGAACATCCGCGACTGTGCGGCATGGCGACGGGTGAAATCGAGCTTGGCGCGGATATAGCCGGCGAGCGCCTCGGCCGGATCGCGCTCGGCCGTGAGATGGGCGAGAGCATCGTCCCACTCGTGGAGGACATCGGCGATCAACGTCCGGTAGATCGCCTCCTTGGTCCCGAAATAATAGTAGATGTTCGCCTTGGGCAGCTTCGACGCAGCGGCGATCTCGGCGATGCTCGCGCCGTCATAGCCCTTTTCGGTGAAGACCTTGATCGCCGCGTCGAGGATGGTCTTGCGATTGCGGACGCTGATGCGCGTGGTGGTGTTCCCGCCGGGCCTGCCTTCGGTGCGTCGCGCCATCATTCCCATCCCCCATCGCGGAATTTCGCCGATGTGGCGGTTGGTGTCCATGGAAAAGTTGACGTATAGGTCAGGAACGAGTCACGAGAAAGTTGACGCTTTGGTCAACTTCCGGCTACGCTTGCGCTCCCTGAAGGAGACACGCAATGGGCGTCGCGCTCGCACAAGCGATGCAGGATATTCTCGTCGACTGGCGCAACGATCTCGACCCGGCCTGGCACCCGGTTCTCGCCGACACCGAGCTGGGCTTCGCCGATATCGATCCGGCGCTCACGCTGGAGGCCTGGGAGCCGGTCTTCCCGGCCCGCAAGAGCAAGGGCTTTCCGGGTGCGCCCAAGGGCGCCCACATCTTCCGGGCCTTCGATGGCATCGCACCCGAAGCAGTGCGCTGTGTCGTGCTCGGCCAGGACCCCTATCCCTGCCCGGCCTTTGCGACCGGCCGCGCCTTCGAGGCCGGCAACGTCGCCGACTGGCGCGAGCTGGAGAAGATGTTCTCGACCAGCGTCCGCACCTTCATGCAGCTCATCGCCGCGGCCCGGGTCGGCGAGCCCTGCTATGTCGGCTCGACCGCCGGCTGGCAGCGCCTGATGGGCGATGTCGAGACCGGCGGCATCGACCTCGAGCCAGCCGACGCGGTCGCCGACCGCTGGGTCGCCAATGGCGTCCTCCTGCTCAATTCATCCTTCACCCTGAGCCGCTTCGCGGTGGCCGGCGATCCGCACCAGTTGCGCGGCCATCTGCCGCTGTGGCGCCCCCTGATGGTCGACGTGCTTCGCCATCTCGCCGGCCGCGGCACGCCGGTCGTGTTCATCGCCTTCGGCGACCAGGCGGCCGACGCGCTGGCCGCGGCGGGGATTGCCGAGGGCCGGACCGGCCATGTCGGCAGCCTGCTGCGCGACCATCCCGCCCGCGCCGAGGCGGTGCTGGCCCTCGAAAACCCCTTTGTCGCCGCCAACCGCATGCTCCGCGACATGGGCGGCCAGGCCGTCTCCTGGTAGGCGAAGGGAGGCGCTGATGGCCGAGGCCGCAACCTACGACCATATCGTCATCGGCGCCGGCTCCGCCGGCTGCGTTGTCGCCAACCGCCTGTCGGCCGATCCCGACCGGACCGTGCTGCTCATCGAAGCCGGCGGCAAGGACCGTCATCCGCTGGTCCGGCTGCCGATGCTGATGGGCAAGCTGATGCATTCGGGCATCTACAACTGGCGCTACCACACCGAGCCCGAGCCGGAATTCGACAACCGCGAGGTCTATTGGCCGAGGGGCAAGGCGCTCGGTGGCACCTCGACCATCAACGGCATGATCTACGTGCGCGGCAACCGCGCCGACTACGACCGCTGGGCGCAGATGGGCAATCCCGGCTGGTCCTATGCCGAGGTCCTGCCCTATTTCCGCAAGTCGGAATCGCATGTCGAGCGCCACGACGCCTATCACGGCGACGACGGCCCGCTGACCGTCTGCCGGGCCCGGGGCCACAGCCCGCTCTACGACCGCTTCATCGAGGCCGGTGTCGAAGCGGGCTACACCAGCAATGACGATTTCAACGGCGAGGTCCAGGACGGGTTCGGCCGCTACGACTTCACCATCCGCGACGGCAAGCGCTGGAGCACGTCGCGGGCCTTCCTGCGGCCGGTGATGAACCGGCCGAACCTGACCGTCGCCACCCATGCGCTGACGCACCGCATCGTCATCGAGAAGGGCAGGGCGGTCGGCGTCGAATACGAACGGAGCGGCAAGACGATCGTCGCCCGCGCGACGCGCGAGATCGTGCTGTCGGCCGGCGCCGTCAATGCCCCGCAGATCCTGATGCTCTCCGGTATCGGTGACGCGGACCAGCTCAAGCAGCACGGCATCGCGCCGGTCCATCACCTGCCCGGCGTCGGCCGCAACCTGCAGGACCATGTCGACGTCTGCGTCGTCTACGAGATCAACCAGCCGCTGACGCTCTACAGCGACCTGCGGGTCGATCGGCTGACCAAGGCGATCGTCGAGGGAACGCTGTTCGGCCGCGGCGTCGCCACCACCTTTCCCTACGAGGGCGGCGCCTTCGTCCGGTCGCGGCCGGGGCTGGCGGCGCCCGACATCCAGGCCCATTTCATGCCGGCGCTGGAAAAGACGGCCAACCTTCACTGGCCGAAACCCTTCCAGCGGGCCCGCGTCGAGGACAATCACGGCGTCACCATCCGGGTCGGCCCGGTCAACCCGGAAAGTCGTGGGCGGATCACGCTGCGCTCGGCCGATCCCCGCGATCCGCCGCGCATCTTCGCCAACTACCTCGCCACCCAGTTCGACAAGGACACCACCATTGCCGGCGTCCAGATCATCCGCGAGGTGATGGCGCAGCCGGCCTTCGCCGATATCCTCGGCGAAGAGATCGCGCCCGGCCCGGACAAGGTCAGCGACGCCGACCTGATGCAGTGGCTGAAGAAGGCCGGCGGCACGACGCTCCATCCGGTCGGCACCTGCAAGATGGGCAACGATGCCGAGGCGGTGGTCGACCCGGAACTGAAAGTTCACGGCATCGACGGCCTGCGCGTCGCCGATGCCTCGATCATGCCGATCATCGCGAGCGGCAACACCAACGCACCGACCATCATGATCGGCGAGAAAGCCGCCGACATGGTGCTGAAGGCAACGCGCTAGCGGGAGAGATCCATTGATCGTCGAGCATCGCACCTACACCTTTCGCCCCGGCACCCTGCAGCCCTGGATGAAGAAATACGAGACCGAGGGCCTGCCGATCCAGAAGCGGCATCTCGGTCATTTCATGGGCATCTTCACCACCGAATTCGGCAACATCCACCAGACGGTGATGCTGTGGGCCTATGACAGTTTCGAAGACCGCGACCGTCGCCGGGGCGCCATGGCCGACGACCCGGCGTGGCAGAAATACATTGGCGAGATCTGGTCGATGGACGCGATCCAGAGCCAGGAGGTCCGCCTCCTCAAGCCGAGCGCATCCACCCCGCTGATCGGCTAGCGGTCTGTCCGCTGCGTGGCGGATGAATTGACAGGGCGCGCCGCCTGACCTAATCGTCCCGGCAGGCAAGAGACGCCCGCCGCTCGCCAGGACGAAGGTCCTGTTGGTGAAGATCTCCCGGCCGGTTTCGGCCGCGACACGAAAACGTGCATGACCCCTCGATCAGCGGTCTGACGGCAAGGCGAGCTCCGTTTCCAGACGACCGCGGAATCAGGATGGGATCATCGCCATGACACCGACAATTCATACGCGCGACCAGGCCAAGGCCCGCGCCAGGGCCATTCGCGCCGAACGTGCCGCCGGCAGCCACGCCATCAGCCACTCCGCCGCGCTGGAGCGCGTTGCCGCCGAGCAGGGCTATGCCGACTGGAACACGCTGTCGGCAAGACTGTCGAACGCGCCGGAAATCCCGCTGCAGCTCGGCGATCGGGTCGAGGGCCACTACCTGAAGCAGGCCTTTATCGGCACCATCATCGCGATGCGGAGCATGGCCGAGGGCAGTGCCTTTCACGTCACGATCGAATTCGACGAGCCGGTCGATGTCGTCGCCTTCGAGAGCTTTTCGCACTTCCGGCGGCGGGCCAACGCGACGGTGTCGCCGGGTGGCGTCTCCTTCGCCAAGACCAGCGATGGTGTCCCGCACCTGATCGTCGCCCGCGCCGAGACGACCACCGTCGCGTGACGGCGGTTGGTTCGGACCGCGAGCGAGGCGCGGCGGAAAGTTGACGCTTCGGTCAGGTTTCGCCTATCGTCCTTGCTTCGTTGACAGTCAGGGGGGATGGCATCGATGCGACCTGGAATCGGGCATACGGCCTGGACCGTCCGGCGCGTGCATTTTGCCGGTCCTCGATCCGGCGGACCGCCGCGACGGGCACCCGACGCCGTCTTCGATGGCACGATTCACGCATTCAAGATTTTCGTCGTTGACGATCGGGCCAGACCGGTCGCGCGCGGCCGTGCAGCAACCAAGGGGCAGTGAGATGACAGCCAAGACCGACCTGACAGCGGCGCGGGTATCGCGCCGGACCTTCCTCAAGACGTCGGCCGGAGCGGCGATGATCGCTGGCACGGCCGGCAGCCTGGCGCTTTCGACCCGGGCCAAGGCGGCGACCGGACTGGTCGCGCTGGTTCATACCCAGGCGGCCGGCGACAATGGCCCGATCGACTCGATGATCGCCGCGCTGAAGAAACTGTCCGACGAGCAGGGCTTTCCGATCCGCACGATCTACGCGCAGGATTCTGCGACCTTCCCGACGATCTTCGAAACCCTGGCCGATGCCGGCGCCGAGGTGATCGTCGGCACCTTCAACGAGGTCGCCGAGCCGATCAAGGAACTGGCGCCGAAGTTCCCGGACACAAAATTCATCCAGATCTTCGGCGATGCGTTCGAGCCTGTGATGCCCAACGTCGTCACGGTCTCCTACGACTACTATCTCGGCTGCTACCTGTCGGGTCTCTTCGCCGCCAAGGTCTCCAAGACCGGCAAGATCGGCTATATCGGCGGCGTCAGCCTGCCGCCGCTCAATGCGGACCTGAATGCGATGAAGGCGGCTGCCGCCTCGGTCGGTGCCGACAAGTCGGTGACGGGTGCGTTCGCCGGTTCGTTCCAGGATCCGGCCAAGGGTCACGAGATAGCCAACCAGATGTACCAGGACGGCATCGACTACATCCAGACGGACGCCGCGGCGACCGACACGGGCATCATCCAGGCCGCCAACGAGGTCGACGGTCGCATGGTCAGCGCCGGGTCGACCGCCCAGTTCAAGCTCGGTGCCAAGTCGGTGATCGCGGTCGTTGCGCTCGACTTCGGCCAGTCGCTCTACAACGAAGTATCGAAGGCGATCGGTCCGGACTTCAAGGCCGGCCACCTGTCGACCGGCATTGGAACCGGCGTCATCGATTTCGTTCTTTCGCCCGATTTCGAGACCGCCGGTCCGGCCGACCTCGTCGCCAGGGCCAAGGAAGTGTGGCCGGAGATCGAGAAAGCGCGCGCCGGGATCATCGACGGCACGCTCGAGGTGCCGTTCAACACCGAGCTGTAACGGTCGCCATGACAAGGGGCTTCAGGAGCGGGGCGCGTGGCGATGGATGAGATCGACTTCGATCATCACGCGCCGGATTTCAACGAGCGGAAATACGCGCTCTATCGCGAGATGCGCGGCAAGTGTCCTGTCGCGCATTCGCCCGCCCATGACGGCTACTGGTTATTGTCGCGCTACGACGAGGTCTTCGAGGTGGCGCGCAACGACCGCGTCTTCTCCTCGGCGCGCGAGGTTGTCGTGCCGCCGACCAATGTCGGCCGGCTGATCCCCCTGCAATCCGATCCGCCCGAACTCGAACGCTATCGCTCGCTGCTCATTCCCTTCTTCGCGCCCGGCAACCTGAAGCGGCTCGAACCCTTTATCGACGATATCGTCGATCGGTCGATCGACGGATTCATCGAGCGCGGCGAAGCCGACGTCGTCACCGAACTCGCCAATCCCGTGCCGTCCAGCACCACCATGGCGCTGCTCGGCCTCGATCCGGCGGACTGGCGGGTCTTCGCCGATCCGATCCACGCCGGGAGCTATTCCCGGCCGGGGACGCCGGAGAATGACGCGGCGACCCGGGACATCCAGGCCTTTTCGGAACGGATCGTCGCCGAGGTCGATGCGCGGATCGCAGCACCGCGCGACGACATGATCTCGGCGCTGCTCGCCGCCGACTATCGCGGCGTGGCGACGACCCGCGAGGAGGTCATCGACCTTGTCCGCATGGTGATCTTCGGCGGCATGGACACGGTAATGGCGGCGTTCAGCAACATCTTCGTCGCGCTCGGTCAGCGGCCCGATCTCCGCGACCGGCTGGTCGCCGATCGCGGCCTGATCCCCAAGGCGGTCGAGGAATTCCTTCGCTACGATGCGCCGGTCCAGGGTTTCGCCCGGACGGTAACCGAGGATACCGAGGTCGGCGGCCAGCCGATCGCCGAGGGCGAGACGGTTTTCATGCTGTGGGCCAGCGCCAACCGCGACGCTGCTGTCTTTGGCGACGATGCCGAGGAGCTGGTGCTCGACCGGACGCCCAACCGGCACATGACTTTCGGTATAGGCGCCCATCGCTGCCTCGGCTCGACCCTGGCGCGGATCGAGTTGCGGATCGTGCTCGAGCAGGTGCTTGAGCGGCTGCCCGACTTCACGGTGGCGCTGGACGGGATCGTCGAGGCCGACACCATCGGCATCGTCTTCGGTCGACGCAAGGTGCCGATCACCTTCACGCCGGGCCGTCGCCGGCAGGCCGGCTGAGCGTGGAGGGGGCAATGGCGAGGCATGTCAGGGTCGATCGAGCCATCTGCCAGGGGCACGGTCTCTGCTTTTTCACCTCGGAAAAGCTCTTCGCCCTCGACGAGGCCGACGGCAAGGCGAATGTCCTGGTCGACCCCCTGCCGGACGACCTCCATGACGACGCGCTTGATGCCGTGGATGCCTGCCCGGAGCAGGCGATCACGGTGGTGGAAGACGATGATTGAGTGGCGCGACCTGCCGCTCCCCGGCCAAGGAATGCCGCGGAAAACGGCAGGGTGTGCCGCCATCGGTGGCGGGCCGGACACGGCAGGGCGGGCAATTCGCAACCCCCGGGCGAAAGTTGACGCTTTGGTCAGGATGCGGCTATCGTCGCCGATGCCGCATGCATGGAAGGACGGCTCGGTGCGATCTCGTACGGCCAACAGCGTTCGAAGCTCCGACGCGCCACGCGGCCCGGGTCTGGCCATTGCGGCCGCCTGCGTGAGCACCCGAATTTCGGCCTTTGCAAAGTCTCGACGATCCGTCACCGTTCACGGCACGGATCTGGCATTCGTGTTCTGAAGACCAACACCGACGCGCGGCCTCGAAGAAGGCGCGCGATAACAGAGGGGTATCAGATGACCAGCAAGATCGACATGTTGAAGGCAAAGGCGCTATCGCGCCGGACCTTCCTCAAGACTTCGGCCGGAGCGGCGCTGGTCGCTGGCACGGCCGGCAGCCTGGCGCTTCCGACCCGGGCCAAGGCGGCGACCGGACTGGTCGCGCTGGTGCATACCCAGGCGGCCGGCGACAACGGCCCGATCGACTCGATGATCGCCGCGCTGAAGAAGCTGTCGGAGGAGAAGGGCTTCCCGATCCGCACCATCTACGCGCAGGATTCGGCGACCTTCCCGTCGATCTACGAGTCGCTCGCCGATGCGGGCGCCGAGGTGATCGCCGGCACCTTCAACGAGGTGGCCGAGCCGATCAAGGAACTGGCGCCGAAGTTCCCCGACACCAAGTTCATCCAGATTTTCGGAGACCCCTTTGAGCCGGTCATGCCGAACGTCGTGACGGTGTCCTACGATTACTATCTCGGCTGCTACCTGTCGGGCCTCTTCGCTGCCAAGATCTCCAAGACCGGCAAGATCGGCTACATCGGCGGTGTCAGCCTGCCGCCGCTCAATGCGGATCTGAATGCGATGAAGGCCGCTGCCGCTTCCGTCGGTGCCGACAAGTCGGTGACCGGTGCGTTCGCCGGTTCGTTCCAGGATCCGGCCAAGGGTCACGAGATCGCCAACCAGATGTACCAGGACGGCATCGACTACATCCAGACGGACTCGGCGGCGACCGATACCGGCATCATCCAGGCCGCCAACGAGGCGGACGGGCGCATGGTCAGCGCGATTTCGCCGGAGCAGTACAAGCTGGGCCCGAAGAGCGTCGCCGCACTGGTCGCGCTCGACTTCGGCCAGTCGCTCTACAACGAGGTCGAAAAGGCGATCGGCCCGGACTTCAAGGCGGGTCACCTTTCGACCGGCCTCGGCACCGGCGTCGTCGATTTCGTCCTGTCGCCGACCTGGGTCGAGCAGGGCCCGCCCGACCTCGTCGCCAAGGCCAAGGAAGTGTGGCCGGAGATCGAGAAGGCCCGCGCCGACATCATTGCCGGCACGCTCGAGGTGCCGTTCAACACCGAGTTGTGACCGGACGATCGGCCACGACTCACCTGAAGCATCGATGACCAACGGGAACGCCACCGCGCTCGCCTGCCGCGACATCTCCGTCAACTACGGGGTTGTCGCGGCGCTGGCGGACGTCTCGGTCGATTTCGCCGAGGGCATGATCCACGCGGTCGTCGGCCAGAACGGCGCGGGCAAGACCACCTTTGCCCGCGTCGCCGCCGGCATCGTTCATCCCGACAAGGGGACGGTCGAGATCGGCGGCAAGCCGGTGCCGGTCGGCAATGTCGGACGGGCGCGATCCGCCGGCATCGAGATCGTCCACCAGAGCTTTGCGCTACCGCCGTCCTTCACCGTTGCCGAGGCGATGGAATTCGGCGCCGAAGGCCGGGGTGCTCTCTACAGCCGCCGCGACCTGGAGCGCCGCTGGACCCGCCATCTCGACGCGCTCGGCGTGCGGGTCAAGCCGCGCGAGCGCATCCGCGACCTGCCGGTCGAGACCCAGCAGGCGGTCGAGATTGCCCGCGCCCTGGTCACCGACGCCAAGGTCCTGATCCTCGACGAGCCGACCGCGGTGCTGTCGCCGTCGGGCATCGACAACCTGTTCGAGCGCCTCAAGGTGATGCAGGCGAATGGCGTCACCATCATCCTCATTCTCCACAAGATCCGCGAAGTCCTGTCGATCGCCGATACGGTGACCGTGCTGCGCGGCGGCAAGCTGGTCGAGGGGCCGACCCTGACCACCGAGATCGACGCTCCCCGGCTCGCCGCCTCGATCATCGGCACGACCGCCGACGGACTGTCCGACACCGATCGCGACGCATTGGTCGGCGCGGCGGAAGAAGACGACGACGGCACCGAAACCGCCGCGGCGTCGGTCGCCGCCGGCCCGGCGATCCTCGACATGCGCGGCATCTCCACCCGCCCCGATCCCGAAGGACCTGCGCTGGTCGACGTGGCGCTGCGTGTCGGACGGGGCGAGATCGTCGGTATCGCCGGCGTCGAGGGCAACGGCCAGCGCACCCTGGTGCGCGCCCTGTCCCATCTCGCCGACATCACCGCTGGCACCGTCGAACTGTCCGGAATCGAGGTGACGCACCAGCCGCTCAGCGACCGCCGCGCCAACGGCCTCCGGGTCATTCCCTTCGAGCGCAACAGCGAGGGACTCAGCCTGTCGAGCACGCTTTGGGAAAACTGGGCGGCGCGGTCTCTCCTGCGCGACGGGGTGCTGCGGCTGATCAGCCCGGCGAAGATCCGCAAGGCCTGCTCCGCCGCGCTCAAGGTCTGGGACGTCCGCTTCTCGACACCCAACCAGCCGGCGGGATCGCTGTCCGGCGGCAATGCCCAGAAGCTGATCCTCGCCCGCGAGGTCGACGAGGACGCCACCCTGATCATCGCCGCCCAGCCGACCCGAGGCCTCGATGTCGGCGCCACCGCCTTCGTCTGGCGGTCACTGCGCGAGGCCCGCGCCCGCGGCTGCGGCATCCTTCTCATATCGTCGGACCTCGACGAGCTGTTCGACATCAGCGATCGCGTCGTCGTCATGCTCGGCGGCCGCGTCAACGGCGAGTTCTCCCGGCCCTACCACCTCGGCGAGGTCGGTGCGGCGATGACCGGAGCCGACCGATGATCGGCTATCTCACGCAGATCATCCGGGCGGTCGCCTTTGTCTTCATCGCGCTGCTGCTCTGTGGCGTCATCTTCGAGTTCGCCGGCTTCTCGGCGCCGCTGATGTTCCAGAGCATCGCGGACGGGGCGTTCCTGTCGATGCGCGCCTGGGAGAACAGCCTGCGCTGGGGCTTGCCGCTCTTCCTGACCGCGCTCGGCGTCGTCATTTCCTTCCGCTGCGGCTTCTTCAACATCGGCGCCCAGGGCCAGTTCTACATGGGGGCGATCGCCGCGACCTTCGTCGCCGACGGGTTGAACGGCCAGTCGGCCGTCCTTGTCGTGCCGCTGACCTTCGCCGCCGGCATTCTCGGCGGAGCGCTCTGGGCGCTGTGGCCGGGACTGCTCAGGGTCAAGTCCGGCACCGACGAAGTCATCACCACGCTGATGGGCAACTTCATCGCCGGACTGGCGCTGATCTACGTCACCTCCGGGCCGCTGAAGGATCCCTCGGGTACCGGCCAGGCGGCGTCGAGCCGCCCGATCGGCGAGGCATACCGGATCAGCGAGGGCAACTCGCTGTCGCCCACCATCATCGTCATCTGCGTCCTGGTCGGTGTCGGCATGTGGGTGCTGGTCAACCGCACCGCCTTCGGCGTCCTGTCGAGCCTCGCCGGCCGCAACCCGATCATGGTCGTCTGGCAGGGCGCGCGGCTGTCGCGGCTTGGCCTTGCCGGCTTCGTCATCGGCGGCGCGCTGGCCGGCCTTGCCGGCACCATCGAGGTGCTCGGTCCGATCGGCCGGCTGTCGAGCGGCATGCTGCCGACCCACGGCTTCACCGCGATCTTGATCGCGCTGGTCGCCAACCTCTCGGTACTGGCGACGGCGGTGGTCGCGATCTTCTTCGGCGGACTCGCCGCTGCCGGGCTCTACCTGCCGGTGCTGGCCGGCCTGCCGGCCGCCGCCATCGACATCATCAACGCCGCCATCGCGCTGTTCATCACCGCGCGTGCCTGGCCAAAACGCCTGACCGGGTTGCTCCGGCGGGACGCGACCTGAGGGCCGGCCATGGACGACACAATCATCGCCATCCTGCGGTCCGGCACACCGCTGATCTATGTGACGCTGGCCGGCGTGCTGGCCCAGCGCTCCGGCATCTGGCACCTCGGCCTCGAGGGGCTGATGATCATCGGCGCCTGCGCGGCCGTGCTCGGCGTCGTCCAGAGCGGATCGATCCTCGTCGGTCTCGGTATCGGCATCGTCCTTTGCGTGCTGGCCTCGGCGCTCCTGTGGTTCGTCATCGAGAAGCTGCGCGCCAACCCGATTATCGCCGGACTGGGGCTGACCGGGCTCGGCCTCGGCGGCACCGATCTCGCGGTGCAGGCGATCTATGGCAGTCAGGCCTCGGTCAACGCACCCTTCGGCCTGCCGCGCCTCGGCCCGGCCTTCGGCCAGTATGGCGTGCTGTCGATCCTGGTCGTGCTGATGCCGGTCTTCGTCATCGCCGTCTGGGTGCTGACCCGGCGAACCCGCTGGGGCCTGCAGCTCGCCGCCTCCGGCGAACACCCCTTCGCGGCGCGCAGCGTCGGCGTCAATCCGGCCCGCATGCGCCTCATCGCGCTCTGTCTTGGTGGCGTGCTCTGTGCGCTGGGCGGCGCCGAATTGTCGATGGGTTCGCTGCAGATCTTCGCCTATGGCATGACCGCCGGCCGCGGCTTCATGGCCTTCGCCGCGGTGATCTTCGGCGGCGGCAATCCGCTGGGGGCGACAGGCGCCGCCTTCTTCTTCGCCATCGTCGGGGCGCTGGGCATCCGCGCCCAGCTTCTCTTCGGCGAACGCGTCCCGCCCGATTTCCTGCTCGCCCTTCCCTACATCGCCACCGTCATCGGCGTCTGGATCAGCGGCAAGCTCCGTGGCGGCGCCAAGGCGGCGGCCAGCTTCGGCGAACTGAAGGACTACTAGGTGGCAAGGCTGGATCGTCGACGGTGCATCCCCCGATCAAGCCGGGGGCAGGCACTTCGAGGCCCGATCTTGCGGGCACTTCGGGACGGCGCGCGCCGTATGCCGATCCAGGCCCCGCCATGCTGAGGTGCTCCGCGAAGCGGAGCCTCGAAGCACGCACCGAAAACACCGCGAGGACCCGATAATGGAATTTGCCCAGCGCCACGCCATCAGCGATGTCTGCGTCCTTTGCGAGGATGTCGAGGGGTCGATCGCCTTCTATCGCGACAAGCTTGGCTTCAAGCTCCGGCATCGCGCCGAGGGCTTTGCCGATTTCTCCGGCGCCGGGCTGACGCTGGCGCTGTGGGAGATCGACCATATCAGCCGCCATACCGGCATGGACGACACGCGGGGGCCCGGCGCCCACAAGGTCTGTATCGCCGTCAACCTGCCGGCGCCGGCCGAGATCGACGCCTGTTACGCCGAACTCGGCGCCAAGGGCATCGTCTTCCAGGGGCCGCCGGCCGACTATCCGTGGAACGCGCGCTGCATCTATTTCTCCGGGCCGGATGACGAGCTCTGGGAACTCTATGCCTGGCTCGACGGCGGCCCGGTCGGCGCCGTCGACAAGGAACAGGGCTGACATGCAGCCGCAGGACATCATCCGCCGCAAGCGCGACGGCGAAGTGCTCGACGCCAGCGATATCGCCGCCTTCGTGCGTGGCATAGGAGACGGCGAGGTTTCCGAGGGCCAGATCGGCGCTTTCACGATGGCCGTCTATCTCAACGGCATGACAGCGCCCGAGCGGGTCGCCCTGTCGCTGGCGATGCGCGATTCCGGCCGCGTGCTCGACTGGTCCGCTATGGGCATCGACGAGAAACTGCTCATCGAGAAACATTCGTCGGGCGGCGTCGGCGACGAGAAGATCACCTTGCTGGTCATCCCTCTCGCCGCGGCCTGCGGTGTCTTCGCGCCGAACCTGTCCGGCTGGGGACTCGACTATTGCGGCGGCGAAATCGACATGCTCGACAGCATCCCCGGCTACGATACCGCGCCGTCGTCGGAGACCTTCATGGCGGCGGTCAAGTCGGCCGGCGGCGCGATCATCGGTCCGACCCCCGATCTGGCGCCGGCCGACCGCAAGATCTTCAAGGTTCGCGACGTCACCGCGACGGTCGAGAGCGTCGCCCTGATCACCGGATCGATCATGTCGAAGAAACTCGCCGCGGGTCCGCGCGGCATGGTGATTACCGTCGGCTCCGGCTCGGGCGCCTACATGGCGACGCCGGACGATGCCCGGGAACTGGCCGAAAGCATGTCCGAGGTCGCCTCCGGCGCGGGACTGCCGAGTGTCATGTTGCTGACCGATCTCAACGCCTTTGTCGGAACCGCCATCGGCGCCGCCACCGAGGTGATCGAGACCGTCGATTTCCTGACCGGGCGCCATCGCGATGCCCGCGTCACCGACCTGACGCTGACGGTCACGGCCGAGATGATCGTGCTGGCCGGCCTGGAGACGGATATCGACGCGGCACGGGCGCTGGCCGCTTCGCGGCTCAAGGATGGCAGCGCCGCCAGGCATTTCGGCCTGATGGTCAAAGCGCTCGGCGGTCCGGCCGATTTCGTCGAACGGCCGGCCGACCACCTGCCCGCCGCCGCGGTGATCAAGCCGGTCTTCGCGACCGAGAGCGGTTTTGTCGCCGGCATGAACACCAGGGAGATCGGCCTCGCCCTGGTCGGACTCGGCGGCGGCCGCAAGCTGCCCGAGGAGGCGATCGACCTCTCGGTCGGGCTGACCGATTTCCGTCAGGTTGGCGACGCCGTCGGACCGGACCGCCCGCTCTGCACCATCCACGCCCGCAGCGAGGCCGAATGGGAGACGGCGGCGGCGCGGGTCCGGGCGGCGGTGCAGATCTCGGACACGCCGCCGGCGCCTCTCGGGCCGATCGTCATCGAGCGGATCGCGCGGAGCCCGTGACCTGATGTTGACCTTCGGGAGCCGGATAATCCCCTCAGCGCCCAATGAATAGCCGCAAGATCGCAAGGACATGACATGACCCGCAAGATCATCATCGATACCGACCCGGGACAGGACGACGCCGTCGCCCTCCTGCTGGCGCTCGCGTCGCCCGAAGACTTCGACATCCTCGGCATTGTCGCGGTCGCCGGCAATGTCGGGCTGGCGCAGAACGCCAAGAATGCGCTGAAGGTGGTCGAGCTATCGGGGCGCACCGACGTGCCGGTCTATGCCGGCTGCGAGCGTCCGATCCGGCGGCCGCTGGTCACGGCCGAGCATGTCCACGGGCCGACCGGCCTCGACGGCCCCGACCTGCCCGAGCCGACCATGAAGTTGCAGGACCAGCATGGCGTCGACTTCATCGTCGACACGCTGCGCAAGGAAGACTCCGGCACCGTCACGCTTTGCACGCTCGGGCCGCTGACCAATGTCGCCATGGCGCTGATCAAGGCGCCCGACATCGCGCCGCGCATCCGCGAGATCGTGATGATGGCCGGCGCCTATTTCGAGGTCGGCAACATCACCCCGGCGGCCGAGTTCAACGTGTATGTCGACCCGGAAGCCGCCGACATTGTGCTGACCGCCGGCATCCCCGTCACTATCATCCCGCTCGACGTCACCCATGGCGTGCTGAGCTTCCAGCATCGCCTCGACGCCTTTGCCGGGCTCGGCAACAAGTCGGGCAAGGCGGTGTCGGAGATGCTCGCCTTCTCCGAGCGCTTCGACCTCGAGAAATACGGTGGCGAGGGCGCGCCGCTGCACGATCCCTGCGTCATCGCCTGGCTGCTCAAGCCCGACCTGTTCGAGGGCCGCAACATCAACGTCTCGATCGAGACGACGAGCGAGCTCACGCGCGGCATGACCGTGGCGGATTACTGGCGGGTGACCGACCGGCCGCGCAACGCACTCTACCTGCGCTCGGCCGACGACGAGGGCTTTTACGCGCTGCTCCGCGAGCGGCTCGCCAGGCTGCCGTGAAAAGGGACGCGCGCCTCTAAAGCCCGCACGGCGCTGTCAGTAAGGCGTCTCGCCGGCGTCGACGTTGATCGCCTGGCCGCGGATGATGGTCGCCGCGTCGGTGAGCAGGAAGGCGACGACGCGGCCGACTTCCAGCGGCTCGACGTGGCGCTTCAGTTGCCCGGGCACCATCCCGGCGAACAGTGTGGCGGCGTCGCCGACGCCGTCGCGTTCCAGTTCGGCGGCGACTTCGCGCAGCATCGGTGTCGCGACGCTGCCGGGGCAGACTGCGTTGACGTTGATCTTGTGGGCGGCCCACTCGCTGGCCAGCGACCGGGTCAGGTTGATCACCGCCGCCTTGCTGGCGTTGTAGGCGGCCATGTTGGGAAAGCCGACCTTGCCGGCGTTGGAGGCGATGTTGACGATCGCCCCGCCCTTGCCGCCGAAGGCGCGAAAGGCGGCCTGGGCGCCGCGCATGACGCCGCCGGCATTGACCCGCAGTTCCAGTTCCCAGTTCTCCGGCGTGATGTCGGCGGCCGGTCCCATGCGGACGATGCCGGCGTTGTTGACCCAGCCGGCGAGGCCGCCGAAGCGATCGATCGTCGCGGCGGTCGCGGCTTCGAGCGATGCCGCGTCGGTCACGTCGGCGGCAAGGCCGAGGGCGCGGCCGCCCTCGGGGTCGAGCCGGTTCGCGGTCGACTCGGCCGCCGCGCCGTCGAGGTCGAGCAGCACGACATTGCCGCCGGCTTCGAGGATCGCCTGGGCGATGCCGGCGCCGATGCCGCGCGCCGCGCCGGTAACGATCACCGTGCGGCCGGCGAGCGCTGTGGCGGAAAGGGTGCTCATGCGGAAAGCGTCCTAGAAGGAGGGGGTGACGGTGACGCCGCCATCGACGACGAGGTTCGCGCCGGTGATGAAGCGTGACGCCGGCGAGGCGAGAAACAGCACCGCGTCGGCGACATCGTAGTTGTCGCCCATTCGGCCGAGCGGCGCGGCGGCGAGCCAGCGCTTGACGCCCTCCGGCCAGTTTTCCTCGATGCCGGGGGCATGGATGACGCCGGGCGACACGGCATTGGCGCGAATCCCGTGGCGCCCGAATTCAAGCGCCGTGGCGCGGGTGAACATGATCAGGCCGGCCTTGGTCGTGGCGTAGTGACCGTGGGTCAGCGCCGGCTGAAGCCCTTCGATCGAGGCGATGTTGACGATGACACCGCCGGCGCCGCGCGCCACCATCGCATCGGTGGCGACGCGGGTAGTGTTGAAGACGGCGTCGAGATTGGTGGCCAGCGTGTCCCGCCATTCGTCGGGTTCCATGTCGGCGATCGTCGAATGGGTCTGCCGTGCGGCGTTGTTGACGAGGATGTCGACCGGCCCGAGCGTTTCGCCGATCGCGGCAAAGGCGGACTCGACGGCTGTCCGGTCGGTCAGTTCGCCGTGGATCGCCATCGCCTTGCCGCCATCGCCGGCGACCGTGGCGACCAATGCTTCGGCAGCCTCCTTGCCGCCGCGATAATGGACGGCGACCGCGGCGCCGGCTTCCGCCAGCCGCCGGACGATGCCCGCGCCGATGCCGCGGCCCGCGCCGGTGACGAGGGCGACCTTGCCGCTGAGGTCGAGAAGCCGGTCGACCGGGATGTCGGGCTGGTCCATGCGTTTATCCTGTCCGGAGAGCGTTCGCGCCATCATCGCCGACCTGTGCCGCCACGCCAACTGCCGGAGGGACGCAAACGGCCTCTCGACTACCCCTTATGGGGGAATCGGGGTGACCGGCGCGGGCTTTTGCCGCCAATTGAAGCGATGGCGCCGCGGGCGTCTTTCCCTGTATGGTCCCGTCCGGTTCCTCCCCGGCCAGGTCGCGGCCGGGATCTCCCTGCTCCAACAGGCGACGATGCCCCGCTCCGCGTCGACTCGTCGCCTGCAGATTGAACGCCGAAAGCACCCGATGGCAGCGCCAGAGCTCCCGACCCAGCAGGTAATGCGGGGCATCGTCCTGATGATCGTTGCCGCCTCGCTCTTCGCCTGCGTCGACGGCTTCAGCAAGCTGCTCGCCGAGACGCAGTCGGTCGGCCAGATCGTCTGGGCGCGCTACACCATGGCGGTTCCGGTGCTGTTCGCCACGACGGCGCCGTCGCACTGGCGCAGCCTGTTCCGGACATCACGGCCCCTGGCCCAGCTCGGTCGCGCCTTCATCCCGCTCGGCACCAGCGTCACCATGGTCCTGTCCGTCCGCTACCTGCCCCTGGCCGAGGCGACCGTCATCCTGTTCACCGCGCCCTTCCTCGTCGTCCTGCTTTCGGCGCTGGTGCTCAAGGAGCGGGTGCCGGTGATCACCTGGATGGCGGTCATCGTCGGCTTCGCCGCGGTGATCCTCGTCGCTCGTCCGGGCTTCGGCACGATGTCCGGATACATGGTCTTCCCGCTGATCGGGGCGTTGTTCTTCGCGGCCTTCCAGCTCGTCACGCGTTGGCTGCGGGCCGGTGGCGAGACCGCCCACACGACGCTCGCCTGGACGCTGGCCGTCGGCGCCGTGATCTCGGCGCCCTTCGCGTTTCTCACCTGGGTTCCGGTCAGCGCCGAGGCCTGGCTGCTGATGGCCGGACTCGGCATTGTCTTCGGGCTCGCCCAGGCGCTGATGGTCCGCGCCTATGCCCATGCGTCGGCCGGCGTGCTGACGCCGTTCAGCTACGCCCAGCTGGTTGCCGCCGCGATCATTGGCATGGTGGTCTTCGCGGCGGTCCCTGATGTCTGGACAGTGGTGGGCATTGTCATGATAACCATCGCCGGAATAACAGTCGCCCGCGCAAGGCGGTCGTGACGCCATCGACTATCGCGGCCGGTCCGGTCCGTGCTTTCTGCCGTCCGTTTTACCAAGGAACATGTGCATGCTTGATTTCGACATTCCGCGCTTCATCGGCATCCAGGCCGGCGCCGTGGCGCTAGCCGATCGTCTGGACGCAACCATCGGCGGCCTGCTCGACAGTGGTGCCAGGAACATCTTCTTCCTCGGCGCCGGTGGCGCTGCCATCCTGATGCAGCCGGCGGTGCACCTGCTGCGGACCAAGTCGACCTTTCCCGTCTTCCACGAGAATGCCGCGGAACTGATTGCCGGCGGCTCGCGCCACCTTGGGCCAGGCTCCATCGTCGTCATCCCATCGCTCTCCGGAACGACCAAGGAGAGCATTGAGACGCTTGCCTATTGCAAGGAGCGGGGGGCGACGGTCCTGACCCTCGTCGGCCATGCCGCGACGCCGCTCGGGGAGGGCGGAGACCATGTCTTCGTCAACTTTGCCGAGGACGATACGTCGTCAGAATCTTTTTATATTCAGTCGCTTGCGATCGCGCTATCGATCATGGCCCGGCGCGGCGAATCCTCGGCTTTCACGGCATTCGTCGATGAGGCGAAGCGGCTGCCGGAGGCGCTGGTCGCTGTGAAGCAGGGATTCGAGGCGGAGGCGGAGGCCTTTGCCGAGCGGATCCGCAACGAGCCCTATCACATCATCACCGCCGCCGGGTCGGCGTGGCCGCAGGCTTTCTATTACGGCATGTGCATCCTCGAGGAGATGCAGTGGATTCGCACCCGCCCGGTGCACGCCTCCGACTTCTTCCACGGCACGCTCGAACTGCTTGAGCCGGGCGTCAGCCTCATTGTCCTCAAGGGCGAGGACGAGTATCGGCCGCTGGCCGACCGGGTCGAGGCCTTCGCCGGCGAACACACCGACAAGCTGACCGTCTTCGATACCGCATCGGTCGACCTGCCGGGCATCGGCCCCGAAGTCCGGGCGCTGATCTCCCCGGTGGTGCTGGCGACCATGCTCGAACGCGTCAGCACCCACCTCGCCGCCAAGCGGGATCACCCGCTGACCACGCGGCGCTACTATCGGCGGATCGCCTATTGAGCGGATGAGCGATGTGTCGATCGCCGCGGTCGGCGACAACTGCATCGACCGCTACCTGGCGCTGAAGCGCTCGACCGTTGGCGGCAATGCCGTCAATGTCGGCGTCCACTTGGCCCGGTTCGGCCGCAGCGTCTCCTATTACGGTGCGGTCGGTTCCGATCCGGACGGGGAGCGGGTGCTGGCCTGCCTGCGGGCGAATGGCGTCGACACCGGCCACGCCCGGATCGTCGACGGGTCGACCACGGCCTATACCGACATCGCCGTCGATGATGACGGCGAGCGGCTTATCGCCTTCGAGGATTTCGGCGCCTGCGCCGGCTACCGACCGGCGGCCGAGGAGATCGACCGGCTTCGCGCCTGTCGCCATGTCCATATCGGCTGGCTCGACGATGGCGGCGCGCTCAAGGACGCACTGGCTGCCGCCGGAGTCAGCGTCTCGCAGGATCTCTCGGTCAGCATGGCGCCGGACCACCGCCGCAGCGACGGTCTGGCGATCGCGTTCATCTCGGCCGGCCCCTCGATCGTGGAGGGCGAGCGGCTGCTGGCCGAGGCGCTGGCCGGCGGCGCCGGCACGGCGGTCGTCACCTGCGGCGCGATGGGGAGTCTCGCGGCGGATGGGACTACGACGGCGCGGGCCGGCATCCTGCCGATCGATGTCGTCGACACGCTTGGCGCCGGCGACACCTTCATTGCTGGCTTCATCCACGCCCGGCTCGATGGCCAACCGCTGCAGCGATGCCTCGAAGCAGGTCGCGATGCGGCGGCCCCGACCTGTCTCCATCTCGGCGGGTTTCCGCAGCAGCCGGCTAACCTTGCCTGAAAGTTGTGCCGGTATCGAGGGGCGCAATTCGGTTGCAAATGAGGGTGGTTGCAAATTTTTTAGGCCTGCCCGGTATCGGATGCTGATTGCAGCGCCATCTCCGAGTGGCTAATGTTCTCGACGGGAGTACACCTCTTCATGGAGGACTATCGTATTGCCCGCGTCGGGTTGTCTGACGTCGGCGGGTGACCGTTGGCGCAGCGTTGGGAGGAATGAAAGAATGAACTTGAAACGCATTATGGCCAGCGCATCCGCGCTGTGCTTCGCCGCAGGCATGGGCTCGGCCCAGGCAGCCGGCGAGTTTGACGGCGTGACCGTCAACCTGATCACGCAGACCGGTGCGATCCAGGAGCCGCTGCAGCGCCGCGCCCCCGAGTTCGAGGCGCTCACCGGCGCCAAGATCAACGTCATCGCCGTGCCGTTCTCGGATCTCTACCAGAAGGTCCTGACGGACTGGGCGAGCGGCACCAACTCTGTCGACGCCGCGGTCTTCGCCCCGCAGTGGATGGTCGACTACATCGCCGGCGGCTACCTCGAGGACCTGACCGCCCGTGTCGAGGGCGATCCGGCGATCGAGCAGGATGATGTCGGTGCGTTCTTCCGTGATTTCTCGGAGAAGTATAACGGCAAGGTCTACATGAAGACCTTCGACGGCGACTTCCACATGATGTACTACCGGAAGGACCTCCTCGAAGAGGCCGGCCTCGAAGTGCCGAAGACCTGGGACGAGTATCTCGAAGTCGCCAAGGCCCTTCACGGCAAGGACATGAACGGTGACGGGACGCCCGACTTCGGCTCCTGCATCGGCAAGAAGCGCAACGCGCAGAGCTATTGGTTCGTGACCGACGTCGTTGGTTCGCTGACCCAGTCGAAGGGCACCAGCCAGGGCACCTTCTTCAACACCGAAGACATGACCCCGCTGGTCGACAACGCCGCGTTCCGCAAGGCGCTCTCGTTCCTGAAGGATTCGACTGCCTATGGCCCGCCGGACGAGCTGAACCTGGACGTCTCGGACACCCGTCCGCTGTTCGCCTCGGGTCGCTGCGCCCTCAACCTCGACTGGGGCGACGTCGGCACGATCTCGATCGACCCGGAGAACTCCAAGGTCATCGGCAAGTGGGGCGCGGCGATCATGCCGGGCTCGAAGGAAGTGCTTGACTGGGAGACCGGCGAGCTCGTGGCGTGCGACGCCGACACCTGCCCGTATGCCATCGACGGCGTGAACCACGCTCCGTTCGCGGCCTTCGGCGGCTGGGGTGGCGGCATCAATGCCGCAGCCGACGACAAGGTGAAGGACGCGGCGTTCGCCTTCTTCTCCTACGTGACGCAGCCGGCTCAGTCGAACCAGGACGTGACCGTCGGCATCACCGGCTTCAACCCCTACCGGATGTCGCAGCTCACCTTTAGCGACCTGTGGAAGAACGCCGGCATGAGCGAGGCCGAGGCCGAGAACTATCTCGGCGCCATCAACGCCTCGATGAGCAGCCCGAACATGATCCTCGACCTGCGCATCCCGCAGAACCAGCGCTACCAGCAGGTGGTTCTGGACGAGGCGATCTCGCGCTACCTCGCCGGTGAAATCGACGCCGACGCCACCGTGGCGGCCGTCGCCAACGGCTGGGAAGAGCTGACCGAAGAGATCGGGCGCGACGAGCAGCTCGAAATCTACAAGGCAACGATCGGCGCCGAATAAGGGCCAATCGCTTCAAGCTCGTCCGGCGCGGCTCGCCCGCGCCGGACCCGCCCAACGGGAGCCTGTCCCGGAACCAACGTGAGACCGTATGACTGCTTCCGCCGTGACCGCCCGTGACACTGTCCCGCGACCGGGGCTGGCCGAGCGGTTCGACCGCCATGCCGGCCGACTCATGGTGCTGCCGGCGGTCATCGTCATCCTCTGCTTCGCGATCTTCCCGCTCATCATTTCCGCCTACCTGTCGCTGACGCGCTTCGCGCTCGCGCCCGGTGGCTTCACGCTCAAATATGTCGGCACCTTCAACTACCGGAAGCTGCTGACCGGTTCGCAGCAATATCACCTGCTCGGCACCTTCAAGGAATTCGGCGCCGTCGAGTGGTTCATCGTCATCGCCATGGCGGTGCTGATCCTCTACCTGCTCGGGCGATATTTCACGTCCGGCCGCGCCACGATCGTCGGCACGATCGGCCGGCTGATCACGTCGAGCATGGTGATGGGCCTGACCCTGCTCCTTACCGCGACAATCATCGCCGGCGGCGTGCCCGGCACCATGGCGACGACGCTCATCTATGTCGGCGTCGGCGTCACCGCGCAGTTTCTCCTCGGCCTCGGCATCGCCATGCTCTGCGCCCAGGCGATTCGCGGCCGAAATTTCTTCCGGGTGCTGTTCTTCGTGCCGCTGATGGTTACCCCGGTCGGCATCGCCTACACCTTCCGAATGCTGGCCGACATCCAGAAGGGTCCCTTCGCGCCGCTCCTCCAGTTTCTCGGCGTCACCCAATGGTCCTGGGCGACGGATGCGTGGTCGGCGCGGCTGATGGTGCTGGTCGGCGATACCTGGCAGTGGACGCCCTTCATGTTCATCGTCCTGCTGGCGGCCATCGAGAACCAGCCGCGCGACCAGGTCGAGGCGGCGCGCATCGACGGCGCCAGCGGCTTGCAGATCTTCCGCGACATCACCTGGCCGTCGATCGCCCCTGTCGCCGCGACGATCGTCCTGATCCGCCTGATCGAGGCGTTCAAGATCATCGATCTGCCCAACGTGCTCACCGGCGGCGGCCCGGGCCTGGCGACCGAATCGATGACGCTCCATTCCTTCATCGCCTGGCGGACGCAGGATCTCGGCGGGTCGGCGGCCGTCGGCTACATGCTGCTCTTCGTATCGACCATCGTCTGCGTCTCATTCTTCAACTTCATGGTGCGGCCAGCCCGCCGTCTGGAATCATGACCGAGAACCGCTCCCTGATGCGCCGCCTGTTCGAGCCGAAGTCGCTCGACCACCAGGCTCCGGCCGCCAAGTTCGTCACCTATGCGCTGCTGTTCATCTGGTCGCTGGTCGTGCTGATTCCGCTCTACTGGGTGCTGATCACGGCCTTCAAGAACCAGGGCGACGTCGCCAACGGTCCGTTCTACCTGCCCTTCATCGACTTCCAGCCGAAGACCGACGCCTGGCATTTCATGCTGGTCGAGAACAACACCATCGGCCCCTATATCAACTCGGTCGTCGTGTCGCTCGGAAGCACCTTCCTCGCGCTCCTGATCGGTTCGCTGGCCGCTTACGCCCTGGTCCGCATTCGCTTCCGGGTGAAGCTGGCGATGGTGGGAATCTTCCTCATCCTGCTCGTGGCGGTCATTGTCGCGGTAGCCACCTTCGGCGTTCCGTGGCAGATCGCCCTGGCCGTAGCCATCGCCCTCTTTGTCCTCGCGCTGTTTACGGTCGGCCGCCGCATGAAGCTGGCGCTTGGCAATCGGGACGTCGAATTCTGGATCATCTCGAACCGGATCATGCCGCCGATCGTCGCGGTGCTGCCGATCTACGTGATGTTCCAGCAGCTAAGGCTGCTCGATACCCAGTTCGCCCTGATCGCCACCTACACGGCCGTCAACCTGCCGATCGTCGTCTGGTTGACCCGCGACTTCTTCGCCGGCATCCCGATTGACCTCGAGGAGAGCGCCGAGATCGACGGCGCCTCGAAGTTCCGCGTCTTCTTCACCATCGCGCTGCCGCTGGTCCGTTCGGGTCTCGTCGCGACTTTCCTGCTGGTCCTCATTCTTGCCTGGAACGAGTATCTTCTCGCGCTCTTCCTGACGAATGCCGATGCCCAGACGATGCCGGTGCTGGTCTCCGCACAGAACACGACGCGCGGACCGCAGTGGTGGAACATGTCGGTGCTCATCGTCATCATGATCGCACCGGTGGTCATCATCGCCACCTTCCTGCAAAAACACATCGCGCGGGGCCTCCTGGTCGGCGCGGTCAAAGGCTAGATCGTATGCGCGTCACGCTTTCCGACATCTACAAGTCCTTCGGCAATGTCGAAGTGGTCAAGGGTCTCGACCTGGAGATTTCCGAGGGGGAGTTCCTCGTCCTGCTCGGCCCTTCGGGATGCGGCAAGACGACGGCGCTGCGCATGGTCGCCGGCCTCGAGAGCGTGACCTCCGGCAAGATCTCGATCGGCGAACGCGACGTCACCCAGGTGCTGCCGAAATATCGCGACGTGGCGATGGTCTTCCAGTCCTATGCGCTCTATCCGCACATGACGGTCGCGGCCAACATCGGCTACCCCCTGAAGCTCCGCAAGGTGCCGAAGGCCGAGCAGGCAACCCAGATCCGCGAGGCCGCCGAGAAGGTTCATCTCGAGGATTATCTCGACCGCTTTCCGCGCCAGTTGTCCGGCGGTCAGCGCCAGCGTGTCGCCCTTGCCCGCGCCATCGTCCGGCGACCCAGCGTCTTCCTGATGGACGAGCCGCTGTCCAATCTCGACGCCAAGCTGCGCAGCTTCATGCGCGCCGAGCTCAAGCACCTGCAGAGCGAGCTCAACACCACGACGATCTACGTCACCCATGACCAGATCGAGGCGATGACGCTCGCCCATCGCGTCGCGGTGATGAACAAGGGCGTCGTCCAGCAGATCGCGACGCCGCGCGAGATCTACGACAACCCGGCCAACCTCTTCGTCGCCGGCTTCATCGGCTCGCCGCCGATGAACACGCTGACCGGATCGATCGCCGACGGCGCTTTCGTCGGCCCTGAAGGCAAGGTCGCACTCGCCGGTTATGCGCCGCGCGACAAGGTGGTCTTCGGCTTCCGCCCCGAGGATGCGCGGGTCGTCGATCCGGCGACAAGCGATATCCGGGCGAAGATCTACGCCTGCGAACTGACCGGCAACGAAACCATCGTCACCTGCCAGATGGGCAAGTCGCAGATCGTCGTGAAGATGGACAAGAACTTCGACATGCCGCCGAATGCCCCGGTGGCGCTGAGCATCGACGAAGAGAAGATCTGCCTGTTCGACGCCGACAGCGGCGAGAAGATCGCCAAGGGTGGCTGACGCCTAGCCGTCGAGACCGCGCAGGAAATCGCCGACCGCCGCCTTGAACGCGACGATGTGGCCCGTCCGGTCGATCGACTTTGACGGGATCTGCACCAGTGTCGCGCCGGGGATCGTTCCGGCCAGCGTTTGCGCATAGTCGAGCGGATGCACGATGTCCTCCGCCGTGCCGATGACCAGGGTCGGAACCGCGAGGGCGCGGACCTCCGCCTCGCTGACGCCGGGGCCATCGCGCGAGATCGCGGACAGCAGCGCGACGGTCGTCGCCGGGTTGGCGCGATCGAAGAAGCCGCCGAGCGAGGCGAGGTTGTCGGGCGCTTCGCGCGCCGCGCGGGCCGCCGTCTCGGACCGGTCGAAGGCGGCGCGGGCGTCGCGCGGATCGTGCGCGGCGAGCAGGCCTGCGATCTCGCCGAAGGGTTTCATGTTATCCGGCGCGGGAGCGAACAGCCAGGCCGGGCGGGCCAGGACGAGCGCGCAGACGAGGTCGGGCCGCTTGACGGCCAGCCGCATCGAAATGGCGGCGCCCATCGAGATTCCGCCGAAGACCGCCGGGCCGACCGCCAGGTGCTCGGCAAGCGTCGCGACATCGTCGGCGAAGGTCGCGATCGACAGGGCGTCATATGAGCCGGGCTCCGACAGGCCCTGGGCGCGGCATTCGAGGGTGACGCGCCGCGTCGGCGGGGCATCCGGAAACACCTCCGCCACCTGCGCCGCGTCACCGCCGAGGCCGTGCTGGAACACGACCGCCGGTCCGTTGCCGATATCGGCGTAGCGGAGCGCCAGCTCGCCGCGATCGAAGGTGTGGAAGGTCATTGCGGCTCGCCCGCCTCAAGCGTTTGGTCGAGGAACGCGGCGACGCCCGGGGCGTCGCCAGCCACCAGTCCGTGGGCGATCAGCGCGCCGTCGAAGCCGACCCGGCGCAGTTCCGAGACGTAGTGCCGATAGTCGAGGACGCCCTGCCCGGCAACGGCGAAACCGCCGGCCGCGTTGCGATCCTTGGCATGGGCGATGACGATGCGGTCGGCGAGGCGGTCGAGGGCTCGCGAGACCGTGTCGCGCTGCTCGGCCGGCGCCGCGCGCTCGAACAGGTTGGCGGCGTCGAAGACGATTTTGATGCGCTCGCTGCCGATTTCGTCGATCAGCCGGCGGGCGCGGTCTGCCGAGGAAACGACGTTGGCGAGTTCGGGCTCGATGCCGAGGTCGATGTCGTGCGCGTCCGCAACCACCAGCGCCGCCTCCATGCTGGCGAGGAGATCGCGCCACGCCTCGGGCGTATCGTTGTCCGGGTGGGCCCGCCACTGGTCGTCCGGATCGCGGGAACCGGTGCAGAGCGTCACCAGTCGCGTCCCCATGATGCGGGCCGCCGGCGCCAGGACGCCGAGGCGGCGGATGCCGTCCGCGCGGATGGCCGGGTCGGGGTGGATTATGTTGAAGGTGCCGGACAGCGCCGCGATGGCGACACCGGAGCTCACGGCGGCGGACCGCACGGCCTCGGCCGTTCCGCTGTCGATCGCGTCGGGCAGGGACGGCAGGCCGGAGCAGGCCATGTTGTACTGGGTCGCCGCAAAGCCGGCGCCGGCGACCGCTTTCAGTACCTCGCTCGGATCGGCGCCGGGAAAGGTCTTGGCGAAGATCCCGATTTGCATCAGACGGCGCCCGCGGCTTCGGCGAGCGTCACCGCGCGCTTCTCGCGGACCGACTGGGCAATGGCGACCATGGCGCGGACCGAGGCCACGCCGTCTTCGGCAGTGGCGCCGCGCGCGAGTGCGCCGGTCAGCACCGCGTCGGCGAAGCCCTCGACCTGGCGGCGATAGAAATGGCCGTCGGCGGCGAGCGGCCGATAGGAAGTCGCGTCGCGTTCGCGGAAGATATCGACCTCGCTCGCCTTGTAGTACCAGGGGTTGAAGGTCTTGGCGACGACGCTGCCATTCTCGCCGTAGAGCTGGAAGCCTTCGTGCCAGTCCATGCGGACGGCGACGGTCAGGTCGAGGTGGCCGAGGGCGCCGTTGGCAAAGCCGACATCGACGAACCAGCAGCGGATGCCGGACCGTTCGCTGTAATGGGCGTGGACCGTCGCGATGTCGCCGACCAGATACCGGGCGGTGTCGACGAGGTGGCTGCCATGGGCCAGCATCAGGTAGCGCTGGCGGTCGGCCTTCGGGTCGCCCGACGGTTTGCGTGAGCCGGCGCTGGTGACGATGGTCGGCTGGACGGCGTCGGTCATCGTGTAGCGGTGGGTCGAATCGCAGTACCACGCCTTGAGGGCGATGATGTCGCCGATCTCCTCGTCGACGAAATCCTTGGCCGCTTCGATGCCGCCGTCATAGCGCTTCATGTGGCCGACATGGAGCACCAGGTCGGTGGCCGCCACGGCGTCGCGCAGGCGCTCGGCCTCCTCGACAGACATCGCCATCGGCTTTTCGCACAGCACATGCTTGCCGGCGGCCAGCGCCTTCAGCGATGCCTCGACATGGAAGGGATCGGAGGTGGCGACGATCACCGCCTCGACCTCGGGGTCGGCCAGCATCGCGTCGTAGTCGGTGAAGGTCCGGCGCGGCTGGTGCATCACCGCCATGCGGCCGAGCAGGTCCTCGGCGACGTCGCAGATCGCGAAGAGCTCGGCATTGTGCGCCTTGACGCAGGATTCGAAATGCGCCGCCTGGGCGATCTGCCCGGCGCCGAGAACGCCGATGCGCAGCCGTCGTGTATCCGTCATGGTGTCTCCGGGGTGTTGGCGAGCAGGGCGTCGATGGCCGCGCGTTCCGGCATGGCGCCCATCGCGCCTGAAATGGTGGCCATGACCGCGCCAGCAGCACAGGCCCGGCGGCCGATGGCGGCGAGGGACGGCGCATCGAGGCGGCTCAGGTCGGTGGCGAGCAGGCCGGCGATCAGGCTCGCCATGAAGGCGTCGCCGCAGCCGACGGTATCGACCACGCCGACAACGAATCCCGGGACCGCCACGGTGAAATCCGGCGTGAAGAGCTCGGCGCCGTCGGCGCCGCGGGTGACCGCCATGACCTTGAGGCGCGGATGCCACAGGGCCCGCACCGCATCGCCGGGCTCATCCAGCCCCGACAAGGCGAAAAGCTCCTCGTCGCTGATCTTGACGATATCGGCGGAGGCGACGGCCTCGCGGCCTGTTGCCAGCATAGCGTTCGGATCGTGCCAGACCGCCGGGCGGAGATTGGGGTCGGCGGAGATCAGGGCGCCGGCGTCGCGCGCCACCGCAATTGCCTGCCGCTGCGCCTCGGCCGAAACCGGGGTGCCGAGGGTCAGCGAGCCGACATGCAGGACCCGCGAGGTGCGGATGAGGTCGCGGTCGATCACGTCGGCCGCCATGCGGGAGTCGGCGCAGCCTTCGCGGTAGAGGGCGAAATCGCGGTCGCCGCGGGAGTCCAGCGAAACGACGGCGAGCGCCGTGGTGTCGACCTCGGCGCGACTGATCGCACGGGTCTCGACGCCGGCACCCTTGAGGGTTTCGATCAGCACGTTGCCAAGATGCCCCGGCCCGACCCGGCTGACCATCGCGGCGCGCAGCCCGAGCCGGGCGATGCCCGCCGCAACGTTGCCGGGGGCCCCGCCGGGCCGCGCAGCGTAAAGCGCGTCGGCGCCGGATCGGCCGGCCGGGATCATGTCGATCACCAGCTCGCCCAGCGCCGTCACGTCGAAACGCGATGAGATGCCGTCGTTGCTCATGGACAGGACAGGTTCGGGAGGCCAACGCGTTCAGACAGGCGCGTCGGCCTCGCCGGCGTCACGCGAAGTTCGGGTTGTCGATGATCGCCGGGCGACCGTCGCGCTCGACGACCAGCTTGCGCATGCCGCGCTCGCGGATCGTGCCGTAATCGTGGCCGGCGTCGGTGGCGCAGAACCAGACGAAGACCAGCTTCTCGGAGCCGGTATTGATGCTGCGATGGGCCCACTCGGGCGGGATGAAGGCGCAGATGCCGGGCTTCATCTCGACGGTACGGACCTCGCCCTCGCGGGATTCGAGCAGGAGCAGGCCCTCGCCGGACTGGGTGTAGTAGCCCTCGCCGCAATCCTTGCGCTCGTGGAAATGGCCGCGGGTCATGAAATACTCGCCGCCGACCTGGCCGGGCATCATGATCGTCGTGCCGAAGCAGATGTCGCATTCCTGCTTGCGGTAGTCGACGACCTCATAGGCGATCGGATCGCCCCCTTCGGCGACGACCTTGTCGAAGGCTGCCGCATCATGGAACAGGCCGCTGAGTTCGCTGAGTTTCTTGGTGTAGCGGTCAGTCGACGGGGTAACTTCGCCACTGATGCCGTCGATGGCGACACCTTCCGGGAACAGCATGGGGAATCCTCTCTTGTTGTTTGGCTATGGGCTAGGACCGGGCCGCAGCCATGTCAACCGAATGAAGGGGTGTGCGGCAAGGAAGTCAGAGGGCGATGATGCCGGTATCGTTGAGCAGTCCGATTTCGCCTTCGCCGAGACCGAGGACGTCAGCGAGAACAGCCTCCGTATCGCCGCCGAAACGCGGTGCTGTTCCGGTTGGTTGCGGGTCCGCGCCCGGGAAGCTCGCGGCCGCGCCGGGGGTCGGATAGGCGTGGCCGCCGGGATGGGCGACGGTCGGCATGGCGTCGGTTTGGACGGCGAAACGATCGGTGGCGGTTGCTGCTTCGTGGACGCTGCGATAGGGCGCCCAGCAGACGCCTGTTCCTTCGAATAGCGCGGTGAGGTCGGCTTCGCTGCGAGCGCCGATGGCGGCCTCGAACAGGGGATAAAGTGCTTCGCGGTGGCGGTAGCGCTCGCCCTCGTCGCTGGCGAATGAGGTGCCGAGAGAGCGTTCCAGCGCGGCGATCTCCTCGGTGAGACCAAGCGTCGTCACAAGGTCGCGCCATTGCCGGGTGGTGATCGCGACGATCATCAGCCGCCGGCCGTCGGCGGTGGCGAAATCGCGGCCGAAGGCGCCGAACAGGTCATTGCCCTGGCGGGGCCGGTCGACGCCGGACAGCAGCACCTCGGCGAGCTGGCCGAGATGCCCCAGCGTCGTTGCGGCTAGGTCGCCGAGCGGCAGGCGGATTTCGCGCCCGATCCCGGTTTCCCGGCGCGCATGATGGGCGGCGAGCAGGGAGAAAGCGCCGTATGCGCCGGCCATCAGGTCCCAGGTCGGCAACACGCTGTTGACCGGCTCGTCGGCGGGCAGGTCCGCCGGCCCGGTCATCAGCGGGATGCCCATCGCGGCATTGACCGTGTAGTCGACCGCCGCGGTGCCGTCGCGCCAGCCCATGATCCGCAGGGTGACGATGTCGGGACGCAGCGCCGCGAGCCTGTCATGCGAGAGGAAACCGTCCGGCGGGAAGTTGGTGACGAAGAGCCCGGCACTCTCGCCCGGCGCGGTCGCAAGGCGTTGCGCCAGTTCCCGGCCTTCCGGCTGGCGAAGATCGATCGCCACGGACTTCTTGCCCTTGTTCAGGCCCTGCCAGTAGAGGCTTTCGCCGTCCGCCGCCTGTGGCCAGCGGTTGCGGTCGGGCCCGCCGCCGATCGCGTCGATGCGGATCACCTCGGCCCCGAGCTGGGCGCAATGCAACCCGCAGGAGGGCGCGGCGATGAAGGACGCCGCCTCGACGATGCGCAGGCCCTTGAGGAGCGCCGTCATTGGCTGAGCGCCCGGCGTTGCAGCTTGCCGTTGACGTTGCGGGGGAGCGTGTCGACGAAGAACACCTGCCGTGGTCGCTTGTAGGCGGCGAGGCGGCTGCCGGCATGGGTGAGCACCGCGTCGGCGTCGAGCGCGTGATCCGGGCGCCTCACCACGAAAGCGGCGATCACCGACAGGGTGTCGTCGATCCGGTGCTCGGTGACCGCCACTTCGGCAACGCCGGGGCAATCGGCCAGCGCCGTCTCGACCTCGAGCGGCGAGACCCTGAATCCACCCGCATTCATGATGTCGTCGGCCCGTCCATGGTACCAGACATAGCCGTCGTCATCGAAAGCCGCCAGATCGCCGCCGACAAACCAGTCGCCGCGCGTCGTGGCGGCGGTCTCGTCCGGGCGGTTCCAGTAGCCGAGCATCAGGCCGGGATCGGCTCGGTGGATCGCCAGCAGACCCGTCTCGCCGGCGCCGAGCGGCTGGTCGCCCGCGTCGACCGGCAGGACGGCGATGCGGCGGGTCTGCTGCGGCTTGCCGGCGCTGCCCGGCCGCACCGGCACCTGCGGTCCGCTGGAGATGAAGGTCGAGCACTCGCTCATCCCGAGCGACTCGTACAATTCCCGACCGGTGGCGGCGCGCCATTGCTCGAGGATCGAGGGATGCATCGCCTCGCCGGCGCACAGGCAATGGCGGATGGTGGCGAAGTCTTGCCTGTCGAGCACCGCATGTTTGATCATCTGGCGGTAGAGCAGGGGTACCGCCGCGAACAGCGTCGCCCCGGTCATCCGGATCAGCCTTGGCCAGACGGCGATGTCCTTCGGGCCATTATAGAGAACCGCGGCGGCGCCGACCGACCATGGATCGAGCAGACCGACGCCCAGCGTGTAGCTCCAGTTGAAGGCGCCGGCATGGAGCATCGTGTCGGCGCTGCCGATCGCCTGCCAGTCGCGGTGCATCGGGATACGGCCGAGCGCGACCCGCTGGGCATGGACGACGCCCTTGGGCCGGCTGCTCGTTCCGGAGGTGTAGATCATGTAGGCGGGATCCTCGGCCGCCGTGTCGGCATAGCCGATGCTCGGCGCGAAGCCCTTCAGCCGGGCGATGGCCGCTTCGTCGAAGACATGGACGCCGGTGTTAGCCACCGGCACGGCGAGGTCGGCGCTCATCGCGATGCCGGCGGCGCCGGAGTCGGCCAGCAGGAAGCCGACATCGGCCCCGGTCAGCATCGACGAGACCGGGATCGGCACCAGGCCGGCGGCGATCGCGCCGAAGAAGAGCAGCGCGTAGTCGCTGTTGTTGGGCAGGCGCAGCAGCAGCCGGTCGCCGGGCGACAGGCCCTCCGCCCGCAAACCCGCGGCAACGCTGCGCACCTCGCGGTCGAGCGCCGCATAGGTCCATTGCTCGACAGACCCGGCGCCGCCGGCGAGGTCGCCGACCACCGTCAGCGCCACCTTGTCCGGCGTCTCCAGCGCCCATGGCGCGAGGCAGTGGCGGGCGAGGTTGAATCGCTCGGGAATCGACGGGATGCCAGGCATGGGTCAGCCGGAGGCCGGCGGCTGCAGCCAGTCGGCGATATGCACCATGCCCTGCACCGTCCAGCCGCCGTCGACCACCAGCGTCTGGCCGGTGACGTAGCTTGCCCGGTCGCTGGCCAGGTAGACGATCGGATCGGCGATCTCGCGCGGTTCTGCCAGCCGGCCCATCGGAATTCGCTCCTCCTGCCATTCGCTGCGGATCGAGCCATCCTTGATGCCCTGGTCGATCAGTTTCGTCCGGGTCGAGCCCGGCGCGACGGCGTTGACCCGGATGTTTGCGGCGGCCGTCTCGGTGGCGTAGACGCGGGTCAGGCCCTCGACCCCTGCCTTGGCGGCGCTGTAGGGGCCGCGACCGGGAATGCCGACGATCGCCGCCACCGAGGCAACGTTGACGATGGCGCCGCCCTTGCCGCGGGCGCGCATCCGCCGGATCGCCTCGGCGCAGCAGAGAAATGTGCCGGTCAGGTGGGTGTCGAGAACCAGATGCCAGTCCTCAGGCGTCATGTTCTCGGCTAGGTTCACCCGCTGGACGCCGGCATTGTTGACGAGGATGTCGATGTGCCCGGCCATGTCGTCGATCTGGCGGAAGGCGTCCGCGACGCTTGCCGCGTCGCCGACATTGGCGGTGAGATAGGTGACCCCGTCCCGAGCGTCGTCGGGATCGCCGAGATCGAGCGAGAAGACCGTTGCGCCTTCCTCGATCAGGCGCGCGGCGACCGCGTCGCCGATACCGCGTGCGGCGCCGGTGATGGCCGCGACCTTGCCGGAGAATTCGCCGGACATGACAGTCTCCCTTGTCCCCGTGCGGGGCGTCAGTACATCAGCCAGCCGCCGCTGATATTGATCGTCGCACCGGTAATATAGTCGGCGTGGTCGGAGCCGAGGAAAAGCACCGTACCGGCAAGCTGCGACGGCTTTGCGAGGTGGCCGAGCGGGATCTGGGCCGCAACCCCGGCCATCGCCGCGTCGTCCATGCCGCTGCGCATCATCGCGGTATCGACCGCTCCCGGCGACACGGCGTTGACGGTGATCTTGTCCGGGGCCAGCGAGCGGGCGAGGCCGCGGGTCATCGAGACGATGCCGCCCTTGGTCGCGGCATAGGCGACCGAGCCGCCGTAGCCGCCGCTCTGCCAGCCCTGCGAGGTGAAATTGATGATCCGGCCACCGGTGCCCTGGTCCCGCATGCAACGGGCCGCGGCCTGGGCAAGGAAGAAGCTCGCCTTGAGATTGATGTCGTGCTGGAAATCCCAGTCGTCCTCGCTGACCTCGAAGACCGAGGGACGGCGGACCAGTACCGCCGCCGTCTGGACGAGGATGTCGAGGGTGCCGAAGGCGTCGATCACCTGTTCGACCAGCGCCGTGTGTCCGGCGACCGGGCGAACGTCATAAGGGAGCGCCAGATGCGGCCCGCCCTCCATCTCGTCGACCAGAGCCGTAACGCGGTCGGCGTCGATATCGACGGCCGCAACCCGCGCTCCGACCGAGCCGAAGGCAAGCGCCACTTCACGCCCGATGCCGCCGGTCGCACCGGTCAGCAGAACGGACTTGCCCTGGAGTCCGGCTTCGAGATCGAATGCCATGCTTTTCTCTCCCTAGCGCCCATCCGGCGGCGGGACCACCGTCTGTTCCTCGACGAAGCAGGACTGCGCCTCGCCAATGAAAAGCTTGCGGTCGGCGATCAGCATCGCGAGGTAGGGCTCGGTTGCGAAGGCTTCATGAGCCGCCTCGATACTGTCGAACCAGACTTCGCCGACGCCGTCCCAGGCTGCCTCTTCCGGTGTCCAGCTCTGCACCCGGCCGAAGCGCAAGCCGCGCAGGCCGGGGAGCTGGCGGACGATGGCGGCATGCGGGCCGGTCCAATGGGCGAGGAAGGCCTCGCGGTCCATGCCCTCCTTGCGGCGCAGGAAGCTGACGCGCTTGATCACGCCGCCGCCTCCCGCTTTGGCGCCGGCTGGAAGAATTCGAGGGTGATCCCGTCATGGACGCGCAGATAGGCAGCGCGGGCGCCGGCGTTGGGTCCGCCGTCGATGTCGACCGGACCCTCCGGCACGATCGGCCGCGCGCCGCAGTCCACCGCCTTTTGCCAGGCGGTGGCGGCGTCGGCGACCGTGAGGCAGAGATGGACGTTGCCGGGGTTGGCAGTCAGGTCGGGTATCTGTTCCTTGTCGGGCACCTGATAGTCGAGGAGCTCGAGCGTGTTGCCGCCCGGCAGGTCGATGAAGGCGGCGCGGATGGTGACGCCGGGATAGCCGACATGGCGGCCGAGATACGGACGGTCGAGCACGGTGCGCCACCGCGCCGGCACACCGAGGAAAGGCTCCCAGAAGGCGAGCGCCGCGTCGAGATCGGCGACGCTCATCCCGACATGGTGCAGCCCGGTCGCGCTCGCCGCTTCGCCTGCCGTTGCCATCGTGTTGTCCTCAGATCCGGAAGATGCGTTCGGCATTGCCGGAGAACATCTTCACCTGGTCGGCCTCGGGGAAGTCGGCAATGATCGCCGCATAGGCGTTGATCACGTCCGGATAGGAACTGAACATCCGGTCCACCGGCCAGTTGGTGCCGAACACCACCCGGTCGACGCCGAAGGCCTCGATGCTGCCGAGCACGTAGGGACGGATCGAGTCGATCGTCCACAGAGGGTCGCCCATGCCAAGGCCCGAAATTTTCATGGTGACGTTGTCGCCCTCGGCCATCCGGTCCATGGCCGCGCGCCAGCGACGGAACGACTCCGGATCGCGCCCGACCGGAATGGCGCAGTGATCGACGCAGATGACGGTCTCGGGAAAGCTGCGGGCGAGGTCGGCGATATCGTCGGCAAGCTCGACCCGGGTATCGATGCAGGAGACGAGGTTCCGCGGCGCCAGTTCGGCGAAGCCCTTCCGCCATGCGTCGTCGATCAGGTAGCGGCCCTGGCCGAAATTGCGGATGCCGCGGACATTGGCGAATTGCAGGTGGCGGTCGAGTACCTCGGCGGCGTCCGGCCGGGCAAGGTGGCACTCGGCGATGATGCCGTGCGGATAGCCGGTCTCATTGGCGAAGGCCTGGAGCCACGCCGTTTCGTCGACCGGGTCCGGCGTATCCACCGCTGCCTGGACATGGATCGCCTTCGGAACGTTGGCGAAGCGGATTTCGGCCAGATAGTCCTTGATGAAATAGTGCTGCGATTTCAGCGGGTCGGTGTCGGGCAGCAGGCCATGGACCGCGTCCGGCTCGAGCCACCCGTAGCGCAGCGTCGGGTGCTTCATGTCGTGCAGGTGAAAGTGCGTGTCGACGAACGCCAGCTCTGCCATGACCTTGTTCCCCCCTGCGCCGATTACCCACCCTCGCCGGCCGATCAAGGTACCCGCAAAGGCCGCCCGCCGGTCGTTGTAGCCGCGCCCTGCGCGATGCCGGAATGAGCAAATGATATCGTTTCAAATACTAGCAGCGCCCATGGTGCAGTTCAAGGTCGCCGCGCCCACCTCTCGGAGTCTTGGCCACCGTCGTCCCGCCGGCCGTTGCGTGGGCATATCGTCGCTCCCGGATCGCCCCGACAGGCCGCGTTGCCGGAGCGTGTCGGAGCAGACTGGTCGCTCAGTGCAGTCCCTCGTCTACGGCGGGTCGATCCGGCTGCTTTCGCTATCGGTCGCGGCAGGAAACAGGGCAACACTGCACGATTTCTTGGCCCTCGGGTTCCGTCGGCATCCCGTCGCGACAGCCTGAAACGGGTGTCAGGCGCCACAGTCTTATGCCGATGACCGCGCGCCGGATGGTCCCCGAAGTGTCTCGGGGCGATCGCCATTCGCCAGGGCGTGCGCGTCTTTGGGTCCGACATAATACGTCGGGACAAAAGGGGCTTGCGCCGCGCGATAACGTTTCAATATAGTTGCTTCAACGGGAGGAATGGGAAGGTTGATGGGGGAGGAAACCCGGAAACGCGCTGTGGTTACGGGTGCCGCCAGCGGCATCGGGAACGCGGTCGCGCGGCGGTTGCTCGACGAGGGCTGCGAGGTGCTGGCGGTCGATATCGACGCCGGCCGGCTCGCCGCGCTTGGCGCCGAAGGCTGCGCGACGCGGGCCGTAGACGTTGGCGACCCGGACCAGCGCCAGGCGCTGGCGGAAGCCGCTGACGGCTTCGACTACCTGGTCAATTCCGCCGGCATCATCAGGATCAAGCCGATCCTCGAGGTGACCGTCGAGGAATGGCGTCAGGTCCAGACCGTCAACGCCGAGTCCGTCTTCTTTCTCTGCCAGTTGATCGGTCCGCGCCTGCGGCCGGGCGGCGCCATCGTCAACCTGTCGTCGAGTTCGGCCAAGCTCGCCACATCGACCGACGTCGCGCCCTATGCCGCCTCCAAGACGACGATCCTGTCAATCACGCGTTCGTTTTCCTATGCGCTGGCCGGCCGGCCGGTGCGGGTCAACGCCATTTGCCCCGGCATCGTCGAGACCGAGATGCAGGATCGCTTTCTCGAACATGTAGCGACCCACAAGAACACGACCGCCGCCGAATTCGATGCCCAGCGCAAGAAGGGCGTGCCGCTCCAGCGCGGGGCGAGCCCGGAGGAATGCGCCGGGGCGATCCTGTTCCTGCTCTCGGACGAGGCCGCATACATGACCGGGCAGGCAATCAATTTCACCGGTGGCCTGGTCAACTGGTGAACATCGGGAGGATGCAATGAAGAAGCCGACAATCACCCGCGCCACCGACCTCGGACACCCCGAAGGTCCCTACGAGCTCGACGACGGGCGGGTGGTCTACGCCAACACCTATGCCAGCGAGATCGGCTACTGGGATCCGAAGACCGGCAAGCAGGGCACCTACGCCTTTGTCGGCGGCGGGCCGAACGCCTGCATGCTCGGCACCGATGGCGCGATCTACTCCACCCAGACCCCGAATGTCGGCGCCTGGGTCGCGCCGGAGCATCGCCCACCGTCGATCCAGAAGACCAGCCCCGACGGCAAGGTCGAGATCCTGGTCACCGAGGCCGACGGCGTGAAGTTCGACGGGCCGAACGACCTGACCTTCGGGCCGGACGGCCGGCTCTATTTCACCGATTCCGGCGACTGGGCGCCCGACACCAAGCCACACCCGGGACGCATCATCGTTATCGAGACCAACGGCGTCGCCAAGGTTCTCGAAGAGCTTGATCACGTCTATCCGAATGGCATCGTCGCCGAGCCGGACGGTTCGCTGGTCTGGGTCGAATCCTACAATCGCCGCGTCATCCGCCGCACGCCGGACGGCACCAAGACCACCCTCTGCACCCTGCCGGAAAACCACATTCCCGACGGCTTCAAGATCGACGAGAATGGCGACTTCTGGATCACCACGGTTTCGTCCGGTGGCGTCGATCACGTCGGCAAGGACGGCACGCTGATCGATTTCCTCGAAGTCGGCGGCACGCCGCTCAACTGCTGCTTCGGCAAGGGCGGCAAGCTGTTTGTCTGCGACATGGGTCCGTTTGACGTGACCGGCGCGGCCATCACGGGGCAACTGGTCGAGGTCGATCTCGGGATCGAAGGCATGCCGCTGTTCCGCGGCGCAATCGGGTAAGGCCAGCAGTCATGAAGATCGCCAAAATCGAGGCCATCCCGGTCAGCTACCCGGAGCCGAACGACTTCAACGCGTTGCGGCATCTGTGCCTGGCCAAGATCACGGCCGATGACGGCCAGGTCGGCTGGGGCGAATCCATCACCCAGTTTCCCGAGGCGAATTTCGCCGCCAAGGCGATCATCGAGGGCATGGCGCCAAACCTGATCGGCAAGGACCCGGTCGAGACCGAGGCGCTGTGGCGGCAGAACAAGCAGCAGGCCTGGTGGTACGGCTATCACGGCGGCATCGCGTCCTACGCGACCGCCGCCCTCGACATCGCCATGTGGGATCTGAAGGGCAAGGTGCTTGGCCGCAGCGTCCTTGACCTCCTCGGTGGCTGCGTCCACGAAAAGCTCCCGGCGATCGCCTCCTGCCATGCGCACTACGAGTCGATCCCCGAAATGGCCGACGAGACCGCCGAATGGATCTCGACCGGCCTGCAGGGTCTGAAGACCGGCTTCGGCAAGCGTGGCAGCGCCAATCTCGGCTACGACCACGATCGCGACGTCGCCTATGTCAAGGCGATGCGTGAGGTGCTCGGCCCCGACCGGATGCTGATGATCGACAACGGCATCGCCATCAAGTGGGACGTCACCGACGCCGTCCGTCGTGCCCGGGCAATGGAAGAGTACAATCTCGACTGGATCGAGGAACCGCTCGGCGCCTGGGATCCGGAGGGTTATGCCAATCTCCGCGCCAAGACCACGACCCGCATCGCCTACGGCGAACGCGAATGGACGCTGGAGCAGTTCGAGGCGGTTCTCGCCACCGGCACGGTGGACGTGGTCGGCGTCGATCCCGGCCGCGCCGAAGGCATCACCGGTTTCAAGAAGATCACCGAGCGCTGTGAATTCTATCGCCGCCAGGCCAATGCCCATGCCTGGTCGTCGGCGATCGTCACGGCGGCGAGCCTCGCCATCTCGTTCAATTCGCCGTCCTGCAAGCTGTTCGAGTTCAAGCCGCTGCGCAATCCGATGCAGCACGACCTGGTCGAGAAGCCGTTCGAGCAGGTCGATGGCTGGGTCTACCCGCCGCAGGGCCCCGGCCTCGGCATCGAGGTGATCGAGGAGGTCGTCGAGGGTTATCGCAGCGAGAAGGTGCTGGCGAAGGCCTGAGACAAGGCGCGGGGCACCGCGTCGCATGGACTGAAGTCGTTCGCTGCCCCGACGGGACAGCGAGGGGGAAGGAACCGCAGGAGATGCCCCGTCTGGCGTCGAATGCAGCAATACACAAGGGAGAGAACCCATGAGACAATCCGTACGTCGCGTTCTGCTGGCCGCGGTCAGCTGCAGTGCCCTTACCATCGCCGGCGGCGCCGTCGCCCAGCAGGCGAGCGAAAGCCAGATCCCGACCACCGGTGAAAAGGTCGACGGTGCGCCCTTCGAGGTGAAGCGCGACTGGGGCACGTTCAAGCTCGCCGATCGCATCGCCGAAAAGGTCAAGGCCGGCGAGCCGATCAACTACGTCTTCTCGTATCAGGCCTCGGGCATCCCGCTCTTCTCGCCGCAATATCAGCTCGGTTTCGAGATGGGCTGCGAGATGGGCAACGAGATTTATCCGATGGAATGCGCGTCGATCGCCCCTGTCCAGAACGATCCCAACCAGCAGGTCTCGCAGATCGAGGCGAAGCTCGCGACGGGTGAGATCGACTGCATCGGCATCGAGCCGGTGAGCTCCGATGCGATGACCGCGATCACCAACCGCATGATGGACGAGGGCATCCCGGTCTTCACCGCGGGCGTCACCTCGCGCGGCCATGAGTTCACCAACTTCACCCAGATCCCGGACAAGGAAGGCGCCTACGCCGCCGAGACCGTGCTGAAGTGGATCAAGGACAACGGCAAGGACGACATCAAGGTCTTCGCCGTGTCCGGTGGCGATCCGACCCAGTTCTGGGCGCAGGGCCGGATGAAGGGCTTCCATGACGGCATCATGGCCGCCATTCCCGACGCAACCTTCGTCACCACCGAGGAGAACGGGCTGAACACCAGCTACGAGCCCGGCAAGACCTTCGACATCTACCGGTCGTTCCTGACCGCCAACCCGAATGTCCAGTTCATCCAGAATGTCGACATCGGCGCCGAGCATGCCGACCGCGCCATCGAGAGCCTCGGCCTCGAAGGCAAGGTCTTCACCATCGGCTGGAACTCGTCCAAGGGTCAGCTCGACGCCATCGAGAAGGGCATCCAGGTCGCCCTGTTCGACCAGCGCTGGCCTGACCAGGCGGCCTTCGGTGCCCCGGCCTGTGCGCAGTTCCTCAAGAACGGCGTGATCCTGCCCAACACCCAGACGCTGAAGGCAGTGACGGCGGATGGCGTCGACCAGGCACGCGCCGAACTCGACAAGGTTCTCGGCGAGTAAGGCCGAACCGACGCGAAACAGAACGGGCCGCCGCTGGCGGCTCGTTCCACTTCCAGAGTGACGTGAGGACAGAATGGCTCCGACTGAAACCCCGCAGGCTGCAGCGCAAGGACCGGCGTTCCGCGCAGCGGGCAAGGCAACCCTCGACGTAGCATTGCGGGTCGGTGGCCTGTTCGCCGCCGTCATCGTCGTCGCCATCATCTTCATCATCATCAACCCGGCCTTCGCCAACCCAAACCTCGGCGTCTCCGTGCTCCGCTCGATGAGCTCGGTGGCGATCATGGCCATGGGCCTGACGCTGGTGATCGTCGTCGGCGAGATCGACCTGTCCTTCGGCGCCATGTACGGCCTCGCCGCCAATTCGCTGGCGGTGATGTGGATCGTCGGCGGCCTGCCGGTCTATTTCGCCATCCCGGCGGTCCTGATCATCGGCGCGCTGGTCGGCCTGTTCAACGGCGTGCTGGTCACCAGCATCAAGATACCGTCCTTCATCGTCACCCTCGGCAGCTACAATCTGCTCTACGGACTGTCGCTGTGGGTGACCAATTCCGGCACCTTCAATCCGGTCTATCCGCCCCCCGGCTCGACGATGGACCAGGGCCAGCTCGATTTCTTCATCGGCCTCACCCAGAATGTCGGGCCCTACCGGCTGTCGATCGAAGTGTTCTGGATGCTGGGGATCGCGGTGGTCGTCGGCTTCCTGCTGCACCGCACCCTCTTCGGTTTCCGCCTGACGGCGATCGGCGGCAACCCGACCGCCGGCCAGTTGGCGCGGCTTCCGGTCAAGCGCTACAAGATCCTCGCCTTCGTGCTTTGCGGCGTCCTCGCCTCGATCGCCGGCATGCTCGACTTCTCCTTCATCCAGACCACCCAGCCCGACATCGGCCTGTCCCAGACCTTCCCGGTCTTCGCGGCGGTGATCATCGGCGGCGCCAGCCTGTCGGGCGGCAAGGGCACGATCATCGGTACGCTCGGCGGCGCGCTGCTGCTCGCCGAGTTGCAGATCGGCCTCGCCCTTCTCTCGCCCGGTCCCCATGTCCAGCAGATCTTCCTTGGCGCGGTGACCATCGGCGCCGTGGCGCTCGATCTCTTCCTCACCCGGGTCCGCAAGAGCCGGGCGGCATGAGCGACATCCTCGAGAAAGGGATATCGCTGCGCGGCGTCACCAAGACCTACGGCTCGACGGTGGCGCTGGCGCAGCTCGATCTCGACCTCTGTCCCGGCGAGGTCCTCGGCGTCGCCGGTCCGAACGGCGCGGGCAAGTCGACGCTGGTGCGCATGATCGCCGGCGAAGAACGCCCGACCCTCGGCGAGCTGACCTTCGACGGTCGCCCGTGGTCGCCCTCCGTGGAGTGGCAGGCTGTCGCCGTCGTCCACCAGGAGCCGCAGCTCTTCCCCAACCTCACCGTTGCCGAAAACGTGATGGTCGGGCGCGAGGGCACCGGCAGCCGCCGGCCAAGGCTCGGCAGCGCCGACGCCGCGGTGATGGAGGCGCTCGGCATCGGCCACCTCAAGAACAAGCTGCTCGAGGATTGCTCGCTCGCCACGCAGCAGCGCACGGAGATCGCCCGGGCCGTTGCCCGCGATTCAAAGGTCTTCCTCTTCGACGAGCCGAATTCGGCGCTGACCGCAGAGGAGTCCGACGAACTGTTTCGCGAGATCCGCAAGCTGGCCGAGACCGGGCGCATCGTCGTCCTGGTCACGCACCGGCTCGAGGATCTTGTCGCCCATTGCAATCGCGTCGCGGTGGTGCGTGACGGCCGGGTGCGGACGATCCTCGAGGGCGATGCCCTGACCGAAGAAGGACTGGCCCGCCAGTTGGTGGTCGACAGCACCATGACGGACGCCGCGGACAGCGTCGCGGAGCGCAAGCGCGATCCCGATGCGCCGCCGGTCTTCACCGCCCGCGGCTGGACGCTGCCCGGCGTGTTCGCCGGCATCGATCTCGACGGTCCGCCGAACGAGATCATTGCCCTGATGGGCGTCGAAGGCTCGGGCGCCCGCGAACTGCTCCGTTCGCTTGCCGGCCTTGACCGCTGCAGCGGCCGGCTGACCATCGGATCGCTGTCCGGCATGGAAGCGGTCGATCGCTACACCGCCTATGTCCCGGCGACCCGCCAGTTCAGCCTCTATTCCAACTACTCGGTCGGCGAGAATCTGCTCGTCCGCCTCGGCCGGCCCGAGATCGCCGGGATGGCTTTCGCGCTCAAGAAGCGCCAGATGAAGACCCTGGCCGAGAGCGCGGTTCAGCGCTTTATGGTCAAGACCGAGACCACCACCCAGCCGATCCGCTCGCTGTCCGGCGGCAACCAGCAGAAGGTTGCGATCGCCCAGGCGCTGAACTGCTCGCCGAAGCTGCTGCTCCTCGAAGAGCCGACCCGCGGCGTCGATATCCATTCCAAGAGCGAGATCTACCGGCTGCTGCAGACTTATGTCGAGGAGGGCAACACCGTCCTGATGTTCTGCACCGAGGTGCTGGAGATCTACGAGGCGGCCGATCGCGTCCACGTCGTTTCCGAGGGGCGCCTGTCGCCGGCGCTATCGATCGCCGACTACGATCACGTCGAGCAACTGGCCACCGACATCACCCGGCTTGAGGGCGAACAGCGAAGTGGCGCGGTCGCCGGATAACCGCCTTTCGTCGCCGCGACCAGCCTCGTGCGGCGAGAATTGAACCGATTTCAGTGACGTGGTCCCGTCGCGTTGGTCGCGTCGCGACTTCCAGCCTTCTCGCTTGACTCAAGTTTTGGAAACGATATTTTTGAACAGGCGCAATAAAGAGTGCCCGGTTAGAGGCACTCGTGGACCATCAACGCGTGGTCACGCCACGGGAGGAAGAGCCGATGCGGGGCCTGAAAGGCAAGGTGGCGGTCGTGACCGGCGCTGGGTCCGGCATTGGCCGGGCGATTGCCGAGCGACTCTGCGAGGAGGGCTGCCGGGTCGCCGCTCTCGACTGGAATCAGGACAATGTCGAGGAAGCGGCCGCCGGAATGATCGACGCCGGCGGCGAGGCCATGACCCTGCACGTCGATATCAGCGATGAGGCCGCTGTCGAGGCGGCCTACAAGGCGATCGTCGCGCGTTTCGGCCAGGTCGATATCGTCTGTTCGAACGCCGGGATCTTCTCCGCGGAGCGCGATGGCAAGGTCGATGACCTGCCGAAATCGGTCTGGGACGAGGTCGTCGGCGTCAACCTGACGGGCATGTATCTCGCCTGCAAGCATGGTGTCGCCGCCATCAAGGCGACGGCCGGCAAGGGCGCGGTGGTGTTGACCGGTTCGCCGACCGGCATCCTCGGCTGCACCCCGGCAAGCACTGCCTACAGTTCCAGCAAGGCCGGCGTTCACGGCCTGTCCCGGGTCATGGCGGTCGACTACGCGCAGGAAGGCATTCGGGTCAACGTCGTGATCCCGGGCTTCACGCTATCGCCGCTGGTGCGCGAGCTCGTCGCCGACCCGGAAGTCTACGAGTGGAATGTCAAGAACATACCGATGCGGCGCGGGGCGGAGCCAAACGAGATCGCAGGCGCGGTCGCGTTCCTTGCCTCGGACGACGCGTCCTACATGACCGGATCCTTCATCACCGTCGACGGCGGCTTGACCGCAGTCTAGCGTGAGAGGACGGCGGCGAGGTGGGCAACCGCAGCCCCGCCGACGAGAGTGGATACAACAACGATCAACAAAAACTCGGGAGGAATGACGTGAACACATTCAAAGGACTGCTGGCGGCAACCCTGCTCGCTTCTGCCGCCGCTGTCGCGCCGGCCGCGGCCCAGGACATCACCCTCGGCTTCGTCACCCACGCACAGGGCAACCCCTTCATCCAGCAGATCATCGATGGCGCCCAGGCCGCGGCCAAGGATCTCGGCGTCGATCTCCAGGTCGCCCAGCAGCCGGGCAGCCAGGCCGAAGGCCAGCTCAAGCTGACCCAGAACTTCGCCAACGCCGGCGCCCAGGGCGTGGCCACCTCGATCCAGGGCGAAGGCATGACCCGGGGCCTCAACGAACTCGTCGACGCAGGCGTGAAGATCGTCCAGTACAACACGCTGTCGACGAACATCAACGCGCCTTATGTCGGCGAGAAGTCGGTGGAGAGCGGGCGCGTCCTCGGCAAGATGATCGTCGAGAAGCTCGGCGGCGCCGATGCCAAGGGGACGGTCATCGTCGGCATCTGCTTCCCCGGCATCCAGGTGCTGGAGAATCGTTCGCAGGGCGTTCAGGAGTCGCTGAAGGCGGCGCCCGGCCTGAACGTGCTCGGGCCGTTCGACGTGAAGGTCTCCGAGGTCGAGAACTACAATCGCTGGGAGCAGCTTTATGCCGCGAATCCCGAAACGGTGGCGATGGTCGGCCTCTGCGCACCGGATATCGCCAGCCTCGGCAAGCTCAACGCTGCCAACGGCGACAAGTTCGTTGCCGGCGGCTATGACCTGACCGAGCCGAACCTCAAGGCGATCCAGGACGGTCACGCCTTCGTCTCGATCGGCCAGAGCGCCTTTGTCCAGGGCTACCTGCCGGTCGCCCTGATGGTCGACGCGATCAAGAACGACAAGCCGCTCGAGGTCGGATTCTACGATGCCGGCGCGCAGATCGTGACCGCCGACACCGTCGACATGGGCAATGGCCTGCCGGCGATCAGCTTCGAGGAAGCCATCAAGCTCGCGGGCGACCCGGCGGCCACCGCCGAATACTACAAGGCCTGGGCCGACAAGGTGAAGGCCGACCCGACCGCCGGCATGCAGCCTATCGCGGCGGAAGCCGAGTAGTCTCGGGCTGATCCCCGCGGTGCAATTGGGGAGGGCGATCCTGCGGGTCGCCCTCCTCTTATGAGGACTGACCCATGCCGGGCGATATCCTGATCGAGGTCCGTGAGCTGACCAAGCGCTACGGCGGGGTGGTGGCGCTTGCCGGCATGGACCTGACCGTCGAGCGGGGCACGGTCCACGCCGTGGTTGGCGAGAACGGCGCCGGCAAATCGACGTTGATGAAGATTCTTGCCGGCGCGGTCCGACCGGATTCCGGCACCATCAAGGTCTCCGGCGAAACGGTGACGCTGGAATCGCCCAACGACGCGCGCAAGCGCGGCATCGGCATCGTCTACCAGGAGCTCAGCCTGTTTCCCGAGCGCTCGGTGCTCGCCAACCTCTATGTCAACCGCGAGCCGTCGGCCTTCGGCGTCGTCTCGACGCGGACGATGGAAGGGGAAAGCCGCGACCTGCTTGTGCGGCTCGGGCTGAATGTCGATGTCCACGCCCCGGTCGGCCAGCTCTCGATCGGCGAGCGCCAATTGGTCGAACTCGCCCGCGTGCTCCTCGAGGAGCCGCAGCTGATCATTCTCGACGAACCCAATTCGGCGCTGAACGAGCGCGAGACCCGGCGCCTGTTCGCCGTTCTCCGGCAGCTCTCGTCGCGCGGCCACACCATGCTCTACGTCTCGCACCGGCTCGAGGAGGTGTTCGAAATCTCCGACCGGGTGACCATCACCCGCAACGGACGGGACGTGCTGACCAGGGACCGGGCCGACCTCACCATCCCGGAAGTGATCGAGGGGATGATCGGCGCGCAGCACGACGCGCTCTTCCCGCCGCCTCTGCCGATGGTCGCCGGCCGTGCCGAGGAGCGGATTTCGATCAAGGGGCTGTCTGGCGGTCCCCTCAAGGACGTCGCCCTCACCGCCCGCTCCGGCGAGGTCGTCGGCTTGGCCGGGCTTGAGGGCTCCGGCGTCTCGGCGCTGCTGGCGATCCTGTTCGGTACGCAGAAGGCGAGCGCCGGCGACGTCACCTTCCCCGACGCCAAGGGGCTGCCCCGCAGCCCGACGGACGCGGCGCGGCGCGGCGTCTGCCTTGTGCCGGCCGACCGGCGTCGGAACGGCCTGATGCTTGAAAAGAGCATTCTCTTCAACATCAGCCACGTCTTCGTCGGCGCCCAGACCGGCGGCTCCTGGCTGTTCCGCAACGGGCCTGCCTATGCCCGGGCCGAGCGGCAGATCGACAACCTCAAGATCAAGGCCGGTTCGCCCTGGACGCTCGCCAACCAGCTTTCCGGCGGCAACCAGCAGAAGGTGGTGATTGGCAAGTGGATGGAGATCGGACCGAAGGTCTTCCTCCTCGACGATCCGACCCGCGGTGTCGATGTCGGCGCCAAGCGCGAGATCTACGGCCTGATCCGGCGGATGTCGGCGGAGGGCGGGATCGTGCTTTTCTCGTCGACCGAGTTGCCTGAGCTGGTCGGCCTTTGCGACCGCATCATCGTTTTCTACCAGGGCCGCATCGCCGGGGAGCTTTCCGGCGTCGACGACCATACGCTTCTCCACGTCATCAATACCGGCGAGATGCCGGCCGCAGCAACAGAACCCGAGGCCACGTCATGACCGATACCGGTAACGCGCCGGGGCAATCCGCGACGCCTGTCCGCCGGCGCTTCCGGTTGCCCGAGGAGATCGGCGTCATCGCGGCTCTGGTGGTGATGATCCTGTTCATCGGCATTGCGCGGCCGCACTTCCTCAGCCCCCTCAACCTCCTGACCATTCTCAGCCACACCACCTTCCAGGGCATGCTGGCGGTCGGCATGGTCTACCTGCTGGCGATCCGTGAAATCGACCTTTCGGTCGGCTGGATCTTCAACTTCTCGGCCGTTTTCTCGGGCCTGCTCATGGTGGCCGGCCTCGACCCGTGGATCGCTGCCGCCGCCGGCGTCGGCTTCGGGGCGCTGCTTGGCCTGTTCAACGGAATCATCGCCGTCGGCCTGCGGCTGCCGGCGATCATCGTGACGCTTGGCACCTACTCGATGTTCCAGGGCCTGTCGCTGGTGGTGAACGGTGGCCGCGCCGTGGTGCCGCCGAACCAGGATTCCAGTTACTTCAACGTTATCGCGACCAAGATCTTCGGGCTGGTGCCAGTGGCGGCGCTGGTCTTCGTCGTGCTCGCCATCGTCATGCACTTCGTGCTTCACCGGACGAAATTCGGCTATCGCGTCCAGGCGGTGGGCAGCAACCCGGAAGCGGCCGAACTCGCCGGCATCTCCACCAACACCATCCGGCTGCAGACGCTGGTGCTGATGGGCGCGATCTGCGGCCTGTCGGGGGCGATGTATATCGGCTTCCGCGGCGCGATCGATCCGCAGGAGGGCTCGGACTTCGTGCTGGTCGTCGTGGCCGCGGTGATCATCGGCGGCACGCCGCTGTCGGGCGGCTACGGCACGGTGATCGGCGCGGTGGTCGGCATGATGATCATCCAGGTGATCTCCAGCGGCCTGATCTTCTTCGGCATCGACGCGACCTGGTCGACCTTCGTCACCGGCGCGGTGATCGTGCTGGCGGTCTCGCTCGACGGGTTGATCAAGTTCCAGCGCGCCCGCCGTGCCAACCGCGTCAAACTGGAGCCGGACCCGCCAGCGGGCCCCTAGCCGGGATGATCGCCGGGTCAGTCGCGGACGCGGGCAAGCGTCTCAAGCGCCCGCCGGTAGACGGGTTGATCAATCATCCGCCCGTCGACCGCCACGGCGCCATGGCCGGTGTCGCGGGCTGTCTCATAGGCCGCCCGGACCGTTTCTGCCTCGTCGATTTCGGCCGGCGTCGGCGCGAAGACTGCGTTGACGATCGTCACCTGGCGCGGATGAACGCAGAGCGCCCCACCCATGCCGATGCTCCGCGCCATCCGCGCGATCGCCGTGAACCGGTCGCCATCGTCGATGATCGCCAGGGAACCGGGGAGCCCGAAGGCGGCCTTTCCGGCGGCGCGCGCGGCGATCGCCACCTGCTGCGCCGGCGTCGCCAGTCCCGCCTCCTCTGGCGGAATGCCCATGTCGAGGGAAAAATCCTCGCTGCCAAAGGCGAGCGCGGCGACCCTCTCGTCGGCGCCGGCAATCGCATGCGCGTTGATGACGCCAAGCGCTGTTTCGACCAGGGGCACGAGTGCCGGATGTGCCAGCCGTCCGGCGATCGTGGCGATGATGTCCGGTCGTTCGGCCTTGGGCAGGACAATGCCGGCGATCGCCGCGTCGTTGGCGGCCGCAAGGTCCGCGTCGATCAGGTCCGGATGGTTGTTGATGCGCACCAGCACGCATTGTCCCGCCTCGGCGAGTGTCCGCGCGGTTTCGGCAAGGGCGTCGCGCGCCCGGTCCTTCGCCTCGGGCGCGACGGCGTCCTCGAGGTCGAGGATGACGGCGTCGGCACCGCGCCCGGCCGCGCCGACGATCAATCGCGCCTGAAGCATCGGCACGAAAAGCAGCGAGCGGATTCGGGAGGCATCGAAAGGGGGAGCATTCGGCGTCAAATCAGGGCACCCTTGACGAGACAGGCCGCACCCTGTGCGGCGACAGCGGGAACGACGTGGCGATGACGGATTGGGCGGACTGGATCGGACGAAGCCGGACGACGGAGGATGTGGTGACCCCGGCGATGGTCGCCGGTCTCAACGCCACGCTGGACGCCGAGACCGTCGCGCAGGCGTCCGGCCCGGCGCCGCAGGGCATCCACTGGCTGCTCGCCAATCCCCATGCGCCGATGCGGGAGATCGATGTCGATGGCCATCCGCGGCGCGGCGACTTCCTGCCGCCGATCGACCTGCCGCGCCGGATGTGGGCGGCAAGCGAGGTGACCTATGTTGCCCCCATCGCCATCGGCGAGCCACTCCGCATCACCTCGACGGTCGCCTCGATCACTCCCAAGACCGGATCGACCGGGGCGCTGGTCTTCGTCGCCGTCGACCACAGCGTCACCGCGCAGGACGAACCGCGCGTGATCGAAAGGCAGACGATCGTCTATCGCGAACCGGGCGGGAATGTCTCGGCGGATAGATCGGAGCCGACGCCAGCCGCGTTCGAGCGGGTGGTGACGCCCGATCCGGTGATGCTCTTCCGCTACTCGGCGCTGACCTTCAATGCCCACCGCATCCACTATGACCGGTCCTATGCGCGCGACGTCGAGGGCTATCCGGACCTCGTGGTCCACGGTCCGCTGACCGCCAGCCTGTTGATCGACCTCTGCGCCCGCACGTTCGGCCCGAACCGGCTGAAGACCTTTGCCTTCCGGGGTGTCGGCCCGGCCTATGTCGGCCAGGCGCTGCGCCTCTATGGCAACCGGACGGACACCGGACTGACGCTCGAAACGACGGCGGACGGGCACGTCGCCGTCCGCGCCATCGCGACGCTCGACTGAAGGCCTCACGCCGGAACCGGCGCGCATGAGCCGCCGAGGATCAGGCGGGTCGGCAGGGAGATCCGCTGCGCCGGCTTGTCGTCGGCACTGCCAAGACGTTCGAGCAGGAGATGCGCCGCGGTCCGGCCGATTTCCTCGATGTTGCGGTCGATCAGCGTGATCGGCCCCGGGTAGAGCAGGGCGAGGTCGGTCTGGTCGCAGGCGATCAGCGACAGGTCGCCGGGAATCGACAGCTTGTTCTGCTGGATGACGCGCAGCACCCCGACAAGGATGCGGTTTCCCGCAGCAATGATCGCGGTCGGTTTCTCCCGCTGCAGAAGGTTCGAGGCTTCGCGGAAGCCGTAGTCGGCCGAAAGGCTCTGGGCGCGGATCAGGTCGGTCGGAACCTCGAGGTCGCGCTGGCGAAAGGCCTCGACGAAACCGCGGATGCGCTCGCGGCCGGGTCGAATGTCGCTGCCGCCCGTGATCAGCGCGATGCGCCGATGGCCAAGCCCGATCAGGTAGCTCGTCGCCTGCTGCATGCCGACGGCGTGGTCCGTCAGCACGGCGTCGATATCGAGCGGAATGTCGCGGTCGAGCAGGACCGAGGGAATCCGCAATTGCTCGAGGCGCTTCAGCGTCCCGGCGTCTTTCTCGCTGTTGATGGTCATGATCACGCCGTCGGCACGGCCATGCTGCAGCATGTCGATGGCGGCGGCTTCGTTCTCCGCACCGCCTTCGGTGTTGACCAGGTAGGGCGAGAAACCGCGCTCGCGCATGACGGCGCTGACTGCCTTGAAGGTCGTCGCATGCAGCGGGTTGCCGATGTCGTCGACGACAAAACCGATGGTCATGGTGTGGCGCCGGCGCATGATCTGGGCCCGGCTGTCCGGCTGGAAGCCCAGGGCCTCGATTGCCGTCCGCACCTTGACGAGGGTCGCCGGCCGCACCGAATCCGGCGCGTTGAGGCTACGTGAAACGGTTCCGACAGAGACGCCAGCGGCGCTCGCGACGTCGCGAATGGTGGTCGATCTTCGGGTGGCTTTCTTCATCGCGCCCATCCGCCCTGTCGCCCGCCGCAAACGCGAGCGTCTTCATGGGGAAACACTATAATTGCTTTTGTCCGACGGTGCGAGTGGGGTGAGCCGTACACCGGCACGGCCGAGTCCACTTGACCGTCAGGCGAGCCCCGGACTATGTTTGGAAACGTTTCGAAAACAGTCCATCCGAGGCATCTCAAGTGGCACCGCAGTTGAAGATCGAGCGCATCGAATGCGTCCCCCTGTCCATGCCCCTGCCGCGCACCTTTCGCGGCAGCAACTACTTCATGACCCATCGCTGCACGATCATTACCCGGGTCTACACGTCTGAGGGGATCGTCGGCGAAATCTACAACGGGGACGAATTCGAGACCCAGGCCGAGGTTGTCAAGATCATCCTCGACGAGATCCAGCCGCTGCTGGTCGGCATGGACGCCTTCAACATCGAGGGCTGCTGGGAAAAGATGCGCAAGCCGTCGACCAACATCCTGCGCGATCGCAAGCTGGCGATGTGCGCCCAGGCGGCGGTCGACAGCGCGCTCTGGGATGCGGTCGGCAAGGCGCTCGACGTGCCGCTCTACAAGGTCTGGGGCGGCCACGGCGATAAGCTGCCGGTCATCTGCATCGCCGGCTACTACGAAGAGGGCAAGACGCTGGCCGATTTCGGCCGCGAGATGGAGCAGATTCGCAAGGACGGCTACATCGGCTGCAAGTTCAAGGTCGGTGGCCTGACGCCGAAGGACGACGCCGAGCGGGTTCGCGCCGCGCGATCCGCCGCCGGTGACGATTTCGTCCTTCTCGTCGATGCCAACCAGGGTTGGAGCCGCGCCCAGGCGGTCGAGTTCACCCGCCACGCGCAGGACCTGAATATCCGCTGGTTCGAGGAACCGGTGCACTGGCAGAACGACCGGCTCGACATGGCCGCCACCCGGGCCCAGGGCGGCATCCCCGTCTGCGCAGGGCAGAGCGAGATCAGCCGCGCCGGCTGCCGCGACCTGATGATGAGCGGCGCCATCGACGTCTGCAACTTCGATGCGAGCTGGGGCGGTGGGCCGACCGAATGGCGCCGTGTCGCGGCGCTTGCCCAGTGCTTCACGGTCGAGATGGGCCACCACGAGGAACCGCAGGTCTCGGCGCAGCTTCTCGCCTCTGTGCCAAACGGCACCTACCTAGAAACGTTTCACAAAGACCGCGATCCGATGTTTTATGCGCTGGTCGCCAACCGGTCATCCTTCGACAATGGCTATTACGCCGTGCCGCAGGGTCCGGGCTTCGGCATCGAGATGGACAAGGCGACGATCGAAAAACACCGCGTCTGAGCAACCGCTCCGGCGTCAAGAAAATAGAATCAGGGTGGAGCGCGCGACATGGCCGCCAGGAAGAAATCCGCGAAGCCGAGCAATCAGGTCCCCGATCCGTTGACCGACGACGACCGGGTCGAGCTTTTCCGCTCGATGGTCGGCATTCGCGAGTTCGAGGAGCAGGTCCAGCGCAGCTATCTTGAAGGCCTCGTCCATGGCACGACGCATCTCTGCAACGGCCATGAGGCGGTATCCTCCGGCGTCGCCCAGGCGCTGCGCCCGGACGATTATGTCAGCTACACTTATCGCGGCCATGGCCATTGCCTGGCGCGCGGCATGGACATGGAAGCCGCCTTCGCCGAACTGTTCGGCCGGGTCGACGGGGTCTGCGGCGGCATCGGCGGATCGATGCACCTGACCGATATCGACAAGGGGCTGATCGGTGCCTTTGGCATCGTCGGCGGCGGTTTGCCGGTCGCGGTCGGCGCCGGGCTTTCCGCCCAGCTTGCCAACAAGGAGCAGGTCTCGGTCAGCTTCTTCGGCGATGGCGCCGCCAATATCGGCGCCTTCCACGAATCGATGAATATCGCCCAGGTCTGGAAGTTGCCGGTACTCTTCGTCTGCGAGAACAACCTCTACGGCGAGTTCACCCGGATCAATCACACCACCCCTTACGAGGATTTGGTCATCCGCGCCCGCGGCTATGCGATGGAAGCCGTGCAGGTCGATGGCAACGACGTCGAGGAGGTCTATGCCGCTGCCTCGATCGCCGCGATGCGCGCCCGCGGCGGCGGCGGGCCGACCTTCATCGAGGCCAAGACCTACCGTCATCGCGGCCACTCGCGCACCGATCCGGCCAAGTATCGCGACCCGGCCGAAGTCGAGGAATGGCTGAAGCGCGATCCGATCACCCTTTACCGCAAGGACCTGATCGCCAGGGGACTGCTCGATGCCAAGGCCGCCGACGCCATCGTCGCGGAACTGCAATCCGAGGCCAAGGCCGCTGCCGACAGGGCCGCGGCGTCGGAATGGCCGTCGGCCGACCAGGACTTCATGGCCAAGACTTTCGCCTGAGAAAAACAAGGACCGGCGCCAAAGAGCGGCCGGACCGGGGACGGAGACTGCCGTAATGCCGACGCAGGACATCACGTATCGCGAGGCGATCGTTTTCGCCCTCCAGGAAGAAATGCGCCGCGACCCGACGACGCTGATCATGGGCGAGGACATTGGCGAGTCGGAGGGTCCGTTCAAGACCTGCCAGGGGCTCATGGCGGAATTCGGCTCCGCCCGGGTGCGCGACACGCCAATCGCCGAGACCGGCTTTGTCGGCGCTTGCCTCGGCCTGTCGCTGACGGGCTACCGGCCGATTGCCGAGATCATGTTCGCGGATTTCCTCGGCGTCGCCTTCGACCAGATCGTCAATGGCATTGCCAAGCATCGCTTCATGTCCGGGGGCAAGGTCAAGACCCCGATCGTCATCCGGGCGATCGGCGGCGCCGGCCTCCGCTTCGGCGCCCAGCATTCCCAGACCGCCGAATCCTGGATGCTTTCGGTGCCGGGACTCAAGATCATCTGCCCGTCCAATCCGGAACAGGCCTACCTGATGCTGAAGGCCGCGATCCGCGACGACAATCCGGTGCTTGTGCTCGAGCACAAGGCGCTGTTGTCGATGAAGGGCCCGGTCCCGGTCGGCACGGAGGAGGTGGCGATGCCCACCGGCCCGAAGATCCTGCGCGAGGGGTCCGACGTCACCATCGTCGGCAGCCTCGCCATGGTCGGCCGGTCGCTGGCCGCCGCCGACCTGCTCGCGGCAGACGGCGTTTCCGCCGAGGTGATCGATATCCAGGTGCTGCGCCCGCTCGACGTCACGGTGGTCGCCGAAAGCGTGAAGCGGACCAACAACCTGATCGTGGTCGAAGAGCAGGCGCCGACCGGCGGATGGAGCTCGGACGTTGTTGCCGACGTCCTGACGCAAGCCTTCGATTACCTCGACAGTCCACCAGCCCGGATCACCCTGCCGGACCATCCGCTGCCCTATAGCCCCGGGCTCGAGGACGCGATGCTGCCGTCGCCGGAGACGATCGCCGCCACGGCCAAGTCGCTGCTCGAATAGGAGAGATCGCATGGATTTTCTCCTCCCCAAGCTCAGCGCCACGATGGAAACCGCCACCGTCGGCCGCTGGCTGAAGAGCGTCGGCGATACGGTCAAGACCGGCGAAACGCTGGTCGAACTCGAAACCGACAAGGCGACGATGGAAGTCGAATCGCCGGTCGACGGCACGGTCACCGAACTGATGGCCGAAGCCGGCGCCGAACTGGCAGTGGGCGCGGTCCTCGCGCGGTTCCGGACGGCTGGCGAGCCGGCATCCGCGGCCCCGGCCAAGCCTGCGCCGGTCCCAGCAAGGGCGGCGCCAGCATCGCAGAAACCAGCCGCCGCACCCGCGGCGACTCGTTCCGCGCGGCCCACGCGCCTGCTCGCGTCGCCGATGGCGAAGCGCCTCGCCGGCATGCATGACGTCGATCTCGGGACCCTCACGGGTTCGGGCCCGCACGGCCGCATCCGCATGCGCGATGTGCTGGCGGCTGTCGATGCAGGAGCACAGGCGCCGGCCTCGACCGCACCGTCGGCGGCCGCGCCCCGGCCGTTGCCCGCCAATGCCGAGCCGCTGTCGCCGATGCGCAGCCGCATCGCCACCGCCGTCAGCCTCAGTCGGCAGACCATCCCGTCCTTTGTTCTTGATCGCTGGATCGATACGTCGGCGGTCGCCCGGGCCCGGGCGATGCTCGGCCCGGATCTCGAGCAGTCGGGCGGCGTCAAGCTGACCTTCACCGACTTCCTGCTACAGGCGCTGGCCGATTGCCTCGCCCAGTCGCCGCGCATGCTGGTCCGCTATGCCGACGAGGGCGCCCAGCCGGCGCTCATCCGGTCGCAATCCGTCGATATCGGCCTCGTCGTCGCCGTCGAGGATGGCGTCATGATCCCGGTGCTGCGCGATCTCGCGGGCAAGTCGCTGGCGTCGATCGCCGCCGCCCGCCAGGCTGCCGTCCAGCGGGCCCGCGCGGGGCGCCTGTCGCAGGCGGATGCCGAACCGGCCTCGATGTCGCTCTCCAATGTCGGACGGGCTGGCGCCGATCGTTTCGAGGCGATCATCCAGCCCCGCGAATCAAGCATCATCGCCATTGGCCGTGAACACGAGACCGTGGTGCCGCGCGCCGGAGGCATCGCCGTCAGCAGCGGCATCAACGCCACGCTTTCCGTCGACCACCGGCTGATCGACGGCGTCACCGGCGCCGGTTTCCTCGGCAGCCTCGCCGACCGGATCGAGATCGGCCCCTGGTCGGCGCACTGACGGCATCTGGCCTGCGCCAGGGAGTCCGGGTGCCGGCGAGGCGCGTTTACGCTCGACAGGGTGCGGCCTAAGATCGCTGGCTCGGCCGGCCTGCGTCCAGCGGAAGCGGGGCGGGGCACCGCGCACCCTTAGCCGGCATGGTTGAAAACCCGATCGCAACGGTACGCGAAGCCTTTGGTGTTGGCGCGTTTCGTATTATAAGTGCGGCTTGGCTGGCTAATGAAAATCGGGTTACAAGGACCTCCATGCGTCTCGGCAAGGTTGGTTACTACGGCGATTTTGTTGTCTACCCTCTCGTGATCGTGGGGGTCGCAACGGTCGCGTTTTGGCGCGCGTCGCCCGAGCAATTCGCCACGACGATGACGGCGCTGGTGCTGGGGATTGGTATCTGGACGCTGGTCGAGTACACGCTCCACCGTTACGTCCTCCATCACCTGCCCCACATCAAGGAGATGCATGACGGCCACCACAACGACCAGACAGCCCTGATCGGTACGCCGATCTGGCTGAGCCTGGCGCTGTTTGTCGGGCTCGTCTATCTGCCACTCCTGGTCCTGGTGCCGGCGATCGCGGGCGGCCTGACGGCGGGCTTCATGGCCGGATACCTGTGGTACGTCACGGTTCACCACCTCATTCATCACGACGGGCTCGGCCGCAGCGCCTACGCCTATCGGCTGAAGCGCCGGCACATGTTGCATCATCACTTCGACGATGAGGGCAACTTCGGCGTTACCAGCGGCTTCTGGGACCTGGTGTTCGGCACGGACATCAAGGTGCGCGGCCCCAATACGCCGCGGGATCTCGCCAAGGACTGAGGCGCGGCCAGGTTGCGTCGGCGCGGCGGGTTCGCCAACGCTCGCTAACTCGTTGCGACGTCTTCCTCGCAAGCATGCAAATCCAGCAGTTGCCCGATCTCTATGGCCAGCTCGTTGGCAAGGATTTCGTATTCGTCCTGCCGTGATTCGTATTGGTCCGTGCCGGAGCGCGCCCAGCGTGTCATGGCAGCCTCGGCATCGGCCAGATCGCTGCAGAGCGACAGGAAGGCATCGTCGGCAGAGGCAAGCCGTTGGATGCACAGGCCCTTGAGCGGAAAACGTCGGACCGCAGCCTGCAGCCCCTTTTCCATGGATCGATCTCCCTCTTCGCCACGCCGGACTTCCGTGAAGTTATCCTTTTCCCGCCACGAACGTGACGTAGCGTTACGGTAGGAAACGGTGCTCGGGCGGCACAATTGGCCAGCGGCGGTTGGCAAGGGCCATGTGTCCGATCCGCGGTTGGTCGATAATCGAACGCGGTGACGATCGATCTCCAAATATGGTAGGCAACGGTTCCCGTCGGATATTGCTGATCGACGGCGGCAACGGTCGGAGCGAAGAGACAGTGAGCCTGGCGGATTCCAGCACCTCCGACGTAGGCAAGGCCGATAGTCCGGTATCACCGGAGGTGGTGCGTCAGGCGGTCGACCGGATCGTCGCCAGCGCCGATTTTTCGGCCTCCGAGCGCGCCCGAAATTTTCTCAAATATGTCGTCGAAGAGACGCTGGAAGGTCGCTCGGACCGGATCAAGGCCTTCACCGTTGCGGTCGAGGTCTTTGGCCGCGATGATACCTTCGACGCCCAGAACGACCCGGTGGTGCGCATTGAGGCCGGGCGGCTGCGGCGCGCGCTGGAGCACTACTACCTGCTCGAAGGCAAGGACGATTGCGTCGTCATCGAGATCCCGAAGGGCGGCTATGTGCCGGTTTTCGGGGTCAACCGGACGGAGGGCGCGGTCGACGCAGACGCGGATGGTTCGGCCGTCTCCGATGCGCCTGTCGCGGCGGCGCCCGACCGAACCCGGCGCTGGCGGTCCCACCTCGTGCCCGGGGCAATTGTCGCGGTTGTCGTCGCCGGGGTCGCGGCCTATGCGACGGGGATGATGTCGATCGGCGGAGGCGCCGGGGACTCGCTGCCAAAGGGGCCGACACTCCTCGTTCTTCCGTTCAGCGACCTTGGCGACGGACCGGTATCGGCGCTCTATTCCGCCGCCCTGACCGATGAAGTCGTCTCTGAACTCGCCCGCTTCAAGGAAATCACCGTCTACGGCGTCCAGACGTCGCGCTCGGTGAAGGTCGATGCCGACGTCACCGCGTTGAAGCGCGACAGGGACGTCGCATACGTGCTCGAGGGGAGCGTCAGAACCGATTCCGAGCGCATTCGGGTCAGCAGCCGGTTGCTCAATTCCGCTTCCGGGGCGGTGCTGTGGTCGCGGCGCTTCGCGTATCCACTGACGGCGTCCGATCTCTTCGGCATCCAGGTCGAGACCGCCGAGGAGGTGGCTACCGCCATCGCGCAACCCTACGGCATCGTGTTCCGCGCCGAGGCGGCGCGCGAACGCGACGCACCGCCCGATGACCTCGAAGCCTATCTCTGCACGCTCCGATACTACGTTTATCGCGCCGGCCCGAGCGCGGCCAAGCATGCGGAAGTGCGCGACTGTCTGGAGCGCGCGGTCGCTGCGTTTCCGTCCTACGCCACGGCCTGGGGGCTGCTCGGGTTGGTCTATGTCGATGAAGTGCGGGCGGGCTTCAACCCGTCGCCGGATGCCGTGAAACGCGGGCTGGAAGCGGCGAACACGGCAACGCGTCTCGACCCGGACAACGTCCGGGCCCTGCAGGCCCTGGCCATGGCCTATTCCTACAATCGGCAGCCAGCCGAGGCTTTCGAGGTCTCCCAGAAGGCGATTGCCCTCAATCCGAACGATACGGAATTGCTTGGCCAACTCGGACTGCTGACCGGACTGTCCGGTCGCATGCAGGAAGGGCGCGATTTGCTGGAGCGCGCGCTCGCCAAGAATCCCGGCCATTCGAGTTTCTATCGCGGCGCTCTCGCGACCATTGCCTACATGCAGCACGATTATGAGAAGGCGCTCTCGGAGATCGATAAAACCGATCTGACGGGGCTACCCATCTATCATGGCGTCGCCGCCATCGTTTATGCCCAGAACGGTCTTGACGAAAAGGCCCGGGCGATGGCGGTGCGCTTTCAGGAAATGGCGCCCGGCTTCATCCCGAACCTGTGGGATGAACTCACCATCCGGAACATACCCCAGCAGTCGCAACTCGACATCGCGGACGGTCTGAGCAAGGCCGGGGTCGTGGTGCCGTCGCCGCCCACCGGTACGTCACGCATTGAAGCGGGTCCGGCGTCGACGAATTGACCTGAACATGGAGTCTACCCGATCCTACGGGCAGGCGATCGACGAGTCGGTCTAGACCATCGGTGTGATTCTGCGTCGCGGCCGCGCCAGGGTGCACCCGGGTTGGGGCATGTAAAGGCCGTTGTGCGTTTCGCCGAATACGGATATCCCGCTCCTTGCAGGACCGGGCCCGGGCAGGGGAAGGTTGCGTTGCGTAATTTCGTGCGCGAGGGCGAATCCTTGATTCAACCCGTCGAAGACCTCGACGGGACGGTGCCTGCAATACGTTCAATTCCATCAGTCTTTATCGACATATTCCGCATGCCGTTAACGCCGGTGTCATATGCCGGTGTCAGCCGTCGGGGTACCGTCGAGCTCCCGTTTTGTGAAACTGACTGAATTATCAACCAGAGGAAGAGAGACACACCCATGAGGCATTCCCTGAAGCTCGCCGCCGGGACCGCACTTGCCGTCCTCATCGCCGGACCGGCCTTCGCGATCAGCGGCTACTCGACCGCTCACCTGAACCTTCGCGCCGGGCCGGGCACCCAGTACCCCGTGATGGGAGTGATGGAGTATAACGTGCGCTCTGAGATCACCGGTTGCCTTGCCGATTATTCGTGGTGCAGCGTCGACATCGCCGGTCTCTCGGGCTGGGCGTCGGCCCAGTATCTCGTCATCGACGAGGGTGGCCAGATCATTCAGGTCGACACTGCCGGCGCTTCAACCGGTATCCCGGTCGTGATGGCCGAGGGCGTGGCCGAAGTCGTCGCCGGACCCACCGTCGGTGTCGTCGTTGGCCCCAACGGCAACGTCGCGGCCATCGTTCCCGAGCCCGCAGTGATCCAGTACATCTCCGCGACGCCGGTTCCGGCGATTGCGGTTCAGGGCGAGATCGTCGTCGGCGCGGTGTTGCCGGCCGAGGTGCAGCTCTACGAGGTGCCGAATTCCGCCTATGGCTACACGGTCGTCAACGGCATCCCGGTCCTGGTCGACATCAGCGCCCGCACCATCGTCTACATCCACCGGGCCTGATCCCACCGTCAGACACCAGCCGCAAAAAAACGGGCCGCCCTTGGGCGGCCCGTTTCATGACAAATCGTCGAAGTGGATCGAGCGGGCCTACCAGCCGACGGTGAATCCGGCGATCGGTCCGTGCAGCACGAGATCGAAGGTCTTGGCGTCGGTGCCCTTGCCTTCGGTGTAGTCGACCCCGATGGCCCGGTAGCCAAGTGTCCACGCCATGGTCGCCCGCCCGACTTCCCAGGCCTTGGTGTAGCCGGCGAAGACCTGCCATGAGAATTCGCTGCCGACGCCAAACCCGGCGACGTCGCCGAGCAGTTCGAGCTGGCGGCCTTCGCCGAAGTCCTGGCGAACCCGCGCGCCGATGACCGGATCGACCCAGTCGATGTCGCCGCTCTTGGCATAGGCGCGGCTGTTTTTCCGCTTCAAGCCGAGCTGCTTGAGTTTGACTGTCGAATCGATGTTCAGGGTGGTGTCGACCGAAGCGTACCAGTAGCGAGCGCCACCAAGCAGTTCCAGGCCCGTTGCGCCCATCGGACCCTGCCATTGGGCCACTTCATAGGCCGCCCCGCCTTCGGCAAAGCCGAGCGTTTGCGTCAAGCCGGCTTTGCCCTTCAGGGTCAGCGAGGCATCGGCGAAGGGGTTGCGCGTGACCGACTTTGAGCCGGTAAATCGAACCTGGGTGTAGAAGAAATCGCCGAAAATCGCGAAGCGGTCGTTCCGCGCTTCGACATAGCCCATCAAGGGGATGATGTAGTCGCTCTCGCTAATGATGTTCTGGAAGGTGACATTGACACCGACAGTCCGGCCAGCAACCCCGATGTCACCGCTGATCCCCGTGAGCCAGGCGTAGGGGGTGACGCTGAATTCCCAGCCGGGCGCTTCGTCGGCGACGCTGAAGTCGACGACGCGATCGCTGGTCGGCTCCGCGGCCTGGGCGGTTGTGACCAAGGAGGCGGCAAGCGCCGCTATCAGGCCGAGGGCAAGCCATGATGCGTGCAATCCGCGGTCCGCCGGCTTTGGGTGGTTTGCAGTCATCGTTCAGGAGTCCCTTGATCTGAGGGGAATTGACAGGGCCATCGGTTCTACCCGCCGGCGGGGAAGAGGAAGGTGACCTGGGCGCGGGCGCCCCAGCCTTCCGGGCCACCCTCTGGGCTGTCGGCCCAGTAGCGCACGCCCGCCTGCAGGCTGACCGGCTGGTTTCCGAACTTGACGAGTTTCGCCGCCATCGCGTTGATCGGGATCGACCAGTCGTTGGTTTCCCAGTTGTAGGTCGATTCGGAATTGAGGGTGAAGGTCCAGGCGGTCTTCGTCGTGTAGGCGACGAAAGGCTGGATGAAGGTGGAGTTGACCTTGGACCTGTCGCTGTCGCCGCCGATATCCCACGACTGGCTGACCAGCGCGCCGGTCGTCCAGCCGTTATTCATGAGGAGGGCGACGGCCGTCGGCCCGAGGGTCCACCGGCCGCTGCCGAGAAGCGGGCTGGCGCTGCCTGTCGGGAAGCCGAAGACCGGCCCGACACCCCAGACAAGGTTGCCGAGATCGCCGAGCGGCAGGGGATTGGAGGGCGAGAAGAACAGCGACTGGCTGCTGTCGGCGAAGCCCGACTGATGGCCCGAGGGGCCGACCGGGCTGATGTCCTTCTGGTCCCAGACATACGGCACGATGGTGCGCGAGATGACATTCCAGTTTTCATTGAGGCGGATCGGAATCACCGGCTGAACCGTGGTCACGGTCTGGTAGCCGTTGCCCTTGGCGCCGTAGCCGCTGTTGTAGTCCGTCTTGATCGGCACGCTGATCAGGCTGGCGACCGGGTTCGTCAACTGCTGGGCGAGCGCCGCGGCGTCGTCATCGGCATGGGCCGCGGTAACCCCGATCCCCGACAGGAGGAGCACGCCAAACGCTGCCAGACTGTTTCTTGCTGATTTCATGCTCGCCCCCAAGCGTCCGAACACCCGATTTCAGACGCCGCTGATGCTAACGCCGCTTTTGCGGCGCATACAGTGGAGTCAGCGGCGGCGAAGCGCTTTGAAAAGGCGCGATGCAAAAATACAACGTTGGATGGTGATGGCGCCGATGGATCGCTGCCCGGATTTGTCAACGTCACTGTTCCCCCTGTTCAACGCGCGTGAACCCGCCGCAAGGCGCGGCGAATCGACGACCCCGAGCCCGAAGTCTAGCCAGATTGAGGGCCGACGCGGCGTAACATACGCGCGCCTACGCAGACTCCTGCCCCGGGCAATCCGGTCAGAAATTGTCGGGGTGGATCGGGCGCCTGCCGCATGGGCCGTTCCCCGAATGCCGCCCCTGCCGCGTCGCCATCGTCCGACTGCATAGAGGTTACCCGATCCTACGAGCCGTCCGGCGGGTGTCCGGCTAGATTCGCGGGCATCAGACGACGCGCGGCCGGCGAAGACTTCCCGATTGCCGGGAAGAGCGCTGGGCCCCGCGGGGACGCCCGAAAAAGCGAAGCGAGGAATACGGATATGCGATTCTCAACGAGGAAGCTCCTGCCGGGGCTGACGGTGGCCTTGATGGCATCGGCCATCGCAGTCTCGACGACGGTCGGGGCCAGGGCCGATGCCGACGACGCCAAGCGGATCTTCAAGGAAATGTCCGACTACCTGGCGTTGCAGGATCACCTGGCATTCGATTTCGACACGGTCCTTGAGGTTGTATCGTCGGAAGGCCAGAAGCTGGCCTTCGCCAGTTCCGGCGCGATGGAGATCAGCCGGCCGGACAAGATCCGGGCGACGCGGACCGGCGGCTTCTCCGATGTCGAACTTCTGTTTGACGGAACGACGCTGACGCTGTTCGGCAAGTCGGTCAACGTTTACGGCCAGATCGAGATCCCGGGGTCGATCGACCACCTGATCGACGAACTCAGGGACACCTATCAGCGGCCGATTCCCGGCGCCGACCTGCTCCTGTCCAACGTCTATGACGAACTGATGCCGTCGGTGACCGACGTCAAGGATCTCGGCAGCGGCGTCATCGGCGGTGTCGAATGCAATCACTTCGCCTTCCGCACCGAAGACGTCGACTGGCAGATCTGGATTGCCGTGGGCGACGCGCCTTATCCCTGCCGCTACGTCATCACCAGCAAGCAGATCGACACGGCGCCGCAATACACCGTCCAGGTTTCCGACTGGAAGACCGGCGGAGCCGCGGCTGACTTCGTCTTCAAGAATGACACGGACGCCGAGAAGCTGGCGCTCGACAAGCTGCCGGATCTCGGCGAACTGCCTGCCCAATACAGCCCTGAAGGTGCGAAATGACTCTCTCGAAGCGACTTGGACTTTCCCTCCTGACCCTCGCGATCGCCATCGGCGGCCTTGAGTTGGGCGCGCGGCTGGCCATCCCCGGCATTTCCAGCCCGGTATCGACGGCGGAGGCCATTATCGGTCGTCCGCTGACCCCGGTCAGTGTCGCCGGCGTTGGCCGTCGCACGGTCCGGCGTTGCGCGGTAGGCGTCTACTACTGCTAGCTGCAGGCGCGGCAAAACCATAAACTGAAGTAACGACATCCGGAATGTCATCCGGGTGTCGTCACTGACGGATTTGAAACGTCGTGAGCCGGGCGGTGACGTCGCTGGAGGCGTCGCCGCTCGCCTTGTGACCAAAACAAGCGCAAGCAATGGAGGCAAGTTGATGCTGACCAAGTTCATAGGCGCGGCGGCGATCGCGCTGCTCACCGCCACAGGCGCCGCGTATGCGGATGTGTCCGACGAGGTGCTCAAGTCCCTGGGCGCACCGGACACGGTTGAAACCAGCGCCGGAACGCTGGAGTTCAAGGATGGCGTACCGACCGAAGAAACGGCCAGCAAGGTCTACGACACGCTGGACCTGACGCGGGCGCTCAACGTCTACAACAATAGCTTCCGCGGTGCCTCGGCGCTTGCCATCGTCAAGGGCTTCGAGGACATCGGCGCCATGCCCGGCGATGTGGTCATCTTCTCCGACCTCATGGACTCGAGCTCGCTGTTCCTGACGGCCAATGCCGACACGGTCTACTACCTGGCCGGCCTCGACCTCAGCAAAGGCCCGGTGGTGATCGAGCAGCCGTCGCATGCCGTCGGCACGATCAACGACATGTGGTTCTCGTGGATCATCGACATCGGTGGTCCGGGACCGGATCGCGGCCTCGGCGGCAAGTACCTGATCGTCGGGCCGGATTACGATGGCCCCTTGCCCGAGGGCGGCTACTTCGTCGCTCACTCGAAGACCAATTTCGCCCTGTATGCCTCGCGGGCCTACCTCGTCGACAACGATCCCAAGCCGGCCGTCGAGAATATCAAGCAGAACCTGAAGATCTATCCCTATCAGCCGGGCGCCTTCGGCTCGAGCATCGCCCAGGCCCTGGAGGGTACCGTCCGGATCGCGGACGAGCCGAAGATCCCCGAGATGAAGTTCATCGAGGCTAACGGGTTGTCGTTCAACACGATCCCGCCCAGTGACTACGGCTTCTTCGAGCTGATCAACGAGAATGTCCAGAACCAGCCCGCCACGAGCTACGACGTGGAACTGGCCGGACAGCTTGCCGCCATCGGTATCGTTCATGGCAAGGAGTTCAAGCCGGACGACCGGATAAAGAAGATTCTCTCGGACGCGGCCGCGCTTGGCCAGGCATCCGGGCGGGCGCTCAACTGGCGCTATGCGATGAAGCACCCGGACTGGGCCTACTATGAGGGCTCGCAGTGGGGCAGCATGCTGTGGGAGGGTGGAGCCTTCTTCGAAACCCCTCCGCCGCTTTTCGAAAAGGGCATGTTCAAGCCGTTGCCGCCGACCGGTGCGCGCACCCTCGATTCGCGCACGGCCTTCTACTATGGCTACACGCTCGACTCGCCCGGCATGATCATGCGCATCCCGGGGGTCGGCTCGCAGTATCTGATGGGCTTCCTCGATGCCGAAGGGAACCCGTTCGATGGCGCCAAGACCTACAAGGTGACGCTGCCCAAGGATATTCCGGCCGAGGCCTTCTGGTCCTTCACGCTCTACGACAACCAGACCCGCTCCATGCTTCAGACGCCGCAGAAGTATCCCCGCGCCGGAAGCCAGAGCTATCCAACGCCGGCGGCCGAAGCCGCAGCGGACGGATCAACTACGGTGTATTTCGGTCCGGAGCAGCCCGAGGGCGTCGCACGCGGCAACTGGATTCAGACCATGCCGGGCAAGGGCTGGTTCACCCTTCTCCGCCTCTACAGCCCGAAGCCCAGTTTCTTCGACAAGAGCTGGCGGTTGAGTGAAGTCGAAGAAGTGAAATAGCGCTTCGGAAGCGGCGGCCTGAAGCCTCCGCCGCTTCCGGCCTGCCGCCGCCCGGCTACAATGAACAGGACTGAAAGCCCGGAAGGCATTTGTGGGCTCTTCGGGAAAATCGCTCGAACACAACCAAGGAAACAACCACCAATGACCAAGACGTCGCTCCTCGCCCGTGGCATGGCGCTCGCCGGCGCCCTCGCGCTTTTCGTTGGCGTCGCATCCGCGCCGACGGCCGTGGCGGCCGACTCTCATGTCAAGATCGGCGTGCTGACCTGTGCCGCTGGCCCGAGCATCGGGCTTCTCATCACCTCGGCCGAGAAGATCGACTGCAGCTTCCAGCCTGACGCCACCAATACCGAGCATTACAGCGGCCGGATCCGCGACTTCGGCCTCGATGTCGGCATCACGGCAGGCAGCGTCATCATCTGGGGCGTCTTCGCCTCGCAGAACGACTACGCGCCGGGTGGCCTCTCCGGGAATTATGTCGGCGTTTCGGCCGAGGAAACCCTGGTTCTCGGTCTCGGCGCCAACGTTCTGGTCGGCGGATCGCGGGAGTCGATCATACTCCAGCCGTTCAGTATCCAGGCCCAGGCCGGACTCAACCTCGCCGTTGGCGTCTCGCACATGGTTCTCGAAGAGCGATAGACCGAACCAGATCCTTCCGGGGCGGCGGCCAGTGTCGCTTCCCCGGAGGTCTCTGCAAATCCGCGATGACCCTGTCAGTCCCGCGCTGCGGGCGCCTGGCCGTCGCCTGTCGCCGGCGCCCCGTGCCGCTGGCGGATCTCCTCTTCGATCCGGCCCTTCGTCGCCTCGTCGATGCCCGTGTCGCGGGCGAGGTAGGCGGTCTGGCTGGGGAAAGCGAAGCCGGTACCGGCAGTCTCGACGATCCGCATGATGTCGAGGATCAGCTTGCCCTGGATCGCCAGGAACTCCGAATAGTCAGCGGTGAGGATGTATGCGCGCAGCTCGATGTTGATCGCCGAGTCGCCGAAGGAAGTCAGGGCGACGCGCGGCATGCCGTGTGCGTGCTCGACCATCGGGTGGTCGCGCAACCGTTGGCGGAGCGCATCCATCAGCCATTCGAACTGCTCCGGCGACGTCTCGTAGCGCAGGCCGAGCGTATGCAGGAACAGGCACTTGTCGCGGCGCGTGTAATTGATGATGTGCATCTTGGCGAGATCGCCGTTCGGGACGGTGATCAGCGTCCCGTCGAGCGCCCGGATACGGCTTGAGCGCGGCCCGACCACCTCGACCCGGCCGCCGCCGCCGCCATAGTCGATGTGGTCGCCGACCCGGAATGGCCTGTCGGCGAAGATCGAGACGCCGCCGAACAGGTTCTCGACGGTCGACTGCGACGCCAGCGCCAGCGCGAAACCGCCGACGCCCAGGCCGGCGACGAGACCCAGCGCCGGAATGCCGATGTCGTTGGCGCCATAGATGACGACCGCCCCGGCCGCGAGAATCGCGCCGACGCGGGCGACCAGGCGCAAAAGGTGGGCGTCGTAGCTGTTGTCGGGAATGCTCGGCGAGGCAATGATCGCCTCGACGACGAGGAAACAGGCGATCCAGGCCGCCCAGGCCCCGGCGACATAGAGCACCGCCGCCGCGAAGAGGCTCTCGCCGATGGCGAAATCGCCCGAGACGTTAACCTGCTCCTGGATGAAGACATCGGAGACATAGGCGAGGCCGGCCAGCAGCAGCGGCGTCGTCAGCCGAAAGAAAAGGCCGGCAGCGTGACCCGATCGGCCGGCGAGACGGCGCATCAGCATGGCCCAGACGCCGGTGACGACGAGGACGAGCACGCCGATCGCCGAGGCCAGGACGACCTTCCAGGCCGGGGTGTCGAGCACCGTCCGTTGCAGCGGTTCCGGCAGCGATCGGATCAGCGTATCCGGGAAGACCGGCCCGGTGAGCCGCGCCCCCTCATCGTGCCAGTTGAGCGAAGCCGTCGGTCGAAGCGGCGGGTCCGCGATGATCAGCGCGTGGAAGACCGGCAGCCGCTCGACGCTTTGGCCCGTGAACAGGTAGTCGCCGGCGCGCGGCCCGTCCGCGACCCGGGCGATGGCGATTTCCGTGCCGGGAATCTCCCACTTGTCCGGCAGCTTGCCCCAGTCCTTGCCGGGCGCACCAGGAATCGCCGCCACCGGAACATCCGGGATGCGGACCAGGATATCGGCCAAGTATCCGAAGGCGGCGCCGCCGACCTTGTCGCGGGTGGCCGGTGGCAGGCCCTCGAGATCGAGCAGCCGCCGCATGCGGTCGACGCTGGCGGCGAGCGCCGCCGCCTTCGCCGAGGTCTTGTCGGCGACATATTCGGTGTAGCGCGCCTCGATCGTCTTCGCCTGGCTGACGAAGGACTGGAAGGTGGCGCTCGGGCTCGAGGTATCGAGCGGGGCCAACGGGTTCGGCGTCTCGGCGGGGGCGGCGAGCCCGGCGATCGTCATGCCAAGCAACAGGATGCCGGCCATCAACGCATGACAGGCGGCGCGCATCCCGCCGGGGGATGGGGTCAGGCGCGGCTCGGCGCGGAACATGGACAGCGGTCGTTTCCCTCGAAATCAACTGCGGCAAGTATCGACCGCGCAACGCCCGCGCAATAGCGGTATCGGGGTAGGTTACGCGAAACGCGGCAGGGTTGCCCGATTGCCGGTCGCTCGGCCGTCAGTCGATATCCCGGATCTTGAAGTTGCCGAGTTCGGCGATCAGCCCGGGCATCACCGGCATGTAGCGCTCGGCATGACCGCGCGCCTCGACCAGCGAATAGGTCTGGCCGCAGGCGTTGGCAATAAAGGCGGTGGCGCCGACGGTCTCGGCCAGACGGGCATAGGTCCGTAGGTCCTTGGCGGCGATCCGCACCGGCCCCTTCAGGCGGCTGTCGTCGCCGCGCAGCACCCATTCCATGATGATCTGGAACATCGGGCTGTTGGCGCCGCCCGCCGAGATCACTTCATGCAGCTTCTCGAGGTCGAGCCCGAGCCGCGCCGCGGTGGCCACGGCCTCCGAGATCAGCGCGCTGGTGCCGATCGAGATGAAGTTGTTGATCAGCTTGCAGGCCATGCCGTCGCCGAGGGGCCCGGTATGGACGATGGTATCGGCATAGGTATCGAGGATCGGACGGACTTCCTCGAGATCGGCAACGTCGCCGCCGACATAGGTGCTCAGCGTCCCGGCTTCGGCCTCGTTCGGCGAGCGGCCGAGCGGCGCGTCGAGCATGCGGATGCCCATCTCGGCGAGCCGGGCGCCGGTCCGCCGGGTCATCGCCGGATCCGCCGTGGTCGAATCGACGACGATCGCGCCGGGCCGCAGCGCTGCCGCGATGCCGTCCGGGCCGAACAGCGCCGCCTCGACATTGTCGGCGGTGGGCAGGCAGAAGAAGACGACGTCGCTCGCCGCGCCGAGTTCGGTCCCGTTCGCCGCCTCGGTCGCCCCGCGCCCGACAAGGTCGTCGACCGGCTGTCGGTTGCGATGGCCGAGGATGGTCAGCGGATAGCCGGCGGCGAGGATGTTCTTGGCCGCGCCGTGTCCCATCAGCCCGACTCCGACATATCCAACCCGAGGTTTGGCGTCCGTCATGCGATATGCCCTTCCGTTTCCGATGAGAATCCGGTCTTCGCCGGTGATGCGGGATCCCCAAACTACCGGGACTTGCGGCCTCGCCGCAACGAAGGACACCGGCCGCGCCGGACGACGATGACCGCAATTCGGTTCTCACCCCCGTGGCCTGCGCACTGTTTCGCGCTATGACAGGCGGCCCCGGCCAACGGCCGGGCCAAGGATGGAGCGAAGCCCTGCGCCTGAACCGGACCGCGATCCTGCTTGTATCGGCGATCCTCGTCGCGGTCCCGGCCATGGCGGGCACGCCGTCGCCGAGCTATCCGCTGCTCGATCCCGAGCCGTCGGTCGCAGCGCCCAAGCGGACTGCGATGCTCCACCCCGATCGCCAGATGGAACTGCTGGCGCGCAAGATCGGCCAGATGATCCTTGTCGGCTTTCCGGGCACCCGGCCGGCCGAGCCGTGGCCGACGCGCATCGCCGCGATGATCGCCGATGGCCGTATCGGCGGTATCATTCTCTTCGGCCACAACATCCGGGGCCCGAAGCAGGTTTCAGGCCTGACGGAGGCGATGATCGCCGCCGGCGGTCGCCTGCCGCCCTTTGTCGCCGTCGATCAGGAAGGCGGCTACATCCAGCGCTTTCGCCGCCGCGAGGGGTTCAAGGGCCTGCCGTCCTCGGCCCGCACCATCGCCAAGCAGGGACTCTGCGAAGCCTGGGTCGCCTATGCCAACATGGCGCGGGAACTCGCGACCTTCGGCGTCAACGTCAACCTCGGCCCGGTCGTCGACCTGAACATCAATCCGCAAAGTCCGGCGATCGGTCGCCTGCGGCGCAGCTATGGCGTCGAACCTGGCGCCGTGACCGACTATGCGCGGCAGTTCATCGGCGCCCATGCCGCCTCCGGCGTGCTGACCGCCGCCAAGCACTTTCCCGGCCATGGGTCCGCGGCGCTCGATCCCCACAAGCGCGTCGTCGACATCACCAAGACGTGGCAGCCGCAGGAACTCGAGGTCTTTCGCGCCCTCGCCCGCGACGACGGCGTCGCGATGGTCATGGTCGGTCACCTGATCCACCCCGGTTTTTCTGATGGCGACCGGCCGACCAGCCTGTCGCGGCGGGCGATGACCGGCGAACTCCGCGAAAGGCTCGGCTTCGACGGGCTGATCGTCACCGACGATCTCGGCATGGAGGCAATCACCGATCGCTACGGCCTCGAGGATGCGGCGGTCATGGCGGTCCGGGCCGGCGCCGACATCCTGATCTTCGCCAATCAGCGGGCCGGCGATAACGATCTGGTCGAACGGGTCATCGCCCGGGTCTCGGGAGCGGTCGCGGCCGGGCGGGTGCCGGCGTCACAGCTCGATCGGTCGTATGAGCGGATTCTGGCGGTCAAGCGCCGGCTGGCGGCCCGTGGCCCGCTTCCGCCGCTGACTGATGACGGTGGCCTGACACCCGATATCTGCGCGGAAGCGCCGGGTCGGTCGATCACGTCGAACTGCCGGCTGACCAGCCCCGGCGCGGCGCATGTCCGCCAGGCCGCATGCGGGACGGTCGAGGAAGAGGCGCCGGCGCGGCTCGCCGCACCATGACGCCGGTGGGCGCTATAGCAGCTTGCGCAGCTCGGCTTCCTTGTCGTTGACCAGCCAGCCGTAGAAGTTTTCCTGCGGGTAGAGCGGCGGCTTGCCGGACTTGGCGCGCTTGGCATTCTCTGCGCGCAACGTTCGAGCTCGCGTCGCCGCGTTTCCAAGGTTGTAGAGCGTTGCCGTGATCCCGGGGTTCTGCGAGATGTCGAAGCCGGCGATCGACTTGTAGAGGTCGATCGACACCCGGATATTGGCGGCGACGTAATGCAGCGACGTCTCCGGGTTCATGATGTTCTGGTAGACCTCGGGCGCGTCGTCGATCGACAGGAGCGGCAGGCCCGCCTTGCGGTTGACAATATCGGTCACCGCCAGCGCGGCGACCGGGCTGAGTTGCCCGAAGCCGAAGGTCTGGCCGGCGAAAGCGGGACCGAAATACACCCGGTGCAACCGGTCGCGCGGATAGCGACGACCGTCAACGAAGCGTCCCATGAAGACGTCTTCCCAGGTCGTCTGCCGGCAGTCCCAGACCTCGTAATTGGTGTTGAACTGGTTGCAGCGCGCAAATTGCGGCCGGGCGAACAGTTCCGCGGCCGTGTCGCCGCGATTGGCGAAGACCAGCGAGTCGTTGGAGACATACTGCATCGCCTTGACGTAATAGGTCTGCAGGGTGTCGTAGGTGTCGATGTTGTAGGTGTGCTCGCCGACGATCGCACCGATGATGTGGATCGGGTCGATGCCGTAGATCGAGGCGACCTTCTTGATGCCGCCGATCAGGTTCGGATCGCTGGCCAGCAGCTTGTAGACCTTGTCATACTTGGTCTTGAACGATCCGCCGCCCATCGCCGTCAGGGCGCGGGACCCCTTGTCGACACGGGGCTGCCTCTCGAACTGGTTGCCGGGAGGAACCACGATGACATCGGCGGCTGCCACCGGCGCCGGCAGCGAACCGGTCAGGACGACGGCAAGCGCGGCCGCGGTCGCAACGAAAAAGCGCCTGAAAGAATTCATCGACGAAGCCCAGTTCTCTAGTCTCACGGAAACAGCTGACCGCCGGCGCGCCGACGGCAAAGGTCGGTCGCGCTGACGATACAACCGACCGGCAACGGGATCATAACAGCCGCATTGAGGCAAGCGAAGGGCAGAAAACGCCGTCCGGATCAGAGGATGAATCGGCTGAGATCGGTATTCCGCGCCAGGTCTCCGATATGGTCTTCGACATAGGCCGCGTCGATGACCACCTTCTCGCCGTCCCGGTCGGCGGCGGTGAAGCTGATTTCGTCGAGGATCCGCTCCATCACCGTCTGCAGGCGCCGGGCGCCGATATTCTCGACATTGGCGTTGATCGACACGGCGATCGCCGCGATCGCGTCGATGGCGTCGGCGGTCACTTCCAGCTCGAGACCCTCGGTCGCCATCAGGGCGATATACTGCTTGATCAGGCTGGCCTCGGTCTCCGTCAGGATGCGCCGGAAATCGTCGGTGGTCAGCGGGTGCAGCTCGACGCGGATCGGCAGGCGGCCCTGCAATTCGGGCAACAGGTCCGACGGCTTGGCGACATGGAAGGCGCCGGAGGCGACGAACAGGATGTGGTCGGTCTTGACCTGTCCATGCTTGGTGGCGACCGTCGTGCCCTCGATCAGCGGCAGCAGGTCGCGCTGGACGCCCTCGCGGCTGACATCACCGCCCATCCGGCCCTCGCGGGCGCAGATCTTGTCGATCTCGTCGAGGAAGACGATGCCGTCATTCTCGACCGAGGCGATGGCTTCCTGGACAACCTGCTCGTCATCGAGCAGCCTGTCGGATTCCTCGGCGATCAGCAGGGTATGGGACTCGCCGACCGTGATCCGGCGCGTCTTGGTCTTCTGGCCGAAGGCTTTGCCAAGCATGTCGCCGATATTCATCACGCCGACGCTGGCGCCGGGCATGCCCGGGATATCGAAGGCCGGCATGCCGCCCGCGGTGTCGCGAACCTCGATCTCGATTTCCTTGTCGTCGAGCTCTCCCTGCCGCAGGCGCTTGCGGAAGGATTCGCGGGTAGCCGGGCTGGAGGACTCGCCGACCAGCGCCGTCAGCACGCGTTCTTCCGCCGCGAGTTCGGCCTTGGCGACGACCTCCTTGCGCTTGCGTTCGCGAACGAGGCCGATGCCGATCTCGACAAGGTCGCGGATCACCGATTCCACGTCGCGGCCGACATAGCCGACCTCGGTGAACTTGGTCGCCTCGATCTTGATGAACGGCGCGCCGGCCAGCTTGGCGAGCCGGCGGGATATCTCGGTCTTGCCGATGCCGGTTGGCCCGATCATCAGGATGTTCTTGGGCAGCACTTCCTCGCGCATCTGCCCGGTCAACTGCTGGCGGCGCCAGCGGTTGCGCAAAGCAATGGCGACGGCGCGCTTGGCGTCGGCCTGGCCGATGATGTAGCGGTCGAGTTCGGATACGATTTCACGGGGAGAGAAGGTCGTCATGGGGATCTCGTCTGATCGGGGAGCGGGCAATCGGTGGGGCCGATCGGCCTGAATTCATCGTGCCTTCGGGCCGCCTCAGGCGGCATCGAGCGTCTCGATGGTGAGATTGCCGTTGGTGTAGACGCAGATGTCGCCGGCGATCTTCATCGCCTTGCGGGCGATCGCCTCGGCGTCCAGGTCGGTGTCGACCAGCGCCCGGGCCGCGGCCAGCGCATAGTTGCCGCCCGAGCCGATGCCGGCAACGCCGCCCTCTGGCTCAAGTACATCGCCGATGCCGGTGACCACCAGTGTGGTGGAGGCATCCGCCACCAGCATCATCGCCTCGAGGCGGCGCAGATACTTGTCGGTCCGCCAGTCCTTGGCGAGCTCGACGCAGGCGCGCAAGAGCTGGTTGGGATACTGGTCGAGCTTGGCTTCGAGGCGCTCGAAAAGCGTGAAGGCATCGGCAGTCGCCCCGGCGAAGCCGGCGATCACGCCACTCTTGCCGAGCGGCCGGACCTTGCGGGCGTTGCTCTTCATGACGGTCTGGCCGACGGAGACTTGGCCATCGCCGGCGATGACGACCTTGCCGCCCTTGCGGACGCTCAGGATGGTGGTGCCATGCCAGGTGGTTGACGATTCACTCATGTTACGCGGTTATCCTCATGCAGCAGGCCGTGGCAGGCTTGGAAGAAGCCCTGCGACGGCCCCCGTTTTCGCGCGGCGGCAAGGCCTCGCGATGGGCCATATGTAGTCGCCAGCCGGCCCGGTGCAAATACGACGGACCGGAAAGTGGCAAACGCCGCGTTTCGCGGCCGGCAAGGTTCGAAAATCCGGCAGGCTTGCCGTGTCCGATGACGTCCGTATGGCAACTGGCGCCGGGCCCTGATAAAAGGCCCGCCAAACCGAGGGAAAGCGCCGATGCGCAAGGCGACGATCAAACGCAAGACCAGGGAAACCGAAATCGCGGTCTCCGTCATGCTTGACGGTTCGGGCAAGGCGGCGGTGGCGACCGGAATCGGGTTCCTCGACCACATGCTGGAGCAGCTTGGCCGGCACAGCCTGATCGACCTCGACATCAAGGCCAAGGGCGACCTTCACATCGACCAGCACCACACGACCGAGGATATCGGCATCGCGCTCGGCCAGGCCGTGCAGCAGGCGCTCGGCGACCGGGCCGGCATCACCCGCTATGCCGATGTGCACCTGCCGATGGACGAGACCCTGACCCGCTGCGCCATCGACGTCTCGGGACGGCCCTATCTCGTCTGGGACGTGCCGTTCACGCGCCCGAAGGTCGGCGATTTCGATACGGAGCTGTTCCACGAATTCTTCCAGGCCTTCGCCCTGAATGCCGGGATCACGCTGCACATCGCGACGCTCTATGGCGGCAACAACCACCACATCGCCGAGACCTGCTTCAAGGCGCTGGCGCGGGCGCTGCGCGTCGCCGTGGCCATCGACCCGCGGCAGGAGAACCGCATTCCCTCGACCAAAGGCAGCCTCGCCGGCTGAAGGAAGGCCATGGCGCTCTACACGATCCACGCCCCGGACATGGCCGACGGTGAGCCGGCTGACCCGGTCGACCTTGTGGCGATCAAGGACGGCTTCTGCTGGCCGGCCCTGTTCATCCCGCTGATCTGGACGGTCTGTCGCCGCCTGTGGCTGGTCGTCCTCCTGCTCGTCGTCGGGCTGATCGTGCTTGCCCTGCTCGCGCCGCTTGGCGGTCTGGCGGTGGGCGGTGCCTTCCTGCTGGGTCGCCTCTATTTCGCGCTGGAGGCCAATGGCCTCCGCCGCTGGACGCTTGAGAGCCGCGGCTACCGGCTGGTCGGCGTCGCCGAGGGCCGGTCGGTGGAGGAGGCCGAGCGGCGCTTCTTCGCCGCGTGGTCGCCCGCCGACATGAACGATCGAGCCGCTCCGGCCGATCCCGAGCCGCCGGCCCCGTCGCCACCGGCGACGCAGCTTCTGCCGTGGAAGCTCCCGGCCGGCGATTCGCAGGTCGTCGGGCTGTTTCCGACGCCCGGACTGTCGCGATGACCGTCGCCCTGATCGACTATGGCGCCGGCAACCTGCGCTCGGCCTCCAAGGCCTTCGAACGAATGATCGCCGAGACCGGCGTCGGCGGCACGGTGGAGGTCACCTCCGATCCGGAGACCGTCGCCCGCGCCGATCGCGTCGTGCTGCCCGGCGACGGCGCCTTTGCGGATTGCAAGCGCAACCTCGATGCCATCCCCGGCATGAGCGAGGCGATCGACGAGGCGATCCATCAGCGCGGCCGGCCGTTCCTTGGCATCTGCGTCGGCATGCAGCTCCTGGCGACCCGCGGCGTCGAACACGCGGTGACGCCGGGCCTCAACTGGATCCCCGGCGAGGTGCGGGCGGTCGAGCCGTCGGACCCGGCGCTGAAGGTGCCGCACATGGGCTGGAACACGCTGGGCGGTCGCGCCGCCCATCCATTGCTCGCCGACATCGTCCTCGGGCCGGAAGGCTGGCACGCCTATTTCCTGCATGGTTTCCACCTCGTCGCCGATGACGAGCAGGACGTGATCGCGATCGCCGAATACGGCGGCCCGGTGACGGCGATCGTCGCCCGCGACAACATCGCAGGCACGCAATTCCATCCGGAGAAGAGCCAGAAGCTCGGACTGGCGATGGTCGGCAATTTCCTCAAATGGAAGCCGTGACCGGGTGGGACAATTTCTTTCTCGGCCAGCTCGGCGCTTCGGCGGCGCTCGGCGGACTCCTGTTCGTCTCGATCTCGATCAATCTCGATCGCATTCTCGCCTTCCCGCATCTGCCGAACCGCGCCATGCTGGCGATCCTGCTGCTTCTCGGCGTGCTGGTCGTTTCGGCGCTGATGCTGGTCCCCGGCCTGCCGCTCGGCGTCGCCGGCGGGCTGACGTTGGCCATCGCCTTGCTGGTATTCGGGGTCGGTACCTACATAGAGGTCCGGGCGGCGCGGTCGCAGGAAGACGGCAAGCGGGTGGCTTTCGCGGTCAATGTCGTCCTGTTCGTAGCCGCCGTGGTGCCCTACGGCATCGGCGGCATCCTGCTGTTGCTCGGGGATACCGGCGGCGTCTACTGGATTGCCGCCGCCATCCTCTTCTCCATCATCAAGGCGGTGCTCGACGCGTGGGTCCTCCTCGTCGAAATCCACCGCTAGACGCATTGGCGACATTCGCATCATGATCCTCTATCCCGCCATCGATCTGAAAGACGGCCAGTGCGTGCGCCTTGAAAAGGGCGACATGGACAAGGCGACCGTTTTCGGCAGCGACCCGGCCGCGCAGGCGGCCGCCTTCGCCGCGCAGGGCTTCGAGCGGCTGCATGTCGTTGACCTCAACGGTGCCTTCGCCGGGCGGGCGGTCAACGGCGATGCGGTGTCCGCCATCCTCGGTGCGGTCGACATCCCGGTGCAGCTCGGCGGCGGCATTCGCGATCACGTGGCGATCGACGCCTGGCTCGACAAGGGCATCGCCCGCGTCATCCTCGGCACGATAGCCGTCCGCGATCCCGATCTTGTCAAGGCGGCTGCCCGGCGTCATCCGGGCAAGGTCGCCGTCGGCATCGACGCGCGGGGCGGCAAGGTCGCGGTGAGCGGCTGGGCCGAGGCGACGGAAATGGATGTCATCGACCTTGCCCGCGCCTTCGAGGATGCCGGCGTCGCCGCGATCATCTACACCGACATCGACCGCGACGGCGTGCTGGCCGGCCTCAACATCGCGTCGACCCTGAAGCTCGCAAGGTCTGTCTCAATCCCGGTCATCGCCTCCGGCGGCCTCGCCTCGATCGCCGATATCCGCCGCCTGCTTGAGCCGGATTGCGCCATCCTCGAAGGCGCAATCTCCGGCCGGGCCCTCTATGATGGCCGCCTCGACCCGGCGGAAGCGCTGGCGCTGATTGCCGCCGGTCAGCCATGAGGGGATTTCGCCATGCGCTTGCGGTGGATCGTGATGGCGGCCCTTCTTCCGGTCATCATCGGGATTGCCGTTGCTCCGATGATATCCGTCATGGTTGCCGGGTCGATCGCGAAGGCAAACGGCTGCGTGCTGCACGAAGGCTTCGTCAATCCATGCGTCGTCGACGGCAAGGATATGGGCGAGACACTTTATGCCATGGGCATGATGGGATGGCTTATGATTGCAACGATACCGGCCGGCATTATCGCGCTGATCGTCTGGCTGATCGTCGCGACAATCATGCTTGTTACCGGTCGCCGATCCGCGCCGCCCGCTGCGGGCGCATCCTGAGGAAGCGATGCTGAAGAACCGCATCATCCCCTGTCTCGACGTCAAGGATGGGCGTGTCGTCAAAGGCGTGCGCTTTGTCGATCTCACCGATGCCGGCGATCCGGTCGAGGCGGCGCGCGCCTATGACGCTGCCGGGGCCGACGAACTCTGCTTCCTCGACATAACGGCGAGTCACGAGAAGCGGGCCACCATCCTCGACGTCGTGGCGCGGACGGCGGAGGTCTGCTTCATCCCGGTGACGGTCGGTGGCGGCGTCCGGACGGTCGAGGACGTTCGCGCCCTGATGCTTGCCGGCGCCGACAAGGTCTCGATCAACACCGCGGCGGTGAAGGACCGCACCATCGTCGCGAAGGCGTCGGAGAAGTTCGGCGCACAGGCGATCGTCGTCGCCATCGATGCCAAGCAGGTCAGTCGCGATGGCGAGCCGGCGCGCTGGGAGATTTTCACTCATGGCGGCCGCACACCGACGGGCATCGACGCGGTCGACTATGCGATCGACGTGGCGCGGCTCGGCGCCGGGGAAATCCTGCTGACCTCGATGGACCGCGACGGCACCGGCGACGGCTTCGACCTGGCGCTGACCCGCACCGTCGCCGATGCGGTGCCCATTCCAGTGATCGCCTCGGGCGGCGTCGGCACGCTCGACCACCTTGTCGAGGGCGTCAACGAGGGCCATGCCTCGGCGGTGCTCGCCGCCTCGATCTTCCACTTCGGCACCTACTCGATCCACCAGGCAAAGGAACATATGGCCGCCTTCGGGGTTCCCGTGCGGCTGGATGGCTAGGACGATGACCGACTTCACCCTCGACGACCTCGCAGGAATCATCGCCACCCGCGCCCGCTCCGGCGATCCCGGTTCCTACACCGCCAAGCTGGTCGGAGCCGGCGTAGCCCGTTGTGCGCGCAAGTTCGGCGAGGAGGCGATCGAGGCGACCCTGGCGGCGGTCGGCGAGGACGATGAAGCGCTGACGGCGGAAGCCGCCGATGTGCTTTTCCATCTCCTGGTCATTCTCGAAGCGCGCGGCATTCCCCTGTCATCGGTCATGGCGGAACTCAAGCAGCGAACCGCCCAGTCGGGCCTCGCCGAAAAGGCAAGCCGCGGCGGCGCCGTGGACCCGGCCTGATGGACCAGCAGTCGCCACCCGTCTCACCCCATCGCGTCTTCACCCGCGACGAATGGGCGAGGCTGCGCGCCGATACGCCGCTGACCCTCGACGAGGGTGACGTCACCCGGCTGAAGAGCCTCAACGACCCGATCCTGCTCGACGAGGTCGTGCAGATCTACCTGCCGGTGTCGCGGCTCCTCAGCCTTTACGTCGCGGCAATCCAGAATCTCTACCAGGCGACGCGCACCTTCCTCGGCGACGAGGACGGGGTGATGCCCTTCATCATCGGCATCGCCGGCTCGGTCGCGGTCGGCAAGTCGACCACGGCGCGGCTGCTGCGCGCCCTGCTGCGTCGATGGCCGAACACGCCGAAGGTCGACCTGATGGCGACAGACGGCTTCCTGCTGCCCAACGCGGTCCTGAAGCGTGAAGGGTTGATGGAACGCAAGGGCTTTCCGGAGAGCTACGACCGGCCGGCCCTTCTCGCCTTCCTCAACGATATCAAGAGCGGCAAGCAGTCGGTCGCCGCCCCCTGCTATTCGCATCTCACCTACGACATCGTTCCCGGCGAGAGCGTCGTCATCGAGCGCCCTGACATCCTGATCATCGAGGGCCTCAACGTCCTCCAGACCTCGCGCCTGCCGAAGGATGGCAAGGCGGTGCCCTTCGTCTCGGATTTCTTCGACTTCTCGATCTACATCGACGCTGACGAGCCGGTCATACGGTCGTGGTATCTGGAACGTTTCCTCCAGCTTCGCCAGACCGCCTTCCGCGACCCGGACTCCTATTTCCACCGCTATGCGTCGATCAGCGAGGCGGAGGCGACCGCCTTTGCCGAAGGCCTGTGGGAGCGGATCAACCTGCAGAACCTGCACGAGAACATCCTGCCGACCCGGCCGAGGGCCGACCTGATCCTGCGCAAGGGCGCGAATCACCTGGTCGAGGAAGTCGCGCTGCGGCGGATCTGAGCGGCTGGCCGCCTCTCTGGTGCGGTGCTTGATTTCGCTCAAGGCCGCGTTCGCGTCCGGCTGTGAGAGTGACGACAACGTCACGAAGTCAGGAAACGACCATGGATCATCGTCACCGCAAGGTGCTGCACGCGCTGTTCGCCCACCCGGTCAGCGGCAACATCAATTTCACCAGCGTCCAGCACATGCTGACCGAGCTCGGAGCCGATATCGACAACCGCTCCGGCGCCCGCATCGGCGTAACGCTCAAGGGCCACACCGTGGTCTTCCATCATGCCCACAAGACCCTCCCCGTCGAGGAAGTCCTGCAGGTCAAGAAATTCCTCACGGATTCCGGGATCGATCCCGCCGACTATCCGGTTTGAGGTCGGCCGTCAGTAGCGCGTCGTCAGGTTGGTCAGCCAGTCGGGCGAGGCGTCGACCAGCGCCGTCTCGACCACCTTGTCATAGCCGGTGAGAATCATGGTGCCGACGACGACGAGGATTATGCCGAGGAAGACCCGAATGCCCCGCCCCGCCTTCGCCATCCTGTTTCGCATGCCGAGCAGCGCCTCGCGAGAGACGAGGCCGAGCAGCGCCAGGGGTGCCGCCGCGCCGATGCCGAAGACCAGCATCGTCGCCGCGACCTGGCCGAGATTCTCGCCTTGCGCCGCAAGCAGCGACGCCGCGCCGAGCGTCGGCCCGACGCAGGGCACCCAGACCGCGCCAAGCAGCAGCCCGAGCCCGAACTGACCGCCGAGCCCGCCGGTCGAGAAGCCGCCGAGCGTGTGCTCGGTCCAGTTGCTTACCGGCCCAGCAGCGACGGCCAGCCGGGTCTGCAGGACCGGCACCATCAGCACCGCGCCGATGACGATCATCACCACCGCGGCGATCGCGCGGAAGAAGCCTTCGTCCAGCCCGATCGAAAAGCCAATCGTCGCGATGAACAATCCGATGACCGTGAAGGAGATCGTCAGGCCGCCGGCAAGCGCCGCCGGTCCCCAGCGATGCTCCGATGACGCGCCGCCGAGGATGATCGGCAGCAGCGGCAGCACGCAAGGCGACAGGATCGAAAGAACCCCGGCGATGAAGGAAAGGCCGAGCGTCGTCAGCATCGCGGAGCTCAGACGCCCTTGGCGAGCAGCGTCTCGATGGAATCCATGCGCGTATCGCCGACGATGCGCCCGGCCTCCGCGCCGCCCTTGAAGACGATTAGCGTCGACCGCTGCTGCGCGCCGAATTCGCGCATGATGTCCTTCTGGGTGTCGTAGTCGACCACGAAGATCGTGTAGCCCGCGTATTCCGGCTCCTTGACCAGCTTGGCGACGGCTGCGCCCTGCGCCTTGCAGGTCGAGCACCAGCTCGCCGAGATGTCGATGAGCACTGGTCCGCCGGCAGCAAGCGCGCTGTCGAAGGCAGCGCGATCGAATGCACCGGCCTCCGCTGCCCCGCTGATGGATGCAAATCCGGTCACGCCAAGCATGCCGGCAGCAGCACCGGCGGCGGCAAGCGACAGGAAATTGCGGCGGTTGATCATCGTGGTCATATCCCCTCCAGACGAAAGACTGATCTGGCCGGGAGCCTAGAGCCTCGGGGAGAGGCGTGTGATCACGAAGGCTATGGCGACGATCAAGATTCCGTGCGGATTTTGTCGGGGCGATAGGGATGCTTTCCCCCGCGATAGTCCTCAACCGACACGGCCTCTGGCGTCGTTTCGACGTAGGACGGGCCGACCGGCGCCTTTCCGTGGCCGCCGGGGATGTCGAGCACATAGGTCGGCTGGCAGAGGCCGGAGACCCGACCGCGCAGCGCTCGCATCAGGTTCTGGCCGGCGGCCAGCGATGTGCGGAAATGGCCGGTTCCCGGGGCCAGGTCGCCGTGGTGGAGGTAGTAGGGTTTAACCCGGTTCTCGACAAAGGTCCGCATCAGTTGCCCGAGGGTTTCAGCGTCGTCGTTGATGCCGGCGAGCAGCACCGTCTGGCTGACCAGCGGGATGCCGGCATCGGCGAGGCGGGCGATGGCGGCGCGGGCCGCCGGGGTGAACTCGCGGGGGTGATTCGCGTGGATCGCCACCCACCCGGTGACGCCCGGCGCCGCCAGCGATGCGACCAGAGCGTCCGTCACCCGTTCCGGCGCGACCATCGGGACACGGGTGTGGAAGCGCACGACCTTCACATGGTCGATGTCCGCAAGGGCCTGAACCAGCTCGGAAATCCGCCGCGGCGAGGCGACCAGCGGGTCGCCGCCGGAGGCAATGACCTCCCAGATATCCGGATGGGATCGGATGTAATCGAGAGCGTTTTCAAGGGCTTGTGGTGTCAGATGCGGCGCCTGCGGTCCGACCATCTCGCGGCGGAAGCAGAACCGGCAGTAGACCGCGCAGACATGGACGAATTTCAGCAGCACCCGGTCCGGGTAACGATGGATAAGCCCTTCTGAAACCTCGTGAATCTTGTCACCGATCGGATCGCCGGTCTCGTCCGGCGTGGTCCGCAGCTCGGCCGGGTCCGGAACGTATTGCCGGGCGATCGGATCAGCGTCGTCCGCCGGGTCGATGAGGCCGACAATTTCCGGTGTGATTGCAACGGCATAGCGGGCAGCGACATCCTCCAGCGCCGGTAGTTTCTCCGCCGAAACCAGCCCGGATTCCACCAGTTCGGCGGGGTAGCGGAGAGTGCGCGGGGCGTTCACCGATCGGCTCCTGTATCTACCGGATTCCATTGCACAAATTCGATTCCCGGGGCGCCGGTGGCGAGCATTGCCAAGCGGTCGAGGCCGAGGGCGACGCCGGAGGCCGGTGGCATTGCGGAAAGGGCGGCGATGAAATCCGCGTCGATCGGGTAACGTTCTGAATAGACGCGGCTTTTCACGTCCATTTCGAATCCGAAACGACGCTCCTGCTCGGCCGCGTCGGTCAGTTCGCCGAAGCCGTTGGCAAGCTCGACGCCGCACAGATACACCTCGAAACGCTCGGCGAAACGGGGGTCGGACGGCTGCGGGCGGGCGAGGGCGGCCTCCGAGACGGGGTAGGAATGGAGCACGGACGGCTGTCCCAGGCCGAGACGCGGCTCGACCCTCTCGACCAGCACCCGGCTGAAGATATCCGACCACGAATCGTCCGTCGCAATCCGGACACCTTGGGACGTCGCTGCGACGGCCAGCCCGTCCCGGTCGCCGAGGGTGGCGGCGAGGTCGATGCCGGCGAAGCGGTCGAAGGCCTCGACCACCGACACGCGCTCGGCCGCGGCGAAGGGATCGGCGGCGCGGTCCTTCCAGACGAAGCCGGTGCTGCCGGCGGCGCGGCCGGCCTCGGCGATCAGCGCCAGCGTGTCGTCGATGACCGCTTCCCACGGCGCGCCGGCGCGGTACCACTCCAGCATGGTGAATTCCGGCGCATGCAGGGCGCCGCGCTCGCGATTGCGGAAGACGCGGGCAAAGGCGACGATCTTCTCCTCGCCGGCGGCGAGCAGCTTCTTGCAGGCGAATTCCGGCGAGGTGTGCAGGTAGCGCGGCTGGCGGTCGCCCCCGGGGCCGATCAGTTCGGTGGCGAAGGCATGGAGATGCGCCTCGTTGCCGGGCGACACCTGGAGGGCGGCGGGCTCGACCTCGACGAAGTCCCGCGCCGCGAACCAGCGCCGCAAGGCAGCGGTGATCCGGTTGCGCCCGAGGAGGAACGGGCGGCGGTCCTGGTGGCGGTCTTTCGACCAGATCGGCGATGGCGAAGGCATGCGGTGAAGCCGGCTCAAGGGGACAAAGCGCGGAAAGCGCTGGCAGTCGGCGGCAAACTCGCTAAATTGCGCGCCAATTGGAAGGGCCCCCGGCCCTGCCCGTCCAGAATCGAGGGAAATCCGTCTTGAAAGTCATCGCCAGCCAGATCCGCAAGGGCAACGTCGTCGAGGTCGACAACCAGCTCTATGTCGTGCTCACCGCCGACAATTTTCATCCCGGCAAGGGAACGCCGACCACCCAGATCGACATGCGGCGGATCTCCGACGGCACCAAGGTGTCGCAGCGCTACAAGACCACCGAGCAGCTCGAGCGCGCCTTCATCGAGGACCAGGACTACCAGTATCTGTTCGAGGACAGCGAGGGCTACACCTTCATGCATGGCGAGACCTTCGAGCAGGTCATCGTGCCGAAGGGCGTCGTCGGCGAGCAGGCGGTCTACCTGCAGGAGAACATGACGGTGCGGCTGTCGATGTATGACGGCGTGCCGGTGGCGATCGAACTGCCGCAGCGGGTGACGCTGGAAATCGCCGAGACCGAGCCGGCGATGAAGGGCCAGACCGCGACCTCCTCCTTCAAGCCGGCGATCCTGTCGAATGGCGCCCGCACCAACGTCCCGCCGCACATCGCGCCGGGAACCCGCGTGGTGATCCTGACGGCTGACGGCAGCTATGTGGAGCGGGCGAAGGACTAGGTCCGCCTCTTCGATGACCATTGCCATCCACCACAACCCCGACTGCGGCACGTCGCGGAACGTGCTGGAGATCATCCGGGCATCCGGCATCGAGCCGGTGGTGATCGAATACTGCAAGACCGGGTGGACGCGGCCGCAACTTATCGGCCTCTTCGCCGCCGCCGACCTGACGCCGCGAACCGCGCTCCGCACCACCCGGTCGCCGGCCGCCGATCTCGGCCTGCTCGACGAGGGCGTCGACGACGAGGCGCTGCTGGCAGCGATGCTCGAGCATCCGGTGCTGGTCAACCGGCCGATCGTCTGCGCGCCAAAGGGCGTTCGCCTCTGTCGCCCTTCGGAGATGGTGCTCGACCTCCTCGACCGCTGGCCGAGCGGGCCGGTCTACAAGGAGGATGGCGGCGTGATCCTTGACGAGAACGGGAAGCGGCCTGGGTCTGCCTGAGGCGCGCCGGCGGCTCGGGCAACGGCTCGTGCCCGCGGCGCCTCATCCTTTGCGCAACTTATAATTGCATTTATTTCCTTTTGACGGATAGGATGTCCTGATTCTTTCAGTGAGGTTGATCGACTAGAGTCAGGAGATACTCAATGGCCAAATACATCCTGAACCAGAACCAGCAGGACTCCGCCAGTGGCGCGAACAATGAGCTGCACGACGAAACACCCGGCGCATGCAATCGGCTGCCGCTCTCAAGCAACAGGCTTGACGTCGGATATTTTTCGAATTGCGGGGAAGCGATGGCCGAAGCGCGCAGAAAGTACCCGAGCTTAAGTTCTAGGCTTGATGGCTGCTACTACTGCTGTCCGACCTGCCACAGCGAATAGCGCCATAAACTTGAACGGTCGGGAAATCAGTTGCGCGTGATCGCCCTTGCGAACGAGCGCCCCTCCCACCATCGCGTTCCACGATGGTCCCCCCTCCCCGTTTCACGGGGCGGGAACGCGGTGGCGCGTCTGCGCAGGATTGCATCGGCTGAGTTGGGGTAGCGGGGCTGGCGGATTGATCCTCCCCCGTTCACGGGGGAGGGGGACCATGCGAAGCATGGTGGAGGGGGCGCGCTGTTTTTTTACGCGGCGCGGCAGCAGAAAGTCTGGGTCCCCGCTTGCGCGGGGACGAGCGGTTGGGGAGGAATGGGGTGGCCCGGCCTGACGTGACCGGGCTGTTGCGGTGATAGGGAAAGGTTGTCGTGTCCGACACTGTTGAATTCCTTGTCCGCGCGGTCCTGATCGGGGCGGGGGCTACCATCGTCATGGATGTCTGGGCGGTGGTCCTGAAGCGGGGTTTTGGGGTGCCGGCGCCGGACTTCGCGCTGGTTGGCCGGTGGATCGGCCACATGCCCAGCGGCCGTTTTGTCCATGACAGCATCCGGCGCGCGCCGCCCGTGCGGAGCGAGGCGGCGATCGGCTGGGGGGCGCATTACCTCATCGGTGTTCTCTTCGCGGCGCTGCTCCTGGCCATCATGGGCCTCGACTGGGCGCGGCATCCGACGCTCGCGCCGGCGCTGATCGTCGGGGTGGCGACCGTCGCGGCGCCTTTCCTCGTCATGCAGCCGGGCATGGGCGCCGGCATCGCTTCGTCGAAGACGCCGAATCCGACCGCCGCCCGCCTGCGCAGCCTCGCAACCCATGCGGTCTTCGGGATCGGTCTGTATGTCTCGGCGGTTGTGGTGGCGTGGGCGATGGCATAGCCTGACGACGGGGACGATGAGAGGCCCCCCGACCGGCAACCCCTGGGAGGACAAGATGCGCGGCACCGTCATGGCAGGTTTTGTGACCGTCACGGTCATTGCGTTCGCGGGCAGCGCCGCGGCCGAATGTCCGGCGCTGCCGGTGGATACGCTGCTGCCGACGGCGATCGGCGACCTGACGCTGCGCACCGAACCGCCAGGCGGCAAGACGGTCAGCCCGAGTGTCGGTACGCCCTCGGTCCTGACGCTCAACGGCTTCGCGATCGTCGTCGAGCAGACGGCGGACGTCACCGGTCTCGAGGTGACGTTCCGGACCGGGAGCGTCGGCCCGGTCGAGGTCACCGAGAAGGACGCGACGGGCGCGGTGCTGCGCACGTCCGTGCTGCCGACCGGCAGCCCGCCACCGGACGAGATCACCTATTATCCGCATACCGCCGGCGTGGCCGAGGTCTGGTTCAGGAGCCAGAACAACGAAGGCGCGCTGATCCGCGTGTGTGCGATCGACCGGGGCCAGTAGGTCGGCGGATCGCCCCTCCCACCATCGCTTCGCGATGGTCCCCTCCCCGATCAAGTCGGGGACAGGCTCTCCCCGCAAGCGGGGCGGGATCGCGGTGGCGACGTCGGCACTCAGGGTCGAACCGCCGGATTGGGGCAAGCAGGGCCGGCGGATCGCGATCCTCCCCTGCGTAGCGGGGGAGGGGGACCGCCCGAAGGGTGGTGGAGGGGGCGCTTCGCCTTGGCGGGAGCAAGTCGGGAATGACGGGTCGCGTCACGGTAAGAAGCCTGGATCCCCGCTTGCGCGGGGATGAGCGATGGGGCGGCCTGCGCGTCGGTGCGCCGGGGGCCGGGTGATGTCTCACATGCGCGAGACGCGGTCGCCTGCGGCGACCCGCATCTTGCGGTCGGCCCAGCGCTTGAGGTCGGCGACCGTGAAGGCTTCGAGGAACGGGTTCGCCGTGACGATCATGTCGCGCGTCGTCCGGCCGGTCGAATCCGCCGCCGCCATGGTACCGGCGGCGTCGGCGGTTTCCGGCGCCTGCAGCACCGCCGCCGCGCCGCCCCCGCCGGCGAAATGCGACAGGTACAACGTGCCCGGCGTCACCGGCAGGCAGCGCCGCACCAGCATGGCGGCATTCTGCTCGGCGAACCGCGCGACCATTTCGCGCGACAGGTCCGGATTGCGCCTCAGGTCGAGGATCTGCGTGTCGCTGCCCCCGGCGAGGTCGGGCCGGTAGGCGCGGATCATGTCGAGCCAGGTGCCGTCGAGGAACTGCCCGCTGCCCGTCGCGCTCGACCGCGCGTTGGTGGCGTTGGCGTCGCCGCCCGACTCGGCGGTGACGATCCGCCGGGCGACGACGTCGGCGGCCAGCCGGCCCGCTTCATCGACGCCGGCCGGGGGAACGCGGCAGACGTCGGGCCCGGTGGCGAAATGCCAGCCGACCGTCGCCACCATGACGGAGACGATCGTCGCGACGACCACACCGTAGCGGCCGTTCCTGCGCGGGGCCGGTTCGGGCATGTCGTCGAGGGAAGGCGGCCTGACCACGGGAATGCCGGGTGGCGCCTCGGCGCCGGGAGGCCCGGCGTCGTCGATGGCGAACTCGGCAATCGAGTCCTGGCTGACCCAGCCGTCGGGGCCATCGTCGATCTCGTCGCGGGTGATGGACAGGAGGTAGACGTCGACGGCGCGCTGCACATAGAGCGTGCCATGCGGCGCGATGCCGGGCTCCGCTTGCGATGACCCGGTCGAAGGATCCGGTGGCCGCGCCAGCAGGTGCTCGAGCAGAAGCCTCGCATCGACCGGTCCGATCCGGTTCAGGCTGGCAAGATCCTCCTCGCGCACGGTCCGATCCCATGTGGCAGCCCACCGGCCGACACGATCGCCAAACATGATGAATTCCGGGTTAACGGCGCATTCCTGCCGATGGGTCGGGACCGGGGAACCAAACGGTGCCGTGCGGGTTAACCGATGGCGGCGTGCCGTTTCGCGGATCGCGTCCGCTCGCCTGGCCCCCCGGGCTCGGCCCGCCCGAAGGAGCGACGATGACTATCCAGGCCATGCTACGAACCATCCTCGCCATCCTGGCAATCGTCGCCTTCACCCCCGCCACGTCGGCCGAGGAGGTCGGTGAGGTCGGTGTCGACTGGCTCGGCAACGACCTGATCATCGAGGCGGTCGACGACCCGAAGGTGACGGGCGTGACCTGCCACATCGCCTATTTCGAGCGCGGGCTGATCGACCGGCTGCAGAAGGGCAACTGGTTCGAGGATCCCTCGAATTCCGCCATCGACTGCCGCCAGACCGCGCCGATCACGCTCGGCGAGATCGAGCGCGACGAGGGCGGCGAGGAGATCTACACCAACCGCCGCTCGCTGATCTGGAAGAAGCTCGTCATCACCCGGGTCTATGACCAGAAGCGCAACACGCTGATCTACCTGGCGCATTCGCGGCAGGTCCAGGACGGTTCGGCGAAGATCTCGATCTCGACGGTGCCGCTGAACCCGTTGTCGGCCGGGCAATAGGCGGCTTGGCTGGTCGGGTCGCGACGATTGTCCCGCCCCCGAACGGGCCCCACTGGTTTCGCGCCTCGCCTCGCGGAATTGACAGGCGGGCTTCGCGATCGCATGTGACACCCTCGGTCGAGGGTGGAGACGACGATGAGTAGCGAAAGCCGGTTCTGGGACAGGATTGCCGGCAGGTATGCGCGGCGGCCGGTGGCCGACGAGGCGTCCTACCAGAAGAAGCTGGCGCTGACCCGCGACTACCTGCACCCCGATATGGAGGTGCTGGAATTCGGTTGCGGCACGGGCTCGACGGCCATCGTCCATGCGCCGCATGTGAAGCATATCCAGGCGATCGACATTTCCGCCGCCATGCTGGCCATTGCCCGCCGCAAGACGGAAGCGGCCGGGATCGCCAACATCACCTTCCAGCAGGCCGGGATCGAGACGTTCCGCGCGCCGGATGCGAGCTACGACGCGGTGCTTGGGCTGAGCATCCTGCACCTGCTGGCGGACAGGGACGCGGCGATCGCCAAGGTCCACCGGCTGCTGAAGCCCGGCGGCGTGTTCGTCTCCAGCACCACCTGCCTCGGCGAGACGATGAAGCTCCTCAAGTATATCGGGCCGATCGGCCGGCTGCTCGGGCTGATGCCGCGGGTCGCGGTCTTCACGCCGGACGAATTGCGGGCCAGCATCACCGGCGCCGGCTTCGCCATCGAGCACGACTGGCAGCCGGGCCGCGGCAAGGCGGTATTCATCGTCGCGCGGAAGGCGGGATAGCGGGCCTGCCGCCAGTTAACCGAGGGTCTCGCCGAGCCAGGCGAGGGCGTCGTCCTGCATTTCCTGGTCGAAGCGGTGCGGGCCATCGTAGAAGCGGGCGCGATAGGCCCCGGCGGCATCGGCCCGGTCGTAATAGAGCCGTATCCGCGCATCCGCGGCGCGTATCCCGGCCTCGGTGAACATCTGGTCGCCAAGCGCCGACTGGATCAGCAAAGGCCGGGGAGCCGGGCAGGCGGCGATGTCGGGATAGTCGCCATGGCGGCTCCACCCGGCGGGAAACAGCATCCAGGTATGCGGGATGACGTGGCGCGACAGCAGCGGCTCGTAGGTCGAGATCATGCCGGCGACCACCCGCGCGCCTAGCCGGTCGGACGTGGCGCCGAGCAGGGCCGAGCGCAGGCCGCCGCCGGAAAAGCCGATGGACGCCAGCCGGTCCGCATCGACGTCGTCGCGCGAGGCAAGGTACTCCAGCGCGAGGCGATCCTCATGGGCGGTGATCGCCGCGAGGCTGGTGCCGAGCAGGTCGCAATATTTGGCCACGATGTGTTCGTGCAGGTAGGCGGCGCCATGATAGCGCAGGACCTCCGGATCGATGGCGCCGTGGCCGAGGGTGGCGCCGACGGTGTCGGCGAGCCGCCGGTCGAGCTCCGGCATCGCCTCGAGCGGGAACTTGCGGCTGCCGAACAGGAAGGTGTCGTGGACCAGCACGGCGTAGCCGGCGCGGGCATAGTCGTTGGCGAAGGCGCGGCCGCTGTAGTAGCCGTCGCGGAACGGGCCGACCGGGGCGACCGGGCCGTCGGGACCGTCGGCGATCTTCTCCTTGCCATAGAATTTGTAGTGACCGTGGTCGCAAAGGGCGACGATGCCCGGCAGCCGGCCGGTGGCGCCGGCGGGCTTGAGGAAGAACGCCCGGGTCTGGGGGCCGTAGCCGACAGACCAGGAGATCTCCTCCCCGTCGACGCCGTCTTTCGACCAGCGCGAGACGGTGGCGACATCCTGCGGTTCGTCGCTGCCGCCGGTGAAGTGCAGGGCCTCGCGCACGGTGGTGGGCGTGACGAAGGCTTCGGGAAACAGCGGGCCGGAAGCGCGGGCAGCGTCGACGAGGTCGGCATAGACGTCGAGATCGGCATAGGTGGGCATTGCGTCTCCAATCGCATCATCGCCGGGTCGGCGCTGCCGGACCCTAGCCGCCCGGCCGCGAAGGGCCAAGGCCGGGCCGGTCGACGGCCAGGAAGCCGATCGGCTGGCGGGTCACGCCGTCGAGGGCGAGGTCGGCGAGCACTTCGCCGAGCACCGGCGCGAACTTGTAGCCATGGCCGGACAGGCCGGCGGCGAAGGCGATATTCGGGTGGTGCGGATGGCGGTCGACGATGAACTGCTCGTCCGGGGTCATGGTGTAGTAGCAGACGTCGTGGCGGACCGGTGCGTCGGTGACGCCCGGCAGGTGGTCGTGGATGAAGCCGGCGACGCGGGCCCTGTCGTCGGGGTCGGGCGAGCGGTCGTCGGTCAGCGGGTCGACATGATCGACGCCGCGCGAATGCTCGGCGACCTTGACGCCGGTGCCGTCGATTTCGGGGAAACCGTAGAAGAAACCTGCGGCCGTCTCGTAGAAGAAGCAGGGGCAGCCGGTGTCGGCGTCGTAGCGGGGATCGCCGCAGGCATACCAGTGGAGGTGCTTGCGCCGCACGGTCAGCGGGATGGCGAGGTCGGCGAGGAGGCCCGCCGCCCAGGCGCCGGCGGTGATGACCAGCTTGCCGGCGGTGTAGCGGGTGGATTCGGTATCCACGACGACGCCGTCGCCCTCCGCTCGCCAGCCGGTGACGGGATCGCCGGTGACCAGCGTCGCGCCTGCGTTTTCGGCCATCCTGAGGTGGGCAAGCACGGAGCGCTCGACATGGAGAAAGCCGGCGTCCTGCTCGAAGACGCCGACAATGTCGTCCCCAAGCCTGAAGGGAAAGCGTGCGCCGAGATCGGCCGGCGCGATGTCCTCCAGCGGCAGTCCGTGCAGCGCGGCGGCTTCGCGGATACCGCGGATCATCCGGCTTCCGGCGGCCCGGCCTCGAACAGGCCGACGCGGCGGAAGAGGGTCTCGGCGGTCTCCGCCTCGGCCTCGGCCCACAGGTCGTAGGCCCGCTTGAGCAGCGGCACGTAGTCGGCATGCTCGAAATAGGCCTTGCGGATGATGCGGGTCTCGCCATGGGAACTGCCCCGGGCGTGGCCGCCGGGAAAGCGATCGAGGCCGAGGACCCGGGCGCCGCGCCGGGCGAGGTGGAAGGCGGCGGCGCTGCCGATGCCGCCGGTGCCGATCACGATGACGTCGAAGGCGGGCATGGCGCGCGTGTCCCGGGGTTCAGCTTGCGTTATTCAATATCGTGCATTGTGGCTCGGGAACAGGCGTCGCGGGTGGCGCCGATGGGTGAACCTGCCTTCCGCAATCGGCGGGAACGTGGCAGGTTTCCGCGAAGCGCAGGGTCGGGCGACGCCCGCCGGAAGAGGAGTTGAAGTCAATGTCGATATCGCTGGAAGCCGCAGCCGAGGTCATGCGCCAGGCGATGCGCGACACCGTCCGGCGGCATTCGCTGTGGTACCTGATCCAGGGCGGGCTGATGATCCTCGGCGGCGTGCTGGCGCTGCTCTATCCGGTGATCTCGTCGGTGGCTGTGGTGGCGCTGCTCGGCTGGGTGCTCATCATCAGCGGCGTGGTCCAGGGCATCTCGATCATCGGCGCCCGATCGGTCCCGCATTTCTGGCTGCAACTCGTCTCGGTGGTCCTGTCGATCATCGTCGGCATCCTTTTCCTGTCGAACCCGAGCGACGGGTTGCTGACGCTGACCTTCCTGCTGATCGTCTTCTTCATGGTCGAGGGGATGTCGAAGATCATCTTCGCGCTGACCATCCGGCCCTTCCCGAACTGGGGCTGGGTGCTGGGCTCGGGCGTTGTCGGCATCCTGATTTCGGTCTTCCTGCTCGCCAACATGGACGGCGCGGCCGTCTGGCTGCTCGGCGTGTTGCTCGGCATCCAGCTCATCGCCGAGGGGGCCGCGCTCGGCTACCTCGCCTGGCAGGTGCGCCAGCAGGGCAAGCCGCCGCATGCGCCGAAAGCGCCTGTCGCGGCGCCTCCCCCGCCGCCGGCAGCGCCGTCGGCCGGCGCAAGCCCGGACGCCTGAGATGCCGCACCTCAACGGGTTGCTCCGGCTCTGCGGCGCCGGACTGATGGCGGTCGCGCTCCTTGGCGCGCCGCTGGCGCTCGCTGCCGACGCGACGTTGATGGGGCGGACGGTGACTTTGCGGGTCCTGACCTATGACGATCCCGACGCTCCGCTCTTCGAAGGGCGGAGCTACGCCACGCAGGTCGGCGACGGTACCGAGTTCGGGCTGAAGACCGAAGGCGTGCAGAACGACATCGACGTGGTGCCGATCCGCGTCGACATCGGCCCGTCGCGGATCGAATTCAGCTACGAGACGGCGGTGCCCGGCGAACTGGCCACCGCGAAGTTCAATGGCTACGTGCTCGACTTCGGCGGCGACTGCAACCTGTTCTGGTCGGCGCGCGTCGATCGCGACTATTCCGATTTTCCGGTGACCGAGAAGCGGGTCTTCTTCGAAAAGGGGACGCTCTATGTCGACGTCTCCGGCCTGACCTACGACCGCCAGAGCCGATTCGCCATCGACCTTGAACTATCGGGGTGCGGCGCGTCCTGAGCAGACCATGCAACCGGAGCTTCTCCTTGTTTGAAGCACCACCACGTCCCTATAGTCATTCGGCAACTGCGAGAGGAACACTCTTCGCGAGGCAGGAATGAGCGACGAGGCATCAGGGGCAGGCCGGCCGTCGGAACGGGCATTCCTCGCCGATGGCGGCGAGATGGGTGCGCTGACCCGGGCCCATGACTGGGAGTCGACGCCGCTCGGACCTCCGGAAGAATGGCCGCAAAGCCTGCGCACCACGCTGCGGGTTTTGCTCAATACCCGCCATCCGATGTTCATCTGGTGGGGACCGGATCTCATCCAGTTCTACAACGACGCCTACCGAGAGACGATGGGGCCGGAGCGCCATCCGAGTGCGCTCGGCCAGCCGGGACGCGACTGCTGGGAGGAAATCTGGGACATCATCGGCCCGCAGATCGAATACGTGATGGCCGGCAAGGGCGCGACCTGGCACGAGGACCAACTCGTGCCGGTCACCCGCCACGGCAGTCGCGAGGATGTCTGGTGGACCTATGGGTTCAGCCCGATCGACGACGAGGACGGCCATGTTGGCGGCGTGCTGGTGGTCTGCAACGACGTAACCGAGCGGATTCTCGCCGACCAGCGGCGGGAATTGCTGGCCCGCGAACTCAGCCACCGGGTCAAGAACACGCTGGCGACCGTGCAGGCCATCGCCAGCCAGACGCTTCAGGGCGACATCGGCATCGAGGAGGCGCGAACCGCCTTTACCGCGCGGCTGATGGCGCTGTCTCGGGTGCAGGACATCCTCACCGGCGAACCGGGCGCCGGCGCGCCGCTGTCGAAGGTGGTGGCCAACGCGCTTGAGCATCAGGGGCTGGATCGTTTCGCTACCAACGGTCCCCGGGTGCGGCTGCTGCCGACCGCGGTGACCGCCATGGCGATGGCCCTGCACGAATTGTCGACCAACGCCGCAAAGTACGGCGCCTTGTCGACTCCCGACGGGCGCGTCTCGGTCGAATGGGAAATCCGGCGACCGGACGATGGCGAAGCGACATTCGTCCTGCGCTGGATTGAAACCGGTGGGCCGCCCGTCACGCCGCCGAAGCGACGCGGCTTCGGATCGCGGCTGATCGAACGCGGCATCGCCATGGAACTCGAAGGCGAGGCGACGATCACCTATGCGCCCGACGGCGTTACCTGCGTCGTCGAAGCGCCGCTCAGCGGCCTGACCGGATAGACCAGCGCGACTCCAAGCGACGATCAGGGTTTCTTCGCATCGCCGACGAGCTTGACCTCGCGTTGCGGGAACGGGATCTCGATGCCATGCGCCTTGAGTGCGGTCCAGATCATCAGGAGCAGGTCGCCACCGACGCGATTGTCGCCGTCGTCGATACCCTCCATCCAGAACTCGACAAGAATGTTGATGCCGGAATCGCCGAAGCTCTCGATTTCGGCGTCGGCGCGCTCGGCGATCGGCAGGTCGTCGCCGGACAGCACCTTGGGATGGCTGTCCACCACCTCGCGGACGATCTCGAACATTGCCTCGAGGTCGGTGTCGTAGGCGACCTGGAAATGGAGCGGATAGCGCTGCTTGGTGTTGTTGTGGGTCCAGTTGACGAAGGCGGTGGTGATGAACTGCTCGTTCGGCACCATGATGTCCTTGCCGTCGAAGGTCTCCAGCGTGGCGGAGCGCAAGGTCAATTCGCGCAGGATGCCGGTGCGGCCATCCTCCAGCTCGATGTAGTCGCCGATCGTGATGCTGCGATCGAGCAGGATGATGATGCCGGAGATGAAGTTCGATGCGATCTGCTGCAGGCCGAAGCCGAGGCCGACGCCGAGCGCGCCGCCGAACACCGCCAGCGCCGTCAGGTTGATGCCCATGACGTTGATCAGGAGCAGGAAGATCAGGACGTAGATCGAGATCTCGAACAGCTTGGCAATGACCTCGCGGGTGCCGACATCGAGCATCTTCTGGGTGCGGATCACCCGCTTGCCGGTGGCGTTGGAGGCGCGACCGGCCCAGAACAGGACGACGGCGAAGACCAGTGTACGGATCACCGCGTAGAGCGAGACCTGGATGTTGCCGACCTCGACCGAGATGCTGTTGAGGTAGGCGATCAGGTCGTCGAGCAGGCCGGCGCTGTAGAGCAGCGCCAGCGGGATGCCGACCCATTTCAGCAGTTGCGCGATGGTGTCGTTTTTGACGAAGTGGCTGGCGACGTTGAAGATCAGGACGATCAGAGATGCGCCATGGGCCAACCGCACCAGCCATGACTGGCCGACCATGTCCTCGCTGACCGGGACGGCGAGACTGAGCAGGATCGGCGCCAGCACCGGGAGCAGGAGGCCGCGGGCGCGGTGAATGGCGACGCGAAGCTCGTAGACCGCGCCGGGGCGCGGCGCGGCGCGGAAGATCGCGACGCGATTGGCGAGCAGACGGGCGATCAGCCAGGCCAGCCCGACGGCGGCAATGACGATGGCAATCTCGGCGTAGAATTCCGGGCTGCCGAGATAGATCAGCGTCTTTTGCCAGAGCGCCTCGATCCGGTTGCCGAAGGCTTCCATCGATCGCCTATTCCCGCCGCGTGTTGTCCGCCGCCGGCTCCAGGCCGGCGACGGCAACGACGCGATGCATTATCGCCGCGCGGCGACGGGATGGGCTGAAGGCCGGCAGCTTACGGCTTCTCCCAGTGGCCGGACTTGGCCGACCGGAAGATGGCGTCGAGGACGCGGGCCTGCTTGATCGCATCGGGGACGCCGAATGCAAGCTTCTCCTTGCCGCGCACGACCCGCGAGAAATACTCGCCCTGGAGCTGGTACTGGTCGGCCTTCGGCAGCTTGATCGCCTTGGCCGAGGCATCGCCGAGCTCCTTGCCGTTGTCGAGAAAGATCTTCAGGGCCGCGCCCTGCGGCGCATTAAAGGGAATCTCGACCTCGACCCGGCCCTTGTCGCCGAGGATATGGACGCGCTGATATGGCGTCGCCTGGGTCGAGACGGTGAAGGTGAGGTGGCGGCCCTTGCCGAAATCGATGACGGCGCTTGCCAGACGATCGGTCTTGAACTTCGGGTCGCGATCGATCACCGCCATGCAGCGCACGGGCTCGGCGCCGAAGACGAAGCGGGAGACGACGACCGGATAGCAACCGATGTCGTAGATCGCGCCGCCGCCGATATCGGCCATGTTGCGGACGTTCTTCGGATCGACATTGTAGTAGCTGAACAGCGCCTGGATTGCCCGCAGGTTGCCGAGCTTGCCGCTTTGCGCCAGGTCGCGCGCCTTGATCCACTGGGGATGATTGCGGACCATGAAGGCTTCGGCGATATGGACCTTGCGGCCGGCGGCGCTGAGCAGCTTCGCCTCGTCGGCCGACATGGCGATCGGCTTCTCGCACAGCACGTGCTTGCCACGGGCCGCGGCCTCCAGCGTCAGCGGTACGTGGAGATGGTTGGGCAGCGGGTTGTAGACCGCCTCGATCTCCGGATCGTTCAGCATGTCCTCGTAGGATCCGTAGGCGACCGGGATGCCGAGCTTCTTCGCCCAGCGCCGGGCGGTCGGCAATGTCCGCGAGGCGATGGCGCGGATCTCGATATCCTTGCTCTTCATCATCCCGGGCAGGACCTTCGCAACGCCGATATTGGCGGTGGAGATCACGCCCCAGCGGACAGGACCCTTGTTCGTTGCACTCTTTGCCACGTCAGTCGCCTCCCAGTTTCTATATTCCGCGGATCGGATCGCGCCGCCCGGACCGCCGCGCTATCCGGTTTTGCAGGGTGTTGCAAGCATGACGGCGGCGCCCGGCGGTGTAAACCGCGAAACAGGATTCGGGAACCAAATCGAAACCTCGCTCGTTCACAGTGTCGACTCAGGCAACAGGAGAGACACCATGGAATATGGGATAGTCGGACTGATCGTCGTGATCCTCGACATCTACGCGATCTACAAGACGCTCACCAGCGGCGCCGATACGACGGCAAAGCTTCTCTGGACCCTGGGCATTGTCATCTTCCCGGTCGTCGGCTTCATCGTCTGGCTGATCGCCGGTCCGAAGGGTGGCGGCGAGGTCGTCGCCTGACGGCGGCCTTTTCTAGATGCCAGCGTACCAGTCATAGCCGCGGTCTTCCCAGAAGCCGCCCCGGCCACGGCCGAGATCGGCAAAGCTCTCGACCGCATCGATCCGCATAACGTATTTCGGCATCTTGTAGCCGAGCTGTCGTTCGACCCGCAGGCGCAGCGGCGCGCCATGCGGGATCGACAGCGTCTCGCCATTCATGTCGTAGGCGAGGATCGTCTGCGGGTGGAAGGCGTCTTCAAGGTCGATCGACTCGTAGTAGCGGCCGGTGCCGTCGAGGGTCTTTTCCAGCTCGTCGGCGCAGGTCAGCACGATGTAGCGGGCGCTGGGCTTCAAGCCGACCTGCTGAATGACGGCGGCAAGCTGGACGCCAGTCCACTTGCCGATGCAGCTCCACCCCTCTACGCAGTCGTGGCGGGTAATCTGGGTGCGCGACGGCATGGCGCGAAGATCGGCCAGCGCATAATCGCGCGGTGTCTCGACCAGTCCGCCGACCTTCAGCCGCCAGTCGGCAAAGCCGTTCTCGGCCAGCGCGCGGTAGGCCGGGTCCTCGGGATTGGTCGAGCCATTCGCCTTGAAGTTGGCCGAGATGTCCGCCTCGGCAAACTCGCGCGCCATCGTCGCGGGCGACAGCAGCGCCCGCTGGACGAGGCGGTTCATGTCCTCGCCGGTGTAGAGGACCTTGCGGAAACGATCCGACTGGGAGAGGCCGTCGCAGCCGGCAAGCGCCAGCGCGCCGAGGCTGCTTGCGGCGCCGAACAGGAAGGCGCGACGGCTGGGGCGTTTGAAATCAATCATCGGAAGGCTCCTTCGCGTCAACGGCATACCGCCCGGTGACGATCGAGCGCGTGTTGTTCCAGGCGCCCGACACCAGCACCATCAGCAGGTGGACCAGGATGAAGAGGACGATCGCGGTGGCGCAGACGAAATGGATCGTGCGCGCCGTCTGGCGGCCGCCGAATAGATCGAGGAGCCACGGGAAAGCGGCGTCGAGGGCGGGCGACATGGTCATGCCCGTGAGGATGACGCCGGGCAGGACGAGGAAGATGATCGCCAGATAGGTCAGCTTCTGCAGGACGTTGTAGTCCCGCTCGTGATGGAAGCGGAACCGGGCGTGGTCGAGGATCGAGCGTCCGATGCCGCGCAACTGGCGGCCGGTCGGAATGAGGTCGCGGGTGATGTGGCGATTGATCAGGCTGGCGACCAGGTAGACCAGGCCGTTGATGACGAAGATCCAGGCGAAGAAGAAGTGCCATCGACGTCCGGTGGCGAGGTCGCGATAGGTCGGCACCGTGAGCCAGGACGGGAAAGCCCTCGCCTCGACGCTGCTGCCGGCCGTCGACAGGCCGAGAACCCCGGTGGTGGTGAAGGTGGCGCCGAGAATCCGGGTCAGGCCGACCCGTTCGCCCTCGGCGTTGGTGGCGGCGGTGATGCTCAGGACCGGATTGTCGAAATCGGAGGCGCTGCCGATATAGAGGGCCGGGTGCGCGTTGAAGATCTGCATGCCGCTCAACAGCAGGACGACGATACAGAGGACGTTCACCCAGTGCGTGATGCGGGTGACGAGGGCATGCCGGTAGACGAGGCGTCGCGGGCGGCGCTGTGCGGTGATCGACCCGTCCGACATTAGTCACTCCCTGTTCGGCCGCGCCACGGGGCGGGCCTTGCATTGAAGTCTACGGGCGCGAGCCGGCGGAAGTTTCACCGGGCGCTGTCTTTGTCGCGATGTGTACGGCAGTCCGCGGCTATCCGCGTCTCGGCGACGCGGGTCTCCCCGGCAACGACCATCTCAGCCAGGCTTGCGGCTTGCTGACGGTGGCGACCAGTTTGACCTCGGCCTGCGTCGCCGCGATCTCCTTTTCCATGTAGGTCAACCACCAGTTCCAGTCGACGAGTTCCCGGACGGCGCCGACGGCGTCGGGTCCATCAGGGCGGGCGGCGTCGAAAGCCGCCATCAGGATTGGCGTCGGGTCGGGCGCTGGCGGAGCCGCCGGTTCGGCCGGGGATGGCGCGCCCGCGGGTTCGAGCGTGTCGGCGACCTGTTGCAAGGCGTCGGCGACCCGGTCGCGGTAGGCGATGGTCGCGGACAGGGCGGCGGCATAGGCCTCGCCGTGCGATGGCGCCGGAGTGGGCAGCAGGCCGGACACCATGGAATGGGCGAGGTTCGGCGGCTGGAACAACGCGATCCAGACCTGCGGCTCGAGATGCAGGCCCCGCTCGGTCAGCGCGACGCCGAAAGTCTCATCGGCCTGACGGCGGACCGTCTGCATTTCGGCGACGCGTTGCCGGCAATGCTCGGCCGAGCCGGTGACAACCGCCCGCAGCCCCGACGCTGCGGCGCGATACACGCGACCAAGCGCGGCGGCGAGCGCGGCGCGGGCGCCCCGCGGCCACAGCATCAGGCCGATCACTGCGGCGCTCACCGCGCCGAGCGAGACCGTCTCCAGACGTTCGACCGCGGTCGAGATGCCGGCCGGGGCGATCAGCGTGAACAGCACGACCAGCGCGGTGGTGAACGACGCCTGGCCGACGAGGAAGCCGACCGCGCCGGGCGTATAGCCGGCGAGGAAGATTGTCAGCGGCAGGATGATCCACAAGGCGGTCGCCGACTCGTGCAGGAAGGTCAAAAGGGCCGTAGCGACGATGAACCCGGCCAGCGTCCCGCCCACCGCCTGAAGCGCGGTGGCCGAGGTTGCCGCCGCGCTCGAACGAAGGACGAGCAGCGCACCGAGGGTGATCCAGAAGCCGTGCTCCACGGGGAGGAGCTTGGCGAGGACCACGGCGAGGGTCATTGCCGCGCCGGCCCGGATGCTGTTGCGGAAGATGACGCCATCCCGCGCAAAGCCGCGGGCAATGATGCGCCAGGTTCGTCCGAGGAGATCGACCGGCCGGTCGGAAACCTTTTCCGGATCGACGGCCGCGTTCGGGACGGCGATCTCGTCGCGCACACCCAGCGACACGGCCGCTGCCGCGTCGACCCACATGGCGACATGCGACAGGGCGAAGACCGGCGTCGACCGCCGCATCACGGCCAGGGCGCGCGACGCCCCGTCATCGTCGGACCCGCCGGCGGCATCGATCGCCGACAGGCTTGTTTCCTGCCGATCCGACTGCAGCGCGGCCTGGAGCAGGGCGATTGCCTCGCGGGCGGCCATCGGGTCGACGGTGCCCTGAAGGGCTGCGCCGGCCTCGCGGAAAGCGGCGGCGCAGGTGGCGACGAGCGCCGCATCGTCGGGCGAGGGAGGTCCGGTCTCGATGAGTTGGCGGGCGATATCGTTCGCCTGTTCGAGATGCTCGGCCAGGTGCAGGAGCCCGATATCGCGCGACAGCGGGCTGCACGGCCGGAACGGCGCGCTGGCCTTGGCCCGCGCCACGGCGAGCAGGTCCGCCACGCGCTTGAAGGCCGCTTCGGCCGCGTCGCGATCGCCGATCGACTCCAATGCCTCGCCAAGTCCGTCGCAGACCGCGGCAAGGGTCTGGCGAAGGGCAAGCCGGCGGTCGACCGGCCAGAGCAGGAGGGCGGCGATCAGCGCTGCCGCACCGCCAATTGACCAGCCCAGGACCCGCAGCTCGATCGGCGCGGCGCTGAGCGGTTCGAGCACGGTCAGTGAATAGGCGAGGGCGACCGGGGCGATGAAGGCCGGGGCATAGCCGCCGAAGACGGTGGCGAAGGTCACGGCGAACATGACGAGGAACATCGCCACGGCGGCGCCGAGAACGGTGCCGGACAGGACGGAACCGAGGATGATGACGAGATCGCCGATGACGATCATCGCCACATAGGCAGCGATACGCGGCCACGGCTTGCCGCCGAAATCGGCGAAGACCAGACCGACGAAGCTTGCGAAGAAGGAATAGGTCGCCAGCGTACCGAGGTGGAATCCCTGGTCGAGGATGGCGAACAGCGGCACGCAGACGATCACCGCCCGGGTCGCCTTGCGCAGGTTGAGGAGATCCGGGTCCCGCGCAGTCAGCCGCTCGACAAGGGTCATGACGCCATCTCGCATCGAGGACGGCGCAACGCGACGCCGCAGCCATGCGCCATCATGGCGCCGGGAGGACGGGACAACCGGTCAGTGCCCGTCACTCTGCCCGTGCGCCGCAGGGGCATGGGCCCAGGCAGAACCGCCCTTGTCTCATTTGCGGTTCACGACCTTCGAGCCCTCGAAATGCGGGCCGCAGATCCCCTCGGGATAGCCCCCGGCCGGCTCGGGACCGCTGCACTGATCCGATCCGCTCCAGTTGCCGAAGTGATTGTTCCGCGCATTCCAGGAGTCGTATTGCTGGTGATGCTGGGCGTTGTGGTTGCCGAAATTCGGCGGCGAGTAGCTGCCGCCCTTCCCGTCCGAACCGTGAAAACCACCGCCGGAGAAACCGCCCCCGGAGAAATGGCCACCACCGCCGCCGCCGCCGTGGCCTCCTCCGCCACCGCCACCGCCACCACCGCCTCCGCCGCCGTGGCCGCCGCCTCCACCACCTCCACCACCGCCACCACCGCCCCCGCGGGCGTTGGTGAAGTCAGGCGTGGCGACGAACATCGCGGCGGCGAGGACACAGGACAGGGTCGCGCCGACCCAGAGTCGCTTGCGTGCGGTCATCGTCTCGCTCCTCATTGGTCGGTGACAACGTGCTGCTGGGGAATTTCCTCGACGCCCGGCGGCGGTGCAAAGCCGAACAGGCCTTCGCCGAGAACCGGGTCGACATCCCAGACGAATGTCGCGCCATACTGGGGACGGGCATCCTCGGTCGTGTTGACGATGACCATCCGGCACGGCAGAGGGTCGCCATCCTTGCGGATCCAGAGCTGGACGTCGGCCGTCTTCACCCGATAGGCGTAGTGGCGGCAGACATTGCCCTGGATGAGGGTCTCGCCGACGAAATAGGCCAGTTCGAGTTCGACCGGCGGTGTATCGGGCGCCGCCCAGAAGAAGAGGTCGGCGAGGGGCAGCTCGACGCCGTAGTCCTGCTGCGCGGCGACGATCGTCGCCGCGATCGTGTCCGGAGCGTCGAAGACTGAGTAATAGTCGAGCGTCGGCGCGTATTGGGTAACGGTCGCTCCGTCGTAGATGTAGATGCGCTCCTGCTTGTCGTTGTCGACCGTCACCCGAAGGCGGTCGGGCAGGCGGGCGGCGATCGTCGTCACGCCGGCGATCTGGACAAGCTGGCCATTGTCGAGAAGGTCGTCGGACGTGGTCGTGGCAACGACCCTGAACCCGGTCAGGGTGCGCAGATGCGCGGCCATCGCATCCACCGCCTCGACCGCCGCGGCCTGGACCGGAACGTCGGCCTCTTCCTCGCCGGGCATCTCCTGCGCCGCCACCGGCGCGCCTGCCAGGAGCAGACAGCCGAGCGCGGCGATACTGCCGGACATAAGTCGATTCATTTCCGATCCTCCTCGTGCCCTGCAGGCGTTGCATCAGGCCGCCTGCTTCGGCTGCCGCCACGGTACGCATTCACGACAGGGGCGGCAATCGGGACCGTCACAAGGTCGGCGGCTGCCACCGCAGGCGTTTGACGACCCTCATCAGGGAAATGCCTCCGGCGGCGGAGCGTCGAGGCAGGCGGTCCGCCGGAAGACACCACGCGGCATCGGATCGCGGGTGGCGGCGAGGTCCTGCGTAATCGCCGAGGGCTCGTACCACAGCGTCAGCCCGACCTCCGGCACCATGACAAAGGCTGGCGCCGGATCGCCGCGATTGGGGGGATCGGCCAGCATGTTGAGATCGGCGTCGAGCGGATAGAAGCGCAGCGTCCGCAGGATGTCGTGGACATAGTCGTCCGGCTCGTCTTCCAGGAGCTCTTCAGGCCCGTCCATTTTCGCCGATGCGGCGTAGGGATCGGCGACCGGGATCAGCGTGATGCCGCTGTAGCCGTTGGATACGGCGAAGCGAAACCAGTAGTCGCGCTGTGTCGTCGTCAGCCGGAAATAGAGGTCCGACGCGACGCTGGCATAGGATCGCGCCGGGACGAAAGCCGCAGCGAAATCGCCCTCTGCGGTCTTCATAGCATAGACCGCCCGTTCGGCCGGACAGGCCGCTGCCTGCGCCACGCCAACCAGCCACGGAGCGGCGACGATGGCCGCCAGGGCCAGTCCCGCGACACGGTGGTTTCGAGCAGAATATCGCATGGGAAGAGGGATCCGGGCGTCGCTGGCGAAACCAGTGTGCATGCAAACCCTGGTGGACGCCAGCGGGGCCGAGGCGATCCGATCCCGCGCCGGCCAGCATTAACGTATCGTTAACCATGTTGCGGCGACAACATAACAATGATTCAGTTCAATCGAGCCGCTTCGATTGCATGATTCGATGTCGTCGCGGCATGCGATCAGGACGACCGGCCGAATCCAGCCCAGGGCACCTTCGTGAAAAGATCAATCCTGATCATATTTCTTACGGAGGAAGAACCAGTCGCGGCACTCGCCATCGCCGCGATGCGTTCGCAACTTGCCACCGGGGATTCGCTACTGCTCCTCCATAATGGCGCAGGCAAGAAATCCTTCGCCGACAAGTATTCGGGCCTAGCGTCGGTCCGGTATTTTGAAAATGGCGAGAATCTCGGTGTTGCCGGCGGGCGCAATTTCCTCCTTCGCCAGCCGGAATGCCGCGCGTCCGACCTGATCTTCCTGATCGACAGCGACACCCTCGTGCCGAACGATTATCTCGACAGGATGTCGGGCTTCATGCGCCGCTCACCCGACGCGGGTATCGCAGGACCGGTCGCCCTGAGCTATCCGCGGATGAAGGACCGGCTTGAGGCCGCGGACCTCGGTCGGTCATGCCCGCTCGAGACGACCGCCACCGGTTTCTACGACGTCGATACGGACACTATCCGGGCAATTCTGGCCGGGTCGCTGGAAGAAGACGACATCGACCATATCGGGACCGACCCGGACTGGCGGAAGGCGTATCTGTCTCAGCAGAGCTTCGTCGACCTGATCGTCCGCTCGATTGATCCGGATGCGGGCCTCTATCGTCCCGGGCTGCGAAACCACAGGGAAAGCCGCGAGGCGCTTGCGGGGGCGGAGAATGCGATCGCCGTCGCCAATGTAGCCGGCGCCTGCCAGGTCTTCCGGTCTGGCCTGATCGACGAGATCGGCTACCTCTGCGACCTCTACAATCCCTACGGGATGGAGGACGTGGATTTCAGCGTCCGCGCCCTGGCCTCCGGGCGAAAGAACTACACGACCAACGCGACCTACCTGTTCCATCGGACCGACGGACGGCATGACGCCCGCGCGGGACTGACCGGGACCTATCAGAGACTCCTGACCGACAGCCGGGCACGGACGGTTTTCGAGTACCGGTGGGCGGGGGAGGATTTTCCCGCCGTTTCCTTCCGGCGCCTGCTCAGTCGTTCGCTGCTCCACAGGGGTCGCGTCGAAGGCGAGGTCGTCGACGATTTGTTCGTCGCGGTCCTGTTCGGGATCAGGTCGGCGCTCGATCTGCTCGCCAATGCGGAAGGCCTCGACCTCGACCGACTGCTGGAAGGCGCGCCGACGGCGCCGCCACCGGCTCTGGTGGCGCTCGCGTCAGAGCGGCCACCGTTGTTGGACTCACTCGCACTCCGCGAAAGCGCATGAGATGACGCCGCAGGAAAACACCATCGATCGCCAGCCGCTACAGGACGAGGCATTTCGTCGCCTCGACCGACTGTTCGACGATTACGGCGGGCGGATAGCCAGTCTGGCCGCGGACGACACCCTCGACCGGGTCATCCGGGCCAAGAATGCGGAGATCGAGGGCCGGGATGCGATCATCGAACGGCAGATGCGGGCGCTCGCCGACCAGGCGAAGACAGTTGCCGCGCAGAAGAAGGAACTCGCCGCGCGCGCCGACGTCCTCCGCGCCCGGTCCGAGAAGCTGAAGGCGCTGAAGCGCTCGCACGCGACCTTGACGACGACGACCAAGCGGCTGAAGCAAAAGGCCACGGCCCTCAGGGCGCGGCTCGAGAAGAAGCGCGACCTCGGCTACTACGTCAACAAGTGGCTCGGGCGGTTGAAAGGGAAATCGGCGGCGGCCTGAGGGCGGTCGCTCTCCAAGGCCTGGCCGGGCCTGCATCCATCCAGACGACAGTCATCGAGCGCGGGCGATCATCCATGCGCCATCGGCCGAACCCACGGGGCGGAAACCCGTGTCCTCGGAACCGGAAAAGGCTGGCCCGAAGACGAGGCTGAGAACGGTCAATCGCGGAGGGGTGGTGGAGCCAGGCGGAATCGAACCGCCGACCTCTTGAATGCCATTCAAGCGCTCTCCCAACTGAGCTATGGCCCCTCGCCGCTGGCCGGACACGTCGCCCGGCCGCGGAACATCAGTCTCTTAAGTCCCGCCCTCGACCGAATCAAGGGCGCTTATCGTTCTTCTTCATCATCGACGTCGCCAATGATGTCGGCAACGTTGTCATCGTCCTCTTCGTCGTCCTCGAGGAAGGTGTCGTCGTCGTCCGATTCGATGTCGTCATCGTCGCTGTCGTCGTCAACGACGACGTCGACATCATCGTCATCGTCGTCATCACCATCGGCGACAACGGCGCCGGTCTTGGCGGCTTCCTCGTCGGCGGCTTCGAGCGAGACGACTTCGGCCTTTTCCTCGACCTCCTCGATCTCGTCTTCCTCTTTCTCGACCGGCTTGGCGCGGGCCGGCGACGGCCGCGACTTTACCACCGCGATCTCGAAAACCGTGCCGCATTTCGGGCAGGTGATCGGGTCGCGATTCAGGTCGTAATATTTGTTGCCGCAATTCGGGCAAACGCGTTTCGTGCCGAGTTCTGCTTTCGCCACGTCGATCCCTCGTCGGAAGCGTTGAAGGGGCCTCCCATAGTGCGAGTGAAACTTGCTGTCAAAAGCAAATCTGAATCGGGGGCCGCCGCTGGATGACGGACCATGCCGGCTATGCTATCCGAACGGCGCCCATCGGGCCGCCAGAGAGCCGGAGCGCCAGCCAGATATGTCGACACAAGATCACAGGAAACCCCTCCGCGCGCGGGCCTCGGGACCGCTGAAGGGATCGATTCGACCGCCGGGAGACAAGTCGATTTCCCACCGGGCGCTGATGCTCGGTGCGCTGGCGATCGGGGAAACCACCGTCGAGGGGTTGCTCGAGGGCGAGGATGTGCTGGCGACCGCGGAGGCGATGCGCGCATTTGGCGCGACCGTCATTCGCGATGACGGCGGGGTGTGGCACGTCAAGGGACTCGGCGTCGGCGGGCTGCTCGAACCGGACAAGGTCATCGACTATGGCAATGCCGGAACCGGCGTGCGCCTGGCGATGGGATTGGCGGGAAGCCACGGTTTCGCGACGACTTTCACCGGCGACGCCTCGCTCGTCGGTCGGCCGATGGGGCGTATCTTCGAGCCGCTTCGCCGCATGGGCGTCCAGATCCTGGCGCGCTCCGGCGACCGGCTGCCGGCGACAATCGAGGGGCCCGAAGTACCGGTGCCGATCGAATACCGGGTGCCGGTCGCCTCGGCGCAGGTGAAGTCGGCGGTGCTCCTGGCGGCGCTGAATTTCAGCGGCACCACCACGGTTATCGAGCCGATCCCGACCCGCGACCACACCGAACGCATGCTGGCCGCCTTTGGCGCGGCGATCGAGACGACGGTGGCGGATGACGGCGTGCGGACGATCGCCATCGACGGCGGCGCCGACCTCCAGGCCCAGAAAATCGTCGTGCCCGGCGATCCGAGTTCGGCCGCCTTCCCGATCGTCGCGGCGGCGATCGTCGAGGGCTCCGACGTGACTGTGGAAAACGCCCTGCTCAATCCGACCCGAATCGGTCTGATCGACACGCTGGTCGAAATGGGCGCCGACATCACCATCGACAACCGGCGCAGCGTCGGTGGCGAGGAAGTCGGCGACGTCCGGGTTCGCGGCAGCCGGATGAAGGGCGTCGCGGTGCCGCCGGAGCGGGCGCCCTCGATGATCGACGAGTACCCGATCCTCTCCGTTGCCGCCGCCTTCGCGGAAGGCGAGACGCGAATGGAAGGCATCGGCGAATTGCGGGTCAAGGAATCCGACCGGATCGCCATGATGGTTGCCGGCCTGAAGGCCAACGGCGTCGATGTCGACGAGGGTCCGGAATCGATCGTCGTCCGGGGCAGCGCCCGGCCGGCCGGCGGTGCGACCGTCGCGACCTCCCTCGATCACCGCATCGCCATGAGCTTCCTGATCCTCGGGCTCGGCGCGGCGAACCCGGTGACGATCGACGACGAGTCCCCCATCGCCACCAGCTTTCCCGCTTTCCGCGACATGATGACCGGGCTCGGCGCGCGCTTCGAGAGCGTCGACGGTGACTGATCCTCAAGCGTCGACCGCCAACGGCGTCATGCTGATCGCCATCGACGGCCCGGCGGCGTCCGGCAAGGGTACGCTCGCCCGCCGCCTGGCGGCGCACTACCGATTGCGCCACCTCGACACCGGACTGACCTTCCGCGCCGTCGGTGCCGAACTGGTCGCCTCCGGCCGCCCGCTCGATGACGAGAGGGCGGCGATCACCATCGCCGAGACGCTCGACCTCGAGCATCTCGATCGCGAGCGGCTCAACGCCCATGGCGTGGGAGAGGCGGCATCGAAGGTCGCGGTGATGCCGGGGTTTCGCAAGGCGATGGTCGCCCGCCAACGGGCCTTCGCACGCGAGGGCGCCGGCGCCGTGCTCGACGGCCGCGACATCGGGACGGTCGTCCTGCCCGACGCCACGGCCAAGCTCTTCGTCACCGCTGATGCAGCAACCAGGGCCATGCGCCGCGCAGCCGAAATCCGGTCGCGTGGCGGCGAGGCCAGCGACGAGGCGATCCTCGCCGACCTGGCGCGCCGCGACCGCCGCGACGCCGAGCGGGCCACCGCGCCGCTGAAGGCGGCGGAGGACGCGCACTTGCTCGATACAACCGGAATGGATATAGAAACCGCGTTCCGCGCGGCCGTGGATATCGTTGAACGGGCCAGAGCCGAACGCGACTGACGGGAATGCCAGCAGGCATTGCCCGCTTTTTGCGTTATCGAAATGGTCCTTCCCGATGCCGCTTTTGGGCGGAAAAGCCTTTTGACTGCCGAGACTTCGACCTGGAGCGCCGCGGCTTCGCCTGGTGATCAAGCGATGCAACGCCACAGAGGGAAGAAGTCCCGGACCTGACAACACCAACCGACGGCGCGCGCTGCCGTCGAACCCGGAGTATCAATGTCCGCAGCTGCTCAGACCACCAAAGAAGATTTTGCCGCCCTCCTTGAGGAATCCTTCAAGGCCGATGACCACATGGAAGGTGGCGTCGTCAAAGGGACGATCGTCGCCATCGAGAAGGACCTCGCGGTCATCGACGTCGGCCTGAAGACCGAAGGCCGCATCCCGCTGAAGGAATTCAGCGTCGGCGGCGAAGAGCCCGGCGTCAAGGTCGGCGACGAGGTCGAGGTCTACCTTGAGCGCATCGAAAACGCGCTCGGAGAGGCCGTCCTGTCGCGCGAGAAGGCACGGCGCGAGGAGAGCTGGGTGCGCCTCGAAGTCTCCTTCAACAACAACGAGAAGGTTTCGGGCGTCATCTTCAACCAGGTCAAGGGTGGTTTCACCGTCGATCTCGACGGCGCCGTCGCCTTCCTGCCGCGCAGCCAGGTGGATATCCGCCCGGTCCGCGACGTGACCCCGCTGATGCACACGCAGCAGCCCTTCCAGATCCTCAAGATGGACAAGCGCCGCGGCAACATCGTCGTTTCGCGCCGTACCGTTCTTGAAGAGACCCGCGCCGAGCAGCGTTCGGAACTGGTCCAGAGCCTCGAGGAAGGCCAGGTCATCGAGGGCGTGGTCAAGAACATCACCGACTACGGCGCCTTCGTCGACCTCGGTGGCATCGACGGCCTGCTGCACGTCACCGACATCGCCTGGCGCCGGATCAACCACCCGAGCGAGGTCCTGGCCATCGGCCAGACCGTCAAGGTGCAGATCATCCGGGTCAACCACGAGACGCACCGCATCTCGCTCGGCATGAAGCAGCTCGAAGCCGATCCGTGGGAGGGCATCGAGGCCAAGTATCCGGTCAATGTCCGGTTCACTGGCCGCGTTACCAACATCACCGACTACGGCGCCTTCGTCGAACTGGAGCCGGGCATCGAGGGACTGATCCACGTCTCCGAGATGTCCTGGACCAAGAAGAACGTCCACCCCGGCAAGATCGTCTCCACCTCCCAGGAGGTCGAGGTGATGATTCTCGAGGTCGATCCGGTCAAGCGGCGCATTTCGCTCGGCCTCAAGCAGACCCTCGACAATCCGTGGGAGTCCTTCGCGGCCGAACACGCGGTCGGCTCGATGGTCGAAGGCGAAGTCAAGAACAAGACCGAGTTCGGTCTGTTCATCGGCCTCGACGGCGATGTCGACGGCATGGTCCACCTCTCCGACCTCGACTGGAACCGTCCGGGCGAGCAGGCGATCGAGGACTATAACCGGGGCGACATGGTCCAGGCGCAGGTGCTCGACGTCGATGTCGAGAAGGAGCGCATCTCGCTCGGCATCAAGCAGGCTGGCGGCGATCCCTTCGTCGACGCGCCCGGCGATGTCCGCAAGGGCGCCGTGGTTACCTGCGAAGTGCTCGACGTCAAGGAAGCCGGCCTGGAGGTCAAGATCGTCGATACCGATCTCGTCACCTTCATCCGCCGCTCCGATCTGTCGCGGGATCGCTCCGAGCAGCGTCCGGAACGCTTCGCCAAGGGCGAGAAGGTCGATGCACGGGTGACCAACTTCGACAAGAAGAACCGCAAGGTCACCGTGTCGGTCAAGGCACTGGAGATCGCCGAGGAGAAGCAGGCCGTCGCGCAATACGGCTCGTCGGACTCCGGCGCTTCGCTGGGCGATATCCTCGGGGCGGCGCTGCGTGCGCGCGGCGACGAGGACGAGCCGGAAGCCAAGGCTGAAGCTGAAGCCGAGACCGAGGACGACGCCGGGGACGAGGTGAAGAGCTAAGGCTCTTCCATCGATCCACGGATGCAAGATTGAAGAAGCCCGCGCTTGTCGCGGGCTTTTTCTTTGCCCGAACGACGACGGCTCAGCTCAGCGGAAGGTCGATGTTGCCGGCAAAGCCCGGGCGGCCGCGAAGCGACTCGAGCCAGCGGGCGATATTGGGGCGCGGCTCATGGGCGATCGGCATCGCCGCCCAGCGCCAGGCGCTGGCGCCGGCGGGGATGTCGGCCATGGTGAAGGCCTCCCCGGCGACAAAGGCATTCGCGCCGAGATGCGCGTCGAGCACAGCGAGAAAACCCTCCGTCTTCGTCCTTGCCGCCTCGATCGTCGCCGGGTCCGAGAATTGCGGCGCCTGGCGGATCAGGCCGAGGAAGGCCGGGATCAGCGCCGGGTAGAGGTTGGTGGCCTGCCAGTCCATCCACTGTTCGGCAATGAACCGCGCCTTCAGGTCCTCGGGATAAAGCCGGCCCGCGCCATAGCGGGCAGCGAGGTAGCGGACGATGGTATTCGACTCCCACAGGACGTAGCCGTCGTCGTCGAGCGTCGGGACCAGCCGGTTGGGATTGCGGGAGGCGTATTCCGGCGTGTCGACGACGCCAAAGGCCATGCCGGCGTCAATCCGGGTATAGTCGAGATCGAGCTCGCCAAGCGTCCAGATGACCTTCTGGACATTGATCGAATTGGTGCGGCCCCATAGCGTCAGCATGGCGCGAGACTAGCCAGCCTGCGATGCGGCGTCCATCCCGCTTGCCTGTCGAGCCGAGAGCGGCTACGCCCCTCGTCACGCGGCGGGGCGCGTAAGCTGGCAAGAGTTCGAGGAGGCCGCATGAGCTTGACTGCCGATCAGATCGTCGACCGCCGGAGCCTTCGCAGGAAGCTTTCGGTCTGGCGCGTCGTCGCGTTTCTGGCGCTGGCCCTGCTGGTCGTCGGCGGCGCCGCCGTGGTTGCCGGCGTCAACGGCTTTGCCGGGATCACGCCGCCGCAGATTGCCCGGGTCACCATCTCCGGCTTTATTTCCGAAGACCGCGACCAGCTTGAGATGCTCGACAAGATCACCGAGGCCAAGGGGGTCAAGGGCGTCATCGTCTCGATCGATTCGACCGGCGGGTCGACCGCCGGCGGCGAGGCGCTCTACGAGGCGTTGCGCCGCATGGCGAAGGAAAAGCCGGTTGTCGCCAGCATGGAGACGGTTGGTGCTTCCGCCGCCTACATGACGGCGATAGCCGCCGATCATGTCATCGCCCGGCGCACGACCATCACCGGCTCGATCGGCGTGATTTTCCAGATTCCCCAGGTCGGCGGCCTGCTCGACAAGCTCGGCGTCGATATCGAGGAGGTCAAGAGCTCGCCGCTGAAGGCGGCCCCGTCGATGTTCGAACCGGCCTCGCCGGAAGCCCTGGCGGTGATCAACAGCGTCGTGCGCGACAGTTATGACTGGTTCGTCGATATTGTCGCCGAGCGGCGGGACCTCGACCGCGCCGACGCGCTGACGCTGGCCGACGGCCGCATCTACACCGGCCGCCAGGCGCTCGACGCCCGGCTGATCGACGAGATCGGCGGCGAGGAGACCGCGATCGACTGGCTGGTCTCCAAGGGCGTCAAGCGGTCGCTGCCGGTCAAGGACTGGGAGCCGGCCAACGACGATGCGGGCTTCCTTTCGGCTGACCTCGCCGTGCTGTGGATCGCCCGCCAGCTCGGGCTCGGTCCCGCCGTCACCCATGGCGGACTGGTCGACCGGATCGTTGCCGAGCGGCTGAAGCTTGACGGTCTGATGTCGGTTTGGCAGGGTCCAGCCAGCGGGAGCGACGGGCCCGCCGAGGGGGCGCTGCGATGATCAAATCCGAATTGGTGCAACGGATATCCGAACAGAATCCGCATCTTTATCAGCGCGATGTCGAACACATCGTCAACGCTATCCTCGATGCGATCACCGAGGCGCTGGCCCGCGGGGACCGGGTGGAGCTTCGCGGCTTCGGCGCGTTTTCGGTGAAGAACCGGCCGGCGCGGGTCGGCCGCAACCCGCGCACCGGCAGCCGGGTCGAGGTGACCGAGAAATACGTGCCCTTTTTCAAGACCGGCAAGGAACTGCGCGAGCGCCTCAACGATTGAGGCGGCGACCGGCAATCCGCAGATGCCCTGGCCGGCAAGGTGAAACCGAGACCCGATGCGACGTTTCGTGACCTATTTCATCCTGGTTCCGCTGGCCATCATCGGCGTGGTGCTGGCCGTGGCCAACCGCCATTTCGTCACCCTGTCCTTCGATCCGTTCAATACGGTCTCGCCGGCCTTCTCGGTCTCGGTGCCGCTCTTCGTGCTGCTTTTCGCCACCCTGGCGATCGGCGTCCTGATCGGTGGCTTCGCGGCGTGGATACGCCAGGGTCACTGGCGCCGGCAGGCCCGGCAGGAGCATGTCGAGGCCGAACGGCTGCGGCGCGAGGTCGAGCGGCGACGCGAGATACCGGTCAGTCCGGCGCTGTCGTCGCGCGACGCCGCCTGAGCGACCGGTCCGGCAGTCAGATCTCGAAGATATCGGGACGCCGGGTGGAGAATTCCTTCAGCTCGGCCATCGTCACGTCGAGATGCGCGGCCATCGCGTCAGCGGCGCCGCGCGGATCGCGCGCCGCGAGCGCGAGGTGGATGGCGCGATGCTCCTCGACCGTCCGGTTGATGCGGCCGGGCTTGGGGATCAGCAGGCGCCGGGCGCGCTCGAGCTGGGCCCGCGAGGTCTCGACCACTTCCGCCACCCGGCGCATGGCGAGCACGTCGAACAGGGCGAGGTGGAAGCGAACGTCGAGGCCGTAGAATTCCTCGACGTCGTCGGCCGCCACCGCCGCTTCCTGATAGGCAAGCAGCCGGTCGAGGCGCTGGACGATGACATCCTCCATCCGCTCGGCGATCGCCTGGACGGTGGCGATCTCAAGCGATCGGCGGAGAAAATTCGCCTCGGCGACATCGGCCATGCGGATCCGTGCGACGAAGGTGCCCTTCTGCGGCTCGACATCGACGAGACGCTCCTCGGCGAGCCGGGCGATCGCCTCGGCCAGCGGCTGGCGCGACACACCGAGGCTCCGGCAGATCTCGGCCTTGTCGAGGCGACCGCCGGGGGGGAGCCGCAGCCTGACGATCTCGGTGCGCAGATGCTCGTAGACCGCGGCCGCCTTCGACAGGCCGCGACGCGAGGGGGCAGACAATACCTGTGCCGCGTGGTTCACGATCCATGCTCCGGCTGGGACGGTGGAATATTAACATGCTTCCCTGCCCCGACAATGACGCCCGGCCGTTGACCATGGTGGCGAATTACGGATTGCCGGGGCCGGCCCGCTGGGTAACATTCCCGTGATCGACGCGGCCGGATGCCGGCTGCCCTTCTCACCGCAGACCCATCCGAGAGACCATGAAGCGTTCCAGAATCAACGAAATCATGCGGTCGGCGGACGATTTCGTCCGCTCCTTCGGCTTTACGCTGCCGCCCTTCGCCTACTGGACGCCGGACCAGTTTCGCAAATTCCGCGGCGAGGCATCGGGAATCATCCAGTCGCGGTTGGGGTGGGACATCACGGACTTCGGCGGCAACGACTTCGACGCGTTCGGCCTGTTCCTCTTCACCCTGCGCAATGGCGACGCGGCTGACCTGGCGAAGGGCCGGGGCATGCTCTACGCGGAGAAGCTGCTGATCTGCCGCACCGGGCAGATGACTCCGATGCACCGGCACAACATCAAGGCTGAGGACATCATCAATCGCGGCGGCGGCCGGGCGATCTTCGAGCTCAACATGTCGGATGCGGACGGCAATATCGACAACGATGCCGATGTGGTCGTGCGGACCGACGGCATGGAACGGCGCCTGCCTGCCGGCGGCCGGCTGCGGCTCGGGCCGGGCGAGAGCGTCACGCTGCTGCCGGGCGTCTGGCACCGCTTCTGGGCCGACGACAGCGATGTCCTTCTCGGCGAGGTGTCGACGGTCAACGACGACTTCACCGACAACGTCTTCGCCGGCAACATCGGGCGGTTCTCCGAGATTGAGGAAGACGAGGCGCCGCTCCACCTGCTGGTCTCCGACTACGACCGGCTGCTCGCCGGGTAATCGCGGCGATGACCACCTTTGTTGCCCTGCTGCGCGCCATCAATGTCGGCGGCAACAACCTGGTGAAGATGGCGGCGCTGAAGGCGCTGTGCGAGAAGGCCGGGTTCGGCGATGTGCGGACCCTGCTGCAAAGCGGCAACGTCGTCTTCACGGCATCGGGCAAGCCCGCCGCAATCGCTGGCGGGCTGAAGGCGTCGATCGCGGATGCCTTCGGCTTCTCGGTCGCCGTCTTCGTCCGCACCGCTGGTGAACTGGAGACGGCGGTCGGCGCCAACCCCTTCAGCCGGGAAGCGGCCGACGCACCCGGGCAGGTGGTGGCGATGTTCGTCGACAGGGACCCGGCGGCGGAGGCGCTCGACCGGCTCGCGGCGGATCATGCCGGGCCGGAGCGGATCGCTGCCGGCGACCGGGTGCTCTACATCCACTACCCCGACGGCCTCGGCCGGTCGAAGCTGACCAACGCGCTGGTGGAGAAGCGGCTCGGCGTGACGGGCACCGCGCGCAACTGGAACACCATGACCAGGCTTCTCGCCATGGTCGGGGAGCCTGCGGCCGACTGACTTGGCGGGCCGGCCAAGCCGTGCAACATTTGGAGGTGGCGGGCGGTGGCGCGGCTCTTCAAGGAGTTCGGCGATTGGTCACCCTTGCCCGCAGCATCCTTCTCGCATCCGCAGTCATCGCCGGGTCGGCGATCCAGGCCAACGCCCAGGTCGAGCCCGAACGTTGTCCGCGCTTCATCGCGTCCAACCCGCAACCGATTCCGGCGGCGTTCAACGTCGCCGCTTTGCAGGACGGTGAAGTCCGGCTGACCTTTCTCGGCCATGCCAGCTTCCTCATCGAAAGCCCGCTCGGGGTAACGGCGGTGACCGACTACAGCGATACGACATTCGCGCCGCTGGTGCCGGATATCGTGACAATGAACTACGCGCATATCTCGCACTACGCGCTGGCGCCCGATCCCGGCATCCGTTTCGTCCTGCGCGGCTGGGGCGAGGATGGCCAGCCGGCGGCGCACGAGATCACCGTCGACGACGTCTGGATCCGCAACGTCACGACCAATATCCGGGGCGGATTCGGGACATCCGGTACGCTTCAGCGGGACCAGAACTCGATCTTCGTCTTCGAGGTCTCGGGGCTCTGCATCGCCCATCTCGGCCATCTGCATCACACGCTGACTCCTGACCATCTCAACGCGCTCGGCCGAATCGACGTGGTTCTGGCGCCGGTCGATGGCGGCTACACGCTGAATGTCGACGACATGATCCACGTCCTCCAGCAGATCAACGCGCCGCTGATCATTCCCATGCATTTCTTCGGGGTCTCCACGCTGCAGATGTTCGTGACGCGGCTTGGCGAGCATTTCGAGGTGGAAACCAGTCCGACCCCGGTGGTGACGCTGTCGCGGCCGACCCTGCCGCGCCAGCCGACCGTGCTGGTGCTGCCGGGTTTCTAGCGAGCCGGCGTTTCGTTCAGCGGCGGTTCAGCGGGTGCCGGCGATAACCACGTCGGGTTGGCGCCCGGGACCCGGCGTTGCGACGCCGGGAGAGAGACAGGAACCTGACAATGAAAACCTTCCGAATCGGATTTCTTGCGGCCTTCGTGCTGATTGCCGGCCTCTTCGCCGCCGCGACACCCGGCGGCGCCTCCGCCTTCTTCGCCTGGTCGGTGACCGATGTTCCCCCCGGCGACACGCTCAACATCCGCGCCTGGCCGAGCAGCCAGTCACAGATCCTCGTCGCCTATCCCAACAACACGACGCTCTCGCTGACCGGCAAATGCACCGGCGGCGTCACCCTCGACGCCATCGCCGGGCTGGCGAAGTGGCAACAGCGCCAGGCCGTCCGCTACCAGTGGTGCCAGGTGTGGATCGACCCGAATGGCGGCGGCCAGTACCGGGCCGCCTGGGTCTACGGGAAATACATCAGGCCGGCGTGAGGCGCGGCCGCCAGTCGCATCGCAACGAGAGCCGGGCGCATCGCGACCCGGTTTTCGGCTAATCCCGGCGGGTTCCGTCGCGGTCGCCGATCACCTGGTAATCGATCTCGATGGTGCGATCGTCGGTCTGGCCCTGCGCCGCCTGTTCGCGCATCGCCGCCTCGATCTTGCGCCAACGCCACCAGCCGATCGCGGCAAATACCGCGATCACCGGCAGGAGCAGAATGGCGACGCCGAGGGTCAGGATCACGAAGGCGACGAGCAGCCCAACTCCAAGGGCGGCGGCGAGGATGATGCCGATGCGCCCCTGCCACGTTCGCGGCTGGAACTGGATATTGCGATAGATCATCGTCTCCCTCGGACCTCTCTGTTTGATCCTATTTGGAGGTCCGGGAGGCGGGTCGCAAGGGTGATTGCGCCGAACGGGGGCGAAGCGCCCCGTCAGCAGGCCGTCCTGTAGCGCTCGACCATCACCGAAAGCACTTCGTCGAGCGGTCGCGCCCACCAGTCGTCCGAAAGGACCTCGACCTCGCAGGCACCGTCGAATCCGAGGGCTTCGACCGCTCCGCGCAGCTTGCGGATCTCGATGATGCCATCGCCCATCATGCCGCGCCCCGAAAGGACGCTGGTGGTCGGCACCAGCCAGTCGCAGACGTGGAAGGCCAGCATCCGGTCGGCGCCCATCCGCTCGATCTGCGGCATGACCTCGAAGTCCCACCACACATGATAGACATCGAGCGCGATGCCCAGTCCGCCCGACCGTTCGGGATCGATCGCGTCGCAGAGGTCGAGCGCCTGGCGGAGCGTGCAGAGGCAGGAGCGCTCCGGCGCCATCATCGGATGCAGCGGCTCCAGCGCCAGCGGCATGTCGGCGGCCCTGGCATAGTCCAGCAATTCAGCGATGCCATCGGCGACCTGGGTGCGGGACAAGGCGATATCGGTCGATGGCGCCGAGCCCGGCCGGGAAAGGTGCGGCAGGCCGCCGACCACCATCACCAGGCACGGCGCGCCGAGTGCCGCTGCTTCGTCGACCGCGCGACGATTGTCGTCGCGGACCTCGGCGCGATGCGCCGCGTCGGCCGGAAACAGGCCACCGCGGCAATAGCCCGAGAGGGAGAAGCCACCGTCGCGGACAGCGGCAACGACACGATCGAGGCCCACCGCCGCGACCTGGTCGCGCCACGGCGAGATCACCGAGATGCCATGACGCTGCGCCGCTTCCATGATCGACAGCAGATCGTCCTGGGCGCGGACGGTGCCGGTGTTCAGCGACAGGTAGCGAAGGAATGCGTCGGCGGAGAGGTCGCGCATGGCTTAGTCGATGCCGTGGACGGCGAGGTAGGCCTTCAGCCGCACCGTTGCCTGCTCTGGGTCGACGATCAACCGCGCCGTGTCGGCGAGCCGGGCGACGTTTGTCAGGTGACGGACCGAGCGGGCGCTCTCCTGGCCGCCGATCATCGTGAAGTGGTCTTGGTAGCCGTTCAGCCAGGCAAGGAAGACGACGCCGGTCTTGTAGAAGCGGGTGGGCGCGGCGAAGATCAGCCGGGACAGCGGGACCGTCGGCTCGAGAATCTGCCGAAATCCGGCCTCGTCGCCATCGGCAAGCCGCGCCAGCGCCGCCGAGGCAGCCGGCGCGATCGAATCGAAGATGCCGAGCAACGCATCGGAATAGCCCTGCTCGTCGCCGAGGATCAGTTCGGCGAAATTGAAGTCGTCGCCGGTATACATCCGCACGCCGGCCGGCAGCTTGCGCCGCATGGCGATTTCCCAGTCGGCGTCGAGCAGGGAGATCTTGATGCCATCGACCTTGTCTGGATGGGCTCGGATCGCGTCGAGCGCGGTCGCCATCGCCGTGGCGATATCGTCGGAGCCCCAGTAGCCGGCAAGCGCCGGGTCGAACATGTCGCCGAGCCAGTGAATGATCACCGGTTCGCGGGCCTGGGAGAGCAGGCGATCATAGACCCTGAGATAGTCGTCGGCCGAGGTCGCGACCCGGGCGAGCGCGCGGCTGGCCATCAGAATGATCGGCGCGCCAGCGGCTTCGATGGCCTCGAACTGCTCCTCATAGGCGCGGATAACCTGATCGACCGAAGTCGCCTCGGCGGGGTCGAGGTGATCGGTGCCGGCGCCGGCGGCAAGGTTGCGGTGGCCGTCGGCCCTGGCCGCGGCCGTCGATCGGCGGATCAGGTCCAGCGCATTCGGCCAGTCGAGGCCCATGCCGCGCTGGGCGGTGTCCATGGCCTCGGCGACGTGGATGCCGAGGCCCCACAGATGGCGGCGATAGGCGATCGTGGCGTCCCAGTCGATGGCGGCCGCGAGCCACGGATCGACATCGGCGCGCGGGTCGGCAACGACATGGGCGGCGCCGAAGGCGACGCGGTTGAAGGGCGCCGAGGCGGTCGTCGGGAAGGGACTCGCCGCGCCGAAGCGGAAAGTCTCCAGGCCGTTGCCAGCGTCCGGAATCCTGAGATCGGTCATGGCGGTCACGCCGGCAATGCCGGGAGGTCGATCCACCGGCGCTCGCGCCAGCTGTCGAGCGCGGAATCGACGAGCTGCAGGCCCTTGGCGCCTTCGCGAAGCGTGTAGGACCACGGCTCGTCGGCAACGACGTGGCGGATGAACATCTCCCACTGCGCACGGAAGCCGTTCGGATAGGGAACGGTGTCGGGGACCTCCTGCCAGTCGTCGCGGAAGTCGCGGGTCTGCTTCTCGTCCGGATTCCATACCGGCCGCGGCGTCGCGACCCGGGGCTGGACCTTGCAGGTGGTGAGGCCGGCGACGGCCGAGCCATGCGTTCCATCGACCTGGAAGACGACGAGATCGTCACGATAGACGCGCGTCGTCCAGGACGAGTTGATCGTCGCGATGACGCCGCCCTCGAGCTGGAAGGTGCTGAAGGCGGCATCGTCGGCGGTGGCCTTGTAGGGCTGGCCCATCTCGTCGATCCGCTCCGGGATTTGCGTCGCGCCGAGGCATGAGACGCTCTCGACATTGCCGAACAGGTTATCCAGCACGTAGCGCCAGTGGCAAAGCATGTCGAGAATGATGCCGCCGCCATCCTCGAGGCGGTAGTTCCATGACGGCCGCTGGATCGGCTGGAGGTCGCCCTCGAACACCCAGTAGCCGAACTCGCAATGCACCCTCAGCATGCGGCCGAAGAAGCCGGACTTGCGCAGCATCGCGATCTTGAGGAGTCCCGGCAGGAAGAGCTTGTCCATGACGACGCCATTCTTGACACCGGCCGTCTCGGCGATCTGGGCGATCTTCAGCGCCTCATCGAGCGTCGTGGCGATCGGCTTCTCGCAATAGACATGCTTGCCGGCGGCGATCGCCTGCTCCAGCATCTTTGGCCGCATCTGTGTCGTGCCGGCGTCGAAGAAAATTTCGTCGTCGGGATTTGCCAGCGCGGCGGCGAGGTCGGTGCTCCAGCGCTCGACGCCGTGGGCGGCCGCCAGTTGCTCCAGCTTGTCGGCGTTGCGGCCGACGAGGATCGGGTCGGGCATGATCCGGTCGCCGGAGGGCAGCGTGACACCGCCATCGGCGCGGATGGCGAGGATCGACCGGATGAGGTGCTGGTTCATCCCCATCCTGCCGGTGACACCGTGCATTATGATGCCGAGACGACGGACTGCCATACTCCGATTCCCCCCAAATTGTCGCGGCATTCTTGGGATCGCGCCGCGCTAAGTAACAGGATAGTTACTAGTCATGGCGCTCCGCCAAGTCAATCTCGGGGCGCGCCAAACGGCCGATCAAATAACTGGATAGTTATTTACAGCGGGATGATCCTTACCTAGGATGCCTGCGGCGACCGGGCCTCCCAAACGTCCGGTCAGACCAAAGGGAGGAAATAAATGAAACAGGTTCTCAGCGCTGCTATCGCAGCGTCGATACTGACCTTTCCGGCCGTCGCGGTCGCGGAATGGAAGCCGGATCGTCCGATCAACATCATCGTTCCGTGGTCTGCCGGCGGCTCGACCGACCAGGTGACGCGCGTCCTTGCCCCGATCCTCGAAGAGGCGCTCGGCCAGCCGGTCGTCGTCGTCAACCAGCCCGGCGCGTCCGGCGCAACCGGCACCCAGGCCGCTCTCGACGCAGAGCGCGACGGCTATACCTGGACCGCCAACGCGGTCGCCAATAACGCGACCTACGCCATCACCGGCCTGATCGGCGACACGTCGATCGCCGATTACCGCATCTACCTCCATGTCGCCAACGTCCCGGTGGTCAGCGTCAATGCCGACTCGCCGATCACCGACATGGGCGGCTTCCTCGAGGCGATGAAGTCCGGCGACATCCCGACGGTCGCGACCGCCGGCGTCAACTCCTCCGGCGGCATGGCGCTCGCCGCGCTCAAGGAAGAAGCCGGTGGCGACGGCCGGATGATCGCCTATGACGGCGGCGCACCCGCGGTGATCGCGGCGGCCGGCGGTGAAGCAGGCGCAACGACGCAGCTCGCCTCGGAACAGGCCGAGTTGATCAAGGCCGGCAAGCTGCGTCCGCTCGCGGCGCTCTCCGACAAGCCGCTGGTGATCGAAGGCATCGACCCGATCCCGCCGATCACCAACTGGCTGCCGGACATGAACGTCTCGGCCGACTATTTCGGCATCCTCATCCCGGTCGGCGCACCGGACGAGGTCTACGAGACGGTCGACAAGATCTGGGAAGAGACGGTCTCGACCTCGGACGCGTTCAAGAAATACGCGAGCGAGCGCGGCGCCTTCTTCGATCCGTCCTATGGCGATGCCGCGCTGGAAAAGGCCATGCCGGTGATCATCACCGAGGCCTGCGCCCGCGTTGCGCGTGACGAGGCGGTCGTCGATCCGAGCAAGTACGGCATCACCTGCGAGGCAATGGCCGAGTAAGGTCCCGTAAACGACCGCGGGCGTCCTCACGCCCGCGGTCCACCATGGTTTGCCAATGAACGATCGCAGCATGGGACGTGCCGATCTGGTGACCGGCGCGGTTCTTTTTGCCCTGTCCGTGGCGGTTGTCGCCGGCGCGTGGAACATGGACCGGCTCGAAGCGCGCCGCATCCATCCACTGAGCGCGCCCGGCTTCACCCCCGGCCTCCTCGGCCTGGCGCTCGGCGTGGCCAGCGTGTTGCTCATCGTCCAGGCGGTGCGGCGCGGCGGCGCGACCGGCTGGAGCGGCGCCTTCGACAGGGAAAGCTGGTTTTCGCCGGCAACCCTTCGCCTCTTCGGTGCGCTGGCGTTGTGCCTGATCTACGCGCTCGGCCTCGTCGGCCGCATGCCCTACTGGCTGGCGACATTCCTCTTCGTTACCAGCTTCATCGCGGTCTTCGAATGGAACGAAGGCGGGTCGCGCTGGGTCCGCCTGGCCTGGGCCATCGGTATCGGCCTCGGGATCGGGCTGTTCGTCAGCTACGTGTTCAGCGAGTTGTTCCTTGTCCGTCTTCCATGAGCATTGGCGCCGATGACCGGACTTGACCTCTTCTTCGCGGCCCTGTGGTCGCTGGTGTCCTTCAACACCCTGTTCAACGCGGCCTGGGCGACGCTGCTCGGCATCGCGGTCGGTTCGCTGCCCGGCCTGACGGCGACGATGGGTGTCGCCCTCCTGACGACGCTGACCTACAAGATGCCGGCGGAGCAGGCGATCCTGATCCTGCTGTGCATGTATGTCGGGGCGATCTATGGCGGCAGCCGGAGCGCCATCCTGCTCAACATTCCCGGCACGCCGGCCAACGCTGCGACGGCGCTCGACGGCCATCCGCTGGCGATGTCCGGCCAGGCCGGCTACGCCATGGGCATCGCCACAAGTTCCTCGGCCATCGGCACCCTGATCGGCATCGTTTTCCTCGCCGTCAGCGCGCCGCTCCTGTCCGACCTGGCGCTTGATTTCGGCTCCTTCGAATTCTTCTGGCTGGCGCTGTTCGGAGTGGTGATCTCCGGCCAGCTGACCTCAATGGGCGCGCCGCTCAAGGGCTATATCGCCGGCATCCTCGGCCTGCTCGTTGCGATGGTCGGCATGGAGGGCATCCACGCCCATGTCCGCTTCACCTTCGGCATCCACGACCTTCAGGGCGGCATCGGCCTGATCCCGGCGATGGTCGGCGCCTTCGGCTTCGCCGAGGTGCTGACCGTCATGTTCCGCAAGCGCGCCGAGATGGTGCCAGGTTCCGTCGACCGGGTGCTGCCGCGGTTTGTCGACCTTTGGCGCTACAAGATCACGGCGATACGTTCGGGCGTCATCGGCACCTTTGTCGGCATCATCCCCGGTGTTGGCGAGGATATCGGCGCCTGGGCCTCCTATGCCGCCGCCAAGCGGTCGAGCAAGGAGGCCGACAAGTTCGGCAAGGGCTCGGTGGAGGGCCTGACCGCCGCGGAGACCGGCAACAGTGCGGTCGTGCCTGGCGCCCTGATTCCGGCGCTGACGCTTGGCGTTCCCGGCTCGGCGCCGGCCGCGGTGCTGATCGCCGCGCTGTTCATCCACGGGGTCCGCCCCGGCCCGATGATCATGATCGAGCAGCCGGCCTTCGTTTACCAGATCATCGCCATGCTGGTGGTCGCGACGATCGGCATCACCGTCTTCGGCCTGTTCCTCACCCGGCCGCTGCTTTTCGTCCTGCGCATTCCGCGCGAGCGACTGATGCCGGTGGTCTTCGTCCTGTGCGTCATCGGGCCGTTCGCCATCACCCAGCGATTCTTCGACGTGATCGTCATGCTGGTCTTCGGCATCGTCGGCTTCCTGCTGCGGCGGATGGACTATCCGATGGCGCCGCTCGTCCTTGGCATCATCCTCGGCGATCTCCTCGACAAGAGCCTGCGGCGCGGCCTGACGCTGACCGATGGCGATCCGAGCCCGTTCTTCACCCGGCCGATCAGCCTGATATTCTGCATCCTCGTCGCCGTGACGGTCCTGTTGAGCATTGGCCCGGTGCGACGGGGTATCCACGGCATGGGAAGACGGATTTGGTCGAGCGTCGGCGGAAAAGCCTGAAGCAGGCGACGGACGATACGCCTGCCCGTCGCAAGACGCCGCAGCGGGCGCGCAATCCCGAACTGACCAAGCGCGACATCCTGATCGCGGCGCGGGAGGAATTCTGCGAATACGGGCTCGACGGCGCCCGGGTCGATCGTATCGCGACGCGGGCGGCGGCCAACAAGCGGCTGCTCTACCACTATTTCGGCAACAAGGAAGCGCTCTACGAAGCGGTGCTGCTGGAGGGCTATCGCGAAATCCGCCTCGGCGAACAGAAACTGCATCTCGGCGAACTGGCCCCCGTCGAGGCGATGCGGAAACTGGTCGGCTTCACCTTCGACCATTTCCGCGACAATCCCTGGTTCATTCGTCTGCTGTCGACGGAAAACATCCTGCGGGCCGAATATGTAAAAAAGATCGGCGAAATGCCGGGCCTCCATTCGCCGATCGTCGCCCAGCTCCGCGCCGTGCTGGCGGAGGGCCAGCGCCAGGGGGTCTTCCGCAAGGGCGTCGATCCGGTCCACCTCTACATCTCGGTCGCCGGGCTGATCTATTTCTACTTCTCCAACGTCCACACGCTTTCGGTGGTCTTCAAGGTGCCGCTCGCCTCGAAGAAGGAGATGGCGGCGCGGCGCGCCCATGCCGAGGAGGTGATCCTCGGCTATCTCCGCGCCTGAATCCCGCTCGATACAAACTGATACACGCCAGAGAAAGTCCTGCGACAGCGCCCGCCTACAAGGGACGGCATCGACGCGGCCACGGGGGCCGCGACGTGTCGCAAGGAACAAGATCATGGCGCAATCCGCCCCAACCCGCCCCCGGCCGGCGTCCTATTCGCTGGCCCAGATCGTCCTGCACTGGTCGATCGCCGCTCTGGTCGCCTGGCAGCTGTTCTTCAGCGATCATCCGCCGCGGATACAGCCCGGTTCGGCGCAGCTTTCCGTCTGGGCCCGGACCTGGGAATCGAGCCATGTCTGGCTCGGCCTCGCAGTCCTCGGCCTGGTTGTCATCCGAATCGTCCTGCGGCTGGCAGTCGGCGCGCCGTCACCGGTCGAAACCAACCGGCTCCAGGCGACGGCGGCTCAGGTCGTGCACTTCCTGTTCTACGCCCTGCTCGTCTTCATGCCGGTGACCGGCATTCTCGCGTGGTATTTCGGGCTGCCGACAGGCGACCTCCACGAACTCGGACAACCGGCTTTTATTGCCCTGATCGTCGCCCATGTCGCGGCTGCGCTCTGGCACCAGTTCGTCCAGCGTGACGGGCTGATCCGGCGGATGGTCGTGCCGGCGCAATAGGAACAACGGGAACAACGGGAACAGTCTGTTCTCTTAATGTTCTTGTCGGCGCGCCTGAGTTGCGCTACTCTTCGGGTGAACGGAGGGCGGGCGACAGATGGTTTCCCACGTCACGACGGTCGCGTTTCAGGGGATCGAGGCGGTTCCCGTCGACGTCCAGGTGCAGATCGCGCCGGGCGGGCCGTATTTCGCCATCGTCGGGCTGCCGGACAAGGCGGTTGCCGAGAGCCGCGACCGGATCTGGGCGGCACTCCATGCCACCGGACTGGCGCTGCCGCCGAAGCGCATCACCATCAACCTCGCGCCGGCCGACCTGCCCAAGGAGGGCAGCCACTACGACCTTCCGATCACGCTGGCGCTGATGGCCGCGATCGGGGCGTTGCCCGGCGACCAGCTCGTCGATTTCGTCGCGCTCGGCGAATTGTCGCTCGATGGCACCGTCTCGGCGGTGGCCGGCGTACTGCCGGCGGCGATCGCCGCCAACGCGATGGGGCGCGGCCTGATCTGCCCGTCGCCCTGCGGCTCGGAAGCGGCCTGGGCGAGCCGCGACATGGCGATCCTCGCGCCGCGCAGCCTGATCGCCATCGCCAACCACTTTCGTGGGACGCAGGTTCTGTCCCGCCCGGAGGCGGCGATGGCCGCGCCACCGGATGCGTTGCCCGACCTCGCCGACATCAAGGGGCAGGAATCGGCCAAGCGGGCGCTGGAGGTGGTGGCGGCCGGCGGTCATCACATGCTGATGGTCGGACCGCCCGGCGCCGGCAAGTCGATGCTGTCGAGCCGGTTGCCGTCTATCCTGCCGCCGCTGTCGCCGGCGGAACTGCTTGAAGTGTCGATGATCGCCTCGATCGCCGGCACGCTGGAAAACGGCAAGCTGACCGCGCGCCGGCCGTTCCGCGCCCCGCACCACTCCGCCTCGATGGCGGCGATGGTCGGTGGCGGCATCCGGCCGAAGCCTGGCGAAGCTTCGCTGGCCCATCACGGCGTGCTCTTTCTCGACGAGATGCCGGAATTCACGCCGCAGGTGCTCGATTCACTCCGCCAGCCGCTGGAGAGCGGCGAGACGATGATCGCCCGGGCCAACTACCGCATCACCTATCCGTCCCGCTTCCAGTTGGTCGGCGCGATGAATCCCTGCCGCTGCGGCATGGCCGGCGAGCCGGGCCATACCTGCCGGCGCGGCCCGCGTTGCGTCGCCGACTATCAGGCGCGGCTGTCCGGCCCGCTGCTCGACCGGATCGACATCCGCATCGAGGTGCCGGCCGTGACCGCCACCGACCTGATCCTGCCGGCGCCGGCCGAGCCCTCCGCCGCCGTGGCCGCGCGAGTCGAAGCGGCCCGCGCCATCCAGCGCGAACGCTTCGCCGGGCTCGGGCTTGATGCGGTCTGCAACGGCCAATGTTCGCCGGCGGTGATCGAAAAGATCGTTGCCCTCGACGCGCCGGCAATGACCCTCCTCAAGAACGCGGCGGAAGCGATGCAACTGTCGGCGCGCGGCTATCACCGGGTGCTCAAGGTCGCCCGCACCATCGCCGACCTCGACGCATGCGACTCGGTCGGCCGCATCCACCTTGCCGAAGCGCTGAGCTACCGGGCAATCGGCGACATCCTCGCCGCCGCCGCCTGAGTCCGGCCCCGTTCCCCTGTCGATGAACATGTCATAGGCACGGTAAGAACCGCGCCCAACGGATTGGCATGTGCCGCCGTCGCGTGCGTGCGCTCCGGCAGCCATCTGGAAAACGCCCTGTTGAATCAACGGCTATCACACTGGCACGCCCTTTGCGTACCAAATTGCATGCAATGTGATGGGGCAGCCAGATGACCGACGCACTGATCGAGGGAAACCACCTCACGAAGGTGTACGGCACGGCGACAGGCCCGCTCGTTGCGCTGGCCGACGTCTCCTTTGCCATCGAGGAGGGCGAGTTCATCTCGCTGGTCGGTCCGAGCGGATGCGGAAAATCCACCCTGCTGAGCATCCTCGGCGGACTCGAGGAGCGTTCCGAAGGCGACGTCGCGCTGGATGGCGAGGACCTTGACCGGCCGCGCACCGACATCGGCATGATGTTCCAGACGTCGGTCCTGTTTCCGTGGCGCACCGTCCGCCAGAATGTCCGGCTGCCAGGGATCGTGCTTGGGCTCGACGCCAAGGAGCAGGCGCAGAAATGCGAAGAGCTGCTCGATCTCGTCGGCCTGAACGGATTCGGCGACCGTTATCCGAGCGAATTGTCCGGTGGCATGCGCCAGCGCGTGGCGCTTGCCCGCCTGCTCGCCCACGGACCGCGGGTGCTGCTGATGGACGAGCCGTTCGGCGCCCTCGACGAATTCACGCGGGAGACGATGAATCTCGAGTTGCTGAGGATCTGGGAGAAGACCGGCAAGACGGTGGTCTTCGTCACCCACAATATCGGTGAGTCGGTGTTCCTGTCCGATCGCGTCTTCGTCATGACGCCACGCCCGGGACGTCTGGCCGGCACAATCGACGTCGATCTGCCACGGCCGCGATCCGCCCAGATGATGCGTGACCCCCGCTACTCGGAACTGGTTTTCGAGATTCGCGGGATGCTGGGCATCGACCATTGAACGGCCGGGGCGCGACCCGGGGCGGAAGGAGCAATCGATGACGATTGATGCAAGCGTCGTTCATCCGGCGATCGAAACAGTCCAGCACCAGACGTCGATCGAGAAGCACCTGGCGCAGGAAAAATCGCGCGCGCTCCGCAAGCGTATCACAAACCGCCTGCTGGCGGCCGGGTTCGGTGTCTTCGTCCTCCCGGTCTGGTATGCCGCCACCGCATTCGAGTGGGTCCATGCACTGATCATCCCCTCGCCGGTGGATACCTTCTTCGCCGCCGGGCGGGTGATGAGTGCCGACTATTTCCTCGCCAATGCCTGGGTGACGATTTCGGAAATCCTGTGGGGTTTCGGGCTTGGGCTGGCCAGCGGCGTCGTCTTCGGCGTGGCGGTGGCGATGTTCGATTCCGTCCGCGCCACGATCTATCCCTACCTCGTCGCCCTTCAGGCGCCGCCCAAGATCGTGCTCGCGCCGATCTTCATCACCTGGTTCGGCTTCGACGAGCCGTCCAAGATCGCGATCGCGGTGGTGATGAGCTTCTTCCCGATGTTCCTCAACACGCTGACCGGGCTGTCCTCGGTCGATCCGAACGCGGTGAAGCTCATGCGCTCGCTGACCTGCGGCCGCTGGCAAACCTTCCGCTATCTCCTGCTGCCCAACGCGCTGCCGATCATGATGACCGGGGTCAAGCTCTGCTGGACGCTGGCGGTGCTCGGCGTGATCGTCGGTGAATTCGTCGGCGCCTCCGCCGGCATCGGCTACCTGATCTACGCGATGAATTTCCAGCTCGATATCGCCGGGGTTTTCGCACTGATCATCCTGCTCTCGCTGTTCACCGTGATCGTCTACCAGCTCATCGAATGGGCCGAAGCGAAGATCATCTTCTGGAAGCAGGTCTGACGTGCGCAACGGCCGTTCATCAAATGCCGGCCGAGAAAGAAAATGCCCGGGGGACGCTCCGGCTCGACATTGAGCGCGAGCCGAGAAGGAACACACGGAACACCCAAACAAAATGGAGCCCAATGTGATGTTCATAGAAACCCGCCACAGGAAACCATCGCTCGGGGCCGCTCTCGGAGCGGTCATGCTGGCCTGCATCGCAGCGCCGGTTCTTGCCGAAGACCTCGTGAAATTCGACGGCGTGACTGCCCAGGGCGGACCGACCGCCCAGGTCTTCCCGATCTTCATCGCGCAGGAGAAGGGCTTCTATGCCGAGGAAGGCCTCGACGTGACCCTGAACTATTCCAAGGGGTCGTCGGACGCGGCCCGCCAGCTTGCGTCGGGCAATGTCGAATGGGGGGTCTTCTCGTCGGCGGCGGCGATGCAGGCAACCCAGCGCGGCTTCCCGCTGAAGGCGATCATGCAGGTCTACTATCCCGACACGTTCGATATCGTCGTGCCGGCCGACAGCGAGATCATGTCGATGGCCGAGATGAAGGGGAAGACGATCGGCGTTTCCGATCTCGCCGGGGGCGAGGTGCCGATGACCCGGGCCTCGATCATTTCCTCCGGCCTGAAGGAAGGCGCGGACGTCAGGCTGGTGATCGCCGGCGAGGGAGATCCGACGACGGTGCGCTCCCTGAACGAAGATCGCATCCAGGCCTATTCGGGCGCGAAGCGCGACATCCTGCTGATCCCCGCTCAGGGCATTCCGATCCGGTCGATCACCCCCGAGGCGGTCGCGGCCTTCCCCGGCGACGCCCTGTCGGTCACGGCGGAGACCTTTGCCGAGAAGCCGGAACTCCTGGTCAAGTTCGTTCGCGCCACGCTCAAGGGCTGGGCATGGGGCATGGCCAATCCGGACGAGACCTTCGCGCTGCTCAAGACCAAGTATGCCGCCGCCTCGCTTGGCGACAATCCCGTCGCGAAGGAGTTCTGGGAACTCGTTCAGACCTACTATACCGCGCCGGACAGCGTGACCCAGCACGGGACCTTCCTCCCGGAGGCATGGGACGTCTACATGACATTCCTCCAGGAGGGTGAAGGCGAACAGAAAGCCCTCGCCGGCCCGGTCGATCTCTCCGAATTGTTGACCGACGAGGTGGTGATCGAGGCGTGGGAGGGGCTCGACATGGAAGCGGTGAAGGGCCTCTAGCCCAACGCGAAATCGGGGGCCGCCGCCGGTGGCCCCCGCCAGCCTGACTGTCGCATCAGAGGTTCCCCCATGCTCTCCCCCACCGGTATTCCCGACGCCATCCGGCTCGTCGTCGTCGGCGCTCACCTGACCGGGATGCCGCTCAACCACCAGCTTCTGGCGCTCGGAGCAGAGCTTGTCCGCGCCGACAAGACCGGGCCGCTCTATCGCCTCTACGATCTGCCGGACGCCGAGCCGCCGAAACCGGGACTCTTGCGCGTCGGCGAGAAGAACGGCCGGGCGATCGATGTCGAGGTCTGGTCTCTCGCCGCGGCGGCGTTTGGCGCGTTCGTGTCGCTCGTGCCCGCCCCCCTGACGATCGGCACGGTCGTTCTGTCCGGCGGGGACCGGGAAAAGGGCTTTCTGGTGGAGGCCGTCGCCGTCGACGGCGCCCGGGACATCTCCGGGTTTGGCGGTTGGCGAAGCTACCGCGGCGCCGCGACCGCCGACGCCTGAACCCGCTCCATCTCCTCCGGCAAGAGGCCAGCCGTCGCTTCGCCGAGCGTCGGTGCGACGCTGCCGACGGATTCACGGACGAGGCGCATGTGGTCGCGCATCAGGGCGGCGGCGCCTTCCTCGTCGCCGCGGACGATCGCCTCGACGATCCGCTCATGCTCGGCGAGCGATTCCGGCAGACGGCCAGTCCGCTCGAACTGCAGCTTGCGGAACGGGGCAACGCGATTGCGCACTGACAGCGTCATCTCGGCCAGGAAGGCGTTGTGGCCGGCATGGTAGATGGCGTCGTGGAAAAGAATATTCTGGGCGTAGTATTCCACCGCATCCCCTCGCTTCGCCGCCTCGCGGCAGGTTTCGTGAAGGGCTTCGAGCGCCAGCCGTTCGGCCGGGGTGATGTGGCGGGCGGCGTAGCGCGCACACAGCGCTTCCATCTCCGCCATGACGGTGAACATTTCGTTGAGCTTTTCCGGGGTGAAGCGAGGCACCACCGCGCCGCGATGGGGCCGGGCCTCGGCGAAGCCGATCGCCTCGAGCTGCCGGATCGCCTCGCGAACCGGCGTGCGCGACACCTGGAATCGCCGGGCGATCGACGCCTCGTCGAGCGGCACGCCGGGACCGAGGCTGCCGCGCACGATCTCGTCGGCGAGGCTGGCGCGCACCCGTTCGGTCTGCGTCGGTTTCTTCTGCGTCATGGTCATCGCCGTTTCGCTGCCCCCGACATGCGAGTTTATGCACCTCGCACGCGGCCAGCAAACCGCAGAAGGTTCGCTACCGTTCCGTCAGGTTTCGGAAAGCATATCATGGATTTGCGGGTTGCCGATTTGAACCGGTCGTGACCTGTCAGGTTGCTCCATGGGTGACGAATGTCGAAGGAGCGACCCCGCGATGGCCTCAAGCGGACGGGACAAGCTGAAGGGGACGAGCGGGGCCGACCGGATTTCCGGCAAGGGTGGCAACGATCTCATCTTCGGCTATGCGGGGGGCCAGAAAGACGCGGATACCGGCCTGATCACCGCTGAACGGGTCGCCACCGGGTTCGACGGCGCCGTCTTCGCCGGATGGGCGCCCGGCCGGCCGGACGAACTCTTCGTTGTCGGCAAGAATCAGGGTCAGATCCACATCCTCGACCCCGTGACCGGCGCGGCCGCGCTTTTCCTCGATATCCCCAACGGACAGCTGTCGACCACCGGCGAGCAGGGCCTGCTCGGCCTCGCCTTTCACCCCGACTATCAGATGAATGGCAGGCTCTACGTCCACCTCACCAACGCCGCTGGCGATATCGAGATCCGCGAATATCAGCGATCCGTCGGGAACCCCGACACCGCCGATCCGGCATCCGCCCGGACAATCCTGACGATCCCTCATCCGACCTTCGCGAACCACAATGGCGGTGCCCTCGCCTTCGGTCCGAAGGACGGTCACCTCTATATCGCCGTCGGCGACGGTGGGGGCGGCAATGACCCCGCCGGCAACGGCCAGAATACCGACGTCCTTCTCGGCAAGATCCTGCGCATCGACGTGGACGGAGACGCCTTTCCGGCCGATACGGGCCGCAACTACGCGATACCCGCGGACAATCCTTTTGCCGGCGGTGGCGGCGCGGCGGAGGTATGGGCCTATGGCCTCCGCAACCCGTGGCGGATCAGCTTCGACACGAATGGCGACCTCTATATCGCCGACGTCGGACAGGCGGCGCGCGAGGAAGTGGATTTCCAGGCCGCCGGCCACCTTGGCGGCAGCAACTATGGCTGGGACATGGCTGAGGGGACGCTCGGAACGGTCCCGTCAGGCGCCGTTCCGCCGATCTTCGAATACAGCCACGATCTCGGCCAGTCGATCACCGGCGGCCATGTCGTGCGGGGCGGCGAACCATCGGTCGAGGGAACCTATTTCCTGGCCGATTTCGGCAGCGGTCGCGTGTGGTCGCTGAAGGTAGTGGACGGGGTGGCGGTCGGCGTCACCGACAGGACGGGACAGATCGCGGGTCCCGACGCACCGCTGGAGCAGATTTCATCCTTCGGCATCGACGGCAATGGCACACTCTACGCGGTGAGCCTGAACGGCGACATCTTTCGCCTCGACATGGCGAAACATGCCGGCGACGTTGGCGACGTCCTGCGGGGCGGCGGCGGTAGCGACCGGGTCTATGGTGGACCGGGCGACGACCGTCTGTATGGCAACGCCGGAAAAGACAAGCTGAGCGGCGGCTTCGGCGACGACATCCTGAACGGCGGTCGCGGCGACGACCGCCTAAAGGCTGATCAGGGGCAGGACACTCTGAGCGGCGGCAAGGGCAACGACATTCTCAAGGGTGGCGCCGACGCCGATGCCTTTGTTTTCGACGCGAAGCTCAATGCGCGGCACAACGTCGATCGCGTCCGGGACTTCACGCCCGGCACCGACCAGATCGTCCTGGACCATGCGGTCTTCAAGAAGGTCGGCGCGGCCCTTGAGGCGGAGGAATTCCATATCGGCTCCTCGGCCCGGGACCGGGACGACCGAATCCTTTACGCCCGGAAGGACGGCGATCTCTTCTATGACGCCAACGGGAGCAAGGCCGGCGGCAAGGTCCATTTCGCCCGCCTCGACGCGGGTCTCGATCTCGACTCAGGCGATTTCATCGTCATCTGACCGGTCCGGATCATTTCACCGGAAAATCGAAATAGGTGTCGGGATGAGGCTCGTCGGCAAGCGTGAAATGCCACCACTCGTAGGGATAGGGCTTGAAGCCGTGCAGTTGCATGAGGCTTGTCAGCATCAGGCGATTGCCACGGGCCTCCGATGGCTGTTGCGGATCGTCGGGCCAGGAGCGCTCTGAAAAGAAATCGTAGCCGGTGCCCATATAGACTTCGACCCCGGCCGGCAGCGTTACCACGGTCAGATCGACGGTCGATCCTCGGGAATGACCGGATTTCGCGGCGATATAGCCCTTGTCGAACAACGCGTCCTTGTCGAGTTCGGGATAGAATTCCGGCTTCATCCGGATGTCGTCGACGTCTTCGGCCCAGCGGACGAAGGCGGCAACGGCCCGTTCCGGTCTGTAGCAGTCGAAGACCTTGAGCCCGAAGCCGTAAGGCTTCAGCGCGGCCTGTACGCGGGCCAGAGCCTCGGCCGCTAGCCGGGTCAGCAGGCAGGCCGGTGCTTCATAACCGTCGATGGGCCGGCCGACGAAGTTGAAATAGCCGGCGTAGCGGGCCTCGACGATGACGTCCGGGATCACGTCGACGATGTTGACGAAATCCGCCGGCCGGTCCTCGGCTCTCGCCGAGACGAGGGCTGTTGCGATGGCGATAACCATCAAGATCATGGTGCGCATGGGCCAATCTCATCGCATTCAGTCGGTCGGTACAACCCGTTTTCGTGTGGTTCTGCCCAGGAAACCGGCCAATCAAGCATTTGGAAAGCATGACCTGCCAATCTCCGTCCATCGCCCGTTTGTCCGGTCTCCGGCTCCGGCGTGACGGAGAGTTGACGCGCCATGTCCCTGCCCGCCGAGAGCAACCCCTATCCGGTCGACCCGGCGCCCGATGTCCGAGGCGACGCGAGCCGCGAGGGCTTGTCCGCGCCCGGTTCTGGCGAGCCGACGGATCGGACGCGGGGGAAGCGGGTCGCGGCCGGGTTTCTTGCGACGCTTGCCGGTCTTGTTGCGCTCTTCGCGCTCGCCATCGCCTATGTCGAACCGACGACGGTCCCGGTGGCTGTCCCGATCACCGTCATCCTGGCCGGCCTGTCCCTGTGGGGCGCGTCGCGTATCGACGCGATCCGCTATCGGGCACGGCTTGATGCCCTGAAGCGCGAGAAACGCGAGCTGGCGACGACGTTGGAGCGCATCGCCGACACCGCCTGGGAGCTACGTGAGAACGAAGAGCGTTACCGTGGCCTGATCGATGCGCAGGGCGACCTCGTCGCCCATCGCGACGCCGAGGGTCGGGTCACCTTCGTCAATCCCGCCTTCCTGACGATCTTCGGCCTGCGCGAGACGGATGTCCTCGGCAAGCCGCTGACCGTCGTGCCGATCGAAGAGGCGCATGACGCGGACCGCGGGGCCCCGGGCGATCTCGCGGCGCGCGACGTCAAGCTGATGACGCAGTCCGGGCCGCGCTGGTTCGCCTGGGTCGACATCCGGATTCGCGGCGACGACGGCATCCTCGGGCCGATGCATTCGGTTGCTCGCGACATCACCGCCCGCAAGGAGGTCGAACTCGCCCTGGTCGAATCGCGCGAGAAGGCGGAGGCGGCGAGCAAGGCGAAATCGCGCTTCCTCGCCACGGTCAGCCATGAGTTCCGGACGCCGCTGAACGGCATTCTCGGCCTGAATGAACTGCTGCTCGAAACGCGACTGACGCCGGTCCAGGAAACCTATGCCCAGGGCGTGCAATCCTCAGGTGAGGCCTTGCTCGGGCTGATCGACGACATGCTCGACTTTTCGCGGATCGAGGCGGAGCGCTTCGACCTGCGGCCGGAAGTCACGAACCTGGCCGGCCTGCTGCAGGCGATCGTCGAACTGCTGGCGGCGCGCGCCCATGCCCGTGGCATCGACATCGTCGCCGACATCGATCCCGACGTGCCGTCGCTGGTCTCGGTTGACGCAACCCGGCTGCGCCAGGTGCTGGTCAACCTCGTCGGCAACGGGGTGAAGTTCACCGAGCGGGGCGGCGTCTGTCTGGCTGCGGGGGTTGAGGCCGCCGGCGACGAGACGGCCACGGTGGTCTTCACCGTCACCGACACCGGGCCGGGTATCGATCCCGCCGACGCCGAGCGGCTGTTCAGCGAGTTCGAACAGGCGGATGCCGGGCCGAACCGGCGCCATGGCGGTGCCGGCCTTGGGCTCGCGATCAGCCGGCGGATCGTCCGGCGGATGGGGAGCGACGTCACGGTTGCGCCGCGTAGTGGCGGCGGCTCTGTCTTCCGCTTCGCGCTGGAGCTGCCGGTGGAGGCGCCGGCCCCGGGCGAGGAGACGAGCCTCGACGGTCGGCGCGTGCTGGTTGTGATGCCTCAGGGCGAGGAAGCGCCGGCGCTCGTGCGCGGCCTGGAACGGGCGGGATGCGAGGCGCGGGAGGTCACGACGCTCAACGCCGCGGCGGCACTGGTCGGCGCGGCGGTCGCGGCGGGACTGCCCTATGACGCGATCCTTCTCGACCGGCGGCTGGCCGGCGACGCAGCCGTCGCGCTGGCGCGCCTGCAGGAAGCGGCCGGTCAGGAGATCGGCGCGGCCATCCTGATCGAGCCCGGCGGGCGCGACGAGATTGACGGCCTGCGCGAGACCGGTTTTGACGCCTACCTCGTCCGCCCGATCCGCCGGTCGTCGCTGGTTCGCATCGTCGGCGAACTGGCTGTCTCGCCCGGTGCCTTCCACATGGATCCCGAGGACGTGCGCGTTCGCCAGCCGGAAACGCCGGGCCGGGCGTCGACCGGCCTCGACGTGTTGCTCGCCGAGGACAACGAGATCAGTGCGCTGCTCGCTCGCGCGGTGGTCGAGGGCATCGGGCATACGGTGACAATGGTGCGCGACGGCGAAGCCGCCGTGGCCGCCGTGCGCGATCGCGCGACGCCGTTCCCGCTGATCCTCATGGACCTGCACATGCCGGGGCTCGACGGGTTGGCGGCGGCTCGGGCGATCCGCGCTTGGGAAGCGGAATCCGGGGGGCCGCGATCCAGGCTTGTCGCGCTGACCGCGGACGTCGTGCCGGAGACCCAGGAAGCGGCGCGCGCCGCCGGGATCGATACGATTCTTGAGAAGCCGGTGTCGCCCGATACCCTGCGGCGGCTTTTAGCCGACTGACGGGGTTGCCGCGCGCCAACGAGACAACCGGGCGGGTTGTCACCAAAGCGTCCAAAATCTGTGGTTTTTGTCCAGCAGCGGGGGAGTGGGCCGTGATTCGGCCTATCGAGACAACGGCCATCAGACAGGTTAATATCACCAGAATCGTTCTTGCCGAGGTTACCCCCGACAGACGACGGTCCGGGGGCGGTGGGAACCATCCCGCAGGGAGACGACATGGTATACGTGCCCCTGATGCCACAGCGCCTGACCGGCGGCATGATGCGGATGGCATGGCGGCGTTTCGACCAATCGGCCGCTTCGCTGGGACGTATCGGCAGCCTCGAGGTGCGGCTCGCCCGTTCGTCCGAAGAGGTCAAGCAGGCGCAACGACTCCGCTATCGCGTCTTTTACGAGGAGATGTCGGCCGTTGCCAATGCGCGCGCCGCCTTCTTTGGCCGCGATGCCGATCCCTATGACAAGATCTGCGACCATCTTCTGGTCCTCGACCACGATGCCCCGGAGGGACCGGAGATCGTCGGGACGTACCGGCTGCTGCGGCAGGAGATCGCCGAACGGCGGAAGGGCTTCTATTCCTCGGGCGAGTTCCAGGTCGCGCCGCTGATCGACCGCCATGCCGGGCGATCCTTCCTCGAACTCGGGCGCTCCTGCGTTCTCAAGCCCTACCGGACGAAGCGGACGGTCGAACTGCTCTGGCACGGCATCTGGAGCTATGTCCGGCGCAACGACATCGACGTGATGATCGGGTGTGCGTCGCTTGAGGGAACCGACCCGCGCCGGCTGGCGCCGCTGCTCGGCTTCCTGCGCAGCTATGCGCCGACGCCGGAGGAGTGGCGCGTCAAGGCGCTCCCGGGGCGCGGGGTGCCGCTCGATGCGATGTCCGCCGAGCCGGTCAACGGCATCAAGGTGTTGCGCGAGCTGCCGCCGCTGATCAAGGGCTACCTGCGGCTCGGCGCCTATATCTGCGAGGAAGCGGTCGTCGACTGGCAGTTCGGCACCACCGACGTCTTCATCGTGCTGCCGCTCGAGCGGATCAACACCCGCTACATCAACTATTACGGCCCGGACGCCAGCCGCTACGCGGCCTAAAGCCGCTTCTGCATGAAGACGAGATCAAGCCAGCGGCCGAACTTGTAGCCGACCTCCGGCATCCGGCCGGTCTCGGTGAAACCGTGGCGGAGGTGGAGCGCGATCGACGGCGCGTTGTCCGCGGCGATCCCGGCGACCATGACATGCTTGCCAAGCGCGGTTGCCCGCTCGACGAGGGCGACAAGCAGCGCCGAGGCAATCCCCCGCCGCCGCGCGGCCTCCGCGACATAGATCGAATGCTCGACCGTGAAGCGATAGCCGTCGAAGGCGCGAAAGTCCCCGAACGACCCATAGCCGACAACCCGATCGGCATCGACGGCGACCAGCACCGGATAGTCCTGTCGGTGGCGTCCCTCAAGCCACGCCCGGCGATTGTCGAGATCGACGGGCGAGTCGTTCCACACCGCCGTCGTGTCGCGGACCGCATCGTTGTAGATGGCCAGGATCGCCGGCAGGTCGCCATCGCCGGCCGGGCGGATGATCGCGGTCATGGATCGCGCGAGCCGGTTGCCCAAGGCGAAGCCGCCTCACGGGGCGGGCACCAATGCAGCCGATGGTTCACTCGGGCGTGGCCAGCGGCTGGGCCGCCGGTGTCTCGACCTGGTCGCCGTCCTCGGGCAATCCACCCCCGAGGCTGCCGACGGTGGTCTTGAGGCCGCGTTCTTCCTCGGCGAATTCACCGACCCGGTCGGCGACGTCGCCCCAGCTTGGCGGCGGTGCGCCCCGGACCTTCTGCATCACCTCGCTGCCGAGATCGGCGAGCCGGTGCTGCAGACCGCCGTCCTCGGCAAGCCACAGCACCCCGGCAAGTCCGACCGCGACGATGGCGACAAGGGCGATGCGGCGCATGGCCTACATGCCGGGCTGCAGGCGCAGCCCGTCGTTGACCTCGTCGACGATCTTCATCAGGTCGGTCCATGACCGAACCATCTCCGAGCGGAGCGAGTCGAGATTCTCGACGCTGCCGAGGTCCGAGAGCGCCGTCTTCAGGGAACTCGCCATGTTGAGGGTGCTGGCGGCGGCGGCATAGACGCGGGCGTTTTCGCGCAGTGCATGGAAGAAGATATCGAGATTCTCGGACTGGTCGCCGAGCCGGGTCATCACGTCGGTATGGCGCTCCGAGAAATAGCCCCAGGCCGCGACGGCCGCTTCGAGGCTGTGGATTTCGGCGTCGTTGGCCTGGCGGGTCAGGCGAAGTTTCTCGATCTCCCCATGCGACAGGGTTTCGGCGCGGACATAGCCGTCGATCTCCTCGTTGCCCTGGCGGAGCGCGGCCAGCCGGCTGTTGGCGTCGGCGATGCGAAAGCCGATCTCCTGGCCGATGGCGTCGATGTCGGAGAGTTCGGCATAGCGCCGCTCGAAGACGTCGGGCGCGAGCCTGGCGATCGATTCGAACGACTTGGCGATCGTCGAGATCCGGCTGGCAACGTCGGCGATCTGCTCTTCGGTCACCGTCTCGGCGCCGTCCACCATCTCGCGAATCTGCCGGGTTGCCTCGATATTCGTCTCCAGCGCCGAAAGGATGTCGGGGATGCTGGGATCGGACTGGGTTGCCTCGATGCTGCCGCCGAGCGTTTCGCCAAGAAGCTTCAGCGCCTCGTCATGGGGCAGGCTTCCGGCCTTTTCCCGGACGATGCCGATATCCTCGTCGGCGGCCATCGCCGACGGGCCGAGTACCGGCGCCGACAACAGCATGACGGCGACCAGCGACGCGCGTGTCTTCCACATGACAGACCCTCCCACCCAGTTCTTGTTGCTCCAGAGTGCCTCGCAAGAGTGCCCCGGGAGTGTTGACACAATTATGGCGGACGGCGCGCGGTTATCAATCCGGCATTTCGGCCACCGGGAATTGGTGCCCTGCGGTGGAGGGGGCGCCGGGACGGGGCGCGGGTGATCCGGACGCCATTGCGGTGCGTATCGAGAGCACCACCTCGATGTCAGCCCGAAAGAGCAAGCCCATGATCTATGTCGTCGCCTATGGCGTATCCCTTCTCGCCTTCGCAGCGCTCGATGCCGTCTGGCTGAGCACGATGGGCGCCGCGCTCTACCGGGCGACGCTTGGCGATCTGCTGGCCGACAAGGTCCGCCTGATGCCGGCCATCATTTTCTATCTGGCTTATCCGGTCGGGATCGCCGTCTTCGCCGTCATGCCGGCGTTGCGGGCGGATAGCTTTTTCCCGGCGGTGGGCTATGGCCTTCTGTTCGGCGCGTTGGCCTACGCCACCTACGACCTGACCAATTTCGCCACGCTGCGCGTCTGGTCGGTGCAAATCACGGTCGTCGACATCGTCTATGGCGCAGCCGCCTCGGCGGTCACCGCGGTGCTTGCCTTCCTGGCGACCCGCGCCGTCTCCGGCTGGCTCGCCGGCGCTTCCTGAAGCGTCGACGCCCCCGCGGGGGCTATCGTGCCGGCTTCAGCCGGTAGTGGCTGACACCCCACTCGGTCCCGTCGCTATGTCCGAACAGGCCGCTGGTTGCCAGGAAGAAAAGCCGCCAGCGGCGTTCCCAGAGGCGCGCCTCGCGGCCGTAGGTTCCCCTGAGGATGGGGCGAATGGCCTCGATGTTCCGGTCGTAATTGGCGAGCCAGTCGTCGGCGGTGCGGCGGTAGTTTTCGCCCGACCAGCGCCATTCGTCGGTCACCGTGAAGCAGTCGGCAAATTCCCGGATCAGTCGTTGGCTCGGCATGATGCCGCCGGTGAAAAAGTGCCTGGCGATCCAGTCGTCGCGATCTTCGGTGCGGAACCTGTAGGATCCGTTTCGGTGGGTGAAGACGTGGATGAAGAGGCGCCCGTCGGAGACCAGTCCATCGCGCAGGCGCTCGAGCAGCGGTCGCCAGTTGGCCATGTGCTCGAACATTTCGACCGAGACAATGCGGTCGAACGGCTCTGCCGGCGTGAACACGTTCATGTCGGCGGTCACCACGTCGAGGTTGCGGAGGCCCTCCGCGTTGGCGATGCAGGTGATATGGGCGCGCTGCGACGCGGAGTTGGAAACGGCGGTGATCCGGGCGTTCGGGTAGCGTCGCGCCATCCACAAGCTGAGCGAACCCCAGCCGCAACCGAGTTCGAGAATGCGCTGCCCGTCGTGCAGGTCGGCATGGTCGGCGGTTGCCGCCAGCGCCGCCTCTTCCGCCTCGGCCAGTGTCGTTGCTCCGTCGTCATAGAGACAGCACGAATATTTCCGCTGCGGCCCCAGCGCCAGGTCGAAGAAGGCCGCCGGGATCTCGTAATGCTGCGCGTTGGCTGCATCGGTGTGGAGGGCGATCGGGTAGCTGCCCATGTCCTCGGCAAAGCGCCGATCGGCGTCAGGGCTCGTCGTGGACAACCGTTCACCGGTCCTGGAGACCAGACGGGCGATCGCCGTTCGGGTCATCGGGTCCGGCCAGGGGAATCGTTCACCGGCATAGGTGACGGCTTCGACGAGGCTCATGCGACAACTCCTGACTTGGTGCGCGGCGGCAGGGGAAAGAAGGCGCTGGTGCGCGCCTGGTAGGCGCGGAAGGCATCGCCGCGCCGCGCCAGCATGTGAGCTTCAAGCGGCGGGATGCCCGAGATGTGGACGAGAAGCCAGTACATGCAGGCCGGTCCGGCGAGCGCCAGCCAGCCCCACGGATAGGCGCCGCCGAGATCGATCGCCAGCAACGGATAGGCCAGCCAGCCAAACCACTCGAAGAAGTAATTCGGGTGGCGCGACCACCGCCACAGGCCAGTATCGCAGACGCGGCTGGTGTCTTCGGTGTTGCGGCGAAAACGGCGAAGCTGAGCGTCGGCAATCGCCTCGCCGGCGATGCCGATGACGAGGACCGCGGCGCCCAGTGCATCCTGCAGGCGCAGGCCGACGGGGTTCCATGCGGCGAGCACAATCGAAAGGGCGAGCGGGATGCTGACCAGCGCCTGTTTCTGGACCAGCCAGAACATCTGTCGTGGCGCATCGGTGCCCCATTCCCGGGCCAGTTGCGCATAGCGTGGATCGTCAGCGACGCCGGCCGAGCGTGAGGCGATGTGCAACCCGAGGCGCAGGGCCCAGGCGGCGACCAGCACGATCACCAGCCCCTGGCGGAGAGACGGTTCGCCGTAGAGCACGAAGGGGGCGAGGGCGCCGGCGATGCCGACCCCGCCGACGGCGAAGGACCAGATCGTGTCGACCCAGCCGGAATTGCCGGTGCGGCGCCAGATGAGCCATGAGCCCGCCATCGCCAGCGACAGGCCGGCGGCAACGAGGACAAGGGCGCTGAAGAATTGCGGTGTGGTCACGGCGCGGTCTCCGCTGGCGCGATCCGCAATTGCGAGCCGGCGGCCCGACCCTCAATGAAATCGGCGATGTCGCCGACCAGCGGCATGAACAGTCGCAGAGGAAAGGCGAGGGCGCCGATGATCGTCATGTGGCCGTGACCGCGATAGCGCCGAACCGTCGCAGGGCTCCCGACCGCTTCGAGACGCGGTGCGAGGCGGTCGCTGTTGGCCGGATCGACGATGCGGTCGCGGGTTCCCGTTGCGAGGAAAGTCGGTGGGGCACCTGCCGAGACATGCACGATCGGCTGCGTTTCGGGCCGATTGGCGCCGCCGAAGATAGTCTCCAGGGTCTTGTCGCGAAGCGGCAGGAAGTCATACGGGCCGGCGATGCCGATCAGCCCGGCAAATGTCTCGTTGGGGTGGAGGTCGACCGAGGCCAGCCAGCGAGCGTCGAGCGCCAGCATGGCGGCGATATAGGCGCCGGCCGAGTGGCCCATGACGAACAAACGGCGGGGGTCGCCACCAAACTCGGCGGCATGATCCCGCGTCCAACGGGTCGCCAGTGCCGCGTCTTCAAGGAAGCCGGGATAGCCGACCTCCGGATAGACCCGGTAGTCGGCGACGATCGCCACAAAGCCCTTTGCAGCAAGGGCGGACGCGACGAAGCGGTAGGTCTCCCTGGCGCCGTGCTGCCAACTGCCACCGTAGAAGAAGAGGACAACCGGCGCATTGCGGCTATTAGCCGGCGCGTGGACATCAAGCGACCGTCGCGCTCCGCTGGCATAGGGAATCGATCGCCCGATCGCTTTTCCGCGCGCCCGCGAGACCGGGTCCCGAGCGTGAGACAGGGTGGCTGCCGACAAGCTCATGTCCACGCTCAGATGCGCACGAGGGGCTGGATCAGGCGGCCGAGCCAGCTTTGCAGCGCGATGCCGCCCTGCAGGGCGACAAGACAGACACATGTGTCGCCGTCTTCGATCACCGGCTTGTGCTCGACGGATTCGTCCGCCTCATCGAAGTCGCCGGGGCCATACCGCCCGAGATCGTGGCGGAAGGCGCCTTCCAGCACGCAGGTCCATTCGATGCCGTTATGCCGATGGTGCGGCAATCGGGTTCCGGGCGCCGCCTTCAGCATGAGGACGCGCGTGTCGTCGACAGGCGACACGCCGACCGAGCGCCACTGGACGCCGCGGCCGATCCACCGCCAGGGCCCAAGCGGATGTCCGGCCAGCGGCGCCGGCAGCGATTTGTCGCCGATGGTCAGCGACGGCGCGCGGTCGTGCACCGGCGGCGCGACCGTTCCGATGGCCGCCAGCGCCCGTTCCAGCGCGTCGTCGCGCATGGCCGCAGGAGGGGTGCGATCGAGCAGCACACCGCCGACATGCTCGAAAGCGCGAACGTCGCCACGACAATGGGAGCAGAGCGAGACATGCGTGGCGACCACGAGGGCGCGCGCATCGTCGAGGGTTCCGGCGGCGAAGGCGGCGAGGGTCTCAAGGGTCGGGTGATGGGCAATGGTCATGACAGGTCACCGAGAAGGGTGCGAAGGCGTTTCATGGCGAGGCGGAGCCGCGACTTGACGGTACCGAGCGGCAGGTCGAGCAGGTCGGCGATCTCGCCGTGCGGCCGGCCTTCGAAGAAGGACAGCCGGACGACGCTGAGCTGGTCCTCGGACAGGTCTGTGATGGCCAGGCGGACACGCTGCTCGCGCTCGGCCGCGTCGAGCATGTCGTCCGGTTTGTCCGGCTCTCCGGGCTCGATCAGCTCGTAGATGTCCGGCAGTTGTTCGGCCCGCCGGTCGCGCCGGAAGCGGTCGATGCGGGCATTACGGGCGATCGCGAAGATCCAGGCGGAAGCGTTGGCGCGGGCGGGATCGTAGGACGCCGCCTTCCGCCAGATCGTCAGCATGGTCTCCTGGGCGAGGTCCTCGGCACGTTCGCCGCTTGTCCCGGTGCTCATCAGCCATGCCTTGATCCGCCCGGCATAGAGCTCGAACAGCGCGGCGAAGGCGGCCTTGTCCTCGTGTCGGGCGATGGCCACGATCAGGTCGGAAGGGTTCGGCCCCGGTTTCGGGGGTCTCTTACCCATGGCCGTCCTGCCGGGGGTGGTGCGCACGGGCGTGCGATGACGCCATCCCGGCTCCGTCCTCCAGTTTCCCGACCATTCGTCTGCGATTGCGAGCTGCATGAGTCCGGATACGCAGCGGGCCGGCATCTGGATCACTCACCGGTGATCCAAATCCATGCCCGAGCCGTAACGGTTGGAAACGAGACATCCGGCGCGCAGGGTTTTCTGCCGGCCGCCAAGCCAGGACCGCAAGCATGCTCGATACATCCATCCGGAAGAGGATCGCGGTCGTCGGCACCGGTATTTCGGGCATGGCCGCAGCCTGGCTCCTTTCCCAACGCCACGACGTCACGGTCTATGAGCGCGACCGTCGGCTCGGCGGGCATTCTAATACGGCGATCGTGCCGAGCGCCAATGGCGACGTGCCGGTCGATACCGGCTTCATCGTCTACAACGAGCGCACCTATCCCAACCTGACAGCGCTGTTCGCGTTCCTTGGCGTGCCGACCCGGGCATCCGAGATGTCATTCGCTGTGTCTCTCGACCGCGGTGGATTCGAATATGCCGGGAACAACGCCGCCGGTCTGCTTGCCCAGAAGCGAAACCTCGCCCGCCCGCGCTTCTGGGCGATGCTGCACGACCTTGTCCGCTTCTACCGGAACGCGCCGAACGATCTTCCAGCGCTCGCCGCGTCCGGCATTTCCCTCGGCGCCTACCTCGACAACGAGGGATATGGGACCGCTTTCCGTCGCGACCATCTCTATCCGATGGCGGGCGCCATCTGGTCGACGCCGAGCGAAGCGATCGCAGCCTTCCCGGCCGCGGCCTTCGTCCGCTTTTTCGACAACCACGGGCTCCTGAGCTTTCGCGACCGCCCGCAATGGCGCACGGTCGCGGGCGGCAGCCGGACCTATGTCAAGAAACTGACGGCCAGCTATGCCGACCGGGTGCGGCTTGGGGCCGGCGTGGTCGCCATCCATCGCGGCGAAGACAGCGTCCGTATCCGGGACTGTACCGGCGCGACGCAAACTTTCGACGACGTGGTGATCGCCGCCCATGCCGACCAGGCGCTCGCCATGCTGGCAGAGCCGACGCCGGCGGAACGACGTGTCCTCGGCGCCTTCCGCTACAGCGAGAACACCGCCGTCCTCCACTCCGATCCGACGCTGATGCCGAAGCGTCGGGCCGCCTGGGCGAGCTGGAACCATCTGGGCGGCGGGCCTGAAGGGCTGCCGACAGTCACCTATTGGATGAACGCACTGCAGGGGATTCCCGGACCGGAGCCGTATTTCGTCACCCTCAACCCCGACGAAGCGCCGCGTTCGGCCTGGCGGACCGAGACCTATGAGCACCCGGTAATGGACGCATCGGCGATCGCGGCTCAGGATCGGCTCTGGTCCCTGCAGGGCGACCGCAACACCTGGTTCTGCGGTGCCTATTTCGGCGCCGGCTTCCACGAGGATGGCCTGCAGGCGGGCCTTGCCGTGGCCGAGGCGCTCGGTGGCGCTCGCCGTCCGTGGCGGGTGGCCAACGAGTCCGGCCGGATCAAGGTCGACCACGCGGCACGCGAGACGCAACGGGTCGCGGCATGATCGCGCGTTCGGCCCTCTACGTCGGTTCGGTCATTCATCGCCGGCTGCGACCGCGCCCGCATCGCTTGCGCTATCGCGTCTTCTGGATGCTGCTCGACCTCGATGAGATCGAGGGCCTGGCGGCTCGCCTCCGGCTCTTTTCCAGCAATCGGTTCAACCTCGTCAGTTTCCACGATCGCGACCATGGCGACGGCAGTGGTCGCCCGCTACGCGCCGAGATCACCGCAAAGCTCGCCGAAGCCGGCATCGCCTTCGACGGAGGTCGGCTGATGCTGTTCTGCATGCCGCGCGTCTTCGGTTATGGCTTCAATCCGCTCAGCGTCTGGTTCTGCCATCGGCGCGACGGCACGCTCGCCGCGATCCTCTATGACGTCCACAACACCTTTGGGGAACGCCACACCTACGTGAAAGCGGTCGCCGCCGGTGACGAAGCGGTCGTGCACCAGCAGGCCGAAAAGGTGTTCCACGTTTCGCCGTTCCTCGGCATGGACATGCGCTACGCCTTTCGCGTCGCGCCGCCCGAAGAACGGGTTTCGGTCGCGATTCGGGGAGAGGATCGCGACGGCCCCCTGATCGTCGCGTCGCTGGCGGGCGATCGGGTCGACCTGACCGACCGTGCGCTGTTATGGCAACTCGCGGTCCACCCACTGCTCACGCTCAAGGTGATCGTGGCGATCCACTGGCATGCCCTGCGCATGATCCTCAAGGGGTTCCGGGTCTATCCCAACCCATCGCGACGCAAGCCGTCCTCCACCCTCACTCCCGCAGAATAGTCTCATGACCCTTCGCACCACATCCGCCGACGTCGCCACGGGCGAGTCACTGACACCCGGGCTCCTGCGCCTTCTCGGCAAGGCAATACCAGTACCGCGAAGCGGATGTCTGCGGCTGACGCTGCCGAATGGCGCGCTGATCGAGCGGGTTGGCGCCGCGCCCGGCCGGACCGTCGCCATGAGCTTCCAACGCTGGCGCGGGTTGTGGCGCATCCTTCTGAATGGCGAGCGCGGTTTTGCCGACGGCTATCTCGGCGGCGAATGGACAACCGGCGACCTGCCGGGTCTCCTTGATTTCTTTGTCGAGAACGAAAACGCATTCGGTGCGAGCGCCCGCACCACGCGGCTGACCACGCTCCGCCATCGCCTCCAGCACGTGAGGCGGTCGAACACGCGCCGTGGCAGCCGGAGAAACATCGCGGCCCACTACGATCTCGGCAACGCGTTCTACGAAAAGTGGCTCGACGGCCGGATGAATTACTCGTCGGCCCTCTATGAGGGCGGATCGACGCTTGAGGCGGCCCAGGGCGCGAAGCTCGATCGCATCGTCGACCTGCTCGATCTTTCCGGTTCCGAATCGATCCTGGAGATCGGCTGCGGCTGGGGCGCTTTGGCGGAACGGCTGGTCGGACAGAGCTCGGCATTCGTCGGCGTCACCCTGTCGAAGGAGCAGCTTGCCTATGCCCGCGATCGTCTTGCCGGGCATCCCGAAGGCAACCATGCGGACCTTCGCCTTGAGGATTACCGGGACATCGACGGTCGCTTCGACCGGATTGCCTCGATCGAGATGCTCGAGGCGGTTGGCGAGCGCTATTGGCCGGTCTATTTCGGCAGGCTCCGGCAGTTGCTGAAGCCGGGCGGCACCGCGGTGCTGCAGGTCATCACCATCTCCGAAGACCGGTTCGAGCAGTATCGCAGCCACCCGGATTTCATCCAGCGACACGTCTTTCCCGGCGGCATGCTCCCGACGATCTCAAGGGTCGAAGCCGAAGCCAGCCGCGCCGGGCTTGTCCTGGATACCCGCCAGGGCTTTGGCGACAGCTATGCGCTGACGCTGGCGGACTGGCGACGTCGGTTCGAGGCGGCATGGGACGATATAAGGCCGCTGGGCTTCGATGACCGCTTCCGCCGCCTCTGGGCGTATTACCTGTCCTATTGCGAGGCGGGATTCCGACACGGCCTGATCGACGTCAGCCTTTTCCGCTTTCGCGCCTAGCACCGGCCGCTTCACGGCCCGCCCACGGCGAGTTGACGGAAGCCGCCGTTGCGGGCAAATGACGCCATGACCATATCTGCAACACTATCCGGGCGTGGCTCATGATCGGCTTCATCGCGCGCTTCATTGGACTCTGGCTGATCGCCGGTGCGCTGGTCGCGCTGGTCGTCGACGGGACCAAGACGATCGCGGCTTCGACGCTGACCGTGACTCCGCTCGGAACGGCCTGGTTTTCGATCAGCCCGTCGAGCCTGATGGCGGCGCAGGGCTTCATCCAGCAGACCGTCGAAGCCTATGTCGGGCACTGGCTTTGGGATCCGCTGATCCAGTGGATCCTGATGCTGCCGACCTGGCTGGTGCTCGGCCTGTTCGGCGCCTGGCTGCTTTATGTCGGCCGCAAGCGGCGGATGCGGGCGGCGTTCGCGGCCTGACGTCGGACCGGGCGAACACCTCGAAAAGGAGATGGTCATGGGTATTCTCGATGTCTTCAGCCGGAAATCCGAAATGCCGACCGCCGAAACGGCGCTCGCCGGGCGCGCCGAGCCGATCCCGACCGCGGAGACCCACTTCGTCAACGGTCAGGCGCTGAAGGGTCCCTATCCCGCCGGACTGGAAACGGCGGTATTCGGCCTTGGCTGCTTCTGGGGCGCCGAACGGGTGTTCTGGCAGACGCCGGGGGTCTACGTCACCGCGGTCGGCTACGCCGGCGGCCAGACGCCCAACCCGACCTACAACGAGGTCTGCAGCGGCCGTACCGGCCACAACGAGGTGGTCTTCGTCGTCTTCGATCCGAAGACGGTGAGCTATGCCGAGCTTCTGCGGGTCTTCTTCGAGGCGCATGACCCGACGCAGGGGATGCGCCAGGGCAATGACGTCGGCACCCAGTACCGGTCCGGGATCTACGTGACCGACGCCGCGCAACGCAAAGAGGCCGAAGCGGCGAAGGCAAGCTATGGCGAGAAACTCGCCGAGCGTGGCTACGGCGCCATCACGACCGAGATCGTCGACATGCCGCCCTTCTACTTCGCCGAGGACTATCACCAGCAGTATCTGGCGAAGAATCCCAACGGCTATTGCGGCCTTGGCGGCACCGGTGTCGCCTGTCCGGTCGGGACCGCTGTTTCCGCGGCCTGAAGCGACTGAAGTCGGTGCGCCGCCTCCCGGGCGGCGCGCCAGGCTATCGGCGGTAGACGGTCAGTTCAGGACCGGGCGCGCCGTCGGCAGCGGGATATTGACCTCGGCGCCCGCACCGACGGCGGCCTCCGCCCCTGCGGCCGACCCACGGCCCGGCGCGTCGAGCACCGTCCGGCAGGCGCTGGGCAATCCGGCCAGCGTCATCGGCGGCTTCGGCTTCTCCGGCTTGGTCGGCTTGCCGGGCCTGGCATATGGCACCGAACTCAGCCACCAGGAGAGATTCGCCCCGCACCCGTCGCCCTTCTCCGTCGGTTCCTGCGACTTGCACCCGGACATGCCGGGCGGGCAGGAGAGGCGGACATGCAGGTGGTCGTCATGCAGGTACCAGGGGCGTATCTTCTGGAGCCACGCGCGATCGGAACCGGCGGTATCGCAAAGCTGCTTCTTGACGCCGGCATTGACGAAGATGCGCTCGACCTCCGGATAGCTGGCGGCGCGCTTGATCAAGCGGCTGTGAGCGGCGGTCCATTTGGACCGGTCGAGGGTCACGTTGGTGCCCTTCTTGATGTAGGAGGTCGCCTGGATCGTCTCGCGTTCCTGCGGCGTGAGCGTCCTGTCGGGCATCGGATCGAACCAGATATCGACATCGAGGCCGATCTGGTGGCTGGAATGGCCGAAGGGCATCGGGCCGCCGCGCGGTTGCGACAGGTCGCCAACCAAGAGACCCGGCCATCCGTCATTCTGGCGCGCGTCGACGGCAAGCCGCTGGATATAGGCGACGAGGTTCGGCAGGCCCCAGTAGCGATTGCGCGAGGGGCGCATGACCTGCCACGCCGGCCCGTCGCTGGGCAGCGCAACGGTGCCGGAAGCGCAGCCCCGGCTGTAGAAGCCGATGGCGTCGGGCTGAAGCTCCGCCGGTCCGGCGACACGGCCGAAGAGCTCCTTCGCCGGGGCCGAATCCTGCGCCGTTGCGCCAAGACCGGTCAGGCAGAAGCTCATGGCCAGTCCGGCGATCATCGTCCTGCGCATCGGGCGCTCCCTCCATCATATCCGGGCGCCATGGTTCGCTGGTCGCGGTCAAGGAACGGTTAACCAGCGGAGCGACGCACCCTGTCGATTATCGCGGGGACTGTGGCCCCTGCATGGCCGCGACAGCCTTTCGTCTTGGGCGGAGCAGTGAGCGGTGGCAGAATGGCTTCATGCGCGTCATGTCCATCTCCCGGCCGGGCGAACGCCTGCAACTGATCGAGCGCCCGATTCCGGCGCCGGGACCGAATCAGCTGTTGATCCGGGTGCGGGCGTGCGGGGTCTGCCGGACCGATCTGCACGTCGTCGACGGCGAGTTGCCGCAGTGCGACTACCCGATCGTCCCGGGCCACGAGATCGTCGGGGAAGTCGCCAAGCTTGGCCCCGGGGCGTCCGGCTTCGGCATTGGCGAGCGCGTCGGCGTGCCGTGGTTGGCTGCGACCTGCCGGCACTGCCGCTTCTGCCTGTCCGGCGAGGAGAATCTCTGCGACAAGGCGCGGTTCACCGGCTGCCACGTCGATGGCGGCTATCAGGAATACACGCTCGCCGACTATCGCTACTGCTTCCGGCTGCCGAGCGGCTATGACGACGTGGAGGCGACACCGCTGCTCTGCGCCGGGCTCATCGGCCACCGCGCACATCGCATGGCGGGCGCGGCCGAGCGGCTGGGACTTTATGGCTTCGGCGCGGCCGCTCATATCCCGGCGCAGGTCGCCCGCTTCCAGGGGCAGAGGATCTTCGCCTTCACCCGTGCCGGGGATCGCGCCGCCCAGACCTTTGCTCGCGAACTGGGCGCCGAATGGGCCGGCGACTCCGACGAGAGGCCGCCGGAACCGCTTGATGCGGCCATTCTGTTCGCGCCGGTCGGCTCGCTGATCCCGCTCGCACTGCGGGCCGTCCGCAAGGGGGGGCGGGTAATTACTGCCGGAATTCACATGAGCGAGATCCCGGCTTTTCCCTATTCGCTGCTTTGGGGCGAGCGGATGGTACGGTCGGTCGCCAATCTGACGCGCGCGGACGGCGAAGATTTCATGCGAATCGCCGACGAGATACCGATCCGTACCACTGTGACACCCATGCCGCTCGACATGGCCAACGAGGCGCTCGATCAGCTTCGCAGCGGCGACATCCAGGGCGCGGCCGTGCTGGTCCCGTGAGGACGAAGGTGACCGGAGGAGAAAGACAATGATCACCGAAATCAGGAATCTGCCGGGCCGGGTGCTCGGCTTCTCCCTCGAGGGGACGGTCGCGGCGGAGGACTATCGCGAGGTGCTGATCCCGACCACCGAGGCGGCGCTGAAGGAAGGACACAAGCTGCGGCTGCTGATCGTCGCCGGCCCGGACTTCAAAGGCTATGCACCCGGCGCGATGTGGGACGACACGGCCTTCGGATTCCGCCATTTCTTCGACTTCGAGCGCGTCGCCTTCGTTTGCGACAACGAGGCCTATACGGCGGCGGTCCGCACCGTTGGCCTGCTGATGCCGGCGATGGTGCGGGTCTTCGCGGTCAAGGATACCGACGAGGCGACGGCCTGGCTGGCGGAGTAGGTCGCCACACCACCGCCCCCTTTTGGCGACGAAGAATCCGCAAGCCTGTCATCATGCCGACGCCGGCCCTCGCTAGCGTTTCAGAATGCACGGGACTTGAGGAGGGTACTATGTTCACACCGATCGATGACCTGCCCGACGGCGCCATCGGCTTTCTAGCCAGCGGGCGGATCAGCCGCAGCGACCGCGATACCGTTCTGGAGCCGCGGATCGAAACCGCCATCGAACGCAGCGGCCACGTCAAGCTGCTCTACATTGTCGGTTCGGATTTCGCCGGCTATGAGCCCAATTCGCTGCTCGACGACGCAGTCTTCGGCACGCGCCATTTCCGCGATTTCGAGCGGATCGCCTTCATCGCCGAGGACGGCCCCTACCGCCGCGCCGCGGGCGCGATGGACGGGCTGATGCCGGCCTCGCTGAAGATGTTCCCGGTCCACGAGATCGAGGCGGCCAAGGCCTGGCTCTCGGCCGCCTGAATGGCCTAGAAACGCCCGCCGGTCCTGAAGCCGCCGCTGCTCCGGCGTGGCGCGGAGGGACGCGACGGGCGGCTGATCGACCGGCCCGAGCTGCTCGGGAAGCGCAATCCGCCGCCGAAACTGCCGCTGCTGCGCGGCGGTTTCCGGATGCTGAAGCCCTTGCCGAGGGCGTCGTTGAGATTCTTCGACGACATCGCCCCGTTGAGAACGCTGGTGATGATGCTGCCGATCAACGCGCCATTGGCGAACTGGCCGCGCGGGTTGTTGTATCCCGAGCGATGGAAGGTCTCACGGGAGGTTTCCAGCTCGGCCCGCTTGCGGGCGAGTTCGACCGCCGCCTTGCGAACCTCCTCCGCCTCCGCCTCGCGACGGGCGAGCTTCGGCTCGATCTCCCGCAGCATCCTGACGATCTTCTCGTCTTCCGGCGTCGGCGTCGCCATCGCTTCCTTGTAGAGGGTCGACAGATCCTCGCGGGCGATGGCCGTGGCGAGGCCATCGATCGCCGAGGTCAGTGTCGGGTCCCTGACGCCGTCGAGCATCGTCGCCTGGCGCTCGTCGAGAGTGGCGAGTTTGGCCTCGATCTCCTCGACCGCGGCGTCAGCCTTGTCATGGGCTTCGGTCGCCGCCGCAACCTCCGATTCGAGCGCGACGATCCCGTCGGCTTCGAGCTCCTGGCGCTCGTAGGCCTCGGCCCGGGCATGGGCGTCAACCGCCGCCTGTTCGAGCCGGGTCGCATGATCACGCAGACGCAGCGGGATCTCGTTCAGCATGTAGTAGTTCGGCCGCGCCGTGTCGTAGCCGACCAGCTTCGCCACCTTGGCGTCGAAGAAGCGGGCGATCGGCCCGGCCTGGTAGTCCGACGTGCCGTAGCCGCGCGACCACAGATACGAGAAAAGCGGGTCCTGGTCGTAGGGCTTGCGCTTCTCGTCGCGGTCGGTTTCGGCCTGGCTCGCCTTTTCGGCCGCCGCCGCCGCCTTGGCCTCCGCCTCGGTGACGAGGGTGGTCTGTTCCTGCCAGCCACCGTCGGTGGTCAGCCGGGTCTGCGTTGCCTCGGCCTGCGCCTCGACCGCGTCGACGGCGTCTTCGAGCCGGTCGGCCGCGGCTTCGCGGGTCTTCTCGGTCGCCGCCATCGCGGTAACCAGCCTGGCCCGTTCGCTGGCGATCTCGCCGAGCGCCGTCTTGCGCTTCTCGAGCGCGTCGAGCGCCGCCCGTTCGGCCGAATCGAGGCGGCCGACGACTTCGTCGCGGGCGAGCGCGTCGAGCTTGAGGCGGGCCAGAGCCCGAAAGGCCTCCGCCTGCTGGGCGCGAATCCGCGCCGAATCCTCGGTCGCCGAGGTCAGCATCGTCGTCAGCCGGTCCTCGTCGCGGCGAACGCCGAGGATCGCCTGGTCGATCGAGGAGAGGGCCTTGCTTGCCGAGATCATGCCGTCACCATGACGTAATCGCGCCGTCGTCGACGTCCATCAGGTAGTCGACCGCCAGCGTGCCGCGCCGTTTTTCCCCGAGGACGTTGTCCTGGACGATGCCGTCCGCGGACTTGTCGTCGCGAACCGCATTATAGGTCGCCTCGGGAACCCGGACGCCCCACATGGTCACCGTTTCGATCTGGCCGTTTTCCTCGTTGATCACCGGCACCGCCAGCGCCTCGCCGGTATCGGTCAGCGCCTCGACGATGAGGTAGTAGTTCCTGGCGTCCTCGTTGACATCGGGAATGCGGAAGACGCCGGTATCCTCGCCCTGGCGCGAGACGATGGTCAGCGTGTAGGCCCGCAGGATTGCTGCGCGCAGGGCCTCGAGATCGGCGACCGCGGCGCGCATGGCGTCGCCATCCTGCGCGGAGATCGCGGCTTCGCCATCGGCCATCGCGGTCTCGACGGCGGCCTTGGCGTCCGCGGCGGTCGCGGCGGCAAGCGCTGCATCGCCGGCCTCCCGGACCTCTGCCGGCAGCGTCACCGTCAGCTCGATACGCTGTTCCTCGGCCAGACGGGCGGCTTCGTTGCCTTGCCAGATCTGCCATCCGACCACGGCGACCAGCACGACGAGCAGGATGCCGAGGACGGTACCGACGGCCTTTCGACGGATCCACATCCGGGCGAGGAAGGTGTTCAGCCCCGGCCGCGGCGGGGTGTAGGTGAAGCGGCTTTCCTTGAGCGCCGCGATCCCCTGGTCAAGAATCCGGTCGGTGACCTCGAGGCCCTGGCTCTCGTAGATCTGGCGCAGACGCGTCCGCAAGGCGGAATCGCGCGCCTCCTGCCCGAGTTCGCGCTCGACCAGCCTGTCCTGGTGACGGAGCGTGTCGACCACGTCCATCGCCAGCATGACATCGTCGAGCTGCGGCGCCGGCGCGTCGGCCGGCGGCGCGGCGGTGTCAGCCATGCCCTGCCATCAGGTTGTCGCCGGCGACGGCGTTGGCATCGGTGGCGAGCTGGGCCATGCGGCGCTTGCCATCCTCGACGGCGTCGCGGATTTCCTCGGAATTCTTGGTCGCCAGGGTGCGCATCTCGTTGATGATCGCGTGCGAGCGATCCTGGAAATTGACCACCGAATCGACCAGCTTCTTGACCGCGTCGGCGCGGATGGTCGGGCCGTAGCCCGCCTTCAGCGCCTCTTCCTGAACCTTGCCGCCGATCTCGGCCAGCACCTCGATCGACTGGGAAACGCCTTCCTTCATGCGGTTCAGCGTCTCGGTCGATTCATGCAGGCCGAACATCCCGGTGAAGGATGCCTGCAGTGCGGTCAGCACCGACTCGTTGGTGGTGAAGAAGGACACCGCCTGCTGGTAGACCCGCTCCTTGGCGTTGGTCGTCTGGTTGAGGCGGGCCATGACGACTTCGGAGGTGTTGTAGCCGATGGTCAGGTTGTCGGCGAGATCCTTGGCGATCTGGTAGCGGCCGTCCTCCGACTGCATCTCGCGCAGCCGCTCGTCGCGGATCAGTTCGAGCCGGGCCCGTTCGGCCAGGTCGTCGCCATCGTAATTCTTGACCGCCGCCGAGGCCGTCTCCAGCGCGGCTTTCGCCTCGGCAAGCTTGGCGTCGGCGATCTTGAGGACTTCGAGAGCGCTGACCTCCGCCTGCTTCAGGGCGCCGCGGAAGTCCATATAGGCTTCGAGGATGATATGCTCGCGGTCGATGTTGTTCTTCGTGTCCTTCGACACGGTCAGGTAGGTGTCGTGGATCTTGTCGAAGCGGGCTGCGATGTCGCCGCGCGAGACCTTCATCCAGACGTTGGTCGCCCGTTCGAAGATGTCGATCTTGCCGTCTTCCAGCTGATCGACCATGCCCTTGGCATCGTCGCGGATCGAATTGAACGCCTCGGTGATCTCTTCGTAGCGTTCGCCGACCGACATCGCCGAGATTTGCTCGCGGACGACTTCGTTGAACAGCGACATCTGGCTCATCGTCCGTGCGATCACGGCGATCTTGTCAGGCTCGAGCTCGGTGATCTTTTCGAGAAGCCCGATGATCGGCGTCTCTTCCGGCGGTGTCTCCTTGACGAGACCAAGGTCCCGCAGGCTTCCCATCGCCTGATCGAGATATTGCATCGGCGATTTGATCGTGACTTCGGTCATTCGTCGCACCCCTCGTCGGTTCAAGCCCTCTAGATATGGCTTTATCGCCGATTTTTCAAAAGACTTCCGTTCGGGGTGCAATGGAGCGACCCGGAAAGCAGGCACATTCCAAGACGATATGGCATCGATACATGACGAATCGACGTCATGTTGCCGGGGGATCGGAAACGATTCCGTTCACGCCGCCTGTCAGCGGCAAAGGGTCATGGATCCAGGGGGGACGGGCAGACGGGCGGCTAGCTGCCGTCCTCGACGTCGGCGTCGGGCGCGTTCTTCTTGATCGACTTGATCGCGTTCATCGCGGAGGCCTTGGCCTTGTAGCCTTCCGAGCCGAACATCGTCTCGCCATTGGACGCCTTGAAGCGGAACCGGAATTCCCCCGCCTTGTCCTTGTAGACTTCGAATTTGTAGGCCATCGCGTCGCCCTCCTCGATTCGGAATCAAAAAAGGTTCCCGCCGCGCGCGCCCCAAGTCAACCGGTTCCGGGCGTTCGGGGGGGATGGTCGGGAGAGCCGCCGCTTGCGGGCGGCGCGCCGGTACCTTATTCAGCCGTCGTCTCTGGAGAATTCCGAAGCATCGCCCCAGCCGGTGTCGCCCGCTCCGGTTTTGCCCCTGGTCGATTGGCTCTTTCGTCGAGCCGGCACCATATCCCTGACGGACCGGACCGTGACTCCGGACGGTAAAACGCATGAACCTGACCAAGGCCGCCGCCCGGCGCCGCACCTTCGCTATCATCTCCCACCCTGACGCGGGCAAGACCACCTTGACCGAGAAGGTGCTGCTGTTCGGCGGCGCCATCCAGCTTGCCGGCGAGGTCAAGGCCAAGGCCAACCGCCGCCAGACCCGCTCCGACTGGATGGATATCGAGCGCGAGCGCGGCATTTCGGTAGTCACCTCGGTGATGACCTTCGAATATGCGGACTGCGTCTTCAACCTGCTCGACACACCGGGCCATGAGGACTTTTCCGACGACACCTATCGGACGCTGAGCGCGGTCGATTCCGCCATCATGGTGATCGACGCGGCCAAGGGCATCGAGGCGCGGACCAAGAAACTCTTCGAGGTCTGCCGCCTCCGCGACATCCCGATCGTCACCTTCATCAACAAGCTCGACCGCGAGGGGCGCGATCCCTTCGAACTGCTCGAGGAGATCGAACAGACGCTGGCGCTCGATACCGCCCCGATCAACTGGCCGATCGGCGTCGGGCGGACCTTTGCCGGCGTCTATGACCTTGAGGAGAACGTGATCCGGCGCCTCGACGCAAAGGAAAACGCTGCGCCGGAGGCCGTCGACACCCTGGACGCCTCGACCTTCGCCGACTGCCTGCCGGAGAGCGACCGGGCGACGACCGCCGAGGAGATCGCGTTGGCCAAGGCGGCCTGCCGGCCGTTCGACCTCGACTCGTTCCGCGAGGGCCACCTGACGCCGGTGCTGTTTGGCAGCGCGCTCCGCAATTTCGGCGTTCGCGACCTGATCGAGCGGATGGCGAAGATCGCGCCCTCGCCCGAACCGCGACCCGCCTCGACCCGGATGGTGGCGCCCGACGACCCGAAGATGACCGGCTTCGTCTTCAAGATCCAGGCGAACATGGATCCCAACCACCGCGACCGCATCGCCTTCGCAAGGGTATGCTCGGGGCGCCTGTCGCGGGGCATGAAGGCGATGCTGGTGCGGACCGGAAAGCCGATCAGCCTGCAGGCGCCGCAATTCTTCTTCGCCCAGGACCGGGCGACCGTCGACGAGGCCTTCGCCGGCGACATTGTCGGCATTCCCAACCACGGCACCCTGCGGATCGGCGATGCGCTGACGGAGGGGGAGAACCTCACCTTCCGCGGCGTGCCGAGCTTTGCCCCGGAAATCCTGCGCCGCGTCCGGGTCCAGGACGCGATGAAGGCCAAGAAGCTGCGCGAGGCGCTGCGCCAGATGGCCGAGGAGGGCGTCGTCCAGGTCTTCCTGCCGGTCGACGGCTCGCAGCCGATCGTCGGCGTCGTCGGCGCCCTGCAGCTCGACGTGCTGAAGGGACGGCTCGCGGCCGAGTATTCGTTGCCGATCGAGTTCGAGACGACGCGCTTCGAGGTCTGCCGCTGGGTCGAGAGCGCCGACCCGGCCGAGATCGACAAATTCGCCGCCAGCCATCGCGGCGACATGGCTGAAGACCTCGACGGTGCGCTGGTCTACATGGCGACGTCGAGCTTCATGCTGACCCACGAGCGCGACCGCTATCCGGCCATCACCTTCACCGACATCAAGGACTACCAGGGCGAGGCGGTCGATTCCTAGAATGGCCCCGCCGCTGCTTCTCCTCCAGGACATTCGCCTCGCCATCGGCGGCAAGCCGCTGCTCGAAGGCGTGGAGCTGTCGGTCAGCGCCCGCGAGCGGCTCTGCCTCGTCGGCCGCAATGGCTCGGGCAAGTCGACGCTGCTCAAGATCGCCGCCGGCATGGTCGAAGCCGATGGCGGGACGCGCTTCGTCCAGCCCTCGACCACCGTCCGCTACCTGCCGCAGGAGCCGGACCTGTCCGGTTTCGAGACGACGCTGGCCTATGTCGAGGCGGGGCTCGCGCCGGGCGACGAGCCGCATCGCGCCCGCCTGCTGCTCGAGACCCTCGGCCTGACCGGCGATGAGCCGACCGGCCAGCTTTCCGGTGGCGAGGGCCGGCGGGCGGCACTCGCCCGGGTGCTGGCGCCGGAGCCGGACATCCTGCTGCTCGACGAGCCGACCAACCACCTCGACCTCGCGGCGATCGAGGCGCTGGAGGGCATGCTCGGCGAGTTGCGCTCGGCGATCGTGCTGATCAGCCATGACCGGCGCTTCCTTGAAACGCTGTCCCGCGCCACCGTGTGGCTCGATCGCGGCGTCACGCGCCGCCTGGAGCGTGGCTTCGCCGAATTCGAGCCGTGGCGCGACGCGGTCCTCGAGGAGGAGGCCAGCGACCGGCACAAGCTCGACCGGCAGATCGCCCGCGAGGAGGACTGGCTGCGTTACGGCGTCACCGCGCGGCGCAAGCGCAACCAGGGGCGGCTCCGCGCCCTCAACGATCTGCGCAGCGAACGCCGCGAGGCCCGCGCCAGCCAGCCGGCGGGCAATGTCGCGATGACGGCGCAGGACGTGCGCCAGTCCGGCAAGCTGGTGATCGAGGCGAAGAATGTCGCCAAGAGCTATGACGGCCGGGCGATCGTCCGGGACCTGTCGATCCGGGTCGAGCGCGGCGAGCGGATCGGCATCGTCGGCCCCAACGGCGCCGGCAAGACGACGCTGGTCAACCTGATGACCGGCGCGCTGGCGCCCGACACGGGCACGATCCGCCTCGGCACCAACCTCGACATCGCCACGCTCGACCAGCGCCGCGAAAGCCTCGACCCCAACGCCACGGTCGCCGACATCCTGACCGACGGGCGCGGCGACACGGTCATCGTCGGCGGCGAGGCCCGCCATGTCGTCGGCTACATGAAGGACTTCCTGTTCCGGCCGGAACAGGCGCGGGCGCCGGTCAAGGCGCTGTCGGGCGGTGAACGCGGCCGGCTAATGCTGGCCCGCGCCCTTGCCCGGCCGTCGAACCTCCTGGTGCTCGACGAACCGACCAACGATCTCGACCTCGAGACCCTCGATCTCCTGCAGGAGATGCTGGCCGACCTTCCCGGCACGCTGATCCTCGTCAGTCACGACCGCGACTTCCTCGACCGCGTGGTGACCGGGACGCTGGCGTCAGACGGCGACGGGGAATGGACGATGTATGCCGGCGGCTATTCCGACATGGTCGCACAGCGCGGCCGGGGAATTGGCGCGCGGGCCCGGATCGAAACGGGGGAGGACGAGAAGCCGGCCAAACCGGCAGCCGCTCCGGCGCCACGAGCCAAGTCCAGGGCGCGGCTGTCCTTCAACGACCAGCATGCGCTGAAGACCCTGCCGGGCAAGATCGCCAAGCTGACCAAGGAGATCGGCCGGCTGGAAGAGACGCTTGCCGACCCGGCGCTCTACAGCCGCGATCCGGACGCCTTTGCCAAAGCGAGCAAGGCGCTTGAAGCGGCGCAGGCGGCGCTGGCCGACGCGGAGGACGAGTGGCTGCGGGTCGAGATGCTGCGCGAAGAACTCGAGGAAAGCTAGGGACCGCAACCCCTCGACGGTCGCGATCGCGCGATCGGCTCCGCTCTGGCGCGCCTTCAGCACTGCCCTCGCACCCCAGGCGCCTCCGCCGGAGAGCCCGGTCAGGCAGGCATCGACCTGACGGCGGTCAACTCGCCTGCCGGAATTGCGGATTCTGCGAGCCGAAGGCCGGCACGTTGTGCTGCGTCTCGAGCGCCTTGAGGAAGCTTTCGCACCAGTAGTTGACGTCGTAGCGCGTCAACTGGTCGTACATGCTGCGCCAGCGGGCGATGCGTTCCTCCAGCGGCATTTCGATCGCGCCGGCGATCGCACCGCCTGTCGACTCCATGTCGTAGGGATTGACGAGAACCGCGCCGTCGAGTTCGCGCGCCGCGCCTGCAAAGCGCGACAGCACCAGCACGCCCGGATCCTCCGGCTTTTGTGCCGCGACGAATTCCTTGGCGACCAGGTTCATCCCGTCGCGCAGCGGCGTCACCAGGCCGATATCGGCCATGCGGAACAGTCCGGCCAGCGTCGTGCGTTTCACCGTCCGGTTGATGTAGCGGATCGGAACCCAGTCGATATCGCTGAAGGCGCCGTTGATGCGTCCCGCGGTCTCGGCGATCTCTCGCTGCATCTCGGCATATTCCGGCACGTCCGAGCGCGACTTCGGCGTCACCTGCAGGTAGGTGACCTTGCCGTGCGCCGACGGGGTGTTTTCCAGGAATCGTTCATAGGCCAGCATGCGCTGGTCGATCCCCTTGGAATAGTCGAGGCGATCGACGCCGATGATCAGCTTGCGGTTGTTGAGGCTGACGGCCATGCGCTTGACCAGCGCATTGTGTTCCGCCTCGACGGCGACCGATGTGAACTCGGCCGTCTCGATGCCGATCGGGAAGGCGCCGATCTTGAATTCGCGCTCCCCGGCCTTGAACGTGCCGCGGCTGGTTTCCCGTCCGAGGCCTTCGCGGACCAGACAGTTGACGAAATTTTCCGCGTCATAGTCGATCTGGAAACCGACGAGATCGTAGCTGGTGAACGCCTCCAGCAGGCGGCGATGCCACGGCATGGCGAAGAAGACGTCTGCCGGCGGCCACGGGATGTGCAGGAAGAAGCCGATCTTGTTGGTGATGCCGCGCGCCCGGAGCTCCGCTGCCAGCGGGATCAGGTGATAGTCCTGCACCCAGATCACGTCATCCGGCTGGATCTGGGCGGCGAGGATGCGGGCGAAGAAAGCGTTGACCCGGAAGTAGCCGGTGGTGTCGCGCCGGTCGAAATCGGCGAGGTCGAGGCGATAGTGGAGCAGCGGCCACAGTGCCCGGTTGGCGAAGCCGCTGTAGTATTCCTCCTGGTCGCGCTTGGTCAGGTCGACCAGCGAGAAGGTGATGTTGCCTTCGACCCGCGTCTTGATCTCTTCGCTTTCGGCCTCGGTCGCGGCGGTCTCTCCCGACCATCCGAGCCACAGGCCGCCGCGATCGCGAAGAGCCGCCTGCAGGGCAACCGCCAATCCTCCCGCGCTCGCGCCCTTGTCCGCCGGCGGCGGGACGCGGTTGGAAACGACAATCAGCCTGCTCAAGGTAACCTCCCGGTATGTGGATCGACTATGACGCTAATGCACGATTAACGCCATGCCGCCGTGTTGGTTTCCCGACCGGCCTCAATATATTGCGTTGCAACAATATTTTCCAGTCATCTCGCGGAAGACTGCGGCTTTCCTAGGCGGCAAGGCCCGCAAGCCATGCCCGGACTCCCGCCGGGTCGTCGAATGCTTTGTGAGCAAAGCTGCCTGCTTGGGCGGCACCGACCCGAAAGGCCTGCCCGCCGCGCCGGGTGGCCTCGGCGAACATGCTCTCGTCGGTGACATCGTCGCCGATCGCCACGGGACGGCGGCCGGCAAACGCCGGACTGTCCATGAAGGTTGCAAGCGCCCGGCCCTTGTCGGCATGGGCCGGGCGAATCTCGAACACGGCCTTGCCAGGCTGGACGGTAAGATCCGCGCCGCCGGCTGCCGCGGCATCGCGGACTTCTCGTTCGACCGCGTCGTGGGCGGTCGGGTCGGCGCGAAAGTGGACGGCAAGCGCCGTTCCCTTGTCCTCCAGCAGCATGCCGGGCCGGCCGGCGACGAAGGCGCCGAGCCGTTCGCGGATACCGGCAAGGGCCGGCGACTCCGACGGTATCGCGACCTCGCCATCGGCGAAACGCAACTGGGTGCCGTGGATGGCGCCCGCCGGCAGCGTGAACGGCGCGAACAGCCGGTCGACGGTGTCGAGGTCACGGCCGGTGAGGAGCGCCAGTGCGCCGCCGGTGCGCTGGCTCAACCGGTCGAGGATGCCCGGCAAGTCATGCGGCACCACGACGGCGTCCGGCGTCGGAGCGATATCGATCAGCGTGCCGTCGATATCGAGGAAGAAGGCCCAGTCGTCGGTGGTGGAGGGAAGGCTGTCGGACATGGCGGGCTATCCTTTCATACGCTCGACGGCAGCGCGGCGACCGCGCCGGAGGAACCGTGGAACGCAACGAGACCGGCGGCAATCCGATGTCCCGACTGGCCGATGGCCCTAGTCCTCCATCTTCAGCGCGGCGATGAAGGCTTCCTGGGGGATGTCGACCTTGCCGAACTGGCGCATCTTCTTCTTGCCGGCCTTCTGCTTGTCGAGCAGCTTGCGCTTTCGGGTGACGTCGCCGCCGTAGCATTTGGCCAGAACGTCCTTGCGCAGCGCGCGGATCGTCTCGCGGGCAATGACGTTGCCACCGATCGCCGCCTGCACCGGAATCTGGAACATGTGCGGCGGGATCAGTTCCTTCAGCTTTTCGCACATCGCCCGGCCCCGCCGTTCGGCGGCGCCGCGGTATACCAGCATCGACAGGGCGTCGACCGGTTCGCCGTTGACCAGGATCTGCATCTTGACCAGATCGCCGACGCGATACTCGGTGAGGTGATAGTCGAAGGAGGCATAACCTTTCGACACCGATTTCAGCCGGTCGTAGAAATCGAAAACCACCTCGTTGAGCGGCAGGTCGTACTGGACCATGGCGCGGTTGCCGACATAGGAGAGGTCGACCTGGATGCCGCGCCGGTCCTGGCAGAGCTTGAGGATGGCGCCGAGATACTCGTCCGGAGTCAGGATCGTGGCGCGCAGCCACGGCTCGGCGATCTCGACGATCTTGACCGGGTCCGGCATGTCGGCCGGATTGTGCAATTCGATCTCGTCGCCCTTGGTCAGCCTGATCTTGTAGATCACCGACGGCGCCGTCGCGATCAGCTCGAGATTGAATTCCCGGGAGAGCCGCTCCTGGACAATTTCGAGATGCAGGAGGCCGAGAAAGCCGCAGCGGAAGCCGAAGCCGAGCGCCGCCGAGGTCTCCATCTCGTAGGTGAAGGCCGCGTCGTTGAGGCGCAGCTTGCCGATCGCCGTGCGCAGGTCCTCGAAGTCGGCCGCATCGACCGGGAAGATGCCGCAGAACACCACCGGCTGCGCCGGGCGGAAGCCCGGCAGCGGCGCGGCCGTTCGCCGACGCTCCTCGGTAATGGTGTCGCCGACCGCGGTATCCGCGACTTCCTTGATCGAGCCGGTGAAGAAGCCGAGTTCGCCGGGACCAAGCTCCGGCCAACTGACCAGCTTCGGCGTGAAAACGCCGACGGTCTCGACCTCGTGGCTCGCCTCGGCGCCGAGCATGCGGATCCGCATGCCCTTCTTGAGGACGCCGTCGACGATGCGGACGAGGACGACGACGCCAAGGTAGGTGTCGTACCAGCTGTCGACGAGAAGGGCCTTCAACGGCGCCTCGCGGTCGCCCTTGGGCGGCGGCAGGCGGGTGACGATCGCCTCCAGGACGGCGGGGACGCCTACGCCGGTCTTGGCCGAGATCTCGATCGCGTCGCTGGCGTCGATGCCGATGACGTCCTCGATCTGCTGCTTGATGCGCTCGGGCTCCGCCGCCGGCAGGTCGACCTTGTTGAGCACCGGGACGATCTCATGATCGTTGTCGAGCGCCTGGTAGACATTGGCGAGCGTCTGCGCCTCGACTCCCTGGCTGGCGTCGACGACCAGCAGCGATCCCTCGCACGCGGCGAGCGAGCGGCTGACCTCATAGGCGAAATCGACGTGGCCGGGTGTGTCGATGAGATTCAGCACATAGTCCCTGCCGTCCTGCGCCTTGTAGGTCAGGCGGACGGTCTGGGCCTTGATGGTGATGCCGCGCTCGCGCTCGATATCCATCGAATCGAGCACCTGCGCCTTCATCTCCCGTTCGGTAAGGCCGCCGCAGAGCTGGATCAGCCGGTCTGCGAGGGTCGATTTGCCGTGGTCGATGTGCGCGATGATCGCGAAGTTGCGGATATTGTCTTGTGGCGCGGTCGTCATGGCCGCGCTGATACACTGTCACGGGAAGTCTGGGCAAGCAGCGTCTTCGACGCGGCGTGCGATGGCCTGCTCCAGGAGGAGCGCGATCCGCGCCCGAAGGCCACGAATCGCGGCCGGGCTTCGGCTATTCGGTGGTCTGAAGGAAGTCGCGGATGGTGTTGGTCAGTTCCGCCTTGCCCGGCCGCAGCATCCCCCAGGCGACGCCGCCATACATCTTGTCGAGTTCGCGCTGGCGGCGCATCAGCATCGCGACGAAGCGATCGACCAGCGTCGGCGACATCCACAAGACGTTGGCCAGCGCGGACTTGTCGACTTCCAGGGCTTCGACCGGCTCGGTCGCCGTTACCGTGGCGCTTCGCGGCGCGCCGGTGAGCAGCGACATCTCGCCGAGAATGCCGCCTTCGCCGAGGGTCGCCACCGCGCCCTCTTCATCGGCGACCGACACTTCCGCCGCGCCCTTGACGATGACGAACATCGAATGGCCGGGGCCGTCTTCCTCGATCAGCTTGGCGCCCTTGTCGAAACTGACGGTCCGGGCATGGTCGGAAAGAATCTTCAGTTCGGGCTCGTCGAGCACCTCGGCGAAGAAGGGCGTCGCCTTCAGAATGTCGTACGCGTCCATGCTGGTCCTTACCTCTTTCACTCCGCCGATCGTCCGGCCGCGCGCCACTCTCGTTAGAGGGGTTTGGGCCGTCAAGGCTTGAGCGGCAAATTTTGCGGTTTTCGGTGTCGCGGCGGACGGGCTAGGGTGCCGTTCCTGCCGCACCCACCCCCGGGACCAGATCGATGATTCGCCATACCGTCGCCTTTCGCCTGAAGCACGCTCCCGGATCGGCCGAGGAGAAAGCGTTCCTTGACGATGGCCAGCGCATCCTCGCCGCCATTCCCGGCGTCGAGCGGTTCGAGGCCCTCCGTCAGGTCAGTGCCAAGAACGGTTTCGCCTTCGGCTTCTCGATGGAATTCGCCGACCAGGCCACCTACGACGGTTATGACGGCCACCCCGATCACGTCGCCTTCGTCCGCGACCGCTGGCTCAAGGAAGTCGAGGACTTCCTTGAGATCGACTACGCGATCCTTTGAGACGCCGCTGACGCCGCCAGGAGCGGAAACCGGCGACCCGCCGGGTTCGCACGGGAGGGCACGACCGCCGGCTATGCCCGCTTCCTTGCGCCGTCCATGCTCCACGCGCCGGGACCGGCGAAGACCAGATAGAGGAAGATAAAGCAGAAGAGGATCGCCGATTCGCCGTTGTTGAGGATCGGATGGAAATTCTGCGGCGCGTGCGCCATGAAATAGGCTACCGCCATCTCGCCGGAGAGGATGAAGGCGACCGGCCGGGTAAACAGGCCGAGGATGATCAGGACACCGCCGACGATTTCAAGCAGACCGGCGACTCCGGCGAGCGACAGGACGGGCGGCACGAAGCCGAGATCGGGGAATCCCAGGAGCTTTCCCGTTCCGTGACTAATGAACAGAAGGGCTGTCATCACCCGCAGGATTGCAAGGAAATTCGGTGCCAGCTTGGTCAGGCGGTTGGACAGGTTCGTCATGCCAGGAGGACTTTCCATTTCGGAGCGGACGACGATCGACCGCGTTTCCTCGCGCCGAACTAGGAGATAACTATCTTCCAAGCAAGATATATGCGGTAACATCTCGGTGAGGGAGGACACGCGATGGCGGAAGGGGATGAGACCGGCGACCGGCTGATCAACGCGATTCGCGAGAACTGGCCGGAGCAAAATTCGACCGCGATGGAACTGGTGATCCGCCTGTTCAGGCTGCGCGACATGATCTGGTCGCGGTCGAATGACGAGGCCCATCGGGCCGGTCTCACATGGGGCGAGTTCGAAGCCCTGGCGGCGCTTCGCGCCGGCCGGCGGCCGCACCAGATGACGCCGACGGAAATTGCCGGGCTGATGCTGATTACCTCCGGTGGATTGACCAAGATCCTGCAAGGTCTCGAGTCGAAGGGCTTGGTTCGTCGCGCCAGCAACGAGGCGGATGGCCGAAGCTGCTTCATCGAACTGACTGACGCAGGAGCGGTGGCGATTGACGCCCTGACTGCCAAGATGACCGCCGACAGCGAGGCGTTGATCGGCTCGGCGCTTTCACAATCGGACGCGTCACGCATTCTCCGCAGTCTCGAAAAACTGTCGCGGGCCGCTGACCGGCAGGCGTGAAGTGCGGTTGCACGGTGTCCAGCACTCACGGTCCCGGACCCTGCCGTCGCGCTGCTTCAGACACGTCCGCTGAGGTGCCGCGCCTTCCGCAGGGCGGGGAACCACATCATCCACAGCCCGGCGACCACGATCGTCCCGACGCCGCCGATCACCACCGCCGGCACCACGCCGATGAGCGCGGCAACCGAGCCGGCGCGGAACTCGCCGAGTTCATTCGATGCCCCGACGAAGACCATGTTCACCGCGTTGACCCGGCCGCGAACCGCATCCGGCGTCCACAGCTGGATCAGCGTCTCGCGGATATAGACGCTGACCATGTCGGCCGCGCCGGCCAGGCCAAGTGCTGCCACCGACAGCCATACCGCGGTCGACACGCCGAAGATCAGCGTGAACAGGCCAAACAGCGCGACGCAGGCGAACATGATCAGGCCGGCATGGTCGCGGATCGGCCGGAAGGCGAGATAGAGCGCGACGACCATGGCGCCGAAACCGGGCGCCGATCGCAACAGGCCGAGGCCCCATGGACCGACGTCGAGAATGTCGCGGGCATAGGCGGGCAACAGGGCGACGGCGCCGCCGAGGAGCACGGCGAAGAGATCGAGCGAGATGGCGCCGAGGACGATCTTTTCATGCCAGACATAGCGAAATCCGGCGACGACGCTATTCCAGTTCGCCGGTTCCGGCACGGTCTTCTGGGGAGGCCGCGGCACCAGCGCGATGATGACTGCCGCGAAGGCGAAGAGCACCAAAGCCACGCCATAGGCGATGTCGGGACCGAGCCCGTAGAGAAGGCCCCCGGCGACCGGGCCGCCGATCACCGCGATTTGCCAGGACGAGGCGGAGAGCGCGATGGCACTGGCCAGCGACTTGGCCGGCACCAGGTTGGGGATCAGCGATTGCGATGCCGGGTTCATGAAGGCCCGCGCGACACCGAAGACCGCCAACGCGATGAAGATCGCGGTGACGTTGATGTCGTCTGCAAGGACGAGAATGAGGAGCGCGGCGGCGCAGGATGCCTCGACAATCTGGCAGATGGCGACGATCATCCGCCGGTTGAACCGGTCGGAGACGGCGCCGGTGACCAGCACCAGCAGCAGCGACGGGGCGAACTGGACGAGGCCGACCAGGCCAAGGTCGAACGGGTCTCGCGTCAGGTCATAGACTTGCCAGCCGACCGCGACGCTGACGATCTGCGTGGCGAAAGTCGTGAAGAAGCGCGACGCCCAGAAGCGCGCGAAGCCCCGGTGGCGAAGGGCGCTCCAGGCGGACTGGGGCGATGATGCGTCGGCGTCCATTGGTGGCGAATCGGTGGGAGGCGCGGAGAAACCCGCGAGGGGGAGTATCCGCCGAATTCTACGCCATTGCCCGGGAGCGCGAAACCCGGCGGTCCGGCCGCCGGTCGATCAGGCGCCGCCGGCGCGCGCCGCCGCTGCCGCGCGAAGCTCTGCCGCTTTTGCCTCGACCTGGCTCTGCGGCACCAGGATGTAGCCCCGGTGCGTCATGCAGAGCTGGTTGACCTGGCCGCGATCGGTGCAGGACGCCTTGTCGGTCTCGAATTGCTGGGCAAGGACGGGATTGTCCCGGCCCGACTGCCCGTCGGTGCGCAGCCAGATGCCGCGCTCCGGGCCGGTCGGTGCGCCACCGCCGCCGGTGCTTGCGCAGCCCGCTATGATTCCGGTCATTGCAACGATCAATAAGGTCTTCACGACTCACCCCTTCCACGCACGTCGCGGCAATCAGCACCCCGTAAGCGGCGAAAACGGGGCAGGCCGCCGCTTTCCCCCGCGACACGATCGCCGTCCCATCAAGCCTCGAGCTTGTCGATGAACCATTTGGTCAGGTCGATCCATACCTGATCCTTCTCGCCCTGATCCTCGACGCCGTGCTCGATATTGGGATTGTCGTTGACCTCGACGACGAAGATGCCGTCGGCGGTTTCCTTGAGGTCGACGCCGTAGAGGCCGTCGCCGATCAGTTGCGCCGCACGCAGGCCTACATCGATCACCGCCGGAGGCGCTTCGCCGAGCGACGGGGTGTGGAAACCACCTTCGAGCGCCTTGCCGTCTGGTCCGTGCTTGACGATCTGCCAGTGTTTCTTGGCCATCATGTACTGGCTGACGAACAGTGGCTTGCCGCCGAGGACACCGACCCGCCAGTCGAAGTCGGTCGGCATGAATTTCTGGGCAAGCAGCAGGTCGGTATCCTCGTACCAGGCCTTGAAAAGGGCGGCGAGTTCGGCCGGCGAGCCGACCTTTGCCACCCCTCGGGAGAAGGACGAGTCGGGTATCTTGAGGACCATCGGGAAGCCGAGCTCGTCGGCGGCTCGAACAAGGTCCTGCTTGTCGACGATGATCACCGTCGGTGGCACCGCCAGGCCGTTCGTGGTCATCAACTCATGCAGATAGATCTTGTTTGTGCAGCGGATCATCGACACCGGATCGTCGATGACCGGCATGCCCTCCTGCGCCGCGCGGCGGGCGAAGCGATAGGTGTGGTTGTCGATCGACGTCGTCTCGCGGATGAACAGCGCGTCGAATTCGGCAAGCCTCGGCAGGTCGCGACGGGTGATCGGCTCAACCTCGACCCCGAGCTTGGCTGCGATCCGCGACCAGTGCTTGAGGCTCGACAGGCTTGACGGTGGCATGGCCTCCTTCGGATCGTGGAGAGCGGCGAAGGAATAGCGCGGCGCGACCCGATCCTTCTTCGACCGCCATTGCCGGCGGGTATGGTTGTGAAGCGCCGCGTCGAACAGGGCGCGTTCCTCCAGCGTCAGCTTGGTGACGGGTACCGCGGCCAGCCGCTTGATCTGGGGCCGCGTGCCGGTCTCGACCGTCACCTCGAGGACGGGGCAGCGAAACCAGTCGAAGACCAGCCGCCCGAAACGGTCAAAGCGATGGTCCTCGACCGCGCCGAAGAAGACGAGAACGCGCTTTGGCACCGTGTCGTCTGAGCCGGCGATCGCCTTGGCGAGGGTGTCGTCGAGTTCCGGGACGGCCTGGGCGTAAAGCTGGCGGGCGCCGAGGTCGATCATCGTCTCGACGGACGGGATGACCCGGTGGCCGCGCGCCTCCGCCAGCAGCGAACAATAGTAGCCGCGACTCTGATAGGCGAAGGATCGCGACAGGTTGATGATCTTCGGTCGCGCGCCACGGAACAGGTTCGTCCGGGCAAGGTAGTCGTTGGCGGTGATCACCTTGTGTGGCGTCCCCGCGTTGTCAAAGTCCTTCAGGCTGTCGACGATGATGACCCAGTCGGCCATGACTCCGGTTATCCCTGGCGGTGATCGTATCGAAGAGGGCGGGCCCCGCCGGGCGACCGCCTCCGGTCAAGGCGCTTCTGGTATCGAATGGCGGTCGCACCGTCTGCATAGTAGCCGGGGCGGTTGTCGCATTGACGGAAAGCGAGCCGCTCGTAAAGCCGAATCGCCGCCGGATTGTCCTCTCGGACCTCAAGTCGAAGCCGCGTCATGCCTCTCCGCGTCGCCATCCGCTCTGCATCTTCGACCAGCGCGGCCGCCAGGCCCAGCCCACGGAAGTCGGCGTCGACCGCCAGAGAATAGAGCCGGGCGACTGTGCTGCCGGTCCGGCTGAGCACAACGGCATAGCCGGCAATATGGTTCCCGGCCCGCGCGACGCGACAGATGGCGCTAGGCGAGCGGATCAGCCGGCGGAAGCTCCGCCGCGAAATCCTGTCGGTCCGGAAGGACAATTCCTCCAGCCTGAGCAGGGGCGCGATATCGGCGAGGGTGGCGTTGCGAATCGAAAAGCGTCGCATGGAGGGCGAGCGAGCCAGGGTTTTTGCACTCTGACCCCGATTTGAGAGAAAACACAATCGGGAATGCGCAGCAGAAAACGCGAAAAATAGCCGTGGTGTTGGACTGGGATCAGAATCCGATGTCGAAGTCGCCGGTGTCGATGTCGCCAGTCGAGCCAGCATCCGTTTCGTCCACCGTCTCCGCGGCATCCGCGTCGAGTGTCCCGAACAGCGTATCGGCCAAGATGTTGGCAAGGATCATCCCGCCGGCAACTCCGAAGGCGGTCTGGGCAGCGCCGGCGAGGAACCCGTCGGATCCGCCAGGACGGAACGCGCCGGGCCTCTCGGGAGCGGGCGCATCCGCTGCCCGGTCCCTGCCGAAAAGGGTGGCGAAGACGCCACTGCTTTCTTCACGCAGCCTGGTCTCCAGAGCGCTGATCCGTTGGTCGGCATCGGCGAGCGCAGCGCCCTGGGCAACGATGGTCTGCGCCATGTAATAGGGTGCGGCGGGCAGCCGGGCGACCGCATCCCGAATCCGCCCCTCGGCCTGCGGGTCGCGCGGCCCGAGTTCGGTCTCGACCCGGCGGAGGCGTTCGAAGAGGTCGTCGATCGCCTGCTGGTCTTCCTCGCGCATTGCCACCTCCACCTTTCCCGGTGCGTCCGACCGCTCTTCCGTTCAAAAGGAAATCGTCGACCCGAACGGAGTGCTCTGACGATCGTTTTTCAATTCACCCGGGTCTCCGATCACCTTCGGCCGGTTTTTCCGGGTTGGCGCGGAATGAACAATCCGCTTTCCGCCGATCCTCAACCCGCGCCGCAATCTGATATGGGCGCTGTGAAGACAGCCGCCAGTCAAATCGCGACATTGTCGTCGGCTTCGGTCTGGGCTATGGAACGACCCACGCGCTCCGCACCCGTAGCTCAGCTGGATAGAGCGCTGCCCTCCGAAGGCAGAGGTCACAGGTTCGAATCCTGTCGGGTGCGCCAGCAAACAATTGAAATATATGGATTTTATCGTCTGGCCTTGCTGCTGGCTGGCCTTGCGTTTTTGCTGGGTAACTCCAAGAGTTAGTTTCACCACGATTTTCTTCTGGGTCTATTGGCGACGGACTGACCGCCAGTTCGCTCGGGACTGCCGCCACAACTCAGAGCGCCGCACGGCCGATTGGTTCTGAAGAGCGACCGAAGAGCGTCATGCGCCGGCCTCGACAATAGCTCGCGCGAGCGGTTCAGATCACGAAGTCGTCGACCATGAAGTCCTTGTGGTCGAGGTCGACATTCTTGTTAATCTTGGCGAAGAGCACCTGCTTGTCGCCGCCCTTGCCATCGTGGTCGTAGAAGATCTTGTTCTTATTGCGGATCAGGTAGTCGTTGCCGTCGCCGGCCTTCTTGCCCTCGACGAACTCCTTCTTGCTGACCTTCACCCCGACCGCGGTGAAAATGTCCGCGTCGAGCAGGATCTTGTCCTTCTTGTGCTTGAAATCCTTCAATTGGTCGACGTTAGCCTTGGACAGCGCATCGGCGAACACGAAGGCGTCCTTGCCGGCCTTGCCGAGCAGCTTGTCCTTGCCTGGCCCGCCGGAGAGGATGTCAGACGCGCCGCCGCCGTTAAGCGTGTTCTTTCCCGCGTTACCGACCAGCGTGTTGGCGACGCTGTTTCCGGTGCCGTTAATTGCCCCGGCGCCGGTCAGCACCAGCTTCTCAAGATTCGCACCCAAGGTATAGGCGATGCTGCTCCTGACGGAATCGGTGCCCTGTCCCGCGCCCTCGATCACCTTGTCGCCTGTGTTGTCGACGATGTAGGTGTCGTCGCCGGCCTTTCCGCTCATCGTATCGGCGCCGGCCTTGCCGTCGAGGATGTTGTTGCCCGAATTGCCGGTCAGCGTGTTGGCGAGGCTGTTGCCGGTGGCGTTGATGTTCGCCGAAGCGGCGGCGATGGCGCCCGGCTCAAGGAGCGTCAGGTACTCGACATTCGACCCGAGGACGAAAGAGACGCTGGACTTGACGGTGTCCGTCCCCAATCCGGCGCCCTCGATCGCCCGGTCGCCCGTGTTGTCGACAATGAATGTGTCATTCCCGGCCCCGCCGCGCATCTGGTCAGCGCCGGTGCCTCCGTCAAGCGTGTCGTTATTCGCTGCGCCGAACAGTAAGTCATTTCCCCCGCCACCGCTCAAGATGTTCCTGGCGCTATCGCCGATCAGGGTATCGTTGCCGGAGCCCCCCTCCACGTTCTCGACAGAAAAGATGCGATCCTGATCGATTTCGCTGCCGTTGGCGACGCCGGTAGCAAGATTGACCGTCACGCCGAACTTCGTGCTGGTATAAACGAGCGTATCGGTTCCGGTGCCCCCGTCATAGGTGTCGTCACCATGGCCAGACCCGGCGACGAGCGTGTCATCGCCGCCTCCGCCAAACGCTAGGTCGTCTCCGGCCTTGGCATAGAGGACATCGTTGCCAGCGCTCCCGATTAATATGTCGGCGCCATCGGTGCCGTTCGCCGGTAGGCCGCCGAGAGGTTGGATGACGGGCCCGGGCTCATCGATTTCCGTTGGCAGATTCGGATTGTCGAAATTTTCCTTCGGATCTTGTAGGCCGGGATCGGCTTTGTAGACTTTGTCAGACTCGTCGAGCACCGCATCCATCCAACCTTGCCAGGTGGCGGCCCAGTCGACCTCGGCGATGTCGGCAGCCGCGTCGATTGCTGCATCAACCACCTTCACGGTCGCAAGTTTCACTGCGGAGGCGAGATCGTCGGCGCCAGCATCGATTTTGGCCAGCGCTTGGTCTTCGAGCTCACTCGGCAGATTGAGCGATTCGACGTGTGCCCGCATCAGGTCTGCCGCTTCGTCGATGATCGGGTCGGTCAAGGCGCTGACCGTATGTGCGGCGAGGATCTTGGCTGCGATTTTCTGATCGTCTACGAGGAACGCTTGGCCAAGCCCGGCTACGGACTGATCGACGATATCGAACCACTTCAATATTTTTCCAAACTTGGGATTTCCCCCTTCATCCTCGAACTGGCCGAGCTTCCCGACATAGTCGCGGACTGCTTCGAACGCGTCGCCAAGCGCCCAAATCGCGAAGGCGGCTACCCCCTTCTCGGCTAACCTCGATTCCTTGATGACGGCATCGGTGAAGACCAGCTCATCGGTGTTGATGACCGTGTCCGAGCCCGCGCCACTGGTTACCCGAAATCCAAAACCACCGCTGCCTTCGTACGAAAGGAGCACCTTGATTGTATATGACGCCGCAGACCCGCCATACGCCACGGTGTCTGTCGTCGACGGGTCAACGAAGTCGCTAAGGTCGCCACCGTCGATTAGATTAGCGCCGGTTTCAGGGTCGAAGCTGAACAGTCCGATGCCGGTGAATTTGTCGCTTCCCTTTCCGCCAGAAAGATCGTCGTCGCCACCGCCTCCAATCAGCGTATCGTCGTCCTCACCCCCGAACATCGTGTCCTTGCCGGTGGAGCCGATAAGGACGTCGTTGTCGTCGCCGCCATGCATCTCGGTGTCACCGCCGCCGGAGGCGAGAACATCCTCGCCGCCGAGGCCCCAAAGCAGACCACCACCGGCACCACCGATCAGCACGTCGCCGGAACTGGCAGTGCCCTCGACATTCTCGATGTTCAAGACGGTATTGGTCGACCCGTAGGTGTCGATGAAAGTTGATGCAGCGACCTGCGATGGCGGGACGGTGGCTCCGAAGATCGACTCAGGCTGACTGAAGCTGTAGGCGGTCGTGCCCAGATTGACGGTGACGCCGCCATGATCCTCCGGGTTTGTAAGGAGGTCGCTGTCGCCGCCATGTCCGTCGAGGGTAATCGGACTGAGGTTCTCCCATCCCTGAAGCGTGTCGTCGTAGTCGGTCCCCTTCACCTTGACGGTCTCGTATAATAGAAACTCCGGCGCGATTTCGAATTCCAGAATGTCCCCGTCGACCGCCGTGATGAAGCCGCCAGCCGTCGTTTGGACGGATGACGAAATCCGAAGATCGAGGCCTGTTTCGTCATCGGTGTATCGGATTGCGGCGATCGGCGAAGCAATGACAGCGTCCTGCCAGTCAACGATCGCCTCGAATAGTGCGGTCAAAGCTTCAGCTGCAGCTTCGTGGTTGCCGTAGATGCCGCTTACATAGTCCGTAATGTTAGGAAGCTCGGGAAGGTTGCCGATCAAATAGAAAACATCGTCATTGGTGCCGATGAAGACCGGGTATTTCGTCGTACTCGGCAGATCGTACCAGTCTGCTGACTCAGGCGGAAAATAGACCGGACCTGCCGAGAGGACTATTCCCTGTGCGATGATTACAGATCCATCGGGCAGTTCTTCGTACCACTGATACGTAAGGGGTTGGCCGTGGTAGTTGAGCGACGATGGGATCCACCCGCTGAACATGCCGACCTGTTCATCGAAGGTGCCCATGTCGATGGCTTCAGAACTGTTACTGAAGTCGATCGTGACAATCGGCCCATCGGGCATGGTCGGTGCCTCAACCTTGGCGCCACAAAATGCGACGGGATATGGCCAGTGGCCTAATCGCCGCGAATAATGCAACTCTCGGCGCAGCGCTCACAATACCCCGTATGGAGTAGGGCAAGGTGTGTTCTTCCGAACCTGCAGCCGTCACGGCGCAATGATCTCGAACGCCGATCAAGCGCTGTCCCTGACGAATGACGCATCCTTTTCTTGCGAGGGAAGCTACCCAGATTCCTTGACGGTAAGAACGCTTTTGTCGCGCCACTCAGGGTGTTCGGGTAGCGGTCCCTGCGGAGAGGCTCCATATCGACCGGCCCGGATCAACTTGCAGGGAACGTGCAGATACGGGCGATTTAACCGTCGCGTTCGGGAGCACCAAGTTCCCGGGCCGATGCCAGCGCCTGCCGACCAGCTCCAGTGCCCACCTGTCGTCGATGTCCCAGGTCAACGGCGGCCTGCATCAGCTCCCGCTGTCGTGATGCGGAATGTTGCCGTAGCTGTTGAAGGTCACAAGTACGTCCTGGTGGCCGAGGCTCTGCGACCACGCTTTGAACTCTTCGGCCGTTCGGCATCTCTCCATACCGAGACAAGTCAGCGTATTCCTGAAGGAATGCGCATTGAAGTACGGGAGGTCAGCCGCTTCGAATGCTGTCTTGAAGATCGCTCGGAGGGGCGCGGCGGTCCTCGGGTCACTGAACTTTATGTATTATGTATCCATTGCCGCGCTGTCAGTTTGGCGTTGGCTCGCTTCGAGGGCCAGTTCCGATCCGGCGGTCGAGATATGCTGTCGAAGCAGCGCCGCCGCGACCTCCGCCTGGCCTTCCCGGCACGCATCGAGGATCCGTCGATGGTCGGCATGGGCTTTCCAGCGACCATCGGTCAGCGCGATCTGAAGGCGGATGTAGCGGTCGAAGGTTTCGTGGATCTTTTCGAGCGTCTTCATGATGGTCGGCCGCGCCGCAGGGCGATACAGGGTCGCGTGAAACCGCCAGTTTGCCACCCCCCAATAGGCAAGCTCGACGTTGTCCATCTCTGCGATAATGCCTTCTGCGGCGTCGAAATCGGCGTCCGTCATTGCCGGAATGGCGAGGGTTAGCAGGTAGGGCTCGATCAGCAGGCGCAGTTCGAAGAGCTCGGAGACCTCGCTCGCGTGGACCGGCGCGACGGTCGCGCCCTTCTGCGACACGAGGAGGATCAGACCCTCGGCCTCAAGCTGATGAAGCGCCTCGCGTACGGGGCTCCGGCTCACGCCGAGTTCGCTCGCGATCTGCTCCTGCTGGAGTTTCATCCCGACAGGATATTCCCCCGCCACGATACGCCGCCGCAACTCCCGGCTGACCCTGGTCGCGATGGTGCTCTTCTCGATGGAAACCATGGCTGCTTTCTGACCGTTCGCGACCGGCTCAGCGGGTCGATTAAAGCGCTACACCCGCCCATTGCCACTTGCAACATAGTCGAAAAAATGAATACATTCGACAAAATGAGGCTGGAAGGGAATGATCCAGCCCGAAATGGAGTTCTGCTCAATGACCTGGACTGGCGTATTTCCGGCTGTGACGACGAAGATGACGAAGGATGGCGCGATCGATATCGGCGCGACCCAGGCCAGCGTCGCGCGCCTCATCGACAACGGCGTGTCGGGCGTCATCATGCTGCCGATGCTCGGCGAGAACGCCCTCCTGACGCTCTCCGAGCGCGAGCAGGTGGTGCGGGCCGGCAAGGAAGTGGCCGATGGCCGCGTGCCGGTTCTCAGCGGCCTCGCCGAACTCTCAGAGGACGACGCCGTCGCGGCGGCGCGGAATTACGAGCGGATCGGCGCCGAGGGGCTGATGGTCTTCCCGAGTCTCGCCTATCGCACCGACCAGGCCGAGACCGTCGCCTGGTACCGTGCGGTCGGCAACGGCTCCGGCCTGCCGATCATGATCTACAACAACCCGCTCGCCTATCGCGTCGACTGCGACCCCGAGACGCTGGAGATGCTCGCCGACGTTCCGACCATCGTCAGCGTCAAGGAAGAAAGCGGCGACATCCGTCGCATCACCGACATCTACAACCGCGTCGGAGATCGCTACGCCGTCTTCTGCGGCGTCGATGACCTGATCGTCGAGAGCCTGGCGCTTGGGGCGACCGGCTGGGTGTCGGGCATGACCAACGCCTGGCCGGCTGAATGCGTACGGCTGTTCAACCTTTGCTCACAGGGTGATTTCGAGGCCGCGCGACAGCTGTATCGCATCATGACGCCGGCCTTCCACCTCGATACCGACGTCAAGCTGGTCCAGTACATCAAGTTCGCCGAACACCTGGTCTATGGCGCGCCCGAATGGCTGCGCCGGCCGCGTCTGCCGCTCGCCGGCGCCGAGCGCGAACGGGTCTCGGCGATCATCGACGAAACGATCGCGAAGCTGAAGGACGTCGCCGCCTAGCTGGCGCGTGTCGGGCGCTGCGCGAGCCGCGTCTCCTTCTGGATAAGTGCTGCCGCGCCCGTCGGGCCGGGAGCGAGAACCTGGGAAGGGTCCGAGATCGGGCCCGCAAGAAGGAAAGGAGTGTCGCATGCGTAAGTTGACTCTACTGGCAGGAATCCTCGCGGCCACCGTGATGTCGTCGCCGATGGCGACGGTCCCGGCCGCAGCCGCTGACGAAACGATCCCCGTGATCGTCAAGAACACCTCTTCGTTCTATTGGCAGATCCTTCTCGCCGGTGCGCGCAAGGCGGGCAAGGAACTCGATATCAACGTCGCCGAACTCGGTCCGCAGGTGGATACCGATATCGCTGGCCAGATCTCAATTCTCGAGAACGCGGTTGCCAACAATCCGCTCGCGGTCGTCATCGCGGCTTCGCAGTACGAAGCGCTGGGGCGGCCGATCGACGAAGCGGCGACCAAAACCAAGGTTGTGGGTGTCGATTCCGGCGCGAATACCGAATCATATGTGTCCTTCGTGACCACCAACAACGTCGAGGGTGGCCGCGCCGCTGGCAAGGCGCTTGCCGAGGCGATCGCGGCCAAATACGGCAAGCCGGAGGGTGAAGTCTTCATCATCACGTCCGTACCAGGCGCCGGCTCGCTCGATGCGCGCGCCGAGGGCTTCAAGGCGGTGATGGCCGAAGAATATCCGGACATCACCATCGTTGCCGACAAGGTGGCCGACGGCCAGATCACCACGGGCCTCAACATCGCCAACGACGTGATGCTTGCCTATCCGAACCTTCGCGGCGCCTTCGCCTCGAGTGAGGAAATGGCGCTGGGTGTGACGCAGGCGGTGACCGGCAACAACGCCGAGGACAAGGTCATGGTCGTCGCTTTCGACAGCAACGAGCAACTGGTCCAGCGGCTCGCCGACGGCGAGGTCGCTGCCCTTATCGTCCAGGACCCCTTCCGCATGGGCTATGACTCGGTGAAGATCGCCTACGCTGCGGCCAAGGGTGAAGACGTGCCGAAGGACGTCGACACCGGTGTGAATGTCATCACCAAGGAGAACATGGACACCGATCGCTCCAAGGAACTCCTCAACCCGAAGATCGACTGAAGTCGACATTCCGTCGGGTTCTCTGATGTCCGTTTCGTCCTCCCACTCGACGAAGACCGATTTCCCGCGGCGCCCCGGCGCCGCGGGAAACGACGAGGGCGGAAATCCGAATCACGTCACTCCGCTTCTTGAACTGCGCAGCCTGGACAAGCGCTTCATCGGTACGCATGCGCTGAAGGAAGTCGACCTCTCCTTCAATGCCGGCGAGATCCACGCGATCGTCGGCGAGAATGGCGCCGGCAAGTCGACCCTGATCAAGATCCTCACCGGTGCCTACCAGCGGAGTTCCGGCGACATCTTGTGGAACGGAAAGTCGCTGTCCCTGTCGACGCCGCTCCAGGCGCTCGATCTGGGTATCAATGCCGTCCATCAGGAAGTTGTTCTCTGTCCGCATCTCTCTGTCGCCGCCAACATGTTCCTTGGCATCGAGCAGGCCCGTTTCGGCTTCCTGCGCCACCGGGCGATGGTCCGTGAGGCGCAGAAGATCCTCGACAGCCTCGGCTTCGATCTTCCCGCCGCCGCGATGCTCAACACGCTCACCATCGGCCAGCAGCAACTCGTCGCCACGGCGCGCGCCGCGAGCCGGGGTTGTCGATTCCTGATCCTCGACGAGCCGACGGCCTATCTCACCCGCGCTGAGACCGACCAGCTCTTCACGCTGATCCGGCGTCTTCACGGGGAAGGGGTGACGATCGTCTATATCAGCCACCGGATGGAGGAGATTTTCGAGCTCGCGGAGCGGGTCTCGGTCCTTCGCGATGGCCGTCTGATCGCGACCCGCGTCGTTGCCGAGACCAACCCGGACGAACTGATCCGCGACATGGTCGCACGCTCGATCGACGAGGTTCACTACAAGGAACAGATCGCCCCGGGTGAGCCGCTACTTGAGGTCGAGGGGCTCTCCGGTCCGGGCTTCCACGACGTATCGCTGACCGTCCGCCGTGGCGAGATCGTCGGTCTCTATGGCTTGATCGGCGCCGGGCGCAGCGAGTTCGCCCAGGCTGTCTTCGGCCGTCGCGAGCGGACTGCCGGTCAGATGCGGATGCACGGCAAGCCGGTCAACATCCGCTCGGTCCCGGATGCGATCCGGGCGGGGGTTGTGCTCCTCCCCGAGAGCCGTCGCGACCAGGGGCTTTGTCTCAATCTCGACGTTCGATTCAATCTGGCGCTGCCATCGTTCCGCCAACTCAGCGCCGGCGGCTTCGTCCGCCGCAGCGAGGAGCGTCGCGTCGCCGAGACCCAGATCTCCGATCTCAACATCGCGACCGCCGGGCCTGGGGCCCAGGCGCTGACGCTGTCGGGCGGCAACCAGCAGAAGATCGTCATCGGCAAGTGGCTCAACCACGGCGCCGAGCTGTTCATCTTCGACGAACCGACGGTCGGCGTCGACGTCGGCACCAAGGTGCAGATCTACCAGCTCTTCGCCGAGCTCCTGCGCAAGGGCGCGGGGATCATCATCATTTCGTCCTACTTGCCAGAGGTTTACGACCTCGCCGACACGCTCCATGTGTTTCGGCGTGGCGAGATCGCGGCGACCTATTCCGCCCGCGCCGTCGATCACGAGACGATCCTCGGCAAGGCGATCGGCAATTGACGCAGGAAAGCCCCGGGAATCGCGGCCATGAGTGAAAGCACCATCCAGGACGGGACGCCGAGCGCGGCGACGGAGAAACGCCAGCTTCAGCTCGGCTTTCTCAGAAGCCTGACGCTGCTCTTCCTCCTAGTGCTGATCTGGGTTGCCCTGTCGTTTGCCACCGACAGCTTCTTCACCGCGGCCAATATCTCGAACCTGATGCGCCAGGGCGCGCTGTGGGCGATCATCGCGGTTGGCCAGACCTTCGTCATCGTCACCGGCGGCATCGACCTCTCGGTCGGCGCCGTCGTTGGCCTGTCGAGCACGGTGGTGGCAATCCTGCTCAAGGCGGACCTGCCGATCTGGGCTGCGGTATTCTGCACGCTTGCCATCGGGCCGGCGGTCGGCAGCTTCCATGCCTTTGGAATCCTGCGCATGGGGCTGCCGCCCTTCATCATGACGCTGGCCACGCTGACAGGCCTGCGCGGGCTCGGCCTCCTCCTCACCAACGGGCTGACCATCACGGGCATGCCGCCGGAGTTTGTCGACTTTTCGCGCGAAACCTTCCTCGGGCTTCCCACGCTGTTCTGGATGGTGGTCATTGTCGTGGTGCCGGCCTACCTTCTGCTGCATCACACCATCTGGGGGCGGTATGTCTACGCGGTCGGCAGCAATGCTGAGGCGGCGCGCCTTTCTGGCGTCAGCAACGCCCGCACCATCTACCTCGTCTACATCACCTCGGCGACCTGCGCCGCCTTTGCCGGTATCCTGACCGCCAGCCGCATCGGCGTCGGCGTCGCGACCACGGGCGAGGGGTGGGAACTGCAATCCATCGCCGCGGCGGTGATCGGCGGCGCCAGCCTCTTTGGCGCGGTCGGCAGCATCCCCGGCCCGCTACTGGGGTCGATCCTGCTGACCACCATCAGCAACGGCGCCAATCTTCTCAACGTGAACCCTTTCTGGCAGCGGATCATCACCGGTGCCCTTATCATCGTCATCGTCTGGCTCGACCAGATGCGCCGTTCCGGCCGTCGCTGACGTCTCTCGCCGCCCATTCTTCAAGTCATCAACCGGAGCTGTAATGAGCCTGCATCTTGGCATCGATACCGGCGGCACCTTCACTGACTTCGTGCTTTATGACGAAGCCGGCAGGGAACTGACCGCATGGAAGGTCCTGTCCACGCCGTCCGATCCGACCGACGCGATCCTGCGTGGGCTGGAGACCATCGACGATGTCGGCCGCATCGCCTCGATCCGCCTCGGCACCACGGTCGCCACCAACGCGCTGCTTGAGCGGCGGGGCGCCCGTGTCGCCTATGTCGCGACGCGGGGTTTCCGTGACGTGCCCTTCATCCAGCGGGGCAATCGGCGCGCGCATTACGATCTGACCTGGGTCAAGCCGAAGCCGTTCTGCCTTCGCCGCGACGCCTACGAACTGAACGAGCGCGTCGACCACCACGGCACCGTGCTGATCCCGCTCGACGAAACGGAAGTGCGGGCGCTGGCGCGAAAGCTTCGCGACGAAGGCGAGGTTCAGGCGGTGGCCGTGAATCTCATGTTCTCCTTCGTTCGCCCGGATCACGAACTTTCGGTCCGCGAGATCTTCGCCGAAGAGGCGCCGGGGCTGCCGATTTCGCTCTCCTACGAGATCGATCCGCGCTGGAAGGAAGACCAGCGCGCCATGACGACGCTGGCCGACGCCTATGTGAAGCCCATCGTCGGGCGCCAGGTACGCAGCTTCCGCGAGAAGGTGGCTGCTGCCGGCGTCACCGGCCGCATGGCGATGATGAAGTCCAACGGCAGCGAGATGGCGGCAGAGGCGGCGGAGGAGCAGCCCGTCCATCTTGCCGTCTCCGGCCCGACCGGCGGCGTCATCGGCGCCAAGCATCTCGCGGCGCTCAAGTCGATCGGCAACCTTGCGACACTCGATATCGGCGGGACGTCGACCGACGTGGCGCTGGTGGTGAAAGGCGTCGAGCGATTCACCGACGACTACGAGCTGGAATTCGGCATTCCGCTTCGTGTTCCGATGATCGACATTCGCACCATCGGGGCCGGCGGCGGCTCCATCGCGTCGCTGGACAAGGTCGGGGGTCTCCATGTCGGCCCGCACAGCGCCGGCGCCAATCCGGGGCCGGCCTGCTATGGCTTCGGCGGAACGCAGCCGACGGTGACGGACGCCAACCTGGTGCTCGGTCGCATCGAGCCGGACGCCTTCCTTGGCGGCCGCATGCGCCTCGATGTGGAGGCGGCGCGCCGCGCCGTCGCCACGGTCGCCAATCCCCACGGCTGGTCGGTGGAGCGGGCGTCGCTCGCCATCGTCCGCATCATGAACAACAACATGGTCGGCGCGCTTCGCGCCGTGCTCGTCGAGCAGGGCCACGACCCGAGGGACTTCGCGCTCCTGACCTATGGTGGCGCCGGTCCGCTTCATGTCTGCGATCTCCTGCACGAGGCAAACATCCCTCGCGGCATCATCCCCAACCACCCGGGCCAGTTTTCGGCCTACGGCTTCACCATGGCCGACGCCCGCAGCGACCGCCGCCGCTCGGTGCTGATGAGTTCGCGCCGCTTCGATATCGACCGGGCCAACGCAATCATGGAAGACCTGTCGGAGACGGTGCTCGCCGATCTGCGCCGTCAGGGACATACCAGCGATGTCACGCTGCAGCGGTCCTTGCAGATGCGGTATCTCGGCCAGAATTACGAACTCGAGCTGCCGCTCTCGATCGATCGCTTCACCGAGGCGAATCTCGGCTCTGTCTGGGACGATTTCCATCGCGTTTTCGAGGAGCGATACCGCTTCAACCTGCCCTCCGAGTCGATCGAGGTGGTCGACATGGGATGTACGGCCGTTGCCGCGATCTCGAAGCCGGATCTGCCCCGTCTGCCGGAAGGCATGCCGGAAGCCGCGCCTGCGTCGCGCCGCCAGGTGGTGTTCGAGGAGGGGACTCTCGACACGCCGGTCTACCGACGGTCCGATCTTGCGGCGGGACAGTCCTTTGCCGGTCCGGCCCTGGTCGACGAGGATGTCTCGGTCACCGTGGTGCGCCCCGGCTACCAGCTTGCCGTCGACGACCACGGAAATCTCGAAATCACGCGCGCCTGACCCGGAGCCGATACGATGCGTTTTTCACCCAACGGCTTTTACATCGACAGCTACGGCAAGTGCGCCAACTGCGGTGTCCTTCTCTATGACGAGGACCATGCGCTTCGTCATGACGACCGCAGCTTCTGCAGCGAGTGGTGCCTGACCTGGTCGAAGAGACCCGCCGACGATGCATCGCCCTTGCCGCTTGAGGGCGCGAAGCACACCTATGCCGGGGCGACCGACGTCGTCGACCTCAAGATCCTCGACGGCAACCTGGCGTCGATCTGCCGGGATATGGGAACGACGGTGATGCGCACGGCGTATTCGCCGATCTTCAGCGAGTCGCTGGATTTCACCTGCGGACTCTTCGACCGTCGCGGTGAGATGATCGCGGTCGGCGACTTCTGCCCGTCGATGATTGGCGGCATGCCGTTGATCGTTCGGACCATCGTCGAGGAGATCCCTCTCGACGAGATGCACGAGGGCGATGTCATCGTCCACAACGATCCCTATCGCGGCGGCATGCACACGCCGGAGCACACCTTCCTCAAGCCGATCTTCCTCGACGGCGAGATCGTCGGCTTCGCGGGCGCGATCGGTCATATCGGCGAGATCGGCGGCATGGTGCCGGGGAGCTTCTACGCCGAGGCCACCGAGATTTTCGCCGAGGGGCTTCGCATTCCCCCGGTCAAGATCAAGGCGCGCGGCAAGGACCAGCCTGACGTTTGGCGGCTGATGCTTGCCAACGTCCGAACGCCGCGAGCGAATTACGGGGACTACCGCGCATTGATCGCCGGCGCCGACCTGGGTGAGCGGCGCGTTCTCGAACTGATCGAGCGTTACGGGCTGGCCAGGTTCGAGCGCGCCTGCGCCGACCTTCTCGACTATTCGGAGGCGCGGATGCGCGCCGAGATCGCCGAGGTGCCTTCCGGCTCCTATGGCTTCACGGACGTCATGGAGGACGACGGCATCACCGTCGACACACTCACGATCAACGTCAAGGTGATGATCCAGGGCGACGAGGCGATTGTCGACTATGCCGGGACATCGCCGCAGACCCGCGGTCCGATGAACACGCCGCTCAGCATCCCGCAGGCGGCGTCCTACAACGCCTTCCTCCAGATCTGCGATTTCACGATCCCCAAGAATGCCGGCTGCTTCCGTCCGATCAAGGTCCTCGTCCAGCCGGGAAGCCTGCTCAATGTCGAGTTTCCGGCGCCTTCGGTCGGCGGCAATACCGAGTGCCATCCGCGCATCGTCTACACCGTGCTCGGCGCCCTGGCCAAGGCTGTGCCCGATCGCGTTCCGGCCGCCGATGGCGGAACATGGTCGAACTTCTTGTTCGGCGGCACTCATCCGGAGACCGGCGAATACTACACCTCCTATGATCTTCACACCGTCGGATGGGGCGGGCGACCCGGGGCCGACGGCAACGATGCGGTCGGCAGCATGAACGGCAACTGCCGCACCGTCCCCGTCGAGGTGTACGAGACCCGCTACCCGTGGCTGGTCGAGGACTGGTCGCTGGTGCCGGGTTCCGGTGGCGCCGGAGAATTCCGTGGCGGCCTCGGCATGCAGAAGACGATCCGCTGTCTTGCACCGGAGATCATCGCCAGCCATGTCGGCGACCGGCATCAGGTGCCGCCATGGGGCCTGCACGGCGGAGGCCCGGCCGGTCTCGCCTCGACGGTGTTCAAGGTCGCGGGAAGCGACGTGTGGGCGGATGCCCGAACGGTGTATGGCAAGGTCTCGCCGAGCAAGTTCGCCCACGTCACCATCCGCGACGGTGACCGTGTGCATGTGGCGATGTCCGGCGGTGGCGGCTGGGGGGATCCCGCCCGGCGTGACCCGGAGGCCGTCGCCCATGACGTGGCCGAAGGCTACATTTCAACGGCATCGGCCGAACGCGACTATGGGAGCGGGGAGACGACCCCATGACGGCAATCCGCAACTACGATCTTCCCGGACCGAAGGCGCGCGCGGTCCTTGAGACACAGGCGAAATTCCTCTCGCCTTCGATCAGCACCCCGATGCCGCTCGTCTGGGAGCGGGCCGAGGACTGCCGCGTCTACGACGTCGACGGCAACGACTTCATCGACTTCACCTCCGGTGTGCTGGTCGCCAATACCGGGCATTGTCATCCGAAGGTGGTGAAGGCGATCCAGGATCAGGCCGGTCTCCTCCTCAACTGTTACGATTCGGCTCATCCGCTCCGCTCGGCCTTCGTCGAGCGCCTCGCCGGCCTGATGCCGGAAGACCTCGACCGCGTGCTGCTTCTCAGCAGCGGCTCGGAGGCGATCGATGCGGCGCTGAAGATGGCGCGGGTCTCCACCGGGCGAGACGAGATCATCGGATTCGACGGAGCGTTCCACGGTCGGACCTACGGCGCCATGTCGGCTGGCGGTCTTGCTGGGGCGCGGCAGGGCTTCGGGCCCTTCCTGCCGGGCATCCTCCGTGCGCCGTTCCCGGACTATTACCGCATGCAGCCGGGGGAAACGCCGGAGAGCGTCGACGCACACTGTCTCGCCGCGCTCGAGCAGTTGCTTCTCTCCCAGTCGAACGGCGATGTCGCAGCGCTGATCACCGAAACCTACCAGGGAGGCGGGGGGTCGCTCGTCCCGTCGGCGCGCTTCATGCGCGGTGTTCGCGACTTTTGTGACCGCCACGGCATCCTGCTGATCCTCGACGAGGTGCAGGCGAGTTTTGGCCGCACCGGCCGGCTGTTTGCGTTCGAGCATTTCGATATCGTCCCGGACATCGTGGTGGTCGGGAAGGGGATCGCCAGCGGACTGCCGGTTGCTGCAGTCGTGGCGCGAACGCCGATCATGGCTGGCCTCAAGCCGGGATCGCTCAGCAGCACCTTCGGCGGCAATCCGCTCGCCTGCGCGGCCGGTCTCGCCTCCATCGACGTGATCGTTGAGGACGACCTGTCGGGCAATGCGGCGCGCATCGGAACTCATATGACCGGTCGGCTGAAGGCGCTGATGGAGCGGCACCGGCTGGTCGGCGACATACGCGGCATGGGCTTGTCGCTCGCCATCGAGTTTGTCATCGACAAGGAAACGAAGCAGCCCAATCCGGAGGTGGCGCGCGGTTTCGTCGAGCACCTGCTACGGTCGGGCCTCTGCGTGATGGCGCCCATCGGTCGCAATGGCAACGTGTTGCGCATTGCGCCGCCGCTGACCATCACGCGCGAACTTGCCGACGAAGGGCTCGATATCATCGAGGCGTCGCTCCAGGCGTTCTAGGAACCGATTGATGGCGGAAATGACAGATGCGGCATCGGTCGCCCGCGTCCTGCGATTGGCGCCGGACGATCACGTCGGTATCGCGCTCGAAGGGCTTGAGGCTGGCACCAGCCTTTCGCCGGCGTTCCCGGTGACCGTCCGCACTGCGGTGCCGGCCGGGCACAAGGTCGCTCTGGTCGATATCGCCGAGGGCGAGCGCGTCCGCCGGCTTGGGCAGCCGATTGGTGTTGCGGCGGCTTCGATTGTCGCTGGAGACCATGTCCACGAGCACAACCTTGCCTATCCGGGCACGCTCGCCAGCCGGGCCGTTGCGACCAGGGATCCGCTGCCCCTGGCCAATGACATCGCGACCTTCGAGGGGTATCGCCGCGCCGATGGCAGGGCGGCGACCCGCAACTATATCGGCGTGCTGACGACCGTGAATTGCTCGGCGCGGGTGGCCCGCGTCGTCGCCCAGCACTTTACGCCGGAGGTGCTACGCGCCTGGCCGTCGATTGACGGGGTCATGCCGCTGACCCATGCCTCCGGCTGCAGCATCTCGGATGGTACGCCATCGATGGACATGTTGCGTCGAACGCTCGCGGGATATGCGCGCCACCCCAATTTCGTCGGCGTGCTGATCGTCGGGCTGGGTTGCGAGGACAACCAGATCGACCGGCTTTGCAGCGAGACGGGACTTGAGCTGGGCGACGCGATCAGAAGCCTGACGATCCAGGACCTCGGTGGCACCACAGCCTCGGTCCGCGCCGGAATCGCCGCAGTTGAAGCGATGATGGCGGCGGCTGCAGGACAGGAGCGGGTGCCCATTCCCGTCAGTGAACTCGTCGTCGGTCTCCAGTGTGGCGGCTCGGACTCGTTCTCGGGCCTCAGCGCCAATCCCGCCCTTGGCGTCGCCGTCGATCGCCTCGTTGCCCAGGGCGGGACGGCCATCCTGTCGGAGACGCCGGAGATTTACGGAGCGGAGAATCTGCTGCTTCAGAGAGTCGCCGATGAATCGGTCGGACGGGAACTGATCGATCTTCTCGAATGGTGGGACGGCTATACCGCGAAGGAGCCGCACGGGTTCGATCACAACGCATCGCCGGGCAACCGCGCCGGGGGCCTGACGACGATCCTCGAGAAATCACTCGGCGCCGTCGCGAAGGGCGGGACGACGCCGCTCAACGCGGTTTACCGCTATGCGGAGGCGATCACGAAGAGCGGATTGGTCTTCATGGATTCGCCCGGCTTCGACCCGGTCTCGGCAACCGGCCAGGTGGCCAGTGGTGCCAACCTGATCGTCTTCACCACCGGTCGCGGATCCTGCTTCGGCTGCCGTCCGGCGCCATCGCTCAAGCTCGCCACCAACACGCCGCTATTCCAGCGGATGCGCGAGGACATGGATATCAATTGCGGCCTGATCCTCGATGGCCTCGCCACGATCCCGGAGATGGGCGGAACCATCCTCGATGCAATGATCCGCACCGCATCGGGAGAGCAGACCGCGAGCGAGGTCCTCGGCTACGGCGACGACGAGTTCGCGCCATGGCACATCAACGCCTGGACGTGATCCATCAAGCCCGGGGATCAGGAATCCCGCTTGCTTGCCCGAGCGGCTTCGAATTCGGCCCGGGTTGCCTCGTTGGGCGGATAGAGGCCGATGATCGATCGGCCGGCCGCCACCTGTTCCTCGACGAAATCCTCGAAGGCCGTCATTTCTACCGCCTCGGCAACGACTTCCCCGGCGATATCGCGCGGAATGACGACGACGCCTTCCGCATCGCCGGCGACCCAGTCCCCTGGATAGACCGCCACGTCGCCGCAGCCGATCGGCACATCGATATCGATGGCGTGGTGATGGATGAGGTTGGTCGGCGCGGACGGTCCGCGGCAAAAGGCGGGGATGGCCATCGTCGCGATTTCCGCACTGTCGCGCAGGCCTCCATCGGTGACGACGCCGGCAACGCCGCGCATCATCATTCGTCGCACCAGGATGCCGCCGGCCGAGGCGGCCCGGGCGTCGCCGCGTGAGTCGATCACCATCACGGCGCCGGCCGGGATGGTTTCGACTGCGTGGCGCTGGGGATGCTTGGGATCCTGGAAGACGGCAAGCGTATCGAGGTCCTCGCGCGCCGGGATGTAGCGCAGCGTGAAGGCAGGCCCGGCCATCCGGCAGGCCTGCTGATTGAGCGGGCGCGCGCCCTGAATGAATGTGTTGCGGAAGCCGCGCTTGAACAGCGCCGTCGTCAGTGTCGCGGTGCTGACCGCCAGCAACCCGTCACGGATAGCCTTGTCGTCCATCTCCAACATGATCGGATTTCCCTCCCCGTCGCCGGTTTTCACCGGTCCCTTCAGCGACATTCACAACCGAAGCTCTCTCCCTCGCACGGGCCCACCGCTCGCTCAAGCGAACACGTGCCGCCAATCACTGCTCTGCCTTTCGGTCGGGGGAGGCGATCGCGGCGCGTCAGCGCTTGCACCGGACGGCTCTGTGGCTATAGTCCGCGCCGCACCGGCCCCGCGCCGGTCAGGAGGGGTGGCCGAGTGGTTGAAGGCGCACGCCTGGAAAGTGTGTAGGCGGGAAACCGTCTCGGGGGTTCGAATCCCCCTCCCTCCGCCAGCGCGACTCGGCAAACTTTCTCCGAGCCACCTGCTCCCGATGTCAAAGGCGCGGTTCTGCGCTCTTTTGTTGACTGGCCGTTGACTACGACCCACGGCTCTTGGGCTTTTGTTCTCCGTTTGGCCTTGTCTTCTCCAAAGCTCATGACTGCGGCTGTTTGGTACGCAAGTCAGAATCCGAACAATTACAATTGTTTGGCGTCGAGCCGTCTGCCCGAATTTGCTGTTTCTCTCGGCCAGTCGACTGTCTGTTGTTCGGTCACAGCCGACATCTCGGAGAGTCGGCATAACGGCCGCCCGCAGGTGGTCAGCAATTGACCGAATTGGGCGGAAAGCGGTCCTTTGCTGCAGTCTGAACAAACGGCAGCAACGCGCCGGGCGCGCTCATTACCGCCCGAAAGAGGGCTCGGTGTTTTCGCGGAATTCGAGACGAACCGGCGGCGCGAGCGACACCTAGAGGCATCGTCAAGGCGAAGGCTGTTGGCGTCTATAGGGCCGCAAGCCTTCCGTCGACATCGCGGCGATTAAGCGTCTTCGCGACTAGGGCGTCGGGGCGTCGGAGATTGCTAAGCGGCTCAAGACTGGGCGTGCCTCGGTCTTTCGTAACATTCCTCAGCTCAGCAGTCTTGGATCAGCGCCCGCCGGCTTGTCTAAGCCATATCAAAGCGCTCGATTTGCCCGCAGGGCGCACGACTAGCCCCTACCCATCGTCGCAAGCTTCCCGGACGCGCAGGGTGGTCCTCACCGGAAGATTGCAACGCAAAGCGGGCATCTTCACCGTCGGGACATGACCTCGGTCCCTCCGAGTATGGTCCGATCGAAGGTCGTGAGCCCGCCAATCTTGGTCTTGGCCTTGCAAGCTGCTTGGCGCCGGTTCATGTCGTCGAAGGCATCCTGGTTGCACTGGCGAAGGTCCTCGGGGAGGTCGCCAAGGACTCGCTTGCATTCCTTGGTTTGATCGACATAGTCGTTGGTCGCTCGATTGTGGCAATCGATCTGGGCCTGCGTCGGTCCCGCGCCGTTGTTTGGAGCGGCTTCGGCAGAAAACGCACCGAGCGTTATGACGACGCATGCTTGCATCACGATTCGGCTCGCAGATGTTCCGTACATGGTGTCCCTCCGTTGCTGGGTCGTTGATTTCCGATGCGAGCACCATGATCGGAGCGGAGTGAATTGCTGCTGAAGTCGCCGTTCATCTTGCTGACAGACTGACTTCGAGGACCTTAGTCGGCGCACTTGCGGAGGGGCTGCCGCGTGTAACTCCGCCCGAGTCGCTGAATAAGCGTCGGGGTGACACACCCGCAACACGGGAACCAAAAATGGTAGAGTCCCCCGCCGATCAGGATGAACGGCCAGTTCAGAAGGCGTTCATGGCATCGTCGGCATCTTGCGCCAACGTTGACCGGATGGCGGTCGGCGGTCACCAGACGGAGGACATCATGGCCTACCTGACCCGCGCCGCGACCAGGATTGGCCGCACCACAGTAATCGCCCTTGCACTCGCCGCCTCTACCCTGACGGCAGGAGGCGCCCAGAGCGCCGGTAATACCAGCGAAGTCAACATCGGCGGTGTCAACCTCAATGCCTACTGCCAAAAGACATTCGGTGACGGCTTCAAGTCGGCTCTGATCGGCACAACCGCGGGCGACTGGACATGCGAGCGCAGCGCCGGGGACCGTCGCCCGATCTCGGTCAAAGACGCCTGCACCATGCAATATGGCAAACCCGGGCTGAAGGCCCGCGCGCTCAACTGGAGCGACGCCACCTCCTGGCGCTGTTTCCAGACGGTTTCGTTGCCGCCTCCGCCCGTCTACAAGGGCGTCAACCTTAACAACTACTGCGTCAAGACCTTCGGCAGCAGCTTCAAGTCGGTGCTGATCGGCAAAACAGCCGGCGACTGGACATGTGAGCGTAGCGCCGGGGACCGCCGCCCGATCTCGGTCAAGACCGCCTGCGTCATGCAGTATGGCAACGCCGTCAAGCAAGCGAAGGCGCTCGACTGGAATAACCCGCTGTCCTGGGTCTGCGTTCTATGAGCTGGTCGATGATGCGTGATCGGCACTCAACGCCTCGGCGGCGATAATTGGAAAGGCGGTCTTCGGGCCGCTTTTTCTATCAGGCCGCCCGCTGCGAGATGTGGGCCGAGGAATTCTGTTGCCAATCCCTATTCGTCGGGATTAACTCGCTCACGGCTAACGTGGGCGCGGTCGACACGACCGCTGCCTTTAGGTCGCGAAGGGGTGCCGACATGCGCCTGTTGATCGCCGCTGGCCTTCTCATGATATGCTCGATCCTGGCAGAAGCCGCGATCGCCAAACCCAAAATCGTCTCGAACGGCTGCACTGCGGCCCAGATTCAGTCTCCATCTGCGTCATCCTGCATCGACCAGATGGAGTCCGATATCATCCACAATAGGCCCACCACCCATGCCGTATACTGCTCGTCGACCGGCAAGATCCTGTGTTGCGCATACGATGGGAATGGCCAAGTTGTGGATCATTCCTGCACCGTGGTTGGCCTGAGGCGGCCGTTGGAAGGCCTCAGGGCGCCGACGACGAACGGTGTCCTTGCGCCGCAGTAATGAGCGGCAGCTACGACGGCACGCCGGGACGAAAAAAGAACTGCCTGGACAAATTCGTCGCTGATCGCCCGACTGCCACGTGACGTCCGGTTCGGGTCGTCAGGAGCCGTCATTCCCAGCCGAGATGTCTAACGCAGCTTTGGGCCGATAGCACCAAAGATGATTTTGTAGCTTCGGGCGGAGGCGGTCATTCGCTGCATTCTGAACAAACGGCGGCAACGCGTCGCCATGAGCGGACTTGACGTCGGGACCCGATACTGCGTGGCTGCGTCAGCAGCGGCTAGTGCTCCCGCGCTACAGCAATTCAAGCTGATCGAGTTCGGAAGAGCCACCGGCGAAGCCCTCGGCAATCTTGCCGGCCTCTGCTCAGCCGGTCATCTTGATTGTCGCCGTCCAACGGGCATTGATCACGATCGCGCTGGTCGGCGCAGCCGCACGACAAGCGCCGCCAGTTCGGCTTGCCGCCGCGTATTTGTTTTTGCGAATATGGCCTTTAGCTGAGTGCGGGCCGTCTCGCGGCCGACACCGAGCGAAGCGGCCGCAGTATCGATGCCAGTTCCCGCAGCAAGTTGTGCTGCGAGCTTGGCCTCAGCGGCAGTCAGACCGAAAGCTACGCTGAGGAGCATCGCGTCGGGTCGCTGCGGCGACGTGAGGTCTGTCAGGAGCAGGATCGTCCGTCCGCCGCTGAAGAAATCGCTGCCGAAGGCCGTTACCGGCATTGCTTCGACCAGAAGCCACGGCGCTCCTTCTCGATCGACAACGACCGGCGGGTGTTGGGGAAGACCGCCGCGCATCGCAGTCTGCGACAACGCGATCAGTTGTTGCAGGCGCCGATTGCTGACGCGGCCGCCCGCTACCGGGCGGCCCCTGGACAGGTAAAAATCCTCCCCGAACAGACGCTCCGCGGCCGGATTCAGGTGTCGCACGATGCCAACCGCGTCGATCACTAGAGCGGCGCACCGGACTTGTTCCAGCGCCGCCAGTTCCGACGCAACGCCGAAGCCAGAGATCTTCTCGGCGATCCCCACGAACCTCGCCAGATGCGGACCGATCGCGGAGAAATAGCGCGCCTCTTCGATCGTAAAGGGACCTCGCCTTGCGGCGCGATAGAGTGGCAGGCACCACGAACAGCCTTCGACGGAGAATCGAGCGACCGCCCACCAGTCTCGATTTCCTGCGCGCGCGGTCTCCTGATAGTAGGGCAGCGTCCGGCGTTCTTCCTCCGTTGAGACATGCTCCTCTAGGACAAAGGCGCCGCCGGCGTTGACGGCCGATCCCCTGACAATGTGCGGGTCTTGGGCGTGTGGTTCGTTTTGGATCCATAGCTGTGCGAAGTCCTCGTGCCCATCCGATCGCGGCATCCTGTGCGGGTCGCCGACGGCGTCCCACGTCGCAAAAGTGCAGCTTTCGGCGCCGAGAGACTCTCCGAGAATCTGCAGGGCAACCGGCAGCCGGCCCGGCGCGAGGATTGCGTCGTAGCAAGATTCGATGGCGCGCTGGGTTTGCTCAGACAGATGCATGGAGCCAGCTCCGGAGCAGAATCTATAGCGGGCATTCGGAACGCGGGAAAGACAGGTGACCGGAAGCGGCCGCTTCGGGCGAGCAATGCTTCACCCGTTCGGGTGATGCGTGACCCACCGGACCGCTGCATTTCAATGACTCTCGATCGTATTCCTCCGGGTGTATTCAATGGGCGCTTGCGGTTCCAGAATCGGTCTTGTTGTGCAGGTTGCCGCCACGATGGGTCTTTGCGCTGCGAGCGGCGTAAATGGAGCCGGTACAGCCGATGTTGATCTCGCCCTGATCCTAGCCGTCGACGTATCGTCCTCTATGAGCGAATACGAGCGGCTTACGCAGCGCGACGGCTACGTTAGCGCCTTTCTCCATCCAGACATTCTATGGTCGATTGAATCTGGCGCGCGAGGAAGGATTGCCGTCACCTATCTCGAATGGGCTGGCCCCAACTATCAACATGTGCTCATTCCGTGGACGGTCATCGACGAGCCAGGCGATGCTGCGAGGTTTGCCGGCGCGCTGGCCGCCACGCCGCTCGCCGCCGAGGCAGGCACGTCCATTTCGAGCGCTCTTGCGGCCTCCGGAAATCTCTTCGCCACAAGCAGTTTGAAGAGCGATCGATGGGTCGTCGATGTGTCCGGCGACGGGCCCAACAACGTTGGTCCGCCGGTTGCGCCTGTACGCGACTGGCTAGTCAACAATGGCGTCACAATTAACGGGCTGGCGATCACTCTTCCGCGTCGGAGCGAGGCCGATGTGGCCGAGTCATTCGGCGAAGGCTACCTTGAGACCTATTATGAGGATTGCGTCATCGGCGGACCAGACGCATTCGTGATCGGCGTGCACGACATTGCCTGGTTTGAGGTCGCCATCCGTAGGAAGCTTGTGCGTGAAATCGCCGGCCTGCCGGCGCGATTGATGACCGCGTCCTATCGCCCGCGATCACATCCTGTTGTCGACTGTTTCGCAGTCGGGCAGGCTCCCGGCCGTTAAGGTCATGCGCCGCAAACGGCTGATCACTCATTCATCATCCTTGGGACCGCCCCCGTGACGTCCGGTTCGGGTAAGGAACCGTCATTCCTAGCCCAACGGTCCAACGGCGGCTTTGGGCCGCCATCAACGGGCTTTCAATCTACCTCAAGCGATCTTGGTGCCGGTCCGGTCGAGGCCCGCATGATCAGTTGGGGTTGCAGGATTTCGTGCCGTGGCGGCCCGCCGCCGAACACGATCTGCGCTGCGACGCGCCCTTTTTGGGCTACCATCCCATCCACTGTGGTGAGTGGCGGGTCGGAGCGCTCTGCGTCCGGAATGTCGTTGTAGCCGACGACAGAAAGGTCACCTGGCACCGATCGTCCACGACGGCGAGCCTCCTCGATCACAGCTATTCCCTGCATGACTGACATCGAAAGGATGGCAGTCGCCTCTGGTGCTTCATCAAGCAGCATACGCGCCGCATCGAGGTCCCATGGGTCGGCCTGAATCATCGGAACGTCGTCGATGTCGAGTCCGGCTTCAGCGAGGGCGTCGGTATAGCCCTGGAGCTTCTCCTGGTCCGAGGGATTCCCAGCAGCATGCAGATCGCGGCTTTGCCCAGCGGGGTGAAGCCGGGCCGGGCCTGGGCTGCGCAGGAAGGAAACAATGCCGAAGCGACGGTGACCCAGTTCGATCAAATGCTTCGCCACCGTGTGGCATCCAGCACGCACGTCGGTGCGTACCGAGCTGATATTCGGTCCAGGATCGAAGTCGACGACTGCAAAAGGCAGGCGGCGTAGCTGGGCCGCCTCAACCTCAGCCAGGTGCTCGACCCGACCAAGGATGAAACCGTCCACGAGGGCGGTCTTGATGCCGTGATTGCCGGCCTTGTCCGGTACCAGCACGAGGTTCGCGCCGATCTCGTCGCACACTTCGCCCACACCCAGAAGAAACAGGTCGAACACCGGGTTCCGCAACGAGTCGACCACACCCCACTGGCTGGGCGGCATGACGGCAATCGCGTTGAACTTGCCATCGCGCAAGAGCCGACCCTTGGGATCGGGCCCGTTATAGCCCAGTTCGCGGGCCGCTTTTTCCACGCGCTGGCGCAGCTTGGGTCGGACCATCTCCGGGTTGTTGAAAACATTGGAGGCCGTGCTCCGGGAAACGCCGGCGGCCTTCGCGACATCAAGCAGACGCGTCATGATTGTCCTTCATTCCTTAGTCTTTCTACTTTTATCACCATGATTTTTTGGATCGATCCTTTTTTCGCTTGACGGGCTGATCCCGGAGAATTAGAAAGTACATAATTTGCATCGATCCAAACGTCGATATAAAGCTATTTGGATCGATACTAAAAGATCGATCCTGAGGCTAATCAGGAGGAAGACATGTCGATCCAGAGTTTCACCGCTGACACACTGAACAACGGCTGGAATCTCGCCGAGGTAGCCGGATCAATTATGGAGCGTCTTTCCACTCGCTGGGCAGTCCGGATGCGGCGTCGCACGGTGCGCAACAAGTTGCTCGACTACTCACCCCAGCAGCTCGCCGAACTCGGAATCAGCGAAGACGATATCGATTTCGTCGCCGAGGATTTCTATCGCGGCTGACAACCAGCGCGTCTAAGCAGACGCCAATCACGGGACGGAGGTCGTCGTGAGCAAGCATATCCAGATTTCGATGCCCAGAAAGGGTGGCGGCCATTCCCTCCGCGTTGTCGCAACGCTCATCGCATTTCTGGGCTTTGTACCCGGTGGTGCCGCGTTGGCGGAAAACAGCACACACCGACTGCAAGGGCTGTTCTGCAACACCGAAAAGCAAGTCAACGAGACACTTGGCTACATGCGTCGAGTGTCGCCGAGAGTAGCCGTTGAACGAACCAACAATAGCGCCATTGTGTGCACCTTCGTCGATTTGCTGCACTACGTCGTCGAACATCCGGTGGTCATCGAGGAGATCGGCGGTTCTTTCCCACTTTTTAAGTATGAAGGATCGCTTGTCGGCGTAGAGGTCGGCGGCGCAATCCGCCCCGTGACACCTCCGGTCAACGTCTTCTTCGTCATGCCGGAAAAGCTGGTTGACGCGCCGCTTGAAGGCAGGGCCTAGGGACGGCCTACTTCGTCGGCTCCGCCGAAAATCGATCAATTCGCTGGGTGGAGAACCAGCTCCCCAACACGGCAGAAAGACATTGGCAGCCAACTCAGGATCAGGAACGAGATCGCTGCCGCGCATGAACTGAACGACAGAACCATAATACAAGCTCAACACTGGGAGGACGAGCACCATGACAAACGATCGCGCGGACCTGACCCCGTCCGATTGGGATCCGGCGTTGGACGCTGTGGTCGCGGCGCCAGGACACCACAAGGTTCTCTACGAGAATCAGAATATTCGAGTCCTTGAGGTCACTCTCGACCCCGACGACGAGGAGCCCGTCCACCATCATCGCTGGCCCTCGGTATTCGTCTTCGATCAGGTGCAGGGCCCGGTGCATGACATTGCTCCGGATGGCACCCAGCTGCCTCCAAACCGGGACGTCATGCGGGCGATCCAGGGTTGGGATGGTCAAGGCTGCCTCGTGGTGAACATGGCGCCTCAGCCGCTGGGGCGAGTCTTCAACGCTTCCGGAAAGACTGTCCACGGCATCCGCGTCGAGATGAAGATATCTCCGTAGATCGAACGGCGGATTTGTGCTTGTCGGCGGCGCCTTTTTTTGCCGACCGCCGGCGAAAGGAGTGTTCGCGTTGGTGAAAGTCACGAACCGACAGGAGAAACAGGGGCCCGATTATGCATACTCATACTGTCTTCTTTTGGCTGAAGGACGATGTTGACGAGTCTGGCAGCGAGGCATTTTGGAAAGGTCTCGACCTGCTCACTCGCGAGCCCCATGTCCGCGACCGGCGCATAGGCAAACCGGCCGCGACAAGTCGCGACGTCGTCGACTCGACCTATGCTTGCGCCATTGTTCTCAGATTTGACGATCTAAGCGACCACGACGCGTACCAGGTCAGCGACGAACATCAGGCTTTTTTGGACGCATGCCTTGGAATGATCAGCCGTGTTCAGGTTTACGACGTCGCCGAGACCGACTAGCGGCATTTGAAAGACCGGTTCGGAGCGGTCATTCCCAGCCTAGCGGTCCAATGGCGGGCGCCTTGATCGGCTTCTGGGTGCCACTGATCGAAGCTGCCGGCACTAGCGTGTACAGACATTCGGACCGCCCTGTTTTCCTGCGGGGCGGTCGCATTCGGGAGCGTACGCAAGCTAGAAATGGAAGTCTCCGGCGGCGACGACCTCTTGAGGTAACCAGGTTTCGTGGACCTGAAGGATTTCGATGCCACCGGAGGATTTCTCACCCAATACCATCGTGGTGATGCGCCCGTTGTTCGGCTCGTCGGAGTCCTTGGCCGCCTTCTGCCATTCCTGATAATTGACGACGGCCATCGAACTGTTCACGTGGTTCACGCGGATGTCGCGGATCTTAATGCGGAAGTCGGGGTTCGAGCCATAGATCGAGGACATGTACCCCTTGAAATCTTCCTTTCCGAACCGGCGACCGGCCGGGAAGATTGCTACAAGGTCGTCTGAAATCCGCTCAAGCGCGTTCCGTTGAAAGGTCTCTGCATCGCCGGGGCAGCGGCCGCCGACCCAATCGGTGAAGAAATCGTGGATGTCGTGGATCGCGGTTTCGATTTGTGCGGTTCGAAGTGTCATGGTTTTTCTCCTAGTTGAAGTGTCAGGGAGTCGTCTGGGCGGCGCTGCGGTGGGCCACTCGGAGGCCTGCCAGTCCGAACCAAACCAGCCACAGGCACATCGCCAGCGTGGAGATCAGCCAGACGGGGCCGCCGATCGAGACCCCCATGTGCTCACCCAGCGTCCAGCCAAGCGCCGACAGGAACCCGGCCGCGGTACCAACTGCGGCTGCCCAGACCGGCATCTCGCGATGGTTCGAGCGGACGACGGCCAGGGCAATGAACCCGGTCGCTATTGCCAGCGCGAAGAAGCCGTTCGCCATGCCACTTGAGAAGGCCCACCAGATGTCAAATGTCGCCTGCTCCCCGGCGTGCGCTGCTTCGGCCACCACTGCTGCCTCGGCCACCGCGGTTGTAAAAGTTGCCAATGCTCCCAAGGCCATGACCATCCAAGCGCCCGGGTGTCCTGGGAGGTTTTCCCCGGCTGCCTGCCCGAACAGGGCGAGGAAAGCGCCGCCGGATATCAGGAAAAGCGATACTGCGGCAGTCCAATGCACAATGGACCAGCGTTGGCTGCCGTCGGCCACATGGTGCAATTGGACAGTGAGGTCTGTGTCGGGTGGTCCATGAAAGACCAGAGCGGCCGACAAAAGGGCGGAACCAGTCCCGAGCCACATCCGAGCCGTTCTCGTTGTGCTGTTCATGTCGCCATTCCTTCGGTTGGTTGCCGAAGATAGGTTAGCGCCGCACGGAACGTGGAACTTCGGCAAGCTTGCCTAAGCGTGGGAAAAAAGATCGTGGGTATGATTACCCAGTCGGTTTGTCGACCAGCCCGAAGCTGACCGCATAGGCGGCTGCAGCTGCGCGGGTCGGGGCGTCGATGCGAGTTAGGATATCGCTGACGTGGTGGTCGACGGTGCGCTCGCTCAGGCCCAGACGCTTGGCGATCTCGCGGTTAGTCAGACCGCGGGCGACAAGCCCCAGGACTTCGGTCTGCCGGCGGGTCAGGATTGCTCCGCGGCTTCGAGTGTGCTTCCGGATGAACGTCTCGGCATCCTGCTGCTCGGGTTCAGCGCCCAACGACGCGAAGCCTTCTCTGGCAGCGCGCGCCTCGGCCACGGCACCCTCTACATCGCCCAGTGCCGCGCAGGTGCTGGCGCTTCGTAGCCTTACCCGCGCCAGGCGATAAGGGCACGCCAGATCACGCCACAGGCCCGCAGATTGGGCGTAGCACTTCACTGCTTGTTCGGGGTCGTTGTCCGTTGCGGCAAGATCGCCCTGCATCTCAGCCAGCAAAGCTGTCACGGCGTCCGAGCGATAGGTGTTGGCCAAGGTCTTCATCTCGTCGTGGAAGGCTCTGGCCTCGTCCAACTGCTGCAACCCGTGGGCAATTTCGAACGCCGCCCCGAGAAGGCGCATCCGTTTGGTCGGCGCGTCGGCGGCCGCAAGGGCGCGCTTGATCGCAGCGGCCGAAGAGCGACCAGCGCCCTCTCGCAAGCGCATCAACGCCAACCCCGGTTGCGGATCAAAGCCCAACGCGCTGGCCGCGCGATAGCTCTCGTCGGCCGCGTGGTACTCGCCACGCAGCCGGTGCAACTCACCCTGCTGATAGTGAGCGGGCCCCGCGTGATGCGCGGCTGAACCCTCGGCCAATCGCCTGATTGCTGCACTGGCTTCAACCTCGGCTTCAGGCCAACGGCCGTCGAACAGCAGTATTTCGGACCGGTGGATCAGACAGCGTCCGGTGAATGCCACCAGTTCTGGCTGCCTTGCGCACCACGAAGACAGCGCCTCGGTCCACTCGCTGGCGCGCCGCACGATCTGATAGCGCTGGCAGGCTTCGATCACGCTGCAATAGATCAGTCCAGTTACGATCGGCGACAGCCGTCCTTCGGTTGTCGCCACCATCGTCTCGTCCAATGAAGACAAACCTTTGTGCATATCGCCGAGCGCCAGTTGAGCGCGCCCGACAAGGTGCCGTGCCAACGCGGAAAGATCCTCGTCGCCGTGACGCTCGCCGATTGCGAGTGCCTGCGCGGCAAAGTCGACCGCCGCGTCGTTGTCACCGGCACCAAAGCTCATCTCGACCCTTGGAAGCAGCAGGTACCCGGCCTCAGCGCAGTCTTTCTCCGATTCCTCCACCAGGTGCCCAGCGCGCGCCAGCCATCCACCGCCGCGCCCATGCTCGCCCCTGAACATCAAGGTTAGCCCGATCCAGAACGCGGTTCGCGCAGCTTTGAGCCGCACGCCCGCCTCAGTGTCGGCGTCGAATGCGCGGCCCATCAGGTCCAGGTACGTGTCCTCGCGCCCTGTCATGTACGCAGTAGTCGCGAACTCGCGGAGATCGTCGCCATTGACCATCGCGTCGGACTGGTCTGCGGAGGACATTTTGGCGAAAGCCGTTTCCCACTCGCCAGCGAGTGCCAAGGTTAGGGCGGGAGTCGTAATCTCAGACCTTGGACCCATACCGCATTTCTATCAGGAAAGCCCTCGATGCGACATGCAGGATCACAACCGCTGAATTGTCGGAGGGCGTCAAAGCGGGATGACCCCTTTGGACACCAACCGTCAGTTGCTCCAGATCAGTCAAAGGTCCAAAACCGTCATCCGTCACACCGGCTGAAAGATGTGCTGTCGAACGACTGCTTTCCGGATAACGCAATGCATCACTTAACGTTTGTCGAATGGCAGTAATGGGCCGAGAGCCGACCTCGCGCTTACGTCCGAACTGGGCGCGCGGCTGTCGGCTCGCGATTGACGGTTGGTGATTGCTCCTGGAATCAAAGCAGATCTTCGCGCCCTATCGAGCCATGATGCAATCTTGCCGATGCCACTCGGCTGGGAACGGCTCCATAAGGCGATCCAACGCGGGGCTCGCTCCTGAGCAGGCGGATGGATCGGCAATCGCCTCGATGATCTCTGGCGCCAGCAGCGTCAGCCTCAGGACACGGCTTACGTAGGACGGATTGATCTTCTCCATTTTCGCAACGTCGCGAACGGTGGCGTAGACTCCGGTTTCAATGAGCATCCGCCACCGGAAGGCGCGAGCGAGAGCCCTGATGATGGCCGAGTGCTCGCCGGGGTGTGGGGTCCTCGCCGGGATGGCTGTCGCGCCATCGGGACCGACCAGCGTCTTGCGTCCTCCTCGCTGTTGGAAGCTTATCGGCACATGAACGGTGAGGTTTGCTTCGTTGGCACCGATGCCGTGCGCGATTTCGCTTGTCGCGCGCCCCCGCTGCAGCCGCCGCCCGGCGGTACCGACCCGACCGGTCATCACGCGGCCTCTTGCTGGCTGAGTCCAAGCTCACCAATCAGCCTGACCAGCCCGCTCTTGCGGAGCGTGATGTCGACGCCGTCGCGACGAACGTCGACTCGGTCAACGAGAAGCCGGACGATGCGAACTTGCTCAGTAGGGAAGAGCTCGTCCCATAGGGCATCGAACTCGTGCAGGACTTCCCGGACTCGCGCTTCGGTGAGATCGGCGGCTTCGATCTGCGCCTCGCGCCAGGTGGCGACGACGATCTCCGGTTGTCTGAGCAGGATGCGGAGCTGGTCAACGACCGCCGCCTCGACATCGCCCGCCGGAACCCGGCCAATGACAGGCGCAGCGTTCTCGGGGGTATCGTCGCTCCCTTCGGTCCGTCTGCCCCGGATCAACGACTGGCTGACATAGTACCGGTAAAGCCGCTGTCGCTTGCGGGTGTGGGTCGGCGACATTGCCCGACCCGCGGCGTCGAAGATGAGACCCTTGAGGACGGCAGGCGTTTGGGCACGGGTTCGGTTTGCCCGGGTGCGGGCGTTCTCGGCCATGGCGGCATGGACCTTGTCCCAGAGCACCTGCGGGATGATAGCGTCGTGCTCCCCTGGATGGGCCGTGCCCTTGTGAACGGCGTCTCCGATGTAGACCCGGTTGTTGAGCAGCTTGTAGATCTTCCCCTTGTCGAAGCGCTTTCCATACTTGTTGACGATGCCGTTCGCTGTGAGTTCGCGAACGATCTTGGTGACAGAGCCGCCCTTCGCCATTTGTTCGAACATCTGTCGGACCTGGCTTGCTTCGTTCTCGTTGACGATGAGCCTGCGGTCCTTGATGTCGTAGCCATAGGGCGCCCAGCCACCCATCCATATCCCCTTCTTGCGGGAAGCGGCGAACTTGTCCCTGATCCGCTCGCCAATCACCTCCCGCTCGAACTGGGCGAAGGAGAGCAGGATGTTGAGAGTAAGCCGCCCCATCGAGTTCGTGGTGTTGAAGGACTGGGTGACCGAGACGAATGTGACTTCGTTCCGGTCGAAGACCTCGACCAACCTGGAGAAGTCCATAAGCGACCGGGAGAGGCGGTCGATCTTGTAGCAAACGACGATGTCGACCTTGCCGGCCTCGATATCGGCGAGGAGGCGTTGAAGGGCAGGACGATCCAGTGTCCCGCCGGAGACGCCGCCATCGTCGTACCAGTCGGGGACCGGGACCCAGCCTTCGGCCTTCTGGCTGGCGATGTAGGCTTCGCAAGCCTCGCGCTGAGCGTCGAGGCTGTTGAAGGCCATGTCGAGACCTTCCTCGGAGGACTTGCGGGTGTAGACGGCGCATCTGCGTTTGGCCACGACGGAGGCGGTCGACGCACCTTGTCGGGGACTTTGCCGTTTGCGAACCGGAGCGTTCACGGCCGCCCCCGCTGGTTCCTGAGCCCGAAAAACACCCAGCCGTTCCACCGCGTCCCGGTGATAGCGCGGGCAACAGCTGAGAGGCTCTTGAAGGGCCGTCCCTGATACTCGAAGTCCTCGGCCCGGACAGTGACGACGTGGTCTACGCCGTTCCATTCCCGGATCAGCCGGGTTCCGGCGATGGGCCGGTGGGTATCGGCCCGCATCCGTGTCGGCCTGCCGTTGTTGCCGTAGAGTTCTTCGCCGAGGGCCTCTAACCGCTTCACGGTCTCTGGCTTCAGCCCGCCGTAGACGAGTTCCTGGATGCGATAGGCGAGCCGGCTTTCGAGGAAGCGCCTGTTGTAGGGCGGCGGCTCCGTCTCGAAGAGATCCCGCCACTGGCTCTTCAGTTCCGGTGTGGGCATCGTCTTCAACGCGGCGAGGCGGGCGAGCACCGAAGGCGTCTCCGGGTGGCTGGCGTAGTTGATCTCAATGGTCATCGGCGGTCTCCAGTTCGGTTCCCGCATGACCGCTCCGTGTAGCGAGACAGTCCACCAAACCTTCTCCGCCATCGGAAAATAAAGAACTGGACTTCCGCGCGTGGAGACGAACGAGCCCGAGCGCCAGCAACTCGCCGATCTCGGCGATGCGCTCGGCCGCGCTCGAACGGTCCTTTAGGAAATCGTCGTTGGGACTCCGCTGCACGGTGAGTTCTCCATTGCTTGAGAGCCACATACCGGCGGCGTCGGAAAACTGTCGGTGGACAGCGGAGCGATGTGGGTTGTGTCGCTAATGCGACTCGTCATAGTTGTAGGAGTCGGAAGGTGACGTTCATGCTCAGAAGAGAGAACCACCGATGGCCACGTTCACACTACGCAGGTTCAATCACCCCGATGCGCTGAAGGCGATTGCTCCTGCGCGTCTCATCCAGTTCTTCTCCCCCTACGGAGAATATTTACACCGACGCGGCCTCGATCTCGCGAACGAAGGCGGTATCGACTACGAGCGACTCGTCGAAATCCTGATGGTGCCAGACGAGGACGTACCACCGGACATGGTTGAGGCTCTGTACTTCATCCACGAGATGGCGGAGCCGAACGCCATGGAGTCCATCCTTGCCGCTGGGCGCGAGCGCGAGATCAAACTCGACCTGGATCAGACCCCCACTGCGGCAGACGTTGCCGTCGCCATGTGGCTTGCCGATCCAGAATGCATGCGCGAGCTAGAGGCCGAATGCAGTGTCGGACGCACCCGCGCCTTCGAGTTCTTTTCCGGGGCCGAGGGCAGAAGGAGAGACTTCCCAGAATTCGACGATGATCTTCGCCGCGCCATCGGGGGTCGCCTAGACGCTTGGTTTGTCGAGCATCGTCGCGGGGATGGTTCGAGTGTCCTCGTCTACCCGCACCGTACCGACAAGCACATCCTGCTCATCCGTCACGGGGCCACTATGTGGCGGCAAGGCACGATCCAGCGAGGCAAAAGCGGGATCGCCTACTTCCGTCCGGAAGTGCACGACGCACTGGTCTACGATGCCTCGAACGATGTCCTCGGGCTGAGAACCGCGATGACCAAGGGCGAGAGCAATCTCTACCGGCGAACTCTCGGAGAATTTCTCTTTGGCAGCTCTGCATATTTCAGCCAGCGCTTTGAACTCACCCTAGAGCCTTTGAAGGAGCTCGGCCCGGAGATCCTGGCTTGCGACGACGTGCCGGGGATCAAGGAGGTTACCCTCGTCGAGGTAAAGCGAAATTTTGGTGGTGAGACCAAGCATCGTGCCACGGATCACTCGACCGATCTCTTCAAGACATTCGGCACGGATTGGGCCAAGCGCCTGCGAGTCGGCAGGCTCGTCAGCGCCACCTTTGAAGTGACCCTTGGTGAAGGGCGCGCGACTCGCAAGCGCAAGGTCGCAATCAACCCGGCTAACGTCACCAAATACGAACGGGACGACGACGATACCGAGATCATCGAAACGTGGCTGAAGCAGCGTGGGTTGATGCCTTTGCCAGAGGAGGAAGCGGAAAACGCCCCGACCATTGAAACACCTCTGCCAAGCCCTGGAGGAAGTCCAGAATCTGACCACCGACCGACTGGAGTGGAAACAACTTCTTAGCGACGAGTGGTCCGTTGCTCGGACTCTGTTTCGACGTACTGGCAGGCTTGCAACGCGTGTCTCATGTCCTCAGCCTGGTGGGGATGAATGTCCGCGGAGAGTCGTTCATCGTTCCGATGGGAGCAGCGTCGCCGTCTGCGGAGAGACCCAGCCTCGCTGTGAAACGATCAGACTGACCCAGCAAGATCTGGAGATACTTCAGTTCGACTTGAACTCCCTTATTCGGACGCTCCGGATGATATTCGGGATCTCGGCGCCCACCGACCCGGATGATCCGTCGGCGAACCTCCTTGCTGTGGGCAGTCTCCCCATCGACGCTGGCCTGCAGCTGAATGTCGTGCTGCTTGTTACTGCGCCCGATCGCAGAGACTTGCCGTCCCTTCCCGAACTCGGTTTGGGAGAAATTGGCGGAATTGCTTTCACGCCGTTAAGTCCGCTTCACGCTCTTCAGACAGAGCGCTGGTCACAAGTCGCCCTTGTCGACGCGCTCGTCGTCGATGATCAGGGCAGTCTTGCAGCCTCCGAGAAAGGACTGAACCTTCTCGCACTGGCGCGAGCAGATGCAAGCGCGAGGTTCGCTCCGACAGATGGGGCAGTCTGGCGCCTGCCAGCGGATGCCATTTGGGGAGAGCTCCTGTTCGAGTTTACCGCCGAAGAGGTCGTGAACGTCCGATTTCGCGGGCAGACCCGCCGCCTCGAGCCTGAGCACCTTGGAATGAAGGACGGAAGAACCAGTCGCCCGACACACCAATGGGCCCTCCTGAAAACGTTCGGCACTTTGAGTGGCACCATCACGCCCAAGCGAACGCGCGAACACGCCAAGTTGGTGAAACACAAGCAGGAACTGTCGAAGAGCCTTCGCCTGCATTTCGGCTTGAGGGACGACCCAATAAGGCATGACAAGCGAGCCCACGCTTACATCACCGAATTCATAATTCGGAGTGTCATCCCTGCACGGATAATGGACGCGGAATAAGACCAAAGCGAAAACTCGATCTGATCCGTTGTCTCGCACCCGCGTTTTTTCTTGCACTGTCGGTGGCAGTTTTCGGGGTGTTTCGGCGCTCCAGCACCACTGCGTCAGCGTTTTTGCGTCTCTCAGAACGAGTTTTCGTCGGTCCTTCGTGATCGGGCTCGTGCCCGCCACGCAGATGACTGGCGAAACTCATCATGGAGACGACAAATACAAGCGGCCTCGATGGCCGCGTCTTTCACAACATCCGATTCAACGCCCGCAAGCTGGCCCGGCAAGAGGCCGTGCCGGGAATGACTGTCGAGGACTACGAGCAAGACCTTGCTGCTGACCTCGTCCGACGATCGCAATGGTTCGATCGAGATCGGGCTTCGTTCGCGACCTTCGCCGATAGGGTGATCGCCCATCGTGCGACCACCCTGACAACTCCGACAGAACGCCTGCGTGAAGAACGGCTGCTGCTGTCGCTTGATGCGCCGGCGGTCGGCGAGGACGGCAGCGTGACCACGCTCCTGGAACTGCTTCCGAACGAGGCGCCTCCGATCGACGAGAGCGTGGCCGCCCATATCGATGTCTGTCGGTTCGTAGAAGGGCTTACGGCACCTCTTGTTGATGGCTGCAGGGTGCTTCTTGCAGGCAGCATCAGTGCGGGAGCACGGGACCTGGGCATCCACCGCTCGACCGCCAGTGAACGCGTACGAGCGGTTCGCGCCGCCGCCGCCGCCTCCGGTCTCCGGATCTACGCCCCGACCTCTTCCGACGGTTTGGCGCTACCGCCGGTATGTGGCGAACAGGGCGCCACGTTACCCATGGCAATTGGCGCCGAACCGGAGCCGATGCCAATGCCAAGCCATCTGCCACGACCCCACCCGCAACTGCTCGTCACAGAATTGGATCTGACGGTCTGGCTGGCCAGCGCTGATAGAGGCGAGACCCTCGAATATCACCGTGGTGTACTCGCCATTGATCGTCTGGCGTTGGGCAGCCGCCTGCCGAAGGAGGACGCACGGGAGCTGGACCGTGTCGCGAAGGCGGCGATGTCGGCTGTCGGAGCGTGCCGCGCCTATCTCATGCAGCGTCGTCACGGCGACGGCGACTACAGCTACCTGATCGTCGCCCGTTCTCGGCCTGCGCTGTTCGCGAGACCCCGCAAGGCGCGGGAGTTTGCGTCATGAACGCCGCAGCCATTTCCCGGGCCCTTGGCGGACGCCGCACCGGGCGGACGTGGATGGCGTGCTGCCCGGCTCATGACGATACATCGCCCAGCCTGGCGATCTGCGACGGCGACGACGGCAGGGTTCTGGTCCGATGCCACGCCGGCTGTTCGCAGGAGGCGGTTATCTCCGCGCTTCGGCAAAAGGGGCTCTGGGAAGCGACCGATCGGCCGTTGCTCCAGAGGTCGCGGACGACACCGGTCCAGCGTTCGAATGACGCGGATTCTAGAAAGCGGGGCGAACTCGCCATGACGATCTGGACATCCGCCCGGCCGGCTGGGGGCACGCTGGTCGAGACATACCTTGCGTCCCGTGGCCTCCGGATCGAAACGCCACCGACACTTCGGTTCCACCCGTCGCTGAAGCATCCCGCCGGTGACAGATGGCCGGCCATGGTCGCCTTGGTCACACGCGGCGCCGATGACACGCCCGTCGGCATCCACAGGACGTTCCTCGCGCCGGACGGATCGGGCAAGGCTCCGGTCATGCCGCAGAAGATGATGCTCGGCCCCTGTCGCGGCGGCGCGGTCCGCCTCGGCACCGGCACTGACCGGCTTATGGTCGGCGAGGGTATCGAGACCTGCCTTGCCGCCATGCAGGCGACCGGTCGTCCGGCCTGGGCGGCGCTGTCGACCTCGGGCCTCCGCGGACTGGTCCTTCCCGATGATATCCGCGAGGTCGCCATCCTTGCCGACGGCGATCCGCCGGGCGAGACCGCAGCACGAGACGCAGCCAGGCGCTGGAGCCGCGAAGGTCGCGATATCGGGATTGCCCGGGCGCCTGCCGGCATGGACTTCAACGATGTTCTCGGTGTCGGCGGATCGGACGGTTTGGAGGAGCGGCCATGACTTCCGATCATCAGAATGGCGAAACCCAGATCTGCGATCTCGTCGAGAATGCCGAGGCGGTGCCGGATGACAGCGGCAAGCCGCGGCTGTTCGTTGAGAGTGCAGCGCCGGACCGGACCGTGGCCGCACTCCGCGACATCCTTGTTGGCGCCGGTGGTCTGTTCGATCGCGGTGTGCCGGTCCGCCTGGCTCGCGACCAGATTCAGCACGGCGTCGTGGCGCAGATCCTCACGCCGGATGTTCTGGTTCTCCTCGTTCACAGGGTTTGTCGACCCTATGCCCTGAAGGAGAAGAAGGACGGGAGCATCGTTGAAGTCGACGTTCGCCTGCCCCGCGCCTTCGCTGTCATGTATCTCGACTGGCGTGGCGAATGGCGGCTTCCCCCATTGAATGGCATTGCCTCTGCGCCACTGCTCCAGGAAGACGGCACCATCCTCTCGGCTGAAGGCTACGATCCCGCCTCGGGCATGTGGCGCGAGCGGGTGCCTGATTTGAGGCATCTTGTTGCAGAGCACCCCTCGCGAAGCGACGCAGAGACATCGCTTCGTCTGATCCGGCATACCTTCCGGACCTTCTGCTTCGCCGATGCCTGCCTGGTCACAGAAGACGGAATCGCGGTCGTCGATATCGGCCGTCCGCCCGGCAAGGATGAGTCGGCGTTCCTCGTCGCACTTCTGACCGCGGTCTGCAGACCCAGCCTCCACCATGCCCCCGGCATCCTGTTTCGGGCGGCGCCGCTCTCCGGTGCCGGCGCCGGGAAGGGGTTGCTTGCCCGCTGTATCGCGATGATCGCCTTCGGACGCGAACCCCATGCGGTCACTGGTGGGATCAAGGCCGAGGAGTTGGAGAAGCGGATCACCGCCGAACTGATCGAGGGAAGCCCGGTCCTCTTCCTGGACAATCTCAACAACACGGCCTTCCGGTCCGACCTGCTGGCGAGCGCGATCACGGAGCGCCCCGCCCGGGTTCGCGTCCTCGGGCGATCGCAGATGGTCCCGCTCAATCCGTCCGCATTGATCGTCCTCACCGGCAATGGCCTGACCGTATCGGAAGACCTGGCGCGACGGTTCATCACCATCGAGCTGGACCCCAAGACCGAAGATCCCGAGGCTCGGCGGTTCTCGAACGATATCCGACTGGAGGTAACGCGCGACCGGACAAGGCTGCTTGCTGCGGCCCTCACGATCTGGCGCTGGGGTCGGCTTGGCCAAGACCTGCCATCGGGGCGCCCGCTTGGCAGCTTCGAGACCTGGTGCCAGTGGGTTCGCGATCCGCTGCTTGCCCTCGACTGCATGGACCCGGTGGCCCGCATTGCCGAAGCAAAGGCGCAGGACGGGCGGCGCCTGAATACGGCTGAGCTGTTCACCACATGGTGGGAGAGGCACCAGGACCGGCCAATCGCGCTCCGCGATCTCGACGACAGCGTCCGCCAGCTCATCGATCCACACGGTCGCGGTCGCCAGTTCGTAGCGGCGCAACTCGGCAAGCTGGTCGGCACGCGGCTGGCGGGGCTCGTCCTGACCCGGGCGGCCGCCGCCGGCAAGTGGGGCTCCGCCACCTTCGCGATGGAGAAGGCCCCAGGTCACGACAACGGGCGGAATCAGGATGATCCCCAGCCTGGTGGTCCCAAGGCTCTCCATCACCTCTATTCGTCCGCAACCGGCGAGAAGGACGATCGAGGTGGCGCGAACGACGCGGGCATCATGTCCAACTCCGAAAATGCCGGCAGTCCCGAAAGGCATAGGGGTCATAGGGGGCATAGGGCCCAGGAGTGGAGTGCCCCAGACGAAAACCCTTGGTCTCCCTGCAGTTCCGATGTGGGCGGCGTGGGAGCCATACCCCCCTATGCCGACGCGGTGCGCGATGATCATGGGGGGCATAGGGGCGGCATAGGGTCGGTGGAAGCTGCTCCCGCCACTGTCGGACAATCGCAGGATTGCGCCAATCCGGCCGATGCCGCGTGCCCCGAAGGGCCTATGCCCCCTATGCCCCCTATGCCATCGGGGACGCGCGACGAAACCGATGACGAACCGTTCGAGGGCTGGAGCATGCGGCTATGACCGCGGCCGAGATCTTCCGCGAGGCAGCAAGAGCCGGCGTAGCGGTGACAGTCGACGGCGACGGCCTCGTGCTGACGGCATCATCCCCGCCGGCCTCGGACCTCCTGGCTCTTCTCAGTAAGCACAAGGCCGACATCGTAGCCTTCCTCCATCGGAGCGAGGAATGGTCCGAGGATGACTGGCAAGCCGCGTTCGACGAGCGGGCGGCGATCATGGAGTACGACGGCGGACTAGCGCGATCAGCAGCGGAAACCGCCGCTCTGGAGGAAGTCGGCGAGCGTCGGTCCACAGGACATCTCGGCGATGGATGAGTGGACGCCGCGGGTGGTCGAGGCCCGCCTTCGGGATGCGGTGCTGCTGCAGGCCGGTAAGTCGCAGACCGGGACGCTCTCCGATCCTGTGCACATCTCGCCGCGCCGGGACGACAGAAGCATAGGGCTCATAGGGGGCATAGGGACAGCCGGAGCCGACAGTCTGGGTACTGACATACCGAGCGATCCGACCGAAGCGCTGTCGTGGCTTGATTGGCTTGAACCGGAGGAGGCGGCACTGGTGGTGTCCCGGATCGAGGGCGCCAGCTGGAAGGCGATCTGCTGGCGCTTCGGCATCAGTCGGCCGACGGCGGATCGATGGTGGCGCTACGCGCTTGGGCTGATCGCATGGCGGCTGAACGGTCACCCATCCGCGGCTCGTCCGTCGCTGCGCTCGATGCTGCGCCGGTCATGGCCCAGCCGGCAGTGTGAGACATCTCCGGGTGGGACACGGGCCGCAGGTCAGGACAAGGTCTGGTAAGACGAACCGGTCGCTGTTGCGTCGAGCGAGACCATGCCGAACGCAACAACGCACCTTGCTTCGAACAGGAGAGGCCGATGGCCGTCGCGGGTACGCACTCCCCGGCGATGTCGCTGGTCGAGGCGCTCGCCAACGTTCTTGCAGGATATGGAATCGCCGTGCTGACGCAGCTGCTCATCTTCCCACTCTTCGGACTGGTGGTCGCGTTCGGCGACAGCCTCCTGATCGGGGCGGCCTTCACGGTCGTGTCAGTTGGCCGGAGCTACCTGCTGCGGCGGATCTTCGAGAGGCTTCGCGCGACGGGTCGTTCTGGTGTCGGTTCGTTGCAGCGGCAGAACGGAGGCTGAGGGTCACAATGGATACAGTTGATCTCGCGACTTCGGACGAGAACAGATCGGCACGTTCGGTCGATCCATCGACCACCCGTCTGGCAGTGGAATATCGTCCCCTCGATCGCCTGGTCCCGTATGCGAAGAATGCGCGGACGCATTCGGATGCGCAGGTGGCGGAGATCGCGGCGTCGATCCGGGCGTTCGGCTGGACGAACCCGGTCTTGGTGGATGGCGAGGACGGGGTGATTGCCGGGCATGGACGGCTGCTGGCGGCCCGCAAACTCGGGATGACCGAGGTGCCGGTGATCGAACTGGCCGGGATGAGCGATACCGAGAAGCAGGCCTACGTCATCGCCGACAACAAGCTCGCCCTGAACGCCGGATGGGACAAGGACCTGCTGGCGTTGGAGTTGGCGGACCTCGACGCGGTCGGCTTCGACCTGTCGCTGACCGGCTTTGGCGGCGATGAGCTTGCGGGTCTCCTGAACCTCGGCAAGGAAGGACTGACCGATCCGGACGCGATCCCGGAGCCGCCGGTGGTTCCGGTTGCCCGGCCGGGTGACGTCTGGGTCCTTGGCCGGCATCGGCTGGTCTGTGGGGATGCGACCAATCCGGATGACGTGGCCCTCGTCCTCGGCGAGGTGTTGCCCCACCTGATGGTCACCGATCCGCCCTATGGCGTGAGCTACGACCCGGCATGGCGGGAAGGCGCAGGACTGACCGAGGGTTCGGCCATTGCGAAGGGCAAGGTCCTCAACGATGACCGGGCCGACTGGCGGGAGGCCTGGGCCCTGTTCCCCGGCGACGTCGCCTATGTCTGGCATGGCGGCCTTCATGCCGGGACGGTGGCGCACAGCCTCGAGGCTTCCGGCTTCGCCATCCGCTCCCAGATCATCTGGGACAAGACCCGGCTGGTGATCGGTCGCGGCGATTATCACTGGTCCCATGAACCGGCCTACTACTGTGTCCGCAAGGGCAAGACCGGCCACTGGGCAGGAGACCGGAGCCAGAGCACGGTGTGGTCGATCCCGCACCGCAAGAACGACACCGGCCATGGCACTGAGAAGCCGGTCGAATGCATGAAGCGGCCGATCGAGAACAACTCGTCGCCCGGACAGGCGGTCTACGAACCCTTCTGCGGATCGGGCACCACGATCATTGCCGCCGAGATGACCGGCGGCTCGTGCCACGCCATCGAACTGGACCCGGCTTACGTCGATGTCGCGATCAGGCGCTGGCAGGACTTCACCGGGGAAGAAGCGACACTGGACGGTGACGGGCAGACCTTCTCGGAGGCGGCTTCGGCAAGGGGCGACCCTCAAGCCAGTGATCACGCCCTCGACGAGGTGCGGACATGACCATGCTCCTCTCCCGGCTGGCATCCCTGATCTTCCCTGAAGCGGCAACGGTGACGGCCTTCGTCTTCGTCCTGGCGGTCGTTACCGAACCCTTGTGGCAACCCCTCCTGTTGCTCGTCGCCGGCGGAGGCCCGTGATGCGCAAACATCAGCGTCCTCGTCTCGATCGGAATGCCATCGACGTCCAGCTCAAGTCGACATGGGTCAGGCGGGTCGGCTACCGCTACGACGTGATCCTCGACGGCGAGGTGGTCGTCCGCCGGTCCAGTGATCCGGAGTACGACGCCGCCCGGGTCCTTCAGTCCCGCTGCCTCAAGGGCACGTTCAGAACCATCGACTTCGTCACCGGCAGGCCACGGATGATCCTCGACATCGAGAAGGCCGCCGGGCTGCGGACCGTCGAACGTGACCGGGGCGGCTTGTCGATCGAGCCTTACCTGCCGATGTCGGACGACGACAGAAGCCGCCTCCGTCCTCCCGGCCTTCTCCACGAGTGGCCGTCGTCGCCCGGCATGGCCGAAGACACCGACTATCCCCTCCCGGCGGCTGGTGGGGGGACC
>NZ_FMXQ01000002.1 GCF_900104485.1 Bauldia litoralis | reverse complement strand
TTCTCGTCGGCAATCTTGACGTTTTCCTTCCAGACCGTGCCGGCGACCTGGGGTGTCATGAATGCCTTGATCGGCGGCTTGCTGACCAGCGAAACGAGATAGGCGAAGACCTTCGCCACGTCGGCGGGGTTGTTCGGATCCTTCAGGATCAGCGGCTGCGCCTCCGGCATCTTGCTGACCGGCGAGCCAGGAGTGTTCGCTTGCTTGGTAATGCCGACATACTCGGAGTGATCGGTCACCCCCATCCAGTCGAGAGGCTGCTCGATCTTGATCTCGTAGCCCAGCGGATGCTTGATCGCCTGGCCCTGAGCATATTTCAGCGCGTCGTCGGGACCGGTCAGGTGGTTGCCGAAGAGCCAGGCATCGACCGACCAACTCGTGTGGATATGCTGCTCGCCGAAGTAGGCGTTGCGGTCCGGGTTGCCCTGGGCCGATGCGATCGAAGCCGCGGCGAGCACCCAGGCTGAACAGGCCATGGCGCCGACGAGCAAAGCGCTACGAGAGTGATTGACCATATCCATCTCCCATCACGAATCCGAACCGAACCTTGCGGTCAGCGGTCTTCAGTTCGTCGACTCTTACTTCTTCGACGATTCCACGTGTCAGGCTACGGCAAGCTGCGTCGGGGCGCAGTGTAGATTACAGGTTCCCTGTGTAGGCTACTTCAGCAATTCTGCCACTACCGCCGCCGCGTGGCTATCGATATCGCCCGCAGCTGCGGCTCGCCCACGTGATGCGGGTCAGATGGTCGAATCGGCGAGCGTTGCCAACCGGTCGTTACCTTGGGGAGGCGCCGACGCGGCTCCGAAGGATTTCGGCGATTTCGTCGAGGATCGCGGGATCGTCTATCGTCGCCGGCGGGCGAAAGGATTCGCCGTCGGCGATCTTGCTCATCGTGCCGCGCAGGATCTTGCCGGAGCGGGTCTTGGGCAGACGGGGGACGACGAGCACGGTCTTGAGCGCGGCGACAGGACCGATCTGGTCGCGGACCAGCGCGATGATTTCGCCCTCGATGGCATCCGGATCGGCCTCGGCGCCGGCCTTGAGAACGAGAAAGGCGAGGGGCAACTGGCCCTTGAGGCTGTCGGCAACGCCGATGACCGCGCATTCGGCCACCTGCGGGTGACTGGCGACCACCTCCTCCATTCCACCGGTGGAGAGGCGATGGCCGGCGACATTGATGATGTCGTCGGTGCGTCCCATGATGAAGAGATAGCCGTCGGCATCAATGTAGCCGGCGTCCGAGGTCTGGTAGTAGCCGGGGAATTCGACGAGGTAGCTCGTCTGGAAGCGGTCGTCGTTGCGCCAGAGCGTCGGCAGGCAGCCTGGCGGTAGCGGGAGCTTGATGACGATGTTGCCGAGCTTGCCGGGCGCTACCGGATGGCCTGCATCGTCCAGGATGCGAATATCGTAGCCGGGCATCGCCACGGTCGGTGAGCCGCGCTTGACCGGCAACGCCTCCAGCCCCATCGGGTTGGCGCCGATCGACCATCCGGTCTCGGTCTGCCACCAGTGATCGATCACCGGGATGCCGAACTTGTCCTCGGCCCATCGCACGGTTTCCGGATCGGCCCGCTCGCCGGCGAGGAACAGCGCGCGGAGGCCGGACAGGTCGTAATTCTCGATCAAGGCGCCATCCGGGTCCTCCTTCTTGATGGCGCGAAGGGCCGTCGGGGCGGTGAACAGCGCCGAGACGCCGTGCTCCTCGACGACCCGCCAGAAGGCGCCGGCGTCCGGCGTGCCGACCGGCTTGCCCTCGTAGAGAACGGTGGTGCAGCCGTGGATGAGGGGGGCGTAGACGATATAGGAGTGGCCGACGACCCAGCCGATGTCGGACGCCGCCCAGAAGACCTCGCCCGGCGCGACGCCGTAGACGTTGGTCATCGACCACTCGAGCGCGACCATGTGGCCGCCGGTGTCGCGGACGATGCCCTTTGGCTGGCCGGTGGTGCCGGAGGTGTAGAGGATGTAGAGCGGGTCGGTGGCGTCGATGGGCACACACTCGTGGGCGTGATCGGCCTTGCGCGCCGCCGCCATCAGGGCCGCATAGTCATGGTCGCGGCCGGGCTTGAGGTCGGCGACATGCTGCTCGCGCTGGACGACGATGATGCCGTCGGGCTTGTGCCGCGCCTGATCGATCGCGGCGGCGGCCAGCGGCAGGTAGGCGACGATGCGGCTGGGTTCGATGCCGCAGGACGCGGTGACGATGAGCTTCGGTTCGGCGTCGTCGATGCGGGACGCCAGTTCATGCGCCGCGAAGCCGCCGAAGACCACCGAATGCACCGCGCCGAGGCGAGCGGTCGCCAGCATCGCGACCAGCGCTTCCGGCACCATCGGCATGTAGAGGATGACGCGATCGCCTTTCTCGACGCCCCGGTCGGCCAGGACGGCGGCGAAGGTGGCGACGTCGTCGAGGAGTTCGAGATAGCTGATCCGCCGCTTCACGCCGGTGACGGGGCTGTCGTAGATGATCGCCGTCTGATCGCCGCGGCCCTCGGCGACGTGGCGGTCGAGCGCGTTGAAACAGGTGTTGCAGCGGGCGCCGGGGAACCACCGTCCGTAGACGCCCATGTCGGGATTGAAGGCCGTGCGCCACGGCGTTTCCCATTCGATCGCCGACGCCGCCTCGGCCCAGAAACCGATCGGGTCGTCACGCCACCGGCCGTAGGTCTCCGCATACTTGCCCATCAGGTGCGAGGCTCCCTTCGTCGTCCCGAGACGGCCGAACCATAGGTCGTCGCGGCATCGCAAACCTTGATCTGTGTCGGGGCTGTCGTCGGGCGCGCGTTCATTCGGCTGCCTCGGCCAGGGCTGGCTTGCGGCTGCCCGACGGTGGGCGGACCGAGTGGAGGTGAACGCAGAAACGGGCGCCGCGCGTCGGCGGGGTTTCGGTCCAGATCCGGCCGCCGTGGTGCTCGACGATGTGGCGGGAGATGGTCAGGCCAAGGCCGCTGCCCGACGGCCGGCCGGTGTTCCGGTCGCGGGCCTTGGCGAATTTCTCGAAAATCAGCTCGCGATCCTGCGGGCTGACGCCTTCGCCATTGTCGGTGACCTCAACGAGATAGCCGCCGTCGTCGGGGCGTCCGACGACCATCACCCGGCCATCGCCTGGCTCGGCGAATTTCGCGGCGTTGGACAGGAGGTTGATGAAGACCTGCATCAGCCGGTCGCGATCGGCGCGAACCGGGGCGGCGGACGGCTCGATGGCGACCTTGAGGTCGAACTGCCGACCACGGAACAGGCCGCCCGTGGCGGCGACCGCATCTTCCAGCACGGCGCTCGGGTCGACATCGGCCATCCGCCATTCGGCCTGGCCCTGCTCGAGGCGGGTGAGGTCGAGGATGGTGTCGAGCAACCGGGTCAGGCGCTGGGTCTCGCTCGAGATGATGTCGAGGAAGCGGTCGGCCTGCTCCTCCGAGACGTCGTGGTCGCTGAGGATTTCAGAATAGGTCCGGATCGATGTCAGCGGCGTCCGCAATTCATGGCTGACGGTCGACAGGAAATCGTCCTTGAGGCGGTCGAGCTCCTTGAGCTGGGCGTTGGCGCGGGTGAGTTCGAGGGCGGTGGCCTCCAGTTCGCGGGATTTCTGCTCGATCTCGCGACTGTGGGCGATGACCTGGTGGGTTTCCTCAAGGATCGCCATCACCTCGTCGAAGCCGAGCAACTCGCCCTTGGCGATCGAGGCGACCATGCCGCGGGCGGAGGCGGCGCCGACGCTGCCGGCGAGCAGGCGTTCGACGAAGGCGACGAGGTCGGCGTCCGCTTCGGGCATGTCGCCAATCCGCTGTCCGTGCTCGGCGGCGTAGTCGCGAAACGCCCGGTCGGCGCGTTCGGTGCCGATGAAGCGCTGCAACAAGGCGTGCAGTTCCTCGACGGCCGCGGAGCGACGCCAGACCTGCGCCTCGGCCGGCGGCCGGCGGAAGACATCGACGAAAATCGCCGCCTGGATGCGCTCCAGCGTGTCCTGCTTCGAGAAGAGCGAGACGAGGACATAGCCGCAGATGTTGGCGGCCATGCTCCAGAACAGGGCGTGGGTCAGCGGCTCCCAGCCTTCGAGGCCGAACAGCGCCTCCGGCCGGAGCGCGGCGATGCCCCAGGGGCCGGGTTCGAGGATCGAGCCGCTGAAGAGGTCGCTGCGGGCGAGCAGGGGGACCAGCATCGTGTAGGCCCAGGTGAGGAAGCCAAGGATCAGGCCGGTCTGGGCGCCGGCCCGCGTGCCATTCTTCCAGAACAGCGCGCCAATGATGGCGGGGAAGAACTGGGCGGCGACGGCAAAGGAGACGAGCCCGATCTGGGCAAGCGGGCCGGACTCGCCGGTCAGCCGGTAGTAGGCGTAGCCCAGCAGCAGGACCGCGAAGATCGCAATACGGCGGATGTAGAGAAGCAGCGTCGCGAGGTTGCCGCGGTCCTCAAGCCGCAGCCAGCGGATCCGCAGGAGGACCGGCATGACCAGGTCGTTGCATATCATCGTCGACAAGGCGATCGCCGCGACCACGACCATAGCGGTTGCTGACGAGAGCCCGCCGATGAAGGCGAGCAGCGCGAGCCCGTTGTGGCCCTGGGTCATCGGCACCGTCAGCACGTAGAAGTCCGGGTTGGCGCCGGCCGGCAGCAGCGACAGGCCGGCCGCGGCAATCGGCAGGACGAAGAGACTCATCAGGAAGAGGTATGTCGGGAAGAGCCATGACGCGGTCGACAGGTGTCGTTCGTCGACATTCTCGACGATGGTGATGTGGAACTGGCGCGGCAGACAGACGATGGCGGCCATCGACAGGAAGGTCATGGTCAGGAAACGTCCCGAGCCGCCCTCGGGAAACCGGGTGAGGTTGCTCCAGCCGGCCGACATCGCGGCTTCGCCGGCGCCGGGCGTCGCGGTGCTGCCGAGGGTGAAGATCGCGAAGAAGCCAACGGCGAGAAAGGCCAGCAGCTTGACGCAGGACTCGAAGGCGATAGCCGCGACCATGCCTTCGTGATGCTCGTTGGCGTCGATGTGGCGGGTGCCGAACAGGATAGCGAAGACGGCCATGCCGATCGCGGTGAGGAAGGCGGCGTCGGTCAGGGTCGCGGCCGGCGGGCTGGTCAGCGCGATCGCCAGGTCGGGGGTCGCCTCGTAGCTGACCAGCACGGCGAAGCTGGTCGAGACCGCTTTCAACTGAAGGGCGATGTAGGGCATCGTTCCGATCATCGCGATGACCGTGACGATCATACCGAGGCTGGCGCTCTTGCCGTAGCGCGAGGCGATGAAGTCGGCGATCGAGGTGATGCGCTGCGACTTGCTGATGCGGGCGATCTTGCGCAGCAGGAACCACCAGCCGAGGAAGATGATCGTCGGTCCGGTGTAGATGGTGAGGAACTCGATGCCGCGCCGCGCCGCGGTGCCGACCGCGCCATAGAAGGTCCAGGACGTGCAATAGACCGCCAGCGAGAAGGTGTAGACGACCGGTGAGCGGATCAGGCTCCGGCCGGTGTCGGCGCGGCGATCGCCGTACCAGGCGATGGCGAAGAGGAGACCGAGATAGGCCAGCGCGACCGCGACGATCGTGGCGGTGTCGAGCATGGCTCAGTCGCTCTCCCCGCCACCGGGCCGGGGCGGGGCGACCCGGGCGGTCCGGCGCCCGGCAATGCGGCTCGACAGAATGCCGCCGGCGGCGATCGCCGCGAGCCAAAGCCCGAAGCAGTAGATGTGGAGGAGGGGGATACCGAAGAAGAAGATCGGTACGTCGAAGATCGTGATGATCGGCGGGGTCAGGAGTACCAGCGTCAGGAGAGGGAGGACGAAGGCCCGGTCGGTCAGCCGCGCCTCGGGAGGCGGAACCGGTGTCATGCGACCTTCCCCTGGATCAGCAGCGCCTGGACGCGCTCGACGACGTCGCGGTTGGAGAATGGCTTGGTCACGTAGTCATCGACGCCGAGATCGAGCGCCTTGCGCTTGTCTTTCTCATGACCCTTGGCGGTGAGCATGATGATGCGCGGCATCGGGTTGAGCGCATTGTCCTTCAAGGCGGCGATGACCTCGAATCCGTCGAAGCCCGGCAGCATGATGTCGAGGACGATGACGTCCGGCTTGATGCGTCTGGCCATGTCGACCGTGGAGGGACCGTCGCGCGCAACGGTCACCTCAAGCCCGGCGCGCTGCATCAGGAACGAGAGCGCCTCTGCGAGATTGCGCTCGTCTTCCGCCACGAGAACGGAGCCAGCTGTCACGGTTTCCCCACCCGACCGCAGCGATCGCTCCGGTCTTGTCATTCTTCTGTTGGTCGATGGTAGCGCCGAAACGCCGTCATGTCATTGCGCGAGCGCCGGGCTCCGGCAGGCGGTCGAAGGCACGCTGGGCGCAGTCGTCGCGCGAGCATTGTCGGCAGGTGACGCCGACGGGAACGGCGTGGGTCAGATTGTCGAGATCGAGGCCGTCGGCATAGACGAAGTTCGCGGCATTGGCGACGGTCGTGCCGATCATCACGGCGTGATGGCTGCCGAGCGTCTCGGTGCCGGGCGTCGGGGTACAGGTCGAGGCGATGAAGAGATAGGCGTCGCCATCCGGCAGCCGCGCGACCTGGGTGACGATCCGGTCCGGGGTGGCGAAGGCGTGGTGCACGATCCAGCGCGGGCATGCGCCGCCGTAACGCGGAAGCCGTAACCCGGAGGCGCTGAAGCGCTTCGAGATGTTCCCGGCGATGTCGGCCCGCAGGAAATGGAGCGGCACTCCTTCCATGCCGGGGCGGCGCAGAGTCGCCAGCCGATGGCAGACCTGCTCGAAACTGGCGTTGAAACGGGCGCCCAGTCGCTGGATATCATGGCGCGATTCCGTGGCCGCAACGGCGAAGTCCTCGTACGGCATGAGGAGCGCGGCACCGAAATAGTTGGCCAGTGCGCGCTTGAGGCGGGCGCTTGCGCTGCCGGAAGTGAGGCTGGCGCTGGCGGTGAGCGTCGCGAGCAGATCGGGGTATTCCAGTTCGCCGATCAGGCGGGCGAGCCGAAAGCGCTGGCTACCCTGGCCGAGCGTGTCGGCGAGCAGGAAGCGCTTGCCGTCCGGTTCGAAAAGCTCATCGCCGGAACCCGCCATCGAAGCGCGCGCGACAGTGACGCCGTGGTGGTCGAGCAGGTAGCGGGCGAGGGTGCCGACATCGTCCATGCCGAGTGACGGTCGGACCTCTTCGGCGGCCGCTTCCAGACCCGGAAAATGGTTGGCGTGATCGGAGACGAAGTCCTCGATCTCCTCGCGTGGCGAGGGGCGAGGCCGCCGGGCGCCGCGGCCACCGAGAAAATCGAACAGGTCGCCAGCCTGCGAGGCGAGGCGTTCGCTCTCGCCGACGAGGGTGTCGACGAAGCGGGCGCGTTCGTCGTCGCTGAGGTCGCCGTGATCCTTGAGGATCTCGGAATAGGAGCGGATCGTGGTGATCAGGGCGAGGATCTGCTGGCTGGCCTCGGCCAGGAAGGACTCCTCGCCGAGGCGCTCGCCCATCAGGTCGGACCGCATGCGGGCTTCGCCATAGGCGCGGAAGAGGGCGAGGATGACCCGGGCCGCCTTCGGATTGGCAGCGACAATCTCGCTGACCTCCCGATGATCGAGGGCGATGCCCGACAACGCCGAGTCGGCGGCGACCTCGCTGAGTTCGGCAATGAGTCGCGCTTCCTCGGTGCCGGCCAGCGCCCGGCTGTCGAGGTCGAGTTCAGTCGCGATGCGGTTGAGCAGGGCCCCGCCGATGGCGCGCTTGTTGTGCTCGATCAGGTTGAGGTAGCTCGGCGAGATTTCAACGCGCGCCGCCAGCGCTACCTGGGAGAGAGCAACCTCCTGACGGCGCTTGCGAATTCTCTGGCCGATCGGGGCGCGCACGTCAGGGTTCTCCACTGTGTCGAGTCACAATTTTACAAAGTTAGCAGATACAATGCAATATATTTACAGGATTCTGCTGACTTATCAATAGGTTGTTGACTGCTTGACACGAACCCCCGAGCATTGGCGCATGGGGAAACAACAATAAGACGCACGGCTACCCCGCGCCTCTCGTCAACAGGAAACGCCCGGAGGACTTCATGACAGACCGCAAGACGCGGCTCGATACGCCGCTTTCGCGGCGCTCGATCCTCAAAGGATCGCTTGCCTCAACCACCGCCCTCGGCGCCCTCAGCCTGACCGGGGTGGCTCCGCTCCATTTCGTCAGCCAGGCATGGGCCGAGGAACAGCCGATCGGCAACTTCCCGTCAAAGACATCGGGACCGAGCATCACGCTGGGCTTCAACGTTCCGCAGACCGGCGCCTATGCCGACGAAGGCGCGGACGAGCTGCGCGCCTATCAGCTGGCCGTCAAGCACCTCAATGGCGAGGGCGACGGCGGCATGATGAACACCTTCACGCCATCGAACCTCACGGGTAAGGGCATCCTCGGCAAGAAGGTCGAGTTCGTCACCGGCGACACCCAGACCAAGTCCGATGCCGCCCGCGCATCCGCCAAGCGGATGGTCGAGAAGGACGGCGCCATCATGATCACCGGCGGTTCGTCGTCCGGCGTCGCGGTGGCGGTGCAGTCGCTCTGCCAGGAGATGGGCATCATCTTCATGGCCGGCCTGACCCACTCGAATGACACCACCGGCAAGGACAAGCGGCGCTACGGCTTCCGCCACTTCTTCAACGCCTACATGTCCGGTGAAGCGCTGGCGCCGATTTTGGCCGAGGAATACGGCACCGACCGCGTCGCGTATCACCTGACCGCCGACTACACATGGGGCTGGACCCAGGAAGAGTCGATCAAGAACGCTTCCGAAGCGCTCGGCTGGAAGACGGCCGCCGCCGTCCGCACCCCGCTCGGCGCCGGCGACTTCTCGCAATACATCACGCCGGTGCTCAATTCGGGCGCCGACGTGCTGATCCTGAACCACTACGGCAAGGACATGGTCAACTCGCTGACCCAGGCCGTCCAGTTCGGGCTTCGCGACAAGCAGGCGAATGGCAAGAACTTCGAGATCGTCGTGCCGCTGTTCTCGCGCCTCATGGCGCAGGGCGCGGGTGACGCGATCAAGGGGATCCTCGGCACGACCAACTGGAACTGGTCGCTGCAGGACGATGCGAGCCAGGCCTTCGTCAAGTCGTTCGGCCAGGAATACGGCAATCCGCCGTCGCAGGCCGCGCAGACCTGCTACGTGCAGACCCTGCTCTATGCCAACGCCGTGGAGACGGCCGGAACCTTCTATCCGCCGGAGGTCATCAAGGCGCTGGAAGGCTTCGAGTTCGACGGCATGGGCAACGGCCCGACGCTCTACCGCGCCGCCGATCACCAGTGCTTCAAGGACGTGCTTGTGGTGCGCGGCAAGGAGAACCCGTCGAGCCAGTTCGATCTGCTCGAGGTGGTCAAGATCGTTCCGCGGAAGCAGGTCGAGTACGATCCGTCGATCTTCGGCGGCGAACTCGGCCCGTACATCCCGGCGAGCTAGGCCGGCTACCTAACCACGGGGCCGGCAGCCGCAAGGTCGCCGGCCCCGTTCATGCAAGATTTCGTCTCCCGCAAGCGTTGTGCTTGTCTGCTGGTAGACGGAAATCGGGTGAAGCGGGGACATGGACTCAATCGTTCTCCAGTTTCTGAACGGCCTCGACAAGGGCGGCGCCTATGCGCTGATCGCCCTCGGGCTAACGCTGGTCTTCGGCACCCTGGGCGTCGTCAACTTCGCCCATGGCGCGCTGTTCATGCTCGGCGCCTTCTGCGCCGTGGCGATGCAGCAGCTCCTGACGCTCTCGGTGCAGGTTAAGGACGAGTCGGTCACCTTCTTCGACGCCTTCAAGGAAGTGCCCTATCTGGAAATCTGGCTCGGCGATTTCGGGACGTCGATCATCGCCTGGTCGGTGCCGATATCGATCCTGCTCGCAATTCCGGCGATGCTGCTGATCGGCTGGGTGATGGAGCGCGGGCTGATCCGCTTCTTCTACAAGCGTTCCCATGCCGACCAGATCCTCGTGACCTTCGGCCTTGCCATCGTCCTCCAGGAAATCATCCGCATCTGGTTCGGCGCCAATCCGATTCCGGTCTCGGCGCCGCCGCCGGTTGCCGGCAGCGCCGATATCGGCGCGTGGCTCGGGCTCGGGGCAGGGGTGGTCTATCCCTGGTGGCGGCTGATCTATTTCGTCTTCTCGGCGATCATCCTCGCCGTCGTCTTCGGCATGTTGCAGTTCACCACCTACGGCATGGTGGTGCGGGCCGGCATGCGCGACCGCGAGACGGTCGGACTGCTCGGTATCAACATTCAGAAGCGTTTCACCGCGGTGTTCGGCCTTGCGGCCGTGGTCGCCGGCCTGGCGGGCGTCATGTACACGCCGATCGTGCCGCCAAACTACACCATCGGGATGGACTTCCTGGTGCTGTCCTTCGTCGTCGTCGTCGTCGGTGGCATGGGCTCGCTCGGCGGAGCGGTGCTGGCAGGCTTCCTGCTCGGCATCCTCCAGTCCTTCGCCTCGATGAACGAGATCAAGTCGATCTTTCCCGGCATCGACCAGATCATCATCTACCTTGTCGCCGTCGTCGTCCTGCTCGTGCGTCCGCGCGGCCTGCTCGGCCGGGCCGGTGTGATGGAGTCCTGAGCATGGATCGATCGTCGGCCCGCAATGACCTGCTCCTGATGGTGGTGTTCACCGCCGCCGTCCTGACGATGCCGATCTGGCTGACGCCGATCGGCGCCGGCTATCCTGATCTCCTCCAGAAGTTCGCGATCTTCGGCATCTTCGCCATCGGCTTCAACATCCTCTTCGGCCTCACCGGCTACCTGTCCTTCGGCCACGCGGTCTTTCTCGGCGTCGGCTCCTACACGACGGTCTGGGCGTTCAAGCTGCTGTCGATGAACATCCTGCCGGCGGTCGTCCTCTCTATGCTGCTCGCCGGCGTCTTCGCCCTGGCGATCGGCTATGTCAGCCTGCGGCGGACAGGCATCTACTTTTCGATCCTGACGCTGGCCTTCGCCCAGATGGCCTACAACCTCGCCTATTCGGTCCTGACTCCGATCACCAATGGCGAGACCGGTCTGCGGGTGCTGCGGGACGATCCGCGCGTCCTCGACCACATGTTCGGCATCGAGGTCGGCGAGAGCCTGCCGACGCCCGAACTCTTCGGGTTGAGAACGATCGGCTACGAGGGCTTCTACATCTGCGCGGTGTTCCTGATCATCGCCTTCTTCGTCGCGATGAAGATCACCCGCTCGCCGTTCGGCCTGGCGCTGAGGGCGATCAAGTCGAACCAGATCCGGATGAACTATACCGGCTTCAACACGCGGCCCTACACACTGGCGGCCTTCGTCATCTCCGGCATGTATGCGGGACTGGCCGGGGCGCTGATGGCGGTCACCGATCCGCTGGCCGGCGCGGAGCGGATGCAATGGACGGCGTCCGGCGAGGTCGTGCTGATGACGATCCTCGGCGGCGCCGGGACCCTGATCGGTCCCATTCTTGGCGCAGGAATCATCAAATATGCGGAGAACATCTTCTCGGCCTTCAACGAACAGAGCCTGCATCACACGTTCAGCTTCCTGCCGGAACCGCTGCAGAATGCGGCCGTCTCGATCTCGACGATGTTCGTCGGAGAGGGGTGGCACCTGACCCTCGGCATCATCTTCATGCTGATCGTGATCTTCCTGCCGGGCGGCGTCATGGAAGGCTTCCGCCGGATCACGCGATGGGCGCGAAAACCTCCCGCGCCGCGCAGGGCGCAAAAAATACAGACGGCGGGATAGGGCGCATGGACAACATCGTTCTTCACGTCGACGACGTCTTCAAGAGCTTCGGTGGCCTGCACGCGCTGAGCGACATCGACCTGCAGGTGGCGGAAGGCAAGACCCACGCGATCATCGGGCCGAATGGCGCCGGCAAGTCGACGCTGCTCAATGTGTGCGTCGGCCGGCTGAAGCCGGATTCCGGGGCGGTGGTGTTCAATGGCTCGATCCTCAGCGGGCGTCCGCCGCACGAGATCAACCAGCTCGGGGTGGCGCGGGTGTTCCAGACGCCGGAGATCTTCCCGGACCTCAGCGTGCTCGACAATGTCGTCATCCCGGCCCTGGCCAAGCGCGACGGCGCTTTCGCCATCGATGCCTGGAAGGCGATGTATTCGGAAGGCGAACTCAAGGACAAGGCGGCGACCGCGCTCGAGGATGTCGGGCTTCAGGAGCATATGGGCCAGGAGGGGGGGAGCCTGTCGCGCGGCGACAAGCGGCGGCTGGAGCTCGCCATGGGCCTCGTTCAGGACCCGCTGCTGCTGTTGCTCGACGAGCCGACCGCCGGCATGTCGCGGCTCGATACCAACCGGACGATCGAGCTTCTGCAGAAGTTCAAGGCCCGCGGCATGACCAAGGTGATCATCGAGCACGACATGCATGTCGTGTTCAGCCTCGCCGACAAGGTGACGGTGCTGGCGCAGGGGCGTATCATTGCCGAAGGGACGCCGGACGAGGTTCGCGGCAACCCGGCGGTCCAGGAAGCCTATCTTGGAGGAGTTCACGAGTGAGTGTCACGGCCGATATCGCTGCGCCGCTCGGCATGACCGAGCCGACCGGGTCGGAAACGGCGGCCGCGCCCGTGGCCGCCGCCACCGAAACGACCGATGCCTTCTTCTCCTGCAAGAACATCGAATCCTATTACGGCGAGAGCTACATCGTTCAGGGCGTCTCCTTCGATATCAAGGAGGGCGAGATCCTGGCGCTGCTCGGTCGCAACGGCGCCGGCAAGACCTCGACACTCCGCACCATCGCGCGGATGGACAACCCGACGCTGAAGAGCGGTGAGATTTACCTTGGCGGCAAGGCGATGCATCCGCTCAAGTCCTACGAGGCGGCACAGGCGGGCATCCAGCTGGTGCCCGAGGATCGGCGGATCATCGGAGGACTGACGGTCGAGGAGAACCTCGTCCTGTCGCAGGTCGCGCCGCCGATCGGCTGGTCGATCGAACGTATCTACGAGCATTTCCCGCGCCTGGCCGAACGCCGCAAGCAGGACGCGACGACGCTTTCCGGCGGCGAGCAGCAGATGCTGGCGGTGGCGCGGGCGCTGGCCCGCGAGATCAAGCTCCTGCTGCTCGACGAGCCCTATGAGGGGCTGGCGCCGGTCATCGTTCAGGAGATCGAGCGGATCGTCGCCGGCATCAAGAAAGAGGGCATCACCACGATCATTGTCGAGCAGAACGCCATCGCGGCGCTGCAGCTCGCCGATCGCGCGGTGATCCTCGACATGGGCGAAGTGGTGTTTTCCGGCGGCGCCGACCACGTTCTCGACAACGCCGAACTTCGGGCCAATTACCTGGCGGTGTGACGGCGGATCGACCGGCCGCGCGTGCTTCGAGGCCCGGCTTTGCCGGGCACCTCAGCATGGCGGGGTTGGGTGCTCTCTAAACACTCGGTGGTTGTCGTGGGCGGTGCGTCCTTCGACGCTCGCTTTGCTCGCACCTCAGGATGGCTACGTTGGTGGTGGCCCGATCGATCTGGGGGGCGAATGCCGTTCGGGATGGGCTCTTCCTGGTTCCTGCTAATTTCTCCCCGCTTCTTTGTCATCCTGAGGTGCGAGGGAGCAGTGGCGACCGAGCCTCGAAGGACGCACAGCCCACCGTGATCGCTTTGCCTACTCGCCCAGCCCCTCCAGGGACGACATCACCGCGACGGGCGGCAGGTCGGGATACTCATCCGGCTGGCCGGTGCGGTTGATCCAGACCGTCCGGAAGCCGTAGGCAGTGGCGCCGGCGATGTCCCAGCGGTTGGATGACTGGAACGAGACGGCTTCCGGGGGCACGCCCATCCGCTCGCCGACGAGGTCGTAGACACTGGGCGCGGTCTTGTAGATCTGAAGCGCGTCGACCGAAATGATTTCGTCGAGCAGATCGCCGATCCCGGCAGACGCCACCGCCGTATCGAGCATCTCGGGCGAGCCGTTCGAGAGGATGGCGAGCTTCGCGGACGCCTTGAGCCGGGTGAGGACCCCGCGGACCTCCGGGTAGGCTTCGAGTTCGCGATAGGCGTCGAGCAGGTCCGGCTTGAGGCTGGCGGCGTCCGGCGCGGCGGCGGCGATGGCAAAATCCAGCGCCTCCTCGGTCAGCGACCAGAAGTCCCGGTACCGGCCCATCAGCGAACGGACCCAGGTGTATTCGAGCTGCTTGGTCCGCCAGATATCCGACAGGCGCTGGCTCTGCGGTCCGATCGCCCCGGCGTGGCGGCGCACGGCGGCGTGGACGTCGAAGAGCGTGCCATAGGCGTCGAAGACATAGGCGCGGATCGTCATCAAGCGAGTATAGACGATTCCGGCGCCGATGCCCGGACGTCAGGCGACCGTCGGTTCGACCGGCTTGGCTGTCTCGTGCTTCGGTCCGCCGCGCAGGGCGAAGTAGATCGCCGGGATGACCAGGATGGTCAGCGCCGTCGAGGAGGCGAGGCCGAAGAGCAGCGAGATCGCCAGGCCCTGGAAGATCGGGTCGGCGAGGATGACCGCGGCGCCAATCATCGCCGCCAGCGCGGTGAGCAGGATCGGCTTGAAGCGGATGGCGCCCGCTTCGAGCAACACGCCGCGGAGATCGCGATCAGGCGTCCGCGCCTGGCGGATGAAATCGACCAGCAGGATCGAGTTGCGGACGATGATGCCGGCCAGGGCGATGAAGCCAATCATCGACGTTGCGGTGAATGGCGCGGCGAACAGCCAGTGGCCGATCAGGATGCCGATGAAGGTGAGGGGGATCGGCGTCAGGATCACCAGCGGCAGCTTGAACGAGCCGAACTGGGCGACCACCAGGATGTAGATGCCGAGGATCGCGACCATGAAGGCGGCGCCCATGTCGCGGAAGGTGACCCAGGTGACCTCCCACTCACCGTCCCAAAGTAGCGTCGGCGTGGCTTCGTCGTCGGGCTGGCCGTGGAGCGAGATCACCGGCTTGGGCAGGTCGCCCCAGTCGGCCTCGTCGATGGCGCGACCGACCGCGACCATGCCATAGACCGGCGCCTCGAAGGCACCGGCCAGTTCGCCGGTGACCATTTCGGCGGTGCGGCCGTTGTGGCGGAAGATCGGGTAGGACGCTTCGGTGCGGACGACATGGACGACATCGCCGAGTTCGACGATGCCGCGATCGCCGGGCAGGGCGTTCGCCGGGACCGGGGTCGCCAGCGCCTTCTCGTCGAGCACGCGGTTCTGCTTCGACAGTCCGATGGTGATCGGGATCGGCTGGCGCTCGCCGCCGCGATGGGAATAGCCGACTGTGGCGTCGCCATAGAAGGACTGGATGGTCTGGTACACGTCGCCCTGTTCGACCCGGTAATATTCGAGGTTGTCCTGGTCGATGACGATCTTCAGTCGTTCGGGCGGCCGGCCGTAGGAGTCGTCGACGTCAACGATGAAGGGGACGCTCTCGAAGGCCTCGCGGACCTTGGCGGCGACGGCGCGCCGGGTCTCGGCGTCCGGTCCGTAGATCTCGGCAAGCAGCGTCGACAGGACGGGCGGCCCCGGCGGCGGCTCGACAACCTTGATCGAGGTTCCCTCCGGCATGTCGAGGCCGGCAAGGCGCTCGCGCATGTCGAGCGCAACGTCGTGACTGCTGCGGTCGCGCTCGCCCTTGGGCAGGAGATTGACCTGGGCGTCGCCCTGCCACGGCATGGCGCGCAGGTAGTAGTGGCGAACGAGACCATTGAAGTTGAACGGCGCGGCGGTGCCGGCATAGGTCTGGAAGGAGACGACCTCGGGCACGTCGGCAAGCCGGGCGACGGCGTCCTGGATGACGCGGTCGGTATCCTCGACGGACGAGCCTTCCGGCAGATCGACGACGACTTGCAGGTCGGTCTTGTTGTCGAAGGGGAGGAGCTTCACCGTGACGTCCTGGGTATAGAACAGCGCAAGCGAGCCAACGGTCATCACGCCGACGATGGCGAGGAAGACCCATGAGCGAAGCCGCGACTTGAGGATCGGCCTGGCGACGGCGACATAGGCGCGGCCGAGGGGGCCGATCTGATCGTGGCCGTGGGCCTCGCCGCCGCCGTGACCGAAGCGCACCATCAGCCAGGGCGTGAGCATCACCGCGACGAAGAACGAGAACAGCATCGCCGCCGAGGCGATCGCCGGGATCGGGCTCATGTAAGGGCCCATCAGGCCGGAGACGAAGAGCATCGGCAGGAGGGCAACGACGACCGTGAGGGTGGCGACGATGGTCGGGTTGCCGACCTCGGCCACCGCCTCGATGGCGGCGCGGGTCCGTGACCGGTCGTCGTTCATCGCCCAGTGGCGTGCGATATTCTCGATGACGACGATGGCGTCGTCGACGAGGATGCCGATCGAGAAGATCAGGGCGAAGAGGCTGACCCGGTTCAGCGTGTAGCCCATGATGCGGGCGGCGAAGAGGGTCAGCAGGATCGTGGTCGGGATGACCACGGCAACCACGATCGCCTCGCGCCAGCCGATGGCGATCGCGACCAAAATGATGATCGAGACGGTGGCCAGGGCGAGGTGGAAGAGAAGCTCGTTGGCCTTCTCGTCGGCGGTCTCGCCGTAGTTCCGGGTGACCGTCATCTCGATGTCTTCGGGGAAGATCTGGCCACTCACGGCTTCCAGCCGATGGACGACCTCCTCGGCGATGACGACGGCGTTGGTGCCGGGGCGCTTGGCGATGGCGAGCGAAACCGCGGGAATGCGCTCGAGCCCGGCGTCACCCTTGCGCACCTCGGCGACGCGCATCTCGGCTGCGTCGGTGACGAGGCTGATATCGGCGACATCGCGGACATAGACCGGCCGGCCGTCGCGGGCGGTCAGGAGCAGGTTGCCGATCTCAGGCATCGACTGCAGCGTTTCACCGGCGACGAGGTCGAGTTGCTGGCCGCCGTCTCGGACATCGGCGGCGAGGAAGGAGCGATTAGCGCCCTGCACCTTGGCGGTCAGTTGCTGCAGGGTGATCCCGTAGAGGGAGAGGCGCTCGGGATCGGGCTCGACGCGGATCTGTTCCGGCTGCGCGCCGACGATATAGGTCAGGCCGATGTCGGGGAGCTTCGAGACCTCGATCTGCAGCTCGCGCGCCAGGCGGGTCAGGCCGTTGGCGTCCCAGCGGCCGGCGGCTTCGAGCGTCGGCGTCAGGGTGACGACGACGATCGCCACGTCGTCTATGCCGCGGCCGACGATCAGCGGCTCGGGAATGCCGACCGGGATGCGGTCGATATTGGCGCGGACCTTGTCGTGGACGCGCAAAATGGCGGCATCGGAACTGGTGCCGACCAGGAAGCGGGCGGTGACCACCGTGCGGTCGTCGGTGGTCTGGGAATAGACATGCTCGACGCCGTCGATGCTCTTGACGATGGTCTCCAGCGGTTCGGTGACCAGCTTGGCGGCATCCTCGGCCCGCAGGCCGTCGGCCCGGACATGGATGTCGACCATCGGCACCGATATCTGCGGCTCCTCCTCACGCGGCAGCGTAACGAGGGCGATGATGCCGAGCGCCAGCGACGCCAGCAGGAGGAGCGGCGTCAGCGGGGAACTGATGAAGGACGCGGTGAGCCGGCCGGCTATGCCGAGGTTCATGGCAGGACGACCCGGTCACCGGATTCCAGTCCGCTCAGCACTTCGAGGCGGGGGGCGCCCTCGTCTTCGAAGGGCGAACCGAGAATGACGGCGACTTCCATTTCGCCCGCCTCGGTGGCGATCCGAACATAGTCGACGCCGTGGCGGGTGGTGACCGCGTCGGTCGGGACCGACAGCACCGACCGCTTGCCGACGGGGATCCACACCAGCGTCCGTTCGCCGACGAAGAAGTCGCCGAGGCCTTCGATCTCGACATCCGCGAGCACGCGGCCATCCTCGATCTGCGGATAGACCTTGACCAGCGTGCCCGTCGCGGCGGTCTCGACGGTCGCCGGCGCGTCCAATGCGGCCGGCCGGCTTCCGACCAGGACCGGAGCGCCAACCTCGATCTCCGAGGCGTGACGCTCGGGGAGGGCGAGGCGGAGGAAATAGCCGCCGCCGGCGACGAGGGCGATCTCCTCGCCGGGGAGGACGACGGAGCCCTGGGTGACCGGCACCCGCAGGACACGGCCCGACGCCGGCGCCGCGACGCTGCCTTCGGTCGCCTGCACGGCGATGACGGCCCGATCGGCCTCGGCGGCCGCCAGCTGGTTGTTGAGGACGTCGACCTGGGTGCGCGCCTGGTCGACCCGGCTCTGGGTGGTCGAACCGCTCTTCAGGAGTTGCTCGGCGCGATCGAGATCGGTCTCGGCGTTCTTCAGTTGCGAGACCAGCGCCTGGATCTTGGCGTCCGCCGCCTGCTGTTGCAGGGCGATCTTGTCGTCGACGATCACGGCGATCTCGTCGCCTTTCGCGACCTCGCTGCCTTCGTCGACCCGGATCTCGCGGATCGTGCCGCCAATCCGGGCGCGGGCGGGCACCGCGTCGCGGCTCTCGACCTTGCCGAAGACGGCCTTGGTCTCGTTGACCACGACGGGCTCGACGACGAACTCCGCCGCAAGGGCGGAGGCCGGCGTCAGGGCGATGGCGGCGGCGATCAGTGCCGATCTCGTCCGGTGCATGAAACGCGCTCCTGTTGGCGGGATGGCCAGGGTCAGCCGAAGGCCGAGCCGGGCTTCAGGCCGAGCTTGCGGAAGATCATCGCCGCCGGACAGAAGTGGGTGAAGGAGGCCTGGAGGAGGTTCAGTCCGACGAAGGCGGTGAGGAGGTACCAGTAGGGCGACACGGTGTAGCCGAGAGCCAGCGACACCAGGATCATCACTCCGGCAAAAGCCATGACAGCGCGTTCGATGCTCATTGTTCCGTTTCCTTTGGGGTTCGGGTTATTCGGCCGGCTCGGTGCGAAGCTCCTTCAGCTTCTTGATGCCGAGGACGTCGAGAACGAGGTTTTCGTAGAAGGTGTCGGCCTTGCCCTGGCGGACCTTGCGCAGGAAGTACTTTTCGAAGCCGATCTTGGCGGTGTGGACCCACTTGCCCGACGACGACCAGTTGACGTTGCGCGGCGGAATCTGGGGCTGGGCGACGAAGGCAATGCCCTCGTCGCCGAAATCGGCGAGGCAGACGGCGTTCCATGTCGCGACGGCGCTCGGTTCCTCGCCGTGCATGAGGGCGGCGATATTGAGCGCGGTGGCGGTGACCATCGACTCGATCATGAAACCGGTCTTCGGTACGCCGACCGGCAGCGGCGTCTTGCCGACCGGGGGTATGGCGACACCGACGCCGATGCCGAAGACATTCGGGAAGGCGGCGTTGCGCTGATACTTGTCGATGGTGATGAAGCCGCGCGGGTTGGTCAGGCCCTCGATGCCGGCAACGGCAGCGACGCCGCGGAAAGCCGGCAGCATCATCGAATAGGCGAAGGGCAGCTCGTGCCGGGTCTTGGTGGCGCCGCTCTCGTCGACTTCCTCGACGAACATCGTACCGGCCTCGACCTTGTCGACCCTGGCGTTGGTGATCCACTTGATGTGGCGCTCGCGCATGGCGCTTTCGAGCAGGCCCTTGGTGTCGCCGACGCCGTCGAGGCCGAGGTGGCCGACATAGGGCTCCGGGGTGACGAAGGTCATCGGCACCTGGTCGCGGATCTTGGCGCGGCGCAGGGCGGTCTCGAGGATGAAGGCGAATTCGTAAGCCGGGCCGAAGCACGAGGCGCCCTGAACCGCGCCGATGACGACGGGGCCCGGCTTCCTGACCAGCGCGTCGAAGGCGGTCTTGGCCCTTTCGGCATGGTCGATCTGGCAGACCGACTGGGTGTTGGCGTCCGGTCCGAGGCCCTCGATCTCGTCGAAGGCCAGGTCAGGGCCGGTGGCGATGATCAGGTAATCGTAGTCGAGCGACGAGCCGTCGTTGAGTTCGATCCGGTTTTCGCCCGGGTGGACCCGCTTCGCGCCCTCGGGGCGCAGCTTGATGCCGCGCTTGTCGAAGACGGAGGTCAGGTCGACGGAGATGTCCTTGCGGTCGCGCCAGCCGACGGCGACCCACGGGTTCGAGGGGACGAAGGAGTAGGTGCTGCCGAGATTGACGACGGTGAGTTCGTCGCCGGCGCCCAGCTTTTCCTTCATCTCGTAGGCCATGATGACACCGCCCAAGCCGGCGCCGAGAACCACGATGCGTGACATGACATCCTCCCTTTCCGCTGCAGAAGGAGCGATGCTCCTTCTTTCCCTCATTCGCGCGATCCGTGCCGGGATGCATTGCGCACCGTCAAATCGGCGTCGTATCGTCCGGTGACTTGCAGGTAACATTCAAAGATACTAATTTCAAGAACATGAATGTAAAAGACATGATCCCGGCGGCGGAGAATGCCGCAGACCTGATGCGCAGCCTGTCGCATCCCCAGCGTTTGCTGGCGCTTTGCGCCTTGGGCACGGAGGAAAAGACGGTTGCCGATCTACGCTGCGAACTGGGGGGGATCGACCAGGTGCCGATGTCGCAGCAGTTGATGCGGCTGCGTGCCGACGGACTGGTCGAATCGCGCCGGGAGGGGACGAGCGTCTATTACCGGATTGCCCGACCGGAGGTTCTGCATGTCATCGAGGCGCTGCAGGCGGCCTATTGCCAGCCGGTCGGCGAAGCCAAGAAGGTGGGTCGGGGATCGGGCGGCTAGCCGGGTCGTGGCGCCGCGTATTCGATGAGGGGCGGCTGAACCGCTGTCGCCATCCGCTGGCGGTCGGCACGGCGGTGGAGTTTTTCGGCGGCGATCGCGCCCCACAGCAATCCATAGAGCAGGAAGACGTGCCGCCAGTGGTCATTGTCGATCACGTTGTGGATCAGCAGGTGGCCGACGAAAACGACATAGACGCACTGGACGAAGGACTGCCAGGGGCGCGGCTTGAACAATAGCGGCGTCGCGGCAACCAGCGTCCAGATCGCCAGCGCGATATAGGCGAAGCCGCCGATCCAGCCGTAGGTGGTGAAGCCCTTCAGCCACATGTTGTGCTCGTCGCCGCCGAGCAGGTCGGCGAAGACGAAGGGTCCCAGTCCCAGCGGACGTTCGAGCACGAGGTAGAAGCCCTGGAGGTGGCGTCCGAAACGACCGTCCGGTCCGGCGTCGTAGTCCTCGAGCAGCGACGTGCCGCGGTCGGCGAAGAGGTCGTTGACCTGCGGGATGGTCAGCGCCACCGCGACCATCAGCGCGACGATGAGAATGCCGATGCCGAACAGCGAGACGATGCGAAGGCGGGGCAATCCGCGCGGGCTGGTGATGTAGCCGATCGCGGTGATCGCCAGCCCGGCGAAGACGGTCATTCCCCATGCCGCGCGGGAGAAGGCGAGGAAGATCGCGAAGAGGAGCACCAGCAGGATGGCCGCCTTCCAGAAGGAGCGGTGGAGCGGTGTCGTCAGGATATCGCGATAGAGCAGGATGATCGGCAGCACCAGGAAGGGCGCGAAGACGTTGGGATCCTGGAAGGTTCCCTTGGCCCGATCGTAGAGCAGGAATAGATCGCTGCCGGGAACGAGGTGAAAGTAGCCGACGATGCCGAGCAGGGCGGTGACGGTTGCTGCGGCGATGTAGGCGTTGGCGATGATCCGGCATCGCCTTTCCGGCGCCTCCGAAACGACGGCGGCAAAGAAGATGGCGGACAGCGCCAGAAAGAAAGTGACGACGACGTAGATGAGCTGTGAGGCCGGGTCCGGCAACTGGGTCAGCGCCAGGAAGCCGCCGGCCGAATAGATGCCGAGCAGGACGATCAGCGGCAGGATGTGGCGGTTGAGCTTGAGGCCGAAGAGCGCCCAGACGACGATGACCGGCGCCAGCAGGAGTTCATAGGGCGCTGGCTCGGCGATGACGAAGGCGCCGAGGAAGACGACGACCGCGATGGTCCAGTCGGCGATCCGGCGGCCGAAGGCCCAGTCCAACTCGCCGGATGCGAGCCCGTCATTCGCTGCGCCGATGCTCAATACGCATTCTCCGAGTTGAGCAGGCGGAACGGTGTCATCAGGACGATGTAGAGGTCAAAAAGCACCGACCAGTTCTCGATGTAGAAGAGGTCGTGCTCGACGCGGTGGTGGAGCTTCTCCTCCGTGTCGGTCTCGCCGCGCCAGCCGTTGATCTGCGCCCAGCCGGTGATGCCGGGTTTGACCCGGTGGCGCGCGAAATAGCCGTCGACGACATCGCCATAAAGCCGGTCGGACGCCTTGGCCTGGACGGCATGGGGGCGGGGACCGACGAGCGAGAGGTTGCCCTTGAAGACGACGTTGAAGAGCTGCGGGAGCTCGTCGAGGCTGGTGCGGCGGATGAAGCGGCCGACGCGGGTGACGCGCGGATCGTTGCGGGTGACCAGCTTGTTGGCGGTGGCATCGGTCTTGTCGACATACATCGAGCGGAACTTGTAGACCTCGATCAGGTCGTTGTTGAAGCCGTAGCGCTTCTGCTTGAAGAGCACCGGGCCTCGGCTGTCGAGGCGGATGGCGAGCGCGACAAGCAGCATCACCGGCGCCGCCAGCAGGAGGATCATGGCGCCGACGACATGGTCGAAGAGCCACTTGGCCACCACGTCCCAGTCGGCGATCGGCTTGTCGACGACATCGAGAAAGGGGACCTTTCCGACGAAGGAATAGGTCCTCGGGCGGAAGCGCAGCTTGTTGGTATGGGCCGAGAGGCGAATGTCGACCGGCAGCACCCACAACTGCTTCAGGAGTTGCAGCACGCGGCCCTCGGCCGTGATCGGCAGGGACACGATCAGCAGGTCGATTTGCGCCTTGCGTCCGAACTCGACCAGTTCGCTGATCGTGCCGAGCTTGCGGTAGCCGGCGACGGACTGCGGCGACCGGTCGTCGCTGCGATCGTCGAAGATTCCGCAGATCCGGATGTCGCCTTCGCCCTGGGCCTCCATCGCGTTGATCAGGGCTTCCGCGCGCTCGCCGCCACCGACGATGACCGCACGCCGTTCCAGCAGGCCTTCGCTGGCCCAGCGATTGACGAATGACGCCAGCGCCACCCGGAAGGCAATGAGCGCGCAAAGGCCGATGACGAACCAGGCCGTGAACCAGACGCGCGAGAATTCCTCGCCGAGCTTGGCGAGGAACACCACCGCCGTCATCACGCCGAAGACCAGCATCCAGGTCGCCAGAAGCCGGCCGGTCTGGAAGCCGACCCGTCGCATCGCCGGGATCGTGTAGCCGCCGGCGACCTGCATGGCCGAGACAAAGACGATGGCGGCGCCGATGATGGCGGTCAGGTACCACCAGGCGAGGGCGGATGCCTGCTCGACGTAAAGGAGATGGATGGCGAAGCCGGTGGTGACGACGATCGCGAAGTCGGCGAGGCGCACCGTGCCGGCCACGACGACACGCGAGACGGAGCGGCCGGGAAGCGCGGCCGCTGCGAGTTCGGCTTCAATGTTCAGGGGCGGTTGAGCCAGCTTGTCCTTGAGGGCTGGCGGGGGAGAAACCACCGTCGCGTCCTGCGCGACGATCGCCTCGGTCGTCTGCTCGTTCATTGTCGTTGTATTCCGACGCTTCATTGTCGACCGCGAAGACATGGGGTCTGCATCGCGGAAGTCTGAGGCGAAATTCGCGAAATTCGGGTGAAGCGGCCGGCGGTAACCAGTTTATTTGTTTGGTATGGTTACCGATCGATAGACAGCCGAAACGGCCCGCGCCATGGCTTCGGCCGAGAAGTCGGCTTGGACCGTTTCACGCAGCGCTTCGGCATCCCGGCGCGCCTCATCCGGGCTCTGGTCCAGCCGGGCCATGGCCTCGAACAGCGCCGTTGCATCGCCGGCCGGGACCAGCCTGTCCGTTTCGCGGCCGAAGATCTCCGGAATGCCGCCGACCCGCGTGGCGACAAGGGGCACACCGGCGGCGATCGTCTCGAGAATGATGTAGGGCATCGACTCCGCCCGCGACGGGACGACGACGATCCGGGCCCGGGCGAAGGCTTCGCGGGCCGGCATGGGCTCGTGAAACGCGACGCGATCCGACAGGCCGAGATCAGCGACCATCTGCCGATAGCGCGGTTCGTCCTCGCCATCGCCGACGATCAGGGCCCGTGGCAGCCGCCCGCCGGCACCGTCGAAAGCGGCGAGCGCCTCGATGAAAAGGTCGGGTCCCTTGAGGTCGCGGAGAGCGCCGATGAACAGGAAATCGACCGCATCCGGCGCGGGCGGCACGGGGATGAATTCCTCCGGGCGCAAGCCGTTCCGGACTACAGCGGCAGGCCGGTCAGGCGCGCCGACCTTCGCCGCATAGGCATCCGCCTCGAACTGGCTGACGAAGATGAACGCGTCGGTCATCCGCTGGAGGACGCGTTCCGCTGTCAGGTAGGCACGGCCGCCCCAAGAGCCACGATCATAGTGCAGGCTTCCGCCGTGCGGGGAGTAAATGCGGGCTACGCGAATACCAGATGCCCGCAACAGTGTACCGATGACCCGCGCATAGACGCCGCCCTTGGCGCCGTGAGCATGCAGGATATCGGGATTCAGTTTCCGGACCTCGCGCAGCGCGCGGTAGGTCGCGGAGATGTCGGATGGCGTGATCTGACGCCGCATGGGAAATCGCTTCAGGCCGAGCGACAGATAGGGCTCCGTCGCGGCGAGCGCCTTTTCCTCCATGGCGCTGCCAATCGTCGCGTCGCAGATGATCCCGACGGCGTTGCCCGCATCGTGCTGCGCCTGGGCCAGGTCCCGGACGTGCCGGAACAGACCGCCGACCGGCGCGCGAAAGCAGTGGACGATGCGCTGGGTGTCGCTCGCCGACGCCGCCATGGCCTTTATCCCGGGTGACACGGCGATGCCGCCTGCTGCCGCTCAAGATCGACGCTCGCGCTTGAAGGAGGCGTGGGTCGACGGGGCGTGCCGATCGCAGTCGCTGGCCGCGATTTCGTCCGAACCGTGGGGGAGGGGGGAGCCTCCGACGTCATCGATATCGTGGACGAGATGCATGGACCGACTGGTTCTCTGTGCAGTTGATGCCCCGGATCATCAGGCTCCCATGGTTAATGTCACGTAAACATAGTCAGTGCTGGTTTGAAGTATTCCACGGCTGCTCGTGAATATTAACTCGCGTTAATATTTGACGTTGCAACTTCTGCTTTACGTTAACGATGTGATTACGACAATCGCGGATTATCGGCTGCTGATGAATCCGTGAGTTGTAGCGTATGAACGAAACACAGGCGCCCATGGCTACCGACGTCGAAATCGACGTCCGAGCGCTGTTCATTTCGCTGCTCAAGGCGCTGCCATTCATCGTGATCTTCACGGCGCTGGTCGGGGCAGGGACGTTCTACCTGCTGTCGAACATGACGCCGGTCTATACGAGCGAGACGACGGTCCTGATCGAGACAGGGGAGTCGGACCTGACGCGCTCGACCTCGTCGACGGAGACAGCGGCCGTGCTGGACCGCGAGGCGGTCACCAGCCAGGTCCAGCTGATCCGGTCGGGCGACCTGGCCAAGGTGGTTGCCTCCAAGCTCGACCTCGAAGCTCAGCCTGAATACCAGAAGGCGATCAAGGACAGTTCGTTCGTCAAGGACCTGCTGGTCGACCTCGGGCTGGCGAGGAGCCCGTCGGACGCCTCGATCGAGGAGCGGGTGCTGGCCGAATATTACCGGAACCTGCAGGTGCTCGCGATTGCCGACTCCCGGGTCATCACCATCAGCTTCTCCTCGACCGATCCGCAGCTCGCTGCGCGCGGCGCCAACGCCATCGCCGCCGAGTACATCGCGATGCAGCGCTCGGCGATGCGGAACACCAACGAGGACGCCACCCAGTGGCTGGAATCCGAAATCGCCGATTTGCGTGAGAAAGTCGCGGCGGCGGAAGCGAGCGTCGCGGCATACCGCGTTTCGAACGATCTCTTCACCAGCGGCGGGCAGACGCCGACGACCTTAAACCAGCAGGCGCTCGCCGACCTCAACGCCGAACGCGCCCGGGTGCGCGCGACGCGGACCGATGCCGAGACGAAGGCGGCCCAGATCAGGGCAAGCCTCAAGAGCGGCGCGGTGCCGAATATAACCGAGGTCCTGAACTCGCAGCTCATCCAGCGGCTGATCGAGCAGCAGGTGGCGTTGCGGGCGCAGGTCGCGGAGCTTTCGGCGACGCTGCTTTCCGGCCATCCGCGGATGCGCGAACTGAACGCCCAACTCGCCGATCTGAATGCCCAGGTCACGGCGGAGGCGCAGAAGATCGTCGCCGCGCTCGAGGCCGAGGTGGACCTGTCGGCGGCGCGCGAGGCCGAGATCGAGCGTCGACTGACGGGGCTCAAGGCGACGGTCGCCACCGCCGGCGACGCCGAAGTACAACTGCGGGCGCTGGAGCGTGAGGCGACCGCGCAGCGGGAATTGCTCGACACGTATCTTCTGCGCTATCGCGAAGCGCTGGGTCGCCAGAACGGCGATTACCTGCCGGCCAATGCGCGGGTGATTTCCAGCGCCCTTGTGCCGATCGAGCCGTCCTTCCCGAAGGTCATCCCGATGACGGCAGCGGCCGTCGCCGCGGCATTCCTCCTGGCGATCGCGATCTTCCTGGTTCGCGAGCTCTCAAGCGGCCGGCCGATGCGCCGGGTTGCCTTTGGCGCACCGGTGCCGCTGGTTCCGGGGTCCATGCCGGTCGGAGGACACGTTCGGTGGGCCGACGGCCAGCGCCGGATGATGACGAGCGAGCCGACGCTGGCGCCGCTGATGGCGAATGAAGCCGAGCAGTCGCTGGCGCGGATCTCCGGCGACATCGTCGCCGGCGGCCGGCATCGCATTCTGGTGACCGAGGCGGACGGTGGCGACGAGAGCCGCCGACCGCTGGCCGCCGCGGCGCTGACCCGAGCCCTGGCGCGAGTGGACCGGCGGGCGGTGCTGATCGACTTCCGTCGCGACGGCGCGAACAGTGATGCGATGTGCGAGGGCGGCAATCCCCCCGGTTTCACCGACCTTTATGCAGGCGCGGCGTCCTTTGCGCAGGTCGTCCTGCGCGACCGCCGCTCAAGGGCGCATTTCATTCCGTCCGGGCGGCTGCCGCTCCTGCCGAAGATCCTCACCGGCGATCGCATGGCGACCGTGCTCGATTCGCTGGACGAGACCTATGACCACGTCGTCCTGGACGCGGGCGACGACATGATCGAAGTCCTCGGGCCGAGCGCGGATATCGCCATGGTGGTCAGCGAGTTCGGGGCCGCCGACCCGCGCACAGCGCGAGCCTTCGACCGCATCACCGCGGTGAGTTCTGCTGATATCATGCTGCTGATCGTCGATCCCGCGACGACGGGGAAAGCACTGGCCGTCGCCGACGTGCGGGAAGATGCGGTCACCGGAGCAGCCGCTTAGCGCCGGACGTCCGGGTCGGTCTCGGGGCGTTGCATCCACTTGATGATGGCGCCCGCCGGTATCAGCCAGATCAGGCCGGCAATGGCAAAGAAAACGGTCTGCGTCAGGAGCGACGTCCCGCCGAGACGAGCGGTCGCGACCGACATGGCGACCAGAGCGTAGAACGGCACGAAGACCATGAGCGTCACGGTGCCGATCAATTTTCTCGTACGCTGTCGCATTCGCTTCCCTGAGAGATTGCCGCGACCCCGTGTCACCGGTTGCCGCGTGTCGGAGAGGCCTATATCGAAGGCTTCGGGAGCACAAGCATGGCAAGTGTATCGAGCGCGGCGCATATCGACGCCCCCAGACCCGCGCGGGGCATGGCACCGGTGCGGTGGTGGCTGTACGGCATCGCGCTCCTCCTCGTCATCATGGTGCTGGTCGGCGGTGCGACCCGGCTGACCGATTCCGGCCTTTCGATCACCGAGTGGAAGCCGATCCATGGCGTGATCCCGCCGCTCAACGCGGCCGAGTGGCAGGAGGAGTTCGCCAAGTATCAGCAGATCCCCGAATACCAGTTGATCAACAAGGGCATGACGCTCGCCGCGTTCAAGGGGATCTTCTGGTGGGAATGGGCGCACCGGTTTCTCGGGCGTTTCATCGGCGTCGCCTTCCTGCTGCCGCTGATCTGGTTCTGGGCGACCGGGCGGATCGGGCGCCGGTTGGCGCCGCGGCTTGCCGGCATCTTCGTGCTTGGCGGGCTGCAGGGAGCCGTCGGCTGGTGGATGGTGGCGAGCGGGCTTACCGCGCGGACCGACGTCAGCCAGTATCGTCTGGCGGCTCACCTGACGCTGGCCTGCGTGATCCTGGCCTATATTCTGTGGGTCGCGGCGGGACTGCGGGAGCGGTCGACGGTCGCGCCGATGCGGTTCCGCGTCACCGGGGCGATCGTGCTCGGCCTCATCTTCTTTCAGATTTTCCTCGGCGGACTCGTGGCCGGTCTCGATGCCGGCCTCGCCTCCGACACCTGGCCGCTGATGCGCGGGGCGCTGGTCCCCGATGGGCTGCTGTTCCAGCAACCGGTGTGGCTGAACTTTTTCGAGAACGCGTTGACGGTGCAGTTCGATCACCGGGTTGTCGGCTATCTCCTGTTCGTCGCGGCGCTGGCGCATGCCTGGCAGACGCGTGGTACGGCTTATTTCCGGGGCGCGCTGTCCCTGGCGCTTCTGGTTACCGTGCAGGCCGTGATCGGGGTCGCCAATGTTCTTGCGGCTGTCCCGATCTGGTTGGCGCTGGTTCACCAGTTCGGCGCGATCCTCGTCCTCGGCCATTCCGTCGCCAACCTGCGGGCGATGCTGCCGGCGGGCGAGGGTGGGGCAGCCACTGCACAATTGAAGACCGAGTGATTCATGGACAGGACCGCCGCTGCCGCCGAGACCATTGCCGCCGCGCGGCTGAGACGCGAAGCGTTGAGTGTCCTCGACATATCGATCAGGCCCGGCGACGAAGTGGAAGCGTATCGGGTGCAGGACGCCGTCCATGCGCGTCTTCTCGATACGCCCTTCGGGGCGCGGATCGGCCGCAAGATCGGCTGCACCACGGCGGTGATGCAGACCTATCTCGGCATTCCCAATCCGTGCGCGGGCGGCGTCTTCGAAGGCGGCACGCATCAAAGTGGCGTGGCGCTTCGCTCGAGCGACTACCTGCGGGTCGGAATCGAGTGCGAGATCGCCGTCCGCCTCGGCCGCGACCTTAATCCCGGCGGCGGTGCCTTCAGCGCGGAGAGTTTGGCCGACGCCGTTGCCGCCTACATGCCGGCGATCGAGATCGTCGACGATCGTTATGCGGACTGGCGGACGACGGACACGCCGACGCTGATCGCCGACGACTTCTTTGCCGCGGGCTGTGTGCTGGGGAATCCGGTTCGCGGTGTGGGTGCGCCGGCCGAGACCGTCGGCGTGACGACGATCAACGGCGAGGAAGCAGGCAGGGGCCTGGGCAGCGACGTGATGGGCGATCCGCTCAATGCGCTTGCCTGGCTTGCCAACAGCCTCGCGGCACGCGGGCAGAGCCTGCGCAAGGACGAGATCGTGCTGACAGGGAGCCTCGTCGAGACCAAATGGCTCGACCGTGGAGACCGGGTGACGGTGTCGATTTCCGGTCTCGGAACGGTCGAGCTGTCGGTGACCTGACGGCTGCGAGATCGATTCCACTTTCTGCTTCAACATATTGAAGCAGAAAGCCAATCAGTTCCTGGTCGTCAGGGGAAGAGCGCCTGCTGGGTCAGGCCGGTGGTCTCGTCGAGATCGTACATCAGGTTGAAATTCTGTACGGCCTGGCCGGCGGACCCCTTCACCAGGTTGTCAATCACCGAGATGACGATGGCGCGGCCGGGCACCCGGTCGGCGACGACGCCGATCTGGCAATAGTTCGACCCGCGGACGTTCTGGGTCTGCGGCAGGACGCCCTCCGGCGCGACATGGACGAAGGGTTCGTCGCGATAGGCGTCGACAAAGGCGGCGCGCAGGTCATCGACCGTCGCGCCGGTCATCCTCAGGTAGGACGTGCAGAGCTCGCCCCGGCTCATCGGGATGAGGTGCGGCGTGAAGGAAACGATGACGTCGGTGCCGGCGACCTTGGAGATTTCCTGCTCGATCTCCGGTGCGTGCCGATGCTTGCCGACCGCGTAGGGCGACAGGCCTTCGCCGGCCTCGCTGAACAGGATGTTCTGCTTGAGGCTGCGGCCCGCACCCGTGACACCGGACTTGGCGTCGACGACGATTTCCGACGGATCGATCAGGCCGGCGGCGACGAGCGGCAGGAGCGACAGGAGCGTCGCGGTCGGATAGCAGCCGGGGCAAGCGACGAGCCGCGCATCGCGGATGGCGGTCCGGTAATGCTCGGTGAGCCCGTAGACCGCCTCGGCCTGCAGGTCCATCGCCAGATGGTCATGGCCGTACCAGGTCTTGTAGACCTCCGGATCGCGCAGCCGGAAGTCCGCCGACATGTCGATGAACTTGATGCCGGGATGATCGGCGAGGACGGTCCTGGCGATTTCCTGGGTCGTGCCGTGGGGCAGTCCGCAGAAGACCGCGTCGACCAGCGACCAGTCGGCCTCCTCGGTCGTTATCAGGTCCGGCAGGTCGACGAAGCCGAATTGCGGAAAAACCTCGGCCATGCGCTTTCCGGCCTGGCTGTTGGCGGTCAGCGTGGCGATCTGCATCGACGGATGGGCGAGGGCGAGCCTGACGAGGTCGGCGCCGGTGTAGCCCGAGGCGCCGAGCACGCCGATTCTGATATCCTTTGACATGACTATTCTCCTTGGATCGGAAGCTTGAGCGGTGTTGTCCTGTCGCTCAGCTTCGTCGCCGTTCCGCCAGCAGGCCGAGGTAGATCATGGCGACCGTCGCGCCGGCAATCGCCGTGATATCGGCGTGGTCGTAAGGCGGTGCAACCTCGACGACGTCGGCGCCGACAATGTCGATGCTCGCCGGCCCGAGACCGCGCAGGAGCGCCAGCGCCTCGCGGCTCGACAACCCGCCGGCGACCGGGGTTCCGGTGCCTGGCGCGAAGGCCGGGTCGAGGCAATCGATATCGAAGGTGCAATAGGAGGGGCATTCACCGACCCGCTCGCGGATCATGTCGAGGACGCCCGCGACACCGACCCGGTCGAGTGTCTCCGGGGTGACGATCTCGATGCCGCAATCCTCCGGCGCGACGGTGCGGATGCCGATCTGGATCGAGCGCGACGGGTCGATCAGACCCTCGCGGACGGCGCGGCCGACGAAGGTGCCGTGGTCGACGCGGCCGCCGTCATCCGGCCAGGTGTCCTGGTGGGCGTCGAACTGGATGAGCGCCAGCCGGCCGTGCCGGGCGGCGTGGGCCTTAAGCATTGGGTAGGTGACGAAATGATCGCCGCCGAGCGTGATCAACTGGGCGCCGCTGTCGAGGATCGCCCTGGCCTGCGCTTCGATCGCCGCGGGGATTTCGGCCGGGCGGCCGTAATCGAAGCTGCAATCGCCGTAGTCGACGGTGCTCAGAGTCTCGAACGGATCGAAGCCGAAGGGATGTTGCGGATCGCCGTCGAAGATCGCCGAGGCGCGCCGGATCGCCTGCGGGCCGAACCGGCAGCCGGGGCGGTTGGACGTCGCCGTGTCGAAGGGGATACCCCAGACAACCGCATCAATGCCGTCGAGGGCGCGCGAATAGCGCCGCCGCATGAAGGACAGCGCGCCGCCATAGGTCGGTTCGTGGCTGCCGCCCAGGATCTCGCCGAGAAAGGCGTTGTCGGTCGGCCGTGGAGTCGTGGGGTCGCTCATGGCTTCCTCATTCACGCATTCTGCTTGTCGTCGCTCTTCGGCGCAGGCGGCCGCCGCCAGTCGGAGCAGTCCCAGCCGAGTTCCTGCTCGACCGCGTCGATATCCGCGGCAAGATACTCATAAGCCGCGTTCCAGTCGTCGATGCCGATCGGCGGCACCACCCCGACATTGTCGTGAACCGGCGCCGGGTGGCCGAAATCCGACAATGGCGCGACGCCGAGGAAGCGGCAGACGTCGTCGGTGACGCCGAGCTGGTCGGCGAAGAAATCCTCCGACTTGACGAACAGGAGATGCTCCGGCGGAAACAACGCCTTCACCCGCCGAATCTGGTTGGCGTAGAGGCTCCTTCCAATCTGCGAGCGGCGCACATTCTGGTAATCCGGATTGCGCTGCATCGCTTCGATCTCACGCCGGACGCGCTTCTGGAACGGGCCGATGTTGAGGTTGCGGAACTTCGGCCGCCGGCTCTTGCGAACGTAGTGTCCCCATTGCGAATAGGCCCGTTTCACCGGGCTCCGCAGCAGGACGAAGATCCGGATATCCGGATTATAGGCGTGGATCCTTTCGACCGCGTGACGCCAGTAGATATAGACCGGCGTGATCTCGCCGGTGATCTGGCGGTCGAAATAGAAGTGACGGTGCAGGTCGTCATAGGTGCCGGCCTTCGGCCTGTGGTCGTCGCCGAATTGGCGATCCTTCTCGAACCAGTGAAGCTCCTTGCGCCGATACATCTCGATCTGCGGATGCAGGTCGAGCAACTGGTGGAGCGTCGTGGTGCCGGTCTTCTGGGCGCCGATGCCAATGAAGTCGAGCTTGCGCTCGGCGCGCCGCTGCCGCGCGCCGATGGCGCGCAGCCCAAGCAATTCCCTGATCCTTGGCGTTGTGGTCATGGTGGCGGGGAATCCGCTGCCGAATAGCGAAGCGACAATAGAAAAAGGGGGCGCGCCGGCTGGCCCGCCCCCTGGTTCCGATCCTGCGCGGGAATATCAGCGCTTGGAGAACTGGAACGACCGGCGGGCCTTGGCCTTGCCGTACTTCTTTCGCTCGACGGTACGCGAGTCGCGGGTCAGGAAGCCGCCCTTCTTGAGGACTCCGCGCAGCTCCGGCTCGTAGTAGGTGAGCGCCTTGGAGATGCCGTGGCGGAGCGCGCCGGCCTGGCCGGACAGGCCGCCGCCGGAAACGGTCGCCTTGACGTCGAACTGGCCGCTGCGCTCAGCATGCACGATCGGCTGCTGGACGATCATCTGGAGGACCGGCCGGGCAAAGAATTCGGTGAAGTCCTTGTTGTTGACGATGATGCGGCCGGCGCCGGGCGTCAGCCAGACGCGGGCGACCGCGTCCTTGCGCTTGCCGGTGGCGTAGGCGCGGCCGAGGCCGTCGAGCTTCTGGACATGAACCGGGGCTGCCGGCTCTTCCTGGGGCGCGAGGTCCTGGAGGGACTGGAGGTCGGCTGCCATGATCAGGCTGTCCTTACGTTCTTGGCGCTCATCGCGCTGATGTCGATCTTCTCCGGCTGCTGGGCTTCATGCGGATGTTCGGAGCCCGCATAAACGCGGAGATTCTTCAGTTGACGGCGGGCGAGGGGGCCTTCCGGCATCATCCGCTGGACAGCCTTCTCGACGACGCGCTCGGGGAACTTGCCCTCGAGGATCTGCCGGGCCGTGCGCTGCTTGATGCCGCCGATGTGGCCGGTGTGCCAGTAGTAGGTCTTGTCCTGGCGCTTGCGCCCGGTCAGGACGATGCGGTCAGCATTGATGATGATGACGTTATCGCCGCAATCGACGTGAGGCGTGAAGATCGGCAGGTGCTTGCCCCGAAGCCTGCGGGCGACAATCGCGGCGAGGCGGCCGACAACGGCGTTCTCGGCGTCGATAATCACCCATTTCTTCTCGACTTCCGCGGGCTTGGCGGAAAAGGTCTTCATGGATCGTATCCGTGCAAAGAGAAATGTCGCGCCGGCGGCGCGTGTCCGGGGCAGCTTCTAGTCGCCGCAGGGCAGCACGTCAAGGAGTTTCATCGGCGAAAAGCGCAATCATTTCAGTTTGATGTTTATGCGGTAAAAAGATACCGCATAAGCGATCCTCAATCGACTATACCCGGCGGCCAGACATTTGATTGCGCTCTTGCGGACGCGGGGTTGCCCGCCCAGTTAGTTTCAATGACCGCTCAACCCCGCGACCTCGACTATCCCGACGACCTGATTTCCTCGATCCTGCGATCCGTCAAGACGATCGCCATGGTGGGGGCGACGCCGAACACGGCGCGGCCGGCCCATCTGGTGATGAAATACCTGCTGGGTCAGGGGTTTCGGGTCATTCCGGTCAATCCCGGCCAGGCCGGCAAGGATCTGCTTGGCCAGAAGGTCTATGCCAGCCTCGCCGACATTCCGGAGCCGATTGACATGATCGACATCTTCCGGCGGTCCGATGCGGCCGACGGCATTGTTGACGAGGCGCTCGCGCTCGATCCCCGACCGAGGGTGATCTGGATGCAACTCGGCGTCCGCAACGACGTCGCGGCGGCCAAGGCGGAAGCGGCCGGCCTGACGGTGATCATGAACCGCTGTCCGAAAATCGAGTTCGGCCGGCTTTGCGGGGAGATCGGGTGGTTCGGGGTGAACTCCCGCCGGCTCAGCTCGCGGGCACGACAAGCCCCCTCGACCTTTCAGCGGATGCGGATCCCGGGGAAGGAATAGCTTCGGTCATCCGACGCGATGAGAAGGAAATTTCCCGTTGCGTCGATCCGACGACCTTTGAGGGTTTGGTTTTCTTCCGGTTCCCCGGTACGGATATGCCGCCATTGCAAGGGCCATGAGTGCCCGTTGACGGAGGGAAACGACAATGAGTGAAGACCGCGTTCCTGGATTTGCCACTCTGGCGGTTCACGCAGGCGCCCAGCCTGACCCGACCACCGGCGCCCGGATCACCCCGATCTATCAGACGACCGGCTATGTCTTTAATGACGCGGAACACGCCGCGTCGCTGTTTGGCCTGCAGGCTTTCGGCAACATCTATACGCGGATCATGAGCCCGACCAGCGGCGTGATCGAGGAGCGCATGGCCGCCCTTGAAGGCGGCACGGCCGGTCTCGCCGTGGCTTCGGGCCATGCCGCCCAGCTTGTCACGCTGCATGCGATGATGTCGCCGGGCGACGAATTCATCGCCGCTCGCCAGCTCTATGGCGGGTCGATCAACCAGTTCAACCATTCGTTCAAGAGCTTCGGCTGGAACGTCAAATGGGCCGACATCGACGATGTCGAAAGCTTCGAGCGCGCCGTGTCGCCGAAGACCAAGGCGATCTTCATCGAGTCGATCGCCAATCCCGGCGGTGTCGTTACCGACATCGAGGCGATTGCCGCCGTCGCCAAGCGGGCCGGCGTGCCGCTGATCGTCGATAACACCCTGGCGACGCCATACCTCTGCAAGCCGCTGGACCACGGGGCAGACATCGTTCTGCATTCGATGACGAAGTTCATCGGCGGCCACGGCAATTCGATCGGCGGCATGATCGTCGATGGCGGCAAGTTCAACTGGATGGCGTCCGACCGCTATCCGATGCTGTCGCAACCGCGGCCGGAATATAACGGCATGGTGCTCGGCGAGACCTTCGGCAACTTCGCCTTCGCCATCGCCTGTCGCGTGCTCGGCCTTCGCGACCTTGGCCCGGCGATCTCGCCGTTCAACTCGTTCCTCATCCTGACCGGTTCCGAGACGCTGCCGCTGCGCATGCAGAGGCATTCGGACAACGCCAAGGCGGTGGCCGAATACCTCGCCGCTCATCCCAAGGTGACCTGGGTGAGCTATGCCGGACTGGCGGGCGATCGCTACAACAAGCTTGCCCAGAAGTACTGCCCGAAGGGTGCCGGCGCGGTGCTGACCTTCGGTGTCGAGGGCGGTGCGGAGGCGGGCGTCAAGGTTGTCGCCGAGGTCGAATTGTTCTCGCATCTGGCCAACCTCGGCGACACGCGGAGCCTGATCATCCATCCATGGTCGACGACCCACAGCCAGCTCACCGAAGAGCAGCGCAAGGCCGCCGGCGCCGGACCGGAGATGATCCGCCTGTCGGTGGGTATCGAGGATGTCGCCGACATCATCGCCGACCTCGACCAGGCCCTGGCCAAGACCTGACCTCACCAATGCCCGGCCGGTGCTGTGCCGGCCGGGCGACCACACCCTCCGGCGAACTGGATCCATGGACGCACTCGAACTTCTGAAAACCCGCCGGTCGATCACCGCGCCGTTCCTCGGGGCGCCCGGGCCGGATCAGGTGCAACTCGACGACATCCTGACCATTGCCTCGCGCGTGCCGGACCACGGCAAGCTCGCGCCGTGGCGCTTCATCGTGTTTCAGGGCGAGGCGCGGCTTGCGGCCGGCGAGGCACTGGCGGTGCTCTACCAGCGTCGGAATCCCGAGGCCGATGCCAAGCGCATCGAGGAGGAGCGGGGCCGCCTGGCGCGGGCGCCGCTGGTGATCGGCGTTGTCAGTCGCGCCGCGCCGCATCCAAAGATTCCGGAATTCGAGCAACTCCTGTCGGCCGGCAATGCGGCGATGCTGGCCGTGATGGCCGCCCATGCCCTCGGCTTCGCCGCGCACTGGGTGACCGAATGGATCTCCTATGACGCGGAGGCCGGGCGGATTCTCGGTCTGCGCGAGGGCGAGAAGTTCGTCGGCTTCGTCCATGTCGGCACGCCGACAGTGCCGCCCGCCGACCGGCCGCGGCCAGATCTCGCCGACATCGTCGATTACTGGCAACCGACGCCTGGCGCCGGCTAGGCCTGCTCTCCCGAAGCGGTTTCGATTCGACGTGACCAGCGCCCGGCTGGCGTCTTCTTGCGCCTGCGCGCGGACCCGTGAGGGCCGGAATCCTGCCAATCCTATGGTGAACCGATCGTTAATCTGTTTGGCGCAGCATGTGGGCTGCAGTCTGAGAGACGCAAATGATCGTTCAGCAATTTCTCCATTGGATGGAAACGGCGCCGACACCCCGGCGAGCCGAAGCCGTGGCGTCGCTGGGCCGTGCCTATCTCTTTTCCGATATCGACGATGAGACGCTGAGCGAGATGGAAGCGGCGATGACGATCGTCCTCGACGACCCATCGGCCGAGGTCCGTCTTGCGCTCGCCAGGTCGCTTGCCGCCGGGCTTGAGGCGCCGCGCCATATCATGCTGGCGCTGGCAACCGACGCGACCGAGATCGGCGCGCTGGTGCTGTCGCGGTCACCGGTCTTCGTCGATGCCGAACTTGTCGATATCGCGGCCGGCGCCGAACCGGCACTCCAGACCGCCGTCGCCAGCCGACCGCGGCTGTCCAGCGCCGTGTCGGCGGCCATCGCTGAGGTCGGGGAGCGGGATACATGCCTGACGCTCGTTCATAACGACGGCGCCATGATCGCGCGGATCAGCCTGCGGCGGATGGCGGAACGCTTCGGTGACGATGCGGAGATCCGGGAAGCGCTGCTTCAACGACCGGGCCTGCCGCCCGATGTCCGGCAACTCCTGATCCAGCGGCTGAGCTGCGCGCTCGGCGAGATGGTCGTCGGCAAGGCCTGGGTGAGCGAGGATCGGGCGCGCACGCTGACGCGCGAGGCCTGCGACCGGGCAACCGTGGCGCTCGCCGCCGAGACGGAAACCGACGAACTGGTGCCGCTGGTCGAGCATCTGCGGGTGACCGGCCAATTGACGACGGCGCTGCTGTTACGCGCAGTCTGCGCCGGAAATGTCGCCGTGTTCGAGACGGCGTTGTCGGTCCTCTCCCATGTTCCCGAGGCGCGGGTGGCAAGTCTCATCCGCGCCGGACGGAACCAGGGCTTTCGCGCGCTCTATGACAAGGCGGGATTGCCGCCGATGGCGTTCGAGGCCTTCGCCACGGCGATCGAGACCTGCCGCGAAATCGCCGAACGGGGCGGTCCGCGCGATCGCTATCGCTTCACGCTGCACATGGTCGAGACGGTGTTGTCGCGCTACCGGGATATCACCGACGGCGAGGTCAACGAGCTGACGGCGATGCTGAGACGGTTCGCCGCCGATCAGGCGCGTGTCGCCGCGCGCGATTACGGTCGGATCGCCAGCGCGGCCTGACGCGAGCCTGCCCTAGTAGCGAAACTGCTCGGAGAGAATTCGTTCGTCCCAGGAATGGTCCGGGTCGAACATGATGACACTCTGCGCCTTGAGCTCCTGCTTGATGGTGACGTCGACGACCGACTTGAACTCGACATTGTCGGCGACGACGTTGACCGGGCGCTTCTTCGCTTCGAGCATCTCGATCCTGATCTCGACCCGGTCCGGCACGAGGGCGCCACGCCAGGTTCGCGGGCGGAACGCGCTGATCGGCGTGATCGCCAGCAACGGCGCATAGATCGGCAGGATCGGGCCATGGGCCGAGAGGTTATAGGCGGTGCTGCCGGCGGGCGTGGCGACGAGGATGCCGTCGCAGATGAGTTCCTCCATCCGCACCTTGCCGTCGATGGCGATGCGCAACTTCGCGGCCTGGTAGGACTGGCGGAGCAGCGATACCTCGTTGATCGCGAAGGCGGTGTGTTCCTTGCCGTTGCGGTCGGTCGCGACCATGGCCAGCGGGCGAACGACGCTGCTGAGCGCGGTGTCGAGGCGGCCGCGCAGACCGGTCGCCCGGAACTCGTTCATCAGGAAGCCGACCGAGCCGCAGTTCATTCCGTAGATCGGCGTGCCGGTATTCATGAACCGATGGAGGGTCTGCAGCATGAAGCCGTCGCCGCCGAGCGCCACGACAATATCCGCCTTGCCTGGCGTCACGCCGCCATAGCGAGCGATCAGCCGGTCGCGCGCCGCCTTCGCCTCGCTGGTGTCGGCGGCGATGAAGGCGATCGCCTTCCGTTTCCGTGCCTTCGGCCTGGCTGCCATGATCCCTCCCGCGGTCGCGGCGTCGGGGTAGCACGGCGCCGCCGGATTTCCAACGCGTCGTCGCCGTCCCTGACGCGGTCGATCCCGCGTCAGGCAGACCGGGGTTTCGCGGTCGGCTTGCGCCGGACCATGAGGGCGGAGCCGTTGGTGGATTCGAGTCGCCGGGATTCGACGCTCTTCAGGTCGGCGAAGAGATCGCTCAGCTTCTTGTAGCCGTAGTTGCGCGGGTCGAAATCGGGCATGCGCTTGATCAGCACCTGGCCGACCGTGCCCAACCGCGCCCATCCGTCATCGCCGGAAGCATCCTCGAGGGCGTCGAAGATCTCGTCGGTCGGCAGTGTCGGCCTTGCCGGCTTGGCCGCCTTGCGGGTCCGTTCCGGTTTGGGCGTCTTCTCTTCCTTCTCCTGGTCCAGCAGGAGGTCGCAATAGAAGAAGCGGTCGCAGGCGGCGACGTAAGGGGCGGTCGTCTTCTTCTCACCGAAGCCGATGACCTCCAGCCCGTCCTCACGGATGCGGCTGGCAAGCGACGTGAAATCGCTGTCGCTGGAGGCGATGCAGATGCCCTGCAGGTGCTTCTGGTGAAGCAGGTCCATCGCCTCGATGGCGAGACGCATGTCGGAGGCGTTCTTGCCGCGCGACGCCGGCGGCACGTGGACCGGGGTGAGGGCGTATTCGTGCAGGAGCTTTTGCCACGACGCCATCGAGGCGCTGGCGAAATGGCCGTAGACCCGCCGGACGACGATGGTGCCGATGGCCGAAGCCTCGCGAATGATGATCGGCAGGAAGGTGGCGCGCACGTTATCCGCGTCGATAAGCAAGGCGAGCTTCTTGGCGTTGGTCTGGTCGATATCTGCCATGGGTCGGGTTCTCGAAGATTCGTTTGATACGGGGCTATAGCATTTCAGCCTGTTTCGCAGGAATTTTGAGCCTGACCGCGCGGCCTTGGCATATTGCGCTTCTCAGGCCGGTTCGGGGCAAATCGGCGCGGCGCCAATCCAATCGGTTGCCCGTAGCCCGCGACGGCGGTAGTGGTTTTCGCCCTGACCGTCTCTCCGACCGAGCAATCGAACCATGCCCGCAAAAGCCGCGCGGTTTGTCCTGACGCTTTCCTGCCACGACCGGCGCGGCATCGTCGCCGCGGTCGCCAACAGCATCGCGTCGCAGGGCTGCAATATCGTCGAAAGCGCCCAATACGGCGATCCGGAGACCGAGCGCTTCTTCATGCGCGTGTCGTTCTCGGCCCCGGAGCATTTCACCGCCGAGGCCTTTTCGAGCGGCTTCGAGCCGGTCGCCACCGGTTACGGTTTCGATTGGCAGGTCCATGACCTGGCGGTGAAGCCGCGCGTGCTGATCCTGGTGTCGAAGTTCGGTCACTGCCTCAACGACCTGCTTTACCGCAATTCGATCGGTCACCTGCCGATGGAACTCGTCGCCGTGGCCTCGAACCATGAGACGATGCGGCGGCGTGTCGAGGCCGAAGGCGTCGACTACCTGCACCTGCCGGTGACACGCGATACCAAGGCCGAGCAGGAAGCCCGGCTGTCCGCGCTGATCGCGGCCGAGCGCATCGACCTGGTGGTGCTGGCCCGCTACATGCAGATCCTCTCCGAGGGATTCGCCAGCGAACTGGCCGGGCGCGCCATCAACATCCATCACTCGTTCCTGCCGAGCTTCGTCGGAGCAAAGCCCTATCACCAGGCGCATGCCCGGGGCGTCAAGCTTATCGGCGCGACCGCGCATTACGTGACGCCAGTGCTCGATGCCGGCCCGATCATCGAGCAGGATGTCGGGCGGGTCGATCATTCGATGTCGCCCGAAGAGTTCCTGGCGATCGGCGGCGACATCGAGGCGGCCGTGCTGGCGCGGGCGATCAAATTCCATCTTGAACACAGGGTCCTGATCAATGGCGAACGCACCGTCGTCTTCCGCTAGCGGCATTGCCGCGACCATCGACGGGCGGGCCGTATCGGCCAGGGTCATCGAGCGCATCGCTTTCGAGACGCGCCGGTTGACGGATGAGACGGGCGTCGTGCCCGGTCTGGCGGTGGTGCTGGTCGGCGACGATCCGGCGAGCCAGGTCTATGTTGGCGCCAAGGGTCGCAAGGCGGACGAGCTCGGCTTCGTTTCCGTCCAGCACACCCTGCCGGCCGATACGAGCGAAGAGGCGATGCTGCGGCTGGTCGGCGAGCTCAACGACGACCCGGCGATCCATGGAATTCTCGTCCAGCTGCCGCTGCCGGCGCAGATCGACAAGAACCGGGTCATCGAGGCGATCCGCCCGGAGAAAGACGTCGACGGATTTCACCCGATCAATGTAGGGCGGCTGGCCAGCGGCGCCGGCGAGGCAATGGTTCCCTGTACGCCGGCAGGCTGCATGATCCTCCTCCGCGATACGCTTGGCGACGATCTCGGCGGGCTCGAGGCCGTGGTGGTCGGTCGGTCCAATCTGGTCGGCAAGCCGGTCGCCCAGTTGCTGCTCAACGAGAATTGCACGGTGACCATCGCCCATTCGCGGACCCGCGATCTTCCTGCTGTGGTGCGGCGCGCCGATATTGTTGTCGCGGCGGTCGGACGGCAGGAGATGGTGCGCGGAGACTGGATCAAGCCCGGCGCCACGGTCATCGATGTCGGGGTCAACCGCATTCCCGCGCCGGAAAAAGGGGAGGGCAAGACCCGGCTGGTCGGCGATGTCGCCTTTGCCGAAGCCGCGGCGGTGGCGTCGGCCATTACCCCGGTTCCAGGCGGTGTCGGGCCGATGACCATCGCCCTGCTGATGGCAAATACCCTGAAGGCGGCGTGCCTGTCGCTGGGGCGCCCTTCGCCAAAGCTGGGCTGACGCCGGACGGCGAAACGCCGCCGTGGGAGGGACGGCGGCGCTCGCATTTCCAGATGGTCGCAGCGGCTAGAGCTTGCGCAGCACCTGGCAGAGGATGACGATGCTGTCCTCATAGGCATTCGGGCTGCCGAGGATGCTGGCGCACTTGCGTTTCATCGCGGCCCGCTCACCCGACGACATGTCGGCGATCGCGGCCTGAACGGCAGTCGGCGCGATGATGGTGCTGCCGCCGCCGTTTCCGCTGACACCGCCACCAGCCTTGCTGTTGCCAAAGATGGTGGTGCCACCGCCGGACCCGTTGCCGGAGCCACCGTCGCCACCGCCTATGCCGACCTCGGCATCGACGCCATCGCCGCCGCCGATACCGACATCGGCATTTGCGCCGTTGCCACCGCCTATGCCGAGGCTGGCATTGGCGCCATTGCCACCGCCGATGCCGACGTCTGCATTGGCGCCGCTGCCGCCACCAATGCCGACATTGGCATTGACGCCGCTGCCGCCGCCGATGGAGGCGTTCGCATTGACGCCACCACCGCCGCCGCCGCTGCTGTTGCCGCCGCCGCCACCACCGTTGTTGCCACCGCCGCCACCCCCGCTGACGCTGGCCTTGGCGCCACCGCCGCTGCCGCCGACGGAAACGTTGGCCTTGACGCCGCCGATGTTGGCGTTGGCGTTGATGCCGTCAGCGCTAACGGGAAGAGCGGACGCCGACAGCAGCAGGGCGATCGATGCGGTGGCTGTGAGAAAATGATGCCTCTTCATGATGGTCTCCTCTTGTGCTTCTGGCCGCCGCCGGGTGACGCGGCCGTTGTGGAGAACCAAGCCGGCAGACGCCGCGGAAGTTGCGGGCGTCTTCGGCACGCGGCAAACCAACGATGAACCGGCCGCCCGGCATTCGCTTAAAGGTGAAATGAATTCGGCTAGGGATTCCGGCTCCGGCTCACGCAGACTTTTGTGGACCGTGATCGCGCAGGACGCGCAGTTTCTCTCGGTATCCCGGCAACGGAGAGTGACATGCGCGCGGTCGTCCTATTCCTTGTTCTCCTCCTGACATCTGCGCTCGCGCCACTCTCGGCAGTGGCCGAGGAGCAGCGCGAGGAGGTCCGCCAGGGGGTCGCCCTTTTCACCGGCGACGAAGACGCGCGGGACGCGGCGCTCGCCTATTTCGGTGATCTGGGACCATCGTCGGCCGCCGCGCTGATCCTCTCCATGCGGTTTGTCCGGGACGATCGTTTCCCGGACGTATTGCGGGACATCACCGCTGAGACAGCGCCGCAATCCTGGTCCGACTGGATGTTGTGGCAGGAGGCGCATCCCGAGATCGAACCGTTCGAGGGCTTCGACCTGCTGCATGCCTGGGCGCATAGCCAGATCGACGCGAACTTCCAGCTGTTTCTCGGGGCCGACAAGAAGCACGAGATCCGCATCGAGGAAATCGTCTGGGGCGGGGTCATCAAGGACGGGATCCCGGCGCTGAACCATCCGAGGCTGATCGCGTCTGACGCGGCGGGCTGGCTCAACGACGAGGACCTGGTCTTCGGCGTGTCGATCAACGGCGATGCCCGGGCCTATCCGCTGCGCATTCTCGACTGGCACGAGATGTTCAACGACACGGTCGGTGGCGTCCCCGTCGCGCTCGCCTATTGCACGCTTTGCGGCTCGGGCATCCTGTTCGAGACGAAGCTCGATCGCTTCGAGCGCGAACTCGTTTTCGGGTCGTCCGGCTTTCTCTACCGGTCCAACAAGCTGATGTACGACACCGAAACCCATTCGCTGTGGAACCAGTTCACCGGTCGCCCGGTGGTTGGGCCGCTGACCGGCTCCGGCATCGAATTGAAGACCCGGCCGGTGGTCATTGCGCGCTGGGCGGACTGGCGGCGCGACAACCCGGAAACCCGGGTGATCGACATCGACACCGGTTTTGCGCGCGATTATGCGCCGGGGGCCGCCTACACCAGCTACTTCGCCAGCCCGGACCTGATGTTTCCGACGCGGGTCGACCAGTCCGAGCTGAAGCAGAAGGACTATGTCTTCGCGCTGCGCGCCGCGCCGGTCGAGAAAGCCTGGCCGCTCGACCTCTTCGCCGGCGGCGCCGTGATCAACGACAGCGCAGGCGTGGTTGACCTCGTACTGATCGGCGACGCGGCGAGCCGCACGGTGCGCGCCTATCGGTCGGACGGAATGACCTTCGAGAAGGGGGGCGATCCCGCGGTCGTGATGCAGGACGGTTCGCGATGGAAGGTCACGGAAGACGCGCTGGTCGGGCCGGATGGACGATCGCTCGCGCGTCTTCCCGGCCACATCGCCTACTGGTTTGCATGGAGCGGGTATTTCGGCGGCGAGGGGGAAGTGGCGGGGCGCTGACCACGCCTCAAGCGGCGGGCAGTCTTCCGTGCCAGGCGTCGTCGAGGAGCTTGCGGATCGCGTCGCGCGCGAGCGGACGCGGATTCGGATAGGGATTGGCAGTCGCGATCTCGGCGGCGCGGTCGAGGCCGTCTTCCGGCATGCCGATGTCGCGAAGCGCCATCGGTGCACCGGCATTCTTCGCCAGGTCGAACAGGGCGGTCGGGGCATCGTCGGCACCAAGCGCCCGGGCAACGGCGGCCATGGCATCCGGCGCCGTCGCGGCATTGTAGGCGGCGGCGTGTGGCAGGATGACGGTGTGGGTCTCGGCATGGGGGAGGCCGAAGCTGCCGCCAAGGACGTGGCAGAGCTTGTGGTGCAACGCCATCGACGTACCGCCGAGCACGGTCCCGCAAAGCCAGGCGCCATACAGCGCCTGACCGCGCGCGGCTTCGTCGGCGCCGGCCCTGACGATGCCGGGAATGGCGACGCCCAGAGCGCGGATCCCTTCCTCGGCCATCAGGGCGAGGATCGGATTGCTGTTCGGCGCGTAGAGCCCCTCCACCGCATGGGCCATGGCGTTCATCGCGGAGGTGACGGAGACCGCGACCGGCAGGGAGAGCGTCAGCCCCACGTCGTAGATGACGGTTTCAGGCAGGACCCGGGCATCGCGAATGGTCGTCTTTTCGCCGTCCTCGGTCTGGCCGAGAATATCGGTCAGTTCGGAGCCGGAATAGGTCGTCGGCAGGACGAGTTGAGGCAGGTCGGTGCGGTAGGCAATTGCCTTGCCGAGCCCGGTGGTCGACCCGCCGCCGATCGCTACGAGACCGTCGATCCGCTCGGCCTCGACGGTGGTCATCGCCTCGTCCGTGACCTCGACCGGCGTATGCATGCGCGCGGTGGGGAGGATCGCGGCGCACCGGTCGCCAAGGTGGCCGGCGACATCTTCGGCGAGGCTGGTTTTCCCCGGTGTCGAGAGGACCATCGCCCGCGTGATCCCCAGCCGCTCGGCTTCGGCCGCGACCTGGTCCAGCTTGCCGGAGCCAAAGACGATCCGCTGGGGCGACGGCTGATACGCGAATTCGAGGGGCATCGGCGTCTCGCCCTGAACTCAGACGGCCAGCCAGCCGCCATCGATGGCGAGGACGTGGCCGGTGACCATGCTCGAGGCGCGGCTGCACAGGTAGAGAATGCCGCCGGCGATCTCCTCCGGTTCGGCGAAGCGGCCCATCGGGGTCCGGTTCTCGATCTTTTCAACCATCTCACGGTTTCCGCGGAGGTTTTCCGTCAGCTTTGTGCGAACGAAGGTCGGGGCGATGGCGTTGACGCGGACGCCGCGCGCGCCCCATTCGCCGGCAAGGCCGCGGGTGAAATTCACCAGGGCGCCCTTGGTCGAATAGTAACCGATACTGGGAAACAGGCCGCCGCCCGACATGCCCATGATCGAGGAGACGTTGACGATGCGGCCTTCGCCCGCCGCCAGCATGTGGCGCCCGACCTCGCGCGAGGCGACGAAGGCTGAGGTGAGGTTGACCGCGAGGATTTCGTGCCAGGTTTCGGAGGGAAAGTCCTCGGTCGGGATGCGGCGGGTCATGCCGGCATTGTTGACGAGGATGTCGATGCGGCCGAAGGCGGCATGGGCCTTGTCGACCACCGCGACGATCGCCGTCTCGTCGGCGACGTCGAGGGTGAAGGCAGTCGCTTCTCCGCCGGCTTGCCGGATCTCCTCGGCGACGACCTCGGCGGCTTCGCCGTCGATGTCGGTAACCGCGACCTTTGCTCCGGCGCTGGCGAGCGTGGTCGCGGCGATCCGACCGATGCCGGAGCCGGCGCCGGTGACCATGGCGGCGTCGCCATCGAGGCGGAAGAGATCGAAGACGTTGAAGCGTTCAGCCATGCCACTCACCAGAATTCGGGAAGCGGGGTTTCTGCCCCGCAGGTCTCCTGCATGGCTCTATAATGACCGTCGAAATACAGCAATGGTCGCCGCTCGTCGGCGTCCATGGACGTGATGTGGCCGATGAACAGCGTATGGTCGCCGCAGTCGTGGCTGGCCGCCAGTTCGGCGGTGATCCGCGCCGATGCGTCGCCAAGTGTCGGGATGCCGTCGATGTCGACGAAACGGGGTTCGAGACCGGGGACCAGCTTGCCGGCGAAATGGGTGGCATGATCGGCCTGTCCCTCGGCCAGGATGTTGACCGCGAACCGCTTCGCTTCGAGGAGATAGGCGTGCATATGGGCGCGCCTGGCCACCGAGACGACGCAAAGGGGCGGGTCGAGCGACCCCGACATGAAGGCGTTGGCCGTCATGCCGTGGGATTCGCCGCCCGTCGTCGCGGTGATTACCGTGACCCCGGTGGCGAAACGCCCCATGACCTTGCGGAAATGCGGCGGTTCGATTTCATGCAAAGGCCCGATCCGGTTCATTGACTTCGGTCTAATTCTTTCGGTGAGACGCGTGGTAGCCCGGATCGCGAAACTGGCGCGGGCATGGTGAGTGGCAGACCCGACTGGTAGTGCAACCTGACGAGGAGAGATCGCAATTCCCGATTCTCATCAGACGAGGCCCTCGCACCTAGATAGGCGCGCCATGGTGAATGGCAAAGGTCCAACGCCGCCGCGGCGTGACTGGCATGCGATGTCGGCCGACGATGTCTCCGCGGAACTGGCATCGCGGCATCTCGGCCTGACTACCGCCGAAGCTGCCGAGCGCCTTGAGGTCTACGGGCCCAATCGGCTGCCGGAAACGCGCGGACGCAGCGCGCTCGTCCGGTTCTTCAGCCAGTTCGCAAACGTGCTGATCTACGTCCTTCTCGCATCCGCGATCGTCGCAGCCTTCCTGGGCGAGCTGGTCGACGCGGCCGTCATCCTCGCCGTGGTCATCGCCAACGCCGTCATCGGCTTCATCCAGGAGGGCAGGGCGGAACGGGCGCTCGATGCCATCCGGGCGATGATCATGCCGGGGGCGACCGTGATGCGGGACGGGCACCGGGTAACGGTGGACGCCGACACCGTCGTGCCTGGCGACATCGTATTGCTGGAAGCCGGCGATCGGACTCCGGCCGACCTGCGGCTAGTCAAGGCCCGCAACCTGCGGATCGAGGAGGCAGTGCTGACCGGGGAATCGGTCCCTGTCGACAAGGGCGTCGAGGCTGTCGACGCATCGGCCGTCCTCGGCGACCGGCGCTCGATGGCCTATTCCGGCACGCTAGTCGTCGCCGGGCAGGGTGCAGGCGTCGTCGTCGCCACCGGTGTCGAGACCGAACTCGGGGCGATCAGCACGCTGCTTGGCACCGTCGAGACGTTGACCACCCCGCTTGTCCGTCTCATGGACCGGTTTGCCAAGCAACTCACCGCCGCCATTCTTGGCGTTGCGGTGATTGGTTTCGCCTTTGCCGTGCTGGCCCGCGGCTATTCGGTCGCCGATGCGCTGATGGCGATGGTCGGGCTGGTCGTCGCCGCGATCCCCGAGGGGCTGCCGGCCGTGATGACGATCACCCTGGCGATCGGCGTCCAGCGCATGGCGCGACGCAACGCGATCGTCCGACGGCTGCCGGCGGTCGAAACGCTGGGCGCGGTCTCGGTGATCTGTTCGGACAAGACCGGGACGCTGACCCGCAACGAGATGACCGTGCGCTCGGTGGTGACCGCGGACGACAGGGCGGAGGTGACCGGAGTCGGCTACGAGCCCGCCGGCGACTTCGAAGTCGCCGGCGCAAGGATCGAGATCGCGGAGGGCACTGTTCTCGGCGACATCGCCCTGGCCGCCATCCTCTGCAACGATGCGAGGCTGCGGTCGACGGACGCCGGATGGCTCGTCGAGGGCGACCCGATGGAGGGCGCCCTTATTTCGCTGGCAATGAAAGCCGGGCGCGGCGAAGACCGTGAGCGCTTCCACCGTGTCGACGAGATCCCCTTCGATTCCCGGCACCGCTACATGGCGACGCTGCACACCGATCAGGCCGGGGCGGCCGTCGTCCATATCAAGGGCGCGCCAGAGCGTCTTCTCGCCATGTGCACGCGGCAACGCGGTCGCGGCGGGTCGGAGCCGATCGATCGGCAGCGCTGGCACGAGGAAATCCATCGGCTGGCTTCGGAAGGCCAACGGGTCCTCGGCTTCGGCATGAAGCCCGCCCCTGCGGCAGCAAAGGACCTTGCCGCCGATCACCTTGAGAGCGACGTCGTCTTTCTCGGCATCGTCGGGATGATCGACCCGCCGCGTGCCGATGCGCAGGACGCCGTGCGGGAGTGTCTTGCCGCCGGGATCAAGGTGAAGATGATCACCGGCGACCATGCCGCGACCGCCTCGGCGATCGGGCGGCAACTGGGGCTTCTCGACCACGACCGGGTCGTCACCGGGGCACAGCTTGAAGACCTGGAGCCGGCGGCGCTGCGGGATCTGGCCGAACACTCGGCGGTGTTCGCCCGCACCAGCCCGGAACACAAGCTCAGGATCGTCGAGGCGCTCCAGGCCGGCGACGCGGTCGTCGCGATGACCGGAGACGGCGTCAACGACGCGCCGGCGCTGAAGCGCGCCGACGTCGGCGTGGCGATGGGCAGGCAGGGCACCGAAGCCGCCAAGGAAGCGGCCGAGATGGTGCTGCTCGACGACAACTTCGCGTCCATCGTCGCCGCGGTGCGCGAGGGGCGGACCGTTTACGACAATATCAGGAAGGTGATCGGCTGGACCCTGCCGACCAGTATCGGCGAGGCCCTGGTCATCATCGCCGCTATCCTCGCGGGCTTGGCGCTGCCGGTGACGCCGGTCCAGATCCTGTGGATCAACATGATTACCGCCGTCGCCCTCGGCCTGACGCTGGCGTTCGAGCCGACGGAACCGGGAACGATGACGCGTCCGCCACGATCGCCGTCGGCGGCGCTGCTGTCGCCGTTCCTCGTGTGGCGGGTGGTACTCGTGTCGCTGCTTTTCGTCGGTGGCGCCTTTGGCATGTTCTTCTGGGCGCTTGATCGGGGGCTTGACCTCACCACTGCCCGGACGCTGGTGGTCAATACGCTGGTGGTGATGGAAATCTTCTATCTGTTCAGCGTCCGCTACCTGAACATGACCTCGATCACCCTGCGCGGCATCGTCGGCACGCCGGCCGTCCTGATTGGTGTCGCGGGGGTCGTCGTCGGGCAGTTCCTCTTCACCTATGCCCCGTTCATGCAGGCCATATTCGGGACTCGATCGATCGCCATGGTCGACGGACTGATCGTCATCGGCATCGGGATCCTTCTGCTGGTGCTTCTGGAGATCGAGAAGCTGCTGCGACGGTGGTTCATGCGCCGTCTGGCGTGAGGCTTGCGGTTGCCGGGCGGGCTTGGCTCGGCTGCGGTGTCGACCTAGGCTCCCTGGAGCAGATTCGTTGATGAACGAGCAGAGTTGGAGAGATCCTGTGATCCAGATACCGGCGCCCATGCGCCTGCTGCGAGCGACGCTCGCCGCCTTTCTTGGCCTTGGGATTCTTGGCTCGGCATCGGCGTCGACCCTTGACGATGTCCGCAGTCGCGGCACCCTGGTCTGCGGCATCAGCGAGGGCCTGCCCGGCTTCTCGGACCGCGACGCTGCAGGCGCCTGGTACGGCTTCGACGTCGACTTCTGTCGGGCGGTGGCGGCGGCAGTGCTCGGCGACCCCGACAAGGTTGACTATGTCCAGCTTTCCGCCACGGACCGGTTCAAGGCCCTGACCGACAGCAAGATCGACCTCCTGTCGCGCAACAGCACATGGACCATGTCGCGCGACCTCGACCTCGGCATCGATTTCGCCGGGATCGCCTATTACGACGGCCAGGGGTTCCTGGCGCACGCTCTCGATGGAATGTCCAGCGCGCTGGAACTGCTTGGCGCCCGGATCTGCGTCGTCAGCGGAACGACGACCGAAGACAACGCGGCGGCGTATTTCGCCAGGAACGGCATGGACGTGACCTTCGAACGGTTCACCGACCGGACCGAAGCGCGCCGTGCCTATGCCGCCGGTGAGTGCGACGTCTACACGGCCGACAGTTCCGCGCTGGCAGCCGAACGGTCGCTGCTGGAAGTGCCCGACGATCACGTGATCCTGCGGGAGGTGATCTCCAAGGAGCCGCTCGGTCCGGTGACCCGCGAGGGGGACGCCGGGTGGAACGAACTCGTGCGGTGGACGCTCTACGGGCTGATCAACGCCGAGGAGGATGGGTTGACCGCGGCGGCCGTCGGCGACTCAGCCAATCGGGACAGTGCCGTTGCGCTCGGCAAGGCGGCCGCGACCGAGTTCGGAATCGCGGACGACTGGCTCGCGGTGGTTCTCGCCTCCGTCGGCAATTACGGGGAAATCTTCGAACGAAACCTGGGTGAGGGGACGCCGCTCGCCATTCGCCGTGGCGTGAATGCGCTCTGGACCCAGGGCGGCATCCTCTACGCGCCGCCGATGCACTAGGGCGACAAGACAATGACGGAGTCCGATTTGAACAGGTCATCCCAGGTGTTCGGTGGTTTGCGCGCGGTCTTCTTCGCGCTGGCCGTTGCGTGTTGCGTTTCGCCGGCCGCTGCCCTCGACGGCTTGACCGACCAGGATCTGGCGACGGTTCGGGTCAATATCGTCGACCTGCTGGCCAGCGAGCCGAACCTGCCGCTGCCGGTGCGCCAGCGCCAGGAAGCGCTAGCCGCCTATTATGCCGGCCAGGGCGGCGAACTGCTGTGGCTCGGGCATGAGCGGGCGCCGGCCTTCATTGAATGGATGCGGTCGGCCGCCGATGACGGCCTCGACCCCGCCGCATACCCGACCGAGCAGCTCGTCAACCTCAGCGATGCCATTCCGGTCACCGACGATCGCGGTCGTGCGATCATCGAACTGCATTTTTCCGCGGCCTTCCTCGAATATGCCTCCGATCTCCGGGTCGGGCGTTTTCTGCCGCGCAAGGTCGATCCCAACTTCTTTCTCCAGAAGCGCGAGATCGATCAACTGGCGGCGCTTGAGGAACTGGCGTCGGCACGCAACCTCGACCAGTTCTTCATCGGCTGGCAGCCGAGCGCCCCGGAATATGAAGAGTTGCGCGTCGCGCTCGGGGACTATCGCGCCCTTGGCCAGGCTGGCGGGTGGCCGCAGGTCCCGATGGGCGAAACGCTGAAGCCCGGCATGACCGATCCGCGTGTGCCGATGCTGCGCGCCCGTCTCGCGGTGACCGACGGCGCTTCGCCCGAGGCACCGGTTGGCGCGGAAGACCTCTATGACGACGAACTCGTTGCGATCGTCAGAAGCTTCCAGGCGCGGCACGGGCTCGAGATCGATGGCCTCGTCGGGCGGGGCACCATCGTCGCGCTCAATGTGCCTGTCGAGGATCGCATCCAGGAAATCATCGTCGCAATGGAACGCTGGCGCTGGATGCCGGAGTCGCTCGGCGAGAAATACGTGATGGTCAACATCGCCGGCTTCGAACTGACACGCGTCAGCGATGGCAAGGTCGAGGAGAAGATGGCGGTGGTGGTCGGCAAGCCCTATCACCGGACGCCGGTCTTCAGCGACGAGATCCGCTACCTCGAGTTCAATCCCTACTGGAACGTGCCGTCGAGCATCGCCCTGAAGGAGGAGTTGCCGAAGCTGCGCAAGAATCCCGGTGCCCGCGCGGCGGCCGGCTTCGAGGCGGTGCGTGGCGACACGGTCTATCCCCTGACGTCGATCAACTGGAACCAGTACGGACCGGGCAACTTCCCGTTCCGGCTCCGGCAGCGGCCCGGCCCGAACAACGCGCTCGGGCAGGTGAAGTACATGTTCCCCAACCAGTTCAACGTCTATCTCCACGATACGCCGTCAAAGAGCCTGTTCAGCCGTGCCGATCGCGCCTTCAGCCATGGCTGCGTGCGCCTGTCGCGGCCGCTCGAATTGGCGCCGCCGGTGCTCGCCGCCGGTGGGTTGTCAGGGTGGGATATTGGACGGGTGAACCAGGTCGTCGGCAGCGGCCAGCGGACGGTGGTCAGCCTGGAGAAGCCGCTCCCGGTTCACATCACCTACTTTACTGCCTGGGTGGACCAGGGTGTCCCGAATTTTCGGGCAGACGTCTATTCGCAGGACGAGAAGCTGATCGCCGCGCTCGGTGGCCAGTCGATCGCCTGGTAGGGGCGCAAGGCGGCCAGGCCCGGTGGCTGCCTGTCAGCGTTGGCAGCTGATGTTGGTCATGTGGGTATTGCCCCGGAATTGCAGGTAGAGATTACGGTTGTCGGCCGGCGTGACCATGAACTCGAAGGGCTGCCAGCCCGCGTCCTGCCGCAGGAGCTGGCCTGATACCGATATCGCCGTGCCGCGCGGACCGTTGGCGGTCATGCCCCAGCGGCCCTGACCCTGGACGGGGATCTGAACGCCCAGTGACGGGCTGTAGTAGAAGCCCTGCATGGCGTAGGTGCTGTCCGGCTGCAGGATGATGCCGAATTCCCAGTAGTGGGTATCGATCGGGTTCTTGCTGAACGGCTCCATGCTGTAGCGGCAGCCCCACTGGCCGGCATATTGGCCGGCGCCCTGATCCTGCGAAAGAGCCGGCTGAAGCGGCAAGAGCGCTCCGGCCGCGGCGGCAAGGCAAAGTCTCGAAAGGCGACGCCAGAGATTCATGTCCCGATGTGCTCCTTCGCTTGTCGGATGCTTCGGCATGGGGACGAGTAATCATCGAACCCGACCATTCCGAGTAGAAATTATGGGCGTAGAAAGGTCATCTGTCATCCACGACCCTCGTCCGGAGGCGATGGCCACGGAAGCATGGTTCTTTCGGCCGCAAACCGAGGTGTGATACGACACCGGCAAGACGTTGAATCTGCTTCTAGGAAGGCGTGTAAATGAAGATTGGTGCACTGTTCCCGCAGTTTGAGATCGGCCTCGATCCGGTCAGCATCCGGGATTTCTCGCAAGCTGCAGACGACCTCGGCTACACGCATCTGACCAGCTTCGACCAGATCATCGGACTCAACAAGAAAAGCCGGCCGGACTGGAAATACGTCCATGACGCGGAGGACATGTTCCACGAGATCTTTGTCCTCTTCGGATATCTCGCCGCGGTGACCACCCGGATCGAATTCGTCACCGGGATCCTGGTGCTCCCGATGCGTGGCACGGCGCTTGTCGCCAAGCAGGCAGCGGAAGTGGACGTGTTGTCGAACGGGCGTTTGCGCCTCGGCATCGGCGTCGGGGTCAAGCCGGAGGAGTTCGAAGCCTGCGGCGAGGATTTCGGCAATCGCGGCAAGCGTGTCGATGAGCAGATCGACGTTCTTCGCAAGCTGTGGACCTCCGATCTGATCACCTACGAGGGTGAGTATCACCGGATCGAGGACGGCGGCATCAACCCGTTGCCGATCCAGCGTCCGATCCCGATCTGGATCGGCGGCATCTCCAAGGCGGCGATCCGGCGGACGGCGCAGCTCGGTGACGGCTGGCTGCCGAATTTCCAGGCCGACGATCTCGGCAAGCGAAGCATCGATGCGATGAGAGAGATGGCAGTCTCCTATGGACGCGATCCCGACACGATCGGCATCGAGGCGACCATGACGATCATCGATCGGACGCCGGAAGAGCTCCGCACCGAGATCGACGATTGGCGCAGGATCGGTGCGACGCACATCACCATCAACACAATGCCGGAGCGCTGGGTCGAGGAAGAGAAGCGCTGGAACAAGGCGGCGATCGGTGGATTGGCCAACCCGCAGGCGCATATCGACGCGGTGCGGGCATTCCACGCCAATTTCCCGGAATTGTTCTGAGCCGCGCCCAGGCCCGGTGGGCCACTTAGGATGAGCGCGTTTTCGAAAGCGGAGTATGCCGCGCGGCTTGCGCGGGTGAAGGCGTCGATGGGCGAGGCCGGGGCCGATGTGCTCGTCCTCGCCGATCCCGCGAGTCTCAATTACCTGACCGGATACGACGGCTGGTCATTCTATGTGCACCAGTATGTCGTGGTGATTGGCGACCGCGAGCAGCCGCTATGGATCGGTCGGGGAATGGACGCGCCAGGGGCGCGGCTGACGAGTTGGCTCGACGAAGACAGCCTCGTTGCCTATCCGGAGAGCCATGTCGACTCCGAGACGCTGCATCCGGCGGCTTTAGTCGCCGGGGAACTGCTCCGCCGGAAACTCGGTTCGGCGCGGATCGGCGTCGAAATGGACTCCTGGTACTATACCGCACAGGCCCATGCCGAACTGGTCGCCGGCTTGCCGTCGGCGCGCTTCGTCAATGCCCACCGTCTTGTCGGATGGGCGCGTATCGTCAAGTCGCCGGCCGAGATCGCCATGATGCGTGGCGCGGCGGATATCGTCTCGGAAGCGATGAAAGTGGGCATCGACGCGGTGGCGCCGGGCGTCCGCGAATGCGATGCCGTGGCCGAGATCATGGCTGCGCAAGTCCATGGCACCGCCGGCTTCTGGGGCGACTATCCCGCGGCATTGCCCTCTGTTCCCAGCGGCGCCAAGAGCGCCGCGCCGCACCTGACCTGGTCGGGCGACCGTTACGAACAGGACAGTGTCGCCTATCTCGAACTTGGCGGCTGCCATAACCGGTACCACGCCGCTCTCGCCCGGACCGTCTATCTGGGCCGCCCGCCGGACCATCTGCTGAAGCTTGCCGCGGTTGTCGAGGAAGGTCTCGAAACCGCGCTCGAAGCGGCCCGGGCCGGCGTGACCTGCGAGGAGGTCGAAGCTGCATGGCGCGCTGTAATTACTCGCGCCGGCTACGAGAAGGCCTCCCGCATCGGCTACTCGATCGGGCTGAACTACCCGCCCGACTGGGGCGAAAGGACCGCAAGCCTGCGGGAGGGCGATCGCACGGTGTTGCGGCCCGATATGTGCTTTCACATGATCCTCGGTATGTGGGAGGACGACCGGGGGTTCGAATTGAGCGAGACGTTTCGCGTGACCGAAAACGGCAGCCCCGAGGTGATGACCCGGTTTCCGCGCGATCTGGTCATCAAGGCCTGAGCAGGGCCAGCAGGAGAGAGTTCATGGGTGATCAATCGACCGTCGTGGCGGTCATCGGCGGCACTGGCGCCCTCGGGCTGGGGATCGCACGCCGGCTGGCGCTGGCCGGATACCCGGTGGTGATCGGCTCGCGCGACGCGGCCAGGGCCGTTGCGGCGGCGGCGGAGATGAATGCCGCGCTTGGCGGCAGCGCAATCGTCGGCGCCACAAACAGCGAGGCGGCCGCTCGGGCGGAGGTCGTCTTCCTTGCCGTGCCCTTCGCCAGCCACGCGGCGATCCTCGACGAAATCGGGCCAGTGGTGTCCGGCAAGATCGTCGTCGATACGACGGTGCCCTTGCAGCCGCCCAAGGTTTCCACCGTGCATCTGCCGCCGGAGGGATCGGTTGCCGTGGCGACGCAGAACCGTCTTGGGTCCGATGTCCGGGTGGTGTCGGCGCTCCACAACGTTGCGGCGCACAGGCTGCAAAAGGACGAAGCCGTCGACTGCGACGTTCTGGTCTGCGGCAACGACAAGGATGCGCGAGCCATCGTCGTCACGCTGGTGGACGCGATGGGGCTGCGCGGCCTCGAGGCAGGTCCTCTGGCGAATTCGGTGGTCGCGGAGGCCCTGACCAGTGTACTTATCGGCATCAATCGTCGCTACAAGATCGATGGAGCCGGCATCCGGATCACCGGGACCGCAAAGCCAAGCTGACGAATGACTGTCCCGACCGTTACCCTTTCGGCGTTGCCCGGCCTTCCACCGGTCGAAGCTGGCGATGACCTGCCGGCGATGCTGGCGAGGTCGCTCCTGGCGGCGGACATCGGTCCGCGCGACCGGGATGTGCTCGTCATCGCCCAGAAGATCGTTTCCAAGGCAGAGGGCCGGCTGGTCGATCTCGCCACCGTCGTCCCTTCGGCCCGGGCCAGGGAACTGGCGGCGGTCTCCGGCAAGGAACCGCGCCTGGTCGAACTCATCCTGTCGGAATCCGGGACGATCCTGCGCAATGTCCCGGGCATCATGATCGTGGTTCACCGGCTCGGGCTGGTGATGGCCAATGCCGGGATCGACCAGTCGAATATCCGGCATCCGGAGGGCCGGGAGCTGGCGCTGCTCCTGCCGGAGGATCCCGATGGATCGGCGCTGCGGCTCAAGCAGGCGCTGGACGAGCGGTTCGGCGTCGATATCGGGGTCGTCATCGCCGACAGTTTCGGCCGCGCGTGGCGCCATGGGGTGACCGGAGTGGCGATCGGCGCGGCGGGGCTTCCGTCGCTGGTCGTGCGGACCGGGGAGGCGGACTTGTTCGGCCGTGAATTGCGCGGAACCGAGATCGGCTTCGCCGACGAGATCGCCGCCGCCGCATCGCTGGTCATGGGCCAGGCGGACGAAGGACTGCCCGCCGTTCTGGTGCGCGGCCTCGCCTGGGATCGCGATGCCATGCCCGCCGCGGCGCTGATCCGGCCGAAGGAACGGGACCTCTTCCGATGAGCAAGAGCGAGATCCCAGGCAAGGTCGTCGCCATCTGCGGCGGCGTCGGCGGCGCCAAGCTGGCCCTCGGGCTCTATCGGATCCTGACGCCGGAGCAGCTTACCGTGGTGGTCAACACGGGCGACGATTTCGAGCATCTCGGGCTGCATGTCTCGCCGGACATCGACACGGTCGTCTACACGCTCGCCGATCTCGCCGACCGCGAGCGCGGCTGGGGCCGGGCGAACGAGACCTGGGCCTTCATGGCCGCGCTCAAGGCACTTGGCGGCGAAGACTGGTTCAACCTGGGTGACGCCGATCTCGCCATGCATGTGCAGCGCACGCTCCGCCTGAAGGCCGGCGAGACGCTGACGACAATAACCTCCGACCTGGCGCGGCGACTTGGCATTGCCGCCGAGATCCTGCCGATGAGCGACGACCCGGTTCGGACCTTCGTCGAGACCGATGAGGGCGTGCTGGGCTTCCAGCGCTATTTCGTCGGCCGCCGATGCGAGCCCCGGGTCGAGCGGATCCGTTTCGACGGTGCCGAAACCGCCCGGCCGAGCCCGCGGGTGCTGGCGGCGCTTGCCGATCCCGATGTGCGCGCTGTAGTCATCTGCCCGTCCAATCCCTTTCTCAGTGTCGATCCGATCCTCGCGGTGCCGGGGATGCGCGCGGCGATCCGTTCGACGTCGGCTCCCGTTGTCGCGGTGACGCCGATCATCGGCGGACAGGCGGTCAAGGGACCGACCGCCAAGATCATGGCGGAACTGGATATCCCGGTAACGGCCCTTGCGGTGGCTTCCCACTATGAGGGCCTGATCGATGGCTTCGTGCTCGACGACAAAGACGCAGCCGACAGGGCGGCATTCCCGGTGGCGGTCGATGTCGTGCCGACGCTGATGCAAAGCATGGCGGATCGTGAGGCGCTCGCCCGTTCGGTCCTGGCATTCGCCGGTCGACTGGAGCCTCGGACATGACTCCCGTGGCGCCCTGGTGCGTCGTCCCGATCAAGCGTCGCGAGGCGGCCAAGCAGCGGCTTGCGTCGCTGCTTGGGCCGATGGAGCGCGCCGACCTTGCCGAAGCGATGGTTCGTGACGTTCTGACCGCTCTGTCGGCGGTGCGCGGGCTGTCCGGCGTCATGCTGGTGACCGGCGATGACGGCTTTGCCGCGTTGGGGCAGGATCACGGCTTTCGTGTTCTTGCCGATCCGACTGACGATGGCACCACCGCCGCGGTCGCGAGAGCGGCGGCGACCCTCCTGGGTGAGCGGGCCGCGTCGATGCTGGTTCTCCACGCGGATCTTCCGCTCGCCACCCCGCTTGCAATCGAAAGTCTCTTGGCAACCGCTGCCGACGGACCGCCGCTGACTCTGGTTCCGGACAGGAGGCGGCAAGGTACGAACGCGATGGTGGCCCGGCCGGTCGACCTGGTTCCGTTCTGCTTCGGCGCCGGCAGCTATCATCTCCATCAGCGGGCGGCGGAGGCGCGGGGAATAGGCTGGCGCGGTCTGGACGTCCCCGAACTTGCCCATGACATCGACCGACCGGACGATCTTGCCGCGATCCTCGACCACGACGGGGCAACGGGGCACTACCTGGCGCGCTCCGGAATAGGCGCACGCTTCCGCGCGACGGTTGACGGCCCGGAGGCGGTCCAGTGAATGCGTTGCTGAAACGCGCCGCATCGGGGCGCATCGAGGATGACGAGGCACTGCGGCTCGTCGAGATCGACGATCTCCCGAGCCTCCTTGCGGTCGCCTGCGATATCCGGAATGCCGGATATGGCTCGGTTGTGACCTATTCGCGGAAAGTCTTCATCCCGCTGACCCAGCTTTGCCGCGACGTCTGCCATTACTGCACCTTCGCCCATCCGCCACGACGCGGCGAACGGGCGTACCTCACCATCGACGAGGCGGTCGCCGTCGCCGAAGCGGGGCAGGCGGCCGGCTGTACCGAGGCGCTGCTCACGCTCGGCGACAAGCCGGAGTTGCGCTATCGCACGGCGCGGGAGGAACTGGCGGCGCTCGGCCATGCAACGACGCTCTCCTATCTCCGCGAGGTCGCTGCGGCGATCTTCGCCCGGACGGGACTCTTTCCGCATCTCAATCCGGGCCTGATGGAAGCGGCGGACCTTGCCGCGCTTCGGCCGGTGTCGGCATCGATGGGCATCATGCTCGAGACAGCCTCCGCGCGCCTGTCGGAGCGGGGAGGGCCGCATTTCGGATCGCCGGACAAGGAACCTGCGGCGCGGCTGACCACGATCGAGCGCGCCGGCGAAGCAGCGGTTCCCTTCACTTCCGGTCTCCTGATCGGCATTGGCGAGACCCGCCGTGAGCGCATAGAGGCGATGCTGGCGCTTCGCGCCGCGCATGAGCGGCATGGTCACATCCAGGAGATCATCGTCCAGAACTTTCGGGCGAAGCCGGGGACGCGGATGGCCGATGCTCCGGAGCCCTCGACCGAGGATCACCTGTGGACCATCGCGGTTGCCCGGCTGATCTTCGGGCCGGCGATGAGCATTCAGGCGCCGCCGAACCTGGCCGCTCCAGGCGAACTCGGGCGAATGATAGCCGCCGGGATCAACGACTGGGGCGGGGTGTCGCCGGTGACGCCGGACTACGTCAATCCGGAAGCGCCGTGGCCACACCTGAAGGTGCTCGAGGCGGCGACCGAGGCGGCCGGCAAGTCGCTCGCCCAGCGGTTGCCGATATACCCGGCCTATCTCCAGGACGGTGACCGCTGGCTCGCGCCGGAATTGCGCGTCGCCGCGCTGCATCGGGTGGACGCGGCCGGGCTCGTCCGCGACAGCGACTGGTCGCCGGGGATTGATGCCGAGCCACCGCACGAGGCCATCGCATCGCTGGATGTCGCGCCGGCGACGGGAAGGGCGGTGAACCGCCTGATCGACCGGGCCGTGGCGGGCGAACGCCTTGAGCCGGCGGCGATCGCGTCGCTCTTCGCTGCCCGTGGTGGCGACCTTGCCGCGCTCTGTGCTGCGGCCGATGAACTCCGTCGCGCGGTCAATGGCGACGCGGTCAGCTACGTCGTGACGCGCAACATCAACTACACCAATGTCTGCACCTACAAATGCCGCTTCTGCGCCTTCTCCAAGGGAAAGCTCAGCGAGAACCTGCGCGGCACGCCGTACGACCTGACACTTGACGAGATCGAGCGGCGGACGCGCGAGGCATGGGAGCGCGGAGCGACCGAGGTGTGCATGCAGGGCGGCATCCATCCCGACTTCACCGGGGCGACCTATCTCGACATCTGTCGCTCGGTGAAGGCGGCCGCACCGGGGATGCATATCCATGCCTTCTCGCCGCTCGAGATCTGGCAGGGGGCGGCGACGCTCGGCGTCGATCTCGACGACTATTTTGTGATGCTGCGTGAAGCGGGCCTCGGCACGCTGCCTGGTACCGCGGCGGAGATTCTCGACGACGACGTGCGCGCCATTCTCTGCCCCGACAAGATCCGGACCGGCGAATGGTTGCAGGTCATGCGCGCGGCGCACCAGGCCGGCTTCCGGACGACCTCGACGATCATGTTCGGCCACATGGAGACGCCGCTCTCCTGGGCGCGCCACCTGCTGGCGATCCGCGACCTCCAGGTTGAGACCGGCGGCTTCACCGAGTTCGTGCCGCTGCCCTTCGTTCACATGGAAGCGCCGATGTACCTGAAGGGGCTGGCGCGGCGGGGCCCCACCTTCCGCGAGGCAGTGCTGATGCACGCCGTCGGCCGGCTCGTTCTCCATCCGCACGTTCCGAACATCCAGGTGTCGTGGGTGAAGATGGGGGCCGAAGGTGCCGCGGCCGTGCTGCGGGCGGGCGCCAACGACCTTGGCGGCACGCTGATGAACGAGACGATCTCGCGCGCGGCCGGCGCCGCCCATGGCCAGGAAATGTCGCCCGAGGGAATGGAAACGCTCATCCGCTCGATCGGCCGCCAACCGGTGATGCGCACGACAACCTACGAGGCTGTCTCGCCCGAGCGTCGCGCGGCGGCATTCGGTGCCGGACCGCTGTCCGATGTGGCCAACACGCCGCTGCGCCGAAAAGGCGAGGCAGGCGAAGGCCGCTACGCCCAGCGGAAATGAAGGCCCTCGGCTAGGGCAGGCGCCCGATCCGTTCCAGCATGAGCGCGTAGAAGGCGGGATTATCGAGGTCGCGCAGGACGTGGCAGTTGGTCGGCCGCTTGGTGACGTTCCACCAGTCGACGACCGTCATTCCCAAGGTCGTTGGCGATGTCGTCTCGATCTCGACGTGGCAGGCCCGTCCCTGAAAGAGGTCGGGCCGCAGCAGGTAACCGATCACGCAGGGGTCGTGGAGCGGATAGGAGTCGGTGCCGAATTTCTGGTTGCCGTACTCCTGATAGAAGCTGGCCATGCCGGCCGCCTCGCGGGCGGTTCGTGTGCCGAGCGCCCGGAGTTCCTCCAGCCACGCTGGCGTCATTAGCGCCTTGTAGGTGCAGTCGATCGGAACCATCGTCAGCGGAACGCCCGAGGTGAAGACGACGTGTGCGGCGTGCGGGTCGACGAAGATGTTGAACTCGGCCGCCGGCGTCGTGTTGCCGCCTTCGAAATAGCCGCCGCCCATCAGCACGATCTCCCGGATCCGGCCAAGGATCCGCGGCTCCTTGACCATCGCCATGGCGATGTTGGTGAGCGGGCCGAGCGGACAGAGGGTGATCTCGCCTTCCGGTTCGGCCATCAGGCGGTCGATGAGGAAGTCGATGGCGTGGATGTCCAGGGCGGGCATCGACGGTTCGGGCAGGTCGCACCCTTCCAGGCCACTGTCGCCATGCACGTACTCGGCCGTGAACAGCGACTTGACCATCGGCCGCGAACAGCCGGGGGCGACGCGGATATCCTGCCGCCCGCCGAGTTCAAGCACGCGTCGGGCATTCCACTCGGTCTTCGACACGGGCACGTTGCCGGCAACGGCGGTGACGCCCACGACCTCAAGTTCCGGTGACCCGAGCGCAAGCAGGATGGCAAAGGCATCATCCTGTCCGGGGTCGGTATCGATGATGATCTTGCGGCTGGCCATGTCGTCCGTCTTCTTCCGGGAGGGCTGGGCCTCCGGTTCGGCGACATGGGAAGGCGATTCCACGGCGTTGTCCAGCAATGGCGCTGCGCGAAAAGACCCTCGATACCATCTGGAGTGGAAGACGCCTTTCCATTGGACCGAAAAGCAAAAACCCTCGCCTGACAGCGATCTCTGGTCTAACCTTTGCTTCCTGTTTCTCGGGCTTATCGCCGTCTAACTATCGACCAAGCGCGACGCGGAAACAGCGTCGGTGAAAAGGGGACACCATGAAGCGTAATCTATTGAATGCGGCCGTCTTTGCGGCAGCAGCCATTGTCGCCCAGCCAGGGGCGCTCCTAGCTGCGGATACCATTCCGGTCGGTGTCATCGCCAACCTCACAGGACAGGACGTCAACACCAGCCTCCAGATGGCGCGCGGCGTCGAACTGGCCGCCGACGAGATCAACGCAGCCGGCGGGATCGACGGCAAGATGATCGAACTGATCGTCGAGGATTCCGAATACAAGGCACAGGAAGCCCTGACGGCGGCCACCAAGCTCTATCAGGTCAACCAGGTTCCCGCAGTGATCATGTTTGGCGGTTCAAGCCTGATGATTCCGGTCGGTGAGCTTGCACAGCAGGAAGGCAAGGTGCTGATCAACACGTCATCGAGCTCCGCCAAGCTGGGTGATTATCCGGGTGCGCTGTTCTCGATCCTGCCGCTAGACAACATCGTCGGCAAGGAACTCGGGCAGTATGTCTATGACAAGGGCGCCCGGTCGATCGCGACCATCGTTCCCAACAATACGTTCGGCACCGGCATCGCCGATGCGGCGGGCGCGGCATTCGAGGCCGCCGGCGGCAAGATCGTTCGAAAAGTCGCGTATACCGAGGGACAACCGGACTACCGTGCCGACGTGCAGGCCATCATCGCGGCCGAGCCGGACGCTCTGGTCGGCGTCGGTTACGGCGACGATTCGCGGACGGTCTTCAAGAACGCACGGGAACTGGGTTTCGATGCACCCTGGTACGCCGCTTATCCGTCGATCTTTGCGGTCGAGAACGAGGAGTGGATGAACGGCAAGCTGTCGGGCGTCGACAACGGTGGTTACGCCAACGACGGTGGCGCGGCGGTGCTTGCGGCCTACAAGGCGAAATGGCCGGACGAAGACGAGCCGCTGGCGCATATCTACTACGGCTATGACGCGATGATGGTCCTTGCCAAGGCGATTGAAGCCGGGGGTGTCGAGTCCGCGGAAATCGCTGCGGCACTGCCGTCGGTTGTCGAGTCGTATGTCGGGGCGACCGGCAAGATCGTCTGGGACGATCGCGGCCAGCGCATCGATCCGCCGCTCGACATCATCGAGTACAAGGGCGGCAAGTTCGAAACCGTCGGGACGATCGATTAAGGTCCGATCCGCCACCCGACTTCATTCGGCTACGCTGTTTGGCCGGGCGCGCTGCCCGGCCAAATGTTTTATGAACGGGCAACCGGGCCCGAGGTCACGTGATTCAGGTCTTCGTCAATTCGATCATCTATGCCAGCGAGATCGCCATCGTCGCCGTTGGCATCTCGCTCGCTTATTCGATCCTCCGTTTCGCCAATTTTGCGCACATCCAGTTCGCGGTGGTCGGTGGCTACGCCACTTATGTCGCGACGGAACTTGGCCTGCCGTTGATTCTCGCGGTTCCCGCCAGCGCCGTTTTCGTCGGTGGACTGGCGGTCGTCGTCGATATTCTCGTGTTCAGCCGGCTCCGCCACATCTCGCCCGAGGGCAAGATGATCGTTTCCTGGGGCGTCGCCCTCCTGATCCGCGCCATCGTCGCGTCGATCTTCGGCGGCGGGTCGATCATCATCGAAACCAACACGACGCCGATCCGCTTCGCCGGCGCGATCTTCACCTCACTCGACGTGATCGTCGTCTCGGCGACGGTCGCCTTCATGGTGCTCCTGCACGCGTTTCTGTACCGGACCCGCACCGGATCGGGCCTGCGGGCGCTGGCCAGCAACTACGATCTGGCCGTAACCCGCGGCATCCCGGGCGAGCGGATGATCCGGCTGATGTGGTTCATATCCGGAGCCTATGCGGCGATCGGCGGCTCCCTGATCGCGCTGGAGACCCGCCTGCAGCCCAACATGGACCTCATCATCCTGCTTCCGGTCTTTGCCGCGGTCACCATCGGCGGGCTCAGCAACGTCTTCGGAGCCGTGCTCGGCGCGTTGTTCCTGTCGCTGGCGCAGAACTTCATCATCTCGATCGACTTCGGCTCGCTGGTGTCGGATCAATCGTGGTTCGTGCCGAGCCAGTTCCGTGATTACGTCGCTGTGCTGGCGCTGGTCCTGGTTCTCCTCCTCCGTCCGTCAATGACCAAACGGGGGGCGAACTAGCCATGATCGATTTCGCGATCTATGCGCTGACGCTTGTGGCCATCTGGTCGGTGATGGCGATCAGCCTGAACATCCAGTTCGGGATGACCGGCCTGGTGAATTTCGGCCAGATCCTGCCATTCGCCATCGGGGCCTATGCGGCCGCTATCGGTGTCCAATACGACCTTCCGTGGTGGGTCGGCGCCGTGGCCGGTCTGGTCGCCGCACCGATCGCCGGTATCCTCGTCATCCTGCCGGCAGGGCGCTCCTCGCAGGACTACTGGGCGCTGATCACGCTGGGCGCGGGCGAAATCTTCCGGCTGACGATGCTGAACGTGCCGTCGATCGCCGGCGGCGCCGACGGTGTCACCGTTTCGCGGCTGCCCGATCGGACGCTCGCAGCCGGACTGGCGGTGGCGCTCTGCGTCGTCGCCTATGCGGTTGCGCAGCAGATCGGCAACGGACCGTTCGGGCGCATGCTGCGGGTGATCCGCGAGGACGAGACGCTGGCGGCAACGCTCGGTCGCTCTCCGATGTCCTTCCGCATGAGGGTCACGGTCGTGTCCTGGGCGATGGCAGGCGTTGCCGGGGTGCTCTACGCCCATGTCATCGGCTATGTCGCACCGACTTCCTTCCTGGTCACCGACACCTTCCTTGTCTGGACCGCCGTCATCCTCGGCGGGCCGGGCCGGAATATCGGCGTTGTCATCGGTGCCGCGATTCTCATCCTGATGAGTGTCTCGACGCGCTTCCTGGCGGAATGGTCCGGACTGCCGTCGGATCTCGTCGCCAACCTGCGCCTCGCCGTCTTCGGGCTCATCCTGGTGCTCATGTTCCTGTTCAGGCCCGCGGGGCTCTTCCCGGAAACCAAGAGGGTGCAAAATGTTGACGGTCTCTGACGTCAGCATCGCCTTCGGTGGTTTTCAGGCGCTTCGCGGCGTCAGCATGGTGGCGCGGCCGGGATCGATTGTCGGCCTGGTCGGGCCGAACGGTTCGGGCAAGTCGACGCTCCTCAACATCGTCAGCGGGATCTATCGGCCCGACGCGGGTAAGGTTCGCCTGAACGACAAGCCGCTGCCGCTTGGCCGGATCGAGGCGGTCGCGGCCCGGGGTATCGGCCGGACCTTCCAGGTCCCGCGCCTCGCGCAGCGGCTGACGGTTCTCCAGAACATGCTTGTCGGCGCCCGCGATCAGCCCGGCGAGCGGCTGTTCGACCTCTTCCTCCGCCCAGGCAGGGTTGCCGCGATGGAAGCGGACGCCCTTGCCCGGAGCGTGGCGATCCTCAAGCGGCTCGGCCTGGTCGAGAAAGCCAATGACTATGCCGGCAACCTTTCCGGCGGACAGCAGAAACTCCTGACCATGGGCGTGCTGCTGATGTCCGATCCGCAGGTCCTGCTGCTCGACGAACCGGCTGCCGGCGTCAACCCGGTGCTGATCGAGCAGCAGGTGGAATTCCTCAGGTCGTTGCGTGACGAGGGCAGGGCCATCGTCCTGATCGAGCACAACATGGAGATGATCTCCAACGTCTGCGACGTCGTCTATGTGCTCGATGCGGGTGCCGTGATCGCCGAAGGCACGCCGGCGGAGATCCGCGACAATGCCGAAGTTATCCAGTCCTATCTCGGACAACCGGCATGACACAGTCCGAGACGAAGGCACCGATCCTCGAACTGCGCGCAGTCACGGCCGGCTACGGCCTGATCACCGTGTTGAACGATGTCGCAGTCCAGCTTCATCCCGGTGAGATCCTGACGATCCTCGGCGCCAATGGATCCGGCAAGTCGACCGTGTTGAAGACGACGGCGGGACTGACCCGCATTCTTGGCGGCGCAATCACCTTCGCCGGGGAGGACATCACCCGATGGGCGGCGCACAGGCGCGCTGCCAGCGGGATCGGCTACGTGCCGCAGAACCAGAACGTGTTCCTCGACCTCACCGTCGCCGACAATCTGAAGATGGGCGCCTTCCTGCGGCCGAAGAGCTTCGATCGAGACGTCGAGGAAGTCTACGCCCTGTTTCCACGGATCAAGGAGAAGCGTCGCGTCTTGGCCGGCACGCTGAGCGGCGGCGAGCGGCGGATGCTGTCCATCGGACTGACGCTCCTTCTCAAGCCGAAAGTCCTGCTCCTTGATGAGCCGAGCAGCGATCTGGCGCCGACGATGGTCGACAGCGTTTTCGAGGCGATCGCCAGGATCCATCGCGAGTTGTCGATCCCGATCCTGCTGGTCGAGCAGAATGTCAATCGTGCCCTGGCGCTGGCCGACCGGGTCTGCGTGCTGGTGCGCGGCAAGGATGCCCTCGACTGCAAGCCGGCGGACATCACCACCGAAGACCTGCACGGGCTTTTCATTGACGGCGGCGTGCGGACATCCTGAGATGGAGCCGGAACGGATGAGGAGAGCCGGATGATCCGCAACCCGCCTCCCTGGCCGAACAGCGCGCGCTGCGCGGTCGGTTTCAGCTTCGATGTCGACGCCGACAGTGTCGTCCACGCCGGCAAGCGCGGCGGGGTCGTCGACGAGGTCCATGCGGTCGCGCAGATGCGCTACGACCCGCATGTCGGATTGCCGAGGCTGGTCGATCTGTTTGCCGGCTACGATGTCCCGATAACCTGCTTCGTACCGGGCTGGGTGATCGACACGTACCGCAAGCCCGTCGAACACATCCTGACCGGCCGCAACGAGATCGCCCATCACGGCATGTTCCACGAATGGCCGAGCCAGCAGGGGATCGACGCCGAGCGAGAGGCCCTGGCAGCGGGAATTGCCCGGATCGAGGACCTGACCGGCAAGGCGCCGCGAGGCTACCGCGCGCCGTATTACGGCCTGTCACGCAATAGCTTCGATCTGCTGATCGAAGCCGGGTTCCTTTACGATTCCTCGCTGTTCGCCGACGATGTTCCGATCCTTCTCCAATCGGATTCCGGGCGGCTGGTGGAACTGCCGCCGCCAGCCTCGGTCGACGACTACAACCAGTATGTATCGAGCCGGGCGTTCGATTACCTGATGACCATCTCGCCGCCGAACCGGGCGTTGGAGGTCTACAAGGCCGAGTTCGACGCCCTGTGGGAATGGGGCGGCCTGTTCGTTCCTGTGTGGCATCCGGCCGTGAGCGGCCGACCGGGCCCGGCGATGGCGATCCGCGCTCTGATCGAGCACATGATCGGCAAGGGGAATGTCTGGTTCGCGACCCTCGAGGAGATCGCGGCTCATGTCGATGGCCTGGTCGCGAGCGGGGCGTGGTCGCCGCGGGTCGAGCGCATTCCCTTCTACGATCGGCCGGTCCTCACCTGAGGTGGCGACCGAAGCCGCGCTGGGCGCGGCTTCAGTGACCCGGCTTCGACCGGTTCAGGACGTTCCCTGAAGCGACTTTGCGACTTCGTCGATCGCCTCGGCCGTCGCCTGGACGACGACATCGGCCTCGTCCCGGGACAGGCAGAGCGGCGGGGCAAAGCCGAGGATATCGCCTTGCGGCATGGCGCGGGCAATGACGCCGCGCTTCAGGAGTGCTGCGGCGATCTGCGGTCCGACCTTCAGGGCGGGATCGAAGAAAGTCCGATCGTCCTTGTCGGCGACAAATTCGACCGCCGCCAGCAGGCCTTCGCCGCGAACGTCGCCAACGATGCGATGACCGCCGACCGCGTCGGCGAGCGCGCCGCGGAAGTAGCCGCCGACATCGCGGACGTTGTCGACGAGGCCGAGGCTGTCCACCAGCTTCAGGTTGGCGACACCGGCGGCGGCGCAGACGGGGTGGGCGGAGTAGGTCCAGCCGTGGCCGATCGGGCCCATCGCGTCTGTGCCCTGTTCCAGCACCGCCCAGACCTTGTCGGAAACGATCGAGCCGGACAGCGGCGCATAGGCGGAGGTCAGTCCCTTGGCGATGGTGATGATGTCGGGCTTGATGCCGTAGTGCTCGGAGCCGAACATCGAACCCAGCCGTCCGAAGGCGGTCACCACCTCGTCGGCGATCAGCAGCACATCGTGGCGGGCGAGGACGGCCTGGATCTTCTCCCAATAGCCGGCGGGCGGCGGCACGATGCCACCGGTGCCCAGCATCGGCTCGCCGATGAAGGCGGCGACGGTGTCCGGTCCTTCGGCGACGATCATCGCCTCAAGCTGGTCGGCGCAATATTGCGAGAACGATTCCTCGTCCATCGACCGGTCGGGACGGCGGAAGAAATAGGGCGCTTCGGTGTGAAGCACCGGCGCCAGCGGCAGGTCGAACGCCTTGTGGAACAGGTCGAGCCCGGTCAGCGAGCCGGTCATCAGGCTGGAGCCGTGATAGCCCCGCCAGCGCGAAATGATCTTCTTCTTCTGCGGCCGGCCGAGAACGTTGTTGTAGTACCAGACCAGCTTGACATTGGTCTCGTTGGCATCGGATCCGGAGAGGCCGAAATAGACATGGTTGAGATGGTCGGGCGCCCGTTCGGCGATCATGTGGGCGAGGGTGATCGACGCTTCCGTGCCGTGGCCGACATAGGCGTGGTAATAGGCGAGTGACTTTGCCTGGTCGGCAATCGCCTCGGCGATCTCGGGACGACCATAGCCGACATTGACGCAGTAAAGCCCACCGAAAGCGTCGAGGCTCTTCTTGCCGTCGCGATCGACGATGTAGACGCCTTCGCCGCCGGTGACGATGCGGGTCGGCGTCTCGCCGCGGGCGTGCTGGGCGAGATGGGTCGAGGGGTGGAAGAAACTCTCGCGGTCCCAGGCGTCGAGTTGGTCGTTACGATTCAGCATTTCATGGACTCCGTGGTGCTCTCAGGCGACGTCGAGGCAGATGTACTTGAGGTCGGTGAACGCCTCGATACCATGGCGTGACCCCTCCCGTCCGATCCCCGACTGCTTGACGCCGCCGAAGGGAATGGCCGGGCCGGTGATCTTCACCCGATTGACGGCCACCATCCCGTATTCGAGTGCCCGGCTCGTCCGGGAGATCCGGCGGTAGTCGTCGGTGACGAGATAGGCGACAAGCCCGTATTCGGTGGCGTTGGCCTTGGTGACGATTTCCTCTTCGGTGTCGAAGGCGGAAACGGCGGCGACCGGGCCGAAGGTTTCCTCGTTCATGATCAGCGCATCGTCGGACACGTCGGCAAGGACGGTCGGCCGGTAGAAGAGGGCGCCCGCCGGATGGGACGTGCCGCCGGCAAGGAGTCGCGCCCCGCCCTCAACGGCATCGGCGACGTGCGCCTCGACCTTGGCGATGGCGCGCGCATGCATCAACGGGCCGATCTCGACACCGTCTTCGAAGCCGGGTCCCACCTTCATCGCCGCAACCCGATTGGCGAAGGCCTGGACGAAGGGCTCGTAAAGCGGACGCTGGACGTAGATGCGATTGGCCGCCAGGCAATCCTGGCCGGAGGTGGCGAACTTGGCCTTGACCGCGAGGTCGACCGCCTTGTCGAGATCGGCGTCGTCAAAGACGATGAACGGCGCGTGGCCCCCCAGTTCAAGGACGAGGCGCTTGATCGTCGGCGCCGAATTCGCGGCGATCAGGCGGCCGATTTCGGTCGAACCGGTGAAGGAGACGGCACGGACCCGCGCATCGGCGGTAAAGGCGCCGACGATCTCGGCGGCGGGGCCCGTGACGATGTTGAGAACGCCGGCGGGAAGGCCGGCCCGGTCAGCGAGTTCGGCAAGCGCCAGCGCCGAAAGCGGCGTCTCGGATGCCGGATGGGCGACCACGGTACAGCCGGCGGCAAGCGCCGCAGCCACCTTGCGGGTCAGCATCGCCGAGGGGAAATTCCACGGCGTGACGACCGCGACGACGCCGAGCGGTTCGCGCCGGACCGACATCTCGGCTCCCGGCAGGTGGCTGGTGACGGATTCGACGTTGAGACGCTTGGCCTCCTCGCCGAACCATTCGACGAAGGACGCGGCGTAGTCGATCTCGCCGAGCGCCTCGGTCAGCGGCTTGCCCTGCTCGCGCACCATCAGAACGGCAAGATCGAAACGGGCCGCGACGATGAGATCGTGCCAGCGGCGCAGCACCTGCGAGCGCTCGCCGGCTGTCCGGTCGCGCCAGGCGGGAAAGGCGAGCCATGCGGCGTCAATCGCGGACTCGGCGTCGACGGCCCCGAGTTCAGCGACGTTGGCGACGACATCGCCCGTCGCCGGATCGCTCACGGCGAAACTGGCTCCATCCGGGCCGGACGTCCACTTGCCGTCGACATAGGCAAGCTCCCGAAACAGGCGCCGATCGGTGAGACGGGCGAGCGTGTCCGGGCGATGGGGCTCAAAAACATGGATGTTCATCGGTCGCGGTCCTTGTTCGCAAGGCGAAGGCGGAACTGTTCACGACCATTTATCTAGGGAGTGCCGGCCGTCGTTTTGGCCTGAATGTGCGTCGGAACGGGGAGAGACTCTCTCTTTCCCCACCGTCGGGGATGGAGTCTCTCTTTCGAGCCGGTTCAGGCCGGGTCGACGAGACGATCGAGGGGCAGGGCGGACCAATCCTTCACCGACCTTGTGACGATGTAGGTGAAATACCGGTCGATGCCGATCTCCCGTTCCAGCAGGCTGTCGACCATCCTCTGATAGGTATCGATGTCGCGGGCGATCACCTTGACCAGATAGTCGATGCCCCCGCCCAGCGACCAGCAGCCGACGATTTCCGGAAGCGCCCGCACTGCCTTCTCGAAGCGGTCGAAGTCATGCTGGCGATGGTTGGCCAGCGTCACCTCCATGAAGACGAGGGTAAAGGCGCCGAACGCCTTCGGCTCGAGATGGGCATGATAGCCGGCGATCAGGCCGGATTCCTCGAGGCGTTTCAGCCGGTTCCAGCAAGGCGTCGGCGACAGGCCGACCCGGTCCGCCAGGGCCAGTTTCGTGATCCGACCCTCGCGCTGGACCTCCGCGAGAATCCTGATGTCGATCGCATCGAGCCTTGGCTGGGACATGGCCGCTCCTTGTCGTCATCGCCTATGCGACGTGCATTTGCCGTTGTCAATTGCACTGATATTCGCCAGAAATGAATCATGACAAGTTGGCGCCCGGATCGTGACACGCTCAAGCGGCCCGTCTACCTCTCGCTGGTCGAACAGATCTCCGGCGCGGTCGACGCGGGTGAACTTAGCGATGGTGACAGGCTGCCGCCGCAAAGGATGCTCGCACAGGAACTGAACATCGCGGTCCAGACGGTGAGCCGCGCCTATGACGAACTGTCCCGCCGCGGTCTGGTCGCCGGGGAGACCGGGCGGGGGACGTTCATCACGCTTCGGACGCATGAGCCGCCGCCGCCTTACATCAACGAACGCGGTAACACGATCGTTGACTTGTCGATGCTGAAGCCGGTGGTCGAGCAGATGCATCTTGATCGGCTGGCGAAGGCGCTGGCTGATCTGGCGACGTCGTTTCCGGCCAACCTTTCTACCTCCTTCCGGCCCAATGTGGTGTTTGCCAGGCACCGGGGCGTGGCGGTCGACTGGCTGCGGCGATGCGGGCTGGAAACCAACGCCCGCAACGTCATTCTGACCAATGGCGCGACGCCGGCGATGGTGGTTGCGCTGATGACGGCGACCCGATCCGGCATGACGCTGGCGACCGAGGCGATCGGGCATCACACCCTGCCGGCGCTTGCCGGGAACCTGGGTCTATCGCTGCGCGGTATCCCCACCGACATCGAGGGGATGATCCCCGAGGCGCTCGACAAAGCCGCCGCGGAGGGGGAGATCGGCGCGCTGTTCATCATGCCAAACCCTTGCGATCCAACGGTTTCGATGATGAGCGCGGGGCGCCGGGAGGCGATCGTCGACGTCGCGCGGCGGCACGATCTGACGATCATCGAGAACGATGCCTGGGGACCGCTGATCGAGAAATGCCCGCCACCGCTTGCCGCCCTGGCGCCGGAGCGCACGCTCTACATCACCAGCTTCAGCAAGAACGTCGTTCCGGGACTGCGCTATGGCTATCTTGTTGTTCCGGAACGATTGATTCCGGCCGCCGGCAACCGGCACCTGGTCACCAACTGGATGGCGACGCCGCTGATCGCGGAACTGGCGACCCGCTGGATCGAGGATGGAACGGCCCTCGAGATGGTCCTGTGGCAGCGCCGGGCGCTGCGCAGGCGGCAGAAAATCGCTGCCGAGACACTGGCGGGCATCGACTATCTCAGCCATCCCGACGCGCTTCACATCTGGATCCCGCTCGGCTCCCATCGCAGCGAGGACGAGGTGGTTTCGCTCGCCCGACTCCATGACGTGGCGATCGCGCCCGGCGCATCGTTCCGGATCGAAGGCGACCCGAAGCCCGCCATTCGCGTTTGCCTCGGACAACCGAGTGAGAAGGAATTGCGCGCGGCCCTTACGGTTCTCGCCGGAATTCTTGCCAGCGATCCGGAGCCGGTTCTACTGACGCTCTGATTGCTATATTGTCATGATACATTGCATTGATTGACATGATTTGATTCCCGCATCATGCTCGCGGTTTCCCGGCTCTCTCAGGTGCGAAGGGGACCGCCCATGCCGGACGCGATTATCGAGATCGACAAGGTCTCGAAGAGGTTTGGTCAACTCGAGGTCCTCAAGGACCTGACGTTCAACGTCGCGCCGGGTGAGAAGCTGGCGCTGATCGGCCCCTCGGGATCGGGCAAGACGACCATCCTGCGCATCCTGATGACGCTGGAGCAGATCAACGGCGGCCATATCAAGGTCGACGGCGAGCAGCTCTGGCACATGCCGGCGAATGGCGGCCTCGCGCCGGCCAACGAAGCCCATCTGCATCGGATGCGCGCCAAGATCGGCATGGTCTTCCAGCTGTTCAATCTCTTTCCGCACATGACGGTGCTGCGCAACGTGATGCTGCCGCCGATCCTCACCCAGGGAGTGCGCAAGGAGGACGCGGAAGCGCGCGCCATGGAACTCCTCGACATGGTCGGCATGGCGGAAAAGGCGACGGCCAAGCCGGCGCAGCTTTCCGGCGGCCAGAAGCAGCGGGTCGCCATCGCCCGCGCCCTGGCTCTCCAGCCGAAGGTGATGCTGTTCGACGAAGTTACCTCCGCCCTCGACCCGGAGCTTGTCGAGGAGGTGCTGAACGTCATGCGGCGGCTGGCGGAAGAGACCGACATGACCATGCTCCTCGTCACCCACGAGATGAGTTTCGCCCACGACTTTGCCGACAGGGTTCTGTTCTTCGACGGCGGACGCATCGTCGAAGAGGGGCCGCCCGACCAGATTTTCACCAATCCGCGCGAGGAGCGAACGCAGGGATTTCTCAAGAAAGTCATCGCGGCCGGACAACGAATCTAGGCCGCCAGCCGCCGGCAAGGCCGGCATCTCAGGACGTCAACGGGAAGGAAGACAGACATGGCATGGACTGACAGCACACGAAGCGCATGTTTCGGTATCGCCGCTGCGGCGATCATCACGACCGGGTTCGCCGGGCCCGCAGTCTCGGCGTCGCTCGAGGAACTGAAGGAACAGGGCTTTGCCCGTATCGCCATCGCCAACGAGCCGCCGTGGACCGAGGTCAAGGCCGACGGCAAGGTGACCGGCGCGGCACCGGAAGTCGCGCGCGCGGTCATGCAGAAGCTCGGCGTCGATGAGATTGTCGCGTCGATCTCCGAATATGGCGCGATGATTCCGGGCCTCCAGGCCGGCCGCTTCGACATGGTTTCCGCCGGCCTGTTCATCAAGCCGGAGCGTTGCGCGGCGGTGATCTTCTCCGAGCCCGACCTTTGCGACTTCGAGGCCTTCGCCGTCCAGAAGGGCAACCCCACCGGCGTCGCGACCTACGCCGATCTCGCCGCCAGCGACACCATCAGGGTGGGTGCGCCGGGCGGTGGCACCGAGGAACGGCTGGCGCTCGAAGCCGGCGTCCCGCGCGATCGGGTGGTCGTGGTTCCCGACACCCAGAGTGGCGTCAAGATGCTGGCCGATGGCCGGATCGACGTCTATGCGCTGCCTTACCTTTCGCTGGCAGACGCCATCGGCAAGGCCGGTGGCGACGTCGAGATTGTCGGCCCGGTGGAGGGCACGCCGATCTTCTGCGCCGGCACGGCTTTCCCGAAAGGCCAGGAAGCGCTTCGCGACGAATACAACAAGGTGCTGGCCTCGATGAAAGAAGACGGTTCCTTCGCCGCGATCATCGAGCCGTTCGGCTTCAACGCGAAGCCGGCGATGCTGGTGACGACCGAAGAATTGTGCAACCGCAAGGCTGAATAGCCCCGAGACGAAAGCCGGCCCGCCGCATGACGCGGCGGACCGGCTGACATCCCCATTCCTACCGGATCGGCGCGGGCGCGATGTTCGATTTCTATGACAGATGGTCGGGCTATATCGACCTCATCCTGCAGGGCGCGCTGGTCACCATCGAGCTGACCCTGCTGGGCTGCGCGCTGGCCCTGGTGATGGCATTCGTCGCCGGTCTCGGGCGCTTGTCGCAGCATTGGTATCTGCGCTGGCTCGCCACGACCTACATCGAGTTCTTTCGCGGCACGTCGATCTTCGTCCAGCTGTTCTGGGCCTATTTCGTCCTGCCGCTGCTCGGCCTGCCGATCACGCCGCTGCAGGCGGCGATCCTGGCGCTCGGCCTGAATGTCGGCGCCTATGGCGCCGAGGTGGTTCGCGGCGCTGTCCGATCGATCGGCCGGGAGCAGTACGAAGCCTGCATCGCCTGCAATCTCAGCCGCTTCCAGACGATGCGCTACGTGATCCTGCCGCAGGCCTTCGTCATCATGCTGCCGACCTTTGGCAACAACGCGATCGAGTTGCTCAAAGGCACGGCGGTCGTGTCGCTGATCTCGCTGGCCGACATGACGTTCCAGGCCCAGGTGGTGCGGGCCCAGACCGGTTCGACCGCCGTGCCGTTCATCACCATCCTGATCCTCTATTTCCTGATGGCCAGCGCCATCGCCTGGGTCGTGCGCCGGCTTGAGAACCGGCTGACCGAGGGCCTGGAAGGGACGCGGAAATAGGCCATGGAATGGAGCTGGCAATTCGTCGAGGAAATCCTGCCGGATCTTTTCCGCGGCTTCCTCGTCACCATCGAGGCGACGATCCTCGGCTCGATCGTCGCCGCCATCCTCGGCCTCGTCTTCGCCATCCTGCGTCGATCCGACAACCGGCTGATCTCACGCCCGGTCGGCTTCATCGTCGAGTTCATCCGTGGCACGCCGCTGCTCGTCCAGCTCTATTTCCTGTTCTATGTCCTGCCCGATGTCGGCATCGTCCTGGCGCCGCTGGTTGCCGGCGTCATCGGCCTCGGGCTGCACTACGCCACCTATACGTCGGAAGTGTATCGCGCCGGCATCAACAACGTTCCGCGCGGCCAGTGGGAGGCCGCCAAGGCCGCGAACCTGTCCAGCTTCCAGACCTGGCGCTACGTGATCCTGCCGCAGGCGCTGCCGCCGATGATCCCGGCGCTCGCCAACTATTTCATCGCCATGTTCAAGGAGACGCCGCTGCTCGCCGCCATCACCGTGCTCGAACTGATGAACGAGGCGAAGAGCATCGCCAACTACACCTATCGCTACATTGAACCGATGACGATGGTCGGCGTCTTCTTCCTTGCGGTCAGCATTCCGTCGGTGGTGGTGCTGCGCTGGATGGAGCGGCGGTTCGGACGGATCGGCCAGGAATGACGGTGATGGACCAGACAACCGAAGCAAGGGCCGCCGTGGTGCTCGACGACCGACCGATCGCCAGGCGGATCGGGCTGGTAGTCCTGTCGACCGACCATACCAGCGAGCGCGACTTCAATCGCATCATTCCGCGTGAGGAAGCCGCCGTCTACGCGAACCGGATCGTCTTCCGCAATCCGACGACACCGGAGACGTTGCGCGCGATGGAGCCGGGGCTGGTCGAGGGCGCGGCGCTGATCCTGCCGGGCGAGGCGCTCGACGCGATCTGTTATTCCTGTACCGCGGCCTCGGCGGTTCTCGGCGACGCCGCGGTTGTCGAGGCGGTCGCGCGCGGCAAGCCCGACGTTCCCGTCGTCACGCCGCCGATGGGGGCGCGGCGCGCTTTCGCCGCGCTCGGCGTCACGCGGATCAGCATCCTCACGCCCTATCTCGACGAGACGGCGGCGCCGGTCGCCGCCTATTTCCGCGACCATGGATTCATCGTCGACAGACTGACCAATCTCGGTCTCGACGACGATCGGGACATTGCGCGCGTCGCCACCGGGTCGATCGTCGACGCGGCCCGGGACGCGCTGGACGAGCGATCGGAGGGGCTCTTCATCTCCTGCACCGCGCTGCGCGCCGTCGAGGTCGTGGCGACGATCGAAGCCGCTTGCGGGGTGCCGGTGGTGACATCCAATCAGGCTTCGGCATGGATGTGTCTGCGCCTCGCCGGGATCGACCGGCCGATCGCCGGATATGGGCGGCTGCTCTCGCTGCCGTTGCCGGATTGAGGCCGGACGTGTCTGTCGAACCCATCACGGCTGCCGATATCGCCGCCGCGCGCCAGCGCATTCGCGGGGAAGTGCTCAGGACGCCGACGATGCCTTCGCCGTCGTTGTCGGAGCGCGCCGGCCAGCCGATCCATCTCAAGATGGAGCAGCGCCAGATCACCGGCAGCTTCAAGCTGCGCGGCGCCACCAACGCGATCCTTTCGCTATCTGACGACGAACGCGGCCGCGGCGTGGTCGGCGTCTCCACCGGCAATCACGGCCGCGGGCTTGCCCATGCCGCCAGCCGGGCCGGTGTCCGCGCCATCATCTGCATGTCGGCGCTGGTGCCGGAAAACAAGGTCGCGGCGATCCGGGATCTTGGCGCCGAGGTCCGCATCGTCGGCAAGTCGCAGGACGACGCCCAGGAAGAGGTCGAGCGGCTGGTCGGCGAGGAGGGCATGACGATGATCCCGCCCTTCGACCATCCGGCCGTGATCGCCGGGCAGGGCACCCTCGGCCTCGAGATGCTGGAGGACGTTCCGGATCTTGCCGAGGTGCTGGTCCCGCTTTCCGGCGGCGGGCTGATCGCCGGCATCGCGCTGGCGATCAAGGCGCAACGGCCGCAGGTGCGCGTCACCGGGATCTCGATGGAGCGCGGCGCGGCGATGGCGGTGAGCCTCGAGGCGGGGCGGCCAACCCTGACGCCGGAACGGCCGACGCTCGCCGACTCGCTCGGCGGCGGCATCGGCCTCGACAACCGCCATACCTTCGCGATGGTGCGCGACCTCGTCGATGCGGTGGTGACGCTCGACGAGGGCGAGATCGCCGAGGGCATCCGCCACGGCTACTGGCGCGAGCAGGAAGTCGTCGAGGGCGGCGGCGCGGTCGGCATGGCGGCGCTGATCGCCGGCAAGGTCCGGCCGGGCGGCCCGACCGTGGTGCTCGTCTCGGGCCGCAACATCGACATGAAGCTCCATCACCGCCTGATCTCCAGCGAGGATGTCGATCTCGAGGAGGCCGCCGCATGACGACGATGACGATTCTCACCGAGGCCGACCTTCGCCGCCTCGTGCCGCTCGACGTCGATGCTGTCGCCTGCGTCGAGGACGCCTTCCGGGCGCTGGCGACCAAGCCCGTGGCGATGCCGCCGATCCTTCGGCTCGACGTGCCGGAGCACAATGGCGAGGTCGACGTGAAGACCGCCTATGTGCCGGGGCTGGCGGGCTTCGCCATCAAGATCAGCCCCGGCTTCTTCGACAACCCGAAGAAGGGGCTGCCCAGCGTCAACGGGCTGATGGTCTATTTCAGCGCCGAGACGGGGGTGGTCGAGGCGGTGCTTCTCGACAACGGCTACCTGACCGACGTGCGCACCGCCGCCGCCGGCGCGGTCGCAGCCCGGCATCTGTCGCGGAAGGACGCCGCGGTCGCGGCGATCCTCGGCGGCGGCGTCCAGGCGCGGCTGCAACTGGAGGCGCTGGCGCTGGTCCGGCCAATCCGCGCGGCGCGGATCTGGGCGCGCCGGGCGGATCGCGCGGCGGCGACCGCCGAGGCGGCGGCCGAGAGCCTTGGCATGCCGGTCACCGCCGTGGCCGACGCGGCCGAGGCGGTGCGCGGCGCCGACATCGTCGTCACCACGACGCCGGCGACTTCGCCGATCCTCAAGGCCGAATGGCTGACGCCCGGGCAGCATGTCACGGCGATGGGCTCCGACGCCGAACACAAGAACGAGATCGATCCGGCGATTTTCGCGAAGGCGGTCTATGTCGCCGACAGCCTCAGCCAGACGCGCCGGCTCGGCGAGTTGCATCACGCCGTCGCGGCCGGGCTGATCCCGGAGGCCCAGGTGTTTCCCGAGATCGGCCAGGTCATCGCCGGGATCGCCGGCGGCCGCGCCGCGCCCGACGACCTGACGCTCTGCGACCTGACCGGCACGGGCGTCCAGGATACCGCCATCGCCACGCTGGCCGTCGCCCGGGCCAGGGCGGCCAAGGCCGGCACCCCCTTCGAAAGCTGAGGACCCCATGCCCGATGTCGTACTGAACTTCACCCGCGCGGAATATGCCGACCGCCTTGCCCGGACTCGCCAGGCGATGGCGGCGCGCGGCGTCGACACGCTGATCGTCTCCGACCCGTCCAACATGGCGTGGCTGACCGGCTATGACGGCTGGTCCTTCTACGTCCACCAGGCGGTGATCGTGCCGCCGGACGGCGAGCCGATCTGGTTCGGGCGCGGGCAGGATGCGCAAGGCGCCAGGCGCACCGCCTGGATCGGCGAAGACCGGATCATCGGCTATCCCGACACCTATGTTCAGTCGACCGAGCGGCACCCGATGGAGGTGCTCGCCGCGGCAGCAGCGGAGGGCGGCTGGGGCGCCGGCAGGATCGGCGTCGAGATGGACAATTACTGGTTCTCGGCCGCTGCCTTCGCGACCCTGCAGACGCATCTGCCCAACGCCGACTTCGCCGACGCGACCGGCCTCGTCAACTGGCAGCGGGCGGTGAAGAGCCCGCAGGAACTCGACTACATGCGGATCGCCGGGCGGATCGTCTCGGCCATGCACAAGCGCATCGTCGAGGTGATCGAGCCGGGGATGCGCAAGTGCGACCTCGTCGCCGAGATCTACGATGTCGGGACGCGCGGGGTCGAGGGATTCGGCGGCGACTATCCGGCGATCGTGCCGCTGCTGCCGTCGGGATCGGACGCGGCGGCGCCGCACCTGACCTGGGACGACAAGCCGATGAAGACCGGGGAGGGGACCTTCTTCGAGATCGCCGGCTGCTACCGGCGCTACCACTGCCCGCTGTCGCGGACGGTCTTCCTCGGCAAGCCGACGCAGACCTTCGTCGATGCCGAGAAGGCGGTGCTGGAGGGGATGGAGGCCGGGCTCGAGGCGGCGCGGGCCGGCAATACATGCGAGGACATCGCCAACGCCTTCTTCGCCGTGCTGGCGCGCCAGGGCATCGTCAAGAACAACCGCACCGGCTATCCGATCGGGCTGTCCTATCCGCCGGACTGGGGGGAGCGGACCATGAGCCTGCGGCCCGGCGACCGCACCGAACTCAAGGCTGGCATGACCTTCCATTTCATGACCGGGTTGTGGATGGAGGACTGGGGGATGGAGATCACCGAGTCGATCGCCATCACCGAGGGCGCGCCGGAACTCCTGGCCGACGTTCCGCGCGAACTCTTCGTCAAGGCATGAGGGCGGGACAGTGGATGGCGTCGCCATGAGAGACTCGCCCATCGTCGCGTCGGTCGATTTCGACGCCGACGGCGCCCAGCACGGCTTCCTCCGCCTGCCTTACAGTCGCGACGATTCCGCCTGGGGCTCGGTGATGATCCCGGTGACGGTGATCAAGAATGGCGAGGGACCGACGGCGCTGCTGACCGGCGGCAACCACGGCGACGAGTATGAGGGGCCGGTGGCGCTGTTCGACCTGGCGGCGACCCTGAAGCCGGAGTCGGTCGCCGGCCGGGTCATCATCGTGCCGGCGATGAACTACCCGGCGTTTCTTGCCGGCACCCGGACCTCGCCGATCGATCGCGGCAACCTCAACCGGTCCTTTCCGGGCCGCCCCGACGGCACTGTCACCGAGAAGATCGCGGACTATTTCCAGCGCGTTCTGCTGCCGCTTGCCGACAACGTCCTCGACTTCCATTCCGGCGGCCGGACGCTCGACTTCCTGCCCTTCGCGGCGGCGCATGTCCTGCCCGACAAGATGCACGAGGATCGCTGCTTCGCGGCGGTCAAGGCGTTCGGCGCGCCCTATGCCGTCAAGATGCTCGAGATCGACGCCGTCGGCATGTATGACAGCGCGGCCGAGGCGATGGGACGGGTCTTCGTCACGACCGAACTCGGCGGCGGCGGCAGCAGCTGCGCGCGGACGGTCGGGATCGCCCGGCGGGGCGTCCGCAACTTCCTCGCCCATTGCGGCAATCTCGATGCCGACATCGAGGCCAGCCCGTCCGTCTGGCTCGACATGCCGTCGGACGACTGTTTCGCCTTTTCCGAACATGACGGACTGATCGAGTGCCTCGTCGACCTCGGCGGCACGGTGGTGGCCGACCAGCCGGTGGCGCGGGTCTATCCGACAGCGCGAACCGGCGTCGCGCCGATCGACTATTGCGCCAACATGGACGGGATCCTCGTGGCCCGCCATTTTCCGGGCCTGGTCAAGACCGGCGACTGCGTGGCCGTCGTCGGCGTCACCATCGAGGACGCCTAGGCGAGCGGTCGAAAGAGGGACTAAGGCAGCGATGCCGGCTAGCGCTTCTTGCCGCCGTGCTGCCGGTTCCGGTAGTCCCGCGTGTTCTGATTGAACTCACGGACCGACCGTTCGATCGGCCATTCGCAACCCGGTATCCTCCAGACGTTGGCCTCGTAGCACTCCGTCGACCGGCGAAAGACCCGCTGTGGGTAACCGCGCGCGATGTAGGACGCCGAGGCCCAGCCGCGTCGGCCGGCATAGATGACCTGGCACCAGCGTGCGCATTGAAGCACGTCGACGCGCGAGCCGGCGGGAATCGTGGCGATGCGGGCGTATTTCGTGCCGGGTCCGGTGCGCAGGTTCACGTCGCCCCGGGCGACGCCGGGCGCGGCATGCGCGACCTGTGTGAGTGCGATCACCATCGCGGCAGCTGCCAAACCGGCCACAAGCTTCAGCATGGGTTTGTCCTCCGGTGTTCCAGATCAATTTGAAGCATATTCATCCTGAACGCAGCGAGGCTGGCATGGTTCGAGGCGCCGGGGGGCGGCAAGCGCTGGCCAAGCCCCCCGATCCGACCGGCTGCTGTTCGATCGCGGTCAAGCCGGCTCATGATCAGCAAGCCAGTCCAGGATCGCTTGGGTGGTCTGCTCGGGCGCTTCCTGCTGGATCCAGTGACCGCAATCAAGGCTCAGGACATCCACATCGGGCACGAAGTGGGGCAGGGTTTCGGATTTGGGGATCATGTCCTGCTCGCCGTAGATCATGAGCGTCGGCTTGTGGATGACCGGGTCGACGTCCGCCAGGATCTGCCAGTTGCGGTCGAGATTCCGATACCAGTTGATACCGCCGGTGAACCCGGTTCTTTCGAACGCGGCCGTGAAGACGGCCAGTTCGTCTTCGCTCATGACCGGCTCTCCCAAGGGGGTCCCGGCCTCGGCAAGGTTGATCATCACCATGCCGGGTGCGGGGCGAGCGGGCGGCACGTTCTTGCGGAAGAGATTGCGCAGGAACTGCGCCGCGTTTGCATCCAGGACCGCATCGGCGACCCCCGGCTGGCGATTGAAGTGGACGAAGTAGTTGTCGCTGCCGAAAATCGCCTCCATGAACGCGATCCAGGGGACGTCGGTGCGAGGCTGGTACGGCAAGGCGAGGTTGATGATCTTCCTCACCCGGTCGGGATGCAGCAGGGCCGTGCTCCAGACGACGTTCGCGCCCCAGTCATGGCCGACGAAGATGGCGTCCTCGTATCCGTAGTGATCGAGCAGGGCGACGAGATCCCCGGTCAGACACGTGATGTCATAATCGGTGACATTCTCCGGAGATGACGAATTTCCGAAACCGCGTTGGTTCGGCACGATGACGTGGAAGCCGGCTGCCGCCAACGCGGCCATCTGGTAGCGCCAGGAAAAGGCGTGTTCGGGCCAGCCGTGGCACAGGACGATCGGGTTTCCGGCATTTTCGCTGCCGACCTCGAAGACTTCGAGGACGGCGCCGTTGACCGGAACAAGCGTCGGTGTCGGAAAGCTGGTGGCGTTGAACATGGGATTGTCTCCTCGTTGAATTCCTCGCCAACGGCTTATGCCGAAAAGGTGCCAAATTCTGGCGCCTTTGTTTGCTAGACTGCGGTCATGGACATTCGCATTCGACAAGACGCCGTCGTGCGCAGCCTTCGCCGCAACGGGACGACCACCATCGAGGACCTGGCCAGAGACGTCGGCGCATCGCGCCGCACGGTCCTGCGCGACATCGCCGCCTTGCGGGATCAGGGACTGATCATTCACTCGGAGCCGGGGCGGGGCGGCGGCCTGTCCCTCGACCCGCAATCCGTCCAGGCCACGGCCCGGCTTTCGGTTCCCGAAGTCTTTGCGCTTCTGATCAGTGTGGCGAGCATGCGGGCGGCCGGGAATCTTCCCTTTTCGGGACTGGCGGATTCAGGGCTCGCCAAGATCGAAAGGGCCCTGCCGCCAGACAAGGTGCGCGACCTGCGCCGGTTTCTCGATTGCCTCTGGGTCGGGCCACTGGCGCCCCAGGTCGACATTTCCGACAGGGGCGACATGGATCCCGCGCTCTTGCCGGCGTTTGAACCCGCCTTTCTGAACCGCCGGCAACTGCGCTTCCGTTACCGCGATGCCAAGGGAAACGCGACCGCACGACAGGTCGAGCCACAGGCCATGCTGATCCTGCCGCCGCTCTGGTACCTGGTCGCCTGGGATCCGTCGCGCGAAGACTTCCGGCATTTTCGCATGGATCGGATCAGCGCGCCGGAATGCCTGGAGGGGACGTCGTTCAACCGTCGGCATGTGCACTTCGCCGATGGCGTGCGCCCCATACGATACGCTTAGCTGGGGTCTGGTGTCGGCCGCAGCGCAATCACGCGTCGCCCTGTATGGGTGCGACAGCGGATCTGGTAGCCTTGACCCGTGGTCCAGATTCTCGCCTTCGCGTATGGCGCTTTCATCGTTGGGGTCATCGGCTTTCAGCTCGCACTGATCGCCGGTGCACCATGGGGACGGTTGACCCAGGGCGGCACACACAGTGGCGCCTTGCCGACATCCGGCCGCCTCGCCGCCGGCGCTTCGATCGTGGTTCTGGCCGCGCTTGGCCTGGCCATCCTGTCGCAAGTCGGTTCCGGGCCGGACTGGCCACGCTGGACCGGCTGGGTCGCAGCAGGGGTGCAGGCCCTGGTCTTCGCTGCCAACTGCGCGACGCGATCCGCCCCTGAACGAAAGCTATGGGCGCCCATCACTGGCGTAATGCTGGCGCTGGCTCTTTCGGTCATGGTCTTGGCTTGCTGCCGCGGCGAACGTCAGGTCTTATTGCGGTTCGACCCCGACGGCACGCTGGCCCTTGCGGGCCTGTCAGAGCGCGAGCCGGAAATCGACTTGCTCGACACGCCTGCATTTCCGATCTGACCTTCGGGGCCGACGAAGCGAGCACTGGGCTTTGCAACCGATTCGCGCACGACGAGAGTGACCGGCAGGTTGACGCGGCGCGCTCGGCGGCGCGGCCCGTGCAATCGTTCTACGACGAAGCGAACTGCCGCACTCCCCATGTCAGCGAGCGGTAGCCGCATGGTCGTCAGTGCCGGCGTGACGATCGCCGCCCAGGGAATGTCGTCGTAGCCAACGACCGACACGTCGTCGGGGACGACAATACCGAGGTTCCGCAAGGTGCGCTGCACGCTGATCGCCACGATATCGTTGCTGCACACAATGATGCTGACGTCGCGCCGCAGCAGGAATCCGGCAATGTCCGGCGCCACCATTTCCGACGCTGGCGTCTCGTATTCCCAGACGATCTCCGCCTCGCCGCGCAAACGCTCCATCAGCGCGTCGCGACGGATGGGAATGCCGCCGGGAAGCGGGCTGGTGACCAGGCCGAAGCGGCGGTGTCCGAGCGACAGCAGGTGCTCGGCAAGCGCCTTGCCACCGCGGACGTCATCGGAGGAGACCGAATCGCGTCCGCGGACCGGAACGCCCAGCAGCACGACGGGCACATCCAGCGCCAATACGGACGGATAGCGCACCGCGCTGATGACGCCGTCGACCGGATGGCTTTTTAGCCCGGCGATCCGTTCGGCGATCTCCGCCGTTTCGGCGGCGGGCGCCTGGGCATCGACAAGCAACACCGCGTATCCCTCCACGGCGGCGGCCCGCTCCACCGCCCGCGCGAATTCCGCATAAAAGGGGTTGCTCATGTCGGAGATGACCAGCCCCAGAGTCTGGCTGCGGCCGGTGCGCATCGCCTTGGCAGAGCGGTTGGGCTGGTAACCCATCCGTTCGCCGATCTGGCGCACCCGGGCGCGGACTTCCTCGCTCACCGAGCCATTGTTGTTCATTACGTAGGACACGGTCTGCAGCGAGACGCCGGCGATCTTGGCGATGTCCTTGAGCCTGGGGGCCGGCGTGCCGTCGCTGCGCCGGACGCGCGGACCGGCTCTGCTGGAGCGGTCCCTCGCGGTCGCCATTTCCTGTCCGCTCTTTTTGCCCAATCCGTCGTCGTCTTCGATCATCGATCGTTTCCACGGTGCGCCAGTCGGCTGCGTCAACAAGAAGGCGGCGCGCTTGCACCCGGCGGCGCACCCGCGCCGGAGCCCTCCATGCGGAAGGTGTCAGTTCAACGGAATCCTAGGCGGCGACTATAGACCACGGCCTGCCCGGACAATGGCCGATACGCCGCGGCTTGCGGCCGTCTTGGCAGCTTGGCGACGCGCCGCGGTGCCCCCAGCGACCGTGTTTCGGAAGCGTATGTCCTAGCCCTTGAGCGCTCCTTCGGTGAGACCGCCGACGATCCGCCGCTGCAGGAAGACGTAAGCGACGATCAGCGGCAGTGATGACAGCACCACATGCGCGAAGACGAGGTTCCAGCGGAAGCTCTGCACCGAGCTCGTGGCGAAGGAATAAAGCGCCAGCGGCAGCGTCGCCCGCTGGCTGCCCGGCAGCAGGAAGGTGGCGAAGAAGAAGTCGCCCCAGACCGTAATAACCAGGATGATGCTGCCGACGAAAAGGACCGGCGTCAGCAGCGGCAGCATGATCAGAAAGAAGATCTGCAGCCGACTGGCGCCGTCGATGAAGGCGGCGTCCTCCATGTCCGGCGGCAGGGCGCGCACGAAGCCGGTAGCGAGAAAGACGACGATGCCCATGCGGGTGCCGATGAGCACCAGGATATAGCCCAGCGTCGAGCCCTCGATATGCATGTCGCGCAGCAGGTAGATCGTCGGGATCAGGGTCGGCGGGATGAGGATCGAGAGCACGATGATGTAGTAGGCGACCTGCATCGCCTTCGAGCGGCTCCGCCCGAAACCCCAGGCGGCGGCGGCGCCGATCAGGACCACGGCAAAAATGGTGACGCCGCTGATCAGGAGGCTGTTGCCGAGCGCCCGCAGGTAATTCCCCTGCACCAGCACCGCCGTGTAGTTCTCCGCAATCGACCAGATCGACGGCAAGTCGAGGGTGAGGTTGGCCGCTTCGCCCGCCATCTTGAAGGAGTTGACGACGACCATCCAGATCGGGACGACCACCCAGGGGATGGCGAACAACGTCAGCCCGACATAGCGGGCGATGGCCCATCGCTGACCGCGGCGCATACTCATACCTCCCTCCGCCGAAGCCAGGCGACCAGGGGAACCGCCGCGACGATCACCATCACGGTGATGATCAATCCGAGCGCGCTGCCCGCGCCGAAATTGCCGAGGCCCCACTGGATGCGAAGCAGCACATTGATCGAGCGCGTGGCGGCTCCCGGCCCGCCGCCGGTCATCGCCTGGATGACGTCGAAGGCGGAAAACGCGCCGATCAGCGTCACCACGACGTTGAAGGTGAACGCCGGGGCCAGCATCGGAAAGGTGACCCGCCAGAACGCCTGCCAGGCGTTGGCGCCGTCGATATAGGCCGCTTCGTTGACCTCGCGCGGCACCGAATTGATGCCGGCTATGTAAACCAGCGTCGTCAGGCCGATCCATTTCCAAGCGTCGACGAAGGCGACGGCCGGCAACGCCGTCGTGATGTTGCCCAGCCACGCGAAGTCGAAGCCCGGCCAGAACATCGAGATGAAGGCGTTGAGTGGACCGGCGGGATCGAGAATGCCGCGCCAGACATAACCGGCGGCGAGCGGCGAGATGAGCACCGGCAGGAAGAACAGGGAGCGGAAGAAGCCGTTGAGCAGCGTGCTGTCGCGCAACGCATAGGCAAGGCTGAGGCTGACGACATTCTGCACCAGCATGGCGACGACCGAGTAGGCAAGCGTCACCCAGATTGCATTGATCAGGTAGCCCTGTCCGTGGAGCAGGCTGAAATTCGAAAAGCCGTTCCAGACGATCTCCGACCGGTAGGTGGTCCAGCTGGAGAAGGAGAGGGGCAGGTTGAGGGCAAGCGGCACAACGAAGAACAGACCGACGAAGGCCATCGCCGGCAGCGCAAACCAGATGTTGGTGGGCTTCAGCCGCGCGCGCCGCGGGGCGGTGCGAGCACCGTCCCGCAGCGTGGATGTCGGGCGTCCGGTCACGGCGTTTCCATCGCGAACAAGCGTAGAGACAATGCCCTACCAGCCCGGAAGACCCAACGCCTGCGCGGCGGCGGCAACCCCCTGCTGCAACTGGCCGCCGGCCTCCACCGGTGTCAGCTGGCCAACCGACAGCTCGCTGACCACCTGCAGGCCATTTCCGTCGCCGCCCGGCACGTTCTGATTGATCAGGATCACCCGCGGGCCCTTGTCATAGGCGGCCTTGATGTCCTTGAGGAGCTGCGATGCGTCCGGTGCGGGTACGCCGTCCTGGATCGGGAAGGTTCCAGACGCCTGGATGTAGTCTGGATAGCCTTCGCCGGTAACGAAGCGGATGAAGTCGAGGGCCGCCGCCTCCTGGGCGTCGTCACCGGTCTTCGGCGCCATGAAGCTGCCGATCGGACCGGCATTCATCACGGTCTTCGGTTCCGTGGCGCCCACCCCCACGAAGCCCACAGCCGCGTCGAGCGCGTCCGCGTCTCCGCCGGCCGCGTCGAGATAGACGGCGGCGATGTTCGAATGGATCATCTGATAGGCGGCCTCGCCGGCGTAGACCGCATTGGTCGACTGCTCGAAGGTCGCGGTCGTCATGTCGCTGTTGTAGCAACCGGCATCCTTCATATCGATCCATGCCTGCATGGCCAGCACCCATGGCGAGTCCAGATCGTCGAACCTGGCTTTCTGGGCGATCACGTCATCGACCCAGCCCGGCTCGGTAACCCCGCTGGCATAGACGAGCGGTGTGGCGTAGACGGGCCAGCTCGATCCGCCGGCCTGATGCAGCGTGGTTATGCCCGCCTTTGAGAGGACGGCACACTGAGCCATGACTTCCTCGAAGGTGGTGGCCGGCTCCAGCTCGTGATCGGCAAGGACCTGCTTGTTGTAATAGAGGCCCCATGTCTCGGGGAAGGTCGTGATCGCCGCATAGACCTTGCCGTCCGAGGCGCGCCCGCCGAGGTCGTAGATGGCCGAGCGACCGACGAAGTCCTCGTCGCTCAGGTCGATCAGGTTCTGGGACGGATTGAGACGGTCGAGGTTGGCCAGATTCGGGAAGTATTCGAGGATGTCGGGCCGGTCGCCGGACGCCCATTTGGTCAGGGTGGTCGCCTGGAAGTCGTCCGCGGGGATGTCGACGAGTTCGATCGTGTTGCCGGAGTGCTCCTCATAGGCCTTGTAGAGGCCGAGAACAGCCGGCGTGTCCTGGGTGTTGTGCCACACCGTCAATTTCAGGCCCTCGGCCTGGGCGGCGCCGCTTGTGCCGAGCGCCAGTCCGACGACAGCGGCGACTGCCGTCGCGCATTGCATCTTTGTGATCATTGAGTGTTTCCTCCTTTTGCGGGTCATTGTTCGCCGGTGCATTCGCGGCGACCGCTCCAACTGCGTCCGGACGTCTTTGCCTGCGCCTTCGCAGTCGTCCCAAATCTCGCTGATCGCTTCGTCCGCGGGCTCCTCCCGAGATGCCCTGCACCGTCGGCGATGCAGTATCGATTGCACCGCTTGGCGCACTGTCGAGTCTTCGCAGAAGCGTTGTCAACTGCTAGCTTTAACGTTCGTGTTGTCGGCGCGAAGCCTTACTCAATATTACCCAACTGGTGCCCAACTCGATGTGGATCGCCCTCCCGCCGCATGACAATCATCGGATGTGCCGAATGGCGTCTGGAGGCGTCGACAGTACCGGGGACGAGTGCATCAAACGCGGCTTCTGTTCGCGTGCGAGGTGCTCAGGCTCCAGAGTGAACGGACGACGGCGCACAGGCGGTCTCGTACCAGCGGCCGATCAGATCTCGAATTGAGACAAAGCGGAGGAACGAACTCATGAACAAGGTAAGGCATCTGGCGCTACTGCCGCTCGCCGCGGCTGCCAGCGTCGCTCTCGCGGGCTTTGGCGCCGCGGCGGCGGCGGACAAGGGCTACGTCATCGGCGTTTCAAACACCGTTCAGGGCAATGGCTGGCGAGAGGAGATGATCTGTTCGATCAAGGCCCAGGCGCTGGTCTCCGGCGAGGTTGAATCGCTCAACATTTCCCATCGGAACACCGACGCGGCCGGTCAGCTCGAGGACATCCGCAACCTGATCAGCGCCGGCGTCGACGCGATCATCGTCAACCCGGCCGATCCATCCGGCGTCAATGCGGCGATCAAGGAGGCCATCGATGCCGGCATCGTCGTCGTCGCGGTCGACCAGACGGTCACCGAGCCGTCGGCCTATGTCATCTCGAACGACCAGGAAGAATACGGCTATGTCGGCGCCAAATGGTTGTTCGAGCAGCTCGGCGGCTCCGGCGACGTGATCTACATGCGCGGCGCCGCCGGTGCATCCGCCGACAGCGACCGCGACAAGGGCTTCAAGCGCGCGCTCGAGGAAGCCTCCGGCATCGAGGTGGTGCACGAGGTCTTTACCGGCTGGCAGATGGACCAGGCCAAGCAGCAGCTCCTCGACTACCTCGCCACCGGCGTGCCGTTCGACGGGATCTGGACGTCGGGCACCGACATCGTGATCGTCGACGCGCTGCTCGAGTCCGACGCCCCGCTGGCGACGGTGGTCGGCGCGGATACCGGCGGTTTCGTCAAGCAGCTCATCTCGGTCGAGGGCCTGACCGGTGGGGCGGTGACGAACCCGGGTTCGATCGGCGGCGCGGGCGTCACGCTGGCGCTTCAACTGCTCAAGGGCGAGCAGCCGGAATCGCGGATCGTCCATGTCCAGCCCGTGCTGTGGGAGAACGTGACCGAAGAAGGCAGGGCGCAGCTCACCGCCGCCTCCGATCCGTCGCTCGATCCTGACTGGCCGGTGGGCATCTCGATCCCGGAGTGGACCACCTACACCAAGGATCAGATCATCGCCTGCAAGGGCCCGGGCGAGTAGCCAGGACCTCCCAACCTGCCGTCCGGGGGGAGGGCGCGGCCGAATGGTCGCGCCCTCCCTTCATCGAGTGGCCTGATACGCAACCCGCCGACGGCCCAGCTCGCATCCTTCGGATCCCGGAGCGAAATGCGCGGTATAACCCTTCGGCCGGTTCGTCCTTGCAAGGACGGAGGCTTGTGAAACAACCGGAAGCGGTCCGACGGGAAGCGGGAATCATGGCAAGACACAAGATCGTTGGCATCAGCTTCGACCACATGCATATGGGCGATTTGCTCAGGGCGGTGTCGGAGCACCCCGATGCCGAGATCGCCGGCATCTTCGATCCCGATGCGGCGCGGATGCAGACTGCCATTGACCAGTTCGGCATCCCCGAAGACCGCGTCCATACCGACCTCGAGGCCTGCCTCGCCACGACCGGCGCCGACATCGCCATCCTCTGCTCGGCGACCGGGGAGCACGCCGACTATGTCGAGAAGATCGCGCCGCACGGCCTTCATATCCTTGTCGAGAAGCCGTTCGCCGCCAGCGTCGCCGACGCGCGGAGGATGATCGCGGCGATGGAGGGAACGGACAGGCGGCTTGCGATCAATTGGCCGGTCGCCTGGAGCCCCACCCATAACACCGCCAAGCGCCTTCTCGACGAAGGCACGATCGGACGGCTGACCGAGGTTCACTATTATGGCGGCAACCGCGGTCCGCTCTATCACCTCGCCGACAAGGTCGAGGTGTCACCGCAGGAGGTCGAGGCGCTGAAGCCGACCTCATGGTGGTACAGGAAGGCGTCGGGCGGTGGCAGCCTGCTCGACTACCTCGGCTATGGCGTGACCTTCGGCACCTGGTTCTTTCGCGGCGAGGCGCCGATAGAGGTGACGACCGTCGTCGACGAAACGCCGGGCATCGAGGTCGACCAGCACTCGATCACCGTCTGCCGGTATGCCGGAGGCCTCTCGAAGTTCGAGACGCGCTGGGGAACCTTCACCGATCCCTGGACCCTGCAGCCGCAGCCGAAATCCGGATTCGTCATGGTCGGCAGCGACGGCACCATCTCCAGCTACGACTACGACGATTTCGTCACGGTGCAGACCCGGGCCGAGCCGGCCGCGACGCCCGTGGCGGTCGCCCCACTCCCGGAAGGCAGGCGGGGGCCCATCGAATACATGCTCGCCCGCATCGATGACGGTGCGCCGATCACCGGCGCCCTCGATCCGGAACTTTGCCTCATTGGCCAGAGGATCGTCGACAGCGCCGTCCTCTCCGCCGCCACCCGGCGGACCGTCGGTCTCGTGTCATGACCAGGACGGCGGACCTCGACGCCTACAGCCTGAAGAGCGCCGAGGCGGCGGAAGTGCCGGCTCCCGACCTCTCCTATCGACCGCCGATGCCGAAAGACAGGAACGCGCGTATCGGCCTCATCGGTGCCGGCGGCATCTCCGGCGCCCATCTCGACGCCTACCGGTCGGTCGGCTTCAACGTCACGGTGATCTGCAGCCCGACGCTCGGTAATGCGATCAAGCAGCGCGACGCCTATTACCCCGACGCGGAGGCAACCGACGACGTCGAGGGCACCCTCGCTCGTCCCGACATCGACGTGGTTGACCTCACGCCGCACCCGCGGGAACGGCTGCCGCTGATGGAGACCGCGCTGCGCGCCGGCAAGCACGTCCTCTCCCAGAAGCCGTTCGTTCTCGACCTCGACGACGGCGAGCGTCTGGTCGAGTTGGCGGAATCGCGGAACCTCGTGCTGGCGGTCAACCAGAACGGACGCTTCGCTCCGCACCTGTCGTGGATTCGCGAGGCGGTCCGCGCCGGCCGCGTCGGCGACGTCCATTCCTGCCACGCCACCATTCACTGGGACCACGGCTGGACGGCCGGCACGCCGTTTGAGGAGATCGACGACCTCATCCTCTACGATTTCGCCGTCCACTGGTTCGATTTCCTGGCGAGCATCATTGGCGGCCGCGCCAGAATGGTATTTGCGACCAGGACGCGTGCCGCCGGCCAGACGGCCCGCCCGGCCTTGCTCGCCGAGGCTCTGGTCGGATTCGAGGGCGGCCAGTCTTCTCTCGTTTTCGATGGCGCCACACCCTTTGGCGCCGAAGATCGCACGGTCGTGACCGGCAGCGCCGGCACCGTGATCTCCCGCGGCCCGGACCCCGGCATTCAGGAGGTGACGCTGACCACCGAAGCCGGCGTCGCGCGGCCGCAGCTCCAGGGAACCTGGTTCAAGGAGGGCTTCGCCGGCACGATGGGCGCCGTCCTTCAGGCTATCGAAACCGGCAGCCCGCCGCTCAACGATGCGCGTGGCAATCTCGATTCCCTCGCCCTCGTCTTCGCCGCGATCGCCTCGTCACACAGTGGCGAGCCGATCGTGCCCGGCTCGATCCGCTCCCTGTCCGCAGCGCTCGGCCGATAGGGACCCGGGCCGAGGCCAGGGCGCCACGGCTTCGTTGTCGCCGGCAACGGACGGCAAGTCCGCGTCCGCGCCTGACCGCACCGCGCCATCAGGCATGGCGCTGTTGAATCGGCAGCCCGTAGTGACGCATCTTGTTGTAAAGGGTCTTGCGGGAGATGCAGAGGTAACGAGCCGTTTCACCCTTGCGAAACCGATGCCGCTTCAAGGCGTCGAGGATCCAGTCGCGCTCGTTGAGGGTTGCCCGGTCTTCCGAGGCTTCCTTCGTCAGGGGAGGGAGGTCTCGGCCAAATATGGTGTTGCCGTCGCAACGGGTGAACGCGGCTTCCAGGACAGTCCTGAGTTCCCGGACGTTTCCAGGCCACGAATGGGATAGCAGAAGCCGATAGGCCGAATGGTCGATCCCCACCGGCCTGCCATCCTCGCCAACCAGTTTGCGAAGAAAATACTCCGCCAGCATCGTCAGGTCTTCCAGACGGTCGCGCAAAACCGGCAGCGCCACATGCGTCGGGTAGAGCTGGCTCAGGAGCGGGGCCTCGGCGACCAGGCCCTGCGTCTGCTTCGTGTCGATCGACAGCGTGAATATCAGCCGGCCATCGAATTCCAGTCGTCGCTCGTCGCCGATGTTTGCATACGATCCGGTGTCGAACAGTTCGAGCAGGCGCGCCTGGGCCGCGGGCGTGAACGTGTCGGCGCCGCTGACGAGGATGGTGGCGTGGGGGTGTGCCTCCAGATAGCCGACCCGGCGCTTGCTGCCATCCGTGCCGGCGGTTCCGAAAAGAAGGGCTCCATCCGGATCGATGGAGGCAGGCTCCACGAAAGAGGACCGCCGCTTGCGAGCCGCTTCATGAACGGCGTGGGCGACCAGCCGTTTGCCCGTTCCCTTCTTGCCCACAATCAACAGCGGCGCCGAGGAACGCGCCAGCCTTTCGATCGATTGCTTGGCCCGCACGATGGCGTCGGAGCGACCGACGATCGAGAAGCGACGCTGAACGAGTTCCAGCTTTCGCTCCAGCTTGTCGATCTTTCGCTGCAGGGTGCCGACGGCCTTGAAGGCCGAGGTCACGCCCTCGATCGAGTTCTCGGATGGCAGCCGGTCGATGGTTGATCCCCCGACATAGCCATCCGCCTTGGACGATCGGCAGACGAGGTACATCTCCTCCGGGCTGACGATCGGGCCGCCTTCCACCAGGCACAGGCAGCCGGGATGAAGGTGGCGGATCTTCGCGAAGACGGTGCGCGCGAATTCGGCCGCCTGGTCGACGGTCAGCGTCGTTTTTACCCCGTTCTCGCCGCCGACGTTCCAGCCGAGGTTGAGGTTGATGATGTCGACGCGGGCGCGCGCCATGGCCACCGCTTCGGCCGCGTCATGGACATAAGCCAGAGTCGCGAGACCCGCCTGCTTGGAAAGGGCGAGCAGTTCCACCTCCCTTTCGAAGCCGACGCCCGCTGCCTCGATCGCCCCCCGGAAACGAGCATCGAGAAACACGCATGTCGGGAAGTTCACGACCCCGTCGAACCGCGCCGCGGCGATCGACTGGACGATACTCTCCAGCGGCTGTCTCGGGTCGAATGCCGAAGCACCGAAAAGGACCGGAGCGGTCGTGTTGGGAAGGATTTCCGAGCGGGCAAAGTCCATCACGAACCGGTTGCTCTCGCGCAGCGCCAGCAACGACAGGATCGACGGCGCGCCCATGCTGCGAATGCGACCCGCGTTGAGCGCGAGCAGAAAGTCGGCGCCGCCGCGCGTAGCGGCCTGCGCCGCCATACCGGTGCCGATGGCGGCACCCACCAGTGTGGTGTGCGGGCGTCGAAGCGACTCCTTCAGGACACCGACAACGTTCGAGCCGCAATCAGTCCGCGCGTTCCTCTCAGCCATGGCCCAAGTTATTGCACGTGCGATCGCGAGACGCGCAAATTCTTAAACGCTCTCGTTTGCTCTGCGATGGCAACTTCGGCCGGCAGTCGCTCCATGCTGCTCGCTCCGTAGAAACCATGCACCCCTTGGCAGCGTTCGAGAATGTAGCCCGCATCTTCCGGGTTCGAAATCGGCCCTCCGTGGCAGAGTATGATCACGTCGTTCCTTACGGAGCGTGCCGCCTGCGCGAACTGGTCGATGAGGTCGACGCATTCGGAAAGCGTCTTGCCGGTCCGGGCGCCGATGGCCCCACCCGTGGTCAGGCCCATGTGACAGACGATGATGTCCGATCCCGCCTCGGTCATCGCGCGGGCGTCCTCCGTGGAGAAGACGTAGGGAGTCGTAAGCAGGCCAATCCGATGAGCCAGCCCCACCATCTCCACCTCCTGCGCGAAGGCCATGCCGGTCTCTTCCAGGTTCTGGCGGAAGACCCCGTCGATCAGCCCGACGGTCGGGAAATTCTGGACACCCGCAAATCCCTCGGATTTCAGCCGCAGCAGGAAGTGCTCCATGCGAACGAAGGGATCTGTTCCATTGACGCCGGCGATGACCGGGGTGTGGCGAACCACGGGCAGCACTTCCCGGCCCATTTCCAGAACGATCTCGTTCGCATTGCCGTACGCAAGAAGGCCCGCGAGGGAGCCTCGCCCCGCCATGCGATAACGGCCCGAATTGTAGATCACGATGAGGTCGATACCGCCGGCCTCTTCGCTCTTGGCGGAGATGCCGGTTCCGGCACCACCGCCAATAATGGGCTCGCCCCGACCAATCATCGCGCGGAAGCGCTCAAGGGTGGCGTTGCGGTCGAGATGGGCGGGCGTGGGCTCAGGCATGGGGCTTCATTTCCTTCAGGGTATCGATCATGACCTGCGCGAACGCCGGATCGTTGATATGGAGCGGCAGTCTTTCGATGCTGCGGTCGGCGGTCGCTGCGATCGTCCTCTCCAGGGCAGCGAACAGGGCCTGATCTGCCTCGGGGTCGAAGAAGGCCCCGCCTTCGATGTCCAGGGCCGATACGCCGCGTTCCGGAAGTTTCAGCCGCACCGGCCCCGCACACCGGTTGAGGCGCTCTCCCATCCATTCGCCGAAGCGCGCATTCTCCTCGGCCGTCGTCCTCATCAGCGTGACCTGGGCGTTGTGGACGTGGAGCTTGCGGTTCCTGAATTGCTCCGGGACGGTGTCGCGCGCGCCGAAATTCACCATGTCCATTGCGCCGACCGAGCCGATCCATGGCAGGCCGGTGCGTTCGAAGGCGCCGAAGCGGTCTTCGGTCGCGGGGAACACGCCACCGACCAGAAGATCGCACACCTCGGTCGTCGTGATATCGAGGCCGGCAGTCACCAACCGGGAGTCGACGAGTTTCTCGAAGGACTGTCCGCCGGTCCCCGTTGCGTGGAACACCAGGCAGTCGTAGTCGGGCGACAGGCTCGCAACGATGGCCTGCACGCAAGGTGTTGTCACGCCGAACATCGTCAGCCCGAGGGCCGGTTTCTGGTCGACGTCATCCGCGAGCCTGTTGGAGACCATCCCCAACACGGAAAAGGCGGCGTTCGCCAGAACCTTCCGCGATATTCGATTGAGGCCGGCGATGTCGGTGACCGAGTACATCATCGAGATGTCGGTTGGCCCGACGTAAGGCGCGACGTTGCCGGACGCTATCGTCGAAACCAGCACTTTCGGGACACCGATGGGAAGGGCGCGCATGGCAGGCGCAACGAGTGCGGTGCCGCCCGTGCCGCCGACGCTAAGAATGCCGTCCAGGTCGGTGCGGGAGCCGACGAACTGGACCAACGCCTCCGACATGGTCGTGACCGACTCGCCGCGGTCTCCGGTCAGCGTCGCGGCGTTGGGGTGATGCCCCAGAACCTCGTCCCGGCCGTGATCCGCAGCGACGGTCGAGGCATTGGAAGACGTCGACACATCGACCAGCTTCACCGACTGGCCGGCATCCCCGATCAAGTCGCGGATGTACCGGAGTTCCTCGCCTTTGGTATCGCAGGTGCCTACGATGTAGATGCTGCCCATGAGCCCTCCCCAACGGCGTCGGTTGCCTCGTCCGGCAAATTCTCAGACGCCTTTCCGTTCGCCTCAAGCTGAATGCGCCAATCCTTGGGTAAATCTGGGAAGGGCGCCCTGCTTCCTGCCATGTGCCTTGCGCCGCGGGACACGCAGCTTTGCCCAATATTACTCAAGGGAGCGCCGGCGACCCTTTGCCACCCGGGCGATTTCCACCTAGGTCACATAGGCGAGCGTAATCGATAAGAAAACGAGGTGACAGGGGTGGAAGCGGCACAGGCAGGATCACTGCCAAGGGTAGGAATCACGAGCCTTCTGTGGGGGAATCCCTCCGACGACCTTCTGGCCCCCTGGCTGGAGGAGGTCAGGTCGATCGGCTACGAGGGCGTATCGGGCTTCAGCGATTGGGGATGGCAGTCACATGTCGCCGACCCGCAGGGTTTTCGGAAGCATCTGGATGCCGCGGGCCTGCAACTCGCCAGCATCATCGCCCCGCTCGACCTGAACTTCGATCGCTACCGTCGCGTCTTCGATCTGATGAACGAAGCGTCATGCGAGAACTTGATCATCCTCGGCGGGTTCGGCCGCGAGGAGTCCGAGTTCAGGCTGGTGATCGACATGATGTCTTACCTCACGACGATCGCCAAAGCGCGCGGCGTCAGGATCACCTACCACAATCACACCGACAATACGGGCGAGACCTTCGCACAGTTCTGTCGGATCATGGATGGCCTCTCCAACGACAGAAGCGTCATGGTCGACGTCGGGCACGCGACGAAGGATTTCGTCGACGTCGAGATGAGCCAACGGACCACCGTGGTGCTCGATCGGTATGAGAACGACATTTCGATGATCGAACTCAAGGACTTCAAGCCCGAGACCGGACTGAACACCGTCCTGGGGCAGGGTGAGGCCAACCTGCGGGCGGTAGCGGAAAAGGTGAAGGCCATGGCCTACACCGGGTGGCTCGTGGTCGAGCAGAACGGCGATGCGACAATGCGCGAGAACGGAAGCGCCAGTCGATGCGCGCGGGAAAGCCGCGCGGTCGTCCGCGACCTGTTCGGTATCTAGGGGGTAGGGCATGGCGGAGCGAAGACTGGGCCGAACCGGCCTTCAGGTTTCGGAGGTTGGCTGTGGCGGCTTCCAGTTCACCGGCGAGTTCGGCGTTCCGAAACAGGAGGCCCTGGAGATCATCCAGGCGGCCTTGGACGCCGGTATAAACTACTTTGACACGGCGCCGATGTACGGGTTCGGGGAGAGCGAAGAACTGCTCGGCCGAGGTCTTTCCGGCTTCGACAAGCGCCCTGTCGTGGTGTCGGGCAAGGTGGGCTGGCTCGACAGGACCGTCGTCAGGGCCGCCGGCGACGACGCCTATACGGATCGGCAGGCCATCGTCAGGATTGTGGAGCACAGTCTCTGGCTGCTCCGCCGCGACAAGCTCGACGTCGTCATGATCCATGAGCCTGAATGGGCGCAATGGAAGATCGATGGATCGACGGGGGACAGCGTCGTCCTGTCGACGCTCGAGGATCTGAAGAAGGCGGGGATCGTCGGCGCAATCGGTGTCGGTGGCCAGGACCTGGCGGTGAACACGGCGCTTGTCGAGACCGGCCGGATCGATGTGGTGCTCACCTTCATGCACTACGATCTCGCGGTGCAGGACGCGCGCGATGCCCTGCTGCCGGCCGCCGAGCGACACGACGTCGGCGTGATCCTGGGCGGGCCGTATCGCCAGGGCGCGCTGGCCAGCAAGGCCACCGATCGCATCGCCGAGATGCGCAAGACCGGCGTCTACCCGTGGGGTTTCGATGAGCGCGTGCTCAACCGACTGGACGCCATCTACGCGCTGTCGGACCGGGTTGGCATGTCCCTGCCGGAACTCGGCCTGCGCTACCTGCTGTCGGACGCCAGGGTCTCGAGCATCATCCCCGGGCCACGCAAGGTCGACGAGCTTCACAAGAATCTCGAATACGCCAGCAAGGGACCGCTGGAGCCGGAACTGGTGGCGGAGATCGATCGCATCGGAAGGACGTGATCACCGGCAGGTTCCGGGCTCGCTGCGAGAGCACGGTCGTCGACACTGGCCGCCTCAACGGCGTCCAGTGCCGCTGGCCAAGGCAACCGCGATCACCGCTTTGGGAGCCCGGCGGAAAGGCAGCGCCGCGCCGTTGATCATACTGATCGATGCCCCTCGAGTTCGATCACCGGCACGCCTGACGGCAGGCTTGCGACGTCGATCATTGACGCATCCGGGGTGACCAGAGCCGTGGCTCCGTTTTCGAGCATCAACGACGCGGAAAAGGTGGTCGTTGCGAACGCCGCGACTGCGAAGCCAAGGGCCCTTGCCTCATCGACGAACTCCAGCTCCTTCTGCAACCCGAAGCCGAGATCATCGAGCGTCGTCCGCATCTCGCCGTCGATCGCCTCAGCACTCGGGAAGTTGGTCACCCAGTGGAAATTGTTCTGCTTCAACTCCAGCAGGAGGTCCCGGATTCGTCGGAAAGGATCGATCGCGAAGACGCAAGCGCTTATGCTGTCAGACTGCGTGATCGGCCCCTCGGACGCACCCTCGAGCAACGCGCTGTTCCAGTCGTGGATCGGAAGAAGCGCCAGGGTGATCAGGTGCTCGACCGGCAAATCCTTCCCGCCTGGACAATAAAGATGCAGGGCATCGTCGGCGAGTGGCTGGGCTCGATCAATCAGGAACCGCCCGCTGCGCCAAGCTCTGCCGACCGACTCGGAGCTCATCGGCTTGTGCGCCAATAACGATCCGGCGCCTTGGCAAACCGGGTGGCGTGGTCTCGATTGAGAAGCGTCCGCCGATAGCTTGATGCGGAGCGGTCCCGGCTGGTCGATAGATTGTCGGATGCGATAGCGGCTCGCGTGCGGAATTCGAGAGAAATCATTTGCTGAACCGCACTTGTCCCCATGGTAACCGCATCTGTCTCTCGGCAATGATCGCAGAGGCGCATCAACTGCAGAGCCTCGCACGTAGCGAGGCGAGCGCAAGGGGGCGTGCCGGTGATTGCGGCAATATCTCCGCGCAGCGCGCCTTGCCTAAGAGCAGTCCTCCATGTGAAGGGCCTGGAGCTTGGTACGCAGCGTCAACAGCAGACTGGAAAGACGCAGACGCGAGGTCGACGCAAACCTTACCTGCGCGAGCGCCCTCCAAACTTATCGGTCATATGAGAGCTTGCGGTGCGCTGCCCGCGGTGCTCCTCGAACTATTTCGATTTTCTGTAAAATATTGAAATCATTGGTGAATCCGGTAATTCCACTATACCGTTGTATTCACTTAATAAATGGTGCCGGCAACAGGATTCGAACCCGTGACCCCCTGATTACAAATCAGGTGCTCTACCAACTGAGCTATGCCGGCCCTTGCCGGAGTCCGTAGCAGCGGATTCGTGGCGCTGCAAGGTCGGGTGGGCCGGGTGGCGGCCGTCCGTGGTCGCGGCGAGGAGGGGGCTGTCAGCCGGACGTATCGAGGTGCCGGCGGGCGACGTAGAGGCCGAGCGCTGCGGCGTTGGAGACGTTGAGGCTGGCGAGGGGGCCGCTGGTCGGCAGGCGGGCCAGCCGGTCGCATTTCTCGCGGGTGAGGCGGCGCAGGCCCTTGCCCTCGGCGCCCAGCACCAGCGCGACGCGCTCGCCGGTCATCGCCGATTCGAGCGTCGTCTCCGCCGCCTCGTCGAAGCCGATCCGGACGAAGCCGTTGTAGCCGAGCTCGTCCAGCGCCCGGGCGAGGTTGCCCACCGCGACGAGGGGAATCATGTCGAGGGCGCCGGAGGCCGCCTTGGCGAGCACGCCGGTTTCGGCCGGGGCGTGGCGGGCGGTCGACAGGACCGCATCGGCGCCAAAGGCGGCGGCCGATCGCAGGATCGCGCCGACGTTATGGGGATCGCTGACCTGGTCGAGACAGACGACGAGGTGCCTGTCGCGGAGCTCGTCGATCGCCAGCGGCTCGAGCGGCGCGACCTCCATCGCGACGCCCTGGTGGACGGCTTCGCCGCCGAGCAGGCGGTCGAGATCGCGGGGACGGACTTCCTCCGGCACCATCGGCAGCGTGGCGCCGGCCTCCCGCAGGCGGGCGCTGGCATTCGGCGTCGCCATGATTCGGGTGATCACCCGTTTCGGATTGGCGAGGGCGGCGACGACCGGGTGCATGCCATAGAGGAAGAGGGCGTCCGGCCGACGCTCGGCAGGCGTTCGCGGCCCGTGGGGCGGGCGCCGGGGGCCGGTCGGGCGAGGGGGGCGGTTTCGGGTGACCATTGCCCCGGCTTATAGGCGCGTCGGCCGGCTGTCTCAATCGCCTTCACCGTCGATCGTGCCGACTTCGACAAACCCGGGCCACCATCGTTGACAGGGCAGACCGTCGTCGCCATAACACGCGCCGCGGGTTATCGCGGTGCCGCCCTGGCGGCGCCCGGTCGCGCGCAATCGGCGGGGGAGTGTCCCGAGTGGCAAAGGGGGCGGACTGTAAATCCGCTGGCGTACGCCTTCGTAGGTTCGAGTCCTACCTCCCCCACCATCCTTCGCCGTGCTACCCTTTCTTCCAGGCAGATCGCACGGCGCCCGCGGGTGTAGCTCAATGGTAGAGCAACAGCCTTCCAAGCTGATGACGAGGGTTCGATTCCCTTCACCCGCTCCATCGCCGGCCCGCTCATGACACCCGATCTGGTGAAAATGACCGGAAGCCGTCAAAGCCTCTGGCAATCCGGCCCCGAAGTCTGGTATCTGATCGCGGAAATCGTTTAGGGGTATAGCTCAGTTGGTAGAGCGACGGTCTCCAAAACCGTAGGTCGTGGGTTCGAGTCCCTCTGCCCCTGCCACGACACAGCGACTTCCCATCGTCCCAAACCAGCAACCGAATAGCCGTGATTCGTTCGCGAATGCGCTTCACGAACATCGGTGGCGTCGGGGCGTGGCGGGAAGTCGCTGAAAAGCAATGTCGCAAAGGCTTGAGTCTCGTGCGCCAAAGCCTTATGTAACCCGTCCCAAGCGTGGCGGGCGAGCCAGGGAGGTTCGCCCGCCTACAGCTATGTGAGATTTTATGGCCGAAAGAACCAATCCCTTCACGTTCCTCCAGCAGGTCCGGACGGAAGCCGCCAAGGTCGTCTGGCCGAGCCGGCGCGAAACCGTGATCTCGACGATCATGGTGCTGATCATGGCGATCCTGGCGAGCATCTTCTTCCTGCTCGCCGATCAGCTGTTGAGCTTCGGGGTCGGTTTCCTTCTCGGCGTCGGCGGGTGAGGCGGAACGATGTCGGCGGTACAAGCGAATACGATGGAAAAGAAGTGGTACATCGTCCACGCCTATTCGAATTTCGAGCGCAAGGTCGCCGAATCGATCACTGAAAAGGCGCAGGCGGCCGGGCTCGAGGGGCTGTTCGAGGAAGTCCTGGTTCCCACCGAGAAGGTGGTCGAGGTGCGGCGCGGCCGGAAGGTCGATGCCGAGCGCAAGTTCTTCCCCGGCTACGTGCTGGTGAAGATGGCGATGACCGACGAGGCCTATCACCTCATCAAGAACACGCCGAAGGTCACCGGATTCCTCGGCGCCGACATGAAGCCGATTCCGATCTCCGAGGCGGAGGCGCATCGCATCCTCCAGCAGGTTCAGGAAGGTGTCGAGCGGCCGAAGCCGTCGATCAGCTTCGAGGTCGGCGAGCAGGTTCGGGTCGCGGACGGGCCGTTTGCCTCGTTCAACGGCCAGATCGAGGAAGTCGACGAAGTCAGGGCCCGCCTCAAGGTGGCGGTGTCCATTTTCGGCCGGGCGACCCCGGTCGAGCTCGAATACGGGCAAGTCGAAAAGATTTGATCCGTTCACGGGTGTGGGAGGTGAGGGCGCCTGGCCAGGGCGCCGGATCCGGACCACGCCATTCCTGCCGGCCGGGCCGGCGATAAAGGGAACAAGACATGGCAAAGAAAGTCGCAGGATTTCTGAAACTGCAGGTGCCCGCGGGCGCTGCCAATCCGTCGCCGCCGATCGGCCCGGCGCTTGGCCAGCGCGGCATCAACATCATGGAGTTCTGCAAGGCGTTCAACGCGCAGAGCCAGGAGATGGAGAAGGGATCGCCGATTCCCGTCGTCATCACCTACTACCAGGACAAGTCCTTCACCTTCCAGATGAAGACGCCGCCGGTGAGCTTCTTCCTGAAGAAGGCAGCGAATTCCAAGAAAGGCTCGTCGACCCCCGGTCGCGGCGCCGCCGGCCGCGTCACCCGCGAGCAGGTGCGCGAGATCGCGACCCAGAAGATGGCCGATCTCAACGCCGTCGATATCGAGGGCGCGATGAAGATGGTTGAAGGCTCCGCCCGCTCGATGGGCATGCAGGTGGTGGACTGAGATCATGGCACATCAGGGAAAACGCGTTAAAGCCGCCCGCGAGGGCATCGAGCCGCTGAAGCTCTACCCGCTCGACGAGGCGGTGAAGCTGGTCAAGTCCCGGGCAGGGGCCAAGTTCGACGAGACCGTCGAAGTGGCGCTGAACCTCGGTGTCGATCCCCGTCATGCCGACCAGATGGTGCGTGGCGTCTGCCAGTTGCCGAACGGTTCCGGCCGGACGCTGCGGGTCGGCGTCTTCGCCAAGGGCGCCAAGGCCGACGAGGCCAAGGCCGCGGGCGCCGATGTCGTCGGCGCCGAGGACCTGGTCGAACTGGTCCAGAAGGGCACGATCGACTTCGACCGCTGCATCGCCACGCCGGACATGATGCCGCTCGTCGGTCGTCTCGGAAAGATCCTCGGGCCGCGCGGCATGATGCCGAACCCGAAGGTCGGCACGGTCACCCAGGACGTCGAGGCCGCCGTCAAGGCAGCCAAGGGCGGGGCGGTCGAGTTCCGCGTCGAGAAGGCGGGGATCATCCACGCCGGCGTCGGCAAGGCGAGCTTCAACGACACCCAGCTGGTCGAGAATATCAAGGCCTTCACCGATGCGGTGCAGAAGGCCCGTCCGTCGGGCGCCAAGGGGACGTTCGTCCAGCGCGTGGCGATCTCCTCGACGATGGGACCCGGCGTCAAGGTCGATCCGGCGTCGCTCGGAACGTAAATTCTGCGAGGCCCGGCGGGGCGTTACCGCCGGGCTTCGATCTTTCGCTAAATAGGGGCTTGGCAAAAGGCTTGCGAGTCTCTAGATAGCGTCTCTGGGCGCGTCGGCCCTTTGTACGGCGCGTCTTTGTGCGTCCCTCTAAATCACGGTGGTGAGACCCTCTCTTGGACATCCAATCGGATTATTTCAAGGGAGACAAAGACTTACACAGCGTTTTGTCGAGTGCGCACCGTCAATCCGGCCTCAAGCCGGTTTGGCGATCCTGTCCGAGACTGCAGGTGCCGGGCCTCCGGCTTAATCTACTTCGACCTGCAATAGACGGGAGGGAGCCGGACTTTCCGGTTCGAACCTCTTCGCGGCTCAGTCCGTCGTGGCGACACGGCGACTGGGGGACAGGTCGGATTGTCGCTTTGGCTCAGGCCGGAGTGGCACGTGAAACCGGCGGTCCCCAAGTGGCCGCCAAGTGGAGTGAGGCAAGTGGATAGAGCGGAAAAAAGCCAGCTCGTAGAAGACCTTGGGTCGGTATTCAATGATACCGGCGTCGTGGTCGTCGCCCACTATACCGGTCTTACCGTTGCGGAGATGACGTCCCTCAGGGCTCGGATGCGCGACGTTGGGGCCAGTGTGCGAGTCGCCAAGAATCGTCTTGTCAAACTCGCCCTCAAAGGCACGGACGTAGAACACATTTCGGATCTGTTTCAGGGTCCGACGGTGTTGGCTTATTCAGCCGACCCGGTGGCTGCGCCCAAGATCGCCGTCGAATTCGCCAAGGGAAACGAGAAACTCGTGATCCTGGGTGGAGCGATGGGAACGACCAGTCTCGACCCGGAGGGCGTCAAGGCGCTCGCCGCGCTGCCGTCGCTGGATGAACTGCGTGGCAAGCTGGTGGGCCTGATGGCCGCGCCGGCAACGCAAATTGCCCGGGTTCTCTCCGCGCCGGCCGGTCAGGTCGCGCGGGTGATCGGTGCCTATGCGGACAAGGACGAAGCGGCCTAGGCCGATTCTTGGAAATCCAAAGGTTCGAATCGTAAAAGGAATCAATTCAATGGCTGAACTTTCGAAAATCGTGGATGAACTTTCGCAGCTGACGGTCCTCGAGGCCGCCGAACTGTCGAAGATGCTTGAAGAGAAGTGGGGTGTTTCCGCAGCGGCTCCGGTCGCCGTGGCGGCAGCCGGTGGCGGCGGTGCCGCGGCCGAGGCCGAGGAAAAGACCGACTTCGATGTCGTTCTCGCCGAAGTCGGCCCGAACAAGATCAACGTCATCAAGGAAGTCCGGGCGATCACCGCGCTTGGACTGAAAGAGGCGAAGGACCTTGTCGAGGCCGCTCCGAAGGCCGTCAAGGAAGGCGTTGCCAAGGACGAGGCCGACAAGCTCAAGGCCCAGCTCGAAGCCGCTGGCGCCAAGGTCGAACTGAAGTAGGTCCTGGACATCCAGGACGCTGCCGGGCGCATATCGCCCGACCAGCGCAGAGTTAAGGGGAGGGCGCCGATCCGTCGGCGCCCCGCCCGCCGCAAGACAGACCAACTGCTCTCCCGAAGGCCGTGTCCCCGACCTTCCGGACAGCCGTTTACATCGAACCAGGAGTGGACATGACTCAGACGTTCACCGGCCGCAGGCGAGTGCGCAAATTTTTCGGCTCCATTCGGGAGGTGGCCGAGATGCCGAACCTTATCGAGGTTCAGAAGGCATCCTACGACCAGTTCCTGCTTGTAGAGGAGCCGGAAGGCGGCCGGGGCGACGAGGGCCTCCAGGCGGTCTTCAAGTCCGTCTTCCCGATCTCTGACTTTTCCAACTCGGCCCTGCTCGAATTCGTTCGCTACGATTTCGAGCCGCCGAAGTATGACGTCGACGAATGCCGCCAGCGCGGCATGACCTTCTCGGCACCGCTCAAGGTGACGCTCCGCCTCATCGTTTTTGATATCGACCAGGACACCGGCGCCAAGTCCGTCAAGGACATCAAGGAGCAGGAAGTCTACATGGGCGAAATGCCGTTGATGACCAACAACGGCACCTTCATCGTCAATGGCACCGAGCGCGTCATCGTCTCCCAGATGCATCGTTCGCCGGGCGTCTTCTTCGACCATGACAAGGGCAAGACCCACTCGTCGGGCAAGCTGCTCTTCGCCGCGCGGATCATCCCGTATCGCGGCTCGTGGCTCGATATCGAGTTCGACGCGAAGGACATCGTCCATGCCCGTATCGACCGTCGCCGCAAGATCCCGATCACCTCGCTGCTCTACGCACTCGGGCTCGACAGCGAGGAGATCCTCAGCACCTTCTATGAGACCGTCACCTACACCAAGATGGACGGCGGCTGGCGGCTGCCCTTCGACGCCAACCGGATGCGAGGCTTCAAGCCGGTCAACGATCTGGTCGACGCCGATTCCGGCGAAGTGATCGTCGAGGCCGGTCACAAGATCACCGCCCGCGGCGCCCGCCAGCTGGCGGAGAAGAACGTGTCGGCCCTCAAGGTCGCCGACGAGGACCTTTACGGTCACTACCTGGCTGAGGAAATGGTCAACGCCGAGACGGGCGAGATCTATTCCGAGGCCGGCGAAGAGGTCACCGAGAAGCTCCTGGCCGATCTGGTCGAGGCTGGCTACACCGAGTTCAAGATTCTCGACATCGACCACATCCATACCGGCGCCTACATCCGCAACACGCTGGCGATCGACAAGAACGAGTCGCGCGAAGACGCGCTGTTCGACATCTACCGGGTGATGCGTCCGGGCGAGCCGCCGACCATCGAGACGGCCGAGGCGATGTTCACCTCGCTGTTCTTCGACCCCGAGCGCTACGACCTTTCCGCAGTCGGCCGGGTCAAGATGAACATGCGGCTCGACCTCAAGACCGACGATACCGTCCGTGTCCTTCGCAAGGAGGACATCCTCGCCGTCATCCAGACGCTGCTCGAGCTTCGCGACGGCAAGGGCGAGATCGACGACATCGACAACCTCGGCAACCGGCGGGTTCGCTCGGTCGGCGAGCTCATGGAGAACCAGTACCGGATCGGCCTCCTGCGCATGGAGCGGGCGATCAAGGAGCGCATGTCGTCGGTCGAGATCGGCAACGTCATGCCGCAGGACCTGATCAACGCCAAGCCGGCGGCCGCCGCCGTGCGCGAATTCTTCGGCTCGTCGCAGCTGTCGCAGTTCATGGATCAGACCAATCCGCTGTCGGAGATCACCCACAAGCGCCGTCTCTCGGCGCTTGGCCCGGGCGGTCTGACCCGCGAGCGGGCCGGCTTCGAGGTGCGCGACGTGCATCCGACCCACTACGGCCGGATCTGCCCGATCGAGACGCCGGAAGGGCCGAATATCGGCCTGATCAACTCGCTCGCCACCTTCGCGCGGGTCAACAAATACGGCTTCATCGAGAGCCCCTACCGGCGCGTCAAGGACGCCCAGGTGACCGAGGAGGTCGTCTACCTCTCGGCGATGGAAGAGGCCAAGTATACGGTCGCGCAGGCGAATGCCGTGCTCGACGACAAGGGCAGCTTCACCGAGGAGATGATTGTTTGTCGTCACGCCGGCGACAACGTCGTGATCCCGGCCGATCGCGTCGACTTCATGGACGTGTCGCCGAAGCAGCTTGTTTCGGTCGCCGCGGCGCTCATCCCGTTCCTCGAGAACGATGACGCCAACCGCGCCCTGATGGGATCGAACATGCAGCGCCAGGCGGTGCCGCTGGTTCGCTCCGAGGCGCCGCTGGTCGGCACCGGCATGGAGCCGATCGTCGCGCGCGACTCCGGCGCAGCCGTTCCGGCTCGCCGGGCGGGCATCGTCGACCAGGTCGATGCGACGCGTGTCGTCATCCGGGCGACGGAGGATCTCGATCCGACCCGTTCCGGCGTCGACATCTATCGGCTGATGAAGTTCCAGCGTTCCAACCAGAATACCTGCATCAACCAGCGGCCTCTGGTGCGTGTCGGTGACTTCGTCGAGAAGGGCGGCGTCATCGCCGATGGTCCGTCGACCGATCTCGGCGACCTGGCCCTCGGCCGCAACGTCCTCGTCGCCTTCATGCCGTGGAACGGTTACAACTTCGAGGATTCCATCCTGCTGTCCGAGCGCATCGTGCGCGACGACGTCTTCACCTCGATCCACATCGAGGAATTCGAGGTGATGGCGCGAGACACCAAGCTCGGGCCGGAGGAAATCACCCGCGACATCCCGAACGTTTCGGAAGAGGCGCTGAAGAGCCTAGACGAGGCGGGCATCGTCTATATCGGCGCCGAGGTTTCGGCCACCGACATCCTGGTCGGCAAGATCACGCCGAAGGGCGAGAGCCCGATGACGCCGGAGGAGAAGCTGCTTCGCGCCATCTTCGGCGAGAAGGCTTCCGACGTTCGCGATACGTCGCTGCGTGTTCCGCCGGGCGTCACCGGCACGGTCGTCGAGGTCCGGGTGTTCAACCGCCACGGCATCGAGAAAGACGAGCGGGCGATGGCGATCGAGCGCGAGGAGATCGAGCGTCTCGCTAAGGATCGCGACGACGAACAGGCGATCCTCGACCGGAACGTCTACGGCCGTCTGACCGATATGCTGATCAACAAGCTCGGCCTGTCCGGTCCCAAGGGCTTCAAGAAGGGTGGCAAGATCACCAAGGAGACGCTGGCCGAGTTCCCGCGTAGCCAGTGGTGGCAGTTTGCCGTCTCCAACGACAAGCTCATGGCCGAGGTCGAAGCGCTTCGCACCCAGTATGACGAGAGCCGCAAGGGCCTCGAGAAGCGGTTCATCGACAAGGTCGAGAAGCTGCAGCGCGGCGACGAACTGCCTCCGGGCGTGATGAAGATGGTCAAGGTCTTCGTCGCGGTGAAGCGCAAGATCCAGTCCGGCGACAAGATGGCCGGCCGCCACGGCAACAAGGGTGTCGTGTCGCGGATCGTGCCGATCGAGGACATGCCGTATCTTGAGGACGGCACGCATGTCGACATCGTCCTCAATCCGCTCGGCGTGCCGAGCCGGATGAATGTCGGGCAGATCCTCGAAACCCATCTGGGTTGGGCCTGCGCCGGCATGGGACTGAAGATCGGCAAGATGGTCGAGACCTACAAGAAGGACAACGACGTCAAGCCGCTTCGCAATGTCCTTGCGCAGGTCTATGGCAGCAACAGCAAGAACGAGAATGTTGCCGATTACGACGACAACGGTGTGGTGGAACTCGCTACCCAGCTCAGCCACGGCGTTCCGATCGCGACGCCGGTGTTCGACGGCGCCCGTGAACCGGACATCGTCGAGCTCCTGAAGGAAGCGGACCTCGATCCCTCGGGGCAGTCGCAGCTTTACGACGGCCGCACCGGCGAGCCTTTCGATCGCCCGGTGACGGTCGGCTACATCTACATGCTGAAGCTGCACCATTTGGTGGACGACAAGATCCACGCCCGCTCGATCGGTCCGTACAGCCTGGTCACCCAGCAGCCTCTCGGCGGCAAGGCGCAGTTCGGCGGCCAGCGCTTCGGCGAGATGGAGGTGTGGGCGCTCGAGGCTTACGGCGCTGCATACACCTTGCAGGAAATGCTCACCGTGAAGTCGGACGACGTTGCCGGCCGCACCAAGGTCTACGAGTCGATCGTGCGCGGCGACGACACCTTCGAGGCCGGTATTCCGGAGAGCTTCAACGTTCTGGTGAAGGAGATGCGTTCGCTCGGCCTCGATGTCGAGCTCGACAACTCGAAGGCCCGTCAGGCGACTGGCGGATCGGAGCCGACCGCGGATGCGGCCGAGTGAGTTGCCGCGACGTGAATTCGGACACCATTGCCAATAGTCACATGCGTGCCGCGCCGGGAGCCTCTCTCCCGGCCGGCCGCATTGCAGGAGACAGTCGATGAATCAAGAGATCACGAACATCTTCGGTCCGGCCCAGCCCCCGGCCCAGATCTTCGACCAGATTCGTATCTCCATCGCGAGCCCGGAAAAGATTCTTTCGTGGTCGTTCGGCGAGATCAAGAAGCCGGAGACCATCAACTACCGCACCTTCAAGCCGGAGCGGGACGGGCTCTTCTGCGCCCGCATCTTCGGCCCGATCAAGGACTACGAGTGCCTGTGCGGCAAGTACAAGCGGATGAAGTACAAGGGCATCATCTGCGAGAAGTGTGGTGTCGAAGTGACGCTCGCCCGGGTCCGGCGCGAGCGCATGGGGCATATCGAGCTCGCCGCTCCGGTCGCCCATATCTGGTTCCTCAAGTCGCTGCCGTCGCGGATCGGCATGCTGCTCGACATGACGCTCAAGGATCTTGAGCGCATCCTCTATTTCGAGAATTACATCGTTATCGAGCCCGGCCTGACGCCCCTCAAGGAGCGGCAGTTGCTGAGCGAAGACGAGTATCTCAAGGCCCAGGACGAATACGGCGAGGATTCCTTCACCGCCGACATCGGCGCGGAAGCCATCCGCAAGATGCTGATCGCGCTCGACCTCAAGAAGCTGACGGTCGACCTGCGCCAGGAGATTGCCGAGTCGACGACCGAGCTGAAGCCGAAGAAGCTCGCCAAGCGCCTGAAGCTGGTCGAGGCCTTCATCGAGTCCGGCAACAAGCCGGAGTGGATGATCCTCAAGGTCGTGCCGGTGATCCCGCCGGACCTGCGCCCGCTGGTGCCGCTGGATGGCGGCCGTTTCGCGACGTCGGACCTCAACGACCTCTATCGCCGCGTCATCAACCGGAACAACCGGCTGAAGCGCCTGATCGAGCTTCGCGCCCCTGACATCATCATCCGCAACGAGAAGCGGATGCTGCAGGAGGCCGTCGATGCGCTGTTCGACAACGGTCGTCGCGGCCGCGTCATCACCGGCGCCAACAAGCGCCCGCTGAAGTCGCTGTCCGACATGCTGAAGGGCAAGCAGGGCCGGTTCCGCCAGAACCTGCTCGGCAAGCGCGTCGACTATTCCGGCCGCTCGGTCATCGTCGTCGGTCCGGAACTGAAGCTGCACCAGTGCGGCCTGCCGAAGAAGATGGCGCTCGAGCTGTTCAAGCCGTTCATCTATTCGCGGCTTGACGCCAAGGGCTATTCGTCGACCGTCAAGCAGGCGAAGAAGCTGGTCGAGAAGGAGAAGCCCGAGGTCTGGGATATCCTCGACGAGGTAATCCGCGAGCATCCGGTGCTGTTGAACCGGGCGCCGACGCTCCATCGTCTCGGCATCCAGGCGTTCGAGCCGGTGCTGGTCGAGGGCAAGGCGATCCAGCTTCACCCGCTGGTCTGCGCGGCCTTCAACGCCGACTTCGACGGCGACCAGATGGCGGTCCATGTGCCGCTGTCGCTGGAAGCCCAGCTCGAAGCCCGCGTGCTGATGATGTCGACCAACAACATCCTGCATCCGGCCAACGGCCTGCCGATCATCGTGCCGTCGCAGGATATCGTTCTCGGCCTCTACTACCTGTCGATCATGGCCGACGGCGAGCCCGGCGAGGGCGCGGCCTTTGGCGATGTCGGCGAGATCGAGCATGCGCTCTCGGCCGGGGCGACCACGCTCCACGCCAAGGTGAGGGGGCGGTATCGCACCATCGATCAGGACGGCAACGAGGTTTCGAAGATCTACGAGACCACGCCGGGCCGGCTGATGCTCGGTGCGCTGCTGCCGAAGAACCCCAACCTCTCCTTCGACCTCATCAACAAGCTGATGACCAAGAAGGAGATCTCCAACACGATCGACGCCGTCTACCGGCATTGCGGTCAGAAGGAGACGGTCATCTTCTGCGATCGCATCATGCAGCTCGGCTTTACCCGGGCGTTCAAGGCGGGCATCTCGTTCGGCAAGGACGACATGGTGATCCCGGACACCAAGGCCAAGCTCGTCGAAGAGACCCAGCAGCTCGCCAAGGAATACGAGCAGCAGTACAACGACGGTCTCATCACCCAGGGCGAGAAGTACAACAAGGTCGTCGACGCCTGGGCGAAGTGCACCGACCGCGTCGCCGACGAGATGATGAAGCGCATTCAGGCGGTGGAGAAGGACGACAGCGGCCGCCAGAAGCAGATGAACTCGATCTACATGATGTCGCACTCCGGTGCGCGCGGGTCGCCCCAGCAGATGAAGCAGCTGGCCGGCATGCGTGGCCTGATGGCCAAGCCGTCGGGCGAGATCATCGAGACGCCGATCATCTCGAACTTCAAGGAAGGCCTCTCGGTTCTCGAGTACTTCAACTCCACCCATGGCGCCCGTAAGGGCCTCGCGGATACGGCGTTGAAGACCGCGAACTCGGGTTACCTCACCCGTCGTCTGGTCGACGTGGCGCAGGACTGCATCATCACCGAGCAGGATTGCGGCACGACCGCCGGCCTCAAGATGCAGGCGGTGATCGACTCCGGTCAGATCGTCGCCACCCTCGGCATGCGCGTCCTCGGACGCACGGCCGCCGAGGACGTCATCGCCCCGGCAACCGGCGAGGTCGTCATTCCGGCGGGCACGCTGATCGAGGAGCGTCATGTCGAGGCGATCGAGAATGCCAAGGTTCAGGCCTTCCGCATCCGCTCGGTCCTGACCTGCGAGAACACCAACGGCGTCTGCGGCAAGTGCTACGGCCGTGATCTGGCCCGTGGCACGCCGGTCAACATGGGCGAGGCGGTCGGCGTGATCGCGGCCCAGTCGATCGGCGAGCCGGGCACCCAGCTCACCATGCGTACCTTCCACATCGGCGGGACGGCGCAGGTGGTCGATCAGTCGACGATGGAGTCAAACTTCGAGGGTACGGTTCACATCCGCAACCGTAACCTGATGCGCGACTCCGACGGCCGTCTGGTGGCGATGGGCCGGACCATGCAGATCGCGATCGTCGACAGCGACGGCACCGAACGCTCGGTCAACCGCATCACCTACGGGTCGCGGCTGCACGTGGACGAGGGCGATGTCGTCAAGCGTGGCCAGCGTCTGGCGGAATGGGACCCCTATACCCGTCCGGTCCTGACGGAAGTCGGCGGCATCATCGCCTTCGAGGATCTCGTCGATCGTATCTCGGTCTCCGAGAGCGCCGACGAGTCGACCGGCATCACCAAGCGTGTGATCACCGACTGGCGGGCCAATCCGCGGGGTGGCGATCTCAAGCCGGCGATCGTCATCAAGGGCAAGGACGGCAAGATCAAGAAGACCTCTCGCGGCACCGACGCGCGCTACCTGTTGTCGGTGGATGCGATCCTCTCGGTCGATGCCGGCACCGAAGTCCATGCGGGTGACGTGCTCTCCCGTATCCCGATGGCAAGCGCCAAGACCCGCGACATTACGGGCGGTCTGCCGCGCGTCGCCGAACTCTTCGAGGCGCGTCGTCCGAAGGACCACGCGATCATCGCCGAGATCGACGGCACCATCAAATTCGGCCGCGACTACAAGAACAAGCGGCGGATCGTCCTCGAGCCCGAGGAGGAGGGGGCAGAGCCGGTCGAGTACCTGATTGCCAAGAGCCGGCCGTTCCATCTCCAGGAAGGCGATACGGTCGAAAAGGGCGACTACATCGTCGAGGGCAACCCGGCGCCGCATGACATTCTGGCGATCAAGGGGATCGAGGCGCTTGCCGCGTATCTCGTCAACGAGATCCAGGAGGTCTACCGGCTCCAGGGCGTGACCATCAACGACAAGCACATCGAGGTGATCGTTCGCCAGATGCTGCAGAAGGTCGAGATCATGGAGTCCGGCGACACCGACATGTTCCCGGGCGAGCAGATCGATACCCTCGACTACGAGATCGCCAACGACCAGGCGGTGGCCGAGGGCAAGAAGCCCGCGGTCGGCGTCCCGGTCCTGCTCGGCATCACCAAGGCGAGCCTGCAGACCCGCTCCTTCTTCTCGGCGGCGTCCTTCCAGGAGACCACCCGCGTCCTCACCGAGGCGGCGGTCAACGGCAAGGTCGATCCGCTCGAGGGCCTGAAGGAGAACATCATTGTCGGCCGCCTGATCCCGGCGGGTACCGGTGGAACGATCAGCCGGGTCCGCCAGGTGGCGACCCACCGCGACGAGTTGATCGTCGAGGAGCGGCGTCGCACGGCGGCCCTGTCGGGCAACAAGGACGCCGAGGAAGACGTCAGCGAGTTGAGCGGCGCCGCCGAATAGGCGCCGTCGACCACCACCGACCAGATACGGGGCCGCCTTTCGGGGCGGCCCTTTTTCGTGCTCAGACCCTGGCTGTTTCCAGGTAGCAGAGGCACATGATCGTCAGTTGCTTCCGAATGTCGGTCTCCAGCCCGGCGGGCAGGTTGCGCTCGAAAACGTTGCGCACGGTACCGAAAATCACCGCCAGAAGGGTCGCGTTGACGAGCGCGAGGTCGTCGTAGGTCGCATCGGAGGCGCTGCCGAACATCGCCGTCGTCGCGGCATCCACACGCTGCGCGAAAGCTTCGATCAGGGCTTCGTTGTCGAGTTCGACCGCGGAACGGTACAACGCGCGGGTGACGTCCCTCCGCTCGGTTTTCGCCTGCCAGTAGGTCGCCACCAGCGCTTCGACCATCTCCGGCGTGGAAGCGCCCCGCAACTCCAGGCAAGCCGTCTCTACCTTCCCGGCCACGATATCCAGGTAGCGCTCGTTCAGCGCATAGAGCAGCGCCTGCTTGTGCGGGAAGTACTGGTACATCGTGCCAACGGAGACTCCGGCTCGTTCCGCCACCCGTGTGGTGGTCAGGCGATGGAGTCCTTCGGAAAGCAAAACCTGAATGGTCGCTTCGAGTATTGCGTCCAACGTCACGGTCGCGCGCGCCTGACGCGGCCGTTTCCGGGGCTTCAGGTGGAGTGGGGGCGTCGCGGTCATAAGCGAATCCTCAAAGCGAAGGATCCTTCATATATTGGTGCCGACACCGCACCAACCATTGAAGGCAGTCGCATGGCGAACCCCAAACCCATCGCGCTCGTTACCGGAGCCAACAAGGGCATCGGACTGGAAATCGCCCGTCAACTCGCAGGAACCGATGTCACTGTCATCATCGGGGCCCGCGATCGCGATCGCGGCAGGAAAGCGGCCGACGAACTATTGTCGATTGGGCTACCTGTCGAAAGTGTCGAGATCGACCTCAACGACGAGGTGACCATCGCCGCCGCAGCCGAACATATCGCCGCCAGGCATGGCCGGCTGGACATTCTGGTCAACAATGCCGGCATCGTCGACGGTGCGGATGGTCCGCCGACCACTGCGTCGACGCGTGCCGTGCGCCGGGTCATGGAAACGAATTTCATCGGCACCCTGGCGGTGACGCAGGCGATGCTGCCGCTGCTGCGCAAGTCGCCGGCCGGCCGTATCGTCAATCTGGCGACTTCACTGGGATCGCTTGCGATCAACAGCGATCCGGCCTCGCCATACTATTCGGCGCGCCTGATCGGCTACAATGCCTCCAAGGCAGCGCTGAACATGCTCACCGTGCAGTTGACGGCGGAACTTCGGGACACGCCCATCGTCGTCAACTCGGTAAGCCCCGGCTACGTGAAGACCGATTTGACGGGTCATACCGGCTTCATGACACCCGACGAAGGCGCGAGGCTGCCGGTCGCATACGCGCTGCTCGGCGAAGACGCCGTGTCCGGCCGCTTTGTTGAGCCGGACGGCGAAACGCCCTGGTAGGCCTCCGCCTACTTCAGTCGGTAGCCAAGCACCGCGATCGCCAGTCCCATCGCCAGGACGATGCCGAGGGAGGCCGAGAGGCCGTATTCGGCGCCGATGAAGCCGAGGATCGGCGGGGCGCTGAGGAAGCCGGCATAGCCCATGGTGGCGACCGAGGCGACGCCGACACCGGCAGAGACGCCCGGCGCCTTTGCCCCGGCGCTGAACACCACCGGGACGACGTTGGCGACGCCGATGCCGGCGATGCCGAAGCCGAGGGCGGCAAGGAGCGGCGAGGGGACCACCAGCGCGGTGCCCAGTCCGATCGCCGCGAGGATGCCGCCTCCGACGAGAATGTTGCGGCTGCCAAGCCGGGCGACGATCGGGTCGCCAAACAGCCGGATGGCCGACATCGACAGCGCGAAGAGGGCGAAGCCGAAGGCCGCGGTGGTCGGCGTCGCTTCGCGGACTGTTGTCAGGTAGAGCGCGCTCCAGTCGGTGATCGCGCCTTCCAGCGCATAGGCGAGGAGGGCGATCAGGCCGAGACCGAGGACAGCCCTGCTCGGCAGGGTGAATTGCGGGCCCTCCTGTCCCGCGGGCTCGCCGGGAAAGAGGTTGCGCACCGCGAAGGCGGCGGGGATCAGGCTCACGGCGACGGCGACGGCGACGCCGCGCCCGTCGCCCCAGCCGAGCCCGATGACCAGCGCGCCGATCAGGGCGCCCGATAGCGCGCCGATCGAATAGAAGGCGTGGAAGGAAGACATGGTCGGCTTCTGCCGGGCCGTCTCGATCTCCGAAGCCTGGACATTGGCCACGACGTCGAGGCCGCCGAGCAGCACGCCGAAGACGAAGAGCGTGACGAAGAAGGCCGGCACCGTCCATGACAGGATCGGGAAGGGCAGGATGATCAGGTAGACGATCATGCCGATGGCGGTGGGAAGGCGCGAGCCCGTCCGTCCGACGATCCATCCGGAAAGGGGCATGGAGACCACCGCGCCGGCGGCCATGGTCAAGAGGGCCAGTCCGAGGATCGCCGGGTTGATCGCCAGGCGCTCCTGGATCAGCGGAATGTGGACCGCCCAGATGCCGGGCCCGATGCCGATCAGGAAGAAGACGACCGAAACGGCGATTCGCATCCGGAGGAGGTCCGTCTTCGCGAATCCCCGCGTTTGAACTGAGTCCATGATAGATTGCGTCAATGCTGCGGGCGTGGGATGAGAAGGGGTGCCACCCGCGCCCTCGCGGGATCGGCACTCAGTTGCGCTTGATACTGCGGGAATGGCGCAAATGCATCCTTGTCGGGCCGAATTCTTTGCATTTCGGTCGCCGCGTCGCGGCGCTAAAGAAATTTTCCTGGTCCGGGTTGACGGGGGGTAGGGGAAAGCCTAGGTTCCGCCCGCTTTCGAGCAGGTAGTAGGGCTTTTGTTCCGGCGGCGCCATGCTGTGGAAATACAAGCGCTAAACACTGAGCGAAAACAGAAGAACGACGCTAATACGGGATGACATGATCGCGGCTTCCGCCGTGATCCTCTGTTTTTTCTAGGCGCCTCTCGCCTTCGGCGGGGTATGGCGCTCGTTGCGTCATGCAATTTGGGATGAAGCGGGCCAGGCGATCGGCCCCGAGAAATCAAGGCCGACAATGCCGACGATCAACCAGCTTATTCGCAATCCGCGCCGTGCGCCGATCAAGCGCAACAAAGTGCCGGCGATGCAGCAGAGCCCGCAGAAGCGCGGCGTCTGCACGCGCGTCTACACCACGACGCCGAAGAAGCCGAACTCCGCGCTGCGTAAGGTCGCCAAGATCCGGCTGACCAACCAGTTCGAGGTCATCGGTTATATCCCGGGTGAGGGGCATAACCTGCAGGAGCATTCGGTTGTGATGATCCGCGGCGGCCGCGTGAAGGATCTTCCGGGTGTCCGCTACCACGTCATTCGCGGCGTGCTTGACACCCAGGGCGTCAAGGACCGCAAGCAGCGGCGTTCAAAATACGGTGCAAAGCGGCCGAAGTAGTCTCGGTCGTTAGTTGTCGCTCAGTCTAGAAAAACACACAGGGAAACACTATGTCCCGTCGTCACCGCGCTGAAAAGCGCGAGATCATTCCGGACCCCAAGTACCACAATGAAGTTGTGGCCAAGTTCATGAACTCGGTCATGATTCAGGGGAAGAAGTCGGTTGCCGAGCGCATCGTCTACGGTGCCTTCGAGACGATCGAGGACAAGACCAAGCAGGATCCGGTCGGGATCTTCCGCCAGGCGCTCGACAACGTGATGCCCACCATCGAGGTGCGGTCGCGGCGCGTCGGCGGCGCCACCTATCAGGTGCCGGTGGAAGTCCGGATCGATCGCCGCCAGGCGCTTGCCATTCGCTGGCTGCTGTCGGCAGCGCGGGGTCGCAACGAGAAGACGATGACCGAGAAGCTCTCCGGTGAGCTGCTCGACGCCGCCAACAATCGCGGCAATGCGGTGAAGAAGCGTGAAGACACGCATCGGATGGCGGAAGCCAACCGGGCCTTCTCGCACTACCGCTGGTAACCCATTTCGCTTAGAGGCCGCAGGCAATGTCGCGCACCCATAAGATCGAGGACTACCGCAATTTCGGCATCATGGCCCACATTGATGCCGGGAAGACCACGACTACGGAGCGGATCCTTTACTACACCGGCAAGAGCCACAAGATCGGTGAAGTCCATGATGGCGCGGCCACCATGGACTGGATGGAGCAGGAGCAGGAGCGCGGCATCACGATCACGTCCGCCGCGACGACTGCTTACTGGCGCGAGAAGCGCCTGAACATCATCGACACGCCCGGTCACGTCGACTTCACCATTGAGGTGGAGCGGTCGCTCCGCGTTCTCGACGGCGCGGTTGCGCTGCTCGACGCGAATGCCGGTGTCGAGCCGCAGACTGAGACGGTCTGGCGGCAAGCGGACAAGTACAAGGTTCCGCGGATGATCTTCGTCAACAAGATGGACAAGATCGGCGCCGATTTCTATCGCAGCGTCGAGATGATCCGCGAGCGTCTTGGCGCCAAGCCGCTGGTCATCCAGCTGCCGCTGGGTGCCGAGTCCGACTTCAAGGGGCTTATCGATCTCGTTCTCATGAAGGCCGTCGTCTGGCACGATGAGACCCTCGGCGCCGACTATGACTACGTCGACATTCCGGCCGACCTCCAGGCGAAGGCCGAGGAGTATCGCGAGCAGATGATCGAGACGGCCGTCGAAGTCGATGAAGCCGTGATGGAGCAGTATCTCGAGGGCAATTCGCCCGACGAGGAGACGCTCAAGCGGCTGATCCGCAAGGGTACCTGCGGCAATCTCTTCGTTCCGATCCTTTGTGGTTCGGCCTTCAAGAACAAGGGCGTGCAGCCGCTCCTCGACGCGGTCGTCGACTACCTGCCGTCGCCGGTCGAAGTGGCCGCGATCCGGGGTATCGATCCGAAGACCGAGGAAGAAGTCCTCCGCAAGTCGTCGGACGAGTCGCCGCTGTCCATGCTGGCCTTCAAGGTAATGAACGATCCCTTCGTCGGATCGCTCACCTTCTGCCGCATCTACTCGGGCAAGCTCGAGACCGGCACCGCGCTGCTCAACACGGTCAAGGACAAGCGCGAGCGCATCGGCCGCATGCTGCAGATGCATTCGAACCATCGCGAGGACATCAAGGAAGCCTTCGCCGGCGACATCGTCGCGGTTGCGGGCCTCAAGGAAGTGACGACGGGCGATACGCTCTGCGATCCGGCTTCGCCGGTCATCCTGGAGCGGATGGAGTTCCCGGAGCCGGTCATCGAGATCGCGATCGAGCCGAACACCAAGGCCGACCAGGAGAAGATGGGCGTCGCGCTCCATCGTCTCGCCCAGGAAGATCCGTCGTTCCGCGTCAAGACCGACCAGGAGTCGGGCCAGACGATCATCGCCGGCATGGGCGAGCTGCATCTCGACATCATCGTCGATCGCATGCGGCGCGAATTCAAGGTCGAGGCGAGCGTCGGTGCTCCCCAGGTCGCCTATCGCGAGACGATTACCAAGGGCGTGCTGGAAGACTACACCCACAAGAAGCAGACCGGTGGTTCGGGCCAGTTCGCGCGGATCAAGATCGAAGTCTCCCCCGGCGAGCCGGGCACGGGTTTTGTCTTCGAGTCGAAGATCGTCGGTGGCAACGTGCCGAAAGAGTACATCCCGGGCGTCGAGAAGGGCGTTTCGAGCGTCATGCAGACCGGTGTGCTCGCCGGCTTCCCGCTGGTCGATGTTCATGTCGCGCTGGTCGACGGCGCCTATCACGACGTTGACTCGAGCGTCATGGCGTTCGAAATCGCTGGCCGCGCGGCGATGCGCGAAGCGTGCCGGAAGGCAAGTCCGAAACTGCTCGAGCCGATCATGAAGGTCGAGGTCGTCAGCCCCGAGGATTACCTCGGCTCGGTGATCGGCGACATCAACTCGCGGCGCGGTCAGGTTCTGGGCACCGATACCCGCGGTGTCGCGCAGGTCGTCGACGCGATGGTGCCGCTGGCCAACATGTTTGGCTACGTCAATACGCTTCGCTCCATGAGTCAGGGGCGGGCGCAGTACACGATGCAGTTCGATCACTACGAGCAAGTTCCACAGGCAGTGGCGCAGGAGGTTCAGGCGAAGTTCGCCTGACCGCGCGTTTCAAGAGAGATCTAGGAAAGACGGAGAGCCCCGATGGCGAAAGAGAAATTTCAGCGGAATAAGCCGCACCTGAACATTGGGACGATTGGCCATGTCGATCATGGCAAGACGTCGCTGACGGCCGCGATCACCAAGGTCCTGGCCGAAACCGGTGGAGCAACCTTCAAGGACTATGCTTCGATCGACGCCGCGCCGGAAGAAAAGGCTCGTGGCATCACGATCAACACGGCCCACGTCGAGTACGAGACCGCCAATCGTCACTACGCCCACGTCGATTGCCCCGGTCACGCCGACTATGTGAAGAACATGATCACCGGCGCGGCGCAGATGGACGGCGGCATTCTCGTCGTCAGCGCGGCCGATGGCCCCATGCCGCAGACCCGCGAGCACATCCTGCTCGCCCGTCAGGTTGGCGTTCCGGCCCTCGTCGTGTTCCTCAACAAGTGCGACATGGTCGACGATCCGGAGCTTCTCGATCTCGTCGAGCTCGAGGTTCGCGAGCTGCTTTCGAGCTACGAGTTCCCGGGCGACGATATCCCGATGATCCGCGGTTCGGCGCTTGCCGCCCTCGAGGATTCCAGCAAGGAGCTCGGCCACGACGCGGTGCTCAAGCTGATGGAAGCGGTCGACGAGTACATTCCGCTTCCCGAGCGTCCGGTCGACCAGCCCTTCCTGATGCCGATCGAGGACGTCTTCTCGATCTCCGGCCGCGGCACCGTCGTGACCGGTCGTGTCGAGCGCGGCGTCGTCAACGTTGGTGACGAAGTCGAGATCGTCGGCATTCGCGATACGTCGAAGACGACCGTTACCGGCGTCGAGATGTTCCGCAAGCTGCTCGATCGCGGTGAAGCCGGCGACAACATCGGCGCGCTGCTCCGTGGTATCGACCGCGAGGGCGTCGAGCGCGGCCAGGTGCTGTGCAAGCCGGGTTCGGTTACGCCGCACACCAACTTCAAGGCCGAGGCCTACATCCTCACCAAGGAAGAGGGTGGTCGTCATACCCCGTTCTTCACCAACTACCGGCCGCAGTTCTACTTCCGTACGACGGACGTGACCGGTGTGGTGACGCTTCCGGAAGGCACCGAGATGGTCATGCCCGGCGACAATGTGTCGATCGAGGTTGAGCTGATCGTGCCGATCGCCATGGAAGAGCGTCTTCGCTTCGCTATCCGCGAAGGTGGCCGCACCGTTGGTTCCGGCGTCGTCGCCGAGATCGTTAAATAGCGTCGCCGACCGGCAACAGCAGAGACAAGAGGAGAGAGAGACAGGATTGAGGTAACGAAGCGCTGCCGCCACTTTGGCAACGGGACGTCGTCTCTCTGTCTTCTGAAGATCCATGAACGGCCAGAACATCCGCATTCGGCTCAAGGCGTTCGACCATCGTATCCTCGATGCGTCGACCCGCGAGATCGTCAACACTGCCAAACGAACCGGCGCGCGCGTGCGCGGGCCGGTTCCGTTGCCGACGCGAATTGAGAAGTTCACGGTCAACCGGTCGCCGCATATCGACAAGAAGAGCCGCGAACAGTTTGAAATGCGGACTCACAAGCGGCTCCTCGACATCGTCGATCCGACACCGCAGACGGTTGATGCTTTGATGAAGCTCGACCTGGCTGCCGGTGTCGACGTCGAGATCAAGCTCTAAAGGGCGAAGACATGCGTTCGGGAGTTATTGCGCAGAAACTTGGCATGACCCGCGTCTTTACGGACGGCGGCGAGCAGGTGCCGGTCACGGTACTGAAGCTCGACAATTGCCAGGTTGTCGCGCAGAGAACTGAAGCAGAGAACGGCTACACCGCGTTGCAGCTCGGTGTCGGCCTGCGCAAGGTGAAGAACACGCCGAAGGCGCTTCGCGGACATTTCGCGAAAGCCTCGGTCGAGCCGAAGCGCAAGATGGCGGAATTCCGGGTCAGCCCGGAAAACCTCATCGAGGTCGGAGCGGAGTTGACCGCAGATCATTTCGTCGCGGGCCAGTTCGTCGATGTCACAGGGACATCGAAGGGCAAGGGCTTCCAGGGCGTCATGAAGCGGTACAATTTCGGTGGTGGCCGCGCGACCCACGGTAACTCGGTCAGCCATCGTGCACATGGCTCGACCGGCCAGCGCCAGGACCCCGGCAAGGTGTTCAAGGGCAAGAAGATGGCCGGTCACATGGGCGACGTCCGGGTGACCACCCAGAATCTCAAGATCGTGACGACGGATGTCGAGCGCGGCCTGATCCTGGTCGAGGGTGCAATTCCGGGTGCCAAGGGTGGCTGGATCCTGGTCAGCGACGCGATCAAGCGGCCGTTGCCCGAGGGTGTCCCGACGCCTGGTGCGTTCAAGTCGAACGCCGCGCCGGCGGAAGCTGCTCCGGTCGAAGCGCCGGTGGCTGCTGAAGCCGTTGCCGCGCCCGAAGCCGAGACGAAGGAAGCCGAGTGATGGACATCAAGGTAACCACGCTCGACGGCAAGGCGGGCGAGTCGGTCGCGCTGCCGGAAGAGATCTTCGGCCTCGAGCCGCGTGCGGACATTCTGCAGCGGATCGTTCGCTGGCAGCTTTCGAAGCGCCAGGCCGGAACGCACAAGACGAAGAAGCGCGGCGAAATCCGCATGACGTCGGCCAAGGCCTACAAGCAGAAGGGCACCGGTCGCGCCCGTCACGGCAACAAGGCTGCGCCGCAGTTCCGCGGCGGTGGCAAGGCCTTCGGCCCGGAGCCGCGCAGCCATGCCCATGGCCTTCCCAAGAAGGTGCGGGCGCTGGCGCTGCGGCATGCGCTTTCGGACAAGGTGCGTGACGAGAAGCTGATCGTCCTGTCGGAGGCCAGCCTTTCGGAGCCGAAGACAAAGGCGCTGGCGGCACAGCTTGCCGGACTTGGCCTGTCGAATGCGCTCATCGTTGACGGTGCGGCGCTGGAGGACAACTTCCGGCTCGCGGCCCGCAACATTCCGCAAATCGACGTTCTGCCGATCCAGGGCATCAACGTCTACGACATCATGCGACGCGACACGCTTGTCCTGACCAAGGCTGCCGTCGACGCCCTGACGGAGCGATTCAAATGAGCGCGCTCGACCACTACGACGTCATCCGCAGCCCGGTGATCACCGAGAAGTCGACTGCCGCTTCGGAGCACAACAAGATCGTGTTCCAGGTGTCGCGGACGGCGACCAAGCCGCAGATCAAGGCGGCGATCGAGTCCTTGTTCAAGGTCAAGGTCACGGGCGTCAATACGTTGGTCCGCAAGGGCAAGAACAAGCGGTTTCGGGGTGTTGCCGGCCGTCAGAGCGACATCAAACGCGCGATCGTGACCCTCGAGGAGGGGCACTCCATCGACGTAACGACCGGTTTGTGAGGCGAGTCCGATGGCACTGAAGAAGTTCAATCCGACATCGCCGAGCATGCGCCAGCTCGTGCTGGTCGATCGCTCGGAGCTCTACAAGGGCAAGCCCGTCAAGGGCTTGGTCGAGGGCAAGCATTCGACCGGCGGCCGCAACAATGCCGGCCGGATCACGGTTCGCTGGCGCGGTGGTGGCCACAAGCGTTCGTATCGCCGTATCGATTTCAAGCGGCGGAAGCTTGATGTGCAGGGGACGGTCGAGCGGATCGAGTATGATCCGAACCGGACCGCGTTCATCGCGCTGATCCGTTATGATGACGGTGAGCTGAACTACATCCTGGCGCCGCAGCGTCTCGGTACGGGCGACAAGGTGATCGCCTCGCGCCAGGCCGACGTGAAGCCGGGCAATGCGATGCCGCTCTCGGCCATGCCGGTTGGCACGATCGTCCACAACGTCGAGATGAAGCTCGGCGCTGGCGGCCAGATCGCTCGCTCGGCGGGGACGTATGCCCAGTATGTCGGTCGCGACCAGGGCTATGCGATCCTGAGGCTCAATTCGGGCGAGCAGCGTCTGGTCAACCAGAATTGCTTCGCCACGGTCGGTGCGGTTTCCAACCCGGACCACGGCAACATCAATATCGGCAAGGCGGGCCGCAATCGCTGGCTCGGCAAGAAGCCGGGCGTGCGCGGTGTGGCCATGAACCCGGTCGACCATCCGCACGGCGGCGGCGAGGGACGTTCCTCCGGTGGCCGCCATCCGGTTTCGCCCTGGGGCGTGCCGACCAAGGGCAAGAAGACGCGCAATAACAAGCGCACCGACAAGTTCATCGCGCGCAGCCGTCATGCGCGCAAAGGCAGATAGGAAGAGGCTCTAAGTGGCTCGTTCAGTTTGGAAAGGCCCTTTCGTCGACGGCTTTCTCTTGAAGAAAGCCGAGAAGGCGCGTCAAGGCGAGATCATCAAGATCTGGAGCCGGCGTTCGACGATCCTGCCGCAATTCGTTGGTCTGACATTTGGTGTCCACAACGGCAACAAGCACGTTCCCGTGCTCGTCAGCGAGGACATGGTCGGGCACAAGTTCGGCGAATTTTCGCCGTCGCGCACCTACTACGGCCACACCGCGGACCGAAAGGCGAGGAGGTCCTGATGGGCAAGGCGAAACGCGAACGCGTTCTCCCCGACAACGAGGCGCTGGCCAAGGCGCACATGATGAAGGTGTCGGCGCAGAAGCTTAATCTCGTCGCGTCGCTGATCCGCGGCAAGAAGGTCTCGGCGGCATTGGCCGACCTGACCTTCAGCCGCAAGCGGATTGCCGTCGACGTCAAGAAGACCCTGGAATCGGCGATTGCCAACGCCGAGAACAACCACCAGCTCGACGTCGACTCGCTGATCGTTTCCGAGGCGTTTGTCGGGCCGGCACTGATGATGAAGCGCTGGACGCCGCGCGGTCGCGGACGGGTCGGCCGGATTCAGAAGAAGTTCTCGAATCTTACAATCGTCGTCCGCGAAGTCGAGGAGTCTGCCTGATGGGTAACAAGGTCAATCCGATCGGGCTGCGTCTCGGGATCAACCGGACCTGGGATTCGCGCTGGTTCGCCAACAAGGGCGAGTACGGCGAGCTGCTCCACGAGGACATGCAGATCCGCAAGGCTCTGATGAAGGAACTGAAGCAGGCCGCGGTGTCGAAGATCGTCATCGAGCGCCCGCACAAGAAGTGCCGCGTCACCGTTCATTCCGCGCGTCCCGGCATCGTCATCGGCAAGAAGGGCGCCGATATCGAGCGGCTGCGCAAGAAGGTTTCCGCGATCACTGACTCGGAAGTCCACATCAACATCGTCGAGGTGCGCAAGCCCGAGATCGATGCGACCCTGGTGGCACAGTCGATCGCCCAGCAGCTCGAGCGTCGTGTGGCGTTCCGGCGTGCGATGAAGCGCGCCGTCCAGTCGGCGATGCGGCTTGGCGCCGAGGGCATCCGGATTTCGTGCGGCGGCCGTCTCGGCGGCGCCGAGATTGCGCGCTCGGAGTGGTATCGCGAGGGGCGGGTGCCGCTGCACACGCTTCGCGCCGATATCGACTACGGCGTCGCGACCGCCAACACTGCCTACGGCACCTGCGGCGTCATGGTCTGGATCTTCAAGGGCGAGATCATGGAGCACGACCCGATGGCGTCGGAGCGCAAGCAGGTCGAGGGCGCGGAACAGCAGACAAGCCGCCGCCGCGAGCCGGCAGCGTAGTTCATAGGGTAATCGTCAGATGCTTCAGCCAAAACGCACCAAGTTTCGCAAACAGCACAAGGGCCGTATTCACGGCAAGGCGACGTCTGGCGCCGACCTGACCTTTGGTTCCTTCGGGATCAAGGCATTGGAGCCCGAGCGCGTGACGGCGCGGCAGATCGAGGCGGCCCGCCGCGCGATCACCCGCCACATGAAGCGCGCCGGGCGTATCTGGATCCGGGTGTTCCCGGATGTGCCGGTCTCGAAGAAGCCGACGGAAGTCCGCATGGGTAAGGGCAAGGGTACGCCGGAGCTCTGGGTCTGCCGCGTCAAGCCCGGTCGCATCATGTTCGAGGTTGACGGCGTTGCGCCGGAACTCGCCAAGGAAGCGCTTCGTCTCGGTGCGGCCAAGTTGCCGATCCGCACCCGCTTCGTGCAGCGCGTGGCTGAGTAGGAAGGAAATGGCGATGAAGGCGTCCGAAGTACGGTTGCTGACCGAAGACCAGATTGCTGACGAGTTGACTAAGCTGAAGAAGGAGCAGTTCAACCTGCGCTTCCAGCGGGCGACTGGCCAGCTCGAGAACACGTCCCGGGTCCGCCAGGTGCGTCGTGATATCGCCCGGCTGAAGACCATCGGGTCCGAAGCTGCCGCGAAGAAAAAAGGCTAGAGAAGCAGATCATGCCCAAACGTGTCCTCCAAGGCACCGTCGTCAGCGACAAGAACGACAAGACCGTGGTCGTGCGCGTCGAGCGCCGCTTTACGCATCCGCTGTTCAAGAAGACCGTTCGTCGGTCGAAGCGGTACCAGGCGCACGATGCGGACAACTCGCACAAGGTCGGCGACATCGTGATGATCGAGGAATCGGCGCCGATCTCGAAGAACAAGCGCTGGGTGGTGCATAAAGGCACCGCGGCGAAAACGGAATAACTGGATTAGAGGACGGCCTGCGCCGGTAAGACAATGATACAGATGCAGACCAACCTTGATGTTGCGGACAACTCCGGCGCTCGCCGGGTGATGTGCATCAAGGTGCTCGGTGGCTCGAAGCGGAAATACGCTTCGGTCGGCGACATCATTGTCGTCTCGGTGAAAGAGGCGACACCGCGTGGCCGCGTGAAAAAGGGCGACGTGATGAAGGCTGTGGTCGTGCGGACCGCCAAGGATATCCGTCGGGTTGACGGCAGCGTCATTCGCTTCGATCGCAATGCCGCCGTGCTGATCAACAACCAGTCGGAGCCGGTCGGCACCCGCATCTTTGGCCCCGTGCCGCGCGAGCTGCGGGCGAAGAACCACATGAAGATCATCTCGCTGGCGCCGGAGGTGCTGTAATGGCTGCCAGGATCAAGAAGGGCGACAAGGTCGTCGTCATCACGGGCAAGGACAAGGGCAAGACCGGTGAGGTCGTGCGTGTCTTCCCGGACAAGGATCGTGCGGTCGTGCGCGGCATCAACGTTGCGCGGCGCCATCAGCGCCAGACTGCAAGTGAACAGGGCGGCATCATCTCCAAGGAGATGCCGATCCATCTTTCCAACATAGCGCTCGCCGGTCCTGGCGACGGCAAGCCGACCAAGGTCGGTTTCCGTCTGAACAAGGACGGCGTCAAGGAGCGCTTCGCCAGGCGGACCGGAGAAGTAATCGATGGCTGAGGCACAGTATGAGCCGCGGCTCAAGACCGAGTACCGGGATGCGATCCGGTCGTCGCTGGTCGAGCAGTTCGGATACAAGAACCTTCTTCAGGTGCCGCGGGTCGACAAGGTCGTCCTGAACATGGGCGTCGGCGAGGCGGTTGCCGACTCGAAGAAGATCCAGTCGGCGCTTGGCGATCTTGCCAAGATCGCCGGTCAGAAGCCGGCGGTCACCACGTCGCGCAAGTCGATCGCGACGTTCAAGCTGCGCGACGGCATGCCGATCGGTGGCAAGGTCACGCTGCGCCAGAACCGGATGTACGAGTTCATCGACCGGCTGATCAATGTCGCGCTGCCGCGGGTCCGCGATTTTCGCGGCCTCAATCCGAAGAGCTTTGACGGACGGGGCAATTACGCGCTGGGGATCAAGGAGCACATCGTGTTCCCGGAGATCAACTATGACGAAGTGGATCAGGTCTGGGGCATGGACGTGATCGTTTGCACAACCGCGACAACGGATGACGAAGCGAGAGCCTTGCTCAAGGCGCTGAACTTTCCGTTCCGGGAACAGGGATAAGCCACGATGGCAAAGACCAGCTCGATCGAGCGAAACAAGAAGCGGCGCGCCATGGCGGCCCGCTATGCCGAGAAGCGCGCCGAGTTGAAGACTCAGGCGCGCGACGAGAGCCTGTCGCTCGAGGAGCGGTTCCAGGCGCGCATGAAGCTCGCCGAGCTTCCGCGCAACTCGTCGCCGGTGCGCATCCGCAACCGTTGCGAGATTTCCGGTCGGCCGCGCGGTTTCTACCGCAAGCTCAAGATGTCGCGCATTGCGCTTCGTGAGTTGGGCTCGCAGGGCTTGGTCCCTGGCCTGGTCAAGTCGAGCTGGTAACAGAGAGCGAAACGCGATGACGATATCCGATCCGATCGGCGATATGTTGACCCGCATCCGCAACGCGCAGATGCGGAAGAAGTCTTCAGTTTCGACTCCGGCCTCCAAGCTGCGCGAGAGCGTGCTCGAGGTGCTGCAGTCCGAGGGCTATATCCGCGGCTACGAGGCCGTCGAGGAAGACGGCCGCTCCGAGCTGCGGATCGAGCTGAAATATTACGACGGGGTGCCGGTCATCCGCGAGATCCAGAGGGTTTCGCGGCCGGGTCGCCGGGTCTATTCGTCGGTCCGCACGATTCCGCGGGTCGCCAGTGGCCTCGGTGTGTCGATCCTGTCGACGCCGAAGGGCGTTTTGTCTGACTCCGATGCCCGCGACCAGAATGTCGGGGGCGAGGTGCTTTGCCGCGTCTTCTGATGAAGGCCGCAAACGGGAAGTTGTGAAATGTCGCGAATTGGTAAGAAGGCGGTCGAGGTCCCTCAGGGGGTGACTGCTTCGATTGACGGACAGAAGGTCTCGGTCAAGGGTCCGAAGGGCGAACTCGCCTTTCTGGCGACCGATGATGTCGATGTCGTCATGGACGATGGCATGATCTCCATCAAGCCGCGCAGCGAGTCCAATCGGGCTCGCGCGGCCTGGGGATTGTCGCGGACCATGGTCGCCAACCTCGTCGAGGGCGTTACCAAGGGCTTCGAGCGCAAGCTGGAGATCAACGGCGTCGGCTATCGCGCCGCGATCCAGGGCTCCAACCTGCAGCTCAGCGTCGGCTACAGCCATGAAGTGCTGTATCCGATCCCCCAGGGGATCAAGATTGAGACGCCGAAGCCGACGGAAATCGTCATTTCTGGAACCGACAAGCAGCGTGTCGGCCAGATCGCGGCGGAGATCCGGCAGTTTCGCAAGCCTGAGCCCTACAAGGGTAAGGGTATTAAATACGCGGAGGAAACCATCCACCGCAAGGAAGGCAAGAAGAAGTAGCGAGCGACGTCATGGCAAAAAACTCTACAGATCGGCGGGCTGCCCGCGTCAGACGTGCTATTCGCAAGGCGGCCAATGGTCGTACGCGGCTGTCCGTGTTTCGCTCGTCAAAGCACATCTACGCCCAGGTCATCGACGACCTCGGTGGAAAGACGGTTGCTGCGGCTTCCTCGCTGGATAAAGACCTGCGCGAGAAGCTGAAGACGGGCGCCGACGTGGCTGCCGCGACGGAGGTCGGCAAGCTGCTGGCCGAGCGCGCTGCCGCCGCCGGGATCAAGGACGTTGTCTTCGATCGCGGACGTTATCTCTATCACGGTCGTGTGAAGGCACTGGCCGATGGCGCCCGTGAGGGCGGACTGAATTTCTGAAGACGGCTTGAACCGCCGGACCTCGACAACAATATCGGACCAACGGAACGAATATGGCACGAGAGCGCGAACGCAGCCGGGACAGGCGTGGCAGGGACGACCGCGACAGCGAGTTCGTCGACAAGCTTGTCCACATCAACCGAGTGGCCAAGGTCGTCAAGGGTGGGCGTCGCTTCGGCTTCGCGGCTCTGGTCGTCGTCGGCGACCAGAAGGGTCGTGTCGGCTTCGGCCATGGCAAGGCGAGGGAAGTTCCCGAAGCCATCCGCAAGGCGACTGAGTCGGCCAAGCGGACCATGCTGCGGGTGCCGCTGCGCGAGGGGCGGACACTTCACCATGATGTGAGCGGACGTCATGGCGCGGGCAAGGTGATCTGCAGGGCAGCGCCAGCCGGTACCGGCATCATCGCCGGCGGCCCGATGCGCGCCGTGTTCGAGACGCTGGGTGTCCAGGATGTCGTCGCCAAGTCGTTCGGGTCCTCGAACCCGTACAACATGGTGCGGGCGACCTTCGAGGCGCTGAAGAAGGAAGACAGCCCGCGTGGTGTTGCCGCGCGTCGTGGTCTCAAGGTGTCGGCACTCCAGGCGCGTCGCGCCGATGTCGATCCCGAGCCGGCTGAAGCCTGAGAAGTTTTGAGGACAAGGACATGGCCGCAAAAACCGTAACAGTCGAGCAGACCGGTAGCCCGATCCGCCGCCCGAAGGATCAGCGGGCGACGCTGGTCGGTCTCGGCCTGAACAAGATGCATCGGCGCAGGGTCCTCGAGGACACGCCGGCAGTGCGCGGCATGATCGCCAAGGTCAGCCACCTCGTCCGCGTCGTCGAGGAAGGAAAGTAAGACAATGAAGCTCAACGAGATCAGCGACGTCGACGGCGCTACCAAGAAGCGCATGCGCGTTGGCCGGGGCATCGGCTCGGGCAAGGGCAAGACCGGCGGTCGCGGCGTCAAGGGGCAGAAGTCCCGGTCGGGCGTCGCCATCAAGGGCTTCGAGGGCGGCCAGATGCCGCTGCATCGGCGGCTGCCGAAGCGCGGCTTCACCAACATCTTCGCCAAGAAGTTCAGCGAGATCAGCCTCGGTCGCGTCCAGGAAGCGATCGACGCCGGCAAGCTCGACGCCAAGGCGCCGGTCACGGTCGAGTCGCTCAAGGCGGCCGGCCTCGTGCGCCAGCTCAGGGACGGTGTCCGGCTGCTGGGCAATGGTGAACTGAAGGCGGCGGTGTCGTTCGAGATCGCCGGTGCGTCGAAGCCTGCAATCGCGGCGGTCGAGAAGGCCGGCGGTTCGGTGAAGATCCTCGGGGCGGAAACCAAGTCGGCCGAGTAGGGCCGAAAGGACAGAACCCATGGCATCGGCGGCAGAACAACTCGCAGCCAATCTGAACTTTGGCGCCTTCGCCAAGGCGGAAGCGCTGAAGAAGCGCATCTGGTTCACGCTGGGTGCGCTGCTGATCTATCGCCTCGGCACCTATATTCCGCTGCCCGGTATCAACCCGGACGCGCTGGCCCAGGCGTTCAACGCCAATTCGGCCGGCCTGCTCGGCATGTTCAACATGTTCGCCGGTGGCGCGGTCGGTCGCATGGCGATCTTCGCGCTCGGCATCATGCCGTATATCTCCGCCTCGATCATCATCCAGCTTCTGACCTCGATCGTTCCGACGCTTGAGCAGTTGAAGAAGGAAGGCGAGCAGGGCCGGAAGGTCATCAACCAGTACACCCGCTACGGCACGGTCATCCTCGCCGTCCTGCAGTCCTACGGGATCGCGGTCGGCCTCGAGGGCGGCACCAACATCGTCGTAGACCCGGGCATGTTCTTCCGGCTGACGACGGTCATCACGCTCACGGGCGGAACGATGTTCCTGATGTGGCTGGGCGAGCAGATCACTAGCCGCGGCATCGGCAACGGCATTTCGCTGATCATCTTCTCGGGCATCGTCGCCAACCTGCCGAGTGCCTTTGTCGGCACACTCGAACTTGGTCGCGAAGGTGCGCTGTCGACCTTCCTGATCCTCGCCGTCGGCGTGATGGCGGTTGCCGTCATCGCGTTCATCGTGTTCGTCGAGCGCGCCCAGCGGCGCCTGCTGATCCAGTATCCGAAGCGCCAGGTCGGCAACCGGATGTTCCAGGGTGATTCCTCGCACCTGCCGCTGAAGCTGAATACCGCGGGTGTGATTCCGCCGATCTTCGCATCCTCGCTGCTGCTGCTGCCGGTCACCCTGGCCAGCTTCTCGGCGGGGCAGGGGCCGGAGTGGCTGACGACCGTGACGGCGCTGCTCGGCCACGGCCAGCCGCTCTACATGCTGTTCTATGCAGGCTTGATAGGCTTCTTCGCCTTCTTCTACACCGCCGTCGTCTTCAACCCGACCGACACGGCTGACAACCTGAAGAAGCACGGCGGCTTCATTCCGGGCATCCGCCCCGGCGCCAAGACTGCCGAATATATCGACTACGTTCTCAGCCGGATCACGGTTCTCGGCGCGCTTTACCTGGTCGCCGTGTGCCTGCTGCCTGAGTTCCTGATCAGCTACGCCGGCGTGCCGTTCTACTTCGGTGGTACTTCGCTGCTGATCGTGGTCAGCGTGACCATGGACACGGTGGCGCAGGTTCAGGGCCATCTCCTCGCGCATCAGTATGAGGGGCTGGTCAAGAAGTCGAAGCTGAGGGGGCGGTCGAGATGAGGTTGATACTGCTGGGGCCACCCGGCGCCGGCAAGGGGACCCAGGCCCAGCGCCTGGTCGAGAAATACGGCATCGTTCAGCTTTCGACGGGTGACATGCTGCGCGCCTCCGCGGCGGCCGGCACGCCGGTCGGCAGCAAGGCAAAGGCGATCATGGATCGCGGTGACCTGGTGCCTGACGATGTGATGATCGAGATCATCGCCGAGCGTCTGGATGAGCCGGGATCTTCGAAGGGTTTCATCCTCGATGGATTCCCGAGGACCGTTGCCCAGGCCGAGGCGCTCGATACGCTCCTCGACCAGCGCGATCTGGCCCTCGATGCGATCATCGAGATCAAGGTCGACGAGCAGGTTCTCATCGATCGTATCGCGGGACGCTCGAAGGAGACCGGTGGCACGCGTGGCGACGATCAGTCGACCGCCAAGCGTCTTGAGGTCTATCGGAAGCAGACGGCGCCCGTCGCCGACCATTACCGCCGCAAGGGCGTGCTGGTTTCGGTCGACGGAATGGGGACGATGGATGAGGTTGCAGCGTTGATCGACCGGCATGTTCAGTCGCTGGTCGAGGCGTGAAGAATACGGCTTGGAGTTGACGTCAAGCCGCTGAATGGCTATCTACCGGCACGAATTCTGAATATTTCAGAGTAGCGGTGCCGGTTGACCTGAGACAAGGTGAACCGGGGCCGGTTTCTGCGTTGCCCGGACGGTTTGGTGAAGTAATTGGTTTTTCGGCTGTTTCTATTGAACGGTCGACAAGAGGAGAGCGAGCGTGGCCCGTATCGCAGGTGTCAATATCCCAACGAACAAGCGAGTCGTGATCGCGCTTCAGTACATCCACGGCATCGGTCAGACCAAGGCCAAGGAGGTCATTGACAAGTGCAATGTCCCCGAAAGCCGGCGGGTGAATGAACTGACTGACTCGGAAGTCATGCAGATTCGCGAAACCATCGATCGCGACTACATGGTCGAGGGCGATCTTCGCCGCGATGTCGCGATGAATATCAAGCGGCTGATGGATCTTGGCTGCTACCGGGGCCTCCGTCATCGTCGCGGTCTGCCGGTTCGCGGTCAGCGGACCCATACCAATGCACGGACCCGCAAGGGCCCGGCGAAGCCGATCGCAGGCAAGAAGAAGTAATCACGCGGCGAGGATGCCGGATCGCGGCGGGCCATGGCCCGCTTCCGCGGATGCCGGTGTGACGCGCTGACGTAAAGGGGCCGAAAGGCTCTCAGGATTGTCACCCGCGAGACGGGTGGAGCTCGAAAGGTCGAAAATGGCGAAGGATGCAACCCGGGTGCGCCGCCGTGAGCGGAAAAACATCATTTCCGGTGTGGCGCATGTGAATTCCAGCTTCAACAACACCATGATCACGATCACCGATGCCCAGGGCAACGCGATCTCGTGGTCGTCGGCTGGTTTGATGGGGTTCAAGGGTTCGCGCAAGTCGACCCCCTATGCCGCCCAGATGGCGGCGGAGGATGCCGGCAAGAAGGCTGCCGAGCACGGCGTCAAGACGCTGGAAGTCGAGGTTTCGGGGCCCGGTTCGGGACGTGAGTCGGCGCTGCGGGCCCTCCAGTCGGGTGGTTTCACCATCACCTCGATTCGCGACGTGACGCCGATTGCCCACAATGGCTGCCGGCCGCGCAAGCGCCGTCGCGTCTAGGGCCTTTCGTCGGCGATAGCCGACGTACCGCAACATTCCGCTCCAGCGCGGCCGTGGCAACACAGCCGCTGCTCCGCCTTCCTTCCAAGGCGGCAAAACCCGAAAGGACGAGGCTCATGATCCAAAAAAACTGGCAAGAGCTTATCAAACCGAACAAGCTCGACATTTCCGCTGGCCCGGATGCCAAGCGCTTCGCCACGGTCGTCGCCGAGCCGCTCGAGCGTGGCTTCGGCCTGACCCTCGGCAATGCGCTCCGCCGCGTGCTGCTTTCCTCGCTCCAGGGCGCGGCCGTCAAGGCCGTGCAGATCGACGGCGTTCTGCACGAATTCTCGTCGATCGGCGGCGTGCGTGAGGACGTCACCGATATCGTCCTGAACATCAAGGAAATCGCGATCAAGATGCAGGGCGAAGGCCCGAAGCGGATGGTCGTGCGCAAGCAGGGGCCGGGCATCGTCACTGCCGGCGATATCCAGACCGTCTCGGACATCGAGATCCTCAACCCCGATCTCGTGCTGTGCACGCTCGACGAGGGCACGGAGATCCGGATGGAGTTCACGGTCGATATCGGCAAGGGCTACGTTACTGCCGACCGCAATCGCCCGGAAGATGCGCCGATCGGCCTGATCCCGGTCGACAGCCTCTATTCGCCGGTCAAGAAGGTCTCCTATCGCATTGAGAACACCCGCGAAGGTCAGGTTCTCGACTACGACAAGCTGACCCTGACGGTCGAGACGGACGGTTCGGTGCGTGCCGACGATGCGGTCGCCCTGGCGGCCCGCATTCTTCAGGACCAGCTGTCGATCTTCGTCAACTTCGAGGAGCCGGAGAAGGAGACCGCCGAGGTCACGATCCCGGAACTCGCCTTCAATCCCGCGCTTCTCAAGAAGGTCGACGAGCTCGAGCTTTCGGTTCGTTCGGCCAACTGCCTGAAGAACGACAACATCGTCTACATCGGCGACCTGATTCAGAAGACCGAAGGCGAGATGTTGCGTACGCCCAACTTTGGTCGTAAGTCGCTGAACGAGATCAAGGAAGTTCTTGCCCAGATGGGTCTCCATCTCGGCATGGAAGTCGCCAATTGGCCGCCGGAGAATATCGACGAGCTGGCCAAGCGTTACGAAGAGCATTATTGAGCACGGCATCTCGCCGCGTCGTATTGGGAGAGCGCCATGCGCCACCGTAAATCAGGCCGAAAGCTGAATCGGTCGTCCAGCCACCGGATGGCGATGTTCTCCAACATGGCGGCATCGCTTATTCAGCACGAACAGATCGTCACGACCCTGCCGAAGGCCAAGGACCTGAGGCCGGTTGTCGAGAAGCTTGTCACGCTGGCCAAGCGGGGCGACCTGCATGCCCGGCGTCAGGCGATTGCGCAACTGCGCGATCTCGGCACCGTGAAGAAGCTCTTTGACACCATCGGACCGCGCTACAAGGAGCGGGCTGGCGGTTATACGCGGGTGCTCAAGGCGGGCTTCCGCTATGGCGACAGCGCACCGGTCGCGGTGATCGAGTTTGTCGATCGGGATCCGGAGGCCAAGGGCGCCGAGGATCGTGCGCGCCACGCGGAGAACGAAGCCAACGCGGAGGCGATGGCCTGATTCGCGTCGGGTTCGACGGGATTTGAAAAGGGCGGCTCTGAGCCGCCCTTTTTCGTTTCGGCGACTGTTTTCGTACCGTCCCAGGCAGAAGGCGTGTCACGGCCTTGCCCATTTGATGTAGCATTTCACCCAAGGCATTGAGTGTTCGAGGAGAGACTTCCAACGATGAAAGGACGGGTGAATCGGTTTGCGGCGATGGTCGCTACGGCATTTCTTGTGGGCTGGCTGCATGGCCCGGTATCGGCCGAGCAGCGCCAGGTCCCGGAGGACATTGCGGAGATCAAGCTGTCCTTCGCGCCGATCGTCAAGCGCGTTGCCCCGGCCGTGGTCAATGTCTACGCGTCGCGGGTCGTCCAGCAGCAATCGCCGTTCCTTGATGACCCGTTCTTCCGGCGCTTCTTTGGCGGACGGAGCTTCGGTGGGCCGACCCAGCGCGTCCAGCGGTCGCTCGGTTCCGGCGTCATCATCGATTCGACCGGCATCATCGTCACCAACCACCACGTCATCGCCAAGGCGAGCGAGATCAAGGTGGCGCTCGCCGACCGGCGGGAATTCGACTGCGACGTGATCCTGACGGACGAACGCACCGACCTCGCGGTGCTGCGGATCAGGGACTTCGAGGGGACGCTGCCGTTCCTGGAATTTGCCGATTCCGACGAGCTTGAAGTCGGCGACCTGGTCCTGGCGATCGGCGACCCCTTCGGCGTCGGGCAGACGGTGACGAGCGGCATTGTCTCGGCGCTCGCCCGGACCAAGGTCGGCATTTCCGACTACCAGTTCTTCATCCAGACCGATGCGGCGATCAACCCGGGCAATTCCGGCGGGGCCTTGATCGACATGAATGGCGGTCTGGTCGGCATCAACACGGCGATCTTCTCCCGCACCGGCGATTCCAGCGGCATCGGCTTCGCCATTCCCTCGAACATGGTGCAAGTCGTTGCGCGTTCGGCCGAGAGCGGGGCACACGTCCGCATGCCGTGGATCGGCGTCCGGCTTCAGGCCGTGACGCCCGACATTGCCGAGGGGCTCGGCCTGTCGCGGCCGCGTGGCGCGCTGGTCGTCGATGTCCGCAAGGGCAGTCCCGGGGCGCGCGCCGGGCTGACGACCGGCGATCTCGTGCTGTCGATCGACGACGTGGCGATCGACGATCCGTCGGCCTTCAATTATCGGCTCGCGACCAAGGGGATCGGCACCGAGGCGCGCATCGGCGTCCTTCGGGACGGAAAGCAATACGCCGCGACGCTGCCGCTCGAGGGAGCGCCGGAGACGGTGCCGCGCGACGAGATCGAGATCGGCGGCATGTCGCCGCTGGCCGGCGCGCGAGTCGTCAACCTGTCGCCGGCTGTCGCTGAGGAACTGGCGCATGACGGCAACACGGAGGGCGTCATCGTCGCCCTTGTCGCCGACGGGTCGGCCGCGGCCGAGGCCGGCCTGGTGCCCGGTGACGTGGTGCTTGAGGTCAATGGCCGGCCGATCGACACGACCCGGACGCTCGAGGACGCCTGCTCCGCACGGCTGAGAACCTGGGAAATCGCCATCGAACGCAACGGTCGGACGATCCGCACCCGGTTCCGCGGCTAGGCCCTGAAAATGCGCGCAAAACCCCGATGACCGGATCCACCCTTTTCCAGGCGGCGGGGCTTGAGCGGGGGGCGCCTCGGCCTTTGGCGGATCGGTTGCGGCCGGAGACGCTTGCCGACGTGGTGGGGCAGGGGCACCTGCTTGGGCCGGACGGTGCGCTGACCCGGATGCTGCGGACCAACTCGTTGGGATCGTTGATCTTCTGGGGCCCGCCCGGCACCGGAAAGACCACCGTGGCGCGGCTCCTCGCGCGCGAAACGGACCTGCATTTCGAGCAGATTTCGGCGGTTTTTTCGGGTGTGGCAGACCTGAAACGGGTGTTCGAGACGGCCCGGGCGCGCCATGAGACGGGCAAGGGCACCCTGCTGTTCGTCGATGAGATACACCGTTTCAACCGTGCCCAGCAGGACTCCTTCCTGCCGGTGATGGAGGACGGGACGGTGACGCTGGTCGGCGCCACCACCGAGAACCCGTCCTTCGAACTCAACGCGGCGCTCCTGTCGCGATCGCTGGTGCTGGTCTTCCAGCCGCTCGACGAAGAGGCGCTGGCGAAGCTGCTCGATCGATCGGAAGAGGTCGAGGGCAAGCCGCTGCCGCTCGATGCGGATGCCCGGGAGATGCTGCTCGGCATGGCCGATCGCGACGGCAGGGCGCTGCTGACGCTCGCCGAGGAGGTGTGGCGGGCCGCGCGGCCGGATGAGGTCTTCGATCCGGCCGGGCTGCAGCAGGTCGTCCAGCGCCGCGCGCCGCTCTACGACAAGGGCCAGGACGGCCACTACAACCTGATCTCGGCGCTGCACAAATCGGTGCGCGGCTCCGACCCGGATGCGGCGCTTTATTACCTGGCGCGGATGCTGGACGCCGGCGAACAGCCGCTCTACATCGGCCGCCGGCTGGTCCGCATGGCGGTCGAGGATATCGGGCTTGCCGACCCGCAGGCGATGGTCGTCGCGCTGGCCGCCAAGGACGCCTACGACTACCTAGGCTCGCCGGAAGGCGAACTGGCGCTGGCCGAGGCGACCGTCTACCTGGCGACGGCGCCGAAATCGAACGCGGTCTACACCGCCTTCAAGGCGGCGACGAAGGTCGCCAAGGAGCGCGGCTCGCTGGTGCCGCCGAAGGTCATCCTCAACGCGCCGACCAAGCTGATGAAGGGCGAGGGCTACGGCTCCGGCTACCGCTACGACCACGACGAGCCGGACGCCTTTTCCGGCCAGGACTATTTTCCCGAGCAACTCGGCCGCCAGACCTTTTACGACCCGCCGGAACGCGGCTTCGAGCGCGAGGTCCGCAAGCGCCTGGACTACTGGGCGAAGCTGCGGAAGGAGAGGGGCGGGTAGGCGATGGGCCCGCGCCTGACAGGCTTCCAGATCGAAGGCTACCGCTCCATCCGCAAGCTTCGGCTGCCGGTCGGGCATCTGTCGGTTCTGGTCGGCAGGAACGGCGTCGGCAAGACCAACCTCTATCGCGCGCTGGAACTGACCGCTGCCGCGGCGCGCGGCACGATCACCCGCGAGATTGCCGGGGAGGGCGGTATCGAGTCCGTCCTGTGGGCCGGCCCGCGTCAGCGCGGCAAGCCGGTTCGTCTGAAGTTCGGCGCGGAGCTCGGCGACCTCACCTATACTGTGGAAATCGGTCTGCCGACCAAAACCGAGGCCGCGATTTCGCTGACCGAACCACTGGTGAAGGAGGAAGAACTGGTCTTCACCGCCGGCCGGCCCGTCACCCTGATGAAACGCCGCGGGCCGAGCGTCTGGCTCCGCGACGGCGAGAGCAAGCGCCATGCCTTCGAGCACACCCTCCTGGCGTCCGAGACGGCGCTGGCGACGTTCCAGGACGCGGCGATGTTCGCGGAACTCGATGCCGTTCGCCGCGCGCTGGCGGACTGGCGGTTCTTCCACAATTTCCGGACCGATGCCGGCTCGCCCATCCGCCGGCCGCCGCTCGCCGTGACGACGCCGACGCTCGCCTCGGACGGCTCGGACATGGCCGCCGCGCTCGCAACGAGAATGGTGATCGACGAACGCGTCGAGATCGACGCCGCCATCGCGGACGCGTTTCCGGGCGCGTCGCTTGATGTGGCGGTCGAGGGCGGACGTGTCATGCTGTCGATGACCATTCCCGACATGCCGCGGCCGCTGGCGGCAACGGAAGTCTCCGACGGGACGCTTGCCTATCTCTGCCTCGTCGCGGCGCTGGCAAGCTATCGGTTGCCGGGCTTCATTGCGCTCAACGAACCCGAGACGAGCCTGCATCCGGACCTGATCCGCCCGCTCGCCCGCCTCATCGGCCGCGCCGCGGAGCGGACGCCGGTCTGGTGCGTAACGCACGCACCGGATCTCGCCGACGCCCTCGAAGTGGAGGCCGGCGCCAGGCCGTGGGTGGTCTGCAAGCAGGACGGTGCGACGTGGCTGGAAGGTCTGAAACTGACCGGCGCGTTCGCCGACGACGATGATGAGGGCTGAGCGGGGGCGGCGTGCCCACACCGCCAACCGCGGCAAGGGGAGTGTGGGTCGTCAGACCAGCAACAGGTCGTCTGCGTCGAGGTCCGGCTTGCCTGCGAATTTCGCTACTTCATCGCCGTCGTATTTCAGGACGCCCTTCGTGTAATCGAAGAGCTTCTTGAAATCCTTGGCAGAGATGTCGCCGTCTTTGAGCTTCTTGTGCTTGAAGATGGAGCTGGCGAGGAGCACGGTGTCGCCCTCGGCGCTGTCGAAATCCATCACCTTGGTCTTCGACTTCTTGAGCTTGGTATCGAACAGGAAGCCGTCGGCGCCGTCGCCGCCGGTCAGCTTGTTGGCGCCCTTGGCCTTGCCCTTCTTGAATTGGGACGTTCCACCCGAAAGCGTATCGTCGCCGCCGAGGCCGAAGATCGTGTCGTTCTTCTTCCCGCCGGCGATCGTGTCTTCCTCGTTGGTCGGAAGCGGCTGGCCCTTCGGCGTATGGCTTGCGTCGATCTTGTCGTTCTTCTTGCTGCCAACGATGGTGACGCCGCCGATGTCGGTCACCGACACATGGAGGGTTTGCGTGTCGGCCTTGGCGCCATCGGATACCCGCACGGTCACATCGTAGATGTTGTCCTTGTTGGCATCCTTCGGCGCCTCGAAGTCGGGCGCCGCCTTGAAGGACAGCGCATGGGTAATGGGATGGAGCTTGAACAGGGCTCCGTCTCCACCGGCCAGGATCGTGTAGGCGAGGGTATCGCCGTCATCGTCGCTCGCGGCGACAGTCGTGACCGCCGTTGTGTTTTCGGCGACCGACACGTTTGCGGCCGCGCCGCCACCGTTCGAGTTGATCGCCGGAGCGTGTTCGTTGACCGGTGGGGGCTCGAAGCCGGCGTCGACGACGGTGCCGGTGACCGCGCTGGTCCCCAGGACGGCCGCGCCGCTCGCGTCCGACAGCGTGAACCGATAGCCTTCCGGCGGCTCGGGCAGCCCGTCCACCGCGATGTCGAACACGACCTTGCGGACGTTGATTTCCAGGTCCGCAGCTTCTGCTGCCTCCTCATTGGGATATTCACCCGTGTTGAGCGCGGCGAAGGACACCTCGCCCGAGAATTGCGTGCCGGGTGCAAAATCCTCCGCGGACAGGGGATTGGTTCCGTTTCCGGTCAGTTCCCAGTGGACGGTAACGGCATCGATGATGTTGCCGAGACGGATGATGTTGAAGGCGAGCTGGCCGGTGTCTTCGTCCTGCCCGAGATCGTACACGTAGACCAGCGTGCCATTGGTCTGCAGCGTGGTGGCCCCACTGCCGCTGGCGCCCATGGTCGCGGTGCCCTGCAGGCCGGGCTGGCCGGCCGTGCCGTCGGCACCCGGCGGCAGGCTTCGTCCGTCCGCGGCACGGCCTTCGTCCACGTAGTAACTGCCAACGCCGGCATCGGGCAATTCGCCAAATCCATAGGGGGACATTGACCAGATATCGAGGATGTGTTGCGGCGGCGTGGTGCCGTGGAAGGTATAGTAGTCGAGGTCGAGCGGTTCGAAGGGATCGGTGGTGCCGTATCCCATCGACAGGAACTCGCCAAGCTGCTGTCCGCCCTGGCCGCCCTGGCTTCTGCCCCCGATGGGCGCAAGCCCGGCCGCTCCTGCGTCCGCGACTTCGGAGGAGTTAAACGTGCCAGCGAGCGCCGCCTTGCCCTCTAGTGATCCGCGATTGATGATCGTTGCGGCATCGCCGCTATTCCCGCCGCGGCCGCCGGTACCACCATTCCCCGGGATGTCCGCGTCACCGCCGGCACCGGCCGCCGAGGTCTCGTTGCGGTAGATTACGATGCCGGCGGCAGCCCCCTCGTCATCGCCGACCCTCACGACGTTCGGGCTTTCGCCTCTGGTTTGGTAGTTGATGTCCCAGTGATAGCGATAGACGTCGTCGTTCTCCTGGAACCACTGCAAGCCGGATGTTCCACCATCGCCGCCGAAGCTGTCGCCGCCCCGGCCGCCGCCGCCGCCATTGCCGCCCCGTCCGCTGCGGGCATCGTTGCCTCCGGCAATTTCGCCGGATGTCAGGCGGCCAGCGAAGACCGTATCGATCAGCGTGAGCGTTCCTTCGTTCAGGATCGCGGCCGCCGCGTCGCCACCATCGCCGCCGTCCCCGCCGGCGGCGCCATTGCCGCCTCGACCGGCAGTGCCGCCTTCGCCACCCCTGTGGGCATCTTCAAGGAGGAATTGCCTGTAGCCCTCGCCCAACCCGAACCCGGTGTTGATCAGGCCATCGACATGGTCTCCCCCGTACACATCCTCGCCACGGGAGGAGCCACCGCTGCCGCCGGCGCCGCCGGGCTGGCCGTACTCGCCCCAGGCGTCGTTGTTGCCAAAGCCAACGCGCACCAGCGTCAGCGAGCCCTGATTCAAGATCGAGCCCGCCGCGTCGAGACCGTCCTTCCCGTCACTCCCGTCGCCGCCGTCACCGCCATCGCCGGCGTCGGCGCCATCGAAAACATAGCTGGGGTCTGTCAGTTCTCCGGCAGCGCCAGCCGTCCCGGCCGCAGCCGGCAGACGTATGGAGTCCAGATAGGTCCCATCGTCCGCCTTGGGTCTGTCGAAACCACCGACGAAGTCCACATTGAAGATCGTCACCTCGGCCGCGGCGTCGATATTGAGATGACGGTGGTCACCGACGGCGTCGAATACGACATCGCTGATGCCGTCGCCATTGAAGTCGCCGTTGATGATCAGCTCGCCGGAGATGGTGACCGCATCGTCCAGCTCGACTTCTGTCACGTCCTGGGCAAAGCGGATCGTGTCCGGACCGGCAGAAGCAATCGATTGCTGCACCGCCTCTTCGAAAGTGAGGCCGGATCCACCCGGCGCCCCGGAATTGGTGACAATGAATGTGGCCATGGTGTTCTGGTCTCCAGCAACATCTAGCCGACCACCGCTCAATCAAGCGCGGAGCGACAATTGTCTCATCTGGTGGAAAGGCCCGCCTGCCTTCTCACGCGACGTCGTTCAGTCTCGTCGTCACAGCGTTGGCGCCATGGCATTCGTCATTTCGAAATGCCGACCGCACTTGACTCCTAGGTCGAAGCGGGAGCTGATGGATCACCCAATTGGGTATCGAGCCGCTATTTTTATTTATTTCTTCGTGGGTCGGCTAACTTGCGCCAGTCATGAACCAGCGCCTCAACGACAATCTGGATGCGGTGTTCTCACTCCTGCCGCGGAGACAGGCGGAAGAGGCCAAGCGCGAGACGTTCGAACAGTATGCTTCGCGCCAACGGGGTGCCGCCGATGAGCTGAAATGGGCCGAGTTTGACCTGAGCGGCCGGTTCCTGCGCGGCGGCAGCTCCAATCCGTCGGACCTGGCGACCCACATCTTCACCAACAGCCAGGAAGACGCGGATGTTCATGATCTCGCCCGACGGGCAGTGGAGGGCGGGATTGAAGCAGGTCTCCTGGAACCCGCATCACCGGGTCAGGATCGTCTTCATTGGTTCGTGCCGTTCACGCCCACCAAATCTGACAAGCTGACGAAGACACGGCTTCGTGGACTGTCCATAACCCATGCGTTGTTCAGCGACGTCATGGAGATGTTCAACCCGATCGCGGGGCTGAGCACCACCGAGAAGCGCGTCATCTTCCAGACCATTGCCGGGACCTCCTTGCGCGACGCCGCTTCGACCGATGGCGTCTCGTACGAGACGAAGCGCTTCCACATGAAGAGCGCCTGCGAGAAGCTCTCTTGCACGGGGCAGAAGGACCTGGTGCGCAAGGTCCTCGGCCAGATGGTGCATCTCCTGTCGCTCAGCGATTCGGAGGCCGTGCATGCGGACATAGCCGAGTCGTTCGTGTCGCGGTTCCTGTCGAATGACGTCCGCATGTCGGTCCAGCGTCTCCGCAGTGGCCGTTTGATACGGTTTCTGGAGAGCGGGCCGGCACAGGGCAGACCCGTGGTGATGATCCACGGGATGATGTTTCCGATTTCCCTGTTCGGGATAGCGGAACACCTGCATGCCGCGGGCATCCGCCTCATCGTTCCGATCCGCGACGGATACCTCGAGTCCCGCTCCACCTTCAGCCTCTACAAGGAAGGGGGCCTGCTGGCGGGCAGCATGGAAGACATCGCGGAGTTCCTGAGGCAAAGCTGCCAGACGCCGGCGATCATCCTCGGGAATTCTCTCGGCGGCGTGGCAGCTATCCGGTTTGCGGGCCTCTATCCGGACCTCGTATCGAATCTCGTCTTGTTGTCGATCAACCTGACGCGGACGCAACCGTCGACCGAAAACATCGCCGGAACGTTCTATGGGGGGCTCCGTGCGCTTTCGGACCGGCCAGACCTCTTCAAGTTCGTGAACTGGCAGTTCAGAAAATACTACGGGGACGAGAAGACCTGTCGCGACATCCTGCTCAGGCTGTTCGGCAGTTCCGAACCGGACGTCGACGTACTTGAGGGCAAATTCTCCAACGTCCGCGCCTACCCGATGTTTTCCGAGACCTATCAAAGCTCGACATTGGGCATCATCGATGATTTCGGGTTCGTCATGAATTCCTGGCAGCAGGAAGTTGCGGAATTGCCCATGCCGGTCACCTTCATCCACGGTCGGTGCGATCCACTCACGAGGATCGAGGAATTCGGGGCGATGGCGACGCTGAATCGGGCAAACCGGATCATAGTCGTCGAGAGGGGCGGCCACTTCGTTTCCGTTTCGCACGCACGAGAGGTTTGGGGGCATGTAAGCCGCGTTGCCGCTGGCGATCGGACTTCATCAATCTAAAGGTCATGCCGCGAAGCGGATCGCGGAGAGAGCGCCCGACGCCCACGCGTTGGGCGTCGGTTGCGGCGCAAAGTCATGCGCGGGAGGAGCATTTTGTCGATCGGCCGCATGAAAGCCGCTAGCTGCGGGCTTCGGTCCGGCCGGCAAAGCCGGATGCCTGGATGACCGGGTGAGGCCGCGGAAGGAGCGGGGTGGGCGTGACAAGCCGGGACGGCGATCGGTTGATCCGCGCCGTGTCAGACACATCGCCGTCTTCTCGCGCCGTTTGAGCAACACTTCGAGTAAATCCTCATCGCACGTTAAACCTGCGCGCGCTTTATCGCTCCGCGTCGATTGTATCGACGGTGGAATGCCGTAGCGTCGACCCAACAACATCTGGAGGGTGCGATGCCTGTTCGTGACGGGAATGCCCGGTATGCTGCAGACGGCCATCGCACCGCCCTCGATCCACTGGATGTATTGCCTGGGACCGGCGGACGGTCCCATCGCGATACGCCCGGCCCGACGGACAAACCGAACGGGGCAGGGCTGGCGGATGTTCCCGGCGACGACACGACGACCGCCGTCCTGGCGATCGGCGAAACCGTGGTCGGTGACGCAGAGACGCTTTACGATACCGACTGGTATTCGATCTCGCTGGTTGCCGGGACCAGTTACCAGTTCAACCTGACCGGGATCGGCGCGTTCGATCCGTTGCTCAATCTCCGCGACGCTGGCGGCACGCTGCTCCTGTCGCACGACGACATCAACTACCCGGCCAACAACAACGCGCTCATCACCTACACACCGACGACGAGCGGAGACTATTTCCTCGAGGCCGTGGCGCCTTACAACGCCGGGCAATACGAGCTCACCGCCGCCGAGCTCGCCGTCGTTGCCGACGACTATGCCGGCGACGAGACGACGACCGGGGTCGCGATCGTCAACGGGACCGTCTCCGGGAGCGGCGAGGCGATTGGCGATGACGACTGGTTCGCGGTCACTCTTACCGCCGGGCAGGTCTACCAGATCAATCTCGACGGCATCGCCGGCTTCGATCCCCGGCTCAACCTCTTCGACGCGGCGGGGACGAAGGTCGCGGTCAATGACGACATCGACTACCCGGCGATCGTCGACTCGCTGCTTGTCTTCTCGCCGACGGCAACGGGCACTTATTACCTGTCGGCGGAAGCGCCCTACAACACCGGGGACTACGACCTGACGATCGCCGAGGTGACGGTCGCGGACGACCATGCCGGCGATGTCGGGACGACCGGAACGATCGCCGTGGACGGTGTGGCCTTCGGCGACCTCGAGTTTGACGGGGACACCGACTGGTTCGCCATCTCGCTGGTCGCCGGCCAGAGCTATTCCTTCTACGCCTATCCCGGGGCGCCCGGCGACGCGCCGCTGCTCGGCATTCACGACAGCAGCGGGACGCTGCTGGCGAGCGACACCGCGTCGGGCAACCTCTCCTACATCCACTTCACGGCGTCCACCTCGGGCACATATTACGTTGGCGCCGTCGACGCGCTGTCGACGGCGTCGTCCTATGAACTCAACGCCTGGCTCGACGATTTTCCCGACTTCGCGGTCGTGGTGGACGATGTGGTCGTGGCGGGAAGCACCATCGACGGAAGCCTCGAGGGAAGCGGGGACCGCGATGTCTTCAAGCTGGCAACCGAGGTCGGCAAGTCCTACGTCCTGGCGGTTGATGGCGCCGGCCTGCCGGGGCCGGGCTTCGACCTGGTCGACTACGGGCCCTCGATCTACGGGAGCCAGATCGACATCGCATCAGGCGTCCCGCTGGTCTTCAAGGCGGTGTCGAACTCCGCGACGCTCGAGATCACCGATTCCTCCGGCGGCTTCGGCGCCTACGGCATCACCTTCACCGAGACGACCATCGACGACGACCACGGCGATACGGCGGGAGAGGCGACGGCGGCGGCGATTGGCGCCACCTACCAGGGGGATATCGAGGCGGTCTTCGACAACGATGTGTTCAGCTACCTTCTCGACGGCGGCGTCGCCTACACGATCGAGATCGGGCCGGACGGAGCACAGCCGATCGGCGGCTACTACTACCAGATCCGCGATGCCGGCGGCGCGGTGTTCAGCGAAGGGTTCAACAGCGGGCTCGGCGGCGTCGACACGAGCTACTTCTACCCGACCGAAAGCGGGGCCTACGTTCTCGACCTCTTCCCCTACGACTTAGACGACACCGGCGGATACACGGTTCGCCTGTCCGACGATCCGATAGCGGTTTCGCCGGTCGATTCCATCGACGATGGCAGCGCGGTCGGCGGCAACGTCATCGCCTACTGGTTTGCCGAAGAGGGATACGCCTACCCGGATGTCGGCGCGTTCGATAGTGCCGACTTCACCGGAGAGGCCTGGACCGACCTTGGCAAGACGGCAATCCGCAGCGCGTTCGACGCCTACGAGGCGGTCATCGACATCCAGTTCGTCGAGGTGGCGAGCGAGGCTGAGGCCGACTTCGTGCTTGTCGACGACTGGGACACCAATGTCGGGGGGTATTTTGGCGCTCCCGACACGGCCTATGCCGGTCTCGGCGTCTTCGACCTGTTAGCGCCCGAAACCCAGCCGGAGTTCGCCGATACGCTTGCCGTCGGCGGGGCGTTCTATGAAGTCCTCGTCCACGAGATCGGCCACGGCCTCGGCCTCAAACACACTCACGACACCGGACCCTATTTCGACGGTGACCGGATGCTCGGGGTCGAGCAGCGTCCGGACCTCGGGTTCTATGAACTCAACCAGACCGCCTTCACGGTGATGAGCTACAACGAGGGCTGGGAAACGGGGCCGAATGGCGCGCTGCCATCGTCGGTGCTCGATTACGGCTTCCAGACCGGGCCGGCGGCGCTCGATATCGCGGCGCTGCACGCCAAGTATGCACCGAACGCCGATTATCGTTCGGGGAACGACGTTTATGGGCTCGACGGCGCGAACGCGGTTGGCACCGGCTACCGGACGATCTGGGATACCGGGGGGCGCGACGAGATCCGGTATGACGGCGATCTCGATGCGGTGATCGACCTGAATGCCGCGACGCTGGCCTATGAGCCGGGTGGCGGCGGGTTTGTCTCCTACGTCGCCGGCGTGTTCGGCGGCGTGACGATCGCCAACGGCGTGGTTATCGAGAACGCCACCGGCGGCGGCGGCGATGACAGACTGGTCGGCAACGGGTTTGCCAATGTCCTTCGCGGGGAGGATGGCGACGACGACCTTCACGGCCATGGCGGCAACGACAAGGTTCATGGCGGCGACGGCGACGACACGCTGTCCGGCGGCGCCGGAAACGACCTCCTCAACGGCGGCGCAGGGCTCGACACCGCGAACTATGCCGACGCTGAAAGCGGCGTGACGGTGTCGCTTCTCAAATCCGGCAGCCAGAACACGCAGGGCGCCGGCTTCGATCGCCTGAAGGGGATCGAGAATCTCACCGGCTCGGACTTCGACGACAAGCTTTCGGGTGACTTCTCGGCCAATCGGCTGGATGGCGGCGGCGGGGACGACCAGATCGACGGCGGCTTTGGCGACGACCTGATCTTCGGCGGCGACGGGAACGACAGCCTCAAGGGCGAGATCGGCGACGACACGCTCTATGGCGGGGCGGGCGACGACGACCTGCGTGGCGGCCTGGGCGCCGATACCCTTGGCGGGGGCGAAGGGGACGACACCCTGCTGGGCGGACTGGGCCCGGACGTGTTTATCTATCGCGATGGCGATGGGACGGACCGGATAGGGGACTTCGTCGGCGACCTGACCTTCCTGTGGTGGACGATCCCGGGCGACGTCATCTCGCTGGATGTCGAGGGGATCACCTCTTTTGCCGCGCTGGTCGACACGGCTTACCGCGACGGGCGCGACACGGTCTTCGACTTCGGCGGCGGCGACAAGCTGGTTGTCGCCAAGACCCGTCTCTCCAGCCTCGACGCCGACGATTTTCTCTTCCTTGCGGCGGCGTGACGCGGGTTGCCTCGCGACTGCGCGGCGGCTAGTCCCGAGGCGCGGGGTCGGCCCCCGCGTCGACCTTGCGACGGACCCGCAATGATCTACTTCGCCTATGGCTCCAATCTCGATCCGGTCCAGTGGGCGCTGCGGTGTCCGGGGTCGCCGCATGTGGCTGTGGGACGGCTGGACGGGTACCGGCTGCATTTTCCTCGGCATTCCCCCGTCAGACGCTGCGCGGTGGCCAGTATCGGGGCGGCGGCAGGGGAGGTTGTCTGGGGGGCCCTTTACCGGATGTCGGCTCAGGACCTGGAGGCGCTCGATGCGCGGGAGGGGCATTTTGCCGATCGGCCGGATGAAAGCCGCTACCTGCGGGCATCGGTCCGGGTCGCGAGGCTGGATGCCGGCGTGGTCGAGACGGTAACCTATGTGGCGAATCCCTCGCCCGATCCCGGGCTGCCGTCGGAGGACTATGTGAAGCACCTGCTCGACGGCGCCATCCATCACGGTTTTCCGGAGGCTTACGTGGCGATGCTCAGGTCGGTGAAGACGATGGTGGGCGCGTGAACGGGCTGGCGCCCTGGCTGCTGGTGTTTATCGGCGGCGGGCTGGGTGCTGCGTCGCGGCACGGGGTCAACCTCGTGGCGATGCGGGCGATCGGCATCAACTTCCCGTGGGGGACGCTGATCGTCAATGCCGCGGGCTCGGTGCTGATGGGATTGATCGCCGGCTGGCTGGCCTTTCGCGCCGGCGCCAACTGGACCCAGCATGCCCGGCTTTTCCTGACGACGGGCTTTCTCGGCGGGTTCACCACCTTCTCGGCCTTCTCGCTGGACAGCGCCTTGTTATGGGAGCGGGGGGAGCCGGGGCTTGCCGCGGCCTATATCCTAGCCAATGTCATCCTGTCGATCGGCGGGCTCCTGCTCGGGCTGTGGATCGTGCGCAGCCTGTCCTGAGCGGCCTCACGGCTCGCAACCGCGGTGCCATGATGCTACAGGCAGGCTCGCTGCAATCATTCGGACACCCATGGCAAAGATCGAAACCAGAACCGTCGATGCGGACGAGGCCGGGATGCGCCTCGATCGCTGGTTCAATGCACATTATCCGGGCCTCTCCTTCGGCCACCTGCAGAAGCTGATCCGGTCGGGCCAGGTGCGGGTCGACGGCGGCCGCGTCAAGACCAGCACGCGGGTCGAGCCGGGGCAGGTGGTGCGGATCCCGCCCTTGCGGGCCGGGGAAGGTCCGGTCGACGATCGGCCGCGCGCCAGCGGGGCGGGCGGCGGCGCGGCGTCGGACGACGCGCGCCCGGCCGGCCCGGCGCGGGACACCGGCCCCGGGGCGGCGTTCCGCCTGGCGCTGAAGGCCGGCGGCAACCATGCCGATATCGAACTCCTGCGGGCGATGCTGCTGCACGAGGACGACGAGGTCTTCGTCTTCAACAAGCAGGCGGGGCTCGCCGTCCAGGGCGGCTCCGGGCTGACCCGTCACCTCGACGGGATGCTCGAGGCGATGCGCGACCGCAAGGGGCAGAAGCCAAGGCTGGTCCATCGCCTCGACCGCGAGACCTCCGGCGTGATCGTCGTGGCGCGGACCCGGCTGGCGGCCCAGCACCTCGCCGCCGCCTTCCGCCGGCGCTCGACCCGCAAGATCTACTGGGCGCTGGTCAAGGGCGTGCCGAAGCCGCCGCAGGGGCGGGTCTCGACCTGGCTTGCCCGGGGCGAGGGCGCCGAGGGCGAGAAGATGAAGGTGGCGCGGCACGGCTCCGACGACGCCAGCCACGCCGTGTCGCTCTATTCGGTGGTCGACAAGGCCGGCCAGAAACTCGCCTGGCTGACGATGAAGCCGGTCACCGGCCGGACGCACCAGTTGCGCGCCCATGCCGCCCATATCGGCCATCCGATCATCGGTGACGCCAAGTATTTTACGGCCGAGGACGAGTGGGACTTTCCCGGCGGGATCCAGAACCGGCTGCACCTGCACGCCCGGCGGTTGGTGATCCCGCATCCGGCCGGCGGCACGCTCGACGTTTCCGCGCCGCTGCCGCTCCATATGCAACAGAGCTGGAACCTTCTCGGCTTCGATGCCGCGATGGGCGATGCCGATCCGAGGGAGGACAAATGATGACGGACGACACCACGCAGGCCGGCCGGGTCCGGATGCATGCCGGCGGGCCGGAATTCTCCAGCGTCATCTGGGGCTCGATGCGCTGCGAGGAGCAGTTTTCCTCGGTGGGCGAACTGGCGGATTTCCTCCGCTTCCTGCTCGACCACGGGGTGACGACCCTCGACACCGCCAATGTCTACGGCATTCCCCATCCCTATACGGTGGAGGAATTCCTCGGCAAGGCGATCGCGGAGGTCGGGCGCGACAAGTTCGAGATCGTCACCAAGGCCGGGATCCAGCGGATTTCGCCGCACCGGACGGTCAATCGGGTCCGCCACTTCGACTTCAGCGAAAAGGAGATCCGCCGGTCGGTCGACCGCTCGCTGGAGAAGCTCGGCATCGATTACGCCGACGCGATCCTGCTGCACCGGCCGGACTACCTGATGGAGCCGGCCGAGACCGCCGGGGCGCTCGACGCGCTGATCGCCGAGGGCAAGACGAAGCATGTCGGCGTCTCGAACTTCTCGCCGTCGCGGCTGAAGCTGCTGACCTCGAAGCTGAAGGCGCCGGTGGTCACCAACCAGGTCGAATTCTCGCCGATCCATGTCGAGCCGATCTCCAACGGGGTGTTCGATACGGCGATGCTGGATGGACACGTTCCGATGATCTGGTCGCCGATCGGCGGCGGCCGGCTTATGACCGGCGACGACGAGCGCGTCGTGCGGATCCGTGGCGTCCTGGCCGAAGTGGCGAAGCGGAACGGGCTTGCCGGCGCGGCCGAGGCGGCGATTGCCTTCGTCGCGCGGCATCCGGCCAGGGGCGTGCCGATCATCGGTTCGGGCAAGCGCGAGCGGCTCGAGGGGGCGATCCAGGCGGTCAACAATCCGCTCGACCGGCAGGACTGGTACGATGTCCTGGCCGCGTATGAGCCGTCGCTCAGCATCTGACGACGAGGCGGGCGTGAGCGACGACAAGCCGATTGCCAATCCCGAGGCGGTCTCCCGGCGGCTGACCCGGCCGATCCTGCCGAAGCGGTTCTACAAGGCCGTCTCGATCGGTCCGGGCGAGGGGGGCGGCCATGCGCTGCTGCTCGACGGGCGCACGGCGCGGACGCCGGCGAAGAACCTGCTCGCGGTGCGTGATGCGGCCGTCGCGGAGGCGCTTGCGGCGGAGTGGGAGGCGCAGGCGGAGACCATCGATCCGTCGCGCATGCCGCTGACCCGGCTGGTCAACACGGCGCTTGACCGGGTGGTCGACGCGATGGAGGCGGTGCGCGCCGACCTCATCACCCATGCCGGCGCCGACCTGATCTGCTACCGGGCCGAGGGGCCGGAGGGACTGATCGCGGCCGAGGATTTAGCGTGGGCTCCGCTGGTCGACTGGGCGCGGGACGACCTCGGCGCCCGGCTGGTGATGACCCGGGGCATCGTCCATGTCACGCAGGACGAGGCGGCCATGGCGGCGATCGCCCGCGCCGTGGAGCCGTTCGACGCGCTCGGCCTCGCCGCACTCCATACCGCGACGACACTGACCGGCTCGGCGGTGATCGGGCTGGCGCTGGCGCGGGGGCGGCTGACGCCGGCGGAAGCCTGGGCCGCTGCCCATATCGACGAGGACTGGCAGATGGCCAAATGGGGCACGGACGATGCGGCGTTGACCCGGCGGGCGGCCCGTTTCGCGGACCTGGCGGCGGCGGCGCTGATCCTGGAACGGGCGCGGGATGTGGCTAATTCGCTCAGAGATTGAGTCGCTTCTCTGGCGTAATGGATTGATTTAATTTTGTTTTAGGTGGTGGCGTCGCGCGTATTCAGGCGTCCGACGCTCAATAGCCGTCGAGCTTGCGATACGGGTTGGGCAGCTTTCCGAAATGGGCCGAGAGGGCGCCGGCCGAGGCGGCAAGCTTGCGCAGGGCCGCGGCGACCGTGGTCTCGAAGCGCCTGAAGCCGAAGACCAGCAGCAGCGGCGAGAGGATGATGGTGACGATCATCCGGAAGATGCGGAAGATCAGCTGGTCGGGGCGGCGGCGGCGCTGGCGCCCGGGGACATCGAGCCGGGCTTCCGAGCGCGCCATGCCGGCGCCGACGCGATATTCGCGGCGCAGCTGCCACTTGAGGGTGAGGCGCTCCGGCACCTGGCTCTCGCGGACGACCGATGTTTCGGTTCCGACGATGCGGGCGCCGATCTTGCGGGCGCGGCGGAAGAAATGGGAATCGCTGCCGCCGGCGAAGCGCAGGCTCTCGTCGAAGCGGAGGCCGCCGTGCTCGGGATCGACCAGCCAGCGGGCAAAGGCGACGTTGTGGGTATAGGCGACTTCCAGTTCCTCGCCCTCGCGGCGCGGCGGATAGTTGGTCGGCAGGACGAAGAGCGGCAGGCGCTCGGGATAGATCTTGACCAGCTTGCCCATCACCACGTCGCCCTTGTGGGCGATGCCGGCCTCGATGAGATTGGCCAGCCAGCGCGGATCGGCGATCTCGTCGTCGTCGATGCAGACGATCCAGTCGGCGCCGCGAGCCAGCGCCTCCTCGACGCCGCGATTGCGGGCCTGGGGGATGCCGGGCTCCGACTCGTGCACCATGGTGACGGGAAAGCGCGCCTCGGCGGCGATCGTCGCGGCGATGGCCGTGGTCTGCGGGACCGGGTTGTTGTCGATGAGGATCAGTTCGACATCGCAGCCCGCCGGCGCCTCCTGGGAGACGACCGAGCGCAGGCATTCGGTCAGCATGCCCGGCCGTCCGGCAGTGCAGATTGTGATGCAAACGAGGGTCATGCGTCGCGAAGGGTGTCCAGGCGGCTTGAAATCGGCGCCGCGGGGCCATGACTAGAGGGGCGATCCGGCGGAATCAAGTCATGCCGGGGCGCTGACTGCCGGCCGTGGGCGGGGCCTGCGGCGGGTTGTCCGGCTCCGGCGTGGCGGAATCCGTCCGGCCGGGATAGTTTCGGCCCAACAGACGGTTGCGCGAGGTGAGGGGCGTCATGAAGGAAGTTCTCGAAGAGCTGGAGTTGCGGCGGCAGGCGGCGCGGGCGGGCGGCGGCGCGGCGCGCGTGGCGGCCCAGCACAAGCTTGGCAAGCTGACCGCGCGTGAACGGATCGAGGTGCTGCTCGACGAGGGCTCGTTCGAGGAATTCGGCATGTATGTCGAGCACCGGTCGAACGACTTCGGCATGGCCGAGAAGAAGATCGCCGGCGACGGGGTGGTGACCGGCTGGGGCACGGTCAACGGCCGGCCGGTCTTCGTCTTCGCCAAGGATTTCACGGTGTTCGGCGGTTCGCTGTCGGAAGCCCATGCCGAGAAGATCCAGAAGGTCCAGGACATGGCGCTGAAGAACGGCGCGCCGATCATCGGCCTCTACGATGCCGGCGGCGCCCGGATCCAGGAGGGCGTTGCGGCGCTCGGCGGCTATGCCGAGGTCTTCCAGCGCAACGTTCTGGCGTCCGGGGTCATTCCCCAGATCTCGGTGATCATGGGTCCCTGCGCCGGTGGCGACGTCTATTCGCCGGCGATGACCGACTTCATCTTCATGGTGCGCGGCCGCAGCTACATGTTCGTCACCGGGCCGGACGTGGTGAAGACGGTAACCAACGAGACGGTGACGCCGGAAGAGCTCGGCGGCGCTTCGGTCCACACCACCCGCTCGTCGATCGCCGACGGCGCCTATGACAACGACGTCGAGGCGCTGACCGAGATGCGGCGGCTGATCGACTACCTGCCGCTGTCGAACCGGGCGGAGCCGCCCGAGATCGAGACCGCCGATCCGCCGGGCCGCGAGGAAGTGTCGCTCGACCGGCTGATCCCCGACAGCGCCAACAAGCCCTATGACATCAAGGAACTGATCCTCAAGGTTGTCGACGAGGGCGACTTCTTCGAGATCGGCGAGGCCTTCGCCCGCAACATCGTCACCGGCTTCGGCCGGGTCGAGGGGCGGACGGGCGGCTTCGTCGCCAACCAGCCGATGGTGCTGGCCGGGGTGCTCGACTCCGATGCGTCGCGGAAGGCGGCGCGGTTCGTGCGGTTCTGCGACTGTTTCTCGATCCCGATCGTCACCTTTGTCGACGTGCCGGGCTTCCTGCCGGGGACGGCGCAGGAATATGGCGGGCTGATCAAGCACGGCGCCAAGCTCTTGTTCGCCTATTCCGAGGCGACGGTGCCGAAGGTGACCGTCATCACCCGCAAGGCCTATGGCGGCGCCTATGACGTGATGGCGTCGAAGCACCTGCGCGGCGACATCAACTACGCCTGGCCGACCGCCGAGATCGCGGTGATGGGCGCCAAGGGGGCGGTCGAGATCATCTACCGCAAGGAGGCGGGCGACCCGGACAAGATCGCCGAGCGCACCAAGGAATACGAGGCACGCTTCATGTCGCCCTTCGTCGCCGCCGAGCGGGGCTATATCGACGAGGTGATCATGCCCCACGCAACGCGACGCCGGGTCGCCCGCGCGCTACGGCTGCTGAGGGGGAAGGCGCTGGAAAACCCCTGGAAGAAGCACGACAACATTCCGTTGTGAGTTCTACCGGCTGGGCTCGCCGGTCAGCATCCAGGCCGGAAAGTCGGTCTGGAGGTTCATGTTGGCGCGTCGCGTCGTGATCATCTTCTCCTGCTCCGACAAGAGCAGCAATCTGCCCAGCCGGCCGCTCTCGCGAGCCGCTGAGTAGTAGTTGGTCGAAAGGACCAGGATCAGGGCGAAGAGGATGATGCCGAGTCCCATCGGCGCACGGGCTTCGGGCCTGGCGGCAGACACATAGGCGAACACGCCGCCGATCAGCGTCAGGACCGCCGGGATCGTCGCAGTCACCGCCGGTTGGCGACTGAGGCCCGTGAGGTATCCGGTCGCGAAGGCGACAACGGCCAGAGGCACCGCTATCCCGGCAAAAGCGAGGAACCGGTCCCGGGCGAAGGACAATCTCGTCACCCCGTTGATTGGCACCAGCCGGATCGAGAACAGGAAGGACAGCAGGATTGACGCGAGGATCGCTGCCGCCGCCTGGCTGAGGAGGTGGCCCCCGATCTCGCCGAACATCAGCGGGTGACTTCCGGCTGCTTGAGCTCCGGGAATTCCATCAGGAAGGAGGGAAGAGCGGGTGGCATTCCTGCAGGTACTGGTAGAGGCACTATCAATATCCCCACGGACGGCCGCCGGGTACATGGAACGGCGGCTTCACAGGACGCCAAAGTCGCCCGCGTTTCCTCGTCGAGGGCTTCATACAGCGATCGAAGGCATAACTGGTCGCACTGATCCACAGCCTGGCTCGCGCCGTAGGCCGGAAAAGAGACCGCACACGCAATACCGATTGCGACGAGCGATCGAATCCCTGCAATCGGGGAGAGCCGGGCCATCACAGGTCGAGCCGGGCCAGCTCGAAGTGCATGCCGTCTTCGTGAGGCGGCGAAAAGAAGCCACCCCAGGCGAACCCTTCTGCGGCGAAATAGGGCACGAGTTCCCTTACGGAGCCATGGCTTCCTGTCGGCGCCGGGGTGACGCCATAGCCGTTCCATCGGGCGTTGAGATCGATCGCGATCGCCCAGGAATGGGAACTCAGGCCTCGTGTCGGGTTCCATCCCTTGTGGCGTGGAACCCACAGGCCGTCATATGTGAGAATGCGTCGGGTCAGCCCGGCCGCGTCGATCGCAGCGAAGACCCGCTCGAAAGCGCCGATCGCCTTCTTGTGGGCCTCGAGCTTCGGCCGGCCGATATCGTCCAGGGAAGGGGTGTTGGCGATCCCCATATTCTTTTGCGACCACGACGGATCGAGCCTGATGCGTCCCCCAAGACCCTCCTTGTAGTCCAGCGGACCGAAGACCGAGGCGATCTCGGATTCGGTGAGTGGGCGGATCGTGCCGTTTGGCCGCCTGCGAACCTTCAGGGTGGCGGGCGGGGGCTCGTCGCCCTCGCGGAAATCGCTACACGCGCCCGACCAGAAGAAGGTTCGGCCCGGTCCCGCGTACCATTGATCGTTTCCCTTTACGGCCTGGCCGGTGACAATACCGGCGACCGCCAGACTTGTGCCGGCTTCCACCTTGCGCGCCACGGGGACTTCGGTGGTCGGTTGGCCGTCCCGGATGTTGAGCTTTGCGATCGCAGTGACCGCGCCATCCTGTGGTGTGATCTGGAAATCCGGCATTGCGTTCACCCCTGATATTCATCCGGCGCCGGTGCGGGTGGAGCAGGGTCCGGCGCAGTCGGCTTGTGCTCCGCAGCCGTCTCCCTGGTTTCGGCCTTGCCAGTCTCTTCCGGTCTGGTTGGGGTGATCCTGCCAATCATTCCCTCGATGGCATCGGTCCCGGCATACCCGGCAGCCGCCAGCCCCAGAATCTCCTCGGTGGCGATGTTGGCCGGGTCAATTCCCATGGCGAGCGCAACAAGCGCGCCAGCGACGAAGCCAATCGTCAAACTGATGAAAAGGCGCGACGCGATGATGAGGTGCTGTGGATTCACGTCCTCGGCGACGGCGACGTCGTTGACCTTCTTGAGGCCGACAGCCGTCCGCGCGACCTGTCCGACCGCACCCGCCAGACCGCCAAGAACCAGTACCTGAATCCATGTGGATGCATCTGCCATCGTGTCCCCCATGATCGATGACTGCGTTTGAGTTTAGCACGTATAGGTAGCGGATCACGATATCTATAAGCTACGCGCGCAATCGGGGAAGGGTCGTCGTGGGCGTGATTGCCCGGAAAATGGGGGCAAGATCGTTGTGTTGGAGGGCTTCGCGAGCGCCGCTAGAGGTCCCGTTGCGGCGGCCGTCCGGCGGTCGGCCGATTGTTGCGAAGCGGGAGGCGGTCGGGCACCAGGCAACCTTGGCGCGCGAGGCCTGGCATTGGGTCGTGTCGGCGGTAACCGGAAGAAACCGGCAGGCGATCCGCGCGGAGGATGACAGGCTGCGAGCCGTCAGGCCTGCGCCAATTCCGCCTTCTGTTCGGCGGTCAACGGCAGGCGCTCGAAAAAACGGTTGGTAAGCGCCCAGTCGGCCTCGGTAAAGGCGCCGTCAAGGACGCGGCTCTGGTTCACGGAGGCAATGACCAGATCCATCAGAGGTAACCCCCGGAACGCGTGGATCTCCTTCATACCCGCGAGTTCGGAGGGCTCGAAGGCGCCGACATCGAGCAACCTGTTGAGCATCCGTGCCAGCGGATGGCTGAAATACAGGCCATTGCGGCGCTCGATGTCGCCGCTCATGAAGTCCGCCTCGGTCTTCTTGTTCCCGTGTTCGGCGCGTTTCTGTTCTTCGGTCTGGGTCCGGTGGCACACCAGCGGCTCACCGATCAGCAGGGTCGGCCGGTCGTGGAATGCCTCGGCCATCGTGCCCAATTGCGGATACATCGTCCCGTAATACGGTTCCACGTCGACGGCGGCGAAGGGCTTGCGCCTGAAAATGTTGACCGAGATGAAGCCGATGACGCCGATGAAGCCGTTGGCGACACAGAATTCCCGGAGCCCGCCAAACGCTTCGTCCTTTTCAGGGTCCAGATTCATCCAGTTTGACGAAATCAGCGTGTCGAGCGCGGCGGAGCGGCGCGTCCGGTTGAGAATGTAGAAGTCGTGTTCGCCCTTCCGCAGACGGGACATGATCCCGTCGAGCGTTTCAGGCGTCTCGACAAAATCGTCGTCGCCGAAAAGCCAGAGATATTCGCCGATACACGGCTCGGTGCAATGAATCAGGTTGCGCTCGAGACCGATATTCTCGGGATTTCTGATGAAGCGAACAAAAGGGTAAGGGGCCATCCGCTCGCGCACTGCCCGCAGCCGGTCTCCCGGCGTCTTATCGTCGGTGACGACGATCTCTACTTCGTCCTCGTATTTCAGCACGATCTGCGAAACGAACCGGAGGAGCGCATATTCAAGCGCATCGGGACGGTTGTAGGCGGGGATGGCAATGCTCAGAAGTGTCATGCTTACAAGTCAGGTGAGGACAATAATCATCGGGCGGGCAACGGTTGTAACCGGACGAAAGAGATTCGTCTCAATCCACCGGTTCGAGGTGTAACGCCATCGTGTCGGGATCGGTTCCAACATGCGGGAAACGTCGGCGCACTTCGGGGTCGTGGCCGGGGATGATGTGGTCGGGGCCGTCGGCGAGCTTCTCGCAGAGGACGTAGCCCTCCATCAGCCTGCCAAGGTCATGGACGATGAAGAACGGGTTGCGCTTGCGGATGTTGTACCAGAAATGGGCGGCGTCGCTGGCCAGCACCACCCAGCCGCGGGCGGTGGGGACGCGCATGACCTGCATGCCGCCGGAATGGCCGCCGACAAGGTGGAGGGTGATGCCAGGGGCGATCTCCTCGGTGCCGTCGTGGAAGGTGACGCGCTCGGCGAAGACATGCTCGACCGCGGTGGTGACATGCTGGACGTCGAATGTCCGGCGCAGCGGTGGATGGCCCATGCAGCGGCCGGTGCAATACGCCATCTCGGCGTCCTGGAGATGGAAGCGGGCGTTTGAGAATTCCGCCCAATGGCCGGCATGGTCCCAGTGCATGTGGCTGAGGACCACGTCCTCGACCGTCGCGGGGTCGATGTCGAGGGTCTTCAGCGCGTCGATCGGCGAGCGCAGCCAGGCACGGCCGCGCCGCTTGCCGCTTGCCGCGTCGAAGCCGGTATCGAGGACGATAGTGCGGCCTTCGCCGCGGATGGCCCAGATGTAAAAATCGAGCGGCATCGGCGCGGCGTGATCTTCGGGAAAGATCAGTACATCGGCCTGGGTCGCCTCCATGCGTGCGTAACGCAGGGCGAAGACCTCATATTGGGGTGATCGCATGGTTTTCCCGTTCCGGCTGGCAGGAGAGACGTCGCCGGGAGGTTCGCAGCGCTGGGAGCCGCTGGCAAGGGGCGCGGCCCGGCCTGCGGTCGACGGTCGGCCTCAGCCGGCGAGGAAATGCGCGAGGATCGGCACCAGCAGCGCGGTGAGGATGCCGTTCAGGCCCATGGCGAGGCCGGCGAAGGTGCCGGCAAGCTCATTGACCTGGAAGGCGCGGGCCGTGCCGATGCCATGGGCGGCGACGCCGGCGGCAAAGCCCCGGGCGGCGTAGTCTCTGATGCGAAGCACGTTCATCACCGGGGTCACCATCACCGCACCGAGCACGCCGGTGAAGATGACCAGCACGGCGGTCAGCGTCGGGATGCCGCCGAGCTGTTCGGCGATGCCCATGGCGATCGGCGTCGTCACCGACTTGCCGGCCAGCGAGGCGAGGATCGGCGGCGAGGCGCCGAGCAGCGCGCCGATGCCGACCGCGCTGCCGACGGCGGTCACCGAACCGGCGACGAGGGCGATCAGGATCGGCAGGGCCGACCGCTTCACCCGCCGCCAGTTCTCGACCAGCGGGATGGCCAGCGCCACGGTCGCCGGACCGAGGAGGAAGTGGACGAACTGCGCGCCTTCGAAATAGGTCTCGAAGGGTGTCTCCGAGACCTGGAGCGCGATGATGACGAGAACCACCGCGATGACCACCGGGTTGGCGAGGGGATGGCGGTTGAGGCGCCTGGCGATGCGGTCGGCGACGACATAGGCGGCCAGCGTCAGCGCCAGCCAGGCGAGGGGGCTGGTGGAGAGGTAGACCCAGAGATCGATCGCCGGGTTCATTCGGACGCCTCGCCCTCCGGATCGCCGAAGCGCTTCTGCGCCCATCGGAAGGCCAGCGCGGTGACCGCCAGCGTCGACACCGTCGAGACGACAAGGGCCAGGGCCAGCGCCAGCCAGTTCTCGGCCAGCACCTCGGCCTGGCGGATGACGCCGACGCCGGCCGGCACGAAGAGCAGCGAGAGGTTGCGGAGCAGGCCGAGCGCGGTTTCGTGCAGCGCCGGCGGAATACCGCGCCACGCCATGAACAGCGCCATCAGGATCAGGCCGATGACCGGGCCGGGAACCGGCAGGCCGAGCGCCCGGACGATGACCTCGCCGGCCAGTTGGGCGAGGAGCAGGAAGGTGAGGGATTCGATCATCCGCCACCCTTCGCGCGGCGGGCCAGCCGGTCCATCTCGCCGAGGAAGCGCGAGCGGTCGGCCTTGGTGAAGCCGGGATTATGGCCCTGGATATCGCCGGTCTCGCGAAGGTGCTGCTTGAGGTTGCGCATCGCGACGGCCATGCCGATCGAGTCCTCGGTGAAGGGGCGGCCATCGGGCCCGATCACCTGGACGCCAAGCTCGACGCAGCGGGCGGCGAGCAGGATATCGGCGGAGACGACGATATCGGACGGCGTCGCATTCTCGACGATCCAGTCGTCGGCGGCGTCGGGCGTTCGGGGGACGACGACGTGACGGACCAGCGGATCGCGCGAGGGGCGCAGGCCGCCGTTGGAGACGATGACGACGGCGAGTTGATAGCGGGCGGCGACACGCAGCGTCTCCTCCTTGACGGGGCAGGCGTCGGCGTCGACGAGGATGCGCGGTGCGGATGGATTATCGGCTTCGGTCATGGGGCGTCCGTCGAGTCAGTGCCGATCCTTGCGGATGGGCGTTGCCCTGTCGAGTGAGGAGTTGGCGGCAAGCCGCCGGTCGCGGGCTGGCGGCAGCGATGACGCATCGTTCAAGCGCAAATGATTGGCAAACAAGGGAACCATGGCCGACACTCGGGCCTTCCCTGACCAACCCATTCATTCGCAAAACGATTCAACGGAGGCTCCCATGGCATTGACCCCGCAGCAGGAACAGCTTTGCGCCGACAGTCCCTACGATTTCTCAGGGCTGAAGGCGATGTTCATCAACTGCACGCTGAAGCCATCGCCGGAGACCTCTAACACGGACGGGCTGATGGACGTGTCGCGGGCGATCATGGAGAAGAACGGTATCGAGGTGACCTCGATCCGGGCCGTCGATCACGACATCGCCTACGGGGTTTACCCGGACATGCGCGAGCATGGCTTCAAGACCGACGCCTTTCCCGATCTGTGGCCGAAGATCCTTGCAGCCGACATTCTCGTGCTCGGCTCGCCGATCTGGCTCGGCCAGTATTCGGCGGTCTGCAAGCTGGTCATCGAGCGGCTCTACGGCATGTCGGCCGAGCTCAACGACAAGGGCCAGTGGATCTATTACGGCAAGACGGGCGGCTGCGTCGTCACCGGCAACGAGGACGGGGTCAAGCATTGCGCGATGGAGATCCTCTATTCGCTGCAGCACCTCGGCTATGTCATCCCGCCGCAGGCGGATTGCGGCTGGATCGGGCCGATCGGTCCCGGGCCCTCCTATCTCGATGAAGGCTCGGGCGGACCGGAGAGCGACTTCACCCAGCGCAACACCACCTTCATGACCTGGAACCTGATGCACATGGCGCGGCTCCTGCGCGACGCGGGCGGCTATCCCGCCCATGGCAACCAGCGCAAGCAGTGGGACGCCGGCTGTCGTTTCGACCATCCGAACCCGGACTATCGGTGAGGCGAAGCGCCGCCCACGCGGCCAGGTCCCGAGCGTGATGTTTGAGTGGTTCAGTCGGCCTCGAAGACGTTCCGGTTGACGAAGCTGTTCCGGAATTTGCCGGTGGGATCGTGTTTTTCCAGGAGGTCCCTGAAAGCATCGAGCTTCTTGTAGCGGGCCTTTACGGTGCCCGGCTGCATGGCGAAGAGCTTTCCCCAATGCGGGATTGGATCGAAAGGTTCGAGGACCGCTTCCAGTGCCGGCAGCAGATTCTTCACGGCAGGCCAGTCGGGCTTGAAGGAAAAATGAAACGCGACGCGCGGCTCTCCATAGCAGGGACTCATCCACAGGTCGTCGGCGGCGACCACGCGAACTTCCGACTGCATCAGATGCGGCGCCATCCGGTCGCCAAACGCTCGCAGGGCCGCCCCGGCAGCGGCTGCGTCTTCCCTGGCAACAAAATACTCGGCCTGAGAATCCCCGCCGGGGGCCGGGATCGCGCCGATCGGGAGGTGGGGAAGGCGATCGTAGGAAGATCCCGGGACACCCATCTGTCGGGTGCAGTTGGCCGGATCCCCGCCTGCGGGGTGGACGTTCCGCGTTGCCGGTCGCGCGCCGTGAAAGGCTTTCCGCCCGAAAAGGTCGGGGCCGGCGCCGGTGACGCTCTTGATCCACACCTGGTCGATGGTATCTCCACGCCAGTCGGTGAACAGGCTGACACTGTAGCCACTCGACATGATCTCATCGAAATGGGCATCGAGCGCGTTCATGGGCAGATCGAGGAATACGTGCTGGGAAACGTTGAAATCCGGCTGGATATCGAGCGTCAGCCTGGTGACCACGCCGAGCGCGCCGAGGTTGACGACGGCGCCGGGAAACGTATCCGGGTCGTTCGTGCGCGACAGGGTGACGAGAGTCCCGGAGGCGTCGATGAATTCCATGGCGGCGACCTGTGTCGCCAGATTTCCCAAACCCACGCCCGATCCGTGCGTGGCCGTCGCGCATGCGCCGGCGATCGTAATGTGCGGCAGCGATGCGAGGTTCTGCAGCGCAAAGCCATGTTCGTGAAGGTATGGCGCCAGATCGCTGTAGCGAATCCCGGCTTCGACGGTGACCTGGCCAACGGCCCTGTCCAGCGATACCACACGCCTGAACCGCTCCAAGGATAAGTGGGTACCGGTGGTGTCGGCAATGTCGTTGAAGCAATGACACGAACCGAGGACGCGGAGCCTCTCGGAGGCGCGCACGCAGGCCTGGGCCTCTTCGCGTGTGGCAGGCACTTGCACTGCGTTGGCATGGTAAGTGAGATTACCTGCCCAGTTCGTTCCGGTCCGGTTCGATGCGTCCGCGACATTCGTTGCCATGGGGCCTGCCTCGAGCAAGTGCTGCCATCCGGTGCAACTCGCCCGGCCGATCCTTGTTGCTCTGGCGAGCAGAAGACAGGCCCCGGTCGCGCCGCAGCAGCGTCGTTACCGCCTTTTTCATACCGTTGGCCGCGGTGCGGGTCGAGCATGAAGCCCATGTATGAATTGCCCCACGGTGCGGGCGGTGCGATCCTTGCCGCCCACGGCCGATGGGGCGGCCCGCCCGCATGATCCACTCCAAGCTCCGCTCGATCGTCTTGCTGGTTCTCGCCGAGATGGCGGCGATGAGCCTGTGGTTCACGTCGGCCGCGGTGCTGCCGGACATGGTGCGCGAGGCTGCGATCTCGCCCGACCGGCAGGCGCTGCTGTCGAGCGCGGTGCAACTCGGTTTCGTCGTCGGCGCGCTGTTCTTCTCGATCAGCGGGACGCCCGACCGGTTCGATCCGCGCCGCGTCTTTGCAATCTCGGCCGTGCTGGCGGCACTTGCCAACGCCACGCTGCTGGTGTCGCCGCTCGGTGGTGACTGGGCGATCGCTGCGCGCTTCGCCACCGGGGCGCTGCTGGCCGGGGTGTATCCCGTCGGCATGAAGATCGCCGTCGGCTGGGGAACGCGCGACCGGGGGCTGCTGGTCGGGCTGGTGGTTGGCGCCCTGACGCTCGGCAACGGCGCGCCGTATCTCTCGGCCTTCATCGGCGGTGCCGCGTGGCGGCCGACGATCCTCGTCATCTCGCTGCTCGCCGGCATCGGCGGGCTGATCGTGCTGGCCGCCGGCCTCGGGCCGCATCACGCCCGCTCGCCGCGGTTCAACCCCGGCGCCATCCGCCTTGCCTGGACCGACCGGCGGCTTCGCGGCACCTATGTCGGCTACCTCGGCCACATGTGGGAACTCTATGTGATGTGGGCCTGGGTGGCGGTGTTCGCGGCGCTGTCCTTCCAGGCGACACTGGCGCCGGACGACGCAACCAGTCTTGCCAAGCTGACGACGTTCCTGGCGATCGCCGCCGGTGGCGTCGCCTGCGTCGTCGGCGGGCTCTTCGCCGACAGGTTCGGCAAGGCGGAGACCACCATCGTCATCCTGGCGGTCAGCGGCACGGCGGCGCTGCTCACCGCCGTCACCTTTGGCGGGCCGGTGTGGCTGACGGTGGTGCTGGTCATCGTCTGGGGCGCGGCGGTGATCCCGGACTCGCCGCAATTCTCGGCATTGGTCGCCGACGCGGCCCCGCCGGAACTCGCCGGCAGCCTGATGACCTTCCAGACCGCGCTTGGCTTCGCGCTGACCTTCGTCACCGTGCAACTGGCGCCAGCGGTGGCCGCTCTGGTCGGATGGCAATGGGTGATCGCCGGACTGGCGATCGGCCCGGCCGTCGGCATCGTCGCCATGCTGCCGCTCAGGCGACGGGGAGGGACGGCGTCCTGAGGCAGTTCGGCAGTGCCGGACCCCACATCCTGCCGCACCGACGCCGAGTTCCCGGCGGGTGGGCACCCGGCGGACGGTCCACCCCAATGGGGTCCCTTAGGAAAAACCCAGGTCGTTGAGATATTTCTCAAGTCGCTTGGGAAGATAGATCGCCTTTATTTCGGAGTGTCGGACGAAATCGTAGTCCTGCATCATCAGCGATCCGAATTCCTGACTCAGGCCTTCGAGATATTCCAGAACATCAAGCCGCTGTTGTTCATCCGCCTTCCGAAGCACGCCGTTGACGAACATGAGGCTTCTCCGCGCGGCCAGCGCGAATTCCCTTGGGCTTCCCTGGTTTGCCGTCAGGAATGCATCAGTATCCCGTTTCAGTTCCAACCAGACATCGACGTGCGCCCTGGTTATCCGAGCGCTCAGCGAATCCTCTCGGTGCCGCCAGAAATAGACTGCTTCGTCAGCGTCCGCAGTGTCCCGGTTGCGGAGTACCTTGTACGTGAAGAAGAGGTCTTCGTGCGGAATGCGGTCCCTGAACAAGCAGGCGTCGTCCCTCAACAACCCGATCCTGTAGAGCCGGGCACACGCGACTGACGGATTGACGAGCCCCAATACGCGCTCGTGCACCGTGAGAGGCGGATCGACATCTGGAGCATCGCCGATCATGCGAGTGCCCAGGACCTCGCCGGACTCGGTCATCCGCCTGATGAGACCCGAAACGATACTCGCACCCGTGATCTTCTGCCGATCGCGAAGACAGGCAAGAAAGTCGGGCGACACGACGTCGTCTGCGTCAACAAAACAGACAAAATCGCCGCGTGCCAATTGCACTCCCTTGTTCCTCGACGCGCCCAGACCGCGATTGGAACTGGACCGCCAGAGGGTGCACCGATCGCTGTTGCTTCGAAAGGCTTCGGCTAGCTCCGGACTGCCGTCGGTGCTGCCGTCGTCGATCAGAATAATCTCGTAATCCGCGTCCGACTGGATCTGAAGCGACCGCAAGCAATCGCCGAGGTAGGTCTCCACATTGAAGATCGGCACTATGACCGAAATGCATCCACCCATGTTACGAGGCCGCCAGGCTTGCAGCGATCGCCTTGACTCTTGTGGGTTTTGACGCCGATTCCGCAATATTCAGGCTCGCGGAATTGCTGATGAGACGACCGGGCCTGAGAGAAAGGGCGACCGGTTCTTCGGAGCCATGAAAGGATCGGGGAAGGCGGCTCGCTGAAAATTCAGAACGGAAAATCATTGTCTCAGCAACGGCTAAAGCTCTGGCTTCAAAAGATCCCCTCGATGCGAGAGGCGACGTCGCAATTAAATGTTGAAAATTGTTTATCGACTATTTGGTGCGGTTTTTGTGCGCCCAGTCAACCATGTTTTTCGTGCGTCCATCGATGATGTGGAGGAAGCAAGCGAGGTACGGCGGAAGCGCCGCGACATCGCGCGCGGGGCGCGGGCAGCGCCGGGCTTGAACAGAAAACGCCGGCGAGGTTTCCCCGCCGGCGCTGATTATCCTGCGTTCGCGGACTAGCGGATGCCGGCGTCGATCAGGTCGACGAGGCTGTCGATGGTCTGCGATGTTACGGCGCCGGCGCCGGTGTTGATCGACAGGCCGGGCATCTTGTACTTCGCCGTCATGACGCATTGCAGGACCGGCAGGAAGCCCTGCAGGTAGAGCAACTGGTCGAGGGTGGCGGAGACATAGCCGGACTTCAGGCCGTCGATGGTTGCGGGCGCGAGGTCGATGCCGCCGACGATGATCTCACCGGGCTTCTTGCCGGCTTTCTTCAGCGTATCGGCAAGAACGCTGGTGATGCCGCCATGCTGCGTGCCGATCGCCTTGAGGTTCGGATTAGCCTGGACATAGGCGGCAAGCACCGGGATGGCGAGCGAGGCATCGCTGTTGGCTTCCTGGGTGATCTCGAGCCGGTCGACCTTGAGGCCGGCCTTTTCGAGCGTATCGGCGAGGCCCTTCTCGGACTGACCGCGCTCGGCCTGACTGAACACGCCATAGACCATCGCCTCGTCACCCGACTTCAGGCCCTGGTCGATCATGTAGTTGGCGGTGATCTGGCCGCCGACATAGAGATCGACGCCGGCATAGCCGAAGCCCTTCGAGCCGAAGGCGTTCTGGAGGTCGGTCATCGGCGAGTTGCCGCTGGTGACGACGATGCCCTGATCGACCGCGCCCTTGACCAGGTCCTCGAAGGCGGCGCTGCCCGGGTGGCCCATGATCTCGATGCAGGTCGGCTTGGCGGCGACCGCTTCCTTGAACTGGTTGATCATGGTTTCCGGCGCCCAGGCGGAGAACTGCTCCTTGAGGTCGACGCCGAAGGCCTCGGCCGCCTGTGCCGCGCCCGTCTGGCGGGCGAGCGTCGCGCCGTCGCCGGGGTTGCCGCCCATCTGCATATACATGGTGATGCCGTCGCCGATCATCTCGGCCGAAGCGGCGGAGGCATTGGCGAGCATGGCCACCGCGGCGGCGCCGGCGAGAAGTGTCTTCGATACTCTCATGTCCGTTTCTCCCTGGTTTTCGTTTACTTGCCTGTCACGCCCGCGCCTGGTGGCGCGGGTTCGCTGGGCGGGGCCGCAGCCTGGCGGCTCCCGCTTTTCGAGGACCAGCCCATCCGCGCGAAGAAGGCGGCGCGGCGCTGGGGCTCGTCCATGTAGAGATAGAAGATGATGGCGATCAGGAAGACCAGCCCCTGGACGGTGCGGACCCAGGCGCCGGTCAGGCCAGTGGCGACCAGCGCCGGCTCGATCATCAGGATGATGGCGGCGCCGAAGACCGTGCCGATGACGGTCGCCCGGCCGCCGAAGATCGACGTGCCGCCGATCAGCACCGAGGCAATGGCGGTCAGCAGGTAGCCCTGGCCCTGGTTGCCGAAGAAGTTCTTGTTCTCCAGCGTCAGCATGATGGCGGCGACGGCGGCCAGCGCCCCCATCAGAGTGAAGACCTTAATCTTCTCCCGGTCGACATCGATGCCGAGGACCCGCGACACCTCGTTGGAATCGCCGATGAACAGCACATGCTCGCCGAAACGGTGGCGCTTGAGGATCATCCACAGCACCAGGACGATCACCAGGGTCCAGAAAGCCTGCATCGGCAGCTGGGCGACCCAGGCGGTCTCGGATCCCTCGAAGGGGCGACCGACGATCACCTGCCACACCGAGGATTCCTCGGCGCCGCGTAGCGCATAGGATTTGCCGCCGGACAATACCGTCGCGGCGCCGAACCAGAAGAACTGGGTGCCGAGCGTCGCGATGAAGGACGGGATGCCGATCTTGGCGATGATGATGCCGTTGAGGAAGCCTACGAGGACGCCGGAGGCGAGGGCAGCGATGACCGCGAGCCAGCCGAGGTCGTAGTCCTTGAACAGGATGGCGAAGACGAAGCCGGAAAAGGATATGATCGCCGGGAAGGAGAGGTCGATCTCGCCGGCGCCGATGACGAAGGTCAGGCCGACGGCGAGCAGCATCAGCGGTGGCAGCGTCGACAGGAAGGTGGTGTAGATGAAGGGCTGCAGGAAGACCTGCGGCGCGGTGTACATGAACAGGGCGAGGAGGAGGAAGAAGACGACGATGATCGGCAGTCCCTCGAACCGCTCGACCAGCGACGGGCCTCCACGGACTTTTGCCATTCCTCGACCCCTATTGCCCGTGTTGCAGTTCGATGAGGAATTCGGTGAGTTCGAACACCGTCATATCCTTCGGCAGGATCTCCGCCACCACCTTGCCGCGATCGAGAACGATCAGGCGGTCGGCGACCTCGTGGACGTGGGCGAGATTGTGCTCGATGTAGATGCAGGCGCGGCCTGATTCCTTAATTCGTCGGACAAAATCGAGAACCTTGCGGACCTCCGCCACGGCCAGCGCCACGGTGGGCTCGTCGAGGATGATGAGGTCGGCGTTGTAGTGCATGGCCCGGCCGATCGCGATGCCCTGGCGCTCGCCGCCGGAGAGGTTGGCGACCGTCGAGTCGACGGTGATGCCCTCGCTGCGGAAGCCGATCGCGCCCTTGAGGATCTGGTCGGCGATCTGCTTCTCCTTCTTGATGTCGATGAAGCCGAAGCGGTTGGTGATCTGGCGACCGACGAAGAAATTGCGCCACAGCGGCTGCTTGTCGGCCAGCGAGCGGTCTTGGTAGACGGTCTCGATCGACAGGTCGTGGGCCATCCGCACCGAGTAGTCGGACAGCTTGATCTCCTTGTCGCGAACGAAGATGCGTCCCGCAGTCGGCTGCATGACGCCGGTCATCACCTTGATCAGCGTCGACTTGCCGGCACCGTTGTCGCCGATCAGGCCAACGATCTCGTTGCGGCCGATCTCAAGCGAGATGTCCTGCAGCGCCTGGATCGGGCCGAAGAATTTCTGGACCTGATCGAGCCGGACGATCGAGGAAAAGTCAGCCCTGGCGGCCGTCGTGGTGCCTGCCGCGGTCATCGAACCTGCACCGCGACCAGCGCACTTAGGCGCAGACGGCGGTGCGCCGTGAATACCAGCATGCTTGAATGATCCTCCCGTTTTCATCCTACTAAAGCGACGCAGCCGGTCAATGAGAACGATTGATGGTTCTCCCTCACTATGGCGACTGGTCGGATCACTCCCGTCGCGGCTTCGCCCGGTTCGTGCGAATCTCGCCGAAGACGAGGCCGGTCTCGACGGCTGGGTTGCCGAAGCGGTCGCGGATCCGGTCGATGGCGGCCTCGGCCCTTGCGCGCTTGGCGCTGCCGGTATCGACGAGGTCGTCCGGGTCGGCGAGCAACGGGTCGTCGAAATCCGACACGCCGATGCCGATGAGCCGGTAGCGGGTGCCGTCGGTCTCGCGCTCCAGCATGTGGAAACCGGCCTGGAAGATGCGATCGGCGAGGCGGGTCGGATCGACCAGCTGGCGGCTGCGGGTTCGGGTGCGAAAATCACCGGTCTTGAGCTTGAGCGTCACGGTCCGGCCGGCGAGTTCGGCCTTCTTCAGCCGTTGCGACACCCGTTCGGAGAGCTTGCGCAGGATCGCCTTCAGCTTGTGGGGATCGGAAACGTCGGTTTCCAGCGTGGTCTCGGCGCTGACGCTCTTGGCGCCGTCCCGGGGATTGACGGCGCGGGTGTCGTCGGCGCGGGCGAGGCGGGCGAGCCTGAGGCCGATCGAGCCATAGCGGCGGGCGAGGTCGGTCTCGCTCATCCGTTGTAGCGTGCCGATGGTGTGGATGCCGTCGGCGGCGAGCTTCTCGCGGGTCTTGGCGCCGACGCCCCAGATCAGCCCGACCGGCTTGTCGCGCAGGAAGTCGATCGACTCTGCCTGACCGATGACGGAGAAGCCGCGCGGCTTGTTCTGGTCCGAGGCGATCTTGGCGAGGAACTTGTTGAAGGACAGGCCGATCGACACGGTGATGCCGAGATCGCGCTCGATGCGCAGCGCCAGCCGGCCGAGCGATTCCGCCGGTGTCGCGTGGTGTAGCTTCTCGGTGCCCGAGAGGTCGAGAAAGGCCTCGTCGATCGAGATCGGCTCGACCAGCGGCGTCAGTTCCTGCATCAGGGTGCGGACCTCGCGGCCGACCTTGCCGTATTTCTCCATCGATGGCGGGATGACCACGGCGTCCGGGCAGAGCTTAAGCGCCTGGAACATCGGCATGGCCGAATGGACGCCGCGAATCCGGGCGATGTAGCAGGCGGTCGAGACGACGCCGCGCCGGCCGCCACCGATGATCACCGGCTTGTCGGCAAGCGAGGGATCGTCGCGTTTCTCGATTGCAGCGTAAAAGGCGTCGCAATCGAGGTGGGCAATCGACAGCCGGTCGAGTTCCGGATGGGCGAGGAGGCGCGGGCTGCCACAGGCCGGGCAACGCCGGGCGGTCGCCGGCGCCCGCGAAACGCAGTCGCAGCAAAGGCTCGGCGGGTGATCGGGCGCGCTTGTCATGGCATTCTTGCCCGGGCCTGGCGCCTCGGCAGGGGCGGCGGCGGGGCGGTGGATCATAGACCGGATTCGCCCGGCCGGCATCCCGCCGGCCAAGCGCACTTGCTCCGGCAAATCCGGCTCTGCTATAGGCCCGGTGGCCCTCCCCAGGAAACAATCACTCATGTCGGTCGACAAGGACATCGTCAAGCGCGTCGCACGTCTGGCCCGGATCGCGGTCAGCGACGAGGAGGCGGAAGCGCTGAAGGGCGAACTGAACACCATTCTCGGCTTCGTCGAGCAATTGAACGAGGTCGACGTCACCGGCGTCGAGCCGATGACCTCTGTGGTCGCAGTCGACATGAAGAAACGGGCGGACGTGGTTACGGAGCAGGATCAGGCCGAGAGGATCGTCGCCAATGCGCCGGCCCGTGAGGATCATTTCTTCGTCGTGCCGAAGGTCGTCGAGTGATGGCCGCAGGAACCGAAATGAGCGACCTGACCGGGCTGACAATCGCCGAAATCCGCGACGGGCTGGCCACCGGCCAGTTCTCGGCGACGGAGTTGACCCATTCCTACCTGGCAGCGATGGAGGCCGCCCGCGACCTCAACGCCTATATCGTCGAGACGCCCGAGAAGGCACTGGAGATGGCGGCCGCGTCCGACGCCCGGATCGCCAGCGGCGAGGCGCGGCCGCTCGAAGGCGTGCCGCTCGGCATCAAGGACCTGTTCTGCACCGAGGGCGTCCATGCCCAGGCGGCGAGCCATATCCTCGACGGTTTCAAGCCTGTCTATGAATCGACCGTGACCGCCAACCTGTGGGCGGACGGGGCGGTGATGCTCGGCAAGCTCAACATGGACGAGTTCGCCATGGGGTCCTCCAACGAGACCTCCTATTACGGGCCGGTGGTCAACCCGTGGCGCGCCGAGGGCTCCAACGCGCCGATGGTGCCGGGCGGCTCGTCCGGCGGGTCGGCGACGGCGGTCGCCGCGCGCCTCTGCGCCGGCGCGACCGGCACCGACACCGGCGGCTCGATCCGCCAGCCAGCGGCCTTCACCGCGACGGTCGGCATCAAGCCGACCTATGGGCGCTGCTCGCGCTGGGGGATTATCGCCTTCGCCTCGTCGCTCGATCAGGCCGGCCCGCTCGCCCGCACGGTTCGCGACTCGGCGATCATGCTGCGGTCGATGGCCAGCGTCGACGAGCGCGACACGACGTCGGTCGACCTGCCGGTGCCGGACTACGAGAAGGCTGTCGGCGGCAGCGTCAAGGGTCTGCGGATCGGGGTTCCCAAGGAATACCGGATCGACGGCATGCCGCCGGAAGTCGAGGCGCTGTGGGAGCAGGGCAAGGCATGGCTGAAGGAGGCCGGCGCCGAGATTATCGACATTTGCCTGCCGCATACCCAATACGCTTTGCCGGCGTATTACATCGTTGCCCCGGCCGAGGCCTCTTCGAACCTCGCCCGCTACGACGGCGTCCGCTACGGGCTGCGGGTGCCCGGCGACGACATTGCCGCGATGTATGAGAACAGCCGCGCCGCCGGGTTCGGCAAGGAGGTCAAGCGGCGGGTGATGATCGGTACCTATGTGCTCTCCGCCGGCTACTACGATGCCTATTACCTGCGGGCGCAGAAGGTGCGGGCGCTGATCAAGCGTGATTTCGAGACGGTGTTCGAGGCCGGGGTCGACGCGATCCTGACGCCGGCGACGCCGAGCGCGGCGTTCGGCGTCGCGTCGAAGACGACGGCCTCACCGATCGAGATGTACCTCAACGACATCTTCACCGTCACCGTGAACATGGCGGGACTGCCCGGGATCGCGGTGCCGGCCGGGCTCGACGCCAAGGGACTGCCGCTCGCCCTGCAACTGATCGGTCGGCCCTTCGACGAGGAGATGCTGTTCCGGACCGGGCAAGTGATCGAGGACGCGGCCGGGCACTTTGCGCCTGAACGTTGGTGGTAGAGCGCCGGCGGTGTAGCCTTGGCGCGGTTGCCGCCGGTTTGGCGGATGCCGCCTGAGGGCGGGACTTCGGGAGACAGACATGGACCATTCGGAATTCAAGGCCTCGACTGCGGCGGACACGCCTCCGGCGGATCTGCAGGGGCCGACGCGCGCCCTCTGGCACACGGCGAAAGGCGACTGGCATGTCGCGCACGAGATCGTCCAGGACGACGACAGTTCGGACGCGGCATGGGTCCACGCCCACCTGCATCGCGTCGAGGGCGACCTGCCCAATGCGCGCTACTGGTACCAGAAGGCCGGCAAGCCCTTCACCGACATCTCCCTCGACGAAGAACTGCACGACATCACCGCGAAGCTGCTCGGCTGACGGCAGGCGGTTCAGCCTGATCCGGCGGCGCAGGGTCTGCTTCCGGCCGGCGATCCCGTCATGCGGCGGGTTCGACGGCGCGCCGGTAGAGGTGCCACGTCGCGTGACCGAGGACCGGGACGATCACCGCCAGCCCGAGGAAAAGGGGCACGGAGCCGATGAGCAGCAATCCGGCGACGATCACGCCCCATAGCGCCATGGTCAGCGGATTGGCGAGCACGACGCGCACCGAGGCGAGGATCGCGACGATTGGCCCGACGGGACGATCGAGCAGCAGCGGGAAGGACACCGCGCTGATCATCAGCGCCAGCACCGCAAACAGGAAGCCGACGGCGTTGCCGACGAGGATCAGGCGCATCCCCTCCGGTGTGTTCAGCACCTGGTCGAGGAAGTCCGGCATCGAGGCGGCCGACGCGTAGCCGAAGGTCGCGACATAGATGGCATCGGCGACCCCGATCCAGATGAAGAACAGGACCAGGAGCAGGGCGCCGACGGCGGCGATCGCCCCGAAGGAGGGGGAGCGGAACACGTCGAAGGCGCGCTTCCAGCCGGTATCGAGCCCGGCTTCCCGACGCCGGCTCAACTCGTAAAGGCCGAGCGCTGCAAACGGGCCCACCAGCGCGAAGCCGGCGGCCAGGGGAAAGAGCAGCGGCAGGACATCATAGCCGAAGACCAGCCGGGCGAGCACGAGGCCGATGACCGGGTAGATCAGGCCGAGGAAGACGATATGGGTCGGCATCGCCCAGAAATCGGCGGCGCCGCGGGTCAGCGCGTATTTCAGGTCGGCCGGCCCGATCTTGCGGACCACCGGCAAGTCGGCCGTGGGGACCGGGGTGGCGAGGGTGTGATGCGCGTTGGACATGAGACGGTGCCTCCTGTTGCCGCACGGACATCATCATGGCCTCGGCGGGCGCGGATGGATGACCGTCGGCCCGCGGCCGATGTCCTGTGACCAGTTTACATCGCGCCGCAGACGGTTGCGGTCACGATGCTTCACGATCCCCGGAGGAAAGCGTCACTGCAGCATGCTAAACGCTTGCCAGGGCGGGCGAATCCGGCGCACGATGCGCCAATCACAAACGGGGGAAACAGGGGCGTGAACGACGTGAATCGCATTGAAGAAACCGAGCTCGGCCAGACGGGCATCAAGGTGTCGCGAGTCTGCTTCGGCACCGGGCCGATCGGCAGCATGCCGGAGGTCTACGGCCACGGCATCACCGCCGACGAGGGCAAGGACACGGTGCGTGCGATCTTCAGCGGGCCGTCGAACTTCATGGACACCTCCCGGAACTACGGGGCCGGGCGGGCCGAGGAACGGATCGGCGCGGTGGTGCGTGAGATGGGCGGTTTGCCGGAGGGCTTCGTGCTGTCGGCCAAGCTCGACCGCGACCCGGAGACGAACAGCTTCGACGCGAGCGCGATGCGCCGCTCCCTGGAAGCCAGCCTCGAGACGATGGGGCTCGACCGGGTGCAACTGCTCCATCTCCACGATCCGGAATATGCGGCGGACCTCGACGAGGTGACGCGGCCGGGCGGCGCGATCGAAGAGCTCTACAAGATGAAGGAGGAGGGGCTGTGCGACGCGGTCGGACTGGCGGCCGGCAAGACCAGCGTGATGATGCCGATCCTCGAGCGCTTTCCCTTCGACGCGATGATCACCCACAACCGCTTCACGCTGGTCAATCGCCACGCTGATGCGATGATCGACTTCGCGCATGGCAAGGGGATCGCGGTGCTGAACGCGGCGCCTTTCGCCGGCGGCGTCTTCGCCACCGGCAGCGCATCCAACCCGCGCTACGTCTACCAGGAAGCGAGCGAGGCGATGCTGGCGCCGATACGCGCGGTCGAGGCGGTCTGCGACCGGCACGGCGTGCCGGCGGGAGCGGTAGCGCTGCAATTCTCGATGCGCGACCCACGGATCACCTCGACAATCTGCGGCGTCGGAAAGGCGGAGCATATCAGCGCGATTGCCGCCTGGGCGAACACGCCAGTGCCGGATGCGGTGTGGGAGGAATTGTCGACCCTGGAGGTCGAGCACGACGACCCGGAGGCGACGCGCAATTATGTCCCGCCGAGCTGACGCGAGGGTCGGGGCGGGCCCTAGCGGCCCGACCGCACGACCTTGTCGATGACGCGGGCCGGCTTGCCGGAGAGCTCGGAGATCTTCTGTTCCTGTTCAGTCAGGTAGGTGAGCGCCGGATCGTCGCCGTCGAGCCCGCCGATCGTCGTTGCCGGGACCTTGCGGTTCGAGGCGCGGCTGCCGTCGTCGAAAAAGACGTCGAACAGGACGACGCTGCTCTCGCTGCGCGATTTCATCTTGGCCATGTCAGATGCTTTCTACTGGGTCGGTACCGGGCCCGCCGGGTCGGGAGCATCCCCTGTCGGGGTCTCGGCGGTGTCCTGGGTGTCGGGCGCCTCGCCGCGATCAATCTTGCGCTGGGCCGCATCTTCCTCGCGGCGGCGGAGCTTTTCCTGCTTCTTCTGCTGCTTGGCACGGTCGCGATCGCCGCGCGCCTGATTGTAGTTCGGCCTGAAAGCCATCGGGTCAACTCCTTGGTTTCCGGCGTAAAAAAGCCCGGCGCAGAGCGCCGGGCTCGCAGAATCGCAGCAGATGCGGCGAATCAGCCGTCCTGAAGGTTCGACGCGGCGTCCTTGCCGCGCTCGCTGATCACGTCGTAGCTGACCTTCTGGCCCTCGTTGAGGGTCTGCATGCCAGCGCGCTCGACCGCGGAGATGTGGACGAAGACGTCCTTCGATCCGTCGGTCGGGGTGATGAAGCCAAAGCCCTTCTGGGTGTTGAAGAATTTGACGGTACCGGTAGCCATATCAGTAGTCCTTGTTGAGAACGCGAAGTGCGTCACTTCATTGCCGGCGACCATTCGCCGGCCAATCGTATCCGAGTTCGCGTTGTCTTGAGGTAGGCCCCGAAGGGGTAGCTGCAGCAAGGCAGAGCAAAATCTGGAACGCGCCTCATATAGGGGAGTGCGCTGCAAAGGACAATGCGGTGCGCGGAAGCCCCGCGATTTAGTTGTTGCGGATCGGACGCGGATAGCGGCGCTCGCGGGCCGGATCGCGGCCGGGGAGGCGGGTCGGAATCGGCGGAGGCGCCGGCCTGGCGGGCGGCGCGACGGGCTTCGGTCGGGTCAGGGTCCAGATCGTCCAGGCCACCGGGACGGTCAACGCCACGCTGGCCATCAACGCGATCGGAATCCACATCAACGGGAGGTCACTCATCGGCGGCACCAGAAACACGACCGCGAGTCCAACGCCCAACAGGACAACATCGACGACAATATAGAGTGCGGCAGGCACGGCTTCCTGCGTTCTCTTTCGGGGCGGCAACCGGCGAACTCCTGATCGACACCAGACCAACGGGAAGCCGGCCGGAAGGTTCCCGCTCTGATAAGCATTTCCCGCCGGTCTTTTTCCGCGGTCGCCCTTGCGGCTGAACGGCGGATAGGATGTGGGATCGAAGGGGGAACGTCCATGGCACTTTCAGTGATTGGCGCCGGCTTTGGCCGGACGGGAACCATGTCGTTGAAGCTGGCGCTCGAGCAGCTCGGCTTCGATCCGTGCTTTCACATGGCGGAGTTCTTCTGGCGCGAAGACGGCGATGCGCTGAAGGACAAATGGGCGGCGGCGGTCTTCGGTGACGGTCCGCCGGACTGGGATGAGCTGTTCAACGACTACCGGGCGACAGTGGATTTCCCGGCCTGCGTCTACTGGCGCGAGCTGGCGGCTCACTTTCCCGAGGCCAAGGTGATCCTCACCGAGCGCGACGCCGCGCGATGGTATGCCTCGACGCAGGAGACGATCTTCAAACCGAACCCGGACAAGCCGTGGGCGGAGCGGACCGACAACTGGGGCCGCATGGTCTACCGGGTGGTCAACCAGGACGCCTTTGCCGGCGACACTGCCGACCGGGACCACTGCATCGCGGTCTACGAGCGGCACAACGCGGCGGTGAAGGCGGCGCTGCCGCCGGAACGGCTGCTGGTCTACACCGTGGGCGAGGGCTGGGAACCGCTCTGCGGCTTCCTCGGCGTGCCGGTGCCGGAGACGCCGTTTCCGCAGGAGAACACGACCGAGACGTTCAAGGCCAAGCGGGCGGCCGAGGAAGCGGGCGCGGCGGACGGCGGCGCCTAGACGCCGATGGCGGCGCGCCAGTCCTCGATCGTCTGGCGGCTGCCCATGTCCGGCTGGACGATGCGGTCGACCATGAAGGTCGGCGAGACGTGGATGCCGTTCTGGCGGGCGTATTTGATGTGCCACTTCAGCGCCTGGGTGACGGTGTTCCAGGTCCAGGCCTCGGCGAGGTCGACGCCGGCAAGATCGGCAATCGCGGCGAGGATCTCGGCCGGGGTGCGGTTCATGTTGGGGCCGGAATGGTGGCCGTCGAACTCGAAATCGGCACGGTTGCGGAAGACGCCGGCCAGCGCCTTCAGCCCGGCTTCGCCGCCGCCCTCGGTGGCGCTTGCGGCAAGGATCGCCCGGGTGACGACGCCGGAATAAAGGTGCCAGCTCTGGGGGACGAAGCGGATCTGGATGGTCAGCGCGTCGGGTCCGACGGCATCGAGCAGCGGCTGCAGCTTGTCGAAGGCGCGCTTCGAATGGGGGCAGGTCGCCTCGAGGAAGACCTCCAGTTCGGTGGCGCCATGGCCAAGCACCAGCGGCGCGGGCGATTGCGGGGATGCGGTCATCGGGATGTCCTGACGGCGAGAAGGCGGGAGGCCGACCTTAACCGGGTGGTGGCGGATGGCCAAGAATGGCGGTCGGAGACCAGCGCGCCGGTGGCGATCGGCTCGACAATCCGGCCGCGTTTTGGCATGATTTCGGGCACGGCGTCGGCGCCGAGAGCCGCAATCCCGGGGGCGGCCACGAGGTAGTGCGACAGACGCTGGACGGCGATGCGGGGGGCTGATCAAGGAGGAACCCATGATCCGCTCATCGATGCTCGCGGCCCTGATGATTGCCGGCCTTGCCGCGCCGGCGCTTGCCAACAACGCCACGACCGACGGCCTGTTCGTCAACATCCGGGCCGGCGCCGGCGTCAACTACGAACCGATCTGCCTGGCCTGGCCGAACGTGCCGTTCACCGTCGTCAAGTGCGAGGGCAACTGGTGCAAGGTGAACTATCTTCGCTCGACCGGCTGGATGTCGCGCAAGCACATCGTCATGCAGAACTGACCATCGGTTACGGAGCAGAACCCGCGTCGCGCCCGTCGCGGCGCGGGCAGGGGCGACCGTTGCCGCGCTCGCGGGCGAGCCGGGGCATGATCCTTTCCGTTCATGTCCCCCGGACATCCGAGGGGTGGCGGGCGCTGAAGGAACGCCTGCAGGCCGCCGGCCTGGGCCGGTGGCGGAGTGGGGCGCTCGTCCAGCGCCCGCCGCGGCGACTTTCGGCACTCCGCTTTCACGCTCCGGACGCCCGACCATCCTGCGATGGCTCCCCGGATCCCCTCCGGGGACTTCACCGGCGATGCGGGGTTGCGCCCCGTGTCGCCGGCTGGCGGTCGCCCTTAAGGTGGGTCATGTCCCACGGCCGGTCCTAGTGCCGGCGGGCATACTCGCGAAGGCCTCCCGGGGCGTTCGGACCGTCGTCCTCTCCGTTCGGGTTTCCCCGCCGGTGGTCTCGCCGCAGGCGCCGCTCCCCGCCCGCATCTCTGGCCGTCACCGGTGACGCCCCTCGGATGGGCGGGGATGCGACGCAGTATGCTGCCGGTTCGGGCGAGGGGGATGGGATTCTTGTTGTGCCCGGTAGAGTGGCGCGGGGAGATGATGGCGGGTTTTGGCGCATCGCCCCGGGCCGTGGAGTGGGCAAAGCGGCGGAGCCGCGCGCCCACGATGTGCGGTGCGCGCGGTGGCACGCCCTGGTCACACACGCGACCGTCATCCTCGGGCTTGACCCGAGGATCGGGTGTCGCTCCCGCGACAGCGGGCGATTGGCGCTTGCCTGTGGGGGGCACCATTCTGCCCCGGCTCACACTGCCCCGGCCGATCCTCGGGTCAAGCCCGAGGATGACGGTGGAGGGGGGCGGGGAGGCGTGTTGGTTCGTAGCTGGTGGTGTGGGCAAAGCGGCAGCTCCGCGTGCTCACGGTGAGCCGGGGGTTGCGCCGCGTTGTCAGTCGACACACGGGATACGCAGACTGTCACCCCCGCAGCGCGGGGATCCAGTCAACGATGTCGCGCCTTGTTCTGCACCGGCGTCGGTTACTGGTTCCCCTTCCCTCGGGCTTCGCCCTCGCCGGGGATGACAGGCGAGGGGAGACGCGGTGGGTCTCGCAGGCCCTTTGGGACATTCCGCGAATCCTCACCCGCACGTCCCCGCGAAAGCGGGGGGCCAGCACTCAGGGCTGGGCGCCAGCGCTGCCGGCCGCGCATTCATTCCCGACGCCGCCTGGGTCCCCGCTTTCGCGAGGATGAGCGGCGTGGAGGGGGGCACGGCCAGCCACACACCACGTCTTGCCCGGGCATCCATGTCATTGCGGTGCCATGGCCGGCAGCGGGCGGCTTTGGTTTCAACGTCATGGCGTGGATGGCCGGGACAAGCCCGCGCGAATCCGCCCTAGCGATCCGCCCACGGGTTGTGTTCAATGGCTCAAATACAACTGAATGTGATGGATTGGGGGGCACGTGACGACTGAATACTTGACCGTGGGCATCTTCATCGCGCTCGTATGCCTACTCCCTGTGTTGTGGGGTATTAGCACCCATCTTTGGCTCAAGGCTCGAAGGCGAGCGAGAACAGCAGAAGAGGCGGCTGCCCGCTCCTCTGAGCGGGTCGATGAGGCCTTTCGCGATGCCGACCGTCGAGCCACCGAAGCAGAAGGCAGCCTTAGGTCGATAAGACAAAGATTCTCTCCTGTGATTAAATTGGATGAAGAACTAAGGTCGATTGAGGCCAACATATCATCCGCGACTTCGGAATTACGTAGTCTTCGGGCCTCCTACTCCGAGAAAAAAGCGATATACGATCGGCTTGCCACCGAGGTCGCTATATTTGACGAGCGTTTGGCTTTTGCTGAGTTAGGCGTTTATGAGCCGCATTTCGATTTCTCGGACAGCGAACAATACAAGGTCGCCATAAGATCTGTTCGTGAAGTTCAGAAACGAATGACAGCGGACAAAAAAGCGGTGTTCTGTTCAACGGAATGGTCGGTAGAAGGCAGTAAGGCTAAAGGTCAAACGATGACAAATAGAAGCATCCGATTGACTCTCCGCGCCTTCAACAATGAATGCGAGGCGGCGATTGCCAACACCCGATGGAATAATGTCAATTCAATGGAAAAAAGAATTATTAGGGCATATGAACAAATAGAGAAAATGAATGCTTCTCTTCAAGTCAATATTAGCTATGAATATTTGGAGTGCAAGCTTAAGGAGCTTCGCTTGACCCACGAGCAGAGAGAAAAAATTAAGGCAGAGAAGGAGGAGAGGGCCGAGGCAGCCAGACAAGCTAGGGAAGAACAACGCCTGCAGCGAGATTTGGAGAAGGCCGAGGAGGATGAAAATCACTACGCGACATTACTGCAAAAAGCGAAGGTGGAAGTGGCCAGCATCGTTGGCGATCGTCTAGACGCGTTTGAAAATCAGATACATATACTTGAGCGCGATCTCGCGGAAGCACATGCCAGAGCGGAGCGCGCAAAGGCGCTCGCAGAGCGCACTCGGATAGGTTGGGTCTACATTATCTCCAATATTGGGTCGTTTGGCGACGGTGTTGTGAAAATTGGCCTCACTAGGCGCCTTGATCCATTAGATCGGATCCGAGAGCTTGGAGACGCAAGCGTTCCATTCAGGTTTGACGTCCACGCAATCATATACAGTGAGGACGCGGCTGCTTTGGAGAGTGCCCTTCATTCTGTTTTTGAATCCGTACGCATCAACACTCAAAACTTAAGGAAAGAGTTTTTCCAAGCAAATTTGTCTGAAGTCGAGCAGGCAGTGCGCGTGCTAGCGCCCGATGCCTCGTTCTTTAAAGATGTCGAGGCGCAAGAATACCGGGAAACGCTCGCGCGACGAACCCAGCTATTTGAACATGCCGTTGCGGCGCAGGAAGAGTACCCAGCTGAAATTTGAGCGGGGCAAAATGGGTAACTGTAGCTGATCTCGGTCTCGCCGTCGTTGCGCGCTATCCCAAGCCTAAGTCCCGGTAGCCGGCAGCGGAATCAGGATCGTCGCCTCCAGGCCCTCCGGGCGGTAGTCGAGGGTTACCGAGCCGGACATTAGGCGGCTCATGACGTTTTCGAGGAGGAGGGAGCCGAAGCCGGTTTGGGCGGGTTTGGTGACGGGGGGCCGCCGCTTTCGAGCCAGGTGAGGCGCAACTGGTCGCCATCCTCCGCCGGCTCGGTCGTCTAGGCGGCGCTTGCCTCACCGTCTTGGCTTGGAAGGCCGGGTCAGGCCCTGCATGACGGTAGAGAGGTGACTGCAGTGGCGCGTCGGCGAGGGGCGGACGGCGGCTGCATCGTTTACTGGTTCCCCTTCCCTCGGGCTTCGCCCTCGCCGGGGATGACAGGCGAGGGGAGACGCGGTGGGTCTCGCAGGCCCTTCGGGACACGCCGCGGACCCTTATCCGCTCGTCCCCGCGCAAGCGGGGATCCAGTCGTCAGGGCTGGGAGCCAGCGCTGCCGGACGCGCATTCATTCCCGACGCCGCCTGGGTCCCGCTTTCGCGGGGATGAGCGGCGTGGAGGGGGGCACGGCCAGCCCACTCGCCACGTCATGCCGCGGCATCATGTCATTGCGGTGCCAAAACCGTCGACGAGCGGCGTTTGCATCGTCGTCATGGCATGGATGGCCAGGCTAAGCCCGGTCATGACTGTTGGGGGGGACGTGGGAGGCGTGCGCAATCGGGGGCGGAGGGGCCAGGCCCAAACGTTGTCATCTTCGGGCTTGACCCGAGTATCGGGTGGTGAAGCCCGGCCATGACGGGTAAGGGACTGGCTCCAGATGCTGCCATCTGTGCTCGCCTGAGTTGACTGGATCCCCGCCTTCGCGGGGATGACCGGTGGAACGGGTTTGCCCCTCGACCCGCTACTCCGCCGCCTCCGCGCCTTCGTCCCGTCCACCCCGCGCTCGTGACGCCTTGGCCCTTGCCAGCACCGGTTTCAGAAACGCGCCGGTGTAGCTGCGCTTCGCCTTGACGATGTCCTCCGGCGTGCCGGCCGCTACGATCTCGCCGCCGCCGTCGCCGCCCTCGGGGCCGAGGTCGATGATCCAGTCGGCCGTCTTGATGACCTCAAGGTTGTGCTCGATGACGACGACCGTGTTGCCCTGTTCGACCAGTTCGTGGAGGACCTCGAGCAGCTTGGCGACGTCGTGGAAGTGGAGGCCGGTGGTCGGCTCGTCGAGGATGTAGAGGGTGCGGCCGGTGGCGCGCTTCGACAGCTCCTTCGACAGCTTGACGCGCTGCGCCTCGCCGCCCGACAGCGTCGTCGCCTGCTGGCCGACATGGATGTAGGAGAGGCCGACGCGATCGAGCGTCTCCATCCGGTCGCGGATCGAGGGGACGGCGGCGAAGAAGCCGCGCGCCTCCTCGACCGTCATGTCGAGGACATCGGCGATCGACTTGCCCTTGAAGGTGACCTCCAGCGTCTCGCGGTTGTAGCGCTTGCCCTGGCAGACATCGCAGGTGACGTAGACATCCGGCAGGAAGTGCATCTCGATCTTGATGACGCCGTCGCCGGTGCACTTCTCGCAGCGGCCGCCCTTGACGTTGAAGGAGAAGCGGCCGGGGCCGTAGCCGCGGGCCTTGGCTTCCGGCAGGCCGGCGAACCACTCGCGGATCGGGGTGAAGGCGCCGGTATAGGTCGCCGGGTTGGAGCGCGGGGTGCGGCCGATCGGCGACTGGTCGATGTCGATGACCTTGTCGAGATATTCGAGGCCCTCGATGCGCTCATGCGGGGCAGGGGCGTCGCGGGCGCCGTTCAGCCGGCGGGCGACGGCCTTGTAGAGCGTGTCGATCAGCAGCGTCGACTTGCCGCCGCCGGAGACGCCGGTGATGGCGGTGAAGAGACCCAGCGGGATCTCGGCGGTGACGTCCTTGAGGTTGTTGCCGATGGCGCCGGTGACGCGGATCGCCTTGCCCTTCTTCGGCTTGCGGCGGTCGGTCGGGGTCTCGATGAAGCGGGTGCCCGACAGATACTGGCCGGTCAGCGACTTGGGGTTGGCCATGACCTCGGCCGGGGTGCCCCTGGCGATGACGTGGCCGCCATGGATGCCGGCGGCGGGGCCGATGTCGACGACGTAATCGGCGTCGCGGATCGCGTCCTCGTCATGCTCGACGACGATGACGGTGTTGCCGAGATCGCGCAGGTGCTTCAGCGTTTCGAGCAGGCGGGCATTGTCGCGCTGGTGGAGGCCGATCGACGGCTCGTCGAGCACGTAGAGCACGCCGGTGAGGCCGGAACCGATCTGCGAGGCGAGCCGGATGCGCTGGCTCTCGCCGCCAGACAGGGTTCCGGAGGCGCGGGACAGCGTCAGGTAGTCAAGGCCGACATCGACGAGGAATTGCAGGCGCTCGCGGATTTCCTTCAGGATGCGGCCGGCGATTTCGTTCTGCTGGGCGGTCAGCGTCTCGGGCAGGTGCTCGACCCAGGCATTGGCCTTGCGAATGGCGAAGTCGCCGACCTCTGCGATGTGGAGGCTGTCGAGCTTGACCGCCAGCGCCTCGGGCTTGAGGCGGTAGCCGTGGCAGGCGGCGCAGGGGACGGACGACTGGTAGCGCTCGATCTCCTCGCGCATCCAGGCGGAGTCGGTCTCCTTCCAGCGGCGCTCGAGATTGGGGATGACGCCCTCGAAGGTCTTGGTGGTGTCGTATTTCCTGAGGCCGTCGTCGTAGGTGAACTTCACCTTCTCCTTGCCGGTGCCGTAGAGGATCGCCTGTTGCGCGGCCTCCGGCAGCTTCGACCAGGGCGCCTCGAGCGAGAACTTGTAGTGGCGGGCGAGCGACTCCAGCGTCTGCAGGTAATAGGGCGACTGGGCCTTGCCCCAGGGGGCGATGGCGTTCTTGCGCAGCGTCAGCGAGTCGTCCGGGACGACCAGGGCGGCGTCGACCGTGCGCTCCGAGCCGAGGCCATCGCAGACCGGGCAGGCGCCATAGGGGTTGTTGAACGAAAACAGCCGCGGCTCGATCTCGGCGATGGTGAAGCCGGACACCGGGCAGGCAAATTTCTCGGAGAAGATCAGGCGCTCGGGTTGGGCGTCCTTGCCTGTCGGTGGGTTGACCCCCTCCTTGATCCTCCCCCTTCCAGGGGGAGGGGCGTCCTCGGCATCCGCATCGGCCGCCGGCTCGCTGGTCTTCGCCCGCGACCGGCCTTTCGCCGGCTGTAGCGGGGAACCGGCGTCGTCTCCGTCCCGCGAAGGGGAAGGTTGGGGAGGCGCATCGGCGAACTCGGCGATGGCCAAACCGTCGGCGAGTTCCAGCGCGGTCTGGAAGGAGTCGGCGAGGCGGGTGGCGATGTCGGGGCGGACGACGATGCGGTCGACCACCACCTCGATGTCGTGCTTGTACTTCTTGTCGAGCGCCGGGGCCTCGGCGATCTCGTGGAATTCGCCGTCGATGCGGACGCGCTGGAAGCCGCGCTTCATGAACTCGGCCAACTCCTTGCGGAACTCGCCCTTGCGGCCGCGGGCGATCGGGGCGAGGAGGTAGAGGCGCGTCCCCTCCGGCAGCGCCATCACCCGGTCGACCATCTGGCTGACCGTCTGGCTCTCGATCGGCAGGCCGGTCGACGGAGAATAGGGGATGCCGACGCGGGCGAAGAGCAGCCGCATGTAGTCGTAGATCTCGGTGACCGTGCCGACGGTCGAGCGCGGGTTGCGGCTGGTGGTCTTCTGCTCGATCGAGATCGCCGGCGACAGCCCGTCGATCTGGTCGACATCCGGCTTCTGCATCATCTCGAGGAACTGGCGGGCATAGGCCGACAGGCTCTCGACATAGCGGCGCTGGCCCTCGGCATAGATGGTGTCGAAGGCGAGCGACGACTTGCCGGAGCCCGACAGGCCGGTCAGCACGATCAGGCTGTCGCGCGGCAGGTCGAGGTCGACATTCTTGAGGTTATGCTCGCGCGCCCCGCGGATCGAAATGAACTTGCCCGGGGCGGGGCTCTTCTTTGCCATGCTCTGCTAATCCGACGGGGAGGGGCGGCGACGACCGCTCGGGTCAAACTTAGGCTCTTGGCGGCGCGAAACAAGCGGCTGGGGCGGATTGTCCCCACGGTTGGGGCCGGTTGCTGACAAAGCGGGTCGCGCGGGTGAGTCCGTGGGCGATGTTGCCCAAGTGGTGGCGGACTTGTAAAGAACAAAATGGGAACCATGGACGCAGTGTGGATGGCGTGGTCGGTATGACGGACAGCCACTTTGCACCTACAGCGGACGCAGGCCCGAGGTCAGTTCTCCGCCCAAACCCGCCGTTCGCCGGGGATGGGAACGACGGCACCAATCAATGGCCTGCAGCAGACTTGTGGCCAGCCACCGTCGATCGTTCTGGGAGGCGCGCAGGAAAGGAGGAGGCCCGATGTTCGCGCGACGCCAAGTGTCGTCGCCTTACCCTCCTTTCAAAAACGCCTTGGCCACGAAGGGCGACGTCATGGCGCGAACCAGCGCGCCGTAGGTGAGCTGGAACGCGATTTCGCCGCCGACCGGCTTATGTCGGCCCCCTGTGCTGACGATCAGGTGATCGCTGCTGGCGCCGAGAATTTCAGTCCCGGGAGGCGCGGTAAGGCCATCGGTGTCGGTGTCCTGACGGCCGAGCGCGAGGATCGATTGCGCTATCGGGCCGCGGTCCGCGGTTGGCGCCCGCTCTCCGAATGCCGATTGGGCAATCGTGCCCCAGGGTCGGGACGGCTTTGTCTTCGACTCGATCGTCTCGGCGATCAGCGTGATCGCGTCGGTGAACAGACCTTCGATCGGCCGGCGATGGAGCGGTTCGCAACCCAGGAGAATCGATTCTCCAAGGCGGAGATTGTTGATCCGCCCGATATCTGCGCCGCCGCCGAGTGCCCATTCGAGATTGGCAGAGTTGCCGCCTGAAACGACGGTCATCACGGAACCGGTAGCGGCGTCGATCGAGTCGGCCAGTCTCGACAACTCGGACATGTTCCTGGCATCCGGCACGACGCCGCTGCGACAGGCAAGATTGCTGCCGATACCCTTGAGGACGATGTTCGGGAAACGGAGCGTTTCGCAAACGGTCCGTTCGAGATCGGCGGGCATGATCCCTTCGCGGAGATCGCCCAGCTCGACCATGAGGACGATCCCGTGTGTACGCCCCGCCTGTTGCGCGGCGCGGGACAGCGCAGCGATGACATCGCGTTCGGTGTTGAAGCTGACATCGGCGAACGTCACGATCCGCCGAGTTTGGCTCAGCATCGGAGATCGGATCAGCGTCATCGGCGCCGCGATCCCGGCGCGGCGCATGGCTTCGATGTTCTCGATGCGGGAGTCGCCAAGTCCGCTCACTCCGGCCCGCAGCAAGGCATCAGCGATGTCGGGCGAGCCGAGACTGGCCTTGGATACGCCAGTGACGGAAATCCCGCGCGCCTTGAGGCGCTGGACCAACGTATGGGCGTTGTGGCGAATCTTCTCGAGGTCGATCTCCAGCCGCGGCGCGGTCATTGAACGCGGGCTGTGACCTTCGCCTCCAAAGCCGGAAATGCCCCAAAGACCATTTCCACCAAGCGGTCGGGCGACCGGGTCAATGCATCTGTGATAGGGATGCCGAGATCGCCGGCAAAGAGCTGGATCGAGGTGCTGACCTGGACGTCTGTCATGTTCTCGTGATTGATGGTGAGACCGATGACCTTGGTGTCGGCGAAAGTCTCGATCAGATTGATCTCGCTGGCCGCCGTCGGCATGGGCATGTGTTCGAAATCGCACCGATTGGCCCGTCCGGGCGCATGTTGCAGGACCACGCCGTCGGGACGACTGCCGCGCAGGATAAACGCCGACGTACAGAAGGCCGGGTGGCTCAGGGCACCCTGCCCCTCGATGATGATCACATCCGGATTTTCGCTTTCGAAGGCTTCAAGGATGGCGGCTTCCATCTCGCCAGCGCAGAACTGCGAAGGGATCGCATCGAGCGAAACGCCGTAGCGCGCTCCCTGGATGAGCCCGGTTTGCCCGGTGCCGACCATCACCGCCTTGATACCGCGGTCGTTGAGGGCGCCGGTCAATATGGTCGCGGTGGTCCGCTTGCCGATGGCACAGTCCGTGCCGAGCACGGCGATGCGCGGACAGGTAACCTCGGCAATGCGGCCGCTGAACATCCGCAGGTCCCGCTTGGCGCGAGGCCGGCGCACGTCGAGGATGGCGACGGAATTCGCAGCACTCGCCGCCGCGAACTCCGGGTCGTCGTTGAGGAACTCGTGGAGGCCGTTGACGATGTTCATCCCCAGGCCAATCGCCTCGAGGAAAAGGCCGCGTTCGCGCGGCGACAGCATCCCGCTCGATGGGGCCATGCCGAAGATGAAATAGTCCGGCGTGCCACCGGCGTGGCGGAGAGCATCGGCGAGGTCGCGGCATACCGGGATGTCGTTCGGCCCATCACCGAGAACCACGCCGGTATCGAGGCCAGCCTTTTCGCTGTCGATGACCGAGAGGATCTCGTACTTCTCCGAATGACGGACGAGCCCGTTGGCAGTCTTGCCGTCGAGGGCGCCGAAATTGCCTTCGCAATAGACGATTGCCGATGGGGTCGACGCGGCTTCGCCTCGGGAGCCTGCCGGAATTGGGACCCTGACGTTGGCGTCGGACGCGGGCGAAGCGCGGAGTGTAGTCGTCGCCAAGGCGAGCGGGGCGGTCAACATTTGGACTCCTCAAGGTGATGCAAAGCCACCGACACCATCGTCCCGGCGACACGAATTTCTCCGCGCATCGAGTGCAGAACCGTGAAGTCAGGGAAGAAAACGATAGTCGGTCTGGAAACGCCGCCTGGATCCAAGTCCCTCGATCAACACGGGACGGGAGTCGGCAGATATTCTCGTCGGATCAGCCTACGGAATTCCTTCCGAGCAAGGCAGAAATCGAGTAAAAAGGGTTGTTACTACAAGTTGATTGATATGCACATACTCTCCGAAGTGAATAATTACAATGTTTTTCTTTAAATATATCTTGGGAATTCTCGAAGCATTTAGGAATTTTCCGTTGAAAACATTGGCATTTAAGGAGGCGCCATGAAAACAAACACGAACGTGGAGCCGGCCCTTGGGGGCCCTTCTATCGGCGTTATCGCTTCCTCCCACTTCGGACATCTGCTGGCCATCCGCGAGCGTCAAGAGCGGCCCCGACGCGACTAGATCTCACGATTGTTCCCGCCGCCGCTAAGTTATGGGCTGGACCTTGCAACTCCGTCGGGCCCCCATAACAAACGTCAGCTTCCTCTCGTTGGGTCACTAGTCGCCGTCGACGCAGTCGGCGGTGGATGCGCTGCATGCCTGACCGACTCATGCTAGCCTTCCGTCCAGGACAATCTGGCAGGGACTTCGCCCGTTGCGGTTGACACTTCTCTCTCTCATCATCGGCGTCATGGCTCTTGTTGCGGGCGCGTCGCCGTCGCTGGCGGCTGAGCCCCTGGGCATTCCGGACTGGCTGCTGCCGCATGTCGGGACGGAGGAGGGGCAGATCGCGCCGGTGGTGTTGCAGCGGGCGCGGGCGCTTCACCACCGCAAGGTCGGCGAAGGGGCGGTGCATAATGCCTGCTACTTCGCGATGGACGCGACGCGGCCCAGCACGTCGCGGGATGGCGAGCCGGGCCGCCGGTTCTACGTCATCTGCGAGGCGGACCAGACGTTTCGCGCTGTCTCGTCCGGCTACGGCAACGGGCGGAAGCTCGCCCGAGCGAATTTCTCGAACGGGCGGGAATGCGCGCAGAACTTCTCCAACGCGGAGGGGTCCAACCTGACCATGGGCGGGGCCTATGTGACGGCCGAGCCGCGGACGTCGTTCAAGGGCTACACCACCATCTCGGGCAAGCGGACGCCCTTCCTGCGCACCTTCCTGCAGTTCGAGGGCGAGGGGGAGACGGCCAATGCCAGGGAGCGTGAAATCGGCGGGCATCCGGCGGTCTTCCTGAGGTGGCAGTGCCGCTTCAAGAATCCGGGCAGCCCCCATGCGGACGAGGAGGGATACGTTCCCTATGGCAGCCTGGTGAACTACACCGGCGGCCGCAGCAATGGCTGCACATCCTGGTCGCCGGCCGCTTCCGAGCTGATCCTCGCGCTGGCGCAGGACAACCCGACGACGGTGTATATCTATCCGGAATCCGGCGACATCAATGCCGTCGCCAATGCGGTGAAGGCGCGGCGGTCGCTGTCGGACGCGGGGCTCTACTGGAACGCGACGTGCCTGCGGGCGATCGGCGCGCCCCGGTTCTGGCCCGAGGCAACGCTACGGCCGATCATCGACGAATGGCGGGCGTCCCTGACGCCGGCGCCGCCGGGGAAACTGCCGATCTGCCGGTAAGGGGTGGAGCGGATCGAGGCCTCGCGCGATTGCGCGTCAATTAGCGTTGCCGCCGGGACGCCGCCCCGATCCACGGGCATTGCGTCCTTCGAGGCCCGGGCTTCGCCCGAGCACCTCAGGATGGCTCAAGCATCTGTTTCGCAGCGGAAAACCACCGCCATGCTGAGGTGCGAGCGCAGCGAGCCTCGAAGCACGCAGGACCGCCTTGCTCCAATTGCGCGACAGGTCCCTGAACGGGGGAGGGCTTGCCCCGGCTCGATCAGGGGACAGGAGGGGGGCTCGCCAAGCCGATTCAACCCGCTCGGAATCTGCGCTAGCATGGGCCGCACACGTCACTCCGTCAGCGAGACCCCATGAAGAACATCGGCTTCCTTTCCTTCGGTCACTGGAACCCGTCGCCGCAGTCGGGGACGCGCTCGGCGTCGGACGCGCTGCTGCAGTCGATCGAGCTGGCGGTGGCGGCGGAGGAACTGGGCGCGGACGGCGCGTATTTCCGGGTGCACCATTTCGCCCGGCAGCTCGGCTCGCCGTTTCCGCTGCTGGCGGCCTGCGGGGCGCGCACGTCGCGCATCGAGCTCGGCACGGCGGTCATCGACATGCGCTACGAGAACCCGCTCTACATGGCGGAGGACGCCGGGGCGGCCGACCTCATCGCCGGCGGGCGGCTGCAGCTCGGCATCTCGCGCGGCTCGCCGGAGCAGGTGATCGACGGCTACCGTTACTTCGGCTACGCGCCGCCGGAGGGACAAGACGACGCGGCGATGGCCCGGCAGAAGACCGAGACGTTTCTCGAGGTGCTGCGCGGCGAGGGCTTCGCCGAGCCGAACCCGCGGCCGATGTTTCCGAACCCGCTGGGACGGCTCAGGGTCGAGCCGCATTCGGAGGGCTTGCGCGAGCGGATCTGGTGGGGCTCGGCGACCAACGCCACGGCCGAATGGGCGGCGAAACTCGGCATGAACCTGCAATCCTCGACCCTGAAATTCGACGAGACGGGCGAGCCGTTCCATGTCCAGCAGGCGAAGCAGATCCGCGCCTATCGCGACGCCTGGACAGCGGCCGGGCATGCGCGGGAGCCGCGGGTCTCGGTCAGCCGCTCGATCTTCGCGCTCGTCGACGACCGCGACCGGATGTATTTCGGCCGGAACGGCGAGAGCCAGGACCAGATCGGCATGATCGACGAGAACACGCGGGCGATCTTCGGCCGCTCCTTCGCCGCCGAGCCGGACAGACTGATCGACGAACTGAAGGGCGACGAGGCGATCGCCGAGGCGGACACGCTGCTCCTCACCGTGCCGAACCAGCTCGGCGTCGACTACAACGCCCATGTCATCGAGGCGATCCTGACCCATGTTGCGCCGGGGCTCGGCTGGCGCTGAGGCGGGCCGGGCGGGGCAGGGAAGCTTGCCGCCTGTGCGGCCGGGGCAGCCGGCGAAACGAGGCCGTCGCGCTCACGCTTTCGGTTGCCGGGGCCGGAGTGAAAAGGCCGGCTGAGGCACCGTGCTCTTGCCGATGATGGCAATGGAATCATGGATGTGGATCCCGGAGATACGTAGCTTCAGGTCGTCCGGTCCCCGTTGTTGCCAGATAATGTAGGACATATCGGCTATTCCATCCGCGAATATTGGCGCTGCGTCGTTTTATTGCGTGATTAACTGCATTCGATCCGCTTTATTGGGCCAATACTTCCGGGGGGAAGGAGCCGGCCCGTCAGGCCGGTGTCATCCGTCCAGCCAATTCGTGAGGGTGAACCCGCGCAGATTTCGATCGCGCGCACATACTGGCTGTCGCTCCGGCGGGAGTCGCCATCAGGGGGAGCAAGCCAATGGTTACGACACCGACTGTCTGGAAGGGACGCGAGCAGGTCAACCAGACCGGGACTGGTTCGCAGTCCGACGTCGCGATCATCGATATCGGCCTGGGGCGGTACGTCGCGGTCTGGACGGAGGCCGCGGGTGGGCCGATCGCGAACGATACATCCTTTGCCGGCAGTGACCTCGTCGGCCAGATCTTCGATGCCGAGGGCAACACGATCGGGAGCGAATTCCTGGTCAACAGGTTGCGCAACGCCGACAACGAGCAGGACGTGGCTCTTGCGCCGCGCGTGGGTGGCGGGTTCGCCGCCGTTTACGAAGACACCGACGCCAGCGGCACAGGGATCGTCATCGAGTTCTTCGATGTCTACGGCAGCCCTATCTCCAACCTGGATATTCAACTCGACCCGGGCACCGATACGCTTGCCAACCCATCGATCGCGATGGCGGCGAATGGCGACTACCTGATCACCTACGAACGATCGAACAATGCCGGCGATACGGATATCGTCGGAAAGACGTTGAGCGCGGACTTGGTGACGCTTGGCGACGAGTTCGTGATCTTCGACCAAGACGACGACGCGACCAATCCGGAAGTTGCGGCGCTCTCCGATGGGAATTTCGTTGTCGTCTTCGAGGACGAGTTCGTAGACAGCACCACCGACATCGACGCAAAAATGGCGATCGTGTCGTCGGCGGGCACCGTCGTGACGACCCAAACGGTCTCCGGCGGTGTTGCGCTCGAAGACGATCCGCATGTCGCGGCCCTTTCGGGAGGCGGCTTCGTCGTCGTCTGGAACGACCCTGGGAGCGGGGTGGTACGGGGCCAGCGTTTCGACGCGAACGGCACCAAGGTAGGCAGCGAGTTCACCGAAAATTTCAGCGTCGAGGACAATCCGGTCGTTGCCGGGCTTAGCGACGGACGTTTCATCGTCGGCTTCGAGGACGTCGACAATGCCCCGACCGATGTCGACATCCACGCGACGATCTTCGATCCGCGCACCAGCCCGATCAATGGCGATGGCAACGCGAACGTCATCACCAGCCGCAAGGATGGTGCGACGGTCAACGGCCTCGGCGGGTCCGACACGCTGCTTGGCCAGGCACAGGCGGACATCCTGAACGGCGGCACAGGCGCGGACCTGATGCTTGGCCGCGGCGGCGACGATACCTATTTCGTCGACAACGCCGGCGACATGGTGTCCGAATCCGCCGGACAGGGGACCGACACGGTCGTCAGCAGCATCTCGTATCTTCTCGGCGACAATGTCGAGAATCTGGGGCTCAGCGGCACGGCGAATATCAGCGGGACCGGCAACGGCCTTGCCAACATCCTCGTCGGCAATTCGGGCAACAACGCGCTCTTTGGCGGCGACGGGGCGGATGGGCTCGATGGTGGCGCCGGCGCCGACGACATGCGGGGAGGCACCGGCGACGACACCTACTTCGTCGACAATGCCGGGGACGGCGTCACCGAATTCGCCGGGCAGGGAACCGACACGGTGGCCAGCAGCGTCACCTTCACCCTCGGCGCCAATGTCGAGAACCTTGTGCTGACCGGCTCGGCCAAGATCAATGGAACGGGCAACAATCTCGCCAACATCCTGGTCGGCAACGCCGGCAAGAACACGCTGAACGGCGGCGGCGCGGCGGACACGATCTCCGGCGGGCTCGGCAAGGACAAGCTGCTCGGCAAGGGCGGCAAGGACATGTTCGTCTTCGCAGACGCGCTCGGCCCCGCCAATGCCGACAAGCTCAAGGACTTCAAGCACAAGAAGGACAAGATCGTGCTCGACCAGGACATCTTCGCCGCCGTGGGCACCAAGGTCGGCAAGAAGGAGTTCGTCGAGGGCAAGAAGGCGGGCGACAAAAACGACCACATCATCCGCGACGGGAAGAAGGTCTTCTACGACGGGGACGGCAAGGGCGGGGCCAAGCAGGTGCTGTTCGCCAAGATCGACAAGAAGGTCGATCTCGACCACAAGGACTTCATGGTCGACGACTTCGTCATCTGAGGCGCGGCGGGACCGCGCCAGGCGGTCGTTCAGCCGCTTTTCATGCAGACAGCCGGCGGCGCGTGCGCCGTCGACCCAGGTGCTCGATCAGTCCCGTTCCGGATCGCCCGGTCAGGCTCGCTTGATCAACTTGACGATGAGCAGCACGATGATCGCGCCGATCGCCGCCGAGATGATCGCGCCGATGATGCCGCCGCCGAGCGAGATGCCGAGAAGCGGGAACAGCCAGCCGGCGACCACCGCGCCGATGATGCCGAGGATGACGTCCCCGACGAGGCCAAAGCCGGCGCCGCGCACCACCATGGCCGCGAGAACGCCGGCGATGCCGCCGACAATGATCCAGATAATGATCGCAACAAGGATACTCGTGCCTTCGCCAGCTACCGTCTCCATGGGAAACCTCCGCCTTCTTTGGGTTCGGTTCGCGACTCAGTCGCGAACGCCCTATGATACATTTTGACGCAGAACGATCCGACTCAAACGCAAGCGATGGATTCCGCCGCTTCCCAGACCGCTTTCCGCGCACCGGCCAGGGCGCTCCGGCATACGCTGTTCGAGACCGCCTTCGGTGTCTGCGGCATCGCCTGGAGCGAGGCCGGAATCGTGGCGCTGCAACTCCCGGAGGTCGACCGGGCGGCGACCGAGGCGCGGCTCGGGCGGTTCGCCAGCCTGCGGGCGGAGGGAAAGCCGCCGCCGGCGACGGCCGCGGCAATCGCCGACCTGCAGCGATATTTCGACGGCGCGGAGGTGGATTTTGCCGGCATCGACCTCGATCTCGGCGGGGCCAGCGACGCCCATCGCCGCTTCCTCGACGCGGCGCGTCGGGTGCGATGGGGCGAGACGGTGACCTATGGCGGGCTGGCGCGCAGCGCCGGGACGCCGGGCGCAGCAAGGGTGGTCGGGCAGGCGATGGCCAGGAACCCGGTGCCGATCGTTATTCCGTGCCACCGGGTGCTGGCCAGCGGCGACCGGCTCGGCGGCTTTTCCGCCTATGGCGGGACGGTGCAGAAGGAACGGCTGCTGGTCCTCGAGCGAATTCGCCTGGCGCTCTGACGTCATCCCGCGCAGCCTGACCGTCCTTCCGAAAGCCACCGACATGGACCGTATCCAGAGACTGCTGACACTTATGGACGCGCTGAGGCGTCATCGTCGGCCGGTTACCGCGGCGACGCTGGCGGAAGAGCTGTCGGTGTCGGTCCGCACGATCTACCGGGATATCCAGGCGCTGATCGGCTTTGGTGCGCCGATCGACGGCGAGGCCGGGCTTGGCTACCTGTTGCGGGGAGGGTTTTTCTTGCCGCCACTGATGTTCGACGAGACCGAGGTGGAAGCACTGGTGCTGGGCGCACGCTGGGTCGAGCAGCAGAAGGACCCGGCGCTGGCCAAGGCGGCGCAGAACGCGCTGGCCAAGATCGCCGCCGCGGCGCCGCAGGACCTGCGCGATGCCATGGCCAATGTCGGCCTGTTCGCGCCGCCGGACTGGCTGCGGAGCGAACGGAAGGTCGACCTGACGACGATCCGGGAGGCGATCCGCCGCGAGCAGACGCTCGGCATCGCCTATGTCGATGTCGCCGGCAAGGCCAGCGAACGGACCATCTGGCCGATCGCGCTCGCCTTCTATGAAGGGCGCGAGACGATCGCCGCGTGGTGCGAATTGCGGGAGGCGTTCCGCCATTTCCGCACCGACCGCATCGAGCGGTTGTCGCCAACGGGCGAGCGATACCCGCAGCGGCGGACGGCGCTGGTCAAGGCGTGGCGTGACGCGATGGAAATCCCCGAGCGGGAATAGGCTGCTGACAGGATCTGTCGCAGCGCGAAACCACGGTCGTCCCGTGATCATCCAAACCGAGGACAACCCGACATGACCGCCAAGACCTATCACGGAAGCTGCCACTGCCAGGCGGTGCGCTTCGAGGCCGACATCGACCTCGCGGCCGGCGTCGGCAAGTGCAACTGCTCGATCTGCACCAAGCTGCGCAACTGGAATGCGGTGGTCAAACCAGAGGCCTTCCGCCTGCAGGCCGGCGAAGCTGACCTGACCGACTACCAGTTCAATACCCGGTCGGGCCATCTGCCGTTCTGCCGGCATTGCGGGGTCCACGCCTTCAGCCGCGGTTATGTCGAGGAACTCGGTGGCGCAGTCTGCTCTGTCTCGCTCGCCTGTCTCGACGACGTGACGCCCGAGGAACTGATCGGCGCTCCTGTTCGCTATTTCGACGGGCGCCACGACAACTGGTGGAACGAGCCGGCCGAGACGCAGCATCTCTGATCCTCGAACAGTCGCATCCGGCTTCAGCGGGCCGTCATCGCATAGCGGGTGAGGGCGTGACGAAGAATCGCTTCGGCTGCCGCCTGGATGCCGGGCGCTTCGCTCTCGCGCGGACCTGCGACATTGAGGACGAGGGCCGACGTGGCGCCGGGCAGCCATGCGGCGATGCGGCCGGCAGCGTCCACCGCGTCAACCGGCACGACCAGCGCCGGCCGGCCGAGACACCTGGCGAAACGCAGCGTGGCGGCGGTGCCGGGGGAGGCGGCGAGGCCACCCGGGCTTACGAGGATGAGCGTCCGATCGCTGTCGCGAACGTTCCACTCGGTGCGTTCGACCGGATCGGCGGAGGGCGTCGGCTTGAGCTCCGGATAGTCGGCGCAGATTCCAGGCGGTTGCGGCTGGTCCTCGGCCCATCCGTCCCGCGGCACCCAGCCGCCATGGGCCAGCCCCAGCGCTACGGCAGCCTTCAGGGCGGCGCGGTCGACACCGGTCTGGCCGCCCGAGACGACGATCATCGTTTTCTCCCGATTGGCGCGATCCTATCGAAAAATGTGCCGGGCGTGTCGATACCGCGCGGCGTCGTTCGTCATTGATTGCGAAGGGTGGAATGTCCTGACGAGCTCGAAGGAGCAAGGCAATGCGTTTCATGGTGATCGTGAAGGCGACAAAGGCCTCGGAAGCCGGCGAGATGCCGTCGGAAGAGATGCTGGCGGCAATGGCGCGCTACAACGAGGAACTGGTCAAGGCCGGTGTGATGCTTGATGGCACCGGACTCAAGCCCACCTCGGAAGGGGCGCGGATCCGGTTCACCGGCGACACGCGGACGGTGATCGACGGGCCGTTCGCGGAGAGCAAGGAACTGATCGCCGGCTACTGGATCTTCCAGACCAAGTCGAAGGAAGAGGCGATCGAATGGGCGCGACGCTGCCCCAATCCCTATGGCGAAGACGGGGAAATCGAGATCCGCCAGCTCTTCGAACTGGAGGATTTCGGCGAGGGCCCGGCGATCGATCACCACCGCGCCGTCGGCCGGCTGATCGACGAAAAGGCCTAGGCGGCTGGTGCTCACTGCCGGAACTGGAGGAAGACGGACAATGCTTGCCAATATTGATGTCGCGGCGACCGTGGCGGTGAAGGACCTCGAAATCGCCCGGCGCTTCTACGGCGAGACCCTCGGCCTCAAGTCGACGGAGGACAGCGAGGCCGTGCTGGTCTTCCAGAGCGGCGGGTCGTCGATGGTCGTCTATGCGTCGGAGTTTGCCGGGACCAACAGGGCGACCTCGGCGACCTGGGGCGCCGGCGAGGCCTTTGCGGGCATCGTTGAAGCCCTGCAGACGGCCGGCGTCCGCTTCGAGCATTACGACATGCCCGGGGTCAAGCGGGATGGCGACATCCACGCCTCTGGCGACTTCAGGATGGTGTGGTTCAAGGACCCGGACGGCAATATCCTGCACATCAACAACGGCTGACGCTCCGGGGCCGGCGCTGCGCGGCTCGTGGGGATCATCCGGCACGAAAGGCCATGCGATGACCGAAACATCCATCCAGAAGATCACGCCCTTCCTGTGGTTCAACCGGGAAGCGGAGGAAGCCGCGCGCTTCTATGCGAGCATCTTTCCGGATTCCAGCGTCGACAACGTCTCGTCCATGGCGGCGGAGTCCCCGAGCGGTCCGCCCGGTTCGGTGGTGGTGGTCAACTTCACGCTTTTCGGCCAGGCCTTCATGGCAATGAGCGCCGGGGCGCATGACGCCTTCAACGACGCCATCTCCTTCATGGTCAATTGCGGTTCTCAAGCGGAGATCGACGGCTATTGGGACGCCATCCTCGAGAATGGCGGCAAACCGCAGGCCTGCGGCTGGATCACCGACAGATACGGGGTGCGTTGGCAGATCGTGCCGACCGTGCTCGGGACGATGATGAGCGACCCGGACAGGGAGAAGGCATCGCGCGTCGCCACGGAGATGATGTCGCAGATCAAGTTCGATATCGCCAAGCTCGAAGCGGCCTTCGAGGCACGCTGACATGCCAGGCAGCACAGCAGAGATTCAGCCCCTTTACCGCCGGGCGGCGGGAGGATACGACGCGATGGTCAGTCGCAGCGAGGCGAGGGGTCGGATGACATTCATGCTGGTGGTGGTCGAGCAGCCGGGCGAACGGGACGTCGCGCCGGCGGAGGGGCAGCGCCGCTACGAGACCATGCAGCGCTTCGCCGCTGATCTCGATGCGCAAGGCAAACTGGTGACGGCCCAGTCGCTGCTGACGCCCGAAGAGTCTTCCGTTCGCATCCGGCACCACGACGGCGCCCGCACCATGGTCGACGGGCCCTTTGCCGAGGCCAAGGAAATCATCGGCGGCTTCTTCCTGCTGACGGTCGAGACCCGCGACGAGGCGGTGGCGATCGGCAATGCCTGTCCGGCGGCCGAATGGTCGATCATCGAGGTCCGCGAACTCGGCCCCTGCTGGGACGGCGCCCGCTAAGGCGCGGCTGCGTACTTATTTCTTCTTTCTGTCTGCCGGCGCTGTCGATTCCGGCCGGGGTGGCTCGTCGTCTCTTCAAAGGGCGACGGCCGCGCCATGGCTGTCGTCAACGGGCAAGACAGAAGGAGCATTGCCGATGCGTTTCATGGTGATCGTGAAGTCGGTCGAGACCGGTACGCCGCCTCCGCAGGCGCTGATGGATGCGATCGGCGCGCTTGGCGTCGAAGCGACCGAGGCGGGTGTGATGGGCGAGGTCGGCGGACTGATGCCGACGGCCGCCGGCGCGGAGGTCCGCATCTCCGGGGGCTCGGTGAGCGTGACCGATGGGCCTTTCAGCGAAGCCAAGGAAGTGATCGGTGGTTTCGCGATCTACGACGTTGCCTCGCGGGAGGAGGCAGTGGCCTGGACCGAACGCTTCATGGACCTCCACCGAAAGCACTGGCCCGGCTGGGAAGGCGTCAGCGAGATTCGCCAGATGTATGCAACGGACTGCCGGGACGCCAACGCACCGTTTCAGGAAACACAAGCAAGGGAGACTGCATGATGCGCGTCAATCCGTACCTTTTCTTCAGCGGCAACTGCGAGGAAGCCTTCACGTTCTACCAGAAGGTTCTCGGCGGCAAGATCACCGCGATGATGAAGCACCGCGGCACCGAGGCCGAGGCCTATGTGCCGGCCGAGTGGGTCGACAAGGTGATGCATGCCGCTCTCGACCTCGGCGAGGATATCCTGATGGGCTCGGATTCTCCGCCCGATCACCAGGAGCCGATGCAGAGCGTCTACGTATCGCTGCAATTCGCCGACGCCGACGAAGGGAAGCGGATTTTCGATGCGCTGGCCGAAGGCGGCACGGTCAAGATGCCGTTTTCGCCAACCTTCTTTTCGGCCGGGTTCGGCATGCTTGTCGACAAGTTCGGCGCCCGGTGGATGGTCAATGCCGGTGAACCGTCGTCCTGATCGCACGGCGGTCTCCGGGGGCAGGCGATCGCTTGCACGGGTGAATCGGAAGTGGGATATCGGTGGGCATGACAACCACCGATATCCGGCGGACGATCGACGCTGTCTGGAGGATCGAGGCGGCCCGGCTCGTGGCCAGTCTCGTGCGGATGGTGCGTGACGTGGGGCTGGCCGAGGAAGTGGCGCAGGACGCGCTGGTTGCCGCGCTGGAGCGCTGGCCGAAGGTGGGCATTCCGGACAATCCGGGGGCCTGGCTGATGGCCACTGCCAAGCGCCGGGCGATCGATCGCATCCGCCACACCCGGATGGCGGCGGGCAAGGCGCAGGACATCGTCGCCGACCTCGAGGCGGCGCAGGACGCGGCGCCCGATCCCGACGCGGGGCTCGACGACCAGATCGGCGACGACCTGCTCAGCCTGATGTTCACCGCCTGCCATCCGCTGCTTTCGACCGAGGCGCGGGCGGCGCTGGCGCTGCGGCTGCTCGGCGGCCTGACCACCGGCGAGATCGCCAGGGCCTTCCTGGTCGCCGAGCCGACCATGGCGCAGCGGATCGTGCGGGCCAAGCGGACGCTGGCCGATGCGGGGGTGTCCTTCGAGGTGCCGCATGGCGCCGAGCTCGGGCAGCGGCTGCCCTCGGTGCTCGAAGTCATCTACCTGATCTTCAACGAGGGCTATGCGGCGACCAGCGGCGACGACTGGATCCGCCCGCAGCTTTGCGAGGAAGCGATGCGGCTCGGCCGGATCCTGGCGGAACTGGCGCCGGGCGAGCCGGAAGTGCATGGGCTTGTCGCCTTGATGGAGATTCAGGCGTCGCGCTTCGCGGCGCGGACCGACGCCAACGGCGCGCCGGTGCTGCTGCTCGACCAGAACCGGGGGCAATGGGACCACCTGCTGATCCGCCGGGGGCTGGCGGCGCTGGCGCGGGCCGATGCGCTGGGCGAGGCGGCCGGTCCCTATCGCCTGCAGGCGGCGATCGCGGCCTGCCATGCCCGGGCGGGCGAGGCGGAGGAGACCGACTGGGTGCGGATCGCGGCGCTCTACGAGGCGCTGGCCCAACTGACGCCGTCGCCGGTGGTCGAACTGAACCGCGCGGTGGCGATCGGCTTCGCCTTCGGGCCGGCGGCGGGACTTGCCCATCTCGAGCCGCTTTCCAACGAGGCGACCCTGAAGAATTATCACCTGCTGCCGAGCGTGCGCGGTGACATGCTGGAGAAGCTTGGCCGCCTCGACGAGGCCCGGGCGGAATTCCTGCGCGGGGCGGAGCTGACGCAGAATGCGCGGGAGAAGGCGCTGCTCTTGGCACGCGCGCGACAAGGACAGACGGGGTGAGGACGGCATGAGACGGGTGAAATGGATGGCCGCCGTGTCGGTGGCGGCGGTGGTCGGACTGGGCGGGGCTCATGCCCAGTCGCTGACGGAGCGCTTCGCGGTGGCCGATCCGGCCAAGGGCCAGAAGGTCTTCAACAAGTGCCGAGCCTGCCACACGATCGAGGAAGGCGGGCCGGCGCGGGTCGGTCCCAACCTGTGGGGTGCGGTCGGTCGGCCGGTGGCGGCGCGGGATTATTCCTATAGCGACGCAATGATCGCCTTTGGCGGGGTGTGGTCGGTCGATCGTCTCGACGTGTATCTCGAGGCGCCCCGGACGGTCGTGCCCGGCGGCAAGATGGCGTTTGTCGGCCTGGCCAGGCCGGAGGACCGGATAAACATCATCGCCTATCTCAACCAGAACAGCGGCGCGCCCGTTGACCTTGGCGCGGCAGCGGCCGCCGTCGAGGCGGGGCAATAGGTCCGTCGAACCGGCGCCTGGACCGACAAGCAACCGGGCCGGCAGGAAAGTATAGAACGCAACGAGAACAGATGTAATCGAGCGAATGTTATTTGTCCGTTAGGTTCAACGCCGATACTGTCGGCGGTTGGGCCGGAACACTTGGCGGGTTCCGCCGTTGTTTTGCGTAAAGGAGAAACCATGGCCGCGCGTGCGTATTGGCAGGGCCAGATCAGGCTGGCGCTCGTTTCGATCCCCGTTCAGGTGTTCCCGGCGACCAAATCGGCGGCGCGGATCAGCTTCAACCAGATCCACAAGCCGAGCGGCAAGCGCATCCGCTACCAGAAGGTGGTGCCGGGTGTCGGCGAGGCGGCGGCCGAGGATATCGTCAAGGGTTACGAGGTGGAGAAGGGCAAGTATGTCCTGATCACCGAGGACGAGATCGACGACGTCAAGCTGGAGGCCAAGAAGACGCTGGACCTGATCCAGTTTGTCGACGCCAACGAGGTCGAGTTCCTCTACATCGACAAGCCCTATTACGTTTCGCCGGAAGACGACGCGACGGCCGGCGAGGCCTATGTCGTGCTGCGCGAGGCGTTGAAGGCGACCGGCAAGGTCGGCATCGGCCACATTGTCGCCCGCGGTCATTCGAACCTCGTGGCGCTGCGGCCGAGCGGCAAGGGTCTGATGATCGAGACGCTGCGCTATGCCGACGAGGTCCACAAGCCGGACGCCTATTTCGCCGAGGTGCCGGACGCCAAGCCGGAGCCGGAACTCCTGTCGCTTGCCGAGGAACTGATCGAGCGCAAGGTCAAGCCATTCGACCCCAAGGCGTTCAGCGACCCCTACGAGGCGGCGTTGCGCGAACTGATCGAGGCCAAGGTCGAGAACCGGCCGCCGGAATCGATCGACGAGCCGCAGATCGGCGCCAAGGTCATCGACCTGATGGAAGCGTTGAAGAAGAGCGTCGGCGGCAAGGCCAGCACCAGCACCAAGAAGGCCGCGGCCTCGGCCAAGAAACCGGCGGCCAAGAAGGCCCCTGCCGGCAAGAGTTCCGCAAAGTCCGGCTCGGCCAAGAAGACGTCATCCCGGGGCCGTCGCGCCGCCTGATCGGTCGTGGAAGACCACGAAGACGGGCAACGGGCGGCCGATCGCGAGGCGCCGGACGTGATCGCCGAACTGGCGACGCGTGGCTTCATCGGCCGGCCATGGCCGACCATCCTTGCGGCGACCGGAATGGGGCTGCTGGCCATGACGCTATCCTTTGCCTTCGACCCGCCGATGCTGGTGTCGATGGCGGCGCTGTTCGCCGGCATCCTCCTGGTCCTCGGGATACGGGCAGGGGACATGCGCTACCGGTTGACCGGGGAGGGGCTTGGCCGGTCGTTCCGGCCGCTCCTGTCGCGCTACCTCGGGCTGCGCTCCCGCGAGCAGTTCTTTCGCTTTTCGGACATGCGGTTCTTTCGTCGCGACCGGGACTGGTCGCGCTACCGGGCGGAGGAGGTCGAATCCGTGACGATCGGCGTTCGGCGGCCACCATTCCGGGTCGTCATCCATGACATGATCGACAAGCCAGCCTTCGGCGCCTTTGCCGACGCCTTCGAGCGCCTTGCCGGGGAGGGCGAGACGTTCGTGGAGCGGCGGCCGGGCTTCTACGAGTCGGTGTGGGCAATCCTGCTGACGGCGCTGTTCGTGGTGGCGGCGGTGGTTCTGATCGGCTTCTTCCTAGCCGGGGCGCTGAGTCCGACCGGCGTTTTCCGGCTGCTGATCGTCATCGTTTCCGGTGTCATCTACATGGTGTGGCGGGTTTTGAGCGCGCGGTTCGCCGCCCGACAGGACGACCCGCAGGGCAAGAGCGAGGCGGCGGGCTGATGGCCAAGGCCAGTCTCTCGACCTATCAGGCCAAGCGCGATTTCGGGAAGACGGCCGAGCCGAGCGGCGACGATGCGCGCCGCGCCGCCGGCGGGCATCGCTACCTGATCCAGAAGCATGACGCGACGCGGATGCATTTCGACTTCCGACTGGAACTCGACGGGGTGCTTCTGTCCTGGGCGGTGCCGAACGGGCCGAGCTACGACCCGGCCGACAAGCGGCTTGCCGTTCATGTCGAGGACCATCCGCTCGACTATGGCGACTTCGAGGGCACGATCCCCAAGGGGGAATACGGCGGCGGCACGGTGATGCTGTGGGACGAGGGGACGTGGGAGCCGGTCGGCGACCCGGAGGCAGCGCTCGAGAAAGGCGACTTCAAATTCATCCTGCACGGCGAGCGTCTGCGCGGCAAATGGGTGCTGGTGCGGATGAAGCCGAAGCCGCGCGAGCGCTCGAAGCACGAGAACTGGCTGCTGATCAAGGAGAAGGACGGCTACGCCGGGGAGGAGACAAAACCGATCATCGAGCGGGTGTTGACCAGCGTGCGCTCCGGCAGGTCAATGGAGGAGATCGCGGCCGGCAATGTCGAGTGGAAGGATTCCGGCTTCAACATCAAGCGCGGGAGGTCGCGGACAAAGGCGGCTGGCAATCAGTTTTCGCCGCCCAAGTATGTCGCGCCGCAGCTTGCCTCCCTGGTCGATGCGCCGCCGGACGGCGACGACTGGCTGCACGAGATCAAGTATGACGGCTACCGGGCGATTGCCGCCATCGGCGGTGGCGAAGCGGCGATCTATACGCGGCGCGGCCACGACTGGACCGATCGGTTCCAGCCGCTGGTGCGGCCGCTGCTCGACCTTCCCTGCAAGGCGGCGCTGTTCGACGGCGAGGTGACGGTTACCGACAAGGCGGGCCGTACCGATTTCGGCGCGCTGCAGGATGCGCTGGGCGAGGGCAAGGGGCGCGGCATCGGCTACCATCTCTTCGATCTGCTCAGCCTCGACGGCGAGGACTTGCGGCGCAAGCCTCTGATCGAACGGAAGGAAAAGCTGGCGGCGCTACTCGTCGACCAACCGCGGGCCGGGCCGCTCTTCTATTCCGATCACGTCGTCGGCCATGGCGGCGAGATGTTCGCCAATGTCTGCAAGATGGGGCTGGAGGGCATCGTCTCCAAGCGCGCCGACTCCGTCTATCGCTCGGATCGCAGCAAGAGCTGGCTCAAGTCAAAATGCGGCTTCGGCCAGGAGTTCATCATCATCGGCTGGCGGCCGTCCGACGTTAAGGCGCGGCCGTTCTCGTCGATCCTGCTGGCGGTCCGCGAAGGCGGCGAACTTTCCTATCGCGGCCGCGTTGGCAGTGGATTCGGCGACCGCGAATTCGAGACGCTGTGGCCGGAACTTCAGAAGCGTGTGGTCAAGGACCCGCCGGCGCCGGACGTTCCGGCCGATGTCCGCAGGAAGGCGAAATTCGTCCGGCCGGAACTTGTGGCCGAGATCGCCTTTCGGGGCTTCACCGACGAAGGCTCGATCCGGCAGGGGAGCTTCAAGGGGCTGCGGACGGACAAGCCGGCGCGCGACATCGTGGCGGAAGTGCCGAAGGACACGGATGCGATGGCAAAGGATGACGGCAAGGCGAAGGGGCGCAAGCGGGCGGCGTCTGAGATCGTGACGATCGACGACTCAAAGGACGACAAGGCGATCACCATCGAGGGGGTGCGGGTTACCCATCCCGACAAGGTGATCTTTCCCGGCCAGGGGATCACCAAGCGGTCGCTGGCGGCCTATTTCATCGCCGTGGCCGAGCATATCCTGCCGCATGTCGCCGACCGGCCGCTCAGCCTGGTCCGCTGCCCCGACGGCGCGGAGGGCGACTGCTTCTTCCAGAAGCATGCCTCGCCGGGCTTTCCCAAGGCGTTCAAGCCGATCCGCATCAAGGAGAAGAAGGGCAGCGACCTCTACCTCTATATCGAGGACGCGCGGGGGCTGGTCGCCTGCGTGCAGATGGGGGCGCTGGAACTCCACATCTGGGGCTCGCACAACGCAACGATCGAGACGCCGGATCGGCTGGTCTTCGACCTCGATCCGGACGAGGGGATGGATTTCGCTGCCGTGCGTAGCGCCGCCCGCGACATGCGGGATCGGCTGAAGGGGCTCGGGCTCGAGACCTTTCCCATGGTGACCGGCGGCAAGGGGATACACGTCGTGGCGCCGCTGACGCCGCATTACCGATGGGACGAGGTCAAGGTCTTCGCCGAGGCGCTGGCCCGCACCATCGCCGCCGACGAGCCGGACCGATACCTGGCGGTGGCGAGCAAGGCGAAGCGGACGGGCAAGATCTTCATCGACTACCTGCGCAACGGGCGCGGCGCGACGGCGATCACGCCGTTCTCGCCACGCGCGCGCAAGGGTGCTCCCGTCGCATGGCCGGTGTCATGGCAGGCTTTGTCGCGGCTGAAGGATGCCCGGTCGGCGACGGTGGAGAACGCCGAGACGCTTCTCAAGCGGCAGAAGGCCGATCCCTGGGAGGGGTATTTCGACGTCGACCAGGTGCTGCCGCTGGAGCGGTTGAAGGGCGGCTGACCGGGGGAGAGCCGCCCTCAGGATCAATTGGTCGCCGGCTTTGCCGGTTTGGCGGGCTTGGCCGGCTTGGTCTTCTTCGGCTTCAGCTTCACGTCGCTGACCGTGTGCTTGCCATCGACCAGGTCCCAGGTGACGGTGACACGGGCGCCGGGCTTCAGGCCGGGGTCGGTTACCGTGGCGGGGACAAAGTAGACGATGTCCGTGTTCTTCTTGCCGGTGAGGCTGAGTTCATGCTTCGCCGCGTCGTAGGTCTTCACCTTGCCGCCGGCCTGCTGGGGGGCGGCGATCGCCGCGGACGAGATTGAAAGGACGGCAGCAACGACTGCCGACACGAGAACGCGTTTCATTCCATTTTCCTTTGTGGTCGAGACGGCTTGCGGGCGGGCGCCGGCAGGCCCGGGCGGCGCCCGGCTGCGGAAGGCGCGCGGTCCCCTGGACCGGTGTCTTTCCAGACGCGATTCTAATCCCGGCGCATGGCCGCCCCAAGCGGAAAAAAGATAAATACGGCAGGGGTCTCCGCGCCGAGTATTCGCCGCAATCGCAGATTAGCTGCGGAGGCTTTTGGCCTGTTTCAAGGTAGCTGTTGAGGCGACCGATGAGCGACGGACTCATCTCTTCAAGCGCACTGGCGGCGGATCTCGTCCGCCTCGGCGTGCGGCCCGGCGAAGCGTTGATGATCCACGCATCGTTGCGGGCGATCGGACCGGTCGAGGGCGGCGCGGCGGGCGTCATCGCGGCGCTGGACACGGCGGTCGGGCCTGACGGGACACTGATGATGATCCTCGGCGCAGTGGTCGCGCATGAATGGGTCAACCAGAAGCCGGAAGCCGAGCGCGCGGCGCTGCTGGCTGAGGTTGCTCCTTATGATCCGCTGACGTCGCCGGTGCTGCCCGAGGTCGGCTATCTCGCCGAGGCGTTTCGGATCGCGCCGGGGACGATGGTCAACGACAACCCGTCCGGTCGGTTCGCCGCCCGCGGTGCTCGCGGGGCAGAACTCCTGCGCAACAGTCCCTGGGACGACTATTACGGCCCGGATTCGCCGCTGGACAGGCTTTGCCAAATGGGTGGCCGGGTGCTGCGGCTTGGCGCGAGCCCGGATACCACCACTGTGCTGCACTACGCGGAGTATCTCGCCGACCTGCCTGAGAAGCGGCGGGTGCGGCGGCATTACCGGGTGATGAGCCCGGACGGTCCCGAGACCCGCAGCGTCGAGAGCCTCGATGACGAGAACGGCATCGTCGCCTGGGATGGCGAGGATTATTTCGCCCTGATCCTCAAGGCCTACCGGGAGACCGGTCGCGCCAGGACGGGCAAGGTGGGCCGCGCCGACAGCGAACTGATCGACGCCGCGGACATCGTGCGCTTCGGCGCAGCATGGATGAGCGACAACCTTGCCTAGTGCCGGTCTGCCTGCCGCACGGTTGACAGGATCGATCGCGAAAGCGAACATAAGAAGAACAAACTTGATGTGTGGATAAGGCGTCCGCATGGCGACGACGGACGCCCGGAGGCGTAGGGTCGTCGGCAAAGCGAGGGACAGAGAAAGGTCAAGCGATGGCGGGCAGTGTCAACAAGGTCATTCTGGTCGGCAATCTGGGCCGCGATCCGGAAGTCAGGCGGCTGAATTCCGGCTCGCCGGTGGTCAACCTGCGCATCGCGACGTCGGAATCCTGGCGCGACAAGAATAGCGGCGAGCGGCAGGAGCGGACCGAGTGGCATAACGTGGTGATCTTCAACGAGAACCTCGCCAAGGTCGCCGAGCAGTATCTGAAGAAGGGCTCCAAGGTCTATGTCGAAGGGCAGCTTCAGACCCGCAAGTGGCAGGACCAGAGCGGCCAGGATCGCTACACGACCGAGGTCGTGATCCAGCGTTTCCGCGGCGACCTGACCTTCCTCGACCGGCCCGGCGAGTCCATGGGTGGCGAGCGCGGCGGCAGCGACTTCGGGCGCTCCTCGCCGATGGAGTCCGGCGGCGGCCCGGATGCCGGGCGTTCCGGCGGCGGTGGCGGTGGAGGTGGTTCCTATGCCGAGGAACTCGACGACGAGATCCCGTTCTAGGCGCTAGCCACGAGCGCCCGCGACGATGGCTGTCCTGCCGGACGTGCTCCGGCCCGGGCTCCGCATCGTTTTCTGCGGGACCGGCGCGGGACGGCGGTCGGCCGAAGTCGGCGCCTATTACGCCAAGCCGGGCAACCGCTTCTGGCCGACGCTCCATGCCGTCGGCCTGACGCCCCGCCAGTTCGACCCGCATGACTTTGCGACCGTCATCGACCATGACATCGGCCTGACCGACGTCGCCAAGGCGCATGTCGGGCAGGACAGCGACCTGGTGGTGACGGACGCGGATATCGCCGATCTCGCCATGAGGATCGGCGCCGTGTCGCCCCGGTACCTTGCCTTCACCAGCAAGAAGGCGGCAAGCCTTTTCCTCAAGCGCCCGACCGGGCGGCTCTCCTACGGATTGCAGGCGGCGACGCTCGGCGCGACCGGGCTGATCGTCCTGCCGTCGCCGTCGGGCCTTGCCACCAGCTACTGGACGATCGAACCGTGGCGGGAGGCGGCGCGGCTGGCGCGGGCCGGGTGACGGTGGTCACGCGGCGGGGTGGCGCGGGCGTTTCGGGCGCGAGCGCCACCAGACCAGCATGACGAACCCGATCAGCCGGCCGATCAGGCTGAGTCCGATGGTCAGGGCAACGACAAGGATGACGTGGTGTTCGACGCCGCGCATGCGCCCGGTATTCTCGGTGAGGCTGGCGGCCTCGGCATCGCGCATGGCGTCCACTTCCCTCCGGATCTGGTCCATGGTCGTCTTGCCGATGTCGTTGGCGACGAGCGGCTGGGCCGCGGCGAAACCCCGGTCGCGACGGACCGCGATGGTGGCGACGAGCTCGGCCATTTTCGTCTTGACCAGGCCACCGATCTCGTGGACGTGGGCGGTCTGCTCCGGATCGTTCGCGACCAGGGCGCGCAAGTGCGCGAAATCGGTTTCGACATCGCGGCGGGCTGTCTCGAAGGGCTCGAGATAGGCGGGCTCGCCGGTGATGATGTACCCGCGCTGGCCCGTCTCCAGATCCTGAAGGTCGAGCATCAGGTCGTCGATCGCGGTCGTGGTTTCCAGCGAATGCTGGATGAGTTGCCGGGTCTCGTTGAGCACCGCGTTATAGCGGTAGGTGATGTAGCCGCTGAGCAGGACGGCGATGACCACCGGCAGCATGCTGAGCGCCATTGCCCAGGAAAAGACCCTGCGGAGAACCGTGGCCAGACGCAAACCTGTTTCTCCTGCGAGAGGCGAGAGTGATGGCTGGGCGCGCGGGCGCGCGCCGACGATAGTCGCGGCTGGGGCGGCAGGGGTCAATGACGGGGGAAGCGGGCGCACCGGCCCGACCGCCGGGGCGGCCGGGCCGGTGGCGCGGGCTTAGACCAGGTCCTCGTTTCCGAGGGCTGCAAGTTGGGCGTAGACGCCGCCCGGGGCGGTCAGGACGGCGCTCCACTCCGGCGCGGTGAGGTTGGCGAGGCCGAGGTCCTCGGCCTCGGTGTCCTTGATGACATAGACATGCCCGCCATTGTCGACGACCTTGAGAAAGAGGTCGCCACCGGATTCGGTAATGGCGATGTGGCTTGCCGACAGGTTGCCGAAGTCGAGCACGTCCTCGCTGGCCGCGAAGCCGGAGATCGTTTCGATCGCCGCCCAGTTCCAGGTGAGGTGGTGGACATCGACCTGGCCGTCGGGCGTGCCGCCGCCGCTCCCGTCGCCGGGGTCGACAGGGTCTGGATCGACAGGATCTGGATCGACGGGATCGGGGGCCGGATCGACGGGGGCGTCGCTGCCCGGTGCGCCGACGCCGACCCGGGTCTGATGGCCGTCGGTGATCTGGCCGGCCGGGCCTTCGGGGGTCAGAAGGTCGGCGCGGGAGACTAGGGTGACGTCGTCCTGGGAGAAGCCGAAGGGCACCTCGAGATTGTCCTCGATCACCTGGTCGTGGTGGAACTCGACATTGCCGGGCTGGAGATCGGCGAGGCTGAGGTCGGTGAAGACGAAACTCTGGCCCGAGGGCAGGGTGCTGATCACCAGCCCTGCGTCGGAGTCCTCGACGGAGAGGCGCTCGCGGGTGCCGTAGTAGAGGAAGCTGATCTTCATGGTCGCCGGGTCGAAGTTGTCGATCACCGTGTGGACGCCGTATTCGTGCGAGCGGATATAGACAGTGTCGTCGTCGCGTGGCCCGGCGCCGAGCTCCCAGGAAAAGACGCCGCCGATGTCCTGGCGGAGGTGCTCGTTGCCGACCAGGCCGAGGGTGGCGATCGTCAGGTCGGCGAAGGGAACCCCTTGCAGGATCTGCATGTCGGGTCCCCAGGGATTGTCCATGCCGAATTCGCCGTCCGGTGTCTTCAACGCGATCAGGTTGTGGACGGAGGTATCGCCGACGTCGATGCGGTCCTTCGCGGCGTCGAAGGCGACGATGTCGTCGGCGTAGAAGTCGATGCGATAGATGAGGCCGCCGGCGTCTGTGGTGCCGGTGATCGCCGCCGGGTTCGAGCCGTCGCTGTCATAGACGATCGGGAAACCGCTGCCGCTCACCTCGGGCTCGTCGATCGTCGCGCCGATGGCGTCGGCGACCTCGTGCAGGGCCGAGGTCTCGGCGATCGAGAAGTTGGCAAGGGTGAGCTCCGACAGGCGGATCCCGGTCAGCGTCGTGGTGCTGAGTTGACTGCCGTCGTAGCCGGTGACGACGATGACGGTGTCGCCGGTCGCGTCGCTGATCTCGAGGCCGGTATCGGTGATGCCCTGCTCGATATGGATCATGTCGCGGGTCGGATCGAAGTCGTCGATCGTCATGGACGGCGACATCAGGGTGACCATGTGCATGACCGCGGCGTCGGAGCCGTGGTCGTGATCGCCATGCCCGGTATCGGCGCCGATGGCGCCGAGGATTTCGGCCGCCGCGGTGTCGTGGAGGATGGTGAAGTTTGCCGGCGAAAGATCTGCCAGGCCGATACCCTGAAGGGTCACCGACTGGTTGTTGCCGGGCATGGTGAAGACGACATTCCCGCCGGTTTCCGCGATGTCGATCTCGCCCGCGTTGAACCAGTCGACGAAGATGGTGTCGATGGCGGGGGTGAAGCCGGAAACGACGTTGTGCGTTCCCCACTGCCAGGTCAGGACAACATCGGCGGTTGCCGCCGTGACGTTGGCGGTGCCGTGGCCGGCGACGGTCGCGTCGCCGCCACCGGTCTCGCCCTGGTTGGTGTCGCTAGTGCCCCCGGTGTCGCCGTTGTCGGTGCCGCCGTTGTCAGTCCCGCCAGTACCACCGTCACCGGTGTCGCCGCCGCCGTCATCGGATGCGCCGATCGCGCCAAGGAGCTCCGCCGCGGCGGTGTCGTCGCGGATGGTGAAATTTGCCGGCGACAGAGCGGCGAGCGTCACGCCGGCGATGAGGAGCGTCTGGTTGTTCGAGGCGATCCAGAAGCGGACGCCACCGTCGACCTCGGTCATCTCGATCTGGTCGGCGTTGAACCAGTCGATGAAGATCGTGTCGGTGGCGGGATCGAAGGCGTCGACCACCGTGTCCTGGCCCCAGTTCCAGGTGATGGCCACGTCGGCGGTCTCGGCCGTCACGTCGGCCGTTCCGTTTCCTGCCGGCGCACCGCCGTCGCCGGAACCGGCGCCCGGGTCGGCTTCACCCGGGGTGCCCAAACCCTCGTCGCCGGTCAGCCCATCCTCGAAGAAGGCGATCGCCTCGGCGATGCTGGGTGCGTCATAGCCGCCGAACTGCTCGATATATTGCAGGATCGAGGTGCCGTATTCGTCGGCGCTGACCGTATCGTTGAGGAGAAGGCTGACGGTGGCCGGCGCGCCGCGCAGATGCGCCGCCGCGAGAATGCCGGTGAGCGTCAGCGGCACCGAGATGTCGATGCCGTTCTGGCTGTAGGTGCGGGTGGTGCCGAGATAGTCGTCGAGCGACTTGCCGGCGGCGGCGAGTCCATCCTCGATGATCTTCAGGTTGTGACCGAAGGCGTCGCGGATCGCGAGATCCTGGACCGCCTTGGTCATGAAGGCGTCAAGCGAGTCGGCGCCGTTCTTGCCGGTCCATGCGCCGTCCCAGGTGTTGGTGGCGGCGCCGTTGCCGTAATAGAAATCGTCGTCGTAATAGCCGAGGTCGATGAGCAGCGCCTCGCCGAACTGATAGCCGACGAAACCGTAGGAATTCATCGAACGGTAGGCCATGGCCTCCCATTCGGCGTCGGTCAGTTGCGACCAGCTGGTATAGCCTGAAAAGAACGAGCCGACGGCGCCGCCAGCCCATTGGTCGAGCTGCCAGTCCTGGATGATACCGGTTTCGTAGCGGTCCCGGTCCCACCCGGATTCGAAGGCAAGGAGTGCGTCGAGGAAATCCTCAAAACTGCCATTCATGGCGTCAATATTCCTGTGGTTTGGCTAGCCCCCCAACCCACGGAATTTTCAAATTGACGCCCTGTCGGGACGTTAGCCGCATTCGAGCACCGGGTGCAACACCGAAAGGGCTGAATTCGGCCCTTTCCGGCATTCAGTCCGGGGTCGGGTCCGCCAGCCGCTGCTGTTCGGCGAGGACCGACTGCTCATGGCCGCTTCGCGACTGGACCTCGATGAAAACGCGGCCGACGCTCGGGAACTGGTCGCGGATCGCGGTCTCCAGCGACTGGATCGCTTCCTCGACCTTGCCGGCGGTGAGGTTGTCCTCGAAGTCGAGCGACAGGGCGAGGAGGATATCCTCCGGGCCACGGTGCAGGGTCCGCAACTCGTTCATGCCCGACACGGTGGGCGTCGCCATGACGATCTTGCGGATCGTCTCGACGACGTCCGGCGCAGCGGCTTCGCCGATCAAGAGGCCCTTGGTCTCGATCGCCAGGAAGATGGCGGCGGCGGCGAGGATGACGCCAATGCCGATCGAGGCGGCGCCGTCGGCCCAGGGCAGGTCGAAGGTGGACGACAGGTAGATGCCGACGAAAGCGACGATGAGACCGAGCATCGCGGCGGTATCCTCGAACAGCACCGTGAAGATCGTCGGATCCTTGGACTGACGGACCGCGGCGAACAGGCTGCGGTCGCCGCGCGTCTTCTCGAAACTGCGATAGGCGATGGTCCAGGCGACGCCCTCGAAGACGATGGCGAGAGCGAGAACGATGTAGTTGATGTACGGGCTTTCGATCGGGTGGGGATCGAAAATCTTGTGAATGCCCTCGTAGAAGGAGACGCCGGAGCCGACGGCGAAGATCAGGATGGCGACGACGAAGGCCCAGAAATAGAGTTCTGCGCCGTAGCCGAATGGATGTCGCGCATCGGCCGGCTTGGCGGCCCGGCGCAATCCGTAGAGCAGGAGGCCCTGGTTGCCGGTATCGACCAGCGAGTGGATGCCCTCCGACATCATGGCCGAGGAGCCGGTGATGCTGGCGGCGACGAACTTGGTCACCGCGATCAGGGCGTTACCGACAAGGGCGGCGTAAATGACAACTTTCGACCCGTGGGCGGCCATGCGATTCCTCTCTCGGGTGGTCTCTCGGGCGATTTGACCTACATTCCCTGTCGATTGCCAAGGATGCAACAATGGAGCGGGTTAATGCGCGGCGCCGTCCTAGGGTTTCTTCTTTTGCTGACACCCGCCGCCTCCGCGTTTGCCGGCGAAGCCGACGTCATCGACGTGGTGGCCACGCCGGAGACCGGCGGCACCTGGCGCTTCGACGTCACCGTACGCCATGACGATGCCGGATGGGACCACTATGCCGACGCCTGGGAGGTGCGCGCCCTCGACGGGACCGTGCTCGGCACCCGGACTCTGCTCCATCCCCATGACACCGAGCAGCCGTTTACCCGCAGCCTGAGCGGCGTCGCGATTCCCGAGGGGACGACCGAGGTCGAGGTCGCTGCCCATGACAAGGTTCACGCCTTCGGTGGCGCGACCATGCGGGTCAGCCTCGATGCAGCGGCCGGGAACTGATCCCCGGCAGGCCGCGGCTATGCCGCCGCCTTGGCGATTTCTTCAGCGAATTTGGTGACGCCGTCGCCGATGAACTGGATGGCAAGCGCGGCGAGAATGACGCCGAGGAGCTTGCTGACCACGACGCGGCCGGTATCGCCGAGAAGCCGGTCGATGCGGCCCGACATCATCAGGACGGCGTAGATCAAGGCCATCAGCGCCAGGATGACGGCGACCAGTTCGACGATTCCGAGCCAGCCATGGGCGCGGGCGGACAGCAGGATCGTGGCCGAGATCGCGCCGGGGCCGGCCATCATCGGGATCGCCAGCGGGAAGACCGCGATCTGGGTCAGCGCGCCGTCGGCATTGGCGCCGGGTTTCTGCGGCTCACTCGAACTTGATCCGAAGACCATGCCGAAGGCGGTGAAGAAGAGTAGCATCCCGCCGGCGACTTCGAACGCCTGGATCGTGATGCCGAAGAAGGCGATGATTTCGTCGCCCAGCAGCGCAAAGGCGACGAGGATGACACCGGCGATCAGCACCGAGCGGAGGGCGACCTGGTTGCGCTCAGCTGCGTTGAGGCCGGCGGTGACGACGATGAACAGCGGGACGATGCTGATCGGATCCGCCGTCACGAACAGGGTGACGAAGGAATGGACGATTGTCTCGATCATGGCTTTCCCGCTCGTCTCGCGACGATCACGGTCGCCGACGGCAGACCGATAGCGGGATTTGGCTAATATTTTCTATTCGAACAGGAAGAACCAGCCGTAGCCGACAATCACCGCGGGGATGGCGGAGTAGAGCGTGGCCAGAACGGCGGCGCGCGGCGCCAGGGCAATTGCCGGGAAGAGGGCGTCGCCGTCATTGGCGATGCCGTTGGCAAGCTGCGCCGACAGGGGGATGGCGCCGGCGAGATAGAGCGTCGTGACGACGATCTGCGGGCCACAGCCGGGGATGAAGCCGATCAGGATCGCGGCGAGCGGCAGCACCGGCGCCCAGGCGTGGAACAGCGTGCCGATATCGACGCCGAGCGCGTAGACGAAGATCTCATAGGTGAGGAACGCCATCACCACCCAGGCGGTGACGAAATTGGTGTCGGCGGTGATCCGCGTGCCCATATCCTCGTGCTGGCCGGCAAGCGCATTGACGTGGTTGGCGGAGATCGCCCAGAGCAGGATCGACAGGGCCGCGCCGGCGAAGCCGAACCACAGCGTAAATCCGGGAATGCCGATGATGACATCAGGGTCGGCCTGGAACGCGATCATCGCGCCGAGGATGGTGCCGGGAAACAGCAGGGACAGCCACAGTACCTTGCCGCCGGGCGGAAGCAGGCCCCGGCCGGTGCGGCAGGCGGCGCCCAGTGGATCGGCGTCCATCTTCATGCGCATGAAGTCGCGGCCATGCAGGCGATCGACGATCATGCCGGTGATCGTGCCGGCGACGAGGCTGATACTGAGGACGATGACGGCGCTTTCCGGGTCGCGGGCAATCAGCAGGAATGCAGCGTCGCCCATGGTCGAGACCAGGACCGAAATCAGCGCGCCGAAGCTGGCATAGCCGCGCGTGTATTGGGTGACCACGACAATGGCGCCGCCGCAGCCGGGCAGGGCGCCGAACAGGGCGGCAACAGCCGGCTGCCACCTGGCGTTTCTCGCCATCACCTCACCGAGGTTGATGTTCAGTCCGCGCTCCACGGCGTAAAAAAGCGCCAGCGTCACGGCGACAAACACGGTGACCTGAAGGTAGGCGTCGGCCATCGCCTGCATGACGAGGGCGCGAATTTCGGGTGAGGAGCCGAACAGGGCGACGAGCAGCAGGGCGATCAGCAGCTTGCGGCCGTTGGGCGCAAAGCGTTCGGCCCAGAGAGCCTGAATTGAGCGTGCGGAACGAAGAGCCAGTGCCGTCATCTGTTGCGATCCCAGTTGGTAATGATACTGAGAATTATTCGCAACAAATGCAAGAGCTAAAATGAGAATAGTTCGCAATCGCGGCCGTCGTCAGCCGAGATCGCGCGAAGACAAGGGCGTTCAGCAGAAAATGGCGCAGCAGCCAGACCACCGGCAGGCAGGCGCTTCGCCGGTTGGCAGAGATGCAGGCTCTGGTGGATCAGCGATTGCGGGTGGCGTGGTCAGCGTAAAGCAGGGTTACGGACTGGACGCCAAAAGCGGCGATGACGCCAACGATGACGAGGATGGTTTCGGTCGGCATGGGAGTCGCTCCGTCGGTCTCGATCGGAGAATCCTGCGCGGACGGCATCTTGCCGACGTTGATCGAGATCAACATTGACGCAAGGCCCGTTCGCGGCTGGCGTCTTGCCTTCGCGAAGAGGGAAGGGCACCGTGGAAATCGGGCGCTACAGATTCGGCGAGGATCGCCGGCTCGACATCGCCATCGCGTCGCCCGCAATCATGATGGCGGCGGTCGATGCCGTGACCAAGCGCATCCAGGTGACCGGCGCGGTGACGATCCTCTCGACGCTCGATCCGGTGCGGCTTTCGAGGACTTTGCAGAAACTTGCCCCCCGGGTCAGCGGTAGAAGGCGGGGAACATCAGCAAGAGCACGCTGAGGATTTCCAGCCGACCCATCACCATCGCGACCGACAGGATGACCTTGGCGCTCTCCGGCAGCGAAGCGAAGGTGCCGGCCGGACCGATGATTGACCCGACGCCCGGGCCGACATTGCCGACGGCTGTTGCGGCGGCCGAAAGGGCGGTGGACGGGTCGAGGCCGAGGATGGCCAGCATCACCGAGATGACGGCGATCGTCGCCAGGTAGAGCGCGACAAAGACGGTGATCGAGCCGACCTGCTCGTCGGAGACCAGCCGGCCGCCGTAGCGCAGTGGCAGGACGGCGTGGGGGTGGATCGTGTGACTGATGTGCCGGCCGACGATGCGCGACGCCATCTGGAAGCGGAAGATCTTCAAGCCGCCGGCGGTCGAGCCGGTGCAGCCGCCGACGAAGGTCAGGATGAAGAACCAGACGGCGGCGAAGGTGCCCCAGCCGAGATAGTCGAGCGAGGCATAGCCGGTGGTGGTGACGATCGAGACGATGTTGAAGGTCGATTCCGTCAGCGCCTCGCCGACACCGAGGGCCTGGCTGGTCACCAGCCAGGTGGAGAAGAGGACGGTGGCGGCGACGATTGTGAGGAGAAAAGCCTCGACCTGCGGATCGATGCGGTCGCGCAACGCGCCGCGCTGGATGAAGCGGAAATAGGCGAGGAAGGGCAGCGACGCCAGGATCATGAACAGCACGCTGGCCCATTGCAGGGGCGCGCTGTCGAAATAGCCGAAGGACGAATCATGGGTCGAGAAGCCGCCGGTCGGCAGGGTGGTCAGGGCATGGTTGAGCGCGTCGAAGGCGTCCATGCCGAGAACGCGGTAGGCGAGGAAGCAGAGTACGGTGAGCCCGACATAGATCTCGGCGACGACGAGGGCGATCGACCGGGCGCGGGGGAGGCGCTTGTCCGAGCGGTCGGAGAATTCGAGCCGGAACAGTTGCATGCCGCCGATCTTGAGGAAGGGCAGGATGAGGATGGCGAAGCCGATGATGCCCATGCCGCCGATCCACTGGCTGAGCGAGCGCCAGAGGAGCAGCGAATGGGGCAGGTCGTCGAGGCCGGTCAGTACCGTCGCGCCAGTCGTGGTGAGCCCGGAGACGGCCTCGAAATAGGCGTCGGCGAGGGACAGGTCGAGCGGGTCCGCCAGATAGGGCAGGGCGATGAAGGCCGGGACGGCGAACCAGGCCAGGACCGTCAGCAGGGTCGCGTCACGGAAGCGGAGTTCAAAGGTGCGTCCGATGGTCGACAGGACGCATGTGCCGCCGACGCCGGCGGTGATCGCCGCAACCTCGGCGAAAAGCGGCGAAAGTCCGTCGCGAGCGACCAGCGAATAGAGCGCCACTCCAGCGGCCGCGATCGACAGCGCCAGCAAAATCCAGCCGAGAGTGAGAATCGCCGGCCAGCCTTTGAGCATGCCGATCCTGTCAGAGCCGCGGGCGTCGTCGCCGCGGCGCGGGTGTTAACACAATGATCCACCATCAGCCAGCGGGCGGTGGCCGCGCTGGCTTTTGCATTCACCGGGCGTTGTCAGCGCCAGGAATCAGGGATCAGTCGAGCGCCGCATAAATCATCCCCCCGATACAGAATAAGAGAACCACGGCCCAGCCAATGAGCCGGTAGATACGATCGAACCTGGTTTCCCCGGGGCCCGTTGGGGCGTTATCGGGGTCGGTCCGGACCGGTTGGTCCAGCATTGCCTTTTGATCTCCGCGAGGCGAAGGACGCGCACGTGGGATCGCCGATGCATGCTTTCAAGAGACGATTAAGGGTGGCTCGTGAAGAATTTCCAGTTGGCAGCCGAAGCGGCTACAATGAGCCAACCAGAATCCCTGACAGGAGCCGTAATGCACAGACATGCTGTCGCCATTGTCCTTCTCGCCGCCGCGGTCATGGTCACCGCCGCCCCGGTGCTGGCGGCCAACAATGGCTATACGTCGAGAACCCGGCACCAGGCATGGCGCGGGATCAACCAGAACCCCTGGGATTTCGTCAATTGCTTCATCTGGAGCCCGAAACACCGCAACTACTTCTGGCTTTGCGGCAAACCGTATCCCCCGGGCTTCGCACACCGCTAGCAGCGGGTCACGACGAAACGGGCTCCGGGCCGACGCCTATGCGGCGGCGGCCGTTGGCGGCTTCATTGTCGACAATTCGATATCGACGCTGAGCGTCGATGTCGTGCCAGCCTGGTCGGCGCGAACGTTGACCTTGCCCGGATCGACGGGGACATGCTTGCGGATGACGGCGAGGATTTCCTCGCGCAGCACCGCGATCAGGTCCGGCCGGCCCGTCATCGCCCGTTCGTGAGCCAGCAGGACCTTGAGTCGGTCCCTGGCAACCGGCGCTGAACGCCGTAGCTTGAAGAAACGCAAAATCATCAGGCTGCCCTCCGGAACAGGCCCCCAAACAAGCTCTTCTTGACGCTGGGCACCGCCATCTCGATGCTTTCGCCCTTGATGCGCTTGGCCGCGTCGGCGTAGGCCCGGGCCGAGTCGCTCGACGGATCGGCAAGCACCACCGGCAGGCCGAGGTTCGATGCCTTGAGCACCGACGGGCTTTCCGGGACGATGCCGATCAGCGGCAGGGAAAGGATTTCGAGAACGTCATCGATTGCCAGCATGTCGCCGCGCGCCGCGCGGGCGGGATCGTAGCGGGTAATAAGGACGTGCTTCTCCATCGACTCGCCGTTTTCGGCCTTGATCGTGCGGGCGTCGAGAAGGCCGATGATGCGATCGGAATCGCGCACCGACGAGACCTCGGGGTTCGTGACGACGATCGCCATGTCGGCGTGGCGCATTGCGAGCAGCGCGCCGCGCTCGATGCCGGCGGGGCTGTCGCAGATCACCCAGTCGAAGGTCTTGCGCAAGGCGTTGACGACGGCCTCGACGCCTTCCTCGGTGAGCGCGTCCTTGTCACGGGTCTGGGAGGCGGCGAGGAGATGCAGCGTGTCGATCCGCTTGTCCCGGATCAGCGCCTGGGACAGCTTTGCCTGGCCCTGGATGACGTTGACGAAGTCATAGACGACCCGGCGTTCGGCGCCGAGCACCAGATCGAGATTGCGCAGTCCGACATCGAAATCGACCAGCGCCACGGAATCGCCCGTCTGCGCGAGTGCCGCGCCGAGGGCCGCCGACGACGTCGTCTTGCCTACGCCGCCCTTGCCGGAAGTGACTGTGATTACCGTCCCCATCTCTGCCCCTGCTCCTTGGTTAATCGAGAATATCCGCCACAATTGCGTCGTTCCGCAGCCGGATCTGCACCGGCTTGCCGATCAGTTCCGGCGGGCTTTGCTCCGCCGTCATGTAGCTGCCGTCAATCGACACCAGTTCAGCCTGGTACTTGCGGCAGAAGATCAATGCGCCCGGATTGCCTGTGGCGCCGGCCAGGACGCGGCCGCGCAGCGTTCCGTAGACATGGACCGAGCCGCCGGCGATGATTTCGGCGCCGGAGGAAACCGAGCCGAGAACGATGACGTCGCCTTCGGGATGAAAGATCGACTGGCCCGAACGAACCGGACGGTCGATCGTCGTTGATCCCTTCGGCGTGGCGGCCGGCGCGGCAGGACGGGCCTGAGCGCGCGGCGCGGCATTCGGGAAGTCGACGACCTTGCCGGTCTCCTTGCCGCTGCCGAGCGGGGCGAGCGATGGATCGACCCATGACGGATCGACGCCTTCGACGGCAATGACCCGGATGTTGCGCAGCTTCAGCGCGTCGATGATGGCGTTGGTTTCCTCGCGGTCGGGCTCGAGGCGGGCGAGGTTGAGCACCACCGGCCGGTTGGCGAAGAAGGAGAGGGACTGGCTGGCGACGGCGTCGAGATCGGCGAGCCACCCGGCGACCGGCGGCATTGGCTCCAGCACGAAGGCGAGGAAGGAGCGACCGGCGAGACGTATGCCCGAACTGGCGGCGAAGGCGAGAGACACGGTGCGTTAACCAGAGTTAATGAACGTTTACATGTTGTCGCTGCAACGTGGTTAACGGATAGTTAATATAGGGTGGCGACGAGGGATGGTTTGCGGCGTGGCGGTTTGTGAGGGGGGCATTTGTAGCGGTTTGCTTGGGGTAGAGGAGGCGTGACCTGGCCTGGGGCGGCTCTCTGATGGACCGATGCGAGGCCGTCGGGGGCGTGGTGGTGGAGCGCGGAGTGGGCTCTTGCGGGGTAGTTGCGGTCGAGAATCGTTGCAGGCCGGCAGTGTGTACTGGATCCCGCGCGTTGCGGAGATGACGTCGAGGGGGAAAGGGGCGTGGTGCGCTCTGGAGAGGGCTGGGCTTAGGGGAGCGCTCTTATTGCAGCGAGCCGGGTTTGACATTTCCCCAGACCGTTCGTCCCCGCGAAAGCGGGGATCCAGACTTTTCCTTGTCCGGCTTGGCCAGGGCTGGGTCCCCGCTTTCGCGGGGATGAGCGGTGGGGGCTGTCCTACTGTCAGCGCAGCGCCCTGGGGGGCGCGGCGACTTCGTCCGGCTCCCTGTCCTTGACCTCGACGAGGTGGAAGACGAGGCGTTCGCCGTCGATGACGATGGTGATCTGCTCCTCGCCGGACGAGACGATCTCGGCGGGGTTGGTCTCGGTGCCTTCCATGACCCGCATGCCGGAAGCGATCGAAAAGGCGGCTTCGTCGGTGGCGGCGTGGCGGCGGTCGCCCCAGGTGATGGTGAAGGGCTGACCGTTGAGCATGATCGCCATGTCGATGTCGACCGCGCCGAGCAGGTGATCGCGAAGCTGGCGCACGGCCTGGCGGAAGGCGGCTTCGTCGCCGCGCCGGTCGGGCAGGATGAGGTCGGTCGTCGTCATCGGCTATCGGTCGCGGTTCGCGGCGCCGACGTCAAGGCGTTCGGGCGTCGGCGTGGCGGGTGGCGGGAACCTTCCGCAACCGGCGCGGTTGTCACCAAGATGCGCCCGGCCGGGTGTTCCGCATCATGGAGGCCCCAGGGCGATGATCTTCGACAGCTGGTACGACCTGTTTCGCGTCTTGGTCGTCGGGACTGCCGCCTATGCCGGGCTGGTCCTGCTGCTGCGGACGACCGGCAAGCGCACCCTTTCCAAGATGAACGCCTTCGACCTGGTGGTCACCGTTGCGCTCGGTTCGGTGCTGGCGACAGCGCTCCTGTCGAGCGAGGTCTCCCTGGCGGAGGGGTTGTTTGCGATGGTGTTGCTCTGTGGCCTGCAATTCGCGGTCGCCTTCACCTCGGTGCGGGTGAGGTGGTTCCAGGACCTCGTCAAGTCGGAGCCGACGCTGCTCTACTTCCAGGGACGCTTCCTGCCGACGATGCGGCGGGAGCGGGTGAGCGAAGAGGAGATCTTGTCCGCGGTGCGCAGCGAAGGGATCGCCCGGCTCGACGATGTCGCAGCAGTGGTGCTTGAGACCGACGGATCGTTCAGCGTGGTGGCCGGCGGCACGAGTTCGACGGTCGAGTCGCTGCGCTTCGTCCAGGGCGTGCCGGGTTGACGCCGCCGACCGTCAGAGGAGCAGCGGGACGACCACCGCCGAGATAACCGCCAGGACGATGACGGCGGCGATGACCCAGACCAGCGCCGACATGCGGAAATGGCGGCTCTGGAAGACGATTTCGGTGTCGGCTCGCGGCGTCACGTCGATGGCATAGTCGACGTCGGCGAAACCCTTGGGGATCGCCTGGTCCGGCTCGAGAGGGCGGATCTCCGTCGGCTGGCGGACGAACCAGCGGGTTCGAGAAATCTCCACCGTGCCCTCGGGCGGTCCGCCGCCGTCGACCCGCCGGGCGGTGAAGCGCACCGTCTGCGGGATGCTGTCGGACAGCATGCGGAGGATGCGGGTGCGCTGGCCGGCCGGGGCGACGATGCGTTTCATGCGGCGGGACTCCGGGGTCTGGCGGGAGCTTGCGGGTGGCCACAGACCCTACGTATCGCATCGCTCAGGCGACGGAAACGGCCGTCGGGCGGCCCGGGTGGCAGGTGGGCGAATCGCGGATTATCAAGGGGCGAGAGCGGCGGTTTTGCCGTCTCATTTTATCGCCGGCCCAAGACATTGAAAACGCAGCGCTTTTCGGGGCGGATTGCAGGCGCTTTCGGCTTGTAACTTTGGTGGTGAATCCCTAGGTTTTGTGCAGGTTTAACCCTGATTCCCCGAGTATCCCATTGGCTGATGAAACACCCCCCCGGACGCCGGACGAACCCGGCGACGGAATGACACCCGGCATCGAATTCGTCTCGATCACCGACGAGATGCGGGACAGCTATCTCCAATACGCGATGAGCGTCATCGTCAGCCGCGCGCTGCCGGACGCCCGCGACGGCCTGAAGCCGGTGCATCGCCGCATCCTCTATTCGATGCACGAGAACGGCCGCGACTGGAACAAGCCCTACCGCAAGTCGGCGCTGGTGGTCGGAGACGTGATGGGCAAATACCATCCGCATGGCGACCAGGCGATCTACGATGCGCTGGTCCGGCTGGTGCAGCCCTTCTCGATGAGCGTGCCGCTGATCGACGGGCAGGGCAATTTCGGCTCGGTCGACGGCGATCCGCCGGCGGCGATGCGATACACCGAATGCCGGCTCGAGAAGGTCGCCCATTCGCTGCTCGAGGACATCGACAAGGATACGGTCGACTTCCGCGACAACTATGACGGCTCGGAAAGCGAGCCCGTCGTGCTGCCGGCGCGCTATCCGAACCTTCTGGTCAATGGTGCCGGCGGCATCGCCGTCGGCATGGCGACCAACATCCCGCCGCACAATCTCGGCGAGATCATCGACGCGACCATGGCGCTGATGGACGATCCGGCGATCGACCTTGAGCGGCTGATGGAAATCGTCCCCGGTCCGGACTTCCCGACCGGCGGCATGATCCTCGGCCGGGCCGGCATCCGCTCCGCCTATGCGACGGCGCGCGGCTCGGTGCTGATGCGCGGACGGGCGTCGGTCGAGACCGTGCGCAAGGAGCGCGAGGCGATCGTCATCACCGAGATCCCGTATCAGGTGAACAAGGCGACGATGATCGAGAAGATCGCCGATCTGGTTCGCGAGAAGCGGATCGAGGGGATTTCCGACATCCGTGACGAATCCGACCGCGACGGCATGCGGGTGGTGATCGAGCTGAAACGCGACGCGGTGGCGGACGTGGTGCTGAACCAGGTCTATCGCTTCTCGCCGCTGCAGACCTCCTTTGGCTGCAACATCGTGGCGCTGAACGGCGGCCGGCCCGAGCAGATGACGCTGAAGGACATGCTGCAGGCCTTCGTGTCCTTCCGCGAGGATGTCATCAGCCGGCGGACGCGCTACCTGCTGGCCAAGGCGCGCGACCGGGCCCATGTGCTGGTCGGTCTCGCCATCGCGGTCGCCCATATCGACGAGGTGATCCGCGTCATCCGCTCGTCCAAGGACGCGGCGACGGCGCGCGAGGAACTGATGAGCCGCGACTGGCCGGCCGAGGAGGTGGCGTCGCTGCTGACCCTGATCGACGACCCGCGCCACCGGATTGCCGAGGACGGCACCTACCGGCTGTCCGACGCGCAGGCCCGGGCGATCCTCGAGTTGCGCCTCGCCCGACTGACGGCGCTCGGTCGCGAGGAAATCAGCGACGAACTGGAAAAGATCGCCGTCGAGATCACCGACTATCTCGACATTCTGCGCTCGCGCGAGCGGGTGCAGACCATCATCAAGAACGAGTTGATCGCGATCCGCGACGAGTTCGCGGTCCCGCGGCGGACCGAAATCCTCGACGGCGGTGCCGATCTCGACGACGAGGACCTGATCCAGCGCGAGGACATGGTGGTCACGGTCACCCATTCCGGCTGGATCAAGCGGGTGGCGCTCGACACCTACCGGGCGCAGCGGCGCGGCGGCAAGGGCCGCACCGGCATGGCGATGAAGGACGAGGATTTCGTCAACCGCGTCTTCGTCGCCAATACCCATACGCCGGTGTTGTTCTTCTCCTCGCGCGGCATCGTCTACAAGGAAAAGGTCTGGCGGCTGCCGCTGGCCTCGCCGCAATCGCGCGGCAAGGCGCTGATCAACCTCCTGCCGCTGGAACGCGGCGAGCAGATCACCTCGATCCTGCCGCTGCCGGAGGACGAGAAGAGCTGGGCCGAACTCGACGTGATGTTCGCGACGACCAGCGGGCGGGTGCGGCGGAACAAGCTCTCCGACTTCGTCCAGGTCAATCGCAACGGCAAGATCGCGATGAAGCTGGACGAGGGCGACGGGATCGTCGGGGTCCAGCTTGCCACCGAAAAGCATGACGTGCTTTTGACCACGGCGGCCGGCCAGTGCATCCGCTTCCCGGTCGACGAGGTGCGGGTGTTCAAGGGCCGCGACTCGACCGGCGTGCGCGGCATCGCGCTCGGCGAGGGCAACCGCGTCATCTCGATGGCCATCCTCCTGCATTTCGACGCCGACGGCGCCGAGCGGGCGGCCTACCTGAAGATGAGCCGGGCGGTGCGCGGCGAGGGCGAGCCGGAGGGCGCGGAGGCGGCCACCGAGGCGCCGGCCGATGGCGAGGAGGAGGCCGCGACCAGCGGCGAGCTCTCGCAGGATCGTTACGCCGAAATGAGCGCCGCGGAGCAGTTCATCCTCACCGTCTCCGAGAACGGCTACGGCAAGCGGACGTCGTCCTTCGAGTACCGGACGACCGGGCGTGGCGGCAAGGGCATCGTCGCGATGGTGGTCAACGAACGGAACGGACCGCTGGTGGCGTCCTTCCCGGTCGATGCCAACGACCAGATCATGCTGGTGTCGAACGGCGGGCAGATCATCCGCATGCCGATCCACGACATCCGCATCGTTGGCCGCGGCACGCAGGGCGTGATCGTCTTCGATACCGCGAAGGACGAGACCGTGGTTTCGGTCGAACACCTTGGTGAAGCCGAAGACGAGGAGCCGGAAGCCGGTGACGACGAAGCCGGCGAGGGCGGTGAGGGCAGTCCGCCCGATGACGGCGGGGCTCCGGAGCCGCAAGCCTAGGGCGCGGCTGCCGGCGGGGCGCGAGCGAACGCATCACTGTGACAACGTATTGTGACCGGGCTATGGAAGTAGCCCGGTCGTTTTGTATTCGCGCGCCGAGCGATCACGCCTCAGCATGATGGCACAGGCCAATGAGCGTTGGAATTTTGCGGATAGTTCGTTGTTCCGTCGCCCGGGCGAGGTCGCTTCCCCAATCCCGTTCTTGACAACCCATAGCTCTTCGGCGATGAAATAGACCGATAGCCGACGGGGTATGGATGCAAGAATGCCGGACGCGCATGACCTTCTCTTCAGGACGCTTGCCGACCCGACGCGGCGCGGGCTTTTCGAGCGCTTGTGCCGCGAAGGCGAAAAGACGGTCGGCGACCTGACGGCGCGGGCCGGTGTATCGCAACCGGTCGTTTCGAAGCACCTCGGGATCTTGAAACAGGCGGGGTTGGTGCGCGGCCGCCATGAGGGGCGACAGACGCATTACAGCGCCCAACTTGGCGCACTGTCGCCACTGGTCGACTGGACGAGCCGGATGGCCGCGTCGTGGGAATCCCGCCTCGACGACCTCGAAGATCTGCTGAAAAGGATGGACCAGTGAGCCAGGCACCCACCGAAACGCGCGCCGTCGTCATCGAGCGCGACATCCCGTTTCCGCCCGAAAAGCTTTGGCGGGCGCTTACCCAGCCGCACCTGATGGAAGAGTGGCTGATGAAGAACGATTTCAAGCCGGTGGTCGGCCACAGCTTCAATCTTCACGGCGAGTGGGGCGGGGTTCTGGATTGCGAGGTCCTTGTCGTCGAGACAAACCGCACGCTCGCCTACACGTGGAACTTCCCGCATGACGATCCGGCCTACAACTTGGAGAGCGTTGTGACCTTCACGTTGACCCCTTCGTCGACGGGAACCAGGCTTCGCGTCGAGCAGGTCGGCTTCCGTCCCGACCAGAAACAGGCGTTTGGGGGGGCGCGGGCCGGGTGGGTGCAATTCTGCTCGAACCTCGAGGCGGTCGTGGGCCGGATGGACTGAGCGGGGCGCCGACACCGTCTGGATCCGGGCCGGGCGGGCGCAAAGGACGACGCGGCGACGCACGGGATCGAGGACGATGGCGAAAGCGACATCAGGAGTGAAGGCAGAGGGTGCGGCGCAGTCGGCCGAGGGGGGCGGCGCGGAGCCGGTTCTCCTGTCCGGTGGCAACCCGCAGATCGCCAAGGGCACCGGCGATGCGCCGGTGCAGGCCTATATCGCGGCGATGCCAGGCTGGAAGCGGGATGTCGGGCGCCAACTCGATGCGCTGATCGCCGAGGCCGTTCCCGACGTCCGCAAGGCGGTCAAATGGAACTCGCCGCTCTATGGCGCGAATGTCGGCGACGAGCCGCAGACGTGGTTCCTGAGCTATCACTGCTTCGACAGATACGTGAAGGTCGCTTTCCATCGCGGCGCACAGTTGCAGCCCATGCCGCCGGTCGGGTCGAAGCAGAAGGACGTGCGCTACTTCCACATTCACGAGGACGAGGCGATCGACGAAGACCAGTTCGTCGACTGGGTGAAGCAGGCGAGCGTACTGCCGGGCGAGCGGATGTGAGGGGCGGGCTGTCACCGGTTCGATCAACAATGGCACCAATATCGCGGCGAAGGGCTGCGCCTCGGTCTATCCATTTGAAGAGGCGAATGGCTATCGAGGGAGCCGGACATGACGACACGTACCAAGAACGCCGACACGGCGGCGGCCGATAACTCTCCTTCCGACCTGATCGACGCCAAGATCGCGGGATTGGGGGATTGGCGCGGGGCGATGCTCGGGCGAATGCGCGGACTGATCCGGGAAGCCGACCCGGCCGTGGTCGAAGCGGTGAAGTGGCGGAAGCCGTCTAATCCTTCCGGGGTGCCGGTCTGGGAACATGACGGGATCATCTGCACCGGCGAAACCTACAAGGGCTATGTGAAGCTGACTTTCGCCAGGGGAGCGGCGCTGGACGACCCCTCCGGCCTGTTCAACGCCAGCCTGACCGCCGGAACCCGGCGGGCGATCGACCTGCGGGAGGGCGATACGATCGACGCCGAAGCATTCAAGGCGCTGGTTCGGTCGGCCGTGGAATTGAACAGGTCGTAGGAAGGTGCCGGGTAGGGCGGTTTCCGTGGTTTTCCCGGATCTTGTGGGCCGCGCGCCCCTCCCACCATCGCTTCGCGACGGTCCCCCCTCCCCGCAAGCGGGGCGGGATCGCAGGGCGCCGGTTTTAGCATCTCCGAAGAGCTGATTGTATCGCGGAGCGGCGTGTCCTCTCCCGTTCGCGGGGGAGCGGAGTCCGCCCGAAGGGTGGAGGGGCGCTCGACCGACGGATGGAAGTTGCCGCCCAGACAAAAAAGAGCCGCCGGTTGGGGCGCCGGCGGCTCAAGCTCAGGTCAGGTTTTGGGAGGCGTAGGGAAACGAAGGCTTATTGCGCGATGAGGTCGGCCGGGGTCTCGGTCGCATTGGAGGCGGTCATGGTGACCGGTACGCGCTCCAGCACCGAAACCTGGTCGCCACGCGACTCGACGGTCACGTAGTTGATGTCCGCCGGAGCCGTCGTCGCGATTTCGAGGCGATCGCTCTTGGTGGCGACGGTCGGGCCGCCGGCGTCGTAGACGGCTGCGCCGGCAAATGCGACGGCGACGGTGGCGGCGAGACTGGTGGCTGCGATGGTCGAATGGATCCAGAAATTCATTTTGTTGTCTCCTGACGGAACCGGCTGTCGATGTCTGTCGGTTTTATCGCTGTTGCCGACTGAACCCTGGCCGATTGCTCCGTTCATCTGGTGTTCAGCTAAGTCGCCCGGGTTCGCCTTACTCGAAGGCGGTCTGGAAGCGGTCGGCGAGAGCGCCGTTGGACGCCATCGGACCGATCATCACGGCGGCGGGCTCGTTGGCCGAAATGTAGCGGATGTCATTGCCGGCGCCGGCGAGGCATTCGGCGGGGATGTTCGGCCAGGCGGCAGCTTCGCAGGTCGCGGCGACATCGGTTTCCTTGGTTTCGCCGCGGAGAGTCGCACCGGTGATGCCGAGCGCAACTGTCGCGGCAAAGGCGACTGCAACGACTGTCTGGCGGATCAAGGTGGTCATCTTTCTCATCCTTCCGTGCCTGGCCGGGGGTTCGTGCCGGCCTCACTTGAACAACGGGTATGACTGGAAGATAGTTCCGCCCTCTTTCATCCACAGTGACCAACTTCACAAAAGCCGTGTGATCGGGGTCACATGGTCAAGTCTCTGCGGGCATTGGGAAAAAGGGGGCTGCCGGATGGCCGGAATTGGCTCTCTCCGCTGCCCCCGTGCCGGGGCAACGCCTTGCCGGGCGGGGCGGTTCCCGATAGAAGCCGAGCGACGCCTTGCCTCGGCCACAGCCGCGAACCGACCGGACCATGACCCGAACAGCGCTCTATCCCGGCACCTTCGACCCGATCACCAACGGCCACCTCGACATCCTGCTTGCGGCGTTGACGGTGTCCGACCGGGTGGTTGTCGCGATCGGGGTCCATCCGTCTAAGAAGACGATGTTCACCTCCGACGAGCGCAAGGCGATGATCGCCGACGTGATCGCCGGGCTGCCGACCGACAAGCGCGATCGCGTCTCGGTAACGTCCTTCGACGGGCTGACCGTTGCGGCGGCCCAGGCGGCCGGCGCCGAGGTGCTGGTCCGCGGGCTGCGCAACGCGGCCGATTTCGATTACGAGATGCAGATGGCGGCGACCAACGCGGTGCTGGCTCCGGAGATCAGGACCGTGTTCCTGCCGGCTTCGCCGTCAAGCCGCCACATCACCGCCACGCTTGTTCGGCAGATCGCTCGCATGGGCGGCGACGTTGCGCCGTTCGTACCTCCGGCTATCGTCGAGAGATTGAAGTCCAAGGCCGCGCCGCCGGCTTCCTCGACCTGATGCCGCAAGCCCCGGGGCCCCGAACGGGCGCCGGATCATCCATCCATCCCGTCATCCTGCGAATTTGGTGAGTGAGAATGATCAAACACGTTACGGCCGCGCTGGCGGCTCTGTTTCTGCTTCTGCCGGCGGTCTCCCATGGCCAGGACCTCGATCCCGAGAACACCCTGATCATGCAGCTTGAGGATGGCGAGGTGACCATCCGCCTGCGTCCCGACCTGGCGCCGAACCATGTCGCCCAGATCAAGACGCTGACCCGCCGCGGCTTCTATGACGCGACGCCCTTCCACCGGGTGATCGACGGCTTCATGGCCCAGGGCGGCGACCCGACCGGCACCGGCGCCGGCGGTTCGGATCTTCCCGACCTCAACGCCGAATTCACCAACACCAACTTCGGCCGCGGCGTGATCGGCGCGGCGCGCACGTCCGATCCCAACTCGGCCAACTCGCAGTTCTTCATCTGCTTCGACGACTGCTCGTTCCTGAATGGCCAGTACACGGTCTGGGGCGAAGTGGTCGAGGGCATGGAACTGGTCGATGCGCTGAAGCGCGGCGAGCCGGTGCAGGACCCGGACCACATCGTCCACATGCGGGTCGCCGGCGACACCAACTAGTCTGACGAAAAACCGAAAGAGGAGGGCCGAATGGCCGACGTAAAAGACCCCGAGAACACCCTGATCATGGAAACCACCCATGGCACCACCGTGATCGAACTGCGCCCCGACCTGGCGCCCGGGCATGTCGCCCGGATCAAGGAGCTGGCGCGCGAAGGCTTCTACGACGGCATCGTCTTCCACCGCGTCATCGACGGCTTCATGGCCCAGACCGGCGATCCGACCGGCACCGGCATGGGCGGCTCCGGCAAGCACCTGCCGGCTGAATTCAACGCCGAGCCGCATGTGCGCGGCACCTGCTCGATGGCCCGCGCCAGCGATCCCAACTCCGCCGACAGCCAGTTCTTCATCTGCTTTGGCGACGCCGGCTTCCTCAACGGCCAGTACACGGTCTGGGGCCAGGTGAGCGAGGGCATGGACAATATCGACAAGATCAAGCGCGGCGAGCCGGTGGCCAACCCCGACAAGATCGTGTCAATGAAGGTTGCCGCCGACGCAGCCTGAGGCCTGACGCTATCACGGGCCGCGCGACCGGTGTCTGCCGGCGCGCGCGGCCCGTCAACCGCTCGTCAACTGCCATCGTGCTAGGATCGGCGGTCGATAGCGGGAGGTGAACCATCATGTCCAACACGCCATTGCAGGAAGACGACGCAAACGATCCGCGCGGTCCGGGGGCCTGGGTCGCGGCGCTGATCCTGATCGGGGTCGGCATTGTCTTCCTCCTGCAGAACATGGGCTACGCCATTCCGGGCAACTGGTGGGCGCTGTTCATTCTCATTCCGGCGGTCTTCGCACTGATCGGGGCGTGGAAGGCCTACGCGGCGAACGGCTTCGGCGCCGCCGTCATCGGGCCGCTGATCACCGGCATCGTTCTGGTGGCGCTGACGCTGATGTTTCTCTTCGACCTCGATGTCGACTGGAACGTCATCTGGCCGGCGGTGCTGATCGTCATTGGCGTGCTGGCGCTCGGCCGCGCCTATTCGCGCCGCTGACGGTTTTTCGTGCGGGTCGACCTCTTCGATTTCGAACTGCCGGAGACGAGCATCGCGCTCCGGCCGGCCAATCCGCGCGACGCGGCGCGGCTGCTGGTGGTGAAGCCGGGTGTGGCGCTGGATGACCGGCATGTCAGCGACCTGCCGGACCTGCTGCGGCCCGGTGACGTGCTGGTGGTCAACGACACCAAGGTGATCCCGGCGGAACTGCGCGGCGAACGGATCCGCGGCGAGCATGTCACGCCGGTGTCAGTCACGCTCTACGAGCGCAGCGGACCGGCGCGGTGGCGGGCCTTCGCCCGGCCGGCACGACGGCTCAGCCCTGGCGACCGGCTGCGCTTCGGCGCCACCGTCGACAATGCCTGCCTTGCCGCCGGCCTCGATGCGACCGTCGAGGAGAAGGGCGAGGGTGGCGACGTGCTCATCCGTTTCGACCTCTCGGGGCCGGTGCTCGACGAGGCGGTGCACGCCATCGGTCACATGCCGCTGCCGCCCTATATCGCCGCGAAACGCGGCGAGGATGCCAGTGACCGGGCCGACTACCAGACGATCTATGCGCGGGAGGAAGGCGCGGTCGCCGCGCCGACGGCCGGCCTGCATTTCACCGACGGGCTGTTCGAGCGGCTTTCGGCGGCGGGGATCGGGCTGCAGCGGGTGACGCTGCATGTCGGGCCGGGGACCTTTCTGCCGGTCAAGGCGGAGGATACGGCCGACCACCGGATGCACGCGGAATGGGGGACGGTGAGCGCCGACGTCGCCGACGCACTCAACCGGGCGCGGGCCGCCGGCGGCCGGATCGTCGCGGTTGGAACGACCTCGCTGCGGCTTCTCGAAAGTGCGGCGACCGATGACGGGCTGGTCGCGCCTTTTTCCGACGAAACGTCGATCTTCATCACGCCGGGCTATCGCTTCAAGGCGGTCGATATCCTGATGACCAACTTCCACCTGCCGCGCTCGACGCTGTTCATGCTGGTCTCGGCCTTTTCCGGCCGCGAGACGATGGTGGCGGCCTACCGGCACGCGATCGACAGCGGCTACCGCTTCTATTCCTACGGCGACGCCAGCCTGCTTTTTCCGGAGATACGGCCGTGACCGATTTCGGCATGACGATCGCGGCGACCGACGGTGCGGCGCGGACCGGCGAACTGACGACCGCGCGGGGCGTCATCCGGACACCGGCCTTCATGCCGGTTGGCACTGCCGGGACAGTCAAGGGGATGTACCCAGAGCAGGTGCGCGGGCTCGGCGCCGATATCATCCTCGGCAACACCTATCACCTGATGCTGCGGCCGGGCGCCGAGCGAGTGGCGGGCCTCGGCGGCCTGCACGTCTTCTCCAACTGGCCGTATCCGATCCTCACCGATTCCGGCGGTTTCCAGGTGATGTCGCTATCGGGACTGCGCAAGCTGGATGAAGAGGGCGTGACCTTCCAGTCGCATCTCGACGGGTCGACCCACCGATTGACGCCGGAGCGCTCGCTCGAGATCCAGGGCCTGCTCGACTCGGACATCCGGATGCAGCTCGACGAATGCGTGCGGCTGCCGGCGCCGCGGCAGGAGGTGGAGCGCGCGATGCGGATGTCGTTGCGCTGGGCCGAGCGCTCGAAGGCGGCCTTCGGCGCGACGAAAGAGCGGGCGCTGTTCGGAATCGTGCAGGGCGGCGACCAGCCGGACCTGCGGATCGCCTCCGCCGAGGCGCTGGCCGACATCGGCTTTCACGGCTACGCGATCGGCGGGCTGGCGGTTGGCGAGCCGCAGGACGTCATGCTGGCGATGCTCGACACGACGGTGCCGGCACTTCCCCTTGACCATCCCCGCTACCTCATGGGTGTCGGCCAGCCGGACGACATTGTCGAGGCGGTACGGCGCGGCGTCGACATGTTCGATTGCGTGCTGCCGACCCGCGCCGGCCGGCATGGCGTCGCCTATACGCGCTTCGGCCGGATCAACATGAAGAATGCCCGCCACGCCGACGACCGGCGGCCGATCGACGAGACCATGGACTGGGTGCCGGCGCGGGACTATTCGCGCGCCTATCTCCACCACCTGATCAAGTCGGGCGAACTGCTCGGCGCGATGCTCTTGACCTGGAACAACCTTGCCTATTACCAGCACCTGATGGCCGGGGTCCGGGCGGCGATCGCTGCCGGGCGGTTCGACGACTTCGTCGCGGAAACCAAGGACGGTTGGGCGCGGGGCGACCTGCCGCCGGCCTGAGGCCTACACGAAAACGCCCGGCGCGATCAGCACCGGGCGCGAAGGTTCGCGGTAGTCGTTCGGCTCAGGCGAAGGCCAGGACGCCGAAGATCAGCAGCAGCGCCAAACCGATCAGCAGGATCACCACCAGGATCTGGGCGACACCGGCGGCTGCGCCGGCGACGCCTCGGAAACCCAGGATGCTGGCGACCGCGGCGATCAGCAGGGCAATGAGAATCCATTCCAACATCGTCGCACCTCATGAAATGGCCGATGCACGGCCTCCGGAATGGAGACCGTGCATCGTCGTTGTCAGGTAGCGAGCCTTAGCTCTTGCCGCGGACGAGAACCTTCTGACGGTCCTCGCGGTACGCGGTCTCGTCATACTCCGGCGCCGCATCGAGCTGATCGCGAGTGAACGCCGTCTTCAGGATCAGGTTTTCATTCTGGTCCATGGTGATGGCGAGGTCGGAGTAACCGATCGCGACCGGCTTTTCGCCGATGCCGAGGAAGCCGCCGACATCGATCACGACCGCGTCGATCTCGCCGCCTTCGGCCAAGAGGACGTCCGAGACCTCGCCGACATTCTCACCGTCGGAGCTGTAGACGGTGGTGTCGATCAGGTTCTCGACACTGATGGTCGACGGGTCGAAAGTCGCGCCATCGGCCGGGGCCATCGCCGTCTCGTCCATCACGGCGGGATCGTTGGTCCTGGCCACGGTGTCGGCCGGAGCGTTTCCGTCCATGACCGCCGGGTCGTCGGTCTTGGCCATGGTGTCGGCCGGAGCGTTCTCGTCCATCACAGCCGGACCGTCGGTCTTGGCCATGGTGTCAGCCGGCGCGTTGTCCTTCATGGCCGGGTCCTTGGCCATGGCCGTCTGTGCGTCGCGCTCAAAGGCCGGAGCGGATTCGAGCTCTTCCTGGGTAGCGGCGAGAACCGGCCAGGTTTCGCCATCCTCGTCCGTGCGCCAGGTCAGGCGATCGAACGGAACAGCAACGTCCTTTTCGCCGATGCCGAGGAAGCCGCCGACGCCGATCACGACTGCAGCGATCCCGCCATCGGGAGCGACAACGAGGTCATTGACGTCGCCGATGGCTTCGCCGTCGGCCTCGGCCGAGCTATAGACCGTCGAGCCGATGATGTCGGACGCGTAATGGTCCGTCGTGTCGATCTGCTGGACGTAGCCCGAAGCCATCGTCGCGGCGGCAGCGTAGGGGGAGGGGGTGACGACGTATGCACCGGTCGCAGTGACGGCAACCATGGCGGTCGTGGCGAGGAGTTTCCTGAAGGTCATTGTTTGTGTGTCCCTTATTGGCGTTTCGGTTTCCGAGCCGGGCGAACACACCTGGGAGGACGTTGGTGCGTTTGGCCGCAGCCGGGTTACGGGCCAAACAACAAGGGATTCCGGTGGTTTGTTCCCACAATTATTTTCGCCGTTTCGTGGAACTCCAGGCAATATTGGGCGTTACACACCTCATACGCACCGAGCAGATTCCAATGACGCCTCCTATTTCATCCCATCCATCATCTCATCGGTCTCGGTTCCTGACGGACCCTGGGGCGTGGTGAGTTTCGTCACAATTCTGCTGGTCGTCGGAGCGCTCTGAGAGCGGGTAACACGGGTCGAGGATCGCTTGCCGCAAAGAGAAATAGTCCGGCACCGCAGGATGGCGACGGCGGTCGCCATCGTGGTGGGCCTCGGGGCGACAGCACTGGGGGGCTGGTTCGTCTACGATTCCTATCAGCGGCTTCGCGAAGAGCAGGCAAGCGCTCGAATTGACACCGCCGCGACGGCAGTCAAGGTTGCGCTTGACCGCGTCGCGATTTCCGTTCGCGCGGTGCGCGGACTCTATGCCGCGAACAATGTAACCAAGGACGAATTCGATCGCTTCGCGGTGCCTCTGGCGGCGGACGAGGTCCTGCGCGGGATCGGCTTTCTTCGGCGCGTCCCGGCAGAGGACCGCCAGGAATACCAGGTGAGGTTTGAAACCGAACCGGCGCGGTCGATCGGAATTTGGCAGCGCGGGCCTGATGGCGCCCCTGTTGCGGCCTTGGAACGACCTTTCCATTTTGTCATCGAATCCGGCTACCTGTCTGGCGAAGGCCAGCCCTCCTACGGTTTCGACGCCGCGTCCGATCCGGTTCGACGAGCGGCCATCGAACAGACGATCAGCCAGTTCCAGCTTGTCGTCAGCGACGCAACGAGCCTGCTGGGTACCGACGAACGGGGGGTGGTGTTCTATCTGCCGGCGCTGGACCGGAGCGGCGACGTCATCGGCGTTGCCTTCGCCTCCGTTACGGTTGACGACCTTGCCCGCTTTGCCCAACGAACCAGCGGCATTGCCAAGATCCTCCTGACGGTCGGTCCCTCCGCGAGCGCGGCCGAAGCCGTCGCCGACGCGGAGCCGGTCACGTCCCCGCCGAATCGCCAGACCTTCTCCTTTGGTGGCCGGACCTGGACCGTGACGGTGGGTGCTGCTCCATCCAGCGCCTCGACCGTCATGTGGTGGGCGGTCTTGCTGGTCGTGGGCGCCGGGCTGGCCTCGACGGTCGCGGTGGTCGGCTATATCGCCAACCGGTCGAAGACCGAGCAGATCGCGGAAGCTCAGGCGCAACTGCGCGGCATGCTCGACGGTATCGGCCCGCTGGCCTGGCTTCTCGGCCCCGACGGCAAGGTGATCAGCGCCAATCGCGCCGCCGTCGAGGTCATGAAAGTCGCCGAAGGAGATATGATCGGCCGGGCGCTCTGGGACCTTTCGCTTGACTACGAGGAGCCGGAAGAGGGCGCCCGCATCCGCCAGGCGATCGCGACCGCACGCAACGGCGAGGACGCGCGCTTCGACTTCACGATCGATGTCGACGAAGAGTCGCGGGTTCTCGACCTCTGGGTCCGGCCGCTGACGCCGAACAGCGCGCGGACGCATAACCTCGTGGCTACCGCCGTCGACGTCACGGACCGCCACGAGGCGCAGGAGATCCAGCGCCTGCTGATGCGCGAACTCGACCACCGGATGAAGAACACGCTGCAGGTGATCCAGGCGGTCATCCGGCGCACGGCCCGCACCCAGCAATCGGTTTCGTTGTTCGAGAATTCGCTGCTCGGGCGAATCCAGACGATGTCACGGGCCCATGAGTTGCTGGCCGGGGAACGCTGGCTTGGCGCGGATATCGACACCGTGATTCGCCAGGAGGCGGGCAGCTTCGATGTCGGCGGCGTTATCCGGATCGGCGGACCGCGGCTGAGGCTGAGCCCCAAGGCAGCGCTGTCCTTCGCGCTGGTCATTCACGAACTCGGCACCAACGCTTCCAAATACGGCGCGTTGTCGATCCCGACCGGACGGGTCGAGATCGTCTGGTCGATCACCCGCATCGACGAGGAATTGTGGATGCTGCTCAAATGGCAGGAGTCCGGCGGACCGGCGGTCAAGCCACCGGAAGACCGCGGCTTCGGATCGATGCTGATCGAGCGGAGCATCGCTTATGAACTCGGTGGCGATGCCCACCTGGACTTCCGCGAGGAAGGGCTTCTTTGCGAGATCCGCGCGCCCCTGCACACCATCCGGCCATTTGCGAAAGAGTTGGCCAAGGAGAAGGTAAACGCGTGACACCATGACCGAGACTCACGGGAAGCTTGCCATTTTCGTCCTCGAGGACGAGTTCATCATCGCCGACGAGATCGCCTCGATTCTGGAGGACGCCGGTCATTCGGTGATCGGGCCGGCGGCGACGGTCGAGGCGGCGCTGGCGCGACTCCAAGGCGACGCGGTGCCTGACGTGGCGATCATTGACGCGAACCTGAGGGGCGATTCCAGCCTGCCGGTGGCGGAGCGGCTCCGCGAACTCAAGGTGCCGTTCTGCCTGTGCACCGGCTATCGGTCGAACGACCTCACCAGCGAATTCGGCGAGGTGGCGATGGTGCAGAAGCCGGTGAGCCCGCGCGCGATTCTTGAAACGATCCGCAAGCTCGCTCCTGTCGCCGGGGGAGCCTAGATATACGGGCGCTGGACGCTGACCGTGTCGTCCCAGTTGGCGAGGTCCGCCAGTGCGTCGCGATCAAGCAGGCGAAGGGTGCGGTCCTGCCAGGCGATCAGCTTCTTGCGCGCCAGCTGATTGAGCGTCCGGTTGGTGTGGACCAGCGAAAGGCCCAGCATGTCGGCAACATGTTGCTGGGTCAGCGGAAATGTCACCGACGCGCCGCGGGTCATGCCGCGATCCTGCGCCCGGCTGAAGAGGAAAAGCAACAGGAAGGCGGTCCGGGCAGCGGCAGTGCGCTGGCCGAGGTTGAGCAAGTGCTCGTCGAGGACCTGTTCCTCACGCGAGGCGAGCCAGGTGACGTCGAAGGCCAGCCCCGGATGATCGCGATAAAGCTCCCATAGGCGCTCGCGCTCGAAGACGCAGAGGAACATGTCGGAGAGCGCTTCGACGGAATGCTGCATCTCGTCCATGATCGCGCCCTGCAGGCCGATGAAATCGCCCGGCAGGATGACATTGAGGATCTGGCGATTGCCGTTCTCCAGCAACTTGTAGCGAAAACCCCAGCCGGAAAGCACCGTAAGCAAATGTGCGCTATGGCTGCCCTCCGCCATGATCGTCGTCCCGGCCTCGGCGGTGAGTTCGCCGGTCTTGAAATGTGAGACGAACTCGAGTTCCTCCCGCTTGAACGGCCGGAAGATTTCCAGGTCTCGCAGTGGGCACCGTTCGCAGGGATATTTGCGGGTAAGGGCCGGGGGTCGTGGTGCCATGGAATCCTCGTTACCGGTCAACAGTATACGAGGAAAGCTTCCCCCGCGATGGTTCGCCGCTGCCAAACCTGCACATCACGAGATCCCCGGCTACGTCATTTGATAACGACAGGGGCGGCGCCGCGTGGGAATCAGCACCATGCTGGTCGCTGGAGAATTTTCAATGAAACGAACCGCCGGCGGACCGCTGTCCGGCCTCTCGGTTCTTATTGTCGAGGACGAGTTCCTTATTGCCGTCGAGGCCCAGCGTATTATCGAGGAAGCCGGAGCGGCGAGCGCCTGGCCGGTCAACTCGGTGGATGCCGCGCGGAAGCACCTGGCGAATCAGTCAGTCGATGTCGTCATTCTCGACATGCGGCTCGGCGATGGCGACAGCGGTGGGCTGATGGCCGAACTCCTCGCATGTGGGACTCCCTTCGTTATTGCCAGCGGCCTTGCCATGACCCACAGCCACGCCGCCGTGGTGGTGATGAAACCCTACCGGGATATTGACCTCGTCGATGCGATCCTGGCGACGATGGCTTCCAGCCGAAATTCCTGATTCGGTCGCCTCGTGGCCGGAAACGCGGGTTTCCGATCGATTTACGCTTTTGCGGTATTCACGTCGGAACAATAGTCCCGGCGAGACTGTTGCCTCGATATTCTGGCGGCGGTCCAAAGGCGGAAATGTGTCGAACGAACGACAAGGTCTCAATGACCGCGTGGAAAAAGCGCTGGCGATCCTGAGTGGAACGCCGATCAGCTTTTCGTACCAGGATGCCGAGCTGCGGTATGTCTGGTTCGAGAACGCGCCGGCGGAATGGGCGGTCGACGAAGCGACAGGCGGCGGCGACGCGGACCTGTTTCCAGCCTCGTCGGCGGCGTCCCTGACGGCGGCGAAGGCCGAGGTGGTCGGGAACGCTGTATCCCGGAAGGCCGAACTGACGCTCGATCATCCGGAAGGACAGCGCTTCTACGACATTTTTCTCCAGCCCGACTGCGATGCTGACGGCAACGTGATCGGGGTTCTGTCGTCGATCGTCGACGTCTCAGACCGGCGGCGCTCCGAGGCGATCCGCGAAACTCTTTTGCGCGAGGTCACACATCGGTCGAAGAACCTGCTGGCGATCGTCATGAGCCTGGCGGCCCAGACGTCGCGCACCGCCCGGACGGTCGACGATTTTCTCGATCGCTTCAATGGCCGCGTGCAGTCGATGTCCCGATCGCAGGATCTGATTACGGAAGCCAACTGGCGCGGCGCACAGCTCAGCGAACTGATCGCGACGCAGGTCGAATCCTTCGCCGCCCGGGGCCGGCAGCAGGTCGTTCTTCACGGGCGCGACTATTACCTGAAACCGAATGCAGCGCTTTATGTTGGCCTCGCCCTGCACGAGCTCGCGGTGAATTCCGTCCAGACCGGGGCCCTGGCGACGCCAAACGGCCGCGTCAGTGTCGCCGTGACGGCACTCCCGGGATTCAACGACCGGGCGGATCCGACGACGCCGGCGCTTTCGCTGATGTGGAGCGAGACGGGCGAGGGGCCGGTCGAGGAACCGGACCGCGAGGAGTTTGGCTATGTGCTGCTGTCGCGGCTGGTGCCGTTGGCGGTCGGCGGTGCATCGGAGCTCTCCGGCGGCCCGGATGGCCTGCGCTATGCGCTGACGCTACAGCGTCGCGAAATCGAATAGACCGATGCCGCCCTGTCCGCGCCTTGCGCGGACAGATACGAAATATCCCGCAATTCATCCGGCCCCGGTGTCCGGAACCCGCTTGGGGCGCTCGCGTTAACGACGGTGGTCGACTGCATCCAAGCCCCCCTTGGCAGTCGGCAGGGAGGGGGCGCGGCCGCGCGGTCGCGTCCCTTTCCAAGTCGGTCTTAGTTAGCGAATTCGACATCGATGCGGGAACTTCAGAGCGGCAAGGGGCGTTTCCTTCCCGTCGAATGTTTCACCCCGTCAAGGAGACGAAATCATGAATTGGGACCAGATCAAAGGCAACTGGAAGCAAACCAAGGGCGAAGTCCAGAAGCAGTGGGGCAAGCTCACCAACGACGATCTCGACGTCGTCGAGGGCGAGCGCACCAAGCTCGCCGGTCGGCTCCAGGAGCGCTACGGCTACGCCAAGGACCAGGCCAACAAGGAGATCGACAGCTGGCTCGATCGCAACAACGCCTGAGCCTGACACCGGCTAAAGAAAATGGCGGGACCTGCGAAGGTCCCGCCATTTTTCGTTTCAGGGTCCTGCCGGGAAGGTTCGACGGATCAGGCGGGAGTGCCCTTGCGGGCCTTGCGATCGAAGAACAGGGCCTGGCTCAAGACCGCCGAAACCATCGAGGGCTGGAAGGGCTTGACGATGAGGAAGGTCGGCTCGGGCCGGTCGCCGGTCAGGAAGCGTTCCGGATAGGCGGTGATGAAGATCGCAGGTACCTCGAAGGACTCGAGCAACTCGTTGACCGCGTCCAGGCCGGAGCTTTCATCAGCCAGCCGGATGTCGGCGAGGATCAGGCCGGGCTGTTTGGCCTTGGCGAGGGCAATGGCCTCGTCATGGGTACGGGCGATCCCGGTGACCCGGTGCCCAAGATCCTGCACAAGGCTTTCGAGCTCCATCGCGATGACCGGCTCATCCTCGATGATCATCACGTCGCTGGCAATGTCCTGCGCCAGTTCGCGGCCGGAGTCGTTGATCAGCTCGCGGACCTCATCGAGTTCGACACCGAGGATCGCCGCGGCTTCCTCGTCGCTGAAGCCTTCGAGAGAGACGAGCAGGAAGGCCTGGCGAGGCAGGGGCGTCAGCCGGGTCAGGCGCTTTTCCGCCGGTTCGCTATCGTCCACGGTTTCGGCGCCGTTGACGGCGAGGGAGTTCCAGATCTGGGCGAAGGTGCGGTACAGGCCCACCTTGGGATCAGGCGAGACGTCCAGCGCCGAGGGATCCTCGACCAGCGCCTCGAGCGTTGCGGCAACATAGGCATCGCCGGACGCCTGGTCGCCGGTGAGGGCGCGCGCATAGCGGCGAAGATAAGGAATGTGAGAGGCGACTGCCTGTGACCCGGGCACGTGATGTCTCCTTGAGAATGACTATGCTTGTTTTAGGATTGCTAGGAGCTTGCGTCGACACTTGCAAAAAACAATTGCCGTAGCGATGAAACCATTTCGCACGGCAAACGTTCCATATCTTCCGGACGTCGGAAGTGTTTCCAGGCGTTAAAGGGCTGAATCAGACATGAAGGACCGGAAAACTTCCGCTCGCGATGAAAAATTGAAACAGGAAACGAACCCAGACAAGACCGCCAAGCTTGGACGGGACATCCAGGCACGGATCGGTGAGCAGCTGCGCGCCATGTATGGCGACGTGGTGGATCAGGGCGTGCCGGATCGGTTCGTCGAACTCCTGAACCAGATGGACAAACCCCGCAAGGGCGACAAGGGCGGGACTTCGGAATGAAGCTGGATCCCTCGATCCGCGACCAAATGCTTTCGGCGATCCCCAACCTGCGGGCGTTCGCTTACTCGCTCTGCGGCAATGGGGACCGGGCAGACGACCTCGTCCAGGAAACGCTGATGCGGGCGATCGACAAGATCGACCATTTCACCCCCGGGACCAACCTCAACGCCTGGCTCTTCACCATCCTGCGCAACCATTTCCGTTCGGAATTCCGGAAACGGAAGCGCGAAGTCGAGGATGTCGACGGCAAGCATGCCGACAGGCTCGTCTCCCAGCCGAACCAGGTTGGCCGGGTCGAATTCGAGGAACTGCGCGAGGCGCTGGCCACCTTGCCGGAGTCGCAGCGCGAGGCGCTGATCCTTGTGGGCGCCTCCGGTTTCTCCTACGAGGAAGCGGCCGAAATTTCGGGCTGTGCGGTCGGCACCGTCAAGAGCCGCGTCAACCGCGCCCGGGCCCGGCTTGCCGAAATGCTGTCGGTCGAAGTCGGCGACTTCACCTCAGACCAGCAGATGCGTGCGATGATCGGCGAGGCCGCCGGCTGATCGACGGCCCGCTCGCCTCGCCCCGCGACGCCGATCAGGCGACGCTGCCTTCGTCCTCGACGAGCGTGCAGCCGCTGATTTTCCAGCTACCGTCCGGCTGCTGCTCGAGCGAATAGATCGCTACCCAGTTCTTGCCGTCCGGGCCGGTGACGAAGACCCGCTGGGTCGGTCCCTGCGGCGTCAGCACGGCCTCGCCAAAGACCACCGATTTTGGCCGGTAGACCGGCTGGTAGCCGCTCCGCACCATCGCCATGAACGCGTCGACCGAGGGGAAGAGCCCCTGGATTATCGGCGCGGCGTAGCCGTAGGCGGCGTCGCCGTCGTCGCGCTGGAACGCGGCGATCTGGTTCTGGATGGTGGTGCGGATGCCGTCGCGATCCACGTCGGCGAGCTGGGCGCTGGCAGGGTGCGCCGCGGCGATGCCGAAGACGAGGAGAATTGTGAAGAAGGCGTGTCTGGTCCGGCTGGTCATGTCGGTTCCCTCCATGCTGATACCGACTATACGGAGAAAACCGGCGGTTGGTTTCCCTCCCGGCCGAAAAGATTGCGCCCGACAGGCGGCTCATGTATTGACCCGACGCGCGGCGGCCAGCCATATGGTGCGCACGCGAGCGCGTAGCTCAGCTGGTAGAGCAACTGACTTTTAATCAGTAGGTCCAGGGTTCGAGCCCCTGCGCGCTCACCAAATTCTGATTTCTTGAAGCGTTTCGCTGTCGATCAGGGCGCGACGAAACGCGTCCGTCGATGCGGCCTCACCCCTTCGGCCGGCCGAGGTGGTCACGTCTCGCCACGGATATCCGATCCCACGAAGGGACGTGTACTGCGCGGGCGGCTGCGTTCACACCTCGGACGGTTCAAGGTTCCAGACGACGGGGCAGCGCCGATATCGCCCGCAGGATATGGCCTGTCCAGCAGGATCAGATGAAGCCGGAGGTTATCCGGCTTCATCCAGTCATTCGGGTTTCCCCATCACACCAGGAAGAAATCACCGTCGTCAGCGTCCGGGCGCCCCTGGAGTTTGGCGATGGTCACGGGATCGAGACCGCCCGGACCGTCAATATCGACACTCACCAACCCGGTTCCCTTGGCATAAAGGACCTCGGCTTCGGGACTGAGTTCTTCGACGTGGATGGCGATCATGTCCTTGCCGGACTTGAAGTCCTTGATCGTGTCCACCCCGAAGGCGTTGCCCGCGGCGTTGATTGAAAAGTAGAAGATGTCGGCACCCTTGCCGCCCCAGAGCTTGTCGTTACCGTGCCCGCCGTCGAGGAAGTCCTTGCCACTTCCGCCCATCAGCACGTCTTCGTCCGATCCGCCGTAGAGAACGTCCTTGCCGGCGCCGCCCCTGAGTTTGTCCTTGCCGGTGCCGCCGATGATCGTGTCGTTGCCGGCGGCGCCCACGACGATGTCGTTGCCTCTGCCCGCGTAGGCCGTGTCGTCGCCGTTGCCCCCGCGGATGGTGTCGTCACCGCGGCGGCCGATGAGGGTGTCGTGACCGCCAGCTCCGAAGAGCGTGTCGCCGCCGCCGCCGCCGTTGATGCCGTCATTGTTCATGGTGCCGAGCATCTTGTTGGCGTTGCCGTTGCCAAGCAGGGTTGACAGCCTTTCCACCTTCACCGAGTCCACGTCGAAGAAGAAGGTCTGGTTGGCGCCGGCGCTGGTCGCAGGCTTGAAACCGGGGTCGCCGACCGGAGGCCCGCTGGGGTCGCCGGGAGACGGTCCCCAAGTGGTGGGCACGCCCCAGAGATTCATGTGGAGTTGTTGCGGCTCCGTCGGCACGTTCTTGGTGTCCGTCCGGATGAGGGTGCCATCGACGAACCAGCGGACCATGCCCGGCATCCACTCCATGCGGTAGGTATGCCAGTCCGCGAAGCTGCCGGTCATGTCGATGGATTCGGGATGGGCCGTCTTGTCTCCCGGCTCGTGGGCAAAGACGTTGGTCGAGATCTTGTTGAGATTGGTGGTCAGGATCTCGAAGTCGATCTCGTCATGAACGTTGCGATCGACGTTGGGCGGGAAGTCCTGGTACGAGAAGAACCCGGCGATCATGCCGCCCTGGGTCCCCTCGTAGCGGAATCGCCCTTCGAAGGCGATGCCTCCGTCGGTCACGTCCCAGGCCTGTTTGGTGATCGCCTCCGATCCGCTGAACGCCTTGCCGTCGAGCCAGGTGTCGAGGCGGATGCGGGCCATACCGTTTTCTGCCAGCGGCAATGACTGGCGCATCTGGGTCAGGCCCAGGAAGGACGGGTTGTTCTGCGCGGACCAGTGGTTGTAGTCCCAATTCGCCGCGTTGAGTGGTCCGTTCGTCGAGAAATCGTCCTGAAACAGAATTTTGGTACCAGTCAATTGTGATGTCATAAGCCTCTCCCGCAAACTCCTGCCACCCAAGTCCTATACTATTACGTGCATAACGACAGCCTCGACACCGGGATGTCGGGCCGAAGGTAAACACAGCGGTCGACACGCAAACAACCGGTGACGATGCCGCAGCGACCCGGAACGGGGCGGAAGCTATCGCTCTACGCGGGGCCGCAAGCCGGGTCGATGCGCGCCGGAATGACCCCCGGTCACGGTCGCGGTTCCCCTCCTTGCGGGGATGGACAGTCTCCCTGGGGCGCTATCTACCAAACCTGTCTCCCGTTTCGAGACCGTGCCCCGGGCCGATCATGTCTCGACCTCCGGTAACCATAAACCACCTGTTCTGGCCCTTTGTGGGCGGCCGGGTTCATGGTTATTGGGAGGATGGCCTTCACGATCCGGCAGATTCAGTATTTCCTCGCGGTGGCGGACCAGGGGACGGTGTCCGGCGCGGCGCAGAATCTGTCGATCTCGCAGTCGTCGGTAACCGAGGCGATCCGCGAGCTGGAGCGCGACCTCGGGGTGGCGCTGTTCGAGCGGCATCCGCGCGGGCTGACGATCACCCACAAGGGGCAGCAGTTCCTCCGGCACGCGACCAAGATCCTCGCCGATGTCTCCGATGCGCGGCGGGCATTCTCCGAGGAGCGGGCGGCGGCGACCGGGAGCCTGCAACTCGGCGTCACCTCGCTGGTCGCCGGCTACGTCCTCTCCGACCTGCTGGCCCGCTATCGCCGCGCCTATCCGGCCATCGACGTCTCGGCGATCGAGGATAATGGCGAATACCTGGAGCACCTGCTGATCGGCGGCGAACTCGACGTCGCGGTGATGGTGATCTCCAACCTGCGGGATCGCATGGCGCTGCAGGCGGAAATCCTCGAGGTCTCGCCCTACCGGCTGTGGCTGCCGCTCGGGCATCACCTGGCCAGCGCCGACATCATCGGCGTCAACGATATCGCGGCCGAACCGCTGATTATGCTGACCGTCGACGAGATCGAGGAAAATACCGGCAAGCTGCTCTCGGCGCTTGGGGCCAAGCCGCATGTCGCGTTTCGCACGCGCTCGGTCGAGGCGGTGCGCAGCCTGGTGGCGACGGGGGCGGGGGTGGCGCTGCTGCCGGACCTCGTCTACCGACCTTGGTCGCTGGAAGGCGACCGCATCGAATCCCGCGACGTGTCGGGCTCGCTGCCGGTGGTCCAGGTCGGCGTCGTCTGGCGTCGCGGGTCGCACCTGGCCGACTCCGCGCGCGATTTCATCGGGATCGCGCAGACGCAGCGGGTTGTGCGGCACCGTTAGTATCGGAAATACCGATATCGACCTTCTGATAAATGAAATTGCGAAACCGGCGAGAAGGCGTGACCATGCCTTCCGGATGCCTGTCGCCGGCTGGGGTCGCGACGGCTTGACCGGGAGAGAAGACATGAAATCCGTGCTGAAATCCTGCACTGCCCTTGCGGTTGTCCTGAGTTTCGCCAGCCAGGGGATGGCAGCGGAAATGCTGCCGGCGCTTGGCGAGCCGGAAGGCCAGGTCGATATCGTCGCCTGGCCGGGCTACATCGAACGCGGCGAGACCGACGAGAATTTCGACTGGGTGACCGACTTCGAGACCGCCACCGGATGCACGGTCAACGTCAAGACCGCCAACACCTCCGACGAGATGGTGGCGCTGATGAACGAGGGCGGCTTCGACCTCGTCACCGCTTCGGGCGACGCCTCGCTGCGGCTGATCGCCGGCGACCGGGTCCAGCCGATCAACGTCGACCTGATCCCGAGCTGGTCGACCGTCGACGAGCGGCTGCAGGACGCGCCTTGGCACACCGTCAAGGGCATCCACTATGGCGTCCCGTACCAGTGGGGCCCGAACGTGCTGATGTACAACACCGAGGTCTTCGCCGAAGCGCCGACGAGCTGGAACGTCGTCTTCGAGGAGATGGACCTGCCGGACGGCAAGTCGAATGTCGGCCGCGTCCAGGCCTATGACGGGCCGATCCATATCGCCGACGCCGCCAACTACCTCATGACCCACCAGCCGGAGCTCGGCATCAAGAGCCCCTACGAACTGAACGCCGACCAGTACAAGGCGGCGCTCGACCTGCTGCGCGGCCAGCGCAAGCTCGTTTCGCGCTACTGGCACGACGCCTTCATCCAGATGGACGACTTCAAGAATGAGGGCGTGGTCGCCTCCGGCTCGTGGCCGTTCCAGGTCAACATCCTGAAGAGCGAGGACATGCCCATCGCCTCGACGATTCCGGAAGAGGGCGCCACCGGCTGGGCGGATTCGACGATGATGCACGCCAACGCCGCCCATCCGACCTGCGCCTACAAGTGGCTGGAGCACTCGCTGTCGCCGAAGGTGCAGGGCGACCTCGCCGCATGGTTCGGCTCGGTTCCCTCGGTGCCGGCGGCCTGCAACGGCAATGAATTGCTCACCGACGCCGGCTGCGAGACCAACGGCTTCGAGGATTTCGCCAAGATCAAGTTCTGGCAGACCCCGGTGTCGGCCTGCGAGAGCCAGGGGGAGTGCGTTCCCTACTATCGCTGGGTCTCCGACTATATCGGCGTGATCGGCGGACGCTGATCGCGATCCTCACCCATGACACGGCCCCCGTCCGTCGCGATCGTCGCGGCGGGCGGGCGTCCCTGAGCCGGACATGACAACGGCGGTTTCCTTCCAGAACGTCTCGCGCCATTTCGGTCCGGTGCGCGCGGTCGACCGGGTCGACCTCGCCATCGCCGAGGGCGAGTTCTTCGCCATGCTCGGTCCGTCCGGATCGGGCAAGACGACATGCCTGCGGCTGATCGCCGGTTTCGAGCAGCCCACCGCCGGGCATATCGAGATCTTCGGCGAAACCGCCGAAGGCGTGCCGCCGTACCGGCGCAACGTCAACACGGTGTTCCAGGACTACGCGCTCTTTCCGCACCTCAACGTCATCGACAATGTCGGCTACGGCCTGATGGTCCGCGGCGTCGGCAAGGCCGAACGGCACAGGATCGCGGCGGAAGCGCTCGAACTGGTCCAGTTGCCGGGCTATGGCGAACGGCGGCCGGGACAGCTTTCGGGCGGCCAGCGCCAGCGCGTCGCGCTGGCCCGGGCGCTGGTCAACAAGCCCCGGGTGCTGCTCCTCGACGAGCCGCTCGGGGCGCTCGACCTCAAGCTGCGCGAGCAGATGCAGGAGGAACTGCGGGCACTGCAGAAGCGCCTCGGCATCACCTTCGTCTTCGTCACCCACGATCAGGGCGAGGCGCTGTCGATGGCCGACCGCATCGCAGTGTTCAACGACGGGCGGATCATGCAACTCGGGACGCCGGAGGACGTTTACCGGCGGCCGGCCTCGCGCTTCGTCGCCGATTTCGTCGGGTCCTCCAACGTTCTGCCGCCGGACTTCGTCGAGCGCCATGCCGGGACGGCGCGATGGGCGAGCCTTCGCCCGGAGGCCGTCCGGGTCGAGCCGGGCGCGGCCGGTGCGGTCACCGGCACCGTAGCGGCGCGGAACTTCCTCGGTGCGTCGACGCGCATAGCCATCGTCGTCGAGGGGCTCCGGCTCCATGCCGTGCTGCCGGCGGGGCGTGTCGCGTCGGGGGAGGGCGAGGCGGTATCGCTCGCCTGGGACGCCGCCGACCTTCACCTGATGGAAGACGAGGGATGAGCGCGGCCGCCCATGCCGTCCTGCCCGGCCGTGGCGGCGTGTTCGGCGCGCTGGCCGACCTCCTGTGGCGTCGGCCGGGGGTGTTGCTCTTCGTCATGCTGCTGCCGCCGGTGCTGTGGCTCGGAGTCATCTACCTCGGCTCGCTGTTCGCGCTGCTCGCCCAGAGCTTCTTCTCGATCGACGAGTTTTCCGGGCTGATCCGGCACGAACTGACCCTGAAGACCTATGGCGAGCTGTTCCGGCCGTCGAACCTCGACATCATTCTCCGCTCGGTGATCATGGCGGCGGTGGTAACGCTGGCGGCGGCGGTCGTCGCCTTTCCGATCGCCTATTACGCGGCCCGTTATGCGCGCGGCAAATGGCGGGTGTTGTTCTATCTCGGCGCGATGCTGCCGCTTTGGTCGAGCTATCTGGTCAAGGTCTATGCCTGGAAGCTGATCCTCGCCAAGGAAGGCATCCTCAACTGGGCCTTCGCGCAACTGCACCTGACATGGCTGCTCGACCTGGTGCTGGCGATCCCGGTGATCGGCGGCAATTCGCTGTCAGTGAGCTATATCGGCACCTTCCTCGTCTTCCTCTATGTCTGGCTGCCGTTCATGATCTTGCCGACCCAGGCGGCGCTGGAGCGGGTGCCGGTCAGCCTGATCGAGGCGTCCTCCGACCTCGGAGCCGCACCGCGCCAGACCTTCCGCACCGTACTCCTGCCGCTGGCGCTGCCGGGCATGGTCGCCGGATCTATCTTCACCTTCTCGCTGACGCTGGGCGACTACATCATCCCGCAGATCGTCGGCTCGTCGCGGCTGTTCATCGGCCAGGCGGTCTACGCCCAGCAGGGCACGGCAGGCAACATTCCGCTCGCCGCCGCCTTCACGGTCGTGCCGATCGTCATCATGGGCTTCTACCTGTGGGGCGCCAGGCGGATGGGGGCCTTCGATGCGCTCTGACCGGGGAAGCCGCGCACCGCTTGGCCTGAAGATCGCCGCGGCGGCGGGACTGCTGTTCCTGCATGTGCCGATCCTGCTGATCTTCGCCTATGCCTTCACCACCGAGGAGCGGAGCTACCAGTGGCCACCGCCGGGCTTCACGCTGCAGTGGTTCGCCGCGACGTGGAACCGGCCGGATGTCTGGCAGGCGCTCGGCCTGTCGCTGCGGGTGGCGACGATCTCGACGGCGATCGCGCTGGTGCTCGGCTCGCTCTGCGCGGCGGCTGTGTCGGGCTCGCGCTTCTTCGGCCGCGAGACGATCTCGCTGCTGATCATCCTGCCGATCGCGCTGCCGGGCATCATCACGGGCATCGCGCTGCGGTCGGCCTTCAACATCGCCGACATTCCCTTCTCCTTCTGGACGATCGTCCTCGGCCACGCGACCTTCTGCGTCGTCGTCGTCTACAACAACGCCATCGCCCGCTTTCGGCGGACCTCCGGTTCGCTGATCGAGGCGTCGATGGACCTCGGCGCCGACGGCTTCCAGACGCTGCGCCACGTCATCCTGCCCAATATCGGCACTGCGCTGGTCGCCGGCGGGATGCTGGCCTTCGCGCTGTCTTTCGACGAGGTGATCGTCACCACCTTCACCGCCGGCCAGCAGCAGACGCTGCCGATCTGGATGCTCGAGGAACTGGTGCGCCCGCGCCAGCGTCCGGTCACCAATGTCGTGGCGATGGTCGTCGTGCTGGTCACGCTGCTGCCGATCGTCGCCGCTTATTACCTCACCCGGGACGGCGCCGAGATCGCCGGCCAGGGCAAGTGAAAGCCGTCATGCCAGGGAGTACCGCAATGGACACGCAAATGCTGATCGGCTCCGGTTTCGAGGCCGGGACGGAGACCGCCGAAACCATCCTCAACCCGCGCACCGGCGAGACCATCCTCGACCTCCCGGAGGCTTCCGCCACGCAGATCGAGGCGGCGGTCGCGGCCGCCGAAAAGGCCTTCGTCAAGTGGTCGCGGACGACGCCGGCGGAGCGCTCCGGCTACCTGCTGAAGATCGCCGACCGCATCGAGGCGGAGGCGGAGAGCTTCGCGGCGCTCGAGGCGCTGAACTGCGGCAAGCCGATCAATGCCGTTACCAACGACGAGATTCCGGCGATCGTCGATTGCTACCGCTTCTTCGCCGGGGCGGTGCGCTGCGTGCCCGGCAACGCGGCCGGCGAATACATGCCGGGCTTCACGTCGATGGTGCGGCGCGACCCGATCGGCATCGTCGCCTCGATCGCGCCGTGGAACTATCCGCTGATGATGATGGCGTGGAAGCTGGCGCCGGCGATCGGCGGCGGCAACACGGTGGTGTTCAAGCCGTCCGAGCAGACGCCTCTGACGGCGCTGAAGATGGCGAAGATCCTCGCCGACGTGCTGCCCGAAGGCGTCGTCAACGTGGTGCTCGGACGGGGCGACAGCGTCGGCAACGCGCTGATCAACCACCCCAAGGTCAACATGATCTCGATCACCGGCGACGTCGCGACCGGCAAGAAGGTCCTGCAGGCGGCCGCCAAGTCGGTAAAGCGCACGCATCTGGAGCTTGGCGGCAAGGCGCCGGTCATCGTCTTCGACGACGCCGATATCGGGGCGGTGGTCGAGGGGCTTCGGGCGTTCGGCTATTACAACGCCGGCCAGGATTGCACGGCCGCGTGCCGGATCTATGCCGGCGCCAAGGTCTACGACAAGTTCGTCGCCGACCTCTCCTCGGCGGTATCGACCATCGCCTATGGCGGGGCCGACGACACGAAGAACGAGATCGGGCCGCTGATCTCCAAGCGCCAGCGCGAGCGGGTTTCAAGCTTCGTCGAGCGGGCTTCGGAACTCAGCCATATCGAGATCACCACCGGCGGCAAGCCGGGCGACGGCAACGGCTTCTTCTACCAGCCGACGGTGGTGGCCGGCGCGCTGCAGTCCGACGAGATCGTTCGCCGCGAGGTCTTTGGCCCGGTGGTTTCGGTGACCCGCTTCACCGAGGTCGAGGAGGCGGTGACCTGGGCCAACGATTCCGACTATGGCCTCGCTTCGTCGGTGTGGACGGCGGACGTCTCCCGGGCAATGGCGACGGCGGCGCGCCTCCAGTATGGCTGCACGTGGATCAACACCCACTTCATGCTGGTCAACGAGATGCCGCATGGCGGGCTGAAGCAGTCGGGCTACGGCAAGGACATGTCGCTCTACGCGCTCGAGGACTACACGGCGGTGCGCCACGTCATGGTGAAACACGGCTGACGCGGCTGGCTCCGGCCGGCCGCGGCTAGCGCGCCGTTTCGCGGGCGGGGCGGCGGATGGCCCTGACCTTGCCGGTGTCGCCGCCGCCGCAGAAGAAGCGGTCGGCGCCATCGGATTCGAGGCCCGAGACGGAGACGCCGGGCGGCAGGTCGAGCCGCTCCAAAACTTCGCCGGTCTCAGGGTCGATGCGGCGCAACTCGCTCTCGTCGCCCTCCCAGGTGCCGTGCCAGAAGTCGCCATCCACCCAGGTGACGCCGGTGACGAAGCGGTTGGATTCGATGGTGCGGAGGATAGCGCCGGTCTCGGGATCGACCTGGTGGATCTTGCGCTCCCGGTACTGGCCGACCCACAGCGTGCCCTCGGCCCAGGCGAGGCCTGAATCGCTGCCGCCGCCAGGCGCCGGGATGCTGGCAAGGATGCTGCCGGTTTCCGGATCGATCTTCTGGATGCGGTCCGCGGCGATCTGGAAGAGGTGGCGGCCGTCGAAGGCGCTTCCGGCATGGGCGGGGATGTCGATCGTGCCGACGATCTCGCCGGTTCGGGGGTCGAGCGCGTTCAGCCTGTCGCCCGAGGCGAACCAGACGCGCTTGCAGTCGAAGGTCACCCCGCCAATCGAGTTGACGCCGGGGAAGGGGCCGTATTCGGCGAGGAGGTCTGCTGTCGAGTGTTTCATCGCGGCAACCTAGCGGCTCGCCAGCGGCGAGGGGAGTAACAAGCCTGTCGGGAATCCGGGGACCGAGGCGGCGACCCAGCGGCGGGCCCGGCCGCGGCCGAACGGCTGCGCCTTGCCTGTCTCCGCCAGTCGTTCGAGGGCGCGCTGCACCGAGCGCTGGCTGATGCCGAGCGCCAGCGCCAGCGCCGAACTCGACCACGCTTCGCCATCGCTGAGGAGAGCGAGCACCGCCGCATGATCGTCCTCGACCGGCTGGGCGAGCACGACGACATCGCGGTCGCCATCCGGCATCAGCCTGAAGCCGTTCGGTGTTGCGGTGATCCCGGCGAGGCCGCGCAGCGCGGCGCGGGTGCGGCCGATTTCGACCCGCAGCCGGGCGCGATGCGACTCGTCGCTTTGCCTGGCGCGAAACGCCCGGCGCAGGAGGTCGGTGCGACTGGCGTCGCCTGGCCAGCTTTCGGCGAGGACGCGGGCGAGGGTGAAGAGCACGGGGCGACGGTCGAGGGAGACGATCGCGCCGCCCGCCCGGACGGCGTTGCGGGTCGCGTCGACGACGAGCGACGGCGACGCCAGCAGGGCCTCGACCTCCTCGAGCAGGAGCAGGCGTTCGTTGCCATCGGCAATCAGGCGCGCGGCCGGGGTGGTCAGGACGCGGGCGGCGGCTTCGACCTCGGCGGATAGCGAGGGGATCCCGGCCTGGGCCGCAGCCCGGGCGGCATTGGCAAGGGCCGCGCGGGCCGGGGCCGTCCTCAGCCGCCGGATCTCGATGCCGGCGACGACCAGTTCATAGGCGGCTCGCGCGGCTGGCGGCAGCGGCGCGGGATCGAAGGCGGCGCGGCGGGCCTCGGCTTCGTCGAGCCTTCCGAGCAGCAACAGGCGGCGAAGCGCGAGGTATCCGGCATAGGCGGCATTGACCCGGTCGCCGTGGTCGGCAAGCACCGTCCGGGCTGCGTCGAGGGTCTGCTGCGGCCGACCGAGATCGCGCGAGACGAGGGCGATCTCCGCCTCGGCGACGACACAGCGCGCGCGGGCGACGGCCTCGCGCGACCCGAAGGCGCGGGCGGCGCGGGCGAGCAGCGCCTTTGCCCGGTCAAGGTCGCCGAGCTGGGCCATGGCGATGCCGCGCAGCGCCAGCGCCGGCGCGTCATCGCGAAGGGCGACGAGGTTGAGCGCGCCCAGCGGATCGCCGGCCGCAAGCGACAGCGCCCCGGCGGTAATCAGCGAATCCATGGAAATCGCGCCAGACTTGTCACTCTCACCCTCCGCTTCACGGTCGTAAATCATCTCCCGGCCGCCAGCCAGCCTCTCGTTTACGCGAAGGCAGGGCGATGGCGCTGAACAAGAAGGAGACGACCGATGACGACACATCCGATTGCAAGCCGGGACGAATGGCTGGCCAGACGGCTGGAGCTGATGGAGGCGGAGAAGGCGCTAACGCGGCAGAGCGATGCGCTGGCCGAGAGGCGGCAGGCGCTGCCCTGGGTCCGGATCGACAAGGACTACCGCTTCGAGACGGACGCGGGCGAGGCCTCGCTGGCGGACCTGTTCCAGGGGCGCTCGCAGCTCCTCGTCTATCACTTCATGTTCGGCCCGGACTACAAGGCCGGATGCCCTTCGTGCTCTGCGATCGCCGACGGTTTCGACGGCTTCGCGGTGCACCTCGCCAACCACGACGTCTTGCTGACCGCGGTTTCGCGGGCGCCGCTCGCCAAGCTGCAAGGCTTCAGGCAGCGGATGGGATGGTCCTTCCCCTGGGCCTCTTCCTTCGGTAGCGACTTCAACGCCGACTTCAACGTCTCGTTCACCGAGGCAGAGCAGCGCAATGGCGGTGTCGAGTACAACTACCGGCGCGAGGCCGCGAAAACCGCTCCGTCCGAGGTGACGGAGCCTCGGAAGGAGGACGGTCCTGCCAACACGATCGAAGCCATCACGGGGACCGACATGGCGACGTTCCTGCGGGAGCGGCCCGGGATGAGCGCCTTCGTCCGCGAGGACGGCGTCATCTACCACACCTACTCGACCTACTCCCGCGGGCTCGACGGGCTGTGGGGCATGTACCAGTGGCTCGACCGCGCGCCCAGGGGGCGCAACGAGTCGGGCATCTGGTGGCGCCACCACGACGACTACGCGGCGGCCTGAGCCATGGCGTCGGCGTGGACCTTGAAACGGGGAAGCGGGGGCCGCGCATCCGCGGCCTCCGGGCGAGGCTCGGACCGGACCGTTGTTGGCCTGGCGGCGATGCTGTTCGTCGTCAGCGCAGCCGTCATCATCGTCTGGTGCGGTTCGATGGCGGCGATGGGCGGCATGCCGATGCCGGGCGGCTGGACGATGTCGATGGCGTGGATGCGGATGCCCGGGCAGTCCTGGGCCTTCGCTGCGACGATGTTCCTCGCCATGTGGGTGGTGATGATGGCGGCGATGATGCTGCCGTCGCTGGCGCCGATGCTGTTGCGGTTCCGGCGAGCGGTCGAAGGGAGGGGCACGCGCGGACTCAGGTCACTGACCGCGCTGGTCGGCGCCGGTTACTTCCTTGTCTGGTCCCTGGCCGGCCTCGCCGCCTATCCGATCGGCGTCGGGCTGGCCGCGGCCGCGATGCGGGTTCCGGCGCTGTCCCAGGCGTTTCCGGTGGTCGCGGGGGTGGTCGTGCTGATTGCCGGGGCGTTGCAGTTCACGGCGTGGAAGGCGCGCCACCTGGCCTGTTGCCGGATGGGCCCGGGCGACGGCTTTCCCTCGCCGGCCAACGCCGGCGGCGCCTTTCGACACGGGATGTGGCTCGGCCTGCACTGCGTGACCTGTTGCGGCGGGCTGATGGTGATCCTGCTGGTCGTCGGGGTCATGAACCTGTGGGCGATGGCGGTGGTGGCGTCGGCAATTACCTTCGAACGTTTCGCGCCGGACGGTGAACGCGCGGCCCATGCCGTCGGCATCGTTACATGCCTTGCCGGCCTGCTGATGATCGGGCTGGCAATCGCCGGGTGACGGTGTCGCGGTCGAGAAAGTCGCGAACCGCAGGTGCTGCGGATGCGTTAGTATCTCAGCGCCGGCCGGCAACGGTCCGGCGACGATTCGAGAATTCCGACCGAGCACCCCCGGAGCATGACGATGAGCCAGAACCTGCCCTTCCAGCGCGAAGCGAATTTCATCGGCGGCGAATGGGTTGGAGCCGACAGCGGCAAGACGTTCGACGTCACCAACCCGGCGACCGGGAAGACGATCGGCGTCGTTCCCGACTCGGGTGTCGACGAGACGCGGCGGGCGATCGCGGAGGCCGAGGCCGCCTTCGGCGACTGGGGCCGGAAAACGGCGGCGGTTCGCGCCTGTATCCTGCGCAAGCTCGCGGAGGCGATCGAGGCAAACCAGGAGGACCTCGCCCGGCTGCTGACTACCGAGCAGGGCAAGGCGATCACCGAGGCCCGGGGCGAGGTCGGGGCGAGCGCCGCGTATGTGCGCTGGTTCTCCGAGGAGGCGCGGCGAGTCTATGGCGACGTGATCCCGTCGCCGTGGCCGGAGCGCCGGATCATGGTGATCCGGCAGCCGGTGGGCGTCGTCGCGGCGATCACGCCGTGGAATTTTCCGACGCTGATGCTGTCGCGCAAGATCGGCGCGGCGCTGGCGGCGGGATGCACCGTGGTCGCCAAGCCGGCGAGCCAGACGCCGTATTCGGCGATTGCCTGGGGCATTTTGGCGGAAGAGGCCGGCGTTCCGCCGGGCGTCCTCAACATCGTCACCGGGGCGGCCAGGGCGATTGGCGGCGAGATGACCGCCAACCCCGCGGTTCGCAAGATCACCTTCACCGGCTCGACCGCCGTCGGCAAGAAGCTGACGGCCGATGCCGCCGCGACGATGAAGCGGGTGTCGATGGAACTCGGCGGCAACGCGCCGTTCCTGGTTTTCGACGACGCCGACCTCGATGCGGCGGTCGACGGCGCGATGCAGTCGAAATACCGCAATGCCGGCCAGACCTGCGTCTGCGCCAATCGCTTCCTGGTGCAGTCCGGCGTCTACGACGCCTTCGTCGAGAAGCTTGCCGCGGCGACCCGGCAGTTGAAGGTTGGCAACGGCCTCGAAGATGGTGTCGCACTAGGGCCGCTGATTGACGACGCGGCCGTCAAGAAGGTCCAGGAGCATGTCGACGATGCGCTGTCCAAGGGCGGCCGGCTGGTCGCCGGCGGCGGGCGGCATGAACTGGGCGGCACCTTCTACACGCCAACCGTGATCGCCGACGTCACGTCGCAGATGGCGGTGGCGCGCGAGGAGACGTTCGGTCCGCTGGCGCCGGTCTTCAAGTTCGAGGAGGAAGCGGAGGCGATCCGGATGGCCAACAACACCGAGTTTGGCCTCGCGGCTTACGCCTATACCCGCGACCTCGGGCGGACGATGCGGGTCATGGAGGGGCTCCAGTACGGCCAGGTCGGCATCAATGCCGGCGTCATCACCACCGAGGTCGCCCCCTTTGGCGGGGTGAAAGATTCCGGCATGGGCCGCGAGGGCTCGAAATACGGCCTCGATGACTATCTGGACATCAAGTACGCCTGCCTCGGGATCTAGCTGCTTTCGACCGTTATGTCGGTCTTATCGCTCGGGCGGCGCGGTACCGTGGCTGTTTCTGCGCGCCCGATATGGCCCGATGAACGGGGTCATGTGTGCGGTCGCAGGCGCGGGAAGGAAAGTCCGTGGGGACCATTCCTCGATTGATATCAAGTCGCTCCGGCAGAGGGCCGGGGAAATTGGCGGTTGACAAGCGCGGTTGCAGGTCTAACGTGTGTAGCGCGAGGCTGCCCTGAGCGTCGCCAGACGCGCTAGCCGTCGCGGTGTTCGGGGCGCCAGCTACAAGACGAGCCAACGGGGTGATGCCACTGTCGTTTTTTTGAGACCTTGGCGAGCTCTTAAGGCCTCGCAACAGTAGTCGCAGGGGGGCGCCAGCTTCCGGACGCGGGTCCGACGAGCTGGCGCCTTTTCATTGGGCGGCACGTTGCGACAATTTGATTAAGAGTTCCTGAAAATCCCCTTGAGAAGTGGATCACGGACCAGTGCGCCAACCGCGGCTCAATCCGGGTCCGAAGGCTGATCCCAGATCACCCGACCGGCCAGCCACGGCGCGCTGACATCGCATGAGTCGCGGCGGCCGAAGACGCGATAGCGGTTTCGTGCGATCAGCCCGTAGACGACGTCCCGAACCCGAAGCGGTACCAGCCGAAGCAACCGCACCCAGTGCCAGCGGGGGAGCGTCGAAAGCACCGCGAGGGCAGCGTTGGAGCGTAAATATGCCTGTCCGCCAAGGATGACGGCGTTGGTATCGGGATTGGCCGGATCAATGCCGAGTCGTTCCGCGAGGCGTCTGCCATAAGGCGACTCGATTGGCGTGAAGCGCAGCCTGTGCGCCGTGTCGCGGATGGCAACGAAGCGGACCCACCTGGCACAGAAGATGCAAACCCCGTCGTAGAGGATGACGCCGTCGTCCGGCCAGTCGATGGGCTCGCCGCCGCTCATCGGTCGTCCAGGATCGCCAGGGCGACCAGCATCAGGACGATCGCCGGGCCGGTCTTGACCAGAGCGCCGAGTGGCTCGATCCACAGGTCCGGCGTCAGCACGAGCGCGCCGGCCATGTAGCCGAGCGAGCCGACGATGCCGGCGATCAGGCCCCAGGCGCAAGTGCGCCGGAAGGCGATCGCCACGCCGATCGCGATATCGACAAGGCTGCTGATGACCGTGATGGCGTTGGCGACCGGCGTCGAAAAGCCGTGGTCTACAAGGATGGCGCGGGCGGCGCCGAAGGCCACGGTCAGGGCAATCAGGCCGGACAGGCACCAGAAGAGGACCAGCGACGCGACGATCAGCGCCTTGGCCAGGTAAAGCCGGGCGAACCATCGGTCCTGGACAGTGGTGGGCAGGGCATCGAGCGTTGCGGCGAGGGGTGTCGGCTCGATGCCCGTGGCGGCGATCCACGGTTCGGGATCGCCGGCGACGCCGCGGCGCATTTCGGTCAGCGCGGTGCTGCGGATCGGCGGCGACCAGCCGAGACGGGCGGCGAGGTCGCCAAGCCGCGCGCCAAGGCCCATCAGCCACGAGGCCGACGGCAAGCGGAGCTTCGGGCCGCCGAAACGGTCGCGGAAGTCGTTGACGACGTCCCCAACGGTCGTCTTTCGGCGGTCCACCACCTCCCAGGTCGCAGACCAGTCGCGAGCGCCGTCACGCCAGGAGCGGCCGACGAATGCGATGGTGTCGGCGATATCGCAGATATCCGTCGTCGCGAAGGGACTGCCCGCCTCACGCGTCGGCAGGTCGATGGGGAGCGCAGCCAGAGCGCGGATCATGGCGCTGCCGCCATAGGCGGCGGGCGCGACGACGAGGCCGGGGCGGAGGATGACATGCGGGAGGAGAGACGCCCGGATCGTCCGCTCGGCATCCCGCTTGGTCCGGGCGAAGTCGGTGTGGTCGTCTTCGTCACGGCCGGGAATCGAAAGCTGGACGAGGAGCGAGGGTGCCGGGCTTGCCCCAAGAGCGGCGACCAGCCTCGCAACGAAGGCGCTGTGGACCTCGTCGGGGCGGCCATGCGCTCCCTCCTGCAGGACGCCGGCGCAGTTGACGACGATGTCGGCGCTGGTTTCTGCCAGCAGTCTCTCAAGGTCGACTGCCTCGAGCGAGACGAAGGACGAGACGACCAGGGCGTCGCCGAAGACGGCTCGCTGGGCGGCGGTGAAGCGCCGGGCGATCGGGACGATTGGAAACCCGTCGCGGCGAAGACTTGTGGCCACGGCCTGGCCGATCAGGCCGGAGGCGCCAAGGATCGCGACGGTCGGGAGGGGCTTGTTCATCGCTCACCACAAGGTCGGTTTGGCGACCATCAGCCAGACGATCGCGAGGACGGCCCCGAAACCCGGGAAGCCGAAGGCGAACCAGAGCCGGAAAAGGCGGTGATAGCGCGGCGGCAGCGGGGCTCCGTCGGCGGCGGCCTGACGCGCCAGATCGCGCATCCGGGCCTGCATCCAGACCACCGGCAGCCAGAAGACGCCAGCGAGCAGGTAAAGGGCATAGGAGGCGACCAGCCAGGGTAGATCGAGCGGGATGCCGGCTTCGCGGGCGAGCAGGAAGCCGGTGACCGGCTGGGCGACGATGGCCGTGGCGGTGAAGACGATGTCGGCGATGACGACGACGGCAGCGGTGCGGGCGACGAAGGCGGCGTCGCCGCTGCGGTGGGCCATCAGCATGAAGAAGGCGATGCCGGACCCGGTGCCGAGGATCACGGTGGCGCCGATGATGTGGACATATTTCAGGAGGAGGTAAGCCACGGGCGTCCGGCGCTGTTCAATCGGCAGGCATCCTTGCATCTCCCTGAAAGCGCGAAAAGGCGCTACCCGGTCGCGGTCGGCGCGGCAATGCAGCGGAGGGCGGCAGCGGCCGTCTCGTCGAAGCCCCGGCTGGCATCGAGCGGCGTCCAGTCGATCTCGCCCGAAAGCTGGTCGGCCTGTAGGAGGACGACGGCCGGCGTGGCGTCCGAGGCGTCGCCGGTGCGGTGCTCGATGCGGTCGACCAGGATATCGACCGGCGCGAACAGCCACAGCCCGGCGAAGGCGACGCCGTGCCTGGCCGCGACGTCGGCGATCAGCGCGCGCTCTTCCGGCGTGTTGTGCACCGCGTCGACAATGACGCTCTGGCCGGCGGCAAGCGCCTTGCCGGCTTGTTCGCGCAAGGCGGCGAAGACCCGGACCGTCACGTCGATCTCATAGGCCGAGGCCGGGAGCCGCTCCAGTTCGTCGACGCCCATCAGCCGCTTGCGTTCGATGTCGCTGCGCAGGTGCACCGCGCCGACCGGCCGGCCGATCCGGTGGGCGATATGGCGGGAGAGGGTGGTCTTGCCCGTGCCGGAATGGCCGCCGACCGCGATCAGGCGCGGCGCGACGGGCTCGAGGAAGGCGCGGGCGTGGTCGAAGTAGCGGCGGGCGTCGTCGCGGGCCTGGCGGTCGTGATCCACGGTAGCGAAGCGCAGCGCCTCGATCTTGGCCCGGACGGCGGCGCGCAGGGCGAGGAAGAGCGGCAGCGCCGCCAGCCCGGCGAGGTCGTCGTCTAGGGAAGGGGATGTCCAGAGGCAGCGGTTGAGGACGGTGTTCGCCTCGGCCTGCAGGTCGCGTTCCCAAAGGTCCATCAGCAGGAAGGCGAGGTCGTAGAGGATATCGACGGTGGCGATCGATTCATCGAACTCGATGGCATCGAACAGCACCGGCTTGTCGTCGATCAGGGCGATGTTGCGCAGGTGCAGATCGCCATGGCAGCGCCGGACATAGCCGCGCGCGCCGCGATCGAGCAGCAGGGGACGCAGGGCGGCGAAGGCGTCGTGGATGGCGGCGGCGAAGGCGCGCGCCGCCTCCGGCTCGAAGACCTCCGGATGATCGACGAGTGACTGCGCGGTTTCATCGACGACGCCAGCCAGCGCCTCGGTGGCGGCTGCGCCGTCTCGGGGTTCGGCGCGGGCCATGCCGTCGGTGACGGCGGCGGCGAGGGCCTTGAGAAGCGCCGGCGTGAGTTCGCCGCGCTCGGCGACATGGTCGAGGGTCATCGTCTCGTCGAACCGGGCGAGGTGGACCGCCCATTCGACCGGGGTGCCGTCGCCACCGAGGCTGAGGCCGCCGTCGGGCGCGCGCGTCACCGGGACGACGCCGCGATAGAGCGACGGGGCATAGGGCCGGTTGACGGCGATCTCGGCCTCGCAGACGGCGCGGCGCTTCTCCAGCGTCGACAGGTCCATGAAGGGGAAGCGGACGGCGCGCTTGACCTTGTAGACGTCCGGACCGGCAAGGAAGACCGCGGCGGCGTTGGTGTCGATGCGCCTGACCGGTTCGCTCAGCCCATGCGTCGGCGGCTCCGCGAGGAAAGCGAAGACGGCGTCCTGGTCGTCATTCATCGCGCCGCCGGGGTGGGGTCGGGCATGGTGGCGCGGATCTGCTCGTAAAGCCTGACGACGTCCTCGCGCTGGCAGAGCAACGTGCCGGCGGTCAGCACGGCGGCGGTCCCGGCGGCGGCGCCGAACATCGCTGCCTCGGCGACGGACTTGCCGTCCGCCAGCGCCAGCGTCATGCCGGCGACGAAGCTGTCGCCGGCGCCGACCGCCGACTTGACCTCGACCTTCAGGGGCGGGACGTGGACGATGCCGTCGCGCGATGCGATCACCGCACCGTCGGCGCCCATGGTCACCGCGACGATCTCGGCCTTGCCGTCGGCGACGAGAGACGCCGCGGCCTCGCCACAGGAACTGGCGTCGAGGTGGCTGCCGAACGCGCCCTTCATCTCGTTGAGGCTCGGCTTGACCAGATGGACCGGCGTCCGGCCGAGGGTTTCGGTCAGGCCGGGACCGTGGCTGTCGAGGACAAAGCGCGCGCCCTTCGATTCCGCGATCGCGCCGAAGCGGGCGAGGATGTCCGGCGGCGAGCCGGCGGGGATGCTGCCGCTGGCCACCAGCCATGAGAAACCGGCGACCCGCACTGCCTCGAGCGCGCGCTCGATCTCCTCGTCGGTCAGCGGCGCGCCGCTCGGGACGAAGCGGTATTCGAGCCGGGTGCTGCGCTCGTAGACCATGTGGGCCATGCGGGTGTTGCCGGCGACCGGGATGATGTGGGTATGCAGGCCGATGCGGCCGAGCAGGTCCTTCAACAGGTCGCCGGTGACGCCGCCGGCAATGCAATAGGCTTCGACGTTGCCGCCGAGTTCGGTCAGGACGCGGGCAACGTTGACGCCGCCGCCGCCGGGCTCGAAGGATTCGTTAGTAGTGCGGGTCTTGTGGGTCGGGCGCACGACATCGGCCTCGGCCGAGACGTCGATCGTCGGATTGAGTGCAAGGGTCAGGATCTGCGGCACGATTTCCTCCTGCGACCGGTCGAAAGCGGCCCCGGGTCGAGCAAAGCCGCAGATGTCCGTCGCGTCCAGTTCCCGTGACGGGGCGGGCAGCGGCACGAGGTCGCGCCCGCGCCATCTTCAGGGCCAAAACCCATGCGAGGCGCCGCCCGGGCTGGTGCCGCGATGAAGGACGCCTCCTGAAAAAGTGACTGTGGCGCGACCAGCCTCGACACTATAACCGGTTCACACGTCCAGCGCGGGCGGATATCGGACGGACGGAATGGCAATCGACATCACCCATGGCGGCGCGTTTGTGGCGGGACTGCTGTCCTTCGTCTCGCCGTGCGTGCTGCCGTTGGTGCCTCCCTACCTGTGCTACCTCGCCGGGGTCAGTCTCGACCAGTTGACCGGCAACGCCCCGACAACGGTCGGCCGGCGAACAGTGTTCCTTTCGTCGATCGCCTTCGTCCTCGGTTTCTCGACGATCTTCGTCATCCTCGGCGCGGCCGCGACGGCGATCGGCCAGTTGCTGCGCCAGTATCTCGATATCCTGACCATCATCGGCGGCGGCATCATCATCGTGATGGGGCTGCATTTCCTCGGTGTGTTCAAGATCGGCTTCCTGCACCGCCAGGCGCGGGTCGAGGTGCGGAGCCACCAGGCCGGGCCGCTCGGTTCCTATGTCATGGGGCTCGCCTTCGGTTTCGGCTGGACGCCGTGCATCGGGCCGGTCCTGTCGGTGATCCTCGGCCTTGCCGGGACCGAGGATACGGTGAGCAGCGGCGCGATCCTGCTGGCGACCTATTCGGCCGGCCTCGGGCTGCCGTTCATCGCCGCGGGGCTCTTCGCCGGGCCGTTCATGCGCTTCATGAAGCGGTTCCGGGGCCATGTCGGCAAGGTCGAGAAGACGATGGGGGCGCTGCTGGTGGTGACCGGGGTGCTGTTCGTCACCGGCCAGATCACGACGATCGCCTTCTGGCTGCTCGACCTTTTCCCCGGACTGGCGCAGATCGGCTAGCGGCCCAGCCGCCGAATCACCTGATTTTCGGGCATGATGCCGGCGCGCGCCGGATCCAGGCGTGTGCGTCTCCACGATGATCGAGCTGTCACCATGCCGAAACGATCCTGCCTAGCCATCGTCCTTGCTGCCGGGGAAGGGACGCGGATGCGCTCCGCCACACCCAAGGTCATGCATGCCGTTGGCGGCCGGCCCATGCTTGGCCACGTGCTCGACGCGGCGCGATCGGCCGGGGCGACCCGGATGGCCGTGGTCGTCGGGCCGGGGGCCGAGGCGACGCGGCGTTTCGTCGAGGGCACCGGCTATCCGGCGGCGATCCATGAACAGACCGAGCGGCTCGGCACCGCCCATGCGGTGCTTGCGGCGCGGAAAGAGTTCGCCGGCCAGGACGATATCCTCGTCCTCTACGGCGACACCCCGCGGATCACGCCGAAGACGCTGAAGCGGATGCGCCGGGCGCTGGCCGGCAAGGCGGATGTGGTGGTGCTCGGATTCCGACCCGCCGATCCCGCCCGCTACGGTCGCCTGATCGTCGACGGCAAGCGGCTCACGGCGATCCGCGAGTTCAACGATGCGACGACAGAGGAGCGGGCGATCGGCCTCTGCAACGCCGGGGTGATGGGTTTCTCCGGCAAGGCGGCGTCGCTGCTCAGGAAGATCGGCAACGCCAACGCCAAGGGCGAATACTACCTGACCGACCTCGTCGAACTCGCCAATGCCGCCGGCAAGGCGGTGGTGGCGCTGGAGGCCGATGCGGACGAAGTGCTGGGTGTCGACAACCGGGCGCAACTCGCTGTCGCCGAACGGCTTTTCCAGGACGAAGCGCGGCAGGCGGCGCTGGAAGGCGGCGCGACGCTGATCGATCCCCAGTCCATCTACTTCAGCCATGACACGAAGATCGGCCGCGATGTTGTTGTCGAGCCACAGGTTTTCTTCGGTCCGGGCGTGACGATCGCCGACGGCGCGACGATCCGGGCCTTTTCGCATGTCGAGGGCGCCAGCATCGCCAGCGGGGCAATCGTCGGGCCCTATGCGCGGCTGCGGCCCGGTGCCGAAATCGGGCCGAAGGCGCGGGTCGGCAACTTCGTCGAGGTCAAGAACGCGGTCGTCGACGCCGGCGCCAAGCTCAACCACCTGTCCTATATCGGCGATGCCCATGTCGGCGCGGCGGCCAACATCGGCGCCGGTACCATCACCTGCAACTATGACGGCTTTGCCAAGCACCACACCGAGATCGGCGCCGGGGCCTTCGTCGGTTCGAACAGCGCGCTGGTCGCGCCAGTGACGATCGGCGAGGGCGCCTATGTCGGCTCGGGCAGCGTCATCACCCGCGACGTGGCCGAGGACGCCCTGGCCGTGGCGCGCGGTCGCCAGTTCGACCGGCCCGGCTGGGCGGCGGAATTCCGCAAGCGCAAGGCGGCGGAGAAGACAGGCAAATGAGGTGGTCCGTTAACCATCCCGGCGCACGTTAAGGCTGGAAACAGGATGTGATTTCCCGTCGACGCGCGGCCCGCTATGAGTTGGTCCGGGTTGGCGAGGCGTCCGGAGCGTTAACGCGATGTGCGGCATTGTTGGAATTCTGGGCTCGGGGCCGGCGGCGCCGCTGCTGGTCGATGCGCTGAAGCGCCTCGAATATCGCGGCTACGATTCGGCTGGCGTGGCGACGCTCGAAGGCGGCCACCTGACCCGGCGACGGGCCGAAGGCAAACTCAGGAACCTTGAGGAGCGGCTTGCCGCGCAGCCGCTGTCCGGGCGCTCCGGCATCGGCCATACGCGCTGGGCGACCCATGGCGCGCCGACCGAGCGCAACGCCCATCCCCATGCCACCGACCGGGTGGCGCTGGTCCATAACGGCATCATCGAGAATTTTCGCGAGCTGCGCACCGAACTGGAGCAGGGCGGCACCGTCTTCTCGACCGACACCGACACCGAGGTGATCGCGCAGCTTGTCAGCCGCAATCTCGAAGCGGGGATGGCCCCCGCCGACGCGGTCAAGGCCACCCTCGACCGGCTGGAAGGCGCCTTCGCACTGGCGATCCTCTTCGACGGCGAGGACGACCTGATGATCGGCGCCCGGCGGGGCAGCCCGCTGGCGATCGGCTTCAGCGACGGCGAGATCTATTTCGGCTCCGACGCGATCGCGCTGGCGCCCTTCACCGATCGGGTGAGCTACCTGCAGGACGGCGACTGGGCGATCCTGACCCGGGCCGGCGCGACGATCTACGACGCCGACGGCGCGGTGGTGGAGCGGCCGGTGACGCGGGCGCTGGTGACCAGCCTGATGGTCGACAAAGGCAACCACCGCCATTTCATGGCGAAGGAGATCTACGAGCAGCCCGAGGTCGTCGGGCACACGCTCGGCCACTATCTCGACTTTGCCGGCGGACGCTGCGCGCCGGACGCGATCGGCGGCATCGACTTCGCCTCGCTCGACCGGTTGTCGATCACCGCCTGCGGCACCGCCTATTATGCCGGGCTGGTGGCGAAATACTGGTTCGAACGCTTCGCGCGCCTGCCGGTCGACATCGATATCGCCTCGGAGTTCCGCTATCGCGAGCAGCCGCTGACCCCGAACGGCCTGTCGATCGTCGTGTCGCAATCGGGCGAGACCGCCGACACGCTGGCCTCGCTCCGCTACGCCAAGGCGGAAGGCCAGAAGGTCGCGGCGATCGTCAACGTCCAGGAATCGACGATCGCGCGGGAGTCCGATTTTGTCCTGCCGACGCTGGCCGGCCCCGAGATCGGCGTCGCCTCGACCAAGGCCTTTTCCTGCCAGCTTTCGGTACTGGCGTCGCTGGCGGTGGCGGCGGGCAAGGCGCGGGGACACCTGACCGATGTCGACGAGGAGCGACTGGTCCGGGCGCTCAGCGAAATCCCGCGGCTGATGAGCCAGGCGCTGCGGCTGGAAACGCAGATGGAGGCGCTGGCGCGCGATCTCGCCAAGGTCCAGCACATCCTCTATCTCGGCCGCGGCACCAGCTATCCGCTCGCCCTTGAAGGCGCGCTGAAGCTGAAGGAAATCTCCTATATCCACGCCGAAGGCTACGCTGCCGGCGAGTTGAAGCACGGGCCGATCGCGCTGATCGACGAGAATATGCCGGTGGTGGTGATCGCGCCCTATGACCGGATCTTCGACAAGACGGTGTCGAACATGCAGGAAGTCGCGGCGCGAGGCGGGCGGATCATCCTGCTGACCGACCCGAAGGGCCGCGATGCGGCGGCGATCGACGCGGTCGAGACGGTGATCCTCCCCGAGATGCCGTCGACCATCACGCCGCTGGTCTACACCATCCCGATCCAGCTTCTGGCCTACCATACTGCTGTTTTCATGGGCACCGACGTCGACCAGCCGCGCAACCTGGCCAAGTCGGTGACCGTAGAATAGGCGCGACGCCGATCGGGCCTTCTCATTTCCATCGCAATGGATAGATAATGTGGCGTTCGGTCGCGTCTGCGACCGTGGAGGGTCGCCAGAATGACGGACGGTGCCGAGCCGCCGCAGCCAACACTTGCCGAGGAGGCGCGGCGGAGCCGGGGGATGCTCCGCTTCCGCAACTATTTCCTCACGGGGCTGGTGATCGCGGCGCCGCTGTTCCTGACCGTCTACATCACCTGGGGCTTCATCGTCTGGATCGACTCCTGGGTGACGCCCTTCATCCCGGCCGCCTATAGCCCCGATACCTATCTGCCGTTCACCGTTCCCGGCTTCGGGCTGGTGGTGGCGATCGTCTGCATCACGCTGCTCGGCTTCCTCACCGCCAACCTGGTGGGACGCACGGCGCTGTCCTGGGGCGAGTCGCTCCTCGACCGGATGCCGGTGGTGCGGAACCTTTATCGCGGTCTCAAGCAGATCTTCGAGACGGTGCTGTCCAACCGGGCCAAGTCGTTCCAGACCGTTGGGCTGATCGAGTATCCGCGAAAGGGCCTGTGGGCCATCGTCTTCATCGCCACCGGAACCAAGGGTGAAGTCGGCCACCGGCTCGACAAGGAAGGCGATCCGATGGTTTCGGTCTTCCTGCCGACGACCCCCAACCCGACCTCGGGATTCTTGCTCTTCGTTCGCGAGGCCGACGTCGTTCGCCTCGACATGAGCGTCGAGGAGGCAGCCAAGCTGGTGATCTCTGCCGGCCTTGTGAGCCCGAAGTTCAACGGCGACGAGGAGGACCCGGAAGCCTCGCCGTCCGAACCGCCGGACCGCCTCGGAGAGGCCGGTCGCCAGGTCGGCGCGGACGCGACGTTCAACCGGCCCTGAGCAGGCGGACCGCGTCGTCGCGGCCGAAGACGTAAAGCAGCAACCGCAATGCCGCGCCGCGCTCCGAGCCGAGATTGGCATCCTGGTCGACGATCAGGCGGGCATCGTCGCGGGCGGCTTCCATCAGGTCGGCGTGATGGTCGAGGTCGGCGATGCGGAAGCCCGGCGTGCCCGACTGGCGGGTGCCGAGGACCTCGCCGCCGCCGCGCAGCCGCAGGTCTTCCTCGGCGATGACGAAGCCGTCCTCGCTTTCGCGCATGATCCGCAGCCGGTCGGTGGCGACCGGCCCAAGCGGCCCCTTGTAGAGCAGCAGGCAGACCGAGGGACGATCGCTGCGGCCGACGCGGCCGCGGAGCTGGTGCAACTGGGCGAGGCCGAAGCGCTCGGCATGCTCGATGACCATGATCGTCGCATCGCTGACATCGACGCCGACCTCGACGACGGTGGTGGCGACCAGGACTTTCGATTCGCCGCTGACGAACTTGGCCATCTCGACATCGCGGTCGGCGGCGCTCATCCGGCCGTGGACGAGGCCGATGCCGCCGCCCAGCGCCGCCGTCAGCGTCGCGTAACGCTCCTCGACCGCGGCGACGTCGAGGACTTCCGATTCCTCGACCAGCGGGCAGACCCAGTAAGCCTTGGCGCCGTCCACGGTCGCGGCGCGGACCCGTTCGACCACTTCATCAAGGCGGGTGAGCGGGATCGCCCGGGTCTCGATCGGCCGGCGGCCGGCCGGCTTCTCGGTCAGGCGGGAGACGTCCATGTCGCCGTAATAGGTCAGGACGAGGGTGCGCGGGATCGGCGTCGCGGTCATCACCAGGACGTCGGTCGCCTCGCCCTTGGCGGTCAGGGCCAGCCGCTGGTGGACGCCGAAACGGTGCTGCTCGTCGACGACGACCAGCCCGAGGTCGCGGAATTCGACCCCGGACTGGAACAGCGCATGGGTGCCGACGAGAAGGTCGATCGAGCCATCGGCAAGGCCGGCGACCACCTCGGCCCGGTCCCGGGCGCGCTCGCGGCCGGTGAGCACGGCGAGGCGGATGCCGGCGACTTCGGCCAGCGGCGCGATGGTGCGGGCATGCTGGCGGACCAGCAATTCGGTCGGCGCCATGATCGCCGCCTGGGCGCCGGCTTCGATGGTGGTCGCCGCGGAAAGCAACGCAACGACCGTCTTGCCGGAGCCGACATCGCCCTGGAGGAGGCGCAGCATCCGCTCGGGCTGGGCGAGGTCGGCGTCGATCTCGGCCAGCGCCGTCTGCTGGCTGCCGGTCAGGGTGAAAGGCAGGGCGTCGAGGATCTTCGCGCGCAGGCCGCCGTCGCCCTTGCGCGCCTTGCCGGCGCTGCGCCGCTGGTGGGCCCGCATTAGCGCCAAAGCCAGCTGGCTGGCCAATAATTCGTCATAGGCCAAGCGGGCGAGGGCGGGGCTGTGGGGTTCGATATCGGCGACGGCGGTCGGGTGATGGGCGGCGCGGAGCGCTGCGCCGAAGGTCGTCCAGTGGTGCTCGGCGACAACGCTGGAATCCAGCCATTCCGGCAGGTCGGGCAGGCCGTCGAGGGCGTCGCCGACCGCCTTGAGGAGGGTCTTTCGGGCGAGGCCGGCGGTCATCGGATAGACCGGTTCGATCAGCGGGAGGTCACCGAAATCGGCCTCGGACACCATGTGGTCGGGGTGAACCATGCTCGGGCGGCCGTTGAACCACTCCATCCGGCCCGAGACATAGCGTGTCTCACCGATGGGGAGCATCCGTTCCAGCCATGGCTCGTTGGCGTGGAAAAAGGTGAGGGCAAGCTCGCCGGTGTCGTCATGGACGAACACCCGGTAGGGGATGCGCCGGTTGCCGCGTGGCGGCTTCTGGTGGCGGTCGATCCGCACCTTGAGGGTGACGATCGCGCCTTCCGGCGAGAGGGCGATGCCGGGCTGGCGGCTGCGGTCGATGACGGCGACCGGCAGGTGGAAGAGCAGGTCGATCGCCCGCGGCTCGCCGTCGGGGTCCGGGCCGCCGAGCAGCTTGCGGAGCGTCACGGCAAGCTTCGGCCCGATGCCGGCGAGGCTCGAGACCGGGCGGAACAGGGGATTGAGGACGGGCGGGCGCATGTCGGCGGACGATAGCCGACTGCGATCCGGGGGTCGAACCGATTTGCTCAACCATTCGGTTGACAACAGCAGCAATGGTGATTATCAACCGTGTAGTTGATCAAACAGGCGGTTGATAATGCCCGAGACAGACCCGCTCAGCGCCACCTTTGCCGCTCTTGCCGATCCGACGCGCCGGATGATCCTTGCCCGCCTGGCGGATGGGGAGGCAACGGTGAAGGAACTGGCGGAGCCTTTCGACATGAGCATGCAGGCCATCTCGAAGCACCTGAAGGTGCTCGAGCGCGGCGGCCTGATCGCAAGGAGCAAGCAGGCGCAGCGGCGCCCGTGCCAACTGGAACCGCTGGCGCTGAAGCAGGCCGACGACTGGCTGGAAGGCTACAGGCGGCACTGGGAAGAGCGGTTCGATCGACTGAGCGACTACCTCCGCAAAGTACAGGACAGGGAGAGCGACGATGGAAGCAAGCGCTGAAGCACGCACCGCCAGGGATGCCCGCGAACTGGTGATCGAGAGGGTGTTCGAAGCGCCGCGCGCGCTTGTATGGAGCGCCTGGACCGAGCGCGAGCACCAGATGCAATGGGGCGCGCCCATCGGCTTCACGGTGATCGAGTGCGACGGGGACCTCCGACCTGGCGGCACCTGGCATTCGGTGATGCGCTCGCCGGCAGGCGAGGATCACCGGAACCGCGGTGTCTACCGGGAAATCGTCGAACCGGAGCGCCTTGTCTACACCTTCGCGTGGATCGACGAGCATGGGCAGCCGGGTACGGAAACCCTGGTTACCGTGACCTTCGCCGAAGAAGGGGACAAGACCCGCATGGTGTTCCGCCAGTCGGGCCTGGAGTCCGAATCCTCCCGTGACGGCCACGCTGCCGGCTGGAGCGAGGCCTTCGACAAGCTCGCCACCCATCTCGCGGCGGCGACAGCCTGAGACCCGTCAAGGCGGAGCAGGGAATCCGATGAAGCTATACCTGACCCCCGGGGCATGCAGCCTGGCCGACCACATCGCGATCAGGGAAGCCGGCATTCCCGTCGACATCGAGCGGGTCGACCTGCAGAGCCGCACCACCGAAACCGGCGCCGACTTCACCGACGTGAACCCCAAGGGCTATGTACCCGCCCTCGTGCTGGACGACGGTCTGGTGCTGACCGAGAATGTCGCAATTCTCAGTTGGGTGGCTGACCGAGACGATCGGCTGGCGCCGGCCGGGGCGCATGGGCGAGCCAGACTGGTCGAGATGCTGGCCTTCATCGCCACCGAGATCCACCGTCCCTTCATGCGGTTCTCCTTCTCGCCGGCCGATGCGGAAAAGGCGGAAGCCCAGGCGGCGATCGTTCGCCGCCTCGACCTGCTCGCGGGACGGCTCGATGGAGGGCAATACCTCTTCGGTCCCGACTTCAGCGCCGCGGACGCATTCCTCTACGTGATGACCCGGTGGGCGCGGGACTCCGGGTTCGACGTGCCACCCAGGCTCTCGGCGCATCTCGCCCGGGTGGAGGCGCGCCCGGCGGTCAGGGAAGCGCTCGCCGCCGAGGGGCTCGCCTGACGCCGGGATTCGTTGCCCGTTCCGGCCTGTCCCGCCGCCATGCATTGCCCCGAAGGGCGATGCGTGGCCAGAGGCGGGAGGAGGCGCCTACATGATGGTCATGGACAACTGGTAGTGGACCGTTGCCCCGGAGTCGCGATCGTTGCCCATCAGGTAGACGCGGATCGTGTAGTCGCCATCTTTCGGTAGTTTGATGTTGACCGCGTCGGGCCCATCCATCGACCCATTGTATATGGCGGCGCCGTCGCTTCCCGGTGCCTCGATGTTGAAGTAGCAGGTGCCTTTCGTGATCAGCGAAACGCCCATCCGCTGGCCGGCGCGGGCGCCGAGGACATAGTCGTGATAGCCGTGCCCGGTGATCTTGCCCGTCTTCGAGGCGTTATCGTTGCCCGCTTCGAATTCGACGCGAGTGACCTTGGTGCCCGCCCTCGCGCCGCCGCCGTGGTCTTCCGCTCCGGCCATTGCGCCTTCACCGTCGTCGGCGGCCTCGACCACGCGCAGGTCGCCGACCGCACCGTCGTCATAGGCGATGCATTCCCAGACCGTGCCGCCGGCATCGCGGAGCCGGACCAGCGTGCCGGCCTCCGAATATTCAGAGCTCAGCACCTCGCCGCCGCCCGCGGCGTCCGGCCCACCGGTCGCGCGCACCTTGTCGATGCAGCCGTCGATGGCGTCCTGTTCCGCCGCGAGGGCCGGCGGCGTTGCCCCAAACGCGAAGCAGATGACCGCTGTGAAACCGAGAACCACTTTCATATCAAGAATCCTCCAGGTGTCGTTTTCGCCTCGGGTCAACGCCTCGCCGGTGTCCGCAACTAGCCGACATCCTCCGTCGTGATGACCGTGAAGTCCCGGACCGATCGCGTATCTTCGTGCAGCGGTTGATCGACCGTGACCATGATGGTGCCGGGGTGCATCCGGGTCCGGATCGCCTCGATCACGGAATGCTCGCCCTTGATGCGATGGATCGTGTCGAGGTCGGCGGCGTCGGCATCCGGGCCAATCTCGTGCTGGTAGCCGAATGTGTGCCAATGCAGATGATCGTCGGTGTCGTTGACGTCGGACAGGACGAAGACGTGATGGCCGAGGGGATCGTCGGGCTGCTCGATTGTCGCCGTGCCTTCCGCAACGATTTCGCCGTTGTCCATGACGATGATGCGTTGATCGACGCTCGATACGAGGATGGCTGTCGCTGGCACAACCTCGGCGACCGCCGGCTCGGCCGGCGCTTCATCCCGCGGATTGATGCGCGGAGTGGGAACCTCAGATGCCGCGGCGACCTGGGAGACCGGGTGGGCGGCCTCCGGCGTCTTCGCCTTGGTGTCCTCGACATGCGCGAACTCGGCCCGGGCATCGGCGGACAGGATCTGGCCGGGATGGACGACGTCGGCGGGCGCCGAATGGGCGTTGGCGATGATCACCGGCGTGCCGAGATGAGTAACGCTGAACAGCAGTTCTGAAAACTCCATCGGCAGCCGGACGCAGCCATGCGAGGCGGGATAGCCGGGGAGCTTGCCGGCGTGCAACGCGATGCCGCCCCAGGTCAGCCGGTTCATGTTCGGCATGGGCGCGTTGTTGTAGGTGCTCGAGTGGTGGTGCTTGTCCTTCTGAAGGATCGTGAACACCCCGGTCGGCGTGCTGTGGCCTGGCTTGCCGGTCGAACAGGTGGAAACGGCGATCTCCACGCCGTTGCGATAGACATAGACCTGCTGCTCGGGCAGCGAGACGATGATCGCCACGGGGCCACTCGGCGAGCGCTCGGGCTGCCAGGTGAAATCGCCGGTCTGGAGATTGGTCGGGTCGGAGACGAGGCCAGCCAGCGCGGAGCCGATGAGGTGCCGTTCGACGATCGCCAGGCCTGCCGTCGCGGCAAATCCTCCAATGATGACGCGGCGGCTAGGTCGTTTGGCGAAGTTCATTTCGTCACTCCTCGGGGGTTGATTGGTCCAATGCACGTACTCGGGCGATATCCGGGATGGCCGACCGGCTATGTCAGATCTTGCCGTTTTCCAGAAGATAGACACGCCCATTGCCACTCACCTCGCATTTGCCGGAGCGATGCCCGGCCGCCACCTGGACGAGATAATCGTCGCCGCCAATCTTCCGCGACTTGACCGGGACGATGTCCGTCGGGCGGCGGTTCCATTTGGCCGACGCTTCGCCGACGCAGGCGCGCATCGCCAGTCGCGGCGCGCTATGCTGGTCGGCCTGCCATTCGTGATCTCGGTTGTGCGCCATGCGGTTGCGGCGCTCGGTCACACCGGCGTCGTAGCCATTGCGATAGGCCTGATCCGCCCCCGCTCCGTGATAGGGCGCATTATAGAGGCCGTCATTGTAACCGCGCTCGTACTTGGCTTCGGCCTTCTCGTCGGAATGGTGTTGACCGTTCTTGTGATGATCGTCGTGATGCGCGAGGGCGGCGATTCCGAGTATGGCGGCTGCGCCGACGATAGCCGCGGCGGCGGCTCCTGCCTTGTTGTCATCCGCGCCGGCAGGGAAGGGTGAGAGCGCCATGACGGCAACAAACCCAGATAATGCTGCAAGACGTATGATCTGAGTCACGTTCACTCCCCTGGTCTTTTTTGGTCCTGGTTCATCCCGCAACAACGGGAAGGTGAAGCCTAGTCATGGCAGTGATATCGCAAATCCAGCTCGGCTCGTAATCTTATTCCTAGCCTTCTGGCGACATTTTCTTTGATTTTTACTCAAGCCCGGATAGATAAATTCACGCTTTCTGCTTCGGATATCAACTCGGCAAGGCAGGAGTGACGACGATGGCGATAACCGGTAGCTGGCAGGTGTGGGCGATACTCTCGGCCGTGTTCGCGGCGCTGACGGCGATCTTCGCCAAGGTCGGGGTCGAGAACGTCAATTCGGACTTCGCGACGCTGATCCGGACGGTGGTGATCCTCGTGGTGTTGGCCGGGCTTGTCCTGGCGCTGGGCGAAACGCAGCCGCTGGGGTCGATCAGCCGCCGGACATACCTGTTCCTAATCCTGTCCGGGCTGGCGACCGGGGCCTCATGGCTTTGCTATTTCCGGGCGATGAAGCTCGGCAACGCGTCTCAGGTCGCGCCGATCGACAAGCTGAGCGTCGTGCTGGTGGCGGTGTTCGGGGTGGCCTTTCTCGGCGAACAGCTCAACTGGGCGAATTGGCTGGGCATCCTGCTGATCGCCGGCGGGGCCTTGCTGGTGACGCTGCGGATCTGACGCCGGCGCCGGGTCGATCGGCCGGTCCACCGGGAAGCGGCAGGTGAAGCGGCCTGTTCGAAGGAAAAGTGCGGAGCGATGTCGAGAACCGGTGGGGCCATTCGTCCTGAACATGGCAGGTGCGTGAAAGCGATCACTTGTCGCTCCTGACAATCCTGAGTCACACAAGAGGTAGAAAAGCGGACTCGCGGTCACCATCCTCCCGGCGGCCGCTCCGCTTCACTTTTGGAAAGAGCAATGTGATGCAAAAGAGCTTTTTCAAGAGCGCGCTGGTGCTCGGCCTGCTGTCGGCGGCCGGCCCCTTCGCCATCGACATGTATATTCCGGCGCTGCCGGCGATCTCCTCCGATCTGGGGGCCTCGACCGCGGCGACGCAGATGACGCTGATGGTGTTCTTCGTCGCCTTCGGTGTCTGCCAGATCGTCTACGGTCCGGTGTCCGACATGGTCGGCCGCAAGCCGCCGCTCTATTTCGGGCTAGCGGTCTTTCTGGCGGGCAGCATCGGCTGCACGCTGGCCGGGGACATCGGCTGGCTGATCGCCTTCCGCGTCGTCCAGGGCATCGGCGCGGCCTCGGTCATGGTGATCCCGCGGGCGATTATCCGCGACATGTATACCGGCGCCGAGGCGACGCGGCTGATGGCGCTGGTGATGCTGGTGATCAGCATCTCGCCGATCCTCGCGCCGCTGGCCGGCGCGCTGCTGATCGGCGAGTTCGGATGGCGCTCGGTGTTCGTGCTCGTCTCGATCGCGGCGGTGCTCGGGCTGTTCATGCTGGCCGTCTTCCAGCCCGAAACGCGGCCGCCGGCGGAGCGCATCCGCGTCAGCGTCAGGAGCCTCGTTGACGGCTTCGGCCTGTTGCTGCGGCACGGGCGGTTCCTGGGGCTGACCTTCATCGGCGGGCTGGGATTTGCCAGCTTCTTCGCCTTCATCGCGACGTCGTCCTTCGTCTATATCGAGCATTTCGGCCTGACGCCGATCGAGTATGGGCTGGCCTTCTCGCTCAACGCGGTCGGCTTCTTCGGCGCGTCGCAGATGGCCGGCTGGCTGGCGGGCCGCTTCGGCATGCTGCGCGTGGTGACGACCGCCACCCTCGGCTATGCCAGCTTCACCGTCCTGCTCTTCGCGGTGACGGTGGCCGGCGCCGACAGCCTTGCCGTGCTGATGGCGCTGCTGTTCTGCGCCTTCGCCTTCCTCGGCCTCGTCATCCCGACGACCATGGTGCTGGCGCTCGAGGAGCACGGGCCGATCGCCGGCATGGCGTCGGCGCTGGGCGGGACGCTGCAGATGCTGGCCGGCGCGGTGGCGATCGTCATCGTCAGCGTCTTCTTCGACGGGACGACCATGCCGATGGTGACGGCGATCGCGGCTTGCGGCGTCGGCGCCTATGCGCTGGCCCGCCTGACGCTGCGTGGCGACCTCGCCGCCCAGCCGGCGGAATAGGGCAGGGGCCGTCCGCTCGGGGGAGTTTGCCCGGGCGGGCGGTCGCCCTATAGTCCCGCCCTCGGGGATGACTCGATCAGCGGAGACCAAGGCCACCATGATTTCGACCGCCAGACTTGCCGCGGCTGCCGCCGTTGCCGTGACACTCGCCGCGACGCCGGCACTCGCAGCCGGCTGCCACAAGGAGCCCAACTTCAACGCCTGGGTGCAGGGCGTGGCCCAGGAAGCGGCCAAAGCCGGGGTTTCCAACCAGGCGATCCAGGCCGGGCTGGGCGGCGTCCAGTTCGACCAGAGCATCGTCAACAAGGACCGGGCGCAGGGCGTCTTTGCCCAGACCTTCCTCGAATTCTCCGACCGCATGGTCGAGCAGTACCGGGTCAAGCAGGGTCCGGGGCAGATCAAGAAATACGGCAAGACCTTCCAGCAGATCGAGCAGAAATACGGCGTCCCGGCGCAGGTGATCGCCGCCTTCTGGGGGCTGGAAACCGACTTCGGGGCTGTGATCGGCGACGGGTCGACGCTCAACTCGCTGGCGACGCTGGCCTATGACTGCCGGCGGCCGGAGCTGTTTCGCGAGCAGTTGATCGCAGCGCTCAAGATCATCGACCGCGGCGACCTGACCCCGGCGCAGATGCGCGGCCCGTGGGCCGGCGAGATGGGGCAGCTCCAGTTCCTGCCGTCGCATTACTATGACTACGGCGTCGATTTCGACGGCAATGGCCGGGTCGACCTCCTGAAGAGCACGCCGGACGCGCTGGCCTCGGCGGCCAACTACCTGTCGAGCATCGGCTGGCGTCGCGGCGAGCCGTGGCTGCAGGAAGTCACCGTGCCCAAGGAATTTCCCTGGGAGATGGCGGACCTGAAGATCAAGTTCCCGCGCTCCGAATGGGTGGCGGCCGGGGTGAAGGGCGTCGGCTCGGCGCTGCCTTCGGACGGGCTGGAGGCATCGCTGCTCCTGCCGATGGGCAAGAACGGGCCGGCTTTCCTTGCCTATCCGAACTTCGCCTATCTGCTCGAATGGAACTCGTCGCTGGTCTACACGACGACCGCCGGCTATTTCGCCACCCGCATGGCCGGCGCCGGTAAGGTCAGCCGCGGCAGCGGGCCGATCAACAGCCTGTCGGCCAAGGAAACCGCCGAGCTGCAGACGATCCTTGCCCGCAAGGGCTACAACGTCGGCAAGGTCGACGGGATCATTGGCGAGCAGACCCGGGCGGCGGTCAAGGAGGTGCAGCTCAAGTTGGGCCTGCCGGCCGATTCCTACCCGACCAAGGAACTTCTGGCGCAGTTGCGCTAGGGGCGGGCGGCATGGCGAAATTCTACACCAGCGTTGAGCCGAAGCTTCAGCGGTTCATCAAGGAGCAGCACGTCTTCTTCGTTGCCACGGCGGCGGAGGGGGCGCGGATCAACCTATCGCCCAAGGGCCTCGACGCGCTGCGGGTGCTCGGGCCCAACGCGGTCGCGTACATGGACTGGACCGGTAGCGGCAACGAGACCGCCGCCCATGTCCGGGCCGACGGGCGGCTGACGATGATGTTCTGCGCCTTCGCCGGTCCGCCGAACATCCTCCGGCTCTATGGCCATGGGCGTATCCTGCCCCATGGCAGCGCCGACTATCGCAAGGTTCTGGCCGAGGCTTTCGACGGCGAGGAGCCGCTCTCCGCCCGCCAGATCATCGTGCTCGACGTCGAGTCGGCGCAGACCTCCTGCGGCTTCGGCGTGCCGACGTACGAGTACAAGGGCGAGCGGTCGTCGATGCCCAACTGGGCGGAAGCGCAGGACGACCTGGCCGGCTATCGGCGCGACAACAACCTGGTCAGCATCGACGGGATTCCGTCGGGTCACGTCGAGGAAGACGAGCCGGTCACCTAGGCGGGTTCGCCGGCCGGCTCATTCGCGCCAGTATTCGGGCTTTGCCAGCGCCTCGGCGACAGCGACACGCACCGATGATGCGGCGGGCGGTTGCCCGTCGCGCAGGGATCGGACCATCCACGCGTCGGTATCCTTCGCCGGGATCGGGTAGGGCGGCGCGAAGCCCAGCGGTTCGGCCGGCGTGAAGCCGAAGCGGGGATAGTAAGTCGGGTGGCCGAGGACGAAGACGAGCCCGACGCCGCGGCTTTCCAGTCGCGCCAGTCCATCCGCGACCAGCCTGCTTCCGCAGCCGCGATTCTGCGCCTCGGGGACGACCGCCAGCGGCGCGAGCAGGGCTGCGGCGACCGGTTGCTCCGCGCCATCCAGGGTCACTGCGGTCAAGAGGAGATGGCCGACGGGGCGGGTGCGTTCGAACGCCAGCAGCGACAGGCGTGGCGCGGCGCTGGGGTCCCGCAGGAGGTCGCGCACCAGCTCCGCCTCGTCGTCGCGGCCAAAGGCGCGGCGTTCGATCGCCAGCACGTCGTCGTCATCGTTGTCATTGGCCTCGCGGATGACGAGGCCACTAGGCGCCGTCTGGTCGTCGGCGCTCAATACTCGACGAAGCGCGGGGCGATACGGCTGCCGCGCCCGAGGCCGTGGCCGAGCTGGATCATCATCAGGCCAACCGGCTCGATGAATCGGGCGTTCTTCAGCGGGCCGGCGTCCAGCGGCTCGAAGCCGATCGCCTTGATCAGCGCTTCGACCCGGTGATTGGCGAATTCGTGATCGCCGGCGAAGATCACCTGGGGCGGGGTGTCGGGTTTGCTGAGCTTGAGGTCCAGGAGTTCGGCGAAGACCGTGTTGAAGGCTTTGACGACGCGGGCCTGTGGCACCAGCTTCTGGATTTCCTCGGCGGCCGAGGTGGTCATGCCGACCGCCAGAGATAATTCCGGGCCGACCGGGTTCGAGATGTCGATCAGCACCTTGCCGGTGAGCGGGCCGGCTTCGGCCAGCGCGTTGGCGGCTTCCGGATAAGGCACGGCGAGAATGATGACATCGGCGTTCGCGGCCTGGTCGATCGAGGCGCCGGTGACATCGCCGGGGATATCGGCGGCGATCGCGGCCACCTTGTCCTTGTCGCGCCCGGCCAGGACGATCGTTTCGCCGGCTGCCGCCAGCCGTCGCGCCAGACCCTTGCCCATGGCGCCAGCGCCGATAATCGCGATACTCATGCCTTCACCCTCACATAACTGCCCGGTGCATCCTCGATCGGCTTGAACTTGCCGGCGCCCATCTTCGGCGGCTTGACCCGGACCGTATTGGTCTTCTCGATCCACGCCTGCCAGTGGGGCCACCAGGAACCGGGATGTTCCCTGGCCTTCGCGGCCCATGCGTCATAGGCGTCGCCCTTCGGCGCCGGGCCGGTCCAGTACTGATACTTGTTCCGGGATGGCGGATTTATGACGCCGGCGATATGGCCGGACCCGGTCAGCACGAAGGTGACCTTGCCGCCGAAGAAGGACGAGCCGTAGAAAACGGAGCGCGGCGGCGCGATGTGGTCCTCGCGGGTGGCAAGATTATAGATCGGAATCTTGCACTTCCTGAGGTCGAGCCGGACGCCGGCAATCTCCATCTCGCCGGAGGCCAGCTTGTTCTTCAGGTAGCAGTTGCGCAGGTAGAAGGCGTGGTTGGCGGCCGGCATGCGGGTGGCGTCGGCGTTCCAGTAGAGCAGGTCGAAGGCCGACGGCTCCTTGCCCTTCATGTAGTTGCCGATGATGTAGGGCCAGATCAGGTCGTTGGCGCGCAGCATGTTGAAGGCGCTCGACATGGTCTTGCCCTCGAGGTAGCCGCGCATCTTCATCTTGTATTCGAGATCGGCGATCTGTTCCTCGTCGACGAAGACCTTGAGGTCGCCGGCATGGGTGAAATCCACCTGGGTGGCGAAGAAGGTCGCGGTCTTGATGCGATCGTCCTTCTTGGCCGCCATCCAGGCGAGGGTGACCGCCAGGATGGTGCCGCCGACGCAATAGCCGATGGTGTCGACGCCATCGGCGCCGGTCACCTTCATCGCGACATCGACGGCCTCGAGGACGCCCTCGCGCATGTAATGCTCGAAGCTCTTGCGGGCATGCGCCTTGCCGGGATTGACCCAGGAGATGACGAAGACCGTGTGCCCCTGCTCGACGCACCAGCGGATGAAGGATTTTTCGCGGGTGAGATCGAGGATGTAGAACTTGTTGATCCACGGCGGCACGATGAGCAGCGGCCGCTTGAGGACGGTGTCGGTGGTCGGCGCATACTGGATGACCTGGCAGAGGCCGTTCTGGTGGATCACCTTGCCCGGCGTGGTGGCGAGGTTCTCGCCGAGACGGAAATCGCCGGGGCTCGACTGGCGGATCTTGAGGTCGCCGTGGCCCGCCTCGATATCCTCCGCCAGCATGTGCATGCCGCGGACGAGGTTCTCGCCGTTGGTTTCCAGTGTCTCGCGCAGCAGTTCCGGGTTGGTCAGGACGAAATTCGACGGGGCGAGGGCATTGGCGATCTGGCGCGTGTAGAAGGCGGCCTTCTGGCGGGTATGCTCGTCGACGCCGTCCTGGGCATTCTCCGCCATCTCGACCGCCCAGCGGCTGGTGACGAGGTAGAACTGCTTCAGGAAGTCAAAGAACTGGTTCTCGCTCCATTGCGGGTCGACGAAGCGCTTGTCGCCCGGTTCCGGCTCGATCGTCGGGCGGGTCGGCTCGCCCATCATGCGTTTGAGCGAATTCGACCAGAGGTCGATGTAGCTGGAAACAAGTGTGGATTCCGCTGCTACGGTCCGCTCTGGATCGGACAGCCAGTATTCGGCGACGCGCGACAGAACCTTGGCCATATCGCCGGCGCCGTCGGCAAAATCAAAGCTGGCCTTGCCTTCTTCACGGGGCTTAAGGTAGGCGGAAGCGGCCTTGCCGGCTTCTTCCATGATGCGGGCGAGGTTATGGGCGAAGGCTTCCGGGTCCCGGAATCCGTAACCGTCCTTGGGAAATTGATCCGTGCTCATACGTATCCAGCGCCAGACGGCGCGCTCAAAACCCGCTTTTTCGACATAATAAGACGCGATGGTCCAGCATGGTAATAGATTAAACGGGCGGTCTTAACACTTTGATCACGCTAGCAACCCACCATTGCAAGGCAAGCAGGATGGCGATGCGCTCCCGGGGGAGCTTCGCGGCGCTGGCCTCGCTTGTTCTCTCTCTGGGTCTGAGTGCTTGCGTGCAGACGACCAATCTCTCTCAGCCGGCGGCACCTTTGGCCGGCAACCCGATGCTCCTGACGCCCGATGGCGCGACCGCCGCCGACGGCGCCGCCGGGACGCTGCCCGCGCCACCGACGGCGACCGCCACGGCGACGCCCGTGGTGACGCCCGCTCCGGTCGTGGCGGCGCCCGCGCCGGTCAAGCCGGTGCCTGTTCCTGTGAAGGCCGAGCCGGTTCCGGTCGTCACGACGACGGCAGCGCCGGCCGAGCCGATCCCGGTCGAGGCCCCGGTGCCTGCACCGGCAAAGGCTGCCTCGGGCGAGTATCCGAACATCAACGTTGTGCCGCCGCAGCCCGGCGGTACGCTGCTGCCGGTGGAGGAGCGGGCGAAGATCATCGCCGAGCTCGAGGCCTTGCGCGCCAAGCAGGGCGGCTCGGCGCCGAAACCGCCGGCATCCCAGACCAAGGCGCTGACCGACGAAGCTGCCAACCATGGCGCCGAGGCCTTGAAGCAGATCGAGAAGTGCTCACAGGAAGGCGCTGCCGACCTTTATCCGGAATGCGCGCCGGAAGATTGATGATGGACGGGACGGGACGATGAACGAATTCTACTCCGTGCGGCGGCTGCCGCCTTATGTCTTCGAGCAGGTCAACCGGCTGAAGGCCCGCGCCCGTGCAGGGGGCGCCGATATCGTCGACCTCGGCATGGGCAATCCGGACCTGCCGACGCCGGCTCATATCGTCGAGAAGCTGGCCGATACCGCACGGCGCGGGGACACCCACGGCTATTCGGCCTCGCGCGGCATCAACGGCCTGCGGCGGGCGCAGGCCGCCTATTACGACCGTCGCTTCGGCGTGAAGGTCGATCCCGACAGCCAGGTGATCGTCACCATCGGCTCGAAGGAAGGGTTCGCCAACATGGCCCAGGCGATCACCGGGCCGGGCGACGTGGTGCTTTGCCCAAACCCGAGCTACCCGATCCACGGCTTCGGCTTTCTTATGGCCGGCGGCGTCATCCGCGCCTTGCCGGCGGCGCCGAACGAGGACTATTTCCGCGCCCTCGAACGCGCCGTGATGCACTCGATCCCGAAGCCGCTGGCGGTCGTCGTCTGCTATCCGTCGAACCCGACCGCGCATGTCGCCGACCTTGATTTCTACCGCGACCTTGTCAGCTTCGCGCGGCGCAACGAATTGATCGTGCTGTCGGATCTTGCCTATTCGGAAGTCTATTTCGACGGCAATCCGCCGCCCTCGATCCTTCAGGCGCCCGGCGCCATGGATGTCGCGGTCGAGTTCACCTCGATGTCGAAGACCTTCTCGATGGCCGGATGGCGGATCGGCTTCGCCGTCGGCAACGAGCGGCTGATCGCGGCGCTTGGCCGGGTGAAGTCCTATCTCGACTATGGCGCCTTCACGCCCGTGCAGGTCGCCGCAGCGGCGGCGCTGAACGGGCCGCAGGAGTGCATCGACGAGATGCGCGCCGTTTACCAGCGCCGGCGCGACGTCATGGTCGACTGTTTCGGCCGGGCCGGCTGGGAGATTCCGCCGCCGGCCGCATCGATGTTCGCCTGGGCGCCGATCCCGGAGAAGTTCCGGGGCCTTGGTTCGCTGGAATTCTCCAAGCTTCTCATCGAGAAGGCCGATGTCGCCGTGGCGCCCGGAATCGGCTTCGGCGAGCATGGCGACGATTACGTGCGCATCGCGCTGGTCGAGAACGAGCAGCGCATCCGCCAGGCGGGCCGGAACCTGCGGCGATTCCTTGAATCGGCGGACAAAACGTTGCACAACGTCGTCCCGTTGAGCGCCGCCCGCTAATCAGGCTGGCGCGCTCGGGCCCGGACATCCAGGACCTCCCGCAGCCCGGGACTGGTCGCGTGCCACGGTTCGCGACCATTGCCCGTCGCCAGGACCGCGAGACACGACATGGAAGCGAACGCACCGATCAGGATCGGGGTCGCCGGCCTCGGAACCGTTGGCACCTCGCTGGTGCGGATGGTCGCCCGTCACGGCAACGACCTGGCCGTCCGCAGTGGCCGGCCGATCGTCATCTCGGGGGTCTGCGCGCGTGATCGCGGCAAGGATCGCGACATCGACGTCTCGGGGATGGAATGGTTCGACGACCCGGTGGCGCTGGCGCGGGATCCCGGCAACGACATCTTCGTCGAGCTGATCGGCGGGTCCGAAGGGCCGGCGCGGGCCTCGGTCGAGGCGGCGCTGTCGACCGGCAAGCATGTGGTGACCGCCAACAAGGCACTGCTGGCCGAGCATGGCAACGAACTGGCGCGGCTGGCCGAAGGCGCAGACGCGAGCCTCAACTTCGAGGCGGCGGCGGCCGGCGGCATCCCGATCATCAAGACGCTGCGCGAGGCGCTGGCCGGCAATACGGTGAGCCGCATCTACGGCATCCTCAACGGCACCAGCAACTACATCCTGAGCCGGATGGAGCAGGACCATATCGGCTTCGAGGAGTGTCTCGCCGAGGCGCAGCGGCTGGGCTATGCCGAGGCCGATCCGAGCTTCGACATCGGCGGCCAGGACGCCGCCCACAAGCTGGCGCTGCTGACCTCGATCGCCTTCGGCACCGAGGTCGATGGCGAGGCGATATATGTCGAGGGGATTTCCTCGATCACCAGCGCCGACATCGAGGCGGCGGACGAACTGGGCTACCGGATCAAGCTGCTCGGCGTCGCCTGCCGGACCGATTCCGGCATCGAGCAGCGCGTGCATCCGACCATGGTGCCGCGCTCCTCGGCGATTGCCCGCATCGACGGCGTGACAAACGCGGTGGCGATCGAGGCCGATTTCGTCGGCCAGCTGGTGCTGTCCGGTCCGGGCGCCGGCGGTGACGCGACGGCCTCGTCGGTGATGAGCGACATCGCCGACATTGCCCGCGGCGACCGGGTCGGCACCTTCGGCCGGCCGGCCTCCGACCTCGAACCCTATCGCCGCGCCGGGATGCGGACCCACGAGGGCGGCTACTATGTCCGGCTGTCGGTCTATGACCGGCCCGGCGCCTTCGCGGCGATCTCGCAGCGGATGGCCGATCGCGGGATCTCGCTGGAATCGATCGTCCAGCGGCGGCGCGCTCCTCGGGCGGCGCCCGGTCACGAGCGGCCGGTCGAGCCGGCGCCGGTGATCATGATCACGTACGAGACGACCGAGGCGGAGATCCGCGCGGCGCTCGAGACGATCAAGACCGACGGCCATATCGCGGGCGAGCCGCAGATGATACGGATCGAGCAATTCACATGATTCTGTGTCGGCCGGGGAGGGCGCGAATCCGATGACCGAGACCACGCGCTTTCCAAAGGGCCCGTCCCTCGACCGCATCCTGACACTGGAACTTGTCCGGGTGACAGAACGGGCCGCGGTCGCTGCCGCACGGCTGCGCGGGCGGGGCGACGAGGTCGCCGCCGACCAGGCCGCCGTCGACGCGATGCGCAGCGAACTCAACCTGCTGCCAATCCACGGTACCGTGGTGATCGGCGAGGGCGAGCGCGACGAGGCGCCGATGCTCTATATCGGCGAGGAGGTCGGCACCAAGAGCGGGCCGCGCGTCGACATCGCCCTCGATCCGCTGGAAGGCACGACGATCGCCGCCAAGAACCTGCCCAACTCGCTGGCGGTCATCGCTATCGCCGAGGCGGGCAGCCTGCTCAATGCGCCCGACGTCTACATGGACAAGATCGCCATCGGGCCGGGTTACCCGGCCGGGCTGGTCGATCTCGACCGTTCGCCGCTCGACAACATCAAGGCGCTGGCGGAAGCCAAGGGCGTGCCGATCAACGAGATCACCGCCTGCGTGCTCGACCGCCCGCGCCACGCGCGGATGGTCGAGGAAGTGCGGGCGACCGGGGCCGCGATCCGGCTCATCGGCGACGGCGACGTGGCCGGGATCATCCACGCGACGAGCCCGGACGAGACCGGCATCGATATCTATCTCGGCATCGGCGGCGCGCCCGAGGGCGTGCTGGCGGCGGCGGCCCTGCGCTGCATCGGCGGCCAGATGCAGGGACGGCTGGTGATCAACTCCAGCGAACAGCGCGAGCGCGCCCACCGCATGGGCGTCGAGGACATCGACCGCAAATACGAGATGGGCGAGATGGCGCGCGGCGACGTGCTGTTCGCGGCGACCGGGGTGACCGACGGCAACCTGTTGTCCGGCGTGCGCTTCGGCCGGCGGGCGGTGACCACCCATACCGTGGTGATGCGGTCGTCCTCCGGCACGGTGCGCTGGATCAAGGCCGAGCACCAGGACCTCGAGAAGTTCGGCGACGCGCTCTGATCGCCTTCGGCGCGAGGCCCGGCGAATTCGACTAGACTCGCCGGCAATCCCGGCGAATCGGACAGAGACCTTGTTGCAGACCCTCAACACGTCACAGGACAGGCGCGCCTTTCTCGGCGTCGAGCAGTCGCTGACCGGCCGGCGCTGGGCCGAGCGGCTCGACGGCGAGGCGGCGCGCGTCGCCCAGGCGATGGCGCAGCGGCACGGCATCTCCGACATCGTGGCGCGGGTGCTGGCGGGCCGGGGGGTCGCCACCGACGATGCGCCGGATTTCCTCGATCCCGCGCTGAAGCGCCTGATGCCCGACCCGTCGCTGCTGACCGACATGGATGCGGCCGCGGCGCGGATCGCCGATGCGATCACCGGCGGCGAGGCGATCGCCATCTTCGGCGACTATGACGTCGACGGCGCGACGTCGTCGGCGCTGATGCTGCGCTTCCTGCGCGCCGCCGGGTGCGACGCGACCGTCTACATCCCCGACCGGATCTTCGAGGGCTACGGCCCCAACCCCGAGGCGATGGGCAAGCTCGCCGAAGGCGGCGCGAAACTGGTGATCTGCGTCGACTGTGGCTCGACCTCCTTCGAGGCGCTCACGGAGGCGCGGCGGCTGGGGCTCGGCGTGGTGGTTCTCGACCATCATCAGGTCGGCGCGGAACTGCCGCCGGCCGAGGCCGTGGTCAATCCCAACCGCCAGGACGACCTGTCGGGGCTTGGCCACCTGGCGGCGGTCGGCGTCACCTTCCTGACGGTGGTGGCGGTCAACCGGGTGCTCAGGGCGCGCGGCTTCTTCGCCGGACGCGCCGCGCCGGACCTCCTGCAATGGCTCGACCTCGTGGCGCTCGGCACGGTCTGTGACGTGGTGCCCCTGGTCGGGCTCAACCGCGCCTTCGTCACCAAGGGGCTTCTCGCCATGGGGCGGCGGGAGAACAAGGGCCTGGCGGCGCTGGCGGATGTCGCGCGGCTCGGCGGGCCGCCGGCACCCTATCACCTCGGCTTCATGCTCGGTCCCCGGATCAATGCCGGCGGCCGGATCGGCGACGCGGCGCTCGGCGCCCGGCTGCTGGCCACCGACGACGCGGAAGCCAGCGCGACGATCGCCGCCGAACTCGACCGGCTGAACCGCGAACGCCAGGTGCTTGAAACGGCGATGCTGGAGGAGGCGGTCGCCGAGGCGGAGGCCGAGATCGGATCGGGCCCGGGGCCGGCGGTGCTGGTCACGGCCAGCGATCGCTGGCACCCGGGGGTGGTCGGGCTGATCGCCTCGCGGCTCAAGGACCGCTTCCAGCGGCCGTCGCTGGCGATCGCGCTGCAGCCGAACGGACTCGGCGCCGGGTCAGGCCGCTCCGTCGCCGGGGTCGACCTCGGCCGGGCGGTGCGGCGCGCGGTGGAGCAGGGGATCGCGGTCAAGGGCGGCGGCCACGCGATGGCGGCCGGCCTGACCATCGAACGCGGCCGGCTGGCCGACCTGCGCGCCTTCCTGTCGGCCGAAGCGGCCAAGGCGGGCGGTGCGGAGCCGATGGGCAGCCTGTCGATCGACGCGGCGCTGGCGGCGACCGGGGCGACGATCGACATGATCGGCCTGATCGGCCGGGCCGGGCCGTTCGGCGCCGGCCATGCGGAGCCGGTCTTCGCCTTTCCGGGACACCAGGTCGGCTATGTCGAGACGGTCGGCAACGGCCACGTCCGCGCCTCGCTGAGATCGCCCGATGGAACGGCGCTGAAGGCGATGGCGTTTCGCGCCGCCGATACCGACCTTGGCCGGGCGCTGCTCGACTCCCGTGGGCAGGCGCTGCACGTCGCCGGCTCGCTGTCCGCCGACCATTGGCAGGGGCGTAGCCAGCCAAGCCTTCGGATCATCGACGCCGCGCGGCCCTGAATTCTGGCGGTAGCGCACAAGAAAAAGCCGCGACGGTCGCCCGTCGCGGCTTTCAGTTGTCTGGTCTGGCGCGCGAGCGCGCCGGATCGTCAGGCGATGACGACGAAGTCCTGGGCAAGGAGACCGCCCGAGGAAACGACGCCCGGCTTCACCCGGCAGAATTCGTCGCCGTTATATTCGACGTAGCCGTTGGCCTTGACGTTCATGTGGTCGTTGAAGTCGGTCTGGGACAACTGGCCGATTGGCAGGTCGGTGAAGACCTTCTGGCTCAAGACGATCATGTCCCCTTCGAAGAACTTGAAGTCCTTGATGAAATCGACGCCGGCCTTGCTCAGCTTGGTGTCGAAGACGAAGCAGTCGGCTCCGAGGCCGCCCTTGAGGATGTCGTTATCGTGCTGGCCGTTGAGCCAATCGTTGCCGTCCTGGCCGATGCACTTGTCCTCGCCTTTTGCGCCGAAGATCATGTCGTTGCCGTCGCCGGCCTTGGCCTTGTCGTCGCCCTTCTTGAGCTTGATGTAATCGTCGTCGTTAGTGGTCTTCTTGCCCTTCAGCGCCTTGGTCAGGGTGACCTTGTCGTCGCTCTTGGTACCCTTGATCGTGTTGCCGTTGACCTTGCCGTCGGTCTCGCTGATGGCGCTGTCGAGGACACCCTGCCAGCCGCCGTCCTGGCCGCCAAGCAGTGGCGGGTTGGACTGGTACCAGTCCCAGCCCAGATAGGTGACCTGACCCTTGCCGACCTGAAAGGACATGACGGTCGAGTCGCCGGCCGAATCCTCGTAGTAGCTTTCGGCGCGGTTCGGCAACGAGGACGCATCCAGCGACTGGGTGTCGTTGTTGGCGTTCAGTGTGTTGGCCTGGCCACTGAACGTCGTGCCGGAAGCATCGCTTTGCTTCGTGCTGTTGCCGATATCGTTGTCGTTATTCAGCGACGTCCGGAAAATCTGATTGATGAAAGCGGTACCGTTGTTCTGGTATTCGCCGATGACGAGCAAAGTGCCACCGTTCATGACGAACTGCTTGAGAATGACGATTGATCCTGGATCGAGCGAGAGCGCTTTTTTCTCCAGATCGGGAATGGCAATTACGTCGTAGTTCTGGGTAAGGAAAGCCCATGTGGCCGCATCGGTCCCGACGAAGCGATCGACGTCATGGCCCTTGGCCTGAAGCGACTTCTCCAGGTTGTAGGCTTCACCGTTGCCGCCGGTGGATGTATCGACGTAAGTCGAGTTGTAGAACAACGCGACGTCGGCGTTGTTAAGCTTGAATTGGTTGAGCATTCTTCTTCTCCCTGGGCACAACGCCACGGCGTTGTTTCGGCCGCTTTCCCTATCGGGGAGCCGGCCATTAAAAGCGCGACCTCTCCAGTCGCGGGACTAAAACGCCGTCGGGCGCGCGGGGCGTTCCCCATCGACCATTCCGGCCGCCCGGAAGCGAAGCGTGTCAGTCGACACTAGATGGATTCAAGTCTGATTCAAAGCAGTGTCGGCGCGGTAAGGCCTTCTCGTGGAAATTAACGCCGCGAACGGTGTCTCGCGCGGCTTTTCGGCAACAGCGTTTCGCCTTATGTCAACCGGGGGTAGGCGCGACGGGAGCAGGCAACGCTGGCGAAGATTTCGGATGGCGACATCGACGGCTTGTCGATTGCGACGAAAGCCAGTCGAGCGCGGAGCGGGCAGGCGATGAAGAACTCCGCCGCGGTCATGGCCAGGCCACCGGGGAGTTTCGCGACCACGATCGGGGCGATCGCGCCGCTGCTATCCTCGTCGTAGCGGAGGACACCCGTCGTCGGGTCGTAGAGCATGCGGTGGTCGCCGAGGTCCCGATGTCACCGCGACCCGGCCGAAGAAAAAAGCCGCGTCGGTTGCCCGGCGCGGCTCTTGAGCAATGGAATTCATTCGGTCGGGCCTCTCAGAGCGCGGCGCGATAGACCCGTTCCAGCATCTCCCGGCAGGCGTCGGCCTGCTCGATTCCGGCTGGCTCTCCCCAGCGCAGGACGATCTCGCGAAGATCGCGGATGGCAACATCGACGGCGGTGAAGAGGTCGAGCTCCGCGTCGTCCTCCCCGGCGTCGCACTCTTCAACCTTCTGCCTGAACGCAACCACTACACCCATGCCACCCCCAATGCCCCCGAATCACGTGAACCGATGAGCGAGGATGTGGCGCGAGTGGTTAATTTTTTCCCGGTGTGGGACGCCCGGCCGGTCGCTGGTTGTGGCGGGGATTCGACACTCGGGTAGCTTGGTGCCTTAATCCCGTCATGGCCCGTGCTCCTCCGGGGCGCGAGACCAAGAAAAAACGGGAGGAAGACCATGATCCAATTCGACGCGCGCCCGGTGTTCGTCGCGGCGGTTTTCGCCGTTGCGGTCGGCGGCTTTTCGACCGCTGCGCTCGCCTTCGAGCCGACGAACAGCGAATGCATCGCGCCGGCCAATGCCGGCGGCGGCTGGGACTTCACCTGCCGACAGGTCGGCAAGGCGCTCTATGACCTGGAGATCGTGCCGAACCCGGTGCAGGTGACCAACATGGCCGGCGGCGGCGGCGGCGTCGCCTATGCCGCGGTGGTCAACAAGCGCAACGACGACAACGACCTGATCGTCGCCGCGTCGTCGGCAACCTCGACCCGCCTGGCGCAGGGGGCCTTCCCCGGCAACACCATGGACCAGGTGCGCTGGCTCGGGACCGTCGGCGCCGACTATGGCGTGATCGCCGTCGCCGGGGACTCCGACATCAACTCGCTCACCGACCTGATGGACAAGATCAAGAGCGATCCGTCGTCGGTCTCGGTCGCCGGCGGTTCGGCGGTCGGCGGTTGGGACCACCTGAAGGTGCTGATCGCCGCCAACGCCGCGGGCATCGATGACGTCCGCACGATCAAGTATGTCGCCTTCGAGGGTGGTGGCGAGGCGGTGACCCAGTTGATGGGCGGCCACGTCCAGGCCTTCTCCGGCGATATCTCCGAGGCCAAGGGCTTCGTCGATTCCGGCGACATCAAGGTGCTGGCGGTGCTGGCGCCGGACCGGCTTCCCGGCGAGTTCGACAAGTTTCCGACGGCGCGCGAGCAGGGCATCGACGCGGTGGGCGCCAACTGGCGCGGCTTCTATGCGCCGGGCGGCATGTCGGACGACGCCTATGCCTTCTGGGCCGGGGCGATCGCCGATGTCTATGCCTCCGACGAATGGAAGGCGATCATGGCCGATAACGGCCTGATGCCGCTGGACCTTTCCGGCGATGCCTTCCAGGCCTTCGTTGCCGAGCAGGTGGCCAAGACCGAGGCGCTGTCGAAGGAAATCGGCCTGATCAAGTGACCGGGCCATGCCTCCCGCGCGAGGCCCGGCGATGAGCGACCGGGTCCTCGGCGTCGTCTGCATCCTGCTCGCCGCGCTGTTCATCTGGCAGGCGACGCAGATCGAGACGGGGTTCATCGTCGACCCGCTGGGGCCGGGCGCCTTTCCGATCATCATCGGCGTGGTGCTCGCCCTTGGCGGCCTTTACGCGATCGTCCGGCCCGACGCGGCGCCGGACTGGCCGCCGCCCGGGCGGCTCCTCGAGATCGCCTTCGCGGTCGCGGTGATGCTCGCCTATGCGCTGTTTCTGCCGGAATTCGGGTTTGTCCTGTCGACGGCGGTGGCGGCCTCGTTGCTCGGCTGGCGGCTCGGTTCGCGACCGCTGGCGGCGGCGCTGGCGGGGATCGTCATCGCGGTCGGCATCTACGTCATCTTCCACCTGGTGCTGGGCCTGTCGCTCGCCCGTGGCCCCTGGGGATTCTGAGCGATGGACGCACTCTCTTCACTGCTCGACGGTTTCGCGGTCGCGCTGACCGTCCAGAATATCGGGCTGGCGCTGCTCGGCTGCTTCCTCGGCACGATCATCGGCGCGCTGCCCGGGCTCGGGCCGTCGAACGGGGTGGCGATCCTGATCCCGCTTGCCTTCACGCTCGGGCTGCCGGCAACGCCGGCGCTGATTCTTCTGACCAGCGTCTATTACGGGGCGATGTATGGTGGGCGGATCTCGTCGATCCTGCTCAACATACCCGGCGACGAACCGGCGTTGATGACGACGCTCGACGGTTACCCGATGGCGAAGAAGGGACAGGCCGGCGAGGCGCTGGCACTCTCCGGCATCGCCTCCTTCGTCGGGGCCTTCTTCGCCACGATCGGGCTGGTCTTCCTTGCCCCTCAACTGGTCAAGGTGGCGCTGCTCTTCGGGCCAGCGGAGTATTTCGCGCTGTTCACGCTGGCTTTCGCGACGCTCGGCGGAGTCGCCAGCCGCAACCAGGCCAAGGCTGCGATCGCGGCCGCGCTGGGTCTCGGCATCGCGATGATCGGCGTCGACCACCAGACCGGCGTCCCGCGCTTCACCTTCGGCGAGGTCCACCTCTATGACGGCATCGACTTCCTCGTCGCCATCGTCGGGCTGTTCGCGCTGTCGGAAGTCTTCCTGTTCCTCGAGCACAAGGGCCAGGGCAAGGCCGGCGCGGCGGACATGAAGATCGGACGGGTGACCGCGCCGTGGTCGATGATCAAGGGCTCGATCGGAACGATGTTGCGCGGCACCGGCCTCGGCTTCGTCGCCGGGGTGCTGCCGGGGGCGGGCGCCTCGCTCGGCTCCTTCATCGCCTATACCTTCGAGAAGCGGCTCTCCGACAAGGACAAGACCTTCGGCAAGGGCGACCCGCGCGGCGTCGCCGCGCCCGAGGCCGGCAACAACGCGGCGGCTGGCGGGGCGCTGATCCCGATGCTGGCGCTCGGCGTGCCGGGATCCGGCACGACGGCGGTGCTTCTCGCCATGCTGCTGACGCTCAACATCACGCCGGGGCCGCTGCTCTTCCAGTCGAATCCGGACGTGGTCTGGGGGCTGATTGCAGCGCTGTTCATCGCCAACGTCATGCTGCTCCTGCTCAACATCCCGATGGTCAGCCTGTTCGTCCGGGTGCTGCTGGTGCCGCCGCGCTACCTGATGCCGACGGTGGCGATGATTTCCTTCGTCGGCATCTACGGGATTTCCGGCTCGACCTTCGACCTCATGGTGATGGTCGGCTTCGGGGTGCTCGGCTATGTGCTGCGCAAGCTCGACGTGCCGCTGGTGCCCGTCATCCTCGGGGTACTGCTCGGCAACGAGATGGAGAAGAACCTGCGCCGGGCGCTGACCATCTCCGACGGCGACTGGTCGATCCTGCTGGGTTCGCCGCTGGCGATCGGCCTGTGGGTCTTCGCCATCGTCGGCTTCCTGGCGCCGCTGATCATCGGCCGCTACTTCCGCCCGAAGATCGCCGACGAGGCCAAGGGAGAGGGCGCCGACCCGGATTGAGGGGCGGCGACTTTCCGGTGCTCGCGGAGAGAGAACGGCAGCGTCAGCCGAGCTGGATGAAGACCTTGTCGCCTTCGACCTTGACCGGGAAGGTCTTGAGATCGACGCAGACCGGGGCGCCCTTGGCCTGGCCGGTGCGGTAGTCGAAGCGGCCGTTATGCTTCGGGCATTCGATGATCTCGTCGAGAACGAGGCCGTCGGACAAGAGCGCATGCTCGTGGGTGCAGATGCCGTCGGTGGCGAAGAATTCGTCGTCCGGCGAGCGATAGATCGCGTAGGTCCGCCCGCCGTGATCGAAGCGGATCACGTCCTCCGTCTCGATGTCATCCTTCGCGCAGGCCTCGACCCAGGCGCCCGTCGTCGTATCGGTCATGCTTGTTTCCTGAAATTCCCGTTCGTGTCGGCGGCGCGGGGCCGGCGTCAGTAGACCACGACGCTGCGGATCGACTCGCCGGCATGCATCAGGTCGAAGCCCTTGTTGATGTCGGCGAGCGGCAGGGTGTGGGTGATCATCGGATCGATCTCGATCTTGCCCTCCATGTACCAGTCGACGATCTTCGGCACGTCGGTGCGGCCGCGGGCGCCGCCGAAGGCGGTTCCCTTCCACACCCGGCCGGTGACCAGCTGGAAGGGGCGGGTGGCGATCTCGGCCCCGGAGGGCGCGACGCCGATGACGACCGAGACGCCCCAGCCGCGATGGCTGCATTCCAGCGCCTGGCGCATGACGGTGACGTTGCCGGTGCAGTCGAAGGTGTAGTCGGCGCCGCCGATCTGGTCGGCGCCCTTCTTGGTCATGTCGACGATATAGGGGACGATGTCGCCGTCGATTTCCTTCGGGTTGACGAAATGGGTCATGCCGAAGCGTTCGCCCCATTCCTTCTTGTCGTTGTTGATGTCGACGCCGATGATCATGTCGGCGCCGGCCAGCCGCAGGCCCTGGATGACGTTGAGGCCGATGCCGCCGAGGCCGAAGACCACCGCCTTGGCGCCGATCTCGACCTTGGCCGTGTTGATCACCGCGCCGATGCCGGTGGTGACGCCGCAGCCGATGTAGCAGACCTTGTCGAAGGGGGCGTCTTCCCGGATCTTGGCCAGCGCGATCTCCGGCAACACGGTGTAATTGGCGAAGGTCGAGCAGCCCATGTAGTGGTGCAGCGGCTTGCCATCGAGGGAGAAGCGCGAGGAGCCGTCGGGCATCAGGCCCTGGCCCTGGGTGGCGCGGATCGCCGTGCAGAGGTTGGTCTTGCGCGACAGGCAGGACGGGCACTGGCGGCATTCGGGCGTATAGAGCGGGATGACGTGATCGCCGGGCTTCAGGCTGGTGACGCCTTCGCCGACCTCGACGACGACGCCGGCGCCCTCATGGCCGAGGATCGCCGGGAAAAGGCCCTCGGGATCGGCGCCCGACAGGGTGAATTCGTCGGTGTGGCAGATGCCGGTCGCCTTGACCTCGACGAGCACCTCGAAGGCCCTCGGCCCCTCGAGCTGGACGGTCGCCACCTCCAGCGGCTTTCCGGCTTCGAAGGCTACGGCTGCTTTCACGTCCACGTCGTTTCTCCGTCAATTGGTATCGACCGGGGCAGGGGGCTTCGGCCCCCGTGCCTCAGACTATCAGGTCGGTCAGGGCTTCGATCGTCGTATCGGACTTGCGGATGTCGGCGATCTTGGCGCCGCGGGCCATGGCGACGATGCGATCGGCGATCGGGAAGATGTGGTGGAGGTTGTGGCTGATGAAGATCGAGCCGATGCCCTGGTCCTTCAGCTCGGCCACGTAGTCGAGCACCTTGTTGGTTTCCTTGACCGACAGATGGTTGGTCGGCTCGTCGAGGATCAGCAGCTGCGACTTGAAATACATCGCCCGGGCGATGGCGACGGCCTGGCGCTGGCCGCCGGAAAGCTCCTCCACCGTGGTGTTGGGCGAGCGCTGGGTCAGGTCGATATTGGTCAGGGACTTGGTGGCGTGATCGACCATGCTCTTCTGGTCCATGATGCCGATGCCACCGAGCTTGAACCCGGTCAGCGGCTCGCGGCCGATGAACATGTTGCGGGCGATCGACATGGCCGGGACCATGGCGGTGTACTGGTAGATGGTCTCGATCCCGAGCGCCATCGCCACTTTCGGCGAGCGGATCGAGACCTCCTTGCCGGCGAAATAGATCTTGCCGCTGGTCGGCGTGTCGGCGCCGGAGAGGATCTTGATCAGCGTCGACTTGCCGGCGCCGTTGTCGCCGACGAGACCGACGATCTCACCGGGCTCGGCGTGGAAGTCGACTCCGGTCAGCGCCTGGACGCTGCCGTACCACTTGACCAGGCCCTCGCAGCGAACCAGCGGATTGGCGCTGGGCTTGACGAACTGCTCGGGGGGGAAGGCGTGTTCCTTGATGACGGCGACCATGACGCCCTCCCTATTGCATCTTCTGGGCGCGGCGCCGCAGCCAGATGTTGAGAATGACCGCGAAGATGGTCAGCGCGCCGATGGCGAAGCGGAACCAGCTTGCATCGATCCGGCCCATGACGAGGCCGTTGTCGATGACGCGGATGAGCGCGGTGCCGACAATGAAGCCGATCATCGAGCCGATGCCGCCGGTCAGGGCCGTGCCGCCGATCACCGCGGCCGCGATCGCCTGGAGTTCGAGGCCTTCGCCGAGCGAGGGAATCGCCGAGCGCAGGCGGAAGGTGGTGATCATCCCGGCAAAGCCGGCGAGGAAGCTGCACAGCATGAAGCAGAAGATCTTCACGCGGCGGGTGTCGATACCCATGTCCGCCGCCGCCTGCTGCTGTCCGCCGGTGGCGAAGATCCAGTTGCCGAGATTGGTGCGGTGGAGCATGACGCCGAGGATGATGGCGAAGGCGACGAACCAGATCATCGAGGACCGGAACAGCCCGAGGTCGCTGACGAAAAGCCCGGTGCTGAGTTCGCTGGGGAAAGGCGGGGGGAAGCCGCCGGACAGCACGACGGCGATCGAGCGGACCATGAACATCATGCCGAGGGTGGTGACGAAGCTCGGGATGCTGAACGTGATCGTGATCCAGCCGTTGATGTAACCGACGGCAAGGGCGACGACGAGACCGGCGGCAATGCCGAGATAGGGGTCGAAGCCCCAGCGACCGGTGGCGAGCACCATGATCATGGGCGCAAGCGCAAAGACCGAACCGACCGAGAGGTCGAACTCGCCGGCGATCATCAGGATGCCGACACCGAGCACGACGATGCCGAGCTCCGGGAACGCGAAGAGCGTGACGCGGATGTTGCCATAGGACGTGAAATTCGGCGCGTAGATCGCGAAGCCGATGATCACGAGGATCAGCATCACGAGCGCGCTGATCTCCGGGCGCGACAGGAGCGCCTTGACGATTGGTTGCATTGGTCCCCCGAGAAAGCCGCCCGGGCCGCCGTTCAGGCAGCCCGGGCGCTGTGGTTGTTCAGGCGATCAGCGGATGCCCTGGGCCGACAGCTCGAGCAGAGCGTCGACGTCGTCGGGCGTGATCAGCGCCTTGCCGGTATCCACGTCGAAGGCCGGGAAGGCGTAGTTGTTGAGCAGGTAGAGCTCGTGCACCGGGTAGTAGCCCTGCAGGTAAGGCTGCTGGTCGACGCTCAACTGGATGTAGCCGCTCTTCATCTCGTCGAAGACGGCCGGGACGAGATCGAAGCCACCAAGCAGGACTTCGCCCGGGCCCTTGCCCAGATCGCGCAGCGAGACAGCGGCGCCGGCATGCCAGTAACCGGTGTCGAAATACGCCGTGGTCGGGGTCGACTGGACGTAGGCTGCGACGCGCTGGCCGACGAGGGCCAGATCGAGGCCGGCGTCGATGCGCTCGAAGGTGATCTCGCGATCCGGATTGGACGCGGCCATTTCCTCGATATAGCGCTGGATGCCGCGGGCACGGGTCTCGGACCACACTTGGCCGGGGCCATTGACGCCGATCAGGACGTGGATCGGGCCTTCAGCCGGGAACTGCTCGGAGAGCGCCTTGGCGAGATCGTAGCCGGCCGTCTCGAGGTTCTGGCCGACATAGGCGAGGCGATACTTGCCGTCCGGATGATCGACGTTGCTGGCGATGATCGGGATGCCGGCTTCCTCGGCGCGGGCGAGAGCCTCATCGAAGATGTTGCCGCCGGCGAAGGTGGTGATGATGCCGGTCGGGTTGTTGGCCAGCGCGGCTTCGAGGTTGTTCAGCTGCTCCTGGAAATTGCCGTCCTGCTGGAGGAAGACCATCTGGCAATCGGCATCGATCTGGGCACAGGCCGAGTCGAAGCCGAGCTTGACCGCCTGCCAGAAGACGTTGGTCGGGGTCGAGTGCAGCAGGTAGGTGAAACGCTCCTGCGCCTGAACGGCGCTGGCGCCCGAGAAAGCCACCGTGGCGGCGACGCCCCCGGCAAGAAGATACTTCAACATTCGTAGTCCTCCCTTGGATGTGCCCCGGTTAATACCGAAGCCCTTGAACAAACAGCGTGGCGGCTGCCTCCCGTGACCACAATGGCGGATTGTCGGCCGGCTGAAAATCCCCGGCCGAGCGCCGTCAGTGATGGTTTTTGATCAACCGCGCCGCAGACTATCTCAGGTGGAAAGCGAATCCCACCGCTTCCTCACGAGATCCTTCATCATCAGGGCCTCGGCCCAGCGGTCGGTCGTGTCGTTGCCGTCGGGGCCGGTGATCGCATAGGGCTTGGGGCCGAGTTCGCAGGTGAAGGCCAGGGTGTCGTCCGGGCCGGCGCGGCGCTTCCAGCTGCGGAAACCGTATTCCCACCAGTCGAGGAAGAGGTCGAGCCACATCTTGTGATGGGGGAAGGATATCTCGATCTGGACCTGTTCGCGGCTGGCGACGCGGCCGTGGAAGGACCACGAATTGTCGAGGATGCGGTGGATGTAGCCGTGATTGACCTCGTCGATCGGCCATTCGAATTCGCGGCCGACGAGGAAATGCGAGATATCGCCGAGGAGCTTGAGGTCGGGGAAGCAGTCGAGAAGGTCGAGGACGAAGAAGAGGTCGGTGGTCATCCGGTCGCGATGGGTCTCGATATAGACCGGGAAATCGACCTCCTCGGCGAGCCGCCGCCAGCCTTCGATCAGCGGAATGCACTCCTGCAGGCGGCGCGGCCGGACGTTCGGCTGGATGTCGAGATGGTGGAGGCCGGACTCGGTCGCGATCTCCAGCACCGGCTTGAGGTCGTCGACGGTGGCCGGGAAGCATTGGCCCTCGGCGGTCATGCCATGCTGCTTGAGCAGGGCGGAGATGCGCCGGACATTGTCGCGGTTGCGCCAGTCGGTGCTGATCCCGTCGAAACCGGCGCCGGCGATCATCTCGATATTCTCTTCGACGCTGCGTTCCATGCCGTCGGTGTGGCGGCGTTCCATCGCCCAGAGCGACTGGAAGATCAGGATTTTCTGCACGGGTTATGCTCCTTGATTGGGGCGGCGATGGCCTCGGTCGGCTTTGGCTGCTGCCGTTGCCATCGCGGCGAATTCTCCCGGGATTGGTCGTCTTTTTGGTGAAGGCGGCTCAGGCCGCTTGCTGTCTCATCAAGGCCTTCAGGTTGACGGCCGGGTCGGCAAGCGCGGCGGGGTCGGGATAGAGGCCGCGCTCGATCATCATCTGGCCGATGCGGATGACACGGCCGATGGTGCCGCTGGCGCCGTAGCCGCTGGCGCCGACGAGGCGGCCGTCGTCGGCGAGATGGAAGACGACGACGGCGCCGTCGTCGAGGGGGCGCTCGACGGCGTTCACGCCGCGATCCGGCAGGCCGGCGATCTGGATGGTCATGTCGTACTGATCGGACCACATCCACGGCGCGGTGGCGCATTCCTCGCTGCCGCCCAGCATGTTCCTGGCGGCGATCGGACCCTGTTCCTCGGCGTTCTTCCAGCTCTCAAGTCGGATCCGGGCGCCGTACAGCGGGTGATCGAAGGCGCAGACATCGCCGGCGGCGAAGATGTTCGGGTCGGAGGTCTGGAGGGTGGGGCCGGCGACGATGCCGTTGTCGACGGCCAGGCCGGCCGCTTCGGCCAGGCCGATGCGCGGGATCGCGCCGATGCTGACCAGGACGAGGTCGCAGGCAATCTCCGACCCGTCGTCGAGACGAACGCCGGTGACGCGGTCGTCGCCGAGGATCTCGGCGGCCTGGCGGCCGAGGCGCAGCGTGACGCCGGCCTCGCCATGGCGGTCGCGCATCCGCGCCTCGATCTGTGGCGGCACCGCGCGCATCAGCAGCCGCTCGCCGGTCTCGACGACCGTGACCTCGCAGCCGAGGGCCAGCGCGTTCGCCGCCACCTCGAGCCCGATGAAGCCGCCGCCGATGATGACGATATGGGCGCCGGGTTTCAGGCCCGCAGCAAGGGCAAGGGAATCGTCGATTTCGCGGAGATAGTGGACGCCGTCGAGCGTCGCGCCGGGAACCGGCAGACGACGCGGCTCGGCGCCGGTGGCCAGCAGCAGGCGCTGGTAGGCGACCTGCGAACCATCGCCGAGGGTGAGGATGCGGTTCTCCCGGTCGATCGACTCGGCCGTCGTGTCCAGTCGAAGGTCGATGGCGTTGGCGCGATAGAAATCCGCGTCGAAGAGGGCGCAATCGGCCGCCGCCTTCGTGCCGATCAGCATCTCCTTGGAGAGCGGCGGGCGCTCGTGCGGGGCATGGGTGTCGGTGCCGAGCATGATGATCGGTCCGGCCCATCCCGCCTCGCGCAAGGCGTGGGCGGCGCGGCCGCCGGCGTGGCCGGCGCCGACGATGACCATGGCGCGTTCATCGGTCATCGGATCGCCCTTCATTTGTCGCCGCGCTTCGTCTATTGCCGGTGGCCTCGAAACGCGCATTCGCGAGCAACGAAGGAGGAATCACACGATGGAACGCATGGGTCAGGTGCTGACGTTGAAGCCGGACACCATTGACGAATACAAGCGGCTGCACCGGGATGTCTGGCCCGCGGTCCTGCAGACGATCGCCGACTGCAATATCCGCAACTACTCGATCTTCCTGAAGGAGCCCGAAAACCTCCTCTTCGCCTACTGGGAATATCATGGCACCGACTTTGCCGCGGATATGAAGAAGATGGACGCCTCGGAAGACACCCAGCGCTGGTGGGAGATCTGCGGACCGATGCAGGAGCCGCTGCCGACCCGCAAGGAAGGCGAGTGGTGGGCGCGGATGGAGCAGGTGTTCTTCACCGACTAGACCGTTTCCCGGGTTGAGTCCGGACCGCCCTGGCGGTCCGGACCGCGCGCTATTCGGCGGCGACGCCGGCGGTCGAAGCGCCAGCCGGAACGAACGGCTTGGCGGTCGGCGGCAATTCCCGCTTCACGTAATAGCCCGGCTCCTTCACCTGGCGGATCAGCGTCGGAATGATCTCCTTATACGCCTCCCAGAAGCCGCTATAGGGCGTCGGGGTGTCGTCCTTCATCTCCTCGTGCAGCGCCGGGAGATTGTAGTAGGGGACCATCGGGAACATGTGGTGTTCGACGTGGTAGTTCATGTTGAGATAGAGGAACCGCGCCACCGGGTTCATGTAGACGGTGCGGCAGTTCAGCCGATGGTCGAGGACGTCCTCCGACAGACCGGCATGCTGGGTCAGTCCCGTCGTCAGGTACCACCACGCGCCGTAGAATGACGGCAGGCCGACATACATCAGCGGCAGGATGCTCCAGGTCGCCAGCGACAGCAGGATGACCGCCGCGTAGATGGCCAGGTGGATGCGGGCCGTGCGGTAGACCTTGTCCCACTCGGACTCGGGGATGAAGGTCTTCTCCTCGTCGCTGAGGCGGCCGGAGGCATGCAGGAAGACCTTCTTGAAATAGACCTTCGCCTGCGGCAGGCCGAGGAAGGCGAGGGCGAGTTCCCGAAGGTTTGGCGGGCGCGGCGCGGCGATTTCCGGATCGCGGCCGACGATGATCGTGTCGGTGTGGTGCCGGGTATGGCTCCAGCGCCAGACTTCCGGCTCGCGCAGGACCATGAAGGAGGCGATCTGGTAGAGGATGTCGTTCTTCCACTGGGTCCGGAACGCCGTGCGGTGGCCGAATTCATGCCAGCGCGCGTCGCTCGACGAGCCGTAGAGCACGCCGTAGACGATGAAGAAGGGGACGCACCACCAGGTGCCCCAGGTCAGGAAGCCGCCGATGGCGCTGGCGAAGAAGACCGCGGCCCAGATGGCGATGTCGCGGGTGGCCGGGCCATCGGAGCGCTGCATCAGCTCCTTCATCCGCTTGCGCGGAATCGCCGTGTGATACCACTCGGCCGTCGCGAGCCCGCGCTCCTCGGCGCGCAGGGTTTCAGGGCCAACGAGGCTGTAGTCCCTCTTGGGCGGTTCGGCGCTGTAGATATAGTCGGTCATCGTGATCCCTCCCGGAGACCCGCCAACGGTACGATTTTGATTGTGCCTAGATAGTGGGCGCTGATCCGCCGCTGTCAATCGGCTAGCACCGCGGCGGGCGTCCGGAACGCCAATTCCGGTGATGGTTTCCGATCACGGGACCGAAGTGGACCCTTCGCCGGGCTTGCCTGGCAGGAAAAGGCCGGTCTCCGTGCTCTCTTCGGCCGGCGGGATATTCTCCGGCCCGAAGATCGTGAAGGCGACGTCATTCGCCTCCGGCGGCGTATCGCTGTGGCCGAAGCGGCGGAGCAGCACGTCGACCGCCCGGCGCGCCTGCTCTTCCGGGTTCTGGTCGATGGCCAGCGTCATGACGCCGGTCGACAGCATGCGGGCAGTGTGGATCGACAATTCGTGGCCGATGAAGACCGGCCGTTGCTGCCAGGCGACTTGGCCGATGGCCTTGTCCACGGCGCGGTTGGCGCCGCCGGTGTTGTAGATGCCGACGATTTCTTCCGGTGCGCCGCCGATGCGATCCAGCACCAACGCTTCGGATTCGTCCTGGCGGTCGTGGCCCTCGATCACGTCGAGGATGGTCATCTCCGGGGCGTGGTCGCGCAACCCGTCGGTGAAGCCGCTGACCCGCTCGGCATGGGCGCGGTAGTCGTAGCTGTGGCAGAGCACCAGCACCGGGCCCGACCGGCGGGCCATCCGCGCCATGAAGAAGGCGGCGGTGCGGCCCGCGCTGTAGTGGTCGATGCCGACATAGGCGAGGCGCGGCGAGGTGGGGATATCGGAGATCATCGTCACCACCGGGATGCCGCGGGCGGTCAGCGCCCTGACGGCGTCGATGATCGCCAGTTGCTCCTGGCCGTAGATGATCAGCGCGTCGGCCTTGGTCGAGGCGAGGTGCTCGGCGACCTCGCGCGGGCGGGTCTCGTCGACGAAGCTGCGCTGGATGATGACCGAGCGGTCGAGGGTGGCGCCGACGCGGAGGAAGGCGGCACTGACTCGCTCGGCGAAGGGCGTCTCGCGCCGGGCCATGACGACGCCGATCCGCACGCCGCGCCGGTAGGGCCTTGGCAGGATCCGCGGCAGTCCGAGGTCGCGAGCCGCTTCGATCACCTTGCGGGCGGTGGCCGGGGAGACGTTGCCGCGCTCGTTGAGGACGCGGTCGACCGTGGCGATGCCGACGCCGGCACGGGCCGCGACATCGGAGAGGCCCGGCCGGGCCGGGCCGGGTCGCTGGCCCTTCGGCTCCCCGGTATCGTCTCTGGTCTCGTCGCTCACCCCGATCCTCCTCCGGGTCATCCATAGCCGATCCGGCAGCGATCGTCCGCACCATTTGATGGAATACCATCATGAGCACTCCCTCCGCCGGGTCGCCGCGATTGCGGTCGGGCTGTACTCGCCTGTACCTTCGGCTGATCGCAGTGGCGCGAGACCGGAGACCATGGCGCGACGTCGGGAACGGATTGTCATTGTCGGAGGCGGCCAGGCCGGTGGCAGGCTTGCCCAGGCGCTGTGCGCGGCCGACGGGCGCTTCGCCGTGACGCTGATCTGCCAGGAGCCGCATCCGCCCTATGAACGGCCACCGTTGTCCAAGGGCGTCCTGCTCGGCACCGCGACGCTGGAGGATTGCCTGATCTGGCCGAAGGCCGATCCCGCCTGGAAGGATGTCGACCTGCGGATCGGGGTGACGGCGATGGCGATCGACCGTGAGGCCCGGACCGTCGCGCTCGACGATGGCGAGACCGTCGCCTACGACCGGCTGGTGCTGGCCACCGGGTCGCGGGTTCGCCGGTTAACCACGCCGGGGTCTGACAGCGCCAATATCCATTCCCTGCGAAGTTTCGACCAGGCCGAGGCGATCGCCCGGAGCTTTGGCAAGGGCAAGCGGCTGATGATCGTCGGGGGCGGCTTCATCGGCCTTGAGATCGCGGCCTCGGCGCGGCTCAGGCATCTCGACATCACGATGGTCGAGGCGTCCGACCGGCTGCTCGCGCGCGTCGTGCCGAGCCAGATCGCCGGACTGCTGGCCGGGCGGCACCGCGTCGAGGGGGTGACGCTGAGGATGGGGGCGATGGTCGAGGCGTTCGAGCCGGGCGAGGACGGGCAGGCAAGGGTGGCGCGGCTTTCCACCGGCGAGACGCTGGCCTGCGACATGGCGGTCGTCGGCGTCGGTGTCGCCGCGAATGTCGAACTGGCGGCGGCCGCCGGGCTGGACATCGACGTCGGCATTCGCACCGACGCCAGCCTTCGGACCTCCGATCCGGCGATCTTCGCCTGTGGCGACGTGGCGACCTACTGGCATCCCCTGTTCGAGCGCACCGTCCGGGTCGAGGCTTTCCAGAATGCCGAGGACCACGCCCGGGTGATCGCCAGCGTCCTGACGGGGGGAGACGCCGTGTGCGATACCGTGCCGTTCTTCTGGTCGGATCAATACGACCTGTCGCTGCAGATCGTCGGCCTGCCGCATCTCGGCTCGTCGACCGTTGCGCGACGCCGCGACGATGGCGCGATGATCCTCTTCCACCTTCGGCCCGACGGCCGCATCGTCGGCGCGACCGGACTTGGCACGGTCGGCTCGATCGGCCGCGACATCCGGCTGGCCCAGGCGCTGATCGCGGCGCGGGCGCATCCGGACAGGGCGGTGCTGATGGATTCTTCCGCCCGGCTGAAGTCGCTGCTCGACCGGATGCCCGGGGCGTCGCTGCCGCCGGTGGCCGATGCGGTCGCAAGCGAGGCGCGGGGCGCCTAGCCCGTCCGGGCTTTATCGGGCGCGGTCGCGGGAGGACTGCGGTTCTGTTGCCGGCGTCGCCGGAATGTCGCCCATCCACAATCCGTCGTCGTCGCGATGCGCGGGCAGGTAGCCGCGCTCCGGCGGGATCGTCGCGAATTCAGCCCCGGCGTCATCGGCCAGGTAGTCGTAGCCGATGTCCTGATACGCCTTTTCAGGGTCGAGCAGCTTGTAGAGGTCGCGCCGCGCGGCACGGCGCTGCGGCGCGATCATCTTCAGGTGATAGAGGTTGAGGTCGGTCATCCGGCGGCGATAGCCGATCGGATAGGCCGGGGCATGGAGGGCTTCCTTCCGGAACTTCTGGCCGTCGAGCAGCGGAAACAGATTGTAGCGGACCTTCTTCCCCCAAAGACCGTCGACCCGGTAGGAATCCGGTGTGTAGAGCTCCCGGAAGTGGAAGCCGATCACCATCGGCTTGTCGTCACGCGTCATGTCCGGGAGGATGTCGGCGGCAGCGCTTTCGATCCGTTCGTCGGGATCGATGAACATCACCCAGCGCGCCCGCATGTTGCGCGCGGCCCGGATCAGCTTACGCCGGCGACGCGGTTCGGAACTGAAGGTGTCGGTCGCGGCGCGGTCGTCCCAGGCAACATAGCCGTCGACCAGCGGGCGGAGATTCTCGATCAGGTCCGGCACCAGATGGGCGTCGTAGCGGAACGAGAAGAGAGCCAGGATCCGCGGTCGGCTGCGCCATCGTCCCGGGAGCCAGCTCCGGGTGAAATGCTCGCGGACGATCATTCTACGGCGTCTGTTCAGCCGACGCGGAGTCTTCCGGCCGCGCCTGCAGCGCGATGGCGCTCGCCGCCGCCATCGCCTTGGGGGCGACCGGCGTCACCGGCGCAGGTGTCGAGCCACCGGCCCGGGGCAGGGCGCGGGTCGCGGCCGGCTGCCGCATCAACCACAAGGCGGCGCCGAGGCAGTAAGCCGCCGTCGCGACCGGGATGATCGGCTTTGCCAGCCTGACATAGACTTGGTCGCGCGGGTGGGTGTGGCGCGCCATGCGGGTCGACAACGACGACTTCCGCCACCATGCCTTCGGACCGCAGTCCATCCGCAGGCCATGCAGTTCGACGGTGGAACGCGCCGCGCGGGTGCCGCGGGCGAAATGGTCCCGGACGAGCGCCACCGGGTTGGTCGGGTTGGCGTGGACGGTTCTGACCTTCGGCTGCCACACCGGTTTCTTGTCCTCGGGCAGGCGGGCGTTGAATTCGGTGTCCTCTGCGACCCTGAGGTCTTCGCGGAAGGTGCCATAGGTCTCGAACAGCCGGCGGTCATAGGAGGCGCCGAAGGGCAGGCCACGTTTCTTCAGGCCGGGATGCCGCCAGGGCCACAGGGTCAGGTGCGATGCCCAGGCGAAGGGATTGCGCCGGCGGCTGTTGACGACCGAACTGCCGACCGCGGCGTATCCGCGACGATGGGTCTCGAGGCGGTTGCGCGCCCAGTTCGGCGATGCCTCGCAGTCGCTGGCGAGAAAGGCGACATAGCGCGCCCGGGTTGCGGCGATACCGAGGTTGCGGGCGGCGCCGACATAGACCCGCTCGGCGCGTTCGACCACCGGCAGATCCAGCTGGTTGGCGCTGAGCAGTGCCGCCATGTCGCCGCCGCCGGAATTCACCACGGCGATTTCGACGGGAGGCTGCTGGCGCAGCAGGGACCGGATCGCGCGAATCGTCTCGGGCGGTGCGCCGAGCGCGAGCACCACAACGGCGAGTTCGGGAATGGCGGATGCCGATTGTCCATCGGGCGAAAGTACCGATGCGGGACAGCTGCGATCAAGCCGAAAGGTCGAAAGTCTGGGGATAGTGGTACGCCCTACGGGAATCGAACCCGTGTTTCCGCCGTGAAAGGGCGGCGTCCTGGACCGCTAGACGAAGGGCGCAGCGCGCTGCCTTATAAGGGTGATCCCGGCTCCGAAACAAGTGCCTCGCGACGGCTTCTTGTCGGACCGGTGAATTTCGTCACCGACCGACGGGGAAATGCGGCCGTTCAGCGGGTATCAAACGTGCCCGCCGGCGCCTCTCGGGCCGGCGGACCAATGGAACGGGATGAGAGGTCCCAGGCTACCACTCACCGGTATTCGGCATCGTCGCCCAGGGCTCCTTGGGCTCAAGGCGCTGGCCCTTCTGGAGGATCTCCAGCGAGATGTTGTCGGGGGAGCGGATGAACGCCATGTGGCCGTCGCGCGGGGGGCGGTTGATCGTGACGCCGGCGTCCATGACCTTCTGGCAGAAGGCATAGATGTCGTCGACCTCGTAGGCGAGGTGGCCGAAGTTCCGGCCGCCGGTATATTCCTCCGGATCCCAGTTGTAGGTCAGTTCGACCGGCGCTTCCTCCTGGCCCTCGGGGGCGAGGAAGACCAGCGTGAAGCGACCCTTGTCGTTATCGATCCGACGGGTCTCCTTGAGACCGAGGAGGTCGCGATAGAATTTCAGCGACGCGTCGAGATCACGGACGCGGACCATGGTGTGAAGATATTTCATCGGAGCTCCTCCTGATGCCTGGCGATTTGCGGCGGCGAGCATAAGGTCGCCCGCGGCAAAGGCAAATCGGGCCGGACCCACCCCCACTGCTGCTGCCCGATCGTTGCAAAGAGTACACAGGCGCAGGCGCAGTCCCATTTTGGGCTGGCCTCTCTTCTTGCGGGTGTTATGCTCTTACGAGATTCGGCGAAGGCTGCGCCGGACAATGCGGCATCGTTTAGGGGCACGGCGTCAACATGGGGGCGAAGGTCTCACCCGGACTTCCAGTCGGCGTGACGACAGGCGAAGAAGCGCCCGTCGATCTCGTCGAGGTCTCCGGCATCATCAAATGGTTTGACGCTTCGAAGGGCTACGGCTTCATCATTCCGGACGACGGTTCGGCCGATGTCCTGCTGCATGTCACCTGTCTCCGCCAGGGCGGTTTCCAGACGGCGCATGAAGGCGCGCGGGTGGTCTGCGAAGCGGTGATGCGCGAGAAGGGCCTCCAGGCGTTTCACATTCTCAGCATGGACGATTCGACCGCGGTGCATCCGCCGCAGACGGTCGAGGCCCGCACCCATACGACGGTGACGCCGACCAGCGGTCTCGAGCGCGCGACGGTGAAGTGGTTCAACCGAACCCGCGGCTACGGCTTCCTGACCCGCGGCGAGGGGACCGAGGATATCTTCGTCCACATGGAGACGCTGCGCCAATACGGGCTGGCCGAATTGCGGCCGGGACAGACCGTTCTGGTGCGCTATGGCAATGGCGCGAAGGGACTGATGGCGGCGGAAGTGCTTCCCGATACCGGCGCCAGCGGCCTGTCGTCCCACTAGACCGAATTTCCGGAATTTTCCAATTGAAACAGCGCTCTAGTGCGCTGCTTTCGCGTGTCGATTCACTCCGACTTGCCGTAGATGGCGCGGGTCGAGAGCGAGGCGAAGGCCGTCGCCAGCAAGAAGGTGGCGAAGCCGGCGGTGATCGCCCGGGTGCCGACCGAGGGGATCAGGATGAAGGTCGTCACGATGATCCCCATGATGTTTCCAAAGGAGGAAATCGCGAACAGCCCGCCGGAAATCCGGCCGGCATCCTTCGGGTCGCGCAGCAAGAGGCGCACCGACAGCGGCGAGTACATGCCGAGGACGACCAGCGGCGGGAAACAGACGACGAAGCCCGAGACAAAGAGCGCGGTGAACTCGCCGTCGATCTCGCCGATCAGCGATTCCAGTCCGCCCTGGGTCAACCAGTAGATGAAGAACAGATAGGCCGAGGCGAGGAACTTGATCACCGCGGCGAGGCCGAAGCCCGGGAAGCGATCGGCGACGAAGCCGCCGAGGAAATAACCGGCCATCAATCCGCCGACGACGATCGAGATGATCGTCGCCCAGGTGTAGATGCCGCTGCCGAAGAGCGGCGTCAGGATGCGGCTCGCCACCATCTCGAAGCCGAGCGTGACGAAGCCGAGGGTGATGACATCGATCACCACCAGGAGGGCGGCGCCGGGGCCGACCGCGAGTCGGCGGTGGAGGGGAAGCGCAGGTGCGAGGGTCATGATGGGGCGCCGGTCAACTCTGTTTCTGATTGTGCCGGTCGATCGCCTTCAGATACTCCACCGGGGCGAAGTCATCGGTCAGCGGTTCGGCGTCGGCGTCGAATTCCGGCTCGTAGCCGCGTTCCAGAATCTGCGTGAGATCGTATCGGAAGCCGTACTCGGCCTGGCGCTCGGCGGCAATCCGCCGGAGTTCGGCCGGGTCGCGCTTCGGGCCGTCATAGGCGACGATGACGATGTTGCCGCGGCCCTCGTAGAAGTCGAGATTGTCGAAAGCGGCGCCGATGGTGGCGACGGCGCTGTCGAAGAGCATGGTCGACGGCTCGACATTCTGGATGGCGATGCCGCCGGGCTTCAGGTGGCTGGCGACCTCCTCGTAGAACTCGGTGGTGAGGAGGTGGAAGGGGACGAAGGGACCGCGATAGGCGTCGACCATGATCAGGTCATAGGTCTCGTCCGACTTGGTCAGCCAGACCCGGCCGTCGAGGATCTCGAGGTCGAAATTCTCCTCGGCCTTCACGCCGAAGAACTGGTCGGCGACCTGCGCCACCTGCGGGTCGAGCTCGACGGCGGTGAAGTGCAGGTCCGGGACGCTCTTGTGGTGGTACCAGGCGGTGCGGCCGCCGCCGAGGCCGATGATCGCGGCATTCTCGAGCGCCGGCGCGTAGGCGAGACCGACCGTCATCGACTGGGTGTAATAGACCGGCAGATCGAGTTCGTCGTCGGGATTGACCACCGATTCGGTGTAGCGCAGGCGTTCCGCGCCGAACGACAGGACGTATTGGCCATTGGTCCGCTTGTAGACGTAGATGTCGTTGTAGAGGGACTCGATCCGGGCGATCAGCCCCGGTTCCGATCCGGTCTCGGCGACCAGCTCCGTCCGGGGCTGAGGCCACAGCAGAACCCCGAGGACGGCCGCGACGACCACCGCGCCGGCAAGGGCGATCAGGATGGCGGCTCGCGAACCGGTTGCCGCCCTGGGTTTTTCGGGCGGCGTCTTCTGCCCGCTGGTCTTCGCGCGTCCGCTCTTTGCCATGACGGTACGGGATACTCCTGACGTTGGCGGCGGAGTATAGCGACGGTCGATGGCAAGACAACGGCGGCGCCAGGTGCGACACCGGCGATCGTCGAAGCGATGCGGATCGTCGTATCCGGGCGCCATGCGCCGGTGTAGATTGCCGCCTTCCTCATCGGGATTCCACCTCATGAAAGTCTTTGCGATCGCCTTGCTGGCCCTGGTGTCGATTGCCGCCGGGTCGCCAGCCCAGGAACAGGATTACCTCGCGTCACGCGACGCCTTCGTCGCCCGCTTCACCGCCGAGGCGGCGGCCGGCAATTTCGGCGACGAGGTCATGGCCGCGCATCAGGAGGCGCTGGACGAACTCGAAGCGCAGTTGCGCGATCTCATCGGTCCGGTGACGCTTGACGGCTTCTCGTCGGAGGGGGCGGTCAGCCTCGAAGCGCTGTTCGACGGCGACCTCGGCTTCGGCCTGCTGGACGGACTGACCTTTGGAATGGACGACGGCAGCGCGGGCGCGCTGGTGACCACCAAAGGAATTGTCGACGCCTGGCTCGCCGAGCATCGCGACTGGTGGGGCACGCCGGCCATGCCGGGCGATCTGCGCGACGCGCTGGAGACGGGCGCCTTCTACACCCAGGCGATCAGCGCCGACGCGGCCGTTGCCCGGTTCGCGGAGATCCCCGTTAAGCCGCCGGCCGGCGCCGATTTCGCCTATGCGATGCTCGATCTGCGCAGCCAGGATGTGGCGATCGGCGTGCCGGACGAGATCATCGTGGTGGTGCTTGCCAATGGCCGTTTCACGCTTGCCAGCGCGCCGGTGACATCGCCGGTCACAGCGATCGCGGATTGCGATGCGGTCTGGCAGGACTACGAGGCGCAGGCGATGGCTCTGTCCGAGAGCGACCAGGACGCGGGCGCGGACGACGACAGCCGCTTTGATGAAATCGGCCGAATCTATGCGGAAGGCGAGGCGGCTTTTCACACCTGCTATGGCGAACGGGTCGACGACCAGGACTTCTATCCCGGTCTGGTCGACGAGGCGCAGGCGTTGGTCGACAGGCTCAAGACGCCCTAGGCGGCACTCCGGTCAGTCCCGGACCGGATGGCCTGCCCTGCGGACGGAGAGAGACCGAGGTCCGTGGCAAGGCACATTCGAGACTTTGACTTAACGTTTTTTGCAGCACTGACGCCCCAAATGGTCCGACATGATCATTGAATGCGAGGGCGTGCACCTGTGGAAGCTCTTCTAAAGACCAGATCTCTGCGTTTCTGGATCGCGTTGAGCATGTCCATTGCGATCCTGCCACTGATTGTTTCTGCGGTTGTGAGCTACTTTGTCCTCAATCACGGCGTGATCGACTCCTTTCAGGACGTCCTGATGCGCGAGCGCACCCAGATCGCGCCGACGCAACGGTTGCGGCTGGACATCGCCAACTCGCTGGTGCCGGTGGACGAGTTCATTGAGGACGGCGATCCGGTTCATCAGCGGGCCTACCGGGAGGCCCGGACCAGGATCGAAACAGAGTTCGGGGCGCTCGGTGAAGCGGTAAAGGATGAACCGGCGGCATATGCCCTCGTGCAGCGGGCGCGCGACGAATGGACCACGGCCGATCGTCAGGCGACCGAGCTGATCTCGGTCCAGCAGCGACGAGGCGACCCGGCGGCAATCGCCGCGATGCAGCGGTTCCATGGCGAAATCGCGGCTGCGACCGACAAGCTGGCGGCCGTCCACAACCATCTCGACGGAGAGGTCCAGGCCGACCATGACGTCGCGGTTCTCTTCTACGAAAGGGCGATCTGGACCACCAGCGTCGCCGGGATCTTTTCGCTGTTGGCGATTGTCGGCGGTGTGTTCCTGATCGGCCGCATCATGGTCGCGAGTGTCGATCGGCTTGTCGATGGCGCGGTGCGGTTTGCGGACGGCGATCGCGGACACCGCATCGATGTCCAGATTCCGCCCGAACTCCATCGGGTCGCGGAAGAGTTCAACCATATGATCGGCCGGATCAACGAGTCGGAGGAAGTCCTCGCCGAACTGGCCCGCCGGGACAGCCTGACGGGACTGGCGAACCGTCGCGCGTTCGATGAGTCGTTGTCGGAAGCGTGGGCGCGCGTCGAGCGGTTCCGGGAACAGGTTTCGCTGCTGGCGATCGATATCGACCATTTCAAAGAGATCAACGATACCTATGGCCATTCAGCCGGGGACGCCGTGCTGCGGGCGATCGCGCATACGATGACCGGCCAGTTGCGGCTTAGCGACAAGCTGTTTCGATCGGGTGGCGAGGAATTCTCCGCGATTCTTCCGGGTACGAACAGCGAGGAGGGGAGAGAAACGGCGGAGCGGATTCGCAAGGCGATCGCGGCTTGCCCGATCCAACTGGACGGCACGGATGTCACGGTAACGGTCAGTGTCGGAATCGCCTCGGCCCAGGGCTTCAGCGATCCCGGCGAGATGGTCGAGGCAGCCGACGCAGCCCTCTATGACGCAAAGCTCCACGGCCGGGATCGTGTCGTCGTCGACGGAGACGGTCGGCGGAAGAACCGGACCGCGGCGTGATCGGTTCCGGCTCGAATTCTAGCGGGACGGCGTGACGTTGGTCAGGGCCTTCGCTTCGCTGAGCGCGAGGCGGACTGTCTGGTCGTCCGACTGGTACACGAAGGCCAGCGCATCGCGACGCGACGTGATCGCGGCGGGGAGAGGGGTATAGTTGAAACCCTCTCCGCCGAGATGAGGCGTGACGCTGCCGACATCGGTGGTCTGGCTGGCCTCGACCCGCAACAGGTTCAGGGTCCTGCCATCCGTCGTCCGTCCGATGAACGGAACTCCCGCGAGCCTGAGAAAGCTCGTCGGATCCGGCGCGCGCGGAAAGGCTTCGAGAAACGCGGTCTCGACAAGATCGAGATCGGGCTCCGAGGGCGCCGCCTCGGGCCGGGCCTCGCCCTCAGGCAGGTGCGGGGTTTGCCATTGCGTCGTGGCAGTAGCGCCGTTGTGCCCGATCGGGGCATGGGCGTGATGATGATGATGGTGGTGGTCGTGGGGACCGTGGTGGTGTCCGTCATGGGCCATGGTCAGAAACTCACCGGCTTGTCGATCAGGTGCTTGTGGGAGCCCATCTTGCCGTGGGCGACGAGCGAGCCCAGCGCCTCGACGACGACCCGGGCGCCGAACAGGGCGGTGATGTCCGAGGTGTCATAGGGCGGCGAGACCTCGACCACCTCGAGCCCGCAGATGCCTTCCGCGCAGACCAGCCCGAGGATCTTCAGCGCCTCGCGGGGCAGGAAGCCGCCGGGCTCCGGCCATCCGGTTCCGGGTACGAAGCCGCAATCGATCGAGTCGACGTCGAAGGAGATGTAGACGGCATCGGCGTCCTTCCAGGCGAGTTCGAGGGCGACCTCCGCGGTCTTCTCCAGCCCCATTTCCTCGATGTCGTCGATGGTCAGGACATTGGTGTTGCGCTCGCGGGCGACCTGGACGCCGGGGCGCGGCACCTGCCAGCCGCCGATGCCGAGCTGGACCAGGTTGGTCGCCGAGACATTCGGCATGTTGGTTGCCCAGTACCAGGGCGTCGTGTGCATCCGCTCGTCGAGATCCTTCTCCTGGATGTCGATGTGGCGGTCGAAATGGATGATGCCGATGCGCTTCGATGTGCAATCGGCGATGCCGCGGACGCAGGGGAAGCCGATCGAGTGGTCGCCGCCGAGCATGATCGGCAGCGCGCCGGACGAGAACACATGGCTGACGCCGCGGGTGATCTGGTCGAAGCTCTTTTCGAGATTGGCGGGAATCGTGAAGACGTCGCCGGCGTCGCAAAGCGTCATCTGCTCGCGGAGGTCGACGCCGAGCTCGTAATTGTAGGGCGTGTAGAGCGCCGAGATGCGGCGAATGCCCTGCGGCCCGAAACGGGTGCCGGGCCGGTAGGTGGTGCCGGAATCGAAGGGGATGCCGAGCACTGCGGCGTCATACTTGCCGACATCGCGGACGTTTTCGACATAGGGCGCCTTGAGGAAGGTGTTGATGCCGGCGAAATGCGGCAGCTCGCCTCGGGCGAATGTCGGGATCGACTTGTCGGTGAGCACATCGGCGCCGGGCAGGCCCATGTCGAGCGCCCACTTTTCCTCGCGCCGCCAGCCGTCGACCGACAGGCGACCCTCGGCTTCGACCGCCTTCCATCCCCGCGTCTCCTTGGCATTGAAGTCGGGATGATGCCGGCGGCTGCGGTCGGGAGAGGGGACGGCGCCAGCGTAGCGGCGGGCCTTCTGGCGCTCTTTGCCGAAGATCATTGGGGGGCTCCCTTTCTGTTTTCGTTGGTGAGAAGCGAGATGGTCTGGTCGAGCGCGTCTGCGGCTTCGACGGAGGCCGTCGCGATGTCGGTGCGCTGTGCCGAGGGACGGCGGAGCGGCAGGTCGTAGGTGATGGTCGCGCCATAGGCGGTCGGCGCGTCGGGATCGTGCCGCACCTTGTCGAAGACGATCAGCCGGGTGCCGAGCTTGAAGGCCTCGGCGATGTCATGCGTGACCATCAGCACGGTCATCCCGATCTCCTCCCACAACGCCAGCAGCAACTCGTGCATGTCGCGGCGGATGCCGGGATCGAGGGCGCCGAAGGGCTCGTCGAGGAGGAGAAGCTTGGGCTTCATCAGCAGCGCCTGGGCGATGGCCAGCCGTTGCTGCATGCCGCCCGACAACTGGGCGGGGTAGCGGTCGCTGGCATGCGCGAGGCCGATCCGGACGAGGATGTCGTCGACTTCCGTGCACAACGCCTTCCGTCTCGCGCCAAAGAGCCGACCGAAGTGTCGGGAGCGCGCGAGTTCGAGCGGCAGGATGAGGTTCTCGGTCACGGTCAGGTGGGGGAAGACCGAGTAGCGCTGGAAGACGATGCCGCGGTCCGGGGTCGGCCGGTCGGGGATTGGTTCGCCGGCCAGCGTGATGGTGCCGCGGGTTGCGGATTCCTGGCTGAGGAGGAGGCGGAGGAAGGTCGACTTGCCGCAACCCGAAGCGCCGACGACGGTGACGAAGGCGCCTTCGTCAATGTCGAGGTTGATCCGCTCGAGGATCGGCGTCTCGTCGTAACTGACCGCGACGTCCCGGACCGCGACGAAGCTCACAGGCTGTCTCCCTCGAGATGAGCCCAGCGGAAGGCGCGGCGGGAGAAGGCGTGGAGCAGGCGGTCAAGCGTATAGGCGAGCAGGGTGATCCACAGGACGTAAGGGATGATGATGTCCATGGCGAGGTAGCGCCGGACGAGGAAGATCCGGTAGCCGAGGCCGCCGGTCGAGGCGATCGCCTCGGCCGAGATCAGGAAGATCCAGGCAGGCACGAGGCCGAGCCGCATGGCGGTCACCAGCTTCGGCCAGATCTGCGGCAGCACGACTCGCTGCACCAGTTGCCACGGGCCTGCGCCGAGGGTCTCGGCCTTGATGATCTGTTCGCGCGGAATGTCGATCACCGCCTGGGCGAGCGAGCGGGTCATGATCGGCGCGGTGCCGAGCACGATCAGCATGACCTTGGACAATTCGCCGAGGCCGAAGATGATGAAGAGGATCGGCAGGATGGTGATTGGCGGGATCAGCGAGATCGCGGCGACGAAGGGCGCCAGCGACGCCCGCACGCGGGGGACGAAGCCGATCAGTACGCCGAGCGACACGGCGATCAGCGCGGCGACGGCGATGCCGACGCCGAGACGGCCGAGACTGAGCGCGGTGTCCGACCACAGCAACAGGTCGCCGGAGCGCTTGTCCGGCACCGTCGCCATCTCCCAGAAGGCGTCGGCCATCTTGCCGAAGGGCGGCAGCAGCTTGTCGGCCGGGTTTTCGAGCCGGCGAAGGTGACTGCCGACCGCATAGGCGGCGATCAGCAGGACGAACGGAATTGCGCCAAGCGACAGCCGGGTCGAGCGGGTCAGTTTGCCGTGAGTGACTGCCATCAGGGTGTCGGGTCGACCGCCGCGCAAGTCGGCGGCCGTCCCGTCCTTTTGTTGCCTGGGCTCAAAGCGCGCCGTCGACCGCCATCTGCATGTAGGTCGGGTCAAAGCGCAGCTTGATGTTGTCGGTGTCGCCCAGGGTCTTGCCGCCGGGGAAGGCCATGCCGACGGCGTCCGGGCTGTCGGCGCCGTCGCCGAGGATGCCGTGGTCGAAGAGGAACTGGGCGACGAACTTCATCGTGTCGATCAGCTTCTCGTCCTTGGCGAAGGCGACCGCGTCGGCCGGGTCGTAGAACATCTGGGTGGTGGCGAGCTGCGCGTTGTAGCCGGCAAGGTCGGTGCCGGACGCCTCGGCCATGGCGGAACGGGCGGGTGCCTCGTCGCCGGTTTCCTTGGCCATCAGGGTCATCGCGTCATACCAGGCGGCGACCAGCGCCTTGCCGAATTCGGGATTGTCGGCGAGCGTCTCGGTGTTGACCATCATGATGTCGATGATCTCGCCGGGGATCTCGCTTGAATCGAAGACCTTGTGGGAATCCGGGAACGCCTCGATTTCCGAGAGCAGCGGGTTCCAGGTGACTACCGATGTGACGTCCGGCGTCGTGTAGGCGGCGACCATGTCGGCGTCCGAGGTGTTGACGACGGTCAGGTCGGCTTCCTTCAGGTCGACCGTGTCGAGGGCGCGGGCGAGCAGGTAATGCGAGACTGACAGCTCGACGAGGTTGACGCTCTGGCCCTTGATGTCGGCCAGCGCATCCTTGCCCTTGAGGACGATGCCGTCGTTGCCGTTGGAGAAGTCGCCGATGATCAGCGCGGTGGTGTCGATGCCGCCGGCCGAGGGGATCGACAGGGCGTCCATATTGGTCATCGAGCAGCCGTCATATTCGCCGGCCGTGTACTGGTTGATCGACTCGACATAGTCGTTGATCTGAACGATCTCGACGGTGATGCCGTATTTCTTGGCGTGGAGATCCATGATCCCGGACTCCTGGATGTAGCCCCAGGGCATCCAGCCGACATAGATCGACCAGCACACCTTGAAATCGGTCTTCTTCTCGGCCTGGGCGCTGATCGGCGCGAGGCAGGCGGCGGACAGTCCCAGCGCGACAAGCGCGGATTTCGACAACGTCTTCAGGGTCATTCTCGGCTCCTTCGTGTTCCGCCGACGGATCGGCCGGCTTGTTTCGCGAAGATTTGCCGAGCACGCGGGAGGACGGGTTGCGCTCAGCAAACCCGTGCAGCGACCTCCCGGGATTTTGGCCCGCCGTGTCCCGAAGCCCCGTCGTTATTGGGGCTTCGGGTGCGTCTCTCGGACCAGGCATCGCCAAAGCGACCGGAACCCTAGACGCACTGCACGGATAACGAGGTTCGCAAGATCGATGCCAGCGGGTTGGCGCAAGAGATGGAAGGCGCGTTCTCAGAGGATTGGCGTCTATTTGATCGGTCGCCTGCTTGTTGTGCAGGGTGTCAAGCGATCGCAGATAACGTCAGTGCCGCGCCCGCCAAGCACTAGCCTGAGCTGACACAACCATTGATGGTCGTTGTCGTTCTCTGCTAATATAGAGGGTCTCAGCCCTGCGAATTTCGTTCATGAGGTAAACGATGATGAAAGACCGAGTGAAATATGTCGACGAGATAGCAAAGAACACGCAGGTCGCTTGGCTCACTTCGCTTGCGCTGATTGCATTCTCCCTCATTACCATTGGCGGAGTGAGGGATAGCGACTTTTTTGCTAAAGTGGTTAGAACCGAATTGCCGTTGCTCGGAATTTCTGTGCCAACAGTCGCATTCTTCATCGTAATGCCGATTCTTCTGGCAAGTGGGTACTTATATTTTTTATTCTATGTCGTCAAACTTACGAGTGGAATTGCGTCCCTACCCTCAGAAATACGCATGGATGGGACAGAAAAAACGACTCCATTAAGTATGGCTATACAGCCCGGCCTAATATCAGAAGCCTTAATTTCAAGAAAAACTGATGCAATTCCATCTGAGTTTGGGTTTGTCTACCCAATTTTGGCATTATTTCTCGCATGGTGGGCTGCGCCCGCAGTTCTTTTTTTGTTCTGGATTCGATCATGGTCGCATCATAATCTTGGATTGACAATATTTATAGCTGGATTACTAGTTTTTGCGCTATTGTTTGGGTGGATCACTTATGCGTCTGTCCTGCGGGCGCTTAGAAGCGGGTCGACATTGCAGTTGAAGCGTAGTGGCGTTCCGATTATTTGGTCATTCGCTTTATTAGCGGTATTGGCTTTTTTTACATCGTTCGCATTTACTCGCGGATTTACCGTTGGCCCTTCGCTTCTCTGGCAAGCAGACCTTTACCAAGTTGAATTGGTCGAACGTCCCGATGATTGGTTGCCAAGGAGGCAGGCTGAACTGGAATTCCTAGCTGATCACGCCAATCTGAGCCGCATGGATCTCGATAAAGCTCTTGCGGACGAGCCTAGCCTGCGGTTTGCGAATGCCAAGGAGCAATTCGTGGAACAGCGAAACCATTTCCTGCTCTCCCTCGCCCGACCACAGCTTGAACGAACTGACCTTCGGTCAGCGGACATGAGGTATGGTTTCTTACCTGCGGTAAACCTGAGAAGAGCCGATCTCAGCGGCGCGCGCCTCTTCGCCGCTGAGATGGAGGGCGCACTATTAAGCCGGGCGAAGCTGAAAGGCGCGGCACTCACACGAACTACGTTGTCCTGCGCAAGGCTGGAAAAGAGCAGATTGGATTACGCATACATGGTGCGCGCGCGGCTCGATCGCGCGAGTCTGAAGGGAGCTGTTCTTGTGGGAACTAACTTACGCGGCGCGGACCTTTCTGGCGCAAACCTCACTGGGGCCACAATATCGCGGACCAACCTTTACGAAGCGAATCTGAGGAACGCAATACTCTCCGAGAAAGGTCTGGAAGGAGCAATCGGCAATGCCGACACGATACTGCCGCCGCACGATCCGCCATTTCGGTTGGCTACGTGTTTCATTGACTTGGAGCGTGACCAAATATCCGAGCTTTCATCAGCATGGCGACTACCGGTTGAAGCGTTTGTGGGGCGGTATGTTTGCACTGATGACAAACCAACGTACGTTTTTGGACCAAATGCCGACGGAACAGCAACTTCGAGTAATTCCGGGCGCTGTTGGCCCAACGTAGGCGGGGAAGAAACGGATTAGGTCGGCGACGAGTGACGCTGAAATTGACCCTGCTGCGGCCAGTGTGGATGACGCAGCGGGATTGACCAGAACCGTCATACCGGCCACATACGATGTGTTCGGGGCGTAGCTCAGCCTGGTAGAGCACCTGCTTTGGGAGCAGGGGGTCGTAGGTTCGAATCCTGCTGCCCCGACCATTTTCCGTTACCGCCGCCCGCCGCCGAGGCGCATTCACCGCCTTTCCCGACCGTCGTGACCTTCCCGGTCACCCTCGGCGTCTTCCTTTCCCTTCATCGGAGTAAGACTCATGGACCAGACCAAGCTGCGCCACATCGTGCTGTTCGGCTTCAAGGACGGCACCACCGAGGCCGAGATCGACGAGATCGCCCGGCGCTTCGGCGTGCTGGCGACCGAGGTCGACGGGGTCGATGGGTTCGAGTGGGGGGTGAATAACAGCCCGGAAGGCAAGTCCGGCGGCCACGAACACTGCTTCGTGCTGACCTTCGTCTCGGAAGCGGCGCGCGACGCCTATCTGCCGCACCCGAAGCACAAGGAATTCGTCGCCTTCGCCTCGGCATGGATCGAGCGGGCGCTGGTGGTCGACTACTGGGCGCAGGCCGCCGGCTAGACGGCTGGCGTCGCGAGGCGGGGACGGTTCCGCCGCGCCTTGCCACTAAATAACCGACAAGTTACTTTCGTCGGCGCTCTCCCGCGACCGGCGCCGCCGGTGCCGTGTTGCCCCATTCCCAGCCGACGGAAGCCTCATGCCCGCATCGCCAGGATTCGATTTCGCCACCATCGGTATCAACCATGGCCACGTCTACGCGCAGACCAGCGTGATGATCGAGGCCGGTTGCCGGCTCAAGGCGTTCTACGGGCCGGAGGACGATCTGGCCGCGCCCTATAGCGAGGCGTTTCCCGAGGCCAGGCGGGTCACCGACGAGCGCGAAATCCTCGAGGACCCGGAGATCAAGCTGATCATCGGGGCGGGGATCCTGGCCGAGCGGGCGCCGATGGCCGTTCGGGCGATGCGCCATGGCAAGGACGTGATGCTCGACAAGCCCGGCGCCACCAGCCTCGACCAGCTGGCCGAATTGCGCGCGGTGCAGGCGGAGACCGGGCGGATCCTGTCGATCTGCTATTCCGAGCACCTGCTCCAGCCCGCCACGATCGCCGCCGGCGAACTGGTCAGGGCCGGGGCGATCGGCAAGGTGATGCAGACTGTCGGCCTCGGGCCGCACCGTGAGGGCAATTACCCCCGCCCGGACTGGTTCTACCAGAAGGCGCGCTACGGCGGCATTCTCTGCGATATCGGCTCGCACCAGGTCGAGCAGTTCCTGTTCTTCACAGGGGCCAGCGAGGCGACTGTCGCCTCGAGCCAGATCGCCAATTTCGACCACCCCGACAAGCCGGATTTCGACGACTTCGGCCAGATGGTGCTCGTCTCGGATTCGGCCACCGGCTACATCCGCGTCGACTGGTTCACCCAGGCCGGGCTGCCGGTTTGGGGCGACGGGCGGCTTTTCGTCCTCGGCACCGAGGGGACGATCGAACTCCGCAAATATATCGACATCGCCGGCCGGCCCGGCAGCGACCACCTGTTCCTGGTCGATGGCGAGGGCGTCCGCCACATCGATTGCGCGTCGACCGAAGTCCTCTACGGCAAGCAACTTCGCGACGATGTCCTGAACCGCACGGAAACCGCGATGGGGCAGGCGCATTGCTTCCTGGCGACCGAGCTGGCTCTGACCGCCCAGGCCGAGGCGACGCGGATCGGCGGAAACCGGCCAGCGGTAAAAGGGCGGGCTTGATCCGGCGGATCGGCTCGGCCTATCTAGGGGCAACCGGGGGAAGCGGCGAAGCGGCTTCCGGATCGCGGTTCGATCAATCCTCGCTGGAGAGGCAGTCCATGCTCGCGCGTATCTTCAGACCGGCCAAGACGGCCATGCAGTCGGGCACCGCACAGACGGACCGGTGGATTCTCGATTACGAGCCGGAGGTGCCGCTCAAGGTCGACCCGCTGATGGGCTACACCTCGTCGTCGGACATGCGGCGGCAGATCCATCTCGAATTCGACACCCGCGAGGAAGCTGTCGCCTATGCGGAGCGGAACGGCATTCCCTATCGCGTCAGCGAGACCCACGAGCGTTCGTTGCGGCTCCAGTCCTACGCCGACAATTTTCGCTACGACCGGGCGCAACCCTGGACCCACTGAAAGCGCGCCCGGAGACGACCCCGTAGCTCAGCTGGATAGAGCAGCAGCCTTCTAAGCTGCGGGTCGCAGGTTCGAGCCCTGCCGGGGTCGCCAATCCCACCGATGGCTTTGCCTTTTCGGTCCCGGACCGATTTCCGCCGCCAACACACAAGGTCATCAGCTTGGATATTGAGTTGCGGATTTCGGGCGAAGCCCTGGACGTCGGGGAGATCAGGGACCTCATCACCGCGCGCCCGTATCGGATTGACCACCGCGATGTCGACGGAAGCCTGACGAATTGCCTGCACTACGGCCTCGGCAACGTCGATGACCGGAACTCGATTTCGCAGATCGAGACGATGGCGACGGGATGGCTTCGCGCGCATGGCGAATTGCTTCCCGTCGCGACACGCGGGGATGTCGAATCGATGGAACTCGACATCGCGTTCCATGACGGCGAGGAAGACGCGCTCTTGCAGTCCTTCAGCCGCGATTTCATCAGGCTCATCAGCGCCTACAACCTGAGCCTGACCCTGTCGACGTACACAAGCGATTAGGCGGGAACGGCGGTTTCTCCCGGTTCCAGGCCGGGATCACTTTGATTGTCGGGATGTGACGGAAGAACGGTTCCAGTCCTGCCTCTGACGCGAAATCCTGCTAGCGTCGGACGCATGGGGGATTCAGACCGAACCGGCGCACGCATGACCGAGACAGACCAAAAGGCCCGTGCTGCGTCCGAGGGCGGGGGGCGGCTTCGGCGAAACCTCGCGATTCTCAACGCCCGGCTGAAGCGGCGTCGGATTCCGGCCCTCCTTCCCGATGCCTATCCGCGGACGCGGCTGGTGCTGGCGGGAGGTTTGCTGGCGGTGATCGTGATCACGCTTTCCCTGTTCAGCCTCGATTCCGGGGCGCCGGGCTGGTCCGAGGCCCTGTCGCCGCTGACCGAGGGCGTCTTCCAGTTCATCACCCAGTTCGGCAAGTCCGGGTGGTATCTGGTCCCGGTCGGCATCTTCGGGCTGGTGTTGCTCTTCGCCGACTGGACCCGCATCGGCCGGTCCGCGGCGGCGGCCTGGGTCGAGGTCGCGGACCTTGTCGGCTTCTTCTTCTTCAATATGGCCGCGGCCGGCATTGTCACCAACCTGATCAAGTGGACGCTTGGACGCTCCCGTCCGCTGCGCTTCAAGAAGGACGGCATCTTTACCTTCGAGCCGATTTCCTTCGCCCATGAGCATGTCAGCTTTCCCTCGGGGCATGCGACGACCGCCGCCGCTCTCTTCGTCTCCTGCGCCTACATCTTCAGGGGACAGCCGGTGGTGGTCGGCGTGATCGGGGTCTGCGCCGGGCTCATGGCCGTCAGCCGGGTGGCGGTCGGCGCCCATTTCCCGAGCGACGTCGTCGCCGGCGTGTTCGTAGGCGCGGCCTTCACCGTCTTCTACGCCTACGCCCTCGGGCGCAGCGGCGTTGCGTTCCAGCGCCAGCCGGATGGCTCCCTGATGCCGAAGACCGTGGCGATCCGCACGATGTTCCGCAGGGAAGGCGCGGCGACGATGGTCGAGGAACTCTGGGCGGCGTTGAGGGGCGCTCGCCGGGGATAGGAGCGGGACCGCCCGCTCAGGCGGCGGCGATGCGGTCGAAGCCGGCCTTGAGGTCGGCGATCAGGTCGCCCGGGTCTTCCAGTCCGATATGCAGCCGTACCAGCGGACCTTCAGCGGCCCACGGCACCGCCGTGCGCTGCTTGCGGGGGTCGGCGAGGATGGCGAGGCTTTCGAACCCGCCCCACGACGCTCCGATGCCGAAGAGGTCGAGGCCATCGACCAGGCTCTTCGTATCGTCGAGGCTCCAGCCATCGAGAATGATGCTGAACAGGCCGCAAGCGCCGCCCATGTCGCGTTTCCACAAGGCGTGTCCGGGATCGTCCGGCAGGGCCGGGTGGAGAACCCGGGCGACCTCGGGCCGGTCTTGCAGCCATCCGGCGACGGTCAGTGCGGACTGCATCTGGCGTTCGAGGCGAACGCCCATCGTCCGCAATCCCCGCAGGCCGAGGTAGATGTCGTCGGGGCCGGCGCAGAGTCCCATGGTGCCATGAGCTTCCTTGAGGGCCGGCCAATGGCGCTCGTTGGCAGCGACGAGCCCGAGATTCACGTCGGAATGGCCGCCGAGATACTTGGTGCCGGCCTGGATCGACAGGTCGACGCCGGCTGCCAGCGGCTTGAAGAAAAAGGGCGTCGCCCAGGTATTGTCGAACAAGACGGTTGCACCGCGATCGTGGGCAATGCCAGCGATTGCCGGGACGTCCTGCATCTCGAAGGTCAGCGAACCCGGGGCTTCGAGATAGACCGCGGCCGTGCGCTCGGAGATGATGTCGGCGATGCCGGTGCCGATCGCGGGGTCGAAATAGACCGTGTCGATCCCCATTCGCTTCAGGACCGTATCGGCGAAGTGTCGGACCGGGCCATAGACACAATCGACGATCAGCACCTCGTCGCCGGCGGAAAGCGCGCTAAGCAGGGCGGTTGAGACAGCGTTCAGGCCGGAGGGGCAGATAACCGTGCCGGAGGCCCCTTCGATGTCGCTGATGGCGGTTTCGAGGGCTTCGCTGGTTGGCGTGCCCCGGCGTCCATACAGGTAGCGCTGCCGACGGGAGAGCATGGTGTCCGTGTCGGGAAACAGGACCGTCGATGCATGGACGACGGGAGGATTGACGAAAGGTCCGGTCAGCGCCTCGTCGCGCCCGACCCGGACCAACCGGGTGGATGGCTTGCGGTCCGGGCGACCGTCGTCTGACTTGACCATTGATGAAATGTCCGACTTATGTGGATTAAGTTTTGGGCCGAAACTGCCGGAAAATCGGCATTGGACGGTCTTGACCGGTGTCGCATAATCGCCTGTGATGAGAGGGTCAACTTTCGATCGGGCATGGTTCAGGCAATTTCCTGTCGCAAGTCTGCTTACAGCCTCGGCATGAATAGGAAAGTTTCGGCGGTTATCCGCGACAAAGAGGGAGTTTGAGTATGAAACAACTGATGATTCCGGTTATTGCCGGCGCAATGTTCTCGTTTGCAGCGGGTGCGGCCAGCGCAACGACTCTCGAAGACGTGAAGGCCAAGGGCTTTCTACAATGCGGCGTCAACACCGGGCTGATCGGATTCGCCGCGCCCGATGACGCGGGCGAATGGACCGGTTTCGACGTCGATTTCTGCAAAGCCATCGCCGCGGCGATCTTCAACGACGCGACCAAGGTCAAGTACACGCCGCTGACCGCGAAGGATCGGTTCACCGCGCTCCAGTCGGGCGAGATCGACCTCCTGTCGCGCAACACGACCTGGACCATGTCGCGCGATACCGCGCTTGGACTCGCCTTCGGCGTCGTCACCTACTATGACGGCCAGGGCTTCATGGTGCGCAAGGACGCCGGCATTACCTCGGCGCTCGAGCTTTCCGGCGCCGCCGTCTGCGTCCAGACCGGGACGACGACCGAGCTGAACCTCGCCGACTATTTCTCGCGCAACAACATGGAGCTAAATCCGGTTGTCTTCGAGAAGGTCGAGGAAGCCAACGCCGCCTATGACGCCAATCGTTGCGACGCCTACACCACCGATGCGTCCGGCCTTTACTCCACCCGTCTGACGCTCGCCGCGCCGGACGATCACATCATCCTGCCCGAGATCATCTCCAAAGAGCCGCTCGGCCCGGTCGTCCGCCAGGGCGACGAGGAATGGTTCAACATCATGAAGTGGGTCGGTTTCGCCCTGCTGAACGCCGAGGAACTCGGTGTCACCCAGGCGAATGTCGACGAGATGATGTCCAGCGAGAACCAGTCGGTCCAGCGCTTGCTTGGCAAGGACGGGACCTTCGGCGAGGACATCGGCCTGACCACTGCCTGGGCGGCTGACGTGCTGAAGGCCGTCGGCAACTACGGCGAGATCTTCGAGCGCAACATCGGCGCGGATTCGCCGCTGCAGATCGCTCGCGGTCTCAACGCCCTGTGGACCAAGGGCGGCATCCAGTACGCCCCGCCGATCCGCTAGGCGGCGGCGTATCGCTTGCAAGGCTTCGGGCGGCAATCGCGCCGCCCGAAGGCGACCTGAAGCGGTAACTGGAAGACACGGATGGCCGTAGGAGATATGGCACCTGATCGTGGTGTGCGCGGGGCGGCGCGCGTCTCGCCGCTCTACGACCCGAAAATCCGCGGCATCGTCTTCCAGGTGCTTCTCGCCATCGGTGTCGTCGCCTTCTTCTGGTGGGCGATCGACAACGCACGCGAGAATCTCGAACGGGCGAATATCGCCTCCGGTTTCGACTTCCTGTGGAGCCGGGCGGGCTTCGCGATCTCGCAATCCCTGATCGATTACACGCCCGACGACAGCTACCTACGGTCCTTCTTCGTCGGCCTGATCAATACGCTGCTTGTCGGCGTGATCGGCGTCTTCCTCGCCTCGATCATCGGTTTCATCGTCGGCATCGCGCGGTTGTCGCGAAACTGGCTGGTCGCCGGAATCGCCGGGGTCTATGTCGAGACGCTGCGCAACATCCCGGTGCTGCTGCAACTGCTGTTCTGGTACAAGGCCGTGCTGGCGGTGCTGCCCGGGCCGCGACAGGCGGTCGAATTGCCGCTTGGCTCCAACCTGAGCAACCGCGGCTTGCTGCTGCCCTGGCCCGATGTCGAACCGGGCTTCGGCGCGACGGTGGTGGCGCTCGGTGTGGCGATCGTGGCGGCAATCGGCATCTCGATCTGGGCGCGGCGGCGGCTTTACGCGACGGGCCAGACCTTTCCCGCCTTCTGGACGGGACTGGGGCTCATCGTCTTCCTGCCGCTCCTGGTCTTCCTGGCGAGCGGTTCGCCGCTGCAACTGATGTATCCCGAACTCAAGGGCTTCAACTTCGTCGGCGGGTTGCACATCCAGCCCGAATTCGTCGCCCTGCTGCTCGGACTCAGCCTCTACACCGCGACCTTCATCGCCGAAATCGTCCGCGCCGGAATCCTCGCCGTGGCCAAGGGGCAGAGCGAGGCGGCCTTCGCGCTGGGCATGCGGCAAGGGCCGACGCTCCGGCTGGTGATCATCCCGCAGGCGATGCGGGTGATCATTCCGCCGCTGACCAACCAGTATCTGAACCTGATCAAGAACTCGTCGCTTGCCGTGGCGGTCGGCTATCCGGACCTCGTCTCGGTCTTCGCGGGGACAGTCCTCAACCAGACCGGACAGGCGGTCGAGGCGATCACCATCACCATGCTGGTCTACCTGGCGATCAGTGTCGCGACGTCGCTGTTCATGAACTGGTTCAACCGCCGCGTGGCGCTGGTGGAGCGCTGACCGGATGAGCGCCGACAAACCGACAGACGCCCCCTCCGGCGGCTTTGACGAACCGAAGCCCGCGGACGCGCATGTCCCCGGCGAAGTCGCCGCGGTGCGGCCGGGCTTTGCCGAGACGATGATGTATGTGCGCGCCGAGGAAGAACCTGTGTTGCCGCCGCCACGGGGCAGCATTGGCGCCGTCGGCTGGGCTCAGCAAAACCTCTTTTCCTCGATCGGCAATACGATCCTGACGCTGGTCGGCGTCGCGCTGATCCTGCTCATCGTGCCGCCGATCATCGAATGGGCGTTCATCGACGCGGTGTGGACCGGCGACAGCCGGGAGGACTGCATCGTGCCGGGAGCGGGGGCCTGCTGGGCCTTCGTCGAGGCGAAATTCGGCCAGTTCATCTACGGCCGCTATCCGCTCGACCAGCGATGGCGCGTCGACCTGACGGCGGTCCTGCTCATCATCGGCGTCGTCCTAATGGCGGTGCCGCGCATACCCTACAAGCGGGAAACCGCGATCTACCTCTTCGGCATCTTCCCGGTCGTGGCGCTGCTCCTGCTGACCGGTGGCAACTTCAACATCTCCATCTGGTCCGCGGTGGGACTCGTCGTGCTCGGTTGCATCGCGACTGCGGTGGTCGCCGCCTTCGCCGCGCCGTCCGTGCCGGGATATGTCGCTCCCGCTCTTGCCGGCCTGGCGGTGCTGGCGTGGCTGATATCGGTGTTTGTCGTGACGCCGGACGTCGGCGTCGGCGCCGACGGGACGTCGCTGGCGACGCTTCTGGCGTTCGTCTGCGGCCTCGCTGGCGGAGTCGTCGGGCTTGTTGCTATCGCGAGACGAGGCTTTGCCGGTGCGCGCAGCGCCCTCGGCGTGTGGTCGGCCGTCGGCCTGCTGTGCCTGATCCTCGGTATCTTCGCGGTGGATTTCGGCCTGTCCTACGTCGAGACGCCGCTCTGGGGCGGGCTCCTGGTCACCCTGGTCGTGGCGCTGAGCGGGATGGGCGCGTCGATGCCGATCGGAATCGCGCTGGCGCTTGGCCGGCGGTCGCGGTTGCCGATCGTCCGCTTCGCCTCGATTGCCTTCATCGAGTTCGTGCGCGGCGTGCCGCTGATCACCGTCCTGTTCATGGCCAGCGTCATGCTGCCCCTGTTCCTGCCGCAGGGGGTGAACTTCGACAAGCTGCTGCGGGCGCTGATCGGCGTGGCGCTGTTCGAGGCCGCCTATATGGCCGAGGTCATCCGTGGAGGGCTCCAGGCGATCCCGACCGGGCAATATGAGGCGGCCAAGGCGGTCGGCCTGAAGTTCTGGCAGATGATGCGGCTGGTGATCCTGCCCCAGGCCCTGAAGATCGTCATTCCGGGCATCGTCAACAGTTTCATCAGCCTGTTCAAGGATACCAGCCTGGTGCTGATCATCGGCATCTTCGACCTGCTCGGGATCGTCCAGGCGAACTTCACCGATGCGAACTGGGCGTCGCCGTCGACACCGGCGACCGGATATGTCTTTGCCGCGCTGATATTCTGGATATTCTGCTTCGGGATGTCACGCTACTCCCTCTACACCGAACGCCGCCTCGATACCGGCTACCGGAACTGACCAGGAGCTTCCCGAATGTCCGAACACGCTGCCGCGATGCCGGTTTCCGCCGACGAGGAGAGAAAAGGCCCGGAAGACGAAGTGGCCGTCGATATCGTCGACATGAACAAGTGGTTCGGCGACTTCCACGTGCTGAAGAACATCAACTTGCAGGTCAGGCGCGGTGAACGCATCGTCGTCTGCGGACCTTCGGGATCGGGCAAGTCGACCATGATCCGGTGCATCAACCGGCTGGAGGAACACCAGTCGGGCAGCATCATCGTCGATGGCATCGAACTGACCGACGACCTCAAGCGCATCGACGAGATCCGCCGCGAGGTCGGCATGGTCTTCCAGCACTTCAACCTGTTTCCGCACCTCACCATCCTGCAGAACTGCACGCTGGCGCCGATCTGGGTGCGACGGATGCCGAAGCGCGAGGCCGAGGAGGTGGCGATGCGCTACCTCGAGCGGGTGCAGATTCCGGAGCAGGCGAACAAGTATCCCGGACAGCTCTCCGGCGGCCAGCAGCAGCGCGTGGCCATCGCCCGGGCGCTCTGCATGAACCCGCGGATCATGCTGTTCGACGAGCCGACCTCGGCGCTCGACCCGGAGATGATCAAGGAAGTTCTCGACGTCATGGTCGGGCTTGCCAACGAAGGCATGACGATGATGGTCGTGACCCACGAAATGGGCTTCGCCCGCCAGGTGGCTGACCGCGTCGTCTTCATGGATGCCGGGCAGATCATCGAGCAGAACAAGCCGGAAGAGTTCTTCAATAGTCCGCAGCACGAGCGGACCAAGCTCTTCCTCAGCCAGATCCTGCATTAGGCAAGGAAAAGGCGGGCGCCTTGCGGCACCCGCCATCCAGAGCCATTCAGGTCGGCATCAGTTGCCGGCGCTGATCAGCGGCGTGATCCGACGCAGGGTCACCCGGCGGTTCTGCCGTTCGGCTTCCAGCGTCTGCACCTTGAGGTCGCTCTCGCCGTAGCCCTGGGTGATCAGGTTTTCCGGCGGGATATCGTAATAGTAGGTCAGGATTTCGGCGACCGACTCCGCCCGGCGATCGGACAAGGCGAGGTTGGCGAGTTCCGAACCGACGGCGTCGGTGTGGCCTTCGACGAGGAATATCTCGCGTTCGTCGCGGTCGATCGCCGCCTGGATCGCCCGGGCGATGCCGTCGAGGGCGTCGATCTGGCTTTCCGGCACGTAGGCCTGGCCAAAATCGAACGTCACGGTATCGACGTCGACCCGGCGGACCATGTCGCGAACCCGCTCGTTGTAGCGCACTTCCTCCAGCGTATAGGGCTGCTCGATGACCTCGACCGGCGGGGCGATCAACGTCTGGTAGATTATCTGCGGCGAGGCGCGACGGCTCTCGACGATATAGTCCTGAAGCGGAATGTTCAGGACGATCGGCGGCAGGATGTTGCCGAGATCGTATCGCGGCGGCTCGTTGCGCGGACCGCGACGCTCGTTGTTGATGAGCACGATCTCGCGCCCGTCGCGGGTCAGCTTGGTGCGCTTGACGATATCGCCATCGGCGTCACGCACCGTGATGATCGCATCGCCATTCGGCCGCTCGACCGTGATGACGGTCCGGCCGTCGGCGCCGCGCTCGCGATCGTAGCGGCTGTTCTCGCTACGGAAACGCTCCTCGTCGTCGTGCCGGATGACCACCTGGCCACGCTCGCGTTCGATGACACGACCGCCGGCCGCTTCCACCTTCTGGCCTTCACGAATGGCCTCGGCGTTCTCGGGCAGCGGCTTGGCCGGCTTCTCCTCCGGCTTTTCCGCCCGCTCCGGCGGCGGACCCTTGCGCGGACCATCGGCACGCGGCTTCCTGGGCTTTGCGGCCTGTTCGGCGTTTGGCGTGCTGGCCTTGGCGTCAGGCTGCGCGGCCGGCTCCTCCGCGGTTTGCTTGGCGGGCGGGGCAGGCTGCTTGGCGGTATCGCCGGTCTGGGGCTTGGCGGCCGGCTTTGTCGCCTGGTCCTTGGCCTTGGGGGCCGGCGCCGGTTCCTCGGCGACGTTCTCCGCCGGGGCAGGAGCGGCCGGTTCCTCGACGACGGTCTCGGCCGGCGGTGTTGGCGCCGGTTCTTCGGCGACCTCCTCGACAGGGGGAGGCGCGGGCTCCTCGGCAACATCCGTGGGAGGCGGGGCCGGTTCGTCGGCGACGGTCTCGGGCTGCGGCTCCGGGGCCGGCTCGTCTGCCACGTCTTCCGTTGGCGCTTCTGGCGCCGGTTGTTCGGTCACTGTTTCGGCGGGCGGCGGGGCCGGCTCTTCGGCGACGTCGGCAGGCGCCTCGGGGACGGCTTCCTCGGCGGGCGCTGCTTCCCTCAGGTCCTCGACGACCTCTTCAGTCGGGGGCGGGGGCGGCGCGGCAGCGGACTTGGCCGCGTCAAGCTGTGCCAGCGCCTTGTCCAGCGCGTTCTGCGCCTTCTTTACGCCCTTGCCGGCGGTTTCGGCCAATTCGAGCGCTGCGCGCGCCTCGGCGACAGCCTGCTCGGCGGCTGCGACCCCGGCGGTGTCGGCCTGGGCAATGACGATCGGCTCGGCCGGCCGTTGCTCGGCCAGCGCGAGGCCGCCCAGGGAGAGAAAGGATGCCCCGGCGAGAAGCAGGGTTCGTGTCTGACGTCGCATTGTGTTTCCACCTCTTGTGCGGGCCGGAAGACCGGCGTCGCGGATGCCCCCTCAGGCATGGCTCGACAGGCTACGGCGCTCCCGCATCACCGGGAGGTGCAACCCGTCTGAAGGTGTCAACGCTATGCTGCGGCTATCGTTCCGGGCCAGTGGCAAGCGGCATATCCTGCCGGCCGCCCCATTCCGTCCATGAACCGTCGTAGAGGCCACTGTTTTCGACGCCGATCATTTCCAGCGCCAGTGTCAGAATTGCGGCGTTGACCCCCGATCCGCAACTGGTGACGATCGGCTTGGCGAGATCGACGCCGGCGGTGGCGAAGGCATCGGCAATCGCTTCCGGCGCAACCATGACGCCATCGGCAATGACAGCCGAGGAGGGGAGGTTGAGGCTGCCGGGTATCCGGCCCGAGCGCACCCAGTCGCGTGGCTCCGGCGCCTCGCCGAGGAAGCGCGGGCGCGGCCGGGCGTCGACAAGCTGGATCGCCGATGCGGCGAGGCCGTCGCGCACTGCTGCGAGGTCCTGCACCGCTTCGGCGTTGAAATCGGTAGCGAAGGGACGGGGCGGCCGGACGGTCCGGGCGTCGGTGGTCGGGCGTCCCTCGGCCAGCCACTTCGGAAGCCCGCCATCGAGCAGGACAACGTCGCGGGCGCCCATGATCCTGAAGGTCCACCAGACCCGCGGAGCGGCGAACAGGCCGAGGGCGTCATAGACGACGATCCGCTGCCGCTCGTCGATGCCAAGGGCGCCGACAGCGGCGGCGAAGGCTTCCGGGGGCGGCAGCATGTGCGGCAGCGGATTGGCCGTGTCAGAGACCGCGTCGATATCGAAAAAGACCGCGCCCGGGATATGCGCCGCGTCATACTCGGTGCGCGCGTCGCGGGCCTGGCCGGGCAGGTGCCAGCTTCCGTCGACGATCACGATGTCAGGGTCGTCGAGGTGGTCGGCAAGCCACTCGGTAGAGGCGAACCAGCGAGAACGGTGGTTCATGCGTCGCCTGCGAAGTGGATGCGGACGCGGCGGTTCTGCCGGCCCTTGCTCTGGATCTTGCCGATGGCGAGCGCTCCGATTTCACCGGTGGTGCGGACATGGGTGCCGCCGCATGGCTGGAGGTCGATGTCCCCGATGCGCACAAGCCGCACCTTGCCGCTGCCCATCGGCGGCTTGACCTTCATCGTCTTGACCATGTCGGGGTTGGCGAGGAGTTCGTCGTCGGTGATCCATTCGTCGCTGACCGGAAGATCGGCCGCGACCAGCGCGTTGAGCGCCGCCTCGATCTCGTCCTTCGGCGGCACGTCGCCGTCGATGTCGAAGTCGAGCCGCCCCTCGTCGGCGCCGATCTGGCCGCCGGTGACCGGAAAGGGCAGGACGACGGACAGGAGATGAAGGGCGGTGTGGATGCGCATGAGCCGGTGGCGGCGTCCCCAGTCGAGCGAGGCCTTCACCGTCTCGCCGGGTTCGGGCAGTGGCTCGCCGTCGCCGGGGACATGAACGATCTCGCTCTTGTCGTCGCCGTAGACCGCCGTGGCGATGGCGACAGCCGGGCCGTCGCTCCGACTCAGGGTCCCCGCATCGCCGGGCTGTCCGCCGCCGGTGGCGAAGAAGACGGTTCGGTCAAGGACGATGCCTCGCCGGTCGGTGACGGCAAGCACTGTCGCCTCCGTTTCCGGCAGGTAGGCGTCGTCGCGAAAAAGAAGCTCGGTGGCCACGGCGTCGGGTTCCCTCGTCTGAGGCCCGATCCTAGCGCCATGGCGGTCGGGTGTCAGGCGTTCTCGAAGGGAACGACGATGTCGGGCTGGCTTTCGAGCCATTCCGGCACCGGCAGGTCCTTCGAGCGGAGGAATTCCGGATTGAACAGCTTCGACTGGTAGCGGGTGCCGAGGTCGCAGAGGATCGTCACGATGGTGTGGCCCGGACCGAGGTCCTTCGCCAGCCGGATGGCGCCGGCAACGTTGATGCCCGACGAGCCGCCGAGCACCAGTCCCTCGTGCTGGATCAGGTCGAAGACTACCGGCAGCGCCTCGGTGTCGGGGACAATGTAGGATTTATCCACGATGATATCGCCGACGATCGGGGTCGACCGGCCGAGCCCGATGCCCTCGGTGATCGAGTTGCCGGGACTGGCCTTTGCCTCGCCGGTGGTGAACAGGCTGAACATTGCCGCGCCTTCCGGGTCAGCACAGCCGATTGTCACGGACGGGTTCTGTTTCCTGAGATAGGTCGACGTGCCCGCCAGTGTTCCACCGGTGCCCACGGAGCAGATGAACCCGTCCACGCGGCCGTCCGTGGCGTCCCAGATCTCCGGTCCGGTGGTCTGGAAGTGGGCGTTGCGGTTGTCGAGGTTGTTCCACTGGTCGGCGAACAGCACGCCGTTCGGCTCGGTCTTGCGCAGCGATTCCGCCAGGCGCAGGGCGACTTTCTGATAGTTGTTGGGGTCCTTGAACGGCTTGGCCGGAACCTCGATCAGCGTCGCCCCCGAGAGGCGGAGCATGTCCTTCTTTTCCTGACTTTGCGTCTCAGGAATGACGATCAACACCCTGTAACCACGAGCTTTTCCGACAAGCGCCAGGCCGATGCCGGTGTTGCCGGCGGTGCCTTCGACAATCAGCCCGCCGGGCTTCAGGTCACCGCGCTTTTCCGCCTCGAGGATCATCTGTCGGGCAGCGCGATCCTTCACCGACTGGCCGGGATTCATGAATTCCGCCTTGCCATAGATCTCGCAGCCAGTCGCCTCGGATGCGTGGCGGAGGCGGATCAGCGGCGTGTTGCCGATAGCGTCGACGACGGATTGTTTTGCGGTCATGTCCGGATTTCTTGTGAGGGCGGATGCGCTCTTCGCTTCGGGTCGGAAGCTAGCGGCTGGCCATCAGGCCTTCAAGTGCGGCAAGGGAGGCGGAAGGGGCGGGCGTAGAATGTTTGCCCTGCGTTTGGTGTTTCCGCGGAATGGGTTTGCTACGATCTGGCGATCAATCCGCCTGGCGCATCTCCTGGTAGGCCTCCAGGGATCGTTCGCGGGCCTCGCGATGATCGACGATCGGGGTCGGGTAGTCGACGCCGAGTTCGATGCCGGCGGCCTTGAGTTCCATCGGCGAGGCTTCCCAGGGCTTGTGAATATCGCGGTCGGGAAGGTCGCCTATTTCCGGCACGAATGCGCGGACATAGGCGCCATCCGGGTCGAACTTCTGGCCCTGGAGCACGGGATTGAAGATGCGGAAATATGGCTGGGCGTCGAAGCCGGACCCCGCCACCCACTGCCAGCCGAAGGGGTTGTTGGCCGGGTCGGCGTCGACGAGGGTGTCCCAGAACCATTGTTCGCCGTGGCGCCAGTCGATCAGCAGGTGCTTGGTCAGGAAGGACGCCACGACCATGCGAACCCGGTTGTGCATCCAGCCGGTCTGCCAAAGCTGGCGCATCCCTGCGTCGACGATCGGGTAGCCGGTCCGGCCCATCTGCCAGGCGCGCAATATTTCTTCGTCCGGGGCCGCCCAGGGGAAGCCGTCGAATTCGTCGCGCAGGTTGGTTCGGGCCATGTCCGGGGCCTGGGCAAGCGCGTGCCAGGCGAAATCGCGCCAGCCGAGTTCGGACCGGAATTTCTGCGCTTCCCGCATGTCGGCGGTCGCATGCCAGATCCGCACCGGGCTGATCTCGCCGAAACGCAGATGGGGCGAGAGCTTCGACGTGGCGGGATCGGCCGGAAAATCGCGGCGTTTCGCATAGGCGGCGACCCGGTCGGCGAGGAACGATTCCAGCCGTTCCGACGCGTCGCTTTCGCCAGGCTGCCATGCGTCGCGCAGGCCGCCGGCCCAGTCAGGGTCTGTCGGCAGCAAGGCGAGGGCGTCGAGGGGCTCGCCGGACAGGTCGGGCAAGGGCGGAGGCAAGGCCTTCGGCGGCGTCACGGGATTGCGTATCTCACCGGTCCGTTGGGCGGCGCGCCAGTAAGCTGAATAGACCCGGAAGGGCTCGCCCTTGCCGCTGCGAACCGCATCGGGTTCGAAGAGCAGGTTGGCGCTGAAAGTCTCGGTGGCGCAGCCTGCCTTCTCGAGGTCCGCTGCGATGTCAGAGTCGAGATCGCCGGCGAAGGCGTAGCGCCGGTTCCAGAAAGCGCGCCGGACGCCGGTCTCCGCGACGATATCGCGGACGACATCGCGCGCCGGCCCGCGCCGGATGATCAGGGTTTGGCCGAGCGCCGCAAGGTCGCGTGACAGGCTTCCGAGCGAGCCATGGAGCCACCACCGGGCAGCGCCGCCGAGGCGTCTGGTGCCGTCCTCGCTGTCATCGAGGACGTAGAGCAGGACCAGGGGCGCTTTGCCTTCACAGGCGGCGACCAGGCCGGGATTGTCGTCGAGGCGGAGATCGTCCCTGAACCAGAAAAGGCGCGGGGCGTCGGCGGTGTCAGATGTCATTCACCGATGGTCGCCCGCCGTTACGCAGGTGGCAAGGGTACCCGGATCGGGCCGTCCCGCTATTCGGCGGGTGCCAGAACCTGCCGGCGCGGCTGAAGTGTTGCCCAGGCCGGCCGGCGGAACAGGAAGCGGAACCACGTGCCGCGGACGATCCAGAAGAGGATCAGCGGTCCGACGACGCCAGCGGCGGTGACGATCAGCGAGATGGTGCCGATGTCGCCAATGATTCCGACCTTGAGGAGAACCGTGCGGGTGACCGCCATCGGCAGGAAGAAGGCGAGGTAGATGACGATCGAATGCTGGCCGCAGTAGCGGATCGGTTCCATCAGGTGCGATTTGGACAGAAGCGCCGAGACGCTGACCACGGCGACGGCGCCGATCAGGCCGAGGCCAAGGCTGAGACCGGGAAGATCGGCGAATCCGCCGAAGACGGCGAAACCGTTGACCAGCGCCCAGGCGACGAGGAAGGCGCCGGCCAGCCAGCCACGGTCAATGGCCGCGTCGGCAATGCGGAAGACCTGCGGGGCGAAGATGTAGCCGGTGTAGAAAAAGACGAAGCGGGACGCGAACTCGTCGACGATGATCGACCCGGTATGGATCGGCGCTGCCTGGAGCAGGGCGCCGGCGATCCAGACGGTCCACCAGGGCAGGCCGCGGGTCGCCTTGGCGACGATGAAGAAGATGGGCAGCAGGTAGATGAACCAGATCGTGCCGAAAGGCTCGACGAAGGCGAAGGCGTAGGCCTCGATCGTGCCGGCGACCCCGACCTCCGCGGCGATACCGGGGGCCTTGAAGGCAAACTGGATGGTCAGCCACAGGACATAGAAATAGGCGAAGTGGACGACCTTCTTGTCGAGATAGGTGCGCCAGTCGCGATCAATCACCCGGGCGAGGAAAAGCCCGGCGATCAGGAAGAAATCCGGCATCCGGAAGGGGCGGGCGAACTCGACGAAGGTGTGCAGCCAGCCTTCGGCGCCGGCTGCTTTTTCGACGCCGAGGGTCGAGTGCATCATCACCACCATGATGATGCAGAAGCCCTTGGCATAGTCGACCCACGCGACGCGGTCCGCCTGCGTATGCACCATGCGCTCAGTCTCCACCGGTAAGCCCGCGGCAGAATACGCCGGAGAGCTTTGCCAAAGCGCTGATTCGAGATGAATTTTGCCGGTTAGGGTTAAGTGTTGCCTGCTGTCACCCGCGCATGAAAAAGCCGGCGCCCCCCAAAGGAACGCCGGCTTTCGTCAGTCGATGGAGGCTTCCGGCTCGATGAGCCGGAAGCCCGTGTTCTTTGCTACTGAGCGGGCGCCGGTTCGGTCGGCTCCGGGGTGGCCGGCTCGGTCGGCGTGGTCGGCTCCGCAGGAGTCGCGGGCTCTTCCGGTGCCGCAGGCTCGGCCGGCGTGGCCGGTTCTGCGGGAGTCGCCGGCTCGGCCGGGGTCGCAGGCTCTTCCGGCGTCATCGGCTCGGCTGGCGTCTCGGGCTCGGCCGGGGTGGCCGGTTCGGCCGGAGTCTCGGGCTCGGCAGGCGTTGCAGGCTCTGCCGGAGTCGCGGGCTCGGCCGGTTCGGCCGGCGTCGCAGGTTCGGCCGGGGTTGCAGGCTCAGCAGGCTCAGTCGGCGCTGCCGGCTCCGGAGCGACCTCTTCTTCCTTCATGTAGGTCGTCGCGGCGTAGTAAATGATCGCCAGAACGATGACCGCGATGATGATGTAGATGATCGAGCGGCCGCCGCCGCCACCGCTTCCTGTCGTGCCTTCGTTATTAGTCATCTGCGACCTCCTCTGGTCGATTGAGTGGATATCCGGCCGTCTTCGAATCGCCCATGTAAGCGGACGAGCCGGGGACGGGCCGCCGTCGCCCCATAGTCCCTTGGCCTAACAACAAGTATCAAGCTGCTTCAAAGGTCTTACCACCCGTCGGCATGGGAATGGGCCCGTGCCGCAAGAGCTTCATTCGCCAAGGCGGAGCGGCGAGTCAAGGTTCGATCGGATTGCCGACCACGACGGGCCTTGGCATTCGCCTTGGAAAAACTGGCTCCCCGGGCCGGACTCGAACCAGCGACAAAGCGGTTAACAGCCGCTTGCTCTACCAACTGAGCTACCGGGGATCGGCATAAGCCCTGCCGAGTTGCAGCCGTATAGCAAAGGCTTGGCCGGCTTGCAAAGGGGCGAATTGCATCAATGTGCCCTTGTCGACCGCCAAATTTCCTTCCATCTGTATCGACAGCGTCTGTTCGGGCGCTGATTTGCTGGAGACGGGTTCTGGCCGTGGCGACGATTCGACTGGGCAAGCGGAGATTCAATCTGCCGGAAAACCGGGCCTACAGGCTGGGGATCGGCGGCTTGCTGATTTTTGGCGGTGTGCTGGGATTCCTGCCCGTCCTCGGCTTCTGGATGCTGCCGCTGGGCTTTATCGTCCTGGCAACCGACATTCCCGTCGTGCGGCGGATGAACCGGCGCGTCAGCGTCGCTGTGAAACGCTGGTGGACAGGGACCAAACGCGGGCCGAGATCGCAGTCGACATAGCTTGCGCCGGCGCCGATCCGCCGATACTCCCGAATCATGGGAAAAGACCTGATTCCACCGCCGGGCTCGATCGAGCCCGTTAATCTGCGAGAAGCGCTCGAGGAGCGTTATCTCGCCTATGCGCTTTCGACCATCATGCACCGGGCGCTGCCCGACGTGCGCGACGGCCTGAAACCGGTCCATCGCCGCATCCTTCACGGCATGCGGCTGCTGAAGCTCGATCCAAAGGCGGGCTTCAAGAAGTCGGCGAAGATCGTCGGCGACGTGATGGGCAACTTCCATCCGCATGGCGACCAGGCCATCTACGACGCTCTTGTGCGACTGGCCCAGGATTTCGCGGTCCGCTATCCGCTGATCGAGGGGCAGGGCAACTTCGGCAATGTCGATGGCGATAGCGCCGCCGCCATGCGCTACACCGAAGCGCGGATGACCGAGGTCGCCCGGCTGCTGCTCGATGGCATCGACGAGAACGCGGTCGACTTCCGCCCGACCTATGACGAGTCCGAGACGGAGCCGGTGGTCCTTCCCGGCGCCTTTCCGAACCTGCTGGCGAACGGTTCCTCGGGCATCGCGGTCGGCATGGCGACCAACATCCCGCCGCACAATGCCGCCGAGCTCTGCAATGCGGCGCTGCATCTGATCAAGTCACCAAATGCGCGGATCGAAACCCTTGTCGAGCATGTGCCGGGCCCGGACCTGCCGACCGGCGGCGTGATCATCGAGGACAAGGCAAGCATCATCGAAGCCTATCGCACCGGTCGCGGCGGCTTCCGGGTACGGGCGCGATGGGAGACGGAGGACCAGGGGCGGGGCACCTATGTCGTGATCGTCACCGAGATCCCCTATCAGGTCCAGAAATCGCGGCTCATCGAGAAGATCGCTGAACTGATGGAGGCGAAGCGGTTGCCGCTGGTCGCGGACATCCGCGACGAGTCGGCCGAGGATATTCGCGTCGTCATCGAACCGCGCAGCCGCACCGTCGATCCGGCGGTGCTTATGGAATCGCTGTTCAAGCTGACCGACCTCGAGTCGCGCATCTCGCTCAACCTCAACGTCCTGTCGCGAGGCGTCGTGCCGAAAGTGATGAGCCTTGGCGAGGTGCTCAACGAGTGGCTGGCCCACCGCCGCGTCGTGCTGGTGCGGCGCTCCGAATATCGACTGGCGCAGATCAGCCACCGCCTCGAGGTGCTCGACGGCTACCTGATCGCCTATCTCAACCTCGACGAGGTGATCCGCATCATCCGCTACGAGGATGAGCCGAAAGCCGACCTGATGAAGGCGTTCGGCCTTTCGGATGTCCAGGCCGAGGCGATCCTCAACATGCGCCTCCGCAGCCTCCGCAAGCTGGAGGAGATGGAGATCAAGGGCGAGCATGCGAAGCTTTCCGAGGAAGGCAAGGCGCTCGAGGCGCTACTCGCCTCCGAGGACAAGCAATGGGGGGCGGTTGCCGACCAGATCCGCGAGGTTCGCAAGACCTTCGGTCCCGACACGCCGCTGGGCCGCCGCCGCACGACCTTCGCGGACGGGCCGGCCGCCGGGATCGAGGAGGCGATGCTGGAGGCGACGGTCGAGCGCGAGCCGATCACCGTCGTGGTGTCGCAGAAGGGCTGGATTCGGACTCTCAAGGGCCATTCCACCGAGACCGCCAATCTCGCCTTCAAGGGCGACGACTCGCTGAAATACGCTTTCCCGGCCGAGACCACCGACAGGATAATGGTCGCTTCGACCGGCGGGCGGTTCTTCACGCTGCCGGCCGACCGGCTGCCGGGCGGGCGCGGCCATGGCGAGCCGATCCGCGTGCTCATCGACTTCGACGCGGCCGACGACATTGTCGCGGCCTTTGTCCACGATCCGGCGCGCAAGCTGCTCGTCATCTCGAACGAAGGACGCGGCTTCGTCGTGCCGGAATCGGAGATCGTCGCCAATACCCGCAAGGGCAAGCAGGTGATGGCGGTTTCAGGCGGCGCGGAAGTGCGCCTCTGCATCACGGCCGTCGGCGACACGGTGGCGATGCTTGGCGAGAATCGCAAGCTGCTGCTCTTCCCACTCGACCAGATCCCCGAGATGAACCGCGGCAAGGGCGTGCGCCTGCAGCGCTACAAGGATGGCGGTGTGTCCGACGCGCGCGTCTTCTCCAGCGCGGACGGGCTGACCTGGATGGATTCCTCCGGGCGCAGCTTCAACCGGTCGCTCAAGGAGTTGAAAGAGTGGATCGGCGAACGGGCCCAGGCCGGTCGCATGCCGCCGCAGGGTTTTCCGCGCTCGAACAAGTTCGGTACGCCGACGATCGGCTGACGCGGATCAGCCCGTGTGCGCTGCCCAGACGATCAGCGTGGCGCCGATCACGGCGACCGCGTCTTCGCCCAGCGCGACCGGCCAGTCGCGACCGAGGCCTGCGGCCAGCCGCGTCCGGAGTGCGTGGCCGGCGAGGGTGCCGATCACCGCGCCGACGATGCCCGCCATCAAACCGGTGCTCCAGGCGCTGTAGGGCGCCGTCAGGGCGGCGCCGCAGAGTGCGCCGCTGACGATGCGGGCGGCGAAGACCGCAGGCTTCCTGCGGCTCGGGGTTTGCGGCAGTTTGTCACCGACAAGTTCGGCTATGGCGAAAAGGGTCAGCACCGGCGCCACCCAGGGGTGGCCGAAGAAGGCGAGCCATGTGTGGTCGAGCGGCAGCCAGCCGAGCCAGGCGACCCAGCTCACTGCCGCCAGCGGCGTGATCGTGCGGAGACCGGCGGCGAGGCCGATACACAGCGCCAGGACCGGTGTCGAGATCATGCCGACGTGGCGCGATCAGCAATCGGTGGCGGCGTCGAGGCTGGCGACCAGTTCCTCGGGGCTCAACGAGATGCCCTTGTCGCATTCCGGCTTGTCGGCGCGGTCTGCGGTCTCGGCAGGCGCGGCGGCATCGGTCGCGGTTTCGGCCGGCTGCTCGTCGGCGAAGGAGGCCCCTCCGAAAGTGGCGGAAGACGCGGCGAGCGCCACGCCCAGTGCGATGCGTTGCAAGGCGATCATTGTCGGCTCCTAGTCAACCCGAACCCAGCCGCGTGCCATCAGGTGCTCCTGCGGCCGGAAGCGGCGCTTGTAGTCCATCTTGGGCGAATCCTCGACCCAGTAGCCGAGATAGACATAGGGCAGGCCCATCTTCCGGGCCCGGTTGAGGTGGTCGACGATCATGTAGGTGCCGAGGCCACGATCGGCGTAATCGGGATCGTAGAAGGAGTAGACCATCGACAGGCCGTCGGCGAGAACATCGGTCAGCGCGGCGGCGATCAGCGGACCTTCGCCGCGGCCAGTGAAAGCGGAATCGGGACCGCGAAAGCGGTATTCGACAAGTTCGGTCGCGACATAGGATTCGCCGACCATCATGGCGTAGTCGAGCACTGACATGTCGGCCATGCCGCCCTCGGCATGCCGGGAGTCCAGATAGCGACGAAAGAGCGAATACTGCTCCGACGAGGGCGCCGCCGCCTTGTTGGAGCCGATGATGTCGCGGTTCTTGCGCATCACGCGCGACATGCTGCGCGTCTCAACGAAGGCATCGACGACGCTGCGCACCGAGATGCAGGCACGGCAGCCTTCGCAGGCGGGCCGGTAAGCGATGTTCTGGCTGCGACGAAACCCGCCCTGGGTGAGAATGTCGTTCAGGGAAGCCGCCCGGTCGCCGACAAGGTGCGTGAAGACCTTCCGCTCGAAGCGATCGTCGAGATACGGACAGGGCGCCGGGGCGGTCAGGTAGAATTGGGGCGTGTCTGTTGGCTGGTGCGTCATGCGACTGCGCAGTCAGGATTCCGGTTCACCACAGACCATAATACCAAGGACCGACCACCGAATAGACCAGCCACATGATTATGACGAGTGGCGTTCCCCCGACAAGATAGTCGCGGAACCGATAGTGGCCAGGCCCCATGACCAGCATGTTGGTCTGGTAGCCGATCGGCGTGGCGAAGGCGCAACTGGCGGCGAGGATGACCGCGACGACGAAGGGCATCGGGTCGTTGCCGGTCTTGTCCGCGACCTGGATCGCGATCGGCGTGAAGAGGACCGCCGTGGCGTTGTTGCTGATGATGTTGGTGAGGATCGCCACGACGATGAAGATCACCGACAGAGTGACGCTGACCGGATAACCCCGGACCGCGTCGATTGCCGCGTCGGCAATGAAGACCGCGCCTCCGGTCGCCTCCAGCGCCGCCGCCGCTGCCAGCGATGCGCCGATCATTAGAAAAATTCGGTGATCGAAAGCGCGGATCGCCTGGCGAATGTTGAGGCAGCCGAAGGCGATCATCGCGAAGGCGCCACCGAGCGCACCAATGACGATCGGACCGATGCCGCTGGCGGCATAGGCCACCATGATGACGAAGATGACCAATGCCCGCTTGGCGTAGCGGCGCGTCGGCAGATCGGCGGCCGACCATTCGAGCAGGAGGAGGTCGCGGTTGAGGCGCAGGCCCTCGACGGTGTCCCGCGTGCCGCCGACAAGAAGGACGTCGCCGGCCTCGAGGCGAATGTCGCTGAGCGGCATGCGCGGCATGCGGCTGCGGCGCTCGACGCCAAGGACGACGGTGCCGGTATCGAGATGAATGGCGGCCTGCTCGATGGTGCGGCCGATCAGGCGCGAGCCGGGCGCGACCACCGCCTCGGCCAACGTGACATCCTTGGTCGGCATCGTCGGCGCGGTTTCGCTGGCGCCGTTGTCGGCATCGCGGCTCGGCGCGGCGGCGCCGTCCGAGATCGCGCGGGTCAGCGCATTGCGGGTCGCAGCGACGATCACTGTGTCGCCGGGGCGCAAGGTGAGGTTCTCGAAGGGCGGCAGGAATGGGTGCTCGCCGCGCTGGACGAGGCGGACGGTCATGTCCTTCAGGGCGGGGAACATTCCCGACACCGAGGCGATGCCGGCGAGGGGGTGGCCATAGGTGATATCGATCTGGGCGATGAACTGCTTGCCGCTGCCGCCGGTCATCTGGTCGGCCATGCCGGCCCGCGCCGTCAGAATGCGCGGCAGGACGAGGGTGACGTAAGCGAACCCGAACGCCGCCATGATCGCGGCGGGGATGGTGAACTCGAAAAACCCGAGGGTAAGGCCGGCCGCCTTCTGGGCGACGCCAGCGGCCAGCAGGTTCGTCGAGGTGCCGATCAGTGTCGTGGTACCGCCGAGCAGCGCGGCGAAACTGAGCGGCATGAGCACCTTCGAGGTCGCGATGCCGCGGGTCGCCGCGATCGCGGTGACGATCGGCAGGAACATCACCACCACCGGCGTGTCGTTGACGACGGCGCTGGTGACCATTGCCCCGAAGAGGATGAGGATGACCGCGCCCATTCCGGTCCGCCCGCCGTAACGGGCGAGCATGGTCGCCGGCCTTTCCAGCGCGTCGGTCTGGAACAGCCCCTGGCCGACCACCAGCATCGCCAACACGGTGACGAGAGCCTGGTTCGAGAAGCCGGCGAGGATGTCGTCAGGGCTGAGCGGCGTCTTTTCGCCCAGAAGGATTGGTCCAAGCCAGAACAGGACGAGCCAGGCGACCAGGGTGGCGATCGAGACGAGCTCGATTGACCAGCGCTCCAGCGCATAGGCCACGACCATCGCGACGATCGTCGCGAATGTCAGCCACATCATGACCAGTTGTGCCGTCATATCCTTTACCGGACCGGGATCATGCCCGGACGAGCGAGCCGCTCAAGGCTCCGGCATCGCCAAGTTCCAGTGGGTAGGAGCATTATTTTGCGAAACTACGCAGCGGCGCGGAATTGACCACGATCGTGCCGAGCAGCAGATCATGGAGCAGTTGCCGGCGGCGGGTGAACAACCCGACGAGAAGGATGAACGGCGTCAGCAGCCCCACCGAGAACCAGAAGATCAGCGCATGCATGACGGCGAGCAGTGGGAAGCTCGGACCGCCATTCCAGGTCCGCATCTCGATGTCGGTCATCCGCATGCCGACGGTGGCCGAGCGCGGACCGCCCAGCGTCAGGGCGATGTAGCCGAGGGCGACGATGGCGAACAGCGCCCCGTAGAGCAGCCAACCGATGCCGAATGTGACGACGCCGACAATGAAGACGACAAGGGCCGCCGGAATCATCAGCAGGACGATGATGATGGCATCAACCACGAAGGCGACAACGCGCTTGGACAGAATGGCGTCGAACAGTTCCGGACGAAGGTCCGGATCGTAGACGGCCGAATCCGACCGAGTCGGCGCTTCATTGCTCATGTGATCTCCCCCGACCGCACGGTCTGCGCGCGGACGCAGCAAGCATCGTCGCTACGGTCCCGAGAAGCAAGCGGGGACCGGGAGCGTTTCGTTGCTGCTGTCGCATCGCCCACGCCGGCTGAATCTAGCGCGTGAGACGTTCGGCCGCCAGAGGTGCGAAATAGGTCAGGATGCCATTGGCGCCGGCGCGCTTGAAGGCCTGCAGGCTCTCCAGCATCGCTCTTTCGCCATCGATCCAGCCGTTGCCGGCCGCCGCCTGGATCATCGCGTATTCGCCCGACACCTGATAGGCGAAAGTCGGCATCTGGAAGGCCTCGCGAATTCGCCACACGATGTCGAGATAGGGGAGGCCCGGCTTGACCATCACCATGTCGGCGCCCTCGGCGATGTCGAGTTCCGCTTCACGGAGCGCCTCGTCGGTATTGGCCGGGTCCATCTGGTAGGTGCGCTTGTCGCCCTTCAGGGTCGCCGAAGTGCCGATCGCATCGCGGAAAGGACCGTAGAAGGCCGAGGCGTATTTGGCCGAATAGGCCATGATCTGGGTGTTGGTGAAGCCGCCGGCATCAAGGGCGCGACGGATCGCGCCGACGCGTCCGTCCATCATGTCGGATGGGGCGATGACGTCGGCGCCGGCCTCGGCCTGGTTCAGGGACTGGGCGGTGAGCTGGGCGATGGTCGCGTCATTGACGATCTCGTCGCCGACCAGCAAGCCGTCATGGCCGTGGCTCGTATAGGGATCGAGCGCCACGTCGGTGATCAGGCCGATGTCCGGCACGGCCGCCTTGATCGCGCGGCAGGCCGCGCAGACGAGGTTGTCGGGGTTCAGCGCTTCCGAACCGCTTTCGTCGCGGAGGTCGGGGTTGGTATAGGGGAAGAGGGCGAGGGCGGGGATGCCGAGGGCAGCGGCCCGCTCCGCCGCGGCCACCGCGCGATCTACGGAATAGCGGTCGACGCCGGGCATTGCCGCCACCGGTTGGGTAATCCCCTGGCCCTCGACCAGGAAGATCGGCCAGATCAGGTCGTCGACGGACAACGCCGTTTCACGGACCAGGCGACGCGACCAGTCGGTTCTCCGGTTCCTTCGCATGCGCCGGCCGGCGAGGATCTCGGCCATGTCCTGCGAAAGGGAAGAAGCTTGAGCGACGGGGGGAATCTGTCGGGTCATGTCTCAGTGCGGCCGCTGGTTGCGGGTCGGTCTCGTCGACCCGATCTATCGAGGTGGGCGGATCGCCGCGAAGGACGATGCTGGTCACGCCGGCTTTGACGGTGTAATGGCGTCGGCGGGAATTTGCTCGCCAAATAGCGGATTTGACGCCGTCCGGAAATGACCATCAGCGAAAAAGATTCGACACCGCACGCGCCGTTCGGCGATCGGCTTCCAGCCATCCTCAACATTTACGGCCGGGTGATGGCCGGTGTCATGATGCTGCTGGGCCTGCGCGAATGGGGGATCATCGTCGGAATATTCGACGGCGCGGTCGGTTCCTTCGAGACGATGCCGGCAGCGTGGAAGATCGCCACGATGCACCTGGCTGTGGTCGATCTCGTCGCTTCCGTCGGCCTCTGGCAACGGGTCGCCTGGGGCAACGTGGTCTGGGTTTATGCGGCGCTGGCGGAGATCGCCATGCACACCGTCTTCATCGGTACTTTCGGCGGCGACCTGCCGATCGTCTTGTTCCACTTCGTGACCCTGGGCGTATACCTCGCGTTATTCATGATTGAACGTCGCCGCGAAACCCGGTGAGCCGCCTCGACGCCTAAGCTCTTGAAAAGACTGGTACTAATAGCCGCGATTTTAGGCGAATTCGACGCCTGAAAGTAAGGTCCGATTAATCTAGAAGTTTAAGCGGATTTTCAGCGCCGGGGCATAATCTCCTCGCTGACTCAGGTGGGAAAATACCTGCCGGGAAACAGCGGAGCGAAGAAAATGGCAAATGCAAAAGGGGCTGCAGCGGCTATTCCCACCGAGAACGAAGGTGTGGACATCAAGCCGTTGTATCTTGAAGCACTGACGCTGGTCGAAAGACTTCACCGGCGCTTGCTTGATGTTATCAAGGATGAGTTCGAACGGTCGGGGCGTTCGGATGTCAACGCAGTCCAGGCGCTGCTTCTGTTCAACATCGGCGAGTCGGAACTGACGGCCGGAGAACTGCGGACGCGCGGCTACTACCTGGGCTCGAACGTCTCCTACAATCTCAAGAAGCTGGTCGAGATGGGCTATATCCATCACCAGCGTTCGCGGATGGACCGTCGCTCCGTCCGGGTCAGCCTTACCGATAAGGGGCATGAAGTTGCCCATATCGTGAACAGCCTCTACGAGCGCCACATCCGCTCGATCCATCAGGTTGGCGGTATTGCGATCGAGGACTTCCAGGAACTGAATCGCTCGCTGCAGCGGCTGGAGCGGTTCTGGACGGATCAGATTCTCTACCGTCTCTGACGGTCGCCGATCGTCATCGATGCGCACGCCCGGCCGGTGGCCGGGCTTTGCGTGACTGGGCACAATGGTCTGTTGCGTCCGCGCAACAGTCAGACGCCACCGTCACCTGGACATCGACCCGAGACACGAAAGCGCCATATTAACCGGGCGAAAGGGAAATCCTGTAGAGATAAGCAGGATTGGCTTTGGCACCCGGGCTTTCCCGGGCGCAAAGGACGGCGTTGCCGGGGAATGATCGAAATGAATGATCGGGTCACGAAAATCACCAAGTCTGTCACCCGCAGGTCGCTGATCGCGGCCGCCGGTGGCGCTGTCGCGATGGGCGTTCTCGGCCGGGGGGCATTTGCCGACCCGATCCAGGACGTGCTCAAGCAGCGAGCGACGGAGTGGTCCGACGGTTTCGATGCCGCAGTGGTTAGTGCGCCGGAAGTCCGGACCAATGTGCCGATCATGTCGCCGGATATCGTCGCCGCGGTCGAAAACGCGATCCTGCAGTATTCCGATATCGTCGCCCGTGGCGGCTGGCCGGTGGTGCCCGCCGAGCAGGGGTTGCGTGTCGGCGCCCGCGGCCCGGCAGTCACCGCGCTCCGCCAGCGTCTGATCATTTCCGGCGATCTCAGTGTCGCCAACGGCGTGTCGGATGCCTTCGACACCTATGTCGACGCAGCGGTCAAGCGGTTCCAGGCGCGACACGGGATTCCGGCCGACGGTATCGTCGGCAACACGACCTTCGCCGCGATCAACGTGCCGGCAGCCGTGCGCCTCAACCAGCTCGCGACCAACCTGACCCGGCTGCAGATGATCACGAAGAAGGTCCCCGACCGCTTCGTGATGGTTAACATCCCGGCCGCCCAGATCGAAGCCGTCGAGAACGGCTACGTCGCCCAGCGTCATACGGCGATCGTCGGCAAGGTCGACCGGCCGTCGCCGATCGTCAATTCGAAGATCACGCAGATCAATTTCCATCCTTACTGGACGGTGCCCGCGAGCATCATCCGCAAGGATCTGATCCCGATCATGCAGAAGAAGCCGAATTATCTCACCGACTATCGCATCCGGATCTATGACCGGAGCGGCAACGAATTGAATCCTGCTCAGGTCGACTGGTTCTCGGACGAGGCGACCAACTACATGTTCCGGCAGGACCCGAGCGACGAGAACTCGCTGGGCCTGGTCAAGATCAACTTCCCCAGCCCCGACGGCGTCTACATGCATGACACGCCGCACAAGGGCCTTTTCAATGAGGAGGCTCGGTTCGATTCGTCGGGCTGCGTCCGGGTCCAGGGGATTCGCGAGCTGATCGTCTGGCTGCTGCGCGATACGCCCGGCCAGTCGCGGGAGCAGATCGACGAGCAGTTCCGCAACTATCAGCGCCTCGATGTCCAGGTGACGAACCCAGTTCCGCTGTTCTGGACGTATCTGACCGCCTGGGCGATGAGCGACGGCGTCGTCCATTTCCGCAACGACATCTATGGCCTCGACGGGCTGGAACTCTACGCGCAGACCAACACGACGCCGCTCTAGGGGTTTCGACCTTCGAGGGGAATCGCGGGGCGGCCTTGCCGCCCCGTCGCCGTTTCGGCTGCCGCAGTCGCCCGGACCGGACCGGCGGATTACCGCGCCGCGGCCAATCGTTCCACGCCTGTTCTTGGCGCGTCCTGACCCTTATGTTAAGCCGTCGCAAAGCGTGATCGCCATCCGGGAGGCTCCCGCGGCGATTGTTTTCCTTTCTCTTCCATCTGGGGTCGATTGATGTCGTTGACCGATACCATTGCCGCGGGCACGCGGCCGGACTTCTTCGCGGCTGGACTGGCCGACAGCGATCCGGAGATCGCCGATGTGATCGGCAAGGAGCTGAAGCGCCAGCAGGACGATATCGAGCTGATCGCCTCGGAAAACATCGTCTCGCGCGCCGTGCTCGAGGCCCAGGGATCGGTGCTCACCAACAAGTATGCCGAGGGCTATCCGGGCAAGCGCTATTACGGCGGCTGCGAGTTCGTCGATGTCGCGGAGACGCTGGCGATCGAGCGGGCGAAGAAGCTGTTCGGCTGCGACTTCGCCAACGTCCAGCCCAACTCGGGCAGCCAGATGAACCAGGCGGTGTTCCTGGCGCTGCTGGAGCCCGGCGATACCTTCATGGGGCTCGACCTGGCGGCCGGCGGCCATCTCACCCACGGTTCGACCGTCAACATGTCCGGCAAGTGGTTCAAGGTTGCGCCCTATGGCGTGCGCCGCGACGACCACCTGATCGACTATGACGAAGTGGCGCGGATCGCGCAGGAATCGAAGCCGAAGCTGATCATCGCCGGCGGCACGGCCTATTCCCGCGTCTGGGACTTCAAGCGGTTCCGCGAAATCGCCGATTCGGTCGGCGCGTATCTGATGGTGGACATGGCGCATTTTGCCGGCCTCGTCGCCGGCGGCGTCCACCCGTCGCCGTTTCCACATGCCCATGTCGCGACCTCGACGACCCACAAGTCGCTGCGCGGACCGCGTGGCGGCCTGATCCTCACCAATGACGAAGCGCTGGCCAAGAAGTTCAACTCGGCCGTCTTCCCCGGCCTGCAGGGCGGGCCGCTGATGCATGTGATCGCCGCCAAGGCGGTTGCCTTCGGCGAAGCGCTGCGTCCGGACTTCAAGGTCTATGCGAAGAACGTCGTGGAGAACGCCCGGGCGCTCGCCGAAACGCTGCGCGGCGCCGGCTTCGAGATCGTTTCGGGCGGGACCGACAACCACCTGATGCTGGTCGACCTCCGTCCCAAGCAGTTGAAGGGCAATACCTCCGAGAAGGCGCTCGTCAGGGCCGGCCTGACCTGCAACAAGAACGGCATTCCGTTCGATCCGGAGAAGTTCTTCATCACCTCCGGCATTCGTCTGGGAACGCCGGCCTGCACGACGCGCGGTTTCGGGATTGCCGAGTTCCGCCAGGTTGGCGAGCTGATCGGCGAGGTCCTCGACGCGGTCTCGCAGTCCGAGGACGGCGCGGCGCCGCTGGTGGAGGCTTCCGTCAGGCAGAAGGTCCACGCGCTGACGGCGCGTTTCCCGATCTACCAGGGCTGAGCGAGGCGCAGGAAACGGCGATCGGTTATGCGCTGTCCCTTTTGCAGCAATCCGGATACCCAGGTGAAGGACTCGCGTCCTTCGCAGGACAATACGTCGATCCGCCGGCGGCGGATCTGCACGGATTGCGGCGGGCGGTTCACCACTTTCGAACGGGTGCAGTTGCGCGAACTGATGGTGGTGAAGAAGAACAACCGCCGCGTCCCGTTCGACCGCGACAAGCTGATGCGCTCGGTGCAGATCGCGCTACGGAAACGCCAGGTCGATCCCGATCGGGTCGAGCGGATGGTCAACGGCATCGTCCGGCAGCTCGAGAGTTCCGGGGAGGGCGATATTCCCTCCGAGAGCATCGGGCATCTCGTCATGGAAGGGCTGCGCGGGCTCGACACCGTGGCCTTCGTGCGGTTTGCGTCGGTCTACAAGAATTTCCGCGAGGCGAAGGACTTCGAAGCCTTTGTCGGTGAGCTGTCCGGCGAAATCCCGGTCGGCAAGGACGAGGACTGACGGCCGATGACGGCGTCGACAGCAACAGTCTCCATGCCTGCGAGCGAGCAGGATCGGCGCTTCATGGCGTCGGCCCTGCGGATCGGACGTCGCAACCTTGGCCAGACCCACCCGAACCCGGCCGTCGGCGCCCTGGTGGTGCGGACGGTGGACGGGGCGCCCATCGTGGTCGGGCGCGGCTGGACGGCGGCCGGTGGCCGGCCCCATGCCGAGACGATCGCGCTGGAGATGGCCGCAGAGGCAGCGCGAGGCGCCACCGTCTACGTCACGCTGGAACCGTGCGCCCATGACGGCGAGACGCCGCCCTGCACCTCCGCGCTGATTGCTGCGGGGGTCAGGCGGGTGGTGATGGCTCTCGAAGACCCGGACCCGCGGGTCGCCGGCAAGGGCAGGGCGGCGCTGGAAGCGGCAGGGATCGAGGTCGTCTCCGGTGTGATGGCGGCGGAAGCGGCACGTGACCATGCCGGGCACATCTCGCGCGTCACGCGCGGCCGGCCGCATGTCACCCTGAAGCTGGCGGTTTCGGCCGACGGGATGATCGGCCGCCGCGAAGGCGAGCGGATGATGATCACCGGCAAGCCGGCGCTGACCGCGGTCCAGGCAATGCGGGTGGAATCGGATGCCGTGATGATCGGCATCGGGACCGTTCTCGTCGACAATCCACGCCTGACAGTGCGTTTGCCGGGACTGGAAGCCCGGTCGCCGATCCGTATCGTTCTCGATCCGTCGGCCCGGTTGCCACTCGATTCGAAGCTGGTGACGACATCCGGCGACGTCCCTGTGGTGGTTATCGTCGGACCGGCGGCGACTGACGCGGCAAAGACCGCGCTGGCCTCGGCCGGGGTGAAGGTCGTCGAGACGACGAACGGCACGAACGGGCTCAACCTGCCGGAGGCACTGGCCATCCTTGCCGAGGACGGGGTGACCCGCATCCTTGTCGAAGGTGGCGCCCGGGTCGCCGCTTCGCTTTTCGCCGACGACCTGCTCGATGAAATCGTCCTGTTCCGGGCACCTGTGGTGGTCGGCGTCGACGGTGTGCGCGCACTCGAGGGATATGCGCTATCGGCGATCGAGCGCAGCCCGCGGTTTCGCCAAATCGATGCCGCAATCGTCGGTGACGACCAGATGAGACGCTATCTGAGGACCTGAGCGGGGCCAGATGTTTACCGGAATTGTCACAGAGATCGGATCCGTTATCAGCAACGGACAGCGCAACGACGTGCAACGCGTTGCCATCGCCTGCAAGTTCAAGCCGGAAGACCTGGTCATTGGCGGGTCGATCGCCTGCAACGGCATCTGCCTGACCGTTGTCTCCCATGATGGCGGGGACGGTGGCGGGACGGTTTTCGAAGTCGACGCGGCGCCCGAAACTCTCAATGTTACAACGGCTTCCGAGTGGGACATTGGATATCGCCTTAACCTGGAACGGCCGCTGAAAGTCGGCGACGAACTGTCCGGCCACATGGTCAGCGGGCATGTCGACGCCGTCGTCTCGATTGTCGATCGCGAAGACCTCGGAGAGACCACCCGGTTCTGGTTTGAATTGCCGGAGAAAGTTGCCGGGATGATCGCCCCGAAAGGATCGGTGGCGCTCGACGGCACATCCCTGACCATCAACTCGGTCAAGGAGGATCGTTTCGACTGCCTGCTGATCCCGCATACGTTGCAGGCGACCATCTGGAACGAACGAAAAAAGGGCGATCGGATCAACCTCGAGGTCGATCTCATTGCCCGCTATGTTGCGCGACTGGCGGAAACGGCCTAAGTCGCGGCCTCAATCGCAAGGGGTCGGACTGCCATGGCGGAACACGCGCCGCATCTGTTGATCATAGACGCACGCTTTTACGAAGACCTGGCCGAGGAACTGGCCGAGGGCGCGTCCGCGGCCATCAAGGCGGCGGGCGGCAGCTTCGATCACATCTCGGTGCCCGGGGCCTTCGAGATCCCCGCCGCGATGGCGATGGCGGTCGCCGCGATGGAGCAGGGGGGGACGCGCTATGACGGTTTCGTGCTGCTCGGCTGCGTCATCCGGGGCGAGACCAGCCATTACGATATCGTCGCCGGTGAATCGGCGCGGGCGATCATGGACCTTGCGGTCAACCGACGTCTTGCCGTCGGCAACGGTATTCTAACGGTCGATCATCGCGACCAGGCCTGGGCGCGCGCCAAGGTGTCCGGAAAGAACAAGGGCGGCGGTGCGGCGGAAGCGGCGCTGGCGATGATCGAGACCCGCCGGCGCTTCGGCCTCGACCGATGAGCGAGGGCGGCAAGCCGGCAAAGCCGGCCAACCAGCGCGGGGCCGCGCGCCTTGCTGCCGTGCAGGCGCTCTACCAGATGGATCTGGCCGGGGCGACGCTGCCGGATGTTCTGGCCGAGTTCGAAGCCCATCGCCTCGGGCAGGAAGTCGACGGCGAACAGTATCGCGACGCCGATCCCGCCTTCTTTCGGGACATCGTCTCGGGCGTCGTCCGAGACCAGCGCGCGCTCGATCCGGCGATCCACCAGGCGCTGACGCCGGGCTGGCCACTGCCGCGCATCGACGCGACCTTGCGGGCAGTGCTGCGGTCCGGCGCCTATGAACTGGCGAACCGCTCGGACGTGCCGGCGCGGGTGGTGATCACCGAATATGTCGACGTGACCCGGGCCTTCTTCGATTCCGATGCGGCGGGCATGGTCAACGCCGTGCTCGACAAGCTGGCGCATTCCAGTCGGCCGGCCGAGTTCGCTGCGCCCGGCCAGGCGTGACGTCCGATGGCCGAGCGCCCAGGTGAGTTCGAACTGATCGAGCGCTATTTCCGGCCCCTTGCATCAGACCCCGGCGCTTTCGGGCTGACCGATGACGTCGCGGTCTATGTCCCGCCACCCGGCGAGGATCTCGTTCTCAAGGCTGACCAGATCGTCGCGGGCGTCCATTTCTTTGCCGGTGATCCGCCGTCGGCGATCGCCTCCAAGGGGCTCAGGGTCAACCTGTCCGATCTCGCCAGCAAGGGCGCGACACCGGTCGGCTACCTGCTGTCGATGGCGCTGCCGGACGACTGGAACGAGGACTGGCTCCGGGATTTTTCCGCCGGCCTCGCTGCCGACCAGGCGCTCTTCGGCGTCTCGCTCTTCGGCGGCGACACGACGCGCGCGGCCGGGGGCCTGACGGTATCGATCGCCGCTTTTGGCCGGGTGCCGGCCGGCAGCGTCATCCGACGGGCTGGCGCCGCGCCCGGTGATGTCGTCTTCGTGTCCGGGACCATCGGCGACTCCGCGCTCGGCCTTCGCATCCGTCTCGGGACGCTCGATTCGATGCCGGCAGGCAAGGCAGCGGACCATCTCCTCGATCGCTACCTTCTGCCCCAGCCGCGACTAGCGCTGGCGCCCGTGCTGCTGCGGTTCGCCACCAGTTCACTCGACGTGTCGGACGGACTTGTCGGCGACTTCGCGCATATCTGCCGGGCGTCCGGGGTTGGCGGCGAGATCGATGCCGACGCCGTGCCGCTGTCCGCCGGCGCACGGGCGCTGGTCGACAGCGACAAATCGGCGCTGGCCAGCGTCCTTGCCGGCGGCGACGACTACGAGATCCTGTCGACTGTCCCCGAGGCCGACGCCGAACGCTTCGCCGCAGAAGCCGCGGAGGCGGGCGTTCCGGTGACCCGGATCGGTCGTGTCGTCGAAGGAAAGGCCCCTCCCGTGGTGCTTGGCGTCAACGGCCAGCCACTGTCCCTGGACGCGGCAAGCCACGTCCATTTTTGACGACCGCTCCTGGCGTCAGGGTCTATAGTCCCGCCCGGGAGATACCCTGTGACAGACCAAGCCCTCGACTCATCCGTCGTTTCGGAAGACCCGCACGCGCGGCGAAACGCCTTCGTTCTCTCGGCTGCCGCCGCGATCAATGGTGGGATTCCGCCGATTGCCATCACGCTTGGCGGGCTCGCCGGCATCTACCTGCTCGGGCCTGACAAGTCGCTCGCGACCTTGCCCGTCAGCGGCTTCAACCTGGGTGTTGCCCTCGGCGCCATCCCGGCGGCGCTGCTCATGCGGGAGATCGGACGTCGCTACGGATTCATGTCGGGGACGCTCTTCGCCGTGCTTGGCGGGATCGTCTCGGCGATCGCGGTGATCCTCGGCCAGTTCTGGATACTCTTCGCCGGTTTCCTCTGCGTCGGTCTGGCGACCTCCTTCGTCCAGCAATACCGCTTCGCGGCCGCCGATAGCGGTGACGAGGCGTTTCGCGCCAAGGCGATCTCCTGGGTGATGATGGGCGGCATCGCGGCGGCGATCATCGGGCCGCAGACCGTCATCTTCACCCGAAACCTGTTGCAGCCGATCCCGTTTGCCGGCGCCTTCTTTGCCATGTCGGTCCTCGCGGTCATCGGCCTCGGTGTCCTGACGCTGCTCTCCGGTTCGGCGCGGGAGGCGCCGAAACGGGTGGAGGTAAAGGGCGGCCGCTCGCTGGCGGAGATCGCCCGCCAGCCGCGATTCGTGGTCGCGGTGCTCTGTGCGATGGGGTCCTACGCCCTGATGGCGCTGGTGATGACCGCCGCGCCGCTGGCGATGGTCGCCTGTGGCCTCGGCGAGGACAATGCGGCTCTGGGCATCCAGTGGCATGTGCTGGCGATGTTCGGGCCGAGCTTCTTCACCGGCCGGTTGATTGCCCGATTCGGGGCCGAGGCGATCATTACCGTCGGCATGGCGCTGCTTGCCGGGTGTGCCGCCGTGGCGCTCAGCGGAATCGCCCTTGCCCATTTCTGGATCGCGCTGATCCTGCTTGGCGTCGGCTGGAATTTCGGCTTCATCGGCGCGACGGCGATGCTGACCCAGACCTATCGGCCCGAAGAGCGCAGCAAGGTCCAGGGGCTGAACGACTTTCTGGTCTTTGGCACGGTGGCCACCGCATCCTTCGGTTCCGGCTCGATTTTCAGCTCTTTCGGTTGGGACTGGATCAATCTCGCGGTATTCCCGGTGGTCGTGGTTTGCGTGCTGGGGGTGGCTGTTGCGGTGTTCTCCCGGCGTCGAATGCCGGTCTGATCGTCAATGTCGGCCAAGAGGTGCCCAACGTGCCTTGTAAGGTCGGAATCGATTTGCTAAATGAGCCGGCGTTTTCCTGCGGTCGTGGCGGAATTGGTAGACGCGCAGCGTTGAGGTCGCTGTGGGGTAAAACCCGTGGAAGTTCGAGTCTTCTCGACCGCACCAGTATTACCGAGACTGGTAGATGATCGGCGGCCCGGTGGGCCGCCGTTTGTCTTTTCAGCACAGGGTCAACCGGCGCAGGGCGCCGGGGTAACCAGCGTCCTTGTTGCCGGCGAGGGAAACCATGGCCGACTCGCTTCCTGACACGAACGAACGGGAATTGCGGCTGGATCCGCCGATCGTCCGCGACAATCGCGGCGACCTCTCCCTGCATTTCATAGCTTCCGTCCGGCCCGCCATCCGAACGGGCGATGTCGCGCGACTCAAGGGATTGGTCGCACCGCTCCATGCGGCCGATGTTGGCGACCTGCTTGAGGCGCTTGGACCGGACGAACGCACCGAATTCGTCCGGCTGCTTGGCGACGACTTCGATTTCGCGGTCCTGACCGAGGTCGACGACAAGCTGCGGGCAAGGCTGATCGCGGCGCTGCCGGTCGCATCGGTGGTCGAGGGCGTTCGTCGGCTTGATTCGGACGACGCCGTCACAGTCCTCGAGGACCTGCCGACGGAAGAGCGCGAAGCGATCCTGCGGCAGTTGCCGCTGGTCGACCGGACCGCCGTCGCCCGGAGCCTCGAATATCCGGAGGATTCCGCCGGCCGTCTGATGCAGACGGAATTCATCGCCGTGCCGCCCTTCTGGGATGTCGGGCGGGCGATCGACTACATGCGCGAGGAGGACGACCTCCCGACGGAGTTCTACCGGCTGATCGTCGTCGATGCCGGCTTCCACCCGGTCGGATCGGTGGCGCTCGACAGACTGCTGCGCAGCAAGCGGCCGGTGCTGATCAGCGACATCACCGATTCCGAGATCAAGGCGGTGAAGGCGGTCGACGACCAGGAGGACGTGGCGCGACTCTTCGAGCGCTACAACCTGGTGACGGCGCCCGTCGTCGACACGGATGGCCGCCTGGTCGGCGTCATCACCGTCGACGACATCGTCGATGTCATCGAGGAGGAGGCCGACGAGGACATCCGCCGCCTTGGCGGGGTCGGCGACGAGGAAGCGACCGACGCGGTCGGCTACGTGGCGCGAAGCCGGATTCCATGGCTCCTGATCAATGTCCTCACCGGCTTTCTGGCCGCGGCCGTGATCGGCCTGTTCGACGGGACGATCGAGCAGATGGTGGCCCTGGCGGTGCTGATGCCGATCGTCGCCTCGATGGGCGGCAATGCCGGGACCCAGGCGATGACCGTCACGGTGCGGGCGATCGCGACGCGCGACATTGCGGCGCGGTCCGCCTACCGGGTGATCGGGCGCGAAGCGATGGTCGGTCTGATCAACGGGGTCGCCGTCGCTCTCTGCGTGGGGCTGGGGGCAGGGCTGTGGTTCGCCTCGCCGGCTCTGGGCGTCGTCATCGCCGTCGCCCTGATCCTCAACATCGTCGTCGCCGGGGTGGTCGGGGCGCTGATTCCGCTGGCCCTGGACACCATGAAGATCGATCCCGCGGTCGCGTCCGGGGTGATCCTGACGGCGATTACCGATGTCACCGGATTCTTCGTGTTTCTCGGGCTCGCCGGCTGGTGGTTCGGTTTCCTCTAGGCGATTGCCCGTTTCCGGCGTCCGCGCCGCTCGCGCGATGTTTCATCGGCTCGTAATTGTTTATTCGCAAACGCCTTTCCGGCGTCTAAGTTCGCAGCGATTCGAAGCTGACACTGCAATCGCAAGGGATGGCCACCGGTAATGCCGGCAGCAGATGAGGTTAGGGTCGGCGTGGTCGGGCTTGGCTATTTCGGTTCCCATCACGCCCGCCACTACGCGGCCCATGTGGGGGCGCGGCTCGTGGCCGTCGTCGACGCGGACGCGGAGCGCGCGGCAGCGGCGGCGAACCGGTTTGGCGCGGAGCCGCTGGCCGATCATCGCGCGCTGATTGGCAAGGTGGACGCGGTCTCCATTACCGTGCCGACATCGCTCCATCACGCAGTCGCCAGTGACCTGATCGACGCCGGCATCCATGTCTTCGTCGAGAAGCCGATCGCCAGCGATGCCTTGCAGGCGAGTGAACTCGTCGACATGGCCACAGCGAAGGGCGTCATCCTGCAAGTCGGTCACATAGAGCGCTATGCGCCCGCCTTCCGTGCGCTCCGTGATCGGGTCAAGGCACCGCGCGTGATCGAGTGCGTGCGGCATGCGACCTGGACGGGGCGCGCCACCGATGTCGACGTCGTCCTCGACCTGATGATCCACGATATCGATCTGGCGCTGACCCTCGCGGACTCCCCGATCGTCTCGGTCGAAGCAGCGGGTGCCCCTGTGGCGACGAGGTTGAACGACGTCGCCGAGGCGCGGCTGGTGTTTGCCAATGGCGTGATCGCGACGCTGGCGGCGAGCCGGGTCGCGGCGAACGCCCAGCGGGCGATCAGCGTCACCGAGGAAGGCCGCCGGCTGACGGCTGACCTTTCAGCCCAGACACTGTCGATCATGACCGGGGCCGACGGCGCCGCCAGCACGGAAACGATCAAGCTTGCCAACGCCGACAACCTCGCCGCGGAGGTGAACGCCTTCCTGCAGAGCGTCGGCAGCGGCGCGCCGCCGCCTGTCGATGGGCGCGCCGGCCTCGCGGCCATGAAGGTCGCTGACGCGGTCCTGGCCGCAATTTCGAACGGGCGCGTTTTGCCGCCCGCTTTCACGGATGGAGTTCCCGCATAATGGCGCAGGTCAGGCCCGCAACAGCACTTCCGGCTGCCAACGACGACCGGATCGCGCTTTTCGATCTCCAGCGCCAGCGGGCGCGGCTCGACGGCGAGATCAAGACGCGGATCGATACGGTGCTGGCACATGGCCAGTTCATCCTCGGGCCGGAGGTGACGCTGCTTGAGGAACGTCTGGCGCGCTTTGCCGGGGCGAAGAACGCGATCGCGGTTTCGAGCGGGCGCGACGCGCTGATGATCGCGCTGATGGCGATGGGCGTGAAAGCCGGCGACGCGGTTTTCGTCCCCGCATTCACGTTCGCGGCGACGGCCGGCGCGGTTGCTTCGGTCGGCGCCAGCCCGGTCTTCGTCGACGTGGACGCGACAAGCTTCAACATGGATCCGGCGGCGCTCGAAGAGGCGGTCGTCCGGGTCGCGGCGGCGGGCAAGCTGACGCCGCGGGCGATCATGCCGGTGGATCTCTATGGCCTGCCGGCGGACTATCCCGCGATCCAGGCGGTTGCCGACCGGCATGGGTTGACGGTCCTCGCCGATGCGGCGCAGAGCTTTGGCGGTGAACTCGGCGGCCGCCGTGCCGGCGCACTGGCCCCGATTTCAGCCACCAGCTTCTATCCGACCAAGCCGCTTGGCTGCTATGGCGACGGCGGCGCAATCCTTACCGAGGACGAGACCCTGGCCGAGTCGGTCCGGATGATCCGGTCGCACGGGCGGACGGGAACCGGCGACGAGGCGACTGTCCTCGGCCTCACAGGCAGGCTCGACACGATCCAGGCGGCGGTACTGCTTGCCAAGCTCGACGTCTTCGACCTCGAACTGGCGCGGCGGCGCGAGATCGCCGCGCGCTACGATGCGGCACTGAAGGACATCGTCACGGTGCCGACCATCCCGGACGGTTCCGAGAGCGCCTATGCGCTCTACACGATCCGCGTCGACAAGCGCGACGCGCTGAAGGAAGCGCTCGACGCGGCGGGCATTGGCTGCGGCCTTTTCTATCGACTTGCGTTGCATCAGCATCCGGCCTTCCGCGAATTCGTCGAGGACGGACTCCCGGTATCCGAGCAGTTGACCCGCGAGGTCCTCAGCCTGCCGCTTCATCCCGACCTGACCGACCCGGAAGTCGACCGGGTGATCGAGGCTGTCCTGGACGCCTCGGGCGCCTGATTGCCACACCGCGATATCGGACTGTGACGCCTTTCACTGCCGAGGACGCGCGAACCATCTAAGCACCTATCCAACGATTAACCGGGGCCGGCGAGCAACGCGCGCGGTCCGCATGGACAGGAGAGTACGATGGTCGATTTTCAGAGAATCCGGAGGATTGCCGACAAGGTCGGCGAGGCGCGTCGACGCCGGTATACGCGTCGCGTTGTCCAATCCCTGCCGTCGAGCATTCGCAAGGACATTGGCTGGACCGAATAGCCGGCCGCCCTGGCGGTGACCGGTTCCGATGCGGCGGACCACAATGCTCCGAGCCTTCGGCAGCGTGGACCCGGGAGAGGGGCAGTCGTTCACAGCGGCTGCCCCTCTGCTTTTGCGGTTGGACGGACGCGGTTGACCGCGCTCCGATGACGGGTCATCTTGCCGCCCGTCCACACGCAAAACTAGAACTGGAGCCGGTGCCTTGGAGACCGTGACCGCGCATGGCGCGACGATTCCCGTTATCGGATTTGGAACCTGGAACATCGGCGGGGATATTTGCGCCCGCGCCGTGGAGGAGGCCCTCAAGGTGGGCTACCGCCACATCGACGCGGCCGCCGGATACAAGAACGAAGATATTGTCGGCGGCGCCATCAAGGCGTCCGGCGTGCCGCGTGAAGAACTCTTCATCACGACAAAGGTGGCCCCGGAAAACCTCGCCGACGACGACTTCCAGCGCTCCGCCGAGAAGAGCGTCGAGGAGCTTGGCGTCGATCAGGTCGATCTCCTGCTCATCCATTGGCCGAGCAAGACGTTGAAACTCGCGGACACGATCCGCTCGCTCAACAAGGCGAAGGAACGTGGCCTGACCCGGCATATCGGGGTCTCGAACTTCACCACGAAGCACCTTGAGGAGGCCTGGGCGGTGACCGACGCGCCGCTGGTCACCAACCAGTGCGAGTATCATCCGTATCTCAACCAGGACAAGGTTCTGAAGGCCTGCCGCGACAAGGGGATGTTCTTCACGGCGTTCTCGCCGCTGGCCCGCGAGGCCGTCCTGTCCGATCCGGTGATCGGCGAGATCGCGACCCGGCATGGAAAAACGCCGGCCCAGGTGATCCTGCGCTGGGATGTCCAGCAGGATCGCGTCGTGGCGATTCCGAAGAGTTCGAACCCGGAGCGGATTGCCAGCAATTTCGACGTGTTCGGCTTGTCGCTGTCCGACGACGAGATGGCGGCGATTTCCCGGCTTTCCCAAACAAAGAGGCGGCGCGTCGCCAACCCGGCCCACCTCGCGCCGGAATGGGACGACTAGGGGCGGTCCCGCGGGCCTTCAGCCGCTGACATAGGTGTCGTTGCGGCAGGACACGCGCATTTCGACGCCGAAGGCCCGGCGCATGATTAGCAACCCGGCGACGACGCCGATCGCCATCGCCGCGAAAGCGGGAAGGGCGTGGGGCGACAGGACGGGGATCGCGTAAAGCACCAGCACGTCGTTGCCGCCGGGCGCCAGCGCCGTGCCCATGCCCATCAGCACGCCGCCGCCAATGTGGCGAAGCCAGTCCGGGCGCGGCCGGACGTCGAGGCTGAAGCTTCGTCTTTCGAGGCTGGAGGTCAGCATGCCGCCCAGGACGGCCAACAGCAGGAGCCAGCGACCGGTAGCGGGGGCCGTCTTGCCGAAGAGGCCCTGGATGACGACCTCAAAGGTCGAGGTGTAGCCCGCCGAGCCGAACAGCAGGAAGATGGTCGCGCCGGCCAGTCCGATCAGCAAAGCGGCGGTCGACAGCCGGTACTGGCGCGCCAGGATGAGGCTTGCCACGGATGCGTCTTTCGGGCGCGATCGCCAAAGGCGCAGCATTTCATAGGCGGCCAGGACACCCAGTCCGACGACGATGAAGGCCGCCCAGTCGACAAGACGGTCGACATCGGGCTGCGCCGGGATCGGCGCGGCAATCCGGCCGGCGTCGATCAGCATGGTGAAGACGACGATGCCGATGGTGAAGCCGATGACGGTCGCCGCCATGCGGCCTTCGCCATCCATCAGTCGCGTCATCGTCGAATAGGCGCAGGCGCCGTTGATGCCGGCGCCGGCCCCGAACAGGAAGCCGCCGGCAACGGCCCAGGCCGTCAGTTGCCAGCCTCCGAGGTAAGGGCCGCTGGACTCGGCCAGCCAGAAGACCGGCAGCGTGACGAGGACGATCCACAGGATGGTCTTGCCGATGCTCGCCGCCATGTAGCCGGTGCGCGAGTGCTGGATCTCGGCAACCGCCCGCACCATGCAGATGCTAGCGCGATGCGCGGCAAAGCCCAGGATGAAGGCCAGAACCAGACAGATCAGGAAGGTTGCCATGGTCTTATCTCGCGGCTCGGCCTTGAGCCTAACCCGGCACGACCGGGAAATGTCAGAAATGCGCTGTGGCCGCTGACATTCCGGGCTGGCGACGCTATATGCTGGCGAGGAGCGACGGGCCGCAACGGCTCGGCGCCGTTTTTCTATTGGCGGGGCGATATCCGTGGCAGAAGCCGAAACCGGGCTCGATGCGCGCCGGAAGCGACTGATTTTCCGGGCGTGGCATCGCGGCACCCGCGAAACCGATCTGATCCTCGGGCGTTTTGCCGATGCCCATGTGGCGGAATTCTCCGACGCGGATATGGCCGACTTCGAACGACTGCTCGACGTGCCGGATCCCGACATCTTCGTGTGGGTGACGGGGGCCGGGCCCGTCCCGAAGGAGGACGTCTCACCCGTCGTCGAACGACTTATCGCCTTTCATCACCAGGTGCGCTGACCAGCATGTCCGAGACACTTTCACGGCCCTACGCCAAGCCGTCGATCAAGGCTGCCCTATCCAGCAAGGGGGTCGTGACCCTCGCATCCGTGCCGGACGGCATGGTGGGCAAGGCACTTGCCGAGATCGCCGCGGTCGCCGAGCGGCGGATCGTCTTCATCGCCCGCGACGGACAGCGACTGGCCGAAGTCGAGCGGGTCATCCGCTTCTTCGCGCCCGCGGTCGAGATCCTCGACTTTCCCGCCTGGGACTGTCTCCCCTACGATCGCGCGTCGCCGCACTCCGCCATCGTCGCGCGGCGGATGGCGACGCTCGCCAAGCTCACCACGCCGGGCAAGAAACCCTCGATCCTCCTGACCACCGTCAACGCGGCCCTCCAGAAGGTGCCGCCGCGGGACTTCGTGGCGCGCGGCTCGATGTCGCTCGGCGTCGGCAGCCAGATGCGGATGGATGCGATCGTCCGTTGGCTGGAGGATAACGGCTTCCTGCGCAGCCCGACGGTTCGCGAGCCCGGCGAATACGCGGTTCGCGGCGGCATTGTCGACCTGTTCGCGGCAGGGCAGGGTGAGCCGGTCCGCCTCGACTTCTTCGGCGACACGCTGGAATCGATCCGTACCTTCGACACCGAGTCCCAGCGGACGGTGGCAGCGCGCAAGCGCATCGACCTCGTGCCGGCAAACGAAATGCAGCTCTCGCCGGAGGCGATTGCCCGGTTTCGCCAGGCGTATGTGGCGCGGTTCGGCGCCCCGAGCCGCGAGGACCTCCTGTACCAGTCAGCCAGCGAAGGCCGCCGCTATGTCGGCATGGAGCACTGGCTGCCGCTCTTCGCGACCGAGATGGAGACGCTGTTCGACCATGTCGAGGGTGCGGCGGTCGTCCTCGATCATCTCGACGACGAGGCGACCGGCGAGCGTCTGGCCCAGATCGAAGACCACTACCGCGCCCGTCTCGAGGCGATGGAGGCCGGGCAGGCGACCGGCGTTCCCTACAACGCGCTGCCGCCCGATTGCCTCTACCTGACCCGCGAGACCTGGACCCAGGCGATCGCAGGCCATTCGCTGGTGCGCCTATCGCCATTCGCCCAGCCGGAACGCGCCGACGTCATCGATCTTGAAGCCCGGCGCGGACGGGACTTCGCCGCCGAACGGCAAGCCCAGGACGTCAATGTCTTCGACGCGGTCATCAAGCATATTGCGGTCGTGCAGACCGCTGGCAAGCGGGCGATCGTCGCCTGCTGGAGCGACGGTTCGCGCGACCGGATGGGTCAGGTGCTGGTCGACCACGGTCTGACCCGGCTCCAGGCCGTAGCCGACTGGGCCGAGGCGGCGGCGCTCCCGGCCGACACCGTCGGGCTCGCAGTCTTCGGTGTCGAGGACGGGTTCGAGGCCGGCGATTTCGCCATCATTGGCGAGCAGGACATCCTTGGCGACCGGTTGGTGCGGCCCCAATCCAAGCGGCGGCCGGCGGATTTCCTCACCGATGTCACCAGCCTGGCGGCCGGCGATCTTGTCGTCCATGCCGATCACGGCATCGGCCGCTTCGTCGGCCTGAAGACCATCGAAGCGGCCGGCGCGCCGCACGACTGCCTCGAGATCGTCTACGCTGGCAACGACCGGGTCTACCTGCCGGTCGAGAATATCGAACTGCTCTCCCGCTATGGCTCCGACCAGGCCGACGCGCCGCTCGACAAGCTCGGCGGGACGGCGTGGCAGGCCCGCAAGGCCCGCCTCAAGAAGCGCATCCGCGACATGGCCGAGGCGCTGATGAAGGTGGCGGCCGAACGGGCGATGAAGGCCGCGCCGGTGATGACGCCGCCGGAAGGCGCCTATGACGAATTCGCGGCCCGCTTCCCCTATGAGGAGACCGACGACCAGAACAACGCCATCGGCGCGGTCATCGACGACCTGGGGACGGGGACGCCGATGGACCGGTTGATCTGCGGCGATGTCGGCTTCGGCAAGACCGAGGTGGCGCTGCGCGGCGCCTTTGTCGCGGCGCTGAGCGGGCGGCAGGTGGCGGTCGTGGTGCCGACGACGCTTCTGGCCCGGCAGCACTTCAAGACATTCGCCGAACGCTTCGCCGGCCTGCCGGTCAAGGTAGCGCAGGCATCGCGGCTGGTCGGCACCAAGGAACTGGCCGAGGTCAAGACCGGGATCGCCGACGGCAGCGTCGACATCGTCATCGGCACCCATGCGCTGCTTGGCAAGTCGATCAAATTCCGCGATCTCGGGCTGCTGATCGTCGACGAGGAGCAGCATTTCGGTGTCAAGCACAAGGAACAGCTCAAGGCGCTGAAGGCCAATGTGCACGTGCTGACGCTGTCGGCGACGCCGATCCCGCGCACCCTGCAACTGGCGCTGACCGGCGTCCGCGAGCTCTCGCTGATCACCACGCCGCCTGTCGACCGGCTGGCGGTCAGGACCTTCATCGCCCCCTTCGACGGGCTGGTGGTACGCGAGGCCCTGCTGCGCGAACGCTATCGTGGCGGACAGAGCTTTTACGTCTGCCCGCGGATCAGCGACCTTGCCGAGCAGGCGGCGTTCCTGGCCGACACCGTCCCGGAACTGAAGACCGCGGTGGCCCACGGCCAGATGACGCCGGGCGAACTCGAAGACATCATGACCGCCTTCTACGACGGCTCCTATGACGTGCTGCTGTCGACCTCGATCGTCGAATCCGGCCTCGATATCCCGACCGCCAACACCCTGATTGTCTACCGCGCCGACATGTTCGGGCTGGCCCAGCTCTACCAGTTGCGCGGCCGCGTCGGTCGGTCGAAGGAGCGGGCCTATGCGCTGTTCACCGTGCCGCCGGAGCGGACGCTGACACCCACCGCCGAGCGACGGCTGAAGGTGCTGCAATCGCTCGACACGCTCGGGGCCGGATTCCAGCTGGCCAGTCACGACCTCGACATTCGTGGTGCCGGCAACCTGCTCGGGGAGGAGCAGTCCGGGCACATCCGGGAGGTCGGCTACGAGCTCTACCAGCAGATGCTGGAGGAGGCGGTCGCCTCGCTGAAGACCGGGGAGGTCGAGACGGAAGGCGAGTGGTCGCCGCAAATTACGGTGGGCACTTCCATCATGATTCCAGAGCCTTATGTCCCGGACCTCCAGCTTCGTCTCGGCTTGTATCGACGGCTCGCCGATCTCCGCGAGAATGCGGATATCGAATCCTTCGCCGCCGAACTCATCGACCGATTCGGGCCATTGCCGGAGGAAGTCGAGCATCTGCTGCAATTGGTGACGATCAAGGCGCTGTGCCGCCGGGCCAATGTCGAGAAGGTCGATTCCGGACCGAAGGGCGCGGTCATTACCTTCCGCGACAACAATTTCGCCAATGCCGCCGGGCTGATGCAGTGGATTACCCGGGAGGGCACGCTCGCCAAGGTGCGTCCCGACCAGAAGGTCGTGGTGATCCGCGACTGGCAGGATCCCGCCGACCGGCTGAAAGGAACGGCCGCCATCCTCATCCTGCTGGCGAAACTGGCCGGGGAGGGCGAAAAAGTGGCTGCCTGACAGCGTTTCCGCCGGCGCCGATGGAACCGAATGGCGGCGGGGCGGTTCTTTCTCGTTGAGAGGGGCTGATGTCGGATAAACCACCGCAGACGGCGCGTCGGCGCCGTTTCGATGCCATTGATGCGCTGGCGATTGCCGGTATCGGGATGCTCGTGGCGTCGTCGATTGGTGGTTCCCGAACACCCCGGACGCTCACCGGAACACCCCGGACACCCCCCGGACACCCGATCGAGACAGGCGTGGACACGCTTCGGGCGGCCGAGCCGGGACGCGGGCGGCAGTCCATCGCGCCCTGGCACATCCCCTGGGCGGGCTGGAAGGACATCCTCTGGCGCACCTATGCCCAGATCACCCAGGACCGACTTCTGGCCGTCGCCGCCGGCGTTGTCTTCTATGGCCTGCTGGCGCTGTTCCCGGCGATCACCGCCTTCGTGTCCGTCTACGGATTGCTGTTCGACATCGGCACTGTCCAGGATCAACTGGTCCTGCTGTCCGATGTCGTGCCCGCCGACGCGATGGGGCCGATCGCCGAGCAGGTGCAGAGGGTAGTCTCGGCCGGCAATGCCGGGCTGAGTATTGCCTTCATCTTCGGCCTGTTGCTGGCCTTCTGGAGCGCCAATGCCGGAATGAAGGCGATCATCGACGCGCTCAATGTCGCCTATGACGAGACCGAGCGTCGCAGCTTCATTCGCCTGAACCTCATCTCGATGACCATGACGCTCGGGGCGATCGCCGCCGGCCTGATCGGCATCGCCTCCGTCGTGGTGTTTCCGATCGCGCTGTCCTATCTCGGGATCAGTTCGGCGGCCGAGACGATCGTCAGCCTGTTGCGCTGGCCGGTATTGTTCGCCGCGCTGCTGCTGGGGCTCGCCGTGCTCTACCGGTTCGGCCCGAACCGGAGGGAGGCGCGCTGGCAGTGGCTGACGGTCGGAAGCGTCTTTGCCACTGTCGCCTGGCTGGTCGGCTCTTCGCTGCTGTCGCTCTACCTGTCCCAGTTCGCCAACTACAACGCGACCTACGGATCGCTGGCGGCGGGTATCGGCCTGATGATGTGGATGTGGCTGTCGGCGATCATCGTGCTCCTGGGCGCCGAGCTGAATGCCGAGATCGAGCATCAGACCGCCCGCGACACCACCGTTGGAGCCGACCGCCCGCTCGGGCGTCGCGGCGCCGTGGTCGCCGATACGGTCGGCGCGGCGCAGGACTGACGGGCGAGGGCGGCTACGCGGTCTGCCCGGTCGCGATCTGGACCAGAGCCTGCGCCAGGGCCGGCGCTTCCTGAGCGCCCATCACCGCGTATTTTCCCGCGATGATGAAGCAGGGCACGCCGGTGACGCCGATATGGTAGGCGTTTTCGATGTCAGCCTCGACGGTGGCGCGGTCCATGTCCGAGGCGAGTTGCTCCGATATGAGCGATGCATCGAGGCCGATTTCGTCGGCCGCCTCCGACAGGACCTTCGGGTCGCCGATGTCGAGGCCCTCGGTGAAATAGGCCAGGAAGAGACGCTCGACGATCTGGTCCTGCGCACCCTCCGCCTCGGCCCAGCGGATGACCCTGTGGGCGTCGACGGTGCTCGGCGACCGGGTGATCCGATCGAAGTGGAAATCGATGCCTTCCATCCGGCCGAGATCGGACAACTGGTCATGCATCGGCTGGACCGCTTCAAGGCTGCCGAACTTGCCCTCCAGATAATCCTTGCGGGTGACGCCCTCCGGCGGGATCGTCGGATCGAGCCGGAACGGCTTCCAGCGGACCGCTACCTCGAGGCCAGCTGTCATTTCCAGGGCGTGGTCGAGCCGCCGCTTGCCGAGATAGCACCACGGGCAGACGACATCGGAAACGACGTCGATCTGCAGCGGCTGGAGGGACGTTGCTTCGGTCATTCAGGCACACGCCACCAGGTTTCGAGCTTGGCGCCGTTGATCGACGTCTGCTCCGGGTGCTCGACGGTCGTCCAGCGCGCCATCCACTGATCCGGAAGATAGAAGAGCGGGACGACGTAGAAGCCTGACACCAGCACCCGGTCGAGGGCGCGGACGGCCGCGACGAACTCGTCACGGGTGCGGGCCGCCAGCATGGCCTCGATCATCGCGTCGATTGCTGGCTCACTGGCGCCTGGATAGTTGAAGGACCCGTCCTGGTCGGCGGCCTCTTGGCTCCAGCGGAAGCTCTGCTCGTTGCCGGGCGACAGCGAAGCTCCCCACGAATTGCGGATCATGTCGAAGTCAAACGTCTGGCGCCGCAACTGATACTGGGAGGCATCGACATTGCGGATCGACGCCTTGATGCCGATGCGGGAGAGGGTCCGCTGATAGGCCAGCGCCAGGCGTTCATCCTCCTTTGTCGTCACCAGCATCTCGAAGGCCAGCGGCTTGCCGGAGGCGGTATTGACCAGCGTACCGTCCTTGAGTTCGTAACCCGCGGCCTGCAACTCCGACAGCGCCTCGCGGAGCACTGTCCGGTCGGCGCCGGACGAATCGCTGGAGGCGGGCCGGTAGGTGCCATCCATCACTTCGGCGACAACGGCGTCCGGGAAGGGCGCGAGCAGCTCCTTCTCCCGGTCGCTTGCCGGAATGCCGATCGACGAGAGCTCGGAATCGTTGAAATAGCCGGCGGCGCGGTCGAAGGCGTCGTAATAGAGATTGGTGTTCACCCAGCCGAAATCGAACAGCTTGGCCAGCGCGCGGCGGACCGCTATATCCGCGAAGATCGGCCGGCGGGTGTTGAAGACGAAGCCCGACATGCCCTTCGGCGTACCGGTGCTGAAGGTCTCCTTGACCACCCGCCCCTGGTTGAGGGCGGGGAAATCGTAGCCCTTGTTCCACTGGGCCGGATCGCCCTCCGGATTGACCTGGTAGAGGCCCTTCTTGAATGCCTCGAACATTGCGTTTGCGTCGCGGTAATAGTCGATGCGGATCTCGTCGTAGTTATAGAGGCCCTTCTGGATCGGCAGGTCGCTGGCCCAGTAATCCGGATTGCGCTTGAACACGATGTAGTTCGGTGCGCCGACGTCGGTGATGACGTAGGGGCCGCTGCCGACGGGGGGCGTCAGCGTCGACTTGTCGAAGGTCTCGGGATCGATCGCGTGCTTCGGCAGGATCGGCATCAGGCCGAGAATCAGCGGAAGTTCGCGATCCTTGGCGGTGGCGATGTTGAAGCGGATCCCGCGTTCGCCGACCCGCTCGTAGTCGTCGATCTTGCCGTAGTAGTAGCGGTAGTTGGGGCGCCCCTTGTCGCGCAGGATCTCCATTGAGAAGATCACGTCATCGACGGTGACCGGTTCACCGTCGGAGAACCGGGCGTCGGGATTCATCGTGAATTCCACCCAGCTCCGGTCTTCAGGCGTTTCGACGCTCTCAGCCAGCATCCCGTAGAGGGTGAAGGCCTCGTCGGAACTCCGCGACAGCAGGCTCTCGAAGACGAGGTTGCCAAAGACCGGGTCGCGCAGGCCGCGCGACGACGTCGTGCCGCCCTGGACGATGAAGGAGTTGAGGCTGTCGTAGGTGCCAACCACGCCATAGGTAATCTTGCCGCCCTTGGGGGCGTCCGGATTGGCGTAGGGCAGATGTGTGAAGTCGGCGGGCAGGGCGGGTTCGCCAATCATGGCGACGCCATGCGACGCCTCGGCGGCCGCCAGTTGCGGCACAAGGCCGATCCCGAAGGATGCGGCAACGGCGGCGGCGAGCCGGAGTTTCAGGGCGATGGAGATGACGGTGGCGCTCATGGTCGGGTAGCCATTCGTTTCTTGCCGGGATTCGCTTGAAAACTGACGATTATCCTAACATAGCTTCCGCCGCCGGCGACCGGTGCGGGCCAATTGCCCGGATATCGGCGGGAAAGCTGGAAATCGGCTCGCAAGCGGGATATGGAATGGCCGAAGCCAGTCAACAAGTCGCCGTATTTGACGACCAATCACCCCTGCGAGGGGACATCGAGCCGAAGCGACCGCGAATGACGCGACGGGACATCGAGCCAAGGACGCACAATGGCAAATCTGCAGGTTAATTTCGCAAAATGGCAGCGTATGCTGCCGGTAGTTCTCTTGGCGATCGGCGCGCCGATCGGCGCGGCGGCCCAGGAAGAGGCCGAGCAGCCGACCGGACCGACCCCGGACGCGCCCTGGGCCAAGATCTGCAACAAGAATCCGGCGGACGGCAAGGAACTCTGCCTGACGATCCAGGAAGTCACCGCGGAGACGGGCCAGTTCATCGCCTCGGCGACGGTCCGCGAGATCACCGGCGATGCCAAGAAATCCTTCGTGGTCGCGGTTCCGCCCGGCATGCTCATCCAGCCGGGCATGCGGGCGCAGGTCGATCAGGGCAAGCAATATGAAATGACCTATGGCATCTGCTTCCCGAATGCCTGCTACGGCGAGCTTGAAGTCGATGGCGAGTTCGTGGCCGCCATGAAGAAGGGTGGTCAGTTGATCATCACGGCGATGAACTCCCAGGCGAAGCCGGTCAGCTTCCCGATGACCCTGGCCGGGTTCACCAAGGCCTATGACAGCGAGGGGCTGAACCCTGCCGGCCTCGCCAAGCGCCAGGAAGACCTGACCAAGGCGTTGCAGGATCGCGCCGCCGCTGCGCGTGAGAAGCTCAAGGAACAGCAGGCCAAGGAAGGCGGCGCGCAATAGCGGGCCGGAGGAAACACAACGTGGGACGTCAAGCTATCGCACACCTCCAGACGACATTCACAAAGTGGCAGCGCCTGATCCCGGTCGCGGTTTTCGCGATCGCGGCGCCGGTGGCCGCCGTGGCGCAGGACGCGGCCGAGACGCCGTGGGCCAAGATCTGCAACGAGAATCCGCAGGACGGCAAGGAACTCTGCCTGACGATCCAGGAGATAACGGCCGAGACCGGTCAGTTCATCGCCTCGGCGGCGGTGCGTGAGATCACCGGCGAAGACAAGAAGTCCTTCGTCATCGCCGTTCCTCCCGGCATGCTTCTGCAACCCGGAATGCGAGCGCAGGTGGACGACGGAAAGCAGTATGAACTCGGCTACGGCATCTGCCTGCCGAACGCCTGCTACGCCGAGCTCGATGTCGATGCCAGCCTTGTGGCGGAGATGAAGCAGGGCAACCAACTCGTCATCACGACGATGAACGCCCAGGCAAAGCCGGTCAGCTTCCCGATGACGCTCAGCGGTTTTACCAAGGCCTATGACGGCGAGGGCCTCAAGCCCGAGGGCCTGGCGAAGCGCCAGCAGGACCTCAACAAGGCCCTGCGGGACCGTGCAGCCGCCGAGCGCGACAGGCTGAAGCAGGAACAGGAAAAGAGCGAATAACGTTCGCCACCGGCAACGCGCGGTCGCGGCTCAGTTGAGATCGCGATCGCGGGCGATGTAGATGTCGCCGTCTCGGGCGGCGAAGAACTCGCTGATCTGAGGATGCCGGAGCGGCTCGCTCGACTCGTCCGGCAACAGGTTCTGTTCCGAGACATAGGCGACGTATTCGGTCTCGTCATTCTCGGCGAACAGGTGATAGTAGGGCTGGTCTTTCGACGGCCGGATATCCTCGGGGATCGCCAGCCACCATTCCTCGGTGTTGTCGAAGACCGGGTCGACGTCGAAGATGACGCCACGGAACGGAAACATGCGGTGGCGAACGATCTGACCGATCGAGAATTTCGCCTCGCGCGCACCATCCATCATTGAAATCGATTTGCTGGCCATTTCCGCTATGGGCCATGCCGGGACGGTCAAGTCAACCGCCAGATCGGTGCGCCGCCGAGGTGCGCGAAGATTGACCGGATACTGCGAAACCGTTAGGCAGCGGGCTGTTCAGCCGCCACCGCGTCCGAGCCGCGCCCGGAGAACGGGCATCCGGAAGCCCGACAGACCATGAGCCAGATCGCGACGATCATTCTGCCTTTCCTCGGGCTGATCGCTGCCGGTTTCGGCGCAGCCAAGTGGCTGAATCTGCCTGCGAACGGCGTCTCGGGCCTCAATCTCTTCGTCTACTATTTCGCACTGCCGGCGTGGTTCTTCCAACTGGTGGCCGAAACGCCGATCGGCGATTTCGAGAACTGGTCCTTCGTCATCACGACGACCTTCGCCACCTACTGCGCCTTTGCGCTCGCCTTCTCCTTCGGCGCCCTGGTCAACCGCGGCAATGTGCCCGAAGCAACGATCGAGGGGCTGGTCGGATCCTACGCCAACATCGGCTATATGGCGCCCGCCCTGACGGTCGCGGCATTCGGCGCGACGGCGGCGGCGCCAACGGCGCTGATCTTCACCTTCGACAGCATCATGCTCTTCGCGCTGGTGCCGCTGATGATGGCGCTGGGCGGAACGACGCGAGCCAACGGGGCGTCGATGGCGCGCTCGATCGCCAGGCGCGTCGGCACGCATCCGATCATCATCGCCTCCGTCCTCGGCTTCATCTTCGCCCTTGTCGGCCTGCCGATACCGGGGCCGATCGATGGCCTGCTGACGGCGTTGCGATCCGCCGCGGCGCCAGTGGCGCTGTTCGCCATCGGGGCCAGCCTCGTGCAGATGTCACGCGGGACGGTCACGCTGGAACTGCCGGTGATCCTGCTGGTCAAGCTGGTGGTCCACCCAGTGATCGTCTACCTGCTCCTGAGCTGGATCGGCGGCTTCGACCGGATCTGGGTGGCCGCGGCGGTGCTGATGGCGGCGCTGCCTCCGGCGGCCAACGTCCTGGCGATGGCGCGCCAATACGCGACCTATGAGGGGCGGGCGGCGGCGGCCGTCTTCTACGGGACCGTCGCTTCGGTGGTCACGGTAACGGTTACCCTGACGATCCTGTTGAGCGGCGACCTGCCGGTCGATCCGTTTCGCTAGCCGGGGGGCTGGCGGGCGATCCAACGCCGCGCAGCATGACCGCCCGGCGCAGCGCCGGGATGCGGTCGAGCAGGAACAGCCCCAATCCGCGCACGGCCTGGACGGGCAGGAAGCCGGTGAGCAGGGTGCGGTTCAGGGCATCGACCGCCGCGGTGCGGGCGTAGATGTCGGCGCGACGGCTGCGGTCATAGGCGGCCAGGCGGCTTGCCTCGCCGGGGTCTTCGGGATGGCCGGCGAGGCTTTCGCCGAGGGTGGCGACGTCGCTGTAGCCGAGGTTGAGGCCCTGGGCGCCGATGGGCGGGAAGAGATGCGCGGCTTCGCCGAGCAGGACCGCCCGCTGGGCGGCGAAAGCCCGGACGCCCATCCCGGACAGCGGGAAGACCTGCGCCGGGCCATCCAGCGCGACCTTGCCGAGCATCGATTGCGCGCGGGCCTCGATCTCGGCCGCCAGCACCTCGGGGGCGAGTGCGGCGCGACGCTTGGCCTCGGCGGGACGATCTACCCAGACGAGGCTCGACCGTTGCCCGGGTAGCGGCACCAGCGTGAAGGGGCCGCCTTCGGTGTGGAACTCGGTCGAGGTCTCGTGGTGCGGCAGGGTGTGGCGGATGTTGGTGACGAGCGCCGACTGGTCGTAGCGCCAGTCCCATTCGGCGATGCCAATGCTGTCGCGGACCCGCGAGCGGCGACCGTCGGCCGCGGCGACGAGGCGGGCGGTGACGGTCTCGCCGGTGTCGAGATGGGCGACGACGGCGTCGTCCCCGGTGACGGCGATTCGCTCGACGCTTGCCTCGATGCGCTCGATGCCGCGCTCGCGACACAGGCGATCGAGGCCGGCGGTGAGGGCGGCGTTGGCGATGTTGTAGCCGAAGGCGTCGAGGCCGATCTCGCTGGCGTGGAAGAGCACTTCGGGGGCGCGGATCAGTCGCCGGGTGGCGTCGACGATGCGCAGCGACCGGAGCGGCGCTGACTGATCCTTCACCAGCGGCCAGACGCCGAGGGAGTCGAGGAAATCGACCGATCCGGCCAAAAGGGCGGCGGTTCGGTGGTCGTCAGGGCGGGTGGCCGGAGCGACGATGGCGACCCGGTACCCCATCGCCGCGACCTTGAGGGCTGCGGCAAGGCCGACCGGTCCCGATCCGACGACGAGGATATCCGTGCTGGGCATGATCACTTGGCGACCGCTTGCGAGGGCTCGAGGCTCGAGCGGTTTGACCATTCGACGATCGCTCCCGTCAACCAGGAGCCGGCCAGCATCGCGGCGACGAAGATCGCGACGGCGTCGGGCACGACGCCGAGATTGGCGATGGCCGGACCCGGGCAGAAGCCGGAAATCCCCCAGCCGACCCCGAAGATTGCCGAGCCGATGACCAGCCGGCGGTCGATCCGGGTCTTCGTGTTGACCTGAAAGGCCGGCGCGGCAACGGGCTTCCGCATGAATCGGTTGAAGCGCAGCCCGACGAAGGCGACGGCCGAGCCGGCCGCCATGACGAAGGCGAGGCTCGGATCCCAGCCGCCGCTGGGGATCGCGGCCAGGTCGAGGAAATTCTTGACTTTCTCGGGGTCGATCATCTGCGAGATGGCGAGACCGACGCCGAAGACGATGCCGGCGACGAGCGCCATGGCGATGGCAAACGGGCTATTGCGCATCACAGGACATGCCTTGCGACGAAGACCGTCACGATGGCGGTCGCCATGAAGGTGCCGACCGCGACGAAGGATCGGCGGGAGAGGCGGGCAATGCCGCAGACGCCGTGGCCGGAGGTGCAGCCGCCGCCCAGCCGGGTGCCGATGCCGACCAGCAGTCCCGCCGCGACAAGGGCGACCGGGCCAATGCCGACGGTCGGCAAGCGGGCCGGAATCTCAGCGAAGACCGTCGGGCCATAGGCAAAGCCGAAAGCGGCGCCGAGCGGCAGGCCGATGAGGAATGCCAGCCGCCACCAGATATCGCCGCGATGGAACGGGAAGATGGCGCCGGAAATGGTGGATACCCCGGCCGTGCGGCCATTGAAGATCCACAAGAGGGTGGCCGACAATCCGATCAGCGCGCCGCCGATGGCAGCGGTGAGCGGCGTGAAATTTTCCATGAATCGTCACTCCAGAGGCCGGCGCCATTGTCAGCCTCTGGCGGACCCGGTCAAACAATACTATGCCACGGGCGGATTTCTGCGTGGCCGACGCTTGCATTTGGCGGCCTGACGGACAATTTCAAGCTACTGGCCACGTCACCTCTGGAGATTTGGGATGATTGCGTTCGACTGGATCTCCGATCCAGCCATCTGGGCGAGCCTCGTGACGCTGACGGCGATGGAAATCGTCCTCGGCATCGACAATATCGTCTTCATCTCGGTGATCGTCGGCAAGCTGCCGCCGGAGCAGGCCAAGCGGGCGCGCCAGATCGGCCTGACCATGGCGCTGGTCTTCCGGGTGTTGCTGCTCTTCTCCCTGTTCTGGCTGATCGGGCTGACCGCATCGGTCTTTGAACTTTTCGGTCAGGGCTTCTCCTGGCGGGACATCGTGCTGATCGCCGGTGGCGCCTTCCTTCTCTACAAGGCGACGACCGAGATCCACCGCGACGTGGAAGGCGGGGGGCACGCGGAAGCGGCGACGGGACCCAAGGTCTATGCCAGCTTCGGCATGATCGTCTCGCAGATCGCCGTGATCGACATGGTGTTTTCGGTCGACTCGATCCTGACGGCGATCGGCATGGCCGACCACGTCGGCGTGATGATCGCTGCCGTGGTTATCGCCATCGCGATCATGTACCTGGCGTCGGGTCCGGTGGCATCGTTCATCGAACGGCATCCGACCACCCGAATGCTGGCGCTGGCCTTCCTGATGATGATCGGCGTCGCCCTGATCGCTGACGGCATCGGCTTCCACATTCCGCGCGGATACCTTTACGCGGCGATGGCCTTTTCCGCGATCGTCGAACTCCTCAACGTTGTCGCCGGCAAGAACCGCCGAAAGCAGCAGCAATGAGCCGAGCAAACCCGGGCGCGCCTTCCGGCGCGGCCGGGCAGGGCGCCGTCCGCGCGAGCGGCGGACTGGTGACGCCTGCGCGGCTGATCATGGCCGTGTTCTTCCTGCAGTCCCTGACGCTGGCCAACTGGCTGCCCAGGATCCCCGATGTCGCCGAAGCGCTGGAATTGAGCCACAGGGCGCTGGCCGTGGGCCTGATCGGGCTGCCGCTCGGGATGTTTCTGGGGATCAGCGTTGCCGGACCGTTGATCGAGCGCCTGACCGCGCGGCGGACGATCCTGCTGGCATTCGTCGCGCTTTGTGTCGCCATGCCCTTGCCCGGCTTTGCGCCAAACGTTCCGATGCTCTTCATTGCGCTGTTTCTGATGGGCGTGACCTTCGCGCTCACCGATGTCGGCATGAATGTCGAGGCGGCGCGGATCGAGATCGGTCTGGGGCACCGGATCATGAATACCTGTCACGGCTTCTGGAGCCTGGGCTCGATGGTCGGGGCCCTGATGAGCGGCGGGATCGGGGAACTCGGCATCGCCACCGGCCCGCATCTGGTGCTGGTCGCCCTGATCCTGCTGCCGATCGGACTCGCCACGGCGAACGCCCTGCCGCAGTTCAGGGCTGCCCCGATCGTCAAGAGCGAGCGGGCGCCAACCTTCGCGCTGCCGTCGCTGACGCTGATCGGGCTCTGCCTCTACGTCTTCGGCACAGTGATGGTCGAACAGGTGGCGCGAAACTGGGGCGGAGTTTTCCTCAACGAGGTTCTCGACGCGTCACCAGCAGCGATCGGACTATCGATCGGCGCCTTGTCGCTATTCATGGCGATCGGTCGGTTTCTCGGCGATCCGCTGTCGGACCGCTTCGGCGCCGTGCCGCTGGCGCGTGGGTTCGGGATCCTGGCGATTGCCGGCATCGTGCTGACGGCCACCGCGGGGGGAATGGTCCAGGCCGTCGCCGGCTTCGTGGCGATGGGGCTCGGTGTTTCGGTGGGGTTTCCGCTGGCGATCAGCGCCGCGGCGGCGCGGACCGACCGGCCGCCGGCCACCAATGTCGCCGCACTTGCCTTCTTCGCCTATTCCAGTTCGCTGGTCGGGCCGACCCTGGTCGGCTTCGTCTCGGAGGATGCGGGACTGAGGATCGGCCTTGCGTCGATCCTGCCGCTGGTCGTCCTCTCGACGCTGCTTGCCGGACACCTGCGCCGGGCGCGGCAGGCCGCCATTTCGCAGGCCCATTCAGGTTAGCCGGGACTTCCAGCCTCACTTGACGCCATCGCGGACGAGACATCCGGCGAGAAGCGCACGTCGGGATGGCCGATGCCGAAGTCGCGGAGCATGTGCCGCACCCTCGGTGTTGCCGAGGCGAGGACAATGCCGGCGTCCTGGCCCTGGGCGTGGCGGACGAACGACTTGAGTGCCGCGGCGGCCGTTGAGTCGACGAAAGGCACGCCGGACAGGTCGAGGATGTAAACGTCGGGCGCATCGCCGATGCTGTCGAGGACACTGGAGAACTTCTGCGTCGCGCCGAAGAAGAAGGGACCGTTGATCCGGTAGACGACGGAGCGGCGATGGTTGCGGGAAGCGTCGATGGTTTCGGCGGATCGCGGTGTCGAGTCCGGCACGTCTTCCTCGATCAGGTGAGCCTCCGTCTCGATCTCTACGGCGTTCGCCATGCGGTGCATGAAAAGGAGGGCGGCGAGGACGACGCCGACTTCGATCGCAACGGTGAGATCGACCAGGACGGTGAGGAGGAAGGTGATGAGCAGCACAAACCGGTCGCCGGTGGTGGCGCCGGTCAGGATGGCCCGGATGTGGTCGAATTCCGCGATGTTCCAGGCAACGAATGCGAGGATCGCGGCCAGCGCCGCCAGCGGGATATAGGAAAGCAGGGGCGCTGCAACGAGGACGAAGACGAGGAGGATGACGGCGTGCAGCATCCCCGAGACAGGGGTACGCCCGCCGGCGCGGATGTTGGTGGCGGTGCGGGCGATCGCGCCGGTCGCCGGCAATCCGCCGAACAGGACCGAGCCGAGGTTGGCGAAGCCCTGCGCCACCAGTTCGCTGTTCGACCGGTGCCGCCGCCCGGTCATGCCGTCGGCGACGACGGCCGACAGCAGCGACTCGATGCCGGCGAGGAAGGCGATGGTCATGGCGTCGGGCAGGATGGCCCCGACCCTCGAAAGGTCGAAGGTTGGAAGTTCGGGAACCGGAAGCGTGCGTGGCACCCCGCCGAAGGCCGATCCGATCGTTGCAATATCGAGATCGGCCAGAGTGGTGAGAGCGGAGCAGGCGACGACGGCGATCAGGAAGCCCGGCCATTTCGGCCGAGCCATCTTGAGGCCGATGATGATCGCCAGGGCAAGGACGGCGATCCCGACCGCCAGGATGTTGATGCTTGGCAGCGCCTCGTAGATCACCCCGAGCTTTGGAATGAAGTCTGCCGGAAGGGTGGCGTCGAGGCCCAGCAGGTCCTTGAGTTGCGACGCGAAGATCGAGACGGCGATGCCGGCGGTGAAACCGGTAATCACGGGATAGGGGATGTATTTGATGAAGGTCCCGAGCCGGAGGGCGCCGAAGACGATCAGGATGACGCCGGCAATCACCATCGCCATCAGCAGGCCGTCATAGCCGTGGCGATCGATGGTCTGGAAGACCACGACGATGAAAGCTGCGGTCGGCCCGCCGATCTGGAACCGGCTGCCGCCCAGCGCCGAGATCAGAAAGCCCGCGACAATCGCCGTGATGAGACCCTTTTCCGGCGTGGCGCCGGAGGCGATGCCAATCGCCATCGCCAGGGGTAATGCGACGATCGCAACGGTCAGCGCCGCGACGGAGTCGTGACGGAACGTTCCAAAGCTGTAGCCCTCTCGCAAAATGGTGACGAGTTTCGGGGTAAACAGTTCAAGGCCGCGTCGCTCGGCTTTGTCCGGTTGCGTCTGATGCATCGGGGCTTTCGTCGGCCGGAAAGGCGGACGTCTTCAGGGGGGTGCATGCATGATTGCGCGCCGCGACCGAGTCTGGCAAGTCGGCGGTGCAGTCCTGATGCTGCGGCGAAACGTCTTTAACGGGGATCGCCCGGTCTGCGTCCATGCCCCTTTTGCCGGCAAGATGATGAAAATTAGCGTTTGATCAGGTTTTGGGCATAATCCATTGTTGGCGGTGACCCGCAGTTCGCGGTGCAGCAATTGCCCGCCCACGGCCCGTGGCGCGGTGCGCGTAGAGTAGCAGGTGTGGCCTATGGGGCGTTTGACGACTCACGTTCTCGATACAGCGCGCGGCCGCCCGGCGGCCGGCATGCGGATTGACCTCTATAGACTTGGCGACACACAGGAACGGGTTGCCGTGGCGACGACCAATACCGACGGTCGTGTCGACGAGCCGCTTCTCGAGGGCGCGGCGCTGACCGACGGAACGTTTGAACTGCGATTCCATGCCGGGGCGTATCTCCGCGCCCAGGATATCGAGCCGACGTTTCTCGACGTGATCCCGATCCGCTTCACGGTCGACGCCTCCGAGGCCCATTACCACGTGCCGCTGCTGCTCTCGCCCTTCGGCTACACGACCTATCGCGGAAGCTGACCGGCACCATGCGCGACTCGATCCGATTCATCCGCAATGGCCGCATGGTCGAACTGCGCGACATCGCGCCGACGGCCCTGCTGCTCGACTACCTTCGCGAGACCGAGGGGGCGACCGGCACCAAGGAAGGCTGCGGGGAGGGCGACTGCGGCGCCTGCACGGTTGCTCTCGGCCGGGTTCGCGACGGCAAGATGACCTATGAGCCGGTCAATTCCTGCATTCAGCTTCTCGGCCAGGTCGACGGCTGCGAGGTGGTCGCCGTCGAAGACCTCGCGGATCGCGACGGGGAACTCCACCCGGTCCAGGCGGCCATGCACGACACCCATGCGTCGCAATGCGGGTTCTGCACGCCGGGCTTCGTGATGAGCCTGTTCACGCTTTACCACGCCGAAAAGCACCCGGTGAGCCGGTCCGAGGCGAATGACTGGATCGCCGGCAACCTGTGCCGCTGCACCGGCTATCGCCCGATCGTCGACGCCGCGGTCAAGGTCACCGCCGATCCCGCGACCGACCGGTTCTCCGCCAATGCGTCGGACACCGCCGGGCTGATCGGCTTCCTCGCCGACACCGACGACATCTTCATCGGCGACAGCGACCGCTTCTTCGCGGCGCCGTCGAGCATCGAGACACTCGCCGACCTCTACGAGCAGCATCCCGACGCGACGATTGTCGCCGGCGCCACGGATGTCGGGCTGTGGATCACCAAGCAGTTCCGCGACCTGCCGAAGATCATCCATATCGGCCGGGCCCGGGGTCTCGATCATATCGGCGACACCGGATACGAACTGCTGATCGGCGCCGCGGCGACCTATGCCCAGATCGAACCCCACTTCAGGGCGCTCGATCCGGACCTTGGCGAGTTGCTGCGCCGCCTCGGCTCCAAACAGGTGCGGGCCAGCGGCACGATGGGCGGCAACGTCGCCAACGGGTCGCCGATCGGCGATACGCCGCCGGCGCTGATCGCCCTGGAGGCGACGGTTGAGCTTCGCAAGGGCAAGCGGGTGCGCAGCATGCCGCTGGAGGACTTCTTCATCGAATATGGCAAGCAGAATCGCGAACCGGGCGAATTGGTGATCGGGCTGCTGGTGCCAAAGATGAACGCCAGCCATATCTTCCGCTGCTACAAGGTCGCCAAGCGCTTCGACCAGGACATCTCGTCGGTGATGGGCGCGTTCCGCTTCACCGTTGGCGAGGATGGCGCGATCACCGAGGCGCGGATTGCCTATGGCGGCATGGCGGCGACGCCGAAGCGGGCGAAGAACGCCGAGGAAGCGCTGACCGGCACGATGCTGCGCGACTCGCGGGCCTGGTCGCGGGCCTTTGCCGCGCTCCGCGACGATTTCACCCCGATCGGCGACCACCGGGCCAGCGCCCGCTACCGCAACGAGACGGCGCATGCGCTGCTCGGCAAGGCGCTGATCGAGGCGGCCGGCACGGCCTCCACCCGGACACGGGTCGTCGGCCATCGCGTGGTGGCCTGACATGGACCTCGGCGACATCATCAAGGGCAGCCCGGCACCGGCGGTGGTGCACAAGCCAAGGCCGCATGACAGCGCGGCCAAGCACATGACCGGCGAGGCGATCTATGTCGACGACATCAAGGCGCCGGTCGGCACGCTTCACGCGGCGCCTGGCTACGCGCCGATCGCCGCCGGCCGGGTAACCAAGCTCGATCTCGACGCGGTCCGCAAGGCGCCGGGCGTCGTCGACGTGCTGACGGCCGCCGACATTCCCGGCGTGAATGACGTGAGCGCGAAGGGGATCAACGACGAGCCGGCGATCACGCCCGAAAAGATCATGTTCTACGGGCAGGTGCTGTTCGTCGTGCTCGCCGAGACCCGCGACCAGGCGCGGCGGGCGACCAAGCTCGCGAGGATCACCACGGCGCCGGGCATGCCGATGATCGATGTCGATGACGCGGTGGTCGCGGATTCGATGGTGCTGCCGGACTACGCCTTCGAGCGCGGCGATCCGGCGGCCGAAATCGCATCGGCGCCACGAAAGATCACCGGCGAGTTCCGGATCGGCGGCCAGGAGCATTTCTACCTGGAGGGGCAGGCGGCGCTGGCGATCCCGGGCGAGGACGGCGACATGTATGTCTGCTCGTCGACCCAGCATCCGAGCGAGGTCCAGCACATCGTCGCCCATGTCCTCGGCCTCGATTCCAACGCCGTGACCGTCGAAGTGCGGCGGATGGGCGGCGGTTTCGGCGGCAAGGAGAGCCAGGCGACGCAATGGGCGGTGCTTGCCGCGCTCGGCGCGCGCAAGACCGGGCGCGCCTGCAAGATGCGCCTCGACCGCGACGACGACATGATCATGACCGGCAAGCGGCATGACTTCAAAGTCGATTACACCGCCGGTTTCGGCAAGGACGGCGGGATTCGCGGGGTCGACGTGACCTTCGCCGCGCGATGCGGCTATTCGGAAGACCTGTCGATGGGCGTCGTCGACCGGACGATGTTCCATGCCGACAGCGGCTACTATTACCCGGTGCTGCGCATCCTCGCCCGGCGGATGCGGACCAACACCGTGTCGAACACCGCCTTCCGCGGCTTCGGCGGGCCGCAGGGCAAGCTTTTCGCCGAGCGGATGATCGACCATATCGCCTATGCGGTCGGCCGCGACCCGCTGGAGGTCCGCAAGGCGAATTTCTACGGCGGTGCCGGCCGCGACCGGACCCCGTACAACATGCGGGTCGAGGACAACATCCTGCCGGAGATCGTCGGCGAACTGGAGCGCACCAGCGACTACTGGGCGCGGCGCAAGGCGATCACCGAATTCAACGCGTCGAGCCCGGTGCTCAAGAAGGGGCTGGCCCTGACGCCGGTCAAGTTCGGCATCTCCTTCACGCTGATCCACCTCAACCAGGCCGGCGCGCTGGTCCATATCTATCGCGACGGGTCGATCAGCCTGAACCACGGCGGCACCGAGATGGGGCAGGGGCTCTTCGTCAAGGTCGCCCAGGTGGTGGCCGAGGAGTTCGGCCAGGAGCTCGACCGGGTCAAGATCACCGCGACCTCGACCGCCAAGGTGCCGAATACCGGACCGACGGCCGCCTCCGCCGGCACAGACCTCAACGCACAGGCCGCGCTTGCCGCGTGCCGGACGATCAAGGATCGGCTCTTCGAATTCATCGACGAGAAGTGGAGCGTCGGCCGGGATGCGGTCCAGTTCCGAGAAGGCAAGGTGTTCATCGGCAACCAGGCGGTGGAATTCGGCGAACTGGTCGAGCAGGCTTTTCGCGCCCGGGTGTCCCTGTCGTCGACGGGCTTCTACAAGACGCCGAAGATCCACTGGGACCGGGAGAAGGCCTCCGGTCAGCCGTTCTTCTACTTCGCCTATGGCGCCGCCTGTTCGGAAGTCACCATCGACACGATGACCGGCGAGATGAAAGTCGACCGCGTCGACATCCTTCACGACGTCGGCAAGTCCCTCAATCCGGCGATCGATATCGGCCAGATCGAGGGCGGCTTCGTCCAGGGCATGGGGTGGCTGACGACGGAGGAACTGGTCTGGGACTCGGCCGGGCGGCTGGCGACCCACGCGCCCTCGACCTACAAGATCCCGACCGCCGCCGACGTGCCGGCGGACTTCCGGGTCGCGCTCTACGAGTCCGGCGGCAACCGCGAGGACACGATCTACCGGTCCAAGGCCGTCGGCGAACCACCGCTGATGCTGGCGACATCGGTCTTCTCGGCGATCCTCAACGCCATCGCCAGCCTCAAGCCGGCGGTGATGCCGCGGCTCGACGCACCGGCGACACCGGAGGCGATCATGCGCGCCATCCGGGCGACGACGGGTGGAGATAGCTGATGCTGGTCTGGGCCCGCCTCGTCGAAGCGATCGACCGTCGCGGCGGGGCGGCGATGGTGACCGTGGCGGCGACCAGGGGCTCGGCCCCGCGCGAAGCAGGCGCGCGAATGATCGTCAACCGGGACGGCACCTTTTCGGGCACCATCGGCGGCGGCACGCTGGAATGGCGGGCAATCGCAATGGCGCAGGCCGCGCTTGAGAAGAACGCCGGGGCCGAGAAGCGCCGGTTCTCGCTCGGGCCGGAGCTCGGCCAGTGCTGTGGCGGTCAGGTCGACCTGGTGATCGAGGTGTTTGGCACGGGCGACCGCGAGACGGCGGCCGCCTTTGCCGCCCGGGAAGCCGAGGCGCCATTCACCACCGTCGCGCGGTTCGACGGCGGGGGCCGACTCGTTCGCTCGATCGCGGACGAATCCTTGGCCCCCGGCAGCGCGGTTCTCACGAACGACGTGCTGGTCGAGGGCTTCGGCGAGGAACGGCGGCACCTCTATCTGTTCGGCGCCGGTCATGTCGGCAAGGCGCTCGTCCTGGCGCTGGCGCCATTGCCGTTCACCGTGACGTGGCTCGACCCGCGTCCCGATGCGTTTCCGGCTCTTGTGCCGGCGAACGTTGTCCTGAGCCGGCTTGACGATCCGCTGGATGCGCTGACGGGCGCGCCGGCCGGCAGTTTCGTCCTTGTCATGAGCCACAGCCACCAGCTCGACCTCGCCCTGGTTCAGGCGGCCCTTGCCGACGATCGCTTCCCCTACGTCGGTCTCATCGGCTCGAAAAGCAAGCGCGCGCGGTTCGAGAAGCGGCTCGCCGCCGCCGGAATAGCGCCCCGGCGTCTTGAAGACCTGGTCTGTCCGATCGGCATCGACGGGATCCACTCCAAGGTGCCGGCGGTGATCGCGGCTGCTACCGCGAGCCAGCTCCTTGCCCGGGACGAGGCCATTCGCGTCGTGGAAAACCACGAATCTCCGGCTTTGCGCCGGTCCGCCGGACGGGTAGGCTAGGGTTAACGTGGGAACGCAACCAAACCCAGCTGGCGACGATTTCTCGAAGCGCCTCGAAGGCGTCGCGACGCTGTCGGCCCACGGCATCACCAAGGACTTCGGGGCGCTGCGCGCCAATGACAGCGTCGATTTCTCGATCATGCCGGGCGAAATTCATGCGCTTCTCGGCGAGAACGGCGCCGGCAAGTCGACCCTCGTAAAGATGCTCTACGGCGTGCTTCAGCCGACCGCTGGAGAAATCCGATGGAAAGGCAAGCCGGCTGTCATTCTCAACCCCGCCGCCGCGCGCCGGCTCGGCATCGGCATGGTGTTCCAGCATTTTTCGCTCTTCGACGCGCTGACCGTGGCCGAGAATATCGCCCTGGCGATCGAAGGGGCGGGCGCGATGAGCCAGCTCAGGGACCGGATCACCAAGGTTTCGGCCGAGTATGGCCTGCCGCTCAACCCGGACTCGGTGGTCGCCGACCTGTCGGTCGGCCAGCGGCAGCGGGTCGAGATCGTCCGCTGCCTGCTGCAGGAGCCGCAGCTGATCATCATGGACGAGCCGACCTCGGTGCTGACACCGCAGGAGGCGGACGATCTGTTCGTCACCCTCAAGCGGCTGGCGTCCGAAGGCTGCTCGGTCCTCTATATCAGCCACCGCCTGGAGGAAGTGCGGGCGATCTGCCACCACGCGACCATCCTCAGGCATGGCAAGGTGGTCGCCGAATGCGATCCGAAGCAGGAAACCGCGGCGCGGCTCGCCAGCCTGATGGTCGGCGAGGAAGTGCGGCAGTTGAATCCGCCCGAGCCGGTTCCAGACTCCGCGCCGGTGCGGATCGCCGTGCATGGCGTTTCGCAGCCGCGGCCGCATCCCTTCGCCGTGGCGCTCGACAACATCACGCTGGAGGTGCGCGGCGGCGAGATCGTCTCCATCGCCGGTGTCGCCGGCAACGGACAGGACGAGTTCTTCGATGTCCTCTCCGGCGAAGTGCTGGCGGCATCAGGCACGATCGAGATCGACGGGAACGATTGCCGCAGGCAGGGGGTCAACGCCCGGCGCCGGCTCAATGCCGCCTTCGTGCCGGAGGAGCGCCTCGGGCACGGCGCGGTGCCGCGTTTCAAGCTGTCGCAGAACGTCGTCCTGACGCGCAACGGAACGCGTGAGGGACTGGTCCGCACCGGCGTGGTCAATTTTCTCGGAGCCCGGTCGATCGTCGGCCGGGTGACGGAGGCCTTCGATGTGCGCAAGGGGACTCCCGACCCCGAGGCAGCAGCGCTTTCGGGCGGCAATCTCCAGAAGTTCGTCGTCGGCCGGGAATACGACCGCAAGCCCGGGGTCTTCGTCGTTTCGCAACCGACCTGGGGCGTCGATGCGGGCGCGGCCACGACCATCCGCCAGGCGCTTGTCGATCTCGCCCGCGCAGGTTCGGCCGTGCTGGTGATCAGCCAGGACCTCGACGAAATCCTCGAAATCTCGGACCGCATCGCCGTCATTTCGCATGGCAAGCTTTCCACGCCGCGCGATGCAAGCGGCATCACGCGCGAGGAGATCGGGTTGCTGATGACCGGGGTTTCCGACGACGGGCAGGGGGCCGCCCATGCGCATTGAGCTGATCCGCCGACCCGAGCGGTCCTCTGCGATGTCGCTGCTGTCGCCGATCATCGCCATCGTGCTGACGGTGATCACCGGCTTCTTCATCTTCCTCGCCATCGGCGTCGACCCGCTCGAGGCGCTCTACATCTATTTCATCGAGCCGCTGACGGCGTGGTGGACGGTCGAGGCGCTGCTGATCAAGGCGGCGCCGATCATCCTGATCGCGATCGGCCTGTCGCTCTGCTACCGGTCGAACAACTGGAATATCGGCGCCGAGGGGCAACTGGTCGCCGGCGCCATCGCCGGATCGGTCTTCCCGATCCTGGTGCCCGAATGGAACGGGCCGCTTGTCCTGCCGGTGATGCTGCTGATGGGCATTGCCGGTGGCATGCTCTACGGCGCGATCCCGGCGCTTCTCAAGATCCGCTTCGGCACCAACGAGATCCTGACCAGCCTGATGCTGGTCTATGTCGCGCAGCTCTTCCTCGACTGGCTGGCGCGGGGCCCGTGGCGCAATCCCGAGGGCTACAATTTCCCGGACAGCCGCGAGTTCGACGGCTGGCAGGTGCTGCCGGTGGTGTTCGGCGACGACGTGCGGCTCAACGCGATCTTCGTCCTGATCGCCGTGGCGGTCGCCTGGTTCGTCCTGTCGCGAACCATCACCGGGTTCCAAATATCGGTACTCGGGCAAGCGCCCCGGGCCGCCGCCTTTGCCGGCTTCAGCCAGAAGCGGATGGTCCTGATGACCTTCCTGATCTCCGGCGGGCTGGCGGGGCTTGCCGGCATCTGCGAGGTGGCGGGGCCGATCGAGATGCTGCGCACGTCCGTGTCGCCCGGCTACGGCTTCACCGCGATCATCGTCGCCTTCCTCGGACGGCTGAACCCGGTCGGCATCCTCTTCGCGGGGCTGCTGCTGGCGCTTTCCTATATCGGCGGCGAGGGCATCCAGATCGTGCTCGGTGTTTCGGACCAGATCACCCGGGTCTTCCAGGGGATGCTGCTGTTCTTCGTGCTGACCTGCGACACCTTCATCTTCTACCGCGTCCGCTTCGTCTCGACGCGGCGCAGCGCTGCCGCCGAGGCAACGCCATGACGATGTTCGAAGGCATCCTGCTGACCATCGTCACCGCCGCGACGCCGCTACTCTTCGTGGCGATCGGCGAACTGGTGTCGGAGCGGGCCGGCGTTCTCAATCTCGGCGTGGAAGGCATGATGGCGGTCGGCGCGGTGTGTGGCTTTGCCATCGCCCATCTGAGTGGATCGCCGATCCTCGGTATCTTCGCGGCAATCCTGGGCGGCATGATCATGGCGTCGCTATTCGCCGTGGTGACGTTGATCTTCGTCGCCAACCAGGTAGCATCCGGGCTGGCGCTGACCCTGTTCGGACTGGGGCTGTCGGCGCTGATCGGTGATGCATTTGTCGGCATCCCGGGGATCGGGCTGCCCAAGATCGACATTCCCGGCCTCTCCGACATTCCGGTGATCGGCAGCCTCGTCTTCGGGCTCGACCCGCTGACCTACCTGGCGGTCGCCATCACCATCGCCGTGAGCTGGTTCCTGTTCCGAACCCGGGGCGGGCTGATCCTTCGCTCGGTCGGCGACAACCACGTGTCGGCACACGCGCTTGGCTATGGCGTCGTCCGGGTACGGTTCATGGCGGTGCTGTTCGGCGGCGCCTGCGCCGGGCTCGGCGGTGCGTATCTGTCGCTGGTCTACACGCCGCAATGGACGCAGAACATGACGGCAGGGCGCGGCTGGATCGCGCTGGCGCTGGTGGTTTTCGCAAGCTGGCTGCCGTACCGGGTGATGATCGGGGCGGTGCTGTTCGGCGGCATCAGCATCCTCCAGCTTCACGCCCAGGGCTTCAACGTGCCGATTCCGTCCCAGTTCCTGACAATGCTGCCGTACCTGACCACGGTGATCGTGCTGGTGCTGATCTCGCGAAACCGGACGTTGCTGCGGATCAATACCCCGGCCTGCCTCGGCCAGCCTTTCGTGCCGGATCGCTAGCCGGCGGTGAGAGGGGCCTTGCGTCCGGACCGCTTGCTGGCGCAGATTTTGCTTTTACTGTGCGTGACGACGCTCTCACGAGCCACGCAAACAACCGGGAGAAACCCATGAAAAGACTGATGATTGCTGCGAGCGCGGCGGTTGCCCTGGCGATTGCCAGCGGTCCGGCCGGCGCCCAAGACAAGCTCAAGGCCTGCTTTGTCTATGTCGGGCCGCACAATGACGGCGGCTGGTCGGAAGGCCACGAGACCGGACGCCTGATGGTCGACGAGAAGCTCGGCGACAAGGTCGAGACCAGCTATGTCGAGAACGTGCCGGAAGGCCCGGACGCCGAGCGCGCCATCGAGCGCCTGGCGCGTTCCGGCTGCGGCATCATCTTCACAACCTCCTTCGGCTTCATGGACCCGACGCTGAAGGTCGCCGAGAAGTTTCCGGACGTGAAGTTCGAGCATGCGACCGGCTTCAAGACCGCCGACAACGTGACGACCTATAACGCCCGCTTCTACGAGGGCCGCTACATCATCGGCGAGATCGCGGCGAAGATGTCGAAGACCGGCGTCGCCGGCTACATCGTTTCCTTCCCGATCCCGGAAGTCATCATGGGCATCAACGCCTTCATGCTCGGCGCCCAGTCGGTGAACCCGGACTTCAAGGTGAAGATCGTCTGGATCAACTCGTGGTTCGACCCGGGCAAGGAAGGCGACGCCGCCAAGGCGCTGTTCGACCAGGGCGCCGACATCATCGTCCAGCACACCGACTCGCCGGCGCCGCTGCAGATCGCGCAGGAGCGGGGGCTGCACGGCTTCGGCCAGGCCCATGACATGTACGACTTCGCGCCGAAGGCCCAGTACACCGCCATCGTCGACAACTGGGGTCCCTACTACGTCCGGCGCATCCAGGATGTCCTCGACGGCACCTGGAAGAGCGAGGCGAGCTGGGACGGGTTAAAGGAGGGCACCGTGCTGATGTCCGACTACACCAACCTGCCGGACGACGTTGCCGCGGAAGCCGAAGCCACCGAGGCGGCGATCATCGCGGGCGAGTTCCACCCCTTCACCGGTCCGATCTTCAAGCAGGACGGCACCGAGGTGATCGGCGAGGGCGAGGTCCTCGACGACGGCGCGCTCCTCGGCATGAACTACTACATCAAGGGCATCGACGGCGAGATTCCGCAGTAGGCGGGCCGGCCGATCCCTTCAAGCCAAGCCGGGCGCGCTCCGACATCCGGGGCGCGCCCTTTTTTCTGATCCGAGACCCCGGGGGCACTTCCGCCGCATGTCCGGTTTTGTTGTCGACTGGCTGAACCTGATCATCCGCTGGGCCCACCTCGTGGTCGGCATCGGCTGGATCGGCACGTCCTTCTATTTCATCGCCCTCGACCTCAGCCTGCGCAAGCGCGAGTCAATGGCCGAGGGGGTCTACGGGACGGCGTGGGAGGTGCACGGCGGCGGCTTCTATCACGTCGAGAAATACCTAGTCGCGCCGAAGACGCTGCCGCCCGACCTGCTCTGGTACAAGTGGGAGGCCTATCTCACCTGGGTGACGGGCTTCGCGCTGCTGGTGGTCCAGTATTACTGGAACGCCGGCACCTACCTGATCAATCCGGCGGTCCTGCCGCTGCTGCCGTCGCAGGCCATCGTCATCTCGATGCTCAGCCTGGCGGCGGGCTGGTTCATCTATGACGGGCTCTGCCGGTCGGTGATCGGGCGGAACACGACGGTGCTCGCGGTGGCGGTCTTCGCGCTGATCGTGGCGGCGTCCTACATCTTCAGCCACGTCTATTCCGGGCGGGGCGCGCTGATCCATATCGGCGCCTTCGTCGGCACGATCATGGCGGTCAATGTCTTCGGGGTGATCATCCCGAACCAGAAGAAGGTGACGGCGGCGCTGCTCGCCGGCCAGGCGCCGGACCCGGCGCTCGGCGCGGTCAGCAAGCAGCGCTCGGTCCACAACAACTACCTGACGCTGCCGGTGCTGGTGATGATGGTGAGCAATCATTATCCGATGCTGGCCAGCACCGGGCAGACCTGGCTGGTGATCGCGCTGATCCTGGTCATCGGCGGCGGCGCCCGGCATTTCCTCAACCGGCATGACGCCGGCGACCCGTTCCACAGGATCTGGTGGACGATACCGGTTACGGGCGTCGCCCTGGTCGCGGCGATCGTCCTGACGGCGCCGCGCAGCGACCTTGATCTCACCGGTGTCGAGGTCAGCGAGGGCGAGGTCCTGACCATCGTCGCCCGGCACTGCGTCATGTGCCACTCCAGCCGGCCCAGCCACGAAGGCTTCGACGCGCCGCCCAAGGAGGTGATCCTGCTTTCGGTGGCGGACATCGAGAAGCACCGCGAGCAGATCCTGGTCCAGGCGGTGCACGGCGACGCCATGCCGCTCGGCAACGAGACAGCGATGAGCGAGGAGGAGCGGCGCAAACTTGGCGCTTTCCTCGAGAGCCGGTAAAACTCGGTCTTCTCGAACCACCGAGGGACCATGGCCGCCGAGCCCCTGCCGCTGGAAACCGTCAATCTCATGGAGAGCGACGACTTTGTCGCGACCTTCGGGGACATCGCCGAGCATTCGCCATGGGTGGCCGAAGAGGCGGCGGCGCGCCGGCCCTTCGTCAGCCGCGATGCAATGATCGCGGCGTTCCAGGCGGCGATCGGCGAGGCGGGTGTCGACCGCCAGCACGAGCTCCTGCGGGCCCACCCCGACCTTGCCGGGCTGGCGGCGGTGGCGGGCGACCTGACCGAGGATTCGACGCGCGAGCAGGCCGGCGCCGGGCTCGACAGGCTGACGCGGGAGGAATTTGCCCGGTTCACGGCGCTGAATGAGCGCTATCGCAGCCGGAACGGGATCCCGTTCATCCTCGCCGTGCGCGGCGCGACGAAGGACGACATCCTTGCCGCTTTCGAAAGCCGGATCGAGAATGCGCCCGATGTTGAACTGGTGGCCGCGCTGGAGCAGGTCTGCCGCATTGTGCGTTTCCGGCTCGAGGACCGGGTCGCGGAATGAGCGAAGACGCACGGTCGCTGGCCCAACGCGCGCAGGGCATGATCGATGCCCTGGCGACGATCAGCGCCGATCCCGACAAGCTGACCCGGCTGTATCTGACGGAGCAGCACCGCGCAGCCGCCCAACTGGTCGGCGAATGGATGCGCCGCGCCGGCATGACGGTGCGCATGGACGCCGCCGGCACCATGCATGGGGTCATGCCGGCGGGCCGGGCAGGGCGATCCGGGAATCGCCGCCTGCTGATCGGCTCGCATATCGACACGGTGGTGGATGCCGGACGCTTCGATGGCACCTTCGGCGTCATCGCCGGCATCCTGGCGGTCGAGGAACTTCGTCGACGTAACGTCGCGCTGCCATTCGAGGTCGAAGTCCTGGCCTTCGGCGACGAGGAAGGGGTGCGCTTTCCAAAGACGCTGATCGGCTCCTCGACCGTCTCGGGGGCGCTTGGCGATGCGATGCTCGACCTGACCGACGCCAACGGCGTGACGATCCGCGACGCCCTGCTGGCCTTTGGCGGCGACCCGGACGCGCTTGCCGACGAAGCGTATGCGCCCGGCAGCGTCATCGGTTATCTTGAGGTCCATATCGAGCAGGGCCCGGTTCTCGAGCAGGCGGGCGAGCCGCTCGGCGTGGTCAGCGCGATCGCCAGCCAGGGGCGCTACCGGATCGCCATCAAGGGCGAGGCCGGGCATGCCGGGACCGTGCCGATGGATGTCCGCCACGATGCGCTTGCCGCTGCCGCCCAGGTCATCCTGATCACCGAAGAAATCGCGTTGAAGCACCAGAAAGCGTCGTGCGTTGCAACGGTTGGCGAGATCAAGGTGTCACCGGGAGCAAGTAACGTCATCCCGGGGCTGGTCGAATTCAGCCTCGACCTGCGGGCGGCGACCGACGAGGCGCGGGCGACAGCGGCAGAGGCGATCCGCTACCGGATTCGCAATATCGGCGTGAAGCGCGGCGTGCTGGTCAGCATCGAGACCATGCACGAGAAACCGGTCGCAACCTGTGCGCCGCATCTGAAGAAGGCGATTGCCGATGCGATCGGCAAAGCGACAGGCAAGAAGGCCCGGGAGTTGATGTCCGGCGCAGGCCACGACGGTCAGGCGATGATCCATCTCACCGATATCGGCATGATCTTCGTGCGGTGCCGGGCGGGAATCAGCCACAATCCGCTGGAGTTCGTCGAGACCGAGGATCTCGGCACGGCGGTCGAGGCCCTGGTAGGAACCATCGAGTCGATGGCCGACAGCTATGGGGCAAACAACCGCTAGCGGATTCGTCGGCCTGCGACTGGCCTTTTGCGGCGGATGCGTTCAGGTTCGCGGCCCGGGAAGACCAAACACGGAGACACCAGTGCTCGATTTCAAGCCTCTGAATACCGTCCGCTGCGAGCTCGGCGAGGGTCCGGCCTATGACGAACGCCGCAATGCGCTCTGGTATTGCGACATCGTGCAGAAGGCCATTCATTGCTGCGACCTGGCGACCGGAGACACGCGGAGCTGGACGATGGCGAGCGAAGTCGGGTCGCTGGGCCTGGCGGATTCCGGCAAGCTGGTGGTCGCCCTGCGCGATGAAGTCGGAATGTTCGATCCCGAGGATGGCACCTTCGAGCGGATCGCATCGATCGAGGCGGATCGTCCGGACACGCGCCTCAACGATGGCAAGGTCGGTCCCGACGGTGCGTTCTGGGTGGGGACGATGGACGACGGCGAGGGGGCCGAGAAGCGACCGATCGCATCCCTCTACCGTGTCGATGCCGCCGGCTATGTCGAGCGCAAGATCGAAGGCATCAAGATCTCGAACGGGCTGGCCTTCTCGCCCGACGGCAAGACGATGTTCCATTCCGACTCCCGCGGACCGTGGATCGATTGCTGGGATTTCGACCCCGACACCGGCACGATCTCGGACCGGCGCCGCTTCGCCGATCTCGACGACACGGTCGGCCGGCCCGATGGCGGCGCGACCGACAGCGAGGGCTGCTACTGGAGCGCAGGAGTGTCGGCCGGCAACCTCAACCGCTTCTCACCGGATGGAAAGCTGATGAGCTCGCAGCCGGTGCCAGTCGCGGCGCCGACGATGCCGTGTTTCGGGGGCGAGGGACTCGACCGGCTCTTTCTCACCAGCCTGCGGGTCGGCAGGGATCCGGCGAAGCTGGAGGCCAATCCGCTGACCGGGACGGTGATCGTCGCCGACAGCCCGGTCGTCGGGTCGCCGGTTTCACGATTCCGCGACGTTTAATGTCCACGGCAATTGGTTTGCGGTCCAACCAATTGCCTGTTCCGGTCATCCAACGATATGCTGCCCGGATGCGTGCGTGGCGCGATGCTGCGTGCCTGCCGCTTGGGAAGGATCAGGGCAGAAGATGCCGCAACCCGAAAGTGACAATCGCCGGAACTCGGTCGACCCCGGCAGGTCGACGCTGTCTGCTCCGGATCCGCTGGCGCTCGTGGACCTTGAGGGCCACCTCGGTTTCCATCTGCGCCTCGCGCAGGATGCGTCCTTTCGGGCCTTCGCCGGCCGTGCGGGCGTCGTCGACCTCCGCCCGGGGCGCTATGCGGCAATGGTCGTCATCCGAAACAATCCCGGCATCACACCCATTGCTCTCAGTCGGGCGATCGTCCGCGACAAGTCGACCGTCACACCGCTCGTCCAGGACCTGGAGCGCCGAAACCTCGTCCGGCGCGATCGATCGACGGCCGACCGCCGCAGCGTGCACCTGACCCTGACAGAGGAGGGGGAGGCGACGCTCGATGCGCTGATGGAGCACGCCGATGCCCATGATCGCTGGCTTGACGCAATCGTCGGCGATGAGAAGCCTCAGCTTCTGCGGCTCCTGCGCAGGATCGCGGACGCCCTGCCATGACGGGCCATACCGCCAGTTCCGCGTTGCTCGAGTCCATGCAGGAAGCGGGGGTATCCTACATCTTCGCGAACTTCGGCAGCGACCACCCGGCTCTCGTCGAGGCGATCGCCGCAGCAGCGGCGACGGGCATGAAAGTCCCCGAGGTCGTCACCTGCCCCTACGAGATGGTCGCTCTCAGCGCCGCGCAAGGCTATGCGCAGGTCAGCGGCGAGGCCCAGGCGGTCATCGTCCACGTCGATTGCGGCACGCAATCGCTGGCCGGCGCCATTCACAACGTCGCGCGGGCGCGCGTGCCGGTGCTGATCTTTGCCGGGCTGTCGCCGGCCACCCAGGAAGGCGAGGCGTTCGGCAGCCGCAACGAATTCATCCACTGGCTGCAGGACGTGCCGGACCAGCGCGGGATCGTCCGTCAATACGTCAAGTACGACCACGAGATACGCGCCGCCGCCAACACGAGGCAGATCGTCCATCGGTCCTTCCAGATTGCCGGCAGCGACCCGCGCGGCCCGGTCTATCTGGTCGCCGCGCGCGAAGTGCTGTGCGCCGAAGCGCCGCCGGTCGTCATCGATCCCGCCGAGTGGCGGCCGGTCGCGGCGAGCCCGCTGCCGGACGCCGCCGTTACCATGCTTGCCGACCGCCTTGCTTCCGCCCACCGACCGGTCATCGTCACGTCCTATCTCGGCCGCAACACCGAGGCGGTCGGGGAACTGACCCGGCTCTGCCAGCGCCTCGGCATCGGCGTGCTGGAATCCGCTCCGGGCTACGTCAACTACCCTCATCACGACGCCCTTTACCAGGGGAACTACTGGAACCAGCCGGTGCAGAACCCGGCGCTCGCGGAGGCCGATGTCGTGCTGGTCATCGACAGCGACATCCCGTGGGTGCCAGCGATGAACCGGCCGGCCGAGACCGCGGCGGTCTTCCACATCGATGTCGACCCGCTGAAGCCGACGATGCCGCTCTGGTACATCAAGGCGCGGGCGTCCTTTGCCGCAGACTCCCTGACGGCGCTTCGCCAGCTCAACGCACGCGTCGACGGATTGTCGATCGACGAGGAGGCTGTGCGGCGACGGCGCGATCACTATCGCCGCCGCCACGCCGAGCGGGCGACGCGACTGGCGCTTGCCGAGAAACCCGATAGCGCGGTCATCACGCCCGAATACCTGACCGCCTGCGTTCGAGCCCAGATCGACGACGACACCATCGTCCTCAACGAAGGCATCACCAACTATCACACGATCTTCGACCATCTCGGCCGGTCAGAGCCCGGCACGATGTTCACCAGCGGCGGCAGTTCGCTTGGCTGGAACGGCGGCGCCGCGATCGGCGCCAGGCTCGCCGCGCCCGACCGGACCGTCGTGTCGATGACCGGCGACGGGAGCTACATGTTCTCCGTACCCTCCACCGTTCACTGGATGGCCCGACGCTACAAGACGCCGTTCCTGCAGATCGTCTTCAACAATCGTGGCTGGAAGGCACCGAAATTCTCGACGCTGGCCGTGCATCCCGACGGTCACGCCAGCCGCGCCGACGACATCGGCGTCAGCTTCGACCCGCCCGCCGACTATTCCGCGATCGCCGCCGCGGCCGGAGGCGCCTTTGCGAGAAAGGTCGAGCGGCCCGGAGAGGTGGAAGACGCGATCGCCGCCGGCCTGCGCGCGGTCCGCGAAGAGGGAAGGGCGGCGGTTCTCGACGTGTGGCTGCCGACTCTGTGACCCGATGTTCGATAATCGGTGACATGAAGTTATTCTTGGCGAATTGTTCGAATGGCGAACAAGAAAGAGCGCTTTTTGGCATGAATACCTGTGGTGGCTCGTCGATCACTGGGGTATCCTTTGGACGAAACATAATTCGCTGCGATCAGCCTTGATCGAAAGCGAACCGACATATGGCGATAACCTTGGGAGGATAGCCAAATGCTAGATCGCAGAACCCTTCTCGCGGCCGCGCTGGGTGGTGTTGCATCGGTGGCCCTGGCCGCGAGCGCCTTCGCCCAGGACGCGGAATTCACGCTCAAGCTGCATCACTTCCTCGGCCCGAAAGCGCCGGCCCAGACCAAGATGATGGAGCCGTGGATCAAGAGTATCGAGGAGGAGTCCGGCGGTCGGATCAAGATCGAAATCTACCCGTCGATGTCGCTCGGCGGAGCGCCGCCGCAGCTTTTCCGGCAGGTCGCCGACGGCGTCGTCGATATCGTCTGGACCGTGAACGGCTACACGCCGAACCTCTTCCCGCGCGAAGAGGTGTTCGAGCTGCCGACCGTCTTCAACGGCGACATCGTCGCGACCAACCTCGCGATGCGCGACATGTTCGACGCCTATCTATCCGACGATTTCAAGGACGTGCACGTCCTCTTCCTTCACGTTCATGCCGGCCAGGCGCTGCAGATGACGGAAAAGGCGGTGCATCATCCGACCGACCTCGAAGGACTCAAGCTGCGGGTGCCGGGGCCGACGGGCAATGCCGTCGTCGAGGCGCTTGGCGCGACGCCGGTGACGATGCCGGTGCCGGACCTGCCGCAGGCGCTGAGCACCAATGTCGTCGACGGCGCGCTGATCCCCTGGGAAATCATCCCGGCGCTGAAGCTCCAGGATGTGACGAAGTACGATATCGAGGGACCGGACAACCAGCGCTTCGGCACCACGACCTTCCAGGTGACGATGAACAAGGCCAAGTGGGAGTCGCTTCCCAACGACCTCAAGGAGGTCTTCGACAGGAACTCCGGTGAAGAGTGGCTTCGCGAGGTCGGCAAGGTGTGGCGCGATTCCGACAATGCCGGCATCAAGATCGCCGTCGAGGCCGGCAACGAGCATATCGTCCTGACCGCGGAGGAGATGGCCGAATTCGACGCAGCGCTCGGGCCGGTCGTCGACCGCTGGGTCGAGGAGCGGAGCGCCGAGGGCATCGACGCGCTGGCGCTGGTCGAAGCGGCACGGGCGGCGATCGCCAAGCACAGCAGCAAGTGAACTCCGCGGCTGGCAGCAGCACGGACGGGGCCGGTCGGCCTCGTCCAAACCGCTATGTCCAGCTTGTCCGGGCGGCGATCCGATACTGGGCGCTTGCCGGGGGCCTGATCGTCGTCGGGCTGGTGCTGCTGACAGCCGGCAGTGCGATCTCCAACCTGATCTGGAACCGCCCGATCCCGGGCGACTACGAACTGACCAAGCACTTCATCGCGATCGCGATCTTCACCTTTCTTCCCTATTGCCAGCTCACCGGCGCCAACGTCACCGTCGACATCTTCACGGAGGGAATGGGGCTTCGGGCGAGGTCGGCGATGCTGGCCTTCGCGTCTGTCTTCGCGATTGTTTTCGCGCTGGTGCTGCTTCGGCAGATGAGCCTCGGCTTCGAGGATTACCTGCGCTATCCCGAGACGACAGCGACGCTGGGCCTGCCGTTGTGGACGGCCTTCCCCCCGATGCTCGTCTCGCTGCTCCTGCTGCTGGCCGCCGCCGTGATCACCGCGATCGAGGGCTGGCGGGGTTTCCGGGGAGGGCGACCGGGCGACGCGGCTCCGGTGGCTGACTAGGACATGGACGCCAGTTTCGCCACCGGTATCGCCGGTCTCGTCGTCCTCCTGACACTGATCGCGATCCGCGTCCCGATCGCCTACACGATGATCCTCGTCGGCGTGGTCGGCACCAGCCTCCAGTCGGGACCGAGCATCGTCCTTTACCAGCTCAAGGACCTCGCCTACGCGCAGTTCTCGATCTACGACCTGTCGGTGCTGCCGATGTTCATCCTGATGGGCGGGCTTGCCTCGCGCTGCGGATTGAGCCGCGACCTGTTCCGCGCCGCCAATGCCTGGCTCGGGCGGTTCAATGGCGGGGTGGCGATGGCCGCCGTCGCCGCCTGCGGCGGGTTCGGAGCGGTGTGCGGCTCATCGACCGCCACGGCGTCGACGATGGGGCAGGTCGCGCTGCCGGAACTCCGCCGCTACCGTTATTCGCCGGCGCTGGCGACCGGAACAATCGCCGCCGGCGGCACACTGGGTATCCTGATCCCGCCGTCGGTCGTGCTGATCGTCTATGCGATCATCGTCGAGGCGAATGTCGTCACGCTTTTTGCCGCGGCGCTGCTGCCGGGCATCCTCGCGGTCATCATGTTCCTTCTGACGGTGGCGATCTATGTGCGTGTTGCGCCGGGCGCCGGACCGCGCGGGGAACCGGTCAGCCGGGGAGAGTTCGTGTCGGCGACGGTCGCCGTCTTTCCCGTCTTCGTGATCTTCGCGATCGTTGTCGGCGGCATCTATGGCGGGCTTTACAATCCGACGCCGGCCGGCGCCATCGGCGTCTTCCTCGTCGCGATCTACGGCTTCGCCCGACGTCGGCTGTCCATTCGCGACTCGATCGAGGCGCTGCTCGAGACGGCCCGCACCAGCGGCATGATCTTCCTCATCCTGCTGGGGGCGGCGCTGCTTTCGATCTTCATGTCGCGGGCGGGCGTCCCGCAGGCAGTGGCCGAACTGCTTCAGGGAAGCGGGCTCGGCCCCTTCGCCATCCTGGCGCTGGTCATCGTCATCTTCATCGTCCTCGGCATGCTGATGGACAGCCTGTCGATGATCATCCTGGCCATCCCCTTCTTCTGGCCGGTGATCGTCGATCTCGACTTCGGCATGCCGGTGGACGACCTCAAGATCTGGTTCGGAATCGTCGCCCTGATCGTCGTCGAACTGGGTTTGATAACGCCGCCGGTCGGCCTCAACGTCTTCATCATCAACGCCCAGGCGCCGGATATCCCGATGCGGCAGACCTTCAAGGGCGTGATGCCGTTCTTCGCCTCCGAGATTGTCCGGGTCGTCCTGCTTGTCGCTTTCCCGGCGGTGTCGCTCTGGCTCCCCCACCTGCTTCGGGGGTAACGGCAGTTTTCGTGTGATCTCTTTCCTTGCTTTCGAGTCCGGCCGCGGTAATTTCTCCTAGAATCGTGGCGGCTGGCAAAGAAGGGCCGAGAGCATGCAGTTGGCTGGTGGTGTTTGGTCTGGAGTTCTTCGGCGCTGGTTGGTCGGCGGCATGGCACTTGCCGTGGCGACAGTCCTGGCCTCTGCCGCGTCGGCGGGGATCGTCGTGTCGATCGACAAGACCGCCCAGAAGATGTCGGTGTCCGTGGACGGCAAGCAGAAATATGTCTGGCCGGTCTCGACCGGTGCGAAGGGATACGTCACGCCCAGCGGCTCGTATCAGCCGTTCCGGCTCGAGGAGGACCACTTCTCCGAGGAATGGGACGATGCGCCGATGCCGCATTCGATCTTCTTCACCCATCAGGGCCATGCAATCCATGGCAGCCTGTCGACCCGCAACCTCGGGCGTCCGGTGTCGCACGGCTGCGTCAGGCTCTCGCCGGCGAATGCCAAGATCCTCTTCGGTCTGGTTCAGCAGCGGGGAATTTATTCCACCCGGATCGTCATCCAGGACAATGGCGGCTCGGCGCGCGTGGCGACGAATGCCACGGTCAGTCCGGCGAAGAAGAAGTCGAAGATGTCGCCGCTGTGGCGGCTCTACGAATAGAAACGCGGCGATCGTCCCAGGACGCCGGATCGCCGGCCGCTGATTGACGGCTTGCCTCGGGGGGCCGGCTACGGGACCTTTCGGGGCGGGCGTCGTTTCAACGACTTCACAAGGTGACGGCGAACCATGCATTTCTCGGTCTCGATCGATCCGCCGGACGCCGGCGAGCGCGGCTCCGGCCCGGTGCGGGTCGGCTGGTTCCTCGGTGACGACAAACCGGGCGTGGTGTTTCAGCCGCCGGAGCGTGTCCGCTCGGTGGAGATGAGCAAGAGCCACGCGAAATCGGCGTCGCGCTGCCCGGCGGTGATCAACCTCGAGAGCCGCTATTTCGTCATCAAGTGCCCCTTCGATCTCCACCTGCAGTTCGTCCGCTCGCCGGAGGGGAAGCCGCTGGTGCGCAACGCGCTGGGCGAGAAGAGCCCGGTCCGTTCCAAGAAGCTGGCGGAGCACCTGCACGTCGTCGGCGAGGCCGAATGGCGTTACAAGGACCGCCCGACCATCCAGATATCGCTGCCATACGTCTTCGTCGCCGACGAGCCGGTCTATCTGTCCCAAGTCGCGCCGTTCATGCATTACCGGGCGGATCCGCTGCCGGGGACGATCTTCGGCGGCCGTTTCCCGATCAACGTCTGGCCGCGCCCGCTGATGTGGGCCTTCGAGTGGCACGATCCGTCGAAGGACATCATCCTCCATCGCGGCGAACCGCTGTTCTATGCGATGTTCGAGACCGAGCCGGCCGATCGGGCGGTGCAGGTCGTTGAAGCGGAGAAGACGCCCGAGCTCCAAGAATACCTCCAGCACATCGCCGGCGCCGTGAACTACGTCAACCAGACCTTCTCGCTGTTCAAGGCGGCGGAGGAGCGGCGACCTGCCAGGCTGGTGACGCCGAGGAACATCAACCGCAAAAGCGACTGAGCAAACAGAGCCTTCTGGCGATGCGGCCGCGGCGATCCGCCGGCTACGGCTGTTCCGCTTCGAGTTCCGCGGCAAAGGCCTGGAGGCGCGGGTCGTCCGGGTTCACGGCGAGGGCCTCGTCCAGGGCACTCCGCGCAGCGTCGATATCCCCCAGGGCGGCGGGGATGCGGACGAGCATCACCCATGCGTCGACCAGTTGCGGATCGAGGGTGACGGCTTCACGGAAGGCGGCCACTGCCGCCGGGAAATTCCGCGTCACAAGGGCCGTCCCGGCGATTGCAAGCTGCGTCTCGGGATAGTCGGCCCGCGTGGTGAGGGAGGCCTGCCATTCCTTCATCGCCGCGGCCAGCTTGACTTCAACGTCCCTGGGAAACTGCGCGACCGGTGCATCGAGCATCTGGCGCGCGGCGGCGAAGCGGACCGAGGTCGCCGGGTCGTCGAGGAGGTTGATGACGCGCAGCACCCGGTCGCGAGGAGGGGCGGCGCGCTGCAGTTCCAGGGCCTCGGTGCGGATCAGGGCGCTTTCGTTCGACAGCAAGGGTTCGAAACGGGCGGCGAGTTCGGGGTCGGCGACGGGCTGAAGAAGGCCGAGGGCGGTCGCCCGGGCGATCGCCGGAACGTCTGTCGCTTCGGCCAACGCAATGAGGGCGTCGCGAGCGGCCGCTGGGTTCTCGCGACCGCGCGCGAGCGTCAGGCCGTAGTGGAAGTTTCGCTTGGTCGAGTTGGGGTACCATTCGGCAATACGTTCGGCGGCCCAGTCCGCCGATTGGTCCTGGTGACAGCCGGTGCAGGCGTCGGGCGCGCCGGTGAACGCCGACAGGTCGGGGCGCGGAATGCGGAAACTGTGATCGGCGCGAAGGTCGTTGCCCATGTAGGTCCGCTCGGTCATGTGACAGCTCTTGCATTCCGTACCCGGCGAGCCGTCAGGGTGAAAATGATGCTCCGGGCTGTCATAGGTCGCGAGCTTCAGGGTCGGGAATTCGGAATTGCCGGCCGGCGAATGGCACTGCGTGCAGACGGCGTTGCCCTCGGCCTTCAACTCCGTGGTGTGCGGGTCATGGCAGTTCATGCAGCCGACACCGCGCTCATACATCTTCGACTGCAGGAATGACCCGTAGACATAGACCTCGCCGAGAATCTGCCCATCGGCGTGATAGGCATTCGGCGTCAGGAGCGAGAGGTTGTAGGCGTCATGATACGGCGTGCCGGGAAGGGGATTTCCGTCGCCGTAAGCCTCGCGCAGCGAATGGCACCCGGCGCATTGCTGAATCTCGGCCTCGGTGTTCCCGCCATCGAAAGCCATCGTGAAACCGAACGGGTCGAGCGGGACGGAATTCGCTTCCGGCTCGCGCCCCTCTGTCCAGGCAAGATGGGCTTCGCCCGGTCCGTGGCAGGCCTCGCAGCCCACCCCAATCTCGGCCTGTGTCGAGGCGTAGATCCTGGTCTTCGGGTCGTATTTCTTCTCGTATCCGGTGGCATGGCACTCGGCGCACCGGCCGTTCCAGTTCTTGTAGGGACCGGTCCAGTGCAGCCCGTCGTCGGGCGGCAGGTCCTGGTCCGGATAGAGGTGGAACCAGGTCTTCTTCTCGGTATCCCAGACGATATCGAAGCTCTGCAGCCGTCCCGGTTCGGTCTCGAACAGGTACTGCTGAAGGGGCTCGACGCCGACCACCGAGTGGACCTCATAGTCCCGGGTGACGCCATCCGTCTCGGTTACCGACGCGAGATACCGGGTGGCTTCGCGACGGAAGCGGGCCATGACGCCATGGTCAGCGAACTCGGTATCGTCGAAATCGGCGAGAACCGTGTCCTCGCCCGGCAACGTCCAGGCGAGGCCGTGATGCGAATCGGACCAGGCTTCCATCTGCCCGGCGTGACACTCGGCGCATGTCTCGGAGCCGACATAGGCGGGGGCGTCCAGCGTCTGTCCGACGGCCTGCGCGCCAAGGCCGCCGACGATGATCAGGGCGGCAAGCGGCGGCACCAGAAGTCGGAATCCGCGGGAGAGAATCCCGTTCACGCGGTGGTCCGCGGACAGGACTCCATCACGGTTAGTATCGGGCGCCATTCGTCAGACCACGCTGTTCGTTTCCGGTTCGCGCGGCTGTCCTTCGAGGCTTCTCTCAGAACCAGCGCGCCCGGCGAACCTGCGGTTCATTTGGCGCGCGGTCAATGGCCTCTTCTGCGAACGGCAGAAGCCGCCGCTCAAGCGTGATGAGGGGCCGCTGCATCCTCGAAGCGCAGCCGGGTGATCACAACCGCGCCGGCGGCCATGAAAACGAACACCGAGACAAGCGCGATCCGCTCGCTGCCCGTCGCCGCCGAGATTGCACCATAGGTCAGGGGGCCAAGCGCCGCCGAGGCGCGACCGGACAACGTACTGAAACCGAAGAACTCTGCTGCCCGGCCGATCGGCACCATGCGCGCCAGCAGCGATCGAAGAAGCGCCTGGGTCGAGCCGACGACCGTCGCCAGGAGGACGACGACGATGACCGGAACCCATTCGCCACGGCCGAGGATCATGAGAAGGATCCCCGCGGCCCAGATGACGAGCGACGCGATGATCGCCCTGGTATGGGACCAGCGGTCGGCGAGTTCCCCGAACCCCCATGTGGCGGGCACCGCGATCAGGTGAAACACCAGAAGCAGCACCAGCAATCGATCGATGGAAGCCCCGAAATTCGACGCGAAGAATTTTGTCGAGAAGACCAGGACCGTGACGATGCCGCTGTTGATGAGACACGCGGCGAGGATCAGCGTGAAGACCTGACGATGCATGCGCCAACTGCGCATGAGATCCAGGACCGGCAAGATCGGCTCGCTCGCCGACCTCGGGACCGCGATCCGTCGCAGGCCGACAAGCGCCGGCAGCGCGAAAAGGGCGAACATCAGGGCGACGACGATGAAACTTGTCTGGAAACCGCTGGATGTCATCGCCCCCGGCGAAGGCCCGGTCCTGACGATGAAGAGAACGGCGAGGAGAGCGACGCCGCCGCCGACGAAGCCGATCGACCAGGCGAAACAGGACACGCGGCCGGAGTCGGCAGGAGTCGTGATTCCCGGCAGGTAGGATTCGTAGAGGGACATGGCGAGGAAGTAGCCGGTCTGGGCGACGGCGCAGATGACAACCGCGGCGGCAACCTGTCCCGGGGCGACGGCCGCGGTGGCCGCAGTCGCCAGGCAACAGGCCAGCGTGGCGGCCGCCATCAGGGGCAGGCGGCTCCGGGTCCGGTCGGCAAGGACGCCGAGAAGCGGAGCGGCAAGGCCGGAGACCACATATGCCCCGGCGACCGACAAGCCCCAATAGAGGTCTCCCGACGGACCGGGGGCGACGACCGTGGCGAAGAAGATCGGGAAGATGAGAACAGGTATCACGCCGAAATAGGTGGACGCCGCGAAGTCGTAGCTGGCCCAGGTCATCGTCCGGCGGTTGAGCCATCGTGGCGGAGTCAGGCGACTTATGCCGGCCCGTCCGCTGTCTTGCAGTTCACTCAAGACCCGCTCCCCCGAAACCGTTCAGCGAGCCTGACTCGGCCGCCAGCCCATCAGACGCCATCTAGATCGCAGCGCTTTTCGAGGAGATGCGGTCCTGGCTCGGGGCGATCCCGTACCAACCGCGATACGCCCTCGTGAAATGAGCGGCGTCCGTGTAGCCGATCAAACGCGAAATCTGCTTCATCGGCAGGTCCGTTTCCTTGATCAGTTCCCGGGCGCGGATTTTCTGCGCCGTCTCACTGATCATCTTGAACGTCGAACTCTCCCGCGAGAGCTGCCTTTGGAGCGTCCGTGCGCCGACATTGAGGTAGCGCGCGACATCGTCGAGGGACGTGCGCGCGTCATTGCCACGCAATTGAATCGCTGCCCGCACCCGTTCGCTGGCGGTTCTCGGCGGGTGGCCAAGCGCATAGCGCCGGAGGTCTCCGAAGGTGATCGGCTCTTCGGGGTCCAGCGTCGGCTTCCGCGGGGTCAGGAGGAGGTCGCGGGGGAACAACAGGTAATTGGCGCGTTGTCCCCAGCGGGCGGGCGCGGCAAAGACCTCTTCCAGACCGCCAGAGGATCCGTACTCGTTCGCCTCGAGGCCGATCTCCATAATCCGGGGTAGGTGGCCGAGAAAGGTCGTCACGAATGACCGCATCAGCAGGAGGACGTGAACGGCGTGATGGTGACGACCGAACGAGAGCGGCAAGTCCACCGTGTAGGACCACTTCACAAATGCGTTATCGGCGGTCAGCGCGAAGGTGCTGCAGACCTGATGAAGGCGCAGGCCCCTGTTCCCACGGTCGATAGCGGCCGCCAACGTCGGTCCTTGCGCGGCAAAGCGAATGAACAGGCCGAAGGAAGCCGGTTGCAGCGCGTTGCCGGCGAAGAGGCCGAAAGCGTCATCGCCGCGCTTCCGTGCGAATAATTCGAAGAGACCAAAAAGATCGCGCATCGGCAGCACGGCGCCCGGCCGGGACAGGGTTTCCCTGCTAATTCCTATGGAATCGAAGCATTTTTGAACGGCAACGCGGCCGATATCGGCGGCAACCGCGTCCGCGATCAATGGCAGTGTCGGGACCCTGGTAAATTCTAAGTCAGACACAACCGGTGCTCCGCAACCGCACTTGAGTTCCCCTTTTTGTCGTCAAAAGGCAAGCGCGTCTAGCCTATGGACTGACGCTCGTAGTGTCAGCGGCGGAACAAGGAGGATCAGCCCCCAATGCAAACACTCATGCGCGTAACCGCGGCCATCGTCATGACGGTGGCGACAGTCTCTTTCGCAGAGGCTCAGGAGACCGAGAAACCCAACATTCTCGTGATCTGGGGAGACGATATCGGCCAGAGCAACATCAGCGCCTACACGATGGGCCTGATGGGCTACCGGACGCCGAATATCGACTCTATCGCAGACCAGGGAATGATCTTCACCGACTATTACGGCGAGCAGTCCTGCACCGCCGGTCGGTCGAGCTTCATCACCGGTCAGAGCGTGTTCCGTACTGGCCTTTCCAAGGTCGGCATGCCGGGTGCGCCGGAAGGCATGAACATCCAGGACCCGACCATCGCGGGCCTGCTCAAGGCCGAGGGCTATGCGACCGGCCAGTTCGGCAAGAACCATCTTGGCGACCGGGACGAGATGCTCCCGACCAACAACGGCTTCGACGAGTTCTTCGGCAACCTCTACCACCTGAATGCCGAGGAAGAGCCGGAGCTTGAGGATTATCCCAAGGATCCGGAATTCCGCGAGCGCTTCGGTCCGCGCGGCGTGGTCAAGTCCTTCGCCGACGGCGAGATCGAGGACACCGGCCCGCTGACCAAGAAGCGCATGGAGACGGTCGACGACGAGACAGTTGCCGCCGCCCTCGACTTCATCAAGCGCAAGACGGCCGAGAACGTGCCGTGGTTCGTCTGGTGGAGCGGGACGCGGATGCATTTCCGCACCCACGTCAAGCCGGAGATGCGCGGCGTGTCCGGCCAGGACGAGTATGCCGACGGCATGGTCGAGCATGACATGCATATCGGCCAATTCCTGGCGCTTCTCGACGAACTCGGCATCGCCGACAAGACGTTCGTCTTCTACTCGACCGACAACGGCCCGCACATGAACAGCTGGCCGGATGCGGCGATGACGCCGTTCCGTGGTGAGAAGAACACCAACTGGGAAGGTGGCTGGCGGGTGCCGGCGATGGTTCGCTGGCCTGGCAAGATCGAGCCCGGCTCGGTCTCGAACGAGATCATGCACCACATGGACTGGCTGCCGACCTTCCTCGCGATGGCCGGAAACCCGGACATCAAGGAGGAGTTGCTCGAAGGTGGCGTCCAGGCGATCGGCCGCGAGTACAAGGTGCATCTCGACGGCTACAACTCGCTGCCATATCTGCTTGGCGAAGAGGACGAGAGCCCGCGTAACGAGATCTTCTACTTCTCCGACGATGGCGATCTGACCGCGCTGCGCTACAACGACTGGAAGGCGATCTTCCTCGAGCATCGCTATCCCCAGACGCTGCGGGCGTGGGCCGAGCCGTGGACCGAGCTGCGCATCCCGCTGCTCTTCAACCTGCGGCGCGACCCCTATGAGCGGTCCAACATCACCTCGAACACCTACTGGGACTGGTATCTCGACCACGTCTTCCTGCTGCTGCCGGCGGCGGAATATGTCGAGACCTTCCTCGCGACGTTCGAGGAATTCCCGCCGCGACAGAAGCCAGGCAGCTTCACGATCGGCGATGCGAAGGACAAGATCTTCTCGCAGATCGGCTCCAAGTAGCGCGATCCAACGGCAAACGGGGGCCGCCAGGAATGGCGGCCCCTTTTTCATACGGGCTGTGGAGATGGCCTGGCGCACGGTCTTTCCTTGGGAGCTCGAAGGACCAGGACTCGACGAACGGCCGGGCCGGACGCGCGGGGAGGGGTTGATGTCAATCAACACCCGGCACGGCGAGACAGACAGAATGGGCATTTGAGGCGATCGGGAGGATAGCCATGTGTCGCGTAGCAGCCGTTGCTGCCATCATTTCTCTTGCCAACGTGGCGGGAGCGAATGCGCAGGAGTCCGAGGCACGACCGAAACTGGTGCTCCAACTCACGGTCGACCAACTGCGCGGCGACCTGATCGAGCGCTACTCAGCCGGTCTCGGCGACAACGGATTCCGCTATCTCCTGGATAACGGGTCGGTCTTCACCAACGCCCATCATCGCCACGCGAACACCGAGACCATCGTCGGCCATACGACACTGGCGACCGGGACCGATCCCGCGATCCATGGCATGGTCGCCAATGTCTGGTTCGACCGGAAGACAGGCGCTCCGCGCTACAACGTGCAGGATGACCGATACCCGCTGGTTGGCGAGGGCGGCGTCGACGCGGCGACCGAAATCGATCCGACCCAGAGGGCGGCAACTACGGACGGCCGGTCGCCGGCGGCGATCCTGACCTCGACCATTTCCGACGAGATCGCCCTGGCGATGGGCCCGACCGCCAAGATCTTCGGTGTCTCGGTCAAGGATCGCGGGGCGATCGCCATGGCCGGCCACGCGGGCAAGGCCTACTGGTTCTCGAAGAGCGAGGGAGCGTTCATCACAAGCACCTTCTACCGCGACACATATCCCGACTGGGTGGTGGCGTGGAACGAGAAGGGCATGCCGGCGTCCTATGCCGATACCTCGTGGCAATTGATGCTGGACCGGTCGCTCTACACCTTTGGGACGGCGGATGACGTTCCCTGGGAAACCGACTTTCCCGGCTTCGGTCGTACCTTCCCGCATCCCTATGGGGCGGCAGACAGCAAGTATTTCACGACCCTTCTCACGCTGAGCCCGGCGGGCGACGAGATCACGCTCGATTTTGCCAAGGCGCTGATCGATGCCGAACAGGTCGGTCAGGACGAGGTGACGGACTACCTGTCGGTCAGTTTCTCGTCGACGGATTATGTCGGCCACATCTTCGGGCCGTCGAGCCTCGAGTCCGAGGACAACATCAAGCGCCTCGACCGGACCATTGCCGATCTCCTCGCCTTCGTCGACGAGCGGGTCGGGCTGGACCGCACGCTAATCGTCCTGTCAGCCGACCACGGGGCGCCCGAGGTTCCCGGCTATCTCGCGACGCTCGGGATCGAAGCCTCGTATTTCGACTTCGCCGAGGTCGACAAGCAACCCGCGGTGAAGGCGCTGAAGGACGAATTCGGCATCGCCGAGGATCTCGTCGCCGACTTCTCGCAGCCCTACGTTTACCTGAATGACGCGGTGATCGACGCGCGGGGCCTCGACAAGGCCGAGGTCGAGAGCTTCCTCGCCGAGGAATTGCGCAAGATGCCCGGGATCGCGTTCGCCTTTTCGAGCATCGCGCTGCGCTCCGGCAATATCGCATCGACCGCGGTGAGCGAGGCCGTGCTCGCCAATTTCAACGCGGAACGCTCCGGCGACATCTACGTCGTTTTCGAACCGCACTGGTTCGTCGCGGATTTCGATGGGCTCAGCGTCGCCTCGGCCCATGGTTCGCCCTGGACCTACGATACCTACGTCCCACTGATCGTCGCCGGTCCGCGAATCCTGTCACAGCGCATCGCGCGTCCGGTCGAGACAGTTGACGTTGCACCGACGATCGCATCGTATCTGCGGATCAAGCCGCCGACCGGATCGCGCGGCGTACCCCTCATCGAAGCCTTGCCACGTTGAGTCCCACCGACCATCCATCGGCAATGTAGGAAGAACCAATGAAACAGACCATCGCGAAACTCGCTGCCGCGACGTTCCTGACGGCGGCAGTCCTGTCCGGGGCATCCGCCCAGACGCCGGAAAAGCCCAACATCCTGGTGATCTGGGGCGACGACATCGGCGGCTTCAACATCAGTGCCTATAACCGCGGGATGATGGGCTACAGGACGCCGAACATCGATCGGCTGGCCACCGAAGGCACGCTGTTCACCGACTGGTACGGACAGCAGAGCTGCACGGCAGGACGCGCCGCCTTCATCACCGGGCAGTCGCCGATCCGGACCGGCCTGACCAAGGTCGGCCTGCCGGGCGCGCCCGAAGGCATGAAGATCGAAGACCCGACCATCGCCGGCCTGCTCAAGCCGCTCGGCTACATGACCGGGCAGTTCGGCAAGAACCACCTTGGCGACCGCGACGAGATGCTGCCGACCAACAACGGCTTCGACGAGTTCTTCGGCAACCTCTACCACCTGAATGCCGAGGAAGAGCCGGAGAACCCGGATTATCCGCAGAACGCCGAGTTCAAGGAGAATTTCGGACCGCGTGGCGTCATCAAATCCTCGGCGGACGGCGAGATCGAGGACACCGGCCCGCTGACCCGCAAGCGCATGGAAACGGTCGACGAGGAGGTCACGGCCTCGGCGCTCGATTTCATGCAGCGGGCGGTCGACCAGGACAAGCCTTTCTTCCTGTGGTGGAATTCCACCCGGATGCACATCTTCACCCACCTCAAGCCGGAATCGCAGGGCGTCACGGGACTGGGGGTCTACGCCGACGGCATGGTCGAGCACGACGGAATGGTCGGTCAGCTCCTCGACAAGCTCGACGAGCTTGGCATCGCCGACAACACCATCGTGATGTATTCGACCGACAACGGCGCCGAGACCTTCACCTGGCCCGACGGCGGAACCACCATGTTCCGTGGCGAGAAGAACACGCAGTGGGAGGGCGGCTACCGGGTCCCGACCATCATCCGGTGGCCGGGGGTGACCGAGCCGGGCTCGGTCGTCAACGAAGTGACCGCGCACGAGGACATGCTGCCGACCCTGCTGGCGGCGGCAGGCGAGCCGGACATCAAGGAGAAGCTCCTGGAAGGCGGGGTGCAGGCGATCGGCCGGGAATACAAGGTGCATCTCGACGGCTACGACCTTGCCCCGGCGCTCAAGGGCGAAGCCGAATGGCCGCGCAAGGAGTTCATCTACTGGACGGACGACGGGTCCGTCGCGGCCCTGCGTTTCGGCAACTGGAAGGTCACCTTCCTTCGCCAGAATGGAGAAGGACTTGAGGTCTGGCAGAAGCCGTTCGAGGTACTGCGGGCGCCGACCCTGACGAACCTGCGGATGGACCCCTTCGAGCGTGCGGAAGAGGAAAATGCGATGGGCTTCCAGCGCTGGTACCTCGAGCACATGTTCGCCATCGCGCCAGCAGGCGCCTTTGTCGGCCAGTGGCTCCAGAGCTTCAAGGAATTCCCGCCGCGCCAGAAGCCGGGAAGCTTCAACCTCGATCGGGTGATGGAGGCCGTGACGAGCCAGGTTGGTAGCGGCGGCTGACCGGCCGACCGACGCACTGACCGGACATGCAAGCGGTCGCGCCCGGATAGCGGGGCGCGACCGACCTAATATTTCAAGGACGCCGTTCACCAACCGAATGCGAGGTTCCGATAGTGACACCCGCTGAAAGCATCACGGCGCTGCGCGCGCGCATGCAGGAATCGATCGTCGGCCAGGAGGACGTGGTCGAGCGCCTGATCATCGGCCTGCTCGCCAACGGCAACCTGCTGGTCGAGGGGCTGCCGGGCCTGGCCAAAACCCGCGCCATCAAGGCGCTGGCCAGGAATCTCGAAGCCAGTTCAGCCGGGTCCAGTTCACGCCGGACCTGCTTCCGGCGGATGTGACCGGGTCGGAGATCTATCACCAGGAAGGCGGCAAGGGGGAGTTCCAGTTCCAGCCCGGGCCGATCTTCGCCAATATCGTGCTCGCCGACGAGATCAACCGCGCACCGGCCAAGGTTCAGGCGGCGCTGCTCGAGGCTATGGAGGAGCGACAGGTCACCGTCGCCGGCAAGACCCATCGCATGGAGCCGCTGTTCATGGTGATGGCGACGCAGAACCCGGTCGAGCAGGAAGGCACCTACGCGCTGCCGGAGGCGCAGATGGACCGCTTCCTGATGCACGTCCTCATCACCTATCCCTCGGTCGAGGACGAAGTCGAGGTGATCAAGCTGGTCCGCGGCGAGGAGACGGCGGCCGCGGCGGCGGGAGAAACCAAACAGAAGACCGAGCCACCGCCAGTCATTCCGCAGGAAGCGATCTTCTCCGCGCGGCGCGAGATTTCGGCGATCCATGTCTCCGAGGCGATGGAGCGCTACATGGCGGACCTCGTCTACGCGACCCGGACGCCAGAGGTCTATTCGCCCGATCTGGCCCGATGGATCGAGATCGGCGCCAGCCCGCGCGCGTCCCTGGCCCTCGACAAGTGCGGCCGGACCCACGCCTGGCTTAGCGGCCGCGACTATGTCGACCCGCAGGACGTTCGCGCCATCGTCAACGATGTCCTGCGCCACCGCCTGACCCTCAGCTACGAGGCCCAGGGCGAGGGCAAGTCGCCCGATCAGGTCATCGACGAGATCGTGGCGCAGGTGTCGCTGCCGTAGGAGGAGTCCATGCGCGACACGGCGGCACGGACGCGGGCGGGACTGGACCGCGACCTGTCAGGCGAAACCGGCGAGGCCTTCGATCCGCGTATCCGGGTCGACCGGGCGCATCTGCGCCGGCTGGAGGGCAGGGCGCGCGGGATCAGCTTCCTGCCGCGCCAACCGGCCGGCAGCGTCCTCCATGGCCGCCACAATTCGCGTCTGCGCGGCCGCGGGCTGAACTTCGAGGAACTCCGCGCCTACCTTCCGGGCGACGATGTCCGCGCCATTGACTGGAAGGTGACGGCGCGAACCGGCGAACCGCATGTGCGGGTCTATACGGAAGAACGCGACCGACCGGCGCTGGTCGTCGTCGATCAGCGGATGTCGATGTTCTTCGGCTCGAAGCTCAACATGAAATCGGTGACCGCGGCCGAGACCGCTATGCTCGCCGCCTTCCGCATCCTCGACCAGGGGGACCGGGTCGGTGGCGTGGTCTTTGGCGACGATCTGGTCGCCGAGATCCGTCCGATGCGCAGCCGCCGGGCCGCGGACCTGTTGTTGACGGCGATCGCCGATGCCAATGCGCTGCTGCGGGCCGACGCGCCGGCGGTCGAGCCGATGCCGCTCAACCGGCCGCTCGAGGCGGTCGCCAAGATGGTCCGGCGCGACCACCTGGTGATCATCATCAGCGATTTCGACGGCATCGACGACCGGACGAAGACCCTGCTTGGCGGGTTGTCGCGCCACAACGATGTGCTGCTCTGCCTGGTGACCGATCCGATGGCCGAGGAGCTTCCCGATCCGTCGCAGATCGTCATCTCGGACGGCACCCTGCAGGCCGAGATCGATACGCGGGACGGGCGGGTCCACAAGGCGCTGACGGAGATGGCCTCCGGCCGGCTGGCTCAGATCCTGGCCTGGGAGCACGAGCTCGGCTTGCCCGTCCTGCCGCTCAGCGCCGGCCAAGAGACCCTGCCGCAGATGCGCCGGCTCATGGGACTGGCGGTGGCGCGCCGATGAGCGACGACGTCCCCCTGAACCTGGTCGACTACCTCGACATGCTCGAGCAGCCGCCGGCGCCTGCGCCGGTCTCGCTCTGGCCACAGACGGGGGGATGGATCTGGCTCGGGCTCGCTCTCCTGGCGCTGGTCGCCTGGGGCGTCCTGCGCTGGCGCCGTCGCCGGCGGCAATCGCTCTATCGCCGTCAGGCGCTCCGCGAAGTCGCCGCCGCGCCGGACGATGCCGCGGCGATCGCAACCATCCTGCGCCGGACGGCGCTCGCGGCCTTCCCGCGCCACGATATTGCCGGTCTGCAGGGCGACGCCTGGCTTGCCTTTCTCGACGCGTCATACCCCGGGAGCGGCTTCTGCGACGGCCCCGGCGCGGTCATTGCCCGCGCGCCTTACGCACCGACGGCGGACGCTCCGGGGCTGGCCGCGCTTGCAACGGACTGGATTCGCCGCCATCGCCCGCCGGCGGAACAGGCATCGCCATGATCGAACTCGCCTTTCCCTGGGCCTTGCTTCTGCTGCCGGCGCCGTGGCTGGTCGCCCGCTTCGCGCCGCCGTGGCGGGAGCAGGCGCCGGCGCTGCGGTTTCCCTTCTTCCACCGCATCACCAGTGCGGCCGGCGTCGAACCCAAGGCCGGCTCGGTGATCCGGGCGCGGCTACGGTTCCAGATGGCGGCGGCAATCATCGTCTGGGTACTTCTCGTGCTGGCGCTCTCCTGGCCGGAACGGGTCGGCGAACCGATCGAACTCGACAAGGCCGCCCGCGACCTGGCGCTGGCCGTCGACATCTCCGGTTCGATGGACCAGCGCGACTTCGTAACCGCGGACGGGTCCCGCATCCAACGCCTGCAGGGCGTGAAAGACGTCGTCGGCCGCTTCATCGACGAGCGGGAAGGGGACCGCGTCTCGCTCATCGTGTTCGGGTCGCAGGCCTTCATGCAGGCGCCGTTCACCGAGGACCTGCAGACGGTGCGTGACCTGCTGGACCAGACCGAGGTCGGCATGGCCGGGCCGCATACCGTCATCGGCGACGCCATCGGCCTGGCCATCCGCGCCTTCGAGTCGAGCGAAATCGACCAGCGCCTGCTGGTGCTGCTCAGCGATGGCCAGGACACCGGCAGCAAGATGACCCCGGTCAACGCCGCCGAGATCGCTGCCAGCAAGGGCGTGCAGATCTTCACCATCGGCGTCGGCGACCCGGACGGCGAGGGCGAGAACCGGGTGGACCCGGCATCGCTCGAGGACATTGCGACGCGGGCGGGCGGGGAGTTCTTCTTCGCCGACGATCAGGAGGGCCTTGCCGCCATCTACGAGCGGATCGACGAACTGACGCCGCGCGATGTCGAGACGCTGACGTGGCGCCCGCGCCAGCCCCTGGCCCACTGGCTGCTCGGGCTGGCCGCCCTGATCGCCCTCGCGGCAACCGGCTGGCTCGAATGGCAAACCGGCCGGAGGGCCGTCGCATGACCGGTCTCGTCGATTTCCTCAGCGACTTCCATTTCATCCGGCCGGTCTGGCTCGTCGCGGTGCCGCTGGTGCTGCTCCTCTGGTGGCGTATCCGCTCACGCGCCACGGCACGACCGGCCCCGCCAAGGGGCGTCGCGCCGCACCTCGCCGCGGCGCTGACGGTGGGCGAGGCCGGGCGCCGCCGGCTCCTGCCGATCGACGGCGTCATGGCCGCGGTGGTCTTCGCTTCGCTCGGCGCGGCCGGCCCCGCCTGGACCCGCGTGCCCAGCCCCTTCGTGTCGCAGACGGCGCCGCTCGCCATCGCGCTGGAGGTCTCCGAAAGCATGATGGCGACCGACATCCAGCCGACCCGTCTCGATCGCGCCAAGCACAAGATCCTCGACCTCGTCGCCACCCGGGCCGGCGCCAGAACCGCGCTGATCGCCTATGCGGGCTCGGCACATAGCGTCGCCCCGCTGACCGAGGATCCGGAGGTGCTGAAACCCTTCCTCGAAGCGCTGTCGCCCGAGGTGATGCCTTCCGACGGGGCCAACGCGACCGCCGCGCTGGAACTGGCCCGCGGCGCTCTCGCCGGACAGGAATTCCAGGGCGCGATCCTCTTCGTCCTCGACGGTCTCGATGCCGTGGACCTTCCGGCCTTCGATGCCAATGCAGCGGAAGACGGTCCCGTCGTCGTCTATCTCAAGGTCGGCGGATCGTCCGACCTGCGCGTGCCATCGGGCTCCACCGTGGTCGAGGTGACGGCAGACGGAAGCGATGTCGCCGAGATCGAGCGACGGGTCGCCTCGGCCTGGCGGGAGGCACTGGCCCGCGACGACCGGCAGCAATGGGCGGATCGCGGCTGGATCTTCGCCATTCCCGCGGCCTTGCTCGCGCTGATCTGGTTCCGTCGCGGCTGGACGATGCGCTGGAGCGTCGCCGTTGCGGTCCTCCTCGTCTTCGCCGGCGACGGTGCGCGCGCCGAGGGCCTTACCGACTGGTTCGGCGGTACCGTCGCCGGCTGGTTCCTGACGCCCGACCAGCAAGGCCAGATCGCCTATAACAACAACCGCTTTGCCGAAGCGGCAGACCTGTTCACCGATCCGACCTGGCAGAGCTATGCGCTCTATCGCGCCGGCAAGTATCCGGAGGCGGCCGAGACCGCTTCCCGGCTCGACACCGCCGATGCCGCGATCACCGAGGGGATGGCGCGACTGAGGAACCGGGAGTACCGGGCCGGCGTCGCGGCGTTCGAGAAGGCGCTGGAGCGCGATCCCGACAACGCGACCGCCGCCCACAATCTCGAGGTCGCGCAGCAGATCGTCACCTATATCGAACGCGTCCAGGAGCAGAGCGATACCGGCGAGGAAGCCGGCATCGGCGCCGACGAGGTGCGCTTCGACAACGAGTCGGGTCGCGGAACCGAAACCCGGATCACCGGTGACGAAGCGACCAAGGAGATGCAGACGGTCGACGAATGGATGCGCTCCGTCGACACCAACGCCTCGGTCTTCCTGCGGACCCGCTTCGCCCTTGAAGCCGCGCGGCCGACGCCATGAGGGTCTGGCTCGCCCTGGGATTGCTGCTCGGCCTGGCGGGCGCGGCCGCCGGCCAGGAGCAGAGCGCGGAAGAGCAGGCCATCGCCAGCAAGAAGCCGTTCCTGCGCACCAGCCTCGAAGAGACAAGCGCGATTCCGGGGCAGGCGCTGATCTATAGAATCGAGATCCTGACCCCGACCTTCCTGCCCAAGCCGCCGATCTTCCCGAGCTTCGAGGTGCCCGATGTCATGGTGCGGCTTCCCGAGCGCGCCTCCGGGCCGATCAGCGAGTCGATCGAGCGGGAGACCTGGGCGGGCGTCGGCCGCTCCTACCGGCTGACGCCGATGGTGCCGGGACGGTTCACGATTCCGGCGGGCGTCATCAAGGTCACCTACGCCGACCCGGAAACAAGCGCGCCGGTCGTGGTCAATCTCCGGACCGAGCCGCTCTCCTTTGTCGCCGCCCGGCCGCCGGGGACAGAAGACCTCGATCCCTTCATCGCCGCCGAGAACATCGAGATCGAACAGACGGTCTCGGGCGACCCCGCAGCGCTGGCGCCGGGCGACTCCATCGTCCGCGAGGTGACCGTCCGCATCGACGGCGTGTCGCCGCTGTTCATTCCGCCATTGATCGCGCCGCTCGAGTCGAACGTCATCGCGTCGTATCCGGCCGAACCCGCGATCGCCGAGACCGACGACCGGGGCGCCCTTTCCGGGACGCGGGTCGATCGGGTCACCTACATCGCGCAAGCCGGCGGGCAGGTCGACCTCCCGGAGATCTCCATCCGCTGGTTCAACCTGGACAGCGGCAAGGTCGAGAGCGGGTCGGTTCCCGGCATTGCCCTCAGGATCAGTGGACCGCCGCCATCTGTCGACCCATTCGACTGGACCAGGCTGGCGCTGCTGGTGCTGGCCGGCGCGGTCGTCCTGGGGCTGGTGTCCTGGGGCGTCTATCTCGCCTGGCCAAGGATCGCCGCCTGGCGCAACCGTCGCCACGCCGAATGGCTGGCGTCGGAGTCCTTTGCCTACGGGAAAGCCGAAGCGGCGATCCGCGGCCGGCGCTTCAGCGACGCAACCGCCGCCATCGCCCTTTGGCGCCGGCGGGCGTCCGGCCGGGAAGGGGGCGCGGATGCGGCACTAGACGCCGCAATGGCGCGCCTGGGACGATCGATCTATGGCGTCGCCAGCGGGTCGGGCGGGGTGCCGGGCACGGAGGCCTGGAGCGCAGCCCTTGCGGCGCTCAAGTCATCGCGTCGCGACCGCTGCTCTACCCACCCCGAAGGCGGCCATCCCCTGCCGCCCCTCAACCCGTCGGCACCAGCGGCTGGGTGAGGGTCGGCCAACAGGCGGCTTACGGCGTTGGTCCGGTCGGATCATGTCGAGAGAAGCCGCCAATCTGTCGATCGGAGGAAACAAAATCGTGGCGCTCGGTTGAGGCCCGCGCGATGGTGCCGCAACGAAAAAAACCGAGGAAACCCGTTCATGTCGAGCACCAGCGTCTCCGGACAAAAGACCGCGTTCGCAATCGTCGCGCACCCTGATGACATCGAATTCATGATGGCCGGTACACTGCTTCTGTTGAAGGATGCCGGGGTCGCCATCCACCTCTGGAACCTTTGCAACGGATGCTACGGCTCGGTGCAATATGGCTACGAGGAGATCAAGCGGCGGCGTTGGGAGGAAGCCCAGGCCGCGGCGCGCGAGATTGGCGCGGAGATCCACCCGCCGATCGCCGATGACCTGACGCTGTTCTATGACGCCCCGTCGATTGCAAGGGTCGCGGCGGTGATCCGCCGGGTCAAGCCGGACATCATCCTGACGCAGCCGCCGCTGGATTATATGGAAGACCACATGAACGCCTGCCGACTGGCGGTCACCGGCGCGTTCGCCCGCGAAATCCCCAACTACGGGACGCTGCCGCCGGAGCCCCACTACAAGGGGGAGACGGTGATCTACCACGCCATGCCCGTCGGGCTGATGACGGGCATGCGTCAGCCCGTCGAGCCGGAGTCGTTTGTCGACATTGGTACGACGCTGGCGCGAAAGCGATCGATGCTGGCCAATCACACCTCGCAAGGCGACTGGCTGAGCGAAAGCCAGGGCATGGGCTCCTACCTCGACCAGATGGAGGAATTCAGCCGCCGGATGGGCACCCTGTCCGGGCGGTTCGAGGTCGCCGAGGGCTGGCAGCGCCACCTGCATTTCGGCTACTCGACCGAGGATGCCGATCCCATCCGCGACCTGCTGGGCGATCGGGTCACGCCCAACCCGCGCCTGCGATGAGGTCAACGGAATCCCTACGACTTGCAGCCAGAGTGCAGCTATTGTGACCCAATTGAGCTGCCGCACCCGGAGAGATTGCGGGGAACGCGCCAGGATCAACGCTCGGGCTTTCGGGGAGCGTCGTCATTTGCCGGTGAACGGGACTCCAAGAGTGCTGTCGGTGTGGCCGAAGGCCATCCTCGGCGATCTGCGGAACGCCGGCAGGGACGTCGACGCGATCTTTGACGAGGCTGGTCTCGACCTCCGGGCCGTCAATCGCGACGGGGCGCGCATTTCCTGGCCGGCGCAGGCGCGGTTGATGGAGATCGCCGCCCGCGAACTCGACGACGATTGTTATGGCGTTCGCCTGTCGACGCGGGTCGACGTGCGGGACGCCGACGCGCTTGCCTATCTCGGGCTGGCATCACGCACCTTCGGGGACGCGCTCGACAATCTCGCCCGCTACCTGCAGGTCTTCACCGAAGCGATCCAGCTCGGTGTTTCCAGGGCTGACGACACCGTCATCGTGACCATGAATCCGGTTGACCCGAGCTACCTGCAATACAGCCAGCAGGCGGAATTCGGCGCCGGACTCCTGCTCAATTACTGGCGGCTTGTCGTCGGGCGGGACATCAGGCCGCTCGAAGCATCCTTCGTCCATGGCCGCAATGCCCGGCGCGGCGAGGTGGCGCGGTGCCTGGGATGCCCGATCGTTTTCGGCGAGGATCACGTGCGGATCGTCCTCAAGGCCAGCGACATGGCCGATCCCATCGCCACGGCCGACGACCGGCTCCTCAAGATCCTGCGCACCCATTGCGAGGCGACCCTGAAAGAACACGGGACGCGCGAGCCGGGCCTCTTGCAGGCGGTCGAGCGCCGCATCATCGAACTGCTGCCTACCGGCGCAGCGAAGGCCAAGGTCATCGCGGTGGATCTCGGCATGAGCGACCGCACCCTGACCCGCAAGCTTGCGATGGAAGGCACCAGCTTCGATGCCGTGCTCGACCGGTTGCGCCATCAGCTGGCAGTGAAATACGTCACCAGTTCCAACCTGAGCCTCACCCAGGTCGCCTTCCTGCTCGGCTATGCCAACCAGCCGGCATTCAGCACGGCCTTCCGGCGCTGGTCGGGGCAATCGCCAAGCGAACTCCGCCGCCACTGATCACGACACTTGGCCCGCCACGCAACGTCCAAACACGACCCGTGGCGGCAAATCATAAGAATCTGTCTCGCCAGCGTAAGCGGTGGCCCTCGTCATCTGGCTAACTGGGCAGGATCCGGTCTCGAGCTTGGAGGCCGGGCTTGAGCGAGAACGATGACCAAGACGATCGCCATTGTGGCCTTCTTTGCCGCTTTCGGCGGCTGGATCGCCCATCTCTACGCCTGTTTCACGCTCGATCAGTGGGCATTCCTGTTCGTCGGAGCGATCATCTTCCCCGTCGGCGTCATCCACGGATGGGGCGTGCTGCTGGGTATCTGGTAGCCGACGGCCGGGTGAGCCAGACCGGCGCGGCGCCGACGTTCAGATCACCAGGAAATCCGTGTGATCCATGTCGATCCCGCCGGACTGGAGCTTGGCGAATTTCTGGCTATCAAAGCTCAGCCAGCCATTTGAGTCGTACGCAATGTGCAGCTTGAACTGCTGTGGCGTCATCTCGCCCGCGGTCAGCCCGTCGAACGACGAAGCATCGAGGACGATCAGGTCCGCGCCGTCGGCGAAATCCTTGATCTTGTCGGCATGGCGGCCGCCCGGTGCCTGATCGAAGACGAAATTGTCGCCGGCTTTGCCGCCCGAGAGCTTGTCGTTGCCCTTGCCGCCATTGATGGTATCCTGACCGGAGCCACCGCGGAGCGTGTCATCGCCGTTTCCGCCTCCCATGACGTCGTGGCCATTGCCGCCCCAGAGCTTGTCGTTGCCCTTGCCGCCGTCGATGGTATCCCGGCCGCGGCCACCGTGGAGCCTGTCGTTGCCCACGCCGCCTTCCATGATGTCGTGACCGCCGCCCGCGAAGACTTCCTGATGACCCTTGTTGAGCAGGATCACGTCGTCGAGGCCGGAGCCGGCATCGTGGAACTTCTGGACCAGATCGACATCCGGGCCGACCTGGTTACCGTCCGCGTCGAACAGGCGCAGCGTCTCGACCTGAGACAATGCCACATCCATTTGCTTTATCGTGATCGTTCCCTGGTCTCCACCGACAAGCCCGATGGCGAGATCGTGCTTGCCGCCGGAGAGCCAGTAGGAAATATCGTCGGGATCGATGTTGCGAAGAGCGCTGGAGTGAATCTCGAGAACGTCGAGACCGCCGCGTTCCTGTTCATCGATCGTATCGACGCCATCCCGGGCGATGAAGACGAACGTGTCGTTGTCAGGCCCGCCGTGCAGCAGGTCCCGACCTTTTCCGCCGGCCAGAGCGTCATCTCCTGCGTTGCCTTGCAGCACATCCTTTCCGGCCCCGGCGTCGAGGAGATCCGGCCCGGTTCCGCCCGTCAGATCGTCGTCGCCGGCAAGACCGAGCAGGAAGAACGAAGTATCGAGCCCGCTCTTGTCGATGACGTCGTCGTACGAAATGGCCGGGAGACTCGTGCCGGGTGGCGGATCGCCGGCAGGGCCCACGCCCAGCACGATTTCATCGTCGCTATCGGCAAGCCGATAGAGCGCCGAGTTCGTCAGATAGAACAGGTTCAGCTGGTAGAGACCCTTGAAATGTTCGTTGAAATTCGTTGGCGGAGGGGAGCCGTCATCGAAGTCGAAAAGGGTCATCGGCATGTCGGTGCCAATGCTCTTGTAGCCTCTCACCACATGACCCAGCCACGGGACAGGATCGCCCGCATGCATGACGTTCGTGACGCGCTCGTCGTGCGGAGCGTCGCCCTTGAGGACGAATCCGGGAGACCCGAAGGTGATGGCCTCAAACGACACGGACGCCGTGTCCGGGTGATTGTACATGTACTGCTCGGCCGCGCCGGCGCCGAGGCTGTCGCCCGTCACATAGACGTTCTTGATGTTGGGATTCTGCGAAAGATAGTATTCAATCGATTTCAGTAGTGGGGTGAACTGGTAGTAATAGGTATTAATATAGAAGATATCCTCGAGCCAATCGGCCAGAGACTTTATGTCGGTGCCCTTGAACGCGAGGATCAGGGCATCGTCCGTGTCATTGACGGCGACGATGGCCTGCGCGTTCGCGAATTTGTAGAAGTTGTTCTTTCCAAAGAAAATGTGCGTCGGGATCACGGGTGTATCGAGATCCGTCCCGTTGAGGGCCGTCCAGGTCGACCAGTTGGCTTCCTGGCCGGTCGGCGCCTTCACGGACGGCGTGATCGAGACCGGGACGTCCGAGCTGTAGGCGAGCACCGAGAAATACATCAGGGTATTCAGGGTGGCCTGGTCGGGAAGCACCATCGATGTTCTCCGGTTGGTCGTTCGACATCCACCGGATGACAGCTCTCATCGTGCGTATACTACCGCCATTTGCGGACTGTGATACGTCGGACCTGCCGTCGCGTGGGCAAATTCTTGTGCAGGACCCTGCGAATTGTCGACAAGGCACTGTTTTCAAATGCTTATGTCGACAATTGGCGGATGGGGTGGGATTCGAACCCACGAGACGGTTGCCCGCCTGGCGGTTTTCAAGACCGCTGCCTTCGACCACTCGGCCACCCATCCTGACCTGTGGCTAACCAGATAGCGGCTGCGGCCTATCGACGAAAGGGGGAATTGGCGAGTCCTTGCCATTGGCTCCCGCGCCCGCCAAAAGGCCTGGCGCACGCGGACGAGCAGGATCGCGTGGATGCAAGTTTCCGATCCCTCGTTGCCATGGACCTCAAGCCGTCGGCGATGGATCGGCGGTCGCGCAAGCGCTGGTCGGAAGCGCGCTCCTGCGGTACCATGATGATGGGGCTGATGAACGGGACCGGACTGGGACGATGATAGGGTCGATCATCGGCGAAAGCCCCTTGCTTGCCGCGATCCTTGGCGCGGTCCTGGCCGTCTTCGTCTTCCTGGTCGCGGCCGCCCTGATATCGAGCTGGCGGGCGAGGGGACCACAGGAGCGACCGCCGGTCGCGGCGCGGCACGAACCGATATTCGAGCCGGCCCCTGTCGACGTTCTGGAACCTCCGGACTCCGTCGCCCCGCCGGTCGACGAGCGCATCCTCGACGCGCCGCGCCACCGCCGCCGTTTCGGAGCGGGGGCGGTCACCCTCTCATTTCTCCTCGGCATGGTCGTCGGCGTCGGCACACTCGCGTTCTATATGAGCGACCGATTTGGTCCGGCGGTCGAGATGCTGACGGCGCTGATCCCGGCCAGCCCGTCAGACGCGGGCCAGAAAGCAGCCGATGCCGACACCGCGCTCGGTACCGAGTTCGCGGCCGACGACCCGCCGCCGTTGCCGGCGGTTTCCGTGCCGAAGCCGGGCGACCCGACCGTCGATGAACGTGCCGGCGATGTCGGGAAGCGCATGGCGGCGTTCGCCGGCAAGCTCAAGGAAAGCCTGCCGCGCGAGGCGGGGCCGGAACTCTCGCTGATCAGCGTCGAGTCGGAAGGCATGACGCTCAGCCTTGGTTACGCCGTCGGCCGGGAACTGGGGGAGGTCGAGATCCACGCGTTCGACGCCTACATCATGCGGACCGTCAAATCGCTCTTCTGCGGCCAGTCGGCCAGGGAAATCCGCTTCCTCAACGACAACGGGGTTGCGTTTCACATGGCCTATTCCGACCCGAAAGGGGCCACCGTCGCGCGACTCACGGTGCCGCCGGGCTATTGTGCCTAAGAAATGGCCTTTCCTCGGGTGTGCTTCTCAGACAACAATCTATGAAGATTTAATTAGCGGATGGTCGCGAGCCGTCCCCTGAGGTTATGATCGGGACGAAGAGAGTGTCATTTTGAGTTCAAGACGGGGTCCCATGTCGATGAGGCGGTCTCTGCTCCTGGGAGCAGTCATGCTTGCCGCTGCGCCGTCGCTGGCGCAGGGCGCGACCGGCGATCCGGCGGCCCTGCGCGCGGAAATCGACTCCGTCTATCAGCAGCTTCTCGTCGATCCCTCGGATCGCGCCCTCAACCGGCGGATGATCGATATCGCCGTCCAGCTCAACGACTATGATGCGGCCATCGGGGCGGTCGAGCGGCTCATCTTCTATGACCCGAGCAACGCGGCACTCCAGCTGGAGGCGGCGCGGTTCTACATGCAGATCGAGTCCTATGCGGCCGCCGCGGGCTATCTCAAGGACGCCCAGGCGCTGCCCGACCTCGATGCGGCCCAGCGAAGCGAGGTCGCGACGTTGCTGGCGCAAGCCAGACGCGAGACCGAGCCCTCGCCATGGAGCGGTTTTGGTCAGATCGGCGCCCGCTACCAGACCAACGCCAACCACGGTTCCGTTGCGCTCGGCCTCAGCGAGCCGTTGCCCTTCGAGAAGCCGGAGGCGGACTGGAACAGCTTTGCACTGGGAACGCTCGGCCTGGCTGAACCTGTCACCGACAATCTGTCGATCGAGGCGACGGTTTCCGGGTATTACGCCGACCAGGCCAAGATCAACCGGCTGGACCTCGGTTTCGCCGAGGCGACGGTGGGGCCGCGCCTGACGACCGAGGACGGCGGGCTGTCGATCAAGCCCTTCGCGATCGTCCAGGGAATTCTGCTCGGCGACGAGCCGTACCAGTCGGCCTATGGCGGCGGCGTCGTCACGCGCCTGACCTTCGAAGAGGGCTGGTGGGTCGAGCCGACATTCGAATACAAGAACCGGTCCTACTACAACTCCGACGATTACCCGGACGCGACCGACCAGACCGGCGACTTCTTCACCTATGCGGTGGATCTGAACGCGGAAGTCACGGACAACATCGCCGTCGTGTCGCGGCTTGCCTACTACAACAATCAGGCCGCGGCCGACTACCAGAGCTATGACCAGTACACGGTCAGCCTCGCCATGCTGATCGGCTTCGACCTTCTCGGCGTCGAAGATTGGTCCCTGTCGCCATTCGCCCGCTATTCCTATACAAGTTTCAAGGGAATCGCTCCGACTGAGGCGTATGCCGCGCTCGATACCAAGCGCCGCGACAATCTCTGGTCGGTAGGCGCGAACCTTGAGATCCCCTTGCGGGAAAACATCGCTTTCGGCGTCGCGGTGGAGTATTCGAAGAACGTCTCGAACCTCGATCGCGACGACTATGAAAACCTGAGCGTCATCTTTGGCCCTCAGGGCAGATTCTAGCGGAGGCCATGACGATGATGCGTTTCTTCGCCCTCGGTCTGGGCGGCATGGCATTGGCAACGTCCCTGATCTTGCCGGTTCACACCGTCCAGGCAGAGGTTGTCGGTGCGGCCGCGGCAGTCCGCCCATCATCGACGGGGACACCGCCCGGCGGTAGTTCCCGCACGCTCCAGGCCGGCACCAAGATCGTCTCGCAGGAGCGCATCAAGACGACCGGCGGCGGCTCGCTGCAGGTGATGTTCAACGACAAGTCGACGATGACGATCGGGCCGAACAGCGACCTCGTCATCGACAAGTTCGTCTATAACCCCAAGGCCAGCGGCGGCAATTTCGCTGCGAGTCTGACGAAGGGCGCGCTGCGTTTCGTCGGTGGCCAGATTAGCCATACCACCGGCGCGACCATCAATACGCCGGTGGCGACCCTGGTCATTCGCGGCGGCGCCGCGCTGGTTTCGCACGACTCCGCCTGCCAGGCGAAGTCCACGGCCAGCCGCAAGAGCTGCACCAAGGTGGTCTGCACCGGCGGCGCATGCTCGGTGAAGTCCCGGATCAATTCGCGAACCTTCCAGCTCCGGATCAACCAGGCGGTCGAGGTCGGCGGGCTCGGCGCGGTGGAGTTCAACGTCTCGTCGGTGACGCTCAACGACGTCGCGAAGGGCGGATCCGGTGGCATCGTGGTCGGCCGGACCAAGGGCGATTCAGCCAAGTTCACCGGCAAGTCGACGATCGATCGGACGATCATCGAGCAGTCGCCCGAACCGCCGCCACCGCCACCACCGTAGCGGAGGGTGGTCATAGCCGGGCGGCGTCGACCAGAGTTCAGATAAAACAAGGCGTTCACCGTGCCCCCGATCACCACCGACAACCTTCCGGCTCTTCCCTATGAGGTCACCGGCACCAACGGTATCACCGACACCGAGTCGGTTGTCGTGGTCAGTGGCTATACGACGTTCGACCTGAGCGGCTGGACGTTTGCCGACTGGATTTCCGGTGCGACGGATTTTGATGTCGTCGACATCGATGGGTCGGGGCTGGCTGAAGCCCAGAACATCACCGGCACGATACAGAACGACATCATCAAGGGCGGTTCGCTTGCCGACGTCATCAATGGCGATGATGGCAACGACACCATCGACGGCGGCGCAGGCAATGACGACATCGATGGCGGAGCCGGTATCGACTACATAAACTGGGGCGCCAGCAGCAACGACCTGATCGTCGTGCTGTCGGACACACCAGGCGCCGGCTACATCGAAGACACTCTTACCGGCGAAACGGATACGGTCGACAACGTCGAGAATGTCGACACCGGGTCGGGTGCCGATCAGTTCACCGTCAGCGACTCGAGCGACAACATCATCAATGCCGGCGCCGGCATCGACACGGCCAAGGTCCTTGGCGGCAGCGGCACGATCACCATCACTCGCGACGGGGACGACGTTGATGTCTCCGATACCGGCGGTGGCATCGGCACCGACCAGTATAACAGCGTCGCCCAGATCGATGTCGATGGAAGCGGTACGGACGACACCTTCGTCATAAGTGACGCTGGCGACAACACGCTGAACGGCATGGGCGGCGCCGACACGGTCAGCTACGCATCGCTGTCGACGCCGATTCTCGTCACCATCGTTGGCGAACAGGCAACCGTCACCGGAACGGGGATCGGCACCGACACCCTTGATGACATCGACAAGATCGTAACCGGCTCGGACGGCGACACCTTCGATATCAGCGGCGCCGTAGCCTACCACCTCGACTCCGGCGCCGGGGCCGACATCTTCGACTTCAATGGTTCGGTGACCGGCGCGCTGACGCTCGAGACAAGCGACGGCGCGACCCTCGATTTCGCAGGCTTCTCCGGTTCTGGGATCACGATCGATCTCGGCTTGGCGACAGCGCAGACCATAGCGACCGGACTCGATGTCACCCTCGCCGGGAACTTCACCAGCATCGTCGGCACGGCAGGCATTGACGACATCACCGGGACGAGCGCGGCGGATATCCTGTATGGCGGCGACGAAGCCGACATCCTCAATGGCGGCGATGGCGGGGATACCCTCTATGGCGGCGGCGGTAACGATGACATTGATGGCGGCGACGGCGTCGACCTAATCGATCTGAGCACCAGCACCAACAAGCTGATCGTCATCCTCTCCGATACCCCCGGCGACGGCTCCATCGAGGATACCGTCAGCGGCGAAATCGACGCCGTCGACAACGTGGAGAATGTCGAGACGGGTTCTGGCGACGACCTGTTCATCGTCACCGACTCCGATGACAACGTCCTGAGCGGTCATGGCGGCACGGACACCGCCGATTATTCGTCGCAGACGACGCCGATCACCGTGACGATTGTCGCCAACCAGGCCACGGTCGCTGCTACCGGTTTGGGCAGCGATACGCTCAATGATTTCGAAGTCATCCTCACGGGGTTGGGGGATGATTATTTCGACATCAGCGGCACCGTGAACTACCACCTCAAGTCTGGAGCCGGTGCCGACACCTTCTATTTCAATGGCGCGGTCGACGGTACGCTGGTTTTCGAAACCAGTGACGGCGCGATCCTCGATTTCGGGGATTTCACCGGTTCGGGGATCACCATCGATCTCGGATCGACAGTTGCCCAGGGGATCGCCTCGGGCCTGAGCCTGCAATTGCTGTCAGGAGCCTTTGCCGGCATCGACGGCACGGCCCTGGACGATACGATGACCGGGACCAGCGGTGCCGACAGGCTGTCCGGCGGGGCGGGGGCCGACACAATCTATGGCGGCGGCGGCGACGATATCCTCGTGGTCGATGGTGCCGACGCGGTCGCTGGCGAAACCTACGACGGTGGCAACACCGGCGAGACGGTTGGCGACACCCTTAAGGTCAGCGGCAGCGCCGATTTCACCGGCTCGACGATCGTTTCGATCGAGAAGCTGGCGATGGGGTCGAGCGCGACCTTCACCTCCGACCAGCTTGGCGCCGGCCTCTCGTCGACCCTGGAGGTGACCGGCACCAACGGCAACACCGACACGGTGACCATCGATGTGGTCGACACGGCGCTGACCGTCGACCTGTCCGGATGGACCTTCGTCGACTGGCTGCCGGTTGCCGACAGCGACCTGATCGTCATCGACGGCTCGGCGATCGTTGACGACACCAAGGACCAGGTTCTCACCGGTACCAGCCAGAACGACACGATCACCGGCGGCGCCGGCGAGGATACGATCGTCGGCGGCGCCGGAGACGACACGCTGACCGGTGGCGGCAGCGCCGACACGCTGACCGGCGGCCTTGGGATCGACACGGTCTATGGCGGTGCTGGCGACGACATCTTGGTTGTCGATGGGGCGGACGCGGTAGCCGGCGAGACCTATGACGGCGGCGCCGACACCGACACGCTGTCGATCAGCGGCACGGCCGACTTCACCGGTTCGACGATCACCTCGATCGAGAAGCTGGCGATGGGGTCGAGCGCGACCTTCACCTCCGACCAGCTCGGCGCGGGCCTGTCGTCGACGCTGGAGGTCACTGGCACCAACGGCAATACCGATACGGTGACGGTCAAGGTGCTGGCGGCGGCAACCGGCGGCGACCTTACCGTCGACCTGTCGGGATGGACCTTCGTCGACTGGCTGCCGGTTGCCGACAGCGACCTGATCGTCATCGACGGCTCGGCGGTGGTCGACGACACCAAGGACCAGGTTCTCACCGGCACCAGCCAGAACGACACCATCACCGGCGGCGCCGGCGAGGATACGATCGTCGGTGGCGCCGGAGACGACACGCTGACCGGCGGCGGCAGCGCCGACACGCTGACCGGCGGCCTCGGGGCCGACACGGTCTATGGCGGCGCTGGCGACGACATCCTGGTCGTCGACGGGGCCGACGCGGTGGCCGGCGAGACCTATGACGGCGGCGCCGACACCGACACGCTGTCGGTCAGCGGCACGGCCGACTTCACCGGCTCGACGATCACCTCGATCGAGAAGCTGGCGATGGGGTCGAGTGCGACCTTCACCTCCGACCAGCTTGGCGCGGGCCTGTCGTCGACGCTGGAGGTTACCGGCACCAACGGCAACACCGATACAGTGACGATCAACGTCGTCGACACGGCGCTGACCGTCGACCTGTCCGGATGGACCTTCGTCGACTGGCTGCCGGTTGCCGACAGCGACCTGATCGTCATCGATGGCTCGGCGATCGTCGACGACACCAAGGACCAGGTTCTCACCGGCACCAGCCAGAACGACACGATCACCGGCGGCGCCGGCGCCGACACGCTGACCGGCGGCCTTGGGGTCGACACGGTCTATGGCGGTGCTGGCGACGATATCCTGGTCGTCGACGGGGCTGACGCGGTAGCCGGCGAGACCTATGACGGCGGCGCCGATACCGACACGCTGTCGGTCAGCGGCACGGCCGACTTCACCGGTTCGACGATCACCTCGATCGAGAAGCTGGCGATGGGGTCGAGCGCGACCTTCACCTCGGACCAGCTCGGCGCGGGCCTGTCGTCGACGCTGGAGGTCACCGGCACCAACGGCAACACCGACACGGTGACGGTCAAGGTGCTGGCGGCGGCAACCGGCGGCGACCTTACCGTCGACCTGTCGGGATGGACCTTCGTCGACTGGCTGCCGGTCGCCGACAGCGACCTGATCGTCATCGACGGCTCGGCGGTGGTCGACGACACCAAGAACCAGGTCCTCACCGGCACCAGCCAGAACGACACCATCACCGGCGGCGCGGGTGACGATACGCTGACCGGCCTGGCCGGCGACGACATGCTGTTCGGCGGGGCTGGCAACGACACATTCGTCGGATTCTTGGGCGCCGATACGGTCGACGGCGGCGACGACACCGACACGATCGTGCTGGCAGCGACTTCGACCGACCTCAACGCCGCGACCAACGGGCGTATCATCAACGTCGAGGCCGTTTCGGCGGCTCTGGCAGCGGCGGCGGTCGTCATCGACCTTCACCTGCAGAGCGATGGCTTCCTCATCACCGGCAGCGCGAACGGCGATACGATCACCGGGTCGAGCGGCGCCGACACGATCAACGCCGGCGCCGGGAACGACACCATTGTCGGCTTTGTCGGCGCGGACACGGTCAATGGCGGCGCAGACACCGACACGATCGTCCTCGCCGCGACCTCGACCGACCTCAACGCCGCGAGCAATGCGCGGATCGTCAACGTCGAGGCGATCTCGGCGGCGCTCGCAGCCGCCGGAGTAGTCATCGACCTGCATCTGCAGAGCGACGGCTTCCTGGTCACCGGCAGCGCGTCCAACGACAAGATCATCGGGTCGAGCGGCATCGACACGATCAACGCCGGTTCCGGCAAGGACAGCATCGAAGGCGGTCTTGGCGCCGACGTCATCAATGGCGAGGCCGGCGACGACACCATTGTCGGCTTTGTCGGGGCCGATACGGTCGATGGCGGCGCAGACACCGACACGATCATCCTCGCCGCGACCTCGAGCGACCTCAACGCCGCCTCCGACGCCCGGATCGTCAATGTCGAGGCAATCTCGGCGGCGCTTGCCGCGGCACCGGTCGTCATCGACCTTCACCTGCAGAGCGACGGCTTCCTCGTCACCGGCAGCGCGTGGAACGACACGATCACCGGATCGACCGGCGACGACACGATCAATTCAGGCGCCGGCAAGGACATCATCACCGGCCGCGCCGGTTTCGATGCGATCGACGCCGGCGCAAATGACGACCGGATCGTCGCCGGGATCGGCGACGGCAACGACCTCTATAACGGCGGCAGCGGCACCGACACGGTCGACTATTCACTGACAAGCAGCGGGCTGAAGATCGACCTGACACCCGAAGACCGGTCGAGCGAGTCGGTCAGCGGCGCCCCCGGATCGTTCGGCGCGTTGCTGGCGGCCGGCGGCTTCGGCGCCACGACGCCGGTCGGATATGCCGAAGGGGCGGATACCGGGACCGATGCGCTGATCGGCATCGAGAATGCCATCGGCAGTTCCGGCGCCGACACCATTCTCGGCAGCGCGGTCACCAATATCCTCGAGGGCAGCGGCGGCAACGACAAGATCTGGGCGCGCGGCGGCAACGACACCGTCCGCGGCGGGACCGGCAACGACATCCTCGTCGGTGGTTTCGGTGGCGACTCGGGGCAGGCGTCCGGCAACGACATCTTGTTCGGCGACGAGGGGAATGACGAGCTCTACGGTGAAGACGGCCGCGACGAGCTCTTTGGCGGGGCAGGGTCCGACCAGTATGCCGGCGGCGACGGCCGCGACACCCTGCATTTCGAGGGCGACGGCGCCAAAGACAAGGCGTGGGGCGGCGACGCCCGCGATGTCTTCGTCTTCGAGAAGGGCTTCGGCAAGGACACGATCAAGGACTTCCTGGCCACCGGCAGCAAGAGCGACAAGATCGACCTGACCGCTTTCAACGGCGTCTCGTTCGGCGACCTGAAGATCAAGCAATCCGGCAACGACACCACGATCGGTGGCCTCGGACCGGGGAACAAGATCATCCTCGATGTGGTCAATTCCGGCGCCCTTACCAAGGACGACTTCATCTTCGCCGCGGCCGCGATCCGGGGCACGAGCAAGAACGACAAGCTGTCCGGCGGCGGCAAGGACGACCGGATCTTCGGTCTCGGCGGCAAGGACAAGCTCAAGGGCAAGGGCGGCGACGACCTGTTGAAGGGCGGCGGCGGAGGCGACAAGCTCATCGGTGGCTCGGGCGACGACAAACTGGTCGGCGGCGGCGGTCCCGACACCTTGAAGGGCGGGGCCGGGGACGACACCCTGAAAGGCAACGCCGGCGCGGACATGCTGGACGGCGGTGCCGGGCTCGACACCCTGACCGGTGGTGGGGGCAGCGACACCTTTGCCTTCAAGTCGGCATTCGGCGGGCTCGACACCATCACCGACTTCGTCTCTGGCAGCGACACAATCCAGGTCTCCGCCTCCGGCTTTGGCGGCGGGCTTGTCGCCGGCGGCGCGGCGCCGCTTGTCGGCCTCGCCGACATTACCGGCTACACCCATGGGGGAGGTGCCGGCGTCTTCCTCTTCGACACATCCGGCGCCGATCTGGGGACGATCTACTGGGACGCCAACGGCGGCTCCAGCAGCGATGCCATTGCCTTTGCCCGGATCAGCGGAGCGACCCTGCTGCAATCGGATTTCCTCATCGTCTAGGGAGCGGGACCGCTGCTATCCCCACCGGAACCGCCGCGCGACGTGTTATCGGGATCAGGCGCATCGGACCGCCGGTCGCGGCTCCGTAGCCATGTGCGACGAGGGGCGATCCGGGCGGCAGCCGGGCAGGCGAGGGCGCCGATACACCCGGGAGCCGCGCGGTGAGCGTCAAGGCTGGCTGGGCCTATGTCTTCCTGGTAGCCGCGGTTCTCCTCGGGGCGACGGCGCTCCGGGTCGCCGATCCCTTCTTTCTCCAGGCGCTGCGGCTGGTGGCCTTCGACTCCTACCAGCGCCTCGAACCGCAGGCCTATGACCCGGACCTGCCGGTCCGCATTGTCGATATCGATGAGGCGTCGCTGGCGGAGGTCGGCCAGTGGCCGTGGTCGCGGTCGACGATCGCCGGCATGCTCCAGAACCTGTTTGCCGCCGGCGCGGTGACGGTCGCTTTCGACGTACTCTTCACCGAACCGGACCAGACGTCGCCGGAGCAGGTGGTCAAGCGCCTGACCCCGGAAGAGGCGGCGCTGCTGGAACCGATCCTGGTCAATCGGCCGGGCCATGACGCCATGCTGGCGCAAGCCATCGGACTGGGTCCGACGGTGCTGGCGACGGTGCTGAATGGCGGCGAGACGGGGAGGCCGCCGTCCAAGGCCGGCTTCGCGATTGCCGGCGACGACCCGCTGCCCTTCATTCCGGCCTTCTCGGGCAACGTCAACAACCTGCCCGGCCTTGAGGAAGCCGCCTCCGGGATCGGCTCGATCAACTGGATTCCCGATCGCGATCAGGTGGTGCGGCGGTTGCCGCTGGTCTACCGACAAGGCGACCAGCTGGTGCCGACGCTGGCGATGGAGACCCTACGCGTCGCGCAGGGCGCCAGCACCTATATCCTCAAGGCATCGAACGCCAGCGGCGAGACGGCCTTCGGCGCATCGACCGGGCTCAACAACATCAAGGTCGGCGACCTGGAGATTCCGACCAATGCCGACGGCGGACTGCTGCTGCAGTTCCGTCCGTCCAACCCGGCCGCCTTCATTCCGGCCAGGTCTGTGGTCTCCGGCGATTTCGATCCGAATGCGGTCGCGGGGCGGATCGTCCTGGTCGGGTCGAGCGCGGCCGGCCTCAACGACCTGCAGGCCACCCCGATCGACGCGGCGCTGCCCGGCGTCGAGGTCCAGGCACAGGCGATCGAGCACCTGATCGCCGGCCGCAGCCTGACACGGCCGGATCACGCGCTGGCGCTGGAACTGCTCTTCGTGCTGGTCGCCGGCGTCATCCTGGCATTCTTCCTGCCCCGGATCTCGGCCGGCGCGTCGGCGCTGATCGGCGCGGTCGCCATCGCCGGGGTCTTCATCGGCGGCTGGGCATCCTATCTCTACGCCGGGCTTCTGCTCGATCCGACCTATCCGGCGCTGGCGATCTTCGCCCTGGTCGGGTCGGCGACGCTCTACATCTACCGCCGTGTCGAGCAGCAGCGCGGCGAGGTCCGCCGCGCCTTCGGCCATTACGTCTCGCCGGATGTCGTCGACGAGCTCATCGCCAACCCCGATCGCCTCGAACTCGGCGGCGAGGTGCGCGAACTCACCCTGCTATTCTGCGACGTGCGCAACTTCACGTCGATCTCGGAACGCATGACGGCGCACGAACTGACGCAATTCATCAACGGGCTGCTCAGCCCGCTCAGCGAGATCATCCTCAAGCACCGCGGCACCATCGACAAGTATATGGGCGACGCCATCATGGCCTTCTGGAACGCCCCGATCGACGATCCGGCCCATGCCCGGAACGCTTCTCTGGCGGCGATGGAGATGGCGACGAAAATGGCCGAGTTGAACCGCGACTGGCAGGCCGAGGCGGAGGCGGCCGGGAGGCCCTACCATCCGGTGGCCATCGGCATCGGCATCAACACCGGCAATTGCTGCGTCGGTAACCTCGGATCGACAATCCGCTTCGACTATTCGGCGATCGGCGACGACGTGAACCTCGCCTCGCGCGTCGAAGGGCTGTCGAAAGTCTACGGACTGACCATCGTCATCGGGGAATCGACCTTCGCCGGGGTAGGGGAGCCGGCCCTCGAACTCGACCTGATCCGGGTCAAGGGCCGCTCGCAGCCGAGCCGGCTCTACACCCTCCAGGGCGCTTTGGGCGTCTCCGACGAGCAGTTTGCCCGCCTTCAGCCGAGCCACGAAGCGATGCTGGCCGCCTACCGTGCGCGGGACTGGGATGGCGCCGACGCGGCGATCGCCACCTGCCGCTCGGTCGAGGTGCCGGCGCTCGACAAATATTACGAGCTTTACGCCTCGCGAATCGCCGTCTGGCGCCAGAATCCGCCGCCAACCGACTGGGACGGCGTCTTTACCGCCACCGAGAAATAGCCACCAGCGGCCAAATTGGCCGGAAAACGGGCGAATGGTCGCGCCCGCATCCAGGCCTTTAAGGTTGATTCATTCCCTCGCCTGTTTAATAAGATTCGGCTGTGGTGGGTGGACCAAGGGGCGATGTGATTCTGCCAAAGCGAAGCGAGACAGCCGGATTACGGCTGATTGGGGCATTTGCGCGTTCCGAAACCTCTGGTTCGGGACCGTTGGCATGCTGAAATCCGGCCGTTTCATGCCTGATCGGGCGCCGCTGCTGATGCGCGGAGCCCTGATCGCTGTCGGCCTGGTGTTTCTCGCTTCCTGTTCGTCCTCAGGGCCCGCCACCAAGTTCTCAGAAGCCGAATATGGCGTGAAGGCCAGTCCGCGCGTCGCTTCTGGCAAGTCTGTGCCGAAGGGCGGCGGCCGCGAGATGGTCGGAAAACCCTACCGTGTCGCCGGCAAGACCTACGTTCCGCAAGACGATCCCGACTACAAGGCGACCGGGCTCGCGTCGTGGTACGGGCCGAATTTCCATGGCCGCAAGACCGCCAATGGCGAAGTCTTCGACATGAACGACCTGACCGCCGCGCATCCGACATTGCCGCTGCCGAGCTATGTCCGCGTCACCAACCTGTCCAACAACCGATCGGTGGTGGTTCGCGTCAACGATCGCGGACCGTTCTCGCGCAACCGGGTGATTGACGTGTCGGCCACCACGGCCGCGCTGCTCGACTTCAAGCGGGCAGGGGTCGCCAAGGTCCAGGTCGAGTATGTCGGCAGGGCCGAGATGGACGGTCGCGATCGCGACATGCTGATGGCGACCTACCAGGGGCCGCCCGGCACCGCGCCGACCAAGAGCCGGTCGCTGTTCGCTTCGCGGAAGCCGACTCGCCATTTGACGATTGCGCAGCAGCCAATTGTCGTCGCCGCCACGCCGCGCACTGAGCCGCTGGCCGTCGTGCCGACCGAGGTGTCGACCGGCTTCAACGACCAGATCGGGCCGCTGATCCTCAAGTCCGGCTTCGTCAATTCCTATGCCGAGACCAACCGATTCACCCCGGCCCATGCGGCCGCGGCGGAATTGGCGGCGGAGTCAACGCCGGCCCGGCTGTCGACCTTTACCAAGCGCGATGCAGCACGGACGCTTTTGGCCGCGACAACCATCCAGCTCGGCGTTTTCCTCGATCAGCGCAACGCGGCCCGGGTCGGCGACGATTTTGCCCGCTTCGGTGAGGTGGTCACAACGGATCAGGCGCGCGACGGACGGACGCTTCGCATCGTTCAGGTGGTGATCCGCGATACCGCGATCGCCCCGGAAGCTGTGATCAAAGCCGCTTCGGCCGCTGGCCTTTCTGGCGCTTTCGTCGTTTCCCGCTAAAATCATCGCTGAGTCCTTGCGGCTTTGTCGGCTCCCGGGCCGGCTTTCCCGTTCCTGTCTTGAGGAAGCGTCGATGACCGTGCGCCATCGTGGCTCTACGATTTCGAACCGCCTGCGCGACGCCGCCGTGGCGGCGCTTGCCGGCCTGGTCTGCCTCGCTGCCCTGGCCGGGCCTGCTGCCGCCCAGTTGTTCGAGACGGCCGCCAAACAGGCCTTCCTGATCGACTATGACACCGGAACGGTGCTGTTCGAGAAGGAGGCCGACACCCGTTTTCCGCCCGCCAGCATGGCCAAGCTGATGACCATGGCGGTGGTCTTCAAGGCGCTCGACGAGAAGCAGCTCAGCCCCGACCAGGAATTCCAGGTTTCGGAGAATGCGTGGCGGACCGGCGGCGCGGTTGCCGGCGGCTCCACCATGTTCGCTGAGCTCGGATCCTCGATCCGGGTGATGGACCTGATCCGCGGCGCGATCATCCAGTCCGGCAACGATTCCTGCATCATCCTCGCCGAGGGAATGGCGGGCACCGAGGATGCCTTCGCGGAATTGATGAACCAGGAGGCCGAACGGCTGGGGATGACCAATTCCCATTTCGCCAACGCGACCGGATTGCCGAACACCGAGCACTATGTCTCGGCCCGCGACCTGGCGACCCTCGCAAGCCACCTGATCTCCGATTATCCGCAATATTACACGATCTTCGCCGAGGAGGCGTTCGAGTGGAACCGCATCTTCCAGCGGAACCGCAACCCGCTCCTCAAGATGAACATCGGCGCTGACGGCCTCAAGACGGGCTTCACCGAGCAGTCGGGCTACGGCATCACTGCCTCGGCCGTCCGAGACGGCCAGCGGCTCGTCGCTGTGGTCGCGGGCCTTGAGACCGACAAGGAGCGTGAACAGGAAGCCCGCAAGCTTCTCGACTGGGGCTACAGGGCCTTCGAGATGGTCGAGTTGTTCGCCGACCGCGAGGTCATCACCCAGGCGCGGGTTTTCGGCGGAGAGACCCGCACGGTCGGCGTCGTGAGCCACGGTCCGGTCAACCTCCTCCTGCCGGTCGGCCTGACCGACCTGATTAAGGCGGAGGTCATCTATCGCGGGCCCATACCGGCGCCGGTCCAGGCTGGTGTCGAGGTCGGCTATGTCAGCTTCACCACCGCCGAGGGCCTCAGCAAGCAGCAGCCGGTCTATACGGCCGCCGCCGTCGGCATCGGCTCGATGCCGCAGCGAGCTCTCGACGGGCTCGAGGAACTGCTTCTCGGCTGGTGGTAGCCGGTGCGTTTGTCTATATCCGTCCGCATGGCCGGCAAGTTCATCACCTTTGAAGGCGGCGACGGCGCAGGGAAGTCGACGCAGCTTCGCCTGCTCGTCGCGCGTCTGGCCGGGGAGGGCATCGCCGCTGTCGTCACCCGTGAACCGGGCGGTACGCCCACGGCGGAGACGATCCGCAAGGTCCTCCTGTCGGGCAGGGTCAAGTCGCTTGGCGCAGAGGCCGAAGCGCTGCTCTTCGCCGCCGCCCGCGCCGATCATGTCGACCGGCTGATCCGGCCGGCGCTTGCCGCCGGCGAATGGGTGCTGTGCGACCGTTTCTTCGATTCCACCCGGGTCTACCAGGGCGCGATCGGCGGCGTCGATGCCGGCCAGCTGGACGCGCTGGAACGGGTCGCCGTCGGCCGCAGCCGACCGGACCTGACGCTGATGCTCGATGTTCCAGCCGAGGTCGGCCTCAGCCGGGTCAAGGCGCGCCTCGAGGAATCGGGCGGCGTGCCCGACCGCTTCGAGAGCGACGAGATCGACTTGCAGCAGCGCCGTCGCCAGGCGTTTCTCGATATCGCCGCCGCCAATCCGGGACGCTGCGTGATCATCGACGCCAACCGGGACGAGGCGGCCGTCGCCGAAGACATCTGGCGGGCGGTGGAAAGCCGGCTGATCAAGCAGGCCGCCTGATGGCGCCCCGGAACGAAGCCAAGGACATCCCGCGCCTCGACCTTCTCGACGGCTGGCCGCTGCCGGACAGCCAGGCCGACTGGTATGGCGACCCTGCCGCCGAGACGACGCTGCTCGACGCCTATCGCGGCGGGCGGATGCACCATGCCTGGCTGGTCGGCGGACCGAAGGGCATCGGCAAGGCGACGCTCGCCTATCGCTTCGCCCGCTTCGCCTTCGCCCATCCCGACCCGCGCTCCGAGGCGGTGGCGGCGGCGACCAGCCTCGCCATCGATCCCGACGACCCGGCCTTTCGCCGCGTCGCGGGGCGAGGGCACCCCAACCTCCTGACGCTCGAGCGGCCGTATCGCGAGGACCGCAAGCGCTTCCTGACCGAACTCAGCGTCGACCAGATCCGGCGCACCGTCGCCTTCTTCGGCTCGACCAGCGGTGAATCCGGCTGGCGGATCGCCATCGTCGACCCAGCCGACGAGATGAATGCCAGTGCCGCCAACGCGCTGCTCAAGGTGCTGGAGGAGCCGCCGTCGCGATCGCTGTTCTTCGTCATCTGCCATTCGCCGGGACGTTTGCTGCCGACCATCCGCTCCCGCTGCCGCCGCATCGACCTGGCGCCGCTGTCGACCCAGGCGATCGTCCAGGCAATCCAGGCCAACGAGGGCGGCGATTTCAGCGACAATGACATCGCTCTCGCCGCGGCGCTCTCGGAAGGCAGTCTCCGCCGCGCGATCCTGCTCCTCCAGGACGGCGGGCTCGCGGTCTATCGCCGCTTCGCCGAATTCGCGGCAAGGCTGCCCAGTGCCGACATTGGCGGCATGCATGCGCTGGCCGACAGCGTCTCCAAACGCGGCGCCGATGATGCCTATGACGGCTTTCTCGACGTCGTCCGGGGCTGGCTCGGACGCCGGGTCCGGGGCGAGGGGGAGCCGGCCGGTGGCCCCGCGCCGTCAACCGCCAGCGCCGGCCTGCCGCTTGCCAGATGGGCGGAGGTATGGGAGAAGGTCAACGAAACTGCGGCGGAAGCCGAAGCACTCAATCTCGACCGAAAGCAAGTCGTTCTGTCCATTCTCATGTCATTCGCTCAAGCCACACGAATGTGATTTTCGCCACGGCGACCGTCTTCCGGCCGCTGTAAGCCCTTCCCGATGTCGAGGCATTTGGCGAGACGATTATGAGCGATCAGAAATACTACATCACCACTGCGATCTCCTATCCGAACGGCGCGCCGCATATCGGCCACGCCTATGAGGCCTTGGCGACCGACGCCTTGGCGCGCTTCATGCGCCTCGACGGCCGCGACGTCTATTTCCTGACGGGGACGGACGAGCACGGCATCAAGATGAAACAGACGGCGCTCCGCGATGGGCTGACGCCGCGCGAGCTCGCCGACCGCAACACGCCGCTCTTCCAGAAGATGGTCCGGGAGCTGAACTGCTCGCATAACGACTTCATCCGCACCACCGAGCCGCGACACTACGCGGCCTCGCAGGAGATCTGGCGGCGGATGGTGGAGACGGGCGACATCTACAAGGATTCCTACGCCGGCTGGTATTCGGTGCGCGACGAGGCCTATTACGCCGAGTCCGAGACCGAGGAACGGCCGGACGGCGTCCGCTACGGACCGCAGGGAACGCCGGTCGAATGGGTCGAGGAGGAGAGCTACTTCTTCCGCCTCTCCGCCTATCAGGACCGGCTGCTCGACCATTACGCCGCCCATCCCGAGTTCATCGGCCCCGACGAGCGCCGCAACGAGGTGGTCAGCTTCGTCAAGGGCGGGCTCCGCGACCTGTCGATCTCGCGCACGACCTTCGACTGGGGCATCCCGGTACCGGAGAACCCGGCGCATGTCATGTATGTCTGGGTCGACGCGCTGACCAACTACATCACCGGCGTCGGCTTTCCCGACGACACGGAGACCTTTGCCCGCTACTGGCCGGCCGACCTCCACGTCATCGGCAAGGACATCGTCCGGTTCCACGCGGTCTACTGGCCGGCATTCCTGCTGTCGGCCGGCCTCGAGCCGCCGAAGCGGGTCTATGCCCACGGCTTCCTGTTCAACCGCGGTGAGAAGATGTCGAAGTCGGTCGGCAACGTCGTCGACCCGTTCACGATGATCGATGCCTACGGCGTCGACGCGGTCCGCTACTTCTTCCTGCGCGAGGTGCCGTTCGGCCAGGACGGCAACTACAGCCACGACGCCATCGTCCAGCGGATCAACTCGGACCTTGCCAACGACCTCGGCAATCTCGCCCAGCGCTCGCTGTCGATGATCGCCAAGAATTGCGACGGCGTCCTGCCGCAGCCCGGCGATTTCACGCCGGAGGACAAGGCGCTGCTCGACCAGGCCGATGATCTGCTGGCCAGATGCCGGACGGCGATGGCCGGACAGCAGGTCCACGCCGCGCTCAATACGCTCTGGGCGCTGGTCGCCGAGGCGAACCGCTATTTCGCCGGCTCCGAGCCATGGGCCTTGCGCAAGACCGACGTCGCGCGGATGGGCACGGTTCTCTACGTCACCGCCGAGGCGGTGCGCCAGGTGGCAATCCTTGTCCAGCCGATCATGCCGGATTCCGCGGCACAACTGCTTGATCTTCTTGGCGTTCCCGAGGATCGGCGCGACTTCGCGGCGCTCGGGGAGGGCGGTCGCCTGACGGCCGGCACGACGCTTCCGACGCCGAGCGGCATCTTTCCGCGCTATGTGGAACCCGCGGACGAGCGGTCCTGATCTGGCGCTGGTTTGATGATCGTCGATAGCCACTGCCATCTCGACTTCCCGGATTTCGACACCGACCGTGACGCGCTGGTCGAGCGGGCGCGGGCGGCCGGCGTCGAGACCATGGTGACGATCTCGACCCGGGTCGCGAAATATGCCGGCCTTAAGGCGATCGTCGAACGCTATGACAACGTCTACTGCTCGATCGGCACCCATCCGCACAATGCCGCCGAGGAGCCGGACGTCACCACGGCCGACCTGATCGCCCTGGCCGCCGACCCGAAGGTCGTGGCGATCGGCGAAGCGGGCCTCGACTATCACTATGACAACGCGCCGCGCGACGCCCAGCGGACATCGTTCATCCGCCATATCGCGGCGGCGCGCGAAACCGGCCTGCCGTTGGTCATCCATGCCCGGTCGGCCGATGACGACATGGCGGCAATCCTCAGGGAGGAAATGGGGAAGGGTGCCTTCCCGGCCATCCTTCATTGCTTCTCGTCCGGCCGCGACCTGGCGCTCGCCGGCATCGAACTCGGCCTGCACGTGTCGTTCTCCGGCATCCTGACCTTCAAGCGCTCCGAGGATCTTCGGGCGATCGCCGCCGGACTGCCGCTCGACCGTCTGCTGGTCGAGACGGACGCACCTTATCTGGCGCCCGTTCCGCATCGCGGCCAGCGCAACGAGCCGTCCTATGTGGTTGAAACCGCAAAGGTTCTCGCCGAAACCAGGGGACTGGAGCCAGCCGCGCTCGCGGCGGCGACCACCGACAATTTCTATCGTCTTTTCAGTAAGATAGAGCGACCGTGAAGCGATGAGCCTGCGCCTCACGATCCTCGGCTGCGGCTCGTCGCCTGGCGTCCCGCGCATCGGCAACGACTGGGGTGCATGCAATCCGCTCGAGCCGAAGAACCGGCGCAGTCGCTGCGCCTTGCTGATCGAGCAATTCGGCGATGGCCCGATCCCGACGCGCATCCTGGTCGACACCGGTCCGGACATGCGCACGCAGCTTCTCGCAGCCAATGTCGATGCGATCGACGCCGTACTCTACACGCACGCCCACGCCGACCATCTCCACGGCATCGACGACCTCCGGGCGTTCTGGCTCAACACCCGCCGCGTGGTGCCAGTCCATGCCGACGACGATACCGCCGATCGCATCGAGCAAGGCTTCTCATACTGCCTGAAAACGGCGCCCGGCGGCTCGTATCCGCCGATCATCGCGCTCAATCGCGTCCAGCCGTATGAGCCACTGGTGATCGACGGCGCCGGCGGACCGGTCGAAATCATGCCGTACCGACAGATCCATGGCGGCGGAACGTCGACCGGCTACCGGATCGGCGGCTTCGCATATTCCTGCGACGTCAGCGCAATACCTGACGAGACCGCGGCGCTGCTCCATGACCTCGATACCTGGGTGGTCGGTGCGCTGCGCTACGAGCCGCATCCGAGCCATCTCAGCGTCGACGAGGCGCTCGCATGGATCGAGAGGCTGCGGCCGCGGCGCGCGATCCTGACTCACATGCACAACGATCTCGATTATGCGACATTGAAGGCGTCGCTGCCGGCGCATGTCGAGCCGGCCTTTGACGGGATGCAGATCACGCTGTGACCGTCCTGCCCATTTCCGCCTATACCAAAAAGTTCCATAATATATCTTATGCGACTTTCATTGATAGGCGCGGATTAGCGCATCGGAGACGTCGAGAATGAAGCCCTCCCGGGATATCGGCCGGCTGATCGAGATCATGGCGGCGCTGCGCGATCCGGTGACCGGCTGCCCCTGGGACAAGGAGCAATCCTTCGCCTCGATCGCCCCATACACGGTCGAGGAAGCCCATGAGGTTGCCGAGGCGATCGCCCGCGACGACATGGCCGACCTCCGCGAGGAACTCGGCGATCTGCTGCTGCAGGTCGTCTACCACGCGCGCATGGCCGAGGAAGTCGACGCCTTTGCCTTTGCCGATGTCGTGGAGGCGATCACCACGAAGATGATCCGCCGCCATCCGCACGTCTTCGGCGACGAGGATGCGCGCGCCGCCGGCCAGGCCAAGGGCGTCTGGGAGCGGATCAAGGCCGAGGAGAAGCGCCAGCGCCGGCTCAGGCGCGGTGAAGACGCCGAGGGGCCGCCAGGGCTGCTCGACGATGTCGCGAAAGGTTTGCCGCCCCTCGCCCGTGCCGTCAGGCTCCAGGCCAAGGCGTCGACGGTCGGCTTCGACTGGAACGACCCGCGCGCCGTGCTCGCCAAGCTTCGCGAGGAGATCGACGAGATCGAGGCCGAACTCGACACGTCGCCACGCGAGCCTGAGCGGGTTTCGGCGGAGGTCGGCGACCTGTTGTTCGCGGTCGCCAATCTCGCGCGACACCTCGATGTCGACCCGGATCAGGCGACGGCGGACGCCAACGTCAAATTCGCCCGGCGCTTCGCCATGATCGAGGCGGCGCTGGCGGCTGAGGAGCGCTCGCCCAAGGATGCCAGTCTCGAAGAGATGGAAGCGCTGTGGCAGCAGGCAAAGCTGGCCGAATAGCCGCCGGACGGCCTCAGGCCGCCGCGTCGGCTTCCGGCGCCGGGGGTTGCTTGGTGACCAGCCGCGCCTCGGGAAACGCCTTGCGAAACCGGTCCAGGGCCCCTTCCGCAACCCGGACATGGGCCGTCACCGTTCCTTCGCTGCTGTCTTCGCGGTCGAGGACTTCGCCCATCTCGTAGAGCCTGTGCAGGCGCGTCAGGCCGTCTGCCGTCAATTCGACCCGGTAGATCGGCCGGTCGATCGCCAGGTGGTCCTCTATGGCCGTCAACAGTGTCTCCAGCCCTTCGCCGGTCAGCGCCGATACCGGAATGACGGTCGGACCCGCCGGTTTCCCGGTCTTGGTCGGCGCCCGGCGTGCCGGCGGCCGCTGATCCGGCGGAATCAGGTCGATCTTGTTCCAGACCTCGATGACATGGTCGGGATCGCTCGCATCGATGTCGAGTTCCCCCATCACGGCGGCGACGTCCCTGGCCTGCTCTTCCGTATCCGGGTCGGCAATGTCGCGGACATGGAGGATCAAATCCGCCTCGGCGACCTCCTCCAGCGTGCCGCGGAAGGCCGCGACCAGTGACGTCGGCAGGTCGGAAACGAAACCGACGGTATCGGACAGGACGATCGCCGTGCCGTTTGGCAGCTCCACCCGGCGGAGCGTCGGGTCGAGCGTCGCGAAAAGCCGGTCATCGGCAAACACGCCGGACTGGGTCAACGCATTGAAAAGCGTCGATTTTCCAGCGTTGGTATAGCCGACCAGCGCGGCGATGGCCTGGCCGGACCGCTTGCGCGTACGGCGCTGAAGCCGGCGGCGCGTCGCGACCGAGGCCAGTTCGACCTTGATCCGCTCGATGCGCTCCGACAGTGCCCGCCGGTCCGCCTCGATCTGGGTCTCGCCCGGGCCGCCGAGGAAGCCGAAGCCGCCGCGCTGCCGTTCCAGATGGGTCCAACTCCGGACCAGGCGGCTCTTCTGGTAGGTCAGATGGGCGAGTTCCACCTGCAGCCGCCCTTCCCGCGTCCGGGCCCGCTCGCCGAAGATCTCGAGGATCAGCCCGGTCCGGTCGATGACCTTGGCTTTCCACGCTTTTTCGAGGTTGCGCTGTTGGACCGGCGACAGCGGATGATCGACGATGACGAGGCCGATCTTCTCGGCGTCGAGCCTTGCTGCGATCTCGTCTACCTTGCCGGTGCCGAACAGCGTGCCCGGCCGGTAACTGGCCAACGGCACCGCCACCCCCTCGATCACGTCGAGATCGATCGCCGCGGCGAGGCCGACGGCCTCCTCCACCCGGGCGGCACTGTCGCGGCCACCCTGGGCATCCGCCTTGGTCCGGACAATCGGCACGAGAACCAGCGTCCGCTCGGGCGGTCGCCGGAGGTCGTGGTCGTCCGTCGCGTCTTCAGTCTCGCTCAATCGGACTCCTGTTTCGCCGCCGCCCCTTCCTCGGGGGGCTCGAAGAGTTGCAGAGGGGCACCAGGCATGATCGTCGATATGGCGTGCTTGTATACCAATTGCGAGTGCCCGTCCCGCCGCAGCAGCACGCAGAAATTATCGAACCAGGTGACGATGCCCTGAAGTTTCACGCCGTTGACAAGGAAGATTGTCAGCGGTGTCTTGTTCTTGCGAACGTAGTTGAGGAACGTGTCCTGTAGGTTTTGTGCGCGGTCCGCCATTATCCGTCTCGTCTTTTTTTGGCTGTCTGGGAGGAGCGCCAGTCGCCGCCATCGGCCCACCACCAATGAGCGCCATCAGTTTGAACGGTGTTGACCCTTGCGTCACCTATGAATTTCACTTCGTCAAGGACGCCCAGTTGCGCCCGTAATCGGCGTGATCGTGGAATACGGACCGAAGCCGGATTGCAACCGGACCGGGAAGACCGTCGCCGAGGGTCTCCCCGTCGACCTTGACCACCGGCATCACGAGGGTCGACGACGCCGTGATGAAGGCCTCCCTGCCGGCCCGGACCTCGGCCAGGGTGAAGGGCCGTTCCTCGACCGTCATGCCCAGGTCCTCGGCGGTCTCAAGCACGACCATCCGCGTGACGCCGCGCAGGATACTGTGATCCGCTGGCCGGGTGACGAGCACGCCCTCCCCGGTCACGATCCATGCATTGGTCGACGAACCCTCTGTAATGTAATCGTTTTCGTCGATGAACCATGCCTCGAAAGCGCCGGCCTCCCGCGCCTTCTGCTTGGCCAGGACGTTGGGGAGCAGCCCGACGCTCTTGATGTCGACCCGTTCCCATCGATTATCGGGGGTGGTGATGACGGCGATGCCCGTCCTCGCCCTTTCCCGGCCCTCGGCCGGGTTGATCGACCGCGCAGTGACGATGAGGCCCGGCGCCACCTCCGGGTTCGGAAAGGGGTGATTGCGGGGCGCAACGCCGCGGGTCACCTGAAGGTACACGATGCCGTTTCGCACCCGGTTGCGCCGCACGACTTCGCGAAGGATGGCGCCAAGTGCAGCCGGATGTCGCGGCTCAGCCATGCGAATTTCGGAAAGCGAGCGCGTCAGGCGCTGCAAATGCCGGCCTTCGTCGACCAGAAGTCCGTCCTTGACCTCGCAGACCTCGTAGACCGCATCGGCAAACTGGAAGCCGCGATCCTCGATATGAACCCCTGCCTGGCCATGCGGCAGGTACCGACCGTTTACATAAGCAATTCGGGACATTCAGGAACGCCAATATGCGATGTTGAGGGCGCCGAGCAGCACCAGGACTTCGATCCGGCCAAGAACCATGGTGACGATCATCACCAGTTTGGCGAAAACGCTGAAATCCGCGTAGGCGGGCCAGACGTCGGGCGCGGGCCAGTCGGTCGAATAGAGCGGGCCCATGTTGGAGAAGGCAGCGATCGCCGCGGTCAGGGCGCCATCGAAATTCGGCTCCGAGGCGGCGATCAGCAGGGTGGCGGCCATGATGACGAACAGCCCGACGATGATGCTGCTCCAGATCGATTTCATCTGGGCAATGTCATAAAAGGCACTGCCGAGCCGGGCCGTGCGAATGCTGTGCGGATAGACGAGGCGGCGCAGTTCCTGAAGTGAAAGCGTCAGCATCCCGCCGATCCGGTAGTATTTGATGCCCCCCGCCGTCGATAGCGCGCAACCGCCGATGACGGCGAACAGCAGGACGATCGGCAGCGGCAGCGCGGCAATTCCCCCGGTATGCGCCTCGAACCCGGTCGTGCTGACGAGCGATGCGCCGCTGACGAAGCCGTCGCGCAGCGAGTCGAAGAAGGAGAAGGCCGGCGCGTCCGACCGGCCGACGGCGAAGGCCACCGTGTAGAGCAGGGTCGCGAGCAGCGCCATGCCGATCATCCAGTAGCTCTCCCGGTGCTTCGCCGCCATCGACCAGCGCCCCTCGAGCACCATCCGGTGCCAGATGATGCTCGTCGCGCCGATCAGCATGAACACCGCGATGATGACCTCCGCGAAGCTCGAGTCGTAGGCGGAAAGGTTTCCTTCCATCGGCATGAAGCCGCCGGTCGAGACGGTCGACAGGGCCAGGCAGACGGCGTCGAAGGGCGGAATGTCTGTGGCGAGGAGAAAGCCCGCGCAGGCGACGGTAATCGTCATATAGGCGATCGTGACCCGCCGCAGGGTGTCGCCCAGCCGGTTGAAGCGACTGTCGACGCTGGTTCCGATCGGAACGCGCGGAATGCCGCCGAGGCCGCTCGGCGAAATGATGGCGACGACGGTCAGCAGCGTGATCAGCCCGCCGATCCATTGCAGTTCGGCGCGGAAGAAGATGCCGCTGAAACCGAGCGGCGCAATCGCCTTGAGGGCGCTCGCCCCGGTCGTCGTATAGCCCGACACGGCCTCGAACAGCGCCGTGACGTAGCCGACATCGGCGATCCGCATGATGGGAATGGCGGCCAGCAGCGGCGGCACGACCCAGATCGCCACGACCAGCACGTAACCGGCGACGCGGTCCAGGTTCCGGCGACGTCCGCGCAGGGCGAAATGCGCCGCGCCCGCCAGGAAGCCGATCAGTCCCGCCACGACCAGGAAGACGGCTGCCGAATGGCGTTCCCCCGTCGCCAGCGCGATGGCCGCCGGCAGCAGCATGGCGCCCGCAAATCCCGCGAGGGCCTGGGCAAGAAGGTGGAAGACGCCGATCATCTTTTCGCGGCGATCAGAAGAATTCGAGGCTCACGCGGAACATCTGCTCGACCTGCCGCACCTTGTCGGCAGTGGCGAAGATGATGACCCGGTCCTTCGCCGCGATCTTGGTCGACCCGTGCGGGACGATCACCTTGCCGTCCCTGAACACGGCGCCGATGCGAATGCCGTCGGGCAGGTTGAGGTCGCGCAATGCCTTGCCGACCAGCGGCGAGGTGTCGAGCGCCTCGGCCTCTATGACCTCGGCGAGCCCGTTCTCGATGGTGTGCACCCCGCGGATACGGCCGCGCCGCACATGCTGCAGGATCTTCGAGATCGTCACCGACCGGGGACTGACGGTTGCGTCGATGCCCAGCGTTCCGGCGAAAGCCGGATAGGACCGATTGTTGATCAGCGCCATGTTGCTGGCCGCGCCGAGCCGCTTGGCCATGACACAGGCGAGGATATTGACCTCGTCGTCATTGGTCACCGCGACCAGGGTGTCGGCGTCCTGGACGTCGGCCTCCTGAAGCAGGTCCTGGTCGAGCGCGTCGCCATGGAGCACCACGGTCCGCTTGAGGCGGTCGGCAATGGCGATCGCCCGGTCGCGCGACATCTCGATGATCTTGACGCGGGCGCGCGAGCCGCGCGCCTCGAGCGCCTCGGCGACATAAAGGCCGATGTTGCCGCCGCCGGCGATCACGACGCGATGCGCCTCCGGCTCCTCATGGCCGAAGATGCCCAGCGTCCGGCGCACCTGGTCGACCTTGCAGACAACATAGACCCGGTCGCCGACCAGCATCGCATCGGACGATCGCGGCACGAACAGCCTGCCCTCGCGCAGGACGCCGACCACCACCGCCTGCAGGTCGGGAAAGAGCTCGGTCAGTTGCGACAGCGGCGTATCGACGACCGGGCAGTTCTCGCCGAGGTCGATGCCGATGGTCACCACCTGGCCGTCGGCAAAACGCACGGCATCGACGGCGCCCGGCGCTTCCAGCCGGCGCAGCACCAGTTCGCCAACCTCAACCTCCGGCGAAATGATGACGTCGATCGGCAGGTGGTTCGAGGAAAAGAGGTCCGCCCAGTGCGGCTGCAGGTAGCTCTGCGAGCGAATGCGGGCGATCTTGGTCGGCACGTTGAACAGCGAATGGGCCACCTGGCAGGCGACCATGTTCACCTCGTCATAGAGCGTCACCGCGATGATCATGTCGGCCTGGTCGACACCGGCCTGCGCCAGCACGTCGGGATGGGCGCCGTGGCCGATGAAGCCCCGGACGTCCAGCGAATCCCGGATCGCCTGGATCAGCTCATGCGACGTGTCGATGACCGAGACGTCGTTCTCTTCCGCCGAAAGACGCTCGGCGATACCGAAGCCGACCTGGCCGGCACCGCAAATCACAACCCGCATTGTGGCAACCCCCTGCCGTTGTCGCGGTGGCTAGCCGACACCAAGCGATTTGAGCTTGCGATGCAAGGCCGACCTCTCCATGCCAACAAATTCGGCCGTCCGCGAGATGTTTCCGCCGAAACGGTCGACCTGGGCCTTGAGATATTCGCGCTCGAAGATCTCGCGGGCGTCGCGCAAGGGCAGCGACATCAGGTGTTCGCCCCCTGCCCGGCCCGGTGTCGTCGGCAGCATCTCGCCGATCTCGGCCGGCAGCATTTCAGCGGTGATCGCCTCGGCGGCGTCGCCGCGGGCGAGAATCAGCAGGCGTTCGACATTGTTGCGCAACTGGCGAAGGTTGCCCGGCCAGTCATGGGCCTGAAGCACGGCCATTGCGTCGGAGCCGATCTCGCGTTCGGGAAGCCCCGTGGCGCGCGAGATCAGCGCCACGAAATTCTGGACCAGCTCCGGGATATCCTCGCGCCGCTCGGCCAGCGCCGGCACCCGCATCGGCACCACGGCCAGCCGATGAAACAGATCCTCGCGGAACTGCCCTTCCTGGGTCTCCCGCTCCAGGTCGCGGGCGGTCGAAGAGACGATGCGGACATCGACATTCACCCTGGTCGAGCCGCCAACCCGCTGAAAAGTCTGGTCGACCAGCACCCGCAGGATCTTGTTCTGCGTCTCCCGCGGCATGTCGCCGACTTCGTCGAGATACAGCGTGCCGCCATGCGCTTCCTCCAGCGCACCGACGCGGTGGCCGGCGCCGTTCAGCGACTCGTTGCCAAACAGCGCCTCTTCCATGCGATCCGGCGTGATCGCCGCCGCGTTGATCACCACGAAGGGGCCGGAGGCGCGGCCGGACAGGCGATGGATCGCGCGCGCCACGAGTTCCTTGCCGGAACCGGACGGGCCGGAAATCATCACGCGGCTGTTGGCGGGCGCAACCTTCTCGATCAACTGACGAAGATGGTTCATCGCGGCCGAATGGCCGACCAGTTCCACCGCCTCGCCGGAGCGCTCGCGCAGCGACTGGACTTCCTTGCGCAGTTGCGAGGCTTCGAGTGCGCGTTCGGCGATCAGCACCAGCCGGTCGGCCTTGAACGGTTTCTCGATATAATCGTAAGCGCCGCGCTTGATCGCCGAAACGGCGGTCTCGATGTTGCCATGGCCGGAAATCATCACCACCGGCAGGTCCGGATGGTCGCGCTTGATTTCGTCGAGCAGTTGCAGGCCGTCCATGCGGCTACCCTGCAGCCAGATGTCGAGAAAGATCAGCGACGGCCGGCGCTTGGCGATTTCGGCAATCGCCGTATCGGCGTCGGCGGCCGTCCGCGTTCCGTGTCCTTCGTCCGACAGGATGCCGGAAACGATGTCCCGGATATCCGCCTCGTCGTCGATGATGAGAATGTCTGAAGCCATGCTTGTCCTGTTTCGCCCCTACTCGGCCATCGACTCTTCGGACTCGGCCGTTGCCGATTCCTCCGCGCCGCCGCGAGCGCCCGGCAGCCGCACCCGGACGAGCGCTCCATGCCCGCCATGCGCGACCTCCGGGGAGTCCATCAGTTCTATGCGTCCGCCGTGTTCGGCAATGATCTTGGTCACTATCGCCAGTCCAAGTCCCGTGCCTTTCTCGCGAGTCGTCATGTAGGGCTCAAGAAGCCGATGCCGGTTTTCCGCCGGAAGGCCGATGCCCGTATCGACCACGTCAACGACGATCCAGTTGTCTTCGATCCGTCCGGACACCGTCAGCTTGGCGCCGGTCTTCTCGTCGGCCGGCAGCCCGGCGATCGCTTCGGTGCCGTTCTTGACGATGTTGGTGAAAGCCTGGGACATCAGCCGGGCGTCGAAATCGCCAAGCAGAGGCTCCGCCGGAAGGTCGAGGGCGAAAGTTATCTCCGGATGGGCGACCTCGAGCAGGAACACCGCCTCACGGATCGATTCGGCGAGATTCTTCCGCTCGATCGTCGGCTTCGGCATCCTTGCGAAGGAGGAGAACTCGTCGACCATCCGACCGATGTCGCCGACCTGGCGAATGATGGTGTCGGTGCACTGCTCGAAGATCTCGCGGTCTTCCTGGACGACCTTGCCGAACTTGCGGCGCAGCCGTTCGGCCGAAAGCTGGATCGGCGTCAGCGGGTTCTTGATCTCGTGGGCGATGCGCCGGGCAACGTCGGCCCAGGCAGAGCTGCGCTGGGCCGAAACAAGGTCGGTGATGTCGTCGAGGGTAATGACGTAGCCGTGGGCGCGCTCGCTGGAGCCCTCGGTCGTCACCCGCACGTTGATTGTCCGCTCACGGTTGACGGTGTTGACCGAAATCTGGTCGCGCTGCTCCGGCCGTTCGCCGCGCAGCGCCGCGGCGACCACCGGGCCGAGTTCCGGCATGATCTCGGTGATCGGCCGCCGCTCGACCGAGCCCTTGTTGACGTTGAGCATCCGCAGGGCCGTCCGGTTGGCGATGGTAATCCGCCCTTCCCCGTCGATGCCGATGACGCCCGCCGTCACGCCGGAGAGCACCGCCTCGGTGAAGCGGCGCCGGCTGTCGATCTGTTCGTTGGCGGACAGCAGTTCCTCGCGCTGGCCGCGCAGCTGGGCGGTCATCGTGTTGAAGGTATCGCTCAGGTCGCCGAGGTCGCCCTCGGATTTCTTGGACGGCACCCGTACCGCCAGGTTGCCGGCCGAGACCTGCTTGGCAGCGTCGATCAGGCGGCGGATCGGCGCCACCAGGCGGTTGGCAAAGCTGATGCCCAGCCAGATGGCCGAGAGCAGGACGACCAGCGCGACGCCGAGATAGAGAATGCCGAAGGCAAGCTGGATGCCGAACCGCGTCGCCTCGAGCGCCCGGTACTGGGTGACGTTCTCGCTCGCCAGCGTCACCTGGTGGAGGGCCTCGGGGGCGATCGGGCGCAGCGCGTAGATGAAGACGTCGTCGTAGTCGTCCAGCTTGGCGACACCGCCAACCATGTTGGTCGACCCCGGGGTGATCAGCGCCGGCTGGCTCGGTTCTGCCGCGGCGCGGGCGATTGCCGAAGGTGGCGGCGGCGGGAACTGGGCCTGCGAACCGACACGCGCCTCCGCGACGATGCTCCCGTCGCCCTTGACCAGAAACGCGCCGGGCAGGTTCCGCTCCTGGGCGTTGGCGGCAAGGAATGTCTGGAAGCGGTCAGGGTCGTCGATCAGGAGGGACCGGGCCCGTTCGAGCTCCGACTCGAGGCCGAGGATGTCACGGTCGAGCAGGTCGACCTGCTGATCGATGAAGGACTGGGCGATGGCGGCCGAGTTTTCGACGATGGCGCGGGTACTGGTCGAGAACCAGTTGTCGAGGCCGCGGTCGAGCGTGACGCTGGCAACGACGGCAACGAGGATCGCGGGCGTCGCTGCGACGATGCTGAACAGCGCCACGATCCGGATATGCAGCCGGGCCGCCGCCCGCCGCCGTCGCCGGGCGAGAACCAGCGCCGCAATCTCCCAGCCGATGACAAGCACCAGGAAGACCGCCAGCGCGCCGTTGACGATCAAGACCGTCAGGACGACATACTGGGTCGGCTCGATGGGCGTCAGGCCCATCAGGATGAAGAAGGTCGCGGCCGCGACAATCAAGGCCGAGACAACGCCGACATAGCCGCTGGCCCTGACGAGACGAGACATCTCGAATGTCCGGCGGTTCAGCGGCGTGCTGAGAGGAAATGGGGTTTCGGCCGTCATTGCACCCTTGGGCCACACCGCCGACGGGCTGAGGCCGCCGGCTCAAGAGGATCGAACTACGGCAGCCTGCGGTTAAATTGCAACAACATTGTGATTGAAAAACAACAGGGGAAAACCCGGGCTCGACGCCCCCTAGCGTCCGCCCCTGATGATCTGGATGTCGAGGTCGCGAATCTTCTTGCGCAGCGTATTGCGGTTCACACCGAGAAGTTCGGCTGCCTTGATCTGGTTGCCGCGGGTCGCGGCCAGCGCGACGCTGATCAGCGGATTTTCCACCTCGCGCAGGATACGGTGGTAGAGGCCCGGCGGCGGCAATGTCTCGCCGAATCCCTGGAAGTAGGTCGCCAGGTGCCGCTCGACCGATACCGACAGGCTCTCGTCCTCCTCGCCGTCGCCTCCGGAAACGGACGCCGCCGGCTGGTCGACCTCGGCCTCGATGATGTTGTCGGTAATCGTCTCCTGCGGATAGAGCGCCGCCAGCCGGCGAACCAGGTTCTCCAGTTCGCGGACATTGCCCGGCCAGCGATAACGCTTCATCCGCTCCATCGCCGCGACCTCGACGCGCTTGGTCGGCAGGCCCTCCTTCTCGACGATCGCGAAGAAGTGGCGAACCAGGTCCGGGACGTCCTCGCTCCGCTCGCGCAGCGGCGGCAGGCGTATCGGTACGACGTTGAGACGGAAGAAGAGGTCCTCGCGGAACAGCCCCTGATTGATCAGGATCCGCAGGTCCTTGTTGGTCGCTGCGATGATCCGCACGTCGGTCTTGATTGAGGTCCGGCCGCCGACGGTGGTGTATTCGCCCTGCTGCAGCACCCGGAGCAAACGGGTCTGCGCCTCCATCGGCATGTCGCCGATCTCGTCGAGGAACAGCGTGCCGCTCTCCGCCTGCTCGAAGCGGCCGGAGCTTCGCGCCTGGGCACCAGTGAAGGCCCCCTTCTCATGCCCGAAAAGCTCGGCTTCGATCAGGTCGCGCGGAATTGCCGCCATGTTGATCGCGACAAAGGGACCGGTGCGCCGCTTGCCGTAATCGTGCAGGGCGCGGGCGACGAGTTCCTTGCCGGTGCCGGACTCGCCGGCAATCATCACCGTCAGGTCGGTCTGCATCAACCGGGCGAGAACGCGGTAGATGTCCTGCATCGCCGGCGAGCGACCGACCAGCGGGATATTCTCCCCCGGATCGCCGCCTTCCGGCTCGAGGCGACGCGCCTTGGGCTCGGCGAGGGCGCGACCGACGATCGTCGTCAGTTCCTTGAGGTCGAACGGTTTCGGCAGGTATTCGTACGCGCCGCGCTCGGAGGCGCGGATCGCGGTCATGAAGGTGTTCTGGGCGCTCATCACGACGACCGGCAGGTCGGGCCGGATGCGCTTGATCCGCGGCAGGAGGTCGAAGGCGTTCTCGTCGGGCATCACCACGTCGGTGATGACGAGGTCGCCCTCCCCGGCGCTGATCCAGCGCCACAGGGTGGCAGCGTTCGATGTCAGCCGGACCGAGTAGCCGGCCCGCGACAGTGCCTGGTTGAGCACGGTGCGGATCGCGGCGTCGTCGTCGGCGACCAGGATATTTCCAAGCGGCATTCTATTGATCCTTCACTGGCGCCGACCGGCTGGGAAAGGCCGGCATCAGCACCCGGAAAACGGTCTTCCGACCCTGGGATTCGCATTCGATCACGCCGCCATGATCGCCGACGATCTTCGCCACCAGCGCCAGACCAAGCCCGGTTCCATTCGCCTTCGAGGTAACGAAGGGATCGAAGAGATGCGGGATCATGTCGGGCGGGACCCCGCCGCCGTTGTCGCGCACGCAGAATTCGAGCGGCAGGCTGACCTTGTCGCTGTTGCCGGCGACGGAGAGGCGAACGCCCGGCCGGAAGGCGGTGGACAACACGATCTCGCCATCCGGCTGGTTGCCGATCGCCTCGGCGGCGTTCTTGACCAGGTTGAGGAAGACCTGAACGAGCTGGTCATGGTTGGCATACACGGGCGGCAGCGACGGGTCGTATTCGTCGACGATCTTGATGTTGCGGGCGAAGCCGGAGCGGGCGACGCCACGCACCCGGTCGAGGACGACGTGGATATTGACCGGCTCGCGCTCGATCGGCCGCTCGTCGGAAAAGACCTCCATCCGGTCGACCAGCTTGACGATCCGGTCGGCCTCGTCGCGGATCAGGCGGGTCAGGGCCCGGTCGTCATTCTCGACGGAGGTTTCCAGAAGCTGCGCTGCGCCGCGGATGCCGGAAAGCGGGTTCTTGATCTCGTGGGCGAGCATCGCGGCAAGGCCGGTCACCGAACGCGCCGCGCCGCGATGGGTCAACTGGCGATCGATCTTGTCGGTCATCGTCCGTTCCTGAAGGAGGAGGACGATGCTGCGTTGGTCGTCGCCGACTGGTGAGGCGTAGATGTCGACCACCCGCTCGGCGCCGTTGCGCGGCGTGCCGACATCGACGCGATACTCGGCAACCGCGGAACCGCGTTCGCGGACCTGCTCCATCAGCGAGAGCAGCGGACTGCCGAAGGGGATGAAGTCCTCAAGCCGGTGGCGTTTGAGAACGCTCACCGACGCCTGGAAAAACAGTTCGGCGGCATTATTGGCCGCGCCGATACGGTCGTCGCCCTCCACCAGAACCACCGGGTGAGGCAGCGCATTGAGCAAGGCCCATGCGTTGACGTCGCCCGCCGGACGCGATTCGGTCATCGCTTCAGCTGTCACGCAGCCCTCCTCACCGGCCCGTCGTCGAGGACGGCGCGCAGCATCGTGATGACTGCGTCAGGTCGCTTCTCGGTCAGGATCGCCCGTCGCATGGTAGCCGGCGCCGCTCCGTCGAGACCGTCGAGATACCAGCCGAGGTGCTTTCGCGCGGCGCGGGAGCCGTTGCGCTCGCCGTAGTGGCCGATCATCGCCTCATAGTGACCGACCACCAGGTCCGCCAGCGCCCGTCCGCCCGGCGCCACCGGCATCGTGCCGGTCGCGGCATAGGACGCGACGAAGCCGGGAAACCACGGCCGCCCGTAAGCGCCGCGGCCGACCATCACCGCGTCGGCGCCGGACAGTTCGAGCATGCGGCCGAGGTCCCCCGGTCGCACCAGGTCGCCATTCGCCACGACCGGGATCGACACCGCGTCCTTCACAGCGCGGATTCCGGACCAGTCGGCGCTGCCGGTATAGAACTGGCAGCGGGTGCGACCGTGGACGGTGACCATCCGCACGCCGGCCGCCTCGGCGCGGCGCGCCAGTTCCGGCGCGTTGATCGACGAGTCGTCCCAGCCAAGCCGCATCTTCAGCGTCACCGGCCGCGTGGTGGCACCGACCGTCGCCTCGATCAGGCCGAGGGCGTGATCGAGGTCGCGCATCAGCGCCGAGCCCGAATAGCCGCCCGTCACCTTCTTGGCCGGGCAGCCCATGTTGATGTCGACGATGTCGGCGCCGGCGTCCTCGGCCGCGCGAGCGCCTTCGGCCATCCAGTGGGCCTCGCGGCCGGCAAGCTGGATCACATGCGGCCCCTGCCCGGCCCTTTCCGCCCGCAGACATGCCTCGGCATTGCCCTGCGCCAGTTTTTCGCCCACCGTCATTTCCGACACGACGAGTCCCGCGCCGAAACCGAGGGCAAGCTGGCGGAACGGCCGATCGGATATCCCCGACATCGGCGCCAGGAACACCCGGTTCGGCACGACGACTGGTCCAATCGCCAGGGGCTCGGCCAGAGACTTGATGGAATGACGCAACTGCATATTCGTTAGGCACACCGATGTTTGCATATATTGTAATCAACTCACCTCAGGCCGCAAGGAGAATCGCTTTGCGCCGCAACATGGCTGTTATGATCTGCCCGCCCAATAACCAGACTCACGGGAATAGGGCGTGACAACAGGCGACACAACCGTACTGATCGTCGCCGGGGGACGCGGCGTCCGGGCGGGTGGCGGCGATTATCCCAAGCAATACAGACAGATCGGTGGCATTCCTGTCATACGACTTACGCTCGATCGGTTCCTCTCCCATCCGAGCCGCATGACCGTGCTCGTCGTCATCGGCGCTGGAGACGCAGAGATGTTCGATGCCGTGGCGCCGTCCGACGACAGGCTTCTGCCCTGGGTCATCGGCGGCGACAACCGTCAGGACTCGGTTCGACGCGGCCTGCTCCGGCTCGCCGACGATCCGCCGGAGCGGATCCTGATCCACGACGCCGTGCGCCCCTTCGCGTCGAACGCGCTGATCGACAGGGTGATCGCCGGCCTCGACCACGCCGATGCGGTCTTGCCCGCCTCCCCCGTTACCGCGACGCTCAAGTCGGTCGACGATAGCGGACTGGTCACCGGTACCGTGCCGCGCGAACGCCTGCGCGCCGCCGAGACGCCCCAGGGCTTCCGCTTCGACGCCATCCTCAAGGCGCACAACCTCGCCGCCGATTCCGGCCTCTCCTTCACCGACGACGCGGCCGTTGCCGAATGGGCGGGCATTCCGGTCCGGGTCGCCGAGGGCGAGACCGGCAACATCAAGCTGACAACGGCTGACGAGATCGCCGCCGCCGACCACCGCCTCCAGGCCGAGGCGGCGCTGGCGCTCGGCGACGTGCGGGTCGGCACCGGTTACGACGTTCACGCCTTCGGACCCGGCGACACCGTCGCCATCGGCGGCATCGTTATCCCTCACAGCCACGGCATCGTTGCCCATTCGGATGGCGATGTCGCGCTTCATGCCCTGACCGACGCCATCCTCGGCGCGCTTGCCGACGGCGATATCGGCGACCACTTCCCGCCGTCGGACCCGCAATGGCGGCATGCGTCCTCCGACATCTTCCTGCGCTTCGCGGTCGAGCGGGTCGTCGCGCGCGGTGGTGCGATCGCCAATCTCGACGTCACCATCATCACCGAGGCGCCGCGCATATCGACCCATCGCGAGGCGATGCGGACCCGGATCGCCGCGATCTGCGGGCTCTCCACCGATCGGGTCGCGATCAAGGCGACGACCAGCGAACGGCTCGGCTTCATCGGCCGTGGCGAGGGGATCACCGCCACGGCGACCGCCACCATCCGCCTTCCTTTCAGGGCCGCGCCATGACCGACCTCACGCCTCTCCTCCCACTCGCCCGTGAAATCGTCGAACGCTGCTCGGCGGCGAACCTCATGGTCGCCACGGCGGAATCCTGCACCGGTGGACTGGTCGCCGGCACGCTGACCGAAATCGCCGGCTCCTCGGTGGTGGTCGATCGCGGCTTCGTCACCTATTCGAACGCGGCCAAGAATGAGGTGCTGGGTGTGCCGGCCGATCTGATCGACCGACTCGGTGCCGTCAGCGAGGAGGTCGCCCGCGCTATGGTGACGGGCGCCCTCGATCACTCCCGCGCCGACCTTGCCGTCTCGATCACCGGCATCGCCGGTCCCGGCGGCGGCAGCGCCGACAAGCCAGTGGGGCTGGTCCATTTCGCGTCGGGTCGCCGCGGCATGCCCGCGGGCCACTTTACCCACGTCTACGCGGGGCTCGACCGCTCCGGCGTCCGCCTCGCTTCGGTCGACCAGGCGCTCAGGATGCTGCGCGACCTGATCTGAACCATGGCGTCAGGCCGGTGCGCCGTAGACTTCGTCGGCGCGTTCCTCGAACGCCTCGGTGAACTTGCGAAACGCCCGGTCGAACACCGCACCCATCACCACGCCGAGCATTCTTGAGCGGAACGCGTAGTCGATGTCGAAATAGACGATGCAGTCGCCGCGCCCGTGCGGCTCGAAGCGCCAGACATTCTCCAGGTGGCTGAACGGCCCGTCGAGATACTCGGCGCGGATCGTCATCGCCTCCCGGTCGAGCACCACCTTGGTGGTGAAGGATTCGCGGATCAGCTTGTAGGCGATGGTCATCGTCGCGACGAGAGTTTCGCGCGATCCGTCCTGCCGGCGCGAACGCACGACCAGGCTTTCGCAGAGCGGCAGGAATTGCGGATAGGCTTCGACATTCGCCACCAGGTCGAACATGTCGGTGGCGCTATGCGGGATCCGCCGCGTCGTGGTGAATTGCGGCATCGCCGCCGGCTGGCCTCAGTTGCCCTGCTTCGCCGCCCGCGCCGCGCGCAGCTTGGCGAAATCCTCGCCGGCATGGTGCGACGAGCGGGTCAGCGGGGTCGCCGAGACCATCAGGAAGCCCTTGGCATAGGCGATGGTCTCGTAGGCGCGGAATTCCTCCGGGCTGACGAAGCCCATCACCGGATGATGCTTGCGGGTCGGCTGCAGATACTGGCCGATGGTCAGGAAATCGACATCGGCCGAGCGCAGGTCGTCCATCAGCTGGAGCACCTCGTTCCGCTCCTCGCCGAGCCCGACCATGATGCCGGACTTGGTGAACATCGTCGGGTCCTGCTCCTTGACCTTCTGGAGCAGCCGCAGCGAGGCGAAGTAGCGCGCGCCCGGCCGGACCTTGAGATACTTGGAGGGAACCGTCTCGAGGTTGTGGTTGAAGACGTCCGGCTTGGCGGCGACCACGGTCTCGATCGCGCCGTCCTTGCGCAGGAAGTCGGGGGTCAGCACCTCGATGGTCGTCGGGCAGGCGCGGCGGATGGCGGCGATGGTCCGGGCGAAATGCTCGGCGCCGCCGTCGGCGAGGTCGTCACGGTCGACCGAGGTGATGACGACATGCTGCAGGCCGAGCTTGGCGGTCGCATCGGCGACCTTCTCGGGTTCGTCGGGGTCGAGCGGGCCCGGCTGGCCGGTGCGGACGTTGCAGAAGGCGCAGGCGCGGGTGCAGGTATCGCCCATGATCATGAAGGTCGCGTGCTTCTTCGACCAGCATTCGCCGATATTCGGGCAGCCGGCCTCCTCGCACACGGTCACGAGGCCGTGCTCGCGGACGATCGCGGTGGTTTCCTTGAAGACCGGCGAATTCGGCGCCTTGACCCGGATCCAGTCCGGCTTGCGGGCGATAGCCGAATCCGGCCGGTGCGCCTTTTCCGGATGCCGGGGGCGCTGCGGCGCACTGCCTACCGTGTCGAGTACGACGACCATGAATTATCCCTGTGCCTCCACGCCGGGCCGATTGCCTGCCCGATCTTGTCGTTGCCCATCATATAGTTGAATGATGCGGCGAGGACCAATGCCCGACGTGCAAGGCAGCCGCCCGCCGGTCAGGCCTTGGCCGAACCGCGGGTGGCGAGCTTGACGATCCCGGCAATGATCAGCCCGAAGATCAGGCCGAAAAACGCACCGATGCCGCCCGCCACGGCGATTGCCCCGAGACCGGTCATCTCGGCGCCGTTCCAGGTAACGCTGGCGGCATCCGGGGCGACCAGCTTGACCAGGCCGAGCAGCACGCCAAGCCCCAGGCAAATCCCGAAAACCCAACGAAAAGCCTTCTTTGCCGGCGTCATGGCCGTCTCCTCTTGTTATCCTGGCGCGAAAATCACGGGTAGATGATCTGGAAACCGTCGACGTGCCACCGGAATGGACGGCGCACAAACGGTCGCCAGATGTGTGTCCTGACGGGCGATCCCGTCAGGTGATGATGCGGGCGATGATCAGGACGATGATCGCGCCGACGATGGCGATGACGACCTGATCGAGAAAGGCGTTGCCGGTGTTTAGCTTGATATTGAGCTGGCGGGCCAGGAAGCCGCCGACGACCGAGCCGATCAGGCCGGCGATCAGCCATCCGATGATCCCTCCGGCGCCGCCGACGATCAGGCTGGCAACGAGGCCGGCGATCAGGCCTATGACGACCCAGGCGATGATCGATTTGGTTTGCTCGCTCATGATCCGTTCCCCTCTCGCCGCCCGGAAACCGACTCGCAGGGCGGCATCCCGTCAGTTTAGCCGCTGATCTGCCTCAGCCCAAGGTGTGCCTTCAGACCGGCGGCAACCCCGCACCATGCCGCATCCGGTGGAGGAGCGTGCGCAGGTAGGCGCCGGTGCCGATCAGCATCGCCAGGAAGGCGACGATCGGCCCGGCGACCGGGATCAGCCAGATCACGCCGAGAATCACCGCCCCGAGGATGATGAAGACGATCAGCCGCCCGGCGCTCCGTGGGCCGCCCGAGCGGTCAAGGATCCACATGCCGATGCAGCCGGCGGCTACCGCGTGGCCGGCGACCAGCAGGAATGGCAGGACCATCAGCAGCGCGACGCCGAAGGAAAGGCCGATGACGGTCGTCATCAGGATGACCGCGATGATCGGCAGGATGATCAGCAGCGCCAGCCCGATCAGCCCGCTGGAAACCGGCCGGAAAGCGGCCTTGCCGAGGCCCTCCTCGAATGCCCCGCGGCCGATCAGCAGCAGGATCGCGCCGGCAAGGATCGCACCGGCAATGGCGATCAGCGCAGCACCGACGGCGAGCAGCCAGTCCGGCACGACGAACCACGGCCGCGGCTCCTCGATCCGCACCTGCCCGGTGATCGACGCGCCGTCCTCGATGACGGGATCGTTCTTCGAGCGGACGATCAGGTCGCCGGCAATCGTCGCGGTCGACGCGACGATGACCTGGTCGGCGCTGACGGTGACGTCGCCGCCGGCCTTGCCGTTGATGATGACGGCCGCGCCCCACACGTCGACGACCCCGTCGACCGCCCCGTCGAGGGTAACGCTGGCGCCCCCACCGTACAGAGCGCCGGCGATCTTGGCGTCGGAGCCGATCTCCAGCGTTGCGGCGCCGGCCTTGACGTCCTTGGCGGCCGTCGCGTTGAAGCGGACGACCGCGCCACCGACATAGGCCTCGCCGCCGACGGAGCCGCTGATCTCGACAAGACCGCCACCAACATGGAGGTCGCCGCCGATATCGCCATCGATCGACACCTGGGCGCCGCCGGCCTCGACGTCGCCGTCAACCTTGGCCTGGATATCGACGAGCGCGCCGCCGGCGCTGATCTTGCTCGCGGTGCCGCGGATGACGACGCTGGCCCCGGAGGCGTCGACCTTCTCGCCATTGCCGGTGATCTGGACCGCAGCACCGGTCTTGCTTGTCTTGCCGGATGCCGCCAGGGCGTCCGTGGCGGATGGCCCGGAGGCCAGCAGCCCGAGACCGATCACGGCCGCGGCGAGCACGCCGCCAACCGCAAGCCTCGACCGAAACCGCAAACCCGTCGCGACGCTCATGGTAGACTCCTCGGATGCGCCTGCACTGTTGGCCGCGAATGGCCGTCAGGCGTCTGCCAGCCCTTCGGGCTTACTCCAGTACCTCGTCAATTTCCACCCAGGCGCCGTCGCGCTTGGCGGAAAGAATGGCCGCGGCGACCAGTGCGAGGCTTTTGAGATTGTCCTCGCCCGACGGAAAGCGCGGCGGCAGCTTGCCGGTATCGACTGCCTCGACGGCCGCGGCAAGCGACCCGGCGCGGTCGATGAAGGGCACCGCCGGCAGGTCCGGCACCACCGGTTCCGCGCCGCGACGCCTGACGATCAGGCGATCTTCTGCCTTTTCCGGGCCGAAATGATCGCGCGAGGTCCACCAGATGTCGCCCTCGGCGCAATCCATCGTCCACGCGCCGGCCCAGGCCGTCCGCGGGCCGCCACTCATCCAGGACGCCTGGTAGTTGACCATGGTGCCATTCTCGAACTCGATCAGCGCCACGCCGGCCGGATCCGAGTGGAACGGGCTCTCGACCGGGTTCCAGGTCCGGCAACTCAGCCGCGCCGGCTCGGAATTGAGCACCATGCGCATCAGGTCGAAATGGTGGATCGACATGTCGGCGAGCAGCGGATCGGGCATTTCCATGTAGTTGTGGCCGACGGTCGGCCCGTGCTGCCGGAATTCCAGCCGGACGATATCGCTCGGGCCGAGCGCCTGTTCGGCCAGAAGCCGTGCGGCGAGGATCGGCGCGGGAAAGAAGCGGTAATTCTGGCTGACCGCGAGCAGCTTGCCTTGCGCCCGGGCGATCGCGATCAGCGCCTTGGCCTCGCTGATCGTCGAGGCGAAGGGCTTCTCGACCATGACATTGATCCCGGCCTCAAGTACCTGTTTCGCCACGGGAAAGTGCGCTTCGGTGCGCAGCGTTCCCAGCACGAGGTCGCAGTCGACCGCCGCCAGGGCCGCGTCGAGGCTGGTGAAGCACTTGTCGACCGGAATGCCGAGTTCGCCCTGGACGCGGGCCAGCGCCTCGGCCGAGGTGTCGACATAGCCGACCATCTCGGCCTGCGGCACCGTCGGCAGGATCTCCTTCGTCCAGTCGAATCCCCACCGGCCGAGCCCGACCTGAACGACTTTCGCCATCGTTTGCTGCCTTCCGGAAACTGATTGCAGGATGCGCGTGCGAGCGGCCGGGCGGGGTGCCCGGCCGGCCTGCTCAGGCGTGGATCACGCGTCCATAGGCCGCCATGACGCTCTCATGCATCATTTCGGACAAGGTGGGATGCGGGAAGACCGAGTTGATCAGGTCTTCCTCCGTCGTTTCGAGGTTCATCGCGATGACGAAGCCCTGGATCAGTTCGGTCACCTCGGCGCCAACCATATGGGCGCCGAGCAACTGGCCGGTCTTCTTGTCGAAGATCGTCTTGACCATGCCCTCCGGCTCGCCGAGCGCGATCGCCTTGCCGTTGCCGATGAAGGGGAAGCGGCCGACTTTGATGTCGTAGCCGGCTTCCTTGGCCTTCTTCTCGGTCAGGCCGACGGAGGCGATCTGCGGGTTGCAGTAGGTGCAGCCCGGGATCTTCAGCTTGTCCATGGCATGCGGATGCTTGCCGGCGATGCCCTCGACGCAGATGACGCCTTCATGCTCGGCCTTGTGGGCGAGCATCGGCGGCCCGGCGACATCGCCGATGGCGTAGATGCCCGGGACGTTGGTCTTGCCCATCGCGTCGATGACGATGCAGCCGCGGTCGGTTTTCACGCCGAGCTTCTCGAGGCCGAGATTCTCGATATTGCCGACGACGCCGGCGGCCGAGATCATCCGGTCGGCGGTGATCTCCTGCTTCTTGCCATCCTTGGTCTCGATCGTCGCGGTGATCGAATCCTTGCCCTTCTTGAGCGAGGCGACCTTGGCGTCGGTGAGGATCTTGATCCCCTGCTTCTCGAAGCGCTTGCGGGCGTGGGCCGCGATCTCCTCGTCCTCGACCGGCAGGATCTGCGGGAGGATCTCGACCACCGTCACGTCGACGCCCATGGTGTGGTAGAAGGACGCGAATTCGATGCCGATCGCCCCGGAGCCGACGACCAGCAGCGACTTCGGCATCTTCTCCGGCACCATCGCCTCGAAATAGGTCCAGATCAGCTTCTTGTCCGGTTCCATGCCGGGCAACGGCCGCGGCCGTGCGCCGGTGGCGACGATGATGTTCTTTGCCTGGTAGTCGCCGCCGCCGAGCGCGCCCTTGGGCGCGTTGTCGGCCGCCTTGACGGTAAGCTTGCCGGGCGCCGTCACCGTCGCCTCGCCCCAGATCACGTCGACCTTGTTCTTCTTGAGCAGGAAGCCGACCCCGGTGGCGAGCTGCGAGGCGACGCCGCGCGAGCGCTTGACCACGGCGGCCGGGTCGAAGCTGACGCCCTTGGCCGACACGCCATAGGCATCGGCATTCTCGAGATAGTGGTAAATCTCGGCCGAACGCAGCAGCGCCTTGGTCGGGATGCAGCCCCAGTTGAGACAGATGCCGCCGAGGTGGTTCTTCTCGACGACCGCCACCTTGAGGCCGAGCTGCGCCGCACGAATGGCCGCCACGTAGCCGCCGGGTCCGGCGCCGATCACGATAATGTCGTATGCATTCGCCATAATCAGTCTATCCGTTGTCTTGGGGTGTTGCTGTCACTGGCATTCGGCCTGGCCGAGTTCGAGATCGAACTTGCGCGGCCCCATCATCCCTTCATCCTGCGGTACGTCGACGATCGTCACCGTCAGCCGGCAGGTCTCGCTGCGCACCTCGTAGACGTCGTCGCCGGTCACGGCGATAGAGACGATCGGCGAGGAATTCAGCGCTTCGTTGACGCCCTGGTCGCCGACGATCCGCTCGATTTCCCTGGCGCGCTGCCAATAAGGTGGGAGCGCGGCGCTTGCCGAGCAAATGCCGGCCAGCATGGCTGCCATTCCGAGCCCGACAACGACGGCGGTCCGCTTACGTCGCATTGGCCTCTCCCGCGAAACGCCGAAGCACAAGGTGATGGGTCAGCGCCGCCAGCCCTGCGCCACCGACCGCGAACCAGCCAAGCAGGCGCTCGTTGCCCGGCACGAAACATCTGGTCGGTCCGCAATTGGCGACCACGACGATCAGCGCCAGTACCGCGCCGCCGACAAAGGGCATCCACACCGCCAGCGCGCGGCCGCCGACAAACAGGGCGCGCAGCACGACCCACAGCACCGTGAGGATCAGGAGCATCGCCGGCAGGTAGATGACCATCGCGCCGCCGGTGAAGGCCTCGAGCGGCGGCCCCATCCGCAGGTTGACGATCCACAATGCGCTGACGGCGATGATGACGACCAGCGCTGCGGCAAGCGCGGTTATGTTCGCCAGGATCGGTCTTTGCACGATCGTTCCCTTCCCCAAGGCCGCTTCCCGTAGCGGTCGTTCTTGTCGCTTTTCCTTAGCATGATGCGCCCGCCCCCCCTAGTCGGCTGGCGCAATTCAGGAATGCGGCCGGGTCAACAGAACCCAGTCGCCTTCACGCAGATAGCCCGGAAACCCGACGATCGGCCGCCGGGCCACCTCGCGATAGCCGCAGCGCTCGTAGAGCCGCACCGCGCCCTCATTCTCCGAGGCAACGATGATCGCCATACCGGCCGGCGCCACCGCCCTGCCGATGTCGTCGGCGCGGGCGAGCAAGGCGCCGCCGATCCCCTTGCCGCGATACTCCGGGAAGACCGCCAGCACGTTGACATACCAGTGGCCCGGCGCCTCGGCCTCGAGTTCGACCATCGGCCGGACGATCGCCGGCGCTTCGGCGATATCGGCGGGATCGGTGCTGTCCGCTATCCGGTAGCCGACCAGCGCACCGGCAACGTCGCCGTCAGCTTCGGCAATCACCGCATTCCGCCAGGTGAAGGAGCCTTCGTCGCGCCGGGCGCGCATCCGTCCGATCTCGAAGGGCGACTGGCCCGGCCCGGCCATCTGCCCCCAGAAATACGAGGCGAACCCCTCCCCGGCGATATCGACCAGCGCGGCGAGATGAGTCGCGTCCCGGATCGTCGCTGATCGTATCGAGGGTGCCGACATGGTGCTCCCACCAGACTGTTCGAGCGAATGCGGGTGGCTAGCTCGGCAGCGTGACGACGATGGCCCCGCCATCCGTGGCGACGACCGTATGTTCGTACTGCACGACGGGCGCGCGCGGTTCGCTGTAGAGGGTCCATCCGTCGTCGCCGTCTGCGGCCCATTGACCGCCCTTCGACAGGAAGGGCTCGACGGTGAACACAAGTCCCTTGGTGATGCGCCGCTTGTCATTTCGCGTCGGCCAGGTCGCGATCTGCTCGGGCTCCTCGTGCAACGACCGGCCGACTCCGTGGCTGGCGAGGTTCTGGATCAGGGTGTAGCCCCGACCCGCGGCGAACCGCCCGATTGCGTTTCCGATGCCTGCAAGCGGGTTTTCGCTGCCGACTTGTGCAATTCCCGTCCACATGGCGCGCTTGCCGTCGCGGCAGAGACGATCCAGCGAGGGGTGCACGGGCGAGACACGGAACGTCGCCCCGGTATCAGCGAAAAAGCCGTTCTTCGATGCCGAGACGTCGATGTTGACGAGGTCACCCCGCGCGATCACGCGGTCGCCCGGGATGCCGTGGGCGATCTCTTCGTTGACGCTAATGCAGGTCGCCCCGGGGAAATCGTAACTGGACTGCGGCGCGGACACCGCGCCCTCACGCTCCAGCAACGCGGCGCCGATCGCGTCCAGTTCCCGCGTCGTCATGCCGGGCTGCATCGCCTTCGCCATGGCGTGCATGGTGTCGGCGACGATCCGCCCGATCTCCTTCAACGCGTCGAGTTCTTCCTGCCGTGTGACCGTCATTCACTCGTCCTTGAAACAAAGGTCGCCTGGCCCGAAGTCGCGAATGGATCGCCAATCGTCGCCGTACAGCGTCCGCCAGGACGCCGTCCGCCGCCGCACCCAACCCTGAACCTAGGCCAGCATGCCCGCCGGCTTCTCGATCAGCGTCTTGACGGCGTTGATCAGCTTGGCGCCGAGCGCACCATCGACGGCGCGGTGGTCGGTCGAGAGCGTGATCGACATGATCGTCCGCGCCTCGACCTTGCCGTCGCGAACGACCGCGGTCTCGATTCCGGCGCCGACCGCGAGAATGGAGGCATGGGGCGGGTTGATGACGGCGGCGAAGTCCTTGATCCCGAACATGCCGAGGTTGGAGATCGCCGTCGAGCCGCCCTGGTATTCCTGCGGCGCCAGCTTGCGGGTCCGGGCCCGTGCCGCCAGGTCCTTCATTTCGTTGGAAATTTCCGAGAGGCGCTTTTCTTCGGCGTGACGCACCACCGGCGTGATCAGGCCGCCCGGGATCGACACGGCGACGCCGATGTCCGAGCGGGTATGGCGCAGCATGCCGCCTTCGGTCCAGGTCACATTGGCGTCCGGCACGCGCTGCAGCGCCATCGCCATCGCCTTGATCACCATGTCGTTGACCGAAACCTTCCAGGCCGGCTTATCGTCGTCGCCCATCGGCGCGGCGGAATTGATCTCGGCCCGCAGCTTCAGCAACTCGTCGATCTCGGTATCGACGGTCAGGTAGAAATGCGGGATCGTGGTCTTGGCCTCGACCAGTCGCCGCGCGATGATCTTGCGGACGTTGTCGTGCGGAACGATGTCGTAGGAGCCCTCTTCGAAGAGCTTCATCACCTGGGCATCGGTCATGCTCGGCGCCGCGGCCGGCGCGCCACCGGCGGAGGCCGGCGCGGCGAGCGGCGTCTTGCCCGACTTCACCGCCTCGATATCGGCCTGGATGACGCGACCATGCGGGCCGGATCCCTTGACCTGCGACAGGTCGATTCCGCCGTCCCTGGCGAGCCGTCGCGCCAGCGGTGAAGCGAAGACGCGGCCGCCGCTGCCATTGGCGCCCTTCGCCGGCTGGCTGGGCTGCGTCGCCTTGGCGGGCGCCTCTTCCTTAGCCGGCTTGCTTTCGCTTTTCGCCGCGGGCGCGGCTTCCTTCGCCGGCGCATCGTCCTTCTTCGCTTCGGCTTTCTTCGCGGCCGGAGCGGCGGCGCCGCCATCCTTGATCGCGCTGGCGTCCTCGCCCTCTTCCAAGAGCACCGCGATGGTCTCGTTGACCGGGACGTCCTGGGCGCCCTCGGCGACGAGGATCTTGCCGATCGTCCCCTCGTCGACCGCCTCGACTTCCATCGTCGCCTTGTCGGTCTCGATCTCGGCGATGACGTCGCCGGCCTTGACCGTGTCGCCCTCCTTCTTGAGCCACTTGGCAAGGTTGCCGACTTCCATCGTCGGCGACAGCGCGGGCATCAGGATGTTGATCGGCATGGCTCTGTTCCGCTTCTAGTCTGGGCGACGCGTGTCGTTCAGGTCCTGTAGGTGGCCGCCTTGGCCGCGGCGATGGCGTCGGCCACCGTCGGCAAGGCAAGCTTTTCCAGGTTGGCCGCATAAGGCATCGGCACGTCCTTGCCGGAGACCTTGATCACCGGCGCGTCGAGATAGTCGAAGGCCTGCATCGTGATTTCGGACGCGACGTAGCTGCCGATCGAGGCAACCGGCCAGCCCTCCTCGACCGTGATGCAGCGGTTGGTCTTCTTGATCGACTCGATCACCGTTTCCATGTCGAGCGGGCGGAGCGTCCGCAGGTCGATGACCTCGGCGTCGATCCCCTCGCCTTCCAGTTCAGCGGCCGCCTTCAGCGCATAGGACATGCCGATGCCGAAGGAGACGATCGTCACGTCCTTGCCGGCCCGGGCAACCTTGGCCTTGCCGATCGGCACGGTGAAATCGTCGAGTTTGGGCACCTCGAAGGACTGGCCGTAGAGAATCTCGTTCTCGAGGAAGACGACCGGATTGGCATCGCGGATCGCCGACTTGAGCAGCCCCTTGGCGTCGGCGGCCGAATAGGGCTGCACCACCTTGAGGCCCGGCACCTGGCTGTACCAGGCCGAGTAATCCTGGCTGTGCTGGGCGGCGACGCGGGCGGCGGCGCCATTCGGTCCGCGGAAGACGATCGGGCAGCCCATCTGGCCACCGGACATATAAAGCGTCTTGGCGGCGGAATTGACGATCTGGTCCATCGCCTGCATGGCGAAGTTCCAGGTCATGAACTCGACGATCGGCCGCAGGCCGGCGAGTGCCGCGCCAACGCCGAGGCCGGCAAAACCGTGCTCGGTGATCGGCGTATCGACCACCCGGTCGGCGCCGAATTCGGCGAGCAGCCCCTGGGTGACCTTGTAGGCGCCCTGGTATTCGGCGACTTCCTCGCCCATGACGAAGACTTCGTCGTCGCGGCGCATTTCCTCGGCCATCGCGTCGCGAAGCGCCTCGCGGACGCTCATCGTCACCATCTCGGTGCCCTCCGGCACGTCGGTCTCGGCCGGGACGGCGGTCTTCGGCCGGGCCGGCACGGAGGCGTCCGCCTCATCCTCGTCCACGGCAGGCGCCTCGGCCTTGGCCGCGCCGTTCTCCGCCGTCTTGTCGGCGGCCGGCGGCGCTTCGCCGACATCGTCCTCGCCCTCGACCGTCAGCATCGCGATCGGCGTGTTGACCTTGACGTTCTCGGTGCCCTCGGCGACCAGGATGCGGGCCAGCGATCCCTCGTCGATCGCCTCGACCTCCATGGTCGCCTTGTCGGTCTCGATTTCGGCGATGACGTCGCCGGGCTGAACGGAATCACCTTCCTTTTTCAGCCACTTGGCCAGCGTGCCCTCTTCCATCGTTGGCGAAAGCGCCGGCATCAGGATGTCGATCGGCATGGTCAGATACGTCCCTTGGCGGTCAGGCGGCGCGGCGCGACCGGGCGGCGGCGATCCGCGCACCGGTCGAAGCTGAGCGGCGTGTTTGTCGAAAGCGGGAGGCGGGGCATGAACATGGTCACGCGCCGGCTCAGCGGTAGATATCGGTCCAGAGTTCGGCCGGATCCGGTTCCGGGCCTGCCTGGGCGAATTCCGCGGCCTCGGTCACCGTATCCCGCACGCTCTTCTCGATCTTCTTGAGGGCGTCCTCGTCCATGATGCCGCCGTCGACGATCCGCTTGCGGGCCATCTCGATCGGGTCGCTCTCTTCACGGATCTTGTTCACCTCGTCGCGGGACCGGTACTTGGCCGGGTCCGACATCGAGTGGCCGCGATAGCGATACGTCATCATCTCAAGGATGAAGGGGCCCTTGCCGGCGCGGCACCAGGCCACCGCCTTGTCGCCCGCCGCCTTGACCGCCCGCACGTCCATGCCGTCGACCTGCTCGCCGGGAATGCCGAACGAGGCGCCGCGCTTGGAGAAGTCGGTCTGTGCCGACGACCGGGCGACCGAGGTGCCCATGGCGTAGCGGTTGTTCTCGATGATGTAGACCACGGGGAGCTTCCACAGCTCCGCCATGTTGAAGCTCTCGTAGACCTGGCCCTGGTTGGCCGCGCCGTCGCCGAAATAGGTCAGGCAGACCCGGTTGTTGCGGCGATAGCGATTGGCGAAGGCGATGCCGGTGCCAAGCGGTACCTGTGCGGCGACGATGCCGTGCCCGCCGAAGAAATTCTTCTCGCGGGAAAACATGTGCATCGAGCCGCCCTTGCCCTCGGAATAGCCCGTGCTGCGGCCGGTCAGTTCGGCCATCACGCCCTTCGGGTCCATGCCGCAGGCCAACATGTGGCCGTGGTCGCGGTAGCCGGTGATGACCTGGTCACCGTCCTCGATCGCCATCTGCATGCCGACGACGACCGCTTCCTGGCCGATATAGAGGTGGCAGAAGCCGCCGATCAGTCCCATGCCGTACATCTGGCCGGCGCGTTCCTCGAACCGCCGGATCATCAGCATCTGCTCGAATGCCGTGACTTCCTGTTCGTTGGTCAGCTTGGCGAGCTTGTCGCTGCGATTCGAGACGACGGTCGGCCGTGTCTTTTTCGGCGGCTCGGATACCGGAGCCGATTTGTCGGCCTTCCGTGCGGCTTTTGGCATGCAGGACTCCTCCCCTTGGGGTGCTGCTTGTTAATTTGGGGCGAGACTAGCCGAAGGCGAGAGGCAATCCAAGAACTGGAGGCCTGTCTTTCCCGCATTGCAAGTATGCTGAAATGGTATGGATCGCTCAGTCGAGTGATTTGTCACGCGAATGCTGCACTGCACCAAACGAGATCACGACTTCATCTGGTCGAACCAGATTAAGCGACGTACGGGCCTCGATATCCAGAATATCCGCGTCGAGACTGTCGGGCTTAAGGTACGAAACACGCTTTTCAAGCACGGCGCGTTGCTCGCGCAGGTTGTCAAGACGCGTCTTCAATTCGACGACCTCGCCCTGCATGCGCTTGAGCGCCGGCACGCCGTAGACACCGCTATAGGCGTGGTAGCCGAAATAGCCGACGAAAGCCGCCGTCGCGAGCGGCAACCACAAGAGCCGAAGCGGAGACTGGCGGCGCTGGCGCGTATACACGAATGAGTCTCCCGGGCCCTGGTCCGGGAGCACCTTGCCGAAATAGGCTTAATGGATGGTTTCGGAGAGGCGTCCGAAGCCAGGGATCAGCGCTTGAAAGCACTCCGTCCGGCGTAGACCGCCTGGGTGCCGAGCTCTTCCTCGATGCGGATGAGCTGGTTGTACTTGGCCAGCCGGTCGGAGCGGGCCAGCGAACCGGTCTTGATCTGGCCGCAGCCGGTCGCCACCGCTAGGTCGGCGATCGTCGTATCCTCGGTCTCGCCCGAACGATGCGACATCACCGCCGTATAGCCGGCGCCGAGCGCCATGCCGACCGCGTCGAGCGTCTCGCTCAGCGAGCCGATCTGGTTGACCTTGACGAGGACTGAGTTGGCGATGCCGCCCTCGATGCCGCGGCCGAGCCGTTCGGTGTTGGTGACGAAGAGATCGTCGCCGACGAGTTGGCAGGTGTCGCCGATCTTGTCGGTCAGCGCCTTCCAGCCCTCCCAGTCGTCCTCTGCCATGCCGTCCTCGATGCTGATGATCGGGTACTTGGCGGCAAGCGCTGCGAGATAATCGACCTGGGCTGCCCGGTCGCGGGTGACGCCTTCGCCGGAATAGACGTAGTTGCCGTCCTTGAAGAACTCGGTCGCGGCGCAGTCGAGGCCGAGGCAGATGTCGTCGCCGGGCGTATAGCCGGCCTTCTCGATCGCCTGAAGAGCGAAGTCGAGCGCGGCTTCCGCCGACGGCAGGTTGGGGGCGAAGCCGCCCTCGTCGCCGACATTGGTGTTGTGACCCTCGGCCTTCAGCGCCTTCTTCAGCGTGTGGAAGACCTCGGCGCCCATCCGCACCGCTTCTGCGAAGTTCTCCGCGCCGACCGGCAGGATCATGAATTCCTGGAAGTCGATCGGGTTATCGGCATGCATGCCGCCATTGATGATGTTCATCATCGGCACCGGCAGGACATGGGCGTTGACGCCGCCGACATAGCGGTAGAGCGGGAAACCGGCCGCGTCGGCCGCCGCCTTGGCGACCGCCAGCGACACGCCGAGAATGGCGTTGGCGCCGAGGCGCGCCTTGTTCGGCGTGCCGTCGAGTTCGATCAGCGTCCGGTCGATATGGATCTGGCCTTCGGCCTCCATCCCGCCGATGGCGTCGAAGATCTCGTTGTTGACCGCGTCGACCGCCTTCTGGACGCCCTTGCCGAGGTAGCGGCCTTCATCGCCGTCGCGCAGTTCGACTGCCTCATGGGCGCCGGTCGAAGCGCCGGAGGGCACGGCCGCCCGGCCGAGCGAACCGTCTTCGAGAATGACGTCGACCTCGACTGTTGGATTGCCACGGCTGTCGAGAATTTCCCGGGCGATGATGTCGATGATCGCGGTCATGTCATGCTCTCCTAAGCGGTGTTTGTGCCCGCTTCTACCCGAGCAGGCCCGGCTGCGGAAGGGGAATTGACGTGACATTCCGATGAAGGATCGCCATGTTTTCCGGTCATGGCCACTCTGATCATCACCAACGGCGACAGCGCCGCCGACCTGCTTGCCGCGGCTGGACGCGACGGCGAAATCCTGCCGTGGCGCGATGTGCTGCATGAAGGCCGCATCCGCGCCGGCACGCTGGAGGAAAATTCCGCCGAACGGGCCGCCTTCCTTGCCGGCCAGTTCGATCTTCCGGTGGAGGAGGTCGCCGCGACGTTTGCCGAGCGGGACGCGGTGATGCGCCGCCACGCCGCCTTCGACCGGATCGAGCTGTGGTTCGAGCACGATCTTTACGATCAGCTCCAGCTCGTCCAGATCCTTTCCTTCCTCGCCGACGAGGACCGCAGCGCCGGCGTCGTGCTCGTCCAGGCCGACGATTTCCTCGGCCACCAGCGGCCGCAGACCATCCTGCGCTTCGCCGAGCGGGCTCGCGCCATTGGCGAGGCTGAGCTCGAGATCGGCGACCTCGTCTGGGCCGATCTCGCCATGCCGACGCCGGACTATGTCGTCCGCCGCCTTGGGCAGCCGCTCAACCGTCTTCCCTTCGTCGCACCGGCGCTGCTGCGCTTCCTCGAGGAACTGCCGGGGCCGAACGGCCTGTCCCGGACCGAGGAAGCCGCGCTGGCCGCCATCGCTGCCGGCACCGCCGCGCCGGGTCGCCTGTTCGGCGCGGTTCTCGCCAAGGAGCAAGCGGCTTTCATGGGCGACGCGAGTTTCTTCGCCATGCTCGGCGCCCTCGCCTTCGCCGATACCCCGCTGATTGCCGGCTACACGCCCGTCACCGGCGTCGACGATCCCCGCGAGACCCTTGCGTTGCCTACACTGACGTTGACGGAGGCCGGCCGGGCGGTGCTTGCCGGCGAGGCCGACCATGTCGCGTTGAACGGCCTCGACCGCTGGTGGGCGGGAACGCGCTTGAAAGGCCGGGACGTCTGGCGCTATGAGCGGGCCTCGACCACGCTCCTCCCCCCCAGCACCGGACTCCAGCTCCATGGCTAGCAAGAAGCCGCAACTCGGCCGTTCCGTCCCGATTCCGCCGGATCCCGAGCACGCGACCCTCGACCGCGTCCCCAATCCGCACGCCGACAAGACCTATGTCGCGCGCTTCACCTTCCCGGAATTCACCTCGATCTGCCCGGTCACCGGCCAGCCGGATTTCGGCATCCTGATGATCGACTACGTGCCGGACAAATGGCTCGTGGAATCGAAATCGCTGAAGCTCTACCTCCAGTCCTTCCGCAACCACGGTGCCTTCCACGAGGACTGCACGGTGGCGATCGGCGCCGCCATCGTCGACCTGCTCAAGCCGCAATGGCTGCGCATCGGCGGCTATTTCAACCCGCGCGGCGGCATGCCGATCGACGTCTTCTGGCAGACCGGCGCCCCGCCCGCCGACGCCTGGATCACCGACCAGGGCATCCCGCCCTACCGGGGCCGGGGCTAGATTCTCCCCTCAGCCCTTCGCCACCCGGTCGAGCGCCATCAGCGTCTCGAGCAGCGCCGGCAACTGGTCAATCTGGATCATGTTGGGCCCGTCGGACGGTGCGTTGTCCGGGTCCTGGTGGGTCTCGATGAAGACGCCGGCGACACCGACCGCGACGGCGGCCCGGGCCAGCACCGGCACCATCCGCCGGTCGCCGCCGCTGGCGGTCCCCTGCCCGCCCGGCTGCTGCACCGAATGGGTGGCGTCGAAGATCACCGGCGCGCCCATCGCCGCCATGATCGGCAGCGCCCGCATGTCCGAGACCAGCGTGTTGTAGCCGAAGCTGGCCCCGCGCTCGGTCAGCATGACGTTCGGGTTGCCGCTGTCGACGATCTTGGCCAGCACGTTCTTCATGTCCCAGGGCGCGAGGAATTGCCCCTTCTTGACGTTGACCACCTTGCCGGTCGCGGCGGCGGCGATCAGCAGGTCGGTTTGCCGGCAAAGGAAGGCCGGGATCTGCAGGATATCGACGCTCTCCGCCACCCGCGCGCAGTGCTCGCGCTCGTGGACGTCGGTGAGGATCGGCACGCCAAGCTCGGCCCGCAGGTCGGCGAAGATCGGCAGCGCATCGTCCAGCCCGACGCCGCGCTTGCCGCCGAGGCTGGTGCGGTTGGCCTTGTCGTAGGAGGTCTTGTAGACGAAGCCGATCCCCAGCCCCGCCGTCATCTCCTTCAGCCGCCCCGCCATGTCGAAGGCGTGGTCGCGGGATTCGAGCTGGCAGGGGCCGGCGATCAGGGCGAGCGGCAGGTCGTTGCCAAAAGTGGCGGCGCCGGCCGAAACATGGGGGTTGGGCTTTGTCATGATGGCGGGATCATACGGATCGCCGGGCAAAGGGAAAGCGCCTTGTCGCCTCCTTCCTAGGCCGGGCTCGCGCCAGCAGATTCCTGTCGCCAATTTCGCGAAACAGGTGCACTTTGCGCGCGATCTGATGAAGCGAGGTTCGGTCGATTGCGGCCTGCCGGTGGCGCGTCGACCGCTTGAGGGCGGATCGCAAGGCCATGATCACGGTTGAAGAACTCGCCGCCATTCCCCTTTTCGCGACGCTCCAGCCGTCCGATCTCGCCCAACTCGCGCAGGTTGCCGCCGATATTCGCCTCGGCGACGGCGAATATGTCGTCCACGAAGGCGAGGAACCGTCGTTCCTGCTTGTGCTCTCAGGCACGCTCGACGTGATGAAGCTGGTCGACGGCATCGAGCGCAAGATCGGCGAGCGCGCGGCCGGCAAGATGCACGGCGAGATCCCGCTGATGTATGGCAGTCCCTTCCAGGCCGGCGGTCGCGCCGCGGGGCCGACGCGGGTGATGAAGGTCAGTTCCCGCCAGTTCCATGCCATCGCGGACACGTCGCCGGAGATCACGAAGGCGGTCGGCGACCTCGCCCGCGAGCGGCTTGGCGGCCTCCGCGGCATCGCCGCCGAACCGCATCCGGCTCAGGTAACCATCGTCGGCCACCGCTGGGACGCTGCCTGCCTTGCGCTGCGCCATTTCCTTGCCAGCAACCAGATCGTCTTCGATTCCCTCCCCTCGGACGCGCCCGATTTCGCCGCCCGCTGGCAGGGTCCGCCCGTGGCGGAGGAAGACCTGCCGGTGCTGCGCCTCACCGATGGTTCGTTGCTGGTCAAGCCACGGCCGCGCGAGGTCGCCACCCGCCTCGGCCTGACGACAAACCCGCGTTTGGAGGAATACGACACCGTCATCGTCGGCGGTGGCCCCGCCGGCCTCGCCGCCGCCGTCTACGGCGCCTCCGAGGGCCTGCGCACGCTGGTGGTCGAGCGCGAAGCGCCGGGCGGACAGGCCGGCACCTCGTCGCGGATCGAGAACTACCTCGGCTTCCCGAGCGGAATTTCCGGCCATGAACTGGCGAGCCGCGCCCTCCGCCAGGCAAGGCGGCTGGGCGCCGAGATCCTGATCACCCGGACGATCGATGCCATCGATACCGACGCGCGTTCCATCACGCTCGACGGCGGCGACGTCATCCACGGCCGTACCGTCATCCTCGCCACCGGCGTCAGTTGGCGCCGGATGACCATCGACGGTTTCGACCGGCTGATCGGCAAGGGCATCTACTACGGCGCCGCCCGCAGCGAGGCCGGCGTCACCCAGGGCCTCGACATCCACCTGATCGGCGCCGGCAACTCGGCCGGCCAGGCCGCCATGTTCTTCGCCAACCACGCCGCGACCGTAACTCTGGTGGTCCGGGGCGACTCCCTCGAAAAGAGCATGTCGCGCTACCTGATCGACCAGATCCAGGGAAAGACCAACATCCGGGTCGCCCTGCAAACCGAGGTCCGGGGCGTCGATGGCGACGACCACCTGACGAGCATCGATCTAGTCGACCGCGCCACCGGCGACGTTCGCCGCGAGGCGTGTGGCGGTCTCTTCGTCTTCATCGGCGCCGATGCCGAGACCGGCTGGCTTCCGGCGGAAATCGCGCGCGATCCGCGCGGCTTCGTGCTGACCGGCGAGGACCTGGTCAAGGCGGGCCGCTGGTCGCAGGACCGCGACCCATACCTGCTGGAAACCAGTGTCCCCGGCTTCTTCGCCTGCGGCGACGTCCGGCTCGGACCCGTCAAGCGCGTCGCCGCCGCGGTCGGCGAAGGCAGCATGGCCATCGCCTTCGTCCACCAGTATCTTCAGCGCTACGCAACGCTGCCGCCCCCGGCGGTGGTGGCAGCGGCGATGCGGGCGCCGGCCGGCTGACCGCCAACCCCTTCGGTCTTCACCACGCGCCCATCCTGCGATTGCCCGGGCGGGTTCGCGCCTGTACCGAGGGGTCGAAGGTTGCTGGCTCGCGAGTCGGTCAACGCAGGGGAACGCCATGCGAAGAGTACCGGTCCTCGAGGTCGTCAAGTTCGCGTACCTGTTCCTCTTTCATGAATTCGGCACCATCTTCCGGCTGGTGTGGTTTCCGCTGGCGATTGTCGCCCTCCTCGGCTTTGCCCAGGGCTACCTCGGCATCGAGGCGAAAGTGGCGGCTGCCGATTTCACTTACGAACCGCCAAGCGCCGCGATCTTCAATCTCCTGGTCCAGATCGTTTCGATCGTCGCCTTTGCGATGACCGCCGTCGCGCTGCACCGCGTCATCCTCTTCAACGACCGCCTGCCGGGAACCTGGCTGCTGTTTTCGCTGAAGCGGCCGGAGCGCCTTTTCATCGGGCTTTCCTTCCTCATTGGCCTCGTGGCGATCGTCGCAGTCGCCATTCCAGCCGTTCTGGCCGCCAACACCGGCGCCAGCGCCGCAGGGATCCTGATCGGCGTCACTCTCCTCGGCATCGGCGCATATCTCGTCGTGCGCCTTTGGCCGATCTATCCGATCATCGTGGTCGAGGGCCGGTTCAGCTTCCGTGAGGCCTTCGCGCTCTCGAAGGGGAACTTCTGGCGCCTCGTCGCGGTCGGGACGCTCGGAATGCTGCCCGTGATGATTGTCGGCGGCGTCGCGACCCTTCTTTTCACGCGCTTCTACCTTGCCGGCGTCGACGAGTGGGCCGCCGCCTCCGATGATCCGTTCCGGTCGGCAGGCGACGCGCTCCAGACGTACCTCGCCGTCGTTTCGATCAGCGGCTTCCTGTTTTCGGTGGTGGCGACGGGCATCGGCGTTCCGCTTATCTGCTATTCGTACAAAGCGCTGCGCAATATCGGCGCCTTCGAGTATCTTGACGAGAATGCCGCCGGCCGGACGTAACGCGCCAACCGGCCCCTCCCGCCGGCGCCGCTTACGGATCGACTGCAATGCTCCAGATCATCGTCATGGCGGCCCAGATCCTTGTGGCCTGGGGCATCGGCCTGTTCGGCGGGCATCTTCTCGTCGCCGCGTTGGGTGGCGCCTTCGGCATGGTGCTGCTGCCGATCGCCTTCTTCGCCTCCCTGCCCTTCCTGGCCGCCGCGCTGGTGCTGGCCTCGCCGCTCCACCGCTTCGTCGATCGCTTCTTCCTGCCGCTCGCGGTGCTCGCCGTCGCCGGCGCCGGGCTCTACGCCTATTTCAAGGTCGCCGGCCCCGCGGAAACGGCGGACTTCCTGCAGGCCGCCATCCTCCTCAGCGTCGTCTGCACGGCCATCGCCTGCCTCAGCCTCTACCTGATGCGCCGGGTGCTTGAGCGAAGCCAGACGGCCCGGAGATAATCATTCTCCGGCGGTGCGGCCGCCTGCGCACTCCTGATTGATACTAGTGGGGGGTACCCAGAGGGACCCCAGCTTGATTCAAGTTGTCTTAAGCGCCATAGTGATTAAAAAGTTGTGTAAAAATAGAATAACTGAAACACCCGAGATCGCCTTTTTTTGGTCCGGTGTTGGGTTCCAACGCAATTCGGCGGTGCCGCTGCCATTTGGCCGATCTTGATCCATCGCCGGAACGGTGCATCAACAGGGAGGCTTGGACGATGACCAACGCGTTCACTGAATATACCGGTGGCAACGATGACTTGCTGGCGAAGGCGCTTTTTGTTTCGCCCTCCGGGATCAGCTACGTCAACGGCTCGGCAAAATATACGGGGAGGCCGCAATCATCGTCCTTCTTCGACAACCTTAACCTCGGACAAGCGGTCGTCAGCAACAAGGGAATCCTGTTGACCAGTGGCGATGGCTCGCCGGCATTGATCAATACTTCAAGTAGCTACACGCTCTCGACCGGAGAAAACGGCGATACGCAGTTGAACACGGAAGTCCAGAATGCGTTTCCGGGCGCAGGGTCGACCCGCGACGCATCGATTCTCGAATTCCAGATCATGGCCGCAGCCGGGGTCAAGTCAGTTTCGTTCGAAGTGGTGTTCGGATCGGACGAGTATCCGGAATTCTCAAGCTCCACATTCGTCGATATCGCCGCAATCTTCGTGAACGGCAAGAACGTTGCGCTGTTTGGTGGAAACGCCGACAGCCCGCTCAGTGTCCTCGACAACAACGTCGCTTACTTCCAGGACAATACGGGGGGTGGGATCACGATTGAATATGATGGTCTCAGCAAGAAGCTGAAGGTTATCGCCGAAGTCAAGCCAGGCGTGAACGACATCAAGATCGCTATCGCTGACACCGGGGATTCCCTCTACGATTCCGGTATCTTCGTCTCGAACATCAAGGGGAGTTCCCTGAGCCTTACCGGGATTGTCAACGAGGTCCTCGGGACCGAGGGAAAGGACACGCTCAAGGCGCTGAAGAACGCCGACAACATCCTGTTCGGATCCGCCGGCAAGGATAAGCTGATCGCGAATAACGGATTCGATATCCTGTTCGGCGATCAGGACGGGACCGATACCGGCCTCCTTGCGGTTTCCATATCGCGGGACAAGTTCGTTTTTGCCAAGAACAGTTCCTCTTCAAAGAAATTGAAGGACGCCGACGTTATCGGAGACTGGGACAAGAAGGACAAGATCGACATAAGCAAACTGTCAAAAACCAAATTCGATTTCATCGGAAAGAAGAAATTCCACGACGACGGCGACCCGGAAGTTCGGTACAAGACAAAAGCCAAGAAGGATTTTACCGCCGTTTACGTCGACAAGAACGGCGACGGCAAGACTGATCTGGCGATCAAACTTGATGGGATCCACACGCTTCACGACAACGATTTCGTTCTCTGACCGGACGCGTTGACAATACACGGACGTGGCGGCGTGGCGGTTGGTCCGCCACGTCCGGCCTCAATGAAGCAAGGGTTTGTCTCGCCTGACCCAAGGGAGCGGGCACTGCGCCCCCGGGGCTACTCTGCCTCGCTGAACGCCACCGCCACGCCGCAGGCCTCGCTCGCCGGCACGACGACCCGGCCGAGCAATTCGCTGAACGCGACGCCATTCTCGCCGAGCACCGCCCGCACCCGGTCGAGACTCGGCACGGCGACCCGCAGCGCAACGAAACGAGGATTGGGGTCCCGTTCGATTGCCTCGCCGAAGAAGCCGCGCACGCCGACCGGCGACATCAGTTCGAGCTTGCCGCCGCCGAGGTCGAAGGTAACGGTCAGGCTGTCCGAACGCATGTCGTGCTGGCCCGTGAAGTAATAGAAGAACTCATGGAAATCCGCCGGGTCGCGGGCGACCATCGTCACCGCCTCGATCCGCGATGCGCCATTGGCGTGGGTCTGGTAGACCGGCGACCAGAAATTCTCCGGCCGCTCGTTGTGGCAGGTGAAGAACATCGCGTCGCGGATGCGGGCGTTGCGGGTGAAGGTCAGCGCGAAGGCAAGGTCCCGCTCCGCCCCGTCCGGCCCACGCCCCGTCCGCTCGAAGCGGAACGGCGCGAAGACCGGCAGGCCATGGCGGGCGAAATCGGCGCGGTCGGCGGCCGGATCGTCGCTCCTGAGCGCCAGCATTGACAGCCCCTCGCGGTCGTCGAGATAGTTCATGTTGAAGCCGACAAAGACCTCCTCCTCCGGCTTGGTCGTCGCCGCCTCGTCGGCCACGGCCAGCAGTTCGAGGAACCCGCCATTGAGCTGGACCAGCGAATTCACCGTGCCGAACGGGTGGCGGGCTTCCGGGGTCAGCGTGAAGCCGAGCCGGTCATAGACGGCGCGCGCCGCATCGAGGTCGTGGACGGCGATGACCAGATGGTCGATCGGGCGAATCGGAGAGAGGGCTTGTTTCGACATTTTCCAATCTAACCACCTTCGGCGGCAGATTTCGACGGGCGTCAGGCCGGCAGGCGGAATTCGACCCAGAGCGGGTTATGGTCGGAGATGCGGGCGGCGAAACTCCCCTTGGTCAGGCCGACATCGGTCAACAGCCGTCCCCAGATCTCGCAGATCCCGCCGCCGGCCAGTTCGAGGTCCATCAGCTTCGACTTGCCCTTGGAGAACCAGGCGATCTGGTCGTGATAACTCGACCCCGTCGGGTTGTCGTTGCGGCCGTAGATCGTCCGCGGATGGGCCTGCAGGACAAAGGGCACCTCGAGCCCGGTCTCGACGAAGGCGTCGTAGAGCTTGTTGCCGACCCGGTCGAGGTTGAAGTCGCCAAGGACGAGAAAATTGTGGTGCCAGCGATTGGCGTCGGCCGCCCAGTCCTGCATCCACTTGGCGATGCCGCGCAGTTCCGGCAGCCGCTCGGTATCCTCGTTGCCGAAGTCGATATGGGTGGTGACGAGGATGAAGGTCGTGTCCGGCGTTGCGAAGCTCACCGCATAGAGATTGCGGGCGAACTGCTTCTTGAACGCCCCTTCGGTGAAGCCGAATTCCTCCGCCTCGTCCGGGATGACGAGTTCGCAGGCGAGCCCCGACAGCGAAACGCGGCTGGTATCGAAAATGAAGGCGATCCGCTCGTGGTTGCCGCCAGCCCCGGCGGCGACATCGGTCATCAGGAAGCTCCAGTTCGGGCCGAGCACCTTCATCGCATAGCGCAGCGCCCGCAGGTCGCCACCCACCTCCTGCAGCGCCACCACATCGAAGCGCGAGATCACCTCGGTCATTGCCCAGAGGCAGCGGTAGTCGCGCTTCGGGCTCACCCTGGTCTTCTTGGGAAGGCTCCATTTCTTGGTCAGCGAATTGAAGTGGCAGGCGTTCCAGGTGGCGATCAGCAGGTTGCGATCGACCACCCGCTTCGGCGGCACGGTGGCGTCGAGATAGTCCGCATAGGCGGCCATCTCGTCGATCACCGCCTGCGGCAGCGGACCGTCATCGGGGAGGTTGTCGGGATCGGCGAACAGGACGTCGAGCGGCGTCGGCATCGAAGGGCCTCCTCGGGCAATCGTGGCGACTACGCCCGATTGGTACCATCGCCCCCGGGTCGGTTCCACCCGCTTCCTTCCCTGCACCGCAGAACTTGCCGAACCGATCCGCCCGGTCGCATCGTCTACCGCCCTGTCCTTTTGCCTGGCTTTCCCCGCTTGCCGCCCTGCGGGTAAATCGTCTCGCCACGCTTCAGCATTTCGAGAAAGGCGGCGATGCGCTTCTTCCGGCCGGCCTCGGTCTTCAGGTTGTGCACACGGAAAGCCAGCGCGAAGCGGTTCTGGGCGCTCAGCGTCGCCAGCATCGCCTTCGCTTCCGGCACCGCATCGATCGCGGCTTGCAGGTCGTCGGGGATCGTCATCTCAGCGGCGCCGCCATAGGCCCGGTCCCAGCGCCCGTCGGCCTTGGCCGCCGCGACGTGCCGTTGCCCGTGCTCGGTCATCCGGCCCTCCTCGACCAGCCGCGCGACGTTGTCGACGTTGATCTTGCTCCACACGCTCTTGCGCCCGCGCGGCGTGTAGCGCTGAAGGTAGCTCCTGTCGTCGAAGCGCTTGCGCACCGCGTCGATCCATCCCCAGCACAGCGCAGCGTCGATCGCCTCCTTCGGCGTGATCGACGGCAGCCCGGACCCGACCTTGTGGAGCTTGATCCACACCTCGTCGGCGGTGTCATGGTTCGCGGCAAGCCACGCGTAGAAGCTCGCGGCGTCCGCGAATTCACGGACCTTGTCGGGATCGACGACGATCGGTGCCATCAGGCGGGCTTCCGGACTTGTCTTGCGATGAATGTTTCGGCGGTCATGTTGCGTCCGGGCGGCTGCCGGGAGATGGTGCGGCAACAACAATAGTGTCCAGGCTGCGTCGTTGCGATCCTCGACGACGCGGAATGGCCGGAAAATCGGGCGGAGACAAGAATGACCAACGATTTCAAGGGCAAGGTGATGATCGTCACCGGGGCGAGTTCCGGCATCGGGCGCGCCGTAGCGCGGCAGTTCGCCGGGCTCGGCGCGCAGCTCGTGCTGACCGCCCGCTCGACCGACAAGCTCGAGGCGCTGGCCGGCGAGATCGGCGGCGGCGCGTTCGTCATTCCCGCCGACATGACGAAACCTGCCGAGGTCGACGCCATCGCCGCCCGCACGCTCGACCGCTTCGGCCGCGTCGATATCCTCTTCGCCAATGCCGGCACCTACATCTCCGGCGAGATCGTCGAGGACAATCCCGACGACTGGGACGCGATGATCCTGCTCAACGTCAACAGCGTCTTCCGCCTCGTGCGCGGCGTGCTGCCGGCGATGATCGAGGCCCGCAGCGGCGACGTCGTCGTTACCAGTTCGATCTCCGGCCACCAGGCGATTCACTGGGAGCCGATCTACAGCGCAACCAAGCACGCGGTGCAGAGCTTCGTCCACGGCGTCCGCCGCCAGGTCGCACCGCATAATGTGCGGATCGGCTCGCTGGCGCCGGGCATGGTGCTCAACGAGCTCTGGGGCCTGACCGACCCGGCCGAGATCGAGGCGCGCGTCGCCGCCCATACCGGCCTGCGCAGCGAGGATGTCGCCGACGCCCTGCACTTCATGCTGAGCCGTCCGCCGAATGCCACGGTCCGCGACCTCGTCCTGTTGCCGCAGAACCAGGACCTCTGAGGCGCCGCTCCGCTACCCGCCGGTCCCGGCCTGCCCGGCGGCGACTGCCGATCCCGCCGCGCCCCGCCGTTCGAGGCTCCAGGACAGCAGCGCGACGACCAGCGTGATGGCCAGGAATCCGGCGCTGATCCATGGCAGTTCGGCATAGTCCCAGCCGAAGGTCAGCGCCATGCCACCAAGCCAGGCGCCGGCCGCGATGCCGATATTGAAAGCCGTCGAGATCAGCGTCGAGGCCAGGTTCGGCGCGTCGCTGGCGGCGGTCAGGATGCGGGTCTGCACCGGCGCGGCAAACGAGAATCCGACCAGCGCCCAGAAGAAGAAGACAATGGTCATCGCCACCGGATCGTGGACCGCGAGCAGCCCCGCAAGGTAGAGCGCCAGCCCGAGCGTGAAGATCACCACCAGCGCCGGCATCGGCTTCCAGTCGCCGAGCCGCCCGCCGATCAGGTTGCCGAAGATGCCGCCGACGCCCGAGATGAACAGTAGCCACGGCACGTTGGCCGTCGAGATGCCGGTGACCTCGGTCAGGATCGGCACGATGTAGGAGAAGGGCACGAAGAAGGCGGTCATCGCCAGCGCGATCATCGCATAGGACAGCAAGACCACCGGCCGGCCGAGAACCCGCACCTCCGACCACAGGCTGGCCTGCTTCGGCTCGCCCTCCGGCGCGCTTTTCGGCAGCAGCACGGCCAGCGCCCCCGTCGCCACGATGCCGAGCGCGGCAATTGCCCAGAAGCTCATCTGCCAGCCGAAACGGTAGCCGATCGCGGCGCCGGCCGGCGCGCCCAGCACGTTGGCGACGGTGATGCCGGCGATGACAATCGACACCGCCGTCGACTGGCGCCCGCGCGGCACAAGTCGCGTCGCGACGACCATCGCGGTGCCGAAGAACAGCCCGTGGGCGCAGGCGACCACCAGCCGCGCGCCGAGCAGCAGCCAGTAGTCGGTTGCCAGCGCGCAAAGCATGTTGCCGAAGATGAAGGTGACCATCAGCGCCAGCAGCAGCGGCCGCCGCGGCACCGATCCGGTGAAGATGGCGAGCAACGGCCCGCCGATCGCCACGCCGATCGCATAGCCGGTGATCAGCAGCCCGGCCGTCGGGATGTCGACGCCGAGGTCGGCGGCGAGCGCCGGGAGCAGCCCGGCAACGATAAATTCGGCGGTTCCGACGGCGAAAGCTGCCAGAAACAGCCCGATCAATGGCAATGACATGTCGCGCCCTGCTTCGCCGGGCGCTTCACCCACGAGTCGCCGGCCACGCGGTCTCTATCACACTCCCCGAAGCGCTGCCTGTGACGTCCTTCTCTGCCCGCCGGTGACTTGAACGCTGCCACCCGCCCGTCGCAATTTCGATCGATTTCGCCCGCAGCATGACCGCCCCGGACCGAAAGGCGGATCAGGGAAGGAGACTCAAAAAAATGCTCAGGAACATCATGTTGGTCGCCGGTTTCACCGTGGCGATGACGGCGCCCGGCTTCGCGGCCGAATGGTTCGTCATTCGCGGCGCCGACGGCTGCTTCGTCACCGATCAGAAAAGCGCGGGCGAGGACGCGGTCAGCAAGGGCTACGCCAGCGAGGCGGAAGCCACCGAGGAGATGAAGGCGATCGCCGCCTGCGATGAAGCCAACACCAACCTCGACCCGGACGAGGATCGCGACACCGGCCAGTAGCCGACGGTCCCACCGCCGGCCCGCGACGGGGTCGGCGGTGGACGACGCCGCCGCACCGCGCCGCACCGGCCGACCGGCCGCGGCGCCGGCCCAATGCCCGCGATGTTGACCGCTTCCGGGGATTGGGAGACACTCGCGCCTTCGCGTGCTGCACTGCAGCGCCATCGTCCGCCGTTCCCCGCGCCTCGGGGCGAAGCGGCCCAATGGCTGTCGTCGCCCGCCGCCAGGCCGGACTTACGGGACAGGCCTCGAAACCGGGATTCGTGAACCATGCTCAATCGCCGAAGCCTCCTGTCCGGTGCGACCGCCCTACTCCTGGCAAAGCCCACCGTCGCGGCCGCGCTCGACTCGCAATTCGAGCGACAGGGCGTGCGCTATACGGATTATCCGGGCGGCACCATCGTCGTCGATCCGCGCAACTTCTTTCTCTACTACGTCACCGCGAACAGTACTGCGATCCGCTACGGCGTCGGCGTCGGCCAGGAGGGTCTCGGCTTCACCGGCACGGCGATCGTCGGCCGCAAGGCGGAATGGCCGCGCTGGCGTCCGAGCGCCAACATGATCAAGCGCAACCCCGATCGCTTCGCCGGCCTCGCCAAGGGCATCCGCGGCGGCCCCGGCAACCCGCTCGGCGCCCGCGCCCTCTACCTCTATCGCGACGGCAAGGACACCCGCTACCGCATCCACGGCACCAACGAGCCCGACTCGATCGGCCAGGCGGCCTCCAACGGCTGCATCCGCATGACCAACGAGCAGGTCATCGACCTCTACGGCCGCGTCAAGGTCGGCGCCCCGGTGGTGGTCCTCCCGGCGTGACGCACACGGATCGCCGGCCTGACCCGGCGACGACGTCCGTCGGGCGCCGCGAGCTTGCCGGCGTGACGTAGCCGTCCGGCAAGTAAAACCGCAGAAACAATCGGCCGCACTTGTAATATTTTTCAGGTTTATTATTTGAGTGTTCTGCGATTATTCACGGCCGCAGATTATTCATGGCCGCAGCGGTTACATGAAACCTGCCTTGTTCCGGAGCTTCCGCGCTCACCGTGAACTCAGCCGCCCCATCGGCCAGTCGTGAAACCAACCGGGACTCCCGTGGTCCATCAGCGATGGTCGGCCGCGCACGCGAGCGAGGCGCCACGACAATGCAGGACATTCTGACCGATCCGTCGAAGAGCAAGCCCCGCGCCCTCAACGCCATCCTCGCGGGCTACCGCGTCCCGACCGTGTCCCGCAGCGTCGTCGAACTTCTGATCACCGTTATGGGTTTCGTCGTGTTCTGGGTGCTGATGGTCGCGGCGCTTCAGGTCCACTACGCACTCGTCCTCCTCCTCGCCATTCCGACCGCCTGCTTCATGATGCGCCTGTTCATGATCCAGCACGACTGCGGCCATGGCGCCCTGTTTCCCGGCCGCCGGGCGAACGACTGGGTCGGGCGGAGTCTCGGCGTGGTGACATTGACCCCATACGGCCTGTGGCTGCGCACCCATGCGGCTCACCACGCCAATGCCGGCAATCTCGATCATCGCGGCATGGGCGACATCACCACTCTCACCACGGATGAGTATGCCGCGCTTGGCCCGGTCCGTCGGGCCCTCTATCGGCTTTATCGAAGCCCGATCGTCATGTTCGGCGTGATCCCGACCTATCTTTTCGTCTTTCATTACCGTTTGCCTTTCGGACTCATGAAGGCCGGCCGGCAGCCCTGGTTGAGCACGATGGGCACCAACGCCGCGATCGTCATCGTCGTCGGCGGCCTCATGGCGGTGATGGGCGTCGGCCCCTTCCTTCTCGTCGAAGGACCGGTCATTTTCGTCAGCGCGACGCTCGCAGTCTGGTTCTTCTACGTCCAGCACCAGTTCGAGGACACCTTGTGGACGCATGACGGCGAATGGAGCTTCCACGAGGCGGCCCTCAACGGCAGTTCGCACTACGACCTGCCGCGGGTCCTCGCTTGGTTCACCGGCAATATCGGCGTCCACCATGTCCACCACCTGGCCAGCCGCATTCCGTTCTACCGCCTGCCCGAGGTCCTCCGCGACCACCCGACGCTGGCCGGCGTCGGCCGCCTCACCTTCCTGCAGAGCCTGCGCTGCGCAACCCTCGCCCTTTGGGACGAGAAGGCCCGAAAGCTCGTCTCGTTCAAGGACCGGCTCGCCGTCACGCCTTGACCGCATCGCGCTTCGTCGACGGGCGGCGGCGGGCGCTTCCCACCTTTAGTTGGTTGGCGCCGCGTCTGCGCCTCCCTCGACGCGACCCAGCCACATCTGCTGGATCTGGTCGAGGGTCTTGCCCTTGGTCTCCGGCAGCAGGAACCAGACGAAGGCGAAGCTGACCACGCACATGGCGGCAAACAGGTAGAAGGTCGGCCCTTCGCCGATCCACGTGGTGAGGCTGAGGAAGAACTGGGCGACGATCCAGGCCGCCCCCCAGTTGGCGGCGGTGGCGACGGCGACGCCGCGGCCCCGCACGGTGCTCGGGTAGATCTCGTTGATCACCGTCCAGACCACCGGGCCGAGCGAGAAGGCGAAGCTGCCGATGAACACCATCATCGCCACCAGCAGCACGATCGCCGTCGTCGTCGGCTGGCCGGCCGCCGTGGCGTTGGCCACCGCCCCGTCGTCGAGCCACTGGAAGCTGGCGCCCATCGCCACCAGCGAAATGCCCATGCCGACAAGGCCCCATAGCAGCAGCGGCCGGCGTCCCAGCCGGTCGACGAAGGCGACTGCGACGAAGGTCAGGAGCACGTTGACCGCGCCGATCGACCCGGTCGTTGCCGTCAGTTGCGCCGCGGCGCTCTGGAATCCCGCGGCGGCGAATATCCGGTCGGCGTAATAGATCACCGCGTTGATGCCGGTGAGCTGCTGGAGGATGGCGAGTCCGACGCCCAGCATTAGGGGCTTGCGCCAGTTCCGGGTGAACACCTCGCCCCAGGAGACCTGTTTCGTCCCGAGGCCATCGGTGATGGCGCGCAGGTCCGCGTCGACATCCGCATGCGGGCGCATGTCGTGGACCGTCTTCGCCGCCTCCTTCCGCCGTCCTTCCTTTATGTACCAGACCGGCGAGTCCGGCAGGGGGAACATCGCCACCGCCAGCAGGATCCCCGGGACGATCGACAGGCCGAGCATCAGCCGCCAGGAGAAGTCGGCGGCGGCAAGCTCCTGCGTCCCGAGATAGGCGACGAAGATGCCCAGCGTGATCGCCAGCTGGTACATCGAGACGAAGGCGCCGCGCAGCCGGGGCGGCGCCATCTCCGAGGCATAGAGCGGCGCCGCCACCGAGGCGACGCCGACGCCGAAGCCGACCACCAGACGCCCGACAAGCAGCACCCAGGACCCCGGCGCCGCGGCCTCGATCACCGCCCCGCCGGCGAACAGCACCGCCGCCAGGATGATCGTTTGCCGCCGCCCGAGTTCGTCGGCCAGCGTCCCGGCGACGAGCGCCCCCGCCAGCGCGCCGAGCGTCACCCAGCTGGTGATGATCTCGATGACCAGAGTGCTCGGATGAAAGTCCTTTTCGATGCCCGCCAGCGCCCCGGCGATGATGCCCTGGTCGTAGCCGAACAGAAGCCCGGCCAGCATCGCCACGGCCGCGATGCCGACAAGCCACTTCGTCACCCGCCCGGTCGCCGCGGCTTCGGGAGCCGCGGGTGCGCCTGTGCCCTTGGACATTGGTCTCTCCCCCACCCGATCATGGCCGAGTCCCCGTCCGGCGTCGATGGCGGTGGTGTGCCACCGGCAGCGCGGGCACTGGCCGCGGGGCGCCCTCCACCTTCAGGCCCGGGCATGACGCTGGCGTGTGGGACTGACCGCGCGTCCCCGGTGGGTCCATCAGCCTGTCGCGGGTTCGTCAACGGGGCCGTCCGCCCACCGTCCCGCCGTCCCCCCTCACCGTCATGGCCGGGCCTGTCCCGGCCATCCACGCCATGACCCTGCGGTTCAAACCAACCCGACGAGCGACCGGCAAACGCACTGGCATGGATGCCCCGGGTCAAGCCCGGGCTTGACGCTGGCGTTGGTGAAGGAAAGCCCGCGGAGCAGCCCGCCCGGCGCCACTCCTGCCCATCGCGGCTCCCCGCTTGACACATTTCCTCTCATGCATCATTGAATGTTACATGAAATCCGATCATCGCCTGTCGGACGTGCTCCACGTCCTTCTCCACATGGCCCACCAGTCGGGTCCGGTCACCTCCGCGGGCCTGGCGAAGGTGCTTCGTACCAACCCTGCGGTCGTTCGCCGGACCATGGCTGGCCTGCGCGAGCACGGATACGTCCGCTCCGGCAAGGGCCATGGCGGCGGCTGGACGCTGTCCTGCGATCTCTCCGAGGTGACGATGCGCAACATCTACGTGGCGCTCGGCAGTCCGACCCTGTTCGCGATCGGCAACCGGTCCGACGCCCCGGACTGCCTGGTCGAGAAGGCCGTCAACGCGCGTCTGGACCGGACTGTGCGTGCGGCCGAGGACCTGCTTGTCGACCGGCTGGGCGCGATCACCCTCGCCGATCTCGCCGCGGACCTGCCCACGTCCGGCCGTCGTCCCGGCGCGCTCGACGATGCAAGCCTTCACGGCGGCGCCGTATGAACCCGCACGCCTTCGACACCGCCTCGGCCCGTTCCTATGCGGAAGGCCCGCCGCGACAGGTCCCGGGCTATGCCAGCCTGCACCGCATGGTGTCGCTGCTCCTCGCCGAGCGCACTCCGTCGGACGGCCGCGTGCTTGTCCTCGGAGCCGGCGGCGGACAGGAACTGAAGGCGCTGGCGGAGGCTCATTCGGGATGGTTATTCGACGGCGTCGACCCGTCCGTCGACATGCTTCGCCTCGCCGATGAGGTGGCGGCGCCGCATCGCGAACGCATCCGACTCCATGAAGGCACCATAGACGCCGCTCCGGCCGGCCCCTTCGACGCCGCCACGTCGATCCTCACTTTCCATTTCATCCCGGCCGATGAGCGCCTCGCTACCTTGCGGCACCTCCACCGCCGCCTGAAGACCGGCGCCCCGCTCGTCCTTGTCCACCTGAGCTTCCCGCAGACCGAGCCCGATCGGTCGACATGGATCGCCCGCCACGTCGCCTTCGGCCTGTCGAACGGCACCGACCCCGCCCACGCCGAAAGCGCCCGCCAGGCAATCGCAAGCCGGCTCACCATCCTCTCCCCCGAGGACGAGGTCGCGATGCTCGGCCAGGCGGGATTCCCGGTTGCCAGCCTCTTCTACGCAGGTTTGAGCCTCAGGGGCTGGGTCGCCTACGCCGGCTAACCCCGGCGGGCTGCGGCGCGCCGCCAATCTGAAACATGCACGAAGCCACCTCACGGTGCTCGCTCCACCGCCCATCATGGACGTTCGCCCGCGCTCCTCCCGTCCGCCTCCCCTCACCGTCATGGCCGGGCTTGCCTCGGCCATCCACGCCATGGCCATGCGGTTCGGTCCAACCCGATGAGCGGCCGGCAAACGCACTGGCATGGATGCCCGGGTCAAGCCCGGGCATGACGCTGTGATGGAGGCGGCGGTGGTGCACCCGCCTCGCCGAAGGCAGTTGCTCGGCAAACGCGCCCCCTACTCGTTCACCGACTTCGCCCGGTCCGCCGCCCGCACCAGCTGGACGAACTCCGCCCTGATCCCGAACGGGTCCTGCCCACGCGCGCCTTGTGCGAGGTCGCCGATCGCCGTCCAGTCGAAGGACCGGTCCATCCACGGGTCGCCGCGGAGTTTCTGGCCATAGGCGGCGACGGCAAGCGCCCAGCGGGTCGCTTCCGGGGCTTCCGCAAGTGCTGCCGGCCGGTCGGCGTCGGCGATCGGCTGTTCGATCAGTTCCGAGGTGTCGGCGCCCGGCAGCTTGTAGCGGACCTTGACGTAGGCGAGTTCCGCGTCCGGCTCGTAGCTGACCTTTTTCGGCGCGTCCTCGTAGCGCAGCGGGTCGACCGACAGCTTGCCGCCGGCCGGCGTGATCTCGTAGAGCGCTGTAACAGAAGCCCCTGCGCCGACCTCGCCGGCGTCGACCTGGTCGTTGTTGAAGTCCTCGCGGTTGAGCAGCCGGGTCTCGTAGCCGATCAAGCGGTATTCGGCGACGCGGTCGGGATTGAACTCGACCTGGATCTTGACGTCGTCGGCGATCGGGAAGAGCGAGCCTGAGAAGTCGTCGCGGAAGAGCTTGCGGGCCTCCTGCAGCGTGTCGATATAGGCGGCCGTGCCGTTGCCGGTCTGCGACAGGGTCTGCATCATCACGTCGTTGTAGTTGCCGCGGCCGAAGCCGTAGACCGAGAGGTAGACACCGGTGTCGCGCTTCTCGGCGACGAAGTCCTCGAGCTTCTCGGGATCGGCGATGCCGACGTTGAAGTCGCCGTCGGTCATCAGGATGACGCGGGTGACCGAATCCTTCTGGTGCGACTGCTCGGCCATCTGATAGGCCAGCGCCAGCCCCTCGCCGCCGGCGGTCGAGCCGCCGGCCCGCATCGCGTCGACGGCGCAGCGGATCTTGAGTTTCTGGTCGCCGGGCGTCGGCTGGAGCACGGCGCCGGCCGCCCCCGCATAGACGGCGATCGAGACGTGATCCTCCGGCCGCAATTCGTCGATCAGCAGGTTCAGCGCCTTCTGGACCAGCGGCAGCTTGGTCGGGTCGTTCATCGAGCCCGAGACGTCCATCAGGAAGACGAGATTGAGCGGCGGCCGGTTGTCTTCGGCGAGGTCGTAGCCCTGCAGGCCGATATGGACGATCTCCTTGCCGTCCGCCCAGGGCGACGGCACCACCGAGGTGTGGATGGCAAACGGCACGGCCGGGTCGGTCGGCGGCGCGTAGCCGTAGTCGAAATAGTTGACCATCTCCTCGACCCGCACCGCGTCGCGTGGCGGCAGCGTGCCGTCGTTGAGGAAGCGGCGGACATTGGCATAGGAGGCGGTGTCGACGTCGATCGAGAAGGTCGAGACCGGCTCGGCATCGACCTGCTTGATCGGGTTGGACGTCGCGTCGGGATATTTCTCCGTGTCGTAAGGCAGTTCGCCGCCGATCGCGTCGGCGGCCGCGACCGCGCCACCCACCGGCGCCATCGCCTCCATCTCCATCGTCGGCGCGGGTGACGGCGCAAGCGGCGCGACGGACGACCGGACCCTCTTCTGGAAAAGACCCTGGATCTTCCCGGTCGCACCGTCCTCGTCGGCGCGTTGCTGCGGGAAGCCGAGCTCGGCGCAGGTCGCCGCCGTCGGCAGGCCATCGTGCTGCGGCCTGACCCGATCGGCGGCGGTGACCCTTGCCGCGGTCAGCGCGGTCGCGGACAGGAGCAGCGAAAGGGCGAGAATCGTTTTTGTCTGAGCGGGGAGCTGGCGTCGCATGGTGATCAATCCCTCCGGTGTGCCCCCCGGCACGACGCGGAACGTGACCCGCCAATCCGGCGGGAACTGGGCCGGAAAATGATCAGCCGAAGGCAACCGAAAGCTGTGGCGGTTGGGACACGGTTTGCGACGGCAGCGAGACAGCGTCTCGATGGGGCGCGGCTGATTCAGCCCGTCCCGTGCCGTGATTCGCCGCCGCCCTCGCCTGCCGCGCAGCGTTTCTGACACCGCCCGTGGCCGTCCGAACGCGTCTCCGGGGCAGCCCGGGACACCGCCGACGTTCCTAGACCAGCCGGGATTTCTCCAGCGCCGCGGCGATGAAAGAGGCGAAGAGCGGATGCGGCGCGAATGGCCGCGACTTCAGCTCCGGATGGAACTGAACGCCGATGAACCAGGGGTGGTCGGCGTATTCGATGGTCTCCGGCAGCACCCCGTCCGGCGACAGGCCGGCGAAGCAAAGCCCTTTTTCTTCAAGGGGTTCGCGGTAGGCGATGTTGATCTCGTAGCGGTGCCGATGGCGCTCGGTGATCTCCGTGGCGCCATAGATCTCGGCGATCCGCGACCCCGGCCGCAGGGTCGCCGGATAGGTCCCGAGCCGCATGGTGCCGCCGAGATCGCTGTCGTCGCCACGCTTTTCGAGCTGGTTGCCGCGCACCCATTCGGTCATCAACCCGACGATCGGCTCCGGCGTCGGCCCGAACTCGCTCGAACTGGCGTCTGTCAGACCGGCGACATTGCGGGCGGCCTCGACCATTGCCAGCTGCATGCCGAAGCATATGCCGAGAAAGGGTAATTTCCGCTCGCGGGCAAACCGCGTCGCCGCGATCATGCCTTCCGAACCACGCTTGCCAAAGCCGCCTGGTACAAGGATTCCGTCGACATCCTCAAGCCGGCGGAGCATGGCGCCGTCCTCCTCCAGGGTCTCGGACTCGATCCAGTCAATGTTGACCTTGACCGTGTTGGCGATGCCGCCGTGGTGGAGCGCCTGGACCAGCGATTTGTAGGCGTCCTGGAGGCCCGTATACTTGCCGACGATGGCGATGGTGACCTCGCCCTCGTGCTCCCGCAGGGCCCGGCCGATATCGTGCCAGCGCGTCAGTTCCGGCATCGGCGCGTCGGTGATCCCGAACGCCGCCAGGACCTCGTCGTCGAGGCCTTCCGAGTGATAGGCGATCGGCACGTCGTAGATGTCGGCGACGTCAAGCGCCTGGATGACGGCGCTCGGGCGAACGTTGCAGAACAGCGAGAGCTTGCGCCGTTCCTCGCTCGGGATCGGCCGGTCGGCGCGGACCAACAGGATGTCCGGCTGGATACCGATTTCGCGCAGGTCGCGGACCGAGTGCTGGGTCGGCTTGGTCTTCAATTCGCCGGCAGAGGCGATCCACGGCATCAGGGTCAGGTGGATATAGACGGCATGGCCGCGCGGCAGATCGTTGCCAAGCTGGCGGATCGCCTCGAAGAACGGCAGTCCCTCGATATCGCCCACCGTCCCGCCGATCTCGCAAAGAACGAAATCCTCGTCCTCGTTGCCGTCGAGGACGAACTGCTTGATCGCGTCGGTGACGTGGGGAATCACCTGGACGGTGGCGCCGAGATAATCGCCGCGGCGCTCCTTGGTGATGATGTTCTGGTAGATGCGGCCGGTGGTGATGTTGTCGGCCTGCGTCGCCGGCCGGCCGGTGAACCGCTCGTAGTGGCCGAGGTCGAGATCGGTCTCGGCCCCGTCGTCGGTGACGAAGACCTCGCCGTGCTGATACGGGCTCATCGTCCCGGGATCGACGTTCAGATAGGGGTCGAGCTTGCGCAGCCGCACCTTGTAGCCGCGCGCCTGCAGGAGCGCGGCCAGGGCCGCCGAAGCGATACCTTTGCCGAGGGATGAGACCACGCCGCCGGTGATGAAAACGTACCGCGCCATGGGCGACTACCCTAATCGGTCAGGGGCTGATTCGCAGAGTCGAAAACGGCCATTGATGAAAAAAAGCGGTCGACCCGGCGGAAAGCTTCACGCCAGGTCGGCCGCATTCGCGTGTCGACACTAGTCGGTCGGGACCTGCGGACTGGCAGGATCCGCGGCCGGAGCGTCGGATTCCCCGGTCGGAACCGGCGTGATCGCCTGCAATTCGTCGAGAATGCCCGGTCCTGACGTGCCGCTGCCGGAACCGTCGGAACCGCCGCCGGTGTCCTCGGTGCTGATCGGCGCCGGGGTCGACTCGACGTTGTCGAGAATCGAGGCGGGGCCTGCCTGGTACCGCGACAGGATCGTCAACGCGATCGAGGTCGCGAAGAACGCGGCGGCAAGGATTGCGGTCGTGCGCGTCAGAACGTTGGTCTGGCCGCGGGTCGACATGAAGTTGCCGCCGCCACCACCACCAATTCCCAGCGCACCACCTTCGGAGCGCTGAAGGAGGACCACTGCGATAAGCGCCACGATCACCATCAGGTGAATGACGATGATTACGGTTTCCATTGATCAAACTGTCCTTGAAGTCAGCGCCTTGTACACGAAGCCGCTCTGCCTTGCCACCCGCTTGCCTGCGTTATCCGGCCGCCGCGATAATACCTAGGAAATCGGCGGCTTTGAGGCTTGCTCCGCCAACCAATGCACCATCGACATCCGGCAACGGCAGGATTTCCGAAGCATTGCCCGGCTTGACCGAACCACCGTAGAGAAGTCGGATTCCAGCCGCTTCCGGGCCGAGGCGAGCAACCAGTTCGCCGCGTATATGGGCATGGGCCGCCTGGATGTCATCATTTGATGGCGTCAGCCCGGTTCCGATCGCCCAGACCGGCTCATAGGCAACGACCAGCTTGTCGGCCGTGGCGCCGTCCGGCACCGAGCCGGCAAGCTGCTGGGAAAGCACGTCGAGGGTCTGGTCGGCACGCCGGTGCGCTTCGGTCTCGCCGACACACAGGATGACCAGCAGCCCGGCCCGCCAGCCGGCTTCCGCCTTGGCGCGCACCAGGGCGTCGCCTTCGCCATGGTCGGCGCGGCGCTCCGAGTGGCCGACGATGACCAGCTTGCCGCCGGCATCGGCGATCATTTCGGCGGCGGTATCGCCGGTATGGGCGCCATTGGCGGCGGTATGGCAGTCCTGACCGCCGATCATCAGGCCCGAATCCCCGGCCCTCCCGGCTGCCTCCGAGATCAGCGTGGCTGGCGGACAGATGGCGACATCGCAGTCCGCACCGGCGATTCCGGCAACCAACGCATCGATTTCAGCGAGGTTTGCCCTCACCCCGTTCATCTTCCAGTTGCCCGCGATCAGCGGCCTGTTGACGGCCATTTCGAAGCTCCCCTTTTCGGAATGACGGGAGCGGTATCAAAATCCGGCGGGAATTCAAAGTGCGCTCGCCTTGCGGCGGATCGGAGCCCTGCCTATTATCCGGCCGAATTCGTGGGGGCGGCGCGCGAGGATCGTGTGCCGCCGATTTGTAAGGAATACCGATGCTTAATGCGCTGCGCAAAGGCGCCGGGGGCTGGATCGCCCAGTTGTTCATCGCCCTTCTGGTGGTCAGTTTCGCCGTCTGGGGGGTCTCGGGTTTCCTGACCGGTTTCCAGGGCGACACCGTCGCCACGGTCGGCAAGACCGATGTTTCGGCCCAGCAATTCTTCCGCGAATACGATCTCGCCAAGCGCCGGCTTGGCCAGCAGATCGGCCAGGCGGTCACTGACGAGCAGGCGCGGCTCTTCGGAATCCCGGGCCAGGTCCTCGGCCGACTGGTCACCGAAGCAACCCTCAATGACGAAGCCGACACGCTGGGCCTCGGCGTCTCGGGAGAGACACTGGCCACGCAGATCAAGGACGACCCGACGTTCCAGGGTCCGACCGGCAGCTTCGATCGCAACCGCTTCATCCAGGTGATCAACAATGCCGGGATGACGGAGGATCAGTTCGTTGCCGAGCTCCAGAAAAGCTACGTTCGCCAGCAGCTTGCATCGGCCGTCGTCGGCGCGATGGAGCCGCCGGATGCCTATCTGCGGGCCTTCCACGACTATCTCAACGAAGAGCGGAGCATCGCCTATCTGGTGCTGACGCCCGATCAGGTCGGCGCGGTCGCCGATCCGACGGAGACCGAACTCACCACCTTCTTCAACGAGAACAAGAGCGACTGGCGGACGCCTGAGCTTCGTTCGGTCAGCGTCGTCCGGATGACGCCGGAGGACATGGCCAATACCGGCGATGTGTCCGACGAAGAAGCCCAGAAGGTCTATGACTCCCAACTGGCGACGCGCTTTACCGAGCCGGAACGCCGGCAGGTCGAGCAGATCGTCTTCAAGGACATGGCGGACGCCACCGAAGCCGCATCGGCGCTTGCCGATGGCAAGACCTTCGACGCGTTGAAGGCCGATCGCGGCCTGACGGACGCGGATGTCGACCTCGGCCTGATCACCCGCGACAAGATCTCCGACCCGGACGTCGCCGAGGCCGCCTTCTCGCTGACCGAGGGCAGCGTCAGCGGCATCGTCGAAGGGCGGTTCGGACCGGTCATCGTGCGGGTGACCGCCATCGAGCCCGAGGTCGTCACCAGCTTCGAAGACGCCAAGGCCGAGATCAAGCAGGAACTGGCCGCGGCCCGCGCCGCGCAGGAGATCACCGACCAGTTCGACGTGATCGAGGATGCCCGTGCCGGCGGCGCGACGCTCCAGGAAATCGCCTCGAATTATGGCCTCAAGCTGGTCACCTATCCGGGTATCGACGCGACCGGCAACAACGTCGACGGCGTCGCGATTGCCGATCTTCCGGGCGGAAACGAGCTGGTTTCGGCGGTTTTCGAGTCGGATGTCGGCCTCGAGAACAACGCGATCCCGATCGAGGGCGGATACGTCTGGTATGACGTCACGGCGGTCAGCGCCGACCGCGACCGCGAATTGTCGGAGGTCCGCGAGAAGGTCATCACCGCCTTCAAGACGGCCAAGGTCGACGAAAAGCTGACCGAACTTGCCGAGCAGAACCGTGACCGGCTCGCCCGTGGCGACGCCATCGATGACGTGGCGACCGAGATCGGTGTCGAGCCCGCGACCGCGGACGCCATCAAGCGCTCCACCCAGGCATCGGGCGCCCTGACCGCCCAGGCGATCCAGGAGGCTTTCAACGGCCCGAAAGGCTATGCCGGGGTCGCCCCGGGTGCGGACGATGCCAAGATCGTCCTGGTCGTCACGGACGTGACCGTGCCGCCGTATTTCTCCGGCGCGCCGGAGATGGCCGAGACCGAACAGCGCCTGTCCGGCGACCTCACCAACGATCTCCTCCAGCAGTATATCGCCCAGTTGCAGGATCGGCTGGGCGTCTCGGTCAACCAGGCGACGTTGCAGCAGTTGATCGGCGCGACCGATCCCGGCGTCTGATCCGGGCGGACATGAAAGCCGATGCTGGTCGAACCCGCAGAAACGGACTTTGCGCGCGTCCACGGCGCCGGCAAGGCGCAGGTCTGCTGGACGCGGCTGGTGGCCGATCTCGAAACCCCGGTTTCGGCGATGCTGAAGCTGTCGGCCGGGCGGGCCAACTGCTTCCTGCTTGAATCGGTCGAAGGCGGCGCGGTGCGCGGCCGCTACTCGATCATCGGAATCGAACCAGACCTCATCTTCCGTACCTTCGGCGAGCGGGTCGAGATCAATCGCAACGCCCGCACGACGCCGGATGTTTTCGAGCCGCTGCCGGAGCCGCCGCTGACGGCACTGCGCGGCCTGATCGAAGAGTCCCGGATCGAACTTCCCGAGGACCTGCCCCCGATGGCCGCCGGAATCTACGGGTATCTCGGCTACGACATGGTGCGGCAGATGGAAGAGCTGCCGTCGCCGAACCCGGATCCGCTGGGTTTCCCCGACACCATCCTCCTGCGGCCGACGGTGATCGTCGTATTCGATTCCGTTCGTGACGAGATCACCGTGGTGACGCCGGTCCGACCGTCCACCGACGTCAGTCCCGCCACCGACTACGCCCGTGCCATCGACCGGCTGACCGAGGTCGTCGAAGCCCTCGACATGCCGCTCGACAAGTCCTTCGAGGCCGTCGATGTCGATCCGGACATGCCGGTCGTCTCCAATACGCCGCCCGAACGCTACCTCGAGATGGTGGCGCGGGCGAAGGACTACATCGCCGCCGGCGACATCTTCCAGGTGGTGCTCTCCCAGCGGTTCGAGGCCCCCTTCTCGCTGCCCCCCTTTGCGCTCTACCGGGCGCTCCGCCGGGTGAACCCGTCGCCCTATCTCTACTACCTCGACTTCGGCGATTTCGCCGTTGCCGGCTCCAGCCCCGAGATCCTCGTGCGGGTCCGCGACGGCGAGGTGACGATCCGGCCGATCGCCGGGACCCGGCCGCGCGGCGGCAATCCGGAAGAGGACAAGGCGCTGGAGGCGGAACTTCTCGCCGACCCCAAGGAACGGGCCGAGCACCTGATGCTGCTCGACCTGGGCCGCAATGACGTCGGCCGCGTCGCCGAGATCGGCAGCGTCGAGGTCACCGGGCAGTTCTTCCCCGAATACTACAGCCACGTGATGCACATCGTCTCGAACGTGGTGGGCAAGCTGTCGCCCGAGCACGACGCGTTGTCGGCGCTCGCGGCAGGGTTTCCGGCCGGCACTGTATCCGGCGCGCCCAAGGTCCGGGCGATGGAGATCATCGACGAACTCGAGCTTGAAAAGCGCAGCATCTATGCCGGCTGCGTCGGCTATTTCACCGCCAATGGCGACATGGATTCCTGCATCATCCTCAGGACCTCGATCATCAAGGACGGCAAGATGTATGTGCAGGCCGGGGCCGGCATCGTCGCCGACTCCGTGCCGGAGAAGGAGCATGCCGAATGTGTCGCCAAGTCGCGCGCCCTTTTCCGCGCGGCCGAAGAAGCGGTAAGGTTCGCGTCCGGCGTCGGCAGAGGACAATGAGGGTCGGACAATGACCATCCTCGTCATCGATAACTACGACAGCTTCACCTACAACCTCGTCCATTTTCTCGGCGAGCTGGGGGCGAAGCTCGCCGTGCGCCGCAACGACAAGATCACCGTCGACGAGGCGGTTGCCATGGACCCGGAGGCGATCGTCATCTCGCCCGGGCCCTGCACGCCGAACGAAGCCGGTATCTGCCTCTCGCTGATCGAGCGGGTCGGGGCGGAGCTGCCGATCTTCGGCGTCTGTCTCGGTCACCAGGCGATCGGCCAGGTCTATGGCGGCACGGTGGTACGGGCGCCGAGCCTGATGCATGGCAAGCTCAGCACCATCCACCACACCGGCCAGTCGGTGTTTCGCGGCATCAACGACGATTTCCAGGCGACGCGCTACCACTCGCTGACCATCGCGCCGGAGAGCATGCCGGAGGTGATGGAGGTGACCGCGACGGCCGATGACGGCGTCATCATGGGGGCGATGCACAAGACCCACCCGGTGCATGGCGTGCAGTTCCATCCCGAGTCGATCGCCTCCGAGCACGGCCACCGGATCCTGAAGAACTTCCTCGACATCGCGGCGGCGTGGAACGCCACGCATCGTGTCGAGCGTTCGGTCGCCTGAGGAGGAAAGATGCCTGACCTGAAAGCGACCATCGGCAAGGTCGCGGCGGGCGAAACGCTCAGCCGCGAGGAGTCGCGCGACGCCTTCGACATCATCATGTCGGGCGAGGCGAGCCCGCCGCAGATCGCCGCCTTCCTCACCGCGTTGCGCCTGCGCGGCGAGACCGTCGACGAGATCGCCGGCGCGGTATCGACGATGCGGGCCAAGATGACGCCGGTCGCCGCGCCGGCCGATGCGATCGACGTGGTCGGCACCGGCGGCGACGCCTCGGGCAGCTACAACATCTCGACCACCGCGGCCTTCGTCGTGGCGGGCGCAGGGGTACCGGTGGCCAAGCACGGCAACCGCGCCCTCACCTCGAAGTCCGGCGCCGCCGACACGCTGGCGGCGCTTGGCGTCAACATCGAGCTGACGCCCGACCAGATCGGGGCATGCGTGCGCGACGCCGGCATCGGCTTCATGTTCGCGCCGGCCCACCACGCGGCGATGAAGCATGTCGGCCCGGTGCGCGCCGAACTCGGCTTCCGGACCATCTTCAACCTGATCGGACCGCTGTCGAACCCGGCGAGCGTCAAGCGCTACCTGCTCGGCGTCTACTCGCCGGATTGGGTCGAGCCACTCGCCAACGTGCTGGGGAGCCTCGGCGCCGAGCGCGCCTGGGTCGTCCATGGCGATGGCGGGCTCGACGAAATCTCGCCATCGGGCGAGACAAAGGTCGCCTCGCTGGAAAACGGCACGGTCACGGTCTTCACCATCCGCCCGGAGGATGCCGACCTGTCGCCCTCGCCTGTCGAGGCGATCAAGGGCGGTGACGCCGCGCATAACGCCGAGGCGCTGCGGCAGGTTCTCGAAGGCGCGACGGGCGCCTACCGCGACACCGTCCTCCTCAATGCCGGCGCGGCGCTTGTCGTCGCGGGGCTGGCGGACGATCTCGCTGGCGGTGTCGCCAAGGCGGCGGAAGCGATCGATACGGGCAAGGCGCGGGAGCGACTTGACCGGCTCGTCGCGGCATCGAACGGCTAGGGCCATGACCGACATCCTCCGCACAATCGAAACCAGCAAGCGCGCCGAGATCGCCGCCGCCAAGGACGCGATCGCGCCGGCCGAGATGGAGCGACGGGCCCGCGCCGCGCCGCCGCCGCGCGGCTTCACCGCGGCGCTGCGCAAGACCGTCGACGCTGGCCGGCCGGCGCTGATCGCCGAGATCAAGAAAGCCAGCCCGTCGAAGGGACTGATCCGCGCCGACTTCGATCCGCCGTCGCTGGCCCGGGCCTATGAGATCGGCGGCGCGACCTGCCTGTCGGTGCTGACCGACGGGCCGTTCTTCCAGGGTGCGCCGGACTTTCTGATCGCCGCCCGGGACAATGTCAGCCTTCCGGTGCTCCGCAAGGATTTCATCTACGAGCCGTACCAGGTCCATGAATCGCGGGCGATGGGAGCGGATTGCATCCTCATCATCATGGCCGCGGTCAGCGACGCTGACGCTGGCGCCATCGAAGCCGCCGCGCACGGACTGGGGATGGATGTCCTCGTCGAGGTGCACAATGCCGCCGAACTGGCGCGCGCGTTGACCCTGGCGTCGCCCCTGATCGGCATCAACAACCGCGACCTGCGGACTTTTGAGACGTCACTGGCTGTCAGCGAGCGTCTTGCCCCGACGATTCCCGACGACAGGCTGGTCGTCGGCGAGAGCGGCATCTTCACGCCAGCCGACATCGACCGCCTGGCGAAAGTCGGCATCGGCGCCTTCCTCGTCGGTGAGAGCCTGATGCGGCAGGACGACGTGGCCTCCGCCACGGCCACCCTGCTTGGCACGACGGTGGGAGCCTGAACGCCATGGAATTCAACATCCGCCCGGTCAATTTCGACGAGGCCGACCTTCTGGCCGATGTCGAGCGGAGCGCGGCACAGCGCTTTGTCGAAATCGGCATGCAGTCGATCGCCGAGGCCGAGCCGACCGACCCCGAGTTCATCGGCACGGTTGCGGCCTTTGGTGGAGCCTTTGTCGCCGCTCGCCCGGAGGACGACTATCCGGTCGGTTTCATTCTCGTCGGGCTGCTCGACAAGGCCGCGCATATCTACGAAATCTCGGTCGCCGAGGAGTACGGACGCCAGGGTATCGGCCGCATGCTGATCGAGGAGGCTTCGCGCTTCGCCGGTGCCGAGGGCGTCAATGCCCTGACCCTGTCGACTTTCCACAACGTCGCGTGGAACGGCCCGCTCTACGAGCAACTCGGCTTCCGCTATCTCAGCCGGGCCGAATGGACCCCGGCGCTTCACATCCTGCACAAGCTCGAAAAGCAGCACGGACTGGAGGTCGAGCGACGGGCCTTCATGCGGCTGGATCTTGAATGAGCGAACAAGGGCTCAGTCACCTCGACAAGGCCGGCGCGGCGAACATGGTCGACGTATCGGCCAAGCCGGTAACGGAGCGAACCGCCGTCGCCGAAGGCGCGGTAGTGATGAGCCGTGAAACGCTGGACCTGATCCGGTCCGGCGACGCCAAGAAGGGCGACGTCATCGGCACCGCCCGCATAGCCGGGATCATGGCGGCCAAGAAAACCCACGAACTCATCCCCCTTTGCCATCCGATCGGATTGTCGAAGGTGACGGTCGACATCGAGGCTGACGACGCCTTGCCGGGCGTGCGCGTCCGGGCGACGACGAAGGTCGCCGACCGGACCGGCGTCGAGATGGAAGCGCTGACGGCCGTCTCGGTCGCCTGCCTGACCATCTACGACATGGCGAAGGCCGTCGATCGCGGCATGGTCATCACAGGCATCCGGCTGGTCGAGAAGCGCGGTGGACGCTCCGGCGACTGGCAGGCGACGACGCCATGAGCCTGCTGTCGGTCGACGAGGCGATTGCCCGGATTCTCGGGGACGCCTCCGCGCCGCTGGCGGCCGAGACGGTGCGGCTCGACGAAGCCGACGGGCGAACGCTCGCCGAAGACCTGGCATCCAAGCGGTCGCAACCGCCCTTCCCCGCCTCGGCCATGGACGGTTACGCCCTGCGGGCCGAAGACGCGACAGAAGGCATGCGGCTGACCGTCATCGGAACGGCCGCGGCCGGGCATGGCTTTGCCGGCCAGGTGTCAGCCGGCGAGACGGTGCGCATCTTCACGGGCGCCCCCGTACCCATCGGCGCCGACACGATCCTGATCCAGGAAAACGCCGAGCGGATCGACGCGACCACTATTCTCGTCCGGGAACCGGTGTCGGCCGGTCGGCATGTTCGGCGGGCGGCGCTCGATTTCGCCGCCGGGGATACGCTGATCGCCGTCGGCACCCGCCTCGGCGCAAGGGAATTGTCGCTCGCCGCCGCGATGGGACACGGGACCGTCCCGGTGCGCCGTCGACCACGGGTGGCAATGATTGCAACCGGCGACGAACTGGTGCCGCCCGGCGACATGCCGGGACCCGACCAGATCATCTCCTCCAATGCAGTCGGCCTCGCGGCGATGATCCGCTCCTGCGGCGGCGAGGCGATCGATCTCGGCATCGTCGCTGACGACCGGCAGGCCATCGGGGATGCCATCGCCCGTGCCGCGGCCCTCCCCGCCGATATCCTGGTCACCATCGGCGGCGCCTCGGTCGGCGACCACGACCTCGTCAAGGAAGCACTCGTAACGAGCGGCATGACGCTGGACTTCTGGCGGATCGCCATGCGGCCGGGCAAGCCCCTGATGTATGGCCGCCTCGGCGCGCAACGTGTCCTGGGACTCCCCGGCAACCCGGTGTCGGCTTTCGTTTGCGGCCTGCTTTTCCTTCGGCCTCTCGTTCATGCCTTGCTTGGCCATGCCCATGGCGATCAGAGCGAACCGGCTGTTCTGGCCGCCGACATACCGGCCAACGATCGTCGCCAGGACTACGTCCGCGCCACCATCGCGGCCGGCCATTCCGGCCTGCCGCTCGTGGCGCCCTTGCCGATCCAGGACAGCGCCATGCTCTCCACACTGGCGGCGGCTGACTGCCTGCTGGTCCGGGCGCCCGGAGCCACTGCCGCCAGGGCCGGCGACGCCTGCCACATCATTCGGTTGCGCTGAACCGGCTCGCAAGATTCCGGCGCAGTCTTGTCCGACGCACGCATGACGGGCAGGAACAAACCGGCGACAGGCGAAGCCGAAGGCGCTGTCATCGCCGGCAACACCCGGACTTCAGAGGGAATTCTCCAACGAGCCGGCTTTACGGAATATTCAGTGTTGCGGAACACATATAGAACAGGATACTTTGTTCGTGTTTTGTACTTGATTCTTCTGTGCTCGAAATGTACCGGACAAGCCGATGCTCACCCGCAAGCAGCATGAACTCCTGATGTTCATCCACGAACGCCTGAAGGAATCAGGCGTTCCACCGTCGTTCGACGAGATGAAGGACGCGCTCGACCTCCGGTCCAAGTCGGGGATTCACCGTCTGATCCGGGCGCTTGAGGAGCGTGGGTTCATCCGTCGCCTGCCGAACCGGGCGCGGGCGATCGAAATCGTGAGGATGCCGGAAGCGTCAACACCGGCGGCCCAGAGGCCCCGCGGCTTCTCCCCCAGCGTCATCGAGGGAAGCCTCGGCCGGGTGAAGCCTGTCAGTCACGATGGGACAGGCACGGACCCTGTGATGATCCCGGTGATGGGCCGGATCGCGGCCGGTACGCCGATCGAGGCGATCCAGACCCACAGCCACTCCATTCCCATCCCGCCAGACATGCTGTCACCGGGCGAGCATTTCGCCCTCGACATCCGCGGCGACTCGATGATCGAGGCCGGCATTCTCGACGGAGACACGGTGCTGATCCGCAAGTCCGACACGGCAGAGACCGGCGATATCGTCGTCGCCCTCGTCGACGACGAGGAAGCAACCTTGAAGCGCCTGCGGCGCAAAGGCGCGTCGGTGGCGCTTGAGGCCGCCAACCCGGCCTATGAGACCCGGATCTTCGGGCCGGACCGCGTGCGCATCCAGGGCAAGCTGGTCGGACTGCTGCGCCGCTACTGAGGCGCGGGCGGCATGAAGGCCCGGCGGGTTGCGGGGTATGCGGTTTCTATTCGAAACGCCGGCTCGCCACCCTGATCCGAATGGAGGTAGAGGGCGTGCGCCCCGCCGCGCTTCAGGTCGTCGCCATCGATGACGGTAGCGACGTCGTTGCAGCGCGCCGGTGTCGCGAAGCGGCTGATGACGACCTGTGCCAATCGGCAATCGTCAGCGAAGGCCGCCGGTTTCAGGCTGACGGCGGCGATCATCCCGTTTGACAGGGTCGCGACACAGCCGACCGGATCGCAGGGAACCCCTTCGGTTACTTCATCTGTCGCCGGTCGCGGATCGGCATCGGCCCGCAGCCATGTCCCGGCGGCGAAGCGGTTGGCCTTCAGGCCGATGATTGCGAAGCGACCGTCGGCTCCCCTGACGGCGGCGGTGGTGCCGTTCGGATCGATCAGGATAGCTGGGCGCGGTGCGATGAAGGCGATCGGAATGGCCGCGATCAACGGCACCAGGCCGAACAGGCGCCATCGTTCCTGCCACAGCGAGGTCCACAGAAAGCCAGCAACCAACAGCAGCAACGCGGCGGCTGGCGCCATCGGGATGCCGCCCCAGTCCTGCGACCAGTCGGCGGTGGTTCGCGCGACCAGCACGATCCAGTCCAGCCCCCACCCCATGACGGTGAGCGGCAGGGACTCAAGACCGAAGGGCATCAGCAGGACCGAGAAGAAGGCCATCGGCATGACAATCAGCCCGACGACGGGCATCGCCAGCAGGTTGGCGACGAGGGTCAAGGGCGCGGCCCGCTGGAAGTGGTAGACGGCGAAAGGCGTGGTCGCAAGGCCGGCGATCAGCGAGGTCAGGAAGAGCCCCCGGGCGGAAACCACCAGACGCGCGCCTATCCCCCGGTCGGCCAAACCGGCCAGGCGAAGCCGCCGGTCGGCATTGGCGCGAATGGCCTCATAGCCAGCAACCAGCGCCAGCGTTGCGGCAAAGGACATCTGGAAGCTGGCGGTCAGGATGCTCTGCGGTTCGATGAGCAGAACGATCAATGCCGCCAGCGCAACATTGCGCAGGGAGATCGCCCGGCGGTCGATCATCACCGCGACAAGCATCACCGCCAGCATGACGAAAGCCCGCTGGGTCGAGACGCCGGCCCCGGAGATCCCGAGGTAGACCGCGGCGATCAGAAGCGCACCGCCCGCCGCCCATTTGCGGATCGGCCGGTTGATCGCCAGCGACGGCGACAGGGCCAGCAAGGCGCGGATCACCCAGAAGGCGGAACCGGCGACCAGCGCCATGTGGAGGCCGGAGATCGCCAGGATATGTCCCAGTCCGGAGGCGCGCATCGCCTCCTGCGTCTTCTCGGATATGCCCCGGCGGTCGCCCATCACCAGCGCGGCGGCGATCTGTCCATTGTCGCCCGGGAGTGCGGCAACGATACGGTCGCGGATCCCCTGCCGGACATGGGCAACGGGCATCGCCAGCCGGATGCCGAAGGGCGGGTCGCCGATATCGGCGGGTTTCGCGGCTCCGTAGGCAAACCCGACAGCGCCGACACGGGCATAGTAGTCGGCGCGGGCGAAATCGTAGCCGCCGGGAATCGTCGGGCCACTGGGCGGCCTGATCCGGGCAAGGACGGTCAGCGCATCGCCGACGGTGATCGTATCGGCCTTGCTGCGGATGGTGATCCGGACATTCTCCGGCGCCTGTTTCTTCGCCACCTTGTCGATGCCGTCGACGCGCAGCAGCACCCGCGCCCCGCCCCGGGCGGCCGCTTCACGCTCTGCGACCCAGCCGGTGACAGTTGTCGTCATCTCACGGGGAATGACGGGCGCGCCAGCGATATCGGTGCGCGCCTTCATCACGGCGCATCCCGCGGCAACGGCAGTCAGCGCGGCGAGCAGCCTGAAGACCGCGATGCGTTGCCGGCTTCGCCAAGCCGCGACGGCGAGCAAGGCCGAGACGACGGCCAGCGCCAGTCCGGAAGGCTCGGCCGGCAGCGCGAAGTAGATGACGATGCCGGCGCCGAAAAGAACTGGAAGCCACAGGAAGCCCCGGCCTGCCTCCATCTCGCGCTCGAATGTCGCGGCCAGCGAGAGCCGGAACGCGTCGAGCCCATGGGCGTATCGCCCTCCGCCGGGCACGACGAGACGGCGCGGGCGCCCAATGCGTCCGGATTGTCTCGTCTCGCGCTGCAGATCGCTCATGGCCGGAGGTGCCCCCTCCCCGACCATGGATGCTACATCAGCGAGCAGCCCATGAGAATTGCACCGTCAGGTTATTTTCCAGCCGCCTTTGCCCAACTGTCGCGCAGGCCGACGGTCCGGTTGAATACCGGCTGGTCGGCGGTCGAATCGGGATCGCGGACAAAATAGCCGAGGCGCTCGAACTGGACCGGTGCGTCGCTGTTCGCCTCGACGATTGCCGGTTCAAGACGGCATTCCTGCAGGACATGGCGCGAGTCCGGATTGAGGCCCGTCGCGAAGGACCCGGCGTCGGGCTCCGGATCGGTGAAGAGCGGCTCGAAGAGACGGACCTCGGCCGGCACGGAATCCACCGCCGACACCCAGTGCAGCGTCGCCTTGACCTTGCGGCCGTCGGGCGGCGTGTTGCCGCCCCGGGTCTCCGGGTCATAGGTGCAGCGCAGTTCGACCACCTCGCCGTCGGCGTCCTTCACCACCTCCTTGCAGGTGACGAAATAGGCGTAGCGGAGGCGAACCTCGCGGCCGGGCGAGAGGCGGAAGAACTTCTTCGGCGGATCTTCCATGAAGTCGTCACGCTCGACATAGATCTCGCGACCGAAGGTCACCGGGCGGGACCCCGCCGCAGGGTCCGAGGGGTTGTTCACCGCCTCAAGTTCCTCGGTCTCACCTTCGGGATAGTTCTCGATGACGATCTTCAGCGGGTTCAGAACGGCCATGCGACGCGGCGCGCTCGCGTTGAGCGCGTCGCGGATGGCGGCTTCGAACATGGCGACATCGACCATGCTGTCGGCACGGGCGACGCCGATCCTCTGGATGAAGTCACGGATCGCCTCGGGCGGTACGCCGCGACGGCGATAGCCGGCGAGCGTCGGCATGCGCGGATCGTCCCAACCGTTGACATGCCCGCCGCGCACCAACTCGGTGAGGACGCGCTTCGACAGCAGCGTGTGGGTGAGGTTCAGCCGAGCGAACTCGTACTGATGCGGCTCCGACGGCACCGGCAGGTTCGCCAGCAGCCACTCATACAACGGCCGGTGATCGGCGAATTCCAGGGTGCAGAGCGAGTGCGTGACGCCCTCGATGGCGTCGGACTGGCCGTGGGCGAAATCGTAGCTCGGGTAGATGCACCAGTCGGTCCCGGTGCGTGGGTGGCTGGCGTGGAGGATCCGGTAGAGGACCGGGTCGCGAAGGTTGATATTGCCGGAGGCCATGTCGATCCTAGCGCGCAACACACGGGCGCCGTTGGGGAATTCGCCCGCGCGCATCCGGGCCAACAGGTCGAGATTCTCGTCAACCGGCCGGTCGCGCCACGGGCTGGCGGTGCCGGGCTCGGTCAGCGTGCCGCGGGCCGCGCGCATCTCTTCCTGGGTCTGGTCGTCGACATAGGCCTTGCCGGCGCGGATGAGTTCGATCGCCCAGGCATAAAGCTGCTCGAAATAGTCCGACGCGTAGCGGACGCTGTCGCCCCAGTCGAAACCCAGCCAACGGACGTCGCGCTGGATACCGTCGATGTATTCCTGCTCTTCCTTGGTCGGGTTGGTGTCGTCGAAGCGCAGGTTGCATCGGCCGCCAAATTCCGCCGCGACCCCGAAATTGAGGCAGATCGACTTGGCGTGGCCGATGTGGAGGTAGCCATTGGGCTCCGGCGGAAACCGGGTGACGATTTCGCGGGTCCTGCCGGCTTCGACGTCGCGACGAACGATGTCGCGAATGAAGTCGTGTCCGGCTTCCGGTGGCGTTTCGGTCGATGACATTGATGCGTTCCTGTTCCGGCCCGACGAGACGCCCGGCCGTGTGCTGCGGCCTATGTGCCAAATCCCCGCGCAAACGCCAAGTTTTCCTGTCGGAATGGGCCAAATGCACGACCTTGACCGGAATTGTCCTGACAACGGCAGGGCGGCATGTGCTACACGGGCCGCGGATTTCAAAGGCCAGATGAACAGACCATGACCACCCCCGTCGTTACCCGTTTCGCTCCCTCACCCACCGGTTACCTGCATATCGGTGGCGCCAGAACGGCTTTGTTCAACTGGCTTTACGCGAGGCACACCGGCGGCAAGATGCTCCTTCGCATCGAGGATACGGATCGCGAGCGCTCCACCGACGCCGCGATTGCCGCGATCCTGGAGGGCATGACCTGGCTCGGGCTGGATTGGTCGGGAGAGCCGGTCCACCAGTTCGCCGGCGCGGCCCGGCATCGCGAAGTCGCCGAGGATCTGGTCGCCCGGGGGATGGCCTACCGCTGCTATGCGACGGCCGAAGAGTTGAAGGAAATGCGGGAGACCGCGCGGACCGAGGGTCGGTCGGCCGGCTATGACGGCCGGTGGCGGGATCGCGATCCTTCCGAGGCGCCCGCCGGCGTCACCCCGTCGATTCGCATCAGGGCGCCGCAGGACGGCGAGACCATCATCCAGGACCATGTCCAGGGCCGCGTCGCCTTTCCGAATGCCGATCTCGACGACTTCGTCATCCTGCGATCGGATGGCACGCCGACCTACATGCTGGCGGTCGTCGTCGACGACCACGACATGGGCGTGACCCACATCATTCGCGGCGACGACCACCTGACCAATGGCGCACGCCAGAAGATCCTCTACGACGCGCTCGGATGGACCCTGCCCGAGCTTGCGCATATCCCCCTGATCCACGGCCCCGATGGCGCCAAGCTGTCGAAGCGACACGGCGCGCTCGGCGTCGAGGCGTATCGGGCGATGGGATACCTGCCGGAGGCGTTGCGCAATTATCTCGTGCGACTCGGCTGGAGCCACGGCGACGACGAGATCATGTCGACCGACGAGATGATCGCCTGGTTCGATCTCGACGGCATCGGCCGCGGCGCCGCCCGGTTCGACTTCGCCAAGCTGGAAAACGTCAACGCCCAGTACATTCGGGAAAAGGATGACGCGGACCTGCTGGCGACGCTGATTCAGGAATTGCCGCACCTGCCGGATGGCGATGCGTTCGGCGCCACACTCGACGAGGAACGCCTCGGCCGCCTGCGCAAGGCGATGCCGCTCTTGAAGGATCGGGCCAAGACGCTGATCGACCTGATCGATCGCGCCGGATTCCTGGTTGCCGAGCGGCCGCTGGCCATCGACGAGAAGGCCGATGCCCTGCTGACCGAGGAAGCGCGGGCCACCCTTGGCGACCTTCTGCCGCGGCTGGAAGCGATCGACGACTGGTCCGCGCCGACGCTGGAAAGCGTCGTGAAAGCCTATGCCGAGGAGATCTCGCTCAAGCTTGGCAAGATTGCCCAACCTCTGCGTGCTGCATTGACCGGCACAACGACATCACCGGGGATCTTCGAAGTCCTTGAAGTGCTTGGCCGTGTTGAATCTCTCGGCCGGATTGCCGATCAGACGGCCACCTGACCGGGCTGATTTTGCGTTCGCTGCATGGACTTGCCGCGCCGCAGCAATATAATCCCCGGCAAATCCCACTCACCCCAAAAAAATGGAGGCTGCCGTGGCCAACGCGAGCGAAATGGAAGCCCCTGCGACACCGCAGCAATCCGCGGCAGCGGACAAATCGAAACAGGCCACCCTCACGGTGGATTCGGAAAATTACGGCTTCACCCTGAAGGATGGAACGCTGGGCCCGCAGGTCGTCGACATCTCGTCGCTCTATCGCGAGACCGGTCGCTTCACCTACGATCCGGGCTTCACCTCGACCGCTTCCTGCGAGTCCAAGATCACCTTCATCGATGGTGACAAGGGCGTGTTGCTCTACCGGGGTTACCCGATCGAGCAACTTGCCGAGCATGGCGATTTTCTGGAGACCTGCTACCTGCTGCTCTACGGCGAATTGCCGACGGCCGCGCAGAAGGCGGATTTCGATCACCGCGTGACCTATCACACGATGGTCCACGAGCAGATGAACCGGTTCTTCACCGGCTTCCGCCGTGACGCCCATCCGATGGCGATCATGTGCGGCGTCGTCGGCGCGATGTCGGCCTTCTATCACGACTCGACCGACATCTCGGACCCCTACCAGCGGATGGTCGCCTCGCTGCGGATGATCGCCAAGATGCCGACGATCGCCGCGATGGCGTTCAAGTATCATGTCGGGCAGCCGTTCGTTTACCCGCTGAATTCGCTCGACTATTCGTCGAACTTCCTGCGGATGTGCTTCGCGGTGCCGTGCGAGGAGTACAAGGTCAACCCGGTCCTTTCGCGCGCCATGGACCGGATCTTCATCCTCCATGCCGACCACGAGCAGAACGCCTCGACATCGACCGTGCGGCTTGCCGGATCGTCCGGGGCCAATCCGTTCGCCTGCGTCGCGGCGGGCATCGCCTGTTTGTGGGGGCCCGCCCATGGCGGCGCCAACGAAGCGGCGCTCAACATGCTGCAGGAAATCGGGACCGCCGACCGCATCCCGGAATTCATCGCCCGCGCCAAGGACAAGGACGATCCGTTCCGGCTGATGGGCTTCGGTCACCGGGTCTACAAGAACTACGATCCGCGGGCGAAGATCATGCAGCAGACCTCGCATGAGGTCCTGTCCGAGCTCGGCATCCAGGACGATCCTCTCCTCGAGGTCGCCATGGAACTCGAGCGGATCGCGCTGACCGACGAGTATTTCATCGAGAAGAAGCTCTACCCGAATATCGACTTCTACTCGGGCATCACGCTCAAGGCGCTCGGCTTCCCGACCACGATGTTCACCGTGCTCTTCGCGCTGGCCCGTACGGTCGGCTGGATCGCTCAGTGGAAGGAGATGGTCGAGGATCCGTCGCAGAAGATCGGGCGGCCGCGCCAGCTCTATACCGGCGAAGTGCAGCGCGACTACGTGCCGGTCTCCAAGCGCCGCTGAACCGGACGCCGCGCGCCGCGCCTGGTCCGGCGCGCGGTCGGTCCCCGGCGGGCGGTTTCGATGACGATATCGGCCGCCAGCCCGCTGGGCGTGCCTTTTTCGAGCCGCATCAGGTCGTCAATCCGGGCAAAGGCCGTCAGCTGCGCCTGACGTTCGGGCGAATCCGTGGTGAGCTTGCCGAGCGCATCGGCCAGATTGCGCGGTGTAGCGGTTCCATCGAGGAATTCCGGTATCTCGTTGGTCCCGGTGATCAGATTCGCCAGGACAAAGGAGTTGATCCGCGACAGCGAGCGCTTGAACGGCCTGACGATGAAGTCGGTCTTGTAGGCGACCACCATCGGGACGCCGGACAGCGCCAGTTCGAGCGTCACTGTGCCCGACGCCGCAAGCGCGAGATTGGCCCGCCGGAAGGCGGCATATTTCTCTTCCTCGCCGACGATGATCGTCGGCTTGACCTTCCATGATTCGGCGCGCGTCCTGATCTCATCGGCCAGCCGGGCGACCGCCGGCAGCACGACCTCCACCGGACCATGCCTGGCGACGAGTTCCGACACCGCCTCGCCAAAGGGCTCCATCAGCCGCGATATCTCGCCATGACGGCTGCCCGGAAGGACGATCAGGGTCGGTCGCTCGGCCTCGGCGACCGGGATCCGCTCGCCGCTTGCCGGCCGGATCCGGTCGAGCCGCTGGGTCAGCGGGTGGCCGACATAGGTGCAGGCGGGGCCGCCGAGCCGTTCATGCACCGCCGGCTCGAAGGGAAGGATGGCAAGCAGGTGATCGACGAAGCCGGAGATCCACGGCGCCCGGCCGGGGCGCCACACCCAGACCGTGGGAGACACATACTCGACGATCGGAATCGTCGGCGCCCACTTCCTGACGCGCCTGGCCACGCCGAGATTGAACCCGGGACAATCGATGATCACCAGCACATCGGGATTGGCCGTTGTCACGGCCTTGGCCGTTCGATGCATCTTGGCCAGGATCCGATGCACGTTGGCGATGATCGCCGAGACGCCGTGATAGGCGATCTCATGCATCGGGAATTGCGATGTCATGCCGTGCGCTTCCATACGGGAGCCACCGACCCCGACGAAGCGGACGTCGTCTCCGAGCCGCTCCTTCATCGCTTCCATCAGTCGCGCGCCAAGGTGATCGCCCGATTCTTCCCCGGCAATCAGAAAGGCCGTGAACACCTTGCCGGTCATGCCACCGGCTCCGGTTGCGTCACTTCACCCACCAGGAAGATGCCCGATCGATCCGCCAGATCGATGACTTCGCGTCGGTCGACGATCATTACGCGCCCCGCCTCGACGGCAATGCCGGCGAGGCCTGCCGAGGCGGCGGCCGTCACCGTCTTGGGCCCGATCGTCGGCATGTCGACCCGCAAGTCCTGCTGCGGCTTGGCGCATTTTGCCAGCACGCCGGCCCGGCCACTCCACTTGAGCCGGCCGGCCGCTCGCAGCGCTCCGACGCGATCGATCATGCCGTCCGTGCCCTCGGCCGCTTCCATCGCTACCACTCGTCCGTTGACCGCCACGGCGCCCTGCCCCGCATCGATGACGCCGATCGCGCGCGCCGCCCGCATCGCCCGGGCGATGTCCCGCCGCGCGCCCTTGTCAGGCGTATGGCGGCCGAGCGGGCCCTTGTTCGCCACAAGGTCGGGCGCGACTTCGTGCGCACCGACGACCGTGAAGCCAAGCTGTCCCATCAGCGCGACGACACCACTCAGCAGGTCTGCGTCGCCATTGGCGAGCAGCGCGAGAACCTTTGGAATGACCCGCAGGGCGCCGAGGTCGAGCTTGAAGGTGCTGAAATCGGGACGGACACGGATGTTGCCGATCATCACCAGTTCCTTGACGCCATGCTCGACGAAGACAGCCTGCATGCGGCCGATCTGGCCCCATTTGAGAACTTCGTGAGGGTAAGCGGCGATACCGGGGTCGGCTTCTCCGTCGATCGCAACGATGAACGGGCGCCGTCCGGCGCGAATTGCCGCCTCGGCGACGTGCAGCGGCACGGTGCCGCCGCCGGCCACGATCCCGATAGGTTCGCCCTGATCAGCGGCCATCGCAGTTCGTCCTGGCGCGTTGCCGCTCAATCGCGCGGCATGCAGAGGGGCCTGTCGCCCCCGGCCCTGATGAAATCGACGATCATCAGAACAGCCGGCACATCGGCATAGGCGTCTGCCACCCTTGCTACCCGGTCCTCGCGAGTACCGCCACCCTCGAAGACCGCCTTGTAGGCGGCGCGCAACGCGTGGATGGTGGGGCGGTCAAAGCCGCGCCGCTTCAGGCCGACAATGTTCAGCCCGCCGATTTCCGCCCGGTCGCCGATCGCCGAGACGAAGGGAATCACATCGGTGGTAATGCCGGACAGTCCCCCGACGAAGGCATGGGCGCCGATCCGGCAATGCTGCTGGATCGCCGACAGACCACCGAGAATCGCGTGTTCGCCGATCTCAGTATGACCGCCAAGCGTCGCGCTGTTGACCATCACCACCTCGTTGCCCACGACGCAATCATGCGCGACGTGGCAGCCGATCATCAGGAAGCACTTGTTGCCGACAACAGTCTTGCCCCGACCGCGCGCCGTGCCGCGGTGGATGGTGACCTGTTCGCGGATGATGCAATCCGCGCCGATGATCACTTGCGTCGGTTCGCCCCTGTAGCTGGTGTCCTGCGGCGGCCCGCCGATCGCCGCGTAGGAGAATACCGTCGTCCGCGCGCCGATGGTCGTGTGCCCGTCGATCAGGACATGTCCGTGGACAGCGACGTCATCCTCAAGAACGACGTCGGCGCCAACGATGCTGAAGGGACCGATACTGACATTCGCGCCAAGACGGGCACCGTCCGCGACAATCGCCGTGGGGTGGATTTCTGCCATATGGGAGGTTACTCGTCCGCTATCAGCGCGCTGATCGTCGCCTGGGCGACCTTGTTGCCGTCGACGATCGCTTCCGCCGCGAACTTCCAGATGTTGCTGCGGTTACGGATCTTCTTGACGTGATACTCGACCTTGTCGCCCGGATAGACCGGCCGACGAAACTTCGCCTGATCGATGGTCATGAAGTAGACCACCTTCGGGCTGTCCTTGCCTCGGGAGAGGATGCAGATCGCCCCGGCAGTCTGCGCCATTCCCTCGATCAACAGGACCCCCGGCATGATCGGCTTCTCGGGAAAATGGCCAGCGAAATGCGGCTCGTTGACCGTCACGTTCTTGATGCCAATGGCCGAGTTGTCGCCATCGATATCGATGATCCTGTCGACCATCAGGAAGGGATACCGATGGGGCAGCAGTTCGAAAATCTGCTGAATGTCCAGGTTCACCAGCGCGTTCGCATCATTCGTCATTTTCACGATCCTTCGCGCCAGCGGAGCCACGTGCGTTCTCGCCACGCACCAGACGCTGCAATGTCCTCATCTGCCGATAGAACCGATCGATCTGTACCGCAGGATAGCCCGCCCATGTCTCGCCGTCGGGTACATTCGAATGCACGGCGGCAGCGGCGGCGATCTTGACCCCGTTGCCGACAACGACGTGATCCCGAATCCCGGCGCCCCCGCCGATCATGACGAAATCTCCCATCCTGACGCTGCCGGAGATTCCGACCTTGCCCGCAATCAAACAGTGCCGGCCGATGACGACGTTGTGGCCGATCTGGACCTGATTGTCGATCTTGGTCCCCTCGCCGATCATCGTGTCGCGGTTGCTGCCGCGGTCGATTGTCGTATTGGCGCCTATCTCGACGTCGTCCTGGATGATCACCCGACCGATCTGCGGGATCTTGAGATGGCCTGACGAGCCCGGCACATAGCCGAAGCCATCCTGGCCGACCCTGACACCCGGATGAGCCACGACCCGGTTGCCGATCAGGGCGTGGATGAGGCTGGCTCCGGGACCGATCGAGCACTCCCGCCCGATTTTCACACCGGCGCCGATGACGGCTCCGGCGGCAATCAGGGTTCCGGAGCCGATCTCCGCACCCGGCCCGACCACGGCCCCGGCTTCAACCGTGACGTTGGCCTCGAGCCGGACACTGTCGGCAATGTGAGCCCCGGGCGATACACCGTCGTCGCCCTGGATCGGCATGGGCCGCAGGGAGGCGGGATAGAAATAACCGGTGAGGATCGCGAACGCCCGGTCCGGCGAGGCGGTGACGAGGACCACGGTCGATTGCGGCGCCAGCAGGACATCACGCTCCGCGATGAAGCAGGCAGCGGCACGGGTTCCGGCCAATGCATCGGCGAGGCGGCGATTGTCCAGGTAGGTTACGTCGTCGGGACCAGCGAGATCGAGCGGCGCGACGCCATGCACCAGACGATCGGTCTGCGTCGGATCCGCGATAACGGCACCCGTCACCACCGCGATGCGCTCAAGGGTGATTGGTGTCGGCTTGTCGAAAAAACCGGGATCCATCTCACCCGTGCCCAAAATGAAAAAGGGGCCGCCGATAAGCCGGCGACCCCTTAACCGAATTCCCGTGGATCAAAATTTCCTGCCGGCGCTGAACCGGAACCACTGTTCCTCGTCGGTAGCCGCTTTGGTCAGGACATACGCAAAGTCTGCCCGAAGCGTTCCGATCGGCGAGGACCAGAGAATAGAACCACCAACCGACGACCGGATCTGGTTGGCTTCACCCACCGGCCCCGCGCCCTTCGGCACATCGACATCCAGAAGGTTACCCGCGTCGGCGAAGACGGCGCCACGGAAACCGAAGTCTGGCGAAATGCCCGGGAAGGGGAACTGAATCTCGGCGTTGGCAACCCAGTAGTTCTTGCCGCCGACATGCGTGCCGGTCGCGATGTCAACCGGGCCATACCCGTAGTTGGCAAAGCCGCGGATCGTCTCGCCGCCAAGGAAGAAGTTGTCGTAGACCGGGACGTCCTCGCCAAGGCCGGTGATGCTGCCACCGGCGACACGCACCAGGCCGACCACATCAGCATTCGGAAGCAGCGTCTGGTAGTAACGCGCCTCACCGGACGACTTCATGTAGTGGACGTCGCCACCCAGTCCGGCGAAGTCCTGCCCGACCTTCAGGAACATCCCCTCACGCGGATCGCCGAAATTGTCGAGCGTCGAGTAAGTGAAATTGTAGCCTGCGGCCGACGTCAGGTAGACGCCGTTCGGGAAATAGGCGGCCGTGCTCTTCTTGGTCTGGGTGATGGTCTGCTGGCTGAGCGTGTAGTTCAGGTTCAGCCGCAGGTCATCGGTAATCGGCAGGCCGAGGCGCACGCCACCGCCAATCACGTCACTCTGGTATGGCCGATAGGACGACCGGTTCTGCACCGTCTTGTAGGCGTCGACACCAGCCGAGACGTTATAGCCAAGGAAGTACGGGTCCGTGAAGGAAACCGTATAGTTCTGCTGATCGGACCCGAAGCCGACGGCGACACGAAGGTGTTGCCCGCGACCAAGGAAGTTCCGTTCGTCCAGCGAGATTTCGGCAACCAAGCCGGTCGTCGACACACCGGCACCGATCGAGAACTCACCGGTCGACTCTTCGTCAACGCGGACGACCACGATCACCTTGTCAGGCGCCGAGCCCGGCTCGGTCACGATCTCGACCGACTTGAAGAAGCCAAGGTCACGCAGTTGCCGCTCGGCCCGATCAATCAGCACCCGATTGTATGGGTCACCTTCGGCGATATCGAATTCCCGACGAATGACGTAGTCGCGGGTCTTGGTATTGCCGAGAATTTCGATCCGCTCGACGTAGATCCGCGGACCCTCGTCGATCAAGTAGGTGATCGAGATGGTGTTGTTCGCATAATCACGGTCGCCGCGCGGCCGGACCTGCACGAAGGTGTAGCCGGCGCGCGAAAGGGCAATCGTCAGGTTCTCGACCGACGCCTCGACATCGTTGGAGTCGAAAATCCGGCCCGGCTTGGTGTCGATGTGCCGCGTCAGGGTGCGGGTATCGACGCCCGGGATGGTCGAGTCGATGTCGATCGACGAATACCGGTAGAGGTTGCCCTCATCGAGCGTGAACACGACGGAATAGCGACCGCTGGCCTCGTCGAAATCCCAGTCTGCAGAGATGACGCGGAAGTCGGCGTAGCCGTGGCTCATGTAGAAGCGACGCAGGGCTTCCTGATCGGCGGCAAGCTTCGCCTCGTTGAATACATCCTTGCGGTTCAGCAGCGTGAAGACACTGCGTTTGCGCGAGTTGATGACGCTGCGCAGGCGCGACTCGGAGAATGCATCGTTACCGACAAAGGTAATCCGGCCAATGGCGGTCCTGTCGCCCTCGTCGATGATGAAGACGACATTCACCCGATTTCCGTCGAGTTCCGTCACCTCGTAATCGATCGAAGCGGCACTCCGTCCCTGGCTGGAATAGTAGTCCATCATCCGCTGCACATCGCCCTGCAGCTTGGCCTCCGTCACGACGCCGCGCGTTTCCGTCTGCAGCAATCGGAGGAGTTCGTCATTCTTGATCTTCTTGTTGCCCTTGATGATGACCGAATTCACCACCTGGTTCTCGACAACGACGACGACCAACTGACTGCCGCCAATCGAGATGTTGACGTCCGAAAAGAGCCCAGTGCCGTAGAGGGCCTTAACGGATTCGTCGATATCGGCATTGGAGAAGGACTTGCCGGGCACAATGAGGACGTAGCTGCGGACGGTTTCCGCATCGACACGGGTATTGCCCCGCACGGTGATGCCGGACACGACCGCGGCCTCGGCGCTCGACGGCCCCAACCCGGTCGCGTTCATGCCCCCCAACGCAACCAGCGAAAGGACCAGGGCAACGGCCATCTTTCGTACTAAATACATCAATGAATTCATTTGGTTAGAAAAACCCCGTGCTCCCAGCGCCCAGTCCCGTCGAACGCTACCCAGATTCGGCTTGCCCCAACATTCGGCCGCGAGATTTACAGCCTTTTGATACGCACGCAACCCTGCCCCCAAGCCTGGCCGCCGAATCTGCCTTAGCGTTGCTCCGACGACACGCATCGAAGCCCTTTTTCACAAGGAACTCAAATGAATAATATCGTTCCATGTTGCGAAAATCATTAACATCAGAACGGCCGCGAACCCAATTCGGAAACCAACATCCTGGGCTTTCTCGCTCAAGGGGCGCCCGCGAATTGCTTCAACCGCGAAAAACAGCAAATGGCCGCCATCGAGCATCGGGATCGGGAAGAGATTGATCAGCCCGATCGAGATGGACAAGATTGCCGCCAGATTGATCAGCGCCACGAAGCCGATCGTCGCAACCTGCGCTGACACTTCCGCAACCCTGAGTGGCCCTCCGAGTTGATCGGCCGATTCCTTGCCGATAATCACGGCGAACAGGTAGGTCAGCGTCCGCTCGGTCACGAACCAGGTTTCGGAAACCGCCAGCCCCAGTGCCTGGGGCGGCGAATAGTCCTCGACGGTGATATCGTCCCCGGTCGTATTCCGCTGGATGCCAAGGATCCCGACCCGGTGCTTGTTGCCGAAGCGATCCGTAATCTCCTGGCGCTCCGGGGTGGCTGTCAGCGCCACGGTCTCGTCGCCACGGGTGACGACGAAGTCCAGCGGCGTGTCGGCGCTGACGCTGACGATCCGCTGCAACTGCGAAAAGTCGCCGATCGGCTCGCCGTCGATCTCGATGATGATGTCGCCGGCCTGGAAGCCCGCCCGTTCCGCCGGGCTGCCGACGACGACGTCGTCGATCCTCGGCGTCGTGACCTGGCGACCGTAAAGCGTGAAGATCGCCGTGAAAATCGCGATCGCCAGGACGAAATTGGCGATCGGGCCGGCGGCGACGATGATTGCCCGCGCGCCCACGCCCTTGGCGGCAAACGCGCGGCTACGCTCGCTTTCGTCCATGCGGGCGAGAGCCTCGGCATCTGTCTTGCTCGCCTCGTTCTCGTCACCGACGAACTTGACGTAGCCGCCGAGCGGAATCATCGACAGGCGCCACCGGGTGCCCCGGCGGTCGTAGAAGCCGAAGAGTTCGGGGCCGAAACCGACCGAAAAGACCCGAACGCCGACGCCACACCAGCGAGCGGCGAGGAAATGGCCGAGTTCGTGAACGAAGACGACGATCGTCAGGACAAACAGGAACGGCACGACATAGCCGAGGGCCGTCGAACCGAAACTTCCGAGAAAGCCGAGAGACTCCATACGCCGTACTGTCCTTTAGCGAGAGGGCTGCCTTGCCGTGTGTCGGGCGATAAGCCCGGTCGCGATCCGCCGCCCCTCCTTATCAAGAGCAAGCGCGTCCTTGATAGTCTCTGGCGTCCTGTCGAATCCGGCAGCCGCGACGTCGGCGATGGTATCCTCGACCAATCGGGCGATTTCGAGGAACCCGATGTTGCCGGCAAGATAAGCCGCCACGGCAATCTCGTTCGCGGCGTTCAGCGCATTGGTGGCCCAACCGCCTGCCTCCAGAGCCTCCCGGGCGACCCGCAACGCCGGGAAGCGGTCGACATCCGGCTTGGTGAAGGTCAGCTTGGCGACCTTGGCGAGGTCGAGGCCAAGGCCGACATCGCCGCCGCGCTTCGGCCAGGACAGGCAGTGGCCAATCGGCATCCGCATGTCCGGGGCGCTCATCGTCGCGATCATGGTGCCGTCCTTGAAGGCGACGATGCCATGAATGATCGATTGCGGATGGACCAAGACGTCGAGGCGGTCGTTGCCGACGTCGAACAGGTGATGGGCCTCGATCAGTTCGAGGCCCTTGTTCATCAGGGTCGCCGAATCGATAGTAATTTTCGGCCCCATCGACCAGTTCGGGTGCTTGAGCGCCTCGGCCGGTTCGGCCGCGGCCATCGCCTGTTTGGTCCATTCGCGAAACGGGCCACCGGAGGCGGTGAGGATGATCTTGTCGACATCCTCCATCCGGTTGTCGCCAAGCGCCTGGAAAATGGCGTTGTGTTCCGAATCCATCGGCAGGATACGGACACCGGCCTGTCGCGCCTCGGCGACGAAGAGTTCGCCGGCGCAAACCAGGCATTCCTTGTTGGCCAGGGCGATGTTCGACCCGGCCCGTATCGCGGCCAGCGTCGGCGACAGGCCGGCGGCACCGACGATCCCGGCGACAACCACATCGACCGGACGGGACGCCGCTTCCTCGATCCCCTTGTCGCCGGCAGCGGCCTCGATGCCGGTTCCCTCCAGCGCCTCCTTGAGGGTCTCGAAGCTATTGCGGTCCGCGATCACCGCGACCTTGGCGCCCACTTCCTTTGCCACACGCGCGAGATTGCCGGCGTTTCCGAAGGCCGTCACGGCCTCGACCTCGAATTCTCCCGGCCGATCGGCGAGCACGGCCACCGTGCTGGTGCCGATGGAGCCGGTGGCGCCGAAGATCGAGATGCGACGCGGACGATCCCGAACTGGCTCGGGCGTCTCCTCCGACGGGGTAGGAACGGGAGTGCTCACCACGAAATCAGACCTCTTGCCACATCGGTCGCGCCACTATGCAGGAAGCCGATCAAAACGGCGACCGCCGCGGCGAAGACGAGGCCGTCGACCCGGTCCATCATGCCGCCGTGGCCGGGAATGATCGTGCCGGAATCCTTGACGCCGAAGCGGCGCTTGATGAACGACTCGAAGAAATCGCCCGCCTGCCCCGCGACGGACATCACGACGATCACGATAACCAGCGCGCCGGCGAGCGGAAGGCCGACGACGGCGGCGGTCGCCAGCCCGGCAATGATGGCGGCGACAAGCCCGCCGATCGCGCCGGCCCAGGTCTTCTTAGGTGAGACTGCCGGCCATAGCTTGGGTCCGCCAATCGCCCTGCCGGCAAAATAGGCGCCGATATCCGTCGCCCAAACCACCGCGAAGACGAAGGCGATTGCCGCAAGCCCCAGGTCCCCTTCGCGCAGGATGAGCAGCGCCAGTCCGAAGACCGCGGCGTAGACGACGCCCGCCGGCCGCCAGGGGCGCGGGCCTGTCACGCCCGCCGCGACTACGGCTGCGACCGCAATACCGGCGGCGATTTCGACCTCGCCGATCCCGGCAACCAGCATGACGACCGCAATCAGCACTGAAAAGGCAAGTGCGGCGCGCTGGCTCCCCTCGGTCACGCCCGTCCATTCGAGATGGACGATCCCGGCCGCGACGGCGACCAGGATCGCGGTGGCGATACCGCCCAACCAGGCGCCAAGAATGGCGATTGCCGCCAGCACGATGGCGGAGGCGACGCGCGGCAGGAGGTCCCGGCCACCGATCATCGAGGAGAAGGCCGCTCCGCGACCGGCAGCATCACTTCACGCTTCCGCCGAAGCGGCGCGATCGGCTGGCGAATTGCGCCAGCGCGGACTGCAGCGCCTCGCCGTCGAAGTCCGGCCAATGCATCGGCAGGAAGACGAACTCGGAATAAGCCGACTGCCAGAGGAGGAAATTGCTGAATCGCATTTCGCCACTCGTCCGGATCACCAGTTCCGGATCCGGCATGTTGGCGGTGTCGAGATGGGCGGAGATCATGGTTTCGTCGATCTCGTCTGGATCGACGCCGCCTTCGGCGACCTTGCGGGCAATGCGCCTGGCAGCCCGGGTGATCTCGTCCCGGCCGCCATAATTAAAGGCAACGACCATGCACAGGCCGGTGTTGTCGGCGGTCTTGGCTTCGGCTTCGCCGATCAGGGCTGCGATATCGTCTGGCAGGGAGTCGCGTGAGCCGATCACCTGGATGCGGACACCCCGGCGATGCAGGCGGGCAAGGTCGCGCCGGATGAACATCCGCAGCAGGCCGAACAGGAACTCGACCTCGGCCGGCGGGCGCGACCAGTTCTCGGACGAAAAGCTGAACAGCGTCAGGTAGCCGATGCCGAGGTCGGAAGCGGCGGTGACCGTCCGCCGGACAGCCTCAACGCCACGCCTATGACCTTCGCTGCGCGGCAGGCCACGCGCTTCAGCCCAGCGGCCATTCCCGTCCATGATGATTGCGACATGCGCCGGTGGACCGCCGCCTGTCGCTTTCGAATCCGTGACCACGGTCTGCTTTCTGGCTTGCGGTTCCATCGCGGAGCCCAGCCGAACCACCCTCAGACCTGAGTGATCTCGGCTTCCTTCTTGACGAGCATCTCGTCGATTTCGGCGATCGCCGCGTCGGTGAGCTTCTGGATCTGGTCGGCGACGCTGTGGCTTTCATCCTCGCCCATGCCGCCGTCCTTCTCTTCCTTCTTCAAGGTGTCGAGACCGTCGCGCCTGACGTGGCGTACCGCGACCTTGGCCTGTTCGGCATATTTGTGGGCGATCTTGACCAGTTCCTGGCGCCGCTCAGCGTTCAGCTCCGGAATCGGAATGCGCAGGAGCTGCCCCTCGCCGATCGGATTGAGGCCGAGGTTTGACTCCCGGATGGCGCGGTCGACAGCCTGGACGTTGGCCCGGTCCCAGACCTGGACCGACAGCATGCGCGATTCCGGCACGCTGACCGTCGCGACCTGGTTGAGGGGCATCGACGCGCCATAGACGTCGACATGAATCGGCTCGAGCAGGTTGACCGAGGCTCGGCCGGTCCGCAAACCCGTCAATTCGGTCTTGAGGACGGAGATGGCGCCATTCATGCGGCGGTCGAGATCACTGAGGTCCATTTCGATTTCCTATCGTCTGACGATCCGGCGGAGCGTCGCTCCCGGTCCGCTTCAGGTGTCGGTGACGATCGTCGACTTTCCCTTGCCGTCCAGAATAGCAACGATTGCGCCGGGTTGAAGGATGGAAAAGACGATTACCGGAATACCGTTGTCGCGGGCAAGTGACACGGCTGCCGCGTCCATCACCTCGAGGCCCTTTGCGAGGACCTCTTCGTGGGTCATCCGGTCGAACCGGACAGCGTCCGGATCGAGCTTGGGGTCGGCCGAGTAGATTCCGTCGACCTGGGTTCCCTTGAACAGGGCATCGCAGCCCATCTCGGCGGCCCTGAGCGCTGCCCCGGTATCGGTCGTGAAGAAGGGATTGCCGGTTCCACCCGCAAAAAGCAGAACCTCGCCCGCTTCGAAGGCGCGATCCGCATCGCGCTGGGTAAAGGTCTCGCAGATGGTGGGAACCGGCACCGCGGAGAAGACGCGGGCGGCAATGCCGCGCCGGGTCAGGGCCTCGCGAAAGGCGATGGCGTTCATGATGGTGCCGAGCATGCCCATCTGATCGCCTGCAACGCGGTCACCGCCCTCGCCCGCGAAGGCAGCGCCGCGAAGGAAATTGCCGCCGCCGGCAACGACGCCGACCTTGACTCCGCGCCGCGAAGCTTCGGCGATTTCGTCACTCAGTCGTTCGACGACCGCGCGATCAATTCCAGTGCCGCCGTCTCCGGCGAGAACTTCGCCGGAGAGCTTGAGGAGGACTTTCTCGTACAGCGGTCGACCGGTCATTCGTCTCGATTCGCAAGGGGTTGCCCAAGGGCCTCCCCGATACACGATGACCGGTTTGATGTCACTTGAAGGACACCGGCCGGCTTCAGCTCCCCGCCGCTGCTGCGACCTCGGCTGCGAAGTCGCTTTCCTGCTTCTCGACGCCCTCGCCCAGCCGGAAGACGACAAACTCGGTGACCTCGATGGTCGCGCCGTCCTCAGCCGCCTTGAGCGCCTCGGCGACGGTCTTCTCGGTGTCGACGACGAACGCCTGCGACAGCAGAACAACTTCCTGGTGGAACTTGCGGATCCGTCCCTCGACCATCTTCTCGATGATCGAGTCCGGCTTGCCCGACTCGCGCGCCTGCTCGATGAAGATCGCCCGCTCGCGTTCGACAACGGCCGGGTCGACCTCGTCCTCGCGGACGGCCAGCGGCGCCGCCGCGGCGACATGCATCGCTACCTGGCGACCGAGGGCCGAGACCTTCTCCGCGTCGCCGCTCGACTGGACGCCGACCAGCACGCCGATCTTGCCGAGATTCGGCGCAACCGCATTGTGGACATAGCTCGCCACGACGCCCGGGCTGACCGCGATCTCCGCGGCACGACGCAGCGTCATGTTCTCGCCGATGGTGGCGATGGCGTTGCTGATCGCTTCCTCGACCGTCTTGTCTCCGGACGGCATCTTCGCGGCGTTGATCGCCGCGATGGAGCCATCGGTGGACAGCGCGGCTTCCGCGATCCCGGCCACCAGGGCCTGGAACTCGGCATTGCGCGCGACGAAGTCGGTCTCGGAATTGACCTCGACCATCACGGCCTTGCCGTCGCCGGTGGCGACGCCAATCAGTCCCTCAGCGGCCACGCGGTCGGCCTTCTTGGCAGCCTTGGAAAGACCCTTAGTCCGAAGCCAGTCGATCGCGGCCTCGATATCGCCATTGGTCTCGGTGAGGGCCGCCTTGCAGTCCATCATCCCCGCACCGGTCTGGTCGCGGAGTTCTTTCACCTGTGCTGCTGAAATCGCCATATCAAAACTTGCCTTCGGATTACGCTTCGCCGATCAGGGTCTTGGCCTGACCGATCCAGTCGTCGCGCTGAATACGCCCCTTGAAGTTGAGGGCGTCGTCGACTTTTTCAATCTCTTCGTCGGTGAAGTTCGCCACCTGATCGAGCTTGGTGATGCCGAGGCTGTTGAGCTTCTGCTCGAGGACGGGACCGACACCGGAGATCTTCTTCAGGTCGTCGGGCTCGCCTTCCGGCGTCACGAACAGCGGGCCGGTCTGCTCTTCTTCCTCGGCCGCCTGCTGTTCTGCTGCCGGGGCCTCGGCCGCGGCGGCGCGAAGCGTCTCGACGGTCGGCGGTTCGACCGCTTCGGCCTGGGCCATGGTCACGTCGCCGGCGCCATTGACCGGCGCGGCTTCGGCAAGAACGGGCTCAAGCACCTCTTCGGCAGCGCCGACATCGAGGCCGGAATCGCCCTGCGCCCGCGAAATACCGTCGATCGCGGCGCGCGCGATCAGGTCGCAGTAGAGGGTGATCGCCCGGCCGGCATCGTCGTTGCCCGGGATCGGGAACTGGATGTTGTCCGGATCGCAGTTGGAATCGACGACCGCGGCGATCGGGATGCCGAGGCGGTTCGCTTCCTTGATCGCGATCGCTTCCTTGTTGGTGTCGATGACAAAGATCAGGTCCGGGACGCCGCCCATGTCCTTGATGCCGCCAAGCGCCTTCTCGAGCTTGTCCCGCTCGCGGGTCAGGGTCAGGCGCTCTTTCTTGGTCAGGCCGGTCGCCTCACCCGAGAGAACCTCATCCACTTCCCGAAGCCGCTGGATCGACCGCGACATGGTCTTCCAGTTGGTCAGCATGCCGCCGAGCCAGCGCGAATTGACGTAATACTGCGCGCATCGCGTCGCGGCCGCGGCCACCGGATCGGTCGCCTGGCGCTTGGTGCCAACGAACAGCACCCGGCCACCCTGAGCGACGGAGTCGCTGACGGTCTGCAGGGCCCGATGCAGCATCGGCACTGTCTGCGCGAGATCGATGACGTGAATGTTGTTGCGGACACCGAAAATGAACGGTGCCATTTTCGGATTCCAGCGATGCTTCTGGTGGCCGAAGTGAACTCCAGCTTCGAGAAGCTGACGCATAGTAAAATCGGGCAGTGCCATGACTACCTATCTCCTTCACCGGTTCTGCCTCCGCGGGGACGCGGCAGATGCCGCAAGCCTGAGATCAGGCACCGGTCGGACCATTTCGCCCGGACAAGCCGAACGAACGGGCCAAACCCCCGCGTGTGTGATGGCGGTCTTATAGGGATCGCAACGGCCCGGTGCAATAGGCTATGCGAAAGCTCGGTCGGGATCGGCGCTTTCTGCCGCGCCTTACACAAGCTCTACTTGAACAATTCCCTGTACAGCCCTGAGGGCGCTGGCGATTTGCGGGCTGACGGTGTAACGGCCCGGCAGGTTCATCTCGATCTCGCGCCGCCCATCCTCCAGAAGGAGAACCAGACTGACCGAGCCGTCGCCGGTTGGCGCAAGGTGCCGCTGGACACTCGGCAGCGGCTGCCCGTCCCGCATATAGACCCGGATCTGCTTCAGGCTCGACACGAATTTTTCAATCGGCTCAACGGATTGGATCTGAAGGCTGATCCCTTCCGGCCGGTCCTCGGCACTGACCAGGACGACAACCGAGCGGCCTGATTCAAGTAGTTCGCGATACTTGGCGAGGTTTTCCGAGAAGATTACCGCCTCGTAGGAACCGCTTGGATCCGAGAGTTGGACGACTCCCATGCGGTTGCCGGTCCGGGTGCGGCGCTCCTGCTTGGAGGTGACGGTACCGGCAAGCCTGCCGGCCGTCGCGCCGCGCTGGACCGACTCGACAAAGGTCCCCCAGTTCTGCACCCGCAATCGCTCCAGCACCGAGGCATACTCGTCGAGCGGATGGGCCGAGAGGTAAAAGCCGACCGCATCGTGCTCGCGCTTGAGCTCTTCCGCCGCCAGCCATGGCTCGACAACCGGCAGGACCACCGGCTCGGCCACCGCGCCGGGGCCGCCGAACAGTTCGGACTGGCCGACCGCGGCGCTGTCCTGCCGGCGCGTGGCGAGCCCCATCACCCGGTCGACGCCGGCATGGACGCGAGCCCGGTCAGGCTCGATCTCGTCAAAAGCGCCTGCGGCGACAAGGCTTTCCAGCGACCGCTTGTTGAACAGCTTCGGATTGATGCGCCCGGCGAAATCCGCCAGGTCGGTGAACGGGCCGCTGGCGCGCGCGTCGACCAGATGCTCGACCGCCTGCGCGCCGACGCCCTTGATGGCGCAAAGCGAATACAGGATGCGCCCGTCCTCGACGTTGAACTCGACGCCGGAGCGATTGACCGACGGCGCCTCGACCGCGATGTCGAGGCGGATCGCCTCGCGGCGGAATTCAGCCACCTTCTCGGTATTGCCGGTGTCCAGGGTCATCGAGGCGGCCAGGAACTCGGCCGGGTAGTTGGCCTTCATATAGGCGGTCTGGTAGGTGATGAACGCGTAAGGTGCGGAATGCGACTTGTTGAAACCGTATTCAGCGAACTTGGCGCAGGCGTCGAAGATGACATTGGCCAGGCTCCGGTCGATGCCGCGCTCGGTGGCGCCCTCGAGGAAGCGGCCGCGCTGGGCGTCCATCTCCGCCTTGATCTTCTTGCCCATGGCGCGGCGGAGAAGATCCGCCTCCGCCAGGCTGTAGCCGGCCAGCACCCGGGCGATCTGCTGAACCTGCTCCTGATAGGTGATGATCCCGTAGGTCGGCGCCAGAATCGGCTCGAGCTTGGGGTGGAAGAACTCAACCTGCTCGACGCCGAGCTTGCGGGCGCAATAGCTCGGGATATTGGCCATCGGGCCCGGCCGGTAGAGCGCGACCAGGGCAATCAGGTCCTCGAAGCGATCCGGCCGCATGTCGACCAGCGCCCGTCGCATGCCGGCGCTTTCAACCTGGAACACGCCGACGGTCTCGCCGAGCGCCAGCATGTCGAAGGTCTTCTTGTCGTCCAGCGGGATGCGCAGGAGATCGAGCTCAATGCCCCGCTCCCGCACCATGCGCGCCGCGATGTCGAGGACGGTCAGCGTCTTGAGGCCGAGGAAGTCGAACTTCACCAGCCCGGCATTCTCCACCCACTTCATGTTGAACTGGGTGACCTGCATGCCTGAGCGCGGGTCGCGGTAGAGGGGAACAAGCTGGTTCAGCGGCCGATCGCCGATGACGATGCCGGCGGCGTGGGTCGAGGCGTGCCGGTAAAGCCCCTCCAGCTTGTTGGCGATGGTCAGTAGCCGGTCGACGACCGGCTCCTCCTCGCGCATCTCCTGGAGCCGCGGCTCGTCGGCGACCGCCTTTTCCAGCGATACCGGGGCGGCCGGGTTGAACGGAATCATCTTGGCGATGCGGTCGACCTGCCCGTATGGCATCTGCAGGACGCGCCCGACGTCGCGCAGGCAGGCCCGCGCCTGCAGGCTTCCGAAGGTGATGATCTGCGCCACATGATCGGCGCCGTATTTCTGCTGGACGTAGTGGATCACCTCGTCGCGCCGGTTCTGGCAGAAATCGATGTCGAAATCCGGCATCGAGACGCGGTCGGGATTGAGGAAGCGCTCGAAAATCAGCCCGAACCGCAACGGGTCGAGGTCGGTGATGGTCAGGACCCAGGCGACCAGCGAGCCGGCGCCCGAACCACGGCCGGGACCGACGGGAATCGACTGGGCCTTCGCCCACTGGATGAAATCGGCAACGATCAGGAAGTAGCCGGGATACTTCATCCGCTCGATGACGCCGAGTTCGAACTCGAGCCGCTCATTGTAGTCGTCGACGGTAAGCCCCGGCGCCAGGCCGTGGACCGCAAGCCGCTTCTCCAACCCGGTCCGCGCCTTCTCCCGCAATGCCTGCGCCTCGGCGGCATCGGCAGTCTCGGGGTCGGCGCCGGCGCCGGCGAACCGCGGCAGGATCGGTCGACGCACCGACGGCCAGTAGGCCGAGCGCATGGCGATCTCGACCGTGTTGGCGGTCGCCTCCGGCAGGTCGCTGAACAGCTCGACCATTTCGGCCCGGCTCTTGAAATAGTGCTCCGGGGTCAGCCGCCGGCGGTTGTCCTCGCCGATCACCGCGCCTTCGGCGATGCAGATCAGGGCATCATGCGCCTCATAGTCCTCGCGGGCGGGGAAAAAGCATTCGTTGGTCGCTACTAGCGGCAGGTTGCGGGCATAGGCCAGCTCGACCAGTTGCGGCTCGACGAACTGCTCGCTCGACAGGCCATGGCGCTGGAGTTCGACATAGAGGTCATCGGCGAAGATCGCCTTCAACCGGTCGAGCTGGCCGGCGGCAACCGCGACCTGTCCCGCGGCGATCGCGCGGTCGACCGGTCCGCCCGGCCCCCCTGTGAGCGCGACCAGTCCTTCGGCATCGGCAGCGAGCCGATCAAGCGTCAGGTGCGGCTTGTCGCCGGGCTCGGCATCCATGAACGAGGACGAAACCAGCCGGACGAGATTCCAGTATCCTTGCTCGCTGGCGGCGATCAGTACGATGTCCGAGAGGCGCTTCTGTTGCGGTGGCCCGCCGGGCAACCGGTCGCCCTCGCCCGCCTCGCCGAAATCGATGGCCATCTGGCAACCGACGATCGGCTGGATTCCCTCGGAAGCGATCTTCTCGGAGAATTCGAGCGCGCCGAACAGGTTGCCCGTATCGGTGATCGCAAGGGCCGGCATGCGGTCGGCCACGGCAAGCGCTGCCAGCTTCTTCAGCGGCAGCGCGCCTTCCAGCAGCGAACATGCGGTATGTACCCGCAGATGGACGAAGCCGACATCCTCGGCAATGCGACTCATGGCGCGATCCTCTTCGCACCAAGTGTCGCGGACGGCCCACCTCATGTCCACGCCGCTCCCCGGTTTTCACCGGGCAGTATCGTCACATCACGAGGCGAACAGCCTCCGACATGACACCGATCGAGGCGATGAAGGTGGTGACGACGATCAAAGCGGTTATGTCCTTGATGAAAGCGGTCATTTTCCGATCCCTCTCTTGTTGGGATCGCACTATGTTCTTGTTTTGTTCTCTTGTCAAGGCACCCGGTATCGGGGTCGTGTCTCAGTTTGAAATCACAGGGAAATACCGAACCGGGCAAGCGCCCAGGACATGGCGAAATACAGCGAGACGGTAAGCAGGCAGCAAAGCCCGAGGGCGAGCCAGAAACCGAGGCCCGCGCGGAGCAGAACGGGCAGGACGAGGAACATCGGCAGGCTTGGCAGGATGAACCAGAAGGTGGACTGAGACAACGCCGCGATGCTCTCGGTGTCCCCCGCGTCGCGATAGAACCAGACGAAGGCGAGCAGCGAGGTGAGCGGCAGGGAGACGACCAGCGCGCCAAGTGCGGGGCTACGCTTGGCGACCTCCGAGACGGTGGCGACGATGGCGCCCGACACTAGCGCCTTGATCAGCAGATAGAGCATCTTCGCCTCCGTCTTGTGGGTAGAGCGGCCATTAGGGCATGGGCCGCGGCAAGCGTTCGATCCAGTGGTTCGCCCCGCGCCGCGATGCCGCCACCGTCAGCGGCCGGTCTTCAGCACAAGGCAAGCGCCGCCCGCCTGTTGCAGGCGCTCGCAGATGCCGGCGGCCTCGTCCCGCGTCTGCGCGGGAACGCGAATCTGGAAGACGGGCGCGTTGCCACGACTGCGATTGACGTCACGGACCACCATCGGCGCCTGCCCGCCCAGTACCGTGGCGAAGCGCTGTTGCTGGCGGCTGTAGGCGGCCATCGCCCGGTTGAGCGAGAAGTTGCCGGCGACCTGGACACCCCAGGGCGCCCAATCGGCCTTGTCGACGCGCACCACGAGTTCAGCGCCGGCGCCGGGTCTGGCGAGGCGGGCGGCGAGTTCCAGGCACCCCTCCCCGGTTTCCGCCGCTGTCCCGGGTTTCGCCGGGATTTCGGGCTCGGGCGCCTTCCACTCCTCGGCCGTGCGGCCGGTGATCGAGACGACATACCTGCGGGTTTCAAACGGCAGGCCGCCTGAGTCGGCGAGCCAGTTCTCGACGCGTCGCTCGCCCGAATTGTAAGCCGCAGCCGCCAGCCCGAGATTGCCGAACTTGTCGGTGAGGTCGCGGAGATAATGGGCGGAAGCCGGGATCGCCTCGATCGGATCGAACGGATCCGTCAGCTTGCGCAATGCGGCCGTGCCCGGCATGAACTGGGCAATGCCCTGGGCTCCCTTCGGGCTGACTGCGTCCGCCCGAAAACTGCTTTCCTTCCAGATCAACCGGGTGAAGTAGTCAATCGGCAGCCGGTGGGTCCCGGCGGCTGCCTCGATCAGGGCACAGATCGTCTGCGGATCGTCATCGGCCGCTTCTTCGGTGGCGGCGGCGTCCTCCAGCACGTCGGTCGCCACGGGAGGCGCGGATTCTTCCGCCTCGGCAAGGCAGGCGAACGTGATGAGGATTGCCGCGAGTACCGGTCGCAGCATTGCTGCTACTCCAGTTCGACGACCTTGCCCCCTTGCAGGGTAATGCGCCGATCCATCCGGGCGGCGAGGTCGTGATTGTGGGTCGCGATCAATGCGCCGAGTTTCGATGCGCGCACGAGCCGCGTCAATCCATCGAAGACGTAGCCGGCGGTGGTCGGGTCGAGGTTTCCTGTCGGCTCATCGGCCAACAGCAACCGCGGCGCGTTGGCGACGGCGCGGGCAATGGCGACACGCTGCTGCTCGCCACCTGAGAGCTCGGACGGCCGGTGGCTGGCGCGCTCCTTGACCCGCATGTAGTTCAGCAATTGCATCGCCCGCTGGGTAGCGACAGGCTTGGACAGGCCACGGATCAACTGCGGGATGACGACGTTTTCGAGCGCACTGAATTCGCCGAGCAGATGGTGGAACTGGTAGACGAAGCCGATCTGGACACGTCGGATCGCGGTGCGGTCCGCGTCGGACAGCTTGCCGGCGGCCCGGCCGGCGATGATGACTTCGCCCTCGTCCGGCTTCTCCAGCAGTCCGGCGATCTGGAGAAGCGTCGACTTGCCGGCGCCCGAGGGCGCGGCAAGCGCCACCAGTTCCCCAGGATAAAGGTCGAAATCGGCGCCCGACAGCACGGTCAGGCGGCTGGCACCTTCGTTGAAATGCCGCTCCACCCCGCGCAACCGAAGGATCGACGCCCTCTCCCGATCCGCCGGCGCGACCGTGCTCATTCGTAGCGCAGCGCTTCGACCGGATCGAGCCGCGCCGCGCTCCAGGCCGGATAGAGCGTGGCCAGGAAGGACAGGCCGAGAGTCATGACGATCACCGACGCCGTCTCGCCGAAATCAAGGTCAGCGGGAAGCTGGCTGAGAAAATAGAGCTCGGATGAAAAGACGTCGGTGGTGAACAGCGAGGCGATCCACTCACGGATGGTCTCGATATTGACCGAGATAAGCACCCCGAGCAGGAAACCGGCAAACGTGCCGATGGCGCCGATCGACGACCCGATGATGAAGAAGATCCGCATGATCGCCCCGCGCGTCGCGCCCATCGTCCTGAGGATCGCAATGGCGTGACCCTTCTCCTTCACCAGCATCGTCAGCCCGGAAATGATGTTCAGGGCGGCGATGAGGATGATCAGGCTGAGGATCAGGAACATGACGTTGCGTTCGATCTCGAGCGCCGAGAAGAAGGTGACGTTGCGCTGCTGCCAGTCGGTCAAAAGAATCTGCCGGTCGGCCGCCCGTTCGATCGCCGGCCGCAATTCGCCGACGAGATCCGCGTTGTCGAGATAGATCTCGATCGCACTGGCCTCGTCGCCGAGGTTGAAGAAGGCCTGGGCCTCTCCAAACGGCATGAAGACGAAGCTCGAATCGTATTCGGACATGCCGATCTCGAAGATCGCTGTGACCGGATAGGCCTTGATTCGCGGCGTCACGCCAAGCGGCGTCACGTTGCCGTTCGGCGACACAAGGGTCAGGTTGCTGCCGATCGTCAGCCCGAGCGACGCCGCAAGGCGCGTGCCTATGGCGACGCCCCCGGCGGCCTCGAAATCGACGAGGCTGCCAAGCTGGATATTCTCGGCGACACCGCGCACGTTCGGCAGGTCGACATCGCGGATGCCGCGCGCCAGCACGCCGCTGGAACTGTTCGTGCCGCTGGCCAGGGCCTGTCCCTCGACGAGCGGAATTGCCGAGGCGACCCCATCGACCATCACGATTCGCGACGAGACCGCGTCGTAATCGGTCAGTGGCGAATCCATCGCCTGGATGATCAGGTGGCCGTTCAGGCCAAGGATCTTGTCGATCAGCTGGGCGCGGAATCCGTTCATCACCGCCATGACGATGATCAGGGTCGCGACCCCGAGCATGATGCCGATGAAGGAAAAGCCGGCGATCACCGATATGAACGCCTCGCGCCTGCGGGCCCGCAGGTAGCGGCCAGCCAGCATCCACTCGAAGCGCGAAAATGGTCCGGTCCCGGCCGGCAACGGTTTCGGCCGCGCGGCCCGGGTCTTGCGACTGTCCGGCCGCTCGGGAAGAGCGTCCGTCGGGTTACCCGGCAACGAGTCGGTTGATTGCAGCATCAATCGTCAGCGTCTCTCGTTCGCCGGTTGCACGCCGCTTGATCTCGACCTCACCCGAAGCGATTCCCTTTGGACCGACAATGACCTGCCAGGGCAGGCCAATCAAATCCATTGTCGCGAATTTTGCCCCGGCGCGATTGTCGACATCATCGTATAGGACATCGATTCCGGCTTTCGTGAGGCGCTCGTAGATTCCCTCGGCGGCGGCGCTGGTCGCCTCGTCGACAGGCTTGAGGTTGATCAGCCCGACTGCGAAGGGTGCGACGCTGTCCGGCCAGATGATCCCGTCGTCGTCGTGCGAGGCCTCGATGATGGCGCCGGCGAGTCGCGAAACGCCGACACCGTAGGAACCGCTGTGCACCGGCCGCTCCACCCCGTCCGGTCCGGCGACGGTCGCCTTCATCGGCGCCGAGTATTTCGTGCCGAAGTAGAAGACCTGGCCGACCTCGATTCCACGAGTGTGCAACCGCTTGTCTTCGGGTACCTCGCGCTCGAACCGCTCCTGGTCATGCACGTCTTCCGTCGCCGCATAATAGGCGGTCCAGGGGGCGATCGCGGCGTCGAGATCGCCACTGTAGTCGAAACCCTCGCCGGGCACCGGCTGGTCGAGCACATCCTTGTGGCAATAGACGCCCGATTCGCCGGTTTCCGCCAGCACCAGGAACTCGTGGCTGAGGTCGCCGCCAATTGGCCCGGTCTCGGCCCGCATCGGGATGGCGGTCAGGCCCATGCGGGCGAAGGTGCGCAGGTAGGCGACGAACATCTTGTTGTAGGAGATGCGGGCCGCAGCCTCGTCGATGTCGAAGGAATAGGCATCCTTCATCAGGAACTCGCGACCCCGCATGACGCCGAAGCGCGGCCGGACCTCGTCGCGAAACTTCCACTGGATATGATAGAGATTGAGCGGCAGGGCCTTGTAGGACGAGACGTAGGAACGGAAGATCTCCGTCACCATCTCCTCGTTGGTCGGGCCGTAGAGCATGTCGCGCTCGTGGCGATCGACAATCCGCAGCATCTCCTTGCCGTAGTCGTCATAGCGCCCGCTCTCCCGCCACAGATCGGCCGGCTGGATGGTCGGCATCAGGATTTCGACGGCGCCGGCGCGGTCCTGCTCCTCGCGCACGATGCGCTCGATGCGCGACAGCACCCGCTGGCCGAGCGGCAGCCAGGAGTAGATTCCGGCGGCTTGCTGGCGGACCAGGCCGGCGCGCAGCATCAGCCGGTGTGAGACGATCTCGGCCTCTTTCGGAGTCTCGCGAAGGATCGGGAGAAAGTAGCGGGACAGGCGCATGGCGAATGGCGATTCCTCAGGAGGATTGACGGGCGGCAGTCAATCGAGACGCTGCCCAAAAGACAAGCCCCGGGATTCGCCCGGGCAGTCGTGCTGAGCCGGCAAAGCTCTTGATGCTGGCGCCCCCCCCTTGACGGGCGGGGAGATCCGGCATCCGGTCCGTATGCAAAAAAATTGAGCCGTCGTCGCACAAATAGATGACAAGCCGTTCGAGTTTCGCTACGGTCTTTAACATAAAGGGAGATGGGAACAGGCTGATCAAAAAGCCTCTCATTCACCCGAATAAGAAAAGGCATCGCGGTCTAAGTCTTGGGAGGAAGATCCCTTTGGGCGCGCCAATCGGTTGCTGCCGCCCAACTCTGAGGAAAGGCTCAATCAGCCAATTGAGTCATTGAGTTAGGCAATAAGGGTTATGACGCGGAACTCTGCAAGCAAGGCTGAAAAGCCTTGCTTTTTTTATTGCCGCGGCAGGAAGTAATCGGCGATGCCTTCCACCCCGAAGCCGAGCTGATCCACCACATACCAGATGATCGCCGTGACGATCGCCGCGACGACCGTCGTTGCAATCGCCTTGCGCAACATTCTTGGGTTGTGCGGGGCGCTGGACACCGTCCCCAGAATCACCTCGCCCTCGTCGTCCTGCGTCCGCATGCCCCAGGGCAGGACCGCGAAAAGGACGATCCACCAGACGACGAAAAAGATCGCGATGATACTGACGACACTCATGACGATCGCGATCCTATGCCTGTTCCAGTTCGATCAGCGTCCCGAGAAAATCCTTCGGATGAAGAAACAGCACCGGCTTGCCATGGGCGCCGGGTCGCGGCTGGCCTGATCCCAGGATCCGGGTACCGGCTGCTTCAAGCTGTTTGCTCGCAGCTGCGATGTCGTCGACCTCGTAGCAGAGATGGTGGATCCCGCCATCGGGATTCCGTTCGAGGAACCGGGCGAGCGGCGAGTCGGCGCCCAGCGGTTCGAGCAGTTCGATCTTGGTGTTCGGCAGCTCGACGAAGACCGTGGTGACGCCGTGCTCCGGCTGGGGAGCCGGCTCCGATACGCGGGCGCCGAGACGATCGCGATAGAGCGCGGTCGCGGCGGCGAGGTCCGGCACCGCGATGGCGACGTGATTGAGGCGACCGATCATGACGGTCCCGTCATACGACCGTCAGGAAGACCGTGCAATTCGGCTTTTTGCCCCATATCGCCGCGACCTCGGCGCGCACGGCGCGGCGAACCGCCTCGCGGACGGTGTCGGCCTGCCTGCGGCGGCGGGGAATCGACTCGATGGCGCCAAGCGCCGCGTCGAGGACGCTCTCGGCGAGTGACTCACCAGCCATGTCCTCATCCGGCAGCCCAACCAGCGCCACGGCCGGATCGCCAAGCATCGCCCCCTTGGCATCCATGACCACCGAAACCGAGACATGCCCGGCGAAGGCAAGCCGCCGCCGCGCCGCGATCCCCATGCCCTCCATCGTTCCGATCAGCCGTCCGTCGCGGTAGAGGCGACCGGCGGCGATCTCGTCGACGACGCCCGGGGCCTCCGGCGCCAGCCGGATCATCGTGCCATTCTCGATCCTGAGAACCGTCTTGACGCCAAGTTCCTCGGCCAGCTCGGCATGGGCTTCGAGATGCATTGCCTCGCCATGCACCGGCACCGCGATCTCCGGCTTGAGCCAGCCATAGAAGTGGCGCATTTCCTCGCGCCGGGGGTGACCGGACACATGCACGAGCCGGTCGCGATCGGTCATCACCCGGATGCCCCGCTTCACCAGCGCATTGACGATGCGGTTGATCGGCACCTCGTTGCCGGGAATGGCGCGTGACGAGAAGACGACCAGGTCACCCTTGTCGAAGCTCACCTGGCGATGATCGTCGGCCGCGATCCGGGCCAGGGCCGCCCGCCCCTCGCCCTGGCTGCCGGTCAGCAGCGCAAGCACCTTGTTGCGCGGCAGGTGCTGGAAGGCTTCCTCGTCGAGAAACGGCGGCAAGCCCGCCAGAATGCCCAACTCGCTGGCCACGTCGATCATCCGTCGCAGCGACCGTCCGACGACCACGACCTCGCGCCCCGCCCTGGCCGCGGCCAGCGTGATCGACCGGATCCGCCCGACATTGGAGGAGAAGGTCGTGAAGGCCACCCTCCCCTTGGCGCTGGCGACGACATCGGCGATCTCGTGGGCGACTTCCTGCTCGCTCGGACTGCGCCCCTCGCGATAGGCATTGGTCGAGTCGCTGACCAGCGCCAGCACCCCCTCCTCGCCGATTTCGCGCAGGCGCGCCTCGTCGGTCGGCAGCCCGACCACGGGCGTATCGTCAAGCTTCCAGTCGCCGCTATGCAGCACGAGGCCAAGCGGCGTCCGGATCGCCAGCGCATTCGCCTCGGGAATCGAGTGGGCGACGTTGATGTATTCGATCTCGAACGGCCCCGCCTTGAACCGCCCGCCGGGCGCGACAATGGTCACCGGGATTACCTCGGCGCCCGGCTCCGAGGCCGCCTTGGCGTTGAGGAGACCGGCCGTGAAGGCGGTGGCGAAGACGGGCACGCGCAGTCGCGGCCACAGCTCGATCAACGCGCCGTAGTGGTCCTCATGGGCATGCGTGATCAGGATTCCGGCGAGGTTGATCCGCTCCTCTTCGAGGTAGGAGATATCGGGAAAGATCACGTCGGCGCCCGGTGCCTCCTCGCCCGGGAAGCCGATGCCGAAATCGACGGCGATCCAGGTGCGATGGTGCTCCGGGCCGTAGCCGTAGAGGCCGAGATTCATCCCGATCTCGCCGACGCCGCCGAGGGGCAGAAATACCAGTTCTTCCTGTCTGCGTGCCAATTGCTGCCTCGTTACCCCCGGCCGGCGAAGAACAGGTCGCCCGCACTGATTGTTTCGCAGCCGCCGTCCGGCCGACCGAGCACCAGGCGACCGGCGTCGTCGAGCGTATCGAAACGCCCCTCGATCGACCGGTCCGCGAGGTTGACTGTTATCGGCTCGCCGACACCGAAGGCGCGATCGAGCCATGCCGACCGGATGTCCGCGAATCCGGCCCCCCTGTCCCAGCGGCGGATTTCCTCCGCCATGTTCAGCGCCAAGCGCTCGAACAACGTCTCGCACTCGACGACGACGCCGGCCGAGACGAGATCGCCAGCAGCGTGGACGGTGCCTTCCTCCGGGTGGGAGCGGCAGTTGACGCCGATACCGACCGCGAGCGCGAACCGCCCGTCGGCGAGCTTCTCGCCCTCGACCAGGATGCCGGACACCTTCCGCCCGGCGAGCAGCAGGTCATTCGGCCATTTCAGCTTGAGCCCTGCCGAGGGCGCCGGCCCGGTGAGGTCGATGATCGCGCGGTGAAGAGCAAGCCCGGCGACGAAGGATATCGTCGCTGCGACCGCCTGAGGCGCCGGATCGACCAGGAGGAGCGACGCCGCAAGATTGCCGCGCCCCGTCGTCCACGCCCTGCCCCGCCGGCCGCGTCCCGCGGTCTGTTCCCCTGCGGTGATCCAGAGGTTGCCCGGGTCGCCAGTCCGGGCGCGCTCCAGCGCGAGGGAACTGGTGGATGGAACACTGTCATGCGCCTCGCGGCGGTACCCGGATGGAAGCCCCGTCGTTTCCATTACCCCGTCGGGAAGAAGGTCTGGGCGGCCAATCCCGCGGCACTGCCGACCGGGCCGGCAACGATCACGAAGAAGACGATGAACGCGGTGCTGACCCCGAGGATGACTCGCAATTCGGTCGGCATAGGCTCGAAGCCGGTCGCCGGATCGTCGAAATACATGATCTTGATAATGCGCAGATAGTAGTAGGCGCCGACGACACTGGCGACCACGCCAATGACGGCAAGGACGTAAAGCCCGGCCTCGATCGCGGCGAGGAAGACGTAGAACTTGGCGAAGAAGCCGGCGAGCGGCGGAATGCCGGCCAGCGAGAACATGATCGCCGCCAGCATGAAAGCCATGATCGGATGCGTCTTCGACAGCCCGGCGAGGTCACCGATCTCGTAGACCATCCCCTCACGCCGCCGCATCGAGAGAATGACCGCGAACGCGCCAATGGTCATCGCCAGGTAGATGGTGATGTAGATGATGACGCCCTGCACGCCGGCCTCGGTCCCGGCGGCGAGGCCAACCAGGGCGTAGCCCATATGGCCGATCGACGAATAGGCCATCAGCCGCTTGATGTTGCGCTGGCCGATCGCCGCAAAGGCGCCAAGCACCATCGACGCGATGGCGATGAAGGAAAGGATCTGCTGCCAGTCGGCGGTAATCGGCGCAAAGGGGCTGACCACGACCCGGATGAACAGCGCCATGGCGGCGACCTTTGGCGCGGCGGCGAAGAAGGCGGTGACCGGCGTCGGCGCACCTTCGTAGACGTCCGGCGTCCACATGTGGAACGGGACGGCCGAGATCTTGAACGCCAGGCCGGCGATCAGGAAGACCAGCCCGAAGACCAGCCCGAGCGACGGCGTGCCGTCCGACAGCGCGGTCGCGATACCCGGGAAGGTCGTCGTTCCGGTGAAGCCATAGACCAGCGATGCGCCATAGAGGAGCATGCCGGAGGACAGCGCCCCGAGGACGAAGTATTTCAGGCCGGCCTCGGTGGACCGGACGGAATCCCGGTTGATCGCCGCGATGACGTAAAGCGCGAGCGACTGCAGTTCGAGGCCGAGATAAACGGCGATCAAGTCGTTCGCCGAGATCATCATCATCATGCCGAGCGTCGCGATGACGATCAGCACGGGGTACTCGAAGCGCTCGAACTTGTGGGCCCGCGCGTAACCGATCGACATGACGATGGCGACCGCCGATCCCAGCAGCGCAAGCAGCTTCATGAAGTGGGCGAACGGATCGAGGATGAAGGCGCCGCTGAAGGTGACGCCTTCCGACGGCGATGCGACAAGGGCAATGCCGGCAACGACGAGCAGCGCGATCGACAGGCCGTTGATCAGCGGGGTCGACCGCTCGCCGACGAAAACACCGATCATCAGCAGCGCGAGCGCCCCGACCGCGAGGATGATCTCCGGCAGCGCCGGAATGAGGTCCGGGAACATCATCAACTGACTTCTCCGCGCAGTATCGTCATGGCGCGGCCACGGCGAGTTTGCCGGCGGCGGACAACGCCGCCTGGTAGTTCGCGACCAACTGATCGACCGAAGCCGCGGTCACATCCAGAATGGGTGCGGGATAGAAACCGAAGAGCAGCGTCAGCACGACAAGCGGCCCGAGGATCAACTGTTCCCGTGGCGACAGGTCGAGAATGTCCTTGAGGCTGCCTTTCTCGAGCTTTCCGAAAACCACCCGCCGGTAAAGCCACAACGCATAGGCGGCCGAAAGGATGATGCCGGTCGTTGCGAGGAAAGCGGCCCAGGTGTTGACCTGGTAGGTACCGATCAGGGTGAGGAACTCTCCGACGAAGCCCATCGTCCCCGGCAAACCGACATTGGCCATGGTGAAGAGCATGAAGGCGGCGGCATAGAGAGGCATGCGGTTCACCAGCCCGCCATAGGCGGCGATCTCGCGGGTATGCATGCGGTCGTAGACCACACCGACGCACAGGAACAGCGCGCCGGAAATCAGGCCGTGCGACAGCATCAGGAAGATGCTGCCCTGTACGCCCTGCGTCGTCATCGCGAACATACCCATGGTCACGAAGCCCATATGGGCGACGGACGAATAGGCGATCAGCTTCTTCATGTCCTTCTGCATCAGCGCAACGATCGAGGTGTAGATGATCGCCACCACCGAGAGCGTGAAGATGAAGGGCGCGAAGTCGGCCGAGGCGAGCGGGAACATCGGCAGCGAGAAGCGCAGGAAACCGTAGCCGCCCATTTTCAGCAGGATGGCCGCCAGGATGACGGAACCGGCCGTCGGCGCCTCGACATGGGCGTCCGGCAACCAGGTATGGACCGGCCACATCGGCATCTTGACCGCGAAGCTGGCGAAGAAGCCGATCCACAGCCAGGTCTGCATCCCGGCCGGGAACTGGACATCCATCAGCTTGACGATGTCCGTCGTCGAGCAGGTCGCGGCGATGCCGCCGGCCGCCGGGTCGCAGGGAACGACGGTGCCCGAATACCAGTACATCGCCATAATCGCGAGCAGCATCAGGACGGAGCCGAGCAGCGTGTAGAGGAAGAACTTGAAGCTCGCATAGACCCGGCGCGGACCGCCCCAGATGCCGATGATCAGGAACATCGGAATCAGGCCGCCCTCGAAGAACAGGTAGAAAAGCACCAGGTCGAGGGAGCAGAAAACGCCGATCATCAGCGTTTCCATCACCAGGAAGGCGACCATGTAGGCCTTGAACTGGTGCTTTACGGTTCGCTTGCTGGCCAGGATGCACAGCGGCATCAGGAAGGTGGTGAGGATGACGAACAGCATCGAGATGCCGTCGACGCCCATCTGGTAGCTGATGCCGGCACCCAGCCAGTCCACCCGCTCCACCATCTGGAAGCCGGGATTGGCGCTGTCGAAATTGAACCAGACGAACAGCGACAGCACGAAGGTGACGCTGGTGGTCCACAGCGCGACATTGAAGATGTTGCGGCGCGCGATGTCGTCGTCGCCGCGGATGACGAGCACCAACAACGCCCCGACCAGAGGCAGGAAGATGATGGTGGAAAGGATCGGCCATTCGCTCATCGGTCGGTCCTCACGCCGCGAACATCAGATAGGTGACCAACAGCGCGACACCGATCAGCATGGCGAAGGCGTAATGGTAGAGATAGCCGGTCTGCAGCCGCACGATCCGTGACGTGGCGCCGAGCACCCATGACGAGACGCCATCCGGCCCGAAGCCGTCGATCAGCCAGCCGTCGCCCTTGCGCCACAAGAAGCGGCCGAGCCACTTCAGCGACCGCACGAAGAGGAAGTCGTAGAGCTCGTCGAAATACCACTTGTTGAGCAGGAACCGGTAGAGCCAGTCGTGGCGCGCGGCGAGCCGCTTCGGCCCGTCCAGGTTGACCATGTAGAAGTAGTAGGCAAGGCCAAATCCGATCACCATCATCACCGTCGGCAGGATGGTCGCCGTGAACGGCAGGTGATGCATCTCCTTGAGCAGGTGGTTCTCGGTCACCAGGTCGAGCGCGCTCTTCCAGAAGGCGTTGTGCTCATCGCCGATGAACAGGCCATGGAAGATGAGACCGCCGAACAATGCACCGAAGGCCAGCACCATCATCGGACCCAGCATCACCCAGGGCTGCTCATGGACCCGCTTCAGCAGGTCGCCGGCGATCCGGGTCTTGCCGTGGAAGGTCATGAAGATCAGCCGCCACGTATAGAGCGCGGTCAGCAGCGCCGCCCCCAGCGTCAGGACGTAAGCGTAGCCTGCCATCGGATTCGTCGCGACCTCGGTCGCCTCGATGATGGCGTCCTTCGAGAAATAGCCGGCGGTGAACGGGAAGCCGGTCAGCGCCAGTCCGCCAATCACCATCATCGCGTAAGTGATCGGGATCTGCTTCCGCAGGCCGCCCATCTTCCGCATGTCCTGCTCGTCTTCCATCGCGTGGATCACCGATCCGCAGGCGAGGAACAGCAGGGCCTTGAAGAAGCCGTGGGTGAAGAGGTGGAAGATGCCGACCGAGTAGGCGCCAACCCCGAGGGCGGCGAACATGTAGCCGAGCTGCGAACAGGTCGAATAGGCGACTACCCGCTTGATGTCGTTCTGGACGATGGCGATCGTGGCGGCGAAGAAACAGGTCGTGGCGCCGATGAAGGTGACGAAGATCAGCGCGAACGGCGAGAGCTCGAACACCGGCGACAGCCGCGCCACCATGAAGACGCCGGCGGTGACCATGGTCGCGGCATGGATCAGCGCCGAGACCGGGGTCGGGCCTTCCATCGCGTCCGGCAGCCAGGTGTGCAGCATGAACTGCGCCGACTTGCCCATCGCGCCCATGAACAGCAGCAGGCAGATGACGGTCAGCGCGTCGAGTTCCCACGACAGGAAGTGGAATGTCGTCCCGGCAATGGTCGGCGCGTTGGCGAAGATCGTCTCGTATTCGACCGAATTGAACACGACGAAAATGCCGAAGATACCGAGCGCGAAGCCGAAATCGCCGACCCGGTTGACGACGAAGGCCTTGATCGCGGCGGCGTTGGCCGCCGGCCGCTGGTACCAGAAGCCGATCAGCAGATAGGAGGCGAGACCGACGCCCTCCCAGCCGAAGAAGAGCTGAACGAGATTGTCTGAGGTCACCAGCGCCAGCATGGCGAAGGTGAACAGAGACAGGTAGGCGAAGAAGCGCGGCCGGTATGGATCGTGCGCCATGTAGCCGAAGGAATAGACGTGAACGACCGCTGACACGGTGGTCACCAGCGCCATCATCACGACGGTCAGCGTGTCGATCCGCAGCGCCCAGTCGACGGCCAGCGTGCCGGAATCGAACCAGGTGAAGACCGGGATACGCTGGACCGCGTCGTCGCTCAGGCCGACCGAGAAGAAGGCGATCCACGAAAGGATCGCCGTGATGATCAGCAATCCCGAGGTGATGACCTCCGCCGGCCGCGAACCGACGGCTGCAGGCTCGTGGTCGTGTCCGTGGTCGTCGGCGCCGTTCTCGCTCTCGGCGTGGCCGCGCGACGGAGCGCGATGGCCGGGACCGTTGGCGGCGGCCGGCGCGGTGCGGCCATGGGCGCCATAGATCGAGATCGCGCCGGCAATGATCGCGCCGATCAGCGGAAGGAAGACGATGGCCGAGTACATGCCGCCCTCAACCCTTCATCAGGTTTACGTCTTCGACCGCGATCGAACCGCGGTTGCGATAGAAGACGACAAGAATTGCAAGTCCGATCGCTGCCTCGGCGGCGGCGACGGTGAGAACGAGAAGCGCGAAGACCTGGCCGACCATGTCGCCCAGGAAGGATGAAAACGCCACGAGGTTGATGTTGACCGCCAGCAGGATCAGTTCGATCGACATCAGGATGACGATGACGTTCTTGCGGTTGATGAAAATGCCGAAGATCCCGAGCGTGAACAGGATCGCGGCGACCGCGAGGTAATGGCCGAGCCCGATCGCCATCAGATTCCCTTCCCCGATTCGACCTTGCGAACCTCAACCGACGTTGCCGGCGAACGCGCGACCTGGTCGGGAATCGACTGGCGCTTGACGTTCTCGCGATGGCGCAGCGTCAGCACGATGGCGCCGACCATCGCGACCAGCAGCACCATGCCCGCTGCCTGGAAGAAGTAGACGTAGCGCGTGTAGAGGATCGCGCCGAGCGCTTCCGTATTGGTCATGCCGGATGGCGGCGGCGCCGTCACCATCGCATCGCTGGCGAAGGTCCAGCCGACGATGACGAGCAGCAGTTCGGCGAGCAGGACGATGCCGATCAGGGCGCCGATCGGCAGGTAGTCGAGGAAGCCCTGCCGCAGTTCGACGAAATCGACGTCGAGCATCATGACAACGAACAGGAAGAGCACCGCCACCGCGCCGACATAGACGACGATCAGGATCATCGCCAGGAATTCGGCGCCGAGCAGAACGAACAGGCCGGCGGCGTTGACGAAGGCAAGGATCAGGAACAGCACCGAGTGGACCGGGTTCCGCGAACCGATCACCATCACCCCCGAGGCGATGACCAAGGCGGAAAAGAGATAAAAGAAGATCGCGCCGAGAACCATGTCAGCGTTTCACCCGTTGGCCGTCGCTTGCAAGCGCCGGTGTCTTAGACATTTGGTCCGCCCCCGTCCAATGCTTCATCGGTATTGCGCGTCCGCCGCAAGATTGGAGGCGATATCGCGCTCCCAACGGTCGCCGTTGGCGAGCAGCTTGTCCTTGTCGTAGTACAACTCTTCGCGCGTCTCGGTGGCGAATTCGAAGTTCGGGCCCTCGACGATCGCGTCGACCGGGCATGCCTCCTGGCAGAAGCCGCAATAGATGCACTTGACCATATCGATGTCGTAGCGGGTCGTCCGGCGGGTGCCGTCGTTGCGCCGCGGACCGGCCTCGATGGTGATCGCCTGGGCCGGGCAAATCGCCTCGCAGAGCTTGCAGGCGATGCAGCGCTCCTCGCCATTGGGATAGCGGCGCAGCGCATGCTCTCCACGGAAACGAGGAGAAACCGGCCCCTTTTCAAATGGATAGTTCAGCGTCGCCTTCTTGCTGAAGAAATATCCCATCGACATCCAGAAGGCCGAGAGAAACTCGGTCATGAAGAGTGACTTGGCTGCCTGATCGAGTCTCATCTCAGGCTCCCCAACCGGTCAGTTGCAGGACGAAAGCGACCGCGACGACCATGAACAGCGAGATCGGCAGGAAGACCTTCCAGCCGAGTCGCATCAACTGGTCGAAGCGGTAGCGCGGAACGAAGGCCTTCACCATGGCAAACATAAAGAAAACCGCGCTGACCTTCAGGATGAACCAGATCACGCCCGGCACCCAGGTGAAGGGCACGACGTCGACCGGCGGCAGCCAGCCGCCGAGGAACAGGATCGTGGTCAGCGCGCACATCAGCACGATCGCCACGTATTCCCCGAGCATGAACAGCATGTAGGGGGAGGACGAATATTCGACCATGAAGCCGGCGACGAGTTCCGATTCCGCCTCGACCAGGTCGAAGGGCGGGCGGTTGGTCTCGGCCAGCGCCGAAATGAAGAAGATCACGAACATCGGCAGCAGGACGAGCCAGTGCCAGTCGAGGAAGCTGCTCGGAAGGCCAAGCTCCGTCCCGAGCCCCTTGCCCTGCGCCAGGACGATGTCAGTGAGATTGAGCGACCCCACGCACAACAGCACGGTGACGATGACGAAGCCGATCGAGACCTCGTAGGAGACCATCTGCGCAGCGGAGCGCAAGGCGCTGAGGAAGGGATATTTCGAATTCGACGACCAGCCGGCCATGATGACGCCGTAGACGCCAAGCGAGGAGATCGCGAAAATGTAGAGGATGCCGACGTTGATGTCGGCGATCACCCAGCCGGCGGCGACCGGCACAACCGCCCAGGCCGACAACGCGAGAACCGTCGTCACCAGCGGCGCGAGAAGGAAGACGCCCTTGTTGGCGCCGGCCGGAATGACCGGCTCCTTGAGAACGAACTTGATCAGGTCGGCGAAGGACTGGAGCAGCCCCCAGGGACCGACGACGTTCGGCCCGCGGCGCATCTGGACCGCCGCCCAGATCTTGCGATCGGCATAGAGGATATAGGCAACGAAGATCAGCAGCACGACCAGCAGCAGCAGGCTCTGGCCGATCATGATCGCGGCCGGCACCACGTAGTCGTTGAAGAATTCGCCCATCCGCCCTACTCCGCCGCGCTTGCCGGCCGGTCGGCGGCGAGCGCCGAGCATTCCGCCATCACTGCCGAGGCGCGGGCGATCGGATTGGTCAGGTAGAAGTCGTCAATGGCATTGCGGAAGGCGCCGGACGACGGATTGCCGGGGTCAGAACCGAGCGCCGCGACATCGTCCACCGAGCCGGGCTCGATCTGATCGACACGCAGGAAATGCGGCTTGTCGCGATAGAGCGCCGCCCGCAACTCGGCCAGCGAGTCGAATGGCAGCTTGTGGCCGAGCACATCGGAAAGCGCCCGCAGGATGGCCCAGTCCTCGCGCGCTTCGCCGGGCGGGAACGCTGCCCGGGCCGCCATCTGCACGCGGCCTTCGGTATTGACGTAGGTCGCCGATTTCTCGGTATAGGCGGCGGCCGGCAGGATGACATCGGCGCGGTGTGCGCCGGCATCGCCGTGGCTGCCGATATAGACGACAAAGGTCTCGCCGAGCGCGTTCACGGTGATTTCGTCGGCGCCGAGCAGGAACATCACGTCGATCTCGCCGGCGGCCGCTGCCGCAACCATGCCGATGACGTCGTGGCCATCGTCCCCCGGCACAAAGCCGAGATCGAGTCCTCCGACTCGTGAAGCGGCGGTATGGAGCACCGCGAGGCCGTTCCAGCCCTCGTCGTGTTCGCCACCCGCGGCCAGCTTGGCGGCGAGCTTCAGCACGACATCGCCATCCGGCCGGGCCAGCGCGCCCTGCCCGACGATCACCATCGGCCGCTTGGCGCCGGCAAGCGTCTCGGCAAAGCTGTGGTCGCCTGCAACCAGGCTCGACAGGGTGTCCGGGCCGGCGCCGAGATAGTCGTAGGAATAGGTCAGATCGACCTGCTCGCCGATCAGCGCGACCTTGACCTTGCCGCGCCGCCAGCGATCCCGGATCCGGGCATTGAGGACGGCAGCCTCCTGGCGCGGGTTCGAGCCGACGATCAGGATGGCGTCGGCAGTATCGATCCCGTCGATCGTCGGGTTGAAGATGTAGCTGGCGCGGCCGGCGGCCGGATCGAGCTTCGCCCCGTCCTGGCGGCAGTCGATATGCGGCGAGCCGAAGGCATCCATCAGCCCCTTGAGGGCGTACATCTCCTCGACGCCGGCCAGATCGCCGGCAATCGCCGCGATACGATTCGGGTCGATATTTGCTGTCTTCTCGGCAATCGCGCTGAAGGCCTGCGCCCATGTCGCGGGCTCAAGCCGGCCATTCCGCCGGATATAGGGGCGGTCGAGCCGCTGCGCGCCAAGCCCGTCCCAGATGAACCGGGTCTTGTCCGAAATCCATTCGGCGTTCACCGATTCGTTGAGGCGCGGCATGATCCGCATCACGGCCCGGCCGCGCGTATCGACGCGGATAGCCGATCCCACCGCGTCCATGACGTCGACGGATTCGGTCTTGGTCAGTTCCCAGGGCCGCGCCTGGAAGGCATAGGGGCGCGAGGTCAGCGCACCGACCGGGCAAAGGTCGATGACATTGCCCTGCAGCTCGGAGCTCATCGCCTTTTCGAGATAGGTGGTGATCTCCATGTCCTCGCCGCGGCCGGTCGCCCCGAGTTCGGGCACGCCGGCGACCTCGGCCGAGAAGCGGATGCAGCGCGTGCAATGGATGCAGCGCGTCATGATCGTCTTGACCAGCGGGCCGATATACTTGTCCTCGACGGCGCGCTTGTTCTCCTTGAAGCGGCTGCCATCGACGCCATAGGCCATCGCCTGGTCCTGCAGGTCGCACTCGCCGCCCTGATCGCAGATCGGGCAGTCGAGCGGATGGTTGATCAGCAGGAATTCCATCACGCCTTCGCGCGCCTTCTTCACCATCTTCGACTTGGTGAACATCTCCGGCGGCTGGCCTTCCGGGCCGGGCCTGAGGTCGCGAACGTTCATCGCGCAGGACGCGACGGGCTTGGGCGGTCCGCCCTTCACCTCGATCAGGCACATGCGGCAATTGCCGGCGATGGAAAGCCGCTCGTGGTAGCAGAAGCGCGGAATCTCGGCTCCGGCCGCCTCGCATGCCTGCAGCAGCGTGTACTCAGCCGGTACTTCGATTTCCTGGCCGTCGACCTTGATCAGGGGCATTATTCGGCCGCCTCTACCATGAGCGGATCACCGACCGCAGGTTTCGCCGCATACTGGTCGATCCGCTCCTCGATCACATGACGGAAGTGGCGGATCAAGCCCTGGACCGGCCAGGCGGCCGCGTCGCCGAGGGCACAGATCGTGTGGCCCTCGACCTGGTAGGTGACCTCGAGCAGCATGTCGATCTCGCGCTTCTCGGCGCGGCCCTCTGCCATCCGCTCCAGCACCCGCCACATCCAGCCGGTACCTTCCCGGCACGGCGTGCACTGGCCGCAACTCTCATGCTTGTAGAAATACGCCAGCCGGGCGATCGCCCGGATCATGTCGGTCGACTTGTCCATGACGATCACAGCCGCCGTGCCGAGGCCCGACTTCAGTTCGCGCAGGGTGTCGAAGTCCATGAAAAGGTCGTCGCATTGCGACGCCGGCAGACACGGCACCGACGCCCCGCCCGGGATCACCGCAAGAAGGTTGTCCCAGCCGCCGCGCACGCCACCGCAGTGGCGCTCGATGAGTTCGCGAAGCGGGATTCCCATCTCCTCCTCGACGGTGCAGGGCTTCTCGACATGCCCGGAAATGCAGAACAGCTTGGTGCCGACATTCTTCGGCCGGCCGATGCCAGAGAACCAGGCGGCGCCGCGACGCAGGATCGTCGGGCCAACCGCGATCGACTCGACATTGTTGACCGTCGTCGGGCAGCCATAGACGCCAACGCTCGCCGGGAATGGCGGCTTCAGGCGCGGCATGCCCTTCTTGCCTTCAAGCGACTCGAGCAACGCCGTCTCCTCGCCGCAGATATAGGCGCCGGCGCCGTGATGGACGATGATGTCGAAGTCCCAGCCGTTCTTGTTGTTCTTGCCGATCAGCTTCGCCTCATAGGCCTGATCGACCGCCGCCTGAAGCCGCTCCCGCTCACGGATGAATTCGCCGCGCACATAGATGATCGCGGTATGGGCGCCCATCGCGAAGCTGGCGACGAGACATCCCTCGACCAGCGTATGCGGGTCGTGCCGCATGATCTCGCGGTCCTTGCAGGTGCCTGGCTCGGATTCGTCCGCGTTGACAACCAGATAGGCCGGCCGGCCGTCGGATTCCTTCGGCATGAAGGACCACTTCAGCCCGGTCGGGAAACCGGCGCCGCCACGGCCGCGAAGCCCCGACGCCTTCATCTCGTCGACGATCCACTCACGCCCCTTGTCGAGCAGCGCCTTGGTGTTGTCCCACTGGCCGCGCGCCATCGCGCCCTTCAGGCCCCAGTCATGGAGGCCGTAAAGGTTGGTGAAGATCCGGTCCTTGTCGTCCAGCATGTCGCTATTTCACCGCTGCATCGACGGAATCCAGCCAGCGCTCGATGCGCGCGACCCGGCTTTCGATGCCGGTGGGCGGGACACTGATTTCAGGTTGACCGAGCCTGGCGGCATCCATCTCGCGCCGGAGATCGGCCAGTTCGGCACGAATTTCGGCGACTTCGCCCTCGACCGCGAGGAGCCGCCTTTGCACCGACTTCAAGACTTCGTCGGTCAACTCGTTCATCGGTTCGATCATCGCCATTTCCCCAGCCTGACTCATCAGTCTGCCGAGTCCTTGTCCGCGGCTTCGTGCGCCTCGGTATCCTCAATCTTTTCCTGACGCTTTTCCTCGGTCGACTGGCCGTCGATCTTCTTCTCGGCCGCCTGGGAAATCGATCCGTCCGGGTCGGGCGGAGACGGCGCGGCCGCGTTCGGCTTGCCGGCGGCGATCGGCGCCTGGTCAGAATTGGCCAGGACTTCCGGCTTGTCGCCGGATGTCGCGGCCTCGCCACCGCCCAGCGCCTTCGCCTGATCGATCCAGTTTTCCCGCGCGATGCGTCCCTTGAATTTCAGCTGGGCGTCGACCCACTCGACCTCGCGCGGCTGCCATGCCGCGATCTGGTCGAAATGGTAGATGCCGAGCGAATGGAGAATACCCTCGATCTTGGGGCCAACGCCGGAAATCCGCTTGAGATCGTCCGGCTTGCCGTCCCGCGCTTCGCTCAGCGTCTCCGGTCGGTCGGCGTCCGAAAGCTCCGACGTATCGGACTTCTCGACCGTCGCGACGGGCGCGTCGTCTGCATCGTTCTGCGGCTCGACCACTTCGACGCGTGGCTCGCCGTCGTCACGCGCCTCGCGACTGAAAAGCGACGGATCGGTCAGCGTTGTCGGGCCGCCCATGGGGGCCGCGAACTGGCGGTCGACCTGTGGCCCGGGCTCGACCCGCTTGCCCGCGGCCATATCGTCGATCAACCGGTCGAAGGTCTCGGCAGTCAGGTCCTCGAAGGTATCGGACCCGATCAGCACCATCGGCGCGTTGACGCAGGCGCCGAGGCACTCGACCTCCTCCCACGAGAACTTGCCGTCCGAGGAACGATGATGCTGGTCGGCATGGATGCGTCGCTTGCACACGTCCTTGATGTCGTTGGCGCCGCGCAGCCAGCAAGGCGTCGTGCCGCAGACCTGGATATGGGCGACGTCACCGACCGGCGCGAGGTTGAACTGGGTATAGAAGGTCGCGACCTCGAGAACGCGGATCTTCGGCATGTCGAGCATCGCGGCAACGGCGTCGATCGCCGGCTCAGTGACCCAGCCTTCCTGGTCCTGCGCCCGCCACAGCAGCGAGATCACGGCCGAGGCCTGCCGGCCCTCGGGATACTTGGCGATTTCCTTCTTCGCCCACGCCATGTTGGCGTCGCTGAAGGCGAAGCTCTCGGGCTGGACGTCTGCGAGGCGGCGAACGGACATCAGCGATCGACCTCCCCGAACACGATGTCGAGCGAGCCGAGAATGGCCGAGACATCCGCCAGCATGTGGCCGCGGCACATGAAGTCCATCGCCGAGAGATGCGGGAAGCCCGGCGCGCGAACCTTGCAGCGATACGGCTTGTTGGAGCCGTCGGAGACCAGGTAGACGCCGAACTCGCCCTTCGGCGCCTCGACCGCCGCGTAAACTTCGCCTTCCGGCACGTGGTAACCCTCGGTGTAGAGCTTGAAGTGGTGGATGAGACCCTCCATCGAGCGCTTCATCTCACCCCGCTTCGGCGGCACGATCTTGCCGTCCTGGGAACTGACCGGTCCCTTGCCATCGGCCGAATTCAGCTTCTCGACGCACTGCTTCATGATCCGGATGGACTGGCGCATCTCCTCCATGCGGATCAGGTAGCGGTCATAGCAGTCGCCGTTCTTGCCGATCGGAATGTCGAAGTCCATTTCCTCGTAGCACTCGTAGGGCTGCGACTTGCGGAGGTCCCAGGCGGCGCCCGAGCCGCGGACCATCACGCCGGAGAAGCCCCATTTCCAGGCTTCCTCGAGGGTAACGACACCGATATCGACGTTGCGCTGCTTGAAGATCCGGTTGTGGGTCAGCAGGCCCTCGATGTCGTCGCAGACCTTGAGGAAGGGGTCACAGAAGGCACCGATGTCGTCGACCAGCTTCTGCGGCAGATCCTGGTGAACGCCGCCGGGGCGGAAATAGGCCGCATGCATGCGGCTGCCGCTGGCGCGCTCATAGAAGACCATGAGCTTTTCGCGTTCCTCGAAGCCCCAGAGCGGCGGCGTCAGGGCGCCGACATCCAGCGCCTGGGTGGTGACGTTGAGGAGATGGGACAGCAGGCGGCCGATCTCGCAATAGAGCACCCGGATCAGCTGGCCGCGGCGCGGCACCTCGATGTCGAGCAGCCGCTCGGTCGCGAGCGCAAAGGCGTGTTCCTGGTTCATCGGCGCGACATAGTCGAGCCGGTCGAAATAGGGCACCGCCTGGAGGTAAGTCTTGTGCTCGATCAGCTTCTCGGTGCCGCGATGCAGGAGGCCGATATGCGGATCGACGCGCTCGACGACCTCGCCGTCCAGTTCGAGCACAAGGCGCAGCACGCCATGCGCGGCCGGATGCTGCGGCCCGAAATTGATGTTGAAGGTGCGGACTTCGGTTTCAGCCATTTCAGTTCGCCCTAATTCGCCTTCTCGTCGCCGGGCAGGACATATTCAGTCCCTTCCCAGGGCGACTCGAAATCGAAATCGCGGAACTGCTGCGCCAGTCGAACCGGCTCGTAGACCACGCGCTTCTGTTCGTCGTCGTAGCGGACCTCGACAAAACCGGTCAACGGGAAATCCTTGCGCAAGGGATGCCCCTCGAACCCGTAGTCGGTGAGGATGCGCCGCAGGTCGGGATGACCGGTGAACCGGATCCCGTAAAAGTCGTAAGCCTCGCGCTCGAACCAGTCGGCGGCGGGAAAGATCGCGCACAAGGACGGAACCGCGGTCGCCTCGTCGGTCTGGACCTTCAGCCGGATCCGCGTGTTCTGGCGGGGCGACAGCAGATGGTAGACGACATCGAAGCGCTTCTCCCGGCTCGGCCAGTCGACGCCGCAGATGTCAGTCAGGTTGACGAAGCCGAGGCGCGGGTCGTCATAGAGAAACTGGACGAAGGCCTCGATATCGGCGAGCGCGATCGTCATCGTCAGCTCGCCGTGAAGGACGTGCCAACCGACGATCGCCTCGGCGCGTTCCGACGCGATGTATTCCGCTAGATCCTTCAGCGTCTCGTCCATGAATTCGGTCCGCTCCTGGCTTAGCGCTCGATGGTCCCGGTGCGCCTGATCTTCTTCTGGAGAAGCAGGACACCGTAGAGGAGCGCTTCCGCGGTCGGCGGACAGCCTGGCACATAGATATCCACCGGCACGATCCGATCGCAGCCGCGGACGACAGAGTAGGAATAGTGGTAGTAGCCGCCGCCGTTGGCGCAGGATCCCATCGAGATCACATAGCGCGGCTCCGGCATCTGGTCGTAGACCTTGCGCAGGGCCGGCGCCATCTTGTTGGTCAGCGTGCCGGCGACGATCATCACGTCGGACTGGCGCGGCGAGGCGCGCGGCGCGAAACCGAATCGTTCGGCGTCGTAGCGCGGCATCGACATCTGCATCATCTCGACGGCGCAGCAGGCAAGACCGAAGGTCATCCACATCAGCGAGCCAGTGCGCGCCCAGGTGATCAGGTCATCGGTCGAGGTGACCAGGAAGCCCTTGTCGGCGAGTTCGTTATTAACCTCGAGGAAGAACGGATCCTCGGCCGGTTGCACACTCGCCGCGCTGCCTTGTCTGGGGGCGCTCAATCCCATTCCAGCGCTCCCTTACGCCATTCGTAGATGAAACCGATGGTCAGGACACCGAGGAAGATGATCACCGACCAGAAGCCGAACCAGCCGATATCGTGGAAGACCACCGCCCAGGGGAACAGGAAGGCGACCTCGAGATCGAAGATGATGAAGAGGATCGCCACCAGGTAGAAGCGGATGTCGAACTTCATGCGGGCGTCGTCGAAAGGCGCGAAGCCGCACTCATAGGCCGAGAGCTTCTCGGGGTCGGGATTCTTGTAGGCGACGATGAAGGGCGCAATCAGAAGGATGAGGCCCAGCGCGAGAGCGACGCCGACAAAAATAACCAACGGCAGATATTCGCTGAGAAGCTGCTCCATCTCGTCCTCGAACCGCCCGCCCGACTGTGGGCCGACAACGGCTTACCCCCATAAATGCTGCAGCGCAACGGCTCGACAAGTGTCCGTTCGCAAGGCGATCCGGAACGATTGTCGATACGTTCTAAAATGTCCCGAACGGGTCGAGGCTTAACGGAGCGAAGCCGGGGTGGCAAGTGCGGAAAGGCCCCTCCCCCGATCATCCACCGGGTGGCGCAGTCTGCGATTTATTTCAGGGGGAATGGCGGGAGTGACGGGACTCGAACCCGCGACCTCTGGCGTGACAGGCCAGCGCTCTAACCAACTGAGCTACACCCCCGAAACCCGGTATCGGGTGCGGACGGCAATTAGGACGTTCGCGGGAATCAAGTCAAGAACCAACGTCGGTTCTTTTCACTTCCCTGCCCATCAAATTCCATTTCCTGTGGACTTGGCTACGACAAGCCCGCGAGGAACAGCAAAAGCATGAGGACTGGTGGGCGGTGAGAGGCTCGAACTCCCGACATCCACGGTGTAAACGTGGCGCTCTACCAGCTGAGCTAACCGCCCCCTCGTCCCGCACACGATTTATGCGGTAGGCCTCCGCCGCGCAAGTGCTGCAAGACCCCAGCCCGACCGAACCGCCCGGTTAGGGGCGGCCTGGCCGGAATGTGGGAACGACGGGGTGGAGCGGTGTTGCCGCCTCAGCGGTTGACCGCGTCCTTCAGGCCCTTGCCGGCCTTGAACTTCGGCGTCTTGGAGGCCGCGATCTTGATCGACTCGCCGGTCCGCGGGTTGCGGCCGGTGCTGGCTGCACGATTGGCAACGCTGAAATTGCCGAAGCCGATGATCTTGACTTCCTGGCCGGACTTCAGCGCGCCCTCGATCGCCTCGAACGTCGCATCCACAGCCTGACCGGCGCCAGCCTTGGACATCCCGGTGCGTTCCGCGACGGACGCGATGAGATCATTCTTGTTCATGTCACATCCCTTTCATTGATTTGAGCCGAAGGCGAATCGCATCATCGGCTCCACGCCGGACACTCCTGCTAAATCCGGCCCGTGGCAAGTCAAAAACGGCGGATTTCCGCGATTTTGATGTAAGCAGGCTGTTCAACAAGACAACGGCGCCCGCCTTGTGGCGGACGCCGTTTCGTTTGCTATTCCAGTGACTTAATGGGCCGTCAGAGCCGCGGCGGCGTCTTCTTCCGAAACCGAGGGCCGGGCCGGCTCCTTGCTTTCGTCCCACTCGATCGGCTCGGGCGGGCGCACCAGCGCCTGCCGGATCACATCGTCCATCCGCGAAACGGGGATGATGTCGAGGCCGTTCTTCACGTTTTCGGGGATGTCGGCGAGGTCCTTGGCGTTGTCCTCGGGAATCAGCACCGTCTTGATGCCGCCGCGAAGCGCCGCCAGGAGCTTCTCCTTCAACCCGCCGATCGGCAACACGCGACCGCGCAGCGTGATCTCGCCCGTCATCGCGATATCCTTCCTGACCGGGATCCCGGTCATGATGGAGACGATCGAGGTGATCATCGCAACGCCGGCCGAAGGACCGTCCTTCGGGGTTGCGCCCTCCGGCACGTGGACGTGGATGTCCCTCCGGTCAAACAACGGCGGCTCGATGCCGAAGTCGACGGCCCGGCTGCGGACGTAGGACGCCGCCGCCGAAATCGACTCCTTCATCACGTCGCGAAGGTTGCCGGTCACGGTCATCTTGCCCTTGCCCGGCATCATCACGCCTTCGACGGTCAGTAATTCGCCGCCGACTTCGGTCCAGGCAAGGCCGGTCACGACACCGACCAGATCCTCGTGCTCGGCCTCGCCGTAGCGGTACTTGGGAACGCCGAGGAAGTCCTCGATGTTCTTGACCGTGATCTTGATCGACTTCTTCTTCGACAGGATCAGCTCCTTGACGCTCTTTCGCGCCAGGGTCGCCAGTTCACGCTCAAGGTTCCGGACGCCGGCCTCCCGCGTATAGCGACGGATCACCAGCTTCAACGCCTCGTCGTCGACCGAGAATTCCTTCTCGGTCAGCACATGCTCCCGGATCGTCTTGGGCAGCAGGTGCCGGCGAGAAATCTCGATCTTCTCATCCTCCGTGTAGCCGGCGATCCGGATGATCTCCATCCGGTCCATCAGCGGCGCGGGAATGTTCAGCGTGTTGGCCGTGGTGATGAACATCACGTTCGACAGGTCGTAGTCGACCTCGAGATAGTGATCGTTGAAGCTCGAATTCTGCTCCGGATCCAGCACCTCGAGGAGCGCCGACGACGGGTCGCCGCGGAAGTCCATGCCGATCTTGTCGATCTCGTCGAGCAGGAACAGCGGGTTGGTCTTCTTGGCCTTGCGCATCGACTGGATGACCTTGCCCGGCATCGAGCCGATATAGGTCCGCCGGTGGCCACGAATCTCCGCCTCGTCGCGCACGCCGCCGAGCGACATGCGGACGAACTCGCGGCCAGTGGCCCGCGCGATCGACTTGCCGAGCGAGGTCTTGCCGACGCCGGGCGGGCCGACGAGGCACAGGATGGGACCGCGCAGCTTGTTGGCCCGGGTCTGGACCGCCAGGTACTCGACGATCCGGTCCTTCACCTTCTCGAGCCCGAAGTGGTCCGCGTCGAGAACCTCCTGGGCAAAGTTCAGGTCGTTCTTGACCTTGGTCTTCTTGCCCCACGGAATGCTGAGCAGCCAGTCGAGGTAATTCCGCACGACCGTCGCTTCCGCCGACATCGGCGACATCTGGCGCAGCTTCTTCAGCTCGTTCTGGGCCTTTTCGCGGGCTTCCTTGGAGAAGCGGGTCTTGGCAATCTTCTCCTCGAGCTCCTGAAGTTCGTCGCGTCCGTCCTCGGAGTCGCCAAGCTCCTTCTGGATCGCCTTCATCTGCTCGTTGAGATAGTACTCGCGCTGGGTCTTCTCCATCTGCCGCTTGACGCGCGAACGGATGCGCTTCTCGACCTGGAGGACGGAAATCTCGCTCTCCATCAGGCCAAGGACACGCTCCAGCCGCTCGACCACGGTCGGTAGCGCCAGCAATTCCTGCTTCTCCGGGATCTTGATCGCCAGGTGCGAGGCGACCGTGTCTGCGACCTTCGAATAGTCGTCAAGCTGCGTCACCGCGCCGACAACCTCGGGCGAGACCTTCTTGTTCAGCTTCACGTAATTCTCGAACTCTGCGATCACCGAACGCGCCAGCGCCTCGACCTCGACCTCGTCGCCGGTCTCGTCGCCAAGCTTGCTGGCCTGTGCCTCGTAATAGGCTTCGTTGTCGGTGTAGCGCAGGATCTCGGCGCGGCCGATGCCCTCGACGAGCACCTTCACCGTCCCATCCGGCAGCTTCAGCAGTTGCAGGACGGAGGCAAGGGTGCCGACGTTGTAGATTGTTTCCGGGGTCGGCTCGTCCTCGCTCGGATTCTGCTGGGTTGCGAGCAGAATCTGCTTGTCGGCGCGCATTACCTCTTCAAGGGCGCGGATCGACTTCTCGCGCCCGACGAAGAGCGGCACGATCATGTGCGGAAAAACGACGATGTCCCGAAGCGGCAGCACCGGATAGGCGCCGTCGCCGGTTTGAACCCCGATCGGACCCGATTGCTCGGCCATGTTCTTTTCCTTTCGACCGCCAGGCGATTATCGCTCGCCCGGCTCACTAGGCAGGGTCAGGCAGGGAGGAACGCGAGCAACCCGTGTGAATCACATCAGCGCTTGCCTGAGGTGCATTAGGTGGCGTCGCCGACTGGGGGTGTCAAGGATACGGCCGCACGCGGCGGCCGTAGATCCATGACAGACGTCGGTTTTGCCCGGCTTTCCGGCAGAGAAGGCGCAAAATCGGTCAGCCGGCTCAGGCCGACGACCCCACCTCTTCCTGGCGATCCGCGTAGATATAGAGCGGCCGCGACTTGCCTTCGATGACATCGGCGGAGATGACGACTTCCTGCACGCCATCGAGGGTCGGCAGATCGTACATCGTCTCGAGCAGAATGGCTTCCATGATCGAGCGCAGACCACGCGCGCCGGTCTTGCGCTCGATCGCCCGCTTGGCGATCGCATTGAGCGCATCCGGATGGATCGACAACTCGACACTCTCCATGTCGAAGAGCCGCTGATACTGCTTCACCAGCGCGTTCTTCGGCTCGGTCAGGATCTTGACCAGCGCCTCGTTGTCGAGATCCTCCAGCGTCGCCAGAACCGGCAAACGACCGACGAATTCCGGGATCAGGCCGAATTTCAGCAGATCCTCGGGCTCGACGCCGCGGAACAGTTCGCCGGTCTTGCGGTCCTCGGCGGCCGAGACGTTGGCCGAGAAACCGATCGAGGTCTTGCGGCCGCGATCGGAGATGATCTTCTCCAGCCCGGAAAAGGCGCCGCCGCAGATGAACAGGATGTTGGTCGTGTCGACCTGCAGGAATTCCTGCTGCGGATGCTTGCGGCCGCCCTGGGGCGGAACGCTCGCCACGGTGCCTTCCATGATCTTCAGAAGCGCCTGCTGGACGCCCTCGCCCGACACGTCGCGGGTGATCGAGGGGTTGTCCGACTTACGGCTGATCTTGTCGACCTCGTCGATATAGACGATGCCGCGCTGGGCGCGCTCGACATTATAGTCGGCCGACTGGAGCAGCTTGAGGATTATGTTTTCGACATCCTCGCCGACATAGCCCGCCTCGGTCAGGGTCGTGGCGTCGGCCATGGTGAAGGGCACGTCGAGGATGCGGGCGAGCGTCTGCGCAAGCAGCGTCTTGCCGCAACCCGTCGGGCCGATCAGCAGGATGTTCGACTTGGCGAGTTCGACGTCGTTGCTCTTGGCGGCGTGGTTCAGGCGCTTGTAGTGATTGTGGACGGCGACCGACAGAACACGCTTGGCATGGAACTGGCCGATCACATAGTCGTCGAGGACATTGCAGATCTCCGTCGGAGTCGGCACGCCGTCCCGCGACTTGACCAGCGAGGATTTGTTTTCCTCGCGGATGATGTCCATGCAGAGTTCGACACACTCGTCGCAGATAAAGACGGTTGGGCCGGCGATCAGTTTACGCACCTCATGCTGGCTCTTGCCGCAGAAGGAGCAGTAGAGAGTGTTCTTGCTTTCGCTGCCGTTGACTTTGCTCATCCGTCTTCCTTGCGCCACCCGATGCGGGCGGCTCTACGCCCTTCTCATCGCCCCACCGCCCCGGGGATTCGATCAGGACTTTAAACAACACCTCTCATGAGGCAACTCACCACGCCCGATCCAATCATGCTAGGCGTGATTTGTTCAAGAGATACTTAACGCCTGCGCGCGGTAGTCAAGCACCAATTATCGGCCGGAATCAGGCCTTTTTCAGCTGCCCTCCGGCTTAACCGCAGTCTCAAGCGCATCCCGCGACGTCAGAACCTTGTCGATCAGGCCGAATTCCTCTGATTCGGTAGCGGTGAGGAAATAGTCGCGGTCCAGCGTCCGCTCGATCGTTTCATAGTCCTTGCCGGTGTGCTTGACGTAGATTTCATTGAGCCGGCGCTTCATCTTGACGATGTCCTCGGCGTGGCGCTCGATATCGGACGCCTGCCCCTGGAAGCCGCCCGACGGCTGGTGAAGAAGGATGCGTGCATTCGGCAGCGCGAAGCGCATGCCGCTCGCGCCCGCGGTCAGGAGCAGCGAGCCCATCGAAGCGGCCAGGCCGATGCAGAGCGTCGAAACCGCCGGCTTGATGAACTGCATGGTGTCGTAGATGGCCATTCCGGCCGTCACCACGCCGCCCGGCGAGTTGATGTAGATCGAAATTTCCTTCTTCGGGTTCTCCGACTCGAGAAAGAGAAGCTGCGCCGTGATCAGCGTCGCCATGTGGTCCTCGATCGGACCGGTGATGAAGATCACCCGCTCCTTGAGGAGCCGCGAATAGATGTCGTAGGCGCGCTCGCCGCGATTCGTCTGCTCGACCACCATGGGGACGAGGTTCATGTAGGTGTCGATGGCGTCTTTCATGGGAATCCCGACCTGTTTCTGGTGGCTTGCATTGAGGAGGGCGGTGCGCCGACACGAATCCTGTCGCCGCGAATCCGGCCCCATAGATATGGTACGCGCTGCCGGTGTGAAAGGGGCAGGCCGATTTCGACGGCCAGCCCCCGCAAACGGCAGGCGGACCACCCCCTGGCAGCAGGCGGGATGCCCCTCGGGAACGGCTGCGCCGCCGCCCGAGGGAGTTCGGCGCGATCAGACCAGCAGGATATGCTCGTTGGTGAGCGCGAAGCCGGCGTCGATCTGGGCGAACTGGACCTTGGTCGTCGCCCCGTTTCCGTCGGCGTCATAATAGATCGCGCCGGTCTCGCTGTCGTAGAGGAAGCGGTCGTCGGCATCGACGGCGTCGGCGCCCTCGTGGAAATAGGCCGCCTTGAGGGTTCCCTTGCCACCGAGGCCGGTGAAGTCATGCCGGTCGAGGGCGATGGTCTCGCCGTGCTTGAAACTGGCGATGGTGCTCATGCCGCTCAGCGGCGCGTCCTTGAACACGTAGGTGTCCTTGCCGCCACCGCCCGACAGGAGGTTGAAGCCGGCGCCGCCGTCGAGCTTGTCCTTGCCACCGCCGCCGATGAGGGTGTCGGCCCCTTCACCGCCGCGCAGGTCGTCCTTGCCGCCGCTGCCCTTGATGACGTCGTCGCCACCCTTGCCGAAGACCTTGTCGTCGCCCTTCCCGGACGTCATGTCGTCGTCGTAGTTGGAGAGCTTGATCTTGTCGTCGCCGCGGGTCAGCGCCTTGATGATCTTTTCGGGATCGTTCTGCAGGTAGAGATCGAGGCCCTTGGCGACCGAGAATTTCTCGCCGGTGAACTTGTAGGCCTGCTTGCCGTCGAGATCGACGACCACCTTGTCGATGGTCCCCTGAAAGGGCACGCCGGCAATATACTTGATCCCCTTCCCTTCAAACATGAAGTCGAGAACCACCTTCCGGCCCTGGGTGACGGTGAAGCCGCCGGAGGACTTGTGGTGGATATCCGCCGGACCACTGTCGACGGCGGGGCCGAGCCACTCGAAGAAGTCGCGGCTAATCGGCTGGTGGGCAACGATCTTGACCAATCTGGCACCTTTTCTGATTCTGGATTGACCGCCACACAACCATCAATTCCAAAAGAAGCGGTTACGTAAGTCCTTGCAACTCTAGGGAATGGGAACTCTGGGCCGACCATGCGGCGACCGGCGGCTCATGCCCCGGCGAGGCGCGCCGCGTCGGAGCGCGCCACCAGCGCGACGAATCGCTCCCGTGCGTCCGGCGGCTCCATGCCCCTCGGCCCGTAGACGTGGCGGTCGAGGAAGTAGCCGGTCAGCCGGAACGCGTCGACGATGTCGCCACTGGCTGGCGTTTCAACCGGCGTTTCGCGGAGGAAGCCTGGCAACGGCAGCATGCGGTCGCGCCATGGCTCGCCGGCACTCCGGCTGACGGCCCGTCCCGATTTCGGCGAGACATAGGCAAGGTCCTCGGTGACGCCGGTCGCGGCGCATTGGTGGAGATCGAGGCCGAAGCCGAGTTCCTCCAGCATCAGCACCTCGAAGCGGACGATCAGCGCCCCGCCGGCGACAGGCTTCCCGAGCCAGCCGAGGATCGCCTCGAGCGCTGCATAGACCTGCGCATGCGGGTCGCGCTCGGGCAGAAGGCGAACCAGGGCGCCGAGGATCTGGACGCCGTAGAGGCCGGACTGGCTTTCCATCAGCAGCGCAGCGCGCTGGGTCGTGGCTTCGAGCGTGAAATTGCCGAGATGCTCGTCGAGCCGGGCGCGCCATGTGGCGGTGACCGAATTGCCCGGCTGCAGCAGCGGCTGCTGCTTGCGCGACCGCCCTCCCCGCACCATGCCGAGATGCCGGCCGTGTTCGGCCGTCATCAACTCGACGATCAGGCTGGTCTCGCCATGTCGCCGGGTGCCGATGATGATGCCTTCATCCGTCCACTGCATGGCGGCAGTCTAGCGCAAGTCGCGAAGCCGCTGCGATGTCCGAACGCCGCTGGCCGGCTCACCCGGGACGGCGCGACGCCGCGAACTGGTCGAAGGCCACGGCTGCGACAAGGATGATGCCGATAACGATCTGCTGGATGAAGGACGAGACATTGAGAAGCACGAGGCCGTTGGTCAGCACGCCGATCAGCAGCGCCCCGATCACGGTGCCGAAGACGCCGCCGACGCCGCCGAACAGGCTGGTTCCGCCAATCACCACCGAAGCAATGACCGTCAGTTCGAGACTGATACCCGCAACCGCTTCCGCCGAATTGAGCCGCGCCGCCAGCAGGAAGCCGGCCAGCCCGCAGGAAAGCCCCGAGATCACATAGACCAGGATGGTGATGCGCCTGACCGGCACGCCGTTCAACGCCGCGGCGTTGGCGTTGTCGCCGATCGCGTAGACGTAACGGCCGAACCGTGTGTAGGCGAGGATGAACATCGCGACCACGGCGGCGGCGAGAAAGATGATCACCGGGATCGGGACCTGGCCGATGCGGCCCTGCCCCCACCAGGTGAAGTCGGGTGTGAAACCGCTGATCGGGCCGCCTTCCGAGAACCACAGCGCAGCGCCGCGAAAGGCCGTCAGTCCGCCGAGCGTCGCCACGAAAGGTGGAACGCGCAGGCGGGTAATCACCAGCCCCTGGATCAGTCCACCGACCACGCCGACCGCGACGGCGGCCGCAACCGCCATGTAGACCGGATTGCCGGAGGCGACGCTGTCGCCGATGGCGAAGCGATCGGCGAGCCCGCCCTTGGCGACGTAGCCGGCGACCAGACCGGCCAGCGCCAGCAGCGAACCGACCGAAAGATCGATGCCCGCCGTCAGGATGACAAAGGTCATGCCGATGGCGATCAGGCCCGAGATCGAGACCTGCCGCAGGACGTTGAAAATGTTGAGCGGGTGAAGAAAATTCGGATGGAGGAGCGCGAAGATCACGATCAGGAAGATCAGGAACAACGGCGCGGCATACTTCGCCGCCGTCTGCACGGGGTCAAAGACCTTCCGCGCCGGCTCTTCCAGGTCGGACAATACTGGATTGCTCATAAGACGCCCGATCGACCCCGCTGGGAGCCGCCCATCCCCAAGGAAAAAAGCGGGCCGGACTCACGTCCGGCCCGCTTCAATCTAACGCTGTCTAGTTGAGCTCGCCAAGACGCTCGGCGTCGTTGATGTTGTCCTTGGTAATGGCAATCGGGGTCAGGAGGATGACTGCCTCCGGCTTGGTGCCGTCACGAAGGTACTTCACCAGCGCATCCATCGCCCCACGGCTCTGGCCGCCGGGGAACTGCTCGATGGTCGCGGCAAGGCCGCCATCGCGCACGCTGCCGAGAGCCTCGGGAAGCGCATCGAAGCCGATGATCGGGATATCCAGACCCTGCTCGCTGGTGACCTGAAGGGCACCGAGGGCCATGTCGTCGTTGGCGGCGACGATCACGTCCGGCGGGCTGTCGAGACCGGCAAGGATCGCTTCCGTGACCGACGCGCCCTCTTCGCGGGCGAAGTTGGCGGTCTGCTCGGCGACGAACTTGTACTTGTCGGCCATGCCATCGAGGACGTTATGAACGCCCTTGTTGCGGTCGATGGCCGGGCTGGCGCCGGGCTGCCCCTGCAGGTTGACGATGTTAGCGCCGTCCGGGAACAGCTCGACGATCAGGTTGGCCTGAGCCTCGCCGCCCTTGACGTTGTCGGCGCCGACATGCGCCAGGATACCGGGCACGCCCTGGACCGCACGGTCGATGGTGACGACCGGCACGCCGGCGTCAACCGCTTGCTGCAGCGCCGGAGCCATGGCAACCGCGTCGATCGGGCTGATGACGATGCCGTCGACGCCCTGAATGATGGCGGCCTCGACGTCGGCGGTCTGCTTCGGCGTCTTGTTCTCGCCGTCCGTCGAAATCAGGCTGATGCCGCCAAGAGCCTCGGCCCCTGCCGCCAGTTCCTTCTGCATGTGGACGAAGAACGGGAAGCCAAGGCTCGGAACCGATGTCGCAATGGTCAGATCCTGGGCCTGCACGCCGGTGCTCAGCAGCGCCGCGACAGCAGCGGCCGGCATGACCTTCTTCAGAAACTTCATTTCCATAATTGTTCCTCCCAAAGAACCGGAACGACCGCCAAGCGCCATGCCACAGCCGTCCCACCCGTTGACCTTTCGGCGCAAAAGGCATTAACGCACGCATACGTATGCGTTAAGGTGACTGTCGCACCGAGCGGCGCGACTAGTCAAGCGGAGCAAGGGTTCTGGCGCAAAAACGGACAGCCGCGGAAAATGGCAAGATGCGCGTTACCGCCTGGCAGGTGGCGCGCGACGCCGACGTGTCGCAATCGGCCGTGTCTCGTGCCTTCGCCGGCCGCAGCGGCGTCTCGGAAGAGACGCGCGGGCGGATCTTCGCCGCCGCGGAGCGGCTCGGCTACCGGCCCAACGCGCTGGCCCGGGGCCTGAGTACGCAGAAATCCGGCATCGTCGGTGTCGTCATTTCCCAGATGAGCAATCCGTTCCTCTCCGATGCCCTCGAACGGCTGTCGCATCGGCTACGGGCGGCCGGGCTGAAACCGTTCCTGATCACTGTCGACAACGAGCACGAAGTCGGCGCTGCCTTGCCAGCGCTCGCCGAATACCGGGTCGATGGCTGCTTCGTCATCAGCCCGCACCTGCCACGCGATCTCGCGCGAAAATACGGGACCTCCGACGCCACGGTGCTGCTGTTCAACAGCGCCCTTCCCGGCCTCAAGGCCTCCACCGTCTATACCGACAATCTCGCCGGCGGTCGCACGGTCGCCGACCTGCTGGCCGGCGAAGGGCATCGCCGGATCGGCTACCTGCACGGCGCGCGTGGATCGGCAACGGACGGCGATCGCTTCGACGGCTTTTCGACAAGGCTCGCCGAACGCGGCATCGATCCGCCGGTCGTCGGCTGGGGCGACAATTCCTATACAGGCGCAGCAGGCGCGCTTATCGATCTGATGGCCCGGTCCCCTGACCTGACCGCGATCTTCTGCGCCAACGATGTCATGGCAATGGGCGCCATGGACGCCGCTCGCTACCAGCTCGGCCTCGAGATACCGCGTCAGCTCTCCATCGTCGGTTTCGACGACGCGCCGCCGGCGGCGTGGCCGGGCTACAACCTCACGACGATCCACCAGCCTGTCGAGGAGATGATCGACGTCGGCGCCGAAATCATGCTCGCCGAGGGGCGCGACCCCGGCCGCCTGCCGACCAGCAAGCTGTTCAAAGGCAGGCTCATCGTCCGCGGTTCGTCCCTGACCGCGCGGCAGCCGGCAACGGGTTCCTAGTCTTCGACCTTGAATTCCATGATCACCGCGTCGACCGCCAGCACGTCGCCCGGGGCAGCATGAAGGCTGGCGACGACAACGTTGCGTTCGGCGCGCAGGATATTTTCCATCTTCATCGCCTCGACCACCGCGAGCGGCGCTCCGGCGCTGACGGCCTGCCCGGGTTCGACGAGGATGGACACCACCAGCCCGGGCATCGGGCATTTCAGGGTCTTGGCGGAGTCGCCGGCGGCCTCCTCAGGCATCAGGGCGTCGAGCGCGGCGACCCGGGGCGTCATCGCCCGCGCCACGACATCGACACCGCGCCACGCGAGACGGACCGCGCCCGTCGCCTGCCGAACCTGAACAGTGATCTCCTTCCCGCCGATGGTCCCGGTCCAGAGCGGATCGCCCGGGCGCCAGTCGGAAGCGACGGACAGCGCCTCGGTGCTGCCGTGCACCGTAACCGAAAAACGTGTCGGCGACGGCTCGGCCGCCTCGGCAACCCCGAGCGCCACCTGTTCCTTGCCGACGCGCACGACCCAGTCGCGCCGCCCGAAGGCATGCTCGCCATTCAGGCGCCCCGGCATCGCCGTCATCCGGGCGCTCTTTGCCCGCTCGATCGCCAGCGCGACGACCGCCAGCCGGCCACGAACTGCATCATCCGGCTCGACCGCGGCGAAACCCTCCGGGTATTCCTCGTCGATGAAGCCGGTCGACAGTCGCCCCTCCCGCCAGCGCGGATGCGCCATCAGTGCCGCCAGGAACGGGACGTTGTGGGCGATGCCGTCAATCAGGTAGCGATCGAGGGCCGCCTGCATCGCATCGACCGCCGCGAGCCGGTCAGGTCCGTAGGTAATCAGCTTGGCAATCAGCGGATCGAAGTAGATCGAGATTTCCGATCCTTCCGCGACCCCGCCATCGATCCGCACCGTCGCGCCGCCGTCCTCGCCTTCCGCTGGCGGCCGGTAGCGGCCGAGCCGGCCGATCGACGGCAGGAAGCCGCGATGCGGATCCTCTGCATAGACCCGCGATTCCACAGCCCAGCCGTGGAAGCGGACATCGTCCTGGCGGATTGCCAGCGTCTCGCCGGCGGCGACACGGATCATCTGCTCGACGAGGTCGATGCCCGTCACCAGTTCGGTGACCGGATGCTCGACCTGGAGCCGCGTGTTCATTTCGAGGAAATAGAACCGCCGGTCCGGGTCCATGATGAACTCGACCGTGCCGGCGGAATCGTAGCCGACGGCCTCGGCAAGAGCGACCGCCTGCCCGCCCATCTCGGCGCGCAACGCGTCATCGACCGCCGCCGACGGCGCCTCCTCGATGATCTTCTGGTTGCGCCGCTGGATCGAACATTCCCGCTCGCCGAGATGGATGACGTTGCCATGCTTGTCGCCAAGCACCTGGATCTCGACATGGCGCGGCGACTCGATGAAGCGCTCGATCAGGATGCGATCGTCGCCGAAGGAGGAACGCGCTTCTGATTGCGAGGCATTGAAGCCTTCCGCGACTTCGTCGACAGACCGGGCAATCCGCATGCCCTTGCCACCGCCGCCGGCCGATGCCTTGAGCATCACCGGGAAGCCGACGTCGGCAGCGATGGCGACCGCCTCCTCGGCCGTTGCGATCGCCCCGACATGCCCGGGGATGGTCGAGACGCCCGACACGGCGGCGAGCTTCTTGGACTCGATCTTGTCACCCATCGCGCCGATCGCCCTACGGTTCGGGCCGATGAAGACGATGCCGGCGCCCTCGAGGGCGATGGCGAAATCCTCGCGCTCGGAGAGGAAACCGTAGCCCGGGTGCACGGCATCGGCGCCGGTCTGCCGGCAGGCGTCGAGGATATGATCGATGACGAGATAGGAGGACGACGCCGGCGGTGGGCCGATATTGATCGCCTCGTCGGCCATTTCGACATGCAAGGCGTCGCGATCCGCGTCGCAATAGACGGCGACCGTGGCGATGCCCAGCCGTCGCGCGGTGCGAATGACGCGGACGGCAATCTCGCCGCGGTTGGCGATCAGGATTTTTTCGAACATCGGCAAGGCGTTTCCCCCTGACGCTTTTCTATGCCGGCTTACCGAGCGCGGGCAACCGGACAATTCCGGCGACCCCGCCGATCACGGCTGAACCATCGCGACCAGACCGCCGGCAGCCAGCGCCGCGAGGGTAACGGCGAGGTAGGCCATGCCGAAGGTGCGCCCGCCGGCGAACAGGGCCAGCGCCGACTTCGACAATGAATTGGCGGCCGCGGCGACCAGGATCGCCAAGGTGGCCGTGGCATACGTGTCGGTGCCGGTGAGCTTGGTCATCGACAAGGTGATCGCGTCGACATCGGCGAGCCCGGCGACCGCCGCCAGGGCGACGCTGCTCTCGACGCCAAAGGCCTCGGTCAGGGCACGGGTGACGATGAAGATGGAAGCCAGCAACAGGCCGAAGCCGATGACCTGGCGTAGTTCGAAGGGGTTCTGCAATCGCGGATCGTCAACGGGCTCGACCCCCTCTCCTTTCGCCTCGGAACCCGGCTTGTTGAAGACCAGCGATGCGACCGCGCAGACCAGGGCCGCGGCGGCCAGCGGACCGGCCAACCGGCCAAGCAGCGTTGGCCCGAACAGCGCCACGACCACCACGACTCGAACGAACATGATCGTCGAGGCAGCCAGCGCCCCCGACAACGGCAACCGCCACCCGGCCGGCTCGGCACGGACGCGCCGTGCGAGCGCGAGCGTCGTCGCCGTGGAGGACACCAGCCCACCAGCCAATCCGGCAATCAGCGATCCATAGCGCTTGCCCGCCGCCTTGACCGCGACGTAACCGATGAACGAAACGCCAGCGACGGCCACCGTCATCAGCCAGATCTCGTAGGGGTTGAGCGCGTCGTACGGCCCGAAGCCACGGTTCGGCAGAACCGGCAGCGCGACGAAGGTCATGGCAAGCAGGATCAGCGCCGCCCGCAGTTCCTGCCAGGTCAACACCCGCAGCCAGGCGTGCAGCCATTCCTTCGCGGCGAGAAGCGCAGCGGTGGCGACACCCGCGGCGGCGGCGACCGCCATGTTGCCGAGCACCGCATAAGCGCCGAGCGAGACGGTGATCAGCCCGGCGACCAGCGTCGTCATGCCGTGGCTGCCCTCGGCCTGCGTCTCCCGCCACCGGAAGAGGGTCAAAGCCCCGGCAATCGCCAGGAAGGCGAGCCCCAGCGGCGCTGGGCCGATTTCGCGAGCGAGCAGGCCCCATATGCCTCCGAACAGCCCGATCAGCGCGAAGGTCCGCAATCCGGCGGCCCGTTCGCCGTCGGCTTCGCCGCGTTCACGCCAACCGCGCTCGACGCCGATCAGAAACCCAATCGCCAACGCCAGGCCGAGCCGGATGAAGGTGTCGCTGTCGTCCAACGCAGGGCCTCCGGAATTCCCCCGACCTTAACCGATTGCATGCGGTTGAGCAGGTCTTCCCGGTGGCCGTGCCCCTTCGGGCAGTCACGGCCCGCGGCCTTCGCGGTCACCCACGCCGTGTTGCCCGCCTTCGTCCGCTTTCCCGGGCCGCGGCGGCTTGCTACCTTCCCGCCAAGCGTCCAACCGAGGTCTTCCCCGCCCATGGCCGAACCCGATGCGATCGATCGCAGGCTTCTCGCCCTGCTCCAGGCCGATGGCCGAACTCCGCATGCCGAACTCGCCAGGGTGGTCGGGCTCGCCGTCTCCTCGGTCAATGAGCGCGTCCGGAAGCTCGGCGAGCGCGGCGTGATCACCGGCGTCCATGCCAGCGTCTCGCCCGAGGCCCTCGGGCTCGACCTCCTTGCCGTCGTCTTCGTCGGCTGGAGCGCGCCCGATGTCGAGAAGCGGTTTCTCGACCGGGTTGCCGAAGAGCCGGCCGTGCTCGAATGTCACCACGTGACGGGGGCGTGGAACTATCTGTTGAAGGTCCGCGTCCGCAACACGCGGATGCTGGAGGCGTTCCTCGCCGCGGTCATCAAGTCCGTCGACGGCATCGAACGCACGGAAACGCTGATCGTGCTTTCGTCGCCCAAGGAAACCGCGACGCTGGCCACCGATCCGCCAGCCTGGGCAGGCTGACGGCCCGGTCGGGCCGCCAGCCGCGTCCTTCGCGCTAGATATCGACCATCAGGAAATCGCTGCTCTTGAGCTTGTCCGGGCCAAGCACAAGGGTCGCGATCTGCACCGCTGCGCCGCCGCCCGTACCGTCCTCGTCGTACCAGATGGCATGTGTATCGCCCTGGTAGATGAGTTGGGCGTGAGCCGCCGTGGCGTTGTGATCGCTGTCTTTATTGACGAAATAGCCAAGGGAAAGAACGCCGGAGGCGTTGTGGTTCAGACCGGCAAACATGTCCTCGGGCAACCAGAACCGGTCGCTGTTGGCGGTGTCGCCCGAGTTGAAGCCAAACACCACATCGGAACCAAACCCGTTCTCCAGGACAAAGATGTCCCTGAGGCCGTCTTCGCCGAACTTGTTATCCGACAGGATATCGGTGCCGCGCCCGCCCCGAAGGACCTCCGTTCCGGTCGAATCGTAGAGCACGTCGTTGCCCCTGTCGCCGAAGGCATGACCGTTGGCGCCGGGCCTCAGGGTGTCGTCATAATAGTAGCCATTGACGTTCTCCACGGCAGTGAAGGTGTCTCCAATCGCGGCGCCGGAAGCCGTGTTGGCGGTCAGATCGACGTGGACGCCGCCCATCGACCCGAAATAGTCGACCGTGTCGTTTCCGCTGCCGCCAACGATGATGTCGGGTGAAAACGTGGTGTCGTCCGCCGCATAGATGCGGTCGTTACCGGCGCCGCCGTCGAGGATGTCGGCGCCGTCCCCTCCGTCGAGGATGTCGTTGCCGCCGCCGCCATTGATGACGTCCGCGCCGGACAGCCCATAAAGGGCGTTCACCTGGCCGTCACCCTGGATGACGTCGCTGTAGATCGACCCCTCTATATTCTCGATTCCGTTGAAGGTATCGCCGGCCGCCGCGCCGCCATTGGGCGCGCCAAAGAGGTAGACGTTGACGCCCGATTTCTCGTGGAAATACGAGACCATATCGATCCCCGCGCCGCCGAAGAAGGCGTCGGCGCCGCTTCCCCCCTCCATCAGGTCATTGCCGTCGCCGCCCTCGAGACGATCGTTGCCGGCGCCACCGAAGAGGTAGTCCTTGCCGCCAAGGCCCGAGAGCTTGTTCGCTGCGCCGTCGCCCAGGATGTAGTCGCTGTAGGCGGTCCCCTCGACATTCTCGACGCCCTGGAACTTGTCGCCGGCCGCAGCGCCGCTGCTGGAGCCGCCGGCAAGGTACACCGTCACCCCCGATGTCTCGCGAATGTAGGAGACCGTATCGACACCGGCGCCGCCGATGAATGTGTCGGCGCCGGCACCGCCCTCCATGAAGTCATTGCCGTCGCCGCCGTCGAGGGTGTCGTTGCCGAGTCCCCCGAACAGCTTGTCGTCGCCGCCAAGGCCACGGAGGCGGTTGGCGCCGGCGTCGCCGGTCAACTGGTCGGCATGGGCCGTACCGTCGATGTTCTCGATGAAATAAAATCTGTCGGCCTGTGCCGCGCCGCTGCCCGTGTTGAGCAGAAGGTCGACCACCGCCCCGATCTTGCTCTTCGCGTAGCTGACGGTATCGGTGCCGGCGCCACCGAAGAACTTGTCGGCGACCGCATCGTCGCGGGTGTGCATCAGGTCGTTTCCCGCGCCACCGTTGTAGGTGTCGGCGCCTTTGCCACCGTCGAGGATATCGTTGCCGTCCCCGCCGATCAGCTTGTCCTTGCCACCCCTGCCGGTGAGCAGGTCATGACCACCGAGCCCGAAGATCTTGTCGTCGTGGTTCGTGCCCTTCAGCTTGTTGGCTTTCTTGTTCCCTGTAAGCTTTGCCATTGTCAGTGCGCTCCGTCAGGCCGGGCGTGTCTGTCAGCGGCGGGGTGAGCGAGGTTGACGTCCTTGCCCGTCCCGAAGCGCAGCCGCCTCGGCGGAGGCCCTCATCGGGCCTGCGTTGATGTGCCATTACCGAATTATGTTCGTCAAATATGTAATAATACCGAATTTATGCTTGGTCTGTGACGAATATCACAGCTTTGTAACGGCGCGCCGGCATCGCCATGGTCGTTGCGTCAGGTCGATTGCTTCAGGGTCGCGGCGGCGATCGAGGCGATTCACCGACCACCGGGGCCAGCCGGCGTCGTCGGCGGTCGGCAACGGGCTCAGGCGAATGGGACCGTCCGTCCGTGCGCCGATGCCACGCAAAAAAGGCCGACTACCCGGAAGCCCGGAAAACCGCCAATTGGACGAGCCGCGCCGATGGGTCGCGGAACCTTTGCAAGCGCCGTGTATTGGAAATCGTCCGGCAAATGCCCTAAACTGACGTCTTCCTGGGGCAGCACAACTCGGTCGGCGGGAGCAGAGCCATGAGGCGTCTCAGCCTCAGCGACACGATCTTCTACAATCTCGGCGACTGCTACATGAACGCAGCCGCCGTGCTTGACGGACCGTGCGATCTCGCGGTGCTGCTGGCCGAGATGGAAGGCGTCATCGAGGCGATGCCCGCCCTCACCGAGCAGTCGAAGCGCATCGGCCTCTGGACCTTCGCCAAGCGGACCTCGGGACAGGTCGACCTGACCAGGCACGTTTCAGTTATCCGCGACCCGTCGATTACGCGGTTTGAGCAGATCGTGCCGCGCCTCGACAAGCAGCGACGCAGCCCGATCCGGATCGACGGCCCGCCGTGGCGGGTCTTCGTTCTCAACCCGGCCGAACCCGGCAAGGACATCGATGGAGAGCCGCCGCTTTCCGCGCTTTTCATGCAGGTTCGCCACGGGATGGCGGATGCCATTCGCGGCCTCCAGATTCTCTCCCGGATGGGTCGCTACGAGGCGACCGCCGCGCACCGCGCGCTGGCTGCCCGGATACCGAGCGTCGAGCCGCTCGATTTCGCCTCGCCGATCACCGTCCACGATCCCGGTTTTTCGCTGCTCCAGATCCCGCGTCGCGGCATGGTTCGTGACGGCGATTCGAGCGAACGCCTGGCTGCCGTTGCGGCAACGCTGGTCGCGGACCCGACACTCTTCCCCAACGCCCAGCCGCTGCGCGGCAATGTCGGACGCACGCGCTTCGTTCGTCGCCGGGGCCCGCAGAACGGCGTCGGCAACCATCTGAAGATGGTCACCGTTTCGACCAAGGAGAAGCCGAAGGAGAAGCGGTTCACCATCCCGGGGCTTGCCCGCGCGCAGGACCTGCCGATCACGCAATGGCTGGTGGCGCTCGCGCCGCGTCCGATTGCCCGGCTGATGATGCGCATCTGGTACACAAATTTCGATGCGATGGCGACGCTGATCCCGATGCCGCGCCGGCTGGTCCTCGGCGGGCGCTCGGTCAGCGCGACCTTCGGCATCCCGCCGCTATGGGGCCCGGTGCCGCTCTGCCTCGACGTGCTGGCCGATGGCGAGAATTACAATGTCTGCGCCGTGCCCGGAAACGGCTTCACGGCCAGCCGCGAGCTGCTCCATGAGCGTTTGACCCGCCTGCTCAATCCGGAAACCGACGAGGATCTCGACGCGGTCGAGGCAACGCTGGCCCTGATGTCGGAGCAAACCGGCGACGCGGCGACGCGCCGTCAGGGACAGGGCGCCGACGGCAGCAGTTCCAGCCCGGTCAGCGTACCCGCCAGGGCGAAGTCGCCGTAGTCGATCTTCATCGTCCGCCCGACGCCATTCTCATAGATGACGAAGGACAGCGTGTAGAACGGCGTATCGTCGCCGGTCACTGACTTGTCGAAGTAGCTCAATGTCAGCGGCCAATGGCGGAGCGCCGCGATGCCCGCATCTGAGATCGCGGTTTCCTTGCCGATATCGTCGGAGGCGGTGGACACCCGGCCGATGACGCCGGCGGTTTCGAAAACGGTCTCGCCGTCTTCCGACCCGTCATAGACCTCCATCGCCAGGAAGGCGTCGCCACGCTGCGCCGAATCGAGAATGCGCTCCATCTGGTCGGTCGGAAACACCATCGGCCCGGAGATATCGAGAGCCTTTTTCTCGGGCTTCCGCAACTTGACCGAAATCCCGTCCGCGTCGCGACTCGCCGTCCCTTCGGATTGCTCCGCCAGGATCGCGCCGGCATAGGTTTCGTTGGCGAAGTCGAGGCTACGCCCGTCGGCCGACTCGAAGGTGGTGGATCGCGCGTCGGTGATCTGGCGCACGCCTTCGGGGTCCTCGGTCTGGGTGACAAACCGCAGCTTGGACGAATAGCCGGCGCAGGCCGATCCCGTGAACTCCAGCACAAGCCGACCGGAAATCGTCGAGATATCAACGCCATCGTCGATGTCGAGAAGCGAGATGTCGTAGACGGCGCGGTGCGCGGCGAGGCTCATCGGAGCAGCCTCGGCAATCGCCGGTGCGCCGGCGGCCATGGCCAGGACCGCAATTTTCAACCAGTTGTGCAAAGACAAATCCCTCTCGACCACTCCATGCCTCGCAAGCGTGGCGGAAACAAGGGGATTGGCCCTTGCCGCCATCGGCGATTTACGCCACACAAGCCCGCCTTGAATGGTTCCCATGAGGAGTATGTTATGGCCAGCGAAATCGAGGCGCGGCTTGCAGCGCTCGGCATCGAATTGCCGACCCCCGGCAAACCGGGGGCAAATTATGTCCCGTTTGTGATCACCGGAAACCTTGTCTTCATTTCAGGACAGGTTCCGCTGGCGCCGGATGGCGTCAAGTTCGTCGGCAAGCTCGGCCAGGAATACGGCATCGAGGAAGGCCAGCAGGCCGCCCGGCTTTGCGCCGTCAACATCCTCGGCATGCTGAAGGCAGCCGTCGGCGATCTCGACCGGATTTCGCGGGTCGTCAAGGTCCTCGGCTTCGTCAACGCCGTGCCGGACTTCACCGACGTCCACAAGGTCATCAACGGCGCTTCCGACTTGATCACGGAAGTCTTCGGCGACGACATCGGCAAGCACGCCCGTTCGGCCATCGGCATGGGCACCCTGCCCCTTGGCGTTGCCGTCGAGGTCGAGGCGATCGCCGAGATCCGCTGAGGCACGGCCGTGGGACGCGGGCGTTTCCTCACCGAACGACCTGTCGCCCATCGCGGCTTTCACGATATTGCCGCCGGAAGGGTCGAGAACACACTTTCGGCGGCGGCCGCCGCGGTCGACCGCGGCTTCGCCATCGAGTGCGACCTGCAATTGACCGCCGATGGCGAGGCGGTTGTCTTTCACGACGATACCCTTGACCGCCTGACCGATAGCACCGGGCCAGTCCGCGACCGGAGCCTGGCCGAAATCCGGGCCGCCAGCCTTTCGGGAACCGACGACCGCATCCCGACCCTGGCAGACCTGCTGGCCGAGATCGCCGGAAGCGTCCCGCTGATCATCGAACTCAAGCCGCAGCCGGGCGGCGATGCCCTGGAACGGCGGACAACGTCCATCCTCGAAGGCTATTCCGGCCCGATTGCCGTGATGTCCTTCGACCCACGCTCGGTCCGGGCCATGCGCTCGCTCGCCCCGCACCTGCCGCGCGGCATGGTGGCCGACCGGTTCGACGATGCCGAAAGTGAATCGCTGTCGCCGCTGCGGCGCCTCGCCCTTCGGCATCTCGCCTGGGCGCCGATGGTGCGGCCGGACTTCATCGCCTACGGCGTCCGCGCGCTGCCGGCCAACGCCCCGCTCCTTCTCCGTCACCTCGGCCTGCCACTCCTCACCTGGACCGTCCGGACCCCGGCGGAGCGCACGACCGCGGCACGCTATGCCGACCAGATCATCTTCGAGGATTTCGATCGTACGGACAGGGCGTCGGCGGAATTGGGCTGAATTCCTCCAGCGTCAGGCGGATGGCAAACTCGCCGAAGTCGTAGGACGCCGCCTGGACGAATCCATTCTCGTAGACGACCGCCATCGAGGTGAAGACCGGCGTCTGGTCGCCGCTCGCATCGCGTGGAAAATAGCTGAACACCATCTGCCAGCGGCCCATGTCCGCGAAGCCGAGACCGGCGGCGAACAATGCCTCCTCGTCCTCGTCGCTGGCCGGCTCCATCGGCGCCCCGATGACGACGGAGACGAGCCACACGTCGCGGCCGTGCCCCGACCCGTCATAGACGACAAAGCTGGCGAGCGACTCACCCGCCTTGGCCGCTTCGATCGATCCGGTGATCATCCCGAGCGGGAAAACGACGTCGCCCGCGACCGTATGGGTTCCGGTTTCCGGCTCGCTGAGTGCGACGCTGACGCCATCTGCCGTCCGAATGGCGGTCCCCTCGGCGCGATCGACTTCGATGGAAGCGAATTTGCCGAGGATATCGAAGCCGAGACTGTCGGCAGTCTCCGAGACAACCGAACTCATCTCCATGGTCATGGCCCCGGTCGGTCCCTCGAACTCGGCGGAGAGGCTCGATTCCGTCCAGTAGGTGTCGCAGTCGCGAGTCATCTGCGCCGTCATGCTGCCGGTCACCCCGCTCAGCATGCCGCCCTTGTCCTCCAGGGTGAGGTCGTAGACGACTGCCCCGGTCACCATTTTAGGGGCGGCCATCGCCGGACAGGCGGATGCGAGGGCGACCGCCATTGTCAGGCCGAGAGCGGTTTTCACGAGGCGCCTCCTTGCGTTCGTTCCATGGCAACACTCGCCTGTTGCGACATCAAAGTCGATCCATTGGCCGACGCAGACGGTTGAGCTTGCAGTCCGCCCACCTAGATGATGGGATGGCCTGAATCTTGAGTGAATCCATCCCGTGACAGACAGTGACCGATCCGAAGCGACAGTAGCCGTCGTGTCGTCGCTCAGCGAGATTTCGCGTGACGACTGGGATGCCTGCGCCAATCCCGCCGGGGCGACATCCGCTGGTGGCACCGTCGAGTACAATCCCTTCCTCTCCCACGATTTCCTGTGGTCGCTGGAAGAATCCGGTTCGGCGACTGGCAAGACCGGATGGCTCGGCCAGCACCTCGTGCTCGCCGACGCGGACGGGAGCCCGACGGCGGTCCTCCCCTGCTATCTCAAGTCGCATTCGATGGGCGAATATGTCTTCGACGGCGGTTGGGCCAATGCCTTCGAGCAGGCCGGCGGCCGCTATTATCCGAAATTGCAGGTCTCGGTTCCCTTCACGCCGGCGACCGGTCGCCGCCTGCTGGTCCGTCCCGGCCCCGATGCCGACCGAAACCGCACGATCCTCGTCCATGGCCTGGCGAGCCTCGCTTCCAACCTCGGCGTTTCGTCCGCGCATGTGACCTTCGCCACCGAAGACGAATGGACGCTGCTCGGCGAGGCGGGATTCCTGCAGCGCACCGACCAGCAGTATCACTTCTTCAACGACGGCTATCGGACCTTTGACGACTTCCTGTCGGCCCTCGCCTCCCGCAAGCGCAAGGCCATTCGGCGGGAGCGACGGGAGGCGCTGGCCGACGGCATTGAGGTCGTCCACCTTACCGGCAAAGACCTGACCGAGGCGGACTGGGACACCTTCTACGAATTCTACATGGACACCGGCGCGCGCAAATGGGGACGGCCATATCTCAACCGGATGTTCTTCTCGCTGATCGGCGAGCGCATGGGCGACCACATCCTCCTGATGTTGGCGAAGCGAGACGGTCGCGCCATCGCCGGCGCGCTCAACTTCATCGGCTCGGATGCCCTCTATGGACGCTACTGGGGAGCGGTCGAGGATCACCCCTTCCTGCACTTCGAGGTCTGCTACTACCAGGCGATCGACTGGGCGATCGCGCACGGGCTCGGGCGGGTCGAGGCCGGAGCGCAGGGCGAGCACAAGCTGGCGCGGGGCTATCGCCCGACGACGACCTATTCGGCACATCTGATCGCCAATTCCAGCTTCCGGAAGGCGATCGCGGATTACCTGCGCCAGGAGCGACAGCAGGTGAACCGTGACAGCGAGGTCCTGTCGTCGTATCTGCCTTTTCGCCACGAGGAACCCAGGGAGCCCGACCAATGAGCGCTCAGGCCTACGACGACCAGAACATCTTTGCCCGGATCCTGCGCGGCGAGATTCCCGCCCACAAGGTCTACGAGGACGACGCGGCCATCGCGATCATGGATGTCATGCCGCAGGGTCGCGGCCACACGCTGGTCATCCCGAAGTCGCCGTCGCGCAACCTGCTCGACGCGGACACGGCCTCGCTCGGAGGCCTGGCGCAGGCGGTCCAGACGGTGGCCCGGGCGGTGAAGGCCGCCTTCGATGCCGACGGCGTGACGATCACGCAGTTCAATGAAGCGCCGGCCGGACAGTCGGTCTTCCATCTCCACGTCCACGTCATCCCGCGCTTCGAGGGCGTCGCCCTCAGACCGCACAGCGGCGACATGGAAGCCGACGACGTGCTGGCGGCCGGGGCCGAGAAAATCAGGGCCGCCCTGCCCGCTGGCTCACCGACGCCCTAGAGCTGGAAAAGGCTTTCGCCGCTGCGGTTCGGGCCACTGCTTGCCGGCTGGACGCTCTTGCCGCCGGACGGAACCTGGGACCGGTTTGTTTCGGGTGACGCCATCTCCGTCTTGGAACCGGTGCCACCAAGTTCTGCCAGCACGGAATCGAGATTTTCCTTGGCCCGCGTATAGCCCGGCTCGATGTTGAGGGCTGCCTCGTAGTCGTCGACGGCGCGCCGCGGATTACCCATGTTCTGGTAGGCAACGCCGCGATTGTTGTAGGCGAAGGTGTAGTTCGGATCGATCTCGATCGCGGCCGTATAGTCCTTGATCGCCTTCTCGTAGTCGCCCTGGCTGTCGTAGATGATGCCGCGGTCGTTGTAGGCGTAGGCGTAGTTCGGGTTGAGCCTGATCGCCATGTCGAAGTCCCTGAGGGCCAGGTCGGTGTTGCCGATTTCGTCATAGGCAAGGCCGCGATTCCGGTAGGCGACGGCATAGTTCCGGTCGAGGCGAAGCGACTGCGTGTAGTCGGCTATGGCGAGTTCGTAGTCGCCCTTCTCGGCATAGGCATTGGCCCGGCCGTTATAGGCAAAGGAATAGTTGGGATCGAGTTCGATCGCCTTGTTGTAGTCGGCGATCGCAAGGTCCAGCTGGCCGAGGTCCTTGTAGGCGTTGCCACGCCCGTTGTAGGGCAGCACGTAATCCGGACTGGCTGCTATGGCGCGATCATAGTCGGCAATTGCCAGGTCGTTCTCGCCGAGGTCGCGATAGGCATTGCCGCGCCCGTTATAGGCTGGCGCATATTCCGGATCGATGCGCACGGCCTCGGTGTAATCCGCGATGGCCTCCTCGTACTGGGCCTGGTCCTGGTAGGCGTTGCCCCGACCGTTATAGGCGTAAACGTAGTCGGGATCGATGCGGATGGCCTGCGTGTAATCAGCAATCGCGAGGGCCGTCTCGCCGGTGTCCCGGTAGGCGTTGCCGCGATTGTTGTAGCCATAGGAATAGTCCGGATCGAGCCTGACCGCGGCGCTGTAGGCGGCAATCGCCCGCTCGAGGTCGTTCTTCGCCAGATACGCGATGCCGAGATCGTTATAGGCCGAAACATATTCGGGATAGAGCGCGATCGCCTCGCCATAGTCGATGATGGCGGCGTCGTAGTCGCCCTTGTCCTTGTAGGACAGACCGCGATTGCGGAAGGCGATGGCGCGGTCCCGCTGGGTTTCCTGGGTGCCACGCGACAGGACTTCGGTGCAGCCGGCGATCCCTATATCGGGCTCCGGCGAGGTGCACTTGTCCCAGGCTTCGTCTGCCATGACCGGGCTTGCAGCGCCCGCCACCATGAGAAGCGCGGCGACGCCTGCCACCTTCAGGGCCCGTGTCCGTCCGTTCCAATCAACCTGCATCGACTGCCTCCAGGATGCGATCGCCCTCCTCCTGTAGGCGGGCACCGGAATCCCGAAGGATGCCGATGCCCCGTATTACCAGACAACGCCGTGTCGAAGCGACTAGCTCGTCTTCAACGGCACCTTCGGCACAAGGCCGCGTCCACTACCGCCGGAGGGTTTTCCATTGCTTGGCGGCTTTTTCGCGGCGGCCGCGGCTTTTCGCTTGCGCGGACGCCGCGGCTTCGGAACCGGCTCCGGCTTGGGCTTGACCGGACCGTCCTCGATCGCGTCGAGATCGAGACCGCTGCCGTCTTCCTTGACCGATACCTTGACGGTGCCGCCCTTCTTCAGCTTGCCGAAGAGCACCTCGTCGGCCAACGGCTGCTTGATGTGCTCCTGGATCGTCCGCGCGAGCGGCCGCGCACCCATGCGGCTGTCATAGCCCCGCTCGGCAAGCCACGTCACGGCCCCGTCCGTCAGGTCGAAGGTGACGCCGCGGTCGGCCAGCTGGGCCTCGAGTTGCAGGACGAACTTCCGCACCACCTCGTTGACCACCTCCGGCGGCAGGCTGCCGAAGGGGACGACCGCATCGAGCCGGTTGCGGAACTCCGGAGTGAACATCCGGTTGATCGCTTCCTGGTCGTCGGCGTCCCGCTCGGACTTGCCGAAGCCGATCGCCGGCTTCGCGAGTTCGGCGGCGCCGGCATTGGTCGTCATGATCAGGATGACGTTGCGGAAGTCGACCTTCTTGCCGTTGTGGTCGGTCAGCTTGCCGTGGTCCATCACCTGCAGGAGGATGTTGAACAGGTCCGGATGCGCCTTCTCGATCTCGTCGAGCAGCAGCACGCAATGCGGATGCTGGTCGACGCCGTCGGTCAGCAACCCACCCTGGTCGAAGCCGACATAGCCGGGAGGCGCGCCGATCAGGCGCGAGACCGTGTGGCGCTCCATATATTCCGACATGTCGAAGCGCAGGAGTTCGACGCCGAGCGAGTTGGCCAGTTGCCGCGCGACCTCGGTCTTGCCGACGCCGGTCGGGCCCGAGAACAGGTAGCAGCCGATCGGCTTCTCCGGCTCCCGCAATCCGGCGCGTGACAGCTTGATCGCCGACGCGACGCGCTCGATCGCCTTGTCCTGGCCATAGACGACGCGACGCAGCACGGTGTCGAGGTTGCGCAGCACCTCGGCATCGTCCTTCGAGACGGACTTCGGCGGGATCCGCGCCATCGTGGCGATGGTTCCCTCGATTTCCTTGACGCCGATGGTCTTGCGCCGCTTGGTCGGCGGCAACAGCATCTGCGAGGCGCCCGTCTCGTCGATCACGTCGATCGCCTTGTCCGGCAGCTTGCGGTCGTTGATGTAGCGGGCCGACAGTTCGACCGCCGTCCTGATCGCGTCGCCGGTGTAGCGGACCTTGTGATAGTCCTCGAAATAGGGCTTGAGGCCCTTGAGGATCTCGATCGCGTCCGGGATCGTCGGCTCGTTGACGTCGATCTTCTGGAAGCGACGGACCAGCGCCCGGTCCTTCTCGAAGAACTGCCGATATTCCTTGTAGGTGGTCGAGCCGATGCAGCGGACGGTGCCCGAGGCGAGCGCCGGCTTCAAAAGGTTCGACGCATCCATCGCACCGCCCGAGGTCGCGCCGGCGCCAATCACCGTATGGATCTCGTCGATGAACATGATCGCGCCGGGATAGTCCTCGATCTCCTTGATCACCTGCTTGAGGCGTTCCTCGAAGTCGCCGCGATAGCGCGTGCCCGCAAGCAGCGTGCCCATGTCGAGCGAGAAGACCGTCGAGTCCTTCAGCACCTCCGGCACGTCGCCGTCGGTGATCCGCTTGGCGAGCCCCTCGGCGATGGCGGTCTTGCCGACGCCCGGATCGCCGACGAAGAGCGGGTTGTTCTTCTGCCGCCGGCACAGCACCTGGATCGTGCGGTTGATCTCGGAGTCGCGGCCGATCAGCGGATCGATCCGTCCCTTGCGCGCCTTCTCGTTGAGGTTGACGCAATAGGCCTCGAGCGCGTCGGCCTTCTTCTTGCTGTCCTCGCGGCCCTCGGAGGTCGCGGCGTCGTCATCGACGCCACGCACCGGGCGCGACTCCGACATGCCGGCCCGCTTGGCGATGCCGTGGCTGATGTAGTTGACCGCGTCGTAGCGGGTCATGTCCTGCTCCTGCAGGAAATAGGCAGCGTGGCTTTCCCGTTCGGCGAAGATCGCGACCAGCACATTGGCGCCGGTCACCTCTTCACGGCCCGACGACTGGACATGGATGACGGCGCGCTGGATGACGCGCTGGAATCCGGCGGTCGGCTTGGAATCCTCTTCCGACCCGGTCGCCTGGTTGGCGAGCTCGGTATCGATATATTCGACAAGGCTGCGCCGCAGGATGTCGAGGTCGAGGTTGCAGGCACGCATCACCGCGGCCGCGTCCTGGTCGTCGACCAGGGCCAGCAGCAGGTGCTCGAGCGTCGCGTATTCCTGATGACGCTCGCTCGCCAGGGCCAATGCCTGGTGGAGCGCTTTTTCGAGGTTGCGGGAGAACGACGGCACGGGGGACCTCATTTCTTTTCCATGACGCACTGTAACGGATGCTGGTTCTTCCTGGCGAAATCCATTACCTGCGTCACCTTGGTTTCCGCTATTTCAAACGTGTAGACGCCGCATTCCCCAACGCCGTGCTGATGCACATGCAGCATTATCTGGGTCGCGTCCTCCCGCCCTTTCTGAAAGAAGCGCTCCAGCACATGGACCACGAACTCCATCGGTGTGTAGTCGTCATTGAGAATGAGGACCCGATAGAGGTTCGGGCGTTTCGTCTTGGGCTTGGTCTTTGTGACAACACCAGTCCCGGAATCGCCATCATCGGGTCGCCGGTTCGAATTGCTCATCTTGTCGGCTCACCAATCCATGCATTCTCGAATCCTGACGACAAAGTCTCGACCGCGCAATCCATCGGCGTCAAATTTAATGTTGGTTGTCCGATGAAGGAAGGAGGAGATACGGCCCGGTGCCACCCTATCTAGGTACCGGCCGGGACGATTCCAACGGGCAGCGTCGCGCAAAAAAGAAGGGCCCGACAAAGCCGGGCCCTTCCGGCCCGCGGTCATGCCGCGAGCCACTTTCGCATCTGTGGTTGGCTTACTTGCCGAACTGGCCGAACAGGCCCTCGTAGGGCTTGTAGGCTGCCTGGGCCATGCCGGTGAAAATCTCACCGACCTTGGTGGCCTGGCCGACATAGCCCTCGTAGGCGGAGCGAACGAAGTCGGTCTGGACTTCCATCGCCTTGTCGAGCGTCCCGGCGGAGACCATCTGCTCGAAAGCCTTGCTACCGGCTTCGAAGGCATTCTTCGAATAGTCGGCAGTCTCGGAGGCGAGCGCCTGGATGCCCTTGGTCACGGCGTTGGCGCTTTCCATGGCGACGTCGGCGTTGCCCTTGCTGAACTTCTGAAAGTCTTCGAACCCGCTGATCATGTCATTCATCCCCTGAGTTTGCGCGGCGCTGGTGGCGACCGGATGGTGATACACCGTAATATGTGCACTGCAACATCCGCGTCAAGGCGTTTTTGTGCATTGCACAATATCGATACGGATTGCCGCGGACGGAGGGGCTTTACGGATTTGTAACTTCGCCTCCATACTGTCCTTGACGAGACCGGCAGCCGGTATGCGTGGGGACTTTACTGGCGATTCGATCGGCGTTCAGGTCCACGGCTCAGCGTTCGCGTCCCGCAAATCGTGCGGGGACAACAAGAGTCTGCTGTGGTGTCGCGTCGACGCCCGACTGCCGAGTGATTTTGGGACGGACGACTCATGGTATGTGTCGTCAGGGTGCGGAGTTGGAATTCATGACGATGCGACTTCGGGCGCTTCATCGACGGGGCGCCACCTGGCTGCGGACATTGATTGCGGCGGGCGCCGCGATGGCGGCGATCGGTGCGGGCAGCGCCGAGGCTGTCGTCAGCGCTGCCATCGTTGTCGACGCGAAGACCGGCAAGGTCCTCTATTCCAGCAACGCCGACACGCGGACCTATCCCGCGTCGCTGACCAAGATCATGACCCTCTACATGCTGTTCGAGGCTCTCGACAGTGGCCGGGTCACCCTCTCCTCGGAGATCACCGTATCGAAGCATGCCGCGTCGCAGCCGCCGTCGAAGCTCGGCCTGAAGCCCGGCCAGTCGATTTCGGTCAAGGACGCGATCCTGTCGCTCGTCACCCGCTCGGCCAACGACATTGCCGCCGCGATCGGCGAGCATCTCGGCGGAACAGAGAGCGGCTTCGCCGCCCTGATGACGACGCGGGCGCGCCAGCTCGGCATGAAGAGCACGACTTTCCGCAACGCCTCGGGCCTGCCCGATGGCGGCCAGGTCACCACCGCCCGCGACATGGCGATCCTCGGTCGCGCGGTTCAGGACCGCTTCCCGAACTACTTCACCTATTTCAAGGTCTCGAGCTTCACCTACAAGGGCACGAAGATCGGCAACCATAATCGGCTGCTCGGCCGGTATCCCGGCGTCGACGGCATCAAGACCGGCTATATCCGCGCCTCCGGCTTCAACCTCGTGACTTCGGTCAACCAGTCGAACCGCCGTGTCGTCGCCGTGGTCCTCGGTGGTTCGAGCGGCAGTTCGCGCGACGCGAGGATGGCCGAACTGCTGAAGACCTACGTGCCGAAGGCATCGACCGGCTTCCAGATTGCCAAGCGCATCCTGCCCTCCGGCGCCACCGTCTTTGCCGCCAATGTCCCGACCCCGCGCACGCGTCCGGACGGCGATATCGAGATCGAGACCGGCTCGGTGGTAACGGCGGCCGCTTCCGTTATCCCGCAGGAGTTCCGCTCGCAGGGCGACATTTCCGATGACGTCATCATCGAGGAAGCCCAGCCCGCGCCCGTGGTGACCTCCGGCTGGAAGATCCAGATCGCCGCCACGCCCACCGAGGCGGCAGCGATGGAACTGCTCAGCGACGCCAAGTCCAAGGGCGGCACGGTTCTGGCCAGCGCCGCGCCTTACACCGAACCGGTGGTCAAGGAGTCGCTCACGCTGTATCGCGCGCGTTTTGCCGGGTTCGCCGGCAAGTCGGAAGCCCGCGCCGCTTGCGCCTATCTGACCAAGCAGAAGTTCGCCTGCTACGCCATCTCGGAGTGATTATCTGCGCTGCGATGGCGTGAAATGCCTGTCCCGGGGTCCCTTTGTGTAACGTGTATTGGACTCATCTATGACCGCTCAAAAGCCTGTCCTTAGCTTCGTTGATTTTCGCCGCCAGGAACGTCGAGCCGCCCTGGTCGGGGTGAACTCCCTTCATCAACTGTCGGTGCGCACGCCTGATTTCCGCCTCACCGGCGCCGGGCGCAAGGCCAAGGATCTCATAGGCCTGCTCGTCAGTCATGGGGCCCGCATCCGCCGGGCTGCCCGCCCCCGCTGCGCCATCACCCTCGACGTCTTCACGCCAGCCGGGAATTCGGCTGTCGAGATAAGCTTCGAATAGCGCCAGGCTCTCGCGGTCGATCGCCAGTTCGCGCGAGAGCTTCCGCAGGTCCGGCACGTCGAGGTCGTCGAGCCGACGTCCGGCATAGGCGCCGCCGACCACCCGCCCGCCAAGCTTGCCGGTGTCGTGGTCCAGTTCCATCTCGAGAAAGGCCGACGTCACTTTCGACGTCGAGCCGGGCGTCCGACTCGATCCGCCGAGATCGATCGGCCCGATCCGGCCCATGAAGATCGCCGAGGCGCCGAGGACGATCAGCGGCAGGCCGATGTCGACCCGGCGCGCCAGGCTCAGGCCAAGCCCGAACACCACCATCACCCCACCGACGGCGTAGCGGATCAGCCGGAGCAGCATACGGGGATTTGCGCCGACGAAGGCGCGTGCGAGCACGAGAAGCGCGATGAGAGCGCCGACACCGGTAATGAAATAGACCATCAGCGGCTTCGCATCTGCTCCAGGAGCAACTGGCCGCCACGGCCGCTGCTCGTCTCCAGCGCCTTCATCCCGCCCGCGGCGTAGATGGCGGCTGCCCTGAGCAGGTCCGCGAGCTGGCCCGCCGCGTTGGTATCAAACCGCGCATAGGCGCCGCCGGTCAACCGGGCGATCTCGCGGAAGCCGGACTCGACGGTGGAATCGCGCCCCTCCTGGAAGACGAAGGCCTTGACGCCGAGCAGGCCGAGTTCGCCGGCGCGGGCGGCCAGTGTGTCGATCGGCTCCTCGATCGCATCGCCGACGAAAACCAGGGCGCCGATCTTGCGCTTGCCGTTCTCCCGCCGCGCGTGGCTGAGCACCTTGCCGATCTGCGTATGCCCGCCGCGGACCTGGATGCCGGTCATCAGGTCGCGGAGCGCGGTGGTGTTGCTGACCCACTTGCTCGCCCGGCATTCATTGAAGCCGCGATAATAAAGAAGCTGCACATCGAGGCCGCCGACCTTGCCGGCTTCCTCGAACATCTGCGCCTGAAGGCGGCAAGCGGTGTCCCAGGTCGGCTGGCGGCTCATCGTCGCGTCGAGCGCAAAGATCAGCCGTCCACGTCCCTCGCCCGCACCACCGAGGATCCGCGCCTGTTTGAGAAAAGCGTCGATATCGTTCGGCGCCGAACGCTCCGCCGGCTGTTTGCCGGGGTTGCGCTTCGCCGGCGTCGTCTTGTCGTCCGCGACCATGACTGAACGTGCCTTTCTCCATCAACCCCGCATCGTCGCGCGGCGTCTACCGCGTGACGCGGTGATCCTGTCAGGAAATGTGGCACTGATCGGGGCGGAAGCAACCGCTATTCGGTCACCAGCTCCAGGAGGCGCGCCGGCCGCGCTTTCGCGCCAGGCGCGGTGAACATGGGGTCGCGCCTTTTCGGCTCCGGCAGGCTGAGGAGCGCCGCGAGATCCCGAATCTCGTTCCGGGCCGACACATGGGACATCGAGGGCTCCGAACCATGGGTCTTGATGTCCAGCGCGTCGAGCGCGGTCAGGCCATTGGGAAAAAACTCGCGAAACACGACCCGCTCGGAAATTCCGTCGCCGAGGCGGAAGCCCAGTGTCGGTGCCAGCCGTTTCAGCACGGCCAGCAGGTTCTGCTGGTTGCGGCTGGCGAGCATCGAGATCCGGTTACGGACGACGATCCAGTCCATCGTCACCCCGTCGACCTCGCGCCGTTGCTGTCGAGCGGTCTGCACCAGGTCGGCGTAGTGGCTCATCCGGGTGATCGCGAGATTGTCGGGGTCGACCTCACCGAAGATGTCGAGATCGACGAAGCTGTCATTGACCGGCGTCACCAGCGTATCGGCCAGCGCATGGCTGAGCCGCATCAGGTAGGAGTCGTTGGCCGGCGTATCGACGACCACGTAGTCGAAGTCGTTTTCGACACGATCGACGATGTCGGCATAGGTCGCGAATTCCTGCGCCTCGATCTCGCGCACGGTCTCGCCGGCCGCCAGTCTGGCAACGAAATGCTCGGGCATTTCGAGGTCGAGATTGCGGGTGCGGGCCCAGCGGGCCCGGTTCTCGATATACCGGGTCAGAGAGCGCTGACGGCTGTCGGTGTCCACCGAAGCGACCTTGTGGCCGGCCTTCAGCAGCGCGACGATCAGGTGCATCGCGGTGGTCGACTTGCCCGAGCCGCCCTTCTCGTTGCCAAGAACGATGACGTGGGCCGACCTCTGCCTGGCGGACTCGAAACGCATCGCAATTTGCCCCGTAACAAGGATCGATTCTCAGCGACTGGGGATCATGCGGCGAAAAAGCCAAGATTTTGTCAACAAACACCAATCCGGGCCCCCCGAAATGCAAATTGGCGTCGCGCGGCGGCTCTGTTAGCTTCGCCCGCCGCACCGCAGCATCGACTGAGACGCAATGAGCCAGCCTGCCGAAACGCCCCCCGCACCCCCCCGGATCGACCGGACGGCCGCCGACGCGCAGCAGCGCGCCGCGGGTTGGCGGATGGACCGGTTGACCAGCGCCCTCGTCCCGACCATGGGCGCGCTGCACGAGGGGCATCTGGCGCTTGTCCGCGCCGCCAGGGAGCGGGCGGACCGGGTGGTCGTCTCGATCTTCGTCAACCCGACCCAGTTCGCGCCGACCGAGGATTTCGCCAGCTACCCTCGGGACCATGACACCGACCTCGCGAAACTTGCGGCCCTCGGCGTCGACGCCGTCTTCATGCCGGAAACCGCGGAGGTGTATCCGCCGGGTTTCGCCACCACCATCGCCGTTGCCGGTCCTGGCGAGGGACTGGAAACCGACTTCCGGCCGACCCATTTCCAGGGCGTCGCCACCGTGGTCGCCAAGCTTCTGCTGGCGACGCAACCGGACATCGCCATCTTCGGCGAGAAGGACTACCAGCAACTGATGGTGATCCGCCGCATGGTCGCCGACCTGACCATCCCGGTCCGCATCGACGGTTTTGCGACCGTGCGCGAATCCGACGGTCTCGCCCTCTCCTCGCGCAACGCCTACCTCACGCCGGGCGAGAGAGAGACAGCGCCCGTCCTCCACCGGGCTCTGCAGACCGCCGCTCAGGCGATCACAACCGGCGGAAACCCGGCGCAAGCGCTCGATGCCGCGCGCGCCGCGCTCGCCGATGCAGGATTCGTCGTCGACTATGTCGAACTCCGCAACGCCGAGACGCTGGACGTCGTGACCAATCCAGCCGCCGAACCGCTTCGGCTCCTCGCCGCCGCAAGGCTCGGCAAGACCCGCCTGATCGACAACATTGCGGTGTAATCGGGTGCAGCCCGTCTAGCGAACGCCGAGCTCGGCCAGTTCCGCCGCCAGTTCGGGCGGCAGCGACTGGCCCTTGCCCTGCTTCAGGTCGGCCGGCGCGTCCTTTGCCTCGAGATAGCGCCACCCCTGGAACGGACGGCGCGGCTGCCATTCGGTGGCGACGAGTTTCGGCTCGAGCATCAGCCGGCACCGCCCGATCCCCTCCGCGTCCCGGAACGGCTGGATATCGGTCAGCCGCTGGCGAACCTGGACCGTGCCCTTGATCACCCAGTAGAGCGAGCCGCCGGCCAGCAGGTCGTCGATCCGCTTCGGCACCATGCGGGTGACGTGATGATGCTCCGGCGGACGCCCGGCACGTTTGGCTTCGGCGACGCGATAGTCGATCCACTCGGCCAGGTCATCGATGGAATCGCAGCCGACGCAAAGCTTGATGAGATTGAGACCCATTCCAGCACCGTCTGCATCCGCCGCGCCTTCGTCAAATCGCGGCGACGGCTTTTCCACAGGCGCGTCGCCGCGGCGTCAGGCGATGGTCGCCAGCAGCACGATACCGATGCCGAAGGCGACGATGGCGGCGAGCGAGTCGTATCCCATGCGCAACACGGTCTGGTTGCGGCGATCGAGCAGTCCGACGACATAGACCGAAGTCAGGATGATGCCGAGCACCACTGCCACGGCCTCGAAACGCCCGGCCTGCGCCAGGATCGGCCCCTGCCGGAAGAAGATGTCGGCGATCGGGATCAGGAGGAGGTCGAACAGGTTGGTGCCGAAGATGTCGCCGATCGCCAACTCGTATCGGTGGATCCGGACGGCCCCGACCATCGAGCTGATTTCCGGAAGCGAAGTGGCCAACCCGACGAGGACGAACCCGACCATGTTGGCGCCGATCCCGGTCTGCACCGCGATTGCGTCGCCGGACTCGGCCAGCAGGTAGCCGGCGACCAGGATGACGACGCCGGCCGCGGTCGCGTTCGTCACCAGCGCCCGCAAGTCGAGCTTCAGTTCCTCGGGCTCGGCCGGCGCGAGCCCCGGCAGCGGCGCGCCGTCGGCGACCATCCAGGTCGGCCGGTTCTCGTAGCGCGACGTCAGCCAGACGGCGAGCCCGAACAGCGGCACCAGCGCCGCCGACCACACGCCGATACCGAAGAGTTCGACATCGCCGATATTGATCGCGGCGGCGACGACGCCGAGCAGCAGGATGCCGAGCGCGCCCTGCATCAGCGTCGCCGGATGGGCGACGACGGAGGTCAGCGCATCGCGCCCCAGGACCGCGTCGGCGAGCGCCAGCAGCAACACGTTGGTCGAAACGCTGCCGAGGATGCTGCTCAGCGCCAGGTTGGCGTGGCCGCCATGGGCGGCGGTGATGACGGTGGCGAGTTCCGGCAGCGAGGTAACGCCGCCGAGCAGCAGGAAGCCGGCGAAAGCCCGCCCGAGCCCGGTGCGTTCGGCGATCGCGTCGACCAGCCGCGCCATGCGCGTGCCCGCCCCCCAGACGATCGCCGCCGAGACCAGCAGGACGGCGATATTGACCGGCAGCGGCAGTCCCCGGAAATCGATCATCGTGTCCCCTGAAGCGCCGCGCAGAATGACATTTGGCGGCGAAAGCGGAGAGTACCCGACGATCCCCGGAAAGACCTAAGACGCGAGCTTCACCGGGATCTTGATGTAGGAAACCCCGTTGGCCTCGGTCGGCGGCAGCCGCCCTGCCCGGATGTTGGTCTGGATCGACGGCAGCAGCAACAGCGGCGCGGCGAGCCTCGCGTCGCGGCTTTCGCGCATCGCGACGAAATCGTCCTCGCTGGTGCCGGCGATGTGCTTGTTCTTGCGCTCCTCGCCGATCGTGGTTTCCCAGGCATAGTCGTCGCGGCCTTCCGGCTTGTAGTCGTGACAGACGAAGAGCCGCGTCTCGGGCGGCAGAGCCAGCAGCTTCTGGATCGAGCGGTAAAGCGTCCGCGCGTCGCCACCGGGGAAGTCGGCCCGGGCGGTGCCATAGTCCGGCATGAACAGCGTGTCGCCGACGAAGACCGCGTCGCCGATCACATAGGAAACGCAGGCCGGGGTGTGGCCGGGCGTATGCAAAACCGAGACGTCAAGCGCCCCGATCTGAAAATGCTCGCCCTCGGCCAGGAGCCGGTCGAACTCGCTGCCGTCGCCCGACACGTCGGTGGCGTTGAACACCGGCCGGAAGATCTTCTGGACCTCGCGGATATGCTCGCCGATGGCGACCTGCGCGCCGGTCTTCAGCTTGACATAGGGCGCCGCCGACAGGTGGTCGGCATGGGCGTGGGTCTCCAGCACCCACTCGATGGTCAGGCCCGCGTCTGCAGCCGCCTTGAGGATTGCGTCGGCGGATTTGGTCGAGGCCTTGCCGGTCGACTGGTCGTAGTCGAGCACCGGGTCGATCACGGCCGCCTTTCTGGTCTCGGGGTCGGACACCAGGTAGCTCGCGGTATTCGTCGGTTCGTCGAAGAAGGCGCGGACTTCCGGCCTCACGGTCGTCGCTGCGGGATTGGACATAGCGGTTCTCCACGTCACGTTGCGGATGGGTCTTGACACATATATTAGTGACCTCTAATTTAGTCAATGCTAATGGACAAATCAGACACCCTTCCGTCGCCCGTCGACATTCATGCTCTCGCGGCCCAGGCCGGCGAGGCCGCGCGGCTGCTCAAGTTGCTGGCCAACGAGCGCCGCCTTCTCGTGCTGTGCGAACTGGCGGGCGCCGGCGAGATGACCGTCGGCGATCTCGCAGCCGCCGTCGGCCTCAGCCAGTCGGCGCTGTCCCAGCACCTGTCGCTGATGCGCGAGAGCGGTCTGGTCGGCTACCGCCGCGACGGACAGACCCTGCACTATGCGATCGTCGATCCCGTCGCCGCCCGGCTTCTTGTCACGCTCAAGGACATCTATTGCGGCCCGACCTCCCCCAACCAAGGACATCCGGAATGACCAACCCTTTGCTGACCGACATCACCGTCAACGACGCCCATGCACTGCTCGACAAGCAGGCCGTGCTCGTCGATGTGCGCGAACCGAACGAAACCGCCGCCGAAGCCATCCCCGGCTCGATCAAGTTGCCCCTTTCCGTTCTGGCGCGCGGTGAGCCGGCTAACCTTCCCGATGGCCCGGTCGTCTTCCTCTGCGCCTCCGGCGCCCGCACCACCCGCAACTCCGCCGCCCTGGCGTCGCTCGCCAAGGGCGATGCCTATTGCATGACCGGCGGCATCATGGCGTGGAAGCGCGCCGGCCTGCCGACAGAACGCGGCTGAACGGGAATCGGTTTCATCGAGACTGACGATGTCTGACCTCACCCTCCTGCAGGATGTGCTGGCCCTCCTCTCGGGTGGCCTTGTCGGCTTCTCGCTCGGCCTCGTCGGAGGCGGCGGTTCGGTCCTGGCCGTGCCCCTCCTCGTCTATGTCGTGGGGGTCAAGGATCCGCATGTCGCGATCGGCACCAGCGCGCTGGCCGTCGCGGTCAGCGCTGCGATCAACCTCGTCACCCACTTCCGCAAGGGCAACGTCAAGTTCGGCTGCGCCGCCGCCTTCGCGGTTTTCGGCATCATCGGCGCCGCCCTCGGCTCAACCGCCGGCAAGGCTTTCGACGGACAGAGCCTGCTGGCGCTGTTCGGCGTCGTGATGATCGTCGTCGGTTTGACCATGGCGCGAAAGCCGGCGGAAGTCGGCCGGCCCGATATCCATCTCGACCGCACGACGGCCGCGAGCCTCCTGCCGCGCATCGCGCCGGTCGCCCTCGGCGTCGGCTTCATGGCCGGCTTCTTCGGCATCGGCGGCGGCTTCCTGATCGTGCCCGGCCTCGTCATCTCGACCGGCATGCCGCTCCTCAACGCCGTCGGCTCGTCGCTCCTCTCGGTCACCACCTTCGGCCTGACCACGGCGGGCAACTACGCCCTGTCGGGGCTCGTCGACTGGTGGGTCGCCGGGCTGCTCATCGTCGGCGGCGCGGTCGGCGGACTGGGCGGCGTCGCCGTGTCGCGGACGCTCGCCGCCCGCAAGCCCGGCCTCTCCTACGCCTTCGCCGCGATCGTCATCGTCGTCGGCATCTATGTCGTCTGGCGCGGTATCGACGTCCTGTTCTGATCCGGGCCCGGCCTCACATCCGGTAGAAGCGGATGGCGTTGTCGCGATAGAGCTTCCGCAATTCGGAGTCGCTGGCGCCTTCCGTCACCCGGTCGACGATCGCCACCCATTCGGCATAGCGGATCGCCAGTTCCGCCACCGGCCAGTCCCCGCCAAACACCACCCGGTCGAAACCGAAGGTCTCGATGGCGTGGGCGACATAGGGCGCGACCTGATCGTAGGTCCAGTTGCGGTGATCGGCTTCGGTCACCACCCCGGAAATCTTGCAGACCACGTTGGGCAGGCTCGCCAGTTCGCGCATCTGCGTGAACCACGGCTCGGTGATGCCGTCGCGGATACCGGGCTTGCCGATATGATCGAGGATGAAGCGAACTTCAGGGCACTGGCGGACAAGCTCGATCGCGTCGGCCATTTGCGGATGGTAGATGCACAGGTCGAAGCTGAGGTCATGGGCCGGCAGCAGGCGCACCGCGTTGACGAAATCCGGCCGCAGGCACCAGCCGGGCTCGTCGACATGGTTCTGGATCAGCCGACGGATGCCGCGCGCCAGCGGCAGGCGCGCAATCGCCGCAAGGTCCGCGTCGACCGCGGCGGGTCCGCGTTCCATCGGCGCCGAGGCGACGATCGCCTGCACCAGCGGTTCGGTCTTGGCCGTCTCGCTCACCCAGAGCGCCTCGTCGACATGCTGGCCGACATCGGCGTCGACTTCGACGAAGACCAGTCCGTCGACGATGACCGGCCCGGAGCGTTCCAGGTAGTAGGCCGGCAGATGCGGTTTGTTGAGCGGCGGCGCCTCGGCCATCCAGGCGAAACTGATATCCGCCGGATCGTAGAGATGGACGTGCGCGTCGATGATCGGAAAGTCAGGCATGGCATTCGCCCCCCGGCGCCATTGTCGATGCGGCAGCATAACCGCTGAAGCGAGCCAAGTCGCCCGCTTCCAGCATGGAATCGTTTCCAAACCAGAGCGGGTATTCCACCCGCTGGACAACGTAGAACGGCCATTCTACTGTCGGTATAAGTGCGCTTAAGCGCATGCCAAAAATGTTAGTATACAGGGTAGGAAACAAGCGGCTGTGCCCGTACTTTCACTGCGAAAAATCTCCAAGAATTTCGGTGCGATCAAGGCCCTGACCGAAGTCGATCTCGAGCTTGAACCGGGTGAGGTTCTGGGCTTGATGGGCGACAACGGCGCGGGCAAGTCGACCCTCATCAAGATCATCGCCGGCAACTTTCCGCCGACCACCGGCGAGATCGTCCTCGAGGGCAAGCCGGTCCATTTCCACAAGCCGATCGACGCGCGCGCCAAGGGGATCGAGGTCGTCTACCAGGACCTCGCGCTCTGCGACAATCTCACTGCGACCGGCAACATCTTCCTCGGCCGCGAGATCGCGACACGGATCTGGCCGTTCAGGTTCCTCACGTCGAAGGCGATGAGCGACCGGGCCGGCGAACTGTTCGGCGAGTTGAAGTCGGAGACGCGGCCGCAGGACCTCGTGCGCCGGATGTCCGGCGGCCAGCGCCAGGCCGTCGCGATTTCCCGCACCATGCTGTCCGAGGCCAAGCTTGTCCTGATGGACGAGCCGACCGCCGCGATTTCCGTCCGGCAGGTGGCGGAGGTGCTCGACCTGATCCGCCGGCTGAAGGACCGGGGCATCGCGATCGTCCTCATCAGCCACCGCATGCCCGATGTCTTCGCGGTCGCGGACCGCGTCGCGGTCTTGCGGCGCGGGCGCAAGGTCGCGGAAAAGCCGACCTCGCAGTCGAGTCCTGAGGAAATCACCGGCCTTATCACGGGAGCCATCCATGCCGCCTGAAAACGACGCCGGCGGGTCCCATCGGGATATCGGCGATGTCCGCATTGAGGACGTCGTATCGATCAAGGAGCAGACGGCCTTCGAGAAACTGATCTCGAGCCAGGCCTTCTGGGTGACCGTGGCGCTGGCCGTCATCATCGCCGTGATGAGCTATCTGCAGCCGGACGTCTTCTCCAGCGAAGCCAATTTCTACAACATGACCCGCAACTTCTCCTATATCGGCATCATGGCCGTGGGGATGGTCGCGGTCATCATCACCGGCGGGATCGACCTGTCCGTCGGCTCGATCATGGGCGTCACCGGCGTGGTGTGCGGCGTCCTGCTCGAAGGTGGCAATGCGTGGTACGTGGCGGTCGTGGGCGGCCTGCTGACGGGCATGTTCGCCGGTTTCATCAACGGCCTGCTGATCGCCTATGCCGGCCTGTCCGCCTTCGTCGTCACCCTCGGCATGATGTCCTTCGGACGATCGATCGCGATCGTGCTGTCGCAGAACCGGATGATCTACGACTTCGGCCCGGACGGTCCCGCCTTCAAGATCATCGGCGGCGGCCAGATGTTGGGACTGTCCAACATCTTCTGGGCGCTGATCATCCTCGCGGTTGTCATCGGCGTCATCCTTCGTTTCACCACCTGGGGTCGTCACCTTTACGCGATCGGCGGCAACGAGCAGGCCGCCCGCCTGACCGGCGTGCCGGTCAACCGGGTGAAGGCCCAGGCCTACATCCTGTCCGGCCTCACCGCGGCGATCGCCGCGATCCTGGTCGTCGGCTGGCAGGGATCGGCGATCAACGCCCTCGGCACGACCTACGAATTGCGGGTCATCGCCTCGACGGTCATTGGCGGCGCCAACCTGATGGGCGGCGAAGGCGGCGCCTATGGCGCGGTCATCGGCGCGGCCCTGCTCGAGGTCATCCGCAACAGCCTGCTGATGCAGGGCATCGATTCGAATTGGCAAGGCGCCTTTGTCGGCGTCTTCATTGTGCTCGCGGTTCTCCTGGAGAAGATCCGCGGGAGAAAGCGCGCGTGAGATCTGCCAAGACGCTCACGCCGCAGTTCAACGGGAGGAAAAAAGCATGAAGAAAATTCTGAAGGGCAGTGCGCTCATCGCAGCGGCCATGATGGCCGGCGCGGTGTTCGCCGGACAAGCCAGCGCCGATCACAAGAAGGTGGTCGTCGCGGTCGTGCCGAAGAACCTCAACAATCCGTTCTTCGATCAGGCCAAGTTCGGCTGCGAGAAGGCGGTCGAGGAAATCGGCGCCGACAAGGTCGAATGCGTGTTCATCGGGCCCCCGGAACACGGTGGCGGTGACGAGCAGATCCAGATCGTCGCCGATCTGATCGCCAAGGGTGTCGATGGCATCGGCGTCGCCCCGTCCAACGCGGCGGCAATGGCCAGCGTTCTCCCGCAGGCAAAGGAAGCGGGAATCCCGGTTCTGACCTGGGACAGTGACCTGCTTCCCGAGCATGCCGATATGCGCACCGCCTATATCGGGACCTATAACTACGATATCGGCACCAACCTTGCGAAGCTTGCCATGGAGATCAAGCCCGATGGTGGCACGGTCTGCATCCAGTCGGGCGGCGCCGCGGCGGCCAACCACAACGAGCGCATGCAGGGCATTCGCGACGTTCTCGGCGGCATGAGCGACACCAAGGCCCCCGGCGAGCGCCTCACCGGCCAGAATGGCTGGACCGAGGTCGACGGTTGCCCGCTCTACACGAACGACGACTTCCCGCTGTCGGTCCAGCAGCTTGAGGACATCCTGATCAAGTATCCGGATCTCGATGCCTTCATCCCGACCGGCGGTTTCCCGCAGTTCGTGCCGGACGCCTATCGCGCGGTCGCGTCCAAGTACAAGGACAAGATCGCCGACGGCTCGCTCGCCCTCGTGGTTGCCGACACCCTGCCGGTCCAGATCGACCTGATGAAGGAAGGCCTGTCCGCCGGTCAGGTTGGCCAGCGTCCGTTCGAGATGGGCTACAAGGTCATCTACGCCATCTACGACATGGCGCATGACAAGGACGCCCCTGCCGATCCGACCTATACCGGCCTCGACGTCTGCACGCCGGATAACGTCGATACCTGCATCGGCGGCTGATCGCCGGTCAAAACCTGCTATGAACGCGGGCGGGGTGTCATCCCCGCCCGTTTTTTATGATGCGAATGATGGCCGAACGGACGACCGATCACCCGCCCCGCGATTTCGACGGCCTGAAGGATCTCCTGATCTCGCGCCGTGAAGCCCTGCCGCGCCGTCTCGTCCAGGTCGCCGCCTTCGCCCTCGAAAATCCCGATGAAGTCGCCTTCGGAACCGTCGCCAGCGTCGCCGCACAGGCCAAGGTCCAGCCTTCGACGCTGATCCGCTTCGCCCAGACCCTCGGCTATGCCGGCTTCACCGACCTGCAGGACGTCTTCCGGGCGCAGTTGAAGTCCCGCTGGCCGGACTACCGCGAGCGCCTCGCCCGCATCGGCGATCACGTCACCGACCACCGCGACGGCGTCAGCGGGCTGGTCGACGGATTCGCCGAATCCGCCATCGCATCCATCGACCGGCTGCGTGAAACCGTTTCCAGCATGGAGGTCGATCGGGCCGCGGCCCTCCTGGCCGATGCCGACACGATCTACCTCCTTGGCCTCCGCCGAGTCTTCCCGGTTTCGGCCTATCTCGCCTACGCGCTCGGCAAGATCGGCTGCCGCACCGTCCTCCTCGACAACGTCGCGGCCCTCGGCCCCGAGCAACTCGCCGGCGCCAATTCGGGCGACGCGCTGGTGGCGATCAGCTTTTCCCCCTACGCGCCGATCACCGTCGAGCTTGCCGCCCGCGCCGCCGAATGCGGGGTGCCGATCGTCACCATCACCGACAGCCCCTTCTCGCCGCTTTCCGCCAATGCCACCGTCCAGCTCGAGGTCGTCGAGGCGGATTATGCCGGCTTCCGCTCGCTCGCGGCGACGATGGCGCTGGCGATGGCTCTCGCCGTCGCGGCCGGCGCCAGGCGCGAAGCGCGCGACTGATCACCAGAAACGGAGCCGCCACTTGGCCAGGGACTACTATTTTCTCAGCGACCTTCACCTCGGCGGTGACGGCGAACTCCAGCAATGCGACTACGCCGAGGAGTTCATCGGCTTCCTCAGGGAACTGGCGGCCAAGGGCACCGATTCCGAGCTGATCGTCGGCGGCGATACCTTCGGCTTCTGGGAGCTCACCACCGTCGAGGGCGTTACCAAGTTCGATGAGATCGTCGCCCATCACCAGACGATCTTCGACCAGCTGAAGGCGACCGGCGAGACGGTACGCATCACCGTCATGGTCGGCAACCACGACTATGACCTCGCCTGCGACCCGGCCTTCCACGAGCGGCTGCTCGCCTACAACCTCCACCTCGACACAGCGATCAGCCTGCAGCGCCAGATGCTCGGCCGGACGATCTGGATCGAGCACGGCCAGCAGGCCGACCCGTTCAACGCCTCGCCCGACTACGGCAACCTCTATGCCCTCCCCGTCGGCTATTACATCACCGAGACCATCGTCGCCGGCGCCAGCCGCCACTCGGCCTTCGGTCGCGGCAACTGGCTCAAGGACATCCGCTCGGTCGCCACCGAGCAGGTCCCCGACTGGGGCATGTCGAACTATTTTTACCGGGAGATGGGCTGGGTGGTGCGCGGCGTCATAGCCCTCTTCCTGCTGATGCTGACGCTCACCGGCCTGGCGCTCGCCGCCGAACTGCTCAGCCGCGCCGGGCTGATCAACGTCAACTACATCCTGCACAACCCGGTCATCCGCTCGCTCGGCTTCGTCGGCAACATCTTCATCGCCATCGTTTTCGTGAACATGCTGATCCTGTTCTTCATGCTGGTGATGGCGATCCCCGGTGCGATCGTGCTGCGCGATCTCCGCAAGACCCTCACCCGTTTCAAGCTCGGCATCGGCAGCATCCAGTCGGTCGACGGTCTCGGCAACGACACGTATCTCGCCCGCGCCCGCACCGTCTTCAAGGAGAACCCGGACACCGCGATCTACCTGTTCGGCCACACCCATGACGCCTTTCTCGAACAGGAGGACGGCCGGGTCATCATCAACATGGGAACCTGGCTGAAGATCCTCGACCGGGTGCCGGTCCGCTTCGGCTACCTGCCGGCGGTCTACTACCCCTCCTTCCGGTTGAACTACTTCCATGTCGCCGAGGACGGCGGTGAGATCGCCATCCGCTACGTCGAAACCCCGAAGACCCCGGTCCGCGAACTCGGCCTGCTGCAGCGCGTCGTCACGCTCGGTCGCAAGCCGCCGGAGAAACGCCCGATCCCGGCGCGCACCGTCCTGCCGGGGGCGGACCCTGTCGGCGGCAGCCAGACCGCGCGCCCATGAACGCAGGAAGAATGACAATGAAAGCCGTCGCCCTCACCCACCATCTGCCGATCTCCGACCCGAAGGCCTTGCTCGACGTCGACCTGCCGAAGCCATCCGCCTCCGGCCGCGACCTGCTGGTTTCGGTCAAGGCCGTCTCCGTCAACCCGGTCGACACCAAGGTCCGTGCCCGGACCAACACGGTGGATGACCCGCCCAAGGTCCTTGGGTGGGACGCCAGCGGCGTCGTCGAGGCGGTCGGCCCCGACGTGACGATCTTCAAGCCGGGCGACGAAGTCTATTATGCCGGCGACATCACCCGGCCGGGCTCGAATGCCGAGTTCCAGTTGATCGATGAGCGCATCGTCGGGGCCAAGCCGAAAAGCCTGAGCTTCGCCGAAGCGGCGGCGCTGCCGCTGACGACGATCACCGCCTATGAGTCCTTCTTCGATCGCCTTGGCATCGACCGCGACGGCGGCGACAAGGGCCAGTCGGTCCTGATCATCGGCGCCGGTGGCGGCGTCGGCTCGATCGCCATCCAGCTCGCCAGGGCAGCCGGGCTGGTCGTCATCGCCACGGCCTCGCGCCCCGAGACATCGGACTGGGTAAAGGAGCTCGGCGCCGATCATGTCGTCAATCATCGCGAGCCGATGGTCGAACAGGTCCGGGCGCTGGGCTTCCAGTTCGTCGATCACATCGCGATCTTCAACGACATGCGCCACTGGGAAACGGCGGTCGAACTGATCCGGCCCGAAGGCGGCATCGTCTCGATCGATGACACCGACCTGCCGATGCCGATGGCCGCCATGAAGACCAAGTCGGCCAGCCTGCACTGGGAGTTCATGTTCACCCGCGCCATGTTCGAAACGCCGGACATGATCGAGCAGCACAAGCTGCTGACCTATGTCGCCGGCGAGATCGACGCCGGGCGCATTCGCACGACGCTCAGCCAGGTCCTCAGCCCGATCAATGCCGAGACCATCCGCGCCGCCCATGCCCTGATCGAAACGGGACAGGCGAAGGGCAAGATCGTCGTCGAGTCCTTCTGAGGTCCTCCGCCCGCCGGCAGGCCACGGCTCTCCCCCGGTGGCCGCCGATCAGACCTTGACCGGCTGGCCGGTCTCGCGCGCCTTTGTCGCCGCATCCGCCAGCCGCTGCGCCATCAGCCCGTCGTGACCGGAGGGCGATGTCGGCGTGCCGTTCTCGACCGCGTCAATGAAGGCCGCGAGTTCGAGCCGGTAGGCCGCGCCATAGCGCTCGAGGAAGAAGTTCATCACCGGATCGGCGGTGAAGCCGCCGCCGGTCGCCAGCTCGACCGTCGTCTCGTGAAGATTGCCGGCGCGGATCATGCCGCCGGAGCCATGCACCTCGATCCGCTGGTCGTAGCCATAGGTCGCGCGGCGCGAGCAGGAGATCTGGCAAAGCTTGCCGGAGGCCGTCCGCAGCATGACCATCGCCGTATCGACATCGCCGGCCTTGCCGATCGCCGGATCGACCAGCACCGAGCCGACGGCATGGACCTCGACCGGCTCCTCGCCGAGCAGGAAGCGGGCCATGTCGAAATCGTGGATCATCATGTCGCGATAGAGTCCGCCGGACCGCTCGATGTAGGAGACCGGCGGCGGTCCCGGATCACGCGAGATGATCGTCACCATCTCCACCGAGCCGACCGCGCCATCGTCCAGGCGCTTCTTGAGCGACGCAAAATTTGGATCGAAACGCCGGTTGAAGCCGACCATCAGCGGCCGTCCGGTTGGCTCGACGGCCTTGAGGCAGGTTTCGATCCGCCCGGCATCGAGGTCGACCGGCTTCTCGCACAGCACCGCCTTGCCGGCCGCCATCGCCTGTTCGATGAAGTCGGCATGGGTGTCGGTCGAGGTGCCGATCAGGATCGCGTCGATATCGTCGCCGTTGATGATCGCCTCGGCGCTGCGCGCCTCGGCCCCGGTAGCCTCCGCCAGCGCGGTCGCTGCCTCCGCCACGACATCGGCCACGGCAACCAGTTCGGCGTCTGGCGACGCGACGATATTGTTGCCATGCAGCTTGCCGATACGGCCGGCGCCGAGAAGCCCGAAACGGACCATGATTATCCCCCTCCCAAGGTATGGAATGAAAATTCCGAATTGACGGCTCTTTAGAACCTATGTTTCATTATTGGTATTCCAAGGCCAATTGGCTGTCCAATCATAATCCGGGAGACGCTCAATGCCAGAGGCGGGGTCCGACCCTATCCTCGACGTCGTGACCATCGGCCGTTCGTCGGTCGATCTCTACGGCAATCAGATCGGCTCGCGGCTGGAGGACATCTCCTCCTTCGCCAAGTCGGTGGGTGGTTGCCCGGCCAATATCGCGATCGGCGCGGCGCGGCTCGGCCTACGCTCGGCGTTGATCACCGGCGTTGGCGACGAGCAGGTGGGCGGTTTCATCCGCGAACAGCTGGCCCGCGAGGGCGTCGTCACCGACGGCGTCAAGATCGACAGCGAGCGGCTCTCCGGCCTCGTCCTTCTGTCGGTGGAGAGCGACACCAGCTTTCCCCTCCTCTTCTACCGCGAAAACTGCGCCGACATGGCGCTGACCGAGGCCGATATCGACCCGGCGCTGATCGCCTCGGCCAAAGCGATCGTCGTCACCGGTACGCATTTCTCGCGCGACGGTGTCGCCGCCGCCCAGTTCAAGGCGATCGAGATTGCCCGAGCCGCCGGCCGCAAGGTCGCCTTCGACATCGACTACCGACCGAACCTCTGGGGCCTCGCCGGCCACGCCGCCGGCGACCAGCGCTTCATCATGTCGGAGCGGGTGTCGGAACACCTGCAGACGGTCCTCCCCCATTGCGACCTGATCGTCGGCACCGAGGAAGAGGTGCTGATCGCGGGCGGTGGCGACGATGTCGTCGCCGCGCTCCGCAAGATCCGTTCGCTCTCCGGCGCGACCATCGTCCTCAAGCGCGGGCCGATGGGCTGCGTCGTCTTCACCGACGCGATCCCCGACGACCTCGACACCGGCATCGTCGGCAAGGGCTTCCCGATCGAGGTGCATAACGTGCTCGGCGCCGGCGACGCCTTCATGGCCGGTTTCCTGCGGGGCTGGCTGCGCGATGAGCCGATTGCGACCGCGGCGACCTGGGCCAATGCCTGCGGCGCCTTCGCCGTCTCGCGCCTTCTTTGCGCCCCGGAATACCCGACCTGGGAAGAACTGAACTGGTTCCTCGACCACGGCAGCAGCTATCACGCGCTCCGCCACGATCCCGTCCTCAACCACATCCACTGGGCGACCACCCGGCGGCCGCAGCCGGAGGGACTGATGGCGCTGGCCATCGACCACCGCATCCAGTTCGATGCGATGGCCGACCGCGCCGGGGTTTCCCGCGACCGGATCGCCGACTTCAAGGTGCTCGCTGTCGCCGCCGCAGCGAAGGTCGCCGACGGCCGTCCTGGCTTCGGCATGCTGCTCGACGAGACCCATGGCCGCGACGCGATGACCGCGGCCGCCGCCCATCCCCTGTGGATCGGCCGGCCGGTCGAGTTGCCGACCTCGCGGCCGCTCCGCTTCGAGTTCACCCAGGATATCGGCGGCCGGCTGGCCGAATGGCCGGTCACCCACACCGTCAAGTGCCTCGCCTTCATGAGCCCGCAGGACGACGCGGCCTTGATGACCGAGCAGATCGAGAAGCTGCGCACCCTCTATGACGCCGCCCGCGCCAATCACCTCGAACTGCTGATCGAGGTGATCTCCAGCAAGCAGGCGCCGCTCGACGACACGACCACCGCGACGATGCTGGAGGCGATCTATGCCGCCGGCATCAAGCCCGACTGGTGGAAGCTCGAAGCCCAACCGACCTCCGACGTCTGGGCAGCGATCGAGACCGTCATCGCCGGGGCCGACCCGTGGTGCCGGGGCGTCGTCGTCCTCGGCCTCGATGCGCCCGCCGAGGAATTGCAGGCCGCCTTCGCCCGCGCCGCCGACATCGGCATCGTCAAGGGCTTCGCCGTCGGCCGCACCATCTTCAACCCCTGCGCCGAGAAATGGCTGCGCGGCGAGATCGACGACGACGCGGCGATCGCCGACATGGCCACCCGCTTCGGCGACCTGGTCGCGACCTGGACCGACCTTCGCGCCAACCGCGCGGCTTGAAACCCGCCACACGTTGCGTCAGACCGGGTAGCCGGGAGGATCATCGACCATGTCACATCTGCATATGCGCCAGTCGGCGCCGGACGCCCTCAAGCGCACGCTCCACATCACGCCGGAAAGCGCCGGCTGGGAGTATGTCGGCTTCGACCTGCACAAGCTTGCCGCCGGCGAAACCGTCACCGTCGAGACCGGCGACCGCGAGGTCTGCCTCGTCTTCCTCACCGGCCGTGGCACGGTCACGGCGGCCGGCGAGGACCTTGGCACCGTCGGCGAGCGGATGAGCGTCTTCGATGGCAAGCCGTGGTCGGTCTATGTGCCGGCCGGTGCGCAGTGGACGGTGACGGCCGAAACAGATGTCGAACTCGCCGCCTGTTCGGCGCCCGGCAACGCCGGCAGCCACCCGCCCCGGGTCATCGCGCCCGACAGCCATGAGGTCATGGTCCGCGGCAAGGGCAACAACGTCCGCCACGTCACCGACATCATCAACGAAACCGATCCGGCCGACGGCCTGCTGGTCGTCGAGGTCATCACCCCGGCCGGCAACGCCTCCAGCTACCCGCCGCACAAGCACGACCGCGACGCCTTCCCGGAGGAGACCCGGCTCGAGGAGGTCTATTACCACCGCCTCAACCCGCCGCAGGGTTTCGGCTTCCAGCGCGTCTATACCGACGACCGGTCGCTCGACGAGGCAATGACCATCGAGGATGGCGACGCGACGCTGGTGCCGCGCGGCTACCACCCCTGCGCCACCGTCCACGGCTACGATCTCTACTATCTCAACGTCATGGCCGGTCCGCGCCGCCAGTGGCGCTTCTTCAACGACCCCGCCCACGAGTGGATGCTGAAGGACTGAGCCGGCCCCGACCCCGCCTCACCCCACCGGCACGTCCCAGATGTCGCGGGCATATTGGCGGATCGTCCGGTCGGCGGAGAACCACGCCATGTTGGCGGTGTTGCGGATCGCCTTGGCCTGCCACGACGCCGGCTCGCGCCAGATCGCGTCGACCTCTCGCTGCGCCCTGCAATAGGCGTCGAAGTCGGCGGTGACCAGGAAGCCGTCGGTGGTCATCAGGTTGTCGACGAGGTCGCGATAGCGATTGCGGTCGTCGGGCGAGAAGACCCCGTCAGCGATTGCCTCGATCACCGTGCGCAGGCGATCGTCGGCGCCGATGATGGCACGCGGGTTATGGCCGGCGCGCCGCTGCGCGGCGACCTCGTCGGCGGTCAGCCCGAAGATGACGATATTGTCCGGCCCGACCCGCTCGCTGATCTCGACATTGGCGCCGTCGAGCGTGCCGATGGTGATCGCGCCGTTCAGCGCCAGCTTCATGTTGCCGGTGCCGGAAGCCTCCATGCCGGCGGTCGAGATCTGCTCCGACAGGTCGGCGGCCGGGACGATCGTCTCGGCGAGGCTGACATTGTAGTTCGGCAGGAAGACCACCTTCAGCAGGCCGCGCACCGCCGGATCGTTGTTGATTACCCTGGCCACGTCGTTGATCAGCCGGATGATCTGCTTCGCCGTCCAGTAGCTCGCCGCCGCCTTGCCGGCGAAGATCTTGACCCGCGGCGCCCAGTCCCGCTCCGGGTGCATCCGGATCTGGTTGTAGACGGCGATGGTCTCGAGGATGTTGAGGAGCTGGCGCTTGTATTCGTGGATGCGCTTGATCTGGACGTCGAACATCGCGTCCGGATCGACCGATACGCCGACGGTCGAGCGGATCACCTCGGCCAGTTGCATCTTGTTGGCCCGCTTGATCGCCGCGAAGCGTTCCTGGAAGGCCGCGTCTTCGGCAAGCGCCCCGGCCTCGACGAGGCGATCGACATCGTCGAGCACCGCCGGCCCGATCGCCTCGACCAGCAGGTCGATCAGCCCGGGATTGGCCTGCATCAGCCAGCGCCGCAGCGCGATGCCGTTGGTCTTGTTCTCGATCCGCTCCGGGTAGAGCCGGTGGAGGTCCCGGAACACGGTCTCCTTCATCAGTTCGGTATGCAGCGCCGAGACGCCGTTGACCTTGTGCGACCCGACAAAGGCAAGCTGCCCCATCCGCACGCGGCGGCCGTGATGCTCGTCGATCAGCGACAGCGAGGCCAGCAGGTCGGCATCGGCGTCGAGGGACTTCCGCGCCGACTGCAGCAGGCGGGCGTTGATCTCGTAGATGATCTGCATGTGGCGCGGCAGCAGCCGCTCCATCAGCCCCACCGGCCAGCTCTCCAGCGCCTCGGGCAAGAGGGTGTGGTTGGTGTAGCTGATCGTCCCCCGGGTGATCGCCCAGGCCTTCTCCCAGGGAATGTCGTGCAGGTCGACAAGCACCCGCATCAGTTCGGCGACGGCGACCGAGGGATGGGTATCGTTGAGCTGGATCGCGACCTTGTCGGGAAGGTTCTCGACCGTGCCGAACTGCTTGAGGTGGCGACGCAACAGGTCCTGCAGCGAGGCGGAAACGAAGAAATATTCCTGCCGGAGCCGCAACTCCTGGCCGGCCACCGTCGAGTCCGCCGGGTAGAGCACCCGGGTGATGGTGTCCGCCCGGGTCAGGTCGGCAAGGGCCGCGACGTGGTCGCCGCGGTTGAAGTCGTCGAGGTGGATCTGGTTGACCGCCCGCGCGCTCCACAGGCGAAGCGTGTTCACCCGCGCCCCGCGCCAGCCGACGATCGGCGTATCATAGGCGATGGCGAGGACCTTCTCCTGCGGCTGCCAGCGCTGGCGCACGGTGTCGCCGGCCATGCCGTCGCTCTCCACCGTCCCGCCGAAGCCGATGTCATAGGCCGCCTCGCGCCGCTCGAATTCCCACAGGTTGCCGTCCGACAGCCAGTCCTCGGGCAGCTCGATCTGGTTACCGTCCTTGATCTCCTGGTGAAAAAGCCCGTGGACGTAGCGGATGCCGTAGCCGTAGGCCGGGATACCGACCGAGGCCATGCTCTCCATGAAGCAGGCGGCAAGGCGCCCGAGCCCGCCATTGCCGAGCGCCGCGTCGGGCTCCAGCGCCTCGATCGCGTCGAGGTCGACACCGAGACTGTTCAGCGCCTCGGCGATCGGCTCGACCAGCCCGAGATTGGACATCGCGTCGCGCAGCAACCGGCCGATCAGGAACTCGACCGACAGGTAATAGACCCGCTTCGCCCCGGTCCGATAAGGCCCCCGCGTCGATTCCATCCAGCGGTCGATCGCCCGGTCGCGGACCACCAGGATCGTCGCGGCCAGCCAGTCATGTGGCTCTGCGACGATCGAGTCCTTGCCCACGGCATAGGCGAGCTTGTCGACAATCGCCGCCTTGAGGCTTTCGGCGTCGACGCGGCGCGGCTGCGGGTCGATGGCGTTCATCTCGTTCATGGTCATCAATCTTCTCTGGGGGACGGAGTACGGCGGCGACGATTCGCGTCATGCGCTAGGCAAGATTCGTGCCCTGACTTGAGGTTTCATCCGGCACGTCGGCATCGCTCAAGCCAGTCGTCCACCGGCGGCCAAAAGCCTGGCTTTTGGCACCCCCTGCCCCGGCGAATGCCTCGCCGGCCATTGCCTTCATGCGCGCGCGCCCCGATGTCCGGGCCTTCGTCCGAAGGCCCCGCGGCTGCCTATAGGCCTTCTTGGCGGTGGGATACAAGACCGCCGCCGCCCTGTCCCCGGCCGTCCGCCGTCACGAGAGCTCGAACGGCGCGAGCTTCACCCAGTCGAACGTGACCCCCGTCCCCGGTTCGTCGGGTGCGACCGCCATGCGGTTTTCGACCACCAGCGGCCGCGTCGTGTAGGCGTCGATCGGGAAGGAATGCACCTCCAGCCAGCCGGCGTTCGACTGCCCGGCCATCAGGCTGACATGCAATTCCTGCATGCCGTGGCTGCAGACCGGGATGCCGGCACGGCGCGCCAACTCGGCGACGCGCAGCCAGCCGGTGACCCCGCCGCAGTTCGATGCGTCCGGCTGGATAAACGACAGCCGGGAATGGGCCAGCGCCAGTTCGAACTCGGCGATCGTGTGCAGGTTCTCGCCCATCGCCAGCGGCATGCCGGTCGCCTCGGCGATCCGGGCGAAGCCGAAATAGTCGTCGGGCAGAGTCGGTTCCTCGAACCACACCAGGTCGAAGGGCGCGAAGGCTTCGGCCGCCGCGATCGCCTGGTCGACTGTGAGCGCATAGTTGGCGTCGACCATGAAGGCGACGTCCGGCCCGATCAGGTCGCGCACCGCCCGCACCCGGTCGACGTCCTCGGCGAGGTTCGGCTTGCCGACCTTGATCTTCACACCATCGAAGCCCCGCGCCAGGTAGCCGCGCACCGACTCGAGCAGCTTCGGCAGCGGAAAGCCGAGGTCGATGCCGCCGCAATAGGCGCGGCAGGCGGTCGCCGCCCCGCCGGCCATGGCCCGCAGCGGCTGGCCGCCCACCTTGCCGCGCAGATCCCACAGCGCGATGTCGACCGCCGAAATCGCGAAGGAAGCGATCCCGCCCCGGCCGACATAATGCACATGCCACTGCATCGCCTCGTGCAGTGCCTCGACATCGCCGGAATCCGCGCCGGCGAGCAGCGGCGCCAGGTCGTGTTCGATCATCGCCCGGACCGCGTGGCCGCCCCGGCCGCCGGTATAGGTGTAGCCCGTCCCCTCCGACCCATCGGCCAGCCGCACCGTCGCGGTCACGAGCTCGAAGTGGCTGTGGTCGCCATGCTTGGCGTCGCTCAGCACCTCGGCAAGCGGCACGGCAAAGAGGCGGGTTTCGATTTCACAAATGGCGGTCATACGGCGCTCCTGGCGGGGTGACCAGCCGGCAGACGGCCAGTGCCGCGGCAGGAGCCTAGCACATTGATCCCGCACCGCCGCCGGGCCTCGGTCCGTCCGTCAGATGACGAAGTCGCCCACTACGAAGTCGTGGTGATCGATCACGGCCTTCTTGCCGACGATCGCGACGAGTACCTGCTTGTCCCCGCCCTTGCCGTCAGCGTCGTAATATAACTCCTTGCCGCTCCGGATGATGTGGTCGTTGCCGTCCTTGGCCTTCGTCGCCTCGACGAATTCCTTCCTGCCGAGCGTCGGGCCGATCTCCGCAAACACCGCTGCGTCGAGAAGAAACTTGTCCTTGTTGTGCTTGAAGCCGACGACCTTGTCCGCATTCCCTGCGATCAGCGCGTCCGCGAAGACAAAGGTGTCGTTGCCGTCCCTGCCGACGAGTTTGTCCTTGCCGGGCCCGCCCGAAATGATGTCGTCGCCGGGCCCGCCGTCAAGCGTGTTGGCGGCCGCATTGCCGACCAGCGTATTGGCAAGGGCGTTGCCGGTGCCGTTGATCTTCGCGCTGCCGGTCAGCACCAGCTTCTCGACGCTCCCCTTCACATGGACCGCGTTGGCCAGGCTGAAGCTGATCGTCGCGCGCACGGTGTCGACGCCTGAGCCGCCATTTGCCTCGTCGATGACGTCGCCCGCATTGTCGACGACATAGGTATCGTTGCCAGGACCGCCGCGCAGTTGGTCGGCCCCCGTCCCGCCGTCGAGCGTGTCGTTGCCGGCGCCGGCCCGCAGCTCGTCGTTACCCCCCATGCCCTTGAGGACATCGGCAAAGGCGCTGCCGACATACTTGTCGGCGCCAGATGTCCCGGTCACGGTGACGCCTTTGGTGCGGGGATCGAGAAGCTGGGCCCGGGTCTCGTGGTTGGTGAGAAGCGCATTGCTCTCGTCCGTCCAGGAGATCACGACACGGCCATCGGCAAGGGTGGCGGCGGTCGAATGACACTGGCCGCCGCTGGTGACCGAATTGACAAGGATCTCGTTGCTGGTGGCAGCCCCGGACGCGGAAAAAGCCCGCGCCTTTATCGAGAGTGACGAGCCGTCGCCGCCGTTGGCGGCGTTCGCGTCTGTCGTCCAGGTGACGAGAAAGCCCCCGTCGAGCAGTCCAGTGACGTCCGGAAAATATTTGTTGCCGGCGGCGACCTGGGCAACCGTGAGGTCCCCGGTCAGCGCCGTCCCCGCGGCGCTGAAAAGCCGCGCCTCGATCCTGCCGGCATCCTCCCAGACCACCACGAAGCCACCGCCGACCAGCCCGGCGACGGCCGGCGTGGTCTGGTTGCCGGTCGTGCCCTGGTTGACCGCCTTCTCCCCCGTAACCACTGCGCCGGCCGACGAGAAGACACGCGCCCTGATGCCGCTTCCGTTGCCGTCGATGCCGCTGTCGTCCTGCCAGGCAATGACATAGTTGCCGCTGGCGAGGCGATCCACGTTGGGCGCCTTCTGGTCGCCTGCGCTGAACAGCGCTTCGGACGCGACAAAGGCCGGCGCAACCGCGACACCGGCGTTGTTGAATACCTGCGCTACGACGTTCTTTCCGGGGCGGCCGTAGGACGTCGCGTCGTCATCCCAAACGACCATATAGCCACCAAGCTGGCTGCTGGCGACGCCCGGGGAGTACTGATAGCCGGGCTGGTAGGACGGCGCCAGAGGCCCGGGCGTGGCGACCGGGGTGGAACCGGTGAGGTCGGGCAGCGAGGACGTCACCGCGACGTCGATAGGGTCACCCACCCCCGGGCCGATCTTGGAATAGGCTTTGACCAGTCTGCCGTTGCTGAGTTCCGCTATACCGCCATTCAGGTACGTTGCGCCGCCATTGACGCTCCCTGTCCCGATCGGGCCTGCGGTGGATGCGCCGAACCCATCATACACCCGGGCGAAGTAGCTGTAGGTCGGCGAATTGTTGAGATAGGTCAGGGCAAAGCCGCCGTTGGCGAGCCCCGTCGCCGCCCCGGCGTATTCGTGCCCGGTACCGGAACCGGGCTCTGTGCTGACGTGGAACTCCGAGCCGTATAACGCAAGCGCCATGGCCCATTACTCCTGAGCCGGTAACGACCGGCCCGCGAGACATACCAGAATCGCTACTTTCGAAACAGAGAATTGCGCGGATGAGGACGCGCGACCTCGCCATCCCGAGGTGCTACCCCGGCCTTGAGCCGGGGGAGCCTCGAAGGACGCGGCGACCACCGCCCGCCAGCCGGGGGAACCGGGCGGCCTCCTGGCCGCCCGGAGAACCCTACGGCAGCGTGTAGGCCGTCTTGACCGTGGTGAAGAACTCCGCCGCGTAGCGGCCCTGCTCGCGCGGGCCGTAGCTGGAGCCCTTCCGGCCGCCGAAGGAGACGTGATAGTCGACGCCGGCGGTCGGCAGGTTGACCATCACCATGCCGGCTTCCGAGTTCCGCTTGAAGTGGGTGGCGTGCTTCAGGCTGGTGGTGCAGACGCCGGAGGTCAGGCCGAATTCGGTATCGTTGGCCACCTCAAGCGCCTCGTCATAATCCTTGACCTTGATGACGCTGGCGACCGGCCCGAAGACCTCTTCGCGGTTGATCCGCATGTCGCGCTTGGTCTCGGTGAACAGCGCCGGCTGGAGGTAGAAGCCGGGCGTCTCGCGGTTCAGCCGCTCGCCGCCCCAATGCAGCTTGGCGCCCTCTTTCTTGGCGATGTCGATATAGCTCTCGTCCTGGTCGAGCTGGCTCTGGTCGACGACCGGGCCGATGTGGCTGCCCTTCTTCAGGGCGTGGTCGATGACAAGGCCCTGCATCCGCTCGGTCAGGGCCGCGACGAACTTGTCGTGGATGCCTTCCGTCACCACCAGCCGCGACGACGCGGTGCAGCGCTGGCCGGTCGAGAAATAGGCGCCGTTGGCGGCGCATTCGACAGCGGTCGCAAGGTCGGCATCGTCGAGCACGACCAGCGGATTCTTGCCGCCCATCTCAAGCTGGAACTTGCGCATCTGCTTGACCGAAGCCTCGGCGACCCGCTTGCCGGTGGCGACCGAGCCGGTGAAGGTCAGCGCGTCGACATCGGGCGAATCGAGCAGCGTCTGGCCGACGACCGAGCCGCGGCCCATCACCAGGTTGAGCACGCCCGGCGGCAGGCCGGCGCGGTTCAGGATGTCGACCAGCGCCCAGGTGGAGCCCGGCACGAGATCGGCCGGCTTCACGACGACCGTGTTGCCGTAGCAAAGTGCCGGGGCGATCTTCCAGGCCGGGATCGCGATCGGGAAATTCCACGGCGTGATGATGCCGACGACGCCGACCGCCTCGCGGGTAATCTCGACGCCGATGCCGGGACGAACGCTCGGCAACGTCTCGCCGGACAGGCGCAGGCATTCGCCGGCATAGAAGTCGAGGATCTGGCCGGCGCGGACCGTCTCGCCGATGCCCTCGGCGAGCGTCTTGCCCTCTTCCTGAGCGAGCAGCTTGCCGAGTTCGGCCCGGCGCGCCATCACCTCGTCAGAGGCGGTCTTGAGAATGTCGTGGCGTTGCTGGATGCCGGTCCGCGACCAGGCAGGGAAGGCATCCTTGGCGGCGGCGATCGCAGCCTGGGCGTCGTCGGCGCTGGCGCGCGCATAATGGCCGACGACCTCGTCGGTGTTGGACGGATTGTGGTTCGGCGCGGCTTCGCCGTCGCGCCATTCACCGGCGATGTAATTCTTGTGCAGCTCTTCCATGAACTCTCTTCCTGTTTGCGCAATGGTCGGGGACCATTCGCCCATCGTCGCGGGCGGGGTCGATGCCGGGGCAAGGCCCGGAAACTCTGCCGGGCGCCTGTCGGTCCGCGGCCTGGTAGCCTCGAACCGGCGACGGCGCCCCGGCGTGAAGTCGCGTCTGGATTGGACGGCCGTAACCTACCGCTTCGCCGTGACGAAGCAAGGCCGGCCGATCCGCGCCGGCTAAAGCGCCTTGACCGTCACCTTTTCCTTGCGGGCGGTCTTCAGCGGATTGGTCAGGGGCAGGCCGAATTCCGCCGCCTCGATCTCGAACACGTCGCCGGACTTCGTCTTCACCCCGGCCGCGAAGGAGAGCGTCGCCGTGCCGAAGGAATGGACATGGACGTCGCCCGGCCGGCGGAACCACGGATACTTGAAGTGATGATCCTCGAGATTGGCGATGGTGTGCGACATGTTGGTTTCGCCGGTCAGGAACGGCTGGTCGAAGATCACCTTCTTGCCGCGCCGGATGCGTGACGCGCCCTTGATGTCCTCCGGCAGGTCGCCGAGCAGCAGTTCCGGTCCGAAGGAGCACGGCCGCAGCTTCGAATGGGCAAGCCACAGGTAGTTCTGGCGCTCGACGACGTGGTCGGAGAATTCGTTGAGAAGCGCGAAGCCGATGCGGAACGGCGAACCGTCCTTGCCGATGATGTAGATGCCGGCGACTTCCGGCTCCTCGCCGGCGTCCTCGGCGAAAGCCGGCGATACCAGCGGCTCGCCCGGCGCCGCGACGAAGCTGCCGTCGCCCTTGTAGAACCATTCCGGCTGGACGCCTGCCCTGCCCCGCTTCGGCTTGCCGCCTTCGAGCCCCATGCGGAACATCCGCATCGAGTCGGTCAGCGTCTCTTCCTTCGCCTCGGCGACCTTGGCATGCATCGCGTCGCGGGTGGCGGCGGAGCCGAGGTGGGTGAGGCCGGTGCCGGTGACGATCAGGTGGGCCGGATCGGGGTGCTCGACCGGCGCGACGATGCGGCCGGCGTCGAGAAGCTTCTGCGGGTTGGCCTTCGCGCCCTTGCCGGCCTTGTCGACCATCGTCTCGATCGTCGTGTCCCTGGCGATCGCCGCCAGCGCCAGGTCGTAGACCGTGGCGTGGCCGGGGACGACCCAGGATTTGTCCCCGTCGGTCGCAACCACTTGCCTGCCGTTACGCCCCTTCTTGACTTGAATCAGCCGCATCCCGTCGTCTCCCGTTGGTGTTTCAGATATGTCTGCCGACCGCCCGTAGGGGCGTCAAGCGGTGTCAGGGCGATGTCTCGCCCTCGTTTCGCGTGATCCAGATGGCATCGAAAACGTTGCCCTTGGAATTGCGCAGGAGACGCCGCATTGCAAGAAATGCCTCTTCGCCGTTCCTCTGGCGGACGGCGTCATAGACTGCCCGGTGCTGGAGAACCGCGTCGTCTCCCATAACTGTCCGCCAGCCAAGGGAAAACGTGATTTCTAGCGCCGACTGGATCATTGCGCCGACCGAGCGCAGCATCGGGTTCTGGCAGGCCTCAAGCAGCGCCATGTGAAAGGCGATATCAGCCTTGATCTGCTCCGGGCTGCCGCGAACCTCGTTCTGGATTCCGTCCATCGCCGCGCCGATAGCCGCCAGTTCCTCGTCGGTCGCCCGCTCCGCCGCACGCGCCGCCGCCGCCGGCTCGATGATCTCGCGCATCTCGAAAAGCGCATGGATGAAGTCGTCGCCGGGATTCTGGTCAACGTGCCAGCGCAGCACTTCCGGGTCGAGCATCGCCCAGTCGACCCGTGGCCTCACCCTGGTGCCGATCTTCGGCCGGGAGACCGTCAGGCCCTTGGCCGAGAGCATCCGGATCGCCTCGCGCACGGCGGTGCGCGACACGCCGAATTCCGCCTGGATCTGCGGTTCGGTCGGCAACGTATCGCTAGGCTTATACGTACCCGAGACGATCCGCCGGCCAATCGTGCCGGCGACCATTTCGGACAGGCTGCCTTCGCTTTTCCGGTCAATTTCGGTTCGCATGTGACGAACGCTGCTCGCTCCCCTCGACCGTCACCGAGGTCCAGTCTTCTTGCGGAGCTTGGTCCATCTCAGGGCAACAGGCTTGATGAGCCCTATCATACTACTATTCGTTCCGCCGTTTCCAGTAGATAGCGACAGCGTCGCCTGCCGTGTACCGCATTCCCTTCACAATCCTGCCCACGAGGCGTGCAGTCTTCCAGTGGCGCGACGAACGCTTTCATAGTATGTTTTCAACGCCTGTCATTGACTCCAATTCTTCAGCCGGACCAGAACCGGCAATCGACAATCCGTGAGCCCGACGATAGCTTCGCGCGACACGCCGATGCTGATTCCGAAAGGCATTCCGGCAAGAGGGGAAACGCCACAGATGCAAGACAATCACAAGACCAAGCTGCGTTCGCAACTGTGGTTCGACAATCCTGAAAACCCCGGCATGACAGTGCTTTACCTTGAGCGCTACATCAATTACGGGCTGACGCGCGAGGAACTCCAGTCGGGCAAGCCGATCATCGGCATCGCCCAGACCGGCTCCGATCTCTCGCCCTGCAACCGGCACCATCTGGAACTCGCCAAGCGCGTCCGTGATGGCATCACCGCGGCCGGTGGTCTTTGCATGGAATTTCCGGTTCATCCGATCCAGGAGACCGGAAAGCGGCCGACGGCCGCGCTCGACCGCAATCTCGCCTATCTCGGCCTCGTCGAGCTTCTTTACGGCTACCCCCTCGACGGCGTGGTGCTGACGACCGGCTGCGACAAGACCACCCCGGCCTGCATCATGGCGGCGGCCACGGTCAACATCCCGGCGATCGTCCTGTCCGGCGGACCGATGCTGAACGGCTGGTGGCATGGCGAACGGACCGGCTCCGGCACGGTCGTCTGGAAGGCGCGCGAGCAGATGGCCGCGGGCGAGATCGACTACGAAGGTTTCGTGGACCTCGTCACCTCCTCGGTCCCCTCGGTCGGCCACTGCAACACCATGGGAACCGCGACGACGATGAACTCGGTGGCGGAAGCCCTGGGCATGAGCCTGCCGGGCTGCGCGGCGATCCCCGGCCCCCATCGCGAGCGCGGCCAGATTGCTTATGAGACCGGCAAGCGCGCCGTTTCAATGGTGTGGGAAGACCTCAAGCCGTCCGACATCCTGACCCGCGAAGCGTTCGAGAACGCGATCGTCGTCAACTCGGCGATCGGCGGCTCGACCAACGCGCCGATCCACGTCAATGCGATTGCCCGCCATATCGGCGTGCCGCTCGACGTCGAGGACTGGGAGACCGTCGGCCACAAGGTGCCGCTTCTGGTCAATGTCCAGCCGGCCGGCAAGTATCTCGGCGAAGAGTATCATCGGGCCGGCGGGGTTCCGGCCGTGGTCGGCGAACTGATGCGGCACGGCCTGATCCACGAAGGCGCGATGACCGCCAACGGCAAGACGATCGGCGAGAATTGCGCCGGCAAGCAGTCGGACGACCTTGACGTGATCATGCCGTTCGACAAGCCGCTGATGGAGAATGCCGGCTTCATCGTTCTTAAGGGCAATCTCTTCGATTCGGCGATCATGAAGACCAGCGTCATCTCCGAGGAGTTCCGGAAACGCTACCTGTCGAACCCCGACAGCCCGAACGCGTTCGAGGGCAAGGCGATCGTCTTCGAGGGTCCGGAGGACTATCACGATCGTATCGAGAACCCGGATCTGGGCGTCGACGAGAACAGCATCCTGTTCATCCGGGGAACCGGCCCGATCGGCTATCCGGGCGGCGCCGAAGTCGTCAACATGCAGCCGCCGGCCTCGCTGATCAAACGCGGCATCCACTCGCTTGCCTGTATCGGTGACGGTCGCCAGTCAGGCACGTCGGGATCGCCGTCGATCCTCAACGCGTCGCCGGAAGCGGCGGCCAATGGCGGCCTGGCGATTCTGAAGTCAGGCGATATGGTCCGCATCGACCTCAACAAGGGCGAGGCCAACATGCTGATTCCGGACGAGGAACTGGCGAAGCGCCGTTCGGAACTCGAAGCCGCGGGCGGATTCCCCTACCCCAAGTCACAGACGCCGTGGCAGGAAATCCAGCGCAGCATGGTCGACCAGTTCTCGGAAGGCATGGTGCTGAAACCGGCGATCAAATACCAGGATGTCGCACACGCCTCGGGACGTCTTCGCGACAACCACTGACGGCTGCTGCCTTCACCTAGCACGAACCTGGTCGGGCCCCGTTTTCGGGGCCCGGCGTCGTTCAGTGGGTGCGCAGCCACTCGCGGGCCGCACGCTGGGCGGCGGCGATATCGGTCTCGGAAAGTTCTTCGGCGATCTGCTGGCGGTGGTAGGCCGCTTCTGGATTGCCGCGAAGCGCCGCGAGATTGAACCACTTGTGCGCGGCGACGAGATCCGCCTCCCCGTCGAGCCCCGTAGCGTAGACGATGCCGAGGTTGAAGAGACCCTCGGCGTTCGGCTGCATCTCGGCCATGGTGGCCATCTCGGGCGAAGCCATTTCAAAACGTGCCATGATTATTCCCCATCCTGTTGTCCCCGGAAGAGGCGGATTTTTTGACGCCTCCCTGTCCTCTTCCCTGATGCCGAGTTTGGCGCGCATCCCTGAAAAGCTTCCTAAAAATCGAAATTAATTTTGGTCAAACAACCACTTAATGTCCGGTTAACTACGATGAACCTATCCGCGGGGATTCAACGGTTTGCGGGCGGACAGCGTTAACCGGCGAAGGTCGGCGTCAACCTTCGGTCAACCATGTCGCCAATCGCGAAGAAAAAACGCTAGGTTTTGAGCCAGGTGGGGGTCGGCAACATGACGTCGACCCTGCCCGGCTTGATAACCGCCATTCCGCGCGCGACCGCCGGGCGGGCGCCGACCGCGTCGAACCAGCGTTTCACGGCCGGGAAGTCGACAAGATCGATCCGGTGACGCGGATGGCGGGCCGCCCAGCAATAGATGGCGATGTCGGCGATGGAATAGTCACCAGCGACATAGTCCTGCCCCGTCAGTTGCTGGTCGAGCACAGAGTAAAGCCGCTTCGCGATTCCGTGATATCGCTCGATAGCGTAGGGAAATTCCTCCGGCGCCGACACGTTGAAATGATGCGCCTGGCCGAGAAACGGTCCAAAATTGCCGACCTGCCACATCAGCCACTGATCGACGGCGACGCACTGCCGCTCATCGTCGGTCGGATACAGCTTGCCGAACTTGCGGGCGAGATAGAGCATGATCGCGCCGGACTCGAAGATGGCGATCGGTTCGCCTCCGGGTCCATCAGGATCGCGGATCGCAGGAATCTGATGATGGGCGGAGATCGCCTCGAATTCCGGCGTCCACTGCTCGCGGCTGTTGATGTCGATGAAGGTAACGGCGTAGGGAACGGCAAGCTCCTCAAGCAGCACCGTGATCTTCCGCCCGTTGGGCGTCGACCAGTAGAAGACTTCGATGGGGTCTTTCGGGCTTGCGGCCAAGATATCCTCCAATCGTCGTTCGCGGCGCCATGTGGCGCCAGTTCACGTAGAGTGGAGTATCGGGGACCATCGCCCCGGGCGAAAGGGCTGGTGCGCTGATGATCATTCGCTTTTGTGCCGCCTTGCTCGCGGCAGCAAGCCTGTCGGGATGTTTCACCAGCGACGCGCCGTTGATCGACCCGGAGGAAGCGGCTTTCCCCTTCGAGACGATTGTCTACCAGGGCGAGGGTCGCGACGAGGTGCAGACGCTCATCCGCAAGGGCGACGCCTATGTCGTCGAACCGGCGGACATCGAGATGCGGGTGCGCTTCCTCGCGGTCGGCGACGATACCTATGTCGCGCTGGCCGAAGGCAGCGACGGCGACGAGACGGCCGTGCTCTACACATTCCTCAAGGTCGACCTGGCCGCGATGACGGCGGAGTCGTTCGCGTCGATGGCGCCGGAAGACGGTATAGACCGCCCAGGATTCAGCGACTGCGGCGACCGCGGGACCTGCGTCGACGACCTCGACGCCTATATCGCCTATGCCCAGGCCCGCGTCGCCGCCGGCGACCTGCCAGACATCGTCTACACGATCATTTCGGCGGAATAGCCGCCGTCTTGGGCTTGAAGACGGTGACCAGCACGACGCCGACGACGATCAGCGCCGCGCCGGCATAGTGGTACCATTCGATCGCCTCGCCGAGGATCAGCCAGGCGAGAACGGCGGTGAAAATCATCTGGGTATAGAGGAGCATCCCGGCGCGCGATGCGCCGAGGACGTCGATGCTCCAGTTGAAGAACAGGTAGACCAGCGCCCCGCCGGGGATCGCGGCATAGGCGAGGATCATCAACCCGTCGGCGGTCAAGCCCGGCGCATAGTCGCCGGTCCATAGCTCCACCATCGAGAATGGAAAGGAGATTACCGTCGCGCTGCCGAGAAGAACGACCAGCAGCGGCATTCGCGCGAGCTCGAATTTCTGCTTTCGCAGGGAAACCGTATAGGCGCCGAGGGTGGCGGCGCTCGCCAGAACCATGACGTCGCCGATGCCGAAATCGAACCGCATCAGCACGGCGATCTCGCCATGCGCGGCAATGACGATGACGCCGACGAAGGCGATCAGCCCACCGACGACCTGCCCGGGTCCCATCGCTTCGCCGAGGAAGATCCGGGCGAGGACAAGGGTGATGATCGGGAAGGTCGCGTTGATGATCCCGGTATTGACGGCGCTGGTGTAGTGCAGCGCTTCAAAGAGCAGCCCGAGCGCGACGCCAAGCAACGCGCCGGTTCCCAGCACGCGCAGCCCCTTGGCGCGAAGGAATTGCCGCATCTGCGGCAGCGAATGCGCGACCAGCGGCAGCAGGACGAGGGTGGCGATGCCAAAGCGCCAGAAGGACAGGGTCCATGGGCCCATCTCCCCGGTGATGCCCTTGCCGGCGACCAGCACCCCGCCCGACAACGCCCAGGCAAGCAGGCCGACGGCGTAGCCGGTCGCTTCCGGGTGACGCGCGATCCGCTGAGCGCCCTTGGCTTCGGCGATTGCCAGCAGGTGTTCCGACATTGATCCGCCCTTGAAGTGGCCCGCGACGCAGCCCTGCAGAAAGGCCGTCGACTTAGTGCACGGGCTGCGGCGCCTGTTTCGGCTTGAGGAAGGTGACGCAGATGACCCCGACAATGATCAGGCCGGCGCCGACGAAATGATACCACTCGATTGCCTCGCCGAGGATCAGCCAGGCGAGGATCGCGGTGAAGATCATCTGGGAATAGAGCAACCCCTGCGCCCGCGATGCGCCGAGGATGTCGATGCTCCAGTTGTAGAGCAGATACATCAGCGCCCCGCCGGGAATGGCGGCGTAAGCCAGGGCAAGATAGCCGTTCCAGCCGAGGTTCGAATGCTCGCCGTTCCACAATTCGTAGAGGAAGAAGGGCAGCGTCGACAGCGCCCCGCCGGCGAGCAGGATGACCAGAAGCGGCAGCCTCTCGAGGGTGAATTTGGCGCGCTTCAGCAGGATGCAATAGGACGAGAAAACCACCGCCGCAGCGACGACGATCAGGTCGCCGCTACCCAGATCGAGGCCGAGCAGGACCGCGAGACTGCCCTGGACCGCGATCACAACGATGCCAAAAAAAGCGACGACGGAGCCGACGACCTGCCAGGGGCCGAGCGACTCGTCGAGAAAGAAATGGGCCATCACCAGGGTGATGATTGGCGCCGTTGAGAAAATGATGCCGGCGTTGACCGCGCTGGTGGTCTCCATCGCCGTGAACATCATTCCCTGGGTGATGCCGAGGCCGAGCGCGCCGATCACCAGCGCCTTGAGGCCATGGGCGCGCAGGAACGCCGCCATGTCGGGAAAATGGTGCCGGACCAACGGCAGGAGGACCATCGTCGCGATGAGCAATCGCCAGAAGCAGAGCGTCCAGGACGGCATCTCGTCCACGGCGGACTTCGCCGCGACGAAGACGCCGCCTGCCAGGACCCAGGTCAGGAGGCCGGTTGCGTAGCCGACGGTTTCGGAACTGGCGGAGACCCGCTTCGAGCCATGGGCTTGCGCGATAGACCAGAAACCCGCCGCCATCCGCCCTGCTCCCTTGGTCGCTCCAGCCTGCGCTACAATCCCAGTTTTTGTTTCAAGAGCGCGTTAACGGCCTGGGGATTGGCCTTGCCCTGGCTCGCCTTCATCACCTGCCCGACGAACCAGCCAAGCATCGCCGGCTTCTCGCGGGCCTGCTCGGCCTTGTCGGGATTGGCGGCGATGATCTCGTCGACCATGCCCTCGATGGCCCCGGTGTCGGTGACCTGCTTCATGCCGCGGTCCTCGACGATGGCGCGCGGGTCGCCGCCGTCGGCCCAGACGATCTCGAAGAGGTCCTTGGCGATCTTGCCGGAAATGACGCCCTCGCCGATCAGGTCAATGATGGCGCCGATCTGTTCGGCCGAGACCGGGCTGTCGGCGATCTCCTTGCCTTCGCGGTTGAGCCGACCGGCGAGTTCGTTGATCACCCAGTTCGCTGCCAGTTTGGGATCGCGGCCACGCGCCACCGTCTCGAAGTATTCGGCATTCTCCCGTTCCGCGACCAGGACGTCCGCGTCGTACGCGGTGAGGCCATAGTCGGCGACGAAACGCGCCTTGCGCGCATCCGGGAGTTCAGGGAGGTCGGCCGCAAGGCGATCGACAAAAGCCTGGTCGAACGTCAGCGGCAGCAGGTCCGGGTCAGGGAAGTAGCGGTAGTCATGCGCCTCCTCCTTGGAGCGCATCGAGCGCGTCTCGCCGCGGCCGGGGTCGAAAAGCCGCGTTTCCTGCTCGATCGTGCCGCCATCCTCGATGATGCCGACCTGGCGGCGCGACTCGGACTCGATCGCCTGGCCGACGAAGCGGATCGAGTTGACGTTCTTGATCTCGCAGCGCGTGCCGAGCGGTTCGCCGGGGCGCCGCACCGAGACATTGACGTCGGCGCGCAGGCTCCCCTTCTCCATGTCGCCGTCACAGGTGCCGAGGTAGCGCAGGATCGCGCGCAGCTTGACGAGGAACGCCTTCGCCTCCTCGGCCGACCGGATATCCGGCTTCGAGACGATCTCCATCAGCGCCACGCCGGAACGGTTGAGATCGACGAAGCTCATCGTTGCGTGCTGGTCGTGGATCGACTTGCCCGCGTCCTGCTCGAGATGCAGCCGCTCGATGCCGACGGTGACGGACTCGCCGTCGGCCAGGTCGACCGTCACGGCGCCCTCGCCGACGATCGGCTGCTTGAACTGCGAGATCTGGTAGCCCTGCGGCAGGTCGGGATAAAAGTAGTTCTTGCGGTCGAAGACGCTGCGCAGGTTGATCGCCGCGCCGAGGCCAAGGCCGGTGCGGACGGCCTGGGTGACGCATTCCTGATTGATGACCGGAAGCATGCCGGGCATCGCCGCATCGACTAGGCTGACATGATCGTTGGGCGCGCCGCCGAATGCGGTCGGGGCGCCCGAGAAGAGCTTGGCGTTGGAGGTGACCTGAGCGTGGACTTCCATGCCGACCACGACTTCCCAGTCGCCGGTGGCGCCCTTGATCACCTTCGCGGACTTCGACGAACGAACGGCCTGGTTCATTGGATCTTCGTTTTCTGGCGGGGATTGGCGGTATCGGACGTCACGACGCCCCGGTCAAGTGAGTTGCCACGACCGGCGGGCCCTGCCTTTCCGGTCATCGGCGCGCGGTCCGGCCCCCCGCGCCTCGCATTGTGTTGCATGACGACACATTTTGTTGCGGCGCACACTTCGTGACAAATTTATGTTGCGTTGCATCAACTGCATCCCAGCTATGCGAAATTTCAGTCTGCACAGATCGGCATCGCATCCCTAACTTCCTCGTCAACGAACACATCGAAACGAAATTCCCAAGGCTTCCTCCCGAGGGAATTGATGAGAAAGCAAAGACCATGAGCAACCGTTTTGTCGAAAGCTACCGCAACTGGCGGCAGTACCGTGACACCTACAATGAGCTGATGCGCCTCAGCCAGCGTGATCTGACCGACCTCGGCATCAACCGCGTCGACATTCCGTCGATCGCTCGCCAGGCAGCGCGTCGCTAATCCAGTCGCTTCGGAGCGCTCCTCCCTGCTCCGAACGAGAAGAGACCGGAATCTTCTCCTCCCTGGTTCCGGCCTCGTAAATGAGAAGCGCCCACCGATCCTTCCTCCCCGGTGGGCGCTTTTCACCCTCTCTGGTTCGATGGAACCAAACACGGCCTGGCGCGTTTCGGTCACAAGACTTTTGGACCGCCTGACCGTGTGAAGTGAAATTCAGTCGCCTCGGAGCTCTCCTCCCTGCTCCGAACGAGAAGAGACCGGAATCTTCTCCTCCCTGGTTCCGGCCTCGTAAATGAGAAGCGCCCACCGATCCTTCCTCCCCGGTGGGCGCTTTTCTTTTTTCCCCTGAACCAAACACGCCGGCTCGCGTTCTGTCCGCAGGTAAACAGCGGGAGAATCCAATGCCGGACATCACAAACAAACGCGTCGCCGTCCTCGCCACCAACGGTTTCGAGCAATCCGAGCTCGAAGTGCCGGTCGAGAAGCTGCGGGACGCCGGCGCGACCGTCCATGTCATCGCGCCGGAAGGCAGCGAGATCAGAGGCTGGCAGGGCAAGGACTGGGGCAACCCGGTCACCGTCGATCGCCAGTTGTCCGATATCAGCGCCGAAGACTATGACGCCCTCGTGCTGCCGGGCGGCCAGATCAACCCCGATCTCCTCCGCGTCGAGCCGGCTGCCATCCAGCTGATCAAGGATTTCAACGCCCAGAAGAAGGTGATCGGTGCGATCTGCCACGCGCCGTGGCTTCTCATCGAGGCCGGAATCGCCGCAGGCCGCGAGATGACGAGCTATCCCTCGATTCGCACGGATCTGAAGAATGCCGGGGCGATCGTCCATGACGAGGAGGTGGTCGTCGACGAGGGAATCGTCACCAGCCGGAACCCGGACGATCTTCCGGCGTTCTGTTCTAAGCTGGTCGAAGAGATCGCCGAGGGACGCCACGAGAAGCGCGCCGCCTGACGCGGCAGCGATTCCAGAAGTTGCCCTCTGCCTGAGAACGCCCGCCGAGCCCCCCCGGCGGGCGTTTTCTCGTCGGCGGAGTTCTTCCTCGTTGAATGCCGGGCGCCGGACGCTTAGGTTCCGCGCCCATGACCCACAAACCCGTTCATATCGTCGGCGGCGGACTCGCCGGCTCGGAAGCCGCCTGGCAGCTGGCCCGGCGGGGAATCCCCGCCATCGTCCACGAGATGCGCCCGAAGCGCACCACGGAAGCCCACCAGACCGACCGCCTGGCCGAACTCGTCTGTTCCAATTCCTTTCGCTCGGACGACAGCGAGAACAACGCCGTCGGCCTGCTGCACGAGGAAATGCGCCGCGCCGGATCGCTGATCATGCGGATGGCCGACACCCACCAGGTGCCGGCCGGCGGCGCGCTTGCCGTCGATCGCGAGGGCTTCGCCGACTCGGTCACCCAGGCGCTGGAAGCCGAGCCGCTAATCACCATCGAGCGCGACGAGGTGGCGGGCCTGCCGCCTGAAGACTGGGACAGCGTCATCATCGCCACCGGTCCCCTGACCTCGCCGGCGCTTGCCGCGGGGATCCAGGCGCTCACCGGGGAGGACGCCCTCGCCTTCTTCGACGCAATCGCGCCGATCGTCCATTTCGATTCGATCGACATGGACATCGCCTGGTTCCAGTCGCGCTACGACAAGGTCGGCCCCGGCGGCACCGGCAAGGACTACATCAACTGCCCGCTCTATCGGGACGAGTACGAAGCCTTCATCGACGCCCTCCTGGCTGGCGAGCAGCACAAGCATCACGACTGGGAGAAGATCCCTTATTTCGACGGTTGCCTGCCGATGGAGGTCATGGCGCGGCGCGGGCGCGAGACACCACGCCACGGGCCCATGAAGCCGGTCGGCCTGACCAATCCGCGCCAGCCGGACAAGAAGCCATACGCCATCGTCCAGCTTCGCCAGGACAATGCCCTCGGCACGCTGTTCAACATGGTCGGCTTCCAGACGGAACTGCGCTACGGCGTCCAGGCCGACATTTTCCGGATGATTCCAGGCCTCGGGAACGCGCAATTCGCCCGCCTTGGCGGCCTGCACCGCAACACCTTTCTCGATTCGCCAAAGCTTCTCGACGCGACCCTGCGCCTCAAGGCACAGCCGCGCTTGCGCTTCGCCGGCCAGATCACCGGCTGCGAAGGCTATGTCGAATCGGCCGCGATGGGCTTGCTCGCCGGGCGCTTCACGGCGGCGGACCGGCGCGGCGAACCGATTGTCGTGCCGCCGGTCACGACGGCATTCGGCGCGGTGCTGGCCCATATCACCGGCGGCCATCTCGACGCCGGCGAGCCGGGAAAGCGCTCGTTCCAGCCGATGAATGTCAATTTCGGCCTGTTTCCGCCGATCGAGGTCGAGACGCCCCCCGGCCAGAAGCTCCGTGGCCCGGAACGTGGCAAGGCACGCAAGCGGGCGCTGTCGGCCCGGGCGCTGGTCGATGTCGATCGCTGGATTGGCGTGCCGGCTGCGGACGCGGCGGAATAGCCGAGCTCAGAACCGGCCGCGCCGCGCCGCGGTCCAGGTGATCCACTGGCGGCGAAGCGGGCTCAGGTCGACCCCGTCGCGAAGCGGGTCGTAGGCTGGTTTCGCCATGCGGTTCAGCATGGGCTCGACCACCGCGGCCGGCAGGAAGGCCGGGAGGATCGCGCGATCCAGAGAGTCCATCGCCTGCCGGGCGGGGGCGAGCCGCTCTCGCGCCAGGGCCGCAAGGTCCGCGAAGACAGTCCGGACGCCTTCAGTGGTCGGTTCGGAACGCAGGTCGGCGGGCGCCGCGCCAACCACGGCCAGCTTGTCGGCCGGCAGGTAGCACTGGCCCCGCGCCGCCGAGGCGGGCAGGTTTGCCAGGATGCCCGTGACCGCAAGCGCCACGCCGGCCAGACCGGCCGCCTCCCCGCTTCCCGGTTCCTGTCCGCCTGCCAGGATGATCGCGCCGAGCTGGATGATCGCCGACGCGGTATCGCCGGCATACCCCTCGAGATCGCCCACCGTCGGCATCGGGTCGTCGTAGAGGTCGAAGATCCGCGCCTGCAACAGGTTGTCGAAGGCGCCAATCGGCAGATGGAAGCGGGCAATCGTCTCGGCCAGCGCCCCAGCGACCGGCTGGCCGCCATGGTCGCCGCGCAGCGCCTGACGCCACCATTCGAGGCGGATTTCGCCGAGCATCGGTTCCTTGACCTTGTCGCGCACCGTCGCGACTTCGACATCGAAGGCGTGCAGGGCGAACAGGTGCGGGCGGACCGCTTCCGGCGCGAACAGGTCGGCCAGATAGCGGTCGCGGTTCCCGGCCCGCACGATGGCGGCACAATGGGCGGAAGCATCCATGGACATGAGATATGGGGCGGCGGAGCGTCAGTCCACCGCGATCAGCGCTGCCGCGACGGCGCGGTTTTCGGCGAGCAGGACATTGTAGGTTCGCACCGCCGCGCCCGTCGCCATCGGCTCGCTGACGATTCCAGCGTCGCGAAGGCTCTGCTTGAGGTCCGGATCGAGCAGTTCGAGGTCGTTGCCGGTCCCGACGATCAGCACCTCGATCGCCTCGGCTTCATCAAGAACCCGCGACAGGCTGGATGAATCCAGAGTGTCGCCCGGTTGCCAGCCATGGATGCCGCTTGGCAGGCAGAGCAACGATCCGCGATGCGACATGCCGGCGAAGCGAAACCCGCCATTGCCATAGGCTTCGATCGCCGCGCGACCGGGGAAATGCGCGGCGCGGATCTCGATCCCGGCGCGCGCCACGGATCAGGCTTCCGCCGGCTCGGCGGTCTCGCTGCCCTCGTCCGACGACGGCGCCGGACGAATCTTGAAAAAGATCAGCAGCGGCGCGGCGATAAAGATCGACGAATAGGTGCCGATGACGATGCCGAAGATCATCGAGGCGACGAAGGACCGGATCACCGACCCGCCGAAGATCAGCAGGGCGACCAGGGCGAGGATCGTCGTCAGCGACGTGGTGACGGTTCGCGCCAGTGTCTCGTTGATCGAGCGATCGATCAGTTCGGTCAGCGGCATCTTCTTGAACTTGCGCAGATTCTCGCGAATCCGGTCATAGACGACGACGGTATCGTTCAGCGAATAGCCGACAATGGTCAGCAGCGCGGCGATGCTCGACAGGTTGAATTCGAGCTGGAGCACCGTGAAAAAGCCAAGCGTCATCAGCACATCATGGGCGGTACAGATGATCGCGCCGACGGCGAATTGCCACTCGAAGCGGAACCAGATGTAGATCAGGATTCCGACCATCGCGAGCAGCAGCGCCATCGCGCCATTGTAGGCGAGTTCGCCCGAGACGCGCGGCCCCACCACCTCGATGCGGCGGAAGTCGACCGTGTCCCCAAGCGCCTCGCGAACCTTGACCAGCGCCTCCTGCTGGGCCTCGTCGCCGCCCTCCTGCTGCTGGATGCGCACCAGGATGTTGGTTCCCGAAGTGAGGTCGCTCACCTCCTGGACCTGGACATCGCCGAGTTCCAGGCCCTCAAGCGTCGAACGGATGCTGGCCAACGTCGTCGTTTCGCTGGTCGGCTTCAGTTCAAGCAGCGTACCGCCGCGAAAATCGATGCCGTATTGCGGACCGATCCCGATGAAGATGACGACCGAAAGGATCGCCAGCGCCACCGACACGGGGAAATTGATCCGCCGCATCCACATGAAGCGGAAGTGGGTGCCGTCCGGGATGAGGCGAAGTCTACGCATCAGTGGTTCGAGCCTTGGTGGCCGCGCCTTCCTTTAGAGAGCGATCTTCGAGGGGCGACGATAGTGGTACCAGGTCGCGATCAGCAGTCGGGTGAAGGTGAACGCCGTGAAGATCGTGGTGGCGATGCCGATCGCATAGGTGATCGCGAAGCCGCGGATCGGGCCGGACCCGAGCAGCAGCAGCGCCAGCGCTGCGATCAGCGTCGTGATATTGGCGTCGACAATCGTGCTGAGCGCCCGCTTGAAGCCGAGGTCGATCGCGGCGACCGCGGAGCGTCCCTGCGCCGCCTCCTCGCGAATGCGCTCATAGATCAGCACATTGGAATCGACCGCGGTGCCGATGGTCAAAACGATGCCGGCGATGCCGGGAAGCGTCAGCGTGGCGCCGAGCGCGGTCAGGACGGCGAAGATCAGGACGACGTTGACGATGACCGCCAGGTTGGCGAGCAGGCCGAAGAAACCGTAGACCGCGACCATGAACAGGCCGACCGCGATCGCACCGATGATCGAGGCTATCTCGCCGGCCTCGATCGAGTCAGCGCCAAGGCCCGGTCCGACCGAGCGCTCCTCGACGATCGTCAACTTGGCCGGCAGCGAACCGGCGCGCAGCAGGATGGACAGGTCGTTGGCGCTTTCGACCGAGAAGCTGCCGCTGATCTGGCCCGAGCCGCCGAGAATCGGTTCGCGGATCGACGGCGCCGAGATGACCTCGTCGTCAAGCACGATGGCGAACTGGCGACCGACGTTGGTCTGCGTCACTTCGGCGAATTTCCGCGCACCGGAGGTCGACAGCCTGAAGTTCACGACCGGCTCGTTGGTCCGGGAATCGAAGGATGCCTGCGCGTCGACCAGGTCCTCGCCGGTCATCAGCGGCGCGTCGTCGAGGACGAGGAATGTGCCTTCGAACTCCGCGGAGGGCACGACGATGGTCCCCGGCGACGGCGTCGCCGTATTGCCCTGGACGGTTTCGCGAACGAGGTGGAAGGTCAGGAGCGCGGTCTGGCCGACGATCGCTTTCAGGCGTTCGGGATCGCCCAGCCCCGGCGCCTCGACGAGGATGCGATCCTCGCCCTGGCGCTGGATGCTCGGTTCGGTCGTGCCGAGTTCGTTGATGCGGCGGCCGATAACCTCGATCGACTGCTGGACAATGCCGCGCACCCGCTGGGAAAGGCCGGCCTCGGAGTAATCGAGCCGGGCCAGCCCGTCATCGGAGACGGTGAGGTCGAATTCATCGACGGCGCCGCCGCCGAGCAGGGAGGAGACCAGCGGATTGCGCAGATCCTCAAGCCGCGAGCGAACCTCGTCGAGCTGCGACAGATCGCGGACCCTGAGCTGGACGCCGTTGCCCTGGACGCCAAGGCCGGTATAGCCGATCCGCGGATTCTCGAGCATCGCCCGCCGCACGTCGCTGACCAGCGTCAGGAGGCGCTTGTGGACGTAGTCCTTGCGGTCGACTTCATAGAGCAGATAGGCGCCGCCCTGCAGGTCGAGCCCGAGGACGATCTGGTTCTTCGGCACCCAGCCCGGCAGCGAATCGAGGGTGGTGCGAGAGAAGAAGTTCGGAACAACGAGGAAAATCCCGACGAGAATCGTCAGGATAATCAGCGTGGCCTTCCATCGGGCGATGACAAGCATGTCGTGTCAGCCGGATTTCGGCTGGGCGTCAGGCCGCGAAATCATGCACCGTCCTTCACCGGCTCGCCCTTGGTCCGCACCTCGGCGATCATGCCACGCGCGATCCGGACCCGGACATTCTCGGCGAGATCGATCTGCAACTCGCCCTCGTCCACCACCTTGGCCACCTTGCCGATAAGACCACCGGAAGTGACGACCGTGTCGCCGCGTCGCAGGTTGGCGATCATCTCCTGGTGCCGCTTGGCCTTCATTCGCTGGGGACGGATGATCAGGAAGTACATGATCACGAAAATCAGGATGAAGGGCAGGAACTGGACCAGCATGCCGCTGCCCCCGAGGTCGCCGGTCTGCGCGAAGGCCGGTGTAACGAACATGCCTGACTCCTGATTCATCGGCCCGAATGGGCCATTTTCCGTGAAACGGCGCGGACTATAGCCATGCCGTTGACCATTGCAAACGATATAGGAGGCCCGGCGGTCGAGCGCGAGGCGACTGCGACGGTTTAGCCGTGAAAGCGCCGTTAGCCAAGGGAAGATAATCCCCGGAGGTCGGGTGAGCCGCGCGGAGGCCAGTCCCGTTCGATCGCTCGCCGCGACCGGAAGCCCGGCCGCCGGCGGCCGATCAGATGACGAAAAAGTCGCTGGCAGTCAGCTTCAAGCCCTCGTCGAGGTCGGCGATCTTGGTCGTTCCGCCCGATTTACTGCCGTTCTTGTCGTAATACAGGTCTCCGGTGTCCTTGTCGTAGATGATGCGGTCCTTCCGATCGTCGGCTTCGCTGCCGACCTCGAAAGTCTTCTTCTTCAAGGCTCCGGCCTTCAGTTTGGTGAAGATGGCGTTGTCGAGTTGGATGGTGTCCACGTTGACGACGAAATCCTCGATCGAGTCGCGGTTCGACTTCTTCGCCGCTTCGTCGAAAACGAAGATGTCGGCGCCGTCTCCGCCGGTGAGGCTGTCCCGGCCGCGACCGCCATTGATGATATCGTTGCCGCCCTCCCCGTCGATCGTGTCGCGACCGCTGCCGCCCTGGATCGTGTCATTGCCGGCTCCGCCGTCAACGATGTCCGCGCCGCCGTTACCATTGAGAATGTCGTTGCCGGAGCCGCCGCCGAGATTGTCGCCGTTGCTGCCGCCGTTCAGCGTGTCGTTTCCAGCACCACCGTCGAGGAGGTCAGCACCAGCGCCGCCATCGAGCGCGTCGTTGCCGGCATCGCCGGACAGGAAATCGATGCCGTCGCCGCCGTCGATATCGTCGTTGCCAATGCCACCATCGATGATGTCGAGCCCGTCACCACCGGCCAGCGTGTCGTTCCCCGCCCGACCGGAGATGAGGTCGCGCCCGCCGTTGCCGAGAATGATATCGCCAAGATCGCCACCGGTCAGGTTGTCGTTGCCGGAGCCCGAGCGGAACTCGATGCGCTCGATATTGACGATCGTTGTCCCGTCGCCGAGGGAGGTTGAGACCGTGGAGTCGGCCAGATCGAGGGTCAGGCTGCGCGTCTTGTCGGACCGGTTGACGAAGGCAAAGTCCGTCCCGGCGCCGCCATCCAGTGCCTCTTGGTAGCCTGAGGCAGGCCCATCACCCAAACGACTGAAAAGTTCATCGTTTCCGCCACCGCCATACAGGATATCGCTGCCTGCTTCGCCATCGATGGTGTCGGCGCCGTCGCCTCCGTAAATAGTCCCGTTGCCTTCGCCGGCTTCGATCACGTCGTTGCCGGCTCCTCCCGTGAAACTGGACAAACCTTCAATACCGACGAAAATCACCGTGGTATCGGCCAGAATGCCGGTGCCTAGTTTGGAGTCGATCGTGATAGCCTGCGTGAGCGTGCTCAGATCAAGCGAAAGAAGATCCGTGTCGGCGCCGCCGTCAATGACCGTATCGTCAGCGTCGGCGTAAAGGAAATCGTTGCCGGCACCGCCGCGCAAAATGTCAGCGCCCAAGCCGCCGTAGAGATAGTCTACGCCGGCGCCACCGCTGAGGACATCGTCGCCGTCGTAAGTGAAAATATAATCGCTGCCCGACGAACCGACCACGTCGTCAGCGAATACTTCGTTGCTGGTAGTGATAAGCACCCTCTGATTCGTCCGCTCCCAGTCGGTGAACGTCCACCCGGACAGGTCCAGCGTGACGGCCGCGGAATTCGCCTCTTCAAAGCGCAATTCGTCGGTTCCAGCATTCGATCCCTTGACCGACAGGGTCTCGGACAGGAGCCCCTCGCCGACGTCGTCTACCGCGAGATAGACCGATTTTGAGTTCGCGCCGCTGAATTCAACGGCAGCAATGTCCGTGATTGCAAGAATTTGGCTAAAGTTTTGGAACACGACGGTATTGGTTTCGCCACCTCCGCCGCTGCCGTCCTCGGCGCTGCCGGCGATCGTGTATTCGCCATTTCTGGTAATGTGAAAGGTGTCGCTGCCGCCATCGCCGACGAGCGTGCTATTCCGTCGAGCGGTGATGACGTCATCGCCTCCACCGCCGAAGACGGTGTCGCCGGCGCTGTTGCCGAAGACCGTGATGTGGTCGGCGCTTGCGCCGCCGGTGTAGGTGTCAACACTCGCCAGCAAATCGTCGAGCGCATCGACGCTGCCATCAGCCGCAAGGACACTCCAGATGTTGGAAAGCGAACTCGTGCCGATCGACCCGGCGATGGTGGCAACCACCGTGGTGCCGTCCGCCTGGTAAAGCGTCGCGCCGGTGATCGTGCCCGCGGTCGGTTCGTTGCCGCCGTCATAGGTGAAGCCGCTGCCGGTGAACTCGAAGACAAAGCCGTCCCAGGGGCCACCGGTATCGTTGACGATGCGGAAGGTGGTTGCGTCAACGGCATCGAGGACGCCAGCCGGGTCGAGGACGTCCTCCAGACCCGGATTGACGGCAAGGGAGCTTGTGAATGTGATGTCAGCCATGGTGTACCTCCCTGTCCGCGGATAGGTCGGTCAGACCAGCCAACCCTTTTTGCGGCAGTTCCCGAGGTTCAACTGTGGCGGGAGATACCCACAACCCTCATTTGGAGTAGATCGCCCTGAAAATTTTGCTCAAATTGCAATCACGACGTTATTTTTCATCGTCGCCCTAATCCTTGATTGCATTTTCCTCACCCTTCGCCCGTCCGATCCCTCCGGACTGGTCGGGTGACGCCGACCGTGATACCCCCTCGCCGTCCATTTTGCCGGGAGCTTTTTCACCTTGTCCGAAATCGACATACGCTCCATCGCCGAGAGGCTTGACCAACTGGTCAGGCTGATCGAGCGCGCCGTGCCGGCCGCGCCGACCTCACCCGAATTCTCCGCGGCCGACGCCTTCGTCTGGCAGCCGGAGGACAAGCGGCTGCAGCCAGTTGCGCGGGTCAACCGGGTAGAGTTGAGTCTTCTCAAGGGTGTCGACCGGTTGCGTGACATACTGGTTGAGAATACCGAGCGCTTCTCGACCGGCCTGCCGGCCAACAACGTCCTGCTCTGGGGCGCCCGGGGCATGGGCAAGAGTTCGCTGATCAAGGCGGTCCATGCCGGCGTCAATCGCGACTCCGGGGAGAGCGCAGCCCTCAAGCTCGTCGAGATTCACCGCGAGGATATCGAGACGCTTCCGGACCTGATGGGGCTGCTCCGCGACGCGCCCTGGCGCTTCATCCTTTTTTGCGACGACCTGTCCTTTGACGGCGACGACACCTCCTACAAGTCGCTGAAGGCGGCGCTCGACGGCGGCATCGAAGGCCGGCCGGACAACATCGTCTTCTACGCCACTTCGAACCGCCGGCACCTGCTGCCGCGCGACATGATGGAGAACGAACGCTCGACAGCGATCAATCCGTCGGAGGCGGTCGAGGAAAAGGTGTCCCTGTCAGACCGCTTTGGCCTGTGGCTCGGGTTCCACAAGTGCAGCCAGGACGAGTATCTGGAGATGGTGCGGGGCTATGTCGCCCATTACGGCATGGTGATCGACGACGATGCGCTGCGCCACCAGGCGCTGGAATGGGCGACGACCCGGGGAGCACGCTCCGGCCGGGTCGCCTGGCAATTCATTCAGGATCTGGCCGGCCGCCTCGGTGTCCGCCTTGACGGGACCGGGGCATAGCTCGCGTCAGCGTCAGGTGCCGAGATAGTCCATCGGGTTGACGGGCTTGGCGCCCTTGCGCAGTTCGAAGTGAACCTGCGGCGCCGAAACCGAGCCGGTCATGCCGGCCTTGCCGATCGTCGATCCGCGCTGGACGGTGTCACCGCGCTTGACGGCGATCTCGCTGTTATGGGCGTAGGCCGAGACCCAGCCGTCGGCATGGCGGATCAGCACGAGGTTGCCATAGCCGGCCAGTTCGTTGCCGGCGTAGATGACGGTGCCCGCCTCGGCGGCCTTGATCGACGTGCCTTCCGGCACAGCGAGGTTGATGCCATCGTTCCGCTCGCCGTCGGCCTTCGAGCCGAAGCCCGAGATGATGCGGCCGCGGACCGGCCAGCGGAAGCTCGTGCCGTTGCTCGAAGGTGGGTCGAGGTCCTGGTCGACGGCCGCGGTGGCGGCAGGCGCCTTGACCGGAACGACCGGCAGTTCGGGCACGGACGGGTTCTTTTCGGTGGAGACGACGCGGACCGTCGGTGCGGCGGCAGCCGGCGCCGGCGTGCCATCGGCGTTGACGGTCAACTGACCGAGCGGTTTGGCCGCGGCGCCTGTTTCCGCCGGGGTGAGCGAAGCGGTCTGCGGTGTCGGCAAGGCGCCGCCGGCCCCCGGGATCTGCAGGCGCTGGCCGACGCGGATATTCTGCGACGACAGGCCGTTCAGGGCGACAATGTCCTCGACACGAACCCCCTGGGCGGTGGCGATGGAGTAAAGCGTCTGGCCCGGCTCGACGACATGGACGACACCACCGGCCCTCGGCGCTGCCGCCGGCGCGCCGTTGGTCTGCGGCGGCGGTGCGTAGGCGGTCTGCGTCTGGGTCGACTGCGGGATGACGATGGCGCGACCGGGCGTGATCTGCGCCGGGCTCGAGATGCCGTTGGCGCGGGCGATCTCGTTGGACGGGACGCCGTACTTGATCGCAAGCGTGTCGAGCGACTCGCCCGGCGCGACCGTGACGACCTTGCCGCCGACCGCCGAATAGCCGCCACCTTGCGACGAAGCGAGATTGATCGGCCCCCCGGCGGCGTTTGCCGGTGGCAATGGGCTTTGTGCGACCTGGGTGTTGCCAGTGCCACCGATTATATCGCGCTGGTTGGCGGTGGAACCGGTGAAGAAGGGCTCTCTCACGCGGGTGGCGTCGGAACTGCAGGCAGCTCCGAGACCCGCGAGGACCGCAACGGCAGCCGCTTGCCCCAAGAAGCGGGTCCGGAAGGCGGAAACTCGGTTACACATCGCTTAACTCGCACTCTACTCAACGAACACCCCGCGAATAAACACTGGTAACGTTGACAAAAGATTTAAGCGTGACGGAACTCTCCCGGAACTTCCTGCGATTCGAGGGGCGAAATCCCGCCGATCGGCCCTAGATTGGCCAGATGCCCGCTTGAAAAGATTAATTCCAACCGAGATGTCGAAAGGCGTAACGAATGAAGTTTCCCGCGCTCCTGCGGACAATGGCCGTGACCAGCCTGGCCGTGCTGCCCCTTCTCGTCGGCCCCGCCGGACCGGCTTCGGCCGAACCAATGTCGGTCCCCTTCGCGGTCGAGCCCGGCGACAGCCAGTCGTTTTTCGTCCGCTACCTGCGAGCGACGAGCATCGGCCAGTCGGCCGAGCCGGTTCTCAGTGTCGACTACGAGCTCGAATTCGCGGTCACGGCGGTCGATGACGACGGCGTCTCCGCGACCGTTCGCAATTTCGGGGCGAATGTCGCCCTCGATCGCCAGCGGGTCCTGACGCCGCCCGATATCGACAGCCTCCTCCTGCAGGCGGTCGACGGGCTCACCGCGGACATCCACATCAATCCCGACGGATCGCTCGACCGGGTGACTAACTGGGACGCCCTGCGCGGCGACATGATCGACCGCGCCAAAAAGCTCGCGGCCGGCAACGAGGACATGATCAAGGCCGTCGACCTGATCCTGCCCAACGTCAATGCCGTCGACGCGGTGCAGCTTGTCGCGCGGCCGCTGGCGATGAGCGCGCCGGGCCGCATCGTCACCTTCGACCCGCCGGAGCGCACGTCGGTCAATGTCGCGCGGATCGAACTGCCCTCCTTCGCGACCTACGCCGCCGGTGCATGGTCGTTCGACCTCGTGCAGCGCAACGACATCCCGGACAACACCACGGTCGAATGGCTGGGTGTTCCGAGCGCCGCCGAGTTGCAGGCAATCCTCGCGCCCTTCGCACCGCGTGACGGCGACGGCGAAGGAACAGCGCCCGACGGCCGCATGTGGCAGCGCTTCTCCGCGTCCTACGACGAAGCCAGCGGCGAACTGCTCTTCTTCCAGGGGGTGATGGAACTCCAGGCCGGGCCGCTGCGGCGGCGGACGGCCCTTGAGGCGCAGGCAAAGGGGCGCTGACGGCCCGGCCCCTCGCCGTCGCCTCAGAGGCGCTCGGCGACGCCGGGGATCAACGGGACGAAGCGGACCTGGCCAAGGTCGGTTTCGTCGAACCCGGTTTCTGTGCGCGTGTAGCGCTTCAAGATCTGGACCCCGTCCTGCGGGCCGACCGGCGCTACCAGGATGCCGCCGATCCTGAGCTGCCCGAACAGCGCTTCGGGGACTTCCTCCCCCGCGGCGGTGACGATGATCTTCTCGAAGGGGGCGTGTTCGGGCCATCCGAGCGTCCCGTCGCCGACCAGCGTCGTGATGTTGGTCAGCTTCAGCGTCTTGAACCGCGACTCCGCCGCGGCGACCAGCGTGCGGAAGCGGTCGATGGTGTAGACCCGGCCGCACAGCTTCGACAGCACCGCCGCCTGGTAGCCGCTGCCGGTGCCGATCTCGAGGATGCGGTCGTCGGCCTGCGGCTTCAGCGCCATGGTCATCATGCCGACGATCACCGGCGCGGAGATCGTCTGGCCGCATTCGATCGGCAGCGCGCGCTCGGCATAGGCCTCGTCGCGGCTTTCAGCTTCGACGAAGAGATCGCGTGGGACGGCTTCGATCGCCGAGACCACCCGCTGGTCGGTGATGCCGACGCGGCGCAGGCGCAGAAGAAGGTTGGCGATGCGGACCCGGCGCTCTTCCTCGTCGAGATCGGGCATGGCCGTCAGGCGCCCCCACCGAAGTGGCCGCCGAGCGACTCGGTCAGGTCATAGGCGGTCAGGTCGAGCCGCAGGGGGGTAACGGAGACCTCGCCCTTCTTCATCGCATCCAGATCAGTGCCCGGCTTGATATCCGGCGATTCACGCCGATAGGCGAGCCAGAAATACTGGTTGCCGCGCCCGTCCGTCCGCTCGTCGATATGCAGGCCATGGGTCAGCCGGCCCTGGGTGGTCACCGTCACGCCCTCGACCTCGGCAGCCGGCCGGTTGGGGAAGTTGATGTTGTAGAGAATGCCGGGCGGGAAACCGAAATCGACGAGCTTGCGAACGATGTCCGCCCCGTATTTTTCCGCCGTCTCCCAATGCATCTCGCGCATGCCGTGCTGGAATGACGAGGCCTGGCTGAGGGCGATCGACGGGACGCCGAGCAGCGTGCCTTCGATCGCCGCAGCGACCGTTCCGGAATAGGTCACGTCGTCGGCGGCGTTCTGGCCGGAATTGACGCCGGACAGGACGAGGTCCGGCCGGTGGTCGACCAAGAGGCGGCGCATCGCCATGATGACGCAATCGGTCGGCGTGCCGCGGACCGCGAACTTGCGGTCCGAGATCTCGCGAAGCCGCAGCGGGTCGTTCAGCGACAGCGAGTGCGACAACCCGCTCTGGTCTGTCTCCGGCGCCACGGTCCAGATGTCGTCGGAAAGCTCTGCGGCGATCTTCTCAAGGCTCTCCAGCCCCGGTGCATGGATGCCGTCGTCGTTGGTCAGCAGTATGCGCATTACGCTTCGATCCTTTCGAGGCCGCCCATATAGGGCCGCAAGACGTCGGGCACGGTGATCGACCCGTCCGGGTTCTGGTAGTTCTCCATCACCGCGATCAGGGCGCGGCCGACCGCGACGCCGGAGCCGTTGAGAGTGTGGACGAGTCGCGTCCCCTTCCCTTCCTTCGGCCGGAACCGCGCCTTCATCCGTCGCGCCTGGAAATCGCCGCAGACCGAGCAGGAGGAGATCTCACGATACTGCGCCTGCCCCGGCAACCAGGCTTCGATATCGTAGGTCTTCTGAGCGCCGAAGCCCATGTCGCCGGTCGACAGCGTCATGGTGCGGAAGTGGATGTCGAGCCGCTTGAGGACTTCCTCGGCGCAGGTGATCAGTCGCTCATGCTCGTCGCCGGATTGCTCGGGCGCGGTGATCGAGACCAGTTCGACCTTGTCGAACTGGTGCTGGCGCAGCATGCCGCGCGTGTCCCTGCCGGCGGCGCCCGCCTCCGAGCGGAAGCATGGGGTCAGCGCGGTGAAGCGGCGCGGCAATTCTTCCTCGGACAGGATCGACTCGCGGACGAGGTTGGTCAGCGGCACCTCGGCGGTCGGGATGAGCCAGAATTGCTCGACCGTCTCCGCCTTCTCGATGAGGTCGCCGACAACCTGCCGCAGGCTTCCCCCCTCAAGAGCCGGTCGCTCGTCAAGCGGCTTCAGCACCTCGTCGAGACGCTTGGTCCGCCACTCCATCTGGGCGGAGATGAACTGGTCGTCGCGAAATTTCGGCAACTGACCAGTGCCGAACATGACCTCGTCCCGAACCAGCAACGGCGGCTGGACTTCCTCGTAGCCATGCTCCGTGGTGTGGAGGTCGAGCATGAACTGGCCGAGCGCCCGTTCGAGACGGGCGAGCCCCTTGCGGAGGACGACGAAGCGCGAGCCGGACAGCTTGGCTGCCGTTTCGAAGTCCATCTGGCCGAGCGCCTCGCCCAGCTCGAAATGCTCTTTCGCGTTGTTCAGGCCGGGCTTCGATCCCCATCGCCGGTACTCGACATTGTCGGATTCGTCGGCGCCGACGGGCACGTCGTCGAGCGGCAGGTTCGGTATTTCGGCCAACGCATCGTCCAGCGCCTTGTCGAGGGCCTTGCCCTCGCTTTCGGCCTCCTGAAGGAACGCCTTCAACTCGCCGACCTCGGCCATCAGGCGTTGGGCTGTCTCTTCGTCGCCGCTGCCCTTGGCCTTGCCGATTTCCTTCGACGCTGCGTTGCGGCGCGCCTGCGCCTCTTCGAGTTTCAGGATATGGGAGCGCCGCGCCTCATCGAGCGCAAGCAGATGCTCGGCCGCCGGCGCGGCATTCCGGCGCCGCAGCGCCTCGTCAAGCGCCTGCGGGTTCTCGCGAATCCATTTGATGTCGAGCATGATCGTGCCGCCTGCGCGCCCTTCGGTCCTGATGAGAGAGACTCTCTCGATGCGTCATTCCGGCGAAAGCCGGAATCCATCCGCGACGAACCCGATGACCCGACAGTTGCTGCGTTTGCATCGACGGCGCATTGGACCCCGGCTTGCGCCGGGGTGACGACTAGGTGGGGTCTTCATAATCAACTGGTGTGAAACGCGAAAGGGGCCAAGGTGACACGCCCATCGGAGGGCGCGTCCTTGGTCCCTCAGAACGGCAACTCCTCAAACAGGTCGCGCCATTCCGGATTCCGCGACTCGATCAATTCGATCTTCCAGAGGCGTTTCCATTCCTTGATCTGCTTTTCACGCTTGATGGCGTCAAACATCGTTTGATGGAACTCGTAATGAACGAGCGTCTTCACGCCGTACCGCTGGGTGAATCCGCGAACACGGCCGGCGCGGTGCTCCCAGACACGTCGGGCAACGCTGCTGGTCACGCCGACATAGAGGGTGCCGTATTTCCTGCTCGCGAGAATGTATGTGCAGGGCTGGAATCCGCGCCCGGCAAAATGCTGCATCGTCCCCTCAAGAAACGGTGCTCCACCTATTCGTCGGCTTCGTCGGCCTCTTCCGCTTCCTTGGCGGCTGCGGCCGCGGCGCGGCGCTTGTCGACGAAGCGAACCGCCCAGATCGAGCTCTCGTAGAGCAGGATCGTCGGGATAGCGAGACCAAGCTGCGAGATGATGTCCGGCGGGGTCAGGATCGCCGCGGCGACGAAGGCCAGCACGATGGCGTAACGCCGATAGCCCTTCAGCGACTCGGCGGTGACCACGCCGATCCGCGCCAGCAGGGTCAGCACCACCGGCAGCTGGAAGACGAAGCCGAACGCCAGGATCAGCGTCATGATGAGGCTGAGATACTCGTTGACCTTCGGCAGCAGTTCGATCGACGCCTGTCCCGGTCCGCCCTGCTGCTCCAGCGACAGGAAGAAGGTCAGGGCCAGCGGCATGATGACGAAGTAAACCAGCCCCGCGCCGAGGATGAAAAGCAGCGGCGTGGCAATGAGATAGGGCACGAACGCCCCGCGCTCGTGCTTGTAGAGGCCCGGCGCGACGAACTTGTAGATCTGGATGGCGATGACCGGGAAGGCGATGAAGACCGCCCCGAACAGCGCTACCTTGAGCTGGGTGATGAAGAATTCCTGCGGGGCCGTGTAGATCAGCTTGATCTCGCGCGACGGACCCGCCGCCCATTCATAGGGGATGACCAGGATATTATAGATATGGCCGGCGACCGCGAAGCAGGCGATGAAAGCGATCAGGATCGCGATCACCGTCCGGATCAGGCGGCTTCGCAGTTCGATCAGGTGCTCGATAAGCGGCGCCCGGCTGGCCTCGACCTCGTCCTCGGGCGGTTTCTCGTCCTGCGCGGCGTCGCTCACGGCTTGGCGTCCCCGGTCGTCTCAGCGGCGTTCGCGGGTGCTGGCGCGGGCGTGGCGGGCGCCTCGGGGGCCTTCGGCGTTACACTCGACGCTTCGGCCGTGACGGGTTTCTTGCTTGCCGCCGGCTTGGCGGCGGCGGGCTTTTTGGGAGCCGCCTTGGCAGCGGTTTTCTTCGGCGCGGCCTTGGATGCCGCCGGCTTCTTCGGCGCGGCTTTCGCCGTCGAGGCTTTCTTGGGCTTGGCTTTTGCCGCCGGGGCCTTTGGCGTTTCCGTCGTGGCAGCCGCAGCCGGCTCGGCTGGTGTCACCGGCTTGGAGGGGGCAGCAGGCTTGGCCGGTTCTGGCGCCGCGTCAGACTTCGCCTCGACCTTCGCCGGGGTGTCCAGCTTCGTTGCCTTTTGAAGGTCGCTCTTGATGCCCGCCTCGGCCTTGGACATTTCCTTGCGGATGTCGCCAAGCGGATCGATCTTGCCGATGTCGGTCACCGACTTTTTCACGTCGTCGAGGTCGGCCTCGCGGACCGCGTCATTGAACTGGCGCTGGAAATCCCCGGCCATACGACGGGCCTTGCCCGTGTATTTGCCGACCGCGCGCAGGGCGCGCGGCAGGTCCTTCGGGCCGACGATGACTATCGCCACGACCGCGACCACAAGAAGCTCTGTCCACCCGAGATCGAACATTGAACGTTGACTCGGCCGCTAGCAGGAACCAGCCGAGGCAGCGCGGGCTGCCGGCGGGAGAAAGCCCGCGGTCAAGTTACCTTGGTCTTTTCCCGCGACGGTTCGACGTCGACGGTGGCACCAGACTGCTCCTCGAGCTTGTGAGGCTCTTCGTCGTCGGCAAGCCCCTTCTTGAAGCTCTTCACGCCCTTGGCGACATCGCCCATCAGGTCGGAAATCTTGCCTCGTCCGAAGAGAAGCACGACGACCAGAACAACGATCAGCCAATGCCATATGCTGAGAGAACCCATCAGCTTTACTCCAATCCCTTATCGTGCACCGACTATCGCAGACGGATCGGCGCACCGCAATCGTCACCTGCACCGGATGTAGGGATATTTGCCGGCCATGGCAAACGCAGTCGTCAGTCGGCCTGCCGCTCGGCGGCTTCTTCCGCCACGAGGTCGTCTGCGCCTGCGTCCAGGATTTCCTCGTCTTCGAGCGGATCCTCGTCCTCGGTCAGGTCGTCGCCGTCATGCGGTTCAGGGATGCTGAAGTCGGTCGGAATGCGGCTGTCGAGCAGGCCGGCCCCCTTGAGTTCGTCTAGGCCGGGAAGATCGCCGATTCCGTCGAGACCAAAATGGGATAGGAACCCGTCGGTCGTCCCATAGGTCACCGGCCGCCCCGGCGTCTTGCGACGACCGCGCATCCGGATCCAGCCCGTCTCGAGAAGCAGGTCCAGCGTCCCCTTGGAGGTCGCGACACCCCGGATTTCTTCGATTTCCGCCCGCGTCACCGGCTGGTGATAGGAGATGATCGCCAGCGTCTCCATTGCAGCGCGCGACAGGCGCTTCTGCTCCACCGCATCGCGCGACAGCAGGAAGGACAGGTCGGAAGCGGTGCGCAGGCTCCACTTGCCGGCGACCTGGGTCAGATTGACGCCGCGGTCGGCATAGACGGCCTGCAACTCGCGCAGGATGCCGGTCACATCCGCCCCGGACGGCAGGCGGCCGGCCAGATCGTCGGCGGCAAGCGGTTCGGCGGCGGCAAAGAGCAGCGCCTCGACCATGCGCAGCGCCTGGCGGCGTTCTTCCGGCGACTGGGCCTCGGCGGTCGCGTCGTTATCGACCGCAATGGCGACGGCAGAATTGGGATTAGCCATGGTCGGCCTCCGGTGTGACGGCTTCGACCACCTTGTGGTCACGAATATAGAGAGGGGCGAAAGCCTCGGTCTGGCGCAGGTCGATCTGCCCCTCGCGGACAAGCTCCAGGCTCGCGCCGAAAGCGCTGGCGGTCACCGTGACGCTGACTTCCGCGGTCAGATAGGGCGACAGGAAGACATGCATCGGCGCCCAGTCGGCCAGCTTGCCGATGACGGTGCCGAGCAGATCCCTCGCCTCCTTCAGCGACCAGACCGTACGGCGGCGCACGTGAACCACCGAGATCGACCGCTCCTGGCGCCGGGCGGCGTAGGCCGACAGCAGGTCGTAGAGCGTTGCCGAATACTCGCTCTTCTTGACGATTTCGACCGGCTCCGGATCGCCGCGGCCAAAGACGTCCCGGCCCAGCCGATCGCGATTGGCCAGGCGCGCGGCGGCGTCGCGCATCGCCTCGAGGCGCTGCAGGCGGAAAGCGAGTTCGGCCGCCAGTTCCTCGCCCGTCGGCTCGTCGGTTTCCGCCTCCGGCAGCAGCAGCCGCGACTTGAGATAGGCGAGCCACGCCGCCATCACGAGGTAGTCGGCCGCGAGTTCGAGGCGAAGCTTGCGGACCTCCTCGATGAAGGTCAGGTACTGTTCGGCCAGCGCGAGGATGGAAATACGGGTGATGTCGACCTTCTGGCTGCGGGCCAGCGCCAGGAGCAGGTCGAGGGGGCCCTCGAAACCGTCGACGTCAACGACAAGGGACGGTTCGCCGTTGTCCTGGTCAAGCGGCTTGAACGTCTCCCAGATCTCGTTCTGATCCTGGCTGGCGGTGCTCATGCCGTCAGACCCCGGCCGACCAGCCGGCCTCGGCGACAAGCGCGCAATATTCCTCGCGCCCGGCGGCATGGTCGAAGGGCAGCGGCGGGCGGATGGTGTCGATCATGCGGGCGACGCGATTTCCCGACGCCCCGCCAAGCCGCGGCGAGGCCTCGGCGACGGCGCGCATTTCGTCGATCTGCCCGTTGCAGTGAAGAACGATATCGCACCCCGCATCGTGGATCGCGATGGTCCTGTCGCCGAAATCCCCGGAGAGGGCCTTCATCGAAACGTCATCACTCATCAACACCCCGTCGAAACCGATTCGCTCGCGAATGATATCGCGAATCACCACCGGGGACGTGGTTGCCGGCTGGTTGGGGTCAACTGAGCTGTAGACAACGTGGCTGGTCATTGCCGCGGGAAGGTCGGCGAGCGCCACGAAGGGCGCGAAATCGCTCTCGCCAAGCGTGTCGAGATCGACATCGACGACCGGCAGGTGGTAATGGCTGTCGGACAGCGCCCTTCCCTGCCCCGGGATATGCTTGACCACCGGGCAGACACCGCCGGCGATCAGGCCGTCGGCCATCGATCGCCCGAGGATCGCGACCATGCCGGGATCGCCCCCGAAGGACCGGTCGCCGATCGCCTCGCTGGCGCCGGCGACGATGACGTCGAGAACCGGCAGGCAATCGACGTTGATGCCGATATCGATGAGATCGGCAGCGATCAGGCGGCCGTGGAGCCAGGCAGCGCGTCGGCCCCGTTCGAGGTTGGCCTCCGCCACCACGCCGATGAAGCGGCCGGCGGGATAGTCCGGCCAGTGCGGCGGCCGCAGGCGCTTCACGCGCCCGCCTTCCTGGTCGATGAGTACCGGTGCGTCGGGCCTGCCGACGGCCTCCCGGAACTGAGCGGTCAGGCCGCGCACCTGATCCGGTGTCTCGCAATTCCGCTTGAACAGGATCAGGCCCCAGGGCCGTTGGTCCGCGAACAACGCCGATTCCTCATCGGAAAGGCGGATTCCGGCGCAGCCGGAAATGAAGGCCTTCTCAGTCATGATCGCCCCGATTTGCCGCTAACGGGCGACGATGCAATCGCCACCGGCGGATTTCAGATCGTTGCAGAGCCGCGTCGCGTCGTTTCCAGAGAACGGGCCGATCCGAACCCGGTAATAGACGCCCCGGTCGCCGAGATCGGCCCGGATGATCGCCGCCTGGTAGGGTCCGAGGATATTCGGATAGCGGGATTGAAGACTGCGATAGCTCTCGCGCGCCGCATCCTCCGACCGCTGGGCGGAGACCTGCACCAGCGCACCGCCGGAACCGGCCTGGGGGCTGGCTGTGCCGCCCGAGCTGCCCGGCGTCAGGTCGATCGGACCATTCGCGTCGCCCGTGGTTGCGACAATCGTCGGCTGCGCCGGCCTGGCCGGCGCAGGTGCCGGTGTGGCGCGGGGTGTCACGGGTTCGGCGACGGCCGGCGGATCGGGGATCTCCTCGACCACCGCGACAGCTTCCTCTTCGGCGGGAACCGTCCCCGGCTCCGGCGTCACTTCTTCGACCACCGCTTCCTCAACCGGCCCGGTAGCGCCGAGCGGATCCTCGATGACCGGCAGTTCCTGGCCTTCGAGCACGGCATCCATGTCCGTGCGGGCATCCGAGCCGAGATTGCTGAACTCATCGACAGGCGCGGCGTCGACGGATTCCGGAATCGGCTCGCTGCCTTCTTCCACGGCTTCGCTGCTGACGATGGTGCCGTCGGGACGGACCACGACGGTCCGAACCTTCTTCGGTCCGAGCGACGGATCGGTGTCCGCTGATGGGTCAACCTCGGCGACCACCATTCCGTCGCCGGTCGGGTCACCGTCGCCAAAAGCCTCGAGCGGCCCGTCTATGCCAGGACCGCCGGGGATGATCACGCGGGTGATCGGGTTGTCGTCCAGTTGCTCGTCGGAGGGCGATACCTCCGCGATCGGATCATTGCCGGTCGCGACCAGCGTTGTCTCGTTGCCGCCTCCAGAGTCATCGACCCGGTCGTAGATCAGCTTGCCCTGCTGGTCCGTCTCACCGGCCGCGCCTTCTTCGGGAAAGACCTTCGACGGCTCGCCATCGGCGGTGATGATCGGCGGCGGAGATCCATTGCCGCTGTCGCCTTGGGTGAGGAAGAAGCCGGCGGCGCCGATCGCGGCAACAACCAGTACGCCACCGACCGCGGTCAGCGCGCGTCCGGAGCGCCGACGCTTCATGCCCGCCAGTTCCTCCTCCGGAAAGGGCGGCAGGTCGTCTTCCGGCGCGAAGGCAGCGGTGTCGAGATCGTCCAGCGAGAACTCGTCCTCGTAGACCGCATTCGGATCGTCGAGTTCGGGGGCTTCGCCGAACGATTCCGCTGCCTCGTCGTCGTAGCGCGGCTCCGGCGTGACATCGGGGGAAAGGCGCGTTGCCGCGCGCGGCGGTGCAAAGCGCCCCGCGCTCGCGCTTTCCGGCGCGCGCAAGGCGCGATCCATACGCTCCTGCCGCGGCGGGAGCTCATTATCGTCGGAATCAACGGGTCGGACCGGCGGCATGCCCGACCGCAAACGCAGCCGCGAAAGGTTTGGCCGCTCAGGCGCTTCCGGCCGTTCGCCGTGCGGCGGACGCAGGCTCGGCGGCGCCGGGCGCTCGGGTATGGAGCGCCGTTCCAGCGGCGGACGTTCCGCCGACGTGCGTTCGGCTGCCGCGGGACGCTCGCCAGGGGCCGACCGTCGCGGTAGCGCGACTTGTCGACGAGGTTCCCCGATGGGAGGCGGCGGCGGGGTTGCGTGCTCCTCGTGGGGCGGTTCGTATTGGGTCGGCTCGATCTCCGGCGCGAGATCGGGACCGTCATCGAGATCGACCGGCTCAGGGCTCGGCTCCCTCGCGGCTCGCGTCACGCCTTCGAGTTCGGCCAGCACGTCTTCGACGCTCTGCTCGAAATCGGCCTCCGGGCCGGCGCGCCGGGGGCCTTCCACGTGCGGCGACACCGATTCTGGCGGCTCGTCCGGTATCGTGAATTCCGGCAGTTCGGGCTCGGGTCGAGCCGGAGTCTCCTCCCCTTCAAACGGCACGCCCAGCGCCGCGAAGGACGCCTGAAGGTCGCTCAGAAGTTCCGATTCCAGATCGTTGGCGAGGTCGGCCTCCTGCGCCGCATCGGGCGTTGCCGACGACGACCGTCCCCTGGCGTCCGGCGCCGGGTCCATAGTCGTCCGGCCCGTCACGATACGCGCCAGTTCGGCCAGCGGATCGTCGTCAGGTGCGGCGGCGTCGGGTCTCCGCCCCCCGGGCGGGCGGGCCGACAATTTCGGATCGTAACGATCAGACATAAAACTTCGCTCTCACTCCAGGAGTCCGGCGGTCGCTTCCCCCCGCGACGTCAACGCATCTCCTCGGGCGCGCTCACCCCAAGAATAGCCAAACCGGAGGACAACACCAATTTTGTGGCATGAACGAGAGCAAGCCGCGCCAAAGTCGAGTGTGGATCGGTATGGTTAATAAAACGCAATTGAGGCAACTCCTTGCCCCGATTCCAGTGGCCGTGGAAATCCGAAGCCAACTCATGAATGAAGTAGGCGATCCGATGCGGTTCCTGCGCCTCCGCGGCGGCTTCGACCATCCTCGGAAACTCCAGTAAACGGCGGATTATCGCCAATTCTCCGACATCGGTCAGGTGATCGAACGGAGCACTCGCGAGGGCGGCGTCGCTGACATCGAGATCGGGCATTTCGGTCGCCGCCTGGCGAAAAACAGAGCACGTCCGGGCGTGCGCGTATTGCACGTAAAATACCGGATTGTCCTTCGACTGTTCCGTGACTTTCTCGAAATCGAAGTCGAGTTGGGCATCATTCTTGCGGAAAACCATCATGAAACGAATCGGGTCGGGCCCGACCCGGTCGACCAGCTCACGCAGGGTGATGAAGTCACCCGACCGCTTCGACATCTTTACCGGTTCGCCGCCGCTGAGCAGTCGGACGATCTGGACCAGCTTCACCTCGAAATGGGCATCGCCGCCGCTGATCGCCTTGATCGCCGCCTGCATGCGCTTGACGTAGCCGCCGTGATCGGCGCCCCAGACGTCAATGAGGTGCCGGAAGCCGCGGCGCAGCTTGTCGTAGTGATAGGCGATGTCGGACGCGAAATAGGTCGGGGTCCCGTCCGATTTCTTCAGGGGCCGGTCGACGTCATCGCCGAAGGCCGTGGAGCGGAACAGCAATTGTTCGCGGTCTTCCCAGTCCTCCGGCAACTGCCCCTTGGGCGGCGGCAGACGCCCTTCATAGACGAGGCCATCGTTGGAGAGCTTTTCGATCGCCGCCTCGACGGCGCTCGGTGACCCTTCGGTCAGGGTCCGCTCGGAGAAGAACACCTTGTGGACGATATTGAGCAGCGCGAGGTCGTCGCGGATCATGGCCATCATCGCGTCGATCGTCGTCACCCGGACGATCGGCAGCCACTCTTCCTCCGGCATGGCGATCAGGATATCGCCGTGTTCCCGCGCCAGCGCCTCGCCGACCGGCTTGAGATAGTCGCCGGGGTAGAGGCCCTCGGGAATTTCCCCGATGGTCTCGCCCAGAGCCTCCAGGTAGCGAAGATAGGCCGAGCGGGCGAGCACCTCGACCTGCGCGCCGGCATCGTTGATGTAGTATTCGCGGGTCACGGCGAAGCCGGCGACCGACAGGAGGTTGGCGAGGACGTCACCAACGACCGCGCCCCGGCAATGGCCGATATGCATTGGTCCGGTGGGATTTGCCGACACATATTCGACATTGACCGCCTCGCCCCCGCCCATGTCGGAGCGGCCGAAGGCGTCGCCGCTCTGGATGAGTTGCCGAAGCGCCTTGTGCCAATATCCCGCCGACACGCGGAGATTGATGAAGCCCGGCCCCGCGACCTCGGCGGCGTCCACGTCGGGGTCCTCGGCCATCACCGCGGCGATCCGCGTCGCCAGGTCACGCGGCTTCACGCCCATCGGCTTGGCCAGCACCATGGCGGCGTTGCAGGCGAGGTCGCCATGCGAGGGGTCGCGCGGCGGCTCGACGACGATCCGTCCCACGTCGACGTCGTCGATTCCGGATTGCGAAGCAATCAGTTCGACGGCGGCCTTAAGTCTGGTGGTGAAGTCGTGAAAGATGTTCATGGCGCGGCTGGGTCCCGGGAGTGAAGCGCCGCCTATCCCAATTCCGCAGGGGCGTCAAACTATCGGCGCAGGACCAGCGTTTCCCCGATGCGGGGAACAACCCCACCGGCGGCAAGGAACCGCCGCCGCTGTTCCATCGGCGCTTCCTCGCTGAGCGGAAAGGTTCCCCAGTGAATGCCGATTGCCGTTGTCGCGCCCATGGTCGCCGCGATCTCGGCCGCCTGGTCCGGCGAAACGTGGAACGGCTCCTGGAACCAGCGCGGCGACCAGGCGCCGATCGGGACCAGGGCAACATCGACCGGACCCGACCGCCGCCGGATCTCCTCGAATATCGAGCCGTAGCCGGTGTCGCCGGAGAAGTAGAGGCGATCCTCGCCGCTTTCGAGGATCCAGCCGCTCCAGGACATCGCATTGAGGCGGTATGGCGGGCGACGCACGCCGTGGATGGCGGGAACAGCTTGAACGGTCAGGTCGCCGTGCCGGTCGGTGGCGAACCAGTCCAGCTCCCGGACATCGCTGAAACCGGCGCGGCGCACCAGATCCGCCGTGGCCAGCGGGACGTAGACCGTTGTCCCCGGGTTCCGCCGGGCGAGACGCCGCAGCGAGCCGAGGTCGAGATGGTCGTGGTCGGCATGCGAGATGACTATGACATCAATGGGCGGCAAGCCGCTCGGCATCGGGCGCGGTGGGGCAAGCCGCGCCAGGCGGACCGGCCCGGCGCCGATCGTGTCCCCCAGCACGGGATCGGTCATCACCCACTGCCCGCCGATCCGGGTCAGGGTGGTCGCGTGGCCGATCCAGGTGACAGAGAAGGCCGCGGCCGCCGCCTGCCTGACACCGGCCTCCGCCTCGGGGACGGACAGGACGTGGCGCGGCGGCAGCCTGTCCGCATTGGGAAACAGCCCGAGCAACATCTGGCGGGCATGCCGCGCCCATTCATCCCGGCTCGCAACCGGCTCCGAATAGGTGCCTATGTTGTGGAACCGACCGTCCGAATAGTGGCTGCTGTCGACCGGTTCCAATGCCGTGGTCACGCAACCGCCGAGCGCCACGGCAAACATCGTCGCCGCAAGACGATGCAGCCTGCGGGAACGTGCTGTCCGGACCGGGCTCATGCCGCCGGAAAGAGACGACGGTATTCCGCAGTCGCATAGCGGTCCGTCATCCCGGCCAGGAAATCGGCGACCTGGCGCGCGGCCGCCCTGTCGTCGAGGTCCGGCCCGGGACGCCAGGACGCGGGCATGGACTCCGGGTCGGACCGATAGCGGGCGAACAGGCGACTCACGATGTCCTCGGCCTCGCCCATCACCGACATAACGGATTCATGGCGATAGACGGCGGTGTGGAGATGGCGCTTGATCTCCTCATCGGCCTTCCGCATCGGCTCGGAGAAAGCGATCACCGCCTCCCCGCCCTCGCGCACCGCGTCGCTGGAGGTCGGCGCCATCCGCTCGATCCGGCGCAGCGACTCGGCGATCACGTCCTCGATCAGCACGGTAATCAGGCGGCGCCCCAGTTCGTGGATGACCCGCTCGGTGGCAAGGCGCGGGTGCTCGTTCGCAATGTCCGCCAGGATACGGCCCGGCAGTTCGAGGTCGGCGAGCGTTTCGAGCGACAGGAGGCCCGCCCGCAAGCCGTCGTCGATATCGTGGGTGTCGTAGGCGATATCGTCGGCGATGGCGGCGGCCTGGGCCTCGGCGCTCGGCCAACTCCACAGCCAGAGGTCGTTCTGGGCCGAAACGTCCGTGAATGTCTGCGGGATACCGCGCTCGGTGTAGCGCCCGATCGGGCGGCCCGCGCGGTCGGTCAGGGGGCCATTATGCTTGACCAGGCCCTCCAGCGTCTCCCAGGTCAGGTTGAGGCCGTCGAATCGTGGATAGCGGCGCTCCAGGAGGGTGACGACCCTGACGCTCTGGGCGTTGTGATCGAAACCGCCGTAATCGACCATCGCCGCGTCGAGGGCGCGTTCGCCGGCATGGCCAAATGGCGGATGGCCAAGGTCATGGGCGAGCGCCAGCGCCTCGGCGAGGTCCTCGTCCAGCCGCAGGGCCCGGGCCAGCGCACGGGCGATCTGCGACACCTCGAGGGTATGGGTCAGCCGCGTCCGGTAGTGATCGCCTTCGTCGACCAGGAAAACCTGGGTCTTTTCCCGCAGACGGCGAAATCCTGTCGAATGCACAACCCGGTCGCGATCCCGCTGGTATTCGGTCCGGGTCGGGCTTGGCGGTTCGGCGAAGAAGCGGCCGCGGCTCCTTGCCGGGTCGGCCGCGAAGGACGACCGGTCGCTTCCGCCAAAACCGATCTTCTGCGTTATCATCGCACCGACACCGGCCCCTCGGGCAATTGACTTCGCCCCTGCCGCTTCATAACTATCGGTTCAGCGGAAAGACAAGCGATGACAGACGTTTCGACAGCCAATGTGACCCTTTCCGATAGCGCAGCCGCCCGGATTGCCAAGATTCTGGCGGCGGAGCCGGGCGGAACCGCGCTGCGTATCAGCGTTTCCGGCGGCGGTTGCTCCGGATTCCAGTACGGTTTCGACCTCGACCAGACACGGACCGACGAAGATCTCGTGCTTGAGCGCGACGGCGCGGCCGTTCTGATCGACGCCGTCTCCCTTCCGTATATGGAAGGTTCGGTCATCGACTTCGTCGACGACATCATCGGCCAATCATTTCAGATCAAGAATCCGAATGCGACCGCATCTTGCGGATGTGGAACGAGTTTTTCCATCTGAGGGAGTGATCATGGCGGGAGCGAAGAGCCGGACGCCGCGATCCTCCAAGCCGCCTGCACGCGTCAAGCCGGCGTCCCCCGGCGGCCGCGCCAAGGCGGCGAGCACGCGAACCAGAAAACCCGCGACCCCGGCGAAGCCCGCCAAGACGGCGCCGGCCAGGAAGAAACCGGCCGCCGCCAAGCCTGCCACCAGCGCGCGCCGGCAGATTGGCAAGAAGCCCGCCGTCGTCGGCGGTCTGCATCAGGTCGCCCTCTTGGCCAACGACCTCGACACGGCGGTCGATTTCTACCGGAATGTCCTCGGCGTTACCTACATCGACCGGTTCGATCCTCCCGGGCTGGCCTTCTTCGACCTCGGCAACGGCCTGAGACTGCTGCTCTCGGCCACGGCCTCGGAAGCGACGCTCTATTTTTCCGTCGACAACATCACCAAGGCGGTTCGCACACTCTCAGGTCGCGGAGTCTCCTTCCTGCAGAAGCCGGCCATGGTCCATCGCGACGACGAGGGCCGCCTCGGCAAGAAGGGCGTCGAGGAATGGATGGCGTTCTTCCGCGATCCGAGCGGCAACCTTCTTGCGCTGGTTGCCCGCAAGTAGGCTTCTTTTAACCGTCCCGCGATGCCCCCCGGCGGGCGACATGCTCCCTTCTGTCCCCGCACGATACTTTTTTAAGGCCGGTCTGGTGTGGTTGCCTGGTCGAAGGTCGGCCTGCGGGATACTCATGGAACGATTTGCAAGACAACCGGAAGCGTCCGGGCGCGACGTGCGGATGTCCGAACTGCTGGGAGCGCTCAGCCACGCCCTCGACCTGACCGAGGGACAGGCGGACGGGCATTGCATCCGCTGCTGCTGGATCGGCATCCATATTGGTCGCGAAATCGGCCTTTCCGACCAGGAGATCTGGGAACTCTACTACACGCTCTTGCTCAAGGATCTCGGCTGCAGCAGCAATGCGGCGCGGATCTGCCAGCTCTATCTCGCCGATGACCTGACTTTGAAGCACGACTTCAAGCTGGTCGGCGGTGGGCTGCCCCAGGTCCTCAAATTCGTTGTCAGCCACGCTGGTGCCGACGGCAGCCTCGCCGATCGTTTGCGCACCGTCCTCGACCAGATGAAGAACGGCGACCGCTATGTCCATGAGGTGATCGAGACACGGTGTCATCGCGGTGCCGACATCGCCCGGCAGATGCGCTTCTCGGAGGGCGTGGCGCTCGGCATCCAGGGTCTCGACGAACATTGGGACGGCGGCGGCCAGCCCTATGGCCTGAAAGGCGAGCAGATCCCTGTCTATGCGCGCATCGCGTTGCTGGCCCAGGTGGTCGATGTGTTCAATTCCAGCGGTGGCCCCGCCAGCGCGCGGGCCGAAGCACGTCGACGGGCCGGCAAATGGTTCGATCCTGCGCTTGTCGAAGCGTTCACCCGGGTCTCCGCGACGGAGGCCTTCTGGCACCGCCTCGCCGCTCCCGATCTCGACCGCATCGTGCTCGACCTCGAGCCGGCCCACCAGGCGCGTCCGGTCGACGAGGATTTCCTCGACGAAATTGCCGCCGCCTTTGCCCAGGTCGTCGACTCCAAGAGCCCCTACACTGCCGGCCACAGCGAGCGGGTGGCGCTAATCACCGACCTCGTCGCGACGGAACTTGGCGTCGACGTCGCCAGACGCCGGTGGCTGGGGCGGGCGGCCCTCCTTCATGACATCGGCAAGCTCGGGGTCAGCAACCGCATTCTGGACAAGGCTGGAAAGCCGACCGAGGCGGAGTGGGAGGCGATCAAACGTCACCCGGCGCATACCGAGATGATCCTGTCGCGGATCGGGGCGTTCGCCGACATGGCCGAGATATCCGCCGCCCATCACGAGCGCCTTGACGGCAAAGGCTATCCGAAGGGACTCGCTGGCGACGAAATCGCCTTCGAGACCCGAATTCTGACTGTCGCCGACATCTACGAGGCGATGACCGCCGATCGGCCATACCGTGCCGGGATGCCGTCGAACAAGGCCCTGGAGATCATGTCACGCGACGTCGGCACTGCGATAGACGCCCAATGCTTCGAGGCGCTTCAACGCGTCGTCGGCAGGATCGAGACCATACAGGACGTACGCGGTGCCGACCTCGCGAAAGCGTCGTAGCGCCTACTGGAACGCGGTTTCGGCGAAGCTTCGCAGCTTTCGTGAATGAAGCCGGTCGGGCTCCATCGCCCGCAACTTCTCCATTGCCCGGATGCCAATCTCGAGGTGCTGGTTGACCTGGCGGCGATAGAAGTCGGACGCCATGCCGGGCAGCTTCAACTCGCCGTGCAGCGGCTTGTCGGAAACGCAGAGCAGCGTTCCGTAGGGAACGCGGAAGCGAAAGCCGTTCGCCGCGACCGTCGCCGACTCCATGTCCAGCGCGATCGCCCGCGACTGCGAGAACCGCTGGACCGGTTCGCGGTGGTCGCGCAGTTCCCAGTTCCGGTTGTCGATCGTCGCCACGGTGCCGGTCCGCATGATCCGTTTTAGCTCATAGCCCGACAGGCCGGTGACTTCCGCGACGGTCTCCTCAATCGCCACCTGAACCTCGGCGAGTGGCGGGATCGGCACCCATTTCGGCAGGTCGGCATCGAGGACGTGGTCCTCGCGGACATAACCATGGGCGAGCACATAGTCGCCGAGCGCCTGGGTGTTTCGCAGGCCGGCGCAATGGCCGAGCATCATCCAGGCATGCGGCCGCAGCACCGCGATGTGATCGGTGATGGTCTTCGCATTAGACGGCCCGACGCCGATATTGACCATCGTCAGCCCCATGTGACCCGGCCGGGTCAGGTGGTAGGCCGGCATCTGGGGCAGCCGGTCCGGCGCGTGGCCGGCCTCCGGCGCGTCGCTGCCCGAATAGGTGACGACATTGCCCGGCTCGACAAAGCTTTCGTAGCCGTCGTCGCCGGCCGCCATCATCAGCCGGGAGCGCTCGACGAACTCGTCGACATAGAACTGGTAGTTGGTGAAGATCACGAAATTCTGGAAGAAGCCCGGCAGCGTCGCGGTGTAATGCGGCAGGCGGTGGAGCGAATAATCGACCCGCGATGCCGTGAAAGGCGCCAGAGGCAGCGACGCGCCCGGCGCTGCCTCGAACGTGCCGTTGACGATGGCGTCGTCCATCACCGCGAGATCCGGCACATCGAAGACGTCCCGCAACGGCGTTTCCATCATGTCGACGATCTTGCCCTCGACATGGACACCGTCGGGAAAGGCGAAGTGCAGCGGGATCGCCTCCGCCGACGGGCCGACCTCGAGCTTCACGTTGTGATTGCGCAGGAGCAGCCGAAGTTGCTCGACGAGGTATTCCCGAAAAAGGTCGGGTCGGGTGATGGTCGTCGCGTAGACGCCGGGACCCGCGACATGGCCGTAGGACAGCCGGGAATCGATCTGGGCGAAGGTCGTGGTCTCGATACGGACTTCCGGATAGGTCGCCCGGACCCGCCCGCCGGGACTTCCATTGGCAAGCATGCGGGCGAACTGCTCGCGAAGGAAGGCGGTGTGGCGCTCGTAGATCTGTTCGAGCCGCGCGACCGCTGCTTCGGCATCGTCGAAGCGCTTGCGGGCAATCCGTTTCGGCGTGATCAGGCTGTCGTTGGGGCTTTTCATTCCGGCACCTCGTTCAAGGTGCACCGGACTGTCGGCCACCGCCCGCCGCCGGTCAAGGTTCGCGGCGACGGGACCTGTTCGTGCACCGTGGGGCTAGCTCTTCAGCGTCGCCTCGAGGGTGATGTTTTCCACCGCCGCCAGCGCCTTGGAGACCGGGCAGATTTCCTTGGCTTTGTTGGCCGCCTCGGCGAAGGCTTCCGCGCTGATGCCCGGCACGGCCGCCTCAGTCACCAGCTTGATGCCGGTGATTCCGACGCCGGCCTCGATGGTGACTTCCGCCGTGGTGTCGATGCTGGTCGGCGGATTGCCGCCCGCCGTCAGGACACCGGACAACTGCATCGAATAGCAGCCGGCATGCGCCGCCGCGATCAGCTGCTCGGGATTGGTGCCTGCGCCGGTCTCGAACCGCGAGGCGAAGCTGTAGGAGCCCCTGAATGTGCCGAATGCAACCTCGCCGCCGCCTTCCTTGAGCGAACCGTTCCATTGCGCGTCGGCTTTCGAAACCACTGCCATTTCCGCCTCCTTCGTTGTTGATATCGCCAGATCGATAAGAGGATGGGGCCAGAAAATCCAGAGCCAATGACGTCCACCGCCTCCTTTGGCGGCGCCCGGCGCTCGAAAGTGCTGACCGGCCGCGTCGCGCTCGTTATGCTCGCGGCGGCATTTGGCGGAGGCGGCTTTGAGAATCGCGACGTGGAACATCAATGGCGTACGCGCCCGGATTGACGGCGCGGTTGCCTGGGTGCGCGATGCCGCGCCCGACGTGCTTTGCCTCCAGGAGATCAAGTCCGCCGACGAGGCGTTTCCGCGCGAAGCCTTCGAGGACCTTGGCTACAACGTCGAAACCCACGGCCAGAAGGGTTTCAACGGTGTCGCCATCCTGTCGAAGCTGCCGATCGACGAGATCTCGCGCGGCCTCCCGGGCGATGACGAGGACGTCCAGGCACGCTTCATCGAGGCGGTCTTCTCGGTCAAGGGCGGCGCGATCCGCGTCGCCTCGCTCTACCTGCCCAATGGCAATCCGGTCGGCTCAGAGAAGCTTACCTACAAATATGGCTGGATGGACCGGCTCGAGGCGTATGCCCGGGCCCATCTCGCGGCGGAGGAGACCTTCGTCATGGCGGGCGACTATAACGTCATCCCGGAGCCGGAAGACGCACGGCACCCGGAGAACTGGCGCGACGACGCGCTCTTCCAGCCCGAAACACGCCAGCGTTTCCGCCGCCTTCTCAACCTCGGGCTGACCGACGCCTTCCGCGCCTGCACGACCGAGCCCGGCCACTATTCCTTCTGGGACTACCAGGCCGGCGCCTGGCAGCGGAACAACGGCATCCGGATCGACCATCACCTGCTCTCGCCGCCAGCGGCCGACCGGCTGGTATCGGCGATGATCGACAAGCGGACCCGCGGCTGGGAGAAGCCGTCGGACCACGTTCCGGTGGTGATCGAACTCGACGTCTGACGGCGGCTACGCCGGGGCGCGATACCGTGCTATACTCGGCGCATGGGCAAGCTCACCGCCCTCACCCTCCTCCTGATTGCGGCGACGCTGCCGACAGGCGCGACCGCCGGCCCGGATTGTCGTTGCCGGGCCGAGGGCCAGTTCTTCAACCAAGGCGATCTCTTCTGCATCCGGAACGGCGACGGTCGGCGTCTGGTGCGCTGCGCCATGTCGCAGAATGTCACCACATGGGATGTCGTCGAGGACAGTTGTCCGACCGTCAGCCTGACACCCCTGCCCCTTGCGCCGGGAAAACTGGCGCAGGCGATGCTTGAGGATAGGCTGGACGACTGACCGATCACGCAGATGTGGCTTGAGCAATCCACCGTCGCACAGGACACTTCGACAGTCAGGCACAGGAGAGCGGCATGAGAAAACGCAGCGCACTCGGGTCGGTGATCTTCGCAATGGCGGCGCTTGCAACCATGCCGCTGACAGCCGCCGAGGCTTCCCTGATCTGCACGAATGCCGGCAACCGCTACCAGGTCGGCGACTATGCCTGCCTGCCGGGCTGCCACGGACGCCAGCGCTACGCGCGTTGCGACGCACTCTCGCAGAATGCGTCCTGGACCTACGTCTCGGATGTCTGCCCGATGGCGATGTTCACGCCGGAGACGCCGGACGGCGTGACCGTGGCGCCGGTTACGACCGCCATGTCGCCCATCCCCTACGACATCACCAGTTGCGCCATCGACCCCGAGATCGAGGCACGGCTTCCCGGCTGACGGGATGGCGACCGCTGGCCGCCATCACCCAGTATGATCCGCCGTCAGGCGTAGACGATGTCGATATCGGCGTCGAAATCGTCCGCGACGCCTTCGACAAGGATCGTCTGGCGGCCGTGGCCGGCCTCCTCCACGATGACCTTGACGTCGTCACCCTTGGTCTTGACCGTAACGTCATCCTCGCTGATGCCGACCAGGCCGATGGTGTCGAAGCCGATATGAAAATCGGTAATGACATCCTTGCCGAAATCACCGGCAAAGATGAACTTGTTGAGCCCATCGTCGAGGACGACCGCCCCGGCCTCGTTGCCTGACAACTGATCGTTGCCCTTGCCGCCGATGATCGTGTCCGACCCGGTGCCACCGACGACGATGTCGTCTCCAGAGCCGCCGTGCAGCTTGTCGAGGTTGTCGCCGCCATACAGCGCGTCGTCGCCCCTGCCGCCGCGCAGGACATCGACGCCCTTGTAGCCGTTGATCGTGTCGTCGCCGGCGCCGCCGAACATCTTGTCGCCGGCGACGTCGTCGACCGGTCCGGCCGTGATGACATCCTTGCCGGCGCCGCCGCGAATAATGTCTTCGTCAAGGCCGCCGTCGAGGTGGTCGCGCCCCTTGCCGCCAATGATCACATCGGCGCCCGCGCCGCCATCGATGGTGTCGCCGTTGTCGCCGCCATAGATGGTGTCGGCGCCGTGATCGCCGAAGATCGTGTCGCGTCCCTGGTCGCCGTTGATGGTGTCGCCGTCGCCACCGCCGTAGATGGTGTCGTTCCCCTTCATCCCGGAGATATCATCGAGGCCGATGCCGCCGAGCAGCATGTCGTTGCCACGGCCGCCGCGGAGGATGTCGTTGCCCTGGTCGCCGACCAGTTCGTCCGCGCCCGGCCCGCCGTAGAGCTTGTCGTTGCCGCTCAGGGCGAAGAAGGAGTCGTCGCCGGCCTTGCCCCGCGCGATGTCGTTGAAGGAACTCATGATGTAGTAATCGTCGAACACATCGCCGATGTATTTGTAAGACGTCGGGGACACGAGGAGATCGGCAAAATCCAAAGTCGTCGCCTGGGTGTTCATGATGTTCAGCGGAACGCTGATGTTGGTGAACGTCCAGTAGGTGTCCGGGATCGAATTGTTGACGCCGACGAAGCTGGTAACGGTCCCGGTAAGTCGACCGTCAGCGGTAATGCCGAAGCCGGTTCCGGTGAGCGTCTGGGTGAATGTGTCGGTCGTGAACCCGCCATTGAAGGTCAGCGTCGCGGTCGTCGAATTGACGATCGTGTAGCCGGCGGACTGATCGCCCCAACCCTTGACGAAATCCGGTCCAAAAAACGGGCCGTGCACCTGAACCAGTGTCTTCATCTCCGCTCTCCTGTCTTGCCTCGGTCGTTCCCTATGGCGCGGAAGGTGACGGCGAAAGGTTAGTGGAGCGTGACCGCAAAGGACTCAAAAGCCCCAAAGACGCGGCCGTTGAAGGGCTTGGTTGCTCGTTGGTTTACGGATCGGCCGCAGCCGAGCAGGCCCTACTGCTTGTCGAGCCAGTCGCCGGCCAGCGCCATGGCGGTCCGGCGCTCGTTCTCGGTCGCGACAGAGACCGCCCGTTCCTGCATGTCGAAGATCCAGCGATCGGCCGCTTCGGCCTGATCGCGGGCGATGGTCAGGTACATCAACCCGAGAACCGCCTGGCGCGGAATCCCGTCGCCCTCGAAGAGCAGGTGACCCAGCAGCGCCTGCGCTTCGGCGTCACCCTTGTCGGCGGCGAGCTTCGCCCAACGGGCGGCCTGCAGCGGATCGCGGTCGCCACCCTCGCCCTGATAATACATCCAGGCGAGCTTCAACTGTGCCTCGGCGTCGCCGAAATACGAGGCGGCATAGCCGTAGATCTGGCGAGCGCGGCGGAGGTCCTGCTTGACGTTGGTGTCGGGGATACCTTCCTCGTAGTAGCCGCCGAGCGCGACGAAGGCATTCGACACGAAGCGGGAATCCCGCTGGGTCGGATTGTCGTCGGCGTGGGCGTCGGCCATTTCGCTGAAGATCTCGAAGGCCTTGTAGTCGTCCCGCGCCGTGCCGTCGCCTTCGGCATACATCCGGCCGAGCTTCCACTGGGCGATCGCGTTGCCCTTGTCGGCGGCGAAGCTCAGCGCCTCGAGAGCGCCTTCCTTGTCGCCGCTGCGGTAGGAATCAAGGCCGAATTCAAGCGCATCCGTCGGCGCTGTCTCGGCGTTCAGGCTGTTGGCATCGAAGGCCGCCGCGGCACCGGCAAACATGCCGATGGCGGCAAATGCCAGCAGTCCGGGGAACAGATTACGCGTCTGCATAGATCACTACTTCCGCCGCTCTACACACTCAGTCACGGCCCCAAAGCCCGCTCGACCGCACCCGGACGCGCGCCGGCCGGCCATGGTCTGGCGGCGGTACCGTTCGAGCTTGTCGAAAATACGTACTTCCATGACATCCTAGCCTCGGCCACCTGGGTCCGAAGGCAGCGCAGACGACACAAGAATCCGCCTCCCGTCATGCGGGATTGCCAATCGCAAATCTTGCGTCAGGTGCGTTGCCCCCCTCGGCAGGCGACCTGAAAATGAGCCTCACCCTTCACGCCACTTTATGGCCGAACGGCGGCGCTGCCTGATGTTGTAGACGCAACAGGTTAACTTCTCGGAACACTGTGGCGAGGCTGCAACACCCATCAGGGACACGCCTGACGAGTCCCCGGATTCGCGCCTGAAAACCCGCCTGATCGCCGTCCGCCGGCCGATTTCGCAGGTCTGCTGGACAGCCCGTCTCGGTTGCCGGACGGCGCGGAAGCCTACAGCCCGTAGAGGCCCGGCCACTTTTCCGCGGCGCCGCCAAGCTGTTTGGCGCAGGCCCGCAACTCTCCCGCCATCCGTTCGGCGATGAGATCGCGGGCGCGGTCCGGCATCGGGGCGGAAGACTTGCCGCTCTTCCGGTTGAAGTCCGGTGCAATCCGCGCCGTCGGCTTGTCCGGGTCGCCGCCGAGGAAGGCGATGATCTCCCTGCGGAAGTTTACCGCGTCCCCGACCAGGTCGTCGAAGAAGAACAGCCGGAACTGACCGGGCGGCAGCCGGCTCTGCCAGGTCGCGACGATCTGGGTCGAGAAGGAGCGCGCGTCGTAGCGGCGCTGGGACAGGAGCTTGACGATCGCCTTCTCGTCGAGATCCTCGGTCAGACGTTTCTTGAAGACGTGCATGCGGACCTGCGACCAGAATCGCTTGACCGGGTCGCGGGCGATGAAGACGTATTTGGCGTTGCCGAATTCCCTGGCGACCCGGTCGACCATCGGCGGCTTCAAGGCTGAATAGGCCGGCGTGATGTCTCCCGACAGCAGCGCGCCCTTGCGGTCGAACAGCGCCTTGTAGCCCTCCGGGTCGATCTCCTGCCGGTCAAGCGCGATGAAATCGGAGAGGAAGGTCAGATCCTCGGCGACGAGCGGGCGGCGGAAGTCGCGATGCCGTCGCGCGTTATAGCGCTCCAGATCGGTCTCGGCGGCCTTGAGCATCTTGCGCGCCACCTGCCGGCGGGGCTTGGAGAAGTTGAAATACTTCAACTCCTTCATCGGCGGCATCCAGAAATCGGGATGCAGGCTGAGTTGGTCGAACAACCACTGGGTCCCGGCCTTCTGCGCGCCGATGCACATGAAATCCGGCCCGCGAATCGTCCCTGGCAGAGGCGAGGCCTCCTTGCGTTGTGGAGAAACGCCTCCGTCTGCCTTCACGTCACGCAACATCTGTTTCCTTCGTCCAGCAGCGCCTGTATCGACCCGGCAGGGCGCAGCCGCATTGGTCCCGGTCAGACCCGCAATCGTTGGAACGGAGCAGGAACGCCCTCGCGCCCCTGCCATGGAAATGTCAAACTGACCGCTGATTCGACCACCGCGATATGCCTTCCCGGAACCCAGAAATCAATGAAAACCAAAGCGAAAGAATCCGACGACCTGTTCGAGTCCGTCGACACGCAGGTCGGCAGCCTCAAGGCTGTCGCCAAGGCGGCCCGGCAATCCCGCGCCGCGCCCGTGCGCAAGGTGGCGAATGGGGATCCGGTCGCCGACGCGGATTATTCGGCTGCCGACATCGAAGTTCTGGAGGGACTGGAACCGGTGCGCCGGCGCCCAGGCATGTATATCGGCGGGACCGACGAAAAGGGCCTCCATCACCTCTTCGCCGAGGTCATCGACAATTCGATGGACGAGGCCGTTGCCGGCCACGCGACGTGGATCGATGTCCAGCTTGAAGCCGATGGCTTCGTCACCGTCACCGACAACGGCCGCGGCATGCCGATCGATCCGCACCCGAAGTTCAAGTCGAAATCTGCGCTCGAAGTCATCATGACCATCCTCCACGCCGGCGGAAAATTCGACTCGAAGGTCTACGAGACCTCAGGCGGTCTGCACGGCGTCGGCGTGTCGGTCGTCAATGCCCTGTCGGAGTCGCTGGATGTCGAGGTGGCGCGCGGACGGCGCCTCTACGGCCAGTCCTTCGCCAAGGGTGTTCCGACCAGTGGCCTCGAGGAGCGCGGCGAGGTCCATAACCGCCGTGGCACCCGGGTTCGCTTCCGCCCCGACCCCGAGATCTTCGGCAAGGGCGCCATGTTTCGCCCGGAACGGCTTCTGGCGATGAGCCGGTCGAAGGCCTATCTGTTCGGCGGCGTGCAGATCCGCTGGCAGTGCGACAAGACGCTGGTCGAAGGCTCCGATATTCCCGAGAAGGCCGAATTCCACTTCCCCGGCGGCCTTGCCGACTACCTGTCGGCCGAACTTGGCAACGAAAAGACCATTGTCCCGATCTTTTCCGGGCGCACCGAGAAGGCCAGCGGCAACGGTGCCACCGAATGGGCGGTCGCCTGGTTCCCGGGCGACGGGTTCGTCCGCTCCTACTGCAACACGATCCCAACCGGCGAAGGCGGCACTCACGAGGCCGGCCTGCGCGCCGCACTGGTCAAGGGGCTGAAGGCCCATGCCGAGCGGATCGGCAACAAGCGCGCGGCGGTCGTCACCGGGGACGACGTGATGACCTCGGCCGCCAGCATGCTGTCGGTCTTCGTCCGCGAACCGGAATTCGTCGGCCAGACCAAGGACAGGCTGGCCAGCGCCCAGGCGACCCGCATCGTCGAGAATGCGGTGCGCGACCCCTTCGACCACTGGCTGGCGGGATCGCCGAACGAGGCGAACAAGCTGCTCGAATGGGTGATCGACCGGGCCGAGGAGCGCCTGCGCCGGCGCAAGGAAAAGGAAATCGGCCGCCAGAACGCCACCCGCAAGCTGCGGCTGCCGGGCAAGCTCGCCGACTGCTCGTCGCGCAGCAAGGAAGGCACCGAGATCTTCATCGTCGAGGGCGATTCCGCCGGCGGCTCGGCCAAGCAGGCCCGCAACCGGGCGACCCAGGCGATCCTGCCGCTGCGCGGCAAGATCCTCAATGTCGCCAATGCCGGCCGCGACAAGCTGGCGGCGAACCAGCAGTTGTCCGATCTCGTTCAGGCGCTCGGCGTCGGCCTCGGTAGCCGCTACCGCGACGACGACCTGCGCTACGAGCGGGTGATCATCATGACCGACGCCGATGTCGACGGCGCGCATATCGCCTCGCTGCTGATCACTTTCTTCTATCGCCAGACGCCCGAGCTGATCGATCGCGGCCATCTCTATCTGGCGGTGCCGCCGCTTTTCCGGCTGACCCAGGGCAGCAAGACGGTCTATGCCCGCGACGAGAAGCACCGGGACGAACTGATGAAGTCGGCATTCAACGGCAAGTCGAAGATCGATATCGGCCGCTTCAAGGGCCTCGGCGAGATGCTCCCTGCCCAGCTCAAGGAAACCACGATGAACCCGGCGAACCGCGTCCTGTTGCGGGTCCAGGTGGTCGGCGTGGACGAGACCGGCGCCAGCGTCGAGAGCCTGATGGGCAACAAGCCCGAGGAGCGCTTTCGTTTCATCCAGGAGCGGGCCGAGTTCGCCCACGATCTCGATATCTGACCGTCGGACCAGACGATGCGAGGGGAATCCTAGCGTAACCGGTCGTCGATCTCCCGGCCGGTTGCAATGCCTCTTGCCGCGATGCCGAGCGCCGACAGGTAGACGCCAGCGATCATTGCCAGTCCGCGCATCAGCGACAAGCCGCTTCCTTCTTTCAGGTAAGCAAGTCCGAGGTCGCGACGGCTATACATGTGGCCCATCGCGGCTCCGCGCTCCAGAAGGCTGCGATAGGCGACCGGGTCCTCCTCGGTCCCGGTCCCATCCCCGTACATGATGGCGAGCCTGTATATGGAAGGCAGGTGATCCAGCCGGGCGCCCCTCGAATAAGCCGCGAAAGCGGCTTCTTCCTCCCCAAGTTGCATCGCGGTGAGCCCGGTCATGAAGGAGGCCTCCGGCCAGCCGCTCAGTTCGGCCCTTCGGTACCAGCTATTGGCCTGGCGAAAGTCCCGTTGGACATGTTTTCCGGCGTAGTACACCCCTGCCAGATGCGCCATGGCCAATACCGATCCCCGATCGGCCCACGCTTCGAGGTCGGCGATTGCTGCGCCGGGATCCTTGGCGAGCATCGCGTGGGATCGGTTGATGGCCTCGCGGGCATCATCATTGTCAGGGTCGGCGTCCAATGCGCCCTCCAGATCGCTTCGGCAAGCGCGACACCGTCAGTGTTCAACATGGTCGGCTGCCCGCGATCCTCATATCTAGCCAAGCCAACCGCCGGTTGGTAGACCTCGCAGCCGTTTCAACGAACGTTCTCGATGAACGACTGTCAGGAGAAATCTAGATGTACCGCAAGTATGCCCTGATCACCGGCTTCAGCGTTGGTGTGGGACTGGGCGGGACGGCGCTCGCCGATGATGTCGCCGACGCGGTCAATTCCATTCCGGGCGCGATCGAGGATGTGCGGATCAGCGGATCGTGGGAAAACGACGACAAGAGCGGCGCCTACCGCATCGTCGTCGCGCGCACCGGACTTGAACCGGTCACCGCACGCCTGTTCATCCAGTGGCTTGCCTACGAAGTCGATGGCGCCGCCGTCGTCGAGAAATCGGTGGAGATCAAGGAACTCGGCGAACTCGGCCTGGATGTCGTCGACTACATGACGGAATCCGACGTCGACGGTCTCTCGATCTTCATCGAGACAATCAATCCGGCCGACGGCTACGACGAGACCTACGAACTGCACCTGTTCTCGCCGACGGAATACATCTTCGGCCCGGCGACGAACTAGGGGCGCACCGGCGCAACCCGCTCGGCGTCCTTCGCCTAACCCTGCGGCGCGATGCGGTGGCCGATGACCTGTGCGTCATCGCCCTCGCACGGCGCCGAGGCACGCTCGATCTCGAGAGTGGAATGGGTGATGCCGAAGCTCTCGCCCACCAGGCTCCTGATACGCTTCTTGACTGCCTCGCCCGCCGCCTGGTCGTCCGCCTCCTCGGGCAGGACGACATGGGCTTCGAGGGCGCACGCCCGCTCGTCGATCGACCATACATGCAGGTGGTGGACGTTCTTGACGCCGCGCACCGCGCAGAGCGCGGCGACGAGCTTCGGCATGTCGAGGTCCGGCGGGGTGCCGAGCATGAGAATCCGGATGGCGGCGCCGATCTCGGAGAAGGCCATCCACAGGATATAGCCCGAGATCGCCAGCGTGATGATCGGATCGACGATCGTCCAGTCGAAGACCAGGATCAGGATGCCGGCGACGATCACGCCGACCGAGGCCATGGCGTCGGCGACATTGTGCAGGAAGGCGGCCCGGATGTTCATGCTGCTCTTCGACATCGCGTAGGTCATTACCGCGGTGCCGATATCGACGGCGAGCGCAACCCCGGCGATGATCACGACCAGCCAGCCATCCACCGGCTCGGGCTCGAAAAAGCGCAGGATCGCCTCATAGGCCAGGAAGATCCCGACGATGATCAGCGTGGTGTAGTTGATCAGCGCCGCGACCACTTCGGCCCGTACGTAGCCGAAGGTCATGGTTTCGTCCGACGGGCGGCGGGCGATGCGGCGCGCGATATAGGCAATGCCGAGCGACGCCGCGTCGCTGAAATTGTGGAGCGCGTCGGCGACGAGCGAGAGGCTGCCCGCGAAGATGCCGCCGATCGCCTGGGCGACCGTCAGGAGGACGTTGATCCCGACCGCCCACAACACCCGGCGATCGCCGGAACTCCCCCCTTCGCCGTCAAAATGATCATGGTGATGATGGTGATGTCCGCTCACGCGATCCCCTCCTCGCACCCTTGCCGGCCTGCCAGCAATTGCACCCGCCGGGGGCAAAGCGGCGTGTCGCCTTACACAAGTACTTCGCCGTTTACCTCGAGATTAGATTAAATCCCGGTAATCGTTGACAATCCGTGGCCTTTGCCTATGTTCCGGGACGAATTCAATCCGATTGACGGTCCCGTGTCCTTGACCGTTCCGTCAGACTTCGGCCAAGGGCCGGGCTGCTCAAAAAGATGAAATTTTCCGAACTCGGACTAAGTCCGAAGGTACTCGCCGCAGTCGAGGCGGTTGGCTACGACACACCGACTCCCATCCAGGAGCAGGCGATTCCGCACGTCCTGGCGCGGCGTGACGTTCTGGGCATCGCCCAGACCGGCACCGGCAAGACCGCCGGATTCGTGCTGCCGATGCTGACCACGCTGGAGCGCGGACGGGCCCGGGCGCGGATGCCGCGCACCCTGATCCTCGAGCCGACGCGCGAACTCGCGGCGCAGGTCGAGGAGAGCTTCAACAGCTATGGCGCCAATCACAAGCTGACGGTTGCGCTGCTGATCGGCGGCGTTTCCTTCGTCGACCAGTTGAAGAAGCTCGATCGTGGCGCCGATGTCCTGATCGCGACGCCCGGACGCCTGCTCGACCATTTCGAGCGCGGCAACCTCCTGATGAACGGCGTCGAGATCCTGGTGATCGACGAAGCCGACCGCATGCTTGACATGGGCTTCATCCCGGACATCGAGCGCATCTGCAAGCTTCTGCCCTTTACCCGCCAGACGCTGTTCTTCTCCGCGACCATGCCGCCGGAGATCAAGCGCCTCGCTGACGCCTTCCTCTCCAACGCCGTCCGGGTCGAGGCCTCGGCCCCGTCGACCGCGGCGACCACCGTCACACAGTTGCTGGTCCCCTCGGGCCGCGAGTCCGTCGACAAGCGCGCCGTCCTGCGCAAGCTGATCCGCGATGCCAAGGACCTGACCAACGCCATCATCTTCTGCAACCGCAAGCGCGATGTCGCGGTGGTCCAACGTTCGCTCGCACGCCACGGCTTTTCGGTCGGCGCGCTGCATGGCGACATGGACCAGCGCTCGCGCATGGCGACGCTTGCCGACTTCAAGGCCAACAAGCTGACCCTGCTTGTCGCCAGCGATGTCGCGGCGCGCGGCCTCGATATTCCGGCGGTCAGCCATGTCTTCAATTTCGACGTCCCGACCCACGCCGAGGATTACATCCATCGCATCGGCCGCACGGGCCGCGCCGGGCGCAAGGGCACCGCGATCACCATCGCCACCCCGCTCGACCGCAAGTATGTCGCGGGCATCGCCAAGCTGACCGGCCAGCCGATCGAGACGCTCGAGGTCGAGGCCGACGACGAACTGGCCAATGCCCGCTACGCCAAGCGGGGCCAGAAGCCGAAGCCCGCCGAGACGAAAGACGCTCCGGCCGAGGCGAAAGCGCCGGCCGAGGCGGATGCGCCGGCCAAGGCAGAGGCCCCGGTCGAGGCCGCGAAGGCCGAAGCCCCCGCCGCAGCGCCTGAGAAGGTCGCAGAGGCAGACGCCAAGCCGGACGAGCGCTCGGGATCGAACCAGCGGTCGCGCGGGCCGCGCCGGCCGAAGGGCGAGCCCCGCCCGCAGCGTGGCAAGCGCGAACGCGAACCGGCTCGCGAGATGGAGACGGCCTTCGGCAGTTCCGAGGACGTGCCGCAGTTCCTGCTCCGCCCGGTGCGGACGTCGACCTGATCGACGTCAGCGCCCGGCTTTCGGTGCGGATTTCCTGACTTTTCCTGATTTTGGCTTGTGCAGACGCTCGGCGACAGCGAGCGCCTCCGCCGCCCAATCGGCGAACTCGTCCCGCTCGTCAAAGAGCCGCTCGGGCAGTCGCCAATATGAGGTGGTGACGGTCTTGCCGCGGCTGTCGAAGACAAACGGTCCGACGCCCTCGGCGATGAACCGCGGCCGGCTCGCCTCGTCGGTCTTCAGGTAGAGCGCGTCGTCGATCGTCAGGGCGAACATGATGCCGCCCCTGAAGATGCCGACGCCGCCAAACATCCTGCGGAACGCGACGCCGCCAAGCGGCTCGAACAATTCGCTGATGTAATCCTGGAACGCGCCGGCCATCTGGGCGTCCGGCCCGTCGCTACGCGCTGGTGGCCGCGCCCTCGGCTTCCGCCGGCTTCAGCATCACCGACTCGCCGCAGCCGCAGGCGGAGACCTCGTTGGGGTTCTGGAACACGAAACCCGAACGCAGCTTGGTGGTCTCGTAGTCCATGACGCTGCCGAGCAGGAACAGGATGGCGCCGGGGTCGACGTAGACATTCACCCCGTGCTCGCTGACGACGTCGTCGCCCGGGATGGCCGCCTCGACCGGGTCGAGGGTGTATTCCATCCCGGCGCAGCCGCCCTTCTTGATCCCGACGCGGACACCGAGCAGCGGCTTGTCGGTGCCGTCGACGATCTCGCGCACGCGCTCGGCGGCGCGTTCGGTCAGGTGCATTACTGAAGGACGGGGGCGTGCATTCGCCATGACGTCATTTCCCTGTTCGCCGCTGGAGCGACGGTTACCAGCATCAAGATGGGGCGTTTCGCCCGGTGAGACAAGCGGTTGTCCCGAACCGTCTCATCAATAGTTCGACCAGAGCCCGGGCGTCGCCAGTTCGCCGAGATGCCCGTCGGGGTCCCGGAAATAGAGGCTCTTGCCGCCTTGCGGCCAGTCGACCTCGCTCTCGATCGCGACCCCTTCCGAGATCAGATACTGCTTCCAGGCGTCATAGGCGTCGCCGCGAATGCCGAAGGCGAAATGCTGTTGGCCGCCGCCGTCATGCGGTGGGATGAAGCTGCCGGCGACGGGAACCGGCGTCAGCGTCCCGCCGCGCCTGAACAGGATCAGGACGTGGCCCTGGCCGGCATCCATGGCGACGATCCGGTCCTCGACGACCATCGACTCGAAACCGAAGACCCGCTCGTAGAAGGCGCGCGTCACCGCGACGTCGTCGCAGTAGAGGCAGGTTTCCAGGATACCGTTGAGCTCCGGCCGATCCGGGATGGTTTTTCGAACCGTGCTCACACGAGGCTCCCGGCCCTAGTACCAGTCGAGGGCGACCCGCGCCTCGTCGGACATGCGGTCCGGCGTCCACGGCGGGTCGAAGACCATCGAGACATTGACCTGTCCGACGCCGGCGACGAGGCTGACGGCGTTCTCCACCCAGCCCGGCATCTCCCCGGCGACCGGACAGCCCGGCGCGGTCAGCGTCATGTCGACCGCGACATTGCGGTCGTCGTCGATATCGACCTTGTAGATCAGGCCGAGCTCGTAGATATCGGCCGGAATTTCCGGGTCGTAGATGCTTTTCAGCGCCGCGACGATGTCGGTGGTCAGGCGCTCCAGTTCCTCCGGCGGGATCGCCGAGCCGGTGGCGCGCGGCGTCGTTGCTCCGGCCTCGGGCTCGGGAGCCACGACCTGCGCGGTCTCCGGTGCCGAGGCCTCAGCCGTCGGCTCGGGCGTCTCGCCGGTCGCGATGTCGGTCGGGCGGTCTTCCATGGCTTCACTCATGCAAAGAACTCATGGGCTTTCTGCAGGGCCTCGGCCAGCGCGTCGACCTCGGCCAGCGTGTTGTACATGCCGAAGGAAGCACGGCATGTCGCTGTCGTTCCATATCGGGCGAGAAGCGGCTGTGCGCAATGGGTGCCGGCCCGCACCGCGACGCCCGAACGGTCGATGATCGTCGAGATGTCGTGCGGATGGGCGCCGGCCATGTTGAAGGCGAGGATCGCGCCCTTGTCGGCCGTCGTGCCGTAGAGCGTCAGGCTGTTGATCTTCGACAGGCGCTCCATCGCATAGGCGCGAAGCTCCGCTTCATGCGCGGCGATACGGTCGCGGCCGATGCTTTCGATATAGGTCAGCGCGGCGCCCAGGCCGATCGCCTGGACGATCGGCGGCGTCCCCGCCTCGAAGCGGTGCGGCGGCTCGGCATAGGTCACGCCAGCCTCGGTCACCTCGGAGATCATCTCGCCGCCGCCCATATAGGGCGGCATCGCCCTGAGCAGTTCGCCCTTGCCGTACAGGACACCGATGCCGGTCGGTCCGTAGAGCTTGTGGCCGGTCATGCAGTAGAAGTCGCAATCGAGGTCGCGGACATCGACCGGCGCATGCACCGCACCCTGGCTGCCATCGACCAGGACCGGGATGCCCCGGGCATGGGCGATGCTGCAGACCTCCTTGATCGGCACCACCGTGCCGGTGACGTTCGACATCTGGGTCAGCGCGACGATCTTGGTGCGATCGGTCAGCAGCTTCTCGAACTCGTCGAGCAGGAAGGTGCCGTCGTCGGCGATCGGCGCCCACTTGATCACCGCGCCCGATCTCTCTCGGTGGAAATTCCACGGCACGATGTTGGAGTGATGCTCCATGATCGACAGGACGATCTCGTCGCCCTCACCGATCGCCATGCCGCCGAAGGACGAGGCGACGAGGTTGATGGCCTCGGTGGCGTTGCGGGTGAAGATGATCTCCTCGACCTGCTCGGCGTTGATGAAGCGGCGCACGGTCTCGCGCGCGTCCTCGTATTTCTCGGTGGCGAGGTTGGAGAGGAAATGCAGGCCGCGATGGACGTTGGCGTATTCGGCGCCATAGGCGGCCGACACCGCGTCGATCACCGCCTGCGGCTTCTGCGCCGACGCGGCGTTGTCGAGATAGACCAGCGGCTTGTCGTAGATGGTCCGCGCCAGGATCGGGAAGTCGCGGCGCACGGCCTCGGCGTCATAAGGCTCGGTCCTGACGGCGGCGGGCGCGTTCATCACGCCCCTCCCCGCCGCGCCAGCCAGCCGCTGACGATGCCCTTCAGCGATTCCGCGACCGCGCCGTCGCTGCCGGCGTCGATCGCCTCGTCGAGGAAGGATTCGATCAGCAGACGCTCCGCCTCAAGCCGCGGCAGGCCGCGCGACATCAGGTAGAAGAGCTGGGTGTGGTCGATATCGCCGGCCGTTGCGCCGTGGCCGCAGCGGACGTCGTCGGCGAAGATCTCGAGCTCCGGCTTCGAGGCGAACTGCGCCTCGTCCGAGAGGAGCAACGCCCGGGTCATCATCTTGGCGTCGGTCTTCTGGGCAAGCTTCTCGACCGCGATCATCCCCTGGAACGCGCCGGTCGCCCGGTCGTCGACCACGTTCTTGAACAACTCGTTGCTGACCGAGTCCGGGGCGACATGGCGGACGACCAGCGTGTTGTCGCCATGTTCCTTGTCGGAAAGCATCGTCGCGCCATAGAAGCCGGCACGGGCATGACTGCCCTCGATGCGGACGAAGCCCTGCCAGCGGGCCAGCGCCGCGCCGCGGTTGACCGACAGGTGGTCGAGGCTTGAGTCATCCGCCATCCGGGCGACGAAAGTCGTCAGGTGCTGTGCCGCATCGCTCTCCGTCTGGAGACGCGACCACGAGACCAGCGCGCCCCTCGCAATGTCGAGGTCGGCCAGGGTGTTGACCTGGTAGGGCGCGCCGGCCGGTCCGCGATGGCTTTCGATGAAGCGCACCGATGCGCCCTCGCCCACAACGATCCGGCTGCGGGCCGTGGATGCGCGCGGTGTGCCTTCACTGGTGACGTGAGCGAGTTCGATCGGCTTGCCGAGCGCGGCGCCCTTGGGAACGGAGACTACCACGCCATCGGTGGCGAAGGCCGTGTTCAGCGCGACGGCGACATCGCCATCGGCCACGTCGGAGGTCGCCAGCAGCCCGGCCGCCATGTCGCCGTCAGCGGCGAGCAACTCGGCCAGCGGCGCGACCGCGATGCCGGCTTCCAGCAGCGGGCCGCGATCGGAGAGTTCGTCGAAGAAGAAGCCGTCGACCATCACCAGCCGAAACCGGTCGACACCGTCCAGCGGGTCGGCGAGCGCCGACACCGCCCGTGCCGCTGCCTCGGCGTCCGGCCGTTCCGCCGGCGGATAGGCGTTGCGCATCCGGGCGCGAAGGTCGGTGTATTTCCATTCCTCGACCCGGCGGTGCGGCAGCCCCCTGTCGCTGAACAGCGCGATCGCAGCCGCACGCCGGGCCGCAACCAGGCTGCCGCCCGGCAGGCCGGTGCGCGCATTCTCCCAGGCGTCGAGCAGCGCCTGCTCGGCTTCGGTCCGCATTGGACGTTGGGGGGCGTTCATCGCGGTCGCTCCACTCACGCAGCGTCCGCCGCGAATTCGGCATAGCCGCGCGCCTCGAGTTCAAGCGCCAGTTCCTTGCCGCCGGACCGAACGACCTTGCCGGCCGAAAGCACGTGGACGAAGTCCGGTACGATGTATTCGAGCAGCCGCTGATAGTGCGTGATGACCAGCATGCCGCGCTCCGGCGAGCGAAGCTGGTTGACGCCATCGGCGACCAGCCGCAGCGCATCGATGTCGAGGCCGGAGTCGGTCTCGTCGAGCACGCAGAGCGACGGCTCGAGCAGCGCCATCTGCAGGATCTCGTTCCGCTTCTTCTCGCCGCCCGAGAAGCCGGCATTCAGCGGCCGGCGCAGCATATCCTGAGTCACATTAAGGCGTTCTGCAGCGCCTTTCACCTTGCGCATGAAGTCCGGCGTCGACAATTCGGCCTCGCCGCGCGCCTTGCGCTGGGCGTTCAGGGCAGCCTTGAGGAAGGTCATGGTAGCGACGCCGGGAATCTCGACCGGATACTGGAAAGCGAGGAACACGCCGGCGGCCGCCCGCTCGTCGGGTTCCATCTCGAGCAGGTTGTCGCCGCGGAAGCGGATCGTGCCGGCGGTCACCTCATAGCCTTCGCGACCGGCCAGCACGTATGCCAGCGTCGACTTGCCGGAGCCGTTCGGCCCCATGATCGCGTGGATTTCTCCCTCGCCGACCTTCAGGTCGATGCCGCGGAGGATTTCCTTGTCGCCGACCGTGGCGTGGAGGTTTTCGATTTCGAGCAGTGCCATTGAATCTGGTGTCTTCTAACGTCTCGGGTTGATGAACGGACGGCTATTCGCCGTCCCAGTAGCCGACAGAGGATTCGGGCCGGCCAACAAAGCGCACGCCGCCGGTGCCGGACGTCCAGTCGTGGCGCGAGGTGACCGCGAATTTTCCGGAATCCGGATACTCGACCACGTCGGCTTCGGCCTTGCTGGAGAAGGCGAGATACTGAAGATCGCCTTCGCCGGTATTGATGATCTGGTGCGCGGTCTCGGGCCCGCCGGCGGGCGCCGCGAGAACGTCGCCGGACTTCACCGGGTAGCGCTCGTCGCCGATGCGGTATTCGCCGGTGCCGACCAGCACCACGAACATCTCGTCGACGCAGTGATGGGCATGGAATGGAAAGGCGGCCTTGCCGGGCGGCACAATGGTCACCGTGCAACCGAGACCGTCTGAGCCGATCATCGGGCCGACCCGTCCGAGCTTCGCCGCGAACTTGTCGCCGTGGCTGGACTCGCGGAAATCGACCTCCGAAATGTTCACCACCGGTTTCAGCGTATCGCTCATATCGCCCTTCCCTCCGTTATCCGCCGACCTAGCCGACGCTGCCCTCCAGACTGACGCCGATCAGCTTCTGCGCTTCGACGGCGAATTCCATCGGCAGTTGCTGGATGACGTCCTTGACGAAACCGTTGACGATCAGCGCCACGGCTTCCTCGTCGCCAAGCCCACGGCTCTTGGCGTAGAAAAGCTGGTCGTCCGAGATCTTCGACGTCGTCGCCTCATGCTCGAAATTGACCGTCGGGTTCTTCGCCTCGATATACGGCACGGTATGGGCGCCGCATTCGTTGCCGATCAGCAGCGAGTCGCAGTTGGTGTAGTTGCGGGCGCCGGTGGCCTTGCGATGGCTGGTGACCAGGCCGCGATAGGTGTTCTGCGAGTGCCCGGCGGCAATGCCCTTCGAGATGATCCGGCTCTTCGTGTTCTTGCCGAGATGGGTCATCTTGGTGCCGGAGTCGACCTGCTGGTAGCCGTTCGACACCGCGATCGAATAGAACTCGCCGATCGAGTCGTCGCCGCGCAGGATGCAGCTCGGATATTTCCAGGTGATCGCCGAGCCGGTCTCGACTTGGGTCCAGGAAATCTTCGAGCGGTCGCCCCGGCAGTCGCCGCGCTTGGTGACGAAGTTGTAGATGCCGCCCTTGCCCTCGGCGTTGCCGGGATACCAGTTCTGGACGGTCGAATATTTTATCTCGGCGTCCTCGAGCGCGATCAGCTCCACCACGGCCGCGTGCAACTGGTTCTCGTCGCGCATCGGCGCCGTGCAGCCCTCGAGATAGGAAACGTAGGCGCCCTTCTCGGCGATGATCAGCGTCCGCTCGAACTGCCCGGAATTCTTCTCGTTGATGCGGAAATAGGTCGACAGTTCCATCGGGCAGCGGACGCCCTCCGGCACATAGACGAAGGATCCGTCGGAGAAGACGGCCGAGTTCAGCGTCGCATAGAAGTTGTCGGTGACCGGCACGACCGAGCCGAGGTATTTCTTGACGAGGTCCGGATAGTCGCGGATCGCCTCGGAGATCGAGCAGAAGATGACGCCGGCCTTCTTCAACTCGTCCTTGAAGGTGGTGACGACCGAGACGGAATCGAACACCGCGTCGACAGCGACCTTGGCCCCCTGCACCCCGGCCAGCACCTCGCGCTCGCGCAGCGGGATACCGAGCTTGTCGTACATCGCCAGCAATTCCGGATCGACCTCGTCGAGGCTCTTCGGCCCGGCGGTGCTCTTCGGCGCGGCGTAGTAGTAGATGCTCTGGAAGTCGATCTTCGGATAGTGAACGCGCGCCCAGGTCGGCTCGATCATGTTGATCCAGCGGCGATAGGCGTCGAGGCGCCATTCGAGCATCCATTCCGGCTCGTTCTTCTTGGCCGAAATGAAGCGCACGGTATCCTCGGAAAGGCCGATCGGGGCCTTGTCCGTTTCGATATCCGTGACGAATCCATATTTGTACTGGTCAACGTCGATGCCGCGTACGGTATCGACCGTTTCCTGAACGGCAGGCATTAACGTACTCCATCCACTGCGGTTTAAAGGACCGCGGGTCGAGCATTTCGGCGCGGCTCAAGCCGCCCGAATGTGTCCCGGCGCTACGTGCCTTAGCACGCGGCCCCACCTATTTGCGAATAAATCTAAGCTAGATTCCGTGGATTCCCACCCCCAGGAGATGCGAATTGCGGTTTTTGCGACCTTGTCCGGCACCCCCATGGCCGCCAGGACATGGCTGGCCGCGACCTTTCCGGACGAACAGGCGGAGCCGGACGACACCGCGACGCCCTCCAGATCGAGTGCGATCACCAGGGTTTCCGCCGTAACGCCCTCCAGGCCAGCGCACAGCGTTTGCGGCAGGCGCGGTGCGTTGTCGCCGAACACCGTGACCGGCACTCCGCCCTGGCGGAGCGTTTCCGCCAACCGGGTGCGCCAATCCGCCCAGGTCGGCCCCTTGGCGAGGTCGGCAGCGGCGGCATCGGCGGCGGCGCCAAAGCCGGCTATCGCCGCGACATTCTCGGTCCCGCCCCGCTGGCGCTTTTCCTGGCCGCCGCCGACGAGGAGCGGCGGGAAGGTCAGCGCCTCCGATGCCCGCACGATCGCGCCGGCACCCTGGGGGCCGCCGATCTTGTGCGCCGAAAGGGTCAGCACATCGACGCCAAGGGCTTCCATGTCGATCGGCATCCGTCCGGCGGCCTGAACCGCATCGGTATGGACGATCGCGCCCGCGCGGTGGGCGAGACGGGCGACCTCGGAAACGGGCTGAATCACCCCCGTCTCGTTATTCGCCAGCATGACGGAGACCAGCGGGCGGATTTCACTGGCAGCAAGTTCCTCGAGGAGCCGTTCGAGGCTGTCGAGCCGGACCACGCCGTCGCCGTCGACCGGAATCGTCCGCACCCGCTCCGGCGGAAAGCGGCCACCGGCAAGAACGGCGACATGCTCGACCGCCGAAACCAGCAGCATGTCGGCGCGATGCGCTTCGCTGCCCATCCGCCAGTCCGGCGCCAGCACCGTGTTGTTAGCTTCGGTGCCGCCGCTGGTGAAGGTGACGAGCTTGGCATCGGCGCCGACCAGGCCGGCGACCTGACGCCGGGCCGCCTCGACCCGTCCGCGCGCAGCGCGCCCCTCGGCGTGGACGGAGGAGGCGTTACCGACCGTCGACAATGCGGAGACGACGGCGTCCCGCGCCTCGGGACGAAGCGGCGCCGTTGCGTTGTAATCGAGATAGAGGCGGGTCATCGCGGTTGGAAAAACACGGTTTCCGGCGAAACGCAAATCACACCGTCAGTCAGGGCCTCGTCGAGTCGCGGCTTGACGCCGGTTCACCCGGCAGCCAGACGCCGCGGTTCCTCGGGTGCGGCAAGCGCGCATTCCGCAGCGAGGAATTGTCTCACCTCTGCTGCCGCCTTCGGGCGGGCAAGGAGATAGCCCTGCCCTTCCGTGCATCCGGCTTCCGTCAGCCAGTCCATCTGCCCGGCCGTCTCGATGCCCTCGGCGGTCGTCTTCATGCCGAGTTCCCTGGCCAGGACGATCACGGCCGTGACGATCGTCATCGCATGCGGCGTGCGGCCGAGTTCGGCAACAAAGGACCTATCGATCTTGATCGTATCGATGGGAAAGACCCTGAGCGAGCGGAGCGACGAGTAGCCGGTTCCGAAGTCGTCGAGGGCCAGTCGCACACCGGCCCGTCGCAATTCAGACAGGACCGCCTTGGTCTGCCGGTTCTCGGCAAGAATAACCGACTCGGTGATCTCGAGGATCAAACGGTGCGGATCGAGGCCAACGTCCGCCAGCGTTCGCCTCACCTCGGTCGAGAAGCTCGGGTTTCTCAACTGAACGGCTGACAGGTTGATGGCGACGGAAACGGTTTCCGGCCATCGGGTCGCCTCGGCGCAGGCCCGTTTCAGGACCCATCGGCCAATGACCGGGATCAGACCGATATCCTCGGCCATCGGCACGAATTCAGTCGGCGGTACCAGTCCGCGGGTTGGGTGGTTCCAGCGAAGCAATGTCTCGCAACTGGTGATGCGGCCGGTCTGGAGATCGACGATCGGCTGATAGACCAGCGCCAGTTCGTCATTCTCGATCGCCCGCCGCAGGTCCGCCTCGCGTTCACGCCGGCGTCGTACGGCGTCGGCCATCTCCGGCAGGAAGAAGCGGCAGCGACCGCGCCCATCGGCCTTCGCCCGGTAGAGAGCGAGATCGGCGTTTTTCATCAGTTCGATCAGCGTGACGCCGTCGTCCGGCGCACGGGCAATTCCGCAGCTCGCGCCCAGCGAGATGACATGTCCCTCGACGACGAAATCCGTCTCGAAACTCGCAAGAACCGCCCCGGAAAGGCGTTCGGCATCGACGGGCCGGGCATCGGGCTGGAGGATCGCGAATTCGTCGCCACCCAACCGGGTTATCAGGGCCTCCTTGCCCGCGACTTCAAGGAGCCGCTCGCCGATCTGATGGAGGGCCATGTCGCCGACGCGGTGACCCAGCGTATCGTTGACGCCCTTGAAATCGTCCAGGTCGAGATAGTGGACCGCCAGCGTTCGCCCCGTCTCCTTCGCCTCGGCCAGGATCGCTACACCGCGGGACTGGAAGGCGCTGCGGTTGGGCAATCCGGTGATCGGATCGACATAGGCGATCCGGCGGATCTGCTCGCGGGCACGGTCGTGCTCGATGGCGATCGTGCAGAGGTGGATGCAGCTCTCGACGATCTGGAGATCAATCGCGCTTGGACCACGCTTCTCGCGGTAATAGAAGGCAAAGCTGCCGACGGCCCGGCCGTCCTTGGCGAGGATCGGGCTCGACCAGCAGGCCTTCAGGCCGTGCTGCAGCGGAATCTCCTTGAAATTCCGCCAGAGCGGATCGGTCTCGAGATCGTGGCACTCAACCGGTTCGCGCTTGTAGGCTGCGGTTCCGCAGGAGCCAATGTTTGGACCGATCGGAATCCCGTCAATCGACCGGCTGAAGACTTCCGGCACGGACGGCCCGGCAAGGGGTCGAAGCCGGCCCTCGTCGTCAACGGCCAGAATCGACGTTGTGACATCGGGGACGATCTCCTCGACCCGCCGGCACAACAAATCCATCGCCGCTCCCAGGTCCTGGTTCGTGGCGACGACAATGAGGACCTCATGCTCTAGGGCAAGAAGATACTGGCTGAGGCTCTCGTCGTGTGGCGGCATGCCGGGTCCCGGTGCGGTTGAACTCTCACATTAGGTGCCTAGAGGTTAAGAAAAAACGCGCCTGCAACCGCCATGTCGCGGGCCGTTCAAGCGCGTTTTGGTAACCGGTGCGTTAACATAGCCCGCCCCCGCGCCGGGCTCGCGCCGGACGCCAGGGCCGGCTCCGAACCGACGCCGCCCTGGCATCCGCCGTTTTGCTTGAAATTGCCCCCGTCCATCGTGATATGAATGCCACGCTTCACGCGCGGCCCGGCATCAGCGGCCGGAAGCCTGCGCAGCTTCGCCTTCGCGGCGGCAATAAAGAGAGAAACCGACCAGACATGCCCGAAGTCATTTTCACCGGTCCCTCCGGCCGCCTCGAAGGGCGTTTCCAGCCCGCCAAGCAGAAGAACGCGCCGATCGCTATCATCCTCCATCCGCATCCGGCGTTTGGCGGGACGATGAACAACCAGGTGATCTATCAGCTCTTCTACATGTTCTCGAAGCGCGGCTTCGCGGTCCTCCGCTTCAATTTCCGCGGCGTCGGCCGCAGCCAGGGCGAGTTCGACCACGGCGCCGGCGAGTTGTCGGATGCCGCAGCGGCGCTCGACTGGATCCAGTCGGTCCACACCGATGCCCGCGGCTGCTGGGTGGCCGGCTTTTCGTTCGGCGCTTGGATCGGCATGCAGTTGCTGATGCGCCGGCCGGAAGTCGAGGGTTTCATCTCGATCGCCCCGCCGGCCAACCTGCACGACTTCACCTTCCTCGCGCCCTGCCCCTCGTCGGGCCTGATCGTTCACGGCGACGCCGACCGCGTCGTTCCGCAGAAGGATGTCCAGGCGCTGGTCGACAAGCTGAAGACCCAGAAGGGCATCAAGATCGACCAGCAGATCGTGCCTGGCGCCAACCACTTCTTCGAGAACCATGTCGACGAGCTTCTCGGCATCTGCGCCAACTATGTCGACATGCGCCAGGCGATGATCGACGCCGCCTGAGCTGGCGCCTGCGGGGGCGTCTCAGGACGCTCCCGCACCGCTCAGGTCGCGCAGATACTGGTGAATGAATGCGATGGCCATGCTGCCCTCGCCGACGGCCGAAGCCACACGCTTGACCGGCCCGAGGCGAACGTCGCCTGCCGCGAAAATGCCGGGCACGCTGGTCTCGAGGAGATAGGGATCGCGGTCGAGCGACCAGTGCCCGGCCCGAAGAAGGTCGGGGCCAGTGAGAACATAGCCCCTCTCGTTCCGGGCGATCCCGGCCGGCAGCCATCCGGTTTCCGCGTCCGCGCCGATGAAGACAAACAGCCCGCCACAGGTTTCGCGTCGCACACCGCCGCAGGTGCGGTCGACGATGTCGATGTCGGTCAGGTGGTTGTCGCCGTGGACGCCCCCGACCTCGCAACCCAGCGCCACCTTGATATTCGATTTCTCCCTTACCTGATCGATCAGATACCGGGACATGCTCTTCTCGAGTGACTGGCCGCGGACCAGCAGCGTGACGCTGCGCGCGTGATTGGCGAAGAACATCGCTGCCTGGCCCGCAGAGTTTCCGGCGCCGATGAGATGGACGTCGAGGCCCTGCATCAGGCTCGCTTCGCTCCGCGCCGCCCCGTAATAGATCCCCTTGCCGGTCAGGCGATCGAAGCCTTCGATAGTCAACCGCCGCCAGCTCACGCCGGTGGCCAGGACGATCGTCCGCGTCCGGACAACATCCCCGCAATCGAGATGAATGGCGCGGGTGTCGGCGTCGATCTTCTCGATGTGGCGCGTGATCAGGATTTCCGCACCCAGGCGCTTCGCCTGGCGGAGGGCCCGGCTCGCCAGGTCGTCACCGGAGATGCCGTTCGGGAACCCGAGGTAGTTCTCGATCCGCGAGGACGTACCGGCTTGTCCGCCGGGCGCCTCCCGCTCGATCACCAGCGTTCGCAGCCCCTCGGATGCTCCATAGACGGCCGCTGCAAGTCCCGCCGGCCCACCGCCGACAACCACCGTGTCATAATCCATCATCACCGGCACGGTCTGCAGCCCCAGCCGCTCCGCAAGCAGGCGCGCCGGCGGCTTCGCCAGGATGGTCCCGTCAGCCAGGCGGAAGGCCGGCAGGTCGGCCTCCGCGGGCATCGGGGCCTGCCACCGGTCCATGAAGCCAGGCTCGTCGACGTCGACCCCCTCGAAATGAATCTGGTTCCTGGCAAGGAAACTGCGGAGCGCGACGCAGGTCGCGTCGTAGCGGTGTCCGGCCATGGTCACCTGCGGCGGTCGTCGTTCGGCGACGAGGCTCTTCATTCCCTTGGGCCCGCCGACGCGATACTCGGCGCTTTCGCGCACGGTCTTCGCGAACTCCGGCGCCTCACCGGCAAGCGCGTGGTAGTGCCGGGCGTCCAGGCGAAGCACGCGCGTCGGGCCAAGGGCCCTGGCGGCCCACTGGAAGTCCATGCCGAATGTCAGCGGGATTTCACCGAACATCGTTCCGGCCCGCCGTTCACCGAATTTCTTTTCGACTCCGTCGATTGCCTGGACAACCTCCAGAACGCCGGAAATCACGAGGTAGAATGCCGCCTCGTCGCCGTCGTGAACGACATACTGTCCGGACCCGACCACGATATCGGCCGCGTGCTTGGTGACCTCGCCAAGCTGGTCAGGCCGAAGACCGGAGAAGACCGGAAACGCGGCCAGTTCGTCGGTTGTCAGCATGAATCCTCGGCGAAATCTGAGACGAGCTGCCGTGCAATCCCCCTCTACTGTCGCACGGTGGACGAGCCGGAACAATAATAGCAAAGCCGGCTGTCCGACGCCCGACTGGGGCCGCTGCAACCCGACCGTTTCACGGCCTCCCGTTGCCGTCCCCGGACGGGTCGTCGGGCGTCTCCTCCGCCGGCTCCGGATCGCTTGTCGACAAAGCACCGGCGTCTCCCATCCCGCGTCGGCGGAGTCTCATCCGCCCCCGTCTGAACAGGGCCGCGATCTCGCGCCGATCCTGGAAGATCGGAATCCGCGGCGCCGCGCGCGTCGATTGCTCCAGCGCCAGCCCGACTTCGACGATCCGGTGATCGTCGTCGACACTTCGGACGATCAGGTCGATCCGGCCATAGGCGACCCGGTCGCCGTGTTCGATGTTGCCCGCCAGTTCGCGCCGCAGCATCTCGCCGACGGTGATGTCACCGTTCTCCTTGTCCATCGGCAGATCGTAGAGCGTCGCCAGTTCCGCCAGGCTGGTGTCGGGGCCGATTGAAAACTCACCATAGAGATCCGGGTCGCCCGCCCCCTCGACAGGTCCTGCGAACAGGCCATCGAGCAGGCGGATGAAGTTCGCGGTGGTCAGCACATAGATGTGGTCGCCGGCCTGGGGACGCCCTGCCCGGTCCGGCCGCAACGACCGGCCGCCACGCACGATCAGCGCCGGGCGCGCCCAACGCGGGATGCGCTGCCCGTTGGCCACGGGGCTCTCCGGGTGAACAACATAGGCGACGATCTCGTGGTCTCCGCGTCCCGGCAGTTCCAGCTCGATCCGTTCGACGGGGCCGAAGCGCGCCGGCACCACCATGCCCAGGAAACGGCCGACAGCCCCGATCGACCATCCCTGCACGACAAGCGAGGCGAGGACGACGATGAAGGCGGTATTGAAGATCGCCTGGGCGTCGGGGAGCCGGCCGATCACCGGCAGGATGGCGAGGAGGATGGACACCGCGCCGCGCAATCCGACCCATGACACGAAGGCGATCTCGTTGCGGCTGAAGCCGAAGGGCAGCAGGCACAGCCACACGGCGACCGGCCGCGCGACGAAGGTCAGGAAGGCGGCGAGTGCGATCGCCGGCAGCACGATCGCGGGAAACTGCGACGGCGTGGCGAGCAGGCCGAGGGTCAGGAACATGGCGATCTGGCTGAGCCAGGTGGTGCCCTGCTGGAACCGCCGAAGCGCCAGCGCGTGCCGTATCCGGGTGTTCCCCGCCACGATGCCGGCCAGATAGACGGCGAGGAAGCCGCTGCCGCCGATCATGCCGGTGAGCGCAAAAACGGCAAGTGCGGCGGCAATGACGATGATCGGGTAAAGGGCCGGCTCGAGTTGCGCGCGGTTGACGATCTGGGCAATCACCCAGCCGCCGGCGAGACCGGCCACGGTTCCCAGCCCGATCTGCAAGAGGAAGCGGACGGCGATCTCGCCGGTCAGGCCGTCGGTCACCGCGCCGCCGACCATCCACTCGACAAGGACGAGCGTGAGGAAGATCGATATCGGATCGTTCGAGCCGGATTCCACCTCGAGCGTCGACCGGACGCGATCGCGCAGCGTGATGCCGCCGACCCGCAACAGGAAAAACACCGCCGCGGCATCGGTCGGCGCGACGATGGCGCCGAGCAGGACGCCGGCGAAGAACGGGATGCCGAAGAGGTATTGCGCGACGAAGCCGACCATCAGGGCGGTCAGCACGACTCCGACTGTCGAAAGGACCGCCGCCGGCCCGGCCGCCACCCGCAGGGTCGCCACCCGCGTTTCGAATCCGGCATCGAAGAGGATGATGGCGAGCGCGATGGCGCCGACGAAGAACGCCACCCCGGCATTGTCGAAATCGATCCCCAGCGGGCCATCCTCGCCGGCCAGCAGGCCGACAATCAGGAAGACAAGCAGCAGCGGCGCGCCAAAGCGAAAGCTGACAAGGCTGGTCAGCACCGCCACCATCACGAGGGCGGATCCAATGAAGATGGCAATGTTCAGCGACTCGAGCACCAACGAACTCCAGGGAAACCTGTTCGAACGATACTATCCGGCGATTGGGTCGCTAGTCGGGCCGAACGAGTACGCCGCCCCGCATCGGCTCGGGCACGCCGGTGGTTTCCGGCAGGCTGAGCGGCAGCCCGGCGACGCTGCGCGCCGCCAGGAAGGCGAAGGCCTGTGCCTCGACAAAGTCGCCGTCCCAGCCGAGATCGGTCGCCAGCCTGACGTCCGACTCTGTCGCTTCCGCCAGCATCGCAACAATCGTCGGATTGTGCGCGCCGCCGCCGGAGACCACGATGACGTCGGCGCCGCCGGCATTGGCGATCGCGCCAGCCATCGACGACGCCGTGAAGGCGGCCAGCGTCGCGGCGCCGTCCTCGACCGGCATCAGGTGGACCGGCGCCGGCGAGAAGGCATCGCGATCGACCGACTTCGGCAAGGGTTCGAGAAACCACGGGTCGGCCATCAGCGCCGACAGGGCGAGCTCGTCGACCTCGCCCTTCGCCGCCAGCCGCCCCCCCTCATCCATCGTGGCGCCCGTACGGCTGGCGACCAGATCGTCGATCAACGCATTGCCCGGCCCCGTATCGCCGGCCGCGATGCTGCCGTCGGCCCCGATGCGGGTGATGTTGCCGACGCCGCCGATATTGGCGATGACGATGTTGCCTTTCAGCCCGGCCATGCGGGCCAGCGCCTGGTGATAAAGGGGGACGAAGGGCGCGCCCTCGCCGCCCGCCGCAATATCCGCGGCGCGGAAATCAAACACCACCGGCACGCCCAGTCGCCGCGCAAGCGCCGCCCCGTCGCCGATCTGCACGGTGAGCAGGCGATCCGGGGCGTGGAACACGGTCTGGCCGTGGAAGCCGACGAGATCGGCGGTGAGGCCGGGATTGGCCGCCAGCAGCTTCTCCGCCGCGTCGGCATGGGCGTCCGTGACGATCGTCTCGGCCTCGGCAAGGGCGCCCGGCCGGGCGGTGCGGTCGTCGAGGCTTCGCGCCTCGGCTAGGGCACGGCGGAGGACGGCGCGTTCGGCTGCGTCATAAGGCCGGAAGAGCGTCGGCCCAAAACGCTCGATCGTCTCGCCGTCGGTCACCAGCACCGCCGCGTCGACGCCGTCCATCGACGTGCCGCTCATCATTCCGATTACCGTCTGCATTGGCCCTGGTCCCGTCCGCCTGAAAATCGATCCTGAACGCCGCCCCGTGCGTCCTTCCGGCCCCAAAGAGCGGAAAAGCGGGAATCGCGGCAAGTGAAATCCCCGACGCGGCCTGTTATACGGCTTTCGCCGATCGTCTCCATCGCGGCCTCACGGTCGCGGCGAGGCGCCTCACGTCCATACCCGTCGGGATACCAGTCCAGTGTTCAAGTCAGACTTCTTGCGCGTTTTCGAAGAACGCGGCTTCATCCATCAATGCTCCGACCCCGCCGGGCTCGACGCGCTCGCCATCGAGGGGCCGGTCTCCGGCTATATCGGCTTCGACTGCACCGCCTCCAGCCTCCATGTCGGCAGCCTGCTGCAGATCATGAAGCTGCGCTGGATGCAGAAGACCGGGCACAAGCCGATCGCCCTGATGGGCAGCGGCACCACCCGAGTCGGCGATCCGACCGGCAAGGACGAGAGCCGCAAGGTGCTGACCGACACCGAGATCGCGGCCAACAAGAACGGTATCCGCACGGTCTTCGACCGCTTTCTCGATTTCGGCGACGGACCGGGCGATGCCCTGATGGTCGATAACGCCGACTGGCTGCTCGGCCTCAACTACATCGATTTCCTGCGCGACGTCGGCCGCCACGTCTCGGTCAACCAGATGATCCAGCGCGACTCGGTCAAGCTGCGGCTTGAGCGTGAGCAGCATCTTTCCTTCCTCGAATTCAACTACATGATCCTCCAGGGCTACGACTTCGTCGAACTGGCGCGCCGGGTCGGCTGCCGGCTCCAGCTCGGCGGGTCCGACCAGTGGGGCAACATCGTCGCCGGCATCGACCTCGGCCGCCGCATGGAGAATGTCGAGCTCTTCGCCCTCACCTCGCCGCTGATCACCACCTCCTCCGGCGCCAAGATGGGCAAGACCGCGTCGGGCGCCGTCTGGCTCAATGCCGACCTGGTCTCGCCCTATGAGTACTGGCAGTTCTGGCGCAACACCGAGGACGCCGATGTCGGCCGCTTCCTCAAGCTGTTCACCGAATTGCCGCTCGACGAGATCGCCCGGCTCGAGGCGCTTGGCGGCGCCGAGATCAACGAGGCCAAGAAGGTCCTCGCCACCGAGGCGACGGCGCTGCTGCACGGCCCCGAGGCGGCGGCCGAGGCTTCCGACGCGGCGCGCCGCACGTTCGAGGAAGGTGCGGTCGCCGCGGCCCTGCCGACCATCACCGTGGCCGCGGCCGATCTCGACGCCGGGATCGCCGTCCTCGGCTTGTTCGTCGAGGCCGGCCTTGCGTCGTCGAATGGCGAGGCCCGCCGCGCCATTCGCGGCGGCGGCCTCCGCATCAACGATGCCCCGGTCACGGACGAGAAGGCGGTCGTCACCGCCGACGCCCTCGTCGACGGAACGGTCAAGCTCTCCCATGGCCGCAAGAAGCACGTGCTGGTCCGGCCCGAATAGGCAAGGACCGGCGCGACCGGCTTACCGGAACTCGAAGATCTTCCGGAAGATGCCCGGCGCCACCGCCGACAGCGGGTTGAAGTAGACCCGCGGGCCGTCGAGCGAGCCCTCGACCCGAAAGGTGACGCCGATCAGCCCGCCGCGATCGCCGCCGCCAAGCACCAGGCCGATCAGCGGCACCCGACCGAAGGCGTTGTTGAGCGCGTAAGCCGGGAGATACGTGCCGTTGATCTTCACCTGCGAGCGCGCCATGTCGATCAGCCCGCTGAAGGTCGCGCCCAGCGTCTGGCCGCGCAGCAGGGCCTCGTCGATGGTCAGGATATCGCCGGCCAGCTGGAACCGCGCCACCATCTGCTCGATACGCAGCCGGCTTGGATCGATGGGCTGCCGGGCCGGCGCGGTCGAGATCGCCTGCTTGACCGCCGGCTCGTTGAGGATGTCGAAGTTGGCGATCGATGCCTCGCCGGCAAGTGGCGCGGACCGCCCGTTGCTCTGCGCCGCGATCGTCAGCAGGCCCCCGTCGATCCGCGTGTAGACATCGAGGAAGCGCAGGAGGTCGCCGGCGCCCGCGCTGGCGCGCAGCGATGCGCCTCGACCGCTGTCGGTGTAGTCCACGGTGACCGGTGCGCCGTCCAGCGATCCCGACACGGCGATCCTGACCGGCAGGCCGCGCGTCGCGATGAAGGTCACCTTGCCGCCCCGCAGTGTCTCGCCGTTGAAGCCGACGATCCGGGCGATATCCGCCTCGATCGCGATGTCGGGCGGATCGCCACCGCCGCCGCTTCCGGTTCCTGTCGCCTCGGAAATGACGCCGCGCACGTCGAAGGAGGCGCCGGAGGCCTTGATCGCGTAGCCGGTCGGTGTCGCTGCGAGCGTGAAGGCGACAGAGTCGTCGGGCCGCAGGGCAAACCGGTCGATGTCGGCGGACACCAGGTTGCCCTGCGCGTCGATGCGCGCCGAGCCGGCGAACCCGAACCCCTCCCCTTCGAGGACGATATTCTCGACCGCCTGGCCGTCCTCAGCCGGGACAAGGTCGAAGGAGAGCGTTGCCGGCACGCCGATACCCTTGGTCCAGCCAAGGCCGGGGATGGTCAGCCGCGCCGGCGCCAGGTCGAGATCGTAGTGATCGCCGGCGCCGTCCGCGAGGCTGCTGATCTGGGTATTCACCGTGCCGCCGAGAATATCGTCGAGGGAGAGCCCCAACTTCTCCCGCGCCGCCTTGTCGAGGGAGAGCCGCGCCAGTTGCTGGCCGCGTCCGCTCGACTCGCCGCCGCTGCCGAGCGGCTGCGAAAAGCTGACATCGGCGCGCACGCCGTCGATCGTCGCCGTGCCGCTCGCCGCGAAATTGTCATCGGTGACGACCAGCGTCACATCGGCATCGGCAAAGGTCCGGCCTTCGATCGGCCGTTTGCTGGCCAGCCCCTCGCCGACAACCGTCACCTTCCATTCCATCGCGTCGCCGAGCTCTTCCTCCGGCAGGTCGAGCGGCAGGCGCAGTGAAATCGCGGCGGTCGCCTGTCCCGACAGATCGCCGGGGGACAGGTCGCGATGGGCGAGCACCTTCAACGGTTCCGCATCGGCGATTTCGCCAAGTCCGGACGCGGAGCCCGACAGCTCCAGTTCGACGACGCCGACCGGCGACGGGGCGAACACGTCATCGATCGCGAAGGCCCCGGCATCGATCGTCACCGTATCCCCCGAGGCAAGAGCGACCCGCGCCGCCGCGACGTCGAGGCCAAAGGTGCTGCCGGACAGCACCGCATGCCCGGAAGCACCGACGACCGGCGGCAGACCGCCCAGCGTCCGGAAGGACACGTCCTTGAGCGCGAGATCGAGTTTCAGTCCGTCGTCGGGCATCTGCGGATGAGTGGCGTCCAGCACGCCCGGCGGCACCGTCGCTTCGAACTGACCGGATTCGATGGCCCCGCCGGTGATGTTGGCCAGGACCCAGCGCCGCGCGCCAGGCGCCAGAAATGGCACCCACATCTGCTTCAGGGTCGCGACCGGCATTGGCGAAAGCGACGCGGCAAGCGCCAGCGACGTCCCCTCCTCCTCGAAACCCACCGTCCCCGCGAGCGTCATCGATCCGCTGGCCGACTGGACCGAAAGGTCCTCGATGTCGAGGAGCCGGCCCGGCAGGTCGAGAATGCCGGAGATGCCCAGCCGCTCGGCGACGATCGGCGGCGCATTGGCATCCTTGGCGGCAAGCACCGCGCCGCGCGACTGGATGTCGAAGGCGTAGCGACCGCCACCGGTCCCGCCCGCCGGCCGCACCCACCCCGTCGCAATCCCGCGCGTCTCGCCGAAGAAGACCGGCGACGGTTCGACCACGATGATCCGGTTGGCGACGTCCCAGTCGAGCTTCAGGGTCGCCTCGTCGAGGAGGACGCTTTCGTCCTCGCTGCCTGTCGAGAAGACGCCGGCCCCGACATCGAGCCTGAGGGTCGCCGAGGCAACCGCGCCGTCGCTGTCGAAGCCGACATTGGCGCGGCCGTAGAGGGGAATATCGGCGGAGGCCGAGCCTTCCGAGCCGCCGAATCCGGGAAAGAGATCGGCGAGCGTCAGTTGCGAGAAGACGCCGGACAGGGCGTGCGTGCCGTCGCGCTGATCCTCGGTTCGCTCAAGCGTTCCGCTCCATCGACCGGCATAGCCGGAGGTCGCGATGGTGGCGGTCAGGCCGCGGCTCTCCGCATTGATCACCAGGTCGAAATCGGTCTCGCCGAAACGCCGCTCCCGCTGGTTGACCGCGTCCCAGACGGTGATGGTTCCGTCGACCAGGGTGAGGTTCCGGAACCCGGCGCTGATCGCCAGATCGAGCGGCAGCGCCAGCCCCTGATCGACGATCTGGAGGATCGCTGTCAGTTCGGGGAACCCGCCATCCGGTCCCGATCGATCCGCGGTCGCCGGGATCGCCTTCGCCGCCAACGCCGTCGACGTGGTCGTCGCCTCGTCTCCTAGATAGACCTCGCCGGCCATCGAACGGACCAGCGACAGCGCCACATCGTGAAGTTCGACCGCGGTCACCGAGACCCGCACGCCGAATAGCGCGGTGGGATCGACGGCAATCCGGGTTCGCGGCACCGCGGCGACGACGACGCCAGCGCGATCGGCCACCGCCGTGTCCGCGATATCGAGGACGAGGCCGAGGGCGGGATCGACATCGACCACCGCCCGCGCCACCGTCACGCGATAGTCGTCGCCCAGTTGATCCTGCAGCGTCGCCTCGTAGCGATCCCGGACGAACCCGAGTTCGGTCGGGCCGGACATGACCACCGCCACCGCGGCGACGACCACGAAAACGGCGACACCGACCAGGGCGGCGAGGACCAGGAGGCCGATCCTTACGCCGTGCGACAGGCCACCGGCCGCCCCCGGCGGTGCGCCGGCAGGGACTTCGGAGGTTCGCGTGAAACGCATGGGCTGAACTGGAAAGCTCGTCGGCGGCGCGACCGCAAGGCCGCGATCAATGGGATGCTCCGCGCTTCCCGGCATCAGCGCAAGCGTTAGTTTGCCCGGGCCGCCCGGCCGTGGCGCCTGTTCGCCGGCCGGCACCCGTCTGCGATCAAGGCCTTGCGTCGGGCTCGAACGCGGGCCAATCCTCAAGCCACCCAATCGCGACGAAAGGAAGGCATCGATGACGATCAGCGAAGGCGACACCGCGCCAGATTTCGAAATGCCCGTCGCCGGCGGCGAAACCGTACGCCTGGCGGACCTCAAGGGCCGAAAGGTGGTGCTCTACTTCTATCCCAGGGACGACACGCCGGGCTGCACGACCGAGGCGATCGATTTCACCGGCGCCCTCGCCGACTTCGAGGCGGCCGGCGCGGTCGTCATCGGCGTTTCTCCGGACACCGTCGAATCGCACCAGAAGTTCAGCGCCAAGCACGACCTCGCGGTCATCCTCGCCGCCGATCCGGAGCGCAAGGTGATCGAGCGATACGGGGCTTGGGGCGAGAAGATGAACTACGGCCGCAAGACCATCGGCCTGATCCGGACCACCGTCCTGATCGGAGCCGACGGGCGGATCGCCAATATCTGGCCCCGCGTCAGGGTCAAGGGCCATGTCGACAAGGTGCTCGACGCGGTCAGGAATCTTTGAAAGGGAGCGGTTGCAACAACAGAATATTAACCCTAACCCGCTCTAACTACGCAGTCGTTTCAGCGATTTAATGGTGACTGCGTATGTCGACTGCAACTCCCCTCCGGTTTGTGAAGGCCGCCCCGCCACGGAAACAGCGCTTCCGCGTCCTGATTGGCCGCGGAAAGGATGTCCGGGAGTTTCATGTCAGGCCCTGGGCCGCGGTTTCCCTAGGGGTTTTCGGCATCCTCTTCGGCGTCTTCTACTTCGCCGCCACCGGCTACCTCGTCTTCCGCGACGACCTGCTCGCTGCCTCCTTCGCCCGCCAGGCCCGGATCCAGCAGGCGTATGAAGACCGAATCGCGTCGCTGCGGTCGGACATCGACCGCCTGACCAGCCGCCAGCTGCTCAACCAGGAGGCCTTCGAGGGCCGTCTCGCCGAGTTGCTGGGGCGCCAGGCCGCGCTGGACGCCCGCCAGGATATCATCGCCAGCCTCAGCCAGACGATTCGCGGCTCCGGCCTGGTCAAGGACACCGCGCCGCTGCCGCGGCCCCGGCCGACCAATCCGGCCGACCCCGATCCGATCACCACCGGCAGTGTCGTTCCGCGCGACACCACGCCGAAACTCGCCGTTGCCGAGTTGCGCCGGGACACCACGGCGTCGCCGATGCCGGCATCGAACGAGGTCAACCGGATCGTCGCCGCCGAGTCGTCGATCGACACTCTCGCCCGTGAACAGGTCGACTACGTCACGGACATCGCCGCGGAAGTCACCGAGCGCTCGGCAAGGATCGCTGCCGTGCTCGACAAGCTTGGCCAGATGCCGAAGATCGATACGGGCGGTGGGGACGCCGTTGGCGGTCCCTTCCTGGCGCTCGACGAGGACGCCGATCCCGAGGCGTTCCGCGCCAATGTCGAGGCGGTGGAAGGCCAGATCGAACAACTGGCGACGCTTCGTGCCGCCGCGACGCGCCTGCCGCTTGCCAAGCCGATCCCCAACGCCCCGATCACCAGCCGTTTCGGCAGGCGGGTCGACCCCTTCCTCCGTCGTCCGGCCATGCATGCCGGTATCGACTTCAAGGCATCCACCGGTTTTCCGATCCGCGCGACAGGCGGCGGCAAGGTCACGACCGCCCAGTACAGCGGCGGCTACGGCAACATGGTGGTCATCGACCACGGCGGCGGCGTGATGACCCGCTACGGCCACATGAGCAAGCTCTTGGTCAAGAAAGGCGCCTATGTCGAGCAAGGCACAATCATCGGCCAGATCGGCAGCACCGGGCGATCGACCGGTCCCCATCTCCACTACGAGATCCGCCTCAACGGCCGCGCTATCGATCCGATGGGCTACATCAAGGCAGGTGCTGAACTGACGCCTCTGCTCTGACGCCTGCCTATTCGAGATCCTCGACGGCGGCCTTCGGCTCGCCGCCGACCCGCTGGGCCAGCGACGCCTCCATGAAGGGGTCGAGCGCACCGTCGAGCACGTCCTTCGGACTCGTGCTTTCGACGCCGGTGCGCAGGTCCTTGACCAGCTGGTACGGCTGCAGGACGTAGGACCGGATCTGGTGGCCCCAGCCGATGTCGGTCTTCGACGCCGCCTCGGCGTTGGCCTCGGCCTCGCGACGCTCCAGTTCCGCCTCGTAGAGCCGCGCCCGCAGCATACCCCAGGCCGTCGCCCGGTTCTTGTGCTGCGACCGCTCATTCTGGCACTGGACGACGATGCCGCTCGGCTCGTGGGTCAACCGGACCGCGGAATCGGTCGTGTTGATGTGCTGGCCGCCGGCGCCGGAGGCGCGGTAGGTGTCGACCCGCACGTCGGATTCGTTGATGTCGATGTCGATCGAGTCGTCGACCACCGGATAGACCCAGGCGCTGGCGAAGGACGTGTGGCGGCGGGCGTTGCTGTCGAAGGGGGAGATCCGGACCAGGCGATGGACGCCGGATTCGGTCTTCAGCCAGCCATAGGCGTTCGGCCCCTTGAACATCAGGGTGACCGACTTGATGCCCGCCTCCTCACCGCCGTGATACTCGAGAATTTCGGTCTTGTAGCCCTTGCGCTCCGCCCAGCGGATGTACATGCGCATCAGCATCTCGGCCCAGTCCTGGCTCTCGGTGCCGCCGGCGCCGGCGTGGATCTCGATATAGGTGTCGTTGCCGTCGGCCTCCCCCGACAGCATGGTTTCGACCTCGCGACGCTCGACTTCGCTCTTCAGGGCGCGCAGCGCCGCCTCGGCCTCGACGGCGACAGTGAGGTCGTCCTCGGCCTCGGCCAGCTCGATCAGTTCGATCTGGTCGCTGAGGTCCTGCTCCAGCCGCTGGACCGCCTCGACCTGGTCGGCGAGCGTCTGGCGCTCCCGCATCACCTTCTGGGCGCGGTCGGGGGAATTCCAGAGTTCGGGGTCTTCAGCCGCCGCGTTCAGTTCGGCAAGGCGTACCTGGGCAGTATCCCAGTCAAAGATGCCTCCTCAGCAGGCTCATACCCTGCTGGATTTCGTCGACGACGTTCTCGATTTCCGTACGCATCAAGGTCTCCGGTACCAATGTCACGCCAGCATGTAGCCGCCTCGGCCTCCGGAAACAATATGCGAACGGTGAGGAGCCTATTGGCGGCGCACTGGCTTCATCGTCACCGGATCGAGGAGATCGGGCAGCCGCGGCCTGGCCCTGTCCATCCGGTCGAAGGTCCAGTATCCGGCCGCCGATCGCGTCTTGTCCGGCGTGGCGAAGAGCGTGTCGGGCGCGGCAACCGACGCGGCCTGGCCAGGAGTTGCGGCCATGAGGCTGAGCGGCAATGCCAGCGCGGCGACAACGGCTGAGAGCGGGCGAGAGAAGCGCATTCGTTGGTCCTTGGCGTGGGCGCACATCCCCGATACGGGCGAGAAAACGCCCGTGTGGAAGGCACGTCGGATTGTTGATATCGGGGCCGAGCCTATTCCGGGTCGACCGGCTTCAGCGTCTCGGGATCGAGGACCGGGCTCGGCATCGGCTTGGCCTTGCGCATCCGTTCGACCGTCCAGTAGTCCTTTGCCCGCTCCTTCGACTGCGGCGTGGCAACATTCGAGTCGACCTGGCTTTCCCGCTTGTCGTCGTCGGCGGTCACGGTTTCACCCGAAGCGCCGAGGCAGGCGAAAGACGCGCAGGCAGCAAGCAGCGGCACTGTAAGACGCATGGTCTGTTCCTCATCTCGCCCCTGCCCTTCGTGTCCGTCCCGGTTGGGTCACGGCGACGATGCCGCCGCGACCCGGTGTCTGTGGCCAGGTGCCTGGCGTTACTGGCAGCCGTTCTCGCCGTAGTCGAACAGGCTCTTAAAGTCCTCGTTCAGATACGGGCCGTAATCGATGCCCGGCTGACCGTCGACGCCGAAGGACTCGACACTGATGATGTAGTTGGCGTCGGTATTGTTGCCACCCGAGAATGCGCCGATCCAGGCGCCACCGCTCGAGCCGCCCTGGTCGGCGGGGTTGCCGTGCGTCAGCTGGACGACGCCTTCGACGAACTGGATCGGGCCCTTCTCGACCTGGATGACTTCGCCATTCTCGACGCCGCCGGGGTAACCGATCTTCACGACGTCGCTATACTGGCCGTCCCAGTTCCAATGGGTGCCGAAATAGCCGGTCTTCGAGGGCTTATCGACCTTGATGACGGCGAAGTCGTAGAGGTACTTCTCGAAGCCGTCCTGAACCCAGCCCTTGTTGGTCGCGGTGCAGACGTAGTCGTAGACCTGCGAATACTCGCCGTTCTTGTACTGAAGGGCGAAGATGACATCGTCGTACCACTCGCCGGTCTCCGAATCGCGCACGCAATGGGCGGCGGTCAGCAGCACGGTCGGCGAGATGAACTGCGCCGAGCAGACATAGCTCTCGCCCTTGTTGCGGAAGAACAGCTTGCCGGCCCAGTAGAGCGGCTTGTCGTAGACGTTGCCCGACGCGCGCTCGCGATCGGACACCAGGTCCTTGGCGGGGCTGGAGCCGGGCGTGCTGGGACGGGAGGCGCGCTGGCCGCTGCGGGCGGCGGCCTTGACCGCCTCCGGATCGACGTTCGGCAACACGACCTGTTTTGCCCGCTCCATCGCCGCCGGCGACCAGGTGCTGAGCCGGTCGCGATTGGGGGCGGCGCGGTTGCCGTCGTTATCGCTTGTCTGGGCAAAGCCGGGACCGCTTGCGAGCGCGATGGTCACGGCTGCTGGGATAAGCCAAAGTCGGTTCAAGAAACCCTCCATTGTCGTGTTGAGGTAACGAAAAAAAACCGTGCGCGCTCAGACGCTCCGGTAGCCTTTGCTCGAAAAGAACGCACAGTCCAACGCGGCGCGGGCCGCGTCAATACCAAGCGGGATCTCGTGAATCAGCGGGTTTTCGTCCGTCGGGCGGAACCGTGGGTTCCGGGACGACAATGGGCAGAGGGGCATGGACGGCGACCGTATGCTCAGCGAGACCCCTCTCGCTTTTGGTTTTGCAATTTGATGATGGCTGAATGAAGGTCGGCAAAGGGCCGACCTTCGTTCATTTTGCGTCAGTAGAGTCCGCCCGTGCCGGAAATCACGGCGCTATCGGAATCGGGCGAGACGGTGAGCGGATTGCCGAGCGTGTCGGTGTAGCCGATGATCGAATAGGTATCGGGCGGCCCGGTTCCCGGCTTGAAGGCTTCGAGCAGGACGCCTGCCCCGTTGCCGCTTGTATGCAGGCCGGTCTTGCGGTCGATCGGGATGAAATTCATGCCCGGCGGGACGCGGAACGGAATTGCCGGCTTGTCGGCAAGCGCCTCCTTCATGAAGTCGACGAAGATCGGCGCCGCCAGCTGGCCGCCGGTCGAACTGCGACCGAGATTGCGCGGCTGGTCGTAGCCGACGAAGACGCCGACCACCATGTCGGGCGAGAAGCCCATGAACCAGGCGTCGTGATAGTCGTTGGTGGTGCCGGTCTTGCCCGCCAGCGGCTTGTCGATCTCACGCGAAACGATGGTCGCGGTACCGCGCTGGACGACGCCCTCGAGCATCGAGGTCATCTGGTAGGCGGTCATCGGATCGAGCACCTGGTCGGCGTCGTCGATGATCTCCGGCTCGTCCTGCCCCTGCCATTCGGCGGCCTCGCAGGCCTCGCAGCCCCGGGTGTCATGGCGGAAGACCGTCTCGCCGAAGCGATTCTGGATGCGATCGATCAGCGTCGGGCTGATCGACCGGCCGCCGTTGTCGATGACCGAATAGGCGGCCGCCATGCGCAGCACCGTGGTCTCGCCGGCGCCAAGCGCCATCGGCAGGAATTGCGGCAGGTCGTCATAGACGCCGAAGCGGCGAGAATATTCGGCGACCAGCGGCATGCCCATGTCCTGGGCGAGACGCACGGTCATCACGTTGCGCGACCGCTCGATGCCGGTCCGCAGCGTCGACGGGCCGTAGAATTCGTTGCTGTAGTTGGACGGACGCCAGATCGGCTGGCCGGGACCGGGATCGATCTCGATCGGCGCATCCATGACCACCGACGACGGCGTGTAGCCGTTGTCGAGCGCCGCCGAATAGACGAACGGCTTGAAGGACGAACCGGGCTGGCGATAGGCCTGCGTGGCGCGGTTGAACTCGCTCTCGGCGAAGGAAAAGCCGCCGACCATCGCAAGGACACGGCCGGTATGCGGATCCATCGCGACGATTGCGCCCTCGATTTCCGGCACCTGCTCCAGCGCGTATTCGTTGGATTCGCTGCCCTCGACCTTCGAGACATAGACGACGTCGCCGACGCTTGGCCGCTTGCCGGCCCATTTCATCTGCGACGCAGGCACGACGGCCGTCTCGCGTGCTTCCTCGAGCCTGCCGTTCGGCAGGCGCGCGGGCTGCAGCCCGACGGTCAGGCCGTTGCCTGAGGATTCGAGCACGATCGACAGGCGCCATTCGACGACGTCGGAAAGCGCCTCGACCTCGCCGACCGTCGCACCCCAGTCGGCGCCGATCTCGTCAAAATGCTTGACCGGCTTGCGCCAGCCGCGGGCGCGATCAAATTTGATCAGCCCCTTCATCAGAGCCTGGCGGGCCAGCACCTGCAACTCGGGATCCAGCGTCGTCCGGACCGAAAGGCCGCCTTCGTAAAGCGCCTTGTCGCCGAACATGTCGCCGAGTTGCCGGCGGACCTCTTCGGTGAAGTAATCGGCGGCAAACAGATGCGGGGCGGTGACGCGACGGTTGACGCCGAGCGGCTCGGCCTTGGCCGCGTCGCCTTCCTGGACGGTGGCAAAACCGTTCTCCACGATCCGATCGATGACCCAGTTGCGACGTTCGATCGCCCGGTCGGGATGCCGGAAGGGATTGTAGTTGTTCGGCGCCTTCGGCAACGCCGCCAGGTAGGCGGCCTCGGCAAGCGTCAATTCGTGGACCGACTTGTCGAAATATTCGAGCGACGCGGCCGCGACCCCATAGGCGCCAAGCCCGAGGAAGATCTCGTTCAGATACAGTTCGAGAATCTTGTCCTTCTTGTAGGCCGCCTCGATCCGCAACGACAGGATCGCTTCCTTGATCTTGCGGTCGATGCTCTGCTCGTTGGTCAGCAGGAAGTTCTTCGCCACCTGCTGGGTGATCGTCGAGGCGCCGACTGGCCGACTGCCCGAGCCCATCGACTGCACGTTCTGCACCATGGCGCGGAAGATGGCGTAATAGTCGAGCCCGGAGTGGTGATAGAAATTCTTGTCTTCGGCCGAGATGAAGGCGGCCTTGATCCGGTCCGGAATGGCCTGGATCGGCAGATAGAGTCGCCGCTCCCGCGCATACTCGGCGATGAGTTGCCCGTCCGACGCGTGGATGCGCGTCATCACCGGCGGCTCGTATTTTGCCAGAACATCGTAGTCAGGCAGGTCCTGGGTGATACCAGAGACGTACCAGGCGATACCCGTCGCGACGACCAAAAATAACACCGCACCGATCCCGAATAGATAACCAAAGATTCGTAGTATCATATCGCGTGCGTTCCCCGGCCGCTTCCTCGCGGCTCAAACGCTTTCGCGGCCGCGGGGCGAACGTCGCCTCTGGCGGCAAATTCGACCCCCGCGTAGTTCGGCGAGCTTTGTGGAGAAACTAGGGCGCAAACAGGGCTGCCGGCGGCTCTCGCCGGCCCGTGACCATTGCGCAACACCAGCCTCATTGCCCCCCTCGCTGGGCGAGTTTCTTCTCGAAGAAATCGTCGATCGCGCGGACCACGGACGTCGCGGTCTTGTCGCGCCAGGCCTCCGACTTCAGCAACTTCTCGTCCTCGGCATTCGAAACGAATCCCAGCTCGATCATCGCCGAGGGCACGTCGGGGGCCTCGAGAACCTTGAAGCCGGCCTGCTGGTGGGGAACCTTGAACATCGGCGTGGCGGTCTTCAGTTCATTGACGAGGTTGCGGGCAAACACGGTGCCGAAATTCCGGGTCTCGCGACGGGTGAGGTCTAGCAGGATATCCATCACCTCGTTCGAGTCCTCTTCGGCGATATCGATACCGGACAGCACGTCCGCCTGGTTCTCCGACGCCGCAATCTCCGCCGCCATCTTGTCCGAAGCGCCGTCGGACACGGTGTAGACGATTGCGCCCCGGATCGACCGCCCGCGAAAGGAGTTGGCGTGGATCGAAACGAAGAGATCCGCGTCGTTCTCGCGGGCAATCGCGACTCGATCACCCAGTGCCACGAAACTGTCATCCGTTCTGGTAAACAAAACGTTATAGCGCCCGGTCGCCTTTAACTTTTCGCCAAGAACCTGGGCGAAGGCGAGCGTCAGGTCCTTCTCGACGCCGCCGCCCCGCCCCTTGGCGCCGGTATCGATTCCGCCGTGCCCGGGGTCCAGAATGACCGTCGGCCCCTGGTTTTCCCCCTTCCCCGCCGCGACCAGCGCGCGATCGCGCTTCGCCGCGCCCTCGACACTCAGGGAATCGCGATAGGCGCGGTTGGCTTCTAGGAACGACTCGCGACTGGTCGGCACGACATCGATGACCAGGCGCGCGGGCTGGTCCTCCGCCGGCGCGACGACGAAGGACTTGTCGACCTTCACCGGGCCGGTGACGTCGAGGACGATGCGCGACTTGCCCGGCGAGATCAGGCCGTAACGGAAGGCGGAAAACAGGCCGCGTCCATCCTGTCCGGCGGTCTCGGGCAGGCGGAAACCGACCTCCGACATGTCGACGACGATCCGGTAGGGGTCGGCCAGGGTGAAGACCGCCGCGTCCGCCACGTCGGTCAGGTCGGCGACGAAGCGGGTGCGATTCGAGTCGCCGACAACCCGCGCGTCAAAGACGATCGGCGTTGTGCCGGCCGTATCGGCTGGCGAATCCTGGGCGACCGCATGCCCGCCGAGAACGAAAAAGACGGCGGCAACGGCAATGGCCGCCGACGGAAGGCGGCCGGCGAATCCGTCTGTCATGGCTCTAAATCTGCGCAAAAAGCCCGTTCCTCATGCGCGCATCGCCCCGACGCACGTCTTAAATGATGCGAGCCGGCAGGTTAACCGCCTATCCGAGATTTTATTGTGGTCGTTGCGCAAAAAGATGTCCTCCTTGCAATGTAGGCGCGGCGCACATACAACATTTGTACGGAATTCATCCTCCGTCCGTAGGTGCTCCCCGTAGCGGCGGCAGCGGTCCAAGCGGCGGCGACTTTCAAAAACGAGTGTTTCGCCGTTGGTGAGACCGGCATCCGGTTGGCACCGGAGGAGGATGTATCGGACAATCGTCCGGATGCAGCAGCTGTCATCTGCCTGTCGCGCATCAGGACGGAATCCGGCGATTCTGACGGCGTAGTCGCCCTCCCGGCGGCCGCCTTAAAACCCGGACGCGGCGTCCGGACAAACGAAATGTATGAGGCACCGGCGTACTGACATGACCCGAAATCCGATCACATCACCGCTGACGCCAGGCCCGGCAATGACCGTGGCTTCCGGACGGCGGATGGATTCGGGGTCAGGCGCCTTCTTTCACCGACAAAACGGCCGCCAGACAGGCGCCGCGGCGTGCTCCCAAGACGCACACCGCCTGGCGCCGGCCCGCGGCCATGGAGATTTCAGGCAATGGCCAACAAAATGCTTGTCGATGCCGCCCACCCCGAAGAGACCCGGGTCGTGGTGCTTCGCGGCAACCGAGTCCACGAGTTCGACTTCGAATCCGCGACCCGAAAGCAGCTCCGCGGCAATATCTATCTAGCCAAGGTTACGCGGGTCGAACCGTCGCTTCAGGCGGCCTTCGTCGATTACGGCGGCAATCGCCACGGCTTCCTCGCCTTCTCGGAAATCCACCCCGACTACTACCAGATCCCGGTCGCCGACCGTCAGGCGCTGATCGAGGCCGAAAGGCGCGATCACGACGATGGCGATTCCGGCAATGGAGACGCTGAAGCGGAAAGCGTGGCCGCGGCGGCGGCTGAGCCCGATACCGTTTCCGAAGCCGCCGGCGAGACGCCGTCCGACACCGGCGGCGAGGCCGCGGACGAGACGGTCGCCGCGGCGGATGACGGCGACGACGATGGCGACGACATCCACAGCGACGAGGAAGTCGATTCCGTCGGCGCCGAGGACGCGCTGGAAGAGGTTCCGGTTCGTCGCCGCGGTCGCGCCCGGCAGTACAAGATCCAGGAAGTGATCAAGCGCCGCCAGGTGCTGCTCGTCCAGGTCGTCAAGGAAGAGCGCGGCAACAAGGGCGCGGCGCTGACCACCTATCTCTCGCTTGCCGGCCGCTATTCGGTGCTGATGCCGAACACGGCGCGCGGCGGCGGCATTTCCCGCAAGATCACCAGCCCGGCCGACCGCAAGCGGCTCAAGGACGTCGTCGCCGATCTCGACGTCGCCGAGGGCATGGGCGTCATCCTGCGCACCGCCGGCGCCAGCCGCACCAAGGCCGAGGTCAAGCGCGACTTCGAATACCTGCTCCGCCTCTGGGAGAATGTCCGCGAGCTGACGCTCCACTCGACCGCGCCCACCCTCGTCTACGAGGAAGGCAGCCTGATCAAGCGCTCGATCCGCGATCTCTACAACAAGGAGATCGACGAGATTCAGGTCGCCGGCGAGGAAGCCTATCGCGAGGCGAAAGAGTTTATGCGCATGCTCATGCCGAGCCATGCGAAGAACGTGAAGGCCTATCGCGACAGCCAGCCCCTCTTCGCCCGGTCAGGCATCGAGGCCCAGCTCGACGCGATGTTCTCGCCCCAGGTCACCCTCAAGTCGGGTGGCTATCTGGTGATCAACCAGACCGAGGCGCTGGTGTCGATCGACGTCAACTCGGGCCGGTCGACCCGCGAGCACAACATCGAGGACACCGCCCTCCAGACCAACCTCGAGGCGGCCGAGGAAGTGGCGCGGCAGCTTCGCCTCCGCGATCTCGCCGGCCTCGTCGTCATCGACTTCATCGACATGGAGGAGAAGCGCAACAACCGGGCCGTCGAGCGGCGGATGAAGGAGTCGCTGAAGAGCGACCGTGCCCGCATCCAGGTCGGCCGCATCTCGCATTTCGGCCTGCTGGAGATGTCGCGCCAGCGCATCCGCACCGGCGTCCTCGAATCGACGACCAGCGTCTGCCCGACCTGCCAGGGCAGCGGCCATGTCCGCGCCCCGGCCTCCGTCGCGCTGCACGTGCTGCGTTCGATCGAGGACCAGCTCCTCAAGAGCGCCACCCACAACCTGACGATCCGCACCCGCACGCCGGTCGCGCTCTACATCCTCAACCAGAAACGCGCCCACCTGTCGGAGCTCGAGCAGCGCTTCGGCCTGACCATCACGGTCAGCGCCGACGAGGCCCTGGTCAACAGCGCGCATTTCGCGGTCGAGCGCGGCGAACTCGCCGAGCGCCCCGAAACACTCGTCACCTCGGTCCAGCCGGACTCGGTCCAGCCGGACGAGGAAGAGGATGACATCGACGCGATTGCCGAGGACGAGGCTGTCGAGGCCGCCGCTGAGGCGGAAGCCGAGGTCGAGGCCGATGCCGGGACGGACCGCGAGCAGGACGGCGAGCGCCGTCCGCGCCGTCGCCGTCGCCGTCGTCGCGGTGGCGGGTCCGACTCGGCCGCTGAGGCGAAGCCCGAGTCGGGTGAAGGCAGCGCCGACCCCGAAACCGCTTCCGAGGCGGAGCCTGAGCAGGCAAGCGGTGGCGAAAGCGCCGCCGAGGGCGAGGCAGACGGCGACGGGACCCAGCCGCGCAAGCGTCGTCGCGGTCGTCGCGGCGGTCGCCGCGGCCAGCGCGGACGCGGCGCCAATGGCGAGCGGAGCGCTAACGGCGAGGACGACGCGAATCAGGCGATCGAAGCCGGGACAGGCTCCCTCGCCGAGGAAGTCGACACCACGCCGGTCGCCGACGAGCCGAGCCATGCGATCAACGGCGATGCCAGCCCGACGCATGTGGCCGAGGTCGTCGAATCCGAGTCCGCACCCATCGCGGCCGAGCCGGTTGCCGTTGCGGCCGAGCAGCACGACGCGATCGCCACACCGGAGCCCGAGCAGGCCGCCATCCCCGACAGCGAATGGGAGCCGGAAGCGCCGGTCGTGCAGGCCGAGGAGCCCGTGGTCGCTTCGGTGGCGCCCGAACCCGCCTCCCCGCCGCCATCCACGCCGGAGGCTGACGACGCCGACGAGGATCCGGACAAGCCGAAGCGCAGCGGCTGGTGGCAGCGGCGCAGCTTCTTCTGAGCCCGAGGCAGCAGGCCTGAAATCCGGGCGGCGTCCATCGGGCGCCGCCCTTTTTCATGATCGCTGCCGAGGCCGCCGACTGCGTCGACGAAAGCATGGACACCGCGAGGCCGGCGCGGTAAACCGGCCAACATGAAAAGCTTCCTTCTGCACTTCTTTACCTGGTGGAACGGCGAGACCATCGGCACGCGTTTCTGGACGTGGCGGAAGGGCGAACTGGTCGGCGAGGACGAACAGGGCAACCAGTATTACCGCGAGCGGAAGGGAACCCGCCGCTGGGTCATCTATAACGGCCTGGCCGAAGCCTCGCGCATCCCGCCGGGCTGGCATTCGTGGATTCATTTCCGGGTGGACGAACCGCCGGCGCCCTACACGCCGCGCGAATGGGAAAAGCCGCACCAGCCGAACATGACCGGCACCGCACTCGCCTATCGCCCGCCAGGCTCGATCCTCAACCGCGATCCGCGGACCCCGGCGCGTCCGGACTATGAGCCCTGGTCGCCCGAAGGCTAGCCTTCCCCGTTTCTCATCCCTGACGGTGCAGTAAGCCGCGGTTCACGCGACCGTCTGGAGCGCCGTCGACGTTGCACGTCGGCTCGCACGCTCCTCGCCCGCAACCGCCCCACGCTGTCCTGTCGCTTCAAGACCGGCTGTTGGGCCTTGCAAATGATGGGGCACGGCGATAGCGGGCCGGGCGGTCGGATCGCGCATGGTGCGTCCCACCGCCCTGCCCGGCTCGATCGTCAGGCCGTGGCCCGTGCACCATTGCCGGCGCGGGCGCCGTTGCGTTTCGCCGCGGGCTTGCGGGCGCCCTTGACCTTGCCGTGGTGGATCTCGGTCCCGAGCACGCCGAGGCATTCGCGGATAAAGGCCGCGAGGCCCGGCCAGCCCTTCGCCGAAACCAGCTTGCCGTCGACATGGGCGGCCTTCGGGCCGGTCGGCGGCACGTCGATGTAGATGCCGCCGACGGCGGTGACTTCCGGCTCGCAGAATTCGAGGCCGGCCACTTCCTTGCCGCGGATCGTCTCCGGCACCGCGACCAACACCTGGACGCCGTGGCAAATGGTGAAGATCGGCTTGTCCGCCTCGTGGAAATGGCGAACGATCTTCTGCACGCCCTTGTCGATGCGGATGTATTCCGGCCCACGGCCGCCGGCGATGTAGACCGCGTCATACTTGTCGGGCTTCACTGCGGAGAAGCTCTTCGACAGCGTGTAGTTGTGACCGGGCTTCTCGGTATAGGTCTTGTCGCCCTCGAAGTCGTGCAGCGAGGTCTTGAGGATTTCGCCCGCCTTGCGGTCCGGGCAGACCACGTCGACCGTGTGGCCGACCGCCATCATCGCCTGTTCGAAGACGAAGATTTCGTATTCCTCGCTGAAGTCGCCAGCGAGCATCAATATCTTCTTTCCGGCCATTCGAATTACTCCTCCCCAGTTGCTGAAAATGCGCAGCGCCACCGCGCCGCAGCATTCCTAGCCGTTCCGGCGTGGTCAAGGCCAGACAAAAGTCGAGCCCCGGCCACGGGTCTCCGCGTCCGGGGCTCATGCTCGCTGCGGAGCGGATCGCGCCCCGGTTGTTCATGCCGGGGCGCTTTGCCGATCAGATGACGAGGAAGTCGTCGTGACTCAAGTCGAGATTCTTGTCGAGCTTGGCGATAGCGACGTCGCCGCCCTTCTTGTTCCCGTTCTTGTCGTAGTAGAGCACCCCCGACTTGCGGTGATAGTAGAGGTCGTGGTCGTCGGCCTTGGCCTTCTTGCCGCCGGCCTTGAAGTCCGACTTGTGAAGGTCGCCGACATCCAGCTTCTTGAACACCGCCCCGTCCAGATGGACCTGGTCGTCCCCGGTCGAGAAGTCGAGGATCTTGTCCATCGCCTTCTTGTTCGACTTGAGCTTGCTGTCGAAGACGAAGGCATCGTCGCCGGAGCCGCCCTTCAGCTTGTCGCGCCCGTTGCCGCCCGACAGGGTGTCGTCGCCGGCCTGGCCCTTGAGGGTGTCCTTGCCGGCGCCGCCGATGAGTTCGTCATCGCCGCCTCCGGCCTTGATCTTGTCCTTGCCGCCAGCGCCGTCCAGCATGTTCGCCACGCTGTTGCCGATCAGCAGGTCCTTGCCGCTGCCGGCGACGGCGTTCTCGATGTTCAGCAACGCATCGGTGCCGATGTCCTCGCCGCTCGCCAGTCCGACGGACGTCGTGGCAGACTTGCCGGCGTTGACCAACAGCGCCCCGACCGTATCGGGACCTGAACCCGCCCCGTCCGCGCCGCTGACCGCCGTGTCCGAGCGATTCATCCCGCGGAGATCGACGGTGATGCTGCTTGTCGCCGAGGAGTAGACGGCGGTGTCGTTGAGCAATCCGCCATCGTAGACATCGTCGCCATTGCCGGAGCCGCCGATGATCGTGTCGTTGCCGTCACCGGTTTCGACCACGTCGTTGCCGTCGCCGGTCTTGACGGTGTCGTCGCCATCGCCGGTCTTGACGTTATCGTCGCCCGTTCCGGTTTCGATCTCTACCGGCGTATCCTCCTCGGTCAGGTCAATGACCAGGTTCTGGGTCGAGGTGCCCTGGTTCACATTGGTCTTTGCCGGTGGCACCGCGTAGAGCAGGACATCGCCGGGGTTGGTGGCGAAGCCAGCCGCCGTGGTGGCATCGGCGAAGCCGGTGCCGCCGACCAGCAGGAACCGGCCACCCGAATGGGAAACGATCTCGACACCGTTGAGCGTGTCGTTGCCGCCGATCCCGGCGTTGGACACGACCCAGTTTCCGCCGACGAAGGTGACGTCGGCTTTGGCCAGCGTGACCCCGTAGCGGGCGGTGTCCGTACCGGCGCCGCCGTTGAGCGCATCGGCTCCGGCCCCGCCGTCCAGCGCGTCGTTGCCCGCGCCACCGTTCAGCGTGTCCGCGTCGTCCCCGCCATAAAGCGTGTCGTTGCCGACACCGCCAAACAGCGTGTCCGTCCCGGCCTGACCGAACATCGTGTCGTTGCCGCCATCGCCGTTCAGGATGTCGTTCCCACCGCCACCGCGCATGGTGTCGTTGTCGGCGCCGCCGCTGAGGGTATCGCCCGCCGACCCGCCGATGATCGTATCGTTGCCGGCACCGCCGTTGATGTGGAACACGCCCGTGGCAGCGGCGTGGGCGATGATGCTGTTGGCGGCCGCGTCGCCGGTTACCGTCATGATCGACTGGGTGACGTTGTCGATATCGCCGTGCAGCGCGTTCTGCACCGCGTCGGTGATCGTCACATTGGTCACCGTCACTTGCGGACCGGCATTGGACTTGCCGGGTTCGCCGGCGCGGATACCGGTCGAGGTGCCGTCGATGGTGCCGTTGCGAACGATCACCGAGCCGAGGAAGGAGGCCGCTTCGTCGCTGTATCCTCCGTCGTCCCGGGCCTTGATGACGATCGCGCCGCCTGCCAGGTGCGCCGCCGCCGCGCCATCCTTGTCGGATGAGCCGACATCGGTGAACGTGAAGTTCTCGATGACGATGTTGCTATAGGGCGCGTCGTCATCGGTCGTGTCGGACGATGCTTCCTTGTCCCATTTCAGGTTCAGGTCGATGCCGTTGCCCCAGAACCCGGTGAAGGCGCCGCCCAGGTCGACGCCACGGCCGAACTCGCCGACGTTGTTCATCGAGATGTTGGTGATCAAGGCATCCGACAGCGTTTCGGCGTAGATGCCCTTGAAGGTGAGGTCGCTGAACGACGTCCCGTCGATCAACACGTCCGTGATGTCGCGGTGGTTATCGTTCTCCTTCGACAGGTACATGCCGATGAAGCTGTCGCGAATCTCGCCACCCGTCATCTCGAAGCCGTTGACCTCGGCAGCGTTACCCTTGCGGACGCCGACATTGGTGTCCTCGATGACAACGCCGTCCAGAACGACATTGTCGACTGTGCCGAGATTGATACCCGTGGCGAAGCTGTCGATCTTCAGGTTCTGAAGCGTGACATTGTCTGCGGCCACACTGACGCCGATTCCGGACCCGAGATTCCCGAGTTCCGCGACTTTCATGAAGTCAGCGACGGACCCGCCGATGCCGTTGTCCGTCTTCAAGGTGCCCTGGATGACCGTCGCCTCTCCCGCACCGATGATCGTCAATTCCTTGTCGATCACCAGATTCTCGGCAAAGGTTCCGGCGCCGATGTGAATGGTGTCGCCGGCCGCGGCCGCGTCGATCGCCTCCTGGATCGACATGCCGTCGCGGACGATGAAGGTCGAGGAGCCGGTGTTGGCCACCTTGATCAGTTCGACCTCGGTCAGCGTCACGGTGCGGCCACCGACCACGATCGTGTCGCCGTCGATGCCGTTGGTGGCATCGAAGCCGGAGAAGTCGAAGTCGCCGATGTTGATCGGCGCCCCGCCATTGTCGTGGATCACCGCGACGTCCATGTCGTCACCGCCATGGGCGAGGTCGCTGCCCTGGGTGGCGATCAGCGTGTCGTTGCCGGCGCCGCCGTAGAGTTCGTCATCGCCGAGACCGCCGTCGATGAGGTCGTCGGCCGAGCCGCCGCCGAGGGTATCGTTGCCGCCGGCGCCGTCGATGTCGAAGGCCCCGTCGGAGTCGCCGCTCGCCATGTAGGAGTCGGCCTGCGCGGTACCGACGACCGCGACGGTCGACAGGGTTTCATTGGCAATGTCGCCGTGGTCGGCGCTGTGCTCGACGTCCGGCCCGATCGCGACGTTGGTCACGGTTACCGCGGGCCCGGCATTGTCCTTGGCGGGTTCGCCGACATGGACACCGGTCGAAAGATGACCACCGATCGTGCCGTCGTGGATCGTCACGTTGGTGAGCGTCGCGGGATTGCCGGCATAGCCGCCGTCATCGCGCGCCTCGATCACGATGGCGCCACCGTTGCCGTGCGAAGCAGCGTCCAAACCGTCGCGGTCCGAGGCGCCGACATCGGTCATCGTGAAGTTGTCGATCTCGATATTGCTGTAGTCGCCGTACTTGACGTTGAGGTTGATGCCGTTGCCCCCGGCCCCGAGCGAGCCGTTCCACGTCGTGCCGCCATACTGGCCGACATCGGTCATGGTGACGTTGGTGATCTGGGCGTTGGACAGCGTCTCGACGTAGATGCCCTTGCGCATCAGGTTCGAGAACTCGGTGCCGTCGATCAGGACGCCGTCCGCCGTCCCGCCGCCGATCGCCATGTCGAAGTTGATGCCGAGGAAGCCGTCGGAGACCGAACCGCCGGTCATCGTGAGATCGGTGATGGCAGAGGTGCCCTGCTTGTAGATTCCGACGACATTCGACTCAAGATCGACATTCGTCAGCGTGGTGCCGTCGCTTCCATTCCCGAGTTCGATGCCCCAGAGCGCGTCCGTGACCTTGATGTTCTGGATCGTGACATCGTCGGCATTCACGGTGATCGCGACATTGCCCCCGGCATGCGCCGGCGCCGCCTTGAGCCAGTCGGTCAGGGTGCCGCTGGTGAAGGTGGGATTGCTCTCGCTGAAGATGCCGTTGATCTCGACGACCTCGTTGCCGATCGCGGCGATCGTCAGGCCATCCTTGTTGACGTTGATGCTCTCGTTGTAGACCCCCGCCCCGATGAGGATGGTGTCGCCGGCCGAGGCCGCGTCGATGGCATCCTGGATCGACATGCCGTCGCGGACGATGAAGGTCGAGGAGCC
>NZ_FMXQ01000007.1 GCF_900104485.1 Bauldia litoralis | reverse complement strand
ACCCCCGCCCCGATGAGGATGGTGTCGCCGGCCGAGGCCGCGTCGATGGCATCCTGGATCGACATGCCGTCGCGGACGATGAAGGTCGAGGAGCCGGTGTTGGCGACCTGCAGGACCTCGATCTCGGTCAGCGTCACCGTGCGGCCGTCGACCACGATCGTGTCGCCGTCGATGCCGTCGGTCGCGTCGAAGCCGGAGAAGTTGAAGTCGCCGATGTCGACCGGCGCCCCGCCATTGTCGTGGATCACCGCGACGTCGGTGTCGGCGCCGCCATGGGCGAGGTCGCTGCCCTGGGTGGCGATCAGCGTGTCGTTGCCGATGCCGCCATAGAGCTCGTCATCGCCGAGGCCGCCGTCGAGCGTGTCGTCGCCCGCCCCGTCGTCGAAGGGCTGCCCGGCCTTGTTGCCGCCGTGCAGGATGTCGTTGCCGCCGCCGCCCGACAGCGTGTCGTTGCCGCCCTTGCCGTGCAGCGAGTCGTTGCCCGAGGTGCCGGTGATCGTCGTGTTGATCGTGCCCTGGTTGTCTTCCTCGCCCTGCAGTTCGGTGTGGATGACATTGGTCGCCGGGAAGGTGATGCCGAAGCCCGAGGCGTCGATGACGTCGTCCTCGATGCCGTCGAGGTTGAACAGCGGACCCCAGGAGCTCTCGGCGCCCGACAGGTCGAGGCCGGTGATCGACAGGCCGTCGATCTCGCTGAAGTGGAACAGGGCCACCGGGTTCTTGTGATAGGCGCCGGAGACGGTGACATTGTCGATCGTCACGTCGATGTCCGGCGAGTCCGCGCTGACCGGATGGGCGTTGTTGGCGTCGAACAGCGAACCGGTGATCTCGATCGCCGAGTCCGGCCGGTCGTTCTGCGCCGCCCCGCCCGACGCGCCGGTGAAGGTCACGTCGGTGAAGCTGGCGCTGCCCGAATAGCCGAACAGCTTGACGTCGGCGGTGTTGCCGCCGCCGGTGCCGTTGGCCGAGAAGGCGACGGTGTCGATGACCAGCGCGTCCATCGGCGACTTGGTCAGCGGATCGGCCTCGTCGGAGGCGAAGATGCCGCGGTTGGTGAAGCCCGAGATCGAGCCGTTGATGAAGGTCAGCGTGCCGACGTTGGCGCCGGCCTCGACATCGATGCCGATGCCGGCCGCGCCGTTGCCGTCAAGCGCGATCCCGTCGAAGGAGACATCGCCGGCAATCCCGGGCGCGATCAGGATCGCCGTGCCCGACGCCGGCTCGATCGACACAACCCCGGTCGCGACAAAGCTCAGCGCCTTGTCGACCGTCAGGTTCTCGACATAAACCCCCGCCCCGATGAGGATGGTGTCGCCGGCCGAAGCCGCGTCGATGGCATCCTGGATTGTCGTAGTAACCGCGATGTCAGCCATTTTTTCTCTCCCACGTCGAGCTTTTACCGACCCCTAGCAAGGTCAATTGTTGAATCTCAGACAAAGTTCTACCGTTCGCTCGAAACTATTTGTTTCGATCGTCAAAAGACGTCGTTATGCCGGCTCTCTTGCCTGTAAAACGCTTGTTTTTAGCTGATTTGTGCTGATCGCACTTTCGACATACTCCAATCTACTAACGCTTGCGCCGAAAGGAGCGTGGACATCACCCCTCTCCCGGATGAATACGCTCCCTTAATCGCATCTTAACGAACACAATCCATATATCTAGTAAAAAGTGTAGTTAATATGTCTGACTTATCTTAGGTTGGACATAACGTTGCACTGTTAGCTGTGGCGCGGTCGTCTGGCCCTGGCGGGTCGATTGCGACCGGCGCCCGCCGTGAACGACAGCGCGTTTCTGACGCCGCCGCGCTCTTCGCTGATGACGGTCAACGCCGCCGGGATTAGGATCGAGACGCGCCGCAGCGGCCGGATTGGGGACCAGCCATGACCGACAGCCTTCGTCTTCGGGATCGCCGCTGATGGCGGAGACAATGCAGCCGCCGTTCGGCCCCGCCCCGCCGGCGCTCGCCGGCAAGGATCTGCCTTCTTTCCGCTATCCGCTCGGCGACCAGCCGCGACAGCCCTTCGACGGCGGCTGGTCGAAGCAGGCGAATGCCGATCAGTTCGCCGTATCCGAGCAGGTCGCCGGCGTCCTGATGCAGCTCGATCCTGGCGCGCTGCGCGAACTCCACTGGCACGCCAACGCGGCCGAGTGGGGCTATGTCATCGACGGCCATTGCCGGACGACCATCGTCGACCCGTCAAGCCGCTCCCAGGCCGCCGATTTCGGCCCGGGCGACGTCTGGTATTTCCCGCGCGGCTATGGCCATTCGATCCAGGGCATCGGCGACAGGCCCTGCCTGTTCCTTCTGGTCTTCGACAACGGCTACTTTTCCGAGTTCGGCACCTTCTCGATCAGCGACTGGATGGCGACAACGCCGCCGGAGGTGCTGGCTCGCAATTTCGGCCTGCCGCAGTCGGCCTTCGCCGCCTTCCCGAAGGGCGAGGTCTATATGGCGACCGGTCCGGTGCCGGCGCCGCTTTCCGACGATCCGGCGCCCGGTTCGCTCGACGGCGCGCCGCTGACCCACCGCTACCGCTTCCTCGCCCAGAAGCCGCGGGCCTTCCCCGGCGGCACACTTCGCGTCGTCTCCGAGCAGGAATTCCCGATCTCGACGACGGTCACCGGCGGCATCATCGAGATCAAGCCGGGCGGCATCCGCGAGATGCACTGGCATCCCAACGCGGTCGAGTGGCAGTACTATCTGGCCGGCAAGGCGCGGATGACCGTGTTCGGCTCGCACGGGCGCGCCCGCACCGACGACTTCGTCGCAGGCGATGTCGGCTACGTGCCGCAGGGCTATGGCCACTACATCGAGAATACCGGCGAGGAGGACCTGCAGTTGCTGATCGTCTTCAACAACGCCACCTATGAATCGATCTCGCTGGCGGCCTGGATGGCCCACAACACGCCCGAGCTTCTCGCCACCAATTTCAAGGTGCCGGCCGACACCTTCGCTGCCTTCCCCGATGGCTCCGACCTGATCCCGGGCTGAGGGGTGCGCCAGGCAACCAACAGCCTCTCCGTCGCAACCCGCGGCAAGGGCCTCAACGAGATCACGGCGGCCGTCGCCGACTGGCTCGGCGATGTCGGCATCGAGACCGGCCTCCTCACCGTCTTCTGCCGCCATACCTCGGCGTCGCTGATCATCCAGGAGAACGCCGATCCCGACGTGCGCATCGACCTCGAGGCCTATTTCGAGATGATCGCGCCGGAGGATCCCGGCCGCTATGTCCATGGCATGGAGGGCCCGGACGACATGCCGGCCCATATCCGCACCGCGCTGACATCATCGTCGCTGTCGATCCCGGTGATCGACGGCCGCATGGCGCTCGGCACCTGGCAGGGCATCTATCTCTTCGAGCATCGCGCCAGGCCGCATCGCCGCGAGGTCGTGCTGCATCTCATCGGCGAATAGATACGCCCGGCTCCTGTCGGTCGGGCATGGGCCCGCCGGCGACGCCGGCGACCGTGCGTCCTTCGAGGCTCCGCTGCGCGGAGCACCTCAGGATGGCGACGTTGGCAACAGACGTCCCATCCCTCAGGACGCCTCCCACCCCGCCATGCTGAGGCGCGCGCGAAACACGCGCCTCGAAGCACGCACCACTGGAACACACCAGCGAGCCTCGTCGCATCACGCCGCCAGCGGCCTGATGTTCTGGTTGACCCGGAAGACGTTGGCCGGATCGTATTGCTGCTTCACCGCCGCCAGCCGGTCGTAGTTCTCGCCATAGGCCGCCTTGACCCGGCCGGCGTCCTCGTCGTCCATCATGAAATTGACGTAGGCGCCGTCGTGGTTGAACGGATGCACCGCATCCCAGTAGGCGCGGCCCCAGCGGGCGAGGTCTCCCGCCTTCCCGGGATCGGCGTCGATGCCGGCAATGACCATCGACCAGGTGGCGTTGCGCGCGCCCCATGCGGTGTCGGCCCCGCCGACCCGGCGCACCGCCCCGTCGATCGGATAGAGGTGCATCAGCGACAGGTCGCTCGGCGCCTTGGCGATCTGCGCGATGTGGGTGTCGATCGCTGCGTCCGGCAGGTCCGAGACATAGTCGCCCTTCCAGTACCACTGGAGTCCGGCCGGCATCAGCGGATCGAACAGCGACTGCATCGCCGGAAAGGGCATCGCCCCCCGCCAGTCGAGGATCGGCGGCGGCAGTTTGTCGAGCAGCGGCTGCATGGCGCGCCGCCCCTCCTCCTCCGGGCCGTTGTAGCTGGAGATCACGCCGCAGATCTTCTTGCCCCAATGCTCCTCGGGAAACGGTGCGCAGGGCGGCATCGTCTTCAGTCCGACGAAGGCGCCGAGCTCTTCGGGCGCGTTCGGCAGGAAATCCCGGTAGGCCTGCATGACCTGCTTCGCGTCGGCGAGGTCCCAGAAGACCGGGCCGGCGAAGACCATGTCGACCGGCTGGGCCTGGAACAGGAAGCTGGTGACGACGCCGAAGTTGCCGCCGCCGCCGCGCAGTGCCCAGAACAGGTCCGCGTTCCGGTCCTTGCTGGCGGTGACAAAGCTCCCGTCAGCCAGCACCACGTCGGCCTCGATCAGGTTGTCGATGGTCAGCCCGTATTTCCGGGTCAGGTAGCCGATGCCGCCGCCCAGCGTCAGTCCGGCGATGCCGGTCGAGGCGACGATGCCGGTCGGCACCGCCAGCCCGAAGGCATGGGTGGCGTGGTCGACGTCGGCGCCGCGACAGCCGGGACCGACCCGCACGGTTCGCGTGGTCGGGTCGACCCGGACGTCCTTCATCGGCGCAAGGTCGATGACCAGCCCGTCGTCGCAACTGCCCAGGCCCGGCCCGTTATGGCCGCCGCCACGAATGGCGATCAGCAGGTCGTTGTCGCGACCGAAATTGACGGCGGCGATGACGTCGGCAACGTCGGCGCAGCGTGCGATCATCAGCGGTCGCTTGTCGATCATGCCGTTATAGAGCTTGCGGGCTTCGTTATAGTCGGCGTCGCCGCGCTCGATCAGCGCGCCGCGCAAGGCGGACCGGAAGGCCGCAATGGTTTCTTCGTTCATGTCAGTTGTCCTTGTCTGGATGACGGGGAACGCTCGCGCTGCGGTCGACGACAATCGGCCAGTCGCTGGCGGTGGCATTGCTGCCAGGATCGGTCCAATTCGGCCGACGGGAGCGCGGAACGTCCGGCGGGGGCTGTGGCCTGCCGTGGGGTGTGGCGGGGGTCTCTAGAGGCGAAACCCCGCCGCGTCTGTGACGTCACACACACCGTGCGACCCGCCGACCGCCTCCGGGCCATCCTTCCCGGATGATCGGGGCGGCCGGTCGTGTCGCCTCGGCCGCTATGCCGCGATCGCGTCCGCGTCGGCGCGTGGCTGTGCTTCGGACGGGTCCCACCTGTAGGGAACAAAGGCATCGTCGAGCGGGAAGCCCAGCAGGTTGTCGGCCAGGTTGCTGAACATCTTCACGCAGATCCCGAGGATGACTTCCTGCACCTGCGCATCGGAGTAGCCGGCGGCGAGAAACGCCTCCAGTTCGCCCTCGGCCAGCTTGCCGCGCTTGACCGTGACGCGGCGAACGAATTCATGCAGCGCGGCGAGCTTTGGATCGGCAATGCGCCCGCGCGTCCGGACCGCCTCGACAATCTCGTCCGCGACCCCTTGCTTGCGAGCAAAGGAGGTGTGGCCGGCAACGCAATAGGCCCCGCCATTCTCGACGCTGACGGCAATCTGCACGATCTCTCGTTCGGTGGCGGACAGCGACGTCTCGCCGAAATTCTGGTTGAGCGAGACAAAGGCGCTCAAGCCCCCCGGCGTGCCGCCCATCACCGCGAAGACATTCGGCGCGAATCCAAGCTTCTCCTTCAGCGCCTGCAGGGTCTCCGCGGCCGGCGACGGCGCGGTCTCGGGGGTGTAGATCTCGAAATGCTTCATGGCGGTTTTCCTATCTCCGGTGGCTTCGTTCCCGGTGCATCGGCGCTCCGGGATACGAGCCTCTGATAGGTCCGGGGCCATTCGCCCGATACTTTGCGAGCCGTAGCGATGCGCTATAGATTGCGGAGTGACCAACTACACATTCTGGAGTCGCGGAGGCCCGGGGCGGTATGAAATACGGTCAGTTCTGCCCGATCGCCAAGGCATCGGAGATCCTCGGCGAGAAATGGACAATCCTGATCGTCCGCGAATTGCTGATGGGCAGCACGCGGTTCAACGAACTCCAACGCGGGCTCGGCGTGATCTCGCCGACCATCCTGACCAAGCGGCTTTCGATGCTGACCGAGCGTGGCCTGGTTCACCGCAAGCGGATTCCCGGGCAGCGCGGCTACGAGTATCACGCGACCGAGTCCTGCCGGGAACTCCTGCCCATTCTCCTGTCGCTCGGCGGTTGGGGCATGCGATGGGCGCGCACGAACCTGACGGAGTCCGACTATGACGTCGAGCTGCTGATGCTCTATCTCGAGCGCAGCATCGTTCCGGACAAGCTTCCCGGGAACCAGGCGGTCATCCGCTTTCGCTTCGCCGACATCCAGGACATCTCCGACTGGTGGATCGTCGTCTCGGACGATCATGTCGATGTCTGCACGACGGATCCCGGTAAGGACGTCGACGTCTACTTCAACACCACGGTCCGGGCGATGACCGACGTCTGGATGGCGGAGCGGAGTTACAAGGACGCCGTCAACGCCGGCGATATCACCGTGACCGGTCCGCGTGTCCTGACCCGCAATGTCGAAAGCTGGATGAGGAACTGCATATTTGCCGACCTGCCAGCCGCCCGGGCCATCCTCGGCGTCCAGCCAATGCTTTGATCGCGGATCCGGCGGGCGGCGCTGCCCCGCCGATCTCCGCAGCCGCATTCCGGCCCCATTTCCGGCGAAACTTGGCCACTCTTCCCTGCCTGTTGGCTGGGAATCCACACTGGTCATCCGGTGTGACGGGGAGTTGCGTGGCGTGGAGTCGATTGGGGTCAGAGGGTGCGCATTGGCGCTCGGCTTTGCCGTTGCCGGTCTGATCGGCGGCGATGAAGCCGTGGCTGCCCAATGCGGCAAGGCCGCGTGGTTCGACCTCGACGGCATCACCGCCAGCGGCGAGCGGGCGGATTCCAGCGCGATGACCGCCGCCCACCGCGACCTTCCCTTCCAGACCAGGGTCAGGGTCGAGAATCTTGCCAACGGCAAATCGGTGATCGTCCGGGTCAATGATCGCGGGCCCTATACCAAGGGGCGGGTCATCGACGTCAGCAAGGCGGCGGCGGCGAAGCTCGACATGATCCGCTCCGGCACCGCCCGGGTCCGGGTGACGGTGGTCGAGGGACGGCAGAACGTCTCGCTGTCGGGAACGTGCGGGCCAGACGCGCCGGCGGCGCCCGAGATACGTCAGGCGTCGCTCGAGGTCGACCTGCCCGAGCCGCGCGTGCGGCCCGAAAGCGAGATCGCCGCGGTGACGCCGGACGAGGCGCCTGCCGCCCTCGTCGACGACGATGCCCTTGTCGTCCTGACGCCGGAATCCATCGACGCCCTGCCCGACCGCTTCGCCGACGCCTTCGCCCCCCAGAAGGCGGAACTGACGCTGGTCGCGCCGCTTCTCGAAAAGGCCGAATCGACTCCCCTCGCGCCGCCGATCGATCCCCATCACGGGGTCGCGCCGCGTGAGGATTGGGACTACCTGCAGCAGGTTCCCGAGTAGCCCCACAGGTTGAAATGGCGGAAACGCTGACTACCCCCATTTTCCCCAGGCACGTGCGTTGACCCTTCCCCGCGACTCGGCTTAGCGTCACTCAGGCGTCGGCGTTCTCGACGTGCCGTGGGGCTCGGGTCCCCGGGTTTTTCCAACCAGGTTTGCGTAAAATCGGCTCGTCGCGGGCACTCGATGCCTGTTAGCGAGAGGTGGTGGTTTTGTGTGCCATGGGTGGTGAAAAAGCAGGCGATCTTGCACCGGAAAACAGGTGACAAACCGACCTGAGTAACACTATATTTAGTGTTTCGCGTAAAGCTTGGACACAACATCCGGGGAATCAAACCCCGGCGGGGCGTCTGACAGAACTGCGGCGGGTGCGCCGGATCCTGGGACCTTCAGGATACGCGCAATTGGATGACATGCGCGTGACGCGCAACGAAATGGGGCAAAGATGCGGATCGAGCGGCACTACACGACCAAGGGCGAAGACGCCTACCAGGGAATCGACTTCCGGACGACAAAGAGCGAGATTCGGAATCCGGACGGTTCGATCGTCTTCAAGCTCGACGATATCAACGTCCCGTCGACCTGGAGCCAGGTGGCGAGCGACATCCTTGCCCAGAAGTATTTCCGCAAGGCCGGCGTCCCGGCCCGGCTGAAGAAGGTCGAGGAGAATGACGTCCCGTCCTTCCTCTGGCGCTCGGTCGCCGACGAAGATGCGCTGGCGACGCTCCCCGCCGAGGAGCGCTCGGGCTCGGAGCGCGATTCGCGCCAGGTCTTCGATCGTCTCGCCGGCACCTGGGCCTATTGGGGCTGGAAGGGCGGCTACTTCGACACCGACGAGGACGCCGAGGCCTTCTTCGACGAACTGCGCTTCATGCTGGCGACCCAGAAGGCGGCGCCGAATTCCCCGCAGTGGTTCAACACCGGCCTGCACTGGGCCTATGGCATCGACGGCCCGAGCCAGGGCCACTTCTATGTCGACTACAAGACCGGCGAGGTCCGCGCCTCGGAGACCGCCTACGAGCATCCCCAGCCGCATGCCTGCTTCATCCAGGGCATCGCCGATGACCTCGTCAACGAGGGCGGCATCATGGACCTGTGGGTGCGCGAGGCGCGCCTGTTCAAATACGGCTCCGGCACCGGCTCCAACTTCTCGGCGCTGCGCGGCGAAGGCGAGCGCCTGTCGGGCGGCGGCAAGTCCTCCGGCCTGATGTCCTTCCTCAAGATCGGCGATCGCGCCGCCGGCGCCATCAAGTCGGGCGGCACCACCCGCCGCGCTGCCAAGATGGTGGTGGTCGACATCGACCATCCGGATATCGAGCAGTTCATCGACTGGAAGGTGAAGGAAGAGCAGAAGGTCGCCGCGCTGGTCACCGGCTCCAAGGTGATCTCGCATCACCTCAAGGCGATCATGAAGGCCTGTGTCAACTGCGACGGCGACGGCGATGCCTGCTTCGACCCGGCCAAGAACCCCGCCCTCAAGCGCGAGGTCCGCGCCGCCAAGAAGGGCCAGGTCCCGGAAAACTACATCCGCCGGGTCATCCAGTTCGCCCGCCAGGGCTACACCGACCTCGAATTCCCGATCTACAACACCGATTGGGACTCCGAGGCCTATCTCACCGTTTCCGGCCAGAATTCGAACAACTCGGTGCGGGTCACCGACGAGTTCCTCAACGCGGTCGAGAATGACGACGAGTGGACGCTCAACGCCCGCATCACCGGCCAGCCGGTCAAGACGCTGCCGGCCCGCGAATTATGGGAGAAGGTCGGCGACGCCGCCTGGGCCTCGGCCGATCCCGGCATCCAGTTCCACACCACCGTCAACGACTGGCACACCTGCCCGGCGTCGGGGCCGATCCGCGCCTCGAACCCGTGCTCGGAATACATGTTCCTCGACGACACGGCCTGCAACCTCGCCTCGCTGAACCTTCTCCAGTTCCGCGACGAGGCCAAGCGCTTCGACACCGAGTCCTTCGAACATGCCGTGCGCCTGTGGACCGTCGTCCTCGAGGTTTCGGTGCTGATGGCGCAGTTCCCGTCGCGGCGGATCGCCGAGCTCTCCTACGAGTACCGGACGCTCGGCCTCGGCTACGCCAATATCGGCGGCCTGCTGATGACCTCGGGCACGCCGTACGATTCGACCGAGGGCCGCGCCATCTGCGGTGCGATCACCGCGCTGATGACCGGCGTCTCCTATGCCACCTCGGCCGAGATGGCCGGCGAGCTCGGCCCCTTCCCCGGCTATGCCAAGAACCGCGCCCACATGCTGCGGGTGATGCGCAACCACCGTCGCGCCGCCCAGGGCGTCGCCGATGGCTATGACGGCGTCAACATCCCGCCGGTGCCGCTCGACGGCGCCTCCTGCCCGGACCTGCGCATCGTCGAACGCGCCCGCACGGCCTGGAACCGCGCCGTTTCCCTCGGCGAGGTCCACGGCTACCGCAACGCCCAGTCGACCGTCATCGCACCGACCGGCACGATCGGCCTGATCATGGATTGCGACACCACCGGCATCGAGCCGGACTTCGCGCTGGTCAAGTTCAAGAAGCTGGCCGGCGGCGGCTACTTCAAGATCATCAACCGCGCGGTGCCCGAGGCCCTCGGCCTGCTCGGCTATGACGACAAGCAGGTCAGCGCCATCATCGACTACGCGGTCGGTCGCGGCACGCTGAAGGGCGCGCCCGGCGTCAACCACGACACGCTGAAGGCCAAGGGCTTCCCCGAGGAGAAGATCGCGGCGATCGAGGAAGGCCTCGCCACCGCCTTCGACATCAAGTTCACCTTCAACAAGTGGTCGCTCGGCGCCGAATTCCTCACCGACCTCGGCGTCACCGACGAGGAGATGGCGGATACCGACTTCGATCTCCTGCAGTGGATGGGCTTCTCGAAGAAGGACATCGACCTCGCCAATGTCTTCTGCTGCGGATCGATGACGCTGGAAGGCGCGCCGGGCCTCAAGGACGAGCACCTGCCGGTCTTCGACTGCGCCAATCCCTGCGGCCGCATCGGCAAGCGCTACCTCTCGGCGGAGAGCCACATCCGGATGATGGCGGCTGCGCAGCCCTTCATCTCCGGCGCGATCTCCAAGACCATCAACATGCCGAATGACGCCACGGTCGAGGACGCCAAGAGCGCCTATATGCTGTCCTGGCGCCTGGCGCTGAAGGCCAACGCCCTCTACCGCGACGGCTCGAAGCTCTCCCAGCCGCTCAACGCCCAGATCCTCGAGGACGAGGAAGACGAGGCGGATGAGGCGGTCGAGCAGCTGATCGCCAAGCCCGCCGCCGCCCGCACCGAGCAGGTGACCGAGCGGATCGTCGAGCGGATCATCGAGAAGGCGGTGCGCGAGCGCGAGAAGATCCCGAATCGCCGCACCGGCTACACCCAGAAGGCGATCGTCGGCGGCCACAAGGTCTATCTCCACACCGGCGAATATGCCGATGGCCGCCTCGGCGAGATCTTCATCGATATGCACAAGGAAGGCGCCGCCTTCCGGGCAATGATGAACAACTTCGCCATCGCCATCTCGCTCGGCCTGCAATACGGCGTGCCGCTCGAGGAATATGTCGAGGCCTTCACCTTCACCCGCTTCGAGCCGGCCGGCTTCGTCCAGGGCAACGACACGATCAAGAACGCGACGTCGATCCTCGACTACGTGTTCCGTGAGCTGGCGATCTCCTACCTCGGTCGCCACGACCTCGCCCATATCAACCCGGACGACCTCGGCGCGACGACGCTCGGCGAAGGCGTCGGCCAGGGCCGTCCCCCGTCGCCCGAGTCGGCGGTGTCGCACGGCCTCGTCCGTGGCCGGCGCAATTTCGCCCTGGTCGACAAGCCGGCCGAGACGGCCGCTGCCGGCCCCGCGCCTCAGCCCCGCGCCAGCGGCGGTTCGGGTTCCGCCGCCACCACGGCCGCGGCGCCCCGCGTCAGTGGCGATCCGGCTCCGGCGACCGCCGCGCCGGCGACGCGCACCACGGCCACGGCCGGCGGCACCATCCGCGCCGTCGGCTCGGCTCCCTCGGGCGGATCGATGGCCCGGGTCGCCAGCGCCGTCCGCGCGCTCGCCGACGAGCAACCGGCGACCGCCTCCGGCCTCGCCCCCTCGCCCCACGCCAGGGTCGCCCCCCAGGCCGACGCCAAGGCGCTGGAAGCCGAACGCTCAGCCGCCGCGCGCCTGCGCGGCTACCTCGGCGACGCCTGCGGCGAATGTGGAAACTTCACGCTGGTCCGGAACGGCACCTGCCTGAAGTGCGACACGTGTGGCTCGACGACGGGGTGCAGCTAGTCACTTTCGCGTCGATGTGGTGAATGAAGAAGGCCCGGCAATATTTGCCGGGCCTTCTCTGTTTCGAGCCGGTGGGCGCACAAAGACGCGGAACGCGTTCTGCCCCGCAGTTTCGATTCGGCAACAATCCTCGCCATCTGATAGCGGCAAGGTCCACCCCGCTTTGTAGGCCACCTCGCCGAACGGCAGGAATATCGCTTCGACCATGCCCCCCTCTCCAACGTCATCCTCGGGCTTGACCCGAGGATCGGTCGGGGCCGTCCGGGCCATCTCCCGCAGGAACGCCGACGGCAAAGGCCACGACCAACAGCCCTTCGTCGCGCAAACGGCACACGATCCTCGGGTCAAGCCCGGGAATGACGGCGTTCGGCGGAGAACGCCGGACGGCCGCTGTCCCTTTTCAGTACGTAGACGTAGGGTGGGCAAAGGCGCGGAACGCGCCATGCCCACGTGGCTCTGAACCCGACCAGGCGGTGCGATCACACCGCCCCGACCCCTCCACCGTCATCCTCGGGCTTGACCCGAGGATCGGCCGGGGCCGTCCGGGACGCATCCAGATAAAGCGCGTCCGGGATGGCAGGGCGCCAACACCCTCGTCATTGTGCAATTGGCACACGATCCTCGGGTCAAGCCCGAGGATGACGGCGTGTGGGGAGGACGCCGGCGCGCCGCTGTCCCTCTCCGGACCATGCCCGTCACCCTCATTGAAACGGTGGCGTCAGATCCTCCCAGCCCGGATTGGACGCCTCGATCAGATCGATCTTCCAGGCGCGGTTCCAGCGCTTTAGCCGCTTCTCGTGTGCGATCGCGTTGACCACACGGTCATGCGCGGCGAACCAGACCAGCAGCCCGAGCTTGTATCGTTTGGTGAAGCCTTCGTGATGGCTGCTCTTATGTTCACCAACCCGGCGGGCAAGATTGTTCGTGACGCCGATGTAGAGCGTCCCCTTCGGCCGGTTGGTGACGATGTAGACGAAGAACGCCATGCGCCAGCGAAGACGGACACGACGCCTCGGTCAAGCCCTGCGCCCATTGGCTCGTCTTCCTCATTGCCGCCCCGTCGCCCTCGCCATCCCCTCCACCGTCATCCTCGGGCTTGACCCGAGGATCGGCTGGGGCCCCGAGCCATCCCCAACAGGAACGCTGACGGCAAAGGAAACGACCAACACCCGTCGTCGCGCAAACGGACCCCGATCCTCGGGTCAAGCCCGAGGATGACGGGCGCGGGGGGCGAATGTCGCTCACCCGCCTTTCCAACTCCGCCACATTATCCCCGCCGAAACCCAAAACCCGCCATCATCCCCCCTTCCCCCCCACCGGGCACAACAAAAAACCAATCCCCGCCGCCGCATCCGCCCGCATACTCCGTCCCATCCCCGCTCACACGAGGGGCGTCGTCCGGAGGCGTTCGTTTGGCGGAGCGGGGTGCGGTGTCCTGGCGGTCGCCTCGCACGCGGCCGCCTGGAGGTCCGGATATCCACCCGCCGGTGAAAGCCGGCGCCGCACGCCCGCGAAGGGCGCGGCAACGGGTGCGTGAGCGTGGTGCCTCCGCTGAATCCTGTCCCGCCAGACCCGGGGCGGTGATTGGCGGATGCAAGTCCCCGAAGCCAATGGAGGGGACCCAAGACGGAGCCGCGAAGGACGGCGAGTGACCGGCAACGGCGCCGCCTGCTCACGAAGGTCGGGGTCGCCGGCCTTCCCGCGGGGTGATTCCCCCGCGTGCCCCCGGCGTGGATCCGAAGGCCCAAAACCATCGCGGCGGGCGCTCGATCGGGCGTTTCGACACACCACTTTTCGGCCACGGCGTCCGGTCAAAGGGCGCCCGCCATCCCCTCGTCGGCGAGGGGGAAACGACGAGGAGAAGCCCAATCCTCCGGCCCGGATTCGGCGCGCGGCAGCGATGGCGCTTGGGCTATTCCGCGGCCGGCAGTTCGCCGCCGATCTCGACCGTCTTCGCCTGCTTGTCGTAGACGCAGATCGCCATGATCTCGGCGTCGGCGCCACGCGCCGTTCCACGCACCAGCGCCAGGCCGTAGGACTCCGACCCGAAGGGATCGACGGTGGCCGTCGCCGTCTCGAACATCGGCTCGGCCGCGGCGAGGCACTGCGTCTCGACATCGGCGCGGAACGCCTTCCAGGCGTCGTCGGAGGACGCCAGGGCGGTGGCGCCGAGCGCCATGAGGGCGAGAGCGGCAAGGGTCGATCGGGCAAGGATCATGGGAAACCTCGGTAAGGGCGGGAGCATTGACCGGCCCCCGAGGGAACCGGCGGCCGTGTCCCGGCGTTGACGTCTGTCAGATATCTGAAAGGGCATGGGCATGAACATTGTTGAACGGCCGCCGCGCGCGGTTGACCCTGCGGTGGAAGACGCCGGAGACCTGTCGTTTGTCGAGCGCGCCATCTACGTCACGCTCGGCCTCGGGCTGGCGGCAACCGCGGCACGCCCGCGACCGAACCCGGTGCTCAGCGGACTGGCGCTCATCGCCGGCTCCTACCTTGCCTGGCGCGGTGGCGTCGGCAACGACCCGGTCAAGCGCATCTACAACAACATCAGGGACGAGGCCTGACCCGGCCATCGTCCCTGATGTCGGTTGCATCAGGTCGCCCGGCGTCGGGCGATGAAGCCCCAGATCGCCAGCACGATGATGGCGCCGACGATCGCGCCGATGAATCCGGCGCCTTCGTCGGCATTATACCAGCCGACTGCCTGGCCGAGCCAAGTCGCCAGCACGGCGCCGACGATGCCGAGAATTGTGGTGAGGATGAAGCCGCTCGGCTCGTTCTTGCCGGGCATGATGAACTTGGCGATGACACCGGCGACGAAGCCGATGACGATGGTCCAGAGAATTCCCACGTGATTTGCCTCCTGAGAGGCGGATAGCCCGCCCGCACGACAACGACGCAAGCCCGGTTCCGTTCCCGGCTCCTAGCGAAGCATCGTCAGCAGTCGCTCCGCCGCCAGGATCAGGCCGAAGGCGAAGATGACATAGCCAAGGATCTTCTTCTTCGACTGGCTGCGCGGCGGCTTCGGCTTGCTGTCGCGGTGGCTGGCGACCCAGTCGCCGACATCCTGCCGCTCGACCCACAGGCGGGCCGCCGACAGCTTGTCCTTGTGCCATCGCCGCAGGACGAGTTCGTTGCGGACCCGGGAAACCCCGAGGTCTCTGAACTCGTCGCGGTACTTGTCGGTGGAGATGTCGCTCACGAGGCGGGAGGTATCACTCGCCCGGGTCGACCGGTAGAGCGCCAAAGCGTCGCGGGGCGCAGCCCGTCAGGCGGGCGCAGGGGTCATCGGAAAAATCGAAAATCAGCGGCCCGCGTCATCGGCAGGCCGCCCGGATATGTCGAAACTGGCAGAAGCCGATTAAGGCCTAGCGGCGACCGGGGCCGGCGCCCATGACGCGCTTCTTCGGCGCCGGGAGGAGACCCTCGCGCTGCGCCTGCTTGCGGACCAGCTTGCGGGCCCGGCGAATCGCCTCGCCCTTCTCGCGCGCCCGCTTCTCGGACGGCTTCTCGTAGAATCGCTTCCGCTTCAGCTCGCGAAAAACGCCCTCGCGCTGCATCTTCTTCTTGAGGACCTTCATCGCCTGGTCGACGTTGTTATCGCGGACGAATATCTGCAACAGACGTTCCTTTCGGTCGGCCGCGACACGGCGGCCTGTATCGGTTTTGGCTTCGTGATGTCCCGTGTGCCGCGGATACGAAAAACCGCGGCGGAGAGGGCAAAGTCCCACCATCCCCGCTTCGGGCACCATTTTTCTGGCGCAGTATGTAACCGGGTCAAACCGATTTTGCCAGTACCGGTGGAAGAAAAAGTGGCGAAAAACCCTCTTCGGCAGCGGCTTTCGCCGCTTGAGACCCGTCCGCTCCCATCCCATGTCGAGAAAAGCCACCGACCGGACGACGGAACGCATCGACGTCGGTCGCGTTGTCTCCGGTCTAGCGAAGGACCACCGACCATGACCACCGAAGACGACGGAAAGCCCGGCAACGACGACGTCCGCAAGGACGACCACAAGGAAGATGACACCCCGCCGACCCGGCCGGTGCGCCCTGCCGGCCCGGAATCGATGCGCGATCCGCCGAAGAACTGGGACGAGGTGGACGAGGAATCGGACGAATCCTTCCCGGCCAGCGATCCGCCCGCCAACTACTGATCGGCGCGTCGTAACGACGGGTTTCCGGTAAGCGCCGGTTAACCGTGAACCAAGTCAACGCCTTGAAAAGGCCGGACGTTCGCCGCTTGGCAACTTCCTGGGACTAGCCTCCGGCCAAAGTTCCCGAACTGGAGGAAGGGCAAATGGTCTTGCGTTCCCTTTTCGCCGTCGCCGCGCTGCTGCTCGTCGCCGGCACCGACGCCGCACTGGCGTGGTCGAGCAACACGACCGCCAATGTGGTCATCCGCAATGGCCCCGGCACCAACTACGGCCGCCTGACCGTTGTCCCCGCAGGGGAAACCGTCGAGGTCTATCGCTGTGCCGGTTGGTGCGAGGTCTATTACGAGGGCCGTCGCGGCTGGGCGTATGGCAAGTATATCGGCGGCTATGCCCCGCTGACCCAGACCCTGAACGTCTCGCCGGTCCGCACCCGCCACGGCACCAAGCTAAAGCCGGTCTACGTTCCGCCGCAGACCGCCTACCTCGCCTCGGCGCCGATCCGTTCGGAAAGCGCGGAGCAACGCGACTGGTACGCAGGCCGGGCCTTCTATTTCAACGGCCGCTACCTCGACCGTCCGGACGTCTTCTTCGTCTACGGTCGCTGAGGTCCCGGGCCTTGAACGCCGCATCGATCAGGCGGCTTGCCATTCTCAGTCTACGGTCGCTGAGGTCCCGGGCCTTGAACGCCGCATCGATCAGGCGGCTTGCCATTCTCATTGCGGCCACCGCCTGCCTCGCCTCGCCGGTTCACGCCGACGGCCCCGAGGGAATCGGCTTCGCGCAGGCCGAGGAAGGGACATGGTGGTGCCGCGGCGGCGATGCGGCCGCGGCCCTCGAATGCGCCCGCCAGAAATGCAGCGATGAGTCCGGCGGCCAGGAGTGCTTCCCCACCCGCTGGTGCTATCCGGCCGGCTGGTCGGGCCTCATGGTGGTCTGGCTGCCCGAATTCCACTCGACCCATGTCGTCTGCGGCATGCCGGGCGAGGAAGCCGCGCGGGCGGCCCTGAAGGCGATCTGCCAATCCGCGCCCGAGTTCACCAGTTGCGACTTGGCCTTGCTGATCGACTATGACGGCAAGGAAATGCCGCTCGACGAAACCATCGATCCGCGGGCGGGAGCCGCGGATTGATTCGGCGCATCGGCGTGCAACGGCGAGCCGCAGCGTTCGCCCCCGCGACACCCGGCGCGAGACATTTAGCCGGCAAGGCACCGTCCCCCGGCGGCGCGGCAGCCGGTGAATCAACCGCCTCTGGTAGCCTTCAATTCCTCCCGGTTTGCCTGTGTGACGTAGGACACAGTTAGGAGCCTCAAGCCGTTTTCCAGCCTTGCCCTTGCCATTAACTCCGGCGAATATGCCGCCCGATCGGCGCCTTAATGGCAATCGGACTGGCGCCTCGCCCTTCACCCCTAGGAGATGTCCATGTCCCTGAAACTGCATTCCATTGCTCTTGGCAGCGCCGCACTCTGTTTTGCCTTTGGCGCTGGCCAGGCCCTTGCCGCCGACGCGAACGCGATCGCCGATGCGCTGGTCGCCGCCATGCAGTCCAACGACAAGTCGACCGCCAAGTATGACGGCGCCACCGCGATCGGCGACGACGTGACGATCACCGGCTTCTCGGCGACCAACCCGAAGGGTGGTGTCATCTCCATCCCGACCATCACCATCGCCAACGCCCAGCCGCGCGACGCCGGCGGCTTCACCGCCAGCGCCATGACCTTCGACAACGGCACCGTCGTCGACGAGGACACCAACGTCGCCTGGCAGATGGGCTCCCTCAAGGATGCGACCGTCCCCTCGCCGGCCGAGATCAAGGCGAAGGCCCATATCCTCCCCTTCACCCAGGTGACGGTCAGCGGCCTGTCGATCGCTGGCGGCGACCTGCCCGCACCGCTCGATATTGCCTCGATCGGCGTGGCCCTCGACGTGGACGCGGAAGGCAACCCGCGCGACTTCGACCTGAAGGTTGCGTCGATCAACATTCCGCCGGCCGTCTTCGCCCAGGATCCCCAGCAGAAGGCGATCCTCGACGAACTCGGCTACACCAGCGGCTTCATGGTCAATCTCGATATCGCCGGCGCCTATGAGAGCGAAGGCGACGAGGTGACGCTGCGCACCTTCACCCTCGACGCGGCCGATGTCGGCAAGCTCGCCGTCACCGGCAAGTTCAACGGCATATCCCTTGGCGACATGGCCCAGGGCGCCGAGCCGGGCGATGCCGGCAAGAACGGCGCGCTTGAGGCCCTGACCATCCGATTCGACAATGCCGGCGTTGTCGAGCGGGTCCTCGACATGCAGGCCAAGATGATGGGCGTCGATCGCGCCGCCGTCGTCGCGCAGTTCGGCGGGGCCCTGCCCTTCATGCTCAACTTCATCGGCAACCCGCCCTTCCAGGACAAGCTGGCCAAGGCCGGCGCGGCGTTCCTCAACGATCCGCAGTCGATCACCATCGCCGTCAACCCGGACCAGCCGAAGAAGTTCGAGGAAATCATGGGCATCGCCAACCAGGCGCCCCAGACGCTCCCGGACGTTCTCTCGGTCGACGTGACCGCGAACAACTGATCTTGTGCCCCGGCTTCCGGATTTGCCGGAAGCCGGGGCATCTGATTGATGGCGGTGTCGCCAACCCGCTGAGAGTGATTCCATGAAGTCGCGCACCTGCCTCGCCGTCGCCGGCGTCCTGATGGTCCTCCCCCAGATCGCCATCGCGGAGGAGCCGGTCGAAGCCGCGATCCGCGAACGGGTAGCCGCGATCGACGCCTCGCCCGACTGGTCGGCGAGCTATGGCGGCCTCCGCTACGACTCCGTGACCGACACCGCGACCGTGACCGATTTCGTCGCCCGGGCCGACCGGCTGGGAAGCGAGGTGGCGATCGCCAGGCTTTCGGTCACCGGCTACGCCGGCTCGCTCGACGGCAGTTTCCGGGCGAAATCGATCGTCGCCGATGGCGGCGTCATCACGCTCGGCCTGGCGACGATCGAAATCGGCGACCTGGGCATCGAGGACCTCGCCGTCCCGCGAATGGGCGATGTCGTCTTCTCCCCGAACCAGCCCTTCACCTCGATGATCAAGGGCTATGCCGAGGCGGTGAAGACGAGCTTCGCCCGCGCCCGCGTCGGTTCCGTCGTCGTCGTCCAGACGATTGAGGACATCGAGAGCCGCATCGTCTACGAGCACCTGCGCCTCGACGACTTCGCCAACGGCAGGCTGACGTCGATGCGGGCGGGGCCGCTGCGCCTCGAATCGCCGTCGCCCCAAGGCCTGGTCACCACCACCATCGGCAGCGTCGAAGGCAGCGGCCTCGATCTCGCCGCCTTCGTCCGGGTCTACGATCCCGACGCCTACCAGAACGGCGTCGGCGACATGGCCTGGCAGGACGGAATCGACCTCGTCGCCTATCACGACATCCAGATGGAGGTCCCGGGCGGACGCTTCAGCATCGACGGAATTGCCGTCGAGAATACCCGCGTCCGCCAGCCACCAATCCCCTTCGCGTCCTTCCTCGATGCGGTGATGCTCGACCCCAACATGCCGCCCGAACTGATGCAGCGCCTGTCGCTGCGCCATCTGCCGGGGCTTCTCGGCTCGTGGTCGTTTGGCCGCGTCGGCGTCACCGGCTTCGCCATCGACGTCGCCGGGATCGACCGCATGGCCTTCAGCGGTTTCGACATGACGGACATCTCCGTCGACGGTATCCGCGAAATCGCGATCGAGGGCCTCGAGTCCGCCGTGAGGGGCCAGTTCGCCATGCGGCTTGGCCGCTTCGCGATCGGCGATATCCCGCTCGGCGGCATCGACGGACTGACCGACCTCGTCGCCGCCATCGACAGCGGCAAGGACATCGATCCGGAATCGCTCGCCCCGGGGCTCGGTTTCCTCGAGCTCGTCGACCTGAACGTCCAGACCCCCGATATCGAACGCCTCGGCCTCGCCCGAGTCCGGCTCGACACCCGCGACTATATCGGCCTCTTCCCGACATCCGCCTCGCTCGAGGTCTCCGGCCTTGTGATCCCGACCGACGCGATCACCGACCGCCAGGCCCGCGCGTTGCTGGAGCGCTTCGGCTACGAGAAGGTCGATTTCAGCTTCTTCCTCGACACCGCCTGGCAGGCGGCCGGCGAAGTTCTCACCGTCAAGGACCTGCGGTTTGGCCTCAAGGACATGGGCGGCTTCGCGATGAAGTTCGCGATCGGCGGATTTCCCCTCGGCGCGGCGCATGACGAGGCGCTGATGATGCTGGCTTATCCGCGCATGACGTTGCTCGACGCCGAAGTCACGTTCGAGGACGAGTCGATCGTCGGCAACGGCCTCGACATGCTGGCCGAGCAGATGAACGCGCCGCCGGAGACCTTCCGCAAGCAATTCGCCGACGCGATCCCCTTCTTCCTGTCGATGGCGACCGTCAACGACCCGCAGCTGATGGCGCTGATCCAGCGCTCGGGCCTGCTGCCCAAGCTGGTGCCGGTCATCCGCGACTTTGTCGCCGTGCCGGGCTCGTCGATCACCCTGTCGGCCCAGCCGCTCAAGCCGGTCGGCCTGGTGGCGTTGACGGATGCGGTGGAGAATGCGCCGGCGACGCTCGTCGACCTGCTCGGGCTGACCATCACTGGCACACCCGGCGAAGTGGCTCCGGAGCCGGTCGAGGAAGCCCCGGCCGAAATTGCACCGGTTGAGGAAGCGCCGGCCGAAGTGGCGCCGGCCGAGGAAGCCCCCGCCGCGGAGAACCCGGACGAGCGCAAGCCGATCGTCCAGATCCCTGTCGAGGATATCCCGGTCGAGGATGCTCCGGCCGATCAGCCGGCCGAAGCACCGGGCGCGACCCAGTCACCGAACTGAGCGTCCGGGCGGCGCTGCCGCCCGGCTCCTCCTAGTCCGGCAGGTTCAGGCGGATGTGCAATTCGCCGAGCTGGCGGGCGCCGACTTCCGATGGCGCGCCCATCATCAGGTCCTCGGCCCGCTGGTTCATCGGGAAGAGCGTCACCTCGCGGAGATTCTCCTCGCCGCAGAGCAGCATGACGATGCGGTCGATGCCTGGTGCGATGCCACCATGCGGCGGCGCGCCATAGGTCAGCGCATTCAGCATGCCGCCGAACTTCTCGGTCAGCACCTCCTCGCCATGACCAGCGATGGCGAAGGCCTTGCGCATGATCTCGACCTTGTGGTTCCGGATCGCACCCGACGACAGCTCGATGCCGTTGCAGACCAGATCGTACTGGATCGCCTTGATGTCTAGGATCGTCGCGCTGTCCGAGGGATCGAGCGCCAGGAAAGCCTCGTGATCGTAGTTCGGCATCGAGAACGGGTTGTGCGAGAACTCGATCTGCTTGGTGTCCTCGTTCCACTCATACATCGGGAAGTCGACGATCCAGCAGAAAGCGAACGCGTTCTCGTCGATCAGGTTGAGGTCGCGGCCGATCTTCTGGCGCGCCGTGCCGGCGAAGACGTGATGCTTGGCCGGATGGCCGCAGACGAAGAAGACGGCATCGTTGTCGCCAAGCCCCAGCTTCTCGCGGATCGCCTCGGTGCGCTCGGGCCCGATATTCTTGGCGACCGGGCCGGCGCCCTGGCCGTCGTCGCGGAAGAAGATGTAGCCGAGACCCGGCTGCCCTTCCCCTTGCGCCCAGGAGTTCATCCGATCGCAGAAAGCGCGGCTGCCGCCGGTCGGCGCCGGGATCGCCCAGACCTCGACCGTCGGATCGGCGGCGATCTGGCCGGCGAAGACCTTGAAGCCGGAATCGCGGAACTGCTCGGTGACGTCGCTCATCACGATCGGATTGCGCAGGTCGGGCTTGTCGGAGCCGTATTTCTGGATCGACTCGGCATAGGGAATGCGGACGAAGTCCGGCGAGACGGTGCGGCCATCGGCGAATTCCTCGAAAAGGCCGCGGATCACCGGCTCGACGGCGTTGAAGACGTCGTCCTGCTCGACGAAGCTCATCTCGATATCGAGCTGGTAGAACTCCCCCGGCGAGCGGTCGGCGCGGGCATCCTCGTCGCGGAAACACGGGGCGATCTGGAAGTAGCGGTCGAAGCCGGCGACCATGATCAGCTGCTTGAACTGCTGCGGCGCCTGCGGAAGGGCGTAGAACTTGCCCGGATGCAGCCGCGACGGCACCAGGAAGTCGCGGGCGCCCTCCGGCGAGGACGCGGTGAGGATCGGTGTCTGGAACTCGAAGAAGCCGGAGTCGGTCATCCGCCGGCGGATCGAGGAGATGATCTCCGACCGCTTCATGATGTTGTTGTGGAGCTTCTCGCGGCGCAGGTCGAGGAAGCGATACTTGAGCCGCGTCTCCTCCGGATATTCCTGGTCGCCAAAGACCGGCAACGGCAGTTCGGCCGCCGTCGAGAGCACCTCGATCTCACGGATGAAGACCTCGACCGCGCCGGTCGGCAGGTTGGCATTGACGGTCTCGGGCGTCCGCGCCTTCACTTCCCCGTCGATGCGCACCACCCACTCGGCGCGCACCGTCTCGACCAGCTTGAAGGCCGGCGAGTCGGGGTCGGCGACACATTGGGTCAGGCCGTAGTGGTCGCGAAGGTCGATGAACAGCAATCCGCCGTGGTCGCGCACGCGATGCACCCAGCCGGACACGCGGACGGTTTCGCCGACATTGTCGGGGCGGAGATCGCCACAAGTGTGGGTCCGATAGCGGTGCATGGGAATCCGTTGGTTTTGTTGAGTTGCCGGTGACGGTCCGGCGCGAGCCGAACGGCGGGAGAACGCACGGGCACCCCGCATTTGTCAAGGACCGGATGCGCGACCCGCCGCCGCTTGTCCGGCCTGCTCGTCGACCGGACGTCGGCCGGATTTCTACTTGCCGCCGGTGGCATGGCGCCATTCGCTCGGTTACCCTTCCTCTGGCGACAGCAGGCAGGCGGACGAGACAGCATGACCACACCTCCCCCCGACGCCGAGGCGGGGTTGCGTCTCAACCGGTTCGCGGATCAGGTCTCGGCTTTCGGGCTGGCGATCAGCTACCTGATGGGCAAGCCGGCGTTTCAGGGCCTGCCCTTCGGCCACTGGGCGCAGACCATCGCCGGCCAGATCAATCGCAATCACTATGTTTTTGCCTGTCGCGGCGAGACCGTGGTGGGCTTTGCCGGCTGGGCCTTCGCCAGCGTCGAGGAAGCGGAGGCCTGGCTGACGGAGGACCCCGGCGCGTCGGCCGGCGGTGACGCAGGCCCCTGCCTGATCATCAACTGCTGGGCGGTCGATTTGCCCGAGGCTCACCAGTTGCTGCGCGACCAGATCCGCATCATCGGCAGGGATTCGCAGACCGTCTACGCCAAGCGGCGGTACGAGAATGGCCGTATCCGGCCGCTCAGGCTCGGTGTGAACGCCTTCATAGGCGCACACATCGAAGCCGCCCAGGCTAGGCGCGGCGGCACCTAGCACGACGGATCAGGGTCAGCACACGCCCGGTTCGACCAACCCTCGGGAGATACTCTGTAATGGTGAATGTCACTGGCACCAACGCCAATGAAAAGATCAATACCGGCTTCGTTTCACCAACCGTCCTGGGCATGCCCGGCGCGGGAATAGACCTGATCCGGGCGAAAGGCGGAAACGACAAGGTTTCGGCCGGCCCTGGCAACGACGATGTGCGCCTCGGCGGCGGCAACGATACTTTCACCTGGAACCTTGGTGACGGCGACGATGTCGTCAACGGCCAGGGAGGCAACGACACGTTCAAGTTCAACGGCTCGATGGGCGATGATTATGCGTTCATCGACCAGTTCGATGGCAAGCTCAGTTTTTTCGATCACCCGTTCAATCCGGTTGGTACCGAACTCAAAAGTATCGAGAAGGTCAAAATCGACCTGCGCGAAGGGGAGGACTTGGCCTTTGTCGACGACCTTTCCGGCACCAGCGTCACCAAGGTGATCATCGATCTGTCCCGCACCCCCGGCAAGGCGCCTGACGGGGAGACCGACGTGATTGCCGCGCGCGGCAGCGGGGGCCGTGACGACATCTCCGTGCTCGCCACGGCAAATGGCTTCAAGGTGCTCGGTCTCGACGTCGACGTGAAGGTCAAGCATATCGACAAGGGCATGGATGCAGTCGCCCTCAAAGGGCTCGGCGGCAAGGACACCCTGGACGCCTCCGGCCTGCCCAAGAACTATCTTCAGGTCGAACTGGACGGCGGCACCGGCAAGGACACGCTGATCGGCAGCAAGGGCGATGACGACCTTTACGGCGGCAAGGGAAATGATTCCATCGACGGCGGCAAAGGCGACGACGACATCTATGGCGATGACGGCAAGGACACGATCGACGGCGGCAAGGGTGGCGACCTGATCGAAGGCGGCGCCGGCGACGACAGGATCGACGGCAACAAGGGCGGGGACCTGATCTCCGGCGGCCTCGGCCGCGACATCATGACGGGCGGCAAGGGCGCGGATGGCTTCTACTTCAAGGAAGACTATGCCCTCGATCAGACAGATGTCATTCGCGACTTCGAGGTCGGCAAGGACATCATCTATCTGAGCGCCGCCTGGTTCCCCGAACTCGGTGCGACGGTCGACTCGGCGGAGTTCGCGACCGGCAGCGCAGCCCTCCTGGCCTCACACCGCCTGATCTACAACGATCAGAACGGTATCCTGTCCTACGACAAGGATGGTGTCGGCGGCGCCGCGGCGGTTGAAATCGCCAAGATCGGCAAAGGCCTCGCGTTGTCCTATCTCGATTTCGAGATGGCCGCCTAGGCCCGCCTTCCAGCGCGTATCGCAACCCACGGCGGCCTCTGACGGGGCCGCCGTGGTGCATTTGCCCTTTCCATCAGACGTTCGTTGTTCCCAGCCGGCGCCATTTGCGACGCAATTCTCCGGGATTCCGGCCCCTCCCGACCCGCCGGTTACCCAGCCTGCCAAAATCTTGATACGTGGCACCAGATTTGGCGACAATTCCGGACGGCTGGGCTATAGGAGGGCATGTCGATCATCACCAAAACCGCCGATCTGGCGGCAGTCTGTCTCCGCCTGGCCCGATTCCCCTACGTCACCGTCGACACCGAATTCATGCGGGAGACGACGTATTGGCCGAAACTGTGCGTCATCCAGTTGGCCAGCCCCGACGAGGCGGTCATCATCGACGCCCTCGCGCCGGATCTCGACCTTGAGCCATTCTTCAAGTTGATGGCTGACGAACAGGTCATCAAGGTCTTTCATGCGGCGCGCCAGGACATCGAGATTGTCTTCCATCTCGGCGGACTCGTGCCCCATCCGGTCTTCGATACCCAGGTGGCGGCGATGGTCTGCGGCTTTGGCGATTCCGTCAGCTACGACCAGCTCGTCCAGCGGCTGACCGGCGCAAAGCTCGACAAATCCTCGCGTTTCACCGACTGGAGCCGGCGCCCGCTGACGCCGCGCCAGCAGGAATACGCGCTCGCCGACGTCACCCACCTGCGCGATGTCTTCCTGTCGCTCTCCACCCGTCTAGACCAGCAGGGCCGGACCGAGTGGGTGAGCGAGGAAATGGAGATCCTGACCTCGCCCAAGACCTACCAGATGGAGCCCGATTCCGCCTGGAAGCGCCTCAAGCTGCGGGTCCGCAAGCCGATCGAACTCGCTGTCCTGCAGGAAGTCGCGGCGTGGCGCGAGCGCGAGGCGCAATCGCGCGACGTGCCGCGCGGCCGGGTGGTCAAGGACGACGCGATCTACGAGATCGCCCAGCAGCAGCCGACGACGGCGCAGGCCCTCGGCCAGCTCCGCACCATCCCCAAGGGCTTCGAGCGCTCGCGCGCCGCCGAGGACATCCTCGCCGCGGTCGAGCGCGCCATGGCCTTGCCTAAGGATGCCCTGCCGAAGGTGCCGAAAGCCCGCCAGACCGGCAACGGCACCGGCGCCGCCGTCGATCTCCTGAAGGTTCTTCTCAAGATGACCAGCGAAAGCCATGGCGTCGCTGCGAAAGTCATCGCCACGGTCGACGATCTTGAGGCGATTGCCTCGGACGACGAGGCCGACGTGCCGGCGCTTCATGGCTGGCGGCGCGAGTTGTTCGGCGACGCGGCGCTCAAGCTCAAGCGCGGGGACATGGCGCTGGCCGTCCGCCGCAACCAGGTCGTGACCATCGACGAGGCGGGCCGCGATCCAGGAGCGCCGCACTAGGCGTCTGGTGAGCCGGTGTCGCTCCGCCTGATCCTCGCCATCTTCCCGGAGCGTCTCTCGGAGCGGATCAGGTCGGCGGCGGCGGCCTGCGACCCGATTGATCTCAAGATCGAGGAAGACGGCGAGGAAGGCCTGCGCACGGCCGAAATCGTCGTCTCCGCCGATTATTCGCAGAACGTTCTTGATGCCCTGCAGACCGCGCTTGAGGGCGAGGATGGCTGGCGGATCAACGTCCTGCCGATCGAAGCCACCCTGCCCCGGGTCTCCGAGGATGAGATCAAGCGGCAGGAGTCGAACCGCAAGACGACGGCCCGCGAGGAGCTTTATGAGGACGTCGCCAACGGCGCCCAACTCGACATCAATTTCGTCGTCCTCACCCTGACATCGGCCATCGTCGCCACCATCGGGCTCAACGAGGACAATGTCGCGGTGATCATCGGCGCGATGGTCATTGCGCCGCTGCTCGGTCCCAATCTCGCCTTCTCGCTCGGCGTCGCCCTCGGCGACCTCGTCCTGATGCGCAAGGCCGCCATCGTCTCCGCCGCCGGACTCGGCATGACGCTGGTGCTTGCCCTGCTGATCGGCCTCGTCCTGCCGGCAAACCTCGACAGCGTCGAACTCCTGCGCCGCACCCATGTCTGGTATGGCGACGCAGTGCTGGCGCTTGCCTCCGGGGTCGCCGCGTCCCTGTCGATCACCTCGCGGCTGCCGAGCACGCTGGTCGGGGTGATGGTCGCCGTGGCGCTGATGCCGCCGGCGGTCGCCGCCGGCTTCCTCGCCGGCGGGGGCAATTTCGCCGGAGCCTTCGGTGCTCTGATCCTGCTGATCACCAACGTCGTCTGCCTCAACCTGACCAGCCAGCTCGTCTTCATCTGGAAGGGCGTCCGGCCGCGCCGGTGGCTCGAACGCCGCGCCGCGAAGGACGCGATCCGCACCAATCTCATCGTCCTCGGCCTGCTGGTCGTCCTCCAGATCGCGGTCATCACCGTCTGGGCGCACTTCTTCGAATAATGCCGCACAAATAGGCACCTGTCGCGGTGTCCTCTGCGACTTGGGGCTTGCAAGCCCCGCAATCATACGACAAATTGCTCAACCCAAACGGAACGCGCGTCGCCTGACGTCAGACTGTTCCGAAAAAAGCTTGAAACCGGAGGAAACCCAAAATGTCAGAGTCTGAATTCGGCCCGCAGTCGCGGCGTGATTTCTTCAAGAAGGTCGGCGGATCGGCCGCTGCCCTCGCCGCGCTTGGCGGCATCGGCATCACCCCGGCAATGGCCGAGGCCATGGCCGTCGGCAAGTCCGAGAAGCCGCTGAAGGCCGCCTTCTCCAATGCCGGCCTTCAGGCCACCTGGTGCGCCCAGGGCAAGCAGGCCGCCGAATACTGGGGCAAGCTGTTCAACGTCGATGTCACCTGGTTCGATGGCCAGCTCGACTCGGTCAAGCAGCGCGCCGCGATCGACAACATGGCCTCGCAGGATTGGGACTTCGTCGCCATCCAGGCCTTCGGCATCGGCACCCTGACCGCCCCGGTCAACAAGATGATCGAAAAGGGCATCCCGGTCATCGATCTCGACACGCTGATCGCGCCGCTCGATTCGATCAACGTCCACACCTTCCTCGCTCCGGACAACGAGTTCATGGGCGCCTCGATGACCCAGGCTTTGGTCACCGCGATGGGCGGCAAGGGCACGATGGTCATGACCCAGGGCGCGCTCGGCCATACCGGCGCCCAGGGCCGCGCCGCCGGCTTCGAGTCGGTGGTCAAGAACTTCCCGGACATCGAGGTCCTCGACACCCAGCCCGCCGATTGGGACGTGTCGAAGGTTGCCCGCATCTGGGACACGCTGCTCACCAAGTATCCGGTGATCAACGGCGCCTTCTTCCACAACGATGACATGGCGCTCGCCGCCGCCGAGGTGATGAAGCGCCGCAACCGCAGCGAGACCCTGATCGGTGGTGTCGACGCGATGCCGCCGGCGATCGAGGCGGTCATCGAAGGCCGTATGCTCGGCACCGTGCGCAACCCGTCCTGCCGTATCCACGGCGGCGCGATCGTTGCCGGTGTCGCGGCTGTGGCCGGCGAGAAGACCGGTGACGGCATTCCGAAGCACATCATCACCGACGGACCGGTCGTCACCAAGGCGAACGCCGAAGGCATGCTGTGGATGGAAAGCCACTACCTGATCTAAAGTCGGAACATGACTGAAGGCAGCGAAACGCCGCTGCTCGAACTGGTCGACATCTCGAAGTCGTTTGGCGGTGTCCAGGCGCTTCGGGGTGTCGATTTTTCACTTCGGGCGGGGGAAATCCACGGACTCGTTGGCGAGAACGGCGCCGGCAAGTCGACGTTGATGAAAATCATCGCCGGCGTGCATCATGATTTCCAGGGCACGATGCGCCTCGACGGCAAGCCCGTGCGTTTTCGCTCGGCCCGCGATGCCCTCGATGCCGGCGTCGGCATGGTCCATCAGGAACTCAGCATCGCCCCCGAACTGACGGTCGCGGAGAATGTCTTTCTCGGCTCGCAGCCGGTCACCAAACTCGGCATCATCGACTGGAAGCGGATGGTGCGCGAGGCGCGCGAGCATCTCGCCGGACTTGGCATCGACGTCGATCCGACGACGACCATCGGCCTTCTGCCGATCGGCCTGCAGCAGCTCATCGAACTCGCCCGCGTCCTGTTCTCGGGCGCCCGCATCATCATCCTCGACGAACCGACGTCGGCGTTGTCGCCGCCGGAGGTCGAGCTCCTGTTCGCGACGTTGCGCAAACTGCGCGAGAGCGGTCGCAGCATCATCTTCATTTCCCATTTCCTCGACGACATCCTCGGCATCTCGGACTCGGTGACGATCTTCCGCAACGGCGAGAAGGTGCTGACCTCCCCGGTCTCGAAGATCGACAAGCGCAAGGTCATCGAACAGATGATCGGCGTCGGCCACCGGGAGCTCGAGGAGAGCTATACCGGCGACATCAAGCTCAACACCCGCTTCGACGCGCCGGTGGTGCTGGAGACAGAGAACCTGTCGATCGAGCGCGCCTTTCACGACGTCTCGATCAAGATCCGCGCCGGCGAGGTCCTCGGCATCTACGGCTTCATGGGCTGCGGCCAGATCGAGCTGGCCCGCGCCCTGTTCGGCAAGCTCAAGGCGTCGGGCGGCCTGATGCTCGAAGGCAAGCCGATCCGCCTGCCGCGAACGTCCGTCGCCAAGGAACTGGGTATCGCCTACGTGCCCGAGAGCCGGCGCGCGATGCTCTTCCACCACGAGCCGCTCTACAAGAACATGTCGATCAGCATTCTGGAGCGGATTTCGCGCCTCCTGCTGAAACCGGGCGCCGAGCGCAGCATCGCCAGGGGGCATATCGACAACCTGCGCATTCGCACCCCGGGCGCCGACCAGCTCCTCGGTAACCTGTCCGGCGGCAACCAGCAGAAGGTTGCCCTGGCCAAGTGGCTGACCCACGCCCCGAAGGTGCTGATCCTTAGCGAACCGACCCGGGGCATGGATGTCGGCGCCAAGGAGGATGTGGTGCGGATCGTGCGCGACCTGCGCGACCAGGGGATCGCCGTCGTCGTCGTCTCGACCGAACCGGAGACGGTCCTGTCGCTCGCCGACCGGATACTCGTCATGAAGCGCGGGGCGATCGTCACTGAATTTGCCGGAGATACGGTCAGCAAGGACCGGCTGCTCGAAGCGGCCTGATGGGGGAAAGAATGGCGGAGACTGGAACTGCGGCGAAGCGGCGTGGGGGATTCGGAAAGTGGTTCAGCAGTCAGTTGCGCAATATCGCGCCTTTCCTGACCCTGCTCTTCCTCGTCGGCTTTTTCAGTATCGCCAGTGAATCCTTCCCGACGCTGACCAACGTCGGCAACATCCTCAACCAGATCTCGATTACGGCGATCATCGCCGTCGGACTGACCTTCGTCATCCTGACAGCCGAAATCGATCTGTCGGTCGCGGCGATCGCCAATGTCACCGGCATCGCCGTCGCCTTCTTCACGATGCAGGAGGGCTACGTCAATATCGCCAACGTGCCGCTGCCCGGCCTTGTGGCGGTCGTCGTCGCGCTTGGCGTCTGCTTCGCGCTCGGGCTCTTCAACGCCCTTGGCGTCGTGTTCATCGGCATACCGTCCTTCATCATGACGCTGGCGATGATGCAGATCGCCGACGGCATGTCCGCCCTCTTCGTCCGCGGCCAGATCGCCTATGCGGTGCCGGAACTGGTGACCTTCCTCGGATCGAGCACCCTCGGCGGGATTCCGGTGATCGTGATGGTGGCGGGCGTCTTCCTGCTCGTCGCCCACCTCGTTCTCACCTACACCCGCTTCGGCCGCTACGTTTACATGGTCGGCGGCAACCGCGAGGCGGCCGAATATTCCGGCGTCAACGTCAAGTTCATCGTCGGCGCGGTGCTGGTCATCGGCGGCGTCTGCTCCGGCGTTGCCGGCATGCTCGGCGTCGCCTATTTCGGCAGCGCCCAGCAGAACGAGTTCACCACCTACCTGCTTGATGCGATCGCCGCCGTCGTGGTCGGCGGCACCAGCCTGTTCGGCGGCAGTGGCGGCATCGGCAACACGATCGTCGGCCTGCTGGTGCTTGGCGTCCTCAATAACGGCCTCGACCACGTGCAGATCGATCCGTTCCTGAAGACCCTGATCCGCGGCCTGATCCTGCTGGCGGCGCTGGTCATCAACGTCTACGCCCAGCAATTGCGCTCGCGCGCCGAAGCCCGCGGCGACTGATCGCCAGCCGCTGCCGGCTCCGGCCGGCGGCGGCGGCCCTACTCTATTCCGATGATGGCTTCGAGGCCGGCGGTCTTGGCGAGCGTCGCCAGGCGCCGTTCGACCCGCGCACCGCCAAGCGGCGCCAGATCGTGCGGCAGGACGAGCACCAGCTTCTTGCCGTCGCGTTCCAGCCGCGTGCGCGGCATGACGCCCGGCATCGCGCCGGAGATCATGTTGGCGACCCGTAGCACGGCGCCCAGCGCCCGCGCCCGCTCCATGTAGCGGGTTGGCGCGAGTTCCCGGATACGCGGACTCAGGGCCTCGTCGATCAGACCCTCGTGGCGATAGAAATTGGTCAGCGCCAGGTAGGCGCGGCCCGGGTGGTCGACCCCGATGAAGGCGGCATGGGCGATCAGGTTCAGGCTCTGCTCGCCGCGATACTCGGGATGGACGCGCCAGCCGATATCGGCAAGCAGGCAGGCCGCATGGCGCAGCCGCTGTTCCTCCTCGGTCTCGTCAAGACCGATCGCCTCGAAGGCCTGCCCGGCCCACGGGCTCAGTTCCGCCGCGTGGCGCGGCGAGCGCGAGCGAAGCAGCGCCAGTTCCTCGCAGGCGACGATCAGCGGATCGAGCGCCTTTTCCTCGGCCGACAGCAGGTCGTAGAGGTGTCCCTCGCGCACGCCGAGCGCCGACATGACGATCCGCGACGGCTTCATCGTCTTGATCACTTGCTCCAGCACCGCCGCGCCGTAAGGCAGCAGCGGGCGGCGATTGCGCGAGACGACCTCGATGGAATCGAGCGAATCCACGTCGCGCCGCGCCACCATCTTGCAGAATTCCGCCGCCTCGCCGGCCTCGATGGCATACTGGTGGGTGACGTGGAGCGGATAGCCCTTCTGCCGCATCTGGAGGCGGGCGAGCGAGCGCCACGTGCCGCCGATCGCGTAGAAGTCGCGCTTGCTCCCTTCCTTCAGGACTTCCGACTTCTCAAGCGCGTCGGCGATGATTTTCTCGGCCTTCTTCACCGAGCCTTGCGCGGTCTCCGCCAATCGCAGGCCGCCGAGCGGAAAGGTCTCGCCGGATCCGACCGTATCGCCATGGACATCGACGACCTCGAGGCTGCCGCCGCCCAGATCGCCGGCAATGCCGTGCGCGTCGTGAATGCCGGAAATGACGCCATAGGCCGTCAGTTCCGCCTCTTCCTTGCCGCTGAGCATGTGGATGGGGACGCCGGTAATCGCCTCGACGGCGGCGACGAATTCAGGCCCGTTCTCGGCTTCGCGCGGCGCGGCGGTGGCCAGGACGTGGATCTGCGACACGCCGATCTGGTCGGCAAGGGCGCGATAGCGGCGCAGCGCGGCCAGCGCCGAGGCGATCGCCGCCGGGTCGAGCCGCTTGGTCGCCTCGAGGCCGCGGGCCAGCCCGCAGAGCTCTTTTTCGTTGAAAATCGGCGTCGCGGACCGTGACAACCGCTCGTAGACGACGAGCCGGACCGAGTTGGACCCGATATCGACCACCGCGATCGGGCCCGAGCCGGTCAGGCGCCCAGGGGCGTCCTCGGACTTGGGTTCAGCGCCGCTTCGTCCGTTTCCGGAGGGGCCTGGGGGGGTCGGTTTTGAGGGATTTTCCACGGCCTGACAGGCTCGGATTGGTCATGAAGAACTGATGCACGTTGAAGGGCGACTCACCCTTCTTCGCCATGATGCGTTCCGAGCTACCGTCGGACAAGACAGTCCAACTCTGCTGGTTGTCGGCAAGATTGGCAACCATGATCTGGCCGAGAACCTGTTCATGCACAGTCGGGTTGAGGATCGGGGCCAGCGATTCCACCCGGCGGTCGAGATTGCGCGGCATGAGGTCGGCAGAGCCGATATAGACCTGCGCCTGAGGCGACGGCAGGGTGTGGCCGTTGCCGAAACAGAAGATGCGGCTGTGTTCGAGGAAGCGGCCGACGATCGACTTGACCCGGATATTCTCCGACAGGCCGGGTATGCCCGGCCGCAGGCAGCAGATGCCGCGAACCACAAGGTCGACCTGTACGCCGGCGGCGCTCGCATCGTAGAGGGCGTCGATGATCGTCGGGTCGACCAGCGAGTTCATCTTCATCCAGATCGCACCCGGCTTGCCCGCCTTGGCATTCTCGATCTCGCCGGCGATCAGGGTCAGGATCCGCCGGCGCAGCATGGTCGGCGAGATCGCGATCCGCTCCAGCACATCGGGCTCGGCATAGCCGGTGATGTAGTTGAAGATGCGGGCGACATCGTGCGCGATCACCGGATCGGCGGTGAAGAAGGACAGGTCGGTGTAGATCCGCGCCGTCACCGGGTGATAGTTGCCGGTGCCGATATGGACGTAGCTCGCCAGCGCACCGGCCTCGCGTCGGACCACCAGCGACAGCTTGGCATGGGTCTTGAGGTCGATGAAGCCGTAGACGACCTGGACGCCGGCGCGCTCGAGATCGCGCGCCCAGCGGATATTGGCCTCTTCGTCGAACCGCGCCTTCAGTTCGACCAGCGCGGTCACCGACTTGCCGGCTTCCGCCGCCTCGGCCAGCGCCTGGACGATGGGCGAGTCATTGGAGGTCCGGTAGAGCGTCTGCTTGATCGCGACCACGTTGGGGTCGTCGGCGGCCTGCCGCAGGAATTGCAGCACGACGTCGAAGGACTCATACGGGTGGTGGACGACCAGGTCCTTCTGGCGGATCGCGGCGAAACAGTCGCCGCCCTTTTCGCGAATCCGCTCGGGGAAGCGCGGCGTATAGGGCTTGAACTTCAGCTTCGGCCGGTCGACATCGACCAGTTGCGACAGGTCGTTGAGGGCCAGCACGCCGTCGACCATGAAGATCTCGTCGCCGGTGACGGCCAGCGCCTTGGCGACCATCGTACGCAGGTCCTCGGGCATCGCGGCGTCGATTTCCAGCCGGATGACCGAGCCGCGGCGGCGCCGCTTCAGCGCGCTCTCGAAGAAGCGGACCAGGTCCTCGGCTTCTTCCTCGACCTCGATATCGGAGTCGCGAATGACCCGAAAGGCGCCCTGCCCCTCGACCGCATAGCCCGGGAAAAGCCGCGTCACGAACAACGCGACCGCCTGTTCGATGCTGATGAAGCGGTCCTTGTCTTCGTCGGCCGGGGGCAGCCGGACGAAGCGGCCCAGCGTCTGCGGCATGCGGATCAGCGCCGTCATCAGCCGCCCGCCGGCCTTGCGGCTGAGTTGCAGCGCGACAGTCAGGCCGAGGTTGGGGATGAAGGGGAACGGGTGGGCCGGGTCGATCGCCAGTGGCGTCAGGGTCGGGAAGACCGACTCGAGGAAATGCTCCTCCAGCCAGTCATGCTCTTCCGCGGTGATCTGCGACGCCTCGACCAGCACGATCCCCTCGTCGGCAAGCTCGCGCCGCAGGTCCGCCCAGATCGCCTGCTGGTCGTTCGCCAGTTTCGACACCGCCTCGCCGATATGGACAAGCTGCTCGCTCAGCGACTGGCCGTCGTCGCTGATCATCGAGATGCCGCGACGCTGCTGGCCGATCAGGCCGGCGACGCGGACCATGAAGAATTCGTCGAGGTTGTTGGCCGAGATCGACAGGAAACGCAGCCGCTCAAGCAGCGGATGGTGCAGGTTGTTGGACTCCTCAAGCACCCGCCGGTTGAAGTGGAGCCAGGATAGTTCACGGTTAATAAACCGTTCCGGCAGGGTGCGCAGCCGCAGCCCCTCGGCCCGCTCGGGTCCGGATGCTTCGGCTTCGCCCACAAGGGCAGCGTCGGGTGTCTTCTGATCCATCATGCTTTCCGAGGATTATACCGTCGCGACAACCTAGCCGGCAAATATGACGATTTCGCCAAAAGGGCTATTTCCGCCGCTAATCCTCGCCGTCCCACAGCAATCCCTGCGTTTCGGCCATCCGCGACAGCGCCTCGCCCGCCAAACGCTTGGTAATCGAGCGATTCTCGGCCAGCGCGTCGCGGTCGAGCCGGTCGACGACCAGGCTGGCGGCTTCCAGCGACCGCTCCATCCGAAGCAGGATGAAATCGATCACCGCGGCGTCGACGACGAGCTGGCGATCGGCGAAGAGCTTGGTGAGCACCCGCCGGAGGAGGTCGTCATCCGGCTCGCCGAGGGTGATCGACCGCGCGGCGCGCAGGCGCGACACCAGGTCCGGCAGCTTGAGGGGAAGCGTCGCCAGGCCGCCGCGGCCGGTCAGGAGCAGCCGCGCCCCCTGCTCCGCCGCCGTATTGACGAGGTGGAAGAGCGCCGGCTCGTCGACCGGACCGTCGTGCAGGTCTTCCACCGCCACGGCGCCCGCGGCGACCAGCGCCGGGGCATCGTCGCGGCCAAGCCGGCGGGCGGCAACGCGCGCCGCGCCGGTGGCGTCCGCCCAGATCGCCGTCAGGTGCGACTTGCCCGAGCCTGCCGGGCCGACCAGCAGCAGGCCGCGCTCCGGCCAGGCCGGCCAGCCGTCAATGATCGCGATCGCCTCGGCGTTGACCGGGCTGACGACAAAGTCCTCCCGGCCGAACGCGGAATCGTGCGGTAGGCTGAACGCCAGTTGGCGCGACGGTGGCCGCTTGTCGCCGGTCATTCGCTGGGCGGCGTCGGTTCTCCGGCGCTGCCCCGGTAGATCGGGCTCGCCAGGTAGCGGGAGAGCGCATAGCGCACCAGAACCCCGACCGCCGCGGCGGCGGGAATTGCGACAAGCAGGCCGACAAAGCCGAACAGCAGGCCGAAGGCGAACAGCGCGAACATCAGCCAGACCGGATGGAGGCCGACATTGTTGCCGATGAAGAAGGGCTGGAGCACGTAGCCCTCGAGCAACTGGCCGACAATGAACAGGGCGGCGGCTGCGACCGGCATCACCCAGTCCGGCCAGAACTGGAGGAGCGCAATGCCGACCGAGGCGACGAAGCCGAGCGTCGAACCGAGATAGGGAACGAAGCTGATCAGCCCGGCGCCGAGCCCGATCAGGAAGCCGAAATTGATGCCGAGGATGACCAGGCCAGCCGCATAGAAGACACCCAGCGTCATGCTGACCAGCGCCTGGCCGCGCACGAAGCCGGCGATGACGCTGTCCATCTCTCGCGCCAGCCGGCGAATGGTCTCGACATGGTCGCGCGGCAGCCAGCTATCGACAAGCCCGATCATCCGGTCCCAGTCGTAGAGCAGGTAGAAGGCGACCACCGGCGCGACGACCAGCAGCGCGAGGATGTTGATGAAGGCGAGGCCGCCGGACCACACGGAGGTGACCAGCGTCGTCGCCCAGGTCGTGCCCTGGCTGACGAAGGCGCCGAGCGACGAGCGGACCGCGTCGGGATTGACGCCGATGCTCGCGGCCCAGCTTGAGCGCAGCACCGACTCGATCACGCTGTCGAGGCGAGTCAGGTATTCGGGCAGGTTGGCGATCAACAGGCCGATCTGGTTGACGAGGATCGGCAGGACCAGAACCAGCAGCGCGGCGAGAACGACCAGGGCGAGGACGATGATCGTCATCGTCGCCATCAGCCTGTTCATCCCCCGCCGCTCGAACCAGTCGGCCAGCGGATCGAGCAGATAGGCCATCGCCATGCCGCCGACGAAAGGCAGCAGGATCGCCCGGAAAATGAACAGGAAGGCCAGCAGCACCGCCGCCGCGATGATCCAGAAGGCGATCTGCCGGTCGATCTTCATTCCGGCAGCCTCTCGTCGAGAACCGACTTTCCCCCCTGGAGCGACTTGTCGGTTCCCATGTGGCGAACCCAGTCGAGCGCATAGAGCAGCGCCGAGGCGACGGTGAGGATGCCGACGGCCACCACCATGACGGTGCGCAGCATCGACAGGTCGACGGCGAAAGCCAGGTCGCCGAGCACCAGCGCGGCGAGGACAATCTGCGCCACCGTATTGAGCTTCGAGACGATCGACGGCCGCATCGCGATCGGCCGGCCGAGCATGCCGGCCAGCACCACGGCGCCGATGATCAGCACGTCGCGGCTGACGACGAGGATGGTCACCCAGACCGGAATCTCGTTGAGCACGGCGAAGGTCACGTAGATCGAGACCAGCAGCGCCTTGTCGGCCAGCGGGTCGAGATAGGTGCCGACAACCGAGCGCATGTTGAACTGGCGGGCGAGGAACCCGTCCACCGCGTCGCTCACCCCGGCCAGCACGAAGATCCAGAACGCGGTCATCGGCTCGTCCGAGACGATCAGCCAGATCGCCAGCGGCACCAGGAAAAGCCTGCCGATACTGATGAAATTCGGAATCGTCACCTTCGTCCGGACCTTTTTGCCGCGCCGCGCTGTGCGGACGGCCGGAAATCGCGGCTAGGAATGGCATTGTCGCCCTTCAAAGCCAAGTCGGCAATCGGTGGACAACCGAGCGCCCGCTTGCATTCGGCGGGTCTTGTGGTTGGATGCGCCCCGCATCCGCCGGGCCACTGAAAGGCGTGTCCATGACGATCCCCAATCGCCGCTCCACTCCGGCGACCTATGCCGAATCCGGCGTCAATATCGATGTCGGCAACGAACTTGTCGAAGCGATCAAGCCGGTCGTCCGCACCACCCGGCGGCCGGGCGCCGACGGCGAAATCGGCGGATTTGGCGGACTTTTCGACCTCGCGGCGACCGGATATGCCGATCCGGTGCTGGTCGCTGCGACTGATGGCGTCGGCACCAAGCTCAGGATCGCGATCGACCTCGGCGTCCTCGATGGCGTCGGCGTCGATCTCGTTGCCATGTGCGTCAACGACCTGGTGGCACAGGGCGCCGAGCCGCTGTTTTTCCTCGACTATTTCGCCGCAGGAAAGATAGAGACCGAGATAGCGATGGATGTCATTGCCGGCATCGCCCGGGGCTGTCGAATCGCCGGCGCCGCGCTGATTGGCGGCGAAACGGCGGAAATGCCGGGGATGTACGCGCAAAAGGACTTCGATCTCGCCGGTTTCGCCGTCGGCGCGGTCGAGCGCGACGCGATCCTGCCGCGCAACGATATCGCGGCCGGTGACGTGATCCTCGGCCTCGCCTCCTCCGGCGTCCACTCCAATGGCCTGTCGCTGGTGCGGATGATCGTCGCCCGGTCGGAAATGCCCTACGACTTCCCCTCGCCCTTCGGCTCCTCGACCCTCGGTCGGTCGCTGCTCACCCCGACCCGGATCTACGTCAAGCCGCTGATCGCCGCGATCCGCAATCCCGGCGGCGTCAAGGCGCTGGCCCATATCACCGGCGGCGGACTGCTCGAGAATGTTCCCCGCGCCCTCCCCGACACCCTCGCCGCGCGGATCGACCTTGGCCGGATCGAGGTGCCGCCGGTGTTCAAGTGGCTTGCCGAGACCGGCCCTCTGGAGGAGCCGGAGATGCTGCGGACCTTCAACTGCGGCGTCGGCATGGTGGTGATCGCCGAGCCCGAGCGCGCCGAGGCCCTCGAATCCGCGCTGGCCGATGCCGGCGAGACGGTCTTCCGCCTCGGAACGGTCGAGACGCGCACCGATGCCCCGGTGATCTTCGACGGCAAGCTCGCGCTCGGATCCGACTGATGGCTCGTCGGCGGACCGCGATCCTGATTTCGGGCCGCGGCACCAACATGACGGCGCTGATCGCGGCCTCGATGGAGCCCGACTACCCGGCCGAGATCTCGCTGGTCCTGTCCAACCGGCCCGAGGCCCCCGGCCTCAAGCGGGCGAGCGACATGGGTCTTGCCACCGACGTCGTCGATCACAAGGCGTTCGACACCAAGCCCGACTTCGAGGCGGCGCTGACCGCGCGACTGGAAGCCGCCGGCACGGACCTCATCTGCCTCGCCGGCTTCATGCGGCTGGTGTCGGAGGAGTTCGTCGATCGCTGGCATGACCGGCTGATCAACATCCACCCGTCGCTGCTGCCCGCTTTCACCGGCCTCAACACCCACGCCCGCGCCCTCGATGCCGGGGTCAAGCTGCACGGCTGCACGGTCCACTATGTCCGCGCCGCGATGGATAATGGCCCGATCATCGCCCAGGCGGCCGTGCCGGTGCTGCCGGGCGACACGGCCGATGCGTTGGGCGAACGAGTCCTTGCCGCCGAGCACCAGCTTTATCCCAGGGCGCTGGCGCTGGTCGCCCGCGAGGAGGTTCGCGTCGTCGACGAGCTGGTCAGGTTTTCTGAGGCGCCGAGCGAACCGCCCGGCATGCTGATGTCGCTCGGCGACTGAATTCAGGCCGGCGCGACCGCCTCGATCCACACCCGGTTGTCGTGGAAGGCCGCGCCGCCAAACGGCGCCACGGGGTCGGCGCCGGTCAGCGTGTTGATCCCCTTGCCGTCGGCGAAAGCTGCATTCGGCCACACGCCTTCCGACACCAGCACGCCGCGCCGCACGCCGTCGAACAGCCGCGCATGCAGCGTCACCGCACCCCGGCGGTTGCCGAGCCGCACCAGCCCGCCATCGGCGATGCCGTGCCCGGCGGCATCCTCCGGATGGATCATCACCTCCGGCCGGCCGCCCTCCTTGGCCCGCGACGACGGCGTCTCGTTGAAGCTCGAATTGAGGAAGGAGCGCGCCGGCGAGGTCGCCAGCCGGAACGGATGGGCGCCGTCGGCCTCCTCGATCACCGTGCAGTGATCCGGCAGCTCTGGCAGTCCCTGCCACGGTCCCATCGGGCCATTGTTCGGCGCATCGACACGCGGCCAGTCCGGCCTGAAATGAAATTTGCCGTCGGCATGGCCGAAACCGTCGAGGAAATGCGACGTGCGGAAGTCCGGCTGGCAGTCGATCCACTTCGCTGTCTCGAGATCGGCCAGCGTCCCCCGCCCCGATTTTTGCAGCATCCAGTCGATATGCTCGCGCTCGCTCATCCCGAAGCCCGGATGGTCGACGCCGAGACGGTCGGCAAGGCCGGCGAAGACCGCGTGGTTGGTGCGGCATTCGCCCGGCGGCTCGACCAGCTTCGGCCCGAGCAGGATGTGCTGGTGGCCGCCGCCCCGGTAGATGTCGTCGTGTTCGAGGAACATCGTTGCCGGCAACACGATATCGGCCATCGCCGCCGTCTCGGTCATGACCTGCTCGTGGACGCAGACGAACAGGTCGTCGCGGGCGAAGCCGGCGCGCACCTTGTCCTGCTCCGGCGCCACCGACATCGGGTTGGTGTTCTGGATCAGCATCGCCGTCACCGGCGGACCGCCGAACAGCACCTCCGGCTCGCCGCAAAGGATCGCGCCGATGCGCGACTGGTCCAGCCGCCGAACCGACGGGTCGAGACGGTCGTGGCCCTCGATCAGGCTCTTGTCGAGGTTGAAGATCGCGCCGTTGGTGTGGAAGGCCCCGCCGCCCTCGTGCTGCCAGGCGCCGGTGACCGCGGCGATGGACGACGCGGCATGCATCGACACCGCGCCGTTGCGCGACCGGGTGAAGCCGTAGCCGAGCCGGAAATAGGTCCGCTTCGTCGTGCCGACCGCCAGGGCAAAAGCCTCGATCTCGTCGACGCCAAGCCCGGTGATCTCCGCCGCCCATTCCGGCGTCCGGGTCGCCAGGTGTGCCTCCAGCTCCTCCGGGCAGTCCGTATAGCGCGCCAGGTAGTCGCGATCCGCATGGCCGTCGCGGAAGCAGACATGCATTACCGCACAAGCCAGCGCCGCGTCGGTCCCGGGCCGCAGGCAAAGCGCGATGTCGGCCTGCTTCATCGTCTCGTTGCGGTAGACGTCGATCACCGCGATCCGCGCCCCGCGCTCCTTCCGGGCCTTGATCGCATGGGTCATCACGTTGATCTGGGTGGCGACCGCGTTGGTGCCCCAGATGACGACGAGGTCGGACCTGGCCATCTCGCGCGGATCGGGACCGGCCAGTCGCCCGGTGCCGGCCGCATAGCCGGCCCAGGCCGGGTTGGTGCAGATGGTGTCGAACTGCCGGGAGTAGCGCTTCGCGTGGCGGAGCCGGTGGATGCCGTCCCGCTGCACCAGCCCCATCGTGCCGGCATAGTGATAGGGCCACACCGCCTCGGCCCCGTCCTTCGCCTCTGCATCGAGGAAGGCCTGGGCGACGATATCGAGCGCCTCGTCCCAGCCGATCCGCTCCCATGCGCTGGCATCGCGCCAGTCGGGGTTGCCCTTTTCCCCTTTGCGCCGAAGGGGATGGAGCAATCGGTTCGGATTGTGAATCCGCTCGGCGTAGCGCGCCACCTTGGCGCAGATCACCCCGGCCGTGTAGTCGAGATCCTTCGACCCGCGAACCCTGCCGATGCCGCCATCGATCAGGTCGACCTCCAGCGCGCAGGTCGACGGACAGTCATGGGGACACGCGGAATGACCGATGGGGGTCGGCAACGGGCGGTTCATCGGCAGCCTCGATCTCTGACCCCTCTGCCATGGCACCTCGCCGGGGCCGGGTCAAACGATGCAGTACGACAACCAGTGGGACCTCAACAAGCCGCTGTTGTTTCCTCTGCGACTCGCGTTATGATTGTTTTTGTTTGTCGGGAGCAACCCATGCGCCGCGCTTCTTTTAAGCGCCTTGTCATTTGCTGCGATGGGACTTGGAACCGTCTCGACGCGGCGGAGCCGACAAACGTCGTCAAGTTCGCAGAGTCCGTGACATCGACCGCCGAAGACGGCACGCGGCAAATCGTCTGGTACGACGAAGGCGTCGGATCGGGAAATACGACCGTTGGCCGCAACCTCGACCGCTGGCTCGGCGGTGCGTTCGGCGCCGGCCTGATGACCAAGGTCGAACAGGCCTATCGCTTCCTCATGTTCAACTATGATCCCGGCGACCAGATCTACATCCTCGGCTTTTCCCGGGGAGCCTACACCGCCCGGTCGCTGGCCGGCCTGATCAGGAACTGCGGCATCGTCGAGCGATCGCGAGCCCGGCGGATTCGGGAAGCCATTGCGCTCTACCGCGGACGCGATGCGGATTCGCACCCGGACGCCGCGCAATCCTGCGCTCTCCGCAATGACGTCTGCCCCGGCATCTACCTAAGCAACGCCGATCTGACGTGGCGCGAGAAGAATGTTCCCGGCTTCGACGTGACGAGCACGCAGCCCCTTCAAATCGAGTATCTCGGAGTCTGGGACACGGTCGGCGCCCTTGGGCTGCCGAACCATTACTGGATCTCCGGACTGTTCAACGGCCGGTACCGGTTTCACGATGCCGCCCTCAGCAGCACAGTGCGGGCCGCCCGCCACGCACTGGCTCTAGACGAATACCGGCGCGCATTCGAGCCCGGGCTCTGGAAGAACCTCGATCACCTGAACCACGCCGCCCTCGCCGATGGACGCGGCGTCCGCTTCCGGCAGACATGGTTTCCCGGCGATCACAGTTCCATCGGCGGCGGCTGGAAGGAGGTCGGACTGTCGAGCGATGCCTTGCTCTGGCTGATCGAAGGCGCGGCGGAAAGTGGCCTGGCGTTCCGGGCGGAGGCGCTCGACGCGGCCCGCAGCGCAGCCAATCACCGGGCAGCCCTGACCGGCAAGCCCAAGCGCTTCAGCATCACGAATTTCATGTCGCGGCGACCGCGCGCCGGACCGAGGATTGTCGCCGACGTCTCCGAAAGCGCCCGAAAGCGGTGGAAGGAACCCGCGAACGCGCTTCCCGAAAAGGAACTCTACCGTCCACAATCCCTGTCGGCGGTGGCGGACGTTCTGGATTGAGAAACGGTGCGTGGATGGCGGGTCACCCCGCCATCCTTTCTTGTTCCGAAAGACCCGTGGCCGTTCGTCAGCCGCGCTTCGGATCCAGAGTCACCTTGTAGAGCTCGGTGTCGTCGGCATCCATGAGGCGGACGGTCAACTGCTCGCTCTGGCCGTCGATGTCGACGATGCCGAAGAACTGCAGCCCCATCGACGGCGGCAGGTTGGCGCCCTGCTCTTCCGTCGGCGCCTTCACATACTTGACCTCGGGTCCGAAGGTCATGTCGAGGCCGTTCGGTCCGAAGGTGCCGGCATGCAGCGGGCCAGAGACGAATTCCCAGAACGGCTCGAAGTCCTGGAACTGCGCCTTTGACGGATCGTAGTAATGCGCCGAGGTGTAATGCACGTCGGCGGTCATCCAGACGGTGTTGGTGATGCCGGCGTTCTTGATGAAGCGGAGGAGATCGGCGATCTCCAGCTCGCGACCCTTCGCCGGACCGTCGTCGCCATTGGCGACGGCTTCCGCGCCGGCGCTGTCGGCCCAGTTGTCCCAGACGACAAGGCCGAGCGGCATGTCGCAGGCGATGACCTTCCAGGTCGCCTGCGAGTTGGCCAGCTCGCGTTTCAGCCACTTGACCTGCTCGGCGCCGAGGATCCGCGCCTCGGGCGTCAGCGTCTCTTCCATCGACGGGCCATTGCCGCCGCGATAGCTGCGCAGGTCGAGGAAAAAAACGTCGAGCAGCGGGCCATAGCCGATCTTGCGATAGACCCGGCCGGGCTCGGCCGGCTGGTAGCGGATCGGCGTCATCTCGTGGAAGGCGCGGCCGGCGCGCGCCGCCAGCAGGTGGATGTTCTTCTCGGCGTAGCGGTCGTCGCCGGTGAGGTCCTTGGCGCTCGACCAGTTGTTGACCACCTCGTGGTCGTCCCACTGGAAGAAGGTCGGAATCTGCGCGTTCATCGCCAGCACATGCTCGTCGAGCATGTTGTATTTCCACTGGCCGCGATACTCGTCGAGGGTCTCGGCGACCTTCGACTTCTCCGGCGTGACGATGTTCTTCCACACCGTGCCGTCCGCCAGTTCCACCGTCTCCTTGAGCGGGCCGTCGGCATAGATCGTGTCGCCGGAATGCAGGAAGAAATCGGGCGCGTGCCTGGTCATCGTCGCGTAGGTCTTCATGCCGCCGCGGTCGGTGTCGATGCCCCAGCCCTGGCCGACGGTATCGCCCGACCAGACGAACCTGACGTTGCGGCGGGAGGCCGGCGCGGTCTTGAAGTGACCGACGATCGGCTCGGAGGTGACGTTGATGTCGGCGAGGTCGGCCAGCGTCAGCCGGTAGAAGATGTCCTGGTCGGCGAAAAGCCCGGTGAGGAGCCGCTTGACGGCAAAGTCGCTCTCCGGAAGCGCGTCGAGCGAGGGAAGCTTCACCGCGTTGGCGAAGTCCTCGCGGGTCGAGACCTCGAACATCACGCGCGACGGCCGGTCGGCGCGGGTCCAGACCATGCCGGATTCGACATCGACGTCGCCGGACTGGACGCCATGGGTGAAGCTCGGCCGGGCGGCGGCCCGGGAGTAGAACGGCATCGCGATGCCGGACGCGGCAACAAGGCCCGCGGCGCCGGCCGACGCCAGGAATCCGCGGCGGCTCACTGCAACCAGTTTCGTCATGGAAAGCTCCTCAGGGGTCACGTGCATTTCACGCGAACCGGGACATGCCGGACGAGCGTAACAAGGACGTATCCCCGAGGCGACGTTTTGATGAATTCCAGAGAAGGACCGCGACTGGTCGTGTCCAGCAGCGCGCGCCGCCCTCGCCCCCCCTCCGACACGACAGCAAACCGCTAGCCGGCGACGCCGTCCCGCCACATCGCATCGATATCCGCCGCGTCCATGACGAGGCCGAGATGAAGCGAAACCATCGCCAGCGCGGCATCCTCGAGGTGCTCGTCCGTGCCGCGCACCAGATCGCGTGCGACGATGACGCGATAGCCAAGGTTGCTGGCATCAAACGCCGCATTGAGGATGCAGCAATCGGTCATGCCGCCATCGATGACAACAACCTTCGTTCCCATCTGGCGCAGCAGGAAGTCGAGATCGGTCGCGAAGAACGGCGACAGCCGTTTCTTGCCGCTCACAACCAGATCGTCCGGGCCGACTTCCGTGACGAATTCGGTCCACCGGCTACCCTCGATCGCATGCTCGTCGGCATTGGGGATGTCGCCGACATGCAGCGGAAACGTCATCCGCCAGGCCGACTTGACACCCTTGATGTCGTCGACGCCATTCTTGCGAAGGACGCTGCGGATATGGATGACCGGTACGCCGGTTTTCCGGGCCGAGGCATGGAATTCATCGACCGGTGCGATGATCTCCCGGCCACGCGGCGCCGGACAGGGGCAATCCGGCGTGTCGGCCAGATGGCCCTGGTGCATGTCGATCGAGAGGATCGCGGTGTGCTTCAGGTCGTTGAACTCCTGAAACTCGGGCGGCAGGGCGCGACGAACGCCGTAGACATAGGACTCCATCGAAGCATTCTCCGTTTCAGCGTCTTTCACGATCGTAGGCGGTGCCGAGGGCGGCCGGTGCGCCGAACTTCAGGCGTGACCTGTTGCTGCTCATCAGGACCAGCACGACGATCGTCGCCACGTAAGGCAGCATGTTGAGGAAGTACGGGGAGATGAGCGCGTCCCCGCCGATCTGCATTCGAAATCTCAACGCGTCCACAAGGCCGAACAGATAGGCCCCCGCCAGCAGCCACATCGGCCGCCAGCTGGCGAAAATCACCAGGGCGAGCGCTATCCAGCCCCGCCCGGCGGTCATGTTCTCGATCCAGGAGGGCGTGTAGACGAGTGACAGATACGCCCCGCCGAGCCCGGCAAATGCCGTCCCGACCACCACGTAGACGTAGCGCAGAAGCGTGACGTTCATGCCAAGCGTATCCACGACATCGGGGCTTTCGCCGAGCGAGCGGAGGATCAGTCCGTAGCGCGTCCGCCAGATGTAGAAGGATACAGCGATGGCAAGAATGACGGCGAGATAGACCAAGGCATCGTGCCGGAAGAAGGCCGGCCCGACGAAGGGCAGATCGGCGAGAGCACCGAAGTCCGGCTTGGCCATCACATCCGCCACCGGCTTGCCGATGAAGGGCTTTCCCAGATAGGCCGACAGCCCCCCGCCCAGAATGGTGAAGGCCAGGCCGGTGACGATCTGGTTCATCCGCAGGGTGATGACCAGGAAGGCGAAGAGCAGGCCGAAGAGACCGGCGGCGAAGGCGGCAAAGGCGGTTCCGAACCAGGCTGAGCCGGTCTGCGTCGTCGCGGCGAAGCCGGCGACCGCGCCGACCAGCATGGTCCCCTCCAGGCCAAGATTGATCACCCCCGCCCGCTCGCTCAGCAACTCGCCGAGCGCGGCGAAGAGGATCGGCGTGCCGGCGATGATCGCAGCGGCAAGAAGCAATTCGGGATTCATGGACTGCCCTGAGACGCTGGCACCCGTCGGATGCGATATTTCCCGAATGTCGCCGCCGCAAGAAAGCAGAGAAGCAGGACTGCCTGGAGAATCGTGCCCGTGGCTGGCGGAATGCTCGACACCTGAAGCGCAAAGCCACCGTTGAGAAGACCTGAATAGATCAGCGCGGCGAAGACGATCGCCAGCGGACGCCCCTGCGCCAGCCAGGCCACCAGGATCGCGATGAATCCGTAACCGGGAGACAGCCCGGACTGAAGACGCGTCGTCGATCCGGCAATCTCGATCGCTCCGGCCAGCCCGGCGAGTGCCCCGGCGCCGGTCAGCGCCACCAGGGTGACCGTCCGGTGGTTCACGCCGCCATAAAGGGCCGCGCGGGGGGCGTCGCCAGCGACGCGAAGGTTGAAGCCAAGCCGCGACGACCGATCGAGCCACCACAACCCGAGACTGGCGGCGACCAGCACGATGATCCCGGGATGAATACCGGCAAACACGCGACCGGGTTGGGCGTTCGCGATGATCGGCGCGGAGTAGGGAAACGAGTAGGCCAGGGGATCGGACCACGGCCCGGTGACCAGATAGGCGACCCAGAGGATCGCGACGTAGTTGAGCATCAGCGTGGTGAGGATTTCATTGACGCCGCGGTAGGCCTTGAGGGCAGCGGCGATGAAAGCCCAGAGCCCGCCCCCGAGCATCCCGGCCAGGAGAACCAGCGGCAGCGCGACGACCGGCGGCGTGGACGGTGGCAGGAACAACCCGACGCCCGCGGCGCCGAAAGCGCCGAAATAAAGCTGTCCCTCCGCGCCGATATTCCAGAGCCGGGCGCGGTAGGCGAAGGCAATGCCGATGGCGCAAAGCCCGATCGGAACCGCCTTGTTGATGGTCCCCGAAATTGCATTCATCGAACCGAAGGCGCCGCGCGCCAGTGCCGAGTAGGCAACGACCGGGTCATACCCGGACGCCAGCAGCAGGGCGGCACCCACCAGCAACGCGACGCAGGCGCCAACCGCCAGACGAATGGCCGCCTGCCCCCGCCGTGGTTCATCGAGCACTGGCTCCAGCCGAAACGGCATGGTGAGATTCATGCGGCTTCCCGTCCCCCGATCATCAGCCGGCCAATGGTCTCCAGATCGGCTTCCTCGGCAGGAAGGTCGGCGACGATCGCGCCGGAATGCATGACCAGCACGCGGGTCGCCATGGACAGCGACTCTTCCAGTTCCTCGCTCGACATCAGGACGGCAGCGCCTGCAGCGGCGGCGGCGATCAGTGCCGACCGAATCTGCGCGGCCGAAGCGACGTCGAGCCCACGGGTCGGATAGTCGGCAATGATCAGTTTCGGATCGTCCTGCAACTCGCGGCCGAGCACGATCCGCTGCAGGTTGCCGCCGGACAGGCGACGGACCGGCGCGTTGTCCGCGATCTTCACGCCAAAGCGGGCGATGACCTCCCGCGCATTGGCATCGACGGCCCGGCGACGGAGCCAGGGACCGAATGCCGGCAGGAATTGACGCCCGAGCAGCGCATTCTCCCGGACGGTCAGACCCGGGGCGAGACCGGTGCCCAGATGTTGAGCCGGGATATAGGCGAAATGTCGCCTGCCGTTCAGCTGCGGGGACTCGATCCTCCCCGACAGTGGTTTCCGCAGGCCACCGATCGTCTCCATGAGTTCGGTCTGTCCGTTGCCGGTAACGCCGATCATGGCCACCACTTCACCCCGATGGGCCTTGAAGGCGACGTCCCGAACGACGCGCGCGCCGCGATGGTCGGCGACGCTGAGCTTGTCGACGGTCAGGACGACGTCCCCCCGCCGGGTTGCCGGTCGCGCCTCTGTGGTGAACCGCCGGTCCCCGACGATGTGCCGCGCCAGGCTGTCGGGATCGCTGTCTTTTGCCAGGCCGACATGCACCACCCTGCCCCCGCGCATCACCACGATGTCGCGCGCGACACCGAGAATCTCGGAAAGCTTGTGGCTGATCAGCACGACCGAGCGTCCGGACGCTGCAATCTTCTCGATGATCGCGAAAAGGCCCTGCGTCTCGATCGGCGAGAGAACGGATGTCGGTTCGTCCAGCGCCAGGACGCGCGCACCGGCCGAGAGCACCCGGAGGATCTCGAGTTGCTGGCGTCTGGCCAGCGACAACTGCCAGACCGGCACCGTCAGATCGAGGTCGAAACCCAGGTCGTGCATTTGCTGGCGCAGCGCATCGTCTGCGCTCCGCCGCTGAAGAAAGCGGCCGCGGTCGATGGCCAGCGAGATGTTCTCGAAGCCCGTCAGCGTTTCGACGAGGCGAAACTGCTGGTGGACCATGCCGATGCCCGCCGCCAGCGACGCCTTCGGCGAACCGAGCGCCAGGGCCTGCCCATCGACTTCTATCTGCCCGGCGTCGGGCAGATAGAGACCGGAGAGAATGTTCATCGTGGTCGACTTGCCGGCTCCGTTCTCGCCGACAAGGGCGAGAACGGAACCGCGAGGCACGTCGAACGACACACCGTCATTCGCAAGCACGTCACCGAAGCGCTTTGACACGCCTCGAAGCCTGACCAGCGGATGCACCGGTGTGGCGCGCTCCGTTTTGAAGGCGCTCATTTCGTCGGGAGACTGCCCGACACACCTTCAACCAGCCAACCCATGCCGTTGATATCGGCGATGCCCAGTGTCGCGCCTTCGGCGACGACCGTGGCGCCTTCGTTGTCCTTGATCGGCCCCGCCCAGTAGTCGAAGCTGCCGGACGCCAGAGCCGCCTCGGTCTCCGCGACCTTGGCCTTGATCTCATCGGATACGGCGGCGTTGATCGGCGCGATCGAAACCGTTCCGTCATCCAGCCCGCCATAGAACTCGCCCGGCTCGAACGTCCCGTTCTTCACCATGTCGACGGCGCTCTTGTAGAAGGGGCACCAGTCCCACACCGTCCCGGTCAGGACCTTTTCGGGCGCGAAGGAGGTCATGTCGGATTCCGAGCCGATGGCCCATGCGCCGCTTTCGGCCGCGCCCTGCACTGCCGACGGCGTATCCTGATGCTGGGCGATGACGTCGGCGCCGTTTTCGACCAGCGCAACGGCGGCCTGCTTCTCGGCCGACGGATCGTACCAGGACAGCGTCCAGACGACTTCGACTGTGACATCGGGATTGACCGAGCGTGCCCCCAGGGTGAACGCGTTGAGGCCGGCGATCACGGTCGGGATCGGTTGGGCGGCGACGAACCCGATCTTGTTCGTCTCGGTCATGCTCCCGGCGACCATCCCGGTGAGATAGCGACCGTCCCAGAGCTTGCCGTAGAAATTCAGGATGTTGTCGGCCGGCGCAATCGTCGGGGTGATGCCGAAGAAATATTTGTCGGGATTGGCGACAGCAACCTGCTGCGTGAAGGGCTGGTAGCCGAACGCCGTCGCGAAGATCATGTTGTAGCCCTGCGACAGGAAGTCGTTCTCGACGTTCAGCACGTCCGGCGTCTCCGGCACCGTCTCGACGAACGCGGTCTTCGTGCCTTCAGCTTCGATGCACTGGCGCGCAACATCATGGCGGTAGGTCCAGCCGGCGTCTCCGACCGGTCCGACATAAATGAAAGCCGCCTGGGGATCCTCGGCCGACGCGGCACCTGGCACGCAAAGCGCTGCGGCGCTGGCGACAAGGACAGACCCTATCGTAACGCGGGAATTCAGCATGGTGGTTCCTCTCCTCCCATTGCCGCGGGAACTGCGGCAATCGGAAATTAAGGACATATTTTTTCCTTATGTCAAAATGTATTTGAACATAATCAAGTTGCAGGCGGGGCGCGCAACGCCTTACCCGCGACCCGGCCCATAGTGCAGGCGGACGTGACGGAGCAGGTCCGGCCACGTCCTTCGCCAGCATCGCAGGCTCTGACGGCCCTCGTGCATCAGGCACAGGTTGCAGGAGACGCAGTCCACCGGCCCGACCCGGCCCTCGACGATCTGGCGCGCAATGTCGGGCTCGCGGATGAACGGCCGGGCCATCGCGACGAAGTCCGTATCCCCCGAACCGATCAACTCGTCCATCATCGCCGTCGACCGCACCCCACCGACGAGAATGACCGGCAGCGACGCGCCGCCTGCTTTGACCGCCTGCGCGAAGGGGCGATAGTAGGCCTCCTCGACATAGGGCCGGCCGACTGCCCCGAAAGCCAGGTGGCGCAGCGCCCGACCGAAGCGCACGCCGACATAGGGCCGTATGTTGTCGCGGTAGGTGTTCATCACGTTGTAGGTGACCTCCACCGCGTCGAGGCCGCGCCGCTCGAGTTCGCGAACCAGTGCGACGCTTTCCTCGACCGGCAGTCCCGCGGGATCGACATCCGCCATGCCGATCCGCGCCGTGACCGGGACGTCGTCGCCGACTTCGTCGCGAACCGCCTCGTAGACCCGGATGAAGAACCTGTTTCGGTTCTCGGCGCTGCCGCCCCAGGCGTCGTTTCTCAGATTGGTCAGGGGCGAGCGAAATTGCGAAATCAGGTAGCCATTGCCGCCGTGAAGGTGAATGCCGTCAAAACCCGCCGCGATCGCACGCCGCGCCCCCTGGCGAAAAGCCATGACCAGTTGCTCGATATCGTCGGCGGTCAGTTCGTCCGGCTCCGTTCCGAAAATCGCATTGGCAACGACCGACGGGGCGACCGGCGTGACGCCGGGGACCGTCCCCTGGCTGCCGGCATGGGCGAGTTCGGCGAAGATCGTTCCCCCTTGGGCGTGCACGGCATCGACGAGCCGCCGCAGCCCCGCGATGCAGGCGTCATCGTGGATACCGGTCTGGAACGGTGTGTATTGCCCGCGCCGGTCGACGTAGATGTGACCGGTGATGATCAGGCCGGCGCCGCCACGGGCGAGGTCTTCGTAGAAGGCGACAAGCCGATCCGAGACCAGTCCCTCGGCGCTTGCCATCGTCTCGGACGTCGCGGCGCGAACGATCCTGTTCTTCAGGACAAGCGTCCCGATCCTGCCTTCCTGAAGAACCGTCGCAACCATCAGGCTCTCCGTTTTCACACCCCGGGACGCCGGGATCGCGCTGTCGTTCGTAGGCTACGGCGTATCCGTCGGCATTGGCTGGTCGAGCTCGCCCGCCGACAGGAAAAGGGCCAGAAGCGGATAATAGCCGGCGATCGTCACGATCTCCGTCGCCGCCGCGCGTCCAAGTTCAGCGGACAGCCGCGCCAGCACATCCTGGTCCGACTGCCGGTCGCGCACCGCCTTGAAGACGAAGCCGACGATCGCCTGCTCAACGTCCGGAAGCCCGGTGCCCGAACCATCGCGAACGGCGGCTAGTTCCGCGTCGCTCAGGCCGAGCTCGCGGGCAATCGCCTCGTGGTAGGTCCATTCGTAGCCCGAGCCGAAGGCGGCGGCCGCCGCCAGGATGGCGATCTCGCGGTGGCGCTGGTCGAGAACGCCGTGAAACCGGATGGCCTCGCCAACCGACTGGATCGCCTCGGCGAAGTGCGGTGCATCGAGCATCGCCAGGAAGGGATGCGGCACGCCGCCACGCGGTCCGGACGCAATGCGGTCGTGCGTTGCGCGCTGCTCCGCCGTCATTTCATCGATGTCGCGCGCGCCGATCAGCATCCGCCCCTCCGAACCGCGACCGGGCGCTGTCGCGCGCCCGGCATGCTTGCCGGTCCGAGCCGGTCGACCCGGACCTTTGTTGCCTGACGTCAGCGCCGATCGAAGATCGCGTTGGCGACATCGCCGATGGCTTCGACCTTCTCCTCGACATCCTCCATCAGGAGAATGCGGCAGGGGCTGGCCTCCAGCCCGTCGTAGCGCCACGGATATGCGCCAATGATCCCGCGCTTGTTGAGGCAGAGCTCGATGTCGCCACCGACATTCTCGGCGTGGATCAGCCCTTCCTGGAGAGCGTAGCTGTGGAAGGGGAAGATGTTCTCCGTGACCTCACGGCCCGACCTGTTGTGGGTGTAGGTGTATTCGCCGAAGAACTCGTCGCAGGTCATGCCGACCTTCTTCTCGAAGCGCTTGGCGAGATCGGGACGCATGTGGCGGATCGAGGTATTCATCGCATGATCGCCCGAGCCGCAGTCGACGCCGAACCACTTGATCTTCTTGTCGAGCATCCACTGCAGCAGTTCCATCTTGCCGCCGGGATGCATGCAGAAATAGCGGATGAGATCCTGCTGCGGCTGCCCTTCCCAGTAGCGATGCCAGCCGGTGTGGAGGATGAGAATGTCGCCCTCCTTCACCTCGACCGGCGCGCTCTCGATCATCTCGGGCGTGATGACCGCCCAGTCGTCCATGTGCTCGGAGATATCGACCACCGCACCCGGCGAGACGAGGAAGTCCATGGAGTAGGACGCCATGTCCCCCATGCCGTCCGCGCCGTGCATCGCGCCGTCGATGTGGGTGCCGCTGTGCAGCGCCATGTCGATCCGCTGCGCCACGATCTGCTTGGTCTGCAGATTCTGCGCGTAGTACATCTTGTTGCCCGCATAGCCGACCCAGCCCGGCGTATGGATATTCATCATGTGGGTCATGTCGGTGATTTTCATCGAAACTCTCTCCAGATTGCGGGTCGAATGCGCGAACAGCGTCGGTCGCAGCGACATTAACCGTGTTAAAATTAGATTATCAATGCTAAATTCTCAGAGGTCAATCGTCAGCCCGGCGCCGCGCGCCCGGGACCGGCAGATTGCCACGTGGGTTTCCCGTTCCCCGGCGGTCAGCACCGTGTCGCGGTGGTCCGCCTTGCCCTCAAGGAGGCGGACGACACAGGTGCCGCAGGTGCCTTCGCCGCAGCTGTAGTCGGCGTCAATGCCCGCTTCGAGCACCACGTCGAGAATGCTCCGTCCAACCGGTATTTCGAGGCTGAGGCCACTCTGGGCCAGGGTCACCTGGAAAGGCCGGTCCTGCGCCGTCGGTTGTTCGGCGTTGGTGAACCATTCGAAATGAAGCGCGGCTGGCGGGATGCCGGCACAGCCGCCGGTCCGTTCGACCTCGCGCATCAGCGGAGTCGGACCGCAGCAATAGACGTGCGTCCCGTCCTTCACCGCGGCCAGGACATCGGCGACCGGGAAAAAACCGCCCGCTTCATCGTCAACGTGGAGCTGCGCCATGCCGGAGGCGAGGTCGTCGGCGAGTTCGTCAACGAATGCCGCCTCGTCGCGGTTGCGGACGAGATAGATCAGCCGATAGGGCCGCCCCAGCCGCGCCAGGACGCGCCGCATCGAGAGAATGGGCGTGATGCCGATCCCACCGGCAAGCAGAAGCGCCTCCGACGCGCCATCGTCCAGGGGAAACTGGTTCGCCGGGGCTCGAATCCGCACCTGGGTGCCTGCGGCAAGCACCCGATGCATCTCCCGTGAGCCACCTCGCCCCGCATCCTCCCGCTTGACCGCGATCACATAACGCCCGGCATCGACCGGGTCGTTGCAGAGCGAATATTGCCGTTCAAGTCCGGACGGCAAGGCGACGATGACATGCGCGCCGGCGGTGAAGGGCGGCAACGCCCGCGTCGGGTCGGCGGACACCAGTTCGAAAAGGCGGACGTGTTCCGTCAGATCGCGTACACCGACGACGCGAAGGTCGAGGAACCCGGACATCACGAACCCATCCGGATCACGGCATGTAGCTTGCGGGCAGGTTCAGTTCGCGAAGCATCCGCCGATAGAGGATGGAAGCGGCGTCGGGCAGACGCAGGTGAAGTTCTTCCTTGATGTCGACCGGGATCTGTTCCGGCCGCTGTCCCTCGACGATGACACGGTCCTGTTCCATCACCGTGTCGAACCCGCCGGTGAATTCGGCATCGTCGCGGTCGAGGGCGTGGTTGCGGGTGACCAGCACGTGGATGTGGGTGAGAGTCTCGTCCACCGGCGTCGCCAGGAAGCTGAGCAGCGTCACATCCCCTGCCCGCGCATTGTCCGAGTCCGACCACGTCGCACCGCCCTCGGGATTCAACACCCCCTTGCGATCATGGACGAGGAAGGGGAACTCGATGACATATTCGCGCAGCAGGTGGCCGTCGTCATAGGCGTAGGCAAAGCCCTGGTCCTGCCGGGCGACCTCGAAAGGCTTGATCACCGGTCCGTCGGCAAGTTCCGTGTAGCCCTTGTGGACGAAGTTGAAATGCGAGAAGTCCATCGCGTTCTCAGCGACCCGCGCCGCGGACGCGTTCCAGTCGTAGCGAGCGACATAGACCGACCGGTAGTCCGGGTTGTCCCACACCGTTTCGAGAAACCCCGGAAAGGGCGCCGGCGTTTCGCCGAGACAGACCCAGATCAGCCCGTAGGCCGACCGGCTCGCGTAGGCGATCGCCCGCGCCTTGGCGGGGATCGGCGCCCCCTCGGGAAGTGACGGGATGTGGGCGCAGCCTCCGTCGGCCCGGTAGCGCCAGCCGTGATAGGCGCACTTGATGGTGCCATCGACGACCGCGCCCGCCGACAGCGCGGCGCCACGATGGATGCACAGGTCCTTCATCACGACCACATCGCCTTCGGGCGAAGGACGCCAGACGACCAGGTGTTCGCCCAACAATGTGTAGCGTGTCGGCTCCATGCCGACATCGCTGTCGCGGGAGATCGGATGCCAATAGGGGCGCAACATATCGAGCATTTTATTCTCTCCTGCTGCACTGGGGCCGAGCGAGCGTCCGCGCGCCTCTCAGACGCCGAGAAACAGTTCGCGGAAATTATCGGCCGCGAGGATCTCGGCCGACGGCTTTTGCAGCGCGATGGTCCCGGTCTGCATCACGGCGACCTCGTCGGACAGCGCGATCACCTGTTGCGGATTCTCCTCCACCACCCAGATGACGGTCACGCCGGTTTCCTTGATTGCCGCGATGCCGCGGGACACTTCGTCGGTCAGGTGCGGCGACAGACCGGTGACCGGCTCGTCAAGGATCAGCATGCGGGGTTCGGCCAGCAGCGCCGACCCGATGGCCAGCATCTGCCGCTCCCCGCCCGACAGGGACCGGCCGGCCTGGCTGCGCCGCGCGACGAGGCGCGGGAACCGGTCGTAGACGGCGTCGATCGCGCTGCGATGGCGCGCGCGGGGCAAAGGGGTGCAGCTCATCTCCAGGTTTTCCTGGACACTGAGACTGCCAAATACATTCCGGGTCTGCGGCACGAAGCCGATGCCGCAACGGGCGATTTCCTGGGTGGGAAGACCGGTAATCTCCTGCCCGGCGAAGGACACCCGCCCGGACATGACATTGACGAGATTCATCACCGATCGGGTCAGGGTCGTCTTCCCCGCACCATTCGGGCCGATGATCGCGACCATCCGCCCCTCGTTCACCTGGAGCGAAATTCCATGCAGAACCGGTAGCTTGCCGTATCCGGCGACAAGATTGTCGATCGTCAGAAGCGCAGTCATGCCGGTCCTCGCATGGGGGGTAAGCCAGGGCGCAGGATATGCGCCCTGGCTCTGGATCAGTTCGCCGGGAAGGCGCTGGAGTCGACGATCGTCACCGTCTCCCACTCACCGTCTTCGCTGACCTTCAGCAAACGCGTGGCGGGGATGGTGACGTTGCCATGCTCGTCGAAATCGAGCTTGCCCGAGGCACCCTCGTAGTCGATCTCCTCGCCCGCCTTCAGCGCCGCGACGCCGTCCGCGAAGGAGATGACTGACTTGCCGCCAGGGCCCGAAACCTTGATCAGGTTGGCGTCAACCGCCTCGCCCGTGGTCTCGCCGGCCGCTTCCATGGCGAGCGCGACCGCGATGAAGGCGTCGTAGGTCTCGGCCTGGTAGAAGCCCGGCTCCGGCTTCTCGCCGAAACGTGCCTCGTAGGCGTCGGAGAAGCGCTCCCAGCTCTTGGCGCCTTCGACCTGGCTCGAAACCGGGTTCATCGCACCGGCGGCGACCTCGGCCCCGACCGCGTTGACGAAGTCCGGCGACTGCAGCTCGGCCGTGACCCAGTAGTCCCACTCATAGCCGCGCTGGTAAGCCTGCTTGACGAAGTTCACGCCGGCAGTCTGGCCAACGGCAAGGAAGACCATCTCGGGCTCGGCGGACGCGACGTCGGCCAGTTCGGACAGGTAGCTGGTCTGCCCTGGCGCCAGGGTGATTTCCTTGGTGATCGTGCCACCGAGGCGCTCGTAGGCCCGCTTGAAGGTCTCGGCCCCGCTCTTGGTGCCTTCGAGATTCTCGACGACCAGAACCACCTCGTCCTGCTTGATCTCGTCGAGGAGCATCTTGGCATGGACCACGCCGAGGAAGCTGTCCGAGGCGTTGGTGCGATAGATGTAGGTCCCGGTGCCGCCGGCGTCGTCGAGGGCTTCGGTACCGCCCGACGTCGAGATGACCGGGATCTTGTTGTCCTTGGCATAGCCACGGAGCGCGACGATCGGATCGCTCTCCGGCCCGATGATGACGCTGACACCATCGACGCTGACCAGTTTGGTCGCGCCGCGCATCGCGCCGTCAACGGTCGAGTTGTTGTCCTCGGCGATCAGCGTCACCGGCCGGCCGAGAATCCCGCCGTCGGCATTGATCTCCTCGACGGCGAGGATCGCCGCGTTGTTGAGGGCGGGCGCCCAGGGGCCCATGTCGCCGCTGAGGCCGACGAGCAGGCCCATCTTCACCGGCTCCCCATCCTGCGCGAGAGCGACAGACGGGGCGGCCAGGGCCAGTCCAACAGCACCGATCAGCGCAAGGCAGCGCCGCCGGTTGGTCTTCAAAATGGCAGTCATAGGTGCATCTCCTGTTTGGTTGTCGAGGATCATGCTTCCGCCTCCTTCGAGAGGCTGTTGTCGGCGCCGCCCGTCCCGACGTAGAGACGGATGACATCCGGATTTGCGATGACGTCCGCACTGTCGCCGTGGGCGATCACGCGTCCGTCCGCCATCGCGTAGATTTCCTCGCAGACCGAACTGATGAACTTGAGGTTGTGGTCGACGACGAGAAAGGTCACGCCCCGGTCACGCAGGGAGCGGATGTGGCTGGTGAGGTTTTCGAGAAGCGCCGGGTTCACACCGGCGGCGGGCTCGTCGAGCATCAGCAGCTTGATGTCGCCCATCATGGCGCGGGCGAATTCCAGCATCTTCAGTTCCGGCGCGGCCAGGTCCTGCACCAGGTCATTGCCGCGCGACGCCAGGCCGAATTCATCGAGCGTCGCCATCGCCTGCTCGAGGATCGCTCCATCCGGCTTCGATCGCCCGAAGATGCGGCCGCGCGAAGCAGCGTCGGCCCGAGAGAAGACCAGCATGTTCTCGAGCACCGTCATCCGGGGAAAGCCCAGGGGCGTCTGGAAGGTGCGGACGAGCCCGAGCTGGGCGATCTCGCTGGGGCGCACGTTTTCGATCGCAGCGCCATTGAAGCGAATGCTGCCCTTGTCGCCGCGGGTGAACCCGCTGATGACGTTGAACAGGGATGTCTTGCCGGCTCCGTTGGTGCCGATCAGGCCGACGATCCGCCCCTTGGCGACGGTCAGCGAAACATCGTCGATCGCCCGCACGCCGCCGTAGGAAAGCGTGACATTGCTGACCTCAAGCATCGCGCGCCTCCCGCTTCAGGGCCGGCAGGTCGAACCGCACGGGCCGTTCGGCGAAGATGCCTTCGGGACGGAACCGCAGGATGAGGATCAACGCGAGGCCAATGAGCGCGGTACGCAACGACGTGAACGCCACGGCCATCTCGCCCGACACCTGGAGGAAGCGGAGCGAGTCGTGGAGGAAGATGAAGATGAAGCCGCCGACAAGCGCACCGCGTTGGTTGCCGATGCCGCCGATGATCAGGGCGGCCCAGATAAAGAAGGTCAGGTCGGCGACGAACTGGCCGGGAATGATCAGCGTGTTATACCAGACGTAGAACATGCCCGCGAAGCCGGACAGCGCGCCCGAGATCATGAAGAGCCGTATCGACGTCTTCTGGGGATCGATGCCGGCGGTAATCGCCAGCGGTTCGTTTTCCCGCAACGCCTTGCAGGCCCGTCCGAAGGGCGAGGCAATGATCCGCCGGGTCACGTACCAGGTGAAGGCCAGGCCGCACAGCGTCAGCGCCAGCAGCACGTAGCTGTAGTCGGCGGCGTCGAAGTAGCTCTTGAACGGTTGCCGGAGGCCGTAGATTCCGGCGACGCCGTTGGTCAGCCAGTTCTCGTTGGCGAAGACCTGGCGGATGATCTCGGCAAAGGCCAGCGTCGCGATCAGGAAATACTCGCGCTTGAGACGCAGCGTCGGCAGGCCAATCAGCCAGGCCGCGATTCCACCGCCGGCGGCCGCGCCGATCGCCCCGATCCACATGGGCAGGCCCAGGCCGAGCAAGAACGACTGTTGCTCGAGGGCCGGATCGGCGGTGAGCAGCGTGTAGGTGTAGGCGCCAATCCCGAAGAAAGAGACGATCCCGAGGTCCCAGAGTGGGCCATTGCCGGATTCGAGATTCAGCGACAGGCACAGCATCGCGTAGATCGCGCCCAGCGTGGAGATGCTCACAGCGAAGAGGATGAGACCTTCCATGGTGCCCTCCCCTCAGTGCGTTCTGTCGCGCCCGCCGCCCCACAGGGCTTGCAGCCCCTGCGGCTTGACGAGAAGAACGACGACGATGATCAGGAAGGCGAGCCCCGAGCGATAGCTGGCCGGGACGAAGATCAGACCGATCTCGATCCCGAAGGCGATGACGAAGGCGGCCAGCATGACGCCGTAGAGGCTGCCGATGCCGCCGAGGACGGTCGTCGCGAGAATGATGATGATCTGCTGCCACCCCATCGAAAGGTGCAGGGATCCCATGATGCCGAGGAACACGCCGGCGAGGCCGCCAAGGGCCGAGGCGACGAACCAGACCAGGTAGGATGTCCGAAGCGGGTCGATGCCGCGCGCCCGCGCCAGGTCCTCGTTGTCGGCCACCGCCCGGATGGATTTTCCGGCCGGGGTGTAGGCGAGGAAGAGATGCAGGCAGAGCGCGACGGCGATCGCGACGATGACGATCGCCAGTTCGTAGATCGTCATGAAGGGCTGGCCGAACAGCTTCATCGCCCGGACCAGCGGCAGGTCGAAAGCCAGCATGCGCTTGCCGGCGATCGCACCAACCACCCCGTAGATGACGTAGGCGGCGCCGACAGAGGTGAACAGCAGCACGAGGACGCCCTTGGCCTTCACCGGCCGGAACAGCAATCCGTAGAACAGCGCGCCGACCAGGCCGCAGAAGATCGCGGCGCCGATGCTGGCGGGAATGATATGGAGGCCGAGGTTGGACAGGAACAGCCCGGAATAGGCTCCGAGAAGCAGCATCTGCCCGTGGGCGATGTTGAGGAAACCCTCGACCTGAACGATCAGCGCGAAGCCGACGGACGACAGCAGGATCACACTCGCCGAGATCAGGCCGAAAGTGATGATGTCCATTCGCGCCTTTTCCTCACAACACCGCATTCACTCTGGCCGGAACTCCAACCAATCGAACCAGGGCAGGCTAGCTTAATTTCAACATTATGAAATTCTTTTTATCCAAACTCAATTATGAGGCATGACTAAAGAATGGCTCGCCGTCACAAAAGATGCCTTCCAATGAGGCATGTTCACCCTTTTCGCCCAAACAGCCCGCGAACCAGGCCGAGCAACGACAGCATCAGGAGCTTCAGCCCACCAACCGGCCGCGGCGCCGGAGGTGGAACGGCGCCCTGACCCTTGTTGCCATCGGCTTCGACGCCGTCGCCGGGTGCCGCCTCGCCACCGGCCGGCAGCCGCGCCTCGACGTTGCGGACGAAGTCCGCGATCAGGACATTCGCGATTTCGTGGATAATCCCGGTTCGGCCGAACTGGGCGATCGCGCCGGACAACTGCACATCGGCATCGATCGCCACGCCGGTCCCGCCCTCGGCATTGGTGAGGTTGCAGACCATGGACATCTTGCCCCGGCTGGCGCCTTTCTTGTCGACGCCCTTGCCCTGCATGGTGACCGTGCGAGCGGCGTCGTCGTAGTCGACATTGGCCTCGCCGTCGAAGCTCGCCTGGAACGGGCCGACCTTCATCGACATCTTGCCGGCGTAGATCCCCTCGCCCTTGTCGCCGAGATATTCCGCGCCGGGCAGGCACGCCGTTACGGCGGGGATATCGTGGAAGAAGGCCCAGACGTCGTCTTCGGGACGAGCCACGACGAAGGTCTGTTGGAGCTTCATGTCGTCATTTCATCCGTGTCCCGAGGTTTCGTTCAAGGTTCAATAGGTCGTCCCGGATACCGTCAGCCCGTACACGTCCACCCGTCGGTCCTCGCGCGGCCGCACCAGCGCCGAGCGGACCCGTGAGGCCCGGATCGCGGCGATGTCGAGGGAGGCGATCAACGTTTCGTCCGCGTCCTGTTCCGACGGACCGGCGAGGCACTCGCCGAAGGAATCGACGATCAGGGAGGAGCCGAGAAACCGGATGCCCTGATCGCCGCCCGACTGGGAAGCGCAGACCATGGCGACCTGGTTGAGGTTCGCCTGAACCATTGCCCCCCGCGCCTGCCCGATGAAGCCCATCGCGTCGCGGGCATTGCGATCAAAGCCCCCGACCCAGGCGGTCGGCACGGCGATCACATCGGCGCCCATCAGCGCCAGGGCGCGAGCCACTTCGACAAAACGGAGGTCGTAGCAGACGCACAGACCGATCCGGCCCAGAGCGGTTTCCACCACCGGCAGCCCGCGGTCGCCGGGAGAGAAGACGTTCTTCTCACCGTCGAACAGGTGGAGCTTCCGGTATAGCGTGGCGCTGCCTTCGGGCGTCACCAGCGCCGCGGAATTATGCAGGTTCCCGCCCGCGGTCTCGCAGAAGCCGCCGCTGATGACAACGTCGAGTTCCGCGGCGAGCGCCTGCCAGCCGGTGACCGTCGGCCCGTCGCCCGGCTCGGCCGACCGCGCCAGGCCTTCGGGATCCAGGCCGTAACCCGAGATCGCCAGTTCCGGCAGGACCACCAGCCTCGCCCCCTTCCCCGCCGCCGACCGGATCGCGGTCTCGGCGCGCGCCCGGTTCTCGTCGGGAGCGTAAAGCCGTGCTCCGAACTGAACCGCCGCAACGGGGAAGGCATCTGTCATTTTGACAGATCCACGCAGTAGTGATCGGGCAGCTCGGCGTCTTGGGGAATCGCACCGATCTTGCGCAGCAGCGGCACATCGGCCGGGGCCGGCCCGCCGACGCTGACCACGCGGGACTCGCTGCCGGCGATGATCGCGTGCTTGATCCCGGCCGGGACATGCACGACGCAACCGGCGTGGAACGGCAGGCTCACGTCGTTCGTGTAGTCGACGGCCAGCCCCTCGCCCTCGAGGATGAAGATCGAGTCCTCGGACTTTTCATGGATGTGAGGAACGTTGGCCTCGCCCGGTTCCAGCACGACATAATTCATGTTGGCGTTCCAGGCGTCGGTTCCGGGCCACACCACGAAACGCGCATCCTTGGAGATGAGTGGCAGGCGAAGGGTCGGCTCGTCGCGGTGAAAGACTCGAATGCTCATTGTGCGAACTCCGCGGTGAGGGAGGCATAGAGTTCGGGGTCCGCCGGCACAGGCCCGCCGACCATGCGCATCCCGTCCGCGCCCGCTTCGATCCGATAGCCGTCCCGTGCGTCGATATGGACGATCGAGCCCTCGATCAGGTCCTGCGCCGCGCCGGACGAAAGGTCCCGCACCTGACCGGCGCCATTTGAAACATAATAAACGCAATCATGGGGATGACGGAGGTCGATGGTCTCGTCGCCGGCCTCCATCTGGAGGATTTGCATGGTGCGGAACCGCGCCCCGTTTCCCGGCCACAGCACTGCGAAGGCCGTCCCCTTGCCCTTGATGAGCGCGAGCTTTTTGTGATTTACACCTGAATCAATGACCTGCACCTGTGGCTCTGAATCGGAAGACATTGGGCGCCTTTTTTTGATCATGCTGACATTTTTTTATTCTATTGAAATTTGAACTACCGTCAATAAACGTTTGATGGAATCGATGTAGCCTGTCCGGGCTGCTGGCGGCAAAGAAGGAAGATCCCACGTGGGTAAGGAAGCGACCGCACGACAAACCGCGGAAACGAGCGACAGCCCGGCGAGAGCGCTGGAGGCCATTGGCCGTCGGATTCGGGAAATTCGGAAGAGCCGGGGCATGACCCTGCATGCGCTCGCCGAGGCGTGCGGCCTGAGTTCTTCCATGCTGAGCCTCGTCGAGCGCGGCCTCGCCTCGCCGTCGATCGGCTCCCTCGTCGTGGTCGGCGAAGCGCTCGGAACCACGATGTCGGACTTCCTGAGCGCCAATGACGAGCAGTCGGACAGGATCGTCACGAGGGCCGCCGACGCGATCATCGTCGAGACGGCCCATCATGTCGTCCGCCGGATGCTCAAGGAAGATCGCTATCGCGGAATTTCAATAGCAATCAACGAATACGCGCCCAAGACCGGCAGCAACGAGGATCCGCTGCAGCACGAGGGCTACGAATACGGGCTGGTTCTCGACGGTCAGTTGACCGTCCAGGTCGACGGCGTGAGCCACATCCTCAACGAGGGCGACCTGATTTCCTACTCGTCGAGGCGCAGCCACCGGATCTGGAACCACGGCGACCGCGTCGCCCGCACCGTCTGGTTCAACACCACGCGCGAGTAGCCCGCGCGCCGGCTCAGGCCAGCCAGGCGTGCAGCCTGTCTGGCGTGATCGGCAATCGCGTCACCATGCCCGGTCGCCCCGCCGCGTCGTCCACCGCCGAGGCGATGGCCGCGCCCACCGCGGTTATGCCGCCCTCGCCCGCACCCTTGACGCCGAGCGGATTGATCGGGCTCGGCGCGTCCTCCCGGACCAGGGTGAAGACCTCGGGCACCTCCAGTGCGGTCGGCATGAGGTAGTCGGCAAAGCTTGTCGCCAGCGGTTGGCCAGCCTCGTCATATTCGAAGTTTTCGTAGAGCGCGCCGCCCAGACCCTGCGCCACGGCGCCGACAATCTGTCCTTCGACCAGCATCGGGTTGATCACCCGGCCAATGTCATAGGCGACCGTGTAGCGCTCCACCAGCACGTCGCAGGTCCCCGGATCGATGCGAACCTGCGCGAGGTGGATGCCGTAGGGATAGGTCATGTGATCGGACCGGAAGGTCCCCTCGGCCGCCAGGCCGCCCTGCTCGGCCCAGGCCGAGGCGAGTTGTGCGAGGCTCATGGCCCGGTCGCTGCTGGCCACCCGTACCTCGCCCGCCTTATAGGCGACGCTCGCGCGATCGACCTGGAACAGCTTGGCGCCGATATCGAGGGCCGCCTCGATCAGCGCTTCCGAAGCGATCTTGATCGCTGATCCCGTCATCACGGTCACCCGGCTGGCGAATGCCCCCATCCCCTTTTCGATCAGGGAGGTCTGGCCATGGACGATCGCGATGCGAGCCGTATCAACGCCCAGACTGTCGGCGCAGATCTGCGCCATGGCCGTCTCGATGCCCTGGCCGACCGACGCGGCGCCGGTGATGATCCGGATTCCACCGTCCGGCGCTACCCGCATGCGCACCATGTCCTCGGGGCCGAGTCCGCTCTTCTCGATGAAATAGCCGAGGCCGAGGCCGACCATCTCGCCGGCCGCACGGCGTTCTGCGATCGATGCCGCCAGTTCCTCCCAGCCGACATGCGCTTCCAGCCGGGCCAGCAGGTCGTGGTAGCGACCGGAGTCGTAGACGACGCCGGTGCCCAACGTGTCCATGCCGCGATCAAAGGGGATGCGCGACTCGGGAATGAGATTGCGCCGGCGGACCTCGAGCCGATCGATCCCGACACGCGCGGCGATCGCGTCCATCAAGCGCTCGCGCGCGAAGGTGCTCTCGTACCGGCCCGGCGCCCGGTAGGTGCCGGCAGGCGTCTTGTTGGTCAGCCGGATATGGCCCGCGACGCGATAGGCGGGGATGACATAGGGGCCTGGCAGGAGGGCGGCAGAAAGATCGGAGACGGTCGCGCCATGGGTCCGCACATAGGCGCCCTGGTCGGTGATGAAGGTGACGTCGAGCCCCAGCAGGAAACCGTCCGGGGCGATCGCGGCCCGCATGCGATACACTTGATCGCGGCTGTGATTAGCCGCCATCAGGTGTTCCTTGCGATCCTCGATCCACTTGACTGGGCGGCCGAGCCGCCTCGCCGCATGACAGGTCAGAACGTCCTCGGGATAAAGCTCGCCACGGATCCCGAACCCGCCGCCGACATGCCCCTCGGACAGGTGCACCCTGTCGATGGCCAGGCCGAGCATCGCCGCTATGGCGCCGCGATTGTAGTGCGGCACTTTGGCCGCGCCGTACATGGTGACGGTGTCCGTGGCCGCGTCATGGACCGCCAGGGCCCCACGGGTTTCGAGGGGAACACCGGTATGGCGGCCAACCTTGAGTTCGAGTTCGACGACCTCGGCCGCCTCGGCGAAGGCCGCGTCCAGATCGCCGCAGGACTTGTGCAGGACCGCCGGTTCCGTCAGCAGACCGGGCATCGTCTCCGGCATGAAGGCGACCGGCTCCGCGGTCGCTTCGAGATGGGCGTCAACCTCGTCGATGTCGCAGAAGACCAGTTCCGCCGCGTCCTCGGCGGCATACGGGCTATTGGCGAAAACCACCGCCACCGGCTCGCCGACATAGCGCACATAGTCCTTCGCCAGGCACCACTGGCGATACGGCTCCATCCCGGTGATTTTCGTCATCCGGAAGTCGATCTGCGGAAGCTCGGCGATGTCCGCCGCCGTCCAGATCGCCTCGACGCCGGGCACATCCGCCGCGTCGGACGCGTCGACTTCGACCAGGCGCCCGAAGGCGACCGGCGAACGGACAACCCGCATGTGGAGCTGGTGCTCGCGATTGAGGTCGGCGGCAAACCGTCCGTTGCCGGTCAGCAGCGCCCGGTCCTCGATGCGCCGGATGCTCCGACCGATGGCGCTCATCCGTTGGTGCCGGCCCGCATGACATCGGCCGCGGCGCGCACCGCGGTCAGGATGTTCTGGTAGCCGGTGCAACGGCACAGGTTCGACGAGACCAGCTCGCGGATCTCGACATCGGTCATCTCGGGATTCTCCCGAAGCGCCCCGACGGCCAGCATCAGGAAGCCCGGCGTGCAGAAGCCGCATTGAAGCCCGTGCTTGTCCCAGAATGCCTGCTGCAACGGGTGAAGTTCGCCATCCTCCGACGCGAGCCCCTCCACGGTTTCGATGGCCGTGCCCTCGGCCTGGACCGCGAACATCAAGCAGGACCGTACGGCGCGGCCGTCGACCAGCACCGTGCAGGCCCCGCAGACACCGTGCTCGCATCCGACATGGGTTCCGGTCAGGCCGCAATCGTCCCGCAGCGCATCGGCCAGGTTCTTGCGCGGCTCGACCGACAGGGCGTGGCGCTTTCCGTTCACGTCAAGCGTGATGTCTCGTGTCTCGGTCATCTCAGTTGCCTCGGGCGTCGCGAAGTACGTGCCGGATCCTGTCCGGCGTCGCCGGCATCGCATCGATCGCGATGCCGAAGGGCGAAAGCGCGTCGGTGATCGCGCTGATGACGGCGGCCGGCGCGCCGATCGCCCCGCCTTCGCCGACGCCCTTCGCCTGCGTCACCGATTCCGGGGAGATCGTTTCCATGTGGTGGATCTCGATGGTCGGGATTTCCATTGCCGTGGGTGGCAGGTAGTCGGCCAGCGAAGTGGTCAGCAGCGTCCCGTGCTCGTCATAGACGAGTTCCTCGAACAGGGCGTTGGCGATGCCCTGGGCGACGCCGCCGGTGATCTGGCCGTCGACGATCAGCGGATTGATGAGCTTGCCGGCATCCTCGACCACGATGAAACGCTCGATACGGACGCCGCCCGTGTCGGGGTCGACCTCGACCACCGCGATATGACAGGCATTGGAAAAGGTGCCGTCGGGATCGTAGAAGCCGTGCTCCTTCAGCCCGCCGCCGAGGTCGCCAAATTGATGGCTGCCGTGGTGCATGGCGCGGGCCAGTTCGCCGATGCGCAGCGAACGGTTGGTGCCGCTCGCGGTGGCAATCCCGTCCTTCAGTTCGATCGTATCGCTCTCGACCTCGAGCAACTGGGCCGCGGCGCTGCGGAGCTTGGTCGCGATCTTGTCCGCCGCGAGATGGCTTGCGCCGCCGGCGATCACCATCGAGCGGCTGGCGAAGGTTCCCCAGCCATATGGCGTTGTGTCGGTGTCCCCGGAAATCACCCGCACATCCTCCGGCGCCAGTCCGATCCGGTCGGCGACGAGTTGGGCAAGCGCGGTCTTCAGCCCTTGCCCGTGGGGCGAGGAACCGATCCGCAGGGTCACCCGGCCGGACGGGTCCATCTCGCAATCGACGGTCTCGTAGCCTGGAACGATCTCCATCTTCCGCGCGGCGTAGGCGGATGTGCCGTAGCCCGTCCTTTCGGCGAAGACCGAAAGCCCGATCCCGAGATAGCGTCCCTGCTCGCGCGCCTGTTGCTGGCGGACGCGGAAGGCCGGAATGTCGGCAATGCGAACCGCCGCTTCCATGGCTTCGAGGTAGGAACCCTCGTCATAGACCAACCCGGTCGGCGAGCGATACGGGAACGCCGCGATGAGATTGCGCCGCCGGATCTCCACCGGGTCGATACCCAGCTGGATCGCGGCGCGATCCATCAGTTGCTCCATGGTGAAGGTGAGCATCGGCCGCGCCACGCCGCGATACGGCGCCATCATGCAGGTATTCGTCGTCACGCCGCGCGACCGGACGCCGTATTCCGGCACGACATAGGGACCCGGCAGTTCCGCGAAGGCCATCAGCGGCTCGACCCCGCACGAAACCGGGTAGCAGGAGAATGCCCCGACATTCGACAGGAGGTCGGCATCGATCGCCAGCAGGCGCCCCTCGCCATCAAAGGCGCCGCTGATGGTGAACCGCTGGTCGCGGCTATGCGCCGAGGCGAGAAAATTCTCCCGCCGGTCCTCGATCCAGGCGACCTTGCGCTTCAGCCGCCGCGCCGCCCAGACCAGCGCGATATATTCTGGAAACAGCGACATCTTCTGGCCGAAGCCGCCGCCGACTTCCGGGGCAACCACCCGCAGGTCGGACTCGGGAATTCCCAGGACGTCGGCGATCCCGGTCCGCAGCATGTGCGGCATCTGAACCGATGCATGGAGGGTGACGCGACCGCTCGCCCGATCGTAGTCGGCTACCCCGCCGCGCGGCTCGAGCGGCATCGCCGACTGGCGCCCCGACTTGAGATCGAAGGAGACAACCGCGGCGGCCGAGGCGAACGCCGCGTCGACGCCTTCGGTGCGCATCCTGCCCTCGACCATGACGTTGCCAGGGGCTTCCGGATGAACCGCCCGCGCGCCCTCCGCCAGCGCCTCGTCAAAGGTCGTGATCGCATCTTCCGCGTCGATATCGACGAAGACGCTTTCGGCGAGATCCTCCGCCAGCGCCTCTGTCGCGGCGATGACCATCGCGACCGGCTGACCGGTAAAGGAGACGCGCTCCTTGGCCAGCACCGGATGCGGCACCCGCCGGTAATCCGGGCGATTGAGGACCGCCTGGATGTTGCCGACGTCGGAAAGATCGGCGGCGGTGAAGACGTCGCCGGCCATCTCGGCCGGATCGGGGCGCTCGATCTCGGTGATCACGCCCGCGGCAACGGGACTGCGCACAAACTTGACGGCCAGCGCGCCCTGCTTGAGGTCGGAAACGAAATGTCCCAACCCCATCAGCAATGTCGGATCCTCGAGCCGCGGCAGGCGGCGTCCGACCCAGTTCATGCCGTCGCCTCGTCCGCCGCTTCGGCGAGGGCGCGCGCCACGACCGTCGCGGTCAGGTCGCGGCGGTATTCCGCCGACCCGTGGATATCGCCATAGGGACTGACCAGCGTGCTGGCCAGCTTGCCCACCTCGGCGAAGGTCTCCGCCGTCGCCGGCTTGCCGACCAGCGCGGCCTCGAGGTCGGCCATCCGCTTGCCGTGATCGGCCACGCCGCCAAGCCCGACCCGGGCTGCGCTGATCGCGCCGCCCTCGACGCGCAGCGCCGTAAGCGCCATGGCCAGCGCGAAGTCGCCCTTGCGCCGTGAATATTCGTAAAAGCCCGTGCCCCATCCCGCGTCCAGCTTCGGCAACCGTATCGCGACCAGGATCTCGCCGGGTTCGACGGCGGTGGTGAAGCTGCCGCGGAAGAAGTCGGCGGCCGGCACCTCGCGATCACCCTCGGCGCTGCCGATCTTCATCGTCGCGTCGAGCGTCGCGGCGACCACGCACCATTCCGAGGCTGGATCGGCATGGCACAGGGATCCGCCAAAGGTCCCCCGGTTGCGGATCGGATAGTGGGCAATATTCGGCACGACCTTCGACAGCAACCGGCCAAGCGGACCGTCGCAAACCGGCTTGTGAAACGCGGCATGGCGCGTCATCGCGCCGATCACCAGTTCGCCGGGCGTTTCCTCGATGAAGTCGAGTTCCTTCACACCGTTCAGGTCGATCAGGACGTCAGGGCGCGCGAGACGAAAATTCATCGCCGCCACGAGGCTCTGGCCGCCGGCGATCACCCGGCCATCCGCCGCGTTCGCCTTGATCAGCTTCATGGCTTCCGCCAGTGTCGAAGGTGACTCATAGGAAAAGGCGGCGGGTTTCATATTTTAACCACATCAAAATTCGTTGATTTTTACTATCATTCCCCTCTTGCGCTGTCCAACCAAAATTAGGGTCCGGATATGGAACGACCGGGGCTTTGGCCGCCGAACCTCAAGGGTTCACAGGTCGGCCCGCACTGGCCGCATCGACAAGGTGTCCCGGCGGCATCGCACCCGATAGCAGCCTGATCGTTTCGATGACGATCATGTGACTGCTGTCAACATTATCTGAATTGACGATTGCGAAAACTGCAGCGAAATATCTCGCCATGGTGAGCGCCGAAAAGATTCGCTGGAGAAGGATACGCGTCGTCGTCGGTCTGGCGATTGCGCTTGTCCTGGCGGCCTATCCGGCTTTTTTCGCATCGACGACGCACGGCGCCGCTCAGGCGTTTGGTATGGTCGAGGTTACCGACGCCGGTTCGGCGGCGAGCGGCCACACCGGTCATATCGCGGGTGTGCGAGGTGATTGCCAGACGGCGGCGGACAGCCATTCCGGAATGGACGGCCCGTTCAGCCTCGACAACGACGGTTGTTGCGCCGATTCCTGCGCCCCGAGCATGGCGGTCCTTGTCGCCGCTGCGGAGTGTTCGAGCCTGCTCCCTGAGCAGTATGCCACGCCCGCCGACCCGGCGGCCCTTCTCGGCGCGTGCCTGCTCCCCATCCGGCCTCCCCAATAGTCGAACGCGGTCCTGCTCTCCTGTGAGAGCGCTGGCGTCCTTGGGATCGTGCGTCCTCAAGGACACGACACTACTCGTGTTCAGGCTGTTCATTGATGAAACCATTCCTGCTTGCCGGGCTCATTCCGGCACTGCTTGGCGGGTGCGTGTCCGCGCCTCTGTCAGATCCGCTGCCATTTCGATCGCCCTCCGATATTGACGTCGGTATCCGCAGCACCGCCGAAGGCGGCACTGTAGGCGAGTACAACAACCGGCAACCCCTGCCCCCGCGGAACTGGCGTCAGTTGAATGACGACCAGGGCCCCGACGGCGGAGGTGGATCGTGAAGGGCGTGTCGGCTTCGCGGCTCGCCGTCATCGCCGTGCCACTCATCCTCGGGGGATGCGTGACAGCGGCCGAAGTTGTCCAGTATTCCGCCGATGACGCGGGCTTTGCCACCGTCGCAATGAAATCATCGGAGGCTTCCGGCAAACAGACCGTTTGGGTCCAGTCCCGGGAACAGGCTACCGCGATCGCGCAGCAGGTTCACGAACGCGTCTACGGGCAGACCATCAGCGCCGACACGGCCGTGCAAGTCGCCCTGATCAACAACAAGGGCCTTCAGGCAGCCTATGCGGAGGTCGGCATTTCAGCCGCCGAGGTATGGCAGCAGGCCCTGCCGCAGAACCCGACCGTCTCGGTTGGCGCTCTTGGGATCGCGGCGCCTGCGCTCGGCGCATTTCGGGCCATCGAAGCCGTGATCGCCAACAACATCCTGGCCATGCTCACACTTAGGAGTCGCGTCGAGATCGCCGATACGCGCTTCAGGCAGGCGCAACTGACGGCCGTCCTCGAAACCCTCAGCCTTGCAGCGGCGACGCGGCGGGCCTGGATCGATACCGTGGCCGCCTTCGAAACGGTTGCCTATCTGAACCAGGCACAAGCGGCCGCCGATGCGGCGTCGGAGCTCGCCCAGCGATTGGGCGAAAGCGGCGCACTGCCCAAGGCGGGACAGGCGCGCGAGCACGTCTTCTATGCCGAACTCACTGGACAGAAGGCAGAGGCGCGGCTCGCCGCAAGATTGGCAAAGGAGCAACTTGCCCGCCTGATGGGGCTGTGGGGCGAGGACGTGGACTTCTTCGTGCCGGACGAACTCCCACCGCTCCCCAAGTCCGTCAAGGAGAAGAATGCGATCGAAGCCGAGGCGCTGCGCCGACGGATCGATCTCCAGATCGCCCGGTTGGAACTGGAGGCGGTCGCCCGCTCTTACGGTCTCACCGAAGCCACGCGATACGTCACCGATCTGGAGGTGATCGCAGGGATCGAAGCGGAACGCGAAGTCGAGGACGGCGATACCAGGACGGTGGTCACGCCGCAGGTAGAGTTCGAATTCGTCATCCCGATCTTCGACAGCGGCAAGGCGCGGCTTCGCAAGGCCGAACTGGCCCATATGCGCGCGGCGAACCTGCTTGCCGAGAAAGCGGTCAATGTCCGGTCCGAGGCGCGATCCGCCTATCTGGCCTATCGCTCGACCTACGACATTGCGCGCCACTATCGGAACAACGTCCTCCCCTTGCGCGTCGCGATCGAGGAGGAATCCCTCCTCACCTACAACGGCATGATCACCAACACATTCGAGTTGCTCGCCGACACGCGCGCGAGGATCAACGCAATCCTCCTTTCCACCAACGCCAAACGCGAATTCTGGCTGGCCGATCAGGAACTCTCGTCTGCGATCTACGGCGGCGGCTCGGGCGCTGCCGGCGCGGGTGGGCAGGCGACGGCCGTTCCCGACGGCGGCGGTGGAGCTCACTGAAAGGATGAACACGATGCTTAACAGACGCCAGATCCTGGGGGTCGGCGCGGCAAGCGCCGCTCTCGTCTCGACAAATGCCTGGACGAAGACCACCAACATGGGACTGCCGGAGGCCGCGTTGATGGAAACGGCGGCCACCCAGCCGCCGCTCCATCCCTCCACCGGCCCCGACTACCAGCCGGTGGTGACGCTCAACGGCTGGACCCTTCCGCACAGGATGAACAATGGTGTGAAGGAACTCCATCTCGTCGCCGAGCCGGTGGAGCGGGAGATGGCAGAGGGCATGACCGCCTATCTCTGGGGCTACAATGGCCAGTCGACCGGGCCGACGATCGAGGCCGTCGAGGGCGACCGCGTCCGGATCTTCGTCACCAACAAGCTTCCGGAACACACCTCGGTGCATTGGCACGGGATGATCCTGCCTTCGGGCATGGACGGTGTGGTCGGCCTCTCCCATCCAGGCATCCCGCCCGGCAAGACCTTCGTCTACGAGTTCGATCTCGTGAAGAGCGGGACGTTCATGTACCACCCGCACGCCGACGAGATGGTCCAGATGGCGATGGGGATGATGGGCATGTTCATCGTCCACCCCAGGGACCCGGCCTTCATGCCGGTCGATCGCGACTTCCTGATCATGCTCAACGCCTTCGACATCGACCCCGGCTCATATGTGCCGAAGGTCATGACGATGGTCGATTTCAATCTCTGGTGCTGGAACAGCCGCCTGTTTCCCGACATCGATCCATTGGTGGTGAACAAGCACGATCGCGTCCGGGTCCGGGTCGGCAACCTGACCATGACCAACCACCCCATCCACATGCACGGCTACGATTTCGAGGTGACCTGCACGGACGGCGGCTGGGTGCGGCCGGAAGCCCGGTGGCCGGAGGTCTCCATCGACATTCCGGTGGGGGCGATGCGGGCTTACGAGTTCGACGCGAAGTACGAAGGCGATTGGGCCATCCATTGTCACAAGTCGCACCACACGATGAACGCGATGGGCCATGACATCCCCACCTTCATCGGCGTCAACAAATCGGACCTGACGCGAAAGATCCGCGGGCTTCAGCCCGAATATATGCCGATGGGCACGGCGGGCATGGCCGACATGGGCGAGATGGAGATGCCGTTGCCGGACAACACGGTACCGATGATGTCGGGCTGGGGTCCCTACGGCGCCATCGAAATGGGCGGCATGTTTTCGGTCGTGAAGGTCCGCGAGGGGTTGGCCTCGGACGACTATTCCGACCCCGGGTGGTTCGAGAACCCTCCCGGGACGCAGGCCTACGAATGGACGGGAGAACTCCCTGATCTCGCCAGGGCCGAAAACGCCAGAACGACCATCACGCCGGGGAGGACGCGCACGAAGAGCTGAAACCGACGAACGAACCTAAAAATCCGGATCTGGACTCATCAAGGAAAGACGAATGACCAAAACACTGATCCTGTCTGCGTTGGCACTTCTCACTACGACGGCCGCTTTCGCCGAAGGCACCCATGCCGGAGGTCACGACCAGATGATGGTTGGCGTACCCGGAAATGCCTCGGAGATCTCCCGCACCATCAAGGTGAAGATGGCCGAAACCGACGATGGGGAGATGATCTTCAAGCCCTCGGTCATCGACGTTGAGCGTGGCGAAACCATCCGGTTCATCGTCATCAATTCCGGGGAACTCGACCATGAATTCGTTGTCGATGACCGCGAACGCAATCAGGAGCACAAGGCCCTGATGGCGAAATTTCCTGAAATGGAACACGACGATCCAAACGCCATTCGCCTCGCGCCGGGCGCAAGCGGCGAAATCCTCTGGAGCTTCGTCAATGACGGCGATTTCGAATTCGCCTGCCTGATCCCGGGACACTACGAGTCCGGGATGAGGGGCGACTTGAACGTCGTCGAGACGATGGCGCGCAACTGACTCAACCCCGCCTGTCATCAGGCATTCTGAAAAGGACTGACCAATGAACTGGTTCACGAAGCTGACGCTTGCCGCTGCCCTTGCCTCGATCGTCAGCCCCGCTGCATTCGCGGCTGAGTACACGAAAGGCGTCGTCAAGAAGGTCGATGTCACGGCAAAGAAAGTGACCATCATCCATGAGGAACTGACGAACCTTGATATGCCGGCAATGACCATGGTCTTCCGCACGGCGGATGACGCGATGCTCGAGCAGTTGGCGGAGGGCGAAACCATCGAGTTCGTCGCCGATCGTGTCGACGGCAAGCTGACGGTCGTCGAGATCAAGTGATCGAAATCCTGCCCGGCAGCGGTCAACGGCTGCCTGGCACTGACTGGCGCCGACCGGCGATCGACCGGTCGGCGTCGTCCATGATGGGCGGTCCCGACGGGCGTTCGGTCAGGCCGCGCAGCGCCAATAGCCCGCATACCCGACCCGCAACCCGCGATCGAGTTCAAACAGCAGGTCGGCCTGATCGTTGTCCGCAGTTGGCATCACGACAAGTCGCGCCCCGTCGGTCTCGAATGCAACGGCGGCGTCTGTCGCGTCCGCTTCCTCGCTCCCGACGAGCCTGACCAGCCGACCGCTGAGTTTCATGACACCGGTGGCGCCGTCCTTCGCGACAACGAGGACGGGCGGACTCCGGACGGCCCGCTCGAATGAACAGGACGCCGCACCACCGATGGTTCCCGAAATCTCTTCGTCAGTCAGGCCTTCAAGGTCGAGCACCGCAACCTCGGCCGATGCCAGCGCTTCGTCCAACGTTGCCGGCTCAGCCGGCCGAGTGCCCAGAGGCCACGCGTCTCCGGCGTCTCCGTTCGCCTCGATATCGTGAATAAGGTATCGCATCTCGGCGATTTCCTTGTTCTGCGCAGCGACGATTTCGTCGGCGAGCTTGCGGACGCGAGGGTCCGAGAGTCCGGCGCGCTTGGAGGTCATGATGGCGATGGAATGGTGGGGAATCATCGCCCGCATGTAGCTGAGGTCACCCACCGTGACCTGGCTGCGGACCAGCCAGAGCGCCGCGCCGAATACGACAAACGCAGCGGCCATGATGATCCAGTTCGCCGCGGTGTTCTTGTACATCCCCCACATGAAACCGAGCATGATGACGGCCATGATCGCCCCCATGACGATCGCCATGTAAGTGCGGGTTTCACTGAAGTATACATGCTCGAATACATAGGTATTGAAGTACATCAGGATGAACATGACGATCGTTGAGGTGGCGATCATCGCCCCGAATCGAAGATAGGACATTGGTGGATAAGCCTCCGTTTCGTCATCGCGCATACCCCCGAAGGGTATATACACAACGCGGCGGCGGCCGAATTGTTCCAGAGTCCCTGGCGGCCCGGACCAAAGACCGACGGCAGTGCTCGGCATCCATTGACGTCCTCGGGCATTGCCGCAGGCCAGTGATCTGCCACAATAAGGACGCGTCTGAGACCTAGGCTGACAGAATGGTGGTTGCCCGACTCATCGTCATCATTTCGCTGCTGGCAGGCTTGGCGTCCTATGCCCATGCCGACACATTGGTCGGCGATGCCGTCACGGTCGTCGAGGCGACGGACCCGCATCCCCACGCCGGGGATGGATCCCATGCGATCGACGACGAACGTCATTCCCACACGTCCGGGCAGGAGGACTCACCGTTGCATTGCGGTGGAGCGATCCTGTTTTCCGCCATGACGGCGATCGACCACCCTTGCGATGCGTCGTTGCCGCCACGCGACTTGGCGAATGCCTCGCTCTGTGGCACGGCCCCATCTCCACGGCATCCCCCTCCCCGCGTCTGACCCTTTCGGATTTACGGCATTATCGGATCATGCGGCATGTCTGCGCATGGTCCGGTTCCTGACATTCTGAAGGCCAGGACAGACGAAATGAGATTTGCTTCGATTTCGATCGCGGCGGTTGTCGCAATTGCTGGCGCCGTCGGGGGCGTGTTCGCCCATGGCGGTGCGACGGGCATCGTCGGTGACCGGATGAACGGCATGATGGACATGGCGCAATCGGTCAAAACGCTCTCCCAGTCATTCGCGGGCGGCGCGTTTGATCCGGCTGTCGTCAGGCAGGCCGCCCGAGTCATCGAGGGTCACGCCGGGGAGACCATGCTGCAGCTTTTTCCAGAGGGAAGCCTCGATTCCCCATCGGTGGCCACACCGGAGATCTGGACAAACTGGACGGAGTTCTCGCGGCTCGCCATCAGGCTGAGGCAGTTGGCCGCCGAACTCGTCGCGGCTGCCGACCGGGACGGGTCACCACCCGTGCCCGCGCCGGTCGTATCCGGGCCGGAGGCTCCGGGCGACATGTGGGCGTCGCTCGACGAGCGAGCCTTGCTCGGCCTCAAGCCGCAACCCAGGGTATCGACGCGCGCAACTGAGGCACCGGCGGAGATCGGACCGTCGCCCCAGGCCCTGTTTGCCGAGATTACCGATGCCTGCGCCAGTTGCCACGCGGCGTTCCGGGAAGCGAACTGATGAAGATCGCCCTCGCCGCGCTCGCCATAGTCGTTCTGGCAACCATTTCGCTGGGTGCCTTCATTACGATGCCCGCTGGTCTTGATCCCATCCAGATCGAGGCGACCGCGCCCAATGTGAAACGCGGCGCCTATCTGGCCCGCGTCGCCGGGTGCGTGGCCTGCCACACCGATGCTTCCGGCGGCGGCGCGCCATTCGCCGGCGGCGTTGCCCTCGAGAGCAAGTTCGGAACCTTCTACTCGCCGAACATCACGCAGGATGCCCAATCCGGCATCGGTGACTGGTCGCTTGAGGATTTTGCGCGGGCATTGCGACATGGAATCTCGCCGGGAGGCACACCCTACTACCCGGCATTTCCCTATGCCTTCTATGCCTCGTTGAACGACCGGGACGTATCCGACCTATGGGCCGCGCTTCGCACGGTTCCGGCGGACGCCACGCCGTCGCGAGACCACGATGTCGGCTTTCCGTTCAGCCTGCGCTCGGGGCTACGGGTCTGGCGCGCCGTATTCGCCGCCCCGCCGGTCGTCGAGACCGACCCCGCGCGGAGCGCGGCCTGGAACCGGGGCAGGTTCATTGCCGACGGACTTGCCCATTGCGGCGCCTGTCACACGCCCCGCAACCTGGCCGGTGCGCCCATGCTGGAGAGAGCCTACACCGGCGATCCGGCAATGCTCGACGGCGGATCGTCGCCGCCGATCGACGCGGCCACGCTGCGGGCCAACGGGTGGACGCGCGAGGCCCTGATCACAGCGTTGCGGACAGGAATCGCACCCGACGGCGATGTCCTGGGCGGGTCGATGAAGGAAGTCGTCAGCGACGGGACATCCTACCTCCTGCCCCTGCACCTGGAAGATCTCGCGACCTTCCTTCTGGACGAGGATTGAGACGCCTGCCGCAGGACAAGCAGCGCGCCGGTATCGGCGTCGCGGCCAGCACGGGTCCAATCAAGAGCGGTCATGCCAAACCAAAGAGGTCATCACTTGATTTCACGAAGACGATTCATGCAGGCGGCCGGTGTCGTGGCCGCCAGCCCGTTCCTCCCCCGCATGTCGCTCGCCGGCACAGGTGATTTCCTGGAGTTGACCGCGCGTCCGGGCACGGCTCCCTTGCTAGGCGAAGGAAGCCCGGAGGTGCCGATATGGGGATATGATGGCGCCGTTCCCGGCCCGATCATCCGGGGGCGGAAGGGCGGCACCATTCGCGTCCGGTTTCGCAACGAACTGGACCAGCCGACCTCGATCCATTGGCACGGTATCCGGATCGAGAACAGCATGGACGGAGTTGCGGGATTGACCCAGCCGGCAGTGGAGCCAGGAGATACCTTCGACTACGTTTTCACCGTACCCGATGCCGGCACCTACTGGTATCACGCCCACAATCGAAGCTGGGAACAGGTGGAGCGCGGTCTCTACGGCGCCCTTATCGTCGACGAAGCCGAACCGGCATTCGCCCCGGCGCAGGACGTCACGCTGGTTCTCGATGACTGGCGGGTGAGTCCATCCGGCCGGATCGATGAAGGCTTCGGCGATATGGGCGACTGGTCCCACGGCGGGCGTCTCGGCAACTGGCTGACGATCAATGGCGCAACGCGTCCGGACATCCCCCTGGCTGCGGGGAGGACCTCCCGGGTCCGGCTCATCAATGCGGCGAACGCCCGGATCCTGGAACTGGACCTGGAGTCGCTGGGTGCGACGGTCGTCGCCTATGACGGCCAGCCGCTCGCCGCGCCGGAGGCGCTTGCCTATAATCCCTTCCTGCTTGGGCCCGGCCAACGGATGGACCTGCTGGTGACGCCAGGAGCGCCGGGCACGCTCGCGCTGATCGAAATGTCCGGGGACCCGTTCGCTTTCGGCCAGTTCGTGGTCACGCCGGCGGATGATCAGGAGGCAGAGGCGCCGGCGCTGCTTCCCAACCTCCTCCCCGAGCCGGACCTTGCCAATGCCGTCGAATTCGACCTCGACATGGCCGGCGGAATGATGGGGCGAATGACAGGCGCGATCGTCGACGGACGATACCTGGAAGGCGAAGAGCTGTTCGCATCCAGACAGGTTTGGGCCTTCAATGGCGTGGCGGGCCTGTCGCCAGAGCCCTTCTTTGGTGTGGAACGCGGCACGTCGGTCATCCTCAACGTGACCAACGACACCGCCTTCCCGCACGCGATGCATGTCCATGGTCACCACTTCCGGATCGTGGCGCGCAGCGACAGCGAGATCGACCACAGGCCGTGGCGAGACACCTTCCTGATTGGCCCGACACAAACGACCAGGATTGCGTTTGTCGCCGACAACCCCGGTAAATGGCTCTTCCATTGTCACATGCTGGAGCACCAGGCCGCCGGAATGAAGACGTGGTTCGAAGTCACCTGAGCTGACGCGAGAGCGTCATGTGGATTTCCTCGATCGAAGTCACGATTTTGTGCGGATGCGTTAATTTTCCTGCGACGGCAGGGATGTTAGCGTGTCAGCCATGATCCGGCGCATTTTCGCACTCGCCTTCATTGCCGTCTTCACCCTGGCCCTCAGCGGACACGCGCCGCTCTCGGCCCTGAAGAAGGCCGCGGCCGGCGCGGATATCGTCTACGATCAGGCCTCCGACACGACCGATCCGGTGGTGATCAGCCGGGTCGGCTGCGGCAGCGGCACCGGCAGTTGCTCGTTCGAGGCTGTTACCCCTCATCCGGCACCGCTCCACCCGCGCACCCGGCTGGCGTCCGTGAGTTGGCTGACCACGGGCGCGAAACTGTCCCGGATCCCGTTCGGTCCCGACCTGCGTCCGCCCATTCCTGCGTCGTGATACGCACCGCCGCCTTTCCAGGGTGGCGCCCTCATCAGACACAGGAGACATTCCACGATGCTGGACCGCAGACTGTTTATTCTTGGCTTGGGCGCGACGATGGTCGCACCGGCTTCCGCCGTTGCCCATAGCACCTTCAAGCTTGATCCGAAGTATCAACCCCAACGCGTGAAGTACCGTGGCTACGCACCCGGAACGCTGGTCGTCGATCCCCGGAACCGTTTTCTCTACTTCGTCGAGCGCGGCGGATATGCGACCCGATATGGCGTCGGTGTCGGTCGCGCCGGCCTCAGCCTCAAAGGTAGCGCAACGGTCGGCCGCAAGGCCAAGTGGCCGTCTTGGACGCCGACCAAGGCGATGATCAAGCGGTCGCCGAAACAGTATGCCCGCTACGCCAATGGCGTCCCGGGCGGCCCTGGCAACCCGCTCGGCTCCCGCGCGCTCTACCTCTATCGTGGCGGGACCGACACGATGTACCGCATCCATGGGACGACACAGCCCAGCTCGATCGGCCGCGCCGTTTCCAACGGGTGCATCCGCATGATCAATGCCCATGTGGAGCAGCTGTACGAGCGGGTCCCGGTCGGCGCCAGGGTCGTCATCCTCTAGGTCGCACCAGATCGGGCAAGCAGCCTCCCACGGTGCTTGCCCGATCCGGCTGTCGATCACGCATGACCTGTCCCGCCGCGACAGGCCGCCCGGCACACATGCAGATCGCAGAGCTGATTCGGCGGTGAGCAGCCGTCAGGGCTGGTCGTCGCTCAGGCTGCGCAGGAACTGCACCAGGTCATCCGCTTCCGTGGCCGACAGTCCGAGAGGCGCCAGGATGGCTTCGCCATCCGCGTGCAGGCGCTCCATGTCGATCGTATTGTAGTGGCGCACGACGGCCCGGAGATCGGCAAGGCTTCCGTCATGCATGTAGGGCGCCGTCCGCGCGGCCCCGCGAAGCCCCGGCACGCGGAAGGTGCCGAAGTCGGAATGCAACGGTCGAACCTGTCTCACCGCCCATGCGCCCTGCTGCTCGGGATCGTCGGAATACGGGCCCGCCAGGGTGTAGGGGCTGGCCTTCAACGCCTCGAGACCGCCATGGCGTCCCGTGTCGACCCGCGTCTCGGTGATGAAATAGGGCACGCCTGCGTCGTGGAATTCTCCATTGGTGAAGGCCGGGCCGGTATGACAGAGCGCGCAGTTGCCGCGCCCGAGGAAGATCTTCAGACCGCGTTGCGCGGCTTCCGGATAGAGCGCTGCCGTAGCCAGGTCGCCCGCCTCCAGCGCGTCGCGGAACCTGTCGAATGAGGTCGGGCCCGTGACCAGTGTCTCCTGAAAGGCGGCCAGAGCTTTCGCGATATTGACCAGGACATCGTCCGCGTCCTGCCCCGCGGGCGGACCGAAGACCGCGGCATAGTCATCCGCCCAGCGGCTCGTCACCAGCGCCTGCTTGAGGCCCGCCGCGTCCTGGTCCATCTCATCGGCGTTGACGATGGGCGTCAGGCTTTGCGCCCAGAGATTGTCGGTGTCGCCCGACCAGCCAAACCAGCGATGTGCCGGCAGGTTGACCAGCGCCAGCGCATTGCGGTCCAGAAGCACCTTGCCATTCGCGCGGGCGCGGGGTTCGGCGAAGCCGTGGGCGGGGTCGTGGCAGCTGGCGCAGGCCATCGTTCCGTCGCGTGACAGTACCGGATCGGAGAACAGGCCCTCCCCCAGGGCAATGGCCGCGGGCAGCCCGGAGACACGGTTGCTGGGGTCGGGCTCGAACGCCGGGGGCCACGGCCCATGGGAGAGCGCCCGGGCGATCTCATCCTCGCTCAGGAGGACCTCGGCCTGCGCCGCTGAAACCAGCATGAGGCCAACCAGCAGACACAGACGACCAAGAGTGCGCCTGATCACCGGGCCTCGACCTCCAGGGTGTAGAATACCGGCTCGCCATCGCCGAAAGCCGCGACCTGCACCTGCCAGCTTCCCGGCATATGGAACACCATCCCCGAGACCGAGAACCGCCCGTCATCCAGGGCCGTCACGACGGGCTCATAGTTCATCCCGTGCTGATGGGCGGGCATGATCGCCGAGACCTCGACCCGCTGGATCGCCGGGGCATCCTCGCCGCAAAAGACCAACTGCATCTCGAAGGGCTGCGACAAGCGGCCGGGCGCCAGTGTGGCATAGGCGACAAGCGACGCCGTCGCCTCGGGCGTCAACGCAAGCGCGTCCGGATCGGGAGCGCAGGCCAGTGCCGGCGCCGCCGACAGGCCTGCCAAGAAGGCCAGGACTCTCATTCGGCCGCCAGCATGGCTTCGGCATTCTCGAAGGCGATCTTGCGCGCGATGTCCTGCGGCAGCAGCGCCAGCCATTCCCGCGAATAGTCCGCATGGGATGCGACATAGTACCAGCGCTCCGGCGCGAAGGTATCCGTTCCCACCATGAAGCGGTCGGGGAATGCGGTGAAGGCCGCCGCCCATTCGGGATCGAGCCCGTCGCTGCCCAGCATGTCGGAACGATAGGCCAGGTCGGACCAGAGCCCGGGATGGGCCGAAAGCGCCTCGGTGACCTCGTCCGGGCGCGCGAAGCCGGAATGCGCCCAGAGCACCCGGGCTTCCGGCCAGCTTGCGAAGATCAGGTCCAGCGCTTCACGGTCGCCATGGTGATGCAACAGCAGGTCACGCTCCCGCGCCAGTGCGATCATGCGCTGGATCACATCGGTGCCGATGTCGTCGCCATAGGCGTGGAACTCGCCGATCGCTTCGTAATCGAAGGCCGACAGGCGGTCTTCGAGATAGTCGATCACGGTCGGATCATGCATCCACGTGCTGATCTCGCCGCGCTTCCGGTAGGGCCGAAGGGCTGGCACGACAATTTCGGGCGCCGCGGCCTTGAGCTTCTGGGTACCGTCGTCGTCGGAACTGGAAACGAGCGCCTTCTTGATGCCCGCCTCGCGCAGGATCTTCGCCACCTGGTCGGGCGGCACCTGCAGGACCGCGTCATGGCTGTAATGGATGTGGGCATCGAAGATGGGCAGGTCCTGCGCGTCGGCGGCGGCGGTGCAGGCGCAGAGCAGGGCTGCTGCGGCAAGGCTGCGGATCATCGGCTCTTCCTATCTCGACCTTCGGCTTGCCACCACTATTCACCACCCTGCTCCGCGACGGAAGGATCGATCGGCAGGTAACAAGGGATCTCGGTCGACCCGGGGCGCGCCGGTTGCGCGGCTCGCGCGACCGACTGGTGCGGACGGTGGGAATCGAACCCACATGGAGTTGCCTCCGAGGGATTTTAAGTCCCTTGCGTCTACCAATTCCGCCACGTCCGCTGCCGGCTTCTGGGTAAGCCGAGCCTGCCGGGATGGCAAGGGAGGCAACGCCTTGCCTTTGCCCGGTCGCGGCTTCTCACATCCCATTCCACGATCTATCGCAAGATATATCTTGACGATCGACGGCGCCTTCCCTAGCTATATCGCTCGATATAACGAACGGAGGTCGAATAATGCACGGTTGTCACTCTCACCACCCCCACCACGGTGTCTGGCACGGCGCCGGACGCCACGGTCCGCGCGGCTTCGGCCATCGCGGCGGGCCCTTTGGCGGCCGCTTCCGCGGGCCGCCGGACCCGTTCCGCGGCGGCAAGATGTTCGCCGACGGCGATCTCAGGCTGGTGGTTCTCGCCCTGCTCGCCGAGCAGCCGCGCCACGGCTATGACGTCATCAAGGCCCTCGAGGAGCGGTCGCACGGTGCCTACAGCCCGAGCCCCGGCGTCATCTACCCGACCCTCACCTACCTCGAGGAAGCGGGCTATGCCGATGCCAGCGCCGAGGGCAACAAGAAGGTCTACACGATCACCGATGCCGGACGCGCGCATCTCGAGGAGAACCGCGACGTCGCCCTCGGCATCCTCGCCGAGATGGCGGCGGTCGGCGAGAAGGTCGCCAGGGCCCGCGCCTGGTACGAGCAGCGCGAGGGCGGCGGCGACACCGACATTCCCGGCGTCATCGCCGAGGTCAACGAGGCGCGGCGAACGCTGAAGGCGGCGATTGCCGGCAAGCTCGACGCCGGCGAAGACGAGCAGCGGCGACTGGCGGAAATTTTGCGCGACGCCGCCGCCGCGATCCGCGGCGAGCCCTCCTGAATCGTCCGCATTTCCGGTCATCATGCGTGACCTGACCTGAAGCCGGCCGGCTGTGACCGTCATCACAGCCGGCCGGCTTTTGCCTGTGTAATGGGGATATCGGACGGAACGCGTCCGCGCGGCCTCACGCCGCCCGCGGATATTTTCATGACGGAGACTGACGAGAATGGCGAAGTACCGCGCTCACCTGCCGCAAATCTCAGGCGACGAGATTTTCCTCACCGATGGCGGCCTTGAGACCTTCCTGATCTTCCAGGAAAATATTGACCTCCCCTACTTCGCCGCCTTCGACCTGATGAAGAACGATGCCGGTCGCGACATGCTGCGGGCCTATTACCGCCCCTTCGCCGAGATGGCGGTCGACAGCGGCCTCGGCTACGTCCTCGAATCGCCGACCTGGCGCGCCAGTCCCGACTGGGGTGCCAGGCTCGGCTACAGCGACCGCGCCACGGTCGCGATGAATCACGAGGCGATCGCGCTGATGCAGGAGTTGCGGCGCGACTTCGAGACGCCGCGCACGCCGATGGTGATCAGCGGCTGCGTCGGCCCGCGCGGCGATGGCTATGTCGCCGACAACGCGATGACCGCCGAACAGGCCGAGCACTACCACGCGCCCCAGATCCACGCCTTTCGCCGCGCCGATGCCGACATGGTGACGGCGGTGACGATGAACTACGTCAACGAGGCGATCGGCATCGCCCGCGCCGCGGCGAAGGCCGACATGCCGGTGGTCATCTCCTTCACCGTCGAGACCGACGGGCGGCTGCCGACCGGCCAGACGCTGAAGGACGCGATCTCGACCGTCGACCTCGCGACCGGATCGGCGCCCACCTACTACATGATCAACTGCGCCCACCCGACCCACTTCGATGACATCTTCGATGGCGACGCGACCTGGATCCAGCGCATCCAGGGCCTGCGCGCCAACGCCTCGACGATGAGCCATGCCGAACTCGACAACGCCACCGAACTCGACGACGGCGATCCCCGGGACCTAGGCCAACGCTACGCCGAGCTCCGGCGCAAGCAGCCGCAATTGACGGTGATGGGCGGCTGTTGCGGCACGGACCACCGCCACGTCCGGGAAATCTGCCTCGCCTGCATGGCGGTTGCCTGACGCCCTGCCCTTGCCCGTGAACCGTCGATGAACGCCCGGCTCAGCGGCGGTTCAAACCGGCGGCGCGAAACTGCACCCACGATGCCCGATGCATGTGGGAGCCTCGCCATGGACAGGACCCGACTCCGCTCGATCGCCGCCACCCTGCAGGTGCTCGCCGCCGCCGGCGGCTCGCTTCGCCCGATGATCGGCGTCACGGTGGACGCGCTGCTCGCCGACGGCGCGACGACTTTTCCGGATAGACCCATGACGCGTCGCATTGCCCCGCCGCTCAGCCTCGAACCCGCCGTCGTCGGCCGCACGATGCGCTATCCGCGCCCGCGGCCGAAGGCGTCGCGCGGCCGCGAATGACGGGCAGCGCGCCTCAGCGCTTGAGGTAGTCGGCGAAGGCTTCCTTGTAGTCCGGGTGCCAGCGCGACAACGGTACCCGGTTCTCGGCGATGTCGCCGGCCGCCCAGACGATCCGCTTGGCGTCGACCTCCCGGGTCACGTCATTGTCCGGGCAGATGATGTAGAAGTCGCCCTTCCCCGACGCCTCCAGCAGCAGGTCGATGACCTGGTCCGGCCACCAGGCGCCATCCGGCTTCTCGGTCGCACCGCCGGCGGTCATCGCCGTATGGGTCCAGCCCGGCACCAGCAGATGGGCGCTGACCCGGCAGCCCTCGGTGTTGCGCAATTCGTGCTGGAGCCCCTCGGTCAGCACCTTCACCCCCGCCTTGGAGACGTTGTAGGCGGTGTCGCCGGGCGGGCAGGTGATCCCCTGCTTCGAGCCGGTGTTGACGATCATCGCATCGGTGCCCTGGCCGATCATCGCCGGGGTGAAGGCATGGACGCCGTTGATCACGCCCCACAGGTTGACGCCGATCACCCGCTGCCAGCGGTCATAGTGATCGAACGGGCCGCCACCCGGCGCTGTCCCGGCGTTGTTCATCAGCACGGCGACATCGCCAAAGGCGTCGTAGGCGCGCTCCCGCAAAGCCTGGACCTCCTCCATCCGACTGACGTCGCACGGCACGGTGATGACCTGGACATCGCCACCGGGCGTCGCCTCATCGATCACGGCGGCCGCCGCGTCGAGCGCCGACGGGTCGAGATCGGCGATGGCGATCTTCATGCCGAGGCCGGCGAACCGCTTGGCCGCGGCCAGCCCGATGCCGGAGGCGCCACCGGTGATGACGGCGGCGCGGCCGGCCTGGAGGGCGGGATGATTGGCCATGGGAAATTCTCCTCGTTCTCTTCTGTCTTGTCGGGTTCGGCTGGCGAGTGCGGGCTTCTAGACCATCACCTCGTCGAGCATCGCGCGGTAATCCTCGGCGCTTGCCTCGCGCGGGTTGGTGGCGTGGCTGTGATCGGCCAGCGCCCGGACGACCACCCAGGGCAGCACGTCCTCGGCAAGCCCCAGCGTCTTCAGCCCGGCCGGAATGCCGATCCGGGCGTTCAGCGCCTCGCATTCGGCGGCAAGGTCGGCGGTCTCGGGCAGGCCGATCGCGGCGTTGAGGCGGGCGAGCTTGTCGCCGGAGACGGGCGCGTTGAAGCGGATCACCGGCGGCAGCAGGATGGCGTTCAGCGTGCCGTGATGGAGGTTCGGCTCCTTGAGCCCGCCCAGCGCATGCGACAGCGCGTGAATGGCGCCGAGCCCCTTCTGGAAGGTCATGCCGCCTTCGAGCGCGCCCATCATCATCTCGGTGCGCACGTCGAGGTCGCCGCCGTTCGACACGGCGCTTTCGATGTTCCGCCAGATGCGGCCGGCGCCGTCGAGGGCGATCGCCTCGGCCGGCGGGTTGAAGCGCGGCGACAGCAGCGTCTCGACGCAGTGGCTGAAGCCGTCGAGCCCGGTCGCGGCGGTCAGCCACGGCGGCAGGCCGAGCGTCAGTTCCGGGTCGCAGACCGCCCGGGCGGGAATGAGATGGGCGCTGATGAAGCCGAGCTTGCGGCCGTCGTCGAGGGTGATCAGCGCCGCGCGGCCGACCTCGGAGCCGGTGCCGGCGGTGGTCGGAATCGCGACCAGCGGCGCCACCGGCCCGACCCGCGCCACGCCGCCATAGATCGCGGCATACTCCTCCAGCGGGCCGGCGTGAGTGGCCATCAGCGCGACGCCCTTGGCAAGGTCGATCGGCGAGCCGCCGCCGGCCGCCACCAGCCCGTCGCAGGCTTTGTCCTTGTAGACCGCCAGCGCCGCCTTTGCCGCCGCCTCGGTCGGGTTGGTCGGCACGTCGAGGAAGACCGGCGACGCGTCGGGGCAAAGGGCGGCGATCCTCGCGACCAGACCGGTCTGTTCCAGCCCGCGGTCGCTGACGATCAGCGGACGGGTGATGTCGAGCGCGGTCAGTTGGTCCGGCAGCGTCGTCAGTGCGCCGGCGCCGAATTCGATCGTGGTGAGATAGTTGATGATGGCCACTGTCGCCCTCCGCCCTTGGGTCATGCGGAAGCACACCTAGCGCCAAACCGCCGGGAGATAAACCGGCGCGGCGGTGCGCTCTCAGACTTTGTCCGGCCCGGGCTCCGCGTCTTTCTTCTTCGGCAGGGTCTCCTCGACATGGCGGAGCAGGAAAAGCACGGCGAAGCCGAGGATCGTCGCCAGAAAGGCGACCGCATAGACGCCGATGCCGACCGCCGTGCCGATCGCCCCCGCCAGCCACAGGCCGGCGCCCGTCGTCAGGCCATGCACGCCGCCGCGCGCCTGGATGATCGTGCCGGCGGCGAGGAAGGCGACGCCGGCCGTCACCGCCTCGACGACGCGGATCGGATCGGTGCGGTCGCCAGGGCCCTCGGCCCGGCCCATCAGTTCAAGCGTGATCACCGAGAAGGTCGCCGCCGCAAGCCCGACGAGGATATGCGTGCGCAGCCCGGCCGGTCGCGCCCGCCACTCCCGGTCGAGGCCGATGACGGCGCAGAGCAGGCAGGCCAGCCCCAGCCGGAAGACCATGACCCCGATGCCGAGATCGGTGTCGAGCAGGGACTGGAAGGACAGGTCGGACGGCACGGTTCACCCGGGATCGCGCCCGGAGGAATCCGGGCTATTCCGGGATAACCCGCTTGCCCGGCCGTGGTTCCCGGCCCGACCGCCCGGGTCAGCCTTCGGCGGTCAGTCCGGCCGCCTCGATCCCGGCGGTCGCGGCCGCCTCGTCGTTGTCTGACACGTCGCCCGACACGCCGACGGCGCCGATCACCGCGCCGTCCTTGTCCTTGACCAGCACGCCGCCGGCGACCGGCACCAGCGCCCCGACCACATGCGCGGCGCCGGCCAGGAAATGCGGCCGCTCGACCGCCATCTCGCCCAGCTTTCGCGAGCCGATGCCAAAGGCCAGCGCGCCGGCTGCCTTGCCCTGGGCGACCTCGAAGCGGCGCAGGCTGGTGCCGTCCTCGCTGGCCGCGGCGACCACCGCCGACCGCGCGTCGAGCACGACGATGCTCAGCGGATTGAAGTTGGCTTTCCGGGCATGGGCGAGCGCGGCCGCGACAATGGTCTGGGCGGTCGAAAGGGAGAGAGCCATCATGAAATCTTTCTTCTGTTATTTCTCGCCCTGGGCGATCGGCGGCTGGAAGCTGTAGCCCATGTCCCAGGGGAAATAGATCCAGGTGTCCTGGCTGACCTCGGTGATGAAGGTGTCGACCAGCGGCTGGCCGGCCGGCTTGGCATACATGGTGGCGTAATGGCACTTCGGCACCATCGCCCGCACCACCTTGGCGGTCGCCCCGGTATCGACCAGGTCGTCGACCACCAGGATGCCGGCGCCATCGCCGCCGCCGAGGTCGATGAAGGACTGCCCGACCGGCTTGAGGACCTCGAGGCCGCCCTGCTCCTTGTAGTCGTGATAGGAGGCGACGCAGACCGTCTCGATCAGCCGGATGCCGAGTTCACGGGCGATGACCGCCGCCGGCACCAGCCCGCCACGGGTGACGCAGACAATCGCCTGCCACGACCCCTTGTCGGAAAGTCTCCAGGCCAGCGCCCGCGCGTCGCGGTGAAACTGGTCCCATGAAACCGGAAATGCCTTGTCGGCCCTCGGATCGGCCATGCCCCGCCCCTTTTCGTTCATTGATGGTGGCGGACCATCGGCCCGCCGGGAAACCATGCCAAGCCAGCCGGCCGGCGGTCCACAGGAAAATCAGGGGTCGACGCGGGTTCCGGCCCTTGCGGCGGTTAGCATCGCCTCGACTGCGGCCGTCGCCTGGTCGAGCCGGGCCTCGTCGCGCGAGCGCAGCACCAGCGTCGTGGTGAAGCCGACGCCTTCCTGGAACCCCGGATAGCTGCCCATCGACACGTCCGGGAAGTCCTTCTGCAACTGGCCCAGCGGCGCGGCGACGTCGCCCTCCTTCAACCCGGCGGGGATCGAGCGCGACAGCATCTTCGTGCCGGTCGCCAGCGTCGGCGCCAGCGCATCGAGCATCGCCTGCATGATCGTCGGCACGCCGGCCATGACATGGACATTCTTGATCGAGAAGCCCGGCGCCTTCGACACGCTGTTGGCGATCAGCGCCGCGCCTTCCGGGATCCGCGCCATGCGCAGCCGCGCCTCGTTGAGCTGGTCGGCCGGGATCCGTTCAAGCAGCAGCGCCTTGGCCCGCGGGTCGATGTCGATCGGCACGCCGAGCGCCTTGGCGACGGAGTCGGCGGTGATGTCGTCATGGGTCGGCCCGATGCCGCCGGTGGTGAAGACATGGGTGTAGCGCTCGCGCAGCGCGTTGACCGCCGCGACGATGTCGTCCTCGACATCCGAGACGATCCGGACCTCGCGGACATCAATGCCGATCGCGGTCAGGTATTCGGCAATGTAGCCGATATTCTTGTCCTTCGTCCGCCCGGAGAGGATTTCGTCGCCAATCACCAGAATGGCCGCGGTGACGATGGGTTGGTCCGCTTGTTCCGCCATGGCGGTCTCCTTGGGCTCGCGAGGGTTGGCAGCCAATACACCCGGCTTGCATGCCCGACAACCTGCGGCTAGGAGCGGCCCCATGCGTTTCCCCTCCCCGCTGATCGAAGCGCGGCTGATCCGCCGCTACAAGCGCTTCCTCGCCGATGTCGAACTTGCCGGCGGCGAGATCGTCACCGTCCACTGCGCCAATCCCGGCGCGATGGCCGGTCTGACATCGCCGGGCGCCCGCGTCCTCCTCTCCCGCTCCACCAATCTGAAGCGCAAGCTGCCGCTGTCCTGGGAGATGATCGAGACGGAGACCGGCCTGGTCGGCATCAACACCGCGCTCCCCAACCGGCTCGCCGAGGAGGCCATACTGGCCGGCGCGATCCCGGGCCTCGCCGGCTATGCCACGATGAAGCGGGAGGTGCGCTACGGCCGCAACTCGCGGATCGACATCCTGCTCACCGGGCCCGGACGGCCCGACACCTATGTCGAGGTCAAGAATGTCCACTTCCTTCGCCAGACGGGGCTGGCCGAATTTCCGGACTCGGTGACGGCGCGCGGCGCCAAGCACCTGGCCGAATTGTCGGACGCGGTCGCCGCCGGCCATCGCGCCGTGATGGTCTACATGGTCCAGCGCGGCGACGCCGACCGCATGGCGATTGCCGGCGACATGGACCCTGCCTATGCCGCCGCCTTCGACCTCGCGCGGGCCGCCGGCGTCGAGATGCTGGCCTGCCGTTGCGCCCTGTCGGCCGAGGAAATCGTCGTCGACGGCCTCCTTCCGGTTGTCGGCCGCTCCTGACATCGCCCTTGTATCGCGCGGCCAGAATCGTCATATCCTGAGCCTCGGAAAATCCTGCTGAATGCGTGTGAGACGATGATGGTGAACTATGTCGAGGCGGCGGTGGTCCCGCTGAGGAATGACGGGACGATCAAGCTGCATGGCGCCGAGGCCTTCGAGGGCATGCGGCGGGCCGGCCGACTGGTCGCCGAATGCCTCGACGAGCTGACCGACCTGGTCAAGCCGGGCGTCCCCACCCAGGTCATCGACGACTTCGTCTACCAGTTCGCCGTCGACAACAGCGCCCTGCCCGCCACCCTCGGCTACAAGGGCTACACCAAGTCGTCCTGCATCTCGGTCAATCACGTCGTCTGCCACGGCATCCCCGGCGAGAAGCCGCTGCGCGACGGCGACATCGTCAACATCGACGTCACCCTGATCGTCGATGGCTGGCACGGCGACTCGAGCCGGATGTACATGGTCGGCAACGTCAAGCGCGCCGCCGAGCGGCTGGTCGACGTTACCTACGAGGCGATGATGCGCGGCATCGAGGCGATCCGTCCCGGCAGCACCACCGGCGACATCGGCCACGCGATCCAGGAATATGCCGAGGGCGAGCGCTGCTCGGTCGTCCGCGACTTCTGCGGCCACGGCCTCGGCCAGCTCTTCCACGACGCGCCCAACATCCTCCACTATGGCAGCCCCGGCGAGGGCATCCCGCTGAAGCCCGGCATGATCTTCACCGTCGAGCCGATGATCAATCTCGGCCGGCCGCAGGTGAAGGTCCTCTCCGACGGCTGGACGGCCGTGACCCGCGATCGCTCGCTCTCGGCCCAGTTCGAGCATTCGGTCGGCGTCACCGAGACCGGCTGCGAGATCTTCACCCCGTCGCCCAAGGGACTGTTGCCGCCGCGCAGCGAGAGATGACCGGCTTTGGCGAGAAAGGCGGGGACCTTCCCCACTATCTCGACCATCGCGAACGCGTGCGTGAGCGCTTCAACGAAATCGGCGGCGAGAGCCTCCGCGACTACGAACTGCTCGAGCTGATCCTCTTCCAGGCGATCCCCCGGGTCGACACCAAGCCGATCGCCAAGGCCCTTCTCGCCCGCTTCGGCAGTTTCACCGAGGTGCTGTCGGCGCCACCGGCCCGGCTGGTCGAGGTCAAGGGGGTCGGCGAACGCGCCGCCCACCACCTCAAGGTCACCTACGCCGCCAGCCAGCGCTTCGCGAAGGACAAGGTCCGGAAAGGCGTCGAGCTCGGCTCATGGTCGGCGGTCGTCGACCATTGCCGGGCGGCGATGGGCTTCGAGCCGGTCGAGCAGTTTCGCGTCCTCTTCCTCGACAAGCGCAACGTGCTGATCGCCGACGAGGTCCAGCAGAGTGGCACCGTCGACCACACGCCCGTCTACCCGCGCGAGGTGGTCAAGCGGGCGCTGGAGCTCTCGGCGACCGCGATCATCCTCGTCCACAACCACCCCTCCGGCGACCCGACCCCGTCGCGCGCCGATATCAGCATGACCAAGACGCTGGTCGACATCGCCAAGCCGCTCGGCATCGCCGTCCACGATCACATCATCGTCGGCAAGAACGAGCATGTCAGCTTTCGCTCCCTCAAGCTGTTCTGATCGCAGCTTTGGCCCGCCCCGCCCGCGCACCGGCGGGAATCATCGTCTATAGTCGCCGCTGCTGATTCACCCGACCGCCGGCCCGGCCACCTGGGCACCCGACCGAACGGAGAGGCAACGGCGAATGCAGATCGATCTCAGCGGCAAGCGCGTCCTGGTGACCGGCGGCAATTCCGGACTGGGCGAGGCCATCGTCCGGGCCTTCGCCGCCGAAGGCGCCCGCGTCGCCATCAACTACGTCACCCATCCCGAGGCGGCGCAGGCCATCGTCGACGACATCGTCAAGGCCGGCGGCGAAGCGATCGCCGTCGAGGCCGATATCAGCGACCCGCAGGCGGTGGAGACGATGTTCGCCACCGTCGACAAGGCCTGGGGCGGCCTCGACGTGCTGGTCAACAACGCCGGCATCGACGGCAAGCGGGCGCTGTCCTGGGAGGCCGATGTCGACGCCTGGCGCAAGGTGGTCGAGATCAACCTCGGCGGCGCCTTCCTGTGCGCTCGCGAGGCGCTGAAGGGCATGACCGCGCGCAAGGCCGGGGTGATCATCAACATATCCAGCGTCCACGAGGTCATCGCCTGGAGCGGCTACAGCGACTACGCCGCCAGCAAGGCCGGCGTGTCGATGATGTCGAAGACCCTGGCCCAGGAGGCCGGCCCCTATGGCGTGCGGGTGCTGTGCATCGCGCCCGGCGCCATCGCGACGCCGATCAATGCCAATGTCTGGAAGGACCCGGCCGGTCTCAAGGACCTTCTCACCAAGATACCGATCGGCCGCATCGGCAAGCCGGAGGACATCGCCGGCATGGCGGTGGTGCTGGCATCCGACGTCGCCGGCTATGTCACGGCGACCACCGTTTTCGTCGATGGCGGAATGACAGATTTTCCGGAGTTCATGCATGGTGGCTGAGAAAACCAAACCGGCGAAGGCGCTGTCGAAGCCGATCGAGGACTACGGCCTGATCGGCAACATGATGTCGGCGGCCCTTGTCGGCACCGACGGATCGATCGACTGGCTATGCCTGCCGCGCTTCGATTCACCGGCCTGCTTCGCGGCCATCCTTGGCGCTCCCGAACACGGCCGATGGCTGATCTCGCCGCGCGAGAAAGTCGTCAAGGCGAGCCAGCGCTACGTGCCGGGGACGGCGGTCCTCGAGACCCGGCTGGAGACGGAAACCGGCGCGGTCACCATCACCGACTTCATGCCGCTCTCCGACAACGAGGAGCAGGTCGACGTCGTCCGTATCGTTCGCGGCGACCACGGCGAAGTCGCCATGTCGATGGAGTTGGTGCTGCGCTTCAACTACGGCGAGGTGCTGCCCTGGGTGACGCGCCGCGACTACGGCCTCAGCGCCGTCGCCGGGCCCGACGCGGTCGAGCTTCATACGCCGGCCAGGCTTGAGGGCCGCAATCTCAAGACCTTCGCGGATTTCACACTGCGCGAGGGCGAGACCATGCCCTTCACGCTCTCCTACCACCCCTCGCACAAGCAACCCCACTTCGTCCCCGACCGGCATGAGAGCCTCCAGCAGACGGTGAACTGGTGGAGCGAATGGGTCGGCCGATGCACCTTCTCGACGCGCCGGCCGCGCTGGCACGAGGCGGTGACGCGCTCGCTGATCACCCTCAAGCTGCTGACCTTCCAGCCGACGGGCGGCATCGTCGCCGCGCCGACGACTTCGCTGCCCGAGGCGATCGGCGGCTCGCGAAACTGGGACTACCGCTTCTGCTGGCTGCGCGATTCCGCCCTCACCCTTTATGCGCTGGTCAATTCCGGTTACCGCGCCGAGGCCGAGGCATGGCGCCAGTGGGTCCGCCGCGCCACCGCCGGCCATCCGAAACAGCTCCAGATCATGTACGGCATTTCCGGCGAGCGCTGGCTGCCCGAGATGGAGGTGCCGTGGCTGCCCGGCTACGAGGACAGCGCCCCTGTCCGCGTCGGCAACGCGGCCGCCGACCAGGTCCAGCTCGACATCTATGGCGAGATCGCCGAAACGCTCTACATCACCCGCCAGGCCGGCCTCGGCCCGATGGACAAGCACTACGAGTTCCAGACGCTGGTGCTCGAATATCTCGAGTCGATCTGGCAATCGACCGATCACGGCATCTGGGAGATGCGCGGCCCGCCGCGCGCCTTCACCCATTCGCGGATGATGTGCTGGGTCGCCTTCGACCGGGCGATCAAGATCGCCGAGAAGTTCGGCATCCGCGCCCCGCTCGATCACTGGAAGAAGGTGCGCGACGAGATCCATGCCGATGTCTGCACCAACGGCTTCGACGCCGAGCGCAACACCTTCACCCAGTATTATGGCGGCAAGACACTCGACGCGAGCCTGCTGCTGCTCCCCCAGGTCGGCTTCCTGCCGCTCGACGATCCCCGCATTGCCGGCACCATCAAGGCGATCGAGGAAGACCTGCTCAGCGACGGTTTCGTCATGCGCTACGCCACCGATCACGTCGATGACGGGGTCGGCGGCGAGGAAGGCGCCTTCCTCGCCTGCAGCTTCTGGCTGGCCGACGCCTATGTGCTGACGGGGCGCCACGACGACGCCGTCGACCTGTTCGAGCGGCTCCTGTCGCTGCGCAACCACCTCGGCCTGCTCGCCGAGGAATACGATCCGATCCGCAAGCGGCTGGTCGGCAATTTCCCGCAGGCGCTCTCCCATCTCGGCCTGATCAATACCGCCCATAACCTGGCCAGTCCGCGCCACCCGGCGGCCCAGCGCGCCGGCCAGGAGGAGGTTCCCGACCACGACAAGTGACCCGGCGCCGGCAGCATCGCCGGACCGGCACTTCGTCGCGGGAACCCGAGCCGACGTCCGTGCGTTAAGGCTCTCGCTGGCAGGACGTGCCGGATTTTCGGGCATGGTTGGCCGACTCTTTGGCGCATACAGCCTAGTCCGCGGGACGCCTTCCCTCACAGCCTCGGGCCTGTCCGCACAGCCGCCGCGCTGGCGTTGTTTTTGCATCAGCTTGCATGGGGCACGGCAATTCGGGTTAGGATGCCCCCATGGCCAGCGGCGGTCGCGCCGCGAATGAACAGTAAAGGGATCATGCCAGCGCCTTTTGACGAAATGAGCAGTGCCGACGGCAACAGCCGGCCCGGCTATGAACTGATCAAACGCTGGCTCGACTCCGAAACGCCGGAGTCGCTTGGGCATCGCAGGCTTGAGGCCGAACTTCTCTTTCGCCGCATCGGCATCACCTTCGCCGTTTATGGCGACGAGGAGGCCGAAGAGCGGATCATCCCCTTCGACATCGTCCCGCGCGTCCTGACCAAGACCGAATGGCGCAAGCTCGCCACCGGCCTCGAACAACGCGTCACCGCGCTCAACATGTTCCTCGCCGATATCTACGGCACCGGCGAAATCCTCAAGGCGGGGATCATTCCGTCGGACCTGGTCTATCGCAATCCCTATTTCCGGCCGGAGATGATGGGGCTCAAGCTGCCCCATGATATCTATGTCCAGATCGCCGGCATCGACCTGGTGCGCACCGACGCCGAGGACTTCTACGTCCTCGAGGACAACGCCCGCACGCCCTCCGGCGTCTCCTACATGCTGGAGAATCGCGAAGTGATGATGCGGGTCTTCCCCGACCTCTTCGCCGAATACCGGATCGATCCGGTCGAGACCTATCCCGAGGAATTGCTGGCAACGCTGACCTCCGTCGCGCCGAACTCGGCGCCCGGCGAACCGGCCGTCGCCCTGTTGACGCCGGGGCCGCTCAACAGCGCCTATTACGAGCACTCCTTCCTTGCCGACAAGCTCGGCATCGACCTTGTCGAGGGCAGCGACCTGCTGGTCCGCGACAACGTCGTCTTCATGCGCACCACCGAGGGCCTCAAGCGCGTCGACGTCCTCTACCGCCGGCTCGACGACGATTTCCTCGATCCCCTCACCTTCCTGCCGACCTCGGTGCTCGGCGTTCCCGGCCTGATGAATGCCTACCGGGCCGGCAACATCACGCTGGCCAACGCCGTCGGCACCGGCGTTGCCGACGACAAGGCGGTCTATTCCTACATGCCGGAGATCGTCCGCTTCTATCTCGGGGCGGAGCCGATCCTCAAGAATGTCCCGACCTGGCGCTGCCGCGAGAAGGACGCCTGCGCCCATGTCCTCGACAATCTCCACGACCTCGTCGTCAAGGAGGTCGCGGGCTCCGGCGGCTACGGGATGCTGATCGGCCCGGCCGCCGACAAGGCGACCCGGGACATCTTCGCCGAGAAGATCAAGGCGGATCCCGACAACTTCATCGCCCAGCCGACCCTGGCGCTGTCCACCTGCCCGACGGTGGTCGATGCCGGCATCGCCCCGCGCCATGTCGACCTCCGCCCCTTCGTCCTCTACGGCGCCGACAAGGTCCGCATCGTCCCGGGCGGCCTCACCCGCGTCGCCCTCAAGGAGGGGTCGCTGGTGGTCAATTCCAGCCAGGGCGGCGGCACCAAGGACACCTGGGTGCTCGACGCATGATCTCACGGACCATTCCCTCATGCTGAGCCGCACCGCCGACACGCTCTTCTGGCTCGGCCGTTATGTCGAGCGCGCCGACAACACGGCGCGGATCATCGACGCCGCCAACCGGCTGGCGACGGTGCCCGACTCGCTCGCCGGCGAAACCAGCGAATGGGAGCCGGCGCTGGCCGCCGCCGGCGTGCTCTCGGGCTACACCGAGCACCACGACGAAGTCGATCGCGACCCGGCCATCGACTACCTCGCCTTCTCGCCGGACAACTTTTCGAGCATCAAGAACTGCCTCGGCACCGCCCGCAACAATGCCCGCGCCGTGCGCACCGCGCTGACCGCGGAAATGTGGGAGGCGATCAACGAGGCGTGGCAGGAACTCAAGCGCTACGACGGCGCCAGGATGGACCGCCAGACGCTCAACACCTTCCTCAGCCGGGTCAAGGAAGCCTGCCTGCGCTTCGACGGCTCGGCCTACCGGACGATGCTGCGCCACGACGCCTACTGGTTCCTCCGCCTCGGCTTCTATCTCGAGCGCGCCGATTCCACCGCCCGCATCCTCGACGTCAAGTATCACGTCCTCCTGCCCGAGGACGCCCAGGTCGGTGGCGGCCTCGACTATTTCCAGTGGACGTCGATCCTGCGTTCGGTCTCGGCGCTGACCGCCTATCGCTGGGTCTATCACGAGAGCCTGAAGCCGTGGCTGATCGCCGATCTCCTCGTCCTCAACGCCAAGATGCCGCGCTCGCTCGCCTCCTGTTACGAGAATCTCGCGACCTTCCTCGATCACCTGTCGCTGGCCTATGGCCGCCAGGGGCCGGCCCAGCGCCAGGCCCGGTCGACGATGACCCGGCTGCAGAATGCCCAGATTTCCGAGATCTTCCAGAACAAGGGATTGCACGAATTCCTGACCGAGTTCATCGACGAGAATGCCCGTCTCGGTGAGACCATCTCCAAGCAATACCTGACCTGAGTCTGTCCCGAATGCGTCTCAAGATCCGCCACGAAACATCCTATGTCTACGGGACGCCCGCGACCCGGGCGATCCAGATTCTACGGCTGACGCCGCGTGGCCATGACAGCCAGTTCGTCGTCAACTGGCGGATCGACGTCGACCAGGACTGCCGTCTCGACGCGTCGCGCGATCCGTTCGGCAATGCCGTCCAGTCCTTCACCGTCGAAGGCCCGCTCGACGGCCTGACCATCGTCGCCGAGGGCGTCGTCGAGACCCAGGACAACAGCGGTATCGTCCACGGCCAGGCCGAGCGCCTGCCGCTTCCGGTCTATCTCCGCGACACGCCGCTGACCCGCGCCAGCCCCGGCATCCGGGCGCTGGCCGAACAGGCCTCGGCGGCGGCCGGGCCCGACACGCTGCCGATCCTCTATGCGATCATGAACGGCATCCGCGACCGCCTCGACTTCATCGTCAATGTCACCGATTCCGGCACCACCGCGATCGACGCCTTCTCGCATGGCCACGGTGTCTGCCAGGATTTCTCGCACATCTTCATCGCCGCCGCCCGACACATCGGCCTGCCGGCCCGCTATGTCAGCGGCTACCTCTTCCACACCGAGATGCTCGACGGCCAGGCCGCCGGCCACGCCTGGGCCGAGGTGCTTGTCGACGACCTCGGCTGGGTCGCCTTCGACCCGGCCAACGGCATCGCGGCGACCGACTCCTATGTCCGGGTCGCCGTCGGTCTCGACTATCTCGGCGCCGCCCCGATCCGCGGCACCCGCTACGGCGGCGCCGACGAGACCATGGAAGTCAAGATAATGGTCAACGAGACCGCCCGCGCGGGCTGATTGCGGGGGTTGGCATCCGGTCTGCCAAGGGCCGCTTTGGGGGCCGACCGCCCGGCATTAGGCTCGGGTCTCCGAGCCATGCCGCCGGACGGTTCAGTTAGTCGGTCACGCGCTCGGCAGTCGGTGCCTTCCACTTGCCATCCAGCGCGGCTTCCTTCGGCCAGTAAAGCCGGTTGATGATCCAGAAGGGACCCTTGGGCGCTGGCAACCAGTTGGCTTCCTTGTCTTTCCCGGGCGACTCGTTCTGGAAGTAGAACGTCACGCCGCCATCGGCATCCTTGACGAATTGCGACAGCATCGTCGAATTCAGCAGGTACCGATCGATCGGATTGGCGACCAGCAGACTGGCCGGGAGTTCGTACATCGTCAGCGACCAGAACGCGTTCACCGGCGGAAGCTGGCCCGCCGGGAAATGCACCACATAGCGGTTCGCGCCATCAAGTTTCTGGCCCTTGGAATCCAACGCGAGGACCGGATAGATCGCTTCCAGCTTCGAGTTGCCGTAGATGCCGAGAACGGCGCCGGCCATGCGATACAGATAGTTGTTCTTGAGGAAGGCGCGGGTTCCGAAAAGATCGCCGGAGGTCACTTTGCCTGTGTCGATCTTGTCCTTTTGGAACGTGTCGAATTCAGCCCAGGCGTCGGCCATGCCCCCCTCGATCGCGGACTTCATATCGGGCGACAGCGACGCCCGATCGAATGTCTTGCCGGGGCCTACGCCGATCTTGGCAAACCGCTCCATCAGTTCGACTTCGGACGGGACGGTCGGTGCATAGCCCAGGGCGAAATTCAGGATGTCGAAGAATGCCGGCGAGTTCTTCTCTTCCTCCGGCGTCAGCGGCTTGAGGAAATCGATGGCCGGCAGCGCGGCGGGCGCCGGCTGCCCGAGAAACGACGAAAGCGTCTCGACCTTGTAGCCCGCCTGGATCTTCTTGACGTTGTCGATGTCGCCCGGGTTGAAGAGCTGCGTCCGGTAGACCGCGATCCCCAGGTCTGTTTCGGAGTGGAAGACCTTCGTCACCCCTTCAGGGGTCTCGCCCTTCCAGTTCGGTCCGGCGACGACGAACACGCCGCCATCGTTGCCGGTGGTCCGGCTGCCCATGTAGTCGAAGTTCTGCGTATAGGCGTCGATCAATTGAACGCTGAAGTACCGATCCTTCTCGATCGCCGGCAATGTCAGCACGATCGGTTCGGCACGCAGGTCCATGCCCAGCCACGAATAGGGCGTATCCGAGTTGGCCGTCTGCACGGCCGTATCGGCCGGCGTGAAGACCCGCGCGATGTTGGCGATCTGGTTCCAGGGCGCCTTGAAGCCTGGATCGGCCTTGTCGACGAAATAGGCGTACGAAACGCGGTAATTGTCGACGATCGGGAAGCCGTAGATGTAGGCCTCCTTGGCGATCGCCCGTGCTTCCTCCGGCGTGACGTCTGCGCCGTTAGCCGCAGGCGCAAGGAGGACCGCAGCCATCGCGACGGCGGCGAGCTTGAGTTTTGACAATGTCATTGAAGATGTCCTGTTCGGTTTTTTTGGAATGATCGCGCCTGTGAGGCCGACGACATCTCGGTTTCTTTGTGACGACGATCACCGCCAGTTACGTCTGGCGTTCGAAATTCAGTGTGCCGATGCGAGTGTCGGTGCTGTCAGGCGTTGTGATCCTGGCCGAAACATCCGCCGAGAATTCTGGTTCGGCCTGCGCCAGGCCCTGAGTTTCAAGGATCGCCAGCGTCCCGAAGGCTGCCACGCATGGATTTCTGATTCTGATCTCGTCCACTTCGATGATCTGAGGTACTGGCCAAGCGAGTCGTCACGCGTGCCGCCCCGTCAGATCGCTTCGCGATGGCATCCCGTTACCGTTACTACTGTCATATCGATCCCCAGGCCAGTGTCTTTGAGTCGCTATGGGGATCACGCCATGCGCCGACCGGGCTTGTGTTGCGGCCGTCATTGCCCGGTCGATGGTGGACCCTGCCCCCGGCAGGAGCTGTACTGACCTTTTCCCCACACCTCCCTATTGGCCGGATGCCGCCAGGCAGAGGTGCTTGAGGGTCCGCAGATGCGCGACGAGTTGATCCTTGTCGCGAGCGGCGCCGCCGGCCGCCTTGGCGCTTCGCTGGACGAAGTCCGACAGGTCCGCAGGCGTGAGACCGGCCTTCGCCAGGGCCGCCTGATGGGGTGACAGCACGCGCTCGATCACAACGCGGAATTTCTCCGCCGAGGCGCCCATCTCCTCCTTGCCAGCCGAGTTGAAGCCGTCGATGAGATCCTGCGCGTTCGGCATCGTCGCGACGAGGTCGAATCCGGCGACAACCATCTTGTCGAAGACGATGTCGAGCTGATCGCCGAGGGCCTGGACCCCGTCGAATCCGGCCTCGATCTCGGCCAACGCCTCTTCGGTGTAGGCGCGGATCAGTGCGCGCAGCACGTCATCCTTGTTCTTGAAGGCGTTGTAGAGGGTTTGACGGCTGACGCCGGCCTCCTGCGCCAGGTCTCCCATGCTCGTCCGCTTGACGCCGTAGCGGGAAAAAAGCCGCACGGCGGCGTCGAGGATGTTTTTTTCGGTCTTGGTCATGTTCGACATATTGACATTTGGATCGAAATTGTCAATTAGACAAACGAACGAGAAATGTCCAATGACAGGAGCATGAAATGAACAGGAAATTCGGACCGAAGGGCTGGACGCCGGAACGACTCGGCTCCCTCGCCGGCAGAACCTATGTCATCACCGGGGCCAACGGTGGCGCGGGGTTCGAGGCGACGCGCGTGCTCCTGTCCAAGGGCGCAGGCGTGGTGATGATGAACCGCAGCGCCGAGAAGTCGAACGCCGCCATCGCCACCCTGAAGCAAGAGTTCGGCGCTGACGCCGACGTCACCTTCGTGCGCATGGACCTGGCGGTGCTGGCGTCGGTGCAAGACGCCGCGGCGGAGCTCCTCGACAAGGCCCCCCGGATCGACGCGCTGGTCTGCAACGCCGCCATCGCACAGGTCGCGCGGCAGGTGATCACCGTGGATGGCTTCGAAAGCCAGCTCGGCGTGAACCACCTCGGGCATTTCCTGCTGGCCGGATTGCTCTTCGACCGGATCGAGGCGTCGCAGGGGCGCATCGTGGTCGTCGGCAGCAACGCCTACAAGATGGGCCTGAAGACAATCCAGTTCGACGACCTCAACTTCGACACGAACTACACAGCCTGGAATTCCTACGCCCAGAGCAAGCTCGCGCAGATGATGTTCGCCTACGAACTCCAGCGCCGTGTCGAAGCGGCGGGCAGGACCGTCACCGTCCAGGTCTGTCATCCGGGCGCGTCGCGCACCAATCTGCTGAACGACACGGCCAACACCTTCAACAAGATCGTCTGGTCCCTGATCTCGCCAATCATCGCACAGTCCGCCGAGAAAGGGTCCTGGCCCGAGGTCCTGTGCGCGACGGAGAAGGAGGTCGAGTCCGGAACGCTCTATGGCCCGACCCGGCGAGCGGACACGGTCGGCCCCGTCGACGCATGCCCGCTGGATGCCTGCGCCCTCGACCGGGACATGGCAGCCAGGCTCTGGACGGTCTCCGAGCAGAAGACGTCGCTGAGCTGGACTCCCTAGGGCCCGGTCTCAGTTATGCGCCTGGGACGCCGCCCATGCCTCCATCGGCAGGATGGTGCCCTTCGGTGTAGGCGCGGATCAGCGCCCCCAGCACGTCATCCTTGTTCCTGAAAACGTTGTAGAGCGTTTGACGGCCGACGCCGGCTTCTTTCGCCAGGTCCCCCATGCTCGTCCGCTGGACACCGTAGCGGGAGAACATCCGCACGGCGGCGTCGGCAGGATGGGAACGACGGCTCTTCACCCGAAGCGGCCATTGCAGGTGCCCCTTAATGTTGCCGGTGCTCCCATTACATATTGCCTGGCGCGCGAAATCCTTCCGCCCCCAAAAACCGCCTCATTGATGACTGCGTTGTGTCGTAGTATTTGCGGTTCGCAGAATTTGTCCTCATTTTAAGAATCGGAGTTTTTCATTGCTTACGTTTAGGGATTACCTTTCCAGGCCCCTTTTCATTGGCCTGTCGTTCCTATTTCTCGCGACCTCTGGTCCGTCAGCCCAAGCCGAGGACTGGCCGGATATCCGCGAGGCCAAGCAGATCGCGCAGGAAGGCTTCGTCTACGGCCTGCCGATCGTGATGAACTACGCGGTGATGTACGCCTACGCGGTCGACAAGGATTCTGGCCAGTTCAAGGCGCCGTTCAACGAGATCAAGAACGAATCCCGTGTCTTCACCTACAAGGACACGGCGATCGTCACCCCGAACAGCGACACGCCATACTCTTTCGCCTGGCTCGACCTGCGGGCAGAGCCGATCGTCCTTTCCGTGCCGGCGGTTGAGAAGGGCCGCTACTTCGCGGTCCAGATCGAGGACGGCAACACCTACAATTTCGGCTACATCGGTTCCCGCGCGACCGGCAATGACGGCGGCGATTTCATGGTGGTCGGACCCGACTGGCAGGGCGAGGCGCCGAAGGGCATCAAGAAGATGTTCCGCTCTTCGACGCAATTCGCGCTGGCCGGCTACCGCACCCAATTGCTCGGCCCCGACGACATGCCCAATGTCGAAAAGATCCAGGCCGGCTACAAGGTCCAGCCGCTTTCGGCCTATCTCGGCACCGCGACGCCTCCGGCTGCGCCCGAGATTGATTTCCCCAAAGCCGACAGCGAGTTGATCAAGGCGAATTTCTTCGAATACCTCGATTTCGCCCTGCAATTCGCGCCGGCCGAGCCGAATGAGGCGGACATCCGTTCCAAGCTTGCCAAGATCGGCGTCGGCCCCGGCGCGCCGTTCGATTTCCATGAGCTTCCGCTCGCCCATCGGATCGAGGTCGGCCTCGGGATGAAGGATGGCGATGCCGCGATCAAGAAGTACCTTGCCACTCAACAGACGCCGGTCAACGGCTGGCTGATCAGCAGCCTCTTCGGCGACAGCGGGTTCTTCGATGGCGACTGGACCAAGCGGGCCGCCGGCGCAGTGGCCGGCATCTACGGCAACGACTCGATCGAGGCCGCCTATCCCTTCGGTCGGCATGACTTGGAGGGCAATCTGCTCGATGGCAGCAAGCACGACTACACGCTGACCTTCGCCAAGGGCGACTATCCGCCGGTCAACGCCTTCTGGTCGGTGACCATGTATGACGGCAAGACCCAGCTCCTGATCGAGAATCCGATCAACCGCTACCTGATCAACTCGCCGATGCTGCCCGAATTGAAGAAGAATGCCGACGGTTCCCTGACGATCTACGTCCAGAGCAAATCGCCCGGCAAGGACAAGGAAACCAACTGGCTGCCGGCGCCCGATGGTCCGATCTACATGGTCATGCGCCTCTACTGGCCGAAGACCGAAGCGCCGTCGATCCTGCCGATCGGCAAGGGCACCTGGAAGCCGCCGGGAGTCGTTGTGGCGAAGTGATACCTGGCCACTCGAAGTGGCGGCGCACGTTGGCGCCGCCGCCGCCAGCCCGCGCGAAGCGGGCCGGCTTGCTAATGATCTCGGGCTCGGACGGCGCCGATGCGCCGACCGAGCTCGTGCTGCGGTCGCCCCGGGACGACGACCTGTGGGAAAGCGGATCGGCGGCGTTCGATCGTCAACGCTCGAAAGCTCGCTAGGGCCCGGACTCAGTCACGCGCCCGGGACGCCGCCCATATCTCCATCGGCAGGATGGTGCCCCATTGCGTTTCCTGTGCTTGCCCAACGATCCGGAATCCCAGCCTCTCGTAGACCGCGATCGCCCTCTTGTTTTCCGGGTGCGGGTCGGTTGCCAGGGCCGGAATCCCCTGTCCGAACAGGTCCCGCATCCGCTGGCCGATAAACCCCGTACCGTGGCCTTTTCCGATCATGTCGGCTTCGCCGATATACTGGTCGATCCCCCGGGATCCGGCGGGGAGATAGTCGAAATGATGCTGTGGCCATCCGTGCACGGCATAATCCTGCATATAGGCAAAGGGTCTTTCGCCAAGCAGGACGATCCAGCGCGACACCCGGGAATCGGCCAGTTTCTCTTCGTCAAAGGGCGCGTCGCTGTTCCACCAGCGGCTGACATGCGGCGCCTTCAGCCAACCGGCAAGGAGGCCGAGGTCGGCCATCGTCGCAGCCCTGAAGCGATAGCGGGCCATCTCCGTCATTCGAGCACTCCCGGTCGCCGCGTGAAACGCCGCCGCGCGCCTGCCACCGCCCCTTGTCGCAGGCCGCCCGACGGTACCACCCTTGCGGCAAATCTGCCTGTGCCGACGCCTGATGAAGGATTCCTGTTGCCAGCGGCGCGGCTTCCGATGAGACTCCCGGCCGGAATGGGAATCGCGTTGAACCGCCGATGACATATTGCGTTGGGATCATGGTGCATGACGGGTTGGTGATGATCGCCGACACGCGCACCAATGCCGGGGTCGACAACATCTCGGTCTTCCGCAAGCTCCACCTGTTCCAGAAGCCGGAGGAGTATGTCTTCGCGCTGGCCACCGCCGGCAACCTCGCCGTCAGCCAGTCGGTGCTGACCCTGCTCTCGGAGGGGTTCCACAACCCCGATACCGGCGAGTCCGAGACCCTGGTCGAGGCGCAGAGCATGTTCAAGGCCGCGCAGATGGTCGGTCGGGCGATCCGCGAGGTTCACCGGGTCGACGGCATTTCCCAGGAAATGGCCCAGTCCGGGACCTTCGACGTCACCGTCCTGCTCGGCGGCCAGGTTCGCGGCGGCCGGCTGCGGCTGTTCATGGTCTATTCGGCCGGCAACTTCATCGAGGCGACCGCGGACACCCCCTATCTCCAGATCGGCGAGCACAAATACGGCAAGCCGATCCTCGATCGCGCGGTCACCGAGGAAACCGAACTCTACGACGCGCTGAAGATCGGCCTGATCTCGATGGATTCGACCATCCGCTCCAACCTTTCGGTCGGCCTGCCGATCGACCTGCTGGTCCTCAGGCGCGACGCGATCAGGCCGGAGCTCACCTACCGCATCGACGAGGCCGAGCCCTATTTCCACGATTTGCGCGAACACTGGTCGGCCGCGCTGCGCGAAGCGCACCTGTCGCTGCCGACACCGCCCTACCCGCGGGAAACCGACGCGTCCGACTGACGCTGCTCAGGCCCGCGTTGCCTCGACCCTCGTCCCGGCCTTGACCCGCGCCAGCGTCCGGACGTCGTCTTCGGTGGTCGCGAAGATGTTTGCGGGACTGGCCAGCCGGATCTCGTCGCCGCGACTGGCCGGCGTCGGCCCGTAGCCGATCGCGATGGCGTCGCCGTCGGTCCAGAAGGCGATCTCGCCGGCTTCGACCACCGCCCGCGCATCCGCTTCGCGCGGCACCGACACGTCGGTGCCGAAATAAACCTCCTCGCCCCAGGTCAGCGCTGAACCGCTGAACGGCAGCGCCGCCCAGATCGCGTCCGCCGTCGGCGTGTCGCGAAGGTCGAGCGTGATCCGCAGACCGTCGAAATCCAGTGTCATCCGTCGCATGTCGCCCCTCCCCGGCAGCCGGAAACCCCGCTCCCGGTTTAGGGGCAAACTGCGACGGGTTCAATCAATGCAGGGTGATCTGCGTCGTCACCGGCTCGAACTGCCCGGCGCGGACCAGCTTCTTGTGCGCCACCGTCACCGAATGCAGCGGGCCGTCGAGTTCCCGCTGCCAGAAATCGAGGAAGCGATGCAGTTCGGGAAACTCCGGCGCCAGATCGAAGGTCTGCCAGATGAAGGTCTGGAGGACCGAGGGGTGGTCCGGCATGTGATACAGAATCTGGGCGGTGATCATCCCGTACTCGTCCCACCTGTGACTCAGCACTTCCCCGGCCATCGCATTGCTCCTTCCATGGTGTCCTGGCGGCGATTCAAACTGTCTCGCCAGCCAACAGGTTCCCCCGCAGTTTTGGAAAATGCAATTGTCGTACCGGAAAAAGCTTTATCGAATCAGACGATTAGCAGCCAGTCCGAGCGAGTGCTGACAGCTATGCCGGCTTGCCGCCGACCGCCGCCAGCGCCTCGGGCGTATCAACGTCAACCGCAACCGCCCGCCCCGTCTCGACCTCGACCACGGCGTCCCGGTGGGTGCCCAACAGGTGTCTCCCGCCGGTGTCGCCTTCGACTGTCAGGAGGTCCGGGAACAGTCGTTTCGACCACAGGACCGGGTTGCCGCGCTTGCCCTGGAAGGTCGGCAACACGACCAGCGCGCCGCTGTCGGGATCGAAGGATTCGATAAGCTGGTCAATGGTTTGCGCATCGACGCCGGGCATGTCGGCAAGCATCACCACCGCCCCGTCGACGTCCTCGGGAAGTGCTGCGATCCCGGCCTTGAGAGAGGTCGAAAGACCCTCGGCATAGTCCGGATTGTGGACCAGTCGCGTTTCGAGACCACCCAGCGCCGTCTCGACCTCGCCCGGCCGGTGTCCCGTCACGACCACCACCGATTCCGCCCGGCTCGCCAGCGCCGCCTCAGCCGCGATCCGGACCAGCGGCCGTCCGCCGACTGTCGCAACCAGCTTGTTCGGCCCCCCCATCCGCCGCGACCGCCCCGCAGCAAGAATAACCGCCGCAACCCTAGGCGCGCCTTCGGTTTCCGGCCGGGCCTCGCCGCCCTCGCGGGGCTGCGGACGGGAGACGATCTCCATCAGCAGGCCGCCGACGCCAAGGCCGGTAATGTCGTCGGGCGTCACCTTCAGCCCGGCCAGCAAGCGATTGAGAATCCAGTCGAAACCGTTTTCCTTGGGGCTGCGCGCACAGCCCGGCGCGCCGATCACCGGCCGCTCGCCAATCTCGCCAAGCACCAGCAGGTTGCCGGGATCGACGGGCATCCCGAAATGCAGCACCCGCCCACCGGCGGCAACGATCCCCGCCGGCACCTCGTCGAGTTCGTCGACCGTCGCCGATGCGCCGAAGACCACCATCAGCTCGGCGCCCTCCCCGGCCAGCGCATCGAGCGCCGCCGCGACCGCGCCGGATTCGTGGTCGACACGCTTCTCGTCCATCAGCGTTGCGCCGGCCGTTGTCAGGCGCTCTTCGAGAAGGCGGCGGGTCTTGTCCATCACCGTCGGCTTGAGCGACGGCAACATCGTCGCCACCAGCCCGACCTTCAACGGGCGGAACGGCGCGACGCGCACGGCGCCGGAGGCAATGCGCAAGGCCTCGTCCAGCCGCGCCTTCGGCACGGCGAAGGGGATGATCTTGACAGTCGCTACCATGCGGCCGGGTTCGACGACGCCGTAGGCGTCCCGGGTCGCGACGGTGATCGCCGGATCGACGCGGTTCAACCGGTCGATTGCCGCGCGATCGACCACCAGCACGCCGGCGGTCTCCGCATAGAGGTTGGAGCGCCCGGTAAACGGCGGCTCGACCCGCAGCCCGTCGCCGGCAATCGCTTTCGCCAGGGCTTCCGCCGCCGGGTTCTCATGAACATCGGTCGCTTCCAACGTCGCAACGACGACATCAGCAATGCCGGACTCGACGAGTGCCCGTATCGCCTCCTCCGTCAGGACGGTTCCCTTGCGCAGCACGCCATCGTCGTGCCGGACCGAATGGGCGAGGATCGCCCCGACCGCCCCGGAGACCGGTACGGGCCCGAACTTCACGCCGCCGCCTCGTCGCTCATGCCCCGGCGCCGCAGCGCCGCGATGACCTGGGCCAGGACCGCGACCGCGATCTCCGCCGGCGACTGGGCGGCTATGTCGACACCGATCGGAGCGTGAATGGCCCCCAGCGCGGCGCCGCCGACACCGGCGGCAGCCAGCCGCTCGACACGCTTGGCGTGGGTCTTCCGGCTGCCCAGCGCGCCGACATAGAAGCAACCGGCGTCCAGTGCTGCGGCGATGGCACCGTCGTCGATCTTCGGATCGTGGGTCAGCGCGGCCAGCGCCGTGAAGCGGTCGAGCCCGATCCGGGGGAGCACCTCGTCCGGCCATTCGGCGAAGAGCGGCACGTCGGGAAAGCGATCCTCGGAGGCGAAGGCGGTACGCGGGTCGATGATTGTCACGTGGAAACCGGCGATCCGCGCCATCGGCGCCAGCGCCTGGCTGATATGGACCGCGCCGATGACGACGAGGCGCGGCGGCGGCACGCTGACGGTGAAGAAGAGGTCGCCGCCCTCCTCGACCTTGACCATCCCCGACTTGCCGGAGCGGAACCGCGCGGCGATCTCGTCCTGTTGCAGGTCGCCGTCGTAGCCGTCCTTTTCAAGCACCAGTCGTTCGTCGCCGGTCGCCGTGTTGGTGATCAGGATCGCGGCTTCACGCGCCTGCCGGGCGGCGTTCAGTCGTTTCAGCGTGTCGAGGTCCATGGTTTCTTCGCTAGTCCAGCTTCTCGACATAGACCCGGATGCGCCCGCCGCAGGACAGGCCGACGCGCCACGCGGTCTCGTCGGCGACGCCGAATTCGAGCATCCGCGCCTTGCCGTCGCCGATGACGTCGACCGCCTCGGCGACAACCGCGCCCTCGACGCAGCCGCCGGAGACCGAGCCTTCGAAGTTGCCGTCGGCATCGACGACAAGGTGGCTGCCGACCGGGCGCGGCGCCGAGCCCCAGGTTTCCATCACCGTCGCGATCGCCACGTCCCTGCCGCCCGTGCGCCAGGCTTCGGCGGTCGCGAGGACGTCAAGATACGTCTCAGACCCTGTCTCGGCTTCCAATCCAGCCTCCATCGATAGCGATATTTCCATCTGAATATAACGACCCTTGGTAAAACGCCAAGGCCGATCAGGCAGCCCGCAGCCAGGTGCGCGGATCGATCACTGCCGATGCGTCGCCGGACAGGGCGCGGCAGATATCGGTCACTGCCTCGAGCGAGTGGACCGACCGCAACTCGTCGACATGCGGCAGCATCGCCCGGATACCGCGGGCTTTGGCCTCGAAGCCCTCGAAACCGAGCAGCGGATTGAGCCAGATCAGCCGCCGGCAGGAGCGGTGAAGCCTGTCCATCTCGCGGGCAAGGTCGTCGATGCCGTCGCGCTCCAGCCCGTCGGTGACCAGCAGGACGATCGCTCCCTGCCCCAGTACCCGGCGCGACCAGTGGCGGTTGAAGTCCTCCAGCGCCGAGGCGATCCGCGTGCCGCCCGACCAGTCGGCAACGGTGCCCGAACAGGCGGCCAGCGCCTCGTCGACGTCGCGATGGCGCAGTTGCCGCGTGACGTTGGTCAGGCGGGTGCCGAACAGGAAGGTCGAGACCCGGCGCTGGCGTCCGAGCGCGTGGAAGAAATGCAGGAGGATGCGCGTATAGGGGCTCATCGAGCCCGAGATGTCGCAAAGCATGACGATCGGCGGCTGAACCAATCGCGGCTGGCGGTAGCGAAGCATGATCATGTCGCCGCCGGACCGGAGGCTGGAGCGCAGCGTGCGGCGCGGGTCGATCGTGCCGCTCGTCGCGGCCATCGCCCGTCGCGACGGGATCCGGTCGTCGGGCAGGCGCAGACTGTCGATCTCGCGCTCGGCCCGGGCGATCTCGGCGGCGTCCATCTGGGCGAAGTCGCGGCGGCGCAGCGCCTCGGCCTCCGATACGGTCAGCCGGGCATCGATCTCGATCTCGGACTTGCGCCTGGCCGCGGCGCCCTCGGTGGCGCCCAGCATCGCTTCGGCGACGCGGCGGGCGGCCGGCGGCATCCCCTCCTCGCGCTCGTCTTCGCCATCCTCGTCCTCCGGCGACGTTTCCGACTGGAAAGGCGCGCGGGTCCGCCAGAACAGGCGGAACGCCTGGTCGAAGATCGGGTGATGATCGTGGCGGGTGACGAAGACCGAATGCAGGGTCCAGTAAAAGTCGACCCTGGCCTTGAGGCCGGCAATCTCGACCGCCCTGATCGCATCGACGACCGCGGCCGGCCCGACCGGCAGGCCGGCGCGACGGAGCGCGCGGGCGAAATGGACGATGTTGCCGGCCAGCTGCCCGGTGGTCATTCGGCGGCGTCCGCCGCGATCTCCGTCAGAAGCACACCGGCGCGCTCGGCGTCGATCCGGCCGATGTCATCCTGGTACTTGAGCAGCACGCCGAGGGTCTCGGCGACGGTCTGCGGGTCGAGGCTCTTGCGGTCGAGGTCGGTCAGCGCGGTCGCCCAGTCGAGGGTTTCGGCGACGCCCGGATTCTTGAACAGGTCCTCCTTGCGCAGCCGCTGGACGAAGGCGACGATCTCCTTCGACAGCCGCTCGCCGGCCGCGGGAACCCGGGTGGTGACGATCTCCAGCTCGCGGGCGTAGTTCGGATAGTCGATCCAGTGATAGAGGCAGCGCCGCTTCAGCGCGTCATGGATCTCGCGGGTGCGGTTGGTGGTGACGATGACGATCGGCGGATGGTCGGCGCGGATGGTGCCGAGCTCGGGAATGGTCACCTGGTTGTCGGCAAGAATCTCGAGGAGGAAGGCCTCGAATGCCTCGTCGGCGCGGTCCAGTTCGTCGATCAGCAGGATCGGCGGCCCGGCCGGATCGGGATCGAGCGCCTGCAGCAACGGCCGGCGGATGAGGAAGCGCTCCGAGAAGACGTCGTCGACCAGATGCTCGCGATCGATGTCGCCGGTCGCCTCGGCGGCGCGGATCTCGATCATCTGCGCAGCGTAGTTCCATTCGTAGACGGCGCCAGCGATGTCGAGCCCCTCGTAGCACTGGAGCCGGATCAGCCGCCGCCCCAGCCGGTCGGCCAGCACCTTGGCGATCTCGGTCTTGCCGACGCCGGCCTCGCCTTCGAGAAACAGCGGCCGTCCCATCTTGAGCGACAGGAACAGCACGGTCGCCAGCGCGCGGTCAGGCACATAGCCGCCGTCGCGCAACATGGCGAGCGTGGCATCGATGTCGGTCGGTATTTCGGTCATGGAATGATAAGGAGCCTTGCGTCGGGTGAGGCCCTTCTCCTACCACAGACCACGTGGTCGGGGGCAAGCGGCGGATACACCACGACCCGCCGGTGAAACCTGGGCGAGAGCGTGCGGCGGAACGGCGCGGGAGCGACGAAACGATGGACGGAAGCGGACGGCGAGCATTGGTGACTGGGGCGGCCGGGTTCATCGGCAGCCATCTGGTCGAGGCCCTGATACGCGACAACTGGAGCGTCCGCTGCTTCGTCCGTTACGATTCGGCCGGAACGCTCGGGTTCATCGACACGTTCCCCGCGGCCATCAGGGAAAGCCTCGACATTCGCCGTGCCGACCTTCTCGACGAGAATGCCGTCGACTCCGCGGCGGAAGGCGTCGACACCATCTTTCACCTCGGCGCGCGGATCTCGATCCCCTATTCCTACGCGTCGCCCCGCGACAACTTCATGGTCAATGCCGTCGGCACGCTGAACGTCCTGGAAGCGGCGCGCAACAACCGGGTACGCCGGATCGTCCATACGTCGACCAGCGAGGTCTTCGGCAGCGCACAGATCATCCCGATGTCGGAGACTCATCCGCTCAACGCGCAGTCGCCCTATGCCGGATCCAAGATTGCCGCCGACAAGCTCGTCCAGAGCTACCACCGGTCGTTCGACGTGCCGGCCGTCACCGTGCGCCCGTTCAACACCTTCGGGCCACGGCAGTCACCCCGCGCGGTGATCTCGGCCATCATCCAGCAGGCCCTTCGCGGCGACCGGATCCGGCTCGGCGCGTTGACCCCGCGCCGGGACATGACCTTCGTCGCCGATACCGTCGCCGGATTTCAGCGCGCGGCAATCGCCGAAGGGGTCGAAGGCATGGAATTCAACCTCGGCACCGGCGAGGATGTCAGCATCGGCGAACTGGTCGAGCGCATCCTCAAGGCCATGGACCTGGATATCCCCGTCGAGACCGACGAAGCGCGCATTCGGCCGGCCAACAGCGAAGTCTCGCGGCTTTGCTCGGACAATCGACTGGCGCGCGAACGCCTCGGATGGACGCCGGCAACACCGCTCGACGAAGGCCTCGCCGGCACAATCGCGTGGTGGCGGGATAACCAGGATCGGTTTCCCGGCACCGGGTACGCGACCTGATGGTGCCCACGTCCCCAGACAAGTCATCGAAGGACCACGCGCCCAAGGCACCCGCCCCATGGGGAAGCCCCGCCGCGCGCCGCCGCCTCCGTCGCTGGGTCGGCCAGCGCGACTTCACGCGGCCGACCCTTCTGTTCATCCATCTTAACGGGGGTGGGACCGTCCGCTACGCCAAGACGGTCGCCGAACTCGTGACCAACCCGGCGACCGTGTTCTATGGAATCGGCCTGAGGGAGCGGGAGTTCCTGCTCTGTCGGGATCCGGATCGACGACACGCCGGAATCGCGTTCAAGGTGCCTGAAAACACGCAGGATCTGGTCGCAGCCATCCATGCGCTTGGTGTCGCCCGCATCAACGTCTTTCACGCGCTGAAGTTTGAAGCCAGGCTCGCCGAATTGCTGGAGGCCTGGCGCCTTCCCTACGACATCACGCTTACCGACTATCACCTTGCGGCGGTCCATCCACATCTGCTCGGGGACGAGGTGCGCTACGCCGGTGACGCAGCACGCGCAGCAATGAAACGGCCGCGGCCCGCCTTCGTCGATGGCGCGGAGCGCCTCGTCGCCTGCAGCGGACATCTGGCGGTCGGCATACGCCAGTTCTGGCCGGACCTGCCGATCATCGCGTCGGCGCCTATCGATCCCCGGAACCTTGATCGGAATGCGCGCTGGCGTCCGGTCTGGCCAGGCGAGCCGATGCGGGTGCTGCTGGTCAATTCATCTATCGCGTCAAAGGGCAAGGATGTCTGGACAGCGGTCGCAGACGCTGCCGCGACCGAAGGCCTGCCGCTGGCATTTCATGTATTGAATGACGGCGACGCCCCCCCGGCTTTGCCCGGCGTCACTGCCCACCAATCCAGTCGAAGCGAGTTGGCGAGGACGACGGCCAGAGTCGTCAGGGCGGTCAAACCGCACCTTGTCTGGTTCCCCTTTCAAGCGCCGGAGACCCACAGCTTCGTCGTCAGCGACGCGCTCGCCAACCGGCTTCCGATACTTGCCTCGGCGATCGGAGCGGTCCCGGAGCGCCTGGAGGGTCGCCCGATGACATGGCTCTTGCGCCATGACGCGAGCACCCGTGAGTGGCTGGACCTGCTCATGAAAATTCGAAGGTGGCGGCTCCTGCTTCCGCTCACCCGGACATCGGTCACCCGAACGGAAGCGCAGGCGTTCTTCCCGGACGCCTACCTGGAGCCGGTGCTGGGCGACAAGGCAACGCCCGCCGGCACTCACCCGGCGACGGCCGGCGCGCCGAGGAACGGAGCGGGGTCGGCCGCATAAGCTTCGCGCGCCTTGAGCAGGTCGGACTCCCGACCGACATCATACCAGCGGCACGCTATCCTGGCCGCCGAGACGGCCTGGTCCGAGGCCAGAAGCGACGCGATCAGGTCCGGCATGTCGAGACGCCCCTCTGTCGCTGCCAGCACCGGTTCGACGAAGCGTCGGGTGAGCGCGTACATGCCGAGATTCAGGTCGACGGTGGCGACCGGTTTTTCCCGGATGCCGACAACCAGGTCCTCCTCGTCGCATTCGACCACGCCATAGGGGATCGGCCAGTCGCGCCGGGACACCGCCAGTGTCAGCGCCGCCTGCCGGTCGCGGTGCCGGGCCATGATGCCGGCGACATCGGCATCGGTCAGGACGTCGGCGTTGAGCACGAGGAAGTCGTCCTCGAGGTCATCAACGATGTCGCGGAGCGCCCCTGCCGTCCCCCGCGGCTCGGGGTCCCGATGGTATGTCAGGTCGAGGCCAAGGTCCGGGACTTCGCCCAGATAGGCACGAACCAGTTGCGCCTTTGCCCCGGTGCAGATCACCGCCTGCGTGACGCCCTGGGCGGCGATCCTGCGAAGCAGCACTTCGACGATCGGCATGTCGTCAATCGGCGTCAGCGGCTTGGGCAGGATATCGGTATGGGGTCGCAGCCGCGTTCCGAAGCCCCCTGCCATGACGACCGCCTGCATCGTTCACATCCCCCGGTAATTCGGCCCGCCACCGCCTTCCGGCGGCACCCAGTCGATGTTCTGGTTGGGATCCTTGATGTCGCACGTTTTGCAGTGAACGCAATTGGTTGCGTTGATCTGGTAACGCAGCGATTCACCTTCGCCGACCCATTCATAGACCCCGGCCGGGCAATAGAGCGCCGACGGCCCGCCATAGACGTCGTGCTCCGACGCCTTCTGCAATGCCATGTCGCGAACATGCAGATGCGGAGGCTGGTCCTCCTCGTGGCTGACCCCGGCAACGAAGACCGACGACAGCCGGTCGAAGGTTGTCCTGCCGTCCGGCGAAGCGGCCTCGATCGCCCGGGTCGCCGCCGCCGGCTTCGTCGCGGCGTGGTCGGGCTTGCCGTGCTTCAGCGTGCCGAACAGCGACAGGCCGATCGTGTTCAGCCACATGTCGAGGCCGCCGAGCGCGACGCCGGCCATCGTGCCGAACTTCGACCACAGCGGCTTGACGTTGCGCACCGGCCTCAGGTCGCGGCCGATCGGCGAGTCCCGCCACGCCGCCTCGTAGTCGGCCAGTTCGTCATGCGCCCGGCCCGCGCCGATCGCGGCGGCGACATGGTCGGCGGCGAGCATGCCGGAGAGGATGGCGTTGTGGCTGCCCTTGATGCGCGGGACGTTGACAAAGCCGGCGGCGCAGCCGACCAGCGCCCCGCCCGGGAAGGCCAGTCTCGGCACCGACTGCCAGCCGCCCTCGGTGATCGCCCGCGCCCCGTAGGACAGCCGCTCGCCGCCATCGAGCACGGACCCGATCGCCGGGTGGGTCTTGAACTGCTGGAAGGTGGCAAACGGCGACAGGTGCGGGTTGGCGTAGTTGAGGTGGACGACGAAACCGACCGCCACCAGGTTGTCACCGTAGTGATAGAGGAACGAGCCGCCGCCGGTGCGATTGTCGAGCGGCCAGCCGAAGGAATGCTGGACCAGCCCCGGACGATGCTTCTCCGGGGCGATGCGCCAGAGCTCCTTGATGCCCAGCCCGTATTTCTGCGGATCGCGCGCCTCGTCGAGCCCGAAGCGGGCGACCAGCTGCTTGGTCAGCGAGCCCCGCGCGCCCTCGGCGACCAGCGTATATCTGGCGCGAAGCTCCATGCCGCGCTGGAACCCGGTCTTTGGCTCGCCGTCCTTGCCGATCCCCATGTCGCCGGTCGCGACACCGACGATGGCGCCCGCGTCATCCGTCAGCAACTCGGTCGCCGCGAAGCCCGGAAAAACCTCGACGCCCAACGCCTCGGCCTTGTCGGCCAGCCAGCGGCAAAGGTCGCCGAGCGAGGCGATGAAGTTGCCGTGGTTGCTCATCAGCGGCGGCATCAGCCAGTTCGGCAGGCGAACCGTGCCGGCCGGACCGAGCCAGAGGAACCGGTCGGCGGTGACCGGCTGCTTGACCGGGCTGTCCCCCTCGCGCCAGTCCGGCAGCAGGCCGTCCAGCCCGACCGGATCGATGACCGCGCCGGAAAGAATATGGGCGCCGACTTCGGAGCCCTTTTCCAGCACGACGACGGAGAGATCCGGCGCTGCCTGCTTGAGCCGGATCGCGGCGGCGAGCCCGGCCGGGCCGGCGCCGACGATGACGACGTCGAACGCCATGGATTCGCGGGGCGGCAGGTCGCTCGTGCTCACATCGTCCTCATGCGCGTCGGTCCGGGTCCTGAATCATCCGACCTTATCAGATCATTTCCGGCCGCCGACATCGCGGCGGGGCGTGCGGTGCGTGCGGCGCGCTTGCGGTTGTCCGCCGCGCGGGTTGCACCATGGCGCGTGGACCGGGATACTCCGCCGCCCCACCCGCGCGGCCGTCGTTTCAGCGGCTGCGGCATCGCCGGATCCATCCGGAATGCCGGTTCAACGACAAGCGGAGAGCATCCCATGGACTATCGGCGACTTGGCGGAACGGACCTCGACGTCTCGGTGCTCTGCTTCGGCCCGATGCGCTCGGCCGCAAAGGACGGCAGCAACAATGCCGTCTCGCAATCCGGCGCCCGCGCCCTTGAGGCGGCGCTCGCCGCCGGGGTGAATTTCCTGCACTCGAGCTACGAGTACAAGACCCGCTGGATGATGACCGAGGTGCTGCGCGACCATCCGAAGCGCAAGGACATCCACCACGGCATCAAGCTGCCGGTGCCGGACTGGGACGATTGCGCCTTCGACCCGGCGAAGTTCCGCATGCGGGTCGAGGAAGCGCTGAGCGAACTGGCGACCGACCGGATCGCGGTGCTGCAATGGATGTGGCGGACGCGGCCGAATGACGATGACCACCGGCTGCCCCTGCTCGCGTCGATCATGGACGATGTCTGGGCGACCTTCGAGGCGATGCGCGACGAGGGCAAGGTCGGCTACCTGATGACCCTCCCCTACACGACCGCGGCGACCCGGGCGGCGCTCGACACCGGCCGATTCGCCGGGCTCGTCTCCTTCCTCAATCCGATCGAGATGGAACTCGCCGAATTCTTTCCCGAACTGGAACGGAACGGCCAGGGCTTCGTCTGCATCCGGCCGCTCTACCAGGGCGTCCTCACCGACAGGCGCAGCGGCTGGGACGAGGTGCCGGAGGGCCATTATCTCGACCGGCTGCGCACCGAAAATCCGGACGCCTTCGACCAGCGCTCGGCGATCGCCGATGCCTTCGCCGACGAGATCGACGGATCGATGACCCGCTTCGCCCTCCGCTTCCCGCTGTTCTCGCCCGTGGTCGCCAGCATGGTCACCGGCCTTAACAGCGTCGCGCAGGTCGAGGAAGCGGTGGCGGCGCTCGACGGTGTCGAACCCCGCCCCGACCTTTTCGAAAAAGTCCGCGCCCTGTGGGCCTCCGGCTTCAGGCCGGGCGCCTGAAGCCGCCCTCGCCGCAGCCCTATTCGGCGGCCGTGCGCTGCGCGCCTTCGCCGATCAGGCCGGCCTGCTCGGCCAGGCGGCGCAATTCGCGGCGTTCGGCGTCGTCGACAGGCAGTTGCGGCGGACGAACGGCGGCGCTCTTGAAGTGGCCCTGCATGACCAGCACCTCCTTCATCCGCGGGCGGTAGTCGCGGATCGGCGGACGCCAGCAATAGCGCGCCAGCGGGCCGAGGCGGTCCCAGATCTCCTTGCCGGTGGCGAAGTCGCCGGTGGCGGCCGCCCGCTGCATGGCGATCAACTCGTCCGTCGCGGTTCCGGCAAAGCCGATCAGCGCCCCGTCGCAACCCATCAGCATCGCCTCGAAGATGAAGGTGTCGCTGCCGGTCATGATGCCGATCTTGCGCGGCAGTTTCGCCACCGCGTCGATCGTCTCAATCGTCTTGGCGACGTCGAAGGAGGCCTCTTTCAGGCCGATGATCTCGGGGATGCCGGCAAGCCGCTCCAGCACCTCCGGCGGATAGTCGGGGCCAAAGGCCTTGGGGAACTGGAAGGCGACCAGCGGCAGGCCGATGCCGTCGGCCAGCGCCTTGTGATACTGGTAGATCATCTCGCTCGGCACCGGGTTGCCAAGGAAGGTCGGGAACGGCGGGAACGCCGCCAGGCCTTCGGCGCCGGCGGCCTTCAGCGTGTTGCCCCACTCGACCGCGTCGGCCGTGTAGCCGGCGATCAGTCCCGAGAAGACCGGGCAGGCGCCGGCGACGACCTCGACGGTCGCCTTGAGCACCGCGATCTGTTCGTCACGGCTGAGCGACGGCCCTTCGCTGGCATCCATGTTGATGGCGATGGCGGTCGGCTTCTGCTCCGCGATCCAGCCGACGTAGGGACGGTAGGACTCCCAGTCGATGGTGAAGTCCGGATTGAACGGCAGCATGGGTGCGGAGACGATGCCGCTCAGCGGGTTGATAGCCATTCAAGGCTCCTTTTTGTTGAGAAGATTGAGGACCGGACGCGAGGCGTGCAGCGTGCCGTTGGCAAGGAAAAGCTCGGTGATCTCGTCGACCGCGGCGAGGAATTCGGGCGTCTTGCGCCCCTCAAGGCCGCGGGGCCTTTCGAGCGGGATGTCGAGAATGCGGTCGACCCGGCCGGGGCGCGGCGTCATCACCACCACGCGATCGGCGAGCAGCACGGCTTCGTCGATACTGTGGGTGATGAAGATCACCGTCTTCCTGGTCGACAGCCAGAGTTCCTCGAGATCGAGGCGCATCTGTTCCCGGGTCAACGCGTCGAGCGCGCCGAAGGGCTCGTCCATCAGGAGCAGCGGCGGTTCGTGGATCAGCGCCCGGGCGATCGACGCCCGCTGCTGCATGCCGCCGGACAATTCGTGCGGATAGCGGTTCTCAAAGTCCGCGAGCCCGACGGCGGCGAGCAGTTGCCGGGCGGAATCGAGATGGTCGCGCCGCTTCTCGCCCCGCATGTCGATCTGGAACATGACGTTTTCGAGCACCGTCCGCCATTCGAGCAGGACCGGCTTCTGAAAGACGATGCCGAGGTCGGTCACCGGCGCGGTGATCGCCGCCCCGCCGATGGTGACCTCGCCCCGGGTTGGCATGTCCAGCCCGCCGATCAGGCGCATCAGGGTGCTCTTGCCGCATCCCGACGGGCCGACGACGGCCAGGAACTCGCCCTCGCGAATGTCGAGATCCACCCCGTCGAGCGCGACTGTCTCCTGCCCGTCGCGGGCAAAGACCTTCGAGACGTTGCGAACCGCGATCGACACCGGGCCGGCTGACGCCGCGCCGGAAACCTCCGGCGCGGCATCGTCCCGACTTGCTGCAAGCCGAAGTTCGGCCATGACTACTCGACGAACTCGTTGGTATAGAAAGAGTCGGCCGGCCGGTCGGTATCGAGGTCGCGATACTTGGTCAGCAGTTCCTTGGTCAGCTCCCAGTCGGCTTCCGCCGCATAGCCGATCGGCTTGCCCTGGGTGTTGGCCGACTGCAGCAGGTCGAGATCGACCTTCAACTGCTTGAGCAAGGAGTCGGCGTTGAGGTCCGGCTTGACCTTCATCGCCGCCGCGACCGCGGCCTCCGGATCCTCGACCGCCGCGTCCCAGGCCTTCTGGCTGGCGCGGACGAAGCGGGCGACGAGGTCCGGGTTTTCCTCGATCGTGTCTCCGTTGGTGTGGACGGTGATGCCGACGGTGTTCGCGCCGAGATCGGCGAAGCGCAGCGCCTCGGCGTCGAAGCCCTGGGCCTGGATCAGGAAGATCTGGTCGTCGATGCCGCCGAGCAGCGCGTCGACCGTCTTTTCCATCACCGCGACCGGCTTGGCGCCCGGATCCATGAAGACCAGCTTGATTTTGTCCTGGTCGAGGTCGTTGGCGGCGACGATGGCGGGGAAGAGCTGCGTCAGGGCGTCGCCCGGCGAGACCGCCAGTGTCTTGCCCTCGAGGTCCTTCGCCGTCTTGATGTTGGCGTCGGCCAGCGAAATGATGCCGAAGCCCGATGTGTTGAGCAGCGACATGATCGCCTTGACGTTCTGGCCCTTGGACACGCCGAGCATCAGCGTGCCGGCGTCGGACATGCCGAAGGTGTCGCCCTTGGCGGCGATGACCTGCATCGCGACGCCGGAGCCCTTGCCCTCGTTGATCGTCAGGTCGATGTCTTCGTCGGCGTAGTAGCCGCGCTCGACGCCGAGATAGAATGGCGCATGAAGGCCGCCGAGCAGCCAGTTGAGGCGCAGCGTCGCCTCGTCGGCGGCATTGGCCACGAAGACGGTGGATACCGAGAGAACCGCGGTGACGCCGAGGCGTGCCGCAACCCGAACGAGTCTTTTCATTATTTCCTCCCTTTGAATTTTCGGTTCGTGCCGAAGACGGTCTTCAGGTCGTCCGCGCCTCCTCGGCCGTTGCGCGATTGGAGACGTGCCACGGGATCGCCAGCCGCTCGATCAGTTCGACGGCGTAATAGACGAGCAGGCCGAGCACGCTGAGAACAATGATCACCGCGAAAACCATCGGGGTCTCGAGGTTGGAATTGTATTCGAGCAGCAGGTAGCCAAGCCCGCTGTCGGAGGCGACGAACTCGGCCACCACCGCCGCCGTCGCCGCCAGTGCGGCACCGACCTTGAGGCCGGTGAAGATCTGCGGCAGCGCCTGCGGCAGCCGGATCCTGAGGAACATCTTCAGCCCGTTGGCGCCGGTCGAGCGGGCAAGGTCCATCACGTCCGGATCGAGCGACTTGAACCCGGCGATGCCGCTGACGACGATCGGGAAGAAGGACAGCAGGAAGACCAAGAGCAGCTTGGGCGTGAAGCCGAAGCCGAACCAGATGATGAAGAGCGGCGCGATGGCGATCTTCGGCACGATCTGCAGGAAGACGATCACCGGATAGAGCGACCGCTCGACAGGCCGCGAATAGGCGATGATCATCGCCAGCGGAATGCTGACGACGACCGCCAGCAGGAAGCCGGCGACAATCTCGTTACCGGTGACCAGCGCGTGGTCGAGGACTCTCGGCCAGCGCTCGAAGAGATCGACGGCGACCATGCTCGGCGGCGGCAGCAGGTAGACCGGCACATCGGCGATCCGCACCCAGGCTTCCCAGACGATCAGCAATCCGGCGAAGGCAAAGAAGGCGTGCCGGGATCGTTTCAGCCAGGCCATGGTTTTCCGCATGCCCTACTCCCCCGCCAGCGCGTCGGTCGGCCGGTACGGATGCGACGGCCACATCAGCGACAGCCGCCCCGCTGCCTCGATCACCTCGGCGCCGACGCCCGCCATCCGCTTGCGGGTCAGACGGACGATCGGACCGATGACGGCGATCGTGCCGACGACCGGCGCATCCTTGCCATGTCCGGGGATCACCGCGCTGACGGCGGCAACACCCGGATCGGCTTCCTCATAGACCGTCGCGTAGCCCTGCCGGCGGGTGCGGGCCAGGTCGGTCAGCAGCGCAGGGATTGTGGTGATGACGCGGGGGCCGAGTTCTTCGGGTGTGCCGAACCCCTGCTGCAGGACAAGGCGCACCGCGTCTTCTTCCGGCAGGGTCGCGAGCCAGGCCTTGCCCGTCGCGGTCGCGTGCAGGCGAACGTCGCGCCGGCCGAACGCCCCCTCGTAGCGCAGCCCGCTTCGGGCGCCTTGCGCCTCCGCGATGAAGCTCAGCCGTTCGCCGGTGACCACGCCGAGACGGACGAATTCCCCGGTCGAGCCGGCCAGTGCGTCAAGCTGCGGCTGGCAGATCTCCGCCAGCCCGATTCCGGCCAGGTGACGGAAGCCGAGAGCCGCCAGGCGGATCGACAGGCGATAATGCTGGGTGCTGCGATCCTGTTCGACGAAATCGCGCTCGATCAACGTTGCCAGGATGCGATGGGTAGCGCTTTTCGGGATCGCGATCGCTTCGGCAATCTCGCCGAGCGAGCGGCCTTGCGGCTGATCGGACAGCAGTTCGAGTACGCTCAACGCCCTGTCGATCTGCCCCGCCACTTCCGATCCACTCCCCTGATCCGGAACATCATTGCAAGTTGGAATAGTGTTCCAACTTTAACGCGGCGAGTCAAATCAACGTCGCGAGCCGCGGTGCGTCGACACGGACATCCTGGCAAACGCTCCCGGACAGGCAGCCGTGATCATTGTCGCTTCGATAACCGTGCGCTCCTATAGTTGAACCGAAAATGCCCGCCGCCTTCATGTCCGGGTATCGCTCAACAGGGAGACCTATCGTGGTCATCACCATCTCTTCCCGCTCGCCCCGGCTCCGCCCGCTTGCGGCCGCCATGATCCTTGCCGCCGTTCCGCTGGCTGGTCCGACGCTCGCGCAGGACGCGAAGCCCGCTCTCCTGCCGGCGCCGGTCGCGCCGGTGCCGCCGCTGTTCGACAAGGCGGCAATCGACACGGCGCTCGGCGAACTCGATGGGATCGTCGAGGACGCGATGGCGCGGACCGGCGTCCCGGGCATCGCGGTCGGCGTCGTCTACCGGGACGAGGTCGTCTATGCGAAGGGCTTCGGCGTCCGCGAGATCGGCAAGCCCGGTGCGATCGACCCGGAGACCGTCTTCATGCTGGCCTCGGTGTCGAAGCCGATCGCCTCGACCATCGTCGCCAAGCTCGTCGGCGACGGGCTGATCGACTGGCACGACCCGGTCGTCGAGCACAACCCGGACTTCGCCCTGTCCGATCCCTATGTCACCGAGAACGCGACCTTCGTCGATCTCCTGTCGCATCGCAGCGGATTGCGGACCGGCGCCGGCGACCTGCTCGAGGACCTCGGCTTCGACCGCGACTACATCCTCGCCCGTCTCGACCAGCAGCCGCTCGAGCCGTTTCGCGCGACGTACCAGTACAGCAACTTCGGCTACACCGAGGGCGGCATCGCTGCCGCGGTGGCGGCCGGCATGAGTTGGGAGGACCTTGCCGACAAGGTCCTGTTCGGCCCGGCGGCGATGACCACCGCCAGCTACCGTCACGCGGACTACCTCGCCCACGAGGATCGCGCCCGCATCCACGCCCGCCTGCCGGACGGGACCTGGGTGGCGCGCTATGACCGCCAGCCCGACGCGGAGGCGCCGGCCGGCGGCGCCAGCGCCTCGCTCAACGACATGCTCCGCTTCGTCCGGCTGCAGCTTGCCGACGGCATGCTCGATGGAGTCCGGCTGATCGACGAGGCGGCGCTGGTGTCGCCACATGTGCCGCAGGTCATCCCGCACGAACCGCGCAGTGCTGCCAATCGCGCCGGTTTCTACGGCCTCGGCTGGAATGTCAGCTACGACGACGAGGGCCGCTCGCGGATCAGCCATTCGGGTGCCTTCAACCTCGGCACCGCCACCAACGTCCTGCTGATGCCTGGCGAGGATCTCGGCGTCGTCACCCTGACCAACGGTCGCCCGATCGGCGTCGCCGAGGCGATCGGAGCGGCGTTCGTCGACGTCGCCCAGAACGGCCACCAGACCGTCGAATGGGTCAGCTTCATCGGCGGGGCCTTCGAGCAAATGGATGCCGCCGCGGCGCCCGCCGTCGACTACTCCGACGTGCCCGCCGACCCGACTCCGGCCCGCGACCTCGACGCCTATGCCGGCACCTACCAGAACAGCTACTACGGCCCCCTCACCGTCTCGGCATCCGGCGACACGCTGTCGATGACGATGGGGCCGGAGGCGGCGCCGACCACCTTCGCCCTCAGCCATTTCGATGGCGACACCTTCAGCTTCGAGACGATCGGAGAGAATGCCAACGGGCTGGCGGGCGCCATCTTCGACGTCGACAGCGGTGTCCCGGCATCGGGCGTCGTGCTCGACTTCTATGACGTCAACGGGCTCGGCACCTTCACCCGGGAATGAGGCCGGCCGATCGCTGGTTGATTTCCATCATTTGATCTACTTGCGGCGGCGAGACGGACGCGCGACACTCCAGCGGCCGTCCCGCATCCGAGCGGGGCCAATAGAATTGTACCCAAAGGGAGGAATTTCATGCTCAAGAGAGTGACAGGTCTGCTTGTCGGCGCCGCGATCGCGCTGGCCGTTCCGCTGTCTTCGCAAGCCGCCGCCAAGACCTTCTACTGGATCTCGCATGGTGGTCCCGCCGATCCGGTCTGGACCTATTTCCTCCAGGGCGCGAACCAGTGGGCCGAGGACACCGGCAACACTGTCAACACCTCGTTCCACAGCGGCGACGTGCCCTCGCAGCAGGAAGCCGTACGGTCGGCCATCGCCACCGGCGCCGACGCCATCGTCACCACCAGCCCCGATCCGGGCTCGATGAATGATGTCGTCAACGAAGCCAAGGCTGCCGGCATTCCGGTCATCAACATCAACACCCCCGACCCGTCGGTCGACTTCGACGCCTATGTCGGCATGGACCTCGTCCAGACCGGCAAGCAGTGGGCGCAGTATCTGGTCGACAACGGCCACGTGAAGGAAGGCGATTTCGTCTGGATGCCGGTCGAGATCCCGGGCGCCACCTACGGCGTTCAGGAAGAAGAAGGCATCAAGACCGTCTTCGAGCCGCTCGGCATCACCTGGGAAGTCACCGAGGCGACCCTTGACCAGGCCGAGGTCATCACCCGCATGTCCGACTACGTCACCGCCAACCGCGACAAGATCTCCGCGATCATCGGTCTCGGCGATCTGGTGACCGGCTCGATCAAGCGCGTCTTCGACCAGACCGGCGTCAAGCCGGGCGAAATCCCGGTCGTCGGCTGGGGCAATTCGCTCGACACCACGCAGGAGGTCCTGACCGGCTACGTCAATGCCGCCATGTGGCAGGATCCCCACGCCACCAGCTATATCGGCCTCTCGCTTGCCAACATGGCCTCGAGCGGCATCCCCGCCGGCTTCGATGTCCTGGTCGGCAATCTCTACGAAAAGGACGGCGCGCAGGGTGTCGACGACATCCTCTCCGGCAACTAGTCCGGCGCTTCCCGTTACCCGGTCTGCGGCGGCAGCGTCGCCGCAGACCCCTCCTCCCACTGCGGATAGAGACCCCGGGCGGGCCAAGCCGCGACGGGACGATATTTCTCAAGATTCATCCCGGAAGGCATCGTGGAACAACAATCCCTGGCCCGTCGCCTGATCGCCAAGCCGGAGTTCGGCCCCTTCGTCCTGCTCCTGGTCGAGATCGTCGTCTTCACCTCGATCAACCCCAATTTCCTTTCGCCGCTCAACATCTCGAACACGCTGGTGTTCACCGTCGAACTCGGCCTGATCGCCCTGGCGATGACGTTGCTGATGACCGCCGGCGAGTTCGATCTCTCGGTCGGCGCGGTGTTCGGCTTCTCTCCCGTGGTGATGTGGACCCTGTTCAACCAGGGTATCCTGCCGCTTGAGCTGGCCTTCGTCGCGGCCCTGCTCCTCGCCGCCTTCATCGGCTTCATCAGCGGCCTGTTCGTCACCCGGCTGAAGATCCCGTCCTTCCTCGTGACGCTCGGCATGCTGCTGGTGGTGCGCGGCACCGCGCTCTTCGTCACAGACGGCTTCCCGCAGCGGACCTGGAACGCCGGCGACCAGTGGCTGGCGACGGTCCTCGTCGGCGACCTCAACGTCGGGCCCTTCCGGCTCTACATGTCGCTGTTCTGGTTCATCCTGGTCGCCGTGATCTTCTGGTACATCCTCTCCCAGACCAAGTTCGGCAACTGGATCCAGGCGTCGGGCGGCAATCCGGGCGCTGCTTCGGCGCGCGGCGTCAACGTCGGCCGCACCAAGCTCATCCTGTTCATGCTCTGCTCGGCAATGGCGGCGCTGGCCGGCATCATCAGCTCGATCCGCACCTCGGCCGCCAACCCGAACAGCGGCACCGGCTACGAGCTCGAAGTCATCGCCATGGTGGTCATCGGCGGCACGGCCCTGATGGGCGGCCGCGGCACGATCATCGGCACGGTACTCGGCGTCTTCATCCTGCGCGTCATGCGCAATGGCATCGTCCTGATCGGCGTGCCGGGGCTCGCCTATAACATCTTCATCGGGGCGATCATTCTCGGGATGATGGCGCTGCACTACGGACTCGAACGCCGACACCAGGCGGGGACCTGAATCATGACCCAAGACCTCGTCCGCATGGAGAACATCACCAAGTTCTACGGCCGCGTTCAGGCCCTGGACAACGTGACCTTCAATGTCAAAGAAAAGGAAATCGTCGGCCTGCTCGGCGACAACGGCGCCGGCAAGTCGACGCTGATCAAGGTGCTGTCGGGCGCTGTCCCCTCGTCGAGCGGCAGCATCCACATTCGCGGCAAGAAGGTCGACATCAACAGCACCACCGACGCCATCGCCAACGGCATCGAGACCATCTACCAGGACTCGGCGCTGGTCACCCAGCTGTCGATCGCCCGCAACCTGTTCCTCGGCCGCGAGCCGGTCACCGGTCCCGGTATCCTCAACCGCATGGACCACGCCAAGATGAACCAGGTCGCCGGCGACCTGCTGCGCCGCGTCGGCATCACCAAGAACATCCCGACGACGACCCCGATCTCGGCGCTGTCGGGCGGCGAAAGGCAGGCCGTGGCGATCGCCCGGGCGATGTATTTCGACAGCGACCTGATCATCCTCGACGAGCCGACCAACAACCTCGGCGTCGCCGAGACCCGCGGCGTTCTGAACTTCGTCCGCAACGCCCGCGACCGGGGTCACTCCTGCATCTTCATCGCCCATAACATCCACCACGTCTTCCAGGTGGTGGACCGGATCGTGGTCATGCGGCAGGGCACCATCGTCGCCGACGACATCGACCCGAAGAAGACCAGCGTAGAAGAGGTCGAACTGGTGATCACCGGCATGTCGGACGAGGAACTGGCCGCCGCAACGGTGTGACGGGCGGTACGGCTATCGGTTTGCGACCGCCTTGGCGGTGATCTCGAACGACTTCAGCCGGGCGGCGTGATCGAAGACCTGGGCGGTGACGATCAGTTCGTCGGCGCCGCGCCGTGTGACGAAGTCGTCGATGCCGGCCGCCACCGTCTCCGGCGAGCCGATCACCGAGCAGGCCAGCGCCTGGCCGAGCATGGCCTGTGCCGCGCCGTCGAGTGTCTCGAAGTAACCTTCCACCGGCGGCGGCAACGGCCCTGCCCGCCCCGTCCGCAGATTGACGAAGGCCTGCTGGAGCGACGAGAAGAGCAGTTCCGCCTCGGCATCCGTATCGGCGGCGACCACGTTGAGCGCCAGCATCAGGTGCGGCTTGTCGAGGAAGCGCGACGGCTCGAAGCGCTCGCGGTAGAGCGCCGATGCGCCTGCGAGTTCAGCCGGGGCGAAATGCGAGGCGAAGGCATATGGCAGACCCAGCATCGCGGCGAGCTGGGCGCCGAACAGGCTGGAGCCGAGGATCCAGATCGGGACGTCGAGCCCGGCGCCGGGAACGGCGCGGACGCGCTGGTTCGGCTGGACCGGGCCGAAATAGTGGATCAGTTCGACGACATCCTGCGGAAAGGTGTCGGCGCCGGCATCGAGGTTGCGCCGCAGCGCCCGCGCGGTGAGCTGGTCGGTGCCGGGCGCGCGGCCGAGACCGAGGTCGATGCGGCCGGGATGCAGGGCGGCCAGCGTGCCGAACTGCTCGGCGATGACCAGCGGCGCGTGGTTGGGCAGCATGATGCCGCCCGCCCCGACCCGGATCGTCGACGTGCCCGCCGCGACATGGCCGATGACGACCGCGGTCGCGGCGCTGGCGATGCCGGGCATGTTGTGGTGCTCGGCCAGCCAGAAGCGGCGATAGCCGAGCGCCTCGGCGTGGCGGGCAAGGTTGAGCGTGTTGGCCAGCGACTGGGCGGCGTCGCCACCTTCGACGATCGGCGAGAGATCAAGAACGGAGAGCGGGATCATTCCCGCCTTCTAGCCGTCCTGGACCCTGTCGGTCCATAGCCTTCGCGCGGGCGACGTCAGCCGGCCTTGCGCGCCCGGGCGGCACGCTCCATGAAGCGCTTGTTCATCGCGTCCTCCGCCTCCTTCGACCCGTCGTGGAAGGTACCGAACCACCGGTCGAGGGGGATCGAGCCGTCGGCGTAGTTCACCTCGAAATACTTGTGGTGGAGGTAATGCGCGAAGGCGTGGGTATCGACCGCATCGTCCTCGCCGACGACGATCTTCTCAAAGCCGAAATGGCCGATCACCGCCGCGAGGCCGGCATGGAAGAGATGGAACATCGCGTGGATGGGGTGCGACAGCACGATCCAGTGGATGAGCACGCCGGAGAAGTAGAGGAGATGCTCGACCGGATGCATCGAGATGCTTGACCACGGGCCGGCGTTGACGTTGCGGTGGTGGAGGTGGTGAACGGTCCGGTAGAGCGGCGGCCAGTGGATCAGCCGGTGGACAAGATAGAAGTGGAACTCGCGGAAGAGCGGGATGATCAGCATCAGCACGACGAACCACACCGGGTTCGCGGCGAAGGTCAGGAACGGGATATAGCCATTGGCGAAGACCCACATGGTGAGGACCTCGTAGGCCGTCCAGATCGGCACCCCACTGGCCAGGGTCCAGAACATGTTGTCGAGGGTCTGGCTCTTGAACAGGAAGGTCGGGTTGTCGTTGTCGAGCCACTTCGGGTTGTATTTGAAAGTCGTGCCCTGCGATCGGCGAATATACAGCAGGAAGTGGATCGAGCCGTAAAAGACGAAGGTCATCGCCAGGTTGCGCGCCAGGATGAAGGCGACCCACCCGACCTCGAAGGTCTTCATCGTCTCCAGCGACGGGGTAGCGAGAAACCAGACGGCGATTGCGATCAGCGCGATCAGGAGGTTCCAGGGCAGGATGTAGCCCGGATAGCCGAACATCCACTTGAGAATGGCGAGCGGCTTCGTCGGCCATGAGAAAAGCGGCCCGTAGTCGAGCCGGTCAAACGGCGTCCAGTGGCCCCGGCGATCGCGCGTACCGTATTTGGCTTCGTCCATCACCCGCCTCCCGGGAGGCGCGACGATGCGGTGCGCGGCAGTCTGGCCGGCATTCGCCTGGGCGGTCACCTCCCGTCAACCGGCCCACTGGCAGAGAGTGCAGCCGGCCGGGGCGGTTGGCAAGCCGTCCCGGTGGACGATCCGCGCCTAGTCCTTCAGCCGGTAGCCGGTCCTGAAGATCCACCAGACGATGCCGAGGCAGACGAGGAGGAACACCGCCGTCGCCCCGAGGCTGACGGCGACCGAAACATCCGAAAGCCCGTAGAAGCTCCAGCGGAAGCCGCTGACCAGGTAGACGACGGGGTTGAACAGCGTCGCGGTCTGCCAGAATGGCGGCAGCATGCTGATCGAATAGAAGGTGCCGCCGAGGAAGGCGAGCGGCGTGAGGATCAGCATCGGCACGACCTGGAGCTGCTCGAATCCCTTGGCCCAGATGCCGAGAATGAAGCCCAGCAGGCTGAAGGCGACCGAGGTCAGCACCAGGAACAGCACCATGACGAACGGATGCTCGATGCGGATCGGCACAAACAGCGACGCAGTCGCCAGGATGATCAGCCCGAGGATGATCGACTTGGTCGCAGCGGCGCCGACGAAGCCGATGACGATCTCGGCAAAGGACACCGGCGCCGAAAGAAGCTCGTAGATCGTGCCGATGAATTTCGGGAAATAGATGCCGAAGGAGGCGTTGGTGGTGCTCTGCATCAGGAGCATCAGCATGATCAGGCCCGGCACGATGAAGGCGCCGTAGCTGACCCCGTCGATCTCGGGAATCCGCGACCCGATCGCGCCGCCGAAGACGACGAAATAGAGGGAGGTCGAAATCACCGGCGAGGCGACGCTCTGCAGAAGCGTCCGCGCCGTTCGCGCCATCTCGAGGTAGTAGATCGCCCAGATCGCCCGGAAGTTCATCAGCTTTTCCTCACCAGATCGACGAAGATGTCTTCCAGGGAGCTTTCCTTGGTCTGCAGGTCGCGGAACCGGATACCGGCATCGGCGAGATCGCCGAGCAGCGCCGTGATGCCGGTCCGTTCGCCCTGGGTGTCATAGCTGTAGAGCAGCGATCCGCCGTCGTCGGCGAGTTCCAGGTCATGGGCCTCGAGCGAAGCGGGAATGGCATCGAGCGGCTTCTGCAATTGCAGCGTCAACTGCTTCTTGCCGAGCTTGCGGATCAGTTCGGTCTTCTCCTCGACCAGGATGATCTCGCCCTTGGTGATGACCCCGATGCGGTCGGCCATCAACTGGGCTTCCTCGATGTAATGGGTGGTCAGGATGATGGTGACGCCGGCATCGCGCAGCCCGCGAACCACCTCCCACATCTCCCGCCGCAACTCGACATCGACGCCGGCGGTCGGCTCGTCGAGGAACAGGATCGTCGGCTCGTGGGAGAGCGCCTTGGCGATCATGACTCGCCGTTTCATGCCGCCCGACAGGGCGTTCAGCTTTGAATCCTTCTTGTCCCACAGGGACAGCTGTCTCAGCACCTTTTCCAGATGCGCCGGATTCTTTGGCTTTCCGAACAGGCCCCGGCTGAACGCCACCGTGTCCCAGACCGTCTCAAACGGCGCGATGGTGATTTCCTGCGGCACGAGGCCGATCCGCGACCGGGCCGCGCGATAGTCCTCGATGATGTCATGGCCGTCGGCGGTCACCGTCCCCGAACTCGGGCTGACGATCCCGCAAATGACTGAAATCAGGGTGGTCTTGCCGGCTCCATTGGGGCCGAGCAGCGCAAAGATCTCGCCCGGACGAATATCGAGACTGACGTCCGACAGGGCCTTGAAGCCGGTGTCATAGGTCTTCGACAGATGCGAGACGGAAATGATCGGTTGCATGGCGAAAACGAGCTCGGAAAACGATTTGCGATGGGGAATCGCACCGCCGCCCGCGATGCTCCACGGCCATATAGGCGCCTTCGCCGCCGCTACCAAGGGGGGAATTGCCCGTCCCGACCCACAACTGACAAAAGAAAAAGGGCCGGCCACAAAAGGCCGAGCCCCTTCAGATGGTTATCTGACGGCGGCGCTGCGGTCCGCCTACGTCCCCTCGCGGTCGGCGCTGACCCGCCAGATCGAGCCGGAGCCGTCCTCGGAGAAGTACAGCGCCCCATCGTTGCCGACGGCAACACCGACGGGCCGTCCCCAGACGCTCTTGGCGGACTCGACGAAGCCGGTGACGAAGTCCTGATAGGCGCCGGTCGCCTCGCCATTCTCGAAGTCCAGCCTGACGATCTTGTAGCCGGTCCGCTTGCCGCGGTTCCACGAGCCGTGCATCGCGACAAAGGCGTCGCCCGCATAGTCGGACGGGAACGTGTCGCCGTCATAGAAGGTGATGCCGAGCGGCGCGGAATGGGGCTGGAACAGCACGTCCGGCACGGTCACCTTGCCGGCAAGGTCAGGACGCTCATCGGCCCGGCGCGGGTCTTCGTTGTTGCCGATATAGAACCACGGCCAGCCGAAGAACTGCCCCTCGGCGACCGCCGTCGCATAGTCCGGCGGCAGGTTGTCGCCGAGACCGTCGCGCTCGTTGGTGACGCACCACAGGGCGCCCGTCGCGGGCTGGGTCGCGAGGCCGGAACAGTTGCGGATGCCGGTCGCGAAAATTCGCCTGTCGGTGCCGTCGGGATTGAAGGCCAGAACGGCCCCGCGATCGGTTTCGGCTCCCCACATCGCGCCCAGCGGCTGGCTCGCGGCAAAAGCTTCAACGCCGCCATTCGGCTCGCCGCGCACCTGCTCGGCGATGTTCGAGCCGGACCCGACGGCGACGAACAGTTTCGACCCATCGGACGAGAAGGCGAGGTCGCGAGTCCAGTGGTAGCCGGTCGGCAATTCGGCAACGACGGTTTCGGCAGCGCCGGTCGCCTCGAGGTCGCCGCTGGAATAGGGAAACCGGACCACGCTGTCCGTATTGGCGACGTAAACCCATTCCGGATTGTCGCCGTTCGGATAGAAGGCAATGCCATACGGCTGGTCGAGATCTGATGCGAAGACGCTGTCTTCTTGCGGTGATGAGTCATCCCCTATCCGCAACACCCTGATTTCATTGGCGGAGCTATCGGCGATGAAGAGATCGCCGTTCGGTGCGGTACGGATCACCCGTGGCTGATCGAAGCCGTCCGCCACCATCTCGGCGGTGAACCCGTCGATCGTCTTGAGGACCGGCTCCTCCGGCCGGCTGACGAGACCCGGGGCGTTGCTCGACGACCGGCTGGCGCCGGGCGAAGGCAAGTCATCGACGACGATCTTCCGCCAGACGCCGGGCGCGTCGTCCTGCCAACCGCCATACGCGGCCTTTCCGGTCAGCACGGCGTCGGATTCGGCAGCCGCGACCGTCGCCGTCAGCGCGACAAGAACTGCGGAGGAAACGGCCATGGCGGTCGTGGAATGTCGTATCATCGGGTCTTGCTCCTGTTTGTCTGGCGCCACCGAACCACCCCACGGAGACTGCAACGCTCCTTGCGCCCCGCGCCCTGCCGGCTACGGTGGCAAGTGTAGGCAGGCCGGCATCGTTCCGCAGTGCACGAGATCGTGAAATGAACGCAGACCCCAGACTGGACGACCCCGCGGAACTCATCGCCTGGTATGCCGAGATGGGCGTCGACATCGCCCTCGATGAAGAGCCTGTCGATCGGTTCGCGGCGCCGGCCCGGGCCCCCGCGGCGCCAGAGCCATCGGCGCCCGCCCCGTCCGCCACGCCATCGGCCCCCGCGACCCTGCGCCCCCAGGCGACCGTCGCGCCGAGCGACGACACCGCCCGGGAAGCGCGCGAGATCGCCCGTGCCGCGACGACGCTGGAGGAACTCCGCACCGCCCTCGACAATTTCCACGGCTGCAACCTGCGCCTGACGGCAACCCAACTGGTCTTTGCCGACGGCAACCCGGCCGGTCGGGTGATGCTGATCGGCGAAGGCCCGGGACGCGACGAGGACCTGCAGGGACTGCCCTTCGTCGGCCGTTCAGGACAACTGCTCGACCGGATGCTGGGCGCGATCGGTCTGAACCGGGAGGCGGTCTATATCGCCAACATCGTGCCGTGGCGGCCGCCGGGCAATCGCAAGCCGACGCCGCAGGAAACGGCGGTCTGCCGGCCGTTCATCGAGCGCCAGATCCAGCTCGCCGATCCGGAATTCCTGGTGCTCCTCGGCGGATCGGCGGCCAGCGAATTGCTCGACACCTCGGACGGAATCCTCAAGATGCGGGGCCGCTGGCGCGACTACGACACCGGCACGCGGCGGATCCGCGCCCTGCCGACCCTGCATCCCGCCTATCTGCTCCGCCAGCCGATCCACAAGCGGCTCGCCTGGCGCGATCTCCTCACCCTGAAAGAAGCGCTGGACGCGCAAGTCCCCGCGTGACCTTCGCGCCGGATTCCCATACCGTCCGGCGCGCAACAATCAGCCAACACGGCCCCAAGGCCGGCGCTCCGTCGAAAGGACCACGATGACCGACTCGAACCTGTTCGCGACCATCCGGGAGACCCTGTTCACCGCCGTCATCGGCGACGTGATGGATGCCGCCGGGCTGACCCGCCAGTTCCTGCCGCCGGCGATTGCCGCCATAAAGCCCGGCACGATGATCGTCGGACGGGCGATGCCGGTCCAGGTCGCCGATATCGGTAGCGGCAGGGAAAATCCCGACGCGCCGCCCTATGGACTACTGTTCCGGGCGCTCGATGGCCTCAAGTCCGGCGAAATCTACATGGCGAGCGGCGGCTCGCCGGACTACGCCCTGTGGGGCGGCCTGATGAGCGTCCGTGCCCTGCATCTGAAGGCGGTCGGCGCGGTCCTCGAAGGCCACCACCGCGATACGCCGGAAATCATGTCGCTGGATTTCCCGGTGTTTTCGCTCGGCGGTTATGCACAGGACCAGAAGGACCGCGGCAGCATCATCGATTTCCGCTGCCCCATCACCTTCTCCAACGGCACGCGCGTCGAGCCTGGGGACCTCGTGGTCGGCGATATAGACGGCGTCGTCGTCATCCCCCAGGTTGCCGAGGCCGATGTCATTCGCGGCGCCATTGCCAAGGTCGAGGGCGAGGACATGGTTCGCCGGATGATCGAGGCCGGGGAGCCCACCGAGGACGTCTTCATCAAGACCGGGATCATGTAGACTTCCCTCTATAGCGCCCCCGCGTTTTGCACAGGTCAGGTGTGCGGGATCGCTGCCTTGATTTCGGTCCGGTAAAAGGAGACACGGTCGCCCGCCCAACCCGGATTCTCCGGCCTGCTTGAAGTGTCGCCCGATGACCTCGACTCTGATCCCCATTGCCGCCCTGCTTCTCGGCTCGGGCTTCCTGCTGATGGCGGGCGGGCTGCACGGGCTGCTTTTGCCCGTTCAGGGCGCCGCCGAGGGCTTCACGACCTTCGAGCTCGGCCTGATCGGCACCGGATGGTCGGTCGGCTTCATGGCCGGCTGCATCTTGGTACCGACGATCGTCCGCCGCGTCGGCCATGTCCGCGGCTACAGTTCGATGGCGTCGCTGGCCGCGGTGGCGATCCTGCTCAACATCCTGATCGTCTCGCCCAGCGCCTGGATCACGCTGCGGGCGCTGTCCGGCTTCTGCTTCGCCGGCGCCTCGATGATCGTCGAATCCTGGCTGAACGAGCGGGCGACGCCGGAAAACCGCGGCACCGTCTTCTCGATTTACCAGATGGTGGTCTTCGGCGGCTCGACCATCGGCCAGCTCCTGATGGTGATCAGCCCGCCATCGACCTTTTTCTTCTTCGCCATCGGCGCCATTCTCTACTGCTTCGCCATCCTGCCGACAGCGCTGTCGACGGCGCAGCACCCCAACCCGCTCAAGACCGCCCGGCTCGACATACGCGGCCTCTATGCCAACTCGCCGGTGGCCGCCGTCGGCTGCTTCATGATCGGGCTGGTCAACGGCAGTTTCGGCACGCTGGGCGCGGTCTATGCGATACGGATCGGCCTGCCGGTCGCCGATATCGCCCTGCTGATGGCCGGCGCGGTGCTTGGCGGCGCGCTGGTCCAGTATCCGCTCGGGCGTCTGTCGGACCGCATGGACCGTCGCCGCGTGCTGGTCGCCGTGGCCGCTGCGGCGATCGTCGTGGCGCTGGTGCTGGTGGTGCTCCAGCCCCGAGCGCCGATGCTGGTGATCGGCCTGCTGATCCTCTTCGGCGCGACGATCTACCCGATGTATGGGATAGCGGTCGCCCACGCCAACGACTTCGCCGCCCCGGACGACTTCGTCAAGATCGCCGGCGGGCTGCTGCTCCTGCTCGGCCTCGGCTCGATGATCGGTCCGATCCTGGCCGCCCAGGCGATGGAACTGTTCATTCCCGAGGGGCTTTTCGCCTTTGCCGCCGGGGTCCATTTCCTGCTCCTGCTCTATACGATCTACCGGATGACCCGCCGGCAGGCGCAGGGCCGCGAACTCTTCCAGGGCGTACTGCCACCCAAGTCGGCCACGCCCGAGAGCGCCACCCTCGACCCCCGGGCGGACGCGGCCGACACCGAGCCTCCCCCGCCCTCGTCCGCCCCAAAGGACACGCCGATCTGACCGTCGGCACGATCCCCGTTGTCTTGTCGGATCGGGCTTGGTAACCAAGACGGTTAAGAGAGGCCGGCCCAAAGCCGAGCGTCTTGGCCAGTCAAGGCCGAATGGGGACACAGCCGCACATGGAGTACTTCACTCAGCAGCTCATCAACGGCGTAACCCTCGGATCGATCTACGGGTTGATCGCGATCGGTTACACGATGGTCTACGGGATCATCGGCATGATCAACTTCGCCCATGGCGACATCTTCATGGTCGGATCCTTCGTCGGGCTGATCGCCGTGGTGGTGCTCGGCATCAGCGCCGCGACACCGTTTTTCCTGCTCATTCTCGCCCTGCTCGTGGTCATCGCCATCGCCATGGCGCTGACCGCCGTCTGGGGCTGGACGGTCGAGCGGATCGCCTACAGGCCGCTGCGCGGCTCCTTCCGGCTGGCGCCGCTGATCACCGCGATCGGCATGTCGATCACCCTGCAGAACTTCGTCCAGATCAGCCAGGGCGCCAGGGTCAAGCCGGTCCAGCCGATCGTCACCGGCGGCTACACGTTGATGGAGAGCGCCGACGGCTTCGTCGTCCAGATTTCCAACATCCAGATCATCATCATCGTGCTCACGGTCGTCCTGATGGCGGGCTTCACGATGCTCATCAACAAGACCTCGCTCGGCCGCGCCCAACGGGCCTGCGAGCAGGATGCGCGGATGGCGTCGCTGCTCGGCATCAATGTCGACCGCACGATCTCCCTGACTTTCGTCATGGGCGCCGCGCTTGCCGCGGTCGCCGGCGTGATGTTCGTGCTCTATTACGGCGTCATCGACTTCTATATCGGCTTCCTTGCCGGGGTTAAGGCCTTCACCGCCGCCGTCCTTGGCGGCATCGGCTCGCTGCCCGGCGCCATGCTCGGCGGCCTGCTGATCGGCCTGATCGAGACCTTCTGGTCGGCCTATTTCTCGATCGAATACAAGGACGTCGCGGCCTTCTCGATCCTTGTCATCGCCCTGATCTTCCTGCCCTCCGGCCTGCTTGGCCGCCCAGAGGTCGAGAAGGTCTGAGGATGGCGAACAGCACGGAAGAAAGCGCCCTCAGCACCAGCGCGGTCGGCGCAGAGATCGAGGACGAGCGTCGCGCGGAGGCCGTCCGCGGCGAGCCGCCCTTCACGGTGAATCCGCCGTCCGGCGACGCCTTCGGGGCAGCGCTGAAGGACGCGATCATCAGTGCGCTGATCGCACTGGCGCTTGCCGGACCGATGGTCGGGCTGCGCACCGAAACGGCGATCGGCGGCCTGTCGCTGACCCAGAACTGGATGCCGGTCGCCGCGATCGTCGCGGTGGTCTTCTTTGGCCGTCTCTTCCTGACCCTCTTCGTCTGGGGGCGAAGCTCGGGCATCCGCTCGGTCGCCGCGACCTCGTTCCGGCTGCTGCCGTCCGGCACGCAGTTGTCGAACTGGAAGGTGCCGGGACTGATCGGCGCGATCGCCTTCACCATCGTCATGCCGTTCCTGCCCTTTGCCGATCGCTACTGGATGGACCAGGCGATTGTCATCCTGACCTACTGCATGCTCGGCTGGGGACTGAATGTCGTCGTCGGCCTCGCCGGCCTGCTCGACCTCGGCTATGTCGCCTTCTACGCGGTCGGCGCCTATTCCTTCGCGCTGCTGGCCACAAATTTCGATCTCGGCTTCTGGGTCTGCCTGCCGATGGCCGGCATCCTCGCCGCCGGCTGGGGCCTGATCCTCGGCTTCCCGGTGCTGCGCCTTCGCGGCGACTACCTGGCGATCGTCACCCTCGCCTTCGGCGAGATCATCCGCGTCGTCATCATCAACTGGTACGACTTCACCAACGGCCCGGACGGCATCTCCGGCATTCCGCGCCCGACCCTTTTCGGCATTCCCTTCGATCGCAGCGACGAGGGCTTCGCCGCGATCTTCGGACTGGAATATTCGTCGATCCAGCGGATCATCTTCCTCTATTACATCATCCTGGTGCTCGCCCTGATCACCAACTTCGTCACCCTGCGCCTGCGCCGGCTACCGGTCGGCCGCGCATGGGAAGCGCTGCGCGAGGACGAGATCGCCTGCCGCTCGCTCGGCATCAACACCACCAACACGAAGCTCACCGCCTTCGCCACCGGCGCCATGTTCGGCGGCTTCGCCGGCTCGTTCTTCGCCACCCGGCAGGGCTTCATCTCGCCCGAGAGCTTCACGGCGATCGAGTCCTTCATCATCCTGGCCGTGGTGGTGCTCGGCGGCCTCGGCAGCCAGCTCGGCATCGTCATCGCCGTGATCTTCCTCAACACCGCCTTCGAGGTCCTGCGTGAATTGCAGGAATACCGGATGCTGATCGTCGGTCTCGCGATGGTGCTGATCATGGTCTGGCGACCACGCGGACTGATCTCGACCCGCCACCCGTCGATCACCCTCAAGGGGAAAGCGAAGGCTGTTCGAGCGGAACTGGTTGGGGAGGGCAGCGGATGACGCGCTGGCAGAGCGACCCGATCCTGACGGTCGAACACCTCACAATGCGCTTTGGCGGCCTTGTCGCCGTCGACGACCTGTCCTTCACGGTGGGCCGCGGCGACATCACGGCGATCATCGGGCCGAACGGCGCCGGCAAGACCACGGTGTTCAACTGCATCACCGGCTTCTACAAGCCGACCGAGGGCCGTATCGCCATCGCCCTCGACAAGGCCGATCCGCCGACCATGGACCGGCTGACCGCCAGCGGCGCGCGGTTGTCGGCCGATCGCAACATCCTGCTTCTCGACCGGATGCCGGATTTCGAGATCGCCCGGGACGCCAAGGTGGCGCGGACGTTCCAGAATATCCGGCTGTTCGGCGGCATGACCGTGCTGGAGAACCTGTTCGTCGCCCAGCACAACAAGCTGATGGTCGCCTCGAACTACACCATTGGCGGCATTTTCGGCCTCGCCAGCTACCGCAAGGGACAGGCGGCGGCGCTCGAGCGGGCGAAATACTGGCTCGAGCACATCGACCTGATCGAGCGGGCGGACGACCCGGCCGCCGACCTGCCCTATGGCGACCAGCGCCGGCTCGAAATCGCCCGGGCGATGTGCACCGAGCCGAGGCTCTTGTGCCTCGACGAACCGGCCGCCGGCCTCAACCCGCGGGAGTCGGCGCAGCTCAACAAGCTCCTGCGCTTCATTCGCGACGAGCACGGCATCTCCGTCCTGCTCATCGAGCATGACATGGGCGTCGTCATGGAGATTTCCGACCACATCGTCGTGCTCGACTACGGCGAGAAGATTTCCGACGGCGCCGCGGACGCCGTCCGCAACGACCCGAAGGTCATCGCCGCCTACCTTGGCGTCGAGGACGAGGAAGTCGACGCGGTCGAGCAGGAAGTCATGCAATGACCGCGCTTCTCTCCGTCAATGGCGTCAAGACCTATTACGGCAAGATCGTCGCCCTGCGCGGCGTTGATGTCGAGATCAACGAAGGCGAGATCGTCACGCTGATCGGGGCCAACGGCGCCGGCAAGTCGACCCTGATGATGACGATCTGCGGCAGCCCCCGCGCCAGCGAGGGCAGCATCGTCTTCGGCGGCAAGGACATCACCAACCTGCCGACCCACGACATCATGCGCATGTCGATCAGCCAGTCGCCCGAGGGCCGGCGCATCTTTCCGCGCATGACGGTGCTGGAGAATCTCCAGATGGGCGCCGCGGCGATTGGCTTCGATCATTTCGATGCCGACATCGACCGGGTTTTCGGGCTGTTTCCGATCCTCAAGAAGCGGCAGGGCCAGCGCGGCGGTACGCTGTCGGGCGGCGAGCAGCAGATGCTGGCCATCGCCCGGGCGCTGATGAGCCGGCCGAAGCTCCTGCTCCTCGACGAGCCCTCGCTCGGCCTCGCGCCACTGATCGTCAGGCAGATCTTCGACGTGCTCCGCGACCTCAACCAGAAGGAGGGGCTGACGGTGTTCCTGGTCGAGCAGAATGCCTATCACGCCCTCCGCCTCGCCCATCGCGGCTACGTGATGGTCAACGGCGAGATCACCATGACCGGCGCCGGCCGCGAACTCCTCAAGCGGGAGGAAGTCCGCGCCGCATATCTCGAAGGCGGGGCGCACTGACATGGGCGGTATCTGGGAAGTTTCTCTCGGTGATTTCTTGCTGGTCACGCTGTTTCTCGGCGGCGGCGCCGCCTATCTCACCGGCCGGGCCGTCGCTTCGACCTGGCGCCCCTATCGCAGCCTGGTCATCTACATCGTCCTGCTCACCGCCGCGGTCCGGTTCATCCACTACGCCCTGTTCGGCGGGACACTGATTTCCCTGCAGTTCTACGCGGTTGACCTTGTCATCCTGCTGGTGCTCGGCAGCCTCGGCTTCCGGATCACCCGCGCCGGTCAGATGACCACCCAGTATGGCTGGCTTTTCCAACGTTCCGGGCCGTTTTCCTGGCGATCGCGCTAGCGATCCTGCCGGCAAAAGGTCGGACACAATCAGTCCGTTGCGCAGCGCCCTGCAACTCGCTAACCTCCCGACAAGCCGGGCATTTTTCCCGGTTCCGCTGCTTCAAATACCCAACAATCCTTCCAGGGGAGCAAGCTCTTGAAGACCCTTATCAAAGCAGGTATCGCCCTTTCCATGGGCGTCGCATTGGCTGGATCGGCCCATGCGGATATCACCATCGCGACCGCCGGTCCGATGACCGGCCAGTACGCATCCTTCGGTGCGCAGATGAAAGCCGGCGCCGAGCAGGCTGTCGAGGACATCAACGCCGCTGGCGGCGTGCTCGGCCAGCAGCTGGTTCTCGAGGTCGGCGACGACGCTTGCGATCCGAAGCAGGCCGTCGCTGTCGCCAACCAGATGGCAGGCAAGGGCATCGCCCTGATGGCCGGCCACTTCTGCTCGGGATCGTCGATCCCGGCGTCGGACGTCTATGCGGACGAGGACATCATCCAGATCTCGCCGGCTTCGACCAACCCGAAATTCACCGACGAGCGCCCCGGCAACGGCATCATGCGCGTCTGCGGTCGTGACGATCAGCAGGGCCTGGTCGCTGGCGAATTCCTCGCCAAGAACTTTGCCGACAAGAATATCGCGATCATCAACGACAAGACCGCCTACGGCAAAGGCCTCGCCGACGAGACCCAGAAGTACATGGAAGCGGCCGGCAAGAAGGCCACCATGCTGGAGTCCTACACGGCTGGCGAAAAGGACTACAACTCGCTGGTCTCCAAGCTGAAGGCGGCCAACATCGACGTCCTCTATGTCGGCGGCTATCACACCGAGGCCGGCCTGATCAAACGCCAGATGGTCGATCAGGGCATGGAGACCATGCTGGTTTCCGGCGACGCGCTGGTCACCGACGAGTACTGGGCGATCACCGGCGATGCCGGCGCCGGCACGCTGATGACCTTCTCGCCCGATCCGCGCAAGAACCCGGTCGCCGCTCCGGTGGTCGAGCGTCTTGAGGCCGCGGGCCGCACCACCGAGGGCTACTCGCTCTACACCTATGGTGCGATCCAGGCATGGGCGCAGGCCGTCGAGCGGGCTGGCTCGGTCGACTTCGAGCCGGTTGTCGCCGAACTCGAGAACGGCAGCTTCGACACCGTCCTCGGCGAGTTCAGCTTCAACGGCAAGGGCGATGTAAACATCCCCGGCTACGTCTTCTATGAGTGGAAGGGCGGCGCCTACGACTATCTCGAAGAGAAGATGTAGGATCGCAACACCCGCGTGATCGCCCGCAAGGGCGACAGGGCCCCGGCGGCAACGCCGGGGTCTTTTTTGTTCCACCAGACCTGCGATAGCCTCCGACGATGCGTAGCGCCCCGAAGAATCTCCTGACCGACGTCGCCGGCCTCAAGGTCGGCAATGCCGACGACGCGACGCTGAAATCCGGCGTTTCGGTCATCCTTTGCGACGAGCCGGCGGTCGCCTCGGTTCATGTCATGGGCGGCGCGCCGGGCACGCGCGAGACGGACCTGCTCGCCCCCGAGCAGACGGTCGACACCATCGACGCCGTGGTCCTGTCCGGCGGCTCGGCCTTCGGGCTCGACGCGGCCGGCGGGGTCGCCTCGGCGCTTGCCGCGGCCGGCCGCGGCTTCGCGGTCGCCGGCATGCGCGTCCCCCTGGTTCCGGCGGCGATCCTGTTCGACCTCGCCAATGGCGGCGACAAGGACTGGGGCACGGAGCCGCCCTATGCCCGTCTCGGCCGCGAGGCGCTTGCCGCTGTCTCGGCGGATTTCGCCATCGGCACTGTCGGCGCCGGCGCCGGCGCGACCACCGCCACCCTCAAGGGCGGGCTCGGTTCCGCCTCGGCGCGGCTGGAAAACGGCGTCACCATCGCCGCCCTGGTCGCGGTCAACGCGGTCGGCCAGGCGACGATCGGCGACACCGGCCACTTCTGGGCCGCGCCCTTCGAGATCGGCGACGAGTTTGGCGGACGCGGCTTCCCCTCGCCCCTCCCCGCCGACGCCGCCGCGCTTCGTCACAAGCTCCAGCCCTCGGCCGGCGCCAACACCACCATCGCCGTCATCGCCACCGACGCCGTGTTGACCAAGGCGCAGGCGAAGCGTCTCGCCATGGTCACGCATGACGGTTTCGCCCGGGCCATCTGGCCCTCGCACACGCCCTTCGACGGCGACCTCGTCTTCGCGCTTGCGACCGGCAAGGTGCCGCTCGGGAACCCCGCCTTCGACATGATCGAGATCGGCGCTGTCGCCGCTTCCTGCATGGCGCGCGCCATCGCCCGGGGCGTCCATGCCGCGACCCCGGCGCCGCACGACACCGTCCCGACCTGGCGCCAGCGCTTCGGCGCATGAGTCACGGCGCAAGCGATTGCACCCTTTGGAACCGCGTGATAGCCCCACATCATGAGCCGCAAGTCCCTGATAGCCCCCTCGATCCTCGCCGCTGACTTCGCCCGCCTGGGCGAGGAGATCCGCGCCGTCGAAGCCGCGGGTGCCGACTGGATCCACGTCGATGTCATGGACGGTCATTTCGTCCCCAACATCAGCTTCGGCCCGCCGGTCGTCGCCGCCGTCCGGCCGGTGACCGGGAAGCCGCTCGACGTCCACCTGATGATCGCTCCGGCCGATCCGTATCTCGCCGAATTCGCAAAGGCGGGCGCCGACCGCATCACCGTCCATGCCGAGGCGGGGCCGCACCTCCATCGCTCGCTGCAGACCATCAAGGGCCTCGGCAAGCTTGCCGGCGTGGCGCTCAATCCGGCGACGCCGGTCGACGCCATCGACTATGTGCTCGATATCGTCGACCTGGTGCTGGTAATGACCGTCAATCCCGGCTTCGGCGGCCAGAGCTTCATCCCCCATTCGACCGCCAAGGTCGCCGCCGTCCGCGAGCGGATCGGCGATCGCGACATCCTGATCGAGGTGGATGGCGGCGTGGACCCCGACACCGCCGGGCCGCTGGCCGCCGCGGGCGCCAATGTCCTCGTCGCGGGATCCGCCGTCTACAAGGGCGACGCCTCGGCCTATGCATCGAACATCGCGGCAATCCGCAAGGCCGCCGACGAGGCCTGAAGCCGGTCCCGGCGCGGCCTGCAAACAGGGAGTTCCGATGATGCCCCTGCCGAAGGCCCTGCTCGTCCTCCTCGCCCTGATCCTCACGCCGGCAACCGCGCTGGCCGCCGACAATGCCGAATCGGCGATGCTCGGCTTCTCGCCGGACGGCCGCTACGTCGCCTTCGAGCAATACGGCGTCCAGGACGGATCGGGCTTCCCCTATTCGGCGATCTACCTGATCGACACGGCGACGGACCAATGGGTCAGCGGCACGCCGATCAGCGTCACCCGCGAGGACGAGACAGCGACGCTGGCGGCGACGCGCGCCGAGGCGCAGGCGAGGGCCCTGCCCTTCCTCACCGCCCGGCAGATCGGCGTGGATGGCGCCACACTGGTCAGCAACCCGCTGACCGAGACCTCGGCCGATCCCCATTTCGTGTCCTTCCAGCCCTTCCACTTCGGGCTGCCATCGTCGCAGCCGGACTACCGGCTGCACCTGGCGGAATACCCCCTGCCGGCGCCGGACTGCCCCGATCTCGAACTCGGCAAGCCCTTCCAGGGTTTCAGGCTGACCCTGACCACCCCCGACGGCGCGACACGGACGCTCGCCAGCGATACCCAGATCCCGAAAAGCCGCCGCTGCCCCTTCAACTATGCGATTTCCGAGGTCGTTCTCTTCCATCCGCCAGCCGGGGAACCGGTGATCGTCGTGCTGGTCAGCGTCTTTTCCTTTGGTTTCGAGGGCTTCGACCGTCGTTTTCTGGCCGTGACCGGCCATCTCGACGGGTGACCGCATTGCCGGAGCGCGCAGCGATTTGCTAGACCCTCCGCATCGACCTCCAGAACAGGCGTCCCGATGATCCCGCGCTACACCCGTCCCGAGATGGCGGCCATTTGGTCGCCCGAGTCCCGCTTCCGCATCTGGTTCGAGATCGAGGCCCATGCGCTCGACGCCATGGCCGAGATCGGCATGGTGCCGGCGGAGGCCGCGCGGGTGGTGCGCGAGCGCGGCGACAAGGCGGTCTTCGATGTCGCCCGCATCGACGAAATCGAACGCGAGACCCGGCACGACGTCATCGCCTTCCTTACCCACCTGGCCGAGATCGTCGGACCGGAAGCTCGCTTCATCCACCAGGGGCTGACCTCCTCGGACATTCTCGATACCTGCTTCAGCGTCCAGCTGGTCCGCGCCGCCGACCTCCTGACCGCCGACCTCGACCGCCTGCTCGCGGCCCTCAAGACCCGCGCCTACGAGCACAAGGACACGGTCTGTATCGGCCGCAGCCACGCCATCCATGCCGAGCCGACCACCTTCGGCATCAAGCTCGCCTATGCCTTCGCCGAATTCGCCCGGGCCCGTCGCCGGCTCCATGCGGCGCGCGAGGAAGTCGCGACGGCAGCGCTGTCCGGCGCCGTCGGCACCTTCGCCAATATCGACCCGCGGGTGGAGGAGCATGTCGCCCGCGCCCTTGGCCTGCGGCCGGAGCCGATCTCGACCCAGGTCATCCCGCGCGACCGCCACGCCATGTATTTCGCCACCCTCGGGGTTATCGCCTCGTCGGTCGAGCGGCTGGCGACCGAGATCCGCCACCTGCAGCGGACGGAAGTGCGCGAGGTCGAGGAATTCTTCTCGAAGGGCCAGAAGGGCTCGTCGGCAATGCCGCACAAGCGCAATCCGGTGCTGTCGGAAAACCTCACCGGCCTCGCCCGGCTGGTGCGCGCCACCGCGGCCCCGGCGATGGAGAATGTCGCCCTGTGGCACGAGCGCGACATCTCCCACTCCTCGGTCGAGCGGGTGATCGGCCCCGACGCGACGATCGGGCTCGACTTCGCCCTCTCCCGCCTCGGCGGACTGATCGAGAACCTGCTGGTCTATCCCGACGCGATGCAGCGCAACCTCGACCAACTCGGCGGCCTCGTCCATTCGCAGCGCGTGCTGCTGGCGCTGACCCAGGCCGGCATGAGCCGCGAGGACGCCTATGCCGCCGTCCAGCGCAACGCCATGCAGGTCTGGGAGCAAGGCGGCGATTTCCTGGCGCTGCTCAAGGCGGATGACGCCGTCGTCGCGGCCGTCACCGAGGCCGATCTCGAGGCGCTCTTCGACCTCGGCTACCATCTCAAGAATACCGACGAACTCTTCCGGCGCGTCTTCGGCACCGGGAACTGACCGCGCTCGCGCACCGTTACCGGCCCATCCCTCCATTGACGGACCTTTCCATGAACGCTCCCCTTTACGACATCCCCGTCACGCGCATCGACGGCAAGGAGACCACGCTGGCCGACTACGCCGGCGAGGTCCTGCTGATCGTCAATGTCGCCTCGAAATGCGGGAAGACGCCGCAATATGCCGGGCTCGAGAAGCTTCACGCCGATTACGGCAAGCGCGGCCTCGCCGTCCTCGGCTTCCCCTGCAACCAGTTCGGCGGCCAGGAGCCGGGCACCGAAGCCGAGATTCTCGATTTCTGCCGGACGATCTACGGCGTCGACTTCCCGATGTTCGCCAAGCTCGACGTCAAGGGACCGGACCAGCACCCGCTCTATCACCTGCTGAGCGAGGCGCAGCCGACCCGCATCGTGCCGCCCGGCAAGGAGCACAAGCCCGGTGCCGAGGTCCGCTGGAATTTCGAGAAATTCGTCGTCGGTCGCGATGGCAGCGTCGCCGCCCGTTTCGACCCCGACGTGACGCCGGAGGACGACATCCTCATCCAGGCGATCGAGCACGAACTCGCCAAGCCGGCCTGACCGGCAGCCCTATCGCCGACCGGTGACCCGGTCGACGGCGGCCAGGCCGATCACTCAAGACGGCCAAGGACACAAGCCCGCCCCCGCCAGGCCGTCCCGTCAGGCTAGTTGACGAAGGCCGAGACGGCGGTGTCGAAGGACAGGGTCGCCATGAAGCGGGCGCCGCAGGCGTGACGCGACATCAGCGCGTAGCAATCGCCCTTTGACAGGTCGCTGTCGGTGTAGCGCAGGTCGAGCGTCACGGTTTCGTTCCAGCTCCAGTACACGCCGGCATTCCAGGTCGTGTAGTCGGGCAGGTCGAGCTTGTCGGCGAAGCCCTGGTAGCCAACCGCGGCCGAGACGCCGACATCGCCGAACAGCGCGTAGTCGACCGATGCCTCGACATAGGTCGCCGTGTCGCCGCCCTGTGAATAGTCGGGCGCGAAATAGACATTGCCGCCGAGCGTCAGCGACTCCGTCGCATAGTATTCGGCCAGCGCGTAGATCTCGCCGTAGTCCGGCGAGGTGTCGGCTGCATAGAAATAGTGGGCATAGCCGATATCGAAGGCGGCGTTGTCGAGTTCCGGGCGGAAGCCGACAGTCGCGTCGATCTCGGCGTCGGGCGTGTAGAAGTCGACATTCGACGCCCACACCCCGGCGTAGAAGATGCCGTAGTCGAATTCGACATAGCCCTGCACCGCAGGGTCGCCGTCCGTCTGGGAGATGCCGCGATAGACGTAGTCGTTGGTGACCGCGGCGCCGAAGGCTATGTCGAACATGTCGCCAAAGCCTTCGGCGCCTGCCGTGGACGTCATCGCCAAGATGGCGACGCCAGCGCTCAGCCCCCTGATCGCCTTTGCCGCACCACAGCCGGTCATTGCCCCATCCGCCCCGAGTCCGCTTGTGGAATGACTAGGCCTTCAAGGACGCCGTGGCGCAAGCGGGAAGATGGCAGCCGACTTACTATCGGAACGACTGTTGCAGGTCGGACACAGGGGCGATCGCCCGCCGCGACTGGCTTAGCGCAGCCCCTCGAGCATCGTCCTGATGCCGCTGGCCAGGTAGATCGCATCCGGCCCCAACGCGACGAAGTGGTAGCCGACGTCGGTAAAATACCGCGCCCGCACCGGATCGGCGCCGAAGGCGCAGGCGATCTTGCCGTGGGCGCGGGCACGGGCGGCGATCCGACGGATCGGCTCGTCCATCCAGTCGGCGGCCGGCGCGACCTCCTTGCCGCCCGACAGGGTCAGCGACAGGTCCGACGGCCCCATGAAGACGCCGTCAATTCCTTCGACGGCGAGGATCTCGTCGAGCAGGTCGAGCGCCTGCTTTGTCTCGACCATGGCGAAGGCAAGCGTCGCGTCGTTGGCGGTGGCGAGTTGGGTGGCCGCGTCGGGAATGCCCTGAAGCGACAGGGCCCGCGCCGGACCCCAGCTGCGCTCGCCGAGCGACGGGTACTTGGTCGCGGCGACCAGCGCGCGGGCATCGGCGACCGAATTGATCATGGGTGCGATCACCGCCTCTGCCCCCATGTCGAGGGCGCGGCTTGCCATGGCGAAATCACCGACTGGCACCCGCACCCCGGCCGGCTTTCCGGCATGGACGATGCCGCCGATCGAGCGCATGACCGATACCGGATCATGCAGGCCGTGCTGCATGTCGACACAGACGCAATCGAAGGCCTGGCGCGCGGCGGTCTCGGCGATCAACGGTTCCGGGGTAGCGATCCAGCCGGAATAGATGCTGTCGCCGGCCCGCAGCCGGGCGGCCAGTGTCGGCTTTCCCATCATGGAGCCCCGGCTCCGGGGTGATCGCGGCCTACTTGCCCGCCTCGATCTGCGCGATCGCGGTGGCCAGCAGATCGTTCATCGTGCGCCGGATCTGGTGGTCGGACTGTTCGACGTTGCCCGCATCGAAGTCCTGGCGAACCTTGCGGAAGACATCTTCGTCGCCGGCTTCCTCAAAATCCGCGGCGACCACTTCCTTGGCATAGGCCTCGGCGTCGGCCCCGGATTTGCCGAGCTTTTCCGCCGCCCAGAGGCCGAGCAACTTGTTGCGGCGCGCCTCGGCCTTGAAGCGGAGTTCAGCGTCATGCGCGAACTTTGCCTCGAAGGCGTCCTCTCGCTTGTCAAACGTCGTCATGGGTCACTCCTCAATCGCGCATTCGCGGCCTTGCATATCCCGCGGCCGGTCCTAAATCAACGCTGCCCGTCGCCGCATCCCGGTGGCTCCAGGCCCTTCTCCTTCGCGGCGATTGTGCAACCCCGGCCGATGGAATATGGTCTGCCGCAAGAGGATGTCGCCCCCCTACGAGTCGGCCGTACGTTATTGAATAATCACGGCTATATTGAATGCACCCTGCCCTATGGATTTCCTCAAACCTCGGTATGTCCCCATGAATCGGCGCCGTCGCATCTACGAAGGAAAGGCCAAGATCCTTTTCGAGGGTCCCGAGCCGGGTACGCTTGTCCAGTTTTTCAAGGACGACGCCACCGCCTTCAACAAGAAGAAGCAGGAAGTCGTCGACGGCAAGGGCGTGCTGAACAACCGGATTTCCGAGCATATTTTCAATCATCTCAACCGGATGGGCATCCCGACCCATTTCATTCGCCGGTTGAATATGCGCGAGCAACTCATTCGTGAAGTTGAGATTATTCCGCTTGAGATCGTGATCCGCAACGTCGCGGCCGGTTCGCTCTCGAAGCGCCTCGGCATCGAGGAAGGCACCGCGCTGCCCCGCTCGATCATCGAATTCTACTACAAGAATGACGAACTCGAGGACCCGATGGTCACCGAGGAGCACATCACCGCCTTCGGCTGGGCGACGCCGCAGGAAATCGACGACATCATGGCGCTTGCCATCCGGGTCAACGACTTCCTCGCCGGGTTGTTTCTCGGGGCCGGTATCCAGCTTGTCGACTTCAAGATGGAATGCGGTCGGCTGTGGGAAAACGACATGATGCGGATCGTCGTCGCCGACGAGATTTCGCCGGATTCCTGCCGTCTCTGGGACGTCCAGACCAAGGACAAGCTCGACAAGGACCGTTTCCGCCGCGACATGGGCGGGCTGGTCGAGGCCTATACCGAAGTCGCTCGCCGGCTCGGCATCCTGGTCGAGCAGGAACGCCCCAAGGGCGGCGGTCCCGTCCTGGTCCAGTAAAGAGGCTGCCGGTTCCTTGAAGGCTCGCGTTACCGTCACGCTCAAATCCGGCGTCCTTGACCCGCAGGGCAAGGCGATCGAGGGAGCGCTCGGCTCTCTCGGCTTTGCCGGGGTTTCCGGCGTCCGCCAGGGCAAGGTGTTCGATTTCGACATCGCCGAGACCGACCCGGCGACGGCCGCCAACCTGCTGCAGGACATGTGCGAGAAGCTTCTCGCCAATACGGTGATCGAGGACTACCGGATCGAGATGGTCTGACGGATCAACCGTCCAGCATCGTTCCGCCCTTCTCCCGCTTTTCTGACGCCATATTCCGCAGGCATGACCGTCCTTGAGGGGACGTGAAACCGACAGGTTCGCCATGCCAACCCTGCCCCTTGCGGCTGCCATCGCCTTTCTCGCCCTTGCCGCCCTGCCCTTTGCCGCCGCGGCGGACGACCCGCCGCCGGATGCGGTCATCGCCATCGGCGGTCTCGACCTCCGGTACGATCCCCATCAGTGGCAGGTCGAAACCAGCGACGCCCCCACGGTGGTCTCCTGCATCGACGACGATTGCCGCGACACGTCGGTGGCGGTGACGATGGATCCGGACGCCGATCCCGAAAGCTGCAGCGAAACGGCGATGCTGGCGCGCTTCGGACTCGGCTTCGACGATATCGGCATCTCGACCGGCGACGGCCTGACCGCGAGCCGCATCGTCAACGACCTTATCCTGCACGAAGCCCGCATGGACTTCGGCTGCCGCAATCTCGCTGGCGGGCCCGTCGTTGCGTGCACCCGCCACGCCGGGATCACCTATCGCTTCGACGCGCCCGGCAATCATTGCCGGACCAGTTGGCATCACGAGGAAATCGTCGCCGATCTCCTGTCGGGCCTGAGCCCACGATGATCCGCCGTCTGTTTCCGGTGCCCGCGCTCCGCCCGCCAGTTGGTCACCGATCCCTGAACGCGGCGATTTTGCCCCTTCCGAAACCCGCAGAATCGTCTATTCGGTAGGGCATGAAATCCGCAGTCGTCGTCTTTCCCGGCTCCAATCGCGAGCGCGACATGATCGCCGCGCTTGCCACGATCACCGGCCAGCCGCCGGCCGTCGTCTGGCACACCGAAACCGACCTGCCGCCCGCCGACCTGATCGTCCTGCCTGGCGGCTTCTCCTATGGCGACTATCTCCGCTCCGGCGCCATCGCCGCGCGCTCGCCGGTGATCCGCGCCGTCAAGGAGCGGGCCGATGCCGGCGTTCCGGTGCTCGGCATCTGCAACGGCTTCCAGATCCTCTGCGAGGCGGGTCTGCTGCCGGGCGCGCTGATGCGCAACGCCAGCCTGCGTTTCGTCTGCCGCGAGGTGCATTTGCGCGTCGAAACGGTCCGCTCGGTCTTCACCCGCAACTACGCGGCCGGCCAGACGATCCGCTGTCCGGTCGCCCATGGCGACGGCAACTATCGCTGCGACGAGGCGACGCTTGCCACTCTCCGGGGCGATGACCGTATCGCCTTCCGCTATGTCGATGCCGAAGGTGCGGCCACCGACGCGGCCAATCCGAACGGCTCGGTCGACAGCATCGCCGGAATCCTTAATCCCAAGCGCAACGTGCTGGGCATGATGCCGCATCCGGAAAACCTCATCGAGGCGATCCAGGGCGGGATCGACGGACGCGGGTTGTTCGAAAGCGTGATGGGCGAAACGGCCGCTGCCTGAGGTTTCGCCGCTCCGCCGTGGTCTTCGTCCCCGGGAACGGCGGTTTCAGCCTCCTCTTTGCACCCCGACTTCCACCGCTTTGCGTTGGTCAGGAGCGGTCCGTCACGCGCCGCAAAACCTGGAACCGGGCATGCAGCCTGATGCGCCGCGATGCGATCAGACACCCCCGGCATTCTCCGGCTACGAAAAATCGCGATAAAGAAGTCATCGATTCGATTGAAAAATTCCTCTTAGGCGCCCAAGTAATCCCCTGACAGAGGGGCTGCCGTGCGGGAACTGCGTTTCGATCGAAGCTTCATCGTGACCATGGCGATCGGCATCGCCGTGATCGATCTGCTTGTCGTGGGCTACGGGCTCGCCTTCGGCTTCCGCCGGATGGCGCGCGAGGATGGGTTGCTCGAACTCGCCCAACTCGTGGCGCTGGCGGTGTCCGCCATCGGATTCATCGCCCTCATCCCGCGGGTGCGGCATGGCGGCAGGATTGTCGCGTCTGGCGCCGCGGCGCTCAGCATCCTGTTCTTCTTCCGCGAATTCGAAACGCCGATCGACAATCCCGTCCTCGACTACATGTCGAACGATCCATTCCTCTACCTCCTGTCGGTCGTGCTCGGCGCCTTCGTCATCTGGCAGATCGCCGCCAACTGGGCGCATGTTCCCGCCTTCCTTGGCTGGCTGGTCCGGCTGGGATGGTGGCCGTGGCTGGCTGCGGGCGTGATGCTCATCATCGGCAGCGCGTTCGAGGCCATGCACATGATGTTCCTTGAGGAACTCTTCGAGCTGAATGCCGACGCCGTTTTCGCGATCATCGCGGTGACCGCCCTCGGCCGCACCCTTGGATCCGCCCGCTCCCCGGTCGGCGCGCATCTGGTCCGCTGACGCAGCCATCGGCCGCCGGACGTTTTTCTTCGCATCCGCATCACCGGCGGGATTTCCGGGCCGCCTTCGTTACCCGTATCGCTCACTGTCGCCCGACTTTGCGGCCGGCCTTGAATTTGCCATCGAAATCAGGCTGTTTCGATAATCGAGACGATGAACGATCGCAGGGGGACGAGGTCTTGCCGAAGGGCGACCGATTGAACACCAAGGCCGCCGCGCAACCGGTCCTGCGACCCGTGTTGCCGAGCGCCGAACGGCAAGGCCGCATACCGATTCTTCACCGCATCCCGGCACTGTGCCTGGCGCTGGCCTTTTGCATCGCGGCCGCGCCCCTCGCCTTCGCCAAGGATGTCCCGACTCCACGTATCTCGCCGCTCAAGCTCGAGGCCCAGGACGGCGACGCGCTGGCAGAGGGCGAATCCTTCGCCGTCGGCAGTCCCGACGAGCCCGTCGATACGTCGATCATCCCGCCTTCCGGTCCGAACGGCGAGTCCGCCGACTTTTTTGCGGTCGACGGCCTGGGGGAAATCGCCGGCGACCAGCCCCTCCAACTGATGCCGCTGGATCCCTCGGCGGCTCCGGCTGACGGCCCGATCGACCTCAACGCCGTCGCCCGAAGAGCCGACCCGCTTGGCAGCGTGGCGCCGTCGGACGATGACCGCGTCCTCGGCACCCTGACCATCGAGGCGCGGCTGACCGAGGATGGCGCCCCGATCCAGTCCGGCATGGTCTGGCGCGTCTTTCGCAAGAAACCCAATCGCCAGGGCAAGCTCCCCCTCGTCGGCGAAGCCAATGGTGGCCCGGTGACGCTGAAGCTGCGGCCCGGCGAATACGCGGTCCACGCCTCCTATGGCCGCGCCGGATTCATCAAGAATGTCACCGTCAGCGAGGCGCCGTCGGCCGAGACCATCGTCCTCAATGCTGGCGGGCTTCGCCTCGCCGCGCTGGTCGGCAAGGACAGGCCGCTGCCCACGAACGACGTGCGCTTCGACATATACGCATCCGACGAGACGGGCGTCGCCGAACGCATCCTCCTGGCCGAGAATGTCCCGCCGACGCGAACCATCAGCCTCAACGCGGGCATCTATCACGTCGTGTGTCGCTACGGTGACGCCAATGCGGTGGTGCGCGCCGACATCCGCGTCGAGCCCGGCAAGCTCACCGAAGCCGCTGTCTACCAGAAGGCGGCGCGGCTGACCCTGAAGCTGGTCGAGGAGCATGGCGGCGAGGCGCTCGCCAACACGTCCTGGTCGGTGGTGACGCCGGCCGGAGAAAGCGTTGTCGAGAGCGTCGGCGCATTCCCCTCCGTGGTACTTTCGGCCGGCGAATACACAGCAATTGCTAAACATGACGACAAGATTTTCGAAAGGAATTTCGCGGTAGAGCCCGGTCTCAATCGCGACGTGGAAGTGCTCGCCCAGGCAAACTAGCGCGAGACATCAGAGCGCCCTTGCGGCGTGGAAATGGTCCCGCTTCGGCGGCAGCGGTGACCTGCATTGGCATCCCGACCATCTGGAATGCCTGACCGTGCCCTGCGCCGGCCCGTTGCGCCGGTGTTGGCCCATGACGTCAACGAGGAGGATCGAGAATGCCCATCCAGAAGAAAGACATCTACGTGCCGACGATGCCGGCCATCACCTATTCCGGCCCCGGCGTGCGGTGGAAGATCAAGGAAGGCGTCGACGTCGGCACCGCGACGGGCCCGGCAACCATTTTCAGCACCCACGCCAACAGCAAGTTGGTCAACCAGGGCTACGTTTACTCCTACGAAGCGTTCGCGATCGCCTTCGCCGAGAACAACGCGAAGATCACCAACAAGGAAACCGGGGTCATCAACGGCCAACAGGCCGGCGCCTACATCGCGACGGCCACCGGCACCAAGGCCACGGTCATGAACGACGGCAAGATCATCGGCGGCGGCGTCGGCGTCTACAGCGTCGGCCCCGGCGACCTCAAGGTCGAGAATACCGGCGATATCAACGGCGTCTCGGCCGGAATCTACGCGCTTGTCCTGAATGCGGGATCGAAGCCTGGCCCGGACATCGTCAACGACGGCTCGATAGTCGGCGACGTTGCCGGGATCTATTCAGTCGCCACCGGCTTGCGGACCACCATCACCAACAAGAGCGACGGGCTGATCGAAGGCGGCACTGTCGACGGCGCCCCTTCAGGCGCAGCGATTGGAATCCTCGGCGGTTCGTTCAAGCTCACGAACGACGGCAAGATTAAGGGGGACATCCTGTCTACCGACTTTGCCAATGACAAGGTCGTCAACTCGGGCAAGATCAAGGGCGATGTCTATCTCGGAGCTGGCAACGATACCTACAAGAGCAAGGACGGCAAGGCCGGCTTGCTCAACGGCCAGGAGGGCAACGACAAGTTCGTCCTTGGATCGAAGGCCGACAAGCTGGTCTTCGACACCGCGCTGAACGCGGCCACCAATGTCGACCGGGTCAAGAACTTCGAGCACGGCAAGGACCAGGCTTTTCTGGACCAGACGATCTTCACCGCGCTCTCCGGCCCCGGCCAGTTGCTGAACTCGGAGTTCCGCAAGGGCGCCTCGGCACAGGATGCCGACGACCACATCATCTACCAGAAGGGCACGGGCGCTCTTTTCTACGATGCCGACGGCACCGGCGGCATCGCCCAGGTCAAGTTCGCCCAGTTCGACGCCGGCCAGAAACTGACCGCGTCCGACTTCGTCGTCATCGCCTGAGGCGACGACCGACCAGTCGATCGGAAATGCATGAATCAGAAGGCCCGGGATGCGGCGTCGCATCCCGGGCCTTTGTCGTTCAGCCCTTGGCGGCGATAGCGCGCTTGCGATCCGGCGGCGTCGCCTCGTCGACCAGCCCCGCCACCGCCTCGTCGAGCGACATCGCCTTCTGATGCTTCTCGCCAAGCCGGCGGATGTTGACGCTGCCCTCTTCGGCCTCGCGCTGTCCGCAGACGAGGATCGCCGGCACCTTGGCCAGCGAATGCTCCCGGACCTTGTAGTTGATCTTTTCGTTGCGAAGATCCGCCTCGGCCCGGATGCCGGCCGCCTCCAGCCGCTCCAGCACAGAACGCGCATAGTCGTCGGCGTCGGAGGTGATGGTGGCGACCACCACCTGGACCGGCGACAGCCACAGCGGCAGATGCCCGGCATAGTGCTCGAGCAGGATGCCGAGGAAGCGCTCCATCGACCCGCAGATCGCCCGGTGGATCATCACCGGCGTCTTCTTCTCGCCGTCTGAATCGACGTAGAAGGCGCCGAAGCGTTCCGGCAGGTTGAAGTCGACCTGGGTGGTGCCGCACTGCCAGTCGCGACCGATCGCGTCGCGCAGCACATACTCGAATTTCGGCCCGTAAAAGGCGCCCTCGCCCGGGTTGATGCCGGTCTCTATGCGGCCCTCCGACTGCTTTTCGATGTCGCCGAGGACCCTGGTCATGATCTCCTCGGCCCGGTCCCACGCCTCGTCGCTGCCGACCCGCAATTCCGGCCGGGTCGAGAGCTTGACCACCACCTTGTCGAAACCGAAATCGGCATAAGTCGACAGGATCAGGTCGTTGATCCGCAGGCATTCGGCCGCCATCTGCTCCTCGGTGCAGAAGACATGGGCATCGTCCTGGGTGAAGCCGCGCACCCGCATCAGGCCATGCAGCGCGCCGGACGGCTCGTAGCGATGGACGACGCCGAATTCCGCCATCCGGAGCGGCAGGTCGCGGTAGCTCTTCAGGCCATGCTTGAAGATCTGGATATGGCCGGGACAGTTCATCGGCTTGATGGCGAAGGTCCGGTGATCGTCGGTATCCTCGCCGGCCGACTCCGCCTGGAACATGTTCTCGCGGAACCAGTTCCAGTGGCCCGAGGTCTCCCACAGCGACTTGTCAAGAAGCTGCGGCGCGTTGACCTCGTCATAGGCGCCCTTCAGGCGGCGGCGCATATAGGCGACGATCTCCTGGAAGATCGTCCAGCCCTTGCCGTGCCAGAAGACGGTGCCCGGCCCCTCCTCCTGGAAGTGGAAGAGGTCCATCTCGCGGCCGAGGCGGCGATGGTCGCGCTTCTCCGCCTCCTCCAGCATATGGAGATAGGCGTCGAGTTCTTCCTTGTTGTGCCAGGCGGTGCCGTAGATGCGGGTCAGCATCGGGTTGTTGGAATCGCCGCGCCAGTAGGCGCCGGCCACCTTGGTCAGCTTGAAGGCATTGCCGACCTGCCCGGTCGAGGCCAGGTGCGGCCCGCGGCAGAGATCGAACCAGTCGCCCTGGTAGTAGATCTTGAGGTCCTGGCCTTCCGGGATCGCATCGATCAGCTCGACCTTGTAGGCCTCGCCCTTGTCGTTGAAGACCTGCTTGGCCTTGTCGCGCGACCACACTTCCTTGGTGAAGGGCGCGTTGCGCTGGATGATCTCGCGCATCTTCGCCTCGATCGCCGGCAGGTCCTCGGTGGTGAAGGGCTGGTTGCGGGCGAAGTCGTAGAAGAAGCCGTTGTCGATCACCGGGCCGATGGTGACCTGGGTGCCGGGAAACAGCTCCTGCACCGCCTCGGCCATGACATGGGCGGCGTCGTGGCGGATCATCTCCAGCGCACGGGGATCGTCGCGGGTGACGATCTCGATCCGCGCATCACCGGCAATGGGATCGGACAGGTCGGCGATCTCGCCGTCCAGCGCCACCGCCACCGCCTTCTTGGCGAGCGACTTGGAAATGCCTTCGGCCACCGCGCGCCCGGTGACGCCGGCATCGAACTCGCGAACGGAATCGTCCGGAAAGGTCAGTTTGATCATTTGCTTTCTCCTGCTCACTCCCGCGTACGAGCGCGGGTAAGCGCTGGATGGAGGCCCAGGGTGGGCCGACACGGCCGGTAAGTGGCCCGAACCCGAGGCCCCGTCAAGAGGTTGGGGAGACAGCAAGGCCGCGATCCTATTGACTTGGGCTGGCGGATGCCGGAAATCGCCGGCAGAATCCGATGTTGGGCAATCCGGTCGTGCGGGCTGAGTTTTCTGCGAACGCAGCGCCGCTCCGGCAACTATCCGAGTGCCATGAGCGAAGACGAGGCCCGTTCCGAGGAATTGCTGCGGCGCATTGCGACGCTCGAGCAGGCGCTCGCGCGCAGCGAGGCGCGGTTCCGTGCGTTCACCGATGCGGTCCCCCATCATGTCTGGACCTCGCGTCCGGACGGAATGCTCGATTGGTTCAATCCGCGCGTCTACGAATATAGCGGTGCCAGGCAAGGCGAACTCGATGGCGAGGGCTGGGCCGGCATCGTCCATCCCGATGACCTCGCCGCCGCCGCGAAAGGCTGGGCCGAAGCCCTCGTTGCCGGCCAGTTCTACCAGGTCGAATTCAGGCTGCGCCGGCACGACGGCGTCTATCGGCATCACATCGCCCGCGCGGTCCCGATCTACGACCGGTCCGGCACCCTCGTGCAGTGGATCGGCACCAACACCGACATCGACGACCAGATGCGCGACGCGCAGGCACTCCGGCAAAGCGAGACCCGGCTGAAACTCGCCCAATACGCGGCCGGCATCGCCTCGATCGAGATCGACATCGAGGCCGGCACGATCTCCGGTTCGGAGGCTTTCTGGGAGATGTGGGGGCTGTCTCCCCGGGAAAAGGCCCCGCTCGCCATGTTCGAGGCCATGGTCGTGCCGGAAGACCAGCACCTCCGCTCCAACGCTCGGAACCGGGCCGACGGCTCAGCGAGCCCGAGCGCCGAATACCGCATCCGGCGGGGCGACACCGGCGAGATCCGCTGGCTCGCGCGGCATATCGACTTCACACGCGGCATCACCGGGACGCCGACCAGGATGTTCGGCGTCATCCAGGACATCACCGAGCGCAAGCAGGCCGAGGCGCGCCAGGAGATGCTGACCCACGAACTCGAGCACCGGATCAAGAACATCCTCGCGACGGTTTCGGCGATTGCCTCGAAAACCTTGCGGAACACCGATCTCGACTCGGCGCGCGAGGCACTCGCCGAGCGGCTTCGGGCGCTGGCCAATGCCCATGACATCCTGACCTTCCGCAAATGGACGGAGGCATCGGTCGCGGAAGTCGTCGAAAGCACGCTGTCGGCCTTTGCCAAACAGACAACCTTCACCGGGCCATCGGTGTCGCTCGACCCGAAGAAGGCCTTGTCACTGGCGCTCGCCGTCAATGAACTCGCCACCAACGCGCAGAAATACGGCGCGCTGTCGGTCGAAGGCGGCCGGGTCGAGGTGTTGTGGCGCATCGACGACGAGGCCGCGGGTGGCCCGCAATTCACCTGGTCCTGGCGCGAAATTGGCGGGCCGGAGGTGTCGCCGCCGACCCGCCAGGGGTTCGGCACGTTCCTGATCGAGCGCGTCCTAGCTTCGGATTTCGGTGGAAGTGTACGGATCGAATACGCACCCGACGGGGTTGAGTGCGTGTTGACGGCGCCGTCGCCAACACCCCTGTCGTGACGTCTCCTCGAAGGAACCCCGTCCCTTGACTGCCGAATCCCGCTGCATCGTCGTCGTCGAAGACGAAGCGCTGCTTCTGTTCACCATCGCCGACGACCTCCGCCAGGCCGGTTTCGAGGTCCTCGAGGCGAGCGATGCACGGGAAGCCATCGTCCATCTGGAACGGCGCGCCGATGTCGAACTCCTGTTCACCGACATCGACCTGCCCGGTTCCATGGACGGCGTCCGTCTCTCGGCCGTGGTTCGCGAGCGGTGGCCGCATATCAAGATCGTCGTCACCTCCGGCAAGCATCGGCCGGACCGCCGCGGCATGCCCGAAGGAAGCCTTTTCATCGGCAAGCCCTACCTGCCCGGTCCCCTCGCCCGGACGATTCACGGATTGCTCCCATAAGCCGCCCGGCTGCCTCCCCCCAACCGGACGATCGCCGGCATCCGGCCTGCCCCGTGCAGTTGCCGCCGATGCGGTCGAAGGTTGCATTGGCGGGGGTATTTGCTAACAGGCGGGGACCGAATGAAGCGCGACCCGGTGTAATGGACGAGTTGAGATCAATTCTGAGAACCGGGACAGCCCGGGAGCACGCCCGTCTGGACGGCGCCATCGGCGCTGGGCCGCTTGACCGGCCGGAGCATTATCGTCGCTTCCTGGCGATGCATGGATCCGTGTTGCCGACGCTTGAGCGCCGTCTCGAAGCGGCCGGCATCGGCGCGTTGCTGCCGGACTGGCATGAGCGGCGCCGACGCATGGCGCTGGCCGCGGACCTCGCGGCGCTGGGGATTTCCGTGATCGGCGATGAGGCTGTCGATCTCGGCCCGGACGAGACCTCCCCCGCGGCGATTGCCGGCGCGGCCTATGTTCTGGAGGGCTCGCGCCTCGGCGGACGCGTCCTGCGCAAGACCCTGCCGGACGACGACCGCCCTGCGCCGACCGCATTCCTCGACCATGGCATCGGCAAGCCCCTGTGGCCGACCTTCGTCGACCGCCTCGCGACACTCGATCTCGACGACGCCGCAGCCGATCGGGCCGTCCTCGCCGCGCGCGGCGTATTCGCTGCCTATGAGCGCGCCTTCCAAAGGGCTGCCCGGCCCGTCGCCGCTTTCGCCGGCGCATGACTGGAGCCAAACCGATAAACAGCCTCGGCCAAACCGTCGACCTGACCAATTGCGATCGTGAGCCGATCCACCTCCTCGGCATGATCCAGAGTCACGGCTGCTTGCTGGTGCTGTCGGAGACGCTCGCCGTCCTTCATGCCTCGGAGACGGCGGAAGCCTGGTTCCGCAAGGCGACGAGCGATCTGATCGGCACGTCCGTCGAAGACCTTCTCCCTCCCGCCGCCTTCAGCAGCCTGAAGCGTGCGCTGTCCCAACTGCGATCGACGACGCAGGTGGAGCGGGACTTCGGCCTCGAACTGGCGACAGGACAGGTGGCCGACATGGCGGTCCACGTTACCGGGCGGACGATCATCGTCGAATTCGAGCCGTCCGGCGACGACACCCAGCGCAGCGACGAACTGGTGCGCAGCGCCATGGTCCGGCTCGGCGAGGCCCGTGGCGTCAAGGAGGTCCTCGACGAGACGACCCGTGTCGTCCGCCAGCTCATCGGCTACGACCGGGTGATGGTCTACCGCTTCCTCGATGACGGCACTGGCGAGGTCGTTGCGGAAGACAAGATCGACGGCCTTGAGCCGTTTCTCGGGTTGCGCTATCCGCCGACCGACATTCCGCGCCAGGCGCGCGAGCTCTACAAGCGCAACCTGATCCGCTCGATCGCCGATGTCGGCGACCGGCCTTCGCTGATCCAGCCGCCGGCGGCGGAGCCGGTCGACCTCTCCTTCAGCGTCCTGCGCAGCGTCTCGCCGATCCATATCGAATACCTCACCAACATGGGCGTCGGCGCATCGATGTCGCTGTCGATCATGCGCGGCGACGACCTGTGGGGCCTTGTCGCCTGCCATCACATGACGCCGCGCCAGTTGTCCCTGCGCACGCGCAGCCAGGCCGAGCTCTTTGCCCGGATGCTGTCGCTGCTGCTCGAAAGCCGTGAACAGGCCGCCCAGGTTGTCGACGAGCAGCGGGTCCAGGCCCTGCACGGCCGGATGATGACCGCGGTTTCGCGAGACACCAAGGCGGCCAGCATCATCGATCTTGCGCCCGAACTGACCCGGCTGCTGCCGTCGGACGGCATCGGCGTATGGATCGACGATGGCGCTGCCCTGTGGGGCCAGACACCGAGCCCGGAGGAGTTTTCGGGCATCGTCCGGTTCCTGAACCAGAAAGCCGACGGGTCGATCTACGCCACCCGGAACCTCGCGGAGGTCTATCCCCGCGCCGCGGACTTCTCTGGCCGCGCCGCCGGCCTGATGGCGATTCCGCTATCGCGCGAGTCGCGGGACTATCTCGTCCTCTTCCGCCGCGAGGTGGTGAGCAAGGTGGTATGGGCCGGCAATCCCGAAAAGCCGGCGCAGCTCGGCCCGAACGGCGTTCGCCTGACGCCGCGCAAGAGCTTCGAGGCCTGGCAGGAGATGGTGCGCGGCGAGTCCGACCCGTGGAAGGGCAACGAGCGCCGCATCGCCGAGGTGCTGCGCTCGACGATCCTCGAGGTCATCCTGCGCCTGACCAGCGAAGCCGAGGCCGACCGTCGGCGCGCCCAGGAAAAGCAGGACCTGCTGATCGCCGAACTCAATCATCGCTCGCGCAACATGCTCGGCCTGGTGCGCAGCATCATCCGCCAGAGCCGCGCCGGCCATGCGACAACCGAGGAGTATGTCGCTGTCCTCGGCGACCGCATCCAGGCGCTGGCCCGGGCGCATGACCAGATCACCGATCGACACTGGTCTCCGGTATCGGTCCGTGGGCTGGTCGAGGCGGAGGCCGATGCCTACCTCAACGGCAACCCCGACCGGCTTGTCGTCGAAGGCGATGACGCGCTGATCGACCCGACCGCCTTTTCGTCGCTGGCCCTGGTCATCCACGAGATGATGACCAACGCCACCAAATATGGCGCGCTCAAGGTCCCGACCGGCCGGGTGACCGTAGCGCTCTCCCGCGACTCCGGTGGGCGGCTGGTCGTCGACTGGACCGAGCGCGGCGGACCGCCCGTCCAGGCACCGAAGCGCCGCGGTTTCGGCTCGACCATCATCGAGCGCTCGATCCCCTTCGACCTCAAGGGCGAGGCCGACATCCACCACGAGCTGGCCGGCGTGCGCGCCCGCTTCGTCATTCCGGCGAACTATGCCCATGACGCCGAACCGGCTGGCGCTGGCGCCAGGAACCAGCCTGCGCACGTTGGCGCCCTGTCCGGCCATATCCTGATCGTCGAGGACAACCTGCTCGTCGCCATGGACGCCGAGGACATCGCCAAGGATCTCGGGGCGACGTCCATCGAAACGGCTGCCGATACCGCCGCCGCGCTGACCGCGATAGAAGCCCGCCGTCCCGATTTCGCCCTGCTCGACATCAACCTCGGCAGCGAGACAAGCCTTCCGGTTGCGAAGCTGCTCAGGGAACTCGGCGTGACCTTCGCCTTCGTCACCGGCTACGGCGAGCGCGCCGGGCTGCCGCCGGATTTCGACGACGTGCCGCGCCTGTCCAAACCCTTCACGCCGGACTCGTTTCGCGACTTCCTGACCCGTTTCGCCGCTTAGGTCCCGACGCTCGCGAAGTTCCGTTGAACGGGCCTACAGATCCAGCCGCGTCTTCGGGTCGATATGCTTGCCGGTCCAGTGGCCGTAGCGCCATGGCAGGTACCATCGCGCCCGCGTCGGCAGCGCGTCGGGCACCGGGTCGAAGCCCGAGGCGCCGAAGGGGCCGCAGCGCTGGAAGCGTGACAGGCCGATCCAGAAGCCGCGCCACAGCCCGAACCGGCCGATCGCCTCCTCGGTATATTCCGAGCAGGTCGGCAGATAACGGCATTCGCGACCGATCAGCGGCGACAGCAGCAACCGGTAGAGCTTGATCAGCCCGATGCCGAGCAGCCGGGGCAGTCGCGTCAGCAATGTCGGGGCGTCGGCCACGGGTTGCCCGGGCTCCTTCGCTGGAACGCGGTCGGCTTTGCCGCGTTATTCGTCTGGCGCACCATGCGCGGGAGGGTCATTCCATGCTCGGGTTCTACCAGCGTTATCTGGAATATCGCAGGATCGGTTTCAATCGCCTCGACGCCGGCCGCTTCGCCTGGCTGATGCTCGAACCGGCGCGCATCCGGCGTGGCGCCCGGCGCTGAAGCGTGCCGGCCCTTCACGGACCGATGACGCAGAGATGATCCCGGGCCTCGGCGCGGTTGGGTAATCTCGCCTCCTGATCATCCAACGGAGGCCCCTCGTCATGCGCTCGTTCCTTGCCCGGCTCGCCGTCATCATCGTGGCAACCGGCCTTGCCGGCTCCGCCCTCGCCTTCGATCCGGCCTCGACCGCACCGGTCAATCTCGACCCGGCCGGCGTCACCCTGAAGGGCTACGACCCGGTCGCCTATTTCAGCGGAACGCCGACGCCCGGCGATCCCAGCCTCACCGCGGCCCATGACGGCGCGACCTACCAGTTCGCCTCGGCCGAGAACCGCGACGCTTTCCTTGCCGATCCCGTCGCCTACGCGCCGGCCTATGGCGGCTTCTGCGCCATGGCGATGTCGCTCGGCTACAAGGTCGATATCGACCCGAATGCCTGGAAGATCGTCGACGACCGGCTCTACGTGCAGGCCAACGAGCGGGCGACGTGGGTGTGGGAAACCGACATTCCCGGCAACATCTCGAAGGCCGACGGCTTCTGGCCGGACGTCATGGACAAGGCCCCGTCCGACCTCCGCTGACCTCAGTCCGGTCGCAGCGGGTCTCCGTTACCCGCCCCCGGCACAAGACTGCCTTCCGGCTGCGAGTTTTCCGACCGGAGCCGGAGGTTCGCCGGATCGAGCGGGTCGCGGTCCCGGTCGAGCGGGCCCCGGTCCAGCGAATCCGTCAGCAGTCCGCCACCGGCGGGCTGGTTCAGGCGATCGAAATAGGAATTCCAGTTGCGGGCATCGGATCGCGGGCTCTTGCCGCCAAGCGGCGTTCCGGCTTGCGCCATCGCCACCGTTGCCGAGGCGAGCAGAACGCCGACGCCCGTTGCCCAGTTCGCCAGCCGCGCCTGCCGCCTCACTGCGCGGCCGCCGTCACCGGCTGGCGTTTCGCGTCGATCTGGTCCAGCGCGTCGACCACGGCGTCGAAGGTCAGCATGGTCGAGGCGTGGCGCGCCTTGTAGTCGCGGACCGGCTCGAGAAACCGCAGGTCGGCGAATCGGCCTTCCGGCGGCGCGCCGTTTTCCTTCAGCATCCGCCGCATCGTCTCCCGCACTTCGCGCAATTCGTCAGGCGTGGCGCCGATGATATGGCGCGCCATGATCGACGATGACGCCTGTCCGAGCGCGCACGCCTTGACGTCGTGAGCGAAGTCGGTGACCCGCTCGCCGTCGGTCTTGAGGTCGACCGTCACCGTCGATCCGCAAAGCCGCGAATGCGCCTTGGCGCTGGCATCCGGCGCTTCGAGTCGGCCAAGACGCGGTATCGTGCCAGCGAATTCGAGGATCTGCTTGTTGTAGATATCGTCGATCATGGGCGGAATATATGCTCTGCCGGGCCCCTTCGCCAGAATGGATTGGTCGCCAACCGGCCGCGGCCAATTGCTCCAGCCCTTCGCAATAGCGCAAAGCGTCGCTATATAACCGGCCGTGGAGCAATCATTGCCCCGGAGCCAGTCGATGGATGTCCCTTTGAAGAAGCCGGCAAGTGACGGCGTGATCGCGCCAAGGCCGTGGGCGCGGCCGGATCGCGCCGAAGCCGAGGCGGCGGTTCGTACCCTGATCGCCTGGGCCGGCGACGACCCCGACCGCGACGGCCTGCGCGACACGCCGCGGCGCGTCACCGAGGCGTTCGGCGAGTTCTACAGCGGCTATGACGCCGATCCCTCGGCTCTGCTCGAGCGAACCTTCGAGGATCTTGGCGGCTATGACGATATCGTGGTCGTCCGCGATATCCCCTTCTCGTCGCATTGCGAGCATCACATGGTGCCCTTCGTCGGCAAGGCCCATGTCGCCTATTATCCCGGCGAGGCCGTGGTCGGCCTGTCGAAGCTCGCCCGGGTGGTCGATGTCTACGCCCGTCGCCTGCAGACCCAGGAGCGGCTGACCGGCCAGGTCGTCGCGGCGATCGACGAAACGCTGAAGCCGCGCGGTATCGCAGTGATGATCGAGGCCGAGCATCAATGCATGACGCTGCGCGGCGCCCACAAGCATGGCGCCTCGACGGTGACCACGCAGTTCACCGGCGTGTTCCGGGACGATCCGGCCGAGCAGCAGCGCTTCGTCTCACTGGTCAGAAGCGGCTGAGTCGGCTGACCGGCAAACTCGCTCGCACAGAACAAAGGCGGCCCGCCGCGGCTCCGCCCTCAGGCAGTGCACGACATGACTGATTCCCCTCCCCGTTTCGCCACGCGCGGCGATCACGAGTCGATCGAGACCGGCACCGCCTTCGCGCCGAAATTCGATGCCGATGGGCTGATCGTCGCGATCGCCGTCGACGCCGATGACGGCGAGGTGCTGATGGTCGCGCACATGAATGCCGAGGCGCTTGCCCGGACGATCGAGTCCGGCGAAGGCTGGTTCTGGAGCCGCTCGCGCCGGAAACTGTGGAAGAAGGGCGAGGAAAGCGGCAACGTGCTGGCGATCGACGACATCCGCGTCGATTGCGACCAGGACGCCATCCTGCTCAAGGCGCGGATCGCCGGCAGCGGCGTTGCCTGCCACCAGGGCTATCGGTCGTGCTTCTACCGCTCGGTGCCGACCGGGGTGGCGCCGACGCCCGAAACAGCGCTCGCCTTCGATCAGGCGATGCGACGCGTCGAGCGCAAGTCGTAAGCGGGATTCCCTGCCGTCAGGCGGTGGCGATATAGGCGCGCATCTCCTCGGCCTCGAACTCGACCTCCTCGATGCGGGCCTTCACCACGTCGCCGATCGAGATGATCCCGTCGAGCCGGCCGTCCTTGACCACCGGCAGATGCCGGAACCGGCCGAGCGTCATCCGGCTCATCACCTCGTTGATCGTCTCGCTGTCCGAACAGCCGACGACCTCGTGGGTCATGATGCTCGATACGGCATTGCTGAGGATGTCCGGGCCGTTCTGGCCGATGGCGCGAACAACGTCGCGCTCGGAAATGATCCCGTTCACCCTGCGGTCCTGATCGACGACAACCAGCGCACCGATCTTGCGCGCCGCAAGTTCGGCAACGGCGCGCGTTATCGGCACGGCTGCGGCGATGGTCGCAACCTCACGCCCTTTCTGGGCCAGGATATCGGCAACAGTCATCAGGTCGCCCTCCTCGGGTCTGTCCGACAACCGCAAATCCCCTCGGTCGTCGGTCGCTATAAAGCTCCCCGCCCCTTGGTCGTCATCAAGCTTGGTGTGCATTCGGCCGGATGACAAGCTGCACTGCAACAAAAGCCCGGCTCTGTGGATGTCAGGGCTGTGGGCGCCGGACCGGATCGAGCAGCGGAAACAGCAGGAGACCGGCCAGAAAGCCGCCGATGTGCGCTTCCCAGGCAATCGCCCCGGAGGCGATGGTGCCGGATCCGCCGAACAGGCCGAAAAGCAGGTTCATGATGAACCAGACCGCCAGGAAGGTCAGGGCGCTGCGGTTCTGCAGAATCGCCGTCAGCGGCGGCGCCGGCCGGTGATAGGCCGACGGATCGCCGCGGCGCATGCCAACCAGCGAACCGCTGCCGGAAAAGACGAAACGCGCCGCCCCGGCCATGTGCGCCGACACCGCCGCCGACGCGCCGATCATCGGAATCGCCGAGGATGGATAGATGGCCAGGTGGAGCGCGGCGCCGCCGATCGCGCCCGCCAGCGAATAGACAAGGAATCGCGCCGGTCCGAAGCGGACCGCGACGGGGCTGCCGAAAGCAGCCAGCCACAGCCCGTTGAAGATCAGGTGGCTCCAGTCGGCATGCAGGAAGGCATAGGAGGCAAAGCTCCAGACCTGCGCCGCGCTGCCGCCGGGAAACGGCACGCCAAATGCCGTCAGGTCGATGATCCGCACCGGAATGAAGGCGAAGAGCAGCAGGATCTCGATATCGGCGTCGCTGCTCAACACCCAGGTCCGTATCGCGTGGATCAGGATCAGCGCGCCCAGAAGAAAGAGCACGACACCGGGAAGATTGAAGATTGGCTGGCGTTCCGGAACGGCGCCGGATGGGAGATGTGTCATCGGGGTTGGACATTAGCGACGATGTCGGCCGAATGAAGCCCGGACCTGTAAAAAAACTGCCCGCCACTCGAAAGCGGCGGGCAGCCTGTCACGTCCCGTATTGAACACCCCGTCGTGAACTTCGGGTCATTCGGGGCGTGTCACGCACCGCCCCCGAACAACGCAGGACCATATAACGGTGGCCGCTCCCGGCGTGCAAGCCGCCGCAATCGTTAACCTTACGCGCCGCGCCGCCTGTCACGAACCTTTCCCTGCGCGCCCCGCGCCACGCCGGTGGCACATGCCGTGCAACCCCTGTCCGACGGACGGCGACAGACGGCAAATCTGTCCTGTTCAGGGACAGTTCCGGCTTCTTCGGGACAGTTCGCAGGGGTGGCATCGATTTGAAACACGAAACGTCGCGACAACTCTACGACTATTGGGACCGGGTTCGGGACGGCAGCCCGGCCCCCCGACGCAGCGAGATCGAGCCGAGCGATATTCGTGGAATCCTCGCCGACACCTTCATCCTCGAAGCGGTCGACCGTGAAACCGCCAACGTTCGGCTGGCCGGCACACGGATGTGCTCGCTCTACGGGCGCGAGATCAAGGGCCAGGGTTTTCTCGACTTGTGGTCCGACGACGACCGGCAGGCCGTCGCTACCCTGGCGACAGCGGTCTGCGAGGACGGAGCCGGCGCGGTGATCAGCGCCAATCTCTTCGCCAACCGGGTGCGCCCGGTGCATTGCGAGTTCCTTCTTCTGCCGCTGCGTCACGGCGGTCCGACCTTCGACCGCATCCTGGGAAGCTGCGCGGTGTTCAATCGTCCCTACTGGTTCGGAAGCGATCCCATTATCCGCCAGCGAATCGTCAGCCTACGTCTCGTCTGGCCGGACGACCGGCCGCATTTCATGCGGCCCTTTCTCGAACGACGCGGGTCGGTGCCGCCGGCTGTCGCCGGCGGAATGCGTCGGCACGGCCATCTCTTCGTCGTCGACGGCGGGAAGTCTTAAGCAATTGCACCCTTTCCGGCCTGACGGGTCATAGGTCGTTAACCCAACCGGATTAATTTGACCGTCCAGCCACTCGGCTGAGTTGATTCCGTGGTCATGAAAAGATGCCATTGACCCAGGCGTTCCGCCAAAGATCATTGATGCGTCGTCAGGACCGTCGGCGTTTCCAGCGCGTTCCGGTGAGCCTTCTCGGGCGTTTCATGCTCGAGGATCGCAAGGAATATCCTTGCCAGACCATCGACATGTCGCCGGGCAGCGCCGCGATCACCACCCCGATCATGGCGCGTCTCGGTGAGCGGGTGGTCGCCTATATCGACCATGTCGGCCGCATCGAAGGCGAAGTGATCCGCCAGTTCGACGGTGGCTTCGCCATCACCATCACCGCGACGCTGCGGAAAAAGGACAAGCTGGCGGCCAAGCTGACCTGGCTTGCCAATCGCCACGAGCTCAGCCTCCCCGAGGACCGGCGTCACGACCGGATCGTGCCGGAAGTCCCGGTCGCCCCGGTGACGCTGCCCGACGAGCGGGTTCTCCAGTGCCGGATCGTCGATCTCTCCCTGTCCGGCGCCGCGCTGCATGCCAACGCCAAGCCGCCGATCGGCGCACCGGTCACCATCGGTTCTCTGCGGGCCCGCGTCGTCCGGCACTTCGAAGAGGGCTTTGCGATCGAATTCGCGGTGCTCCAGACCAAGGAATCGATCCACGAAAATATCCGCTGATCGAGCGATCAGCGCCGATATCGAAAAAGGCCGCCCTTCGAGGCGGCCTTTTTGTTGGTTCTCCGCGGAAAAATACGTAAAATTTGATGCAAATTAGATATACTTTGTCTCGATCATTTTAGACTGAAATAAAACTCGGAATGTCATAGTAGCCCTCAGTTGGGGAGAACACTATGCGTTTCGTTCCAGTAAAAACACTTTCGGTACTTGCTGCTTTACTTATCGGCGCCTGCACGAGCGCTGCCGCCAATGGCACGAACACGTCGCCCTTCATGGCGACGACGGGCCGGACGGCGCAGCCGATCGGACATCACGAATTCTGCATCCGCAATACCGCTGAATGCGCAACACATGCGCGGTCGAACAAGCGTGTCCAGTTGACCGCCGAGTTGTGGAACATGCTTGTCGAGATCAACAGTTCGGTGAATTCGTCGATCCGGCCGGTCACTGACCAGGACCTGTTCGGCAAGCCGGAAGTCTGGGTCTACCCGACCGAGAGCGGCGACTGCGAGGACTACGTCCTGCTGAAGCGCAAGATCCTCGCCGACAGCGGCTGGCCGATCGGCGCCCTGCTCATCACGGTGGTGCGCCAGCAAAGCGGCGACGGGCATGCGGTGCTGACGGTGCTCACCGATCGCGGGGACCTGATCCTCGACAACCTCGATAGCCACATCACGCTGTGGAATGGCACGCCGTATCGCTACCTCAAGCGTCAGTCGACCGTGAATGCCGGCGAATGGGTGTCGATCGATGACGGCCGCGCAACCGTCGTCGGCAGCGTGCGGAAATGATCACGTAACGGAGACGACACAAGAATTCGTATTGGGCCTGGTCACGTCCCCCCCCGTCCCCCCGATCAGGTTCAATGAGCCGGCCCCCGCCCCGGGGCCGGCTCCCCCCTCTCGAAAGTTCGCCTTGGACCTGGTCGCGTCCCCCCCCGTCCCCAGATCAGGTTCATCGAGCCGGCCCCCGCCCCGGGGCCGGCTCCCCCCTTTTCAGGGGCCTAATGCAGGCTCGGGGATTTCAGGAAATCGCTGCGGTCGCCGGACGTCACCCGGATATCCTCGGTGCGGCCTTCCTGAAATATGGTCAGCGGCACCTCGGTCCCGGCGGCTCCCATCGCCCAGACATGGCGGAAGAAGCCGGCAAGGTCGGTGACTTCCTCGCCGTCCACCGCGAGAATGACATCGCCATTCTGCAATCCGGCGCGCTCGGCCGGCGCGCCAGTGGCGGTGCCGGCGACCACCACATTGTCATCGATCTCCACTGCATAGACGCCAAGCCACGGCCGCGGCGGCCGGTTCGGCCGGCCAACCGTCAGCAGGTCCTCGAGGATCGGCGGCAGCAGGTCGATCGGCACGATCATGTTGAGGTGCTCGTCCTCGCCTTCCGACGATTGCTCGAGGCGCAGCGATCCGATCCCGATCAGGTCGCCAGCCGGCCCGATCAGCGCCGCCCCGCCCCATTGCGGATGCGCCGGCGCGGTAAAGATCGCCTCGTCGAGCAGATATTCCCAATAGCCGGCGAATTCCTGCTTGCCGATCACCCGCGCGGCGACCGCGCCGCTGCGGCCGCCGGCGCCGGCAAGGACGACGCTGGCGCCCGGCTCGACCGACGACGACTGGCCGATCTTCAACGCCGGCAGGTCGACCCGCGCTAGCGCCTGCACCAGGCCGAAGCCGGTCGTCTGGTCGTAGCCGAGCACATGGCCGGGCACCGTCCGTCCGTCGCTGAGGCCGAGCCAGACGGTTTCCGCCTCCGTCACCAGGTATCCGATGGTCAGGACAACGCCGTCGCTGCGGATCAGCACGCCGCTGCCGGCGCGCTCGGTTCCCAGGATATCGGCGGTGAAGGCGTCTTCGGGCACGATCGTCGTGACGCTGACCACCGCCCCCAGGGCCTGGTCGAGGTCATAGGCGTAGTCTTCCGGGCGTGGTTGCAGGGTCTCGGATATCTGCGGATTCATCTGGGGCGGCATTCACGAACTCCGTGCAGGTTACAGTCGGCCGCGGCTGTCGCCGCGCCGGCGGTCTCCCCCCTTATATAGGCCGGCTCCGGCGCTTGGCAGCGGGCATGGGCGGCCGGGCCGGGTGTTACACCCTGGCAAGTCCCTTTGCAAAGCGCCGCCAGTTCTCGACATAGTGGTTTGCCGACCAGCGGTTTCGTTCAATTTCCTCGTCCTTCAACGGCCGGGCCACCTTGCCCGGCATGCCGAGAACCAGCGATCCTGGCGGTATCTCCCGTCCCTCCGGCACCACGGCCCCGGCGCCGACCAGCGAATTGTCGCCGATCCGGGCGCCGTTCAGGACGATCGCCCCCATGCCGATCAGGCAATTGTCGCCGACCGTGCAGCCATGCAGGATCGCCCGGTGGCCGATGGTGCTGCCTTCTCCGATCGTCAGCGGAAAGCCGGTGTCGGTGTGAAAGACGCAATGCTCCTGGACGTTGGACCGCGCCCCGATGGTGATCGCCTCCTGGTCGCCGCGCAGCACCGAGCCGAACCAGATTCCGACCGCTTCGCCGAGCACGATCCGGCCGATGAGCACAGCGTCGGGCGCCACCCAGCATGCGCCGTCGGCCGGCAGGTCCGGCGACAGGCCGTCGAGGGAATAGATGGGCATTGGCAGTCTCCCGTGCGGAAATGGACGTCTCAGGCGAGACTGTCCCGCACGCTCAACACCACTTCAAGCACAAGAATGCCGATGCAGCCGCTCCACAGTCCGGCGATGATCACGCCGGCGGCCATCATCGACCGCGGGATGCGCCCTTCACGCAGGCTCTCCCGGGCATTCTCGACGATGATGATCGGACCGGCCAGGGCGCCGAGGGCGAAGGCCGACATCCACGCCAGCGAACTCCTCCCCGCCGGGCCGAACCGCGCCGGCTCCGAGGTCACCATCCGGTAGAAGCTCGCCGTGATTCCGGCGGCGACAAATCCGATGGTTCCGGCATATACGAGAAGCATCATCTCCCAGGCCACCGTCTCGCTCCCCCGTTCCAATTCGGGACGCCCTCGATCCCGTTGAGCTTGCGTTGCAAGCGGCGTACCGTTGGAAGAGCTTTTGATTCGCGGCGAAACACATTGGAATCACAACGTTTCTTCAGCGGCGCCGGACACGTCGCACATGGCTAATGTTTCGTTAGGAGACAGATCGAGCCACTCCCCCCGCGCCTCGCGCTGGCTGGCCGCGATCCGGCTGCACCCGTTCGTCTATCTCGCGCTGGCCCTCGTGGCGCTGGCGGGCATCGGCTACGGCGTCAGCGTCGCGATCGAGGATTATCACGACCGCATCGCGCTGCGCGGCCTCGACGGGCAGGCGCTGCCGGTCCGGCTCATCGTCGCGGGCGAGCCGGTCGTCGTCCCCGCCAACATGCTGCGATCACGCAAGGCGCGACGCGGCGGCGCGGTCGACAAGGTCGATTTCCTGCTCCACTGGCCGACCCTTGAGGGCTTTTCGGAGGAGCGGGCGGCTGATTTCAGGGATACGGCGCCAGACGCGCCGCTGATCTTCATCACCGTCTCGGCCCGCGAAAATTCGCTCGATTCGGATGCCCGGCTCGACTCCATCTACGAGCGCTTCTTCGAGGGGCCGGAGCTTGCGGGACCGGCCGGCCTGGCCGGCCGCGCCCTCGACGCCGAATCCGGCTATGGCGGCGAGGTCGTCTATTACGGCCCGCCCGGCGTGAAGCCTTTCGTCGCCCGCTGCATCGCGGCCGACACGCCGGACATCCCGGCGACCTGCATCCGCGACGTCAATATCGGCCAGGGGCTGAGCATGCTCTACCGCTTCAACCAGAAATATCTGGCTGACTGGCGCACCATGGACGACCGCCTGCGGCGGCTGTTCGGCAGGTTTTTCAGGACCCCGTAGGGGCCCTATTCCAGGTCCATTTCGAGAATGGCCATCGTGAAATTGTAGGACAGGTCGCCGTCCTCGTCGTCGCGGAAGAGCACGCCGACGAACTCGTCACCGAAATAGACCTCGGCGGAATCGTCCTTCTGCGGACGCTGCCGCACTTCGATCGCGCCGTTGTTGAAACGCTTGCGCAGATATTTCTCGAGCTTGTCGATTTCCTGTCGGGTCACAATGTCACTTTCCTGGCAGTTTGGTTGCTACGTGGCCGAGGCGCTGTCGGCCACCATCTGGTCCATCGTGCGGGCCGGGTCCTTGCAGCCGGCCTCGCCGATGACACGCGCCGGCACGCCGGCGACCGTGGAGTTCGGTGGCACATCCTTGAGCACGACGGAGCCGGCCGCAACCTTCGAGCAGTAGCCGACGCTGATATTCCCGAGAATCTTCGCACCGGCGCCGATCAACACGCTGTGGCCGATCTTCGGATGGCGGTTGCCGCCTTCCTTGCCGGTGCCGCCGAGCGTTACGTCCTGGAGAATCGAGACGTCGTCCTCGACCACGGCGGTGGCGCCGACGACCAGGCCGGTGGCATGGTCGAGGAATATGCCCTTGCCGATCGTCGCCGCCGGGTTGATGTCGGTCTGGAAGACCTCCGACGAGCGGCTTTGCAGGTAAAGGGCGAAATCCTTCCGCCCCTGGTGCCAGAGCCAATGGGCAAGCCGGTGGGCCTGGATGGCGTGGTAGCCCTTGAAGTAGAGCACCGGCTCGATGTAGCGGCTGCAGGCGGGATCGCGGTCATAGACGGCGGCAAGGTCGATGCGCATCGCCTCGCCGATCGCCGGATCGCCGGCCAGCGCGTCCTCGAAACCGCGTCGAATGACCTCGGCGCTGACCACCGAGCTGTCGAGGCGCTCGGCGATGCGCTGGACGATGGCGTCCTCGAGACGGGCATGGTTGAGCACGGTCGCGAAGACGAAGCTCGCCATCGCCGGATCGGATGCGACGATCTGCTTGGCGTCGCGCTGGACGTCGAACCAGACCGGATCGACGGCCTTCAGCTTCTCGCCCGCCGTATCGCTGTTCACTGACGACATCTGTTCTCTCCACGCCCCGAACCCGGGAAACCGACCCTATCACAGCGCCGATGCCCGCCCCAATACGGGGAGAGATAGGCCGCGACCTGTTACGATCAGGTGACTTAGGGGCCCAGCCCCGGCGTGCCAAGCCTTGGGCGTGAACAAATGCCCGTGTTCGGCAGTTTCCGGGTCACGGCCTCGCGGCGAGGAAATCGATCGCCTCGGCGATGAAACTGCGGTCAGCGGTCGCCAGCATGTGGTCGCGGCGGGGAATCACATGCACTTTCGATCCGGGAATGAAGGTGCCGAGTTCTTCCGGCGAACCGGCGATCTGGTCCCTCTCGCCGACGGCGATCAGCACCGGCACGTCGATCAGCGCCAGTTGCTCCGGCGCCAGCGTCTCACGCGCCACCCGCATGACGGCCGCCAGCGCCTTGACGTCGCTGCCGGTCTGCTCGGCGAATTTGCGATAGGCGCGGCCCGCGCCGCCCATGGCGGCCTCTAGGCTCGGCGCCTCCAGCGCGGCGACGATCTCGTCCTCGCCCTCCATCCCGTCGACCAGCGCCATGCCCATCCCGCCGATGATCAGCGAGCGGACCTTTTCCGGATGCTCGATGGTCAGGAAGGCAGCGATTCGCCCACCCATCGAGTAGCCCATGACGTCGACCCGGCCGAGGTCGAGGTGATCGATCAGGTTGGCGGCGTCGCGGGCCAGGTGCCTGAGGTAATAGGCTTCCGGCTCATGCAGCTTGCCGCTCGCGCCATGGCCGCGCACATCCATGGCGACGACCCGGCGACCGGCCCGCTTGAGGTTGTCGATCCAGCCGGTCGCCCCCCAGTTGACGACATGATTGGATGCGAAGCCGTGGATGAGCAGGATCGGCTCGCCCTCGCCGCTGTCGAGGAAAGCGATTTCGACGCCGTCGGATGAGAAATGCTGAATTGCCATGCGCCGTACATAATGCCCCGCGGCGCGGCAGGAAAGCGTCTATCCGGCCTTGTTCCCGGCCCGTCCCTGCCGCTAATGTCGCCGCACACGCGCGCACAGAGAATGGCAGGCCCATGGCAGACCACGTTATCCCTCACTTCCACAACGATTCCGGGGTTCCGGCGATCGCCATAGGGGTCCGGGAATTCATGTGCGTCGGGGCGACGCCACCTTTCGACCATCCGCATGTCTTTCTCGATCTCGGCGACGACGACGAGAAAGTCTGCCCCTATTGCTCGACGCTCTACCGGTATCGCGCTGATCTCGGCGCCGCCGAGACGGATCCGCCCGACCACCTCTACACGGAGAAGACGGCGGCCTAGGCCCCGTCGCCTTTTGCCATGGGCGAGAGGCCGACCATTCTCATCACTGGCGCGGGGATCGGCGGGCTGACCGCGGCCCTGACGGTCGCAAGCGCCGGCTTCGACGTCGTCATCTGCGAACGCACCGCCGAACTCAGCGAGATCGGCGCCGGCATCCAGCTTTCGCCCAATGCCGGCCGGGTCCTCGACAGCCTCGGTCTCGACGCCGCGATCCGGGACGTGGCGATCGAGCCGGACGCTATCGACGTGATGAGCGGGGTCAGTGGCGGGCGCATCGCCTCGCTGCCGGTCGCCGCCTTCCGCAAGCGCTACGGCGCGCCCTACCGCGTCATCCATCGGGCCGACCTCCAGACCATCCTGGCCGCCGCGGTCAACAAGGCGACCGACATCCGCCTCCTGCTCGGCACCACGGTCGAGGCGGTGCTGCCGCGCGGCGGCGAGTCCTTCGTCCGGCTCAAGGGCCAGCGCGACGAGGTCATCCAGGCCGCCGCCGTCATCGGCGCCGACGGCGTCTGGTCGGCGACCCGGGAGCGGATCACCGGCGCGTTTGATCCCGAGCCCGTCGGCCGCACGGCGTGGCGGACCGTCATCCCGCGCGACAACATCCCCGACACCCTGCCTACCAACCGGGTCGGCCTGTGGATGGGCCCGAATGCCCATCTCGTCCACTACCCGATCGCCCGGGGTGCGGCGGTCAACGTCGTGGCGATCGTCGACGAGGTCTGGGACAAGCCCGGCTGGAATGCCCGCGGCGACTATCGCCGCATCGCCGAGCGCTTCAACACGTGGCCGGCGGCCGTGCGGGCGATCGTCACCGCCCCGCAGGGCTGGCAGAAATGGGCGCTGACCTCGGTCGATCCCGGCGGCCGCTGGGCGGAGGGCAACACCGCCCTTCTCGGCGACGCGGCCCATGCCATGGTCCCCTTCCTCGCCCAGGGCGCGGCGATGGCGATCGAGGACGCGGCAGTGCTGGCCAATTGTCTGAAGGCGTCGCCGGCCAACATCCCGACCGCGCTGGCCGCCTATGAGGCGGAGCGCAAGCCACGGGTGATGCGGGTATGGAACGCCGCGCGGCGGACCGGCGAGCACTATCACATGACCGGCAGGATGGCCGGGCTCCGCGATACGGCGCTCAGGCTCGTCGGCCCCCGGTTGATGCTGATGCAGAATGACTGGATCTACCGCTGGCAGCCGGGATCGCCCGGGTCAGCCCAGGACTAGGTCGCCACGCCCTCGACCGCCTCGGGAACGAAGCGCGCCAGGAAGCCGGCGATCCGCGGCGTGAGCCAGTCGGCGCCCAACTGCGTGATGCAGTGCGGCGCATCGGCCTCGCAGCCCTCGACGCAAGGCGCCAGCGGCGTCGCCGGCTGGACGATCTGGATCCGCGCCGGGTCGCCCCAGGGGCGGAATCGCTCCGGCGATCCGACATGGTCGGCCGCGCCGCTTTCCGGATGGGCGAACACCACCGAGACAGGGGTGCCCAGCGCCGCCGCGATGTGTGCCGGGCCACTGTCCATGCCGACCAGGGCCGCCGCACGGCCGATCAGCGCCGCCGATACGCCGAGCGGCAGGCCGATGGCCGAGACCGCCGGGCGCGTGAGCATCGCCGCGAATGCGGCAGCCTCTTCGCCATGGACCGGGCTGCCGATCACCACCACCGGCAGGTCGAGTTCCCGCGCCAGGCGCGCCGTCACGTCCGCCGTGACGACGGGCGGAAGTCCCTTGCGGCCGATCGCGAAGGGCGCAACGGCGAGAAACCGCCCGTCGCCGCCGATTTCGTCGGTAACGAACCGGTCGGCAGCGGCCCGGTCGGCCGCATCGAGATCGAGCCGCAGGCCACGCTCGCTCACCCGGCCGCCGATCGCTTCGACAAAGCCGAGCTTGTGCTCGACCTCATGCGCATTGCTCCGGTCGAGCAGCACCGCGTCGTAGAAGCGATCGTCGCCGCGATTTTCGACCGCCCGCTGCGCCGTGCAGCCCTCGGAAAAGCCGATCACCTTGCGAGCGCCGCTGCCATTCGCGATGCGCAGGGCGCCGTTGAAATCCGTGTCCCAGCGCGGCACCAGCGCCAGGTCGAAGACGCCGCCGGTATAGTCGGCGACGAAGTCCGCGACGTCCGCCTCGTCGCGGCCGAAGAAGGCCACCGGACCGGCCTCGACCGGATCGACGGCGACCACCCGGTCGACGAAGCGGCAGGCGCGGGCGAGGTCATAGACCCGGGTCAGGACCACCGTCGTGATCTCGGCCCCGGGCGCGCTGGCGCGCAGGTTGGCAAGGAAGGGCAGCATCAGCACCCAGTCGCCGATAAAGTCGAGCCGCACCACCAGGATCCGCCGGCACGCGGCGAGATCGACCGGCAGTCGCCCGCCCCCCTCGGCCGACACGACCAGCCCCCGGCGCACCGTCGGCGCGGCCGGCAGCGGCACCGTCATCGAGCAGGAGGGCTTCGGGTTTCCGAGAGAACTGGCAGGTGCGGGATGATGCATGATGCCGGCGAACGAACGTGCGAGCGTTCTGAAATAGGGCGAAGGCGCTTCCCCGTCGAGTCCGGCGCACCGGCCTCCAGTCAGGCGCCGTCGACCTGGAGCATCCAGTTGAGGATCAGCCGCCAGTCGGTCATGCGGATCGGCGTGCCGTGCGAGCCGGTATCGAACAGCGCGAACTTCGCCGGGTAGTTCGGATCGAGCTGCTTGATCTTCTTGAAGAAGGCCTCCTGCGACTTCCAGCTGATGACGATGTCGCCGGTGCCATGGCCGATATAGACCGGCACCCGCCGCTTGAAGGCTTCCGTGCGGAAGAAGCCGTCGTCGCTGGTCGAGCCCATCAGCATGAAGCCGTCGATATGCTTCGCGGCCTCGTCGTCGTCGGCCAGCCCCCAGCAGATCCGCCCGCCGAGCGACCCGCAGGCGACGAAGATCGGGGCACCGGGCGAGTTCTTGGCATATTCGAGAATCAGGAGTTTCGCCTGGGCGACGCCGCGCCTGCTCAGGCTCGGGAATTCCGGCGACAGGTAGACGCCGTCGTTACGCACCATCAGGTTCTTGATGCGGTTGAAGTTGCCGCCGAACATCCCGTCATTGGCGCCCTGGCCGCGATTACCGCGCCGGCCGTGGACATACATGACGACGACCCTGGCGCCGCCATTGACCTTGCCGGTGGCGATGAACTTGACGCTGACCCGACCTTCCTTGGCGACCATGTCCTTCTCGACCGACTTGACGCCGAGATCGACATATTCGGGCTTGGTCTCCTTCTCGGGCACCACGTCGCGTTGGTAGAGGTCGCGCTGCTCGTCATAGGCGACCTTGACGTAGTCGCCGCCATAGGCGGTGGCGATGACCGCCGGATAGTCGAACAGGTCATCCTTCCAGGCCGAGAGTTGCAGGCCGGCTGCGACGGCGAACGACGTCAGGCCAACCAACGCCGCCGCGATGATCGCCGCTTGAACAGATACTTTCAATGAACAGGCCTCCGGAGCCGAAATGGCGCTCCCCAACTGCCCAGCCTGCCAATTTATTCCCGGCGCGTCACCCCCGGCCCGGCAATCGCTGCCCCGGAGCGTCCTGCCCTAGCTCCGGCCGAGCGTCGCGGTCGCAGCGCCCATCCCGACAAGGCAGCCGGCGCCGGCACGATTGAGCCATTTCAGCACTGCCGGCTGGCGGATACGCGACCTCAACTGATCGGCCGCCAGGGCGAAGACCAGCGCATTCGCCGCCGCCAGCACGACAAAGGTCGCCTCCATCACCACCAGTTGCGGCAGAATCGGCGCGCCGTGGTCGATGAATTGCGGAACGAAGGCAACGAAGAAGGCGATGCTCTTCGGGTTGAGCGCCGTGACGACGAAGGCATGGCCGAAGATGCCGCGCGCCGCCCGACCGCTGGGCGCCGCCGCGTCGGGCAATTCCGGCCGCGAACGCCACAGCCGGATGCCGAGATAGACCAGATAGGCGGCACCGACCCATTTGAGCACGGTGAACAGCGTCGCCGAAGCCACCAGCAGCGCGCCCAGGCCGGCCAGCGACAGCGTCATGGCGACAAAGTCGCCCAGCGCCACCCCGGCGGCGGTCGCCACCGCCACCCGCTTCCCCTGGGTCAGGGCATAGCTGACAACCAGCAGTATCGTGGGCCCCGGGATGAACAGGAGGACAAGCGAGGCGGCCGCAAAGGCGAACCAGGTGGCAAGCTCCATCGGGAGGACTCCAGCGTGTTTCGTTTCACCGGAGCAAGCGCCATTCCGGGCGCCTTCGTCAAGCCGGAACCCGCCACCCGCCGCCTCGCGTCAGCTGTTCGTCGGCGGGGGAACCATCAACCGGCGTGGATCGACGATCTCGAAAACGAGGCCATGGCTGTCCTGGTAATCGGCGACCTCCGTCCGGGTGCCGGAGACCGGCGCCGCCAGCGCCTCGATCTCCACCTCGGTCGCCTCGTCGCTGAGGAAGATGAAGTCGGCATGCGCGGCCAGCGGATAGCAGTCGAGCCCGTGCCACACGCCTGGCCAGAACATGACGCCGGCCGCCCCGTCGATCAGGAATGCCCGCAGGGTGTCCGGTGATGGCGGTCGGTCGGTCCCGGCGCTTTCGGCGTCGCCCGCGACCACCAGCACGGCCCGCGCGCCATTCAGCGGAGCCCGCGCCTCGGTGACGAAGAGATGACGCTCCAGCCGCGAGAACCGCATCGGCTGCCGGTGATAGCGCATGATCTGGAGCCGGGCCGGCGCATCGGCGGCGTAGGGAAATCGCCACAGATCGAGGTTCGGCCGCGAGAAGAACGGCGGCTCGCCCCCCGCCTCGAGCAGCCAGCCGAAGGGTGCGAAGGACTCGTCGGTCAGCGGTTCGATCGGTATCTGGACGACGCTCAAGCCTTCCTCCCTGAAAGACGGCCCCGCCCCCGGCAGGGGCGAGGCCGCGATACCAGACGTTGCCTCAGAGCGCCGGCAGATCCGGCAGCGGCTGGCCCAGCCACTTCTCGGAGAGCTCGCCCAGCGTCCCGTCGAGCTTCTTGCTCAGCACGAAGACATTGACCCACTGGAGCAGGTCGATGTTGCCGGTCTTGATGCCGATATAGGACGGCGAGTTGGCGATGATGAACTTGGTCTCGAGCTTGAAGTCGGGATGGTCGGTGGCGATGCCGAGGGCCACCATGTTGCCGGTGACGATCACGTCGACCTGGCCCGACACGTAAGCGGATATGGTCGCCGCGTTGTCGCCGAAGCGGATGATCTCGGCGTCCTCCGGCGCGTTCTTGGTGATCGACAGGTCCTCCAGTGTGCCGCCGGTGACGCCGATCTTCTTGCCGGCGAAATCGGCGATCGCCGCCACCGCGACGTCCGGCTTGGCGAAGGCGCCGGAGAAGAACGGCGCATAGGCATGGGAGAACCAGATCGACTTGGCCCGCTCCGGGTTGGCGCCGAGAGTCGAGATCACCAGATCGACCCGGTCGGTCTCGAGAAACGGAATGCGCTGCTTGGACGTGACCGGCACCAGCTCAAGCTCGACGCCCAGTGCCTCGGCCGCCATCTTGGCGACATCGACATCATAGCCCTCGTATTCTCCGTCGGCCCCCAGCGCGCCGAAGGGCGGGAAATTCTCGGGGATGGCGATCTTGATCGTCCCCGCCGACAGGACATCCGACAGGTCGGCCGCCGCCGGCCCCGCCTGGCAGACGCCGGCGATCATTACGGCCGCGAAGGCGGCTTTCAGCTTCGTCAACATGGGTCGTGTTCTCCTTCTTTCGGTTGGAAGTCGCGCGCCGACCGGTCTCCGGTCAGCCCGCTGGCGAAACCTTCTTCTCGGATGCGCTGCCAAGCTTGTGCTCGAGGTGCCGCGACCACAGCGACAGCGGAAAGCACAGGCCGAAATAGATGAAGGCCATCAGCGGAAAGATGATGAAGGGCTCGGTGCCGTCGACCGGCGCGTTGGCCCAGCGCTTGCCGATCGCCATCAGGTCGTGGAAGCCGATGATGAAGGCGAGCGAGGTGCCCTTGATGATCTGCACCATGAAGCCGACGGTCGGCGCCACGGCCAGCCGGATCGCCTGGGGCGACACGATCAGGCCTGCGACCGGCAGGAAGCGCAGGCCGAGCGCGTAGCCGCTCTCCCACTGCCCTTTCGGCACCGCCTCGACGGCGCCGCGCCACACCTCGGCGAGGTAGGCGCTGGCGTAAAGGGTCAGCGCGCCGGTGGCGGCAAGCCAGGGATCGATGTTGATGGCAAGGAGCTTCGGCAGTCCGAGCCCGAAGAGGAAGAGCAGCATCAGCAGCGGCACGGACTGGAACAGCCAGATGTAACCGCTGGCCAGATTGCGGCCGAGTGTCGACGGCGCGACCCGCGCGGCGGTGACCGCCAGCCCGATCGCTCCACCGCCGGCGAAGGCGATCAGCGACAGGTAGATGGTGAACTGGGTGGCGTCGAGCAGTTGGTAGATGACGATGCCGAAGGGCTGGCCGAGAGTGTCGAGAAACAGCTGCTTCATCGCGACGCCGCCCGCCAACGAAAAAGCCGGTCATGCATCAGCTTCAGCACGCTCTTGAAGCCGATTGCCATCAGCACGTAGATGACGGTCAGGGTGAAGAAGACTTCGAAGGAACGAAAGCTTCGGCTGTCGATGTAGAGGCCCGCATAGGTGAGGTCGCGGACGCCGATCTCGGCCATCACCCCAGTGGTCAGGAAAAGGAAGACGAACTGGCTGTTGAGCGACGGATACATCGTCGCCGCCGCCTGCGGGAAGACGATCCTGCGGAAGATCAGGAAACGCCGCATGCCGAGCGCCCGGGCCGCCTCGATCTGGCCCTTCGCCACCGAGACGAAACCCGAACGCAGGATCTCGGCGAAATAGGCGGAGAAGTTGAGGCTGAGCGCGAGCAGCGCGTGCCCCCAGAACGGCCAGCGGTAGCCCAGCAGCATCGGCAGGCCGAAGGCGACGAAGAACATCTGGACGATCAGCGGCGTGTTGCGGATGAATTCGACATAGCCGGTCGCCGCCTGGCGCAGCACGGGCACCCGCCAGTAGCGCACGGCGGCCAGCAGCGTCGCGAGGATGAACCCGGCTATGCCGCCGGCGACGGTCAGCCCGGCGCTGACCCCGGCGCCTTCCAGCAACAGCCGCAGATATTCGCCGTTGCGATAGATCTCGAAAAAGCGAAGTTCCAAAGCCCCCTGCCCTCGTTTCGGGGAACAAGGAGCAAATGCCGCGCCAACGCTTCGCGACAGGGGTTGCCGGCCGATTGACGGAGCTCTTGCCAGGCGGTGATCAAAACCTGCGCAGCCGCAGGTCGTTCCGTGGGCGGCCGCAACGTTGAGTCGCGCCGCTCCAACCCACCCGGCCTGCTCACCGGTCTGTGATTTCGTTCACTTGACCGGGCATGGGCCTCTCTCCTATCTCGCGCGCCTTCCGGCCGTCGAAGCGACGGTCCTTTCCTTTTTCGGAGCACTGAAATGGATAGCGAGGGCGCAATTCTCGTCCTGAGACTTCTGCATATCGTCGCCGGCGTCTTCTGGGTCGGCGCGGCCATCACCGTCACCTTCTTCACGATGCCCGTGGTGCGGGCCACCGGCGCGGTCGGCGGCGAATTCTGGGGCCAGTTCATGGCCCGGTCCCACTTCTCGCAGGTCATGACCGCCGCGGCGGTCGTCACCGTCGGCAGCGGGCTTCTTCTCTACTGGGATTTCTATTCCGGTATCGCCTGGCAGCTTGCCGATCCGGGACCGCAGACGATCTTCGGCCTCGGCGGCCTCATCGCGATCGTCGTCGCGCTCGTCGCCAACCTCGCCTTCCCGCGGATCGGGCGGCGGCTCGGGCAGATCGCCGAGCTGATCCAGATGCAGGGCGCGCCATCGCCGGCCCAGGCGGCGGAGCGGACGCGGCTCGCCCGGCGGATGCAGGTGCTGAGCACGATGACAGCCGTCCTGCTGGTTGTCACTACGGCGCTGATGGCGGTTGGGCGGTACGCCTGAGCGCAGATGACGCGCTCCCGGCCCGCCATTCCGGTCGGGCCACGTCCTAGGCCCCGCGCAGTCCCCGACGCAGCCGTTCGGCGGGGACTGCGCGGCCGGTGAAGACGGCGAAACCGTCGAGGCCCTGGTAGAAGAAGAGTTCGAAGCCGGTCATGACCGACAGGCCGGCCGCCCGCGCCGAGTGAAGAAACTCCGTTTCCTCCGGCGTGTAGATCGCGTCGAAGGCCCAGCGCTTGCCGGGGATATGCTCTGCGGCGATCGGGTTGCCCGGATAACCGTTCATGCCGATCGGGGTGCAGTTCACCAGTCCGTCGGCGTCTTTGGCGGCCAAGTCGATCGTCGGACAGTTCACGACCACCGTCTGGCTGCCCACCGCCCGGAGCGCCGCGACCAGACCGTTCGCTCTCCGCTCGTCGATATCGAAGACGCGCAGCTCCGTCGCGCCGAGCATCAGGAGGGCATATCCCACCGCCCGGCCGGCGCCACCGGCGCCGATCAGCGCGGCAGCGCCCGGTTTCTCTCCGGGAAAATTGGCCCGGAAGGCCGCCTCGAAACCGCTGGCGTCGGTATTGCACCCCGCCGGCCCGTCAGCGCCGAAGACCACGGTGTTGGCCGCACCGATCTTGAGCGCCGCGTCGGTGGCCGTCGCCAACCGCGCCATCACGGTTTCCTTGTAGGGATGGGTGATGTTGATCGCCCGATAGCCTCCGGACTGGCAATGGTCGAAGACCCCGTCGAAATCCTTGCCGAGTTCCGCCGGGATCAGGTTTTCGTAGACGACCTCCAGACCGCAGAGTTCGCCGGCCAGCGTGTGCAACCGCCAGGCTCGCGACTGGCTGATATTGTCGCCGATCAGGCCGAGGCGGATCACGCCTTTCGCCCTCGCCTGAAGTCAGGCTTCAACGGTCTCGAATCCCTTGGCGGCGCTCTGCTTCTGAATCTCGTAGATCGACCCCTGCGTCGGCGGCAACGGAAGCGGGATCCGCACCGGCACGTCGGCGAGGCGCGGTTCGAGGGTCGGCTCGCCACACACCATCTGGGCGTCGAATTCCTCGAGCGAGCCGAAGGTGCCCATCGAGCCGGCCACCGGGAAGGCATCCGCCGCCGACAATTCGTAGAACAGCACGCCGCGATCCTTGTCCGAGCGATTGCGGTCGGAACCGTGGACGACGCGGACGTGGTGGATCGAGATCGAGCCGGCCGGCGCCATCGCCCGCACCGCGTCCTTGACGTCGAGGCCGGATTTCGCCAGCGACATGGTGCCGGCGAAATGGCCGTCGGCGTGATGGTCGTAGACCGGGCCGCGATGGCTGCCGGGGATCACCATCAGCGGGCCGTTCTCCGGCCCGACATCGTCGAGGAAGACGCCGACGGCGAGAATGTCGTCGTTGGTATGCGGATAGAAGGCCCAGTCCTGGTGCCAGTCGACCGGCGCGCCGAACCGCGCCGACTTCATGTTGAGCTTCGAGGCGCGCATCCGCACATTCGCTCCGATCAGGTCGCGGACCGGGGCGAGGATCGCGTCGCTGTGCAACAGGTCGCCGAAGACCGGGCTGTTGAGATGCGGCTGCTTGATCCGACGGATGCGGGGATCGTCGGGGCGATGGCTGTCCTCGAGGTCGATCCGGTCGGTATGGGCGGTCAACCCGCGCGCCTCTTCGCGGAAGCGGGCGATTTCCTCATGGCAACGGGCAATTGTCTCGGGCGGTATCTGCCGCTCGAGAACGATGTAGCCGTCGCGATTATAGTCCGCGATCTGCTGCGCGGTCAGGCATTCCGGTGTTGTCACGTGCGGTCTCCTCCGGCGCGGAGACTAGCTTCAACTCAGCTTCAGCGGAAGACCATCGTGATCTCCGGGAAGAGCAGGATGGCCATCAGCATGCAGAGCTGGATCACGATGAACGGCATGAAGCCCCTGAAGATCGCCGGCAGCGAAATATGCGGCGGCGCGACCGACTTCAGGTAGAAGGCCGCCGGCCCGAAGGGCGGACTGAGGAAGCTGACCTGCATGTTGACGCAGAAGAGAATGCCGAACCACACCGACACGAACGCCGGCGCCGCGCCGAGCGCCCCGGTCAGCCCGAGCTCCTCGGCCGGCAGCCGCGCGATGATCGGCAGGAAGACCGGCATCACCAGGAGCACGATGCCGACCCAGTCCATGATCGCCCCGAGGAACAGGAAGATCAGCATCATCACCAGCAGGATCCCCATGGTCGGCAGTTCGGCGCCGACGATGAGATTGGCGACATAGGTCGGCCCGCCGGCGATGGTGTAGGCGCCGGCCAGCGCGGTGGCGCCGAAGGTGATCCACAGGATTGTGCCGGTCGACTTGAAGGTCCGCATCATCGCGTCCTTGAACAGCGACCAGTCCAGCTCCCCGCGTATGAGGATCAGCACAAGCACCGCGACGCAGCCCATCCCGGCCGCCTCCGTGATCCCGGTGATGCCGCCATAGATCGAGCCGAGCACGACGAAGACGATGAGCAGTGGCGGCAGCAGGCCCGGCAGGGCCCGGATCTTGTCGCCCATGGTGACCTCGTTTCCGGTCTCCGGCAGCGGCGCCTGTTCGGGATGCAGGCGGGTGCGGACGATGATGTAGAGAATATACAAACCGCCAAGCACGAAGCCGGGCAGGAACGCCGCCTTGAACAGGGCGTGGATCGAGGTTTCGGTGATCAGCCCGTAGATGATCAGGACGATCGAAGGCGGGATCATCGTGCCCAGCGACCCGGAGGCGCAGATCGTGCCGATCGCCAGGTTCTGGTTGTAGCCGAGGCGCAGCATGTGGGGCAACGCGATCAGCCCGAGGAGGACAATCTCGCCGCCGATGATGCCGGACATGGCGGCCATGATGATCGCCATCACCGAGGTGACGATGGCGATGCCGCCACGGGTCCGGCTCAGCCAGACGTTGAGGCTGTTGAACATGTCGCGCGCGATGCCGCTGCGTTCCAGCAGCGAGGCCATGAAGATGAACAGCGGCACCGAGATGATCACGTAGTCGGTGGTCAGCCCGTACATCCGCGCGGCGAGGATATTCAGCGGACCGCGGCCGAAGGTGTCCAGGAGCAGGTCCGGGCCGAACTTCATGAACAGGACGGCGACCGCCAGGAAGCCGGAGGCGAAGCCGAGCGGCATGCCGATGCCGAGCAGCACGACGATGCCGACAAGCAGCAGCACTGAAATGAGGCCGATATCCATCTAGGTTTTCCCCCCGGGACCTACCCGGCCCATCATTTCTTTTCGTTGGTATCGGCGGTCTCGCCGGTAATCACCGATTTTTCGGCGTCGCCGACGAGCATGTCGATGGCCACTTCGTCGGCGATTTCGTGCACGATCTTGCCCTTGTGCCAGTCCCTGATCAGGTTGGAGATCGACTGAAGTCCGATCAGCACGACGGTGATCAGGATGAGCGGCTTGATGGTTGCGGGGATCGGCGGGTCCCACGCCGTGCCGAAGGTCTCCCACCGGAAGAACTTGGTCACCGCCTCGTTGTAGCCGCCCCACACGATGGCGGCCGCGAAGAGGCAGATCAGCAGCGTCGAGATGATGTCGAAGACCTTCTGCACCGGCCGCGGCACGATGTCATAAAGGATGAACATCCGGATGTGGCCGCGCTGCTGCATCACGTAGAGGCCGGCGAGCAGGTAGATCACGCCGCCGATCCACAACGACATCTCGTTCACCCAGAGCGTCGGCTTCTCGAAGATGTACCGACGCACGACCTCGTAGAACATGATGAGGACGATGAAAGGGACGAGGAACATCGCGACGCGGCTGATGGCGATCGAAATCCAGTCCATCCAGCCCGTGCGTTCGTGCTCGACCATGCCTGCCCCCTGATCAGTGCGTCTTGTCGCCAAAAGGAGGGGGCGGGCCGCGGTGGCCCACCCCTTCCGTCGTGCGGATACCCGGCCGGGCTAGTCGATCAGGCCGATCTTCTTCTGGAAGGCGCGATGCGCGTCGACCAGCTTGCGGGCCTCGGGAGTCTTGTCGGCCCAGCTGTCCCAGGCTTGCTGCGCCCCGGCGCGGAACGCCGCGCGGTCCTCCTCGCTCCAGTCATAGAGCGTTACGCCATTGGCGATGAGACCGGGAACGGCCTCCCGGTTGGCGATGTCGAAGGCCATCGAGGTTTGCAGCGCGAGCGCCTGCGAAGCGACCTCGAAGATGCGCTTGATGTCGTCCGGGAAGGAGTTCCAGACGTCGAGGTTGACCGTCACGTGATCGGCCGGCATCGAGTGGAAGCCGGGGAAAGTCGCGTGCTTTACCTGGTCGTAGAGGCCAATGCCGACATTGTTGGCGAGGCTGGAGTAATCGGCACCGTCGATGATGCCGGTCTCGAGCGCAGTGAACACCTCGGTGAAGTCCATCACGATGGGCGAAGCGCCCATCTGGGCGAAGATTTCCGTCTCGAGGCCGGGCGGCGACCGGAACTTCCAATCCTTCAGGTCATCCGGGCCGGCCAGCGGCTTGGACGATGACATGGTTTCTTGGCCACCGGCCCACCAGCCGACGAACTGCATGCCGTGCTGGTTGTAAAGCTCGTTGGCCGCTTCAAGGCCGCCACCGTGATAGAGGAACTCATAGAGCTGCCACGGGGTGTCATATCCGCCCATCGGGTCGCCGACGAACTGGAAGGCCGGATTCTTGCCGGTCAGATAGGCCGCGCCGTGCATTTCGCCATCGAGCACGCCACTGGCTGCCGCGTCGAAGCCTTCGACCGAGGGAACCACCGAGGAGGCGTAGAACATCTCGATCTCGACACGCCCGCCGGACATCACATTGACGTTGTCGATGAACTGCTGCGCGAGTTTTCCCGAAAGCTGTTCGGGGGTGTAGTGGGTCTGGAAGCGCAGGTTGAATTCGGCGCTAAAAGCGGATGTCGTCCCGGTCGCCAGCAATGCGATGGCGGCAACCTTGAGTATGGAAGTGCGTTTCATCAGCGTTGTCTCCCTTTACAATTTTTTCGCCGGCACCCGACAAAGCTGCGAGCTCCTGCTCTTTGTGGCAGGCGATTACCGCAACCGAAGCGCGACCATCGACATCAAGGTCCGACAAGTCAACTCGATCAATCAGCGGCTGCACGCGACCCGCAATTGGTCAGACAAGTTTCGGTTCTACGGCCGGAATGTCTTCCGTAACCGGGGAAGCCGACGCCCGGGAATGGATCCCGACGGACGGGTGCCGATCGGCGTCAAACCCATTGCGCAGTAAAAGGGAACGGCTTTCGGATCGGCGTCCGCCGAGACATCGACCGCACGACGCGCGATCGCCTCGGCCTCGAGCTTTATCCACAGGCGCCGGCCAAGCCCGGATCGCTGATTGCCGGGCTCGACAAACAGCCCTTCGACCTCGGCCGAGCCGTTCTCGACAATCAGGTCAAAGAATCCGAGGGCCCTGCCCGCCCGATCCTCGGCAATCCATGTCGATCGCCCCGGCGTGTCGTCGGGGACGACAGTCAGTTCGGCCCGGCATCGCGCCATGAAGGCGTCGTCGTAGCCGTTGGAAGCCTTCGACCGCCAGGCCAGCGCCGAGAGCGCCGGGCCGTCCTCGGGCCTTGCCCGACGCAAGGTGATGTCGCCCATCGCACTCCCTTCTGGTCATGCCGCTCACAGGCCGTCGGTCAAACCGTCTCGAGACGATATTTCCGAAAACGGGCGCCCTGGTAGACAACCTCCTCGACAAACGTTGCGCCCAGCCGCGCCAGCGCACCGAGATTCTTGCGGGAGGGTGGCAGCAGAAAGGTAACGAACGGAATTCGTTCGTCGGCGACGGCAAATGCGATTGCCTGCCGCGAAATGCGGCCGCCTAGCCCGAAGTGTTCCGGCTTCAGCACGAGGCCGAAATCCCACTCGTCGCCCTCTTTCTGAAACCCGCCCCACCCGACATAGATGCCATCGCGAAGAATGGCCCAGTGACCCAGTCCGTCGCGCTTCCAGCACGCCTCCTTGGCGGCGACGAAGTCGACGGCGGCTTGCCGGTCCCATGCCGACGTCAGCAGAGGCATATGCTCGGCGACGCGCGGATCGGACATATGAGCAACGATTTCGTCCATCGGAACGGACGTCAGGCGCGCAAAGCTGATCGGATGGCCGGTCTGCATGATGACACCGTCGCTGCCAGCGCCTGCTGTCAGCCCTGTGTCTCCAGCAGCGCCTCGCGGAGCGCGGCCCGCATCGGCTCGCTGACGTTGTTGTACTCCTCCTCCAACGACAGCGAACGGCCGTTGCCGAGGTCGAAGACCCAGAGCGTCGAGAAGGACTCGCTGATCGGGCCGAGGTCCTTTTCCGCCACCTTGATCGTGGCGACCTCGGCCACCTGCTGGTCGCCGCCAAAGGGCATGGCGCGGGTGCCCTCCTCGACCAGTTCCATGCCGCCCCTCTCGATCTTCGGCGCCTGATAGGCCGCCCGCCAGTCGAAGCCGGCCGGCGCGGTGCGCAGCGTCATGGTCACCGCCTCGAAGTCGGTCTCGCCGACGAGGTAATAGATGCAATAGCCGGTAACGTCCGGGTTCAGGGTGACTTCGCCGACCGCGATTCGCTCGCCGCCGGCGATCTCCACCGGGCAGGACAGCCCGTCGGGAACCGGCTCGTTCTGGGCGACGACGGGACCGGCAAGGCCGGCAAGCATCGCAACGGCCATCAGCGCCCGGTTCATGGCCCTGACGGTCGCGACGTCGCATCGCACCGTTTGTCTTGACCCTCGCGGCGCGTCATCGCATTGTCCGGGCTTGTTCTGGGGGCGGTTCATGAAACCTCTTTGTCTCGCATTATTTCTGGTTTTCGGTCTCGGCGCGCCGGCCGAGGCCTATTGGCGCAAGGGGTATCTCCCGACCTGCGACCATGGCCCGGTGATCGCCAAGATCCAGCAGAAATTCTCCTACGCCAACAACAATACCTTCGCCTGGGGCGTCGGCATCGAGGCCGTTTCCGACATCCGCGAAACACCGGAGATCGTTCACAACACCAGCCTCATCGGTCGTCGCTACTGCCGCGGCGTCGCCTGGCTCTCCGACGGGCGCAGCTCCGAGGTCGTCTATCTGATCGAATCCAAGCAGGGTTTCGCCTCGCTCGGCTACCGGGTCCAGTCGTGCCTGCCTGCCTTCGATCCGTGGCACGTTTATGGCAGTTGGTGCCGCTCGATCAAACCGTGACCCGCGCGCTTTTCCTCGGCCTGCTGACGCTCCTCGCCTCGTTTGGCGGAGCGGGGGCCGCTGACCGCGCTGGCGATTTCGATTTCTACGTCCTCTCGCTGACCTGGTCGCCAAGCTATTGCGACTACGCGCGGCGTCCCGACCCTTCCCAATGCACCGACGAGCCCACCGGCTTCGTCGTCCATGGCCTGTGGCCGCAATATGAACGCGGCTATCCCGAATATTGCGAGTCCAGCCTGCCGCGCCGGCTGCCGAGCAGCACGATTTCCGGCATCTCCGACGTCATCCCCTCGCCCGGGGCCGTCCAGTATCAGTGGCAGAAGCACGGCATCTGCGCGGGCCTGAGGCCGGAGAGCTATTTCTCGCTGGTCCGGCGCGCCTTCGAGGGCGTCACGCTGCCGGATGGCTATGTCGACGTCACGACCGACATTGTGTCGACCAGCCGCGAGATCGAGGCCGATTTCATCGAGGCCAATCCCGGCCTCTCCGATCGCGGCATTGCCGTCTCCTGCAACCGGGAGGGCGTCATCGAGGTGCGGGTCTGCCTGACCAAGCGCCTCGGCTTCCGGCGCTGCGAGGAGATCGACCGGCGCGCATGCCGCCTCCCCCGGATCGAGCTGCCGGCCGCCGACTGAGCCGACACCCCGGACAAAAAAAGAGCCCCGCCGAAGCAGGGCTCTCCTTGTCTCTTGCAGTCAGCGGAGCGTCAGAACTTGACGCCGATGCCGACCAGCACCTGGCTCGATGAGAAGCTGGCCTTGGTCTTCGGCGAGGTGTTGTAGGTATCGCCGCCGAAATCGGTGTAGCGATACTCGATCCTGCCGAGGACCGTGTCGGTCAGCGCGGCTTCGACACCGCCACCCACCGTCAGGCCGGCGCGGGCATTGGTATCGGACTTGCCGCCGTTCTTCACCTTGAGGCTGCCGACAGCCAGACCGCCGGTGCCGTAGACCAGGAAGCGATCGAAGGCGATACCGGCGCGGGCACGCACGGTGCCGTTCCAGTAGTCGCTCATGGACACGCCGGCGCTCTTGCCGCTCATGCCCGTCGCCGTCAGGTCGCTTTCCAGACCGAGGACGAAGTTGGCGCTCGGCTGGAAATTGTAACCGCCGTAGACGCCACCGACCCAGCCGTCAGCGTCCCAGGACTTGCCCTTGGACTTCGGCTGGCCCCAGCCGTAGCCGACGAGGCCACCGAGGTAGCCGCCGGTCCAGGTAAAGGCCGGGGTCGGATTGTAGATGATCTCCGGCGCCGGCGGGTTGTAGATATCGGCGGCGCCAGCGGCACCGGTTCCGATCGAAAGGGCAAGCAAGCTTGCACCAAGAATACGCATACGCGACATAGTAACCTCCTCGTCTTTCCGCTCCGAACCGGAACTCCGCCATCGACGAAGTGCCCCCGGTCGCTAGCCCGGATATAAGCCGCAGCAATATGGCGTAAAGGTTAAGGAAATACGGCGGCATGGAGGCGCGATCAGGGCGCAATATGACGTTGCAAAAAGGCCGCAAACGGCGGTTTTCTGCGGTTTCAAAACCGGGAAGGAATTCGTTAACTATGTTTACCAATCTTAACGCGTCCCGGTTTGGGACACTTCTCCAGAGGCCGGACGCCTGCCCCGCATGACCGAAATCCCCCCCGTCGCCATCGTCACGGGCGCCGGCCGGCGCATCGGCAAGGCCATCGCCGAGGACCTCGCCGGCCATGGGTGGGCGATCGCAATCCATTACAATCGTTCGCGAATCGAGGCGGAATCCGTCGCCGGCGGGATCGCGAAATCCGGTGGCCGCGCGGCCCTCTTCCAGGCCGATCTCGCCGACCTTTCGGCCCTGCCGCCGGCGGTGAACGAAATCGCCGCCATTCTCGGTAAACCTTCGTTGTTGGTAAATAATGCGTCAATGTTCGCGGACGATACCGGTGGCGCCCTCGACGCGGCTGTCTTCCAGAGGCAGATGACCGTCAACCTCACCGCGCCGATCTTCCTCGCCCAGGCTTTCGCGGCCGCCCTGCCCGATGGCGTCGAGGGCAACGTCGTCAATCTCGTCGACCAGAGTGTCTGGAAACCGACCCCCCGCCACTTCTCCTACCAGCTCTCCAAGGTCGCGCTGTGGGAGGCGACGAAAATGCTCGCCCAGTCGCTGGCGCCGCGCGTCCGGGTCAACGCCATCGCGCCCGGACCGACCCTCAGGCACGCCGCGCAGACCGAGGCAGAGTTCGCCGCGCGCATCGACACGGTGCTGCTCAAGCGCGGTCCGGTCCTGACAGAGTTCGGCAACACCATCCGCTACCTCGTTGAAAACCGGTCGATCACGGGACAGATGATAGGACTGGATGGCGGCCAGCACCTGGCCTGGGAAACACCGGACGTAGCCGAACTCGACACCTGACCATGACCGACGAGACCACCAGCGCCACCGAGGAGGCGCCGCGACCCGTCGGCGTCGCGGTGATCGCCGACGTCATCAAGCGCCTGCCCAACGGGCCGGGCGTCTACCGGATGATCGATTCCGCCGGCAAGGTCCTTTATGTCGGCAAGGCGCGCAGCCTCAAGAAGCGGGTGCAGAGCTACACCCGGATCGCCGGACAGCCCGGCCGCATCGCCCGGATGATCATGGCGACGGCGGCGATGGAGTTCGTCTCGACCCGCTCCGAGACCGAGGCGCTGCTGCTCGAGGCCAACCTGATCAAGCGGCTCAGGCCGCGCTTCAACGTCCTGCTGCGCGACGACAAGTCCTTCCCCTATATCCTGGTGGCCGAGGATCATGCCGCCCCGGCGATCGTCAAGCATCGCGGCGCGCGCAGCCGCAAGGGCACCTATTTCGGCCCCTTCGCCTCGGCCGGCGCGGTCGGCCGCACCATCAACGCCCTGCAGCGCGCCTTCCTGCTCAGGACCTGCTCGGACTCCTATTACGAGAGCCGGACGCGGCCGTGCCTGCTCTACCAGATCAAGCGCTGCTCGGCCCCGTGCACCGGGGTGATCTCGGAGGAGGATTATCGCCATCTCGTCGATGAGGCGAAGGCCTTCCTCTCCGGCCGCAGCGACGCCGTCCGCACCGAGATCCAGGCCGAGATGGAGACGGCCTCGGAGCGTCTCGATTTCGAGTCGGCGGCGATCTACCGCGACCGGCTGGCGGCGCTGTCGCATGTCCAGTCGCACCAGGGGATCAATCCCCACACCTTCCAGGAGGCGGATGTCTTCGCCGCCCACCAGCAGGGCGGCGCCACCTGCATCCAGGTCTTCTTCTTCCGCACCGGCCAGAACTGGGGCAACCGCGCCTACTTCCCCCGCGCCGACAAGGACCTCGACGCCCCGGCGGTGCTCGGCTCCTTCCTCGCCCAGTTCTACGACGACAAGCCGGTGCCGAAGCTGATCCTGCTGTCCCACGACATCGAGGAGCAGGCGCTGCTGGCCGAGGCGCTGAGCGAAAAGAGCGGCGCCAGGGTCACCGTCGTCCGGCCGCAGCGGGGCGAGAAGAAGGACCTTGTCGAGCACGCCCTCAACAATGCGCGCGAGGCGCTTGGCCGGCAGGTCGCCGAGTCCGCGTCGCAGAAGGCCCTGCTTGCCGGCCTGGCCGAGGCGCTGTCGCTGCCGGCGCCGCCGGCCCGCATCGAGGTCTACGACAACAGCCACATCATGGGCACCAACGCCGTCGGCGCGATGGTCGTCGCCGGTGCCGAAGGCTTCGCCAAGAGCCACTACCGCAAGTTCAACATCAAGTCGGCCGACATCAACCCGGGCGACGACTACGGCATGATGCGCGAGGTGCTGCAGCGCCGCTTCTCGCGGCTGCTCAAGGAGCAGGGACCGCGCAACAACGCCGAGTCGGAGCCGGAAACGGTCGGCCCCTGGCCGGATCTCCTGATCATCGACGGCGGTCGCGGCCAGCTTGCCGCGGCGGTCGATACGCTGAAGGAGCTCGGCGTCACCGACCTGCCGGTGATCGGCGTCGCCAAGGGCCCCGACCGCGACGCCGGCAAGGAAACCTTCTTCATGCCCGGCCGCGAGTCCTTCAAGCTCCAGCCGCGCGATCCGGTGCTCTATTACGTCCAGCGCCTGCGCGACGAAGCCCACCGCTTCGCCATCGGCTCGCACCGCACCCGCCGGCGCATCGACATGGCCCGCAATCCGCTCGACGAGGTCGCCGGCATCGGCCCGACCCGCAAGCGCGCCCTCCTCCACCACTTCGGCACCGCCAAGGCGGTCAGCCGCGCCAGCGTCGAGGACCTGTTGTCGGTGCAGGGAATCTCCGAGCAGACCGCGCGAGCGATCTACGACCACTTCCACGAAAACGGAAACTGAAGCGCCGCGCTAGGGCGCGCGCTCTTTCACCGCCGACACCGCCATGAACATCGGCCGCCGCAACTCGTCGGCGAGCGCCGGATCGCTCGCCAGCGCCTCCGGCGTCGGTTGCGGCTCGAGCAGCCGCGCGATGCGGAAGCCGTTGTCGACCAGCGTGTTGACGGTCGTGGCGACCGTCCGGTGATACTTGACCACGTCGTCGGCCATCCATCGCGTATGGCGCCGGCCTTCGCGCTGGTAGTCGTCCACCGGCCAGTGCGCAATCTCGCCCGCCGCGCCGCGGTGCCAGTCCTGCGCCTCGCGCGCGGTGAAGACCGGATGCTCGACCGAAAGGACGAAGGCGCCATCATCGACGAGGCACGCCGCGACACGGGCGCAGGCCCGATCGAAGTCTTCGACATAGTGGAGCGCCAGCGAACTCAGCACCACGTCGAAGCTGGCGGCGTCGAAACCGATATCCTCGATCGCCGACTGGACATAGGTGATCGCCGGATCGTCGGTCGTGGCGCGGGCGCGGTCGAGCATGCGCGACGACAGGTCGACGCCGACGACCGATCGGGCGCCGGATTCCCGCGCGTAGCGACAATGCCACCCGAAGCCGCAGCCGAGATCGAGGACGCGCTTACCTTCAAGCTCCGGCAGCAGGTCGCGGACAGCCGGCCACTCGTTGGCGGCGGCCAGCCCGCCGGTCGAGCGCGGCATCGCGCTGTAGCGGGCAAAGAAATCCGGATCGTCGTATTTGTTCTGCTTCATCGGACCACCGCGCGGCCCCCTACTCGCCCTGCAGGACCTCGTAGTGGCGCGAGCGCCGGCCGGCCATCGCCAGCGTATAGCCGACGCCGTAGCCGACCAGCCGGACACCGTCGACAAGGGTACGGCCGAGGGTCAGCGGCGAGACCAGGACCAGGATGCTGCCGAGCAGCGCCTTGCCGAAGGCGGTGGCGATGTTGACCGGCAGGCTGCGCCGCTCGGCCGCGGCCTTGCGCCAGAAGCTGGTCGCCGCCTGGTCGCGGGCGCGGCGGAACTGGTAGCCGAGGCCGATGCGATCCTTCGGCACGGTCTCGTAGACCAGCGCCTCGGGACACCATGACGACGTCGCGCCGAGGCGCTTGGCGGCGTGGTAGAGCGCGGTGTCGGAACCGCCGGAATAGCGCAGGCCGATGTCGAAGCGCAGGTCGTTGGCCTTCATCCAGGCGAGGTCGGCCAGCCAGTTATTGGTGATGATGGTGACGCCGCCGTCGGTCCCCTTGCGCCGTCGCCGGGCGTTCTTCTCTTCCTTGCGCTCGTAGCGCCGGCGGATGCCGCCGAAGACATAGCGGTCAAGCGCCGAGGCATCCTCGGGCGGCAGGCTGCGGACCGGCCCGCCGACGAGGTTCGATCCTTCCTTGCGCTGGTGAGCGACGATGGCGGCCAGCCATTCGGGATCGACGACCTCGTCGTCGTCGACATAGGCGAGGAAGTCGGCGCCATAAGCCAGCGCCTCGTCAATGCCGCGGTTGCGGGCGAAGGGAATGCCCGGTTCGCGTTCCAGCACGTAGCGGGCGTCGAGCCCGGTCTTTTTGCGCCACGCGTCCACCACGTCCTTGACCGGCAGTTCCGGTGCGTTGTCGATGACGAGGAAGGTCACCTGCACGTCGTCCGGCAGGCGCAACGTCTCGTAGGACTCGAGCAGTTGCGACAGCATGCGCGGACGGCGGCAGGTTGCCGCGGCGACGACGACGTGGGGGGTGGCTTTCTGGTTCATGCGTCTTTCGGGACCCGGGGTCGGCGACCTATAGGGCCGCTCCCCGGCGAAGTCCATCGCGCGGCGACCGCGCAAGCGGCGCTAGAAGGCGATCAGCCCGGCGGAATCGGCGGTGACGGCGACCAGGAAGATGCCGGCCGCCGCCAGCATGGCGAAGACGGCGGCGGAGCCGAGATCCTTGGCATTCTTGCCGAATTCGGAGATCTCCGGCGACAGCTTGTCGACGATCCGCTCCACGGCGGTATTCAGCGCCTCGACGCTGATCAGGACGCAGAACAGGATGAGCAGGATGATATAGTCGCGGAACGGCCGGCCGAGGACGATCAGCCAGACGAAGGACAGGATCCCGGCCCCGATTTCGAGGCGCGCCGCCAGTTCGTGGCGAAAAAGATGCCCGAACCCGGCCACCGAATAGCCGGCGGCGTGGACGACGTGACGAAAGGCTTTTAGCATGGCACTGGCCGAAGGCTCTCCGGGGGGCATCGGATGAACGACTTGAACGACGCGCGCGACCCTAACCCGATTCCCTCTCCCGCCGCCCGGCAATCCTCAAATGCCGGCGGCCATGGTAATTTTCCAGATGGTCGAGACCCCTGCCTTGCGACCCAAATCCGATAAAGCGGGTCCGTTCACGCTGCCGAACCTCCTGACCTATGGGCGGATCCTGGCGGTACCGGCGATCATCCTCACCTATTACCTCCAGGACGACCTCGGCCGCTGGCTGTCGCTCGCCATCTTCATCGCCGCCAGCGTCACCGATTTCTTCGATGGCTACCTCGCCCGCGCCTGGCAGATGCAGTCGTCGATCGGCCGGATGCTCGATCCGATTGCCGACAAGCTGCTGGTCGCCACATCGCTGATGCTGCTGGTCTCCGACAACACCATCGGCGGCTGGTCGCTGCTCGCCGCCATCGTCATCCTCACCCGCGAGATCTCCGTGTCGGGCCTGCGCGAATTCCTCGCCGAATTGCGGGTCAGCGTCCCGGTGACGCGACTGGCCAAGTGGAAGACGACGCTGCAGATGGTGGCGATCGGCTTCCTGCTCGCCGGGACCGCCGGCGACAAGGTGTTTTCGAACCTGACGATCATGGGTTCCGATATCGGCATCGTCTCCTATATCGGGCTGCTGCTGCTCTGGATATCGGCGCTGGTCACCCTCTATACCGGCTACGACTATTTCCGGGCGGGCATCCGCCATCTGCTGTCGGAGGATTCGTGAAGCTGGTCTATTTCGCCTGGGTCCGCGAGCGTATCGGCGTGCCGGAGGAGGACGTCGCCCTGCCCGAGGGCGTGGCCACCGTCGGCGCCCTGCTCGACTGGCTCAGGACGCGCGGCGAGCAATATGAATACGCGCTGGCCGAACCGTCGCTGATCCGCGTCGCGGTCGATCACGTCCATGTCGCGTCCGACACGCCGCTCGGCGAGGCACGGGAAGTCGCCCTCTTCCCGCCGATGACCGGTGGCTGACCGGCCGCCGATCGACGTCCGGGTCCAGGCGGCCGACTTCGATGTCGCCGCCGAGTCGGAGAGGCTTGCCCGCCTCAGCCGCAACGTCGGCGCGATCGTCACCTTCACCGGCCTCTGCCGCGACGAGGACGGCAAGCTCGCCGCCCTTGAACTCGAGCATTATCCCGGCATGGCCGAAGCCGAGATCGCCCGGATCGCCGGCGAAGCCGCCGACCGCTGGCCGCTGCTCGGCCTCACGGTGATCCATCGCTATGGCCGGATCCATCCCGGCGAGAATATCGTGCTGGTGGTCGCCGCCTCGTCGCATCGCGAGGCTGCCTTCGCCGCGGCCGATTTCCTGATGGATTTCCTCAAGACCCGCGCGCCCTTCTGGAAGAAGGAGCATGTCGCCGGTGCCGAGGCGCCGTCCGAATGGGTCTCCGCAAAAGAAAACGACGACCAGACCGTCAAGCGCTGGTCGTCGTCGGATTAGGTTTCGGTCTTCGCGTCGGCGTCAGAGAAACTGGCTCGGCGCCTGGGCGGATCCGATCTTGAGGTGGACCTTGTCGTCGACATGGTCGACGAGGTGGACCGCCAGGTAGTGGTGCTGCTGGTCGGCCGAGTCCCGCCGGGTCAGCTTGATCTTCTCGTCGCCTTCCATGTGGTCGACGGTGCCGACATGGGCGCCGTCCGAACCGACGACTTCCATATGTTCCTTGATTTGCGCGGTCGCAAACATGGGTGATCTCCTTCCGGTCTGTTGCATTCCGGAAGGAGAACGTCGCGATCGCGAAAAGGTTCAGCCGAAAATCGGCGTCGGCTGACTCAGCCGACGATCTCGATGCCGGCGAACCAGTAGGCGATTTCCTCGGCGGCCGTCTCCGGCGCATCCGAACCGTGGACCGAATTCTCGCCGATCGAGGTGGCGAATTCCTTGCGGATCGTGCCTTCGGCGGCATCGGCCGGGTTGGTCGCGCCCATGACTTCGCGGTTCTTCAGGATGGCGCCCTCGCCTTCCAGAACCTGGACCACGGTCGGGCCGGACGACATGAAGTCGCAGAGCTCGTCGAAGAAGGGGCGTCCCTTGTGGACGGCGTAGAAGCCCTCGGCCTGCTTGCGGCTCATCCACACGCGCTTGCTGGCGACGACGCGCAGGCCGGCATCCTCCAGCTTCGCGACGATCTTGCCGGTGAGGTTACGCGCCGTTGCATCCGGCTTGATCATCGAGAAGGTCCGTTCGAGGGCCATGGTAGCTCCTGTTGTGTCGCTGGTTGGATTGTGGCGGCTGTATAGCCGCCGCCCCCGGCCGCCACAAGATCAAACCCGGGCGACGCCCCTTCCCCGACCATTTGGCCAAAAGCCCGGCTTTCCACGGCGCGGCCACCCCTGTCACCGAACCGACACCGGACGGCAAACCGCCTGTCATCTGCGATCGCTAGCCCGCTGAGGCCACCAACCGTTCGTCGGCTGCCAGGAAATCGTCGGCGACGTCGTGCACTTGTCAGCCGACCATGCAGCGGTCCATCTTTTTGACCGACAGACCCAGGCGAGGCCCGATCCATGACCACGTCCATGCTGAAACCGGCGCAACCCGCCGCCCTCGCCGCTCCGACGCTCGCCGAACGCGCCGCCTTTCGGACGCTGGAGAAGAGCGAGGCGGTGCATCGGAAACTGATCGCCGATCTCGCCTGCATGAACCGGGTCGAGGCACGGGTCGAGGGGCCGCTGCAGGACCTCGCGTTTCCGCTGACCGTCGCCGCCTGGAACCTCGAACGCGGCCTTTTCGTCGAGGCCAGCGCCGACCTCCTCGCCGACCAGCGGGCCGGGGTGGTGCTGCTCTCCGAGGTCGACGACGGCATGGCGCGGACCGGCCAGCGCGCCGTCGCCCAGGACATCGCCCTCCGCCTCGGCCAGGGCTGCGCCTTCGGCGTCGAGTTCCTCGAGCTCGGTCTCGGCTCGAAGCGCGAGCAGGCGCTGTGCGGCGGCGACGCCACCAATGACAAGGGCTTCCACGGCAACGCCGTGCTCGCGGCCGCACCTCTGCTCGCGCCGGCGATGATCCGGCTCGACGCGCACGGCCACTGGTTCAACGCCGATACCGACCAGCCACGAGTCGGCGGCCGCTGCGCCGTCATCGCCACCGTCCCGGCCGGCGGCACCGCCGTCGTCGTCGTCTCGGTTCATCTCGAAAGCCGTTCGGACGGCGCCTATCGGGCGCGGCAGGTCGAGGACCTGCTCGCCTGCGTCGACGGCTATGCCGGCGACCTGCCGGTGATCGTCGGCGGCGACCTCAATACCGGCAACGCTACCGGCGGCGACTTCGAGCATGAGCCGCTCTTCACTGTGGCCGCCGCGGCCGGCTACGACCGCCACGGCGGGGCGCTCGACCGGATGACCCTGCGCTCAAGCCGCCTGTCGCCGGAGCCGCCGCGGGCCTACAAGCTCGACTGGTTCCTGACCCGCGGCCTGGCGGTCGGTGAAAGCCGTGTGGTCGACGCCGTCGGGCCGGACGGCACGCCGCTGTCCGACCACGAGATGATCGTCGTCGAGGTTGTCGGGCTGGCGGGCGCCGCCACGACGCAGCAGCACGAACTGGTGATGCCCGAGGCCTATTGAGGCGTCAGGACCTCGGTGCCGACGCCATCTTGACCGGCCACCGTCCACAGCCCTTCGAGCGAGCCGTCGGGCTGCAGGTCGTAGATCACCAGCCCGATCGCGTCGCCCATGACGTAGGAGGCGGCGAAGCTGTCGCCGTTGCGCATGCAGATCCCCTTGGCGATCGACCCGGTGTCCCAGGCGATGTTGCAGGTGGTCTTCGAGGTCACGGTGATCACGGCGGTGCCGCCGTAGCGCGAGCCGTCGAAGTTGGTGCCGTCGGCGCGATAGGTGCCGCCGATGTCCTGCGCCATGGCCGGTGCGGCGACGGCGAGACAGCACGCGGCGGCCGCGGCGGCGAGAAGTCTGCTGGTCATGGCTCGGTCTCCTGTCCCTTAGGGCGTCAGCGTCACCTTGATCGATTCCGTCCCGGCGCCGACCAGGTCGATGCCCTTCTGGAAATCGGCAAGCGGCAGCGAATGGGTGACGATGCGGTCCATCGGCAGGCGCTTCTCCTCCAGCATCTTGATCGCCACCGGATAGCAGTAGGGGCTGAGATGGGCGCCGCGCACGTCGAGTTCCTTGGTGTCGCCGATGATCGTCCAGTCGACGGTGACCGGCTCGCGCATGACGGAGAACTCGACGAAGGTGCCGAGCTTGCGCACCATCCGCAGTCCGCTCTCGACGGCGGCGGGATGCCCGGTCGCCTCGAAATAGACGTCGCAGCCATAGCCGTCGGTCAGCTTCAGCACCTCGTCGACCACATCGACCTTGCGCGGATTGAGCGTCATGTCGGCGCCGCAGAGCCGCGCCGTCTCCAGACGGTCGTCATTGAGGTCGACGGCGATCAGCAGCTTCGGATTCTTCATCCGCGCCGCCGCCACCATGCCGAGACCAAGCGGCCCGGCGCCGGCGATCACCACCACGTCCTGGAATTCGATGGTGCCGCGCTGCACCGCGTGGATGGAACAGGCCAGCGGCTCGATGAAGGCGGCATGCTCGACCGGGATCGTCCGCGGCACCTTGTGGTTCAGCGCGCCGGCCGGAAACAGCATGTATTCGGCCATCGCCCCGAATGTCGCCTGGCGGAAGCCGTAGACGTTATGGGTCTGGCACATCCAGTATTGGCCATGGTGGCAGAAGCGGCAGTTCCAGCACGGCACGATCTGCTCGGAGACGGCGCGGTCGCCGACCGCCAGCCCGTATTTCTCGCCAGCCCCTTGGCCCAGCGCCGCCACCTCGCCGACGAATTCGTGGCCGGGGATTACCGGCGGCTGGCAGTAGCCCTCGCGATGCTCGTCGCCCCAGAAGAGCGGCGCGCCGAGGTAGCATTTGAGGTCGCTGGCGCAGATGCCGACCGACTCGACCCGGATCACCACCTCCCCCGGTCCGGGCTCCGGCACGGCCGCCTCTTCGAGACGATAGTCCTCCGGTCCGTGACAGATCACGGCCTGCATGGTCCTGCTCAAGATTCCCTCCCGACGATTGTTTCTCGTTGTTGCAGCCAGCCTAGGGCCGGGCCGCGCAGGCGGCAAGCACGGGACGGTCAATCGCCGGGCGCCATCGCCCCCGCCTCGCCCAGGAGTTCGGCCAGGGCGACGAAGTCGCGGCGGCGTGGCGAACTGCGCCGCCAGGCCAGGCCGATGACCCGATGCGGCTCCGGCGCCGCGAAGCGGTTCACCCGCAGCCGGGGATCGTTGACGATACCCGCATTGACCGCCATCTCCGGCAGCAACGTGAGGCCGTGGCCCGCGGCGACGAGTTGCAGCAGCGTCGGGAAGCTGGTCGCGCCGAAGCTCCTGAGCCGCGCCGGGTCGATGGCGTGGCAGACGGCAAGCGCCTGGTCGCGCAGGCAGTGGCCGTCCTCAAGCAGCAGCAGCTCGTCGGCCGAGATCAGGTCGGCCAGCGCCGGCGATCGCGCCGCGTGCGGCGACCCGGCCGGCGCCGCCAGCAGGAACCGGTCGTCGAAGGCCGCCGCCTCCTCGATCTCCTCGTGGTCGAGCGGCAGGCTGGCGACGATCGCGTCGAGGTCGCCGGCCACCAATTCCTCTACCAGCGTCGCGGTGATTGTCTCGCGGATCGACATGCGCAGGTCGGGATAGCGCGTCGCGGCGCGACCGAGCAGCGACGGCAGCAGGAAGGGCGCGACCGAGGGAATGATGCCGAGCCGCAGGGTGCCGCTCAGCGTCTCGCCCTGGGCGAAGGCCAGTTCCTCGAGGTCGCGAACACCGGCCAGCACGGTCGCCGCGCGGGCCGCGACCCGCTCGCCAAGTTCCGTGAGTCGCGCCCCGCTGGCGCCCCGTTCGACCAGCGGCCCGCCCAGCGTCTTTTCCAGCGCCCGGATCTGCATCGACAGCGCCGGCTGCGTCACCCCCGCCCGGTCGGCCGCCTTGCCGAAATGGCCGGTTGCCGCGAGAAAATCGAAATAGCGAAGCTGTTTGAACGAGATCATCGTCATAAGAATATCTTATCGTTGATCTCAGTCAATATGATTGGATTTTATCGCTCTACTCTGGCACCGTTCCAGTCAGCGTCGCTTTTCGCGCTCGTTTCCAGGGCCGTCGGCGACGCGCGACATCACATCAGGGGGCGATGTGACCGGGCCGGATTCCGTCCGGTTCCGGAAGGATCATCGCCGGCCGGCAGCGGTTCCCGTGCGGACCGTCTCGCAAACAGGACTTCAGACAGGAATTCGGGAGAAAATCATGGACGCCAAGACTGACGACAACGCCGGCGGTTGCCCCTTCAACGGCGGTAGCCGTGGGCACAGGAATCGCGACTGGTGGCCGGAGCAGCTCGATGTCGAGGCGCTCCACAGGAATTCCACTCTCTCCGACCCGATGGGCGAGGACTTCGATTACGCCGAGGAATTCAAGAGCCTCGACCTCAACGCGGTGATCGAAGACCTGAAAGCCCTGATGACGGATTCGCAGGACTGGTGGCCGGCCGACTTCGGTCACTATGGCGGCCTGTTCATCCGCATGGCCTGGCACAGCGCCGGCACCTACCGCATCACCGATGGCCGCGGCGGCGCCGGCGCCGGGCAGCAGCGCTTCGCCCCGCTCAACTCGTGGCCGGACAACGCCAACCTCGACAAGGCCCGCCGCCTGATCTGGCCGATCAAGCAGAAATACGGCCGCAAGATTTCCTGGGCCGACCTGATGATCCTGACGGGCAACGTCGCGCTCGAAACGATGGGCTTCAAGACCTTCGGTTTCGCCGGCGGCCGCGTCGATGTCTGGGAGCCGGAGGAGCTCTATTGGGGGCCCGAGGGCACCTGGCTCGGCGACGAGCGCTACAGCGGCGAGCGCCAGCTCTCCGAGCCGCTGGCGGCCGTTCAGATGGGCCTCATCTACGTCAACCCGGAAGGCCCGAACGGCAATCCCGACCCCGTCGCCTCGGCCAAGGATATCCGCGAGACGTTCCGCCGGATGGCGATGAATGACGAGGAGACCGTCGCGCTGATCGCCGGTGGCCACACTTTCGGCAAGACCCATGGCGCAGGCGATCCGTCGCTGCTCGGCCCGGACCCGGAAGGCGCCGAGATCGAGGATCAGGGCCTCGGCTGGAAGGGCGGCACCGGCACCGGCTTCGGTGACGACACCCTCACCGGCGGCCCGGAAGTCACCTGGTCGCAGACCCCGACCAAGTGGAGCAACAACTTCTTCGAGAACCTCTTTGGTTTCGAGTGGGAGCTGACCGAGAGCCCGGCCGGCGCCAAGCAGTGGATCGCCAAGGATGCCCCGGAGTCGGTGCCTTTCGCGCATGATCCGACGAAGCATCGCCGGCCGACCATGCTGACGACCGACCTGGCGCTGCGGTTCGACCCGGCCTACGAGAAGATCTCGCGGCGCTTCCTCGAGAACTTCGACGAATTTGCCGATGCTTTCGCCCGGGCGTGGTTCAAGCTCACCCATCGCGACATGGGTCCGGTCGTCCGCTATCTCGGCCCGCTGGTGCCGAAGGAAACCCTGATCTGGCAGGATCCAATCCCGGCCATCGACCATGAACTGGTCAGCGACCAGGACATCGAGGACCTCAAGGCGAAGATTCTCGCCACGGGCCTGTCGGTCTCCGAGCTCGTCTCCACCGCCTGGGCCTCGGCCTCGACCTTCCGCGGTTCCGACAAGCGCGGCGGCGCCAATGGCGCGCGCATCCGCCTTGCCCCGCAGAAGGACTGGGAGGTCAACGAACCGGCCCGTCTGGCCAAGGTGCTGACGGCGCTCGAAGGTGTCCAGAAGGCCTTCAACGACGCCCAGACCGGCGACAAGAAGGTGTCGCTTGCCGACCTGATCGTGCTCGGCGGTGCCGCGGCGGTCGAGAAGGCCGCCAAGGATGGCGGCGTCACCATCAAGGTGCCCTTCACCCCCGGCCGCATGGATGCCTCGCAGGACCAGACCGACGTCGAGTCCTTTGCGGCACTCGAGCCCCGCACCGACGGCTTCCGCAACTATCTCAGCGGCGAGCAGTTGATGATGCCCGAGGAAGGCCTCGTCGACCGGGCGCAGCTCCTGACGCTGACCGCGCCGGAGATGACCGTCCTCATTGGTGGCCTGCGCGTTCTCGGCGCCAATGCCGGCGGCTCGAAGCATGGCGTCTTCACCAACGCGCCCGGCACGCTGACCAACGACTTCTTCCTCAACCTCCTGACCATGGCGACCAGGTGGGAGGCGGCCGGCGACGGCACCTTCGAGGGCCGCGACCGCAAGTCGAACGAACTCAAGTGGACCGGCACACGCGTCGACCTGATCTTCGGCTCGCATTCGCAGCTTCGCGCCTTCGCCGAGGTCTATGCCTGCGCCGACTCGAAGGAGAAGTTCGTCAAGGACTTCGTCGCCGCCTGGAACAAGGTGATGAACGCCGACCGCTTCGACATCATCGAAGAGCCGACGCACAAGACGGCGGCCTGATCGGTCGCGAGAGTGCTTCGTGACATGGGTGTCAGCGGCGGCTTCGGCCGCCGCTGATCGTTTGTGGTGCCGCCGGCTCAGACCGGAATGCGCTGGTCGATCCAGGCCTCGATGTCGGCGACCACCGCCTCCTTGCCGATATCCGCGAGCAGGTCGTGGTAGTGGCCCTCATAGAGCTTCAGCGTCTTGTCGGTCGACCCCGCCGTTGCGTGGAAGAATTCGCTGCCGTGACAGACGGTCGCCTTGTCTTCGGTTCCGTGCAGGATGAGGAGCGGCACGGTGATCTTCGGGAATTCCTCCTTCAGCCGCTCGTCGGCGCGGACCAGCGCCGCCACGGTCATCGCCGGTTGAGACTCGTTGGCGGTCAGCGGGTCGGCATTCAACGCCTCGACCGCTGCCGGGTCGCGGGAAAAGTCCTCGTTCTTGAGCTTGAGGACCGGCAGATGCGGCGCGACGTGGCTGAGCGCCTTGATGGCGGCGAGGGCAAAGCCCGGCGCCGGCACCTGGAAGGCGAAGCTCTCACAGATGAAACCGGCCAGGCCCGACGGATTGTCCAGGGCATAGGTGCATGAAACCACGCCGCCGGCGCTATGTCCGAGAAGAAAGAGCGGCAACCCCGGGTCGTTCGCCGCGGCGATCTTGATGGTCGCGGCAACGTCCGCGACATAGTCGGCGATATCGTCGACATAGAAGCGTTCGCCTTCGGACCGTCCGCGGCCACGCAGGTCGAACGCATAGACCGCATATCCATGTTCGGCGAAGCGCTGGGCAGGCCAGGCATACTGGCCGCCGTGCGAGTTCACGCCATGGCAGATGACCAGGACAGCGCGGGGCGTACCGAGCGGGCGCCAGGCACGGTAGAAGATCTTGAGGCCGCCCTTCCCCTGGAAGGTATCCTCGACGGGTTGACTTACGACAGGCTGATCCATTGGAGACTCCTTCGCCTCTCTGAGGAAAAACACCGGGTCGGGATCAACCCGGCGCAATGCAGCCGCGACGGCCGGACGCGACCGTTCGGTTAATGGTGATCTGTAGGAAATAGGCCGCTCGCGCGCGGCGTTTCGGATCTCGGCTGCGGATAACGCAGGCGTATCGCGCGGCTTATGGCCCCGCACCGGGGCCGACGGGCTCCGGTAGAATGATCATACGCCCACTACCACCGGTTTTCCTGCCCAGATTTCGGGCAGCGCTTCCGCCTTTGTGACGGCCGCCGCGCGGCGTGCCTTCCCTCGACGTAGGAGTCGGTTCGGGAGCCGGCCGGACACAACAATTTTCTTGTTCCCCGTCGCCGGCCCGGCGCGATACTGCCGCCATCCCCGTTCGCGAGGGGCGCATTCTAGAGGCGTCTGTTGTGCGGAGCGGGGTGCGGCGCCTGCGGCGAGACCACCGGCATTCGTGCCGGAGAGGACGACGGTCCGAACGCCCCGGGAGGCCTTCGCGAGTATGCCCGCCGGCACTAAGACCGGCCGTGGGACATGACCCACCTTAAGGGCGGCCGCCAGCCGGGCACGGGGCAACCGTTTCCCGGCGAAGTCCCCGGAGGTGATCCGGGGAGCCATCGCAAGGTGGTCGGGCGTCCGGAGCGTGAAAGCGGAGTGCCAAAAGTCGCCGCGGCGGGCGCTTCCGAAGCGCCTCCATTCGGACTACCCGTTCGGCGTTTCAGATGCGCCCGCCTCCCCTCGTCTCGACGGGGAAAAAGAAAGAGAATGCCGCAAGACTCGGTTGCCGAAAGGGCATCGCGAGACCGAAGAGGTGTGTCCGATGAAGCCTTATTTCCTGATGTTCGCCCACTACAACCGCTGGGCGAACCAGCGCCTGTATGCGGCGGCGCGGGCGTTGCCGGAGGTGGACTACCGTGCCGATCGCGGCGCCTTCTTCGGCTCGCTCCACGGCACGCTCAACCACCTTGTCGTCACCGACCGCATCTGGATGCAGCGCTTCACTGGCGACGGCCCGGTTCACACCCGCCTCGACGAAATCCCTTACGCCGATCTCGATGCGCTGGAAGCCGCGCGCCGCGCCGAGGACCTGCGGATCGTCGCCTGGGTCGACGGCCTCGGCGAAAACGCCCTCGCCTCGACCTTCACCTACCGGACGATCACCAATCCGCGCGACATCACCCAGCCGCTGGCGCCGGCGCTCGGCCATTTCTTCAATCACCAGACCCACCACCGCGGACAGGCCCATTGCCTCGTCACCGAGGCGGCCGGCAACGACGCGATGCCGTCGCTCGACCTGATCATGTTCCAGCGCGAATCCGGAATGGGGCTGACCTGACGCGGTCGCCCTAGGGATCGAAGATCAGGGCGAAATAGATGAAAAAGACGACCAGGTGCACCGCGCCCTGCAGCATGTTGGTCCGCGTCGCGCCGAAGGTCAGGACGCTGAGGGCAAGCGTCAGGATCAAGAGCACGATCTCGGTACCGTCGAGGCCGAGTTCGATATGGGTGCCGGTCATCAGGGCGATGACGACAACAGCCGGGACGGTCAGGCTGATGGTCGCCAGCGCCGAGCCGAGGCAGATGTTCACCGAGCGCTGCAACTGGTTGATCGACGCGGCATGCAGCGCCGCCAGCCCTTCCGGCGTCAGGACGATGATCGCGACCAGAACGCCGCCAAGCGCCCCCGGCAAGGCAAATGCATCGAGGCCGAAATCGATGAGGATCGCCAGCTTCTTGGAGAGGAGCACGATGGGGAGCAGGGTCAGGATCAGGAACACCGCGTGATACGGCAGCGAGCGGGTTTCGAGATTGTGGTGCTTGACGTGCTCCGCCGCCTCCCCTGTTGCCGTCGCCGTGTCTCCCGGCTGGTCGAAATAGGTCCGGTGGATCGTGGTCTGCAGGGCGAGGAACGTCGCGTAGAGAGCCAGGGTGATCGCCGCGAAGATGACCGACTGCGTGACGTTCAGGCTGCCGTCGGTGGTCGAGGTCGTGAAGCGCGGCAGGATCAGCGTCACGGTCGCCAGCGTGATCAGCACACCGAGAAAGGCGCGCGCGCCCTGGAGGTTGTAGGTCTGCTCCTTGTGGCGGAGACCGCCGATCAGCAGCGACAGGCCGACCATGCCGTTCATCACGATGATCACCACCGCCAGCATGGTGTCGCGGGCGAGAGTCGGCTCCGAGTTGCCGGTCAGCATCAGGGCCGAGATGACCGCGACCTCGATGCCGATCACCGAGATGGTCAGGATCAGCGTGCCATAGGGTTCGCCGAGCAGTTCGGCGAGGCTGTCGGCGTGGCGCACGACGGCGAAGGCGCACCACACCATCGCGGCAAACACCCAGATGAACAGGCCGATGAGCTTCGGCGTGTTGCTGAGGTCATCAAACCAGCTTGCGCCGACCGTGAAGAAGATCGCGGTCGACACGGCGCCGAAGATGAACGCGGCCTCCGAGCGAATCGATGCAAGCATGCGGAAAAGCCCCGGTTTTGGATCGGCCGGAGAATGCGTCACGCGCCGCCGGAATGGAACCCCGGATAGAGCCTAATCGGTCGCGGCCTTGTGGATCGGATCGACCCAGGCGACATGCTCCGGCTTCTCCACCGGCTCGATGTCGAGATTGACGACAACCGCCTCGTTGTCGCTGCGCACCAGCACGCATTCCAGCGTCTCGTCGGTCGAGGCATTGATCTCCTGGTGCGGCACGTAGGGCGGTACGAAGATGAAATCGCCCGGCCCGGCCTCGGCGACGAATTCGAGGTTGTCGCCCCAGCGCATCCGCGCCTTGCCCTTGAGGACGTAGATCACGCTCTCCAGGGCGCCGTGATGATGCGCGCCGGTCTTGGCGTCGGGCCTGATCGACACGGTCCCGGCCCAGATCTTCTGCGCCCCCACCCGGGCGAAGTTGATCGCCGCTGCCCGGTCCATGCCGGGCGTCTGGGGCGTGTTGGTGTCGAGCTGGTCGCCCGGGATCACCTTGACGCCATCGGTCTTCCAGTCAGTCATCGCATTCCCCGTCAGTTGATGGCGGCGCAGCCCTGCTCGCGCAGGAAGGCAACCGCCTCGCTGTGGCGCTCGGCGTCCAGCGACCCGAAGAGGTCGGCATCGTGAATCGTCATGCAGGTCGGGTTGCGCTGGCCGGTCTGGCAGAAGCCGATCCCCTCGATCGACGTCTTGAAACCGTCCTCGGCGATCGTGATGTCGCCGACATTCTTGAGGTCGATCCGGCCGAACAGGCGGTTGCCGCCGGGGACCAGGTTGCTCGGGCCTTCCAGCGTGATCTCGAAGCGGCATTCCTCCACCGCCTTGACGATGAAGCGGATGGCGGCCTTCTGCCCGCCGATCATCGCATCGCCATCGAAGGCGGCCGGCGATGACCCGGTCTCGACCCAGGTCATCGTCGTGCCGCTGCGCTCGATGGAAGCGCCGTCCGCCAGCCCGAGAAAGGCGTATGCCACGGCTTCCTCGGGGGTCTGGGCGGCGGCCGCGGCGGTCACGGCAAGCAAGGTGGCGGCGGCCAGGAAAAGGCGTCTGATCATTGCATTACCTTCAACTTCGGCCGCCTCCGGCAGCCACTCAATGGTGCTTGCCACCAGTATAAGGCAGGAGCGCGGTCACTCCCACCGCCCCTTTTTCTCCTTCACCACCGCCTTGATCATCTTGCCGAAGCCCTTGTCGCGTGCCCGGCGATCGGCCAGCGACAGGGAATTGTAGGCCTCTTCGGCGACCAGCTTGCGGAATCGCTTCAGCCGCTCGGGGTCGAGCGTGCCGGCCTCGACCGCGGCACGCACGGCACATCCCGGCTCCGTCTCGTGCCCGCAGTCGGAGAAGCGGCATTCGGTGGCCAGTTCGAAGACGTCGGTGAACAGGTCCTCGACTCCTGCCTCGGCGTCGAGAAGCTGCAACTCGCGCATGCCGGGCGTATCGAGCAGCCAGCCGCCGGTATCGAGCCTGTGCAGCGACCGGCCGGAGGTGGTGTGCCGGCCATGAGCGTCACTCGCCCGTATCCCTTGCGTCTCCTGGATCGCCTCGCCGGCCAGCGTGTTGACCAGCGTCGACTTGCCGACGCCCGACGATCCGACCAGCGCCACCGTCTGGCCGTTGCCGCACCACGGCAGCAGCGACGCGACGCCCTCGCGGCTTCGCGCGTTGATGCACTCGACCAGGAGGCCCGGCATCAGCTTCTCTGCCTGCCTCCGGTACGTCTCCGTATCCTCGGCGAGATCCGCCTTGGTCAGCACCACCACCGGCATCACCCCGGCGTCGCGAGCGAGCACCAGGTATCGTTCGAGGCGCGCCGGGTTGAAATCCTGATTGCAGGAGGACACCACCAGCAGCGTGTCGACATTGGCGGCGATCAACTGGACGCGGCGGTCGGCGCCGGCCGCCTTGCGCTTGAACAGCGTCTTGCGGTCCAGCAGGCGTTGCGGCGCGTGGCTTTCGGCGTCGAGCAGGATCCAGTCGCCGACGGTCGCCCGCCCCTCCTCGTCATGGGGTTCGGTGGTGAGGAGCGGCACCCGTTCGGCAAAATCCGGATGGGCGACGTCGAGCCCGTTGCGATGGGCCACGGTAACGCGCACCGGGACGGACCCGGTCAGTTCGTCGGCAGTGAGTTGCGATTGAAAGAAATTCGACCAGCCGAATCCGGCAAGGTCCTGGGAAGACGTGTTCATTTGTTCTCGACCATTTGGCGCTTCGTTCCAGACGAAGCGCTGCAAAGAGCGGCCCGCCACCGATCGTCGGTCACGGGCAGTTCAGGCTCTGGCTGGTCGAGAAGAAAGACGATGGCTCTGTCGAAGCCGTCGCCGATCGACGCGCGTCGCGGTTCCCTAACGGGAAAGGCCCGGCGCGAACTCGCCAGCTTGGCGGCATACAATGGCTGTCATGAAACCGGCTCCCTCGCTTGCGTCGATGGCAATGGTCTAGCCCCGCGCGGCGCTCTTTTCAATATCGCACTTGCCCTTCTTGCTGCGGCGCGGCAAAACCCCGTCGCCATGCTTCACATCAACGACCTCACCTACCGGATCGGGCCCCGGCTCCTGTTCGACCATGCCACCGTGGCGCTGGTCGACGGCGCCAAGACCGGACTCGTCGGCCCGAACGGCGCCGGCAAGACGACGCTGTTCAAGCTGATCACCGGTGAACTCTCGCCGGAAACCGGCGCGGTCATGGTGCCGAAGCGGACCCGCATCGGCCAGGTGGCGCAGGAAGCGCCCGGCACCGAGGACAGCCTGATCGAGGTCGTGCTTGCCGCCGACACCGAGCGGGCCTCCCTGTTCGCCGAGGCGGAAACCGCCACCGACCCGACCCGCATCGCCGATATCCAGATGCGCCTGGCCGACATCGATGCCCATTCGGCCGAAGCGCGGGCGGCGATCATCCTTGCCGGTCTCGGCTTCGACGAGGCGACGCAGGCCGGGCCCTGCTCGGCGCTGTCCGGCGGCTGGCGGATGCGCGTGGCGCTTGCGGCGGTGCTGTTCGCTGAGCCCGACCTGCTCCTCCTCGACGAGCCGACCAACTATCTCGATCTCGAGGGGACGATCTGGCTGGAGAGCTACCTCGCCCGCTATCCGCGCAGCGTTCTCCTGATCAGCCATGACCGCGACCTGCTCAACAAGTCGGTCGACAGCATCGTCCATCTCGACGCCGGCAAGCTGACCTACTATCGCGGCGGCTACGACCGCTTCAATCGCCAGCGGCGCGAGCAGCAGGCCCTGCAGCTCAAGATGAAGAAGAAGCAGGACGACCAGCGCCGCCATATGGAAGAATTCGTCGAGCGTTTCCGCTCGAAGGCGTCAAAGGCCCGGCAGGCGCAGTCCCGGCTGAAGGCACTGTCGAAGCTCGAGCCGATCATCTCGCTGGCCGACTCGACGATGCTGCCCTTCTCCTTCCCCGAGCCGGCCAAGAAGCTGGCGCCGCCGATCGTCGCCATGGAAAACGCCTCGGTCGGGTACGACCCGGCCAGGCCGGTGCTGACCGGTCTCGACCTGCGGATCGACGATGACGATCGCATCGCCCTGCTCGGCTCGAACGGCAACGGCAAGTCGACCTTCGCCAAGCTGATCGCAGGACGGCTCGATCCGTTCAGCGGCAGCGTCCGGCGGGCTCACAACATGCAGGTCGCCTACTTCGCCCAGCACCAGCTCGATGAGCTCAAGCCCGACCAGACGCCCTACGATCACGTCCGCGAATTGATGCGGGACGCGACCGAGGCACAGACCCGTGCCCGCGTCGGCGCGATGGGCTTCGTGCGAACCAAAATGGACACGCCGGCCAAGAATCTCTCCGGTGGCGAGAAGGCGCGGCTGCTGCTCGGGCTGGCGACCTTCAACGGCGCCCACCTGCTGATCCTCGACGAACCGACCAACCATCTCGACATCGACAGCCGCGAAGCGCTGGTGCAGGCGCTGGCCGACTATTCCGGCGCCGTCATCCTGATCACCCATGACCAGCACCTGATCGAGGCGTCGGCGGACCGTCTCTGGCTTGTCGCCAACGGCACGACCGAGCCGTTCGACGGCGATGTCGCCGACTATCGCCGGCTGGTCGTCGAGGGACCGCGCAAGAAGAAGACGTCCAACGGCGCGGCGCCGCAGAACCGCAAAGTCGCCGCCCAGGACCGCCGCCGCAACGCCGCCGACGCGCGGGCGCAGACGGCAGCGCTACGCAAAAAGATCAAGGAAACCGAGTCCCTGGTGGCGAAGCTTCAGAAAGAGATTCAGGCGCTCGACAGCCGTCTTGCCGACACCACGCTCTATAACGGCGACGCCACGAAAGCCGCCGACCACGCCCGCGCCCGGTCCGACGCGACGAAGAAACTGGCCGAGGCGGAAGAGACCTGGCTGAAGCTGTCAGCCGAGCACGAGACGGCGCAGGCCGACTAGGATTGAGCCGCCTAATCGCGCCGGAAGCAGACCCGCAGATGCGGCACGCTGCGGCCGTGGTGGCGCAGCAGATCGTAGGGGTGCTCCTCCTCGCGGGTGAAGCCGAGGCGATCGAAGGTGGCGATCTCCGACGGCATCAGCGGCCACGGCGGTCCATCGGCGTCGGCCCCCTCACCCCTGGTCAGCGTGATGATCAACAGCCGGCCGCCGGGCGCGACGAAGGAGGCGATGGCGGTCATCGCGTTGCGGCGCAGGTCGCCGTCGAGCGCCTGGATGGTGAAGCACTCATGGACAAGGTCGAAGGCGCCCACCCATTCGGCCGGCGGATCGAAAAGGTCGGCCTGGCGGTAGGCGACCGGGCTCGTCGGAAACCGTTGTTTGGCCCAGGCGATGGCGCGCGGCGACAGGTCGAACGCCGTCGTCGCATAGCCGGCCGCGGCGATTGCCTCGGCGTTGTCGCCCAGCCCGCAGCCGACATCGAGGGCCGTCCGGCCCTCGCCCGGATGGTCCGCCAGCCACTCGGGCAACCCTGCCTTCGGCGCCAGGTCGGCCCAGGGTACCTGCCCGGTGTCGCCGTCGGCGCCCTGGTAGAGTTCGTCGAACCAACCGAGGTCCCGGCCCTGATCGCTCATCCCTTGCGCTCCCATCGGCCCTGGTCGGACTGCTGCCAATAGGTCGTGTCGTGACCGGCGGCCTTCACCTCTTTCCAGGCGGCGCGCGCCCGATCGACGGCGTCATTGTCATTGCCGTCGAACAGCATCACCACCCGCTGGTAGCCGGCCGGATCGGGCAACCCGGCGCCATCGGCGACAAAGCGCACCGTCGCCTCGTTCGGGTTGTCGTCGCCAGCGGTCAGCCACACCGGCTGCATGGCCGCGTGACCGTCCTTGCTCGTGCCATGCGGCAGAAAGCCCTCCTCGCGCCAAGTCCACAGGTGGGCGTCGATCGCCTCAAGCCGCTCCTCCGACCCGAGCTGGACGACGCTCCGCCAGCCGCGCTCGAGGCACTTCTCGAGCAGGCCGGGCAGCACCCTGTCGAGCGGCTGCCGGTCGAGGTGATAGAAAAGGACTTCGGCCATCGCCGCGCCTATTTCTCGTACTTGTCGGCCACCATCCGGTCGAGCAGTCGCACGCCCCAGCCCGATGCCCAGGACTGGTTGATCTCGGTCTGGCGCGAATCCATCGCGGTGCCGGCGAGATCGATATGCGCCCAGGGCGTGTCCTCGACGAAGCGCTGGAGGAACTGCGCGGCGGTGACCGAGCCGGCGTAGCGGCCGCCGATGTTCTTCATGTCGGCGAAGCGCGAGTCGATCATCTTGTCGTATTCGGGATCGAGCGGCATCCGCCAGACCCGCTCGCCGGTCTCCTTGCCGGCGGCGAGCAGTGCATCGGCCAGCGCGTCGTCGTTGGCGAACAGCCCGGCGTGATGATGGCCGAGGGCGACAAGGATCGCGCCGGTCAGGGTCGCCAGGTCGACCATCAGCTTCGGCTTGAACCGCTGCTCGGCATACGTCAGGAGGTCGCAGAGGACGAGACGCCCCTCGGCGTCGGTATTGATGATCTCGATCGTCTTTCCGGACTTGGCGGTGACGATGTCGCCCGGGCGCTGCGCATTGCCGTCCGGCATGTTCTCGACGAGGCCGATGATGCCGACGACATGCGCCTTGGCCTTGCGGCCGGCGATCGCCTTCATCGCGCCGATCACCGCGGCGGCGCCGCCCATGTCGCCCTTCATGTCCTCCATGCCGGCGCCTGGCTTGATCGAGATGCCGCCGGTATCGAAGACAACGCCCTTGCCGATCAGGGTCACCGGCGGCTCCTTGGCCTTGCCGCCGGTCCAGCGCATCACCGCGACGCGCGGCGGCCGGGGCGAACCCTGCGCGACGCCGAGAAGCGCCGCCATGTCGAGCTTCTTGAGATTGGCCTCGGTGAGGATCTCGACCGCGACGCCGAGCTTCTTCAACTCGCTCGCCTTGCGGGCGAACTCGACGGGGCCGAGCACATTGGCCGGATCGTTGACCAGGTCGCGGGCGAGGATGACACCCTCGCCGATCGCCTCCGCCCGCTCCCAGGCCTTACGAACCGCGGCCGAGTCGGCGCTGGCGATGGTCACCGCGAGCGCGGAGGGCTTGCCGTTGTCGTCATTCTTCGCGCCGGTCTTGAACTTGTCATAGGCATAGGTGCGCAGCCGCATGCCAAGGGCGAAATCGGCGATGTGTCCGGCGGCGAGCTTGCGGCCGTCGGGCCGTTCCATCATCACGGTGACGGACTTCGACCGGCTGACGGCGCCCGCGACCGAGCCGCCGAGGCGCAGCCAGTCGTATTCGGCCAGGTCCGCCGGCTTGCCCATGCCGACGACGACCAGCCGGTCGAGATCGGTACCGGCGGGTGCGAGCAGATCCAGCGTCGTCATCGCCTTGCCCTTGAAGGACGCCGTCGCGGCGGCGCGAGCGATCAGGTCGCCGACGCCCAGAGCCTTCGCCTGCGGACCGAGCGCAAGGTCATTCCCGGCAAAGACGACAACGGTGCCTAGCGGTTTGCGGCCGGGCTTGGCGAAGGAAAAGCTGGTTTGAACGGTCATCGGGCGGAATCACCGGCGTTTGGCGGACCTGCTTCCTTTGGAAGCGGGGCGCAGGTTTGCGTTGGAGAGGCCCGCACTCTTCCCGATAAGGCGCGGCAAAGGCAAGGATTTTCCGATATTTTCGCTTCCGGTGCTGCAATGCAGCTTTCTTTGTGCGCCGGTTGCGTCGCTCATCTTTCGGCCCATAATCGCCTGCTACGGGTGCGTCGCAAGCGCGCCAGACCGGATCGTCATGAAGCTCATCGAGCGCTACATCTTCGCCAAACTCGTTCGCGCCTTCTTCCTCAGCCTTGTCGCGCTGACGGCGACGGTGTGGCTGACCCAGGCGTTGCGTCAGTTCGACCTCGTGTCGGCAATGGGGCAGACCCTCATCACCTTCTTCCAGGTGACCCTCCTGCTCCTGCCGCCGCTGGCCACCGTCGTCGCGCCCGTCGCCGTGATGATCGCCGTGATCTACACCTTCAACAGCCTGAATGACGGGTCGGAGCTGGCGGTGATCAACGCCACCGGCACGCGGCAGTGGTCGCTGCTCAAGCCGGTGCTGATGCTCGGCATCGGCGTGACGGTCTTCATGGCCGCCATGACCCTCTACATGTCCCCGCTGGCGCTGCGGCTGTGGCGCGAGACGATCACCAACGTCCAGGGCAACGTGCTGACCTCCATCCTGCGGGAGGGCGAGTTCGTCGAGCTCTCCGACGACCTGATCTTCCAGTTGCGCCAGCGGGCGCCGGACGGAACCCTGCGCGGCATCTTCATGTCCGACAGCCGGGAGGCGGAGGAAACCATCGTCTATCTCGCCGAGCGCGGCGCGGTCCTCGACAGCGAGATCGGCGTGTTCCTGGTGATGAGCGACGGCACGATCCAGCGCCGCAACGAGAAAGACAACACGATCTCGATCATCCAGTTCACGTCCTACGCCTTCGACCTGTCCACCTATTCCAGCCGCAGCGAGACGCCGCCCTACCGGCCGCGCGAGCGGACGACGTCTTATCTCTTCAGTCCGGACCTGGACGACAAGTATTACCGCCGGAAGCCCGAAACCTACGCGCAGGAGCTGTATACGCGTTTTTCCACGCCGCTGAATGCGATGGTCTTCGCGCTGTTGCCCCTGATGTTCCTGAGCCAGGCCGAGACGACCCGCCAGAGCCGATCGACGACGATCAGCATGGCCAGCGGCTCGGCGATGGTGATCGCCGGGCTGAGTTTCACGCTCAGCGTTGCCTCGGGCGAGAATTTCGCCGCGGCGATCGCGCTGTTTGTCGTCCCCCTCGGCTTTGTCATCCTCAGCATCACCCTGATCCTGATCGGAATTCAGCCTCGACCGCCGGAACGGCTCCTGATTCTCAGCGACAAAATCTCGCTCCGGGTAAAGCGCCTGCTGCGGATTCCCGTGGCGACGGTCGGCGCGAGCGCCCGTTGAGGTCCGCGGCATGATCGGCAAGACCCTCGCCCTCTACTTCGCCCGGCAGTTCGCCCTGCTCGTGATCGCGATCTTCGTCTTCTTCTTTTTCCTCATCTTCGCAATCACTTATCTCGAATTTTTCACCCGATCGCTGCGCGCCGAGGAATTCGACGTGCTGCAGGTCTTCGTCCTCACGCTCTACCGGGTGCCGAGCATCTGCGAGGACGTGATGCCGTTCACGACGCTGTTCGGCTCGATCGCCGCCTTCGTGCTGGCCAACCGGCGCCTGGAGGTGGTCATCGCCCGGGCCGCGGGCCTCTCGGCATGGCAGTTCCTGCTGCCCGCCTGCATCGTCGGCCTGATCTTCGGCGTGCTGGCGACGACCGTCTACAACCCGATTTCTACCGCATTGCGGAAATCCTCCGACGAAATCGCGGCGACCGTCCTGTCGCGCAACGCGAAAGACGATGGAAACGGCGGTCCGGTGTGGCTCCGCCAGGCGGGCGAAGGGCGCGAATCGATCATCGGCGCGACCAAGACCTACGACAGCGGATTCAGCCTTGCCGGGGTAACCGTCTTCGTCTTCGGCGACGGCGGCGAATTTTTGGAGCGGATCGATGCAAAGGAGGCACACTTCGAGCCGGGCGCGTGGCGCATCTCCGGCGCAACCGTAACGGCACCGAACCGAAAGCCCGAAAGACGCGAATTTTACCGGCTGCCGACGACGCTATCGGCGGGGCAGGTCCGCGAAGCCTTTGATAACCTTGACTCCACGTCGTTCTGGGAGCTTCCCCAGATCATCGATTCCGCCCAACGCGCCGGTCTCCCCTCGGCCCGCTACGAGCTTCGCTACAACACGCTTCTTTCGCGCCCAATTGTCCTGTTGGCAATGGTCCTGATCGCTGCCATCGTATCCCTGCGATTCTCGCGCTCGAACGAGCTTGGGAACATGATTTTGGCTGGTGTCGGCGTAGGCTTCATGCTTTATGTTATTTCAAAGATTGCGTGGGATCTTGGCAGTGGGGGCATCGTGCCTCCGATGCTCGCTGCCTGGCTCCCCGCGATTGTGACTATTCTCATGGGAGCCACTGTGCTCCTGCATTTGGAGGATGGATGAGGGCCGGGGGAGTCATTCGAGTGCTGACGGGGCCGAAGGCGGGAATTCTCCGCCGCGCTCTGTTGCCGGCGCTCGTCGGTGCGCTCCTCATGGCGCCCGGCTTCGCGCCGCGCGTCCACGCCCAGGATTTCGGACTGACATCAGACGTCAAGATCAAGCGCGACGCGCAGATGCTCGTCGAGGCCGACGAGCTGGTCTATGACTACGATCGCAAGACCGTGTCGGCGGTCGGCAACGTCAAGATTTACTACACCGGCTACACGCTCGAAGCGGAGACGGTCACCTATATCGAGGTGACGGCCAAGCTGATCGCCAGCGGCAACGTGAAGATGACCGATCCCACCGGGGTCGTGCTCTATGCCGAGCAGATCGACATCACCGACGATTTCCGCGACGGCTTCGTCGGCTCGCTGCGCGTCGACACGCCGGACCAGACCCACTTCGCGGCCGAGCGCGCCGAACGCACCAACGGCGACCAGACCGTCTTCGTCAACGGCGTCTACACAGCCTGCGAGCCGTGCAAGGAAAACCCCGACAAGCCGCCGTTCTGGCAGGTCAAGTCGGCGCGGATCGTGGTCGACGACAAAGAAAAGCTCATCCACTTCCACAACGCGACCTTCGAGTTCTTTGGTCTGCCAGTGGCGTGGGTCCCCTATTTCACCACCGCAGACCCGTCGGTGAAGCGCAAGACCGGCTTCCTGGCCCCGATCATCGGCAATTCCGATACGCTGGGTTGGTCGCTGAGCACGCCCTATTTCATCGCCCTGGCGCCCAGCTACGACGTCACGCTGACGCCGACCTACTACGAAGAGCAGGGCTTCATGGGCGAGGTCGAGTGGCGCCAGCGCCTCCGCAAGGGCCAGTATTCGCTGCGGATGGCCGGCATCAATCAGGACAACCCGAAAAACTTCCTGAAGGACCCCTACACCGACGCGGCGGGCAACAAGGTCTACGCGCACGGCAACTATTCGCAGGACGAGTTCCGGGGCGCCATCACCTCGGCCGGGCGGTTCTCGCTCAACAAGAACTGGACGTTCGGCTGGGACGGCACGATCAGCACCGACCGGACCTTTACCCGCGACTACAACGTCCTCAACGACGATACCGACTTCACCACGTCGGAAGTCCACCTGACCGGACTGGACGACCGGAACTACCTCGACGTGCGGGCCGAGTATTTCCAGGTCCTCACCGACAGCATGTCGGCGCGCTATTCGCAGGGCCGACAGGCGGTGATCTCGCCGGTGATCGACGGCAACCACATCTTCGACAATCCGGTTCTCGGCGGCCAGCTTTCGCTGACCTCGAACCTGACGGTCCTGTCGCGTGAAGAGGACGATCCCTTCACCATCTACGGCCAGGATCCGAGCGCCTATAACGGCATCGCCTCGGACGGCACGACCTATTATCGCGGACTGGCGGGCGAATATGTCCGCCTGACCGAGGAACTGGGCTGGGAGCGGAAGATGATCGCGCCCGGCGGCCAGGTGGTCACGGCCTTCGCCTCGCTGCGCGGCGATGTCTTCTCGGTCGATCCGACCGGCGCGGTCCCGGCCGGGTTCACAGACGAGAGCACGCCGGGACGCATCATGCCGACCGCGGGCCTCGAGTGGCGTTACCCGATCATGGCATCCCTGCCCGGTTCGACCCACATCTTCGAGCCGATGGCGCAGATCGTCGCCCGTCCTGACGAGCCGCTGGCCGGCAAACTCGAGAATGACGACGCCCAGAGCCTCATCTTCGACGACACGATCCTGATGCGCGAGGACAAGTTCTCGGGCTACGACCGGGTTGAGGGCGGCACACGCGTCAACTACGGCATCCACTATGCGGGCACCTTCGACAGCGGACTGACCCTGGATAGCCTGTTTGGCCAGTCCTACATGGTCTCCGGCGAGAACTCCTTCGCGGTCGACGACATCAGCGGCGTCGGCGGTTATTCGGGCCTTGAGTCGCGCGCTTCCGATTACGTCGGGCGGGTTGCGCTGGATACCGGCCGCGGCACCCAGCTGATGATGCGTGGCCGCTTCGATCAGGAAGACCTCGGCGTCAACTACGGCGAAGTCGGCGGGGCGACGACGATCGGCGCCGTGACAGCATCGGCCACCTACGTCTATTCGCGGGAGCAGCCGACAGCCGGCAAGCTGACCTCGACGTCGCAGATCACTGGCGCGGCGTCGGTGAAGCTGGCCGATCGCTGGCGGGCCTTCGGTTCCGCGGTCTATGACTTCTCCGCCGATCAGTTGCGCAGGGATTCGGTCGGTGTCGGCTATGACAACAGCTGCGTGTCGCTGTCCATCGCCTATAGCGAGACCCGCGGCGTCGACATTCCCGAGCGGTCGGTGATGTTCAGACTGCTGCTGCGCACCCTCGCCGAGGGCCAGGTCAACACATCGATCCAGTAGCGGCGGGGTGGTCTTCACGCTTTCGCCCGATTTATTCGGTTTGAAGCTGATCTGACAGATCCCCTGTGCAGGGTTCCGACCGCCGGCTGCTAGCGTTGGCGCATCAAGGAACCGGGATGGAACAGACCGGGATGAAACGCATGAGATACCTCCTTAGCCTGACCTCAGCCGCCCTCATGGCTGTTGCCATGCTGGCGATGCCCGCCGTAGACGCGATCGCGGCCAGCTCGATCCGCATCAAGGTCGACGACCAGCCGATCACCTCCTACGACATCACGCAGCGCACGACGTTGCTCAAGCTGACCGGCGGTGGCGGTGAGAAGGCCGCGATCGAGGAACTGATCAACGAAACAATCCAGTTTATCGAAGCCGCCAAGATCGGCGTCAGGGTGCCGGAATCGCGGGTCGATTTCGCGATCCAGGACATCGCCACGCGCACCAAGATGTCGCCGGACAAGCTCAAGAAGGAACTCGCGGGCCAGGGCGTGAACATCGAGACGCTGCGTCGCCGGATCAAGGCGCAGATGACCTGGCAGCAGCTCGTGGAACTGCGCATCCGGATGGAAGGCGCATCGGTCAAGGGATCGGATGTCACGGCGGCCCTGTTCGAGGACTCCGAAGGCGGCGACGTCAAGACGACCGAATACATCCTGCAGCAGATCATCTTCGTCGTGCCGAGCGGATCCTCCGGCGGCCTGGAGAACCAGCGCCGGCGCGAGGCCGAAGCATTCCGGTCCCGTTTCCCGGGCTGCGACGGCAGCGTCGCGATGGCCAAGCAGCTCAAGGGCGTCGTCGTCAAGAATCTCGGCCGGCGGACCACCGAAGAGCTCAACGGGCCCGACGGCAAGGAAATCAAGGCAACGCCGGCCGGCAAGACGACGCGGCCGACCAAGACCGATTCCGGCATCGAGCTGGTTGCCGTCTGCAAGACGCGGACGCTTGAGACCAACGCCGCGGCGGTGGCGGAGACCGAGAACAAGCTGATGTTCGAGCAGAACAAGGAACTCGGCAAGGAGTACATGGCCGAGCTCCGCAAGAAGGCCGTCATCGAGTATCGGTAGGCCGCAGGTCGCTGGGGAGTCGCCTTTGGCAGGAGAGCTGCCGCTTGCCCTGACCATCGGCGAACCCGGCGGGGTCGGCCCGGATATCACGCTCGCCGCATGGCTGGATCGACAGCGCCACCCGGTGCCGTCGTTCTATTGCTACGCCGATCCCGATTTTCTGGCCGACAGGGCGCGCCACCTCGGCCTCGATTGCCCGATCGAAGCCGTGTCGCCTGACCAGGCCGTCGATTGCTTTGACCGGGCGCTGCCCGTCGTCCGCCTCGAAGCGGCGATTACCGGCGCGCCCGGGCGCGCCGAGGAGGCCAACGCCGCGGCGGTGATCGAGGCGATCGCCCGCGCCGTTGGCGACATCCGCTCCGGCGTGGCGGCGGCGATGGTCACCAACCCGATCAACAAGGAAGCGCTCTACAAAGCCGGCTTCCGCCATCCCGGACATACGGAGTTCCTCGGCACGCTCTCGGCCGCCTGGACCGGCACGCCGGGGCGTCCGACGATGATGCTGGCGGGACCGGACCTCCGGGCGGTTCCGGTGACCATCCACATACCGCTCGGCGACGTGGCGGCGGCGCTGTCCGAAGACCTCATCGTCGAGACCTGTCGCATCGTTGCCGGCGACCTGCGCAAACGCTTCGCGATCGAAGCGCCGCGGCTCGCGATCGCCGGCCTCAATCCCCATGCCGGCGAAGGCGGGACGCTTGGCGGCGAGGAACGGGCGATGATTGCGCCGGCCGTCGCCGCGCTGCGGGCCGAAGGCATCATCGCGACCGGCCCCCATTCGGCCGATGCGATGTTCCACCCGGCGGCGCGCGCCGGCTACGACGCGGCGATCTGCATGTATCACGACCAGGCGCTGATCCCGGCCAAGACCCTCTCCTTCGCCGAAACGGTCAACGTCACCCTCGGGCTCGCCTTCGTCCGCACCTCGCCCGACCATGGCACGGCCTTCGACATCGCCGGCACCGGCAAGGCCGATCCGTCGAGCCTCAAGACGGCGCTGCGGCTCGCGGCAGAACTGCGCCGCAACGAAGACGCGGCCTGAATGGACGACCTGCCCCCGCTGCGCGACGTCATCGCCCGACACGGCATCCGGGCGGTCAAGGGCCTCGGCCAGAACTTCCTGCTCGATCTCAACGTCACCGACCGGATTGCGCGCTCCGCTGGCGACCTTTCCGGGGTCACGGTGGTCGAGATCGGCCCCGGCCCCGGCGGGCTGACGCGATCCCTGCTCGCCGCCGGCGCCCGCAAGGTGGTGGCGATCGAACGCGATGAACGCTGCCTGCCGGCGCTCGAGGAGATTGCCGCGCGGTATCCGGGGCGGCTCGACATCGTCGCCGGCGACGCCCTGAAGATCGACTACCGGAGCCTGGCCGAAGGACCGTTCCGGATCGTCGCCAACCTCCCCTACAATGTCGCGACGCCGCTGCTGATCGGCTGGCTGCGCGAGGAGCCCTGGCCGCCGGCCTATCTTTCACTGACGCTGATGTTCCAGCGCGAGGTGGCCGAGCGCATCGTCGCGGCCCCCGGCTCCAAGGCCTACGGGCGGCTCGCCGTCCTCGCCGGCTGGCGGGCCAAGGCCGACATTCTCTTCGACCTGTCGCCCCGCGCCTTCAGCCCGCCGCCGAAGGTGGTGTCATCGGTGATCCATGTAGCGCCGCGAACCGAGCCCCTGCCCTGCGATGCCGCGGCGCTCGAACGCGTCGTCGGGGCGGCTTTCGGCCAGCGCCGCAAGATGCTGCGGCAGAGCCTCAAGTCGCTGGGCGGCGATCCCGCTGTCCTGCTCGCTGCGGCCGACATCACCCCGACGCAGCGCGCCGAGGAGATCGACGTCGCCGGTTTCGTCGGACTGGCGAATGCCTTCAGCCGGCGCGGCGACGGCTGACCTATTCGGCGAGCAACCCGTCGACGAATGCCGGCAGGTCCGGCTGGCCGGCCTGACTGTGCCGTGCTGCGGCTTCCAGGAGAAATGGCGGCGACTGTCGCTTGCCGCGCTCCGCCGCAAGCACCTCGCGGGCGCTGCCGAAGGTCTCCTGCAGGTCCCGATTGACGAGGATATAATCGTACTCGTTCCAGTGCCGGATCTCCGAGCGGGCATTGGCGAGACGACGGTCGATGATGTCGCTGGCGTCCTCGGCGCGCCGCTCCAGCCGCGACCGCAACTCCTTCATCGACGGCGGCAGGACGAAGATGCCGACAACATCCGCTGGCATGGCCTGCTTGATCTGCTGGGTGCCCTGCCAGTCGATGTCGAAGAGCACGTCGCGGCCGGCGGAGAGCGCCGTCTCTACGGCGGCGCGCGGCGTCGCATAGAGATTGCCGTGGACCTCCGCCCATTCCAGCAGGTCGCCGGCGTCGCGCATCGCCATGAAGCGCTCGCGGTCGATAAAGTGGTAATGCACCCCGTCGACCTCACTTGCCCGGCGGGCCCGCGTCGTGACCGAGACGGACAGGGTCAGGTTGCCGTCATTCTCGAGCAGCAGCCGCGACAGCGTCGACTTGCCGGCGCCGGACGGCGACGACAGGACCAGCATCAGGCCGCGGCGATTGATATCGGAGGCCATCGGCTATTCCAGGTTCTGGATCTGCTCGCGCAACTGATCGACCACGGCCTTCATGTCGAGGCCGATCGCGGTCAGTGCCCGGTCGTTGGACTTGGCGCAGAGGGTGTTGACCTCGCGGTTGAATTCCTGCGCCAGGAAGTCGAGGCGCCGGCCGATCGGCCCGCCCTCGGCGAGCAGGTCCCGCGTCGCGGCGATGTGGGCATGCAGCCGGTCGAGTTCCTCGCGGATATCCGCCTTGGTCGCCAGCAACACCGCTTCCTGGTGAAGCCGGTCGGGGTCCAGCGCCGGCGCGGCATCAAGCAACGTCGCGACCTGTTCGGCAAGCCGCGCCCGGATGGCTTCGGGCTGGCGGGCCGGGGAAGCTTCCGCGGCGGCGGTCAGCGACGCCAGTTCGTCGAGGCGCGCGGAAAGCAGTGCGCCGATCGCCGCGCCCTCGCGGCCCCGCATCGCGGCCAGATCGACCAACGCGGCGTCCAGACCGGCAAGGATCTCGACATCGAGCGCATCGCGCGCCGTCTCGTCGGCGGCGATATCCTCGACCTCGACGACGCCGCGCAAGGCCAGGATGCCGTCGAGCGTCGGTGGCTGCGCCTCGATCTTCTGGCCGATCCGGGCCATCGCATCGATGACGCGGGCGAGGACATCCTCATTGATGGTCAGCGTCTGGGCGCCGGCGACCGTGGTGGTCGACAGCGACACCTGGACGTTGCCCCGGCCGAGCTTCGTCGTGCACCGGTCGCGCGCGTCGCGTTCGATCCGCTCGAAACCCGACGGCAGGCGGATGCGCACGTCGAGCCCCTTGCCGTTCACCGACCGGAGTTCCCAGGTCCAACGCATGGCATCGCCACCGTCGGCGCGGGCGAAGCCCGTCATGCTGTTGAGCGCCATGCGGCGTCTCCCGGAGTCGTTTGGCGCGGATGCTGCCGACGCCGGTGCCTGGTCCGCCGAGCCCCCGCGACGGACGGCGCCTATTGAGCCGGTTCCTCCTCCGGCGACAAGGCCAGCGGGGCGTCAGGATCGGGTAGTGCCTCGGCCTCGGCGGCCTCGGCTGCGGCCTGGTCGGCGCGCTGCGCGGCGTTGAACTCGCGCCAGCGGGCAACGTTGCGCAGATGCTCTTCGTAGGTCTCGGCAAAGGCGTGGCCGCCCGAGCCGTCGGCGACGAAGAACAGGTCGCGCGTCCGCGACGGGTTGGCCACCGCCTCGAGCGACGCGGCGCCCGGATTGGCGATCGGTCCCGGCGGCAGGCCGTCGATGCGATAGGTGTTGTAGGGCGTTTCCTTCTCGAGGTCGGCCCGGGTCAGGACGTAGTCGGACGGCTTGCCGGCGCCTCCGAACAGGCCGTAGATCACCGTCGGATCGGTCTGCAGCCGCATGTTGAGGCGCAGCCGGTTGATGAACACCGCCGCGACCTGGCTGCGCTCGTCGGCAAGCGCCGTTTCCTTCTCGACGATGGACGCCAGCACGACCAGTTCGTTGATATTCTGCAGCGGCAGGTCGGAGGCGCGGCGGGCCCAGACATCGGTCAGCAGGCGATCGCGCTCACGCTGCATCCGGGCGAGTATGTTCTGCCGGGTGTCGCCGCGGGTAAAGTCGTAGCGGGCCGGCAGCAGCGTACCCTCTTCGGGAATTTCCGTGATTTCGCCAACCAGAACCTCATCGGCCAGCAGGCGATCGACGATCTGCTTGCTGGTCAGGCCCTCGGGGATCGTCACCGCGTAGACGATGCTCTTGCCCTCGACCATGGCATCCATGATCTCGGACATGCTGGCATGGGCGGGGATCAGGTATTCGCCCGCCTTCAGAGCGTTCTGCTGCTGGTTGAGCCAGACGCCGGCGATGAACAGCCACTTGCTGGAGATCGCGCCCTCGCGCTGCAGGGTGGCGGCGATCTCGCTGAGCCCCTCGCCGCGCTGGACGGGGATCGTACGCTCCTGGTCCAGCGCGCCATCGCGCTCGAACTGCATCTTGCCGACGATCAGACCACCGCCCAGCACAACGCCGGTGACGATGACGATGGTCAGCATGAAATTCATGAAGACGACGAGCGGGTGCCGGACGGCGCGCGAGCGCTGCGGCGGCGGCGGAACAGATTCAGGCTGCAGGGCTTCGGACGGGCTCTTGGGCGCCGTGCGGTTTGCGGAAACCAGTCTGGCCGAGAGAACGTCGGCGTCGCTGCCGAAGTTATCCCCTCTCATATCGCTCATATTCGGGTCCCAAGCCTTTCAGCAGTCGACGATGCCCCGGCAAGCGACTTTATAATCAATTATGGCGTTATCGGGATAGCCCCGTCAGGCGTGGCGACGAAATACCAACGATGCGTTGGTGCCGCCAAATCCGAACGAATTGGACAGCGACACGTCGATCTCCCGCCTGACCGGAGTCTTGGGGACGAGATCGAGCGCGGTCTCAACCGACGGATTGTCGAGATTGAGGGTTGCAGGCGCGACATTGTCGCGAATCGCCAGCAGGGCGAAAATTGCCTCGACCGCCCCGGCGGCGCCAAGCAGATGACCGATCGCCGACTTGGTCGATGACATCGACACGCGACCCGCCGAATCGCCGAGCAACCGCTCGACAGCCTTCAGTTCGATCTCGTCGCCGACCGGCGTCGATGTACCGTGGGCGTTGACGTAGTCGATATCGTCCGGCGTCACGCCGGCCCGCTTCATCGCGGCCCGCATGCAGCGCTCGGCGCCATCGCCATCCGGCGAGGGCGAGGTGATGTGGTGGGCATCGCCGGAGAGACCGTAGCCGACGATCTCGCCATAGATCTTCGCGCCGCGCGCCAGGGCGTGCTCGCGCTCCTCGAGGACGACGATGCCGGCGCCCTCGCCCATGACGAACCCGTCGCGATCGCGGTCGTAGGGCCGCGAAGCCTTTTCCGGTTCGTCGTTGAAATCGGTGGACAACGTCCGGCAGGCCGCGAAGCCGGCCAGCGACAGTCGATTGACCGGCGATTCGCTACCGCCGGCGACCATCACGTCGGCGTCGCCGAAGGCGATTAGCCGCGAGGCGTCGCCGATCGCGTGAGCGCCCGTCGAACAGGCCGTCACCACCGCGTGGTTCGGGCCCTTCAGCTTGTGGCGGATGGAGACATGGCCGGAGGCAAGGTTGATCAGCCGTCCGGGAAGGAAGAACGGGCTGATGCGCCGCGGACCGCGGTCGCGCAACGTCAGGGAGGCCTCATAGATGCCGTTGATGCCGCCGATGCCGGAGCCGATCAGGACGCCGGTGGCGCACCGCTCGTCCTCGTCCTCGGGATGCCAGTCGGCATCGTCGAGCGCCTGGTCGGCGGCCGCCATCGCATAGACGATGAAGTCGTCGACCTTGCGGGCCTCCTTGGGCTCCATCCAGTCGTCAGGATCGAACTTGCCCTCGGAGGCAGGGCCGCGTGGAATCTGGCACGCGATCTGGCACGCCAGATCGTCGACCGGAAAGTCGGTCACCCGTACCGCACCGCTCTTGCCTTCGAGCAGATTCCGCCACGTGGTGTCGACGCCGCAACCAAGCGGCGTGACCATCCCAAGACCTGTTACGACGACTCGTCTCATATGACGTTCAGACCCCAGCTTGCCGGAAACGGATCCGGCTTCACCGCTGGAGATCCGTCAGGCCGCGTTCTTCTCAAGGAATTTGACGGCATCCCCGACCGTCAGGATCGTCTCCGCGGCATCATCCGGAATTTCCACTCCGAACTCTTCCTCGAACGCCATGACCAACTCGACGGTGTCCAGGCTGTCAGCGCCAAGATCGTCAATGAAGCTGGCCTTTTCCGTCACTTTATCAGCATCGACGCCGAGATGCTCGACCACGATTTTCTTTACCCGTTCAGCGATATCGCTCATCTGTCAGAACCTCAGTTGCCCAAACATGATCAACTCCGAAGAGTCGCCCCTCCGCCGGTGATCGGTCTTGGCATGCGCACTGGAACGGGAATTTGGCCCGAAATACTCGGTGCAGCGTCGCCGTAACTGCCGATCGGCAGGGGGTAGAAGAAGCCGCCCGGACGTCGGCAATTTGGCCGGTCGTAACACACTTTATTGGCCTTTACCAGCGTCGGGGGCAGCTTGAAAACAGCTTGTCGACCCGAACCGGCCGACTCGTTTTTTCCTTTTAGATCATAGCCATACCACCGTTGACATGGATCGTCTGTCCCGTGACATAGGCCGCTTCATCGCTGGCGAGATAGACCGCCGCGGAGGCAATCTCCTCGAGAGTCCCCAGCCGTTTCATCGGCACGCGGGTCAGGATTGATTCTTTCTGCTTGTCGTTCAGCGCGTCGGTCATCGCCGAAGCGACGAAGCCCGGCGCGATGCAATTGGCGGTGACGCCGCGGCTGGCGACTTCCTGGGCCATCGCCTTGGTCATGCCGATCAGCCCGGCTTTCGACGCAGTGTAGTTGCCCTGCCCGGCATTGCCGGTGGCGGCGACGACGGAGGAAATCGAAATGACGCGGCCGCTGCGGCGACGCATCATGCCCATCAGCACGGCGCGCGACAGCTTGAAGGCGGCAGTCAGGTTGACGGTGATGACCTTGTTCCAGTCCTCGTCCGACATGCGGACGAAGAGGGTATCCCGGGTCAGGCCGGCATTGTTGACCAGAATGTCGAGATCGCCGATCGCCGCCTCGGCCTGCGGCACCAGTTCGTCGACCGCCGCGCCGTCGGAAAGGTCGCAAGGCAGTACCGCGCACCGCTCGCCGAGCTCCGCCGCCAGCGCATCGAGCGCCTCGCGCCGCGTCCCGGACAGGCCGACCGTGGCGCCCTGCCCGTGCAGCGCGCGCGCGATCCCGCCACCGATGCTGCCCGTCGCGCCCGTGACGAGGGCGCGCTTGCCGGTCAGATCAAACATTCTTCACCCCACTGGCCCCGAGTTTCGCGGCCACCTCTTCTATATCGTCCGGCGAACCGGCGGTCATGGTGACGGCGCCGTCCGCGATGCGCCTGGCAAGACCGGAGAGCACCCGGCCCGAACCGACCTCGACGAAGGTATCGACCCCGGCGTCGGCGAGCCAGGCAATCGATTCCCGCCAGCGGACCATGGCCGTGACCTGGTCGACCAGGTTGGCCCGAATCGTGTCGACGTCGCTGACGGGCGCTGCGGTGACATTGGCGATGACCGGCACGACCGGCGGGCGCAGCGTCACTTCAGCCAGCGCCGCCTGCATCACCTCCGCGGCGGGCGCCATGAGCGCACAATGGAAAGGCGCGCTGACCGGCAGGATGACGGCCCGCTTGGCACCCCGGGCCTTGGCGATCTCGACCGCCCGCTCGACCGCCGCCTTGTCGCCGGAGACGACCACCTGCCCGCCGCCATTATCATTGGCAGCGGAGCAGACCTCATCTCCGGCCGCTTCCGCGGCGACGGCGTTGACGGTGTCGAGATCGAGTCCGATCAGCGCGGCCATGGCGCCAACGCCGACCGGCACGGCCTCCTGCATGGCGTGACCGCGAATGCGGAGCAACCGCGCCGCATCAGCGATGCTCAAGGTGCCGGCAGCGGCCAACGCAGAGTATTCGCCGAGCGAATGGCCGGCGACGAAAGCCGCCTGTTGGCCGATCGCGACGCCGCGGGACGAAAGGACCCGCGTCGCGGCCAGGCTCACGGCCATCAGGGCGGGCTGGGCATTCTCGGTCAGAGTCAGGGTCTCGGCCGGACCGTCCCACATGATTGCCGAGAGTTTTGCGCCCAGGGCATCGTCGACCTCGTCGAAGACAGCGCGCGCTTCCGGGAAAGCATCGGCGAGCGCCCGGCCCATGCCGACCGCCTGGCTTCCCTGCCCCGGAAATGTGAAAGCTGTCGTCATTGCGCGCTGCTGCTTGCCCCTGACCGGTCCCGGCCGAAAAAATTCGCGCCTTTGAGCCTGTTTGACTCGCTAATGTCAAGCGCCGCCGGCCAATACCAATGCGCCGCGGACCATGAGGTTCGAATCGCCGTACACGGCTTGCTTTTGCCGAATCTTCGCTTATAACCCAACTCGTCCAATCGGACCCCGGCTGGGGGCTGAACGGAAGCGTGGGCGTTTGCCTGCGAGAACCGACAGGCGGTTCGTCTTCCGGTGTCTCCGCTCTCGAAGTACAAGCGAGCCTTTCCGATCAAAGGCTTCGCGAGGCTTGGCGCCGGCGTAACACAAGGAAAGGCGAATATGCCGCTATACGAGCACATTTTTCTTGCTCGCCAGGACGTTTCGGCCCAGCAGGTCGAGACCTTGGTCGAGCAGTTCAAGACCGTCATCGAGCAAGGTGGCGGCCAGGTTCCGAAGGTAGAGGCTTGGGGCCTCAAGTCCCTCACCTACCGCATCCGCAAGAACCGCAAGGCGCATTTCACGCTGATGAATGTCGACGCACCGCCGGCGGCGGTCGCCGAGATGGAGCGCCAGCAGCGGATCCACGAGGACGTCCTGCGTTCGATGACCATCAAGGTCGAGGAACTCGAGGAAGGTCCCTCGGTGATGATGCAGAAGCGCGATCGCGACGATCGCCCGCGCGGCCGCTTCGGCGATCGCGAGCGTGGCCCCGGCGGTGATCGCGACCGGCCGCGTCGTGACGATTCGGACGGCGACAGGAAGGACTCCGAATAATGGTCGACATCAATCAGCTTCCGACCCGGCGCCCCTTCTTCCGTCGCCGCAAGACCTGCCCCTTCTCCGGCGAGAATGCGCCGAAGATCGACTACAAGGACTCGCGCCTCCTGCAGCGCTACATTTCGGAGCGCGGCAAGATCGTCCCGTCGCGGATCACCGCCGTCTCGGCGATCAAGCAGCGGGAACTGGCGCGCGCCATCAAGCGGGCGCGTTTCCTCGGGCTTCTGCCCTACGTGATCAAGTAAGCCGCAAGGCTTGCGATTAACCGGGTTGGGGTAGGCGCGGACAAGGTCCGCGACCTGCCCCTAACCGCTTCGAACGAGCGGGACAGCGAACCTCATGACCCAGATCATTCTGGTCGGTATTGCCGCGGGCGTCGCCGGAGCCCTGCTCTTCCTGTCGCCGATCGGCGGCACGACCCTCGCCTTTCCCCTCTTCACATTGTGCGGCCTGCCGATCGCCCTCGCCGGGCTCGGCTGGGGCGCGACTTCGGCCCTGACAGCGGCCCTCGTCGCCGCGGCGATCCTGACGATCGCGCTTTCCGGTTCCGCCGCGATCATCTATCTGGCGCTCTTCGCCGGTCCGATCTTCTGGATGACGCGGCTGGCCAGCCTTTCCCGACAGGACGACCCCGACAGCGCCGATGTCGAGTGGTATCCGATCGGCCGTATCCTGTTCCAGGGCGCCCTGGCGGCAGCCATCGGCATCATCATCGTCGGCTTCGTGGTCGGATACGACCCGGCGGCGATCACCGACGAGATGATCGACGCGCTTGCCGGCTGGATGGCGCAATCGCCGGAGGTCGCCGCGCCTCCGACGGTCGCCGATATCGAGCCCTTCGTCCGCTTCAACGTCGCGGCGATGCCCTTCACCGTCTCGGCGATCCTCGTCATCATCCTCGTCTTCAACATGTGGCTCGCCAGCCGGGTCACCGAAGCCTCGGGCCGCCTCAAGCGCCCGCGTCCGGCGGTCTGGACCGCGGCGCTGCCGCGAGAGGCCGTCATCGTCCTGGCGGCGGCAATCGTCGTCGCCATCCTGGCGCCCGGCGCCATCGGCCAGGTGGCCGGCACCTTTGTCGGCGCACTCGCTGCGGCACTGGCGCTGGTCGGCCTTGCCGTCCTCCACGCCACCACCTTCGCCAATGCCATGCGGATCCCGATCCTGGTGACGGTCTATGTCGTCCTCATCATGTTCGGTTTCCCGATCCTGTTGCTGGCGATCCTCGGGATCGTCGAAACCTTCATCCACATGCGCGACCGCCGGCTTGGCGGCGCTCCACCGAACCAGTGACTCAAGAAGGAGTAATCTCATGCAAGTCATCCTGCTCGAACGCATCGCGAAGCTTGGACAGATGGGCGAAATTGTCCGGGTCCGTGACGGCTTTGCCCGCAACTTCCTGCTGCCGCAGGGCAAGGCGCTGCGCGCCACCAAGGAAAACGGCAAGCGCTTCGAAGAGCAGCGCGCCCAGCTCGAAGCCCGCAACCTCGAGCGCAAGAAGGAGGCCGAGACGGTCGCCGAGAAGCTGAATGGCGAGTCGTTCATCGTCGTCCGCCAGGCCGGCGAGACGGGCCAGCTCTACGGTTCGGTCACGGCCCGCGATCTCGTCGAGATCGTCGAGAAGGGCGGCTTCAGCGTCGGCCGCAACCAGGTCGCTCTCGAACACCCGATCAAGACCATCGGTCTTCACAAGGTGTTGATCTCGCTTCACCCCGAGGTCGACAGCGAGATCGTCATCAACGTCGCCCGCAGCGCGGACGAGGCCGAGCGCCAAGCCCGCGGCGAAGACGTCACCCGCCCCGGATATGACGACGAGGACGAGGTCGAGGAAACCGAGACCGAGGTCGAGGCCGCCGCCGAGAGCGATGATTCGCTGGCAGAGGATGGCGAGTCTGCCCCGGAAGCCGGCGCGGACGAGGAAGAAACGACCGCGTAGGGGAGCGGCGGTAGAACATGGTTTCAGGCGGGTCGCGCCATGTCGGTGCGGCCTGCCTGTTGAGCCGGATGCCGATCCGGTATTAGATTTAGGGGGGCGTTCTCGGGGGGCCGAGCCGCTAATCTTCCTGACGCCAAAGGGCAGGATGCGCAGCGATGAACAGGATGCTTGACACCGTGGTGCGGCGGCTGGTCCAGACGGGCTCGCTTGAAGTCGTCGACTCGGCCGGAAACACGCGGACTTACGGCGACGGAACCGGCGACCTCATTCGCCTGCGCTTCACCCGCAAGAGCGCCGAACGCAACGTCATGATCTACCCCGGCCTCAAGTTCGGGGAAGAGTTCATGAATGGCGGCTTCGTCTTCGACAGAGGCTCGGTCTACGACTTCCTCGAGCTGGTTTTCAGCAACCTGAAGGACACTTACCCGACCAAGCTGATGGAATATGGCGCCAAGGTCCGCTACGCGACGCGCCGCCTCCGCCAGGCCAACAACCAGCGGCGGGCACGGCGCAACGTTGCGCACCACTATGACCTCGACGGCCGGCTCTATTCGCTCTTCCTCGACAAGGACCTGCAGTATTCCTGCGCCTATTTCGAGGAGGGCGAGACCAACCTCGAAGTCGCCCAGCTCGCCAAGAAGCGTCACCTGGCGTCCAAGCTGGCGCTGCAGCCGGGCCAGAAGGTCCTCGACATCGGTTCCGGCTGGGGCGGGCTCGGTCTCTATCTCGCCGAGCGCTGCGGCGTCGAGGTCACCGGCGTGACGCTGTCGGAGGAGCAGTTCGAGACCTCGAACCGCCGGGCCAAGGAACGCGGCCTCTCCGACCGCGTCCGCTTCCTGCTCCAGGATTACCGGACGCTCGAAGGCCCTTTCGACCGGATCGTCTCGGTCGGCATGTTCGAGCATGTCGGCGTCGGTCACTTCCGCGAATATTTCAACACCTGCCGCGACCTGATGAAGCCGGACGGCGTCATGCTGCTCCATTCGATCGGCCGCTTCGAGGGGCCGGGCGACACCAATTCCTGGATCCAGAAATACATCTTCCCCGGCGGCTATATCCCGGCGATCTCCGAAACCGTGCCGGCGATCGAACTCGCCGACCTCAAGATCACCGATGTCGAGGTGCTGCGCCTCCACTACGCCAAGACCCTGCGGGTGTGGCGGGAGCGCTTCATGGCCCATCGCGAGGAAGCCAAGAAGATCTACGACGAGCGCTTCTGCCGGATGTGGGAATATTACCTCGCCGGGTCGGAGACGTCGTTCCGCTACTGGGACCTGATGAATTTCCAGATCCAGATCACTCGCGACCAGAATGTCCTGCCGCTCACCCGCAACTACATGTTCGAGGCGGAGGAGAGGTTGCGGGCCGAGGACGAACGGGCGGTGGCGCGTGGCGCCCTGAAACTCGCCGGCGAGTGAGGCCTCTCGGGTGCGGTTGGCACCCGTTTCGAATCGCACCCCACGTCGTCCGAGTCGGCAAGCGCCAAGCTGTTTTTAGATTCTTGTTTTGTGGACGACCGTGAATCCCGTGCGCTGTTGCCGTCGAAGCCAAACCGTCCTTTCAAGGGCTGGCGTCGGCGCTTAAGAAAGCGTTAAGGGGAGTGCGACTCACGTACTCTCGTCTTTCCGGCTTTGGCCGGATTCGTGTCTCCGGTTGTTCAGCGGAAAGCGTCGCGCGCAAGCGTCGGCGTTGCGCTGTCGTCCCGAGACGGCTCGGCAGGAAACAGGGACTGAACGAGAATGGCGCTTGCCGCACGTACGATACCGGACAGGACGGAGACCTACCGCGCCGCGCCCCAGAACGTCGATGCCGAGCAGGCGTTGCTCGGCGCCATCCTGGTCAATAACGACGCCTTTTACCGCGTCTCCGACTTCCTGCTGCCTGAGCATTTCTTCGAGCCGGTCCACCGCAGCATCTACCAGGTGGCGGGCGAACTGATCCGCGCCAACAAGGTCGCCAGCCCGGTCACCATCAAGACCTTCCTGCCGGCCGACCTCGCCATCGGCGACATCAACCTTGCCCAGTATGTGGCGCGGCTGGCGGCGGAAGCGACGACGATCCTCAACGCCGAGGATTACGGCCGTTCGATCTACGACCTGGCGATCCGCCGCGCGCTGATCGGGGTCGGCGAGGAAATGGTCAACGTCGCCTATGACGCGCCGGTCGACAAGTCGCCGCGCGACCAGATCGAGGATACCGAGAAGCGGCTCTACGAGCTCGCCGAATTCGGCAAGTCCGATACCGGTTTCCACGCCTTCGAGACCGCCCTGCTCACCGCGATCGACATGGCCAGCGCCGCCTATCAGCGCGACGGCCACCTGTCGGGCCTTGCCACCGGGCTCGACGATCTCGACCGGCTGATGGGCGGATTGCAGCCCTCGGACGTCATCATCCTTGCCGGCCGTCCCGGCATGGGCAAGACGTCGCTCGCCACCAACATCGCCTTCAACGTCGCCAAGGCGTGGAAGGGCGAGACCCAGGCCGACGGCACCACCAAGACGGTCGATGGCGGCATTGTCGGCTTCTTCTCGCTGGAAATGTCGTCCGAGCAGCTCGCCACGCGTATCATCGCCGAGCAGTCGGGCGTGCCCTCCTCCGATATCCGCCGTGGCCGCATCACCGAGGAGCAGTTTTCCCATGTCGTCGCAGCGGCGCGCGAGATGAACCGCATGCCGCTCTATGTCGACCAGACCGGTGGCCTCGCCATCGGCCAGCTCGCCGCCCGGGCGCGTCGGCTGAAGCGCCAGCGCGGCCTCGACCTGCTGGTGGTCGACTACATCCAGCTCCTCCAGGGCTCGTCGAAGCGCAATTCGGAAAGCCGCGTCCAGGAAGTCACCGAGATCACCACCCAGCTCAAGTCGCTGGCCAAGGAGCTCAATGTCCCGGTGGTCGCCCTCTCGCAGCTTTCGCGTCAGGTCGAGAATCGCGACGACAAGCGGCCGCAGCTCTCCGACCTTCGTGAATCGGGCTCGATCGAGCAGGACGCCGACGTCGTGCTCTTCGTCTATCGCGAGGAATATTACCTGAAGAACAAGGAGCCGAAGCCCGGCACCGTCGAATACGAGCAGTGGCAGGACGAGATGTCCCAGGTCCACGGAATCGCCGAAGTCCTGATCGGCAAGCAAAGGCATGGTCCTACCGGCACCGTCCGGCTACTCTTCGAGGATCAGCTCACCCGCTTCTCGAACCTGGCGCGCGAGGATCACCTGCCGGCGCCCTTCGGTTCCTGATCGAAAACGACGCAAGGGATACGATGATCTTCAGGCTCTTCGGGAAAAAGGATGCCGGCGGCGTCGAAGTCGGCGGCACCAAGGAACTCCTCCACCTGACCATGCCGGTCAACGCGCCGGTCGACCGCGCCTTCGCGGTCTTCGTCGACGAATTCGCCTCGTGGTGGCCCCGCGACTACACCTGGGGCAAGGACAGCCTCAAGACCATCGGCATCGAGCCGAAGATGAACGGCGTCTGCTACGAGGAAAGCGCCGACGGCGACCGCAAGGTCTGGGGATCGGTGCTGGCCTTCGACCGGCCCAACCATATCGTGCTTGCCTGGCAGATCTCGGCCGACCGCACGCCGGAAGCCAGCGAGGCCATGGCCAGCCGCGTCGATGTCCGCTTCAACCCCGGCGAAAACGGCAAGACCAACGTCCTGCTCGTCCATCGCGATTTCTTCCGCCACGGCGAGGGTTGGGAGAAGTACAGGGAGGACATGGCCGCCAAGAAGGGCTGGCCCTACCTGATCGACCTCTACGCCAAGGCCGTCGAGGGCTGAGCCTCAGGCGGCGCCGCTGCTCGCCCGCGCCTCGCGAACGCCGCGCTCCGCCTTGTAGAGAGCCCGGAACACCGCCTGCCTGTCGGCATAGGCGTCGACCAGCGCCGCGTCCGGCATGATCGTCTCTTCCTCCTCCGGCGCGGTGCAGACCGCCGTCACCGAGGCGCCGGTCGCGGCGATGATCGCCATCCGCGCCGCGCCCAGCGCCGGCCCAAGGTCGGCACCGCGATAGCGGACCAGCGGCCGGCCGAGCACCGTGGCGATGATCCGCGCCCACAGCCGGCTCTTCGAGCCGCCGCCGAGGAAGCCCGGCCGCTCGACCACCGCACCGGCGGCATCGAGACAGTCCTGCGCATCGCGCAGCGAATAGGCGACGCCCTCCAGCACCGCCTGGACCATCTGGGTCCGGGTCGTGGCCTGATCCAGCCCGAAGAAGGCGCCGCGCGCATCGGGATCGTTATGCGGCGTCCGCTCACCGGTCAGGTAAGGCAGGAAGATCACCGGCGACGGCGCGGCGTAGTCCGCTGCGACCGCCTTCAGCGCCGCATCCGTGTCGGTCTCGCCGAGCACCTTCATCGTCCAGGCGAGAGGACTCGCGCCATTGAGCAGCGCGCCCATCTGGAACCAGCGGCCGGGGATGCAATGGGCGAAGTCGTGGACCAGGGTCTCCGACTTCGGGGCGTAGCGGTCCTGCGCGGCGACATAGACGCCGGCGGTTCCGAGCGACAGAAAGCCCGACCCCGGTTCGACGCAGCCAATGCCGGCCGCGCCGGTGCCACCGTCGCCACCGCCACCGGCGACCGGAATGCCGGCCTTCAGACCGAGTTTGTCGGCGATCGGCGCGCCAAGCCGGCCCGAGACCTCAGTGCCCTCGACGAGGCGCGGCAACTGGTCCATCCGCAGCCCGACCGCCGCGACGACCCGATCCGACCAGCGCCGCTCGCGCTCGTCGAACATCTGGGTGCCGGCGGCGTCCGACATGTCAGTGACGACCTCGCCGGTCAGCCACAGCCGGACATAGTCCTTGGCCAGCATCACCGCGGCGATCCTGGCAAAGACCTCGGGCTCGTGATTCTTCAGCCACAGCACCTTGCCGGCGCTCAAGCCCGGCATGGCGATGACGCCGGTAATCTCGGCGATATCCGGCACCGCGGCGGTGAGTTCGGCGCATTCGGCCGCGCCGCGCCCGTCATTCCACAGGATGGCGTTGCGCAGCGGCCGGTGGTCGGCGCCCAGCGTCACAAGCGAATGCATCTGGCCGGACAGTCCGATCGCGGCGATTCCTGCATAGGCGTCGGGCGCCGCCTGACGGATTTCGGCGAGCGACTGTTCGACGGCGGCGAGCCAGGCGTCTGGCTCCTGCTCGCGCGCGCCCGGCACCGGGCTGAGGATCGGATGGGGAACCGAAGCGCTGGCAAGCAGCGTCTGGTCCTCGTCGATGACGATGGTCTTGACCGCCGTCGTGCCGACATCGATGCCGAGATAGGTCGTCATTCGCCCCCTGCCCCCTCCAGTAGTGCCCGCGCCGCGCCCTCGTCGGTCACCAGCGTATTGCAGCCGACGCGGCGGATCGCGGCGCGGATCGCCGTCGCCCGCGCCGCGCCGCCGCCGGCAACGACGACGTGGCCTGCCTTGGCGACATCGTCAAGCGGGATGCTCATCACCCGCCGATTGAGCGAATGCGGCACGGTCTTGCCGTCGGCGTCGATGAAACTGCACAGCACGTCGGCGACCGCGCCGAGCGCAAGCAGTTCGTCGCGCTCCGCGGTGCTGATCATGCTCGCCGCCTGCGACTGCTGGCCGACGCCAACGCCGCCGACGCCGACGACCGCGATATCCAGCGACTGGCCCAGCCGATAGAGGGCGTCGAGCCCACAATCCTCGATCAGCCGTTTCTTCGTGGTCGGCGAGTCGACAAAGGCAGGCGCGATGAACAGGTAGCATTCCGCCCCGAACTGGCTGGCCACCCGCCATGAATATTCAAGCGGCGAACTCTCGCGCGCCTCGACGACGCCGCCGACCAGCGACACCACCTTGACGCCCTGCCGCCGCACGGCGCGCAGGCTGCCGAGCGAGGCCATCAGCGTCCGGCCCCAGCCGAGGCCGATGGTCTGTCCGTCGCTGACCACTTCCGACAGGAAGCGGCCGAGCGCCGAGCCGACCGATTTCGGGGCGCTGTCGTCGTCGATGCCGGGGGTGACGATCGCCTCGTCGAGGCCGAAGGCATCCTCGAGGCGCAATGCCAGGTCGACGCATTCGCTGTCGCCCTCGCCGATCCAGATCTGCACCTCGCCGCGCTCGCGCGCCTCGGCCAGCATGCGGATCACCGTGCCGCGGCTGACGCCGAGCCGGTCGGAAATATCCTTCTGGGTCAGGCCGTGGCTGAAATAGAGCCACGCCGCCCGAAGCCGCAGCGAGGCGTCGTCGCGCCGCTGCTCGGTGCCGGCCGCGCGGCGAAGCCTGGTCACGCCCCGGCCCCGTCCCCACCGGTCAGGAAGGCGCGGATCAGGGCGTTGACCTTGGCATGGCTCTCGATATGCGGCAGGTGGCCGGCATCCTCGACGACATGGAGGATGGCGCCGAGCGCTTTCGCGCTGTCCTCTGTCAGCGGATTGACTGTATCGCCCGCGCCCCAGACCACCGTGACCGGAATCCCGCGCCCGGCAACACCGGAAACGGCGTCGGCGAGGTCGAGATGGGCGCCGCGCAGGTTGCCGGCGACCTTGTTGAGCGCTTCGCGAACGCCCGGCTCGGAGATCTGGGCCAGCGCCCGGGCCGTCATCTGCGGGCTGATCAGCCGCCGCCGCGCCACCAGCCGCTCGAGCACGGAGCTTGCCTGGTCGAGCGTCTCCATGCCGGTCAGGGCGGTGAGAAAGGTCTCGTCGACCCCGTTGCCGACACCGGCCGGGGCGAGCAGGAAGAGCGAGGAGACCAGTTCCGGGTGGCGATGGGCGAGGTCGATGGCGATGGCGCCGCCGAGCGAATGGCCGATGACATGCACCGGCCCAGTGCCTCGGGCCTTCTGGAAGCCTGCGACCAGGTCGGTGAAGGAGGCGATGTCGCCCGCGCCGACTTCCCGGTCCGACAGGCCGTGGCCCGGCAGGTCGATGGCGATGGTGGAGGCATAGGCCGCCACGTCGCGCTGGGTAAGCAGCCAGGTCAGCCTGTCGGCGCCAAAGCCGTGGAGGAGCAGGACCGGCGGCCCGTCATCCCCGGCGGCGAGATAGGAAAGGCGCCGCCCGGCGACCTCGATCGTCGTGTCCTGGCTCGGCATCGTTTGTCCCGGATCAGTCGCTGGCGATGATGCCGAGGGTCGTACCGACCTTGGCGATTTCGTCGGCCGGCACGGCAATCGACTTGAGGACGCCGGTCGCCGGGGCTTCCAGTTCGAGCGTCACCTTCGGCGTGGTGACGATGACGATCTGGTCGCCCTCGCTCACCGCGTCGCCTTCGGCCTTCAGCCACTCGTCGATCTGGGCTTCCTCGATATCGACGCCGAGCTGCGGCATGACAATCGGTACATCCATGAGATTTCTCCTCTAGCCGATCACAGTCCGCGCCGGGACATGTCGAGACCGTCCCAGTTCCGCAAGCCCTGCCAGTCGGTATTCTTTTCGGGCATCAGTTCGCTGCACACAATATCGACGATGTCATGCGCCTGGGGAAAATAGGTCGATTCCATCTCGGCGCCCGGCACGATCCAGTTCGGCGATCCCAGCACCCGTGGCGCGGCGGCAAGGTCGCCATGGCCGTAGCGGCCGATATTGGCGGCGAGCGTCATCAGGAAGCTGCCGCGTTCCGACGCCTCGGAGACCAGCAGGATGCGCCCGGTCTTCTTCACCGACTTGAGAACCGTCTCGTAGTCGAACGGCACCAGCGACCGCGCGTCGATGATCTCCGCCGACACGCCGCGCTCCGAAGCCAGCGTCTCGGCGGCGGCAAGTGCCGGATAGAGCGACGGGCCGATGGTCAGGATCGTGACGTCGGTCCCTTCCCGCTTCACATCGGGAACGCCGAACGGCAACTGGTAATATTCCGTCGGCACGCCGCCCTCGTGGACCGTCTCCATCGCGTCGTAGAGCCGCTGGCTCTCGAAGAAGACCACCGGATCGTTGCTCGACAGCGCCGTGGCGAGCAGGCCCTTGGCATCATAGGGGGTCGCCGGGTAGACGACCTTCAGCCCCGGTATATGGGCGACGAGGCCGCTCCAGTCCTGCGAATGCTGGGCGCCATACTTGCTGCCCGTCGCGCAGCGCAGCACCACCGGCAGCTTCAGCATGCCAGCCGACATCGACTGCCACTTGGCCATCTGGTTGAAGATCTCGTCGCCGGCCCGGCCGATGAAGTCGGTATACATCAGCTCGACCACCGCCCGGCCGCCTTCCATCGCGTAGCCGACGGCGGTGGCGACGATGGCGGCTTCCGAGATCGGCGAGTTGAACAGCCGGTCATAGGGGAGAATGTCCGACAATCCGCGATAGACGCCGAAGGCGCCGCCCCATTCGCGGCATTCCTCGCCATAGCCGATCAGCGACGGGTCATGGGTGAAGTGGTGGAGCAGCGACTCGAACAGCGCGTCGCGGATGGTGACGGCGCGCATCGGCGAGTGGCGCTCGCCATTCTCGTCGAGGCCGTAGCGCGCCTTCTTGGCAAGCTGGCGGACGCGCGACGAGGTGGTCGGATCGGGCAGCCCGCCCTGCGGCTCGGCCGGCAGTTCGATCGCGGTGTTGGAGAACATCAGCTTGCCGATCAGCGTCGGGTCCTTGCGGATATCGACCGGCGGGGCGATCGCCGGATCGACCGCCGCCTGGGTCACCCCGCGCATCAGCCCGGCGACACCGTCTCGCATTTCGGCCTCGGCCGCATCGTCGAGAATGCCGGCTTCCTTGAGAGTGGCAGCGAACAGCACGATCGGGTCGTTGGCCTCCCACGCCTTCAACTCATCGCGCGAGCGGTAGACATTGGCGTCGGTGGTCGAGTGACCGGAGAAGCGGTAGCACTCGATATCCAGCAAGCCCGGCCCCTTGCCCTCGACCAGCAGCGCGCGCTTGCGCGCAACCGCGTCGGCGACGGCGAGCGGGTTGGCGCCATCGACGGTCTCGGCATGCATCGCCGACGGGTTGATGCCGGCGCCGATCCGCGACAGCCGGTCCCAGCCGGCGGTCTCGCCGATGGTCTGGCCGCCCATCGCGTAGAAATTGTTGTTGAAGCAGAAGAGCACCGGCAACCCGCCGCGATGCTCTTCCGGCCACAGGCCGCTCAACTGGGCCATGCTGGCGAAATTCATCGCCTCCCAGACCGGGCCGCAGCCGGTCGAGCCGTCGCCGGCATAGGCGACCGAGATGCCGCCGTTTCCGCCAAGACGCTTGCGCATAGCCGACCCGGTGGCGATGCCGGCCGACGCGCCGACAATGGCGTTGTTGGGATAGGCGCCGAAGGGCAGGAAGAAGGCGTGCATCGAGCCGCCCATGCCGCCGTTGAAGCCGTTGGCGCGCATGAAGATCTCGGCGAGCAGGCCGAGCAGCAGGAATTTTTCCGCCGTCGTCTTCTCGTCGCCGCCACCAAGATGGGTCTCGACGGTCTTCAGCAGGGCGCCGCCCTGGTGCTCTTCCATGATCGCCTGGAGCGCGGCCGGCTCCAGCCCGGCAATCGCCGCCAGGCCCTTGGCGATGAACTCGCCATGGCTGCGGTGACTGCCGAAGACGTGATCGCCCGGCTCAAGCGCCAGCGACGCGCCGACCGCGGCGCCCTCCTGGCCGATCGAAAGATGGGCCGGCCCCTTGTAGAGGAACTCGATGCCCGAATAGGCGCCCTGCCCCTTGAAGGCGCCGAGCATGGTCTCGAACTCGCGGACCACCATCATGTCGCGCAGCACGCGCAGCAGCGTCTCGTCGCCGTAGCGCTGCCTTTCTTCCGCCAATGGCGTCGCATAAGCGTGGATCTGGATATCGGGGAACTGCAGCCGGGCGGCTTTGCGCATCAGCAGCGGATCGACAAAGAGCTCTTTGGGCATCGGCGTTTCCGTTGTTTCGACATATGTCTTTTGCCATGAACAAAAGTACTATGCCAGTCGAAATCGACAATCGCGTCTCGTCGTCGCAGCGGCAATCGCCGACAATGCGAATCATGATCGCTCAACCCCGCCTCCCTGCAGCGCGAGAAAAATGACCGCCGAGACGCCCGAGACCCTCGCCGGCGGCCGCCTGACCATCGACCGCGATGCGCTGGCCGACAACTGGCGCGACCTTGCGGCCCGCGCCGAGGGCGCGGCCACTGCGGCGGTGGTCAAGGGCGACGGCTATGGCATCGGTCTCGAGCCGGCGGTCCGCGCTCTCGCCGGCGCCGGCTGCGACACCTTCTTCGTCGCGGTGCCGGAGGAAGGCCTGCGGCTGCGCGCCACGCTGCCCGAGGCGACGATCTACATCCTCGACGGCCTGTTCGAGGGCGCCGCCGCCACCTATGCGCAGGCAAACCTTCGCCCGGTCCTCTCATCGCTTCCCGAGATCGAGGAGTGGACGGCCCACCGCCGGCAGAACCCGGCCGCGCACGCAGCCCTTCACATCGACACCGGCATGCACCGCATGGGCCTCGGCCTTGGCGAGGCGGAGGCGCTCCTCGCCGGGCCCGGCCTTGCCGACACCCTCGGCCTGACGCTGGTGATGAGCCATCTTGCCTGCGCCGATACGCCGGACCACCCGCTCAACCAACGCCAACGCGACGCCTTCCGCGCGGTTCGCGCCCGCCTGCCCGACGTGCCCGCATCGCTGGCCAATTCGGCCGGCATTTTTCTCGGGCCCGATTACCGTTTCGACCTCGTCCGGCCGGGCATCGCGCTCTATGGCGGCGCGGCGGTCAACGACGCCGTCAACCCGATGCGTCCGGTTGCGACGCTGGAAGCCCGCATCCTCCAGGTCCGCGACGCGGCGCCCGGTGAAACCGTCGGCTACGGCGCGACCGAGGCGCTCGACCGGCCGAGCCGCCTCGCCATCCTCGCGGTGGGGTATGCCGACGGCTATCCCCGCCACGCCAGTTCCTCCGACCAGCGCCCCGGCGCCCTTGCCTTCCTGCGCGGCCGCGCCGCCCCCCTCGTCGGCCGCGTTTCGATGGACCTGATCACCATCGACGTCACCGAAATCTCCGATGCCCGGCGCGGCGACTGGGTCGAGCTCTTCGGCCCCAACATCCCCGTCGACGAGGTCGCCGAACGCGCCGGCACCATCGGCTACGAACTGCTGACGAGCCTGGGCCGGCGGTATCACCGGCGTTACCGCCCCTGAGACTTGTCCTGCGGCGTTAATCCGATCGCAGGTTGCCGGGTGCATGATGCCATCAACCCGCGGCGACTGCCGCACAAGGAGCGCGCCCATGTCCAAGCAAGCGAAGATCGATGCCTTCAAGCGCCACGTCGACGCCGAACTGGCCGGCGACCTCGACACAACCATGGCAACCATGTCCGACGCGCCGCACCTCACCAACGTCCCGACCCTGATGGGCGGCGTCGGTCACGACGGCGTTCGGGCCTTCTACCGCGACCATCTGGTCGGCAAGTTCTTCCCGCCCGACGTCGTGCTGACCACCCTCACGCGCACCGTCGGCGAGGACCAGATCGTCGAGGAGAACTTCATCAGCTTCACCCATACGACGCCGATCGACTGGATGCTGCCCGGTGTCGCGCCAACCGGAAAGAAGGTCGAGATCGCCCTGGTGGTGATCGTCGGCTTCAAGGACGGCAAGGTCAGCCACGAGCACATCTACTGGGATCAGGCGAGCCTGCTGGTGCAGATCGGGCTTCTCGATCCGACGGGGCTGCCGGTCTGCGGCGCCGAGGCCGCGCGCAAGATCGCCGACCCGAGCCTCCCGAACCGGCAATTCGCCGACTGAGCACCTCGCGTTCCATCGCTGCGTCCGTGCGCAGCGATGGCCTTGGCGGGCGATTGATTTCGGGATACAAGCATGAGAACATAGCGCGAACACAGGAATCGCCCATGCGTGCCGCCGCCCGGAACAAGGTCCAGTATATCTGCCAGAATTGCGGGGCGGTCAGCCCGCGCTGGCAGGGGCGATGCGACGATTGCGGCGAGTGGAACGCGCTGGTCGAGGAATCCGGCGCGACCGGCGTCGGCGCCGGGCCGAAGCGCGGTTCGGGCAAGGGGCGGGTCATCAAGCTTGAAAGGCTGGCCGGCTCGACCGCCGAGGCGCCGCGCACGCGCACCGGCATCGCCGAGTTCGACCGGGTGACCGGCGGCGGCCTCGTCCGCGGCTCGGCCCTGCTGGTCGGCGGCGATCCCGGCATCGGCAAGTCGACGCTGCTCCTGCAGGCCGCCGCGGCGCTCGCCAATGGTGGCCACCGGGTCGTCTATGTCTCCGGCGAGGAGGCGGTCGCCCAGATCCGGATGCGGGCGGAACGCCTCGGCCTTGCCGACGCCTCGGTCAAGCTCGCGGCCGAAACCAGTGTCGAGAACATTCTCGCAACGCTGGCGCTGGAGGAGACGCCCGCCCTCCTGATCGCCGACTCGATCCAGACCATGTGGACGGACGCCGCCGACTCCGCGCCGGGCACCGTCACGCAGGTCCGCGCCTCCGCCCAGGCGCTGATCCGCTACGCCAAGCAGAGCGGCGCGGCGGTGGTCTTCGTCGGGCATGTCACCAAGGACGGGCAGATCGCCGGCCCCCGCGTCGTCGAGCATATGGTCGACGGCGTGCTCTATTTCGAAGGCGAAGGCGGCCACCACTTCCGCATCCTGCGCGCCGTCAAGAACCGCTTCGGCCCGACCGACGAGATCGGCGTCTTCGAGATGGGCGGCGCCGGCCTCCGCGAAGTGCCAAACCCGTCCGAACTCTTTCTCGGCGAGCGCAATTCGAAGACGCCGGGCGCCGCGGTCTTCGCCGGCATGGAAGGCACCCGGCCCGTGCTGGTCGAGATACAGGCGCTGGTCGCGCCCACCACGCTCGGCACGCCGCGCCGGGCGGTGATCGGCTGGGACCAGAGCCGGCTGGCGATGATCCTCGCCGTGCTCGAAGCGCATTGCCGGGTCCGCCTCGGAGATTGCGATGTCTATCTCAACGTCGCCGGCGGCCTGCGGATCAGCGAGCCGGCGGCCGACCTTGCCGTCGCGGCGGCGCTGGTTTCCTCGCGGCTCAACGCCCCCTTGCCGCCGGATTGCGCCTATTTCGGCGAGGTCAGCCTGTCTGGCGCCGTGCGCCCGGTCTCGCACGCGCCGTCAAGGCTCAAGGAGTCCGGCAAGCTCGGTTTCGCCCAGGCGGTCCTGCCGGCGGCATCGGCCGGACAGGACGTCGCCGGGATGACGACTAGGGGGATCGGTCAGCTTGTGGAATTGGTCGCGGAGATTGCCGCACGACGGATGGATGCCGATCCCGCCGATCAAGAAAGCTGAGCGCGTTTTCGGTCTGGCGGGGCGCCTTGCTGCGAGAGGTCACGGTTTCGTCGCCGGCGGCCGAGTCGAGGGCCCAGACCCAGGCAGCGACTGCCAGCGGGACGCCGACAATCGGGCCGGCAACAGCGAATGTCAGGACGATGCCGAGGGCGAAGAGCAGGAATTGGGCCGCCCCCTGCCCCAACTTGCCCACGATTATCGTGCCACTTCCCGGTACGAAGATATTGACTATGATGGCGAGTGCCTTCATGTCCCATGAACTCCCCGAAGCAAAAGGAACGAGCGCGAGCTTTCATTGGGTGTAATCGTTATCATTTTACACTCATAGGTTGATTCGCGCAAGCCCTTTGGAGACCGCGGGACCGACACGAAGAATCGTGTTAGCCAACTGTCATTGTGGCCGCGCCGTCCGGCCGCCCCTGGAACGGAAGAGCTCATGCCGGTTACGGTTCTCGACGTCATCGTCATCGTCGTCGTCCTGATTTCGGCGGGCCTCGCCATGGTGCGAGGCTTCGTCCGCGAGGTCCTGTCCGTCGCCTCATGGGTGGCAGCCGCGGCGGCCGCCTACTATTTCTACAAGTCGCTGCTGCCGCTGGTGGAGCCCTATTTCGACAACCGGACGATCGCCATCATCGTCTCGGCGGCGGTGATCTTCTTCGTCGCCCTGATCGTGGCGAGCTACATCACGATGAAGATCTCCGATTTCGTCATCGACAGTCGCGTCGGCGCGATCGACCGGGCCTTCGGCTTCATCTTCGGCGCGGTGCGGGGCATCCTGCTCCTGGTCATCGCCCTGCTGTTCTTCAACTGGCTGGTGCCGGCGCCGCCGGCCTGGGTCGCCGACGCGCGGACCAAGCCGTTCCTCGACAATCTCGGCGAGCAGTTGATGGCGGCTCTGCCGGAAGACGCGGAAGCGTCCCTGCTCAACCGCATCCGCGGTGGCGGATCCGAAGAGGCGCCCAATCCGGCGACGTCGGATGCCGCGCCGCCGGACGCCGCGCCCGGCGATCCGGCCTATGACGACAGCGAGCGCGGCGCCATCGACCAACTGATCGAAAACACCGATCCGGGAACAGCAAACTAGCGTGACCCATTCGCCCCCCGCCAGGAGCGCAACTGCCATGCCGACGGGCCTGCCCTTCGGCCCCGACGACGACAAGCTGCATGAGGAGTGCGGCGTCTTCGGCGTCTTCGGGCACCAGGACTCGGCAGCCCTCACCGCGCTCGGCCTCCACGCCCTCCAGCATCGCGGCCAGGAGGCGGCGGGCATCGTCTCCTTCGACGGCAAGGCCTTCCATCACGAGCGGCATTTCGGCGTCGTCGGCGACAATTTCACCGAACGCGCGGTGATCGAGCGCCTGCCCGGCGACCGCGCCATCGGCCATGTCCGCTATTCGACGCGCGGCGGGCCGATGGAGAGCAACATCCAGCCGCTCTTCGCCGGTTTTTCCGGCGGCGGTTTCGCCGTCGCCCATAACGGCAACATCACCAATGCCCTCTCGCTGCAGAACGAGCTGCAGCGCCGCGGCTCGATCTTCCAGTCGACCAGCGATACCGAGGTCATCCTCCACCTGATCGCCACCAGCCGCAGCGGCCGTCTCGTCGACCGCATCATCGACGCGCTGTCGGAACTCGAAGGCGCCTGGTCGCTGGTCTGCCTCTCGTCGAAGAAGATGATCGGCTGCCGCGATCCGCTCGGCGTCCGGCCGCTGGTTCTCGGCGACCTCGACGGCTCGGCGGTGCTGGCCTCGGAGACCTGCGCCCTCGACATCATCGGCGCCCGCTTCGTTCGCGACGTCGAGCCCGGCGAGATGGTCATCGTCACCCCGGAGGGCATCGAGAGCCTGCGCCCGTTCGACCGGCGCCGCTCGCGCTTCTGCATCTTCGAATATGTCTATTTCTCCCGGCCGGATTCGGTGGTCAACGGCCGCGGCGTCTACGAGGTCCGCAAGCGGATCGGCGCGGAGCTCGCCCGCGAGGCGATGGCGCCGGCCGACCTGGTGGTGCCGGTGCCGGATTCCGGCACGCCGGCGGCGATCGGTTTCGCCGAGGCGGCGGGCCTCCCCTTCGATCTCGGCATCATCCGCAATCACTATGTCGGCCGCACCTTCATCGAGCCGAGCGACGCCATCCGCCACATGGGCGTCAAGCTCAAGCACAACGCCAACCGCGATATCCTCGCCGGCAAGCGCGTCGTGCTGGTCGACGATTCCATCGTGCGCGGCACGACCTCGTCGAAGATCGTGCAGATGGTCCGCGATGCCGGCGCGACGGAGGTCCATATGCGGATCGCCAGTCCGCCGACCAGCCATTCCTGCTTCTACGGGGTCGATACGCCGGAGCAGTCGAAGCTCATCGCCTCGCGGCTGACGGTCGCCGAGATGGAGGACTTCATCAAGGTCGACAGCCTCCGCTTCCTGACCATCGACGGGCTCTACCGCGCCGTCGGCGAGGCGCATCGCGATTCCGGCGCCCCGCAATTCTGCGACGCCTGCTTCACGGGCGATTACCCGACGCGGCTGGTCGATCTCGAAAACGGCCGGAGCGTCGCATCCGAGGATGCGGGGGCCGATCCCGTCACGCTGCTGACCGGCGCGGCATGAGCGACAAGCCCCTGTCCGGCCGGGTCGCCGTGGTGACCGGCGCGTCGCGCGGCGTCGGCTATGCCGCGGCGCGTGCGATGGCCGCCGCCGGCGCCCATATCGTCGCCGTGGCTCGCACCGTCGGCGGCCTCGAGGAACTCGACGACGAGATCCGCGCGATGGGCGGCGAAGCCACCCTCGTCCCCTTCGACCTCAAGGACTTTGCGGCCATCGACCGCCTCGGCGGCGCGATCTACGAGCGCTGGGGCAAGCTCGACATCCTGCTCGGCAATGCCGGCATGCTCGGCGTCATCACGCCGATGGGCCATCTCGAGCCGAAGGTCTTCGACGATGTCATGGCGGTCAATGTCACCGCCAACTGGCGGCTGATCCGCTCGCTCGATCCGCTGCTGCGCCAGTCCGACGCCGGCCGCGCCCTGTTCGTCACCTCCGGCGCCGCCCATCGCTGCCGGCCGTATTGGGGCGTCTATTCCGCCTCGAAAGCCGCGCTCGAGGCCCTGGTCAAGACCTATGCCGGCGAGATGCGCCAGACGGCGGTGACCGCCAACCTCTTCGACCCCGGCGCCTTGCGCACCCACATGCGCGCCCAGAGCCGCCCGGGAGAAGACCCCGACACGCTGAAGACACCGGACGCCGTCACCGAGGACATCGTCCGCATGGTGTCGCCCGGCTACACGGCCAACGGCGTGCTGTTCAGCTTCCCCAATGGCGAGACCCGGGACCTGCTGGTCACGTCCTGACCTACTGACGCTTGCGTTTGCGCCCCTCGAAGGGGTTCTCGCCTTTTCTCAGCATCAGGCGGAGCGGCACCCCGGGAAGCTTGAAGTCGTCCCGCAGCGCGTTGAGCAGGTAGCGCTGCCAGGCGGTCGGCAGGGCTTCCGGACGGGAGCAGAAGGCGACGAAGCTCGGCGGGCGCGCCTTGGCCTGGGTCAGGTAGCGCAGCTTGATCCGTCGGCCCGAGACCGCCGGCGGCGGGTGATGCTCGACCACCCCTGACAGCCAGCGGTTGAGCTTGGCTGTCGAGATGCGGCGGTTCCACACCTCGTAGGTCTCGATGGCCTTGACCATCATCTTGTCGATGCCCTTGCCGCCGAGGCCCGAGACCGGCACCAGCGCCACGCCGCGGATCTGCGGCAGCAGTCGCTCGACCTCGATGCGCAGTTCCTTGAGGACCGCCTGCGGTTCCTCGATCAGGTCCCACTTGTTGAGCGCGATGATCAGCGCCCGTCCCTCGGACTCGACCAGCGAGGCGATATGCAGGTCCTGCTTGTCGAAGGGCATCGTGGCGTCGAGGACCAGGATCACCACCTCGGCGAAGCGGATGGCGCGCAACCCGTCGCCGACCGCCATCTTCTCCAGCTTCTCGACCACCTTGGCGCGGCGGCGCATGCCGGCGGTGTCATAGATGCGGAAGTCGTGGTCGCGCCACGTCCAGTCGACGGCGATCGAATCGCGGGTGATGCCGGCCTCGGGGCCGGTCAGCAGCCGTTCCTGGCCGATCATCCGGTTGATCAGCGTCGACTTGCCGGCGTTGGGGCGGCCGATGACGGCGAGGCGGATCGGCTTGTCGGCGTCGTCCTCGGCGTGTTCCCCGGCGCCTTCCGGCAGCGCCGCGATGATCGCCTCATGCAGGTCGGCCATGCCCTCGCCATGCTCGGCCGAGACCGCCAGCGGCTCGCCGAAGCCGAGTTCATAGGCCTCCAGCGCGCCCGCGGCGCCGGCCTTGCCCTCGGCCTTGTTGGCGATCAGCACCACCGGTTGCCCGAGCCCGTGCAGCAGCGTGGCGAAATGGGCGTCGAGCGGCGTCACCCCGGCCCGTGCGTCGATCATGAACAGGGTGAGGTCGGCGGTGGCGACGGCCGCTTCGGTCTGGGCGCGCATCCGCCCGGCGAGCGAATTCGGGTCGGCCTCCTCGAGGCCCGCGGTGTCGATGATGGTGAATTCGAGCCCGTGCAGCGAGGCTTCGCCCTCGCGCCGGTCGCGGGTCACGCCCGGCTGGTCGTCGACCAGCGCCAGCTTGCGGCCGACCAGCCGGTTGAACAGCGTCGACTTGCCGACATTCGGTCGTCCAATGATGACGACACGCGGTGCATGATCGAGCATGGCCCGGTTCCCGGCTGTATTCTGCGGCGGCAGGTGCCTGCCGGCGGCCTAGCCTTCGCCCGGGTCCGCCGCAGCCGGCTGGCCCTCGCGCGAAGCAATCAGCGACAGCATGACCTGGGCGCGGGATTGCGCGCCCTGCCCGCTCTCCTGGTCGTCCACGATCTCGGTGAAATAGGTCCGCGCCGCGGTGAGGTCGTCGGCGCGGAAGGCGGCGAAGCCGAGGATCTCGCGGGCGTTGTGGCGCCAGGGATTGCCGGTGTCGGCGAGATCGCCGATCCGGGAAGTCAGTTCTTCGACACTGGCGCTGTCGGTCAGGAGGATGGCGGCGCGCAGTCGCGCCAGGTCCCCGACCAGGGCCGGGACGTTGGGCCGGCTGTTGATAGCGTCATAGGCAGCCACAGCGCCGGTGACGTCGCCGGAAGCGGCCTTTTCGGTGGCGATGCGGAAGGTGGCGAGCACCGGGTAGGCGCCGCTGCCGTCGGCCTCGATCTCGCCGAGGGCGGCGATCGCCTCTTCATGCTTGCCGTCGTCGGCAAGGCTGATCGCGGCGACGAACCGGTCGCCGGTTGCAGCAGCCTGGCTGGTTTCCCAATATTGCCAGCCGCGATAGCCGGCGGTGATGAGGACGATCAGGACCGCGACACCGATCACCCAGGGCCCGAAACGGTCCCATAGCCGCTTGAACCGCTCGTGGCGGATATCCTCATCGACTTCGCGAAAGATATCGGACATCAATCCTCACAATCGGCGCGAAAACCCCGCGCCACGCGGCCGCACACTATCGCCGCGGAACACCGGTTGCAAACGCCGGCTAACCGCCGCCGCCCGCTATTTCTTCGGTTTATACACATTGTCGTCCGCCGGGAACGTCCGGTCGCGAACTTCGCTGACATAGGCTTTCACCGAACCCTCGATCTGCTCGGCGAGATTCCCGAAGCGCTTGACAAATTTCGGCGCCCATGGGCTGAGGCCGAGCATGTCCTCCAGCACCAGGATCTGGCCGTCGCAGGCCGGCGAGGCGCCAATGCCGACGGTCGGTACGGCGATCGCCTCGGTAATCTGGCGCGCCAGCGGTTCGACCACCGCCTCGACCACCACCGCGAAGGCCCCCGCCTCCTCGATCGCCTTGGCGTCGGCGAGGATGGATTCCGCCCCGCCCGGGTCACGGCCCTGGACCTTGAAGCCGCCGATGGTGTTGACCGCCTGCGGCGTCAGGCCGACATGGCCCATCACCGGCACGCCGCGATCCACCAGGAAACGCACGGTTTCCGCCATCCGGGCGCCGCCCTCCAGCTTGACCGCGCCGCAGCCGGTTTCCTTCAGCACCCGGGCGGCGGTCTGGAACGCCTTGACCGGGCTTTCCTCGTAGCTGCCGAAGGGCAGGTCGACGACGACGAGGCAATGGCTGGCGCCGCGCATCACCGCGCGGCCCTGGAGGATCATCATTTCCAGCGTCACCGGCAGCGTCGTCTCGAGGCCATGCATCACCATGCCGAGCGAATCACCGACCAGCAGGAAATCGACGAAGGGATCGATGATCCGCGCCGTGTGCGCGTGATAGGAGGTCAGCGCGACGATCGGTTCGCCGCCCTTGCGGGCGCGGATGTCGTTGGCGGTGATCCGCCGGGTCTGGTTCTGGGCAGACATGATGCTCGCTGTGTTGGTTGGGCGTTCAGGTAATCGGGCTGACGCCGAATAGCCAGAGGTGGGCGCGCCATACCAGCAATCCGTAGATCGCTGCGCCGGCCACCACGGCGATGATGTCGAACCGCCAGGAAGGCGGCGCCTTGGGTTTCGGCGGCCGGCTGCGCTGGGCAATCAGGTCGACGACCGCCCAGATCAGGAAGGCGCCGAACAGGATCGTCGTGCCGACTTCGCCGTTCACGAAAAGGTGAGCGACCGCCCAGATCGCGGTTCCGACCAGCAGCGGATGGCGGACCGCCCGCCCGATATGGCTCGGCGGCAAGGCGCTGGCGACCGCGAGAACCAGGGCGACCAGCACCAGGAGCTCGGTTGCGTGGCGCAGCCAGAATGGCGGGGCGTAAAGGAAGGCAGGATCTGAAGCAGTCCTGCCAAATCCCCATACGATAAGGACTAATCCGATCAGCGATGCCAGCGTATAGGCACCTTTATAGGCGCCTTCGCCAAATCGGCCAATTGCGGCATCGCGCCCGCCCGGTGCGAGCATCCGGACCGAATGCACGCCGAGAAAGAGGATCAGCCCAAGTATCAGGACCACCATAGTTGCCCCCTTGCTACACCTGACGATGATCTAGCACGCGGACCGGCCAGTTACATGTTGTTTATGAAAGGCTTGCTATGATGCTCGGCACTTGGGGAAGGGTTGAGTTCCGCGCCAACGGTCGCGGATCGTTTAAACAGAAGGGCTGGATCACATGAGACTTCTTGGCATTGCAGTCGCGCTTTTTGCGCTCGCTTTCGCATTTCCCGCTGCCGCGGCAAAGGTCGAGGCACGGATCGACATCTCGTCGCAGCGGATGGTCGTCAAGGTCAACGGCGTCAGCAAGTATACGTGGCCGGTGTCGACCGGGCGCAGCGGCTACGCCACGCCGACCGGCACCTACCGCCCGCAGCGTCTCGAGAAGAACTGGTATTCGCGCAAGTATGACAACGCGCCGATGCCCTATTCGGTGTTCTTCCGCGGTGGCTACGCCATCCACGGCACGACCTCGATCCGCAACCTTGGCCGTCCGGCCTCGCATGGCTGCGTTCGCCTGCATCCCTCCAACGCCGCGAAGCTTTATTCGCTGATCCAGCAGTACGGCATGGGCAACGCCCGCGTCGTGGTCACCCGCTAGGCTGACGATCGGCGGAGGCAGTCCGATGCGTATCAAGGGACTGGGCCGCGCAGCCGCGCGCGGCTGGCATGTCGGTTTGCTTGCCGTCGGAATGGCGGTCGTCGGCGGAAACCCCGCCGCGGCCGAACTTCTCGACGGCATGCGCGTCGCCAGCATCGAAACGGTCGAGCCGGCGGCGGAAAACGAAAAGCCAGGGCCACAAACCATCGTTGCCCGGGTCGATCTCTCCGACCAGACCATGCATGTCTATGTCGACGAGAAGCTGACCCACGTCTTCACCGTATCGAGTGGCCGCGGCAGTTACCGCACGCCGACCGGTCGCTGGACCGCCGAATGGCTGTCCCCGCGCCACCGGTCGCGCAAGTATAACAACGCGCCGATGCCTTGGTCGGTGTTCTTCTACCGCGGTTATGCGGTGCACGGGACGACCGACCTCAAGCGCCTCGGCAGCCCGGCATCGCATGGCTGCATCCGGCTCCATCCCGACAATGCCGAGACCTTCTTCAAGCTGGTCAAGGCAAACGGGACCGAAAACGCCTTGGTGTCGATCGTCCGGTAGAGACCGGTCCATCACCAACGAAAAGCGGCCGCCTCCGGGCGGCCGTTCTCGTTCCAGGGGTCAGTCGTCCAGTTCGTCTTCCTTGCGGACGCGCGTGGCGCCGGCCGGCCGCTCCTCGGTCCGCTTGCGCTCGTCGCGGCTGCCGATATCGCGCGCCAGCCTGCCGCCGTCGCGACCACCCTGGGTTGGTGCGCCGTTCTCACCGAGATAGGGACGCTCTTCAAGACTGCGTTGGCGTTCGCCGCGTTTGTCCGTTGTCATGGGGTTCTCCTTCTGGAGCGACAACGCAGCCGCCTTCCCGGCGTTCCCCATTTGCCGGCCGTCAGGTGGTCCAGCCGCCGTCGATGACGTGGGCCTGGCCGGTCGTGTTGCTGGCCCCAGCGAGGTAGACGGCAAGGTCGGCGACCTCCTCCGGCGTCCCCAGCCGGCCGAGCGGCTGACGGGCGACGAAGGCGGCCCGCGCCGCCTCGTAATCGCCCTGGGCGCGAAACCGCCCGTCGAGCGACGGGCTGTCGACCGCGCCCGGACAGATGGCGTTGCAGCGGATGCCCTTGCCGGCGAAGTCGGTGGCGACCGACTTGGTCAGGCCGACCACCGCCGCCTTTGTGATGCCGTAGGCGCAGCGGTTCGGCGCGCCGGTGATGCTGCCGACCACCGAGGCGACGTTGATTATGGAACCTCCGCCGCGGGCGATCATGCCGGGCAGCACCGCGCGAATAGTCCGCACCATCGACCGGACATTGAGGTCGACGGCAAAGTCGAACTCATCGTCGGTCATGTCGAGGATCGTTCCGACATGGACAAAGCCGGCGCAGTTGAACAGGGCATCGATCGCGCCGATATCGGCCACCGCCGCATCGACCGCCGCGCCGTCGCGCACATCCAGCCGGCGGATGGCGATCCCCGGCTGCCCGTCGATCCCGGCCAGCGTCTCGGCGTTGATGTCCGTCGCATGGACCGTCGCGCCGGCCCGGCCGAAGGCCAGCGCCGTCGCCCGGCCGATCCCCTGCCCCGCCGCCGTTACCAGTACGGTCTTGCCCTCGAGATCGCCGCTCATGCCCTGCCCCTTCGATTCCCCGTCGGCGCAGAGTGTAGCGCGGCGGCACGCGTGGCGCAGGTCGCCCGGCGTCCCGGCGAAACCACGCCGAAGGCTTGGCGATGCTCGGCTCAGCCGTCAAACGCAGCGGCGTAGATCTCGGGCTTGAAGCCGACCAGGATCGTGCCGCCGAGATCGAGCACCGGCCGCTTGATCATGGTCGGCTGTTCGAGCATCAGCGAAATCGCCTTCGCCTCGTCCAGTCCCGCCTTGTCGGCATCGGCCAGCTTGCGAAAGGTCGTCCCGGCCCGGTTGAGCAGCACCTCCCAGCCGACCACCCGCGCCCAGCCCTCGAGCCGTCCCTTGTCGATGCCGCTCTTCTTGAAGTCGTGAAAGTCATAGGCGACGCCATGCCCGTCAAGCCAGGCCCGCGCCTTCTTCATCGTATCGCAGTTCCGGATGCCGTAGATGGTGACAGTCACTGGCCCCTCACTCCCACTCGATCGTGCCCGGCGGCTTCGAGGTCACGTCGTAGACGACGCGGTTGACGCCGCGCACCTCGTTGATGATCCGGGTCGCGGCGCGGCCGAGGAAATCCATGTCGAAGTGGTAGAAATCCGCCGTCATGCCGTCGGTCGAGGTCACGGCGCGCAGGGCCAGGACGAAGTCGTAGGTGCGCTGGTCGCCCATGACGCCGACGGTCTGCACCGGCAGCAGCACCGCGAAGGCCTGCCAGATCACGTCATAGAGCCCGGCCTTGCGGATCTCGTCGAGATAGATCGCGTCGGCCTCGCGCAGGATCGCCAGCTTGTCGCGCGTCACGCCGCCGGGGCAGCGGATGGCCAGCCCCGGTCCCGGGAAGGGATGGCGGCCGACAAAGGCGTCCGGCAGGCCGAGTTCGCGACCAAGGTCGCGGACCTCGTCCTTGAACAATTCGCGCAGCGGCTCGACCAGCTTCATCTTCATGCGTTCCGGCAGGCCGCCGACATTGTGGTGCGACTTGATCGTCACCGACGGGCCGCCGATCGCCGAGACGCTCTCGATCACGTCCGGATAGAGCGTCCCCTGCGCCAGGAAATCGGCGCCGCCGATCTTCTTCGCCTCCGCGTCGAAGACGTCGATGAACAGCCCGCCGATGATCTTGCGCTTGGCCTCCGGGTCGCCGACGCCCTCCAGCGCGTCGAGGAAGCGGTCGGCCTCCTCGGCATGGACCAGCGGGATGTTGTAGTGGTCGCGGAAGAGGTCGACGACCTGCTCCGCCTCGCCCTGGCGCAGCAGTCCGTGGTCGACGAAGACGCAGGTCAGCTGCTCGCCGATCGCCTCGTGGATCAGCACCGCCGCCACCGCCGAGTCGACGCCGCCGGAGAGCCCGCAGATCACCCGCCCGTCACCGACTTGCGCCCGGATCCGCTCGATCGCCTGGTCGCGGAAGGCGGCCATAGTCCAGTCGCCGGCGCAGCCGACGATGTCGCGGGCGAAACGGGTCAGCAGCCTGGCGCCGTCCGGCGTATGGACGACCTCGGGGTGGAACTGGATCGCGTAGAATTTCCGCGCCTCGTCGGCGATCATCGCGAAGGGCGCGTTCTCGGAGGTGCCGACCACCTCGAAGCCCGGCGGCGTCGCCGTCACCCGGTCGCCGTGGCTCATCCACACCTGGTGGCGCTCGCCGACCGACCAGACGCCGTCGAACAGCCCGGCCGGCTTGGTCACCTCGACGAAGGCGCGGCCGAACTCGCGGTTATGCTCCGCCTCGACCCCGCCGCCGAGTTGCAGCGCCATCGCCTGCTCGCCGTAGCAGATGCCAAGCATCGGCAGCCCGGCCTCGTAGATCGCCATCGGCGGCAGCGGCGAGTCGCTGTCGAGCACCGAGGCCGGCCCGCCGGACAAGATCAGCCCCTTCGGCTTCAGCCGGGCGATCGCCTCCTCGGCCTTGTTGTAGGGCGCGATCTCGGAATAGACCCCCGCCTCGCGCACCCGCCGCGCGATCAGCTGGGTCACCTGGCTGCCGAAATCGATGATGAGGATGGTGTCGGTCATGGATCGCCCGTCTTTGAAAGCGGTGATCCCTACCGGGTTAGGCAATCGCGCGCGAGTCTGCAATGGCTCCACGTCGTCGCAGGCATGGCGGCTGAGTCTTTCCGCGGGGATGCGCCGGTTTCCTCACAAACCGATTCAACGGCTACCGCGCCGTCCAGCCGCCGTCGATCATGATCGAATCGCCGGTGACCATCGCCGCAGCTGGCGAGGCGAGGAAGACGACGACGCCGGCGACCTCCACCGGCTTGCCGAGGCGGTGAAGCCCGGCGATGCGCTCGAGGACGTCGGCGCGGAATTCCGGGTCCGACAGCATCTCCTCGGTGCCGGGCGTCTCGAAGAAGGTCGGCGCCACGGCGTTGACGGTGATGTTGTGCTTGCCCCATTCGACGGCCAGGCACTTGGTCAGGTGCGAGATGCCGGCCTTGGTCATGCAGTAGACCGACTCGCCGGGCAGCGCGACATGGCCGGCCTGCGACGAGAGGTTGATGATCCGGCCGTATTTCTGGCGGATCATCACGCGGCCGACCGCCTGGCTGGTGAAGTAGGTGCCCTTGAGGTTGGCGGCGACGGTCGAATCGAAATCCGCCTCGCTGACATCCTCGGCCGGCGTCTCGGGCGCGCCGCCGCCTGCGTTGTTGACCAGGATGTCGATGTGGCCGAAGTGCTCCGCCGCGGTGTCGACCGCTGTCCGCACCTCGTCGAGGTTGGTGACATCCATCGCCAGCGGCAGCGCCTTGCGGCCCATTGCCTCGATCTCGGCGACGAGGTCGTCACCCGTCCCCGCGACCCGCAGGCCGAGCGCGACATCGGCCCCGGCATGGGCCAGCGCCAGCGATATGGCGCGGCCGAGGCCACGGGCGGCGCCGGTGACCAGCGCGGTCTGGCCGGAGAGGTCGAAGCTCGGAAATTCGGTCACGGGTCATCCTCCACGCGGCGCGTCCCGGCCGCCGGGCTTTTCTCGCCGATCGCGGGAGGATGGGCAAGCGCCCGGGCGGTCCCTCAGGCGTGGCCGGCCGCCAGGTGGCGCATCTCGGCGCGGGACTGGACCAGGATCTTGATCGCGGAGTTCAGGAACAGCGTCGCCATGATGCCGGCAACGACAAGGTCCGGCCAGCCGGTCGCCGTTCCCCAGACGCCGAGCGCCGCGATCATCACCGCGACATTGCCGATCGCGTCGTTGCGCGAGCACAGCCAGACCGAGCGGACATTGGCGTCCCCGTCGCGATAGCTCATCAGCAGCAACACGCTGGCGACGTTGGCGGCAAGCGCCAGGAAGCCGATGATGCCCATCACCTCGGCCTCCGGGACGCCGATATAGAACACCCGGTAAAGCGTCGTGCCGAGCACCCATAGCCCCATCGCCATCAGGCTGATCCCCTTGGCGAAGGCAACGGAGGCGCGGACGCGCAGCGACATGCCGATGACGAACAGGCTGGCGCCATAGGTCACCGAGTCGGCGAAGAAATCGAGCGCATCCGCCTTCAGCGCCTGCGACCCGGACAGTTGCCCGGCGATCACTTCAACGACGAACATCGCCGCGTTGATCGCGATGACCGCGACCAGCCGACGGCGATAGCCGGCGGACAGGCCGTCAAAGGTGACATCGTGATTGCAGCAACCGCTCATGACCGTACTCTGGTCAGAACACGCGGCCGATCAAGGTTATAAGGTTACGAGATCGCAGGTTTATTCCGCAAATCGGTGCGGGTCGGCAGCTGGCCCCCGCACTCCGGCTCTCACTCCGGCAAGCCCGCCTGCCGCCGCAGCAGGAAGCGGCGCACCGCCGGGTCCTGCTCGAGGCCGATCGCCATGGCATAGGCGCGGCGGCTTTCTCCATGCGCCCCGGCGCGCGCCAGCAGCTCGGCGCGGGCCGCCCAGTAGGGCTGGTAATCGACCAGCCGTCGATCCCCGGCGAGCGTGTCCATCTCGCCCAGCGCGGCCTCCGCGCCGTCGATCTCGGCGACTGCCAGCAGCCGGTTGAGCGCCACCACCGGCGAGCCGGTTAGCGCCTGCAAGGCGTCGTAGAGCTGGATCACCGCCACCCAGTTGGCGCGGCCGGTCAGCCGCCGTTCGACATGGGTGGACTGCACGGCGGCCTCGAGCTGGTACCGGCCGATGGCGCCACGCGTGGATGCCCGCCTCAGAACCGCCTCCGCTTCGGCGATCATCGCCGCGTCCCACAGGTCCGTCTCCTGATCGGCGAGCGGCACGTAGTCCCCCTCCCCGTTCCGGCGCGCACCGCGCCGCGCCTCGGCATGGAGCATCAGCGCGAGCAGGCCGAGCGCTTCCGGCTCGTCCGGCATCAGCGCAGCAGCCAGCCGGGCAAGGTAGAGCGCCTCCGCCGACAGGCCGCGGCGCGCCGCATCGGTGCCGGCGGGATCGCCCCAGCCATCGCCGAAGGCCGCGTAGACCGCGTCGAGCACGGTGTCGAGCCGGCCGGGAAGCTCGGCTCGATCGGGCACGGCGAAGGGTATGCCGGCTTCCCGGATCCTGGCCTTGGCCCGACCCAGCCGCTTGCCGATCGCCGCCGGCGACATCAGGAACGCCGAGGCGATGCGCTTCGCGTCGAGGCCGAGCACGACCTGCAGCATCAGCGGCGCACGGATGGCCGGGTCGAGCGCCGGGTGGGCGCAGGCGAAGAGCAGGGCAAGGCGCCGGTCCGGTATCCCGGGCCCGGCCGCCGCCGCGTCGACTTCCTCCGCCAGCAGTCTCAGCGTGCCCTCCGCCGCGTCGCCGGTCTGGCGGCGACGCGCCGCATCGATCAGCCTGCGGCGGGCGACGGTGACCAGCCACGCCTCGGGCTTGGCCGGCACACCATTCGCCGGCCAGTCGGCAAGTGCCGCGGCAAAGGCGTCAGCCAGCGCGTCCTCGGCCGCCGCCACGTCGCGGGTCCGCACGGCCAGCAGCGCTACCAGCCGGCCGTAGCTGTCGCGGGCGACCATCTCGGCGGTATCGCGCGCCGCGTTGCCCTGGCTGGTCACGGCGGCGCGGCCGGTGGCTGCCACAGGCGGCGTATCTCGACGACGCCATGGCCAATCGTCGGGCATCGCGCCGCCCAGGCCAGCGCTTCCTCCTCGTCGGCAACCTCGATGATGAACGCCCCGCCGAGTTGTTCCGGGGTGTCGGCATAAGCACCCTCGCCGACCGCCGGCCGGTCGCCGGCCCGACGCACGGTCCGCGCCGTGTAATAGGGCTCGAACCGCTCGGCGGCGACGAGTTGCCCCGCCTCGCCGAGCGCCCGCGCGAACGCTTCATACCGCGCGCCTTCCGCCGCCCTTTCGGCATCGCTCAGCCGGAACCAGAACCCGGTCTCGTCCTGGTAGAGGAGCAGGATGTAGCGCATGATTCCGGCTCTAGGACGGCTCGGTCCAGAACGGCCGCACCTCGACCACGCCGTGGCTGGTCGTCGGGCAGCGCGCCGCCCAGGCAAGCGCTGCATCGAGGTCCGGCACGTCGATGATGTAGTAGCCGCCCAACTGCTCCTTGCTGTCGGCGTAGGGTCCGTCGAGAACCTGCGGCTTGCCATCCGCCTCGCGAACCGTCGTCGCCGCCGCGCTCGGTTGCAGCCGGCCCCAGGACGAGGCGACGCCGGCGGCCATGATCGCCTCGGTATAGGCGCGATAGGCGGCGATCCCGGCCTCCTGCTCGGCCGGCGTCAACTTCGTGAAACCCGTCTCGTCGACATAGGTCATCAGCATGAACTGCATCTCAAATCTCCTGTGTTGTCCGGCGGGCGCTCATGCCCCGCCGTCACACTGACGCGCGACGCCGGTCGATTTGGACAGGCACTACAGTATTCGGCAACAAAAGATCGGCAGAGGGGTCAGAACCAAGGGACTCGAAGGCTTTCGGGTGGCCTAATCTGCCTCATACGACACCAGGTCGCCGCGGAAATAGGTGAACGGCCCGTCGTCGAGCAGCCATGAGACCTCGGCATGGGCCGGCAGGCGGATGCCGCCGAAGTCGCGGTAATCCGTGAATTCGCCGCGCCAGCGGGTATGGAGGAACGCCCCCTTTTCCTCGCGCGGCCGGTCGTCGGCCTCGATCACCGTGATGTCGCCGGCCGCGTCGAAGGTGAGGCGGACGCGGGCGAGGTCGCCGTCCGATGTCTCGGCCGCGACTTCGACGGTGGCATCGTCGATCTGCCGCCAGCGCAGCGCCGGATTGCCGAGGATGGCCTGCGGCGCCCAGGGCAGTTCGGCGAGATAGCGATAGAGCTCTCCGTAGTTGACCTCGGGTCCGGTCGCGTTGGCCACCGGGATGGAGCCGAGCAACCGGACCCGGAGCCGCCCCTCGCCGCCGACATAGGCGTCGATTACCCGCATCCCGACCAGCGGCATGATGTCAGCCCGCGCATCCCAGGCGAAGGCCGGCGCGCCGATGCCGATGACCTGCCGTGCCGTCACACTGGTCCACTCCGCCTCGGGCCGCAACTTCAGCGCCGCGTCCTGGGTGAAGGAGACCCGCGCCGGCAGGTCGCCGGGCTCGCCGGTTGCGCGTTCGGCAAAGGCGCGGACCAGCGGCGGCAGTTCGGCCCGGTCGACCGCCACGGGCGCGACCTTGCCCACCGCGGCGAAGGCCGTCTCGATCTCCATGTCGAACAGCCGCCGGGCCGTGAGGTGAACCACCAGCGCCACGACGAGGATCGCAAAGAGGATAACGAAGATCATCCGGCGAGCCCTTCTCCTGGCCGGCGCCCGACTCCGATCGACCTCAGCCCGTGCCACCCACGTCACCCGCGCCGGGTCGGAAGCGGCCCTCGGCGACATAGTCGGCGAAGGCGTCGAGGCAGACCGCCAGCTTCTCGTCGAGGATGTGAAGGAACTCGGTCCAGTCGTGCAGGCCGGTCAGGTCGCTGCGGCCGTCGCTGATTCCCCTCAGCCCGATGATCGGCACGCCGAAACGGCGGGCGGCGCGCGCGACGCTGTAGGTCTCCATGTCGACCATGTCGGCAGCGATCGCATCATAGGCCTTGCCCGAAACGATGTTGCCGCCGGTCGAAATCGACGCCGCCGGGATGTCGGGAATGCGGTCGGGAACGGCGATCACCGCCGGTTCGCCGCTGAACGGCGTCACGCCCTTGTCGAAGCCGATCGGCGAGGCGTCCATGTCGCGATAGGCGACGCTCGAGACCTGGTAGATCCCGGCATGCTCCAGCGACGCCGAACCGGCGGTGCCGAGCGAGCAGACAAGGTCGGGCAGCGCGCCGACCCGGTCGAGTTCGCCGAGCGCGGCGGCGGCTCCGACCGCCGCCTCGACCGGCCCGACGCCGGTGATGACCGGCGTGATCCGGCGCTGTAGATGTGGCCCGTATTCCTGCTCCGTCGCCATGACGAAGAGGACCGAGAGCGTGCCGTAGCGCGACACGGGCGGTGGCGTGGCCTTACTGATCATCGTTCGGCGACGTGTCCTTGCAGGCGAGGTAAGTCAGCGCGTAACCGTCGTCCATGCCGATCTCGACGAGACGCAGGATCTTGCCGTCATAGTCGACTTCAAAGCCGAAGATCACATCCTCGATCCAGGCCTCGCCCTTCTCGATGCAGGAATTGGTCAGGCGCCAGACCTGCCCCTCGCCGCCGATGCGTTTCACCTCCTTGATGTCGCAGATCACGTCGCCGGTGACGATGCGGTCGTCGGCGATCACGGTCTTGTTGTCGGTGTCGGGAATGTCGGCGCCGCATTCGAAATACCAAGCGCCGTCGAGCGGCGTCGCGCCAAGCGCGGGACCGGCGGCGGCAAACAGCAGGGCAAGCGTCGCAGCGATGGATTTCACGATTCGAACGTCTCCGACAGGACCGGGCACGCGCGAAGCTTATGGCAGCGCGACCGGCATGGCGACCCTTGGCCGACGCGGATCTAGTTCAGGTCGCAGCGATCGCGAGCGAGCACATAGCCGTCGTCGAGATCGACCTCGATCAGCTGCAGCGGCTCGCCCTCGTTACCGAGTTCGACGGCGAAGAGGACATTGCGCTGCCACTCGTCGCCCTCGCCGGCGCAGCTCAGCTTGAGGTTCCAGGCCTGGTCGCCCGCACCGATCGCCGCTACGTTGTCGATAGAGCACTCGCTCTCGTAATACAGGACCCGGCCGTCGGCGATCACCGTCGGCACCAGGTCGCCGGCCGCGATCTCGCAGTCATAGGCCCACTCCCCCTCGAAGGGGAATTCGGCTAGCGCCGGTGCGCTCGTGAGGGCAAGCAAGGCAACCGATGACAGAAGCGTCTTCATCAACCCGTCCTTTCCAGCACACTGACGAAAAACCCATCCGTACCCGTCGTCGCCGGCGTCATCATGACACCGTGCGCGGTCAGGCGGCTGGCAGCGACGAGGCGGGGCCCAAGCTCCGCTCCGAGGCTCCGCTCGACCGCCGTCTTCGGATCGACCGGCGTCATGCCCTCGGTCGCGGCGACGAAGGCGGCGATGCGGTCGTCATTCTCGTCCGGCATCATCGAGCAGGTGACATAGACCAGCCGGCCACCCGGCTTGAGGTAGCGGACCGCCGCCGTCAGCAGCGCCGACTGCTCGGCGATCCGGTCGGCGAGGTTGCGTTCGCTCAGCCGCCACTTGGCGTCGGGACGGCGGCGCCAGGTGCCGGTGCCGGTGCAGGGCGCGTCGATCAGGACGGCGTCCATCTTGCCATCCAGGTCGTCGAGCGAGTCACCGGCGGGACGGACCTGTCCGTTGCGTGTCCCGGCCCGTTTCAGCCTGTCAAAGATGGGCGCCAGCCGCGTCCGGTCGCTGTCCGTGGCCAGTATCTGGCCCTTGTTTTCCATCGCGGCGGCGAGCGCCAGCGTCTTGCCGCCGGCCCCGGCGCAGAGGTCGAGAACCTGTTCGCCGGGCTTGGCCCCGACCATCAGCGCCGCCAGCTGGCTGCCCTCGTCCTGGATCTCGAACAGCCCCCGCTGGAAGGCCGGTTCGACCTGGACATTGGGGTGCCGGCCGTCCTTTTCAGTCGCCGCGATACGCAGGCCATCGGGCGCGAAAGTCGTCTCGGCCGCGCCCAGTTTCCCAAGCGATTTCATTACCTTGTCACGGTCGGCCTTGAGCCGGTTGACCCGCAGGTCGAGCGGCGGCCGCAGCGCCAGCGCCACGCCTTCCGCGATCCAGGCGTCACCGAAGCTGCGCTCGAAATGCGGCGCCAGCCATTCGGGAATATCGGCCCGAACATGGCCCGGCGCGGTGGACAGGTCGGCGGTGTCGATGCGTTCGCGTTCGGTACCGGTCAGCAGTTCCGGCGCATGCGGGACGCCGTCGATCAGCGCGGCAAGCCTCGCCCCGTCCATCCCCCAATGCCGCCCAGCCATGCCGAGAACGAGAGCACGCGGGCTTTCCTCGCCCATCGCCCAGGCGCTCGAACTCCGCCAGCGCAGCGTGTCGTAGACGATGTTGCCGATGGCGGCGCGATCCTTTGAGCCGGCGAAACGGTGCGACAGGCCCCAGTCCTTCAGCGCCCCGGCGACGGGGCGATGGCGGGTTTCCATGTCGGCGACGACCTCGATGGCGGCGGCAAGCCGTGCGGCGGGCGTCATCGGGCAAAGCCCGGGAGTGCAGTCATTGCGGGGCAACCACGCTGATCAGGAAGACGATCCACATCGCCATCAGGATGAAGAAGCCCGCCGCGTAAACGGCGAAGCGTCGGGGAATGTTGTTGGTCGTCCCATAGATCAGCGCATGGAGCAGGCGCGTCACGACGAAGAGCCAGGAGAAGACCAGCAGCGCCATCGACATGCGACCGGCGAGAAAGGCCAGGACGGTGACGAGGTAGAACAGGACCGGCAGCTCGAACTGGTTGCGGAAGGCATTCGCGACATTCTTGACGTCCTGCGGCCAGACGTCGTGGCCGTTGGCATAGTCGCGCAGGTTGACGACGCCGCCGCGGACCAGCCGGGTGCGCAACTGTCCGAGGCGCAAAAGCAGCGCAAAGGTCAGCGCCACCTGGACGAACAGGGGCGCAAAAGTGACGGTCAGGCTCATTGGGACTCATGCTCCATGGCCCTCCCGATTGCGGGTAAAAAGTAGCGAAAAAGGGACGGGATCAGGCCCGCCCCGGGTAATTCGGGCTTTCGCGGGTAATCGTCACGTCGTGGACGTGGCTTTCCCGCAGGGCCGCGCCGGAAATCCTGACGAAGCGCGCCTTGGCGCGGAGTTCGCCGAGATCGGCGGCGCCGACATAGCCCATCGCCGCCCGCAAGCCGCCGGCCAACTGGTGAAGCACGCCGGCGACCGGGCCCTTGTAGGGCACCTGCCCCTCGATGCCTTCCGGCACCAGCTTCAGCGTGTCGCGCACCTCGGCCTGGAAGTAGCGGTCGGCGGAGCCGCGCGCCATGGCGCCGATCGAGCCCATGCCGCGGTAGGACTTGTAGGACCGGCCCTGGTGCAGGTAGACCTCGCCCGGGCTCTCGTCGGTACCGGCCAGCAGTGAGCCGATCATCGCGCAGGAGGCGCCGGCGGCCAGCGCCTTGGCTAGGTCGCCGGAGAACTTGATGCCGCCGTCGGCGATCACCGGGATGTCCTCCTTCGCGGCCGCCTCGGCGGCGTCCATCACCGCGGTCAACTGCGGCACCCCGACCCCGGCGACGATCCGCGTCGTGCAGATGGAGCCCGGCCCGATGCCGATCTTCACCGCGTCGGCGCCAGAGTCGATCAGCGCCTTGGCGCCGTCGGCGGTGGCGACATTGCCGGCGATGACCTGAACCCGGTTGGACAGTTCCTTCACCCGACGGACCGATTCCAGCACGCCGGCGGAATGACCGTGGGCGGTATCGATGACGATCAGGTCGCACTCGGCGTCGATCAGCCGCTCGGCGCGCTCGATGCCGCCCTTGCCGACGGTCGAGGCGGCGGCGGCGCGCAGGCGCCCCTGCTCGTCCTTGGTGGCGTTCGGGTTGAGCTGGCTCTTCTCGATATCCTTGACGGTGATCAGCCCGACGCAGCGATAGGCGTCGTCGACGACCAGCAGCTTCTCGATGCGGTGCTGGTGGAGCAGCCGCTTGGCCTCATCCTGATCGACCGACTCCGTCACGGTCACGAGATTGTCGCGGGTCATCAGTTCGGCGACGCGCTGGCTCGGGTCGGAGGCGAAGCGGACATCGCGATGGGTGAGGATACCGACCAACCGGCCCGGCCCGGCGCCGGTCTCGACCACCGGAATGCCGGAGATATTATGGTGCTTCATCAGGGTCAGGGCGTCGGCAAGGGTCGCACCGGGCTGGATGGTCACGGGATTGACCACCATGCCGGATTCGAACTTCTTGACCTGGCGGACCTGCTCGGCCTGTTCCTCGGGCGAGAAATTGCGGTGAATGACGCCGAGGCCACCGGCCTGGGCCATGGCGATCGCCAGGTTGGCGTCGGTGACCGTATCCATCGCCGCCGAGATGATCGGCAGGTTCAGGTTGATCGACCGGGTCAGGCGGGTGCGGAGATCGGCATCGCCCGGCAGCACCTCCGAATAGCCCGGCGCCAGCAGGACATCGTCAAAGGCGAGCGCCTCGTGGATGAGGGAGGACTCGATCAGATTGGCCATCGCCAACTCCCGGAAAATGGGGCACCGCCGGCCAGAAAGGACCTGGCACGGGTGCGGCGCTCCGTTGAAAAGAATTGGCGCGGGTCACTAGCACGTCCCCTACGATTCGGCAAAGCGGTCTTGTCGGTCGGTTTGGCGATGGGTCCGGGCGGTCGTTGCGCCGAGATATTCGCGGCGTCTCGACGCTTGACATCACAGCGCCTTTATATAATAAATTGTTTATATAAGGACAACGTGATGAAAAACCTCGATACCGCCTTTTCCGCCCTTGCCGATCCGACACGCCGGGCGATCCTCGCCCGACTGGCGCTCGGCGAGGCGACCGTCATGGAACTCGCCAAACCCTTCGCGATGACCCAGCCGGCCGTCTCCCGACACCTGAAGATTCTCGATCAGGCCGGGCTGATCGTCCGCCGGGTCGACGGCACGAAAAGGCCGTGCCGGCTGGCGCCCGACGGCGTCGCCGCGATCGACCAGTGGCTCGGCATGCTTCGCGACACCATGGCCCGCAACTACGACCGGCTGGACGACGTGCTGGCCGAGATGACCGCTACCAACCCGAAGGACACCCCATGAACCAACTGACGCTTGAGACCGAAGGCGACAAGCACGTCGTCGTCAAACGCCGTTTCGCCGCCCCGCCGGAAGCCGTCTACCGGGCGCATACCGAGGCCGAGATCATGCAGAAATGGCTGTTCGGCCCGGATGGCTGGACGATGCCGGTCTGCATCAGCGAAGCGCGGCCGGGCGGCCAGCTGCGTTGCGAGTGGAGCGACGGCAAGGGCGGCGGCTTCTACCTGACCGGCGAATATATCGAGCTCGTGCCTTTCAGCCGGATCGTCCATGTCGAACGCATGCACCTGCCCGATCCAACCCCCGACAACCATGTCGAGACGACCTTCACGCCGGATGGCGACGGCACGCTGCTGACCTTGCGCATGACCCTCCCCGATGCCGAGGCGCGGACAGCCATGCTGGCGACCGGCATGGAGGAAGGCATGGAGGCGAGCTACGCCCGGCTCGAGACGATGCTCTAGACGATGCTCTAGGTCAGCGCCCAGACCCGAGAAACTCGAAGGGCGGAATCGCATCCGCCCTTCGATCAATCCCGACGGCCCGGGGAAGCGCCGCCGGCAACCCGGCGTCAGCGACAATATTCGCCCGTCTGGACGGCCCCGCCATTGGTGACGGTCCGGGTTTCGAAATCGTAGCAATCGGGCCTGTCCGAGGGCCTGTAGTGGATGTAATAGGCCTCGCCCTCGTAGGTGTAGTCCATCCTGCGCTCGCCATCGTCGCTCTCGGTGAAGACGAGATCCTGGACACCGCCGCGCGGTGGAACGCCGGGAGTGGGACCGGGCCCAGCGTCGGCTCCCCTGAGCGGCGCCACCCGTGGCAGGGAACGGAAGTCGGCGACCTCGCCCATCAGGCACTGGACGATGTAGGGGGCATCCTCGGACGTGTGATAGCGATAGCCGAATGTCGCGTCCGGCTGGCCGTTGCAGACGTCGAGGTCGCCCTTGGCGATCGCGGTCCCGTCGGGGTTGTTGTCGCCGTAGATCGGGAAACCGTCATACGCCCAACCGATGACGGCATCATCGCCGGCATTCTCCATCTGCTCGATCATGCAGGTCGGCTTGACGTGATAGTGATAGTCGTCGCCGCGACCCGCGTGACCGCCACAGACGTCGAGCTGGTGGGTGGTCAGGGTGTCGTGACGGGTCTGATGATGGTGGAGGTCCGCCTCGGTCATCTCGCCACCGGCGGTATAGTCATAGATCGGCACGCCGTTGACCGCGACGCCAAGCGACGCGTCACGGGTCTGCGGGGTGTCGCGCAGCGTGGTCTCCAGCGGAATCGGCGCTGCATAGCCGACCGCCGGCACCGGAACCTGTTCGTTGGTGCCGACGATCCCGGTCATCATCTCGTGGTCGGGATAGGTGTCGGAGACGATGCTGGCGTGGCCGCCTTCGCAGATCACTGAAACGGTGTCGGAGAATCCGGCCTCTTCGACAGAAGCCGCGATCACCGCGCAGCGATCATCATGGGCCGCCGCCGATTGGGCGGCGCAAGCGGCAACGATGAACGGCAGCACCGCTGTCAGCGGTCGCAGGTGAAGACTGGTCATCTTGAATTCCCCGGGCTGGAGTGACGGGCGGGACACTGCGCCTGCGTTCGGGTCAAACGCCGTCTACTCGACCGTTATCCGGCAAAGCACGGTGTTGTCGGTTTCCAGGTCCGGTCCCCAGATCAGCTCCGCCGCATCGTCCCAGCGGATGCGGTCGTAGCCGTCCTTCGGGCTGACTTCGCGTTCGGAGAAAACGCTTGCCGCCTGCCAGCCGGCGGCGTCGAAATCCGCGGTGCTCCAGCCGGCCGGTTCCTCCGTCACCCGGAAGGCGCAGGCGCCCTCACCGGCGACCGGGTTGCTTTCGCCCTCGCAGGACTTGTCGAGCGGGGCTTCATGGATCACCAGGCAGTCCCAGCCGGCGTCGCTGACCACGACGGTGGCGCCGCTGGCGTCCTTGACCTGCAGGATGACCCCGCCGTCACCCATCTGCTGGCGGTTGGTGCCGATATATTCGAGGCCGCTGTCGTTTTCCCTGAAGTCCTTGGCGATCAACCCGATCGTAAAGGGGCGTTCCGCCTCGAAGGAGAAGCTCTCGGCGTTGAACGAGCGTTCGGTGGTGATCGGCACGCTGTCTTCGGCGACGGTTTCGCCATTCACCTGCAAGGCGAACCAGTTGTCGGCCCAGACGTCGGCCGAAAAGGTCTCGGCCATGGCGGCCGGGGCCGCGAGGCTCGCGATGAGTCCGGTGAGAAGCACGTATCGCATGGTGTCGATGTCCCCGTGTTGAGTCAGGTCCTGACCGTTTGCGGCGAAGACCGCCCGGACCGCGATGCGGACCGGGCGGCTCGTTGTTGCCGATCACGGCGTCGTCAGGCGTCAGCCGTTCTGCGGGGCAGGCCCCTTCGGACCGGGACCCTTGCCCGGACCGTTGCCGGGGCCTTTGCCCATGCCGTCGCCGGGACCGTTGCCCATGCCCGGGCCATTACCCGGACCAGGCCCCTTGCCCATTCCCGGACCGCCGTGGCCCTTGCCGGGACCACCCGGACCGCCCCGCGGGCCAGCCAGTTCGGCCTCGTCGATCGCGCCGTCATCGTTGCGGTCGAGGTGCTCCAGCATGGTGTCGTAGCGGACACTGTACTCCTCGAGGGTCACCGAGGCATCGCCATCCGGATCGAGCTGCTGGAAATCGCGGACGATGCGAAGGTTCATCGTGTCGGCCCAGAGCGCCTTGAATTCCTCCAGCGACAGCGCACCGTTTCCGTCCGTGTCATACTCGCCGACGCGCTCGGCATTCACCGTGGCGATCTCCTCGGCGGTGATGGTTCCGTCCTCATTGACATCGAACCGCTCGATCAGGATCTCGGGCATGCCGCCACGCGGGCCGTCGCCCATGCCGCCGGGACCGCCCGGACCGCGGGGGCCGTGACCGTCGCGATCGCCGGCACCGTGGTGGCCGGGGCCGCCGCGGCGATGCTCGTCGCCGCGACGGTCGTCATCGCGGTGAGCCATCTGCTGCGGCTGCTTGCGCATGCCGTCTCCGGCATCGGCGAAGCTCGGGGTGGCCGCGATGCCGACGGCGGAGGCCATCAAGGCTGCGACAAGAACTTTGCTGCGTGTGTTCATCGTAATCTTCCTTCCATACACGTCCGGGGGTGGACAGACCGGGAGATAGGGGTGATCGAGCGAAAGCGTGTGGCTCAGATCCCCCGGTTTGTATCGAGGGTTGGCAGGAAGGCGGGCTGATACAAAGCGTTACATCTTTTCCGGTAAACGGGCCAAAACCGGCCTCGCAGAAGCCGGTTGGAGGGGCGATTAACACGTCATGGAAACCTCGCCACACATCCTGATCGTCGACGATTCAGCCGATATCCGCGAGCCGCTGGCCAAGTATCTCGCCAAGTCCGGCATGCGGACCTCGACGGCGAATGGCGGCGTCGAGATGCGGCGCCTGCTCAAGACCAATGCCATCGACCTGGTGGTGCTCGACATCATGATGCCCGGCGAGGACGGGCTGTCGCTCTGCCGCTTCGTGCGTGAGACCACCGACCTGCCGGTCATCCTCCTGACCGCGATGGCCGAGGATACCGACCGGGTGGTCGGGCTCGAGATCGGCGCCGACGACTATGTCACCAAGCCGTTCAATCCGCGCGAATTGCTGGCCCGGGTCAAGGCGGTGCTGCGGCGCTCGCGTGCCCTGCCGCGCCAGACCGAGCAGCCGAAGAATGCTGAAATCCGGTTCGACCGCTGGACCCTCGACACCGCCCGGCGGGAGATCGTCGGCGAGGACGGCGTCGCCATCCCGCTGTCAACGACCGAGTATCGCCTGCTGACGGTCTTCGTCCGCCGGCCGCATATGGTGCTGTCGCGCGACCAGCTTCTCGACCTGACCAGCGGTCGGTCGCTCGAACCGTTCGAGCGGTCGATCGACAACCAGATCAGCCGGCTGCGCAAGAAGATCGAGGCGGACCCTAAGGCGCCGACCATCGTCAAGACGGTGTGGGGCGGCGGCTATGTGCTGGCCTGCGATGTCGAGGAACGACCGAAATGAGGGTGCTGCCGAAAAGTCTCGGCGGGCAGCTCGTCGCGCTGCTGATCGGCGCGCTGGTCGTGGCGCAGGGGGTGAGCTTCCTGCTCTTCACCGGCGACCGCGAGGACGCGGTGCGCGTCGCCAACCGGGCGGGCCTGCTCGGCAACATGGCGTCGGTCGTGCGGGTGCTTGCCAGTTCGCCGAAGGATACGCGGCCGGCGCTGGCGGTGGCCGCCACGTCGCCGCGCATCCGCTACTGGATCAGCAACAACAGCGCCGTCGAAAAGGCGGATCCCGGAGCGGAGGCGGCCAATGCGCCCTTCGACCGGATGTTCCAGATGCAGTTGCGCGAACCGCCGCGCATCGCCCTCGTCGACGACAAGGGCAAGCAGACCAGGGGACCGCGGGACGGACCGAAGCACGGCCCCGGCCGCGACCACCCCTATGCCGACCCGGACTATGACGTGCGGGCCTCGGTGCCCTTTCCCGACGGCGGCTGGCTTAACGCCCAGACCCGGATTCGGGCCGAGCAGGTCCCGTTCCCCTGGCCCACGATCATCTCCGCGCTGCTGATGGCGGCCGCGATCCTGCTGATCATCGGCTTCACCGTGCGGCGCGTAACACTTCCCCTCGCGGCGCTCGCCAAGAGCGTCGAGGCTTTCGGCCTCGGTGGCCCGTCGAAGCCGCTGCCTGAGACCGGCCCCAACGAGGTGCGACGGCTGACCTCCGCCTTCAACCGGATGCAGGACCGGCTGGAGCGATTCATCGCCGACCGCACGCGGATGCTGGCGGCGATCGGCCACGACCTGCGCACGCCGATCACCTCGCTCAAGCTGCGCGCCGAACTGCTCGACGACGAGGAGGCGCGGACCCGGATGTCGGCGACCCTCGACGACATGCAGCGGATGACCGAGGCGACGCTGGCCTTCGCCCGCGACGACGCCGCGGCGGAATCGGCGCGGCAGGTCGACCTTGAAGCCCTGATCGAAAGCGTCGTCGACGACCAGTCGACGCTCGGCCACCAGGTAACCTTCACCGGCGGCGGTCGGCTCCCCTATTCCTGCCGGCCGACAGCGATCAAGCGTGCCATCGGCAACGTGCTCGAAAATGCCGTCCGCTACGGCAAGCGCGCCCGCGTCACGCTCGCCGATACCAAGGCCGGGCCGATCATCACGGTCGATGACGACGGCCCCGGCATCCCCGCGGATCGCGTCGAGGAGGTGTTCAAGCCTTTCGTCCGGCTGGAGACCTCGCGGAGCCGCGAGACCGGCGGCGTCGGCCTCGGCCTGTCGATCGCCCGCTCGATCATTCTCGGCCATGGCGGCGGGATGACGCTTTCCAACCGGCCCGAAGGCGGCCTTCGCGTCGAGATTCGCTTGCCGCCGCCCGCCGCGCAGACTGCCTGACCGCTCCTTTCCACCGCCGCAATTCGCGTGTGTGACTTGCCGGCGTGACGGGAGGGTCTGCCTCCTGCCCGTTTCGGCCCCCTGAGGACCAGTCATCCCAGCGTTGGAGTCACAGGCATGACATCGCGACCGTCACATCCCCGTCGCCGGTTTGCTCTCGTCGCAGCGCTGATCGCGATGGGGGTCGCAGCGCCATCCACGAGCGCGCAGACGACGAAGCCGGCGGAAAAGCCCGAGCCCGCCCTCGCGCTGATCCTCGAAAGCAGCAGGGCGGCCGAGGACTCCGAGCTACTCCCGGGACTCGATCACCGGACCATCGCCCTCCCCGCCGATGGCCTCGCGGTCCACGTCTTCGCCTTCGACACGTCGCGGTTCGGCGTCCGCACCGTCCAGCAGCACGAAGAGACCGGCAGTCGCGCCCTCGATTTTCTCGCCGGGCCAGGCGATGTCTTCGCCATCAATGGTGGCTTCTTCGAGCGCGACGATGACGGCCGCCTGTCGCCGAGCGGCCTGCTGGTGGTCGACGGCGTCACGGTTGCCATGGAGCACGAACGGGCCGGCTCTGGCGTCCTGCATGTCGGCGCCGGGGCGGCATCAATCAGCTATCGAGCGGATGCGCCAGCGCCAAGGGCGCTGAAGAGCGCGGTTCAGGTCGGTCCAATTCTGGTCGACCCGGGCGGCAAGGTCGGCATTCGCAGCCAGGGAGTCCGGGACCGCAGGAGCGCCCTCTGCCTGCGTCACGGCGCAATCGTTGCCGTGGTGGCCGATAGCGACGGTCTCAGCCTGCTGCGTCTGGCCGAGCTTCTCGCCGCGCCGACCGGCGATGGCGGCGTCGGCTGCGACATCGCCATCAATCTCGATGGCGGGCCTTCGACCCAGGCAATCTGGCGCGGCGATACGGGTGAGATCGTGATTCCTGGCGGCTCCACCGTTCAGAACGCGATTGTGCTATCCACACTGCCCCAGTAGCCGGCGCAACGGGAGCCTGAGCAGACCCGCGCCGGGCGATCTTCAAAGAAGGAGGAAACCTCGATGCCGATGGTCAAGATCACCTACGTCGCCGAAAACCTGGGCGACGACGCCGAAGCCCGCAAGACCGCCGTCGCCGGCAAGGTTTCGCAGGCGATCGCCGAGGAAATGGGCGTCAACGCCTCGGCCGTCTGGGTCGTTTTCGAGGATGTCGGGGCGAAGGACTGGTTCGTCGGCCCCGAAAGTGTCAAGGAGATGCGCGCCAAGTCCTCCTGACGCGCCTGCCTTCCCCGTCCGAACCCGGAGCGGGCGGCGCGCCGCCCCTTCCCCGCCCCCGCTTCAACGCCATGCCCGACCGAATCCTCCTGCCTTTGATCGTCGCCTGCGCGTTGTTCATGGAGAACCTCGACGCGACGGTCCTGTCGACGGCGCTGCCGGCGATCGCCCGGGATTTCGGTGCCAACCCGATCCACCTCAAGCTGGCGCTGACCTCCTATCTGCTGGCGATCGCCATCTTCATCCCCGCCTCCGGCTGGCTGGCCGACCGCTACGGCGCCCGGATCGTCTTCCGCGCCGCCATCCTGACCTTCGTTCTCGGCTCGATCTGGTGCGGGCTGTCCGGCTCGATCGGCGAGATCGTCGCCGCCCGCATCGTCCAGGGCATCGGCGGATCGATGATGGTGCCGGTCGGCCGGCTGGTGATCCTGCGCAGCGTCGAGAAGCGGGAACTCGTCGGCTCGCTCGCCTGGCTGACGGTCCCCGCGCTCATCGGCCCGGTCATGGGACCGCCGGTCGGCGGCTTTCTCACCACCTATTTCGACTGGCGCTGGATTTTCTGGATCAACGTCCCGGTCGGGCTGCTCGGCCTGGTGCTGGCGACCCTCTACATCCCCGACATCCGCGGCGAGACCCGCAGCCGCTTCGACAGGCGGGGTTTCATCCTGTCGAGCCTCGGCCTCGCCCTGTTCATGAGTGGCTCGACGACGCTTGGCCTCGACCTCCTGCCGCTCGCCTATGTCTTCGCCATGCTGATCGGCGGCGCCGTGCTGCTGGCCCTCTATGTGGTCCATTCGCGCCGCGTCCCCGCGCCGATCATCGACCTCGCCCTGTTCAGGCTCGAATCCTTCCGGGTCAGCATGATCGGGACGATGCTGTTCCGCATCGGCGTCGGCGCGACGCCCTTCCTGCTGCCGCTGCTCCTCCAGCTCGGCTTCGGCATGACGCCGTTCGAATCCGGCATGATCACCTTCGCCGCGGCGATCGGCGCGCTGGCGATGAAATTCGCCGCGCCGCCGATCCTGCGCCGCTACGGCTTCCGCACGGTGCTGATCGCCAACGCCGTGCTGGCCGGCCTGTTCGTCATGATGCCAGCTGCCTTCGTGCCGGCGACGCCGATCTGGCTGATGACCGGCCTGTTGCTGATCGGCGGCTTCTTCCGCTCGCTGCAATTCACCATCGTCAACGCCCTGGCCTTCGCCGATGTCGACCCGGAGCGGATGAGCCGGGCAACGACGCTGACCAGCGTCGCCCAGCAACTGGCGCTGAGCATCGGCATCTCGGTTGGCGCCATCGCGGTGCAGGTGACGAGTGCCGCGACCGGCGGCACGATCACCGCCGGCTCCTTCGCGCCGGCCTTCGTCGTCGTCGGGATGCTGACGATCGGTTCGGCCTTCGCCTTCATGCGGCTGGCGCGGAATGCCGGGCACGAAATGTCCGGGCACCGGAAATACGCGCCCGACGCCGTCACCAGCATGCGCGAGCGCTAGGCTCCGGCCGGGTCCCCGCCACGGAAGCCACGGGCGACGAGATAGAGTTCGACCGAGTTCTGGCGACTTGCCGGCGGCTTGACATGATGGACGCTGGTGAAGCTCCGCTTCAGCATCGTCAGCAGGTCCTGCTCGGCGCCGCCCTGGAAGACCTTGGTGACGAAATGGCCGCCCGGCCTGAGGATCGAGATGGCGAAATCGGCCGCGACCTCGCAAAGGTGGATGGTGCGCAGGTGGTCGGTCTGGCGATGGCCGGTGGTCGGCGCCGCCATGTCGGAGAGCACGACATCGGCCGGATGGCCGCCGAGCGCCGCGCGGATCACGTCGGGGGCGTCGTCGTCGAGGAAGTCCTTCTTGATGATCGCGACGCCGGGCAGCGGCTCCATGTCGAGATAGTCGATGGCGACGACATGGATGTTGGCGTCCGACGTGCCGACCCGCTCGGCCGCGACCTGGCACCAGCCGCCGGGAGCGGCGCCGAGGTCGACCACCCGGCCGCCCGGCTTGAACAGACCGTATCTGTCGTCGATCTCGATCAGCTTGAAGGCCGATCGGGCGCGAAAGCCTTCAGCCTTGGCGCGGGCGACATAGGGGTCGTTGAGTTGCCGTTCGAGCCACCGCGCCGACGAGGGCTTCCGCCGCCTGGCATTCTTGACGCGAACCTTGAGCTGGCGGCCGCTGTTGCCGCGTTTCTCATCCATGAACGGTATCCCCGCTTCCGCCCTGGTAACGGGGCCGCCAGACGTCGTCCTCGGCCATCAGTTCGACCAGCAGGCCCTCGCGCAGGCCGCGATCGGCGACCCGCAGCCGCTCCACCGGCCAGCGGCGGCGAAACGCCTCGAGGATGGCGCAGCCGGCAAGCACAAGGTCGGCGCGCTCCCGACCGATGCAGGGATTCGCGACCCGGGTGTCGTAGTCCATGGCGGCGAATTCGGCGACCAGTTCGGCAACCCGGCGCCCGCTGAGCCACGTCCCGTCGACCCGCCGCCGGTCATAGCGCGGCAGCCTGAGGTGCACGCCGGCAAGCGTCGTCACCGTGCCGGACGTGCCCAGCATATGGACCGCGCCGTCGGCGACCGCGCGGTCGAGATTCTCGACCTCCGGGAAGTCATGCAGCAGGTTCGCGACCTCGTCGACCATCGCCTCGAACTGCTCCGCCGAGACATCACGGCCGCCGTGCCGCTCGCTGAGATTGACGACGCCGACCGGCAGCGACATCCAGCTTCGCACCCGCTCCGGCATCGGCCGGCGCTTGCCCTCCCTCGGTGTCGAGAGGTCGATCCAGACGAGTTCCGACGAGCCGCCGCCGATGTCGAAAAGCACCACCCCCGACGCATTTGGGTCGACCAGCGACGCGCAGCCGGCGACCGCCAGCTTGGCCTCGGTCTCCTGCGAGACGATTTCGAGGACGAGCCCGGTCTCGCGCGTTACCCGGTCGATGAACTCGGTGCCATTGGCGGCGACGCGGCAGGCCTCGGTGGCGATCAGCCGCGCCCGGGTGACGCCGCGATAGGCAAGCTTGCTGGAGCAGACCTTCAGCGCCTCGACGGCGCGATCCATCGCAGCGTCGCCGAGCCGGCCGGTCTGGCCGATCCCCTCACCCAGCCGGACGATGCGTGAAAACGCGTCGACCACCCGGAAGCCGCGCTCGCGCGGCGCCGCGACCAGCAGGCGGCAATTGTTGGTTCCGAGATCCAGCGCGCCATAGAACTGCGCCGGATCTCGCCTTGGCTGCGCCGGGGCGGGCCCGGACGCGGGCGCCGCGTCGGCGGTTTCCGCCGCCGCGACAGCGCCGTTCCGCTCCGCAGCGGCTTTTGGACCGGTGCCGGGAGCATAGACCGGCCGTCCCCGCTTGCGCCGACGTTTCCTTGGTTTCCGATGTCCGGGGGCTGATTTTTCGTCAAGCGAAGCCACGGCCTGCGGCGGTTCACCCGCCGCCGGAACCGTTTCCCCGCCGGTCCCGCCTGGACCGGCAGCCACACGCGACGCCGCGTCCAGCGTTTCGCTGCCCGTCGTCTTCACTCGATTGCCTGCGACCGCGCGCCAGCCGACAGGCGGCAGCGCGGCTCCACGTTTCTGTTTCACCGACAAGTTTAACAGGTGTCGGCAGACTGGCAAGCAGCGCAACGGTTGACGAGTTTCGGGGGGCTGCCTATAGGATAGCCAACGATCGGCACGAGGCTGGGTCACTCCCACATCGGGAGCGCTCCCGGCAGCCTGATCCGATTGGGGAATCGTCTAATGGTAGGACAGCGGACTCTGACTCCGCCAGTCTAGGTTCGAATCCTAGTTCCCCAGCCAACCCTCTGTTTTTGCCGGGTCGGTCGTTTCACTCGCCTCCGTGCGCGCAGTGGGTTCTACTGTTTCCGCTAAAAGATCAAATCGTTGACCAGACGCGCGGTCCCGATGATCGACGTCGCTCCTTCCGACGGAGCGACAGCAAAGGCGCCCGGCCCCGGCTCGACGCCGATCGCCCACGACTTGGTGGGCAAGGAGTCTTGCGGCGCGTTGTCACCTGCTGGCGGTGATCACCGGTTTGCGCGGGATCGGCTCCGCGCCCATTTCGACCCAAAGCTGCCAGTCGGTGCCGACGGCCGCCGCACGGATTGCGCGCCGCGAAGGATTGCGGACCCCGATGCTGCCACCGGGGTTCGCCACAACGTTGCGGGACTGCGGGCTATCGGCTCGCTACGTAGTAGTCGTAGCCGCCGTCTTTCCATTCGTAAATGACGAAACTGGGCAGGTTTACGTCTCCCTTGTCGTCGAAATGGAAATCTCCCAGGACGCTGCGGAACGTTCCTTTCTGCAGGGCATCGACCACCGGCCCGAACTCGACCGTGTCAGCATTGTCGACAGCCTGAGCCCAGGCCTGAAGTGCGCCATAGGCGAAGAGTACGTAGCCCTCGGGATCGACCCCGCCGGCCTTGAACTCGGCGACGACAGAGGACGCATCCGGACCTCTGCGGGGGTCGGGCGAGAAGGTGAACAGGGTCCCCTCCGCCGCGTCCCCGGCGGCGTCCCAGTAAGCGTCGGCGGCGAACGTGTCGCCGGAAACGAGGACGGTCTTCATTCCCTGCTCGCGCATTGCTTTTACGATCAGGGCAGCTTCTGGGAAGTAGCCGCCGACATAGACTGCATCGGCATTGGCCGTCTTGAGCTTGCTGACCAACTCGGAAAAATCGGTCTGACCGTTTTCATAGGTCGTGCTCAGAACCTCGGTCTTGCCGGCCTCGTTCATGAACCTGCGCGTTTCGTCTGCGAGACCTTTGCCGTAGGCACTCCCATCGTCGATGACAGCGACGTTCTGATCCTTGAAGCGCCAGGCGAGGAACTCGCCCGCGATCTGGCCTTGCTGGTCGTCGCGACCGGCAACACGCATGACGCCGACGCCGGGGCGCTCATCCGTGAACTTCGGATTGGTCGACGCCGGCGAAATCTGGACAATGTTCTCGGTGGCGTAGACCCGGGAGGCGGGAATCGACGCCCCAGAGCAAAAATGGCCGATGACGATCGCGACCTTCTCGCCCGCCAATTCCCCGGCAACCGTCGCCGCTTTTTCGGGATCGCATCCGTCATCGCGGACGTCCACCACGACTTTCTGACCGAGCAGGCCACCGGCCTTGTTGATATCCGCGGCCCATTGGTCCGCGCCGGTCTTCATCTGCGCGCCATATGCGCCGTAGGGACCGGTCATCGGCCCGACGACGGCCACTGTGATATCCGCCTGCGCGGAGCCGGCAAACGCTACCCCGAACGACAGGGCGATGCCGTATTTCAGTAACTTCCTCATCAGTTGCTCCTTGGGAATCTGGAAGGGGTGACTGGCTGCGCGCAACCGCTGTCCGGGTCGGACCGGTTCAGATGCAGTCAGCCTCGTGACTAGCGGGGTAGCGTGAGCAGTGGGGAAACGACGATCGTGACGGATTGCATCAGATAGTTGCCGTCGACATATCCGGTCGCCCCGGCCCATTCGACAATGCACCACGTCCCGCCGCAGCTAACGACCTCGACGGCAGAGCCGGCCGGGATGACGACGTTGACCCGGTAGTTCAAGCCGGGACCGATCCGCAGATTCAGATTGGCACCCGTCACCGTAGGCGCGGCTACCGCGGCGGTGGTGGCCAGCGACAGCGCCAAAGCCGCCGCCGCAATGAAGCGTGCAAAGAACATATGCTAGGTCTCCCAATTGAAGAGTTGCGTTTCGGGTCCGAGTTGGATTCCTGATCGGAGCCGTTGCTTGAGCGCCGGGAAGGACGTGCGACAGCGGACAAGATGCCGCCCACTCGTGCGGTTGCTCGCGCACGACGTTTCCTGGCGTGTTTCCTAGAGGACCCCCGGCCCGCGGAGCCCGACCCCGACGCCGTGATAGCCGACGCCAACGCCGCCCCCGATACCGATCCGGTCGATGAACAAGGTCGTCGCGCCGCCAGCCGCCGGCATCGTGCCGTCAAGGAGCGTGTAGGTGTAGATCAGGTCGTCGCCATCGACGACCGGATCCGAGATCTCCACGACGGCAAGCGTGTTATCGGGTTGTCCCGGCTCATAGACCGAAAGCGTCGCGTTGGGTGGATCGGCGGTGAAATTGTCGGCGCCTTCGGCCGCGGTCCACTCATTGAGATAGTCGGCCATCTTCAGATGCCCGGCCAGGCGCTGGGGGCGATCGGAAAAGTACAGGACCTGCTGATTGACGTTCACCAGACGGAGGGTCCTGTTGGCAAGGTCGGCCTCGAGGTCGTCGGAGACGTGAACGAACATGAACATCGGTTCGAGTTCGTCTTCGGCGATCGCCAGATTCACTCCTGACCCGAGCCCCAGAACGAGCAGTCCGGCGACGGTCAGCAGATCGCGACGAGCTTTGTTTGTCGGCTGATTTTCAGTACGGCTTCTCATGAATTGTCTCCATTTTTTAAGAGAGCATCGTGCGGGTCGACCCGGCTCAGGAAACAAACCTCCTGCTGATCCTTCGTCTCCCCGAACCGCCTGTCGCAGCGTTTTCGTGCGCTACTCGGCCTCGTCGAAGAGCGTCTTGACGGCCTGCATCACCAGAGCTTCGGGGTTGTTCTCGCAATACTCGCCGAGGGCGGCGCCGTAAGCGGGCATCATCTCGGTATCGAGGACCGTGTTGTCTGCCCTGCCGTTGAAATACCCGGACATCCAGGCGCCGGTGACGACGACCTCCTCGGCCGACATCGACAGGAGCCCCTGGCAATCGATCGCGGCCATGTCGACCTCTTCGGCATCCGCGGATATCGATGCGGCGCAAAGCACAAATGCGGCAGTCCAAACAGAAGACAGGCGTTTCATCCGGAACTCTCCCAAGCGTGGTTTTTTCATTGGTTCGTGGGCTGCGGCATTGGCTGCAGAACGTAGAAGCCCTTGCCCATCGCGGTCGGGAAGTAGACCCGCCCGCCATAGCCGGGCGGGGTCAGCGAGTTGACGGTCAGGGGCTCGAAGAAGTCCGATTCCGCCAGAATCCTGCCCGTTGCCGCATCGCGCCAGGTGAGCTGCTCCGAGTATTTCGACGTCTGCACCGCCTCGATGATCGACGCGCTTTCGGCGGGCAGCTTGATGTTGGTGAGCATCAGCACGCGTTTGTCGGCCGGGCCGAAAACGGGCTGGAAGGTGTTCGAGATGTCGTCGATGACGAAGGCGGTTTCGAGCTTACCGGTCTCCGGATCGATCCTGATCCCGGCGACCTTCTTCATGCCCATGTCGGCCGAGTAGATCAGGTTGTTCTCCGGATCGGCCCCGTTCTTCGGTGGCGCGAAGCTCCATTCACCGGAAGGCAGATCGCCGAAGGGAAAGATCGTCTCGGTCCGGGTCGCGTCGTCCTGATGGATGACCACGACGCTCGATGCCTTCTTGTTGCTGAAAAGGCCGTTGGTCTGGACCGCGACCCAGTCGCCGACAATCGTCGGTGCGGTCAACGCTGCCTGACCCTCCGCCAGCGGGTGCACGACCCAACTGTCATCGGCGGTGAGCTTCTTCCGGATGGGGTGCCAGAAGTAGCGTCGCGCGGTATCGCCGACGCCCATGTAGATCGCGATCTGTCGCCCGTAGGGAGTCACGATATGCGGCGACGGCGCGGGACCCGGCAGGGGCAGCGAGTCGAGTACCTCGAGCGTCTCTGGATCGACGGCGACCAGCACGGAGTTCGGCATCTTCATGCCCTTCTGGGCGCAGGCGATGATTGCCATCGTGCCTTGAAGCGTGCAGCCGATCGGTCGTGTCTGGTCCTTCAGGATCAGGGTGCCATCGGGCGCGATCGTCAGGTGCTTGAAGTTGACGTCTTCGAGTGGCGCGTCGCCGGGCGGGAGCGTGTTCGTCTTGAGGATCTCGCCGGTATCGCCGTCTACCAGCGCGATGAAATGCGACCAGGCAAACGCGATGTTGCCGTCGGGCAGGATGTTGAGATTGGCGTTCGCGATCCAGCGGCCGGAGACGTTGAGATTGTCGAAATATGTGCGCCAGATCTGCGCGCCCGTGGTGGCGTGGGCCTTGGCGATGTAGGGCCCGACCTGGCGCGGATCGTCCGGCGTCGGGAATTCCCCACCGACGATGTACAGCTCCCCGGGTCGGCGATTGTTGATGTAGGAAATGCCGGGATAGTCGTCGAGGCTGCGGAACGCGTAGACCGCGTTCGGCCCATCCCAGGAACCGGTGAACGTCGCGCACGGGAACATGCCGCTGCGCTCGGAGTCCGATATCTCTGCGCCGTTCAGCGATGAGTAGTAGCCAGGCGTCGGGATCTTCTTCTGGCAGGCAAGCTCGGCGGCATAGAGCGTGACGTCACCGGGAATCGGCCCGTTGGCGGCGCTGATGTTTGAATCGGCAGCGTCGGCGCCCTGGGCAAGCGAGAGAGACAGGGCCAATCCGGCAAGCAGGGCCGTGAGTCCAGGCTTCGTGTTCATCGGTCGGATATCCCTATTCGGTTCGAGCTTCGGCGGGATGCGCGGCTCCCTGGCGGATGCGCACCGGGTCACGGCTTGTCTCCCAGGGCCTCGAAGGCCGCTTTGGTCGTGTACGCACCCTTCGGGTAGTAAGGCCCCATGACGCGCTCCTCCTCCCCCGGCTTGGTGATGTTGGCGGGGCTTTGGGCCCAGTCGTCGCTCGGCGCCATGACGCGCATCATCAGCATGCCGAAGTCGTCGCGGTTCTGCGGTGTATCGAGGCCCTCGCCGCGGGGGCTCCATTCGATCCAGGCGACGCCGTTCCCGGCGGTCGCGTTGGCCGGGCGATCTTCCTTGCGGCTGTAGACGATGGTGTAGTTGCCGTCGGCATCGAGCGGCACCTGCATGTCTGACAATCCGTCGACGATCTGGCCCGACGGTGCTGCCTCGCAACTGACGATCGACCAGTATTGCGCCTGCGCCGGCGGCATAATCTCGAGCCCGAGTCCGGCCGCGCCCGCATAAGTGTCCGGGAATGTCGGCATCTTGCCGCGCGTCACGAAGACCTGCCCGAACGCCCGCGACAACTGGACGAAGAGATAGTTGGTGTCGGGATCGCCACCGCCGTCGATCGGTCCGGCATACGGGATCCTGGCCTGCTCCTCCGGAGTCTTGAACGACCCGAGGATCGAGTACTTGATGTTCCAGTATTTTTCCCACTTTCCATCCTTGCGCGCCGGCGCTGTGACGGGGTCGAGAGCGGGGTCGTTGTCCTTGGCGTTGACCAGCGCCGTCCACTGCGCTGCCGTGAACGGCTGGGCCGTGTTGCCGGCGATGGGATTGGCGATTGCCGCGACGGCAGCGTCGCCGCCCAGGCGCGTGCCATCGGCGAGCGTCAGTTCGAGATCGGGAAGCCCGCGCGTGCGAACCGCCGACGCCCACGGCGCCCAGCCGGCGCCGTCGCTACCGGCGTCGGAGAGATAGATACGCGTGACGAACTGCAGAGCACCGCCGCCGCTGCCGGCGTAGAGCGTATTCGCGGCGCGATCGCTTGCGTTCTCCGGTGCATCCCGGGCGACAATGCTGACCGTATAGTCGCGCGGTTCGGCCAGGCGGTCGTTGCCGACGACGAAGGGATTGATCGAGCCTGGATCGGCAGCGATGTCCCATCCCGCGATGTCCTCGCCGGTCGAGACAAACGTCCCGCCCCTGGCCTTGTAAAGGGCGAACTTGAAGTACCGTGCCCGGGGGTAAGCGCCTCGCATCGTCAGCGTGGCGCCGGCCGGCAGCGAGAATTGAGAGATGAAGTAGGTCGATTGGGTATCCGGCCAGAGGTTCGGATTCTGGATCGGCTTGGGGTATTCTAGCAGGTTCCAGTAGGCCCAGCCGCGCGGGCCCTGGAAGAACAGATCGCCGCCATAACGCTGGTCGGTGCGGATCACCGTCTCCAGCGACTTGTCCCCGGGTCGCGTCGCGTCCAGTGCGCGGGCGTTGGTCACCGGTACGATGCCGGGCGGCGCCCAACTGCCCTTGCCAAGCGGCAGCACCGACGGCGCTTCAGCCTTCGGCCAGTAGAGCCGCATGACGACGAACATCGGCCCCGCCGGCGCCGGCAGCCAGTTGGATTCACGATCCTTGCCGGGGCTTTCATGCTGGATATGGAGCGTCAGCGAACCGTCCGGGTTCGTCTTCAGTCCCGGCAGCATCGGCGAATTGATCAGGTAGCGGTTGATCGGGTTGTCGATGAGGAGCTGGGTCTGCCCGTCATACATCGTCACCGACCAGAAGGCGTTGACCGGCGGCAGCTCGCCGGGCGGAAAGGTCAGCGTGTAATTATGCTGGCTACCGTCCAGCGGCACGGTGTTGATGTCCGTGCGCGTGAACGGATAGGCCGCCTCTTCTGAGGAGTTGCCGTAGATGCCGAGCTTCGATCCGGCGGCGCGCAGCGCCCAGTCGCCGCCGAAGAATTCCCGGTCGCCAGCGGCCGCGCCGATCTGCCAGCCGTTGATGGTGGTTCCCACGCTCCCGGCGGTCGCCGCGATCTTCGCCGTCGCCGCCTTGATCGCATCGGCGAGCGCGGCCTGCTTGTCCGACGACAGCGTTTGCGCGTCGAAGGTCTCGCCCGGACCAATGCCGATCCCGGCGAACCTTGCCCGGAGCGCCTTTTCGGACTCGGGCAGCGCCGTGGCCGGCGCGAACTGCAGCAGGAAGTTCAGGTATGACGGAAAATCGGTGGAGAAAGCCGCCGGGCTGAATGCCGGCCAATCGATGGGCGCCGCCGCTGCGGGGGCGGATACGCCGAGGAATGACGAGAGCGGCTCCACCCTGTAGCCCGCCTGGACCTTTTCGACATTGGGCATGTCGTCGGGGTCGAAGAGCTGCGTGCGAAAGATGGTGAAGGCGAAATCCGTGTCGCTCTGGAAAACTGCGCCGATACGTGCGGGCGTTTCGCCCGACCAGCCCGGCCCGGCCACCAGATAGCACCCCGCGCCATTGCCCGTGGCGCGACTGCCCATGTAGCCGAGATTGTTGGTGTACATGTCGGTGAGCTGGACGTCGTAATATCGATCCTGCTCGATCGCCGGCAGGCAGATCACCATGGGCTCCGCCCGAAGGTCGAGCTGGACGAAGGAATATGGGGTGTCGCTGTTGGGCGTGCTGACAGCCGTGTCCTTCGGCGTGTAGACCCGCGCCTCGTTGGCGATCTGGTTGAAGGGCGCGAGGTAGGCGCCGGAGTCCGTGTCGACGTTGTAGTCGTGGAGCACCTTGTAGGCGACGATCATCGGAAAGGCGTAGACGTAGGCTTCCTCGGCGATCGCCCGAAACGCATCGGAATCGACGGTGCTGGTGTCAGCGAACGAGGCGCTCGCCCCCAGGCCAGCAACGTTCAGCGCCAGCGCAAAACCGACAAGACACATTGGCCGGACGGCCGGCAGTCCGCGGCGGCGCGGTCCGGCCGTGGAACCAGCGGGGCCGCTCGGGGCTGCCCGGAACACTCGTGCTCCGCCGACCCGGCGAAGACGGGTCGCCGTGTCTGCGACAATGGAATTGACACCGTCGTTCATTCAGTTCCCCACTGCAATCGACGAGATGATCGGCATCAAGTGGCGTCGTTCCGCATTTCTTAGGCCATCCTCGCCGGGCCGATTTCTCTTTGCGTGCCAAAAAATCTATGGAAGATGGCAAGGTGTCTGGGGAGGAAGTCGCTTGAGTTCAGTCGTGCCGATGATCCGGGCGGCCGCGGCCATGCCGCTTCTTCGCTGGCTTCACCAGAACGGTCACCGCCCCGATAGCCTGGCGGCCGAAGTGGACCTGCCGGCGCTGCCCTACTGCGACCCGATGCAACCGATTCCCCTTCTCGCCGCCCTCGACCTTCTTCGGCGGGCGAGCGAACTTGAAGGCCCGGACATCTGCTGCCGTGTCGTCTCAGAGACGAGTGCGCTGGAATTGCTGCTTTTGGGAAAAGTCGCGCTCGGCACCCGGACGCCGCGTGAAGCGGTGATGAGGATCTCGGCCGCGATCCCCTTTTTCTGCTCGCATGAGCATCTGACGATCGACCCTGCCGTCAATGGTGCCGTCGTCAGCCAGTTCTACGCGATGGACCTTCCCCCGACGACGCTGCACCTGGTTCATCAGTATGTCGCCGAGATGACCAGAACGCTGTGCCGGATGACCGGCGAGGCCGATCCCGTGGGAACCGTCGAGATGGTGCCGCACCCCGAATTCGGCCTCGAACACCTTCGCGTCTGGTTCGGGGATCGACTCGTGCCGACCGAACGCCGCTCGGTAAGCGTCTTCGTCAGCGAGGCGATCCTCGACAAGCCGTTCCCTTCCCGGGCGCGCGATCGCACGGGTGGCCGGGTTCCGCCAGGTTTCAAGACGCTGCGCGACGACCCGACCCTATCCGGGTCGGCCCGGATTCTCATCGGACTGATGCTTGATGACGGGACACCGTCGGTCGATCGGCTCGCCGCCTATGCCGGCATGAGCATCCGTACCCTCCAGCGCCGCCTCGACGCCGAAGGCACGAACTTCACGATTCTCCTCGACGAAGTTCGCAAATCCCGCGCCCTCGACAGTCTTGCTGCAGGTGGCGGCGCCCTCAGCGCGCTGTCCGAAGAGCTTGGCTATGCCCGCCAGGCGTCGCTGACGCGGGCCGTTCGCCGCTGGACCGGCCAGGCACCGCGCCATTTGCGGGTCGAGGCCACACGCTGACTCCGGCCCGAACCGGGGGCAACCAAGAGCCATCGCGCGTCTGACCCCGGATTTGTGGCCGAGCGACTTTCCGATGAGCCGACTCCCAAACGGGCATCCGATTTCCGTTTCGGCGTGACGAGGGAAGCGACGGCCCCGATGCACAGGAAGTCCGGGCAGGAACCGCCTGTCATCCATCGATCTGCGGCGATGGCGCGCAAGGCGCGATCATCCGGCGCAGGTATCCCCCCGGCTTTCGCGGGGGCAAGGCCCTTTTCGCCGGCAAATGTCACGAAGGAGGACGAGCGATGCCACGGTTCCGACATCGTTGATCGCCATTTGAGTCCCCCAAGCGGCGCCGGTGCACCCGGCGTCAATCGTCCATCGCGATGGCCGCGGCAGTCTCCCTCCGCCGGCCGGGCAACGGAGTGACCATGGCTACCTATATCGGCACGATCTACAACGACGTCTACACCGGCAGCGCCCAGAACCAGTACGGTATCGACGGCGCCGATTTCCTGTCGCCCAGTAGCGACAACAAGGCCTATTACCTCTACGGCGGCAACGGCAACGACGACCTCTACGGCTTCTCCTTCAACGACGAACTCTATGGCGGCTCCGGCAAGGACCTCATCGTCGGGCTGAACGGAAACGACTATATCGAGGGCGGCAGCGGCAACGACATGCTGTATGGCAGCTACGGCAACGACGAGTTGTCGGGCGGACGCGGTCGCGACATCTTCGTCTTCGACACCCAGCTGAGCAGCAAGAACAACCTCGACACCATCACAGACTACGACACGTCCAAGGACCTCATCGATCTCGACAAGGCGATCTTCACCAAGGTCGGCAAGGTCGACCACACGCTGAAGTCGAACAAGTTCGTCGTCGGCAACAAGGCCAAGGATTCCAAGGACCGCATCATCTACAACGACGATAACGGCGTCCTGAAATACGACCCCGACGGCAACGGCTCGAAGAGTGCGAAGAAATTCGCGATCCTCAATTCCGACCTCGACATGAGCCACGACGACTTCTTCGTCATCTGATCATTGCAGAAGGATCGCGGGAGACGGGCGCCAGCGCGCGCCGTCTCCCGCCCTTTCGCCAGGTGATCGAGCCAACCACGCCGTCGAGCAGGTGGTCGGTTCCCCCTATCGAAGCTACGCCGCCGGCCATGGCCGGCGGCGCGCGTGTTTCGTGATCCGCGGCCTCAGGCGGCAGTTTCGGTCGGCAGGCCGGCCAGCGCCATCGCCAGGTCGGCCTCGTCGTAGTCGAGGTCCTGAAGCTTGCCGGCGAAGTAGTCCATGTAGGCCTGCATGTCGAAATGGCCGTGGCCGCAGAGGTTGAAGAGGATGGTCTCCGACTTCCCCTCCTCGCGGCAGCGGATCGCCTCGTCGATGGCGCCCTTGACCGCGTGGTTGGCTTCCGGCGCCGGCAGGATCCCTTCGGTGCGGGCGAACTGGACGCCGGCCTCGAAGCATTTCGACTGGTGGTAGGCCTTCGCTTCCATCAGCCCGAGATCCATGATGTGGCTGACCATCGGCGCCATGCCGTGATAGCGCAGCCCGCCGGCATGGAAGCCCGGCGGAATGAAGGTCGAGCCCAGCGTGTGCATCTTGACCAGCGGCGTCAGGTGTCCGGTATCGCCGAAGTCATAGGCGAACTGGCCGCGCGTCAGGCTCGGGCAGGCCGCCGGCTCAACGGCGACGATGCGGACATTCTTGCCGCCGCGCAACTGCTCGCCGAGGAACGGAAAGACGATGCCGGCGAAGTTCGAGCCGCCACCGGTGCAGCCGACGATGACGTCGGGATAGTCGCCGGCCATTTCGAGCTGCGCCATCGCCTCCTGGCCGACGATGGTCTGGTGCAAAAGCACGTGATTGAGCACCGAGCCCAGCGCATACTTGGTGTCGTCGCGCTGGGCTGCGACCTCGACCGCCTCGGAGATCGCAAGGCCCAGCGACCCCATGTGGTCGGGCTTGGCCTCCAGCGCGGTGCGGCCGGCATTGGTCTCGCCCGAGGGCGAGGGAATGCAGCGGGCGCCATAGGTTTCCATCAGCGCCCGGCGATAGGGCTTCTGGTCGTAGGAAACGCGGACCATGAAGACCTCGACCTCGAGGTCGAAGAGAGCGCCGGCAAAGGCGAGCGACGAGCCCCACTGGCCGGCGCCGGTCTCGGTCGACAGGCGCTTGACCCCGGCTTCCTTGTTGTAGAAGGCCTGCGGCACGGCGGTGTTCGGCTTGTGGCTGCCGGCCGGCGAGACGCCTTCGTACTTGTAGTAGATCTTGGCCGGCGTATTCAGCGCCTTTTCCAGACGCCGGGCGCGGAAGAGCGGCGCCGGACGCCACTGGCGATAAACTTCGCGAACCGGTTCCGGAATCTCGATGTCGCGCTCGGTCGAGACCTCCTGTCCGATCAGCGCCATCGGGAAAAGCGGCGCCAGGTCGTCGGGGCCGATCGGCTGCTTGGTGCCGGGATGCAGCGGCGGCGCCAGCGGGGCCGGCAGGTCGGCCGCGATGTTGTACCAGGTCTTCGGAATACGGGTTTCGTCCAGCAGGTATTTGACAGTGTCGCTCATGGGTTCCCTCCCCCGCTCCCCGCGGGTGTCCGTGGTCGCTGTTCCGTGACTGTAGCCCCGGCCAAAGCGATGTGTCGAGCGAACGCAATGCCGCGCCAGGCCGCGTCCGCTGTTCCACATGGTCTTCGCTGCATCCTGTTGCGGAACGCTCTTCGCCGACGCGAATTGTCATGGACGCCGGGCGGACGGTGAGCCGGGACGGGCGATTGCGCGCCGTCGCCAAGGCTTGGCGCCCGCCGGCTCGGGAGTGTCGGACTGGCATGATGCGCGCGCCGGAGAGAGCTTTCCTGGTCGGCCTCGGACGGGCCGGCGGCGGCGCGCTGATGTTCGCCGTGCCGATGCTGATGACCAACGAGATGTGGGCGCTGGGGTTTTCCATCCATCCCATGCGACTCGCCCTGCTCCTCGTGCTGACGCCGATCCTCCTGTTCACCCTCGCTCATTACATCGGGTTCCGCGAGAGCCCCCGGCTGGTCGATCATCTCGCCGACGCCCTGGTCGCGATCGCCGTCGCAGCCTTTGGCGCCGCCCTCTTCCTGTTTCTGTTCGGACTGATCGGTGCCGGCGTTGCGCCTGGCGAGGCGATCGGCATGGTCGGCCTGCAGGTCGTCCCGGCCAGCATGGGAGCGATGCTGTCGCGAAGCCAGTTCGGACAGGAGAGCGATCGGGAAAAGTCCCGTCGCCTGTCGCGCCCCCACTATCTCGGCGAGCTCTTCATCATGGCGGTCGGCGCGCTGTTCCTGTCGCTCGGTATCGCACCGACTCAGGAAGTCATGGATATTTCGCGGACCATGACGGCGGCCCACGAACTGGCCCTGATCGCGGCGAGCCTGCTGATCATGCATGCCTTCGTCTATTTCGTGGAGTTTCGCGGTCGGGTGCCGGTGGTTCCCGGCACGAGCCTCCGGGAACTCTTCGCCCGCTTCACCGTCGTCGGCTATGCCGTCGTTGCGATGGTCAGCCTGTTCATGCTGTGGACCTTCGGACGCCTCGACGGCCTCGGGCCGGGAGAAATCGTCAACGCCGTGATCGTTCTCTCCTTCCCCGGCGCAATCGGCGCCGCGGCAGCCCGACTGGTGCTTTGATGACAACGCCGCGCAAGACCACCGCCAACCGGAGAAAGAAGGCGCCGGCACCGGACCGGGCGCCGGGGGAGGCAAAGGAACGCGGCACGTCGACCTGGGAATGGGCGGTCGCCGCCGTCGGCGGCGTGATCCTTTCCGGCATGGTAGGCTACCTCGTCTGGGACGCGATCGCCGGCTCCGCGGGAGGGCCGCCGGATATCACCGTCGCGCCGGCCGCGACGATCGCCGCCGGCGACCGCTACCTGGTCGAGATCGTGGTCGCCAACCGGGGCCAGGCGACCGGCGCCGATGTCCGGGTGCGGGGAGCGCTGACCGATGGGGACCAGACCCTGGAGGAGAGCACGGTCACCTTCGACTTCGTGCCGGAACAATCGACAAGACGCGGCGGTCTCTACTTCGCGCACGATCCGCAAAGCGCGCGGCTATCGCTGCGTGTCGAAGGCTACGTCGAGCCCTGAGGCCCTATGCCGTGCCGGCGACAGTGACCGCCCGGCGCTCGCGCGACGAGGCGAGGAAGGCGTCGATCAGCCGGTGAACCTTGAGCCCCTCCTGCCCGGAGGACGTCGGCTGGCGACCGGCCTCGATCGCGTCGAGGAAGTCGGCGATCAGCGCCATGTGCCAGTCATGGGGGAAGGCCATCGGGTCGGATCCGCCGCCGAAGCCGGAGTCCTCGGTGAAGGTCTCGGTCCGGCCGTCCCGCCAGTTGACCGTCAGTTCGCCTGCCTCGAGGACCACGTTGCCGTTGACACAGTCGAGGCCGAGTTGCTCGCTAGCGCCGGGATAGGCGGCGGTCGTGCCGGTGAAGGAGCCGAGCGCGCCGCTGGCGAAGCGCATGCCGCCGGCGACGAAATCCTCCGTCTCCATCTGGTGGATGAGGCTGGTGCCGGCGACCGCCTGTACCTCGCTCACCGGTCCGGTCAGCGACAGCATCAGGTCGAGCGAATGGATCGCCTGGCTGATCAGCAATCCGCCGCCGTCGCGTTCGAGCGACCCGCGGCCGGGCTGGTCGTAATAGCCGACCTGCGGCCGCCACCACGGCACCGCGAGTCGCACGCAGGCGATCTCGCCGAGCGTACCCTCGGCCAGCAGCGCCTTGAGCTTCAGCGAGTTCGGCCGGAAGCGATGCTGGAAGACGATACCGAGCGACACGCCGGCCTTGTGACAGGCGGCGACGATCGCCTCGCCGGCCTCGGTCGTCCGTTCGACCGGCTTTTCCATCAGGATGTGCTTGCCGGCGGCAGCCAGCCGCCCGACCAGTTCGGTCCGGACGTTGGGTGGGGTCAGGAGCAGAACCGCGCCGATCTCCGGATCGTCGATGATCGCATCGACCGACTCCACGGCGGGAAAGCCGAACTCGGCGGCGACCGCCTCGCGCTTGTCGCGGCTGCGGGCAAAGACGCCCTTCACCGAGACCCGGTCGGAAAGATCGCGCAGCGAGCGGGCGTGCGGCGTCACCGCCATGCCGAGACCGATCACGCCAACGCCAAGCGGCTTGCGGCCACCGTTCGAGTTCATCTGCTGCCTCCCGGGATGATGGCGCGTGGCGAAGGACTCGCCCGGCCGTTATCAGGCCTGCCGCTGCGGGCAGGTTCGCGCGCATTATGACGAAGGAGCAACCAGACGCCAAACCCCGGGGGTGACGCCGGTTCCTGCTCGCCGGTCATGACGGCCATGAAAGCGCTGCCGCTCGAAAGCGGCAACGCGATGCGATGTCCCGCCTGTTGCTCAGTTCACCCCGGCGCCGACGGTATCGTCCCATTCCTCGCTGATCGTCAGGTTGGCGGCGCCGAGGTCCTCGATCGACGGAAAGACGACATCGGCATAGGCATCGGCCGGCGGCAGCTTGTCGGCAATCGCGTCGGGCACCTTGTCGTGGTTCACCAGATCGTCGAACCGGATCGGGTGGCAGCTTCCCTTCAGCCAGCCGAGCTGGCCGTCGTCGGAATAAAGATACTCCATCCACAGCTTCGCCGCGTTGGGATGCGGCGCATGGGCGCTGATCGCCTGGACATACGGCCGGGCGACGACGCCGCTCTTCGGCACGACGACCTCGATCTTCGGCTCGTCGACGCTGTCGCGGTCGGCGAGAGCGACATAGTCCCAGCGGATGACGATGGGCGTCTTGCCCTCGATCAGCGACGCTGCGGTACCGGCCTCGGGAACGAAATTGCCGGCGGCGTTGAGGTCGGCAAAGAAGCCGAGCCCGGCCTTGGCGACAGCCTCCCCGTCATCGTCGGCCCCCGTGGCCAGGCCAGCGGCGTAGACGCTGAGCGCGGCCTGGGCGGAGGTCCGTGGATCGCCGGAGAGCGCGACGGCGCCCTTGTATTCTTCGCCGAGAAGATCGGCCCAGTCCTCGGGCAGCGTCTTGACGACATCGGTATTCACCTCGAAGGCGATCACGCCGTAATAATCGCCATACCAGTGTCCCTCCGCATCCTTGACCGCGGCCGGAATGGAATCCCATGTGCCGACCTTGAACGGCGCCAGCAGGCCCTCGTCCTGGGCGGATTGGGCGAAGGACAGGGCGAGGTCGACCACGTCGGGCGCGTCCTCGCCGGCATTCGTGGCGCTGGCGCGGATCGCGTCGAGTTGCTCCATCGAGCTCGCCTCGGGCGCGGTCTCGTGGACTTCGATGCCGTATTTGTCGGTGAAGGCCTGGATGATGTCGCCATAGCCGCACCAGTCATGGGGGAGCGCCACCGTGGTGACCGTCCCCTCTTCGCGGGCCGCCTCGATCAGTTCGTAGGACTGGGCCGCCGCCAACTCCACGCCCCCGATCAGCACCGTTGCCGCCACCGGTGCCATGCACATCCACCTGGTCTTCACCACTTCATTCTCCTCGCAAGAAAATCCCACCACCGACCGCCGGATCCGGCGGCGTCGGCAAGAGCCGCATTTGACGCATCTCGTACCGCTTTTGGTTAACACACGTAGCGGCCGGGGAACCAGATGGCAGCGGTCGGGGTCCGTGGAAATCGGGGGCCGGAAAAGGGTGCGGCGCCGAGGGGGCCTTCGGCGCCGCAGATCCTCCGTGGGGATGACAAGGGGCTGATCGAAAACGCGAACACCCCAGCCCTGGTATTCCGTTTGCTGTCCCCTCGAATGCCCGGGCGGCAATCGAGACGCCACCCTGCGGCGGCTTGGGTCGACATCTCGCGGGGAGACTGGCCATGCTTGAGGCGATTGGCCAGATACTCAGTCGGCAACTGCGAGCCGCTCCCTGCCCGTGCGAGGGCTGAGTACCGCCTGACGGCGACAGAAGGATTTCGGTTCGATGACGGAGAGGTGACTGGCCCCGGTGGCGCCGGGTTATCCACAGCCACGTCGCCTACCGGCCTCCCGGATTGTCGTTGAACCCCGAAATCCGGGGCATATCGTTAAAGACCGAACGATTGTCGTAACGGGTCGGCAAGACCTGAACACCAGAGTCCGCCTTGCAGGACCCTGGAAATGACACGCGACCTCCCCGCCGGGCTGCCGGCCCAAGGCAGCGAACGAAGATGCGAAAGACGGCTGCGTTGCCTGAAAGGCGGGCGCGTGACGTTCAACGCCGGATTCGCGGTGCTCGATTGTCGGATTCGCGACATCTCCGGCGGCGGCGCGCAGATCGAGATCGATTCCGTCCTCGGCGTCCCCCGCGAGTTCGAGTTGCAATTCGATGGAACCTCCCGACGCTGCTCGACACGGTGGCGCGCCCGGAAACGGATGGGCGTGGCGTTCGTCGACTAGGCTGGCGATCGGCCGAAGGCAGGCTCCGCGGTCTTACCATCCCGTCGAAGTCTGGTATGGTCAGGCCTTTCCTGCCCATCTCCAAGTCTGCGAGCATCGAACATGACGACAGCCCTTGCCGGACTGTGGCCCCCGGTCGCCACCCCTTTCGGTCCCGACGGTGACGTCGACGATCAGCGGCAGTTGCGGCACAGCCGCACCCTTCTGGCCGACGGCGCCCACGGGCTGGCGGTTCTCGGCACCACCAGCGAGGCCAACTCCCTGACCCTGGATGAGCGGCGGCGGGTGATCGATGCCCATGTCGAGGGTGGGATCGACGCCTCGCGGCTGATGCCCGGCACCGGCGCCTGCGCGATCGGCGACGCGGTCGCCCTGACCCGCCATGCCGGCGAACTCGGGGCGGCGGCGGTCCTGCTGCTGCCGCCCTTCTATTACAAGAACGCCACGCAGGAAGGCATCTACGCCTTCGTCTCGACGGTGATCGAGCAGGTCGGGGCCAAGGCGCCGCGGATCATGCTCTACCATATCCCGCAAATGGGCGCCGGCATCGGCTGGTCGATCGACCTGATCGGCCGCCTGCGCGCCGCCTTCCCCGAGATCATCGCCGGCATCAAGGATTCGGCCGGCGACGCCGACCATACGATCGCCCTGATCGATGCCTTCCCGGATTTCGCCGTCTTCCCCGGCGCCGAGGTCTACCTGCTCAAGGCGCTCAAAGCCGGCGCCGCCGGGTGCATCTCGGCCAGCGCCAACATCAACGCCCAGGGCATCCGGGGCATGCTCGATCGGTGGCAGGAGCCCGGTGCGGAGCAGATTCAGGACGAAATGAACGCCGTCCGCAAGGCGGTCGAGAGCCGGGGCATGATCCCCTCCCTCAAGGCCGTGCTCGCCGAACGCTACGGCGATCCCGGCTGGCTGGCGACGCGACCGCCGCTCCTGCCGATCGCCGATGAAACGCGGAAGGACCTTCTGGCCGACCCGGCGATCGTCAAGCTGCTCGACTCGGTGCCGGCCTAGCGCAAGCCGACAGCCGGGGCGGTCCTGCTTACGGGGAGAGCCGCCGCCGGTTCTTGTGGACGCGGCTGCGATAATCGCGGATGGCGCGATGGGTGACGGCCGTGCCGGACTTGCCGGTGGCGAGGCCCATGACCATCTCCATCCCGACTTCGGTCCCGGCGCTCGCTTTCTCGGCCACCATGCGGCGCATTTCGCGCTCGGCCAGCTTTCCGCCACCGGCGATGCGCATCATCCGCAGAGCCATGACCTGCTGGGCCTCGAAAGCCAGGTATGCGGATTTCATGAAGAGGGAGAGGTAGGACTGAACCATAGCGAATCCTCCGTTTCGGGATACGTCCGGGGAACAGTCGGCGTCGATATCGGGAAGGCGCGCTGGGACCGGCGATAGGCAACACCACAGGGCACGATTTCGTTCCCGATGCAACGTTGGCACTCAGAGTGCCGGGGCGGCCTGCTCGTCGGTCCAGACCCGAAACCCGACCAACGTATTTGCTCCGAAGGTCAGGGTGAGCGGCACGTCAGCGGCATCGCGACCGCGCGCGACCAGAATCCGGCCGATCCGCGGCGCATTGTTGCGAGGATCGAACACCCACCACTGACCGCCGAGATAAACCTCCATCCACGCCGCGAAGTCATTCGGAGACTCGGGCGGCGGCTGGCCGATGTCGCTCACATAGCCCGTGCAATAGCGGGTCGGAATATTCATGCAGCGACAGAAGGAGACCGCGAGATGGGTGAAGTCGCGGCAGACCCCGCGCCCTTCGGCAAACGTCTGCGCGGCGGTCCGCGTCGGGCTCGAATATTCGTATCCGAAGGTCACGTGACGATGAACGTAGTCGCAGATTGCCTGCACCCGGGGCCAGCCTGGCGGCGTGTCCCCGAACAGGCGCCACGCCTCCTCGGTCAGGAGGTCGGTTTCGCAATAGCGGCTGGACAGCAGGAAGGTGAGCGAATCGGTGGGAAGGTCCTCCACAGGATGCTGGACGGCGTCCGTCCCCACCGGGTCGAAGTTCCCGTCATCGCGGATCATGCCGTCGGTCCGAAGGGTGAAACGCCCCGCAGGCGCGACGAGGCGGCTGCACCAGTTGCCGAAGCTGTCGCGGTAATTCTCGATCGGCACGGCCGGCGTGGTGACCAGATGGTCCGGCGTTTCAAGGCTGGCAAAGTGCGAATAATGCACCGTGAGGATAGCGACCAACGGGGTCGGTTGCGGGAAATCGTAGCTCAGTTCGCAACCCAGACGAATGCGCATGGCGTTCTCCCAAGACCTCGGCGAAACAGCCAATGGCCACTGCTAACGTTCTGATGCGCCGTTCGTTGCCGGACGAAACGGCCGGCAAGCATAGCCGGTTTATGCCTTGGCCTGTTCCGGTCGATGATGGGCGTGCCAATGCCAGGCGATATCGATCCGCCGGGGCAGCCAGACGCGGTCCTTCTCGGCAACATAATCGAGGAAACGGGCCAGCGCGGCCGCGCGTCCGGGGCGACCGGCAAGCCGGCAGTGCAGCCCGACCGACATCATCTTCGGGGCCCCCGCCTCGCCTTCGGCATAGAGCGTGTCGAAGGAGTCCTTGAGATAGGCGAAGAACTGATCGCCGGAGTTGAACCCCTGCGGGGTGGCGAAGCGCATGTCGTTGGCATCGAGCGTATAGGGGATGATCAGGAACGGCCCGGTCGGTCCCTCGATCCAGTAAGGCAGGTCGTCGGCATAGGAATCCGACGAATAGAGCAGCCCGCCCTCTTCCGCTGCCAGCTTGATCGAATGGATCGACGACCGCCCGGTGTACCAGCCGAGCGGTCGCTCGCCGGTCGTCTCGGTGTGGATGGCGATGGCCTGGCGCATGTGATCGCGCTCGTCCGCCTCGCTGTAATCCCTGTAGTCGATCCACTTGAGACCGTGGCTGGCGATCTCCCAGTTGGCCTCCTTCATCGCCGCGACGGCCTGCGGGTTTCGCGCCAGCGCGGTCGCGACGCCATAGACCGTCACCGGGATGTTGCGGCCGGAGAACATCCGCCAAAGCCGCCAGAACCCGGCGCGCGAGCCGTATTCGTAGATCGACTCCATGTTCATGTGCCGCTGGTCCGGCCATGCCGCCGCGCCGACGATTTCCGACAGGAAGGCCTCGGAGGCCGCGTCGCCGTGGAGGATATTGTTCTCGCCACCCTCCTCGTAGTTGACGACGAACTGGACGGCAACGCGGGCGTCGTCGGGCCATTGCGGATCGGGCGGGTTGCGGCCGTAACCGATCATGTCGCGGGGATAGGCGTCGTCCATGGTCCGGGGATTCCCGTTTCGAATTTCAGGCCGGAAGCAATGCAGGCGTCATGCCATTTGGCAAGGCCGGATGTGCACCGGCCGACGGGAACGATCGGCAGTCCTGAGGCTTTATCGACTATCCGAGGGATCGGCTACGCATCTGCCAACAAGATCATTCATTGCTCGTTAACCTTTGTTGCCGGACTATTAACGTGAGCCGATTCGAACCGAGGTCTTGGCGCATGACAATGGCAAATGCACTTTCCACCAATGCCCCGTCCTGGCGCGGTCGCGTGACGCTTGAGGAACGCCTCGCCGAGATGCGGATCGTGCTGTCTGCGATGAAGCAGTCGAGCATGTCTGAAACGCTGAGAATGCTCCGCGAACGTTTTCCCGACGTACCGCTGCGCCAGCGGATTCAGGAAATCTCCCGCCTCAACAGTTGATCGCGCGTCGATCCTCGAGGCCAACCGGATTTGGCCTTGGCTGCCACCCTCTGTCATACTCTTGCCGCGACCATAACAACGGCACCTCAACACGAACCCGTTCCTGATCGATCAGGTCAGTCGGCAGTCGGAGGAGACGAATATGGGTAAGGGCATCAAACTCAGAGCCTGGCATCCAATCGACCGGACGCACATCTACGATCTGGGGAACGAATATAACGACACTGGACCGGCGTCGTTCAGCCCGTTCGGCAAGAAAAAATTGGTCATCAGTCAGGGGTTCAACAATAACGACGACCCCGACAACAAGATTCCCTTCGATATCGATTTTGAAATTCGCGGCAGCGGTTTCAAATACGATTTGCTTGGTGTTCCGACCGGAGGAAACGTCAAGAAGATCCTGATCTTCGTCAATGGCGAACTCGCCTACAAATTCACCAAGCTCGACCTCTCGGTTCAGAAGGTGGCCAAGTGGTACGCCATCGGCGACCCGTTCGAGAAACTGTCGAAGCTGCTGAAGGGCGACGACAAGATCATAGGTTCGGACAAATCTGATCCGGACCTGTGGGGCGGCAAGGGCGACGACAGCCTGATGGGGAAGGACGGCCATGACGTGCTCGACGGGTTCAAGGGCAACGACCTCAATGACGGCGGCTACGGCAACGACTACCTCAAGGACACCCGCGGCAAGGACTTCTTTCAATTCTCGACGACGCTGAGCGCCGACTACAATGTCGACACGATTCAGAAGTTCGGCAGGGGCGACACGATCTATCTGAGTTCGGCTATCTTCCCGGCGATCGGCAACAAGCTCAGCAAGGCTGAGTTCCACAAGGGGATGATGGCGCAGGATGGAAACGACCACATCCTCTGGGATGCGGCGAGCCGTACCGGCTATTACGATCCGGATGGTTCGGGGGCCCAGGCTGCCATCCCGTTCTTCATGACCAACAACGACGCCAAGATAGACCACACGGTCTTCCAGGTCGGCGTCCTCGACTATTGAGCCGGCGGCGGCCCTGACTCCGGGTCGTCCCCACCTTCCGGGATCGCGTCGCCATTCGCCTCGGGCGGATGGCCGGCGTCTTTCGCCATGTGCCGGTGGAACGAGCGCCAGCTCAGCGGCAAGGCGCCCAGGTACATCAATGTCAGCACCGACATGGTTTCCCAGGGGAAGCTGACCAGCAGGGCGACGACGAGCACGACGACGACGAAGAGCGGCAGCACCATGTCGCGCGGGATCTGGCGGCCGACGAGCTTGCCCGACCAGGTCGGCACCCGGCTGACGAAGAGCAGCGCGATCGCCAGCGTGTAGACGATCACCAGCGGCGCGGTCAGGACGCCGTGCGGCGCGCCCAGCAGTTCGAGATAGACCGGCAGGAAGACGATCATCGCCCCGGCCGGCGCCGGCACGCCGACGAAGAAGTTCGACTGCCATTCCGGCTTTTTCGGCCCGCCCAGCGAGACGTTGAAGCGCGCCAGCCGCAGCGCCGAGCAGATGGCGAAGATCAGGGCGGCGATCCAGCCGACCGAGCCGGCATCGTCAAGCGCCCAGACATAGAGCAGGATCGCCGGCGCGACGCCGAAATTGACGAAGTCGGTCAGCGAATCGAGCTCGGCGCCGAAGCGCGAGGTCGACTTGAGAAAGCGCGCGACGCGACCGTCGATGCCATCGAGTGCCGCGGCGATGGCGACCGCGGCGATCGCCCAGTCGAAGCGCGCCTCGATGCTCATGCGGATCGAGGTCAGCCCGGCGCAAAGCGCCAGCAGCGTCACCACGCTCGGCAGCACCATGCGGATCGGCACAGCGCGCAACTGGCGCAACCGTCGCCATTTCGGCTCGTCGTCGGGATCGAAGGACTGGAAAAGCGACATCGGCGTCAGTCGACCCTGGCGAGGCGCGTCTCGCCGGCGCCGTCGAAGCGGGCCAGAACCGTCTCCCCCGCCGTCGCGACCTGCCCCACGGCGACCAGCACGCTGGCGTCGAGCGGCAGGTAGACATCGAGCCGCGAGCCGAAGCGGATCATGCCGAAGCGCTCACCCGGGGCCAGCACGTCCCCCTCGCCCGTCCAGCAGACGATCCGTCGCGCCACCAGCCCGGCGATCTGGATCACCGCGACCGGCCCGTGGGCGCTGTCGAGAACCACGGCATTGCGCTCGTTGTCCTCGCTCGCCTTGTCGAGTTCGGCGTTGAGGAACTTGCCCGGCGTGTAGACGATCTTCGACACCGTCCCTGCAACCGGCGCCCGGTTCACGTGGCAGTTGAAGACATTCATGAAGACCGAGACCCGTCGGCGCGGTTCGCTGCCGAGGCCAAGCTGGTCCGGGGGCACGACGTTGGCGACCGAGGAAATCCGCCCGTCAGCGGGGCTGATCACCAGGTCCGCCCCTTGCGGCACCGCCCGCGGCGGATCGCGGAAGAAGTAAACGCACCAGCCGGTCAGCGCCAGGCCGATCCAGAACAGCGGCTGCCAGAGCAGGCCGAGCAGCAGGGCGATGACGAAGAAGATGGCGATGAACGGCCACCCCTCCTTGCGGATCGGCACGAGCATCGACCTGATCGAGTCGAGTACGGATTCCATATTTACGCAACCTTCCCGTCCCCGCCCCGTCCGGCGCTAGAAAGCACGGAAAGCGCCGGAAGTGAAGCCAGCTATTCTGCCGGCTGCTGAGCCGGGACGCGACGGACGAAGCCCTCCGCGTCGGTCTCCTCGACCTCGTGCAGGCGCTCGATCGCCTCGGCCGCCTGGCGCTGGCGGTTCCACATGCTGGCATAGAGGCCGTCCTGCGCCAGCAATTCGTCATGCCGGCCGCGTTCGACGATCATGCCCTTGTCGAGAACGATGATCTCGTGGGCATTGATGACGGTCGACAGCCGGTGCGCGATGACCAGCGTCGTGCGACCAGTCGACACCCGGTCGAGGGCCGCCTGGATTTCGCGCTCGGTGTGGATGTCGAGCGCCGAGGTCGCCTCGTCGAGGATCAGGATCGGCGGCGCCTTGAGCACGGTGCGGGCGATCGCCACCCGCTGCTTCTCGCCGCCGGAAAGCTTCAGGCCCCGCTCGCCGACCTCGGTGTCGTAGCCCTTCGGCAGCGTGGCGATGAATTCGCCGATCTGGGCGGTCTGCGCCGCCTCCTCGATTTCCGCCTGGTCGGCCTCGGTCCGGCCGTAGCCGATGTTGTAGCGGACCGTGTCGTTGAACAGCACCGTATCCTGCGGGACCATGCCGATCGCGGCGCGCAGCGATTCCTGGGTGACGTCGCGGACGTCCTGGCCGTCGATGGTGATCCGCCCGCCGGTCACGTCGTAGAAACGGAAGAGCAGCCGCGAGATGGTCGACTTGCCGGCGCCCGAGGGACCGACGATGGCGATGGTCTGGCCGGCCGGCACCTCGAAGCTGACGCCCTTGAGGATCGGCCGATCGGCGTCGTAGTGGAAGACGACATCGTCGAAACGCACGGTGGCGCCATCAACGACGAGGGTCTTGGCGTCCGGCTTGTCGACGATCTCCGGCGCGACGTCGAGGAGGTCGAACATCGCCTCGATGTCGATCAGGCCCTGCTTGATCTCGCGATAGACGAAGCCGATGAAGTTCAGCGGGATCGAGAGCTGCATCAGCAGCGCGTTGATCAGCACGAAGTCGCCGATCGTTTGGTCGCCACGCAGGACGGCGGCCGCCGACATCGCCATGCAGATGGTCATGCCGGTGGTGAAGATGACGATCTGGCCGATATTCAGCCAGGCCAGCGACGTCCAGATGCGGATGGCGGATGCCTCGTAGCGCTCCATCGAGCCATCGAAGCGCCGCGCCTCCATCGGCTCGTTGCCGAAATACTTGACCGTCTCGAAGTTGAGCAGCGAGTCGATCGCCTTGGCGTTGGCGTCGGTATCGGAGTCGTTCATCGCCCGGCGGATCTTGATACGCCAGTCCGAGGCCTTGACGGTGAACCAGGTGTAGAGCGCCACCGTCACCGCGATCACCACCAGGTACACCCAGTCGAACTGCCAGGTGATGATCACCGCCGCCAGCAGGAATTCGATCACCGTCGGGATGGTGTTGAGGATGGTGAAGCGAACGATGATCTCGATGCCGCGCGTGCCGCGCTCGATGATCCGCGACATGCCGCCGGTGCGCCGCTGCAGGTGAAAACGAAGCGACAACTGATGCATGTGGACGAAGGTCTTGTAGGCAAGCTGGCGAACCGCGTGCTGCCCGACCTTGGCGAACAGCGCGTCGCGAAGGTTGTTGAAGACATTCATCAGGATGCGGCCGACGCCATAGGCGATGACCAGCATCACCGGCACGGTCAGGATCGCCGCCATGCCGACCGCCGCCGCATCGCCCGGCGTCGGGGTTACGAGCGCGTCCGTCGCCCACTTGTAGGTGTAGGGGATGAGGACCGTCACCACCTTGGCGGCGACCAGCACCAGCAGCGCCACCGCGACCCGCTTCTTGAGGTCGGGCCGGTCCGTCGGCCACATGTAGGGCCACAGATTATAGAGGGTGGCGAAGGCCGATTCCGCCTTGACCTTCGGCTTGGCGTCCGCCGCGTCGACCGTGCTCATGACTCCGCCTCCGCCATCTGGCAGCAGGCGCCGGCCGCGCGCTCGAAACCGGTCATCGCCTCGCCGATCGAGGCGAGCACCGTCCTGTCCAGCCAATAGGCGCAGCGCGGTCCGTCGATCTTGCCCTGGACGATGCCGGCTTCCTTCAGGACCTTCAGGTGCTGCGACACCGTCGACTGGGCGAGCGGCAGGTTGCGGACGATCTCGCCGCAACAGCACTGGCGGCCGCCTGCGGCGATCAGCGCCCTGATGATGGCAAGTCGTGCCGGATGGCCGAGCGCCTTGATCTGCCCGGCGAGCTGGATGTCCTGAGTCGAGAATTGCATGGACCATTCATCGCAAAATTACGATGAATGGTCCAGCCTCGATCTCGAAAAATTCCAGACTGCCGGTTTCCGCCCGGGTTTACACCGGCTTGAGCGACGCCTCGCGGTCCCAGAACCGCACCTCCCGGCATTGCTTGACGAAGGCAGCCATGTCGCTGCCCTGCCCGACCGCGACGCACCCATCGTCGAGGTCGTCGGCAATGCCCGCCTTTTCGAGAAGCGGCATTGCTTCGGCGGAATAGGCGATGAACTTGCAATGGGCGAAGGCGTCGGAGACGAAGTCCTTGGCCGGCGGCATCTTCGTCAGAAGGACGACCTGATCGGCCGAGGCGAGGATCGCAACCGCGTCATAGAGCACGGAGGGGCCGCCGTCGATCTTCTGCTTGGCCTCGATCCATGTGCCGTCGCTCGCCTCGACACCGCCGACCCGCGGCGCGACGAATTCGATCAGCGCGCCTTCGGCCTCGAGCGCCGACTTGAGCGCCTCGACCAGGTCGATGTCGCAGCCATCGGTAACCAGCGCCCCGACCTTGCGGCCGGCAAAGCTCTCCGGACCATTCAGCACGATCGACAGCTTGGGCGAATCGGCCAGCGACTTGACCGGCATCGCCGGCTTGGCCGCCTTCGGCATCTCCTTCAGGCGCAGCGCCTCGGCGACCTTCTGGGCAAGGTCCTCATCGACGTTGAGGAGATGGGACACCACCCGCGACCGGATGGCCGGCGTCTCGACCTTCGACAGTTCGAAGGTGAAGGCGTCGGCGATATGCCCCTGCTCGACCGGAGTCTGCGACAGGTAGAATTGCCGGGCCTGGCTGTAATGGTCGGCGAAGGTCTCGGACCTGTACCGGCCCTTCGCCCCCTCGACCTCCTCGGGGAAGGACCTGAAGCCGGCCTCCGGATCCTCGCGCGGACCACCCGCCTCGCTGTCCCACGAATTCGGTTCGTAATTCGCCCGGCCCTTCGGGTTGTGAAACGCCATGTGCCCGTCCTGCTGGAAATGGTGGAAGGGACAGCGCGGCGCGTTGACCGGCAGATGGTTGAAGTTGGGGCCGCCGAGCCGCTTGAGCTGGGTATCGAGGTAGGAAAAGTTGCGGCCCTGCAGCAGCGGATCGTTGGTGAAGTCAATGCCCGGCACGATGTTGCCGGTCTGGAACGCCACCTGCTCGGTCTCGGCGAAGAAGTTGTCGACGCAGCGATCCAGCACCATCCGCCCGACGATCCGGATCGGGACCTCTTCCTCGGGGATGATTTTGGTGGCGTCGAGCACGTCGAAATCGAATTGGTCGGCGTAGTCCTGGTCGAAGAGCTGGAGTCCGAGTTCCCACTCCGGGAAGTCGCCCATCTTGATCGCGTCCCAGAGATCGCGGCGATGGAAATCCGGGTCGGCGCCATTCAGCTTCACCGCCTCGTTCCAGGCGACCGACTGCAGGCCCTGCTTCGGCTTCCAGTGGAACTTGACGAAGGTGGATTTGCCCTTGGCGTTGACCAGCCGGAAGGTGTGGACGCCGAAGCCTTCCATGAAGCGGAAGGAGCGCGGGATCGTCCGATCGGACATGATCCACAGCGCCATGTTGATCGATTCCGGGGTCAGCGAGATGAAGTCCCAGAAATTGTCATGGGCGGTCTGGGCCTGCGGGAAGCCGCGATCCGGCTCCTGCTTGGCGGCGTGGATCAGGTCGGGGAACTTGATCGCGTCCTGGATGAAGAAGACCGGGATGTTGTTGCCGACCAGGTCCCAGTTGCCCTGCTGGGTGTAGAACTTGACCGCGAAGCCGCGCACGTCCCGCGCCAGGTCGGCCGAGCCCTTGTTGCCGGCGACCGTCGAGAAACGAACGAAGACCTCGGTCTTCTCGCCGGCGCGCTGGAAGAGGTCGGCCGCGGTGATGTCGGACAGCGAGTCGTAGGTCTCGAAATACCCATGGGCGCCGAAGCCACGGGCGTGGACGACGCGTTCGGGAATGCGCTCGTGATCAAAATGGAAGATCTTCTCGCGAAAATGCTGGTCTTCCATCAGGGTCGGCCCGCGGCGGCCGGCCTTCAGGGAGTTCTGGTCGTCGGCGACCGGCATCCCCACCTGCGTCGTCAGCGTCGGCACTTCGCCGCCGGCGACCTGATGGGTTTCCCCGCCGGTGCCGCGCAAAATCTTCTGCTCGCCCAGCGCCGCGGTCTTGAGCTCTTTCGCCATGTCCACCTCGAATTTCGTGATTGCCGGTCGAGCGGGCTCGTCCCGCCAACCGTTGCAATCACAATGTTCGAGGGGCATTCCGGTTCCGGCGATCGATGCGTCGGAGACATGGCTTGAGAAAGCGGCGCCGGACACAGCCGGCGCAGGGAGCGACTAGAGCTCAAAGTCCAGGAAGCTGAGATCCGACTTGCCCGCTGAAGGAGCAGGGCAGCGGAACCGGTACTGCGCGTGTCGCCAGCTACTGCGCCGCGGTCTTGGCGTCGGGGTCGTCTTCCCAGGCGATATTGCCCTGCGGAAGGATGAAGACCTGCCCGGGATAGATCCAGCGCGGGTTGCGGATCTGGTCCTTGTTGGCCTGGTAGATCGTCGACCAGCGGATGCCCTTGCCGTAGAGCTCGCGCGAGATACGCCACAGGTTGTCGCGGCGCTTGATGATCAGGGTCCGGGGACCGCCGACCGAACCGGATATCTCGGCGCCGGCCGAGCCACCGGACTCGACGACCGGCTTGAGCAGCGCCACCTCGACCTCGCGCTCGAAGGGCACTTCGGCGCGGGCCAGCACATTGCCGGTCCCGGCCTCGACCTGGTCGGCGCGGACCGCATAGGTGCCGGCCGGCAGGTCGCGCCTGATCTCGAGCAGCCACGTGCCGGAGGGCGACGGCTTTGCTTCGCCGACCAGCTTGTCGTCCATGTAGACCCGCACCGGCTCCGGCGTCTCGGCCGTCCCGGCGATGAACAGCGCGCCGGTGGTTTCCGCCTCGACCGCCGTCACCACGACTTCCGGCACGATGACCGGCTCGGGTTCGGGCTCGGGCTCTGGCTCCGGTTCGGCGACCGCCACCACGGCCGGTTCCTCCGGGGTCCCGGCGGGCTCCGGCGTCGTTTCGGCGAGCGGCGCTTCGTCGGCGTCGTTCGTCTTCATGGCGTCGCCATCGGCCGGTGCGCCCGCCGACGGCTCGGTCTCGGGCGCGGGCGCCGCGGCGATATCGACCTCGGCTGCCTCACCGGCATCGGTTGCCGGTGCGACCGGGGCCGTCTCGGCCATCTTCGTATCGTCCGCCGGTGACTCCGGCGTCACGTCCGCCACCGCGACGTCATCCGGTGATGCTTCGGGCGCTGCCTCGGCTGTCTCGATCCCGTCCGCCGTCGCTTCCGGCGCCGCAGCCGGCTCGGCGGCAGCCACCATCGGTGCACCGCCGTCGTCGGGCGTTGCGGCCGTGTCCGGCTCTTCCGGCGTTGCTTCCGCGACGACGGTTTCCGCCGCCGGGGCTTCGGCGATCTCCGTTTCCGCCGGTTCCGGCGCGGCCGGCGCCTCCGGCAACTGGACGATCGTGCTCGGACCGTCGAGCGTATTGAGCACGACAAGCGGTTCCTCGGTCGGCGACTCCGGCACCATCACCGCCACCCGCTGGTCGGAGATCATCACCGACGCCTTGTCCGGCGAGGTGGTGCGGATCGCGAGGTCATGCGCTCCTGGCTCCAGCGGATCGAGCAGCGCCATGGCCCACTCGCCGCGGGCATTGGCCTCCGCCGTGGCGACGGCGTCGCCGCCATTCATCAGTTCGACGGTCGAGCCGGGTTGCGCCAGGCCAGCGATCACGGCGTCGCCGGTCGATTCGACCCTGACGATATCGAAGCTCGGCGCCACCATCTCGTCGTCCGGCACATCAACCGCAGCGTCGGGCACACCGACTTCCGCTGGATCCGGCGGGGTCTCATCCTCCGGGGTCTCCTCAGGCGCGACCATCGCGGTCTCCGCCGGCCCGACGGCGGCGTCAGGCTCGACGCCTTCCGGCGTATCGGCAGCCATCGCGGTATCGGGGGCCACCATCGGTGCATCGTCCGGCGGCGTCGCGTCGTCCGGAGCCGCGTCGGGCGCCAGCACCGCGGTGTCGCTCGCGGGCGCCATCTCCGGTTCGGTCCCGGCCGACGGAACATCGGCGACGACCTCGGCGGCCTCGTCCTCAGGGGTAAGAGCGTCTCCCGGCGCGGCGGCGGCCACTTCGGTCGCGGGCTCGGCGGCGTCGGCCGGGGCCTCTTCCGCGACCTCGGCGTCAGGGGTGACGGCCGGTGCGGGCGCCGTCTCCGGCGCTGCGTCGGCGATATCCGTGGTTGCCTCGTCGGCCGGGGCCGGCGTCGCTGCGGCCATGCCGTCGTCGGCTTCCTCGATCATGCTGGGGAGTTCGGTCGGCGGGCCTTCGGCCATGGCGCCATCGGCTTCCTCGGCCGGCATCGGCGCGTCTTCCGGAGCCGCCTCGGCAACGGTCTCGGCCACCGCCTCGTCCGGCGTCCCGGCATCGGCCGGGGCACCCTCGGCCACCTCGACATCCGCCTCGTCGACAGGCACGGCGGGCGACGGTTCGGCCGGTGACGGCGCGCTTTCAGCGGTTTCGGAGGGCGAGACCTCGCCTGCGGCATCGGGCTCGTCGACATCGCCGGGCGCACTGGTCGTGGCGGTGGCGGGGACCGGTTCGGTCTTCGGCGGCAGGCCGTAGTCGAAATAGACGAGGACGCCGACTCCCAGCAGTAAAACGATCACCCCGATCCAAACGGTCGTCCGCCGCGCGTCCATGGTCTCTCCAGTGCCAGCCGATTCTGTCATTTAATCCCGGTTCCGTGGACGCCACAAGGCGCGGGCGCTTGACGCCCGGCCCGCGCCAATGCCACATGAGTCCCATGGCAGAACTACGGAATGTTTGTGTTTATTGCGGGTCCAACAACGGCACCTCGGCTGACTATGCCGAGGCGGCGACAACGCTTGGCCGCGATATCGCCGAGGCGGGAATTCGCCTCATCTACGGTGGCGGCTCGATCGGCCTGATGGGGATCGTCGCCCGCACGGTGCTGGAAAATGGCGGTCAGGTGACCGGCATCATTCCCCAGTTCCTCAAGGACCGCGAGGTGATGCTCGGCGAGGCCAGCGAGCTGGTCGTCACCGACGACATGCACGAGCGCAAGCGGATCATGTTCGAGCGGGCCGACGCCTTCGTCGCCCTGCCCGGCGGCATCGGCACCCTTGAGGAGGTGGTCGAGATGATGACCTGGGCGCAGCTCGACCAGCACGAGAAGCCGATCCTCATCGCCAACATCAACGGCTTCTGGGATCCTCTCGTCGCCCAATTCAAGCGGATGGCCGACGACGGGTACCTGCGCAAGGACTTCCTCGGCGAGCATGTCGCCCTGCCCGTCCGCTTCTGCGACACCGTCGACGCCGTCATCCCGACGCTGAAGGAAGCCGTCGCCGACCTGCCCCAGCCGGCCCTCGAGGAGAGCGCCGGGCTGATGTAGCCCGGCGTGAAGGGTCAGGCGACTGCCTTCGCCCCGGACCGCAGCAGCTTGTAGATCAGCGAATCGTGCAGCGCCTCGAAGGAGGCGTCGACGATGTTTTCCGACACGCCGACGGTGAACCAGGAGTCGCCGGTGCCGTCGGCGCTTTCGATCAGGACGCGGGTCACCGCGCCCGTACCGCCGTTGAGGATACGCACCTTGAAATCGATCAGCTCGAGGTCGGCGATGACGTCGCGATAGACGCCGAGATCCTTGCGCAGCGCCGTATCGAGCGCGTTGACAGGGCCGTTGCCCTCCGCCACCGTCAGCAGCCGCTCGCCGCCGACGATCAGCTTGACCACCGCCTCGGAAACCGTGACCAGTTCGCCGATCGCATTGTGGCGGCGCTCGACCGTGACGTGGAAACCCTCGACGTCGAAATAGTCGGGCACGCCGCCGAGCTTGCGCCGTGCCAGCAGCTCGAAGGAAGCGCCCGCCGCCTCATAGGCATAGCCCACCGACTCGCGATGCTTGACCTCGCGCAGCAGCGATTCCAGCCGCGGGTCGTCGCGACCGACCGCGATCCCCATCCGTTCCATTTCCGAGACGAGGTTGGCCTTACCCGCCTGGTCGGAGACCAGCACGTGCCGCCGGTTGCCGACCCGCGCCGGGTCGACATGCTCGTAGGTCTTCGGGTCCTTGACGATCGCCGAGGCGTGGATGCCGGCCTTGGTGGCGAAGGCGCTGGCGCCGACATAGGCCGCCTGGCGATTGGGCGAACGGTTGACCAGTTCGTCGAAGCGATGAGCGAGTTTGGTCAGGCCGGCGAGCGACTCGTCGCTGACGCCGATCTCATAGGCGTCGGCATAGACCGGCTTGAGCATCAGCGTCGGGATCAGCGACGTCAGGTTGGCGTTGCCGCAGCGCTCGCCGATGCCGTTCAGCGTCCCCTGGATCTGGCGGACGCCGGCCCGCACCGCGGCCAGCGAGTTGGCCACCGCCTGCTCGGTATCGTCATGGGCGTGGATGCCAAGGTGGTCACCGGGCACGACCCGCGTAACCTCCGTGACGATCGCCCCGATCTCCTCCGGCAGCGTGCCACCGTTGGTGTCGCAGAGCACCACCCACCGCGCGCCGGCGTCATAGGCGGCTTTGGCGCATGCCAGCGCGTAGTCGGGATTGGCCTTGTAGCCGTCGAAGAAATGCTCGCAGTCGAGCAGCACTTCCTTGCCGGCCTCGCGGGCCGCGGACACCGACTGGCTGATCGATTCGAGGTTGGCCTCGTTGGTCGTGCCGAGCGCCACCTTGACGTGGTAGTCCCACGTCTTGGCGACGAAGCAGATCGCATCGGCCTTGGCGTCGAGGAGAAGCTTGAGGCCCGGATCGTTGGACAGGCTGACGCCGGGCCGCTTGGTCATGCCGAAGGCGGTGAAGGTCGCCCGCTTCGTCCGCTTCTCGGCGAAGAAGGCGGTGTCGGTCGGGTTGGCGCCGGGATAGCCGCCCTCGACATAATCGACGCCCAGGCCGTCGAGCAGGCGCGCGACCTGCACCTTGTCCTCGACCGAGAAGTCGACACCGTTGGTCTGCGCGCCATCGCGCAGCGTCGTGTCGAACAGGTAAAGGCGTTCCTTGCTCATCGCATTCTTTCCGGTCGGCGCCGTATGAACTCAACGGCTTGGCGCAGTGTCTTGACGATCCGATTCAGGCCGGCGGCCAGGTCTCGGTATCGTGGTCGGGGTGCTGGCGGCTGGACGCGGCGATCTTCCTGGCCAGGTCCGGCATCCCCGCCTCCGTAGTCCCGTCCTCGGGCAGTCCGGCCAGCGCGGCGAACCACGACAGCCGCGATTCAATCCCGCACTGGATCGTCGGCGCGATCTTTTCCGGGTCGTCGAGCGAGCCGATCGACACCGAGATGTCGTCGCTGTCGACGTGGCGAAAGGTCAGCGGCGTACCGCAGTCGCGGCAGAAGCCGCGCTCGGTCTCTTCCGAACTCTTGAAGATCGCCAGGTTGCCACGGGTGCATTCGAAGGCGGTGAGCGGCACGCCGGTCAGCGGCGCGAACATCGATCCGAAGGCCTTCTGGCACATCCGGCAGTGGCAGATATGCGGAAAGTCGGGCCGCTGGTGCAGGACATAGCGCACCGCGCCGCACTGGCAGCCGCCGCTGTAGCGTTCCTCAACCATCGTGGTGTCCTCCGGCCGGCGGCCAGGCCGGGGTGTCGTGATCGGGATGCTGGTGGCTGACGATATCCGCCATGAAGGCGGCGCCGGCCGGCTCGGCCGCATCGTCGCGCCACGGCAGGTCGGCAAGCGTATCGACGAAGGGCAGCTTGTCGGCCGGGTTGACCTGGACCACCGGCGCGGCGACCGCCGGATCGTCGAAGGCGCCGATGGCCAGCTCGATGCCGCCCTCGTATTCATAGGTCAGCGGCGTGCCGCAATCGCCGCAGAAGCCGCGGCTGATCTTGTTGGAGCTACGAAAACGCTTCGGGCTGCCGCGTGTCCAGACCACGTCGTGACCGGTGACCAGCGGCCCGTAGAAGGCGCCGAACGCCTTCTGGCACATCCGGCAATGGCAGATCGACGGACGGCCGAGCACGCCGGCGCGAAACCGCACCGCGCCGCACTGGCAGCCGCCGGTCAGCGGGGGCGTCGCTGCGGTCATTGCTCCGACCCTTCGCCAGCGCCAGCGGGCGCCACCAGTTGCTTGGCCATCACCGTGTTGCCGAGCCACTCGCTGCCGCGCATCACCGTCTGGCGCTCGAGGGCGACATAGCCACGGCCGGCGAAAAACTCGCGCGCCGTGTCGCTCGCCTCGGTGGTCAGGCGGGCCGCGCCCCGCGCCGCCGCCAGCTTCTCCAGCGCGTCGACCAGCATGGTGGCGACGCCCTGCCGCGCCACCGCCGGGTGGACGAAGAGCATGTCGACGTGGTCCGCGCCTTCGAGCGAAGCGAAGGCCACCGGCGACTGGCGCAGCGTCGCGACCAGCGTCAGTTGTCCGCCAAGCCGCTCGGCGAAGCCCTCCTCGTCGGCGGCGGCCTCGGCCCAGGCGTCGCGCTGCCCCGGTCCGTAGTCGTCGGCGGTCAGCACGTCGATGCTCTCGCGAAACACTTCCGCCAGCACCGGCCCATCCTCCGGCAGCATCGGCCGCAGCCCGAATGTCGGTTTTGCCTCGGCCATCAGCGCACCGCCTTTCCTGTCGTCTCATTCCGGCGCATGGCACACCGCCTCGATGTTGTGGCCCTCGGGGTCGCGAACGAAGGCGCCGTAGTAAGTCGGGTGATAGATCTCGCGAATGCCGGGCGCCCCGTTGTCGGTCCCGCCGGCCGCGATCGCAGCCTCGTAGAAGGCATCGACCTCGGCGCGGGTCTCAACGCCAAAGGCGATGTGGGTGGCGGGTGTCTGCTGGCCGGATGCGCTCAGCCAGAAATACGGCTTCCCCTCGACGCCGAGGCCGGCGACGTCGGCGGTCCCGGTCATGCTCGCCGGAAACTCCATCAGCACCGTGAAGCCAATCGGCGCCAGCGCCTTTTCGTAAAACGCCCTGGCGCGGTCCATGTCGCCGACGCTGAGGCTGATGTGGTCGAGAACGATCCGGGTCATGGTGTTGCTCCCTCGTTGAGCGCCAGCGTGATGGCCGTCGCGACGCCGTCGGTATTGTTCAGGACATCCCGGTTCGGAAACCGCAGGACGCGCCATCCCTGACGGCCAAACCACGCATCGCGGCGGCTGTCGCGCGAATCCGCCCCGTGCTGGCTGCCATCGGCTTCGATCACCAGCCTTGCCGAAAAGGACAGGAAGTCGGCCACATAAGGTCCTATCGGAACCTGCCGCCGAAACTTGGCAGCATCGAAAGGCGGCCGTCGCAGAAGCAGCCAGAGCTTCTTCTCTGCCGGAGTCGCGTCGCGCCTCAACCGTCGCGCAAAGGCGACTGGCTCGGAAACGATGCGCTTCGTCTTCTTCTTTCGCGCCGGCGTGTCCCCCTCACCCGACCCCGCGCAACGCGCTGGGCCACCCTCTCCCGCAAGGGGAGAGGGAATGGCGGCCTTCCCCCCGGTATCGACAAGAGCCGACTTCCGATCGCCCATCAAAAGAGCCTCCTCGCGAACAGCGACCGCGTCGACTGGCAGGCGCCCCTTCCCTCTCCCCTCGTGGGAGAGGGTGGCCGCGAAGCGGTCGGGTGAGGGGGCCGCGTCACCGCTTCACCTCCCAAGTCGTCACCAGTTCGCCGGTCTCGGGATCCTTGGCATCCTTGAGAGCGATGCCCATCGCGTCGAGTTCGTCGCGGATACGGTCCGCCTCGGCCCAGTTCTTCTCCGCGCGGGCGGCGGCGCGGGCTTCAATGCCATCGTTGATCCGCGCAACATCGGTCACGCCCCCGGCGCGAGACCACCTTTCACCTTGTGCCAACAAAGAGAAGAGATCTCTCTCGCGGGCAACACGGGCGATATTCTCAAGATCATACTTTTCGCGCCTCAACCACTCAGCTTGGTTGACCTCTGACAAGATATCAAAATCCCCGTCCAACTCGGCCAGCCCGGCAGCTGCTTTGATCAGTGGAACGACCTCAGTCTGATGATCTCGGAACACACCAAGGAAAATCGCGTTGTTGGCGAACCGAAGAGAGTCTTCCGTATTCTTCTTGGCCGTCTTCGACAGTCTGTCGAGATAGGAGATCGCTTCCGGAAAGTTGAGATCGTCTTTCAGCGCATCAACGAGATCGTTGTCTGGGCTCGCTCGCCGGTCTTTAGGGCGCGATCTGAGACACGCTTCAACCCAATCGCTTAGCTTATGGGTCACCTCGGCGGTCGCACGCTCTGTCCAGTCGATTGGCTGCCGATAGTGCGTCATCAGCATCTGCAAACGAATGACGTCTCCCGGCACCGTCTCCAGCAACTCCCGTATCGTCACGAAATTCCCGGCCGACTTGGCCATCTTCTCGCCCTCGACCTGCAGGAAGCCGTTGTGCAGCCAGTAGTTGGCCATGACGTCGGTGCCATGGGCGCAGCGCGACTGGGCGATCTCGTTCTCGTGGTGGGGAAACACCAGGTCGATGCCGCCGCCGTGGATGTCGAAGACATCGCCGAGCAGCGCGCCGGCCATCGCCGAGCATTCGAGGTGCCAGCCCGGCCGACCCCGCCCCCAGGGTGAGTCCCATGCCGGCTCGCCGGGCTTCGACGGCTTCCACAGCACGAAGTCCATCGGGTCTTTCTTGTAGGGCGCGACCTCGACCCGGGCTCCGGCGACCATGTCGTCGAGCGAGCGGTTGGACAGCTTGCCATAGTCCGGCATCGAGCCGACGTCGAAGAGCACATGCCCCTCCGCCGCATAGGCGTGGCCCCGGTCGATCAGGTCGCCGATCAGCCGGATCATGTCGGTCGGGGCGTCGGGCTTGCTGATGAATTCCGTCGCCCGCGGCTCGACCGTCGGCGGCAGGCAGCCGAGCGCGGCGACGTCGGCGTGGAACTGCGCCTCCGTCCGGCTGGTGACTTCGCGGATCGCCTCGTTCAGCGGCAGGTCGGGATAGTCGCGGGCGGCCCGCGCGTTGATCTTGTCGTCGACGTCGGTGATGTTGCGGACATAGGTGACGCGGGACCCGTCAGGCGCCCCGCCCTCTCCCGGATAGAGATGCCGGAGCAGCCGATAGAGCACGTCGAAGACGATCAGCGGACGGGCGTTGCCGATATGGGCGAAGTCGTAGACGGTCGGCCCGCAGACATACATGCGGACGTTGCCGGGATCGATCGGGACGAAGTCCTGCTTCGTCCGCGTCAGTGTGTTGTAGAGGCGCAAGCCCATGCCAAACGTGTCCCTTGCCCGCTGGCCGGGGGGCGTCTCGTCTCAGATGGTAAAGGACAGGACGGCTCCAGCCAGCGATTGTCGCTAGCGAATAATAATCCCGCAGATGCAAATCGCGCGTGAGCGCGTCGGAGCCATCATGGCGGTTGCAATCGCCCATTTGGCGGAAAACGTCAAGCGTCGGCTGTTTTTCGCCGCCCTGTGGCGACGGGCGATCTGGACCTCTCGTCCGAGGCTGCTACGATCCGCGCCGGCCGCGACCGACGAGTCGAGGCACTGTCTCATGATGCGGTTAGGCGTGGCGTATTGGTGCGTTTCCTGAAGATTTCCCTCTCCGATCTGGCGCGCGCGCGATTGGCGGGCGCGATGGTCGCCTGCCTCGCGTGCTGGCTGGCCGTCGCCGTCGGCCCGGCGATGGCGAAGACGATTTCCATCGTCGCGCTCGGCGACAGCAATACCTACGGCTACGGCATCAAGCGGCCCGGCACCTACCCGTCGCAACTCGAGGTCCTGCTCCAGGCGCGCGGCTATGACGTCGATATCGTCAATCGCGGCGTCAGCGGCGACACCACCTTCGATGCGCTCGGCCGGCTCGAAAAGGCGGTGCCGGAGGGAACCGACGCGCTGATCCTTTTCCTCGGCCGCAACGACTGGCGCCGCAACACCCCGCCCAGCGCGATCAGCCACAACCTCGAGATCATCATCGGCCAGATGCGCCAGCGCGGCATCCCGGTGCTGCTGGTCGGCTTCAAGCCGCACGACTTCTCGGACGTCGCCGAGAAGTACGGCGTCCTCTACTACCCGGACTTCTTCGACGGCACGATGGTGCTGAACCGCAAGCTGCGGAAATACCGGCTCGGCGGCGGCGACATCGCCGGCCATCTCAATGCCGACGGCTACGCGGTCGTCGCCAACCGCATGCTGCCCAGCGTCGAGCAGCTGATCGCCCAGGTCTCCGACTGAGCTAGCCTCGCCGCGCCCAGGCCACCGCGCGCCCGCCGAATTCGGCCGCGCAGGCCTTGAGCTCGTCGGCAAGGATTCTTGCGATGGCGGCCTGCATCGCCGCGTCCATCGGCACCTTCTCGTTGTCGCCCTTGCGGTTGAACCCGGCCTCGACCGTTGCTGCCGCATCCGGCGATCCGCCGAGAAACGTCAGCACCTCCCGCCGCAGCGTCGCCGGATCGGCGACCAGGTCGTCGAAGAAGAACAGCGCGAAGCGGTCAGCCGGGATCGCCTCGCGCCAGCGCCGCACCGTGACCGACTGGCGCGACCGCGACATCACCCCTTCCCGCGCCGCGAACCGCTCGACGGAGCGGATATCCGCCCGCCCCTTCAGGTCGCCACGGCGGAGCCGCATGTTGAAGGCCGACCAGAAGCGGTCGACCGGATCGCGGGCGATGAAGATCACCTTCAGGTCCGGAAAGCGCGCCACGATCGTCCCGATCACCCCCGGTTCGAGGATCGAATAGCCAGGCGTCACGTCGCCGGCGATCGACGCGCCCTTGTCGTCGAAGAGCGCCGCATAGGCCTCGATGTCGACGCCGGGCGGCATCGCAACGAACTTGCGGAGGAAGGCGACATCCCTTTCCACCAGCGCCCGCCGCCGGTTCTGCTGGCGAAACGCGTTGAATGCGTCGAGATCGGCCTCCGCGCGACGAAGCATCCCCTCTGCCAGTTCGCGACGCGAGCCCGGCAGGTCGAAGTGGTGGAATTCCTTGATCGGCGGCAGCCAGAAGTCCGGGTGCGGGGCAAGCTGGTCGTAGAGCCACTGGGTTCCGGCTTTCTGCGCACCGACGCAAAGGAAGTCGGGTCCGCCGCTCCGACTGACCGTTTCCGCATCCCGCGACCCCGGCGCGCCCGCTCCAACCGACATGAGGCTCCGTACTTTCCCGCCAATTGCTTAAATCCGGCAAGATGATAGCCGCCTCGCCACCCCGATCAAAGTCCTGCCAGCCCGCCAACATCGGAGCCCCCGAAGGCCGGGGTCGTCGCCGTTGCCGATCGCTGGTCATTGCGTCCGATCCGGCGCACTGTCATGCGTGTGCGATCAATTTCGTTCTTGCCGCGCCATAGCCAGAGTCGGTCTGCTATCCTCCGTCACCTACCGAAGCACAACAATCCCGGATCGGTTTTCATGTCAGACCCGCGTCCCGAGGGCAGCGACCTCGACCAGCATGCCCTCCACTTTCACAAGTTTCCCCGTCCGGGAAAACTCGAGATCCAGGCGACCAAGCCGCTCGGCAACCAGCGCGACCTGGCGCTCGCCTATTCGCCCGGTGTCGCCGCGCCCTGCCTCGCCATCGCCGAGAACCCGGCGCTGGTCGCCGACTACACCTCGCGGCAGAACCTCGTCGGAGTGATCTCGAACGGAACCGCCGTCCTCGGCCTCGGCGCGATCGGGGCGCTGGCCTCCAAGCCGGTGATGGAGGGCAAGGCCGTGCTCTTCAAGAAATTCGCCGGCGTCGATGTCTTCGATATCGAGGTCGACGAGCGCGACATCGACCGCTTCGTCGATGTCGTGGCGGCGCTCGAACCGACCTTCGGCGGCATCAACCTCGAGGATATCAAGGCGCCGGAATGCTTCGCCATCGAGGCGAAGCTGCGCGAGCGGATGAATATCCCGGTCTTCCACGACGACCAGCACGGCACGGCGATCATCGTCGGCGCGGCGGTGACCAATGCCCTCTTCCTCGCCGGCAAGGCGATCGGCGACGTCAAGATCGTCGCCTCGGGCGCCGGCGCGGCGGCCATCGCCTGCCTCAACATGCTGGTCTCGCTCGGCGCACGGCCGGACAACGTCTGGGTCACCGATATCGACGGCGTCGTCTACAAGGGCCGCGAGGCGCTGATGGACCCGTGGAAGGCGGCCTACGCGCAGGAAACCGATGCCCGCGTCCTGGCCGATGTCATCGCCGGCGCGGACATCTTCCTCGGCGTCTCTGCGGCTGGCGTCCTGAAGCCGGAGATGGTGGCGCAGATGGCCGACAAGCCGCTGATCCTGGCGCTCGCCAACCCGGTCCCCGAGATCATGCCCGACGCCGCCCGCGCCGTCCGCCCCGACGCGATGATCTGCACCGGGCGTTCGGACTTCCCGAACCAGGTCAACAACGTCCTCTGCTTCCCCTACATCTTCCGCGGCGCGCTCGACGTCGGCGCGACGGCGATCAACGAGGCGATGAAGCATGCAGCCGTCGCGGCAATCGCCGACCTCGCCCGCGAGCCACCGTCGGACGTCGTCGCCCGCGCCTATGGCGGCGAGCCGGAGACCTTCGGGCCGCTGAGCCTGATCCCTTCGCCCTTCGACCAGCGGCTGATCCTCAAGATCGCCCCGGCGGTCGCCCGTGCTGCCACCGAAAGCGGCGTCGCGACCCGGCCGATCGCGGATTTCGACGCCTATCTCGACCAGCTCAACCGCTTCGTCTTCCGCTCCGGCCTGATCATGAAGCCGATGATCACCGCCGCCCGCTCGGCGCCGAAGCGGGTGGTCTATGCCGATGGCGAGGACGAGCGCGTGCTGCGCGCCGCGCAGATCGCCATCGAGGAAGGCATCGCCCGGCCGATCCTGATTGGCCGACCCAGCGTCATCGACGTCCGCTGCCGGCGCTACGGCCTGCGCTTCTCGCTGGAAAACGACTGCGAGATCATCAACCCCGAGGATGATCCGCGCTACCGCGCCTATGCCGACCTCTATTTCTCCAAGGTCGGGCGCAAGGGCATCGACCCCGAGGCGGCGCGCACGGTGGTGCGCACCAACACCACCGTCATCGCCGCGCTTGCCGTCGAGCGTGGCGACGCCGACGCGCTGATCTGCGGCCTCAGCGGCCGCTTCATCCGCCACCTCCGCGACATCGGCCACATCATCGGCCTGAAGCCGGAGGCGCGGGCCTTCTCCGCCCTCAGCCTCTTGATCAACACCCGCGGCAGCTACTTCCTCACCGACACCCATGTCACCGTCGACCCGGATGCCGACGAGATCGCCGAGATGACCCGCCTCGCCGCCGCCGAGATCCGCCGCTTCGGCATCGATCCGAAGGCGGCGATGCTGTCGACGTCGAACTACGGCACCCGCGAGATCGAGTCGGCCGCCAAGATGCGCAAGGCGGTGGAGATCCTGTGGCGCACCGATCCCGACCTTGATGTCGACGGCGAGATGCACGGCGACGCCGCCCTCTCGGTGGCCTTTCGCCAGCGGGTGATGCCGGACTCGCGGCTGGAGGGCGAAGCCAACCTCCTGGTCTTCCCCAGCCTCGACGCCGCCAACATCGCGCTCAACCTCCTCAAGGAGATGACCGGCGCGTTGCATGTCGGACCGATCCTGCTCGGCGCCGCCAAGCCCGCCCATATCGTCACGCCGTCGGTCACCTCGCGCGGCGTCCTCAACATGACGGCGCTCGCCGTCGTCGGGGCGCAGTCGCAGGAGGAGTCCATGGCGGTGGTCGGAGACGCCGCCCGTTAACCTTCAGGTAAGGACCCTGAACCGGACACAACCGGCCGTTCAGGGCAGGTACCGGCCGACAATGCGAAACCTCCGCCGACCACACAAACCGGCGGATCTTTCATCATGGCCAATACCCTCTTTGCCTTCGCGACCCTCGGCTTCCTGAGCTGGATCATGGCCGGCATGCTCTTCGGCTATTCGGTCGCCTCGTTCCACTGAGGCTCTGCGAGGCGCCGTCACTGCCTTTCGATTGCCCGGATGGGTCTGTTATTCTGATTCCATGCAGAGACAGCCCCGCCCTACCTCGCCCCGGTCCGCATCCCGATTGCCGCGCGCCTCGCTACGCGGTGCATGGCGACTCGCCCTGATCGCCGTCGCGCTGGTGCTGACAACGCCCCTCGCCCAGGCCGTCGATCGCGCCGCGATCGAGCGGGACTTCCAGACATTCCTCGCCAACGACATCTGGCCGGAGGCGCAGGCCGCCGGCGTATCGCGCGCCACCTTCCAGTCGGCGCTGGGCAAGGTGACGCTCGACTGGGATCTGCCCGAGCTTGTGCCGCCGGGAACCTCGGCGCCGCACACCGTCGAGTCCCAGGCAGAGTTCCGCAGTCCAGGCGCCTATTTCAACCAGAACAACCTCAACACCCAGGTCGCCATCGGCCGCAAGCTGATCGGCAAGTGGCAGAAGACGCTGACCGGCATCGAGCAGCGCTTCGGCGTGCCGGGCGAGATCACGCTGGCGATCTGGGCGCGCGAGACCAGCTTCGGCAACGCCAAGCTCCCCTATTCGGCCATCCGGACGCTGGCGACCCGCGCTTTCATGGGCCGGCGCAAGGAGTTCTTCCGGCCCGAGCTGATCGCTGCCCTGCAGATTGTCCAGACCGGCGAGATCAAGGCGTCGCAGATGAAGAGTTCATGGGCCGGCGCCCTTGGCCAGCCGCAGTTCCTGCCGTCCTTCTACCTCGACTATGCGGTCGATTTCGATGGCGACGGCCGGCGCGACATCTGGAATTCGGTGCCGGACACCCTCGCCTCGATCGCCAATTTCCTGCTGCACAAGGGTTGGGATCCGGAGCGCGGCTGGGGCGTCGAGGTCGCCGTTCCGGCGAACGTCCCCTGCCACCTCGAAGGCCCCGAGCAGGGTCGCGGCATGATGGCGTGGGGCGACCTTGGCCTGACCATGATCGACGGCCGTCCCCTGCCCCGGATCGAGCAGGACCGCGAAGCCTTCCTGCTGATGCCGGCCGGCCGTCTCGGCCCGGCCTTCATCGTCAGCGGCAATTTCTACGTCCTCAAGGACTACAACTACTCGGACCTATACGCCCTCTATATCGGCCACCTCGCCGACCGCCTCGGCAACAACGCGTCCTTCACCGCCGGCTGGGGCAAGGTCGGCGGCTTCAATCGCGCCGAGGTCGCCAAAATGCAGCGCCAGTTCGAGGCCCAGGGCCTCGATGTCGGCGGTTCCGACGGCCTGATCGGGTTCAAGACCCGGATCGCCGTCGGCCAGTGGCAGGCCAAGAACGGCGACAAGGTCACCTGCCTCCCCGACGCCGCGATGATCCGCAACATCCACTGATCAGCCGGCATCGCTGACGCCCCGGTCACGTGCCTGCGGGCGCCACGCCCTGGCTTGGGCCGAACTCCAGTTCGACAGGTGTCGAAACGGCCGGCCTTCGTTCGTCTCCTCTGTATCGGATAGTGACACGGGAGACGGACGCATGAGAACGATCAGGATCATCGAACACATCTCGCTCGACGGCGTGATCCAGGGCCCCGGTGGGCCGGACGAAGATCGGGACAACGGCTTCGGCCTTGGCGGATGGTCCATGCGCCATGCCGATCCGGCGGTTGGCGAGGCCATCGTCGCGGCGCATGGCAAGGTGTTCGATCTGCTTCTGGGCCGACGCACCTACGATATCTGGAGCGATTACTGGCCGAAGATCGAGGACACGCCGATGGCGAACAGTCTGAACGGGGCAGGGAAATACGTTGCGACCCACCGGCCGGACAGCCTCGCATGGGGGCCGGTCGAGGACCTCGGCACGGACATCGTCGAGGGCATTCGCGCCATCAGGCAGAAGGACGGTCCTGACCTGATCGTGTGGGGAAGTTCGACGCTGACGCCGGTGCTGCTGCAACACCGGCTCGCCGACGACGTTCTGCTGCTCGTCAGTCCGGTCCTGCTCGGCCGGGGAAAGCGCTTCTTCCCGGAGGGCGCCGACGCGCGCGACCTCGCTCTCGTCAGTTCGAAGGCCACGCCCGCTGGCGTGATCATGAACGCCTATCGTTGCGTCCCGTAGCAGCGATGCGCCGGCCCGGGCCGACGCTGCCGCGCGATCCTTGGGATCAGCGGTAGAGGACGACCGGGATCTTGCAGAGCCGGACCATCTCGGTGGTCGTCGAACCGATGATCAGGTTGCGCATTTTCGAGTGGCCATAGGCGCCCATGACGAGAAGATCGACGGCGTCGGCCTCGATCGTGTCGAGGATCGCCTTTTCGGCCTGTCCCGGAATGATCGCCGCATCGACGGAGTAGCCGCCGGCCTGGAGGATGGTCTTGGCGCCGGCGAGTTGCTTCGCCGTTTCCGAGGTCTCGGAGCCGACCATCACCAGCCGGCACTTCAACCCGGCATAGAGCGTGCTGCGGGCGACATGGTCGACCGCCTTCATGCTGCTCGGCCCGCCGTCGAAGGCGATCAGGATCTTGTCGATCGGCTTGAAGGCGCGCGCGGCGACGAAGACCGGCTTCTGGACCGAGCGCACGATGCGCTCGAGGTTCGAGCCGAGATGCATCTTGGCGAAGTCGGCCGCCTCGCCGCGCTTGCCGATGACCACCATGTCGGAATCGGTCTCGGACTCGGCCACTTCCTCGACAAGGTCGCCGATCCGCAGCCGGGTCGTGACGTTGCTGACCCCACCAGCCTCGATCAGCGCCTTGGCGTCGTCGAGGATTGCCCAGCCGCGTTTCTGGGAGAGCTTGGCGCGCTGCTCGTCGAGGGCGCTCAGTTCCTCGAGGATCGAGGTCCGCGCGCCGAGTGCGATGCTGCCGCTGAGATTGGAGGGTGCACTTGCCATCTCCCGCCGGCCGAGGACGTGCAGCACCTCGACGGCCGATCCGGTCCGCCCGGCGATCCAGGCGGCATGCTCGCAAACGCTCTTGGAATAGATCGAGCCGTCGACCAGCGCGATGAATCTCGACATGGCGTACCTCCCTAGTGCCCCATCAGGCGTTCGAGCGCGCCCGGCTGGTCATGGACGGCAAGCTTGTCGACGATTGTCACGCTCGCTTCGTTGATTCCGACGATCTCGACCTCGGCGCCCTCACGACGGAACTTGAGCACGACCATGTCCAGCGCCGCAACGCTGGAGATGTCCCAGATGTGGGCCCGGCTGACGTCGATGGTCACCTTTTCGAGCGCCTCCTTGAAATCGAAGGCGGCGGTGAAGGCGTCGGCCGAGGCGAAGAACACCTGTCCCTCGACCAGATAGGTGCGCGCCTTGCCGTCTTCGGAAAGCGTCGAGGTGACCCGGAAGATCTGGGCGATCTTCCACGCGAAGAAGATGCCGGAAAGCAGCACGCCGACCAGCACGCCGATCGCCAGGTTATGAGTGAAGACGACGCAGAGCACCGTCGACAGCATGACGATCGACGACGAGCGCGGATGGTCCTTGAGGTTCTTGATCGACGACCAGGAGAAGGTGCCGATCGACACCATGATCATGATCGCCACCAGCGCCGCCATCGGGATCTGCTTCACCCAGTCGCCGAGGATGACGATCATGAAGAGCAGGAAGATGCCGGCGCAGAAGGTCGAGAGCCGGCCGCGGCCGCCCGATTTCACGTTGATCATCGACTGGCCGATCATCGCGCAGCCGGCCATCCCGCCGATGAAGCCGGTCGCGGTGTTGGCGATGCCTTGGCCGATGCACTCCTGGTTCTTGTCGCTCGGCGTGTCGGTCAGGTCGTCGACGATGGTCGCCGTCATCAGCGACTCGAGCAGGCCGACCGCCGCCACCGCCGCCGAATAGGGCAGGATGATCATCAGCGTCTCGAGATTGAGCGGAATGTCGGGGAGCAGGAAGATCGGGAAGGTCGAGGGCAGTTCGCCCATGTCGCCGACGGTGCGGACGTCGAAGCCGAAGGTGATGGCGACAGCGGTGAGGATCAGGATGCAGATCAGCGGCGACGGGATCGATTTCGTCAGCAGCGGAAACAGGTAGATGATGGCGAGGCCGGCGGCGACCATCACATAGGTCAGCCACGGCACGCCGATCAGTTCCGGCAGTTGCGCCATGAAGATCAGGATCGCCAGCGCGTTGACGAAGCCGGTCATCACCGACCGCGAGACGAAGCGCATGACATAGCCGAGCCGCAACAGGCCGGCGCCGATCTGGATCAGACCGGCAAGCACCGTCGCCGCCAGCAGGTACTGGAGCCCGTGCTCCTTGACCAGCGTCACCATCAGCACCGCGGTCGCCGCCGTCGCCGCCGAGATCATCCCCGGCCGGCCGCCGGTGATCGCGACGATCACCGCGATCGAGAAGGAGGCATAAAGCCCGACCTTCGGGTCGACACCGGCGATGATCGAAAAGGCGATGGCCTCGGGAATCAGCGCCAGAGCGACGACCAGCCCGGAAAGCAGGTCGCCGCGAATGTTGCCGAACCATTGTTCGCGGTAAGCTGAGAGAGAGGTCATTGTTCGCCCGCAATGACGGCAGAGCCGGCGCGGCAACAAGGCCGGGCGTGCATCCAGCGTCGGGATGTGAGGGGAGCCGTCGCCGGGGCGACCACTGCGCGATTCGCCGGTCTCCCGGCTTTGGGAAGGGTGATAGCCGGGTCGCCGCCTTCCGGCAACGCCTTGCCGCGCATGGCGGCCATGCAGGGGCCGTCTTTATCGATTGACACATCCACAAATAACCAAATAACTAGAAATATGGTTATATCGAATGACGATCTCGCTATCGAGGAAGCCGCCCAGGGTTTCGCCGCCGTCGGGTCGGAGGCGCGCCTCCAGGTGCTGCTGACGCTGGTCAAGGCCGGATCGGGCGGGCTTCCCGTCGGCGACATCCAGACCCGCACCGGCATGGCTGCCTCGACCCTTGCCCATCACCTGCGCTTTCTCGCCTCGGCGGGCCTGGTGACGCAGGAGAAGGTCGGCCGCCAGGTCATCAACCGCGCCGCCTACGATCATCTGCAAGCGCTGGCCGGCTATCTCCTCAAGGAGTGCTGCGCCGACGAAACCCGATCCTGCGAGGACGCCGCATGAGCGACGCCGTTCAGACCTCCGCTTCCCCGCTTCGCGACTGGAAGACTTGGCTGGCGACACCGTGGACCGTAGTGGTCGCAGCACCTCTTGCCGTGCTCCTGCTCGATCCCGCCAACGCTGCCCATGTCGTCGGTTTCGCGCTGACCGCCTTCGCCGGCACCCTGCCCTACATCGTCTTCGCCGTGCTGCTGATCGCCTGGCTCAAGGCGGCCGGGGCCGAGACGGTCGTCGGCAGCGCCTTCAAGGGCCGCGAGACACGGATGATCTTCGTCGCCGCCGCCTTTGGCGGGCTGGCGCCCTTCTGTTCCTGCGAGGTCATTCCCTTCATTGCCGGGCTGCTCGCCGTCGGCGCGCCCCTGTCGGCGGTCATGGCCTTCTGGCTCGCCTCGCCGCTGATCGACCCGCCGACGCTGTTCATCACTGGGCTGGCCCTTCGCCATCGGCAAGGCGCTCGCCGCCGTGGCGCTTGGCGTGTTCGGCGGCTTCTCGGTCAAGGCGATGATCGCCAATGGCTTCTTCGCCGACCCGGTCCGCGCCGTCTCCTCCGGCGGCTGCGGCTGCCGTCCCTCGCCTTTCAGGGGCAAGCCTGTCTGGCGCTTCTGGACCGAGGAGCCGCGCCGCGTCGCCTTCCGCTCGGAACTGGCGGCCAACGCGCTCTTCCTCCTCAAGTGGCTGGCGCTCGCCTATGTGCTCGAGGCCCTGCTCGTCACCTACGTCCCTGCAACCCTGATCGCCGGACTGGTCGGCGGCGACGGCGTCCTGCCGATCGTCACCGCGGCGGTTGTCGGCATGCCGGCCTATCTCAACAGCTACGTCGCCCCGCCGCTGCTCGCCGGCCTGATGGACCAGGGCATGGGCGCCGGCGCGGCGATGGCCTTCATGGTCGCCGGCGCGGTCAGTTCGATCCCGGCGATGGCGGCGGTGTGGTCGCTGGTCAAGCCGGGCGTCTTCGCCACCTACCTCAGTCTCGGCCTCTCCGGTGCGATCCTTGCCGGTCTCGCCTTCCAGCTTGCCGTCTGAGCCGGGAAGCCGAGGTGCGCACATCTGTCACGGTCACAGTCGCCACCGAGGATGCGGCGGACCGCCTGCTGCTGGCGCCGGTCGGCATCGCGACGCCGCACCAGACTCCGGTCCGTTTCACAGTCGAGGGCGCGCCCTTCTCGCTGGTCGGCGAAGCCGGCACCGGCCAGATGGCCGCGTTGATCGCACCGTGCGCCGACACGCCGGTGACCCTGCATTACGACTACATCGACGGCGGGCCGGGCTATGCCGACGCGCTGTTCGGGCATCGCCCCAACCGCTACACCATCGCCGCCGACAGCCTCGTCGACGGCGCCCGCCGGATTGCCACCGCCGATGACGGCGAAGCCGGCATCGCGGCGATCGCCCAGGATGTCGCGGCAAAATTCACCTATGGCCATCCCGAAACACGCTTCTACGACGGCCACGACCACATTCCCGACCTCGCCTGCGGCGTTGCCGAGGGCTCCTGCGTCGACATCAACGCATACCTGATCGCCTGCCTGCGCGCGGCCGGGTTCGAGGCCGGCTACGTCACCGGGTACTTCTTCCCGGCCGAGAAGCATGGCCGCTGCGACGACATGCATTGCTGGGTGGCCACCCGGCATGCGGGCGTCGTGCGCGAATGGGACATCGCCCACCATCTCAAGCTCGGCGAGCCGGTGATTCGCCCCGGCCTCAACCCCAAGCCGGGAGAGCGAGTCGCCCTCGCCCATTCGATGGGCCTCGATTTCCCCGACGCCGGCATCCGCGCCCTGAAGCTGCTCGCGGAGCCCGTCTGGCTCGATTCCCGGGGCCGGACCGTAAAGACGCTGCCATTGATCCGACGTGATCGTCTGGCCGGGAGTGCGATGGTCGACCGGCAGCGTGCCTAGCGGGAAGAAATCGTTTGCAATTTCGAAACGGACGCCCGATATACGTCGGATAACGCCCAGCAGGCCGCGTTGCACGGATTCCGAAATACGGTCTTCTGCCTGCTTCTTCACACCAAGAAACGACAGCCCAGGCCGCGCGGGATGTCCCCGACAGACGGCGATTTGCGTTCCCGGTTCACGAGAACCGCGGGCTGAATCCGCATATAGAAAGTACTGATAATGTCATTCAACGCGCTCGGCCTTGCCGAGCCGATCTCACGCGCGCTTTCCGAAGCGGGCTACACCACTCCCACCCCGATCCAGCAGCAGGCCATTCCGGTCGTCCTGTCAGGGCGCGACCTCATTGGCATCGCGCAGACGGGCACCGGCAAGACCGCGGCTTTCGCGCTGCCGATCCTCAACAAGCTCGCCGCGGCGCCGAAGCCTCTGACGCCGAAGTCGGCCCGCGTGCTGGTCCTCAGCCCGACCCGGGAACTCTCCGGCCAGATCGTCGAATCCTTCACCACCTACGGCAAGCACCTGCGCCTCAGCGTCCGGCTTGCCATCGGCGGCGTTCCGATCCGCAAGCAGATCCGCAACCTCAGCGGCGGCGTCGACGTGCTGGTGGCCACTCCCGGCCGCCTCCTCGACCTTGCCAAGAGCCGGGCGGTCAGGCTCGATGAGGTCGAATACCTGGTCCTCGACGAAGCCGACCGCATGCTCGACATGGGCTTCATCCACGACATCCGTCGCCTCATCGCCATGCTGCCGAAGGATCGCCAGACGCTGTTCTTCTCGGCCACGATGCCGCCGGAGATCGCGCGGCTGGCCGGCGAGATGCTGACGGACCCGGCGCAGGTCAGCGTCACCCCGCCCGCCTCGACGGTCTCGAAGATCGAACAGCGCGTCTATCATATCGGTCGCGCCGACAAGCCGAACCGCCTTGCGGAACTGCTGGTCGAGGAGCCGATCAACCGCGCCCTCGTCTTCACCCGCACCAAGCATGGCGCGGATCGCGTCGTCCGGGTGCTGGCCAAGGCCGGCATCGGCGCCGACGCCATCCATGGCAACAAGAGCCAGGGCCAGCGCGAGCGCGCATTGGCCAAGTTCCGCAGCGGCAGCGTCACGACGCTGATCGCGACGGATATCGCGGCGCGCGGCATTGATGTCGCCGGCATCACCCATGTCATCAACTATGACCTGCCGGAAGTGCCGGAAACCTACGTCCACCGCATCGGCCGCACGGCCCGCGCCGGCAATACCGGCATCGCCATCTCGCTGTGCAGCCCGGACGAGACGCCGCTCCTCAAGTCGATCGAGCGGCTGATCAAGGTCGATATCCCGGCGACCGGCCACCGCGTCGAACCGCGCGGTGCCGCACCCGACAAGGCCAAGCCGCAGCGCGCCTCGCGCAATCGTAACCGGCGGCGCGGCAATAATGGCGGCAATGGCGGCCAGCGGCCCCAGCGCCAGCCCCACCGCGGCGACGAAATCGGCGCCGTGGCATTCCTCAGGGATTCGAACCGCCCCGCGGCCGATCCCACCAGCTAAGCCTGACCGGAAAGGAGAAAACACATGGCAAAGGAAGAACTCCTCGAATTCGAAGGCACCGTCACCGAAGTGCTCCCGGATGGTAATTTCCGGGTGACGCTCGACAATGACCACGTGATCCTCGCCTACGCCGCCGGCAAGATGCGCAAGTTCCGCATCCGCACCATCGCCGGCGACCGGGTCCGGGTCGAGATGACGCCGTATGACCTCGACAAGGGCCGGATCAACTTCCGGCACAAGTCGGAAGGCACTGGCCCGGCCGGCGGCGCCCGCCGACCGCAGTTCCGGCGCCGCTAGGCTCCGGCTTCCTGCTTCCTCCGGGCGCGCCCTAAGTCGGCGCGCCCGGAAGATTTCTGGCCCACCACCGTGTGGCCACCGGTATTGGTTCCCGCAGGCGCGATGCGCTGCAGCGCGAACACGCCCTCACCTTCTTCATTTGAATTCAGGTTCAGGCTCTCTCGGTCCGCTGCGATACTGGCTGTCCGCCGCCCGCAACGGCCGCCGTCGGTCACCCTTCATCGGGTCGTGACGCTTGCCGCCCGCCCGAACGCTTAGAGAAGGCTTGCCGGAGAGCCTGAATTGGCCCAATCTGCCGCTTCGAACCGGCCTCGTCAGATGCCGTTCGAATCCGTTACAAGAGACGCGCCGCCCTCGCCGAAACGCAAGAGTTTGAGCCAATCCAATGGCAGATGATATCTACGTAGGAAACAACAAAGACAACATAATACTCGGCGTCTATTCCGAAATGTACGGTAAAGGCGGCGACGATCAGTTGACGAGCAACAGCAAGAACACGGTAGATGCCCCCTACGTCAAGTTCAAGGGCGGCGGCGGAGACGACATCCTCAACTATTACGGAGCTGGTCAGTCCAAGCTTCGTGGCCAATCCGGAGATGATACCCTTTACGGTGGGATCGGCGACGATGTCCTGATCGGAAACAAGGGGGACGACCGGCTCTACGGCGGCCTGGGCGAAGACCGCCTCAAGGGCGGAAAGGGCAACGATCACTTCGTCTTCAACTCAACCCCCTATTCCGAGGGCAACCTCGACACGATCGTCGACTTCAAGCCGAATGCCGACTTCCTTCACTTCAGCCGCACCATCTTCACAAGTGGCTTCGAGGCCATCGGCCACATGCCGCAGGACATTGTCAGGATAGGAAAGCGCGCAAAGGACGAGGACGATTACTTTGGATACAACAAAAAGAAGGGTATTGTCTGGTACGACTACAACGCCAACGAAGATGGCGGCCACACGGAAGTGGCCAAACTCGACAAAGACCTGGACATCACCTACTACCATTTCTTGTTTGACTGACCCTGGAATGTTACTGAACCTGGCGGCTTGAAGCTTTTTTTGCTCGCTCCGGGATGAGGATTTACGCTCTCCCCGAACCTTTGAATTTTTTTTCTTGTCACGCATGACGCTTGGCGATTCTGCGTGATCCGGCTCTCGATATGAATCTGGCGGCCAAATCTCCATTGCAACGCAATATGTAATGTTATAACGTTGCGTTCTTCTCAGGAGCGCACTCAATGAAATCCCTGCTTGCCGCCGCAACTCTCATTGCCTTTCCCCTCGCCGTCCAGGCCGCCGACGTGCCGATCCCGGTCGTCGCCGCCGCGAACTTCTATGGCGAGGTCGCTGTCGCGATCGGTGGCGACCGTGTCTCGGTCGAAAGCGTCGTCGTCAGCGCCGAGGCGGATCCGCACGACTTCGAGCCCCCGGCATCGGTCGCCCGGGCGGTCGCCGACGCGCGGATCGTGATCATGAACGGCGCCGAGTATGACCACTGGATGGAGCGCCTCGTCGACGCTTCCGACCCAGCCGACCGCGTCGTCATCGACGTCGCCGGACTGGTCGGCGCGGTCGAGGGCGACAATCCGCACCTTTGGTACGACCCGCGCGCCATGCCGGCGCTCGCCGCCGCGCTGGCCGAAGAGCTGACATCCATGGATCCGGAAGGCGCGGCGGAATACCGGAGCCGCAGCAATGCCTTCGTCGCATCGCTTCAGGAATTGAATCAAACGATCGAGACGATCCGCGAGCGTCATTCCGGTGCGCCGGTGACGGCGACGGAGCCGGTCTTCGGGCTGATGGCCGAAGCCCTCGGCCTCGACATGCGCAACGAGGATTTCCAGCGGGCGATCCACAACGAGAGCGAGCCGTCGGCCCGCCAGATCGCCGGCCTCGAAGCCGATATCCGCGACGGTGAGGTCAAGGTCCTCTTCTACAACAGCCAGGTCGTTGACCCGTTGACCGAGCGCCTCCTCGCCGTTGCGCAGGAATCCGGCCTGCCGGTCGTCGGGATAACCGAGACCATGCCGGAAGGCGGGAGCTATGTCGGCTGGATGCTCGACCAGCTCGACGCAACGGAAAAGGCCCTGTCGGCGCCCTCGTCTTGAGTGCGATCTCCCTCGACCACCTGACCCTGTCGGTCGGCGGCAGGTCGCTGCTCTCCGATATCAGCCTCGATATCGCGGAAGGCGCCTTCGTCGGCCTGCTCGGCCCCAACGGCTCGGGCAAGACGACGCTGATGCGGGCCATCCTCGGCCTGAGGCGACCGCAGGCCGGGCGGATCGCGGTGTTCGGAGAACCCGTCGGCCAGGGTCATGCGGCGATCGGCTACCTGCCCCAGACCCACGCCGCCCCGCCCGATGTCGGCCTCTCCGGCCGGGCCTTTCTCGCCGCATCGGTGGCTGGACATCGCTTCGGCCTGCCGATCGTCTCGGCCGCGGCGCGGCGCGACATCGACTGGGCGCTCGAGGCCGTCGACGGCGTGGCATTGGCCGAGCGTCCCTTTTCGGCGATGTCCGGCGGCCAGCGCCAGCGGCTCCTCATCGCCGAGGCGCTGATCGGCCGGCCTCGCCTGCTCCTCCTCGACGAACCGCTGATCAGCCTCGACCAGCATCAGCAGCATGTGATCGTCACCCTCGTCCGCCGCCTGTCGAAGGAGTTCGGGCTGACCGTGCTGTTCAGCGCCCATGAACTGAACCAGCTCCTCGGCGCGATCGACCAGGTCCTCTACCTTGGCGGCGGGGCGGCGGTCCTCGGCACGGTCGACGAGGTGGTGACGCCGGAAACCCTCTCCCGCCTCTACGGCACCAAGATCGATGTGATCCGCGCCAGCGGGCGGATCTTCGTCATGTCGGGTGGCGAGCATATCGAACGCGAGCACCATCACGACCATGCTCACCTATGATTTCATGCTGCGGGCGTTCGCGGCGAGCGGCATCGTCGCGCTGGTCGCCGGCGCGGTTGGCTATTTCCTGGTGCTGCGCGGCCAGACCTTCGCCGGCCATGCGCTTTCGCATGTCGGTTTCGCCGGGGCCACCGGCGCCGCTCTTGTCGGCGTTGCGCCGCTTTGGGGCATGCTCGTCTTTACCCTTGCCGCCGGCACCGGCATGGGCCTTCTCGGCGAGCGGCTCAGCGGCCGCGATGTCGCCGTCGGCATCATCCTGACCCTGGCGCTCGGCTTCGGCCTCCTGTTCCTCAATCTCAATACGTCGACAACCCTGCAGGCGACGGCGATCCTGTTCGGCAACGTTCTTGCCGTTTCGGCCGAGATGCTCGGCTGGCTGGTCGTGCTCGGCGCCGCGGCGCTGGCGGCGCTGGCGGCGATCGGCCGCCCACTGCTCTTCGCCAGCCTGCAGCCGGAACTGGCAGAAGCACGCGGCGTGCGGCTCAGGCTGATCGGCACGCTGTTTCTGGCGATCACGGCGCTGGCGGTGGCCCAGTCGGTCCAGATCGTCGGCGTGCTGCTGGTCTTCACGCTGCTGATCGGCCCGCCCGCCGCGGCCCAGCGCCTCACCTCCCGCCTGTGGCCGGGCCTGGCGCTCGCCTGCGGTCTCGCCCTCGTCCAGGCATGGTTGGGAATCGCCATCGCCTATTACAGCGACTGGCCGGTCAGCTTCTGCATCACCGTGCTCAGCGCACTCGTCTATTTTGCCGCGCTCGCCCTCGGCCGCCGTACATGAAATTTAATACCGGCGACGGCAAAATCTTGACACGATTGGGCTTCATCGCGAGTGTTCGCGGCCGCGCTGGGCAGGCCCGAGGAGAGTTCCAAACCGATGCCGACATTTGACGCTACCGCAGCAAGCGACAACAGCAAGCTGAACGAGATTCCGAAGACGATGAAGGGCCAGGGGCTGGCCAACGACGACGGCGAGCTCGTTATCGTAAGGGACGGCATCGAAGTCCGGTTGACCGGCAATGTCCACGTCAACAAGAATGGCAAGATCGACAAGGGCAAGATCTTCATCATCAACGTCAAGGAGTTTGGCGGGGACGATTTCTACAAGATCTCGAACATGAAGATCAGCGCGACGAAATTTCTCGACGCGGTCTACGACGGCAACTGGAAGAATTATGTCCAGAACAAGCTGTTCGACGGCAATGACACCATCCTCGGCTCCTTCGACGAAGGCGGCGACAAGCTTTACGGCTTCGACGGCAAGGACAAGATCGTCGGCTACGGCGGCAATGACGAGATCCATGGCGGCCGAGGCCACGACAAGCTGAAGGGATCGGCCGGCGACGACGCCTTCGTCTTCGACACCAAGCTCAATCCCAAGAACAATGTCGATACGATCAAGGACTGGAACTACCTGAAGGGCAAGGGTGGCGGAACCGACTCGATCTGGCTCGATGCCGACATCTTCAAGGCCTTCAAGGGCATGAAGGACGAAGGCATCTCCGACAAGAATTTCGTTGTCGGCAAGAAGGCCAAGACCGACGACCAGTTCCTGATCTTCAAGGAAAGCAAGAAGGGCCCGGAGAAGCTCTACTACGACGCCGACGGCGCCGGCGGCGAATCGAAGGTTCTCTTCGCCAAGGTCAGCGGCAATCACACGCTCGACGCCGACGATTTCCTGATCGTCTGAGCCCGGCAAACGCGCCGGCCGGCCGCGAGGCTGGCCGGATGGCGCCGCCTCCGCTAGACCGACGCCCATGCAATGGTCGAGCGAGCAGGATTCGGCACTCAAGGCGGTGGCCGACTGGCTGAAGGCGGCGGACAAGCCGCTGTTCAGGCTGTTCGGCTATGCCGGTACCGGCAAGACCACCCTCGCGCGGCACCTCGCCGAAAGCGTCAGCGGCGACACCCTGTTCGCCGCCTATACCGGCAAGGCCGCCCATGTCATGCGCGGCAAGGGCTGCAAGGGCGCCGGCACGATCCACAGCCTGATCTACCGGATGCGCGGCGAGGACGAGTCGGGCCCGACCTTCATGCTCAACGACGACAGCGCCGCCGCCAAGGCATCGCTGATCGTCATCGACGAATGCTCGATGGTCGACGAGGAGATCGGCCGCGACCTGCTCTCCTTCGGCACGCCGGTGCTGGTGCTCGGCGATCCGGCGCAGCTTCCTCCGGTCGCCGGCGGCGGCTATTTCACCAATGCCGAGCCCGACGTGATGCTGACCGAGGTCCACCGCCAGGCCGCCGGCGACCCGATCGTCCGCCTGTCGATGATCGTGCGCGAGGGGGGCCGGCTGGAATATGGCGTGTTCGGCGAAAGCGCCGTCATCTCGCGCAACGAGATCGACCCGGAGGCCGTGACCGGCGCTGACCAGGTGCTGGTCGGCCGCAACGTCACCCGCCAGAAGTACAACACCCGCATTCGCGAACTGCTCGGACGCGACAGCCCGACGCCGGTCGCCGACGACGTGCTGGTGTGCCTGCGCAACGATCGCAAGCGCGGCCTGCTCAACGGCAGCCTGTGGCGGGTCGACAAGGTCCGGGTGCCGCGCAAGGGCCTTCTTCGCTACGCGCTGACGCCGGAAGACGGCGCCACCGGCCGGGCCAACACTGTCGCGACAATCAACCCCGCCTATTTCGACGGCACGGCCGAGGCGCTTGCGCCGCCCGCCCGCCGCCGCTCCGACGCCTTCGACTTCGGTTACGTGCTCACCGTCCACAAGGCGCAGGGCTCGCAATGGGACGACGTCATCCTGTTCGACGAAAGCTTCGCCTTCCGCGAGAATGCCGCCCGCTGGCTCTATACCGGCATCACCCGCGCGGCGAAGCGCATCCGGATCGTGCGATAGCCGCGGCGGCCGCTACACCCTGCCGACGCCGGGCCTCTCGCCCCTCCCGGCTCCCTCAGTTGCACACCTCGTACATGCCGGGCACCGGCCGTCCGATCGGGCAGATGATGCCGCCCCAGTGAAAACCGGTTTGCCCCCGGAACGAGATGCGGAACCACGGCCGCTCCTGGAAGAAGGGCGCATCCACCTGCTCCAGAACGGTGATCTGCTCGCCCTCGGGCAGGCTGGCGATCTTCTGGAAGTTGACCCCGGGACCGGCCCGCACCGTGCCGCCCCACGACCGCGCCGCAATCGGGAAACCGGCGGCCTGGGCGGGCGGCTGGGGCTGGGGTGTCGCCGTCGGCGGCGGCGGTTGTGGCACGCCGGCCCCGGCGCCGAACTGGCAGCCGATGCGGCCGAAGTCGGGAATGTCGATGTCGATATGCAACTGGTCGGGCGAGATGGTCAGCCCGTAGTCCTGGAAGAAGAAGTCCATCGGCCGGTTGGGATCCTGCTGCATCGTCATCATCATCCCGTCGATCGGCCCGGCGAGAATGGTATTGGGGCCGGACACGGTGACGGTGACGAAGCTGTCCTCGCCGCAGAAGAACTGGCGCGACGGCCCCTGCCCGGTCGCCTGCTGCTGTCGCTGTTGTGGCGGCGGCGGAGGCTGCGGACGGGGCGGCGCGGGCGGCGGCTGGTTGTTGGCCGCGGCGCCGAAGACGCAGATCCGCCCGGCATCCTCCGGCACCTCGACCTGGACCCGAGTCTGGTCCGGCGAGAGGACGACGCCATAGTCGCCATTGATGAAATGCATCGGGTTATTGGGGCTCTGGAACAGCGTCATCATCTGCCCGTCGAGCGGCCCGGCGACGACGGAGTTCGGCCCGGACACCGTCACCGAAACGAATGCGCCGCCGCCGCAATCAAACTGCCGCGACTGCGCCGCCGCGCCGCCGGACAACATGAGCAGCCCGGCAAGGCCGAGGATGAGTTGCGGTGCGGCGTTCCGCATGGCGGCGTCCTCCATCGATGGCGTCGGTGACAGCCTAGCCGGGTGATCCGACAAAGGCGACGCGCAATGTGGCAGGCTGGCCGGGCACGGCGCGCTCACCCGCTAAGCTCCGCCAGGCTGGCGCCCGAGTCGTAGCTCACGTCGATCTCGGCGATCGGGCCGCGCCATCCCTGCTCAAGCGCGGGTGGCTGGCAGCTCCATTCGCCCCCCCTCCACCGTCATCCTCGGGCTTGACCCGAGGATCGGCCGGGGCCACGCGAGCCGAGACCGATAGGGCGAAGGCGATATCGCTGGCGTAACCGCCCTGACGTCGCGGAGCAGGTACCCGATCCTCGGGTCAAGCCCGAGGATGACGGCGGGTGGATGGACAGAGTGCCTTGCACACGTCAACGCCATCCCCTCGGTTAATGTTTCCAGTGCGCCGTCAGCGCCGAGCGCCCCCTCCACCACCGCTTCGCGGCGGTCCCCTTCCCCCGCTTCGCAGGGGAGGACGAACCCGTCGCCGCCGCACCAACCGTCAGCGCCGGATACGCCTCCCGTCGCCACCGCGATCCTCCCCCGTTCACGGGGGAGGGGGACCGCCCGAAGGGTGGTGGAGGGGGCGCTCGCCCGCGCCAGAAGCCTGGCCTTCCGGTCGCGTCTCCCGGTCATGGCCGGGCTCGTCGGCCCGGCCAGCGCCCGCCCCACCACCGGGCATAACAAAAAACAAATCCCCCTCGTCCGATCCGCCCGTATCCTCGTCGCATCCCCGCTCACCGAGGGGCGCCGTCCGGAGGCGTTCGTGTGGCGGAGCGGGGTGCGGTGTCCGCCGGTCGTCTCGCACGCGATCGACGGAGGCTCGTAAGCCGTCAGCCGGCGCCGTCAGACGCGCCGGCCGCGCGAGGCTCCAAAGGCTGCGCTAAAGGCGGACAGGGGTCAGCCTGGGACAGGCCGCAAAGGGGAAACCCGGACGGACATCCCTGGTGGTCTAGAGGCGCGCCGTCCTTGAGGAGCCGCCTCGCCTCCGTCAGCCCAGACGGTGCGTTCGCCCAAACCACCGCGGCGGGTGCTTCTGAAGCG
>NZ_FMXQ01000010.1 GCF_900104485.1 Bauldia litoralis | reverse complement strand
CTGAGGAGCCGCCTCGCCCCCGTCAGCCCAGACGGTGCGTTCGCCCAAACCACCGCGGCGGGTGCTTCTGAAGCGCCCATATTCGGACTACCCGGTTGGCGTTGCAGCAGCACCCGCCACCCCCTCGTCTCTCAAGAGGCGAGGAGCGCCGACAGGGCGCGACAGGGACGGGACAAGAGTAGGGTGGGCAAAGCGGCAAAGCCGCGTGCCCACGCGGGATCAACCACAATCCGGAGCGGATTCGCTCGCGGCGACGAAGGCGTTTGCCTGATGCAGAGCGATGCCGCCGCCCCGACTGTCATCCCCGGCGCGGGCGAAGCCCGCGGGAAGGGGAACCAGTAACCGATGTCGGTGCAAAACGAAGCGCGGCACCGTTTACTGGATCCCCTGCCCTCGCGCCTTCGGCGCTCGCCGGGGATGACAGGCCAGTGATTCCCGACCAACTCCGTGACGTGGCTCGGCTGGATGGCGCGCGCGCCCCCTCGACGCTCATCCCCGCGAAAGCGGGGACCCAGGCGGCGTTGGGGAATGGGCGCGCGGCCGGCCGATACAGGCACCCAGCGTGAGGACTGGATCCCCGCTTTCGCGGGGACGAGCGGTTGAGGATCGGCGGAGTGTCCCAAGGCCGCGGGACCTGCCACGTACCATCCTCGCGCGGCGGCCACTGTGCCGACGACAGGTTGTTGTCTCGCGAGGGGTGTCCGTCAGCGCCGCGCGCCCCCTCCACCACCGCTGCGCGGCGGTCCCCCTCCCCCGCTTGCGCAGGGGAGGATGCGCCCGGTCGCCCGCGTGTCGCCCTCGTCATCGCTTGTCGCGCGACATCGCCACCGCGATCCTCCCCCGTTCACGGGGGAGGGGGATCGCCCGAAGGGTGGTGGAGGGGGCGCCCTTCGTCTGTGGAGGGGCGCTCGCCGTCATGCAGGGCGCACACCGGTCACGACAAAGCCGGGACGGCGGTGGAGAGGTCGTACGTCATTCTCTCAAGGGCGCAGTCGCGGGAACCACGCCTCAACAAACGACATTGGCCTGTCGCGCCTTTTCTGACACGCTTAGCCGATGACGACGCCCGCGCCTTCCTTCACCATCGGCATCGAGGAGGAATACCTCCTTGTCGACCGCGAGACCCGCGACCTGGCCGCCGATCCTCCGGCCGGGCTGGCCGCCGATCTCGAAGCCGCGCTCGGATCGCAGGTGACGTCGGAATTCATGCGCTGCCAGGTCGAGATCGGCACCTCCGTCTGCGGCTCGATGGCCGAGGCGCGGGACGAGCTTCGCCGGTTGCGCGGCGCGGTGATCGCCTGCGCCGATCGCTACGGCCTGGCGCCGATCGCCGCCTCGACCCACCCCTTCGCCGACTGGACCGAGCAGCGCAACACCGACAAGGAGCGCTACAACGTCATTGCCCGCGACCTGCAGGCGGTAGCGCGGCGGCTGCTGATCTGCGGCATGCATGTCCATGTCTGCATCGAGGACGAGGCGCTCCGCTTCGACCTGTTCAACCAGTTGCCGTATTTCCTGCCGCACCTGCTGGCGCTGTCGACCTCCTCGCCCTTCTGGCGCGGCGACCAGACCGGGCTGCATTCGTACCGGCTGGCGGTATGGAACGAGGTGCCGCGCACCGGCCTGCCGCCGACCTTCCTCGGACCGGACGAGTATCACCGCACGGTCGAGACTCTGGTCAAGGTTGGCGAGATCGAGGACGCCACCAAGATCTGGTGGGACCTGCGCCCCTCGGCCCGCTTCCCGACGCTGGAAATGCGGATCACCGATGTCTGCTCACGGCTCGACGACACCATCGCCATCGCCGCTCTCTACCGCTGCATCGCCCGCATGCTCTATCGCCTGCGCCGCGACAACCAGCGCTGGCGGAGTTACTCGGCCCTGCTGGTCAACGAAAACCGCTGGCTCGCCCAGCGCTTCGGCGCCACCCGCACGCTGATCGATTTCGGCAAGGGGGAGGCGGTGCCGGTTCCCGACCTGATCGGCGAACTGATCGACCTTATCCGCGAGGACGCCGAGTTCTTCGATTGCGTCGCCGAGGTCGAACATGCCGGCCGCATCGCCGCCGAAGGCTCTTCCGCCGACCGCCAGATACGCTTATACGACCGGGCGATCGCCACCGGCGCTTCGGCCGAGGAGGCGCTGAAGGGCATTGTCGACCACCTCGTCGAAGAGACACGCGCCAACTGCGACGCCGATTGACCGTCGCCCGCACCAGCCAGGAAACGAAGACCGATCGATGAAGGACGAAACACCCGACGCCGCGCCGGTGCAGATCGTTGACCGGAAGCTGCTTTCCGACGACTGGGCGACGCTGACCAAGTACACCCTCGATTACCGCCGTCGCGACGGTGCCCAGGAGACGCTGATCCGGCAGGTTTACGATCGCGGCCATGGCGCGGCGATCCTGCCCTACGATCCCGACCGCGGCACGGTGCTCCTCGTCCGCCAGTTCCGGCTGCCGGTCTATCTCGTCGACGGGCGCGGCTGGCTGATCGAGGCCTGCGCGGGCCTGCTCGACGAACTCGATCCCGAGGCCGCCATCCGCAACGAGGCGGTCGAGGAACTCGGCTACGAGATGAAGGGCATCAGCCGCGTCTTCGATACCTATACGAGCCCCGGCAGCGTCTCCGAACGTCTCGCCCTCTTCGTCGCCCGCTATTCGCCCGCCGACCGCATCTCCGCCGGCGGCGGCGCCGAGGAGGAGGGCGAGGATATCGAGGTCATGGAGCCAACCCTCGATGCGGCGCTGGCCATGGTCGCGGCCGGGCAGATCACCGACGCCAAGACGATCATGCTCCTGCAGTATCTCAAGATGAACGGCCTGCCCCCCGACAAGGCCAGGCAGGGCGAGGAGCGCGCGTGATGGCCGACCCCGCCAACCCGCACAAGGGCCAGCCGGTCCTCCAGTCCGGCGCCGCACTCGACGAGGCGACCGCCGCCGTGATCATGCTGCACGGGCGTGGCGCCGACGCCGCGGACATTCTCGGTCTCGCCGGCAGCTTCGATCGGCCGGCGCTGGCCTATCTGGCGCCCGATGCCGCCGGCCACACCTGGTATCCGCGGCCCTTCATCGCGCCCGTGGCCCAGAACCAGCCTTACCTCGCCTCGGCGCTAGAACTGATCGCCGACATCATCGGCCTCCTCATCACCCGCGACATCCCGCCGGAGCGGATAGCGCTGGTCGGATTCTCGCAGGGCGCCTGCCTGGCGCTCGAATTCGCCGCCCGACATCCCGACCGCTACGGCGCGGTCGTCGCGCTGACCGGTGGCCTGATCGGCGATGTCATCGACCCCGCCGACTATCGCGGTTCGCTGGAAGGGACACCGGTCTTCATCGGCTCGAGCGACGTCGATCCGCATATTCCGTTCGCCCGGGTCGGCGAATCCACCGCGGTGATGGAGAAGCTCGGCGCCGAGGTGACCGAGAAAATCTATCCGGGCATGGGCCACACCATCAACGAGGACGAGGTTTCCCATGTCCGCGCCCTGCTGGACCGATTGACAGGGTAGCGCCGGCCACGGTTGTGACACCGGTCACAGCGCCCGGGGGACCCGGGGATTATCGTGGTTGGAGGCGGTGCGGCAGCGGCGCAACAGGTCGCGACAATGTCACAGTTCGGTGTTGTATGGCTTTTGTTTCAATGGACAAATACCGGACAAGCGAGTTGACCATGTGCTACCCGGTAACGGCGAATAAACCTCCATTCGATAGGTTGAAAGCGACGATCCGGCGCTGGTCGAGTGGACGGACAGGCAAGAGTCGCGGGCAATGACGACGCGGATTGTGAAATTGGTCAGTGCGAGGGTATCGGTTTTCGCTGCGGTTGCTGCGGCGACCCTCGCCATCAGTGCGCCCGCCGACGCTGCAAGCTTCTGTGCACGCCTCCAGGCCGACTATCTTTCCGCGGTCCGGTCGGGCGGCGGTGGGGGCGGCGGCAGTCGCTCGGATTACAGCCGCCTGCGGCGCGAACTTGCCTCGGCCGAGGCGGACGCCAAGCGCAAGAATTGTCGCGGCCTCGGGATTTTCCGGAAGCCCTCGCCGAGCTGCCCGTCGGTGATGAGCAAGCTGAACCGTATTCAACAGCAACTCAGCCAGGCGTCGCGAGGCAGTACGAGCCGGCGTTCGTCTTCCGATCGCGACCGGCTGTACAGCCAGCTTCGCCGCAACGGGTGCTCGATCCCCTCGCTCGGCGAGACCGCGAGTTCCGGCTACCGCACGCTCTGTGTGCGGACCTGCGACGGCTTCTATTTCCCGGTCAGTTTCTCGTCGCCCCGGTCCCGCTTCAAGATTGACGAGACCGTGTGCAAGTCGATGTATGGCGGCGCCGAAGCCGAACTCTTCGTCCACTCCAATGGCCGTGCCGCCGACACGGCGGTGTCCCTGCAGGGCACGCCGCTTTCTGCGCAGTCCTATGCCTTTGCCTATCGCTCCAGTTTCAGCGAGTCGTGTCAGATCGAGTTGAAGCGCGGTCTTGCCAATCTCGCCGAGGTCTTCGCCGACCAGGTCGCCGCGTCCAAGGCCAACAGGCCCGCGGTCGAGGGCACGCCGGCGCCGGATCTGCTGCCGCGGCCGACGGCCCGGATCAACCCCGCCCGCGATCCCGAAACCCAGGCCAATGTCGCCGGCCGCTTCAAGGTCGCGCCGATCGAATCCGAGGACGGCGGCGAGTTCACGGTTGCCGGTATCCGACGCCTCGGCCCCGACTATTATTACATCGCGCCGACCACGATCGATGCGCTCTACGAAGCGCCGGATCTGGGGCCGGAATTCAGCCTGATCAGCTCGGCCCATGCCGCTGAGCCGCCGCCCAAGGCCGACGGTCCGACCGGGTCGACGGTCGTCCAATAGGATATCCTGCCGCCTTCGATGCGGCAGGTGGCCATACCAAGCGAGGATTTCGCCCATGTCGGTATTCCCGAAGCGGACAGGCGCGATCATCGCCGCATCGGCGGGTGCCGCCCTTATGATGACATCCGGTGCGGCCGGTGCACCCCTTCACGTCGAGACCGTCAGCATCGAGCGGTCGACCAAGAATTACGACGTGAACGTCCACTATCCGCGCACCGGGCTCGCCACCGTCGATCGGCCGATGCAGGAATGGGCGACAGGACTGGCCGATGAATTCGTCAAGCAGGCGGAGGAGGATTTCGCCTCCTTCGGCGACGACCCGCCATTCGGGAGCTATTCGCTCGACCTCAGTTTCGGCGTGGCGCGCAACGACGAGACGGCCTTTGTCGTCGGCTTCGACGAAGGCATCTACACCGGTGGCGCCCATCCCAACCAGGACATCGAGACTTTCAACTATCTGATGCCGGACGGCTGGCGCGTCTTCCTGCCGGAAATCTTCGATCCCCTTGCGGTGGAGCGGATCAGCGAACTCGCCATCGCCGACCTCAAGCGCCAGTGGGGCGGCGATTCACTGAGCGACGACGATTGGCTGAAGTCCGGCGCAGGCCCGGACTGGGACAATTTCCGGGATTTCATGCTGCTTCCCAATTCGCTGGTCATCCGCTTCCCGCCCTATCAGGTGGCGGCCTATGCGGCGGGACCGCAGGCGGTCGAGCTGCCGCTTGCCGAACTCAAGGGCCTGATGCGGCGGGACTGGCGGACGCCGGTGCCGTCCTTCGATTGCGCCAGGGCCGGAACCGCGACGGAAACGGCGATCTGTTCCGACGTGGTCGTCGCCCGTCTCGACCGCGACATGTCGGACGCCTATCGACGGGCCCTGCGCTATGCCGACGACGGCAAGCAGACCGCGGTCCGCGACGCCCAGCGCGCCTGGATCAATGTCCGCAATGCCTGCGGCAGCAGTTTGCTCTGCCTGACATCGGCCTATGACGAACGCCTCAAGGCGCTGTCAGGCGGCTAGCCGAAGCGCTCCGCCGTCCCGTTGGCGGGGATCTATTCCGCCGGCTCGGGCAGCTTCGCCATCGGGTTGTTGGGGTGCTGGGTCCAGTTGCGATAGCCAGTGGCCGGCGCCCCGGACTGCGGATCGGTGGCGGCGGTGATCCGCTCCATGGTGATGCAATCCTCGACCGGGCAGACATTGACGCAGAGGTTGCAGCCGACGCATTGGCTGTCGATTACCTCGAAGTGGCGGCGTCCGTCCTTGGTCGCGGTGATCGCCTGGTGCGAGGTGTCCTCGCAGACGATGTGGCAACGGCCGCATTCGATGCAGAGGTCCTGGTCGATCCGCGCCTTGGTGACGAAGTTCAGGTTGAGATACTGCCAGTCGGTGACGTTGGGAACCGCCCGGCCGGTGAGGTCCGACAGGGTCATGCCCTTCTCGTCGAGATAGCGCGACAGCCCTGACTTCATCTCCTCGACGATCTTGAACCCGTAGGTCATTGCCGCGGTGCAGACCTGGACGTTGCCGGCGCCCAGCGCCATGTACTCGGCCGCGTCGCGCCAGGTGGTGATGCCGCCGATGCCGGAAATCGGCAGGCCGGCGCACTCCTTGTCGCGGGCGATCTCGGAGACCATCGACAGGGCGATCGGCTTGATCGCCGGGCCGCAATAGCCGCCGTGGCTCCCCTTGCCGTCGATCGAGGGTTCGGGCGCAAAGTTGTCGAGGTCGACGCTGGTGATCGAATTGATGGTGTTGACCAGCGAAACGGCGTCGGCGCCACCCTTGTGGGCGGCGCGGGCGGGATAGCGGATGTCGGTGATGTTCGGCGTCAGCTTGACGATCACCGGCATGCGGGTCGATGCCTTGCACCAGCGGGCGACCATTTCGATGTATTCGGGCACCTGGCCGACGGCCGATCCCATGCCGCGCTCGCTCATGCCATGCGGACAGCCAAAATTCAGCTCGACCCCGTCGCAGTCGGTGTCCTCGACGGCCTTGAGGATCGCTTTCCAGCTCGGCTCCTCGCAGGGGACCATCAGCGACACGACCAGCGCCCGGTCCGGCCAGTCGCGCTTGACCCGCTTGATCTCCTCGAGATTGACCTGCAGTTCGCGGTCGGTAATCAGCTCGCTGTTGTTGAGGCCGATCAGCCGCCGGTCGCCGGCGTGAACGGCGCCGTAGCGGGGGCCGGCGACATTGACGATCGGCGGATCCTCGCCGAGCGTCTTCCAGACGACGCCGCCCCAGCCTGCCTTGAAGGCGCGGACGACGTTGTATTCCTTGTCGGTCGGCGGCGCCGATGCCAGCCAGAAGGGGTTGGGCGACTTGATGCCGACGAAGTCGGAACGAAGGTCTGCCATCTGTCTCTTCCTGTTCGGTCCTTCGCCGGTCTAGCCGGCGAGCGCCCGGTTGATCGACTCGGCGGCGATCTTGCCGTCCTCCACCGCGACCACGGTCAGGTCCTCGCCGCCGACGATGCAGTCGCCGCCTGCCCAGACTCCGGCGAGGCTGGTGCGGCGCTCGTCGTCAACCTGGATCCGTCCACTGTCGATGGCGATGGCCTGGCCGGCCCCGTTGAGCGCTTCGGGCACGAAGGTCTGGCCGATTGCCTTGAACACCATGTCGGTGTCGAGCGTGAAGGTCTCGCCGGTGCCGGCAAGCCCTGCGCCATTTTCGGCGGTGTATTCGAAGGTGACGCCGGTGACGCGGCCGCCGTCGGTGACCAGCGCCGTCGGCTGGGCGTTGAACTTGATCGTCACGCCATCGGTCTGGGCAAGCTCGCGCTCGTATTCGCTGGCGCCCATCCGGTCGGCGCCGCGGCGATAGACGATGGTGACGTCCTCGGCGCCAAGCCGCTTCGACTGTGAGGCGATGTCGATGGCGGTCATGCCGCCGCCGATGACGACGATGCGGCGGCCAACCGGCAGCGCGGCGAGGTCGTCGGTCTGGCGAAGCTCGGCGATATAGGCGACCGCGTCGCTGACCCCCGGCTGGTCCTCGCCGGCAAGCCGCAACGCGTTGACGCCGGCAAGGCCGACGCCGATGAACACCGCGTCGAATTCCTCGCGCAGCGAGTCGATTGAGAAATCGCGGCCGAGCGCCTTGCCCGGCTCGACGGTGATGCCGCCGATCGACAGAATGAAATCGACCTCGGCCTGGGCGAAGCCGCCCGGCGTCTTGTAGGCGGCGATGCCGTATTCGTTGAGACCGCCGATCTTCGGCCGGGCATCGAAGATGACGACGTCGTGGCCGTGAACCGCGAGACGATGGGCGCAGGAGAGCCCGGCCGGACCGCCGCCGACGACGGCAACGCGCTTCCCGGTCGGCGCGGCGCGAACGAAGGGCTGTGTCCCGTCGGCCATCAGCGCGTCGGTTGCGTAGCGCTGCAATTCGCCGATCCGCACCGGCTTGCCTTCCGCCTTCTCGCGGACGCAGGCTTCCTCGCACAGCGTCTCGGTCGGGCAGACCCGGGCGCACATGCCGCCGAGGATATTGGCGGAAAGGATGGTCTCCCCCGCGCCCTTCGGATTCTCGGTCAGGATTTCGCGCAGGAAGAGCGGGATGTCGATGCCGGTCGGACAGGCGGTGACGCAGGGCGCGTCGTAGCAGAAGTAGCAGCGGTCGGATTCGACCAGAGCCTGATGCCGGTCGAGCGGCGGATGAAGGTCGTTGAAGTTGGCAACATACTGCTCGGCGGTCAGTCGACCGGCGGCGATGTCGGGAGTTCTCTCATCGACCATGAACAGTCCCGTGCTCGTTGTCGCAGTTTGGAATAACTCTTGATCATTTGGACAAATTTTTCAGAGGGCGTCAAGACGGCTGATGCGTGGCGTCCGCGATGGTCCGTTTGAGGAAGGCGCGGATCAGCGCCAGCGTCTTTTCCGGCGCCTCGACCATCGGCGAGTGGCCGACCCCGTCGATGATCGTCACCGACGCGCCAGGGACGGTCTCGTATCGTCTTGCCTCGGTTGCCGGGACGATCGCGTCGAGGTTCCCGAAGATCGCCTGGAGCGGCGGTATGGGCTGCAGCGCGGCGAGACGCTGGTCCAGTGGCCGTGCATCGCGAAAAGCGACGCTCTCGTCATGAGCGCCGACCGCTGCCGTATAGGTGAGTTGGGCAAGATCGGCGACGAAGGCTTCGGGCACCGCGAACCCGGGCGTGAAGGCCTGGGCCAGCGCCCTGCGGCGAGTGGAGGCGGTGACGAAGCGGGAAAGCAGTGGCCCGATTACCGGGCTCATGTAGAACTGGGTGACCGTGTTGAAGTCGACCGCGGCGGTCGGCGGGGTATCGATCAGCACGACGCCAGCGACCCTGTCAGGCCGGGCTTCGGCCACGGCGGTCGCCACTTCGCCGCCCATCGAATGGCCGATGACGGTGAAGCGTTGGACCTGCTGCGCGTCCAGCAAGGCGGTGACGAGGGCCGCCTGGCGTTCGATCGAATAGCCGCGTTCCGGTGCTTCGGTGCCACCATGGCCGATCAGGTCGAGGCGAATGACGCGATGGTCGCGGGCGAGGTCGGGCGCGACGGCGTCCCACCAGTCGAGGGCAGCGCCGAAGCCATGGATCAGGACGATCGCCGGTCCCTCGCCCTCGATCAGCACGTTGGCCGGCACGACATCGGTCGTGATCACGGTGCCGCCGTCGCGGGCGATGGCCGCGTGGGTTTCGGCGTCGACCAGAGCGGCATTGACGAAGAGCGCCGCGATGGCGGCGACGATGACGAAGGCCGCGACGCCGATCCAGCCTCTAGGCCTGGACATAGGTCGACGGCCCGCGGACGTTCTCATCGATGTGGAGCTTCTGGAACAGCGACGGCATCGCGCGTTCGGCGCAGTCGGTGCGCGGGCAGGTGCGGCATGAGACGCCGATCGGCGTGGCGATCTGAGGGTCGGCGACGTTGAGGCCGTCGGCATAGACGATCTCGCCGGCATGGCGGACGTCGCAGCCGAGGCCGATGGCGCGCTGGCCGACGCGATGCGGCAAGCCGCTGGTCGGCGACAGGGCGGTGGCCCGCCCGGTGGTGCGGGCGACACAGAAGAAGCTGCCGCCGTCCGGCATCCGCGAGATCTGCACCCGCAGCATTCCCGGCGTCGAGAAGGCGTCATAGACGTTCCAGCGCGGGCAGGCGGCGCCGAAGCGGGCGATGTGAATGCCGGAGGCCGAGAAGCGCTTCGAGATGTTGCCGGCGATGTCGACCCGGATGAAGTGGAACGGCACGCCTTCGTCGCCGGGACGGCGCAGCGTCGTCAGCCGGTGGCAGACCTGCTCGAAGGAAACCCCGAAGCGGTTCCTGAGGATGTCGATGTCGTAGCGCGTCGCCCGCGCCGCCTCGATGAACATCCGGTAGGGCATCATCACGGCGGAGGCGAAATAGTTGGCCAGTGCCGTCCGCATCAGCGCCTCCGCGTCGCTCGACGAAAAGTTGCCGGAGGCGGCGATCCGGTCCAGGGCGGGATGATGGCCGAGATAGGCGATCTGGTGGGCGATCTGGAAAAGCCGGCTCGATGGCGGCAGCATTTCCGAGATCTGCAGCCGCCGGGCGAGCTGGTCGTAGCGCCGCGAGCGCCCCTTCATCGCATCGGCCGGGCGAATCTCGACCTCGGTCCCGTGGCGCTGGCGCAGCACCGTCATCAGGTCCTGCTGCAGCGTGTGGATCGACAGCCCGTCCTCCCGCCACAGCGCCTCGGCCGCCTCCTCGAGCTCCGGAAAATGGTTGAGGCGCTTCTGGATGAACTCGGTCACCTCTTCCGACGGGATCGAGACCGGCGGCGTTTCGCTGGCATCCTCGCCGGCACTGGTCGTGGCGTCGGCCGGCAGGTGGCGGCGATAGGCCTCGTAGAGATCGATCATCGCCCGACCGACCGCCGGCAGCAGCGAGACAAGCTCCTGCACGTCGGTCGTCTTGACCTCGGCGCCCTCGAAGATCGGGTCGGAAAACGCCTCCATCAGTTCCAGCGACAGCCTCTGGTCGGTGTCGGCGGCGAAGCTCTGGAGGTCGACCTGGAAGCGCTCGACCAGCTTGAGCAGGACGCGGACGGTCACCGGCCGCTGGTTGCTCTCCAGCAGGGTCAGGTAGCTGGCGCTGATGCCGAGTTCCCGCGCCATCTGCGCCTGCGTCAGGTGGCGTTCCTGGCGCAGCCGCCGCAGCTTGCCGCCAATCCGCATCGCCTTCATCGGACCCTCCTTCGGGTGCCTCTACAAAACCTACAGAGTTACAGAACAAGTTTGTAAAGAAAGTTACACTGTTCCAGATTTCTTTGTTATTTCATATATTTATTGACCAACACTCGCTGTCAAATATACCTCTCTCCCCTGTCAACACAAGGGAGATGACGATGAGTACGCCACCCGATCGCTTCAAGGGCATCCGTCGCGACTACGCGCCGGAAGACGTCAACCGGCTGCGCGGTTCGGTCCATGTCGAGCACAGCCTCGCCCGTCTCGGCGCCGAGCGGCTGTGGCAATTGCTGCGCACCCGGCCGTTTGTCCGCACTCTCGGTGCGCTGACCGGCAACCAGGCGATGCAGCAGGTCAAGGCCGGCCTCGAGGCGATCTACCTGTCCGGCTGGCAGGTCGCCGCCGACGCCAACAATGCCGGCGAGATGTACCCGGACCAGTCGCTCTATCCGGCGTCCTCGGTGCCCGACGTCGTCCGTCGCATCAACAAGACGCTTCTGCGCGCCGACCAGATCGCCACCCTCGAAGGCGGCGACGAGACCTACTGGATGGCGCCGATCGTCGCCGATGCCGAGGCCGGATTCGGTGGCTCGCTCAACGCCTTCGAACTGATGAAGGCGATGATCGAGGCGGGCGCCGCCGGTGTCCATTTCGAGGATCAGCTCGCTTCGGAGAAGAAGTGCGGCCACCTTGGCGGCAAGGTCCTGGTGCCGACCCAGACCTTCATCCGAACCCTCAATGCGGCGCGCCTCGCCGCCGATGTCTGCGGCGTCAACACGCTGCTGATGGCCCGCACCGACGCCCATTCGGCGACGCTGATCACCAGCGACATCGACGAGCGCGACGCGGCCTGGATTTCCGGCGAGCGGACGTCCGAGGGCTTCTACAAGCTGAAGCAGGGCAGCACCCATTCGGTCGAGCATGCGATCGCGCGGAGCCTTTCCTATGCGCCCTATGCCGATCTCCTGTGGTGGGAGACCTCGGAGCCCGACCTCGGCGAGGCGCGCGAATTCGCCGAGGAGATCCACCGCCAGTTCCCCGGCAAGCTTCTCGCCTACAACTGCTCACCGTCTTTCAATTGGCGTGCCAAGCTCGACGAGAAGACGATGGAGAGCTTCCAGGAGCAGCTGGCCGGGATGGGCTACCGCTTCCATTTCGTCACGCTCGCCGGCTTCCACGCGCTGAACCTGTCGATGTTCGAACTGGCCAGCGCCTATCGTGATCGCGGCATGGGCGGTTACTCGGAACTGCAGGAGCGGGAGTTCCGGGCCGAGGCAGATGGCTTCACCGCCGTGCGCCACCAGCGCGAGGTCGGCACCTCCTATTTCGACGCGGTCGCGATGGCGATCTCGGCCGGCCAGTCCTCGACCACCGCGATGGCCGGATCGACCGAAACCGCGCAATTCCGCCGAACCGAACCCGAAACCGCCTGAACACCGGCGCAGCACCAATCGACAGGGAGACTGATCATGCAGGATGAATTCTGGGTCGTCGGCGGTCGCTACCGCGACACGAGCTTCACCGATCTCGCCGACGGCGGCGCCGAGGCCTATGGCCCCTTCGCCCGCTACGACGAAGCGCACCGCTCGTGGTCGGACCGCAGCAATGGCAGCCGCTCGCTCGCCTCGGTCCGCTATTCGATCGTGGTGACGGCATCGCGGGCCCATGCCGCCTGAGGTCGGGAGAGCCCGGTGGTAAAACGCGGCGGTCGCCAGAGAGGGGCGGCCGTCGCGTCGTCGTTCAGCCGCCGCAATAGCAGGTGGTGAAGTCGGCCTGCTCCTGGTGCTGGATGGCGCAGAGATAGGCAGGCAGGTCGGCCTCCGACAGCGGCTCGTGGCTGACCGTGTAGAGACGGCGGAAGGTATCGGCGGAGGGACCGCCGGCCTCCGCGTCGCCGATCATCCTCGCGACGCTTTCGGCCGAATACTGCGGCAGGGCATAGGCTTCCGTGAAGGTGTATTCGGGCTGCCAGTCGCCGGCGACCGCCAGCGAGGCCGTGTCGAGATTGGCGAGATACCAGGTGGTGAAATCGGTCGGGATTCCGGTGCCGGGGTCATAGGTGACGATCTCGAAGCCGGGATTCTGGCCATAGATCGGGCTGATGGCCGGCGGGATCTTCTGCAGGCCGAGGGCCTTGCCGGCGTCGTCGATCAGGAGGCGATAGTCGTCCATGTGGACGTGGCCGGAATAACTTGCCTGGACGATGTCCCTGTAAGTGCGCAGAAGCTGAATGTAGCCGTCGGCATAGGGCTGGCGGAGGAAAGGCACGACCCGGGCGGGGCAGGTCGCCGCCTTGCTGTGGGCGGTCGAGAAGGGATCAATGCCCCACGGGATGTGGTGGACGATCCAGACCGCGTCGCCGGCCGCCTTCTGACGGGCGAGGGCATTAGCCAGCCAGGTCATCATCGCCGCGGCCGCCGCCTCCCCGCCGGTGCCGCAGGCATCGCGATATTTGGCCGACCAGAGCACGTCGTTGACCACGAGGATCAAAGTGTCGGGCCGTCCCGGATGCCGGACGGCGTAATAGCCGCCGGCGGCGTAGGTCGCATCGAAGTCGGCCGCGACCAGATCAGGACCGGCAAGCCGGCGGACCATGTCGCGGGTTGCGGCGAGATAGCCGCCGCCCGGGGTGATCTCGTAATCGCCGCAGTCGGAATCGTTGTTGCCCAGCGCCAGGAAGACCGGCCGGTCGGGGAGCGCGGCGGCGAGGCTTTCACCGACGAACAGGGTCGTCTTGATCGCGAATTCGCGGACGGACGGAGCGTCGGCCGCGACGCCGAGCGCTTCCGCTGCCTTCTGCTCGAACGCGTGGGCGAGCAAATCGCCCGGCACGATGGCAAAGTCCGCACCAGCGGCCTCTCGCGCGAAGGCTTCGACCGCGGACTGCATCAGGGCGAAGTTGGAATCGCTGCCCCAGGGCGACATCGCCTGTTCGGTCAGGGCGCCGAAGACCGTGGGCCAGTCGCGGACATCGGTGTCCGAAAGCCGCGCGGCGAGGGACGGTGGATCGAACGGGTCGAGGTGGATGTCGGAGATCAGGCCGAAGCGGCCGGTCGGGTCGGCGGCGTCGGCCGATGGCGACAGAGCGGCCAAGCCGGCGGCGACGAAAGCAGACAGCACCCCGGACCGCCGCATCGTCAACGGCGGAACGCCTTGCGGATATCCTTGACGAGGTCGCGGATCTCCTCGGCGGCGAGCCCGCCCGGCTCGGCTTCGAGGACCGTGCTCCCTGACCCCATGCTCGACGGGTAGGCGACGCGGTTGCCAAGCTGCGCCTTCGCGACGCGGTAGCCGAGGTCGCGGGTCGCGTCGGTCATTTCGGCGGTGAGCAGCGAGCGGCGATTGACCCGGTTGAGCACCAGGATCGTCTCCTTGCGCTCCTTCGTCGCCATCTGCAGCGTCGGCTCGGTCGCCCACAGGTCGACCGGGGTCGGCTGCAGGGGCACGACCACCAGATCGGCGATCTCGATCGCCGGACGCATTTCGAGGTCGGATTTCGGCGGCGTGTCGATCACCACGAAGTCGTGGTGTTTGGCGAGGTTTCGCGCCTCGCGCCGGGCGCCCCAGCCGCTGGCTGTGCGGAACTCGAGGTCGATGCCCTCCTCGCCGAGCCGCTCCTCGCGGCGCTCGAACCACTGGCCGAGGCTTCCCTGGGGATCGACGTCGACGATGGCGACCGACTTGCCCCCGGTCCCGAGGCCGATGGCGAGGTGCGCGGCGACCGTGGTCTTGCCGGAGCCGCCTTTTTGCTGGGCAATGGTGATGATGACACCGGGCATGGGCAGTCCTTCTCGCGGAGCGTGAACCTCCCTAACGCGCAATCATGACACCGAAGCAATTGCCTTGCCAAAGAATCGTCGGCTGCCGGTCAGCTTATGCACAGCGGCGGAAGATGGCGCGGCCTACTCGGCCAGCCTGGCGAAATTGCCGGACGCGACCACCTGCCAGTTATCGCCCGTCACCCGGAAGACGATGAGCTGCGGCGCGTTGCTCTCCGCCTTCTTGCCGTCGAGCTCCTCCTCGATCTGAAGCCGCATGCGCGTCACGACGATATCGCCGTTGCGGGTGACAACGAGGTCGTTGATGACCGGCGTGCTGTCGATATGCGGGATGCTGCGCGCGAGGTACTCTTCCTTGTTGTAGGCGGCGCCGTCCGACCGGACGAGCTGGAACTCGGGCGCGATGAACGGGCGCACCGTCTCCGGATCGCCGGTTGCCAGCGCATCGAAGACGGCGGTGATTGCTGCCCGGGCCTCGGCCTCAAGCGAATCGTCTGCCGCGGCGCCGGCGGACGCGAAGCCTGTTGCCAGCATCAAGGCCAGGATACCGGCGGTTGCGTTGCGGATCATGGCTTGGGGAGCCGCGTTCCTGATCATTGGTGCCGCCCTTTCCAGGCTGTGAACGCGCTCACTTTGCCCGCAGCCAAAAGGTGCTGCAACGTTGGGCTATTGTCCGAATCGCGACGCGCATGACGTCGATGGGGGTGTCGGTGGACGCATTGGTTCTCGGGGAGGCGTGAAAATGACCACGTGGATCGTATTGGCGGTCGTGGCAGTCGCCATCGTCTTTGGCATCGTTCTCTTCAACCGGCTGGTTCGCACCCGGCAGATGGCCGAGGAAGGCTGGAGCGGCATCGACGTCCAGCTCAAGCGCCGGGCCGACCTGATCCCCAACCTCGTCAGCACGGTGAAGGGCTACGCGACGCATGAGCAGCAGGTGCTGGTGCGGGCGACCGAGCTTCGCGCCGCCGCCGGCAAGGTCCCCGAAAGCGACGTTGCCGCGCGCGCCCGTGCCGAAGGCAAGCTTTCGAGCGCCATCGGCAAGCTGATGGCACTGGCCGAGGCCTATCCAGACCTCAAGGCGAGCGACAATTTCCTTGAATTGCAGAAGACGCTGGCGACCGTCGAGGACGAGATCCAGATGGCGCGGCGCTACTACAATGGCGCGACGCGGAACCTCAACGTCATGGTCGAATCCTTCCCGAGCAACCTGGTCGCCGGCCTGTTCGGCTTCGTCAAGCGCGACTTCTTCGAGATGGACCCGAGCGACGGGGCTGTTCCCGGCATCGACTTCAAGGGAGCGGGAACGTGAGGACGCTCGCCGCATGCCTCGCCGCCGCGCTACTGCTTGTCGCGGCTCCCGCAGTTGCGGATGAAGTGATCGAACGGTTCGACGCGGAGATCGTCGTCCAGTCGGACGGTGTGCTCGCCGTCACCGAGACGATCCGGGTCAAGGCGGAGGGCGACCAGATCAGGCGCGGCATCTTCCGCGACTTTCCGCTGACCTTTGTCGACGCGGAGGACCGCGTCCGTTCCGTCACCTTTTCCATCGAGGACGTCACCCGCGACGGCGAGCCGGAGCCCTTTCACACGGCGCGCAACAACGAGGGTATCCGCATCTATATCGGCGAGCAGGACGTGCTGCTCGCGCCAGGCGTCTACACCTATACCATCCGCTACGAGACCGGCCGGCAGGTGCGTTTTCTCGACGAACACACCGAGCTGTTCTGGAACGTCACCGGCAACGACTGGGCCTTCCCGATCCGCGAGGCGACGGCGCTCTTCACCCTGCCGGACAACCGGCCGCCCATCCGCTGGACCGCCTATACCGGGCGCTATGGCGAAGAAGGCGAGGCCTTTTCCGGCGAGATCACCGGCGACGACAGCCTGCGGGTGTCGACCACCGCGACCCTGCCGCCGCGTTCCGGCCTGTCCGTGGTGCTGCAGATTCCCGATGGCCTCGTGTCCCCGCCGAGCGGCTTCCAGGCCTTCTCCTACTGGTTCATGGACAACCGCCGCTTCGTCATTGGCGGCATCGGCCTCGTCGGCGTCCTCGCCTTCTATCTCTTTACGTGGAACGCGGTCGGCCGCGATCCACCAAAGGGGACGATCATCCCGCTGTTCCATCCGCCGGAAGGCATCTCACCGGCGCTCGCCGGCTATATCCGCGACTATGGCTGGAGCGGCGGTTGGCGGGAATTCACCGCGGCTGCCCTGTCGCTGGCGACCAAGGGATACCTGGTCTTCGACGATTCGGGCGACGACATCGTCCTGACCCGCACCGACAAGGAAAAGCCGGCGCGCATGCTGCCGCCGGGAGAAAACGCGATCCTCAAATGGGTCGACAGGAAGAGCGGCAAGGTCACGATCAACAAGGCCAACGGCAAGAGTCTCGCCACCGCCTTCAACAGCTTCAAGGGGGCGGTCGAGCGGGAAACCCGCGACCGCTTCTTCCGGCGCAACCTTGGCTACTTCATCGCCGGCCTCTTCCTCACCGCCGTGTCGCTGGCCTTCGTGCTGTTTCTCGGCGGGCTGCCGGACAACGAGATCGGCCTGCTGATCGCCGCGGTGATGATCGGCTTCTTCCTCGGCGTCTTCGTCATCCCGCTGGTCCGGGCGCTCTTCGGGGCGCGGACGGTCAAGTCGACCTTCGTCATCGGCTTCAACCTGCTGGTCCTCGGCTTCATTGGCGTCGGCATCTTTTCAGCGGCGGGCGGCATTCTCTCCAGCCTGCCGCAGGGCTTCGGCGAGAGCCTTCTCGGCGCGATCTGGCGGAACGGCTTCCCGCTGGTGCTGGTCGCCGGCTTCGCGGCGATGAACGGCGCCTTCTTCTATCTCCTGCGGGCGCCGACGGCCGCCGGCCGCAAGATCATGGACCAGATCGAGGGGCTGGAGATGTATATCCGCACGGCCGAGACCGAGCGCCTCAACATGGCTGGCGCGCCCGACCTCGACGCGAAGCAGTTCGAGCGGATCCTGCCCTACGCGGTGGCGCTCAACGTCGAGAAGCCGTGGTCGGAGGCGTTCGAGAAGGCGTTTGCCCGCGCCAACCCGGGCAACGCGGTCGCGACCGGCTACAGTCCCGCCTGGCATGGCGGCCACAACTGGGGCGGCCGCAGCCTCGCCAGTTCGATCGCGTCGACGGTGTCGACGGCGCAGAGTTCCTTCGCCAGTTCGATCCCGGCGCCGAAGTCTTCCTCCTCGGGATTCTCGGGCGGCGGAGGAGGCGGCTCCGGTGGTGGTGGCGGCGGCGGCGGTGGCGGCGGCTGGTAGTCAGTCGGAGCGACCGGCGGTGCTGTCGATCAGGTCCTTGTAGGACTCGAAGAGCGCCGCCGCTGCTTCTTCGACTTTCTCGTCGAGCGGCGCCGGGTCGAGGTCCATCCCCTTGGCAAGTTCGCTGGTGATGGTCTTGAGGATCTGGATCCGCGCCCATTTCTTGTCGTTGGCGGCAATCACGTGCCACGGCGCGCGCTTGGTCGAGGTGCGGTCCAGCATCTCGTTGGTGGCGTCCTCGTAGTCGTCCCATTTCTTGCGGTTGCGGAAATCCTCATAGGAGAGTTTCCAGCGTTTCATCGGGTCGCGCAGCCGCGCCTCGAAGCGCTTCAACTGTTCCTCCGGGCTGATATGGAGGAAGAATTTCAGCACCCGCATCCTGTCGTCGGTCAGCAGCCGCTCGAAGTCGTTGATCTCGTCGAAGGCCCGGCCCCATTCGGACGGCGATGCGAAGCCCTCGACGCGCTCGACCAGTACCCGGCCGTACCAGGAGCGGTCGAACACCGCGATCGCGCCATTGGGCGGAAGCCGCTCCCAGAAGCGGAGCAGGTAGTGCCGCTCGAGGTGATAGTGGCGGGGGGCCGCGATCGGCCAGACCTTGAAACCGCGCGGGTCGAGGACGGCGGACATGCGGCGGATCGTGCCGCCCTTGCCGGCCGCGTCCCAGCCTTCCATGACGATCACCGCCGACTGGCCGGAGCCGAGATAGGCCTGCTGGATCTGGCGCAGCTTGGTCTGCTGCTTGTCGAGTTCGGCTTCGTAGCGATCGGAGTCGAGCCGTTTGGTCAGGTCGACATCGGCCAGCGTGTTCTGCTGCTTCGACGACTTCTTCCTGGATTTTGCCATGCGCTCCATCATCCGGTTGCCCGTTCAGCCTAGCCGGAATCGACGACCGCCGCCAACGCGTCGCCGGGAGAGGGGCGGTTTCCGAGCCATGCAGCATGCCCGCGACAAGCCGCGACAGGACCGGTATCAAGGCGAGACGCGGCGAGGATCTGCTGGAGGAACGGACCGGTGAGCGACGACGGACGGTTGGGCGATATCGAGAAACGGATTGCGGCGCTCGATGATCCATCGGCGCTCCTGCGGGCGATCGACGATCTGCCGGACCTCGCCGATCGAGGCGACGAGGCCAGCGTTCGCCTTGGTATTGCGCGCGGCATCGTCCTCAACCGGCTGGGGCTGCCGGAATCGGCGCTCAAGGCGCTGCAGCAGGCACGCGCCCTGGCGCGCGACATCGGCGCGACCGCCTTGCACCCGGCGATCTCGCGGGAAACCAGCCGAATCCACATATGGCGCGGCGAAACGGCCTCGGCGGCGCTGGAACTGATGCGCTCGGTGGTCGAGGCCGATGCGGCGGGAAACCCGGGCGATACGGCGGCCGCCGTGGTCGAATTCGGTCGCCTCAACCTCGATACGGGCCGCTATGAGGCGGCTCTGGACGCCTTTGCGCTGGCCGCCGGACGGATTGAGATGCTGCCGGGGCGGGAAGAATCACGCCTGCCCGTGAACCAACGCGAGGCGTTGCTGGCGCTCGGCCGATACGACGAGTGTCTCGACGGCATCGACGCGATGATCGCCGCCCTGCCGGCCGGCTATGGCCGAGACAGTTTCGTCGCCCGGGTGATCAAGGCGCGTTGTCTCGCCGCGCTTGACCGGGACGACGAGGCGCGGGCGGCGGAGGCGGACGCCCGGGCCTGGGTCGGCGACCACCCGTCATCCTATGAGCGGGCCGAACTGGCGTTGCTCGAAGGCTTCCTCAATCGCAAGGTCGACCCGGAGGCAACCATTGCCCGGGTCGAGCGGGCCCTCGACCGCTTTGTCGACGACGACCTGCCGCGGCACGAGTTCGACGCGCGCATCCTGCTTGCCGAAACGCTGGCCGGAATGGAGCGCCGGGCCGAGGCCGAAGCCTGCATCGTCGAGGCGTTGCGCCGGGCCGAGGATCGCCGGTTGCCGGCGATGGCCGACCGGGTGCGCGCCGTGGCGGTGGGGTTCTGGCGGCCGGCGATGATCGCCGAACTGTCGCCGGAGGACCGGCTCAGCGAGGATGGCGGCAGCGGCCGCTTCCTGGTGCTCGAAACGCTCGGCACCGGCGGCTTCGGCGAGGTGCAACGGGCCATCGATCTCGATACCGGCACGGAAGTCGCGATCAAGCGCCTGCGGCGGCAGGAGAATCTCGACCTCGACACGGCGCGTTCAGTGATGGCCACCGCGCGCAACGAGATCCTGACGGGCGGGCGGATCCGCAGCCGCTTCGTGGCGCGGACCCGCTATCTCCATATGGATAGCGGCGGCGGGCTGACGCTTGTCCAGGATTACGTCGCCGGCCCGACGCTGCGCGTCGCCATCGACGACGGCGCGGTGGACTTCGGCCGCAAGATGGCGATTGCCGCCTCGATCGCCCGGACGCTGGCGACGCTCCACCAGGCGGGTATCGCCCATCGCGACCTCAAGCCGGACAACATCGTGCTGCGCCACGGCACCCAGCCGGTGATCATCGACCTCGGCATCGCCCGGCTGAAGGGCATGGCCGATACCGCCGCCGGCCTCGGCACCGTGCGCTACGCCGCGCCGGAGCAACTCGAGGCAGCGACTGACGATCGCTGGCTCGGCCGCGAGGATATCTATGCGCTCGGCCGGATGATCGGCGAGATGATGGAGGACGAGGAGCAGGGCGATCGGAAACGCGGCATCCTCGGTCGCTTCGGCTGGCGCCGCACCGCCCGGATCGACGGGCCGCTGGCAACGATGGTCAAGACGATGACCATCGCCGAGCCCGACCGGCGCGATGTCGATCTCGACCAACTCGCCGATCTGCTCGACGACGCGGCGGTCACCCTGGAAGATTGAGGGGCGGGGGGCTCAGTCGGCCGGCGCTGCCGCCGTTGCCGCATCCTCGGCGGTCATCACGAAGAGTTCGTAATCGACCGGATCGTTCTTTTCGCCCAGCACGCGGAGGCTGAGGGTTTCCGCATCCTCGCCGACGAAGCTGACATTGGCGAAGGAGGTTCCGGACCCGGCGAAATCGACCGCCTCGTCGCCCCGGAAGAGGCGCAGCGACAACGTCCGCCCGACCTCGCCATAGGCGACGATGGAGTAATGCTTCCCGGGCTCGACGCTGATCTCGTGCTCGCGATAGAGGATCGGTCCGGCGGCGACGGCGTCGCGGTCGTCGAGCGACGCCTTGAGGCGCAGGGTTTCGACGGCCTTCTTGCCGGGCTCGGCCTTCTCGAGCGCCGCCGCGGTGTCGGCGACGATCTGCTGACGGTGACGACCGAAACGCGGCAGGACGACGGTCCGCCAATAGGTCGCGGTTGCCTCGGCGTCGAAGACATCCGAGGGATCGAAACGGGCGTTGAGGAGGTCGACGCGCTGGCCGAAATTCTCGAGCACGGCGCTTGGCTGGCGCGATCCGTCATTGTCGAAGACCGTGCCGCCCGACAACACCGCCACGACACGGCCGTTGACGTTGAAGATCGGGCTGCCGCTGGCGCCACCGGTCGCCGGGATGCTGTGCCGGATCAGGTAGGCCTGCCGCGGGTCGGTATCGAACAGGAAGAAGTCGGTGATCGAGCTGGCATAGCCGAACTTGACCAGCGGCTCGGGATTGTCGGCCGCCGTGCGCTGCGCCGTGGTGCCCTCGACCGGATAGCCGGCATAGGCGAGGAGGTCGCCCTCGCCGAGTTCGGCGATTTCCTCGGGCGAGGCCAGTTCCAACGGCGCGCCGAGCTTGTCGGCATTGTCGACCTGCAGCACCGCGACGTCGAAGCCGGACGGCTGGGGCAAGCCCTCGAAGGCCGCGCTGAAATCGGGGTCTTCGCGCCCTTCGCGTGCGCGGAAGTCCTTGAGCGCCGCGTAGCCGGGATGGATCCAGGCGTCGGTCACGACATGGGTCAGCGTGTTGCCGGGATGGACGACAAGCAGCTTTCGGGCGCCGCGCGGATCGTATTTGGCAGCGACATGGGCATTGGTCGCGACCAGCCCTTCGCCGACCGGCCAGGCGGTGCCGAGCAGGGTGCGCGAGCCATCCTTGCCCTCGATGACGACGGCATAGGCGGCGTCCTGGATCCTGTCGATGGTCTCGTCGTCGAAGCTGGCGGCGACCTTCTTGCCGATCGCCTCCTGCAGGGTGGCTATCTCGTCGAGCCGTCCCGACTGCTGTTCATAGTAGAAGTAGCTGCCGACGCCGATTGCGAGAACCGCCACGGCCAGCGATCCGACGACGCGGCGCAACTGGCGGAACTGCTCGCCCGACCGAACGACCTTGGCCTGGGTGAGGGTGCGCTCGAGGCCGCCCATCTCCGCGACCTGCTCGAGCTCGATCCTGAAGGACGGTCCGTCCTTGCCGCCGAGGCGAATGACGTCGCCATCGGACACTGCCTCGCCGGAGGTCGCCGGCGTGCCGTTCAGGGCGACGTAGCGGTCGCCGAAGACCTCGATGGCGTAATGGCCGGATGGCTGGCGGTAGAGACGGAAATGTTTGCGGCTGACGATGCGATCCTCGGGTGCGAAGACCACGTCGGAGGCCGGCTCGCGCCCGAAGACGATTTCTTCCTTGCCCGCGTCGAAGACGATCGCGCCGTCGGGGGCCGGGGCAGAGCCCTCGGGCCCCTTGCTGATCCTGCCGCCGCCCTGCGACTCGATGCTGACGCTGTAATCCATGTCACATCCTCTGTCTCAAGCGCTCGACCTCTAGTGGCCAAAACAGGCGGTCTTGCGGCTGTGGCGGGCCCAAAAGCCGGCGATCAGACGGCGATTTCCGCCTTTTTCCGGGGCCGTCGCCCGGTCCGCAGAGTTAGCGCGTTTCGCTTGCGAAACCAAGGATATCGGGTAGGCTACGGCTCGTTCCAATCGGCTGGACGGCGCAAGGGAAATCGGCAAGCCATGGCGTTTGTGCCTGGTTACGAGAATGACGTCTTCATCAGCTACGCCCACGCCGACAACGAGGTCGACGTGTTCGGCGGCGCGTGGGTCGACAAGCTCGCCAAGTATCTCGGTATCGCGCTGAAGCAGCGGCTCGGCCGTGGTGACGAAGTCCGGATCTTCTTCGATTCCAAGCGGCTTCGCGCCAATCACCATCTCGATGAGATCCTCCAGAATGTCCGGGGCTCGGCGGTGTTCCTGGCGATCGGTTCGCCGAGCTACATCAACCGGCAATGGACGCGGGACGAACTGGCTGCCTTCGTCGACTGCTCCAAGGGCGATTCCCGCCGGCTCTTCGCGGTCGAGCGGCTGCCGCTCGATCCCGGCGATCGCTACCCCGACCCGCTCAACGACTATTACCGCGTCAATTTCTGGCAGCGCGACCCCGCCGACGACATCCCGCTGACGGTGACGCAGCAGCTGAACAGCGACCTCTATTACGTTCTCCTCCAGAAGCTCGCCGAGCAGATTCGCAGCCAGCTGGTGGCGATGCGGAAGCAGGGCGATGCGCCGGACCTGGCGCCGATCAGCATCGCCGCCGCCTCGCGGCACCAGGCGGAGAACCCGGTCGCCGAGCCGGCCGCGGTGCCAAGGCATCCGTCGGTCGCGGCGACACCGGCCGCGCCGCCCGAGCCAGCCGCCTCAGACGATGGCGATGCCGACGTCAAGACCGTGATGATCGCCCAGGTGACGGAAGACCTCGAGGCGGAACGCGAGCAACTGGTCAGCTATCTCGACCAGTGCAAGATCCCGAACCTGCCGAGCGACTTCTATCCGCAGGGCTCGGCGGACTTCAAGGAAGCCGTCGCGCAGGACATCGCCCGCAGCCAGCTCTTCGTCCAGCTGCTGGGCCGGACGTCGGGGCGGCGGCCGCGCGACATGCCCGAGGGCTATCTTGCCGCCCAGTATCACCTCGCCGAAGAGGCCGGCCGCAAGATCCTCCAGTGGCGGTCGCCTGACCTGGTTGCCGAGGACGTGACCGACGAGACCCATCGCGCCTTCCTGTTCGGCGAGAAAGTGGCGGCGATCGGCTTCGAATCCTTCAAGGCCCAGATCCGCAAGCTGGCCACTGAGCCGCCGCCGAGGCCCGAGCCGGAATTCGAGGACTTCGGCGACGCGCCGATCTTCATCAACGCCGATACCAGCGACCAGCCGCTTGCCGAGGCGCTGTTCGAGAAGATGCGGACCCAGCAGGTCCCGGTCATGCTCTCGCAACCCTATGGCGACGCCAAGGATGTGCGGCAGGACCTCGAGCGGAGCTGGCGGGAATGCGGGTCGGTGGTGCTGATCTACGGGGCGGCCAAGAACTTCTGGGTGCGCAACCAGATCATGCTCTACAACAAGCTGAAGCGCGATCGCGACCGTCCGCCGCGCAAGTTCAAGATCCTCAATTGCCCGCCGGCCGAGAAGCCGTCGCTGGGCATCGCCATGCCGGGAATCGACGAGATCGATTGCCGGACGGGCCTGTCTCCTGAAGTCGTCGACAGCGTGGTCCTGGATCTCGCCTCATGATCGAACAGATCACGGGGCGCATCGCATACCCCGGTCTGCGGCCCTTCACCCGCGACGAGTTCGATCTCTTCTTCGGGCGTGAGAATTGCGTCGACCAGATGGTCGACACGCTGGCGGCGAGCCGCTTCCTCGCGGTGCTGGGAACCTCGGGCAGCGGCAAGTCCTCGCTGGTCCGCACCGGGCTGCTCAATGCGCTGGAGCTCGGCTTTCTCGCCTCGGCCGGTTCCGACTGGCAGATCGCCGACCTGCGGCCGCGCGGCCATCCGATCCGCTCCCTCGCCGTTGCGCTCCTCGACCTGCAGGGCGAGACCGAGCCGGACGAGGGCGAGATCGAGATCCTCTCCTCGTTCCTGCGTCGCGGGCCGCGTTCGCTGGTCGAATGGTACCAGGCCGGCCACCTGCCGGAGGGCGCCAACCTCCTGATCCTCGTCGACCAGTTCGAGGAGCTGTTCCGCTACGAGGATTACTCCGGTCGCGAGGAGGCCGAGGCCTTCGTCGCGCTGCTGATCGAGGCGGCGCGCGAGACCGAGCTGCCGCTTCATGTCGTGATCACCATGCGGTCCGAATATCTCGGCGCCTGCACGCTGATCGAGGCGCTGCCGGACTTCATCAATCGTGGCCTCTACCTCACCCCGCGCATGACGCGCGAGGAATGCCGACAGGCGATCGACGGGCCGGCCGGCGTTTGCGGTTTCGAGATCGAGGATGCGCTGATCAACCGCCTCCTCAACGACCTGACCGACTTCGCTCCCTGGGAGGCCGGGGGCGGGCACGACCAGCGGCGGCGGCTTGGACGGCGCGCCGACCAGTTGCCGCTGATGCAGCACGTGCTCAATCTCTTGTGGCAGCGCGCCCGGTCGCGCAGCGAAGAGAATATCGTCCTGACGCTGGCCGACTACGATGCCGCCGGGCATCTCGGCGGCGCCCTCGACAAGCATGCCGACGAAGTCGCCGCCGGTATCGACCCGGCCCATGCCGACGTCATCGACACGGTGTTTCGCAGCCTCGTCACCGGCCGGACGGTCATCGACGCGGTGCGCCGGCCGACCCGCTTCGGCGAGCTGGTGGAGCTGGCCGGCGATCGTCGGGAGTCCGTCGCGGCGGTGATCGAGGCGTTCCGCGTCCCCGGCGTCAACTTCCTGACGCCGGAAGCGCCGGAAGCGATTCACGACGACACCTTCATCGACATTTCCCACGAGAGCCTGATCCGCCAGTGGCGGCGTCTCTCGCGCTGTCTCGACGACGAGGCGCAGTCGGCCGACGCCTGGAACCAGCTTCTCAGCCGCGCCGAACGCTTCGCGGCAGGCTCCGGCGGCCTGCTCGCCGATCTCGACCTCGACAACCTCGTCGCCTGGTGGCGGCGGACCAACCCGACGCAGGCCTGGGCCGCCCGCTACGGCAACAATTTCGACGAAGCCCGGCAATTTCTCGAAGACAGCCAGACCGCCGAGACGGAGCGCAAGCACCGCGAGGAAGACGACCAGCGCAAGCTGATCGAGGCCGAGGAAGCGGCGCGGACCGGCGGACGGTTCAAGCGGCTGAGCGGCGCGCTGGCCGCCGCCGTGGTTCTCGCCGCGGTCGGCGCGGGGGCGGCGCTCTACCTGTGGCGGGAAGCCAACCAGCAGGCCACCATCGCCACCGAGCAGGCGACGATCGCCGACGAGCAGCGCCAGGAAGCGGAGCGCCAGCGGCAGCTCGCCGATGGCCAGCGCGAGGAGGCGGAGAAGCAGCGCCAGCGCGCCGAGGAACAGGCCGCCCTTGCCCAGCGCGAGCAGGTCGAGGCCGAGCGGCTGCGGGTGGTCGCCGAACAGAAGGCGCAGGAGGCGGCGGCCTCGGCGGTCGAGGCGAAGCTTGCGCAGGAGGAAGCCTCGCGCGCCAACGCCAAGCTGATCGCCCAGCAATTCGCCGGCCGCATCGGCACCTTCCACGTTGGCGTCGAGCAGTCGACCAGCGCGATCCCGACCGCCGGCAGCTTGCTGTCGCGCGCGGCGGAATCGGCCTATGTCAACGACACCAGCGAGGCGACGGTCGAGAATCTCGCGACGGTCGAATTGTTGCGCCCGGCGCTCGCCTTCCAGGCGACGCTGGCCAATGCGACGATTCCCGAGACGACGCTGCCCGGCTGGGGCGATGTCAGCCGCTGGCGCAATCCGCCGGGCGGGCCCGGGCTGACGGTCGTGATCGACTGGTCGGATGTCGACAACGACACGCCCTTCTATCGGATCGTCGACATCCTCGGCCGGGTCATCGCCCGCTACCCGCTGCCCGATTCACCAACGACCTACGAAAAGACGCCGGTCGCCGCCGCCCTGATCGGTCCCGACATCCCGGCCGGGTTCATCGCCACCGGCGATGGCAACATCTGGGCCGCCTTCGGCGCGCGCGGCGACTTCACCCGCTACACGGACGGGTCGGAGGGCGAGACCGAGCGCATCGACGACGTGCGTTACGATCCGGTCGGGGAGCGGCTCTATATCGCCTATGTCGCCAAGGCCTCCGACGGGACCAGCAGCGTGCCGCGGGCGATGATCCTCGACCGCGATGGCGACGACTGGTCGACATGGTCGAAGGTGGTGGACCTGGAACTGGCCGCCCCGATGATCGGCGTCCCGCCGGTCTGGATCGCCGGCATAGCCGACAAGGCGCTCTATGTCGTCGTCGACAATCAACTGACCGGGATCACGGCGAGCGGCGACCACATGCCCTTCGGCGGCCTCGGCAAGGTCGAGGACGCGATCGTTACCGTCGACGGCCGCTATATCGCGGTCCAGGCGATGGCGGAGGATTGCGCCAACCCGGCTGCCGGGGCGATGCTCAACCCGGTCGCCTGCCTTTTCCTTGTGGATCGCGCCGACGGCGAGATCCTGTGGCGGGGCGAGACCCAGCCGAGGATCAGGCTGCAGACGGCGCACAGCGTCGGCGGCACCAATCCGTCGATCGAGGTGGTCGTCGAGATTGCCTCCGACGGCACGACCCACGCGCCGGGCGCGCCATGGGTGCTGAACGATCTCTGGACCCGCAAGCTCGCCCGGGTGAATGGCGAGTGGACCGACACGCTGAAGCGGTTCGACCCGCAGGAGTGGGGAACCGAGGGATTCGGCACGCCCTATGCGACGGTCGCGGCCACCGGAACCGGCTATCCGTCGTCGCTGACCCGCGAGCATGTCGCGCAGTTGTTCGCGGCACGCGCCCTGCCGCGTATCGCCAAGTTCGATCCGAGGGTCGCTCCCGGGGTCGATGTCGCCAACACCATCCTCGCCAACCATGTCGATGACGACAGCTTCCGGGTCGTCCACATCACCGAGAAGGAAGCGCAGGTCTATCTCTATCGCCCGGAAATCGGCGGCTTCGTTGTCGACGAGACCTATACCCCGGTGCCGATCTTCTGCCGCGCCGGTCCGGACAAGACGCTCGGCGAATGCACATTCGTATCGGCGGCGTTTTCGGCGGACGGCGAGACCCTGCTGCTGACCACAAATCACGGCGAGCACGCCTTCGTCCAGCGCGGCGGCGAGGTGGAGTGGCAGCCGAGCACGCTCGGTGACGACAGCAGCCGCCGGATCAATGCGTTGTCGCAACTCGCGCCCCTTGATGAGGCGGGTAGCGCATTCCTCGCCCGCGGCTCCAGCGGCGACCTTCTGCGTATCCGGCAGGACGCCGGTGAGGCCGGGTCGATCGATCCGGTTCTTGCCGCCGACGATCTCTGGCAGGATATCGGCGAACTCGACGCCTTCACCACCGATCCCTCGACCGGCGCCCTTTACGTCTGGGGCAACACCGGGCTGCTGATCCTAGGGCTGACAGGTGACGATGCGCTGGCGATCGAGCGACTGGGGCACATCGAGAACAATGCGATCGCCGACGTGGCGGCGCTCAACGACGGCACCTTCGCCATCGCCTCGAGCGACGGCCGCATCACGCTGCACCGGATCGAGGACGGCGAGGCGGTCGAATTCGGCCGGGTGGAAACCGGCCTGTCGAGCTTTGGTGCGATCCGCCTCTCGGTCGCCAATGGCGGGGTCGTCGCCAATGCCGGCGACGACCGCGAAGGGCTCGACTACTGGAAACGGTCGGTCGGCTACACGATCGATGACGGCAAGCTGACCCAGACCTTCGCGGTGCCGTGGATCAACCTGGTTGGCCAGCTAGGCAATGGCTCGGCGGTTTCGGTCGACTACGGCCCGGAGGTGTTTGTCGAACCGTCGTCGCTGCCGCCGGACCAGGACCTCCTCGCCCTCACCATCATGCGCGAGCAGCGCTCGCCCGACGACGCCGCCAGCCAGTTCCAGAACGTGTTCCAGATGCTTGGCAAGCGTCCGGGCGGCGGCGCCGGCGCGGGCGATCAGCCCGCCTGCCGGACCGCGCTGGCGGTCATGGCGAGGGCCGGCGACAGCGGCGCCTTCGGCGATACGCTCAACACCGCGCGCCGCGCCTGCCGGATGTCGCCGGAAGGCCAGGCGCTCGCCGATGCGGCGAATGCCGAGGGGCGGGCCGGCATCATGGCCCTGCTGCGGCTTGCGCCGTCGGACCCCTATGCGCTTGCGCGGCTGGTCGCGGATCTGTCGACGGAAGCGCCGGATGCCGCCGCTGCCCTGGCGGCCCACGATCCGCGGCTCGCCACCTTCCCGACCGAAACGCTTGTCCAGCAGCTGACGACCGGCGCGCCGATGCCGGAGGCGCTTGCTGCGGCCTATGACGACACGACCGGCGGCTATGACCCCTTCGACCACTGGTTGCTCGCCGTGATGGCCGAACAGGCGGTGCCGGACAAGGAGACGCTGGCCGACGCTCTGTTCCACTACGCGCGCGCCGAAAGTCTCTTCACCCTGGCCGGCGGCGCCCAGTCGCGCATCCCGGAACCGATCGCCGCCCGCCGTGCCGGCCTGGCGCGTGTCCTCGCCGACGACGTTGTTGTCGACGTCTACAGGCGCCTGACCACCGAGGCGCTGACCGAAGGTCCCGCAAACGAAGGCCCGGCGTCGCTGCGCGATGTCGCCGGGTGGCTTGCCGGCATCGAAGCGGCGGGCGCCGATCCGCGAGCGCTCCTCATGCTTCGGGCCATCGTCGAGGAAGAGCTCGGCGACTCGCTTGCCAGCGCGGATGCCGAAGCGGCCGCCACCCATTACCGGCAGGCGCTGCGCATGGTCGTCCAGACCGAGATGACATTGTCGGAGGAAGGCGGCATGGCCGGCCGGCTCGCCGATGTCGAGCAGCTGGGCGACAAGCTTCGCGCAACCGGTGCTGACGATGCGGATGCGGCCGAAGCCGCCGCCGTGGTCACGGTGATCGACTCTGAAATGGACGTGCCGATCACCGCCAACGCCGCCCTGCGAGAAACCTTGCACCAGGCTGTCGAGCAACTGGCGGCAAGCGATCCGGCCGTGATCGACTTCGCTTTGTTGCAGGATCTGCGCTTCGACTTCTGGGACTACGACTGGCAAAGCCGTGCCGCTGGCGTGAGCGAGGGCAGTGCGCCGGACTTCCTGAAGGAACTGGTGGCGGCCGAGGCATTCGTCACGGCGATACTGGACCATGTCGCGCCTGGGAACGACCGCCTGACCGCGGTTCGCGGCCGCCTCCGCTTCTGGCTCAGCACGTTGTCCAGTGAGGACATGCCGTCGCGGGATCCGGCCGAGTTCGACCGTTGGCTCGATGGGGCGATCGCCGATCTCGACAGCGTAGATCCGACATCGTTGCTTGCTTGGGATCACGCGCTGCTTGGCGCCGCCCGTGGCTATGAACTGGCGCGCGCGCCCGTCGGTGCGGATATCGCACCGGCGCTCTCCCGGTCACTCGAAGCGTTCGAAAGGGCCATCGCCGCGCCCACCTTCAGGGAGATTGGCGACTATCGGCGCCGGCTGGTCGTCGACGGGGCGGTCAGGGTGCTCAATGACGCCCTGACTCGTGCGCTTGAGGATCCGCGCCTCTCCGGGTTTGGACCAAATCCCGGCGATCCGGACTTCGACCGGGATCATGTCGCCGATCTTGCGGTCAACGCCTTCTCACTCGCCCGCCAGCGCGAAGCGTTTCGCGATCGCGCGGACGAACTCGGATTGCTGCGCGACGGTTCGGGATGGCCGCTCGACACGCCGGCGGACTATTACTGGGGCTTCGCGGCGGCGGAGGCGGGGGCGCTGCTGGGCATCGCCGACGGTACCAATGGCGCGGCGACTGGCTGCGATCGCGTCTCGGCCCACCCCCATGATGTCACCCGAACAACAGCGCCTGTCGATTTTTCCGACATCGATGTCGGGGTGGTCCTTGCCGCGTGCACCCGCGACACGCCCCGCGAGATGTTCAATCGCGCCCGCGGGATCGGCAAGAGCAGCGAACCCGACCAGGCGACGATCCTCAAATTCCTGATCCCGGCAGCCGAAGCGGGACTGCCGGTCGCCTATAACAACCTGGCGATCATGATCGAGGCGCTGCGTCCCGACTTCGTTTCGCCGGGCGACCTGCGCACCACCTACTCGGCGCTGAGCCTGAAGAGCGCCTACGGTGCGCTGTCTGGCCTCCTGCGATCGATGGCGACGGACGAGGCCCGCGAGACCTTCGCCTGGCTGGCGACCAAGGCGGCGACGCTCGACGTCGCCGAAGCGCATCGCGACCTTGCCGACTTGCTGGCCGACGATCTGCTGGCGCGGGGGATGCACCTCGCCGTTGCCGAAGAACTCTTCGCCGCCGAGGGACGCAATGCCGAGGCGGACGCGGCCGGGGCCAGCCTTGCGGCGCTCGACCTGACCAGCGACGAGATCGTCGCGGTGCGGCAGGCGGCGAGCAATCGAGAACGGATGCCGCTCGTCCTTGTCGACCAGACGTTGGCGGATCAGCTTCTCGGGCTCTGGTAGACAAGAAAAAAGGCGCGGCCGGAGCCGCGCCTTGATCGTTCAGTGGCTGTAGGGAACGCCTAGTTGGCGTTCATCTGCTCCTCGACCCAGCCGCGGAAATGCGACAGGCGATTGTAGACGCCGGGCAGGACCGGATTGCCGCACTGGCTGCCCCAGCTGACGACACCAACCTGGACATAGCCGAGCTCGTTGTCGGCCTTGGCGACCAGCGGACCGCCGCTGTCGCCGTAGCAGGAGTCCTTGGCGCCGACCGGGCTGCCGGCGCAGATCTCGGTCGCAGCGATGGTGAAATCGGCATCTGTGGCTGAGCCGAAGGCCTCGTAGGCCGCGCGGCACTCGTCGGTCGCGATCGACTGGATCGTCACCTCGTGGAGCTGCTCCGGCGAGACCAGGGCATTGGCGTTGAGCAGCGCGCGGGTATTGACCTCGCTGCGGCCGCTGCCGCTGCGGGCATAGAGCGCTTCCTCGAAGCCCTCGAAATCCCACAGCGCGCCCCAGCCGGTGACGGTCAACTCGTCGCCCGGTGCGACGAGATCGGATTCGGTCGCCTCGTCGGCCATCTCGATGAAGGCGCCGTCGGTGACGGGTTCCGCCAGCTTGATCAGCGCCAGGTCGGCATGGTTGGCGGTGTTGTAGTCGGGATGGGCGATGATCTTCTCGCTTGCAACCAGCTTCAGCTCGCTCTGGTAGACGCTGCCATAGCCGATGACGACGCTTTCGGTCGTTTCGCCGCCATAGACGACGCAATGCGCCGCCGTCAGCACCCATTGCGGGGCGATGAGGGAACCGCCGCAGAAACCGCTCTGCCGATCCATGTCGCTGAGAAGCCGGACCTGCCAGGGCCAGGAGCCTTCCTGGGCCGGCGAGCCGCCGACGACGAAATCGGACGAGATTTCGGCAGTTGCCGGGCCAGAAACCGTCAGCGCCGCCGCGACAAGCGCTGCCGAACCGAACCCCAGATACCGCGCATTGTTCATAGTCTTCTCCGTTGGTGGGTCGATGTGAACTGCCCGCCTGGCGCCGCTCTAGCCCGGCTCGACGGCGAAAAAACGGCAGCGTGCGGCGCTTGTCAATGAACTTCGCCGCGCAGGCCGGGCCTGCGGTGGCGGGAAGGGCGGTGCGAACAGGCCGCGCCTGCCCACCCGGCCTTGACGGCGCGGGCCAAATCGCCAACAGGGGGGTGTTCTTTTCTCAGGGAGTTCTTCATGACATTCGCCACCTATCCGAGCCTCAGCGGCAAGACAGTCCTGGTAACCGGCGGCGCCTCCGGCATCGGCGAGCGCATCGTTCGGGCCTTTGCCGGCCAGGGGTCTCGCGTCGGCTTCGTCGATCTCGACCAGGCGGCCGGTGGTGCGCTGGCCAAGGAACTGACCGGCGAGGGCGCCGATGTCCGCTTCGAGGCCTGCGACCTCCGCGACATCGATACGCTCAAGGCCGCCTTTGCGGCGCTGGCCGAGGCGCAAGGCGCCGCCACCGTGCTGGTCAACAATGCGGCGCGCGACGATCGCCACGGCTGGGAAGACGTCACGCCGGAATATTACGACGAACGGATGGCGACCAACCTCCGCCACATGTTCTTCGCCATCCAGGCGGTTGCCCCGGGGATGATCGCCGCCGGTGGCGGCTCGATCGTCAACATGGGGTCGAATTCGTGGTGGGAGGCCGGCGGCGGCTTCCCGGTCTATGCCACCGCCAAGGCGGCGGTCCACGGCCTGACCCGCACCATGGCCCGCGACCTCGGCGATCACCGGATTCGCGTCAACACCGTGGTGCCGGGCTGGATCATGACCGAACGGCAGAAGGAGAAGTGGGCAACGCCGGAGGCCCTTGAGCGTCATCGCGCGCGCCAGTGCCTGCCGGACCTGATCGATCCGGTCTATGTCGCCCGCATGGTGGTGTTCCTGGCCTCCGACGACGCGGCGATGTGCTCGGCGAACAACTACATGGTCGAAGCCGGGTCGATCTAGCTCCACAGTGTCAGCGCCGGGCACCGGTTTCGCGACCTCCATGCAGAATTCGCTGGCGGCGGCCCCGGTTCCGGCGCAATACTGCGCCTTGTGCGGCAGGCACAGAGCGACGACCCGGCCGACCGACGACGGTATGACAGGTTGACGGAATCCGGGTTTGACGACTTCATCGACGGACGACGCGGTCGTTTTTCTGACCCATTTCTTCGACGACGAGGTCGAACGGAGACTGCGAAAGCTCCGGACCGAATGCGCCGGCTCATGGCAGGTGTTTGCCCTGGTCGAACAGGGCGTCGACGTGCCGGAAGAGTTCCGGGCCATTACGCACTTCTTCGACTACGCGGCGCTGCGATCGATGGCGCGATCGGTGATCGGGGACAGTATAGTCCCCGGCGGCGGCCATCTCCGCGCGATTGATTTCCGCCGAAGGTTCCCGCAGTTCCGGCACTACTGGTTCATCGAATACGATGTCGTCTACACCGGCGACTGGCGTCGCTTTCTGAAGGACTTCGCAGGCGACGAATCCGACCTCATCGCGACGCGCCTTCGCAAATTCACGAGCGATCTTCGCTGGTTCTGGGGAAGTTCCTTCTCGACCGGCGACAGTTCAGTCACGCGCAAGGACTGGCTGATCGCCTTCCTCCCCATTCATCGCATCAGCGCGCGGGGCATCGAAGCGCTGGAGCGCGTCGTGGCCGAGGGTTGGGTTGGCCATTATGAGATTCTCGTGCCGTCGGCGCTGGCGTATTCCGGGCTTGGCCTGTCCGACATCGGCGGAAACGGGCCCTTTACGCCGAAAGACAGGATCGATCGGCATTACTACGATTGCCGGAAGTTGCGCGCCGCCGGAACCTTCAGGGTCTATCCCCCGATTCGGTGGCGGCCGATCCGCAATGCGCTCTACCACCCGTGCAAGACGCCGGAGAGCCAGCCCGGCCAAAGGCGAAACGCGGTCAGGCCTTTTCGGCAGAAGCCTGCTGCCTGCGTTTTCTGCCGCCTGATGATCCTTCGGCTGGCGATCCTCTCCCGGCTGCGACCGTCGCCCGGGACTGAAGCCCCGGGCGCATCGCCGCCCCCGGTGGATTCTGTCGTGGCCTCCGGAAGCGGCCGGATCAGGTGAAGCCGCGCGCTCGGGCGATATCGCGCACCGCCTCGGCGGTGACCTCCGCGGCTCGGTCGAGCTGATCGCGCGTGGTGATGAGCGGCGGCGCCATTTCCATGGCGTTGCCGATCGCGCTCGACAGCACGCCCATGTCCTTCATCCGCTGGACGACCGCCTTGACCGTGTCGTCGGCGAAGTGCTGGCGCGTCGCCTTGTCGGCGGTGAACTCGATCGCCAGCCACATGCCGAGGCCACGCACGTCGCCGACGATCGGCGAACCGGCGAGGGCGCTTTGCAGCGCGTCGAGGAAATAGCGACCGTTGTCGCGCGCATTCGCGATGACACCGTCGCGCTGGCAGATCGCGATGTTGGTGGTCGCGGCGGCAACCCCGCCGCCATGGCCGCTGAACGTATGGACATGGCGGAACATCGGTATCGTCTCGATGATCTCCTTGCGGGTGATCGCCGCGCCCATCGGGAAGTAGCCGGCGGTCATCGCCTTGGCCATCGTCATGATGTCGCCCTCGACGCCGAAATGCTCGCTGGCGAACCAGGCGCCGGTGCGGCCGAAGCCGGTGATCACCTCGTCGATGATCAGCAGCACGCCGTGGCGATCGCAGATCTCGCGGATCTTCGGGAAGTAGTTGGGCGGGGGAATCTGGACGCCGTGCGCCTGCATGATCGGCTCGGCGATGAAGGCCGCGACGTTCTCCGGACCCTCGTGGATGATCTGCTGCTCGAGATAGGCGGCGCAGAAATCGGCGTAGGGCTCGTCCTCCATGCCGAAGGGATTGCGGTAGCGGGTCGGGCCGGGGATCAGCGACGTGCCGGGGACGCCCGGCTCGGACACATGGCGAGTGCCGAGCCAGTCGGTGACCGACAGCGCGCCCATCGTCGAGCCGTGATAGGCGTTCCAGCGCGAGATGACCTTGTAGGCGCGCGGCTTGCCGCCCTTGTCGATCTGGTACTGCTTGGCGAGCTTGAGCGCCGTTTCGACGGCCTCCGATCCGCCGCTGACGAACATGAGATTCGACAGTCGCCCGGGCGCCAGTCCGGCAATCGTTTCGGCCAATGCCACCGCCGGCTCGACGAAGTTGTCGACGGTGCCGACGTAGTGGAGCTTGACGAGCTGGTCGTAGATCGCCCGCGGGATCTCCTCGTTGCCGTAGCCGAGCGAGTTCGCCCGGGTGTGCGAACTCATCATGTCGAGGAAGGTGCGGCCGTTGTTGTCGGTCAGCTCGACGCCCTGCCCGCCGACCCAGATGTGCGGTCCGTCGCGACGGACCGCATCCATTTCCGCGAGCGGAAAGATGCAATGCTCGAAGGCGGCCTGGTTGATGGCCTCGATGTTTTCCGGCGGCTTGTTCATTTGGCGCCCTGCTTCTTCTTGCGATGAGACTTGCCGGCGCTCTTCGGCTCGGGGTCTGGCGTCGGCTCCGCCGCCGCCACTTCCGGTTCGCTGCGCTGCTCGTCGGCTTCGACCATCGGCTGGCGCGGGAAGCCGCGAAGGCTCTGCGACATCTCGGTCGCGTCACGGCGGATGGCGACCGGGCTGGTGACATAGGTCGTCGTCAACTCGGCCAGCGAGCGGAGCGCATGGAGATGGATGCGCTCATAGCCGTGCGAGGCGTCGATGCCGAAGGTGATGAGGGCGGTGCGGATATCGGCGCCGGCGGTGACGGCGGACGCGGAGTCGGACCGGTAATAGCGGAAGATGTCCTTCTGGAAGCGGATGTCGTTCTCGCGGCAGAGCGCTACCAGCTTCTTGGTCAGGTGATAGTCGAAGGGTCCGGTCTCGTCGGCCATGCAGATGGTGACGCCGAACTCGTCGGAGTTCTGGCCAGGCGCGGTCGTGCCGTTGTCGATGGTGATCATCGAGGCGACTTCCGGCGTCAGGATCGAGGCGGCGCCGTTGCCGACTTCCTCGGCGATGGTGAAGACGAAGAAGGTATCGACCGTCATCTCGGCCTTCTGGCTGAGGATCGCGTCCATCACCGCGAACATCACGGCGGCGCCAGCCTTGTTGTCGAGATGGCGGGAAACGATGAAGCCGTTGTCGAGAAACTCGGGCGAGGGGTCGATTGCGACAATGTCGCCGACATCGATGCCGAGGCGACGGACCTCCGCGGCCGATCGTGTCATCGCGTCGATACGCAATTCGACGTGCCGCCAGCCGACCGGCGCGGTGTCGACTTCATCGTTGAAGGTGTGGCCGGACGCCTTGAGCGGCAGGATCGTGCCGCGGAAAGCGCCCTTCTCGGAGAAGATCGTCACCCGCGCGCCTTCGGCGAAACGGGCCGACCAGTTGCCGATGGAGACCAGTTCGAGCCGGCCGTTATCCTTGACCAGCTTGACCTGGGCGCCCAGCGTGTCGAGGTGGGAAACGATGGCGCGGGCCGGCTTGTCGGTCTTGCCGGGAATGAAGGCGCGGATACCGCCCCGACGGGTCACCTCGAACTTGACGCCGAGCCGGCGCAGCTCGTCGCAGCATTCGCGGACGATGGTGTCCGTGTAACCGGTTGGACTCGGGATATCGAGCAGTTGCGAGAGTCTTGTGGCGAGGTATTCCGAGTCGATGGCTAGCCGCGGCATTCTGTTCCCCAATCAAACGACGGCGCTGCGCACCGCCGTTGGAATGGATAGCGGAAAAAGCAGGTCGACGAAACGTTCCGCCGTCGGCTGCGGGTCGTGATTGGCAAGACCCGGACGCTCGTTGGCCTCGATGAAGGCGTAGTCCGGCGAGCGCGGCGACGGGACGACGAGGTCGATGCCGACGACCGGGATGTCGATGGCCGCCGCCGCCTTGATTGCCGCGTTGACGAGTCGGCTGTGAACTTCCGCCGTGACATCGTGGATCGTGCCTCCGGTATGGAGGTTGGCGGTCTTGCGGACGGTAAGGGTCATGCCTTCCGGCAGGATCGAACCGCGTTCATAGCCGTCGGCCTTGATGCAACGCTCGGTCTCGCCGTCGAGGGGGATGCGCGATTCGCCACCGGTTGCCCGCGCGCGACGCTTGCTCTGGCGCAGGATCAGTTCCTCGACGGTCGACTTGCCGTCGCCGACGACTTGCGCCGGCCGCCGGATGGCGCAGGCAACCACGCGCCGGTCGATGACCACCAGGCGAAGATCCTGGCCCTTGACGCATTCCTCGATGAGGATGCGATCGGAAATCTGCCGCGCCTCGGCCACCGCGACCTCGATCTCGTCCATGGTTTCGAGGCCGACCGCGACGCCGCGTCCCTGTTCGCCGCGCGCCGGTTTAACGACGACCGAACCGTGCTTGGCGAGGAAGGCCGCGATGTCGCCGTCGTCGGCATCGATCTGTTCGGGGACCCTGACGCCAGCGGCGCTGACGACGCGGCGGGTCACCGCCTTGTCGTCGCAGATCGACACCGCAACGCCGGTGGTGAATTCCGACAGGCTCTCGCGACAATGGACGCTGCGACCGCCGTAGGTCAGCCGGAAGAATCCGCCTTCGGCATCGGTCACCTCGACGGCAATGCCGCGCCGCCGCGCCTCGTCGATGATGATCGTCGCGTAGGGGTTGAGCTTCTCGGTGAAGGCCGGTCCGGCGAACAGTGTCTCGTTGATCGGGTTTCGGCGTTTCAGGGTGAAATAGGGGATCCGCGCGAAGCCGAGTTTTTCGTACAGGGCAATTGCCTGGTCGTTGTCGTGAAGCACGGAGAGATCGAGGCAAGAATTGCCGCGCGCCTGAAAATGCTCCGCCAGACGGCGGACCAGGGCTTCACCGATGCCGGGCTGATTGGCCTGCGGATCGACGGCGAGACACCAGAGTGAGGACGCCCGCTCCGGGTCGTTGAAGGCATGATGGTGGTCGATACCGGTCACCGTTCCGATGACGGCGCCGGTGATCTCGTCCTCGGCGACAAAATAGGTGATCGAGCGGGCATCGCGCTTGGTCCAGAAGAAATCCGGCGGCACCGGCACCATGTTGCGGGTCTGGTAGAGCCGGTTGATCGCCTCGGCATCCTCGATCGTCGTCAGCCGGCGGATGAAGAAGCCGCGCGGCTGCTCGGCCGCCGGCTCATACTTGGCAAGATCGAGCCGATAGGTGTGGGAGGGGTCGAGGAAGAGTTCCTGCGGCGCCGATGCCAGCGCCACATGCGGATCGGCGACGTAGAAGACGATGTCCCGGCGGTCGTGGCCCTCGGATCGGGTCGCGTCGGCGATCGCCTTGGAGTTCTCGAAGGTCTGGGCAAAAAGGAGCCGGCCCCAGCCGCAGTCGAGTGCAAAGTTGGCCGTCATCGGCGCCGGGGTGGGCTCAAGCGCCGCCCCCAGCATGTCGGCCGGCAGATCGCCGGGCCCCTCGGAGGCCGACTTGGATTTTTCGGTCGCCATCATCCGGATCAGATCCCGTTGGTCTGGAGCCACATTTCAAGAAGTCCGACCTGCCAGAGCTCGGACCCTCTCAGCGGCGTGATGTGGTCGTTCGGCTTGTCGAACAGCGCAGTGAGGTAGCTGTCCCGGAACAGGCCGCGGTCCCTGGCGGCCTGCGACTCCAGCGCATCGCGCACCATGGCGAGATACGGGCCGTCGAGATATTTCAGCGCCGGAACCGGAAAATAGCCCTTCTTGCGGTCGATCACCTCGCTCGGCACGACCAGCCGGGCCGCCTCCTTGAGGACGCCCTTGCCGCCCTGGGCGAGCTTGTGCTCGGCCGGAATGCGGGCGGCGAGCTCGACCAGTTCGTGGTCGAGGAAGGGGACGCGAGCCTCCAGCCCCCAGGCCATGGTCATGTTGTCGACCCGCTTGACCGGGTCGTCGACCAGCATGACGTTGGTGTCGAGGCGGAGCGCCTTGTCGACCGGAGCGGGGGCGCCTGCGGCGGCGAAATGATCGGCGACGAAATCGAGGCTCGGGTCGCCCTCGGCCAGCCACTCGTCGGCCAGGTGCTGCCGCATGGTCTCGCGCGACCGGTCGAAGAAGACGCGGGCATAGTCGGCGGTGACGTTGTTGGAGGCGGCAAGCGGCGGATACCAGTGGTAGCCGCCGAACACCTCGTCGGCGCCCTGGCCGGACTGCACCACCTTGATGTGTTTCGCGACCTCCTGGCTGAGCAGGTAGAAGCCGACATTGTCGTAGGAGACCATCGGCTCCGACATCGCGGTGATGGTGCCGGGCAGCGCCTCGAGCAGGCGCGACGACTCGATCATCATCTTGTGGTGATCGGTCTGGAAATGGTTGGCGATCAGGTCGGAATAGACGAACTCGTCGCCCTTCTCGCTGTTGGCCTCCTCGAAGCCGATCGAGAAGGTCATCAGGCCGGTCTGGCCGGACTCGGCGAGCAGCCCGACGACGACGCTGGAATCGACTCCGCCGGAGAGCAGCACGCCGACCGGCACGTCGGCGACCATGCGGCGTTTCACCGAAAGGCGGAGCGATTCAAGCACGCGGTCGCGCCATTCCTCGGCGGATGTCGCGATATCTGCCTGGCTCGGCTCGTGGCGCGCCGACCAGTAGACAGTGTCCTTGGTCCGGCCGTCGGGCTCGACAATGCGGACGGTGGCGGGCGGCAGCTTGCGCACGCCGGTGAGGATGGTGCGCGGCGGCGGCACGACGGCATGAAACGACATGTAGTTGTCGAGGGCGACGCGGTCGATGGAGGTGTCGATATCGCCGCCCGCCAGCAGCGACGGCAGCGACGAGGCAAAGCGCAGCCGGCCCTTCGCTTCGGCCAGGTAGAGCGGCTTGATCCCGAAGCGGTCGCGGCCAAGCACCAGCCGGCCGGAGTCCCGCTCGTGAATGGCGAAGGCGAACATGCCGTGGAGACGGGAAACGAACTCCGGCCCGAAGGCGTGATAGGCCTTGAGGATGACCTCGGTGTCGCCATGCGAGAAGAAGGTGTAGCCGCGCATCTCGAGCTCGTCGCGCAGCTCCTTGTAGTTGTAGATGCAGCCGTTGAAGGCGATGGTCAGGCCGAGCGACGGATCGACCATCGGCTGGCGCGAGGCATTCGACAGGTCGATGATCTTCAGGCGGCGGTGGCCGAAGGCAATCCGGTCATAGGCGACGATGCCGCCGCCATCAGGCCCGCGCGGCCTGAGGCAATCCACCATCCGCTCGACCGCCGCGACATCCGCGGCGCGGTCCCTGAACTGAACTTCACCTGCAATTCCACACAAACCGGCTCGACTCCTTCGTCTCTCGTCGCGTCAACAAAGCAATACGCCCCCCGCTGCGCCTCCAGCGGGAGCACGGGGACCACTCAGCACGACTCTCCTTGGGTTTTGAAGCAGAACTTAGGGGTCTGGACCCCGAAGTTCAAATTCTGCGCGGCCAAAAAGTTCCGCAATCAGGGAATGCCAGGGTCAGCCGGCGACGAAGTGGCCGTTGCCGATGTCCGTCATCGCCAGTCGAGCGGGCGCCTGACCGACCGGATGAATCGGGCTCGGCACCTCGCTGTCGGCGATCGGAAAGGCGCCGTGGCGTCGATCCGGATCGGGCACCAGCACGGCTTCGAGCAGCCGTCGTGTATAGGCGTGGCGGGGGTCGCCGAAGACCTGGGCGCGGCTGCCCATCTCGACGATCTGGCCGAGATACATGACGGCGACGCGGTGGCTGACCTGTTCGACCACCGCCATGTCGTGGGAGATGAAGAGGTAGGACAGGCCGAGTTCGTCCTGGAGTTCCTGGAGCAGGGCGAGGACCCGGGCCTGGACCGAGACGTCGAGCGCCGAGACGCTTTCATCGGCGACGATGATCTTCGGTGACAGGGACAGGGCGCGAGCGATGCAGACCCGCTGGCGCTGGCCGCCGGAAAATTCGTGCGGATGCCTCTGCATCTGGTCCGGCGACAGGCCGACCCGGTTGAACAGCCAGGCGACACGGTCGGTAAGTTCGCTGCCGCTCGCCAGTCCGTGAATGGTCAGCGGCTCGGCGACCAGTTCGCCGACAGTCATCCGCGGATCGAGCGAGGCATAGGGATCCTGGAAGATCATCTGGATCGAGCGGCGGATCGGTTTCATCGCCGAGCGACCGAGGCCGGCGGTGGCCGCCCCGTCGATGACGATCGCGCCATCCCAGGGGACAAGGTTGAGGAGCGCCTTGCCGGTCGTCGACTTGCCGCATCCGGATTCGCCGACCAGCGCCACGGTCTCGCCGCGGCGAACATCGAAGGAGATGCCTTCGACGGCATGAACCCGCTGGACCGGTCGGCGCAGGATGCCGCCGACGATGTCGAAGCGGACGGTAAGGTCGGACACCTTGACCACCGTGTCATCCGGGACGGAGGAGGCGGGCGGCGGGGCCAGGTCGGAGACCGTCTGGCTCGCCCCGAGACGGGGCACAGCGGCGAGCAGCATCCGCGTGTAATCCTCTGCCGGCGCGTGGAAGATCTGCCGGGCGGGGCCAGCTTCGACCATGGCGCCGCCATTCATGACGATGACCCGGTCGGCCATCTCGGCGACGACGCCCATGTCGTGGGTGATGAGGATGACGGCGGTGCCGAAGTCCTTCTGCAGGGTGCGGATCAGTTCGAGGATCTGGGCCTGGACGGTGACGTCGAGGGCGGTCGTCGGCTCGTCGGCGATGAGCACCCTTGGGCGGCCGGCGATCGCCATCGCGATCATCACCCGCTGCCGCATGCCACCGGAGAGCTCGTGCGGATACTGCTGGAGGCGGCGCTCGGGCTGGCCGATCCGCACGGCGCTGAGCGCCTTGACCGCCAGCGCCCGCGCCTCGCCGCGCGGCATCGGCCGGTGGACCCTGATCGCCTCGGTCAACTGATGGCCGATCGACAGGACCGGGTTGAGCGAGGTCATCGGCTCCTGGAAGATCATCGCGATGTCGGCGCCGCGGACCCTGCGCATCTCGCGTCCGGAGAGCGCGGCGAGATCGCGGCCTGCGAGGTGGATCGAGCCGCTGGCGATCCGCGCCATCGGCTCGGGCAGGAGCCGCATGATCGACAGCGCCGTCATCGACTTGCCGGAACCGGACTCGCCGGCAATGCACAGCGTCTCGCCGGCGGCGAGATCGAAGCTCAGGCGATCGACGACGACGCGCCGGCCTTCCGGTGTCGCGACCTCGGTGGTGAGATCGCGGACCGAAAGGACGGGGTCATCGGCTGGCTGGCTTTTTTCCGTCATCGGCTCGATTGAAAGCAAGAGGCGGGCCGGGACAGCAGCCCGGTCCGTCCCGTTACCACCCTATTCGAGAACCAGACGCGGAAAATAGAAGGAAACGACCCAGTTCGGCATGTCGACGATCTCGCTGACCCGCAGATCGCCGCAGACCGAGCAGAGCATATAGGCCTCGACAGGCTGCATGGCGTAGCGACCGCACAGCAGATCGATCATCTGGCTGAGGGCCGAACGGGCGCCTTCCATCAGGTCCGGGCCGACGCCCGTCGTCACCTCGTAGCCCTTGCCGTCGAGATGGCGGCTGACCGGGCCCGGCGTGGTGAAGCGCGGCGTCTGCAGCCCCGCCTGCTTGACGAGGTCGAAGCCGAGCACGACGCTCATCGGGCTCTCGATCGCCGTGCCGCAGACCTCGCCATCGCCTTGCGCGGCATGGGTATCGCCGACCGAGAAGAGGGCGCCGGCTACCTCGACCGGCAGGTAGAGCTCGGTGCCGGCCGCCAGGTCGCGGATGTCGAGGTTGCCGCCGATCCGCCGTGGCGGCACGACCGAGTGCAGCCCGGCCTCGGCCGGGGCGAGCCCGATGGTGCCGGGGAAGGGCTTGAGTGGAACCTGGCCCATCGGCGAATAGGCGGCCGGGCCCATGCCGACCTTGTCGTAGGTCCAGATGTGGAGGGCCGGGTCGGCGAACTGGTCGGCAAGCAGGCCGAAGCCGTGAATGTTGGCGGTCCAGCCCCAGCCCGAAGGCTGGAACGCGTGGATCGTCACCTTGAGCGCGTCGCCCGGCTCGGCCCCGTCGATGAAGACGGGGCCGGTGACCGGATTGACCTTCTCGAAGTCGATGTTCGGCACGTCGGCGACGGTGCTGTCCTTCGACAGTTGCCCGCCGGAGGCGTCCGGACATTCGAATTCGATGATCGTTCCCGGCGCGACGGTCATGACGGGCGGGATCGAATGATCCCACCCGAAATGATGATGCGCCTCGTGGATCGTGTGATGAGGCTTACTGTGCATCTGTCACGGTCACCGCGTCGTAATGGACAGGGATATGGACCGGGTCGACATAGAGCGCATCGTCGCCGCCCATGCGGGCCGAGCGGATGGTGAAGCGCTGTTCGTTGAACACCGGCGCCCAGGGCGCGTCTTCCATCACCTTGAGGAAGATCTCGCCCCACAGCGTCTCGCGCTCGGCCGCCATTGCCGGGTCGGTCATGGCGTCGGCCTTCTGCGCCATCGCGTCGAGCTCCTCGTTGCAGTACCACGACCAGTTCCAGCCGCCCTGGACCGCGCCGTCGCAGCCGAGGATCGGGCCGTAGAAGTTGGACGGGTCGGGGAAGTCGGCGATCCACGCCATGCCGCCGGACCAGATCATCGGCGCGGTGCCGTTGCCGCCGGCATCGATGACATTGGCCTGGGCCAGCGACTTGATGTCGACCTTGATGCCGATCGCCGCCAGGTCCTGCTGGATCGCCTGGGCGATGCGCGGGTTGGGGTCGGTGTTCATGACATACATCTCGGTCTCGAAACCGTCGGCGAGACCGGCATCGGCGAGCAGCGCCTTGGCCGCGTCGGGATCGTAGGCGTAGCCCTCGTAGTCGTCGACATAGCCCGGCATCGTCGGCGGCAGCGGCTGGTTGGCCGGTACGGCGCGGCCGTTGATGATGCGCACCACGCGATCCTTGTTGATCGCCATGTTGACCGCCTGGCGGACACGCACGTCGTCGAACGGCTTGGTGTTGACGTTCATCGTGATGTAGCCGGTGTGGAGCTGGCCGCCCTCGACGATGCGATCCTTGTATTCGGGATCGTCCTTGACCTCGAGGAACTGCGCCGGCGGGATGCCGTCGCCGGGGATGTCGACCTCGCCATTCTTCAGGCGAAGCAGCGCCACCGTCGGCTCCTGGCCGACCTCGAAGGTGATCTTGTCGAGATTGGGCACGCCCTCGCGCCAGTAGTCCTGGTTCTTCTCGAAGACGAGGCGCTGGCCGAGGGTCCATTCGGTCAGGTTGTAGGCGCCGCTGCCGACCGGGTGCTTGCCGAAGTCGGCGCCCCACTTCTCAACCTCCTCCCTGGGCACGACATGGCCGAAGTTGATCGCCATGACATGCAAGAAGGTGGCGTCGGGACGCGACAGCTTGAACTCGACTGTCATCGGATCGACGACGGTGATGCCCGACAGGCTGTCCGCCTCGCCGCCCGACATCTCGTCATAGCCGGCGATCGAGCCGAAGAAGCCGGCGCCGGGGCTCTGAGTTTCCGGGTTGACCACGCGCTCGATCGAATACTTGACGTCCTCGGCGGTCACTTCGCGCCCGTTGGCGAACTTGACGCCGGGACGGAGCTTGAAGGTGAAGGTCGTGCCGTCCGGCGAGATTTCGTAGCTCTCGGCGAGGTCCGGAATAAGTTCGGTGGTGCCCGGCTTGTAGTCCATCAGCCCGTCGAACAGGCTCTTGATCATCGACCAGTTCTGCCAGTCGTAGCCGATGGCGGGATCGAGAGTAGAGACGTCGTCCTTGTAGGTGATGACGATTTCGCCGGCGGCCTGGGCGGCCGACGATGCCGCGGCGATTGCCATGGCGGCGGCGCTTGCCAAGAGAACTCGCTTCATGTTCCTGCTCCTTCTTTCTTCTGCGCGATGTCCGGGACCGGCTCTTGCGGCCCGTCCCCGGACGATGGATTTCCTCACCTCAACTTGATCCGCGGATCGATCAGCGGTGCGATCAGGTCCGCGACGAGGTTGCCGATGACGATGGCGCAGGCCGAGACCAGCGTGACGCCCATGATGATCGGGATGTCGACGCGCTGGATCGCCTGCCAGGCAAGCTGGCCGATGCCGGGCCAGCCGAAGACGCTCTCGACCACGACGATGCCGCTCATGAAGTAGCCGATGTCGATGCCGATCATCGCGACGATCGGCAGGATGGCGTTGGGCATGGCATGGACCGCCATGACGGTGGTAGGCCCCAGGCCCTTGGCGCGCGCCGTGCGGATGTAATCCTGGCGCAACACGTCGATCATGCTCGACCGCATCATCCGCGAATACCAGCCGGCGCCGAGGATGCCGAGGGTGATCGACGGCAGCACCAGGTGCGAGAAGGTGCCGTAGCCGCCGATCGGGAACCAGCCGAGGTAGACGGCGAAGACGTAGAGCAGCAGGATACCGACGACGAATTGCGGAGCGGAGACCGCGACGAAGGAAACGACCATCAGCGACTGGTCGATCCGCCCGCCGCGGCGCATCGCGGCGAACAGCCCCATGCTCAGGCCGATGGCGAGTTCGCAGACAATCGCCCCCACCATGAGGAGCAATGTCGCCGGCAGGCGGGCGGCGATCAGGGTCGCCACTTCCGTCTTCTGGAGATAGGAGCGACCGAGGTCGAGATGCAGCAGACCTTCGAGGTAGCGGCCGTACTGGATGTAGAGCGGCTGGTCGAGACCGAGTTGCTGGCGGATGTTCTCGACCGTTTCGACGGTGGCGCTACGGCCGGCAATCTGGCGCGCCGGGTCGGCCGGCAGGATGTAGAGCAGGACGAAGGTGATGAAGGTGACGCCGAGCAGGATCAGCGCCGCCTGGATCAATCGCCGGAGCAGGTAGGCCGCCATCAGTAGCGCCCCTTCTGCGTCGGATCGAGAATGTCGCGCAGCGCGTCGCCGACAAGGTTGAAGCCAAGCGCCAGCAGGATGATGGCGACGCCGGGAAAGAAGACCAGCCACGGCGCGGTGGTGAAGTAGGTCTGGCTCTCGTAGATGATGTTGCCCCAGCTCGGGATCGGCGGCTGGACGCCGATGCCGAGGTAGCTGAGCGTCGCTTCGAGCAGAACCGTGGTCGAGATGCCCAGCGTCGCCCAGACCATGATCGTCGGTACCAGATGCGGCAGGATGTGGCGAAAGAGGATGCGGGCGCGGCCCGCGCCGATCGCCGACTCCGCCTCGACGAAATCGCGTTCGGCCAGCGACCGGGTCTCGGTGTAGGTGACGCGGGCGATCTGGGTCCAGTTGACCATGGCGATGACCAGCGCGACGATCCACAGGCTCGGCTGGAAGATCGCGGCCAAAACGATCGCCAGGAGCAGCGCCGGGAAGGCCATCATCAGGTCGGTGAAGCGCATCAGCACCGCGCCGACGATACCGCCGAAGAAGCCGGCGGTGACCCCGACCATCGCGCCGGTGGCAACGGCTATGCCATTGGCGACAACGCCGATGATCAGCGATGTCTGCGCGCCGTAGAGAAGACGCGAGAAGAGGTCGCGGCCGAGCAGGTCGGTGCCGAGCAGGAAGGTTGCGTCCGGCGGCAGCGGCGCGCCTTCCAGCGTCAGGCCCTCGAACAGTTGTTCGTTCGGCGGGAAGGGCGCGATCAGCGGCGCGAAGATCGCCGCCAGCACCACGATGAGGATGACGATGAGCCCGAACAGCGCCAGCGGTCGCCGCGCGAGGCGGGCGAGCACCGTCCCGAGCCGGGCGCCGGCTCCCGGTGTCATCGCGGCTCCCTCAGGCGCTGTCGCGAGCGTCATCGGCAGATCCGTGTCGGGCGACCAGTGCTTCGGCGGTGTCCTCGATGCTGCGCCGCGCGGCCATCGCCATCTGGCCGAGGCGGCGGAAGGCGGCGTCTTCGTCGATGCGCTCGGTGTGCATGATGGCGATCACCGCCCGCGCCACCATCGGGCGTCGCCGCAGCCGGCCGCGAAGCTCCTCGATCTCGGTCTTGAGGGCGTTGCGCGCGGCAAAGGCATGGCGGGCGATGACCAGGGCGCTGTAGACGCCGGCCGAACCGATCGGCTTCAGCAGATGCGCGTCGGCGCTCTGGGCGATGGCCCATTCGACCCGACCCGGCGCCTCCGAGCCGAGGAGCGCGACCAGCGGCATCGGCGCCGCGCCGGCGACCCAGGGGAACTGGCCGTCATAGCCATGGTCGGCATCGAAGAAGACGATGTCGGCCTCCGCGTCGACGGCGCCGAGCTCGGGCCACACGGTTCGCGAGGCGACGCCGATCCGCTCGAGCTGGCGGCTGATCGCGGTCGCCGCGTCATGCGGACGGTGGAGAATGATCGCCGTCCAGGCGCGAAAATTCGGGATGCCGATCGAGACGTTCATGTGGCCACCACCCGGAGCATCGGCTGGGGAGTCCGCCCGGTCGCGGGAATCGCGGCGGGACCGGTGCCCGAATAGTCGGAAAGATAAGGATCCGCCTCGATCGCCTGCGGCGCCTTTTCGACGATCTCGAAGGCATTGCCGGTTCGAATCGTTGCCAGCAGCGGAGCGAAGGCGGTGTGGCGGGTCCGGCCGCTGATCGCGAGATCGCCCATCGGCGACGCAAAGCGCCGCGCCGGAATGTAGGGCAGGATGGCGTCCGGCCGGTCCGAGCCGGCCTCGCGGATTGCCTCGGCCAGCACCCGGACCGCCATATAGGCAGAGGCGAAGAAGGCAGAGACCCGCCGGGCCGCGCCAAGCCGGCGGCGTACCCGGGCGAGGAAGGCATGGTTGTCGGCGGTGTCGATGCTGTCGAAATAGACCGCCGTGCAGATCTGCCCGACCGCGGCCGGGCCGATCTCGTCGAGTTCGCATTCCGCGAGATTGCAGCTCACCACCGGGCAGCGTTCCGGCGCGAACGCCGGGTCGCGCTCGGCGAGGACGGCCATGGCGCGCAGGAAGGCATAGCTCGACGGGCCGATCAGGGTGTTGAGGATGAAGTCGGGGCGCGTCTCGGCGATCTCGGCAATCAGCCGGTCGACGTCCTCGCGACCGAGCGGCAGGTAGCGCTCGCCAAGCACCGTGCCGCCGTTGTCGTCGAGCAGCCGGCGCGCGACGCGGTTCGTTTCCCAGCCCCAGATGTAGTTGGAGCCGACAAGGAAGGCGCGCTTGCCGAAGCGCGGGATGACATGGGCGAAGAGGGGAACGATATGCTGGTTGGGACAGGCGCCGAGATAGACCACCCGGTCCGAACACTCGTAGCCCTCATAGGGGCAGGGGTACCAGAGGAGGGCGTCGCCCTTCTCGACCGCCGGGATCATCTCCTTGCGGCTCCACGAGGTGATGCCGCCGACGACGTGTCGGGCGCCTTGCGCGATCAGCCGGTCGGCGATCGCCTGGTAGCGGTCGGCGACGCCATCCGGCTCGCCGGTCAGCGGCGTCAGTTCGAAGGGGAAGGACGGGTCGTCGTTGATCTCGCCGAGCGCCGTCAGCGCACCGTCGAAGGCATCGCGCCCGAGGAGGGCGTATGGCCCACGCCTCGAGAAGAGAACTCCGATCGGATAGCGTCGCGTCATGGGGCGGATCGTCCCTGCCGGCCGTCATCACAACAAAAAACCCCGCTTCCGCGCGATCGCTGCGATGCGGGAAAGACGGGGCCAAACTGCCACCCGGCATGGTCGAGCCGGTATTTTCAGTCAACGTACAATCACAGACTATGCCGTCCTCGGGACGAGTCAAGGCGGCGCCGGGATGACCCTCGCGGGCAGCGAAGGACGGATCGCCAGAATTGGATATTGCACGCGATATACGTTTTCCGTAGTCTGGCCTGAGACGGCGTCGGGAGGGATGCCGCCATTTGGGAGGAATACAAAAATGACATCAGTGAACAGGTCGGGATTCCCGGCCGCCATCGGCGTCTTCGCGATCGCCGCCACCGCGCTCGCCACCGGCGCGCTCGCGTCCGACAACAAGATCGCCCTGATTCCGGGCGGTCCGCATCCCTATTTCGCGCCCTGGGAACAGGCCGCCGCCGACGCGCAGAAGGACTTCGACATCGCCGCCGTCGACTTCAAGGTCCCGGCCGAATGGAAGCTCAACCTGCAGACCGAACTGCTTGAGAGCCTCGCGGCCCAGGGCTATTCGGCCTTCGGCATTTTCCCGGGCGACTCCGTCGGCATCAACTCGACGGTCACCGAATTGCAGTCCGCCGGTCTCCCGTCCGCGGCCCTTGCCGGCTGCGCGCAGGACCCGACCGACATGGCCTTCTGCCTCGGCACCGATGTCTACAATTCGGCCTATATCGGCACCAAGGAACTGATCAAGGCGATGGGCGGCAAGGGTAATATCGTCCATCTCGCCGGCCTCTTGGTCGATCCCAACACGACGCTGCGCGTCAAGGCGGTCGAGACCGCCGTTGAAGAGACCAACGGCGAAGTGACTCTGCTCCAGACCGTCGCCGACACCGACGCCCAGGAAGCCGCCGACCAGAAGATCAGCGCGCTGCTGGCTGCCCAGAAGGATGAGATCGGCGGCATGATCGCCACCGGCTACATCCCGTCGGTGGTCGCCTCGAAGCTGCTCCGCACGCTTGGCGACAAGCGCATCAAGTTCATCGGCATCGACGATGACCAGATCGTGCTGAAAGCGATCGAGGACGGCTTCGTCGCCGGCACGATGGCGCAGAACCCCTACGGCCAGGGCTATATCGGCGCCTATGCGCTCGACCTCCTGGCCAGCGGCGACTGCACGATGAAGGAGGACGCACCGTGGATCGAGACGCCGCAGACAGCGCGCTTCATCGACTCGGGCACGATGGTGATCAACCTCGACAACATTGCCAGCTACAAGGATGACCTGAAGGCGATCACCGCCGACATCCAGGGCAAGTTCAAAGACACCTACATGACCTGCAGCTAAGGGCTCTGCCCCTGATCGGTCCGGGCCTTCGCCCGGGCCGATCGCTCGTCACCGCCCGATGCATCTCTCGGGCAATCCCGGATACCCTCCGGCGACGCGGACCCGTCAGCAATGGCACTGTCGGCTTCGACTGATCGACACCACGATTCGGAACTCCGAAACCCATGAGCGAAACCACCGGCCCGGCGTCGCCCGTTCGCAACCGCAGGCCTTTCCTCGGCGGCGCTTCGGGGCAGGTCGGCCTGCTGGCGATCGTCGCGATCTTCTGGTTCATCTTCTCGACGCTGGCGCCGGGCTTTCTGTCGTCCTTCAATCTCTATGCGCTCGGCCGGTCGCTGGCGGTCGATATCGTCATCGGGTTTTCGCAGATGGTCGTGCTGGCCACCGGCGGCATGAACCTCGCGGTCGGCTCGATCGGGGTCTGCGCGGTGATGGCGGCCGGCTTCCTGCTCCAGGATCTCGGGCTTCCGATTTCAGTCGGCTTTGCCGGCGCGCTCCTGCTTGGCGGCGCCCTCGGCTGGCTGAACGGCTTCGCCATCGTCAAGACTGGGGTCAACGCCTTCATCATCACGCTGGCCAGCGCCAGCCTTTTCCTTGGCGCCATGCTCATCCTGACCAAGGCGGTGCCCTATAACGGGTTGCCGCCCGAGATTGGCGCCTTCGGTCGCGCCCGGCTGTTCGGCATCGTCTCGCCGCTGTTGATCATCGCCATCGCCATTGGCGCGGCCCTCGTCGTCCTCTACCGATTCACCGCGCTGGGTCGCCAGATCCTTGCCGCCGGCGCCAATCCGCGCGCCGCTGCCATGTCCGGCGTGCCGGTCGACCGGGTGATCGTCATCAGCCACGTGCTGTCCGGGATGCTGGCCGCTGCTGCCGGGTTGATGGTCGTCACCCGCCTCGGCGCGGCGATGCCGGCGACGGGAGGCGAGGAATGGCTGCTGCCCTCCTTCCTCGGTCCGGTCCTCGGCGGGACCTTGCTGTCGGGCGGCTCGGTCGCCGTCATCGGCACGATGATCGGCGCAGCCCTCGTCACGACGATCCGCAGCGGCCTGCTCGTACTCCAGATCGGCAACTTCTGGCTCCAGCTTTTCCTCGGCCTGATCCTGCTCTTCGCCGTCCTCGTCGACCGCTACCGCAGCGTCTATGCCGAACGCCGCAGCGTCGGGGTGAAGTCATGACGATGGTGGGATTCGCGCTGCGGGCGTTCGCGGCACCGGGTCGTCCGGAAGGGGCGCGCGCCTGATGCCGTTCCTCCGTCGTCTTCTCATTGTCGAATGGTCCGGGCTCGCCGTGGCGATCGTCCTTGGCTCAGTGCTGCTTGCCGTCCTGACGCCGAACTTCATGACCGAGTACAACATCTACGTGATGCTGCGGAGCTTCTGCGTCGGGCTGCTGGTCGGCTTCGCCCAGATGGTGACGCTCGGCGTCGGCCAGATGAACATCTCGGTCGGGGCGATCGGCGGGCTCGTCGCGATTTCCTTCGGCGGCATGATGGAAGCGCTCGGCGTGCCGCTCGTTCTTGCAGTCCCGCTGGCGATTGCCATCGGCGCCCTGTGCGGCCTGATCAACGGCGTGCTGACGGCGCGAACCGGGATCAACGGCTTCATCATCACCCTGGCGACGGCCTCGGCCTTCACCGGCATCAATCTCGGCATCACCGAGGCGATCCCCTTCTACAACATGCCGGCGGCGCTTGTCGCTTTCGGTGACGAGCGCTTCTTCGCCTTTCCCTATCTGCTCATCGCGCCGATCATCGTCACCGCGCTGCTCATGCTGTTCTTCGCTCGCACCGTGCCGGGACGGCAGCTTCTCGCCGTCGGCGGCAATCCGCATGCGGCCGACCTTTCCGGCATCTCCCGCGAACGGACCATCGTGCTGGCCCATGTCCTGTCCGGCGGGCTGGCGGCGATCGCCGCCGTGCTGGCGGTCGCGCAGCTTGGCTCCGCCCAGCCGTCGATCGGCGCCGACTGGCTGCTGCTCTCCTTCGCCGCGCCGATCATCGGCGGCGCCGCTTTGACCGGCGGCTACGTCTCGGTTGTCGGAACGACGCTGGCGGTGATCCTGATCGCGCTGATCGAGAACGGCATGGTGCTGGCCAATGTCGATCCCTACTGGGTGCAGTTCCTGCTCGGCGCGTTGATCCTCGCGGCGGTGTGGCTGAACCGCTGGCGCGCCGTCAAGACAGGGACGGATTGACGATGGTTCTCACGATCGAATCCGTCAGCAAGGCCTTCCCCGGCGTCCAGGCGCTGGATGGCGTGTCGCTCGACCTCAAGCCTGGCGAGATCCACGCCCTGATGGGCGAGAATGGCGCCGGCAAGTCGACGCTGATCAAGATCATCACCGGGCTTCACCAGCCGGACAGCGGCCGCGTCCTGCTCAATGGCGAGCCGGTGCATTTCGCATCGCCACGCGACGCCATTGGCGCCGGCATCAGCGCCGTCCACCAGGAGCGGAACCTGATCCCGCGTTTCTCGGTCGGCGAGAACATCCTGCTCGAGCGGCCGCCGACCAGGGGCGGGATGATCGACTACGACACGATCAATCGCGACGCGCGCAAGTGGCTCGACATGCTCGATCGCGGCATCGACACGCGGGCCGAGGTGCGAACCCTCTCGGTTGCCCAGATGCAGATCGTCGAGATCGCCAAGGCGCTGTCGCTCGAGGCCAAGATCCTGCTGATGGACGAGCCGACCGCCTCGATCACCGAGCACGAGACGGCGGCGCTGTTCACTCTCCTGAAGCGCCTGCGGGAGAACGGGGTCGCCATCATCTTCGTCAGCCACAAGCTGGAGGAGGTGTTCGCCATCGCCGACCGGGTGACCGTGCTGCGTGACGGCAAGAACGCTGCGGTCGGCGAGCCGATGACGACGATGACCCGCGACAAGCTGGTGTCGCTGATGATCGGCCGCAAGGAACGCATCGCCGTCCTCGGCGAGCGCAATGCCGACATGGCCGACGTGGTGCTCGAAGCGCGCGACCTGTCGACATCGGACGGTCACCGCAATATCGACCTCGCGCTCCATCGCGGCGAGATCCTCGGTCTCTACGGGCTGGTCGGCGCTGGCCGGAGCGAGTTGGCGCGAGCGATCCTCGGGGGCGCCGAGATAACCTCCGGCGAGTTGCGGCTGCATGACAAGCCGGTCCGCATCCGCGACATGCACGAGGCGCTTTCGAAGTACCGGCTCGGCTATATCAGCGAGGACCGCAAGGCCGAAGGCCTGATCCTCATGCATTCGGTCCGCGAGAATATTGCCATCACGATCTGGCGCAAGCTCGCGGGCTTCCTGGGTTTGATCTCCGGCGCCAGGGAATCGCGCGCCGTCGAGCCCTTCGTCGAGAAGCTGGAGATCCGCACGCCGTCCCTGGCCCAGACCGTCGGCAATCTCTCGGGCGGCAACCAGCAGAAGGTGTCGATCGCCAAGTGGCTGGCGGCCAATGCCGAGATCCTGATCGTCGACGAGCCGACCGTCGGCATCGACATCAAGACCAAGACCGACATCCACGAACTGCTCGGCGAGATCGCCCGCGACGGCGTGTCGATCATCCTGATCTCCAGCGACATGCCGGAAATGGTCGCGGTCGCCGATCGTATCCTGGTCATGCACGGCTTCCGCATCGTCGGCGAGGTCGCCAACGATCACCAGTACGAGACGGCCTCCAAGGCGATCATGGCCTGCATCCATGCCGTCGAGGACGACGAGCCGACATCAGCCGGGTAGGCCGACGGTCGGCAACGACGAAGGGAGTGGAGAGGCATGGCAAGCGTCAGGCGTTCCAAAGCCCCGACCGTCGTTCGGGGATTGCGCGCGATCGGCCGTCGGAGCGTCGTCGCCGCGACGCGTACGGGGCGCTGAGGACAGGCGGGCGGTGCGCATGAACACCCGGCCCGAGGATCGCCCGTTGGCAGCAACCCGACCCCTCTATGACGTGATCTACTCCGTCCTTCGCGAACACATCGACGATGGCAGTTTTCCGCCCGGCCTCGTCCTCGGTGCTGCCGCGGTCGCTCGTGCCTTTCGCTCCAGTCGCGTTCCGGCGGCGGCCGCGCTGCAGCGGTTAAGGCAGGACGGATTGCTGCGCGACTTCGATGGCCACGGCTATCTGACCGGCGCCGACGACTCCGAACCGGTCCGCCTGGACCTCGGGGAAGCTGGCCTGATCGTTCCGCCGGAAGTGGACCGGACGCTGAGAGTGCGCAACCGACGTGAGCGAATTTACCCCGCCGTCGAGCACCATATCGCCCGGGCGCTTCCCTACGGCCGGTTCCAGGTCAATGAAAGCGCGGTCGCCGAATACCACGACGTCAGCCGCACGGTTGCCCACGAGGTGCTTACCCGACTTGAGCGCACGGGCCTCGTCACGCAGGATATCAACCAGCGCTGGTATGCCGGGCCTCTTGCCGAGGATGGTCTGCGCGATCATTTCGAAATGCGCTGCCTGCTCGAACCGATTGCGCTCGGGCAGGTGATGGATTCGATCGGCCGCACCGAAATCGAGGAGCGACGCGAACGAGCCCGCCGCGCGGCCGAAACCCGGCCGACGCTGGAGCGTATCGAAAGGCTCGAACGTGACCTGCACATCGACCTCATCCTGCGCTGCCGGAACCTGCAGCTGCGGGAGACGATCCGGCGGAGCCAGCTCGTCATCGTCGCGATCCACCATTCCTTCGATCTCTACCGCGATTCCGCGGTGATTTCGCTGATGGTGGCGGAGCATATCGAGATCCTCGACCATGTCCTGGCCGGCCGGCGCGAGAAGGCAATGCGCGCGCTCGAAGCCCATCTGCGCCGCTCGTTGACCCAGAACATCGAGATCGTGCGCAATCTCGGCGCGATGCCGGAAGCAAATCGCCTGCCCTATTTGACGGCAGTGCCGCTTTGACAGTGCCTGTCGAATTGCCAGGCCTCGTTGCGGCAGTCCCTTCCAATTTCGACCTGTGGCCCTAAAATCGGATATCCAAAAAATCTGGTGGCCGATGGCGCCGGACAAGAGGCTGTCACCGGCCGACACATCTCGTTGGTCGGTCATGGTTCGAGGATGAAGAATACGATGCGGCGCCTGACGTGCTTTGGAATGGTCGGCTTTCTTGGTCTGGCGATCGCATTCGGGAACCTGGCCCAGGCCGCTCCGACAGCCGTGCCGAAAACCTCGGAAATCGTGACGGTATCTCCGTTGCCGGTCGCGGCACGAGCCGAACGCGGCAGTGTGTTCTTCCTGCGCGGCCTGCTGAACGTCTTCTCGCGCGGCATGGACCGGCTTTCCAACAAGCTGGAAGCCAAGGGCATCCAGTCCCGGGTCACCAATTACAGCCATTGGCAGCAATTCGCCGTGCTGCTGGTCAGCAATTATCGCACCGACAAGTCGCTGGCGCCGGTGGTGATCGTCGGCCATTCCCTTGGTGCCGACGCCGCGGTGAACATGGGCAACTACCTTGCCACGCGGGGCGTGCCGGTTCGCCTGATCGTCCTCTTCGACGCGGTCGACGGTGCCAGCAAGCCGGGGGCCGGCATCGCCGAGGTCGTCAACTATTACAAGTCGGATGGTGTCGGGAAGGTCGTCAAGGTCCTGCCCTCCTTCACGGGCAAGCTGGTCAACATCGATGTCAGCGACCGCAAGGATATCGACCACCTGAATATCGACAAGGCAAGCAGCCTCCACGACGAGGTCATCGCGAACGTCGTGAGCATCTTCGGAAAGCTCTGACCCCTGCCTTTCTGGATTATTCGTCCCCGCCAACGCGGCGCGTGAGGATCATCGCAGCGCCGGCCGACAGCAGGGTCGCTGCGGCGTAGAACCAGATTCCGGCCTGGGTCGCGGCTTCGGCCAGACCACTGGTCTTGGCGGCGAAGATCGCCAGCGCCACGACCAGAACATCCGCCATCGACCATTTCGACAGCACGCCAACCCGTTTCACCCAGTGGATGCGATCCGGGCTGTACGCGGCGAGGTGGAGGACCATGAGTTTGGCGGCCGGAAAGGCGACGGAGAACAGCCCGACAACCGCCGCGATCGCCCGGTCGCCCTCCTGCCACAGGCCCGTCAGGACTTCGATCAGCGACGGCCGTTCCGAGAAGACGAGGAACGACTCGAACACGGCGATCGGCAGGACCAGGCCGAAACCGAAGCAGACCGTCGCCGCGAAAAGGACGATCGGAAGTGCCGCGACAACGATCCTCATGCTCCATGGATCCCGAACTAGTACCGACTGAATCGGGGGACTATAGGCGGGACGGGCGCGCGGGTCGTCCAGGAATACCGCCGACTACCTGCCGAGATCGCTGGCCACGAACTCGGCCGCTCTCTCGCCGACAACCATCGCGGTGAGGTTGGTGTTGTTCATCAGGTTGTCGGGGTAGATGCTGGTATCCGCCACCCGCAGGTTGTCGAAACCGTGGACCCGCAGATCCGCCCCCACCACCGCGGTCGGATCGCCCGCCGGTCCCATCTTCGCCGTGCCGGCCTGGTGGTGCGCCGCGCCCATGCGCTCGGCCAACGCCTCCGCAATGGGTTGATCCATGTCGTCGAGCCATTCCGCGTTGCGGCTCTGGAAGGTCTGCGTCGCCAGCATCTCGCGGCAGAATGTACGGGCGTCGGCAAAATTCTGCCGGTCGCGCTCGACCGTGTTGTAACGATGATCGATCAGGAGCGGGCGGCGCGGATCGCTGCTCTCGATCACGACCTCGCCGGTGGCGTCCTGGCGGGTGAGGTAGGTCCAGAAGCCGGCGATGCCTTCCTCCTCGTCGATCGGGAAGGGGTGTGTCTGCCAGGCCGGCTCGCCGTTATGGACAGCGGGACCGCGGACATCGGCGACGAAGGAACGGCCCGTGGTGACGCCAAGCCCGTCCCCCTTGAAGGTCATGCCGAAGCCCGGATGGTCGAGAAGGTTGCGGCCAACCGGAAGATCGGCGGCGACCGGAATGCCAAGCGGTTCGAGCCAGGCCGACGGTCCGATGCCGGAGCGCTGCAGGATGGCCGGCGTGTTGTAGACGCCGGCGCTGATCACGACCTGGTCGGCATGCGCCGTCAGGCTCTGCCCGGTGGCGTCGATGTAGACGATGCCTTCGGCCCTGGTGCCGGCCAGCAGGATGCGGTCGGCGATCGCGCCGGCCCGGATCGTCAGGTTGGGGCGGCGGCGGGCGGAGCGGATATAGGTGACCAGCGTTCCGAGGCGCACTTCCTTGTAGCGGTTGTGCGGCATGACGCCGACGACGTCGACCTGGCCCTCTTCGGCGTTGAGGTCGGGCGCTTCGCGGACTCCGAGTTCGACGCAGGATTCGTACATGACGCGGTTGATCGGCGCCCAGCGTTCCGGCCGGTATCGCTGGATGACGATTGGCCCGTCGCTGCCATGACCCGGCTGGTCGCCGAAATCGAGGTCGGTCTCGATGCGGATGAAGTAGGGCAGCACGTCTTTCCACGACCAGCCGTCGTTGCCCATTGCCGCCCAGCGGTCGAAGTCGAAGGTCGCGCCACGCGCCGCGATCGTCGCATTGACCATGGACGTGCCGCCCATCAGCCGGCCGCGGGGCAGCCAGATCGATCGGCCGTTGAGTGTGCCGGCGCCATCGCGATTGTAGAGGTCCCAGTCGAACTCCGGCAGGCCGGCGGTCTTCCAGCTGTGCTCGCCACTGACCGTGAAGAGCGGCGGGATTTCTTCTTCCTTCGGGAAGTCGGGGCCAGCTTCGAGCAGCAGGACGCGGCAGTCGGGGTTCTCTGTGAGCCGTGCCGCAACCACGCCGCCGCCGGATCCGGCACCGACGACAATGACGTCGAATCGTTCCATCGTTTCCTCGCTCGGCGGCCTCTCTTGGCCGGCTGGCGCACGGCACGGGCGGCTCGAATATCGTTTCCATTTCGGTGCCGGCAACCGCCGATCACACGGCGCATCGGTCGACTGTCAACGTTTCCAAGCTTAGGCCTGGCGGGCCGAAACGCAAGCCGGCCAAACCGGCTCGAGTCGGCGATCAGGATCGCGACCACTACCGGCGGCATGCTTCGTCCGGGGCCGATTCAGTGGTCCGGGCGGCGACAAACCCGAGACAATTCGAGAATAGCTTGCCGTGAGCGATAACGTTTCAATATAGTCGTGGTCGGGAGATCGCAGACGGGAAGGAGCCGACAATCGGCCCGCCGGGTGCGGAAACGACAGGGAGGCGGGCGCCTTGACGGAGTCTGAGACGGCACACGCCGCGGGCGCCGCATCGGTGCGCCGGGCGGAGGATGGCCGGGCGTCGGTCCCTGTCCTTGAAATGCGCAACATCGCCAAGCGGTTCGACGCCACCCAGGCGCTTGAGGACGTTTCGCTGACGCTTTATCCAGGCGAGATCCACGCGCTGCTTGGCGAGAACGGCGCCGGCAAGTCGACCCTGATCAAGATCATGACCGGCGTTCACCAGCCGGATCGCGGCGAGATTTTGCTGGCGGGCAAGCCGGTCACCATCCGCAATGCCGCCGAGAGCCAGCGCCTCGGCATCGCCGCCATCTATCAGGAACCGTTGCTCTTTCCCGATCTCAACGTCGCCGAGAACATCTTCATCAGCCACCAGGACCGCGGCCAGGTCGTCGGCTGGCGAGAGATGTTTCGCGACGCCGAGGCAATTCTGGCCAAGCTCGGCGTTGCCCTCGACGTGCGCAGCACGGCGCGCGGACTGACCCTGGCGGCGCAGCAATCGGTCGAGATTGCCAAGGCGATTTCGCTGAACGTCAAGGTCCTGATCATGGACGAGCCGACGGCGTCGCTGTCGGCGCACGAGGTCGCGCAATTGTTCAAGCTCGTCCGCGACCTGAGCGATCAGGGGGTCGCCATCCTGTTCGTCAGCCACCGGATGGAAGAGGTCTTCGATATCGCCGACAAGGTGACGGTCTTCCGCGACGGGCAGTTGATCTCGACGCGGCCGCGCAGCGAGGCGACGCCGCAGAATTCGATCACCGACATGGTCGGCCGCGAGATGGGGCTCTTGCAGCCACGGCCGCCGACGCCGCAGGGCGACCTCTTGCTGTCGGTGCGGGGGCTCGGCAAGGAAGGCGTCTTCGAGGACGTCAGTTTCGACCTGCATCGTGGCGAGGTGCTGGGCTTCGGCGGACTGATTGGCGCCGGGCGCACCGATATCGGCCTCGCCCTGTTCGGCATCGAGCCGGCGACGGCCGGGACCATTGTCTTGAACGGGACAGAGGTCACCATCAGGTCGCCCGGCGAAAGCATGGGCCTGGGCATCGCCTATGTCTCGGAAGACCGCCGGCAACTCGGCCTGTCCATGCCGATGTCGATTTCCGCCAACATCACGCTGCCCACCCTTCGTCGCTACCTCAATCGCTTCGGCCTGATCCGTACCGCGATGGAGCGGGCGACGGCCGAGGCCTTCCGCGAGCGGCTGTCGATCCGCACGGCGTCGGTCGACCTGCCGGTGGCCAAGCTTTCCGGCGGCAACCAGCAGAAGGTGATGCTGAGCAAATGGCTCAACACCAAGCCATCGGTGTTGATTCTCGACGAACCGACCCGTGGCATCGACGTCGGAGCCAAGGCCGAGGTTCACACCATGATCGGCGAACTCGCAGCCGAGGGCATCGGCATCATCCTGATTTCTTCCGACCTGCCCGAGGTGCTGACGATGAGCGATCGCCTGCTGGTCATGCGCGAGGGCCGGCAGATGGCGATTTTCGATCGTGAGGACGCCAACCAGGAATCGGTGATGACCGCCGCGATGGGCCAAGAAGCCGCGTCCGAAGGCGGGGTCGCGGCATGAACTGGCTGCAACGCTACGTCCGTCCCGAGCAGGTTCGCGAACTCAGCCTGCTGCTCCTGATCATTGTCGCGGTCATCGTCTTCGGCTCGATGATCGACAACTACTACACGTCACGGACCTTCAACCGCATCGCCTCCAGCGTGGCGATCATCACCATCGTCGCGGTCGGCCAGACGCTAGTGGTGCTGACCCGCAACATCGACCTTTCGGTCGGCTCGATCGTCGGCTGTACCGCCTATTTTACCGGGACCCTGCTGGCCCAGAACAACGACCTCCATCCGCTGCTGGTAGTCCTTGCCGCGGTCGCACTCGGCAGTGTGCTCGGTGCGATCAACGGTGTCTTCGTTGCCTGGGGACGCGTGCCGTCGATCATCGTCACGCTCGGCACATTGGCAATCTATCGCGGTCTGCTGGTCGACCTCTCGGGCGCCAAGACCGTGACCACCGACAGCCTGCCGTCATGGCTGGTCGATCTGCCGCGGGTCAATCTCTTCGCCATCGGCGAGTTCGATTTCCGCGCCATGTTCATGCTGGCGCTGATGATCGTCATCATCTTCCAGGTCGGCACCAGTTTTCTTGCCCTCGGCCGCCGGCTCTACGCCATCGGATCGAACCCGGACGCCGCCAAGCTGATCGGCCTGCCGATCAAGAGGCTGGTCTTTCTCACCTTCGTCCTGTCCGGCGCGCTGTCCGGCCTTGCCGGCTTCGTCACGCTCGCCCGTTTCGGCAACATCACCGTCGAAGCCGGGCGCGGGCTGGAACTGGAGGTCGTCGCGGCGGTGGTCGTCGGCGGCGTCAATATCTTCGGCGGATCAGGCACGATCATGGGGGCGATGCTCGGCGCGATCATGATCGGCATTCTCGAGCAGAGCCTCTTCCGGCTTCAGATCAGCGAGTTCTGGCGGGACGCGCTGCTCGGCCTTCTGATCCTGCTGGCCGTCGCTAGCGATGCCGTGATCCTCCAGCGGCTGCGGTCGCTGTGGGCGCGAGCCGATCTCAAGTTCATCGCCAAGCCGCCGGATGACGGGCCAGCCCCGGAAAGGAGGGCGCCGCCATGAGTGCCCTCGGCCGCCTGAAGAGCTGGGAAGGACTGCTCCTAGCCCTGCTGGTCATCATCGTCGCGGTGAATATCGAGCATTCGCCCTACTATCTCGGCGTCGGCAACATCGTGAACCTGTTCCAGTTGTCGATCGAGAAGATCATCGTCGCGCTGATCATGACCCTCGTCATCATCAACGGCGAGATCGACCTTTCGGTCGCCTCGGTGATGGGGCTCGCCGCCTGCGTGCTGGCCTGGCTGTTCGAGATGGGGACGCCGATGCCGCTGGCCATTGTCGGCGGCTTGCTGGCCGGCCTCGCCGCCGGCCTCTTCAACGGCTTCTGGGTCGCTTATGTCGGCCTGCCGTCGCTGGCGGTGACCCTTGCCGGCCTGATCGGCTATCGCGGCATCGCCCGGATCCTGGTCGAGGACCACCCGATCGGCAATTTCCCCGAATGGTTCAACCTCGTCGGCCAGCAGCCGCTGATTGGCCCGGTGACGGTTTCAATCGTCATCTTCGCCCTGCTGTTCGTGATCATCGCAATCACCCTCCACAGTTCGGCGCTCGGGCGACTGGTCTATGTCATTGGCAACAATCTCCAGGCCGCGCGCTACTCCGGCATCCGGGTGCGGCTGGTCAAGATGACGCTGTTCGGCGCTTCGGGGACGATCGCGGCACTCGCCGGCATCCTCTATGCGGCGCGGCTCGGGTCCGTGCGCGGCGATATGGCCGCCGGCTTCGAACTTGATATCATCACGATCGTCCTGCTTGGCGGCGTGAGCATTTTCGGTGGCTCGGGAAATCTCGCGGGGGTCGGTCTGTCGATCCTCGTCATCCTGAACCTCCGCAACGGAATGGGCCTTGCCAGCATCACCGGCAACACCCAGACGAGCGTAATCGGGGCCTTGCTGATCCTGTCGGTCCTGGTCCCGAACATGGCGCAGACAATAAGCAACAAATGGAACGGGAGAGAGACATGAAGAAGTATCTGCTCGCGACCGCCGCCCTGGCGATGGCCGTATCGATCAACCACGGCGTCCAGGCACAGGCCATGGCCAAGCCCGGCGAGGCGCTGGACATGGTTCTCCTGCCGAAGTTCCTCGGCATCCTGCCCTTCGACCAGGCCCATCAGGGCGCCCAGGAAGCGGCAAAGGAACTCGAGAACCCGACGCCGCTCCAGTTTCTTGGACCGACGCCGGAGAACAGCGTCGCCGGCCAGATCGAAATCACCACCAACGCCACCACCCAGGGCGTCGCGGCGATCATGATCTCCAACAACTCCGGCGATCAGATCGTGCCGGCCGCCAAGGCCGCCCAGGAAAAGGGCATTGCCGTGGTGACCTGGGACTCGCCGATTCCGTCGGCCGAGGGCGAAGACGTCTTCGTCGCGCAGGTCGACTTCTCCGAGACCGGCGTCGTCATGGCCGACATGGCGCTGTCGATCCTCGGCGAGGATGGCGGCAAGTTTGCGATCCTGTCGGCCTCCCCGGACGCGGCCAACCAGAACGCCTGGAACGCCGCCATGAAGGAAGCTCTGAAGGGTGAGAAATACGCCAAGCTCGAACTGCTCGACACGGTCTACGGCAACGACCAGTCGGAAGAGAGCTACAATCAGGCGCTCGCCCTGGTCGACAAGTATCCTGACATGGAGCTGATCATGGCGCCGACCTCGGTGGGCATCGTCGCCGCTGCCAAGGCGATGCAGGACGAGGATCTGTGCGATACGGTGAAGACCAGTGGTCTCGGCGTTCCGAGCGAAATGCTGGCCTACACCATGAACGGTTGCGCTCCCGAATTCGCCCTGTGGAGCTTCGTCGATCTTGGTTACCTGACCTATCAGACCGCCTATGCGATCGCCACCGGAGCCCTCAAGGCCGAGGAAGGCGCAAGCTTCAAGGCCGGCCGTATGGGTGAATACACCATCACCAAGGACCCGACCCGCGACGCTGGTCTGCGCATCCTGATGGGGCCGTTCTCGGTCTATGACAAGGATAACGTCGAGGCCGCAGCCAAGTAGGCTCGATCCCGAAAGAGGCTGGCGCGCGGGAACCGTCGCGCGTCGGCCACCCTGTTCCTGACGTCGCAAAGGCAGGCCATCCCTTGAAGCTGTTCCCCCTGCAATCCGATCGGGTGTCCCTCGGTGTCACCGAGACCGGTGGCCATCTCTCCGATGTCGTCTTCTCGCTGGATGGCGAACGCGATATCCGCCCGATGCATACGGCGCCCTGGGAACACGAAGCGCTCCCCGAAGACACCCCGCCGATCCTGAAAATCCTGCGCGGCGATTTTTTCTGTGCGCCATTCGGCACCAGCGACATTCTGCCCGGCGATCTCCCTGTCCACGGCCTGCCGGCCAGCGGAACGTGGCGGGCGACCGAAGCCGACGCGGCAGGCCTCACGGCCGTTCTGGACGGCGACGTCATGGGCGCGACGGTGACCAAGCAGGTCACCGTTCGTCCCGGCGAGGCGGTCGTCTATCAGCGCCACACATTGGCCGGCGGCGACGGGCGTTTGCCGGTTGGCCATCACGCGATGCTGAGCGCGAAGACGCGTCTGCAACTCGCCTATTCGCCCTGGATCACGGCGTTGACCCCGCCCGAGCCGGTCGAGGAGCCGCCGCACGGCCGGGCGCTGCTGGCCGAGGGGCAGGTGATCACCGATCTTCACCATGCCCGGCGCGCCGACGGCGGCACGGTCGACCTGACAGTGTTTCCGACCGCCGAGGATTACGAGCAGATCTGGATGATCGTTGCCGATCGCACGCGTCCGTTTGCCTGGACGGCGGCGACCGCGGCGGAGGAAGGCTGGGTGTGGTTCGCGCTGAAGGATCCGCGCGTCCTGCCGCAGACCCTGATGTGGCTCAGCGACGGCGGCCGCGACTATGCGCCGTGGAACGGCCGGCACCGCCGGGCCATCGGCCTTGAGGAAATATGCGGCTACTTCCACCTGAGCCATTCCCGCTCGATCGGCGACAACCCGGTCGCCGAGTCGGGGAGCCCCACGGCGGTAACGCTCGATCCGAACGGGACGGTGGCGATTTCCTATATGTTCGGCGTTGCCGCGGTGCCACCGGGGTTCGGTCGCGTCGCGGATATCACCCCGGCGCCGGGCGGCGTGACGTTGCACGACGCCGATGGCCACGCCGTCTATGCCCCGTGCGATCCTTCATTTGTTTCCAACAGCGATCCGGACTAGGCCCCGCCGCGAATTCGCGTTAAGCCTCCGCTCGCGTTGGCGCTCGGTAACATTTCGCCAGAAGCGAAGGGACCGCCCATGCCGGGATCTTCTGGCCGGGCCGGTTGCTCGCGTCTTGACAGCCGCCAAGTCGCCTGGCCACCGGGCGATGCAGAGACGAGACGGGATGAACAAGGCAAAAAAGTCTGGAGTCCATTTCCTCTACGCCGATGGTGACCAGCCCCTGAGAGAATGGTCGGCGGGCACCGATGCGGAGAAGGACAGGAAGATCGCTCTCCTTGAGGAAGAAAATACAAGACAGTCGGAGGAGATCGATGAGTTGATCCGGGAAAACCGCCAGTTGCGGCGCGAAGGTGACGGCTCGCCATGAGCATGGCGATCAGGTCAAACGAGGCGCGCCGTCTGCAATGACGTCAATCATGAGGAGAGACCGCCCGATCCTGTTGTGGGCGGGCCGCGTAAGTTTTCTTTTTGGTTATGGTGCAGCGACCCGACGTTATCTCGAGGCCTTTCGCTCGATCGATTTCGACGTGGTTGTATTCGATATCGTTTCCGGAATGGTGGTCGGCCCCGATTCGAGGGCGGCATTCTCCGTCTCGGTGCGGGACGGCATAACGAGCCTCACATTTGAATCCGGTCGCGACGTTGTCCTCGTTGTCAGCGACACGCCGCTTGGTCTGCCTTCATTCCAGGTCAAGGGGAGCATCCGGCTGATCTCCTCTACCATGTTCGAATGCGATGGCTTGCCCACCGGATGGCTGCGGCGACTCCTGCGCTGCGAGGAGGTCTGGGTGCCGTCTGAATTCAACCGGGAGACATTCCGCAACGCCGGAATCCCGGCCGCACGCCTTCAGGTGATGCCTATTCCGGCAAACCCCGCGCTGGCCGAGAACGCCATCGCGCCGATGAATTTGTCTCAGGCCAACCGGTTTCGATTCCTGACCGTCGCCTCGGCCTGGGACCGGAAGGACATCGGCATGGTGCTGCGCGCCTACCTGTCCGAATTTACCGCTGCCGACGACGCTACCATGGTGGTCAAGCTTCCGGGTCACTTCGACGGGTTTGGCGGAGCACGTGAAATTGTCCGGAAGGTGGTGTTTCCGGATTTCGACATCGATGATCCGGACCTCGCCCACGTCCTTGTGCTGTGCGGCGATTTCGACGACGAACGCCTCTGGTCCCTGTTTGCCGCATGCGACGCCTATGTCTCCAGCGACCGGGGAAAGGGATGGGATCTTCCCGCCTTCGAGGCGATGCAGCTCGGACTGGTTTCCATCGGTGTCGACTGGGGCGGCAACACCGCCTTCATGACGAAGGAAAACAGCGTCCTCATCCCTCCGGAGCCAGCCCACGTCCTGACGGGGGAGGACCTGATCAAGAACAAGCGAGTCTATCGCGGCCAGTCCTGGGCTTCGATAGATGCCGCAAAATTGTCGCGCGCCATGCGCGATGTCTTTGAGAAACCCGAAGACTATCGCGCCATTCGGGCGAATGCGCCGGAGGTCAATCAGACATTCGCCGGGGCTCGCGTTGCAGAACAGATGGTTGCCCGGATCGACCAACTGCAATCGTCGGATTTTCGGGGCGATGGGCCAGCCATCATTCGATTCAAGACGTCAGCCTTTCCACCCGCCAGCCCGCAAGCCACGGTCTCGGCCGACGACCTGGCGGCCGCCGATCCCGAGCTCAAGCCGTTCGATGCACACGTCGGAAATGCCGAGGACTGGCTGCAAACCCGGCGTGACGCCTGGAACCGGATGCGCGTGACTCCGCGCGGGGCCGACCTCGCCCGACTTCGGGAGATGCGGAACACATACTACGGCCGGCGCATCTTTATTTTCGGCAACAAGTTCAGGCCGAAGCAATTCGACTTCAGCCTGCTCGAAGGCGAATGCAGCTTCGGCACAAACCGGACCTACAAGATCGGCGAAAGGAAGAACTGGGTTCCGACCTTCTATACGGTTCTGGACTGGCATCTGGCGTCGCAGATCGCCGAGACGGTGAACGGGCTGACTGGCAGCCTCTACTTCTTCCCGCAGCGCTTCTTCGGCCTCCTCAGGGACGGAAACGACGTCCGTTGGTACGAAGCCTACCCGCCCGGCGAGTCGCTCCTTGACCAGTTCGAGACATACCTGCCGAAGGGAGCAAGAGGCACGAGTGTCGCGACGGTGGCGATCCAGATCGCCTATTATCTCGGCTTTCGCGAATTCTATCTCGTTGGCCATGAGTTGACCCGCCCGCGACGATCCGAGGCCGAAGAGCCTGGTGCCGATGCGGCGCCACCGTTCCCCCGCCCGGTGCTGATCGCCAAAAGACGGGAACTGATCGCTTGTCGGGACGCGATCGAGTACCACGGCGGCACGATCCACGACGCGACCCCCGGTGGCGGCGTCGACGACCTCCCGCATGTCTCGTTCAAGTCGCTATTTGGCGACGGAGGAAGCGGGGCCGGCTAACGGCTCCGTCATCGGCGCCTTCTTGCCCGGCGTCACGCATTGGCGCGCCCGGATCGGGATAAGGTCAGTCGCCGAGATAGGTCTTCAGCCGCAGCACGCCGAGCTCCGGGCTCGAAAGAACCGGGACGTCCGGTCGCACGCCCTTTTCTCCGTCCATCACGCGAGCCATCGAGGCCTGTGCCAGTACGACGACATCTGATTCCGCCGCAAGCGCCATCAGCCCTTCCGACACCGCCCGGTCGTGGCCTTCGCGGTCGCCCTTCGAGAGCAAGTCGAAAGCCCCTTCGCAAACCCGGGCTTCGATGCGCGGCGTCTTGCCTTTCGCTCGCGCCAGCCGCTCGATGAGCTCCCGCGTCGGCTCCAGGGTCGTATTGAGGGTCGCCAGGACGCCAATCCTGTCGCCGACGTCCGATGCCCTGTCGGCCATCCCCTCGTCGACACGCACCAGAGGGACAGGGCAGAACGGCCTGGTCGCGTCCACCGCGGGGCCGACCGACGAACAGGTGACGAGGACGGCATCTGCGCCCGCATCGACCGCCGACATGACGTAGCCGGCGAGGCGGCGCATCGTGGTCTGGCCCAGAGAACCGTCGCGGATGCTGTTCCTGAGCAGGCTTTCGTCGACGATGTTGAATGTCGTCCATCCGTCGAGGTGCTGCTTCGCCAGCTCCTCGAATGTCGAAATGAGGCCGGGAACGGTGTGTACCAGCGCTAGTTGCCCGCCCATGTTCATACTTCCCTGGTTTTGGTCGTTTCGCTTCGGGCAGGCTCTTCCGCCGTCTGTTCGAGCATGCTGACCAGCAGCCGTTCGCCGGCGCTGTTGATGTGATCGCGCATCGCCGCGGCAGCGCGTTCGGAGGCCGAGTCGCGGATGGCCATCAGGATCGGCATATGCGCCTCGACTTCGCCTTCTGCGTCCGAGGCATAGAACTTGGTGAAGAAGATGAACTGCCGCGTCTGTGCCTGCAGGCCGCGCAACTGATCCAGCAGGATCTCGTGCCCGCATGGCCGGCAGACTGCCCAGTGGAAGCCCATGTCGGCCTCGATCATCGCGTAGGTGTCGCCGCTTTCCATCGAGCGCTGGAGCTGTCCGAACGCCGCTTCGATCTCGGCGAGTTCGCGACTTCGGATCTTGCCCTCCGTCAGGGCGATCCGCACGGCGAAGGCTTCGAGCACGGCTCGCAATGTAAAGATCTCGCGCGCCCGCTGGGGCGACATCGAGGCCACGACCGCGCCGCGCCGGGCGTGAATGGTGACCAGCCCGATCTCGCTGAGGGTCCGCAGCGCGTCGCGTACCGTAGTGCGTGAAGCCGACACCTGCCGCGCCAGCGGGATCTCGTGCAGCGCTGCCCCCGGCGGATAGACGCCGCGCAGGATGGCATCGCGCAGGTGTGCGACGACCGCGGAGACGAGGGTCGGCGGAGAGTCAAAAGAGGGCGCGTTCCCGCTCTTCGCTTCCGGCATCAGCGCTTCCTGATTCTGGACATTGATCGAACGCCAAAACTGTAACTCATGCCCGACCTGTCGACAAGCAATCGAGAGCGTTCGCTCATCTTCTATGCACAGAAGAGGCGGATTTTAAGCAATCGCCTGATTGACGCGAATTGCGAGCCGCCTCTATGCTGTCGACAATAGACAGGAAACCCTGATGAGGAAATGGAAGCAGTGACTCGTGAAAGCCCGCGCCGATATCGGCCCAAGGCCAGTGAATACGCGGGTGCCTGAGGTGAGGCGCTATGGCATTGCGGATCGAACGATCGGGCCGGTGGCGGTGCTCATGGGCTCGTCAGGGCCGGGCGACCATCTCACGGCGTGCACGCCGATCCTTGTCGACAATCGGGCTGCGTAAGAGGGATGGATAGGAAGATGCCTCGGCTCGGAATCAATTGTGATTGCGGCGAGTCCTATGGGCGTCTTTCCGTCGGGCAGGACGCGCTGGTCATCCCCAACATAACGTCGGCCAATATCGCATGCGGTTTCCATGGCGGTGACCCGACGACGATCCGGCAGACCGCGCGTCTTGCAAAAGCCCATGGTGTCGCTTGCGGGGCCCACCCGTCGCTGCCCGACCTGATGGGCTTCGGGCGTCGGGTGATGGACATTGCGCCGCTCGAGTTCACCGACCTGATTATTTACCAGCTCGGCGCGGTCAAGGCGCTGATCGAGGCGGAAGGCGTCCGGTGCGAGCACGTCAAGCCGCACGGTGTCATGTACGCGATGCTGGAACGTGAGGACCTCGCCTCGGCATTCGGCGACGCGGTGATCGCTGTCGATCCGGGGATGGCCTGGATCTGCGAGAGCAAGGGCGTTGCTGCCGCGGTGGCGCGCCGCCTTGGCATCCGTGTCATTGCCGAGTTCACCGCCGACCGCGCCTATGATGGTGACGGCAAGCTGGTCATCACGCGCAATCCCGAGCCGGTCGACCCGGGTTTCGTTGTCGATCAGGTGCGGCAGGTGATCGAGACCGGCTCGGTCACGACGAATGTGGGCACCCGGATACCGGTGACGGCCGACGTTGTCTGCATTCACTCCGATACGCCGAACAGCCCAGACATCGCCAGCGCGATCAGGACCTTCCTGGATAGCGTCACATGACCGCCGAAGGTCTGTCCGCCGAGCGCCAAAGCGACGCCTTCCTTGACGGCGAGGACGTTGATCTCGGCGGCATCCGCTGGCTCGCGGCCGGCGATCGCTACTGCTTGCTTGAGCTCGGCGCGTCGATGGACCTCGGCCTCAACCTGCGTGCCGTTCAACTCGCCAACCGGCTGCTCGACGAAAAGATCGACGGGTTGATCGAGACGCTGCCGATGTTCATCTCGGTGCTGATCCACTTCGATTCCACCACGCTTGCGCCGGCGAAGCTTCGCAGCCGTGTCGAGGCGATCTGGTCGGAGGTTTCGGCGGAGGACGACGTCGTCGTCCCGTCGCGGCTGATCGACGTGCCGGTCTGCTATCTCGACCCCTGGACGCGCGAATGCGTCGAGATCTATTCCCGCACCATCAAGCCGATCGGCGACGACCCGACATTCGTTGCGGAGATCAGCGGTCTGCCGGGCCCGGAAGCCTTTGTCCGCCGCCACGCCTTCACCCAGCATTGGGTTGGCGGTGTCGGGTTCTGGCCCGGCCTGCCGGACATGATGCCGCTCGACCCGCGCTGTCGACATTCGATCCCCAAATACGACCCGCCGCGTCTCAGCACGGTCACCGGCGCGATCGGCGTCGGCGGAGGTTTCACGTCGATCTATCCGATGGACACGCCGGGCGGCTATCACCTGATCGGTCGCACGCCGATTCCGATCTTCAGCTTCGACACCCGGTTGTCGGCGTTCCGCTCCCGCCCGACGCTCTTCGAGCCGGGCGACCGGGTCAAGTTCAACGCCATCGATGTCGCCGAGTTCGAGGAGATACAGGCGACCGCGGATCGCGGCGCCTATCGCTTCCAGATCACGGAAGGCGAGCTCTTCACCCTGTCGGGCTATCGGAAATGGGCTGCCGACGTCGCCGAACTTGAGACGGGGGAGGCGGTCCCGTGGTGACGCCGCACCTCGAAGTGCTGCAGCCTGGCTTGCAGTCGACGGTCCAGGACTGGCCCGGCCGCATCGGCTTCTGGCGCGTCGGCATTCCGCCGTCGGGACCGATGGACGACCTGGCATTCAGGCTTGCAAACCAGCTTGTCGGCAACGATCCCGGCGCTGCGGGGGTCGAGTTCCAGCTTGTCGGCCCCAAGCTCAGGGCTGACTGCGATGTCGATCTTGCCGTTGTGTCCGGCTCGGAGCCGACGATCGACGGTGTACGCGTCGAGACAGGACAGACCCTGACACTGCGTCGGGGACAGGTGCTCGAGTGTGGGCCGGTTCGTGTCGGCATGCGCGGCTATCTGGCGGTTGCCGGAGGCTTCGACAAGGCACCGGTCCTCGGCAGCGCTTCGACCTTTCCCCGCGGCGGCATCGGCGGGAAGGCCCTCGCGGCGGGGGACATCCTGGCGCTCGCCGGACCCCGCGCCGGGCAGCCGCGCCTCCAGGTGGCCCCGGGAACCATCCCGTCGATCGAGGATACGGCAATCATCGAAGTCACGGCGGGTCCGCATTTCGACTGGCTCGATGCGGCCGGCCGGGACGCGCTGGTCGGTGGCGAATGGACCGTCTCGAGCCGCAGCGACCGGACCGGCATCCGGCTGTCCGGGCCGGAGGTCGGCTTCGCATCGCGCGCTACCGACAAGGCGGCCGAGAACGGGCCCGATCCGACCAACGTCATCAACACCGGCTACGCCATCGGCGGCGTCAATCTTTGTGGCGACACGCCGATCATCCTGCCGCTCGACGGGCCGAGCCAGGGCGGCTTCATCACGCCCATCGTCGTGGTCTCGGCCGCCCTGTGGCGAGTCGGCCAGCTTCGTCCGAACAAGACGCTGGTCTTCCGGCGGGTGAGCGTCGACGAGGCGATCGAGATGCGCACCGCGCTTGAGGCACGGGCCTCGGCGGCAAGCCTGATTCCGCTTTCGGGCGAGGGCGACGCGTCATGAACGCGGCGCCAGCATCGCTCGCGCCCCCAAGCGTCGCGCACATCGCGACAGATCGCATACCGGCGCGGACTGCATCGGGCAGCCGCGCCACTGGAGAAAGTCAAATGAAGCCCCAGCCCAACGTCAATTCGCAATACGCGCGAGACCTGACCTACGCGTTCCATCCCTACACCAATGCGCGCGCCCACGAGGAGCGCGGGCCGATCATCATGGATCATGGCAAGGGGGTCTTCGTCTACGACGACCAGGGCAACGAATATCTGGAGGCACTGGCCGGGCTCTGGAGCGTCGGCGTCGGCTATGGCGAGGAGCGGCTGGTGACGGCCGCCGCCGAACAGATGCGGAAGCTGCCCTACTATCATTCGTTCGCGCACAAGGCGAACGGCCCGGCCATCGACCTCGCGGAACAGCTGGTCAAGATGACGCCGGAGCGGCTGGCGCGGGTGTTCTTCGCCAACTCCGGTTCGGAGGCCAACGACACCGTCATCAAGATGGTCTGGTACTACAACAATGCCATCGGCCGGCCGGAGAAGAAGAAGATCGTCGCGCGGATTCGCGGCTACCACGGCATCACCATCGCCTCGGGCAGCCTCACCGGGCTGCCCTGGAACCATCGCGACTTCGACCTGCCGATCGCCAACATCCTCCACACCGCTTGCCCGCACCACTACCGGTTTGCGATGGAGGGCGAGAGCGAAGAGGAATTCGCCAGCCGGCTGGCTGGACAGTTCGAGCAATTGATCCTCGACGAAGGCCCCGAAACCATTGCCGCCTTCATCGGTGAGCCGGTCATGGGGGCCGGCGGCGTGATTGTTCCGCCGAAGACCTACTGGCAGAAGATCCAGGCGATCTGCCGCAAATACGACATCCTGGTCATCGCCGACGAAGTGATCACCGGCTTCGGGCGAACCGGCACGCCCTTCGCCTGCGAGCGGTTCGACATCGACCCCGACATCCTCGTTCTGTCGAAGCAAATCACGTCGTCCTATCTGCCGATGTCGGCTGTGCTCTTTACCGACGCCTTTTACCAGCCCATTGCCGACAACACCGCGAAGATCGGCACCTTCGGCCACGGGTTCACCACCAGCGGGCACCCGGTCGCCTCTGCGGTCGCGCTTGAGAATCTTGCAATCATCCAGGAGCGCGACCTGTTCGGCAACGCGGCCCGGGTCGGCGAGTATCTCCAGACGCGCCTGCGGTCCGCTTTCTCCGATCATCCGCTTGTCGGTGAAATCCGCGGGGTCGGCCTCATAGCTGCGGTTGAACTCGTCGCCGACAAGGCGAGCAAGCGGTCGTTCGATCCGCTCGGACGGCTGGGAGCCTACTTCTTCGACCAGGGCCACAAGCGCGGGATCATCATCCGCAACGTTCAGGACAGCATGGCGATCTGCCCGCCCCTCGTCATTACCGAGGAGGAAGTCGACGAACTCGTGAAGCGGTTCGGGCAGACGCTCGATGACGCTCTGGCCTGGTCGCGCGACGCCTTCTGATCGCCGGCAAGAATATCCGCTCGTGATCCACTGGCCGACATGAGCGAATTCGGCGGGACAGTTCACCCGCAAGCAGGGAATGCCAAAGAGCCAGTTATCCTACCGAAGGGGACTACAATGACACGACATCCATTCCAGAGAATGCGTCTCACCACGTTAGCCCTGCCGCTCGCCGTCGTTGCGACGATGGCGACGTCCGCTGTCGCCCAGGACTACAGCTGGCCCGACAACATCCCGCCCGAAGCGAAGGAAATGATGGAGCCGATGCCGCTGTCGCCGCGCGGCCAGGCCGTCGTCGGCTTCCCCGAGGGACCGCCCGCATCGTCGCCGGATTCGATCACCTTCACCGACGAAGAGTTGCAGACGCTGAAGGACGGGAACTTCACCGCCGCGATCTCCATGAATGTCATGGACGCGGCCTGGCCGCAGCTTCAGGTGGCCGGCATCACCGCCGGTCTCAAGGAGTACGGCATCGAACTGGTGGCCGTGACCGAGGCCAAGGGCCAGCCGGCGACCCAGCTCAACGATCTCGAGCAGCTGGCCGCCCGCCAGCCCGACGTCATCCTGTCGATTCCGATCGACCCGGTGTCGTCTTCGCCGGTCTTCAAGCGAATCTCCGGCGAGGGCATCAAGATCGTCTTCATCGACAACGTTCCCGTCGATATGGAGCCCGGCAAGGACTACGTTTCCGTCATTGCGTCGGATAACGAGGCCAACGGCTATTTCGCCGCCAAGGCGATGGCCGAGGAGATGGGCGGAAAGGGCAAGGTCGGCATCCTGACCACGGTCTACAACTCCGCCTATGTCATCGTTGCGCGCGAGGCCGGTGCACGGAAGGCCTTTGCCGAGTACCCCGACATCACCGAAGTGGATCCGGCCCAGTTTCCCGGCACCATGACCGGCGCCTATTCGGCGTCTTCGGCGATGATCACCGCAAACGCCGATCTCGGCGGTATCTTCGCGGTATGGGACACGCCGGCGATCCAGGCGGCCAACGCCGCCAAGACCCTTGGCCGTGACGTTCTCGTCGCGACCGTCGATCTTGGCGAAGACAGCGCCGTGGCGGTTGCCAATGGCGAGATCTACTCGATCGGCGCCCAGCGGCCGTTCATGCAGGGCATGGCCGAAGCCAAGGCGGCGGCTGCGGCTCTGCTCGGCAAGGAGGTTCCGCCTTATCTTTCGGTCGCCGCCCTCAAGGTCAAGAAGATCAACCTGCTCAGCGCCCTCCAGGAAGTCACCCAGGAGCCGCCGCCGGAGTCGGTGATCAAGGCGTGCGACGGCGAATGCTTCTGACGCCGGCATAGAAACCTGTGGCCGACGAGCGTCCCGGACAGGGGCGCCCGTCGGTCCACTTCGCAGCGAACAGACGTGCCTGTCGATCCGGGAATGCAGCCTATGAAAGCGCCTGGTGCCAATGCGCCTCACACCGGGGAGGAGGGCAATAGTCCCCTCCTTGTCATGAAGGGCATCCACAAGTCCTTCGGTGAGAACGAGGTGCTGAAGGACATCGACTTCGACCTGCGGGCCGGGGAGGTCCACGCCCTGCTCGGCGAGAACGGCGCCGGCAAGTCGACGCTGATGAAGATCCTGGTTGGCGTGCATCGTCCGGATGCCGGCGAGGTGTTGGTCGCCGGTGTCGACGTCACCGACCAGTCGGTCCAGAGCAAGCTCGGCCGTGGCATCGCCATGATCTTCCAGGAACTCAGCTTGCTGCCGAACCTGACCGTCGCGGAGAACCTGCTGATCGGCCGCGAACCGCGGCGACCGGGATGGCGGATCAATGTCAGGGAGCTTCGCCGACAGTCGCAGGAACTCCTCGACACCTATGATTTTCCGATCCAGGCCGGTGCCCGGGTCGAAACCCTCGGATTTGCCCAGCGGCAGATGATCGAGATCGTCAAGGCGCTGGCAAGCGGCGCCCGTATCCTCGTCATGGACGAGCCGACGTCGTCGCTGACGGTGCGCGAGGAAGACAAGCTCTTCAGCATCATCGACACGCTCAAGGCCAGGGGCATCGGCATCATCTACATCAGCCACCGCATGTCCGAGATCTTCAAGATTTCCGACCGGATCAGTGTCATCAAGGACGGCCAGCTGTTGCCGACCCAGCAGACCGGCCAGACCGACACGCGGCAGATCGCCGAGATGATGTCGCGCGGCGGCAAGGCGATCGACTGGGACCCGGTCGCCATCCCGACGATCGCGCCGGACGGCTTCCCCGCCCTTCGGGTCGCGGGGTTGCGGACCGGACGCAAGCTGCGGACTGGCGTCGATCTGACCATTGCCAAGGGGGAGATCGTCGGGCTCGCCGGGCTGGTCGGCAGCGGCCGCTCGACCTTTGCCAAGGCGCTGTTCGGCCTGCTTCCCGACGCGGTGGGTACGGTCGAGGTGGACGGGCGTCCGGTAAAGCCCGGCTCGCCCGCACGCGCCATCGCCGCCGGCATCGGCTTCGTTCCGGAGGACCGGCGGGGCGAAGGCCTCGTGGTCGATCACGGGCTGGCCATCAACATGGCCTTGCCGACGTTGAAGAAGCTTCGCGTTGGCAACGGGCGGTTTCCGATGGTTCTGCCGAACAGCGCCGACAGCTTGTTCAGCTACATGCGGGACCAGTTGAAGATTGTCTGCCGGTCCGGCCGTCAACGCGCTTCCGAACTGAGCGGCGGCAACCAGCAGAAGGTGGTCGTGGCCAAATGGCTGGCCACCGATGCGCAACTCCTCATCCTCGACGAGCCAACCTCGGGCGTTGACGTCAACGCCAAGGAAGAGATGCGGCTGATCGTTCGTGAAGCGGCGTCGAAGGGGATGGGGGTTCTGCTCATCGCCTCGGAGATGGAAGAGCTGTCCCGGGTTGCCGACCGGATCATCACCATGGTCGACGGGTCGCTCGGCCGAACCCTGCCCGGCGGCGCCAGTGAGACGGAGCTCCGCGCGGCCCTGCAGGCCGACATCGATGCCAAACGCAAGGAGGCTGCCTGATGTCCAACGCGACGCAGAGCACGGTTAGTCAACCGAACCCCGGAAGTGCGCTGCTCGGGCGGCTGCTCAGCCCGGGGCCGCACGTCACCTACATCATCTTCATCATCATCATCGGCTTCTTCGTGATCTTCGCCCCGAATTTCGCGACCTGGGGCACTGCCGGCGCGGTGGGGCGGATCACCGCGGTGGTGACCATCATGGCGGTGGGGATGACCTTCGTCATCGTTTGCGGAGAGATCGATCTGTCGGTCGGATCGCATGTCAGCTTCGCCGCGATGGTCGTTGCGATGCTTCTCTACAACGACGTCCCCGGCTGGATTGCCTCGCCGCTCGTGCTGCTCCTCGGGGCTGGCGTCGGCGCCATCAACGGCATCATCGTCACCAAGCTCCGGATCCCGTCCTTCCTTGTCACCCTCGGCATGCTGAGCGTCCTGCGCGGCCTCGCGCTGAGTTTCACCGGGTCGATGCCGGTGCCGATCGTCGATCGCGAGTATGTCGAGGTTCTCGCCGGCGGAACCATGCTCGGCATCCCGGCGCCGATATGGTGGACGCTGGTCACGGTCGTCGCCGGTTTCTACCTGCTGCACATGACGGTGTTCGGCAAGCGGGCGCTGGCCACCGGCGGCAACACGATCGCTGCGCGTTTCTCCGGAATCAACACGGACCTCATCCGGATCATCGCCTTCGCGTTGTGCGGGGTGACGGCGTCTATGGCCGGGCTGGTCCTGTCCGCGCGCAGCGCCGCCGGGAATCCGATCCTCGGTCAGGGCCTCGAACTTGATGTCATCGCCGCGGTCATCATTGGCGGAACCAGCCTGTTCGGTGGACGCGGCTTCATTCTCGGCTCTGTCGTCGGCGCCATCTTCATCGGTATTCTCGGCTTCGGCCTCATCGTCATGGGCCTGTCGACGAGTATCCAGGAGGTGGTCAAGGGGCTGATCATCATCGGGGCGGTTTCGGTCAACAGGAAGTAGGGGCGAAGGGATCGCCCGCAGTGGCGACCTCCCGCAAACCCCGATGAAACAAAGGGTAAAGGCATGACAGGACGGCTGGACGGCAAGATCGCGATCATCACCGGTGCTTCGACCGGCATCGGCTCGGCGACGGTGCGGCTCTTCGTGGCAGAGGGTGCGAAGGTGGTTGCCGCCGATATCAAGGACCCGGGAGATATGCTGCAGGCAGCGGTCGCCGACAACGCTGGGTCACTAGTGTTCCGGACACTGGACGTGCGCAGCGAAGAGGCCTGGGCCGACGCCCTGGGGGCCTGTGTCGAGACGTTCGGGCAACCGAATGTACTGATCAATAATGCCGGCATCGGTTCCAGCGGCAAGCCGGTGCACGAGGAAAGCCTTGACGCGATGCGGGCGAACTTCGAGGTCAACACGGTCGGCATGTTCCTCGGCATGAAGACGGTGATCCCCGGGATGATGGAGATGGGTGGCGGCGCCATCGTCAATGTCGCTTCGGTCTGGGGGTGGACCGGCATCAAGAACAACGTCGCCTACCAGACCGCCAAGGGGGCGGCGGTGATGCTGTCGAAGAACGCTGCCGTCACCTACGCGCCGAACAACATACGCGTGAACTGCGTGCTGCCCGGCTACATCGACACGCCGATGTCACGCACGGTGACACCGGAAGAGGCGCAGATGCTGATGGATTTCACCCCGCTTGGCCGTCGTGCCGAGCCGGAGGAAGTGGCGCCGATGTTTGTCTTCCTGGCGTCCGACGAAGCCGGCTTCGTCGCTGCTGGCAACTACTTCGTCGACGGCGGTATGTCGGCCCTGTAGCCGACTGCGGCCCTCGTCACGGCAGGCAGCGGTTCGATGCGTTTCGTGGCAAGCGCTGAGTTGCAATAACTCCGATCGAGACAAATAGGCCGATGCCGCTCCGTCGTGGTCGGCATCGACCAAGACAACGCATCGAGTCGGTCTTCCATCGTTGGACGTGCTCAGCCGCCAGTGCGCCTCAGCACATAAACATCCATGATCCAGCCCATCGCTTCTCGCGCTTCAGCTCGGGCCTGGATGATTCTCGGAGCTGATTCAGCGAGGGGACCGGACAGAGTGATCTCCTCCGCCATTCCGACATAGGCACCCCACCAGATCACAACGCCTGCCGGATCGAGATGTTGGAATGCGCAATCTCCATCGAGCATCACGACCAGCGTGTCGACGCCCGCCGGCCAGCCGGCATCGCGCAGCAGCCTTCCCGTCGTCACGAGAAATGGCGCGCCGATATCGGTAAGCGGAATCGCATGGGATGCGGCGAGAGCGTGGATCGAAGTAATGCCTGGAATCACCCGGACTCGCGGGGCAGGTTCCAGACGCGAGGCAATGCGCAGCGTGCTGTCGTAGAGCGTCGGATCACCCCAGACAAGAAACGCCACCGACCCACCGTCGGGGAGTTCGGATCGAATGGTATCGGACCAGACCTTGGCAATGGCGTCGTGCCAGTCATCGACGCCGCGACGATAATCGGCGACCGTCCGATCGCGCCGTGGCAAGTCGAATTCCACGACCCTCGTGGCGGAGTTCGTGACCACTTCGGCACAGATCGAGCGGCGGAGATCGGCCAAGTCGGCTTTGTCCGACCCCTTGCGCGGGATCAGAACCAGATCGGCGGAATTGAGCCCCCGGATCGCCTGCAGCGTCAGATGTTCGGGATTGCCGGTGCCGATGCCCACCAGAAGAAGCTCGATCATCTGCCTCCAAACGAAAACGCGGCCTAAATCGTGGCCGCGCCAGTTTCTCCGATGCGATCAGGCCGCATGTCCCGGGCGACCGCCATGCGAGCGGGGCCGAAGCTGGCGACCGAAGGGTATATTACCCGCGAGCACGATTGCTGACCTACGGGTGTCACCGGCCCCACACCAAGTCAAGAGCGGTCGGCGGTCAGTGCACCATACAGGATCACGGCAGGGGCGTTGCTCGCCTCAGTCGCGATTCGTGCCGCCAGTTCGGCGACGGTCGATCGCGTCAGGCGTTGGTCGGGATGGCTGACAGATTCGGCAAGAAGCGCTGGCGTCGTCCCGGGCAAACCCGCAGCGATCAATCGCTGCGCCAGTTCGGGAAACGTGCGTCTTGCCATGTAGACCACCGTTGTCGCCGACGGGTCGGCCAGAGCGGCGAAGTTCAATCCGTCGGGAAGCGCACCCGTTGCGCCATGGCCGGTGACGAATTGCACCCGCCGCGCAAGCTCCCGTCGCGTCAGCGGAATGCCGGCCGCCGCCGCCGCGGCGCAGGCGGATGTGACGCCGGGAATAATCTCGTAGCCGATGCCGGCAACCGACAGCGCTTCGATTTCTTCTTCCAGGCGGCCGAATAACCCACTGTCACCGGACTTCAACCGGACCACCCGCGCGTGCGTTGTCGCATAGTCGACCAACAGCCGGCTCACCTCGGCTTGTCTCGGCGACACACGGCCGGCCCTCTTGCCCACGCTGACGAGATCGGCGCCGGCCCGCACATGCGCAAGGATCGGACCTGACGACAGATCGTCGAACAGGACCGCGTCAGCGACCTGAAGCCTCGCCACCGCTTTCAGCGTCAGAAGCTCCGGATCTCCGGGCCCGGACGAGACAAAGGATACAAAGCCCGTCATCCGGCCTCCGCAATCAGATGAAAGAATGAACCGGTCGCTCGCCCGCCACCGTCAAGAATTCTGCACGATCCCGTTTCCGGTACGGAGTTGCCGGCGGCGTTTTCCACTTGCGCGAGCGGGGCGTCGTCCTGTTCGAGGACAGTGGCGTAGTGGAACTCATGCCCTCGCAACCGAGCGCCGGCGTCGTGACCGGGAATCGAGGTGTTCAAGCGCACAAGTCTATAGCCGAGATGCAAGCGCCGCTTCTCGAACGACGTGGCAAGTTTGAATAGTCCAACCATCTCGTGTTCTACGCCCGCAGCGTCCACCAGGCACTCGCCCATCACCATGTAGCCACCGCATTCGCCATGCACGGGTCGCGTCTCGGCAAAGCTGCGAAGGCCCGAGCGGAATCGGGCAGCGGTCGCCAGTTGTCCGGCATGGAGTTCCGGATATCCGCCTGGAAGCCAGCAGACATCGGCCGATGCGTCGGGTGCCTCATCGGCCATCGGAGAAAACGGCAGGATTTCCGCGCCGGCCGCGCGCCATTCAGCCAGCATATGCGGATAGACAAAGGAAAAGGCCGCATCGCGAGCGAGCGCCACCCGGCCTCCTGGCGGTGGACTATTCCGGAGTGACACGGCATCGGCCGTCTGCGCCCGTATCGCGATCGCGCGCAGCGCCGGCAGATCGATATGCTCTGTGACGAAATCGGCCATCTCGGCCAGAATCTGGGCGAGACGCGGTTGCTCCTCTGCCTGCACCAGGCCGAGGTGACGTTCCGGCAAGGCAACCGAGGGCCGCCGAGGCAGCGCACCGAGCACCCGGATACCCGCGGCATCAAGGCCCGCCCGCGCGAGTGCCTCGTGCCGGGCGCTGGCGACGCGATTGAGGACGACGCCGGCGAGGGCGACATCCTTCCGCAGCGTTGCAAAGCCAAGCGCCACGGCGGCCGCCGATTGCGCCTGTCCCGAAATGTCGAGCACCAGCACCACCGGCCAGCCCGCAAGCGCTGCAATATCTGCGCTGGCACCGGTTCCGGCCTCGCCGCGCATCGCGGCGCCGTCGAACAGGCCCACCGATCCCTCTGCCAACACCAGATCGGCGCCATCCGCTGCCTGTATCAGGGCCGCGATCTGTGCTGGCTGCATCGCCCAACTATCAAGGTTCAGCGAAGAGCGCCCTGACGCTGCGGTGTGAAATGCAGGATCGATATAATCCGGCCCGCACTTGAAGGGCTGCACCACCAGACCTTGCGCGCGAAAGGCAGCGAGCAAGCCCATCGTCAAGGTGGTCTTGCCGGTACCCGAGGCAGGCGCGGAAATGACGAGGCCGGGAGGGGTCAAGCGCCCTCCCGAAAGCGGGGATCGACGCCAACGGGACGAAAGCGGCGATCGTAGTCATGCGCGTACAGGCGGCTCTCGTCGAACTCCTGCGCGCCGATTGCGCGGCCGACGAGGATCAGCGCCGTGCGCTCCATCTCGCCTGCAACGGCGGCATCAAGTGTCCCGAGCGTAGCAACGACAACTCTCTCATCAGGCCAACTCGCGCGCCAGACGACGGCCACAGGGCAGTCTGCGCCGTAGTGCGGGGTCAGTTCCAGAACGACCCGATCGAGCACATGCACGGACAGATGGATCGCCAGCGTCGCGCCTGTCGCGGCAAAAGCAGCGAGGCTTTCACCCTCCGGCATGGCGGATGCCCGGCCCGAGGTGCGCGTCAGCACCACCGACTGCACGACGCCAGGCAGGGTAAGTTCCGCGCCCAAAGCGGCCGCCGCGGCGGCAAAGGACGGGACGCCGGGCGTAACGTCATATGGAATGCCAAGTGCCCGCAACCGACGCAACTGCTCGCCCATTGCGGACCAGACGGAAAGATCGCCAGAATGCAGCCGCGCGACATCCTGCCCCGCCGCGTGGGCCGCGGCGATTTCCGCGATGATCATGTCCAGCGACATCGGCGCCGTATCGATGACCCTGGCGCCGGCCGGGCAGTGGCCAAGCAAGGCCTTCGGCACCAGCGAACCGGCAAACAGACATACCGGCGACGATGCGATCAGGTCGCGCCCGCGGATGGTGATCAGGTCAGGGGCTCCCGGTCCGGCCCCGATAAAATGCACCGTCATCGATCTACCCCTTCTGCAATCGCCGCCGTTGCCATGCCGTCGGCCGATACCGCGCGCGGCGCGACCAGCCGGGCCGCAGGCCCGGCGGCTGCCAGCGCAGCTGCTTCGGCAAGACTGCCTGTTCCGAAACGCGAAGCCACCCGATCCGACCAGGTCCGCGTTGTAACGGTGGCCAGTGCGGCGGGGTCGATCGCCCAGATCGGCAAACGCAGTTCGGCCGCCAAGGCAACCAGCGCCTCGGCCTGGGCCTTTTTGGCCGCCGTTGCCAGGGCGACGATGCCATCGGTGCCGCCGGCGGCCATCAATGCGCCACGCAGCGACTCAATCCCTGCCGCTTCGCGGAACCCCACGCCGGCGATCCTCATCGTACCACATTCCATTGCACCACGGGTCGGGAGGGGACCCAGCTGCGCATCTTTCCAAGCGGCGTTTCCCGCGAAAGCTCGATCCGCAGGAGATCGCCGCCACGCCTTTTCTGCTCGAGCAGCAGGAGCGCTTCCGTTTCCAGCGTCACGGCATTGACGACCAGCCGCGATCCCGCGGGGATCGTCGACCAGAGCGTGTCGATCAAGGACTGACCGCCTCCACCGCCGACGAAGACTGCATCCGGGGATGGCAGCTTCTCCAGCGCCGCCGGCGCCTCTTGCGTCACGACCGTCAAGCGATGAGCCACGCCGAATGCGGCCGCGTTGCTACGAATATTCTCGGCGCGATCGGCGCGCGCTTCGATTGCAAACGCATTGCCACCGGCAAGGCACCATTCCACGGATATCGACCCCGATCCCGCGCCAATATCCCACAATGTTTCCCCGGGCCGCGGTGCCAGCGCGGATAATGTCAGGGCGCGGATCGGACTCTTGGTAATCTGACCATCGTGGACGAAGACTTCGTCCGGCAATCCTGGCGTTCGAGGCAATCCGGCGGCTCCCGCCGCCACGATCGCCATCGCGACCGGCGCGGCGACGTCGGCAAGATCAAAGCTTGCGGCCGGCGTCGTGCGGATGCGCTCCGAAGGACCGCCGAGCGCCTCCATCACGCTCAACGATGATGCACCGAAACCCTTGTGCGTCAGCCACCTGGCCAGATCGCCCGCGGCCGCGCCATCCCGTAGAAGGCAGATCGCCCTCCGCGCGCGCGTCAGATGCGGAAGCAATGTCTCGAACGGGGCGGCGTGAAGGCCAAGGCAACTCACCTCCTCCAAGCGCCAGCCTAATCTTGCAGCTGCCAGCGAGAAGCTCGATGGCGCCGGAAATGCGATCCATTCACCGGGAGAAAGGCGCGCCGCCAGGCTGCCCCCCGCGCCATGCCAGAACGGATCTCCCGACACCAGAACAGCCACTTGCCGGCCCCGGCATTCAAGCACCGGGTCAACTGAAAACGGAACGGGCCACGGGCGGCCGCCGGCACCGATCCCGGCAAGCTTGAGGTGACGCGGTCCTCCAAACACGATGTCCGCCTGCGCCAGCGCGTCTCGACTTGATTGGGACAAGCCCGTAAGGCCATCCTCACCGATCCCGATGATCCGGATCCAGGGCCTGGTCGCCGAACCGGCAGGGGAGTCAGACATGATGCTTGTCCTCGTCCTGGGCGGCACGACGGAGGCGGGCCAGATCGGCCGCGCGCTTGCCGCCGCCGACGTGCCGGGGGTCATTTCCTATGCGGGGCGCACTGCGGCGCCGACCGCGCAACCGATGCCGACGCGGACAGGCGGCTTCGGCGGCGTTGACGGCCTCGCCGAATATCTCAGGCAGGAAGGGATTACCCATGTGATCGACGCGACGCATCCCTTTGCCAGCCAGATCAGCAAGAACGCGGTCGACGCCTGCGCACGGACCGGTACACCGCTGATCGCTTTCTCGCGCGAACCATGGGTAGCGGGGCCGGGTGACAATTGGCAGCATGTAGGGACGGTCGAACAAGCGGCCGCGGCGCTGCCGGATCGTCCAGCACGGATTTTTCTTGCCATCGGAAAGCAATATCTGCAGCCGTTCGCCGTTCGATTGCAGCACTTTTACCTGCTGCGTCTCGTTGATCCGCCGGCGACCACGCTGGCGTTGCCAGATGCCGAGATCGTGCTGGCGCGCGGTCCTTTCACCGTCGAGGGCGATCTCGCGCTGCTGCGCCATCACCGCATCACGCTCATCGTCGCCAGAAACGCAGGCGGCGAAGGTTCGAGGGCGAAAATTGAAGCCGCTCGCGCGCTCAGCCTGCCCGTCATCATGATCGGCCGGCCGCAAATTGATCCGCCTGGCCTGGCGGAGCGCAGGACTGCACAAAGCGTCGATGAGGTCATGCGCTGGCTCGATCAATCTGCGCGCCTCGGTGTGTAGACGTGACGCCCGACCCGGCGGGTGGCGGAATTCCCGACCAGCACGACGGTCCGCATATTGGCCATTTCCGGCCGTGCCTCGGCCAGTGTCACGGTCTCGATGTGCTCGTCGGCCGTCGTCACCGCGTGCGCGAAGGTAATCAGCCGATCGGGTCCGCATGCGGCGTGAAGGATATTCAGCGCCCGTGCGAATTGATGCGGGCGGGCGGCGGAGCGGGGATTGTAGAACGCCATGGCGAAATCAGCCTCGGCGGCCAACTGAAGCCGCCGTTCCACCAGCGCCCAGGGCTTGAGATTGTCGCTGAGGTTGATCGCGCAAAAATCATGGCCAAGCGGCGCGCCCACGCGAGCGGCGGCCGCCAGCATGGCTGTGATGCCGGGCAGCACGCGAATATCGAGTGTCTGCAACTCCGGTGCATCCTCCAGCGCTTCGAACACGGCTGACGCCATGGCAAATACGCCGGGGTCGCCCGACGAAACGACAACCACACGCCGTCCCTCCGCCGCCAGCGTCAGGGCTTGCCGCGCGCGTTGCAGCTCGGCCCGGTTATCCGAGGCGTGCACCGTGAGACCTTCGCGCGGCGGCACGCGCGCCAGATAGGAAAGATAGCCGACGACATCCGTCGCGGCCGCCAATGCTGCGCTGACCTCGGGGGTGACGAGCGCCGTGTCTCCCGGACCAAGGCCGACGACCATCAGGGAACCGTTCATTCCCCTGTCTCCGGGCGGCGGCCTCGTCCGTGGACCAGGACGGTTGCGAAATAGGGGCATTCGGCGATCTCGGTTTCGGCGAGCCGCACCACGCGCTGATCGGGCATCGTGCCGCGTTCAACCAACCATGCATCGGACAAGCGACCCGCGCGCTCGAGCGCCCGGCGCACCTTGGGCAGGTTCCGACCGGTTTTCATGACAACCAGCGCATCGGCACTCTGCATATGGCGCAGCAGATCGTCCTCGGGCAGTGTACCCATCAGGACGGAAAGAACATCGTCTCCCCAGGTGATGGGAATGCCGATCGCGTTCCAGCATCCGGTCATGCCGTTGATGCCAGGCACGATCTCGACGTCCGCCCGACCGTGCAGCCGGGATTGAAGATGCATGAACGAACCGTAGAACAGCGGGTCGCCCTCGCAGAGCACGACGACGTCGGTGGTTGCGGCGAGAGTGGCAAGCCGCATGGCCCAGTCGTCATAGAAGGAAGCCAGCAGCCGTTTGTATTCGGCACTCCCGAAGGGAAGCTCCGTGGTGACCGGATATTCCATCGCATGTTCCGTGACATCAGTCGCCAACATGCCTTCGACAATGCTGCGCGCCTGACCGGGTCGGCCGGCCTTGCGGAAATACGCAACATGGCGTGCGGCGCGGATCAGCCGGTCTGACCGGACACTGATCAGATCCGGATCGCCGGGGCCGAGGCCCGTGCAAATGATCGTGCCCAAGAACTATTCCTTACGGCTTGCGAGCGCATTGATGGCAGCGACGGTCATCGCGGACCCGCCGAGTCTACCTTTGACGACCAGGGCCGGTGCCGGCAGCGTGGTGATCAACGCCGCCTTCGACTCGGCTGCGCCGACAAATCCCACCGGACAGCCGACGATCGCAGCAGGACGGGGGCATGCTCCGTCTTCGAGCATGTTGAGCAGGTGAAACAGCGCAGTCGGCGCGTTGCCGATCGCGACAACGGCGCCTGCCAGATAAGGCCGCCACAGTTCGACGGCCGCGGCCGAACGGGTTGTCCCCATCTTGAGCGCAAGCTCGGGCACACCGGTCTCCTGCAGCGTGCAAATTACGTCATTGTGGGCCGGAAGCCGAGGCCGCGTGATTCCCTCGCTCACCATCCGCACGTCGCACAAGACCGGTGCACCAGCTTCGAGTGCGGCCCGCGCTGCCTGTGCCATGCCGGAGGAAAAACTTATGTGCTGCTCCAGCCCGACCATGCCTGCCGCGTGGATCATGCGAACGACCACGACTTCTTCTTCCGCTGTGAAGCGGCCAAGATCGGCTTCGGCGCGGATCGTTTCGAAAGACTTGCGATAGATCGCGCTGCCGTCGGTTTCGTAGGCGAAAGGCATCAGGGCGCCTCCCGCAGGATTGCCGGGTTGGCCGCAAGAAACTCTGCCGTCAAACCTCGGCGCTGAGGTCTGTCTCTCGCTGTACCGTGACGGATCAGGTCGAACCCGTTGGCTTGCGCCGTCAGCGTCAAAGGTGCCGGGCCGGCATGCGCGCAGCCCTTTGCGCAGCCCGACACATGCAGCACGGCGTCGTCCGGCAGGTGCGGGGCCAAGGATTTCGCCAGCGCACGTGTCGGCTGCTCGGCTTGCAGGCATCCCGGTGCGCCAGTGCATGCGATGACGCGAAGCATCGGGTCATTGGCGCGCGTGACAAGGCCGGGCAGGTCGGGCGTGGCGCTCACACCTTCGATCAGCAGCATCCGCCACGGCGTCACGCGTAGCGCGCCCATATCGGATAGCGTCCTGAGCATGTCGGCAGGCACCTGGCCGAATTCGAAACCGACCAGAACGCCCGCCGCAACCGGCCCCGGCTTCGGGGAAAACGTTGATGCTGACTGAGCCATTGCCTCGGTGAAAATTTCCGGCAGCACCGCGCCGCGCGCGATGTGAGATGTCATGCGGCCGCGGTGGCCGGTAATCCCGCCCGATTGCACAAACCAGTTGGCGAGCGCCAACATGGTATCGACGGCAGTATCCGCCGACACACGCGCACCGGACGCAACACCGCTGGCGCGACAGATCAAGCCACCATCGGCGCCACGCTCCAGCCTTATGTCGGCGGGGACACCGCTCAGGACCGGGATCGGCCCGCAATCGATGGCGAAGCCGAACTTCGCCGGCAGGCGGGGTGCGTCCGATGCGGTCATCGATGCGGCCAGCGCGGCAGCCAACCTAACGATGCCGTCTTCGGAAGACCAGAACGGCGTGAGCACGATATTGCGCCGCTCCTCTGCATCGTGGGTCTCGTCGATGAGTCCCAGCCCGTCGAGCCGTTCAACCAGTTGGCCGATGCCTTGCTCGATCACGCCGCGCAAATGGATATTGGCGCGCACCGAGAGGCCGATCACACCGTTGCCGAATTCAAGCGCCAGCCGGGCAATTCCCGATGCCTGCTGCGGCGAGAGCCGTCCTTCGGGCGGCCGCAGGCGAACGACCCAGCCATCGCCCGACAGCATCGGGCGCAGCGCACCCGGACACCAGCCCTTGATGACCGGCTCAGCCATGGTCGGCTCCCCGACGCGTCGCAATCGCGATCCGCCCGCCAGGAACGGGTACGGGCCACGCGGGCGATCCCTTCCGGAAGGGTGTGGGATCGCGTCGCGTTGTGTCCAGGTGGTGGCGCAAGGGCAAAAATCCACTCAGCCGCGCCACGGCCGCGCGCAAACCTGCAGCGAGACGCTCATCGTCTTGTCCGTCCATCAATGGAAAGGGCAGGACAGGAGGTGGCGTGTCCTGACAAGACAACTGCACGTCCAACCGGCCGCGGAGCACCCCGGCCGACCACTCACTCTTTGCGTTGGCAGGTCTCCCGGCTTGCGCATTCAGGGTTCTCCACCTTCACGGCATTATTGTCAGTGGCTTGGGGGTGACCTTTTCCAGTCACGATCGCGGGGGGCAGCAGCGCTTCGGGGGCCCCAGTCGCATTCCCTCCTCGCCTGTCCAACGCTGCTTCTCTTGGGGAACAATCCGCTTCCTTGTCAAGCCGCAGTGTTTCCGGCGGTCGCCTTGCCGGAGCTCGCGCAACCCCATTTCCATGAATCGGCGCCACCGCAATCACCATCCTCGCAGGAGCGGGAGCGCGGTGCCGGATATTGCATCGATTGCCGGTCAATCATATCGGGAGAGAATTGGCGCGCCCGAAAGGATTCGAACCTCTGACCCCCAGATTCGTAGTCTGGTGCTCTATCCAGCTGAGCTACGGGCGCGCGCCGGTGCCGCGTGACGGACCGGACGGCGGCAATAGCTAATGAAGGATCGGCGGGAATGCAAGCGCGCTGGCGTTCGTCCTGTTGAAGACGACGCCAATGCGAGCGCTCAGGCGGCGCGTGGCCGGCCGTTCGATTCGCGGCGATGGGGGATGATGATCTCGAAGCAGGCGCCCGGGCCGGCCTTCTCGGCAAGCGCCACCGAGCCGCCATGGGCGCGTGCCAGTTCGGCCGCGATCGCCAGTCCTAGCCCTGTGCCGCCGGGCCGTACGGTGCCCTGGAACGCCTGGAAGAGATGCGCGCGCGCCGCTTGCGGAATGCCCGGGCCCGTATCGTCCACGCGGATGGCAATGCACCCGTCGCGCCGCTCGCCGGAGATCGTCAGCCGCCGGACGAGGGCGGGCGACGAATCGCTCTCCAGCGCCTGGATGGCATTGCGGCCGAGATTGACCAGAATCCGGAACAACTGGTCGGGGTCGGCATCGATCTCCATGCCCTGCGCCACGGCATTGTCGAAGGCGATGGTCTGGTGGCCAACGAGTCCCAGCCCGTCTGCGACATCGTCGACCAGCCGATCGAGCGCTATCAGACGTCGGGACGGCGGGGCCTCGCGGGCCCGGCCATAGGCGAGCGTCGTCTGGCAATAGGAGATTGCCCGATCAAGTGCGGCGATGAGCTTCGGCGCGAAGCGCTGGACGGTCGGATCGGAAACGCCGCCGAGCCGGTCTGAGAAGAGCTGGGCGGAGGCGAGCATGTTGCGCAGGTCATGATTGATCTTCGACACCGCAAGGCCGAGATCGGCGAGATGCCGCTGTTCGCGCAGCGTTGTCTGCAGGTCACGCTGCATGCTGGCGAGGTGGTCCTCGGCGACACCGATTTCGTCGCCGCGTCCACTCGGCGTGATCACCCGGGTGGAATCGTCCGGCGCGTCGGAGAAGGCGACCATGTTCTGCGACAGGCGGCGCATCGGCCGCACGAACATCCGGTCGACGCTCAGGAAGAGAAGGCCGGACAGGATGACCGAGATCAGCACGGCGAGCCACAGAACCCGCACTGAATAGGACAGCATGGCATCGCGAAGCGGCGTATCGGTGATGACCAGTTCGACCGCGCCGCTGTTGCGTGAATCGCCGATCACCCGGAGCATCCGCTCGTCAGGGGCGAGCAGCGTCTCGAAGGCGGCGACGATGTCGGCCACCGGTTCCATCATCCTCAGGTCGACGGTCCGATCGATCTCGGGCGGCATCTCGACCGCGGCGATCAGCCGGCTGACCGAGCCGGTGCGGATGGCGATCGCCGTGGCGCCGACCGCGGCGAGCAACTGGTCCTGGATATCGCGGGGAACGTCGACCGTGTCGGCGGCGGCGAGCACGACGCTGGCTGTGTCGGCCATCGCCAGCCGGTCCGAGAGCCAGGTGAGACGGAAGTTGGCGATCGAGGGAACATAGATGAGCACTGCGCTGACCGAGACGAAGAGCAGAGTCAGGATCAACAGCTTCCACGACAGGCCCGGGCCGCGACGGGCCCGAGGTATTCTGGCCGCTGCGTCGCGCGCGATTTCGGCCTCTGTATTGCGCGGCCGGTCGTCCATAGCCAATCAGCCGGATTTTCTCAGGAAATCGATGATGCGTCGCCGCGGCGGTGGCGTCAAACCCGGGCCGGTGAAGCTTTCGGCGATCCGCCGCGACAGGTCGGCACGGGTCGGATACGGCGCCACGAAGGTCTGCATGGCGTCAATGGTGAGCCGGTTGGCGATCGCCAGCGACCAGAGGGCTATGACCTCGCCTGCCTCGCGGCCGACCGCGGCGGCGCCAAGGATTTGCCCGCGATCCGTGACAATGATCTTCAGCAATCCAGACGTCGCTCGGTCGGCCTGGTTCAGGTCGCTTTCGGCAAACGGCAATCGCAGCACACGGACATCCTTGTGCTTCCGGTGGGCCTCGTTTTCGTCAAGGCCGACCGCGGCCAGTGCCGGATCGGTCATCGCCATGGAGGGGATGGGGAACACGCCGGTCGCAGGTCCGGCCTGGCGCAATAGTCGCTTGGCCACCATCGCCGCCTGATGTTCGGCGCGGTTGACGCCGGCGGGCCCTGCGATCACATCGCCGATCGCATGGACGCGGTTGTTGGTCGTCCGCAAATGCGGATCGACCTTGATGCCCTCGCCATCATGCTCGATGCCGGCCTTGTCGAGGCCAAGTCCGCCGATATTGGCTGCCCGCCGGCTCGGTGCGACGAGAATATGTGTGCCGTCGACCGGGATCTCCTCGCTTTCGCTCCCGGCGATGGCGGCGACGGTCGCCCGGATTCCTCCGCGCCGCCTGGCCACACCAAGGATACGTGTCCGGTCGCGGACGCGAATCCCTTCGGCCCGCAGGCGTTCCAGCACCAGCGCCGCGAGTTCCGGATCCTCGTCGGCGAGCGCCGGCCCGTCGTCGATCACCGTCGCGTCGATGCCCAGCCGGGTATAGGCCTGCGCGATCTCAAGTCCGTATCGACCGGCGCCGAGCACGATCAGGTGGCCCATCTTTCGCGTCGCGTCGAAGATCGTCTCGAAGGTCAGGTAGTCGACCTCGCCGAGACCCGGAACATCGGGAATGACCGGCTTGGCGCCGGTGGCGATAACGAAATGCTTGGCGCGGATCGTCGTGTCGCCGGCAACCACCGTATGCCCGTCGACGAATCGGGCCTGCGCCTTGACGACCGTGGCGCCGAGCGCGGTCAGCCGTTCGGCCGACCCGTTGGCCGCCACCGCCTCGGTCGCCGAGCGAAGATGATCGTGGACCTTGCCGAGATTGACCTGCAGCGGTGCCCCGGTCACGCCAAAAGCCGGCCCGACCCGCAGGCTTTCGTATCGGCTCGCCGCCGCGACAAGCGCCTTGGAGGGCACCGCGGCGGCCACGTTGACGCCGCCCATCTCGCTGCCTTCGACGAGGACAACGGGAACCTCGGCATTCGCAGCCGCAATGGCGACGGCGATACCGGCGGGCCCGCCGCCGATGACGCAGATATCCGGTTTCAGCTCTTCAGCCATGACACTCTGTAGCCGCGACCGAAGCCGATTGGTAGATGGCGAAATGGGACATGTTGCGCAGGCCGTCGGAACAAGATGCGGTCATCCGGTTACCAGTTGGGGATGGCGAAAGGGGGCGCCATATTTTTTGCTACAAGGTCCCTGGACGGAGTGACGAGCCCGTCCTTGCGATGGCTTCGACAGAATCATCTTGCAAAAACAATGCGCTAATGTAATTTGCCGGTCAAATTCGTGGATCGGGGTGCTGCTCGCGGCGCGATTCCGGCGTTCTCTCGCCTCCCAGCTGGTGGCGGGCCGCTGGCATGCGGCCACGGGTAGCGTTGACTCGATTCGACCCGAACCTTATAAGCCCGACGCGTTCTCGCGCGGAGATGTAGGTAGATATGAAACGGACATTCCAACCCAGCAAGCTGGTGCGCAAGCGTCGGCACGGCTTCCGCGCCCGCATGGCGACCACCGGCGGCCGGAAGGTGATCGCGGCCCGTCGCGCCCGCGGCCGCAAGCGGCTGTCCGCCTGAAGTCCGGCGGGCGGATGCCGGGCCCATGGACCGGCTGAAGCGTCGCAGTGAATTTCGTGCGGTCGGTCGAGGCCGCCGCATTTCGCGCCCCGGCTTTGTCCTTCAGGCGCTTCGGGCGACTGAAACAGGCCGCGAACCACGTTTCGGCTTCACCGTGACAAAGAAGATCGGTAACGCTGTCGTCCGTAATCGCATTCGTCGACGCTTGCGGGAAGTCGTCAGGCTTTCGGCTGCGGGTGGTGCGAGCGAAAGCACGGATTATGTGTTGATTGGGCGTCGGGCAGCCCTGCGCCTTCCTTTTGACCGACTTGTTGACGATCTAAGCAGCGGAATGGCAGCACTGTCGCAGAACGAGGCCGCCGGAGGCGGATCCGGAGCATGATGGACAACAAGAACTTTCTCGTGGCCATCGCGCTGTCGATTGCGGTGCTGATCGGCTGGCAATATTTCGTTGCCGGCCCGGAAATCGAAAAGGCGCGCCAGCAACAGATCATTGCTGAGCAGACCGCCAGTCCCGCGACCCCTGCGACCGGCGACAACGCTAATATTCCCGGGGTTCCGGCTCCGGCCGGCGTCGCGCCCGCCGGCATCGGCGAGACCGGAGCGCTGACCCGCGATGCGGCGCTGGCGGAATCGCCCCGCGTCCCGGTCGTCACGGAACGCCTGAGCGGCTCGGTCAATCTTCGCGGCGGACGGATCGACGATCTTCGTCTCAACGACTTCCACGAGACGGTCGACCCGAACAGCCCGACGATCATCCTCCTGTCGCCGGCCAAGGGGCCGGATGGCTACTTCGCCGAGTTCGGCTGGATCGGTTCGGCCGACAACGGCCCGCTGCCGGGTCCCGAGACGATCTGGACAGCGCCGGAAGGTGCGACGCTTGCCGTCGGTTCGCCGGTCACCCTGACGTATGACAACGGCCAGGGCTTGGTCTTCGAGCGTAAGATCTCGGTCGACGAATTCTACATGTTCAGCGTCACCGAAACGGTGTCCAACGCGACGGATGCAGCCGTTGCGCTGACGCCCTATGGACGGGTGACGCGTCTTGACGAGCCGGTGATCGAGGGCTTCTTCATCCTGCATGAAGGCCTGATCGGCGTTTTCGGCGACGAAGGGCTTGAGGAGATCGACTACAGCGATCTCGAGGACGTCCCGCCGATGGTCATGTCGCCGGCCAAGCGCGGCTGGCTCGGCATCACCGACAAATACTGGGCGACGACCCTGATCCCGCCGGCCGACCAGGAATTCACCGGCCGGTTCCTCCGCTCGACCGACCCCTCGCTTCGCTATCAGGCCGATTTCAGCGGCTCGCCGCTGACGATCCAGGCCGGCGGCACGGCAGAAAGCACCAGCCGCCTCTTCGCCGGCGCCAAGCAGGTCTCGGTCGTCGATGGCTACCAGGAAACCTACGACATCGAGAGCTTCGAGCTCCTGATCGACTGGGGCTGGTTCTACTTCTTCACCAAGCCGATGTTTTTCCTCATCGACTGGCTGTTCCGCATGCTTGGCAACTTCGGCGTCGCCATCCTTGCCGTGACCGTCCTCGTCAAGCTGGTCTTCTTCCCGCTCGCCAACAAGTCCTACAAGTCGATGAGCGCGATGAAGAAGGTGCAGCCCCAGATGACGGAGCTGCGCGAGCAATACAAGGACGACAAGGTCAAGCAGCAGCAGGCCTTGATGGAGCTGTACAAGAAGGAAAAGATCAATCCGCTCGCGGGCTGCTGGCCGATCGCGATCCAGATTCCGGTCTTCTTCGCGCTCTACAAGGTGCTCTTCGTCACCATCGAGATGCGGCATGCGCCGTTCTTCGGCTGGATTCAGGATTTGTCGGCGCCCGACCCGACGTCGATCTTCAACCTCTTCGGGCTGATCCCCTGGACGCCGCCGGATTTCCTGATGCTCGGCGTCTGGCCGTTGCTGATGGGCATCTCGATGTTCGTCCAGATGCGGCTGAACCCGACGCCGCCGGACCCGACCCAGCGGATGATCTTCACCTGGATGCCGCTGATCTTCATGTTCATGCTGGCGGGCTTCCCGGCCGGTCTGGTCATCTACTGGGCCTGGAACAACACGCTGTCGGTCGCCCAGCAATATTACATCATGCGCCGCCAGGGCGTTGACGTGAACCTGATGGGCAACATCCTGGAATCGGTTGGCCTCAAGAAGCCGACGCCCGAAGGTGGCGCTGGCGGTGGCACCCCGAAGTCGTCGGGCGGCGCCACCAAGGCCGTCGAGGCGCCGAAGCCGGCCAACGACTCGGCGCCCGCCGCCAAGTCGGTCCCGGCCAAGTCGTCGACGCCGAAGAAGAAGGCTGCGCCCAAGGCGAAGCCAGCCGCAAAGCGACGGAAGCCGACGGCAAAGCCGTCCCGACCGGCAGAAGCCTGATCTTCGGACGGTCCGGGTCCCCGGGCCGCCGCCATAGCTGCGGGAGGCCGTCCGGGCCATGACCGAGTCATCGCAAGACAACGACGCGGACCTTGAGAAGGGGCGGCTGCTATTTGCCGGTCCCTGGGCCTATGTGATGAGCGCCGGCGCGGTCGACGGACTTCCCCCGCGCACCGGTATCGAGGTCGCCTTCGCCGGCCGCTCGAATGTCGGCAAGTCGTCCCTGATCAACGCGCTGACCGGACAGAAGGCGCTGGCCCGCACCTCCAATACGCCCGGCCGGACCCGCGAACTGAATTTCTTCTCCGCCGGGCCCGCCCTGACCATCGTCGACATGCCGGGCTACGGCTATGCCCGCGCCTCCAAGACGGCGATCGGCGCCTGGACCCGGCTGATCTTCGACTACCTGCGCGGCCGTTCGAACCTGCGTCGGGTCTATGTCCTGATCGACTCACGCCATGGCGTGAAGGCGAACGACATCGAAGCCCTTGATGTCCTCGACACGGCGGCGGTTTCCTACCAGATCGTGCTCACCAAGTGCGATCAGCCGAAGGCCACGGCTCTTGAGGCCGTGCTCGCCGCAACCCGGCTGGCGATTTCGAAGCGCCCGGCGGCGCATCCGGAGATTATCCAGACCGCGTCGCGAACCGGCCTTGGCATTCCCGAACTGCGCGCGGTGATCGCCGCGCTGCTGTGAGCGGCCCTTCGGCCGGCTAGCTGCCGACGATCGACCGGTAATAGGTCTCGTAATAGACGATGTAGCAGGCAGCCGTCGGCGGCAGGTCGGGATACCTTTCCCGCACCGCGACGGTCGCCATACCGCTGCCGGAGGGCTGCGGCGCCGGGCTCGGCAGGAGGCTCGACAGCGGCGACGTTCCGGCGGCGCGCGACTCGGCCTGGGCGAGCCGGCGCTCCAGCGCCTCGCAGGGCGACGTGGTGCTCTCGACGAGGAGAGGTAGCGCAGCGGCGGCGATGATCAGGACGAGAAGGAGACGAAACATCGGGCTGGCCTCGGGACGATCGCCACGGGTTGCGGGCAATCGGCTTGTACGGATGCGGCGCCCGACATTCAAGCGCCGGTGGCGTCGCGCGCCCATTCGCAGATATCGCCAATCGGGCCGGCGTCTTCTTCGTGCCGCTTCCGGCTGCGATTGTCGCCACGGTCCGCAGCGGCTATAGAGGCCGCCCACCTTCATCGAGAGCGTACAGGTATGGTCGACAGCTACGATCAGGACACCGAGAATGCCATCGCCAAGGCCCGCCTGATCTCGGCGGCGCTGCCCTACATGCTGCGCTACGAGGGCAAGATCGTCGTCGTCAAATACGGCGGTCACGCCATGGGCGATGCCGAATTGTCGAAGGATTTCGCCCGCGACATCACCATGATCGAGACATCCGGCGTTCGTCCGGTCGTCGTCCATGGCGGCGGACCGCAGATCGGCGAAATGCTCAAGAAGCTCGACATCGAGTCCGAGTTCCGCGGTGGCCTGCGCGTGACCGACAAGCGCACGATCCATGTCGTCGAGATGGTGCTGGCCGGCTCGATCAACAAAGAGATCGTCATGGCGATCAACGCCGAGGGCGGCAAGGCGGTCGGTCTCTCCGGCAAGGACGGCAACATGGTGGTCGCCGAGAAGATGCGGCGCACCGAGATCGATCCGGATTCGAACATCGAGAAAGTAATCGATCTCGGCTTCGTCGGTGAACCGAAGACGGTGAATCGCGCGGTGATCGACATGCTGCTCGGCGCCGAACTGATCCCGGTCATCGCGCCTGTCGCTCCCGGCGCCGACGGCGAGACCTACAACGTCAACGCCGATACCTTTGCCGGCGCGATCGCCGGCTCGCTCGGCGCAGCGCGGCTCCTGTTCCTGACCGATGTCCCCGGCGTGCTCGACAGGAACGGCAAGCTGATCAAGGAACTGACGGTCGCCGAGGTGAAGGCGCTGATCGCCGATGGCACCATCACGGGCGGTATGATCCCCAAGGTCGAGACCTGCATCGAGGCCCTTGATCGCGGTGTCGAAGGCGTCGTCATTCTCAACGGCAAGACGCCGCATTGCGTCCTGCTCGAACTGTTCACCGATCATGGCGCCGGAACGCTGATCCTGCCATGAACGACATCCCCGCGCCGCGCCAGGCCAACGGACACACGGTCGCCGACCTGAAGCCCTTTGCCTCCGTCGACGGCTGGATTTTCGATCTCGACAACACGCTCTATCCGCGCCACGCTAACCTCTTTCTCCAGGTCGACCAGCGCATTCACGACTATGTCGGCCGCCTGCTCAAGATGGGGCCGACCGAAGCCCATGCCGTGCAGAAGGACTACTATCGTCGCTATGGCACGACGCTGCGCGGACTGATGGAGGAGCATGGGATCAAGCCGGACGAATTCCTCGAATTCGTCCATGACATCGACCATTCGGTGGTGCAGCCAGATCCACGGTTGGCCGCGGCGCTGCAGCGGCTGCCGGGTCGCAAGTTCATCTTCACCAACGGCAGCAAGGCACATGCGGAGAAGGTAGCCGCGCGACTCGGCATCACCGATCACTTCGAGGACATCTTCGACATCGTTCGTGCCGGGCTTCTGCCCAAGCCCAATCGCGAGACCTATGACGGCTTCATCGCCGAGACCGGGATCGATCCGGCGCGGGCGGCGATGTTCGAGGATCTTTCGCGCAATCTCGCAGTCCCGGCGGCGCTGGGCATGCGAACCGTTCTGGTCGTGCCTGGTGGCACTGCCGAGGTCTTCCACGAGGATTGGGAGGTCGAGGGGCGCAATGAACCGCATGTCGAGTTCCTGACCGACGATCTTGGCGCGTTCCTCGAAACCGTGCTGGACGCCATCCCCGCTGCCTGACGGAGAGTCGTCAGGGCCGTGGAACCGATTTGGCGATGGCGCGTTCTTGTCTCCGATAGCCTGGCGGTAAGGTCAGGCGGGCTGGCGACGCAACAACGCACGTAAAACGAAGTGTCTTCCTCGGCGGTTTTGCCGGGCCGATGTCGTTCGCGCGCTCGACAGCCGGAACCGTCCCGAAAGGGATCATCGAGAGGAGACGCAACACCATGCATGGCATCATCTACATCATCGGACTCATCGTCGTTGTCATGGCGATCCTGTCCTTCGTCGGTTTGGCTTGAGCCGGATCGGGGGCAGGGTCATGAGCAACACAACAAGCGTGGTCACACCGGCGGCCGGCAGCCCGGTCGCCTCATACTTCAACTGGAGCGCCATTTTCGCCGGAGCGGCTGTCGCGCTGGCGACCAGCGTGGTGTTTGTCGGCTTCGGGTCGGCGCTCGGCCTTGGGCTCGTATCGCCCTGGGATAACGATGGGGCAGGCGTCACGACCATCGGCATCATCGCCGCGATCTGGTTCCTCGCCTCGACCGCCTTCGCCTACTATGTCGGCGGATACGTGGCTGGCCGGATGCGGCCGCCCGTCGGTGACGCGACCGGCGGCGAAGTCGAGATGCGCGACGCGCTCCATGGCGCGGTCATCTGGGCGCTCGGCGTTTTCGTTTTCGCCTGGATCGGGATTTCCACGGCAACCTCTGTGGCGACCGGTGCTGCCCAGGTCGGTTCCGCCGCGGTCGATGCGGCGGGCTCCGTGGTCCAGTCGGATGGAGCGGAAGCGGTCGCGGGCTATACCGTCGACAAGCTGACCCGCGCCACGCCGCCGATATCGGCCTCGCGGGCGAGTGAAGTCCGGGAGCAGGGTGCGCAGATCCTGGCGCGCGCCGTTGCCGACGGTGAACTCGATGCCGACGACAAGACCTATCTGGCCGAACTCGTCGCTTCCCGCACGGCGTTGACGCAGGAAGAGGCCGAGGCCCGGGTCGATGAGGTCTATGCCGAGGCGCAATCCGCCGCCGAGGCCGCGGCCGATGCCGCCGAGGAAGCGACCGATGCGGCGCAGAATGCGACGCTGGTCATGGGCTTCCTCACCGCGACCGGGTTCCTGATCGCGCTCGTCGCAGCGTGGTTCGGCGCCACGATGGGCGGCTCGCACCGGGATGGCAACACGGTGTCCCGCGTGTTCGTCGCACGACGCGTCTAGTCGCGCATCGACCGAGCGAGGAAGGCGAGAGGAGAAGTCTCCTCTCGCCTTTTTTTGTTGTGGGCCTGGCCTGTCGCTCAGGCGGCATTGGCCATGGCCGGCAAGGCGCCGACCTGGCCGAGAAGCGAGAGCTGGTCGATGTGCAGCCAGGTCTCGACAATCCGGCCATTTTCCAGGCGGTAGAAGGCGGTGCCGTCGAAGGTGATGCGCTTGCCCGTCGCCGGGACGCCGGCAAACGGGCCGGTATGGTCGACCGTGAATTCCCAACGCACCGCCACACTCTCCTCGTCGGCGACCATCGCCGGAACGTCGAAGCCGACGACCGTGAATCCGGCCTGGAAGCCGAGGAACCACTGCCGGTAGCTTTCGCGACTATCGGGATTTCCACCCGGGAAACCGTGCGTGACGATGGTTTCCGCGACGGTATCCTCGATCACCTCGAAGCGGCCGGAATGGGTGCCGTCGAGGAATTCGGCGACGACGGTCCGGTTGCGTTCGATTTGCGCACTGTTCGTCATTTTCATTCTCCATATTTAATTGAACGTTATTGTTCACTCGATTGGCGCGCATTTATCCGCGGCGTTTTTCCTTGTCAAGAATTCATTGAACAATTATGTTTATTGAAATGATCAAACGTCGTTATGTCCAGAAGCAGCGCGCCGAATCCCGTGAGGAAACCCGCCAGAAGATCATCGAGGCGACGGCGGCAATTCATGAGGAACTCGGGCCGCGCCAGTCGACCATCAGCGCGATCGCTGAACGAGCGGGCGTCCAGCGGCTTACCGTCTATCGCCACTTCCCCGACGAGGGCGTGCTGTTCGAGGCCTGCACCGCGCATTGGCTGGAGGGCCATCCGCCGCCTGATCCTGAGACCTGGGCCGAAAAGAGCGGGGGCGCGCGTGTCCGGACGGCGCTGGCAAGCCTTTACGCCTACTACCGGGCGACCCGGCGGATGTGGACCGTCTCCTATCGCGACGTCGAGGACGTTCCTGCCCTGCAGGGGCCCATGAAAGCGTTTGGTGCCTACCTCGAAAGCATCGTCGCGGATCTTCTCACGGCGGTTGATGCGGCTGGAAGCGATCCCCGCGCCGGCGCGACGCTCGGTGCGGCGGTTCAGTTTGCCACCTGGCGCGCGCTCGACGGGCAGGGCCTTGACGATGACGCGAAGGCGTCCCTGGTCGGAGACTGGCTTGCCGGGATCGTATCGCGCTGACCGCGGGTCGATTGCGCCCGCGCCGGGCTTCGCCTAGGTTCCGCGCGCAATTCTTCCCTTTCTGAAGCCGAGGACTCCCATGGCCGATTTCGCCGCCCTGCAAGCCACCATCGACGCCGCTTTCGACGCCCGAGACACGATCAACGTCGACACCACCGGCGAGGTTCGCGACGCGGTGGACGCGGCGCTTGGCCTTCTCGACAGCGGCGCGGCCCGCGCCGCCGAGAGGAAGGACGGCGAATGGGTCGTCAACCAATGGCTCAAGAAAGCGGTGCTCCTGTCCTTCCGGCTCAATCCGATGGGGCTGATCAAGGGCGGACCGGGCGACGCATCCTGGTGGGACAAGGTGCCGTCGAAGTTCGACGGATGGGATGCAGAGGCATTCGGCAAGGCCGGCTTCCGCGCGGTGCCGAACTGTATCGTCCGTCATTCGGCCTATGTCGCGCCGGGCGTCGTGCTGATGCCGTCTTTCGTCAATCTCGGCGCCTATGTCGATTCCGGCACCATGGTGGATACCTGGGCGACGGTCGGCAGTTGCGCGCAGATCGGCAAGAATGTGCATCTGTCGGGCGGCGTCGGCATCGGCGGCGTTCTTGAGCCGTTGCAGGCCGGGCCGACCATTATCGAGGACAACTGCTTCATCGGAGCGCGTTCGGAGGTCGTCGAGGGGGTGATTGTCGGCGAGGGATCGGTGATCTCGATGGGCGTCTTCATCGGCGCCTCGACCAAGATCGTCGACCGCGCCACCGGCGAAATCCACGTCGGCAAGGTGCCGCCCTATTCGGTGGTGGTGTCCGGCAACCTCGCCGGCAAGCCGCTGCCAAATGGCGAGCCGGGCCCGTCGCTCTATTGCGCCGTGATCGTCAAGCAGGTCGACGCGCAGACCCGCGCCAAGACCAGCGTCAACGAGCTGCTTCGCGACTGAGCGGACAACGGGTTCAACAGGCCGACACCGGCGGACTGGACGCCGGTGTCGGATTCGGCGCGACTCAGCTAGAGTCCGGCACGGTTTTTGGCCGGAAAGCGGAGGTGCGCCATGGATTTCGGTTACATTCTCACGTCGACGAGCGGACGAATTCCTCGCAGCCAATGGTGGGCGGGGCTGGCGATTCTGATTGTCATTGCCTTGATTCTCGGCGTTCTCGTTACCTATCTCCTCGGCGGGGCCATGACCGTCGTTGGCCGTATCGCGATGTTGATCCTCAACATCGTTCTGCTCTATCCGGCCTACGCGTTGTCCGCCAAGCGCTTCCAGGATCGCAATAAGCCGGGATCGCTTGCGCTGATCGGCATCGGCCTCTCGCTCCTGCAGTCGCTGCTGACGGTGTTCGGCCTCATGGGCAATCCGTTCAACCAGAATGCCCTCGATTACATCTTCGGCATCCTGCTGCTGATCGTCGGCATCTGGTACCTGATCGAACTCGGAATCCTGCGCGGAACGGTCGGATCCAATACCTACGGGGAAGACCCGCTCGCCGGGCGCGCCTGAACGACGCCCCGTTGTCTCATGGGCGCGCGGCCCGTTTGGCCGCGCCCCCGATCCCTCGCCCGGTGTGATGCGTTCCGTCGGCCTCGAAGACTTCTTCACCTTCTTTTTCCGGCCGCAGGGACGAATCGCCCGGCGTGAATATGCGCTGGGTGCCGGTTTGATCTTCACGATCAACGCAGCGCTCTTCGCCTTGCTGCTGACGCGGGAAAGCTGGGCGACGCTGGCTGCGGTCCTGATGCTCAGCCTGTGGCTTCCCTTGCTTGTCGCGCAACTGGTGCTGGCGGCGAAGCGCTGTCACGATCTCGGCATATCGGGCGCTTTCTGCCTCATTCTTGGTGTTCCGTTCTTTGGGATTTTCGGGCTGATCGCTCTGGCTTTCGCCGCAGGAACCGACGGTCCGAACGCCTACGGCCCGCCGCCAGCCTTCCGTGCCGATTGACGCGGCGGGCAGTGGCGGCGATAGATCGGCTGCCATGACGCAATTCCCCATCGATCCTGTCGCCTGCCTCAAGTCCCTCGTCGCCTGCCCATCGGTGACCCCGGCAGAGGGCGGCGCTTTGAGCCGTCTCGCCGAAACGCTCGGTGGGCTGGGCTTCGCGACCGAGCGCCTGGTCTTCTCCGAGCCCGGCACCCCGGATGTCGAGAACCTTTTCGCCACGATCGGCGACGGCGGGCGGCATCTCGTCTTTGCCGGTCACACCGACGTCGTGCCGGTCGGCGACGAAATGCGCTGGACCCATCCCCCTTTCGCCGCGGAGATCGCCGACGGCGCGCTCTACGGTCGTGGCGCCGTCGACATGAAGGGCGGCATCGCCGCCTTCGTTGCCGCCGCCTCCGGCTTCCTCGCCGCCGACGGCCCGGCCGGCACCCTGTCGCTGCTGATAACCGGCGACGAGGAGGGGCCGGCGATCAACGGCACGGTCAAGCTCCTCGACTGGGCGCTGGCCAAGGGGCATCGCTTCGACGCGGCGCTGGTTGGCGAACCGACCTCGGCGGCGCGCCTCGGCGATACGGTGAAGATTGGCCGGCGCGGCAGCATGTCGGGGACGATCCGCGTCCCGGGCCGCCAGGGCCACGTCGCCTATCCTCACCTTGCCGACAACCCGGTCCCGGTCCTCGTCCGGATCCTGCATCGCCTGTCGTCGCTCACGCTGGACGAGGGGACCGACGGGTTCCAGCCGTCGAACCTTGAGATCACCAGCGTCGATGTCGGCAATCAGGCCTTCAACGTCATCCCCGGCGAGGCGAGGGCGCGCTTCAACATCCGCTTCAACGACCGCTGGTCGGTCGCCGACCTGACCGATTTCCTGCGCGCCGAGATCGCCGCCGCTGCGGACGGCACGATCCACGAACTCGACATCGTCCAGCGCCCGAGCGAGTGGTTCCTGACCCGGTCCGACGCGCTGATCGGCCCGCTGTCCGCGGCAATCCGCGACGTCACCGGCGAGACGCCGGCGCTGACCACCGGCGGCGGCACGTCGGATGCGCGGTTCTTCAAGGATGTCTGTCCGGTGGTCGAATTCGGCCTCGTCGGTGACACCATGCACCAGGTCGACGAGCGGGTGCCGATCGACGACCTGACCCGCCTGGCAACGATCTATCGCGGCTTCCTCGATCGCTATTTTGCGTCGGCTGCCGATGCTTGACCGGGACGAGATTCGACGCTCGCTGACCGGCGCCTGGGACCTGTTCCTCGATCGGCCGGAGGCGATGCGCGCCTTCGATGTCAGCGTCGAAGGCTTCTGGCGCTCCTTCCGCGTCATCGTCCTGCTGCTGCCCGCCTATTTCCTGACGACGATGGCCGAGCAGATCATGCTGTCCGAGACGGCGGTGGAGACGGCCGGGCCGGGCGGCGTCGCGCTGTTCCTCGACAGCGTCGTCGGCCTCGGGCTCGACTGGATCGCGCTGCCGGTGGTGCTGGCGCTGGCGGCCCGGCCACTCGGCATCCAGCGCAATTACGCGGCCTTCATCGTTGCCCGAAACTGGGGTGCGGTGATCGCGCTGACCCCGTTCGGCGTCATCGGACTACTGGTCATCCTCGGCCTGCTCAATGCCGAGATCGCCAATTTCCTGATGCTCGCCTCGCTGATGGTGGTGCTGCGCTACAATTTCCTGATCGCGCGCCGGGCCCTCGATGTCGGCATCGGTTTCGCCATCGGCATCGTCATTCTCGACCTCGCGGTCAGCCTGACGATCGCGCTTGCCCTCGACTCGGTCTTCGGCCTCTAGCCGTTCGCGGGCGTGTCGTCGGCGTCGGGATAGTCCACCGCGGCGAGATAGAGCCCATGGGCCGGGGCAACCGGGCCGGAGCGGGTGCGGTCCTGCGCCGCCAGCGCCTCGCCGACGGATCTGATCGGCCATCGGCCTTCGCCGACCTTCTTCAGGGTGCCGACCATCGATCGCACCTGGGAGTGGAGGAAGGAGCGGGCCGAGGCGCGGATGGCGATCTCGCCCCCGGCGCGGCTGACATCGAGCCGGTCGAGGGTGCGGATCGGCGACTTCGCTTGGCACTGGGTGTTGCGGAAGGTGGTGAAGTCGTGCCGGCCGACCAGAGCCTGCGCCGCCAGGTGCATCGCCTCCGCGTCGAGCCCGGTGGAGACCCACCAGACCCGATCAGGGTCGAGCGCCGGTGGCGCGCGGCGGTCGCTGATCCGGTAGAGATAGTGCCGCTCGATCGCCGAAAAGCGTGCATCGAAAGCCGCGTCGACCGGCTCGGCCGAGACGATGCTGACCGGCTCCGGCCGCAGGTGGGCGTTCAGCGCGTCGCGGATCGTCTTGCCGGCCCAGTCGCGCGTGAGGTCGACATGGGCGACCTGGCCGAGCGCATGGACGCCAGCATCGGTGCGCCCGGCGCCCTTGACCGCGACGGTTTCCCCGGTGAATCCGAAGACGGCTTCCTCGATCGCCTGCTGGACCGCCCGGCCGTTCTCCTGCCGCTGCCAGCCGACGAACGGACCGCCGTCATATTCGATGGTCAGCTTGTAGCGCGGCAAGGTCTCGCCTCGGCAAATGTGGTTGCGATCGGCCGGTCGCTCAGGTGACCGATTCCGGCATGGCGCGCACGCCGCGCAGGAAGTCATCGGCCTTGACCGGCTGCTTGCCGGCGCGCTGCACGTCGGTGAGGCTGACCGCCCCGCTGCCGCAGGCGATGGTCAGGCCGTCGAGCACCGTCCCCGGCGCGCCGTTGCCGTCCGCCAGCGATGAACGCAGCACCTTGATCCGTTCGGGATTGCGGCCGAATTTGCCCTCGAACCAGGCGCCGGGATCGGGCGACAGCCCGCGGATGTGGTTGTGGACCTCCGCCGCCGGCCGCGACCAGTCGATGCGGGTTTCGGCCTTGTCGATCTTGGCGGCATAGGTGACGCCCTCGGCCGGCTGCGGATTGGTCTCGAGCCCGCCGCGGGACAGGGCGGAAAGCGCCCGCACCATCAGGTCGGCGCCGAGGCGCGACAGGCGCTCGCCAAGCTCGCCGCCGGTGGTGTCCGGGCCGATCGGTACGCGCTCGGCCATGGCGACCGGCCCGGTATCGAGGCCTTCCTCCATCTGCATGACCATCACGCCGGTTTCCTCGTCGCCAGCCATGATCGCCCGGGCGATCGGGGCCGCGCCGCGCCAGCGCGGCAGGAGCGAGCCGTGGAGGTTGAGACAGCCATGGGTCGGTGCCGCGAGGATGGCCGGCGGCAGGATCAGCCCATAGGCGACGACGACGCCGACATCGGCGCCAAGCGCTTCAAAAATATGGGTTGCTTCCGCGCTCCGCAGGCTGCGCGGTGTCTCGACCGGAATGGCGAAACGCTCGGCGGTCTCGTGGACCGGCGACTTGCGTAGCGCCATGCCGCGGCCGGCGGCGCGCGGCGGCTGGGAGTAGACGGCCACCACCTCATGGCCCTGGCCGACGATCTCGGTGAGGGTCGGGACGGCGAAGGCGGGCGTGCCGAAGAAGACGATGCGAAGGGTCATGTCGATGCCGGTGATGTGCTGCGCAAGGGGCTTACCCCGTCGTGCCGCCGGTCACAACATGCCAGCCAGGAACCGCACCCCCGCGACCAGCGCGGGGATGCCGTTCGGGGTGCCTTAGCGGCAGGGCTCTTTGTAGTATTTGCCCTTGTACTTGTAGTAGCAGGTGTTGCCGGTCGACTGGACCAGGATAGCGCCGGCCGCCGCGCCGATGCCGGCTCCGACGATCGCCGCGCCGAGCGAGCCGCCCGCCAGACCGACCACGGCCGCGCCGGTGGCGCCGCCAACCAGAGCCCCCTGGCCGGTCGTGCAACCGGTCAGCGCCAGTCCGGAGACCGCGGCGATGGTTATTGCAAGTTTCCTCATTGTGTCTGCTCCCTGTATGCGTACCCGACGGTAACGCCGACCGACCCATTACGGCCATGAGTCACCGAAAAAGACAATGAACTGCTTCGCTTACGTTCGTCTTTATTCGGCCGCCGCGGGAGCACGGCAGGCAGTTGGCGAACGCGGCCGGGCCGCCGGAAGCCTTAGAGAATGCCGGATTTTGGCGACAGCTTCGCCTGTTTGGTAAACCGGCGGATCACCATGTCGCGCTTTAGCTTCGACAGGTAGTCGATGAACAGCTTGCCGTTGAGGTGATCGATCTCGTGCTGCAGGCAGGTTGCGAGGACGCCGGTCGCCTCGATTTCCTGGGCCTTGCCGTCGCGATCCAGGAAGGCGACGCGAATGCTGTCAGGACGCTCGACCTCGGCGAAATAGTCAGGGATCGACAGGCAGCCTTCCTCACGCACCACGCCTTCGTCGGACGAGGCGAGGATCTGCGGGTTGATCAGCACCATCGGGTCGCGATCTGCCTCCTCGTCCTCGCGCTGCGCCACGTCGCAGACGAGCATCCGCCGCGGCACACCGACCTGGATCGCGGCCAGCCCGATGCCCGGCGCCGCGTACATCGCGTCCAGCATGTCGTCGGCGAATTTGCGCACGTCGTCGTCGACGCGCTCAACGGGTTCGCTGACGAGACGGAGTTTCCTGTCGGGGAGGGTGATGATATCGAGCTTTGCCACGGGTCTCAGATATGAAAGGCGGACGGCGCGGTCAAGCCGCCGCGGCCGGGATGAAGAGATGAAGAAGCCCAAGGCGCCGAAGACGCCCAAGGAGGGGAAGCCGCCGCGCAATCCGTTTGCGCGCGCGCTTCGCGATCCGCTCTACAAGCCAAAGGTGGCCAAGGGCAAGGACGAATACCGCCGGACGCCGAAACACCCGAAGCCGCCGGAAACGTCCGATGGTGACGACTGAGATATCGGTCAGAATTCGATCGGAATGGATGCCCATGCGATCGCCCCAATGTTCCTGATTTGTACTCATCGGCCGAATCAGCTAGCATAGGTCGATGAGCGAACACATTCTGGAACTGGGCGGACGGTCGTTCACCCTTGGCGAAGTCGTGGTTCTTGGCGGGGCGGCGCTGGCCGCCCTGTTGATTCTCACGCTGCTGATCGCCTGGCGGCGGGCGCTCGGCCGGGCCGAGCAGGCGCAGGCCCGCGCCGAGCAGGGACAGGTCTTCGAGGGCCAGGTGGCGGAACTCGTCCGTGCCCAGACCGAGATGCAGGGGCGGATGCAGACCATGGCCGAGGTCTTCGGCTCCCGGCAATCGGATCTGGTTCGCGGCCTCTCCGAGCGCATGGACGGCCTTGGCCACAAGCTCGGCCAGTCGATGACGGAGACCACGCGCAGCACGCATGAGAACCTGTCGCGGCTGGGCGAGCGGCTCGCGGTGATCGACAAGGCGCAGCAGAACATCACCACGCTGTCGAGCCAGGTCGTCGAGCTTCAGCACATTCTCGCCAACAAGCAGACCCGCGGCGCCTTCGGCGAGGCGCGGATGCAGGCGATTGTCCAGGACGGGCTGCCGAAGAATGCCTACGAGTTCCAGCGTACGCTGTCCAACGGCACGCGGCCGGACTGCGTCATCCTGTTTCCGAATGACGCGCCATCGCTGGTCATCGACGCCAAGTTTCCGCTCGAGGCGTGGAACACGATCCGCAGCGCGGAGAGCCCGGAGCTTGTGAAGGCTGCCGAGACGCGGTTTCGTCGCGACACCCAGAAGCACATCCAGGACATCGCCGACCGCTATCACATCTCCGGCGAGACCCACGACACCGCCTTCATGTTCGTGCCGTCGGAATCGATCTTCGCCGACATGCACGAGCGTTTCGAGGATATCATCCAGCGCGCCCACCGGGCGCGGGTGGTCATCGTCTCGCCGTCGCTGCTGATGCTGTCGGTGCAGGTGGTGATGTCGCTGCTCCGCGACGCCAACATGCGCGAGCAGGCCCATGTCATCCAGCACGAGGTGATCAAGCTGATGGAGGATGTCGCCCGGCTCGATGACCGCGTCCAGCGGCTCAAGGGGCATTTCGCCCAGGCCAACAAGGACATCGAGCAGATCGAGGTCTCCAGCAACAAGATCACCAAGCGCGGCGCCAGCATCGAGTCGGTCGAGATCGAGGTCGACGAAGAAAAGCCGAAGCGCCCGCCGGCGGCCAACAGCGATGGCCCGCCGGAACTGCCCTTCCGGACGGCCGGCGAAGGCTAGACCGGCGGCCGTCAAACAAAAGGCGAGAGACGTGAAAACCAGCCACTTCGTTCAGATCGCCAGAGCTCTCGGCATCGTGTGTGTTTCTGCCCTGGTGGTCGCGTCCCCGGCGTTTGCCGAAGATGCCCCCGGTTCGCAGGCCGCGCCGGACGCGGCCGTTTTCCGGGCGACGGTCGAACGGCTTCGCACCGAAAGCGGCGCCCGGGCGGTGCTGGCCGGCATATGGCAGGGCGATGCGCCCGGGGTCACGATCGCACTGGGCGAATCGATGACGCTGGTACCGGCCGAACCGGGCATGACGGTCAGGATCGGCGGCATCTCCCAGCTCTTCCTGGGGACGCTCCTGATGCGACTGGTCGAGCAGGGGCATCTCAGCCTTGACGACAAGATCTCGCAGTATCTTCCCGACCTGCTGTCGGCCGATGCGGTGACGGTCGCAATGCTGGCGCAGAACACTGCGGGCTACAAAGACTACGTTCGCGACGAAGCCTTTCTGGACCTGGTCCTGGAGGATCCGTTCCGACAGTTCTCGTCGCAGGAGATCATCGATTTCGCCACCAAGGACGGCGAAATGAATTTCCCGCCCGGCACGGAGCAACGGTATTCCCATACCGAATTCACGATCCTGCGCGAGGTGATCGAGCGGGCGACCGGACGTCCGATGGCCGAACTCTATCAAGCCGAGATTCTCGACCCGCTGGGGCTGACAGGAACCGGCTACAGCACGACGCCCGCCCTCCCGGACCCGGTGCTCCATGTCTACTCATCGGACCGGGGCGTCTACGAGGAGGCGACCTTCTGGAACCCCTCCTGGGCCGGGGAATCCGGCGCGCTCTACTCCAACCTGGACAACCTGGGCAGATGGGGCCCCGCATTCGGAACCGGCCAGCTCCTCGAGCCGGCGTCCTTCGAGGCGTTGATCAAGCGGCCCGATGCGGCGCCGGAGGAAGGCCCTTATTTCGCCGCCGGCTTCGTAGTGGCCAACGGGTGGTATTTCCAGAACCCGAACATCAACGGCTACACCGGGGTCATGGGCTACCTGCCCGCGAAGGACCTCACCCTCGCGGTGTTCGCGTCGCAGACCGCGGACCCGAAGGTGGTGCATCCCGCGTTCGAGATGTTCAGGGCGCTGGTTCTGGAGTTCGCGCCCGACTCGCCGCTCGGCCTCTAGACACAGGGTTCCTGACGCCAGAAGCGATGTGCGATTCCAAAGGTCGAGAGGCTGCCGTGCGGTGTCAGTAGCCCCGGCCGTGTTCTGCGAGGAAAGCCTTCTCTTCCTCGGTCGACTCACGGCCCAGCATCTCGTTGCGATGGGGAAAACGCCCGAACTTGCGGATGAGGTCGCGATGCTTGGTGGCGAAATCGAGCCCGAGCCTCTTGGCTTCGGCAAGTTCCTCCGGCGCGTTTACGGCCATCTCGGCGAAGTGGAGCAGCGCGCGGTCCTGGTCGGCGATGGCTTCGCTATGCTCGAAGGGCAGGCAGACGAAGGTCTGCTCGACGAGGTAGAAGCGATCGAGGCCGTCGACGAGCAGCGCATCGGCGATCGCCCGCGCCTTGCGGTCATAGGCGAAGGCCTCGCCGGTCGTCCGGTAGATGTTGCGGGGGAACTGGTCGAGCAGGACGATCAGGCCAACCTGTTCCTCGCGGCTGAGTTCGTCGAGATCCCAGGCGACGGCCGCGGCCGCTGCGATGGCGTCGCCCCATGTCTCGCGGATATGCGCGTCCGTTTCGTCCGATCGCTTGAACCAGATCTCGGCCTTTTCCGGATTGCGGTCGGCCGGCGCTGCAAGCGGGCCGAACCAGTAGCGGTGGATATCGCGAAGGATCGGCTGCATGGCGCTCTGTTCATCGGACGGCATGGGATTCCCTGTCTGCTGAAACAGCTTGTGGATGTTGGCACCTTTGTAGCGCCGGAACCGATCATGGCAAGCCGGGGACCGGCCGGCCCGAGCCGAAGCCACCTTCCACGAGAGACGATCCCGCGGTCGCTGAGGCCTGTCTGGCTCGGGTCGGCATGGCTGGTCGGTCAGGCGGCGTCGCGGGCCATCAACTGCTCGATGCTGTCATGGTCGGGTGCCGCGGGCGTGCCGCGGCCGACGGCGCCGCTCAACGTTTCGAGCAGCCGGTCGGTCATGCCGATGGCGACCGGCAGGTGCCCCGAGATGATCGCCGTGGGGTCGAAACGACGGATCCCGGCCAGGGCCCGGCCGAAGGCCTCCGGGTTGGCGACGCCAAGCCACGGAGCGTCGATCGCCGCCCAGGTGGTCAGGCCGTCGCGAAGCGCTTCCGGCCGGATCGCTGCCGCTTCCTCCGCAGGCGCCTGCATCAGTGCGCCGAAGGCATCTGCCGAGAACAGCACGCGGGTGCGGGTGTCGACGAAGCCGATTGTCTCCGGCGCGTCGTAATAGGCCGGCTTGACCGGAAACAATTCCCGGTCGCCGGCGTCCAGCGTCGCGCCCGGTTCAAGGAGGTGCACCCGCGATAGGTCGAATTCGCGAAGCGCCATTTTCCCCATGCCGAGGAAGTTGGTGACGATCTTCGCCTCCGGCGCAAGATCGAGGATCTGCTGCAGGTTGCCGAGGTGATCCGCATCCATGTGGCTCAGCCAGATCCAGCGAAGCGTCGACGGGTCGATCGTCTCGGCCAGCGCCGCGAGGAAGTCATCTCGCAACATGGACAGTCCGGTATCGACGAGCACCGGCTGTTGTGCCGCGATGACGAAGGCGTTGACCGGCAGCATGCCGAGGCCGGGGAGGGGGAAGTAGGATTCCAGGCAGGTGGTGTCGGGCGCGACCTGGCGCGCGCCAAGCATGGTCGGGGCTTCCAAGGTGTATCTCCTGATCGGGACTGTTGGGTGTCTTGCGGTGGGGGACTCTGGACAAACCGATTCATGTCGATCGGGCCGCGCCGATTACGCCCGGCCGCAGGCTTGCGCTGTGATCCCGGTCACATCGCTTGAGGGCCGCGATCTGTCGCGCAGGTTGGCCGTCGCGGCCGGGGCGCCTAGATAGGGGCGATGCAGGCCTTTGCCGCCCTCCTCGAACGACTGGTCCTGACGCCGCAGCGGAACGTCAAGCTGCGGCTGATGGTCGACTATTTCCGCAGCGTTCCCGACCCCGATCGCGGCTATGCGCTGGCAGCGCTGACCGGCGACCTGTCGATCGCCGCCGCCAAGCCGGCGATGCTGCGCGCCCTGGTAACCGACCGGGTCGACGAGGTGCTCTTCGCCTATTCCTATGATTACGTTGGCGATCTCGCCGAGACCATCTCGCTGGTCTGGCCGCGAAAGCCCGGCGCCAACCGGATTCCGGAGCTCGGCGAGGTCGTCGAAACCCTGCTTTCCGCATCGCGGAGCGACGGGCCGCGGCTGGTCGAGGGGCTGCTTGATGCGCTCGATGCCAGCGAACGCTGGGCGCTGATCAAGCTGGTCACCGGCGGCTTGCGGATCGGGGTTTCGGCGCGGCTGGCCAAGCAGGCATTGGCGGAATTCGGCCAGAAACCGGTCAACGACATCGAGGAAATCTGGCCCGGCATCACGCCCCCTTATGAGGCGCTTTTTGCCTGGCTGGAGGGGAGGGGGGAGCGGCCGAAATCCACGATTCCCGCGCCTTTCCGGCCGGTGATGCTGAGCCATGCGCTGGGCGACGACGAGCTTGCCGGCATCACGCCGGACCTCTATGCGGCCGAATGGAAGTGGGACGGCATCCGGGTCCAGGCGGTGCGGGAGGGCGATGTCGCCCGGCTCTATACGCGCACCGGCGACGATATTTCGACGGCATTTCCCGATGTGGTTCAAGCACTTGACTTCGAGGGCGCGCTCGACGGCGAACTGCTGATCGGCGCCCGGGAGGCGGCCGGATTCGTCACCGGATCCTTCTCCGCGTTGCAGCAGAGGCTGAACCGCAAGACGGTTTCCGCCAAGCTGATGGCCAGCCATCCGGCCTTTCTCAGGGTCTATGACTGTCTCGTGGACGGGGGGGAGGACACCCGCGGACACCCCTTCAGGGACAGGCGGGCGCGGCTCGAGGCGGTGGTGGGCGCGTCTGAATCGGACCGTCTCGATATCTCACCGCTGGTACCCTTCGAAAACGGCGACGCGCTCAAGGCACTGCGCGCCGCGCCACCGGAATCGGTGATCGAGGGGGTGATGCTGAAGCGCTGGGATTCGGTCTACGAGCCGGGCCGGCCGAAGGGACCGTGGTATAAATGGAAGCGCGATCCCCATGTCGTGGATGCGGTGCTGATGTATGCCCAGCGGGGACACGGCAAGCGGTCCTCCTTCTATTCCGACTACACCTTCGGCGTCTGGCGCGACGGCGCCGACGGCGACGAACTGGTGCCGGTCGGCAAGGCCTATTTCGGCTTCACCGACGAGGAGCTTGCCGAGATCGATCGCTTCGTCCGCAACAACACGACGAACCGCTTCGGCCCGGTGCGCGAGGTGACGCATACGATCGACAAGGGGCTGGTGATCGAGGTCGCCTTCGAGGGGCTGCAACGCTCGACCCGCCACAAGTCCGGCATCGCCATGCGGTTTCCGCGCGTGTCGAAGCTACGCTGGGACAAGCCGCCGTCCGAGGCCGACCGGCTGGAGACGCTGGAAAAGCTGATCCGGGAGTGATCGCGGCCGCGTTCGGTTTCAAAACGCCGCCGCTTTTCCTATATACGGCTGACAGTTGTTTCGGAGACGGATCATGAGCGGCACAGTCACGCGTTTTATCGGTGGGTCACCCGGCCGCGTCGTCTTCCAGCTCATCGCCATGTCCTTCGTCGTCGGCGTCATCCTCAGCCTGCTCGGCGTTTCGCCCTATGACATCCTCAACGGCCTCGAGCGGCTGGTCATGCGCATCTACAACATGGGCTTCGGCACCATCGAGTGGATCTTCCGCTACTTCCTGCTGGGCGCCGTGGTGGTCATCCCGATCTGGCTGATCATGCGGCTCCTGCGCGTCGGCCGCCGCGAGGGGTGATCGCCGCAATCGCGTTCGGATGAGGGCAGCGCCGACGCGCCGGACGTGATATCAGCCGGACCTCCGTCCGCCGGTTTGTCCCAAGTCGATGTCCACCGCCACCGTCCGTCCCTTCGAGGTCACCCATCGCGGCGTGCTGGCGATCGCCATTCCGATGACGCTCGCCTATCTGTCGACGCCGCTGGTCGGGCTGGTCGATACCGGGGTGATCGGGCAACTCGGCGACGCGGCGCTGATCGGCGGCATCGCGCTCGGCGCTGTGATCTTCGACATCGTCTTCACGACGATGAATTTTTTGCGGAGTGGCACCACCGGGCTGACAGCGCAGGCCCATGGCGCCCAGGACCGCACCGAGGTCGACGCGTCCTTCTTCCGGGCCCTGATCGTCGCCGTCGCCATCGGGTTTGCGGTGCTGGCGCTGAAGGATGTCATCCTCGAGGTGGCCCTGTCGCTGATCGGCGGCAGCGAGGCGGTGCAGGCGGCGACGCGGACCTATTACGGCATCCGCGTGCTGGCGACGCCCTTCGCGCTGATCAACTACGTCATCCTCGGCTGGCTGATCGGGCTGAACCGGGCCGGGCTGGCGCTGGTCCTCCAGACCGTCCTCAACGGCGTCAATATCGGGCTCAGCCTCTATCTCGTTCTCGGGCTCGACTATGGGGTCGCCGGCGTCGGCTGGGCGAGCTTCGCCGCCGAGGCGGTGACCGCGGCGGTCGGCTTCTTCATCGCCTTCGGGCTAATCGAGCGGATGCGCATGCCGCACCGTGGTGTGATCCTCGATCGCGGCGCCCTGATCAGGATGATCGCGGTCAATCGCGACATCATGATCCGCTCCTTCGCGCTGCTCTTCGCCTTCGCCTTTTTCACCTCGCAAAGTGCCGCCCATGGCGACGTCGTGCTGGCCGCCAACCAGGTGCTGATGACGTTGTTCTTCGTCGGCTCCTTCTTCCTCGACGGCATGGCGACGGCGGCCGAGCAGCTTGCCGGCCGCTCGGTCGGCGCCCGCTACCGGCCGGCCTTCGACCGCTCGCTGAAGCTGACGGTCGGCTGGGGCTTCGCCATCGGCTTCGCGGCGAGCCTGGTCTTCTGGATCGCCGGTCCGGCGATCATCGATGCGATGACCACCAACGAAGCGGTGCGCGAGACGGCGCGGCTCTACCTGCCCTTCGCGGCCCTGACGCCCCTGGTCGGCACGCTGGCCTTCCAGATGGACGGCGTCTTCATCGGCGCGACATGGTCGGCCGACATGCGCAACATGATGCTCCTGTCGCTGGCTCTCTACGTCGCCATCTGGTGGATGCTCACCCCGCTCCTCGGCGTCAGCGGGTTATGGATCGCGCTACTGGTGTTTCTCGGCGCGCGGGGCCTGTCGCTGCTCTGGCGGACGCGCGCCAGGGCGGCGATGGCGTTTCCGGGGGGCGGATAGCGAGGAGACCGAATAATCGGACGAAGGTGAGGTTGCGTGGCGCCTTGCCCGGCGCCACGCGTACCTGTGCTCAGTGAGGGTTACTTAGCCACCTCGACCCCCGGCGGCTGCCAGGTGCCTTTACCGACCGGCAGGACTGACGGGTCACCGGTCTTCGGCCAATACATCCGCAATGCCAGATAGATCGGTCCGTCCGGCGCCGGAAGCCAGTTCGATTCGTTCTCCGAACCGGGAGTGTCCTTCTGGATGTAGAGCGTCACGGATCCGTCGGCATTCTTCTTCAGGCTCGGCACCATCGGCGAGTTGATGAGATAGCGGTCGATCGGGTTCTTGATCAGAAGCTGGGTCTTGCCGTCATACATGGTGACTGACCAGAACGAGTTGACAGGCGGCAACGCGCCGGCGGCAAAGGTCAGCGTATAATTCTGCTTGCTGCCGTCGAGTTCGTCGCCATTGGCGGCGTTCCTGCCCAGGATGTAGACCGCCTCGGCCGCGTCGTTGCCGTAGATGCCCGCCGATGCGCCGGCTGCCCGCTTGATCCAGTCACCGCCGACAAACGAGGCGTCGCCCCACAGATCGCTTACCGACCATCCATTCGCCTTGAAAAGCTTCTCCCCGAGGTATTCCTTCAGCTTCGCTTCGCCATCCCGCATACCTTCCGCGATTTCGGCCTTGTGCCCAGTCGGCAGATCCTTGAATTCGAACGACTTGCCTGGCCCGACGCCGATCCTGGCGAGCCTGGCGCGCATGTCCGCCTCGACGGGAGTGGCAGGCGCGAACTGGAGAGCGAAATCCAGATACGCGAAGAAGTTGGTCTGGATCAGGTCCTTGTCGACCTTGGGAAAGTCGATGGCCGGAGCCGCCGCGGGTGCAGGCTTGCCCTGATATTCCGAAAGCGTGCTGACCTTGTAGCCGGCCTGAACCTTCTCGACATTGGGCATGTCATCGGGGCCGAAAAGCTGGGTGCGATAGATGGCGAGAGAGAACTGCGTCCCCGATTGGAACACCTTCTTGATGCCGTCAGGCGTCTCCCCCTTCCAGGCCGGACCGACGACCATGTAGTCGCCGGCGTCATTGCCCGTCGCGCGGCTGCCAATGTAGCCATAGTTGTAGGTATTGCCGTCGATCAGCTGGACTGAGTAGTAGCGATCAGTCTCCACCGCCGGGACCGACAGGACGATGGGCTCGGCCCGCAGATCCAGCCATGCGACGGAATATGGCGTGTCGCTGTTCGGACTGACGATCGTCGTGTCCTTGTAGGTGTAGACACGCGCTTCATTGTTGATCTCGTTGAAGGGCGCCTTGAATTGTCCCGAGTTCCGGTCGACAGCATAGTCATACATGATCGCGTAATTCATCACGATCGGCAGACCGTAGAGGTAACCCTCCTCGGCGATCGCCCGGGCCTCGTCGGAGTCCGGCCAGTCCTGGGCCTTCGCCGGTGCGGACACGGTCATGAAGACCGCGGCAGCGGCCAGCATTGCGTAGCCACGCATCAACCCAACATCCAAACGCATGCGACTTCTCCTGTTCCTGTTGCCTCGAGGGCCGGCCTGAACAACAGCGGCCGGTCGGCGCATGCCGACAGTTTGCTGAAGAGACCAATTGCGATTGCGGTTGCCGGGAATCGGGAAACAGCCTGCGTCAGGGACGCCTGAAGTCTGCCGCCCGCCGGGTTCGCCAATCAATTCACGTAGGCAAGAAATGAGCTTCCGATTTGCGCCATATCTTCATGCCGTACTAACACGCGTCGTTTGGCGGATGGATGTCGAAAACCATTCATTTCGCGCCAGGTATCGAGCGTATCCGGAGCGAGCGAATGGCTGATATCCCGGTCATTTCCAATCATGTGCTGCATGGAATGCCGGCATTCGTGCGCCACGAGATCGGACGAAGAGCATTGGTGCGGGCCAACCGCGCCGCTGGATTCGATCTCGAACGCCTCGAGGGGAAGAATTGCTTCATTCCTCACGCGGCAGTCGTCTCCTTCGTCGATACGGCGGCGCGAGCGGCCGGCGAAGCCAATCTCGGCATTCTGATGGTGCCCGAGATGAACGCTGCCAACTATGGCAGCTACGGGCGCTACCTGCTTGGAGCCGACAACCTCGGCCTGGCAATCGAGCGCGCGATCGCCGCGCTTCCCTATCACAGCACGGATGACAGGATGTCGGTCGCCGTCGTCGGCGGCGAGCTGCGATTCAGCTATGCCTTTGCCCTGGCCGGTTGCGCCGGATACGCGATCATCGCGGCCGCGGCCGCTGGCGTTCTTCTCAGCGTTTGCAGGAGTTACCTGCCGGCGGATTGGCGGCCGGTTCGCGTCGAGCTCGACATCGACACACCGCGCCAGCCGGGCATCTTCGAGGACGCCTTCGACTGTCCGGTCATCTTCAACGCTCCGGAGGTGACCATCGTCATCGAACGCCACCATATGACAGCGGCTTCGAGGCGCGCGCCAGAGCCGATGATCACCATCGAGGACGTGGCGCGCGACCGCCATGGCGGCGCGCCCCGGGACTTTCTCGATGTCATCAGGGAACACATCCTGACCCAGGTTCTCAGTGGCCACGCGTCGCTCGACAGTGCGGCGCGCTCGATGGACACCAGCACGCGAACGCTGCAACGCGAGCTGAATCGCGCCGGCACCGATTTCCGCAGCCTGGCGACCGCGGCACGAATGCAGAGGGCCAACGAACTGCTGCGTCACACCAATGGCTCGATCTTCCAGGTTTCGGCGGAACTGGGATATTCGTCACCGGCCAATTTCGCGCGGGCTTTCCGAAAGGCCACCGGCAGAACACCGCGGGATTTTCGCACACGCAGGTGAGAGGGAGGCCGACGATGCCGGGACCGGATTCGTCAGCGTCAACGCCGGCGGCAATCGATTTTCCGGAAAGGGCGGGAAGCGTGCTTCAGCGCCGATTGCGCCGCCAGCCGGAAGTGATATGGAAGCAGCGAATTTTCCAGGCGTACGGTCTGGTGGTCTCTTGAAGGACATGACGGGAATGAGCGACGTGAAGGCGCCCAGGAAGGGCGATGCTGCCTCGAAGAAGCCGGAGGCAACCAAGACCGAAGTCAAGTCGACCGAGGCGAAGACGCCGGATGCCGGGAAGCCGGAAAAGGCGACTGAAACCGCTTCGGCGGAGACGCCGGCGGCCAAGGCGGATGCGGCGCCCAAGTCGGCATCCCAGACGTCGATCAGTCATTTTTCGAGCGTCTCGACGCCGGCCTACCGGGCAGGCTGGGAAGCGATATTCGGTGGCGCTGCCGCCAGGAAGACGAAATCGAAGGCCAGCGACGGGGATGATTTTCCGGATTCGCTCGTCATCACCGACGAGGACATCGACGCGGAATTGAGAGCCGCTCTCTACAAGGCCTTTCAGAAGAAGGCGCGCAGCCAGGGCTTCAGTCTGGCCAAGGCGAAGAAGACGGCCGATATCGCCTACAATCTCGATTGTCATCTCATCAGGAAGTAGCCGCCCGACGGGGTGAAATCGCCCGGTGGCACGCGGGGCGGCCCAGGCTCCCGTCTATCGACGAGGATTATTGGCCGAAGAGCCGCCGCGTCGCGCGCGCCAGGCGGGAGGCTTTCGACTTGCGGAGCCGGCGGTTCTTCCTGGCGAGCCGCCTGACCCGCCTGGTCTTTGCCGCGTTTCGGGACTTCAGGCGGGCGTTTTCCTGCAGGAGGCGATCGCGTTCGGTCGCGGCCTGCTGCATCGCAAGCCGATGCTTGTCGGCCTGCGCCGCGATGGCATCGGCGAGCGACGTTGCAGCGTCGCCGGATGCGACGGCCGGATCGGGTGCGATCCATCGATCCATGCTCCCCTCCGCGGCCAGGCGCTCGAAGCATTTGCGGATGAAGGCGCCGCTCTTCTCGGGCGTGTTTGGCCTGATCCAGTAGGTCTGGCCTTCCCGGGAGACGCACACCCGGTCGAGGATGAAGTGCTGGAAGAACAGGTGCTCTTCCACGCTGGTGCAGGTTGGCAGGACCGCTTCGAGGAAGCCGGTGAAGACCGTGGTCCATGCGCCGAGCTTTTCCTCGTCGGACGCGCGGCGCATCTGCTTGTGGTAGTTGTCGTCGTGAAGTCTCCGCAGGTAGATCGGCTCGGGCAGCCGGAGGAAGCTGCCCCAGCGCAGGACCTTGGCCAGCCACACGAAGATCTGCTGGTTGGAGCGAAATTCGTCGACGCGGACCGGGCCGGCCTGGGCGATCGCGTCCTTCCGGATGATGCCGCGGCACGGCGTTGCCGTGATCCGCTCAATGAACCGCTTCAGGCGTTGATGGGTGTCGCCTTCGATCGAGGGCTCGGCCTCGATGTGTGACGCCTCGCCGAAGTACCGGCAATCCGCGTAGACGATCGCCGCGTCGGGCCGCTGATCGGCAACGGCCAGCAGCTTCTCGAAGAAGTCGGGGGCGGTCGTATCGTCATGCTGCCGATAGCAGAAGAATTCGCCGAGAGGCTGTTGCAGCAGCCAGTTGAAATTGCCGACCCAGTCGAGGCGCTCCTCGTGGATCACCATGCGGAAGCGGCTGTCGGCCAGGAAGGGGCGGCAGGCCTCGGCGCTGGCCTGGTCGTTGCCGTCGACCGAGATGATGACCTCGAAATCCGTGAAGGTCTGGGCCTGCAGGGCGCTGAGCGCCTCGGCCACGAGGTCCTGGCCGTCGTGGAGCGGCATGCCGACAGTAATTCGTGCAGTCAATTCCGGCCTCCGGTAAGCGCCCGCCAGCAGTCTACGATCCGGCCCATGCCTCGGTATCACGTCCGACGATCTCGGTGACCGACGCCACGCCCTCGCGGGCCAGCAGCTTCGGCAATTCGGCGAGGATGCGGGCCGGCAGGCCGGGGCCGGCATAGACCATGCCGGTGTAGAACTGGACAAGATCGGCGCCGGCCAGAAGCTTGCCGAGCACGGTTTCGGCCGACTCGACGCCGCCGACGCCGACCAGCACCATCCTGCGGCCGACGATCCGGCGGACCCTGGCGAGCATGACGGTCGAGGCGTGGTAGAGCGGCGCGCCGGAGAGGCCGCCGGTCTCGGCCGCCGCCGGGTCGCCGGCGACCGCCTCGCGGGCGATCGTCGTATTGGAGACCACCATGCCCTCGACGCCGGAGCGCAGCGCGATCTCGGTGGTGGCGGCAAGCGCCTCGTCGTCGAGGTCGGGCGCGATCTTGAGCAGGATCGGCACCTTGCTCTTCGCCAGGTCGCGCGCCTCGAAGATCCGCGACAGGAGCTCGCTCAGCGCCACCTCGTGGTGGAGATCGCGCAGGCCCGGCGTATTGGGCGACGAGATGTTGACGGTGAAGTAGTCGGCGACATCGGCGAAGCGGTAGATGCCGGCGGCATAGTCGCCGACGCGGTCTGCGGCGTCCTTGTTGGCGCCGACGTTGACGCCGACGATGCCGGGGCGACCCTTGCGGGCGGCGAGCCGGCGATGGACCGCGACGGCGCCTTCGCCGTTGAAGCCGAGCCGGTTGATCATCGCCCGGTGGCGCGGCAGGCGGAAGACGCGGGGCCTGGGATTGCCGGCCTGCGGCTTCGGCGTCACCGTGCCGACCTCGGTGAAGCCGAAGCCGAGGGCGAGCAGCGCGTCGGGAACCTCGCCATTCTTGTCGAAGCCGGCGGCCATGCCGATCGGGTTGGGAAAGTCGAGGCCGAGGAGCTTTTGCGATAGCGCCGGGTGACGGCGCTGCGGGCGGGGGTGAATGCCGGTCGCCAGCGCCTTCAGCGCCAGTTTATGGGCGGCCTCGGGATCGAGCGAGAAGAGGACCGGCCGCAGGAGATCGTAGCCGCTCATCCGGCGAGATCGGGCAAAGCGTGGCGGCCGTCCGCGCCGAGCGGCATCGGCTTGACCCAGACCACCGCGTCGAGGTCGAGGGGGGCGTAGAGATGGGGGAAGAGGTCGCCGCCACGCGAGGGTTCGTTGCGCAGTGCCGCGCCGAGTTTGTCGGTATCGACCGCGACGAGGACGAGGTTGTCGACGCCGGCGAAATGCAGCCGCGCCGTCTCGGCCGTCTGCGCACCGGTGGAGAAATGGATGTAGCCGTCCCTGGCGTCGATGCCGGCGCCATGGAAGACGCCGGCCGCCTCGGCCTCGCGCCACAGCGGCGCCGGACAGATCTTGTAGATGATGGCCATGCGGGGTGCCTCGGCTGGATTCGGTTCGGGGGGACGGTAGGCACCGCCCGGCGTCGGGGCAAGGTCACACTCGCGGCACGATTCGTGGTAAAATCCTCGTCTACGGAGTTGAACGCGAGCCATGCGTCGTCACGCGATCGCCGCCTGCCTGCTGGGCCTGATGGTCGTCCCGGTTTCCGCCGAGGAGCCTGGGACCGGTCGCTATGCGATTCAGCCGAGCGTCGACGGCTTCATTCGCCTCGATACCGAGACCGGGGCGATGGCGCATTGCACCCGCCGCGACGGCGTCTGGCGCTGCGAGACGCTGGCCGAGGAGAAGGGCGCGATCGAGGCGCTGGACGCGACGGTGCGGGCGCTGGGCGCGCGGCTCGACGATGTCGTCGGGAGGCTCGCCGCGCTCGAGGCGGGCAAGCCGGCCGTCGAGGCCGAACCGCCTGAGACCGTCACCGGGATCGAGCCGGCGCCGGGCTTTGCCGAACTGCTGGTCGGCCGACTGTTCCAGCTGGTGCGCGACATCAGGGCCGAGCGCCAGCCGAACAGCTGACGGCTCAGTGCCGCTTCTTGAAACGCTCGGTCGCCGCGACCAGCCCGGAGACGATGCCCGGCTCCGACATGGCGTGGCCGCTGTCCGGGACGATATTGAGGTCGGCCTGCGGCCAGGCCCGGTGCAGGTCCCAGGCAATCGAGGCCGGCGTGCAGACGTCGTAGCGGCCGTGGACGATGGCGCCGGGAATGTCGCGCAGGATGCCGGCATTGGCGATCAGCTGGCCATCGCTCTCCATGAAGCCGCCATTGATGAAATAGTGGCACTCGATGCGGGCGAAGGCGGTGGCGTAGGTCGGGTTGCCGAAGGCCGCGACACGGGCCGGATTGGGCAGCAGCGACAGCGCCGCGCCCTCCCACATGCTCCACGCCCGGGCGCAGGCGAGCAGCGTCTCCTCGTCGTCGCCGGTCAGCCGCTTGTGATAGGCGGAGACCATGTCGCCGCGCTCCTCGACCGGGATCGGCGCGAGGAAATCCTCCCATGCATCGGGCAGGATGTTCGAGGCGCCTTCCTGGTAGAACCACTGGATCTCCTTGCGGCGGAGCGTAAAGACGCCGCGCAGGATGATCTCGGTCACCCGCTCCGGATGGGTCTCGGAATAGGCGAGCGCCAGGCAGGCGCCCCACGAGCCACCGAAGACCTGCCAGCGCTCGATGCCGAGATGCTCGCGGATGCGTTCGATGTCGGCGACGAGGTCCCAGGTGGTGTTCTCCCGCAGTTCCGCATGCGGCGTCGAGCGGCCGGAGCCGCGCTGGTCGAACATGACGATGCGGTAGACGGCGGGATCGTGGAAGCGCGGCATGGTCGGGTTGGTGCCGGCGCCGGGGCCGCCATGCAGAAGTACCACGGGCTTGCCGTCCGGGTTGCCGTATTCGGCGACATGCAGTTCGTGCAGCTCCGAGACCTTGAGGCGCTCGACGCGATTGGGCTGGATCGGCGGGAAAAGCGATAGCGGCGCGGTCATCGGGTCGCGAACTCCGGGTATGGGACGGAAGGGCGGGCCGGGCTAGACGGCATGGTCTTCGAGGACCGGGTCCGGGCTCGGGCGGCGAATGGCGTCGACCACCGCGATCCGGGCATCGGAGGGCGCGGCGCCCAGCAGGCTGACAACGACGGTAACGGCAAGTCCGATCGGTACACCGAAGATCGCGGCGGCGGCGGCCGAAAGACCATCCGTCAGGCCGACGATCGGCAGCGGCTCGATCGATCCGGCGCGCAGCATCAGGACATAGGCGGCAGTGACGCCGAAGCCGGCGATCATGCCGAGAGCCGCGCCGCGGAACGTCGTGCGCCGCCACCAGATGCCGAGGATGACGGCGGGAAAGAAGCCGGCGGCGGCCAGCGACGGCGCGGCGAAGGCGATGGCGAGGGCATCCTCCGGAGCGCTGGCGGCGAGCCAGCCGCCGGCGGCGACGAAGAGGATCAGGAAGAGGCGGGCGATGAATAGCCGACGGCCGGCCGGAGCGCGGCGGTTGACCAGCATGGTATAGAAGTCGTGGCCGGCCGATGCGCCGAGCGCCATCGCCACCGCGCCGGCGGTGCCGAGCGCCGCTGCAAGAACAGCCGCCGCAATCAGCGCGGTGAGCACATAGGGCAGGCCGGTGATATCGGCGAAGCCGAGCATCACCACCTCGGCGGCGATGGCGACGTCACCCGGCGCCAGGCCGTTGACCACCGCCGACGCGCCGCAGGCGGTGCTGATTGCCGCGACCGTCGTGATGGCGTCGCCACAGACCCGCACCAGCCCGTCGGCGCCATAGTCGAAGAACCATGCCGGCAGGTCGGCGAGCTCGGTGCCGACGACTTCGGCGAGGATCGCGGACTTGGCGAAGGCGGCGAACGCCGGCGCTGTGGAGGCGACGACTGCGACCACCAGCAGCGCCCATCCGGCCGAGAGGCGGGCGTCGGCGATACCGCGCGTCGTGCCGCTCCGGGCGAGCACATGCGGCAGGCAGACCACGCCGGCGACGATGCTCAGCGCCAGGGCGAAGAGGTTGAAGCCGTCGAGGCCGCCGTCCGGGAACCCGCCGGTCGAGAAGACCGTGAGCGACGCGGCATCGGCCAGGGCATTCTGCGCCATTGCGTCGCCATAGGTCAGCTGGGGGATCGGCAGGCCGTAGAGCTGGAGCGAGTAGACCAGCGCCGGGGTGACGACACCGATCAGTATCACGATCGCCTGGGCGCCGGCGGCCAGTGTCACGCCGCGCATGCCGCCGAACAGCGAGGACAGGAGCAGGACCATGCACACTGCCGCGACCGCGGTCGTCGGATCGATGTGCAGCGATGCACCCGCCACCCGGCCCGCGACGACGATGGCCGCCGCCAAGAGCGGCAGCGAGCAGGCGAGGAGGACGACGATGCCAAGGATCCGCACCAGCGGATTGCCGAAACGGACGGCGAGGAAGTCGGGCAGCGTCACCGCCCCGGACTTGCGGTAATAGGGAGCGACCGCGATGGCGAGGAGGGTGAGGCCCCCCGCCCAGCCGACCGAGAGCGCCAGGCCGGCGGTCTCGCCAGCATAGAACGCCCCGGCGATGCCGAGGAAGCCGGCGCTGGCCAGCATGGCGGCTGCGGTCGCCATGCCGTTGAAGCCGGCGGAGACGGTGCGGCCCGCAACATAGAAATCCGACAGCGACAGCGTCCGCGCCACGACGCCCATCACCGCGTAGACGACCACCGTGATCATGATCACAAGCACCGCCGTCACCCGATCCGGCAGGCCGAATTCGCCGAGCAGGGCGATGACCACGACGGACAGGGCGAAGGCGGCGGCGAGAAGGCCGAAGACCTTGCCAGGCCCGCGACCGCGATGGGCGCTCAGGGCCATGGACTCAATCCTCGAACAGGCCGTGGCGACGGTCGATCGCCTCCTGCCGATGCACCGCCCAGAAGACGATGCCGGCGAGGACGAAGGGCAGGCCGGTCGCGGCAAGCACGAAGCCGGCCGGGAAGCCGTTCCCGTTGGCCGGATCGGCCAGGGCGAGGAACAGCAGTGTCACGACAATCGCCGCGATCATCGTCGCGCCGGCAAGGATACCGGTCTCGCGCCATCTGGGGTTGTAGCCGGCGTCCGCCATCGGCGATCACCCTTCTTTCCATGCGATTCGTTGTCCACAGCATCGCACGGGGCACGGGGTTTCGCACTTGGCAAGAGCCTGTTCTTCATTGCCAAACATTTGGATTGAAGGTACCCACAACGGTGTGCGGCGGTTGTAAGGATAGTCGACGTCTATTCCCGCGCACGCGAGAAGAGGGGGCGATCAATGCTCAAGGAATTCAAGGAATTCGCGCTGAAAGGCAATCTCGTCGATCTGGCGGTGGCGTTTATCATTGGCGCAGCCTTCAGTGGCCTGGTGCAATCGGTGGTGAATGACCTGATCATGCCAATCGTCGGTTTCATCACCGGCGGCGTCGATTTCAGCGAGATGTATATCCAGTTGTCCGGCGAACCGCAGCCGACGCTTGAACAGGCACGCGCTGCCGGCGCGACGCTGGCCTACGGCAACTTCATCACGCTCCTGATCAACTTCCTCATCGTGGCCTGGGTGCTGTTCCTGATTATCAAGGCGATGAACCGGATGAAGAAGAAGCAGGAAGCGGCTCCGCCGGCACCGGCCGAGCCGACCAAGGAAGAAGTGCTGCTCGCGGAAATCCGCGACCTGCTTGCCAAGAAGGGCTAGGCAGCCGCACTATCCGGGTTCTGCCGCGTCGACTCGCTTGGCGCGGCAGACCTGAAACGCCGCCACTGCATCGGGCGGTCGTGACTCACCTGCGTAGCGTCCCATGCGACCAACCGACCTGACCTCGATCCTGCGCCCGGAGGCGCGGGGAGCGCCTGAAAGCGGCATCGTCGAGGTCTTCGACTATGGCCGAAACCGGCCCGGCCTGATCCCGCTCTGGGTTGGCGAGGGCGACCTGCCGACCCCGGCCTTCATCGCCGACGCGGCGGCCCGATCGCTCGCCGACGGCGAGACCTTCTACACCTATCAACGCGGTGTCCCGGAACTGCGGGCGGCACTGTCCGCGTATCACCAGCGGACGTTCGGCGGCGCTTTTTCCGATGAGCGGTTCTACGTCACCGGCGGCGGCATGCAGGCGATCCAGATCGCGGTGCGGATGGTCGCCGGCACCGGCGACGAGGTGCTGGTGCCATCGCCCGCTTGGCCGAACATCACCGCGGCGGTCGGGGTCGCGGGGGCCGTGCCGGTCGCCGTGCCGATGACCTTCGGCAATGCCGGCTGGTCGCTCGATCTCGACAGGCTGTTCGACGCCGCGACCGAGCGGACCACGGCGATCTTCGTCAATTCGCCATCCAACCCGACCGGCTGGACCGCGACCCGGGCCGAACTCGAGGCCATTCGCGCCTTCGCCGCACAGCGCGGATTGTGGATCATCGCCGACGAGGTCTATGGGCGCTTCTTCTATGAAGGCGCGCGGGCGGCGTCCTTCTACGATTTCGCCGATCGCGACGAGCGGATCCTTTTCGTCAATACCTTCTCGAAGAACTATGCGATGACCGGGTGGCGGATCGGCTGGATTTCGGCGCCGGTCGAACTCGGCCAGACGATCGAGAACCTGATCCAGTATTCGACATCCGGCGTTGCCGCCTTCATGCAGCGCGGCGCCACGGCGGCGCTGAACGACGGCGACGATTTCATCGCGACGCAGGTCGCGCGGGCCCGCGAAGGGCGACGGATCGCCTGTTCGGGGCTCGCCGCGACCGGTCGCGTCCGGCTCACCGAACCGGCCGGCGCCTTCTATCTCTACTTTGCCATCGATGGCGAAGCCGACTCGCGCGCCGCGGCGCTGCGCATGGTCGACGAGGCGAATGTCGGTGTCGCGCCCGGGACCGCTTTCGGCGATGACTCCGGGTTCATGCGGCTTTGCTTCGCCCGCGGCGCCGCCCAGATCCAGGAAGCGACCGACCGCATGGTCGAATGGCTTGCGCGCCGCTAGGGACGGTTTCGACCGCCCCGGTGCTCAGTCGAGAACGTCGATGACGATTGCGCCGATCTCGGCGCCCGTGGCATCGCCCGGAATTCCAGGCTCGATGATGATGGCATTGCCGGTCGGGTCCGTCCGCATCGTCGGCACCCGCCAGGTCAGGTCGATCGGAGCGAATTCCCTGGTCAGGTTGGCCGTCTTCCAGTAGCTGACGGCCAGGCCGCTCTGGAAGGCGAAACGCAGGTTCGCGGTGCCGTTCTCACGGGCCGACCGCGCCATGACGATGACGCGGACGGTGTGACCGCCAAGCCGGGCGGCGAGCCCGGGCCCGATGATCGCCTTGGCGCCGGCCGACCCGGCCGAACTGGCGATGCGAGCCGAACTGCCGTCGAAGCGCACCGGGTTGCTCGGATCCGTCTCGAAAATCGTCGGGTCGCTGCCATCGAAAAGCATGAAGCGGTGGATGGTGCCCTCGGCGGGCGGTGGCAGACCGGCGGTCTGGGCCGGAGCGGCGGGCGTTGCCGGGGCGGGCGTCACGACGGCAGGCGGCTGGCCGGCAACGTCAGGCCCCTCTGTCGCCGGCATGAGAATATAGGCGGTGAGCGCGATCAACGCGACGGCCAGAACGCCGACGGCGGCAACCAGGATGCCGACCCGGGGCTCCACGGACGATCCCCGCGATCCGGCCTGCTTCGGCGGGGCGGTCTTGCCGGTCGCGGGACGTCGCGCCGGCTTCTTGGGCGGCGCGCGCCGGGTATCCGACGCGGGCTGGCGCCGCGGTGCCGGCGCACGCTCGCGTGACTCAGGGCGAACCTCGGCGCGCGGCGGCGGCGCGACCAGAACCGCTTCTTCCTCGTAGTGGTGGTAGCCAGCCATCTCCCGTGCCTGGCTCACTGGCACTGGCAGGTAGGACCGTGAAGGCGCCGCCTCGATCGCCTCTTCGGCGTCGTCTTCATTGGGGGCGTCCGCGTAGGCAGCGTCGTCGTCCGGCCGATCGTCGTCGACTGTCTCGTCGTCGTAGCCATCGGTCTCCGGCTCGTCGTCGTCGGGTTTCGTCCGCAGTTCGGCGCGAGGCGCCACTTCCGGACCATCGTCCCCGGTCTCCGGCGGCTCATCCGGATCGGAATTCAGGGCGGCCTCGACGGCGAGGCTGCGGATATCGAGGGTGCTGAGGAGTTCGGTCAGCGACGTCCGGCCCGGCGCCGGGCGAGCGGCCGGACGGGCCGGCTCTTCGTTGGCTGTGGGCGGGGCGACTTCGCCCGGATCGGCTTTCCCGGCATCGTCATCGTCGGAAGGCGGGTGGGCGCCGCTGCCGCCAAAGGCCGGCGCATAGTCCGCTTCCTGGTCGTAGCCGTCGATGATTGGCGGGGACGGCGCTGGCTCGGGCTCCGCCTCGTCGACGGTCTCGGGCATGCCCTCGAAGACCTCGACGACGTTGCTTTCGATCTGGTCGACGGCGAGGTCGAACTGGCCGATGCGGGCATCGATCTCGTCTTCCGCCAGCGGCGGGTCGTAAGACCACAGCCGGCGGATCATCGCGGTCCGGGCCTGGGAATAGGTCGCCTCGCGATCGCGCGCCGAGCGGAGGCCGCGATCGATGATCGACTGGGTCAGGACCGAATAGAAGTCACTCATACCTGTAAGAACTGTCCTTCATATGCAGGCAGGCCGGCGCGACCTAGGCCTTGGCCAGGATCGACGGATCGTTGAGGATCAGCGGATCCGGCTTTCGTACGACATCGGCGTCCTTGCCCGGATAGTCAATGATCGAGAGCACATGCCGGATGATGTTGAGCCGCGCCCGACGCTTGTCGTTGGCCCGCACGACCGACCAGGGTGTCGCCGGCCGATGGGTGGCCGTGAACATTTCGTCCCGGGCGCGGGTGTAATCGTCCCACTTGTGCATGGCCTTATAGTCAATCGGCGATAGTTTCCAGATCTTCAACGGGTCGTGGCGGCGCTCGAAAAAGCGCTTCAACTGCGTCGCCTGGCCGATATTCAGCCAGAATTTCAGCAAGATGATGTCCTGCTCGATCAAAAGGTGCTCGAACGCCGGCACCGCCTCGAGGAAGGCCCGGTGCTGCTCGGGGGTACAGAAGCCCATCACCGGCTCGACACCGGCGCGGTTGTACCAGGAGCGGTCGAACATCACCATTTCGCCACGCGTCGGCAGGTGGGCGACGTAGCGCTGGAAATACCACTGGCCTTGTTCGACCTCGCTCGGCTTCGGCAACGCGACGACGCGCGCCGAGCGCGGATTGAGATACTGCCGCAGCGCGAAGATCGATCCGCCCTTGCCGGCGGCGTCGCGGCCCTCGAAGACCAGGACGATCCGCAGTCCGGCCTCGCCGACATGGCGCTGAAGCTTGACCAGTTCGATCTGGAGCTGTTCGAGTTCCTCCTCGTAGAGCTTGTCCTTGATCTGCTTGTCGTAGGGATAGCCGTCGGAGGACAGCGCCTCGCGATCGACCCATTCGGGCAGGATCGGGTCGTCGAGGTCGAAGCTGCCGGACGGGGTCTTGATCCGTGGGGCATCCTCCGTCGGGGCGATCGACGGCGGCAGCGGCTCCCGGGCCCGCGGCTTCCTGCGCGCCTTGCCGTCCTTCTTCTTGTCGCCCATCGGTTCCCCTGACCTTGTTTCCGCTCCGGCGTCCATCGACTCATGTTGGCGTCGTTCGCGACGACCTTATATATCCTGCGACGCGACCGGGTCACCATCGGGGTGATTCGGGCATTCGCAAGGCGAAGCCAGTGGAAGCGGAGCCGGCGTCGATGGCCAGCGACGACACGGAGGACAAGGGTAGCCGTATCGCCCCCCCGGAAGTGCCGGCTTTCCGTCGGCTTTTCGAGGCGCGATGGATCATTGTCGCCTTCGCTGCGCTGCTGGCGATCCTTGCCTTCACCGGGATGGTCGGCTGGACGCCTGCACTGGTGCTGCTGGGCGGGCTGGTCTTTTTTGTTGCCCTGATCGGCCGGAGCGGTTCCGTGGCGCGCCCGGCCTCGGTGTCTCGCCCGACGGAGCAGATCTGGCCCGAGACCGGGATCAAGCTGTTTTCCGAGGCGCTGCCCGATCCCTGCATGGTGCTCGACCGGCGGGGCGTCGTCCGCTTCGCCAACAGCCGGGCGATCGCTGCCTTCTCGATCCGGCCGGGCGATCCGCTGGCCTTCCGCTTGCGGGTTCCGGACCTTCTCGCCGCCTTCGACAGGGTCGCCAAGGGCGGCCCGGCGGAAGGGGTGGAATTCGCCGAACGGGTGCCGACCGAGCGCTGGTTCGCCGCCTGGTTCGCGCCCTTCGACGCCGGGCACCGCCAGGGAAATTTCATCGCGCTGATCCTCGACGATCTGACCGAGCGCCACCGCAGCGAGCGGATCCGGGTGGATTTCGTCGCCAATGCCAGCCACGAGTTGCGCACGCCGCTGGCCTCGCTGGCCGGCTTCATCGAGACCTTGCAGGGGCCGGCGCGCAACGATACCGAGGCCCGTGAGCGCTTCCTCGGCGTCATGCAGGAACAGGCCAACCGGATGAGCCGTCTGGTCGACGACCTCTTGTCGCTGTCCCGGATCGAGATGAAGCAGCACGTCCGGCCGTCCGGCGAGGTCGATCTCTGCTCGGTGATCCGCCACCTTGGCGATGCCCTCGAGCCGTTGTCGAGCGAGATGAAGGTGACGATCGAGGCCGACCTGCCCGAAACGCCGGTTCTGGTCGCGGGCGATCGTGACGAACTGATCCAGGTTTTCGAGAATCTGCTCGAAAATGCGTGCAAATACGGCCAGTCCGGCGGCCGCGTCGAGGTTGCGGTCAACCCGGCGCGGGGCGAGGAGGGATCGACCGTCACCGTCCGCGACTTCGGACCGGGAATCCCGGCCGAGCACATTCCCCGGTTGACGGAGCGCTTCTACCGGATCGACGTCGATGCCAGCCGGAAACACCGGGGAACCGGCCTCGGGTTGGCCATCGTCAAGCACATCCTCGCGCGCCACCAGGCCCGGATGAGCGTTGAAAGCCGCCCTGGGGAAGGGGCGGTCTTCCGTGTCATTTTTCCACAGGGGGCTGCTCAAGCCGTTCCGGAGCCGAGAGAAATAAGCGATATAAGTCAGACAGTTACATCGTCATAAAACTGTAATACTTCTGTCACAGAAACAATACCAAGCGTCTCTAGGTTCCCGTCTCGCACCCCGGGCGCCACGCCGGCTCCCGAACCCGAAACTTGTCCCATCAGGGAGACACCAGGTGAAAACCAAGCTTCTTACCGGTCTCGCGGCCGTTGCGCTCGCGACGACGGCCATGTCCGGCGCGGCTTCCGCGCGCGACCAGATCCGCATCGTCGGCTCCTCGACGGTGTTCCCGTACACGCAGGCGATTGCCGAGCAGTTTGCCAACATGACCGGCAACCCGGCTCCGGTTGTCGAGTCGACCGGCACCGGCGGCGGCATGAAGATCTTCTGCGAGGGTGTTGGCGAGGACAAGGCCGACATCACCGGCGCTTCCCGCGCGATGAAAGAGTCCGAGTTCAAGGCCTGCATCGAAGGCGGTGTCGACTCGATCACCGAAGTGCAGATCGGCTTTGACGGCCTGTCCTTCGCCCATGCCAAAGACGGCCCGGATGTCGGCTTCACCAAGGCCCAGCTCTTCCAGGCGCTCGCCGCCGAGGTAGAGGTTGATGGCGAAGTCGTTGCCAACCCCTACAAGAAGTGGTCGGAGATCGACTCCTCGCTTCCCGATTTCGAGATCACTGTCTTCGGTCCCCCGCCGACCTCCGGCACCCGCGACGCGTGGGTCGAACTGGTGATGGAAGAGGGCTGCGAAGAGTTCCCGGCGATCGAGGCTCTTGACGAAGACCGCATGAAAGACGTCTGCGCCCGCATGCGCACCGACGGTCCGTTCGTCGAGGCCGGCGAGAACGACAACCTCATCGTCCAGCGCCTGAATGCCGACCACAACGCTTACGGCATCTTCGGCTACTCGTTCCTCTACGAGAACCTCGACACGATGAAGGGTGCTGCCGTCGACGGCATCGCGCCGACGACCGAGACCATCGCCGACGCTTCCTATCCGGTTTCGCGCCCGCTGTTCTTCTACATCAAGAACGCGCATCGCGGCGTTATCCCGGGCCTTGACGAGTTCATTGTCGAGTACGTTTCCGAGGAAGCCATGGGTGACGGCGGTTACCTGAGCGAGCGCGGCCTCATCCCGCTCTCGCCGGAGAAGCGCGAAGCCGTTCGCGACGCCGCTGTCAACGGCAAGAACAACCTCGGCTTCGGCAGCTAAGCCTGGTTTGACAATCACCGCCGCGCCCGACGAGGGCGCGGCGGATTCTCTCTCAGATTTCGTTGATGTCGACGGTTTGTCCCGATCGAGGGGAATTGCACAGTGGCCGGTTACGCATTCCTGCTGATTGCCCTCATGACAACCGCCGCCTACCTGTTGGGCCGCGGCCGCGGAGCCCGGATCTGGGCCGGCGGCGACGGATCGAAGGTTCATTCGCTGCCCGGCTATCACGGCGCCTTCGTCGCCGCCTGGGTTGGCATCCCGGCCTTCATCCTGGGCCTGTTCTGGCTGTTCCTCCAGGGGCCGATCATCGATCAGTTCCTGATTGCCTCGCTGCCGACCTCGATGACCGATGGCGCGACCGCCTCGCAGATCAATCTCCTCGTCTCGGAAATCAAGAACGTCGCCGCCGGGCAGGTCTTCAAGGAACCGACGCCGGACATCGTCGCCGCTGCCGAGCGCTACGAACTCTGGGGCCAGATCGCCCGCTGGGCGATGATCGTTGTCGCCCTGGCCGTCATGGTGGTCGCCCTGTCGTTTGCCCGGTCACGGCTGGCGCCGCGCTTCCGCGCCCGCAACGCCTTCGAGCATGTGCTTTCGGGGCTGATGATCTTCTGCTCGGTGGTCGCCATCGCGACGACCATCGGTATCGTTTCCTCGCTGGTCTTCGAGGCCTGGCGATTCTTCACGATGGTGCCGGTGACGGAGTTCCTGTTCGGCCTCCGCTGGGAGCCGCAGATCGCCCTTCGCGACGACCAGGTCGCCGGCCTCGGCGCTTTCGGCGCGATCCCGGTCTTCACCGGCACGATCCTCATCGCTTTCCTCGCCATGCTGGTCGCCACGCCGATCGGCATCTTCACCGCGATCTATCTCGTCGAATATTCGAGCGACCGCGCTCGCAAGATCATCAAGCCGATCATGGAAATCCTCGCCGGCGTGCCGACGGTCGTCTACGGCTTCTTCGCCGTGCTCACCGTTGCGCCGGCCATCCGCGAATTCGGTGGATTGATTGGCATTGCCGTCTCGCCGAACAGCGCCATCGCCGCCGGTGGCGTCATGGGCATCATGATCATTCCCTTCATCTCGTCGCTCTCCGACGACGCGCTCAACGCCGTTCCGCGCTCGATGCGCGACGGGTCGCTGGCGCTCGGCGCCACGCCGAGCGAGACGATGATCAAGGTCCTGCTGCCGGCCGCGCTGCCGGGCATTGTCGGCGGCGTCCTGCTTGGCGTCAGCCGGGCGATCGGCGAGACGATGATCGTCGTCATGGCCGCCGGCCTGATCGCCAGCCTGACGCTCAACCCGCTCGACTCGGTGACGACGGTCACGGTGCAGATCGTCACGCTGCTGATCGGTGACACCGAATTCGACAGCCCCAAGACGCTGGCGGCCTTCGCCCTCGGCCTGGTGCTGTTCCTCGTGACACTCTGCCTGAACGTGATCGCCCTCCGGATCGTCCGGAAGTATCGCGAACAGTATGACTAGGGGACGTTTCGTCAGATGGTCGACATAGCCACCCGCCCGCCGATCGACTGGTCGACGCCGGCAGCACGCGCGCGCCGCAAGAGCCGCTACGCCGCCAATCGTCGGCTGCAGGCCTATGGCATCGCAGCGATCTCGCTGGCGATCGGGCTGCTAGGCATCCTGATCATCTCGCTGATCGCGACCGGCTACTCCGCTTTCGTGACGACGCGGATCACGGTCGATTTCCCGATCTCGACCGAATACGTCAACCCGGAGGATCCGGCGCGCGGCAACTACCGTGCCGTGGTCAAGGCCGGTATCGAGGAACTGTTCCCGAACGTCACCGGACCGGACGAACGCGCCCTCGGCCAGTTGCTGACCAACAATACCCAGTTCATGGTTCGCGACGCGGTGGTTGCCGATCCCTCGGTGATCGGCGGGAAACTGTCGCTCTCGGTCCCTGCCTCCGATCCCTTCGACCAACTCAACAAGGGCCTTGTCGACCGCAATACGCCCGAGGACGAGCGCCGGGTGACCGACCAGCAGATCCAGTGGTTCGACCAGCTCGAAGCCGAGGGGCGCGTCTCGACTCCCTTCAACTGGGGCCTGTTCTTCAACTCGGACAGCCGCTTTCCGGAACTTGCCGGTCTTGCCGGGGCCATCGTCGGGTCGTTCTACGCCCTGCTGGTCTGCTTCCTCGTCGCTTTCCCGATCGGCATCGCCGCGGCGATCTACCTTGAGGAATTCGCGCCGCGCAATCGCTGGACCGACCTGATCGAGGTCAACATCAACAACCTTGCCGCGGTGCCCTCGATCGTCTTCGGACTGCTCGGCCTCGCGGTCTTCCTGAACTTCATCGGCCTGCCGCGATCGGCGCCGCTGGTCGGCGGCCTCGTCCTGGCGCTGATGACGCTGCCGACGATCATCATCGTCACCCGGGCGTCGCTGAAGGCCATTCCGCCATCGATCCGCGAGGCCGGCCTCGGCATCGGCGCGTCGAAGCACCAGATGGTCATGCATCACGTCCTGCCGCTGGCGCTCCCCGGCATCCTGACCGGCACGATCATCGGCCTGGCCCAGGCGCTTGGCGAAACCGCGCCGCTGCTGCTGATCGGCATGAACGCCTTCATCACCAGCCCGCCCGGCGGCATCCTCGACGCCGCGACGGCCCTGCCGACCCAGGTCTTCATCTGGGCCGACAGCCCCGAGCGCGGGTTCGTTGCCCTGACATCCGCCGGCATCCTTGTGTTGCTCGGCTTCCTGATCATTATGAACAGCATCGCGATCTTCCTGCGGCAGCGTCTGGAACGCTCGTGGTGATCGCGAAATTTGGGAGATGCCAGTGAATGACGCATCAATGAGCGCAGAGATGACAGCAAACCTCTCGAAGTCGCTCGACTTCGACCAGGCCGCCAAGCCGAAGGTCGTCGCCAAGGACGTCAACGTCTTCTACGGCGAGAAGCAGGCGCTGTTCGACGTCTCCATCGACATCGTCGAGAAGTCGGTCACCGCCTTCATCGGCCCGTCGGGCTGTGGCAAGTCAACGTTCCTGCGGTGCATCAACCGGATGAACGACACGATCGAAGGCTGCGTCGTCAAGGGTGGCATCTCCCTCGACGGCGACGACATCTACGCGCCGTCTCTCGACGTGGTCGAACTGCGGGCCCGGGTCGGCATGGTGTTCCAGAAGCCCAATCCCTTCCCGAAGTCGATCTATGAAAATGTCTCCTATGGGCCGCGCATTCACGGCCTTGCCCGTGGCAAGACCGAACTCGACGAGATCGTCGAAAGCAGCCTGAAGCGGGCCGGTCTCTGGGAAGAGGTCAAGGACCGCCTGAACGAGCCGGGCACCGGCCTGTCCGGCGGCCAGCAGCAGCGGCTTTGCATCGCCCGGGCGATTGCCGTGTCGCCGGAAGTGATCCTGATGGACGAGCCGTGCTCGGCGCTCGACCCGATCGCCACGGCGCGGATCGAGGAACTGATCGACGAATTGCGGGCCAACTTCACCATCATCATCGTCACGCATTCCATGCAGCAGGCGGCCCGCGTTTCGCAGCGGACCGCGTTCTTCCATCTGGGGATTCTTGTCGAGCTCGGCGCGACCGAGCAGATCTTCACCAATCCGAGCGACAAGCGGACCCAGGATTACATCACCGGCCGCTTCGGCTGAGGAACGGATCGACATGGCCACCAACGAGCACATCGTCACGTCCTTCGATGACGAACTGAACGGTCTCGCCCAGAAGATCGCGGAAATGGGCGGCATTGCCGAACAGCAGGTCGGCGAGTCCGTCGCGGCCCTGTCCCGCCGCGACGAGGCTCTCGCCCAGCGCGTGATTTCCAGCGACAAGCGGATGGACCAGCTGCAGCGCGAGATCGAGGACGACGCCACGCACATGATCGCGCGGCGCCAGCCGATGGCGCAGGATCTTCGTGAAATCGTCGCCGCGATCCACATCGCCAACGACCTCGAGCGGGTCGGCGATCTCGCCAAGAACACCGCCAAGCGCGTCTTCGCCATCGAAGGCAATTTCGCCGCCCAGCGGCTGGTCGGCGGCGTCGAGCACATCTCCGAGATGAGCCTGGCGCAGCTCAAGCACATCCTCGACGCCTACACCTCCCGCGACCTCGACTCGGCGCTCGCGGTGTGGAAGCGCGACGATGAAATCGATGCGATGTACACCTCGCTGTTCCGCGAGCTCCTCACCTACATGATGGAGGATCCGCGCAACATCACCTTCTGCACGCACCTGCTCTTCTGCGCCAAGAACATCGAGCGCATCGGCGACCACGCCACCAACATCGCCGAGACGATCCACTACTTGGTCACCGGCATCCCGCTGACCGACGAGCGGCCGAAGAAGGACGAGAGCAGCGTCACGACGGTCGAATATTCGGACGCCGACGACTGATGGCCGGGATCGGTACGGCCGATGAACGGGGTTTGACCGTGCCGGCGGTGCCCCGGAGGTGCCGGCCATGACGCCGCGGGTAATGATCGTCGAGGACGAGGAGCCGCTGTCGCTGATGCTCCGGTACAACCTCGAGTCCGAGGGCTATCAGGTCGATACCGTCGAGCGCGGCGACGAGGCGGAAACCCGGCTGCGCGAGATGGTGCCCGACCTGCTCCTGCTCGACTGGATGCTGCCCGGCGTCTCGGGCATCGAGCTTTGCCGCCGGCTTCGCTCCCAGGAGGCGACCCGGACCCTGCCGATCATCATGCTGACGGCGCGCGGCGAGGAGTCGGAGCGCGTCCGCGGGCTCGGAACCGGCGCCGACGACTACGTTGTCAAACCCTTCTCGGTCCCGGAACTGATGGCGCGGGTCAGGGCGATCCTGCGCCGCTCGCGCCCCGAGCTCATCGCCTCGGTGCTGCGCGCCGGGGAACTGGAACTCGACCGTGAAACCCACCGGGTCCGCCGGCGGGGACGTGAGCTGCAACTCGGGCCGACCGAGTTCCGACTTCTGGAATTCCTGATGCAGAGTCCGGGCCGGGTCTACACCCGGGCCCAGATGCTCGATGGGGTATGGGGTCGCGACGTCTATGTCGACGAACGCACCGTCGACGTCCATGTCGGCCGGCTGCGCAAGGCGCTCGGCCACGGCCGCGATCCGATCCGCACGGTGCGCGGCTCGGGCTATTCCTTCGACGAGAGCTTCGCCGAGGTCGGCTGAGCCCGGCGCTTCACCGCCGGGCTGCCCTGTCTTCCCTCAGAGTTCCTTTTCGCGACGGTCGCGCCGCCGGTCATTGGCCGGCTGGTAGGCGAGCCGCGAGTGATACTCGCAATAGGGCAGGCTGTTGAAGCTGCGGTGGCCGCAGAAGTGGAAGTCCTCCGCGCCAGGGTCGCCGACCGGCCATTTGCACATCTGGTCGTTGAGGGCGAGCAGCGACACCTTGAGGCTGATCGGCACCACCAGGTCCTCGATCGGCACCTGCGCCGGGGCGCGGCGCGGCGTCGGCTGGGCATGGACCTTCAGCGCGGTGTTGCCCGAGACGAAGGTGGAGCGTGACGCCGGCCGGTGCGGCGTGGCACTGCGCACCTTGCGCGGACGCGGCGTGCTCGACGCAGGCTTGGCGCGACCGGACAGGTTCAGCCGGTGTACCTTGCCGATGACGGCGTTGCGGGTGACGCCGCCGAGTTGCGCGGCAATCTGGCTTGCGCTCAAGCCTTCGGCCCAGAGTTTCTTCAGCAACTCGACGCGTTCGTCGGTCCAGCTCATGCGGGTTCACCCCTCGTTTGGTGCGACTGGATTCGGAATCCCTCTACGTGCGCCGCCCGATACTCGGGTCAACGCCAAACGCTTTAAAATGGGAACAGAGATCCGCCGCTAAACAGATGTCGTACTCGACTGGAGTGAGGCTACAATATGCACTGACTCGCTGACAAGAGTCGGCAGGACTCCCGGACCGTTTTAAGTTTGTTTTCCCCAACTCGTCCCCGCGATCTCCACCGGGAGGCCGGGCCGCCGTGATTGACACAAAACCTTGGCGCGGTGCTATAAGGTCTGCTCGCGAGAGTGCTGCCCGCGGGCGGCGCTTTTTTGATTTCTGGACAATGAGTTGGCACGGGGGCGACCATGAACCGCTCACCTCTTTTCGAGACATTCGCGCGGGCACCGCTGGCTTTCGAGCGCGGCGAAGGCGTATGGGCGATAACCACCGACGGCCGCCGCATGCTCGATTTCTCGGGCGGTGTCGCGGTGAATGCGCTCGGCCATGCTCATCCACAGCTTGTCGAGGCGCTGAAGGCGCAGGCGGAGAAGCTCTGGCATGTCTCCAACCTGTTCCAGATCCCGGAGCAGGAGGCGCTTGCCGCGAAGCTCGTCGGCGCGACTTTTGCCGACAAGGTGTTTTTCTGCAATTCCGGCGCCGAGGCGGTGGAATGCGCGATCAAGACCGCCCGTCGCTACCAGTTCGTCAGCGGCCATCCGGAACGCGTCCGCATCATCACCTTCAGCGGCGCCTTCCATGGCCGCACGCTGGCGACCCTCGCCGCCACCGGCAATCCCAAATACCTTGAGGGCTTCGGTCCCGCCGCCGGCGGTTTCGACCAGGTCCCGCTCGGCGACAAGAAGGCGCTGGAAGCGGCGATCGGTCCCGAGACCGCCGCGATCATGGTCGAGCCGATCCAGGGCGAGGGCGGCGTTCGCCTCGTCGAGGGCCAGTTCCTGCGTGACGTGCGGGCGCTGTGCGACGAGCATGGCCTGCTCCTGATCTTCGACGAAGTGCAGACCGGCATCGGCCGCACGGGACGGCTGTTCGGCTATCAGTGGTCCGGCGTCGCGCCCGATATCATGAGCTCGGCCAAGGGCATCGGCGGCGGTTTCCCCTTTGGCGCCTGTCTCGCCACGGACGAGGCGGCCAAGGGCATGACGCCCGGCACCCATGGCTCGACCTTCGGCGGCAACCCGCTGGCGATGGCAGTTGGCAACACCGTGTTCGACATCATCATGGCGGACGGCTTCCTTGAGGAGGTGCAGCGCAAGAGCCTCTATCTCAAGCAGCGGCTCGCCTCGGTCGTCGACAGCCACCCCGACAGCGTCGGCGAGATACGGGGCGAGGGCATGCTGATCGGCGTGCGTTGCATCGTGCCGGCCGGCGACGTGATCGCGGCGACGCGCGACCAGGACCTGATGTGCGTCGCGGCCGGCGAGAATGTCGTGCGCCTGTTGCCGCCGCTCAATGTCACCGAGGCCGAGATCGACGAAGGCGTCAAGCGCTTCGACGCGGCATTGACCGCGATCGAGGCTGCCAAGGCTGCGGGCAGCTGAGGCGATGACCAGGCATTTTCTCGACCTCGCGGCGATCGAACCCGCCATCTTGCGGTCGATCCTCGACGAAAGCCGGCGGCTGAAGGCCGACCGTGCCGGCGTGCGCGCCGCCGGGCCGTTGGCCGGGCGCGTCCTGGCGATGATCTTCGACCGCCCCTCGACGCGGACCCGGGTGTCCTTCGACGTCGGCATGCGTGAACTCGGCGGCGAGACAATCATGCTGACCGGCGAGGAGATGCAGCGCGGCCGCGGCGAGACCATCGCCGATACAGCCAAGGTGCTGTCACGCTATGTCGACGCCATCATGATCCGCACGCTGGAGCATGAGACGGTGGTCGATCTGGCCGAGGCGGCGACCGTGCCGGTGATCAACGGCCTGACCCGCCATTCGCATCCCTGCCAGATCATGGCCGATGTGATGACCTTCGAGGAGCATCGCGGTCCGATCGCCGGCAAGACCATCACCTGGCTGGGCGACGCCAATAACGTGCTGACGTCCTGGATCCAGGCGGCGGCGGCCTTCGACTTCACCATGCGGGTGGCCTCGCCGCCCGAACTCGCTGCGCCGGCCGACCTCGTCGCCTGGGCGCGCGAACACAAGGCCGATCTCCAGTTGACCGGCGACCCGGAAGCGGCGGCCGAGGGCGCCGACTGTCTTGTCACCGACACCTGGGTGTCGATGGGCGACGAGGAAGGCGAGCGGCGGCAGGCTCTCCTCAAGCCCTACCAGGTCAACCAGCGGCTGATGGCGCGCGCCGGGTCCAAGGCGATCTTCATGCATTGCCTGCCGGCGCATCGCGGCGAGGAGGTGACGGCCGAGGTGATCGACGGGCCGCAATCGGTGGTCTTCGACGAGGCCGAAAACCGGCTGCATGCCCAGAAGGGCATCCTCGCCTGGTGCTTCGGCATGGAACCGGAGGTATGAGCGAGGCGGGTGTCCAGACAGTGGCGCCGGCCGGCGACGACGCGGCGCTGCCCTTCGAGGTCGCGGCGCTCGACGTGCGCGGCCGAGCCATCCAGATGGGGCCGGTGCTCAACACGATCCTCGCCGGCCACGCCTATCCGGACTCCGTCTCGAAGCTGCTCGGCGAAGCGCTGGTTCTTGCCGTGCTTCTCGGGTCGTCGCTGAAATTCGACGGCAAGTTCATCCTCCAGACCGACACCGATGGGCCGGTCGACATGCTGGTCGTCGACTACCGCACCGACGGCGGCATGCGCGGCTATGCCCGCTTCGACGCCGAGAAGGTCGCCGCCGCCGAGGCGGAGGGGCGGACCGAGCCCGGCGCATTGCTCGGCAAGGGCGTCCTGGCGATGACCATCGACCAGGGCCCGGAGATGAGCCGCTACCAGGGCATCGTGCCGCTCGACGGCGGGACGCTGGAGGACGCCGGCCACACCTATTTCCGCCAGTCGGAGCAGATCCCGACCCGCATCCGCCTGGCGGTCGCCGAGTTCCAGAGCCGTGAGACCGGCGAACTGGTCAGGACGTGGCGGGCCGGCGGCCTGATCGTCCAGTTCCTGCCGAAGGCGCCGGAGCGCATCCGGGCCGACCTGCCCGGCGGCGATGCGCCCGAGGGGATGGAGGTCGAGGCGGGCGCGGAAGACGACGCCTGGGTCGAGGCCCAGTCGCTGGTCGGCACGATCGAGGATCACGAACTGACCGATCCGGCCGTGCCCGCCGAACGGTTGCTCTTTCGCCTCTTCCACGAGCGCGGCGTGCGCGTTTTTTCGCCGATCCAGGTCGTCGATCGGTGTTCGTGCTCACGCGAGAAGGTCGAGGGCCTGCTTGAAAGCTTCTCCGCCGAGGAGATCGCCGAGAGCATCGAGGACGGCGGCATCGCCGTGACCTGCGAATTCTGCGGCCGCAAATACGCCTTCGATCCCGATCAGTTCAGCGGCGGCTCATAGCCCAGTCGTCGATGGATCCATCGGCGAGCGCCTTCAGGGCCGCGAGACTCCAGGGCTGGAGTTTCGGGTAGAGGCCGTTGTCGTGGGGGTCGAACAGCGTGAAGGCGAAATAGGCGCGGTAGAAGGTCATGGCCGGGATGGCGGCCGCGCCGGCATGGTCGAGCAGGATCGCGCGCAACGGGGCGCCGTCGTCGGGCGTGCAGGCGGCGTCGACCTCGGCGAACATCACGGCGGCAGTGACGTCGTAGCCCGCGTCCGCGACCAGCGTCCATGTGCCGAAATCGACCAGTCCGGTGACGGTGAGGTCGTCGTCCATCAACACGTTGCCGGGAAAGACGTCGCCATGGGCGAGCGCCTTGCGCGGCGTGGCGGGAAGGGCGGTCATCCGGTCCAGCGCCTTGCCGACAAGCGCGTCGACATCGCCAAAGGCCGCGGCGAGGTAGGGCCGGGTGCGGGCGACATGGCGATCGAGGCTGGCGGCGAAGAAGCCCGGCCAGGTGTCGGCGGTGACCCGGTCGCTGGCGAGGAGCAGGCCATACGGTTCGTCGGGCAGCGTCACCGCGCCGACGGCGACGGCGACGTCGCAATAGCGCTGGAGCGCGGTTCGCCGATCGTCCGCGCCGAGGTCGGGCAGGATTTCCGAAAGCGGCCTGCCATGGAGACGCGTCTCGATGGTAACGCCCTCCGCTTCGATCGCCTCGATGCGCGGCGTCGGGAAGGGAAGGCGGCCGGTGATATCGTCGAGGAAACGCTTCAGCCGTTCAACCGTCCCGGGCGCTTCGGGCGCGCGGCGGATGCGCAGCACGCGGGAGGCGTCGAGGGCATAGACCCAGGATTCGGAGCCGACGCCGAGGAGATCGCCTTCGCCGAGGCCGTAGCGCGCGAGGATCGCGGCCTTGCCGCTGCTCAGTTGACCGTCTTCCGCTGGTCGGGAAGGTCGAGCGAGAAGGCGGGGATGTCGATGGAGAACAGGTCGCCGTTCTCGCCTTCCATCTCGTAGCTGCCGACCATGATCCCGGAATTCGTCGTCAGCGGGCAGCCGCTGGTATAGGAGAAGGTCTCGCCGGGCTTGAGCACCGGCTGCTCGCCGACCACCCCGGCGCCGCGCACTTCCTCCGTGCGGCCGTTGGCATCGGTGATCCGCCAGTGACGCGAACGCAGTTGCACGACGGCATCGCCGAGATTGGCGATCTCGATGGTATAGGCCCAGAAGTAGCGGCTGTCGTCCGGCGCAGACTCGGACTCCAGGAAGCTCGGTTCGACAGTCACCTGAATCTGCTGGGTCGTGGCCTTGTACATGCGTGCTCCTTGCCGCCGAACAATTATGCGGCAGGACCCGCGGCGTCAATTCCTTCGGTGGGGCCTCAGCGCGCCTTGTCGAGCGCCTGGGAAAGATCCTCCCAGAGGTCCTCGACATCCTCGATGCCGACCGACAGCCGCAGCAGCCCCTGGGTGATGCCGAGCTCCTGCCGGGCCTCCTCGCTCAGGCGCTGGTGGGTGGTCGTCGTCGGATGGGTGACGAGGCTCTTGGCGTCGCCGAGATTGTTCGAGATCCGGGTGATCTTCAGGGCGTTGGAGACGGCGAAGGCGCCCTTCTTGCCGCCCTTGACGTCGAAGGCGACCAGCGTCGAGCCGCCGGTCATCTGGCGCGCGGCGAGGGCTGCCTGCGGGTGATCGGCGCGGCCGGGATAGAGGGTTCGCTTGACCGCCGGGTGGTCGGCGATGCGATCGGCGAGGATCGCCGCCGAGGCGGCCTGCCGGTCGACGCGGATGGGCAGGGTCTCAAGCCCCTTGAGCAGCACCCAGGCATTGAACGGGCTCATGCTCGGTCCGGTATGCTTGAGCAGCGTATGGACGTCGTCGATGAAATCCGCGCCACCGAGGATCACGCCGCCGAGGCAGCGGCCCTGGCCGTCGATATGCTTGGTCGCCGAATAGACGACGACATCGGCGCCGAGCTCCAGCGGCTTTTGCATCAGCGGCGTGGCGAAGACATTGTCGACGATCAGCCTGGCGCCGGCCTTGCGGGCGATCTCGGCGACCGCGGCGATGTCGACGATCTCCAGCGTCGGGTTGGTCGGGCTCTCGAGGAAGAAGGCCCTGGTCCTGCCCTTCTTCACCGCCTTCTTCCACTGCGCCAGGTCGGCGCCATCGACCAGCGTCGAGGTGACGCCGAAGCGCGGCAGCAGGTCCTCGATGATGTAGCGGCAGGAGCCGAACAGCGCCTTGGCGGCGACGACATGGTCGCCGGCCTTGAGCCCGGCCATCAGCGCGATGTTGACAGCGGCCATGCCGGTCGCCGTCGCCCGGGCTGCTTCCGCGCCTTCCATCAGGCGCATCCGCTCCTCGAACATCGCGACGGTCGGGTTGGAATAACGCGAATAGACGTGGCCGGGATCGTCGCCCTTGAAACGGGCCTCGGCCGATTCCGCCGTCTCGTAGACATATCCCTGGGTCAGGAAGATCGCCTCGGAGGTTTCGCCGAAGCGAGACCGCTCGATGCCGCCGTGAACCAGGGTCGTCGCCGGCCGCAGGCCGGTTGTCTTTTTCTTTGCGCGCTTGGCCATATCCTGCACCCCTCCAACAAAAAACCCGGCCGCATGGCCGGGTCGGGTGCACACCCTTCCGACCTTTTAGCGATTTGTTTTACGTGGCTGCAAGCCGGCCGGCCCAAATTACCACGGAGTAGTTTTTTCTAGTCCGCTTGGCGCTTGGCGTCAATTGCCACATGGGCTAAGCCTCGGGTGAAGTGGCCTGGGCCGCGAATTGCGTGAGGGGGCGATGGCCGAGGACGGACCCACCGGGATCTTGCCGGCACACAGGATTGCCGCGCTGGCCGAGGCGGGACAGATACGCCCGGCGACGCCTTTCGACGCCGACCAGATCCAGCCGGCGAGCCTCGATCTGCGGCTCGGGCCGGTGGCCTATCGCGTCCGCGCCAGCTTCCTGCCCGGCCCCTCCGCGACAGTTGCCGAGCGGATCGAAGCGCTCAAGCTGCACGAGATCGACCTGACCTCCGGTGCGCTGCTGGAGCCGGGGCGAAGCGGCGGCGTCTATATCGTGCCCCTGATCGAGGAACTGGCGCTGCCGGCGGATATCGCCGCCGCGACCAACCCGAAGTCCTCCACCGGTCGGCTCGACGTCTTTACCCGGGTGATCACCGACCGGTCGCGCGAGTTCGATACCGTCGCGGCCGGCTATACCGGTCAGCTCTATCTCGAGATCAGCCCGCGCACCTTTCCGATCATCGTGCGGGCCGGCTCGCGCCTGTCGCAGATCCGCTTCCGCCGTGGCAACGCGCGGCTCGACGATACGGCGCTGAAGGCGCTGCATGCCGAGACGCCGCTGGTCGACGGCGATCCGCAGATCGCCGATGGGCTGATGCTGTCGATCGACCTTGGCGGCGACGAGCGCACCGTCGGCTATCGCGCCAAGCGTCATACCGGGCTCGTCGATGTCGACCGCCGCGACGCCTATGACATGCATGAATTCTGGGAGCCGATCGCCATCCGCGGCCGGCGCGAACTGATCCTCGACCCGGACCAGTTCTACATCCTGGTCTCGCGCGAGGCGGTGCATGTGCCGCCGGACTATGCCGCCGAGATGGTGCCCTTCGACCCGCTGGTCGGCGAGTTCCGGGTGCATTATGCCGGCTTCTTCGATCCGGGCTTCGGCCATTCGGAATCCGGCGGCGCCGGCAGTCGCGCCGTGCTGGAAGTGCGCAGCCACGAGATCCCGTTCATCCTCGAACACGGCCAGTCGGTCGGCCGGCTGGTCTACGAGCACATGCTGGAGCGGCCTCGGGAACTCTATGGCCAGGGGATCGGTTCGCACTACCAGGCGCAGGGCCTGAAGCTGTCGAAGCACTTCCGGGTGGGCTAGGCGGCGCGGTCCGACACGGACGCGGGCATGCCGAGTTGCCGGGCGAAGTCGCGCCGGGCGAAGCCACGATCGAATTTGGCATAGTCGCAGGTGATTTCCTCGCCCTTTGCGATGTCTGCGCAGGCGATGGTCAGGTCGCCGATGTCATCGGCATTGGCCTGCGACGAGTGGTTCATGAACCGCGCATTGTCGCCGCACAGCACGAAAACCGGCTCGTCGCCGGGCTGGTAGCCGTAGCAGCGGAGCATGTCCCGCAGGAGATGATCTTCCGGGTCGAGATCACGAAGATCGTAGCTGAGGTCGAAGCGATCGTCCTGCTTCCAGATCAGCGTACCGCGCGGGATCGCCTCGGCGGCGAACAGGCCGATGCCTTCGATCGCGCTCGGAGCGAGGTAGGTGGGAACACGCAACATATCCTGACGCCTCTGTCGGCGCGGCGACATCGGCGCCGCTTCCTGTTGAGGGCAGTCAATCGCATTCTCGTGAAAAACGGCTTGTGGAATTGGATCGAATTTTAGCGATCGGTGACGCCGCCGGTCCGGCGCGTGGCTACGGCAAGCCTCTTGACTTGAGGCTGTCCCGGCTGATCAATGGCGGCCGCGCGGGTGTAGTTCAGTGGTAGAACGTCAGCTTCCCAAGCTGAATGTCGTCGGTTCGATCCCGATCACCCGCTCCAGCATTTTCAGCAATTCTCGCTTGAAATCCGATCCGGGGAAGGTGCCACTGCCAGGCATTCGCACCGGGCGTTCCGACATCAACTGCCTTTCTCGCCAGTAGCGAGGACTTCAGCGATCTGCTGGAGGACGGCAGCGCCATACTCCGTATTGGGATGAACAAAATCCGTTGGATCCACCAAGTCTTCGGGCGTGAACATGGTGCTCCGAAGATCGGCGTATGGATAGTCAAGAAGGGTTGCTCCAAGACTATTACAGGTTTGCGAAAGATAGGAGTCTTTGATTTTGCTCAGAAATTTATAATAACCGATTGAATCATCGTATCGACTGGCTATTTGCCAGCCGGTCCGCCTTGTCACTCCACTTGGATGATATGGAAATGGCTGGACAATCACTTCACCTTTATACACCTGTCGAAGATTTCTGAGGAAGATGAAGCCGGGCTGTATGCTCAGGGCGGCTCTGATGAGTTCACGAAAACACGCCTCGGACACAAACGGCACCGTCCCGCGATCCAATGGCTTGAACGTAGACAGTCGGACGCGGGCGGCCGCCGGAAGATCGTTCGTGAAGCCATCGATGAAGCCCAAGGCGCTGACGACGACTGCATCGTAGGAGTCGATCGGACGCTCTGATGCTTTCGCTGGCGACCAGAAGACACGATTCGGGTCAGCGCGATCGCTCGCAACCAGGCGACCGTTTTCAACTGCCATGTAGGGCCCGGACCCACCAGGGGTTGCGAAGAAGGTTATGTCAAGCCGGGCAGAAACAACGTCCTTGTCAAGGAGATAGGCATTTCGCAGCGCACCCAATTGGGAGTTTCCAGCAATCAGAACTTCCTTCAACGGGTTTCTCCGGCCCACTGCTCCAGAAGGTACTCTTCGCATTTCAGATCCGATTCCCCGGCCTCGCGGGGAGAATGCTCCGGGACGTCCCCTGATCTGGTGGCCAGCGCGCTTGCCGGAGCGGCACCCAGCGTCGCGCTGGGGCGGAGCGTGGTGTGCTCGTCCATGAAGGTCTTCATCGCGAGAGCGACACCCTGAGACGATACGGTACGTTTGTTGGACTCAAAGAAATCGCGGGTCGCCCACGGATGGGTGATGATTTCATAGGAGGGATAATAATCAATCTCGTCGAATTCTGATTGCAGTTGACCAGCCACCGCCCGCAAGACCGACTTGGAGTATATTGTAGCTTGCAATACGTGTTGATCCGAAGCAGTCGCTGTCAGCGGAACCGGGGATACTGTCAGGAGTATACGAAATGGTCGACCGCCCCGAGCGGCGTCGATAATTTCTCTGAAGCGAAGAATGTCTTTATAGATTTCCCCAAAAGTAAGGTTCTTGAATACGTATCGATCTGGGTCGAATGTTCCGGCAATCGAGCCTGGAACCGTCGGATAGGCTTCCCCGCCTGAACTGTTTATCCAGCACTCGGTCAATCCGAGCGTGAAAATGAAGATGTCCATTGAAAGAAAGAGGTCACGGACGCGTTCTATGTGGTAGCGGCGATGATCCGCTACTTCCAAGGGCGATGAAAGGCCGACGGGTTCTACGCCCGGTCGAAAGCAATCATAAAAAGCGCCCCGCTTTGTCCATGCCACCTCGGAAGGGGTGAAGCCCTCGAACGCTTCCCGAGCGATCTGTAGCAGTTGCCTGCTTGTGTATATGTTTCCATATCGCGCCGAGTAGAGGCTGTAGCCGTAGGCGTGATGACGCTCGACGGGGAGTGGGATTGGCGGCGGCTCAACGTCGAGGAGCGAGAATCCGCCCTGTTTGAGGTGGCGGCTAATATGCTGGGCGAAGCAACTTCCGGCCGTCGCGATCCGGTCGCTTTTCTCGATCTTCCATTTGGCGCAATAGAGATTCGGAGGCGCACTTGAGCTTGCGGTCGCAACTCCGTGCTTCCAGAACCGATCCGGCGGCAAATCTTCATACGGATTTCGCGACATGGATCGCCCGGACTTAAATCCGCCCTCACCTGACAGCATTCACAAACACTAGCCGAATAAGAGCTGTGAATCGAATCTGCAACCGTCGGTTGATGGATTGAGCAGGGATTCCGGCACGGGCGGTTCTCGGCAAGCGTGGATCGTCGGACGTCGCAGGCGCATCGCGGCAGGGCAGCGCGGTTTGCACGGAATACCCTGATGACGGCCGGTTTTGCCGTGGGCTTCTCTATTGTATGTGACAGACGTGCCGGCGCGGGACGGGAGACTAGCTCGCCTTCGCAGCCAGTTGCGGGACGAGATTCACGTTGCTGATCAGAATAACCGATTGAGATAGTCAGAATGCAAAAGCAGTTGCTCCTGGTGACGCGTCAATCGCCCGATTGGGTCGGTCTGGCGAGAGACTTCAAGCAGGGGCGTCCGATCGACCCCGATCGTTTTCGGCCGGCCGAGTCGATTCCCTCCTTCCCCGAAAATATTGTTGAACTCGTTGATCTCTGGAACATGCATAGTCCAGTCGACTTTTTCAGCTGTCGCGCTCGGCTGAAGGAAATCGCCGACGACACGATCGCTCAACTGCCCGACGCTCGTCGCATCTCCTGTGACGAACTCGATAGCATCGGCGCGGAAATCGAGAATTTTGTCGTCTTCTTTCACGACGACGATGACTGGTACTCGCCCGATCTGGCCGATTACCTTCCCGCGAATTCACCGGACTCGTACGATGTGCTGGTGTTTCCGCTGGTCCGGCTTTGGACCGATACCATCACGTTTGTGCCCGACGGACGAAATGCGCGGACTGTTGTCGGGCAACGGAAGAATTTCGGTTTTCGATATCAATCAAACAATTATGGCGTGAATGGCAGCCTTCGTCAGCAGACACCGCTGATGACAATGAAGGATCACATTCTGGCATCTGCCCACGCCGAGACATGTGCGCTTCGCGATCTCTATATCGATCAGGTCATCGGCGTTACCGCCAAGTCTCCCTGCTCTGCCAGCAGGCTCTCGGTCATCTTTTCCGAACCGGACAAGGCGCAAGAGCATGTGCGTGCCTATGTCGACGGGCTGGCGGCTTTGGAAATCCCCCCGGAGGTCAGCTGGATCGCCGAGCGCGTTGACAGCGTGATCGAGCTATTCTCCCGCTGAGTGTCGCGGTCGCACGTCAGTGGTTCAGGAGGCCGTTCTAGGCTGTGTGGCCGAGCGCGGCGACGATCGCATCGACGACGACCGTTGCGTCGCCAGGGCGGAGGCAGATGGGGTTGAGGACGATCACTCCTGCTTCATGCTCGCCGGCGTCGACGTGGATGGCGGGCGCGTGGCGCAACAAGGCAGCGACCAACGCGCGGGCATGGTCGGCCGAGGCGAAGCGCAGGACCACCTTCGGCACGGCTTCGACGTTCTCGCCGCCGGTCAGCACCATCGCGAAGGCATGGCGTCCGGTGAGCCCGTCGCGCATGACCTGCGCGTCGGACAGCCAGCGGGCGTGTCGTGTCGCGTCGCCTTCGGCGATGAAAAGGTCGAGGGCCGTCAGCAGGCCGATGATCTCCTCCTTGCCGGCCTTGCAGGTGCGGCCGATCCCCTGGCGCGGCAGGCCGGTGAGGGCACTGCGGTCGATCAGCCGCGCCGGCGGCTCCCAGAAATCGGACAGCACGTCCATGTCGAGATGCTGGAGCGCGGCGGCCATGATCAGGTCGCGCCGGCCACAGAGAATGCCCGATGCCTGCGGTCCGCCGATCGCCTTGCCGCCGGAGTAGACGACGAGATCGGCCCCCTCGGCGATGAAGCGCCGGAGATTGGCCTGCGGCGGCAGTTCGGCCGCCGCATCGACGATGACCGGCACGCCAGCGGCATGGGCGACCGCCGCAACGTCGCGGAGCGGCGGGCGTGAATTGCTGGTCGCGACATAGAGGACGGCGGCGGTTGCATCAGTGATCGCGGCGGCGATTTCCCACGGCTCGGTATCGCGGACGCCGGCACCGGACGCGCGGTCCGGCAGGCCGACCTCGACCAGCCGCGCGCCGGCGGCGCGGACCGCGTGGTCGTAACCGTTGCGCTGGCCGCGCGCGACGATGACCTCGTTTCGCAGGCCTTTGGTGTCGGGGAGGCGCGCCATCGCGGCGGCGTCGAGGCCGGTCATGCAGGCGGCCGTGCCGATCAGCAGGCCCGCGGCGGCGCCCGAGGCGACATAGCCGGCCTCGGCGCCGGTCGCGTCGGCAATCGCGTCGGAGGCGTGGGCCTGGAGCTCCACCATGTCGACGCACCAGGCGGAGGCCTCCGCCATCGCGGCGGCGACGTCCGGCCGCATGATGCCGCCGGAGAGCCGGGTCAGCGTTCCCGCCGCGTTGACGATCGTCGGGATGCCACGCCGCGCGTAGACGGTCACTGCACGGCGCCGCGGGCGTCGACCTTGACCGCGCCAAGCACCGTGTCGCCGCGGTGGAAGACGACGCGATCGTAGAGGTTGGAGACCGGGCAGACGTGGTTCGGCGTCACCCGCACAAGGTCGCCGACCGCCGGCTTCGGATCGACCTTCGAGATATCGAGGTAGCCGTGCTCTTCATTGAGGCCGTAGATCGGCGCGTCGCCCATTGCATGGACCACGCCGTAGCCCTCGAGGCCGAGGAGATCCATGGTCAGCGCCTTCGAGCCGGCGTCGATCAACGCGCGGTCCGGCGTCGGCACGCTGACGATGGTGGTGAGTACGCTGAGCGCGCAGTCGTCGAAAGTGCAGGCGCCGGCCTTGATCAGCGCGCGGTCGAAATAGACATAGGTGCCGGCGCGGTATTGGGTGGCGAGGTCGAGCCCCTCGTCCTTCCACATGTCCGGCGAACCGCCGACGCTGACGATCTCGGTCTCCTGACCGGCCTTGGCGATCAGGTCGCGCGCCTCGGTCAGGAAGGCCTCGGTCGACAGGCGGGTGCCCGGCGCCGGATAGGTCATCAGTCCCTTGTAGACGACGCCGGGGGTGTCGGCGATCTCCTTGGCCAGCGCCGCCGCCTCCGCAGGTGTCTGGGCGCCGTTGCGCCTGGCGCCGGTGTCGCACTCGACCAGGACGCCGATATCCTTGCCGGCGTCGCGGCCGGCTTCGCCGAGGCCATGGATAACCACCGGGTTGTCGGCGACCACCGTCATGTTGACCCGCCGGACCAGCGCCGCGAGCCGCTTGAGCTTCGACGCGCCGAGGATGTTGAAGGTCAGCAGCATGTCCTCGATGCCGCCATCGGCCATCGCCTCGGCCTCGCCGAGCTTCTGGACGGTGATCCCCTTGGCGCCGAGGGCGACCTGGTAGCGGGCGAGCGGCACCAGCTTGTGAGTCTTGATATGCGGCCAGTTGGCGATGCCGAGCTTGTCGCACCGCTCCTGAAAGCGCTTGAGGTTCCGATCGACGATATCGATGTCGATAATCGGTACCGGGGTCTCAAGCTCGTCGATGCGCGCACCGACGGGCTCGAAGGTGAAATAGTCGAGAATATCCATGTTGTTCAGTCCGGATTGATGCGGAAATCGGCGCCTTCGGGGAGGATCTGGCCCCCGTCTACCACGATCGTCGTCCCGGTCACGTATTCCGCATCCTCGGAGGCAAAATAAAGGAATGCGTTGGCGACGTCGCGCGGCGTGCCGAGACGGCCGAGCGGCACGGCGGCCTCCATCGACTTGATGAAGGTCTCGCTGCGATGGGCCTTCATCCCCTCGGTGAGAATGTTGCCCGGCTCGACGCCGTTGACGGTGATGCCGTAATTGGCGAATTCGAGCGCCGCCGACTTGATGAAGCCGTTGACGCCGGCCTTGGTCGCCGAATAGTGGCCATGGCCGGGGCTGGTGACGCGCGGCCCGGTGATCGAGGAGGTGAAGATCATCCTGCCGCTGCGCTGCGCCTTCATCGGCTTGAGCGCCGCCTGTGCCGCGAGGAAGGTGCCCTTGAGGTTGACCGCCATCACCGCGTCCCACTCCTCGGCGGGCGTATTCTCGATCAGTGTCCAGGGGTAGATGCCGGCATTCTGCACCATGATGTCGAGCTGGCCGTAGCTTTCGAGCGCCGCGTTGACGATCGCCTCGGCATCGGCCGGCGAGGCGATGTTGGTCTCGACGAAAATGCCGCCGAGCCGTTCCGCGGTCGCCTTGCCGGCTTCGACCTCGGTATCGCCGATGACGACGCGCGCCCCTTCCTCAACGAAACGCGCGGCGATTCCCTCGCCGATTCCGCGTGCCGCACCGATAACGATCGCGGTTTTTCCCTCGAGCCGCCCAGCCATAATCCGCCCTTTTGTTCCTAGAGGTAACGTCGTCGAATGGTGTTCTTCATCGTGTCGAGCAACACCGCGGCGAGCACCAGCCCGCCCTGGATCATCTGCGTGTAATGCGGCGGCATGCCCATGACGTTGATCGCGGTCTGGATCGACGACAGCAGCAGCACGCCGGCGAAGACGCCTGACAGCCGTCCCTGTCCGCCCTTGAGGCTGACGCCGCCGATCACCACCGCGGCGAAGGCCTGGAACAGCATGCCGATGCCGAGATTGGCGGTCGCTCCGGCGGTGCGCGAAGCAAGCAGCCAGCCGGCGAAACCGGCGAGCATGCCGGAAAGGATGAAGGTTGCCGTGACGATCGCCCCGACCTTGATGCCGGCGCGATAGGTCGCGACCTCGTTGCCGCCGATCATCATCAGGTGGCGGCCGAAAGGGGTCTTGGCGAGGATGAAGGCGAAGACGATGTAGACCAGGATCAGCATCCAGGCGAGCAGCGGGATGCCGTAGATCTGGTCGACCGCCATCACCCGCATCGAATCCGGCAAGCCGTAGACCGACCGTCCGCCCGACAGGGCGACGACCAGCCCGCGCGCCCAGATGAAGGAGGCGAGGGTGACGATGAAGGCGTTGATGCTCAGCCGGACGACGAGGACGCCGTTGATCGTTCCGACGATCGCGCCGACGGCGAGGGCCATCAGCAGCGAGACCGGGAAGGCGAGCCATGCCGGCTCGAGCGCCAGCGCCCCGCCGGCGCCGCCGGTGCCGAAGGTCAGCGCCACCACCATCGCGGCAAGCGCCATCACCGACTCGATGGAAAGGTCCATGTGTCCGGCGATCAGCGTCAGCGACAGGCCGACTGCGATGATGCCGATGAAGGTCGAATTCTGCAGGATGTTGATGAAGATGCCGATCTGCAGAAACTGGTCGATCGACACGGAGAAGACGGCGAGCACGACGATCAGGATCAGCCAGACGAGGTTGTCGAGAAGGAACTCGAGAACCTGTCGGCGCCGGGCCGGCATCTCGGAACTGTTGTGTGGCGCAGTCGCGGTTTCGGTGGTCATGGAGCCGTCAATCAATCGAGGGAAAGGGCAGGGGCCGAAGCCCCTGCTCCAGGTCGGCGATGATTATTCGACCGACATGACCGGATCGGTCGGGGGCTTCATGTTGCCCCAGAACTTCACGTCGTCGACGTTGTCCTTGGTGATCGCGGCGCCCGGGATCTTGATGTTCGGACCCCACTCCTCGATCGTCACCACCGACTCGAGGCCGGTGACGTCATAGGTGCCGGGCTTGATCTCTTCGCCGTTGATCACCTTGTCGGCGAACATCGCGAGAGCGGCGGCCTGGGCCACCATCGGCTGCTCGACCTCGACCTGCTCCCATCCCTTGCGGATGAGATCGAGACCGACCGGCGCGCCGTTCGACGAGACCAGCATGATTTCGCCCGGCTTCTTGCCCTGGGCTTCGAGAACCGCGGCGACGGCAACGGCCAGATGCGCGGCGTGGACGAAGATCAGGTCGATGTCCGGATTGGTCAGGAGCTGATCCTGGGCGATCGTGCCGGCGTTGGTGGCTTCCCACTGCATGGCCGGATGGGTGATGATGGTGACGTCACCATTGTCGGCCATCTTCTCCTCGAAGCCCTGCTGGATCTCGAGGGTATAGGGATCGCCGGGGTCGCCGAGGATCTGCAGGACCTTGCCCTTGGCCGAGCCGTTCTTCTCGGTCAGCAGCCGGGTGATCTCGTCAGCGGCGACATGGCCGATCTCGATCGTGCCGGCGACGGAGGTGAAGTCCGACGGCGTCGAGGTGATCTGGCGGTCGAAGATCATGACCGGGATACCGGCGGCGCGCATCTTCTCGATGCCCGTCTTGGCGGCGTCGAAGTCTACGGCGGCTAGGATCACCGCGGCCGGCTTCAGGTTGATCACGTCGTCGATCTGGCTGAGCTGCAGGTCGGTGCGATTCTGCCCGTCGAGCGAGACGACTTCGTAGCCGACATCGCCCATGAACTTGGTGATGGCGTCGATCGAGCCCGTCTGGAACTCATCGAGAAGCGTCGGCACCAGGTAGTAGATCTTGCCTTTCATCTCCGCTGCCGCGGCGGCGGTGACCGCCGTTGCGGCAAGCGCGATCGCCAGGATCGCGCCGGTCATGGAACGCATCAATGCTTTCATGTTCCTGCTCCGGTTTCCGGTTGGTTTGCCAGCCCCTTGGCAACACGCTCGATGCCGCCGGTGATCATGTTGACGACTTCGTCGGGGCTGGATTGCGAAGTCTGGACGTCACCGGCAACAACTCCGTGGCGCAGGACGACGATGCGGTCGGCGACCGCGAATGCCTGCGCCATCACATGGGTAATCAGGATCACGCCGATGCCGCGCTGGCGGACGCGCTCGATCATCTCGAGGCCGCGGCGGGTCTGCTCGACGCCAAGCGCTGCGAACGGCTCGTCGAGCAGGACGAGCTTGCCGCCCCAGTGGACGAAGCGGTTAAGCTCGATCGCCTGGCGCTGGCCGCCGGACAGATGCGCGACATTGACCCGAAGCGACGGGATGTTGGTGCCGCCTTCCTTGAGCGCCTTGGCGGTTTCGATTTCCATCTCGCGCTGGCGCAGGATCGGGACGCCAAGGACCTTGCGGGTCAACTCGCGGCCCATGAAGAAATTCGACACGACATCGACATTGGTGCAGAGCGACAGGTCCTGGTAGACGGTCTCGATGCCGGCTTCCTTGGCCTCGGCCGGCGACTCGAAATGCCGCTCCTTGCCCTCGAAGATCACCTTGCCCGACGACGGTGGCTGGCCGCCGGCCATGATCTTGACCAGCGTCGACTTACCGGCGCCGTTGTCGCCGAGCAGGGCGACGACTTCGCCGCCGCTGACGTCGAAGGTGACGCCGCGGAGCGCTTCGATCGCGCCGAAATTCTTGCGGATGTCCTGAAGCTGGAGGAGGGGTGTGGTTGTCGTCATGCGGCCCTCGCCTTGCCGGCGTCGCGCATGATCGGATCACGATCGGCGCGGTCTTCGCTCTGGGTGAACATGATGCCGAAGCGCGGCGACAGGACGCCGGAGACGGCGACTGCGGCGGCGCCGCGCAACACGGCGTCGTGGCCGGCGGAGGATATCAGCCGCTTCGCCCGCCGGTTGCCGCGCGAGGCAATCGAATTCGGCAGCGGCTCCGCTGCCTCGATCAGCTTGGCGAGGAGGTTGTTGGGCACCAGCCCGCCGAGAATGATGGTGGCCGGGTCGAACAGGTTCTCGATCGTCACCACCGCCGAGCGCAGGATCGGCGCGACTTCGTCGAGCCACGCGGCTTCGCCGATCATCTTGGCGCGCCGCTCATAGGCTTCGAGCGACAGGTAGCGTTCGAGGCAGCCACGGTTGCCGCAGGGGCAGGGATCGCCGCCGGGCACGACCGGAATGTGGCCGATCTCGCCGGCATTGCCCCAGGCGCCGCGCAGCGCGACGCCGTCATGGACCATGCTGCCGCCAAGGCCGACGCCAAAATAGAGATAGTAGAAATCGCGGAAGTCGCTGCCGAGGCCGTAGAGTCGCTCGCCATGCGCCGCGGCGGCGAGATCGACCTCGATGAAGGCCGGCAGCCCTGTGGCGGCGGCCAGCCGGTCGCGGACCGGGACGTCCTTCCAGCCCTGCAGGGTGGTCGGGCCGACGAAGCTCATCGACTCGACGCCGAACGGTCCCGGCATCGCCATGCCGACGCCGAGCATCCGGCCGTCGGGTTGGAGCGCGGACAGCCCGTCGACCAGCGTCCGGATCTCGGTGAAGGCGGTGTCGGCATCGACGCCGGGCAATGCCCGGTCGTCGCGACCGATGACCTCGCCAGCGAGATTGATCAGCGCCGCCTCTATCCCCCGGGGCGTCACGTGCAGGCCGATGGCGAAGCCGCCGGTCGGATCGATCGCGAAGGTGCTGGCCGGCGAGCCGCGTCCGCGCGGCTCTTCGCGGCGGGCGAGAATGAAGCCCTGCTCCTCAAGCTCGCGGATGATGGTGGAGACGGTCTGGATGGTCAGGCCGACCTTGCGGGCGATGTCGGCGCGGGTGATCGGTCCGTGGACACGGATGGTTTCCAGCACGATCCGCCGATTGTACGGCCTGCCGAATTCCTGATTGGTCCCGCGTAACGCCATCCAGTCGAGAGCCCCTCTCAGCCAGTCGTTCACGCGATACTGCCGGCTAACAAATCTTAATGCAAATGGAATTAATAAATACAAAGGCGATTGGTTTGTCGGAAGAGGCGTCAGGGCGCAGGAGGATACCCGGGGGTTGTGGCTTGTTCACCATGCCCGGCGGGACGGCGACGGATGGAGCGGCGGAACCGATGGTTTTCGATCATCGCGCTGGAATCTCGACGTCCCGTAAACCACCTGATGATAGAATGGCTGCCGGACGACGGATCGACGGTGCTGCGCGCCGGCAACGCACGGGCCGGCGCGCGATCAGGCAACTTGCGCGTCGTTGACAGGTCCCGTGAGGGACCTAGCTTGCGCGCCGGGCCAGGATCGAGGTCCGCGCTGAGGGAGGAAATGGCCGTGAAGGCCCGGATTTACGTTGCCAAGGATTCCGCAGCCGTCGCCGTTGGCGCCGACCGGGTCGCCCTGGCCCTGGCAGCGGCCGCCGCCCGTCGCGGTATCGACCTCGACGTGGTGCGCACCGGCTCGCGCGGCCTCTACTGGGCCGAACCGATGGTCGAGGTCGAGACCGCGGCGGGCCGCGTCGCCTACGGCCCGGTCGGCGGCGACGATGCCGACGGGCTGTTCGACGCCGGCTTTCTCGACGGCGGCGACCACGCATCCCGGCTCGGGCCGACCGACGAAATTCCCTGGCTGAAGCGCCAGACGCGGCTGACCTTTGTCCGCTGCGGGGTCATCGATCCGCTGGTCCTCGACGACTACCAGGCGCACGGCGGCTATCGCGGACTGGCGCGGGCCTTGTCGCTCGGCGCCGAGGCGACGATTGCCGAAGTCGAGGCCTCCGGTTTGCGCGGGCGCGGCGGCGCCGGCTTCCCGACCGGCCGCAAGTGGCGGACGGTGGCGGATGCGCCGGCCGTGCGGAAATACGTCGTCTGCAATGCCGACGAAGGCGACTCCGGCACCTTCGCCGACCGCATGATCATGGAAGGCGACCCCTTCGTCCTGATCGAGGGAATGACGATCGCCGGCTTCGCCGCCGGGGCGTCGAAGGGCTTCGTCTATGTCCGATCGGAATATCCGGACGCCATCGCCACCTTCGAGGCCGCCCTCGGCAGTGCGCGGCGGGCAGGGTTCCTCGGCGGCAACGTCGCCGGCTCGGGTTTCGCCTTCGACATCGAGATCCGCGTTGGCGCCGGCTCCTATGTGTGCGGCGAGGAGACGTCGCTGCTCGAAAGCCTCGAGGGCAAGCGCGGCGTCGTTCGCGCAAGGCCGCCGCTGCCCGCCCACAAGGGCGCCTTCGGCATGCCGACCATCGTCAATAATGTCCTGTCGCTCGCCGCCGTGCCGTTCATCCTGCAGGAAGGCGCAAAGGCCTATGCCGACTTCGGCGCCGGCCGCTCGCGGGGCACGATGCCGATCCAGCTTGCCGGCATGGCGAAACATGGCGGGCTGTTCGAAACCGGCTTCGGCCTGACGCTTGGCGAACTCGTCGACGATATCGGCGGCGGCACATGGAACGACCGCCCGGTCCGCGCCGTCCAGGTCGGCGGGCCGCTTGGCGCTTATTTCCCGCGCGCGCTGTTCGACACGCCCTTCGACTATGAAGCCTTTACCGCCCGCGACGGGCTGATCGGCCATGGCGGCATCGTCGTCTTCGACGACAGCGTCGACATGGCGCGACAGGCGCGCTTCGCGATGGAATTCTGCGCGCTCGAATCCTGTGGCAAGTGCACGCCCTGCCGGATCGGCTCGACCCGCGGCGTCGAGACCATCGACCGGATCCGCGCCGGCACGGCGCGAGGGGAAGACATCACTCTTCTCGAAGACCTGTGCCACACGATGAAATATGGATCGCTCTGTGCACTTGGCGGGTTTACGCCCTATCCTGTGATGAGTGCGCTCAGGCATTTCCCGGAGGATTTCGGCCTCGAAATCGAACCGGTCAATGCAGAATGACAGTCGGATCGGTTGGCGAATGATGATTGACGGTGCCATCCACGCAAATCCCTCCCCGGCACGGGGAGGGCGGACCATGCGGAGCATGGTGGGTGGGGGCCGTATTCTGCGGCACCGCGATGGCGATGGGGGCGAACCCCACCCGGTTGCATCCGGCTTCGCCGAACGCAACCACCCTCCCCGGTTCGGGGAGGGAGACGCGTGGGCTGGTTCGGTTTGCTGCAGCGAGCGTCAGGAGTAGGAACCATGTCTCTCGTTCACGAGATCGACTACGGCACGCCGCGCATCGACAGCGCGACGACAGTGACCCTGACCATCGACGGCCGCGCCGTCACCGTGCCGGAAGGCACCTCGGTGATGCGCGCGGCGATGGAGATGGGGACCGAGATTCCGAAGCTCTGCTCGACCGACATGCTGGACTCCTTCGGCTCCTGCCGGCTCTGCCTGGTCGAGATCGAGGGTCGCAACGGGACGCCGTCTTCCTGCACGACGCCGGTCGCCGAAGGCATGGCGGTGAAGACCCAGACCGACCGCCTCAAGCGGCTGCGGCGCGGGGTGATGGAACTCTATATCTCCGACCATCCGCTCGACTGCCTGACCTGCGCCGCCAACGGCGATTGCGAATTGCAGACACAGGCCGGCGCCGTCGGACTGCGCGACGTCCGCTACGGCTATGACAACAAGCATCCGGCGCCGCCGAAGGACGAGTCGAACCCCTACTTCACCTACGATCCCGAGAAGTGCATCGTCTGCTCGCGCTGCGTGCGGGCTTGCGAGGAAGTGCAGGGCACCTTCGCGCTGACCATCGCCGGGCGCGGCTTCGGTTCGGTGGTGTCGGCGGGCATGGCGGAGGAATTCCTCGCCTCCGAATGCGTCTCCTGCGGCGCCTGCGTCCAGGCCTGCCCGACGGCGACTCTGACCGAAAAGTCGATCATCGACATCGGCCAGCCCGAACATTCGGTGGTGACGACCTGCGCCTATTGCGGCGTCGGCTGCGCCTTCAAGGCGGAGATGCGCGGCGACGAGGTGGTCCGCATGGTTCCCTACAAGGACGGCAAGGCCAACCGTGGCCATTCCTGCGTCAAGGGCCGCTTCGCCTGGGGCTACACCAACCACGGCGACCGGATCCTCAACCCGATGATCCGCGAGCGGATCAGCGATCCGTGGCGCGAGGTCTCATGGGACGAGGCGATCGGGCGGGTCGCCTCCGAGTTCAAGCGGATCCAGGGCGCTTACGGGCGCGGCGCAATCGGCGGCATCACCTCGTCGCGCTGCACCAACGAGGAGACCTTCCTCGTCCAGAAACTGGTCCGCGCCGGCTTCGGCAACAACAATGTCGACACCTGCGCCCGCGTCTGCCATTCGCCGACCGGCTATGGCCTGAAGACCACCTTTGGCACCTCGGCCGGCACCCAGGACTTCGACTCGGTCGAGCACACCGACGTCGTCGTCGTCATCGGCGCCAACCCGACCGACGGCCACCCCGTCTTCGCCTCGCGGATGAAGAAGCGCCTGCGCGACGGCGCGAAACTGATCGTCGTCGACCCCCGGCGGATCGACCTGGTGCGCATGCCCCATGTCGAGGCGGATTATCATCTTGCGCTGAAGCCCGGCACCAACGTCGCGGTACTCGACGCGATGGCCCATGTCATCGTCACCGAGGGCCTGTTCGACGAGGCTTTCGTCCGCGAGCGCTGCGATTGGGACGAGTTCCAGGAATGGGCGGCCTTCGTCGCCGATCCGCGCAACAGCCCCGAAGAGGTCGAGACGGTCTGCGGCGTGCCGGCCGAAACCATTCGCGGCGCGGCCCGGCTCTACGCGACCGGCGGCAACGCGGCGATCTATTACGGCCTCGGCGTTACCGAGCACAGCCAGGGCTCGACCACCGTCATGGCGGTCGCCAACCTTGCCATGGCGACCGGCAACATCGGTCGGCCCGGCGTCGGCGTGAACCCGCTGCGCGGCCAGAACAACGTGCAAGGCGCCTGCGACATGGGCTCCTTCCCGCACGAGCTTCCCGGCTACCGGCATATTTCCGAGGATGCGACGCGGACGATCTTCGAGTCCCTGTGGGGCGCGCCGCTCGATCGCGAGCCGGGCTTGCGGATTCCCAACATGCTCGACGCCGCCGTCGAGGGCTCGTTCCGCGGCCTCTATATCCAGGGCGAGGACATCCTGCAGTCCGACCCCAATACCCATCATGTCGCCGCCGGGCTGGCGGCGATGGAATGCGTCGTCGTCCAGGATCTCTTCCTCAACGAGACCGCCAACTACGCGCACGTCTTCCTGCCCGGCTCGACCTTCCTGGAGAAGGACGGCACCTTCACCAATGCCGAGCGGCGCATCCAGCCGGTGCGCAAGGTGATGGAATCGCGGTCGGGGATGGAGGACTGGCAGATCACCATGGCGATCGCCAACGCCATGGGCTTCCCGATGACCTATGACCATCCCTCGGAGATCATGGACGAGGTGGCGGCGCTGACGCCGAGTTTCGCCGGCGTGTCCTTCGACAAGCTCGACCGCCTCGGGTCGATCCAGTGGCCGTGCGACGAAGCGGCGCCCGAAGGCACGCCGGTCATGCATATCGATGGCTTCGTCCGCGGCAAGGGCCGCTTCGTCATCACCGAATACATCCCGACCGATGAGCGGACCGGACCGCGCTTCCCGCTGCTCCTGACCACCGGCCGCATCCTGTCGCAATACAATGTCGGGGCGCAGACCCGGCGGACCGCCAACGCCGCCTGGCACCAGGAGGATCGGCTGGAGATTCACCCGCATGACGCCGAGCAGCGCGGCATCGTCGAGGGCGACTGGGTGAAGCTCGCCAGCCGAACCGGCGAGACGACCCTTCGCGCGACGCTGACCGAGCGCGTCGCGCCCGGCGTCGTCTACACCACGTTCCACCACCCCGACACCCAGGCCAATGTCGTCACCACCGAGTTCTCCGACTGGGCGACCAACTGTCCGGAATACAAGGTGACCGCGGTGCAGGTCGCGCCATCGAACGGGCCCTCCGACTGGCAGCGGGAATACGAGGCCCAGGCCCGCGCCAGCCGGCGCATTGCGCCGGTGGCCGAACCGGCGGAGTGACGAGAGTGACGCAATCCATCCGCATCGTCGGGACCTCGGCCTGGCGGCAGGGCCGCCTGTCGGCGGGCACCCGGGCCGTGCCGGAGGAGACCCCGGTTGCGCTGACCTATGACGGCACGACCCACGCCGTGATGATGGCGACGCCGGAGGACCTTGAGGACTTCGCCATCGGCTTCAGCCTGACGGAGGGCATCGTTGGCGCGCCGTCCGAGATCGAGACGCTGGACATTCTCGACGAGGAGGCCGGCATCGAGCTCAGGATCCGGCTTGCCGAGCCGCGCGCCGCAGCACTCGCCGCGCGTCGCCGCTTCATGGCGGGGCCGGTCGGCTGCGGGCTGTGCGGGATTGAATCGCTCGGCGAGGCCTTGCGCGCCGTTCCCGAGGTCGGAGAGGGGGGCCCCGTCACGGCAGCCGAGATATCCCGGGCTCTCGAGGCGATCCGGGGCGAGCAGGCGATCCATCGCGAGACCAACGCGGTCCATGCCGCCGCCTGGTGGCAATCATCGGGCGGCCTGATGGCGCTGCGCGAGGATGTCGGCCGGCACAATGCGCTCGACAAGCTCGCCGGCGCGCTGGCGCGCGGCGCGACCCGGGCGGATGCCGGGCTGCTGCTGCTGACCAGCCGGGTGTCGGTCGAACTCGTCCAGAAGGCGGCGATGATTGGCGCGCCGGTGGTGGTCGCCGTCTCGGCGCCGACCGCGCTGGCGATCCGCACCGCCGAGGCGGCCGGCATCACAATTGTCGCCGTCGCCCGGCAGGATGGATTCGAGGTCTTCACCCACCCCCGGCGGATCGCCATGGGAGCAGCGGCTCATGTCGACGTCTAACCTCGTCTACATGGCCAACCAGATCGGCAAGTTCTTCGTCAGCGAGGACCGCGACACGGCGGTCGACGGCATTGCCGAGCACCTGCGTCTGTTCTGGGACCCGCGCATGCGGTCCGAGATCGTCGCCCATCTCCGCGCCGGCGGTGAAGGCCTCGATCCGCCGGTGCGCGCGGCGGTCGCCCGGCTGTCCTGATCCGCCCCGACGCCCCGCTCAGGCCTGCGTCATTGTCGGCTAGTCAGTTCGCCGCCATGGCCGCGTCGAAGGCGTCGCGCTGCCGCCGGTCGCGGGAGAAGTCCGAATAGAAATCGCGCTTGGCCCGGTACATCGTCATGTCGGCGCGCCGCACCGTCTCCTCCAGCCGTTCGCCTGGCCGGTTCGTCGCCGCGCCGATCGACAGGGTGAGCAGGGTGCCGGAATGGAACTGGTTGTTGAGGTCGACCAGCCGTTGAATGTCCTGGACGACCAGTTCACCGCCGGCCTCGTCGATTCCCGGCAGCAGGACGGCGAACTCGTCGCCGCCGATGCGGGCGGCGCAGCCCGGCCGTTCCACGGCCTTGGTCAGCACTTCGCCGACGCGGCGCAGCAGCGCGTCGCCGGCGCCGTGGCCCCACTGGTCGTTGATCGCCTTGAGCCCGTTGAGATCGGCCATCACCACCGTCATCGGCCGCAGGCCCTTGCGTTCGATCCGGTTCAACTCGTCGACATAGTAGGACCGGTTGTAGAGGCTGGTGAGGACATCGTGCTTGCCGAGGAATTCCAGATAGGTCTCGGCCTTCTTGCGCGCGGTGATGTCGGTCAGCCCGATCTGAACCAGCGACCAGTCCTCCTCGTGCCCGGGCAGCACCGAGAACTGCAGCAGGACATGGACCTCGCTGCCGTCGAGGGCGTAATTGACCACCTCGCGCTGCTGGAAGAGCTTGCCTTCCCACAGGTCGATCAACTGTTCGCGGAAGTTCACCTGCATGTCGTCGCGGAAGACTTCGCCGATCCGGTGGAGCAGGGTCGGCTTGTCCGGCGCCTGGAAGAGCTGCAGCGTATGCCGGTTGACGTCGAGCACCCGGATTTCGCTCATGCAGCGCTGGACGAATTCCGGATGAACGTCGGTGAAGACCCGGAAGTCCTCGATCCCTTTCGACCGGATCTCGTCGAGCAGCGTCTTGATGCTGCTGAAATCCTCGACCCAGAGCGAGACGGGCGAGTGCTCGAACAGGCCGACGGCATATTGCTCGCTGGCGGCCTGGAGGCGCAGCGCGGCTTCCCGCTCGGTCACGTCCTCGATGGAGATCAGCACGCGATCCCAGGTGTCTTCGTGGCCCGGCAGGATCCTGCCGGTCAGCTGGATATCGATGCGGCGGCCGGACAGGCTGTAATTGACGAGGTTGCAGTTGAACTCCAGCCGACCGTCCCAGAGCTGGCAGAGTTCGTCGACCAGCGAGGTGAACATGTCGTCGCGCAGGATACCGGCGAGGTTCGTCACCAGTTCGTCGAGGTTCGACGCCTCGAAAAGCGAAAGTGTCTTGCGATTGACCTTGAGGACGCGGATTCGCGACGAGCACAACCGGACACGCTCCGGGTCGGCTTCGAGATGCTCGCGCATCGAGACGACGCCATCGCGCCGCCATTCATCGAACTGCCGCTTGACGCCGCTGAAATCCTCGAGCCAGAGCGACACCGGCGCAAGGTCGAACATTCCGGTATCGCTGTCGTCTGCAGCCTGACCTGACATGGTCCCCGTCTTGTCCATCAATTGGTTTCGGGAGGAGTTCAGCCCAAATCTATATACCAACCGGTAAATATTTGCGGTGAAAGCGTCACGATAAACGGCGCTTTTTTAATCACCGGGACGCGGCCTGTATCGCGAATCGGTGTGCAAGCAATGGTATGCTAGCCTGTCTCGTTTCGTTCAACCATGGGAGGAGACGAAGACATGGCGATGCTCAAGGTCATCGAGGTTCTGGCCGAGTCCAAGAAGAGCTGGGACGACGCGGCGCAAGTCGCGGTTTCCAATGCCGCCAAGTCGGTACGCAAGATCAAGTCGATCAACATCGTCAACATGCAGGCGACGGTCAACGCCAAGGGCAAGATCGACAACTACCGCATCAACGCCAAGATCACTTTCGAGCTCGAATAGGCGCCGGAGCGAGCGGGACAGGGACCGCGCCGGACCGGACGGTCAGGCGCGGTCGCGCGGGCGCTGCCGGAAAAAGAAGAAGTCGTAGACGACCATGACGCCGGCAATCACCAGAACGGTGAGAAGGCTCGGCTCCGGCACATAGATGCCGAGCACCGTCAGGTAGGCGATGAACGCGGCGGCGGCGACCAGCTTGATGACGAAATCCATGCCTGCCCTTTCTTCCGCTAGCTGTTGTAGGCGAGTGTCGACTGCAGCCACCGCGCCGTGCGCAAGAGCCGCGCATCGTCGCCGTGGCGACCGACCACCTGCACGCCGACCGGCAGGCCTTTCGGGCCTTCGAGCAGCGGCAGTGTCAGCGCCGGCACGCCAAGCAGCGACCAGAGATTGTTGAATGCCGAATTGCCGGTCGAGTCGAGGCCGTGCGGCGCTTCGCCGGGCGCCGCCGGGGTGATGATGGCGTCGTAGCGCTCGAACAGCTGGTTGATCCCGACCCGCAGCGCCGTCTGCCAGTCGAGCGCCTCAAGATAATCGACCGCCGGGATCGTCTCGCCCTCTTCGATCATCGTGCGCATGAAGTCGCTGAGCTGGTCCTTGCCGCGGTCGTGCCAGGGCTTGTAGTTGCGGCCGAGCCCGACATTGGTGATCGTCACCAGCGCGCGATCGCCTTCCAGGAAGGTGTCCGGCAGCGCCACCTCGTGGCAGGTCTCGCCCAGCGCCGCGACCAGTTCGGCAAACCCCTCGCGGGTTTCCGCCTCGGCATGCTCCCAGGCGAAGGTCTTGACGAAGGCAAGCGCCGGGGTGACCGGCGGGTCGGTCAGCGCCGTCTGGAGAAGCCGCGGTGGCGGCGCCGGCCGGGTGTCGCGGTCGCGCGGTTCATGGCCGGCAAGCGCATCGACCAGCAGGCCGGTATCGGCCGCGCTCCGCGCGAAGACGCCAAGGGTATCGAGCGGTGGCGCCTGCGGAAGGACCCCGGTGCGCGGGATCAGGCCGAAGCTCGGCTTGAAGCCGACGATGCCGCAGAAGGAGGCTGGCCGGATCACCGATCCGTTGGTCTGCGTGCCGATTCCAAGCGGCACCATTCCGGCGCCGACCGCGGCGGCCGAGCCGGACGACGAGCCGCCCGGCGTGTGCTCGCGATGGTGCGGATTGCGCGTCCCGCGCGGCGTGCGGGCACCGAGTTCGGTCGTCACGGTCTTGCCCATGATAACGGCGCCGGCCGCCTTCAGGCGCTGGACGACGACCGCATCCTCGCCCGGCCTGCGCCCGGCGTCGATCGGCGTGCCATTCTCGGTCGGGAAATCGCGGGTATCGACGATATCCTTGACCCCGACCGGCAGGCCGTGAAGCGGGCCGGTAGCGCGACCGGTGGCGCGATGGGCGTCGCAGGCCTTGGCCTGGGTGCGGGCGAAATCCGCGTCGAAATGGGCGAAGGCGCCGACCTCGGGCTCGCGTTCGGCGATCCGCTTGAGCAGCGCCTCGCAATAATCGAGCGCGGTGAATTCGCCGCGGACCATGCGGTCCCGCGCGTCGAGGGCAGTCAGGTCGGGAAGATCGTTCCGCATCAGCGTCCGTAAATCTTGTCGGGAAGCCAGAAGACGATCTCGGGGAAGATATACATGATCGCCATGGCGATGAAGACCATCCCGAGGAAGGGAAAGCAACCCTTGAAAATCTGCGTCAGACGCACGTGTGGCGGCGCTATCCCCTTGAGATAATAGGCCGACATTGCCATCGGCGGGGTCAGGAAGGAGGTCTGCAAATTGAGCGCGACGAGGATGCCGAAGAACAGCGGATCGATGCCGAACTGGTCGAGCAGCGGCAGGAAGATCGGCACGAAGATAATGATGATCTCCGACCACTCCAGCGGCCAGCCGAGCAGGAAGATGATCAGCTGGGCAATCAGCAGGAAGGTCAGCGGCGAGATGTCGAGCGTCGAGACGAATTCCGAGATGATCTGCTCGCCGCCGAGATAGGAGAAGACCGAGGAGAAGGTCCAGGAGCCGACGAACAGCCAGCAGACCATCGCTGTCGTCCGCACCGTCAGGTAGACGGATTCGCGCAGCCGCTGCCATGTCAGCGCACGGTAGATGGCCGCCAGGAACAATCCGCCAAGCGCCCCGAAGGAGGCCGCTTCCGACGGCGTCGCCCAGCCGGCGAGGATCGCGCCGAGCACCGCCAGGATCAGGAAGGCGAGGGGGAAGAAGGAGGTGAGCAGCAGCAGCGTGATCCGCCACGCCGACATCTTCTCGTCATCCTCGATGACGGTCTTCGGCGCCACGGATGGCTGCAGCCAGGCCCGGCCGATCACGTAGACGAGGTAGAGGCCGGCGAGCAGGAAGCCGGGCAGCAGCGCCCCGGCATAGAGCTTGACGATCGAGACGCCGGAGGCGGCGGCATAGACGATCAGCATGATCGACGGTGGAATGAGGATGCCAAGCGTGCCGCCGGCGCAGATGATGCCGGAGGCGAAGCTGGTGTCGTAGCGGGCCTTGAGCATCGCCGGGAAGGCGAGGAGCCCCATCAGTGTTACCACCGCGCCGACGATGCCGGTCGCCGTGGCGAACAGCGCGCAGGTGATCAGGGCGGCGACCGCCATCGAGCCGGGAACCCGGCGGGCGACGATGCTCAGCGTCGTGAACAGCCGATCGACGATGTTCGCCCGCTCGACGATATAGCCCATGAACAGGAAGAGCGGCACCGCGGTCAGCACGTCGTTGGCCATGACCGAGAAGGTCTGGTTCACGAACAGGTCGAAGATCTGGTTGTTGAAGAAACCGCCGACCCACAGACTCGTCTGTTCCCACCAGTCGGCGCCGTTCTCGACCGCGCGGTCATAGGCGCGCCACATCCGGTGGGGGTCGAAATAGGCGAAATAGCCGAAGCCGACGCCCATCGCCATCAGCGTGAAGGCGATCGGGAAGCCGAGCAGGATGATGAAAATGAAAATGCCGAGCATGAACAGCGCGACCTGGGGATCGGTCATGGCCTGGCGCTGCCGTCTCTCGGGTCGATGACATCGACCGCTTCCGATCCGTGTCGGAGCTGACTGTCGATGTCGGGTGCGATCAGGGCATCCTCGGTTTCATCGATATCGTCGCTGGCGCGGCTCCATTCGCCGGTCCGCATGCACAGGACGCAGCGCATCATCTGGGCGATGCCCTGGATGAACAGCAGGATGCCGGCGGCGACGATGATCATCTTGAACTGGAAGATCGGGATGTCGGCCGGGCTGTTGACGCTGACCTCGCCATAGCCGACCGAGCGCGCCGCATATTTCCATCCCGCGACGATCAGGGCCGTCACGCCGGGAAAGAAAAAGAAGATGTAGAGGATGAATTCCAGCTTGGCCTGTGTCCTCGGCTTGAGCAGGCGATAGATGAAATCGCCGCGCACATGGCCGTCGCGCGACAGGGTGTAGGCGCCGCCCATCATGAACAGCGTCCCGTACATGATGTAGGAGACGTCGAAGGCCCAGGAGGTCGGCGCATTGAGGAAGCGGCGCACGACGACCTCGTAGCCGACGCCGAGCGCCATGATCATGATCGCCCAGGCGAAAGCCTTGCCGAACCACGCGGATAGCCGGTCGGCGAAGTGAATATACCGGATCATGAGTGAGACAAACGCGTCATCCCCGCGGAGTGGCCCGGCGGAGCCATGGCGGCATCGCCGGGCCGAAGGTTCACGCGCCCGACTAGAGCTTCAGCTTGCCGGGGAAGTAGTGGTCATAGGCCAGCGCCAGGTCCGGCGAGTTCATCAACTCGTAGAAGACCACGCGATCGACCCAGGCCCGCTGGCTGTCCAGCGTCCGCTTCATGAAGTCGTCTTCCTCGAGCACCGGGATCAGTTCGTCCCAGGCCTTGAGCTGCGCGGCGAGGATCTCCTTCGAGGTCCGCAGCACGTTGACGCCATGCTCGTCTTGCAGCTTCTGCAGATCGGACGAGTAGTTGTCGAGCGCGAGCGCCGTGTTGGACGTGCTCACCGCCTCGACGCCGTATTTCAGGATCGCCTGGAGGTCCTCGTCGAGGTCGTCGAAGAAGTCCTTGTTGAACAGGAATTCGAACGACTCGCTCGCCTGGTGATAGGACGACAGCAGGTAGTTCTTGGCGACGTCCTGGGCGCCGAAGCGCATGTCGGAGGACGGGTTGTTGAACTCGAAGGCGTCGATGACGCCGCGCTCCATCGCCGGCACGATTTCGCCGCCGGGAAGCTGGGCGACGCTCATGCCGAGCTTCTGCATCAGATCCGCGGCAAGACCGACGGTGCGGTACTTGAAGCCGTCGACTTCGGCGACAGTGGTGATCGGCTCCTTGAACCAGCCGAAGGGCTGTGCCGGCATCGGGAAGCCATAGAAGCCGTAGGTGTTGAGCCCGAGGATCTCCTGGGTCAACTCGCGATAGAGTTCCGCGCCGCCACCGGCATAGAACCATGCCAGCATCGTGTTGGCGTTGCCGCCGAACACCGGCCCGGTGCCGAACAGCGAAGCGGCCTTGTTCTTCCCGTACCAGTAGACCGGCACGGTATGGGCGGCGTCGAGGATGCCGTCATTGACGGCGTCGAGGACCTGGAACGCGCCGACGACGGCGCCGGCCGGCAGGAGATCGACGGTGATGCGGCCGCCCGACATCATCTGGACGCGGTCGACATACTGCCGCGCGAAATCCATCCAGATGTCCGAGGCAGGCCACGAGGTCTGCATCTTGATGACAACCGGACTCTGCGCGGTCACCACCGCCGGTGCCGCGATCGCACCCGCCGCGGCGCCAGCCGCGAGTCCCGTGCCTTTGAGGAACTTGCGCCGCGACAACGGCTCTTTTGTCTTGGTCATGCGATTTCTCCCTGGTGTCGCCTCGAAGGCTCGCGGTTTTTTCCGCGGAATTTTAATTTGCTTACAAGGTCATTTGTACACACCCGTATTGCGCGAGCAACAGGCGTTGCGCGGTTTATCGTCCAATCACGTCATTGTCAGGCAGGAAGTCCGACCGTCGCCAAGTATTGTTCGATTGTCGAACAGGCCCGGCTCTCGAACCGCTTGTCCAACGCATCCGTTTGACCTGCCCGAGTCGAAGCAACGGGAGGATGCCGGGACCGGATAGATGCCACGCGAGCGGCGGCCTCTTCGGAATCGACACGATCCGGCTCTCTTCCTTCGGCACTTACACCGGCATGGATCGCGTCGTCCGGGGTTGCCCAAGGCCCGCCTATCGCGGACTATCACGCGAAGAGGCCTCAGCAGGTGGTAGGCGGTTCGAGATGCTGACGATGGCCGGGCAGGCCAGGAACATCTGACATGGCTGTCATCGTTCATCCCTCTTCTGGCGCGACGGCTGTTGGCGCTGAGATTGAGGCGTGGCGCTTGATCCCAGTGGCCGTCGCGGTCGATCTCGTGCGCGACGACGGGCAGATCGATCCGGCGATCCGTCCACTGAACCCACCGGGGCGGCAGCCGCGTCTGTTCGGCCGCGCCGTAACCGCACATTGCGAGCCACCGGACTTTGGCGCGGTCGTCCATGCGCTGGACATCGTCGGCGCCGGGGATGTGCTGATGATCTCTGCGGCGGGCAACGCCGACGTTGCGATGGTCGGCGAGATCCTCGGTGGATATCTGAGGCACCGCCGCGCGGTTCGGATACGTGCGAAGCTGTTCTGTCACGAGCGAAGATATGATCCGGCGCGAAGGGCGCCAGGGTGTAATTCTCTTCTTGAACACAGGTGAACCGGGATCGGCCGGCAGTCGCGGGGGGCATCCAACGCGCCAGTGTCGCGAAGTCAGGCAGGCCCCCCGCTACGTAATTCCGCTATCGAAAAGTCTGGCCGTCGGATCGCCTGTCGGTACTACAGTTTGACCTGCCGCAATCTCAGGGCATTGCCTATGACCGACACCGAGGAAAGGCTCATTGCTGCCGCGGCGATGATCGGCGAAAGCAGGATGCCGAAGACCGGATAGAGGACGCCAGCGGCGAGCGGAATGCCCAGCGCGTTGTAGACGAAAGCGAAGAAGAGGTTCTGCCGGATGTTCCGCATGGTTGCGGTGGCAAGCGTCCGGGCGCGGACGATGCCGCCGAGGTCGCCGGTCATCAGGGTCAGGCCGGCGCTCTCGACGGCGACATCGGCACCGGCGCCCATCGCGATGCCGACATCTGCCCCGGCCAGCGCCGGCGCGTCGTTGACGCCGTCGCCGGCCATCGCCACGCGGGCACCGGTCTTTTGCAGGTCGGCGACGATCCGGCTTTTGTCTTCCGGTGTGACGCCGGCATGGATAGCGTCGATGCCGAGTTGGCTGCCGACCGCCTCCGCGGTCGCCTGGCTGTCGCCTGTCGCCATGACCACCTTCAGGCCAAGGGCGTGCAGGGCGTCGATCGCCGCAGGTGTCGTCTCCCGCACCGGGTCGGACACCGCCACGAGCCCGGCTAGTGTTCCGTCGACGGCGACGAACATCACCGTCTCGCCCTTCGACCGACGCCGGTCGGCGGCGTCACGGAGCGGCTTGACCGGAACGTTCGCGCTTTCCATTAACCGCGCATTGCCGAGGAGGACGGCCCGGCCGTCGACCGTGCCCTTGACGCCCTGTCCCGTCACCGCCTGGAAATCCACGGCCTTGCCGACTGGGGTCTTCCGGTCGCGGGCCGCCTTGACGATCGCTTCCGCAAGCGGGTGCTCGCTGCCGGATTCGAGAGCCGCCGCCATGCCGAGGAGCACCGGCTCGGGAAAGCCGGACACCGTCTCGATCCCGGTGAGGGTCGGTTTGCCCTCGGTCAGCGTGCCGGTCTTGTCGACGACGATGGTGTTTACCGATGCCAGCCGCTCCAGGGCTTCGGCGTTTCGGATCAGGACGCCTGCCTGAGCCCCGCGGCCGGTCGCGACCATGATCGAGATCGGGGTCGCCAGCCCTAAGGCGCAGGGGCAGGCGATGATCAGGACACTCACCGCCGCCACCAGGGCGTAGGCGAGCGCCGGCGACGGCCCGAACACCAGCCAGAAGATGAAGGCGGCAATGGCGACGACAATCACCGCCGGGACGAAATAGCCAGAGACCCGGTCCGCCAGACCCTGGATCGGTGCCCGGGAGCGTTGCGCCTGGGCGACCATGGCGACGATGCGCGACAGGGTCGTTTCGGCGCCGGTGCGGTCGACCGTCATGTCGAAGCTGCCGTTGGTATTGCGGGTGCCGCCCGTGACGCGATCGCCTTTCGTCTTCTCGACCGGAACCGGTTCGCCGGTCAGCAGCGACTCGTCGACGGCGCTCGATCCATCGATCACCGCGCCGTCGATCGGCACCGTGTCGCCGGGGCGGACCCGCAGCACGTCGCCGACGCCGACCGCCTCCAGCGCCACCGTTTCGGTCTCGCCATCGTCGCCGACCCGGATCGCCGTCTTCGGCGCGAGGTCGAGCAGGGCGCGGATCGCCCCGCCGGTCTTTTCCCGGGCGTTGAGCTCGAGCACCTGCCCGAACAACACAAGCGCGACAATGACCGCCGCAGACTCGAAATAGACCGGCACGAAGCCATGGGCGCTGTGCATCGACGCCGGAAAGAGGCCGGGCGCGAAGACCGCGACGACGCTGTAGAGGAAGGCCGCGCCGGTGCCGATCGCGATCAGCGTGAACATGTTGAGGTTGCCGGTGCGCAGCGATGCGGCACCGCGCTTGAAGAACGGCCAGCCGCCGTAGAGCACGGCCGGAATCGCCAGCGCCAGCTGGAAATACTGCCGGGCGTGGGCGTCAAGGAAGGGAAGGATGTCGATGCCGAGGAAATGGTCGGCCATGTCGACGACGAGCAGGATCAGCGCCAGCGGCGCCGCCACGATCAGCCGGCGCTTCATGTCGACAAGTTCGGGGTTGGGCCCTTCCTCGCCAGTCGCGACCATCGGCTCCAGCGCCATGCCGCAGATTGGGCAGTCGCCGGGACCGTCCCGGACGATCTCCGGATGCATCGGGCAGGTGTAGAGCGTGCCCTCCGGCACCGGACCGGTCGGGACGGGCGTGTGGTGGTGATGGCCGTGCTTCTCGTCGGAATCCGCCTTCAGGTATCGATCAGGCCCGGCGACGAACTTTGTCCGGCAGCCTTCCGAGCAGAAGTGATACGTGGTGCCGTCATGCACCGCTTGCGGCTTGCCCGCCTTCGGATCGACGGACATCCCGCAGACCGGATCAGTCGCCATGTCGCGTGCCTTGTCTGTATGTTGCGCGTGATCGTTCATTGCCGATGGACTTTCCCGAATAAGCGGATAATATACCCCCATAGGGTATATGAATGGGTGATCAATGCAAGCTGAAACGAAGGAAGCGGTGCGCAAGCGGCTCAACCGTGTCGAGGGGCAGGTCCGCGGCATCGCGAAAATGGTCGAGACCGATCGCTACTGCATTGACGTGGTGACCCAGATCGCCGCCGTTCGTGCCGCCCTGCGCAAGATCGAGGAGGCGGTCATCCGTGACCATGTCGGCCACTGTGTCGCCGACGCCATCCGCAGCGGCGACCCCGAGGACCAGCGGCGCAAGGTCGATGAGTTGATCGAGGTCATCGGCCGGGCCGAAAGGTAAGGTTAACCGGGACGGGTAGTTCGGCATTAACACGTGCCGCGATAGGCTCTCGGCAACTTGAACCAGAGCCGGTCGACAGGCCTTTCGTGAACACCCTCGCGCGCGTCTCTACAGAGTCTCTTTCCGCGCCGGTCGCCCGTGCGGGCGCCGTGCCTGGCCTCGCCGAGGTCTCGGTCGTCACCGACCTCCGTGCGATCGAGGAGGAATGGCGGGCGTTCGAGGGCACCGCCGTCGGCCATGTCTTCCAGTCCATCGACTTCGTTCGGCCGTGGCTCCTCCATATCGGGCGGGACCAGGTGTCGCCGCGGATCGTCGTCGGGCGCGACGCGGGCGGCAGCATCCTCTTCCTGCTGCCATTCGGTGTGCGCAGGTGCCTTGGCGCCACCGAACTCGAATGGATCGGCGGGCCCTATGCCGATTATCACGCCGGCCTCTACGCGCCCGGTTTCCTGGCCGCGCTCGCGCTGGATGCCGAACGCCGCAAGGCCTTCGTCGAGGCGGCAATCGCGCCGCTGAAGAGCGAGGTGGATGTCGTCCATCTCCGGCGTCAGCCGGAAACCCTCGGCGGCTACCCCAATCCCTTCGCTGCCTGGCATGCTTCGGACCAGCGGACCCGGGCCCACTGGACCCGTCTCTCCGGCGATTGGGACACGTACTATCGCTCCAAGCGCAACTCGAGCTCGCGCCGTCACGACCGGCTCAAGTGGGAGAAGATGGAGCGTATCGGACCCGCCGCCGCCATCGACGCCGAGACGCCGGCCGATGTCCGGCGCGTCCTGTCGGCGCTGTTCGTCCAGAAGGACCAGAGCCTCGCGGCCGGCGGCATCCCGCCCTACTTTGCCGACACAAATGTCCGCGCCTTCTATGACGCGCTGGCGATGAAGCCATACCCGGCCGGGCTCTCCCACGTGTCAGCGATCGAGTCGAACGGCGATGTCGTCGCCGCCAACTGGGGCCTCATCCGCGGCGATCGCTACTACTATGTGATGACCTCATATGACGGCGGCCCGGTGTCGCGTCATTCGCCCGGGCGCGCGCTGATGCGCCACCTGATGCGCTGGTCGATCGACCGTGGCCTCACCGAGTTCGACTTCACCGTCGGCGACGAGGACTTCAAGACCCATTGGTGCGAGGAGAACGAGTATCTGCGCTGCAGCCTCAAGGTCCTCCATCCGCGTGGCGCTCTCCTCGGGCTGGCCATTCGCGGCGTGCGTTCGGCCAGGGCGACGGTCACCGCAAACCCGAAGCTGACGCGCCTCGCCAACCAGGTCCGCTGTCGGCTGGCCGCAAGACGCGGTTGACGGGCGGTCGCCGCGCGATGCGCTGGCCGACATGGGGCGTCTTCTCCCAATAGTGCGGTCGGCGCACCAGTTGCCCCAGCGCGCGAAGACAGGCCACGCCCATCAGCAGCCAGTAGAGCGGCAGCCAGACGAGCGCCGATATCGCCCAGTCGCGATTGCGCATGGCAAGGCACCGGCGGGCCAGCATCGCCATCGCCACATAGCCCGCGACGAGGTTGAAGATGTTGAGGCCGACCATCGCCGCGATGACGGGATCGCCGTCCTGCCAGAGGGCGAAGGGATCGCTGGTCACCAGGATCGGCGTTGCGAGGAAGACCGGATGGGCGAGGGCCGAGACGATCATGCCGAGGCCGACAAGGTTGAAGCCGGCGACCTGGCGGATGCCGATCTCGCGGCAAAGCCGGACGGGATGCCGTGAACTGACCAGCCATGTCTGCATCCAGCCCTTGAACCAGCGCGTCCGCTGCCGCATCCACGGCCCGATCGCCGCCGGCGCCTCCTCGCGGGTCGGCAGGGTGATGGTCGCCGCCCGGTAGCCGAACCGGGCGAGCCGAATGCCGAGATCGGCATCTTCGGTGACGTTATAGGGATCCCACCCGCCGATGCGGTCGATCGCGGCGCGCCGGAAGTGGTTGGAGGTGCCGCCGAGCGGTAGTGGCAGGCGCATGCGGGCAAGCGTCGGCAGAATGCCGTCGAAGACGGTGGCATATTCGATCGCGAAGAGCAGGGCGATCAGCCCGGCATCGGTGTTGTCGATGACGATCGGCGCCTGCAGGCAGGCGAGGTCCTTGCCGTGCCGCTGGAAGGTGGCATAGGCCTCGCGAAGCTGCCCGGGATGGGGTCGGTCTTCCGCATCGTAGATGGTGACGAAAGCGCCGCGCGCGAAGGTCATGGCGTATTGCAGCGCCATCGGCTTGGTGCGGGGGCCGATGCCAGCCGGCACGACGATGACCTCGTAGGGCGCCCCGCCGGCGAGCCGCGTTGCCGCGGCCCGCGTTGCCACGTCGTCCTCCTCGACGATCAGCTTGATGTCCAGCCGGTCGCGCGGCCAGTCGAGGCCGTCGAGTCCCGCCAGCAGTTGTCCGACGATATGGGCTTCGTGAAGCAGCGGCACGAGCACCGTATAGACCGGGAGTTCGTCCGATCCGGTGGCGAGTGGCGGGCGCGGCGGGTGGTCCGGCACGTGGCCGGCGGCGGCGAAGCGCAGGAAGGTGACACCGAGGAAGAAGACGGCCGCGGCGAGATTGATGATCAGCAGGGTCGCCACCGGCGCCAGCATGAGAGCGGCGGCGATCGCGGCAACGGCGAGGCAAGCGGCGACGACCTGCGCCAGCGTCACCGTGCGGCGTGCGGACAGGCTCGGGTCGAGCGATTCAAGCTTGTCCCGCGCCGCCGAGGCATAGCGCCCCTCACCGGTGTGGCGGAGGGCTGCCCGTATCGTGGTTGGTGTCGCAACGGCGAGGCGGGCGCGCGCCGACGGATGGACGGACAGCCAGTGTCCGATCGCCGGCATCAGCGTTTCGTCGGGGGCGAGATAGGCCGGCGCGCCCGCGTCGGCACCCATCGCAAACATCCCGCGATCAATGACGCTTACGTCGGAATAGGCGTTGGGGCCGAGATCGACATATGATGTATAGGAGAGGCCGAGCCGGCGCGCGCGGTTGCGGTAGACCGCTTCCTCGTCGCCGGTCGCAACATCGGTTGCGACCGGCCGATCAAAGGGATCGACGCGTGCCACAATGTCCCCCCACCCCCGGGAGCCGCCGGTTGTCTCCGGCCGGGGCCCGGGCCCATACATCTTTGGCTGTATTTCAGCCGAAAGCACCTATTAGGTGAAGAGAAAAAGCGCGAACGACGGAATTGCGGCATGAAATCAGCACGAATCTCGCGTCGTTTCGCCCGGGTTGCAGGGATATGCCTGCTTGTGGTTGTAGCTGGCGCGTCGGGATCGATGATCGCCGGGGCAGCCGCTGCCCAGGAGACGGAGGTCTCCACCCCGGTCATTCCTGGCTTCTGGGATCCGAAACGCCGGGTCGAACGCCCGCCGGCGGGATCGGTTCCGGTGATCCGCTTCCTGACCACCGACGATTTTCCGCCCTTCAGTTTCCTTAACGAGGAGGGGCGGCTGACCGGCTTCAACGTCGACCTGACCCGCGCCATCTGCGATGAACTCGGCATCCGCTGCACCATCCAGGCGCGCGAATGGGACGATCTCCTGCGCGTCCTGCGCGAGGGCGACGCCGATGCGATCGTCGCCGGCATCGCGGTGACCGCCGATGCGCGCCAGGAACTCGACTTTTCGGATATCTACATGCGGTCGCCGGGCCGTTTCGTCGTCCGCGCCGACGGCGAGGCCTTCGACCCGACGGCCGAGGGGCTTTCCGGCAAGACCCTGGCCGTGGTCGCCCGCAGCGCCCATGAGGCCTATCTGGCGGCCTTCTTTCCCGAGGTCGGGCGCAAGCTCTTCCCGACGCCGGAGGCGGCGCGCGCGGCGCTGAAATCCGGCGAGGCCGACGCGCATTTCGGTGACGGCATGCAGCTCAGCTTCTGGCTGCAGAGCGAGGCGGCCGGCGGCTGCTGCGTGTTCGCCGGCGGGCCCTACATGGAATCGCGCTTCTTCGGCGAGGGCATGGCGATTGCCGTGCCGCGCGGCGCGGTCGATCTCAAGCAGGCGATCGATTCCGCCCTGTCCTCGCTTTACGAGAAAGGCGTCTTCGCGGAGCTCTATCTCCGCTCCTTCCCGGTCGGGTTCTTCTGAACGGGAAGGGCTACGCGACCGCGTGCCGGGCGCGGGCGCCGCGTTCGATCGCCGCGATCACCAGCTTCTCGAGGTTCAGCCGGTCGCGCAGCAATTGCAGGAAGCGAAGCTCCTCCTGCTCGACATGCAGGTCCGCCGCCGCCACGTCGACGGCCAGGGCATAGACGGTCTCGTAGAGCTTGGGCGGCAGCGAGGAGGCGATGACGTTGAGCACCGCCTGCAAACCGTCCTCGCCCTGCATCAGGGCGCCGCAGGCCTCGGCCGTGTCGACCAGCTTCTCATGGTCGAAATCGGCGAAGATCGGCAGGGTCTGGACGATATCGCCGATCGTCTTCAACTCGCGGTCGGTCATGCTCCGGTCGACCGCTGAGATCGTGACCATTGCGTAGATCAGGGCGTCGTGGTGCGGGACGGTCTTGACCGTTTGATTCATGGGGTGCCTCGATGTTCGGATTCCGGCCGAACCCTATGGCCTCGGCGGTCGCGAGGCAAGCACGCCGTCGCGGCCGAAGGGCGCAGCGGTGTTCCACTGCCCGGCTGATGTGGCACGGGGTCGACAGCACCCGAAGTTCGGCATTTGATCGAAACCGAGTTTGCTCTAGGGTCCGCCCGCCCAAGACAACCGGTGACCGAAATGAGCCCTTCCGACGCCCCGCCGATCGAGATCACGCCCGAACTCGCCGACTCCGCCCAACGCTCGAAAGCCTGGCCCTTCGAGGAGGCGCGCAAGATCGTTGCGCGGATCGGGCATGCGCCAGCGCCGCCGGCGGAGGTCGTCTTCGAGACCGGCTACGGTCCCTCGGGGCTGCCGCATATCGGGACCTTCGGAGAGGTCGCCCGCACCACAATGGTCCGCACCGCCTTCCGGGTGCTGACCGTCGACGCGGTGCCGACCCGGCTGATCTGCTTCTCCGACGACATGGACGGGCTGCGCAAGGTTCCCGACAACGTCCCGAACCGGGAGATGATGACCGGGTATCTCGACCAGCCGCTGACCAGCGTGCCCGATCCGTTTGGCGAGCATGACAGCTTTGGCGCCCACAACAACGCCCGGCTGCGACGTTTTCTCGACCGCTTCGGCTTCGACTACGAGTTCCAGAGCGCCACCGAGACATACCGCGCTGGCCGTTTCGACGCGATGCTGCTGAAGATGCTCGAAGCCTATGACGAGGTGATGGCGATCATGCTGCCGAGCCTCAGGGAGGAACGGCGCGAGACCTATTCGCCTTTTCTGCCGCTCAGCCCGACCACCGGGGCAGTCCTCCAGGTTCCCATCCTCGAGCGCAAGCTCGACGCCGGTGCCATCGTCTATCGCGATCCGGAGACGGGTAAGCTGGTCGAGCAGCCGGTTACCGGCGGTGGCGTCAAGTGCCAGTGGAAGGCCGACTGGGCGCTGCGCTGGGCGGCGCTCGGCGTCGACTACGAGATGTCGGGCAAGGACCTGATCGACTCGGTGCGCCTGTCCAACCGCATCTGCAAGCTGCTCGGCGGCGCGCCGCCGGAGGGGTTCAACTACGAGCTCTTCCTCGACGAGACCGGCCAGAAGATATCGAAGTCGAAGGGCAACGGCCTGACCATCGAGGAATGGCTGACCTACGCGTCGCCGGAAAGCCTGTCGCTGTTCATGTTCCAGAAGCCGAAGGCGGCCAAGCGGCTTTATTTCGACGTCATCCCGCGCGCCGTCGACGAGTATTTTTCGTTCCTCGGCGCCTTCGGCCGCCAGGAGATCGACCAGAGGCTTGGAAATCCGGTCTGGCATGTCCATGCCGGCACGCCGCCGTCGATCGACATGCCGATCGGCTTCGCGATGCTGCTCAACCTCGCCGCCGCCTCCAACGCCGACGACAAGGACGTGCTGTGGGGCTTCATCACCCGCCATGTCGATGGCGTGACGCCGGAGAGCCATCCGAAGCTCGACGAACTGGCCGGCTACGCGGTTCGCTACTATGACGATTTCGTCGCGCCGACGAAGCGGTTCCGCGAGGCCGACGCGGAGGAGCGCGAGGCGCTGCTCGCCCTCGACGAGGCGCTGGCCGGCCTGCCGCTCGATGCCGATGCCGCCGATTGCCAGAACACCATCTACGAGGTCGGCCGCTCCTTCGTGCGCTTCCAGGACACCAAGAAGACGGCGCCGGACGGCCGCCCGGGCGTCGCGCTGACCTGGTTCGCCACGCTGTATGAAATCTTGCTCGGCATGGAGCGCGGCCCGCGCTTCGGGTCCTTCGTCGCCATTTACGGCATCCCGGAGACCCGCGCCCTGATCGCCCGCGCCGTGGCCGGCGAACTGGTCACCTGACCCTCAGGACGGTGGCGCAGGCTGGACGGCCGGACAGTCCGGATCGGGCTCCGCGCCGCGCCACATGCCGACCCGTTCGCAGCGCGCTTCCCGCGCCGCGGTCCGGTAGTCGTCCGTCGCGTTGTCGTCCGGCGTCGCCCAGCCCTGGCTGAGCAGCCACCAGCCAACGTCGATCTGCCCGACCCGGCACGGGGCGATGGCCCGGTCGATGCCGTCGAGCGGCGGCAGGAAGCATTCGACCGCCCGGCCGCGCAGGAACATCCGCAGCGAGAACAGCGCGGTCCGTCCGCAGGGCCAGGTCTCGCCATCGGCGCGTTGGCAGGTCTGATCGACCGCCGGCGGCGCGACGCCATAGACCTTGATGGTCAGGCCCTCCTTGGTGATGAAGGTTGCACCATCCGTCGTCCGCGGCAGGAAGAAGCGGCGCCATTTCGGCGGCTGCGGCGGAGCAGGTGGCGTCGGCTCGCGGTAGAGCGGCCCGTCGACGGCGGGGCCGGGCAGGATTCCCGGCGGGGTGACGTTGCGCGTCGCCCGCGGCACCCGCTCCAGGTCCTGCGCCATCGTCGGCGGGGCGAGCGCGGCAAGGATCAGGGTCAACATGGTGACGCCGAGGGCAACGGCGCGGCCGCGCGGCGCGCGGCGGGGAGGCATCGACGGTGCGCCGTCGCCGGTCACTGGCTTGCCCAGACGATCCGCGCCATCCATTCGATGTCGCCGGGCGACAGCGTCCTGTCCTCATGTTCGGCGTTGAAGGACGCCAGCACGACGACCTTCGACGTCTTGCGCTGGAGGATCTTGGCCATCACCTCGCCCTCGGTGGTCTTGACCACCACCCGGTCGCCGCGCCGGCATTCGGCGGCCGGCGAGACGATGATGACATCGCCGTCCCGGTAGAGCGGCGTCATCGAGTCGCCGCTGACTTCGAGCGCATAGGCGCCGTCGCCGTTCGGCCCGGGATAGTTGATCTGGTCCCATCCCTGGCCGGCCGGGAAGCCGCCGTCGTCGAAGAACCCGCCGGCGCCCGCCTGGGCGAGGCCGAGGAGCGGCACCTGGCGCAACGGTTCGACGCTGCGGGCGCGACGCGGGCGCTCGCCGAGAAAGCCGAGGAAATCCGTCATCGACGTCCCGGTCGCCTCGAGAATCTTGGCGAGGCTTTCGGTCGACGGCCAGCGATCGCGACCGTCCGCCGCGACCCGCTTCGACCGGTTGAAGGTCGTCGGGTCGAGCCCGGCGCGGCGCGCCAGGCCGGACGCGGTGAGTTTCTTGCGTTCGGCGAGCTTGTCGATCGCCGCCCATATCTGTCCATGCGACAGCACGAGACCCCTCCGTGCCGTATGTTCCCGTCGGCTGACAGGAATAAATACCTCCTCGACTTATCCCGGCGGAGCGGGTTTGTCGAGTCCTGCTGGGGATAGATGCGTGTCTGGCCGGCGCCTGTCCGCTGCCGTCGCGCGTTAAGGCTTCTTACCGGGGCTTTGACGAGAAGCGCGCGGGTTAACCCCCTGTTTACCATGATTGCCGAAGGGTGGGTCATGTCGGAGCGGACGCTGATTCCCTTGTCGCGCCTTGGGCGCAAGGTCTGGAATCGCCCGGTCTCCGACCTCGGGGGTGCCGCGCCGGCGGTGGGGCAAGACGGATGAAGTCGGGCATGTCGTGGAGCATAAAGGTTGACGACGAGGCTCGCGCGGCAGCGCAGGAAGCCGCGCGTCGATCGGGTGTCTCGCTTGACGAATGGCTGCGCCGGGCGATTGCCGACCATGCGGCGGAGGTCGGTGTTGCGGAGCGTCAGGGGCGCCATGACAACCAGTTGCGGGCCGTCGCCGAGTCGGTGGTGCGTCTGGCCCGGCGGGTCCAGGCGATGCGGGCCGAAGCCCGGTCGGCGGTGACCGATCTGACCGGCCGCCTCGGCGAAATCGAAGCGGCCCTGGGCCGCGTCGGCAGCGCAGCGCGGGCTGGCGCAGCCGATCGCGAGGCGCTCGGCAAGATCGTCGCCATGGTTGATCGCCTCGCCGGCGATCTCGACGATGCCGATGAGTCGGCCCGGGCGACGATAGAGGGATTGCGAAGCTCCGGAAGGGCGAAGACGATGGACTCCACGAGCAGCGTTGCCGACGCCATTCGCAGGCTCGACACCAGTATCGCGGCGATGGCCGAGCGAACGCCGCCCTCTCCGGTTTCCCCTCCCGCTTCGGCCGATACGCTCGGCGATCTTCGCGCCCGTCTCGACGATCTGCTTGCCGCCGGTCCGAAACCGCAGGAGCGCCAGCCCTCGCTCTCCGCCGGCCTCGATCGCACGCTGAGGAATCTCGAGGCCCGTCTCCAGGAAGCCGGCGCCCGCAGGCCGCGCCCCGAGGAACCGGTCGCGCGCCGGGATGAGGGACGCGCCCGTCAGGTCGAGACCTCCCTGGCCGAGCTCGTCGATCGCCTTGCCGGCGCACAGGTGGAGCGGGATCGATCCGCCGCGTCGGCGGAAGCCGCCGTGGCCGAGGCCCTGCAGGCCCTGCGCGGCGACATGGCCGGGCTTGAGCAACGCGTGGTGAAGACGGTCCGCGATGTCGCGGATGACGAGGAAACACGCGGATCCGTGGTCCGAAGGATCGACGCGCTGGCAGCCGAAGCGCCGCGCGATCGTGCCCTGCTCAATGAAATCCGCGACGCGATCGACGGGCTTCGCGGCATTGTCTCGGATACCGGGCGCGAGGCGGCGCTGCTCGACCGCCTCGATGCGCTCGCTGCCGAAGCACCGCTCGACCGCGCGTTGCTGAGAGAGGTCCGCGACGCAATCGACGAACTCCAGCGGGTTGTCGGCGACAGGGGCGCGGAGACGGCGCTGCTCGACCGGATCGACGCGCTGGCGGCGGAAGCGCCGGCGGATCGCGCCCTGCTCAAGGCCATCCGCGCCGAGCTTGAGACCTTCGCCGCAACGGTCGCCGGCACCGCCCGCGAGGAGACGCTGCTCCAGCGTTTCGACGATCTCGCCCACCGCCTGCCCGATCGCGGCAAGCTCGATGCGCTTGGCGAGGAGGTCGCGTCGCTCCGCTGGTCGCTGGAGAGCGACGACAGCCCGCAGGCCGTGTCGCGCCTGGAGATGCGCGTCAACGAGCTGGCTCGCACCATCGAGACCACGCTCAGCGCCCGCCAGTCGGCGTCGGAGGCGATCGCGGTCGGCATGGCGTCTTCGCTGGCCGACATCCGCGGCGCCATCGAGGATATCGCCGCTTCGCAGGGCAGCGGGCCGGACATGGCGGCGCTGCCGGGCCTCGCGGCCAACGTTGCCGAACTCCGCAGCGCGCTCGAGGAGATGACGTCGGTCCGCACGCCGACGACCGACGACGATGCCATTGCCCGCCTCGTCGCCACCGTGGCCGAGATCAGGCAGAGCCTCGAGGCGCGCGACACCGCCGACGTCGATCGCGAAGCGGCGGCGCTCGACCGGGTCGAACGGCGTCTCGATGCGATGGCCGAACGGCTCGAGGACGCACTCTCGCAGATCCCGATGAAGGACGTCATCGACGGACTGGACGACCGGCTGGAACGTCTGGCGGCGGCGATCGAGAACCTCAATCTTCGTACGGCCGATCCCGGCGCACTCGACGCGATCAGGGACGAGATCGCCAGCATCCGTGACGAGATCGCCAACCGCGAGTCGCCACGCGTCGCCGAGCTCGAAGACCAGGTCCGCGAACTCGCAACGCGGATCGAGGCGGCGTCGCGGCCGGATGCCGACGCCGGACAACTGGCCGCGCTCGAAACAAGGATCGCCGCCCTCGCCGACGAACTCGAGCGCGCCGGTCCCCGGACCGAGGCGCTCAAGGATCTCGAGACGAACCTCCAGCGCCTCCAGGCCGGGCTGGCGGATGGCCGCGAGGAATCGGTCGAGGCGGCGCGAATTGCGGCCCGCGAGGCAGTCCGCGACTTTGCCAGCCACAATGAAGACCACGAGCTGCTCGAGGCGCTCCGCCAGGACCTCGACCAGATCAGCAAGGCGGTCGGCGACACCGGCGAGCGGACCGAGCAGACCATCGGTTCGCTGCAGGGGGCGCTCGCCACGGTCGTCGAGCGACTTGGCCGTCTTGAAGGCGAGCCGGCCGAGGAGCATGTCGTTGCCGTGGCCGCCACCGGGACCTTCGGCCCCGAGTCGGGATATGACCGTGTCGCACCGGCCGTTGCTCCCGTCATGCCACCCGCCGCCGGGCCTCGTGATGGCAAGCGGTCGGACGAGCCGAAGCAGGGCAAGTCGGATCTCGCCGCGCTGCGCGAACTCGCCTCGAGCGCCACCGATCCGGATCGCAAGCCGACCGACAGGCGGGCTGACTTCATCGCCGCCGCGCGCCGTGCCGCCCAGGCCGCGGTCGCCGAGGCCGACGCCACCGCACAGCCGGAACCGGCCGAGGCCGAACACAAGGTCAGTCCCTTCGCCCGCATCGGCCATGCGATCCGCAACCGCAAGAAGCCGCTGCTGCTGGCGGCGGCGGCCATCGTCCTGGCGCTCGGCGCCTTCCAGGTCTTCGGCCTGCGGCCGAACAGCCCGAAAAGCACCGCCGGACTGGAGCCGCCCGAAATCAGCCAGCCCGTTGCAGTCGCCGACACGGCTCGCCGTCCCGCCGCAGGCAGCGCCGGCTCGCCGACCGTGCCGCGGGTCGACGCTGTCGCGATGGTGGCGCCGCCGTCCAGCGCCAAGGCGGCGATTGATCTGGCAAATGCCGCGACGGCCGACGAGCGCTTCGCCAACGTCTTCGAAGGCGGCGGGAAACCATCAGCCGCGTCGGCCGCGCCGCGCCCCGTCTCCGCCGCCATCCCCCAGGACCCAGGCCTGCCGCTGGTCGGGTCGGATCAACTGCGTGAAGCAGCCAGCTTGGGCGATCCGTCCGCCGCTTTCGAGATCGCCAACCGGTTCGCCGAGGGCCGCGACGTCGCCAAGGACCTGGCGGTCGCCGCCGAATGGTATCGCCGCGCCGCCAATGGCGGTCTCGCGGTCGCGCAATATCGGCTGGGCAGCCTCTACGAGCGCGGTCAGGGCGTCGACAAGGACCTCACCGAGGCCGTCAACTGGTACCAGCGCGCCGCCGACCAGGGCAATATCGGCGCGATGCACAACCTTGCCGTCATGATGAGCGAGGGCGTCGGCGATCGGCCGGATGTCAACAAGGCGGTCGAATGGTTCCTCGCCGCCGCCAATTACGGGGTCAAGGACAGCCAGTACAATCTCGGCGTCATCTATGCCCGCGGGCTCGGCCCCGAGAAGAATCTCGGCGAATCCTACAAGTGGTTCGCGGTCGCCGCCGCTGCCGGGGACAAGGACGCCGCGGCCCGCCGCGACGAGGTCGCCGCGCTCCTGTCGCCCGACGAACTGGTCGCCGCCCGCGCCGCGGTCCAGGCGTGGCGGACCAAGCCGCCGCTCGCCGCCGCCAACACCGTCGCCGCACCGGAAGGTGGCTGGGATGGCAAGGGCACCGGCATCACCGCCGCGGACCAGAAGGCGCTGGTGATGAAGATTCAGGCGCTGCTGACCGAGCAGGGCTACGACCCCGGCCCGCCGGACGGGATCGAGGGACCGAAGACGCGCGAGGCGGTCATCGCCTTCCAGCGCCGGATCGGCGTCGAAGCGAACGGGGTCATCGACCGCGGGCTGGTCGCCGCGCTCGACAATTCCGGCTGACGCCCCGTCTCGCGTTGACAGGACGCGGCGTGCGGCGCTTTATCGATTCGTGTGTCCGTGCGTGACCGCCCGAGCCTCAGCTTCCCGTCTCCGACTGGCGTTCCACCGTGCTGATCTATCTTCCCATTGCCGGGCTGTCGGTGAACATGTTCATCATCTTCGGCATGGGGGGAGCGGTCGGCTTCCTCTCCGGCCTGTTCGGGGTCGGCGGCGGCTTCCTGCTGACGCCTTTGCTGATCTTTTCCGGCATCCCGCCGGTGGTGTCGATCGCCACCGTCGCCTCGCAGATCGTCGCCTCCTCGTCGTCGGCAGCGCTCAGCTACTGGCGTCGGCGGATGATCGACATGAAGCTCGCCCTCGTCCTGATGCTGTCCGGCGCGGTCGGGACCCTGCTCGGCGTCGTCGTCTTCAACGCCCTGCGCCAGCTCGGCCAGCTCGATCTGATCATCAGCATTTGTTACGTCACCTTCCTCGGCCTGATCGGCACGCTGATGTTGCGCGAGTCGGTCCGCTCGATGATCAACAGCCGCAAGGGACGACCCGCGCCGCTCCGCCGCGCCGCCCAGCATAACTGGGTCCATCGCCTGCCCTTCAAGATGCGCTTCAAGCGCTCCAAGCTCTATGTCAGCGCCATTCCGGTGGTGGCGCTCGGCTTCGGCATCGGCTTTCTCGGCGCGTTGCTCGGCATCGGCGGCGGCTTCATCCTGGTGCCGGCGCTGATCTATCTGCTGCGCGTCCCGACCAATGTTGTCATCGGCACCTCGCTGATCCAGATCGTCGCCACCATGTCGATCGCGACGATGCTGCATGCCTATTCGAGCCAGACGGTCGACATCGTGCTCGCGCTCATCCTGATGGTCGGCGGGGTGATCGGCGCCCAGTTCGGTGTGCGGGTCGGCCAGAATATCCGCGGCGACCAGCTTCGCGCCCTGCTGGCGCTTCTCGTCCTTGCGGTCGGCATCCGCTTCCTGATCGGCCTGGTGACGCCGCCGGACGAGCGCTATTCGCTGACCATTCTGACCGGGGGGGCGCTGTGAGCCGGATGGCCATCCTCGCCGGGGTCTTCGGCCTAGTCGCCGGAAGCGCTGCGGCGGAGACGCTGACGATTGCCCTCTCGACCGCTGAGATCAAGGTCAATTCCACCTTCAGCGGCGAGACCGTGACGCTGTTCGGCGTCATCGAGCGCGATGCGGCGACGGTCTCGCGCAACACCGACTACGAGATCGCCGTCGTGCTGCGCGGGCCACCGCAGGATGTCATCGAGCGCCGCAAGGATCGCATCGCCATGGTGTGGGTCAACAGCGCCTCCGAGACCATCGTCGCCGCTCCGTCCTTCTATGCGCTGGATACCTCCGGCGAACTGGCGGAGATCTCGACACCGCCGATCCTCGCCCGCAACGAGATCGGCTTCGACAGCATCGACTTCCAGTACAAGGGCCGCGATGGAGCCGATGATCCGGTCGCGACGGAATTTCGCGATGCCTTCGTCCGCCTCAAGAAGAATGCCGGCCTCTATTCCGAGCAACCCGCCGGCGTCTCCTTCATCGGCGGCACGGACGATGTGTTCCAGGCGGCGATGTGGATCCCGGCCAATGCGCCGGACGGCGAGTATACGGTCGAGGTCTTCCTGTTCTCGGGCAACGCGCTGCTGGCGCGGGAAGAGGGCAGGCTCCACATCACCAAGGTCGGCTTCGAGCAGCTGATGTATTCCTCGGCCCACAACCACGCGCTGCTCTACGGTCTTGCCTGCGTACTGCTGGCGCTGTTCACCGGCTGGCTGGCCGGCGTCATCTTCCGTCGGGACTAGTTAGCGGGAAGGGGAGCGGTCAGTCCGGCCGAAGCACCTTGCGGCCGACCGCATAGACCCGGTCTTCGCCGAGCATGTAGGCGCGGAAGGCGGCGAGGTCGAACACCCCGGCAAACGTCTTGTCGAGGACGTTGAGGCCGCCGGCATAGGCGCCGAAGGCGGGCAGGATCAGCCGTCGGCCGTCGCCGGCGAAGCACCGGCGGCGTACCCATTTGCCACGGCCGGCGACGCGCGCCGCCGGGTGGAGATGGCCGGCGATTTCGCCATGCCCGCCGTCGCCGATCGTCGGCTCGTGGCGGAAGACCAGCGGCCCGATCGCCAGGCTGTCGAGATGGCCGCCGTCGAGACCGGCGGGTGCGGCCGGGTCGTGGTTGCCGGCGATCCAGATCCAGTCGCGGCCGGATTGCAGCGCCTTCAGCGTCGCGCGGTCGGAGGGGCGGAGCCGCGCCGCGCCCCCGTCATCGTGAAAGCTGTCGCCGAGCGCGACGATCGTTGCCGGGTCGAACCGCGTGACCAGCCGTGACAGCCGCGTCAGCGTCTCGACCGTGTCATAGGGCGGCAGCATCCGGCCGCGCCGGGCAAAGGCCGAGCCCTTCTCGAAATGGAGGTCGGCGACGACCAGCAGGCGGCGATCCGCCCACCACAGCGCACCGTCGGCGAATGCCTCGAGCACGACCCCGGCCACGGCGACAAGCGCCGGTTCCGGATCGGTCTCCATGCGTCGCGCCGGTTCAGCCATCGCCCATCGCTTCCTTCACCAGGTCCTCCGCCGCCTCGCGCAGCACGTCTTCCTGCGCCTCGCCAGCGATCACCTCGCGGCCGATTTCCAGCATCACCGGCAGCGCCAGCGGCGAGATGCGATCGAGTCGCTTATGCACGATTCTGCCCTTGATTCGCGACAGCATATCGCCGAGCCGGGCGACGTCGAGGTGGCCGGTGGCCGCATCGGCCCAGGTCGCCTGCATCAGGATATGGTCCGGCTCGTGCGCCCGCAGCACATCGTAGATCAGGTCGGAGGAGACGGTGACCTGCCGGCCGGTCTTCTCCTTGCCGGGGTGTCGCTTCTCGATCAGCCCGGAGATCAGCGCCGCCGACCGGAAGGTGCGCTTGAGCAGGTAGCTGTCCGCCATCCATGCATCGAGGTCGTCGCCGAGCATGTCCTCGTCGAACAGTTCGGCGAGGCTGGGGGCGCCGTCGGCGAAGGCCCGGCCGAGGTTGCCGAGCCCCCAGACCGCCAGCGAGTAATCGGTGGCGACGAAGCCGGTCGGCTTCAGCCGCGCCCGCTCGAGCCGGCGGGTGAGCAGCATGCCGAGGGTCTGGTGGGCGAGGCGGCCCTCGAAGGGGTAGCAGACGAGATAGGAGCGATTGCCGCGAGGAAAGGTCTCGACGAGGAGCTGGTTGCGCCGCGGCAGGATCGAGCGCTTCTTCTGGATCCGCAGCCAGTCTGAGACCTGCACCGGCAACTGCCCCCAGGCCCTGGGATCGGACAGCAGGCCGCGGACGCCGGTCGCCAGATAGGTGGTCAGCGGGAACTTGCCGCCGGCATACATCGGGATCTTCGGCGTGTCGTCGGCGGTGCGGGTGGCGATCGCCTCATTCTCGCGGATGCCCTCGAAGCGCAGCACCTGGCCGGCGAAGAGGAAGGTCTCGCCGGGCGACAACTGCTCGATGAAATACTCCTCGACCTTGCCGAGGGTCCGCCCTCCGCGCCCGGCAAAGCCGGCCCGCGCCGAGCGGCTGACCCGCACATTGAGCATCGGCGCCTCGATGATCGTCCCGACATTCAGCCGGTATTGCTGGGCAAAGCGCGGATGGGTCAGCCGCCACAGGCCGTCCGGCCCTTTGCGGATCTTGGCGTAGCGCTCGTAGGTCTTCAGCGCGTAGCCGCCGGTCGCGACGAAATCGACGACACGGTCGAAGGTCTCGCGGGTGAGATTGCGATAGGGGTAGGCCGAGGTCACTTCGGCGTGCGCCGCGCCCGCCTCGAAGGGCGCGGCGCAGGCCATGCCGAGGATGTGCTGGGCCAGCACGTCGAGCCCGCCAGCCCGGATCGGCGGCGTGTCCTGGGCGCCAAGGTAGTTGGCGTCGAGTGCGGCGCGACACTCCAGCACCTCGAAACGATTGGCCGGAACCAGCAGCGCCTTCGACGGCTCGTCGAGCCGGTGATTGGCGCGGCCGATCCGTTGCGCGAGGCGGCTCGCCCCTTTCGGCGCGCCGATATGGACGACGAGGTCGACGTCCCCCCAGTCGATGCCGAGATCGAGGGTCGAGGTGGCGACCACGGCGCGCAGGCGCCCTTCGCTCATCGCCGATTCGACCTTACGCCGCTGGGTCGGGTCGAGCGAGCCGTGATGGAGGGCGATCGGCAGCCCATCGGTGTTGATCCGCCACAGTTCCTGAAAGATCATCTCCGCCTGGCTGCGGGTGTTGACGAACAGCAGCGCCATCTTGTGGGCGCCGATCGCCGCGTAGATGTCGGCGAGCGCATAGCGTGCGGAATGGCCGGCCCATGGCACGCGCTCGGCCGAGTCGAGGATGGTGATCTCCGGCTTGGCGCCGCCGGCGACGGTGATCAGGTCGGCCAGCCGACGCGGCGGCGTCTTCGCCTTCCTGCCGGCGGAGGGTTTGGCAACCTCGTCAGACGGCGTGGGGGGCGCGCCGCGCTGCCCGACCAGCCAGGCCCGCAGCGCATCCGGATCGGCGACCGTCGCCGACAGGCCGATCGCCTTGAGCTTCGGTGCAAGCGTCCGAAGCCGCGCAAGGCAGAGAGCGAGCAGGTCGCCGCGCTTGCTGACCACCAGCGAATGCAACTCGTCGAGGATCACCGTATCGACATCGGCAAAGAAGCGGTCGGCGTCGGTCGCCGAGACGAGAAGGGCGGTCTGTTCCGGCGTCGTCAGCAGGATGTCCGGCGGCTTCAGCTTCTGGCGCTGGCGCTTGTGAACCGGGGTGTCGCCGGTGCGGGTTTCAATGCGCACCGGCAGCCCCATCTCGGCGACCGGCTGTTCGAGGTTGCGGGCAATGTCGACCGCCAGCGCCTTCAGCGGCGAGATGTAGAGCGTATGCGGCCCGCGCCCGCCAACCGGAGCGTCCCTCGGCCTTTCGTGCAGCGAGACCAGCGTCGGCAAAAAGCCGGCCAGTGTCTTTCCCGCGCCCGTCGGCGCGATCAGCAGGACCGAGCGCCCGGCCCGGGCCCTGGCGAGCAGATCGAGCTGGTGCGGCCGCGGCGCCCAGCCGCGCGACGCGAACCATTCGGCGAAGGGTGCGTGAAGAACCGTCGTGTGATCACTGATGTCGGCGCGGGCGGTCATGGACCCAAGAGGTAGTGCCGGGGGTGCCCGAGGTCCACGTTTTGTTCCTTGAACACACATGCGCTTGGTTCGCGTGCAGTGCGCGTCTATCTTTACCCATGCGAGTTTCTTTTGATCCCGACAAACATGAGCGCAATTTGCGGGAGCGTGGATTTGGATTCGACTACGCAGCCCTTATATTTGAAGGCCGTACGCTTGAATGGCCTGACCGCCGTCGCAACTACGGGGAAGCGCGGATCATCGCTATAGGGACGGTTGCTGACGATGTGATGGTGGTCGTTTACACGGATCGTGACGACACGCGGCGGATCATTTCTGCGCGACTGGCAAATACCAAGGAACGGAAGCTATGGCGACAAAGCCGCTGATAATTGATGATATCCTAGGTGTTCGGCCGACCATAGATCGTGCCAAGCTCAATGCGACGGACGATCATGAGATCGATCGACAGATCGCGGCGGATCCTGATACCGCTCCCGATATGTCAGCGCAGGTGCAGCCGCCCGTGCGTCGAACCGGTAGGGTCAGGACCCCAGTCCGCTCCGCAGGTTATCGATTCGAGATCTACAAGGACAAGAGTGGAGAGTATCGTTTTCGTTTCAAGGCATCGAATGGCGAAACGATGTTTGGTTCCGAAGGCTACAGGGCAAAAGCATCGGCCATGCGGGCGATCCAATCGATCAAGCTTCACACGTCCGCCGCGGACGTCTTGGATGACAGCTGAGCGCCGCCATTCTTTGTGACTGCGCCCACGTAACTTGTCGGCTGATGCCCTGAAATGCGCGCCGAAGACGTCCTCTGCCCGACCCCGGCCGGCCTCTATTCGAAGGCCGGCGATTTCCACATCGATCCGACCCGTCCGGTGCCGAGGGCACTGATCACCCATGGCCATGCCGACCATGCCCGGCCCGGCCATGGCTCGGTGCTGGCCACCCACGAAACGCTGCGGATCATGGCCTCCCGCTACGGCGAGGACTTTGCCGGCGCCAGCCACACGGCCGTGCTTGGCGAAACCGCGCGGATCGGAGATGCCGCCGTCACCTTCCAGCCGGCTGGCCACGTGCTGGGCTCGGCCCAGATCCTGGTCGAGGCGGACGGCCTGAGGATTGTCGCCTCGGGCGACTACAAGCGTCGTGCCGACCCGACCTGCCTGCCGTTTGTGCCGATCCCCTGCGATATCTTCATCACCGAGGCGACCTTCGGCCTGCCGGTTTTTCGCCATCCCGAGCCGGAAGACGAGATCGCCAAGCTGCTGGCGTCGCTCGACCAGTTCCCGGAGCGCGCCCACCTCGTCGGCGCCTATTCGCTCGGCAAGGCCCAGCGGGTCATCCGCCTGCTCCGCGACGCCGGCTATGATCGGACGATCTACCTGCATGGCGCGATGGAGAAGCTTTGTCGCCTCTACGAGGAGGAGGGCGTGGCCCTGGGCGACCTGGCGTCCGCCACGGTGGAAACCGGCAAGAAGGGCGACTTCGCCGGCAGCGTCGTCGTCTGCCCGCCGGCCCAGATCGCCGAGCGCTGGGCGCGGCGCTTTCCCGATCCGGTCGCCTGCTTCGCCTCCGGCTGGATGCGGATCCGCCAGCGGGCCAAGGCCTCCGGCGTCGAACTGCCGCTGATCCTGTCGGATCATGGCGACTGGGACGAGCTCACCGCGACGATCACCGAGCTCGCGCCCGCCGAGGTCTGGGTGACCCATGGCCGGGAGGAGGCGCTGGTCCGCTGGTGCGAGCTTCAGGGCATTGCCGCCCGGCCGCTCCACATGGTCGGCTACGAGGACGAGGCGGAAGAGTAGGGCAGAGCCCTCAGTGGCCCTCGGCCCAGAAGCGGATCAGCTTGTGGGCGATGGCGATCGTCGGCGGGCATTGGATTCCGCCGGGATGGGTGCCGGCGAGGATGGACCGCACCTCGTCGCGCGGGAACCAGCGGGCGTCTTCCAGTTCCACCTCGTCGCGGGTGATGTCGGTGGTCAGCGCCTCGCCATGGCAGCCGATCATCAGCGAGCAGGGGAACGGCCACGGCTGGCTGGAATGATAGCTGACCCGGCCCAGCGCGATCCCGGCCTCCTCGGCGGTTTCGCGGCGGACAGCGTCCTCGATCGTCTCGCCCGGCTCGACGAAACCGGCGAGGCAGGAATACATGCCTTCAGGGAACCGCTCCTGCCGGCCGAGCAGGCAGCGTTCCTCGGGACCGGACGTGTCGATCGCCAGCATGATCACCACCGGGTCGGTGCGGGGAAAGTGCGGAGCGCCGCAGGACGGGCATTCGCGGCGGTAGCCGCCGGCCTTCATCACCGTCTCTTCGCCGCAGACGCCGCAATAGCGGTGGCGGATGTTCCAGTAGCAAAGGCTGCGCGCCTGGGCGAGGGCGCCGAGATCGTCCGCCGCCATCTCGCCGGCGACGGCCAGGCTGCGCAGGTCGGCGAGCTGGATTCGGTCCTCGTCGACCGGCGTTTCGGCCGGCAAGGTGGCCGCCAGCCGCGGGCCGTCGTCGCTCCAGCCGAGCAGCACCATGGCGTCCCGCGCCGCGCCGAAGGCTTCGGCTTCGGCAAGGGTGAAGAGCGGATCGATCGCGCGGCCGTGCTTCATCATCGCCAGGTCGTCGCGCAGCAGGTAGAGCCGCGCCGCCGGATCGGCCAGCGCCGCCGGGACCGAGTCGTCGTCCCGGTTCTCGCTGCGCCGGTCGATGCGGTTGCCGGAGAAGCCGTGAAGGTTGCTTCGATCCTCCGTCGGGAGGCCGTCGAAAAAATGCGCCATGATGTCGGGACTTTTCAATCGGGAAGGAGGTCGCGGATTCGTCCCGCCAGTTTATCCCGAACACCCGGTTCATAGGCAACCGCCTCGCCGCGACCCCAGATCGGCCCCGGCCATGCCGGGTCGGTGGTGAAGCGTGCGATGACATGGACATGGAGCTGGCGCACCATGTTGCCAAGCGCCGCGACGTTGAGCTTGTCGCAGCCGGTGACGGTCCGCAGCGCTTCCGAGACGAGGACGATCTCGTCGAGGAGCGCCGCCCGGTCCTCCGGCGCAAGGTCGATGATCTCCGCCATGTCGGGCCGCCGCGGTACCAGGATCAGCCACGGAAACCGCGCGTCCCTGGCCAGCAGAAGGTCGGAAAGGGGCAGACGGCCGATCGCGACGCTGTCGGCGGCAAGGCGTTCGTCGAGGGTGAATCCGGTGTCCATGGGGTTCCGCTTGCCATCTGAATGGGTCGGCAGGCTAACCCAAAACCGGGCGGCGCTGTTGGGGCGGGCTGCCGGGGATGCGGCTTCCCACAGATTCCATCGCGTCAAAACCGTCCGGACCCTTGCCACAGGGGCTTGCCGCCATGATATGGTGGCCCGGGAAGTCGGTGGCGGACGTGCTCCTCGCCAACCGGGTCAGATCCGGAAGGAAGCAGCCCTAACGAGTTTCGGCGCGGGTCGCTTGCCGGCTTCCTTTTCTTGCCTCGCCGAGCCTGGTCGATTCGGGAAAGGCAGGCCTTTCGCGGGAAGGCCGGTCGTCGGGCGGGCTCAGGACCGCGCCCTCGAAGGGGGTCGGCCCGGTCGGTCCGGGCCTGAACCGGCAGCGAGCGATGGACGGCAGCACCCACGAAACCGCCGACACCGGCCACTATCGCGTCCTGGCGCGCAAGTACCGGCCGGAAAGCTTCGACGACCTCATCGGCCAGGAGCCGATGGTCCGCACCCTGACCAACGCCTTCGACACCGGCCGCATCGCGCAAGCCTACATGCTGACCGGCGTCCGCGGCGTCGGCAAGACCACCACCGCACGCATCCTCGCCCGGGCGCTGAACTATTCGGTCCCCGGCAAGGTCGACCGGCCGACCATCCAGATGGATGAGCTCGGCGAGCATTGCGCGGCGATCATGGAAGGCCGGCATATCGACGTCATCGAGATGGACGCCGCCTCCCATACCGGCATCGACGATATCCGCGAGATCATCGAGGCGTCGCGCTACAAGCCGGCGGTCGCCCGCTACAAGGTCTACATCATCGATGAGGTCCACATGCTGTCGAAGGCCGCCTTCAACGGCCTTCTCAAGACGCTCGAAGAGCCGCCCGAGCATGTGAAATTCGTCTTCGCCACCACCGAGATCCGCAAGGTTCCGGTCACCGTGTTGTCGCGCTGCCAGCGCTTCGACCTCCGCCGCATCGAGGCCGGCCGGCTGATCGACCTGATGCGCGGCATCGTCGGCAAGGAGGGCGTCGAGATCGAGGACGAGGCGCTGGTCATGCTGGCCCGCGCCGCCGAGGGCTCGGCCCGCGACTCGCTGTCGCTTCTCGACCAGGCGATCGCCCATGCCAATGGCAAGGTTGAGGCGGCGGTGGTCCGCTCGATGCTCGGCCTTGCCGACCGGGCGCTGGTCATCGACCTGTTCGGCGACCTGATGGCCGGCGAGATCGCCAGCGCGCTGACCCGGCTCAAGAACCTCTACGACATCGGCGCCGACCCGGCCGTGGTGCTGGAGGACCTCGCCGCCTTCACTCACCTGGTTACGCGGCTGAAGCTGGCGCCGGAAGCCGCCGCCGACGACAGCCTGACCGAGGAGGAGAGGACCCGCGGTGTTGCCTTTGCCGAGAAGCTGTCGCTGCGCGTTCTCGCCCGCACCTGGCAGATGCTGCTGAAGGGGATCGACGAGACCCGCGCGGCGAGCCGGCCGCTGGCCGCCGCCGACATGGTTCTGGTGCGGATCGCCCATGCCGCCGACCTGCCGACGCCGGACGAGGCGCTGCGCGCCATCCGCGACGGCGGAGCGCCGGCCGGACGAGGCGCCACCCCGCCGCCCTCGGCGTCGCCGCCGGCCGGTGGCGAGACACGGGCGCGGCTTGCCTCGGTCGGTGGCGGCGGTTCACGGCCGTTGCCGGTCCAGCAGCCGGCCCCGGCGCCAGCGCCCATCGCAATGCCCGCGGCCGAGGCCGAGCCGGCGGTTCGCCTCGCGACCTTCGCCGAACTCGTTGCCCTGGCCAGTGCGAAGCGCGACCTGAAGTGGAAGCACGCCCTGGAACACTCGATCCGGGTCAGCCGGTTCGAGGAAGGGCGGATCGAACTCGCGGTCACCGAGGACGCCCCCAAGACGCTGGTCGGCGAATTGTCGCGCAAGCTCGAGGAATGGACAGGCCGCCGCTGGATGGTGGCGGTCGCCGAGGCCAATGCGCCGACCATCGCCGAAACCCGGCAGGCGGCCCGCAACCAGCTCGTCGACGACGCCCGCGCCGATCCGGTGGTCGCCGCGGTGCTTGCGACCTTCCCCGGCGCCGAGATCGTCGACGTCCGGGTGCGGACCGACGAGGGCGGGGCGGGGCCGCTGTCGGATGGCAGCGACGTCATCGCCATTGCCGACGAGGACGATGACGACTAGGACAGCGGGCCTGACGGGCGGGCGGTACGTGAATCGGAAGGAGACGACATGGCGCTTGGCGACATGATGGGAATGATGAAGCAGGCGAAGCAGCTTCAGGAGAAGATGCAGGCCATGCAGGAAGAGGTCGCTGCCATGTCCATCGAGGGCGTGGCCGGCGGCGGTCTGGTCACCGTCACGATGAACGGCAAGGGCGAGATGAAGGCGATCCACATCGATCCCTCGCTGATGAAGCCGGAAGAGGCGGAGATCGTCGAGGACCTCATCGTCACCGCCTGCAACGACGCCCGTTCGCGGGCCGACGCGACGCTTCAGGAGAAGATGAGCGAAATGACCGGCGGCATGGCGTTGCCGCCCGGCCTGAAGCTGCCGTTCTAGCGATGGCGGATCAGCCGAGCGCCGTTGTCTCCGGCGCCGCCGGCGGCATCGGCCGTGCGCTGGCCGAGGGGTTCCTGGAGGCGGGCTATCGGGTGACCGGCGTCGACCGCGCCGACCAGGGATGGTTCGCGCCGGGTTTCGACTATGTCACGCTTGATCTTCGCGACGATGACGCGGTCGCCCGCTTCGGCGCCGGCCGCGAGCGCCTCGATGTCCTCGTCAACGCGGCCGGAATCATCCGCCGCGGCAAGGAATTCGACCTCGAAGTCTTCGCCGATGTCGTCGACATCAACCTAACCGGTACCATGCGTCTTTCCTCCGCCTGCCGGCCGGCGCTGGCGCGTCAGGGCGGCGGCGCTGTGGTCAACATCGCCTCGATGCTCTCCTTCTTCGGCGGTGCGCTGGTGCCGGGCTATTCCGCGTCGAAGGGCGGCATCGTCACGCTGACCAAGTCGCTGGCCATCGCCTGGGCCGGGGATGACATCCGGGTCAACGCGGTCGCGCCGGGCTGGATCGCGACGCCGCTGACCCAGGCGCTGCAGGACGATCCCGAGCGCAGCCGCACGATACTCGAGCGGACGCCGATGGCGCGCTGGGGCACGCCGTCCGACCTCGTCGGGCCGGCGCTGTTCCTGGCAAGCGACGCCGCCCGCTTCGTTACCGGTACCGTGCTGCCGGTCGACGGCGGCTATTCCTCGATGTAACCCGCGACGAACGGAACAGACGATGGCGATCGAAGACCCCAATCCCCGCATGCCCTTCCAGCTTCCGATGCCGGCCGAGACCGCGGCCGACATCGTCGTGCCGAGCGTTCTCCCGGAGGACGAGCGGGTCTGGGTGCCGCAGGCCGACAATGTCTGGTTCCGGCCGCTCTGCCTGAGCGCTTCGCAGGGCTACTGGGTCAACCTCCTCAAGGTCACCCGCTCCGGCGTCCTCTCTCGTCATCGCCACACCAACCCGGTGCATGGCTATGTCCTGAAGGGACGCTGGCACTATCTCGAGCACGACTGGGTGGCGACCGAAGGCGGCTATGTCTACGAACCGCCAGGCGAGACCCACACGCTGGTGGTGCCGGAGGATGTCGAGGAGATGATCACCATGTTCCAGGTCAACGGGCTGATGCTCTATGTCGACCCCTGGGGCAAGGCGCTCGGCTTCGAGGACGTCTTCACCAAGATCGACATGTGCCGGAAGCATTACACCGACTGCGGCCTCGGGGCCGATTTCGTTGATCAGTTTATTAGGTGAGCGCGGATGTCGGGCACCGTCGCCAACGAGCGTAACGACCAACTGGTATCCCCAACGCTGTCATCCTCCGACTTGATCGGAGGATCGTGGGGCAACGCAAACACATTGACGATCTTGCGCGACCCGGCCGATCCTCCGATCAAGTCGGAGGATGATGTGTGCGCGGTTAACCGCGCTACGCCACCCTTCATCCCATAGGCGTCTTCCATGTCCCGTTCCGTCGCCGGCCCCGAGATCGAGCGCCTGATCCAGCTCCTCGCCAAGCTGCCGGGCCTGGGCCCGCGTTCGGCGCGGCGGGCGGCGCTGCACCTGATCAACAAGAAGGATGAGTTGCTGGTGCCGCTGGCCAAGGCGATGGACCTGGCGGGCGAGAAGATCGTCATCTGCTCGACCTGCGGCAATGTCGATACCAGCGATCCCTGCCTGATCTGCACCGATCCCCGCCGCGACGGCACGACGATCGTCGTGGTCGAGGAGGTCGCAGACCTCTGGGCGCTGGAGCGGGCAACGGCGATCAACGCCCGCTATCACGTGCTGGGCGGCGTGCTGTCGCCGCTCGACGGCATCGGCCCGGATGATATCGGCATCGCCGGACTGGTCCGGCGCGTCGCCGAGGGCGGCATCAGCGAGGTGATTATCGCCGTCAACGCAACAGTCGAGGGCCAGACGACCGCGCATTACATCACCGACCAGATCGGCGGCGGCGAGGTCAGGATATCGCGGCTCGCCCATGGCGTGCCGGTCGGCGGTGAGCTCGACTATCTGGACGAGGGAACGCTGGCTGCGGCCATCCGCAGCCGCACCCCGTTCTGAACCAGCGCCCAGCGGTCCCTGATCATCGCGCCGAGCTTTCGCCCGACCATTTCGGGAACGTACGGCTTGGCAATGAAGCGCCCGTCATAGGGAATCGTTTCGTCCGCCAGCTTGGTCTGGCCGGACGTCACGACCACCAGGATATGCGGGTAGCGGAGCGCGACATGTCGGGCGAGGTCCATCCCGTCCATCTCGCCCGGCATCCTGACATCGGTGAAAACGACGCTGATATCGGGGCGGGCGCGGAGAACCGCCATCGCCTCTCCGGCATCCGCCGCCTGCAGTACCTCGAATCCCTGGTGCTCCAGAACCCACACCGCGTCCTCGCGCACGAAGAACTCATCTTCGACGACCAATACGACATCGGGGGTGTTGGGGGCGGGCTGGCTCATGCCGCACTAACGGGTTGACGAAGCAATGGGTTCCGACGACGCGAGGAGGGCGACCGATTGTGGCTAACCATTGATTAAAATTGGAGCGATCGTCCTGTCGCGTCACGACGGAGGAGGGGGGCTGCGCAGGCAGGATTCTGGAATGTAACATTTTAGAACGCCAGAAACAAGAAAAATAACAAGCAAAAACAATTAGATAGAAAATGCGAATTAGGAAATATCGAAAATCGACTTGAAAACGCCCCGCTCCCTGGCCTACCGTCCGTGCATTGGGAGGACGGTTACCGATGGTCAGCGCACTCGGCTTGCGCCAGCGCAGCGTTGCATTCGATGGACCTCGCACCCGCGGCGACGCGGTGTTCGAGGTGCTGCTCGATGCCATCGTCAAGGTTGACCTCAAGCCAGGCGACGCGTTGGCCAAGGACGCCATCGCCAGGGAACTCGGCGTCTCGCGAACGCCGGTCGGCGATGCGATCAACCGGCTCGGCGCCCTTGGCCTGGTCAGTGTCGTGCCCCAGGTCGGGTCCTTCGTTTCGCGAATATCGCCCCAGGCTGTGGTCGAGAGCTCGTTCCTGCGCAGTGCGGTCGAGAGCGAGATCGTTCACCGCCTGGCCTCCACCGGCAAGCGCACGCTGGTCGACAAGCTCCGCGAGCGCCTGGCCGAGCAGGCCGGATTTGTCGCCGCTGCCGATGTCGACAGCTTTCACGCCTCGGACGACGATTTCCACCGCTTCATGATCACCGAGGCCGGCATTCCCGGCATCTGGGACCAGATCGCCACGGCGCGGCTCAACCTCGTCCGCATCCGCCGCCTCGGCCTGCCCCAGCCCGGTCGTCTCGCCGACGCCCATGCCGAACACACCCGGGTCGTCGACGAGATCGAGGCGCGGCGGCCGCGCGGCGCCGCCCGGGCGATCACCGAACATATCCGCTACGCCGAGGTCTATCTCCAGCAGCTGGAGCGCGAAAACCCAAACTTCTTCGTCTGATCGGCAAGGTCGGCGCCGAAAGCGGCTCCGGTCAGGCGAAAGCGACGCCGACATAAACCCAAAGGGAGGAAAACCATCATGCAGGAACTCTTCAGGTTCGCCAGCGGACTTGCGTCGACCGCCACACGGGCGGGTGCCGTCGCCGCACTCGGTCTCGGCCTTGCCGCGCCGCTTGCCGCGATCCAGCCGGCAGTGGCGCAGGACGAGGGCCCCATCATCGCGGTCAGCGGGCCGCTGTCCTGGCCATTCTTCGCCGCCGTCAAGCAGGGCTTCGACGACGCGGCCGAGATCTTTGGCGTCGAGTACCAGTATGTCGCCGTCACCGACACGGCCAACATGACCAGCGACTATCCCCGTCTCCTCCAGCAGGCGATCAGCCGCAACCCGCGCATGCTGCTGGTCGGCGAATTCTTCCCCGACGGCATGGACCCGCTGATCAAGGAAGCCACCGCCGCCGGCATCCCGGTCCTGATCCACAACTCGGGTCAGTTCTTCTGGGCCGACAACGGATCGATGGGCTTTATCGGCGAGGACCCCTACCAGATGGGCTTCAAAGCCGGTGAGATCCAGGCCGAAGCTGGCGTCAAGCATGGCCTCTGCTTCAACCAGGTGCCGGGCAATCCGACCGTCGAGGCCCGCTGCACCGGCTATGTCGACGCGATGGAGAAGGCCGGGGCCGAGACCACCTACATGACCATCGGTACCGGCGACGCCACCAACCCGCAGGCGATGATGCAGGCGATCAAGGGCGCGTTGCAGGCCAACCAGGCGATCGACGGCATCTACACGCTGAACGCAGTGCCGGCGATCAGCGCGCTGCGCGCCACCGAGGAAGTCGGCAAGGCCGGCGAGATCATGATCGGCACTTCGGATCTCTCCAACGAGGTCCTCGAGGCGATCAAGGCCGGGCAGATCGCCTTCGCCATGGACCAGCAGCCTTACCTGCAGGGCTTCATGTCGATCCAGACCGCCTTCCAGTATCTCAACTACGGCCTCCACCCGATCGGCCTCGTCACCACCGGCCCGCTGGTCATCGACTCGTCGAATGTCGAAAGGACGCTCGAGGTGAATAAGGAGCATTCGGGCGTGCGCGGCGCATCCTGACACTCTGACGCCAATCCACCGGCCGGGGATTCGATTTCACGGATCCCCGGCCGACTGCTACCGTCGCAGTCCCTTGCGATGACCGAACGCCCATCGGAATTGCATTCCCCATGATGAGACTTGTCCGCAGACCCGAATTCGGCGCGCTCGCCGCCTTCGTGCTCACCTATATCTTCTTCGCCATCGTCACCCATGGCGCCGGCTTCGTCTCGGTCAACGGCACCGCCGGCTGGATGAATCTCGCCGCCGAACTCGGCATCATCGCCATTCCGGTCGGCATGCTGATGATCGCCGGCGAGTTCGACCTGTCGATCGGCTCGACCGTCGGCGCCGCCTCGATGGTGGTCGCCATCGGCACCTCCTTCTTCGACATGCCGATCTGGCCGATGATCGCGCTTGCCCTGGCGATGGGCGGGGCGATCGGGCTGATCAACGGGCTGGTCGTGGTCAAGACCAACCTGCCATCCTTCATCGTGACGCTGGCCACCAACTTCATGGTGCTCGGCGCGACCCTCGGCTTCTCGCGGCTGATCGCCCAGGTGACGTCGAGCTCGATCGTCCAGTCCGACACAGCCCGCGCCGTCTTCGCTGCCAAATGGGGCCAGGCCAATATCTCGATCCTGTGGTGGATCCTCGCTGCGATCATCGGCGGCTGGGTGCTCGGCAAGACCACCTTCGGCAACTGGATCTACGCCACCGGCGGCAACCTCCAGGCGGCGCGCGGCGCGGGCGTGCCGGTCGAGCGGGTCAAGGTCCTGCTCTTCGTTGGCGCCGGCCTCGCCGCCGCCTTCGTCGGCGTGCTGCAGGGCGTCCAGTGGAACTCGGGCAACTCGACCTATGGCCAGGGCTATGTCTTCCAGGCGCCGATCGTCGTGGTGATCGGCGGGGTGCTGCTCGGCGGCGGCTACGGCTCGGTGACCGGCATCTTCATCGGCACGGCGATCTTCGGCGTCATCTCGACCGGCATTTTCTATACCGGCTGGAGCACCGACTGGGTTCTGCTCTTCCTCGGCGGCCTGCTCGCAGCCGCGGTTCTCGCCAACAACTATGTGCGCCGCATGGCGCTCTCGGTGAAATAGGAGGACCGCATGGCCGACACGCCACCCATTCTCGCGCTGCGCGACGTCTCCAAGATCTTCGCCGGCACCAAGGCCCTCGACCAGGTGTCGATGGAGGTCGAGGCCGGCAAGATCCTCTGCCTGCTCGGCGACAACGGCGCCGGCAAGTCGACGCTGATCAAGGTGTTGTCCGGCTACCACCCGCCGACGCTCGGCACCGTGCTGCTCGACGGCCAGCCGATCCGCTTCGCCGGGCCGCGCGAGGCGCGGCAGCAGGGGATCGCCACCGTGCATCAGGACGTCGGCTCGATCCCGATGATGAGCATCGGCCGCAACTTCTTCCTCGGCGCCGAGCCGACCAAGGGCGTCTGGCCGTTCGAGCATATCGACATCGCCGAGGCCAACCGCATTGCCATCGAGCAGATCCAGCGCTTCGGCATCACCCGCATCACCAACGGCGACCAGCTCGTCGGCACCATGTCCGGCGGCGAGCGCCAGGTGCTGGCGATCGGCCGCGCCATGTATTTCGGCGCCAAGGTTCTGATCCTCGACGAGCCGACCTCGGCGCTTGGCGTCAAGGAGGCCTCGATCGTCCTGAGGTTGGTGAGCCAGGCCCGCTCGGAAGGCGTCGCGGTGGTCTTCATCACCCACAATGCCAGCCACGCGATGACGGTCGGCGACCGCTTCGTCGTGCTGATCCAGGGCAAGGTCGCGGCGAGCTTCGCGAGAGGCGAGAAGTCGCGCGAGGAGGTCCTCAACCTGATGGCCGGCGGCGAGGCGATCACCGAACTCGAGGAAGAGCTCGAAGCCTCCGCCTGAGGCGGCGACGACTGCCCTGTGTCAAGGACGCTTGACAACATTGCGTGAGTCGATATGTAAAGGGAGCTTTACATATCGACGAGGCGACCATGAGCGAGAAACAGGCAACGCTCCGCTACTTCGCGGGATTTGTACCAGCGATGGCGATTTTCCTTGGCGGGTCGTTAGGCCTGGCGTGGCTGGACAAGAACGTCGGTCTGCCCGATCTGGTCATGATAGCACTGGCGATCGTCCCGATCGTGGCGCTTCTGTCCATGTTCTGGCTGCACTGGCGGTTCCTGCAGGAGATCGACGAGTACCTGCGCCAGATTCAGATCAACGCTTTGCTGTGCGGCGCAGCGGTAGCGTTGGCGATCGCGACCGGCTGGGGTTATCTGGAGAAATATTCCGATCTGGCGGCCCTTCCTGTTTTCTGGTTGAACCCGGTCTTCTGGGTCGCATACGGGATAGCGGCCGCGGTCTTCACGAGGTGGGCGGGCCGGCGTTGAAAAACAACATCCGGAAGCTGCGCACGGAGCAGGGCTGGTCGCAGGCGCTGCTTGGCGAGAAGCTCGACGTATCCCGCCAGACCATCAATGCCCTTGAAACCGGCCGGTACGACCCGTCCCTGCCGCTGGCTTTCAGGATCGCCCGGCTCTTCGCATTGAAAATCGAGGCGATATTTGACGACGAGCCGGCGGACCGCGGTTGAAGACGTCCTCACCCTGATCGCCGGTCATCGGTCTTCGCCGACGTTCATTTCGCCGCCCAGCGCTGGCGCATGCGGGCGGCGACGTCGATGCGCGGGGTGCCGGGCGCCGGGGCGTGGCCGGGACCGGCGATGACCGCCGGCCACAGCCGCGCCTCGAAGTGATCGACGATGTGGTCGGGGATGAAGCGCGTGCGCTGGGCCAGCACATGGCGGTCGCCGCGCCGCGCCTGCTGGTGGACATAGCAGCGCTGCGGCGTGATCAGGTCGAGCGCGTCGCGAGCCCGCGTCATCGCGACATAAAGCAGCCGCCGCTCCTCCTCGATCTCCTCGGTGGTGCCGGTGCCGAGATCGGAGGGGATGCAGCCGTCGATGCAGTTGAGCACGAAGACCGACTTCCATTCCTGGCCCTTGGCCGAATGGATGGTCGACAGGATCAGGTAATCCTCGTCGAGCATCGGCACGCCGGCCTCGTCGCTGGTGGCGCCGGGCGGGTCGAGGGTGAGTTCGGTCAGGAAGCGCTCGCGCGAGGCGTAGCCCGAGGCGATCTGACCGAGCTGAACGAGGTCGGCGAGGCGGACCGCTGCATCGTCGTGAATGCGTTCGAGATGCGGTTCGTACCACTGGCGGACTTGTTCGAGCTCAGCCGGCCAGCCGGTCTGGCGGGCGTTGAGGTTGACGATCAGGTCGCGGAAGGCCGGCCAGTCGGCGGCTGTCGTCGCCGGCGGCATGAAGCGGTCGAGGGCGGCGGCGGTGTCGGGGCTGTCCTCGATGCGGTCGAGGATGAGGGCGGCATTGGCCGGGCCGATGCCCGGCAGGATCTGCAGCACCCGGAAGCCGGCGACCCGGTCGCGCGGATTCTCGGCCAGCCGCAGCACGGCCAGCATGTCCTTGACGTGCTGTGCGTCGAGGAATTTCAGCCCGCCGAACTTGACGAAGGGGATGTTGCGCCGGGTCAGCTCGATCTCGAGCGGCCCGGAATGATGCGAGGCGCGGAAGAGCACCGCCTGCTGCTTCAGCGTCATGCCGGCCTCGCGGTTCTCCAGCACCCGGTCGACGACGTAATCGGCCTGGCCGGCATCGTCGAGCACCCGGGCGAGCACCGGCTTGCCGCCGCCCTGGCGCGCCGTCCACAGGTCCTTGGTGTAGCGCTCGGCGGCAAGGCCGATCACGGCGTTGGAGGCGGCGAGGATCTCCGGCGTCGAGCGATAGTTCTGCGCCAGCGTGACGATGTCGGCCGACGGGCGGAATTCGCCCGGAAAGTCGAGGATGTTGCGGACGGTGGCGGCGCGGAAGGAATAGATCGACTGCGCGTCGTCGCCGACCACGGTGAGGCCGCGCCCGGTCGGCTTGAGGGCGAGCAGGATGCGCGACTGCAGGCGGTTGGTGTCCTGGTATTCGTCGACCAGCACATGGTCGAAGCGGCCGCCGGTCTCGGCGCCGAGGTCCGGGTCCGACAGCATCTCGGCGAGGTAGAGGAGCAGGTCGTCGTAATCGAGGACGTTCTGGCGCTGCTTGGCCTCGACATAGCCGGCGAAGAGGTCGCGAAGTTCCGCCTCCCATTCGGCGCACCACGGATAGACCTTGCGGAGGATCACATCGAGTTCCGCCTGCTCGTTGACCGCCCGCGAATAGATGGCGAGGCAGGTCGCCTTGAGCGGGAAGCGCTTGGCGGTCTTCGAGAAACCGAGCTCGTGGCGGACGAGGTTGATCAGGTCGGCGGAATCGCCGCGATCGTGGATCGTGAAGGACGGGTCGAGGCCGATCTCCGGCGCCCGCTCGCGCAACAGCCGCGCGCCGACCGCATGGAAGGTGCCGGACCACGACAGCGCCGCGGTCGCCGCCTGGGCTTTCGCCCCCATCGCCTGGCCGACGATCCGCTCCACCCGGCGCGCCATCTCGGCCGCGGCGCGGCGCGAGAAGGTGAGGAGCAGGATGCGGCGCGGATCGGCGCCTTCGACGATCAGCTGGGCGACGCGATGCGCCAGCGTCGCCGTCTTGCCCGAGCCGGCCCCGGCAATCACCAGCAGCGGCCCCTCCGACGCATGCTCGGCGGCGCGGCGCTGGTCGACATTGAGGGTGGCGAGGTGGGCGGTCACGGGGGCCGAATCAACCGGTTCGAGGGGCGCGGCCAGCAAATATCATTCACGGTTTGTTCGCAAACGGTAAACACGGATATATCCCCTTTAAACATGTAAGAGGATTTCCTATATTAAGGTCATCGGAGATAGATGATGACCACACTCAAGAGATTCCTCGCCAAATTCCCGGATGACGACGCCTGCTTGGACCACATGATGAGGGTCCGCTACGGCGAGCGGTTCAACTGCCCGAAGTGCGACCGGGATGCGCGGTACTATCGCGTGAAGGCTCGGCGCTCATACGAGTGCGAGTTCTGCGGTCATCAGGTCTATCCGACCGCCGGGACGCCTTTCGCCCGCACCCGCACATCCCTGCGGGACTGGTTCCACGTCATGTTCATGTTCACCACCACCCGCAACGGCGTGGCGGCCAAAGAGGTCCAACGCCAGATTGGCGTGACCTACAAAACGGCTTGGCGCATGTGCGATCAGATCAGAAAGTACATGGGCTACGTCGATGGCGATGGTCGCTTGGGCGGCGTCGGTGGTGGGATTGTTGAAGCTGACAAGCACTTCGTCGGCGGCAAGGACAAGCAAGGCCACGACGATAAGACGGTTGTTCTAGGGATGCTGGAACGCGGCGGCGAGGTCGTTACTCGCATCGTGCCGGATCGGAAGCTGTTGAACGTAGTGCCGGTCATCAAGGACTTTGTGCGACACGGCTCGCGCATGGCGACCGACAGCGCCAACGCTTTCAAGGATCTTCATCTTGAAGGCTACCGCCATGAAATGGTGAACCACACCGCGAAGGAATGGGTTCGCGGCGAGACCCACACCAACACTATCGAGGCTTTTTGGTCGATGGTTCGCCGGACGATTGAGGGGACACATATCTGGGTGTCGCAGAAGCACCTTCCGAAGTACCTCGGCGAGATTGAATTTCGCTGGAACCTACGGAAGCGCCCTGACCTGATGTTCGACCTGCTCTTGCAAGCCTTCCCGCGTCCGATTCTGGCTTCGTCAGCATCGCGTGAAGCAACTGATTGAATGCATCAGGTTGATTGGGTTGTCTCACGATTGGCTATCCGTTCTTTCGCCGCTGCGACTATTTCTTCGATTCTGGACTGACGTCTGCTGAGTTGTCGGTATCCAAAAAACCCCACAATACAGCCCGCCACAAAAGCCACGACGCAAATCCAAAATAGGAGGTCCGCCATGGCATTGTCGACCGTCACCAGACGTTCAACCCCTAACCAGAATGCGCCAGCAACCAGAAATTCGCCCGCCACAAACTGCCAAAATTCTTCGACGCTGGCGCTCTTAAAATCTTCCAATTCGCGAATGGACACAGGCACCCCCTCTATGACGCGGTCAACATAGGTGGCTGTGTAAGTGGCGCCGACGCCAACGCTGTCGCTAGTGGCCGTCCGCCCTTCATAGGGGGGCGGCGTAGCGTCAACGTCATTCTTTTTAGATGGTTTCGGCTGGGCCGCAGCTTTAGCCATCTTTGAGAGAAGGCTTCCCGTCTTTGTCGAATTCGATCTCGACTGTTTGCGCGGCCTCTATTTGCTTCAGCTGCCTGGTAAGCAGGTCGCGCACCGAAATCGCTACGTCGTATGGCAACAAGACTGCCGCCCGAAGGACCGCTGGCGAATCCGCGTCGTACGCCTCCACGAATGACACTCGAAGGCCGGCCGGTGTAACGGTTGCAAGGGCCTTGTTCGCGTAGACAGCCGGCCCGCCGACCATAACTGCGTCTATTTCCTCTTTCGTGACAGGCTTCTTCTCTGCCGCCGCCTGCTCGGCCGCGGCCGCCGAGGCTACGACTTCTTTCTTTGCCATTGGACTGTTCCCCACTGCTGATTGTGGGTGAGATTATCACAATTCATCGGTACATGTCCAAAGGGGATATATCCGGGTAAACATTGCAGAGCGTTCTATTCTTCAAGCTCCACCTTGGTTTCGTCCCAATGCCCCGACCACTTTACTCTCAAGGTACAAGTGGCACCGACCCCTTCGTCCGCGACGGCGACTATGGTCAGTCGGTAAATACCGACACGGTCCGTCAAGCCGTTGTCCACCAGCCAGGCTTCGTCAGGGGGAGTCTTCAGGAATAGTCTGTTGTGTGTAGGGTCGACGGAGATCACGTCCACGAATCTCGGTTCTAGCGCTGCTACATCGATGGATTCATAGAAATCTTGGCTATTCGACCACCGGAGCTTCTGAGGAAGAGACGCAGCGGATTCCGCGAAATCGGTGCCATCCTGTGAATATTCAATCTTTGCAAGTCGAACTCTGCAGTTCTTTGCAGATTTGTCAGGTCGCAGATTGAATATTCTAACTCGATACCAGCGCGACGGTCCTTTGTTGTGTGGATCTGCGGGCGTCGGGATATTGCTATTTTCGATCTGACTTACCCAAGGCTCCCTATCCTCGAAGTCAATCTTCAAGCTCGAAGCGACTTGCCGCTGCAGCGTGACTACTTTGTTCAAAAGCCCAGCGATCGACCACGCTGCTACGATCGAGAAGGCGAGCAGGATTAGCCACGGAGCCGTTATTTCGGGGAGGAATCCGACGCCGAGGCCTTTGAGAATGCCCAAAAGTCCGACTATCCCAGAAATCACGCTCGGGAGCAGAAAAAGCCTTCCGCCGACGGCCGACAGGTATGCCTTAAGGTACTCCATTCCGCTCGGGCTCCGGACGCATTGGGTTGTGTGACGTATGTAGACGCTCTTATAGATTGGGTGTCGCGCAGCGGTCGCTAGGGACGATTAAGAAATTTCAGACCACCAAAAAATCGTCGTGGTCGAGCGCCGGCCTGGCGTCGAGCCTGGCGAACTTGATCTTGCTGGCGCCGCCGTCGCCGTCGGGGTCGTAGAAGAGGGCGCCGGACTTCGCCTTGTAGAGCAGGTGGTCGTTGTCGCCTTTGGCCTTGCCGCCCTTGCGGAATTCGTCGCGGCCCACCCTGGCGCCGAGCGCTGCGAAGATGCCGCTGTCGAGGCCGATCGTGTCGGCGCCGGGCTTGAAGTCGGCGATCCGGTCGATACCGGCCTTGCCGGCGCCCTTGCCGAGCGCTGTATCGAAGACGAACTGGTCCTTGCCCCGGCCGCCGATCAACAGGTCCCTGCCGGGGCCGCCGGCGAGGCTGTCGCCGCCGCCGAGGCCATAGAGCCGGTCGCCGCCGCCCGTGCCGGTGAGTATGTCGGCCTCCGCCGTGCCGTGGAGGGCGATGCGATCGAGGTCGCGGTCGGGCGCGGCATAAGGGATGAAGCCGTCCTTCTCCGCCGTGACGAGGAAGCGCGCGACGAGGTCGGGCCTGGCCGCATAGTCGACCGCCAGCACCAGTTCGCCGGCGTCCGCATATGACTTCTGGAGTTCCTTGATGGTCTGCTTGTCCGGCCTGAAGCGGTTGTTCTCGTCCTTGCCGCCGCGCAGGTAGACATCCTCGACGGCGATGCCGGCGACCGCGTCATGGAGCGCTGCGACGCGGGCAGCATCGGGCTTCGCCTTGCCGCCGGTGTCGTGGACAAGGTCGCTGAGAAGGAAGGCGGCGTTCTGCTGGATGAGGACGAAATCGGGGTTGATGGCGCGGGCATGGGCGGCGAGGTCGACGATGAAGTCGATCATCCGCGCCGCAGCGTCCGCCCCGGTCTTCGGATCGCCCGGTGCGCGGTCCTTTGCCCGGGCCTCATGCGCCCAGAAATAATAGGCGTCGACGATATCGAGATAGGCGCCGTCGAAGCCCTGGGCGGCGATGGTCTCGATCCAGTCGATGGCGATCGCCTGCCAGTCCGGGTCCCAGTAGCGGACCTTGCGGCTCTCCGGCCAGTCGGGATTGACCGGCCCCAGCCAGTCGGGCGCGGCGGCGGTGAGCTTGCCACCGGCCTCGCCGGTCTTCATCCAGCTCTCGTTCCAGTAGAAGCGGAAATCCTCGGTCTCGCCGATCGAGATATAGGCGAGCACGGCCTTGCGGCTGGCGCCGCTCCCCTGCATCAGGTCGACTTGCGCCGGCGTGAAGGCGGAGGCGGCCGTGCCGTCGCGGGCATAGTCGACCACCATCAGGTCCGTGCGCGTGGCGGCGACCGCGCCCGGATCGAGCGGGCTGCCGCCCGGACCTTGCAGGCGGTAGCTCCAGCTTTCGATGGCGACCGGCCCGTCGGCGGTCATGATGCTGGTCATCGACGGCTCCGGTTCATGTCGGCCGGGTTGGATGGGGCGCGTCGCCTGTATAGCGCGAAACGCCGGGATGGCGGGACGGGTCGGTGTGGCGTGGTGAGCGAAGCGTTGCCGGGGAGGGCGGCGGGCGGGCGCCGCGCTGTCAGTCGACAATGGTCGCACGCGGCCGACCACCTACTCGACGTCATGCCCGGGCTTGACCCGGGCATCCATGCCATCGCGATTCCGCGACCGGCAGCGAATGGCGTTGGCTGCGCCGTCATGGCGTGGATGGCCGGGTCAAGCCCGGCCATGACGGTCGAGGGGAGCCGTGCGGAAGGCCTGCTCGCGGCAGGCGTACGCCCCCTCGAACCTGTCGTTGGCACAGCGCGCCACTGCGCGGGGGTGGTACGCGGCAGGTCCCGCCGGCCCTTGGGACATTCTGTGAATCCTTTCCCGCTCGTCCCCGCGAAAGCGGGGATCCAGTCCTCACGCTGCGTGCCTGTATCGGCCGACCGCGCGCGCCCATGCCCGACGCCGCCTGGGTCCCCGCTTTCGCGGGGAGGAGCGTCGAGGGGCGCGCGCGCCATCCGGCCGAGCCACGTCACGGAGTTGGTCGGGAACCACTGACCTGTCATCCCCGGCGAGCGCCGAAGGCGCGAGGGAAGGGGATCCAGTAAACGGTGCCGCGCTTCGTTCTGCAGCGACATCGGTTACTGGTTCCCCTTCCCGCGGGCTTCGCCCGCGCCGGGGATGACAGTCGGGGCGGCGGCATCGCTCTGCATCAGGCAAACGCCTTCGTCGCCGCGAGCGAATCCGCTCCGGATTGTGGTTGATCCCGCGTGGGCACGCGGCTTTGCCGCTTTGCCCACCCTACTCTTGTCCCGTCCCTGTCGCGCCCTGTCGGCGCTCCTCGCCTCTTGAGAGACGAGGGGGTGGCGGGTGCTGCTG
>NZ_FMXQ01000004.1 GCF_900104485.1 Bauldia litoralis | reverse complement strand
ATCCCCCTCGTCCGATCCGCCCGTATCCTCGTCGCATCCCCGCTCACCGAGGGGCGCCGTCCGGAGGCGTTCGTGTGGCGGAGCGGGGTGCGGTGTCCGCCGGTCGTCTCGCACGCGATCGACGGAGGCTCGTAAGCCGTCAGCCGGCGCCGTCAGACGCGCCGGCCGCGCGAGGCTCCAAAGGCTGCGCTAAAGGCGGACAGGGGTCAGCCTGGGACAGGCCGCAAAGGGGAAACCCGGACGGACATCCCTGGTGGTCTAGAGGCGCGCCGTCCTTGAGGAGCCGCCTCGCCTCCGTCAGCCCAGACGGTGCGTTCGCCCAAACCACCGCGGCGGGTGCTTCTGAAGCGCCCATATTCGGACTACCCGGTTGGCGTTGCAGCAGCACCCGCCACCCCCTCGTCTTCCAAGAGGCGAGGAGCGCCGCAAGGCGCGACAGGGAAGGACAAAAACAGCGTAGGCAAAGCGGCGAAGCTGGTGCCCACGCGGGATCAACCACAAACCGGAGCGCATGGCGCTCGCGGCAACGATGGAGCATGCCTGATGCAGAGCGATGCCGCGACACCTCCCACGGTCCCGCGTAACCACCGCGTATCCACCCTCTCGACGCTCATCCCCGCGAAAGCGGGGACCCAGGCGACGTCGGGCATGGACGCGCAGTCGGCCGACGCTGGCGTCCAGCCTGAGGACTGGATCCCCGCTTTCGCGGGGACGAGCGGTTGAGGATCGGCGGAGTGTCCAAAGGCCGCGGGACCTGCCGCGTAGCACCCCCTCGACGCTCATCCACGCGAAAGCGGGGACCCAGGCGGCGTCGGGCATGGACGCGCAGCCGGCCGATGCTGGCGTCCAACCTAAGGACTGGATCCCCGCTTTCGCGGGGACGAGCGGTTGAGGATCAGCGGAGGGTCCAAAGGCCGGCGGGGAGCCACCGCGCACCAGCCCTCGACGGTTACGCCCGCAACGCCGCGCTGCGGCGATGACACTTGGCGGTTCCGTCGCGCACCATCAGCGCCAACGAAGGGCGGCCCAGGGGCGCGTCCCCTCGCCCGTCGGTCAGATGGCGGGCGATGCCGGCAAGGCGACGACGACCGGTTCGCCGATCTGCATCGGCAACTCGACCATCGCCGGGCTTTCGATCGACTGCGGCGCGCCCGTGCTGAGCACCACGACCTTGGTGCCGATCGGGACGCGGTCGTAAAGGTCGATCACGTCCTGGTTCCACATCCGGATACAGCCGCTGGAAACCGCCTTGCCGATCGACAGGGGCTCGCTGGTCGCGTGGATTCGATAGAGCGTGTCCCGGCAGCTCGGCGACCGGAGGTTATTGGCGTTGCACTTGCCCTCGTAGAGATACATGGCGCGCGAACCGAGCGGGTTCTTCGGTCCGCCGTCCATGCCATCGGGGAACTGCGCCGCATACTCGTCGCGTTCCTGCATTTCCTGCGGCGGGAACCACTTCGGCCAATGCTGCTTGTCGTGAATCTCGGCGGTGCCCGACCAGGCGAAGCCCTGCTTGCCGACGCCGATCCCGTAGCGGATCGACTGGCCTCCCTCCTGGACGAGGTAAAGGAATTTCTCATAGGGATCGACGACGATGGTGCCCGGCTCGGCGCTGATCGTCGGCGGGGTCGTCACCGTCTGGCGGTAGAGCTTGGGGTCGACCTTGGCGATCGGCACGGCCGGAACGCGGAAGGGCTCGCCCTCAACCGGGGCATACATCGCCACCACCAGCGGGTCGATCGGCTCGCCATCCTTGGTCATGTTGGATGCGGTGCAGCCGGACACGGCGACCAGCGCACCGAGCGCCGCAACGCAGAAAAGACGGCGGCTTCGGGGCCGATTGATGATTCTGGCGCTCACGTCTGTTGCTTGCTCCCCAGCCGCGAAGCGGCAAATCACTGGAATATCGAAGAAATTCACGATCGCTTGAACCGCGAAGCCCCGATCATAACGTCAAAGATGGCAAAGGTCGGGCCGAGACGGAAGTGACGGGTATCACAATTGGTTACACAAACCGTTCAACTCCTTACACAATTCGTTCAATGCCGGGGCGTCCCGAAAAGGGACGTGTCGGCCGGTGCCTCGGCGGTGAACGGACCGGCGGGTCCGACCACCCGGATGGTGCCGTTCCCGGCCTTCCCGGCAGGGGTTCCGACAATCGTGGGGATGGCCGGCGCGGCGGGTGTGAAGCTGCCGGCGCGGTTGTCGGCGGTCTCCGGATCGGTGGTGCCGCCGCGGCGCGGCATCGGTTTGGGCTGCGTCGGCTGCTCGGATGGGGCCGCCGGGGCGATGGTCAGGACACTGCCCCTTGTCTCGACCACCAGCGGCGGTCCGGTCATCACTGTTGCCGCCGGCAGGGCCGGCTGGCCTGGATCGGCCGTCACCGACGGACAGGTGCAGGCCGGGTCGTATTCCTTTCGATAGCGAAAGGCGGTCGGCAACGCCGTATAGGGTTCACCGGCGAGCGACATCATCCGGGTCTCGTCCTCGCCGGGATTGCGATGGACATAGAGCGCCACATCGCTGCCGGGACAGCGCGCCCGGCAGGCGCCCTCGTCCCGCGAAAAGGCGCCGGCCGAGGCGGCGAAGCTGATCGGAAAGAAGTAGCCGTCGCACGTTCGCACGCAGAGCGTCCGGTAGGTGCCCCCGTAACCGACGCCCGGCAAGGAGCCGCGATAAGAGGTCCGGCCGCCGATGATGGCAAGCACGCCGGTGCGCCGTCGACCGCCACGCTCGAACGCGGCGCGGTCGCCACACCCGCTTGCGACCAGGTCCGCGACAAGTTGCGACCGCTGCCGCTCGGCGCCGTAGGGATCGTCGGCAACCGCCCGCCAGGCGTCCTGCAACGTCTCCAGCTCCGTACGAATCCCGTCGGTCCGGGCGGTCAGCGCGGCGCAGGTGCTCCCCGCCGCGCGCCCCGTGGACAGCGCTCCGCCATAGCATCCCTCTCGCCGCGCCGCGCTCATCGCCTGTTCGAGTTCGGCCCGCGCCCGGTCGATGGCCGCGTTGGTGGCGCGGTGGCTGCTGTCCCAGTAGTCGTCGGCGCTGCGGTCGAGCGCCGCCAGCCGTGCCTCGAGCACCGGGCAGGCGCCTGTCTCGGCGCGCGCATCGGCGGCCAGCGCCAGCATGACGGCGGTCGCGATGAGCAGTGCCCGGCAATGGCGCATCCGCAGGCCCTCGCACCGGCCGGATCGACCGGCCGTTCCGTGAGTGGGACCCCTCCCCGGCCTGCTTCCCGGCGCGTTCGCCACGCCGGTGCCAGCCTTCGCGAACAAGATCGGGCGAGTATGAATCCGGCGAGTCAGGCGGTCAATCGAAATGCCCGACCGGCCCTGGTTCGCCAACGTCCGGCGTTTCGATGTAGGATCGACGGGCATCGTGAACCTGTACACGCGCCGACGCGTTGTCCCTCAGCGCCGAAGGCGCGCGCCAAACGAGGAAAGAACGATGAGCGAAACCGACAAGCAGAAGGCGGCGGAGATTCTTCGCAAACGGCGCCTGGCCGCCGAGGGCCTGAAGGAGACCGAGGGCGAGAATCCGCTGGAGGATCCGACCGAGGACAAGGAAGGCGAGGAAGAGATCGACGACGCCGCGCTGACCACCGACCTCGGCCTTCACCGCTGAGGCGGGTCGTCAGTCGCGGTCACGGAACTTGTTTACGATCGGATAGCGCCGGTCGCGGCCGAAATTCTTGCGGGTGATCTTGACCCCGGGCGCCGCCTGCCGGCGCTTGTATTCGGCGATATAGAGCAGGCGCTCGATCCGCCGCACGGTCTCGATGTCGTGGCCGCGCGCCACTACGTCGGCAATGCGCATCTCCTCCTCGACGAGGCATTCGAGGATGTCGTCGAGGACATCGTAGGGCGGCAGCGAATCCTGGTCGGTCTGGTCCGGCCGTAGTTCGGCCGAGGGCGGGCGGGTGATGATGTTTTCGGGGATCAGCGCGCCATCGGGTCCGATGGCGCCGGCCGGGTGGTGCGCATTGCGCCAGCTCGCCAGCTTGTAGACCTCGGTCTTGTAGAGGTCCTTGATCGGGTTGAAGCCACCATTCATGTCGCCATAGAGCGTCGCGTAGCCGACGGAGTTCTCCGACTTGTTGCCGGTGGTCAGCACCATCGCGCCGAACTTGTTCGAGATCGCCATCAGGATCGTGCCGCGGGTCCGGGACTGGAGATTCTCCTCCGTCGTATCGGGGGGACTGTCGCCAAACATCGGCTTCAGCGCCGCCTCAAAACCCTCGACCGGACCGGCGATCGGCACGGTGTCGTAGCGCACGCCGAGATTGGCGGCGAGCGCGGCGGCATCGCTCAGGCTCTCGCCGGAGGTGTAGTGATAAGGCAGCATGACGCAATGGACCCGCTCCGGGCCCAGCGCATCGACCGCCATCGCCGCGACCACGGCGGAATCGATGCCGCCGGAGAGCCCCAGCACGACACCCGGGAAGCCGGTCTTGTTGACGTAGTCGCGCAGGCCGAGGACGCAAGCCTGCCAGTTGGCATGCTGCAGATCTGGAAGCTCGGCGAAACGGCCGTCGGCGCAGCGCCATCCGAGGGTGGCATCGCGTGTCCAAGTGAATGTCTCGATCGCTTCGGCCAGTTGCGGCATCTGGAAGGCCAGCGTGCGGTCGCCATGCAGGCCGAAGGAGCCGCCGTCGAATACCAGTTCGTCCTGGCCGCCGCATTGATTGACATAGACCATCGGCAGGCCGGTCTCGACGACGCGGGCGATGGCGACCTGCTGCCGGGCATCGGCCTTGCCCTGCCAGTAGGGCGAGCCGTTCGGGACAACCAGCATCTCGGCGCCCGTCTCAAGCAGGCATTCGCAGACCTGCTCGAACCAGATGTCCTCGCAGATCGGCAGGCCGAGCCGCAGGCCGCGGAAGCCGACCGGACCGGGCAGCGGGCCGGGCTCGAACACCCGCAACTCGTCGAAAACTCCGTAATTGGGGAGTTCGACCTTGTAGCGCATCGCCTGAACCGCGCCGCCGTCGAGCAACGCGACGGCGTTGTAGACCTTGCCGTCTTCGGGCCAGGGCGTACCGATAACGACGCCGGGGCCGCCATCGGCGGTGTCGGCGGCGAAGGCCTCCACAGCCCTGCGACAGGCGTCCTGGAAGGCTGGCTTGAGAACCAAGTCTTCCGGCGGATAGCCGGCGATGAACAGTTCGGAGAAGACGACAAGATCGGCCCCGGCCGCCGCGGCGGTCCGCCGCGCCGCCCGGGCCTTCTCGAGGTTTCCGTCAATGTCGCCGACCACCGAGTCGAGCTGGGCGACGGTGATCCGGATCGTATCGGTCAGGTCTGCTGTCATATCGCCGGTTTAGCGCGGCGACGGACGAGGAGCAATCGCAGAACCGATACGACCGAACGCGTCTCAGGCTTCCGAGCCGCCGGTCGCCATGCCGCCGAGGTCATCGACGATGGGACCGTAGCCGACGGCCGACGCGGTCTTAGGCCAGCGGGCGCCCAACAGTCGGGACTTTGAGATGCGGGCATAACTGACACGGTTCGACTGGTTGCCCCCAAGCACCTTCAGCGTGTCATTGTCCTCGCCGGCATAGAACCCGACATGCCCCTGCCAACTGTCGCGAGCCACCCGCCAGAAGACGAGAACCGCCCCCAGAGCCGGACGGCTCTGCCGACCGAATTTCAGCCAGTTCCGGGCTCCGAGCGGGCCGTTTGGCAATGCCTCGTCCTGCAGCATCGAACCGATGCAATGCGCGACGAAGAGGCCGCACCAGGGAATATCGTCATCGCCATAAGCAAGGTCGAGATCTTCGGCCCAATCGAGAATGACTGGATTGCTCGGCGGACCGGGACGCTCGGCTGTGCCCATAAGGCGCATTGCCTCGTCGTACCAGACCAGCCCGGTCTGCTGTAACTGCGCAGGCGCGTTTGCAAGGATCGCGCGTTCCGTCTCAGGGGTCAGAAGACCGACCGGCAGCCCGTTCTTGCGCTGGAATGCCTTCACCGCCGCAGCCGTCAGCCGGCCCCAGATACCGTCGAGTGGCCCCGGATCGAAACCCTGAGCTTTCAGGGCACGCTGAACCGCTAGAATGTCCATTGTTTCCTCCCTCATTGATTGCATTTGTATAATGCACAACTTTGAGGACGTACAGCAATGTGATTCCCGTTTGACGGTTAAGCGGGCCGACTTCGCAGAGGCGCAAGGCAGGAAGGCGAGGTGCCGGTTGTCCAGGCCGTGAAACGCCAACCTCGCTCCGCTCCCGATGACGACGTCCTCGGCGAGCGGCCCTGTCGAGCGATCTGGGGCGGAAAGGACGTCTCGTCCGATACGATCGGGGGTTCCGGCCGATCGGAATCGTGACAGTGAACGACGAGGTCGTCTAAGGGCCGCGGCACAAATCAGCGGCGCCGACGATCAGGCGTTGGCGGCGGCCGGTTTGCGCCTGGCCTGCTCGCGGCGGTCGCGCTTCAGCAACTCGGCGATGAGGAAGGCGAGTTCCAGCGACTGGTCGGCGTTGAGGCGCGGATCGCAGTGGGTGTGGTAGCGATCCTTGAGATCGGCGTCCGAGATGGCGCGGGCGCCGCCGGTGCACTCGGTGACGTTCTTGCCGGTCATCTCGATGTGGACGCCGCCGGGATGCGTCCCCTCGGCGCGGTGGACGGCGAAGAAGTTCTCGACCTCGCGCAGCACCAGTTCGAACGGACGGGTCTTGTAGCCGCTCGCCGCCTTGATGGTGTTGCCGTGCATGGGGTCGCAGGACCACACCACCGACCGCCCCTCGCGCTCCACCGCGCGGACCAGCGCCGGCAACTTGTCGGCGACGTTGTCGGCGCCGAAGCGGCAGATGAGGGTCAGGCGTCCCGGCTCGTTGTCGGGATTGAGGATGTTGATCAGTTCGATCAGTCCCTCGGGCGACAGCGACGGGCCGCATTTCAGCCCGATCGGATTCTTGATGCCCCGGCAATATTCGATATGCGCGTGGTCCGGTTGACGGGTGCGGTCGCCGATCCAGACCATGTGGCCGGAGGTGGCGTACCAGTTGCCGCTGGTCGAATCGATGCGGGTCATCGCCTGCTCGAAACCAAGCAGCAGCGCCTCGTGGCTGGTGAAGAAATCGGTCGAGCGGAGTTGCGGCACGGTGTCGGCGTCGACGCCGCAGGCGCGCATGAAATCCATCGTCTCGGAGATGCGGTCCGCCAATTCCTGGTAGCGATGGCCCTGCGGGCTCTCGCCGACGAAGCCCAGCATCCACTGATGGACATGGTCAAGGTTGGCGTAGCCACCCTGGGCAAAGGCGCGCAGGAGATTCAGCGTTGCCGCGGACTGGCGATAGGCCATCTCGATCCGGTTGGGGTCGGGATTGCGCGAGGCCTCGTCGAAATCGATGCCGTTGATGATATCGCCGCGGTAGCTCGGCAACACGATGTCGCCGCTCTTCTCGGTCGGCGCCGAGCGCGGCTTGGCGAACTGGCCGGCGATACGGCCGACCTTCAGCACCGGCACGCCGCCGGCGAAGGTGAGCACCACCGCCATCTGCAGGAAGACGCGGAAGAAATCGCGGATGTTGTCCGCCCGGTGCTCGGCAAAGCTCTCGGCGCAGTCGCCACCCTGGAGCAGGAAGGCTTCGCCAGCGGCAACCCGGGCCAGGCCCTGCTTCAGCTTGCGCGCCTCGCCGGCAAAGACCAGCGGCGGATAGGTAGAAATCCGCTCCTCGACAGCCGCCAGGGCAGCCGGGTCGGTGTAGACCGGCACCTGCTCGATCGGCTTCGCGCGCCAGCCATCCGGGGTCCACGCCTTGATCATCGACTCAACTCCTGATCGCCGCGACACGCGGCCCAAGCCTCACACCGGTGGCCGATGCCGCCCGCGCGGGCGGGTTATACACGCGGCCGCCGGCCATTTCCATAACTCCGGCAGCGGCCGCCGAGCCGCCCATAACGCGGCGGGTTCACCTGTCGGCCCGACAACGGGCCCAGCCCCTATTTCGCCGGCGCGGGTTCCGGCAGCGCCACGGGGGTGCGATGCCGCTCGACCGGCGAGCGCATGGTGACGAGTTCCTCGCTCTGGGTCGGGTGGAGCGCAACGGTCGCGTCGAAATCCGCCTTGGTGGCGCCCATCTTGATGGCGACGGCGACGAGCTGCGCCATTTCGGCGGCGCCGTCGCCGACGCCGTGGAAGCCGAGAACGCGATCGGTGTCGCCATCGACCACCAGCTTGAGGAGCATCCGCTCCTCGCGCCCGGCGACGCGGTGGTGCAGCGGCTTGAAGCTCGCCTTGTAGATATCGACGGCATCGTGCGCCGCCTTGGCCGCTTCCTCGGTCAGGCCGACGGTGCCGACCTCCGGCTGGGTGAACACGGCGGTCGGTATGTCGGCATGATCGAGCGCCGTTGGCCGGCCGCCGAACAGCGTGTCGGCCACCGCCTCGCCCTCGCGGATCGCGATGGGAGTGAGCTGGATGCGATTGGTGACGTCGCCCACGGCGTAGATGCTTTCGACATTGGTGCGGGAGTAGCGATCGACCTCGATCCGCCCGTCCGGTTCGGACACGACGCCCGCCTCCTCCAGCCCGAGACCGACGGTGTTGGGGGAACGGCCAATGGCGAAGAGGACCTGATCGGCCGCGAGTTCATCGCCGCCGGTCGTCGTGGCGACGAGACCGTCATCCTTCCGCTCGATCCGCGTGATCTTGGTGCCGCAGGACACGTCGATACCGCGATGCTCGAGCGCCGCATGAACCGCCTTGCGGACATCGGCATCGAAACCGCGCAGGATGTCGGCGCCGCGATGGGCGACCGTGGTCTCCACCGCGAAGGCGTTGAAGATCGCCGCGAATTCCAGCGCGATGTAACCACCGCCAATGATCACCATCCGTCGCGGCAGGCGTTCGAGATGGAAGAGATCATCCGAGACGATCGCGTGCTCGAAACCCGGCACCGACTCGTCGACAACCGGCCGGCCGCCGGTGGCGATGAGAATGTATTTCGCCGTCACCGACCGGTCTTCGCCGACAAGGCGAATGGTGTGGGCATCCTCCAGGACAGCACGGGAACGGATCAGCTCGGCGCCCGAGCGCTCGAGGTTGCGGATGTAGATGCCGCTCAGCCAGTCGGTATCGGCATTGACGTTGTCGCGGAGCGTCGGCCAGTCGAATTTCACGCCCTTGGTCGTCCAGCCGAAGCCGATCGAGTCTTCGAGTTCGTCGGCGAAATGGGCCGCGTGAACGAAGAGCTTCTTCGGAACGCAACCCCGGATGACGCAGGTGCCGCCGACCTTGTCGTCTTCAGCGATAGCGACCCGCGCACCGTGTTGGGCAGCGATCCGGGCGGCGCGAACGCCGCCCGAACCGGCGCCGATGACGAAGAAATCGTAGTCGTAATTCACTGGGAAGCGCCTCGATACGGGCGATGGAAAACGGTCGGGCTCAGAACTCGACGCCTTCCTGCTTCAACGCTTCGCGGGTCTTTTCGAGAAGCTCCTCGCGCACCCGCTTGGCCCAGTTCTCCGCGACCTGGAAGGCGTCGGAGATCACGGTCGGGCCGATGCGGTTGAACTTCTGTCCCGCCGGGCTCTCGTAAAAGGTGGCGATGGTAACGAGTTCGTCCTCGGTGAAGCCCTTCGCCCAGACCCGGGCGACGTCGTTGTCGAGATCGTTGCGGCGCGGCACAAGCGCCAGGACCACCGTGTCGACGGTCGCGCTGATCTGCGAATGGAGATCCGGCCGCATCAGGATCAACTGGCTCTTCACCTGCTCGGCGACGGCGGGAAGGAGATCGTCATAGCTGCGCGATGCCGGCGAGGCGCGCAGCGCGTCGAGGGCGGCATCGATGTGGCTCTGGGTGATCTCCTGCGCGCTGGCCGGAACGACCACGCCCATCGCGAGCGCAAGGACCGCGGCGCGCGAGACATTTCTGATCGACAACATTGATCGGGCTCCTGTTGGTGGAATTGCAGTCATCGGGACAACTTCTCGACGCCATCGTCCCGTCCGACGATGGCGACCGAAGCCATGTTGAGAAAAAGACCGTGCTCCATGACACCCGGTATCGCGGAAAGCGCCGTCGCCAGGGCTTCGGGATCCGGAATACGGCCGAAGGATGCGTCGATAATATGATGGCCGCCGTCGGTGACGAAAGTCCGGCCGTCCCTCTGACGCAGTGCCAGGTCTCCGGTCAGTCCGAGCCGGGTCGCGGCCGACTCGATCGCGATACGGGTCGCGCCGAGACCGAACGGCAACACCTCGATCGGCAGCGGAAAGGCGCCAAGGGTATCGACCAGCTTGCCGGCATCGACGATCACGACCATCTTCGCCGAAGCGGCGGCGACGATCTTCTCGCGCAGCAGCGCGCCGCCACCACCCTTGATCAGCCGGAAGGAGCGATCGATCTCATCGGCGCCATCGACAGTAAGGTCGAGCGCCGGCTGCTCGTCGAGAGTCGTCAGGGGAATACCGACCGACCCGGCCAGCCGCGCGGTGTTCTCGGATGTCGGCACGCCAACGATCGACAAGCCATCTCGCACCCTGGCGCCAAGCGCCTTGACGAAGTGTTCGGCCGTGCGCCCGCTGCCGAGACCCAGCTTCATGCCGTCGCGGACCTCGTCCAGCGCGCCTTCGGCAGCGCGGAGGCGCTCATCGTCGTTGCCAACCACCTTGGCGGTCATTGCCGTCTCCAGACTGCGGCCGGCCCTTTTGCCGGCACCGGCAGCGTTATCGGCCTGCCTTGATTTTCCGGCCGGCTTGTTAGCATCTACGGCCCCGGCGTGCCATGCCAACCACGACATGGCGAGCGGAATACGCATTTCGCGGTCCGCGCGGCCGAGTCTAGCGCAACATCAGGGCCCCGGGCGGTTTTTCAAGACCGGGCGCCGGTATCCTCCCCCACCCGGAATTTTCGCTTCATGACCGACATCCGACCGACCCTTGCCCTCGACCTCGACGGAACGCTGGTCGACACGGCCAGTGACCTCGTCGCCACCCTCAACGTCATCCTCGCCGAAGAGGCGCTGCCCCCTGTCGAACGCGCCCAGGCGCTGACCATGGTCGGCCACGGCGCCCGCGCCATGCTGGTCAAGGGGATCGAGGCCAGCGGGGACACCGTCGACGAGGCCCGGCTCGACGCACTATTCGCGCGGTTCATCGCCTACTATTCCGACCATCTGGCCGACACCAGCAAGCCGTTTCCGGGCGTTCCCGAATCGCTCGACCGCTTCGCGGCGGCCGGCTGGCGGCTGGCGGTCTGCACCAACAAGTTGGAGGGGATGTCGCGGTCGCTGCTCGAGCAACTCGACCTCGCCGACCGCTTCGCCGTGATTGCCGGCCAGGATACCTACGGAGTCCGCAAGCCCGATCCCGGCCACCTGATCGAAACCATCCGCAGCGCCGGCGGCGACCCGCGGCTTGCGGTGATGGTCGGCGACTCGGACGTCGATATCCGCACCGCCAAGGCGGCCGGGATCCCCGTCGTCGCAGTGTCCTTCGGCTACAGCGCCGTGTCCGTCCGCAACCTCGGCCCGGACCGGGTCATCGACCACTTCGACGCCCTTTTCGACGCGGCGACCTCGGTGCTGGGATCGACACGGTAACGCCCTCGCAACCGTCTCCGCGCGTTCCCATTGCGGGTCCGGCGACACTGACCTAGAAGCTTGATCGGAGCGCCGGTCGCCACGGCCGGCGCACAGGGAGAGCGACATGAGCAGACTGACGATTCTGCCTGCGTTGGCCTTTGCGATCGCAGCGACGCTGTCCGGCGTGCCGGCCGAAGCGAAGAAGCACAACGACAACAAGAATGCCAATGTCGGCGCCGCCATCATCGGCGGGCTGGTCGCCGGGGCCGTCATCGGCGCGGCGGTTTCCGATACCAAGACCCATCCGAAGCAGATCTATGTTGCCCCGCCGCCGCCACCGCGGGCACAGCCGTTCAGCCCCAAGAGCGGCATTACCTGCTATCCGGCCCAACAGGCCTGCTACCGATACGATGGCGCTTATAACTCCAACTGGACCTGGAAAATCTATGCGCATTAAGGGCACGCCGGTTGCGGCGAAGACATCAGGACGGGCCATCGCGCTGGCGGTGGCGCTTGTCATGGCAGGTGTATCGACAATCGCCCTGGCGGATGACGACCGGCTCGACGAAGCCTGGGCCGACGCCGTCGATGGACAGGAACCCATCCTCTCCGACAAGCAGTTCGCGCGCCTGAACAACCTCGCCTTCCAGGCAGCGGTGACGAAGATCTGCGACGGCTACGAACTCGACGATGCCAAGTTCTCGGAAGGCCTGGTCGATGCGACCTCGCCGGCGCCGGAGGGCATGACCGACGCGGAAGCGGAGCAATGGCGGACCGCCGTCTTCTTCCGCCTCGGCACGACCTACGGACTGTTCCTGGCCGAAGGCAACGCCGCGTCGGACGACTTCTGCGAGAGCGCCGGCGAGTTGAAGGCAGACGCCGAAGTCCCGAACGTCTGGCAATAGCCGGACCGCCTGATCTCCACCGGGCGCGACGATCGCGCCCGCATCGTCTTGACAGGAACCGCGCGCGACCGGCATATCCCGTCCGGTTGCGGCGGGCGGTTAGCTCAGCGGGAGAGCACTCCCTTCACACGGGAGGGGTCACTGGTTCAATCCCAGTACCGCCCACCATTTCACACCCTGACGCGGCCCGGACGCATTGCCCTGCGTCCTGAATTGCCGTGCTCCATTCCCCAAGAGAGAGGACTTCCATGGCCAAGGCTCCGCGCATCCTGATCGCAGGCGAATCCTGGACGGTGCACAGCATCCACCAGAAGGGTTTCGACTCGTTCACCACTACCGAATACGCGGAGGGCGTCGCGTGGCTGCGGGCCGCGCTGGAGGGCGGGGGATGGCAGGTCGACTACCAGCCGTCGCATGTCGCGGCGCGCGACTTCCCGATGACCGCCAAGGAACTGAAGGCCTATGACTGTGTGCTGCTCAGCGACATCGGCACCAACACGCTGACTCTTCATCCGGACACCTTCTTCCGGTTCAAGTCGGTGCCCAACCGGCTCGAGGCGATCCGCGACTACGTCTCGAACGGCGGCGGACTGGTGATGGTCGGCGGCTACCTGACCTTCCAGGGGATCGACGCCAAGGGCCGGTATCACGGGTCGCCGGTGGAAGAGGCCCTGCCCGTCGCGATCTCGCCGCATGACGACCGGGTCGAGGCGCCGCAGGGCGCGGCACCCAGGGTCGTCGCCCGCAAGCATCCGATCGTCGCCGGTATCGGAACCAAGTGGCCGGCTCTCCTCGGCTACAACAAGCTGACGGCGAAGCCCGATGCCGAGGTCGTTGCAACGGCCGGAGACGACCCGCTCATCGTTGCCGGAACGTACGGCAAGGGCCGCGCCGTCGCCTTCGCCTCGGATTGCGGACCGCACTGGGCGCCCCCGGAATTCGTCAACTGGAAAGGCTACGCCCCCCTGTGGCGCCAGATCGCCAACTGGGCGGCGTCGCGCGCCTAGCCGTCTCAAGACCGGCGGCGCGGACAAACCGGCACCGTCCGCGCCCCCGGCGCATCGCTGCCATGCTCTCCTTGAAAACCTTGCGTCTCCACCCGAACTAACCGCATCTGTTCGCAAGCAAACCCACGACAGGAGAGCCGATCATGTCGCTCCGCCCCGTTCACAGCGTCACCCAGGCGCAACCGCATGTCGAAGGCGCCGGCGTCAAGTTGCACCGGGCTTTCGGCTTCGGTGAAACCGCGCCCTTCGACCCCTTCCTGCTCTTTGACGATTTCCGCAACGACCGGCCGGAGGATTATCTCGCCGGTTTCCCGTGGCATCCCCATCGCGGCATCGAGACGATCACCTATGTGCTGTCCGGAACCGTCGAGCACGGCGACAGCCTCGGCAACCGCGGCACGCTTGGCGCCGGCGACGTCCAGTGGATGACGGCAGGCAGCGGCATCATGCACCAGGAGATGCCGCAGGGCGACGCGGCGGGCCGGATGCACGGTTTCCAGCTTTGGGCGAACCTGCCCTCCTCCCACAAGATGACGGCGCCGCGCTACCAGGACATCACGGCCGGCGAAATCCCGGAGATCGTCGAGGACGACGGCACGATCGTGCGGGTCGTCACCGGCGAGTTCTGGGGCAAGAAGGGACCGGTCGAGGGCGTTGCCGCCGACCCGCGCTACCTCGACATCTGGGTGCCGCCGGGCAAGCGCAAGGTGCTGCCGGTGGAGACCACCCGCCATGCCTTCGCCTACGTCTTCGAGGGCTCGGGCTCCTTCCGCGACGCGTCGCAGCCGTTTGGCGTGCTGGTCGAGAAGGGCCTCGGCGACGAGGAGGTCTTCATCCGCGACCAGACCGGCGACCGGTCGCTGGTGCTCTTCGACTCCGGCGACGAGGTCACCATCCAGGCCGGCGAGCAGGGCATCCGCTTCCTGCTGATCTCCGGCAAGCCGATCGCCGAGCCGGTCGCCTGGTACGGACCGATCGTCATGAACACGCAGGCCGAACTGCGCCAGGCGGTGAACGAGTTGAACAACGGGACCTTCATCAAGCACCCCTGACGACGGCCGTTCCCTCGCCCGATCCAGGCCTGCGACCGAAACCTGTCGCAGGCCTGTTTTTTGCGCAGGCTGCAACAAAAACCGGCAGCGGCGCCGGCTGACACGTTCACCGCCAGCGCCTAATCTCGCCTGCCGACTCCGCCGGAGCTTCCGCAGATGCGCCTGCTCGCCGTCGCTGACCTGCACTATTCGCTGCCACAGTATGACTGGGTGGTGAGCGTTGCTGAGGATTTCGATGTCGTGGTCGTCGCCGGCGACCATCTCGACCTGTCCTCGATGGTCGATTTCCGGGCCCAGGTCGTCGTCGTCCAGAAGTATCTCGACCGGCTCAAAACCAAGGCGCAACTCCTCACCTGCTCCGGCAACCACGATCTCGATTCGCGCAACGAAGCCGGGGAGAAGGTGGCGCGATGGATCCGCGAGCTCGGCCGCGTCGGCGTGCCTGCCGACGGCCAGTCGCTGCTGATCGACGACACCCTGTTCACGATGTGCGCATGGTGGGACGGCCCTGCCGAGCGCGCGGCGATCGGCGAACAGCTTCGCGCCGAAGCCGAACGCCGCCCGGCGAAATGGATTTGGGTCTATCACGCACCGCCGGACAAGAGCCCGACCAGTTGGGGCGGCAGCCGATCCTTCGGCGATGCGGAACTGGAAAAATGGGTCGCCGAGTATCAGCCGGACATCGTCTTTTCCGGCCACGTTCACCAGTCGCCGTTTATCAAGGACGGATCGTGGGCCGATCGGATCGGCGACACCTGGATCTTCAACGCCGGCCACCAATACGGGGCGCCGCCGGCCTATATCATCCTCGACACCGATCACCAGACCGCGGTGTGGTTCTCCGCCGCCGGCAGCCAGATGGTGCGCCTCGACCAGCCGCTCGTGCGGCCGATCGAGCCGCTTCGGGCTCCGCCGGACTGGCTCACATCCGGGGATCGGGCTCGCGATCCGAGCCCGGCGTGAAATCGTCCTGCTGGTTGTGGATCAGCGCATCCAGCACCTCGCCGACCATGCCGAGATGGTCGCCATGTCCCTCGAATTGCTGCTTGATATCGACGAGGTAGGTGGTCGCGGCATTCAGGCGCTGGGCCAGCAACCGGGCGAGGAAGAAGGCGATCTCCGGATGCCGCTTCAGGAACGCCGCGCCGTCGTCGGCAAGACGCGCGGTCACCGGCGACAGCGCCCTTACGGTCGCCGTATGCGGCACGTCGAGGAGCACCGACATCTCGCCGAACATCGATCCCGGTTCGGCTATGAGCGCCACGCGCGTGTCGCCGCGAAGCACTTCGACCTCGCCTTCCTCGAGCACGAGAAGCCGGCCCGACCACTGGCCTTCTTCGAGCATCACCGCGCCGGCGTCGAACCGTTCGAGCGGGATGTCGCCGCAGTGATCGAGGATATCGCGCATGGCTTTGCTTGCCCTTACTTGCCGGTTGCCGCCCGGATGAAAGCGAGACCGAGAATCCGCGACCGGTCCTGCCTCTCGAATGCCTTCTGCTTCGCCATGCAGGTTGCGTACCGCTGATCGATGAAGCGCTGCACCTTGCGCTTCATCCCGAAACAGCCGGCCGGTCCCGTCAGGCGCTCGGCCGCCGGGACGAACTGCGCGCCGCATTCGAGAAAGATCGTGCGATGGGTCTCCTCGTGCCGCTTGAGTCCGGCGAGGAAGCTTGTCCACATCGCCTGCGTCGCGCCGCTCATCCGGCCATAGTCGGCGGCCTTGGGCAGCGTCAGGACGAAGCGCCAGCGAAAGGTCAGCGATGTCACCTCGCACCGGCCGTTGCGGGTCCCCGTCTGCAGGCTGAGATCGTGGTCATGGGTCAGGTTGGCATAAGCCGGGCCATCGTCGGGATCCATGATCGGATGGGCATTCATGTATCGCCAGACCTCGGGCGGCGTCGTGCCGCGCACGGTGTGGTTGCGGTACTGCGTCGAATGAACGAGGTCGGCCCGGGCCTGCGGAACAGAGACCACGAGAATCGGCAGAAACAGGAGCAGCGCCAATCGATTGATCCGGTGTTTCATGCGTCCATCCCGCCCAAAGCGCTTCGATGCCAGCCGCCCGGCCATTTCCAGCCTGCGATAATTTCCCTCGCGTGGAAAGCAGATCGCCCAAAAAAGCGTCTGGCTATTCCGGCGATCATTTGCGAAGGGAGGCCCAACAGCACGGAACATCGCAGGAGAAACAACCATGGCCATCCAAGTGGTCGTCTGGGGCGAGAACATTCATGACCGCGAGAACGAGGTCGTCCGCGACCTTTACCCGAACGGCATGCATGGCACGATCGCCGACGCGCTGAACCAGGACGCCGGCATCGAGGCGACCACCGCGACGATGGAGCAGCCCGAGCACGGGTTGAGCGAGGAACGACTGGCCAGGACCGACGTGCTGACCTGGTGGGGGCACAGGGATCACGGCGGCGTCGATGACGCGGTCGTCGAGCGCGTCGCCCAGCGGGTGTGGGAAGGGATGGGGCTTCTGGTCCTGCATTCCGGCCACTTCTCGAAGATCTTCAAGAAGCTGATGGGAACTCCCTGCTCGCTGACATGGCGCGAGGCGGGCGAGAAGGAGCGGATCTGGGTCATCAATCGCGGCCACCCGATCGCCCAGGGGCTCGATTCCCATTTCGTCATTCCGCAGACCGAGATGTATGGCGAGCCCTTCGCCGTGCCGGAGCCGATGGAGACGGTCTTCATCAGCTGGTACGACGGCGGCGAGGTCTTCCGCTCGGGCCTGACCTACCAGCGCGGCGCCGGCCGGATCTTCTATTTCTCGCCGGGCCACGAGGTCTATCCGATCTACACGGACGCCAACGTCCAGACCGTGCTGCGCAATGCGGTGAAATGGGCGGCCAACCCGGCCCCTGCCCTGACCGACATCAGCGATGCGCCGAACCGGCCGACCGACAAGGCGCTCGAGCCGATCGTCGAACGCGGACCGACGCTGCACGTCGACGGTGAGATCGGCTTCCGGTAGATCGCCATGGTCAAGCTGCTTATCATCGGCACTGGCGGCATGGCCCGCCAGCATGCCCTTTCCTTTGGCATGCTGGAGGGCGTCGAGATCGTCGCCGCCGTGGAGCCGAATTCGGACCGGCTCGCCGGATTTTGTGACGAGCACAACATCCCCAACAAGTTCACCGACCTCGACGATGCCATCGCCTGGAACGGGTTCAGCGCCGCGACCAACGTCACGCCCGACGTGGTCCACTACCCGACGACGATGAAGCTGATCGCGGCGGGCAAGCATGTGCTGTGCGAAAAGCCGCTGGCGACCGACTACAAGCTGGCGATGGAAATGACCGAAGAGGCCGAGAAGCGCGGCATCATCAACATGGTCAACCTGAGCTATCGCGGATCGCCGGCGCTCGAGAAGACGCGGCAGATCGTGCTCAGCGGCGAGATCGGGGAAATCCGCCATTTCGAGGCGTCCTACCTCCAGAGCTGGCTTGTCGGCCACCACTGGGGCGACTGGCGCACCGAGGACCGGTGGCTGTGGCGGCTGTCGACCAAGCACGGCAGCCATGGCGTGGTTGGCGACATCGGCATCCACGTCATCGACTTCGCGACCTACGCGGCGGCCAACGACATCGTCTGGATGGAGAGCCGGGCCAAGACCTTCCGCAAGGCGGAAGGCGACCAGATCGGCGAATACCCGCTCGACGCGAACGATTCATTCGCGATGACTGTCGAACTTGCCAATGGCGCGCTGGGGGTGATCCACGCCTCCCGCTGGGCGACCGGCTATGCCAATACATTGCGCCTCGACCTGTTCGGCAGCCATGGCGGGCTGCAACTCACCACCGACGGGCGGAAGTCCTGGCTTGGCAAATGCACCGGCATGGACCTCGACACCCAGACCTGGCGGGAGGTGACCTGCGCACCCGTAGCCTCTGTCTACAAGCGCTTCATCGACGCGGTGCGCAGCGGCGTCAACGCCGATCCCGGCTTCCGTCGCGGGGCGGCGATCCAGCGCGTCCTCGATCTTTGCCTCGAGGCGGGCGACCGCAGTCATGGCGGCGTAAGGCTCGATTAACCGAATCGTGGCTTCGTTGCAGTAGAAACACACCTGCCCGAAAACCACCGGGATACAGGGTGTTTGGACTTCGGACTGTTGCCGACGCAGCGAGAATTCGGCAAACAGGAAAGTGGATCGTGCGATAGTGCGCGAGGTTTCGTGATTCAGGGGCAGTAACTCGATGCGGAAATCTGTTCTCCTTGCCGCCGGACTGGCCATCGCATGGCTCGGTAGTGTGGACGCGAATGCGGCGGTCAAATCCTACTGGGATCAGGCGACCGGCAAGTGGCTCAAGTACGACACCGACGCCAAGCGCGTCGTTCCAAAGAATTACTCGCCGATCAAGCGGCAGACCGTCAAATATGACGGCCCGTTCAAGCCGAACACGATCGTCGTCAACACCGCCGAAGCCCGGCTCTACTATATCCTCGAGGGCGGCAAGGCGCTGAAATACGGCGTCGGCGTCGGCAAGGAAGGCTTCCAGTGGTCTGGCGCCGACTGGATTTCGCGCAAGGCCGAATGGCCGGGCTGGACTCCGCCGCCCGAGATGATCGCCCGCGAGAAGAAGAAAGGCCGGATTCTTCCCGCCTATATGGAAGGCGGCCCGAAAAATCCGCTTGGCGCGCGCGCCCTCTATATCGGCGGCACGCTCTACCGAATTCATGGATCGAACGAGCCCTGGTCGATCGGCCGTGCCGTGTCCTCGGGCTGTATCCGCCTGACCAACGACGATGTCACGCACCTCTATGAGCGCGTCAAGGTGGGCAGCCGGGTCGTGGTGCTGACGGGTCGCGAAAGCAATGCGCGCCTCGCCGCCCTCGCCAATCCGCCGCCGCCCGCACCGAAGGAGCCGGACCCGGTCGTCGCCGATCTCGAAGAGCCGATGACCAAGGATGACGGCGTGGTCGTTCTCGCCCCGGATGCCGAGCCGACCGGCTCGATCGTCGATGGTGCGCGGGTGAAGGATGACGACGTGCTCGTCGTCGCGCCGGTCGCAGCCGTTGCCGTCGTCGACGAAGTGCGGGTCAAGGACGACGAAGCCCTCGTCACGCCCGTCGCGACCGAGGAGGTTGTCGTTGAAGAGGTTGTGGTCGAAGCGCCCGTCAAGGATGACGACGTCATCGTCCCGGCCGCCGAACCGGCGGGTGACGACGTGACGGCGGTCATGGACGAAGTCGAGACCGTCGCCAACTAGAATACGGCGGCGCCCGGTTCAGCCCGGGCGCCGGGGCTCGCGCGCGAGCCCTTTTTCCTTGAGCTCGGCCAGGTAGCCGTTCCATAGCTCGGCTTCGTCTTCACCGAGCTTGCGAAGATAATTCCAGGAGAAAAGACCGCTGTCGTGCCCGTCCGAAAAGGTCAGGCGCACTGCGTAGTTGCCGACAGGATCGATGGCGGTGATCGCCACGTCGATCTTGCCGCCAACGGTCTGCCGCTGCTCCGGCGAGTGTCCCTGGACTTCCGCCGAGGGACTGAGAACCCGCAGATACTCCGCGCGCAGGTCATAGGCGGATCCGTCATCGAAGCGGATGCCGATCGAGCGCCGGTCGCTGCGCAGCTTCACTTCCGTCGGCCAAGGCTGTCTGTCGTTCATGCAACCTGATTAGGAGCATGGCGGGCCGACCACAAGCCCCGCGCCCTTGGAAACGGCGGTCTGGCTCTCCATGTAAAGACTCGATATGGTCGAACGAACCGATCGAGGAACGAAACCCGTGTCCCACATGCCGGAGTCTCGCACCGCTCCCCTTGTCGACCCCTTCGGCAGGGCCGTTACCTATCTGCGGGTCTCGGTCACCGACCGCTGCGATTTCCGATGCGTCTACTGCATGGCCGAGGACATGACCTTCCTGCCGAAGCGGGATGTGCTGTCTCTGGAGGAACTCGACCGGCTCTGCTCGGCCTTCATCGCCCAGGGGGTGCGAAAGCTTCGCCTCACCGGCGGCGAGCCTCTGGTGCGCAAGAACATCATGAGCCTAATCCGGTCGATCAGCCGGCATCTCGACAGCGGCGACCTCGAGGAACTGACGCTGACGACGAATGGATCGCAACTGGCGCGCCATGCGGCGGAACTGGTTGCCTGCGGCGTTCGGCGGGTCAACGTCTCCGTCGACACGCTGGACCCGGTCAAGTTCAAGGCGATCACCCGCTGGGGCGATCTCGCCAAGGTCCAGGAGGGCATTCGCGCCGCGCAGGCGGCGGGCCTGAAGGTCAAGATCAACGCGGTGGCGCTGAAAGGCGTCAACGAGCACGAATTCGACGACATGATCCGATGGGCGCACGGGGACGGCATGGACCTGACCCTGATCGAGACGATGCCGCTCGGCGAGATCGAGCCGGACCGGGTCGACCAGTACCTGCCGCTTGCCGAGGTCCGTCAGCGACTCGGCGAGCGCTGGTCGCTGGTCGATATCCCGTACAAGACCGGCGGGCCGGCGCGTTATGTGGAGATTCGCGAGACCGGCGGTCGCCTCGGCTTCATAACGCCGTTAACGCACAATTTCTGCGAGAGCTGCAATCGCGTGCGCGTCACCTGCACCGGCACGCTCTATATGTGCCTCGGCCAGGAGGACGCGGCCGATTTGCGCACGGCCTTGCGGGCTTCAGAGAGCGACGGACCGCTTCAGGCGGCGATCGTGGAGGCCATTTCGCGCAAACCGAAGGGCCATGACTTCATCATCGACCGACGCGCCGGACGGCCCGCGGTCTCGCGTCATATGAGCGTCACCGGCGGTTGATTTGCTCCCGGCGTGGCGTCCGCCGCGAATCCGGTCCATAATGCCTGTGCATCTGAAACCAACCGGAGGTTCGAACGCGGCTCGCCAGCCGCGCGCGGAATATTTTGGAGTATTGTGAAAGTGACTGTACTAGACAGCTTCGATCTCGACGATGACGGAAAGATCGACCTGAGCGGCGTTTACGGCCAGGCCGACCCTCGCAGCTACTACCAGACCCTCGTCACCCTGGAATATCGCATCCCCGAGTCGGCCAGTTCGCTCTTTGGCCGGATTCTCGGCGCCCTGAGGGCGACGCGGGAGCAGAATAGCGCCACCATTCTTGATGTCGGCTGTTCCTATGGGGTCAACAGCGCGCTGCTCAAGCACGGCTACGGGTTGTCCGAGCTCTTCAATCTCTACAACCGCCAGGCGACAGCCGGCCTCTCCCACCAGCAATTGATCGACCGCGACCGTGGCCTGTTCCAGAGCGACAACGAACCGGACATTCAGACCGTCGGGCTCGACACGTCGGACGAGGCAATCGCATACGCCTGCGAGGCCAACATCCTCGACGCGGGAATTGTTGCAGACTTCGAGTCGCGCGACCCAACCACGGCGGAAGCGGCACTGGTGGCGCCGACCGATCTGGTGATTTCGACGGGCGCCATCGGCTACGTCGGCGCACCGACATTCACCCGCATCCTCGACAGCGCGACGCGGGCCCCGTGGATGGCGCTCTTCGCGCTCCGCATGTTCCCGATTGACGAAATCGCCGATATGCTCAAGGCGCGCGGATATGCCGTCTACCACCTCAAGGGCCAGACGTTCCGCCAGCGGCGTTTCGCCGGACGGGACGAGCGGGAGGAAGTGCTCGCAAAGCTGGCGTCCCTCGGTATTGATCCGACCGGCCACGAGGCGAACGGCTGGTACCACGCCGAATTCTTTCTCGCCCTGCCGCCGGGCGAGACCGACGATCCGCCGATCATCAATCCGGTCCGCCTCTGACGACTGCCTTGAGAGACGGGGTCGGGAAACCGGCCCCGTTTTGTCCCACCGCGCCCCTACGACTGGATTGCATCCGGGCCCATTCACGCTGTAAAGGGGATTATTCGCGTTTCCCGCCGACTGACGGCGACGCTCCTGGCGCTCGCGTCACCTTTCAAAAAGTTCAATCCGATATGACCCCGTTCCGGGAGACATTGCGCGGCATCGTCGGGATCACGGCGTGCAACCTGCTGTTCCTTGTCAACGACACGTTGGTCAAGCTGGCGAACAGCGAGTTGCCGCTCGGCGAACTTCTCTTCATTCGCGGGCTGTTCGCTTCGCTTCTGCTCGTGCCGATCGTCATCTGGACCGGCGCCCACCGCCAGCTGAAGAGGCTCTGGAGCCTGGCGATCCTGCTCCGCCTGCTTGCAGAGATCTGCGGCTCCGTTCTCTTTCTTATCGCGCTCTTCCAGATCCCGATCGCCAACGCCAATGCCATTCTCCAGGTGGTGCCGCTCATGGTGACGGCCTGCGCCGCGATCTTCCTCGGCGATCAGGTCGGCTGGAAGCGCTGGCTCGCCATCGGCGTCGGCCTGATCGGCGTCCTCATCGTCGTCCGGCCGGGGTTCGCCGGGTTCAATGCCTTCAGTCTCGTCGCTCTGGCGTCGATGGTCTTCATCACCTTGCGCGACATGACCACGCGGATGATGCCGCGCAACTTGCCGGCGCTGCTGGTCGCGTTGGCGACCGCGGTCGCGGTCGGGCTCATCGGACCGGTGCTCAGCCTCGCCAGCGGTGAAGTATGGGTCTTGCCGAGCGCGAACGGCATGGCCCTGCTGGTCGGCTCCGCGGTCTTCCTGATCGGTGGCTACCTCACCGCGGTCGACTTCATGCGCCATGGCGACATCGCCGTTATCGCTCCCTTCCGCTACTCGGTCGTGGTCTGGGCGATCCTCGTCGGCTTCGTGGTTTGGGGCGAGGTGCCCGACCTGCTGATGCTGGTCGGCACGACGATCATCATCGCGACCGGCATCTACACCTTCCATCGCGAACGCCGCCTCGCAAGAATCGTCGCCGAGAGCGACATCGACATATGATCGGCGCGCGGCCTCTTGCCGCCTCACCACGCGCCTTCATCGCCACCCTCATCGTCGTTTCCGCCCTCAATCCCATCGCCATCAACATGTTCGTCCCGGCGATGCCGGACATCATGGTCGGCCTGCAGACCAACCAGGCGACGATCCAGCTCGTTCTGTCCGCCTATCTGTTTGCCACGGCGGCTTCCCAGCTTCTGCTCGGCCCCATGTCGGACCGCTTCGGCCGGAGGCCCGTTCTGCTGGCGGGCTTGACGGTCTTCATTGTCGCGACGGTGGTCTGCGCCAGCGCCCCGACCATCGGGATACTGATCGCCGCGCGGGTCGCCCAGGGCGCCGGCGGCTGCGTCGGTATCGTTGTCGGCCGCGCCATGATACGTGACCGCTACGAGCGCGACAGGGCGGCCAGCATGCTCGGCTATGTGACCATGGGTTTCGCCATGGCGCCGATGGTCGGACCGATGATCGGCGGCCTGCTCAACGACAGTTTCGGCTGGCGATCGATCTTCATGCTGCAGGCCGGTCTCGGCGTGGCGGTCGGGATTGTCTGCCTTCTCTTTCTGCCGGAGACAAATACACAGCAAAGAGGTCTCGAAGCTCAACCGACGCTGCGCTACAGCTTCGCGACGCTCGGCAGGATTCCGGCCTTCTGGGCCTACGCCCTGACCTGTGCCTTCGCGACCGCGGTGTTCTTTTCCTTTCTCGGTGGAACGCCCTTCGTCGCCGTCGACATGATGGGCATGACCGGGACCGAATACGGCCTGTATTTCATCCTGGTTCCAGGCGGCTTCCTGATCGGCAATTTTCTCACCGCGCGCTACGCCCAGCGGACCGGCCTGTTCGCGATGCTGGTGATCGGGAGTTCGTTGACCTTCCTCGCCGTCCTCGGCATGGCGGCGGCGTTCCTGGTCGGCTGGTACCACCCGCTCGCCCTGTTCATGCCGATGTATGTCATCGGCTTCGCCAACGGCCTGACATTGGCGAATTCGCTTGCAGGCGCGGTCTCGGTGCGGCCTGACCTCGCCGGCGCGGCCTCCGGCCTGGCCGGCAGCATGCAGATCGGTTTCGGGGCCATCGCGACCGTGCTGATCGGCGCCCTCCTCGCCGCCACCCATTCGGTCTTCCCGCTGACCATCTGCATGGGACTCCTGGCGCTGGCCGGCGTGGCGGCAGCGATCTGGACGCGGACCGCCCGCGGCTAGGCCGACGGCGGGAACATCTCCAGCTTTTAACTAGACCTATTCAAAAAGATAGCATTTGACCGTCCATGTCTCGGCCAATACGTTGCCGTCGAGTAAACAATACAGTTTAGAATTATTTTCAAGATGGCTATCGCCCTGCAATACAGAATCGAATAGTTTCAGACTGATATTCTACTCTGGAATTATTCAATTCTTTCCCTCCGCGTCCTTGCCAAGGAGACTATCGATGCGAATTCTGACGACAACCGCCCTGCGTTTCGCTGCCGCGCCCATATTGGCGTCCGGCTTGTGGATCGGCGCGGCGCAGGCCGTCGAGGTCAAGGATGTCCTCACCACCTATGCCGACATCGCGCTGGCCGGATACGAGGATTCGCTGACCACGGCGCAGGCCCTCGACGCGGCGATCGGCAGCCTGGTCGCTAACCCGTCCGAGGCAACGCTGAACGCCGCGCGGGCGGCATGGATTGTGGCCCGTGCGCCCTACCAGCAGACCGAGGTCTACCGCTTCGGCAATCCGATCGTCGACGACTGGGAGGGCCGGGTGAACGCGTGGCCGCTCGACGAAGGTCTGATCGACTATGTCGACGCCGCCTATGGCAGCGAGTCGGACGCCAACCCCCTTTACACCGTCAACGTGATCGCCAACGCCAACCTGACCATCGACGGCGAGACGGTCGACGCCAGCGCCATCACTCCCGCATTCCTGCAGGACGTCCTGCAGGAAGCCGGCGAAGTCGAGGCCAATGTCGCGACCGGCTACCACGCCATCGAGTTCCTGCTCTGGGGTCAGGACCTGAACGGGACCGGGCCCGGAGCCGGCAAGCGTCCGGCGACCGATTTCGACACGGCCAACTGCACCGGCGGAAACTGCGACCGCCGCGCCGCCTACCTCCAGGCCGCGTCGTCGCTGCTCCTCTCCGACCTTGAGGAAATGGTCGCCAACTGGCAGGCCGACGGCGCCGCGCGCGAGGCCGTCCTTGCCGATCCGGCCGCCGGGGTGGCGACGATCCTGACCGGCATGGGCTCCCTCTCCTACGGCGAGCTCGCCGGCGAGCGCATGAAGCTCGGCCTGCTGCTCCACGATCCGGAGGAAGAGCATGACTGCTTCTCGGACAACACCTTCAACTCCCACTACGCCGACCAGCTTGGCATCCGCAACGTCTATACCGGCCACTATCGCCGCATCGACGGTTCGGTGGTCGAGGGACCGGCACCGGTTGACCTGATCGCCGAGACCGACGCCGACCTTGCTCGTGAGATCGCGACGAAGCTCGACGCGACCACGCTTGCGATGGCCGCGATGCGGGCGCGCGGCGAGACGGTCGAGGCCTATGACCAGATGATCGGCGAGAACAATCCCGAGGGCAACGCGGTCGTCCAGGCGGCGATCGACGGGCTGGTCGACCAGACGCGGTCGATCGAGCGCGCCATCGCCGCCCTTGACCTGAGCGGCATCGAGATCGAGGGATCGGACAGCCTTGATGCGCCGGACGCGGTCTTCCAGTAGGATCGCGCCAGGCGAATATGATCGGGCGGACGTCGGTGTTCCGGCGTCCGCCACACTTTGTGGTGACCTTTCATGCCGGCGTGCAAACGCTATCGTGGTGAACTGATCGGCCTTGTGGCCCTTGCCGTCGTCACGGCGACCGGCGCCGTCTCCGCCGCCTATCTCACGCACCGCGACGACCTCGACGACAAGGACCGCGCCCGGGTGGCGACCATCGTCGCGCCGGCCACCAGCTTTGGCGCGGCCGAACCGTTCGAGCGCATGTCGGCGGGCGCGGCAACCGCCAATGCGCGGCCCAACAACAACGCCTTCTCCTTCCCGCTCGGCAATCTGAGCTTCGGCGGCGAGACGGACTTCAAGCTCGGCAACGGCCTGTTCAAGAAGGTCTGGGTGTCATCCCCCTCCTCCACCCAGGCCTCGGACGGGCTGGGACCGCTCTTTAACGCCCGCGCCTGCCAGCGCTGCCACCTCAAGGACGGGCGAGGCCGGCCGCCGCTCGATACCAACGAGGCGGCGGTATCGATGTTCCTGCGCCTGTCGGTGCCGCCCCGCACGGACGCGGAGCGCGAAGCACTCGCCAGCAAGGCAACATTGCGGATTCCCGAGCCGACCTATGGCGGGCAGCTTCAGAATTTCGCCGTGCAGGGAATCCCGGCCGAAGGCACGATGACGATCGACTACGAGGACGTACCGGTTACCCTGAACGGTGGCGAGACGGTCGTCCTGCGCAAACCGACCTACGACATCGCCGATCTTGGCTATGGCCCGATCGATCCCGACGTGATGCTGTCGCCGCGGGTCGCGTCGCCGATGATCGGCGTCGGCCTGCTGGAGGCCATCCACCCCGGCGACATCCTCGCCCGGGCCGATCCCGACGATGTCGATGGCGATGGCATCTCGGGAAAGGCCAGCATGGTGCGCGATCCCGAGACCGGCGAACTGACGCTCGGCCGCTTCGGCTGGAAGGCCTCGACGCCGACGATCAAGGCCCAGACCGCTGACGCCTTTTCCGGCGATATCGGCATCTCGACGCCGCTGGTCACGCCGGCCTTCGGCGAATGCACCACCGCCCAGGCGATCTGTCGCGACGCACCGAGCGGCGTCCAGGACAGGCTCGGGCCGGTCGAGGCGCCGGACCCCATCCTCGATCTGGTCACCTTCTACAGCCGCAACGTCGGCGTCCCGCCGCGCCGCGACATCGACGACCCCCAGGTGCTGGAGGGCAAGGCGCTGTTCTACGACTTCGGCTGCGCCTCGTGCCACGCGCCGAAATACGTCACCAGCCGAGACGCGCCGCAGCCGGAACACCGTTTCCATCTGATCTGGCCCTATACCGACCTGCTGCTCCATGACATGGGCGAAGGCCTGGCGGACGGGCGACCGGTCGGCGATGCGTCCGGCAGCGAATGGCGCACCGCGCCGCTGTGGGGCATCGGCTTGACCGAGACGGTCAGCGGGCACACCTTCCTCCTGCATGACGGCCGGGCGCGGAACCTGCTCGAGGCGGTTCTCTGGCACGGCGGCGAGGCGCAGGCGGCGCGCGATGCCGTCGTCGCGGCGACACCGGACGAGCGCGCGGCGCTGATCCGATTCCTGGAGTCCCTGTGACGTGAAGCGAAACATCATCCTTGCGGCGATCTCACTGGCGATCGCCATTAGTCCGGCCATCGCCGATGACGAGGAAGTCGTCAGCGAACGGCCGACCGTCGCCTTCCGTCCGGCGGTGATCGATGCCGTCGACCGTATCATCATCCCCGGCTACGACGCGCTGGCGGCGAAAGCGGCGATCGAAGCGGAGCGCGTCAGCGACCTCTGCTTCCAGGCCGATGACGAAAGGCTGGCGCTGGCGCGCGAGGGGTTCGGCGCCCTGGTGTTGGCGTGGTCCACCGTCGAGATGTTCCGCTTCGGCCCCGTGCGCGACGAGAACCGCTACGAGCGGCTGTTCTTCTGGCCCGATCCGCGCGGTCGCGGGCTGCAGCAGGTTCAGGGGATCCTTGGTAGCGAGGATGCAAGCGCAACCGCCGTCGAGACCCTGCGCGGCAAGAGCGTCGCCGTTCAGGGCCTTTTCGCGCTGGAATTCGTTCTCTTCGGCACCGGCAGCGACACGCTTGCCGATACTGCGGCATCCGACCGCTCCTTCCGCTGCCGCTACGGCGCGGCCATCGCCGGGGCGATCGCCAGGACCACGCGCGACCTCGACGACGCCTGGAAGGCAGAGGATGGCTACGCGGGCCTCATGCGCGACGCAGGGCCGGACAATCCGGTCTATCGCTCGCATGGCGAGGTCGTCCAGGAACTCATCAAATCCTGTCGCGAACAAACGCAACTCGACCAGCAACTGAAGCTGGCCTTCACCATCGGCGCGACGCCCGACAAGGCGAAGCCAAAGCTGGCGCCTTTCTGGCGGTCGAACCTGACGATCCCCTCGATCCGCGCCAATCTCGCGGCGGTGGTCTCGCTCTGCGGCCCGGACGGTATCGGCGCGATCCTGCCGGAGAGCGCGGACTGGCAGGCCGGTTCGCTCGCTTTCGAGATGAGCAGCGCCGACCACGCTCTGGCTGGCATCTCCCGTGGCGATACACCGTGGGAATCGGTGGTGGCCGACGAGCACGGCCACGACACGCTTCGCTACGTCCAGATCCCGCTCGGCGGTGCCGTCGAACTGCTCGAGCAGGGCTATCCGGCAGCCTTCGGCCTGATAACAGGGTTCAATTCACTCGATGGCGATTGACCGGCGCAATTTTCTCAAGGCGATCGCCGCTCTCGGCGTCATGCCGATCGCGACGCTGGCGCGCGCCGACGGCGCCCCCGCCTTCGTCGCCGCGCGGATGAAAGGCAACGCCGATTTCTCGGTCGCCGTGCTCGATCACGCCGGCACTGTTCTCTTCAGCGAAAGCATCGACGGGCGAGCGCACGACATCGCGATCTCGCCAGACCGGACAGTGGCCGTCGTCTTCGCCCGGCGTCCCGGTTTCTTCGCGCTGGTCATCGACCTTGCCGGTCGCCGCCCGGTGGCGACCTTCGCGCCGCCGGAGGGTCGGCATTTCTACGGCCACGGATTCTTCTCCGCCGACGGACGGCTGCTCTACGCGACGGAGAACGACTTTGAGGCAGAGCGCGGCGTGCTCGGCGTCTACGATGTCGCCGCCGGCTATCGCCGGACTGGTGAGCTCTCGACTCACGGCATCGGCCCGCACGAAGCGTTGCTGATGCGCGACGGGCGCACTATCGCCATCGGCAACGGCGGCGTCGCGACGCATCCCGACTACGACCGGATGAAGCTCAACCTGCCGACGATGGAGCCGTCGCTGGTCTATCTCGACGCGGTGACCGGCGACCTCGTCGACAAGGTCATGCTGCCGGCTTCGCTCCATCAATTGTCGATCCGCCACATGGCCGAGGCCGCCAACGGCACGATCTGGTTCGGCGGCCAGTACGAGGGCAGCGAAACCGACGCGGTCGACCTCGTCGGCACCCACCGCCCGGGCAGCGATCCCCAGCTCATCGCCGCACCGTCAACGGCTTACGAAGGCATGCGCCAATATGTCGGCGCGGTCGCGGTCAACGACGCGGGCACCCGCGTCGCGGCGACCAGCCCTGTCGGCGGGCATGTGGTGATCTTCGACGCCGAAACGCGCGGCTTTGTCGAGAGCCGCGCCATCGCCGACGTCTGCGGCATTGCGCCGGACGGCCGCGATTTCTTCATCTCCGACGGACGCGGGCGCCTGTGGCAGGGCCCGAACCTGATCAGCGAAGCGCCCGACCTTGCCTGGGACAATCATGTCCGGAAGATCGGATAGCCGTCCTACTCGATGACGATCCTCGGCGGCGGGCGGCCGCCCTCGCTCCGGTCGCGCTGGATGCCGTCCCAGACCTTCGTCGCAACCTCGCGATAAACCTTCGCATACGGGCTTTCGGGATCGGACGCGACGATCGGCGTACCTGCATCCGATGTCTCGCGGATACGCAGGTCGAGCGGTACCTCGCCAAGGAAGGGCACGCCCAGCGTCTCCGCCTCTTTCCGCGCGCCGCCATGGGAGAAGATGTCGGTGCGTTCGCCGCAATGCGGGCAGAGGAAATAGCTCATGTTCTCGATGATGCCGAGCACCGGGACGTCGACCCTCTGGAACATCGCAAGCCCGCGCCGCGCATCGATCAGCGCAAGATCCTGCGGCGTCGAGACGATGATCGCGCCGGCGAGCGGCACCTGCTGGGCCATGGTGAGCTGGGCGTCGCCGGTGCCGGGTGGCATGTCGACGACAAGAATGTCGAGATCGCCCCACTCGACCTCGCGCATCATCTGGTTGAGCGCCGATATGACCATCGGCCCGCGCCAGATCATCGGCGTCTCCTCCTCGACGAGGAAGCCGATCGACATCACCTTGACCCCATAGGCATCGAGCGCCCTGAGCGTCCGCCCGCTGATGATCTCCGGCTTCCTGTCCTTGAGGTCGAGCAGGCGCGGCAGCGACGGACCGTAGATATCGGCGTCGAGGATGCCGACCCGCAGGCCGTTCGCCTTAAGCGCCAGCGCCAGATTCACGGCGGTGGTCGACTTGCCGACGCCGCCCTTGCCGCTGGCGACCGCGACGATCGCGTCAATGCCGGGGATGCCCGCCTTGCCGCGAGCCGGCGCGGCAGCCGGCTGTTGACGCGGCGGCGGCGCTTGCGTGCCGGCTGGCCGCGGTGGCGGCTGCGCGCCGGCGCCTGGTGCGCCGCCCTTCTTCTCGGCGGTCAGCACCACCATCGCGCCCTCGACACCGGGCAGGTCGCGCACGGCGGCCTCGGCCGCGGCACGCAAGGGTTCGAGCGACGCCGCCTTCTCCGCCGGGACCGTGATCGAGAACATCACCTTGGCGCCGGAGACCACGATGTCCGAGACGAGGCCGAGGGTGACGATATCGCCACCCTCCGGCCCGCGGACGGCCTTGAGCTGTTCGAGTACCTGGTCCCTGGTGATGTCCGGCATGTCGCGTGTCTTTCCTGTCCCGAGAATGCCGGGACCATAGCGGCGCTGCCTGCGCGGTCAATTCGCTCCGCTCACGAAACGCGGGCGGGCGATCCCGGTTTGACGTTTCCGGCGCGCGCCTATCTTCTCCCAGAGATCCAATTGGAAACGAACCATGCGAGCCTCCGCCACACCCCCCGACCGCCACCCGCCATCGACGGGTCTCGCCGCCCAGGTGCTGGCGCTCGTGCTGTTCCTGTTGCTCTGCTATGGCGCGGCCTTCCTCGGCCAGCAGGCGACGGCGCCGAATATCCCGACCTGGTATGCCGGGCTGGAAAAGCCGTGGTTCAATCCCCCCAACGCGGTCTTCCCGATCGCCTGGGGTATTCTCTACACGCTGATGGCCGTGGCGGCCTGGCTGGTCTGGCGGCGCCCGGCATCGGACCGGCGGATGAAGGCGTTGGTGGCCTTCGGCGTGCAGCTCGTTCTCAATGTCGCCTGGTCCTGGGCTTTCTTCGGTCTGCAGAACCCGTTGCTTGGCCTCGTGGTGATCGTGCCGCTGCTCCTGGCGATCGCCTGGATGCTGCTCACCTTCCGGCCTGTGAGCCCCTTGGCCGCGCTCCTCACCGTGCCCTATTTAGCCTGGGTGGCCTTCGCCACGCTGCTCAACACGGCGATCTATTTCCTCAACTAGCGGCTCCGCCGCGTTCGCCCGCCGGCGGCCGTCTCCGGTGTCATATTTTGGCCGCGGTGCAGTCACTGATTGTCGGCTTGGGGGACCTGTCTGGCGTTGAGTCGCACGCGCTGCGCGGCGCATTGCCGCGCGACGCATCCGGCCAGCGCGGGATGCGAAAGGGGACTACTCATGTCGCTTCGATCGCTGACGTTTGCCGCCGGCCTGCTCGCCGGTCTCGTCGCCCCGGCAATCGCACTTGCCGCCTACACCACTGGATCGGTCAACGTGCGCACCGGACCGGGCACGAATTACTACGTCATCACCACCGCGCCACCGGGTGCTTGGGTCGGCGTTCATCGCTGCGTCGCCAACTGGTGCGACGTGAGTGTCGTCGGCGTAAGGGGGTGGATGTCGGCGTCCTATATCGGCGACGGACCACAGCCCTATTACGCGCCGCAGCCGCGCTACGTGCCGCCGCCTTATGCCTATCGACCGGTGCCGCCACCGCCCGTCTATTACGATCCGTATCCCTATCGCGGACCATATCCGTATTACGGTCCGCGTCGGCCGCGTGCGTCTTACGGATTCTCTTTCGGGTTCGCTCGCTGAAAAAATCGCGACGATTCTCACGCCACCGTCGGCGACGATTCATGCGACGTGGATGTCATCGCAGCGCTGTCGCATGGTCGACGCGAACCGTCGTCATCGCGTCGCATTTGACGACCGGGCGATTCGCGAGGTGACGCGTCTCCGCTTACTGTCGGACGCAATTATCCTGGCGTCAGCGGACAGCGTCGAGCGGTCCAAGTAAACCCGTCATCGGAGTCGAGACTAGCCCTTCCGGTTACCACGATCGCAAGCGCTTTTCGGCGACGGACAGGCGGAGTCTTCTTGGCGGCATCGAATGAAATTATTCTTTTTTTTCTGATACTTGGCTGAATCGCTGAAACGCCAAACCGCCAAGTCCCGGAGAAATCAGCGCTTCCGACAGCGCCGGCTATGGCAAGCAATTCCGCCCCAAAGACGATGCTTCCGCACGCAGCAAACTCTCACCCGATCGTTCGACGCGAAGGACCCTCTCGACCTGCTGATGAAACTTCAGGGGAGACGGCGCGTTGACTGTCCAGGCGATGTTTGACTGGTTCGAAAATCATCGTTGTGGAGACCGATACGACCGCATCACCGTGATCGGAATCGACGTTGCAATTATCGTTACGTCTAGTCCGCGAGACTACGTCGGCTTTGTTTGGAATTAGCGCGAAATTAACCCGGAATCTGAATTACAATGTTTAGCGCGGGTCGATTCGCGATCCGGCATCAGAGGAGAACTACCTTGGCGAAGACAGCGACACGCAAACCGGCAGCGAAGAAGGCACCGGCCAAGAAGCCCGCCGCCTCTCGTACTGCCGCGAAGAAGCCTGCTGCAAAAACTGCCGCGGCCCGGACGACCGCCGCGAAGAAGCCTGCAGCTGCCAAGAAGCCCGCCGCCGTGAAGAAGCCTGCGGCCGCCAAGAAGCCCGCCGCAGCGAGAAAGCCTGCAGCCGCCAAGAAGCCCGCTGCTGCAAAAAAGCCTGCCGCCGCGAAGAAGCCTGCGGCCGCCAAGAAGCCCGCTGCCAAGAAGGCCCCTGCCGCTGCGAAGAAGCCCGCAGCCGCGAAGAAGCCTGCGGCCGCCAAGAAGCCTGCTGCCAAGAAGGCCCCTGCCGCTGCGAAGAAGCCCGCAGTCAGGAAGGCGCCGGCCAAACGGGCTGCCGCAAAGAAGTAACGAGGCGGATCGTCCGCTTCCGATCGTCGTTGCGACCCGTCCGTCCGGGCGGGCGCACGGCGGACGGTTACCGGGATACGGGCGTTGCAGACAGCCGCCCTTTTTCTGTTGTCGCAGGTTCCAAGCGATCGCCGGATCGGCGCGTCGGCTCTATCGCTTGATAGGGCCTGACACCGCTGGGGCGTCTTGCGGGTTGCCCGCACAAATTATCCCGTTCGATCAAGCATCTCGAAAGCAACCGGCGCGAAAGTCGCACATTCGCGCGGATGCATTTTCTCGCGGGTGGTATGCTCGACAGGCTGAATGCCTATCCTGCGGAGGTTCCCCATGCGCCCGATCGTTCAAATCGCCCTCGCCGTAACCGTCACGATGTCCGGTGGCGCTGCTGCCGCGGACCTCGTCACCGACGCGACGTTCGCGTGCAATCTCGGCAAGTCGATCGACGCCGCTTTCTATCCGGACAAGGTCGCGCTCAAGCTGAGCGACGGACGGGACCTGACCCTGCCGCAGACCATGTCGGGCTCCGGTGCGCGCTACGCCAATAGCGACGAAAGCGTCGTCTTCTGGAACAAGGGCAATACAGCCTTCCTGACCGAGGGCGCCGACGAGACGCCAACCTATAACGGCTGCATCCAGGTCAGCGCGATGGCGCCGGTAGACTGGCAAAGCTTCGCCAGTTCCGAATACGGCTTTTCCCTTCGCTATCCGCCCGGCTACACGATCAATGGCGGTTACGTCTATCAGGGCCTCGGGCCAGGCCATGACATCACCGGCGTATCCTTCACGATCCCCGCCGCGATGACCGACGGCACCAACCTGTCGGACGACACGCGGCTCAGCGTCGAGACCCTGCCCGACGCTACGTCCTGCACCGCGGACCTCTTCCTGCCTGCCGGTGCGGATACGCCGACGGAAACGACCGAATACGGCACCGACAATTCCGTCGCCTCGCTGTCGGATGCGGGCGCCGGCAACCTCTATGATGAGACGGTCTACGCGCTGGTCGGCACGTCGCCCTGCCTGGCGGTCCGGACCTTCATCCACTCGACCAACCTGGCCAACTACGACCCGGGCACCGTCACCGCCTTCGACGAAGCGGCGCTGACGGCCCAGTTCGACGCCATCCGCAAGACGCTCATCGTCGGGCAATAGTCGGGCGGTGACGCGCGACGAACGTCCCGCCATCGTCGGCGTGCTGCTCGCCGGCGGCGCGGCGCGGCGGATGGGCGGCGGCGACAAGGCCCTGGCGTTGCTCGACGGGCGCCCTCTCCTCGACCACGCGATCGACCGCCTGTCGCCGCAGGTCGACACGATGATCGTGAGCGCCAACGGCAACCCGTCACGCTTCGCCGCTTTCGGGCTGCCGGTCGTGGCCGACACGATCCCCTCCGCAGGTCCGCTTGCCGGCCTTCACAGCGCGATGCTGTGGGCGCGCGACCACCGGAGCCCGGCCGCGCGCATCGTCTCCGTCCCCACCGACACGCCGTTCTTCCCGTCCGATCTCGTTGCACGGCTCATGGCAGCCGCCGACACGTCCGGCATCGCGATCGCGCGATGCGGTGGACGCGACCACCGTGTCTTCGGGCTCTTCCCGGTCGCTTGCGCCGATGCGCTCGAGCAGTTCCTGCGCTCGGCCGCCTCACCGAAGGTTGGCGACTGGCTGTCGGACATGGGGTACGGGATCGCAGACTTCACCATCCCGGAAGACGACGTCGATCCCTTCTTCAACGTGAACACCCCCGAAGACCTGCAACGCGCCGAGACGATCCACGCGACGACGCTCGGGTTGCGGCCCGCGCGGAATTGATGGGAAGATGGCGGCAAGGATCGATGCCGTCATCGCGGCTCGACGCGACAAGGGGACAATCATGAAAATCACCTCGCTCATGCTCGCCGGCTTGCTGGCCGTTGGCGCCGCGGCCGGACAGGCCCATGCCAAGGACTGGGACAAGATCCGCATCGGTATCGAAGCCGCCTATCCGCCTTTCAACGGCTACAACACCAACAAGGAGCTGATCGGCTTCGACGTCGACATCGCCGAGGCGCTGTGCGCGCAGATGAAGGCGGAATGCACCCTGGTGGCCCAGGACTGGGACGGGATCATCCCGGCATTACTGGCCGGCAAATACGACGCTATCGTCTCGTCGATGTCGATCACCGAGGAGCGGCAGCAGGTGGTCGATTTCACCGATCGCTACTACACCAACTCGCTGACCTTCGTGGCGCCCAAGGACACCGCGATCACCGACGTGTCGCCGGCAGGCATGGCCGGCAAGACGCTCGGCGCGCAGAGCTCGACGGTGTCGGCGGCCCATCTCGAGGAAGAGTACAAGGACGCGACGATCAAGCTCTATCCGACCCAGGACGACGCCTATCTCGACCTTGCTTCCGGCCGGGTCGATGCGGTTCTGGCCGATGTCGGCCCGACCAATCTGTGGCTCGATGCGGAAGACGGCGCCTGCTGTGCCTTCGTCGGCGAGGCTGTGGTCAAGGACGACGAGATCGGCATCGCGATCCGCAAGGATGATGGCGACCTCAAGGCGAAGTTCAACGAGGCGCTTGCCGCGATCCTTGCAGACGGCACCTACGAGACAATCAGCGCCAAGTATTTCCCCTTCTCGATCTATTGAGGCGGGGTCGATGACCGGCCCGGGGCACGGGATCGGGCGCAGGCCCGTCCCGGCTCCGGGCTGAGCATCCGGGGGCGCAGAGGTTGGAGCAACTATTCGGGCTGCTCAGTTTCGGCCCAGACGGATGGGGCGACGAGATCGCCGCAGGCGCCTGGCTGACGCTCAGGCTCGCTGCGGCGACGCTCCCTTTCGGGCTAGTTCTTGGCTTCGCCGTCGCGCTCGCTCGCAATTCCCATCGCACATGGCTCTCGGTGGCCGGCAACGCCTTCGCCACCGTCTTCCGCGGCCTGCCGGAACTGCTGACGCTGTTCATCGTCTATTACGGCGGCCAGATCCTGGTGCAGCGGATCGCGTCGCTGGTCGCCGACGAGTATGTCGAGGTCAATGGATTCGTCGCCGGGCTCGTTGCGCTCGGTCTCGTCTTTGCCGCCTATGCCAGCGAGGTCTTCCTCGGCGCCTTCCGCTCGATCGGCCGGGGGCAGTTCGAGGGCGCGGCGGCGCTCGGGCTGCGCTGGCCCGCGGCAATGCGGGTGGTAATCGTTCCGCAACTCGTTCGCCTGGCGCTGCCGGGGCTCGCCAACCTCTGGCTCGTCCTGCTCAAGGAAACCTCGCTGGTTTCGATCATCGCGCTGAACGACCTTCTCCGCGAGACCTCGGTCGCGGTCGGGGCAACCAAGGAACCGTTCTTCTTCTATCTCGTCGCCTGCCTGATCTACCTCGCCATGTCGATCGTCTCCTCCTTCGGCATCGTCGGCATCGAGCGCTGGTCCGACCGGGGGATGAAGCGATGAGCCAGTTCGAACTGCTCAGCCGCTACGGCCCGCGCATGCTGGAAGGCCTGCTGATCACCATCGAACTGGTTGCGATCTCGGTGACGCTCGGCGCGCTGATCGCCGTGCCGGTGGCCCTCGCGCGGCTCTCCGCCAGCCGGATGCTGCGCGCCCTCGCCCTCGGCTACAGCTTCTTCTTCCGCGGCACGCCGCTGCTGGCGCAGCTCTTCCTCGTCTACTATGGCAGCGGCGAGTTCCGGTCCTTCTTCGAGTCGATCGGCCTGTGGTGGCTGTTCCGCGACGCCTTCTTCTGCGCGCTGCTGACCTTCACCCTCAACACCGGCGCCTACCAAAGCGAGATCCTGCGCGGGGCGATCCGTGCCGTGCCGCGCGGCCAGAGCGAGGCGGCGATGTCGCTCGGCATGAAGCCGCGCTGGATCATGTTGAGGGTCGTGCTGCCGCAAGCACTGGTCATCGGCCTCCGGCCGCTCGGCAACGAAGTGATCCTGATGATCAAGGGCTCCGCCGTCGCGGCCATCATCACCGTCTTCGACCTGATGGGCGCAACGCGGCTCGCCTTCGCCCGATCCTTCGACATCACGGTCTATCTCTACGCGGCAGTCCTCTATCTCGTGCTGGTCGAGACGTTGCGCCGCCTCTGGGACATACTGGAACGGCGGCTGACCCGCCATGTCGTCCGCGCCGCCCCCTGACTCGGCTTCCACGGTGGGTTAAAACCTTGCCGCAAGGGCGGCTTAGGCGCCCTTCGATTCAATTCAAGCGGAGTACCTGACTATGGCGAAAGTTGCCTTCATCGGCCTTGGCGTAATGGGCTACCCGATGGCCGGCCATCTCAAGGCGCGCGGCGGTTACGACGTGACGGTCTTCAACCGCACCGCCGAGCGGGCTGACAAGTGGGTGGCAGAACACGGCGGATCGGCCGCGCCGACACCGCGACAGGCCGCTGAAGGCGCCGACTTCGTCTTCGTTTGCGTCGGCAATGACGACGACCTCAGGTCGGTGACGATCGGCGACGACGGCGCCTTCGCCGGCATGAAGGACGGTGCGATCCTCATCGACAACACCACCGCCTCGGCGATGGTCGCGCGCGAACTCGAAGCGGCGGCGAAGGCCAAGGGCTGCGGCTTCCTCGACGCGCCGGTATCGGGCGGCCAGGCCGGGGCCGAGAACGGCCAGCTCACTGTCATGGTCGGCGGCGACCAGTCGACCTTCGATACCGCAAAGCCGGTGATCGACTGCTACGCCAGGATGGTCGGCCTGATGGGACCGGCGGGGGCAGGACAGCTCACCAAGATGGTCAACCAGATCTGCATTGCCGGGTTGGTGCAGGGGCTATCGGAGGGCATCCATTTCGCCAAGCAGGCCGGTCTCGATGTCGAGCAGGTGATCGGCGTCATCTCGAAGGGCGCCGCCCAGTCCTGGCAGATGGAGAACCGCTGGAAGACGATGGACGCCGGCCAGTATGAGCACGGTTTCGCCGTCAACTGGATGCGCAAGGACCTGTCGATCGCGATCGAGGAGGCGCGGAGCAACGGCGCCAAGCTGCCGGTCGCGGCGCTGGTCGATCAATTCTACGGCGAGGTCCAGGCGATGGGCGGCGGCCGCTGGGATACCTCGAGCCTGCTTGCGCGGCTGACGCGCGACTGATGGCGCGGGCGGCGGCACCGCCTCCCGATGTCGACGCGGTTCTCGCCGAACTGAAGGGGCTCGGCTCCGAAAAGAACCGCCTCGGCATGGCGCGCTTCGGCATCGAGACCGGGCGCGCCTTCGGCGTGTCGATCGCGATGCTCCGGCCCCTCGCCCGCCGGCTGGGGCGCAATCACGATCTGGCGCTGGCGCTATGGGCAAGCGGCTTCCACGAAGCCCGCCTCCTCGCCGCCTTCATCGACGAGCCGAAGAAGGTTACGCCTGACCAGATGGATGCCTGGGCGTCGGACTTCGATTCCTGGGATCTCTGCGACCAGGTCTGTCTGAAGCTCTTCGTCAGGACGCCCTTCGTCGACGATAGAATCGCGGCATGGACGGATGACGATCGCGAATTCGTCCGACGCGCCGGCTTCGCCCTGATGGCCGCCTATGCCGTCCACGGCAAGACCGTGCCCGATGCGCGCTTCGCGGCCTTCCTGCCGACGATCGAGCGACACGCCACGGACCCGCGCAACTTCGTGAAGAAGGCGGTCAACTGGGCGCTTCGCCAGATCGGCAAGCGCTCGATGAGGCTGCATGCCCCGGCCCTGTCGCTGGCCGAACGCCTCGCGGCATCCGACGACAGGACCGCGCGCTGGATCGGACGCGACGCAGTGAGGGAGCTCAGCGATCCCGTTCAGCTTGAACGGATCGCGCGGCGCGACTCGAGCGCTAGCGCTCGTAGGTGAAGGACGCGCAGATGCCGTCCTGGTCGAGCGGATCCGGGTTGAGCTTCGGGACGTCCGGACCGTCGAAGGCGAGCAGGATCATCGAAGTCTCGTACATCGCGAAGGCGATGTATTCGGGCGGCGCGTTCGAACCGCACAGAGTGTTGCCGTTGAGCAGGACGGGATTGTCGGTCGCGGACGCGAGCGTGAACAGGTGCGCCTCCCCTTCAACCGGCTTGAGACCGAGGCTGGCGCCGGTCTCGAAGACGATCTTGTCCGCCGACACCTCGATGTCGCCGGTGATCGACATGGCCGTCGTGCTGGCGGCGACCCATTTGCCGTTCATGTCCATCGCCATGGCCGGCGCGACACCGGTCAGGAGTCCGGCTGCGACGACGACCGAGACCATCGCCTTTCCGAAACCAAGCTTGTTCATGCAGGTGCCTTTTCCTTGTCGAGGGCAATGTAGTTCAGTGGCAGCATCGTCGTGTATTTGATCTGCTCCATGGCGAAGGTCGTCGAGACATCGGAGATGTCGATCTTGGCGATCAGCCGCTTGTAGAAGGCGTCATAGGCCTCGATGTCGGGGACGACGACGCGCAGCAGATAGTCGACCTGCCCGGCCATCCGGTAGAACTCCGCGACCTCCGGCATCTCGCGGATGACCTCGGCGAAGCGGCGGAGCCATTCATCGTTGTGCTGGTTGGTGGTGATGGCGACGAAGGCCGTTACCCGGGTGTTGATCTTCTTCGGATCGAGAAGCGCGACCCGCCCGGTGATGACCCCCTCCTCCTCCAGCTTCTGGATCCGCCGCCAGCAGGGCGTCGTCGACAACCCGATCCGGCGGCCGATCTCGGCGACCGGGATCGTCGCGTCCTCCTGGAGAATCTGCAGAATCTTGCGATCGAGGCGATCGACCATTGTCGGCGTTCCTGAACAACCCGTTTGCGTCGAAACCCCTATAGCGGACAATTATCCTACGATCATCAGGATTATTGCCGATTGCGGGTAATAAATTCTTGAAATGGATCAGTCGCCCCGGAGTTCGCGCCCGACCCGATCACGCAGAAACGGCAGGAGGTCGGTTTCGAACCAAGGATTGCGCTTCAGCCAGGCGTTGTTGCGCCAGGATGGATGGGGCAAGGGAACAACGACGGGGTCAGTCGCTGTGGCGATGTCACGCCATGCGGCGACCGTTCCGGTGAGCGACTTTCGGGCCAGAGGTCCAAGGTGCCACGCCTGGGCGTAGGCGCCCACGGCAAGCATCAGCCGAATCCGGGGCAACTGCGCCATCAGTGGTGCACGCCATGCCGGCGGGCATTCCCGTCGCGGCGGAAGGTCGCCCCCCTTCGCATCGAGACCGGGAAAGCAGAATCCCATCGGCACGATCGCCACCCGGCTCTCGTCGTAGAAGGTATCGGAGTCGATTCCCATCCAGTCACGCAACCGGTCGCCGGACGGATCGGTGAACGGCACGCCCGAGGCGTGCACCCGGGTGCCGGGCGCCTGGCCGACGATGCATACGGTGGCGCTCGCCGACACCCGCAGAACGGGCCTCGGTTCATGCGGCAAGGGCGTCCTGCCCGTTGGCCGGTCCCGGCAGATGCGACAGCCGCGGATGTCGCTCAGGAGAGCGTCCAGCGATTGTCCGGGAGGCGCAGCAGGCCCCTCTCCCCTTGTCGATCCGACCACCAGTTTGCCTTTGGCTCCCGTTAACCAACCTGTTCAGCGGCAAATTAAACCTTCCATGCGAGGTTTGCAGCCTCTGCGCCGGGGAATGGCGCTCAAGAGGTGTCGGGACTCGACCGCGTGACGGCCATTCGATCTTCCAGGGACGGCGACAAGACGGCGATCAACCGCAAGCGCGCGGAGCATCGCAACGAAGTCCGTCGCACGGTCAGCGCCCAGCGCGAGCGGCTGACGTCGATGACCGGCACCAAGCCGGCCTTCGACTACGAATTGCTGCTGACCTTCGCCCAGAACCGGTTGAGCGCCGCCCTCGTCGTCCCGCTGCTCGTTGCCGTGGTTTCGGCCGCTGCCATGATCTGGCTCGGCATTATCCAGGTTCTTGCCTGGGCCGCGGTGATGCTCGCGGTTCATTTCCGCATGTATTTGTTCTGCCGCCACTTCTCGCGCCTGCCGATCGCCGATGTCGCGGTTCGGCGCTGGACGGGACGCTTCATCTCGACGGAATTCGTCGGCGGCGTCGCGTGGGCGGCGCTCTTCCTTCTGGTCCCGGCCGAGTTCGGCTCTCGCGACGGTGTCGATATCTTCCTCTTCGCCACCGCCCTGATCGCGGTGGCGGCGACGACGATGCTCGCCTCGACCATTCCGGTCGCGGCAGTCGCCGGCACCATTCCGGTCACGGCGACCCTGGCGATCGTCTATCTCACCCGCGGCGATATTCTCTTCGTCGCGCTGGCGGTGATGGCGATCGGCGCCCAGTGCTTCTTCCTGATCCTCGCGACGCGGCTCTATTCGGCGACGCTGACAATGCACGAGTATCGCGCCGAGAAGGACCTGCTGATCGCCGAGCTTGGGACGGCCAAGGCCGTCTCGGACGAGTCGCGGCGGCGGGCGGAGGAAGCCAACCTGGCGAAATCCCGTTTCCTCGCGACGATGAGCCACGAACTCCGCACGCCGCTCAATGCGATCCTCGGCTTCTCGGAAGTGATGAAGAGCGAGGTCCTCGGCCCGATCGACAACGAGAATTACCGGGACTATGCCGCGAACATCCACGAGAGCGGGCAGCATCTCCTCAATCTGATCAACGAAATCCTGGACCTGTCGCGGATCGAGGCCGGCCATTACGAATTGTACGAGGAACCGGTCAATCTCATCTCGGTGGTCGAGGAATGCTGCCATCTGCTGCAGCTCAAGGCGCGCGGCAAGAATCTCGAGATCGTCCAGCAATACCGTCGGGACATGCCGCGGATCTGGGCCGACGACCGGGCGATCCGACAGATCGTCCTCAACCTGGTGTCCAACGCGATCAAGTTCACGCCGCCTGGCGGCGAAATCACCGTGCGCGCCGGACCGTCGAGCGACGGCGGCCAGTTCATCTCGATCCGCGATAACGGGCCGGGCATCCCGGAAGAAGAGATCCCGATCGTTTTGACCTCCTTCGGCCAGGGCGCGATCGCCATCAAGAGCACCGAACAGGGCGCCGGCCTCGGACTGCCGATCGTTCAGGCGCTGGTGCGGATGCACGAGGGGGCGTTCGAGCTGAAGTCCAAGCTCCGGGTGGGAACCGAAGTCATCGCGACCTTCCCGCAGTCCCGCGTGATGGAGGCGCTGCCGCCGATCGAGGACGAACCGCGCCGCAGCCGCTGGCTGCGCGTCAGCTGACCGCCAGTCTTCGCCTAGCCGCCACTATCCTTGCCCGCGACGCCGGCCTGGCTGAAGGTCGCCATGCCGGCATGGACCCGCGCCGCCGACCGCACGATGCCGGCGGCGAGCGCCGCGCCCGTCCCCTCCCCCAGCCGCATGCCGAGATCGAGCAGCGGCCGCTTGCCAAGCCGGTCCAGCGCGCGAACATGGCCCGGTTCGGCGGAGATGTGGCCGAACTGGCAGTGATCGATCGCACCCGGTTCCATCGCGTGGAGGATCGCCGCCGCCGCTGTGGCGACATAGCCATCGACGATCACCGGTATATGCCCGTGCCGCGCGGCGAGGATCGCCCCGGCCATCGCGGCCACCTCGCGGCCACCAAGACGGCGCAGCACCTCCAGCGGATCGTCGAGGGCGCCGCGGTGACACGCCAGCGCCGCCTCGACCGCCGCCACCTTCCGCTCGATGCCGGAGGGATCGACCCCGGTACCCGGCCCGACCCAATCCGCGGCCGCGCCATCATAAAGGGCGGCGAAGATCGCGGCGGCGATCGTCGTATTGGCGATGCCCATTTCGCCGATGCAGAGAAGGTCGATGCCGCCGGCCGTCGCCTCCATGCCGAAGGCCATCGTGCCGGCGCAGGTCACCTCATCCATCGCCGCCTCGACCGTGATGTCGCCGGTCGGCACCTCGAGGGCGACGTCGAAGACCTTGAGGCCGAGATCGTGGGTCAGGCAGATCTGGTTGATCGCCGCGCCGCCGGCAGCGAAGTTGTCGACCATCTGGCGGGTGACGCTGCTGGGAAAGGCCGAGACGCCGCGCGCTGCTACCCCGTGGTTGCCGGCGAAGATCGCGACCTGCGGCCGGTCGACGGTCGGCGGCGCCTTGCCCTGCCAGGCGGCGAGCCACTCGACCAGGTCCTCCAAGCGCCCCAGCGAGCCGGACGGCTTGGTCAATTCCGCATCGCGGGCCCGAACGGTGGCAACGGCATCCGCGTCTGGACCGGGCATTTCCCGGACGAGCTTGCGGATATCGTCGAAGGGGAGCGCGGAATCGGTTGGCGTCATGACTGGCTCCTGGCTGCCGCCGGCTTGGACGCGGCAAGAGCGTGGTTCTATAAACCGAGTCGGATCGATCACAACCCAACCGCGACGAGGCGCCGCCCATGACGGCCGACAACCGGCTCCGCGCCCAGGCAGCGAGCCTGGCCGACGACCTCGTCGCCTCGCTCGCCTTCCTCACCCGCTTTCCACTCGGATGGCTGGGGGCGGAACCCAGTGGCCGGCCGGATTTCCGCCGTTCCTCCCGCATGTTCCCGGTGGTCGGCGCTCTTGTCGGGCTGGTTGCCGGCATCGTGATTGTGGTGGGCGCCTCCCTCGGCGCGCCATCGCTGGTTGCCGTGGCGCTGGCGGTGGCGGCGACGATGCTTGCAACCGGCGGCCTTCACGAAGACGGCCTTTCCGACACCTTCGACGGCTTCGGCGGCGGCGCGACGCCCGAGCGCAAGCTCGAGATCATGCGCGACAGCCGGATCGGCAGCCACGGCGCCGCCGCGCTCGTCTTCTCGATCCTCATCCGGACCGCAGCGCTCGGCGCGCTGATGGCGGCTGGCCCGTGGCGGGCCGCCCTGGCGCTGGTCGCGGCGGAAGCGGTGTCGCGGGCAGCGATGATGCGGGTGTGGCACGATCTGCCGGCCGCCCGTACCGATGGCCTTGCCCACGATACCGGACCGCCGGACGCGAGCGCGATGCTGACGGCACAGGCTGTTGCCCTTGTCATAGCGCTGATCGCCGTGTGGCCGGCTCTCGGGTTGCTGCCGGCAATCGCCGGCATTCTCCTTTCGCTTGCGGGTACCTATATCCTCATTCTGTACGCGCGCAGCCAGATCGGCGGGCGGACCGGCGATACGCTTGGCGCCTGCCAGCAAATCGCCGTTGTTTTGTTTTTGGTTGGCGTCGCCAGCGCGATCTGAGACCAACCGTCGGAGGCAGGCGAGGCCTGTGAGTGAGGACCCGCAACGGCGCAATTCGCTGCTTCCCCGGCTCCTGCTGGGGCTGGCGGTGCTCGCCGTCGTGGTGGTCGTCGGGCTCTACGTCACCGACGCTGGCCTAACTGTCGACGACATCGACCTGCCGCGGCTCGTCGCCCTTCTCGCCATCCTGCTCTTCGTCGGCGCGGGCGTCTTCGCCCGGCCCTTCGGCGCCTGGCAGATCCTGCGCTCCATGGCGATCTGGGTGGCCATCATCCTCGTCGTCGCCGGCCTTTATGCCAGCCGCGACCAGCTTGCCGGCTTTGCCGGACGGCTGATCGGCGCCCTGGCCCCCGGCATGCCGATCACCGGCCGTCTGGCCGGCGCCGCGGATGCCGACAGCGTTGCCTTCATCCGGTCGTCCGGCGGGCATTTCGCCGTTCGGGCGGAGATCGACGACCAGCCGGTCAACATGCTCTTCGACACCGGGGCGAGTTTCGTCACGCTGACCCCCGGCGACGCCCAGTCGATCGGGATCGACCCGGTTTCGCTGTCCTATTCCATCCCGATCCGGACCGCCAACGGGATGATGAGCGCCGCAGCGGTCACGCTGAACCGGATGTCGGTCGGCCCGATCGAGCAGCGCGACGTCCCTGCGCTCGTCGCGCCACGGGGATCACTCGAACAGAGCCTGCTGGGGCTGTCCTTCCTCAACCTGCTCCACGGCTACTCGATCGTCGGCGACCGCCTTGTGCTGACGCCCTAAGTCCTAGAACAGCGACAGAGCGAAGCGCGCCGAAACGACGAGCAGGAAGACGCCGAAGCCGAGTTCGAGCTGGCGCCGGGTCAGGGCGTGGGCGATCCGCACGCCGAGAGGCGCGATCAGCACGCTCGCCGGAATGACGATCAGCACGCCGACGAGATTGACGAAGCCGACCGAGAATGGCGGCAGCAGCGGGTTGCCCCAGCCGGCCCAGATGTAGCCGAGCATGCCTGGAATGGAGATCAGGACCCCGACGCCGGCGGAGGTCGCCACCGCCTGGTGGATAGGTCGTCCGTAGAGGGTCATGTAGGTGTTGTTGATGATGCCGCCACCGATGCCCATCAGCGTCGAGAAGAAGCCGATCAGGCCGCCGATGATCGCGCGCGACGGATTGCCGGGTATGTCGGTGCCAAGCTGCCAACTCGGGCGATGCAGGATCAGCTTCAGCGCCACGGCCAGCGCGATGGCGGCAAAGATGCCCCGGAGCGCGGCACCCGAGATCGACGCGGCGACGATCGAGGCGACGATCACGCCGATCGGCACCGGCACCATGAGGCTTCGGAACAGCGCCATGTCGACCGCGCCTCGCCTCTTATGGGCGAAGAAGGATCGCAGCGACGTCGGAACGATGATGGCGAGCGATGTCCCGACCGCAATGTGCATGCGCACGGAATCGTCGACACCGAGAAAGAGCAGCGCCTGGTACATCACCGGGACGATGACGGCGCCGCCACCGATGCCGAAGATGCCGGCGAGCAGGCCGGAGAGGCAGCCCGCCAACAGGAGGGCGATGCCGAGCTCGATCAGCTCGGATGACGTGGCGGTGATTTCCATAGGCCCCGGTCGCAGGAAGAAGAGAATGTCAGGCCGGCTGGAGCGCCGGCGGGCTTGTTTCTGACGTTTGGGCTCCGATGTCCAGCATCTCCGCCTCGACAGCGGCCAGAGCCTTTTTCAGCACCGAACTGTCTGCGCCGGGGCGAGACGCCTCGACGGACAGGATCTGGCGCCAGCGGCGCGCGCCCGGACGGCCATGGAACATGCCCAGCATGTGCCGCGTCACCTGCGACAGTCGCGTGCCGCGCGCCAGCCGGGCTTCGATGTAAGGGATCATCGACAGCACGGCTTCTTTCGCGTCGGACTGTGCCCTGTCGCCAAAGAAACGGCCGTCGACCTCCGCCAGGATCTCAGGCGTGTGGTAGGCTGCCCGGCCGAGCATGACGCCATCGACATAGTCGAGATGGGCGGCAGCGGCATCGAGCGAGGCGATCCCGCCGTTGATGCCGACGAACACTCCTGGCAGCCGGCGCTTCAGCGCATGGACCCGGTCGTAGTCGAGCGGCGGCACCTCACGATTTTCCTTGGGGCTCAGGCCTGACAGCCAGGCCTTGCGGGCGTGGACCCACAGCCCGTCGCAACCGGCCGCGACGACCGCGTCGGCGAGGTTGTCCAGCGCCGGGCCGGTGTCCTGTTCATCGACGCCCAGCCGGCACTTGACCGTCACCGGCACGGCAACGGCCTCCTTCATCGCCGCAACGCCTTCCGCCACCAGATCCGGGGTCAGCATCAGGCAGGCGCCAAAGGTACCCGAGCGCACCCGGTCGGACGGACAGCCGACATTGAGGTTGATCTCGTCGTAGCCCATGTCCTCGGCGATCCGCGCGGCGGCGGCGAGCTTGGCCGGGTCCGATCCGCCAAGCTGGAGGACGACCGGGTGTTCCTCCGGTGCGAAGCCGAGCAGCCGCTCGCGATCGCCGTGCAGCACGGCATCGGCGACGACCATTTCGGTGAAGAGCGTCGCGTGGCGCGTCAGTCGACGGTGGAAGAACCGACAGTGACGGTCGGTCCAGTCCATCATCGGCGCGACGGCGATCTTCCTTGATCCCAATTGGTTAGCCCTGTTGTCGGTCATTTCGATCAATTGCCGGGAGAGCCGGCCGTGGCGGGGGCACCGCCCGAGGAGCGGCCGGGACCCGTCGCGGTGGTCATCGGGGTTCCGGCGAAGGGTTGTCAAGTCCCGGGCGGCGGGGCATGAACGACCCATTGGCGGTTCCTGCCGTCGACATTCGCCCGACGATCCTCCAGCCCCCGGTGTCCCATGCCCCGTTTCTCGGCCAATCTCGGTTTCCTGTGGCCCGATCTCCCGCTGATCGAGCGCGTCGGCGCCGCCGCCCGCGCCGGCTTCAAGGCCGCCGAGTTCCATTTCCCCTACGCCGTTCCGGCCCAGGAGCTTCGCGAGGCCTGCGCCCGTCACCAGGTCAAGATCCTGGGCATCAACACCGACATTGGCCCCGGCGCGACCGGCCACCGCGGGCTGGCGGCCGTCCCCGGCCGCGAGGCCGAGTTCACCGCCCTCGCCGACCAGGCGATCGGCTACTGCCATGCCATAGGCGGCACGGCCATCCACGTGATGGCGGGCCTTGTCCCGGAGGAAGAGCGCGCCACGGGTGCCGAGGTGCTGGTCGCCAACCTCAAGGCGACGACGGCCAAGGCGGCCGAGCACGGCCTCACCATCCTTCTGGAGCCGCTGAACCCGCGCGACATGCCGGGGTATTTCTATTCGCGGGTCGAGCAGGCGGCCGAGATCATCGACCGTGTCGACGCCCCGAACCTGAAGCTGATGTTCGACGCCTATCATGTCGGCGCCTGCCAGGGCGACATCCTCACCCGGATGCGTGAACAGTTCGATCGGATCGGGCATGTCCAGATCGCCGCGGTGCCGAGCCGCGCCGAGCCCGACGAGGGCGAGATCGCCTATGGCGCGGTTCTGCGGGCGCTGGACGGGCTTGGATACGATGGATGGGTGGGAGCCGAATACCTGCCCCGCGCCGGCACCGACGAGGGCCTTGTGTGGCTCCAGTCGCTCGGCATGTCGCTCTGAGCCGCTAGCCGGTCCCGGTCAACGCGCCGCCGCCTCCGCGGGCGAACAGGGCGTCCAGCTCGGCCGGGGAAGCCGTCTCGGCGAGGAACCAGCCCTGCAATTCGGCACAGCCAGCATCGCGCAGCAACCGCGCCTCGCTTTCGCTCTCGACGCCCTCGGCCGTGACCCGCAGGTCGAGCGCCCGCGCCAGGATGACCGAGGCACGAACGAGCTCGAGACTTTGGTCGTCTCGATCGATCCCCTCGACCATCGACCGATCGAGCTTGATCTTGTCGAGGGCGAAGCTGCGCAGGTATCCGATGCTGGAATAGCCGGTGCCGAAATCGTCCAGAGCGACCGAAATGCCCCGCGCGCGAACGGCGTCGATGGTGCGACGGATCTGGTCCGGCCGACCGAGTAACTCGCTTTCGATGATCTCGATTTCCAGACGCCGGGCCGGGAACCCGGTCTCCGCCAGGATCCCGGCGACCTGGGTATCGAAATTGGGGTTGCGGAACTGGACGGTCGAGATGTTGACGGCGAGCCGGAGGCCGTCCCAGCCGAGGGCGTCGGCGCAGGCCTTGCGCAGCGTCCAGCGACTGAGCGCGTCGATCAGACCGGCTTCCTCGGCGACCGGAATGACGATGTCCGGCGGCACAGGCCCGAACAGCGGCCGGTTCCAGCGCAACAAGGCCTCGACGCCGACGATTTCCCGGGTCATCGCATCGAAAATCGGCTGGTAGACCAATGCGAGCCCATCGTTGCGCAGCGCCTCACGGAGGTCGTTGGCAAGCTCGAGCCGCTCGTGCCTCACCGTGTCGATGAAGGGTTCATAGACGAAGAAGCGGTTCGGTCCCTGCTGCTTGGCCTGGTCCATCGCGACGTCGGCGCGGCGTAGCAACTCCTCGCCCGACGGGTCGATCGTATCGGCGACGGCGATGCCGATGCTGGCGTTGATCGAAATGGTCCGGCCGCCAATGGTGAATGGCTCGGCCAGCGCCTCGATGATCTTCCATCCGATGCTGCAGGCGACCTCGATCGCCATGCGATCTGCTACGACAATGACAAACTCGTCGCCGCCGACCCGGGCAAGAAGATTGTTGCCGGCACATTCCTCGAAGAGCGTTGCCAGCCTCCGCAACAACAGGTTGCCGGTCTCGTGACCATAGGTGTCGTCGACATCCTTGAAGCGGTCGAGATCGACGAAGACCGCGGCAACCTTCTCACCGCCTTCGCGCTTTGTGATCGCGTCGTCGATAGTGGTCAGCGCCACCGAGCGGTTGGGCAGCCCGGTCAGTTCATCGTGGGTTGCGTAGTGCCGCGCCTCCTCGTTCTTGCGCTCTATCTCGCGGACGCTTCGCCGCGCGACGAAGAGAAGAAAGATCATCACCAGGCAGATCAACGCCAGCATGACGAAGACCGTGGGACTGATTTCCGCCCTCGCCTCATTACCGAGTTCGCGCGACACCCATTCCAGCCGCGCAACGGGATTCCCGAAGGGATCGGTAACGGCAATCGACCTCGGATTCGCCGACGCAGGATCAGTCAGCGCGAACCCGTCGATCTGAAAATCGGTTCCGAGATCCGCGACGGCCGCCTGGTCGAGGATCTGGCTGACGACCAGGAACCGCGAGGCTTTCGGGCGTGGCTCGTAGTCTTCAGAGAACGGAACGATCGGTCCGACAGCGACTTTGGCCAGCCCCCATTGGGTCTGAAGTATTCCCGTATGGACGGCATAGGCCACGCCATCGCGCGGCAGCCCTTCCATCAACTCGGCCAGCTGGGGGCCGTAGAGGTCAGCAGTGCTTTCACTCAGCCGATCGCCAAAATGGTAGCCGACGACATCCCGGCCGTATTCGTCGATGATGAAAAAGGAATCGAAAAAGACGGCGTCAATGGACGCCGTTACGAAGCCGTCATACAGGAAATCCTGGTTGACCTCCCCGTAGAGGTTCCGGACCGAGTCATCCCACAGTGCGTAGTCCCGATGACTCTGTCCGATGCGGCGCAGCGTCACCTGGACGGCCGCTTCGGCCGAACGCGCTGTCAGTTTGTCCTCGATGCGATTGACCTCGCCCGCCATCTCGCTGAGCGACACGATGACAATCGCCAGCGCGCCGACGAGCACGACGGCGACGGGCAACACGAAGCGTCCCGCAAGGCGGGACATGATCTGGTCGAGTTTCGGCATCTGCCGTGTGTTTGCCAATCTGCGCGGTCTCCCCGCCAGATTCGTCACGTTTCGTTTAATAAAAAGTGAAGAAAATCAGCGCTGTAACGCTGTAATTCCGGAGCGCATGCTTTCCGGGGAGCGCTTCCCCTCGCAAATCCGGTGACTTTCGCGGCGGGCCGACGCCCGCGGCCCGCTGCCTCAGCCAGCCGCGAGGCGCCGATCGTCGCGGCCTGCCTCGAGCAGAATGCGTCGTTCCTCGCCGACCGTCTTCAACAGGTCGGTGATCTGCTCCGCCGGGATCGGACGACTGATCAGGTATCCCTGCACATACTCGCACTGGACGAGCCTGAGCAGCTTCAACTGGTCCTCGTTCTCGATGCCTTCGGCGATGACCGACAGGTTCATGGCGTCGCCGAGCGACACCAGCGACTGGATCAAGGCATTGGCGGTCGCGTTCAGCCCGATGTCGCGGACGAAGGAGCGATCCACCTTCAGCACGTCGAAGGGAAACTGGCGCAGATAACCGATCGAAGAGAAGCCCGTTCCGAAATCGTCAAGCGACAGCGTGAAGCCCATTTCCTTGAGCTTGGCCAGCTTCCGCTTCGCGATGGTCGGGTTGTTGACGAGGATGCCTTCGGTCAGCTCCAGCTCGAAGCTGCTCGGATCGAGGCCATAGCTCCTGACAACCTCAAGCAGGCCGGTGGCGAAATCGGGATCGCGAAGCTGCACTGGCGAAAGATTGATCGCCATCTTGAGTCCCGGCCACTTCGACACATCCTGGCAGGCGCGATCGACCACGAAACGGCCAAGGTCGTGGATGAGGCCGGTCTCTTCGGCGACAGGTACGAAAGTCGCGGGCGAAACGGTGCCGAGTTCCTTCGAAGTCCAGCGGACCAGGGCTTCCATGCCGACGATCGTCAGATCGCTTGCGCGGACCACCGGCTGGTAGAAGACCTGGAGTTCGCCCAGTTCGATGGCGCGACGAAGAGACGTCTCAATCTGCTTCTTTTCGAGCGCGCCCGTCTCCATCGTCGAATTGTAGAGGACGGCTTCCCGCTCGGCGCCGTTCTTCGCCTGATACATGGCAATATCGGCACGACGAACGATCTCGCTGGGCGTGAGCCCAGTGCCGCCGGCGATCGCGTAGCCAACGGCGACGGTGACGTGGAATTCGAAGCCGTGGATGGTGAAGGGCTGGTCGAGACAGCCGACGACAGTCGCGGCGGCATTGGCGGCCTTCTCACGGACTGAATCGCCGGTGATCACGACCGCAAATTCGTCGCCGCCGATCCGCGCGAAACGGCCTTCAGGAGGAAGGACCGAGGTGACGCGGTTGGCCAGAACCCTGACAAGCTCGTCGCCGCCGTGATGGCCGATCGAGTCGTTGACCGCCTTGAAGCCGTTGATGTCCATATAGATAATGGCCAACTTGCCATTCGCGCAGGCCTGCTCGTATTCCTCGGATTCAATCAGTTCGGTGAATCCAGCGCGGTTCATCAGTGACGTCATGCTGTCAGTGCGGGCAGCGATAACCGCTTCCTTCTCGCTGTCGCTCAGCGCGATCGCGATGCGCCGCGCCCGGAATGCCGTCGTGAAGGCGACCACGCAGAACAGCGCGAGGGCCACCGAGACAGGCAGGAGGACATTGCGCAAGACCGCGTAGCCAGGAGTCGGCGGCGTCCAGACAAAGTGGGCGATGGTGTTGCCAAAGAGATCGACGACGGGCGGCGACACGTTCTCGGAGCCGCTGGCCGGCGAGGTCTCCTCGAGGTGCAGATCCTCGATCAGGAAGGACCGGCCGAGATCGATCAGGCGCTCCTCGGACAGAACGATGCCAACAACGAAATAGGGGCGCGTTTCGGCGTCGACCTCACTGGCGCGGGACAGCGGCGTCAGCCGGGAGACGGCGATCAGCATGACGTCGGAGCCAGCCTTCACGAACGAGCTGCGCGCGGCGAGGCTCTCGACCGGCATGTCCTTCGCGAGTTCGCGGATCCCAGCGACGACCTCCGGCGAAATGACGTCGCTCGCGGCCAGATCGTCGCTCAGCAACCAGCCGTAGTCGACACCGGCATCCGAGGCGACGATCGCCATGAGGTCGGCGATCTCGGTCTCTTCGACACTGGCGCCGATATTGGCTTCCATCCACTCGGCATCACCGTCGACATAGGCGTCATAGGCGTCGTCCCACCAGCCGTAGTCGTTGGCCAGGGATTCGGCGCGCCGGGTCATCGCCTGGACGCCGCCGATCACCATGGTCTCGGTGGAATGCGCCGCTTGCTCATTCTGGCGCGCGGCCATCCAGAAGATGGCGACAACCACGGTAACCACCGTGATCACGATCCCTGCAATCAGATTGAGGGTAATGCGACCGGTGATTGCTTTGTTCATTTCTTCACGCGCCCTGGCATCCTCGGATAAGGCGGACACAATGCACGCAAACAATTTCCATATGTTTAAACCTGAACTCAGGAATGAATTACTGCCTTCACCGGCAAACAAAGCGCCGTTCCTCGCACGGGACTGACCTGGGAAAACCCGATCAGCGACGCCTATTCAGTCGGTATACAGCCCATACCGTCCGGTCTTGTGGTGCTTGCGCCACCGAAGACTGGTCCAATCGCCCGTCACCACCCCAGGATGCAGTGAGAAAAGCAGCAATCAGCGATGATGGCCAGCTTTGTTCCAATATGGTTAATGCTTTGTAAACAAAAGCATACTGGCCTCCCGCCCGGGCAAGGCAATGCCGCGGTCCCGACTCATTAGGTTGACAATTGGTTAACCGCAGCGCTTACATTTCTACGCAATGTGTTCAGGTTTCGTTAACCTGTTCAAGGGCGGCGGGTGCGGCACAGGAGGCGTGCCGACACTGAACTATCCGTCATGACCCTCTGCCGGGGTGGATGCGGGACGCTTGGCGTCGCGCAACTGGTGATGCGCGTGTAGTGGCATGAGGTAAAGAAAGTCATGAGTTACACTAACAGTCAGCTGGTTGAAGTCCGTGATTTCAGCGCCGAACACAAGGGTGTCTTTGCCAAGGCCAGGATCGGCAAGGACGAGTTGATCGGCTTTTTCGACGGGAAGGCCGTCATGGTCGACCTGGACAGCAAGGACGAGCTCGATGTCTTCTGGTGGCGACAGTCGGTTCATCTGAAGCGCGAGGGCTCGAAGCTCCTCTGCCTTCTGCCGCAATGGGAGCCCGACGGAGTCGATTTTCTCAATCACAGCTGCCGGCCGACCGCGCGCGTCGAAGACAAGCTCTATGTCTACGCCAATCGCGACATCGAGGCCGGCGAGGAGATCACGGTCGACTACCGGTCGTTCAACCTGGTCCCGGAGGGGATCACGTGCTGGTGCCCTGAAGGACGTTGTCTGATCTGAGACGGTTCGCGGGCGTTTCTCCCGCCCGTGCGTTCGGGAGAGCGACCCCGGCTCGGTATTGGAGCCAGGACGGACAAGGATTCCATGCCTGACCGCGCTTCGCCCCTCGCTGTTGTTCCGACCGAAGCGCGGCTAGCCCAGACCGAGTTTCCGGTCGGCGTCGGCATCTTCCTCGACGGCGTAGGTCATTTCTTCGCCGGCCGCGATGTCACGCAGGGCGAAGGTCGAGATGTAGCCGAGCAGGACATGATCCCCGGAGCCGCAATTGGGGTCCTCGGAAAAGTTGAAATGCCGGGCGTTGTCGCAACACAGCACGATGCCGTCGATGCCGGGTTCGATATAACCGTAGAAGAGGATCGGATCGCGCTGGACGGCGGGAAGGCTGGCCAGGGCAGCGTCCGGGAAGACCTGGTCGAAGTCCGGCGTGAACTGCCAGACCCGCGTCCCCTTCGGGATGAAGTCCGAGGCAAAGATGCCGATCCCGTGGATCGCGCTCTTGTCGAGGTAGGTCGGCACCAGCATCATATCGGCGAATCCCCCGGATTTTTCGGACGTCCGTCTCTTACAGACTCGTTGACCGACGATCCAGCACCGGGCGGCTTGGCCGTCCTGGTTCCGGGGAGCGTCTGTCCATGAGCGTCGCTCCGCGCCCGAACCGCGTTTCGCCGGATCCGCGACCGACCGCGCCGGCCGACGATCGCCGTCGGGTGGCCAACCAGGACAACGCGGCGGGCGCCCTGCGCCCTCAGGCGGGCTTCAAAGTCTCCTGGCCGGTCGCCGGCGTCCTGCTGCTCATGGCGGTCGAGTCCATCATCTCCGCCTTCACCTACCCCTACTTTTCGCTCGCCCTCGAAAATGTCGGTCTGTCCAACTGGCTCATCGGCCTCAACGCGTCGCTGGCGGGCGCCGGCATCCTCTTCGTCGGACCGTTCCTGCCGCGCCTGATCGTGATCCTTGGCCTGCCGCGATTTGCGGCAGCAATGTACGCCCTGCCCTTCCTGTGCTTCGCGGCAATCATCGCCTTCGATCATATCGCCGTCTGGTTCGCGTCCCGGTTCGTCATGGGCGCCTGTTTCGCAGCACTCTGGGCCACCACGGAAATCTGGCTCAACGGCGTTGTCGACGACCGCCAGCGCGGCCGCGTCATGTCCTTCGCCATGGTGCTCTATACGAGTTCCCAGTTCCTCGGCCCGCTGATGATCAGCGCCACCGGGGTCGAGGGGATCCTGCCCTTTGTCGCCGTCATGCTGCCGCTGGCGGCTGGGTTTTTCATCGCCTTCACAATTCGCGACCAGGGCGCGGCTGAACCGGAGGCCGCTGCCGGAGCGGCCGATGCGGGATTCGGTTTCCGTGAAGCCTTCTCGCTTGCCCGATCGCTGATCGTCGCATCGTTCCTGGTCGGCGTCGCCTCGACCGCGATCTACAGCCTCTATCCGCTGTTCGGGGTCTTCCATGGCCTCAGCGACGAAGGCGCTTCGACCCTCGTCGCCGTCTTCGGCCTCGGCGAAGCCACCCTTGTCGGCGTCTTCGGGCTCCTGGCCGATCGCTATGGCCGCTGGTGGTTGCTTCGCCTTTGCGCCCTTCCAACGCTTCTCATCGCAATCGCAATGCCGCTCGCCGGCAGTTCGATCGCCGCTCAAGGCGTTGTCCTGTTCCTCGCCGGCGGGACGCTAGGCGGCATCTATACGCTGGGACTGATCCTTATCGGGCAGGACTTCCGTGGCCACAGGCTCGCCGTGGTGACGACCGGCTTCGCCATGGCCTATTCGGCCGGCGCCATGGTCGGAGCGACGCCGATAGGCTACCTGATCGACCTCTTCGACCCGAGCGCACTGCCCATGGCCGTTGCGATCAGCCTCGTGGTGCTGGCCTATTTCGTCTATCGCGGCGAGGCGTCGCAAGGCCTGGACGCGGCGCAAGTCGGCTCCGGCATCCAGGACAACCGGAGCGTATCAACTGTCGGCGACGAGGGAGAAACTGTCGACGTCGAACAGCCCGAAGTCGGTGATCTTCAGATGGGGGATGACCGGGAGCGCAAGGAAAGCGACCTGGAGGAATGGTTCCTCAAGCGTGCAGCCGAGGCTTCGCGCGGCGGCACGCAGCGGCACGAGGCCGGCGCGGACCGACTCGAACGACCCGAGGCTCATCAGCCCGGCAAGCGGAAGGGCAAATTCCGCAAGCACTTCGCCGCCTGAGGCGACAACGAACCCGCCGTCCATCTCGATCAACCGATTGACCGCGACCGCCATGTCGCCGTCGTCAACGCCGATGACGCAGATGTTGTGGGCGTCGTGGGCGACCGAGGAGGCGATGGCGCCGCGCTGAAGGCCGAAACCGTTGACGAAGGCGCGGCCAATATTGCGGTTGATCCCGTGCCGCGCAACGACAGCGACCTTGGCGATGTCGGCGGCCGTGTCCGCGACCCGGACGTTGCCCCGCGACGGCACCGCCATCGGTCGGTTCTGGGTGATGATCAAACCCGCCTCGACGCCGATGACCGGCAGCTCCGCCGCGCCGCCGGCAATCTCGAAATCGGCGGCCGTCACCCGCTCCGCCTTCATGCTGTCGAGACCGACCGGTTCGACCGTCGGCCGTGTCTCGAAAATCGCGGGCTCGACGACCCGACCGGCGGAGATCACGGTGCGAACCGAGCAGGCGGCGAGATCGTCGACCAATACGATATCGGCGCGCCGACCCGGGGCGATGATGCCGCGATCGCGGAGCCCGAAGGCCCGGGCGGCCGACCAGCTTGCCGCGCGGTAGACATGATGGAGTGGCCGGCCAAGCGCGATCAGCGTCCGGATCATGTAGTCGAGATGGCCCTGCTCGGCGATGTCGAGCGGATTGCGATCGTCGGTACAGAGGCACATGAAGCTGGAGGTGTTCTCGTCAAGGACCTCGGCCAGCGCATGCATGTCCTTTGACACCGAACCCTCGCGAATAAGGACGATCATCCCCTTTCGCAGCTTCTCGCGGGCCTCGTCGGCGGTCGTGGTTTCGTGGTCGGTCGCGATCCGTGCCGCGAGGTAGCCGTTGAGGTCATGGCCACGCAGCAGCGGCGCATGGCCATCGATATGCCCGTCCTGGAAGGGCAGCAGCTTGTCGAGAACATCCTCGTCGGCGGACAGCACACCGGGAAAGTTCATGAACTCGGCCAGGCCGATGACCTTCGGATGATCGCGGAACGGCAGAAGGTCCGCGGCCAGCAGGCAGGCCCCCGATGTCTCCTGCGACGACGACGGCACGCAGGAGGAGAGCTGGACGCGAAGGTCCATGATCGTCGCCTCGGCGGATGCAAGGAAATAGCGGATGCCTTCGACGCCGAGAACGTTGGCGATCTCGTGCGGGTCGCAGATCGCGGTCGTGACGCCGTGCGGCAGGACGCAGCGATCGAACTCGGCCGGCGTGACCAGCGAGGATTCGACGTGGAGATGGGTATCGATGAAGCCCGGCACGGCGAAGAGCCCAGCGCCGTCGATCTCGCGCCGGCCCGAATAGGTCTCGTATGTGCCGACGATCCTGTCGCCGCAGATCGCGATGTCGGTGGTGGTGACGCCCCCTGAAACAACATCCAGCAAACCGACATTCTTGATGACCAGGTCGGCGGGCTCGGCGGCGCGGCCCTGGGCAATCGCCCGTTTCAGGAGTGCATTGTCGATCATCGCCAACCCCGTTCGGTTTCAGGCGTCAAGGCGGCAGGCGCGCCGGACGAGGCCATTCATCGTCCATCGCGATCAACAAAACGTTGCCGGCGACAAGCCACGGCCCAACAGAGGCCGTCACTTGGCCGCCGCGTCAAGCCGAGCGAGCTCCGCCGCCGCCGCTTCGCGGGCCCTGGCATCGACGCCGGAGGCTCCGGCGGACCGGGCGAAGGCGATCAGCGCCTGCATGACTACCTCGCCGCAGCCGTCATCGCCGTCAACCGACGCGCCGGCCGCCTGCATCGCCGGTTGAATGGCGTCGCAGGCGCCGGGTGCGAAGATGAACTGCTGGGTGATCGAGCCGAGGGTGAGCGGATCCTGCAGCCGCTGGTCGTCGCGTACCGCATCGACCACGCCCGCCCCGAACGCATCGAGCGTGCCGGCTTCATGCATCGCGGTGAGATCGAAGACGAACTCGAACTCGGCCTTCTCGACGCCTTCCGGTCGCGTGACCAGAATGTCGAGACCGTAGCGCGTGATCTCCGCCGCGGTGACGATGTCGCGGATGAAACTCGCCTGATGGTAGTTCCTGACCAGGGCCCAGCGCGCGGGGATGTCTCCGTACGCGGCAAGGGCATTCAATCCGGTAATCACGTCGTTGCGTTCGGCTTCGGTGAGGTCCTTGCGCATCGCCGCCATGAAAACCCGGTCGCGAACCCGGTCTACCAACGCCACGGGGAGCGTCGTGGCGGTTTCCGCCGATGTGGGGCCTTCAGCCGCCACCACATCCTCGTCCGGCAATGGCCCGCTTGCGTCGACCCACTTCGCCAACGCCGCGCGCACCTCGGGACCGAATACGCCTTCTGGCGACCCCGCGAAAAACCCGTCACGCTTCAGCTGGGCTTCGATTGCCACCCGGATCTCGTCCGGCAACACACGGATCAACGGTACAAGCCTCGCATCTTCGAGACCGGCGGGCGCAAGACGAAACGCATCCATCACCGCGTCGGCGAGGGCCGCGGTGCCGGCATCGCGGGCGCGACCGCCGCTGAACATGCCAAGCAGTTCCATCGGCGTGCCGAACCCGAGGCTGCTGCCGCCGTTGTTGTAAAGGGCGAGCCGTTCGGTGACGCCTTCCCGCAGGGTCATCAGCTTGTCGAAGGAGTCGAAGGTGAAGGCGCGCGCAAGTTTCTCCCGCGCGTCGAACGAGCCGAGCCGCGCCGCCTCACGCCACCACCGGAGGCGTTCGCGCGGATTCTTCGCCGTTCCAAGGCCGTCGTCATAGGCTGCGCCGAGCAGCACCATCGCTTCGACATCGCCACGATCGGCGGCGGCGAGGAGTGACTGCGTCGCAGCGGCGTCGTCCTGGGGATAGACAACGCCGACGCGCTGGAACCGTCCCTTGACCCGGAAGGCGCTCGCCACGTCGGCGGCAATGCCGTCCTCGATCAGCGCGCGAGCCGCGTCGTCGCTCATGGCGTCGCCGCGCGGGCGCGGGTTGAAGCTCGACGCGCCGAGATCGCCATACTGGGTCTCGACGAGAAGCAGTTGCGCCTCCCGGTCGCCAGCAGCGGCGAGCGGGGCGAGGACCGCGCGCGCGCCGGAATCGTCGTTGCCGAAATCGGGGTGGTTCGAGAATCTGAGTCGCGCCAGCGCCATTGCCGCGCCGGGTTCGCCGACCTCGGCGGCCTTCTCGAGGCGATTCTCATAAACGTGCGCGGGTCCGATCCGTTCGCTGTAGTCGACGAGAAGCGGGGCGGCGGCAATGATCGAATCGAGATCGCGCGCCACTGCGAGAACGCGGGCCGCGTCGCGCGGGCGGGGGCCGGTGAAGCGGTTGTCGAGGTAGAGACGGGCCAATAGCGCATTCGACCCGCGATCCCTGCGGCCGAGATCGCCGATCAGGAGCGCAATGGCGCGATTGCCGTCGACGGTGCCGCCCTCTCCCTCGGCCAGCATGCCGGCAAGGACCGACACGGCCGACGCCCTGCCGGCCGCGACGGCGCGCTCGGCAAGGTCGCGGGCACGCGCCGCGTCCTGCGGTGTGCCGCGGCCGAAGCGGAGCGCGGTGAGATAGGGCACCAGAAGGGCCTGATCGCCGGCCTCGTAGAGGACGCTGACGATCGCGAAGCCGCGGGCGCGCTCCGCGTCGTCGAAGCCGTCGGCGGTGACCAGGATTGCGCCGAGGGTCTTCCGTCCCCAGTCCCGGGCCCACGCTTCGCTAGCGCCCGCCAGCCGGGGTCCTTGCTGCGGGAGATTCATCATGCTTTCGGCGTAGGCGGCCGCCCGCTTCGGGTCACGGACGACATTGGGGCCGGTCCGGTATTCGCTCAAAGCCGCACGGAGGGCGCTCTGGTGGCCGGCATCCGCCGCAGCAGTCAGGGCAGTGACGGCCTCCTCCCGGTCAACGCCGGCGTCTGCCGGACCTATCCGGTACAGCAGATACAGCAGGAATTTCGCCTCGGCGCTTCCTGATGCCGCCAGGTCGCGGATCTCGGGAACATGGCCGTCGAGGCCATCGGGACTGAGGGCAAACGCCGATCGCAGATATTGGAGGGTGAGCCGCGTTTCGCCTAGTGCGCCGATCATCGCCTCGCGACAGGTGGCGACAAGGTCTTGCAGACGCTCGGGATTTAAGGGGTCGACAAGTTCCTGGAATTGGACCGGCGCGGCAGTCGCCGTCGGGTCGAGCGGCACGGCGGCGCCCTTGTCGCAGACCTCGATCGCAACCTTGATCCGCGCTTCCTTCTCCGCGTCGGTCTCGGCGACGGCAGGCACGGACAAGGCGACCAGTGCGGCCAATGCCAGAATCGGGAAAGGTCGGGCCATTTCACAATCTCCGACAACCAGATCGAAGCACCCAGCCTATAGGCCTGCCCGCGCTCCGGCTGTGAGGATCCTCACACGGCCGACGGCTCGCTTTCGCCCGATCGCAACTCGTCCTAATCTCCCATCCTTGATCGTTTGGCCCGCCAGGACATCCCGCCATGATCGCAACACCCGCCCGGACTTTCTCCGTCGGCGCCCTCTTCCTGATCGCCCTGTCGGCCTGCTCGCCGGAGGAATCCGGCGACTACATCAAGGTCGGCGGGGGCGGCTTCGTCTTCAACTACCGGATTGCCGAGGCGTCGGCCGGCGTCATCGCCGAGCCTCAACGGACGCTGCCGGCAGGCGGAACGCTGGAGGCGCGGTTCGACAATCCGGCCGGCGGGCCGCCGATCGTTATCGCCAAGGAGGTGACCGCCAACCGCAAGCGCTACTCCTTCACCACCCCGCCGCTGACCGGGGTGAAGGGCGGCAAGGCCTATCGCGTCGCGGTCCGTGTGATCGACGACGCGGGAACGGAACTCCAGTCCGTCGACTACGAGCTTCGCTCCGAGTTCGATCAGTCGATCCTGCCCGAAAAGGCCCTGACGGTCGGGCCGGGCTATGACATCAACCCGGACAATCCCGAGCAGGAATGAGCGACATCGATCCGACCTCCTATACCTTCAACGAGAACGCCCTGGTCAAGCGGCGGACCTATCGGCTGACGGAAGACGCGCTGACCTGGCAGGCGGAGGGCGAACGGCTCGACGGCGTCTTCTACGACGAGATCGCCGAAGTGCAGATGGCCTATATCCCCTCGCGCTTCGCGACCAACCGCTACCGCACCCGGATCATCCTGCGTCGTGGCGGCATGGTGAACCTGCTCAACACCGACTTCATCGGCTTCGGCAGCTTCACCGAGAAGAACGCCGAATACCGCGCCTTCATCCTCGAACTGCACCGACGGCTGGCCGAACATGGCAAGGACATCGTCTACCGCAAGGGAAGCAGCGGTGGAGGCTATGTCGCCAACATGGGGTTGACGATCTTCATCTTCGTCATGATCGGCATTGCCGTCGTCATGCTGCTCAACTTCGGGCTGGTCTGGATCGCCGTGGTGAAGCTTGTGATTATCCTGTTCTTCATCCCGACGCTGATCCGCTTCATGCGGCGGTCGAGACCGGAGTCCTACGATCCGTTGTCGCCATCAAAGGACGCGATGCCTGAGGTGTTGACCGCCTAGGCGACTGGTCCCGCCCCGTCGCCGGGAAAAAGGGAGGGTTTGAATGACAGAGGAACTCGAGGGCGGCTGCACCTGTGGCGCGCTTCGCTACCGCCTCGCCGGCGCACCGATGTTCGTCCATTGCTGCCACTGCCGAAAGTGCCAGTGCCAGACGGGCAGTGCCTTCGTCCTCAACGCCTTGATCGAGACCGACCGCATCGCCCTGCTCTCCGGCGAAGTGACTGCGACAACGGTGCCGACCGGCAGCGGCCGCTCGCAAGAGATCTATCGATGCGTCTCGTGCAAGACGGCGGTATGGAGCGACTACGGACCCCGACCGAACTTGCGCTTCGTCCGGGTCGGGACGCTCGACGATCCGGCGGCGCTCCAGCCCGACGTGCATATCTTCATACGGTCGAAGCTGCCCTGGGTGATGCTTCCAGAAGGCGTGCCGCGCTTTGAAGCCTATTACGACACCAGGGCGCTCTGGCCCGCCGAAAGCTATGAACGGCGGGCCATTGCGCTTGGTAACGAGACCTAGAGCTTCACCCAGACGGCGCCCTTCTGCGACGACTTCACCGCCGCCTCGATGAACTGCATGCCGCTCAGGCCATCCTCGACCGACGGGAAGATCACCGACGGATCGGGCTTCTTGCCGTCGCGATGGGCCCGGATCGCCCGCGCCGCCTCGGTATAGATGTTGGCGAAGCCTTCGAGGTAACCCTCGGGATGGCCGGCCGGGACCCGGGTGACGCGCCCGGCCTCGGGACCAGCGCCGGCGCCGGCGCGGGTGATCAGTTGCAGCGGCTTGCCGAACTCGGAGAACCACAGGTGGTTCGGCTCTTCCTGCCGCCAGACGAGACCGCCCTTGGAACCGTAGACACGGAGCATCGCACCATTCTCGTGGCCGACCGCCACCTGGCTCGCCCACAGCATCCCCTTGGCGCCGCCTTTCCAGCGCAGGAGGATGTTGTCGTTGTCGTCGAGCTTGCGGCCCTTGACGAAGGCCGTGAGGTCCGCGCAAAGCGAATCCAGCTTCAGCCCGGTGACGAAGCAGGCAAGGTTGTAGGCGTGGGTGCCAATGTCGCCGATCGAGCCCCCGGCGCCGGACTGCTTGGGATCGGTGCGCCACTTGGCCTGCTTGTTGGCGGTGGCTTCCGCCTTCTCGGTCAGCCAGTCCTGGGCATACTCAGCCTGGACGACGCGAACCTCGCCGAGCTTGCCGGCCGCGACCATGGCGCGCGCCTGCCGCACCATCGGGTAGCCGGTGTAGTTGTGGGTGACGGCGAAGACGAGCCCGGTCTTCTTGACCAGCGCGACGAGTTCCTTCGCCTCCTTGACCGTCGTCGTCAGCGGCTTGTCGCAGATGACGTTGATCCCCGCCTTGAGGAAGGCCTTGGCGGGCGGAGCATGCATGTGGTTCGGCGTGACGATCGCCACCGCCTCGATACCGTCCGGGCGCTGGGATTCGGCCTTGGCCATCTCCTCGTAGGAGCCGTAGGAGCGGTCGGGCGCGAGGCCCAGTTCCTTAGCCGAGGCGCGGGCCCGCTTGGGGTTCGAGGACAGGGCGCCGGCAACCAGCTCATACTGATCGTCCATGCGGGCGGCGAGACGGTGCACGGCGCCGATGAAGGCCCCCTGCCCGCCGCCGACCATCCCGAGGCGGATGCGCCCGCCCTCGACCTTGTCGCTGCGTCCTTCAACCATACTTCGTGTCCCCCTTAGATGCCGAGCATCTTCCTGTTGGCTTTCCGATCCGTGCCGGCATCGGCGAAATCGTCGAACGCCCGCTCGGTCACCTTGATGATATGCGCCTTGATGAAGTCGGCGCCCTCGCGCGCGCCTTCTTCAGGGTGCTTCAGCGCGCATTCCCATTCGAGCACCGCCCAACTGTCATAGTCGTATTGAGCGAGCTTGGAAAAGATGCTGCTGAAATCGACCTGGCCGTCACCGAGCGAGCGGAAGCGGCCAGCCCGGTTGACCCACGACTGGAAGCCACCATAGACGCCCTGCTTGCCGGTCGGGTTGAACTCGGCATCCTTGACGTGAAAGGCGACGATCCGCTCATGGTAGATGTCGATGAAGTCGAGATAGTCGAGGCACTGAAGGACGAAATGCGACGGGTCGTAGTTGATCCCGCAGCGCGGGTGATTGTCGACCCGCTCCAGCAGCATCTCGAAGGTTTCGCCGTCGAAGACGTCCTCGCCGGGATGCAGTTCGAAGCCGACATTGACCCCCTGCTCCTCGCAGGCGTCGAAGATCGGCCGCCAGCGCTTGGCCAGTTCGTCGAACCCTTCCTCGATCAGTCCCGGCGGCCGCTGCGGCCACGGGTAGATGAAGGGCCAGGCAAAGGCGCCAGTGAAGCTGACCTGGGTGTCGAGGCCGAGGTTGCGCGAGGCCTTGGCGGCGAGCTTCACCTGGTTGATCGCCCACTTCGTCCGCGCCTTCGGATCGCCACGCACCTCCGGCGCGGCGAAGGCGTCGAAGGCGACGTCGTAGAGCGGATTGACGGCGACCAGTTGTCCCTGAAGGTGCGTCGACAGTTCGGTGATCTCGAGGCCGTGTTCCTCGACGATGCCCTTGACGTCAGCGCAGTAGGTCTTGCTCGACGCCGCCTTCTTGAGGTCGAACAGCCGCCCGTCCCAACTCGGGATCTGGATCCCCTTGTAGCCGAGCGAGCCGGCCCAGCCGGCCATCTCGTCGAGAGAATTGAACGGCGCCTCGTCACCAGCGAACTGGGCGAGGAAAATCGCCGGGCCTTTCATCGTCTTCATTGGTTTCTCCCCTCGTGGGCGCGGCTATCGCGCGCCTCAGATGTAGTCGTTGAGCAGCCGCTCGAGATGCTCCTGCTTGCCGCTCTTCGGCTGCGGGTCGAGGCCCTTCTTCAGGACGGACTTCGACAGATCGTCCAGCGACCGTTTGCCGGCAAGGATCGCCTTGCCTTCCCTGGTGTCCCATCCGGCGTAACGCTCGGCGACGAAGTCGGCAAGCACGCCGTCGTTGATCATCTTCTCGGCGATCAGCAGGCCGCGGGCGCAGGCATCCATCGACCCGACATGGGCTTCGAGCAGGTCGTCCGGATCAATCGACTGGCGACGAAGCTTGGCGTCGAAGTTGAAGCCACCGGTGCCGAGGCCACCCTCCTTGAAGATGTAGTAGCAGGCCAGCGCCATCTCCGGGATGTTCATGGCGAACTGGTCGGTGTCCCAGCCGAGCTGATAATCGCCGCGGTTGATGTCGATCGAGCCGAGGATGCCCACCGCGCTGGCCAGCGCCAGCTCGTGCTCGAAGGTGTGGCCGGCGAGGATCGCGTGGTTCTGCTCGATGTTGATCTTCACCTGGTCCTGGAGATCGAAGGCCTGGAGCATGCCGTAGATCGAGGCGACGTCGAAATCGTACTGGTGCTTGGTCGGCTCCTTCGGCTTCGGCTCGATCAGGATGGTGCCCTTGAAACCGATCTTGTGCTTGTGCTCGACGACCATCGTCAGAAAGCGGCCAAGCTGGTCGAGCTCGCGCTTGATGTCGGTGTTGAGCAGCGTCTCGTAGCCTTCGCGGCCGCCCCACAGGACGTAGTTCTCGCCTTTCAGGTCATGGGTCAGTTCCAGCACGTTCTTCACCTGCGCGGCGGCATAGGCGAAGACGTCCGGATCGGGATTGGTGGCGCCACCGCCCATGTAGCGGCGGTTGGAGAACAGGTTGGCCGTGCCCCAGAGGAGCCGAACCTTCGCCTTCTCCATCTTCCTGGCGAAGACCTCGCCGATCTCGCGAACGTTCTTGTTGGACTCGGCCAGTGTCTCGCCTTCCGGGGCGATGTCGCGGTCGTGGAAGGTGAAGAAGGGCACGTCGAGGAGCTCGAACATCTCGAAGGCGGCGTCCGCCTTGAGATGGGCATTCTCCATCGTCTCGGCGGTCTGCCAGGGACGCAGGAAGGTCTCGCCGCCGAAGGGATCGGTACCCGGCCAGCAGAAGGAGTGCCAGTAGCAGGCAGCAAAGCGGAGTTGGTCCTCCATCCGCTTGCCGAGCACCTTGCGGTCGGCGTCATAGTGGCGGAAGGCCAGTCCCTTGGACTTTCCCTTCTTGAACTTGATCGGCTGCTTCTGGTTGAAATACGGCGCGTTCATCGGGGCATCGCCTCCTTGATGGCTGGGTAAAGGTCACAATAGGTGGCATGGGCTGCGGCATAGGACTCCGACAGCCCGGCAATCGGGTCGATCGTCTCGCGAATGGCCGGCGGGGCGCAGACCGCGAACGGGTCGGCGTCTTCCGCCGCGATCAGGCCAAGCCGCGCGGCGCCGAAGGCGGCGCCGAAATCGCCGTCCTCGGGAACCGCGATCGGCATGCCGAGGATGGTGGCGATCGTCGACAGCCAGTAGCGCGAGCGGCTGCCGCCGCCGACGGCGAGCAGCCTGCGCGGCTCGGCAAGCGGCATGGTCAGCACGTCGAGGCAGTCCTTGAAGGCGAAGGCGACGCCTTCCAGCACCGCCTGGGTCATCGCCCGCCGGTCGTCGGCCTGGTCAAGCCCGACAAAGGCGCCGCGGATGGCGACGTCGTTATGCGGCGTCCGCTCGCCGGAGAGATACGGCAGGAAGAGGATCGACGACGGGCCTTCGGGCTTGTCGCCAAGCGCATCGACGAGGTCGCCGGGCGAGGCCTCGAGGATGTGGCCGAGCCAGTCGAGGCAGCCGGCCGAGGAGAGAGACACGCCCATCTGGTGCCAGGTGCCGGGAACCGCGTGGCAGAAGGCATGAACGGCGCCGGCCGGATTGCCGCGATAGCGGTCGGCGGTGACGAAGATCACGCCCGAGGTGCCGATGGAGATGAAGCCGGTGCCCGGCGCCACGGCGCCGACGCCACAGCCCGAGGCCGCGTTGTCGCCACCACCGCCGGCGACGACGACCTTGCCGGTCATCCCCCAGCGGCTGGCGAGTTCGGCGTTGAGGGTGCCGGTCGCCGCACTCCCCTCGAACAATTCCGGCATCTGCGAACGGTCCATGCCGGTCAGCGCCAGCATCTCGTCCGACCACGCCCGCTTGGCGGTCTCGAGCCACAGCGTGCCGGCGGAATCGGACATGTCGCTGGCCTTGTCGCCAGTCAGCCTGAGGCGAACATAGTCCTTCGGCAGCAGGACGGTCCGGACCCTGGCGAAGATCTCCGGCTCGTGATTCTTGACCCACATCAGCTTCGGCGCGGTAAACCCGGGCATCGCGATGTTGCCGGTGACGCGCTCGCTGACCGTGCTGATCTCCGCGGCCTCCGCGGCCGATCGCCCGTCGTTCCACAGGATGCAGGGACGCAGGACCTTGTCGGCCTCGTCGAGCAGCGTCGCCCCGTGCATCTGGCCGGACAGGCCAATGCCCCTGACGGCGGCCATCTCCGCGCGGTGGTCGGCGGCGAGCCCATCGAGGACGGCGCCGCAGGCAGTCCACCAGCTTTCCGGGTCCTGCTCGGACCAGCCGGAATGCGGACGCGAAACGTCGAGCGACATCGAGCGGCTGCCGACGATGCGCTGCCCGTCATCGATCAGGACCGCCTTCAGCGAAGACGTTCCAATGTCGATCCCGAGATACATGTTTTCGTTCTCCTCCCTCGCCCCGTTTTGCTACGGGACGTTATCGCGGACAAAAATATCTATGCGAATCCTCTCCTGGCCGGCGTCGATCGGGATACCCTCCCGTTCGGCGATCAGCAGCCGGGTGGCGCTCCGTCCCTCATGGCCGGCATCCTGATTGATGATCGCGTCGATCGTACCCCGGATCAGGTGCCGACGCGAAAACGGCGTCAATTCGTGCGCGACGAACACCACGTCGCGACTCCGCCCGCTGGCCTCCAGCGCCGCGACGACGCCGCCGTTGCCGGCGCCGACATTGTAGATGCCGACGAGGTCGTCGTGCTCGCCGAGCAGCGCCGCTGCCAGCGCCTCGACCCGTTCGTCATCATCCCGCCCCTCGCGGATCGGCAGGAGGCGAAGGCCGGGAAAGTCGCGCGCGATGACCTGCTCGAAGCCGATCTGGCGCTCGATATGGTCGCGAAGCGCCATCGAGCCGGCAATCAGCCCGACCTTGCCGCCGCGGCCGCCGAGGAAGCGGCCAAGCAGGCTGGCGGCGGTTCGTCCCGCCGCCGTGTTGTCGATACCGACATAATGCGCCCGCTTCGAACGCGGCGCATCGGAAACCAGCGTGACGACGGTGACGCCGGACTGGGTCAGGTCGTCGATCGCCTCACAGACCGAGGGATGGTCGAGCGCGACAACCGCAACGCCATCGGCCTCGCCCCGCAGATTGTCGAGGGCCGCGGCCAGTACCTCGCCGTCGAAGACGTCAACATGAGTGATGCCGATCCGCACCCGCTCGTCGACGACATGATCGGCAGTGACCCGAACCCTTTCCTCCAGGGCGCGCATGAAGGCATTGCTACCGCTCGGCAGGATGAATTCGAAGCGATGGTCGCGCCCCCGCGCCAGCCGCGCGGCCAGCCGGTCCGGGCGATACTTCAGCCGTTCGATCGCCTGCTGGACGCGCTCGGCGGTATCGGCGTGAACGCCGGCGCGCCGGTTCAACACGCGATCGACCGTAGCAAGGCTCACGCCCGCGGTCTTCGCCACGTCCTGCAGGGTCGTGCGCGCCAATGAAATGCCTCCCTCATATCCTGATATCTCCGTGAAGCCGGGAAAGCAATTTCGGCGTGTGAGGCGATTGCGGCGACAGTCGTCTCGGGTGAGAGTCTTCCCCGCGCGGCGACGCGGCGCGCGGCGAGAAAATCGTTTATATCCAGAAACATACGTCGACGGTCGCGACCTGCTTTCGCCGCCGGTCGGTCACCGTAGTCGCTTGCAGGCTTGATCCTGCCCGACCGACGCATATGTCGAGGGGCGTACGTCAACCGCGCTCGGTTTCCGGCCACCGGAGGTCTGGCGGCGCGAGACCGTGGCATCGCGGCGTCAAAACCCCTAGAAGAGCCGAAATGCCTGAGCGGCCCGCCGGCCACCCACCCATACCCAGACGGTGCATTGCTTCCCATGACGAAAGAGACGACCCCGGTCCGCCTGAGCGATTACCGCGCCCCCGACTACGCCATCGATACGGTTTCGCTCGACTTCAGCCTTGCCCCGACGGCGACGCAGGTGACGGCACAACTGGCGATGCGACCGAACACGCCCGGTGCGCCGCTGGTGCTCGACGGCGACGAGGTGAAGCTGATCGCGATCTCGATCAACGAGGAGTATATTCCGTCCTCCGCCTATGAGGCGACGCCGCAGCAACTGACCATCAAGGCGCCGCCGCGCGAGCCCTTCACCCTCGAGATCGTCACCGAGATCAACCCCAAGGCCAACACCAAGCTGATGGGGCTCTATCTGTCGAACGGCAACTACTGCACCCAGTGCGAGGCCGAAGGCTTCCGCCGCATCACCTATTTTCTCGACCGCCCCGATGTGCTGGCCGTCTACACGACGCGGATCGAGGCGTCGAAGGCGGCAGCACCCGTGCTCCTGTCCAACGGCAATCGCATCGATGGCGGCGACATCCCCGGCACCACCCGCCATTTCGCCGTCTGGCACGATCCCTTTCCAAAGCCGTCCTACCTCTTCGCCGCCGTCGCCGGCGACCTCGGCCTTGTCGAGGACAGCTTCACGACGATGTCCGGCCGCGAGGTTGCGCTCCATATCTATTGCGAGCACGGCAAGGAAGCCCGCTGCGCCTACGCGATGGACGCGCTGAAGCGTTCGATGCGCTGGGACGAAACCGCGTTCGGCCGCGAATACGACCTCGACATCTTCATGATCGTCGCGGTCTCCGACTTCAACATGGGCGCGATGGAGAACAAGGGCCTCAACGTCTTCAACGACAAGTACGTCCTGGCCGATCCCGATATCGCCACCGACGCCGACTATGCCGGCATCGAGACGGTGATCGCGCATGAGTATTTCCACAACTGGACCGGCGACCGCATCACCTGCCGCGACTGGTTCCAGCTCTGCCTCAAGGAGGGCCTGACCGTTTTCCGCGATCAGGAATTCTCCTCCGACGAGCGGTCGCGCGGGGTCAAGCGGATCGCCGATGTCCGCACCCTGCTCGCCCGCCAGTTTCCCGAGGATGCCGGCCCCCTCGCCCATCCGGTCCGGCCGGAGGTCTACAGCGAGATCAACAACTTCTATACCGCGACGGTCTACGACAAGGGCGCCGAGGTCATCCGCATGCTGAAGGCGATCCTCGGCGAGGACGGCTTCCGCGCCGGCATGGACCTCTATTTCGAGCGCCACGACGGCCAGGCGGTGACGATCGAGGATTTCCTCGCCAGCTTCGCCGACGCCACGGGCAAGGACCTCTCCCAGTTCAAGCTCTGGTACTCGCAGGCCGGCACGCCGGAGGTGACGGCCGAAGGCCGCTACGACGCCCGGCGGCAGACCTATTCCCTGTCGCTCAAGCAATCGATTCCGCCGACGCCCGGCCAGCAGACCAAGAGCCCGATGCACATTCCCGTTCGCTTCGGCCTTGTCGGTCCGAACGGCGCCGACCTCGCCTTTACCAGCGCCACCGGCGGCGGCGTCGAGGATGACGTGATCCATCTCACCGAGGCCGCGCAGACGATCGTCTTCGAGGGCGTCTCCGCCCCGCCGGTGCCCTCCCTGCTCCGCGGCTTCTCCGCGCCGGTCAAGATCGCCACCGGCCTGTCGCAGACCGACCAGCTCTTCCTGTTGCGAACCGACGCCGACGCCTTCAATCGCTGGCGCGCCTCGCAACAGATCGCGATCCAGACCCTGATCGCCGAGACCGCCGCGGTCCGCTCGGGCGCGCAATCGAAGCTCGACCCGGCCTTCGTCGACGCGCTCGCCGAGGTCGCCGAGGACGACAGCCTGGAACCGGCATTCCGCGCCCAGATCCTCCAGCTTCCGGGCGAAGCCGACATCGCTCGCGAGATCGGCCACGATGTCGATCCCGCCGCAATCGCCGGCGCCCGCAAACGCCTGATGGCGATGGTGGCGAGCCGGATCGGCAAGCGGCTCGCGGAACTGGCCGAACGGACTGGCAACGTCGGGGATTACAGCCCGGACGCCGCCTCCGCCGGCCGTCGCGCCCTCGCCAATGCCGCGCTGGCGTTGACCGTCGGCCAGGCTGCGCCGGAGGCCATCGGCCGTGTCGTTGCCCGCTTCGAGAGCGCCGACAACATGACCGACCGTCTCGCCGCCCTGTCGATCCTCGCCAGCAACGGCTTCGAGGAACGGATCGCGGCGCTTGAGACCTTCCAGGACCGCTACCGCGACGACCCGTTGGGGCTCGACAAGTGGCTGATGCTGGAGGCCGTCGTGCCGCTCGAAACGACACTGGACCGGGTCAAGGCACTGACTACGCATCCCGCCTTTTCGCTGACCAACCCGAACCGCATCCGCGCCCTGATCGGCGGCTTCGCCGGCAGCAACCAGACGCAGTTCAATCGCCCCGACGGCGCGGGCTACGATTTCTTCGCCGACTTCGTTCTCGACCTCGACAAGCGGAATCCGCAGACCGCGGCGCGCCTCCTCGTCAGCTTCCGGTCGTGGAAGGCGCTTGAGGCCGGCCGCCGGGCGCTGGCCGAAAAGGCGCTCCGCCGGATCGCGGCGAGCGACAGCCTGTCATCCGACACGCGCGACATCGTCACCCGCACCCTGGCGTAGGCGAAGAGCCAGCGGAGTCGTCCTCCGCTGGCCGGAATTTCCGGGTTCACGACAGTCGACGCCATGGCGGAAGACCCTCGTGGAGTCGGCCTTCGCCCAAAGTGTAAAATTTTAATTAATTGCTATGGACATGGCGATTCGCCTCGATTCAAATGAAGTGATTCGGGGCGTGGCGTTCTCTGGATTCAATTGACACAAGACCGAGGGGGTCTCGCATGGCGCGGGCAGGGGCAGTCGAGCCATCTGTCGCGAAGCAATCAACTTTGTCCGGGATCAGGCTTCCGAAAAAAGCTGCGATCTCAGGCCATGCAAAACTTCTCGCCCATCCCGCCTATGAGAAGCTGCTCGCGGCGGAGCCCCTGCTTCGCCGACTTATTCCGATCCTCATCGTCATCTTCCTGCTGATCGTCGGCGCCGCGCGTTTCGTCGAACTGTATCAGCACAAGGCGGAGCGCGAATACGACGCCCGCGAGACGATGGGCCTGATCGCCGCCGTTCTGTCGAGCGCCCTCGACAAGGCTCATCCCGGCGAGACCGCCGCCGATACCGACGCAATCCGCGCGACGCTTTCGGCGACGCTGCCGAGCAGCGCGACCAACAACGGCCGGATGATCTACGTCACCGACCACGATGGCCTCGTCGTCGCCACCGCCCCCCGCAATGCGGAGTTCGAGGGCCTCCCCCTCGTCCGCATCCTCGGCGAAACCCAGCCGCTGACGATCTTCGGCGTCCGCGCCGGCGTCCTCGAGATTTCGCTGGCCGACGGCACCCCGGCCCTGGCAACCGTCCATCATCTCGAGGGCGGCGCCGGCGATGTCGCCGTGATCGCGCCGCTGGCCAGCGTCTATTCGAGCTGGCGCGCCGACGTCTCGCTCAACGTCGCCATCTTCATGGGGACCAGCGCGATCCTGCTGGTCATCCTCTACGGCTACTTCGCCCAGGCAAGCCGCGCGGTGGAAGCCGACGAGATCTACTCGGAAACCCAGGCGCGCAGCGAGACCGCGCTGATGCGCGGCCGTTGCGGGCTCTGGGACTGGGACCTCGCCAGCGGCCGCATGTTCTGGTCGCGATCGATGTTCGAGATCATCGGCCTCGAACCGCGTGATGCGCTGATCGGCTTCGGCGAAGTCTCCAACCTGATGCACCCCGACGACGGCGACCTGATGGCGCTGGCGGAATCGCTCTACGAGGCCGGCGAGGCGACGGTCGACCAGATGTTCCGGATGCGCCATGCCGACGGACGCTGGGTGTGGCTACGGGCCCGCGCCGAACTCGTCGACCGCGACACCGGCGGCCCGCACCTGATCGGCATCGCCGTCGACGTCACCGAGCAGATGCGGCTGGTCGAGCGGTCCAAGACCGCTGACATCCGGCTCCGCGACGCGATCGAGACGATCTCCGAGGCCTTCGTATTGTGGGACGCCGACAACCGCCTCGTCATGTGCAACTCGAAATACCAGCAGCTTCACGGCATGCCGGATTCGGCGCTGGCGCCCGGCACGCCCTATGCGGATGTCATCGCCGCCGGACGCAAGCCGCTGGTCCGCGCCCAGGTGGTCGTCGACGGCCGGCCCGAGGAAGGGGCGCGCAGCTTCGAACTCCAGTTGGAGGACGGCCGCTGGCTGCAGATCAACGAGCGCCGCACCAAGGATGGCGGCTTCGTCTCGATCGGCACCGACATCACCCAGCTCAAGCGCCACGAAGCCAAACTGATCGACGGGGAGCGCCGCCTGATGGCGACCATCGCCGACCTTCGCCAGTCACGCCAGAAGCTCGAGATGCAGGCCCAGCAGATGGTCGAGCTCGCTGAGAAATACGCCGAGGAAAAGGACCGGGCCGAAGGGGCGAACCGCGCCAAGTCGGAATTCCTGGCCAATATCAGCCACGAATTGCGGACCCCGCTCAACGCCATCATCGGCTTTTCGGAAGTCATGCAGTCGGGTATGTTCGGCCCGCTCGGCTCGGCCAAATACGGCGAATATTGCAAGGACATCAACCAGAGCGGCGCCTACCTGCTCGGCGTCATCGACGACATTCTCGACATGTCGCGGATCGAGGCCGGCCGCATGGCGCTGACGCTGGAGGACCTGGTTCTCGACGATCTGGTCGAGGAGTCGATCCGCATCGTCCAGGCACAGGCCGATGCGCGCAACATCAAGGTCGTGACGGATATCGGGAAGAACCTGCGGATGCGCGGCGACCGCAAGGCGCTCAAGCAGATCATGCTCAACCTCCTGTCGAACGCCGTGAAGTTCACGCTGGAGGGAGAGATCACCGTGCGCGCCCGCACGACCGGCACCGCGGTCACCTTCTCGGTCGAGGATACCGGCATCGGCATCTCCTCGACCTCGCTTGCAAAGCTCGGACGTCCGTTCGAACAGGTCAGCAACCAGTTCACCAAGAGCCACCAGGGCTCTGGGCTCGGCCTGGCGATCACCACCTCGCTGACCGAACTCCATGGCGGTTCGATCCGCATCCGGTCGCGCGAGGGCCACGGCACCATCGTCTCGGTGCGCCTGCCGGTCGATGCCGGCAGCCACCCCCGTTCCACCGGCGCGTAGGATACCCCGCGCTCAGCCGCCGGCGATCGCGCCACAGGCAGCCTGGAACGCCCCCACCGCTTCCGTCCTGCCCCGATCGGTCAGCGTCGTGTCGATGCCGGGGCCGGTCATGCGGATCGCGTCGGCGGCAAGCATCAGGTCGAGGACGCCGGGCGACCAGCGCGCGACATACTCCCACTCGCCCCACATCTCCCCGAAATTGAGGTCGGGATAATACTGGCTGAACAGGCCGTCGGCGGCGCCATCGAAGAGCATCGAGAAGCCCGGCGGCTCGTTACGGGCGATCGCCGCCCCGAGTTCGACATGGTTGAGCCCGGCTACCCGCATCGTCCAGTCGCGGGTCGCGGAGCAACTCATCGAGAAGGCATAATAGGCTTCCGCCTCACCGACCTCGGATTCATCCACCACCGCCAGAAAGGCAAAGGACGGGTCCTCGGAATAGAAATGCCAGACCGGCGCCGCGCTGGCGGTCGCGCCGAGCGGCGCCGCGACCATGGCCAGCGCCAGCAACCCGGTCGGCCGCCTCATTCGGTTTGCTCCGATGCCGCCGACAACGGGCCGATCAGCCGCTCGAAACAGGCGCGGACCGCCGCCTCGGTCTCGCGCAGATGATGGTCGAGCCGGGCAAAGTCCGGCATGGCCGCCGCCCGCGCCAGCAGCTCAAGCATCCCGCGCGGTACTTTTTCCGGATCGAAAGGCTCCTCGACGCACAACCGCAGGATCTGCATCAGAGTCTGATGGAGACGCAGCGCAGGCAGCAGTATCTCGGAGTCTCCCCGCGACAGGACGCCGGCCTTGGTGGCGGCGGCGAGCGACGCCTCGGTTTCAGTCGACAGGATCTCCGGATGCTGCACGCCGCGGGTCAGTTGCAGATACTGGGCGATAAACTCGATATCGATCAGTCCGCCCGGCGCCTGCTTGAGATCCCAGGCGCCGCCGCCGCCCTTTTCCTCCTCCAGCAGGGCCCGCATGTCGAGGATGCTGGCGCGGGTCTTCTTCGGCTGCCGCTTCTGCGCCAGCGCGCCGGCAATTTCCTTCGCCGCCCGCGTCATCAGCGCCTTGTCGCCGGCGATCGGCCGGGCACGCGTCAGCGCCATGTGCTCCCAGGTCCAGGCGTCCTTGGCCTGGTAGGTGGCGAAGGCATCGATATGGGTCGCCAGCGGCCCGGCATTGCCCGACGGCCGAAGCCGGAAGTCGACTTCGTAAAGCGTCCCCTCGGCGGTCGGCGCCGACAATGCCGCCAGAAGCCGCTGGGTCAGGCGGGCGAAATACTGCGCCGCCGCCAGCGGCCGGTCGCCGCTCGATTCCGACGCCTTCTCGTCGAAGTCATAGAGGAAGATCAGGTCGAGGTCGGAGGCGGCGGTCATCTCACGGCCGCCCAGCTTACCCATGGCGACGACAGCCACTTTGCCCCTGGCGATCTTGCCGTGGATCGACTCGAACTCGCGGCGAGCGGCGTCGAACAGCGCCGACACCAGCACGTCCGCCAGGTCGGTGAAGGCGATACCGGCGCGACCGGCATCAAGGGTGCCGGCCAGCACCCGGACACCGATCAGGAAGGCCTGCTCCTGGCCGAAGATCCGGGCGCGGTCGAGAATATCCTCGTAGTCGGGCGCCTCCTCCAGACTGGCGGCAAGACGCGGCTCAAGGGTCTCGCGGCTTGGCACCCGGCCGAAAAAAGCCGGCTCGATCAGCGCATCGAGCACATGGGCGCGGTGGACCACGACCTCGGTCATCCGCGGCGCCGAAGCCATCATCGTCGCCAGCAGGCCAAGCAGGGACGGATTGGAAGTCAGCAGCGAGAAGAGCTGGACGCCGGCGGGCAGCCGCGACAGGAAGCGGTCGAAGGCGGCCAGCGCGGCATCGGCATTGTCGGTGGTTGCCAGCGTCTCGAGCAATGCCGGCACGAATTCGGTCAGCCGCTCGCGCGCCGCCGTCGAGCGCGTCGCCGGATAGCGGCCATAGTGCCAGGTGCGGATCGTCCGGCTCACCTGCTCCGGCGTGCGGAATCCGAGACCCTCAAGCGTGTTCAGCGTATCGGGATCGTCATCGTCGCCGGTGAAGACGAGGCTGCCGAGCTTCGAGGTCAGCGACGGTGCCGCCTCGAAGAGCTCGCCATAGCGGTCGCGGACCCGGGCAAGCGTCACCGGCAATGCCTTCTTGAAGGCCGCAAGGCTTCGCGCCCCCGCCATCCGTGCAACGATATCGAGTTCCTCGTCGGTGGCGGGCAACGTATGGGTCTGCTCGTCATTGATCATCTGTAGGCAATGTTCGATCTGCCGCAGTTCGCAGTAGCTCGCCGACATGTCGTCCCGCGCCTGCTCGTCGATCCAGCCGCCCTCGGCCAGTCCCGCCAGCATGTCCAGCGTCGCCCGCCCCCGAAGTTCGGGATTGCGCCCGCCGGCAATCAGTTGCTGGGTCTGGACGAAGAACTCGATCTCGCGAATGCCGCCACGGCCGAGCTTGATGTTGTGGCCGGCGACCGCGATCTCCTCGTGGCCGCGGAAATCGTGGATCTGGCGCTTGATCGAGTGGATGTCGGCGATGGCCGCATAATCGAGATACTTGCGCCAGATATACGGGGTGAGTTCGGCGAGAAAGGCCTCGCCGGCCGCGACATCGCCGGCGACCGGTCGCGCCTTGATCAGCGCGGCGCGCTCCCAGTTCTGGCCGAAGCTCTCGTAATATTGCAGCGCCGCTTCGGTCGATATGGCGATGTTGGTGGCGCCCGGGTCCGGCCTCAGCCGAAGGTCGGTGCGGAAAACGTAGCCGTCAGCCGTGTGCTCGCTGAGGATATGGACCAGTTGCTTGGTCAGCCGGATGAAGACGGCCGCGGCTTCGTCCGGGTCGGCCAGCGGCGCGACGTCGTGGTCGAACAGCACGATCAGGTCGATGTCGCTCGAATAGTTGAGCTCGCCCGCGCCGGACTTGCCCATGCCCAGGATGATCCATCCAGAGCCAACGTCGGGCTGCTCCGGGTCGGGCAATTTGATCTTGCCCTCCCGGTGCAGGTCGGAAAGCAGGAAGCGCGCGGTGGCGGCGACGGAGGCGTCGGCGAACCCTGACAGGGCCGCGACGACGTCACTGACGGACCAGACGCCGCCGAGATCGGCCAGGCCGATCAGCAGCGCCGCCTCCTGCCGGGCGCGACGCAGTGCGGCCATCAACCCGTCCCGGTCGTCGAGCCGCCAGGCATCGGCCGTCCCTGTGACCAACCGATCGAGCGAACCCTTCGGATTCTTGCCGAGGAGGGCGATCAACCGCGCCGGCTCGCCGAGCATCAGGCTGCGCAGGAACGGCGCATATTCCGAGACGCTGGCGACGAAGGCACCGAGCCCGTCATGTCGGTCGAGCAGCGTCTTGAGCCGCGCGGCAACGCCGGCCTCTTCCGCCGCTTCGTACAGTTCGGCCAGGCGCGCCTTGCGGTCGGCGGCCTTTGCCAGGCGCAGCCGCGGTTCGATCTGCGCGGCGAGGCTGCTGCGGGCGCTCGGCTTTCGTTTCGTTGCTGATGCCATGTCACGCGGTTTCAATAGGCAGGCGGATGGTCACGACGAGGCCGGGATGGTTGTCGCCGAGTTCGATCGTGCCATGGTGGAGCCTGGCGACCGCCGCGACAAGACTGAGTCCGAGCCCGCTCCCGGATTGCGACCGGCTTGCCTCAAGCCGGACGAAGCGCTGCAGCACTCGCTCGCGATCTGCCTCAGGCACGCCAACGCCATTGTCGGCGACGCGCAGGACGAGATCGCTGCCCTCGCGAGCGCTGGAAACCACGATTTTCAGGGGTCGCCCGGCGTCCCCCTTGGCGTATTTCAGCGCGTTGTCGATCAGGTTGGCGAGCGCCTGGCCGAGGAGTTCGCGGCTCGCCTTGAGGGTGACCGGCTCCGAAACCGAAACGGTCAGGTCGCCGCCCTCCTCCTCCGCCACCGGCTCGTAGAGTTCCGCGACGTCGCGGACGATCGCCCCGGCCTCGACCTCGGACATCGCGCCGTCGGCCGAGCCGGCCTCGGTGCGGGCGATCATCAGCAGGGCGTTGAACGTCTTGATCAGGTGGTCCGACTCCTCGATCGTCGATTCGAGAGCGTCGCGATAGGTGTCGATGTCGGCCGGCCCGGCAAGCACGCCCTCGACCCGGCTGCGCAGCCGGGTCAGCGGAGTCTTCAGGTCATGGGCGATGTTGTCGGAGACGTCCTTGAGGCCGTAGAGCAGGTGCTCGATCCGGGCCAGCATGGCGTTGAGGCTCTCGGCCAGGCGGTCGAACTCGTCGCCCGTGCCGGTGACTTCGAGCCGGCCGGACAGGTCGCCGGCGACGATCCGGCGGCTGGTGTCACTGACCGAATCGATCCGCTTCAGCACGCGGCGGCTGACGAAAAACCAGCTCAGGACCGCGAGGCCGATCATCAGCGCCGCCGCCCAGGCCAGGGCCCGGCCAATGATCTCGCGAAACTGCTCATGCTCGCCGATATCGCGGCCGACCAGCATCCAGAAGCCGCCCGGCAGGCGCAGCACCTGCACCATGGCGACGTGGCGCGAACCTTCGCCGATATTGCGTTCGTAGGTGACAGTGATCGGCCCGATGCCCGAACGCTCGAAAATATCCGCCGGCACCTGGCTGATGTTCCCGGTGAGAATCCGGCCGTTGACGTCGGTGATCAGGTAAAGGCTGGCGCCCGGCTGGTGGCTGCGCTCCTCGATGGTCTGGAAGATCGCCGCGATGCCGCCGGTGCGTCCCTGCTCGGCCAGGCCACGGATTTCCGCCGCGATCGTCGCGCGAATCTGGTCATTGAGAAGGACATTGGCGCTGTAGGAGATGTAGAGGACGAAGGACACCGCGAAGATCGAGAAGACCGCGATGTAAATGGCGGAAAGCTTGAACGCGGTGGTGCGGACGACCTTACCGAGCGCTGTCACGGATCATGTATCCGGCGCCCCGCACCGTATGCAGCAGCGGCGTCTCGAAGCCCTTGTCGATCTTGCCGCGCAGTCGCGAGATATGCACGTCGATGACGTTGGTCTGCGGATCGAAATGATAGTCCCAGACATTCTCGAGCAGCATGGTGCGGGTCACCACCTGCCCGGCATTCTTCATCAGGTATTCGAGCAGGCGGAACTCGCGCGGCTGGAGCGGTACGCTCTGCCCGGCCCGGGTCACCGTATGCCCGAGACGGTCGAGTTCGAGATCGCCGACCCGGTAGACCGTCTCTGCCTCGCCCGGACGCCGGCGCCGCGCCAGCGCCTCGACGCGAGCGAGCAGTTCGGTGAAAGCGTAGGGCTTGGCGAGATAGTCGTCGCCGCCGGACCGCAGGCCGGTGACCCGGTCGTCGACCTGGCCGAGGGCGGAGAGGATCAGCGCCGGCGTCTCGTCGTTGCGCCGCCGCAACTCCTCGATGATCGACAGCCCGTCCCGCTTCGGCAGCATGCGGTCGACCACGAGAACGTCGTAGCCACCCTCGATCGCCATCGCCGCGCCGGTCTCGCCATCGTCGGCATGATCGGCGACGTGGCCGGCCTCGCGAAGCGCCTTGCAGAGATACGCGGCCGCTTCCTTGTCGTCTTCGATGATCAGCAATCGCATCGGATCACGCTGCTCGCGCTGCATGTCAGGGTCCGACGTTGCTTTGCCAGATTGCCGCCCTCAAAGAAAGAGCGGCAGACCGGCGAACCGGCCTGCCGCTCACTGAAACGAAAGCGTCGGGGCGACGATCGAGCACTTCCGTTCAGATCGTCCGGGTCAGGTGCGGACGAAGGTCAGCGCGACGAAGCGCGTCTGCTCACCCGACTTGACCCGCAACAGGACCGCCTTGCGGCCGTCGGTCTCGGCATCCTTGACCAGCTTCTCGACATCGGCCGGCTTGGCGACGTCCGACTTGCCGACGGCGAGGATGATGTCGCCGGGCTGCAGACCGCGCTCTGCCGCCTGGCCGTTCGGGTCGACGTCCTCGACCGTGACACCTTCATCGCCTTCCGCGACCACCAGGCCGAAATCGGCGAGCGGCGACACTTCGGGCGCTTCCTCGGGCGACAGCGAAGCAAGCTGTTCCTCGCCGGGGAGCGTGCCGAGCGTCACATCGATCTCCTCGGCCTTGCCGGAACGCCACACCGAGACCTTGACCGTCTCGCCCGGCGCCATGCTGGCGATCTTGGTGGCTAGAGCCTTCGGGTCTTCGAGGTCCTCGCCATTGACCGCCAGGATGGCGTCTCCGGACTTCAGGCCGGCGGCGGCGGCGGGGCTGCCTGCCTGCGCCTCGGTGACAAGCGAGCCCTTGGCGTCGGCGAGTTGCAGGCCATCGGCGATGTCGCGATCGATGCCCTGGATCTGGACGCCGAGCCAGCCGCGGACGACCTTGCCGTCGTCGGTGAGGTCGTCGATGATCCGCTCGGCGGTGCTGGCGGGAATCGCGAAGGCGATGCCGACATTGCCGCCCGACGGCGAGAAGATCGCCGTGTTGACGCCAATGACCTCACCATTGAGGTTGAAGGCCGGGCCACCCGAGTTTCCGCGGTTCACCGCCGCGTCGATCTGGATGAAGTCGTCATACGGGCCGGCGCCGATGTTGCGGCCGTCGGCCGAGATGATGCCGGCGGTCACCGTTCCGCCAAGACCGAAGGGATTGCCGACAGCGACGACCCAGTCGCCGATTCGCGCCCGCTCCTCGGAGAATTTCACGTAGGTGAATTCGCGATCCGGATTCTTGATCTTGAGCAGCGCGAGGTCGGTCTTCTCGTCGAGACCGACGACGTCGGCGACATACTCGGTACCGTCATCGAGAATGATGGTCATCGACTGACCGTCGTCGACGACGTGATCGTTGGTGACGACATAGCCGTCATCTGAGATCAGGAAGCCGGAACCGAGGCTGGTCGAGAAAGGCCGCTGCTGCCGATCCGGGCCGTTCTCGCGGAACTGCTTGAAGAACTTCTCCATCGGCGAGCCCTTGGGGAACTCGAAGTCCTGGCCGTCGAAGCCGGCCATCTCGCGAGCCGGTCCCTTGACGCGGACGCTCACCACGGCGGGCCGCACCTTCTCGACGACGTCGGCGAAGCTGACGGGCTGGACGCCCTCGACCCGAACCGGATCGGCGTAGGCCATCGTCTTGGGAAGCAGGATCGCCTCGCCGGCGATCGCGCCACCGAGGAGGACAGCGACGGCGGTGCCGAGCAGGGCCCGGTTGCGAACCGTGCGGGTGGTGGGGGCGGTGTTGGTCTGTTCGTTCATATTCGTCTCCAGGCTGGTATGGGGCGCCGGTGGCCATCCAGTCGGCGCCGCGCCTATCGCTGTCGAATATGGGAGGGCCAACCTTACGAGCCACTGTCAGGCCGATTAAACTTCGGTAATGTTCATCGGATCCGGCGGCTTCCCGGCAACAAAAACCGCGCGGTCGGGTGCGGAGCGTTCCGGTTATGGCGTGGCGGGTGGGAAAATCTTGCCGATTCGTGCGCGATGCGAATCGCCGGCCGCAGCTGCGGCCGGGTCGGCTAGCCGTTCTTCCCGTCGGAAAGAATCCGCTGCAACTCAGCTTCCTCATCGCCGCTCAACCCTGACACAGCCACGGGCCGACGACGGCGAAACACGCCGAAGGCGATGATGGCGCCGACGACCAGCAGGATCGCCGGGGCCAGCCACAGGAGCGCGGTCTTCAGGTTGAATTGCGGCCTCAGAAGAATGAACTCGCCGTAGCGGTCGACGAGAAAGGCGATCACCTCCTCATCGCTGTCGCCAGCAACGAGCCGCTCGCGCAGGAGGATGCGGAGGTCGCGGGCAAGCGGCGCATCGGAGTCGTCGATCGACTGGTTCTGGCAGACCATGCAGCGCAGCCCGGCCGAAAGCGCCCGCGCCCGGGTCTCGAGAGCCGGATCGTCGAGCACCTCGTCCGGCGCCACCGCGTGGACGGGCGCCAGCGACAGGAGGAGCAGCAGCAAGGCGACGACGATGCGCACTTGGCCTCCCTACTCGGCCGGCGCGGCGACGGTGCGGCGCGCCGGTTTCGGCGCTCCGACCCGCAGCCGCCGATCGCTGAGCGACAGGATCCCGCCAATCGCCATGACGACGGCGCCGAGCCAGATCAGCGTCACCAGCGGCTTCCAGAAGACCCGCACCGTGACCGCCGATTCGGGGGTGATGTCGCCGAGCGAAATGTAGAGTTGCGACAGCCCGAATGTCGTGATCGCCGCTTCCGTCGTCATCGTCTGCCGCGCGGCGAAATTCCGCTTCGACGGCTCCATCACCGCCACCGCGGCGCCGCCGTCATAGACGGTGAAGCGGGCGACCGTCTCGGCGTAGTTGGGGCCGGCGCGCTGCTGGAAGCCGTCGAGCTTGAGCGTCCGCGAGGCGACCTCCACGGTGTCGCCCGCCTTCATGGTGAGGATGTCCTCGCTGGCCCAGGTGGTCGCGGCGACAAGGCCGAGCACCGTCACGCCGACGCCGGCATGGGCGAGCGTCGTGCCGAAGGCCGACCGTGGCATGCCGGCCAGCCGGCGGAAGCTTTCGGCCACGGGGGCGCGGCCGAGCTTGACGCGAAAGGCCAGCTCGGAGAGCGCTCCGACGATCAGCCAGAAGGCCAGCGCCACCCCGAACAGCGCCAGCACGTCGTCCATGCCGGCGAGCCAGGCGGATACGGCGGCGGCGAGGATCGCCGCTCCGAAGGCCGCGAACAGCCGCTCCGAGGCCGCCCGCAGGTCGCCGCGCTTCCAGGCCAGCATTGGTCCGAAAGGCACGATGATGAGGAGCGGCACGGCGAGGGGAATGAAGATCAGGTTGAAGAACGGCGCCCCGACCGAAATCCGCGCGCCGGTCAGCGCTTCCAGCACCAGCGGATAGAGCGTCCCGGTCAGCACCACGGCGGCCAGCACGGTGAGGAACAGGTTGTTGAGGATCAGCGCCCCTTCCCGGCTGATCGGCGCAAAGACGCCGCCGGGCGCCAGTCGCGTCGCCCGGAAGGCGAAGAGCGACAACCCGCCGCCGATGAAGACGCAGAGGATCGCGAGGATGAAGACGCCGCGGGTCGGGTCCGAGGCGAAGGTGTGGACAGAGGTCAGCACGCCGGAGCGGACGAGGAAAGTGCCGAGCAGGCTGAGGCTGAAGGCAAGGATAGCGAGCAGCACCGTCCAGATCTTCAGCGCCTCGCGCTTCTCCATGACGATCGCCGAATGGAGCAGCGCGGTGGCGGCAAGCCACGGCATCAGCGAGGCATTCTCGACCGGGTCCCAGAACCAGAAGCCGCCCCAGCCGAGTTCGTAATAGGCCCAGTAGGAGCCCATCGCGATGCCCAGCGTCAGGAACATCCACGCCGCCAGCGTCCACGGCCGCACCCACCGCGCCCAGGCAGCGTCGATGCGCCCGTCGATCAGCGCGGCGATGGCGAAGGCGAAGGCGATCGAGCAACCGACATAGCCGAGATAGAGCAGCGGCGGATGGACGGCGAGCCCGATATCCTGGAGCACCGGGTTGAGGTCGTTACCCTCGATCGGCGCCGGATTCAGCCGGATGAACGGATTGGAGGTCAACAGCACGAAGAGCAGGAAGGCGGAAGCGATCCACGCCTGGACCGCCAGCACAAGCGCCTTGAGCCGGTCGGGGAGATTGCGGCCGAAGGCTGCGACCATCGCGCCAAACAGCGCCAGGATCAGCACCCAGAGCAGCATCGAGCCCTCGTGGTTCCCCCAGGTGCCGGTGATCTTGTAGAGGAGCGGCTTCTGCGAGTGGGAGTTCTCGACCACGTTGAGGACCGAGAAATCCGACACGATATAGGCATGAACCAGGGCCGCGAATGACAGGCCGACCAGCAGGAACTGGGTCACCGCCGCCGGCCCGGCGACCGCGATCAGGCGGCGATCGTCGGTCATCGCTCCCCAGAAGGGCAGCACGGACTGCACCACCGCGAGGACGAGCGCCAGGATCAGTGCGAAATGGCCGAGTTCGGCGATCATGCTCCCTACCCTATTGCTCCACCGCGTGAGGCGGCGCACCGTCCTCCTGCCACATGCCTTGCGCCTTCAGCGCGTCGACGACTTCCCGCGGCATGTATTGCTCGTCGTGCTTGGCCAGCACGGAGTCTGCGGCGAAAACCCCGTCGCTGCCAACCAGCCCCTCGGCAACCACGCCCTCGCCCTCGCTGAACAGGTCGGGGAGGATGCCACGATAGGCGACCGGCACCGTCGCCGCGCCGTCGGTCACCGCGAAGGTGACGCCGCCATCGGTGGTCTTCTCGACGCTGCCGACGGCGACCAGCCCGCCGAGACGCAGGCGCGTCCCCGGCGCGGTCGTGCTCGCCGCGATATCGCTCGGCGAACTGAAGAAGACGATGCGATCGGACATGGCGTAGAGCACCAGTCCGGCGGCGCAGATCAGCACCACCCCGGCGACGCCGATCAGCGAAAGTCGTCGCTGTTTCCGGGTCATGCCTGCTCCGTCATCGGCCGCTCACTCGCTCAATCCGGAGGCTTGCGCCTCGGCTTCGACCATCGCCAGCTTGTCCTCGTCGCCATCCAGCGCCGACCGCGCCTGGTCGAGCGCGGCGCGGGCGTCGTCGGGCCGGCCAAGAACCATATAGGAGCGGACCAGCCGTGCCCAACCCTCGGCGTCGTCGGGCTCGGATTCCAGCCGGCTGGCAAGTTGCGCCACCATGCCCTCGATCATCGCGGCACGGTCGTCCGCCGCCATCTCGCCGGCCGCCTCGATGTCGTCGGCGGTCGGGCCGGGCTGCGGCGGCGCGTCAACCGATTCCAGCCGCGCCATCACCTCGCGGACGGAGACGAGCCATGGCGCGTTCGGCGGCGAATCGTCGATCAGGGATTGCAGCGCTGTCACCGCGCCCTCGGTATCGCCGGACTGACCGAGACCGAGCGCCAGATAGAAGCGCGGGCCGACCATCTGCGGGTCGAGGGCGGCGGCGCGATCGAAGGCTTCCTTCGCCTCGGCTGTCAAGCTGCCGCCGCTGGCGCGGACCAGCGCCTCGCCGAGGGCGGTCTCGCGCTCGGCATTGCTGCCAAGCAGGCGAACCAGATGGCGATAGGCTGTTGCCGCCTCGTCGTGGCGGCCCATCCGGACATAGACCGGGGCGATGATCCGCCAGCCTTCGGCGTCGTCCGGGTTGGCGGCCAGGTGATTCTCGACGCGAGCGATCAGCGCGGCGGTGTCCTGCTGCTCCGGCTGGGCGGCGAGCCTTGCGGCAAGCGGCGCATCGGGAAGACCGGGCGATCCGACAAGCAGGTAGAGCCCCACCGCGGCAACCGGCAGGCCGACCACAGCCAGCACTGCGGCGACCTGGCGCGGCCGCTCGCTGCGCAAGCCAACGGCATCGGTGGATTTCGCCTGATCGGCCTTGATCAGGCGGCGGGCGATCTCGTTGCGCGCCGCCTCGGCCTCGGAACCGGCGATCAGCCCGCGGTCGACGTCCCGGTCGATCTCGCCAAGCTGGTCGCGATAGACCGACATCTCCTGTTCCGCCAGCCGACGCTCGACCTGGCGGGTGCGATAAAGCGGCATCAGCACCGACAACGACACCGAAGCCGCCAGCACCGCCATGATCACCCAGAAAATCATCCTGCTCGTCTAGTGCATTTCCAGGGGGACGGGGTTCACAATTGCGTTCGCAGGCCGCGACGCCGCGTCACGCCCCCCGCTCCCGCAGCCCCGGCTCCGGGGCCCGGCGGATCGGCGCGACAGGTTCAGGTGACCGGCTGCCACGATCCGTTCGGCTGGCGGCAAGAGGTCGTGCGGGTGCTGCGCGGCGGTCCGTCGGCGTAGATGGTCTGGGTCAGGTCGCGGCAGGTATAGGCGTTGACCTGATATTGCGGGCCGGGGACGACCTCGCCACGGGTCCGCCCGCTTCGCCAAAGAACCGGGGTTCCGGTGCGGCCATGCTCGAGCGCCCGGGTTTCCGCCTCGCGGGCCCTGCGTTGGGCCGCCTTGTCGAGGGTCGGGAGGATCGCCGCGCTTGCGGCGTCTTCGACGGGATTGCCGCCAATGGCGGGATCGCCCGTCACCGCCAGCGCCACCGACGTACCAGTCGTCTGGCTGCAGCCCGCGAGCGCCAGCGCGCCCAATACTGCCAATGCAAACCCCGTCACTCGCGCCATGCGCGTCGCCTCCGGATACTCAACTGCGTCCATCTTTAGGACGTCCGACATTCCATGTCACGATGGCGGAAATGAGATTTTCGGGTCATGCGGCCGGCAGAATGACGACGACCCGCAACCCACCCTGTGGCGCACGGTCAAGTTCAAGGCGGCCATCATAAAGCTGGACGAGTTCGGTGACGATCGACAGGCCGAGGCCCGAACCCGGCTTGGTCTCGTCGAGCCGGCGGCCGCGTCGGGTCGCCTGCTCGCGCTGCTCGGCCGTCAGGCCGGGACCGTCGTCGTCGATCAGAAGCTTGAGCTCGCCCCGTTCCGCGTCCTTCGGCGGTTGGTACTCAGCCGTGATGACGACCTGGGATTTCGCCCATTTACAGGCATTGTCGACCAGGTTTCCGGCGATCTCCTCGAGATCCTGCTTCTCGCCGAGAAACCGTGCCGCCTCGGGCACCGAGACGGTGATCTCCAGGCCGCGATCCTCGTGGATGCGGCGCATCGCCCGGGCGAGGCTGTTGACGGCGGGCAAGACGTCGGTGACGACGCCGATCACCTTGGACCGCGCGGCGATCTGCGCCCGGTCGAGATAGTGGTTGACCTGCATGCGCATGATTTCGGCCTGCTCGGCGACCTTCTCGGCCAGCGGCCCAGACCCTGCCCGTGCCTCGTTGGTGATGACGCTGAGCGGCGTCTTAAGGGCATGGGCAAGGTTGCCGACCTGGGTGCGGGCGCGCTCGATGATCTGCTGGTTCGATTCGAGCAGCGCGTTCAGTTCCTTGGCCAAGGGTTCGATTTCAGCAGGAAATGGCCCTTCGAACCGCGCCTCCTTGCCGCTGCGCAGCGCCGCGAGCGCGCTGCGCACCTTGTCGAGCGGCCGCAGGCCCCAGCGGGTCTGCGCCGTCGTCGCCAGGATCAGGCCGAGTCCGAAGACCGACAGCGTCAGGAAGACGCTCCAGCGGAAGGACTGGATCTGTTCGGCGGTCTCGCCGGCGTCGCCGGCGACCAGCACGTCGTAGCGTCGGTCGTCGCCGAGCGCGACGGTGAGGCTGAGGACGCGCAGCGCCTGGTTGTCCGGCCCGACCAGCGCCCCGGCGGTCATGCCGTTGACGTCGCGCCGGTCGCGCGCCTTCTTGAGATCGAGAATGTCGGTAAAGAGCGACTTGGACGCCAGCACGACCGGGCCGCCGTCGGCCCCGCGCACCTGCCAGTACCAGCCCGAATAGGTCAGTTCGAACCGCGGCTCGCCGAGGTTGCCCGGATCGGCGAGTTCGTCGGTTTCCTGGGAGGCGAGGTTACCGACCAGCGTTCGCAGGTAGACGCTCAGCCGCTCGTCGAAGGCCTGCTCGACCGTCTGCTTGTAGAGCGAGGTGAGGATCAGCCCGGCGACGACGAGCGCCACGACACTCCACAGCGTGGCCGCGGCGATGAGGCGGAAGGAAAGGGAGTTACGGCGCATCGCCCGGCGCGACGATCCGGTAGCCGAGACCGCGCACCGTCTCGATCAGGTCGGTCGCCACCTTCTTGCGCAGCCGGCCGACGAAGACCTCGATGGTGTTGGAATCGCGGTCGAAATCCTGATCATAGAGATGCTCGATCAACTCGGTGCGCGATACCACGCGCTCGCGATGAAGCATCAGGTATTCCAGCACCTTGTATTCGTGCGAGGTCAGCTTGACCGGGTTGCCATCGACCGTCACCCGCCCCGACTTGGCGTCGAGGCGCACCGGGCCGCATTCGATCTCGTTCGAGGCGTGGCCGGCCGCCCGACGCACCAGCGCGCGGACCCGGGCCAGCACTTCCTCGATATGGAACGGCTTGGCGACATAGTCGTCGGCGCCGGCGTCGATGCCCTGGACCTTGTCGCTCCAGCGGTCGCGGGCAGTGAGCAGCAGCACCGGCATGGTCCGGCCCGAACGCCGCCACTGCTCAAGCACGCTGATCCCGTCGAGCTGCGGCAGGCCGATGTCGAGGACGACGGCGTCATAGGGCTCGGTATCGCCGAGGAAGTGGCCTTCCTCGCCATCGGCGGCGGTGTCGACCGCGTAGCCGGCCTCCTTCAGCGCCGTCGCAAGCTGCCGGTTGAGATCGGCATCATCCTCAACGATCAGGACCCGCATCGCCGTTTCCTTCGAATCTGGCTAGTAGCCGAGGATACTACCGCTTGCGGCGTCGACCGTAACCTTCGTCACCTTGCCGTCGGGCGACAGCACGTTGACGATATAGACGAGCTGACCGCCCTGCTTGCAGAGCTTCGGCGGCGGCACGATCTCGCCGCCCGTCGTCGACTGGATGCGCTTGATCATCTTCGACAGCGAAACCGCCTGCCCCGACTGCACGGCCGAGCGCGCGTCGCGGTCCGACAGGCAGTTGGCAGCCTCCGCCTCGTCGACCGGCGCGGTGGCGCCGGCGAGAAGCAGGGTCATTCCAAGCAAGAGGGCGGGCAGCGATTTCCTGATCATGGATCCCCGGATACCAGCTCCAACATGAATACCCGCTGAACACCGAAGCGCCAGACCGGAGACCGCAGCCGCCAGTCACTTGCGGCCGAGCGGCGTATCCGTCAACACCCGCAGCACGGCAACCACGACGCCGATCGCCAGCAAGGTCGGCCCGATATCGGCTTCCGGTACGATGGTCGCCCAGTCGGCCGATTGCAAGACGCCGGCGACGGCGATCGCCGCCGACACACCCATCGTCTTCCAGCCTTTCAACGGGCGCAAGGCCCTGACGATCCGGACCAGCATGTCACACTCCTCTGATGGTGCGAAGAAAACGGCGCAGCTCGCCGCGGTAGCGCCAGGCGAAGAAACCGCTGGCGAGAAGAAGAACGACGAGCCCGACCGCTACGCCGACCAGCAGCGGATCGCTGCCCGCCGCGATCCCGGCCGTTCCCCCCACCGCGAGTGATCCCGCGCCGATTTCGGCGACGCGCTTGCGGGCGGCAATGTCGCGGGCAAGGCTGGCGCGTGTCGCCGGGCCGGCGATGCCATCGTCGACCAGGTCGTCATGTGTGCGCTGGTAGGCCAGCACGGCGGCCCTGGTCGCCGGACCGGCAATGCCGTCGAGCGTGCCGACCGGGAAACCGAGTGTCGCCAGTTGCGCCTGGTAGGTCGTGACGTCGGCGCGCGGCTCCGCCGTGACCGTGGCATGCCCGTAGTCTCCGTCGAAGATCAGCCGCGCCTCGGCCTCCCGCCGCCGGACCAGCCCGCGCACCGTCCGGCCGCCGGCCTTGACCCATTTCATCAGGCCGAGCCGGGCCGCCGTCAGGTTGCCGGCGCGATAGGCCTTGACCCAGGAGGCGCGATGCACCGCGCCGGTGTTGAAGTCGAAGGAGACAGCGCCGTCGAATGCCCGCTGGCCGATGGCGGCGAGTGCTGCGGCGACCCGACGCTCGTAGCGCGGCAGGTCGCGCGCTAGGATGGCGAAGGCTTCGGCCCGGGTGATCGTCATTCCGGCCCGTGGCTTCGGCGCCCCGGCCGCCGCCGTATGACCGACGCCGATGGTCCAGACGCCGGCCACGTCGCGGTAGGCCCGGGTCACGACGCCTTCATGGTCGGCGATGAACGCCAGCCCCTTGTCGCTCACACGCATGGCGAGGTCTTCCTTCATGGATCGGTGGATCTGCCCGGAGGATCAGGCGGCCTGGCCGCCCGTCGTGGTGCTGCCGGCGACATCGCCCGGCAGGCTGGCGACGCCGCTCGAATAGGTGATGACGGCGTTGAGCGACGCGTCGTAGCGCTTGCCGGTCGCCGCCCCCGTCACCGTGGCCGCCCCGCCAAGGGAGACGATGCCGCCGGTTGTCGCCACGACGAAGGCGACCGAAAAGGCCGGCGACCCGGACATGGTGACGGTGGCCGAACTGACCTTGCTGAGGAGTCCGTTCAGGCTGACATTCGCAAAGCGTGGACACGATCCGCTGACCACGATCGCGCCGGAGAGCAGGAAATAGGACAGCGCGTCGACCAGCAGATGCGCGTAGGTGAAGCCGGCGCCGAAATGGCAGTTGGCGACGGTGGCGTAGCAGGCATAGCCGCGGAAGGCGCTGATCGCCGTCCCGCTCGCCTTGTGGAACCGGACGCTGTCGACGGTCCAGCCGTTGGCAAGGACCAGGAAGGCATAACTGCTCGTCGGGTTGAGAGTGACATTCGCGGGCGTCGCGGTGTTGCCGCGGATCGTCACCGTCCCCGAGCCGATCAGTTGCCCGAGCGTGATCACCCCTTCCGAATAGGTGCCGTCACGAACCTGGATGGTCACGCTGTAGATTGACAGGTCGAGCGCGGAGACGACCGCGACCGCCTTGGAAATCGAGGCGAAGGCGCCGCCCGAATTGTCGGTCAGCCCGTTATTCCCGTCGCTGCCATCGGTGCGGACGTAATAGGTCCGGTTGGCGGCCAGCACCTCGCGGGGCGCGAAGCCGAGCGCCGCCTGCTTGCCGGCCTCCACTTCGTCGATGGCGTCCTGGACCGTATCGGCGGTCAGGCCCGAGACCGCGTTATCGTAGAGGATCGCCGGCAGGCCGGTATCCTTGTCAATGCGGATCGACTCGACCCAGTCGGCGCCGTTTGGCGACACCTTGAAGACCAGGTCGGTATCGCCGGCCAGCCCGACCTCCGCCCGGCCCGAAAAGCCGCTCTGGAAGAGCAGCGACGCCGTATCGCCATCCGTCTCCTTGTTGACGACGAAGCGGATGTCGCCGGTGCCGCCGTCGGCCGCCTCGATGCCGGCGAACAGCACCGCGTTGGAGCCGACCGCGAGCCGGTTGGTGGCGTCGGCGACCGCGTTGATGCCGAGTTGTTCGATGACGCCGAGAAACTCGCCGACCGACTCCCAGCCGCTGCCGTCAAAGACGAGCACCGAACTGCTGCCGGCATCGAAGGCGAGCCAGCCGGCCAGCGGCGTGAAGAACGCCCAGGCCCCGTCAACATAGGCGGCGATGTCGCTTGCGTGCCCGGCCCATGCCCCGGTCGCCGCCGTCGCCACGATGTAGCGGTCCCCTTCGGCTGGCGATCCCGGGGGATCGGTGAGCGTCGCGTCGGCGACGGCCAGTTGCACCAGCGCGTCGAGGCTGCGCAGCGCCTCGTTATGGGTGACGTGCTTCTGCGCCTGGGCTGCCGCCAGATAGGGCAGGCCGAGAAGATTGGTGGCAAGTGGATCAGACATCGAAAACACCCTCGGTGGCGCGGCCCGGTCCCTCGGTCGGGCTCACCTGGCTGACGCGAATGTGGAGGCTCGCCGGTGGCGCGCCGAAGTCAGCCGCCTGTTCGGCGGCGCTGTAGGCGGCTTCCGGCGCACCGACCGCGATCGCCCGCACCGGCACGCCGGCGTCGAGAATCTCGACCCGGTAGGCCTCACTCGTCTCGCCGAGCGGAACCTCGACCTGCTCCCAGGCGTCGCCGCCGATCCGCGTCTGCCGGATCCAGCCGATGGCGACGTCGCCGGTCGCGGGATCGCGCTCCGCGTCGAGATGAACCGGCGGCAGGCAGGCCAGCCCCCGCCGGGCCGGCGTCAGCGTGATGTCGACGAAATCGTCCGGGTCATAGACCGCTCCCGCCGCCCCGCAGCGCGCGGTCAGGCCGAGCCCGGATTCGGCTTCGCCGAGATCCAGCGTCTCGATGGCCCCGTCGAGCAGCACGAAGCGCGCGCCGACCTCGTGACCCGCCGCCGCGACATCGCCGGTTCCCCCCTGCCCCCGTAGCAGCCCCTCCAGCCGCCACGTCGTCCCGTCAAGCATCGTCGCGGTCTCGAACTGCACGACCTCGAAGCCGGTTTCCGACGTGCCGATCGCCGCCGCGTTGCCGCCGTTGAGCACCGCCGCCTCGGGCAGCGCCGACAGGGCGCCACCGTAGAGCGTCACCTCGATCGTGTTCGCCCGGTCCCAGCGGCCGACAGGTCCGGCCGGCAGAGCCATGGTGAGTTCGCCCATCGCCGCCCGCCGCTCGATCGCCTGACGCGGGACGAACCCGGCCCCGGCGGTGCCGATGGCGATGGCGAGCGGCCCGGTCCAGGGCGTGGCGAATGCCGCCACCCGTGGCGCGTAGCCCGGCCCGTCGTCGCCGAGCAGCGGCAGGTCGAGAAACATCATCTCCGGCGCGGAGGCGACCATCGCTGTCGGCGGCAGGAGCACCCGCGGCCCGGCCGGCGGCGGCGACAGCAGCGCCGGTTCGATGCTGCGCGCCTCGATCCGCCGCACCAGCCCGTCCTCGATGCGGGTGACCAGCAGGGTCCGGGTGACGCCATCGGCGGTCAGGTCGCAGACATCGGCCGGTTCGAGCGACAGCGTCTTGCCGGTCAGTGACAGGCCGTAGGTCTCGCGCCCGGCCCACAGGTCCTGGAGCGCGGCTTCGGCAAGTCCGGTGGCGACGCCATGGCTCATCGCCACGCCGGTCGCCCGCGACTGGCTCCGGCCGCTGCCGGTGACAAGGCGACGGGCGCTTGCGGCGGTGGACCGGAAGTCGGCCAGCGGGTCGTCGAAGCCGACGCTGATCTCGGCCGGCAGTTCGGTCTCCTGCGCCCGCCGCACCGTCACCAGCGGCTGCCCGGAATCTTCCGCCAGGTCGCTCTCGCCGAACGCCGCCACCGCCTTGCGGGCGCGCCGGACGAAGCGGATGACGTCGGTCGATTCCAGCGCCTCGAACATCAGCAGCGACGCCAGCGGTTCGAGCGCCCCGCGCGCCGAGGTCAGGCCGTCGATCAGGTAGCCATCGACGATCCCGTCGAGTTCGCCGACGGCGACGTCGTCGATCCCGTAGTCGTCGAGGATCTTCGCCACCAGGTCGGCCGCCGGCGCCGAGCCGAGCCGTCCGGTCAGCCAGTGTCCCAGCGTCCAGTTCTCGCCGTCGGACCACACGTCGGTCAGGTAGGGAAACGCCGGGTAAGGCCGCGCGTCCCAGGTCCACAGGTGGGTCATCCCCTCCTTGACCATCCGGCCGCCATAGACCGACGAGACCGGATTGCTGTCGCCGGCATAGGCGGCGTGGGTCGGGTCGAAGAAGGACAGCGCCGCCTCGAGGAAGCGCCGCTGGACGAGATCGTCGCGCGCACCGGTCGAGTAACAGGGACTGGCGCTCGCCGACGACTTCGGGTCGAGAAAGACGTTCGGCTGGTTGGCGCCCTTGTCGACCGCCGGGCAGCCGAGCTCGGTGAACCAGAAGGGCTTGCTCTCCGGCACCCAGCCGGTCGGGCTTCCCGCCTCGACGCCGCCGGGCCGGTTGCGGTGCTGGTTGCGCCACCAGCTCTTCAGGTCCTTGTAGCGGAACACCCAGGGCTTGCCATAGGCGCCGTCGGTGATCGCTGTCCGGGTCTGCGCGTCGCGGTCGCCGGGGCTGGCATAGAACCAGTCGAAGCCCTCCCCGGCCGCGACATTGGCGCGGAAATAATCGGCGCTCCGGCCGTTCTCCCATATCGCCGCGTCGGCATGGTCGCTGCCGTCGCGCCAGTCGGCGAGCGGCATGTAGTTGTCGATGGCGACAGCATCGATGTCGTCGCTCGCCCACAGCGGATCGAGATGGAAGTGGACGTCGCCCGAACCGTCGGCCGGCTGGTGGCCGAAATACTCCGTCCAGTCGGCGCCGTAGGAGAGCTTGACCGACGGCCCGAGAACATCGCGGACATCGGCGGCGAGATCGACCAGCGCTTCGACGAAGGGATAGCTCGACGTTCCCGAGCGCAGCGTCGTCAGGCCGCGCAATTCGGAGCCGAGCAGGAAAGCGTCGACGCCGCCGGCCGCCTTGCAGAGCCAGGCGTTGTGCAGGATCAGCCGGCGGAAAGACCACTCGTCCGGGCCGGAATAGACCACCGTGTCGCCGTCAAGGGCGAAGTCGCCGGGACTGGCGGTGCCGACGAAAGCGTCGATCTGGTCGGCGGCGGTCGCCGTCTGGTCCGGCGTGCCGTCAACGCCCGGTGCCCGCGACCCGGTGATGACGCCGCGCCACGGATAGGCGCCCTGTTCGGCGCCGCCATAGGGGTCGGTCAGCCCGTTGCCTGCGGCGATGTCCATCATCACGAAGGGGATGAAGGTGATCTTCAGGCCGTTGTTGTCGAGGTTGCGGATCGCGGCGATCACCGAGGCGTCGCTCGGCGTTCCGCCATAGGCCGGCTTGCCCTGGTACTGGCTGACCAGCCGCGCCGTCGCCCGGGTCAGTCCGCCGGCCTTCCAGTCGACGGTCGTCTTGATGTCGCGATTGGTCACCGCCGGCTTGATCGTGCAGTGGTTGGCGCGCAGGTCGTTGCCGAACCACGCCACCACCAGCCCCACCCTTTCGAGGTTGGGGCAGAGCGACTTCAGCTCGCTGAGAGACGTGTCCCAGTCGGTATGGCGGCGATCTGTGTGGCGGGTCAGCGGCACCTTGTGGCCCGGCGACTTGATCTCCTTCACCGAGGTCGGCGAATAGCCGAACTCCGTCGCGCCGGGGATCATCGTCACCGCCCGCACGTCTTTCTCCAGTTGCCCGACGGCGCGGATCACCTCGAAGGAGAGCAGCGGAATGCGGTTGCCGTAATCCTCCAGCGGCAGCCGCTCGAAGACGATATAGGCGGTGCCGCGATAGGCCGGCGTCTCGCTGCCCCCCTGCTTCGCCTCGATCAGGCTGTCGCGATCCTGGTTCTCGCCGCCGTTGTGGATCCGGAAGTCGGCAGCGACCATGTTGAACGGCCGGCCGTCGGCCCAGACCCGGTTGATGCGATCGATCCGGCCTTCGCACAGAGCGACAGCGAAGTTGGCGTAGTAGCTGTAGGTCTTGACGGTGGTGCCGCCCGAGCTCCCTCCCTTGCCGCCGCCCTGCGTTTCCTTCGACACCTCCTCCTCGAAGCGCGTCGCCCAGATCACCTGGCCGGCGATCCGCACGCGCCCGTAGACGCGCGGGATCGGCGCGCCCTCGCGCGAGGTCTGGATGTCGAGGTCGCCCAGCCGGCCGCTCTCGACCGTCCGCCGCTCGCTGAACAGCGACTGGTCGATCGCATAACCGGCCGCGGCGCCTGCCGCGCGCCCCAGCGCCGCACCCACCGGCCCGAACAACCCGCCGACAGCGGCCCCGGCCGCGGAAAGAACAAGAGTGGCCATGGAAACCTGCCTTCGAAAAATCGGCTCGAAACTGGTGCTCGTGACCGCCTCGCGCGGTGGCCCCGCCGCCCGGCGATCAAGGCGAGTCATGCCGCTTGCGCCGCGACCAACGATGAGGATCCAACAGCCGACCTCGCGCCCTTCCCTCCCCGAACCGGGGAGGGGGGACCGCCGCGAAGCGGTGGTGGGTGGGGTTCAGGCGGTGGTCAGATCAACCCCGTCATTCCGGCGAAAGCCGGAATCCGTCACCGCCGCAGCCCCCGACACGACGCACGGACGACACGATCATCGATGGATCCCGGCTTTCGCCGGGATGACGGTACGGAGCGCGTCAGGAATCCACCCCCGGAAACGCGAAAGCGAACGCCGCCCGGCGCCGCCACCACGGCGTGAAGGACGCGGTCGCCACGGCAGCGCCCTGGTGGGCGTGGACCATGCGATCAGCGGATATCAGGATCGCAGCGTGCTTGGCCGGCAGGCTGGCGCGCCAGCGGAAGAGCACGACGTCCCCTTCCCGCGCCGCGTCGATCGCCACCGGCGTCAGGTGCCGGCCGGCAGCGGCCGCCAGCGTCTCGGTGCCCCGCGCCTCCGCCCAGTCGGGCGTGTAGGCGACCATCGGTTCCGGCTCCGCGCCGTGGAACGCCCGCCACACGCCGCGCACCAGCCCGAGGCAATCGCAGCCAACGCCCTTCAGCGACGCCTGGTGGCGATACGGCGTGCCGATCCAGGTCAACGTTTCGGCGACGATCGCGGCGCGGCTCACTTGACCACTGCCTTGCCATCGTTGTCGTCGCCCTGGCGGGCGTAGGAGAGCGTGAAGTCGTTGCCGGGCATATGCGGGAAGCCCCTGAAATTGATCGTGTTGTCGAACTTGGCGCGGCAGGTGGCGAAGCGCTTGTCGCAGCCGGCGCTGATCGTGAAGCCGTCGCCAATGGCGATGTCGCGGGCCATCGGCTGCCACAGCTCGATGGCAACCGCGCCACTGACTGCCCGCTGGCTGCGCACCTCGGCTGCCCGCCCGGCATTGTCGCCGCTCGTCCAGACCAGCCGGCCGCGATCAAACCAGCCCTCCGCGTATCCGCCGAGCCCGCTGACGGCGAAACGCCTGCGATCATTGACCGACGTTGCCGCGCCGCTGCCGGTATAGGTTCCGCTTCCCAGGCCGACACCGCAGCGCGCGTCGCCGAGATCGGCGTCGCAGGTCGGCCGGTAGGCCCGGCCCCGGGTCTCGTCGAGTTGCGCCGCCAGCCCCCGCACCTCGGCGGTGAAGGCGCCGTCGGCGCGCAAAACCTCGCCCAGGTGGCCGACCCGCAGCAACTGCCGTTCGGCCGGCGTCGTCCAGTTGACCAGGGTCACCCTGACCTCGGCATTGTCGTAGAGCCCGGCGGCGAGATCGGCTGCATCGAGCCGCTCGGACGACAACGCGCCCGAGACCTCCATGCCGCCGACCGCAAAGCCGGTCGTGCCGACATCCTCGCTGGCGTCGAAGCCGGAAACCGGCTCGTGGTCGACGCCATCGAAGGTCAGCGTCCGGTCGTGATCGGTGAAGCCGAGCACCACCCCGTCGCTCCGCGTCACTCGCCAGCAGCGGGCGAGCGTCGTCACCCCGCCGGCGATATGCGCGGCAAGCCCTTCGTCGATCTGTCTCATCTCAAACCCTCAACGCGCGACGATCGCGCGGCATCTCGCAAGAGCAGTCTCGCCGCGCTCCTCCCCCGCTTCGCAGGGGAGGACGAGATGCCGCCTCCCTAAAGCCGGATCTCGACCAGCGGAATGGTCGGGATGTCGCCGGCGGCGAAACTGCTCAGGTTGATGTCGAGCCGGTCGGTGTCGAAGCGCACCGGCACGTCGAAGGCGAAGCCGGCGGTGACCGCCGCGTCGACGGCCGGCACGGACCCCGGCGTGAACGTTACGATCCCGGTGGTCAGGTCGCAGCTCCAGTCGTCGCCCTCGTCCAACTCGGCCGAATCGACAGCGACCCGCACCGTGGCGGAAACCGGCTTGGCGATGGTCCGCCGATACGGCGCATGCAGCGCACCGTAGGTCTTCACCAGCTGAAACGTCGTCGTCGCCCCGTCGCCGACGCCGATCACCTGGTCGGTCGGCGTCACCGCACCGGATGGCGCGGCCGAGCTGAAATCGACCCGGTCGCGCCAGCGGAAACCGTAGAGCCGGCCGCGGCGCTCCTCGAAGAAGGCGACGACCGCGTGCAGATCGTCGATCGAGCGGATGCCATAGCCGGCGTTGTAGCGCCGGCGCGGATCCGCCCAGCGACTGCTGCGCTCCTCGTGACCGGAGCCGAGCGTCACCACCTCGGTCAGCCGCTCCGGCCCGCCGGCCGAGCCGAAGGCGATCTCGGTCGGGAAGCGCACGTCGTGAAAGGCGGTCAGCGCCGGCATGTCACAGCCCTCTCCGTCCGCGCCCGACCGCGCGGGCGAGCATCGCCGTCACCTGCGCCTCGGACCGCGTGAAGCTGCCCGCGTCCGGCGACGTGACGTGAAAATTGACGACCATCGGCTGCCCGCCGCCGCCGGCAACGCCCAGCCGCCCGTCGCTGCCGCGTGCCAGCGGCAACACGGCCTCGGCGCCCGCCTCGCCTGCAACCCCAAGGCTGCCGCGGATCGGGAACACGGTCGGCGCGCCAACGATCCCGCCGCGCGCAAACGGCTTGAGCGGACCGCCCCCGATGCCGGTAAACGCGCTGCCGATCGCATTGCCGATGACATTGGAGATCGGCTGCAGCGCCCGGTCGAGCGCAATGCCGGCCAGCTTCAGCGACAGGGCATTGAGCACGGTCTCGAACCGCCTGCCGCCGACAACCGCCGCCTTGAATGCGCCGGTGATCGCCGTCGAGAAGGTCGACGCCTGCCGGCTCAGCGCCACCAGCGCGTCGAGCGTCGGCTGCGTCCGGCTTTCAGCCTCATCGGCCAGGTCTTCGATGGATGTCGGCATCGGTTTCGCCTCGTTGTCTGGATCCGCAAGTCGCACTCCACCGGCCCGCGCCGTCACGCCGTGGATGCGCGCCGCGCCAATCGCGGACGATCGGCGTGACGATCAGGGCGGCGTGCGATCCGGGTATCGTCCCATCAATCGTTCGAGCATCGCCCGGTCGGGCGGCGCATCAGCGACGCCGAAAGCGCCTTCCACGGCAGCCGCCAGTTCGCGCGGCGTCATCCCCCAGAAGTCCCGGCTCGAAAGCCGCAGACGCCCGAACCCCACCGCCATCATCGCCGACCATGGAAAGGTGTCGCGCTCAGGTTTCAAATTTTCCTCCCCAAACAGCCTCGCGGCTCCCCCCCTCCACCCGCTCATCCCCGCGAAAGCGGGGACCCAGTCTTCTTCTGCCGGACAGCGCCGCCCGTATGAACGTCTGGATTCCCGCTTGCGCGGGAACGAGCGGTGAAGAGGACACCCGCTTACCGCGCAGCCTCGACGCGCTCCCACCCCTCCACCCGCTCGAAGCCATCCCACCACCCCGCCATGCTGAGGTCCCCGGTAAAGCCGGGCCTCGAAGCACGCACCAGGCACCCACCCGCAGTCACCCCGCCTCCCCGCCGCCAAATGTCGCCGTCAGCAACTCCGCGACGATCGCCACGAACCCCGCGGCCCCGTCCTCGGCCCGCATTCGCGCCACCGCCCCATCGTCGACATCGTTTCCCGCGCCGCGCAGCCCCGCGCCGATCACCTTGATCGCGTCGCCGGCCGCCAGTTCCCCCGCCTCGAAGCGGCGCGCCAGGGCCATCAGGTCGGAGGCGCCGAGCGCCGCCTCGAGCTCGGCCAGCGCACCGAGCGTCAGGCAGAGCGTCCAGGTCCGGCCGTCGAGGGTGGCGGCAACTTCGCCGCGCTGGCGGTTGACCATGGTCAGGCCGCCGTGAAGGCGATGGCGCCGGCCGATTCCAGCGCCAGCTCGTAGGCGAGTTCGCCGTCATGCGCGCCGGAATATTCGAGCGCCGTGATCTGGAACGGCCCCTCCAGCGTGCCGAAATCCGGCACGATGACCTGCCAGTCGCGGATCGTCCCGTCGAAGAAGACCTGGCGAACGGTCGCGTCGGTCGCCGCGTCCTTGAAGATGCCGGAGCCGCCGAGGCTCGCCCGCTTCACGCCAGCCCCCTCCAAGAGTTCGCGCCAGCGGCCGGCCGACTCGGCGTCGGTCACGTCGACGCTTTCGGCGTTGAAGGCGATCTGCCGCGACCGCAGGCCTGCGACGGTCGCAAAGCTCCCCGAGCCGGTCGTGTCGATCTTGAGAAGCAGATCCTTCCCCTTCTGGGCTGTCATGGCAGTGTCCTTTCCCAACCGATGGATGCGAGGCTTTGCTTGGCGCCCCCCTCACGCCGGCTCCGTCACCGCGCGAAATCGCGCGACGCCGCGCCAGGTGATGCCGTCGCGCTCGCGCCGGGTTTCGGCCGCCTCGAAGCGCAGGTTGACGAGCGCGTGGCCGTCGAGCGTCAGCGCCGCGTCGTCGAGCGCGGCGCGGATCGCCTCGAGAGCCCGCCAGCACTCGGCCTTGCCGCGCTCCCGCGACCAGACCTGCAGCGTCAGGCGATGCTCGGTCCCGGCCTCGGTGCCGGTGCTCCAGTCGCTCGCCCGCGCCTCGCCGAAGCTCGCATAGGGGAATGTCGCGTTGCGCGGCGGCGCATCGTGGATCCGGTCGCCGAGCACCGCGCCGACGTCGCCGTCGGCAACCAGCGCGGCGAACACCGCTTTCTGGAGCGCGAGCGCCGGATGGGTCATCGGTCCCTCCGCATGTCGACCTTGTCCGCCGCCGTCTCGCGCAGAGGCACCGCGGCGCGATGGATCTTCTCCGGCGGCCGCATCCGCTTGCCGGCAGCCGTCGCCGGGCGCAGCGCCTGGATCAGGCCGGCGGTGGTCAGGTCAAGCGTGGTCATGGTCCCTGCTCCTCGGCCTTGGCGACGATGAAGCGCCGCGTCTCGTCCGGGTCGCCGACCGCCAGCAGCCGCAGGATGCGGCCGCGATAGAGGATGCGCATGCCGCCGGCGATGTCGTCGCGGTAGCGCATGGTGACGGTGTGGGTGACGACGCCGGAAAGGTGCCCCGCGACGATCCTTTCGCCGCTCGAGACCGGCGCGATCCGCGCCCAGACCGTGGCATAGGTGTCCCAGGTCACCGCCTCGCCGCCCGCCCCGTCGGGCGCGCCGGCCGCCGACTCGATGACGACGCGGTGGCACAGCCGCCCCGGGCCGAAGTCCCGGGCGCTCACAGCGACAGCAGCCGGTAAGGCGCGATCAGCGCCTCGAAGCCGAGCGGCGCGACCAGCACGGCGAGGTCGTGGCCGACCGCGCCGCGATGCTCATACCAATGCGCCACCAGCATCAGCACCGCCTGGCGGAGCGCCGCCGGCACGTCGACCGAGGTCGCGCCATAGCCGGCGGTGACGTCGATCTCGATGCCGTTGACCGCGCGTCCGACCGGCGTCGGCGCATTGGCCGCCAGCACCAGCCGCGCCGGCGACGCGGCGACATCGGCCTCGTAATCCTCGGCATCGACCACCTGCGGGTCGCCCGCCGCGTCATAGATCGTCACCGCATCGAGCGACATCAGCGGCGCCACCGGCAGCCGGACGATCCGCCGCCTCGGCCAGGCGTCGTAATAGATCCGCCAGCCCTGCTCGATCAGCACCCGCCGCGTCGCGCTTTCGACATGAACACGGGCCGAGACGATCGCCGCGGTCAGCAGCGCATCCTCGTCGCCGCCGTCGATGCGCAGATGCGCCTTGACGTCGGCCAGCGATACCGGCTCCAGCGCCGGCCCGGTGATCAGGGCTGCGGTCATGGTGAGGTCCTTCCCGTTTTGCGATTGATGGGCGCGTTCCGCCCGGAGGGTCCGCTGCCGCGATCCAGCCTGTGCGCCGCCATCCAGCGCACGCGACACCATCACCCACTCAACCGTCATCCTCCGGCTTGACCGGAGGATCGCTGTTCGCCGGCACGGCGCCTGCAGATCGAGCGGAGCGCCGGGTAAAGACCGATCCTCCGGTCAAGCCGGAGGATGACGGTGTGTGGGGAGCGTCTTCGGCGAGACTCGTCCCCGCCGGCGATCTGCCGGTGGCCACGGTCCCGCGCGTTTTCAAGGCGCGCCTCCAGCGCGCGCCTCAGCATGACAACCGCTGTCCTAGGCACCTCCCCCGCCATCCGGAGGTGCTCCGCGCAGCGGAGCCTCGACGGACGCACCGCGCATCCACCGGGCAAAGAGTCAGGCGGCCCCGCCCGCTCGTCACGAGCGGGACCGCCCTGTTCGGCACGTGTCCTGGGGAGGGACGCGGGGGCTCAGGACGTGCCGAATTTCAGGAGCTTGATGGCGTCGAAATCCTGGACGCCGCCGCCGACCCGCTTGGTCGTGTAGAAGAGGACGTAGGGCTTGGCGGAATAGGGATCGCGCAGCACCCGCACGCCGACCCGGTCGACGACCAGGTAGCCGCGGCGGAAATCGCCGAAGGCGATGGCGAACGTGTCGGCGCCGATGTCCGGCATGTCCTCCGACTCGGCGACGGGGAAGTTCATCAGCGTCGGCGTGCCGCCGGCCACCGCCGAGGGCTGCCAGATGTAGTTGCCGTCGGCGTCCTTGAGCTTGCGCACCGCCCCTTGCGTCGAGCGGTTCATCACCCAGTGGGCGTTCTGCCGGTAGCCGGATTTCAGCGCATAGACCAGGTCGATCAGCTCGTCCGACGGGTCGGAGGCGGCGAAGGCGCCGGAGACGCCGGTGACCAGGTAGCCGATCTTGTCCCAGGCCCAGGAGGCTTCCGCCACCGTGGTGTAGCTGAGAAACCCTTTCGGCTTGTTGGTGCCGTCGCCGGTGACGAAGGCCGTGCCTTCCTGCGTGGCGAAGACGGTCTCGACCTCGTCGGCGATCCAGGCGTCGATGTCGACGGCGCTGTCGTCGAGCAGCGTCGCCGTCGCCGCGGGCATGGCGTAGAGTTCCATCGCCGGGAACGAGAGTTCGGCCAGCGTCGGCGCCGCCGTCTCGGTGCGCGCCGCGGTCTCGCCGACCCAGCCGGTCGCCGCACCGGTGATGGCGAAGGGCTTCTTGTAGACGTTGGACGACACCTGGCGGATGCCGGAGATCGCCCGGATCGGCGAGACGCTCGCCAGCCGCCGGCCGATCTCGCGCTCGGTCTCCTCCGGCACGACGTAGCCGCCGTCGGAACCCACCGCCAGCGCCTTCTGCTCGAAACCGCGCAGCGCCTCCTCGTTGCCGCCGCGCACATAGGCCTCGAAGGCCGCCTTGTGCTCCGGCGAGGTCACCACCCGCGATCCGCCGGTCTCCAGCGCCGGCCGCCGCCCCTTGAGGACGAGTTGGTCCATAGCCCGCTTCTGCTCATCGAGCGCCCGGTTGATGCGATCGACCTTGTCGACCGTCACCACGTCGGCGGAAAGCTTGCGCTCGATCTGCTCGAGCCGGTCGTCATTCTCGGCGCGAAACGCCGCGAAGGTCCGGTTGAAGGTCTCGAAGGCACTGGTCATCTCGCCATCGGCCGCCTTGGCCTCCGGCGCAGGCTGGGGAGCATGCGTCATGCGGTGGTTCCTTTCTCGTGGTGTCATGTTTTCGTATTCGCGGTGCCGGGTCCGCGGTGCGACCGTGCGCCGGCCTGGCATGCGCGACGGCGCCTCCTGGCTCCTCCCCTGCGAAGCGGGGGAGAGCCTGCCCTCGACCTGATCGGGGGTGGCGCCGCGAAGCGGCGACGGAGGGCGCGCTCCCACGCTCCGCCAAAAAAACGGCCGGGCAAAACCCGACCGCATTTCCAGAATCACTTGGGTTCGATCGTCAGGCGTAGGCCCCGCACCCGCACCTCTCTGACCATAGCCAAAGATTGCCAGACCAGCGTCACGCTGTCAAGGAATTTATTCCTAATTGTCGGCGGATTGGTGGAGCCTAAGACACTTCGCCAGAAGGCCCGTCACTTCATGCGCTGGCGCAACCGCCAGAAGCCCTGACTTGGTATACTCAACCTGCGATCTGATTCGCGTTCGCCCGCGCCCTTGACGGCTGGAGGCGCACGGGGCGTCTCAGGGCGAGCGGTCCATCCGCTCGGGTGACAAAGGAGTAATCCAATGGCCACCAGCAAAATCGGGAGAAGCGCCGTCACCGGTCGCTTCACCACGGTCAAGACGGCAACGGGGAAACCCAACACACATGTCGTCGAGACCATTAAGAGGAAGTAGGTAACTACTTCTTCTTGGGGCGGCGGCCGGCCTCAACCCGGTCGTCGCCTTTCTTCGGTACCTTGCCTTTGGTTAACGAGTTCTTACCGGGGTGCGGGTCGGGCGGCATCTTGATGCATGCGCTCGGCAATGCGTCGCCCTTCGGCTAGGTCATCTTTTTGAGGCTTCTTTGTCATGCCCAAGGAACCAGATCCAAAAATCAAGATTGCGATGGCCCATCAAGTCGGCGCGCTGTTTCTGAACTTCTCAGGCTTCGACCTGGCACTCAATACTGCCGTCGCCGCCGCTCTGGCACTATCCGGCTTTCAGGCGCAAGTGGTCCTCAGCGGCATGCAGGCGAGATCGAAACTCGAACTACTTGATGCGTTCGCCAAGAAGCACTGGACGAAGGAAGCATACGCCGACACCTTGAAACTCACCAATGAAGCGGGCCGGCTTGTGGCATTCCGCAACGACCTCGCGCATGGCGTGATAGGCACCAACAAAGATGGAAATTTTGAGGTGGTCACCTTCCGAGGGAAGCACCGTTTTGACGGCAAAGCCACGCCTCTTAGTCCCGAAATAATCGCCCCGTATATAGATCTTGCAGAAAGTCTCGCCCGCGTTCTGTGGCGACTGGCGGACAAAGTGACGGAAGAGCTGCGGCAAGAGCGCGAGCAGCAGCCTCGCGAGCATCCTGCCAAGTGACAATCCGATCTTCGGGCGCGCCAGCAGAGGCGTCAGCCAGTCATAGTCTCCATTCCGCCTTTCATACCAGCTGTTAAGCTCCCAGTGCTTCAGGGTCGGGATGCGCGCATGTCACCGTGCGGATCGCGGCGATAAGCGCGGACCGTTCGGCGTCCTCGCTCTGTCATGCCGCCGCCCCTAGCCCACCCGCATCCCCGCCGTCTCCGGCCGGATCGCGGAGAGCAGCGCGGCGCGGTCGCCGCTCTTCACCGCCTCTATCCGCGCCTCGGGCAGCATCGGGAAGGTCACCACCGAGATCTCCCACAGGTCGACCTCGATCAGGCTGCGGATGCCGGTCTTGGCGTCGGTGCGGCCGCGCACCGTCCGGTAGCCGATCGACAACCCGTCGAGCGCCCCACCCAATTCGAAAACCCTCGATCACTCAATCCGGCCGATAGACGCCGTTCTCCAGGTTCCGCAGGGACATCCCGGCCTGCATGGCCTGAGGCATCCACCGCGACTCCCGGATGGTCATCAGCAGCGCCCGGGCCGCCTCGGGTGCGACCGCAAGCGTGGCGTGCGCAGCATTTAGGCGGACCTGCATGTTGGGGTGGTCGTACAGCTTCATTAGTGCCGTGCGCTGATCGCCAGCTCGCGATTTCAGCTCCGCTTCCACGGCGATGATGTCGTCGACGAGGCGGTTGTATTTGCCGATGTCGTCATTGAGTTCGGCCTCGTCTTGCGCCACACCCGTCGCGGCGTAGCGGTCGACGAGTTCCTCGATCGATCTCCTGTCGAGACTAGCCCCACTCATCGCTCAAGGACTCCTATGTCTCTCAGCCCATCCAGTCCTAGTCTAAGGCGCGTGGGCCAATCCTTCCCCCGGGCATATTGCCTTGGCGTCAGCCAGCCGAAGTTTGGGTTTTTCATTTCTTACCAACGATTGAGTTCCCAATGCTTCAAAGTCGGAATACTCACTAGGTTCTCCGCGCCATCGACTCGCGACAAAGGGAAATCATCCTCAAGGGCCGACGCTCGTTCGACAATATGATGGATATCGTATCCCTTTCTCCGCTGAGAGGCAGCCGCACGTAGTTCTCCCAGAGACTTTGGCTCGTCTTGGTATGCCTCGATGAAGGACCAATGGTCGTGAATCCAGAGCCCCGCCTCGTATATGTCCAAGGCCCGACCGATTGGCGAAAGACGAACACCGACCCGCGTGCCCCGCAGGAGCCACCGGGCGATCTCTTTCACGTATCTGTTGCGTCGACGTGCCTTCTCCGGCCGCACGGTCGGAACGCCTGGAGGCTCTTCGCCAATCGGTTCGTCCGAAACCTGCTCCTCGAACGCTGACGGGTTAAGTTCCTCTCCGATGATCGACGGACCACCATCCGTCCATCGACCACCGCCGGGATTGCCGCTCGGGACACGCGGTTGCGACGCCCAGTCCGGATTGTACCGCCGCTCGAGGTCGCGCTCGGCCAGCAGGCGGCCGAGCCGGTCCATCGCCTTGTGGAACCGTGTCGCCGCTGTGTCGGGCAGCATCGCGGCCGTCGCCGCGCGGATCGCGGCGATCAGCGCGATCCGTTCGGCGGTCCTCGCCTCTGTCATGCCGCCCCTACCCCGCCCGCATCGCCACCGTTGCCCGGCGTATCGCGTCGAGCAGCGCGGCGCGGTCGTCGCTCTTCACCGCCTCGACCCGCGCCTCGGGCAGCATCGGGAAGGTCACCACCGAGATCTCCCACAGGTCGACCTCGATCAGGCTGCGGATGCCGGTCTTGGCGTCGGTGCGGCCGCGCACCGTCCGGTAGCCGATCGACAACCCGTCCAGCGCCCCGGCCCGCATCAGGGCGAGCACCTCCCGCGCCTTCGCCACCCCGGCGGCGAGCTGCCCTGCGACATGCAGGCCGCGGCCGTCCTCGGCGATCGTCTTCCAGACGCCTATCGGCGTGTTGGGATCGTGCTGGAACAGCATCCTGACGCCGGCCGGCCCGCGCCGCGCCAGCGAAGCGCGGAAGGCGCCGGGCAGCACGACGTCGCGCCCGAGGTCGGCCTTGCCGAACAGGCTGGCATAGCCGGAAAAGGTACCGTCGGCCTCGACGGCGAGGTCGGCCGGCGCGAATTTCCGTTCGGTTGCGGTCACGGGGCTTTCTCCTGGATACGAAAGTCGGTGCTGCCGGCTTGCGGCCTCGCGGCAAAGGCGCGACCGCGTCAGGATTGATCGCGACGCTGCCATGGCGATCCCTCCCCGAACCGGGGAGGGGGGACCGCCGCGAAGCGGTGGTGGGTGGGGTTCCGCGTCGCGGCAAGAGCAATGCCGGTTTGGGACGAACCCCACCCGTCTGCGCACGGCTTCGCCGCGCGCAGCCACCCTCCCCGGTTCGGGGAGGGATAGCGGTGGGAGCGCCTGCGCCAATTCTGCGAGAGACTCGCCGCCGTCGTCGCCTGGCGACGTCACCCCGGCCCCGGATCAGGCAGGAGCCAGGCACCCCATTCCTGGGGGAGGAAGAGCAGACAGCCCTACCCCTCGACCGCCCGCACCCGCGCGGTCGTGCGGGTCGGCCGGATGACCCGCGCCAGGCCCTCGGCGAAGGTGTGGAAGACGGCGCGGTGGTCCCGGCCGCCGCCCGCCCCGATCAGGGACAGCATGCGTCGCATGGGTCGTCTCCTTGGTGGTTCGCGCCAGGCCCGCCGGCGCGCCCCGCGCGCAGAATGCAAGCAGGACGAGTCGCTTAGTCGCGCTCGTTGAAGAACCGATTCAACCGCGAGATCTCGTTGACGAAGTCGTTGAAGCGGCGGTTCGAGGCCGCCAGTTCGCGCAGCGTCCAGACCAGCAGCCCGCTCGCCCCGCTCGCCCAGAGAAACAGCGCCAGGTGCGCGAGGTCGCCGCGCTGGGCGAAAACCTGAGTCACATCGTCCACGGGCTGCCCTCTGATTCCATTCCGTCGGTTCAGGCATTCGGCATCGTCGCCGACCGGCAAGGCTCGCGCTATCGGCCCATCCCCTCGCCGTCCTCGACCGGCCCATAGCCGACCGCGGCGCGCTTCTCGTTGACGGTCAGGAAGTCCGCCGCCGCGACCCGGCCCCACAGCGCCTCGCGCTCGCTCGCCAGCGCCTCGATCTGGTCGGCGTCGAACCACAGGCGCAGCCCGTCGCCATAGGCCGGCGCCAGCCACGCGGTCAGCGCCTCGGCCAGACGGCCGCAGAGCGGCAGCACGGTCTGGCGCCAGAAGGCAAGGTTGGCTTGCCTGTAGTTGGCATAGGTGTTGTCGCCGGGAATGCCGAGCAGCATCGGCGGCACGCCGAAGGCCAGCGCGATCTCCCGCGCCGCGCCGTTCTTGGCGGCGAGGAAGTCCATGTCCTTCGGCGTCAGGGACAGCGCCTTCCAGTCGAGTCCGCCCTCGAGCAGCAGCGGCCGGCCGGCGTTGCGGGCGCCGGAGAAACCGGTCTCGAGTTCCGCCTTCAGCCGCTCATACTGGTCGGCCGACAAGTTGCCGCCTTCCCTGGTCCGGTAGACCAGCGCGCCGGAGGGCCGGGCCGCGTTGTCGAGCAGCGCCTTGTTCCAGGCCCCCGCCGCATTGTGGATGTCGAGCGCCACCGCCGCCGCCTCGATCGGCGCGAAACCGTAGTGGTCGTTGAGCGGGTGGAACTGCGCCAGATGGAGGACCGGCGAAAGCCGCCCCTCGCCCGGATCGGCGAAGCGCACCGTCCGTCCGCCGACCGTGTATTCGAAGGCGACCGGCCAGCCGTCCGGCCCCGGCACCACCTTCATCCGGTCCGGCCGCAGCGCGTGTAGTTCGCGCGGCGCCCCCCCGGCATCGCCAAAGCCGTCGGGCTCCGCGACGACCGCCTCGACATAGGCGTTGCCGGAAACCAGCAGGTGGCCGAACAGCGTCTCGCGAAAGTCGCGCCCGGCCTGGCGGCGGTTGGGGCGGGCGAGCAGCGCCAGCAGCGGATGATCGTCGAGTTCGGCCGCCCCTTCATAGAGCAGCCACGGCGCGGAGGCCGCCGCCTCGGCGATCATCCGCACGCAGCGGTAGACGATGGCGTTCTTCGCATAGCCCTCGCGGGCCAGCGCCGCATAGTCGCGCGGCGTCCAGGCCGGCGCGCCATGAGTCTGGAAGGCGATCAGCCCGGCGGTCGCCGAAGCCTTGGTCTCCTCCGGCGTCGCCGTCGGACGACCGTTGATGAACGGAATGCGCATCGGCTTCGTTTCCCTTGCCGTGGTTCCGCCGCAATGCAGGCCGCTCCTCCCGGGAGAACCGAGGGGGTTTGCCATGCATATCGACGAACAGGTTGTTGCTCACTACAGCCGGCCGGGCCTCGAACAGGCGATCCTCGATGCCCTCGCCGCATCGGGCCATGCCGACCTCGACCACATCGTGCCGGTCCAGTTGTCAGGCGCCGACGAATTCCATCTCGGCTGGCGACCAGCCACCGTTGCCTTCGCCACGGCCCTCGGCTTTCCGCGTGGCGCCCATGTCCTCGACATCGGCGCCGGCATCGGCGGCCCGGCCCGGCATTTCGCCGAAGGCCACGGCGTCCGCGTCACCGGCGTCGACCTGTCGTCCGATTACGTCGAGGCTGCCAACGCGCTGACCCGGCGCTGCGGCCTGACCGATGTCGATTTCGAGACGGCCGACGCCCTCGCCCTGCCCTTCGAGGCTGAGACCTTCGATGGCGCCTACACGATCCACGCGGCGATGAACATTTCCGAGAAGGGCACGCTCTTCGCCGAGGCGCGCCGCGTGCTGAAGCCCGGCGCCCGCTTCGGCGTCTACGACATCATGCGCGTCGATGACGGCGAGATCCCCTATCCGATGCCCTGGGCGACGACCGTCGAGACCAGCTTCGTCGAGACCGTCGACACCTATCGCGACCTTCTCGCCGCCGCCGGCTTCGCCACCGAAAGCCAGACCGACCGCGGCGACCTTGCCCGCGATCTCGGCCGGCGGATGCGCGAGAAGGCAGCCGCCGACGGCCCGCCGCCGCTCGGCCTCCACACCGTCATGGGCCCGGCGACCCCGGAGCGCCTCGGCAACGTCATGAAGACGCTCGAAGCCCGCATAATCGCCCCGATCGAAATCATCGCCCGCGCGGTCTGAGCGAGCGCCCGGGCGCCTGTCCCCGCTGGGGCAATCCTCCGTTACCGCCATCCTGAGGTGCCCGGCCGCGCAAGCGCGCCGGGCACCTCAGGACGCACCAGCGCAACGGACAATCGCAGCGAAGCCAGCCCCAACGAGCGGCCCATGGCCACCATCGGGCCTCTCACGATTCCCGCCCCCAGTTCTCCGACGATAGCCAAATCCTACCCGAGCACCGTCACGGCGTCAAGGAATTTATTCCTGTATCTGGATTTGAGAATCCGCGCAACACCGACTCCGCCGGCCCCTTCGTCCCCTTCCTCGCAACGACACCGCCCTCGGCGCCTCTTTACGCCTTCTTCAGCCAAGCGCGCTGTTCGTCTTGCGAGCGGTATCGAATCCGATCAATCTGCGGTAATCGGCCCCGGTCAATCGGTGCATGCCGAAATTCATTGCCAATCGACCCACAAAAATTAGCGGAGAAAACAATGCGGAAATGCAGATCCATGATGCTCGTCGCTGGGGCGGTGGCCCTGACGGCCGCGTCGGCCGTCGTTGTCCCGGAGCCCGCCTTCACTGCTCCCGACGCGACCTATTGTAACGGTTATGCCAAGGATTTTGCCCGCCGCAACTCACGCGGCCCGGTGGCCGGCGGCGCCCTGTTCGGTGCGGTCGGCGGCGCCATCGTCGGTGGCATCATCGGCGGTCCGGTCGGTGTCGCGGCGGCGATCGGCGGCGGTGCCGGCGCAGTGGTCGGCGGCGGCGCCCGCGCCAACCGCTACAACCAGCTTTACAATCAGGCCTTTGCCGACTGCATGAAGAGCTGATGTCCCGCGACGCAAACCTCTCCCCTGAAAACTGGAGCAAAGTGATGAGAGTTCTGATCGCAGCAGCAGCTGCAGCGGCCTTCGCGGCGTTTGCCGCTCCGGCGGTCGCCGAGCCGACCGACATGGAAATCGTCTTCATCAAGTCCGACGAAAACGGCGACGGCGTCCTCAGCAAGGGCGAAGTCCTGATCATTTCGATCCGGCAGTTCGACGAATCCGACGCCAATGGCGACCAGGTCATCGACGCGGAAGAAGCCGGCGAAATCGCGACCCATGTCGAGTTCACCGACAATGACGCCGACAAGAGCGGGTCGCTGTCGCTCGAGGAAATGATCGAAGAGAAGCTGGCCGACTTCAAGGCGATCGACGCGGACTCGGACGGCTTCCTGACCATGGAAGAAATCGAGACGGCCTACGAAGGCCAGCAGTAGGACCGGCCTGAAAAACGCCCCGTGGCAGAAGGGACAGATCTGCCACGGGGCGTGTTGGCGCCTCTCGCGAGTGGGAGTCTCGGGTGGCGCGGCAACAGACTACATGGCGCTCATGCCGGCCTTGAACGGCTTGACATAGGGCTTCTCCTCGGCGTTGAGCGCCGGCGTATCGACGTCGGTCATGCCTTCGCCGAAGGAGTATTTGCCATCGCCGTCGGTGTCGTAGTGAAGCATGGCGATGAAGTCCTCTCCGTCCTTGAGCGGATAGTCGGCGGTGACCACGACATTCTCCGTGGTACCCGCTTCGATGAAGGTGTTGCCGATCGACGCCGGCACGACGACGTTGCCGTTGACGACCTCATGGATCACCACGAAGCCGTTCTTGTCGATCAGGGCCGACGGAAAGGTGATCGTCGCGCCGTCGGTCTTGACCGCGTTGACGTCGAGGTTGAGGTGATCGGCAAGCGCCGGGGTCGCGCCAAGCGCGCTGGCGGCGAGGGCAAGGATCGCAAGTTTCCGCATTGAAATTCTCCTCTCATTGTTCGCGTACCGCCCATGTCACGGGCGGCGCTACAGAGAGCTACGGAAGGAACGGGGATCGGGTTTCACCACCGCCGATTTATTCTGCTCGGGCGACGGATGTAATCGCGCTCACAGCGTCGACCGCGCCGCGGGCTATGGTTGCGAGCCAGGCGTCCGTGGTCGGAATCCTCAGATGAAATATGCCGTCATTGCCGCGCTGCTCGTTACCATCGGTTTCCTGGCCGACCGGCTGGCGCGAGAGGAGAACCAGCGCCACGCGCTGCTCACTGGCGCCTGCCCCCGCCCGGACACGACCGCCGACGGCAAGGGCGCGGAGGCGTGGCAATGTCTCGCGACCATCCAGACGCGACCGTCCTGGCTATGGCAGGTGTATGTGGGCGTGACCGAGTCGCTGCCGCCGGTAGCGCTGACCAGCCCGGATTAGGACCAGGGATCACGGCTTCCAGAAGTAAAGGATCGCGGGTTGCGTCGAAGCAAACGAGCTGCACCGGGCCTTTACCGCTGTATCGTCTTCGCAAAGTGAGGGCGCACCATCGTTGACGGAACGGTATGCTGGCTCCTAGTCTTCTGTATGAGCGACATGATAACCGACGTCATGCACATCAGATGCCCGGCAGCGAAAGCGTACGACTTTATGGCGGACGCCCGGAACGAGACCCGCTGGAACAGTGGCGTCGCGGAGGTTGAACTGCGGTCCGGTGAACCGATCGGCGAAGGCACGCAGTTCATGGTGGTGGACAAGCGCGGGCAGCATGACGTGACGATTACCGGCTACAATCGGCCCGAAACGCTGTCGTTTGTCGTTCGCAGTGCCAGCATGGACGTACAAATTGACTACCTGCTGACCGAGGCTGACGGCGTAACGACGATGACCGGCCGGTTTAATGCGAAGGGCAAGGGGGCCATGAGATTCATGCTGCCGATGCTCGTTCCCCTGATCCGGCGGGACCTCGCCAGGGAGCATGCGAACTTTATCCGGCTTTGCGAGACACCCGGCTAGTTCGGGTCCGTTCCACGCCGCTGTCGCGGGTAGCGCCCCTGCTTCCGGGGACCACTGCGCTAGACAGGTCGGTCAGACTCCAACGCCTGCCGCACGCACCAGAAGGTAGCGCCAGTCGTCCTCGGTAATGATCGTGCGCGACAGCGCGCACCCATCGATACCAATCTCGATGACGTCGACGAAACTGACGTCACCCTCCGGCAGGACATGCGCCAGCACGGTCGACACCTCGACCGGGGCGCTTTCGGTCTGGCGGCGCCATTCGTCGGCAAAGGCCTGTTCAAGCCCGCCGGCCAGCATCACGGTCTCGCCGCCCAGCTCGTTGCGCTCGGCTTCCAGGCGGGAGATGACCTCATCGTCGGTAACGCAGACCGGAAGCGCGCCGGAGGCGGCGGCGACGAACAGCGGCGCGCCGCCGACCGGCGCGGCCATGGTCGTTGCGTGACCAACCGGCGCGGTTTGCGAGAGATTGTCTTCGAAGGTCGATTCGGCCGGGATGTTGGCGAAGGCGACGGCGGCCGTCACCGCGGACAGGGCGATACCGCCCGCTACCGATGCTGCCTTTCCCAGATGCCTTGCCATCGTTCTGATCCCTTGTTTCGCCCCCTGGTGGCTCGCCGAGCGTTCGGGGCTTTCGGTTCATCAACGCCTGAAGGCGGGTCGTTGGTTCCGATGAAATAGCGATACAGGTGAAATGCAGGGAGCGCTGTGACCCGGGACACAACGAAAAACAGGGCCCTCAGGGCCCTGTTTTCATTAACGAATTTGATATCGATTGATGGCGTCGGTCAGGGCGTGACAACCACGCGGGCGCGCAGCCGCGTCCTGTCGTAGAGATCGATAACATGCCCGTTGAACATGCGGATGCAGCCCGACGAGGCCGCCTTGCCGATCGAGCTCGGCGCGTTGGTGCCGTGAATCCGGTATTCGGACCAGCCGAGATAGAGGGCGCGGGCGCCAAGCGGATTTTCGGGGCCGCCCGGGACAACACGTGGCAGGTTCTTTCCCTGCGCCTTGGCCCGTTCGATCATGTCCGCCGGCGGGCGCCAGTCGGGCCATTCGCGCTTCTTGCTCACCCGCATCGAGCCTTCCCACTGGAAGCCCTCCTTGCCGACGGCGATGCCGTAGCGCAGCGCGTTGCCGTTGCCCATGATGTAGTAGAGGTAGCGCTCCGACGTATCGATGATGATCGAGCCGGCCGGCATCTGGGTGCGGTAGGAGACCGGCGTCCGCTGCAGGTTGCGGGCGAGTTCGTTCTCCCCCGGGATCGGCGTCAGGCCCGTGGCGCTGTGGGCTGGCGGCTGAAATGCCAGGAACATCGTCGCGAAGGCGACGACCGCGGCCAGCAGCCAGGCGCCGCGCGGTCGAGCCGGGTCTTCCAAAGTCCGTTCGGTCATCGTCATCTCGTTCCGTTGCGAGCGGGCGGCGACGCCAGCAGCGGCGCTCCCTGGAAGTGGTTCAGGTTTCATTATGACAAGAAGCGGCCAATCATGGAGAAAAAATGATCGGCCGTCATACAAAACGCCCCCGATCGACTCCGGCGCCAAGACCTCAGTCGAAACGCCAGGAATCGAAGGCGAAGAAGCCCATCTGCTTCGAATCGTGGACGCGTTCCGCCCGTGGCGCGTCGCCGCCGGCCCCATAGGCGAAGAACAGCGGCATCAGGTGCTCGTCGGTCGGGTGGTTCTCGACGACGAAGGGCGCTTCGGCCTTCCAGTCGAGGATCGCCGCGCGGTCGCCAGCCGCGAAGCGGTCGGCGAACCACTCCGTGAAGGCGGCGACCTTGCCGGCCATCGCCGCGTCCGGCGCGACCCCGCCCCGCATGGCGCCAAACACCGCGCGGAGATTGTGGGTGATGTGGCCCGAGCCGATGACGAGGATATCGTCGTCGCGCAGCGGCGCCAGCGCCCTGCCCAGGGCATAGTGATAGGCGGCGTCGCGGGATGGATCGATCGATACCTGGACGATGGGGATATCGGCCGCCGGGAAGGCAAGCAGCATCGGCGTCCACGCGCCGTGATCGTAGCCCCGCTCGGCCGCGACACCGGCCGCAAATCCCGCCTCCCCCAGCATCGTACGGACGCGTTCGGCCAGCTTCGGGTCGCCGGGCGCCGGGTAGACGATCTTGTACAATTCGTCGGGAAAGCCGCCGAAGTCGTAGATCATCCCCGGCTCGGGATCGGTGACCACGACCGGCCCGGACGTCTCGAAATGGGCCGACATGATGACGATCGCCGAAGGCCTGCCGATCACCGCCTCCAGCCCGGTCAGGTAATCGCGCGCCGGCGTATCGTCGAGCACGATATTCGGGCCGCCATGGGAAATGAACAGGCTGGGCATTGTCATGGCGAAGAGGTTCCACCAGGCGTGCGAGGGAAAACGGGATCCGTCAGACTCATGCCGTCGCGTCGGGAAAAATGGTGGGCGGTACTGGGATTGAACCAGTGACCCCTACGATGTCAACGTAGTGCTCTCCCGCTGAGCTAACCGCCCATCCGGCCGTGCCGCGTTTCGAAGGCAAGGCTGATGCGCCCGCATATAGCAGGGCCGGTTCGGGCAGTGCAAGCGGTTGTCGCAGCCCTTTTTCGCCGCCCCCGCCAACCGCCCCGGCGAACCCCAGCGTCGGCCCGGCCTCTCTTCCGGCCGCCCCTCCCCTCACAGCCCCCGCACCCGCGGCTCGCCGCCCTCGCCCAGCATCAGCGCGGCGATCGCCCAGACCAGCGCATCGAGGCGGTCGGGCGAGCGGCCGGCCGACAGGCCGTCGGGGCCGAAGTCGCAGAGTTCGTCCTCGAGCGCCGCCAGCGCCCCGACATGGCGCACCCGGCCTTGCGCATAGAGTGCGGCCACCGGCTCGGCCCTCAGCCACTTGCCGCGGGTCGCCCGGACCTTGGTCACCGGCACCGTCGCATCGACCTCGCGCAGCACCGCCTCGACCATGTCGCCGCCCTGGTTGACCTCGGCGACCAGCGCGTCGGCGTCGAAGCGCCGGTAGAGCCGGATCGCCGCCGCCGCCCACTGGTCGGGCCGCACCTCGGTCACCGTCGCGTCGGCGATGACATAGCCGATGCCGTCGGGCCCGAGCCCGGCGGCGACGATGCCGCAGATGCCGCTCCGCTTCGAGGCCGGCGGATCGACGGCGACGACGATGCGGCCGAGCGGCGGATGCAGGCCGACCCGCGCCGCCTCGATCTCGTGGCGCTGCCACAGGCCGTCCGCCCGATCCTCGATCAGTTCGCCCTCCAGTTCCTGCCGACCGAGCCGCGTCCCGGCATAGCGGCCGACGACGCGCTCGATGAAACCGGAGGCGAGGTTGAAGCGGTTGGCGCGGGTGGTCGCCCGGGTGATCGTCGTGTCGGCGGCGGCGATCAGCCGCCTGAGCAACGGGATCGGCCGCGGCGTCGTCGTCACCATCTGGCGCGGCCGCTCGCCGAGCCTGAGGCCGAATTGCAGCATGTCCCAGGTCGCCTCGGCATGACGCCACTTGGCCAGCTCGTCGCTCCAGGCGGCGCCGAATTGCGGGCCGCGCAGACCTTCGGGATCCTCCGCCGAAAACGCCTGCGCCACCGCGCCATTCGGCCAGACCAGCCGCCGCCGCGTCGGCTGCCAGTCCGGCTGCTCGCCGGTGGCGTGGACCCGCAACAGGCCGGAGACGCCCTCGATCATCACCTCGCGGACGTCGGCGAAGGTCTCGCCGACCAGGGCGATGCGGGCGACCGGCAGGCTTGCGAAAGGCGGCAGGCCGAGCGCCAGTCCGCGCACCCATTCGGCGCCTGCCCGGGTCTTGCCGGCGCCGCGCCCGCCGAGCATCAGCCAGGTCAGCCAGTCGCCCGGCGGCGGCATCTGGTCCGGCCGGGCCCAGATCAGCCAGCGGCCATTGGCGAATTCAGCCTGCGCTTCCGTCAGTGCCGCCAACAGGTCCAGCGGGCTCTGTCCGTTGTCCAGCCCACGCTGCAATTCGGCGCAGAAGATCTGCTCGAAATTCTCCACTATCGGGGGGCTCCGCTCTGTCGGGTTTCGCGCCGCCGTCCCGCTCGAGCGCCATCAGGGTTGCCAGCGTCTTGGCCAGCGTGCCGAGGATGCGCGCGTCCTTTTCCTCGACGGCCGCGTCGCGCTTCGCCAGCCGCTGTTCGATCATCGCCACCTGCCGGTCGACCGCGCCGACCAGCCGGCCCATCACCGCGCCGGCATCGCCGAGGCCCGCCGCCAGCGGCCGGTCGCCGGGGGCCGGACGTTCGCGGCGCGGCGCGGCGCGCGGCGCCTCCGGCGGCCGGATCCAGCCCTGCTCGACGACAAAGCGGTGGAACGATCCCGGCGGCACGCCGTGTTCGATGGCAATCTGGCGCAGCGAGCGCGGCGTCTCCTCGACCATCCGGCGCAGGGTCTCGCGCGCCGCCGGGTCGCGTCCCAGCGCGGCCATCGCGCCGCGCCGCGCCACGGCCGGCATCGCACCGGGATCATGGCCGTTCGGTATCGGGGTATGAGGGTGCAGGTCCATGCGTGTCTCCCGCCGGCCCGCCGCCAAGGCGGACGGCCGGCCAAAAAAGAAAGCCCCCGCCCGTATCCGGGCAGGAGCTTCGAGGTGGCGCGGCGCATCGGTCCGCCGGGGAGGAGGACGGCGGCCGCAACCGCGCTGGGTAAACGTGTGAGGAGGTTGGGGGCCGCCGACAAGCGTCGGATGAGCCTTCCCGACCATAGCCGGACTCTACCGGGCCAGCGTCACGGCGTCAAGGTTTTTATTCCTATTTATGCACATGACGAGGTAGATAATTCGGACATTGCTGCGACTGTCTCCCTTGCTTCGGCGGGTGAGGCTGGCGCGCCCGAAATTGAATTACTTTCCAGATGATCGACGCCGGGGTTTCCGTTCTTTTGGGATCGGGGCTGGTGTCCGCGAGCTTGCAGTGTTGGGAAGCCGAAGAACTTGTTTCAGACATTGTGCAGGCGACTTGCCGTGTGCGCCCTTGGTCATCTGGTTGAGATAAACCACGGTTAGGAGTGACGCGAGCCGGCTGAAGTTCTTTGCGGCGGTCCTCAGTTGGGAAACTTTGATTCCCGAATCGATCGACAAATGGAGGGCGCGCTTGCCTTCGACGAGGGTGAGCCGGTTCTCAGCTCGAATACCTGTATTGGCGAACATGATAGTTTCGCCGTGGGCAAGTGAGTTTCTAAAGGCTTGGTATTGGCGGGCCTTCTTGAGCGCTTTTTGCAGGAACACGGATAGGTCGCTATCTAAGGCTTGATTTGCGGACATCGCAGCGGCCAACATCTCAGCCCGCGCGGTAAAATTCCGGGCCGAATAGTATACGGCGCGGCTCATCTCGTGTTTCATTTCCGTGATGTGTTCGAAGTACCAAAACAGGCGTTGTTCGACATGAGACCAGTTGAGCATGGCGCGGCCAAAGGCTTCGACAAACAGCGCTTCGGCATGGTCCAAGGCCGCTTTGCTGACGGGGCGAGTTGCCATGAATAAGAAGCCTCCCACGGACCACCGTGACGGGAGGTCGCCGTTTCGGACCAAGCAGAGTATGCCACAAGCTAACCGCCTGCGCTTGCCCACTGAGGCTATCAGCGGACCGAAGACTTGCGATTCGGAAATGGTGGGCCGATTGCTACCGGGAGTCTAGGGCGCGCTTCTTTCGCCACCTCTGCACCCTGGCAAACGCCAAGACGGCCCCCACTCGTCGCCAAATGGGGGCCGCTTTGGTCGGCGGACGGTCCTCCGGAGAGAGGAGGGCTAGCACCGTCCGCGCCCTGCCGTGGGAGGCTCGGGTCCGACGCCCTCCCTGTGTACAGGGGATTCGGTCGTCCCAAATCCCCCCAAATGGGGGGGTGCCAGGCGGCCAACCCGCCCCTGCCAGCCGGCTACCGCCACGCCGCGCGCCGGGTCGGCGCCGCCTCGGCCCGCCGTCCCGGCACCGGGAAAACCACGTCATAAGCCCAGTTGAAGACGAAGGCGTAGACCAGGTAGAAGCCGGCGAAGCCAAGGTCCATCACCAGCGCATCGAGCAGGCTGATGCCGAGCTGCCAGGCGATGAACGGCATCAGCAGCGCCAGCAGCCCGACCTCGAACAGCACCGCGTGCAGGACACGGACGAGCAGCGTCTTGGCTACCGCGCCGGTCGCCCGCAGCATCGCGCGGTCGAACATCAGATTGAAAAGGTAGTTCCACGCCGTGGCGATCGTCGCGCCGACGATGGCGACGACGCCGATATCGTGCAGCGGCATGCCGAACGCCCAGGCGCCGAGCGGCGTGATGAGGATCAGCCCGATGATCTCGAAGCTGATGGCGTGGCGGATACGATCTCTGGTGGTGCGCATGACGCTCCCCTTCGGTCTCCGGGTCGTCCCGAAGGGTGTCTTCATGGGGAGGTCGTCCTCGCTCATTTCATCATATGCGAAGCGCTGTCACCGGCTGCAAGGGCGCCCGGGCGCGTTCGCTCCGGCAAGGTGGACCGGCCGGCGGCCAATGCCGCCGACCGGCCGCTTTCAGACAAAGAAATCGAACGTGTATTCGCCCACCCGGATGTCGGACGCCGTCAGCTTGGTGCCGGCATCGAACTGGGCGAACTTCGTCTTGTCGGCGATGCCGGAACCGTCCGCGTCGTAATAGAGGGCGCCGGTCTTCTGGTGATAGATCAGGTAGTCGTCGGCGTCCTTGGCCGACTTGCCCTTGTGGAATTCCGATCCTTTGACTTTCCCGGTCGAGAGCATCGGGAAGAAATCCTCGTCGAGATAGAGCCTGTCATCGCCGGACTCGAAATTCTTGATGCGATCGACGTTGGTCGCCGCATCGAGCGCCGAATCGAACAGGATCTTGTCGGTCTTGTTGCCGAGGACGAAGGTGTCGTTTCCCTCGTGGCCGTCCATCAGTCCCGTCGTCCTGGCGTCGCCCTTGTTCTTGATCGTATCGTCGCCCTCGCCGACCCGCACATCGCCAACGATCTTCATCTTGTTGATGATCTTGTCGTTGCCGTCATAGGTGAAGATGTCACCCTTGATCTTGCCCTCATTCGTCAGCTTGAGTTGCTCGTCGCTGTAGATCGCCACGGGCGCCTTGATCGTCGCGCCCTTCGCATTCATGATCTTGGCGGTCTGTCCGTAATAATCATCAAGCGCGATCGCATATTCCAGGGACCTTATGCTGGCGTAGTTGTCGATCGAGACACCGGTGGTGCCCATCGACTGGAAATCGATTTCGATCCCTTCGTACTCACCGAAGATGCGTCCCTTGTTTTCTATGCTGACGTCGCTTGATCCATCGGATTTGATGCCGGTTACATCGCCCGTGATCTTTCCCTTGTTTGAAACAGACAGCGGGCCCGAAAAATCTTCAACAAAGATCCCGATGTTTTCCGCGTTGATTTTTCCGCTCTTGGTATTCCTGACAACGTATTCGCCAAATGCGTCGGGATCGAAATAGACCCCGTCGTGGCCAGCAACCGATCCCTTGTTGACCAACGTGCTGGAAGCGAACTCGCTCAACACCCCGGCATCGGTGGCGGACACGGACACGCCCTTCGCAATCGTCCAGACCTCGAACGGTCCGGAATAGGTGATTCCGATCGGACCACCGCTGACATTGAGTTTCTGAACTGGCATGCTGTTCCTTTCCCCAGAACCGTCCCCTCGATCGCCCGAAGGCGAGCGAAATCAGGCTGAGGGATAGCACCCGTTAGGCTAACAAAACCCTGTCAGCCGCCCGGACAAAAGGATGAGCAGCCGCGACGGTCCGGAACGCGCAAGCCGCCCGGCCGTCTGGCAGGGCGAATGGTGATGTGGTTCTGGAAGCGATGCAGTTGAGGCGCGCCAGTTGGCGATGGGGACGTGCAATGAGCGGTAACAAAAAGGGTATCGGCAGCGACTTGAGGAGCGTCGATGCCCACGCTATCCGCCCGGAGGAATACGATGAGGCGCCGGAACTCACCGACGAGCAGTTGGCCCGCGCCGAGGTCCGTGAGGCTGGCAAGGTCGTACGTCGTGGCCGGCCGAGGCTCGATCGCCCGAAGGAGGCGGTGAAGATCCGCCTGTCGCAGGACGTGCTGGAGCATTTCCGCGCTGGTGGCCCCGGCTGGCAGACCCGCATCAACGAAAGCCTCGAACGCACCGTCGCGCGGCAACGCAAGGCTCACAGGCGCTAGACCCGCCGACACTCGCCTGCCGGCCTCTACCGCGCCGTCCTCAGGTCAGCAGCCAGCCGCCGTCGACGTCGACCGTCGTGCCGGTAACGAAGTCGTTGGTGATGACGAAGAGGATCGCCTGCGCCACCTCGTCGGCGGTGCCGGCGCGCGGGATCAGGTTGCCGGCGGAGCGCTTGTCGGTCGCCGCCTTGCGCTCGGCGCCGTCGGGCCCGTGCATCGGCGTGTCGATCATGCCGGGCGACACGACGTTGATCCGTTTCGGGGCGATCTCCGGCGCAACACCCCGGGCAAAGGCCTCGACCGCGCCGCCGACCGACGAGAGCGCGATCTGGCCCGGCCGCATCCGCCGCGCCGGCGTGCCGCTGACCAGGACGATGGCGCCCTTTTCCGTCAGGTGCCCGGTGCCGAAACGGACGACATTGGCATAGCCCCAGAGCTTGTTGAACGAGCCCTTGTAGCCGTCCATGTCCATCTCGAGGAACGGGCCGATGGCGCGCTCGCCGCCGGTCGCCGCGCCAACGAGGATGTCGAACGGTCCCTCGGCGGCGCACAGCGCCGCCACCGCGTCGCTGTCGCGGACGTCGCAGGCCTTCAGCGTGATGCCCGCCGGCACGTCGCCGGCCTTGTCGGGATTGCGGCTGATCGCCACCACGCTGGCGCCGCCGTCGGCCAGTTGCTTCGCTGTCGCCAGGCCGATGCCCGACGTGCCGCCGAATACAAGCGCCTTCTTGCCCGCGATATCCATTGTCCTTCTCCCTCTCTCAAATCCGTTCTTGGGCGGTCGCGCCTCAGGCGCTCCGCAGCGATTGCGCCGGCGCCTCGCGCCGCCTGTCGCCCTCCGCCAGCCCGAGCAGGCCGGGCAGCGCCGCCATGTCGTGAAAGACCGTCGCCCCGACAGCGGCCAGCCCGGCGCCGTCGTCATGCGGCGCGTAGCCGAAGCAGCGCATGCCGGCCCGCTGGGCGGCCGTGGCGCCGGTGACGCTGTCCTCGACGACGACGCTGTCGGCAGCGGCGACGCCCAGCGCCTGCGCCGCATGCAGGTACAGGCCGGGCTCCGGCTTCCAGGTGTTGAGCGTATAGGCGGAAAAGATCCGGCCGGCGAAGCGGTCGTGGATACCGATATGGCCGAGGGTGATTTCCATCTTGTCCTCACTGCCATTCGAGCCGACGCAGTAGGGAATGCCGGCGGCGTCGAGTTCGTCGAGCAGCGCCGGGATGCCGGGGATCATCTCTACCCCGTCCCTCAGCTTGACGAAGATCTCGGCATAAACCTCCTTGACCCAGTCGTCCGGCAGCGTCGCGCCCATGGCCGTCGCGGTCTCGCCGATAGTCGCCATCCGGCTGCCGACGAAACGCGCCATGCACGCCTCCGGCGTGATCTCGAGGCCGTAGCGGGTGAGGCTCGCCGCGACCACCTCGCTATGGGCGCTCTCGCTGTCGACCAGCACACCATCGCAGTCGAAGATCACCAGTTTCGGTCGGTCCACGTCGGTCATGTCCTGTGTTGTCGAGGAATCGCGGGCGTTGGAATTGCAGACGGTGTCCTACCCGCCCCGGCCGTCAAAGGCCAACCGGGGGCTGAGGCATGTGCTGATGGAAAGGCTCGCCCTCACCCGCCGGTCTTCTTGAGCGCCGTCGCCTTGCCGCGCTCGGCCAGTTCGATCAGGTCGGCCGGATCCTCGCCGGGCCAGTCAACGAGGTGGTCCTCATACGCCTCCACCGTCACGTCATTCTCCGAGATCGTCCGGCCGCGTACCGAGATCCCGGCATAGTGGACCGTGTCGGGATCGCCGGAGACCAGCGGATGCCACCAGTAGAGATCGCGACCGTCGGCGACCAGCTTGTAGCCGCAGGTCGGCGGCAGCCAGGTCAGCTCGGTGACGTTTTTCGGGGTCAGCGGCACGCAGTCCGGAACCCGCACCGAGCGGTTCGGATAATCGGCACAATGACAGGTTGAATCGTCGAGCAGATGGCAGGCAACCTCGGTCCAGTGGATCTGGCCGGTGTCCCAATCCTCGAGTTTGTTGAGGCAGCAGCGGGCGCAGCCGTCGCAAAGCGATTCCCACTGCGCCTGCGACATGTCCGCGAGCGCCAGCTCCTTCCAGAACGGCGTTCCGGGGACGTCTCCTGCTGTCGCGGATTTCCGCCGGGACCCGGCGCGGGGCGTCTTCACACTGCGGTCTTGCGGCATTCCAGATCTTCCGGCCTCCGGCACATGAACATCACCCAACAGCGGTGTTCAGAGGTGGTTCAGTCCGGAACCGATACCTCATGACCACGATCCGAGCCAGAAAAGAGGAGCCGGGACCCATGAAAACGCGCACAGCCATTGCCTTCGCCATCGTCTTGTCGCTGGGAGCCTCGGCGCTCTCCGCCCTCCCCGCCACCGCGCAATCGCGCGACGCCCTGATCGAAGCGCTGGCGCGCAATCCCCGCGCTGTTGCCGCCGATCCGGACTTCGTTCGCAAGATGGTGGCGCCGGAGACCATCCGCCATGCCCCGGCGCCGGCTTTCTCGACCCACGACCTCCGCCGCATGGCAACCCGCACGGTCGGCAGCGCCGAACGGCGCCAACTGGCCGCGGCGGTCGAGCAATACCAGCTTCCCAGCGTCGATATGGAGATCTATTTCGCCTATGATTCCGCGGTGATAGACCCGAATGCCTATGGCAGCCTGTCGGCCCTGGGCCAGGCCCTCAGCGATCCGCGGCTCAGCGACCAGACCTTCCTGATCGCCGGCCACACCGACGCCTCGGGCAGCAATGGGTACAACCAGCAGCTCTCCGAGCGCCGCGCCTGGTCGGTCAAGGCCTTCCTGGTCGCAAACTTCGCCATCGACCCGGAATCGCTGATCGCGGTCGGCTATGGCGAGGAAAACCTCAAGGACCGCTTCGACCCGGTCTCCGGCGTCAACCGCCGCGTCCAGCTGGTCAATCTCGATATTCAGTAGGAACGCCCGCCTGGCTTGCACGCGCCGCCGGTCCCATCACCATGGGGCCGGCGTCTTGCCGCCCGCCCTTGACGCGACAGGTAACCGGTCACCATCTGAACATGGAAGAGACGCGCGCAAGCGCCTCGCCCCGAGACACTCGCCATGAACGACACCGCCCGCCACATTGTCTGCCCGCATTGCGAGGCGATCAATCGCGCCCCCGCTGGCAAGAATCCGGGCGCGGCCAAGTGCGGCCAATGCCACAAGCCGCTCTTCGACGGGCATCCCGCAGCCGTCCGGTCGGCGAGCTTCGACAAGCATGTCGCCCGCAACGACATTCCGGTCGCCGTCGATTTCTGGGCGGAGTGGTGCGGCCCCTGCAAGATGATGGCGCCGGCCTATGCGAAAACCGCCGCTGAACTTGAGCCCGGAATGCGCTTCCTCAAGCTCGACACCGAGGCCGAGCCGCAACTGGCGTCGCGCTACAAGATCCGCGGAATTCCGACGACGATCGTCTTCAAGGGCGGCAAGGAAGTCGCGCGGCGGGCCGGCGCCATGGACGCGGCTACGCTTTCGGCCTGGCTGAAGCCCTTCACCGCCTGAGCCAGCGATCTATCCTACCCTTCCTTAACTTCGCCCACTTGCCTATCCTTTACTGATCGGCGACATCATCGGCTTGAGTCGAGCCAGCACACCGGATCAGTCCTTTGCGCGATCCCTTTCAGTCGAGTAACCGGAAACGGCGCACGATCCGCCTGATCGATATCGATTCCTGGGTGGACACCGGCCTGTTTCGGACAGGGCGTTTCATTGGCGCCAAGATCGAGGCCTTCTCGGTCTTCATGCGCCGCTTCCGCCTGACCGGATTCCCGCGCGCGGTATCCGAAGTCGGCAGCGACGCCCTGACACTCGGCCTCGGCGGAGCCGTGCTGGCCGTTGCGCTGGCCCTCCCCGCCTTCGATGCGACGCGTAACGGCTGGGAATCGCAGGGCGATTATTCCGTCACCTTCCTCGACCGCAACGGCAACGAGATCGGCAAGCGCGGCATCAAGCGCAAGGAAACCGTGCCGCTTGAAGAGATGCCCGACCACCTGATCAAGGCGGTGCTCGCGACCGAGGACCGGCGCTTCTTCACCCATTTCGGGATCGACGTTCCCGGCACGGTCCGGGCGATGGGCGAGAACCTGCGCGCCGATGCCGTGGTCCAGGGCGGTTCGTCGCTTTCGCAGCAGCTTGCCAAGAACCTCTTCCTTTCGAACGAGCGGACACTCGAACGCAAGATCAAGGAAGCTTTCCTGGCTCTCTGGCTCGAGACCAACATGTCGAAGGAGGAAATCCTCAAGCTCTATCTCGACCGGGCCTATATGGGGGGTGGCAATTTCGGCGTCGAGGCGGCGTCGGAATACTATTTCGGCAAGTCGGTGAAGGACGTGAACCTTGCCGAGGCGGCGCTGCTCGCCGGCCTGTTCAAGGCCCCGGCCCGGTATGCGCCGCACGTCAACCTTCCGGCGGCCCGCGCCCGCGCCAATGAAGTGCTCACCAACATGGTCCAGGCCGGCTTCCTGACCGAGGGCCAGGTGATCGGCGCGCGGCGTCACCCGGCCAACGTCATCGAGCAGACCGACACGGCCGGGTCGCCGAATTACTTCATGGACTGGGCGTTCGACCAGGTGAAGCAGTTGCGGCTCAAGGGCGACCGCAGCCTGACCGTCCGCTCGACCGTCGACCTCGGCTTCCAGAAGGTGGCCGACGAGGCGGTCGAAACGATCCTCCGCGAGAAGGCCGACGTTTACCGGGCGCGGCAGGCGGCCATGGTCGTCGTCGAACCCGACGGCGCGGTCCGGGCCATGGTGGGTGGACGCGACTATGGCGAGAGCCAGTTCAACCGGGCGACCGACGCGCTGCGCCAGCCGGGCTCGTCCTTCAAGCCGTTCGTCTACGCGACGGCAATGATGAACGGCTACACGCCGCAAAGCATCGTTCGCGACGCGCCGCTGTGCATCGGCGGCTGGTGCCCGCGCAATTATTCCGGCGGCTACTCCGGCGCGGTGTCGCTGACCACGGCGCTGGTCAAGTCGATCAACATCATACCGGTCCGGCTGGCCCAGGCCATCGGCCGCGACAAGATCGTCGAGACCGCCAAGAAGATGGGTCTGACGACAGAACTTCTGATCACCCGGTCGCTGCCGCTCGGCGCCGCCGAGGTCAAGGTCGTCGACATGGCGGGTGCCTATGCGGTCTTCGCCAATGGCGGCTACAAGGCGACGCCCTATGCCTTCACCCAGGTGATGAACAGCCGCGGCGACGTCCTCTACGATCGGCGCAAGGATGCGCCGCCGCCGGAGCGCGCGCTCGACGACACGACCGTCGCCGCGATGAACGAGATCCTGTCCCAGGTGCCCGAATGGGGAACCGGCCGCCGGGCCAAGCTCGACGGCATCAAAACCGCGGGCAAGACCGGCACCACCTCGGCCTATCGCGACGCCTGGTTCGTCGGCTATACGGGCAATTATGCGGCCGCCGTCTGGATGGGCAACGACAATTACCAGCCGACCCGCCGCCTCACCGGCGGCAGCCTGCCCGCGACAATCTGGAACCAGGTGATGACCTATGCCCATGCCGGCGTGCCGGTGAAACCGATTCCGTTCGTCGAGCCGGAAGACGGCGACAGCGATGCGGTGGTCGCCGAAGCCGAGACGCCGGAAGGTGGAGAGGATGTCCGCTCGGCGGCAACCCTGTCGGCCGCGGCGACGGCGCAATTGATCCGGCTGGAAGAATTGATGCGCTCCGCCCGCCCGCTTCGCCCGGTCGCCAGCCTTGCCGTCCCCCGGCCGATCGGCGAGATCGGCCTGGCCGGTGCCGACCCTGCAACCACGAACCTTCCGGCGCTCCCCGACGCCCGATAGGTATCCTTCAAGTCGATTGGCGCGCAGGCGGCTCGCCCTGTATCCTGCGACTCGCGGCATGGGACTCTCCGAGTGCGACCCCTCATAGACATCGCGATAGCCATCGTCATCGCTGCGGGGATCGGTCTGTCGACCGCCTGGCTGGCAGTCGAGCGCGGCAACATCTTCGGCCTCGTCAGGATCGGTGACTGGACCGCCTCGCCCGAGGCCGGCAGCCCGGGCGCCGACCCGTATGCGGTGGCCCGGCTGGCGCGAACCGGCGAGCTGCCGCTGGGCGCCGGCGAGGGGCTGGCATTCACGGTCAGCGTCGATGCAGACGGCGATCCGCTCGCCGGCAACTGCACCTACCACATTGACGGCCAGACTCCGGCGGCGCGGCTGTGGACCCTCACCGCCTACGATCAGGATGGCCGGCTGATGGCCAACGCGGCGCAGCGCCAGGGCTTTCACTCGCGCGAAATTCTCCGCCGCACCGACGGCAGTTTCGATATCGTTGTCTCGCCCGACGTCCAGCCCGGCAACTGGCTGCCGATTGCCGGGGCCGAAAGATTCAAGCTGGTGCTGCGCCTCTACGACACGCCGCTGACCACGGGCACGCCGGCCGACTCCACCATGCCGGATGTCCGGCGGGAGCAGTGCCGATGAACCGGACCCTGCTCTACGTTATCGGCGGCCTGATGCTTGCCGGCATCATCCACATTACCTCCGTCCTCATGGTCCCGCTCTTCGCGACGGCCGACGCCTGGTCGCAGATGCGCCAGTTCGGCCGCGACGGAGCGTTCCATGTCCTGCCCCAGGCCAGGCCGGGTGCCGAACCGCTCGACGGTCTCGATCCCCGGATGCTCTATTCGGTCTGCCGTTTTTCCCTCGCCGATGGACCGCTTCAGATCTCGGCGGCCCTTCCCGACAGCTTCTGGTCGATCGCCGTGTTCGACCGGCGCGGACGGAACGCCTACAGCCTCAACGACCGCGCCGCGGAGCGGTCGGAACTCGACCTGGTGATCATCACGCCGGTGCAGATGGCCCAGTTGCGGCAGGACCCGCCGGAGGCGCTCGAAACCGCCATCGTCGTCGAACTGCCGCTGGATACCGGCTTTGCGTTGATCCGGGTTTTTGTCAGCGACGACACCATGCTGCCCCGCGCCCGGGCGGCGCTCGACAGCGCCGAATGCAGCAACGCGATCTAGGCGATCGGCCGGGTTACGGGGTTCGTCGCGACCGGTCCTTGTCGCCACCCTCTCCGTATCCGGCCCGCCCCAAGGTGTCGCGCAGGCGGTAGCCAAGGTCGACGATCGGCCTGTCGATACGGGTGCCCGGGAAAATCACGATCTCGCAATCGCCGTCCCGGCGTTGACCGGCGCGGCGTGTGCTTTCGCGACAAAGCGGCTTGAAGCCGAGAATCGTTCCCATGCGATCTCTCCGGATCGAACCAGCCGGGCTCTGCGCCCCGGCCGTCGGCGAACGCTCGCTGCATACTCGTGCCGATTAAGGGTCTGGCAAGGTTAACAGTCCGCTAACGAGTATCGGGCAAGATCATTCCAGCGCGTCATTCGCCACGGATCCCGATCATGCGAAACATGCCTATTCCCGAAGCTTTGGTGACATTGTCCGGACAGCAGAGCCATGATGCGACGCTGTTGCGCGCATCGACCGAACTCTTCGTCCAGGCCGCGGCCCATGACCGCGACGAGATCCGCCGCTACGAGGACCTCGCCTTCTACCTCGTTCCCCGGGTCAGCGTGAGCGAACGCGCCTTCGTCGCAAGGCGACTTGCCGTGCGTATCGATGCGCCGCCATCCGTCATCCGGCTGCTGGCGCGCGACGTGCTCGAGGTCGCCGAACCCGTCCTGCGGGGCTCGCCCATTCTCGGGTCGCTCGACCTCCTCGCGGCGATCGCCGCGACCGGCCCGGCGCATCACCGCCTGATCGCTGGCCGGCCGGCACTTGGCCCGGACGTCGAGCGGGCGCTCCGCCTTGGCGCCGATCCCGACGTCGCCCTCATTCTTGATCGCCGGCATGGTCCCCGGGAAAGCCTGCCGGACGACCCGGCGGTCGGCAGCCGGAACGCGAACCGTCAGGGAGATAGCAAGTCGGCGGATCGCAATCGTCTCGATCCGTGGACCTTCCTGTCGCTCGACCGCAAGGCGCGGCTTCGCGTGATGGCGGAGATTGCCTCGGGCGGCCATGCCGAAACCAGGGCTCAGGGCAGCGTCACCAGACAGGCGGATCGCGCCTTCCAGTCCATCCTCGGCGGTGCTCAGATTGTCGGTTTCGCGCGGATCCGGGATCGCCAATCGCTGATTTCGGCGATCGCCGACGGGCTGGATCTGGCGGAAGAATTCGTCGTCGCCTGTGTCGACGATGCGACCGGTGAACTGCTTGCGACGCTCCTCAAGGCGCTGACGCTGACCAGCGACCAGGCCCAGCAGGTCATGCTGCTGGCCTCGCCTGTCGGCAGGGATCCGTCGGGCTTCTTCAGCCTTTGCGATCTCTATGCCGGCATGGAGCCTGCGGTCGCCGAGACCCTGACCCTTGCCTGGCGACAGGCACCGGTGGTCGGCGCCCCTCGCCATCAGCCCACCTACGCCGACACCCGGGATCGGGCCCGCACCGACACCGATGCGGCGCGCGCGATCCCGCGTCTGGCGCCGGCGCGGCGGGCCGACAACCGCACCTAGTCTTCGTCTGCCAGATCGAGGAACGGACGCCCCTCCCGGTCCTCCACCGCGACGATCCAGACGTCCGGATCGAAGCGGGTCTGCCGGTCGATGGCTTGCTGGATCTCATCTGCCGGGGCCGATTCCGCCACGCGCTGGAACCGACGATCGGCGGGATGCGCGTCGTCGAAGAGGCTCTGCGGCGCTGGCGCGTAGAGGTCTGAAAATCCATCCAGTCGATCGACGATGACGAGGATCGCGCCGGCTTCCTCGGCCCCCCGGCGGGCGACGACCGCGAAGGCGCCCTCGACCTGGCAGCGCCGGACATAGGCGCCGACCCAAAGAGAGGAGGTCACCCGCATCGCGCGGTCAGATCGACTGCATCGCGCCGATGCTGACCAGTCGTTCGACGACCTGTTCGTCCGGCTCGCCGGTGATCGGCAGGCCGTTGTCGAGTTCGAACCGGCGCACGGCATTGGCGACCTCGTCGCTCGGCAGGCCGTCTTCGGCCACCGGGCCGTAGCCGATCCGGTTCAGGGCGCGCTGGACGGCGACATAGCGATTGCGCGTGGCGATCTCGATCGCCGAAGCGACGGCGTCGCCCTCGACCGGGGCGATGTCGACCGGCGCGGCCTCGACCGGCTCCGACGGCACCGCATTCACCGGGAGCGGCTCGACCGACTCGCCGCCTTCGATCGGCGGATTGACCGGGATCGGCGTCTGCTCGGGCGCCGATGCCGGCTCGGGCCTGACGGCGGCGACAGAGGCGGTGTTCATGTGATCGAGGATGTCGGCGGTCGGCTTGCCGGTCACGGCGAGGCCGGCGGATTTCTGGTAGGCGACGATCGCCGCCTCGGTGCGCGATCCCGAGATGCCGTCGACCTTGCCGTCGTAGAGGCCCTTGTCGGCGAGCTTCTGCTGCAATTCGGTGATGATCACCTGGTCGGGAATTGCCTTGGGAAGCGGCGGCGCGGGCGTCGGCACCGGCACTGACTCATCCGCGATCGCCGCCAGCGACGCTTCGTCCATCTGCGCGGCGGCGCGCGGGCGCGGGTCGGGTACGACCGGCTCGAGCGCAGGCTCGGCGGCGGCGACGGGCGACGGCCGGGTCATGAAAAGCGGCTCGGGATGACGGGCCTTCTGCAGGAAGACCGCGTTGGAAACCACCGCTGCCACGGTCAACGCCATCACCACGAGTCCGCTGGACATCGCCGGATTGGCGATCGCCCGGTCAAAGACGCGCGCCATGACGCCGTCCCCGGCGACCTCCTCATCCTCGAAGTCGATCTCTGCCGCCGGCTGGCGGCGGCTGGTGCTTCTTGCTGCCAAGGTCACGGTCCCAATGATGAGAACACTTCGATCTGCACCGCCATGGTGGCCAGTTTATGCTTAAGGAACGTTAAAGATGGCGCACATGCAGGAGCGTCTCCGACCCGTCCAAATTCGATAAAATTTGAATCGAATTGCGATTGCAGCCTGAACCCGGCCTTTAGCGCCGGTTGCTAGGGTGATGCCTGGAACTGGGACAGACCACGACGAAAACGAAGGTCGGACGGATGTTTCTTATTCGAGCTGCATTCTGGTTGTCAGTCGCGATCCTGCTGATCCCCACGGATTCGCAGACCGGCGAGGCGCCGCGCGTGACCCTGGTCAACGCCTTCCTCGCCGCCAAGGCGACGGTTGCCGATCTCTCGGCATTCTGCGACCGGAACCCGGATGTCTGCGTCACCAGTGGCGCCGCGTTCGAACTGTTCGCTGAAAAGGCGGAGAGCGGCGTCCAGATGATCTACAACTATCTTGATACCCCGCCGGAGCCGGAGACCGGCGCCGGCACGCTTCGCCAGGACGACATCGCCCTGCCGTGGAAGGGCGCCGACGGCGGACCGGCCTGAACGTCTGGGACCGCCTCCCGACCGTAGCATTTGCGACGCGCCGCCAGTCGGCCTATATCGCCGGGATGGATCAGCCGGCATTCAAGCTCCCGCCTATCGACGACATCGTCGCCGATTTCGACCTGCTCGACGAGTGGGAGGATCGGTATCGCTATGTCATCGAACTCGGCAAGGCGCTCCCGCCCCTCCCCGACGCCGACCGGACGACGGACAACAAGGTCCGCGGCTGCGCCAGCCAGGTCTGGCTTGCCACCAGCATCGACGGCGAAGGCGCCGACGCCCACCTTCGTTTCCGGGGCGACAGCGACGCGATGATCGTTCGCGGTCTGGTGGCGATCGCGCTGTCGCTTTTCGATGACAAGAGCGCTGCGGACATAGAGGCGACCGACGCGGAGGCGCTGTTCGACCGGCTCGACCTGCGGGCCCATCTGACGGCGCAACGCTCGAATGGCCTGCGCGCCCTGGTCGATCGCATCAAGGCCGACGCGCAGCGGGCGCGCGCCGCCTAGTCCTGCGGGTCGACGATCGGACGATAGTCGTCGCTTCCCCAGTGCCGGATGCCGGACCGACTGCCCCGCGCTGACACCGTGAGTCCGTAGTGCCTGGCGAGACTGGCGAGCGCCAGCCTCAGCACCAGCTTGGCGGACCGGACCGGCCAGCAGCGCTCCTTCTCGATTTCCTCGATCCCCTTCAGGAAGCAGCAGAAATCGACGAGCACGCCAGCGAATTCGGGGCCGACGGCGGCGAGCGCCTGCTCGACCCGTCGCCGCGCCCCGATCGCCGCGTCGGCGAGGTCGGCCATGCCGCCGCCGCGCCTGCCCCCCGGAATCGCGCTCGACCAGTCGGCGGTCACGCGCGGCATGAGTTGCGCCCGGGTGTAGTCGGCGCGAAGGCGTTCGCCGGCCGCAAACTCCGCGTCGTCGATCAATGGCTTGCCGTTGCGGCCGGTGGTGCGCCGGAGGCGGGTCAACGGGCTCTCGTCGGCATTGCGCGTCACCGACTGCCGGCCGCCCGTTCCGTCATCGACGACCGCCGATTCCAGCGTCCTGTGCTGCTCGCCGAAACCGTCTCCCTCGCACAGCCGCCGACGCAGGAAGGCGCGCCCGCTCTCGGTCAACGTCAGGACACTCCCGTCGCAGCGCAGCAGGTCGCGGGCGACCAGGCGCCTGGCAACCGGATCGTCGTCGCGCACCGGCCGGGCGGTCCCGGACGCCAGGCGCCGCAGCAAGCGCTCCGCTTCACGATCCTCGCCGCCGCCTTTCATTCGCCGCCTCCGGACGTCGCCGATGGACGCCCGCGAATATCGATCGCCCGCTCGAGACAGTCGAGGATCGAGTCGATCCGCGGATCCTCGCGCCGCTCCTCGACCTGCCTGCAGGCGTGGCGCGCGGTGGTGCGGTCGCGATCGAAGAGCCGGCCGACATCGACATAGGACAGTTGGAGCCGGGTATGCGCCAGGTACATCGCCGTCTGGCGGGCAAAGGCGACGTCGGCGCGCCCCCTGCCGCTGGCGCCAAGCGCGTCGGGCCGCAGCCCGAAGGCGGAAGAGACGGTCGCCCGGAGAAAGGGGGCGATTGAAGCCGAATCGGCCCCTTCCATCCGCTTGGGGCCGGTTTCCCGGCATGAGACATCTTCGATTTGACGAATGACCATCTACGCACTCCGTTCCGCCAGGCACATGTATAGGATTTATTTCCTAATTATATACGTGACAAAGCAAATGACAGACGCTACTGATTCGGTCGACAGGCCAGCGCTTCAGAATGACGAGATCGAGATCACGCCCGAGATGATCGAGGCCGGCGTCGATGTGCTCGCTATGTGGTACGCAGAGCCTTATCCGGTTGAGGTTTTTCAACGGCTTTCGCGCGAGATTTTCGACGCGATGCAGCGCGTTGCGCGCCCCGTGCCTTGAGGTCCGCGACAACAATTTCACTGAGTATCCGCCCGTTGAGATTGGCGGCGCGAATAAGCGTGTGTTCCGCTTGCTTCACCGAAACGCGCCTCGCCGCCAAGAACGCATGTGGATTCGACGCCGACGGCGGGGACAAGTACGTCTTTCCGTCTTTGCTGGCCGTGTACCAGATCCCATGAACGTAGTCGTTCCTCAGTTTGTTTATCGACGCGAACTCGTCGATGACCTCATCGAAAACCTGCTCTCTGGAAACATTGAGAGGGGTCGCCGTCAGGAGCGTCCGCATGATATCGACGCGCAGTCTCTCGGCCGTGATCGACCGGAAGATTGCGTAAGACGCGATTTTTGTCTGGTCGCCAGCGAGTTGCGCGAAAACGTCGATCATCGATTCTTCCAAGTGCGGCCAGACGCCGACCAGTTGGCCGATGACTTGAGCAAGTTCCGCATTATGTATGCCGGAAACAAACTCCCCGTCAGGTGGGCGCCCTCTCGGGTTCCCGTCGAGTCCATATCCCTTGAACCGGACCAACGGCTTTGAGCTAGGTGTGTTCATGACAGACTCCCCCGAACCGAAGTTCCAGGAGGTCGTTAAGCGGCTTCTCTCAACGCCCCCCAAGCCCCATACTGCCACCAAGGGTAGCAAGGGCAAGGGCGATGACGCTAAGAGCGATAGAGGGAAAGCGAGCGGTCCTCGAAAGGATCGCCGCCGAACTGGCAAGGCTCAGGACTGAAGCTGACGACATAGGCGAGGGATTCCTCGCCTTTCTTTTAGCAAACGCAGAAACCGAGGCTTTTAACCGTGCCCAACAGGCAGCGGAGGATGACGCATGAATAATACGGCCTATTACGGGTTCAATGGCCCCATCGATTCGCACAGCGTCACGCGCCTCTGTGCCACCCTCAACCACGGCGTCAACAACGGCGCGGGCGAGATCTACCTCACATTCAGTTCACTAGGCGGGTACACGGCGGACGGCATTTACCTCTACAACCACATCCGGGCATTGCCAGTCCCGGTTACGATCCATGCGACAGGGAATATTGCGTCGGTCGCAGTCGCGGTTCTGGCAGGGGCAGAGACGCGGCTCTGCTCTCAGCACGTGCTCTTCATGATCCATCCTACCGCCGTACCCGGCAGCGCGGAGGGCATGTCATGGGAGCGGCTACGAACCCTTATGGACTCGGCTTTGGCGGAAGAAGATCGCACGGATGGCATCCTGCGCGATCGGTGTAGCATCCCCGACAATATTCTGACCGCCCGCCGATTCCGGGAGGTGCACTTCTCCCCGGAGGATGCGGTCAAATTCGGTGTCGCGCATCGCGTCGAGGAGTTCGCGCTCCCGCACGGATGTCAGATGATCCAGATTTAGACGCGGCTTATCCATGGCTTCTTTCCTCCCGCGAATTATGCGGCATCATACGCTAACCGCGCTTCGGCGCGATTCGTTTCTTTCGCCACATCTGAAAGTGGCGGACCTTCTGCCTGATCGTCTTAGGCTTCACCAATCCGCCGATAGGTGAGGCGCTTGCCTTCGATGCCCTTCAAGGCTTCGTCGCAACGCATGGCGTCGGTGTAGCCGAGCGCGGTGCGGCGGTTACGGCGGAACTCGAACTCGACCAAATACCGGTGCAAATGGGCCTCGCTGCAATGCTGGTAGACGCCAGTCATGCCGCGCTTGAAGACGGAGAACACGTTCTCGACCGTGTTGCTGTGGACGATGCGCTCGCTCTCGTAACGGACGTACTCACCGCCTGAGTGCTTCACGGTGTGGTGGCCCGCATACTCCTTGCCGGTTTCGGTGTAGAGGCGGCTTTCGTCGGTGTGCAATTCGCTGTCGCGACGGACGTTGCGAACCAGAATGTCGCGGACGTTCTCTTTCGTCGCGTTCTCGACATGGAACATACGGACCTCGCCGCCACGCTCGACCAGCGCGACAACCGGGTTCTTGGACTGCGGGCCTTTGCGCTTGATGTAGGGACGCTCGCCACGCTGCTTGGAGAAGCGGGGCTTGGATGTCTTGCCGATGTAGGTCTCATCGGCTTCCACGACCTTCCCTGAGCCGCCAATCGGGCCTGCATTGTCGTCGCGCATCGCTTCGCGGATGCGATGCATCATGAACCAAGCGGTCTTGTAGGTGACGCCGATCATGCGGTGCAGCTGGTGAGCGCTCATCCCCTTCTTGGAACTGGTGAGAAGGTGCGTCGCATACAGCCAGACGTTCAACTGGATCTTGGAACGCTCGAAGACGGTTCCGACCGTGACGGTGAACTGATCCCGACAGGCGTTGCACTGATACACGCCAGGACGATGGGCCTTGCCCTTCATGCTGGTCACGTCGTCGGCACCGCAATGCGGGCAAATGGCACCGTCCGGCCAGCGCTGGGCTTCCAGATATTCGCGGGCCTTTTCGGCGTCGGTGAAAATCGGGTTGATGTTCTTGGCCATCGGTCGGTTCCCCTGTCTGCTTGACTTATTTGGGGAATCGGGCCTGCTTTGTCAAGTATATAATTAGGATTTATTTCCTAATTATATGGTTGACAAAGCAGGGTGGAGGGGCGAGAATCAGCCATCAAGTCAAGGGCAACGGCCATGAACCTCACCGATCCTCGCTTCACCGACCCGAACAAGGCGCGTGAATACCTCGAAGCGCAACGCTGGCCGCAAGGCCCGGTCTGCTCGCATTGTGGTTCGTTCAACGCCACGACATTGAAGGGCAAGGCGCATCGTGTCGGCCTCTACCAGTGCAACGATTGCCGTGAGCAGTTCACCGTCACGACTGGCTCTGTCATGGAGCGCTCCAAAATCCCGCTCAACAAATGGCTATTGGCGATGCACCTCATGGGCGCGTCAAAGAAGGGCGTCTCGGCGCACCAGCTGCACCGCATGTTGGGCATCGGCTATCAGGCGGCGTGGTTCCTCGCGCATCGTATCCGCGAAGCAATGAAAGACACCTACACGGGGCCGATTGGCGGCGAAGGCAAAGTGGTTGAGGCGGATGAAACTTATTTCGGTCGCCGCGAGACGCCCAAACCTTCCGAGCAGCGCAAGGGCCGTCCGTACCTGAAACGCAAAAAGCCTTTCGACAAGCGGTCTGTCGTGGCGCTGGTCGAGCGCGGCGGACAGGTCCGTATGTTCCACGTCGAACACGCAACGAAGGTGAATATTCGAGACGTGCTGGTTCGGAATGTGGATCGCAAGTCGATCCTCAATACCGACGAATCAAATTTCTACACCGAGACGGGCCGCGAATTTGCCAAGCACCAGACCGTCAAGCATTCGGCTGGCGAGTATGTCCGTTACGAGGACGGTTTCGCCATCCACTCAAACACGGTCGAGAACGTCTTTTCCGTGTTCAAGCGCGGAATGAAGGGCACCTATCAGCATTGCGGCGAAGCGCACCTGCACCGCTACATTGCTGAGTTCGATTTCCGCTACAATCGCCGCACGGCTCTTGGCGTTGGAGATACCGAACGCGTCGCGGACATCATTAAAGGCTCGGGCGGCAAGCGCTTGCTATACACTAGCCCTGACAAAGCCAGTCACGCTTAAACAAAAAGCCCGAAACTTCATTCGTTGGCGTCAGAGGCGCGCTTCTCGCCCTTAGCGGGCGGGCCGGGTCTTTGCTTTCCAGCCTTGCCCTTGCCGGCCGCTTCAACTCTCGGCTTCGGCGGCGTCGCTAAGACACGCCTGGCAATCTCTGATAGGGTCTTCTCGTTCTGATTGCGCGAGTCGGCCATGACAAACCAATTGTTTGAGGGCCCGCGATTAAAGATCGAACGGGCCAAACGCCATATCGAGGAATTGGAGTCGCGGATCAAATCCTTCCGCGACCTCAACCCATACAGCCTCGTTCGTGAGACCGATCCGGATACCGGAGATAACGTCTATCGCGTCCGAATCAAGGAAGTGATCCCTTGTGACTTCAGCGTCATCATCGGTGACGCTGTTCACAACCTTCGCTCTGCCTTGGACCAAGTCGTTTGTGACTTGGTTGCCGCGAACTGCGGACGCGTGACGAGGAAGACCGGGTTTCTTATCACAGGAAGTCGCGACACGTTCGAAACCCATTTTCCCGAAAAAATAAAGGGGGTCAGCAAACGTGCCGAGCGGGCGATGCGACGGTTCAAGCCATACGAAAGTGGGTGCGATTTGCTTTACTTTTTGAACTGGCTCGACATCGAGGACAAACACAAGGGCATCATTGCGGTAGGGGCCGCACACCGACAAGTGCGCGCCGTCCACACGGTTCACGCCTCGCAAATCGTTCCCGGGCAACCCATCAAGATCCCCGTCAAGGTAGGCCCCAACCACATCGTCTGCCCTCTGACAGACAATGCGGAAGTGTTCCGTACCGGCCCAACGGGCTTCGATGAGGATGTTGAGGTCGCCATTGAGGTAGCGGTCGCCGAGGCGCCTATTGGTCAGGGTCAGCCTATTGTGCCAATCCTCGCACAAACCGCTCATTTCATCGAAAAGGGCGTCGACATCCTTGAACGGCACGCCCTCTAAAACGCTGGCCTGTCGCGAATCGTTATACGCGCCCGACATTGCTTTGTCATCCATATAATTAGGATTTATTTCCTATGTAAGGATAACGCAAGTCCGCCACGACGGGGATAACTTTCGCTGACGATCGCGGGGTGGGCACAACCCGGGGACTTATCCCCGCCGGCAAGAATGGGCGGAGACTCGCATCCGACAAAGGAGCGAGACCGATGACCTCACGCAACTGGCCCAACCTTGAGACCGGATCCCGGCAGGACCGCAAGCCGTCCCGCCTTCGCGATCATGCAGCGCGATCTGTAGCGCGTGTCATCGCGGCGGGGACCGAGACCTACGATCGGATGCGGCACCTGCCGCGGCTCATTCCGATGACCTGCGATCAGATCGCCGACGACACGATGGAGACGCGGCGCGCCATCCTCGCCCGCCTGGCCCGCGCGCTGCGGGCAGAGCGCAGCCGCGGCCGCGCCGGACACTGGACTTATGACCTCAACCGTCACATCGGCCTGAGGCAGGCCTTCGAGGCGGAGCGGCGTCGGCTTGGCCCCGGCGAGGCTCCGCCCAAAACACATCCGCCGCCAAAAGGCGGCGGATGAAACAAACAGGGCGAATGCCCGAAGATCAGGACTTGCGGCGACGCTGCTGGCCGAGGCCCATCTTCTTGGCGAGAGCCGAACGCGCCGCGGCATAGTTCGGAGCAACCATCGGATAGTCGGTGGCGAGGCCCCACTTCTCCCGGTATTCCTCAGGCGACATGTCGTAATGGGTGCGCAGATGCCGCTTCAGCGACTTGAACTTCTTTCCGTCCTCGAGACAGATGATGTAATCGGGGAACACCGACTTCTTGGGGTTCACCGCCGGCTTCAGAGGCTCCGGCTCCGGCTGGTTCAGGCCCTGATGCGTGCTGCTCAGCGCGCGGTGAACCTCCGAGATGAGCGTCGGCAGGTCTTGTGCCGGAACCGAATTGTTGCTGACGTAAGCTGATACAATTTCGGCGGCCAGATCAATGAGATCGGCGCTGGCGGTTTGTTCGGTCATGGTTCACCCTGTTCACATTGAATACAATAGCAACGGCGCATCGAGCGTTTGACATCATACTGTTTCGGAACTCGGCGAGAATTTGCGGTTACCGATTCGTATGATTAGCGCACCGAACCCGGATACTTTGCACCGTATATAGACGGTGACTTTCAAAAACAAGTGGCAAACGTCGTTGGACAAAATCTACTGTCCAAACCTTGGTCGGCTGCTGTTTGCGACAATATTATCGCTACGCGACCACCCCGGCTGAACAAAAAAACCTTCTCTTCAATCGTTCCAAACAGCACCCACGTGCGCATCGGTTGATCGAATCGGTGAAAACGTATCAAAGGTAGTAGAAGACCAGATACGCCGACAGCATCAGAACTGCCCAGAAGGCCATGCTGCCTGTCGGCCAACTTCGCGCAAGTATGCCGGTCGGGCCATGGTGGCGATATACTGCCTGGAGCGCCCTGGTCGCGGCGCGCTGGCCCCTGTTCATCATGGCGCCCCCCGCCGATTGCCTGTCCATCCGCGCGATAACCGACGGTCCCAGTCGCCGCCACAGCCAGTCGACGTCGAGGGTGATCGTATCCGCCGGCTTCAACCAGCGCAGCAGCACGAAGAAGGCAAGACCGGCAAACAACAGCAGCAGCAGTTGCGCCACGACATGCGAGGTGGTGTAGGGCACGAAGTCCACCGGGAATGGCAGCATCGCATAAAGCGGCGCGGGAAAGACACCTATGCCGATACACAGGATGGCCATGAGGATCATCGCCAGACGCATGGTCCAGGGCGGGTCGGGCGGGCGGAGCCCGGAATCCTTCTGGAAGAAGACAAACCACGGGAACTTGATCCCGGCCATGATCGGCAAGGCGGCGGAGGCCGCCATCAGCAGAAACCACACCGCCGCCATACCGTCGATCTTGGCGCTGTCGGAAATCATCGACTTGGTGACGAAGCCCGAGGTCAGCGGCATGGCCGACATCGCCAGCGCCCCGACGATCGCACAGGCCGTGGTCAGCGGCATCGTTCGAAAGAGTCCGCCGAGCTCGGTGCATTTGGTGCGTCCGGCCACGTACATGACCGATCCGGCCGCCATCAGCAGCAGCCCCTTGTATATGATATGGATGAAGGCATGCGCCGCTGCGCCGTTGAGCGCCATCTCGCTGCCGATGCCGATCGCGACGAGGATGAACCCGATCTGGTTGACGATCGAATAGGCGAGAATCCTGCGCATGTCGTTTTCGAGGATCGCGTAGATGATCCCGTAGAAGACCATGACCATGCCGACCCAGATCAGCACCTCCTCGCCCGGGAAGCCGCGCAACAGGACAAAAACCGCGGTCTTGGTGGTGAAGGCCGACAGGAAGACCGTCCCGGACCACGACGCCTTGGGATAGGCATCCGGCAGCCAGGCGGAAACCGGCCAGCTTCCGGCATTGAGGAGGAAGCCCGCCAGGATCAGCCAATGGGCCGGCGTATCGGCCAGCATCGGGCCGAAGGCGATCGAACCGGTGTCGGCGATATGCCCGGCGATGCCGGCCATCAGCACAACGCCGCCGAAGAGGTGCATGACGATGTAGCGCTGCCCGGCGCCGCGGGCCCCTGCCCCGGCCATCCAGATGACCAGCGTCGAGCAGACCGCCATCACCTCCCAGAAGACGAAGACGGTGATCAGGTCGCCGGCGAAGACCACGCCGATGGCGCTGCCGGCATACATGAAGGCAACCGGGACTTCGGCGAGCCGCTCCTGCCGCAAGGCGAACAGGCCGCCGGCAAAGGCCATCAGCGAGAAGATCGTGCCGAACAGCCGGCTGAGGGCGTCGGATCGGAAAGGGACGAGCTCGTATCCAAGCCAGTGAATGCCGCCGGCCGCTCCATCCGGCAGCCCCCAGATCAGCGCCAGGACCGCCAGCGGCGCGGCGAGGATGACGATGTCGCGGATCGGGCCACGCAGCCCGAGCAGCACCATGCCGGCGACGATCATCACCAGCCCCGGCAGCAGGAACGGCAGGAGCGCGCCGAGGCTAGCCGTCATAGTAGGTGTCCTTCCGCCTGAGAAGGACACCCAGGCCCCTGGCCGCGACCACCAGGACGACGCAAGTGACAAAGGCGTACCAGGCGTAGAATCCGACGGTGCCGTCCATGCCGAAGGCGCCATGGTGATCGATGAAGAAATCGCCGATGACGAAAATCGCCAGGACCGCCACGAACGCGATCCAGATCAGGCGGATCGAGGACGGACGGGCCAGCCAGTGTTCGTCATTCTTCGGTTGCGACATCGGCCTTGCGAAACCAGGGGGAAACGGGCGCGGGCAGAGAGCTGCCCGCGGATTGCGGCTACTGTCGACACAGGTTCCGACGCCAAGTCAAGATTGCGCCGGCGAGCGGGCGGCGATTCCCGCCACCCGCCGCGACCTGGCCATTGGAATCCTCACAAAAGCTCGTCTTTCAGCTCGACCAGGGCATCGAGGACGAAACCGATCTGGTCGAAATACTCGTTCTCGACCAGTTCGACCGAATCGCCGTTCCAGGAGTGCGAGCCGGTGACGAGATTGCCGACGACGATCAGGGAGGCGCCGGCATAGCAGCCGCGACAGGCGGCGATCGCCAGGATCGCCGCGACCTCCTGCTCGACGCTCAACACGCCGATATCCTTGTAGGTCTTAACGTATTCCTCGATCCGCTGGGACGGATAGAACCCGTCGGTGGTGCGGATGATGCCGGCATGGACGGTGTTGCCGGCGGCGCGCGCCGCCTTCACCAGAGCGTTCACGACCCGGTAGTCGGAAACCGCCGGATACTGCTGCGGCGCATAGTAGCGGGTCACGCCCTCGTCCCGCACGGCGCCGGTCGGGATCACCGTGTCGCCCATGGCGATGTTTTCCTGGATCGCGCCCGTGGCGCCGATCTGGAGGAAAATCTTGCCGCCGAGATTGATCAGTTCTTCCATGACGTTCGACGTCTGGCCGGCGCCGATGCCGGCGCAACAGACCGTCACCGGCGTGCAGCGATACGACCCGGTGATCGTATTCACGCCCCAGACGCTGTCGTTACGGACCGTGATATCCTCGAGAAGGGCTTCCGCCCGCACGACGTGATCGCGCATGTTGGCGAGGATCACCAACGGCGCGATCTCGCCGGCCTTGCATTCGGTCACCGGCGCGACGCCGCCCGCCATTTCGACATATTTCGGCAGTTTCAGCACACCCAACGTCTTCTCCTTCGCGCGGTTGCCCCTGTGGGGTCGTCTTCGTAACGGAACGACGCCAATGAAACATAATCCTCCCGATCCAACGAGCCTTTTGAGGGCTGTCAGCCTCCTATTCCGGGGGGAGTTCGCTGAGCCGCCGCTCCAGGAAACGCCGCTCCGGCTCCTGCCGGGCAAGGGCGAGGGCGCGCTGATACGAAGCCCGGGCCGCCGCGACCTGTCCCAGGCGCCGGCAAAGGTCGGCTCGAGCCGCGTGGGCGAGGTGGTAGTCGGCGAGTTCACCGTCGGCGAGCAGCGCGTCGATCAGCGACAGCCCCGCGGCCGGACCGTCGCGCTTCGCGATCGCAACCGCGCGATTGAGGGCGACGACCGGCGACGGCGCCACATCGGCGAGCAAGTCGTAGAGGCCGACGACCTCCCCCCAGTCCGTGTCCTCGGCGGTCGGCGCGTCACCGTGAACCGCGGCGATTGCCGCCTGCAAGGCGTAGGGGTCGGCGCGGCGTGACGCCAGCGCCGCCACCACAAGTCGCCGCCCCTCGGCGATCTGGCCCTGGTTCCACCTTGAGCGGTCCTGATCGGCGAGCAGGACCAACTCGCCCTCCGGCGACGTCCGTGCCGCGCGGCGTGAATCACTCAGAAGCATCAGGGCCAGGAGGCCTTCTGTCTCGGCATCCGGCAGCAGGTCGACGAGCAGTCGGCCGAGACGGATGGCCTCGGCCGAAAGGTCGGCACGGGTCAGGGTCGTGCCGGACGAGGCCGAATAGCCCTCGTTGAACACCAGATAGATCGCCTTGAGGACGATCGCCAGACGTTCCGCCAGTTCGTCCGGACCCGGAACGGCATAGGGAATGCGCGCCTCGCGGATCCGCGCCTTGGCCCTGACGATCCGCTGGGCGATGGTCGGGGGGCGGGTGAGGAAGGCATGGGCGATTGCTTCGGTCGTCAGCCCGCAAACCTCGCGCAGGGTCAGGGCTATCTGCGCGTCGCCGGGCAGTGATGGATGGCAGCAGGTGAAGATTAGCCGAAGCTGGTCGTCGGCGATGGTCTGGTCGGTCTCGGGCATGGCATCGCTCGCCTCGGCTTCGATCCTCGCCGCAAGCTCGGGTGCCACCGCATCAAAGCGCGCCCGGCGGCGCAGACGGTCGATCGCGCGGAAGCGCCCTGCCGAGACCAGCCAGGCGCGCGGATTGGCGGGCAGACCGTCGCGCGGCCAACGCTCCGCGGCCGCCATGAAGGCGTCGTGCAGCGCCTCCTCCGCCAGTTCGAACCCGCCGAGCAGCCGGATGAGCGTCGCAAGGACACGCCGCGATTCGGCGCGGTAGATGGCTTCGATCTCAGTTGGCGCCACATCTCCCACGACCGGATGGCCTCAACCCGGGCCGGAGGTCGCCGCTTGCCCGGCCCGCTCGTCGATCAGGTCGCGGACCGGGCGGAGTTCGACGGTGCCGAGCCGGGCCGACGGGATGCGCCCGGCGATCTCGATCGCCTCTTCGGGCGTCGCCGCCTCGATCACAAAGAAACCGCCGATCTGCTCCTTGGTCTCGGCGAACGGGCCGTCGGTCGCCGAGATACGACCGTTGCGCATCCTCACGAGCTTCGCCGTTTCGGGGCCCTGCATCGCCTCCGCGGTCACCCACTGCCCCCTCTCGCGAAGGGTATCGTCATAGACGAGGTGCTCGTCGACCAGGGCCTCGGCCTCCTGCTTCGACAAGGCATCGAAGGCGTCGCTGTCACCGTAGATCAGGCAAACGTAGCGCATCGATCCACCCTCCTCTCACGCCGGTCGCGTTCCTAGGGCTGCGGGACGTCATAGATCGGCCTGACCTCCACGGCGCCGCGCCGCGCCAGCGGAATCCCCCCGGCGAGCTGGATCGCCTGGTTGAGGTCATCGGCCTCGATCAGGATGAAGCCGCCCAGCGCCTCCTTGGTCTCGGCATAAGGGCCGTCGGTGGTCGACACCTTGCCGCCCTCTATCCGAACTGTCACGGCGGAGTCCGGCCCCTGCAGCGCCTGGGCAGCAATGAAATGGCCGCGGCGCTCCAGTTCGCGGTCGTAGGCAAGCGAGTCGCGGTCGATCGTCTTCTTGTCCTCCGCCGACATGGCGTCGAGTTGCTTGCCGTCGAAATAGAGCAGGCAGAGATATTTCATCGGGTTTCCTCCGCTTGGCCACCAGGGCCGGCCACATGACTAGTCGTCCCGGCCAAGCGCAATTCGACACAGACGAGAAATTTGTTTCGGCGCTGTCGAATCTGCCGCTGCCCCGTCGACAACTGCCAGAAGACGCCCGCCGGACAACGCCGGCAAGGCGTGCCGTGCAGGAGCATTTCCGCCATGAACGACATTTACGGACTCGCCATCGCCCTTCTGCTGGACCGTCGCCCGGTCGAAACGACCGCACGCGACGGACATCTCGGTCAATATGATCATGCGGGCGCGACGCCCCTCCCGTCCCGCGTCTCTCCCGTCTGGAACGGGTTCGGCCGCTGGCTCCACCGACGGGCAGCATCGATCCGGGTTGCCGTCACCGGCCGGGGACTAGCCCGGCGGGCCCACCGCAACGCTCTGGCTCAGCATCTCGGCGAGGCGATAGGGCACGTCCGGCCAGGCGAAGAGCAGCACTGTGATCGCCGCTGTGACGACCAGCGGCAGGACCATCGGCCACGGCGCCTCGGAAAGCGTCACCCTGCCCTCGCCAGTCCTGCGGTAGGCACGATAGACGATCGGCAGGAAGTAGCTGGCGTTCAGCATCGTTGAAATCACGATGACGCCGACGGCGAACCACTGGCCGATGGCGACCGCCGCCATGAGGATGAACCACTTGCCGAGGAATCCCGCCGTAGGCGGTACCCCGATCATCGACAGCGCACCGACGGTGAAAGCCGCCATCGTCCAGGGCTGCTTGCCGCCGATGCCGTCCATCTCGCTGATGTTGTCGACATGGGTGCCGGTGTGCAGCGAGCCGGCGGAGAAGAAGAGCGTGATCTTCGACACCGCATGGGCGGCGATATGCATGGCCGCGCCGACGATGGCCAGCGGCGTGAACAGGGCCGCGCCCAGAACGACATAGGAAAGCTGGCTGACCGTCGAATAGGCCAGCCGCCGCTTGAGGTTGTCCTGGCGCAGCGCAATGGCCGAGGCGACGACGATGGTGATCCCCGCGACATAGACCAGCCAGTCGCCGGTGCCGGCTTCCGCCAGCGTCTCGATGCCGAAGGTGTAGACAGTGACCTTGAGGATGGTGAAGACGCCCGCCTTGACCACCGCCACGGCGTGCAGCAGCGCCGAGACCGGGGTCGGCGCGACCATCGCCGCCGGCAGCCAGAAATGCAGCGGCATGACCGCCGCCTTAGCGGTGCCAAAGACGTAGAGTCCGAGCATCAGGCCGAGGGCCGTGTTGCTCACCACGCCGCCGAGAATCCCGCCCGGCCGGAAGTCGAGGGTTTCGGCGGCGACCCAGGTCCAGCCCAGCGCCGGCAGCAGCAGGATCGTCGATGCGCCGAGCAGCATCAGCAGATAGAGGCGGCCGGCGTTGCGCGCTTCCTCGGTGCCGCGATGGGTGACCAGCGGATAGGTCGAGATCGTCAGCACTTCGTAGAACAGGAAGAGCGTGAACAGGTTACCGGCGAGCGCGACCCCCATCGTCCCGGCAAGGGCGATGGCGAAGCAGACATAGAAGAGCGTCTGGCGGTGTGCCTTCTCGGCCCGCATGTAGCCGATCGAATAGACCGAATTGGCGATCCACAGCCCGGAGGCGATCAGCGCGAAGAGCATGCCGAGCGGCTCGACGCTGAAAGCGATCTTCAGCCCCGGCACCACCGTCCAGACATCGAGCTCCGGCCGGCCACCGGCCAGGACGACCGGCAGCAGCATCAGGACGACGGCAAACAGAGCCACCGCGCCGATCAGCGTTACCGCCTCGCGAACATTCGGCCGCCCGGCGAAGAGCGGCAGGAGGACTGCGACGACGGTCGGGATGACCAGCGCAAGGAGAATGAGGGTGGCGGGAGTCATCGCACCCCCTGCAGCAGCGCGACCGCGGCGCGTTCGGCCATGCCGGCGGTCAGCTCGGTATCGATGCCGAAATAGACGGTGGCGGCGGCGAGGATGCAGATCGGGACAAGCATCTCGAGTGGCGGCTCCCCGGCCCTCGCCACCTCGCCGGCCGGCTCGCGGAACCAGACGCATTCGAAGAAGCGGCCGACATAGATCACCGTCAGCATCGACGACAGGACGATCAGCAGGCCGAGCCACCACCAGCCGACCTCGATGGCGGCGACGATCAGATACCACTTGGAGACGAAGCCGGCCGTGCCGGGAACGCCGACCAGGCTGAGGCAGGCGATGACGACGGCGCTCATGGTGATCGGCATCCGTCGCCCGACGCCGGCGATATCGTCGAACTCGATCTTGCCGACCCGGTAGAAGACGGCGCCGAGCCCCATGAAGATCGCCGCCTTGATCATCGCGTGATTGACGAGATGGACGAGGCCTCCGGTCAAACCGGTGACGGTGGCGAGCGACAGGCCGAGGGTGATGTAGCCGACCTGCCCGACGGACGAATAGGCGAACATCCGCTTCACGTCGGACTGGAAGATGGCGACGGTGGAGGCGCCAAAGATCGCCGCGACCGAAAGCACGACAAGGATCTCCGTCACCGGCAGGTCGGCAAAGACGAAGCCGGCGCCGAAGACCGAGAAGACGAAGCGGGCGAAAAGATAGATCGCCACCTTCGTCGCCGTCGCCGCCAAGAAGACCGTGGCGACCGACGGCGCGTAGGCGTAGGCGTTGGGCAGCCAGACATGCAGCGGGAACAGCGCCAGCTTGAGGCTGATGCCGACGACGATGAAAGCCAGCGCGACCAGCACCGGCCGGGTCGATTCGACGTCTCCGATGCGCTCGGCGATCAGGCCGAGATTCAGGGTGCCGGTCATGGTGTAGATCAGCCCGACACCGATCACGTAGAAGCTCGCGCCAATGGTGCCCATGATCAGATACTGGTAGGCCGCCACCAGCGCCCGGCGATCGCGCCCCATGGCGATCAGCGCGTAACTCGACAGCGACGAGACCTCGAGGAAAACGAAGGCGTTGAAGGCGTCGCCGGTGATCGCGATGCCGAGGAGACCGGCAAGCGATATCAGGTACATCGAGTAGAACCAGGCAACGCGATCGTCCGGCACCTCGCTGAGCACGCTGAGCCGCGCGAAAGGCGCGATGACCGCGGCGACCGAGGAGACGAGGAGGAGGACCAGGGCGTTGACGACGTCGACCCGGTATTCGATGCCGACCGAAGGATCCCAGCCGCCGAGGTGATAGGAGATTACCCCGCCGTCGAGGACCTGGACGAGCAGCATCGCGGCGATCACCGGCGTCGCGAAACTGACGACGACCGTGATCAGCCAGGCCGGTCCGGGCCGGCGAACCAGTGCCGCCAGCACCGCCCCGAGAAGCGGCACCACGACCTGGAGAGCGGGCAGGTGCTCGCTCATGCGCGATCGTCATCCTGCTTGAAGATCTCGTCCTCCTCGATCGTCCCGTAGGCCTCGTTGATGCGCACCACCAGCGCCAGGCCAAGGGCCAGCGTGGCGACGCCGACGACGATGGCGGTGAGGATGAGAACGTGGGGCAGCGGATGCGAGTAGACGGTGAAATCCGGATCGAGGATCGGCGCCGTCCCGCCGAGTATCTTTCCCGCCGAAAGATAGAGCAGGTAGACCGACGTCTGGAACAGCGACAGCCCGACCAGCTTCTTCACCATGTTGCCGCGGGCGATGACGATGTAGAGCCCGGACACCATCAGGAACACGGTGATCCACTGGTTGTAGTGGCTGACCAGCCGTCCGGCGAGATCGACGAACTCGTTCATCGGCGCCCCCGGCCGGCGAAGGCGTAGAAGATCGCCACCATGGTCGAGCTGACGGTGATGAACACACCGGCCTCGACCAGAAACACGCCCCACTCCTGACCATGCACCTGATCATAAGCGAGGTTGGAATAGTCGAGATAATTCAGGCCGGTCAGCCAGCCAACGACGCCGACACCGGCAAAAATCAGGACGCCGAGCGGCACCATCGCCTCGACGAGGGCGGCCGAGACGATCCGCTTCGCCGCGTTCAATCCGTAGATCAGCGCGTAGAGGATGATCGTCGCCGCGGCGATGACACCCGCCTGAAAACCGCCGCCGGCGCTGTAGTCGCCGTGAAACTGCACATAGAGGGCGAAGACCATCATGAATGGCAGGATGAACTTGGTGACGACCCGCAGGATGACGTCGAGGCGCATGGTCTGCCCCTAGTCCTTGCGGCCGGCGCCGGGAGGCGTCGCGCGCTTCAGCAGCATCAGGATGGCGATGCCGGCGGTGAAGATGACGACCGTCTCGCCCAGCGTGTCGAAGCCGCGATAGCTGGCCAGGACCGAGGAGACGACATTGACGATGCCGGTCTCGGGAAGGGATCGGTTGATGTAGTCCGGTCCGGCGAGTTGCACCGGCGTGTCGGCCGCGCCGAAGGGCGGCGTCCCGGTGACGCCGAAGATCAGGATCGCGGCGGTGCCGACCGCCACGAACAGCGGCAGCGCCACCGAATGGATCGGCCGCGCCTCGTCGGTCTTGGTCAGGTAGAGCGTGCCGAGCAGCAGCACGGTGCCGACGCCTGCGCCGACCGACGCCTCGGTCAGCGCCACGTCCGGCGCGTCGAGAACCAGCATGACGCTCGCCATCAGGAAGCTGTAGATGCCGGTCAGCACTGCGACGGCAAACAGGTTGCGCACCCGGACGATGCCGAGGGTCGTCGCGGCCAGCAGCGTCAGCAGGACAAAGTTGATCAGGGCCTCGATGACGCGCCCTCCTCTTCCGCTTCGTCGATCTCGATCGGCTTGCCGGAGCGGTCGACCGGTTTGACATTGGCGTGCAGCGCCGCCCGGGCGACGGCGTGTGTCGCCGCCGGGCCGGTGAGCATGATGAACAGGACGAGGAAGATCAGCTTGACGCTGACCAGCGAGAAGCCGGCAAACAGCACCAGGCCGAGCAGTACCAGCGGCACGCCCAGCGTGTCGGCGACCGAGGCCGCGTGGATGCGGGTGAAGACGTCGGGCATGCGAACGATGCCAAGCGCGCCGATCATCATGAAGATGCCGCCGAGGACGACGGCAACCCCGCCGATCCAGGTCAGGATCTCGGTGCCGCTCACAACGCCTCTCCTTCTTCCTCGGCGTCATAGCCAAGGGCGCCGTAGCGGAAGAACTTGAGGACGGCGAACACGCCGACGATATTGAGGAGCGCGTAGGTGATGGCGATGTCGAGGAAGGCCGGTCTGCCGGTCAGGAAGCCGAGCAGCGCCAGGATGACGATCGCCGTATTGCCGATCGAGTTGGCGGCGACCAGCCGGTCGAAGACCGTCGGCCCCTTCAGGGCGCGCACCAGCATCAGCGCCAGCGCAACGAGAACCGCGATCATCCCGGCCGCCAGCATCAGCCCCGCCCCTCGAAGGCGGTGACCCGGCGATCCATGTCGCCGCTTTCCACCCCGGCAGCCGTCGCATCGGTCAGCGCATGGACGACCAGGTAGCGGGTGTTCCGCTTGTCGCGTTCGGCCTCGACGGTGATCGTGCCCGGCGTCAGGGTGATCGAATTGGCATAGGTGACGACGCCCACCGCGGTCTTCTGGGTCGGCCACACGGTCAGCACCCGCGGCGAGATCGGCAGGGATGGCGTCAGGATGATCCGGGCGACCCCGAGGGCCGAGACCACGATCTCCTTCACCAGCCACGGCCAGTACATGAGGCCGGGCAGGATCAATTCGGCCGGGTGCCCTTCCTCGTCACTGTATCCGAACTTGCGGCCGACAAGGGCGACGAGGATCGCGGTCAGCGCGCCGGCGCCCAACAGAAACAGGTCGGTGTGCCCCGAAAGCAGCAACCAGAATACGAACAATGAAATGGCGAGGCTGACGAGCCGCATGGTCCCCTTTGGCCGATCCTTGGCAATCGGTCGAATCCGATAGAGTAATGGCCCATGAATGGAGAGGCGATCAAGCCAAACCGGCGGCTCGGCTGGTCCTCACGAGGATTTGTCGTTGAGGAAGCGGCCCCGGCACATCATATAGCGGTGGCCCGGCTCGCTTCCATCCCGGGCCCTCTTCTTCTCCAGACAGCGGGGATTCGGTCATGACGTCGCGGACAGCACCCGAGAAAATCGTCAAATCCGACGCCGAGTGGCGCAAGGAGCTGACGCCGGAACAGTATCATGTCACCCGGCAGGGCGGCACCGAGCGGCCGTTTACCGGTCCGTTCCTCAACGAAAAGCGGGCGGGCGTCTACACATGCGTCTCCTGCGGGGCGCCGCTCTTCCGCTCCGACGCCAAGTTCGAATCCGGCTCCGGCTGGCCGAGCTTCACCCAGCCATTGGACGAGGGAATGGTCGAAGAGATCACCGATCGATCGCATGGCATGGTAAGAACGGAAGTGCGCTGCGCCGCCTGCGAGGCCCATCTCGGTCACGTCTTCCCGGACGGGCCGGGCCCGAATGGCCTGCGCTACTGCATGAACGGCTGCGCCCTGGATCTGGAACCCGATGACGACAAGACTTCGTGACGAGACGATCGACGACCACCGCGGCGGCGGCGCGAAAGCGCGGCCACCGGTGGCGCGGAAAGAGCCGGTAACCTCGACTATCCACGGGGTCGAGCGCACCGACGACTACGCCTGGCTGCGCGCCGACAACTGGCAGCAGGTGATGCGCGACCCGACCGTGCTGCCGCCGGATATCCGCGCCTATCTCGAAGCCGAGAACGCCTATACCGACGTGGCCCTGGCCGACACTGTCGACCTGCGCGAACGGCTCTTCGCCGAGATGCGGGCGCGGATCAAGGAGGACGACTCGTCGGTCCCCTCCCCGGACGGCCCATATGCCTATGGCGTCCGCTACACCCATGGCGACGAGCACCCGCAACTGGTGCGCACGGACCGCGACGGCGGCAACGAGCAGGTGCTGCTCGACGCCAACGCGCTCGCCGAGGGCAAGGCCTATTTCCATCTCGGCGGCACCGCCCACAGCCCCGATCACAAGCTGCTCGCCTATGCCGCGGACGAAATGGGGTCGGAATATTACGACATCCGGATCCGCGACCTGACCACCGGCAAGGATCTCGACGATTTCATTCCGGCGACCACCGGCGCGCCGGTCTGGTCGGCCGACGGGCGGACGCTGTTCTATGTCTGGGTCGACGAGAACCACCGGCCGGCGAAGGTCTTCCGTCATGAGGTCGGCAGCCAGTCCGAAGACGTGCTGGTCCATGCAGACACCAACCCGGCCTATTTCCTCGGCTGCGGCAAGACCCAGTCGGATCGCTACATCCTCATCGAAAGCCACGATCACGAGACTTCGGAATCCTGGATTCTCGACGCCAACGACCCGACCGGAACGCCGCGGCTGATAGCCGACCGACTGCCGGCGGAAAAGTACTCGATCGAGCATTCCGGCGACCTCTTCTACATCCTGACCAATGGCGGCGACGCCGAGGACTACCGGATCGTCACCGCGCCGGTAGCGACGCCCGACCGCGCCCACTGGAAGGATCTCGTCCCCCACCGCCTTGGCCGGTTGATCCTCGACATCACCGCCTACAAGGATTTCCTCGTCCGTCTCGAGCGCGAAGGCGGCCTGCCGCGCATCGTCGTCCGCCATATCGCCAGCGGCGAGGAACGGCCGATCGAATTCGACGAGGAGGCCTATTCGCTCGGCATGGCCGGCGGCCTCGAATTCGACACGACGACCATGCGCTTCAGCTATTCGTCGATGACGACTCCGGCGCGGGTCTACGACTACGACATGGCCGACCGAACCCGCGTGCTGAGGAAAGAGACGGAAGTTCCCTCCGGCCACGATCCGGCCGACTACGTCACGCGCCGGGTCTTCGCCACGGCGCCGGACGGCGAAGAGGTGCCGGTCTCGCTGCTGTATCGCCGCGATACGCCGATAGACGGCACCGCGCCCTGCCTCATCTATGGCTATGGCGCCTATGGCATGACCATCCCCGCCTCCTTCTCGACGACCCGCCTGTCGCTGGTCGATCGCGGCTTCGTCTACGCCATCGCCCATATTCGCGGCGGCAAGGACAAGGGCTTCCACTGGTATGCGGACGGTCGTCGCGAGAAGAAGGTCAACACCTTCACCGATTTCATCGCTTCCGCCCGCCATCTGGTCGACGAGGGCTTTGCCGCCCGCGACAAGGTCGTCGGCTGGGGCGGTTCGGCCGGCGGCCTGCTGATCGGCGCCGTCGCCAACATGGCGCCGGACGCATTCGCCGGCCTGATCGCCGAGGTGCCCTTCGTCGATACGCTCGACACCATGCTCGACGACACGCTGCCGCTGACCCCGCCAGAATGGCCGGAATGGGGAAATCCGATCACCAGCGAGGCCGACTTCCGGACGATCGCCGCCTATTCGCCCTACGACAATGTCGGTGCGCATGATTACCCGGCGATCCTCGCGCTCGCCGGCCTGACCGACCCGCGCGTCACCTACTGGGAGCCGGCGAAGTGGGTCGCCAAGCTCCGCGCGACGGGGACCAGCGGTCGCCTCCTCCTCCTCAAGACCAACATGGACGCAGGGCATGGCGGCGCAGCCGGCCGGTTCGACCGGCTGCACGAGACGGCGCTGGCGACAGCCTTCGCCCTCAAGGTGGCGGGGAAGGCCTGATCGCAGCGTCGCCTCCGCTGTCACGGATCATTCGCGGAAAAGGTGCAGTTTGATTTCGACACCGCCATCGCCAATGATGTCGGTCCAACCCGGTGGAGGATCCTCACATGTCGCTTCTCGACCTCGCGAAACAGTCCCAGGGCGGCCACGGACTGGAACAGCTCGGACAGCAATTCGGCATTGACGAGAAGACCACCCGCTCGCTTGCCGAACAGCTTGCCCCGACGATCGCCAGCGGCGCGAAGCAGAAGGCCAGGGCCGAAGGCGGCCTCGGCACCCTTCTCGGCCAGCTGATGGGTGAGCAGGAAGTCAGCTACTACGAGGAACCGGCCAAGGCGGCGTCCCCGGAAGCGCGGGCCAAGGGCGAGCAGTTCCTTGAGAGCCTGTTCGGCTCGGCCGAAGCGCCGCGCCAGATCGCCAGTGCCGCGGCGGAACGCACCGGCGCCTCGCCGGACCTCGTTGCGCAATTCCTGCCGGCGCTTGCCGCGATGCTCCAGGGCGCGATGCAGAAGCAGGCGCCGGATGATCAGGTCAAGGGCGCGATGGGCGCCATCGGCGGTGCGGACAAGGCCGGCGCCGGAATCGGCGACCTGCTCGGCGCTCTTCAGGGCGGCGGCGGCGCAGGCGGCCTGGGCGGCATGCTCGGTGGTCTGCTTGGTGGCGGCGGCGCACAGCCCCAGGCATCCGGCGGCCTCGACAGCCTCCTCCAGATGCTCGATTCCGACGGCGACGGATCGCCGCTCAACGACATTGTCAATAAGTTCACCTAGCCGACGCGGCCTTGCCGGTGATCGCTAGAGCAGCGGGCTGATCAGCCGCGCGGCGTTTTCGGTGAATCGCTCGGTCGTCGCCCGGTCGGCCCAGTCGCCGGGAAGCAGCGGATCGCTGGCTTCGATATACGTCGCCTGCAGGGCGCGCAGCTCGGTCGAAAAGGCCGGGTCGTAGACGAACAGCACGTCCTCGTAGTTCAGCCAGATGCTGCGCATGTCGATATTGGCGGTGCCGAACATCGCCATCTTGCTGTCTGCCACGATCGACTTGGTGTGCAGCAGGCCATCCCGGTAGAGGTGGATCGCCACGCCGGCATCGAGCAGATCCTCGAAATAGGAGCGGCTGGCGTAGCGGGTGAGGATCGAGTCGACGCGCTCCGGCACGATGATCGAGACCGCGACGCCGCGACCGGCTGCGCCGCGCAGGGCGCGCAACAGCGACGCGTCGGGAACCAGGTAGGGCGTCGTCACCACCAGTTCCTCGCGGGCGGCGGCGATCAGGGCCAGCATCATCTGCAGGAGCCCGTCGACGCTCTGCCCCGGTCCGCTCGGAATTGCCTGCATGTCGGTGGTGCCGCGCGCCGGGTTGAGGCGCAGGCCGGCGCTCTTGACGAGGTCGGCGATCGGCTCGTTCGTCTCGAGGCGCCAGTCGCCGATGGCGATGGCGGCGAGCGGTCCGACGATAGGCCCCTCGACCCGGACCATGGCATCGACCCACTCGCCGACCCCTGCATCCGCCTTGAAGAATCGGGGATCGACGAGATTCATGCTGCCGGTCCAGGCGATCTCGCCGTCGATGACGACGATCTTGCGGTGGAGGCGAAGGTCGGTTCGACCGACGAAGCTGCGGAACAGCCCCACCGGCAGCGCCGGCCGCACCTCGACGCCGGCGGCGCGAAGCCGGGCCGGCTGATCGCCTTTCCACCATGGCCGGGCGCCGATCGCATCGACGAGGACCCGGCAGGAAACGCCCCGTCCGGCGGCCATGATCAGCGCTTCGAGGACCGTATCCGCCGCCCCGCCCTCGGCCCAGATGTAGAATTCCATCAGGACGCTGGTCTTGGCCGCGTCGATCTCGCTTGCCAGCGTCGCCAGGACCTCGGCGGTATCCGATTTCAACTGAAAGGCGCTGCCGCCGACCGCGTGGCTGCCGACGAGGTTGCCGCCAAGGGTGTCGAGTTGCTTGGCGGCCGGGCTGTGGCTGAGCCAGTCGACATCGGTGATGCCCTGCTCCCTCGCCGTATCGAACAGCCGCCGGTAGTCCTGCTGGAGCGCCTTGATCTCGCGCTCGCGCCGCGGATCGATGCGGCGTTCGCCGATCAGCAGGTAAACGAGGGCGCCGCCATAGGGCACGACGGCGACCAGCAGCATCCAGGCAAGCGCCACCCCCGCTTCCGGCCGCTTCATGATGACGCGAATGCCGATGCCGATAACCAGAAGCCAATGGACCGAGACGCTGAGGGAAATGAAATCCATGCGCCCTGCTTAGCAGGACGATGCCGGCTGGCGCTACGGGCCAGCCGGCAATCGTTGTCAGGCGGTGGCGGTCGCCCGGCGGCGCGCATCGACGGCCTCGGCCAGCGTCTCGAGAACGGCGACGGTCGAATCCCAGCCGATGCAGCCATCGGTGATGCTCTGGCCGTAGGCGAGCGGCTGGCCCTTGACCAGATCCTGGCGGCCGGCAACCAGATGGCTCTCGACCATCACGCCGCTGATGCGCCCGTCGCCGGCAGCGACCTGCCGGGCGACATCAGCAATGACCAGCGGCTGATTCTCCGGCTTCTTCGAGCTGTTGGCGTGGCTGGCGTCGATCATCACCGTCGGCCGCAGGCCCGACTTCTCGAGAACCGCGCAGGCGTCGTCGACGCTGGCCGCGTCGTAGTTGGTCGTCTTACCGCCACGCAGGATGATGTGGCAGTCCTCGTTGCCCGTCGTCGCGGCGATCGCCGAGTGACCGGTCTTGGTGACCGCGAGGAAATGGTGGGGGCTCGCCGCCGATTTCACCGCGTCGGCAGCGATCTTCACATCGCCGCTGGTGCCGTTCTTGAAGCCGACCGGGCACGAGGTTCCCGACGCCAGTTCGCGGTGAACCTGGCTCTCGGTCGTGCGCGCCCCGATCGCCGCCCAGGACACCAGGTCGGCGAGATATTGCGGGGTGGTCATGTCGAGGAACTCGCATCCGGCCGGCAGGCCGAGCGCGTTGACCTTCAGCAACAGGCCGCGCGCCATGCGCAGCCCCTTGTCGATGGCGAAGCTGCCATCGAGGTCGGGATCGTTGATCAACCCCTTCCAGCCAACGGTCGTGCGAGGCTTCTCGAAATAGACCCGCATGACGATTTCGAGCGTGTCGCCGAATTTCTCGCGAAGCGGCGCTAGCCGGCCGGCATAGTCCTCGGCCGCCCGCGTGTCATGGACCGAACACGGGCCGATCACCACGACGAGGCGGTCGTCCTTGCCGTGCAGGATGTCGTGGATAGACCGTCGCGCCCCGGCGACGGTTCGGGTGGCGACGGCGTCGCGCGGGAGTTCGGCGATGACGTCCGCCGGCGTACTCAATTCCTTGATCTCGCGAATGCGGAGATCGTCGGTGTCTTCTGCGATGGTGGTCAACATGGTCTCGGCTCCTTGGCGTTTTATCCACCGGGCCGGCGACCATAAAAAAAGCCGCCGGGGGGTCCTGGCGGCTGTCGGGAAAATTCTGGTTTCAATCTGTCAGATCGAACGAACCCCTGCCTCCGCCTGTGGCTGCGGATAGCTAAACCAGAAATAATAGGTGGCGGCGGCGTGGTTCATGGCCGGGGTCTTAGTCGACAATCCCCGGCTTGTCACGTGCGAAATCCCTAGAGCCAGCATTCGACCTGGCGCAGCCGCGGGTCGTCCGGGTCGGGACGCGCCGAAAAACCGAGGGATTCCATCAGTTCCAGCATCGGCCGGTTGTCGGCGAGGATTTCGCCTTCGATGGCGCGCAGCCCCTGACCGCGGGCGGCCTCCATCAGCCCCTTCATCAGTGCCGAGCCGATGCCATGCTTCTGCCACGCGTCGCCGACGACGATGGCGAATTCGCACGTCTTGCCGTCGGGGTTGATGGTGTAGCGGGCAACGCCGATCTCCTTTTCCCGGCCCGCCTCGCGGACCAGGGCGATCAGCGCCATCTCGCGGCTATAGTCGATCTGGGTGAAGCGGACGAGCATCTCCGGCGACAATTCGTTGAGGGTCTGCATGAAGCGGAAATGCTTCGCCTCCGCCGACAGGCTGCGGACGAATTCCTGTTCGATCTCCGCGTCTTCCGGCCGGATTGGCCGGATCACCAGTTCCTCGCCATCCGGCAGGAAACTGCGCCGGACGAGATCGGCGGGATAGGGATGGATCGCCATATGGGCATAGGGGACGGGGGTCGTCCGTGGCCGGCGCACCTTGATGCGGACATCGATGGCGATGGCGCCTTCCGCATCGACGAAAAGCGGGTTGATGTCCATCTCGTCGATATGAGGGAGTTCGCAGACCATGTCGGAAATCCCCAGGAGCACGTCCTCGACCACCGCCTTGTCGAGCGCCGGCATGTTGCGGAACGGCCCGAGAAGCCTGGAAATCCGCGTCCGATCGATCAGCCGGCCGGCCAGAACGCGGTTCAACGGCGGGAGGGCGACGGCATTGTCGTGGAGGAGTTCGGTCATTGTGCCGCCGGCGCCGAAGGAGACGACGGGGCCGAAGACCTGGTCGTTCTTGACGCCGACGAGGAAGGAGCGGGAGTCGCCGCCGGAGACCATCGGTTCGATCGTCACGCCGCGGATTTCCGCTTCGGGCCGCGCGGCTTTGACGTTTTCCATCAATGTGTTGAAGGCCACACGCACGTCCGCCGCCGAGGTGATATTGGTGCGCACGCCGCCGACATCGGACTTGTGGGAGATATCGGGGGAGCTGATCTTCATGGCGATCGGGAAGCCCATCGTCTCGGCGACGACAAGCGCCTGGGTGGCGTCGGTTGCCTCGCGAGTCGGGTTGCAGCGGATGTGAAACGCGCTGAGGACGGCCTTTGATTCAACGTCGGACAGCATCGTACGGCCTTGGGACAGCACCGATTCAATGATCAACCGCGCGCCCTCGACATCCGGCGCCCGACGGTCCTCGGACAGCGGTCCCGGGGTCTGGAGAAGCAGCCGCTGGTTGAGCCGGAACCGGGCCAGATAGGAAAACGCCTCGACCGCCCTTTCCGGCGTGGTGAAATCGGGGATGCCGTTTTCGGACAGGAGCGTGCGGGCCTCGGAGACGCTCTGCTCGCCCATGAAGCAGGCCAGCACCGGCTTGGAATGACTGGTGGCGGTAGCGGCGATGATCGCCTCGGCGGCGGCCTTCGGCTCGGTCATCGCCTGCGGGGTCAGCATCGCCAGCACGCCGTCGACATTGCGGTCGGCAAGGCAGGCGGTCACCGCCGTGCCGTAGACCTCCGGCCGGGCATCGCCGAGGATGTCGACCGGGTTGGCGTGCGACCAGTAGGGCGGCAGCACTTCATCGAGCCCCGCCACCGTCGCCGGGGCGAGATCGGCGAGTTCGACGCCGAGGTCGCCGGCCCGGTCGGCGGCGAGCACGCCGGCGCCGCCGCCATTGGTGACGATGGCCAGGCGGTTGCCGGTGGCGCGACGACGATCGGCGAGCATCTCGGCGGCGGCGAAGAGCTGGCCGAAGGTCATCGCCCGGACGACGCCGGCGCGTTCCAGCGCGGCGTCGAAGACGTCGTCCGATCCAATCAGCGCGCCGGTATGGGTGCTGGCGGCCTTTGAGCCGCGGTCATGGCGCCCGGCCTTGAGGACGATCACCGGTTTCGACCGGGCGGCGATCCGCAAGCCGCTCATGAAGGCGCGGGCGTCCTTCACCCCTTCGACGTAAAGCAGGATCGAGTCCGACAGCGGATCGCCGGCGAGATAATCGAGGATGTCGCCGAAGTCGGTGTCGACGGCATTGCCGAGCGAAACCACGGTCGAGAAGCCGATGTGATGGGGCGCGGCAAAATCGGCGATCGCGGTGCAGAGGGCGCCGGACTGCGATACCAGCGCCAGTCGCCCAGGCGGCGGCGCGGCGTCGAGAAAGGTTGCGTTCAGCCCGATCGACGGCCGCATCACGCCGAGGCAGTTGGGCCCGATGTAGCGCACGTCGGCGCGACGCGCCGCGTCCTGGAGCCGGGTCTCGAGCGCCCGCCCCGCCTCCCCGATCTCGCCGAAGCCGGCCGACAGCACGACGGCGCTGGCGATGCGCTTCTCGCCGCATTCGCCGATGATGTCCGGCGCGACGCGCGCCGGGGTGGCGATGACGGCGAGATCGACGCTCCCGTCGACCTCGGTGAGGGACGGATAGCACTTGCGATCGCCAACTTGCGCATGCTTTGGATTGACCGGAATCACCTCGCCGGCAAAGCCGTCCGACACCAGGTTGCGGAACACCCGCCCGCCGACGCTGCCGGGGTCGTCGCTGGCGCCCACCACCGCGACTGCCTGCGGGTTGAAGATCGAGTCCAGCCGATGCGGTCCCATTCGTCTCTCCGTCGCCACGGTCCGTTACGCCCCCGCTTATCGCACGTCAGGCGCTACGGAATTGATACAGATCGGATCGCGACCGGTTAGGCTGGCAGGGTCGCGAAAAAGTCCAGCGACGCGCAACAGAGACGAAAGCACGATCGGAGGCGACAACCCCATGTATGGCCAGATATTCTTCGGAAGCCTGCTGCTGGCTTTCTGCGCCGTCGTCTACATCGTCTGCCTGACCGTCACCGCCGTGTCTCTCGAAAGGCTTTTCGGCCACCACAAGCCGCCGTATGCCTTCAAGCACGCGACCCTGTTGCTGGGTGCAATCGTCGTGGCAATCGTCTTCGGCCACACGATCGTCGTGTGGCTCTGGTCGAGTGTCTTTCTCCTGTCGGGCGCGCTGCCGAACATGGAGGAGTCGGTCTATTTCACCCTCGTCACCTACACGACGCTGGGCTATGGCGACCTCACCCTCGATGAAAGCTTCCGGGTCTTCGGCACGATGGCGGCGATCACCGGCCTGCTGAATTTCGGATTGAGCACCGCGTTCCTGGCGGCAATCGTCCTCAAGATCCTTCCCGGACTCAAGGCGCAATAGGCCATCGCACGACGTCGCCGCGCGCGAAATCAGTCCGCCAGAGCGAGGCAAACCGCGGCTTCCTGTGCCCGGCGCAGTGCCGGGAACATGTCCTCGCCCATCTGGGCGTTGACGGAAAAGGTGATCGACGTCTGGCCATCGGCGGTCGCGGCGATCAACTGCGTGTAGCCGAGGATCGAACCGGTGTGACCGTAGACGTCGCCGCAGGCGGTGCGGTAGCGGAACAGACCGAGACCGACCGCGTTGTCGCCGGGACCGGGCGGACTGGACGCGGCGTCCTCGCGGAACGTGAATTGCGCATCGTGCTCGGCCGCCCCGAATAGCCGCCCGCCAACGTCGGCGCGAACGAAGCGGTTGAGATCGTGCGGCGTCGAGACGATGCCGCCTGACGCCCAGGCGAGGCTACCGAAGGCGATGAACTCGGTGACATCCTCGGGCGGGCTGCCCCCTTCGACGAGGTATCCATGCAGCACCGGGGTCGGCAGGGCGAGTTCCGTCCGCAGGCTGGTGCGCGTGAGGCCCAGCGGATCGAAGACGATGTCCTGCAGCACCGCCGGGTAGGTGTCGCCCGTCACCGCCTCGGCCATCAGCGCCACGACGAGATTGTCGGAGTTCGAATAGCGATAGTCCGAACCAGGGGCGAAATTGAGCGACTGGTCGGTGACGAAGTCCAGCAGTTCCCCGGGCGGCAGCGATTGTGCGGGATTGGCGCCGACCTGCTGCCCGAAACCGGGACTGGCCGTATAGTCGGGCAACCCACTGGTGTGGTTGAGAAGTTGCGCCAGCGTCACCGGGTGCCACGCGGCCGGCAGGTCCGGCAGGACATCGCCGATCGGCGAGTCCAGCGACAGCGCCCCCTCGGACACCAGCGCCAGCGCCACCGCGCCGGAGAAGGCCTTCGAGACGCTGGCGATGCGCATGTGGTCGTCAATGTCCGGCGGACTGCCCTCGCAGTTCCGCCAGTCGGCGTCCGTGCATCCGACCTCGGCGAGGCCGGCGGCATAGACCGCGCGGTCATCGCCGCGCTCGATGATGACGATCACGCCCGGCGGCCCATCGGGATTGCCGACCAGCGCCTCGAGTTCCGCAACAAGGCGGGCAGCGTTGGCCGATCCGAACGGTCGATCCTCCGCACGAACGCCGCCATCGCTGCCGATGCCTAGCCCGAGCGCGGCGAAGGCGAGGACAATCGTGCGAGCCAGCCAGACAGTCATGATCCTGTTCCCTCATCCAGCGCACCGAGAGTCCGAAAAGACAAAGGCACCCCGTGGCGCCACGTCATAGCGCGATTCACGCCCTTCGAAGGAACGAGGTCGCGACCGCCGCGACCGCGTCCTCGACGCCTATGCGCCGATCGGGATCTTCAGCGCCTGACCCGGGAAGATGAGGTCCGGGTTGCTGATGACCAGCGGATTGGCCCGCACGATGTTCTGGAAGGCGGCGGAACTGCCGTAGTTCGCGTCAGCTATGGCGGACAGCGTGTCGCCGGGCTGCACGACGTGGATCCGGTAGCCGACATAGCCGGGAACGATGCGCGGCCCGAAGATGACCGGCACCGTGATCTTGTTGATCTCCGATCCGTTCCGGGCGCTTTCCTCATACACCTCGACGAAAAGCCGATCGAGCTGGAACGCTGCGCCGGCAACATCCACCGCGATCTGGTACTGGCCGTGCTCTCCCGTGCCGCCGCCGACATTGAAGAATCCGGTCCGCTCGTCATGGCCGTCGTGGACACGATACTGAAGGGTCGCTTCGAACCCCTGTCCGATGCCGCCGACCAGGATCGGATTCCCGACCAGGTCGAAGGGTGCAGGCTGTTGAATGAGATTGACCATCGTCTCTGCCTCCTCGTATCGGGCGGACGTCGCTCGAGACCCGCCCTCGTCCGTTGCGATCATTCTGGCAAAGCCGCCGCGTGCGGGCGGCAAAGAATGCTCGCGTCGTAAAGCGTTCCTTTTGGGGCAGGTGACAAATGGATCGGCTTCGCGGTGAAGCCGTTGACCGAGCAGCCCGCCTCCATCCACGCCCCACCCGCTTTCGCTCCTCTGCGAAGCGGCGCTTTCGCCGGCGAATCGGTTGGCGTGATAGATTGCAGGCGAAGCACCGGCCATCGCGGAGAACAGCTTGGAAGAACACGTCGTCGACCTGACCGGAATCGCCTTCGTCATGGCGATTGCCGCCATGCTCGGCTTCGTGCTGATGCGCTTCCGCCAGCCGCCGATCGTCGGCTACATCCTCGCCGGAGTCGTCCTCGGCCCGACCGGCTTCGGGCTGGTCGAGAATGCCGGTTCGATCACCGTTCTGGCCGAACTCGGCGTGATCATGCTGCTTTTCCTGATCGGCATGGAACTCTCGGTCCGGGTCTTCGCCACCGTCGCCGGCATCGCCTCGATCGTCACGGCGGGGCAGATCGCCGCCAGCCTCGGGGTCGCGGCGCTGCTCGGCCTCGCCTTCGGCTGGGACTTCGAGGCGGTCGTCGCGCTCGGCTTCATCGTCGCGATTTCCTCGACGGCGGTGGCGATGCAGATGCTCGAGGAGCTCGGCGAATTGCGCACCGCCACCGGCCGGATCACCGTCGGCGTGCTGATCGCGCAGGACATCGCCGTGGTGCCGATGTTGGTGATCCTGTCATCCTTCGGCAGCGACAGCGACCTGACCGGCCTTGTCATCAAGCTGGCGATCGCGGCGATCCTGATCTTCGCCCTGCTGCGCTATCTCTCGACCCGGCCCGGCAAGCTGCGCCTGCCCTTCACCGAGCGGATGAGCGGGCGGGTCGACATGGTGGCGCTGGCCAGCGTCGCCTTCTGCTTCGGCGCCGCGGCGCTGACCAGCGTCGCCGGGCTGTCGGCCGCCTTCGGCGCCTTCCTCGCTGGCCTGGTCATCGCCGGATCGACGATGCGGGCCGAGGCGATCGCCGCGACGCATCCGATCCAGAGCCTGCTGATCGTCGTCTTCTTCCTGTCGATCGGCCTGCTGATCGACCTCGACTACGTCATCGCCAATCTCGGCACGGTCATCGTCGTGGTGATCGCGGTTCTGGCCGCCAAGACCTTCATCAACGTCCTGCTGCTGAGGCTGGTGCGCACGCCTTGGGAGCAGGCGTTTCCAGGCGGGCTGATCATGGCCCAGGTCGGCGAATTCTCCTTCGTGCTGGCGGCGAGCGGGCTGATCTCCGGCGCGGTGTCGCAGGACACCTACCGGCTGGCAATCGCAGTGATCGCCATCTCGCTGCTGGTCAGCCCCCTGTGGATGGTGTCGCTCCGCCGCTTCCAGGTCATCGCCCATCATGGCGTCACCAATTTCCGCGAGGCGCTGGCCGAGGTCTATGCCGGCGAGATCGGCGAGATCGAGCGCGGCCGGCTGATGGTCAGCCGTGGCGCGCTCTATGCCCGGCGCCGCGCCCGCGCCGCGCGGATCGCCTGGCAGCGGCGACGCCGCGCCCGCCGGCATCCGGCAGCCTCGACCGCCAGGCCGGAACCGGGCGAGGCGCAAGTCGCTGACGCCGGCCCTCCAGCCGAGGATGCAGCCAGGCCGGTGGACCCTGCCCCGATATCGCCGGAGTCCGGGTCGACAAAAGCCGGATGAGCGTTCGTATCGCCCTGCCGGTTCTTGTCCTGACGGCCTTCGTCGGCCTGGTCGCCGGCACCGTTACCGCCAGCGCCGCGCCGCCGCCGCGCGTCGAGGGCCTCTACTGCACCCGCGCCCTGAAGGCCTCGGCGCCGGCCAACACCTTCTGGTGGGCAGTGTTCCAGGGCGAACGCAAGGGGTTCTTCGGCGGGCGCGAGACCACCCGGCAGCTCCGCTGCTTCCGCAGCCAGGCGGATTGCAAGGCGTGGCTCTACTGGGTCCAGTCGGACTGGCCGGACCTCAATCAGTTGCGCCGCTGCAAGCGCGGCTTTCCCTTCTGACAGGCACAAAAAAATGCCCCGGACAGTGTCCGGGGCATCGTGATCTCGAAGATCGGTACGGCTTACGCCATCGCCTTTTCGTAAAGCTCGAGCGCGTAGTCCCAGTTGATCAGGCTGTCGACCCAGGCTTCCAGATACTTCGGCCGGGCGTTGCGGTAGTCGATGTAATAGGAGTGCTCCCAGACATCGCAGCCGAGGATCGGCGCACCGCCATGGACCAGCGGGTTCTCGCCGTTCGGGGTCTTGGTGATCTCCAGCTTGCCGTCGCGGACGGTCAGCCAGCACCAGCCAGAGCCGAACTGCGTGGCGCCGGCCTGCATGAAGTCGGCCTTGAACTTGTCATAGCCGCCGAGATCGGAGTCGATCGCCTTGGCGAGCGCGCCCGGGATCTTGGTGCCGCCGCCATCCTTCTTCATCCATTTCCAGAAGTGGATGTGATTGTAGTGCTGGGCGGCGTTGTTGAAGAGGCCGGCATTCTTCGAATAGCTCTGCTTGACGACGTCCTCGAGGCTCTTGTCCTCCAGGCCCGAGCCTTCCAGCAGCTTGTTGCCGTTGGTGACATAGGCCTGGTGATGCTTGTCGTGGTGGAATTCCAGCGTCTCCTTGGACATGAAGGGCTGGAGCGCCTCGTAGTCGTACGGAAGGGGCGGCAGTTCAAAAGCCATGACAAGCTCCTCTTTTGGTCGATAGGCGCGCCGAAAGGCCGGAAATGGCGGGACGGCGGCGAAATGAATGGATTTCCACGGGCGAACATAGGCCCCGGCGAAGCCGGCGACAACCGCGATCCGCTATCGTTTCGGCCGAACGGTGAAACTGGCACCGTTCGCCAACGCCGAAAGGTGGAAAATCGTTCCCCGGGACGGCCGGCGCCGCCTCAGTGACCGGGCGGCGGCCTCTCGTGCAGCGGGTTCGACCGTTCGTAGGCGCGCGACGCGGCCAGCACGCCCCGGTCGTCGAACATCCGCCCGACGATCTGGAGCCCGACCGGCAGGCCGGCGGCTGTGAAGCCGCAGTTGATGCTGGCGGCGGGCTGCTGGGTGAGGTTGAACGGATAGCTGAAGGGCGTCCATCCAAGCCAGGCATTGCCGTCGTCGGCGTAGGGCGATAGTTGCCCGGCATCGAAGGCCGGCGTCGCGACCGAGGGCGTCAGCAGGAAGTCGTAGTCCTCCATGAACTGCCGCATGGCGCTGCCATAGGCGCCGCGCGCCTGGGTGGCGGCGAGGTAGTCGGCGAGCGGTATCGCCGCGCCCTCCCCGGCGATGGCGCGCAGTCCCGGATCGACCATCGCCCGTTGATCGGGCGGGATGTCCTTCAGCACGGTCGCGGCACCCACCCACCACAGGGTGCGGAATGTGTCGGTCGGGTCGCCGCCGGGCGGATCGACCGCCTCGACATGGGCGCCGAGTTCGATGAAGCGGTCGGCGGCGAGCGCGACCAGCGCCTCGACTTCCGGGTCGACCACCGGCGCCCAGCCGAGGCGCGGCGAGAAGGCGATGCGCTTGCCCCTGACGCTGTCGCCGAGGCCATCGGCGAAGCCGTCCTCGGGTGGAAGCGCGTACCAGTCGCGCGAATCCGGGCGGGCGATGATGTCGAGGAGCATCGCGGCGTCGGTCACCGTGCGGGCCATCGGCCCGACATGGGCGAGCGTGCCGAACAGCGACAGTGGCCAGGCCGGGACGCGGCCGAAGCTCGGCTTGAGGCCGTAGGTGCCGGTGAAATGCGCCGGCATGCGGATCGAGCCGCCGCCGTCGGTGCCGAGCGCCAGCGGGCAGAACCGCGCGGCAAGCGCCGCGGCCGAGCCGCCGGAGGAACCGCCCGGCGTCTTGTCCGGGTTCCACGGGTTGCGGCTGATGCCGGTCAGCGGCGAGTCGGTGACGCCCTTCCAGCCGAATTCCGGCGTCGTCGTCTTGCCGATCAGCACCGCCCCGGCTTCCCTCAACCGGGCGACGGCGGGCGCGTCGACATTCCAGGGCCCGCTGGCATCGACGGTCAGCGAACCGCGCAGCGTCGGCCAGCCGTCGGTCAGGAGAAGGTCCTTGACCGCGACCGGTACGCCATCGAGCGGCGACAGCGGCTTGCCCGCCTCCCAACGCTTGGCCGAGGCGCGGGCCTGGACGAGCGAGGTTTCGCGGTCGATGAGGCAGAAGGCGTTGAGCTTGCCGTCATGCGCCGCGATCCGGTCGAGCAGCGCGGTGGCGACGTCGACCGGCGAGACAGTCCGCGCCGCAAACCCGGCGGAAAGCGCCGCCGCCGTCATCTCGTGCAGTTCCCTGGTGGTCATCCGCGGCCTCCCTGCCCGGTTCAGCGTCGCAGGATGCCGCCGAGCACGCTGCGGAAGATCTGGCGGCCGACCGAGCCGGCAAGCGCCCCGCCGACCGTTTCCGACAGGTCGCGCGTCACTTCGCGCGCCGCCTTCTGGGTGGTCGAGAGGCGTTTGTTGCGCGGCACGTTGAGACCGAGGATTTCTTCGAGCAGGCTGCCGCTGCCCTCGCCCGGCACATCGGGCGGCGGACCGGCGGGCGCCTCGGCAACCTTGTCCTCGACCTTGGCCTTGAGCATCTCGAAGGCCGACTGGCGGTCGATGGTGACGTCGTAGATCGTGCCGATCGGGCTTGCCGCGATCACCGCCTGGCGTTCCGCCTCGGTGATCGTTCCCATCCGCGACGACGGCGGCCGGATCAGGGTCCGCTGAACGATCGAGGGAATGCCCTTGGCCTCCAGCGTCGAGACCAGCGCCTCGCCGACGCCGAGTTGGGTGATGACATCGAAGGTCTTGAAGTCGGGGTTGGGGCGGAAGGTGTCGGCGGCGGTCTTGACCGCCCTGGTGTCGCGCGGGGTGAAGGCGCGCAGCGCGTGCTGGACGCGGTTGCCGATCTGCGACAGCACGGTGTCGGGCACGTCAAGCGGGTTCTGGCTGGCGAAGTAGACGCCGACGCCTTTCGACCGGACCAGCCGAACCACCAGCTCGATCTTCTCAAGCAGCGCCTTCGGTGCATCGTTGAACAGGAGGTGCGCCTCGTCGAAGAAGAAGACCAGCTTCGGCTTCTCGGGATCGCCGATTTCCGGCAGTTCCTCGAACAGTTCGGAGAGCAGCCAGAGCAGGAAGGTGGCGTAGAGCCGGGGCGACTGCATCAGCGATGACGCGGCGAGGATGTTGACGATGCCGCGGCCGTCCGGCGCGGTGCGCATCAGTTCGGAGATCGCCAGCGCCGGCTCGCCGAAGAACATCTGGCCGCCCTGCTGCTCGAGTACCAGCAGCGAGCGCTGCACGGCGCCGACGCTCGCCTTCGAGATGTTGCCGTAGCGCACGGTCAGTTCGCTCGCCCGCTCCGCGACATAGACCAGCAGCGCCTGCAGGTCCTTGAGGTCGAGGATCGGCAGCCCTTCCTCGTCGGCGATGCGGAAGGCGACGTTGAGCACGCCTTCCTGGGTGTCGTTGAGGCCGAGCAGGCGCGACAGGAGCAGCGGCCCCATCTCCGAAACCGTGGTACGGACCGGATGCCCCTCCTTGCCGAACAGGTCCCAGAAGACGACCGGAAATGCCTCGAAGGCATACTCATCGGCGAAGCCGATCTTTTCCGCCCGCTTGGCGAGAAAATCCTTCGGTTCGCCGGGCATCGCCATGCCGGCGACGTCGCCCTTCACATCGGAGCAGAAGACCGGGACACCAGCCTTCGAGAAACCCTCGGCGAGAATCTGCAGGGTCACCGTCTTGCCGGTACCGGTGGCGCCGGTGATCAGCCCGTGGCGATTGGCGAAGGGCAACTGGACGTATTCCGGGTGGCCGCTCGTCCCGACGAACACCTTGCCCTCTTCGATCACCGCCATTCCGCCGCGCCCCGCTGGTTGTCACAATCGATTTCGGACAGATTAGCGGCCGGACCGCCGCCCCGGCAATGGATCGATCGCCACCCTCGGCAAACCGCATCGTTCAACCGTCGATGAAATTTTCGTGACCCGGGGTATCTGGAGCCGTTCCAGGGTTGTCGCCGCTTTCCGCCGCGGGCCATTATCGCCGTGCTCTCCCGAACGTCGGACGACCGGGCCGTTCATTCGAATTTGCGCGGCCAGCGCGGGCTATTTGTTCATCGATCGGGCGTGAGGTGAAAAAATTCCGAATAACCCCGGCGGTCGGGTGTTAGCCGGGGTGCGTGAAATCCTAAAACCGGAGGACGGGATGAAATTGAAACTGGGTTTGGCTGTCGCCGCGTTCGCTGTCGCCGCCAGCGGTTTTGCCGTGGCGAATGAGGATATCATCGGCCTGCGCAAGCAGGCGATGAAGGTCAACGGACAGGCCGCCAAGGTCTCCGTCGGCATGATCAAGGGCGAGATTCCGTTCAATGCGGAGGTGGCTGCCGCCGCGATGATGCTGATCGCCGACAGCTCGACCGAGTTCGTCCATCTCTTCCCCGAGGGGAGCGAGACCGGCGACACCAAGGCGGGCGACGCGATCTGGAGCGACCCGGATGGTTTCAAGGCCGCGAGCAAGGCAGCAGCCGATGCCGCGACCGCCGCCGCGACAGCCGCCGCCGATGGCCAGGAAGCCTTTGGCGCCGCCTTCGGCGCGGTCGGCCAGGCCTGCGGCGCCTGCCACGAAGGCTATCGCAAGGGCTGATCCGGCCCTCGCCGATCGACATGACAGACGGCGCGGCCCAAGGGTCGCGCCGTTTTCGTATCCGCCGCTGCTAGCCGCCGAGTTGCCCGAGGATCCGCGCCCAGGAGCGGATGCCGCCATGGAAGCTCGACAACTCGTATTTCTCGTTCGGCGAATGGATGCGGTCGTCATCGAGACCGAAGCCGACCATCAGCGAATCCATCCCCAGCTCCCGCTTGAAGTCGCCAACCACCGGGATCGAGCCGCCGCCGCCAACCAGCGCCGGCTCGATGCCCCATTCGTCGGTCAGCGCGGCGCGGGCGCCTGCGAGGAACGGACCGTCGAAGGGGAGCCGCGTCGCGCCGCTGCCGCCGTGGCTGGCGAAGGACACGCGGCAATCGGGAGGCAGCAGGCCGGTGACGAAGGCCCGGAAATTCTCACGGACCTTTTCGGGATCCTGGTCGCCGACGAGGCGGAAGGACACCTTGGCCGAGGCCTTGGCCGGGATCACCGTCTTGAAGCCCTCGCCCGTGTAACCACCGATGATGCCGTTGACCTCGCAGGTCGGACGCGACCAGATCTGCTCAAGCACCGTGCGCCCCGCCTCGCCGGCCGGCGTCGTCAGCCCGACTGTATCGAGGAAGGCGTCCGCGTCGAAACCGAGCGTGTCCCAGATCGCCTTGACGTCGTCGGGGACCTCGGCGACCCCGTCATAGAAGTTCGGAACGGTGACGCGGCCGTCCGCATCGTGAAGACGGGCAAGGATGTCTGAGAGAACGTGGAGCGGGTTGCGGGCCGCGCCGCCGAACATGCCGGAATGCAGATCGCGATCGGCGGCGGAAATGGTCACCTCCTCGCCGACCAGGCCGCGCAGCATGATGGTGATGGCGCCGCGCTCGCGGCTCCACATCCCCGTGTCGCAGACCAGCGCGACATCGGCGCGCAACTCGTCGACATTCGCCCGCAGGAAGGGCACGAGGCTCGGGCTGCCGGATTCCTCCTCGCCCTCGAACAGGATCGAGACCTTCGCCGGCAGCTTGCCGGTGACCGCCTTCCAGGCGCGGCAGGCCTCGAGGAAGGTCATCAGCTGGCCCTTGTCGTCTGATGCGCCACGGGCAACGATCCGCTTGGCGCCATCGACCGTCTCGATGCGGGGATCGAAGGGCGGCGTTGCCCATTCGCTCAGCGGGTCGACCGGCTGGACGTCGTAATGGCCGTAGAAGAGAAGGTGCGGCCCGGCGGTCGCGGTCGCGTCATGGGCGACGACCATCGGGTGGCCGGTGGTGGGACGCACCGAGGCGTCGAAGCCGAGGCCGGTGAGTTCCTCGGCCAGCCAATCGGCGGCGGCGGCGACTTTGTCGCGATAGGCCGGGTCGGTCGAGATGCTCTCGATGCGGAGCAGCGTAAAAAGTCGGTCGAGGCTCGCCGGCAGGTCATCGTCGATCTGTTGCAATACGCGGTCGAGCATCGGGATTCCTCATGTTTTCGGGTTGGCGCAACCTAGCGGCATCGGCCGCCGACCGGAAGCGCGCTTGTGTTTCGCCAACGCGTGGAGTCACATGCCCCGCGAAGCGAGACGCATAGCGAGGATTGAATGGAAGACCTGATCGCAAAGATCGTCGCCGACACCGGCGTGTCGCCCGACGTCGCCCGGAAATCGGTGATCATCATTCTCAAATTCGTCCGCCAGGAAGCGCCGGCCGACAAGGTCGACGACCTGCTCGATGCGCTGCCCGGCGCCCGCGAGGCGCTTGAGGCCGACGGTCCCGGCGGGCCGGACGGTCTGATGGCGGCCTTCAACGCACTGACCTCGGCCGGCCTCGGCATGATGCAGGTCCAGTCAGTGGTCGAGAGCTTTGGCCGGCACGCCCGCGAGAAGGCCAAGCCCGGCACCGTCGAGGCGATCGTCGCCTCGGTTCCCGGCCTCGGCCAGTTCGTCTGACGCGACCGAAGTGATTCGCCGACAAGGGGCGGCGCGATGACCTACGACGAGTTCAACGCCTTCTGCGGCAGCCTCGCCGCGACCTCCCATGTCATCCAGTGGGGCGGCGCCCATGTCTGGAAAGTCGGCGACAAGGTGTTCGCCATCGGTGGCTGGCACGACGACCAGGAATCCTTTACTTTCAAGGTCTCAGAGATGTCTTTTGAGATGTTGAAAGAAGAACGTGGCGTCCGCCCGGCGCCGTATCTGGCATCCCGCGGCATGAAGTGGATCCAGCGTTATGACGAATCCTTCCTTAACGATCAGGATTTGAAAAGATATTTGCGCGAATCTCATCGCATCGTGTCCCTGGGGCTTTCGAAGAAGCGACAGAAGGCGCTGGGACTGAACCAGACTGCGGGCGAGGACGATCGATGATCGCGAAGCAGCCATGACCAGGACCGACCTCTTTCCGCGCGTCAGCGCCGCCGACTGGGAAGCGCTGGCAAGCCGCGCCGGCCGTGTCGACCTGTCGACGCTCACCGCGCGCTCCGACGACGGCCTGCCGGTCGGCCCGCTCTACCCGGCCGGAGACGCACCGCCGATCGCCGGCCGGACGCCCGGCGCGCGCTGGATCGTCGCGCAGAGGATCGATCACGGCGACGCAGACGCCATCGCCGCGACGGTCCGGACAGCGGTAGCGGGCGGCGCAACCGGCGCGGTGCTCGTCGCCACCGACAGCACCAGCGCCCACGGACGCGGCATCGCGATCGACAACGAGACGCTGAAACGGATCGCGCATGACGGCGCCCTCGACGGTCTCGCCCTGCGCATCGATCTCGGCGCCGACAGCACCGCCACCGCCTCCGGCATGATCCGCGCCGCCAGCGCAGCGGGCGTCGACAGCCTCTGCCTCGCCTTCGACCCGGTCGCGACGCTCGCCGCACACGGCGCGCTGCCGGGGCCTGGCGAAGAAGCGATCGCCAGCCTCCTGGTGCTTGGCGCCACGATGCACGAAGCGGCGCTCGACGGCGAAGCGATGGTCGCCGACGGACGGGTTTGGCATGACGCCGGTGCGTCGGAGGCCCAGGAGCTTGGTGCGATGCTCGCCACGGCGACCCTCGTCTTCCGCCTCGCCGACGAGACGGGCCACGGCCGCGACGCGGTCGCCCGGCGACTCGGCCTGATCCTCGCCGTCGATGCCGACCAGTTCCTGTCGATCGCCAAGCTGCGCACCGCGCGGCAGCTTCTTGCCCGCCTCTACGCGCTGCTCGGCATCGAGGGCGTGGCGTCGCGGGTTCACGCCGAGACATCGTTCCGGATGATGAGCCGGCGCGATCCCTATCTCAACATGCTTCGGGCGACCGGAGCGGCCTTCGCCGCCGCCGTCGGCGGGGCGGAGACACTCGCGGTGCTGCCGCTGGCGCCCGATGGCGATCCCTTCGCCGACCGCATGGCGCGCAACATCCAGTCGATCGCCCTCGACGAAGCATCCCTCTTCCGCATCGGCGATCCCGGCGCCGGATCGGGCGCCATCGAGGCGCTGACCGGTGAACTCGCCGAAGCGGCGTGGAACGAATTCCGCGCCATCGAGGCCGAGGGCGGCATTCTGGCGGCCATCGCAACCGGCTCCCTGCCGGGCCGGATCGCGGCGATGCGCGACGACCGGCTCGGGCGGGTCTCCACCCGGGCCATCGAGATCGTCGGGGTCAACGTCCATGTCGACCGGGGCCGTCCGCCCGCGACCGCAGGCGAACAGGCGCCGCCTGCGGAGGCCGGATCGTCGTCGCGACTCCGCTTTGTCAGGCTGGCCGAACCCTTCGAGCATCTGTGCGCACGGTCGCGGGACCTCGCCGCCAGCGAGATCCCTCCTGTCGTCTTCATGGCCCGAATCGACACGTCAGCGGGCACCGACGAGGCGGTCGCCGCGGCGGCCGACGCCCTTGCCACCGGCGGCCTCGAAGCGATCGAAGCCGGCGAGCCTGGGGACGACCACGCGAGCGACGCGGCCTTCGCCCAATCAGGCGCCGCGGTCGCCTGCATCGCGGCCGGCGAATCCGCATCGGAGGACGCAATCGCCGGAATGGCCGCGTCCCTGAAGGACGCCGGCGCGGCGCTGGTGCTCTTTCACGGCAGCGACAAGCGGCCCTTCATCGACCTGCCGGTCGTCGACGGGACCCTTGCGCCGGGTGCCGATCTGGTCGCGAACCTCGGCAAAACACTTGACGCGATTGCGAATGCGGGGAAAAAGATGCAGAATCACGCGGGCGACCAGAAGGCCAGGGGTTCGGAATCGTGACCTTCACAGATACCCAGTTCGGACGGGCCATCGCGCGTGCGGTGGCGCTGCTTTCGTTTCTGTCCCTGCTTGCCGGCCCTGGCGCCATCGAGGCTGCGGCGGCGACCAACAGTTTCGACGGCAACTGGAAGATCTACATCTTCGGCGGCCAGGACAATTGCACCTTCGGCTATCGCCTGCCCATCACCATCAGCGAAGGCGCCGTCCTCTATAACGGGCGCAAGGTGCATCCGACCGTGATCGGCGTCAGCTCCGCCGGGGCCGTCGCGATCAATCTCGGCAGCGGCAGCAACCACGTCACCGGAACCGGCGCGCTCGCCTCCAACCGCGGCTCCGGCCGATGGTCCGCGCCCCAGTTCAGCTGCGGCGGGTACTGGCGCGCCGAGAAGCGATGACCGCGCCCCAGGGGGCGAAACCGGAAACCACCAGTCCGACTGCCAAAACGCGACGGGGTCGCTTCCCCGACTTTGCCGAAATTCCGTGGCGCGCGCCTGACGCGTCTTCCCCCGTTTCGGACGGTGACCACTGGACCACGCCGGAAGGGATTCCGGTCAAGCCGCTCTATGGGGCGGAGGATATCGCCGGCCTCGATTTCGTCGATGGCTGGCCGGGGCTGCCGCCCTATCTGCGCGGCCCCTACCCGACAATGTATGTCGAGCGGCCGTGGACGATCCGCCAGTATGCGGGCTTCTCGACGGCGGCCGAATCCAACGCCTTCTATCGCCGCAACCTCGCCGGCGGCCAACGCGGCCTGTCGGTCGCCTTCGACCTGCCGACCCATCGCGGCTACGACTCCGACGATCCGCGCATCGCCGCCGATGTCGGCATGGCCGGCGTGGCGATCGACTCGATCCTCGACATGCAGGCGCTGTTCGACGGCATCCCGCTCGACCGGATGAGCGTGTCGATGACGATGAACGGCGCGGTGCTGCCGGTGATGGCGCTCTATATCGTCGCGGCGGAGGAACAGGGCGCTGCGCAGCGCGACTTGACCGGGACCATCCAGAACGACATCCTCAAGGAGTTCATGGTCCGCAACACCTTCATCTACCCGCCTCTGCCGTCGATGCGGCTGGTCGCCGATGTCATGGCCTATACGGCCGAGCACATGCCGCGCTTCAACCCGATCTCGGTGTCCGGCTATCACATGCAGGAGGCCGGGGCGACGGCCGACCTCGAGCTCGCCTATACCCTCGCCGACGGGCTGGAATACATCCAGGCCGGCCGCGACCGGGGGCTGGCGGTCGACGCCTTCGCGCCGCGCATCTCCTTCTTCTTCGGCATCGGCATGAACTTCTTCATGGAGGTGGCGAAGCTGCGCGCCGCGCGCCTGCTATGGGCGCGGCTGGTCAAGCAACGCTTCGCGCCCGAGGACACCCGCTCGCTGGTGCTGCGGGCGCATTGCCAGACGTCAGGCTGGTCGCTTGCCGCCCGCGACGTGTTCAACAACGTCACCCGCACGGCGATCGAGGCGATGGCGGCAACGCAGGGGCATACCCAGTCGCTGCACACCAACGCCCTCGACGAGGCGCTGGCGCTGCCGACGGACTTCTCGGCGCGGATCGCCCGCAACACCCAGCTCTTTCTGCAAAAGGAATCCGGCACCACCCGGATCATCGACCCGTGGGGCGGCTCCTACTATGTCGAAAGCCTGACGCAGGACCTGGTCACCAAGGCGCTCGAGCACATCGCGGAGGTCGACGCGCTCGGTGGCATGGCCAAGGCGATCGAAGCCGGCGTGCCGAAGCTACGCATCGAGGAAGCGGCGGCGCGCACCCAGGCGCGGATCGACTCCGGCCGCCAGGCGGTGATCGGCGTCAACCGCTATCCGCCCGACGGCGAACCGCCGCTCGACCTGTTGCGCGTCGACAACTCGGCGGTGCTGGCCGCGCAGATCGACAAGCTGAAGCGGCTGCGGCGCGACCGCGACGACGCGGCCTGCACGGCGGCGCTGGAAGCCATGACGAATGCGGCGAAGTCCGGCGAGGGCAACCTGCTGGCGCTGGCCGTCGATGCGGCGCGGGCTCGCGCCACCGTCGGCGAGATGAGCAACGCGATGGAAGCCGCCTTCGGCCGGTTCCAGCCCGAGGCCAAGGTGGCGGCCGGGGTCTATGGCGACGAGGCCGGCGACGACGACGCGGTGGCGGCGGCCCGGTCAGTCAGCGCCCGGTTCAAGGAGCATGACGGCCGCCCGCCGCGCATCCTCGTCGCCAAGATCGGCCAGGACGGCCACGACCGCGGCCAGAAGGTGATCGCCTCGGCCTTTACCGACCTCGGCTTCGACGTGGTACTCGGGCCCCTCTTCCAGTCGCCGGAGGAAGCCGCGACCCTGGCGATCGACAGCGACGTCCACATGATCGGCGTCTCGACGCTGGCCGCTGGCCACCTGGTCACCGTGCCGGCCCTCAAGCGCGCCCTCGAGGCCGCCGGCCGGCCCGACATCATGGTGGTGGTCGGCGGCGTCATCCCGCCCCAGGACTATGAAGCGCTGCGCGACGCCGGCGCGTCCGCGATCTTCCCGCCGGGCTCGCCCGTCGCGGAATCGGCCGTCGCCCTCGTCGACGCCCTCAACCAGCGCCTCGGCTACGAGCCCTCGACCCTGCGGAACTTTCCCGCCGGGGGACTCGACTCGGCCGGCTAGGGCACCCATATTGCCAACTAGTTGTCTAGTTGGAAGCGACCATGACCCAATCCGTCGGCGCGTTTGAAGCCAAGACCAAGTTTTCCGAACTGCTCGACCGCGTCGAGAAGGGCGAGGAGGTGATCATCACCCGGCGCGGCAAGCCGGTCGCCCGGTTGACCCTCCCGGTCGCGGTTCGCGCCGAGAAGAAGGCCACGGTTGACGATCTCCTGGCGATCGGACGATCGATCGACCATCTGGTGGAGGGCGAATTCACCTCGGCCGATGTCAACGCCATCCTCTACGACGAAGACGGCCTGTCCCGGTGATTGTCGATACCTCGGCGATCGTCGCCATTTTGCGCCATGAAGACGAAGCAAGGCAGTTCGCGCAGGCTCTCCTTGATGCGGAGCATCCCAGGATTTCGGCAGCGACCCTTGTTGAACTGATCAATGTCCTGGACCGCTGCATTGGCGCGGAGGGCGTGGCCGCGTCCGAAAAACTCCTGGCCGATGCGCATGTGGAAATAGTCCCGTTCACGCGGGATCAGGCGCACTGGGCCCGGCATGCCCGTCTGACATACGGTATCGGGCATCACCCAGCCCGGCTCAATTTCGGCGACTGCTTTGTCTATGCCCTCGCCAAGCAGACCGGAGAGCCGTTGCTGTTCAAGGGCGACGACTTCGTCCACACGGATCTCCCGTCGGCCCTGTAGGTGTCCCGTTACGGCACACCTTGCCGCGGCACGATCCTTGATAGGTCTGGCTCCGAACAGGAGCCGACATGGACCGACGCAGCTTTCTTTCCGGTGCCGTCACGGTTGCCGCGCTCGCCCCGGCGACCGCCGAGGCGACTGAACCGCCGGCGCTGCGCGGCGCGATCGACGGGACGGCGCGCGGGTTGACGCCCGACCTGCCCAACAACCAGAGCCGGCTTTTCCAGGCGCTGCTGCAGGAAGCCGCGGCGGCGAACCGCCCGCTCTTCCTGCCGCCCGGGCGTTACGTCGTCTCCAACATTGTCCTGCCATCGAGCACCCGCCTCCTCGGCATCGCCGGCGCGACGCGACTGGTCTTCGCGGGCGACGGGCACATGCTGACCGCCGACAAGGCGGACCTCATCGTCCTCGACGGGGTGGCGATCGACGGCGGCGGGTTGCCGCTTGCCGATTACGTCGAAGGCCTCGTCCATCTGGCCGGCTGCCCGGTCGTGCGGATCGCCAATTGCGAGATCACGGCGAGCACGAGGAGCGGCATGGCGCTCGATCGCTGCGGCGGCCGGGTCGAGGGCAACACCATCACCCAGGCGCGGCAGGCGGGCATCCGCGCCATCGAATCGACCGGCCTGACCGTCGCCGGCAACGACATCGTGGACTGCGGCAATGGCGGCGTGCTGGTCTGGCGGTGGAGTGCGGGCGAGGACGGCACCATCGTCAGCGGCAACCGCATCGCCCGGATCGGCGCCGAGGATGGCGGCACCGGCGAGAATGGCAACGGCGTCAACGCCTTCCGCGCCCATGGCGTCATCGTCAGCGGCAACCATATCAGCGACTGCGCCTTCACCGCGGTGCGGGCCAACGCCGCCAACAACGTCCAGATCACCGGCAACACCTGCCTGCGCAGCGGCGAGGTCGCGATCTTCTCCGAATTCGGCTTCAGCGGCGCCCTGATCGCCAACAACATCATCGAGCGCGCCGCCAACGGCATCAGCGTCGCCAATTTCGACCATGGCGGCCGGCTGGCCGTGGTGGCCAACAACATCGTCCGCGATCTGGTGACTGAAGGCCCCTACCCGACCGACGACCAGGGCTTCGGCGTCGGCATCTCCGTCGAGGCCGATGTCGCGGTCAGCGGCAATGTCATCGACGGCGCCCCGCGATTCGGCCTGGTGCTCGGCTGGGGGCCGTACCTGCGCGACGTGTCGGCGACCGGCAACGTCATCCGCGACTCGTCGGTCGGCATCGCGGTCAGCGTCGTCGAGGGCGCCGGCGCTGCGATGATCAGCGACAACCTGATCTCCGGCGCCGACCGGGGTGCGATCGTCGGCATGCGCTGGTCGGAGCCCGCTTCCGGCGACTTGGCGCTGTCCGGCGCCGAGGACTTCCCCAACGTCACCGTCTCCCGCAACCGGGCCTGATCCGGTCAGGCGTCCGCGGTGTCGCCCAACCGCTCGACCCAGCGGGCCAGGCGGTCGAGGGCGCCATCGAGCATGGTGTCGCGTTTCGAGAAGCAGAAGCGGATGAAGTTGCCCGGCGCGTCGGACTGGTAGAAGGCCGAAACCGGGACCGCCGTCACCCCCGCCTCGACCGTCAGCTTCTCGCAAACCGCCGCGTCGTCGTCGCCGAGCCCAAGCGGCGCGGTGTCGACCGTCAGGAAGTAGGTGCCGGCGCAAGGCACCACGCCGAAGCCGATCTTGCTCAGCCCGCGCGCCAGCCGGTCGCGCTTGGCCTCGAGGTCGCCGGCGAGCGCGGTGTAATAGTCGTCACCCTTGCCGAGTCCGTAGGCCACCGCCTTCTGCAAGCCGGGCGGCGTGGTGAAGGTGGTGAACTGGTGCGCCTTGGTCACCGGATCGAGCAGCGCCGGAGCGGCGGTCACGTAACCCACCTTCCAGCCGGTCAGCGAGAAGGTCTTGCCGGCGGAGCCGATCCGCAACGTACGCTCCCGCATGCCGGGCAGCGTCATCAGCGGCGTGTGTTTCCGCCCATCGAAAAGGATGTGCTCATAGACCTCGTCGCAGATCGCATAGGCGTCATGGGCGACGGTCAGTTCGGCGATCAGTTCAAGCTCCTGGCGATCGAAGACCTTGGCCGCCGGGTTCATCGGATTGTTGAGCAGGATCGCCTTGGTCTTTGGCCCGAAGGCCGCGGCCAACGCCTCGCGGTCGATCTTCCAGTCGGGCGGCGTCACCCGCACCAGCTTCGGCGTCGCCCCGGCGCGGCGCACCAGCGGCAGGTAGCAGTCGTAAAGCGGCTCGATCAGGACCACTTCGTCGCCCGGCTCGATCAACGCGGCCAGGCAGTCGGACAGCGCCTCCGTCGCGCCGGAAGTGACCAGCACCTCCGTCTGCCAGTCGATGTCGAGGTCGTAGAAGCGCTTGTTGGCTTCCGCCACGGCGGTGCGCAGTTCCGGCACGCCCATCATCGGTGGATACTGGTTGCGGCCGGCGACCAGCTCCTCCGCGGCGAAGCGTCGGATATCCTCCGGCCCGTCGACGTCGGGAAAGCCCTGGCCGAGGTTGATCGCGCCATGCGCCTTGGCATGCTGCGACATCACCTCGAAAATCGTGGTCGGAAGTCCCGTATAGACGGGATTGGTCGACTTCATGGATTCCCCCAAATCCGTTTCGGGGACAATCCTAGCAGAATGGCGATTGATGCTTGGTGAATTTGCCGAGGGCCGATCGCTCGCCTCCTGCGGCTGCCCGCCCCCTCGCAAAAGCGAACGGCCCGCCGAAGCGGGCCGTTCTCTTCCACGTCAGATGGGGGGCGACATTATCCCATCTTCGGCAGAAGCACCGTGTCGATGACGTGAATGACGCCATTGGACTGCTTGACGTCGGCGATGGTCACCGTGGCGACGTTGCCGTTCTCGTCGGTCAGCGTGATCTTCTCGCCGTCCATCTTGGCGTTGAGCTTGCAGCCGCCGAGGGTCTCAACCGTGTGCGCACCGTTGTCGTCCTTGATCATTCCCATGATCGCGTCCGACATCGCGTCGGCCGCAACGACATGACAAGTCAGGATGGTGGTGAGTTGTTCCTTGTTTTCCGGCTTCAGCAGCGTCTCGACGGTGCCGTCGGGCAGCTTCTCGAAGGCGGCGTTGACCGGCGCGAAGACCGTGAAGGGGCCGTCGCCCTGCAGCGTCTCGACGAGGCCGGCGGCCTTGACCGCGGCGACCAGCGTGGTGTGATCCTTCGAATTGACGGCGTTCTCGATGATGTTCTTCGAGGGATACATCGGCGCACCGCCGACTTCGACAGTCATCTCGGCGGCGAAGGCGGGGACGGCGGCATAGGAACCGGCGCCGACGACGGCGGCAACGGCGGTGGCGCGAAGCAGAGTGCGGATATTGAGGGTCATGGTCTGGCTCTCCTGCGTTTGTTGGTGACGCTCCTCCTTGGAGGTCGCCAACAGCTACGGAGGGGATGCGCGGACGGTTTCAGAAGGCGCGATATTTTCTCGATCACGAGGGCGTGATCGTTTTTCCGTCGCCGGTCAGTCGCCTTTGGCGCGGTTCGGCGCCGGGGTCGGCGATGGCGGCAGGGTCCTGGCCATGTGCATCTTGTTGCCGAACGTCCCTGTCCGTTGCCAGCCGAGACGCTCGTAAAGGCGCACGTTTTCCGGCATGGCGACGTGGGTCGTCAGGCGCATCTCGTCGATCCGCAACTGACGGCACGCGGCTTCGGCGTGTTCGATGAGCCCGCGCCCGACGCCCCGGCCCGAGGCACGCGGATCGACCGCGACATTGGCGAGCAGCGCGAAGCCGTCCTTCTCCACCAGCACCAGCCCGCCGAGTATCCGGTCGTCGAGGACGGCGACGAAAACCAGATGGTCTTCGATATCCTTGTCGATGCCTTCGGAGACGGCCGGCAGATCGGCGATGCGGGAGCGGTAAGGCGCGTAGGCGTCGTCAATGCAACGCGCCAGCGCCACCGCGTCCCCGGCCTTCGCCCTGCGTATCATCCAGTCGCTCACGGGTGAACTCGTCCGGCTCGTGTCTGCCTAGTCCGACGGGACCAGTTGCCCGCTGAAGACGACCGGCCCGGTGACGGCGCCGGTGGGCGATCCGCCCTTCGGCTCGAGGCTGATCGCCAGGGTCAGGCCGTCCGGCGCGTATTCCAGCCCTCGCGACAGGCTGGTCCCGTCGTCGAAGACACCGAGCGACACTGGCACGGCGTCGGGCTCGACGGCCCACAATTCATAGCTCTTGTCCTCCGGTGGCGCGGCGACCACCTGGCGGACCGAGATCGTCCCTGCGGCGACGTTGACGGTGGCGACGAAGGCCGGCGAGGCGCCCTCGGTGGTCAGTACGGCGACGAATTCCGACTGGGCCTGGACCGGCGGCTGGATCTGGTCGACGACGACGATGCCGGCCAGCACGGCCGCCGCGGCGCCGACGAGCGCCGAGGTCACGCGCCAGCGGCGGACCTGGCGACGCAGGAAAACGACGTTGCCGCCCTCGCCGCTCTCCACCACCGATGGCGACGCGGCGCCGATCGCCGCCTCGATGCGACCGAAGACGGACGGCTGCACCGGCGCCTCGCCGGCCGTGTCGGCCAGCGGCTGCAGCCGGGTCTCCCATTCGGAGACCGCGCGACGGAAGTCGGCATCGGCGGCATAGCGTGCTTCGGCCGCGCGCCTCTCCCCGGCGTCGAGGGTGCCGAGGACATATTCGCCCGCCAGGGCGTCGAGGTCTTCGCGTTCAGGCGCCATCGCCGAGGCACTCCTTCAACGCAATCAGGCTCCGCCGCAGGATCGTCTTGATCGTCGCGGCGGGGCGTTCGAACCGCTCGGCCAGTTCCTCCCGGCTCCAGCCGTGGCAATAGGCCAGCACCACCATGCCACGACGGTCGGTGTCGAGCGCCTCGAGGCAGCGCATCAGGCCCTGGCCGGCGGCGAGCCGGTCGGCGCCCGTCGACGGGTCGGCGATGGTTTCCGCGATCGCCGGGTCGGCGGCAGCGGCCGAGACGCGCTCCGCGCCCCGCCGCACCATGTCGATGGCGGCGTGCCGGGCGATCGTCGTCATCCACGCGATCGGTGAGGCGATGCCGGGGTCGTAGTCGCCGGCACGGCGCCATATCCGTACAAAAGCTTCCTGCACTGCGTCCTCCGCAGTTGCGTCGCTCCTGACTATACGGCGGGTCGTCGCGTGGAGTTTCGCACTTGTGCGATCGAAGAGGGTCTTAAACGCGGCGCGGTCGCCGGTGGCGACGGCGGTCATCAGAAAAACCAGTTCCTGCTGTCTATCGTCCACGTTCGGGCCCCGACCGACGGTGGCGGCGGATTTGCCGTGAAAACCGGCGAAATTCCGCTGCACCGCACTATATACCGCCACTATGACATAGGAGACTGTGCCCGCGTGACAACAAGGAGCGACTGGAATCCTTTTATTTGCCTTGTTGGCGGCCCAGACAACCTCTCCTGACATGACAGGGTCAACTAATTTGCAGTTGTCCGTTCAATTCGCGTCGCACAATAGCTATATCGGGGCACTAAAATTCTGGGGCGCAAACGGCGCGACGTCGCGCGCACATGTTTTTGGTGACAATTCATGGCATCGATTTTCAAGCCGAGCCGCGTGATATCGGTCGCGATCCTGCTGGCAGCCGCCGGGTGGATCGCCTCCGGGGTGTTTTCGCCCGCCAACGAGGACGTCGCTCACGGCGGTGATACCGTCGCGGCGGATGGCACCCAGGTGGCGAGCCTCGACGGCGAGACGCCGGTCGCGGGCGAAGCCGCCGTCGCCGAAGCGGAAGTGTTTGTCCAGAGGGTCTCCGTCAGGAGCGCCACGCCGGAACCGCACCAGCGGCAGATCGTGCTCTCCTGCACCACCGAAGCGGACAATGCCTCGGTCGCGGTCGCCCGTGGCGCCGGCGTCATCGTCGAATTGAATGTCGAGCGTGGCAGCAAGGTGCGCGCCGACGAAATCGTCGCGAAACTGTCCGACGAGGGCCGGGTCGCGGCGGTCAAGCAGGCGGAAGCGCTGCTGCTCCAGCGGCAGGCCGAGTATGACGCCAACAAATCGCTGATCGACAAGGGCAACGCGCCGAAGAACCAGCTTCCGGCGCTGGAAGCGGCCGTCGCCTCGGCGGAAGCGACGCTTGCCACCGCCAATGCCCTCGCCGATCGCTCGATCGTCCGCTCGCCGGTCGGCGGCGTCGTCGACAGCGTTCCGGTGCAGGTCGGCCAGGCCGTCGAGGCGGGCTCGCTTATCGCCGAGATCATCGACCCGGACCCGATGCTGGCCGTCGGCGCGGTCAGCGAGCGCGAGCGCGGCTATCTAGATCTCGGGCAGAGCGCGACGATGCGCTTCATCGACGGCAAGACGGTCGATGGCGAGATCAGCTATGTCGGGCTGAGCGCCGACAAGGCGACCCGTACCTATCCGGTCGAGGCGCGCATGGCCAATCCCGGCGCGCTGATTCCCGATGGCGTGACCTGCGAGATGGTGGTGACCACCGAGCCGGTGATCGCGACGTCGATCCCGCGCTCGGCGCTGGTCTTTTCCGACGACGGGCTGCTTGGCGTGCGTCTCGCCGACGAGAATGACCGGGTGCAGTTCAAGCAGATCTCGATCGTCGATGACGGGCGCGACTCGGTCTGGGTCGCCGGCATCGACGAGCCGACGCGGATCATCATCGTCGGCCAGGACTTCGTGAAGGACGGCGACCTGGTCGAACCGGTCTCCGAAGTCGCCAAGGTGGAGCCGCCGGCATGAGAGCGATCGTCGAATACGCGATCGACCACGCGCGTCTGACGATTGCCATCCTGCTCTTCCTGCTGCTGGCGGGCGCCAGCGCCTATGTGAGCATTCCGAAGGAAGCCGAGCCGGACGTCACGATCCCGATCATCTATGTCCAGCTCTCCCAGGCGGGCATCTCGCCCGAGGATTCCGAGCGCCTGCTCGTGCGGCCGCTGGAATCGCAGCTCAAGACGGTCTCCAACGTCAAGGAAATGAAGGCAGCCGCCTTCGAGGGCGGCGGCTATGTGCTGCTCGAATTCGAGGCCGGCTTCGATTCCGACGTCGCCCTGCAGGATATCCGCGCCAAGGTCGATGACGCCAAGGCCGAACTGCCGTCCGACGCCGACGAGCCGCGGGTCCAGGAGGTCAATCTCTCCGAGCAGCCCGTCGTTCTCGTCAGCCTGGCCGGCGACCTCTCCGAACGGTCGCTGAACCAGATCGCCCACCAGGCGCAGGACGCCATCGAGCTGATCCCCAGCGTCCTGTCTGCCGATATCAACGGCCTGCGCGATGAGGTGATCGAGATCATCGCCGAGCCGATGCTGCTCGACAGCTATGGCGTGTCGCTCGAGGACTTCGCGATCGCCGTGGCCCGCAGCAACAGCCTGGTTGCCGCCGGCGCGCTCGAAGGGCCCGAGGGCCGCTTCGCGGTCAAGGTCCCTGCCCTGATCGAGACGCCCGACGACGTGCTCAACATCCCGGTCGCCGCCTCGACAGCGGCGACGGTGACGCTCGGCGATGTCGCCACGGTGCTGCCGACCTTCAAGGACCCGACCTCGATCACCCGTGTCGACGGACAGCCGGCCGTCGTCATCTCGGTCGCCAAGCGCTCCGGCGCCAACCTGATCGAGACCGTCGACGCCGTCCGTACCGCCATTGAGCCCCTCAAGAAAAACTGGCCGGAGTCGCTCGAGGTCCGCTTCCTCCAGGACAAGTCGAAATTCATTCGCCAGATGCTGGCCGACCTGCAGAATGCGGTGCTGACGGCGGTCATCCTGGTCGCGGTCATCATCCTCTTCTCGCTCGGCGGCCGCGCCTCGATCATGATCGGCATCGCGGTGCCCTTCTCCTTCCTCGTCGGCGTTCTCGGCCTCTACATGGCCGGGCTGACGATGAATATCGTCGTACTGTTCAGCCTGATCCTCGCGGTCGGCATGCTGGTCGACGACTCGATCATCGTCTCCGAATTCGCCGAGCGGCGAATGAGCGAAGGCATGCGGCCGCGCGAGGCCTACGCCTTCGCCGCCAGCCGGATGACCGGCCCGGTGGTCGCGGCGACGCTGACCCGCATCGCGGCCTTCTCTCCCCTGCTCTTCTGGCCCGGCATCGTCGGCCAGTTCATGGGCTACATGCCGCTGACGCTGATCGCGACGCTGAGCGCGTCGCTGGTCGCGGCGCTGATCTTCACGCCAACGCTCGGCGCGCTGATCGGCAAGCCGCAACCGCTGCATGAGGAAAAGGCGCGCCGCGAGGGCCCCTATCTCAAAACGGTTCGAATCGCGGTCCGCCATCCGGGGCTGACGCTGATCCTGGCGGTGGCGATGCTGGTCGGCGTCATCATGGCCTATGGCAAGTATGGCTCCGGCGTCGAGTTCTTCCCGACGGTCGAGCCCGATACCGGCCAGGTGCTGGTCCATGCCCGCGGCAACACCTCGCTGGCGGAGAAGAACCGCCTGGTTCGCCAGGTCGAGGCGCGCATTCTCGACCTGGACGGCCTGACGACGATTTATGCCCGGGTTGGCAGCGGCCAGCAGGGCGACGAGAACGTCACCGAGGACGTTATCGGCACCATCCAGTTCGAGTTTGTCGACTGGCAGGAGCGCCGCCCGGCGGCCGAGATCATGGAGGAGGCGCGCCAGCGCACCGCCGATATCCCCGGCATCCGGGTCGAGGTGACGACGCCGCCGGCCGGTCCGCCGACCGGCAAGGCGGTCCAGGTCCAGTTGTCGAGCGTCTATCCCGACGCGCTGAACGAGGCCGCCCGCCGCGTTGCCGGCGAACTCGCCAAATATCCGGAAATCCGCGATCTCGACGACGGCCTGCCACTGCCCGGAATCGACTGGCAGCTCGAGGTCGACAAGGCCGAGGCCGCCCGCTACGGCGTCAGCGTCGCCTCGGTCGGCTCGATCGTCCGCCTGGTCACCAACGGCCTGACGGTGACCGACTATCGCCCGGCGAGCAGCGAGGATCCGGTCGACATCATCGTCCGGGTGCCGGAAGACCGCCGGACGCTGAACCAGATCGACGACCTCTATATCGAGACGCCGGCCGGTTCCGTGCCGATCAGCAATTTCGTCGTGCGCACGCCCTCCCGCCAGGTCGGCGTCATCAACCGCATCGATGGCAAGCGGATCGTGACGGTGACCGCCAACGTCGCCGAGGGCGTGCAGTCCTCGGCCGTCCAGCAGCAGGTCAAGGAAATGCTGGACGAGACCGATTTCGAGGGTCTCGTCACCTGGAAGCTGGCGGGCGAGGACGAGGAAAGCCAGGCCGCCCAGGAGTTCCTCGGCAACGCCTTCGGAGTCGCCATCTTCCTGATCTTCGTCGTGCTGCTGGCGCAGTTCAACAAGCTGTCGAGCGTCTTCCTCATCCTGTCGGCGATCATCATGTCGACGATCGGCGTCATCATCGGCCTGCTGGTGATGGGCCAGCCCTTCGGCATCGTCATGACCGGCATCGGCATCATCGCGCTGGCCGGCGTCGTCACCAACAACAACATCGTGCTGATCGATACCTATGACCGGCTGCGACGGGAAGGCGTGCCGACCGAGGAGGCGATCATGCGGACGGCGCGCGAACGTGCCCGGCCGGTGATGCTGACCGCCGTCACCGCCATTCTTGGCGTGTTGCCGATCGCCTTCGCCGTCAACCTCGACTTCGTCAACCGCGAGGTCACCCAGGGCGCGCCGTCGGCGCAGTGGTGGGTCGGGCTGTCGACCGCCATCGTCTTCGGCCTCGGCTTCGCCACCATCCTGACACTGGTGGTGACGCCTGCGGCGCTGTCCTTCCTTGCCAAGATCAGGCGTCTCTACGACCGCATCTTCCACCGCAAGAAATCGGCGACGACGCCGGGCGGGGGCGTTTCGCCGGCCCATATCCGCGGCCCCGATCACCCCGCCTGACCGGCGCCGACCGCTCGCGAATGGCGGGCTGACGCCGGCGGTCGCGGTGCGCGCGCCGCGCCCTGCATGCCCGGCCAAGTTCCCTGCCCGGCTGAAATCGGGTAGTATTGCCGCGCAAGGCAAGAGGAGGAGACCATGGCGACATTGGCTCTACTCGTTGCGTTGGTGGCTCTCGCCGCTGCGTTGATCGCGATCCGGATGGCGATGAATGCCGGCGGCCAGCATCGGGCTCCCGGCCCGGCACCGGCGCCCCCGGCACCGCCCGCTCCACCACCGCCCCCGGCTGCGGTCAACTACACTATCACCGGCACCATCCGGGTCACCAACGACTGCGACGGCCTGCAGGCGTCGATTCCGGGCCGGGTGACGATCAAGACGGAGCTGTCGAACGCGGCCGGCACGATCGCCGTTCCCGGCTCGACCACCGTCAACCTGGCGCCCGATCCGGCCAGTCCGGCCGCCCCGGTCAAGATCGGCACCTATACCATCACGGTGCGATGGCTGGGCGGCGTCCCGGCCCATTGGACGCGCCCCGATGTGGAGGATCCGGCGACGGGCAACCCGGTCTGCAACGGCATCCCCGGTTGCGTGCCCCCGCAGGTGTGTCGCGACAGGGCCACTGCGACGCGGACCGTGCCCTTCGTCAACCCCAACACGACCCACGACATTCCGGTGGGCTGCGCCTGCGGCAATCCCTGAGGCCGGGCGATTGGCGCGTCCGGCGATGCCCTGCTATTCGGCCGCCGCGGCGGCCGGCCCGGCGGCGCGTTGCCGGCCGCGCTTCCTGGCGTTGCGCTCCCGGTAGAGGAGGAACTGCTGGTCGGCGATGACGCCGATCAGGATCACCGAGCCCATCACCGCGAAGTTCAGCGACGAGGGAATGCCGAGCAGGTTGACGAGGTTCTGCAGGACCTGGAGCAGGATGGCGCCGAGGACGACGCCGACGATCGAGCCCTCGCCGCCGCGCAGCGAGAAGCCGCCGAGCACCGCCGCGGCGATGGCGTAGAGCTCGTAGAAATTGCCGTGGCCCGAAGGCAGGATCGAGCGGGTATACATGGCGAAGAACACCGCCGAGAGCGCCGCCAGCGTCGCGGAAATCACGTACGCTGCCACTATCACGCGCGACGTGCGGATGCCCGAGTAGCGCGCCGCCTCCTCGTTCTTGCCGACTGCGTAGAGATATCGGCCGAAGACGGAGCGGTGCAGCACGATCCACATGATCACCGCGATCACCAGCATGATGAAGAACGCGTGCGGGATGGGAATGGAGTGCATCGTGTCACCGGTCAGAACCGCGACAATGTCGGTGCGCCCAGTGGTGATCCATTCAAGGTCGGGAAAGCTCACGCCGAATGGAAAGCCTGCGGTCGCATCCTTCGTGTAGAAGCGCGCGATGCCGCGATAGATCAGAAGGCCGCACAAGGTGACGACGAACGGCTGAAGCTTCAGCTTGGTGATCAGCAGTCCATGCACCGTTCCCATCACCATGCCGAGCGCCAGGACGACCAGCACCGCGAATGGCCAGGGCACGCCATGGTTGGCGATCAGGTCGACAAACACGACGCCCAGCAGCGCGATGATCGACCCGACCGAAAGGTCGATGCCCCCGGTAATGATCACGAAGCCCTGGCCGATGGCGAATATGCCGAACAGGCCGACCAGGTTGGCGGTGTTGGCGATATTGATCGGCGAGAGGAACCGCGGATTGATGATCGCGACCACCGCCCCCACGACGATGATCAGTGTCAGCAGCCCAAGGTCTTTCTTCAGCATCCCCTGCCCCGTTCCTGGATCGACCGGCCGACAGCCAGTTGCAGTATGTTCTCTTCGCTGCACTGGTCGCGATCCAGCGTGCCCTGGATGTGCCCCTCGTGCATGACCGCGACGCGGTCGGAGACGCCGATCACCTCTTCCATGTCCGACGAGATCATCAGCACCGCGACGCCGGAATCCGCCAGTCCTCGCATCAGGCGGTAGATCTCGGACTTGGCGCCGATGTCGATGCCGCGGGTCGGCTCGTCGAGAATGATGGCCTTCGGCTCCATGGCCAGCCACTTGGCCAGCACCACCTTCTGCTGGTTGCCGCCGGATAGCGCTGAAGTGCGCTGCCTGACGTCGGGCGCGCGGATGTCGAGATGCGTGCGGCTGCGCTCGGCCTGGGCGATCTCGGCCTCCCGCGACACCCATCGCCGGCGCGCATAGGCGGATAGGTTCGGCAGTGAAATGTTCTGTGCGATGGCGAAGTCGAGCAGCAGGCCGGCGCCCTTGCGGTCCTCCGGCACCAGGAAGACCCCGGCGGCGACCGCGTCGGAGGCGGTGGCGAAATGCGCCTCCTCGCCGTTGAGTTCGAGGCGTCCCCCGGCCGGGCGATCGATGCCGAAGAGCACGCGGGCGAGTTCCGTGCGGCCGGCGCCGACAAGCCCGGCCAGCCCGAGGATCTCGCCGGCCCGCAGGTCGAGGCTGATCTCGCGGTTCGGATAGGTCGAGGTCCGCACCGCCTTGATCGACAGCACCACCTCCCCGCTGGTCCTGGCCGGCGGGACGTAATCGACCTTGAGATCGCGCCCGACCATCAGCCGGACCATCGCGTCATGATTGATATCGTCGTCCCCGAGCTCGCCGACCAGGTTGCCGTCGCGCAGCACCAGCACGCGATCCGACGCCTGGACCACCTCATGCAGCCGGTGCGAGATGAAGATGACGGAGATGTCGTGCGCCTTGAGGCCGGCGATGACGTCGAGCAGCTTTTCGGTCTCGGCGATCGGCAGGCTCGAGGTCGGCTCGTCGAGGATGACAAGGCGCGAGTCGAGGCTCAGCGCCTTGGCGATCTCGACGATCTGCTGTTCGGCGAGCGACAGGCGCGATACCGGCGTCGCCGGCGAGAAGGTCGCGCCGAGCTGGTCGAGCAGCGGCTGGACCAACTTTTCGAGCCGGTCGTTGTCGACCAGCTGCAGAAAGCCGTATTTCCTTGGCTCGCGGCCGATATAGACGTTGGCCGCGACGCTGAGATTGTCGAACAGGTTGAGTTCCTGGTGGACGAAGGCGATGCCGGCGGCCATCGACTGGGCGACCGTGAGCGACGGATGCGCCTCCCCGTCGATGACAATGGAGCCCTGGTCCGGTTCGATCACCCCGCCGAGAATCTTCATCAGGGTCGACTTGCCGGCGCCGTTTTCCCCGACCAGGCCGATGACCTCGCCGGGCCTGACCGTCATGCCGAAATCGGCCAGCGCGACGACGCCGGGATAGGTCTTGCGCAGCCCCGACAGGTCGAGGAACGGCTCGGCCGGAGCCGAGGCCTCGACGGCGGCAGTTGCGGACGTGGTCATTGCACCAGGAGTCTCACGGAGGCCGGTATAGCATGAATGCCCGCAGCCGGCGGACCGGCTGCGGGCATCGGGACCGTATCAGCCGCCGGAAAGCTTCTTCTTGAAGTCTTCCTCGAACTGCTTGACGTTGTCCTGGGTCAGGGTCAGGCCCTCGATGATCATGATCCCGTCAGCCGGAATCTTCGACTTGTCGCCGTTCAGGAAGTCGGCGATCAGGTGGGCGCCCTGGTAGCCCCATTCGTAGGGCTGCTGCACGACCGTGCCGGCGAAGGAGCCTTCGGCAACGGCACCGAGCGTGATCGGGTCCTCGTCAAAGGCGACGACCGTGACTTCGCCGAGCTTGCCGGCGTCACGCAGCGCCTCGTACATCCGCGGCGGGTTGTACGAGTAGAAGCCGACCATGCAGTTGACCTCGGGGTTGGCGACGAGCACATCGTCGACATTGGCGCGGGCGCGGGTCTGGTCGATGTCGTCGCCGCGGACGTCGATCAGTTCGAGCCCCGTACCGGCGACGGCCTCGTTGTAGCCATTGATGCGCTCCTTGGCGTTGTCGGCGCCGGGCAGGCCGACGAAGCCCATGCACTTGCCGTCCTTGCCTTCCATCGCCGTCTTCATCAGTTCACCAGCCATCTTGCCGAGCTGGGTATTCGACGAGCCGATATAGGCGATGCGGTCGGACTGGGTCGCGTCCGAATCGAAGGTGAAGAAGGGGATCTCGGCGGCGACGGTGTTGATCGCGTCGGTCGAGGTCGGCGGATCGACCACCGAGACGGCGATCGCGTCAATGCCGGCGGCGACGAGATCGTCCATCATGCGGCGCTGGACGGCCGCGTCGGCGCGCTCCGGATACCGGAACTGCAGGTCGAAGTCCGGCAGTTCCGTCTGGGCCCTGGCGACGGCCGCTTCCATGATCTTCCAGAAGTCCGACGGACCATTGACGACGAAGGCAATGGTCTTCTTGTCCTGGGCGAACGCGGCGGTGGACGCTGCCAGCGTCAACGCGGCCGCGAGGCCCGTAATCATCATACGCTTCATCGATGTTTCCTCCCGATTGACGTTTCGTTCTGGTTGGCGAGCGTGCCCCTGCAGGCACGCCCCGATTGCCGGCGCTTCCTCCGCTCCCGCGGTCGGTGACGCTGGCAAACCCCTTGTCGGGCAGCTACTTGCGACGCTTCATCGGTCGCGCCTGCCGCCTCGCAATCCTCCTCTGGCGTTGCAAAGACTGGCTTGAGGCCACCCGTCAATACAATTGCACATACTATTAGTAAACTATCGAAACCGCGGAAACAGCGCAACAGCGTTTGGGCGAAGGCCTGGCGATTCTTCCAGACAGGGGCATAGCCTCCCCGTCCGCCGCCCGTGACCGCCAGCGCCAACTATACGCTTTCATCCTATGAATTGCCACTGGGGCGATCATGACCCCGCAGCTACGCGCAGGGTGCAGCGCGGAATCCGCCGACGGGCGCCCGCCGAACGCCCGACTCCCCGGGCGATTCGGCGAAATGCGATTCAAAGTGTTGAAAAGTCCGATCGATTCACGCTTAGATATGACCACTGCCAGCGAAGTCATTGGGCATGGTTGGCAGGCCGCCGGATTCAGTCGAAATAATCGACAGCCATGGGAGGCGGCAGACACAGGCGGATCATCCGCCCGCGAAGCAAGCGGGCCGGTCATGGTCTTAAGGGGAGAGGCCTGCGCCTAGGCCGTAATTGTCTGGCGGTGCCGTGCGTTCGTGATTTTTTCGGGCGTCGGCACCGACCCTGCATCGGTCGAAGCAGCGTTCAGCGCCGGCTCGGTCTCTCCCCGCCGCCTCACCCGTCCCGTGCGCAATTCCACCATCGATCCGGCTCGACCGGCACGGCCGAAGCGTCGCCGTCCTATTCGGCGGGCACGCGCGCCGGTTCGGCTTCGCCCAGTTCCTCCGGCGTCGGGGTCATGCCGAGCGGAATGCCCTCCGCCGCGCGCAACTCGCGCTCGAGACGCTGTTCCTCCGTCACCCGGGGCTTGGAAAAGCCGGCCAGCAGGCAGAAGACCACCGGCGTCAGGAACAGGGTCGCCAGCGTCGCGAAGCCGAGGCCGCCGACGATGATCCAGCCGAGCGCCTCGCGGGCTTCGGAGCCGGCGCCCGAGGTGAGGATCAGCGGCAGCCCGCTCAGCACCGTCGAGATCATCGTCATCACCACCGGCCGCAGCCGGATCAGCGAGGCGTTGTAGATCGCGTCGCGGACCGACTGGCCCTGGTCGCGGAGCTGGTTGGCGAATTCGACGATCAGGATGCCGTTCTTCGACATCAGCCCGACCAGCAGCACCAGCCCGATCTGGCTGTAGATGTTCAGCGATCCGCCGGTCAGCAGCATCGCGAAGACGGCGGCAGCCAGCCCGAAGGGCACCGTCGCCACCAGGATCAGCGCGCTGACGAAGCTCTCGAACTGGGCGGCGAGCACCAAGAGGACGATGACCAGCGCGAAGAGGAAGGTCTGCATGACGCCCGAAGAGGCGCGATCGAGTTCCTTGGCCTCGCCGGAATAGAGGATGGTCATGCCCGGCGGCAGGACCGTCTCGACGATCGCCTCGAGCTCGCTCATCGCCTGGCGCAGGTCGACGCCCTCGGCCAGCGACGCGGTCATCGGCACGGCGCGGCGCTGGTCCTGGCGCTGGAGGTTTGGCGCGACGGCCGATTCCTCGAAAGTGACGAGCGAGGCCAGCGGCACCATGCTGCCGCTCGACGAGCGTAGCTGGATGCGGTCGAGCCCGGAGGGATCCTGGATCATCCCCTCCGGCGCCTGCAGGCGGATCTCGATCGGGTCGTCGCCGATATAGAAGTTGCCGAGGTCGCGCCCGTCGAGCAGCGCCTGGACGAAGGACGAGATATTCTCGATCGAGATGCCGAGGTCGGCGGCGCGCTCGCGGTCGATGTTGATCGAAAGCTGCGGCTGGGTGGTGTCGTAGTCGAGCCTGACATTGCTGAAGGCCGGATCCTCGCTCATCGCCACCTGCAGCGCATCGGCCGCGGCGGCGATCTGGTCATAGTCGTTGCCGGCGACCGCGAAGCGCAGGCCCTGCCCGCCGCCGCGAATGCCGAGGCTGTTCGGCGTATAGGCGAAGACCTGGATGCCGGGGATGGCGCCGAGCCGGGCGTTGAGGTCGGCGGTGATCTCCTGCTGGCTGCGCTCCCGCTGGTCCCAGGGCGCCAGGGAAACGAACATGAAGCCGCCGCCGCCAAAGCCCCGCGCCCGGGCGAAGATGTTCTGCACCTCGCCGCTTTCGATGAACGGCGCCAGAACCGCTTCGGCCTTGTGAACCTGCTCGGCCGTGTATTCGACCGTCGCGCCCTGCGGCGCGCGGATGGAGATCGGGATGAAGCCGCGATCCTCCATCGGCGTCAGCTGGTTGGGCAGTTGGGTGAAGGCGACACCGGCGGCGCCGGCGAAGAGCACGGCGACGACGACGACGACGATCGGCGCGGCAAGGCAGGCGCGCAAGAGCCGGGCATAGAGGCGCTCGGCGCCCCGGCCGATCGCCGAGATGCCGCGGCCGAGGAAGCTGCTGCTCTCGGTCGTCCCCTCGCCGATCCAGCGCGACGCCAGCATCGGGACGATCGTCAGGGCGACGACGGAGGACAAGAGCACCGCGAAGGCGAGAACGAAGCCGAATTCCGAAAACAGCCTGCCCGCCGTACCGGGGAAGAAGGAGATCGGGATGAACACCGCGGCCAGCGTCGCGGTGGTCGAGATGACGGCGAAGAACACCTGCTTGGTGCCGACGACGGCGGCCGCCCGCGGCCCAAGGCCGAGGTGGCGCTGCCGGGATATGTTCTCGACCACGACGATCGCATCGTCGACCACCATGCCGGTCGCCAGGACGAGCGCCAGCAGCGTCAGGATATTGATCGAGAAGCCGGCAAGGTAGATCGCGCCGACGGTGCCGATCAGCGCGATGGGAACGGTGATCGCCGGAATGAAGGTGATGCGCACCGAGCGAAGGAAGACGAAGATGACGCCGACGACGATCGCCGTGGCGAGCAGCAAGGTGAAGATCACCTCGTCGATGGCGCCGCTGATGAAGGTCGCATCGTCGGAGGTGATGATCAGCGAGACGTCGTCGGGCAAAGAGGTCTGGAGGTCGGCGACAGCTTCATGGACGCGTGCCGAGATTTCCAGCGTATTCGAGGATGCCTGGCGGACCAGCGCCATGCCGACGCCGGTCACGCCGTTGACGCGCATGGTGCTGGATTCGTCGGCGCGACCGAAGACGACGTCGGCCACATCCCTCACCCGGGTCGTCGGATTGATCCTGACGGCGCCGATATCCTCGGCCGACTTGGCGCTGGCATCGGCACGCACCAAAAGGGTCTGGGTCGCATCGGAAACCCGGCCGGCCGGCGCGTCGAGGGCGACATTCGAAAGCGCGGAGAACAGATCGCCGGCGGCGAGGCCACGCGCCGCCATGGCGTCGGGGTCGACGATGATCCGGACCATCTGTTCGCGGTCGCCATAGATCGTGACGTCCGCGACGCCGTCGATGGCGGCCAGCCGGTCGACGACCATGTCGTTGACGATGCGGGTCAGTTCGTCGATCGGCCGCGTGGTCGAGGTCGCCGAGAGGCGCATGATCGCGTCGGAATCGGCATCGGCCTTGATGACCACCGGCGCGTCGGCGTCGTCGGGCAGGCTGCGCAGGCCACCGATCGCATCGCGAAGGTCGTTGGCCGCGACATTCAGGTCGGTCGACTCGCTGAATTCGATGGTGACGCGGCTTTCGCCGGCGCTGCTGCGCGACGAGATGGAATCGACGCCCGGAGTCCGGGCGACCGCGCCCTCGACAACAGCGGTGATCTCCTTGTCGACCGTCTCCGGCGTGGCGCCGTCATAGTCGGTACGGACGGTGATCACCGGCCGGTCGATATTCGGCAATTCGCGCACCTCGACGCCGAGGATCGCGGCCCCGCCCGCCACCAGGATCAGGAGGTTGAGGACGATGGCGAGCACCGGTCGGCGCACGAAGAGCGATGCGAAGCCCGCGGCGCGGGTCGAAGACGTGGTTTCGGTTTCGGCCATGTCGTCCTCCCTAGCTGCCGCGCTCGGCCGCCGCCGCCGCTCCGGCGGCCGCTTCCGGCCGGCCCGTCGGTTCCGGCGCCGCATCGTCACCAGCCGGCCCGGGCGAAGCCTCGTTGGCGCCTGCCCGCTCGACGGTCTGCCCCTTGCGGAGGCTGAGGACGCCCTCGACCACGACGCTGGTATCCTCGGTCAGGTCGCCGGCGACTGTGACGGCGCCGCTTCGGCGGGCGACGACCTGGACCGGCACCCGCTGCACCTTGTCGCCGTCGAGTGCCCAGACGAAGGAGCCTTCGCGGTCCCACTGGATGGCCAGCGACGGAACCGACGGCCGCACCGTGCCGGGAATCGAGAAGTCGATGTTGATCGCCATGCCGGGCCGCAGGGCGTCGCTGTCGTTCGGCAACGTCGCTTCGACCTTCAGGGTCCGGGTGGTCGGATCGACCCGGTTGTCGATCCGGCTCAACTCGCCGGAAACCGTCACACCGGGCAGTGCCGCGACCGTCGCGCTGACCGACTGTCCGATCGCCACCTCGCCGACGGCGCGTTCCGGCACCTCGAAGGACACCGTCACCGACGACATGTCGGCGATTGTCGCGATCGCCGTCGAGGAATTGACCAGGTCGCCGATCGAGATGTCGGCCAGTCCGATGACGCCGTCGAAAGGCGCCTTGATCGTCCGCTTGGCCAGTTCGATTTCGGCGCTGCGCAGGTCGATCGACGCCTTCTGCAGCGCGGTCTTCGCGTCGGACAGGGTGACGGCGGTGACATTGCCGGATTTCGACAGGCGTTCGGCGCGATCCACCGCCTCCTGCGCGGACGACTGGGCAAGCGTGGCGAGTTCGACCGCGATCTGCTGGTCGGCATCCTCGAGCACGACCAGCGTGCTGCCCGCCTTGACCTCGGTCCCGGGGGTGAAGGCGACCTCGGTGACGATCCCGGTGACCTGCGGATAGACAACCACCTCGCGCGCCGCCGCGGCAGTGCCGATCGCCCGGATGTCGGTGCCGGTCTCGACCATCTCGACCGGCGCGGTCACAACCAGGGTCGGTCCGCCGCCGAACGAAGGCCGTCCGCCGCCCGTCGGGCCGGCCGCCTGTTGCGAGGCGTCGACGCCGAAGATCAGCTCCGGCCGCTGGAAATACGCCCAGCCGCCGGCGGCGACAGCGATGACGACAAGGGAGAGAAGGAGCTGTTTCAGAACGGACATCTGCACTCGCCTTTGGAGCCGCCAGCCTCCCCCTGCTGCCGGATCGAGCCGATAAATCGGCCACACTCGTTGATTCTTAACCTGGAAACGTTAGTTTCAATGTCAGAATCTTCGCTAACCTCTTTATTTGCAAGAAAGAGTTTGTAACAATTTGCATCATGGAGGTTTGGAAGAACTTCTTGGGGAAACGCCTTTTCTTAATGCCCGTTAGAGGCAAGAGAGTGACAGAGAACCTGAAGATCCGCCGAACAGGTGGACAACCGGACCGTCAACACGGGGCCTCGCCCCGAAACGGGCACTGACGATGTCGATTTCGGACACAGCCGATATCGACGCGCAACAGGCGCTCGCCCCGGGCATGAGCCCCACCGACATCGACAATCCGGACTATTTCCACAAGGTCGTAGACTGCCAATGGGCGTGTCCCGCCCATACGCCCGTCCCGGAATACATCCGCCTGATCGCCGCGCAGCGCTACAGCGACGCCTACATGGTCAACTGGCAGTCGAATGTCTTTCCCGGCATCCTGGGACGGACCTGCGACCGCCCTTGCGAGCCGGCCTGCCGTCGCGGCCGGGTCGAGGAAGAGCCGGTGGCGATCTGCCGGCTGAAGCGCGTCGCCGCCGACAACAAGGACGACATCCGCGGCCGGCTTCCGACCGCGCCGGCATCGAACGGCAAGCGCATCGCCCTGATCGGGGCCGGCCCTGCCTCGCTCGCTGTCGCCCGCGATCTGGCGCCGCTCGGCTACCAGCTCGTCATCTACGATTCCGAACCGCGTGGCGGCGGGATGATCCGCAGCCAGATCCCCCGCTTCCGCCTGCCCGAGACGGTGATCGACGAGGAGGTCGGCTACATCGTCGATATCGGCGGCATCGAGACCCGCTACGGCCAGCGCATCGACAGCCTGCGTTCGGTGATCGACGAGGGCTATGACGCGATCTTTGTCGGCACCGGCGCGCCGCGCGGTCGCGACATCGACATTCCCGGCCGCGCCGAAGCAGCCGCCAACATTCATATCGGCATCGACTGGCTGTCGAATGTCTCCTTCGAGCATACCGACAGGATCGGCCGCCGCGTCATCGTGCTGGGCGGCGGCAACACGGCGATGGACTGCTGCCGCACCTCGCGCCGGCTGGGCGGCGAAGACGTCAAGGTCATCGTCCGCTCCGGCTTCGACGAGATGAAGGCGTCGCCGTGGGAGAAGGAGGACGCGATGCACGAGGGCATCCCGATCCTCAACTTCCTCGTGCCGAAGGCCTTCCTTCACGACAACGGCAAGCTCACCGGCATGGTCTTCGAGAAGGTCGCCGCGCAATATGACGACGACGGCCGCCGTCGCCTGGTGCCGACCGGCGAGCCGGACCAGACCTTCGAATGCGACGACGTGCTGGTGGCGATCGGACAGGAGAACAGCTTCCCCTGGATCGAGCGCGACATCGGCCTCGACTTCGATCGCTGGGACATGCCGGTGGTCGATCCGGTCACCCACCAGTCGACCGTCCCCAACATCTTCTTCGGCGGCGACGCCGCCTTCGGCCCGAAGAACATCATCTGGGCCGTCGCCCATGGCCAGCAGGCCGCCATCTCGATCGACCATTTCTGCAAGGGCCGCGACGTCGCCGACCGGCCGCCGCCGATGGTGACCATCGGCAGCCAGAAGATGGGCATCCACGAGTGGAGCTACGACAACGAAATCTCGCTGGAGGAGCGGCGCAAGGTGCCGCTGCGCGACCAGGTCATCGCGCTCGCCGACATCCGCTCGGAGGTCGAGCTCGGCTTTGACCGGGCGGTCGGCTACGAGGAAACCCAGCGCTGCCTGAACTGCGACGTGCAGACCGTCTTCGCCGAACCGCTGTGCATCGAGTGCGATGCCTGCGTCGACATCTGCCCGACCGACTGCATCACCTTCACCGAGAACGGACCCGAGGCGGACCTGCGCCGGCGGTTGAGCGCGCCGGCAACCAATCTCGACCAGGAGATCTACGTCTCCGCCCCGCTCAAGACCGGCCGGATCATGGCCAAGGACGAGGACGTCTGCCTGCATTGCGGGCTGTGCGCCGAACGCTGTCCGACGGGAGCCTGGGACATGCGCAAGTACCTGATCGACATGGCTCACGCCGCGGGGGAAGCCGGACACCAGCAATGAACGCCGACACACCCCGCAACATCCGGGTCAACGACTTCGTCGTCAAATTCGCCAACGTCAACGGCTCCGGCTCGTCCAGCGCCAACCGCCTCTTCGCCCGCTCGATCCTGCGGATGGGCGTGCCGGTCGCCTCGCGCAACATCTTCCCCTCCAACATCCAGGGCCTGCCGACCTGGTACGAGGTGCGGGTCTCCGAGGCCGGCCATATCGGCCGGCGCGGCGGCGTCGACCTGATGGTCGCGATGAACCCGCAGACCTGGGACAAGGACGTCGCCGAGATCGACGAGGGCGGCTACCTCTTCTACGATTCGACCAAGCCGATGCCGGCCTCGAAATTCCGCGAGGACATCACCGTCCTCGGCCTGCCGCTGACAGCGATCTGCAATGCCCGCTACTCGGACCCGCGCCAGCGGCAGCTGTTCAAGAACATCATCTATGTCGGCGCGCTGGCCGAACTCCTCGGCATCGAGATGGCCGAGGTCGAGAAGCTGATCGCCGAGCAGTTCAAGGGCAAGGACAAGCTGATCCCGCCCAATATCGAGGCGCTGGCGCTCGGCCGCGACGCGGTCCGCGCCGAATTCGGCAAGGGCATCGACCTGCGGATCCACCGGGCCGACGCCGTCGGCGACCGCATCTTCATCGAGGGCAATGACGCCGCCGGCCTCGGCTGCGTCTATGGCGGCGCGACCGTCGCCGCCTGGTATCCGATCACGCCCTCGACCTCGCTGGCCGAGTCCTTCGGCAAGCATTCGAAGCGCCACCGCACCGACCCGGTCTCCGGCAAGGCGCGCTACGCTATCGTCCAGGCCGAGGACGAACTCGCCTCGATCGGCATGGTGATCGGTGCGGCGTGGAACGGCGCCCGCGCCTTCACCGCCACCGCCGGCCCCGGCATCTCGCTGATGCAGGAATTCATCGGCCTCGCCTATTTCGCCGAGATCCCGGCCGTCATCTTCGACGTCCAGCGCGGCGGCCCCTCTACCGGCATGCCGACCCGCACCCAGCAGTCCGACCTGACGATCTGCGCCTATGCCTCGCATGGCGACACCAAGCATGTCCTCCTGCTGCCGGCCGACCCGCACGAATGCTTCGAGTTCGCCGCCACCTCCTTCGACCTCGCCGACCGGCTGCAGACGCCGATCTTCGTCATGCTCGACCTCGACATGGGGATGAACGAATGGCTCTGCGAACCGCTGGTCTGGGAGGAAGGCCGGCGCTACGATCGCGGCAAGGTGGTCACCGCCGAGGAACTCGAATCCGGCCGTGAATTCGGCCGCTATCTCGACATCGACGGCGACGGCATCACCCAGCGCACCTATCCCGGCACCCATCCGAGCCGCGGCGCCTTCTTCACCCGCGGCACCTCGAAGACCCGCTATGCCCGCTACAGCGAGGAGGGCGCGGACTATGTCGAGAACATGCAGCGGCTCCTGCGCAAGTTCGAGACCGCCCGCTCGATCGTCCCGGCCCCGGTCCGCCAGAATGCCGACGAGCCGTCGCCGATCGGCGTCATCTATTACGGCTCGACGACGCCGGCGATGCACGAGGCAATGGCGATGATCGCCGACGAAGGCCATCCGCTCGACATGCTGCGGCTGCGCGCCTTCCCCTTCCATGAAAGCGTCTCAGACTTCATCGCCGAGCATGATTTCGTCTTCGTCGTCGAGCAGAACCGCGACGGCCAGTTGCGGACGCTGCTGATCAACGAACTCAACGTCGATCCGGCCCGCCTCGTGCCCGTCCTGCACTACGACGGCACCCCGATCACCGCCCGCTTCATCACCCGCGCCATCGGCGAACACCTCGCCGCGCTCAAGGTGACGCCGCTGAGGAAGCAGGCGTCATGAGCGGTTCGCCCGGGCCCAGCGCGGACGCTTCACCTCTCCCATTGGGAGAGGTCGAATCGAGGCGGATGCAATCCGCATCGATCCGGGTGAGGGGCGAACCCGCGTCAATCGGACGGAGCCCTCAGGGCGAGCGCCGCACGGATATCCTCAAGCACCCCGTCCATTCGAGTCAGCACGTCGCGGTTCCAGAAGCGCAGGACGAGATAGCCGGCCGTGCCGATTGCCTCCGTGCGACGGCGATCGGCCTCGGCCGCCAGGTCGTGTTGGCCGCCATCGAGTTCGACAATCAGCTTCGCCTCGACACAGGCGAAGTCGACGATGAATCCCTCGATCGGCATCTGCCGGCGAAACTTGTAGCCTCCGAGACTCCGGTTCCGCAGTTTCGACCAGAGACGCCGTTCGGCGTCGGTCATCTCGTGGCGCAGTCGGCGCGCGAATTGAACCCGCTTCATCCCCTCACCCGGCTCGACGACGGACATTCGTCCGCCCTCGACCCGACCTCTCCCCATGGGAGAGGTGACGCAAACCGAAGGCCGAAGCAAGCTTCCTGCCGCCGCGTCGGCCCTACCCCGAAGCTCACCCAGCGCACGCGATCCGCGCTTCCAGCAGCGTCCACGCCAACACCCACGCCCACTTCACCTCTCCCATCGGGAGAGGTCGGATCGAGGCGGATGCAATCCGCATCGATCCGGGTGAGGGGCGAAGCCTGTCCGGTCGTGCGCTCACCCCGGTACAAACACCCCTCTCCGCCAGACACGCGCGTGGCTACCCCATGACCTACCTCGTCAAGCCAAAGCTCCATCATCCGAACCTGCCGAAGAACCGGCTGGGCTTCACCCGGCGCGACTATGAGGGGCCGGTGTCGACGCTGTGCGCCGGCTGCGGCCATGACTCGATTTCGGCGGCGATCGTCCAGGCCTGTTTCGAGCTCGACCTGCCGCCGCACAAGGTCGCCAAGATGTCGGGCATCGGCTGCTCGTCGAAGACGCCGACCTATTTCCTCGGCCAGAGCCACGGCTTCAACAGCGTCCATGGCCGCATGCCGTCGGTGGCGACCGGCGCCAGCCTCGCCAACCGCGACCTGATCTATCTCGGCGTTTCCGGCGACGGCGATTCCGCCTCGATCGGCCTCGGCCAGTTCGCCCATTGCCTCAGGCGCGGCGTCAAGATGGTCTATATCGTCGAAAACAACGGCGTCTACGGACTGACCAAGGGCCAGTTCTCGGCCACCGCCGACGCCGGCTCGACCTCGAAGCGCGGCGTCGGCAACAAGGACCAGCCGATCGACCTCGTCTCGATGGCGCTGCTGCTCGGCGCGACCTTCGTCGCCCGCGGCTTTTCCGGCGACAAGAAGCAGTTGGTGCCGCTGATCAAGGCCGCGATCAGCCATCGCGGCGTCGCCTTCATCGATTGCATCAGCCCCTGCGTCGCCTTCAACAACCACGCCGGCTCGACCAAGAGCTTCGACTATGTCCGCGAGCATAACGACGCGGTCAACGCCATCGACTGGATCGAGGGCCGCGACGAGATCGTCACGGATTACGAGCCCGGCTCGGTCGAGGACGTCACCCAGCATGACGGCACGGTGCTGAAGCTCCGCAAGATCGAGGCGGACTACGACCCGACCGACCGCCTCGCCGCGATGTCCTATATCCAGACCCACCAGGCCAGGGGCGAGGTCGTCACCGGCCTGCTCTACATCGACGACGCGCCGGGCGACCTCAACGACCGGATGAACACCGTCGACACACCGCTCAACCGCCTCGGCGAGGAAGACCTCTGCCCCGGCCCGAACGCGCTCGCCGCGATCAACGCGAGCTTGCGCTGACCGGCACGGATCCCGCGATCGTTATTGCGCGATCTGGCTCATGCCTTCGTACATGGCGTGCAGGAACTGGTGCGCGACCTCCGGGTCGCCGCCGCTGAAGGGCAACGATGGAACTAGGTCACCGCGACGCTCTTCCTCGTCCGCCTCGTAGATGACCGTGTCGTCCTTGATGGTGACCAGTACCTGAAGGTCGGCAAGCGTCTCGGGATCGACCGCGGTCGGGTCGTCCGAGAGAATGACGAAATCGGCCAGCTTTCCGACCTCGATCGAGCCCTTCCGATCCTCTTCGAAGTGCTGATACGCCGGCCAGATCGTCATCGCCTTCAGGGCCGTCAACACGTCGACGCGCTGATGCGGGCCAAGGATGTCGCCCGATCGCGTCCGTCGGGTAACCGTGGCGGAAAGGATGCGCATGCTGTCGGGAAACGCCACGGGCGCGTCGTGATGGGAGCCGAACATCATGTCGCGCTGCCGGACCCAGCCGGTCGGCGAAATGTTTTCGGCGTTCACCGGCCCGACCGTGTGATCGCGGTGCCAGTCACCCCAGTAGAAAGTATGCATGGGGAACAATGACGGGAAGACGCCAAGCCGCTTGTAGCTGTCGATCTGGTCCTCGCGCAGGAACTGTCCGTGGATCAGGACCGGGCGGTTTCCCGGGTCTCCATATTCCGCCTGAGCCGCTCCGATCGCCGCGATCAGCATGTCCGAGGCGCCTTCGCCATTCGCATGCGTGAGAATCTGAAAGCCGTGCTCGTAGCACCAGTTCACGGCATCCTGGACCTGCTCCATGGTGACGGAGGCATAGCCGGCATAACCCGGTGGGTAATCGCCGACCGGATCGTAGTAAGGACGGTCCCTGAGCGCGGTGAATCCCTGCGGGGACCCGTCGATGGTCAGCTTGCAGCCGCCGACCCGTACCTTGCCCGCATAGTCCATCGAAACGTTCGCCTCGATAAACGCCCGGTCTTCCAGCACATCCGGATAGGCGACGACATCGACCGGCAGGTCACCTGAAGCATCGACGGCGTTCAGCGCCTTCACGATGCCTGCGGAAGACCGGCCATCCTGGGCCGTGGTGTAGCCGAAGCTCGCCCACAGGTCGGCACCCGCCCGCGCGAAAGCCGTCAGTCCATCGGGCCCGAGTTCGCCGATCATCGGGACCAGAACGGCAAAGAACGCGTATTCCTCGAGGACACCGGAGGGCTCGCCGTCCGCGCCGCGCTGGATCACCCCACCCGCAGGATCGGGCGTGGAAGCATCGATGCCCGCCAGCTCCAGAGCCCTGGAATTCGCGACCCCAAGGTGGCCGGACTGGTGGACGATGATGATCGGAAGGTCCGTCGACACAGCATCAAGGTCTTCTTTGGTCGGATGCCGCAACTCCACCAGTTGCGCGTTGTCGTAGCCAAAACCGACGATCATCTTCACCTTGTCGACCGCTTCTGCGTTCTCCTCGGCCCATGACCTCAGCGTCGCCTGCAGGCTCGCGATGTCGGCTACTTCGCCATCGGGCGGCGCAAGCAGGTTTGCAGACAGGGCCTGCAGGCCGCCCATGACGACGTGACCGTGGCTGTCGACGAACCCCGGCAACATCGCGCGACCCGAAAGGCCGACCATCCTGGTCTGATCGTCCTGATGGGCCATGACGTCGTTCAGGGCCCCGACGGCGATGATGCGGCCATCTTTCACAGCAACCGCTTCGGCGACGGGGTCCGAATCGTCGATCGTGAGAATAGGCCCGCCCGAATAGATCGTATCGGCAACGTCCTGGGCGAATGCCGCGCAAGGCAGCATCGACAGCGCCAGCACGGTCGACAGGCACGCGTTCTTCATGACTTCCTCCCCTATGTCGAGCGTTCACCATAGGTATCTAGCCCGGCGCGAACCATTCGCAATACCCGGCCTCCCGAGGCCTGCCCGCCGCCGCAAGCTAAGTCGCCGGGGCAGATCGTCTCGCCCGTGACAAGACCGGTATCGACGAGTCTGTCCTCCCCCTTGCATTCGCCCCGTCCACAGGCCATCAAACCGGCCATGTTCATCGTCACCGGCGGCGCCGGCTTCATCGGCTCGAATCTGGTCCACGCCCTCAACGGCCTCGGCCATGACAACATCATCGTCGTCGACGACCTGAGCGACGGCCACCGCTTCCGCAACCTCGCCACGGCCCGCATCGCCGACTACATCGACCACGCGGATTTCCGCGAGCGGATCGGCGAGAATGCCGATTTCGGGCCGGTCCGGGCGGTTTTCCATCAGGGCGCCTGCTCCGACACCACCGAGTGGGACGGGCGCTACATGCTCGACACCAACTTCACCTTCTCCAAGGAAGTCTTCGCCTGGTGCCAGTCGCGTGGCGTGCCGCTGATCTACGCCTCGTCGGCCGCCGTCTATGGCGGCTCTTCCGATTTCACCGAGACCAATGACGGCCTACGTCCGCTCAACGTCTATGGCTGGTCGAAGCTGCTTTTCGACCAGTGGGTGGCCCGCCAGGACGACCTGACCGCCCGTGTCGTCGGCCTGCGCTACTTCAACGTCTACGGGCCGCACGAGGCCCACAAGGGGCGGATGGCCAGCGTCATCCAGCACTTCAGCCGCCAGGCGAACGAGGACGGCGTCATCAAGGTCTTCGGCGCCTCGCACGGCTTCAACGACGGCGAGCACCGGCGCGATTTCGTCTTTGTCGGCGATGCGGTCCAGGTCAACCTGTGGGCTTGGGAGTCGCGCACCGCCAACGGCGTCTATAATGTCGGCACCGGCCAGAGCCGCACCTTCAACGACGTCGCCGGCGCGGTGATCGATTTCCACGGCAAGGGCAAGATCGACTACATCCCCTTCCCCGACGACCTCCGCGACGCCTACCAGCCGGTCACCGAAGCCGACATCGAACGCCTGCGCCGCGACGGCTACGCCGAGACCTTCACGCCGATCGAGGAAGGCGTCGCCGAGACGTTGGGCGCAAACCTTCCCGACGCCTGAGCGGTTCGGCCCGCCGCCAGCCCATGGTCATGGGTCAGAAGATGAAACGGACGCAGCGCCGCCACGCATGCCCCATCCGGTCCGCCAAGGAGTGGACAAGGTGAGGTCGATGCCTTCGCCGGTGCGCTTGCTCGGCCGGTTCAGCGGCGGATGCTGGCCAAACGGCTCGAACAGCCCTATGGCGAGCAGGCTCGGACCGGCGAAGCCGCGCGGCGAAACATGGAACGGTGCAGGTGGCCGCTCAATGGCCTCGCGCTGTCGGCGCTGGACGCGCGCTTAGTCGGCCAGCAGCTTCTTGCGTTCTGCAAATTCCCCGGAGTCGATTTCACCCTTGGCATAGCGTTCCTTGAGGAGCGCCAGGGCACGATCATGCGCAGCATGGCCGCTGCCGCCTGGGGCGGTCCCGCCGAACAGGCGCACAAGATAGATGATCCCGGCAACGATTCCGAGCAGTATCAGAATCATGAAAATCGGTCCAAGGACCATACCAAACCCTCCCCACTGGCCACCGCCCCACATCATGTCATGCCCGTAATAGTATGGGCCGTATCGGTCCGGGCTTTCCCCGGCCTGCGCGAGGGCAGATGTCGCAGCTGCTGCCGTCGCCACGATCAGGCTCGTGGCAAGCGCGATATTCCTGTTTCTCACGAGACATCTCCTGTTGTGTGGCATTCACTGTCGCCGCTTGGTCACCATCTACCCGGAGCGATGTCGCCGCCGTGATCTCGATCAAGTGCGCAAGGAAAGACGCTCCCTCGCGGGGCGGCACGTCGACCCGGTCGGTAGGCAAAACTTCCCGTAGGTTTTTTAGGCAAGACGTCGCAGGACCGCAGGGTATCTCCACCGCGTCAGCATCCCGTTTTCGACGCCAATTATTGTCGCGGCGCGCGCGGGTCGATGCACGCAACGACGCTGCGGCCCCGCACCATCACGACTGGCTGGTCAGCGCCTGGATCGCAGCGACAACATCGTAGGGATCGATCGCCTGCATGCAGCAATGGCCGCCCGGTTCGCGGTCGCAGGTGCGGCGGCGGCATGGCGCCTCTGGATAGCGTGAGGCGAGCACCGTCTGGTCCTTGCCATAGGGACCGGTGAGCCCCGGGTCGGTCGGCCCGAACAGCCAGATGCCCGGCACGTCGAGCGCGGTGGCGAGGTGCATCAGGCCCGAGTCGAGACCGATGGCGAATTCGGCGCCGCTGACGACACGGGCGAGATCGGCCCCAGACAGCATCGAGCGCATGACGTGGACGCCGTCGATATCGACCGCCAGCCGCTCGGCCCGCGCCTTCTCGTCCGGCGAGCCCCAGGGCAGGACGACCGACCGGCCGCCAGCGGTGATCTCCTCCAGCACGCCGCGCCAGTTGCGCTCCGGCCAGAGCTTGGTCTCCCAGCTCGCCGCATGCATGGCGATGGCGTAGGGCTTGGGCAGCGCGCTGTCGCGCCCGTCAAGGACGCGCAGGCCGTAGCGCCCCTGCCCCGCCGGCACGGTATAGCCAACGGCGGCGGCCAGAAGACGCCGGCTGCGCTCGACCGCGTGCATTGCCCGGGGTACGGGAATTCCCCAGCGATAGAGCCGGCTGGCGGCCCGCTCGCGGGCGCTGTCGGTGTCGTAGCCGGCGACCCCCCTGCCGGCCAGCAGTGCCGGGATCGCGCTCTTCAGCAGCCCCTGCATGTCGACGACGTAATCGTAGCGCGCCGCCCGCAAGGCGCGGCCGAGGCGGATTGCCTCCATCGGCAGCCGCGTCCAGCGGCTTGGCGGCGACCGCAGCCTGCGAAACGACGCCGGGTGAATTGTCGAGACGGCGGGATGCAACGCCACGAAGGGGGCGAAGGAGTCCTCGACCAGCCAGTCGATCTGGATATCCGGGCGTTGCGACCGCAGATCGCTGATCGCCGGGAAGGTGTGGATGACATCGCCGAAGGACGTCAGCTTGACGATCAGGATCTTCATGGCGACAGCGCCGCGAGGTTGTCGACAAGGTCGAGCGGGATCGAGACGCCCCAGTCCGTGCGCCCGGGCCGCTGGTCGGCGCCGTGGCCGGTGAGGACATGTACCGCGCGACCGACACCGGCGGCCTCGGCCGCCTGGAGGTCGCCCGGCATGTCGCCGACCATCAACGAGGCGGCGAGGTCGATGTCGAGGTCCTTCGCCGCCTGGAGAAGCATTCCCGGCGCGGGCTTCCGCCAGCCGCAGGTTGCGCCTTCCGCCGGCGCATGGCCGCAGGCGCATTCGGCGTCGAGGATGACGCCCTCGGCGGCCAGCGCCTGGCGCATCCGCGCGGCAACCCGGTCGTAGTCGGCCCAGCCGAAAAGCCCGCGCCCGATGCCGGACTGGTTGGTCACCAGCACCAGCGCATAGCCGGCCTCGGCGAAGCGGCGGAGCGCAGGCGCGGCACCGGAGAAAACCGCCACCTTGTCGGGATCCGACAGGTAGCCGGGATCGTCGAGGATGGTGCCGTCGCGATCCAGGAACAGCGCCGGGCAATGCCGCCGTGGCGCGTCGGCAAGATGGACGCGATGCATGTCATCGCTCACCGGAATTCATTCCCTGTCGGTGAAGGCGTCGTCGATCGCGGCGCAGAGGAGATGGCCGAGGAAGATATGCACTTCCTGGATATGGGCAGTGATTTGCGACGGGACAACAAGGCAGTGATCGGCGAGCCGTCCGGCGGCTATCTCGCCGCCGTCCCGGCCCGTCAGGCAGGCCGTCGCAAGCCCGCCCGCGCGTGCCGCAACCAGTGCCGCGGTGACGTTGGCCGAGGTGCCGGAGGTGGTGAGTCCGACCAGCATGTCGCCGGGCCGGCCGAGCGCCTCGACCTGGCGGGCGAAGACCTGTTCATAGCCAAGATCGTTGCTGGCCGCCGTCAGCGCCGAGCTGTCGGTGGTCAGCGCAATCGCCGGAAGCCCCTTTCGCGTGGTCTCGAAACGGATCGTACACTCGGTCGCGATATGCTGCGCATCGGCAGCGCTGCCGCCGTTGCCGCAGAAGAGAAGCTTGCCCCCGGCTTCCAGCACCGATATAGCCGCTTCGGCGAGCGCCGCCGTCGGCGCGAGCAATCCTTGCGATCGCTCGAAGACGGCAAGGTGTTCTTGATAGCGGCGGGTGAATTCAGCCGTCACCGCGGCGCGGTCGGATTTCAAATTGATTCGGCCTTCAGGGAAAGTGGCAGGAAACCGGTCCAAACGGCGATGGATGCTAGCCTCATAGACCGTCTCGCTCAAGCGAAGGTCCTCGTCATCGGCGATGTCCTGCTCGATCGCTTTGTCGAGGGCACCGTCCGCCGCGTCTCGCCGGAAGCGCCGGTGCCGGTGCTTAATCACACCCGCGAGCGGTCGCTGCTCGGCGGCGCCGGCAACGTCGCCGCCAATCTCCTCGCCTATGGCGCCTCCGTGACCCTTGTCGGGGTCGCGGGCGCCGACAGCGGAGCCGAGGAACTCCGCCGGTTCTGCGACGGTTTCGAACGCCTGACCTGCCGCCTGATCGAGGACGAGAGCCGGCCGACGACGGTCAAGACCCGCTATCTCAGCGGCTGGCACCAGTTGCTCCGGGTCGACGCCGAGGCGGTCGACGATCTTCCGGCCTCCGTCGCCCGGGACCTGCTCGCTGCCGCCCGCGAGGCGCTGCCGGACGCCGACGTGGTGATCCTCTCCGACTATGCCAAGGGCGTCCTCGGCGCCAAGACGATCGCCAGCCTGATCGGCGCGGCGCGGGAGGCCGGGACCCCGGTGATCGCCGATCCCAAGAAGCCGCAGGCCGCCGTCTTTGCCGGGGCGACCCTGGTGACCCCGAATACGCTTGAACTCGAACGCTTCACTGGCCGGCCGGTCGACAGCGACGCGGCAGCGGAAGAGGCCTGCCGCAGCGTGCTGGAAACCTGCGGGCTCGACGCCATCCTCGTCACCCGCGGCCACGCCGGCATGACGCTGGTCGCGCACAACGCCGACGCGCTTCACGTTCGGGCCGAAAACCGCCGGGTCTTCGATGTCACCGGCGCCGGCGACACGGTGGTCGCCACCCTTGCTGCGGCGATGGCGATCGGCGTACCGCTTGCCGACGCGGTGCGTCTCGCCAATGCGGCGGCGGGTGTCGCGGTCGCCAAGCCGGGCACGGCGACCGTTCACCCGCGCGAACTCAAGCAGGCGCTGGGCGTCGAGGCCTCGGCCAACGTGCTCGCCCGCCAGGAAGGGCTCGACCAGGTCGGCCACTGGAAAAGCCAGGGCCTGCTGGTCGGCTTCACCAACGGGTGTTTCGACCTTCTCCACCGGGGCCACCTGCATTCGCTGGAGCAGGCATCGCGCCGCGTCGACCGGCTGGTGGTCGGCATCAACAGCGATGCCTCGGCGAAGCGCCTCAAGGGGCCCGGTCGCCCCGTCCAGGACGCCGAAACCCGGGCCGCGGTCCTTGCGGCGCTGCGGTTCGTCGACCTCGTCGTTCCCTTCGAGGAGGATACGCCGGCGGACCTCATCGGCGCCGTCCTGCCCGATGTCTTGTTCAAGGGCGCGGACTACGCGGAAAACGAAGTGGTCGGCGGCGATGTGGTGAAGGCCAATGGCGGCCGGGTCGAACTGATTCCATTACTGCCCGGGCATTCGACCACGGGAACGGTCGGCCGGATGAAATCCGCAGGATAGCGGCGGCGAACAGAGCGCGAGCGCTATGCGCTGCGCTGCTTCCCCAGTCCCACCGCCTCATGCAGGCGACTGTCGGTCAGGCTGAGCATCGCCGCCATGGCGGCGCCGGCCCGTTCCGGGTCAGCCGCGACAATGCCTTGCTCGATCGCGGCATGAACCTCGAGGGCAACCTCGAGGGTTGGCGCGAGGTTGCCCTGGCCCTTCATGCTCGCTTCCAGCACCGGCGCCAGAATCCGGCTGAGGCTTACGAGGATCGCATTTCCACTGGCCGCGGCCACGGCCATGTGGAATTCGACGTCCGCGTCGACCCAGTTCGACTCGGCCGCGGTCCTACGCATCTCGGACATGGCCGACGAGATTCGCGCCATCTGCGCAGGGCTTCGACGCGCCGCCGCCAGCGCAGCCGACGGCGGCTCTACCAACTGGCGCAACTCGATCAGGTCGATCAGGAACTGAAAGGACAGGTCTTTGGGATTGTGCCAGGCGATAACGTCGTGATCGAGCAGGTTCCAGTTCTCGCGGGCCGTAACCGTCGTTCCGGCACGCCGCCGGGTCGACACAAGTCCCTTGGCGGCAAGGACCTTGAGCGCCTCGCGAACCGCTTGCCGGCTGACCTTGTATTTCAGGGCGAGCTCGGATTCGCGCGGCAGCGTGACGCCTTCGCCGAGGGTCCCGGAAACGATCTGCTCGCCGATCTGGTGGGCGAGTTGGCCATGCAGAGCACCGGAGGGATAAAGCAGGCTTGCATCGGAGGTCTTCCAGACAACGGCAGCGTCGGCGGACACTCTGCCGCGTTCATCGGTCGATACCTCGCCGTTGTACATATCGACGACGTATCTCATCGCCGCCTCCGCCCCGTCGGCGTCATGATTGGCGATTGCCGTCGCGACACGCTCGTGGTCGCCCGCCCACGCCGTGCGTTCAGAGGCTGAGCTCTGAACGGTGGAACTCACCTGAAGAACCGGCTCGACGATCGTGCTCAACCGGTCGATCAGCGCGTTGCCGCTGGCGGCGAAGACCGCGGCATGGAATGCGACATCCGCATCGTGGAAGCGATCGCAATCGTCGACCGCCGCGCGCATCGCCTCTGCAGTCCCCACGATCCGCTCCAGTTGGTCGGGGCTGGCGCGCCGTGCCGCAAGCGCGGCGGTATTCGGTTCAACCAGGGCGCGAAATTCGACAAGGTCACGCAGAAATTCGGGTCTGAGGCCGACAATTGCGTGCCAGGCCAGAACGTCGGGATCGAGGAGATTCCACAGGCTTCGAGGTGATACCCGACTGCCGGCGCGGCGCCGCGTGGTCAGCATGCCCTTGGCCGCCAGGACCTTCAGCGCCTCGCGAACCGCCTGCCTGCTGACCCCATAGGATTGGGCCAGTTCAGCTTCGCGCGGCAACAATGTGCCCTCACGAAGATCGTCCGCTACAATACGGCGACCGACCTCGTGCACCACCTGGCCGTGCAGAGCGACCGAAGGGTAAAGTCCCGGCGGGATCGTATCAATCCTCGAAAACGGCAAGAATTATTGCAAATTCGCAATAAGTATAACATTAGAATACCAGCGGGTCCAGCCTGCCTAATAATTAGGCATCCGGTAGCCGACCGGTTGGATGCGCTGCCGACTCCGCCGACCCAAGAACCTGCTGATCGAAATCGATAATCGATCCCGTCATCATGCCAGACTCGTCGCTGGCCAGATACGCGACAGCGCGGGCGACCTCCTCCGGCTTCAGCAACCGACCGAATGGCTGTGACTGCTCCGCCTTGGCAAGCCAGTCCTTGTCATCGGTATGGTAGCGCATCTGGATCGAATGCTCCCCAGGCGTGTCCATCCATCCGATGTTGAGGCCGTTGACGCGAATGCAATCCGGCATCAGCGAGAAGGCGGCATTCTTGGTCAGCGCCGACAGCGCCGCCTTGGACGCGGAATAGGCGGTGATGAAAGGCTGGCCGCCATGGGCCGACATCGACTGGATATTGACGATCGACCCTTCGATTCCCTCGCGCCGCATGATCTTCGCTGCGTCCTGGATCAGGAAGAACGGTGCCCGGACGTTCAGCGCGAACATCCGGTCGAAGAGTTCCGGGCTCGTGTCGAGGATGGTGCCGCGATCGGTGGTGGCGGCGACATTGACGACGACATCGACGCGGCCGAAGGCCTTGTCCGCACCGGCAATGACCTTGCGGCAATCCTCGACCTTGTTGAGGTCCGCCTTGATGAAGACCACTTTTGCGGCGGTCTTGCCGAGCGATGCGGCGACCGCCTTGCCGAGCTTGGCGTTGCGGCCGCAGATCACGATGCCGGCGGCGCCCCGCGCCGCCAGCAGCCGGGCAACGGTCTCGCCCAGTCCCTGCGTACCGCCCGTCACGACGGCGACCTTGCCGGCGAACTGCTTCTTGAGATTCGTCGTCGTCATGTTCCCCTCCCGCGCCGCGGCGCCTCTCAGGTGATCGGGTAACCCGCCGCAGCAAACGCCGATGTCAGGTGCCGGCGCCCCATCAAGGAATACTCGTATGGCGGGGCCTTGGCCGGATCCTGCTCCGCCTCGACGACCACCCAGCCCTCGTAGCCGATATCGGCCAGGACGCGGGCAAAGGCGTGGAAGTCGATATAGCCGTCGCCCGGCACGGTGAAGACGCCGTCGAGCACGGCCGAAAGGAAGCTCTGGTCCTTCTGGCGCACGGTCTTCAGCACGTCCGGACGCAGGTCCTTGCAATGGACATGGTTGATCCGCCGGCCATGCTTGCGCGTCGTCTCGACGATATCGCCCCCGGCGAAAGCCAGGTGCCCGGTATCGAGGAGCAGGCCGACCGCTTCGCCGGTGTTGGCCATCAGCAGGTCGATCTCCCGCTGGGTCTCGACGATGGTGCCCATGTGGTGGTGGTAGGTCATCGGCACGCCGTAGTCGGCCATCCACTCGGCGAGTTCGGTGAGCTTTCGGCCATAGGCCGGGAAATCCTCGGCCGCCATGCGGGGACGCGACGACAGCGGCGCATCCATGACATTCTGCACCGTTCCGGTGGTCTCCGCATAGACATAGGCTGGCGCACCGAGCGCCTTGTAGGTGTCGATCTGCGCCAGCATCCGTTCACGCTCGGCCTTGACCGAGCGCTTCAGCAATTCGCCGGAAAACCATCCGGAGATCAGCTTCAGTCGGTGCTTCTTGAGGATCGGGCCGAGGACCTTCGGGTCCATCGGGAACTTCACCCCGGTTTCGGTGCCGGTGAAGCCTGCCTTGCGGGTTTCCTTCAGGCAGGTTTCGAGGCTGGTTTCGCCGCCCAGTTCGAGCATGTCGTTGTTCGACCAGGCGATCGGCGCGACGCCGAGATGGACTGGACCCGCCGTCGGCATGGTCAGACCCCCACCCGCTGCTTGCCCTTGCCCTCTTCGTGCTCGGCGCGGGCGGCGCGCACCTCCTTGCGGGTCGAGACTTCCGGCACGCCGGTCTCCCACCAGGCATCGCCAGGCGTCCATTCATGCGACTGGACCTTGACGACGATCACCGACGTCCGGTCCGCCTGCTTGGCCCGGTTGAAGGCCTGCTCGAGTTCGCCGATCGAATGGACTGTCTCGGCCAGCGCCCCCATCGAGGCTGCGTGCTTCTCGAAATCGACCTCGACGAGGTTCTCGATCTTGCAGTCGGCAATGAGGTTGTTGAAGGACTTCGAACCCTTGGCGTTCTGCAGGCGGTTGATGACGGCGAAGCCGCCATTGTCCATGACGACGATGATCAGCTTGTGGCCGGTCAGCACCGTCGAATAGATGTCCGAATTCATCATCAGGTAGGAGCCGTCGCCGATCATCGAGATGATGTCGCGATCCGGATCGGCCATCTTGGCTCCCCAGGCGCCGGCGATCTCGTAGCCCATGCAGGAATAGCCGAACTCGCAGTCGAAGGTGGCCGGGGTCTTGGCCCGCCAGTTCTGGCAGAGCTCGCCAGGCAAGCCGCCGGCGGCGGTCAGCGCCAGGTCGGTCGGGTCGCAGATCCGGTTGATCGCGCCGACCACCTGGGCATAGGTCGGAACCTCGGCATTGGTCGGTCCGGAATTCTTGTCAATCAGGTCGTTCCACGCGCCGTATGCCTTGGCCCCCTTCTTCGACCAGCTGCCTGGCGCCTGCCAGTCGGTCAACGCGTCGGACATCTCCTCGATGCCGACCAGCGCGTCGCCGACCACCGCCAGCGAGCGATGCTTGGCAGCGTCGAAGCGGGCGGCGTTGAGGCCGATGATCTGCGCGCTCTCGGGGAAGAGCGTCCAGGAGGCGGTGACGAAATCCTGGAGCCGGGTGCCGACGGCGAGGATGACATCGGCCTCGCGCGCCAGCGCATTGCCCGAGGTCGAACCGTTGATGCCGACAGGCCCGACATTCATCGGGTGGTCATGGACCAGCGAGGTGCGGCCGTTGATCGTCTCGGCGACCGGGACATTGTGCTTCTCGGCAAAGGCGCCGACCGCGTCATTGGCGAGCGACCAGTGGACGCCGCCGCCGGCGATGATCAGCGGCTTCTTGGCCTTGCGCAGAAGCGACACCGCCTCGCGAATCGAGTCCGCGTCGGGCCGGGCGCGCGGGATGCGGTGAACCGTCTCGGCGAAGAAGGCTTCCGGGTAATCATAGGCCTCGGCCTGTGCGTCCTGGGCAAGGCCGATGAAGGCCGGGCCGCAGGTGGCGGGGTCGAGCATGGTGGCCACCGCCTGGGGCAGCGAGCCGATGATCTGCTCCGGCCGGCTGATGCGATCCCAGTAGCGGACCACCGGCTTGAAGCAGTCGTTGACGCTGATCGTCGGGTCGTCGAAGCGCTCGACCTGCTGGAGCACCGGGTCGGGAATGCGGCTGGCGAAGGTGTCGCCGGCAAGCACCAGCAGCGGCAGGCGGTTAGCCATCGCGACGGCGGCGGCGGTCACCATGTTGGTGGCGCCGGGGCCGATCGACGACAGGGAGACCATGATCTGCCGGCGCTTCTTCATCTTGGTGTAGCCGATCGCCGCCAGCGCCATCGACTGCTCGTTCTGGCCGCGCCAGGTCGGCAGGACGTCGCGCACGGGCTCCAGCGCCTCGCCAAGGCAGGTGACGTTGCCATGGCCGAAGATGGCGAAGACGCCGCCGAACAGCGGGACCTCCTCGTGATCGATGACGATCTTCTGCGCGGTCAGGTAGCGGACCAGGGCCTGGGCCATGGTCAGACGGACGGTTTTCATGAGTCTTCCTCCTCCCCTTCGATCCGGCGCCACGATCGCATGAGGCTTTGGCCATTCCGCGGCTGGGACAGTCGAACTATAATAACAGGGACATTCTACACAATCTCAAAACGGAACGTATGTTCTATTTTGAGATTGTTCGTGATCCACGAGGATCCACGCTCGCTCAGAACGCCACCTGGTAATCGATCCAGCCGCCGCTATGGGATGACTCTAGCGCGGCGGCAATGAACTGCATGGTGCGGGCGCCGTCCTCGACGGTCGGGAAATCGAGGGCGAGGCGATCAGGCTTTTCACCGAGCTTGCGGGCGACGATCGCCTCGGCGGCGTCGGCATAGAGCACGGCGAACGCCTCCTGGTAGCCCTCGGGATGGCCGATGCCAACCCGAGTCGCCCGCGCCGCTTCCGGCTTCAGACCGGGGCCGTCGCGCTCGTAGATCGTCGCCGGTTCGCCGATGCGGGAGCAGGTCAGCTGGTTCGGCGTCTCCTGCGCCCATTCGAGGCTCCCTTTGGCGCAGAAGACGCGGAAGTAGAGCCCATGGACCGCGCCGGCGCCGGCCTGGGTCACCCACATCACGCCCGGCGCGTTGTTCTCGAGGCGAAACAGGATGCCGGCATAGTCGTGGGCCGTGCGTCCCGGAACCACGGAGGTGATGTCGGCGGTCAGCCGCGACAGGTCCTGGCAGGTAACGAAGCGGGCGAGGTGATGGGCGTGGCTGCCGATGTCGCCGAGGATCAGCGACTCGCCGACCCGGGCCGGATCGAAATGCCAGTTGCTCTCCTCGCCGCTTTCGGTCGCGGTCAGCGCCGCGTTGTGGCCCTGGACATACTCGACCTCGATCATCCGCACGTCGCCGAGATCGCCATCGCGGACCATCGCCATCGCCTGGCGGACCAGCGGGAAGCCGGAATAGTTGAAGGTCTGGCAGAAGACCACGCCGGCGTCGCGAACCCGGTGGACGAGATCGTTGGCGTCGCGGAGGTTGGTGGTCAGCGGCTTGTCGCAGATGATGTCGAGACCGTTTTCCAGCGCCTGCAGGCAGAGCGGGTAGTGGCTGTCATTCGGCGTCATGATGGCGACAACGTCGATGCCGTCTTCGCGGGCCTTCTCGCCGTCGAACAGCTCCGTCGCGGTTCCGTAGGCGCGGTCCGGCGCAACGCCGATGGCCTGGCCCTCGCGCCGCGACCGGTCGGGATCGGAGGAGAGCACCGAGGCGACGATCTCGTAATTGTCGTCGAGCCGCGCCGCCGCCCGGTGCACCGGGCCGATGAACGAGCCCGGCCCACCGCCGATCACTCCCAGTCGGAGCCGCCGGCCAAGTTTGGCGATGGTCTTGCTCATCCTTGTTCGCTCCCTCGAATTGAATGCTGCGCGGTCGCCCTAGATCTCCGTCACCGCCAGCCAGCGCTCCTCCCGCGCCGACTGGACGATGGCGTCGACGACCCGCTGGATTTCCCAGGCCTCGCGGAAATCCGGCATGAATGCCTTGCCGCCGGCCAGGGCGGTAATCAGCGCCTTGACCTCGATGGTCTTGATGTCGTTGAAGCCGAGCTGGTGGCCGGGCGCCGGGCAGAACTCCTTGTAGGAGTCGTGCTGCGGCCCGGCCAGGATGGTCTTGAAGCCCTCGCGACCGCCCGGCTGGCCGACCGTATAGAGCTGCAATTCGTTGAAACGCTCGTGATCGACGGCGATCGTGCCCTTCGTGCCAGTGACCTCGAAGGCGAGCATCATCTTGCGGCCGGCGGCCACCCAGGAAGCCTCGAGCGACCCGGTTGCGCCTCCGGCAAAGCGGACCAGCGCCCGCGCCTCGTCATCGACCTCGACGGCGCGCATTTCGCTCGCCCCCGGCCCCGACGGACGCTTGTCGGTCACCGTCCGGATCTGTCCAACCACCGACTCGATCGGCCCAACGACGAAGCGGGCGATCGAGATGATGTGGCTGCCGAGATCGGCCACGACGCCGTGACCGCCGGCGGCGTCGAGCCGCCAGGTGAACGGCGCCTTCGGATCGGTCATGTAGTCCTCGGCATGGATGCCGCGGAAGGACACCACCTCGCCGATCTCGCCGCTGGCGACGATCTCGCGAGCCAGCGCCACCATCGGATTCTTCAGGTAGTTGAAGCCAACCGCCGTCTTGACGCCCTTACGCTCGGCGGCGTCGACCATCCGCTTGGCTTCCAGCGCGTTGGGCGCCAGCGGCTTCTCGCAATAGACCGGCTTGCCGGCTTCGATCGCGGCCAGCGCGATCGGCTTGTGCAGGGTGTTCGGGGTGGTGATGTCGACAAGGTCGACGGCCGGATCGGCAACCAGCGCCTTCCAGTCGCCGGTGGAGCGGTTGAAACCGAGAGCGTCGGCCGCCCTGGCCGCGACCGTCTCGTTGACATCGGCGAGGAGTTCCAGCGTCGGCGCCATCGGCAGGTCGAAGACGCCCGCCGCCGCGCGGAAGGCATGAGCGTGGCTGCGACCCATGAAGCCGCTGCCAACCAGACCAACACCCAGTCTCTTCATGTCGTGAGCACCGAAGGATTGACGACGACAGCGGGATCGAGTTGGCCGTCGATGGCGGCCAGCACGTTGCGGGCCGCATAGACGCTGAGCCGCGCCCCTGCCTCGCGGGTCAGCCCGGCGATATGGGGGCTGAGGATGGCGCGCTCGCAATTCAGCAGCGGGCTGGCGCCGGGCGGCGGCTCGTCGGCAAAGGTATCGATGCCGGCACCGGCCAGTTGCCCCTTCTGCAGCGCAAGCGCCAGGGCATATTCATCGATCAGTCCGCCGCGCGAGGTGTTGATCAGGATGGCATCCGACTTCATCGATCGCAATTCGGCGGCGCCGATCATGTTCTCGGTCTCGGGCAGGCGCGGCGTATGCAGGGAGACGACGTCGACTTCGGCCAGCACGTCACGCCAGTCGTCGGTCTTCTCGACTCCCGCCTCCGCCATCGCTTCAGCGCCGACCGCCGGATCGAAGGCGATGACCCGCATGGAAAAGGCCTTCGCGATCCGCGTCACCGACCGACCGACCCGGCCGAAGCCGATCAGCAGCAGGGTGCGTCCGCCGATATCGAAAGCCGGCATCCGGTTGCGGACATTCCATTCGCCGTTGCGCACGGCGGCATCGTTGGCCGGTCCGCCCTTGGCGATCGACAGGATCAGGTAGAAAACGTGCTCGGCGACGGAATCGGCATTCGCCCCCACCGCCAGCGCCAGCGGGACACCCTTGGCGGTCAGCGCGTCGACCGGGATGTTGTCGTAGCCGACACCATGGCGCGAAACGACGCGCAAACGGTCGGCGACGGCGATCGCCTCTGCCGGCAGGAGCGACGTCCGGATAAGCAGCGCATCGGCGTCCGGCAGGTCGCGCATGAATGTCGCCGCCTCGTTGTCCTCCATCTCGCGGATGGTGACATCCGGCCGGGCTTCGAAAACGGCCATGCCGTCATCGTGGATCTGGCCGGAGAGAAGAACGAGCGGCATTGAGGCGTTTCCGTTCGATTGTGGCCCGCGAAACTAAAAGCCCCGCCCCGTCCTGTCCAGCCGATGCCCGGCCGCCGGATGATGGTGCCCCATCAGTGAAAGCGGTTGTCCACCTCCGATGCCACACGCTGCCGCCAGCGATAGAGCGCGACCGCCGCCCAGATCGCCTCGACGACGCCGAACGGCCACGCGCCCTGCAGGAAGCCGTAGACCGAGGCGAGGACGCAGGCCGCCGCGAAGGCGGCGATGTACCAGGGGCTGCGACCCTCCAATGCGTAGAAGACGAGCATCAGCGTCACCGCCAACAGCCCGAACAGCGTCAGGGAGTCCATCGTCACCGCCGTCGTTTGGCGGCACCCTCAGGCCGCGCCCCAGGGGAAGCTTGCGCGCGGCGGCAGGTCGCCGTCGCCGATCGCCTCGGCGACACGCAGGCCTTCGTTCCATTTGGCCATTCGCTCGGACCGGGTGAAGGAGCCGACCTTGAGCTGCGTCGCCCCCCAGCCGACCGCCAGGTGGACGATCGAGACATCCTCGGTCTCGCCGGAGCGTGCCGACACAACCGCGCCCCAGCCGTCGGCATGCGCCGCGTCCAGCGCAGCCTTCGTCTCGGTCACGGTGCCCGCCTGGTTCGGCTTGACCAGCACCGCGTTGCAGGCGCCGACCGCCTGTCCATGGCGAACCCGGTCGGCATTCGTGACGAGATAGTCGTCGCCGATGATCTGCAGCCCCTTGCCGGCGGCCTTGGTGAAGGCGATCAGACCCGCCTCGTCGTCCTCGGCCAGCGGGTCCTCGATCGAGACGATGGGATAGCGCTCGACCCAGCCGAGCAACAGCGCGACCATCGCGTCGCTGTCGAGGTCGCGCGACTCGCGGGCAAGCCGGTAGCGGCCGTCCTTGCCGAACTCGGACGCCGCGATATCGAGCGAGATGGCGACGTCGTCGCCCGGGAGGTAGCCGGCTTTCTCGATCGCCTCGACCGTCAGGCCGAGCGCCTCCTCGTTGGTGTCGAAGTCCGGCCAGTAGCCGCCCTCGTCGGCGACGCCGGCAAGCTTGCCGCGCTCGGCGAGGATGGCGCCGGCGGCTCGATAGACCTCGGCCGTCATGTCGAGCGAGTCGGCGAAGGTCTTTGCACCGACGGCGATGACCATGAAGTCCTGGACGTCGACGCGACGGGCCGCATGGGCGCCGCCGCCAAAGAGCTGGATCTCGGGAAGCGGCAGCCCGACCTTCCGGTCGCCGGCCAGCGACTTCCAAAGCGGCACGCCCGCGGCGGCTGCCCGCGCGTGGGCTGCGGCCAGCGAAACGGCGATGATGGCGTTCCCGCCAAGGCGCGATTTGTTCGAGGTACCGTCCAGCGATATCAGAATGTTATCGACGGTTTCCTGATCTTCTGAATCAACGCCGTACAGCGCTTCGGCGATCTCGCCATTGACCGCGCCGACCGACATGGTGACGTCGAGGCCGCCGAAAGCGGTGCCGCCATCGCGCCGGTCCACCGCCTCGCCCGAGCCCATCGACGCACCCGCCGGAGCGATGGCCCGGCCCATCGCGCCGCCGGCCAGCGTCACCTCGGCCTCGACCGTCGGCCGGCCGCGCGAGTCCCATACCCGCCGGCCGTGCACCTTCACGATGTCCGTCTTCGTCACCCTGTCTTCTCCTTCGTCCAGGCCTGTCGCACCGCGTCGAGCGTCGCCGGTGCGGATTCAATCAATGGAATGGCGACGCGGCGCACCCGCTCTCGCGTCGCGTCATCCGTCACGTATTCGACCGGCGACTTGCCGTCGATCCGCGCCAGCAGCAGGCCGGGGAGCAGCGAGGCCGCCCGGCTCTCGAGGTCGGCCACCGGCTCCCAGTCAACGCCGGCGCGGTAGGCGTCGCAGAAGGCGTCGAAGGCCGCGAGCAGCGCGCCCCCGGCCTGCGGCGCGGCCAGCGTCTTCAGGAGCAGGTGGTTGACGCAGAAGGCGAGATCGAAGGCCGGGTCGCCATACCAGGCGCACTCGGCGTCGAGGATGACGGGCTCGTTTGTCGGCCCGATCATGATGTTCTTCGGGCTGACGTCGCCATGGACGAGCGCCAACCGTGTCGCGGCGGTACGGTCGGCGAGCGCGTTCAACCGGCCAGCAAGCGCCGGATGGCGGACGCCGGTGGCGCGCAGGTAGGGCTCGAGCCGCAGCGCCTCGAACAGCGGGCCGGTCTGGAAGGCCGCGGCAATCTCGGCGTCGCCCGCCGTGGCGGCATGAATCGCGGCGAGCTTGCCGCCGACATTAGCGGCAAAGGCGCCGTCGACGCGGCCGGCCATCAGTTCGGCCTTCCACAGCCGGTGATCGGCCGGATCGAGGAACTCCATGACGAAGAACATGGCCGCGTCATCGGCGGCAAGGACGGCGGGAGCGACACCCGGAACCCGGGCGGCGGCGGTCGCGTACCACAGCTGCTCGTAGCGATTGCGCTCGACCGGCGCGAACCACTCGTCCTTGACCGCAAGTTGCGCCATGGCGCGCTTGACGCAGAAGGTGCGGTCGCCGGCCGTCACCTTCCAGATGTCGGAGGAGACGCCGCCGGTCAGCCGCTCGGCCTCGACCGGCGCACCGTCGGCGATCAACCCCATGGCGGCGAGGCTGGTGATGATTTCGGCGGGAAGGATCATTCGCTCAGCCCGGAAGAGCGCCGTCGCGCGGCGCGGCGGTCTTATAACCCATGTGGCGGGGATGCCACCTCCCGTTTCGCGATTTCGGCCCTACGGGTGAAAACCGCCATCTGCGTCGGCCCGCCGAGCGTCGGATGCGCACCGATGTCGGTGACGGCGCTGTCATAGCCATGCCGGCCGGCGACGCCCTCCGCCCAGGCGCGGAACTTCGCCCGCCCCCACTCGAAACGGTGATCCGGATGTCGGAGACGGTGGGCTGGAACACCGAGCAGGGCGTTGAACTCGCTGTTCGGGGTGGTGACGATGACGGTCGCCGGTGCGAGGTCGCCGAAGACGGCGCGCGCCACGGTCGACAGGCGATCGGGGTCGATATGCTCGATGACCTCGACGAGGACCGCCGCATCGAAGCCGGCAAGGTCGCTGCCGAGGTCGGTCAGCGAGCCATGGATCAACGCGACCGTGTTCCCCTGCCCGCCCGGCAACCGCACGAGATCGGTCCGCAGCCGCGCAAGCGCCTCGGCCGAAAGGTCTACGCCGACGATCCGCTCGATCGCCGGATCCGTGGCCAGCCGGAAGAGCAGCGCCCCGTCACCGCAGCCGAGATCGAGGATCGTTCTTGCCCGGCAGTCGCGCAGCACGGCGAGGACAGCCGCCAGCCGCTGCTCGTGCAGCCACGAGGTCATCGGCGCGGCTTCCGCATCAGAGCCACATCCTTGGCCGGGATGTCACACCACCAGCCGCGTAGCGCCGCGATCGTCCGCAGCGTCGCCTCGCGATAGAAGACGACGTGGGTCGGGTCGGTCCGATAGTGCCAGGTGGCGAAGCGGTCGTCGTCCGTCTGGAAGCAGGTCATGACGCCAAGCCAGCCGCCGGGGCGAAGCAGGGAATCGAGCCGGTCGAATTCGTCGGCGGGGCGATGGAAATGCTCGGCGACCTCGGTGCAGGTGATGAAGTCGTAGGTTTCTTCGAGGGGGCCGGTGTCGGGCTGGAAGAACGGGTCGTAGAGCGCCATGGCGTGGCCGGCCTCGCTGAGCATCGTGGCAAGCGCCGGCCCCGGCCCGCAGCCATAGTCGAGGCCCGCCTTGTTTGGGCCGAGCTTCGCCAGCAGCGGCTCGGCCAGCCGGGCGAGAAATCGGCGATAGCCCGGGTCGTCCGGGTCATTCTCGTGGAGCAGGTAGTGGGCGCGTTCGTCGTCCGATCCGGGCTGCTGGCGCGGATCGAGGAACCGCGCCTCGCATGCCACGCAACGCCAGTAGTCGCGGCCGTCAACGGTCAGAAAGGGCAGCGGCGCGGCCGCGCGACAGACGGGGCAGGCCGCCGGCGCGGTCACGCGGCGCGGGTTGGCGAACCGCTCGCCGTTCTCGCCAGGTAGACGGTTTGCGTGAAGTCCTTGTCCTGGAGCGGATTGTGAAAGGTCACTTCCTCCGCCCGCGCCTCGGCGAAGGCTCCGGCGAGCCGCGCGGTGAAGGCATCGTCCGGCAGTTCGTTCGACCACAGGCCGAAGACGCCGCCGGGCTTCATGTGGGTAGCGAACCGGGCCAACCCTTGCGGCGTGTAGAAGCCGGCATTGGCGGGATCGAGGAAAAACTCTGGCGAGTGGTCGATGTCGACGAGGATGGCGTCGAACTGGCGCGACGGCGCGTCCGGATCGAAGCCGGCCTCCGAGGCGGCCAGCGCGAAGAAATCGCCGAGGACGAGGCGGCAGCGCGGGTCGCCGGTCAGCTGGGGCCCGAGCGGCAGCAGGCCGCTGACGTGCCAGTCGATGACCGGCTCCAGCGTCTCGATGACGACGAGCGACCCGACCGACAGGGATTCCAGCACGGCGGCGGCGGTGTAGCCGAGGCCGAGTCCGCCGACGACGACGTCAAGACCGGCGCCGGAGAGCTCGGCCAGCCCGAGTTTCGCCAGCGCGATCTCGGAGGCGGTGAACAGGCTCGACATCAGGTGCTCTTCGCCGAGCTTGATTTCGAGGATATCGACGCCGAGCTTCAATTCACGCCGTCGTCGCAGGCTCAGCGCGCCGATCGGCGTCGGCCGGTAGTCGAGCTCTTCGAACAGCAGGCTCACGATGGCCCCTCTCCGTCCGGCGCATCATCGGCTACGTCGCGGATACGCTGGTAAAGGCGGAAGACCGAGGCATCGTCGTCGCGGCCCATGCCGGCCGCCGAGGTCATCAGGAAGGATTGCAGCGCGGTTCCGGCCAACGGCACCGGGATCTTTTCGGACCGGGCGATGTCGAGGACGATGCCGAGATCCTTGACGAAGATGTCGACCGCGCTGCGCGGCGTGTAGTCGTTGTCGAGGATATGCGGCACCCGGTTCTCGAACATCCAGGAATTGCCGGCCGAGGCGGTGATGACCTCGAAGACCTTGGCGGGGTCGAGGTCGTGGGCGTCGGCGAAGGACATCGCCTCGCAGGCGGCGGCGATATGAACGCCGGCCAGGAGCTGGTTGACGATCTTGAGGCCGGCCGCGGTTCCCGGCGCGTCGCCGAGATGGAAGACCTTGGCGGCCATCGCGCCGACCACGGCATCCGCGGCAGCCATTGCCGCCGGGGTGCCCGAGACCAGCACCGTCAATTCTCCGGTCGCGGCCCGCTGGGCGCCGCCGCTGATCGGCGCGTCGAGATAGTGGCGTCCGTCCTTTTCGAGCCGCTCGGCCAGCGACCTTGCGACCGACGGCGCCATCGTGGCCGAGGAGACGAACACCGTGCCCTCGTCCATCGTCGCCGCGCAGCCGCCTTCGCCGAAGAGTACGGCCTCGGTCTGTTCGGCATTGAGCACGACGCAGACGACGGCGGCGGCGCCGGCCGCCGCTTCGCCCGGCGTGGCTGCACCCATTCCACCCTCGGCCACGAAGCGCTCGACCGATTCCTGTCGAACGTCGAAGCCGACGACATCGAAGCCGGCCCGCTTCAACGAAACGGCCATGCCGTAGCCCATCGACCCAAGGCCGATCACTGCCACCCGGCGGCCGGCGTTGGTAGCGTTGTCCGCAGTCATCGGCGATCTCACGGTTGTTGGCCCAGGGCCCGGACTACGAGGGCGGAACGAAGCGCCCCGCTTTGCGAGCAGACAGCGGGGCGCTCTATGACTCTACAACCCGGTCGGTCAGGCTGTCCTGTGCGGCTCCGGGGCCGATGTCAGGCGGCCCCGGAATTCCGGCTCAACGGTTCAACCCGAGCGCGCGATTGACGGCCTCGGTATCGGCGCCCTGGTCAATGAAATCGTCGAAATTCGTCTCGCTGACCCGGATGATGTGATCGGCGATGAAGGGAGCCCCCTCGCGGGCGCCGTCCTCGCGATTCTTGATGGCGCATTCCCATTCGAGCACCGCCCAGCTGTCATAGCCATGCACGGAGAGCTGCGAGAAGATCGCGGCGAAGTCGATGTCGCCATCGCCGAGCGAACGGAAGCGCGCCGCCCGGTCCGGCCAGTCCGAATAGCCGGAATAGACGCCCTGCTTCGGCGTCGAGCGCAATTCGGCATCCTTGACGTGAAACGCCTTGATCCGCTCGTGATAGACGTCGATGAACCCGACATAGTCGAGGTTCTGCAGGCGGAAATGCGAGGGATCGTAGTTGATGCAGCAGCGCGGATGGTCATCGACCAGGGCGAGGAAACGCTCGAAGCTGGTGCCGTCGAAAAGGTCCTCGCTCGGATGGAGTTCGAAGCAGGCATCGACACCAACCTCGTCATGGAGGTCGAGGATCGGCCGCCAGCGCCTGGCGAGTTCCTCGAAGGCGGCTTCGATCAGGCCGGCGGGACGCGGCGGCCAGGGATAGAGGAACGGCCAGGCGAGCGACCCGGAAAAGGTGACATGCGCGTCGAGGCCGAGGTTGCGGCTGGCGCGGGCACCGAGCTTGACCTGCTCGATCGCCCATTCCTGCCGCGCCTTCGGGTTGCCCCGGACTTCCGGCGCGGCAAAGGCGTCGAGCGCGTCGTCATAGGCTGGATTGACCGCCACGCACTGGCCCTGGAGATGCGTCGCGAGTTCGGTGATCTCGACACCGTGTTTCGCGGCGGTCCCCTTCAGCTCGTCGCAATAGGTCTTGCTCTCGGCCGCCTGCTTCAGGTCGATCAGCCGCCCGTCCCAGGCGGCGATCTGGACACCCTTGTAGCCGAGCGAGGCCGCCCATCCACAGATGCCGTCGAAGGTGTTGAACGGCGCTTCATCGCCGACGAACTGGGCGAGAAAGATCGCCGGGCCCTTGATCGTTTTCATGGTCCTCTCCCGTCTGGATTGTTTGCCGTGAACCGGCGGCTCAGGCTTTTTTCCATTGCTTGCGCAGGAAGTCGTGACCGAACTGGTAGACCTCGTCGGTGTGCGGGAAGAAGTCCCGCCATACCCGCGTCGCCTCGGCGATGCCGGGCAGGGCCCGGCCGAAGGCTTCGATCACATACCAGCCGTCATAGCCGCCGTCCTTCAGCGCCTTGAAGGTCTCCGGCCACGGCACGTGTCCCTTGCCGGGCGTACCGCGATCGTTCTCCGACGTGTGGACGTGGTTGATCTGGGCGAGCGTCGGGGCGATCACGCCAACCGGATCCTTCTCCTCGATATTGGCGTGGAACGTGTCGTAGAGGTAGCCGTAGTTCGGCTCGTCGACGCGCTTGACGATCTCGGCGGCGTCGGCGGCCGTGTTCAGCGCATAGCACTCGAAACGGTTGAGCGGCTCGATCGCCATCTTGATCCCGGCCCGGGCGGCGTAGCGCGCAGCCTCCTTGTGCACCTCGACGATGCCGGCGAGTTCCTCCGGCGTCGGCGGATCGCCCGAGAAGACGGCGAGCGGCTGGTAGAACGGCCCGCAGAGCAATTCGCCGCCGGCCGCCTCGAGGCAGTCGATGGCCCACTTGAGATGAGCGAGACCGGCGGCGCGGACCTTGGCGTCGGAGCTGGTGCAGTCGTGCTCCTTGTCCGGGATCACGCAGACCGCGGTGGCGCGCAGACCGAGATTCTTCAACTCTCGGCCGACATGGGCGTATTCCTCGGGCGTCCCGCCGAAGATCGGCAGCTCCGCCCCGTCGTAACCGGCGGCCTTGAGCTTCTCGAGCAGCGGGAAGTGCTCTTCCGTGAGCTGGCTGGCCCACAGCAGCATGTTGAATCCAAGCAGCATTCTCGTTCCCCCTTTTTCCGTTCTTTTCCCGAAGTCTATGGATTTGGCGCGCCGCGACTAGCCCCGGCGGGTTGCAAGATGTTCGCCGTTGACCAGGTTCCGCAACCTGCCGTCGCGGAGATACAGCATCGCCGTCTCGACCGCGAGGCGTCGCGCATCCGCCGCACTCTCGGGGCTGGACCAGGCCGAATGCGGCGTCAGGATCAACCGACCGTCGAGGCGACTGCCCTCGAGATTGCCATAGGCGGCGACGATGGCGTCGTCCGGCCGCGGCGGCTCGACCGGCAGGACGTCGATGCCCGCGCCGCCGATGCTACCTGCTTCGATAGCGGCGACCAGCGCCGGCACGTCGACGATGCCGCCCCGCGCCGTATTGATCAGGATGGCGTCGTCCTTCATCGCCTCGAACTGCGGCGCGCCGAGCATGTTGCGGGTTTCGTCGGTCAGCGGGCAGTGAATGCTGACGACGTCGCTCTCGGCGAGAAGCGCTTCAAGCGAGGCGACGCGCCGGACGCCGGTGGCGATCTCGATACCGGCGACCGCATAGGGATCGTAGGCGATCACCTCCATGCCGAAGGCCTTGGCGCGAAGCGCGGCGGCTATGCCGATCCGGCCGAGGCCGACGACGCCGAAGACACGGCCGCGCATCCGACGCACAAGCGGCGTATGGCCGGCATCGAAACGGGTGACGAAGTTGCCGACCGGATCGCTGGTAAGCTCCTTGTGATAGGTAAGCAGCGCCCGTCCCAGCGCCAGCATCAGCGCGATGGCATGGTCGGCAACCTCGCTGGTGCCATAGTCCGGCGTATTGCAGACCGGGATGCCGGCGGCGCCGGTCGCTCGAAGGTCGATGTGGTCGAAGCCGACGCCGGCGCGCACGACGATGCGGCATCTGGGGATCAACTGGACGAACGCATCGTCGATCGCCATCTCGTGCCAGATGACGATGCCGTCGGCCGCCGCGAGCAGATCGCGCGGAAGCTTGTCCGCCGTGCGTTCCCGGAAGATGTCGAAGACCACGTCCGCACCGGCGGTCCGGCGCTCGATCGTCCCATCGTCGGCATACTGGGCGTCGGGGGTGAAGAGACGAAGGCTTGCGGGCATCTTTTTGGCTCCGGATTGTTGTTTCAGACGGTTTGGCACGGCACGGGAATCATGTCGCGCAGGAACGTCGCGCGATCGTGTCGTTTACACAACGCCGGGCGGCGATCCTTGTGGTAATGAGGTCCGCCGTCGCGTAGCGGGGAACAATCGCAAAGACGCTCCGGGTGAGCGCATGACTCGAGACAGGGAGGAACATCATGGATCCATTTCAACGGCGCAAGCTCGGGCGTTCCGACGTCATGGTGCCGCAGTTCGGCTTTGGCGGCGCGCCGCTCGGCGAGTTGTTCACCAAGGTCAGCGAAGCGGATTCGGAGGCGACCCTGTCGGCCGCTTGGGATGCCGGTGTCCGCTATTACGACACGGCGCCATGGTATGGCCGCGGCCAGAGCGAGCATCGCATCGGCCGAGCGCTTTACCATCGCCCGCGCAGCGAGGTGGTCCTGTCGACCAAGGTCGGCCGCATCCTCAAGGCACCGGCCAATCCGGAGACCTTCGACACCGGCATGTGGGCCGGCGGCCTGCCCTTCGATATCGAGTGGAACTACAGCTATGACGGCATCATGCGGGCCTACGAGGACAGCCTCCAGCGCCTCGGCATGACACGCATCGACATCCTGATCATCCACGATCTCGACTGGTGGCATCACAAGACCGACGCCAAGGTGAATGCCTATCTCTCGCAGCTCGGCTCCAGCGGCTTCCGGGCGCTGGAAGAGTTGAAGAGGCATGGCCTGATCGGCGCGATCGGCGCCGGCGTCAACGAGTTGCGGACGATCCCGGCCTTCCTCGACATGGTCGATCTCGACTTCTTCATGCTGGCGCTGCGCTACACGCTTGGCGAGCAGGATACGCTCGATGAGGAACTCCCGGCCTGCGCCGAGCGCGGAGTCGGCTTCATCGTTGCCGGCGTCTTCTCCTCGGGCATCTACGCGACCGGGCCGGTGCCCGGCGCCAAGTACAATTACGAGGATGCGACGCCCGATCAGCTCGAGCGGGCGCGCCGGATCGAGGCGGTCTGCAAGAGCTACGACGTGCCGCTCGCTTCGGCCGCGATGCAGTTCCCGCTGCATCATCCGCTGGCCGCGGCGATCATTCCGGGCGCCTTCAAGCCGGAACACGTCACCAGCAACCTCGCTCTCTTCCGCCATGAGATACCGGATGCGTTGTGGTCCGACCTCAAGAGCGAGGGCCTGATCCGGCAGGACGCGCCGACGCCCTGATCCGCACCGTCGACCGGTCCCGCCTCAGGCGGGACCGATGTTGAGCAGGCTGCGCCCCCAGACGCTTGCTGCCAAGGTTCAACCAGGAATAGCGGGGCTCGAAATCCGGCGGTAAGCTGCCGCTTCGGCAGTTGTCCGTCTGGGAGGGCGCCCGTGAACCTGGCAGAAGTTTTTGGATATGTGGCGTCGGCGTTGGTGCTTGCCACCTTCACGATGCGGACAATGATCCCGCTGCGGCTTCTCGGCATCGCCAGCAACATCGCGTTCATTGCCTACGGCTATGCCGACGACATCCTGCCGGTGCTGCTGCTCCACACCATCCTGCTGCCGCTGAACATCTACCGACTCGCCGAGATGTACAGGCTGGTCAGGGAGGTTCGGAACGCAGAGGCCGGAGACAACGACATGCGGTGGCTGCTGCCATTCATGACGCCGGTGTCCCTCCCGGCCGGCGCGACCCTGTTCGCCATGGGCGAGGCGGCCGACCACATGTACCTGCTGACGAAGGGGCGCATCCGCATCGAGGAACTCGACGTCGAAGTGAACTCCGGCGCGATGCTAGGGGAAATCGGCGTGTTCTCGCCGCACGGAACGCGGATGGCGACGGCGACCTGCATCGACGAATGCCGACTCCAGCGGATCAGCCGGGACAAGGTGCGGGAGCTTGTCTTCCAGGATCCGCGCATCGCCTTCAACCTGATCGGTGTGGTGACCGGCCGGTTGATCGAGGACCTTCGCATCGCGGAGGCACGCGCCGATCGCCCGGAACCGCGCCCGGCGCAGTGACTCAGGCGTCGAAAAGACCGCGCAGTTGATCGTAGATCCCCGGCGTCGCGACCAGGATCTCGTTGCCCTCTGCAACCACGTCCGGCGTCATGAAGTCGCTGAGCCGCCCGCCGGCTTCCGCGACGATGATCAGGCCGCCGGCAACGTCCCAAAGGTTGATGTGGCGCTCGAAGTAGCCGTCGAGACGGCCGGCCGCCGTATAGGCGAGGCCGAGCGCGCCGGAGCCGAGGCGCAGGTATTCGCATCCGGCATCCAGTAGCGCGTGGATGTCGCCGGGATGCGGCGCCACCGGAGTGCGGTAGCTGAAGCCGATCCCGACCCGGGCCTTCCTGAGATCCGTCTCACCGGTGACGCCGATCGGCGCGCCGTTGAGTGTGGCGCCGCCACCGGCAACCCCGGCGAAGAGTTCGTCGGCGACCGGATCGTAGAGCACGCCGCAGAGCGCCCGACCGTCCTCGATCAAGCCGATCGACACGCACCAGTGCGGAATGCCGCGCACGAAATTGGCCGTCCCGTCGATCGGGTCGACCACCCACATCGCCGATCCGGTTCCCCGCAATCCGCCCTCTTCGCCGAGGAAGGAATCGGCGGGGAACGCTTCCGACAGGCGGGCAAAGATCAGGTCCTCGCATTCGCGATCGGCCTGGCTGACCATGTCCTGGAGGCCCTTGCTGTCGATCCGCAAATCACCCCGGCGGCGGAAATAGTCGAGCGCCAGCGCCCCGGCCTCGCGCACCACGGTGGCGGCGACACGCGCACGCTGTTCAAGCTGATCGGAATCCACGGGCGAACCTCGGCGGGGTTGGGGGGACTATCGTCGGCGTTTCATCACTCCCCCGTGCCCGAGTCAACGCGGGTGTCCACAGGCCCGCCGCGAAAACGTTGCCGGCTAAGGTGGATTAGGAATAGCATCGTGCGAGATGCCGCCGAACGCCGATCAATGAGCGTTCCATCAAACTGTAACAAAGCGGCGCTAGCCACAGCGGGAACCGTTCGCAACGGCGGATGGCGATTCCCACGGCACAAGGGAGATGAAGGATGAACAGGATACTCGTAGCGCTTGCCGGTGCGACGCTGCTGGCGACGCCCGTACTTGCGGAAGACGTGACGCTCGAACTCTGGTCGCGGCAGGACACGTCCGGTCCGTTGCGCCCCGGCAATGTCGTCAAGGCCGCCGAACGCCTCAACGCCGAACTCGAAGCCGAAGGCTCGGACAAGCGGGTCATTGTCGAGGTTCGCGAAAGCCCGGCGCCGGGCTTCGACGAGGATGCGCTGCAGCTCCTGCGCGTCTTCGGCATCGGCGAAGGCCCGGACATGTTCATCCAGGCCCATGAGTGGATCTGCGCCTTCCAGCAGGATGGCTTCGTCCTGAAGCTCGACGACTACCTCGCCAAGTATCCGGAGCATTTCGGCACGATCTTCCCGTCGCTGTGGGAATCCGGCAAATGCCCGGACGGCACCTACGCCATTCCGCAGGACGCCGAAGCGCGCATGTTCTTCTACAACAAGAAGCTGCTGCGCGAGGCCGGCTACGACGATGCCTTCATCGAGGCGATGCCGGAGCGCACGATGTCGGGCGACCTGACGATGGACGAGGTTGTCGAGATCGCCAAGTCGGTCGTCGACAAGACCGACGCCGAATACGGCATCCTGCACCGGCCGTCGAAGGGCCCGGATTACCTGATGGTCTTCCAGACCTACGGCAATGACTTCGTCGACCCGGCGACCGGCGAGTTGCTGCTCGAGCGCGACAAGCTGGCCGAGGCCTTCGGCTGGTTCGAGAAGGCTGTCGCCGACGGCGTCATTCCCGCCAACAACACCTCGATGGAGTGGGATGCGATCCGCGCCGAATTCTATGCCGAGGACAATGCCGCCTTCTGGATGTACGGCATCTGGGATCTCGGCAGCCGCGCCTTCCCGACCTACGGCCTGCCGGAGGACGAGGAAGCCTTCTTCAAGGACTGGGGCTGGATCGCCATGCCGGCCGCGGCCAAGGGCGGCAAGCCGTCGAGCCTCACCCACCCCGTGATCTACGCGATCGCTGCCGACACCGCGGAGCCTGAACTCGCCGTTCGCCTCCTCGGCCATGCCTCGGCGGTCGACCTCAACACCGATCACGCCGTCACCACGACGCATCTCGGCATCAAGCCCGAGCAGCTCGACGACCCGCGCTACGCCGCCGCATGGCCGCTGGCCCGGGCGACGGAACTGCTCGAGGTGACCAAGTTCCTGCCCAACAACCCGCAGTTCGGCGACCTGAACGGCATCATCTACACGGCGATGCAGGGCGTCGAGACCGGGCGGCTGAGCGCCGAGGAAGCGGCCGACTTCGTCATCGACGAAGCCGAAGCGACCCTCGACAACGTCATGGTCAAATAGCGCCCGGCAGGCGCGAGAGACATCGGCCGGGGCCCGCGGATACGGGCCCCGGCCGGATACCGGAAAGTCAATGTCGGCGATCGCAGATGACCTCAGGCGCGAACGCGCCGGCCCGGGCCGGCAGCGGAATCGACGGCGCGCGAACTTCGTCATCTTCCTCGGGCCGGCGATCGTCCTGACGATCCTGTTCTTCGTGATCCCGGTGATCATCGACGTCGTCGTGTCCTTCACCGACATGGGCCGGTCGCTGCAGATCACCGGCTTCACCACCGAACAGTATGAAAAGATCTTCGGCGGCGACCGGCGGCTGGTCCAGGTCATCGGCCTGACCCTGCTCTACGTCTTTGCGACGCTCGCTATCTTCAACCTCACCTTCGCGCTCGTCCTCGCGCTGGTCACCACCGCGACCAACCGGATGACCGGCAACTTCTTCCGCGGCGTCTGGCTGCTGCCGCGGATGAGCCCGTCGGTGCTCTACATCCTGCTGTGGGTCTGGGTGATCAACCCGTCGGAATTCGGGCTGCTCAACCAGATCCTGATGTCGGTGCTCGGGCTCGAAACGCCGATCGATCCGCTCAACGAAGCGCCGGTGATGCTGATCATCATCGCCAACGGTTTCATCGGCGCGTCGATGGGCATGATCATCTTCACCTCCGCGATCCGCGCGATCCCCGAGCACCTGTTCCACGCCGCCCGTGTCGACGGCGCCGGGAGCATGGCGATCATCCGCCACATCACGCTGCCGGCGCTGCGTTGGCCGATCAGCTTCGTCACCATCTACCAGACGCTGTCGCTGCTGGTGAGCTTCGAATACATCCTGCTGCTGACCGAGGGCGGGCCGTTCTACGACACGACGGTCTACGCGCTCTACATCTTCCGCCGGGCCTTCGATACGGGCCAATACGCCTACGGCGCGGCCCTGGCGGTCTTCATCATCGCCCTCGGCGTGTTCTTCGCCCTGCTCGGCTGGCGCTTCTTCGACATGCAGAAGCTCCTGCAGCGGCCGCGGATCGAGGTGCAGTGATGTCGGCAGCTGGCACCACCGACCGGACCGAGGCGGTCAACTGGGACAAGTTGGCGGCGCGCTCGCGAACCGTGCGGCGGGCCAAGGCGACCGGCATCTACGCCTTCCTGATCGCGGTTTCCGTGCCGATCGTCCTGCCCTATTTCTGGCTTGTCACAATCGCTTTCTCGGCGAAGACCGGCGTCGCCGAGACCCATGTCCTGTGGCGATCGGTGATCGTTCTCGTGCCGACGATGATCGGCTTCTGGGCCGCGGCGATGCTCGCCCGCAGTCGTCGCCAGCGGTGGCTCGGCATGGCGCTCGTGGCCGTCGCTGGCCTCGTTGCCTTTCTGCTTCTCGTCGGCCCCAGCCTGCATCTGGAGAATTTCATCTTCCTGGTCGAGCCCGACTTCGCCTCGGTGCTGCGATCGAAGGTCGGCACGGTCAGCGGCGCCGTCCAGTTCCCCAATGTCTGGCACGCCTTCGGCAACTCGATCCTGCTGGCGGGCACGCAGACGGTCATCGTCGTCACCGTCGCTTCGCTTGCCGCCTATTACCTGTCGCGGTTCGACTTCCCCGGGCGCGGCTCGATGCTGCGCTCGCTGCTGGTGCTGCACGCCTTCCCTGTGCTGACCCTGATCGTGCCGCTGTTCCTGCTGCTCTATTACATCGGCCTGCTCGACTCGCTGTTCGGGGTCATCCTGGTGCTGGTCGCCTTCGAACTCCCCTTCGCGATCTTCATCATGAAGGGGTTCTTCGACGCGGTGCCCTGGGACATCGAGATGAGCGCGCTGACGGACGGCGCGTCGCGGCGTCAGGCGTTCCTCAAGGTGGTGCTGCCGCAGGCGACCAATGGCATCCTCGCCATTTCGGTCTTCACCTTCATCCGCGGCTGGGAGGAATACATCTTCGTCTTCACGTTCCTCATCCGCAACACCAACTGGACCATGAGTCTCTACATGTTCTACGTCCGCGAGGATGTGATGGGCGTCGACTACGGCGTCGTGTCTGCGGTCGGCGTCTTCTACCTGGTGCCGAGCCTGCTTCTCTACATGGCGGCGCAGCGCTACCTGCTGCAGATGTCGGTTGGCGGGGTAAAGGGTTAGGCCATGGCCAGGATCGAATTCCGCAACATTGCCAAGCGCTTCGGAGACGTCGAAGTGATCCCCGGCATGGATCTCGACATCGCCGATGGCGAGTTCGTCGCCCTGCTTGGCCCCTCCGGCTGCGGCAAGTCGACCAGCCTGCTGATCCTCGCCGGCATCTATCTGCCGTCGGGAGGCGACCTCCTGTTCGACGGCCATGTCGTCAACGACGTCGAGGCGAAGGACCGCAACGTCGGCATCGTCTTCCAGTCCTATGCGCTCTATCCGCACATGACGGTGCGCGACAACATCATGTTCCCGTTGCGCTTCAAGAAGACGCCGCGCGACGAGGCGATCCGCCGGGTCAATGACGCAGCCGCGCTGGTGCAGGTCGGCGAATTGCTCGACCGCAAGCCGAGCGAATTGTCGGGCGGCCAGCAGCAGCGCGTCGCGCTCGCCCGGGCGCTGGTCAAGCAGCCGCAACTGCTGCTGCTCGACGAGCCGCTCTCCAATCTCGACGCGACCCTGCGGCTTTCGATGCGGACCGAGATCAAGTCGCTGCAGGACGAGCTTGGCGTCACCACGATCCTCGTCACCCATGACCAGATCGAGGCGACGACGATGGCCGACCGCATCATCTGCATGCGCGCCGGCCGGATCGAGCAGATCGGCACGCCGGACGACCTCTACGACCGGCCGTCAAGCCTGTTCGTCGCCGGTTTCATCGGCTCGCCGCCGATCAACCTCGTGCATGGCGCCGCGGCGAACAACACGGTCGATGTCGCCGGTGTCCCCTTCCCCGCCGATGGCGCGAATGGATCGATCACGGTCGGCCTGCGGCCCGAACACCTCGTCTTTGCCGAGGCCGGGCTTCCCGGGCGCATCGCCCAGATCGAGCCGATGGGGCGCGAAGTGCTTTATGTCGTCTCGACCGACATCGGCTATGTCCGTGTTCTCGAACAAGGTTCGGTCGCCGGCCACGCCGCCGGCGAGAAAGTCCAAATCGGATTCGATCCGGCCAAATCGCTGGTCTTCGACGCCACAACGGAAAAACTCATCGACGGCGCCCATGTCCGACCGCCAGCGTGACGACGCCGACCAGGGCGTCGCGATCGAGGCCGACGGCCGGCGCGTGCTGCTCAAGTGGCACAAGCTTCGCCGCGCCGCGAGCGAGCCACCCTTTGCCATCGCCAACCTGCCGGCCGGGCTGGCGCTCGGCGCCTCGATGGAGATCGACGTCCGGTTGATGGCCGACGGCAACTGGATATGCCTGCATGATGACCTCCTGGACAAGGAAACCGATGGCACGGGCCCGGTCGCAGAGCTCGACACGACCGCTGCCCGCCGCCTGCACATCGCCGGCGCGAGCTATCCGCCGCCGCTCCTCACCGACATGACGGCGGCGGTCGCGGCGGCGCCGACCTCGGATGCCTGCCTGCAACTCGATCTCAAGGAACCGGCGGCGACGCTGACCGAGGCGGGTGTCGCCCGCTTTGCCGAAGCGATTGCACCCGTCGCCGACCGCTGCCTGCTCAGCGGTACGGAATACGACGCCGTGACGCGGCTGGCCGTTGGCATTCCCGGCCTTCGCGTCGGCTTCGATCCCTGCGACATGGCCGAGACCCGCGACCTCGCCTCCGCGACGGACATGGCCGCCTTTATCGACGAGGTCTTCGCCATCGCGCCGGAGGCCAACGCCTTCTACCTCTATCATCGCTTCGTCAGCGCGGCGCTTCGCCTCGGGATCAACCCGCTCGAAACGCTGAAGCAGAATGGCGCGATGATCGACGTCTGGACACTTGATCCCGATACGCCGGGCGGGCGCGACAGCCTGGCCGACGCCATCGGCGCCGGTGCCGACCAGATCACCACCAACGATCCGCCGGGGCTCGCCCGGCTATGGGCCGGCGGCTGAGCTACTTCCGCCCCGCGCCGAGCCCGACCAGGAAGCCGACGTCGTCGCCCGAGACGCTGTCGAGCACACCGGCCTCGATCCATTCGCTGACCGTGGCGCCGATATCCTCGCCGACCGCCTGGTAGCGCGCCAGGACCGTCGGCCGCTCGACATGCACGCGGATGGCGACGCCGGCGTCATGCAGCGCCTTGCCATCCTCCGGCCGGAACATGCCGCGCTCGATCGACAGCGAGTCGAGGCCGGCCGCCTTCGCCACCGCGACGAAATCGACGTGGCGGGCATGGGTGATGCCCTCCGTGCGAACGTTCGGCACGCGCGCCTTCAGCGCCTTGAGCACCGTGTGGTCGAACGAGATGAAGACCGCATGAACGGCGATGTCGCTGCTCGTGATCAGCGCTACCAGCGCATCGAGGAAGGCGTCGACCCGCCGCTCTTCCTTGATCTCGACCACAAGGCCGATGCCACGCTTCGCCGCGCACTCGGCCGCCTCGTCGAGGGTCGGGATGCGCTCGCCGGCGAATTCCGGCGCGAACCACGCGCCGGCATCCAGCTTCCGGATCTCGGCAAGGCCAAGATTGGAGGCGAGCCCCGCGCCATCGCTGGTCCGGTCGAGAAAGTCGTCATGGAGCAGGATGATCTCGCCGTCGGCGGTGGCGCGGATATCGATTTCGGCGCTGGTTCCCCCTTGAGCCGCCGTCGCCTCCAGCGCGGCGATGGTGTTCTCAGGCGCGCCGATCGAATGGCCGCGATGACCGCAAGCGTGGACAAAGCCCGTGTCGCGGGCGAGCAGTTGAAACATGGGACGATCCTGTGCAGGGAGGGCGCCGATACGGAGCGTCATCTCTAGCCCGCCCCCGACCGCCCGGCCAGCACGAACCTCCATGATTGCGATTTCCGAATGTCGGACCGGAATGGTATCGATCTCTGAAGGATCGGGCGTCGAGGAGAATGCCGCCGGCGGGGCGACCCGGCCGGCACCCATAGCGCAGGTTGGCAGGAATGACAGACAAGACACCGGAACAGCGCATTGCCGAACTCGGGCTTAAGCTTCCGCCGGCTGCGGGCGCGGTGGCCAACTACGTGCCCTGGGCGATCACCGGCAATCTGGTGATGACCTCCGGCAACCTGCCCTGGCGCGACGGCAAGCTCGCCTATGTCGGCAAGATTGGCCGCGAACTTTCCGGCGAGGACGGATATCTCTCCTGCCAGCTTTCCTGCCTCAACGCCCTCGCCCAGATCAGGGAAGCGGCGGGCGAACTCTCACGGGTGAAGCGCATCGTGCGGCTTGAAGGGGTCCTCGGCGTCGCCGACGACTTCAAGGATCATCCGAACTGCCTCAACGGCGCGTCGGACCTGATCAACACCGCCTTCGAGGACAAGGGCCGTCACACCCGGATGATCTATACCAACCCGGTCATGCCGCTCGACTGCACGTCGCTGGTGGTCCTCTACGCCGAGATCTGAGCGCGACAAGCGCGGGATACGGCGGCAACAGCACTGTCGGTGCGGCGTCAGTTCGCCCAGTCGCTCAGCATGTCGAGGAAACGAATCTCGACGGGACAGGCAAGCAACGCCTCCTGCCGGTCGAAGAGCGGCTTGAGGTGCGGCATCTTCAGATGGTCGTCGAGGTCGGCCTTGCTGCGCCAGTTTTCGTAGAAGACGAAGGTGCAGGGATCGTCGGCATCGGCATGGAAGTCGTAATTGATGCACCCCGGTTCGGCGCGCGTCGGCGCGACCTGCGCCGTGAGGATCGCCAGCAATTCCTCCCGCGTCTCCGGCTTGGCGACGACGGTTCCTATGATGGTGCAGACCTTCTCCATCGGATCACGTCCTTTTCTGGCTGAGGGCAACCGCGAGAATGATGATGCCGCCGCGGGCGATGAGCTGCTGGCTGAACTCCAGCCCCATGAGGATCAGTCCGTTATTGATCAGCCCGATCATCAGGGCGCCGACGATGGTGCCGATCACCGTGCCATAGCCGCCGAAGAGGCTGGTTCCGCCAAGCACGGCCGCGGCGATCACCGACAGTTCGTCGCCCTCGCCGAGCTGGAAGCGGCCGGACTGCAGGCGGCCGGCGTACAGCATGCCGGCCAGCGCCGCCGCCATCGACGAGATGATCAGGACCCGGAACTTGATCGCCCGCGTGTCGATGCCCGAGTAGCGGGCCGCGGTTTCGCCGCCGCCGGTCGCCAGCACCTGTCGGCCGAAGGTCGTCTTGCGCAGGACGACATGGCCGATAACCCCGAGGATCGCCATCCAGATCAGCAGGACCGGGACAATGCCCACCGATCCGCCGCCGAAGACCCATGCGTAACCCGACGAGATGATCGGGACCGCCGCCGTGTCGCTGATCCACATCGCGACGCCCTTGGCGACCCCCATCATCGCCAGCGTCGTCAGGAAGGATGGTATGCCTATTCGCGTGGTCAACAGGCCATTGCAGATACCAACGACGACGCCCGTCAGGATCCCCGCCCCGACACCGAAGAGCGGGCCCCCAATATCGATCGCCATCGCCGTGGTCACCGACGCGAGTCCGGCGACCGCGCCGACCGACAGGTCGATTTCCCCCGACGACAGGACAAAGGTCATGGCGATCGCCATGACCGCGATCATCGCCGTCTGCCTGAAAATGTTGAGCAGGTTGTTAGGGTTGAGGAAGCCCTTGTCGTGCAGCGTCGCCGCAAAGACCAGGAAGATGACGGCGAAGCCGATATAGATGATGTTCTGACGCCAGTTGGTCAGCCCAAACCGGGCCAGCATCGACCCGGACGGCGTGATGTCAGTGGACACGGGTTTCTCCCTGGACCGTGGTGAGCGCCTTCTGGATCTCCGCCTGCAGCTTGCGCTCGGCCGACTGGAGCTGATGCATCGTGTCGTCGGCCGCAATGGCGGGGTCGTCGAGATCGTGGCGCGGAATGTCGGCCACCGCCCGGCCGTCGGCCATGACGATGATGCGGTCGCAGGCGCTGAGCAGCTCGGACAGTTCCGACGAGATCATCACGATGCCCTTGCCGGACTGGGCAAGGTCGCGAACCAGCCGGATGATCTCCGCCTTCGATCCGATGTCGATGCCGGCGGTCGGTTCGTCGAGGACCAGGATATCGGGGTCGGCCGCCAGCCACTTGCCGATCACCACCTTCTGCTGGTTGCCGCCCGACAGCGTCGAAACGGCGTGGTCGCGCGAGGCGGTCTTGATGCTCAGGCGGTCGATCTGGTCGTCCGTGACCTCCCGGACCCGCCTGGCGTTGACGAAGCTGCGGTTGCTGACCGCGCCGAGCACCGGAAGAGTAATATTGTCGGCGACCGAGTGTGCACGGATCAGGCCCTGCGTGCCGCGGTCTTCCGGGACCAGGGCGATGCCGGCATCGACGGCGTCGCGCGGCCCGCCGATCGCCAGGGGTTTGCCATTCACCAGGATCTCTCCGGCGGCAAGCGGGCTGATCCCGCAGATGATGCGCGCCAGAGACGAACGACCGGAACCGAGGAGACCGGCGAGGCCGACCACCTCGCCGCGATGGACGGTCAGATTGATGTCGATCGGAACATGCTCGCCCGAAACGTGCCGGAGTTCCAAAACCGCCTCGCCGCGATCCACCGAGTGGCGGACGACATCGGACAGGCCGCGCGACCGCTTGCCGACGATGTGTTCGATCATGGTGTCGATCGGCAGGTCGGAGAGTGGCGCGGTGATGACATGGCGACCGTCGCGCAGGATCGTCGCCCGGTCGGCGATCCGGGTGATCTCGTCCATGCGATGCGACACATAGATGATCGCCACGCCCTGGGCCTTCAGCTTGCGCAGGAAATCGAACAGCCGCTCGACATCGGTGACCGACAGGGCGGTCGACGGTTCGTCGAGGACCAGCACCTTGGCATCCTGCGAAATCGCCTTGACGATTTCGGTGAGCTGGCGTTGCCCCGCACCGAGGGTGCCGACGATCGCCTTGGGATCGACCTCGACGTTGAGGATCTTGAAAAGCTCCGCCGCGCGCTCCTCGGCCTTCCGGTCGTCGATGAATCCGAAGCTGCTTTTCGCCTCACGGGTGAGGAAGACATTCTGGGCGACGGTCAGCGTCGGGATCAGGCTCATTTCCTGGAAGATCATCGCGATGCCGGCGGCCTGCGAGGCTTCGGGAGAAATCTCGGCGAGTTGCCTGCCCCCGACGGAGATCGTGCCTTCGTCGGGAACGTGGACGCCGTTGAGGACCTTGAGGATGGTGGACTTGCCGGCGCCGTTGCCGCCCAGCAAGGCGTGCACCTCGCCGGGCTCGACCTGGAAGTCGACATTGATCAGGGCCTGGACACCTCCAAAATGCTTCGAGATGCCCCGCATGTCGACCGCATAGGTCGGTGTCGTCATTACCCTACCTTGGTCCATTCACCGGTCTGGCCGGATGCCAGCAATGCATCGGCGACGAGTTCGGTATTGTAGCCGTCCTCGAAATTCGGTGACGGCTGCTTGCCCGAGGCGATCGCCGAGAAGAAATCATAGCACTCGATGATCTTCGTTTCCGAATAGCCGATACCGAGAGCCGGGATCGGCCACAGACCGTCGCCATACGGATGCGCCGGCCCGGTATAGACGGTGCGGAAACCCCGCGCATCGCCCGGATCGTCGGCGAACATCACCTGCAACTCGTCGCGGCGCTCGTAATTGAAGTAGATCGACCCCCTGGTTCCGTGGATCTCCAGGGTGATGAAGTTGTTGCGACCATAGGCGTTGCGGGTCGCCTCGAGCGAGCCGATCGCGCCGTTCTGGAACTTCAGCAGGGTCACGACCTCATCGTCGACGTCGACCGGCCCGCGTTCGGCGTCGGCGTTCTTCTCCGAGGCGCCCAGCTTGTCGAGGCCGCCGGCCTGTAACGGCCGCGTCGGGATGTAGGTCGGCGTCAGGGCGTTCACTTCCGAGATCAGGCCGACCAGATAATGCGCCATGTCGACGACATGGGTGCCGATGTCGCCGACCGCGCCCGATCCGGCAATCTTCTTCTGGAAGCGCCACGACAGGGGGCCGTCAGGATCGGCCGACCAGTCCTGCAGATAGGTGCCGCGGAAATTGCGGATCTCGCCGATCCGGCCTTCCTCGATGTATTTCTTGGCAAGCGCCACCGCCGGCGTCCGGCGATAGTTGAAGGCGACCATATGGATGATGCCGGCATCCTTCACCGCATCAAGCATGGTCTTCGCCTCGGCGCCGCCGCGCGCCAGCGGCTTCTCGCACATGATGTGCTTTCCGGCCTTCGCCGCCTCGATGGCGATTTCGGCATGGGCATTGTTGGGAACACAGATGTCGACGACGTCGATATCGTCACGATGGACCACCGACCGCCAGTCCGACGACGCTTCCTCGAAACCGAAACGCGCCTTCGCTTCGTTGGCCAGTTCGTCGTTCACATCGACGACGACCTTGCGGACGGGAATGGCGGGCGCCGGCCAGAAAAACATCGGCATCGATGCATAGGCCATGGCGTGGGCCTTTCCCATGAAGCCGCCGCCAATCATTGCCACGTTAAGGGGCGTGGTCATCGTTCTGTTCTCCGAAAAAAAGGGGTGCGGCCGGCGCTGGCGCCGGCCGCTGGTTGATCAGTTCATGCTCTGCTGGATCTTGTCCGTCGCATCGACGCGATAGACCGTCTTCCAGGCTTCAAGCAGGTTGTCCTTGGTGACCGGAAGCGCCGGCAGGGCGACGAAGTCCGGGGCTTCCTTGTCGAGCAGTCCGTAGCCGGCAAGGATGGCTTCGGCGACGCCCTGGTCGAACGGACGCTGCGCGCCGAGACCCTTGACGAAGCCGCCGGAGGCCATGTTGATCGCGACGTTCTCGCCGAGATCGATGGTGGTGATCACCAGGTCATCCCGGCCGGAAACGCGGGCCGCCGAAATGACGCCCTCGGCCGGCACGTCCCAGACCGCCCAGATGCCATTGATGTTCGGGTTGGAGGTCAGGATGGCGGAGGCAGCCTTGTCGGCATCACCGGCGAAATCCGGCCCGCCAATGCCCTGCTCGGCAACGATCTCGATATCCGGGTAGTCGGACGCGATGGTCGCCTTGAAGGCGTCGTAGCGCTGGCGGGTCACGAAGAAGTCGGCGGCATGGAAGATCAGGCCGATCTGGCCCTTGCCGTCGAGCGCCTTGGCCATCAGGTGGGCAGCGGCGACACCGTTGCCGTAGTTGTCGGCCGAAACGACACTGACATAGTCTTCGCCGACCTTCATGCCCGGCGGAACGTTTTCCATGAAGACGATCTCGACGCCGGCGTCGGCGGCGGCCTTGTAGGCGGCGGCCGTGGCGGCCGGATCGGTGGGAACGGAGACGATGATGTCCGGCTCCTGCGCCATGACCGTCTCGATGTCGGCCACCTGCTTCTCCGGCTTGAAGCCGGCATCGGTGACCGCGACCACCTCGATGCCCATCTTGCCGAACTGGTCCTGCAGGCCCTCGACCTGGGCGCGCGACCAGTCGTTGCCGCCGTAATGCATGACGATGGCGGCGGTCGCCTTCATGTCCTTGATCTTCTGGAGTTCGGCGTCGGTCAGCTCGAGGCTCGAAGCCGGGCTCGGGTCTTCACCATTGGGGCCCTTGGACAGGACCGTGCTTTCCAGGTCGGCAAGCGCCGAATCCGGATCGGCATAGGCCGGCATGCTGAACATGCTCCCGGCCAACAGCGTCACGGCGAAGGCGCCGGTCAGTCTCGTTGCGATGGTCATTATCTTCTCTCTCCCTGCGTGGTGCGAACGTGGTTCGCGGTGTGTTCTGGCTCAGGCGTTCTTGAGGAAATCCATGCTGACCCGGGCCCCCTCCGCCGGGTCGGGCCAGGCGTCGAGTTCGGTCGCGACCCAGCCGTCAAAGCCGGTGTCGCGCATCGCCTTGACGATCGGCGCGATGTCGAGGTCGCCCCGGTCGAGCGGCACGAAAGCGAAGGGATCGGCCTGGAAGCCCTTGAGATGGACGTAGCTGATCCGGTCCTTGTGCTGACGGATCATTGCTGCCGGATCGCCGCCGGCCGCCGCCAGGTGGGCGGTGTCCGGACAGAAGTCGATCGAGGTCATCGACATGATCTTGCTGACCTCGTCCGGTCCCTCGACGATGGTCGTCAGATGGGGATGATAGTGCGCTCGCAGTCCCCGCTCGGTCGCGATCGCGACCACCTGCTCAAGCGCAGCGGCAAGTTTGGTGAAATCCTCGTCGCGGGTCCCGTCATGGCGCTTGGCGCCACCGCCGACGACAAGGTGCTCGGCGCCGAGCGCGGCGGCGTGATCGGCCGCCTTGCGGACGCGGGCCAGCTCTTCCCCGAGGATTTCGTCGAAGATGAAATTGCCGCCGGAATAGGTCGCGACGAGGGACAGGCCGGTGTCGGCCAGCAGGCTGCGAAAATCCGCTTCGGAATAGTCGAGCAGGTTGCCGTCGAACAGTTCGACGCCGGTATAGCCGGCGGCCGCGATGTCGCCCATCGCTGCGGCCATGTCGCCAAAGGTGCGGTAGGTCAGTTCGGTGATCGAGGTGACCCCGACCGCGTTGCCCCCGAGCGGCCCCCAGCAATTCGCGTGATAGGCCAGCTTCCAGTCCGCCATGTCTCGTCCTCCACCCGTCTGTCAGCGAGTTGGGAGTCGACCGCGCTAGCCGGGAGGCGCCTGTCGGCGCCCCGGATTTCGGACTTGCGAGCTGGTTCCTCCCAACCGGGGCTTTTGCCCCTGTCTCGCTTCCCACTAGCTGCGCACCGAACGCAAGTCAACATTAATTCTGCATAAGTAACCTATCTTTTGCAGATTTTCGGTATAAGTTGCGCCTTGCGTCACATATTTGATGCGGATAGCAGTCGGTGCGGATCGGTTGGAGGCAGCCGAATCCTTCCGACCAACGGTTGCGGTCCACTCCCAACGGGATCGGGTGATGGTGTTGAAAGCGTCTGGCGAACCGAGGAGCGACGACGCGCGCGACGATAGTCCGCGCCGTGGCAAGGGACGGCCCCGGACGACCGATGGCGCCACCCAGAGCCTCGCCGCCATCCTCGAACTGGTGAGACAGGGCGCAGCCTCGACCCGTCAGGAGATCGAGCGCGAAAGCGAACTGGGACGGGCGATCGTCGCCGACCGGCTCGCCACCCTCACGGCGCTTGGCCTCGTCGATGAAAGCGAACTGGGAACGGCGTCCGGCGGGCGGGCGCCCCGGCTGGTCCGGTTTCGGGAACAGGCGGCGCGCGTGCTGGTCGCAACCCTCGACCAGACGGCGATCGGTATCGGGCTCGCGGACCTTTCGGGCCGGCTTCTGATGGAGCATCACGAGGCGATGGATCTGGCGCTCGGACCGGCGGCCGTGCTGGACCGCCTGTGCGCCGTGTTCGACTGGGTCCTCGAAAAGCACCTTGACGGGTCGACGGTGTGGGGCATCGGTATCTCCGCGCCCGGCCCTGTGCCGATCGCCGACGATTCACGGTTTCCGGCTCAGACCCCGGCATTCCTTCCGGCATGGGACGCCTTCCCCTTCGTCGAGAGCCTGATCGCGCGCTATGAATCGCCGGTGTGGCTGCGCAGCAGCGTCGAAACCATGACGATGGGCGAATTGAAGGCCGGCGCTGGCGCCAACCTTCAGAACATGCTGTTCATCAAGGTCGGCAAGCGCATCGGCGCGGGCATCGTTTTCGAGGGCCGCCTGTATCGCGGCGCACAGGGAGCCGCGGGCCTGATCGGCCAGTTGCCGGTTCATGCCGGCGGCCAGGGCGGCACGATCGAGACGCTGGCCGGAAGCGACTATATCGAGCGCGAAGGCATCGCCGCCGCTTCCGTGGGGAAGAGCGCCTACCTCGCCGACATCGTCCGGCGGGGCGGCGAGATCACCGCCATTGAGGTCGGCCAGGCGGCCCAGATGGGCGACGCCGCCGGGATGGAGATCATGTCCCGGGCGGGCCACCTGCTCGGCCACAGCGTCGCCACGCTCGCCAACATGCTGAACCCGGCACTCATCGTCCTGAGCGGCAGCATCGTCCAGACCAACGATATCCTGCTCGCCGCCGTCCGCGAGACCGTCTACGGCGAATCCCATCCGATGGTGACCCGCGACCTCAGGATCCTGCGGTCGCAACTGGGCAGTTCCGCCGGACTGGTCGGAGCGGCTATGGTTGTCGTCGATGGCCTCTTCGATCACGCGACGCTGCGTGGTTGGATCCTGAACGGCTCGCCGCTGCGACACCCCGAATTCGCCGAAGCCATGACGAATGCCGGGCGGCGCACGCAGGCGATGGGCGGCGGCTCGGAGACGGAACCCGGTAACAGTCGAGGCGCGCCCGACGGCGCGAGGTTGAGCTAGCCATGGCGATATCGGGATTGGGACCCCACGGCGAACGGGCCGCGCCACCGGACCGGATCGCGCTGACCCGCGAGGATATCGCGGAGGCGCGGGAAGCGAAGTTCAAGGTCGCGGTCGTCCTCCATACGCTGGCCAGCGACTGGTCGCGGCAGCAGATCGCCGGCATCGCCGGTACGCTCGGCGACTGTTCCACCGTTGTCGTCGATGTCGTCGATTGCGGGTTCCAGAACGAGAACCAGATCGCGGCGCTGGAACGACTGGCGCACCAGAAGCCCGACGCCATCATCTCGATCCCGGTCGGCAACACCGCCGTGGCCGACGCCCATCGCCATCTTGCCCGGGCTGGAGTCCGCCTGATCCTGCTCGACAATGTTCCCACCGGCCTCCTGCCCGGCACCGACTACGCGGCACTCGTGTCCGCTGACAATTTCGGCCTCGGGCAGATCGGCGCCGAACTCCTGTCCCCCTATGTCAGCGAGAGCGGAAAAGTCGGGATCCTCGCCTATGGCGTCGATTTCTTCGCCGCCAACGAGCGCGAACTGGCCTTCGTCAAATGGATGCAGAAGAACCGGCGCGACGTCGCGCTCGAGACGTTGCGCTTCGACTCGTTTCAGAATGCCGGCATCGCGGCGCGGCGCATGGTCGAGCAAAGCCCGGATCTCGCCGGACTGTTCGTTGTCTGGGACCAGCCTGCGATGGCCGCGGTGGCGGCGCTCGAAGCGGCTGGGGTCGACATCCCGGTGACCACGGTCGATCTCGGCCGCGACGCCGCGACGAACCTTGCCCGTGGCGGCATGGTCAAGGGGATCGGGGCGCAGCAGCCCTATCTTCAGGGCATCGCCATTGCCCAGGCGACGATCCTGTCGCTGCTTGGCCGTAACACACCGAACTGGATCGCCCTCCCCGGCCTGACTGTCACGCAGGCCAACGTCGTCGAGAGCTTCCAGACGGTCTGGCGCGCCCCGGCACCGAAGGAAATCGTCACGCCGAGCATGCCGTGAACCCCGACCTGACGTCCATGTCCGATTGGCGCTAACGCGCCGCCCATCCGCCATCGACGGGCAGGATGACTCCGTTGACGAAGGAGGCGTCGTCGGAGGCGAGGAACACTGCCACTTTCGCGACCTCCTCGGAGGTCGCGACGCGACCGGCCGGGCTGAGGCCGATGACCTCGCGGCGACCTTCCTCGGTCTCCATCATCGGGGCCGTCATGCCGGTGGCGACCGGACCGGGACAGATGCAGTTCACGCGAACCCCCTTTTCGATCCACTCGACGGCCAGCACGCGGGTGAGGGAGATCATGCCGCCCTTGGCAGCGGAATAGGCATCGGCGCCGGGCACGCCAGCGATACCCATGATCGACGCATTGTTGACGATCGCCCCGCCGCCGCCGCGCACCATGAGAGGAATGGCGTGCTTGCAGCCCATGGCGCAGCCCTTGAGGTTGATCGCCAGGATGTTGTCCCAGTCCTCGCCCGGCGTCTCCACAATGCTTGCCATCTTGAACCGGGCGCTCTCGCTGTGGCCGACGCCGGCATTGTTGAAGAGCACGTCGAGTCGACCGAAACGCGTCTCCGCCAGGCGGATCATCGCGATGACATCGACTTCCTGCGAGACATCGACGCGCAGGGCGACGCCGCCGATCTCATCGGCCAGCCGCGCGGCGCCCTCGCCGTTCCAGTCGGCCACCACAACGCTCGCCCCTTCGGCGGCAAAGAGGCGGCAGGCCGCCTCCCCCTGCCCCGAGGCGCCGCCCGTGACGATGACCACCTTGCCTTCGAACCTTTTCATGAATTCCTCTCGCAACGTTGCTCGCCTGCGTCATCCAGACGGCGATAGTCCCTTGTCATCGGCGCCGACGGGTGATGCCTGCTCCTTCAAGGACACGCCTGTGCGCGGCCTAGCGCCCTGCAGCGCGGTCGTGAAGCCCGCAATCCTGCGCCTTGCGCCGCGTCATCCTCTACCACGACCATTGCAACCGCTAGCGTTTATGTTTGTTGCTGTTCGCATTCGTTTGAACTAACATTTCTCCTGCCCGGCTGGGCTTGCGCATATCTTGGGTACAACCAGAGTAATGCCCCGCCGGTCCGTCGATTCACTGTAAGAGGCAGCTATTCGTCTGACGGTCGGATCGCAGGCGGCAGGGGGGGACGGCGAGGTTTGTCCGGATTTCGATCGCGCAGGCGAATGGCTCCGCGACCTCCTCGCCCGGAAAGCACATGCGATAGACGCACATGACCCACATGCTTGATCAGGACCAGGACGAGAGTAAGCGGCTGCTCGGTCGCGTTCGCAAGGAACGCATGACCGAAATGATCCGCAGGCGCGGCTTCATGTCGAGTTCCGCGCTGGCGGCGGAGTTCGGCGTGTCCGAGATGACCGTGCGCCGCGACCTTGCCGAACTCACCGCCCAGGGCATCCTGATCCGCACCCATGGAGGCGCGATGTGGCGCGAAGAGGAGGCGCTTGAGACGAAAGGCGCCGAGGAGCCTTTCTTCGACGCCCGTATGCGGCTCAACCGGGAGGCCAAGTCCCGGATCGCCAAGTCTGCCGAGCGACTGGTCCAGAAAGGCCAGGCGGTGGCTCTGGACCTGGGCACGACGACCTACGAACTGGCGGACAGGCTGGCCAACCGGAATGAGATCCGCATTATCACCAACAACCTGCGCATCGCGACGATGCTGGCATCGTATCCGGTGGATGTCTACCTGCTGGGCGGCCATGTCCGCCAGAACGAGATGTCGCTCTGCGGCCCCGTGGCAGTGCAGCAAGCCGGCAAGTTCCGGTTCGACATCGCCTTCCTCGGCGTCGCCGCCCTCTCGCAAGGGGGCATCTACGACTACGCGATCGAAGAGGCCGAGTTGAAGCAGGCGTTTCTGACGCAGGCGACCCGCAGGGTCGTCCTGTGCGATTCCAGCAAGTTCGGCCGGGTCTCACTGGTCCACGTCGCCCGGCTCGACGCGTTCGATACGCTGATCACCGACGCCGCGCCCCCGGCCGACATCGCCGCCGCCCTCGCGGCCGCCGGCGTCGAGACGATCATCGCCGGACCGTCGGCGTCCTAGCCGACCTGATCCTGCTCTCAGCAAGACCCGAGACTATTGCGCCACCCGACGCTCGGTCTTCGTGTCGAAGAGGCCGGCATTCGACGGATCGAAAGAGGCGTGAAGCGCCTGGCCGATCTTCGCCTCGAACCCGGCAGCAACGACCGCCCGGACCTTCGATCCGTCCGGCGCATCGGCGATCAGGACCGACTCGTTGCCGAGATGCTCGATCGCATAGACGGTGAGCGGCACGGTCCCCTCGCCAGCCTCGCTCACGATCCGCATGAATTGCGGCCGCACCGTCAACGTGACGCCGGAGCGCGGGGCGAGCTGACCGTAGGCATCGGCGAGCCTGAACCTGGCGAACGCATTGACGAAGGTAGGCTGGCCATCGACCGTCTCGATGTCGCCGGCGAAGAAATTCATCGGCGGCGAACCGACGAAGCCCGCGACGAAGAGGCTCTCCGGGTTGTTGTAGATGTCGTTGGGCGTACCGATCTGCTCCAGCCCGCCATTGCGCATCACGCCGATACGGTCGCCCATGGTCATCGCCTCGACCTGGTCATGCGTGACGAAAACCATCGTCGTGTTGAGGCGTTTCTGGAGGTTGACGAGTTCCGACCGCAGCGTCATCCGCAACGCCGCATCGAGAGCGGCCAGCGGCTCGTCGAGCAGGAAGCAGGCCGGCTGGCGGACGATCGCCTTGGCGGTCGCAACCCGCTGGCGCTCGCCGCCTGAGAGCTGGCCCGGCATCTTATCGAGCAGGTGGGCAACATCGACCGTGGTGGCGGCCTCGGTGACGCGCTGGCTGACATCGCTCTTCGAAAGCCCGCTCCGCTTCAGGCTCATCTGGATGTTCTGCCGGGCCGTCAGATGCGGGTAGAGCAGTGACGACTGGAAGACCATCGCGACGTTGCGCTGGTAGGGCGACTCGTCGGTCACCTCGCGGTCGCCGAAGACGATAGAGCCCGATGTCGGGGGCAGCAGTCCGGCAATCATGTTCATCGTCGTGGACTTGCCGCAACCCGAGGGGCCGAGCAGGACGAGCAGTTCGCCGTCGGCGATTTCCAGATCTAGGGCGCGCACCGCGTGCTGTTCGCCGAAGACCTTTTCAAGATTGATGAGTTCGATTCGGGCCATTTGAAACTGTCTCGGTCGGCTCAGCGCACAGGGTCGGAGAGGTTCATCTCGACGATGTGCCTTTGCAGGAAGAAGGCGATGAAGAAGGGCGGAAGCAGGCTGATGGTCAGGCTGGCGGCCAGGTGTTCGGGGTTCGGCACCTGGAACAGGAAGCCGGACATCGCGGCGGGAAGCGTCACGGCGCGGGAGCCTGTCACCAGCACCTGGGCATAGACATACTCGTTCCAGGAGAACAGGAAGGCGATCACCGCGGCGACGAGGATGCCGCTCCAGGCCATCGGGACGATGATGCGGATGAACGTGTAGGCCTTCGAGAAGCCGTCGATACGGGCGAGATTCTCGATCGGCGGAAGGTTGCGGAAGAAGCCGATCAGCATCCAGGTGACGATGGGAATGGTGATCGTCAGCGTGATGATGATCAGCCCGGTCAGCGTGCCGACGAGGTCGAGCTGGACGTAGAGCGAATAGAAGGGGATCAGCGTCGAGACCGGCGGCAGCGACACCGACAGGAGCACCGCCATCAGCAGGGCCGTCTTGAAGCGGAATTCGAGGCGGGCATAGACGTAGGACAGCGGCACGACGACCAGCGTCGTGATGATCGTGACGACGATCGCGACGATCAGGCTGTTGCGCAGGCCCAGCATGATCTGCTGCGCCTGGCCCGAGCCTTTCACGACCTGCCCGCTCGCCAGGGTGTAGTCGTGGCCGAAGATGTTGAAGAAGGCCGCGACCTGCGGATTGGGCGGGAAGATCAGCGGCGGAAAGGCGGCGATCTCGCTATGGGTCTCGAACGCGTATTTCAGCGTCCAGTACATCGGCACGAGCGTCCAGAGCAGCGCGACGATGACCGACAGGGTCATCCATATGGTCCAGCGTTTCTCACGCATTGCGCGCCTCGCGTCGTCCCCAGAAGAAGTAGAGCCCCAAGGTGACCGCCAGGATCAGGAACAGCAGGTAGAACGACATCGCTGCGCCCAGGCCAAGTTCCAGGTTCACGAAGCTGATCTTGTAGAGCTGGTAGGTGAGCACCGACGACGCGTTGCCGGGGCCGCCTTGCGTCTCCGTGAAGATGTAGTCGAACTGCTTCAGCGACAGCACGGTTATGATGCAGGTGAAGACAAAGAAGGTGAACCGCAGCGGCGGCAGCGTCACGTGCAGGAAGACCTCGAACCGGTTGATCTGGTCGATGGCGGCGAGATCGTAGAGACGGCTTGGCGTGGTCATCATGCTGGCCAGCAGGAAGAAGGCCAGCAGCGGCGCCAGATTCCATGCATTCCCGAGGGCCAGGTATTCGACCACGATGTTGGCGGCGATCAAGTTGATGGTTTCCTCGCTGCCGAAGAGGGAAATGAAGGCCGTGCCGATGCCGCTTTGCCCGCGACCGAGAAAGGCGAACAGGATTCCGGTGCCGTAGGGAGACACCGCCCAGGGCAGGATCAGGATGGCGCGCAGCCAGACCCATCGCCCCCTGAGGTCGCGAAGGATCAGGGCGAGACCCAGCCCGATCAGCATCGTGAAGATGACGCTTTCCACGGTGAAGCGGACCGACAAGAGGGCGGAGCGCCAGAAGTCGCCGTCTTCGAGGACCGCGACGTAATTGTCGAGCCCGACCCATTCGGTGGAATAGCCGCCGAAGAAGCTCACCTCGTGGAAACTGACCCACAGGGCGTAGCCGAGCGGATAGGCGACGACGATGACGAGAAAACACAGGACCGGGACCGTGACGAGAAGCGCGAACTGAAGGTTCGACATCTCGGCGCCCTTGCGGCGCGTCGGGCGCTGGATAATTGCAGTGCTCGACAAGAATCACACCCCCGTAACTTGAATTGTCATGTCGTCATGGGACGGCGTCCGCCGCCCCATGACATTTCATAAAGACCCGTTGAGCAAGACCCGTGCCGAACCAGGGCACGGACCGCGGCCGGCCACGCGACGTGGCCGGCGCTGCTCAGTCGATCTTGTACTTCTTGTTGAGCCGCGCGATCTCGTCATTCGCCTCGGTGATGACGCTCTCGACCGACAGATCCTGCTGCAGGAAGGCAAACAGCTTCTCACGCAGCCACGCATTGAACTCCTCGCTCCACACGACACTCCAGATCCCCTTCGGGAACGGCGTATGCGAGTAGACCTCGATGAGCTTCTCGTAGTCGTCGGGGTTGGAGATCGATGCCTGGATGGTCTCCTTGGCCAGGTCGCTCTCCATGACCTCCTTGTAGGCGGAGAAGAGCATGTTCTCCTTCATCCACCGCTCGGCTACGGCAATCTGGCCGTCTTCGTTCTTGTAGCCGTACCAGGACGCGAACTTCTTCACGTCGTCGGTCACCGCATCGGGACGATCGCGGCTGGTCATCAGGTACATGGCGGAGTCGATCAGGCCCCAGGGCTGCCCCTGGTAGGGCAGGAAGCCGATCTTGCCGGCAACGGCCGCGGACTGCTCCGGGTCGTTGAAGGTCTTGAGGTCGTAGATCTGCTGCGGGCTGATGATGTAGCGGCCCGAGCGGAACGCATCGATATAGGCGGCTTCGTTGTAGGACAGGACTTCCTCGGGAACGAAACCGTCCTTCCAGATCTTCTTCCAGTCCTCGAGGGTCTGGCCGGCGGGGCCGTCGACCGTCATCATCGGCTTGTGGGTTTCCGGGTCGGCCATGACGCCGCCGCGGTTCATCATCTCGAAAACGAAGCCCCAGCTGATGCCGAACCATTCGGCGAACCAGTGCGCGAGATACGGCGTCTTTTCGCCCTTGTCGCGCAGCTTGTAGAGCATGCTGTAAAGTTCGGGCCAGTCCTTCGGATAGTCTTCCTCGCCGAAGCCGGCCGCCTGGAACTTCTCGGTGTTGATGCACATCGTGCCGCGGGTCGACACGAAGTAGCTGAGACCGAGGAGCTTGCCCTTGTAGGACCAGGCCTCACGGATGTTGTCGTACATCCCCGCCTTGATTTCCTCGGCGTTCGGCATGTCGTCGACCGGCATGATCCAGTTGCCGCCGTAATAGCGCACCGCGCTCGACGGGTTGGCATAGAGCACGTCGAGATCGGCATTCGCGATCAGGCTCTTCTCCATGATCGACGGATAGTCGCCGGTGACCGTGGCGTAGTCGACCTTGCCGTTCAGGTTCGTGTTGTATCGTTCGACATTGGCCTGCACCACGTCGGTGCGAAAATTCCAGCCACGGAAATAGATCGGCTCTCCGCTCGTGGCGGCGAGATCCATGCCCTGGGCGCGGGCAAAGTCGAACGGCCCCAGAACGCCGGCCGCGGCCGCCACTCCGACTCCGGCTGTCGACTGCAGGAGCCCACGCCGTGTCATGCCAGTTTCGCGTTTCTTCATCGCTCATTCCCCTCTTTTGCGGCGCAATGCCACCAAGCGAACGCCGTATCCGGTCGTTAATGTTCGTTCACTGTTGCATATGTTCGAATTAACCCAGCATTCGACGGCCCGGTCAATAGGAATTGGCGATTACCCCGCCAATGAAACCGGTTTTCCCGCGCCGTGCCATCGCCTTCGCCACATCGCGCAAACCTTCGGCAGGCGACTGCCCAAGGACTGGTCCCGATGGTTCGGATTTGCGCAGTTGCCTCGGCCGGTCGGCGTATACGAGACGCCGACGATGAGCATGAGGCGAACGGACTCAAGTCCGGCCGGCCAGCCGAGCTGCCTCGGCCAGCATCCTGGCGCATTCGGCCACCTCGGCGATCTCCACGAATTCGTCGAGGGCATGCGCCTGGTCGATGCTGCCGGGTCCGAAGATGATCGTCGGGATGTCGCCGACATTGACCATCTTGGTCGCGTCGGATCCGTAGGGAACGCCGATCGGCGTCGGGTCGATGCCATGGCCGCGGCAGACGCCGTCGAACAGCGTCACGACCGAAGCGGAATCGGCGACGTCCATCGCCGAGGAATCGATGAACGGTTCGATGACGGTGAACCGGGCGCCCGGATGGTCCGACGCGACCGCGGCGGTCAGATCCTTGAAGTGCCGCCAGACCGCCTCGCCGGTCTCGTTCGGCAGGAAGCGGTAGTCGAAACGCAGTTTCGCTCGGGGCGGAACGGTGTTCGGTCCCTCGCCGGATTCGAAACCGGTGCACACCAGCGTCGCCGATCCCAGCAGCGGATGCGTCTCCGTCCGCGTCGCCATCTCGGCCTCGAAGGCGGTCAGGAGATGCCGGGCGGCGACCATGGCGTCGATGCCCTCATGGGGCTTGGCGGAGTGAGCGCCGCGGCCGAGAATCTCGACATGCCAGCGGACGCAGCCCTTGCAAGCGCGCACGATGCCAAGGCTCGTCGGTTCGCCGGCAACGCCGAGGTCGTAGGCCTCGCCGCGCTGGAGGAAATGGGTGATGCCGGCGAAGCGGTATTCCTCGTCCGCCGCCGCGACGAAGGTCACGTCGCCGGCCGGCGGATCGGCCACAAGCGAAGCGAGCGCCAGCATGAAGGCAGTCAGACATCCCTTGTCGTCGACCGCGCCACGGCCGTAGAGCCGGCCGTTCTCGATGCGCGGCGCGAACGGCGCCTCCATGCCGGTCACCTGGACGGTATCGAGATGGCCCTCCCAGAGCATCCTCGGCCCGCCTCCGGTTCCCTTCAAGCGAGCGATGATGTTCGGGCGTTCGGGCGCCACCTCGTCGATCTCGACCTCGAGGCCGATGTCGCGCAGCCATCCGGCAACGAAGTTTCCGACCCGGGCCTCGTTGAACCAGTCGTCGGGATCGCCGGGCTGGCGGAAGCCGGGATTGACGCTCGGGATTGCGACGAGCGCCGCGAGCAGATCGGCCGCAGCCCGGTTGGAAATTCCGTCCGTCGTCTCGCTCATGCTTCGCCGTCCATCATCGGACGGAACGACTGCGCAAGGATCACCAGCATGTGTAGCCGCCGTCGACGAGGACGATGCTGCCGGTCATGTAACTGGCCGCGTCGCTCGCCAGAAAGAGCATCACGTTGGCGATCTCGGACGGCTCGGCAAACCGCTTCATCGGGGTCATCTCCTCCCAGAGCTTGACCCACTCGGTATTGCTCAGGCCGCGCTTGGTCATCTCGGTCAGGACATAGCCGGGCGCCACCGCGTTGACCCGGATCTTGTGCGGCGCCAATTCGACGGCCATCGATTTCACCATCTGGTGCACGGCGGCTTTCGAGGTGTTGTAGTGTGCCTGCGGCTGGGGCTTGTCGACGATGAAGCCGGAGTCGGAGCCGATCGCCACGATGCTGCCGCCACCCTGCGCCGCCATCTTGCGGGCGAAGGCCTGGGCGACGAAGAACTGCGCGTTGACGTTGACGTTGATGACGTCCTGCCACTCCTGCGGCGGGATCTCCAGCACGCCGGTGTTGGGATTGATGCCGATGCAGTTGAACAGCACCGCGACGCGGCCGAAGTCTCGCTCGACATCGTCGGCGACCGCCCCGGCCGCCTCGGGGTCGCGCAGGTCGGCCTTGTAGAAGCCGGTCTTGCGGCCCGACTCCGCTGCGATTTCCTCGGCGGAGGCAGCGCCCTGGTCGAGGACGTCGACGATGGCGATGTCGGCGCCCGCGCTGGCGGCAAGACTGGCGATCGCATACCCGATCCCTCGGGCGCCGCCGGTCACGACGGCGACCTTGCCGTCGAGGCGAAACTGTTCAAGTGACATCAAGGCGTCCCCTGTCTTGGAAAATTGTCCGGTCAATCGTCGCCGGTTGCAAACGGCTCGGGATCGAGAAAGCGCTTCAGCACGTTCGCGGTGATCTTCGAGACGTTGTTGTCGTAGCCATTGTGCGAAAGCGACCCGCACCAGGCGATCGAGGCGGTTGCGAAAATCGCGCCGCCGGCCGGCGTCTCGCCAAAGGCAAGGTCGGCGCGCACCCGCAGGTTCTGGTCGCCGCCGAGATTGGGCGGCACCGGACCGAACTCCTCGTTGACCAGCAGCATCAGCGCCGAATGGCCCTCCGAGCTCGCCAGCCGCAGCATGTTCGGCGGCGACCCGAGGTCGCGGGCGATGCAGTCGAGCTCGATGCCCGCCGCGCCGCCGCCGACGAGGCCGAAGTCGCCGATGATCTCGTCCGGCACGCCCTCGAAAATGAACGCGGCGCGCGGATTGTCGGCATCGGGCGCCCGCCGGTAGTAGGAGGAGATGTCGAAGCCCTGGGCAATGAATCCGACGCCGGCCATGACATTCGGCGGCCGGCCGATGCGCCGCCACAGCCCGCCATATTCGCCGTTGAAGGAATGGAAATATTCGCCGGGCTCGGCGACCCAGGGCCGGATGCCGTCCTCGGCGCGCCGCAGTTCCAGCACGCCCGGCAACTCGTCGTGGAAGGCGACGCGCCAGTACCAGCCGTTGCCCCCCATATACATGAGCCGCCCGCCGCGATCGATCCACGCCTTCATCGCGTCCCACATCCGGGTCGAGTGATACTCGGGGTGGGTGCCGGTCATCACCACCTCGTAATCGCTCAGGAGGTCCAGTCCCTCCTCATGCAGGTCCTCGTCGGTGATGACGTCGTAGTCGATGCCCTGGTGTTCCAGCCAGTCGAAGAAATGCGTGTCGGCGTTGTACTGGTAGACCGCCGAGCCGTGGCCGCCGAGCCAGGAATGATACTGGGCGGTGAAATTGAGGATGGGGCGAAGCCGGCTCGAATAGGCAACGCCCGATCCATCGGCATGGGTGTCATAGAGCGAGCCGCCGAGTTCGGGATGCTCGTACATGTAGAGGTCCGAGTGGCCGAAGTTGACCATCCGGTTCATCAGCACCTCGACGCCGCGCGCCGTGATGTGCTCGGCGTGATTGGCATAGGCGATGTAGGAGCAGGTCGGCGCCAGGAAGGCCACCTTGGGACGGTTGACGCGCGCCTTCGGATCGCGCGGCGGCCGGACGAAGAAGGAGAGGTAATCCTCGCGCGTCGCCGTCCTGTCGCTTTCGCCGCAACTGACATGCAGCGCATAGGGGCCGCTGCGAAGGTCGTCGGGAATCGTCACCGAGACCGACGTCTCCCAGCCGGCATCGTAGAGGTCGTCGCTGTGGAAATGGACCGCGCCGTAGTGCTCCGGCTTCTTCGACCAGGAATGCTCCTCGCCCGTCCAGTTCCAGCCCTTCATGCCGCGGGTCGGCAGGTTGACGAATTCGCCGTCATGGCGAAGCGGTCCTACGTCGACTCCCTGGAGCGAGCGGATGTCCCTGGAGAAATCCCACCGGGCGATGATGTCGGTGCCCAGTGTCTGGTCGCCGGGCGTGCGCAGAAGCGCATCATGCACCGCCCGTCCGTGCAGGCCGGAAAGCAGCGCCGGACCATCGATCTTGCCGTCATAATGCCGCCCGACGGTGCCGTCGGCGCCGGGGCAGCCGGCCAGAAAGAGCGGCGCCTCGATCACCGGCGGCGCGACGTCGAGGTCGAAGGACCCGACAAAGGTATCCTCGACCTGCGCGTACGGCACGAGCGGCTTCTGGTCGATGGTGACGCGCCGGGCACCGGGATCGACGCCGACGACCAGCGAATACCACTCGCGCTCCAGCATCCCGCGATCGGCGATGACCGTGCTCACCTTGCCATTGTCGGCGAAGGTGACGCTGATCCGGCCGCCGGCGGCGAGGCCGATCCAGATGCCGCTTTCGGTCTCCGGGTCCCACTGGCAGAGCAGCGTCTGGTCGTCGCGTTTCAGCAGGGTCGGCCAGAGCATGGTGACGAAGGTGAAGGGCGCGGCCGCAAGAGCCGGAAAGCGCTCGACCCGCATGAAGGAGCCGGCGTCGATCCGCTGGACCTTGCCGGGATGGCTGCCATCCGCGTCGGTCGGAATGTGGACGAATTTCAGTCCCGGTCCCTCGGGATTGCAGTCGCCGTGAACGACGCGCACGATCCGGGCGTCGAAGCTGTCGCCCTCATCCACCGAAACCTTGAAGTCGATGGTCTCGCCCGGGGCCACGCTGAGGCGGTCCGGATAGCCGACAATCTTAAGCATGAACTCTACCTTCCGCGCCGCTGTTATTCATCCCCGAAGGGTCGGTTGATGCTCTCGCCGGTATGCTCCCGCCACCGCCGACAGAACATCTCCCACTCCGCTTCCTCGCGGGTGGCGAAGACCATGTCGTCCTCGATCTCGATCGGATCGTCGCGGTCGGGTGGCATCTTGCCGATGACGTATTCCTCGAAGAGCTTGCGGCAGACCAGGATGTACTGGTCGCCGCCGCGATCGAGGCGCATGATGGTGAGGACCCGCTGCAGACCGGGGCTGTGCGCCCCGATCGGCATCTTGCGGAACTCCTCGATATACTGGCGGTCGGCGTCCGCATCGATCTTGTAGACCATTCACTCAGTCTCCCATCGGAAGGCCAGCCGGTTGTCGGCGGATGGCGTTCCCCGCCACCCCGCGACCATGCTGGCGAAATTACTCACTGTCCCGCCTCCCCGGCAAAGAGGCGCGGATAAAGATCCCGGTAGCGCCGGTAGCCCTCGGCATAGACGGCGGCATTCTCCGGGTTCGGTTCGATACGCGGCCCATTGCTCACGAATCGCGAAATGTCGCTCCACTCCCCGGCCAGGGCGGTGCCCATCGCGGCGGTCCAGGCAGCGCCGAGACACGACCCCGGATGCCCTTCCAGAAGCTGGATCGGCCGCTGCAGGATATCCGAGACGATCTGCATCCAGACCACGCTCTTCGAGCCGCCGTCGCAGGCGATGTAGGTGTCGGTCGCGTGGCCGATGTCGTTGAGGACCTCGACATGATGGGCGATCGCGTAGCCGTAGGATTCGAGCAGCGCGCGCCACATGTGACCGAGCCCGTGCGAGAAGCTGATGCCCGAGAAGACCGCCCGCGCGGCCGGATCGTGGATCGGCGTCTTCTCGCCGAGAAAATACGGAAGCACCGTCACGCCATCGGCGCCGGCCGGCAGGTCGGCGGCCAGCGCGTCGAGCCGCGCATGGATGGTGATGCCGGCGTCCGCGGCCGCGCCGGCTTCGCCGCCGCCGAAGGTCCCGACGAACCAGTTGAGCCCGGAGCCCCCGGTCGCCATGCACCCGTTCGGCACGAAGAGGCCGGGCACGAGGTGATAGTCGAGATACATGCGCGGATCGGGCTCCGCCCGGTCGGCCGCGACCAGAACGTCGACGGACCCGCCGAACTTCAGGAGCGTGTCGCCGCGTCGCGTCAGGCCGGCGGCAAGCGCCGAGGCAATGAGGTCGGCCGCGCCGCCAACCACCGGCGTTCCGGCCTTGAGGCCGGTATCGGCCGCGGCCTGCGCGCTCACCTTGCCGAGCACGGCATGCGATTTCGACTTCGGCGGCAGGGCGTCGCGCGGGATGTGCGCCAGCGCCACGAGATCATCGGCAACCGCATCCTTGGCAAGGTCGACGAAGCCGCCTTCCAGCGCCCAGTTCTGTTCGACCGCCCGCTCGCCGGTCAGCCGCCAGTTGATGTAGTCGTAGGAACCGAACACGGTGGCGATGCGCGCAAACGCTTCCGGCTCGTGCTTTTCGAGCCACCGCAGCTTGCAGATGACCAGTTGCTGGTTGATGCCGTTGCCGGCGCGGCGCACGAAGTCGTCGCCGTCGATCTCGGACGCAAGGTCCCGCACCTCCGCGCCACAACGCGCGTCGCTCTGCTGGATGCTGGGCCGGATCAGCTCCCCGTCCCGGTCGAGCAGGACCACAGCCGGCAGCATCCCGGTCACGCCGATGGCGTCGATGGATTCGAGGTCGACGCCCCGGTCGCGGAATTCAGCGAGGATGGCGCAGACATTCGTCCACCACTGGCGGGGATCTTCCTCTGCCCATCCCGCATGCGGCGCCGACAACGTCATCGGCCGGGAGACGATCCCCATCACCTCACCCGGCAACCGGATGAGGATGCCGATGGTGGACGTCGTGCCGATGTCGAGTCCCAGGACGCAGGCCATGCAGATTTCACGGTTTTGGTGATCGCGGTACAGACGTTGTGTAACATGGTCAGTGACCCAAACAATCTTTTTCAAACATGTTTGAACAGGTCCGCGATATCGAGGACCACGCGTCGATCCGCTCCAGGCCAGCCTGCCATCACTTGCCCTTGACGCCATGCCCGCCGAACGGTTGCAACATAAACGCTCATTGATAATGACGAAGAGTGCCGGGATCGGGTGGCCGCGTTCAAACCCGACGGCCCAATCCGGACCCTGTCCGCAAGGAGTGAACGATGCCCGCAGGTGACGTTCCCCATCTGAGCGCCGTCGAGATGGCCCGGCTCGTTCGCGAGCGCGCGCTGTCCCCCGTCGAGTTGATGGACGCGGTGATCGCCCGGATCGAGGCCCGCAACCCGACCCTCAACGCCCTGGTCTACAGCGCCTTCGACGAAGCACGCGACAAGGCGAAGATCGCCGAGAGAGACGTGATGGCCGGCAAGGCGCTTGGGCCGCTGCACGGCGTCCCCACTGCGATGAAGGACTGCGTCGACTTCAAGCCCGGATGGCCGAGCACCTTCGGCGGCATCCGCTGCCTCGCGAATGCGATCGCCGATTCCTGTTGCACCTTCGCGGAGCGGATGGAGGCGGCCGGCGCCATCATCGTCGGCAAGACCAACAGCCCCCAGTTGGGCTTTCGCGGCACCTGCGACAACACCCTCTTCGGCCCGACCTCGACGCCATTCAAGGTTGGCTACAATTCCGGCGGTTCATCCGGCGGCAGCGGCGCGATGGTCGGCGACGGCATGCTGCCCTTCGCTGAGGGAACGGACGGCGGCGGATCGATCCGCATCCCGGCGGCATGGTGCGGCGCCTTTGGCTACAAATCCTCCTATGGCCGCGTCGCATCGATGTCCCGGACCAATGCCTTTTCCGGCACATCGCCCTTCGTTACCGAAGGCATCATCGCACGGCGTGTCGAGGATGCGGCGCTGGCGACCACGGCGATTGCCGGCTACGACCATCGGGACCCCTTTTCCCTGGATGAGTCGGTGGACTTCACCGGCGCGCTGAACACCGACATCCGGGGCTGGAAGATCGGCTACAGCCGCGACTTCGGCATCTTTCCGGTCGATCCGGCGGTCATCGAGGTCGTCGACGCGGCGGTGAAAGCCTTTGAAGACGCCGGGGCGATCGTCGAGGAAGTCGATCCCGGTTTCGGCTACAGCCAGTCCGAACTCAGCGATGTCTGGTGCCGGTTTTCCGGCCTCAACGCCATGGGCGCCTTCGAGGCCTACAAGGCGATGGGCTACGACATCCTCAAGGACCATCCCGACGACGTTCCGCCCGAGGTCCACGAGTGGGACCGGATCGCCCGGACGCTGACCCCGCTCGACAAGCACAACGACCAGATCATCCAGACCCGGATCTTCCTGGCGATGCAGGCGATGCTCGCAAAATACCGGATCGTGGTGACGCCGACGCTGGCCGCCATGCAGGTGAAGAATGCCGATGATGGCAACACCCGCGGCCCGGCGACCATCAATGGCGAGGCGGTCAACCGGCTGATCGGCTGGTGCATGACCTATCCGGTCAATTTCAGCGGCCATCCCGCCGCTTCCGCCCCGGCCGGGCTGTCGTCGAAGGACAAGCTGCCGGTCGGCCTCCAGATCATCGGCCGGCGCTACGCCGACAACGATGTCTTCGCCGCCTCGGCCGCGTTCGAACGCCACCGGCCGTGGATGGACAGCTACGCCATTCCCGAGGCACGTCCCCTTTGAACCACAGAGACTCTCGATGAGCGAACCCGTTGTGACCGACTTCATCATCGTCGGCGGCGGTTCCGCCGGCTGCGTGCTTGCCTCCCGCCTCAGCGAGGACAGCGGCACCAGGGTTCTCCTTATCGAGGCCGGCCGCGACCTCACCGAGGAGACCATGCCGCGGGACCTGCGCAGCGGCTTCCCGGGCCGCGCCTATCTCAACCGCGAATATCTCTGGCCCGGGCTCTCGGCAACGCTGACATCGCGCGGCGCCAATGCCCCTTCGCGTGACGCCGGCTTCTACGAACAGGCCCGTATTCTCGGCGGCGGATCGAGCATCAACGGCATCGGCGCCAACCGCGGCTCACCGGCGGACTATGACGAATGGCGCGACATGGGGCTGGAGGGCTGGTCGTGGGACGAGGTGCTGCCGTTCTTCAAGAAGCTGGAGCGGGACCTCGACTTCGACAACGCCTACCACGGCAAGGACGGCCCGCTGCCGATCCGTCGCCTCGGGCCGGCGATCTGGACACCCTTCACCCACGCGATGATGACGAGTTTCGTGCTGCGCGGCATTCCGTTCCGCGCCGACCAGAACGGCAAATGGGAAGACGGCGTCTTCGAGATGGCGCTGAATGTCGACGAGAAGCGCGAACGCGTCCCGACATCCCTTGCCTACCTGTCGGCCGACGTCCGGCGGCGCCCCAATCTGGAGGTGCGCACCGGTCTGACGGTGGAGCGCATCATCCTGGAAGGCAGCCGCGCCGTCGGCGTCACCGTGCGTGGCGAAGACGGTGTCGTGTCCGAGTTGCGCGGCGGGGACGTCATCGTCAGTTCGGGCGCGCTCGCCTCCCCCGCCCTCCTGATGCGCAGCGGCATCGGGCCCGCGCCCCATCTGGCCGATTGCGGAATCGAGGTTCGGCAGGACCTGCCGGGCGTCGGGCAAAACCTGATGGAGCATCCCTCGGCCGGCGTCATGGCCTTCCTCAAGCCACATGCCCGCCAGCCGCGCGACGCCTATTATCACATCCCCATCGCCATCCGTTACTCGTCCGAGGTCGAAGGTTGCCCGACCGGCGACATCCACATGAACGTCATGACGCGGGCCTCGTGGCACCAGATCGGGCGGCAATTCGCCCCGCTCTTCTTCTGGATCAACAAGTCCCATTCCCGCGGCCAGCTCATGCTCGATCCGGACGCACCGGACGGTCCGCCGCGGATCGACTTCCGCATGCTTTCCGACCCGCGTGACCTCCAGCGACTGGCTGACGCCTTCGAATACGCCATGGAGCTGTTCGCCGACCCGGTGGTCGCCGACACCATCGAGGAGATCTTTCCCGTCGAGATGTCCGAGCGGGCGCGCGGCTACACCTATCCGACGCAGCGCAATGCAATCATCACCGACCTCCTGAGCCGCGCCCTCGATACCGGGTCCGCCGTCCGCAAATGGGCGCTGCCGAGGATGATGGAAGGCGCACCGTCCCCGCATCGCCTGGCCGCCAACCGCGAGGCGCTCGAAGCCTATCTCAAGGAGAAGGTGGGCGGCGTCTGGCACCCGTCCGGAACCTGCCGCATGGGCGTCTCAGGCGACCGGATGGCCGTCACCGACCATAACGGCCGCGTCCGCGGGGTCGACGGCCTGCGCGTCTGCGACGCCTCGGTGATGCCGACCATCCCCTGCGCCAACACGAACGTGCCGGTAATCATGGTCGCCGAGAAGATCGCGCAAGGGATTCGCGACAGTCGCGTCGGCTGACGCCGGTCACTCCGCTGCCTGCATGAGCGAGACGGCGCGGTCGGCGACGGCCATCGTCGGCGCGTTGGTGTTGGCGGTGACGAGCTTCGGCATCACCGAGGCATCGACCACCCTCAGGCCATCGATCCCCCGAACCCGGAGCCGGGCGTCGACCACCGCGTCCGGATCGTCGTCATGCCCCATCCGGCACGTGCCGACCGGATGGTAATCCGTCTTCACGGTCCGGCGCATATGGGCGTCGAGCGTCGCGTCGTCGGTAGCCCCCGCACCGGGAAAGAACTCGCCCTCGACGATATCGGCGAGCGGGCGCGCTCGCAGGATCTCCCGCGCCACGCGCAACCCTTGCCGCAGATGGGCGATATCGGCCGGATCGGCGAGATAGTTCGGATTGACCAGCGGCAGGTCGCCGGGATCGGACGACCGGAGCCGGACCCATCCGGTCGAACGCGGCCGCATCAACACCGCATGTAGCGTGATCCCGTCGACATCGGGCACGCTGCGCACATCCGCATCGACATAGCTGGTTTTCGGAACGCACCAGATCTGGACGATCGGGTCGCCCGTACCGTCCTCCGGCACGTGGAACGAACAGGCCTCGACGCCGTTCGTCGTGACCCGCCCCCGGCCGGTCAGCAGGTATTCGATACCGTTGGCGAGCATCCGAAGGCCGCGGTCCTGCTGGTAATATCCGAGACGACTCCGCGTCGTCGCCATGACCGGCGACCCGCAATGGTCCTGCAGGTTGCTCCCGACGCCCGGAAGATTGGCGAGGACGGGAATGTCGAGGGCGCGCAGATCGTCGGCCGGGCCTATCCCGGAGAGCATGAGCAGTTGCGGTGACACGAATGCACCGGCGGCGAGGAGCACCTCGCCATCGGCGCGCGCCACGCGGGCCTGGCCGTTCGCGACATACGCGACACCGATGGCCCGGCCGTTCTCGATCAGGATCCGCTGGACCTGCGCTCCGGTCTCCACCGCCAGCCGGTCGTCGCCGGCCAGCGGCGTCAGGAAGGCGTCGACCGCGCTGCATCGACGCCCGCCGCCGGCCGTGATCTGGATGGTGCCGACGCCATCCGGCTGGCCCCGGTTGAAGTCCAACGTGTAGCCGAGCCCCATCGCCTGGACGGCCTTCACATAGACGTGGCTCATCTCGCAGACGAACCCCGGATCCGAGACCCGCAGCGTCCCGTCGACACCGTGGAAGGCGTTGTTGAACCGCTGGTTGGCCTCGACCCGCGTGAAGTGCGGCAGGATCTTCTGCCACGACCAGAGGTCCGATCGCGCGATCGTCCCCCAGGCGTCGTAGTCGGCGGCGCGGCCGCGCATATAGGCCATCGCGTTGACGCTGCTGCCACCGCCAAGCACCCGGCCCTGCGGGATCGCCTGCACGCGGCCGCCAAGCTGCTCCTGCGGCACGGTCTGGTGTTGCGTCAGGTAGCGAGTCCCACCAAGGATCCGGCTGAACCCGGCCGGCATCCTGAGCATCCAGTCCTTGTAGGGACCACCGGCTTCGAGCAGCAGGACGCGGGCGCCGAATTCCGCCACCAGGCGCGAGGCGGCGGCGCAGCCGGCCGAGCCGCCGCCGATCACGATATGGTCATAGCCTGTCGCCGCCATTTTCCGGCCCTTCCCGCCTGCGTGCTGCCTATATCTGATCGAGCGGATAGAGCGGCCGCGTTACCCTGGTGAAAGGAATCCGGCGCATGTCCGGCGCGGTCGGTCCCGGCGTATTCGCCACCAGGATGCGGCTGGCCGCCGGTCCGAAGCTGGCGCGGAAATGCGACGGCGACTTGACGAAGACGAGCGCGGCATCCTCGAGCGCCAGCCCTTGCGAGGTGTACAGCGCCTTGTCCCATTCCATCGACGGCTGCGTCCGGATCAGCAGGCGGATCGATCCGATGGCAAGGACGACAGTCGGTCCCATCGACATCTCCAGCCCGTGCATCCCGCCATCGCCGACGATGTATCGCCCGTCCGACACCGACACCACCGTGCCGGTGATCGCGACCGGCGACCCGTCACTGACCGAGAAGGCGTGTCCGACCGGCACCGTGATCGACGCTCCCTCGCCGGCCGCAATGGCCGCCTGCGCGCCCGCCGGATCGCACAGGGTCAGGTAGCTGAGCCGTGGCGCCTCGTCGGCCTTGTTGGCAAGCAGCGCCTTCAGCACCGCGGCGCTGTCGGCGGCGGACCCGCCGGTCGGCGCGTCGCCGGCATCGCTGACCAGCGTCATGCCTTCCGAGTCGAGCCCGATCCGGATTGCATCGTCCAGTTCCGTCAGCTCCGGGAAGAAGTCGCCGCGCCGTTCCCACGCCATCCCGGCGAGCCGTTCCGCCGCGTCCTCGGCAGCGGAACTTGTCTCGGCGCAGACCAGAACGCCGAAGCCGAGGTCGGGCACGTCGATCCAGGGCTGGACCGGAAACAGCGCCGCGTGGATGACCGCGCCCGTCTCCTCCATCCGTCGCGCCGCCGCGACAACCGGCAGCAGCGGGCCGTCGGTGGTCCGCGCGCAGGTCGGGCTGACCAGCAGCGGACGTTTGGCCAGCCCCATGGCCGGCATCGGCCGCCCGCCGACGACCTTCATCATCAGCCGCGCGGTGCGGACGCCGGTCTCGTAGATGTCGGTATGGGGATAGTTGCGATAGCCGATGAGGAAGGTATCCGGCTGGAGCATCAGCGGCGTCAGGTGACCATGCAGGTCGAGGCTGACGCCGATCGGTGTCCCGTCGGGCAGGATCCGCCGCATCCGCTCGATCATCTCGCCGTCGCCATCCGGCTGGCCCTCGACGACAAGGGCGCCGTGCAGGGCAAGCAGCAACCCGTCGACGGGGCCCGCGGCGCGCAGCCTGTCCTCGATCTCGCCGACCAGCGTCTCGAAAGCATCCCGCGTCACCGTCCCGCCGGCCGCGGCATAGGCGGCGAGGAGCGGCACCGGCTCCACCCCGGCATCGGCCAGCACGTCGAGAAAGCCCGGAACCTCGGTTCGCGCCTCGCCATACCCGGTTAGGATGGCTTCGCCGCGCAGCAGATAGTAGCTGGCGAAGGTCTCGACCGTGGTCTTGAGTGGGGAAAAGCTGTTGCTCTCCTCCCAGAGGGAGGCGACTGCAATCCTGGACATGTGTCTCTCTTGTACATTCGCCGACGCACCGCTCTTGCCACGAATACGCCGCTTCACTGGCTCCCTCGCATACGGCGGATGCGACGCGATCCGCAAGACGGCCCGCAGGCAAGGAGGCCCATCCGTTCCCCCTTGGCAGCGGACGCAGGCTGCGATAACATTATAATATTATATGTCTCTGAAAACGATAAGTGCGTCGCCCGGACGCCGAGGACATTGAGGAAACGCATGCCAGATCAGGCCAGGGCCGGTCGCCGCAAGTCCCGCGCGCCGAAGGCGGATTTCGACCGCGACGAGCTGCTCGCACTCTATGAGAAAATGGTGCTGCTGCGGCGCTTCGAGACGCTGGCGCAGGGTGCCTGCCGCAAGGGCGAGACCCCCGGCTTCTTCCATCTCTATATCGGCGAGGAAGCGACCGCGGTCGGCGTCTGCGCCAACCTGCGCGACAGCGACTGGATCACCTCGACCCATCGCGGCCACGGCCACGCGCTGGCCAAGGGCATGGACCCGAAGATCCTGATGGCCGAGCTTTACGGCAAGGCCGAGGGCTGCTGCGGCGGGCGCGGCGGCACCATGCATCTCTATGACCGCTCGGTCGGCCTGTTCGGCACCAACGGCATCGTCGCCGCCGGCATCGGCCATGCGGTCGGCGCCGGCATCAGCGCCCGCACGCAAGGCCGCGACGACATCGGCGTCGCCTTCTTCGGCGACGGCGCGATCAACCATGGCGGCTTCCACGAGGCGACGAATTTCGCCGGCGTCCAGAAGGCGCCCGTCGTGCTGGTCTGCGAGAACAACCTCTACGCCACCGCGACGCCGCTCGCGTCGGCGACGCTCAATCCGGAGATCGCCACCAAGGCCGCCGCCTACGGCATTCCCGGCATCGCCGTCGACGGCAATGACGTGCTGGAGGTCCTGACCGTCACCCGCGAAGCCGTGGCCCGCGCCCGTCGCGGCGACGGGCCGACGCTGATCGAGGCCAAGACCTACCGCACCGTCGGCCATCACGAGGGCGACCCGGTGGTCGGCACCTACCGCACCCAGGCGGAAGTCGACCTCTGGCTGCAGCGCGACCCGATCACCCTCTTCCGCCGCCGCCTCGTCGACGAGTTCGGCATCGACGCCGAGACCGATCTCGATCCGATCGATACGCGCATCGAGGCGGTGGCGCAGGAAGCGCTTGAATTCGCGCGCAACGCCACCGATCCCGATCCGGCGACGGTCGGCCAGCATGTCTATGCCGAGCCGCTCAACCCCGCCGACGCCCTGCGTCCCGCGTCGGGCGGCGCGACGGTCGAGCAGAGCTGGCTCGACGCGGTCCGCGACGGCCTTGCCGAGGAAATGCGGCGCGATCCCAACATCCTCTATTTCGGCGAAGGCACCGGCGAGCGCGGCGGCACCTTCGCCCATACCAAGAATCTCTATCAGGAGTTCGGCCCCGCCCGGATGGTCGATACGCCGATCTCCGAGCAGGGCTTCACCGGGGCGGCGCTCGGCGCTTCGGCCACCGGCTCGCGCACCGTTGCCGACCTGATGTTCGCCGATTTCATGTTCGAGGCCGCCGGCCAGATCGTCCTGCAGGGCGCCAAGCTCCGCTACATGAGCAACGGCCAGATGAACGCGCCGATGGTGGTTCGCGTCGGCATGGGCGCGGTTCGCAGCGCCGGTCCGCATCACAGCGGCGCCTATTATCCGATGTGGGCGCATGTCCCCGGCCTCATCGTCTGCGTGCCGTCGAACCCGGCCGACGCCAAGGGCCTGATGAAGACGGCGCTGCGCGCTGGCGACCCGGTGATGATGCTCGAGCCCAAGGCGCTCTTCGCCACCAAGGGCGAGGTGCCGGTCGGCGAGCATCTTGTCCCCTTCGGCGTCGCCCGTATCGCCCGTCCCGGCCGCGATCTCACCATCGCCACCGCCGGCCAGCTTGTCGGCCCCGCCCTGCAGGCGGCCACGACGCTGGCGGCGCAGGGGATCGAGGTGGAAGTCATCGACCTCAGGACGATCATGCCGCTCGACGTGGCGACGGTCGCCGCCAGCGTCGGCCGGACCCACCGGCTGCTGGTCGTCGACGAAGCCTGGGCGATGTGCGGCGTCGGCGCCGAGCTTGCCCAGGCGATGAACGAGATCGCCTATGACGACCTCGACGCGCCGGTCGCCCGCCTCCATACCGACGCGATGTCCCATCCCCTGGCCCCGTCGCTCGAGCGGGCCATGCTCGTCGACACCGACAAGATCCTTGCCGCCGCGCGCGGCCTGATCGACGGCAACGCGCCAGTCCCCAGCCACTGGCGCTACGCCGCCGTCGACGGGGCTCCCGTCGCGCAGGCGGCTCCGGCCCCGGCCGTCCAGGCTGCCGCCCCGCCTCCCCCCGCGCCGCCCCCGGCGGAAGCGCCTGCCAGCAATGGCGCGGCGCAGTCCGTTGCCGGCGAGCCGATCACCATGCCCTTCGGCGACCTGACGATCAGCGAAGGCAAGATCGTCCGCTGGGCCAAGGGTGACGGCGATACCGTCGAGCCCGGCGAACTCGTTGCCGAGATCGAGACCGACAAGTCGGTCGTCGAGATCGAAGCCCCGGCCGCCGGCCGCCTGACCATCGAGCAGCAGACGGGAACCGTCGTGCCGATGGGCGGCCGGATCGGCGTCGTCAGCCCCGGTTGATAGGGAAACCGCAAGAATGATCGGGAGACTGTTGCCGTGACGCCGAAGCGCGCGCCGACCGACCAGCCGGGGCCCCGCGTCCGCTCCACCCCCTATGCCCGCCGCCTTGCCCGCGAACGCGGCATTCCGCTCTCCGCCCTCGCCGGCACGGGTCCGAACGGACGGGTGACGGGCAAGGATGTCACCGACTTCGTCCCGGCGGTCGCGACCGCCGCCGCTGCGACCGTCCACGCCCCGATGCCGGCGGCGCTGGCCGCATCGGTCTCGCTCGCCGCGATCCGGGACCTCCTCCCCCAGTTCGATGACGTCGTCCCGGCGATCGAACTGGTCGATGTCTGCCTGAAGGCGACCGCCGCTGCTCTGCGCTCAGCGCCGGATCTGGCAACGGTGATCGTCCTCGACTCCCGTCGGCTTGCCGGACTCGACCGGCTGACCCTCGGCGCCATCGCGACGCTGCGGCAGGAATCGGACAGCGCCGACGAAGTGGCCGATGGCGGCGATCTCGTCGTGACCTGGATCGACCGCGCGGGCATCCGTCCGGTCGCCATGCCGATGCCCGAAGGCGCGGCCGCGCGGCTGGTCATCGCCGCCAGTGCGGATTCGGATCGCGCCGAGTGTCTTTTAAGCTACGATCCCCGCCGCATCGGCGATTCCGAGGCAGCTGATTTCCTCCTCGCCTTCAAGGCCGCCATGGAGATCCCGCTCCGGCTGATCGCATGATCGATGCCGAAACGGGTTTCGGGGAGTTGGAATGGCTATTGAAGACATCGAGGGCAAGCTCGGCACCGCCGAGGACCTCACACGCTACGTTCGCGACCTGATCGCGGCTGCCGGAGCGGATGCGCCAAGCGCCGAGGCGACGGCGCGCGCCGTGGTCGATGCCTCATCGCGCGGCGTCGATACCCACGGCGTCCGGCTGGTGCCGTGGTATCTGGAAATGGTCGAGGGCGGCCGCGTCAACACCCGCCCGAACCTCACCTTCACACAAAAGGCCGCCGCCGTCGGCCATGTCGATTCCGACGATGGTTTCGGCCATCGCGCCAGCTTCCGGGCGATCGAGGAAGGGTGCGCCATGGCCGCCACCTCCGGCATCGCCGCCGTCACCGTCGGGCGCTCGACCCATCACGGCGCCACCGGCGTCTATACCCTGGCGGCGGCCCGCAACGGCTTCGCCGCGCTCGGCATGACCCATGCCGACCCGGCAGTCGTTCCCCATGGCGGTACCAAGGCCTTCTTCGGCACCAACCCGATCAGCTTCGCCGTACCGGCTCCGAACGGGGAACCGGTGCTCCTCGACATGGCGACCAGCAGCATTCCCTTCAATCGCGTGCTGCTCCGCCGCGCGACGGGCACTGCCCTCCCGCCGGAAATCGCGGTCGACGCGGGGGGCGACTTCACCACCGACCCCCACGCCACCGTCGCGCTGAAATCGCTCGGCGGCGGCACCTTCGGCTACAAGGGCGCGGGGCTGGCGGCGATGGTCGACATCCTCTGCTCGGCCTTCACCGGCATGGGCCACGGCGCCACTTTCGCTCCGTTCAACGGCCCCGACTACAGCAAGCCGATTCCGATCGGCCATTTCTTCCTTGTCCTCAACCCGGCGACGTTCCAGGCGCTGTCCCTCTTCGACGCCCGCATCGCCGCCTTCCTCGACGACCTGCGCAACGCCCCGGCCCATCCGGGACAGCGCATCATGGCGCCCGGCGATCCCGAGCATGAGGAAGCTATCCGCCGACGGGAGCGCGGTGTGCCGATCGACCGGGTGACGTGGAAAGCGCTGGCGGTCGCGGCGAAGAAATACGGCGTCGCCCCGCCACGGGTCACCGACACGGCGGACGTCAGCGACAACAGGGAGACTGCCGCCGGATGAAGATCTCGGCTGAGGGCAAGACGGCGCTGATCGTCAACGGACAGGGCAAGGTCGGCCAGGCGATCGCCGCCGCGCTGACGGCAAGTGGCGCCACGGTCGTCGAGGCGACGGCAGGCGGCCTCGACCTCTCGTCGCAGGCCGCGGCAACCCGATCGGCGCCCGCCGTCGCTGACTCGCCCTTCCTCCTCATCCATGTCAGCGCCGGCCTCAACTCCACCGACCGCGCACCGGACGGCTCCGCTCCGTCGGAGCTTGACCGTTTCGCATTCGCCGCCCGCGCCTTCGCGCCGCAGGTCGCGCGGATCGTCCATGTCATCTCGGCCGCCGGTGTCGTACCGTTGCGCGGTGACGCCGCCTTCTCGGCCGCGCAGGCCGGGCTTGCATCGCTGACCCGCGCCCTGGCGATGGAGCTTGCGCCCGATGTCGTGGTCAACGCGCTGGCCGTCGGTGCCGTCGACGATGCCGACGAGCGCCTCGTCTCCCATTCGCCGCTCAAGCGCGCCGCCACCCCCGCCGAGATTGCCAACGCCGCGCTGTTCCTCGCCGATCCGGCGAACACCTACACCACCGGCCATGTCATGACCGTCGATGGCGGCTGGTCGATCGGCTACGCGCGGGATTTCTGATCATGGACGCCTTGCCTTCGGAGACACCGCATGGACGTTGACCTCACCGGCCGCGTTGCCTTCGTCACCGGCGCCGCCGGCGGCATCGGCCGCGCCACCGCCGAGCGCATGGCCGCCTGCGGCGCGGCGATCGTCGTCGCCGACATCAACGGCGACGGCGCCATCGAGGTCGCCGGCCAGTTGCCGAAGGCAATCGCGATCACCGTCGACATTCGCGACTCCGACGCGGTCGAAGCCGCGGTCTCCAAGACGGTCGAGAGCTTCGGCCGCCTCGACATCCTGATCAACAATGCCGGCGTCAACACCTTCAAGGACCGCGTCGACATCGACGCCTTTCCGGCGGAGGAATGGCGGCGGATCGTCGGCATCGACCTCGACGGCCTCTACCTGATGAGCAAGGCAGCCGCGAAGCCGATGATCGCGGCCGGCGGCGGGCGGATCGTCAACGTCGCCTCCGTGGTCGGCGTTACCGCCATGCGCCTGCAGAGCGCCTTCGTCGCCGCCAAGGCCGGCGTCATCCACCTCACCCGCTCGATGGCGCTCGAACTCGGGCCAAAGGGCATCATCGTCAACTCGATCGCGCCGGGTTCGGTGATGACCGAGGGCACCCGCCAGCTCTTCTATGGCGAGGATGGCTCGTTCCGGGCCCAGACCGCCGCCTTCATGAAGCATATCCCGCTCGGCCGTCCGGCGACCGTCGAGGAGATCGCCGAGGGCATCCTCTTCCTCGCCGCCCCCGACAATTCCTACATGACCGGCCACCTCTTGATGGTCGACGGCGGCTGGACCGCCGGCTACATGCTCTGACCGATCGCCTTTCGGCGCGAAGGCTCAGCCGGAATACGAGCCCTTCGGACCTTCGGCCGAGAGGCCCTGATCGCCGCGATAGGCTCGCCACTCGCCCATCAGCGCGGTTGTCGCCTGGCGGTAGTAGTAGATCTCGCTGCCGGTCGCGACCATCAGGAAGCCGTCATCGAAGACCTGCTGCCAGCTCCGCCCGATGCGCGGCACGCTGGCCAGCGGCTTGCCGGCGTCGACTGCCGCCTTCATTGCCTGTTCGATCAGCGCGGTGACTTCCGGCGCTCCGGTCTGGCCCGGCAGGCCAATGCTCCCCGACAGGTCGGTCGGCCCGATGAAGACAACATCGACGCCGTCGACCCCGGCGATTTCCCGCGCATTCTCCACCGCCCTGGCGGTCTCGATCTGGACGATGATCAGCAGGTTGTCGTCGGCGCGGTCGTAATAGTCCGCCTGGAAGCCGTAGCTCGACGAGCGGGTGATGTCCCAGGCGTTGCCGCGGCTGCCGCGCGGCGGAAACCGGCAGGCGGCGACGATCGCCCGCGCTTCCTCCGCCGTCTCGACCATCGGCACCAGCAGCCCCTCGACGCCAGCATCGACCAGCCGCTTGAGGTAGACCGGCTCCGACGACGGCACCCTGACCACCATCGTCGCCTCGCCGCCGGAGGCCGCCCGCATCTGGTCGATCGCATCGCCGAGATCGCCGGGACCGTGCTCCTGGTCGACGATGAAGAAGTCGAAGCCGGCGGTCGCGGCAAGTTCCGCGAAGGTCGGGGTCGCGCTTTGCAGCCACGTTCCGAAGGATCGCTCGCCGGCGCGAATCCGGGCCTTCAGGCGGTTGGGGCGGAACATGGTCTATGCCTCGTTTTCGCGGTAGCGGGCCAGCTTGGCCTGGAAGCCCGGCCGGTCGAGCACCGCTGGATTGACGACATTTTCGGGAACCAGTCCGCGCGACGCCCTGAGCATCCCCTTCGACACCGTCGTGGTGATCAGCCGCGCGGCGTCGCGGGTCGCCGGCAGCCAGTGCGGCGTCACGATGACGTTGTCGAGCTCGAGCAGCGGATCGTCGAGCGGCAGCGGTTCATGCTCGAAGACGTCGAGCCCGGCGCCGGCGAACCAGCGTTCGCGAAGCGCCCGGGCGAGCGCCACCTGGTCGACGATCTCGCCGCGCGCGACATTGACGAAATAGGCTTCCGGCTTCATCAGCCGCAGATGTTTTTCGCCGATCAGGTTGCGCGTCGCCGGCTCCAGCCGGTTGTGCAGGCTGACGAAATCCGACCCGGCGAACACCGCCTCGAGCGTCGGCACCAGCGTCACGCCGAGCGCCTCGGCGGCGGCGGGGTCGGCGCGCGGCGAATAGGCGATGATCCGCATCCCCCAGGGCTGCATCAGCCGCGCCAGTTCGCGGCCCGTGGCGCCTAGGCCGACGATGCCGAGGGTCTTGCCCGGCAGGTCAGCGCCCATCGTCACCGGTTGCAGGTCCCAGCGGCCGGTCCGCGCCAGCTTCTCCTGCTCCGTCAAGCGCTTGGCGAGCGCGAGGATGAGGACGAAGGCCGAGGACGCGGTCGAATGGGTGAGCGCGTCGGGGGCGTTGAACACCGCCACGTCGGCCGCCGTACAGGCGTCGAGGTCGATCTTGTCGACACCGACGCCGGCCCGGCCGATCACCACGAGATCGTCGGCGCCCTCGGCGAAGGCGCTGGCCTTGACCCACGGCCGGAAGATGACGATGGCATTGGCCCCGGCGACGTGATGCGGCTCGATCTCCAGCGAGTAGAGCCGGTCCCAGTAGCCTGCATCGCCGGGCGTCGGGCTCTGGTCGCGCAGGAAATCGTAGCTGATGAACGGGCTCCCCTCGTAGAGGTCGAGGGCGATATCGCCGACGCCGATGGCGCCGGTCTCGTCGAGATAGTCTCCGGTGTAACCGATCTTGAACGGGCGCATGGCTACCAGGCCTTCAGGTTGTCTTCGGTGGTGATCTCGACCCGGGCATTGGGCCGCTCGGTGAAGCCGTCGCGGAGCCGCGTGCCGAGCCCCGGCCGATCGGGAAGCGTCAGGTGGCCGCCGGCGACCGGGATGCGGTCGGTGACGACGTCGTCGTACCAGCCGTCGATATAGCCGCGCACGGTTTCCATGATCAGCGCATTCGGCGCGTGCAGCATCAGGTGGGTCGCCGCCCACAGCGCCACCGGACCGATGGTGTCGTGGCAGGTCAGCGGCAGGTAGGCGGTGTCGGCCATCGCCGCGATCTTGCGGCCCTCGGTCAGCCCGCCACCCCAGGACAGGTCGGGCATGATGATGTCGGCGGCGTTCTTCTCGATCCACGGCCGGAAGCCGAAGCGGGTGAAGACCCGCTCGCTCTGGCAGATCGGGATCGACGTGTCGGCCTTCAGCCGCACATAGGCGTCGACATTGTCCGGCGGCATGATCTCCTCGAGCCACAGGATGTCATACGGCTCCAGCGCCCGCGCGATCCGCGTCGCCGAGGGCAGGTCCCAGCGGGCATGGCCCTCGATGGCGATCGCCATCCTGTCGCCGACCGCCTTGCGGATATCCTCGACGATTGCGACGCCGCGCTTGAGGTCGTCGTTGGAGATGTGGTGGCCGAGCGTGCCGGCCGCCGTCACCGCCCCCCAGACCATCACCTGTTCGCGTTCCCTCCCCGGCCCGGCCAGCGTCGGCCCGAACTGGTCGAAAGGCCAGATCTTCATCGCCGTGATGCCGCTGTCGAGCAGGTCGGCGGCGAGTTCGGCGGCGCGGCCGTTCAGCCAGGCGTCGAGATCGGGGTATTTCCCATAGCCGACGCAGGTGTTGTAGATCGGAATCCGGTCGCGGCTGCGGCCGCCGAGCATCGTGTGGATCGGCAGTCCGGCGATCTGGCCGAGCAGGTCCCAGAGCGCGACATCGACCGCCGAGATCGCCCGCATCTCCGCCCCCATCGCGCCGCAGAAGTTCACCAGCGCGAACATGTTGCTCCAGTGATTCTCGATGTCGCGCGGGTCGCGGCCGACCAGCAGCGGTGCGAAGACGTCATGGACGATCGCGGCGACGGCGCGCGGCAGGTAATAGGTCTCGCCGAGGCCGGAGAGGCCGGTATCGGTGTGGATGCGGACCCACAGGTTGTTGGGCAACGCCTGCCGCGCGGAGGCGTTCTGTTTCGCCCACTCCTTCTGCGGCAACGCCTCGAACCAGATGGTCTCGACCTTGTTGATCTTCATGGACGGTTCCTTGGTACGGGGAATCGGAAATCACGCTTCGTATGCAGTCGAACAAGGCGCTCGCAATGCCTCCCGATTCTCGCGAGGGATGGCGCAGATGGAGACGGCGCCCCCTCGCCCCTTGTGGGAGAGGGCCGTTTCTCTTGGCGAGCGACGAGCGAGCTTAGCGAAACGGGGGTGAGGGGTACCCCGCCGGGCGTCTCGCTCTCTCCTCATCGTAGCGGGCTGCACCCGCGAGGTCTCAGGATTGCGGGCTTGCCGGTGCAGCCGGCTTCGTGAACGCCGCGGCAATCGCCCGACGGGGTACCCCTCACCCTTCCGGCCTAAGCGTCTCGGCCGCTTCGCGCCCTGCGACGCAAAGGCCGAAAGCCCTCTCCCACAAGGGGAGAGGGGAATGAGCCCATATCCGATTTCCCTGCCGAACCGGGAAAGGATCGCGGTGTCGCTGTCCTTGCTCATGTGTTTCCCAACTTGAGCCTAGCCCTTGACCGCCCCGGCGGTCAGTCCGCGCAGGATGTGCCGCTGGATGGCGAGATAGAAGAGGATCGGCAGGACCGAGAAGGTAACACCGGCCGCCATCAGCACGAACAGCGGCGTATCGAGCTGGGTGATCAGCGTCGCAAGGCCGAGCGAGCCGGTATAGAGGCCGCTCCGGGTGATCAGCGCCGAGGAAAAAAGGTACTCGTTCCAGGAGAAGAAGAAGGCGACGACGCTGACCGCGACCAGCCCCGGCCGGGTCAGCGGCAGGACGACGCTGAACAGCGTCTGCCAGTGATTGCAGCCATCGACCAGCGCCGCCTCGACGATCTCGCCGGGCACCGCATCGAAGGACGCCTTGAGGATCCAGGTGCAGAGCGGAACGACGAAAGCGGCGTGCAGCAGCGCCAGCATGGTCAGGTTGTCGGTCCAGCCGAAGGCGCGGAACAGCGTCAGTTCCGGCGCGACGATCATCGCGCCGGGCATGATCTGGGTGAACAGCAGGAAGAGGCCGAGCAGGTTGCGGCCGCGCCAGCGCAGCCGCGACAGCGCATAGGCGGCCGGCACCACGACGATCAGCGTGACGACGACGACGATCGCCGCGACATAGGTCGACATCAGCAGCCACTCGACGATCGGCTTGTCCTCGAAGAGGCGCGCGAAATTCGACCATTCGAGGCCGCGGGGGATCAGCGCCGGTGGCCAGGTCAACGAGAATTCGCCCGGCTGGATCGCGTTCAGCACCATCCAGTAGACCGGGAAGAGCACGACGAAACAGACGATCAGGATCAGCGCTGCGCGCAGGACGGCGCCGAGCGCCGCCGCCCGGTCGGCGGCCGACCGCGCCGATGCCCGCTGCTCGGGAAGCAGGGTCGCGCTCATGGCGTTTCGCTCGTCAGGCGGCGCTGGACGGCGATGAAGGCCACCGTCGCCATCGCCGCGAAGATCAGGCCGACCACCGCCATCGCGCTTGCATAGTTGAAATTATAGAAGCGGAAAGCCTGCATGTAGATCGCCGGCGCCAGCGTCATCGTCGCGTCGACCGGCCCGCCGCCGGTGATCAGCCAGATCAGCGTGAATTGCTGCATCGAATAGATGAAGGCGAGGACCGCGAGCAGCGCGATGCTCGGCCGGATGCCAGGCAGCGTGACATGGAGGAACTGCCGGCCCGCACTGGCGCCATCCAGCTTCGCCGCCTCATAGAGTTCTTCCGGCACCGCCTGCAGCGCGGAGAGCAGCACCAGCGAGTAGAAGGGAAAGCCCTTCCAGACCGTGACGATGATGACGATCGCCATCGCCAGTGTCGGGTTCAGCGTCCATTGCGGATTCTGGGTGACGCCAGGCAGCATCCGGGCGAGGAGATTGAAGACGCCGAAGGTCGGGTCGATCATGAAGATGAAGGTGATCGCCACCGGCACTTCCGGGATAGCCCAGGGAATCGTCAGCAGGCCGCGCACCGCCGCCCTCCCCCGGAACTGCCAGTTCATCAGCAGCGCGACGCCGAGGCCGGCGACGAGAATGATGATGTCGACCAGGACCGTAAAAACAAGCGTCCGGCCCATGATCCGCCAGAAATCCGGGTCGACCAGCATCTGGCTGAAATTCGAAAGATCGAAACCGCCGGCCGGTCCCTCGACGCTGGCCGCCATCCCGGTGACGATGGCGTAGACGAGGAAGACCGCCTCGAGCGCGAGGAGCGGCAGGATCAGCCAATAGGCGCTGCTCCCGGAAGCGTTCCACCGGAATCGGCGTCCGGGGCCTGCGGCGCTCGCCACCGTCGCGGCAGAACTCATTACCCCTCCCCGATCGCCCGGCCCCGCGGCTGCGGTCTTGCCCGGGCTACCAATCGGCCCGCGCCGAAGATCGGCGCGAGCCCTTTGGTTCTTGTCCGTCCGCCTAGAGCTTGGCGGACAGCGCCTCAAGCTGCTTCTGGGCCGCGTCCATCGCGTCCTTGACCGAGCCGCCCGGCTGCATGGCGCGCTGGAAGTTCTGCATGACGATGCGACCGAACTGATCGTCGACATAGGCGAAGTCGCCCATCACATCGATCGGCGAAACCTGCTTGGCTTCCTGGAAGCCGCTGACCCAAGGCTTGTCGGCGAGGAAGTTCTTGAAGCTCTCCGATTTGGCCGCGAGGTCGTAGGGCGGGATGACGTAGAGGTTCTTCTCCATCAGCGCGGCCATGATGTCCGGCTGCATGGTGAACTTGATGAACTCCATCGCGCCATCGACATGCTTGCTCGACTTCAGCGCCATCAGCGGATGGATGCGATCGAGCGAACGCTTACTCGGCCACGGCGGCGGCGCCGACAGGAGGTCCGGGTAGATTTCCGGATTGGTGGCGCGCAGCACCACCACCGTCGGGTTGACGCCAAACGCCTGGGCGACCCGGCCGTCGGCGGTCAGCTTCATGATCGCGCTCTGGGCGGTGCCCTGCGGCACGCCGGCCTCGTAGAGCCGCTTCCACAATTCCAGGCCCTTGACCGTCTCCGGCGAATTGGCGAGCGGCGTCTTGCCCTCCGCCCATTTGCCGTCATAGGGCAGGCAGAAATTCTGGAGCTGGAACCACCACTCGCCGCCGTCCGAGATGTTGTTGGTCAGAGCGATGCCGAACTGGTCGGGGCGGTTGGTGAGCTTGGCGGTGGTGTCGACCCAGCCGTCCTGGTCGGTGGCCGGCTCGACACCGGCTTCGGCGAACAGCGCCTTGTTGTAGACAAGCGCGAAATTCACGTCGATCGCCGACAGCCCATAGAGCTTGCCGTCCTCGCGGAGGAAGTCGTGGCCGCCGCTCGGCGTGATGCCGAGGTCGGAGACGATCGGATCCAGCGGCTCGGCCAGCTTGAACTTGCGGATCACCTGAGCGGCAAGGTCGGGCATCGCCATCAGCACGTCGGCGTCGATACCGCCTGCCTGCGCCTGAATCACCACGTTGGAGATGTACTGCCCGGCCGGCCAGCCGGTCCATTCCACTTCGTATTCCGACTGGGACTGGTTGAACTTGTCGAAGACGGCGTTCCAGCCGTCCTTTTCGCCCGGCTGGAACTGTTCCCAGCTCATCACCTTCAGCGTCTTGCGGCCGGCGGCGAAGCTTCGGCCGCCGGTCAGGGTCGAGGCAAGCACGCCCCCGCCGATCGCGGTCGCTCCGGCAAGCAACTGCCGGCGGGTCGGCTTCATCAGTGAGATGGAATTGGCAGGCGAGGCACTGCACGAACGCGGCTTGGTGGTCACGATATTCCTCCCTCAACGGTTCCCGGTGTCTTCGCCGACTGGCGCGATGACATGGGTTGCATCGGCAACTGTTTATTGTTTACAATTTAACGGTAGAGAGCGGTGCCGACCCTGTCAAGCCGCGACGGTTCTAGTCAGTGGTGGAGTGGCCGCTATCCTTCGCGAGCATCACCAGAAGGCGTGCATGGGCGCCGCCGATGTGCTCCTCGATCGCCGCGGTCGCGGCGGCGACATCGCCGGCGCGCACGGTCGCGACGAGGTTGGCATGGTCGCGATGCCAGCTGTCGAGGTAGTCGTCGGGCAGCGCGTCGCGCAACAGCAGAAAGACCATGACCTGCGAACGCAACCCTTCCCAGGCGCGGTAGAGGCGCCGGTGATGGGCCGCCCGAAACAGCGCATCATGGAAATCGATATCGAATTCAGCGACCTTCTTCCGGGTGATGTTCTCGCGCGGAGTGGATTGAAAAAGCAGGAGAATTGCTTCCAGCGGCGCAAGGTCCGAAGCCGTCGCCTTCTTGCAGGCCTGCTCGATCGCCAGCCTTTCCAGCGCGGTGCGCAGGCTGTAGATCTCGGCGACGTCGTCCGGCGAGGTGGTCGCCACGGTGGCGCCGCGATGGGTTTCGTGGACGACAAGGCCTTCCTGCTGAAGCTTGAACAGGGCCTGGCGGATCGGGCCGCGGCTGACGTCGAGCATCTGGGCAAGGTCGTCCTCGATCAGCCGCGTGCCGGCGGCGAGCTTGCCCGAAAGGATCGCCTCGCGGATTGCATCGACGACATCGTCCATGAGGACGCGACGACGCCGGGGCTGCACGGGTTGATCGATACTGTTGTCTTCCATCATGAAGCCTGTTTACAATTTACAAAAGCCTTCGCCAAGTCTTTCATCGGCGAGGACCGTACTCCAAGGGAGAGACTATGCGTATCCTGAAGGTCAACACCTACGCGCCTGACAGCCCGCTATACCAAGCCTTCGGGCCGGATGTGACCTTCGACATCCATCGCGCGGGTGCGGAAGCGGTCGCGCCACCGGTTGCCGAATCATGCCGGCTGGCGGATGCCGTCATCAACTGCGCGGCGTCCTTGCCGATCGGCGTCGAACCCGACGGCTTCGAGCGCTGCCGCATCGTCGTCCGGGAGGGCGTCGGCTACGACAATCTCGACCTCGAGGGCTGGGGCGCGCGCGGCGTGCCGGTCTGCAACGTCCCGGACTATGGCACCACCGAGGTCGCCGACCATACCCTCGCCCTGACGCTGGCCCTCACCCGCGGTACCGGCGCCTATGACGAGGCGCTGCGCAACAATCTCATCCCCGGCTGGACCTACAAGACAGCGCCTCTCGTCCGGCGCCTGCGCGGCGCCACCTTCGCCGTGCTCGGTCTCGGCCGCATCGGCCTCGCCACCGCCCGCCGCGCCGCCGCCTTCGACATGAAGGTCATCTTCCACGACCCCTATCTGTCGAACGGCGCCGAGCTCGCCGTCGGCTACGAGCGGGTGCGTTCTCTCGAGGAGTTCATGGCGCGGGCGGATATCCTCAGCGTCCATACCCCCCTCACCGAGGAGACCCGCGGCCTGATCGGCGAGAAGACGCTTGCCCATGCCAAGCCGGAGCTGATCGTCATCAACACCGCGCGCGGGCCGATCGTCGATCTCGACGCGCTGGCCAGCGCCCTGCGCGAACGCCGCATCGCCGGCGCCGGCCTCGACGTGTTGCCGCAGGAACCGGCCGACATGGCGCACCCACTGATCGCCGCCTGGCTGGCCGGCGATCGCTGGGTCCGTCGTCGGCTGATCCTCACCCCTCACGCTGCCTTCTACAGCCCGTCGGCGCTGGAGGACATGCAGCGAAAAGCCATCGAGGTCATCGTTTCCTACCTCCGGGACGGGACACTGATGAACTGCGTCAACCAGCAGTATCTCAAGGCCCGTCCGTAGCCGTCCCATCGCCGTCCACGACCACGCTTCAGGGGTGTCCGATGCGTATCACCGAGATCGAAACCTTCGCCGTCGGCGCCGGCTGGAAGAACTGGCTGTTCGTCAAGGTCCACACCGATAGCGGTTTCCACGGCATCGGCGAGGGCACGCTGAACGGCTTTATCCACACCACGGAAGCCGGCATCCGCGAGCTCGAACACCTCGTCATCGGCCAGGATCCGCGGCAGGTGCGGGCTCTCGCCAAGCGGATGCTGGACAGCGTGTCGCTCGATGGCGGGCATATCCACCGGACTGCCATCGCCGCGATCGAGGTCGCCTGCTGGGACATCCTCGGCAAGTCGCTCGGCGCCCCCATCCACCAGCTTCTCGGCGGCCGGATGCGCGAAACCGTCCTCGGCTATGCTAACGGCTGGTACCGCACCGAGCGCACGCCGGAGGCTTTCCTGGCGGCGGCGAAAGGCGTTATTTCCAAAGGCTTTAAAGCCTTCAAGGTGGATCCTTTCGGCACCGCCCAGGGCTTCATCAGCGAACCGGAACTGGCGCTCGCCGAGGACATTCTCGGGACGCTGCGCCGCGAATTGCCCGCCGATACCCGCATCCTGATCGACGTCCATGCCCGCTTCACCGAAATCGAGGCGATCCGCGCCGCCAGGCGGCTGGCGCCGCTCGATCTCTACTGGTGGGAGGAACCCACGACCCGCGATCGCCAGGAGACCGTCCACCCGGTGGGCAATGCCAGCCCTATCCCCGTTGCGACCGGGGAAATGTACGACACCGTCGGCCAGTTCTTCACGCTGGCGGCCGGCGGCGGCGTCAACATCTTCCAGCCGGAACCGATGTCGCTCGGGGGGATAACCAACACACTTGCGGTCGCCGATATCGCGCTTGCCCATGGCAGCTACATCGCCCCCCACCAGAGCGGCGGGCCGGTAGCGACCGCGGCCTGCCTGCAACTCGCCGCCTGCGTGCCAAACTTCCTGATCCAGGAGCATTTCGACGCCTTCAACGAACCCTGGACGCGCGATCTCGTCTCCTGGCATCCGACCATCGATCCGACGAACGGCCACCTGTCGCTTCCCGACGCGCCGGGCCTCGGTATCGACCTCGATGTCGAGGTGGCGCGCGCGCATCCCTACGACCCCAAGTCCTACCTGAACATTTTCGAGGAAGGATGGGAGAAGCGGCTGGGCACCGGACGCGGCGAGGCTCCGGCCTAACCGGCTGGATCGCCGGAGATGATCGAACGACCGCGAGTTGCCCAGGCCCCAGATGCAGAAGCCGATAGCCTATGTCAAATTATTATAATAGCATAAATTCATATTCGCATGGCCCGCAGGGAGGCGGCCAACCGAAGGTGAACGATCGCCGCGGCGCATGACGCGATGCCCGCAAGCGCGAAAACAACACGCGTCAAACACACCCAAGGGAGGATGCACATGAACAGACTCAGCCCAGGACGACTGCTTGCGGGACTCCTCGCCGGCCTCTTCGTCATGGTCTCGCTCGGCCTCGCGCCGGCGCAGGCAGTGACGACCGACGAGATCATCAGCCGCGGCAAGGTGATCATCGCCATCGACACGACGACCGCGCCTTACGGCATGGTCGACACCAGCATGGAGCCGTCGGGCTTCGACATCGACGTCGCCAAGCTGGTCGGCGAAGCACTCGGCGTGCCGGTCGAATTCGTCACCGTCACTTCGCCCGGCCGGATTCCGTCGCTGCTGACCAATCGCGTCGACATGGTGATCTCGATCTTCTCGATCACGCCGGAGCGCGCCCTCCAGGTCGCCTTCTCGATCCCCTATGCCGGCCAGTCGTCGGTGGTGCTGGCGCCCAAGAGCCTCGACATCGCGGGCCCGGAAGACCTGGTCGGCCTCAAGGTCGGCGTCACCCGCGGCACCGGCGAGGACGGGCTGCTGACCAAGCAGGCCGAGAAATTCCCCGGCATCGAGATCCTGCGCTTCGACGACTATGCCTCGATCTCGCAGGCGATGCTGTCCGGCCAGATCGACGCCATGGGCGGCGGCGACTACGGCGACATGTACCTGCAGAAGAGCGTTGACGGAGAGGATTTCGAACTGAAGTACATTCTCAAGAGCTTCTTCTTCGGCATCGGCGTCCGCAAGGACAGCCCGGAGCTGCTGCAGTGGCTGAACACCCTCGTCTATTCGCTCAAGAATGACGGCACGCTGAACGAACTGTCGATCGAACACCGGGGCGCGCCGCTTCCCGAACTGCCGGTCTTCTGATCGTATCGACGCTGCGGGTCCGGGCCGATAGCCCGGACCCGGTTTCGACCGCGCGAGGGGGAGTGACGCCGGCGGATGGACTACGTCTTTCATTTCGGTCCGATCCTGGACCGCTGGCCGCTTCTTCTGTGGGGCCTGTCGCGCACCCTTGAACTGTCGCTGGTGTCGATGGTCTTCGGCCTGGCGATCGGCATCCTCGGGGCGGTGGCGAAGTCGTTCGGGCCGCGTCCAGTCGCGGCGCTCGCCAGCGCCTATGTCGAGCTGATCCGCAACACGCCGCTGCTCATCCAACTCTATTTCATCTTCTTTACCCTGCCCTTCATCGGGCTGAGGCTGTCCAGCGACACGGCGGCCATCGTCGCGCTGTCGATCCACCTTGGCGCCTACGCGACCGAGATTGTTCGCGCCGGGATCGAATCGATCCCCGCCGGCCAGATCGAGGCGGGCAAGGCGCTCGGCCTCTCCGGAAGGCAGATCATTCGCCACATCGTCATCGTGCCGGCGATCCGCGCGGTTTATCCGGCGCTCGGCGGCCAGTTCATTCTGCAGCTCCTCGGATCGAGCATCGTCTCCGCGATCGCCGCCGAAGAGCTGACGGCCATCGCCAACAACCTTGTCATGCAGACCTTCCGCAACTTCGAGATCTATATCGTCGTCGCGGTCATGTATTTCGTCGTCGTCCAGGCCTTCATCATGCTGTTCCGCCTCGGCGGGCGGCTGCTTTTCCGCTGGAAGGTGTGACCGAATGCTCCGCGATTTCACCTTCAACGAGGTCTATTTCCTGCTGCTGGCAACCCGCTGGACGATCCTGCTGGCGGTTATCGCCTTCGTCGGCGGCGGCCTGCTCGGCCTGGTGATTGCCGGCATGCGGGTCAGCCCCTATGCAGTCCTGCGCCGCGCTGCGATGGCCTATATCCAGTTTTTCCAGGGCACGCCGCTGCTGATCCAGTTGTTCATGGTCTTCTACGGCACCGCCTTCATCGGCCTCAGCCCGGATCCGTGGACGGCGGCGGCGATTACCTTCATCGTCAACTCCGCGGCCTTCTTCGGCGAGATTTTCTACGGTTCGATCGAGTCGATCCCGCGTGGACAATGGGAGATTTCGCGGGCGCTCGGCTTTCGCTTCGTGCCGACGCTGCGCCTCATCATCCTGCCGCAGGCGTTCCGGCTGATGCTGCCGCCAACGGTCGGCTTCACGGTCCAGATCGTCAAGGGCACGTCCGTAGCTTCGCTGATCGGCCTGACCGAACTGGCGCGCACGGCGACGGTCATCAACACGGTGACGTTCGAGCCGGCGCTGGTCTTCGGCACGGTGGCGCTGATCTATTTCGCCCTGTGCTGGCCGCTGTCGCTGCTCGGCGCCTCCCTCGAACGCCGGTTGCTCGTGCAGAAAGTGCGTGGCGGGCCGCTCGGCAAAGGCGCCGCGGCCTCGCCGGCCGCCGCCGTCGCGGGGCCCGACTGACGGCTCAGCCGGCGAAGGGCACCAGCGGCAGGCCAGTGGCGCCAAGTCCCGTGATGGCGAACAGGCCGCCCGGCTTGGTCTGGCCGCGAAGGGCCGCCTCCTCCCGGCGCAAGGTGGCCGAGGTCACGTAGAGGATATCGAGATCGGGCCCACCGAACTCGCAACAGGTCGGCAGGTCGAAGGGCAGATCGACGGTCGCGATCCGCCGCCCTGAGGGGTCGTGGGCAAGAACCTTGCCCTTGAAGGGCACCGTCAGCCAGTAGTTGCCGGCGCTGTCGACCGTCGCGCCATCGACGATGAATCCTTCCGACGACAGGTCGAGATAGAGGCGCTTGTTCGAAACCCCGCCGCTGGCCGGATCGAAGTCGTAGGCCCAGACGAACGGCGTGTGGCTGTCGGTGAAATACAGGACGCGACCGTCCGGACTCCAGGCCAGGCCATTGGAGCAGCCGATCCCCTCGAGGACGCGATGAATGCCAAGGTCGGCGTCCATGCGATAGAGCGAGCCGATCTTCTCCGCCGGCTTGCCCTCGGCCTCGAACATCGAGCCGGACCAGAAGCGGCCCTGGCGGTCGGTCTTGCCATCGTTGAAGCGGGTGTCGGGGATGTCCGCCTCCGGGTCGCCGATTGCGTCAAACGCCCCGGTCTTGTGATCGAAGAAATAGAAGCCGCTGGCCATCGAGACGATCAGGCCGCCCTTCTCCCTGACGGCGAGGCAGCCGAGATATTCCGGCGCCTGCCAGCTCTCGTCCCGTCCTTTCCTCGGATCGAAGCGATGGATCGTCGGCCCGTAGATGTCGATCCACCACAGGACCTGGTGCTTCACATCCCAGTAGGTGCTCTCGCCGAGCAGGCTCTTCGAGTCGACGACGCAGGTGATCGCGGTCATGGGGTATCGGCCTCCCTGGGCTCAGGCGATGGGTCGCGCCGCCCGAGCGCCGAGCGGATCGCCTGAGCGACCTCCGACAGCGCATCGCTGGCCAGCGAGACCGTAACGAGGATGACGGCGCCATAGACGATCAACAGCGCACCGTTGGAGAGATTCAGCGCCGGCAGGAGGCCGGTCAGAATGGTGAGAACGAAGGCGCCCGCGATCGTGCCGATGTAATGGCCGCTGCCGCCGAGGATCGAGGCCCCGCCGATCGCCACCGCGGCGATCGAGGTGAAGAGATAGGAGTCGCCCATGCCGAGATAGGCCTGGCCGGTGTAGCCGGTAAGCAGCATCCCGGCGAGCGCCGCCGTGAAGCCCGAGATCATGTAGGTGGCAATGGTGGTCCGCATGATCGGGACGCCGGAGAATTCGGCGACGGTGGCGTTGGCGCCAACCGCGTAGAGCTGACGGCCGAAAGCGGTCTTCGACAGGAGGATCGAGGCGGCGATCGCAAGCACCGCCCAGATGATCACGACGACGGGAAAGAAGCCGATCCGTCCGACGGCGAGATACTGGATGAAGGCCGGCGCAGTGGTCGGCGGCGCTCCGCCCGTATAGACGAGGATACTCCCCTGCAGGATGACGTTGACCGCCAGCGTCATGATGATCGGCGGAACGCCGAAGAAGGCGACGCCGATGCCGTTGATCGCGCCGACCGCCATGCCGGCGACCAGAACCAGCGGGATCGCCCAGATAAGGGGGCCGTTCTCTCCCCCGGCGATCAGCGACATCAGGATGGCGGCGCAGTTCAGCACCCAGGGAATCGACAGGTCGATGCCGGCGCCGATGATGACGAAGGTCTGGCCGAGCGCGACGATGCCGATGAACGCGGCAAGCACCGACATCGAGCGCAAGTGCGACCCGGAGAGAAAGCCGGGCGAGAAGAAGCTGGTCAGCAGCAAAAGCACGATCATTCCGAGATAGGCGAGGAAGATCGCGCGGTGGCGGGTGAGCATGCTCATGCCAGGCTCCTGCGGGCGGAGCGCTCGGCAAGCGAACTGGCCAGGACCGCGATCAGCAGGATGATGCCGGAAACGATCGGCTGCCAGTAGCTCGACACCGACAGGACGAAGACAAGGTTGCCGATGATCGTCAGGATGAAGGCGCCGATGATCGTCCCCGACAGGTCGCCGCGACCGCCAAACAGGCTGATGCCGCCGATCACCGCGGCGGCGACCGACGGCAGGATGTAGTCCTTGCCGATGGTCGGCGAGCCGGTGCCGGTCTGAGTCGTCAGGTAGAGCGCGGCAATGGCGGCGAAAACGCCGGACAAGCCGTAGGTGATGACGTTGATGCGGGTCAGCGAGACGCCCGACAGGAAGGCGGATTTCTCGTTCGAGCCGGTGGCGCGAATGGCGATGCCAAGCCGGGTCTTGCGGAACCAGACCCAGAAGACAAACAGGACAATCAGGATCCAGACCGAGGTCGAGAGGCCGAGGAAGCTGCCGTTGCCGAAGGTCATCCAGCCGCCCGGCAACCGGCCGCCATCGGTCGGCAGGATCAGCAGCGACGCGCCGGAGAGGATCGACCAGGTGGCCAGCGTTACCAGGAAGGGCTGGAGACGCAGGATCGAGATAAGCAGGCCGTTGATCGCGCCGACCGCGAAGCCGATGAGCAGGATGCCGAAGCCCCAGGCCGTGGCCGTCACCCAGCTGTCGCCGAACTGGGTCGCGGCGATCACCGTGCCGAAGGAGATCATGCCGCCGATCGACAGGTCGATGCCGCCGCGTAAGAGGACGATGGTCTGGCCGGTCGCGGCGAGCAACAGCGTCATGGCAGCGGCGGTATCGATGTTCAGTTCCTCGAGGGTGAAAACCCCCTCGCGCAGCGACCCGTAGACGGCGACCAGCACGACCAGCATGACGCAGGCGACGAGAAACGGCCCGCGGTCAACCAGCGTCGCGCGCCATTCGGCGGGTTTCCGGGTGGCGGGCGGAAGCGTTTGGTCGGTCATCAGTGCAATCCAGCGCCTTCGACCATCGCGGTCTTGAGTATGTTTTCCTCGGAGATTGCTTCACCCTCGAGAATGCCTGCAATACGCCCGTTGCGCATCACCGCGACCCGGTCGGCGACATGAACGAGTTCGGGAAGATCGCTCGAATAGAAGAGGATGGCATAGCCCTTGGCGGCAAGGTCGCGCATCAACTGGAAGATCTCGCCCTTGGTGCCGACATCGACGCCGCGGGTGGGATCGAAGAGCAGCAGGACCCGCGCCTCGGTCAGCAGCATCTTGCCGAAGATCACCTTCTGCTGGTTGCCGCCCGACAGGGTGCCAGCAAGTTGCTCCGGCGTGCCGGCCTTGATCTGGAGGACGCCGACCATCTCGTCGACCAGCGCCCGCTCGCGACGCCGGTCGATCAGGCCGAGATTCGAGAAACGCGGGATCACGGAAAGGGTCAGGTTCTCGCGGACTGTTTTCGACAGCAGGAGCCCCTGCCCCCGGCGATCCTCGGGAACCAGCGCCAGCCCGTCGCGGCCGGTGAGCGCCTGTCGCGGCGAACGCGCATGCATCGGCTTGCCCCAGAGTTCGACCAGACCCTTCGACTTGCCGACGCCGAACAGCGCCTGGAAGAGCTGGCGCTGTCCATGGCCCTGGAGGCCGCCGACGCCCAGCACCTCGCCTTCCTTGAGGTCGAGATCGACGCCCTGCAGGCGATGGTCGACGGAGAGGTCCCTGATCCGCAGAGCGATCCGATCGGTCGCCGTCGGTTTCCGTTCGGGATAGAGCCGGTCGAGGCGGCGGCCGAGCATGTCGGCGATGATCTCGTTGTCGCTCACGGCTGCGGTGTCATGCGCCGCCACGGTCATGCCGTTGCGGAAGACGGTGATCCGCTTTGCCAGATGGCGGACCTCTGCAAGGCGGTGGGAAATGTAGATGACGAGCTTGCCGTCGTCGGCCAGCTTGCGGGCGAGCCCGAGCAGCCATTCCGTCTCGCGCGGCGCCAGCGCCGAGGTCGCCTCATCGAGGATGAGGACCGCCGGATCGCGGGCCAGTGCCTTGGCGATCTCCACCACCTGGCGCTCGGCCAGCGACAGGCGCCGCACCTCGACATCGGGGCGGGAAACGGGGATGTCGTAGCGCTCGAACAGCGCCAGCGTATCTGCGCGCATCTTGCGGCCATTGACCCGACCAATGGGCGTAAGCGGTTCGCGGCGAAACCAGACATTCTGCTCGACCGTCAGGTCGGGGATCAGCGACAGTTCCTGGAAGACGGCCGAGATGCCGGCGCGTTGGGCAGCGCTTGGATCGGCGGCATTGAACGGCTGGCCGCGCAGCAGGATCTGCCCCTGGTCGGGCTGAAGCGCGCCAGCGAGAATCTGGATGAAGGTGCTCTTGCCGGCGCCGTTCTCGCCGATCAGCGCATGGACTTCGCCGGCGTCGGCATGGAACTCGGCCCGTGACAGGGCCGCGATGCCGCCGAAGTGTTTCGACACCGCCGAAGCCTGGATCATTTCCATTTTCAAATCCGCCCGATGAAAAAACGGCGCCCCCTTGGCCGAGACGGCCGCAGGGACGCCGCAGGGAGGAAGGCTTACGAGCCCGCGGCTTCGGCCGCCGTGATCTCGACCCAGTCCGGCGAAATCGGCAGGGTCAGTCCCGGGGGACGATCCGGCCAGGCATTCTCGCCAATCTCGATCTTCTGGATAGTCGCATCCGGATACAATTCCGACTTCCACATGCCGCCGTCTGTGGCGAGGAAATCGCCTTCGACGAGAATGTGGCGATCGGCCGGCTTGGGCTTGCCGTCGAGCATCTCGACCGCCATGCGGATCGCCTCGGAGGACAGGAAGGCCGGGTTGGAGCCGAGGATGCAGGCCGCATTCTCCGTCTCGGCGCAGGTTACCGCTGCGACATTGTAGGAGAAGGCGGTCACCGGAACGATCGGGCGTCCGGCGTCCTGGAGCGCCTTGATCGCGCCGCTGCCGTAGCCCTGGGTCAGGATGCCGTCGACCTCGGGATGCGCGGCGAGCAGGCTGGCGACGCCGGCCTGTTCCGGACCGAGTGCGTATTCGCCGTTGTAATTGCCGATCACCTCGATGTCCGGATACTTCTTCAGCACCTCGAGATAGCCGTTCTCGAGCTGGCCCGAGATCGGCGCGCCGGCGAGGCCGCGGTCGACGAAGACCTTGCCCTTGCCGCCCAACTGGGCCGCCATCCATTCGGCCAGCACCGCCGGGATCCGTGTCCAGTCGGACTCCAGCGCATAGGCGCAAGGCTCGGTGACCACCTGGTCGAAGCTGATGACGATAATGCCGGCGTCACAGGCCTTCTTGATGGTCGGATTCAGCGCCTCGGCCGAACCGGCGTCGATGACGATCGCATCGGGCTTGGCGCGGATGATGTTGTTGAGCGAGTTGATCTGGGCCTGGACGGTGTTCTCGACATTCTCGATCTTCAGATCGACGCGTCCGGCCAGCGGCCCCTTGTTCACCGACACCTCGGCGACGCGCTCCATCTGCTGGCGCCAGTCGTTGCCGATAAAGTTGTTGGAGAGATAGATCGTGTATTTCTTGTCTTCCGCCACGGCCTGCGAGCCGAGGCTTCCGGCCAGCATCGCGGTCGCGCAGACCGCCGACGCGAGCAACCCAACGTATCGTTTCACCAGCTTTCCTCCCTGTTGCAGGCACTCCGGCCTGTTTCTGGTTTCCTCGACGCCGTCGATTTGTTCGGCGCCCTCCCCTGGACCTGCCGATCGCGCCCTTGCTCCGGCAGGAGCCCGCGTCGATACCGGCTGTCCAACCCGGGTTCCTCTCCCCGGGCTTCGTAACGATGGTATAATGCTATTATAATTTTTGGAGATCGTCCACGCCAATCTGGCTGGCCGATTCCTCCCTTCGGCGTTTCATCCGGAAAGACATGTCGGCCGGGCCGGCAACCGCGACGATCAGGGGATGTCGTTGGGAGCGTCGTAGGTCAGCGTGTAAACGTCGGCGCGATGCCGCGCGATCGTGAACTCGATCGGCTGCTGGTCGACCGAGCGATAGAGCATCTCGACCGTCAACACGGCTTCCCCCTCGGAACAATCGAGATCGGCGGCAAGATCGGCATCGGCGACTTCGGCCTTGACCGTGATGGCGGCGGCCGCCAGTCGCAGGCCCAGGTGCTTCTGCACCGAACGGAAGATCAGGACGTCGTCGAAATTGCCCTTGGTCAGGCGCATGCCGATCTCGGGCGGGAAGTAGGTGGTCACCTGGGTGTCGGCGCGACCGCGGGCGATCAGCACCGCGCGGAGGCAGTAGCAGCGCTCACTGGCCGCCAGGCCGAAAATCTCGGCCGCCTCCGGCGACTTCTCCCGCCGGTAGCTCCTGATGACCAGTTCGGCATTCTCGGTCGCCGCGGCGATGTCGCCGAAGCTCCTGAGATTCCAGGCATGGCGCATCGGCGGCGCCTGCGCGGCGACAACAGCCGGCTTGGCGGAGCGCTTGCGGATCAATCCCTCGGCAGCGAGTTCGCGCAATGCCTGGCGCACTGTGATCAGGCTGATCCCGAACCACTCCGCAATCTCGGCTTCCTTCGGCAGGCTGGCGCCGACGGGGAACTTGCCGTCGGCGATCGGCGCCCTCAGTATTTCGCCGAGTTGCCGATAAAGCGGCCCGTTGGAGCGCGACAACTGGCGCGCGGGCAGACTTTCGAGGCTGACGGTTCTCTTGCTCATCGATCAGGATTGCTTGCCCGGTCGCGGTGACGGCGGATACCGGCTTACTATGCTAGTATAATCGTCTGAACAAGAACCTCGCGGCTCCAGCCAGTCATTGACTGGGATCGGAGCCCCACACCCTGAGAATCAAATGTTGACGCCAGTCCTCTCCCTTTCGCTCGCCATCATGCTCCTGCCCGCCGCCGCCGGTGCCGCGTGGGTCGAGCAAGTGGTCGACCTGGTCGGGCCAGTCGTCGAACTCCGCCAGGACGGCGACGAGGTCTTTGTGCGAAACGGCGAATGGCAGCGTCTGGTGGTCTGCGATGCGGGCGTCTGCGCGAACGCGGGCGAACCCTTCGAGCCAGAGCCGGCCCCCGATGGCCTGCCGGGCTGGACCGTGGCAACCGCCGACGATGGCGGTGGGGCACGCCGCGCCTGGTACGCCGAACCGACCGACCGCTATCCGCACGGCGTCTTCGGCCGGCCGGAAAATGCCGGGGCGCTGGTCGTCGAGGACGTGCAAGGGCGCAACACGACCTTGCGGTTACCCGCGGACAGCGTGTTCGAGGACCTCGCGCCACGGATCGCGGACTTCGACGGCGATGGCCAGAACGACGTGCTGGTGATCCGTTCGTCGGTCAGGGCTGGCGCGCAGATCGTGGTCTATCGGCTTGCCGCCGGCACGTTGTACGAGTCCGCCGCGACCGCGCCCATCGGACGGCCCAACCGTTGGCTGAGCATCGCCGGGATCGCCGACTATTCCGGCAACGGCCGGCCAGACATCGCCCTCGTCAAGACGCCTCATATCGGCGGCGTGCTCGAGTTGCTGTCCTTCGACAGGCGACAGCTCCGTCCCGTTGGCCGGCCGCTGAAGGGCTTCTCCAACCACGTCTTCGGCTCGCGCGAAGCGAGCCTGTCCGCGAGTACGACAGTGAATTCCGACCGCATCCACGATCTCGTTCTGCCCGGCGAGGACAGGCGCTCACTGAAGATCGTGACGGCAGCCGGCGGCAGCCTCCGGGTCATCGTGGATGTGCCGCTGGATGGCGCGATCGTTACCGACATCGGCGTTCTCGACGATGATGGCCCGGTCTTCGTCATGGGCCTCGAGGACGGCCGACTGGTGCTGGTGCGCCAGACCGCGGACTGATCCTGCTCGGAAAACGCGAGCAACGCGCCCAGACGTCACCTGCGCTCAGGCGATCGCAAGGAGCTTGCGCAACGGGGTCCTCGGTCTGGCGAGGTCGCCGAGCGAGTAGCCGTCGAGCGCGGCAAGAAAGGCATCCCCGGCATTCTGCAGCGCCTTCCGCAGGACACAGCAGGAGCGGATCGCGCAGGGCGCGTCGACGGGGTTGAAACAGGGCACCAGGGCCATGTCCGGCTCCGTCTCGCGAACAACGTCGCCGAGCCGTATCTCGCTTGCCGCCATGGCCAGCCGCAGGCCGCCGCCGCGTCCGCGCACCGTCTCGATATAGCCGGCGGCACCGAGCTGATAGGCGACCTTCATCAGGTGGTTCCGCGAGATCCCGTAGCTGGCCGCGACGTCGCCGATCGTCGCCAGGCCCTTCTCCCCGTCGTCGTTGACCGCGAGATACATCAGGAGGCGCAGCGCGTAGTCGGTGTAGATGGTCAGCCGCACGGGAGTCTCCCTCGGGATCGACATCAAAGAAATATTTGCAATATTGCTTTGCCGCAAGTCGCCGATTAGATGTATCGAAAATACTGGTTATGAAGGAGGCGGGCGATGACCATACGCGACCAGACGCCAGTCGATGCCACGGCGACGAGGCCGGCGCTGCGGGACGCGGTGACCGAGGACGGGATTCGCGATCTTGTCGATCTGTTCTATGCCCGGATTCGCTCCGACCCCGAGCTCGGGCCGATCTTCGCCCGCGCCATCCCCGGCGACTGGGGGCCGCACCTGGCGACCATGCGCGACTTTTGGTCGTCGCTGACGCTGGCCAGTGGTCGCTACAAGGGCAACCCGCTGGCGGTTCATCGGCGCATTGAAGGCATGGAGCCCCACCTGTTCGATCGCTGGCTCGTCCTTTTCGCCGGAACCTGCGACGAGCTCTTCACCCGCGATCTGGCCGCCGCCTTTGTCGACAAGGCGACGCGCATTGCCGAGAGCTTCAAGCTCGGCCTGTTCTATCGACCTGACCGGGTCTGGCCACCGAGGGCGTCATGACCTTCGTCGTCACCGACAATTGCATCAAGTGCAAGTACATGGACTGCGTCGAGGTCTGCCCGGTCGACTGCTTCTATGAGGGCGAGAACATGCTCGTCATCCATCCCGACGAGTGTATCGACTGCGGCGTCTGCGAACCGGAATGTCCAGCGGAAGCGATCCTGCCGGACACGGCCCCTGGCCTCGAGAGCTGGTTGAAGCTCAACGCCGAGTTTGCGGCGGTCTGGCCCAACATCACCAACCGCCGCGATCCGCCGGCCGACGCCGACGAATTCGACGGCGTGCCGGAAAAGCTGGAACGATACTTCTCGCCGGAGCCCGGCGAGGGGGACTGAGCGCCGACGGTCGGCTATCCGGGCGCGTCAGTAGTCGGGGTCGTCGATCGACGGCGTCGGGTCAGCGAAGGCGGTCAGCGCGCCGGCATCGACGATCGTGACATCGCGGTTGTTGATGGTGACGCCACAGGCGGCGAGTTGCGCGAGATTACGCGACAGGTTTTCCGGCGTCATGCCCAGCCGCGCCGCCAGCGTCCGCTTGTCGTAGGGGAGCTTGAAGCTGCCGTCGCCGCCGTTTGCGTGGTCTTCCGCCAGGATCCAGTTTGCCAGCCTTTCGGCGCTGGCCCGCAGCTTGTGGCTCTTCAGTTCCTTCATCACGCCACGGAAAGAGGCCGAAAGTTCGCGGACAATGGCGCGGGCGAAGGCCCCGTCCCGGTCGAAGGCCAACCGCACAGCCTCGGCCGGCAGCATCAGGATCTTCGACGGCTCGATCGTCCGGCCGGACGCGAGATAGGGTCGGTCCTGCACCACCGCGGCAAGAATGAACGTCGTGAACGGCCGGCACACCGCGAGCGTCGTCTCGCGTCGGCCGTGTCGCGCATAGAGCTCGACTCCGCCTTCGAAGACGACATGCAGGAAGTCGGGCTTCTCGTTTTCCTCGATCAGCGCCATCTGGGCCGGGAACCGCTGAAGATAGGCGGCCATGGTGAGATCGGCGAAATGCGACTCGGCCATGTCCCTGAACAGATGAATGGATCGAACCTGCTCGATGTCTGTCTGGCGCATGAATGCCTTTCCCACGGCGGGCCACAAACATTTTTGATAAATATCAATCGATAAGCAGAAAAATGTCTAAACCAACGAGAAAAATGTAATTTACTTTCATAACGTCAGTCAAAATAAGAATAATCCAGACGCCTTACGAGTTCGTCTTGATTCACGTCAATAACCATCGCCCGTGTGTGTGCAATCGCTTGCCCCGACGTTGAATCCTTGGATCAGGATAAGGGGGGCAACATGCCAGCGACGGAGAGCGGACAAAAGCGCGCACTTGGACTCTCGACGGTCGCTTTCACCGTCTGCTTCGCGGTCTGGACGATCTTCGCGATCATCGGCGTGCGGATCAAGCAGGACCTCGGGCTGAGCGAGACGCAGTTCGGGCTTCTCGTCGGCCTGCCGATCCTGACCGGGTCCCTCTCCCGCATCTTCCTTGGCATCTGGGCCGATCAGTATGGCGGCCGGGTCGTCTTCACCCTGACCATGCTGGCGGCCGCGGCTGCCACCTACCTCCTCTCCTTCGCGTCGACCTATCCGCTGATGCTGCTTGCCGCCCTCGGCGTCGGGCTTGCCGGCGGTTCGTTTGCGGTCGGCATCGCCTATGTCTCGAAGTGGTATCCGCCCGAGAAGCAGGGCACCGCGCTCGGCATCTTCGGTGTCGGCAATGTCGGCGCGGCGGTGACCAAGTTCTTCGCCCCTTTCGTGCTGGTCGCCTTCGGATGGCAGATGGTCGCGGTCGTCTGGGCCTCGGTCCTGGCCGTCACTGCCATCGTCTTCTTCTTCACCAGCCAGGACGACCCCGAGCTGGTGGCGCGGCGTGCCCGCGGCGAGAAGGCGCGCTCGGCGTTGATGCAGCTCGAGCCGCTCCGCCATCAGCAGGTCTGGCGCTTCGCGCTCTACTACTTCTTCGTCTTCGGCGGCTTCGTCGCGCTGGCGCTGTGGCTCCCGCACTATCTCATCGACGTCTACGGCCTCGGTATTGAATCGGCCGGCATGCTTGCCGCGCTCTACTCAATCCCGGCCAGCCTGTTCCGCGCTTATGGCGGGCATCTGTCCGACCGCTACGGCGCCCGGACGATCATGTACTGGACGTTCTTCGTCTCGCTGATCTGCCTGTTCATGCTGTCCTATCCGCAGACCGATTACGTCATCCACGGCATCGACGGGCCGATCGCCTTCTCGACGCAGATGGACCTGATCCCCTTCGTCATCACCATCTTCGTCCTCGGCTTCTTCATGTCGCTGGGCAAGGCGGCGGTCTACAAGCACATCCCGGTCTACTACCCCGGCAATGTCGGCTCGGTCGGCGGGCTGGTCGGCATGATCGGCGGTCTGGGCGGCTTCGTCATGCCGATCGCCTTCGGCGTCATGGCCGATCTCACCAACATCTGGACGAGCTGCTTCATGCTGCTTTTCCTGGTGGTCGCCGTGTCGCTGGCCTGGATGCATTTCGCCATCCGCTCGATGGAGCAGCGGGTCGCCGGCGAGGCGCTGGCCAAGCTGCCGCCGCTGGCCGAGCTGGAGCATGTCCACAAGCCTGAGGAGCATCACGCGAGCAGCGCGCTGATCGACGACTGGCGCCCGGAGGACGATGCCTTCTGGCAGGAGAAGGGCCGGCGGACCGCCCGCCGCAACCTGTGGATCTCGATCCCGGCGCTGCTGCTCGCCTTCGCCGTCTGGATGGTGTGGAGCGTCGTCGTCGCCAAGCTTCCGGCGATCGGCTTCACCTACTCGACCGACCAGCTTTTCTGGCTGGCGGCGCTGCCGGGCCTGTCCGGGGCGACGCTGCGCATCTTCTATTCCTTCATGGTGCCGATCTTCGGCGGCCGGCTGTGGACGACCGTGACCACCGCTTCGCTTCTGGTCCCGGCCTTCGGCATCGGCTACGCCGTGCAGAATCCGGAAACGCCCTACCTGATCTTCCTGGTGCTGGCGCTGCTTTGCGGACTCGGCGGCGGCAACTTCGCCTCGTCGATGGCCAACATCTCCTTCTTCTTTCCGAAGCGCGAGAAGGGCAACGCGCTGGCGCTGAATGCCGGCCTTGGCAATACCGGCGTCAGCGTCGTCCAGTTCGTCGTCCCGCTGGTGATCACCGGCGGCGTCTTCGGCGTGGTCGGTGGCGAGGGGCAGACGCTGTCGGACGGCTCGATGCTCTGGGTCCAGAATGCCGGCTTCGTCTGGGTGCCGTTCCTGATCCTGTCGACCATCGCCGCCTGGCTCGGGATGAACGACATCGCCTCGGTCAAGGCTTCCTTTGCCGAGCAGGCGGTGATCTTCCAGCGCAAGCACAACTGGATCATGTGCTGGCTCTATACCGGCACCTTCGGCTCCTTCATCGGCTACTCGGCAGGCTTCCCGCTGCTCGCCAAGACCCAGTTCCCGGACGTCGATTCACTGAAATTCGTCTTCCTCGGACCGCTGGTCGGCGCGCTGTCGCGGGCGGCGACCGGCTGGATTTCCGACCGCTGGGGTGGTGGCCGGGTGACGCTGTGGGTCTTCATCCTGATGATCGCGGCCGTGGCCGGCGTCCTCTACTTCCTCGGCATCAAGGACCAGCCGGGCGCCTTCTGGGGCTTCTTCGCGATGTTCATGATCCTGTTCTTCGCGACGGGCGTCGGCAACGCGTCGACCTTCCAGATGATCCCGGCAATCATGCGCAAGGAAACCGTCCGCCTGATGCCGAGCGCGCCGGCACAGGACCAAGTTCGCCAGGGCGACAAGGAGTCGGCGGCGATCATCGGCTTCACCTCGGCGGTCGCCGCCTACGGCGCCTTCTTCATTCCCAAGGCCTACGGCTCGTCGATCGCGTCGACCGGCGGTCCCGAGATGGCGCTGTGGGGCTTCATGATCTTCTACGTCACCTGCGTGCTGGCGACCTGGTGGTTCTACACCCGGCGCGGCGGTCTGCTGCATGACGTCGAGCACGGCGGCGGCGGCGCCACACCCACCAGCATCAAAGCAGCGGCCTGAGGAGACCCCGATGAGCCACTTTCTCGACCGCCTGACCTTTTTCAACCGGGTCACCGAAGATTTCGCCGACGGCCACGGCATCGTCACCCACGAAGACCGTCGCTGGGAGGACGGCTACCGCAAGCGCTGGCAGCACGACAAGATCGTCCGCTCGACCCATGGCGTGAACTGCACCGGGTCATGCTCGTGGAAGATCTACGTCAAGGGCGGCATCGTCACCTGGGAAACCCAGCAGACGGACTACCCGCGCACCCGCCCGGACCTGCCCAACCACGAGCCGCGCGGCTGCGCCCGGGGCGCCAGCTACAGCTGGTATCTCTACTCCGCCAACCGGGTGAAGTATCCGCTGGTTCGTTCCCGCCTGCTCCGGCTTTGGCGCGAGGCGCGGGTGTCGATGACGCCGGTGGCGGCGTGGAAGTCGATCGTCGAGACCCCGGCGAAGCGCGCCTCCTATGTCGAGAAGCGCGGGCTTGGCGGCTTCGTCCGCGCCGACTGGGACGAGGTCAACGAGATCATCGCCGCGTCGAACGCCTACACGGTCAAGACCCATGGGCCCGACCGGGTCTTCGGCTTCTCTCCGATCCCGGCGATGTCGATGGTCAGCTATGCGGCGGGCTCCCGCTACCTGTCGCTGCTCGGCGGCGTCTGCATGTCGTTCTACGACTGGTATTGCGACCTGCCGCCGGCCTCCCCCCAGACCTGGGGCGAGCAGACCGACGTTCCGGAATCGGCCGACTGGTACAATTCAAGCTTCCTGATCCTGTGGGGGTCAAACGTCCCGCAGACCCGGACTCCGGACGCCCATTTCTATACCGAGGCCCGCTACAAGGGCGCCAAGAGCGTGGTGATCTGCCCGGACTATTCCGAGGCATCGAAATTCGCCGACTTGTGGATGTCGCCGAAGCAGGGCACGGACGCGGCACTCGGCATGGCCATGGGCCATGTCATCCTGCGCGAGTTCCATGTCGACCGGCAGGTCCCCTACTTCCAGGATTACGCGCGGCAATACACCGACATGCCGATGCTCGTGCGCCTGGTGAAGCAGGGCGAGCACTATGTGCCGGAGCGCTTCCTGCGCGCCTCCGACCTCGCCGACTGCAAGGAGACCAACAACCCCGAATGGAAGACGCTGGCGATCGACGAGACGACCGACACCATCGTCGTGCCGCAGGGCTCGGTCGGCTTCCGCTGGGGCGAAAAAGGCAAGTGGAACCTCGAGGAGAAGGCCGGCGACGGCAGCGACACGAAATTGCGACTGTCGCTGGCGGATGTGCAGGACGATGCCCTGCCGGCCGGCTTCCCCTATTTCGGCAATCGCGAACACGACCACTTCCTCGGCACCGACCATCCCGACGTGCTGCTCCGCAATGTCCCGGTGAAGCGACTGCAGCTTGCCGAGGGCGAAGCCGTCGTGGCGTCGGTGTTCGATCTCTTTCTCGCCAATTACGGCGTCGACCGCAGCCTTGGCGGCGAGCACCTGGCGGCGGATTACGACGAGGTCGCGCCCTATACGCCGGCCTGGGCGGAGACGATCAGCGGCGTGCCCCGCGACCAGATCATCACCACGGCGCGGGAATTCGCGCGCAACGCCGAGAAGACCAACGGGCGCTCGATGGTGATCCTCGGGGCCGGCCTGAACCACTGGTACCACATGGACATGAACTACCGCGGCATCATCAACATGCTGGTGATGTGCGGCTGCGTCGGCCAGTCCGGGGGTGGCTGGTCACATTACGTTGGGCAGGAGAAATTGCGGCCGCAGACCGGCTGGCTGCCGCTCGCCTTCGGTCTCGACTGGGGCCGCCCGCCACGCCAGATGAACTCGACCTCCGCCTTCTACGCGCACAGCGACCAGTGGCGCTACGAGACGCTCGACGTGTCTGAGATTCTCTCCCCGACGGCACCGTCCGGCCCGTGGGAAGGCGCGCTGATCGACTACAATGTGCGGGCCGAGCGCATGGGCTGGCTGCCGTCGGCGCCACAGCTCGAGACCAACCCGCTGGAGGTCTCCAAACAAGCCGCAGCGGCGGGCATGGAGGCGAAGGATTTCGTCGCCAAGGGCCTGAAATCCGGCGACCTCAAGCTCTCTTGCGACGATCCGGACAATCCGAAGAACTGGCCGCGCAACATGTTCATCTGGCGCTCCAACCTGCTCGGCGCCTCCGGTAAGGGCCACGAGTATTTCCTCAAGCACCTGCTCGGCACCAGTCACGGTGTCATGGGCAAGAACCTCGGCGAGGACGGCAAGACCAAGCCGTCCGAGGTCGTCTGGCACGAGGAAGCGCCCGAGGGAAAACTCGACCTGCTGGTGACGCTCGATTTCCGCATGTCGACGACCTGCATGTATTCCGACATCGTCCTGCCGACGGCGACCTGGTACGAGAAGAACGACCTCAACACCTCCGACATGCACCCCTTCATCCATCCGCTGACCAGCGCGGTGGAGCCGGCATGGGGGTCGCGCAGCGACTGGGATATCTACAAGGGCATCGCCGAGGCTTTCTCGCGCGTCTCGGCGGAGGTTCTCGGCGTCGAAAAGGACGTCGTCCTCACGCCGATCATGCACGACACCGCCGGCGAGATCGCCCAGCCCTTCGACGTCAAGGACTGGAAGACCGGTGAGATCGACCCGATCCCCGGCAAGACGATGCCGGCCGTCACCGTGGTCGAGCGCGACTATCCCAACCTCTACAAGCGCTTCACCTCGCTCGGGCCCCTGATGCAGAAGCTCGGCAACGGCGGCAAGGGGATGAGCTGGAACACCGAGCATGAGGTCGATTTCCTCAAGTCGCTCAACGGCGAGGTGCTCGACGAAGGCGTCAGCAAGGGCCTGGCCCGGATCGAGACCGACATCGATGCCTGCGAGGTCATCCTCTCGCTGGCGCCGGAAACCAATGGCGAGGTCGCGGTCAAGGCCTGGGCGTCGCTCGGCGGCTTCACCGGCCGCGAACACACCCATCTGGCGATCCACAAGGAGGACGAGAAGATCCGCTTCCGCGATATCGTCGCGCAGCCGCGCAAGATCATCTCCTCGCCGATCTGGTCCGGTCTGGAGTCGGAGAAGGTCTGCTACAACGCCGGCTACACCAATGTCCACGAACTGATCCCGTGGCGGACGCTCACCGGCCGCCAGCAGCTCTACCAGGATCACCTGTGGATGCGGGCCTTCGGCGAAGGCTTCTGCGTCTATCGCCCGCCGATCGATACCAAGAGCGTCAACCCGGTCATCGACCGCAAGCCGAACGGCAACGCGCCGATCGTCCTCAACTTCATCACGCCCCATCAGAAATGGGGCATCCACTCGACCTATACCGACAACCTGCTGATGCTGACCCTGTCGCGCGGCGGTCCGTGCGTCTGGATCAACGAGACGGACGCCAAGTCGGTCGGGATCGTCGACAACGACTGGATCGAGGCGTTCAACTCGAACGGAGCGCTGGTCGCCCGCGCCGTGGTCTCGCAGCGCGTCAAGGCGGGCATGTGCATGATGTATCACGCCCAGGAAAAGATCGTGAACGTGCCGGGCTCCGAGCAGACCGGCATGCGCGGCGGCATCCATAACTCGGTGACGCGCACGGTCCTCAAGCCGACCCACATGATCGGCGGCTACGCCCAGCAATCCTGGGGCTTCAACTACTACGGCACCGTCGGTTCGAACCGCGACGAGTTCGTCATCGTCCGCAAGATGGCGAAGGTCGACTGGCTCGACAAACCGTCCGCCGATCAACCCGCGCCCGTGGAGGCCTGAGACATGAAGATCCGTGCGCAGATCGCGATGGTGCTGAACCTAGACAAATGCATCGGCTGTCACACCTGTTCGGTCACCTGCAAGAACGTGTGGACCAGCCGCGAGGGCATGGAATACGCGTGGTTCAACAACGTCGAGACCAAGCCGGGCATCGGCTACCCGAAGGACTGGGAAAACCAGAAGCGCTGGAAAGGCGGCTGGCGGCGCAAGCGCAACGGCAAGATCGAGCCGCGCATCGGGTCGAAGTGGCGGGTGCTCGCCAACATCTTCGCCAATCCCGACCTGCCGGAGATCGACGACTACTACGAGCCCTTCACCTTCGATTACGGGCATCTGCAGAAGGCGCCGGAGATGAACACCGTGCCGACGGCACGGCCACGCTCACTGGTCAGCGGCGAGCGGATGGAGAAGGTCGAATGGGGCCCGAACTGGGAGGAAATCCTTGGCGGCGAATTCGCCAAGCGTTCGGCCGATGTCAACTTCGAGGGCGTCCAGAAGGAGATCTACGGCCAGTTCGAAAACACCTTCATGATGTACCTGCCGCGGCTTTGCGAGCATTGCCTCAACCCGGCCTGCGTCGCCGCCTGCCCCTCCGGCGCGATCTACAAGCGCGAGGAGGACGGCATCGTCCTGATCGATCAGGACAAGTGCCGTGGCTGGCGGATGTGCGTCTCCGGCTGTCCCTACAAGAAGATCTATTACAACTGGTCGAGCGGCAAATCCGAGAAGTGCATCTTCTGCTTCCCGCGCATCGAGGCCGGCCAGCCGACGGTCTGTTCGGAGACCTGTGTCGGGCGCATCCGCTATCTCGGCGTGATCCTCTATGACGCGGATCGCATCGAGGCGGCGGCGAGCGTTGCCGACGAACAGGACCTCTACCAGGCGCAGCTCGACGTCTTCCTCGATCCGAACGATCCCGAGGTGATCGCCGAAGCCCGCGCCCAGGGAATTCCGGGGAACTGGATCGAGGGCGCCATCCGCTCGCCGATCTGGAAGATGGCGATGGAGTGGAAGGTCGCCTTCCCGCTCCACCCCGAATACCGCACCCTGCCCATGGTCTGGTACGTGCCGCCGCTCTCGCCGATCCAGTCGGCGGCCGCCGCCGGCAGCATCGGCGTCGACGGCGAGATGCCGGACGTGCGCTCGCTGCGCATCCCGCTGAAATACCTCGCCAACCTCCTGACCGCCGGCAAGGAAGAACCGGTGGCGCTCGCCCTTGAACGCATGCTCGCGATGCGCGGCTACATGCGCGCCAGGACGGTCGACGGGGTCATCGACGAGGGCATCGCCCGTCGTGTCGGCCTGCGGCCGGACCAGATCGACGAGATGTACCAGATCATGGCGATCGCCAATTACGAGGATCGCTTCGTCATCCCGACGGCGCATCGCGAACTCGGCGAGGACGCCTTCGACCTGCGCGGCTCCTGCGGCTTCTCCTTCGGCAACGGCTGCTCCGGCGGCGAGACCGAGCCCAACCTGTTCGGATCGCCGAAGGCTGCGAAGAACCCGATGGAGGTCATGTGATGGTGCGGACGTTCAAGGTGCTGTCGGCGCTGCTCTCCTATCCGACCAGCGATCTCCAGAAGGCGGCCGGCGAGATGCGAAGCGCGCTTCGCGGCGAAGCGATTGTCTCCCCCGCCGTGCTGGCCGACCTCGAGCGTTTGATCGGCGAGATCGGCGAGGGCGACCTGTTCGATCTCGAGGAGCGCTACGTCGTCCTGTTCGACCGGACGCGGTCGCTCTCGCTTCACCTGTTCGAGCATGTTCATGGCGAGAGCCGCGACCGGGGTCAGGCGATGATCGACCTGAAGGACCTCTACGAACGGAACGGCCTGGCGATCGATGCGACGGAGTTGCCCGACTTCCTGCCGTTGTTCCTCGAATTCCTCTCGACTCGGCCGATCGCCGAAGCCCGCGACCTGCTCGACCAGACGGCCCACATCGCCATCGCGCTGCACGCGCGACTGGTGAAGCGCGAGTCGTCCTACGCCGCGATCTTCGCTGCCCTGACCGACCTCGCGGTCGCCGATCCGGCAAGGACGACGATTGACGATTTCCCTGACGAACCGGAATTCGATCCGGACGATCTCGCCGCGCTCGACGCCGCCTGGGAGGACACGCCCGTCACCTTCGGCCCGGAAGCGGCAAGCAACTGCAAGGACGATCTGGTCGCGCGGATCCGGGCGGCGAAGCGTCCCGCGGCACGGCCGGCATAAGGAGCGAGCCATGGTCGACTACCTGAACCACGCAGTCTTCGGCTGGTATCCCTATCTCTGCCTGACGGTGTTCCTCGTCGGCAGCCTCATCCGCTTCGACCGGGAGCAATACACCTGGCGCAGCGGCTCGAGCCAGTTGCTGCGCCGCCGCCAGTTGATGTGGGGCTCGAACCTCTTCCATGTCGGCATCCTGATCATCTTTGCCGGCCATCTGGTCGGCCTGCTGACGCCGATCTGGATCTTCGACATGCTGGGCATTTCGCATGGCTTCAAGCAGATGCTGGCGATCGTCGTCGGCGGTGTTGCCGGGCTGATCTGCCTGGTCGGTATCGCCCTCCTGACTCACCGCCGGCTGCTCGACCCGCGCATCCGCCGCAACTCGTCCTTCGGTGACAACGCGGTCCTGCTCATTCTCTTCGCTCAGCTGCTGCTCGGGCTTGCGACCATTCCCGTATCCCTCAATCATCTCGACGGCCACGAGATGGTGAAGTTCATGACCTGGGCGCAAGGGATCCTGACGCTACAGCCCGGCGTCTCTGCCGCGATCGCCGATGTCAGCCCGATCTTCAAGCTCCACATCTTCCTCGGCATGACGATCTTCCTCATCTTTCCCTTCACCCGCCTGGTTCACATCTGGAGCGCGCCGATCTGGTATCTCGGTCGCCGCGGTTATCAGATCGTGCGCAGCGCGCGCCCGGCTGAGGATTCGTCGCTGTCGCGGTCGTCTCTGCCCGGCGGCACCGCCCGGGTGGACGCCAAGGCCGTCTGGCCAAAGGAGCGACGGACATGACGCAGGTCATCGGCACGAGGCCAGCCGCAGCACCGCCCCCGCTTATCGCGGTGAACGGAACCATCATCCCCCGCGCCGCAATCACCGGCGAGATCCAGCACCATCCCGCGCCGTCACCTTCGGCTTCATGGCAGAAGGCCGCCGAAGCACTGGTCCTGCGCGAACTGCTGCTGCAGGAGGCCGGCCGGCTGGCGATCGTCGCCACGCCGCAGGTCGACGACAAGGAACGACGCGAGACCGACGACGAAGCCCGCATTCGCGCCCTGATCGAGCAAGAGGTGAAGGTCCCGGAGCCCAACGACACCGAACTTCGCCGCTACTACGACGCCAATCGCGCCAGGTTCCAGCCCTCCGAGATACTCGAGGCGCGGCACATTCTCGTCGCCGCGAGGGCAAGCGACGCCGACGCGTTTGCGGCGGCCCGCGAGAAGGCAGTGTCGCTCGCCGCCGAACTTGCCGCCAACCCGGACGCGTTCGACGACCTGGCACGTGCCCACTCGGATTGCGGGTCGTCCGGCGAAGGCGGCCGCCTCGGGCAGTTGACACCTGAAGAGACGACGCCGGAATTTGCCGCCGCCGTCGCTGATCTGGCCGAAGGCGAGACGACCGCCGCGCCGGTCGAGACACGATACGGTCTTCACATCATCCGGCTAGATCGAAGGATCGCCGGCGACGCGCTGCCGTTCGAGACCGTTGCGGCGCGGATCGGCGAATACCTGCGCGAGCGGACCCGGCGGACCGCGACGGCCCAGTATCTCGCCCGGCTCGTCTCGCGCGCCGAGATCACCGGCATCGAGATCGCCGGCGCCGAAGCGCATCGGGTCAACTGAGAGGATCGAGCCTTGCTGCTTGGCGATATCATTGCGCGTCTGACCGACGAGACCACCGCAACCCAGACGATTGTCGACCTCGGCGACCTCGGGCTTCTCGCCGACATGCGAAAACAGGCCGAAGATAACGGCGTGTCGCTCGGCGCCTATGCCGCCTGGACCGTTCGCACCTATGCCGACAACGCATCGTCGGATGAGTGGACGAACCTGATGGGCGCGCTCAACCGGTCCGACGACCCCGGCGCCACCTGCCTCCAGCGTGCCTTCGGCTATGTCCTGACCGGAATCGCGGAGTCCGCGGCAGTGGCTGACTGAAGGTCCGCCGCGCTGGGGCAGATTTCTGGCCGATTGACTGGCTGGGGCGGCAGGATTCGAACCTGCGAATGACGGGATCAAAACCCGTTGCCTTACCACTTGGCGACGCCCCACCGGAGCACCGGGATTCCAGCGCGCTGCGGCCCGCGCCCGTATATAGGCTTGCGCCGCCCTCCGCAACGGATACGCCCCTCTTCACGGCGTCGATAAAGCGCCCTTGTTTGCGTCCGGATGCGAGGCTATAAAGCGCCTCGCCAGCGGCCGGAGTGTAGCGCAGCCTGGTAGCGCACCTCGTTCGGGACGAGGGGGTCGCAAGTTCGAATCTTGCCACTCCGACCAATTTCCTGGCGCCGCGGTCCTCCCGAGACCGCCTTTCGATCAGTCCATGTTACGTCTTCAGTCGCCCGAAACCCGGCCGATTTACGCCATCTGCTCGACTGCCACGCCGCGGCAGTCCATCTCGAATTCGATGTCGACCACGGGCGGCCGGGCAAAGTGCCAGGTCATTCCACCATCGGCCACGCCACGGCCGACCATGTCGGCGACGACCGGATGGAAGTCGTGGACGGTGTAAACCTGGGCTGCGGTGGTATCGGACCAGCCGAATCCCAGCGCCGCCAGCCGCGCCTCCATGGCAGCGAGGACGAACTCTGCCTTCTCGCGAATCGCCCCCGCGCCGATGTCGCCGAGGCGCACGATGTGGTCGCGGTAGTTGGCTTGCCCCTCAACCGTTTCGCCGCTGCCGGCAATGATGAAGCTCGGCGCCGCCGCCTTTGCCGGGCGTGTGTAGCAAAAGGCGTGGAAGCCGGGCTCGGCCGGGGCGCCGATCTCCGGGCAGACGTTGCTGCGCGCCACGGGATTCCAGCCATCGTGAAGGATGCCCCAGCGGTCGAGCGTCTCGGTGTATCGCTGGTTGAAGGTGCGAAAGCCCTCTTCGCTGAATGGCTCCGGCGAGCGCAATTCGCAGGCGCAGAAAGCGGTCAGCGGACGCCCGGCGTCGCCGAGCCACGTTTCGACCCGACGAAAGCCCTCGGCCAGCGGAACCGGTCGGCGAAACCGGACGCGGACGATCTCGTGACCGTCGAGGGCCGCGACCCCTGCCGAATATTGCGAAACGCCCTCGATGAAGCGGTAGTTGCCTGGAGCGAAAGTCCTGATGTCCACGTTTCTTCCTTCGTTGATCGGCGACGAGCGGCGACTATTGCAGCCGCGATACCTGTCGGGCGACGGTGAACTTGCTGTCGAGATCGGGAGCGAGCTCCAGCCCAAGCCCGGGTCCGGGCGGTGCGGTGATATAGCCGTCCCGGACCTCCGGCAACGCGGTGACGAGGTCCTGGTACCAGGTCCGGTAATAGGCGCGGACACTCTCCTGGATCAGCCCGTTGGGCGCGTTGAGCGACAGGTGGGTCGAGGCGGTCAGCACCACCGGCCCGGTGCAGTCATGCGGCGCGATGCTGAGGTGCCAGGCTTCGACCATCGCGGCGATCTTGCGGGCTTCCGACAGACCGCCGCACCATGACAGGTCGAGCATGATGACGCCTGCGGCGTCGGTCTCCAGCAGGTCGCGGAAGGCCCAGCGGGTGCCGATCGTCTCCGAGGCGCAGATCGGCGCCGGCGACACCGCCGCGTAGCGCTTGAGGCTGGCGAGGCTGTCCATCTTGATCGGGTCCTCGTGCCAGAAGGTGTTGTAGGGCTCCAGCGCCTTGGCGATGGTCATCGCAGGGACGAGCTGCCACATCGAGTGGAACTCGACCATGATGTCCATCTTGTCGCCGACCGCCTTGCGGATCTTCTCGAAGGGTTCGAGCGCCGCCTTGAGGTCCTCGTTCGAGATGTATTGCCCGTCGGTCTTCTGCGCCGCCGGGTCGAAGGGCCAGATCTTCATCGCCGTGATGCCCTCGGACAGAAGGTCCTCGGCCAGTTCGCCGGCGCGGGTCATGAAGCCGTTGAGGTCGTCGTAGCGCTCGGTCTCGGCCATCCCCCAGTTGCCGGGGTTCACGCCCTTGGCGGTCCGCATGTAATTCGGACCGCCACAGGTGTTGTAGGTGCGGACCCGCTCACGCGACGGGCCGCCGAGGAGTTGCGTGATCGACTGGCCGGTGACCTTGCCGAAGATGTCCCAGAGCGCGATGTCGAGGGCGGAGTTGCCGCGCACCTCGGCGCCCGAGGAGCGAAAGCCGAGATAACCGTTGAGGTCTTTCGCGATCCGGTCGATGGCCAGCGGATCGCGGCCGAGCAGTTTTGGCGCGATGACCTCATGGACATAGGCTTCGACGGTCTTCGGCATCAGGTAGGTCTCGCCGAGGCCGATGATCCCCTCGTCGGTCTCGACCTGCAGCCAGAGCAGGTTCTCCAGTTCCTCAGCCCGTATCGTCTCCAGGCCCACGATCTTCATGTCGTTCCCCCCAACGTCTTCTTGAGGCCGTCGCTGCCGGCCCGGTCGCCGCATCTTCGTTCATCGCTGCGGTTTGCTCCAGCGTGATCCTTGTCGGTCGGCGAGGCCACCTGCGATCTGTCGCACCACCGATTTATTGTGATCGTTTTTCATCCGCGGCCCGACGAACTCGCCAAGGCGTTTTCAGCGCCGTGGCAGCCATGTCACCGGGCGTGTCACGGTCGCGGCTGAAGGAGCCTTTGCCTCGGCTCCCGCGTCCCTATTCCTCGCTGATCCCCTGCAGCGAGGCGTCGAGGTCGCGGAAGAAGGCGCGGATACGCTCGGCGTTGGCGCCGAGGTCATGGGCGCCGTTGCGGGCGGCGGAGCGCACGTCGACAAGCGCCCCCTCGCCGTCCGGCAGGATGCGGATCGCCACGTCCTGCCGGAAGCCGAAGACCGGCGTCGCCGCCACCGCCTCGATCCACCCCGCCTCCGCCGTTTCGGTCGGCGGCCGGGCGCCGAGGAGCCGCCAGCCCCGGCGATCGACAATCACCTTGGCGTCCTCGAAGACCCGCGCCGTGCCGACGGGATAGTGCCGCGGCACGATGTCGGGATAGGCCTCGCGCTGGACATCGGCGTCGTCCTCGCTCGGATCGGTCACCGGCCGGGCATCGGCCGGGCGGTCGGCGGCGGCAAGCAGGAAGGCCGGCGGGTCCTCGAGGTCGGTCGAGATGTCGATGAGCTGCGGATAGGACATCAGATGCCACGCACCGGCCAGCGGCAGGACCAGCACCGCAAGCCCGACCAGCAGCCCGGCGATGGCGGATCCGAGGCCCTTGCGGCCGTCACGCCAGATCCCTTCCAGCGCCCCGAGGGCCGCCAGCACCGCGAGCCCGGCCAGCCCGAAGCCGAGTGCCATGGAGGCATAGGCCTGGGTCGCGCTCATCAATCCGCTGCGGTGGCCGATCGCGACGATCACCAGGATCGGGATCGAGACGAGCGCCAGCCGTGAACTCCAGGTCGCCAGCGAAGAGCGGCGCTCACGCAGTCGGGATGACATTCGCGGCTCGAATCCCAGAGGAAGACAACGAATGTCAGCTACCGGCTTGGTGCGAGCGGCGCAAGCACAGGGTCATTTTTGGCACACTCGACCGCGCTTTCCCTTTTCCACGGACCCGAGACGCTTCATTGACCATGTCTTCACGATTCCGCCTCAAACTGGATTGATGAGGCTGGAGCTGCGGCGAAGCCTTCGCCGCCCAGACCAGACAAGAGTAGACCCGTGATTGCATCGAAGAGTCAGATCGACCGCCGACCGTTCCGGTCCCAGGCCGATCGCAAGAGCGAAGAAGCGCTCGAAAGCCAGTATCGCAGCGTTGCCATTCCCGAAGTGGTCGCCGCGCTCAGCCAGGCCCGCCGGGAATCGGCGGTGGCCAAGCCGGCCTGACGACGGACCCGACGGTCCTGCCGGCGCCGCTCAGAGCAGCGTCTGTTCGAGCGGCTCCAGCAGGCCCGGATCGTCGTTTTCGGCCTTGTTGACGCGCGTACTGACCGGGATGGCCTCCAGCAGGTCGTCCGCGGCCGGCCGTAACAGCGGCTCCACCGCGCCCGGCGGATTGTCGCGCGCGTCGAGCCAGGCGGCGTAGTCCTGCGGATCGAGAATCACCGGCATCCGGTCATGGATCGGCGCCAGCAGCCGGTTGGCGTCGGTGGTGATGATGCAGGCGCTGTCGATTTCGCTGCCATCCTTCCCCATCCAGCTTTCCCAGAGCCCGGCAAAGGCGAACGGCGCATGGTCCGGCCGGCGAATGAGATAGGGCTGCTTGGCGCTGCCGGCCGCCCGTCGCCATTCGTAGAAGCCCGATGCCGGGATCAGGCAGCGGCGATACTTGTAGGCGGACTTGAAGGACGGCTTGGTCGCGACGCCCTCGGCCCGGGCGTTGATCAGCAGCGAGAATTTGCGGGGATCCTCGACCCAGCCCGGCACCAGCCCCCAGCGAACCAGCGCGAAGCGCCGTGCGCCCTCGACCTGGCGGACGATGGCGATCGGCTGGGTCGGCGCGATGTTGTGGCGCGGCGGAAACCACTCGCCGTCGATATAGCCAAACAGCGCCGCAAGCTCCTCGGGCGTGGCTGTCAGGATATAGCGTCCGCACATGGTCTCCGGCTCCCTTCATCCGCCGCAATCGATTCGCCGCCACCCGCGGCGCGTCGGGGCTTTGCGGCGGTCCGGCGCGGAGGATAGCATCGCCGCCATGTCATCGCCCTCCCCCCGTCCACGCCTCGGCGTCAGCGTCGTTATCCGCCGGGACGAAATGGTCCTGCTCGTCCAGCGGGGCAAACCGCCTTATCTCGGACTATGGGCCTTTCCGGGCGGCGGCGTCGAATATGGCGAGGCCCTTGCCGTGGCGGCGGCGCGGGAAGTCCGCGAGGAAACCGGCCTGACGGTGGATATCGGCGCCGTCATCGACCACGCTGAAATCCTCCCCGGCCACGAATCGGCCGGTGTTGGCGGCCACTATGTCCTGGTCGTCTTCGCGGCACGGCCGACCGGCGGAGACCTCGCCGCCGGCGACGATGCGGCCGACGCCCGGTGGTTCTCCGCCGCCGATCTGCGATCGCTGGAGATGACACGGGACACGAACCGCATCCTCGCCGACCTCGGGATGCGGTAGACCATTCGCCGAGCGGGGCAGGACACAGCGGGACGCCTGACAGTGACAGTGAAGAATCGCACGAGAAAATCAGCCCTCGGACTGGTGGCGCTGGTCGCCGTCGGACTTGCCGGGTCGGCGCTTGCCCAGGAAGAAGAAGAGCCGGCGGCGCCGGAGCCGATCGTCACGCCTTACGACGAGAGCCTGCTTCGACTCTCGGAAATCCTCGGCGCCATTCACTACATGCGCCAGCTTTGCGGCGGCGACGAAGGCGGCCTGTGGCGCGACCAGATGCAGGCGCTGATCGATGCGGATCAGGCAGATCCCGCCCGCCGCCTGCGCTTCGTCGATCGCTTCAACCGCGGGTATGACGGCTTCAAGGCCGTTTACCGCACCTGTACCCCGGCGGCGACCGCGGCGATTGATCGGTATATGGACGAAGGGGCCCGCCTTGCCCGCGATGTGGTCGCCCGCTACGGTCGGCAAGAGTAAACAGACCGTTAACGGAACCCTTCGGAATCCTTAAGGTCGCGTTAACCCTTTCTTCATGATGCGGCTGATGCAGACAATTTGACGTGTTAGCTTTCACGCTCGTTAACTTTGCCTCTGACGGGGAACGGGTGGATTAGATGGCGACGACGACTGCGCAGGCCCCTGCATCGAATCCGGAAGACAATGGAATCGCTGAGAAAAAGCGGCTCGCACTGACGTACCTGTCGGAAGCCTGGGAAGAGGCTGCCTCGGCCGGGGTTGATTCGGAAATCCTTGCCCATGTCGCTATGTTCCGGGCCTTCTCGAACCTGATCGAGACCTATGGCGAGGAAGCCGTCGCCGGCCTCGTCCACACGTTGCCGGAGCGCATACGGGCGTTCGAATTCTCGCCACACCGGATCGTGCAGTAGCCGTCGAAGTCGCGTTGCGACGCTGGGCCGTTCGGCTAAAGTGACGGCACGAAAGCCACCGGTTGCATAAGCGGCGCCGGCGGGAGGGGCGGCCATGCTCGGAACATTGATCCGCTTCCTGATTGCCTGCGGGGCGATCGTGAGCGTGCTTGGTTTCGCCGCCGCGGCGCCCGGCAGCGGCCCGGACACGGTCGAGGCCGATGACGCGGCGGGCGAAGCCGGCGAGCGCGTGATGCCGGGCATTCCCGCCGATGGCCCCTTGTTCCCGGGAAACACCGAAACGAGGCGACCCTTCTCCGTCCCCGCCGTCGCGCCCACCGTCGTTTACGATCCCGCCTCCCTGCCGACGCCGGTCCGGCGGCTGCGGGAACAGATTCTCGAGGCGGCGGCCAGCGGCGATATCGAGCGGATACGGCCGATCATCGAGGCAAACGGCGAACCGCCGGCCTTCAGCTACAACGACATCGGCGACGATCCGATCGAATACCTGCGGTCGCTGTCGACCGATCCGGAAGGGCGCGAGATCCTCGCCGTCCTCAGCGAGATGCTCGAGACCGGCTACGTCCATTACGGCGAGGGCACGCCCGACGAGATGTATGTCTGGCCGTATTTCGCCCACTACCCTGTCGAGTTGCTTACCGGCCCGCAGATCGTCGAACTGCTGAAGATCGTCTATCCCGGCGACTACGAGGACATGAAGACCTTCGGCACCTACCTCTCCTACCGCGTCGGCCTGGCGCCGGACGGAACCTGGCGCTACTTCCTCGTCGGGGAGTGAGGCCGGTCGGGGCCGGTCATTCGTCGACCACCAGCTCGAATCCGCCCCAGAACATGCGCTTGCCGTCGAACGGCATCTCCATTTTCCCCATGTCGGGATTGTCCATCATCGCCTTGTTGGCCGCATCCCGCGTCGCCTTGTCGGGATAGACGACCCAGCTGAAGATCGGCGTCTCGTCATCCTTGGCCTGGGTCGCCTTGTAGAAATCGGTCACGGCGCCCTTGGGCACGTCGTCGCCCCAGCACTCGACCAGGCGCGTCGCGCCGAGCTTCTTGAACTGGACGGCCGCTTCCCTGGCAAGCTTGACGTATTGGTCCTTGTTCGCGGTCGGTACGGCGGCAATGTAGCCTTCAATATACGGCATGGCGGTTCTCCTCACGGTTCACATGACCCGGCGGCGGACCTCAAGTGTCGGCCGGCATCGATACGACGGTCGGCACATCGGCGAATCGACACTGGCGCGGAGGAATCGTCTTCCGGTCGGCGCTACCGCGCCGCGCCGTCGCCGCCCCGGGGCCGCGCCACCCAGATGCCGAAGATGATGACCAGCCCGCCGACCGCCTGGAGCGGCGACACCGGCTCGTCGAGCAGCAGCCAGGCGAAGCCGGCTGCGGCGATCGCCTCGATGAACAGCACCAGCGACGAGAAGGCGGCGGACAGGCGCCCGAGCGCCACCGACAGCAGCCCCTGCCCGCCGGCATGGCTGACGATGGCCAGCACCAGCAGGACGCCCCAGCCATAGGCCGAGCCCGGTAGCGGGCTCCCCTCGACGGCAATGGCGACGACGAACAGGATCACCGTGGTGATCAGGGTGAGTTCGAAGGTGACCCGCGCCGCACCGCTCTTTTCCCGGGCCGCGCCGACGCTGAGGAAATAGAGGCCGAAGAACACCCCGGTAATGACCCCGAAGGCGTCGCCGAGGAGGAGCGCTGGATCGATCGACAGGCTGCGCTCGACCAGCGCCGTGCCGCCGAGCAGGCAGATCGCCAGTCCCGCCAGCACTGCCGGTCGCGGCCGACGCTTGAGGATCAGCCAGCCGAAGACCACCACCCAGACCGGCGCCATGGTGGCGAAAAAGGTGGCGTTGGCGACGGTCGTCTTGACGATGGCGAGGTGCCAGAAGAGCAGGTCGCCGGCAAACGCCAGGCCGGCCAGCACCGTCGCCAGCGGAAAGCGCGCCACGCGGACCTTGCCCGCGCCACCCTCCTCGTTCCGCATCCACAGCCACAGGATCGGCAAAGCCAGACAGACCCGCCAGAAGGCGCTGGAAAACGGCCCGACATCGGCGAAGCGGACGAGGATCGGCGAGATGCTCATCGCCAGCGCCGCCCCCAGCATGGCAACGAAACCGAGCAACAGCCCGGAATTTCCCGACGCCGCGTCCCCGGTGCCCTGCTCGGCAACCACGGCGACCGCATCGGCCACGGGCTCGCCGGTCGCGTCGCTTTGATACGCGGGTCCGTCAGGTGGGGTGAAAGGCTGAGGCGGCATGGCGACCGTTTATCCGCGTGGCGTCGGGCGTCGGTACATCATCCACAGACGCGGAGCCAGCCTCGCGGTTTTACCGACCGCTTGCCAGCGGCTATGGGGTCGGCGCCAGCGTCTCGACGAAGCGCACCGCCTGACCCGTCGACGGCGTGACGAGGTCGCCGTCCCACATGACGCGGCGGCCGCGCACCACGGTGCCAGCCGGCCAGCCGGTCACCGTCTTGCCGGCATAGGGCGTCCAGCCGCTCTTCGAGGCGCTCCAGGCGTCGGTGATGGTCTCGCGGCGCTTGAGGTCGACGATGGTCAGGTCGGCGTCGTAACCAAGCGCGATCCGCCCTTTTCGGGCGATGCCGAAGATCCGCGCCGGACCGGCCGAGGAGAGGTCGACGAAGCGGGCCAGCGACAGGCGGCCGGCGGCGACATGGTCGAGCATCACCGGCACCAGCGTCTGGACGCCCGGCATGCCCGAGGGCGACGCCGGATAGGGCTTGGCCTTCTCTTCGAGCGTATGGGGTGCATGGTCCGACCCCAGCACGTCGGCGATGCCCTGCCGCAGGCCCCACCAGATGCGCTCCTGATGCCGCAGCCCGCGGATCGGCGGATTCATCTGCAGGCGCGTCCCGAGGTCGCCATAGTGCTCGGCATGGAAGGTCAGGTGCTGCGGTGTCACCTCGACGGTGATGTTGTCCTTGTAGGGGCCGATGAAGTCCATTTCCTCGGCGGTCGAGACGTGGAGCAGGTGGACCCGCGCCCCGGTCTCGCGGGCGATCCGCACCAGCCGCTCGGTGGCGCGCAGCGCCGCGGTCTCGTCGCGCCACACCGGATGGGACGCCGGATCGTTGTCGGCCCGGTGGCCGCTGCGGTCGATCAGCCGCGGCTCGTCCTCGGCATGGATCGACACCCGCCGCCGGGTCCGGCCGAGGATTTCGGCGAGTCCCTTGTCGTCGGCAACCAGCAGGTCGCCGGTCGAGGATCCCATGAAGATCTTGATTCCGGCAGCGCCCGGAAGTCTTTCCAGTTCCTGGATATTCTCGATGTTGCCATGGGTGCCGCCGACGAAGAAGGCGAAGTCGCAATGCATCCGGTCGGTGCCGCGACGCACCTTGTCGGCCAGTGAATCGGCGGTGGTCGTCAGCGGGTTGGTGTTGGGCATCTCGAAGACAGCCGTGACACCGCCCATCACGGCGGCCAGCGAACCCGACTGGAGGTCTTCCTTGTGCTCGGCCCCGGGCTCGCGGAAATGCACCTGGGTGTCGATGACGCCGGGCAGGATGTGGAGCCCGGCGCAGTCGATGGTCTCACCGGCAGACGCCCCGTCGATCTCGCCGACGGCGGCGATCAGGCCGTCCCGGATACCGATGTCGCGGATGCCGGCGCCGTCCTGGTTGACCACGGTGGCGCCCGCATAGATGACGTCGAAGGTTTCTGCGCTCATGTCGATCCTTGTCCCGGAGCCCTCCTCCGCTTACGTAACCCACCGATCTCTTGCAAGGGCGGGAACAGCGCGATGACCAACGGCCGGATTGCCGAACTGCCGCGACGGGGCGTCGTCGCCGTGTCGGGCGAGGACGCCCACGCCTTCCTCGACAACCTGATGACGTCCAATGTCGGGGAGGCCGGCGCCGGCCGGGCGGTATTCGCCGGCCTGCTGTCGCCGCAGGGCAAGCTGCTGTTCGACTTCATCGCCTTCCACGACGGCGAGCGCTATCTGCTCGACATGGCGCGGAGCGAGATCCCGGCCTTCCTCAAGCGGCTCGGCCTGTTCCGGCTGCGCTCGAAGGTCGACTTCGCCGACCTGTCGGAGGAGCGGATCGTCGCCGCCGCATGGGGTGGCGCCAGCGCCCCCCTGCTCGATGGCGTCGTCGCCCCCGATCCGCGCCTTGTGGCGCTCGGCTATCGCGGCATCGTCCCGCCCGGCGCCGACATGGCGGCCGATTTCACCGAATCGACCGAAGCCGCCTATGACGCCCATCGCATCGGGCTCGGCGTCCCCGAGGGCGGTATCGACTTCGCCTTCGGCGATGCCTTCCCCCATGACGCGGACATGGACCAGCTTGCCGGTGTCGACTTCGCCAAGGGCTGCTTCGTCGGCCAGGAGGTCGTCTCCCGCATGAAGCATCGCGGCACGGCGCGCCGTCGCGTCGTCATCGGCCGGGGCGGCGACCTGCCGCCGCCCGGCACGCCGGTCACCGCCGGCGGCAAGCCGATCGGCGCGCTCGGCTCGTCGGCGGAGGGCACCGGCCTTGCCCTGGTCCGCCTCGACCGCGCCAGGGCGGCGATGGATGCCGGCGAGGCGATTCTTGCCGGCGAGGCCCCCCTCGCCCTGGCCATCCCGGACTGGGCCACCTTCGACTGGCCGGCGACCGACGATCCGGAATAGCCGAAGCGCCTGCGAATCGGCGACACTGGCCGCCAGCCGACCAACCGCGACCCGTCCCCGATGCCCGATCATCCCAAAGCCCCACCCCGCGCCTGGCAGCGGATGCTGTCAGGGCGTCGGCTCGACCTGATCGATCCCTCGCCCCTCGATATCGAGATTTCCGACATCGCCCACGGCCTGGCGCGAGTGGCGCGCTGGAACGGCCAGACCGTCGGCGCCAACGCCTTTTCGGTCGCCCAGCACACCCTGCTCGTCGACGACATCCTTCGCCTCACGACGCCCGACCTCACGGCCGATGGCCATATGGCGGTGATGCTGCACGACGCGCCGGAATACGTCATCGGCGACATGATCTCGCCGTTCAAGGTCCTGCTTGGCAACGAATACCACGAGATCGAGGCTCGCCTGCTGGCGGCAATCCATCGCCGTTTCGGGGTCCGCTACCCGGTCACGGCCAGGCTCAAGGCCCGGATCAAGGCAGGCGACCGCGCCGCCGCCTATTACGAAGCGACGACGCTGGCCGGCTTCGGCGAGACAGAGGCGGCAAAGTTCTTCGGCCAGCCGCGCGATGTCGACCCGACCGGGCTCGACCTGACGCCGTGGCCGGCGGCGATCGCTGAAAAACGCTTCCTCAAGCGCTTCGCCGGCCTGGAGGCAGAAGCAGGTGACCGGCCGGCCGGATCGCACTAAGATGCCGGTTAAGAAACCGATAACAGGAATTTCAATGCCTCAGGTTCACGTGTGTCCCCTCTCCCAGGTGCCGGCGACTGTCGCCGCGTCCGGGGCCAGCCATCTCGTCAGCGTCATCAACGACGACACCCCGGTTGTCCGTCCGTCGACCATTGCCCGCGAGAACCACCTTTTCATCGGCATCAACGACATCATCGAAGACACGGACGGACTGATAACGCCGGGCGAGGACCACGTTCGTGAACTGATCGAATTCGTCCGGCGCTGGGATGGCGAGCGGCCGATGGTCGTCCATTGCTATGCCGGGATCAGCCGGTCGACGGCGGCGGCCTTCGTCGCGCTGTGCACGGCGCGGCCGGAGCGGGACGAGCGCGAACTGGCGCAGCGGCTTCGCGAAGCGTCGCCCTGGGCTTACCCGAACCCGCTGATCGTCGCCCATGGCGATGAACTCCTGGGGCGAAACGGGCGGATGATCGAGGCGGTCAACGCCATCGGCCGCGGCGAACTCGCCTTCGAGAATTCGCCCTTCGCCGTACCGCTTCAGGACTAGCGGCCGGGTAGCGGTCCATGGCGCGCGCCGCGAGACCGCCCCTCGAAATCGGCCTCAACGCGGCGATCGTTGCCGTCGAGGACCAGCAGCCCCTCATCCTCGTGGTTTCGCCACCGAACGGCCCCGGCGAGGCGGATGGCCTGCCCTTCGGGCCGTTCGATCCGATCGCCCACCGCACCCTCGAAATGGGCCTGAGGGCGTGGGTCGAGGAACAGACGGCGCTGCGTCTCGGCTATGTCGAGCAGCTCTACACCTTCGGCGATCGCGGCCGTCACGCCCATCCCGGCGATCGCGGCCCGCACCTGGTCTCGGTCGGCTATCTGGCGCTGACCGGCCCCGACGCCGCCCACTCCGAAGCGTTGGCGCTGACCGGCGCGCGATGGGATCGGTGGTACGGCTTCTTTCCCTGGGAAGACTGGCGCGAGGGTCGGCCGGCGATCCTCGACGAGGCGTTGCTGCCCGCCCTGCGGCGTTGGGAGCGCGCACCGGCCGGCGACGACCCGGCCCGTCGCGGCCTCAGCCGGCGGAGCCGCATCGGCCTCGCCTTCGGCGCCGGCGGCGAGCGCTGGGACGAGGAGCGGGTGCTCGATCGCTATGAGCTGTTCTACGAGGCCGGGCTCGTTCCCGAGGCGATCCGCGACGGCCGCGTACCGCTCGACGATACCCCCTTGCCGACGGCGATTACCGGAACGCCGATGCGGTTCGACCATCGCCGGGTGCTCGCCACCGCGATTTCGCGCCTCAGGGCGAAGCTCAAGTACCGGCCGGTGATCTTCGAACTGATGCCGCCGGACTTCACGCTGACCGATCTTCAACTTGCGGTCGAGGCGATCTCCGGCCGCCGCCTCCACAAGCAGAACTTCCGTCGCTTGGTCGAGGCCGCGACCCTTGTCGAGCCGACCGGCGAATCGACCCGCCCGAAGCGCGGCCGCCCCGCCGCTCTCTTCCGCTTCCGCCGCGAAGTCGTGCAGGAACGCCCGGCTCCCGGCCTGCGCGTCGGCTCGCGTTCCTGATGATGGACAACCGCCCCGACGCCGGCTCCCGCTGCGGCAAGCAACCCCATTGCACTGCCTCCCTCGCACCGCTAGGCAGGGCCATCGCGCAGGCGCTGGAGTGACCGATGACAAAGTGGGTTTACAGTTTCGGCGACGGCGGCGCCGAGGGCAGCGCGGAGATGCGCGAGCTCCTCGGTGGCAAGGGCGCGAACCTCGCCGAAATGGCCAGCCTCGGCCTGCCGGTGCCACCCGGTTTCACCCTGACCACCGAAGTCTGCACCCACTTCTACGGCAACGACCGCAGCTATCCCGATGACCTCGTCGGTCAGGTCAACGAGGCGCTGGCCGCGACCGAGGAAAAGACGGGCCGCACTTTCGGCGACGAGAAGATGCCGCTCCTGGTGTCGGTGCGCTCCGGCGCCCGCGCCTCGATGCCGGGCATGATGGACACCGTCCTCAACCTCGGTCTCAACGACCGCACCGTCGAGGCGCTCGCCGCCTCCGCCGACAAGCGCTTCGCCTACGATTCCTACCGCCGCTTCATCCAGATGTATTCCGACGTCGTGCTCGGCATCGACGTCCATAACTTCGAGGAGCGGATCGAGGACTTCAAGGACGAGCGCGGCTACACGCTCGACACCGAACTGACCGGCGACGACTGGGCGGAACTCGTCCATGACTACAAGGTCATCGTCGAACGCGACCACGGCGCGCCTTTCCCGCAGGATCCGCACGACCAGCTCTGGGGTGCGATCGGCGCCGTGTTCGAATCCTGGATGACGCCGCGGGCGATCACCTATCGCCGCCTGCACGCCATCCCCGAGGACTGGGGCACCGGCGTCACCGTTCAGGCCATGGTCTTCGGCAACATGGGCGATACCTCGGCCACCGGCGTCGCCTTCACCCGCAATCCCTCGACCGGCGAGAAGGAACTCTATGGCGAGTATCTGATCAACGCCCAGGGCGAGGACGTCGTCGCCGGTATCCGCACGCCGCGCGACCTCACCGAGGCGGCGCGCATCGCCTCCGGCTCCGACCAGCCGTCGCTGGAATCGGCGATGCCCGATGCTTTCTGGGGCTTCCGCTCGATCTGCGACACCCTCGAGCGTCACTATCGCGACATGCAGGATGTCGAGTTCACCGTCGAGCGCGGCAAGCTGTGGATCCTGCAGACCCGTTCCGGCAAGCGAACCGGGCGGGCGGCGCTCAAGATCGCGGTCGAACTTGCCGAGGAGAGCATGATCACCGCCGACGAGGCGGTGCTGATGGTCGATCCGATGTCGCTCGACCAGCTTCTCCACCCGACCATCGATCCCGAGGCCAAGCGCGACCTCGTCGCCACCGGCCTGCCGGCCTCGCCCGGCGCGGCGTCCGGCGAGATCGTCTTCTCGTCGGAAGACGCCGAGACCGCCAGCAACCAGGGCAAGAAGGTGATCCTCGTCCGGGTCGAGACCAGCCCGGAGGATATCCATGGCATGAACGCCGCCCAGGCCATCCTGACGACGCGCGGCGGCATGACCAGCCACGCGGCCGTCGTCGCCCGCGGCATGGGCAAGCCCTGCGTCTCCGGCGCTGGCGGCGTCCGCGTCGACTACCAGAACCAGACCCTGACGGCGAGCGACCGCGTCCTCAAGAAGGGCGACGTCATCACCGTCGACGGCGGCACCGGGCAGATCCTTGCCGGCTCGATCGCCATGCGCCAGCCGGAGATGTCCGGCGATTTCGGCAAGCTGATGGAATGGGCCGACCAGGCGCGGCGCATGCGGGTGCGCGCCAATGCCGAGACGTCGATCGATGCGGAAACCGCCCGCTCCTTCGGCGCCGAGGGCATCGGCCTCTGCCGCACAGAGCACATGTTCTTCCAGGAGGACCGCATCGTCGCGGTGCGCGAGATGATCCTCGCCGGCGACGAGGCCGGGCGGCGCGCGGCGCTGGCCAAGCTGCTGCCGATGCAGCGCGCCGATTTCGTCGGCCTGTTCGAGATCATGAAGGGGCTGCCGGTGACCATCCGGCTGCTCGACCCGCCGCTGCACGAATTCCTGCCGCATACCGACGAGGAACTCGCCGAGGTCGCCAAGGCGATGGAGGTCGAGCCGGAGAAGCTTCGCGAGCGCGCTCTTGCCCTGCACGAGTTCAACCCGATGCTCGGCCATCGTGGCTGCCGCCTCGCCATCTCCTATCCGGAGATCGCCGAGACCCAGGCGCGGGCGATCTTCGAGGCCGCCGCCGATGTCGAGGCGGCCTCCGGCGAAACGGTGGAGCCCGAGATCATGGTGCCGCTGGTGGCGATGGCGACCGAACTGGTCCGGGTCCGCGAGATGATCGAGCGGGCAGCCGACGCCGTCGCCGAGGAGCGCGGCAAGCGTCCGGTCTACACGGTCGGCACGATGATCGAGCTGCCGCGCGCAGCCCTCCAGGCCGATGCCATCGCCCATGCGGCGGAGTTCTTCTCCTTCGGCACCAACGACCTGACCCAGACCACCTTCGGCCTGTCGCGCGACGACACCTCGACGCTGCTCGGCACCTACACCACCACCGGCATCCTGCCGAACGACCCGTTCGTCACGCTCGACCGTGACGGCGTCGGCGAGTTGATCCAGATCGCCGCCGACCGCGGCCGCGAGACCCGCCCCGCCATCAAGCTCGGCATCTGCGGTGAGCATGGCGGCGACCCGGCGACGATCGCCTTCTGCGAGGAGGTCGGTCTCGACTATGTCTCGTGCTCGCCCTTCCGGGTCCCCATCGCCCGCCTCGCCGCCGCCCAGGCCGCGCTTCGCGAGGGCGCCCGAAGCGACGACGCGGCGAACGCATAGTATTCGCTGCGTGTCGCCCCGCCATTACCCGACGTATCAGGTTGCAATTGAATCAAATCATCCGCGTTAACCGCTCTTCAAGGTTAACCCCTCATAACTATCGCCGTGTTGGGGTGCGTCGTCGTGTTGGCCAGCGGGTCATCGCAGTAACGCGGCGCCGGTAGCGTGGGTGGAGTAGTTGCGGCAATGGTGCAATCGATGAGGCGGCCGAGACCGTCAAAGCCGACGATGACGATCCGGTGCTGCATTGCCGGTCTGGCATTGGCCTTCTCGACAACCGATGTCGCGAACCTCATGCCTGCCAACAATGCCGACGGATTCCTTTCCGCCTCCATGGTCGATCCGATGCGAACCGGCGCGATCCGCACCGCCGCATCGGTCCACGCCATCGACCGTCGCGGCAAGGGCAACCTTCGAATCCTGCGGCCGGAAGACATCAGCGCCGGCTACCTGAAGTCCGTCGATATCTTCGCGCCGATCGAGGCCGAGCCGAACCTGCCGCGCGTCGCCTTCGTCCGGCTCGACACGCCGGCGGTTGGCGCGGTCGCCGTCGCCTCCGCCGCCCCGGTCGATGCCTCCGGCATCGTGCCGAAAACGCGGCCGCCAGGCCACGAGACCGGGCCGGTCGGCAAGGTCGGCGACAAGACCAATGGCGGCGTCATCGTCGCCTATGCCGCTGCTTCCGAGCCGATCACCAAGGCGCCCTTCGACGCGGTCATCGCCACCGGTTCGCTCAACCAGAGCATCATGATCCCGAACGCGCCGGCGACCCATGCCTGGGTCAACAAGCCGCTGCCGGCCAGCGCCGACTCGGCCAGCGAGCTCAAGTGCCTGGCCACCGCCATCTATTTCGAGGCGCGCGGCGAGCCGGAAGACGGCCAGATCGCCGTCGCCCAGGTGGTGCTCAACCGCCTCAAGAACCCGACCTACCCGAATACGATCTGCGGCGTGGTCTTCCAGAACCAGACCAAGCGCAATCGCTGCCAGTTCTCCTTCGCCTGCGACGGCCGCCCGGAGCGGATCACCGACATGGGGTCTTGGAAGACGGCGCAGGAACTGGCGAAGCGGACCGTCGAACAGCAGGCCGACACCTTCCTCGAGGACGTCGGCTCTGCCACGCACTATCATGCGACCTATGTCCGCCCGCGCTGGGCCCGCCGCATGACACAGACCGACAAGATCGGCCGTCACATCTTCTACAACACCCGCTACGGCGGCTGGAGCTGACCGCCCTGCCCCTTGAGGGCGCAGGGAACCAATTCGACGCGGGGGTCGTTGCGATAGGGAACCAGACTGAACTGGAGACCTTTCGTGACGACAGACAACCCCGCCAGAGCCGCCAGAGCCCCGGAATACGAGCCCGTCGAGCACCACGGTAAGGAAGTCGACGAGCCGACCACCAATGCCCGTCAGGGCGTCGACCAGCAGAACGTCCGTTACGTCCTGTGGATCAGCACCGGCGCCGTCGTGGTGCTCTTCGGAATTCTCTACCTAATCTTTTTCGCCTGATCGGCGCCGTCGGCGGCGTCAGCCGACGACGATGTCGAGCCCGAGATCGAGCGACGGCGCGGAGTGGGTGATCCACCCCGACGAGATTCGGTCGACCCCCGCTTCGGCAATCGCGGCAACGGTCGCCGCAGTCACATTTCCCGACGCTTCCGCCACCGCCCGGCCTGCGATGATCCCGACCGCCTCGCGAAGCTGGTCCGGCGTCATGTTGTCGAGCAGCACGGCGTCCGGCCGCGCGTCCATCGCCTCACGCAACTGGTCGAGCGTGTCGACCTCGATCTCGATCCTGACCAAATGTCCGGCAAAGGACCGTGCCGCCTCGATCGCCGCCACCACGCCACCGGCAACGGCGATGTGGTTGTCCTTGATCAGGATCGCGTCGTCGAGGCCGAAGCGATGGTTGGCGCCGCCCCCACACCGCACCGCGTATTTCTCGAAGGCGCGCAACCCCGGCAGGGTCTTGCGCGTGTCGCAGATCCGCGCCTTCGTATGCGCCACCTTGTCGACCATCTCGCGGGTCGCTGTCGCGACGCCTGACAGGTGGCAGAGGAAGTTCAGCGCCACGCGCTCGCCGGCAAGAATCGACCGCGCCGGTCCCTCGATCTCCGCCACGATATCGCCCCGCTCCAGCTTGTCGCCATCCCGTCGCGACGCGGCGAAGCGCACAGAAGGATCGATCTCCCGAAAGGCCGCTTCGGCCAACGCCAGCCCGGCCAGCACGCCGGGCTTGCGGGTCGCGATCACCGCCCGGGCGGGCATATCCGCCGGTATCGTCGCATCCGACGTCATGTCCCCGGCCCGCCCGAGGTCCTCCTTCAGCGCGGCCTGGACCGCGTCGGCGACGAGAAGGCGGGGCAATTCTGGCAGGTTACTCATGGCGTCTCTCCGGCCGTTAACGGGCGTTCGCCGATCACCTCGGCGACCATGACCAGATACCCGTCCGGGTCCTGGACGAACAGTTCACGCTGGCCCCCCTCGCGATCGCCCCACCGCCGCCAGACCTCGCGCAATGCGCCATGCAGCGGCCAGCCGGCCCCGGCCAGCGCCGCTTCGGTCGCCGCGACATCCCCGACATAGACCTGGAACATCGCACCGCGTCCAAATGGTGGCTCCATCGCCCCGGTCTCGAAGCTGCCGTCGCGCTCGAAGAGCATGATCTGCGCCCCTTCGGAGCGTTCGAGATAGACAAAGCCGTCGCGCCAATAGGCAACGCGAAAGCCAAGCAGGTCACGCCAGAAGCCGAGGCTCGCCTTGAGATCGCTGACCAGCAGTTCCGGCTTGAGCGGCGCCCAGCCGGTTCGCGGCGGCGCGCCGCCCGCCTCAGCCAAAGACGCTTTCCACCGTCGGCGACAGCGCCTCGGCGGCGATCGCGTCGGCCTCCTCCAGCGTGATGAAGGTGCGGCGATGCCAGATCTCGGCGCTGCCGGGGAAGTCACTGCGCTCGTGTCCGCCACGGCTTTCGGTGCGGGCGAGCGCCGCGGCCGTGATCAGCCGCGCGGTGGTCAGCATGTTGCGGAACCGCGTCGACAGGCAATCGCGTTCGAGTTCGGCGATGATCTCCAGCGCGCGGATCAGCCCGGCGCGGTCGCGGACCACGCCGACGTCGCGGGTCATCGTCTCCCGCAGGCGCGTCACCGCCGCCGGATCGGGCTCGCCGCCGGCCGCCGCCTCGCCGGTCGGGACCGGCTGCATGACCGCGCCGTCGGGGATGTGTTCCTTGATGTCGTCGGCAGCCCGGGCCGAAAACACCACCGCCTCGAGCAACGAGTTGGAGGCGAGACGATTGGCGCCATGGGCGCCGGTCGAGGTGGTCTCGCCACAGGCCCAGAGGCCGTCGAGCGTCGAGCGCCCGGAGGCGTCGGTCAGCACGCCGCCCATGTGGAAGTGCTCGGCCGGCGCGATCGGGATCGGCTCGGTGACCGGATCGATCCCGGCGTCGCGGCAATATTGATAGACGGTCGGGAATTTCTCCGGAAATTCCGCGCCGATCGCCTCCCTGCAGTCGAGAAAGGCGCCGCGCCCGGCGGCCAGTTCGTTGTGGATGGCGCGGGCGACGATATCGCGGGGCGCCAGTTCGGCCAGCGGATCGATCGCCAGCATGAAGCGCTCGCCGGCCGCGTTGATCAGCGTCGCGCCCTCGCCGCGCAGCGCCTCGGTGGCCAGCGGCGCCGGGTCGCGGCCGACGGCGATCGCCGTCGGGTGGAACTGGACGAATTCGGGATCGGCGATCACCGCCCCGACGCGCGCCGCGATGCCGACTCCGGCGCCTTCCGATTCCGGCGGGTTGGTGGTCACGGCATAGAGGTGGCCGATGCCGCCAGTGGCCAGAACGATGGCGCGGGCCGGGAAGAGCACCGGCGCGCCGCCGCCGCGCGGTCGCGCGACGATGCCGGTGGCGTGGCCGTCCTCGGCGGTGATGCTCTCGCCGACATAGCCCTCGATCAGCCGGATCGACGGCGTTTCGTGAACGGCCGCGACCAGCGCAGCCATGATCGCGGCGCCGGCCATGTCGCCCTTGACGTGGACGACCCGGCGTTCGCTGTGGGCGGCCTCGCGGGACATCACCAACTCACCGGCGAGGTCGCGATCGAAGGGCACGCCATATTCGAGCAGGTCGTGGATACGATCGGCCGCGTCGGCGACCATCAGCCGGGCAATCTTCTCGTCGACCGTGCCGGCGCCGGCGGCGAGCGTGTCGGCAAGGTGGCTCTCGATCGAGTCGCCCGGCGAGATGGCGGCGGCAATGCCGCCCTGCGCCCAGGCCGAGGACGCCCCCTGGCCGATCGGCGCGGCAGCGAGAATCGTGACCGGGCGCGGCGCCAGCCGCAGGGCACAGAACAGGCCGGCCAGTCCGCCGCCGACGATGATGACGTCGTCGTTGATCTGCGCAGCATCGTCGCGGGACTGGAAGTTCATGATCGCCCTCCCCGGGCCTCAGGCCAGTTCGTTCTTGTATCGCGGCAGGGTTCGACCGGGCCTGCGAGGCCCGGTCGCCATTGACGTCCCCCGAACTGGCCGCGGGGCCGGCGAAGAGCGTCAGCTCTTCAGGTTGACCATCCGCTCGACCGCCTGGCGCGCGCGATCGGCGACCAGCGGATCGACCGTCACCTCGTCCTTCAGCTCGACCAGGCTTTCGAGGATCTTCGGCAGCGTGATCCGCTTCATGTGCGGGCAGAGGTTGCAGGGGCGGATGAACTCGACGCCCGGCAGGTCGGCGGCGATGTTGGAGGCCATCGAGCATTCGGTGACGAGCAGCGCCTTGCGCGGCTTGTTCTCCCGCACATAGCCGATCATGCCGGAGGTCGAGCCGGTGAAGTCGGCGACCTTGATCACCTCGGGCGGACATTCCGGATGGGCGATGATCTCGAGGCCGGGATTGGCTTCCCGATAGGCCAGGAGTTCCTCGGCGGTGAACCGCTCATGGACCTCGCAATGGCCCTTCCAGGCGAGGATCTTCACATCGGTCTTGGTCTGCACATACTTGGCCAGGTACTCGTCCGGGATGCACAGCACCGTATCCTTGCCGAAGCTCTCGACCACCTCGACGGCGTTCGACGACGTGCAGCAGATGTCGCTCTCCGCCTTCACGTCGGCCGAGGTGTTGACATAGGTGACGATCGGTACGCCGGGATAGCGCTCGCGCAGGAGTCGCACATCGGCGCCGGTGATCGAGGCGGCGAGCGAGCAGCCGGCCCGCATGTCGGGGATCAGCACCAGCTTGTCCGGATTGAGCAGCTTCGAGGTCTCGGCCATGAAGTGGACGCCGCACTGGACGATGATGTCGGCATCCGCCTTCACCGCTTCCTGGGCAAGCTGCAGCGAGTCGCCGACGATATCGGCGACGCAATGGAAGATCTCCGGCGTCTGGTAGTTGTGGGCCAGGATCACCGCGTTGCGCTGCTTCTTGAGGTCGTTGATCGCCTTCACATAGGGCGCCATCACCGGCCACTCGATCGCCGGGATCACGTCCTTGACCTTCTCGTAGAGGTGGGCGGTCTCGGCTGCGACTTCGTCGGTATATTCGAGCGAGGGCATGGGGACCGGCGCGAACTTGTCCGCAAGCCGAACGGCGTCGCGCCGCTCCTTGCTGCTGGTGGACTGAACCTGGGTCATCGCCGTTCTCCCTTCCGCTATTATATACTCATATTGAGCATAAATAGGGCCTTAAATTACCGGCCGAAGCCGGTCAAAGTCACTGTCACGAAAGCGATATAAGCACGATCCGAGCAAAAGTCCAATCGGAAGTTGCCGCCACTCATGCCGATTCCGCATGGCTCGCATCATGAACTTTGATGAACGGGGTGTCCGACATCAGGTAATGTGATCCCGAGAAGCGCCGCAGGCGCTGGCATTGGCCAGGCCGCGCATGAGCCCGGAAAGTCGCTATGAGCAACCCGTCTGTGCCCAGCCCATCGCACTCCGTCGCCCGCGCCATCCCGGTGATCCTCGTCGCCGGCTGCATCATCGCCGCGATCAATTTCGGCCCGCGCGCGACGATGGGCTTCTTCCTGACGCCGATGACAACCGAATACGGCTGGAGCCGCGAGGCCTTCGCGCTGGCCATCGCCATCCAGAACCTCGTCTGGGGCATCGGCCAGCCCTTCGTCGGCATGCTGGCCGATCGCTTTGGCACCGCGCGGGTGCTCTCCATCGGCGCGCTGTTCTATGCCCTCGGCCTCGCCCTGATGTCGCAGACCAGCGACGCGGGGACACTGCAATTGACCGCCGGCGTCCTGATCGGCCTCGGCATCGCCGGCTCGGCCTTCCTGCTGGTCCTGGCCGCCTTCGCCCGGCTGCTGCCCGAGCACCTGAGATCCATCGGCTACGGCTTCGGCACGGCGGCCGGCTCGGTCGGCCAGTTCGTCTTCGCCCCGCTCGGCCAGGGCTTCATCCAGGCCTATGGCTGGCAGACCGCCCTCCTCATCATGGCCGCGATCGTCCTGGCGATCCCGGTCCTGTCCTTCTTCATCCGGGGAAAGCCGGCGGCCGTGCCGGCGCGGATCGGCGAAAAGGACCAGTCGATCCCGGAAGCGCTGCGCGAGGCCTTCCGGCATCCCTCCTATCGCCTCCTCGTCACCGGCTTCTTCGTCTGCGGCTTCCAGATCGCCTTCATTACCGTCCACCTGCCGCCCTACCTCTCGGACATCGGCATTCCGGCGCTCTATGGCGGCTATGCCATCGCCCTGATCGGCTTCTTCAACATCATGGGATCGATCAGTTCCGGCGTGCTGACCGGGCGCATGCGCAAGCGGATCCTGCTCGCGGGCATCTACCTCGCCCGCTCGGTCGTCATCGTCGTCTTCCTGCTGGTGCCGCCGAGCATTCCCTCGGTGCTGATCTTCTCGGCGGCGATGGGCTTCCTGTGGCTGTCGACCGTGCCGCCGACCCAGCAGCTCGTCGTCGTGATGTTCGGCACCCGCTACGTCGCGACGCTGTTCGGCTTCGTCTTCTTCTCGCACCAGGTCGGGTCGTTCTTCGGCGTCTGGCTCGGAGGCGTCCTCTACGACGCGACCGGCAGCTACGACATCGTCTGGTGGCTCTCCGCCGGGCTTGGGGTGCTTGCCGCGCTGGTCCACCTGCCGATCGTCGAGCGCCACGTCGAACGGCCGCTCCCGGCCTGAGTCCCCGCCGGCGGTTGGCCCGTCCCTCCCGGCCATGCTAGGCGGTGGGCCTGAACACCCATCCTGAAGGAGCCCGACCCGTGACCTGGAGCGTCTACCTTTCCGGCGAGATCCATACCGACTGGCGCGAGACGATCGCCGCCGGGGCCAGGGCCGCCGACCTCGACGTGCGCTTCAGCGCGCCGGTCACCGACCACGCCGCCTCCGACGATTGCGGCGTCGCCATCCTCGGCGCCGAAGGGGACAAGTTCTGGCACGACGCCAAAGGCGCCCGGCTCAACGCCATCCGCACCCGCACGCTGATCGAGGAGGCCGATATCGTCGTCGTCCGCTTCGGCGACAAGTACAAGCAGTGGAACGCCGCCTTCGACGCCGGTTACGCCGCGGCCCTCGGTAAGGCGATCGTCGTCCTCCACCAGCCCGAACACCAGCACGCGCTGAAGGAAGTCGACGCCGCGGCCCTTGCCGTCGCCGAGACGCCGGACCAGGTCGTCGCCATCCTGCTCTACGTCATCGACGGCAAGCTCGCCGGCTACAAGGACACGTAGGCCGGTTCGGCTCGCCCGCAGTCACAAAGGACCCTTCGCATGGACAGCTTCAAGGCCCTGGTCGTCAGCCGCGACGAAGAGACCAAGGAACAGTCGGTCGCCGAGACGACCCTGACGCCCGCCGACCTGATGGAGGGCGATGTCGACATTCGCGTCGACTATTCGACCGTCAACTACAAGGACGGCCTCGCCATCACCGGCAAGCTGCCGGTGGTCCGCCGCTTCCCGATGATCCCGGGGATCGATTTCGCCGGCACCGTCGAGGCCTCGACCCATGCCGACTTCAAGGCCGGCGACAAGGTGGTGCTGAACGGCTGGGGCGTCGGCGAAACCCACCTTGGCGCCTATAGCCAGATGGCGCGGGTCAGCGGCGACTGGCTGATCCCGCTCCCCGACGGCTTCACCGGCGCGGAGGCCATGGCGATCGGCACCGCCGGCTATACCGCGATGCTCGCCGTCATGGCGCTGGAGCGCCAGGGCGTCGCCGCCGGCTCCGGTCCCATCGTGGTGACGGGCGCCGCCGGTGGCGTCGGCTCGGTCGCCGTGTCGCTGCTGTCGCGCCTTGGCCATGAGGTGATCGCCGTCACCGGCCGCGAGCATGAGCACGATTACCTGCGCGGTCTCGGGGCAAGCGACATTCTCGACCGCGCCGAACTCTCCGCGCCGCCGAAACTGCTCGGCAAGGAGCGCTGGGCCGGCGCCATCGATGCGGTTGGCGGCAACACGCTGGCCAACGTACTGGCGATGACCCGGCGCGGCGGCGCAGTCGCCGCCTGCGGCAATGCCGGCGGCATGGACCTGCCGACGTCCGTCGCGCCCTTCATCCTGCGCGGCGTGTCGCTGATCGGCATCGATTCCGTCTACCAGCCGAAGCCGCGCCGCATCGAGGCGTGGTCGCGGCTGGCGCGCGATCTCGACCGCGACAAGCTCGCGGCGATCACCACCACCCTGCCCTTCAGCGGGTTGGTCAACGCCGCCCATGACATCCTGGCCGGCAAGGTGCGCGGCCGGCTGGTCGTCGAGATCGACTGACGGCCGGCACGCCTGACGCCCGCGCGACGGCCCGCCGCCCCGCGAAGGGCGGCCGGCCCGTGGCGCTGGCGCGCCTGCCTCAGCCGCCGTTCAGGACGTTCGGCCAGAGGCCGATGACGCCGATGAAGATCAGGTAGAGCGCCACGACGAAGTTCAGGATCCGCGGCATTACCAGGATCAGGATGCCGGCGATCAGCGCCACGATCGGCTGGATCGTCACGAAGTTGAGTTCCATGATGTTGGCTCCTCGGTTCGATCCGCCCCCCGGCGAATCACGGCCGCGAGTCTGCCGCAACCGGCGTCAAAAAGCGCTGCCGACGAACGCCGTCGCCGGAACCAAGTCTCCCGCTCGCCCGTTCTCTCAACGACGGGAAACAACGCAGGAGACCAGAGCCATGAACACTCACGAGACCCCACGCGCCGCCAACGAATCCGGCGACATCCCGGCCCGCGACCTGATCGCCAGCGACAAGGTCGAAGGCACCGACGTCTACCGTTCGAGCGGCGACAAGATCGGCCATATCGAGCGCGTCATGCTCGACAAGCAATCCGGCAAGGCCGCCTATGCGGTGATGAATTTCGGCGGCTTCCTCGGCATCGGCGAGGACTCCTATCCGTTGCCGTGGTCGGTGCTGACCTACAACACCGAACTCGGCGGCTACGAGGTCAATGTCAGCGACGAACAACTCGCCGGCGCCCCCAAATACAGCCGCGAAGACGACTGGTGGAGCGACCGCGACCCCAACCGCGACCCGCTGATCTACTCCTACTGGGGCGTCCCGCCCTACTGGATCTGATCTCGGTCTTGTAGGGACGCGCCCCCTCCACCATGCTGACGCATGGTCCCCCTCCCCCGCCTTGCGGGGGAGGACTTGCCCTGTCGCTTCCGTTCGGAATTCAGGCCCGACATCGCCCCCGCGCTCCTCCCCGGTCCACGGGGGAGGGGGACCACCCGCAGGGTGGTGGAGGGGGCGCCCTGTGAGCCGAGTCTACTCCTCCGCGCGGAGCGCGAAGAAGACGCTGAGGACGGCGAGGATGCAGAAGGCGACGACCATCGGGAAGTCGCCGTGGCTGCCGTACCAGGCGACCGCGTGGATGACGACCAGGAGCAGCATGCCGGTCGCCACCAGGTAGAGCTTTCGCGCCCAGGCCGTCGCCGCCAGCATGCCGTAGCCGGCGACGATGAGGATCGCCGCCGTGGTGATTTCGCCGGCGATGTGGAACCACATGGCGACCGGCCGGGTGTAAAGGTCCGGCACGTCGTCGGTGACCAGCAGCCACGCCCACCACAGGACGATGATGAAGCCGACGATCATCGCGAAGCGGCCGGCGCCGCGGGCATAGGGTCCGACGGCCGAGGCCGGTTGGGTGGTCGACATGGGGCTAGCCTTCGATCCTGGAGAAGTCCGCCACGGCGCGCGTCGCCTCGCGGATCAGGTTGAGGAGACGGAGCCGGTTGGCCCGGATTTCTGGGTCGTCGTCATTGACGCGCACCGCCTCGAAAAACGCATCGACCGGCGCGCGCAGCCGCGCCAGCGCCCGCATCGCGTCGTCGAAATCCTCGACCGCGACGGCGGCCTCGACTTCGCCGGTCGCCGCGCCGATCGCCTCGTAGAGCGCCTTTTCCTCCGGCGCGACCAGCCGACCGGCATCGACGGCACCGTCGAAGGATTCGCCGGCTTTCTTTTCCTCCTCGCGGAGAATGTTGGCAGCCCGCTTGGTCCCGGCCAGCAGGTTTTTTCCGTCCTCGGTCTCGAGAAAACGCCCGAGCGCCTCGACGCGGCGGACGATGAGGAGGAGGTCGTCCTGCCCCTCGAGCGCGATCACCGCATCGACAAGATCGTGCCGCGCGCCCTGCTCGCGAAGCTGGACCTTGAGGCGATCGGCAAAGAAGGCGAGGAGATCAGGCGTCAAGATCTCGCGGCGTGCCGCTGTCGTTATGCCAGTGTTCCTCGCCGCGTGGGCACGCCAGGCGAAACCGATTATTTCTTCAAGGTGAAGCCGAGCCTCGTTCGAAAGGATCACACGGAGAGCCCCAAGAGCCGCCCTCCGCAGCGCATACGGATCCTTTGAGCCCGTCGGCTTCTCTTCTTCGAACCAGAAGCCGACCAGCATGTCGAGTTTCTCGGCCAGCGCCACGGCAATCGCCACCGGGTCGGTCGGCACGCTGTCGGACGGGCCCACCGGCTTGTAGTGATCCTCGATCGCCGCCGCGACCGACGGGTCCTCGCCCTGCGCCGCGGCGTAGTAGCGGCCCATCAGCCCCTGCAGTTCCGGAAACTCGCCGACCATCTCCGAGACAAGATCGGCCTTGGCGAGATTGGCCGCCCGCTCCGCCTTGCCGGCATCGGCGCCGACCAGCGGCGCGATCTCGCGGGCCAGCCGCGCGATGCGTTCGACCCGTTCGCCTTGCGTCCCCAGCTTCTCGTGGAAGACGATGTTCTGCGCTCTGAGCTTGGCCAGCCGCTGGTCGAGCGGCTTGTCGCTCGATTCGCGATAGCCGGCCAGCGGCGCGAGGTCGGTCCGCCAGAAATGCCGCGCGTCGGCGAGGCGCGCCCGGATGACCCGCTCGTTGCCGGCGACGATCGCCTTGCCGCCATCCGGCGCCTCGATGTTGGCAACCAGGACGAAGCGGTTGGCGAGGCGCGCCTGTGCGTCCTTCGAGGCTCGCTCCGCTCGCACCTCAGGATGGCGAAGCGGGGCGCCCTGCTCCTCTGCCGCTGCCGGCGCCTCAGGATGGCCAGGCGATTTGCCTGCCACATCCGCACCCTCAACACTTCCTCTCCCCTCGCCATCCTGAGGTGCTCCGCGCAGCGGAGCCTCGAAGGACGCGGCACCGGAAGGATTTTCTTTCCCTGTCGCGCGTTCCGCGCTCCCCGCCTCTTGGAGCACAAAGCACTTCTGGTTGGCGCGGATGGTGGCGCGGATGACCTCCGGCGGGATCTCCAGGAAGTCCGCGTCGAAGGAGCCGACCAGCACCACCGGCCATTCGACCAGCCCGGCGACTTCTTCCAGCAGCCCCTCGTCCTCGACAAGTTCGAGGCCGAGCGCCAGCGCCCGGTCGCGGGCATCGGCGAGGATCATCTCCTTCCGCCGGTCGGCGTCGAGCACCACCCTGGCCTTTTCCAGCTTCGGCCCGTAGTCGTCGAAGCGCTTCACCCGGATCGCGTCCGGCGCCATGAAGCGGTGGCCGTGGGTCGTGTCGCCGGAGACGATGCCGTCGATCTCGAAGGGCACCACCTCGGTGTCCTCGGTCTCCGGCCCGAAGACGCAAAGCACCGAATGCAGCGGCCGCACCCAGGTCAGGCTGCCCGGCCTGGCCGAGGCCGCGCCCCAGCGCATCGCCTTCGGCCACGGGAAGCCGCGCACCACGGCCGGCACGATCTCGGCGATCACCTCTTCCGCCGTCCGCCCGGCCTTCTCGATGACGGCGACATAGACGTCGCCCTTCTTGGTCTCCTGGATCGTCGCCTGCTCGATCGACGACAACCCGGCGCCGCGCAGGAACCCCTCGATCGCCTTGTCGGGCGCGCCGACGCGCGGCCCTTTTCGCTCCTCGCGGGTGTCCGGCGAGCGCGCCGGCAGCCCGTGGACGGTCAGCGCCAGCCGGCGCGGCGTGGCGAAAGCCCGGGCGCCCTCATAGACCAGCCCCGCCTCGACCAGCGCGTCGGTGACCAGCTTGCGCAGGTCGTCCGCCGCCTTGCGCTGCATGCGAGCGGGAATCTCTTCCGAAAACAGTTCGAACAAAAGATCAGGCATGGTCGGTTATTCTACTTTCCCAGGTCCTGGCCGAAGGCGATGTCCTGGTCGTCGAGGTCCTGGATGCCGAATTCGAGCACGCCGTACGGCTTCTCACCGAGTTCGTAATCGATGGTCGCGCCGCGGCTCTTCATCTCGTCATACATGGCGCGCGCATCGTCGACCCAGAAATAGGCGTTCCACATCTGGTCGCGCATCCGCCAGTGGGGAACGATGGTGTCCTCGGCGCGGACCTGGCTCAGCATCAGGTGGGCGCTGTCGCGCTTGAGGATGGCGAAGTCCGGCGGCTCGCCCCACATGCCGCCGACCGTGAAGCCGACCTTGTCGACCCAGTAGGCGACGCTCGCCGGGACGTTCCGCACCATCAGGATCGGCGCATGGGCGATGATCTTGGCCTGGCTCATGGCTTCACCCCGTCCGGGCATTGCAGTTCGAGCTTCACGCCCTCCGGCCCGATGACGAAGATCTGGCGAAGCGGCCGGTCCGGCACCTGCGTGGCGCGATAGGCGATGCCGGCCGCGTCGAGCTCGGCCCGCTTGGCGTCGAAGTCGAACGGCCCGAAGGCGAGGTGGTCGATCCAGCCGGCCTCCTTCGGGTCGCGGTCGGTGCCCTGCATGTGGACGATCGCGGTGTCGCCGAGATAGAGCCAGTAGCCGGGGAAGTCGAAGGGCGGCCGCTCGCCGACCCTCAGCCCCAGCACCGTCACCAGGAAGTCGCGCATCGCCTCCTGGTCGTTGGCGCGGATATTGACGTGGTCAAGCCGCATCGGACAGCCCTCCCCCCTCGGTCGCCAGCCACGCCGCGCCACAGGCCTTGGCCAGTTCGCGCACCCGCAGGATATAGCTCTGCCGCTCGGTCACCGCGATGACGCCGCGCGCATCGAGCAGGTTGAAGGCATGGCTCGCCTTGATGCACTGGTCATAGGCCGGCAGCGCCAGTTGATGCGCCGCGCCGGCCTCGCCGGGTGCCCCGGCATCGAGCAGCGCCCGGCACTCGCGCTCGGCATCCTCGAAATGGCGCTTCAGCATCTCGGTGTCGGCATGCTCGAAATTGTGCCGCGAGTATTCCCGCTCGGCCTGGAGGAAGACGTCGCCATAGGTCACCTTGTCGGCGCCCTCGCGGCCGTTGAAGTTGAGGTCGTAGACGTTGTCGACGCCCTGCACATACATCGCCAGCCGCTCCAGCCCGTAGGTCAGCTCGCCGGCCACCGGCTCGCAGGCGAAGCCCGCGACCTGCTGGAAATAGGTGAATTGCGACACCTCCATGCCGTCGCACCAGCATTCCCAGCCCAGCCCCCAGGCACCCAGCGTCGGGCTCTCCCAGTCGTCCTCGACGAAGCGCACGTCGTGGAGCCCCATGTCGAGGCCGATCGCGCCGAGCGACTTGAGGTAGAGGTCCTGGAGGTCCGGCGGCGACGGCTTGATGATCACCTGGAACTGGTAATAGTGCTGCAGCCGGTTGGGGTTGTCACCATAGCGCCCGTCGGTCGGTCGCCGCGACGGCTGCACATAGGCCGCCTTCCACGGCCGCGGTCCCAGCGCCCGCAAGGTGGTCGCCGGGTGAAAGGTCCCCGCCCCCATCTCGGAATCGTAGGGCTGGAGGACGGCGCAGCCATAGTCCGCCCAGTAGCGCTGCAGCGCGAGGATCAGCCCCTGAAACGAGCGGTCCGGGCGCATATGGGTCGGCAAGGCGTCGGTCATGGGTCGGATGGGTCCCGCGAAGATCGGCCGGCAAACGGCGCGGGAAGCTATAAAGGTGCAGGCCTAGGGGTCAAGCCGGGTCAGGGCCGTCGAGCCGGTGCTCGGCCGTCACCTCCAGTGCATGGCTGTCGCGCGCCGCGCCACCGTCTTGCGGCCGATGGCCGGCAATCGCGGTGTCGCGGGCGCGGATCAGGGCGGCAATCTCCGGCTCATGGGCGGTCAGCACGGCGGTCAGCCAGCGGTTCACCAGGTAATTCGGCTGCGGCATGTGAACGTCGAAGCGCGGCAGCAGCGCGATCGTCGCTTCCGCCTCCAGCCAGTCGTCGCCGACCACCCACTGGTTGACGGTGAACAGCCGCAGCAGGCGGCCGTGGGCGTCGACGCCAACGGCGCACAGGTGATGGATCGGCCCGTCCTTGCCCTCCGGCCGGATGAAGCAGTGAAAATGGCCGTGCTCGGCCGCCCCCGGCGACGGATCGTGGCAGTGGTAGAACCACTGCGCGCCGCTTTGCGGATCGAAGACCTCGCCGACCGGATAGGCGGTCCAGGTGTCGGGCTGCTCGACCCCGCGCAGCGTTTCGGTCAGCACCGTCGCGCCGCCCTTGGCCAGCACCTGCGCGCAGAAGGCGATCTCCTGGCGGGCAGTCGTGCGGGCCGCGTCGCTCACGGGTCGCGGTCCGGCACCAGATCGGGCGCTTCGGATGCGCCCTCCGGCAGCCTGGCCGGCGGCGGCGGCGGCGCGGCGCGGGGGGCTTCGGCCGTCGGCTTCGGCGCGGGGGGCGGCGGTGGCGGCAGCTTGCCCTCCTTTGCCTGCGGCATCGGCGCGGGCGGCGGCGGGGCCGCCTTGAGCGGCGCCCCGGCGGCGCAGGGCGATTGCACCGGCGTCCCGGCCGAACAGGGCGAGGCACCGCGCGCCACCGGCGCGGAGGACGCGGCCGGCGCCGGCTCGGGCACGCCCCAGGCGACGTGATCGTAGGTCACCGCAGCCGTCGTCAGGGCAAGGGCGGCGGCGAACAGCGCGGTGTTGCGACCCTCGCTCATGCCTGCCTCCGCTTGAAGCCATCCAGCCCGAACAGCGGCCGCGCGGCAACGCCGACCAGCGACCCGACAAAGGCCGATGCGAACCACAACCAGCCATGCAGGCTGCCGGAGGCAATACCGGAGAAAAGCGCACCGATGTTGCAGCCGAAGCTGAGCCGGGCGCCATAGCCCATCAGCAGGCCGCCCGCCGCCGCCGCGACCAGCGACGCCAGCGGCAGCGCCGCCTTCGGCGCGAACTTGCCGGCGAGCGAGGCTGCCAGCGCCGCACCGAGGATGAGCCCGAAATCCATCACCGACACCGTGTCGGCAAGCACCGAATTCGACAGGGCCTCGGCCTGGGCCGGCCAGGTCCAGAATGTCCAGGTTTCGACCGGTACGCCAACCGCCGCGGCGATCTTGGCGCCCCACAGGCCGAATCCATAGGTGATCGACCAGGGGTGACCGGCGACCAGCAGCGTCGCGATGTTGAGGAGCGCCAGCGCCAGCCCTGCCCCGACCAGCGGCCACGGGCCGACCAGCAGCCAGCGCCATCCCGGCCGGCGCGGCGCGGGTTCGCTCTCGAGGCCGCCATGGGGGCGCTTTTCGATGACGGCGGTGATCAGCGCGACCGCCGCCAGCCCGGCCACCGTCACGGCGATGGCGAGCGGCAGGCCGAGCTCCGTGCCGAGCCCGATCGGCGGCAGCGACGGCTGTTCGAGCCACCACGGCAGATGCGCCGTGCCGATCACCGCGCCGACGATGAAGAAGGCCAGCGTCACCAGCATGCGGGTCGAGCCGCCGCCGACGGTGAACAGCGTGCCGGAGCCGCAACCGCCGCCGAGTTGCATGCCGAGACCGAAGATCGCCGCGCCGACCAGCACCGAGACACCGACCGGCGCGATGGCGCCGACCAGCGGCTGGCTGCCGAGGCTGCCGGCGGCGATCAGCGGCATCATGGCGATCGCCGCGACGCCGACCATCAGCATCTGGGCGCGCATCCCGCGCCCGCGCCGTTCCACCACCATGCGCCGCCACGCCCCGGTGAAGCCGAAGGAGCCGTGATAGAGCGCGACGCCAAACCCGCCGCCGATCAGCAGCAGGGTCGCCTGGCGGAGATCGACCAGCCACCAGATCGCGGCGAATCCGGCGAGCAGGAAGGCGGCCGCCACCGTCGCCGGGCTGCGGTCGACGGCAAGCTCGGGCAGGAAACCGCCTGAAGCGGTCGGGGCCGAAGCGGAAAGGCTCATGGTCGGGGCAATCCGGTCTGGAACGACGATTGACGGCAGCGGGCGGCGCGCGACGTCGGCCACGCGCCGCCCGGTTGCCAGGGGGCCCTGCTACTGGCGGGCGGGATCCATCGGACGGGACGGATCCTGCGTCCATTCGGCCATCGAGCCATCATACATGGCGGTCTTGTCGTTGCCGAGCACCTCGCTCAGGCCGAACCACGCCACCGAGGCCCAGTGGCCGGTGTTGCAGAAGGTGATGTTGGCGTCGTCCGCGCCAACGCCGACGGCGCTCGCCAGGGCCGCCACCGTCTCCGGCTGGGCGAACTGGGCGTATTCGCCGCTGTAGAGCTCCGAATGCGGCAGGTTGACCGAACCGGGGATGGTGCCGGCGACGGCGACGACCGGGCTCTTGGATTCGCCACGGAACTGCTCGACCGGGCGGCCGTCGACCAGCGGCGTCTTGTTCTCCAGCGCCGCCAGCACGTCCTCGGTCGTGGCGAGCAGCGTGTCGTTGATCGTCACCTCGAAGGACGATGTCTCCGGCGTCACCGGCTCGGCGACGCGCTCGCCGCCGATGGCGTCATACTGGCGCCAGCCGCCGTCGAGGATCGAAACCGCGTCATGGCCGAGATAGCGGAACGTCCAGTAGATGCGGGTCGCCGAACCAAACTCGGTGGAATCGGTGCCCCAGGGCACGATCACCACGTGGTCGTCATTGTCGATGCCGAGGCTCTCGATCAGGCCGGTGATGTCGGCGACCGGCGGGATCTTGCCCGGCACGCCGTCGATCTCCGTCCGCCAGCCGGCGGTGCCGTAGGGGGCCGACACGGCATGGGCGATGTACGGCTTGTCGCCGAGATCGGTGTTCTCGACATCGCCGCGGACGTCGACGATGACGACATTCTCCTGGCCGGCATGCTCGACAACCCAGGCGGCGTCGACAAGCGGGCCGGCGCCGTCGAGCGCCAGGGCGGGGGAAGCGAACGCGGCAAGCGCCGCGATGGCGATGGGGAGACGGGTCACGGGTGCGGTCCTTTTCATGGTTGCCAGGCGATGACGCTGGATGCGTATCGTCAGGGCATGCGGAAAACTGGACTCATAGCTAGGTAACCCGCCCCCCGACGACGAGGAAACGGCCACTCCGGCAACCGGACAAACGGAAAATAGTTTTGCGCCCCCGCGCCGTCCGGCAGCATGGCGCGCGCAATTCACGGGCGCCGCCGCCAGGACCGCTGCCCTTCCCGGTCGGCACGACCAGGCGAACCGTCTTCTTAACGATGATCGCATTTGCTACAATCCGCCTGTCCCGCACGCGCCGATTGTTAAGGACCTTGGTCCAGAATCCGAGCCGCAGAATACCTGCCTCGACAGGCCTGCCGTCGCGGGCCATCAGGCGAAGCGTCGAAACGTCATAACCGCCCCCAGGGAAGGAAAGTCATGCCCATGAGATACGGTCGCAGCCTGAAGACTTCTGTCGCCTTGCCGTCGATGACAGCGCTTGCCGTCGTCGCCGGGCTCTTCGCCACGACGGCCTCGGCCGACGAACAGGATGCCCGCCGCATCTTTCAGGAAATGTCGGATTACATGGCGGCGCAGACCGCCTTCTCCTTCACCTATGACGCGACGCTCGACCTCGTCACCCCCGAGGAGCAGACCCTGACGCTGGCCAGTTCCGGCACCGTCTCGGTCGCCCGGCCCGACAAGATGGCGGCGACCCGCACCGGCGGCTTCGCCGATGTCGAGATGGTCTTCGACGGCAAGACGATGACCTTCGTCGCCAAGTCGGCCAACGCCTATGGCGAGATCGACGTCCCCGGCGACATCGACAACCTGATCGACACCCTGCGCGACACGTACAAGCGCCCTCTGCCCGCAGCGGACCTGCTGATGGCCGATGTCAACGCCCAGCTCATGCCGCTGGTCACCGACGTCAAGGACCTCGGCAGCGGCGTCGTCGGCGGCATCGAATGCAACCACTTCGCCTTCCGCACCGATGACGTCGACTGGCAGATCTGGATCGCCGTCGGCGACGCTCCCCACCCCTGCCGCTATACCATCAGCAGCAAGACGGTCGGCGGCTCGCCGCAATACACGATGGTGGTCAGCGACTGGAAGGCCGGCGCCGACGCCGTCGGCAGCGACTTCACCGCCGTCATCCCGGACGGCGCGACCAAGGTCGACGCCAACGCCATCGCCGACAAGCTGCCCGACAACTTCACCCTGACCGGAGACGCAAAATAATGAACCTGACCAAACGCATCGCCGTCGGCCTCTTCGCCGTCGCCGTCGCCATCACCGGCCTTGAACTCGGCCAGGGCCTGTCCGTCCCCGGCGTCCACGGCGTCGTCAACGAGGCCAGCGCCCGGGTCGGCCGCCCGCTGACCCCGGTCAGCGTCGCCGGCGTCGGCCGCCGCACCGTCCGCCGCTGCGCCGCGGGCGTCTACTACTGCTGACCGGCAGAAAAGAGCCAATGCGCTCCTCCCCCGTTCGCGGGGGAGGAGGACCGTCGCCCAGACGATGATGAGGGGCGCCCGGATGCCGCCCCGGCTTCGCTGCCCTTACTTGTAGCGCTGGTAGAGTTCGCCCATCGCCTTGCCGGCGCCGAGGTCGGAGTCGCGGCCACCGACATTGGTCACCACCACGATCGCCAGGTCGCGGTCCTGGTCGATGAGGATCTTCGCCAGGTTGAAGTTGTTGGAGCCGTTGTGGGTGAGGAGTTCTTCCTCCGCCCAGTCGAACTTCTCGATGCTCCAGCCGTAGGCGTAGCCGCCCTGCTTCGGAGTCCCCGGCGGCGGATTCGGCCGCTCCGGCGTGCGGAGCTTTTCGGCATGGATATGCGCCAGCGTCGGCGGCTGGACCAGCTGCGGTCCGCGCATCCCCTTGCCGGCATTCCAGGCGGCCCAGTGGGCAAAGTCGAGGATCGACATGTGGTTCGTCCCGACCGGCGCAAGGAGCGGCGGCACGTCCGCCCATGAGCCCCACAGGCGCGGTTCGATCGTGCCGTCTTCAAGCTTCAGGTGCCCGACCGCCGCATCGATCAGCCCCGTCGTCGCCGTCGGGCCGAGGCCGGCGCTTTTCAGTCCGAGCGGATTGTAGATCCGTCCGCGGATCAGCGCTTCCCACGGCTGCCCGGTCACCGCCTCGATCATCGCGCCGGCGGTCATGTAGCCGAAATTGGCATACTGGAAAGCCGACCCTTCTGGCACAACCGGCGCATTGTGCTTCCACGCGTCGAGCGCCATCAGGCGGAGCGCCGTCGGGCTGTTGTCGAAGGCGTTGGCATTGAAATAGATGTCGATCATCTCTTCCGTATCGGTCGGGATGCCGCTGCTATGGGACAGGAGCTGGTCGAGGGTCACCGCGGCAAGGCCGGGATTCATCCCGGGCACCGCGTCGCCAAGCACTTCGCCGATGGTCGAATCCCAGCGCAGGTCACCGCTCTCGACCAGCATTCCGGCGATCGTCGCGGTCATCGCCTTGCCGTCGGAGCCGATGTGGATGCGGTCGTCGATGGTCACCGCAACGCCGCTGCCCAGCGCCCGTTCGCCGACCGCGCCGGCGGCGACGATCTCGCCGTCCTTGGCGACCGCGGCGAACAGCGCTGGAAGCGCAAACTCCTGCTGGATCGGCTCGAGCATGTCGCCGAGATCGGCCATGCCCTCCTCGGCAATCGCGCCTGACGACAGCCCGGCCACCACCACGCCAACACATCCCATTCTGACAGCGCGCATCGTCATCTCCCCCGATCCTTGTCGGCCTGCGATCTCTCCCGCCCAGCAATAGGCCGGGTCCGCGTCACGGGCCACCGCAAATGTCAGGCGGTCCCTAACACTTCCTGACCGCCGCCTGGCCCGCGGGCATCCCGATCAAATTCGCGTCCCCCCAGCGGTGGTCGGGCGACGGTCGCCTGTGTTATCTGACCAGTCATGTTTCGAGGGCTGAGACATCGGGGACGGACGCTGGCGATTGTCGCGCTGGCGCTGGGGCTGGCGGGTCAGGCCGGCAGCGCGGCCGTCGCCGCGCCGAAGGCGGCGATCGTCGTCGATGCCGAAACTGGCAAGATCCTCTATTCGGACCAGGCGGATGCCAGCCGTCATCCGGCGTCGCTGACCAAGATGATGACGCTCTACATGCTGTTCACATCGATCAACAGCGGCCGGATGAGTTCCAGGACCCAGATCGCCATGTCGCCGCATTGCGCCGCGCAGCCGCCGACCAAGCTCGGCCTCAAGCCCGGCCAGACGATCCGGGCGCGCGACGCCATCCTCGCCCTCGTCACCAAGTCGGCCAACGACGTCGCTTGCGCCGTCGGCGAGCATATCAGCGGCACCGAAAGCGCCTTCGCCCAGGCGATGACCGCGAAGGCGCGACAGCTCGGCATGACCCGCACCGTCTTCCGCAACGCCTCCGGCCTGCCCGATCCCGCCCAGGTGACGACGGCGCGCGACATGGCCATCCTCGGCAAGGCCCTGCAGGACGATTTCCCGCGCAGCTTCAAATATTTCGACACCAAGTCCTTCCGCTATGACGGCAAGACCTACACCAACCACAACAAACTCCTCGGCCGGGTCGATGGCGTCGACGGCATCAAGACCGGCTACACCCGGGCCTCGGGCTTCAACCTGGTCTGCTCGGCCAACCGCGGCGGCCGCGAACTCATCGCCGTCGTCCTCGGCGGCAACACCGGCCGCGCCCGCGACCAGCGCATGACCGAACTCCTCGAGGAATACCTTCCGCCTGAACGCAAACGCTGGCGGCTGTTTCGACGCAGGTAGAAACCCTTCGGAAAATCGGCACGCACAGTCGTGCCATGTGCCGCGGCTTTCGCGTGCCTTGCATCTCCGATACGGTTCGCAAGCCGCTGACCAGCACGCAGGTCGAAACAGGGGCCTTTCGACTCACGGTCCGGGGATCTTGAGATGACGTCGATCAGGGTTTTCCGAATCCCGTTTGTTCTTGTCGGGCTTGCATTCGCAGTCTCGCTCGCAGCGAAGCCGGCCGTCAGTCAGGAGGACGCGCTCCACTGGCGCATGAACAGCCTCCTATATCCAAAACTGTTTGGCGAAGCCGGAGAACGTTTCGCCGAGACCGTGCGACGCCTGTCGGATGGCCGCTTCGTCATTGAGGTTCATGACCGGCTCGTGCTCGATCAGGAGACATTCGGTGCGCTCGAGTCCGGCCTGATCGACGCCGTTTGGGGATCGGCGGGCCACCACCACCGCGAGGATCCGGCGCTGACGATCTTCAGCGGCTTCCCCTTCGGTCCCGATCCGGCCGTCTTCACGGCCTGGATGCAGTCCGGCGGTGGCCGCGAGGCGCTGCAGGCGATCTATGCCCGCCACGGCATGAAGAGCCTCTACTGCGGCATCCTGCCGTCGGAGGGCGGCGGCTGGTTCCTGGAGCCCATCGATGGCATCGAGGACCTGGACGGCCTGGCGATGCGCAGTTTCGGCTATGGCGCAAGGGTGCTGCAAAGGCTCGGCGTCATCGCTTATGAGCTGCCCGGCCAGGAAATCCGACCGGCGTTGGAGACCGGGCTGATCGAGGCGGCGGAATTTTCCTTGCCGTCGATCGATGCCGAACTCGGAATCGCCGAGATCGCCGGGCACCTCTACTTCCCCGGCTGGCAGCAGCCCGTCACCTCGCTCGAGATCCTGATGCCCGAGCAGCGCTGGGCGGCGCTTTCAGACCACAACAAGGCGATACTCGAGGCGGCCTGCGGCGACACGCTTTCCTGGACCGCTTCCGAGGCGGTCGCACGCCAGGTCGAGGCTCTCGACCGGTTTCGCACGATGGGCGTCGAATTCCACCGCTGGCCCGACGAGGTGCTCCTGGCGTTGCGCAAGGCGTGGGACGAGGTGATCGCTGAGGACGTTGCCAACGACCCGGTCCTTGCGAAAGCCTGGGACGACTATCTCCGCTTCGCGGACGACTTTGCAGACTGGCAATCGCGGACCGACGTCGAATGGGCCGGCTCAACCCGGCAAGCCGGCGAGTCTCAGCCCATCGAGGAATAAGGCGCGGCCGGCCTCGTCGGCAAAGCCATCGAAGGACTGGGCCACGGCGGCGACGCTGTGCTCGGGTCGCTGTTTCCGGGCGGCCCTTATCACCAGTTCCGCCTCGTCGATCCGGCCGGCATGGGCAAGGCTCGCGGCGAAGAGCCATCCCGGCCACCATCGCGCATTGGCGAAGGTCCCGGCGCCGTAGAGCGGGCCGAATCTCTCCGCTGCGCGGGCCGACTCACCGGCGAGCAGATAGCTGAGGCCGGCAACCTGGCGATGCCAGTCCGGCGGACTCGGATTCTTGAGCAAGGCTTGCTCGATCACGCCGACGGCGTCCGTCGGGTGGCCCGTCAGAGCCAGCGCCTGTGCCAGCACGGCAAGATTGTCGGCATCGTCGGGCGCGATGGCAACCGCGGCACGCGCGCTTGCCAGCGCATCGACCGGTGAGCGCAGTTCCTGGAAAGGAGCAAGCAGCCGCATCTCCGCAAGCAGCCGATGAGAACGATCGCTTCCACCGCTTGCCACGGAGCGCTCGACCAGTTCGAGCGCCCTTTGCATTTCGCGTCTGCCGCCGCCCCAGGCCAGGTGCTGCACTTCGAGCCAGTAGGTCAGCCCCAGGCCGGCCAACGCTCCGGGATTGTCGGGATCTTCAGAGACGACTTGCTCAAGCAGCCGCCGCGCCTGCTCATTGTTCTCGCGGCGTCGCCAGTCGCGACCCTCCAACAGTGCCTCCGCCTGCCGGACGGCCGTGACCGCGGCGCCAGGCGCTTCGTCGGGCGCCGGGTGCGGCGTTCCCCACCAGACAACGGGTGCGACCAGCAACAGGCCTGCGACCAGACCGGCGGCCAGACCGAGACCGGATTTTGACACCGGCCGTGCATCGGAAGCGGTTTCCGACTCCGCCGCCAGCATGTAGCCGCGTCGCGGCATCGTGCGCAGCAATTTGGCCGCCTGCGGCCCGAGGGCACGCCGGATATCGCTGACGCAATGGGCGAGAGAATCGTCGGAGACGATGACGTCCGGCCAGACCTCAAGGATCAGGTCATCCTTGCTGACCAGTGTGCCGCGCCGCTCGCACAGGACCTCGAGCAGGCGATACGACTTCGGCCTGAGCGGCCGCTCGGCGCCCGTCGCATCCTCCAGGTAGCCGCCCGCGCGGTTCAGCACGAAATCGCCGAGGCGGATGGTCCGCAAATCCTGCATGCCGGGCACCGAAACGATGTTCCAGCGAGAATTGTAGCAAAATTTCAAGGCGCTTTCAGGGTTCTTTCAATACTTCACGCGCCGCACGGCCCAGCCTCGTCGATGATCAACCATACGGGGATCGCCGCCGTGCTCATGTCTTCAGCCCGATCGATTATCGTCGCATTGTGCATTGCCGCTGCAACGCCGGCCGCCGCCGTGGAGGGTCAGGACTCACCCTCCGTGATCGGCGCCATCGAGCTCTGGCTCGTGGCGAATTTTGACCTGGAGCCGGCGGCGCGGTCACCCGATCTTGCGAAGGTCGCGCCCGCGAGGCTGGTCGAGATCCGCTACGGGCCGGCAAGCTCCGTTTCACCCGGTGCCGTGATGGGAGCCTACGACAAGGCCAGCCACACCATCTATCTCAGCGAAACCTGGAACGGCCGCACGCCCGAGCAGCTCTCCGTCCTGGTGCACGAGATGGTCCATCACCTCCAGGCGTCGAACGAAACGCGCTTTGCATGTCCGGCAGAGCGCGAGCGTCTCGCCTATCGTGCGCAAGACGAATGGCTCCGCCTCTTCGGCCTGGACCTGGAAGCCGCTTTCGGAATCAACGCCGCAACCGTGCTCGTCGCGACCGTCTGCACGCACTGACCCGGACCGTCTTCGCATCCCCCGGCGACTGGCACGATCGGGTCAGTCGCGATCGCGGCGCTTGACAGATCAGCGCGTCCTACTCCCGTCCCGTCAATGACGCTGGAACGGCTTTCTTGTCTCGCCACGCTGCCGGCGTCTCTCCCGTCCAGCGTCGAAAGGCGCGAATGAACGCGCTTGGATGCGCGAAGTCGAGCGTGAGGGTAAGGTCGCCAATGGAAAGCCCGCTCATCGAAAGAAGGTCGCGCGCGATGGCGAGGCGGACCGCATCACGGACCTCCTCGAAGGACGTGCCCTCCCTCGCAAGCGCGCGGCGGAGAGAACGCGGCCCGACGCCGAGACGCAGGGCGACGTCGGGCATGCCCGAGCAACCTTCGAGGAGCAGCGCACGGAGCGCGCGGCGGGTCCGGTGAGTCCATTTTGCCGCGAGGAGTTCCGGCTGCGACAGCAGCTCCTCCAGCGCCCTGTCGTGCATTTGACGATCAGCAGTTGCCAGCGGGAACGCCATGTCCATCGAAGAGAGGAAGAAACCGGTTTCCGCCTCGCCAAACCGAACCACCGCCCCCAGACCGGACCACCGTGCAGGATTGCGCGGCGCAGGTCTCATGGAGAGGAACTCGCGGGGGCGCACGGCCCCCCTCGTGAGTTCGGCTATGATCCTGTTGAGAATGGCCAGGACGATGTCCTGGGTGACGGCGGAGACGGCTAGGCGGGGGTCGTGGACCCCGTAGCCGAAGAAGACGTCCTCGCCCTGCCTGCGAAGGTAAGTGGTTGCGGCCGACGTATTCCGTCCCTGCATCGAAGACAGGTCCAGGAGCGCTTCGCCAAGGGTTGGCGAGGCACGAACCACCCGGGACAGCGGTCCTAGAACGGCGGTCGTGTGCCTTGCACCGAGCAGGAGTCCCAGATCCTCGCGACCGGTCCGCAGGACTGCGTTGTCGAGGATCGCCAGAATGGTGCTCAAGTCGAAAAATTGATCGGGAGTCAGATCCTCGGGAGCCAGTCCGGTTCCCGTAAGGACGTCCTCTACCGGGACCCCCAGTTCCGCCAGAAGGCCAGGGAGCGGCACGAGCGGGTCAGAGCGTTGCTTGGCCGTCGTAGACATCGGTCTGGTCTGTCCTCAAAAGGCAATCTGGATCCCAGGCAACGTGATACGATCATGGCGCGTGGCGCAAGGCCGCGGATCGGGATCAGACCTGCCAAACGCAGGTTGCATTGCCCGTCTAGCGGTGCTCTGGAGCCCGACGAATGGAGGAAGCCGTGCGGAAAAAACTCATCGCTGCATTCCTGGCCACGGTGGCCGGTACCATCTGGCTTGTCGGCCCGGCCCTGGCGCAAGGCGGCGTCGGATCGCCGAGCGGCACGATGGTGCTCGACGGAAACCAGCTCCCCCCCGCTCCGCTGCCGTTCGGCGGCAAGATCGAGGAGGACGCGCTTCAATCGACGCCCTGGTGGTCGCCGCGCGTGGTACCACCGGCCGAGGCTCCGAACGTCCTCCTCATCATCACCGACGACGCCGGCTTCGCGGTGCCAAGCACCTTCGGCGGCGTCATCCCCACGGACACGATGGACAAGCTCGCGGCGGAGGGGTTGAGCTACACAAGCATCCATTCGACGTCGCTTTGTTCGCCGACGCGCGCCGCGCTGATCACCGGGCGCAATCACCATTCCGCCGGCTTCGGTGTGATCTCCGAGCAGTCGACCGGGTATCCCGGCTACAACAGCATCATCGCGCCCGACAAGGCCACCGTCGGACGCATCCTGCTCGACAATGGCTACAACACGTCATGGTTCGGGAAGGACCATAATACGCCGGCCTTCGAGGCCGCGCAGTCCGGCCCCTTCGATCAGTGGCCGACGGGCATGGGCTTCCAGTACTTCTATGGCTTCGTCGGCGGCGACGCCAACCAGTGGCAGCCGAACCTCTTCCGCAACACGACGCAGATCTATCCCTTCGACGGCAAGGAAGGCGAATGGAACCTCGTGACCGCGATGGCGGACGATGCGATCGGCTGGATCACCGACATGCACCAGATCGACCCGTCGAAGCCTTTCTTCGTGAAATACGCGCCGGGCGCAACGCACGCCCCGCATCACCCGACAAAGGAATGGGTCGAGAAGATCGAGGCGATGCACCTCTTCGACGATGGCTATGAGGCGCTGCGCCAGACCATCTTCGAGAACCAGAAGAAGATGGGCCTCGTGCCGCAGGACGCGACGCTCGCGGCCTGGCCTTCGGAACACATCAAGCCGTGGGATCAACTGACCGATGTGGAGAAGAAGCTCTTCATCCGGCAGGTCGAGGTCTTCGCCGCATATGCCGCCTATTCCGACCATGAGATCGGCCGTGTGATCCAGGCCGTCGAGGACATCGGCGAGCGCGACAATACGCTGATCATCTACATCAACGGCGACAACGGGACGAGCGCCGAGGGTGGGCCGCTCGGCACGCCCAACGAGGTGGCGTTCTTCAACGGGCAGAACATGATCCCGGCCGAAACCCAGATGAAATGGTACGATGTGTGGGGGACCGAAGAGACCTACAACCACATGTCGGCCGGCTGGTCCTGGGCCTTCGACACGCCCTTCGACTGGTTCAAGCAGAATGCCTCGCGGCTCGGCGGCATCCGCCAGAACATGGTGGTGTCATGGCCCGCGAAGATCACCGACAAGGGCGGACGGCGCGACCAGTTCATGCACGTGATCGACGTCGTGCCGACGATCCTCGAGGTCACCGGAATCCCGGCGCCGAAGTCGGTCGACGGGATCGATCAGGCCCCGATCGAGGGAACGAGCTTCGCCTATACCTTCGACAAGGCGAATGCTGACGTGCCAAGTCGCCACACCACCCAGTATTTCGAGATGATGGGCCAATGGGCGCTTTACCACGAGGGCTGGCTTCTCAGCACCAAGGTGAACCGGACGCCGTGGGACGCCTTCGGCCCCGCGAACACCGATCCGCTCAACAACCAGGTGCTCGAACTCTACGACCTGACCAAGGACATGAACCAGACCACCGACATCGCCAAGGCCAACCCGGAGAAGGTCAAGGAGATGAAGGCGCGGTTTGTCGAGGAAGCCAGGAAGTACCAGGTCTTTCCGCTTGACGCTTCGTTCGCCGCCCGCGTGGCTGCGCCGCGCCCGAACATCACGGCAGGGCGGAACGAGTTCGTCTATACGCGGCCGATGGTCGGCCTGCCCCAGGGCGACTCGCCGGGCATCCTCAACGCCTCCTACACGATCACGGCCGAGATCGACGTCCCCGAGGCCGGGGCCGAGGGAATGATCCTGACCTCGGGCGGGCGCTTCGGCGGCTATGGCTTCTATCTCAAGGACAGCAAGCCCGTCTTTCTGTGGAACATGGTGGATCTCCAGCGGATCAGATGGGAGGGAAATGAGGCGCTCGCCGCCGGCAAGCATGTGGTGGAGTTCGACTTCAAATATGACGGGATGGGCGCGGGAACGCTTGCCTTCAACAGCTTCAGCGGCGTCGGCAAGGGTGGCACCGCGACCCTGCGAGTCGACGGGAAGGACGTTGACACACAGGCAATGAAGGAGACCCTGCCGATGATCCTGCAGTGGGACGAAAGCTTCGACATCGGGTCCGACACGCTGACCGGCGTCAACGACGCGGACTATTCACCGCCGTTCGCTCTGACCGCAACGCTCGAAAAGCTCACGATCAAGGTTGACCGACCCGAATTGTTGGACGCCGACAAGGCGAAGCTTGGTGCGGCGATGAAAGCTGCGAGCGACTGACCGGCGGGCGCAACTCCGCAAACCCGGCACTCTTAATTACCCGGTGCCCCTCCCTCGTGACCGGGGGAGGGTCGTCGCGTCCTACAAACAGACCAATCGTTCGTCGTTGGGGCATCACCCCTCCCGCCGAGGCGCCCGATAGACCCCCGTCTTGGGGTCCTTTTCCAGCGTCTGCGGGGCGCGCTTCTGCAGTGAGGTCTCGGCGCGTTTCAGCGCGCTCATCACGGTCGTATGGGTGCGGTTGAACCGCCGCCACCAGAGAAAGATGGCGACGACAACGCCGACGAAGGTCAGGAAAGCGCCCATGGACACCCACTCGCGGAAAACGGACGCACCGGCGGTGCCATCCTTCGCTCGATTCTAGAGCCCGTAGCGCTCCCAAAGCAACCGTTCTTCCAGCGCGCCGACGACACCCTCGACCTGGGCGGCGACGGCCATGCCCGGCGCGGCCATGCCGAGGCGACGGCGCAGGAAGCCCTGCGAGGCGGCGATCGGCTTCATCTCGACCTTGTCGCCGTATTTTTCCTTCAGCGCGGTCGGCAGGTCGGCGATGCGGTCGGCGAGGCCCAGGTCGACCGCCCGGCCGCCGGACCAGAAGGCGCCGGTGAAGAGGTCGGGATCATCGGCGAGGCGCTTCCGCCGGTCGCGGACCAGCGCAATGAAGGCGGCATGGACGTCCTGCTGCATCGCCTTGAGGCGGTTCACGTCGTCGGCCTTTTCCGGCGAGAAGGGATCGAGGACTGCCTTGTTGCTGCCGGCCGTGTGGATGCGGCGTTCGACGCCGATCTTGTCGATCAGCTTCTCGAAGCCGAAGCCGGCGAAGATGACGCCGATCGAGCCGACGATCGACGAGGCGTCGACCAGGATCTCGTCGCCGGCGGCGGCGATCATGTAGCCGCCCGAGGCGGCGACATCCTCGACCGCGACGATGACATGCTTGTCCTTCTCGTCGGCGAGTTGGCGGATGCGCTTGTGGATCAGGTGCGACTGGACCGCGGCGCCGCCCGGCGAGTTGACGACGATCGCCACCGCCGGCGCCGCCTTGATGCCGAAGGCGCGGGCGAGCAGCGGCTCGACGCCGGCCAGCGACAGGCTTGGCCGCAGGCCCGGCCCGGTGCCGATCGAACCGGAAAGCCGCACCACCGGAATCACCGGCCCGCCGCGCGAGAACAAACCCTTCACCGAAAATGCCATGCGCGGCCCTATGCTCCTGAATCCTCGTGACTATCCACCCTAGATGGGGCGCCGCGGCCGCCGTGCCAAGCGCGAACCACCAAGGAAAGCGCCCTGCCCTGGCGCAGCATCGCCTCGACCTCCGGCGTGAAGCCGTTGCCGGTGTCGCCGTGCAGCACCAGCGCCGGCAGGATGCGCAACGGACCGCCAGCGCCCTTCAGCCCGCGGACCAGCACCCGGTGCGCCGGCTCGCCGGCACGCGGCTGGATCGGCAGGATGTCGAGCGCGCCGAAGCGGCGGCCGATCGCCGCCAGCAACTGCGCCAGTCCGTCGGCGCGAAAGATCACCGTCACGTCGCCGCGCACCTTCAGCACCGACGCCGCCGCCCGCAGCCACGAGTCGAGCCCGCCGACGTCCAGCACATGGGCGTCGGCCCGTGCCGGGTTCGGCGAACGGCTGCCGGCGGCCTCGGGGTAAAATGGCGGGTTGAGCAGGACGTGGTCGGCAAGGTCGCGGCCCATGCCGGCGGCGGTGCGTTCGGCCTCCGGCGCGGTGATATCCGTCGCCGCTATCCGCACCCGGTCGGCGAAGGCCGCGTTGGCCGGTCGGGTCAGCGCCTGGCGGGCACATGCAACCGCTTCCGCATTCCGCTCGACCAGCACCACCCTGGCGTGTGGGCAGCGGGCGGCTGCACAGAAACCTGCCACCCCGACCCCGGCGCCGAGGTCGGCGACCGTGCCGGTGAGACGAGAATCGAGAGACACCGCGAGCAGCACTGCCTCAAGGCCCGCCCGGTGGTGTCCCCTGGCGTGTTGCAAGGCTTCCACACGGCCGTCCAGGAATGAATCAACGGTGATTCCGGGCGCGATCTCCGTGGCGGCGGTCATCCCTTTTTCCCGGGATCCTCCAGTTCCTTGCCGATATCGGCGTCGGTCAGGATCCGCCGGGCCTGGTCGAGATTATCAGCGGCAACCAGGATCCTCCTCGGCAGAACCCCTAGAGAACCCTCGATTACGCTCATGTTCTGGTCGAGCACCAGCACCTCGATTCCGGCGTCGCGCAGCAGGGCCTCGACAAAAGAGATAAGAACGATGTCGTTGGTTCTGATGAGTTCTTCCATTCACCCCAGCTTTATGTGATTGGACCTTGATCGTTTCCAAGCTTAGGTGGCGGAACGAGGTCCGACAATCCGTCGCACTGGCTCAATGCGGCGGTACCGCTAGATTTGAAGCGATCGTCGGTTCCGCCTAGGGTCGTCGGACGACAGCAGGAAAAGGATTTTCGGTGGGCGTGATCGTTCCCCTTCAGGACGGAAAGACTGAACCGCGGGCGAGCATCGAACCGTTGGTGCGGCTGGCTTCCGGCGACATGGCCCGGGTCAACGAGCTGATCCTCGACCGGGCCGGCTCCGATGTCGGCATGATCCCCGAGGTCGCCCGCCACCTGATCGATTCCGGCGGCAAGCGGCTGCGGCCGATGCTGACCATCGCGGCAGCCGGCATGTGCGGCTACACCGGCAGCGGCCATATCAAGCTGGCGGCCAGCGTCGAGTTCATGCACACCGCCACCCTCCTCCATGACGATGTCGTCGACGAGAGCGACATGCGCCGCGGCAAGGCCGCCGCACGCCTCGTCTGGGGCAACCAGGCAAGCGTGCTGGTCGGCGATTTCCTGCTCGGCCAGGCGTTCAAGATGATGGTCGAGGTCGGCTCGCTCGGCGCCCTCGACATTTTGTCCAACGCCGCCGCGGTCATCGCCGAGGGCGAGGTGATGCAGCTGGCGGCGGCCAAGAATACGGCAACCACCGAGGACGAATATCTGGCGGTGATCAGCGCCAAGACCGCCGCCTTGTTCTCCGCCGCGGCGGAAGTCGGGCCGACGATCGCCGAGCGTGATCGCGCCGAACGCGCCGCCTTCCGATCCTACGGCACCAATCTCGGCCTCGCCTTCCAGCTGGTCGACGACGCGCTCGACTATGGCGGCAGCGCCGCCGAGCTCGGCAAGCAGGTCGGCGACGATTTCCGCGAAGGCAAGATCACCCTGCCGGTGGTGCTCAGCTACCGCCGCGGTTCCGACGAGGACCGGGCCTTCTGGAAGAAGGTAATCGTCGACAGCGCGATCGAGGACGGCGATCTCGAAAAGGCGGTGGTGCTGATGCGCCGCCACAACGCGATCGACGACACGATCGAGCGCGCCCGCCACTATGGTGGCGTCGCCCGCGACGCGCTGGCGCCGTTCCCCGATTCGGATTACCGGGCGGCGCTGCTGGAGGCCGTCGATTTCTGCATCAACCGGGCGCACTAGGCCGAATTCGGCCCCGGCTTGCGGCGCGGCTGCAAAACCGCCATTTTAGCCGCCCACAAAGCGGTCGACTCCTGTCCACTGAAAACGGGCCGATATGAGCGTCTCAAAAGCACTTCGCATTACCATCGCAGCAGCCGGCATGGCGGCGTTCGCTGCCTCGGCAGGAGCCGAGACCGGCTTCGAGAACGATTTCGCCGTTACGCCGATATCGCTTGCCGGCAGCTACCTCGCCGGACGGAGCGCCGACGCGGCGCGCGATCTCGAGGCGGCGGCCAACTATTTCACCGCGGCGCTGGGCAACGACCCGGAAAACCCGATCCTGATGGAGCGGGTACTGGTCCTGCGAATCGCCAATGGCGACATCGAGCCGGCTGCGGGCTATGCCGAACGGCTGATCGACATCGACACGCGAAACCCGCTGGCGCGCCTGTTACGCGGCGTCCGGGCGATCAAGGCAGGCGATCTGGCGGATGCCGAGGCCGAGATGGCAGAGACCGCGCGCGCGCCGCTGGCAGTACTGACCAGCGGCCTGCTCACGGCCTGGGCCAAGCAGGGCGAAGGCGATACCGATGCCGCCTTCGCGCTCGTCGACGGCCTGAGCGGGCCGAGCTGGTACGAGATCTTCAAGAACTACCACACCGCCCTGATCGCCGACGTCGCCGGCCAGAAAGACGTGGCGGTCCGCGCCATCACCGATGCCTTCGAGACCGACGGCTCGGCGCTGCGCGTCGTCGAGGCCTATGGCCGGATCCTTTCGTCTGCCGGCAAGCGCGACCAGGCGATCGAGGCGCTGGAGCGCTTCATGCAGACCCAGCCGGGCAACCCGGTCATCGGCTTCCTGCTCGACGAACTCGTCGCCGGCAAGGACCCGGGCCCGCTGGTCTCTTCGACCGTCGAAGGCGCGGCGGAGGTCCTCTACGGTCTGGGCGCGGCGATCGGCACCGATGAAGGCACCGAACTGCCGGCCGCCTATCTTCACCTCTCGCTCTACCTGAAGCCGGACTCGCACCTGGCGCTGACGGCGCTGGCCGACCTTCTGGTCTCGGCCGACCGCTGCGAGGAGGCGATCCGCATTTATGGACGAATCCCACAGGAGTCCAACCTGCGCCGCAACGCGGACATCCAGACCGGCTTCTGCCTCGACAACCTGATCCGGACCGACGAGGCGGTCGCCATGCTCAGCAAGCTGATCGAGAAGAACCCGGAAGGCCTCGATGCAATCGTCGCCCTCGGCAACATCTTCCGCGGTCGCGAGCGTTTCGCCGAGGCGGCGGAGACCTATTCCAAGGGCATCGCCACCATCGACGAGCCGACCGCCGGCGACTGGCGGCTGTTCTACTTCCGCGGCGTCGCCTACGAACGCAGCGACGAATGGGCGAAATCCGAGGCCGACCTCAAGAAGGCGCTCGACCTCAATCCCGGCCAGCCGCAGGTGCTCAACTATCTCGGCTATTCCTGGGTCGACATGGGCGTCAACCTCGAGGAGGGGCTCGACATGATCCGCTCGGCCGTCGACCAGCGGCCGAATGACGGCTACATCGTCGACAGCCTCGGCTGGGCCTATTTCCGCCTTGGCCGCTACGAGGATGCCGTCGCCCAGCTCGAACGCGCGGTCGAATTGAAGCCCGAGGATCCGGTCATCAACGACCACCTCGGCGATGCCTACTGGAAAGTCGGCCGCAAGCGCGAGGCGACCTTCCAGTGGAACCATGCCCGCGATCTCGATCCCGAGCCGACCGACCTCGAGGTTATCGTCAGGAAACTTGAGAAGGGTCTGGTCACCGATGGTGCAAGCGACGGCTGACACCGTCTCGGCGGCGATCCCGAAGGCCGCGTCGCATACGGAATTCGCCCGGGCCAAGATAAACCTCGCGCTGCATGTGCTGGAGCGGCGCGACGACGGGTATCACCTGCTCGACAGCCTCGTCGTCTTCGCCGAGGCGGGCGATACCCTCACCGCCTTCCCCGACAACGAGGGGTTCGTCGATCTCGACCTCGGCGGACTGTTCGCTGGCGGGCTCGACCCGACGACGACGCCCGACACCAACCTTGTGCTGGCCGCCGCCAAGGCGCTCTGCGAGGCCTATCCCGGTCGGCCGACCGCCGGCCTGAAGCTGTATCTCGACAAGCAACTGCCCGTGGCCGCCGGTCTCGGCGGTGGCTCCGCCGATGCCGCGGCTGCGCTCCGGCTCCTCGACCGGCTTTGGCATATGGGCCTCAGCGATGGCGAACTCGCCCGGCTCGGCCTGTCGCTCGGCTCCGACGTTCCGGTCTGTCTTTCGTCGCGCCCCTCCTTCATGCGCGGCGTCGGCGAGGACGTGACGCCGGCGCCCGGGATTCCGCCGCTGACCGTCCTCCTGGTCAATCCGGGGGCGTCCGTCTCCACCCCCGCGGTCTTCGGGCGTCTCGACCCGGTCAAGCGCACGCCGCTGCCGCCGCTGCCGGACTTCGGCGGGTCGCTGATGGAGTTCATCTTCTGGCTGAGAAAGACGCGGAACGACCTCTTCGAGCCGGCGATCGCCGAGGCCCCGGCGGTCGAAACGGCGGTTCGCACGCTCGCCGCCGACGCCGACTGCCTCTTCGCCCGCATGTCCGGTTCGGGCGCGACGGTCTTCGGTATCTTCATGTCGCCGGAGGCCGGCCGGCGCGCCGCCGAGCGAATCCGCGCCGCGCGGCCGCAATGGTGGGTCGCTGTCACCCGGACCGGCGGGTCATGATGACCCGCGTCGCAGGCAACGCGGAGACCGGGCGATGACCGATGCCCCGGCGCCGGCTTTCGTTCCAGTCCGCTTTGCCGTGCTGACGGTGTCGGACACCCGGTCGATCGAAGAGGACCGGTCCGGCACGACACTGGCCGAGCGCATCGAGAAAGCAGGCCACGATCTCGCCGCCCGCGATCTGGTCCGCGACGATGTCGCGGCAATTCAGGCGGTGATCAATCGATGGACGAGCGATCCCGGCATCGACGCCGTGATCACCACCGGCGGCACCGGGCTGACCGGCCGCGACGTGACGGTGGAGGCGGTCGAACCGCTCCTCGACAAGCGGATGGACGGTTTCGCGACGGTCTTCCACATCGTCAGCTACGGGACGATCGGTACCTCGACGATCCAGTCGCGGGCGATCGCCGGCATTGCCCGGGAGACCTTCGTCTTCTGCCTGCCCGGTTCGCCTGGTGCCTGTCGCGACGCCTGGGACGGGATCCTCGCCCAGCAGTTCGACTACCGCCACGCGCCGTGCAATTTCGTCGAGATCATGCCGCGGCTGGATGAGCATCTGAAACGATCGAAGCTGCGCGGCACCGACGTCTGAGGCTGCCGTTCAGGCGGCGAAACGTCCGATCACCCGCGGCGGCAGGCGCATCACGAACATCGCCAGGCAGGCGGCGTTGCGCGCCCCGCGAAAGAAGCCGCCGCCAGCCGGGCGACGCATGACGGCGCGGGCGCGAAACAGCGTCAGGCGGCGCCGGCCGATACGACGGGCGAGATCGACATCGGCCATGGCCGGCAGGGTCCGGTGCCCGCCGACGGCGCGATAGAGTGAGCGCGAGACCAGCAGACCCTGCTCCTGGTAGGGCGCGGCGAAACCGGCGGAGCGGAAGGTCGCGCTCCATTCGGCGAACCGCGCCGTAAATCCCGATTCGGCCCGGCCGTGGCGGAAAGCGGCGGCCGCGTCGCTGCCCTCGCCGGCCATCATCGCCCGGTCGATGAACGGCAGGACCTCGCCGAACCAGTTGGCATCAAGCACCGCCGAGGGCGAGAGGAAGAGCAGCCAGTCGGACTTGGCTTCCTCGACAGCGGCCATCAGCGCCTCCGGGCCACTGCCCCGCACCACGGTGCAGCCGGCTGCGTCCGCGACGACCAGCGTCCCGTCGCGCGACCCGGCATCGACGACGATGACTTCCCTGACAATGCCTTCCACCGCCGCCGGCACCAGCGGTGTCAGGGCCAGGGCCAGAGCGATCTCGTCGTCTCGAGTGGGCAGGATCACAGTGATCATCAGTCCTCATACCCCTTGCCCGCCTTGTTTTCGACCCTGCGGGAACCCAAATCGAGATTCGCCCATTTTGTTCTTGATTTGTTCCTCTCCAATGCTAGGAATGTATTCATGTCCTCGCCAAGCCACCGATTCGCCGCCAGTCGCATCGCCCCCGCGCAGCGGGTCGAGGATTATGTAGGCGTCCAGATCGACCCCGAGCGGCGACGGGGTCGAGGCGCCGGGATCAATCCGTCCGGCCGGTTTGAGCCGGCGCGGCAGCTTTTCGACGACGGTTGGGGCTCGGCCGACGACCTGCCGCCCTTCCGTACCGAGGTGCAGGAGGAACAGCCGCGGCGGATCATCACCACCAACCAGTCGCCGGACATCTCCTTCGACCGCTCGATCAATCCCTATCGCGGTTGCGAGCATGGTTGCGCCTACTGCTTCGCGCGGCCGACCCATGCCTATATGGGCCTTTCGCCAGGCGTCGATTTCGAGACACGGCTCTTCGCCAAGCCGAACGCGGCGCAACTGCTCGAGCGCGAACTCGCCAAGCCCGGCTACCAGCCGAGAACCATGGCGATCGGCACCAATACCGACCCGTACCAGCCGATCGAGAAGCGCTACCGGATCATGCGCGAGATCCTCGAGGTGCTGGAGGCGGCCGGCCATCCGGTCGGCATCGTCACCAAGTCGGCGCTGGTGCTGCGCGACATCGACATCCTCTCCCGCATGGCGGAACGCAACCTCTGCAAGGTGGCCCTGTCGGTGACGACGCTCGACCGCAAGCTGGCACGGGCGATGGAGCCGCGCGCGGCGACGCCGGAGCGCCGGCTGTCGACGCTTCGGCTGCTCTCTGAGGCGGGCATCCCGACGACGGTGATGGTGGCGCCGATCATTCCGGCGCTCAACGAATCCGAGATCGAGCGGATCCTCGATTCCGCCGCGGCGGCGGGCGTCCGCGAGGCGGGCTACGTCCTCCTTCGCCTGCCGCTCGAGGTGCGCGACGTGTTCAAGGACTTCCTCGAACGCGCCTATCCGGACCGGGCGAAGCATGTCCTGTCGGTGATCCGCTCGATGCGCGGCGGCAAGGATTACGATGCGACCTGGGGCAAGCGGATGCGCGGCGACGGGCCCTATGCCTGGCAGATCGGACGCCGGTTCGAGATCGCCGCCCGCCGCCTCGGCCTCAACCGCGAGCGCCGGCAGCTGGCGACCGACCTCTTCCGGCCGCCGGTCGCTGAAGGCGGACAACTCAGCCTGTTCTGAGGCGTGGCACCGTCGCGATAGAGATCAACGCCGGAGCCGAAGCGGCATCGTGCCCCTTGCGGGACGCGGCGCGGACGGCGACCATCGGACCATGCCCAAGCCGTCGCCCGATTCGCCCCGCTTGCTCGACCTTCCGGCCGCGCCAACCCGGCGCATCGAGGCGCAGGCGCGCCGGCGCGGCGCGACGCTGGTCGCCGGCGTCGACGAGGCCGGGCGCGGTCCGCTGGCCGGGCCGGTGGTGGTCGCCGCCGTGGTCTTCGACGGGCGGGCTCCAAAGGGCCTCGACGATTCCAAGCGACTGACCGCGGCGGAGCGCGAGCGTCTGCATGACGTCATCCTCGATCGCGCCTGTGTATCGGTGGTGGTCGCCAGCCGCGCCCGAATCGACCGGATGAACATCCTGCGGGCTTCGCTCTGGGGCATGACCCAGGCGGTGCGCGGCCTGTCACGACAACCGGATTATGTGCTGGTCGACGGCAACATGCTGCCGCCCGGCCTCCCCTGCCCCGGTGAAGCCGTGATCGGCGGTGACGGGCTGTCGGTGTCGATCGCCGCCGCATCGATCGTCGCCAAGGTCACCCGCGACCGGCTGATGCAGGCGGTCGGCCGCGCCTATCCCGATTATGGCTTCGACCGCCACAAGGGGTATTCGACGCGTACCCATTTCGCCGCCATCGACCGCCACGGCCCCTGCATCCATCACCGGCGCAGCTTCGCGCCGGTCCGGATCGCGCTGGGGCTTGAGCCGACCCAGACCGAACTCTTCGCCCCGCAGCCCGAGCCGGCCGAATAACCGGCCACGCCAAACGACAACGGGCGCAGCCCTGCCGGGCCGCGCCGCGTTTGTCATGCACCGAATCCTGGTTAGTGGAGCTTGCCCTTCACGTCGCCAATGGCGGCGTCGACCAGCGCGTCGGCCGTCGCGCCCTTGGCCTTGGCAGTGAGGATGCGCTCGGCGGCGGCAATGGCGACGTCGGCCGACAGCGCCTTCACCTCCTGGATCGCCTGGGCCTCGGCCTGGGCGATCTTGTCCTCGGCCAGCTTGGTGCGGCTTGCGACATACTCTTCCATGCGGGCCCGCGCCTCGGCGCCCAGCGCCTCGGCCTCGCGGGTCGCCTGGTCGATGATTTCCTCGGCCTCGGACTCCGCTTCGCGCGCCTTGCGCTGATACTCGGCCAGCAGCGCCTGCGCCTCTTCACGCAGCTTGCGGGCCTGGTCGAGCTCGGTGGTGATCCGCTCGGCCCGCTTGTCGAGGCCGCCGGTCACCGTCTTCGGGACCTTCAGGTAGATCATGATCGCGAAGAAGATGATCAGGCCGACGAGGGCCCAGAATGTCGGATCCTCAAGCATTGGCGTTCCTCGCGGCGATAACGTCGGCCACCGCTTCCTTGACTTCCTCGGCCGACACGTTGGCCTCGATCAGGGAATTGACCACGGCATCGGCGGCCTCGCCGGCGATGGTGCCGACCTCCGCCAGAGCCTGGTTCTTGATCTCGGCAATCCGCGATTCGGCGTCGGCGAGCTTGCCGGCCAGCGAAGCCTCGACCTCGACCCGCTGGGCCTCGGCCTTGCTCTTCGCTCCCTCGCGGGCGGTGTCGGCGATGCTCGACGCGCGCCCCCGCGCCTCGGCCAACGCCTTCTCATAGGCCGCTTCCGCATCTTCCGACTCGCCCTTCAGCCTTTCGGCCTGGTCGAGATCGGCGGCGATGCGATCGCGCCGCCCTTCGAGGATGCCGCCAATGCGCGGAATCGCCACCTTCGCCATCAGGTAGTAGAGGAGGACGAAGGTGATCGCGAACCACAGCAACTGCGACGCGTAGGTGGTCGCGTCGAAGGGTGGGAACACCTTATGTTCGGCCGGCGTCTCGTGGATCGTGCCATCAGTGGTCACGAATGGCTCCCCTTCGACCGGCTGGTCAACCGCCATGTGGCTCTCCGCAGTGCTGGATCAGGACGACGCTTGCGTCAGCCGAACAGCAGGATGAGGGCGACCAGGAGCGAGAAGATGCCCATCGCCTCGGTGACGGCGAAGCCGAAGATCAGGCGGCCGAACTGGCCATCGGCGGCAGCCGGGTTGCGCAGCGCGCCGGCGAGGTAGTTGCCGAAGATGTGACCGAGGCCGATGCCGACGGCACCCATGCCGATGCAGGCGATGCCGGCGCCGAGGAACTTTGCTGCTTCCGCTTCCATGATTAATGCTCCTTGAGAAATTCGCGTTGTGAAGGGTGAAGGGCAATCCGCCCCCCGATCAGTGACCGGGGTGCAGGGCGTCGTTGAGATAGAGGCAGGTCAGGACCGCGAAGACATAGGCCTGCAGCGCCGCGACCAGGAATTCCAGCGCCGTCAGCGCGACGATCGCGAACAGCGGCAGGATCGCGCCGAGGATGCCGACGAAACCGGCCGAACCGAGCCCGACGACGAAGCCGGCAAACACCTTGAGGGTGATGTGGCCCGCCAGCATGTTGGCGAAGAGACGAATGGACAGCGAGATCGGCCGCGAGAGGAAGGACAGCACCTCGAGCACGACGATGAAGGGCAGGAGCACGCTGGGCACACCGCTCGGCACGAACAGCTTGAAGAACCCGAACTTGTGCTTCTTCAGCCCGTAGAAGAGGACGAGAAGGATCACCGCAACCGCCATCGCCGCGGTGACGATGATGTGCGAGGTCACCGTGAAGAAGTAGGGGAACATGCCCCACAGGTTGGCGACCAGGATGAACATGAACAGGCTGAAGACGAACGGGAAGAAGCGCATCCCGTCGCTGCCGGCCGATTCTCGCAATGTCTGGGCGACGAATTCGTAGGTCATCTCAGCCGCCGACTGCCAGCGGCCGGGCACGAGCCCGCGGCCACGAGTCGACAGGATGAGGAAAGCGGAGGCGCCGACGACGGTCAGCACCATGAACAGGGCGGAGTTGGTGAAGGAAAAATCGACGCCACCGACCTCAATGGGAATCAGCTTCTGGATTTGAAACTGGTGAATTGGATCGGTTGCCACCGCAGTCCCCTTGTAATCCTACCGGCGTCCGGCCGGATCGTCGTCGATCCCCGGGCGCTTGGCAACGACACCGGCAGATCGCATTACACTCAACAGGCCCGCTCCGAAACCCAGCAGCAAAAAAACCGCCAGTCCCCAGGGCGAGGTTCCGATCAATTGGTCGATGCCCCACCCGAGTGCACCACCGACCAGAACCCCGGCAACAAAATCCGCTCCAAGCCTGAGCGCCATTCCATATCCGGGGCCGGCGGGCTTTTCCGGCCCGTCCTTTTCCTTGCGCGCGTCCCGGCTGGCGCCTATCCGCCGTTCGAGATCACGCAGTTTTCCGGAAAGCGCAGCGTCCGCCTCGCTCGTCGAAGGGGCCGGCCTGTCGTCGTCCGGGCCTTTCGCCTTGCTCATCGAACTGTCCCAACGGGGCGAAGATACGCCGTAGAACTGCTACCCCGCCCCTGAAAACCGGCCGCACCATAGGTTTCGGGCGATACGGTGTCAAGAAGCCGGCTGCCTCGACCAACCATCTGATATCGCTGGATATTTTTCCGCTAAGTGCCAGTGGCGATGGTGCGCCGCAACCAAATGACCCGATTCTTCCGCTGCTCAAATCCGGCGCCCCGGCCTTCCGAAGCGGCCGGGGCCGTGCCAAAACACCGCCATGTCCTCCGATGCCGGCAACAAACGATCCAAGGGCGCGCTCTCGCTGGGCGAACTGGTCGGCCGCGCCATCGCGCCGATCACGGCACGGCGCGGATTCGCCACCGCCGACCTGGTTGCGGCCTGGCCGGAGTTGGCGGGGCCCCTCCACGCCGACTGTACGGCGCCGGACAAGATTTCATGGCCGCGCCGCAACGATGAAGGCGACGAGCCGGCGGCCGGCGTCCTCTTCCTCAAGGTCGACGGCCCGCGCGCCATCTATGTCCAGCACGACCTGCCGCAGATTCTCGAGCGGGTGAATGCCTTTTTCGGCTACCGGGCGATCGGACGGATTCGCATCGTCCAGGGGCCGGTCGCCGATTCCGCCTCCCCGGCCGGGTTGCGGGACCGGACGCCGGTGGATCCGGCGGCTGGCCAGGCGATCTCCGAGACCGTGGCCTCGGTCGAGGATGACCGGCTGCGCGCCGCGCTGGAGCGCCTCGGCCGCGGCGTTCATGGCATTCGTCGCGAATAGTTGAGTTGCCACGATCCGGAAATGGCCACAATTGACCAATCGAAGTCAGCCCGTCCCTTTTACCCCATGCGCTGCATCAGCAGGCTTGTTCAGCCCTCCAAGACACGAAAGCGACAAGATATGAGATCACGGCACACACTTGCGATCGCAGCGGCAGCCGTCGCCGGCCTCGGCATTCTGTTCGGCGGGCAGACGCAGACCGGCGGCGCAGCCTTCGTCGCCCCCGCCTATGCGGAAACCAGCGAAGCCATGCTGGAAGCCGGCCCGCTCGGCGAAAAGACGCTCGGCGATCCGGATGCGCCGAACATCGTCATCGAATATGCCTCGATGACCTGCCCGCACTGCCAGAGCTTCCACGAGAACACATTCGACGACTTCAAGGAAAAGTACGTCGACACCGGCGATGTCTATTTCATCTTCCGCCATTTCCCGCTCAATCCGCTCGATATCGCAGCGGTGATGCTGTCCAATTGCGCGCCGGAGGAGCGGTTCTTCCCGATCGTCGACCTGCTCTACGAGAAGCAGGCTGAATGGGCGTTCGTCGAGCAGCCCGCCGCCGCCCTTCTCAATCTGGTCAAGCAGGCCGGTTTCACCCAGGAATCCTTCACCGCCTGCCTGAAGAATCAGGAAGTGCTCGACGGCATCGACTGGGTCCGCAAGCGCGCATCGGAGGATTTCGAGGTCAACTCGACGCCGACTTTCTTCGTCAATGGCGAGAAGAAGTCCGGCGCATTAACCCTTGAACAACTTGACGAGCTTCTTGCCGAGTAGGACCGAATCGCCCTACGCGAAACCGTTGGCCAGCGCTATGTGGCGCTGGCCGGAGCTTTGGTGAGGGCCTAGGTGAAGTTCACGCGGCTGCGGGTTCTCGGCTTCAAGTCGTTCGTCGAGCCCATCGACCTGCATATCGAGCCAGGGCTGACCGGCGTCGTCGGACCGAACGGCTGCGGCAAGTCGAACCTTGTCGAAGCCCTGCGCTGGGTGATGGGCGAGGCTTCCTACAAGAACATGCGCGCGTCCGGCATGGACGACGTCATCTTCTCGGGCAGCGGCAATCGCCCGCCCCGAAATACCGCCGAAGTCACCCTTGTCATCGACAATGCCGACCGCACCGCGCCGGCGACGCTCAACGACGCCGACGTGCTGGAGGTCAGCCGCCGGATCGAGCGCGAGGCCGGGTCGGTCTACAAGATCAACGGCCGCGACGTCCGGGCCCGCGACGTCCAGTTGCTGTTCGCCGATGCCTCGTCCGGCGCCCATTCGCCGGCGATGGTCGGCCAGGGCAAGATCGGCGAGCTGATCGCCGCCAAGCCGAAGGACCGCCGCGCGCTTCTCGAGGAAGCGGCCGGCATTTCCGGCCTGCATAACCGCCGCCACGAGGCCGAGTTGCGCCTGTCCGGAGCGGAACAGAATCTGGCGCGAATCGACGACGTCGTCGCCGAACTGGATTCCCAGCTCGACGGGCTGAAGCGCCAGGCCCGCCAGGCGGTGCGCTATCGCAACCTCTCCGGCGAGATCCGCAAGGCCGAGGCGACGGTCCTGCATCTGCGCTGGACGGCGGCGACCGCCGCGCTCAAGGAAGCCGACGAAGCGCTTCGGGAAGCGACCGCGCTGGTCAACGGGCGATCCGACGCGCAAGGCCAGGCGGCCGTTGCCCAGGCAACCGCCGGCGCCAGCCTGCCCGAGCTGCGCGATGCGGCGGCCCGCGCCGGCGCGGCGCTGCAGCGGATCATCGTCGCCCGCGAGCAGCTCGACAGCGAGGAAGCCCGCATCAACGAACGCCTCGCCGATCTCGGCCGCCGGCTGGCACAGCTCGGCGACGACATCGCCCGCGAGGAAACGCTGGTCGCCGACAACAAGGCGATCCTCGCCCGCCTCGACGACGAGGAAAAGGAACTCGAAGCGGCCAATGCCGCGATGACCGAGCGCCAGGCAACCGCCGCGGATCGCCGCCGGACCTGCGAGGAGTCGCTGACCGCCAGCGAAGCAGCACTCGCCGAACTGACCGGCAAGGTCGCCGATATCACCGCCCGGCGGACCCAGTATGAGCGCAGCCTGATCGAGGCCGAGCGCCGGCTCGAGAACCAGCGCAAGGAACTCGCCAGCGTCACCGCCGAGCTCGACCGGCTTGGCGACAGCCAGTCCGTCGAGGCCGGCCTGCGCGAGCGGAGCGAGGCGGTGGAAGCGGCGGAAGCCACGGTCAAGTCGGCCGAGGAACAGGCCGTCGCTGCCGAAGGCACCTCTGCCGCGGCACGCGACCGGACGGCGCGGCTGCGCGAACCGCTTGCCGAGGCGGAGCGGACGCTGAGCCGGATCGAGACCGAGGCGGCGACCCTGGTCGCCCTGCTCAAGTCGTCGCGAACCGAGGCGGGAACCCCGCTGATCGATATCGTCAAGGTCGACAACGGCTTCGAGGCGGCGCTCGGAGCGGCCTTTGGCGACGACCTCGATTCGCCGGCCGATACGGAGGCCGCCGCCTATTGGCGCCTTGTCGACCGCAGCGACGCCGATCCGTCGCTGCCCGATGGGGTCGAGGCTCTCGCCACCCATGTCGAGGCGCCCGCGGTACTCGCCCGCCGGCTTGCCCAAATCGGGCTCGTGGCGCGGGAGGACGGCACCCGGCTCCAGTCGATGCTCAAGCCCGGCCAGCGGCTGGTCAGCCGCGAGGGCGACCTGTGGCGCTGGGACGGCTATATCGCTACCGCCGATTCCCCGACCGCCGCCGCCCAGCGGCTCGCCACCCGCAACCGGCTTGCCGAGCTCGAATCCGACGCGGTCGACGCCGGCAAGCTGCAGCGCGAGCGGCGCGAGGAAATGGAAGAGGCCAACGCCGCGATGCGCGCGGCCGAAGAGGCCGAGCGGGCTGCCCGCGACGGCTGGCGGCAGGCCCAGCGGGCGATCGACCAGGCGCGCGACCAGCTTGCCCGGGCCGAGCGCGAGGCCGGCCAGCAGGCGGCGCGGCGCAGCGCGCTGGAGGAAGCCCGGAACCGGCTGACGGCCGCGGTCTCCGACCTCGAAGCGTCACGCGACGTGGCGAAGACGGCGCTGGCCGAGACGCCAACCGCCGACAGCTTTGCCGACCAGCTCGCGGTGGCGCGCAACAAGGTCGCCGAGGACCGCGCGGCGCTGGCCGAGATGCGGGCCGCGGTCGAGAGCCTGTCGCGGGAAGCCGACATGCGGGCCGGCCGCCTCGCCGCGATTGCCGTCGAGAGGCAGAGCTGGCACGAGCGGGCCGCCAATGCCGAAACCCATATCGCGACGCTGACCACGCGGCGTGCCGAGGCCGAGCAGGAAAAGACGAAGCTCGCCGAGGAGCCGGAGAAGATCGAGGAACGGCGGCGGGCGCTGTTGTCCGAGATCGCCTCGGCGGAGGAGGCACGCGCCGCCGCCGCCGACACGCTTGCCGAGGGCGAGGCGAAACTTGCCGAAGCCGACAAGGCCGCCCGCGTCGCACTCGAGCAACTGGCCGAGGCGCGTGAGCAGCGCGGCCGCGCCGAGGAGCGCGGTGTTGCGGCCCGGCAGCGGCTTGACGAAACGGCGGAGCGAATCGACGAAGCGCTCGACTGCATGCCGGAAGAGGTGCTTGCCATCGCCGAACTGAAGCCCGGGGCGGCCCTGCCCGACCTCGGCCAGATCGAGGCGCGCCTCGACCGGTACCGGCAGGAGCGCGAGCGCCTCGGTGGCGTCAACCTGCGCGCCGAAGCCGAATCGCAGGAAGTCGGCGAGCGGCGCGATGTGCTGGTCGGCGAGCGCGACGACCTGGTCGCCGCGATCCACCGCCTGCGCCAGGGCATCGGCAGCCTCAACCGTGAGGGCCGCGAACGCCTGCTGGCCGCCTTCGGCACGGTCAACGATCACTTCCAGCGGTTGTTCACCCACCTGTTCGGCGGCGGCGAAGCGGAATTGCAGCTTACCGAGTCCGACGACCCGCTCGAAGCCGGCCTCGAAATCATTGCCCGGCCGCCCGGCAAGAAGCCGCAGATCATGACGCTCTTGTCCGGCGGCGAGCAGGCGCTGACGGCGCTGTCGCTTATCTTCGCGGTCTTCCAGACCAACCCGGCGCCGATCTGCGTGCTCGACGAGGTCGATGCGCCGCTCGACGACGCCAATGTCGAGCGCTTCTGCAATCTCCTCGAGGAGATGACGCGCCAGACCGACACCCGCTTCCTGGTCATCACCCACAACCCGATCACCATGGCGCGGATGAGCCGGCTGTTCGGCGTGACGATGGCCGAGCGCGGTGTCTCGCAACTGGTGTCGGTGGATCTCGAAACCGCCGCGCGCTTCCAGGAAGCCGTCTAGCAGCCGACTATCACGGGCATCGATCGCGCGGCGTCGCCTCAGTCGAGCGATTCAATCTGCGCCGCCATGTCCGGCACCAGGCGAACCCGATAGGCGTTGTCCTTGCAGGTGAGTTTCCAGACCGAGTCGCCGTCGGCTTCCTGGTCGGGACTGGCTTTCGTCGGCTCCTCGCAGTCATAGCCCTGCTCGCGAACCTGATCGGCGACCACGTCGGCCGCAGCCTTGTCGGTCGCGTCGTCGTTCGATTGCGCCATCGCCAGCGCCGACACAAGGGACACGGCAAACAAGACGATCAATCCGGGTGCATGCTTTCTCATTTCGATCCTCTCTCCTTGTCGCGCGAGCCGCGTGCGCGTCGCCATCCCGACGAATAGCGACGACACCGACCGGGTGTCCGGCTCTCTCTTTAGACCGACTGTGGCCGGCCCGGAAAGTGCCAGTTTGTTTCGGGAAAGTGCGGCGAGCCCCCTTGCCTTCCCGCCACGGATGACGCATCTGGAGCGCCGAAACAGGCAACCAGCGACAGGAGACCCCGATGGAGCAGAACGCGACGAACACTTTCGCCCGCGTCCGTCCCTTCGTTCAGGTCTCTTCTCATGTCTTCCCGCAAGTCCGCGCCGATCGTCGCGCTTCACGCCGTCTCGTTTGCAACGCCTGACGGCCGCGATCTTCTCACCGACATCGATATCGCCTTCGGGCATGACCGCGCCGGCCTCGTCGGCGGCAACGGCATCGGCAAGTCGACTCTTCTCCGGCTGATCGCCGGTGAGCTCACGCCACGCTCCGGCACCGTCGAGCGCTCGGGCCGGATCGGCCTGCTCCGCCAGTCGGTGCAGGTCGACGATCGCGCGCCCGTCGCCGACCTGCTTGGCGTAGCGCAGGCCCTCGGCGGGCTGGAGCGACTTGCCGAAGGACGCGGCTCGCTCGACGACGCGGCCGAAGCCGACTGGACGCTCGAATCCCGCCTCGCCATCGCGCTGACCGATGTCGGCCTCGCCGGTCTCGATCCCGCGCGGCGGCTGGCGTCGCTGAGCGGCGGCGAGCGGACGCGCGTGGCGCTGGCGGCGCTCCTCCTCGACGATCCCGATCTCCTCGTCCTCGACGAGCCGACCAACAATCTCGACGCCGATGGCCGCGCGGCCATCGCCCGCGTGCTTACCGGCTGGAAAAAGGGCGCCATCGTCGTCAGCCACGACCGGGCGCTGCTGCGCGGCATGGATCGCATCGTCGAACTGTCCAGCCTCGGCGCCCGCGCCTATGGCGGCGGCTACGACCTCTATGCCGAGCGGAAGGCGGCCGAACGCGCCGCCGCGGCGCGTGATCTCGACATCGCCCGGCATGATGCCGAGGTGACCGCCCGTCGGCTCCAGGCGACGCAGGAGCGCCAGGCCCGTCGCACCGCGCAAGGCGCCCGCACGCGTGCGAGAGGCGACCAGCCGAAACTCCTGCTCGACGCGCGGCGCGAGCGCAGCGAACGCACCGGCGCCGCCATCGGCCGTCTCGCCGGAAAGCAGCGCGCCGCCGCGACCGACGCGGTGGCCGAGGCCGAGGCCGCGGTGGAGCGCACCGCGACGCTGGCGCTTGCTCTGCCGTCCGCCGGCCTGCCGGCGGGAAAGATCGTGCTGGCGATGGAGGGGGCAGGCTTCGCCCATCCCGGCCAGCCGCCGGTCTTCAGCGATATCGACTTCGCGATGACCGGACTCGAGCGGGTGGCGCTGACCGGCGGCAACGGCACCGGCAAGACCACCTTCCTGGCGCTTGCCGGCGGCGCGACCGCGCCGACCGCCGGCACGGTGCACCGGCCGACGCGGTCGGTGATGCTCGACCAGGGCGTTGCCATCCTCGACCCGGCAACGACGATCCTCGACAACTTCCGCCGCCTCAATCCCGAAGCGGGGATCAACCACGCCCACGCCATGCTGGCGCGCTTCCTGTTTCGCAACACCGATGCCCTGAAGCCGGTCGCCGTCCTGTCCGGCGGCGAAATGCTGCGCGCCGGGCTGGCCTGCGTGCTTGGCGGCGGCCAGCCGCCGGCGCTGCTCATCCTCGATGAACCGACCAACCACCTCGACCTCGCCTCGATCGCCGCGGTCGAGACGGCGCTTGGCGACTTCGACGGCGCGCTGCTGGTGGCGAGCCACGACGAGGACTTTCTGGAGGCGATCGGCGTCGAACGGCGACTGGTCTTCCCGCTCGCCACGTCGCATGAATCACGAAGGTCGAGCATTCCGCCGACGGGCGGCTTCGCCTAGGCTTTGGCGATGACGAATCCCGGTAGCCCGCCCTCCATCCCGACCGACCTGCTCGCTTGGTACGATCGCCACGCGCGGTCGCTGCCGTGGCGGGTCGGCCCGAAGGAGCGCGCCCGCGGCATCCGCCCCGATCCCTACCGGGTCTGGCTGTCGGAGATCATGCTGCAGCAAACCACCGTCGCGGCGGTGAAGCCCTATTTCGACAGGTTCACGGCACTTTGGCCGGACGTCACGGCTCTGGCCGCCAGCCCGCGCGACGACGTCATGAAGGCCTGGGCCGGGCTCGGCTATTACAGCCGGGCGCGCAATCTCCACGCCTGCGCCGGCATCGTGGCGCGCGACCACGGCGGCCGCTTCCCGACGACGGTGGACGGGCTCAAGGCGCTACCGGGGATCGGCGACTACACGGCGGCCGCGATCGCCGCCATCGCCCATGACGAACCGGCGCCGGTCGTCGACGGCAATATCGAACGGGTGATCGCCCGACTCTTCGCCATCGAGACGCCGATGCCGCAGGGCAAGAAGGACATTCGCGCCCGCCAGGCCGACCTGACGCCGCGGCAGCGGGCGGGCGACTACGCCCAGGCGATGATGGACCTCGGTGCCGCGATCTGCACGCCAAAGCGGCCGGCCTGCGTGCTCTGTCCCCTCACCAGCGAATGTGTCGCCCGGGCCCGGGGCGAGCAGGAGCGCTTCCCGGTCAAGCCCCCAAAGGCCAACCGGCCGACCCGCTTCGGCGCGGCTTTCGTCGCGGTGCGCGGCGACGGCGCGGTCCTGCTCCGCCAGCGGCCCGACAGGGGATTGCTGGGCGGGATGAGCGAGCCCCCCGGCACGGACTGGACCGGCGAACAGCCCGACGCGCCCGTCGACAGCGCTCCCTTCGCCGCCGACTGGCAGGCGATGCCCGCCCCGGTCGTCCACGTCTTCACCCATTTCCGGCTGGAGCTCGCCGTCTATCGCGCGGCCGTCGTCGCCGATACCGCGCCGGCCAATCACTGGTGGTCGCCGCCTGACGCGCTTCCCGGCGAGGCGCTGCCGAGCGTCATGAAAAAGGCGATTGAATCGGCGATACCCGGCGCGACGAAAACCAAACGCAGCCGCAAGGATGCCGCATGACCGAAATCCGCCACGTCGTCTTCGATATCGGCAAGGTCCTGATCCATTGGGACCCGGAGATTCCCTATCGCCGGCTGATCCCGGATGACAATGAGCGCGCGCGCTTTCTCACCGAAATCTGCACCCCGGCGTGGAACGCGGAGCAGGATCGGGGTCGCGCCTGGGCCGAGGCGGAGGACCTGCTGATCGCCGATCACCCCGACCACGCCGAGATGATCCGCGCCTTCCGGGTCAACTGGCCGGAGATGGTCCCGGGACACCTGGAGGACAGCGTCGCGACGCTCGAAGCGCTGCTCGATGCCGGATGGGACGTGACCGCCCTGACCAATTTCGCCGGAGACACTTTCGATGTCGCCCGCCAGCGCTTCGCCTTCCTCGACCGCTTCCGCGGCACCACCGTCTCGGGGCGGATCGGACTGATCAAGCCGGACCGCGCGATCTACGACCATCACGCGACGGCCTTCGACCTCGATCCCGGCGCGACGCTCTTCTTCGACGACACGATGGCCAATGTCGAGGGCGCGCGGGCCGCCGGGTGGCATGCCGAACTGTTTCGCGATGCCGACGGGTTGCGAGCCGACCTCCGGCGCTACGGCGTACTCCCGGCCTGACCGACTTTCCCTGGGCCAACAGGAGACTCGACATGGAACTGAGAAAACTCCCCGGCATGGTCTATGCCGGTGTCCGCAGCGTCGGGCCTTACAACACCGTCGGCCCGGCTTTCGAGCGGATATTCAGTTGGGCCGCCGGAGCAGGATTGCTGACGCCGGAAACCAGGGTGATCGGGCTTTCATGGGACGATCCCGGCCAGGTGCCGGCCGATCGCCTGCGCTATGACGCGGCGATCACCCTGCTGCGCCCGGTCGAGACGCCCGACGACATCCATGTCGCGGCGCTGCCGGCAATGACCTGGGCGATGACCACCCACGAAGGCAACTACGCGACAATGCCGGTGTCTTTCAAGCGCATCGGCACGGCGATCGACGAGCGGAACGACCTGGTCTACGTCCCGATGTGCGGGCTCGAGATCTACCTGAACGACCCGTCCGACACGCCGGAGGCCGACCTCAGGACGGACATCGCCCTGCCCGTCGTGCAGGTGCCCATCGTCGGCTGAGAGAAATCGCCGCCCTTCCCGTCGAAGGCGTGGCGCTGATAGTAGTTCCCCCTGCCCGGTTGCTGCTGGGCAGGGGGAATTGGCCGATCCGCGTCAGACGCCGGCCGCTTCCATGTCCCGCCGCACGACCTGGCGCAGCGTGTCGATCGGCGCCAGCGCGCCCTGCTGCTCGACATGCCAGAAGGTCCAGCCGTTGCAGGCATCCAGCCCTTGGACCAGCGCGCCGACCCGGTGAATCGAGCCGGTGTGGCTGCCTGCCCTCAGCGAGCCGTCGGCCCGCACTTCGGCTTCGTGGCGGGCGCGGGCATCCATCAGCTTGGCGCCCGGCGCGATTAAACCGGCATCGAGCAAGGTGTTGAAGGGGACGCGTGGCAGCGCCCGCTTGCTCGATGTCATCTCGAGCGCGCTGTCGGGCGTCCGTTCCACCGCGGCAATCCGCGCCTCGGCCGCCTCGATGTAAGCCGTCTCGCGCTCGACACCGACGAAGTGCCGGCCGAGCCGCTTGGCGACCGCGCCGGTCGTGCCGGTGCCGAAGAAGGGATCGAGCACCACGTCGCCGGGCTTCGACGAGGCGGTCAGCACTCGCTGGAGCAACGCCTCCGGCTTCTGGGTCGGATGGACCTTGCGGCCATCCATTCCCTTCAGCCGCTCGCCGCCGGTGCAGATCGGAAACAGCCAGTCGGAGCGCATCTGAAGATCGTCGTTGCCGGCCTTCAGGGCGTCGTAGTTGAAGGTGTAGCGCTTGGCGTCGGCGTCGCGGCTCGCCCAGATCATCGTCTCATGGGCGTTCTGGAAGCGGCGACCGCGAAAATTCGGCATCGGGTTTGTCTTGCGCCAGACGATGTCGTTCAACACCCAGAAGCCGAGGTCCTGGAGGATCGCGCCGACCCGGAAGATGTTGTGGTAGGAGCCGATCACCCACAGCGTCCCGTCCCGCTTCAGCACCCGGCGGCAGGCGAGCAGCCAGGCGCGGGTGAAATCGTCATAGGCGGCGAAGCTCTGGAACTTGTCCCAGTCGTCGGTGACGGCGTCGACCTCGGACTGGTCCGGGCGGGTCAGCCGCCCTTCGAGCTGCAGGTTATAGGGCGGATCGGCGAACACCACGTCGACCGAGGCCGACGGCAGTTTCTCGAGTTCCGCGACGCAGTCGCCCTTGAGAATCGTATCGAGCCAGACCGAACCCTGCTCGGCTTTCTGCAAACGCGCCATGAACCCACCCAACCCTGTTACGCAACACAACAACGAAGCCGGATTCTGCTCCTGTTAACGTAAAGCCGGGGTTACGGGACGTGGTTAAGAAAAGGTAGCGGGCCGACATCCGCGCGGCACCGGCCCTTCAGGGCTCATGCGACGCCCGTCGCCCGACGCGGAGCCGCCATGCGGTTTTTGCCCTTCCCTCGCCATCGATGGATGGTTAGACAGGGGCCTTCCCCCTCGAATGGCGGCATCTTGCCGACGGACAGACGGTTCCCACCATGCTGATTATGTTCGACTGCGACGGCGTTCTGGTTGATTCCGAAATCATTGCGGCCCAGGTCGACTCCGAGCATCTGGCCGAAATCGGCTTCAAGATCACGCCGGAAGACGTCATCCGCCGTTTCGTCGGCCTGACCAGCGATGGCATCGCCGAGATCATCCAGGCGGAGATCGGCAAGCCGCTGCCGCCGGAATTCCTGGCCGAGCAGGATGCCGAGCTGAACCGGCGCCTTGCCGCTGAAGTCGAGGCGGTCCCCGGTGTCCTGGAGATGCTCGACATTCTCGAAGGCCCGCGTTGCGTCTGCTCCAACTCGTCGACCGAGCGGTTGCGGCTGACCATGGAGCGGACCGGCATCTGGGACAAGTTCGCGCCGAATATCTGGTCGGCCGGCGAGGTCGGCGATCGCAGGACGAAGCCCGATCCGAACGTCTATATCTATGGCATGGAGCAGTTCCGCTGCGCACCGCGCGACGCGATCGTCGTCGAGGATTCGGTCTTCGGCGTCACTGCCGCCCATGCCGCCGGCGCCCGGGTCATCGGGTTCACCGGCGGGCAGCATGCATGGGTCGGCCTCGCCGACCTGCTTACCGCGGCCGGCGCCGAAACGGTGACCAACAAGCTTTCCGACATTCCCAAGATCGTCGAGGCTTTCGCGGTATGGGACGGCATCGACAGCTAACCGCCCTTGTGGTTCTCGCCGCGCCGCTGACCTTGTCGCCGGCGGTGGCGGCGGCGATCGAGCTCGCCTTTCCCGTCGCCTGCGACATCGGCGCGACCTGCGCCATCCAGCACTATGTCGACCGCGACGCAGGGCCCGAGGCCCTCGATTATCGCTGCGGCCACCAGACCTATGACGGCCATGACGGCGTCGACATCCGGGTGCCGACGCTGCGCGACATGACGGCGGGCGTTGTCGTTCTCGCCGCCGCCGACGGCACGGTGCAGCGGACGCGCGACGGCGTCCGCGACGCGATGTTCGACGAGGAAAATCCCGGGGCCGTGGCCGATCGCGAATGCGGCAACGGCGTCTTCATCAGCCATGGCGACGGCTGGTCCACGCAATATTGCCACATGAAGCGGGGCAGCATCCGGGTCGCGCCCGGCGACACGGTTAAGGCCGGCACGCCGCTCGGCGAGATTGGCCTCTCCGGCATGACCGAGTTCCCCCATCTGCATTTCACGGTCCGCGACAACGACGGGACGGTCGATCCCTTCGCCACGCAGCCGGCCGCAGGCGGAGCCGGCTGCGCGGTCGCCGGCGATGCCGCGACCGGCCTCTGGTCCAGCGACGCCGCGGCGGCGCTCGGATACCGGCCGGCCTTCGTGCTCAACGCCGGCTTCGCCGACACGGCGATCACGATGGAAGACGTCGAAAGCGGTGACCTGGACAGCGTCGCGCTGCGGCCCGACGCGCCCGCCCTGGTCTTCTTCGGCCGGGCAATCGGCCTCGAGCAGGGCGACGTCCAGGCAATCCGGGTCATTGGCCCGGACGGTAATGTCTTCGGTGAAAACACGATCGATCCGCTCGACCGCTCGAAGGCGCAGTTCTTCGCCTTCGCCGGCAAGCGGCTCACCGCCGCCGCCTGGCCGGCCGGCACCTATCGCGGCCGCTATTCAGTGATCCGCGACGGCGCCGAGATCGCCTTCGGCGAGGCGACCCTGGAGATGCCGGACGCCCCCTAGCGGGCGCCCGGATGTCTTCGGTCCGGGTCAGACGACCAGGAAGTCTCCCGCGTCCAGGCTGGTGCCCTTCGACACCCTGGCGAACATCACGGCATCCTCGCCGCCCTTGCCGTCAGCGTCGTACCAGACCCCGCCGGACTTCTGGTGGTAGAGGATGTGGTCGTCGCCATCCTTCGCCTTCTTGCCTCTTGCAAATTCCGACTCCGACAGCGGGCCGAGCGACAGGCCGGTGAAGATCGCCTGGTCGAGCAGCACCAGGTCCTCGTCGGTGTCGAAGTCGGTGATCCGGGTGAAGGTGAAGTTGGTGCCCTTGTCGGCATGCTTGCCGTCGCCGAGCCTGGTGTCGAACACGAAGGCGTCGGCGCCCTCGTTGCCGGTTACCTTGTTCTTGCCCAGGCCACCATTGACCAGGTCGTTGCCCTCGCCGCCCTTGATGCGGTCCTTGCCCCGGCCGCCCTGGATGTCGTCGTTGCCGGCGAGGCCCGACAGGCGATCGTGGCCGCCACGCCCCTTGATGAGATCGTCGGAAGCCGTCGGCAGCGGCTGGCCGAACACCGACTGGCTGGCGTCGACGGTGTTGCCCTTGCTGTTACCGACGATGGTGACGCCGACATCCTTGAGGACGATGCGGGTTCCCCCGGCGCCGTCGCTTTCGGCGGTGAATTCGGTCGCCTCGGGATCGACGACCGTCAACCGGTAGCTGGCGCCGTAGCTCGACACCGTCATCATGCCGGTCGCTGCGTCATAGTCGACGCTCGCCCCGGCGGCGAAGGCCAGGCCGGTCAGCTCGATCGCATCCCCGGTGCCGAAGTCGACGATCGCATTTGCGAAGGTCGCGGCCGCTTCGGATGCCACCGGTGCCGCCGTGCCGTTGTCGACGACCAGCGTCTGCCCGCCGTCGCCGAAGGCGATGTCGCCGGTGCCCGCCGCCCCGGCGGCGCCGATCGCCAGCGTCCCCGCGGCCAGCAGGGTGCCACCGCTGTAGCTGCTGGCGGCAGCGAGGGTCGTGGTGCCGCCACCGGCGAACTCGACCACGCCGGTTCCGGTGATCACCTGACCGAGCGTGGCAAGGCCCGGATTCTCGATCACCAGACGCCCGGCGACCGCGATATCGCCGCCAAGGCTGACGCCGTCGCCGACGATGAGGCTCGCACCGGCGGCAATGACGATGCCGTCGGCATAGGCTTGCGAAGCCATGACACGCCACACGCCGGCCTGGACGGCAAGCGCCTCGAAGTTGACCACGGCACCGACTTCGCCGGCGCCCTCGCCCAGCAGATTGAGCGTGTCGGTGTCGGCGCCGCCGTCAAGCAACCCTTTGATGCTACTGCCGACATAGGCATTGACGATGTCGTTGCCGGCGCCCATATCGACCGCCGACCCGGCCATGGCGCTCATCGCGCCCATGTTGGTCAGCGTGTCGGCGCCGCCGTCCATCATCACGCCGCCGATGATGACGCCGCTGTTGGACAATTCGTCGGCCCAGTCGCCGACCAGGTTGATCGCTTCGTTGCCGGTTGGCAGGAGGGGCGCGGCATCTTCCGGCGAAACCCCTTCCGGCCCGTTGCCGCCGCCTTCGATCAGGCCTTCGTTGTGGATCATCGTCGCCGAGAACGCGGCGCCGTTGCTGCTGTCGTCGACCTGAATGGCGCGGCCGTAGCCGTAGATTTCGCCGCCCGCGAAATTGTTGATGACGCCGCCGCCGGTGGCGATGCCCTCGGACAGGTTCGGCTCGCCGTCGTGGTAGCCTTCGTGGCCAAGACCCTTGATGCTTCCATAGTTGTCGAGGATCAGCAGCCCGTCGGTGTCGATGGCGTCGCCGTCGCTGTCGTCGGTCTCGGCCGAGCGGCCTTCCATCACGCCATGGTTGACGACATGGACGGTGTTCTCCTCGCCGCCTTCGTTGTCGATATTCACCGCCGAGCCGTTGTGGCCGATGATCGTGCCGCCCGCGGCATTGTGGACCGTCACCGCCTCGTCGCCGGTGATGCCGTGCTTCGAGCCCTCGATCAGGCCGCCGTCATGGTTGGTGACGACCCCGCCGTCATCGTCCTGGAAGTCGATGCCGTCACCGTCCTCCGAGACGATATGTCCGTGATTGTGGATTTCCGCGTCGGCGCCCGGGCGCATCGCGTCCGCGCCAGTCGCCCGGATCAGGCCACCGGCAAAATTGGTGATGACGATCGAGGCAGCCTCCTCGACGTCGTTGAAGTCGAAGACCTGGCCGTCGTCGGTGGATTCGAAGGTGCCGTAGTTGTTGATCACGACAATGCCGTCGGTCAGATCGTCGCCGATCTTGAAGGCGTCGCCGGTCGCGGTGATGGTGCCGTGGTTGGTGAGCGAGATTGCCTGCGCGCCGTTCAGGGACCCGTCGGTCTCGATGGCGCGGTCGTCGGTCGACGCGATGTAGCCGTTGTTGACAACGACCACGCCGGGCGGCGCGACGGACGGGTCGTCAAGATTCCAGACGATCGCGACGTCGGAGGTGACGATCGATCCGGGCGCGGTGACGTCCAGCGTATCGTTGCCGGCAAGATCGATCGGCGTGGTGGAAAAGGTATCGACGAGATTTGCAGCCATGGTGCTCCCCAGCGGGTGTCAACGAATTGATTTCGATAAGAAACCATCCGTTAACCGGAGCACGTGACAGGGCGGTGACGAAGACCCGGGTTCAGGCCCGCGCAGGGAACCCCTTGCGGCTGATACCGGCTCGTCAGGTCCGGCGAGCCGTGGCGTATGTCCGGGTCAGGCGAGCTTGAAGAGGATCTCCTGGGCGCCTTCCCAGAGCGTCAGCTTGCCGAGGGCCTGGAGGTTTTCCTTGCCCTTGGTGATCGTCAGGAAATGGTTGCCGGAGAGTTGCCCCGCCTTGCTGGCAAAGCAGACCGGTCCGTAGGCGATCAGGAATTCGGTCTCGCTGAGGCCACCTGGAAAGAGGATGATCTCGCCGGGTGCCGGATAGCTGGTGTTGTTCTCGAAGTCGAGGCCGAGGTCGAGGTCGCCGAGCGGGATCCAGCACCCCTCGCCGCTCCAGCGGACATGGATGATCCGCTCGCGATAGGGCAGCAATTCCTTGAACCGGGCGCAGGTCTTCGGCGCCGCCACCTCTTCCAGCCGCGCCTCGAATTCATAGGGGCCGGCCGTGATGTGCACCATCGTCATTGCGTCGTCTCCAGGTCGCGTTCGGTTCTGTCCGCTCAGGCGGTAGCACATCCAGCCCGGCTATTCAGCCGCTTCGCTCCACGGCGCCGGCTTTTCCCATTTCAGCTTCGGCTGCCGGGCGGCGCGGGTTTCGTCGAGTCGGCGGCGCGGCGCAAGCTGCGGCGCCTGGCGGAAGCGCTCGGCCTCGCCCTTCTTCGCCCGCATGACGAGATCGCGCAGCGTCGCGATGAAGAGGTCGAGCGAAGCCTTCGATTCCGACTCGGTCGGCTCGATCAGCATGGCGCCATGGACGACCAGCGGGAAATACATGGTCATCGGATGGTAGCCCTCGTCGATCATCGCCTTGGCGAAATCCAGGGTGGTGACGCCGGTGTCGTCGAGGAAATGGTCGTCGAACAGCACCTCGTGCATGCAGACCCGGTCGCCGAAGGGCTGGCTCATCAGGTCGCGCAGCCCGGCGCGGACATAGTTTGCGTTGAGCACCGCGTCATCGGACGCCTGGCGCATGCCGTCGGCGCCGTGGGAGAACATGTAGGCCATCGCCCGGACGAACATGCCCATCTGGCCGTGGAAGGCGGTCATCCGGCCGAAGGGCGCCGCCCCCTCCCCGGCCTCGGCGCGGGTACCGACGAACTCGGCGCCCTCGCCGGCGATCCGGACGAAGGGCACCGGCGCATAGGGCGCCAGCATGTCGGAGAAGACCACCGGCCCGGCCCCCGGCCCACCGCCGCCATGCGGCGTCGAGAAGGTCTTGTGCAGGTTGATGTGCATGGCGTCGACGCCAAGGTCGCCGGGCTTCACCTTGCCGACGATGGCGTTGAAGTTGGCGCCGTCGGCGTAGAACAGCGCGCCGGCCTCGTGCACCGCGTCGGCGATCGCCACCACGTCGCGTTCGAACAGCCCGCAGGTGTTGGGGTTGGTCAGCATGATCGCCGCGACGTCCGGCGACAGCCGCTCCCTGACCGCGGCCGGATCGACGGTGCCGTCTTCCCGGGCCGGGACATCGACCACCGAGTAGCCGAGCAGCGCCGCGGTCGCCGGGTTGGTGCCATGCGCCGATTCCGGCACGAGCACCGTCGACCGTTTGTCGCCGCGCGCCGTCAGCGCCGCCTTGATCGCCATCATGCCGCAGAGCTCGCCATGGGCGCCGGCCTTGGGGCTCATCGCCACCGAGCGCATGCCGGTCATCTCCAGCAGCCAGCGGCCGAGCTCGGTGATCAGCTCGGTTGCCCCGGTCACGGTCGCGACCGGCTGCAACGGATGGATATCGGCAAAGCCCGGCAGCCGCGCCATCTTCTCGTTGAGGCGCGGGTTGTGCTTCATCGTGCAGGAGCCGAGCGGATAGAGCCCGCTATCGATCGCGTAATTCTTCTGGCTGAGCCGCACATAGTGCCGCATCGCCTCCGGCTCGGTCAGCCCCGGCAGGTCGATCGGCGCCGTGCGGGCATGTTTTCCGAGTCTCGTTTTCTTCCCTGTCGCGCCTTCGGCGCTCGCCGCCTCTTTTTTGCTCCCTGTTGCGCGTTCCGCTCTCCCCGCCTCTTGGGGAAGATCGACGCCGGTGACGTCATACCGCCCGGTCTCGAAGATCAGCGGCTCCTCCATCTGGAGCGCGCGGTTGCCGGTGAAGGTGTTGGCAGCGTCTTCGGTCACGGCGGTGACCGGCGCGGTGGGACGACCCTGTTCGTTCACGACAGCACCTCCTTCAGTCCCGCGACAAACGCGGCGCGGTCTGCATCGGTATTGGTCTCGGTCGTGGCGACGACGATCAGGTCGGCGAGGTCTGGCCGGTCGTGTTCAAGCCGCGACACCGGCACGCCGCCGAGGATGCCGTTTTGCGCCAGCGCGTCGATGACCTCGGCCGCATCGCCGGGAACGCGGATCGTGAATTCGTTGAAAAACGAATCATTCAGGACGCTTACGCCCGGAACCTCAGACAATGAATCCGCCAGCGCCACCGCGCTCGCATGGTTGCTCGCGGCCAGCCGACGGAGCCCGGTCTCGCCGAGCAGCGTCATGTGGATGGTGAAGGCGAGGCAGCAGAGGCCGGAGTTGGTGCAGATGTTCGAGGTCGCCTTGTCGCGGCGGATATGCTGCTCGCGGGTCGAGAGCGTCAGCACGAAACCGCGCCGTCCCTCGGCGTCGACCGTCTCGCCGCAGAGCCGTCCCGGCATCTGGCGGAGGAACTTCTGGCGGGTGGCGAAGAGGCCGACATAGGGGCCGCCGAAGGTCAGCGGATTGCCGATCGACTGGCCCTCGCCGACGACGATATCGGCGCCCTGCGCACCCGGCGGTTCGATGGCGCCGAGCGACACTACCTCGGTGAAGACGGCGACCAGCAGCGCCCCCACCGCATGCGCCTTCTCGGCGATCGGCGCCAGGTCGATCAATTCGCCGTAGAAGGACGGCGACTGGACGACGACGCAGGACGTCTCGTCGTCGATCGCGTCGAGGATCGCCTCGGTGCCGGTCGGATCCGGCGGCAGAGCGACCACCGCGTCCTCGGCCATTTCCGACACCGTCTCGACCACGGCGCGGTATTGCGGATGGAGGCCGCCGGAAAGTACCGCCTTGCGCCGCTTCGTCACCCGGTGCGCCATCAGCACCGCCTCGGCCGTGCCGGTCGAGCCGTCATACATCGAGGCGTTGGCGACCTCCATGCCGGTGAGGTTCGCCACCTGGGTCTGGAACTCGAACAGGTATTGCAGCGTCCCCTGGCTGACCTCCGGCTGGTAGGGCGTGTAGGAGGTGAGGAATTCGGACCGCTGGATCAGGTGGTCGACGCTCGCCGGGACATGATGGCGATAGGCTCCGGCGCCAACGAAGAAGGGCACCGAGCCGGCCGGCGTATTCTTGCCGGCCATCCGGCCGAGCGCCGCCTCGACCTCCATTTCGCTGCGGGTCGCCGGCAGGTCGAGCAGGCCGTCGAGGCGCTTGTCCGCCGGGATGTCGGCGAAGAGCGCGTCGATCGCCGGAACGCCGATCCGCGCCAGCATGGCCTCGCGATCGGCTTCGGTATGGGGAAGGTAACGCATTGCGGGTCCGTTCTCCGGATCAGGGGCCGGCCGGCTCGACCCGGACTTCCGTCAGGACCGAATTGGCGATGAAACAGGCTTCGTGGGCGGCGTGGTGCAGCCGTTCGCTCTCGGCGGCATCGGGCGCGCCGGCGTCGGAAAAGACGATCCGGGGGCGTAGGGTGACCTGCGAGATCCAGAAGCGGCCCTCGGCATTCTTCGCCATCTCGCCCTCGGCCTCGTCCTGGTAGCGCTCGACGACGAAGCCGCCGCGCCGGGCGATGTCGAGGAAGGTCAGCATGTGGCAGGAGGAGAGCGAGGCGATGAACGCCTCCTCCGGGTCGACCGCGTCCTCCGCCGACCACGGCTTCGGCACGACCAGCGGGGAGGCCGAGGCGGCAAGCGCGATGCCGCCGTCGAAATGCCAGAGGTGGCGGCGCGAATACCGTCCCCTGGCGAAATCGTCTTCGGCGTCGCGCTGCCAGGTCACGGTGGCGCGATAGAGATGGGGCTGGGCCAATGGTCTCTCCTCAGAGCGTGTCGACGAAGGCCTTGTAGGCGTCGGCGTCCATCAGGCCGTCGAGTTCGGACTTGTCGGAAAGCTTCAACTTGAGGAACCAGCCGGCGTCCTCCGGCGACTGGTTGACCGTCGCCGGCTCGTCGCCGAGCGCCGCGTTGACCTCGACGACCTCGCCGCCAACCGGTGCGAAGACCTCGCTGGCCGCCTTGACCGACTCGACGACCGCCGCCTCGGCGCCCTTGGCCAGCGTCTTGCCGACCTCGGGGAGTTCGACATAGACGACGTCGCCAAGCTGTTCCTGGGCGTAGGTGGTGATGCCGACCACGGCGGTGTCGCCTTCGAGGCGAATCCATTCGTGATCGCGGGAATAGCGGGTGCTCATGCGGGGAGTCCTCGTCAGGGCTTGCGTTTGCGGAAATAGCGGTGGGGCACGAAGGGCATGGCGGTGACCGTCGCCGGCAGGTCCTTGCCCCGCACCTCGATGGCAAGGCCGGTGCCGTCTTCGGCGAATTCGGCGTTGACGTAGCCCATGGCGATCGGCGCGCCGACCGTCGGGGCGAAGCCGCCGGAGGTCACGTCGCCGATATGGCGACCGTCGCGGGTCTTGATATGGGCGCCCTCGCGGGCCGGCGCGCGGCCGTCCAGCATCAGGCCGATCCGCTTCCGCGGCGGGCCGTCGGCCAGTTCGCGCAGGATCCGTTCGGCGCCGGGGAAACCGCCCTCCTCGCGCCTGCGTTTCGCGATGGCAAAGCCGAGATCGGCTTCGGCCGGCGTGGTGGTGGTGTCGATGTCGTGCCCGTAAAGGCAGAGCCCCGCCTCGAGCCGCAGCGAGTCGCGGGCGCCAAGGCCGATCGGCCCGACCTCCGGTTCGGCCAGCAGGGCGCGCGCGATCGCCTCGGCATCGTCTGCGGCCATGGACAGCTCAAAGCCGTCCTCGCCCGTGTAGCCGGAGCGATAGATGTCGCAGGAGACGTCGTCGAAAGAAGCCGACCGCACCGTCATGAAGCCCGGCTCGCCGAAATCCGCGACGTGGCGGGCCAGAACCTTCGCGGCCGCGGGGCCCTGGAGGGCGAGCAAGGCGCGGTCTTCCATCGGCTCGAGCGTCACCGAGGCAGGTAACCGGGCGCGGAAATCGGCATAGTCGACATCCTTGCGCGCGGCGTTGACGACGAGCATCAGCCGACCGTCATCGTCGACCGAAACCGGCCGTGTCACCATCATGTCGTCGATGATGCCACCATCCTCTGTGAGGAGCAGCGTGTAACGCTCCCGGCCGCGACCGAGGTTGACGAAATCGCCCGGTGTCAGCGCCTCGAGCGCGCGAGCGGTGGTTTCGTGATCCGGCCCGACGAGGCACGCCTGGCCCATGTGCGAGACGTCGAACAGGCCGGCGGAATCGCGCACCTGGTTGTGCTCTGCGATGATCCCGGTCGGATACTGGACCGGCATCGAATAGCCGGCGAAGGGCACCATCCGCGCGCCAAGCTCGCGATGGAGCCCGGCCAGCGGGGTTTCCATGAGATCGTTCGAGACGGCTTCGGCCATGCGTTCCCCGGATCCAGAGCGACGGTTACGAGACGGCCCAAGCGTGGCCCGTTCGTACCCCCTCTGTCCGAGGACCTGAGAGATTCCCGCGTCTTTGCCGGTCGCTCTTCCGGACGGAAAAGTGCAAGCCACTTTTCCTGGAAACGCTTCCGTGGTCGCTCTTCCGGACTGAGAGGTGCAAGCCACCTCTCCCTGAAAATGCTTCCGTGGCCGCCCTTCCGGAACACCCGGAAATCACGGCCTCGCGGTTACTCCTTCGGTGAGCCCGCCTCGCGGCGTGCTGCTTTCCAGAGCGTCGTCGACCGTCCGGTCCTTTAGCCTGAGAGTTTCCGGGGCGGTTGCTCCTTCGGCGCCGGACCGTCTCGTGGTCCGATCTCTCCCGGCGGTCGTTTACGGCCGATCCCCTCGCGGCGATCGCCCGGCCGGGACGCGACGACACCCCGACTCCGTCAGCATAGGGTCCGGCTTGGTCGAGTCAATCGCGGGCGCGCCGCCGCTTACTTCTTCCCTTCGTCGAAGCCGACGAAAATGATCAGGTCGCGGTCCTGCGGCCCGACCGGCACCGACACGTTGAAGACCTCCTGATAGGTCTTCCCAAAGGTCGGGGCGCTCAGCGTGACCGGCACCTTGAACAGGTTCGTATACAGCGGCCCGGCCCCGCCGATCTGCTTGGCGACGGCGACCCGCACCGGCAGCGTCACCGATCCGGCGCCGCCTTTCGGCCCGGCCACCACGCGGCCGCTGACGCCGATCTTGATCGCCAGTTCGTTGCCGGCGACCCGGCATTCGCGGGCGGTCTTGGTGATCGAGGCCTGCTGGCGGACGAACGCCGATTCATTGTCATGGCCGCGCTCGTAGATGGTCATCGCCTCGGTGCCGGCGCGGATCTGGATCGGCGGGCAATAGGACGATTTCAGGAACTGCGTCGGCACGGCGGCGGCCGTGGTGGCGTCGGGCGTCGCCGTCGTAGCGCCGGAAACGAGGCTCGGCCCGTCCGTCGCCGAGCAGGCGCCGAGGGCGACCACCGCGATGGCCATCAGCCCGTTGCGGGCCGTCGCTATCCGATGGAACGGGAATCGCATTGACATTCCTCTTGTGCGAAAGGGATGTTTCTATAACAAATCTAACGGCTTTTTTGCGACGGGTTCTTCGTCGCACGCTTTGAAGCGCCATGAGGCGGCGCTTGCCGCCTGCTATCGCGGCCGCTAGATTTCCAGAGATCGAGCCGGGCGCCCTGTCCGGGACCGGAAGGCACTGCCTGTGAAATATGTGAGTACGCGCGGACGCGCACCCGCGCTTGGCTTTTCGGATGTCCTGCTTGCCGGGCTTGCGGGGGACGGGGGCCTTTATGTCCCGGAGTCCTGGCCGCAGCTTTCCTCCGCCGAGATCGCCGGATTTGCCGGCCGCCCCTATGCCGAGGTCGCCGCGCAGGTCATCCGGCCATTCACCACCGGCGACATCGACGACGCCGATCTCGACCGGATGTGCGCCGAGGCCTACGCGACCTTTCGTCACCCGGCGGTCGCGCCGCTCGTCCAGCTCGCCCCCGGCGAATGGGTGCTGGAGCTGTTCCACGGCCCCACCCTCGCCTTCAAGGACGTCGCGATGCAGTTGCTGTCGCGGATGATGGACCACACGCTGGCGCGGCGCGGCGAGAAGGTGACGATCATCGGCGCGACATCGGGCGATACCGGCGGGGCGGCGATCGAGGCGTTTCGCGATCGCGACAATGTCGATCTCTTCATGCTGTTCCCAGAGGGGCGCGTCTCGCCGTTCCAGCAGCGGCAGATGACCACCAGCGGCGCCGCGAACATCCATCCGATCGCCATCAAGGGCAATTTCGACGATTGCCAGGCGATGGTGAAGGCGGCTTTCGGCAACAAGCGGCTTCGCGAGCGGCTGGCGCTGACCGGCGTCAATTCGATCAACTGGGCCCGGATCGTTGCCCAGATCGTCTACTATTTCACCGCCGCCGTGGCGCTCGGCGCCCCCGGCCGTCGCGTCTCCTTCACCGTGCCGACCGGCAACTTCGGCGACATCTTCGCAGGCTACGCGGCGAAAAAGATGGGCCTGCCGATCGCCGACCTGGTCATCGCCACCAACGTCAACGACATCCTCGCCCGCACTCTTGCGACCGGCCGCTACGAAGTCGGCGGCGTCGAGGCGACCACGTCGCCATCCATGGACATCCAGGTCTCGTCGAATTTCGAACGCGCCCTGTTCGAGGCCTGCGATCGCGACGCCGAGGCCGTCGACCGGCTGATGGCGGCCCTCGCCCAGTCCCGCGCCTTCACCGTCGAACCACAGGCGCTGGCTGCGATCCGCGACGATTTCGTCGCCGGCACGACGGACGAAGCGGAATGCGCGGCGACCATCGTCGGCACGTGGCGCGATACCGGCTTCCTGCCCGATCCGCACACCGCGGTCGGCCTTGCCGTCGCCCGCCGCCACATGGCGCCGGAGACGCCGATGGTCACCCTTTCAACCGCCCATCCGGCAAAGTTCTCCGCGGCCGTGGAGGCCGCGACCGGCCAGCCACCCGCCCTGCCACCCGGCTTTGACGACCTGACCTCCCGAAAGGAGGAATTCGTCGTCCTTGCCAACGATCAGTCAGTCGTGGAGGATTTCCTCCTCTCAAACGCCAATTCGGTTAGGGACGAGGTTTGACGCAATGTCAGTGCGCGTAACGAGTCTGGAATCCGGCCTCAGAGTCGTAACGCATGAAATGGAGCACCTTGAGAGCGCCGCCCTTGGCGTGTGGGTCGGCGCGGGCTCCCGGTCGGAGCGTGACGAGGAGCACGGCCTGTCGCATCTCCTCGAGCACATGGCCTTCAAGGGAACCAGGACCCGCTCGGCCGCCGATATCGCCGAGCAGATCGAGGAAGTCGGCGGCGAGGTCAATGCCGCGACCAGCGTCGAGACCACGTCCTATTATGCCCGGGTGCTCAAGGACGACGTGCCGCTCGCCCTCGATATCCTCAGCGATATCCTGTCGAACTCGGTCTTCGACCCGGCCGAACTCGCCCGCGAGCAGCATGTCATCCTTCAGGAGATCGGCGCCGCGCTCGATACCCCGGAGGACCGGGTTTTCGACTCCTTCGCCGAAGCCGCCTTCCCCGGCCAGCCGATCGGCCGGACCATCCTTGGCACCGCCGAGACCGTGAAATCGGCCGGATCGCCGATGCTCGGCGCCTATCTCGATCGCCATTACCGCGGCCCCTCGATGGTCGTCGCCGCGGCAGGCGCCATCGATCACGACCAGCTCGTCGGGCTGGCCAACGATTCCTTCCGCGCCATTCCGGCCGATCTCGGGCCCAAGCCAACTACCGCCACCTATCGCGGCGGCGAGAGCCGCGAGCAGCGCGACCTGATGGAAGCCCAGATCATGCTCGGCTTCGAGGGCCTGCCTTACGCCTCGGACGAATTCTACACCGCCCAGATCCTCGCCTCGATCGTCGGCGGCGGGATGTCCTCCCGCCTTTTTCAGGAAGTGCGGGAGAAACGCGGCCTCTGCTACTCGATCTACGCCTTCCACTGGAGCTTCGCCGATACCGGCGTCTTCGGCGTACATGCCGCCACCGGGCCGGAAGACGTCGAGGAGTTGATGCCGGTGGTGATCGACGAGTTGAGCCGGGCGATCGACGATATCGGCGACAAGGAACTGAGGCGCGCCCGGGCGCAGTTGCGCGCCGGCCTGTTGATGACGCTGGAGAGCCCGGCGGCCCGCGCCGGCCAGCTCGCCCGGCAACTCCTGCTCTTCGGCCGCATCGTCTCGGCGGAAGAACTCCTCGAACGCATCGAGGGGATCAGCACCGACGACCTGCGCGCCCTCGCCGATCGCATCTTCCGCGGCGGCCCGCCGACCCTGGCCACCGTCGGGCCGGCAAACGGGGTGATGGACCGCGACCGTATCGCCGAACGTCTCGGCGTTCGCTCGACCGGCTGACGGAGGGCCGGATGGCTTTCCTGCGCTCGATCTCGACCGTCTCGACCAGCCCGACGATCCGGGCCGAGCGGGTCCTGCTGCGCGCGCCGATGCTGGCCGACTATCCGCAATGGGCGAAATTGCGCGAGGACAGCCGGTCATTCCTCGCCCCATGGGAACCGATCTGGCCGGCCGACGACCTCACCAAACTCTCCTTTCGGCGCCGAATCAGGCGTTACCAGCGAGAGATCCGCAATGGCTCCGGCTATCCGATGTTCGTCTTTTCGCCCGACGGCGAGACCCTGCTCGGCGGGCTGACGCTCTCCCAGGTCCAGCGCGGCGTCGCCCAGTCGGCGGTCCTCGGCTACTGGATGGGCATGCCCTTCGCCGGCAAGGGCTACATGAGCGCATCGGTGCGGGCGATGGCCGCATTCGCCTTCGATACCTTGCATCTCAACCGAATCGACGCTGCCTGTCTGCCCCACAACCAGGCCTCCATCCAGCTCCTCGAGACGGTCGGATTCCGGCGCGAGGGCTATGCGCGCAAGTTCCTGTGCATCGACGGCCGATGGCAGGATCACCTGCTCTACGGTCTCGTCCGTGACGACCCGCGGACCTGAAGCGCCTCTTGCCTTGTTTCGGCCCGTGTAAACAAATACTAAGTCGCGATTAACCCCGGCCGCGGAGCGTCGGTTCTTGCCTGTTCGCCTGATCCTGCTTTTTGTCCTCGCCCTCGTCTCGGTGGTGCTTCCGCACGCCGGTGCGCAGGCGCTCGATGGAATCGCCGTTCCGCTCGACAAGCGGACGCTCGACCTCACCCAGCAGGTGCAGATCTACCGGGAACCGGACGACCGCATCCAGGTCTCCACCGCGCCCGGTCCCGACGGCATCGTTCGCCGCATCGAGATCAAGTCGCAGGAGGGCGGCGGCAGTTCCGTCTGGGCGGTGTTCGCGCTTGCCAATAACGGCGACGAACAGATCGACCGGCTGCTCGTCTCGCCGCATTTCCGGCTCGCCGGATCCGGCGTCTTCTGGCCCGACCTCGGCGCGTCGCGGATCGCCAATATCACGCCGAGCCAGGGCTTTGCCCCGGACCGTCAGGACAGCCAGGAAGCCGACGTCTTCCGGATCACCCTCGATCCCGGCGCCGTCGTCACCTACATCGCCGAATTGCGCACGCCGGAATTGCCGCAGATCTACCTGTGGGACGGCGACGCCTACAAGGACGCGGTCAACTCCTACTCGCTCTATCGCGGCATCGTCCTCGGCATCTCCGGGCTGCTCGCGCTGTTCCTGACCATCGTCTTCGTCGTCAAGGGAACGGCGATGTTCCCGGCGACGGCGACGCTCGCCTGGGCGGTGCTGATTTACCTGTGCATCGATTTCGGATTCTGGAACCGGGTGATCGCCGTCCTGCCCGGCGAGGACCAGATGTGGCGCGCCGGGGCCGAGGTCCTGCTCGCCGCCTCGCTGGTCGTCTTCACCTATACCTATCTCCACCTCAATCGCTGGCACGTTCGCTACAGCCACCTGACCATCGGCTGGCTGCTCGGGCTCGTGCTGCTGCTCGGCATCTCGATTGTCGAACCGTCGATCGCGGCCGGCGTCGCGCGCCTGTCGATCGGCCTGACCGCCGTGCTCGGATTCGCGCTGATCGTCTATCTCGCCACCCATGGCTTCGACCGGGCGATCATGCTGATCCCGACCTGGGTCCTGCTCCTCGTCTGGACCTTCGCCGCCTGGCTGACGGTGACCGGCGACCTCGCCAATGACGTCGTCCAGCCGGCGCTGGCCGGCGGCCTGGTGCTGATCGTGCTGTTGATCGGCTTCACGGTGATGCAGCACGCCTTCGCCGGCGGCGTCGTCACCCAGGGACCGATCGGCGACACCGAGCGGCGGGCGTTGGCTTTGACCGGCGCCGGCGACATCGTCTGGGACTGGGACGTCCAGCGCGACCGCATCTATGCCGGCCCCGAGGCGGAAGACCTGCTCGGCCTCGGCCGCGGCACCCTGGAGGGCGCGGCGCGCGACTGGCTCGACGTGCTGCATCCTGGCGACCGCGACCGCTTCCGCTCGCTCCTCGACGCCGCGGTCGAGCAGCGGCGCGGCCGCATCTCGCAGGATTTCCGGCTGCGCTCCGAGGATGGCCATTACCGCTGGTTCCACCTGCGCGCCCGCCCGGTGCTCGGCCAGGACGGCGAGGTGCTGCGCGTCGTCGGCACGCTGCTCGACGTGACCGAGGAGCGGACGGCCGAGGAACGGCTCCTGCACGACTCGGTGCATGACAACCTGACCGGCCTTCCCAACCGCGAGCTCTTTCTCGACCGGCTCCGCGCCGCCATCGCCCGTACCGAGGCCGAAGGCGTCTCGCGGCCGTCGGTCTTCATGCTCGATGTCGACCGCTTCAAGCAGGTCAATGACGGGTTCGGACTGGCGATCGGCGACTCGATCCTCCTGACCATTGCCCGCCGCCTCACCCGGCTGCTCAAGCCGCAGGACACGCTGGCTCGCCTCAACGGCGACCAGTTCGCCTTCCTGCTGATCTCCGAGAACCAGCCGGAGCGGATCGCCGCCTTCGCCGAATCCGTGCGCCGCACGCTGCGCGCGCCGATCACGCTCGGCGAGAAGGAGGTCTTCCTCACCGCCTCCATCGGCATCTCGATGCACGACTCCAAGGACATGGAAGCCGAGGAGATGATCAAGGAAGCCGAGATCGGCATGTTCCACGCCAAGCGTCTCGGCGGCGATCGCATCGAGGCCTTCCGCCCGGCGCTGCGCCAGCATGGCACCGACCTCGCCACCCTCGAATCCGACCTCCGCCGGGCGCTCGGCCGCGAGGAGATCAAGGTCCTCTACCAGCCGATCGTCCGGCTGGAGGACAAGACGATCGCCGGCTTCGAGGCGCTGGTCCGCTGGGACCATCCCAAGCTCGGCCGGATTCCGCCGACCGACTTCATCCCGATGGCGGAGCGCACCGGGTTGATCATTCCGCTCGGCCTCTTCGTCCTCGACCGGGCGGCGCGCCAGCTCGCCGACTGGCAGGAAGCGCTCGGCCGGCACACCTCGCTCTTTACCAGCGTCAACGTCTCGAGCCGGCAGTTGTTGCGGCACGACCTGATCAACGACGTCAAGTCGGTGCTTGTCCGCTCGAGCATCAATCGCGGTTCGCTCAAGCTCGAGGTCACCGAAAGCCTGGTGATGGAGAATCCCGAATACGCGGCGCAGGTGCTGGTCCGCATCCGCGAGCTTGGCGCCGGCCTGTCGCTCGACGACTTCGGCACCGGCTATTCGTCACTGTCCTATCTCCAGCGCTTCCCGTTCGACACGATCAAGATCGACAAGACCTTCGTTCGCGGCACCGGTTCCGGCGACCGGCGGATCATCCTGCGCTCGATCATCTCGCTCGCCCATGACCTCGGCATGGACGTCGTGGCGGAAGGCGCGGAATCGGAATCGGACGCCCAGGACCTGCAGGAACTCGGCTGCGAATTTGTCCAGGGCTTCCTCTACGGCCAGCCGATGACCGCCGCCGAGGCCAACAAGCTGTTGTTCCGCACCGGCGTCGAGGAAGAATACGAAGAGGCGTAAGCCCCTGATTTCGCTCCGCTTCGACGGTTACGCCCTGAACGTTGAAGCGATTGATTTGATTGACCTTCCGCGCCGCTTGACACGGCGGCACTTCATTCCCTTATTCAGCCCATGTCCGACACCGCATCCTTGGCCGCCACGACCAAACCGCCGCTGGAAATCCGGCTCTGCGCGCCGCGTGGTTTTTGCGCCGGCGTCGACCGGGCGATCCAGATCGTCGAACTGGCGCTGGAGCGGTTCGGCGCGCCGGTCTATGTCCGGCACGAGATCGTCCACAATCGCTATGTCGTCGACAGCCTGCGGGCAAAGGGCGCGATCTTCGTCGAGGAACTCGACGAGATCCCCGAGACCGACCAGCCGGTGATCTTCTCGGCCCATGGCGTTGCCCGGGTCGTGCCGGAGGCGGCCGCGGCGCGCAACTTCTTCCAGCTCGACGCCACCTGCCCGCTGGTTACCAAGGTCCATCGCGAGGCGGAGATCCTGCACCGCAAGCGGGACCGCGAGATCGTCCTGATCGGCCATGCCGGCCACCCCGAGGTGATCGGCACCATGGGCCAGTTGCCGCCCGGCGCGGTGACGCTGATCGAGACCGAAGCCGACGCCCGCGCCTTCACCCCGCGCGATCCCGACCGGCTCGCCTGGATCACCCAGACGACGCTGTCGGTCGACGACACCGCGGCAATCGTCCGGATCCTGACCGAGCGCTTCCCGACGATCATGGCACCGCACAAGGACGACATCTGCTACGCCACCACCAACCGCCAGGAGGCGGTCAAGCGGGTCGGCGCCGAGGTCGACGCGATGATCGTCGTCGGCGCGCCCAACTCGTCCAACTCCCAGCGCCTGCGCGAGGTGGCCGAGCGTGTCGGCTGCCCGGTCTCGGTGCTCGTCCAGCGCGCCGCCGACATCGACTGGGCGCGCTTCGAGGGCATCGCCCGGCTTGGCATCACCGCCGGCGCCTCGGCCCCGGAAGTCCTCGTCGAGGAGGTTATCGACAGCTTCGCCGAGCGCTTTGACGTGCGGGTCGAAGTCGTCACCACCGCCGCCGAGGACATCACCTTCGCCCTCCCCCGTCAGCTCCGCGAAGCGGCTGAGTGAGGCTGGTTTGGCGGTCTATACCGATTTTTCCGACGAAGAGCTCGAACGCTTCCTGAGCGGTTATGACCTTGGCGCCGTCCAGTCGCTGAAGGGCATCGCCGAGGGCGTCGAGAATTCGAACTACCTGCTGGTGACGGAAGCCGGCCAGTTCATCCTGACCCTCTACGAGAAGCGCGTCGATCCGGCCGACCTGCCCTTCTTCCTCGGGCTGATGGACCACCTCGCGGCGCGCGGCCTGAACTGCCCGACGCCGGTCCATAACCGCCAGGGCGAAGCGCTTGGCCGGCTGGCCGACCGCCCGACCGCGATCATCACCTTCCTCAACGGCATTTCGGTGCGCCGGCCGCGGCCCGACCAGTGCGGCGCCGTCGGCCGCTCGCTTGCCGAACTCCACCGCGCCGCCGAAGGTTTCGCGCTTACCCGGCGCAATGCGCTGTCGGTCGAGAGCTGGCGGCCGCTCTACGAAGCCTGCGAGGGGCGCGCCGACGAAGTCAGCGCCGGCCTCGGCCGCGAGATCGAGAGCGAACTCGACTATCTTGAGGCCCATTGGCCGCGCGACCTGCCCTCAGGGGTCATCCACGCCGACCTGTTTCCCGACAATGTCTTCTTTCTCGACAAGCGGCTGTCCGGGCTGATCGACTTCTATTTCGCCTGCAACGACATGCTGGCCTATGACGCGGCGGTTTGCCTCAACGCCTGGTGCTTCGAGGCCGACACGTCGCTGAACATCACCAAGGCGCGGGCGCTGCTGACCGGCTATGCCTCGGTCCGGCCGTTCACGCCCGGCGAGATCGAGGCGCTGCCGCTGCTGGCCCGCGGTGCTGCGCTCCGCTTCCTGCTCACCCGCCTCTATGACTGGCTGACCGTACCGGAAGGAGCCCTCGTCGTGCCCAAGGACCCGTCCGAATATTATCGGCGGCTGCGCTTCCATCGCGGCGTCGCCGACGCCAGCGCCTATGGGCTCGACCTGTGAGCGAAAGAACCAGGGTCGAGGTGTGGACCGACGGGGCGTGTTCGGGGAATCCCGGCCCCGGCGGCTGGGGCGCCGTGATGAAATCCAACGGCCACGAGAAGGATCTGTCCGGCGGCGAGGCGCTGACGACCAACAACCGCATGGAGCTGATGGCGGCGATCGCGGCGCTGGAAGCGCTCAAGCGTCCCTCGACCGTCGACCTTCACACCGACTCGCAATATTTGCGCGGCGGCATCATGGGCTGGATCCACGGCTGGAAGAAGAATGGCTGGAAGACCAGCGCCAGGAAGCCGGTCAAGAATGTCGACCTGTGGCAGCGGCTCGACGCGCTGCGCGAAAAGCACGAGGTCCGCTGGCACTGGGTCAAGGGCCACGCCGGCAACGAAGCCAACGAACGCGCCGACCAGCTCGCCCGCGACGGCATGGAGCCGTTCAAGCCAAAGGGCGGGTGACGAAAGGGCTAGCGCCCGCGAAGCCGTATCAACCCGGCCCCGGTGGGGCGGAAGCCGCATCCTTTGTAGAATGCCGCCAGGTGCGGCTCGAAATCGACATGCAGCCATGCGGCGCCGCGATCCCGCGCAACGTCCGCGGCCTTCGTGACGAGTGCGGTGGCGATGCCGCGCCGCTGGTAATCCGGATGGACCGAGGTGTCGAAGATCGACGCGTGCTGGCCACCGTCCCAAGCGACATTGACGAAGCCGACCAGCGTGTCACCATCATAGGCGCCGAGGTGAGCCAGGCTGCGGGACAGTACCGCGGCGAAATCGACCGTCGGCTCCGCCTTCCACGCCGCGCGAAAGAGCGCCCTCAGGCTCTCCGGATCGGGATGCGGATCGATCCGGATCGCCGCCCGCGCCACGGTCAGTCGAGAGCCTCGATCATCGCTGCCGCGCCGGTCGCGGAGATTCCCTTGGCGCCATCCGGCTCGAAGTTCAGGACCTTGACCACGCCGTCGTCGATCACCGCCGCAAAACGCTTGCAGCGCTTGCCAAGACGGCCGGGAACCATGTCGACCTCCAGACCGATCGCGCGGGTGAAGTCGCCGAGACCGTCGGCGAGAAAGTCGACCTTGCCGTCCGCGTCGAGGGATTGGGACCAAGCCTTCATGACGTGATGGTCGTTGGTTGCCATCACCCCGATGCGGTCGACGCCCTTGGCCTGCAGCGCGCCGGCATTGGCGACGAATTGCGGGATATGCGCGTTGTGGCAGGTCGAGGTGAAGGCCCCCGGAACACCGACCAGCACCACCTTGCGCCCGCCGAAATACTCGGCCGTCGTCAGGTCCGTCGTCGTGCCGTCTGCGTTCTTGACGCGAAACTCACCATCCGGCAACCGGTCTCCGACCTTGATCATCCTGTGCTCCTGACAATAGGGAAATTCGGCCGGAAACGGCCTGACGCGAGTGGAAATAGAGCGCCGGGAGTGTCGCGTCTAGTCCAGGCGGACTTTCTGCTCGACGGCGCGATCCGGTGTGACGATCGTCACCCGGAGATCGGCCCCATCGATCGGTGTCCGCGCCCCCAGCCGGTCGAACATGACGCGATAGACCGGCGCATCTCCTTCCGACACAAGTTCGGGAACCGCCGCGTACCAGTCGGTCGGTCCCTCGACGAAGACCTCGATCGGCTCGCCCGGCGGCGTCACCAGGGCAACGTCGAATTCCGGCCGCTTGTCCGTGCCTCCGTGGCGCGTGACGTCCTCGACGGCCAGCACACCCGGCTCGGCCGGGCCCGGAATGGCTTTCCATGCCTCGGCGATGGCGCGGTTGGCGACCGCGTCGCTGGCGCCCATGCCGACGTCCAATGCGGCGTCGAAATGCTCGGGGATGCACACCTCCTCGCAGACGCCGATATCGAGCGAAAGCCGCAGCGACACCGGCCCGTCGCCGGGTGCGATGGTCAGCGGCAGAACCACACGCCCCTCGTAGACGTTGCTGATCGCATAGCCGTCGTCGTAACGGCTCGGCACCGGGTAGCTGATCGCTATGTCGCCTACGTTCGAAGATGTCGAGAAATCGGCCTGGGGCGGAATGCCGACTGCGCCGGGGGACCGCCAATAGGTATGCCAGCCCGGCGCCAGTTCGATCTCGATCGCGCCCTGTAGCGCACCGTCGGCATCGATGCCGCCGGCGAGAAGGCGGACCCGCGCCCGGTCGCCCTCGGACCACGCGCCGACCTCGGCCGCGGACGAGGTCGCCAGGCCGACGCCAAGGGCAAAGAGAACCAGCCCGGTGAAGTGCAGGGAATTCCGTCTCATGACCCACACATAGCGCAGACGATGCAGCGAAACGACTCACGTCATCGGCCCGCCGCTTCATATGTTCGTGACGCCGATGTCAGCCGCCCCGGCCTTCGCCGGCCGTCTTTTCTTTTGGCTTTGCCGTGCTACCCTTGTCGCAATGATCACGCCCGGCACCAAGAAGGACGACGCGTCCCTGAACTACCTCGACGGCCAGCTCCTGATCGCCATGCCCGGCATGCAGGACAGCCGCTTCGCGCGTACCGTGGTCTTTCTCTGCGCTCACTCGGCCGATGGCGCGATGGGCATCATGGTCAACCAGCCGGCGGCCGAGATTACCTTCCGCGACCTGCTGGTCCAGCTCGACATCCTGCCCAAGGGGTCGGAAATCCGCCTGCCGAAGAAGGCCGACGGCATGCGCGTCTATCGCGGCGGGCCGGTCGAGACCGGACGGGGATTCGTGCTGCACAGCGCCGACTATTTCATCGAGTCATCGACGCTGCCGATCGACGACCACGTCAACCTGACGGCAACGCTCGACATCCTCAAGGCGATCGCCGAAGGCAACGGCCCGCGCGACGCGATGCTGGCGCTCGGCTATGCCGGCTGGGCGCCCGGCCAGCTCGAGTCGGAGATCCAGGCCAATGGCTGGCTCAATTGCCCGGCAACGCCTGAACTGATCTTCGACACCGACATCGAGGCGAAATACGACCGCGCCCTTGCGCTGCTCGGCGTTGACTCCAGCCGGCTGTCCGGCGAAGCGGGCCACGCCTGATATCCCGACCGGCCAAGACGGTCAGCGGCGCCGTTCCCGAAGCACGAACGCAACGAAGACCGCGATGAGTGCCGCGGCAAGGCCGAACCACGTCACCGCATATTGCAGGTGGCTGTTGGGGAAGACGATCGGCGTCTCGCCGCCCTGCGGCAGCCCGCCGGGGTTTGCCGGCTCGGCCAGCGCGTCGACGATATAGGGCGCGACCTTATCGGCCGGCAGGCCGTAGGCGATCGCATAAGCATCGGGATCGCGCGAGAACCACGCATTGCCCGGGATGTCGTCGCCCGGCATGAACCATGACGACTGCTGTGGCTCGCGCATCAGCCCGGTGACCGTCGTCTCCCCATCCACCAGGCCCTCTGCGCGCGTCGACGCGTCTTTCCTGTCCTGCGGAACGAAGCCGCGGTTGACGTAGACGAGCCATCCCTCGTCCGTCTCGAACGGGGTCATCACCATGTAGCCGATACCGCCGACCGGCCCCTTCGGCTCGGTCAGCGAGAAGACGACATGGACCTCGTTCTGATTGAGAAAGCGGCCCGAGAGCCGCACCGGCGTGTACTCGGCCGCGGCGATGTCGAGCCCGTCCCACTCGTCCGGTCCGGGTGCGGGAACGGGGTCGTCGGCCAGCCGGCTCTCGACCCGGGCGATCAGCGCTTCCTTCCACTGAAGGCGGGAGACCTGCCAGAAGCCCAGCGACATCAGGACGGCGAAGGCGACCGCGGCCAGGATGCCGGGGACGAGCAGTCGGCGGGATACGGTCCGGGTCACGTCTCGTCGATGCGGCCTTCTTGCGCCCGGTGGCGATACTGCTGGGCGATCATCAGCCCCTTCAGGGGCCGCAATAGGCCGATCGACAAGCCGAGCACGAGGGGAACCCACAGCACGACATGCACCCAGTAGGGCGGATGCAGGGTGAACTCCATCACCAGCGCCAGCCCGACGACGATGAAGCCGACGATCATGATGATGAACACCGCCGGTCCGTCGCCGGAGTCGGCGAAGGCATAGTCGAGGCCGCAATTCTGGCAGCGTTCGGCGGGTTCCAGGAACCCCTTGAACAACCGCCCCTCGCCGCAGCGCGGACACCGCCCGCGCATGCCGGTCTCGAACGGCGAGAGATCCGGGTAGAGCGCCTTGTCGTCGCTCGCCGACATCCGCCTATTCGATCAGGTGCTGCGGGGCACCCCAGTTGCCCCACACGTAGATGGAGAAGAACAGGAACAGCCAGACGACGTCGACGAAATGCCAGTACCAGGCGGCCGCCTCGAAGCCGAAATGCTGCTTCGGGGTGAACTGGCCGGCCCCGGCGCGGATCAGACAGACAATCAGGAAGATGGTCCCGACGATGACGTGGAAGCCGTGGAAGCCGGTCGCCATGAAGAAGGTCGAGCCATAGATGCTGCCACCGAAGGAGAAGGCGGCGTTGGCGTATTCGTAGATCTGCACGCAGGTGAAGATCAGGCCGAGGACAATCGTCGACACCAGGCCCCAGATCAGGCCCTTGCGGTCGTTGTGCAGCAGCGCGTGATGGGCCCAGGTGACCGTCGTGCCCGAGGTGAGCAGGATCAGCGTGTTGAGCAGCGGGAAGTGCCAGGGGTCGAAGACCTCGACACCCTGCGGCGGCCAGTGACCGCCGGTGAACTCGGCCCGGGAGACCTGCTCGACCGCGTTGGGGAAGAGGCTGGCGTCGAAGAAGGCCCAGAACCAGGCAACGAAGAACATCACCTCGGAGGCGATGAACATGATCATGCCGTAGCGGAGGCCGAGCTGCACCACCGGGGTGTGGTCGCCGGCTTCCGCCTCATGGATCACGTCCCGCCACCAGACCAGCATGGTGTAGAAGACGCCGAGCAGGCCCGGTACGATCCACCAGATCGAGGCGCCGTGCATGAACGAGATGCTGCCCACCGCCAGGACAAAGGCGGCGATCGACCCCAGCAACGGCCACGGGCTCGGATCGACGAGATGGTAGGGATGGGACTTCGCGTGGGCCTCAGCCATTTCCGGATGCTCCGACGTCAGAATGCACTGTCCTGACCGGACACCGACGCCACGGCGTCGGGTTCGGCAGGATAGAAGGTGTAGGAAAGCGTGATGGTGTGGACGCTGTCGAGATCGCTGTCCCCGGCGATCGCCGGGTCAACGAAGAAAGTCACCGGCATCTCGATCGACTCGCCGGGTTGCAGCGTCTGCTCGGTGAAGCAGAAGCAGGCAATCTTGTTGAAATAGCCGCCGGCGGAAAGCGGGGAGACGTTGAAGACCGCCGTGCCGGTGGTGGTCGTGGTGCCGCGGTTCTCGGCCAGGAATATCGCCTCGCCCATCTCGCCGACCTTGAGGTCGACCGAGCGGGTGACCGGCCGGAAGCTCCAGCCGAGTCCGTTGACGATGTTGGCGTCGAAACGCACCGTGACTTCGCGGTCGATCGCCGCCTCCGGCGCCTTCTCGGCCTGCTGGGTCGTCCCGCCATAGCCGGTGACCTGGCAGAAGATCCGGTAGAGCGGCACCGAGGCGAAGGCCATGCCGACCATGCCGGCGACAAACACCGCGCAGAGCGCCGCGGTCAGCCCCATGCGGGACGTGGCGCGCTTGCCGGTTCCGGTCTTGTCAGGGGATCCGGCGCTGCTCATATCGGCCTTTGCAGGATGTTGGAGCCGAGCTTGGCGATGGTCACGAGGTAGAACAGAACCACGAACGCCGCCAGCGCCAAGGCGATCGCGATGGAGCGCATGCGGCGGCGACGGCTGCGCGCGTCGCCCGGCGTCACCGGCTCGTTGCTAGGTTCGCTCATATCGGCACTTTCAGTCACCGGAAGACTCATCGATTATCGCACACCAGCAGCGGAGGAGGAACAATGGGCGGCGGCAACGGGCAGACGATACACCTTGGCTTCGCCGGCGACCTGCTCGTCGGCCGCAAGGTCAGCAGGACGGTCGTCGCCGGCCAGCAACCGGAGGAGATGTGGGGCGACCTGCGCCCGCGGATGCTCGCCACCGATGCGATGATTGCCAATCTCGAGGCGCCGATCACCACCCATCTGGTCAAGTGGCACAAGCTGAAGTCGTTCTACCTGCGCGCCGATCCGGCGGTCATCCCTTCGCTGAGCGCCGGCAACATCCGCTGCGTCTCGCTGGCCAACAATCACATTCTCGACTTCGGCGACCAGGGCCTGCTCGACACGCGGCGCCACCTCGAGGCGGCGGGCATCGCCTTTGCCGGCGCCGGCGCCAATGCCGACGAGGCGAAGGCGCCTGTCATCTTCACCGCCGGCCAGGCGAGGATCGGCCTGATCTCGATCACCGACAACATTCCGGCCTTCCGAGCGACCGACGACCGGCCGGGCACCAACTACTGGAAGATCGGCACGGACTCCGAAACCATGGCCCGCCTCTCCGGCCTGATCGACGGCCTGCGCGCCGCGGGCGCCGACCTGATCGTCCTGTCGACCCACTGGGGCATCAACTACCGCTGGTGGCCGCCGCAGGGCTACCGCGCCTTCGCCCGGCAGGCGATCGAGCGCGGCGTCGACATCGTCCACGGCCACTCGGCCCACCTCTTCCAGGCGGTGGAGTTCCACCGGCGCGGGCTGATCCTCTACGACACCGGCGACTTCATCGAGGATCTGATCGTGCCGCCGGGTTTCCGCAGCGATCACTCGTTCCTGTTCCTGGTCGATATCGCCGACGGTCGCGTTGCGCGGCTGCGCATGGTCCCGGCCCGGCTCACCCTGGCGAAAGTCAACACGGCCCGCGGCCAGGAGGCGGAGGTGATCCGCCGCGCCATGATCAAGCGCTGCCGGGGCTTCGCGGTCGACATCCGCGAGGAGGATGGCGACCTTGTCGCCACGGCGCCCGGGACCGCCGACGGCTAGCGCCACCGCGCCGCTCATGCCAGCCCTCCGCCGAAGCCCAGCGCCTCGACGAGAAGCACGGCGAACAGCACGAAGAGATAGAGGATCGAAAAGGCGAAGAGGTCGCGCGCCGCGCGTTCGCCGGCGGGGTTCGCCTCGCTGCGATAGACCCGCAGGGCGAGACCGACAAAGGCGATGCCGCTGACGCCGGCGATGACCGCATAGGCGATGCCGGCGAAGCCGAGGACGAAGGGCGCCATCGCGGCCAGCGCCATCACGACCGAATAGGCCAGGATCTGGCGGCGGGTGGCGGCGGCGCCGGCGACCACCGGCAGCATGGGCACGCCGGCGCGGCGGTAATCCTCAGTCTTGTAGAGCGACAGCGCCCAGAAATGCGGCGGCGTCCACAGGAAGATGATGGCGAAGAGCACGAGGCTCTCGATGCTGACCGTGCCGGTCACCGCCGCCCAGCCGATCACCGGCGGCAGGGCCCCGGCGGCGCCGCCGATGACGATATTCTGCGGCGTCCAGCGCTTCAGCCACATCGTGTAGACGACGGCATAGAAGAAGATGGTGAAGGCAAGCAGCCCGGCGGCCAGCCAGTTGGTGGCAAGGCCGAGGAAGGTCACCGAGGCGACCGACAGCATCGCGCCGAAGGCCAGCGCATCGCCCGGCGCCATCCGCCCGGCCGCGACCGGCCGGCCACGGGTCCGGCGCATCACCTTGTCGATATCCGCGTCGTACCACATGTTCAGCGCGCCCGAGGCGCCGGCGCCGACGGCGATGGCGATCAGCGCCGCCACGGCGAGAATGGGATGGACGCCGGCCGGCGCCATCACCATACCGGTCAGGGCGGTGAAGATCACCAGCGACATGACCCGCGGCTTGAGCAGGGCAAAGAAATCCCCGACCGAGCCGAGCGGTTCCTCGGCGTCGATGGACGGATCAATCTCGCTGCGTTCGACGTATGCCATGACTGTCGCTTTCCCGGGATCGGGAGGCCGGCGCCGCGAAGGCGCCGATCGCCCTTACTTGATGCGCGGGAGAACCTCCCACTGGTGGAACGGCGGCGGCGACGAGAGCTGCCACTCGAGCGTCGTCGCGCCGACGCCCCACGGATTGTTGCCGGCTGCCCGCTTCTTCGCGAAGGCGTCGAACACGCCCCAGAGGAAGATGAAGACGCCGACGGCCGAGATATAGGAACCGATCGACGAGACCATGTTCCAGCCGGCAAACGCGTCCGGATAGTCGGCGTAGCGGCGCGGCATGCCCGACAGGCCAAGGAAATGCTGCGGGAAGAAGACCAGGTTGACGCCGATGAAGGTCACCCAGAAATGCAGCTTGCCGATCCGCTCATTGTACATGTAGCCGCTCATCTTCGGGAACCAGTAGTACCAGCCTCCGAAGATCGCGAAGACGGCGCCGAGCGACAGCACGTAGTGGAAATGGGCGACGACGAAATAGGTGTCGTGCAGGGCGTAGTCGAGGCCCGCATTCGACAGCTGGACGCCGGTGACGCCACCCAGGGTGAACAGGAAGATGAAGCCGATCGCCCAGAGCATCGGCGTCTTGAACTCGATCGATCCGCCCCACATCGTCGCGATCCATGAGAAGATCTTGATGCCGGTCGGCACCGCGATGACCATGGTGGCGGCGAGGAAGTAGGCCTGGGTCGAGAGCGACAGGCCCACCGTATACATGTGGTGCGCCCAGACGACGAAGCCGATGAAGCCGATGGCGATCATCGCATAGGCCATGCCGATATAGCCGAAGACCGGCTTCTTCGAGAAGGTCGAGATGATCTGGCTGATCATGCCGAAGCCCGGCAGGATCAGGATGTAGACCTCGGGGTGACCGAAGAACCAGAACAGATGCTGGAACAGGATCGGGTCGCCGCCGCCTTCCGGGTTGAAGAAGGTGGTGCCGAAGTTGCGATCGGTCAGCAGCATGGTGATGGCGCCGGCGAGAACCGGCAGCGCCAGCAGCAGCAGGAAGGTCGTCACCAGGATCGACCACACGAACAGCGGCATCTTGTGGAGCGTCATGCCGGGCGCCCGCATGTTGAAGATCGTGGTGATGAAGTTGATCGCGCCGAGGATCGACGAGGCGCCCGCGAGATGGAGCGCGAGGATGGCGAAGTCCATCGCCGGTCCGGGCTGGCCGGAGGTCGAGAGCGGCGGATAGATCGTCCAGCCGCCGCCAACACCGTGGGCGCCGGGCGCACTTGGCATGAACAGCGAGATGAGGAGGAGCAACAGCGCCGGCGGCAGCAGCCAGAAGGAGATGTTGTTCATCCGCGGGAAGGCCATGTCCGGCGCGCCGATCATGATCGGCACGAACCAGTTGCCGAAGCCGCCGATCATCGCCGGCATGACCATGAAGAAGATCATGATCAGGCCATGGGCCGTGGTGAAGACGTTGAACACCTCCGGGTCGCCGAAGATCTGCATGCCCGGCTGCATCAGTTCCAGCCGGATGCCGATCGACAGGGCGCCACCGACGATCCCGCTGAAGATCGCGAAGATCAGGTACAGCGTACCGATGTCCTTGTGATTGGTCGAATAGAGCCAGCGCCGCCATCCCGTGGGGTGGTGGTGTTCATGTCCGGCTGCGGCTGCGCCATAAGCCATCGTTCGTCTCCTTCAAATTCCCTTGGCGGGCCGCGCGCCGCGCGTGCTCCGCCGGTCGTATCCCAAGGCCCCTAGACGCCGCCTGCCGCTTCGTCCTCGGTCGCCGGTCCAGCCGGATCGTCGAGCAACTCGTATGCCGCTTCGAGATCCGTCGCCGCCAGTTCGGCCCAGGCCGCGTATTTCTCCGGCGATACCGCCTGCAGCGCGATCGGCATGAAGGCGTGGTTGCGGCCGCAGAGCTCCGAGCACTGGCCGTAATACATGCCCTCGCGCTCGACCAGGAACCAGGTCTCGTTCAGCCGGCCCGGGATGGCGTCGATCTTGAAGCCGAGCGACGGCACCGTGAACGAATGGATGACGCCGAGCGGCTCGGCGGTGACCAGCATCCTGACTACCGTCCCTGTCGGAACGACAAGGTTATTGTCGACGGCCAGCAGGCGGGGCTGGGTTGCCGGATCGGTGATCTGGTCCTCCGTCAGCATGAAGGACTCGAATTGGATGTCGCCATTGTCCGGATAGTCGTACGTCCAGTACCAGGCGGCCATGCCGGTCGCCTTGATGGTCAGCGTGTCTTCCGGATTGTAGTTCGGGATCGCGCGGGCCGGATCGTGCTGGGCGATCAGCAGCGAGAAGGACGGGATCGCGATGCCGACCAGGATCAGGATCGGCGCCACGGTCCATACAACCTCGATCAGCGTGTTGTGGCTGGTCTTGGATGGCACCGGATTGCGGCGCGCATTGAAGCGCACCATGACAATCACCAGGAGCGCCAGGACGAGGATCGTGATCGCGGTCACGACCAGCAGCAGCCCGTTGTTGAAGGCGTGGATCATCGTCATGATCGGCGAGCCCGAGGGCTGCAGATTGATCTCCCACGGCTGCGGCTGGTTTGCCAGCGCAGGCCCCGCGAAACCGCACAAAGCCGCACCGGCCAGCACGCTGCTGCCTCGTAGCCAAGAAAATGCCTGCTTCACACTTCTCTCCTTTGCCCCGCCGACCCGTTACCCCATCGGCGGCCGGGGCGAAATCCATCGCCGGCGCCAATCTCCTCGGGTCTCCTTCGAGTCGCTCCAGACAGAAACCATAAGCCGATTTTCGCTGCAACGGACGATGTTGCGCGACGATGCGGCAAATCGCGCCCTCATCGGCCATTTTTCCGGCACAAAACCGTGGATTTTCACGAAAGGTTGGTTTGGTGCAGGATGCGCGACAAGCGATTCGGCATCTGGTCGCGCCGTTTGGTCGCCATGAGACTTGGCGGCGCTCAAGAGATTTGGCGATATGCAGGACGATATAGACGACCGTCGGGGACGCTATCTGGAACCCCGCCCCAGCGATGCGCGATACGAGGAGCCCGTCGAGGAAGAGATTCCCTACGAGGATGAGGCCCCGTACCAGCACGATCCGGCCTATGACGATTTCGACGATCCGGCAGGCTATGACGAGCCGCCGCCGCGACGCAGCCGGCTCGTCCCGGTCCTGACGATTGTCGCAGGCGTCCTGGTCGTCGCGATCGCCGTGGTCGGCGTTCTCTATGCGCTCGGCGTCTTCGACAGCAACAACGGACCGACCACCGCGACGAGCGGGCAGACGCCGATCGACCTGACGCCCGACAACGTGCCGGAAGCCCCGGAGGTCCGCGCGGTCGGCGTCAACCAGACGCCGGGCGACCTCGCCGCAGATTCGATGGTGCCGGACTCGATGACGCCTGGCGCAGCCCCGGATGTGCGCGACGCCGCGGTCTCCATCGCCCCGCCGGCCCAGGGCGAGCCGCCCGTCCGCTCCACCCATGGCGACTGGCAGGTCCGCTGCGACACCCCCGCCGGCGCGCAGGGCGAGCAATGCGTGTTGATGCAATTCGTCACCGCCGAAGACCGCGACAATGTTGGCCTGACGGTCATCGTCCTCAAGACGGCGGACGGCGCGGCCCGGATCATGCGGATCCTGGCGCCGCTCGGCGTCCTCCTGCCCTCCGGCCTCGGCCTGAAGATCGACGAGGCCGATATCGGCCGCGCCGGCTTCGTCCGCTGCCTGCCCAACGGCTGCGTCGCCGAGGTGATCCTCGAGGAAGAACTGCTCGGCCAGTTGAACAAGGGCGGGACGGCGACCTTCATCATCTTCCAGACGCCTGAGGAAGGGATCGGCATTCCGATCTCGCTCGCCGGCTTCAACGCGGGCTTCGCCTCCCTGCCCTGACGATCCGCGGCGGCGATCGCCGCCCGTTCGACCACGTCGGCTGGAAGGCGGGCCGCCCGGCCCGCTTCCCCGCCACGGGATGACATTGGTTTCGCCATGCCCCATATGGGGGGCAAGCCGTTGGCGCCCCCCATTTGACGGAATCCCGACATGAGCGACAGTTCCCCCTCGATCCTCGACCGCAGTGGCCTCGATCTCGGCAAGGCCACCAGCCTGGTCAGCGACGCCCTGCAGGGCGCCGACGACGGCGAGCTCTATCTGGAATATGCGCAGTCCGAGGGTCTGGTCTTCGACAACGGCCGGCTGAAGGCCGCGAGCTTCGACACCAACCAGGGTTTCGGCCTGCGCGCGGTGTCGGGCGAAGCGGCAGGCTACGCCCATTCCGGTGAAATCTCGGAGTCGGCGATCAGGCGGGCGGCCGACGCCGTCCAGGCGGTCAAGTCAGGCCACACCGGCACCTATGCCGAGGGGCCGCAGGGCACCAACCGGTCGCTCTACAGCGACGTCAGCCCGCTCGGCGCGCCGTCCTTCGCCGACAAGGTCAAGCTGCTCGAGAAGATCGACGCCTATGCCCGGCAGAAGGACGACAAGGTCCGCCAGGTCAGCGCCTCGCTTGCCGGCTCCTACAAGATCGTCGAGATCCTGCGCGCCGACGGCCGGCTCGTCCGGGACATCCGGCCGCTGGTCCGGGTCAGCGTCAGCGTCGTGGTCGGCGACGGCGACCGCCAGGAATCCGGATCGCATGGCATGGGCGGCCGCGAGGGCTTCGAAACCTTTGTCACCGAAGACTCGTGGCAGGGCGCGGTCGACGAGGCGCTGCGCCAGGCGCTGGTCAACCTGACCGCGGTTCCCGCCCCGGCCGGCACATTCGACGTCGTGCTCGGCCCCGGCTGGCCCGGTATCCTCCTCCATGAAGCGGTCGGCCACGGCCTCGAGGGCGACTTCAACCGCAAGGGCGAGAGCGCCTTCGCCGGCCTGATGGGCCAGCGCGTCGCCTCCCCCGGCGTCACCGTCATCGACGACGGCACGCTGCCGGGCCGCCGCGGTTCGCTGACCGTCGACGACGAAGGCACGCCGACCTCGTCGACGACCCTGATCGAGGACGGCATCCTCGTCGGCTACATGCAGGACCGCCAGAACGCCCGGCTGATGGGCATGACGCCGACCGGCAACGGCCGCCGCGAATCCTACGCCCATATCCCGATGCCGCGCATGACCAACACCATCATGCTCAACGGCGAGGCCGACCCGGCCGAAGTCCTCGCCTCGGTCAAGGACGGCATCTACGCCGTCTCCTTCGGCGGCGGCCAGGTCGACATCACGAGCGGAAAGTTCGTCTTCTCTTGCACCGAGGCCTACAAGATCGAGAACGGCGTCATCGGCCCGGCGATCAAGGGCGCGATGCTGATCGGCAACGGCCCCGACGCGCTGACCCGGGTCAAGATGATCGGCAACGACATGCAGCTCGACCCCGGCATCGGCACCTGCGGCAAGCAGGGCCAGGGCGTCCCCGTCGGCGTCGGCCAGCCCTCGCTCAGGATCGACGCGCTGACGGTTGGCGGGACGGCGTAGGTTCGTACTGCCCGGTGCTCGGTGCGTGGCCGGTGTGTGCTTCGAGGCCTCGCTCGCGGAGCATCTCAGCATGGCGACGGGGGAAGCTTCACTGCCAGTCGCTGTCCCGGCCAGTGTGAGCCCTGATCCCGCACGGAAACACGCGACGCGCGCCACCCGCCAGTCGATCCATCGACCCCGCCATCCTGAGGTGCCCGGCATAGCCGGGCCTCGAAGGACGCACCCAGTTCCCCGAACCGCTCCCGCTCACACCCAAGTGATCCGGTGTGATTGGCCGTTTCCCCCCGCAGCACGACATTCTCACCAAGGAGGATGTCAGCCATGTCCAGATCCCTGCTTACCCTCGGTGCGCTCGCGCTCGCAGCCGTCGCCGTCGCCCTGATCGGCTCCCGTGCCGTCGACCAGGGCCCGGTCAGCAACGCCGCCGCCAAGTCGGACTTCGGCTTCCTCCTGGTCAACCCCGCCGGCGCGGCGGAGCTTGACGGGACCGCCACCCCCGATCCCCGTGTCGAGCGCTGGCAGCGCGAAGGCTGGGCGACCGACTTTTCGAAAACCGCCATCGACTTCGGCGACATCCTGTCCGGCGGACCGCCGCGCGACGGCATACCGTCGATCGACGCGCCAAAGTTCGTGCCCGTCGCCGAGGAGACCGGCCTCGCCGACCGCGAGCCGGTGATCAGCCTCGTCGCCGACGGCGAGGCGAAAGCCTATCCGCTCCGGGTGATAATGTGGCACGAGATCGCCAACGACACGATCGCCGGCAAGCCGGTGGCTGTCACCTATTGCCCGCTCTGCAACGCCGCCATCGTCTTCGACGCGACGCTCGACGGTCAGACCTTCGACTTCGGCACCACCGGCAAGCTGCGCAATTCCGACCTCGTCATGTATGACCGCCAGACCGAGACCTGGTGGCAGCAGTTTTTGGGCGAGGCCATCACCGGCGAGAAGACCGGCGCGACGCTGAAGATGCTGCCCTCGCGCCTCGACAGTTGGGGCCGGTTCAAGGCCGACCACCCGGACGGCATGGTACTGGTGCCGAACAACCAGCAGATGCGGGCCTATTGGCGCAATCCCTATGCCGGCTATGACAGCGCCACCGCGCCCTTCCTCTATGACGGCGCGCTGCCGGAGGGCATTCCCGCTCTCGAGCGCGTCCTCCTCGTCCGCGACTCCGAGCCCTTCGCCATCGCCTGGCCGGTGATCGAGGCCGAAAAGACCATCCGCCGGGGCGACATCGTCATCACCTGGGAACCGGGCCAGGCGTCCGCCCTCGACACGAGCCGCATCGACGAGGGCCGCGACGTCGGCAGCGTCACGGTCGTCCGCGACAGCGCCAGTGGTGCCGAGCCGGTGGTCCATGACGTCACCTTCGCCTTCGTCGTTGCCGCCTTCGAGCCGACGCTGACGATCCGCACCGAATAGCGGGATCACGCCGGCCCTCGACAGCCATCGCGCGCACCCCTATCTGTTGCACTGCAACAGGGGGCGCGAAGCAATGTCGGTCGAGTCGCACGGTGTCGATCTCCTGCCTGCCGTCGCGCTGCTCGCCGCCGGCGTCGTCGCGGTGCCGATTTTCAAGCGCATCGGCCTCGGCTCGGTTATCGGCTACCTCGTCGCCGGCATCGCCATCGGCCCCTTCGGCCTTCGCCTGTTCACCGATCCGGAATCGATCATCAGCGTCGCCGAACTCGGCGTCGTCATGCTGCTTTTCATCATCGGCCTGGAGCTGAAGCCCTCGAGGCTCTGGTCGCTGAAGCAGGACATCTTCGGCCTCGGCCTCACCCAGGTGCTGGTCTGCACAGCCGTCCTGGCCGGAGTGGCCATGGTTGTCGGGCTCAGCGGGCCGGTGGCGATCGTCGCCGCCATGGGCCTGGCGCTATCTTCGACCGCGATCGTCATGCAGATCCTCGAAGAACGCGGCGAGACCACCGACACTCACGGCCAGAAAATCTTCTCGATCCTGCTCCTGCAGGACCTCGCCATCGTCCCGGCGCTCGCCGTCGTCGCTTTCCTGGCGCCGACCGGCGACGAGCACACTGCCGCGTCGCGCTGGCTGGAAGCGGGGATCGCCGTCGGCGCGGTTCTCGGCGTCATCGTCTTCGGGCGCTATCTGCTCAATCCGATCTTCCGCTTCCTCGCCAATACGCGGGCCCGCGAGGTGATGACCGCAGCGGCGCTGCTCGTCGTCCTCGGTTCGGCTTTCGTCATGCAGGTGGGCGGCCTGTCGATGGCGATGGGCGCCTTCCTTGCCGGCGTGCTCCTGTCCGAGTCGAGTTTCCGCCACGAACTCGAAGCCGATATCGAGCCATTCCGCGGCCTGCTCCTCGGCCTCTTCTTCCTCGGCGTCGGCATGTCGCTGGACATCGCCTTTATCGGCCAGTCCTGGGCGACAATCATCGCGGTGGTGGTCGGCTTCATGGCCCTCAAGGCGGCGGGCATCTACGCGGCGGCCCGGCTGTTCCGCAACGCGCATGACGACGCGCTGCGCATCGCGCTGATGCTGGCGCAAGGCGGCGAGTTCGGCTTCGTCCTCTACGCCACGGCCATCAGCAGCAACCTCTTCACGCCGGACACCGCGGCCCTGCTGAACGCGGCGGTCATCCTGTCCATGGCATTGACGCCGCTGGCGCCGATCGTCCTGCGTCGATTGCTGCCGATCCGGCAATCCTTCGAGGGGGTCGAAGCCGCCGACGGACTGGAAGGCACGGCCCTGGTCATCGGCTTCGGCCGTTTCGGGCAGGTCGCCAGCCAGGCGCTGCTTGCCCGCGGGACCGACGTCTCGATTATCGATTCCAACACCGAGATGATCCGCAGCGCCGCGCGCTTCGGCTTCAAGATCTACTACGGCGATGGCTCGCGACTGGACGTCCTGCGGGTCGCCGGTGCCGGACGCGCCAAGATCATCGCGATCTGCATCGACGACCGGAAGGCGGCGGACAAGGCGGTTGAGATCATCAAGTCGGAATTCCCGCTCGCCAAGCTTCTCGTCCGCTCCTACGACCGCGGCCATTCACTGAGCCTGATCTCGGCGGGCGTTGACTACGAGATCCGCGAGACGCTGGAATCGGCGATGCGCTTCGGCGAGGCCGCCTTGATCGCGCTCGGCGTTCCGCAGGAAGAGGCGGCGGAAATCGCCGGGGACGTCCGCAAGCGCGACGCGGAACGGTTCAAGGCCCAGATGGCGGAAGGCATTTATGGCGGCCGCGACCTGATCAGGACCGGCCCGACGCCGACGCCGTTGTCCCAGCCCAAGCGCCACGCCCAGCCGCTCAGCCCGGAAACCGCGGCGGTCGCCGATGACGGGAAGGCCGGCGCCGAAAACTGAAACCTGCCTCTCCCTCAGGGATAGAGCCGCGCCTTCGTCCAGCCGTCGCCGTCGCGGGTGAACTTGATGCGGTCGTGCAGGCGAAACGGTCCGTCCGCCCAGAACTCGATATGCTGGGGCGCGATGCGGAATCCCGACCAGTAGTCCGGACGCGGAATCGATCCGACGCCGAACTTCGCCGTATAGGAAGCCACCGCCTTCTCCAGCGCGAAGCGCGATTCCAGCGGCCGCGACTGTTTGCTCGCCCAGGCGCCGATGCGGCTGCCCCGCGAGCGGGAGGCGAAATAGGCATCCGCCTCCTCCGCCGTCACCTGGCTCACCGCACCGCGAACGCGCACCGAACGGCGCAGGCTCTTCCAGTGAAAACAAAGCGCCGCCTTGGGATGGGCGAGCAGCTCGGTGCCCTTGGCGCTCTCGAAGTTGGTGAAGAAAACGAAGCCGGTGGCGTCGTAGCCCTTGAGCAGCACCATGCGCACATCCGGCAGGCCGTCTTCGTCGACCGTCGCCAGCGCCATCGCATTGGGATCGTTGGGTTCCGAGGCTTCGGCATCGCCAAGCCACTCGGAAAACAGCGCAAATGGATCCGTGGTTTGTTCGAAGTCACGAGTCATTAACGAATAATCACGATGTTCGAGGGTCACTGCGTCAGGAGTTGACCCGCCTTGCTCGGGCCCCGCCCACCCTATACCGGCCACCGCGCCCCGCGCCAGTCGTCGACCGCTGGAGATGGCACGCGCCAGGCCCCGCCCTTCTTCCGGGCAACGGTCGTCGCCGCCTTGCTGGCGGCCGCCGCAGGCTGCTCGCCGTTCGGAACGACTGGTGTATCCGATGCGATCCAGACCGGCTCGATCAATGCCTCGGTACCCGAAAAGGTCGACCCGTCAGATTGGGAAACCATGCGCCAGACCGTCTCGGTGGCGCCCCCGGAAGAGGCCGGCCGCGCCAGGGCATGGACGAATCCCGATACCGGTTCCTTCGGCACCTTGGTCCCGGCGGCGGCCGTGCCGGGCACCGGCGGCATGTGTCGGACCTTCTCGGCAACCGTGAACGACCTGCGCGGCGTCCGCCGCTATCGTGGCGAAGCGTGCCAGCGCCAGGCCGGCGACTGGCAACTCACCGGCGTCACCCCGGACGACACCAAGCTGCTCTAAACCATTTTGCACCTGTGAACGCCATGCTACGATTGACTATTGGATTGCCACATCAATCGGCAGCGGGGCGAAAGCATGGCCAAATACACGACGACGATTGCGGTCGACACGACCGGCAAAGGTCCTGCGCTGACGACGTCTGAATTTGAGCCGGGCGCGACGACATCGTTGATCCGGATTCTGGCAAACCAGGGATTGGCCGATGCTTTCTACGGTGAGTTGAAGGGGAGCTTTACCTACGACGGCTCTTCTCTCAACGGCGGAACCGTCGACACCTACATCACCTACAAGGGCAGCCCACCGGGTCCCGACGCGGTGCTTGAAAGCTACGCGGCGCTTAACACCCCGATCGATGTGATCACGCTGCTCGGTCTCTCCGGAGAGGCCGCGGCCGCCTACCTGTTCCGGATGACTGACTTGATCACGGGATCGCCCTTCGGCGACAAGCTCAACGCCTTTGACGGCAATGATCAAGTCGACGGAGACGCCGGAAACGACATGGTCTGGGGTGGCAAGGGCAAGGATCTCCTGTTTGGCGGTCCCGGCAATGACAAGATCTGGGGAGGACCGGGCAAGGATCAGATTTTTGGCGAAGAAGGTAATGACAAGATGTGGGGCGAAGGGGGCAAAGACACCTTCTTCATATTCGAAGATAGCGGCAAGGAGCGGATAAAGGACTACAACCGGAAAAAGGACGCTCTGGTTATCGACACCGACCTCGTCAAAAATCAGAACAAGCTGGAAAATCTCGCCAAGGAAAAGGGTGACAAGGTCGTGATCAAATTCGGCGGCGGTGACAAATTGATTATTGACGATTTTTCGCTCAAGGACCTGCACAAATCAACGATCAGCTTTTTCGATATTGATCTTTGAGGTCTCGCGGCAAGGCGAGCGGATCGCGCCGCGCGCCCTTTACCGATTGCCGCCTTTGAACTTGGTCGGAACAGCTCGCAATTGCGGCGACTGGCAACTCGACGACGTCACCCCGGACGTCACAAGCTGCTCTCAGGCAATGAAGACGTTCAGTCCCGGGCGATGATCTCGCGACCCGCGAGGACATCCAGCCCATCCGCCCTGCCCGCCTTGCGGCGGCGGATGGCGCGCGATCGCCGGCCCCTGAACAGGCTGCGGTTGCGGCGGGGCGTGACCTTCGACACGGTCAGTCCGCCCATCCGGGCCGCCGTCATGCGCACCGTGCCGTCGCTCTCGACGACGAGGAGCGGCAGATTGAGGGCGCGTCCCCAGGCGATCCAGTCGGCGGCAGCGTCTTCCGGCGCCGAGGCGACGACCAGCGGCAGGGTGAGCGCCGGATCGTCGTGCATCAGTTCGACGACGACGCGAATATTGCCCGCGGTACCAACCGGTTCGATGCGCACCGAGACACCCGCATAGGCGCTGACCGGCACCGTCATGGTCGCCTGATGTCCGCCCAGCGGACGGCGCACGACGGCGCGCTGGCGGTCGAGGATGAAGGCCGGGGAATCCGGCAATGAAGTCTGGCGAACGGGCATGGCAAAGGGATCGAGCCGGAATCCCGGCTCCATGTTCGCCGTGGCCGCTCCGGCCACTGCTGTCTGACGCACTGTTACACGCTCCCGGGCCCGCTTTTTGTGGGCCTCTTGTGGGAGCGACAGTCGCAGAAGGGGCTCACGAACCGCTTAAGCGCTTCGGTCGAATTTTACCAATTGCGCCGAGGGTTAGCAGCCAATGACCAGGTAGGGTTCACAAGACCTTGCCGGGATTGAGGATCCCCTTCGGGTCGAAGGCCGTCTTCAGCCGCTGCATCATCTCGATCTCCAGCGGGCTCTTCACCTCACGCAGCAGGCCCCGCTTCAACTGACCGATGCCATGCTCGGCCGAAACCGTGCCGCCAAGGTCGGAAACGATGGCGTGGACGGCTTCCGCGACATCGTCCCAGCGCGCCAGGTAGGCGGTCTTGTCCATCCCCACCGGCTGGGTGACGTTGTAGTGGATGTTGCCGTCGCCGAGATGGCCGAAGGGGAACGGCCGGCAGCCGGGAACGACCTTTTCCACCGCCCTGCCCGCCCGTTCGATCAGTTCCGGCACCGATGCCTGCGGCACCGCCACGTCGTGCTTGATCGAGCCGCCCTCGTGCTTCTGCACTTCGGACAGCGCGTCGCGCAGCAGCCAGAATGCTTTCGCCTGCTCCAGCGACCGCGCCTGAACGCCATCCTCGACCAGGTCGTCGGAAAATCCCTCGCCGAAGATGGCCTCGACCGTCATCTCGGCGTCGGCCTCGGAGCGCAGCGACGACACCTCGAACAGCACGTACCAGGGATGCGGCCCGACGATCGGGTCGCGGGCGCCGGCGACGTAGCGGACCACCGTCTCGATGGCGATGCGCGGCATCAGTTCGAAGGCGGTCAGGCTGCGCCCGGCATGGCGACGGGCGATGGCGAATAGCCCGAGTGCAGCGGCCGGATCCTTCAGCCCGACCAGCGCGACGCTCTTGCCACGCGGCTTCGGCACCAGCCGCAGCACCGCGGCGGTGATGACGCCAAGCGTCCCCTCGGCGCCGATGAACAGGTCGCGAAGGTCATAGCCGGTGTTGTCCTTGCGCAGCTTCCTGAGCCCGTTCCACACCTCGCCGGAGGCCAGCGCCACCTCGACGCCGAGGACGAGGTCGCGGGTATTGCCATAGGCCAGGACGCCGGTGCCGCCGGCATTGGTCGACAGGTTGCCGCCGATGCGGCAGGAGCCCTCGGAGGCCAGCGACAGGGGGAAGAGCCGGTCGGCGGCGTCGGCGGCTGCATGGGCGTCGGCGAGGATGACCCCGGCCTCGGCGGTCATCGTGTCGCCGGCGGCGTCGACCTCGCGGATCCGGTTCAGCCGTGCCATCGACAGCACCACCTGGCTGCCGCTGCCGTCCGGCACCTGCCCGCCGACAACCCCCGTGTTGCCGCTTTGCGGGACGATCGCGGTCCCCGTCTCGTTGGCGAGCCGGAGGATGGCGGCGACCTCCTCGACCGTCCCCGGCCGCAGAACCAGCGGCGTCGCACCGTGAAATTTGTTCCGCGGCTCGATAAGAAAGGGAGCGATCGCGGCATCGTCGCGAAGCGCGTAATCCGGTCCGACGATGGCTGCGAATCGGGCGATCAGGTCGCCGTCCGGCGATGGGGTTTTGGCGTCCATTTGGGGCTATCCTATTTCGCCCAAATGCCCGCGTCGAGACGGCGGACCGCGGGTGCGGCCACCGCCTCGGCTTGTTTCGCCGTCGGGCTACATCGCGCCGGGCTTGGCCACGTGCCAGACGCCGCCGACACCGTCGCCGGTGACGTCGCCCGGCTTGGTGTCGTTGATCCAGGTGTAGACCGGCATGCCGTCATAGGCCCACATCGTGGTGCCATCGGTGCGCTCGACCAGGCTCCACTCGCCCTCGGCCATGGCGCCCTCGTCGGCCATCAGTGGCGGCCAGTTCGTTGCGCAGTCGCCGTAGCAATTGGATTCGCCCGGCTTGTCCTTATCGAAGGTGTAGAGGGTCATGCCGTTGGCGTCGGCAAAGACCGCGCCGAGCGAGGTCTCCATAGTCTTGGCTGGTTCCATGGCGATGGCCGGGACGACCGCAATCACGGCCGCCGCGATGCCGAAAATCAACGCTTTCATTGCATTTCTCCTGGTTCGAGCCCCCCGCTGCCGCAAAAATGCGCCTGGCCCGACGAGCAAACGCTTCAGAGGCATGCTTTATTCGTAACAATTGACGTCGATTCGTGATCGGCCTGGGGCGAGCCCGTCCTTGATGCCCGGATTACCCTGTGCGATAGAGGCCGCCTTCCGAATGCCGAGACAGCAGGACCGCAAATGACCAATACCAGCGCACTCATGCAGGGGAAGCGCGGCCTGGTCATGGGCGTCGCCAATAACCGCTCCATCGCCTGGGGAATCGCCAAGGCCTGCCGGGCGGCCGGCGCCGAGGTGGCGCTGACCTACCAGGGCGACGCCCTCAAGAAGCGCGTCGAGCCGCTCGCCGCCGACATCGGGGCGCATGTCGTCGGCCATTGCGACGTCACCAACGTGGCGACGCTGGATTCGGTTTTTGCCGAGGTGGACAAGCTGTGGGGCGGTCTCGACTTCCTCGTCCACGCCATCGCCTTTTCCGACAAGGACCAACTCACCGGTCGCTATGTCGACACGACCGAGGACAACTTCTCGAAGACAATGCTGATCTCCTGCTTCTCGCTGACGGCGATCGCCCAGCGGGCCGAGAAGCTGATGACCGACGGCGGCTCGATCCTCACCCTCACCTATTACGGCGCCGAGAAAGTGATGCCCCATTACAACGTGATGGGCGTCGCCAAGGCGGCCCTTGAGGCAAGCGTGCGATACCTCGCCGTCGACCTCGGCGGCAACGGCATCCGGGTCAACGCCATCTCCTCCGGCCCGATCAAGACGCTCGCCGCTTCGGGCATCGGCGACTTCCGCTACATCCTCAAGTGGAACGAACTCAACGCACCGCTCAAGCGCTCGGTGACGATCGACGAGGTCGCCGATACCGGGCTCTTCCTGCTCTCCGACCTCGGCCGCAGCGTCACCGGTGAAGTGCTTCATGCCGACGCTGGCTATCACGTCATCGGCATGAAGTCGGTCGACGCCCCGGATATCGCGACGGTCAAGGACTAGGCCGCCACAGGCAGCGCCTTCGCGGTCCGATCGCCGGGCAAGCAAGCCAGCCCCTCCAGCGTGGCGGAAACCGCCGTATCGAGCGGCGTATGCGGCTCGCTGCCGAGGAACGCCGTCAGCTTGCGGTTATCGAGGCGCACCGGCTCCTTCCACAGGTACCGCATTTCCTGCAGTTCCCAGGCAAGCGTGAAGAACGGCGCGGCCAGCCGCATCGCCCACCAGGGAAACCGGCGAATCGGGATGCCGGGATTGCCGGTCGCACGGACAATCGCCTCGGCCAGTTCGACGCCATCCTCCATCCAGTGACCGCTGAAATGGAACGTCTCGAATACGCCGAGGTCCGGCTCGCGGTCGATCAGTTGCGCCATGGTCTCGGCGACGTCGGGCAGATAGGCCCAGGCATGGCCGACGCCGGGACTGTCCGGATTGTAGACCGAGCGCACCGGCTTGCCGGGCTTGATCATCCCGCCGGCGAACCAGTTGTTGCCGGCGCGCGGTCCGAAGAAATCGCCGGTGCGGACGATGAGCGTCCGCACGCCTCGCCCGGCGGCGTCGCGCAGCCGCTGCTCCATCGCGAACCGGACCCGGCCCTTGCGGGTCAGCGGGGCCTGCGGGGAGGTTTCGGTCAGCAGCGGAAACGCATCTGGCCCGTAGTTGTAGACCGTGCCGGGAAAGACGATCCGGGCGCCGCAGGCTTCCGCCGCGGCGATCGAGCTGTCGAGCATCGGCAGCGCCAGGCGCTCCCAGTCGCGGTAGCCGGGCGGGTTGGCGGCGTGGACGATGAGCGCCACACCGTCGGCAGCCGCAATGACATCCGCCGGCTTCATCGCGTCGCCGGCCACCCAGTCGACCGGGCCGAGGCTGGCGTGATCCTTTGCTGCCTTTGTCGCGTTGCGGTTCAGCGCCCGGATGCGCCAGCCGCGGCGCAGCAGGGCGAGGGTCATCTCGCCGCCGATGCCGCCGGTGGCGCCGATCACGAGGGCGGTGGGGCGTGGGGTGTTCTGGGTCATGGCTCTTCTCCTTGTTGGCGTTGCCACACACCTAAGCCGCCACCTTGATAAAGAAAATTGCATATTATCGTGCAGTCGATATACAAATTTGGATGACTTCGCGCGAACCCGACTGGAACCTCTGGCGATCCTTTCTCGCCGTGATGGCGACCGGCAGCCTGTCCGGCGCGGCCCGGCAGCTCGGACTCGCCCAGCCGACCGTCGGCCGCCATGTCGACGAGCTCGAGACGCTGCTGGCGACACCGCTCTTCACCCGCTCCCAGGTCGGCCTCGAACCGACCGGCGCGGCGCTGCAGCTCGCCCCCCATGCCGAGACCATGGCGACCACCGCGGCGACGCTGCTGCGCGTCGCCTCCGGCGAGGCCGAGGAGGTACGCGGCACCATCCGCATCACCGCCAGCGAGATCATCGGCGGCCAGGTGTTGCCGTCGATGCTCGGCGCGTTCCGCGAGGCCTGGCCGAAGACGGCGATCGAGCTGGTGCTGTCCAATCAGACCCAGGACCTCTTGCGCCGCGAGGTCGACATCGCCGTGCGCATGGTGCCGCCAACCCAGTCGGCGCTGGTTGCCCGCAAGATCGGGGTAACGACGATCGGTCTTTTCGCCCATCCGAGCTACATCGCCGCGCACGGCATTCCGAAGGGGCCGGCCGACCTGCCCGACCACATCTGGATCGGCTTCGATCAGGAGACCGTCAGTATCCGGGCCCTGCGGGCGATCGGCCTCGATGTCGATCGCAGCGCCTTCGCCATCCGCACCGACAGCGACCTCGCCCAGCTCGCGGCGATCCGGGCCGGCGTCGGCATCGGCGCCTGCCAGCTTGGCCTCGCCCGCGATCCGGCCCTCGTCCGGGTGCTGGCCGACTCCTTCTCCTTCGACCTCGACGTCTGGGTGGCGATGCACGAGGACCTCAAGGCAATCCGCCGCATGCGGTTGATGTTCGACCATCTGTCGAGCGAACTCGCCGCCTATCTCGCCTCGTCCCGCCGCTAATCGACCGCCCCGGCTTGCCCATCGGCGCCCGATGCCGCAAGAACCCCGCGTCGTTCAGAAAATGGATTCCCGCCGCCATGCTCCCCACCATCGTCTTTCTTCGCCATGGCGAAACCAACTGGAATGTCGAGGGCCGCCTCCAGGGGCAGCGCGACATTTCGCTGAACGACAACGGCCGCGCCCAGGCGAAGCGCAACGGCGAGGCGATCCGCGCCGCGGTCGCGGATATCGCCGACTTCGATTTCGTCGCCAGCCCGCTCGAGCGCTCGCGCGAAACAATGGAAATCGCCCGCCTCGCCATGGGCCTCGATCCTTCCGCCTTTCATCTCGACGACCGGCTGCGCGAGATCACCTTCGGCGACTGGGAGGGCTTCACCCTCGCCGAGTTGCGGGCCACCCATCCGGATCTCGTGGCCGCGCGGGAGCAGGACAAGTGGAGCTTCCTCCCCCCCGGCGGCGAGAGCTACGAGCAGCTTTCGGAACGGGTCCAGGGCTGGCTCGCGACGATCAGCCGGCCGACAATGGCCGTATCCCACGGCGGCGTCGGCCGCGTCCTGCGTCGCTACCTCCACGACCTCGACCCGCAGGCCGCCGTCACCATGTCCTTCCCGCAGGACCAGGCCATGCTGATCAAAAACGGCTCGACCGAGTGGATCTAGAGCACCACGGTCGTGCCCCTTCGACGGCGGCTGACGAGCACAATCCGATTCCTCGTCGCCTTTAACCGTCACTCTCGTCCCCCCTCACCGTCATCCTCGGGCCTGACGTGGCGTGTGGGCTGGCCGTGCCCCCCTCCACGCCGCTCATCCCCGCGAAAGCGGGGACCCAGGCGGCGTCGGGAATGAATGCGCGGCCGCCAACGCTGGCGCCCAGCCCTGAGGACTGGATCCCCGCTTTCGCCGGGACGAGCGGGTGAGCATTCGCGGAATGTCCCATGAGCCTGCGAGACCCACCGCGTCTCCCCTCGCCTGTCATCCGCGGCGAGGGCGAAGCCCGAGGGAAGGGGAACCAGTAACCGATGCCGGTGCAGAACAAGGCGCGACATCGTTGACTCGATCCCTGCGCTGCAGGGACGGCAGTCGGCGCTTCTTGGGCAGCGGGGCGGAGCGCGTCCACGCGGGCACCGCCCGTCTCCCCTGTTCGCGGCGGAGGGAGACCGCCCGAAGGGTGGTGGAGGGGGCGCCCCGCCGTTCACCAAGAAGGCGCCCCACCGACCGGGCTCGCCCGGTCCCCCATTCGAAAGCGCACCGCAGCCCCGAAGCACCACGCCCCTCCCCCCAAACAACGACACGCAACCCGGCCCACCCCGCCGCGTTGCCGGGCGCGGAAAAATGCACACACGCTTGGGAAAATGCTCTAGAACCTGTCCGTTTCCGGAACCTTCAGGCATGTCACACAACACTTTCGGCCATCTTTTCCGCGTTACCAGCTGGGGCGAGAGCCATGGACCGGCCATCGGCTGCGTTGTCGACGGCTGTCCGCCGCGCATTCCGATTTCCGAGGAGGAAATCCAGCATTTCATGGACAAGCGCCGGCCCGGCCAGTCTCGCTTCACCACCCAGCGCCGCGAGCCAGACACCGCGCGCATTCTCTCCGGCGTCTTCGAGGACGAGGAAACCGGCGAGTTGCTGACCACCGGCACGCCGATCTCGATCCTGATCGAGAATGTCGACGCGCGGTCGAAGGACTATTCCGACATCAAGGAAAAGTACCGGCCCGGCCACGCCGACCTGACCTACGACGCCAAATACGGCATCCGCGACTATCGCGGCAGCGGCCGCGCTTCGGCCCGCGAGACCGCCACCCGCGTCGCCGCCGGCGCCATCGCCCGCAAGGTGGTGCCCGGCATGATCGTGCGCGGCGCGCTGGTCCAGATGGGGCCGCATGCCATCGACCGCGACCGCTGGGACTGGGACGCGGTCGACGACAATCCCTTCTTCTGCCCCGACGCCGAGATGGCGGAATTCTATGCCGAATATCTCGACGATATCCGCAAGCGCGGTTCGTCGGTCGGCGCGGTGATCGAGGTCATCGCCCACGGCCTGCCGGCCGGGCTCGGCGCGCCGGTCTATGGCAAGCTCGATCAGGACATCGCCTCCGGGCTGATGTCGATCAACGCGGTCAAGGGCGTCGAGATCGGCGCCGGCTTCGTTTCGGCGACGCTGACCGGCGAGGAGAATGCCGATGAAATCCGCATGGGCCATGACGGCGCGATGGAGTTCATGTCGAACAATGCCGGCGGCATCCTCGGCGGGATCTCCACCGGGCAGCCGATCGTCGCCCGTTTCGCGGTCAAGCCGACATCGTCGATTCTGACCCCGCGCCGCACCGTGACGCGCGGCGGCGACGAGGTCGAGGTATCGACCAAGGGCCGCCACGATCCGTGCGTCGGCATCCGCGCGGTGCCGATCGGCGAGGCGATGGTCGCAATCACGCTCGCCGACCACTACCTCAGGCACCGCGGACAGATCGGGCAGGGTGAATAACGTTGACGACGATTGAAGACGACAAGGTGAGCCAGGCCGTCCGCGCCTTCGCGCGGGGCGAAATTGTCGTGGTGACCGATGACGACGACCGCGAGAACGAGGGCGACCTGATCATGGCGGCGGTCCATGCGACGCCGGAGAAGCTCGCCTTCATCGTTCGCCACACCACCGGCATCGTCTGCGCCCCGTTGCCGCGCGATGAGGCGCGCCGGCTGCGGCTCGACCCGATGGTTGCCGACAACGACTCGCCGCACAGCACCGCCTTCACCGTCTCGGTCGATTTCCGCCACGGCACTACCACCGGCATCTCCGCCGAGGAGCGCTGCATCACCATCCGCGCCCTGGCCAACCGGAATGTCGGCGCCGGCGACTTCGTGCGCCCCGGCCACATCTTCCCTCTGATCTCGCGCGAGGGCGGCGTGCTGATGCGCTCCGGCCATACCGAGGCCGCCGTCGATCTCTGCCGGATGGCCGAGCTCGAGCCGGTCGGCGTGCTTTCCGAACTGGTCAATGACGACGGCACCGTCATGCGCGGTCCGCAGATCACCGCCTTCGCCGCCGAGCATGGGCTGAAGCGCATCTCGGTCGCCGACCTGATCGCCCTCCGGCAGCGCAGCGAGAAGCTGGTCGAGCGGGTGGCGTCCTTCGCGATCGAGACCAAGGCCGGTCCGGCCCAGGCCATCGCCTACCGGACGCAATGGGACCCGACCGAGCATCTTGCCATCGTCTTCGGCGAGATCGGCGACGGCCGCGGCCTCCCGGTCCGCCTGCATCGCGGCTCGGTCACCCAGGACGTTTTCGCCGCCGACAGCGTCCTCGACGGGATCGTCGCGCGGCTCGGCAGCGAAGGCCGCGGCGTCATCGTCTACCTGCGCGAAGGCGCGGTCGGCGTCGCCTCGTCGGCCGCGCGGCCGCGCGACCGGGTCGGCGGCGACGAGGAGCATCACGAGACGGCGAATACCCGGCAGCGGGACTGGCGGGAGATCGGCCTCGGTGCGCAGATCCTGCGTGACCTCGGCGTCTCGTCGATCCGCCTGATCGCCTCGCGCGAATTGCACTATGTCGGGCTCGACGGCTTCGGCATCGCAATCGAGGCGACGGACCTTCTCGACAGCTAGCGGAGTTTCCCCGCGGCTCAGCCGCCGGGAGCGTTTTCCTGCTTGGTCTTGGCCAGCCGCTCGGCCGCGTTGCGGCGGAACTCCGACCGTTCGAAGAACAGCACGATCACCAGCGCCGCGGCGAAGGGGATGATCAGGTAGAACAGCCGGAAGACGATCAGCGCCGCCAGCACGCTTGCCTGATCCATGTCGTCGAGCGCAGTCAGGAAGACATACTCCAGCACGCCGAGACCGCCCGGCGCATGCGAGATCAGCGCCACCGAGAAGGAGGCGACAAAAACCCCGAGCACGGTGATGAATCCCGGGTTGCCGTCCGCCGGCAGGCAGAAATAGATGATAGCCGCCGCCGCCATCAGTTCGACCGGCCCGACGATCAACTGGCGCAGCACCACTTTCGGCTTCGGATAGGCGAGGTGAAAGCGGCGGCCGATGACCAATGGCTTGAAGTGGAACATCGACCCGATCGCATAGAAGCCGACGATCGAGAGCATGCCGATGCCGATGACGATGACCGCCCAGTCCGGCAGGTCGAAGAAGCGCTGCAGGATCGATGGCTTGATGAGGAGAACCGAGCCGCCGAGAAGCATGGAGCCGATGAAGAAAGTGAACGAGGTCAGGCCGATCAGGACGCCGATCTCGCCGGCCGACAGGCCGCGCGACCCGTAGGCGCGAAACCGGATCACTGCGCCGGACAGCAGCGAAGCGCCGATGCTGTGGGAAAGCGCATAGGTGCTGAACGACGTCACCATGACGAACGGCCAGGAGATCTTGCGGTTGAGGTGGATCAGCGCGATGCGGTCGTATTCGGCAAGCGCGAAATAGGCGACGAGCGTTGCGAGAATGGACAGCACCCAGCCATGCAGCGGGATCGCTCCCAGGCTGTCCATCAGGCTTGCGAATGTGAGGTTGGCGAGTTCCTTGTAGAGCAGCCATCCGCAGAAGACGACCGCCAGGACGCCGACCGTTGGCCAGAAGTAGTGACGATATTGGCCGAGTCGCTGCATCAGTGTCCTTGCTTCCGAATCATCGCCGGCTCCGGATTCCTCGCATGTACCGCGCCATCATGTTGGCATAGCGGCATGCCGGCGACGAAACCAGCCCGCTTATGCGGCAATTTGACCGCGATTCACGGCGGCAATCAGCCGTTTCGGGCTCCCAGCAGGAACTCGCGATTGCCGGCCGAACCGGTAATCGGCGAATCGATCAGACCGTCGACCGTCCAGCCAATCTCCTCGGCAAGCCACGTGACGATGCCCGCCGCCGCCGCCTCGGCCGCCTCGCGATCGCGGACGATGCCGCCCTTGCCGATGGCGGCGCGGCCGACCTCGAATTGCGGCTTGACCAGAAAGATACCCCAGGCGCCCGGCATTGCCAGCGCCAGCGCCGCAGGCAGCGCCAGGCGAAGGGAAATGAAGCTGACATCGCTGACGATCGCGCCGACATGACCGTGGACGTCCTCCGATGTGAGATCGCGGGCGTTGAGCCCTTCCCGGTTGCGTATCGCGGGATGGTCGCGGAGGCGCTGGTGAAGCTGGTCGTGGCCAACATCAACGGCGTAGACTCGGGCGGCGCCGCGCTCGATGAGAACCTCGGTGAAACCGCCGGTGCTGGCGCCGACATCAAGGACGTGCAGGCCGTTGGGCCGGTAACCGAAGTGGTCCAGCCCGGCGATCAGCTTCAGGGCAGCGCGGGAAACATAACGGCCGGCCGGATCGAACGCCTCGATCGGCGCATCGACCGGCACCATCATTGCCGGCTTCCTGGCGGTTTCACCGGCGACGACGATGGCGCCGCGCAGAACGGCATCGCGCGCCCGCGCCCGGGTCGGTACGATACCGCGCTCGACCAGCACGACGTCGAGACGCCGTCTCTCGGCAAAACCGCCGGGAGACGACCTAGAGGAAGCAGCCAATGAACGAACTGGCCATGACGTCAAAATAGACGAGGCTGCCGAACCGGGTCCACAGCACCGCGCCGCCGACTGCAAGAGCCAGCGTGACAAGTCCGACAGACGTCTTCATCGCCATGGTCATGCCGTCACCCTAGCACGAAACCGCCGTCGACGGCACACTCACGCGCCGTCGATGAGCCGCTTCAACTTGGCCAGCGCCGTTGTATCGTCTTCCTGATAGTCGATCGTTGACGTGAACACCGCATCGTCATCGAACAGATAGACCGACGCGGTGTGATCCATCAGGTAGCTGCCGTCCTCGCCCTCCACCTTGCGGGAAAAGACCCGGAAGGCCGAAAGCGTCTTGTCGATCTCCTCGCGGGAGCCGGTCAGGCCGCCAATCCGCGGATCGAAGGCCTGCAGATAGTCGGCCAGAACCGCCTGGGTATCGCGCTCCGGATCGACGGTCACGAAATAGACCTTCAGCTTGTCGGCGTCTGGGCCGAGTTCGGCCATCAGGCTGGTCATCTCGAAGAGCGTCGTCGGGCAGACATCCGGGCAGTAGGTGTAGCCAAAGAACATTGCCGATGGATGCCCCTTCAGCGACGCCTCGGTGACCAGCTGGCCATGCTGGTCCGTCAGCGAGAACGGCCCGCCTATGGTGGCGACCGTGGCAATCGGCGGATCGTCGAATTGCTGGAGGACGAGCACTGTCGCCACGCCTCCAATGACGATTGCGACCGCCGCCCAGGCGACGATGCGGATCGCTTTCAGCGTTTTCATTCGCTCATGTCCATCTTCATGTCGTCATGGCCGGCGTGGCCATCCGGGCCCCTGGCGCCGATCTGCATGACATGGAGGAAGGTATCGACGGAGCCGGCCTGCTCGAAGGTCAGGGTCACCGGCACCTCCTCGCCTTCGACAAAGGGAGCCTGCAGCTTCATGAACATCAGATGGAACCCACCGGGCGCCAGGACAAGGGTGCCATTGGCCGGCACCTCAACGCCCTCGGCGAGCGGCCGCATCGTCATGACGCCGTCGGAGACGGTCATCTCGTGGATCTCGGACTTGCCGGCCTGCGCGGTCGACACCGCCACCAGCCGATCGGCGGTGTCTCCGGTGTTGGTGATGGTGAGATAGCCGCCGGCGGTGGGTGCGTTGGGCGGTGTTGCCCGCGACCAGAGTTCGGTCAGGGTCAACGAGCCCAGTGTGACTTCGTGGGCGGCGGCCGGAGCGACCAGCGAAACGGAAACCGCGACAGCGGCAAGGATCATGTGGAACGACATGAGAGAACACCTCGAAAACCGGCCTATGCGGCGCGTGGCGCGCAGGCCGTGACCTGATGGAAAAGCGTCGTGTGCTTATCAGGCGAGGTGTGGGGGGCCGCGCGCGTTCGGTGAGAGAACGATCCCGGAATTGCCGGATTCGCCGTTGGCCTGGCCCAGTCGAAGGACAAGGCATTGCGGGCATGACAGGCCGGCGCCGGGATCGCCGCCCAGGGCGACCGGCGACGTCTGGCAGCCCGCGAGGCAACAGCCCCGCCAATGGTCGACCGTGATGCCCGAAGGCCCGACCGGACCCGACGACGGCGAGGAACAGAGGACAAAGACGCCGCCGCCCTCGAACGCCATCGCGCCGGTATGCAGGCCGCCGGCAAACAGATTGAAAAGCAAGAGGATCGCCACCGCTCGCGCCAGCGAACGGCCGTCCCGGCCTCTCAGCGCTGCAAGGAACGACACCTCTTTCATGGCAGGACGTCTACCACGACCTGCGACGGAAGACGCCGCGTCAGATCGCCCCTCAGGCGCGCAGCACCGCCGCGTCGCCGTCGCGACCGAGCGTGGCAAAGACGGTGGACACGATTCCGCGGGCGTCGAGTCCGGCGGTGGCATACATCGCGTCCGGCTTGTCATGGTCGAGGAAGCGATCGGGAAACGCCAGCGGCCGCACCTTGAGGCCGGCATCCAGGGCACCGGACAGGGCAAGATGGTTCAGGACATGACTGCCGAAGCCGCCGATCGCGCCTTCCTCGACCGTCAGCAGCACTTCGTGTTCGCGGGCAAGCCTGTCGATCAGCGCGGTGTCGAGCGGGCGGGCGAAGCGGGCATCGGCGACCGTGGTCGACAGACCATGCGCCTCCAGTTCCTCGGCAGCTGCCAGGCATTCCGACAGACGCCCGCCGAAGGACAGCAGCGCCACCTTGGTACCCTCGCGCATGATCCGGCCACGGCCGATCTCGAGCGGCACGCCGGCCTCCGGCATGTCGACGCCGACGCCCTCGCCACGCGGAAAGCGGAACGACGACGGCCGGTCGTCGATGGCGACTGCGGTGGCAACCATGTGCGTCAGTTCGGCCTCGTCGCCAGGCGCCATGACGATGAAATTAGGGAGGCAGGCGAGATAGGTGGTGTCGAAGGAACCGGCATGCGTCGCGCCGTCGGCGCCGACGAGGCCTGCCCTGTCGATGGCGAAGCGAACCGGCAGGCTTTGAATGGCCACATCATGCACGACCTGGTCATAGGCGCGCTGCAGGAAGGTCGAGTAGATCGCGGCGAAGGGCTTGAAGCCTTCGGTGGCGAGGCCGGCGGCGAAGGTGACGGCATGCTGCTCGGCGATGCCGACATCGAAACACCGGTCGGGAAACCGTTTTGCGAAAAGGTCGAGGCCGGTGCCGCTGGGCATCGCGGCGGTGACGGCCACGATCTTGTCGTCCTTTTCGGCAGCGCCGATGAGGGCGTTGGCGAAGACCTTCGTATAGGCCGGCACGTTGGCGGTGCTCTTGGCCTGCTGGCCGGTCACGACGTCAAATTTGGCGACGCCGTGATACTTGTCCTTCGAAGCCTCGGCCGGCGCGTAGCCCTTGCCCTTCTGGGTAACGACATGGATCAGCACCGGGCCGTTCTGCATGTCGCGGACGTTCTGCAGAACCGGCAGGAGATGATCGAGATTGTGGCCGTCGATCGGCCCGACATAATAGAAGCCGAGCTCCTCGAACAACGTGCCGCCGGTAAAGAACGACCGGGTGAACTCCTCGGTCAGCTTCGCCTTGTCGCGGAAGAAACGCGGAAAACGATCGAGCAGCCGCTTGGCGAAGTTGCGGAAATTTCGGTAGGTGCGGCCGGAGACGAGCCGGGCCAGATGGGCCGACATCGCGCCGACCGGCGGAGCGATCGACATGTCGTTGTCGTTCAGGATGACGACCAGCCGCGACTTCAGGTGGCCGGCATTGTTCATCGCCTCATAGGCCATGCCGGCCGACATAGCGCCGTCGCCGATCACTGCGATGACGTTGTTTTCGCCGCCGGACAGGTCACGGGCGACCGCCATGCCGAGGCCGGCGGAGATCGAGGTGGAGGAATGCGCGGCGCCGAAGGGGTCGTATTCGCTCTCGCTGCGCTTGGTGAAGCCGGACAGGCCACCGGGCTGGCGCAGGGTACGGATGCGGTCGCGCCGGCCGGTGAGGATCTTGTGCGGATAGGCCTGATGGCCGACATCCCAGAGGATTCGATCGCGCGGCGTGTCGAACACGTAATGCAGGGCTACCGTCAGTTCGACCACACCCAGACCGGCGCCGAGATGACCGCCGGTTACCGAGACAGCGGAGATCGTCTCACTGCGCAACTCGTCAGCGAGCTGCCGCAGGTCCGATTCCTTGAGCTGGCGCAAATCCTGCGGAAGGCTGACGGAGTCGAGGAGCGGCGTGCTTGAGGATGTCATTGTCGAAGGAAACCGTCTGTGAGCTGCGCGGCCAAAATCTAGCGAATTCGCTTATAGCAGCTTGAATTAAGGCACGCATCACGCAGTGCGGGAGATCGAAAGGGCCAGTGGTTGTCGGCTCCGCCGCATCGACCCTTGACGAGCGGCGCGCCGGATCGCCCCGTGCCGCACCGCCAACTGTTGATCACCATCAATCGGGAAGCGGGATGAAATCCTTCTCGTCGCCGAAGACCTTGTCGAAGCGACCGAGCTTCCAATCGTTCTTGGCTTCCTCGATCCGCTCCTTCGACGAGGAGACGAAGTTCCACCAAATGTGGCGGGGCCCATCCATCGCCTCACCGCCGAGGAGCATGAGCCGGCTCGGCTCCAGCGCCTTGACCGTCAGGCTGTCGCCCGGGCGCAGCACGACCAGACGCGTGGCGTCGAAACGGTCACCACCTATCTCGATCGCGCCTTCAACGACATAGACCGCCCTCTCCTCGTGCCCGGCATCCAGCGGCAGCCGGGCACCGGCATCGAGCGTGACGTCGGCATAAAACATCTCGGAGAAGGTCTCGACCGGGGACCGCTCGCCATAGAGCGAGCCGACGACGAGGCGGACTGTTGCGCCGTCCCCACCGATGACCGGCAGCGCGTCGCGTTCGTGATGGGCGAAGGTCGGCGCGGCCTCCTCCTTGTCCTTCGGCAGGGCGATCCATGTCTGGAAGCCGAACAGCATGTGACGCTGGTCGCGGAGCTCGGCCGGGGCGCGTTCGGAATGGGCGATGCCCCGCCCGGCCGTCATCCAGTTGACCTCGCCGGGCCGGATGGTCTGCTCGCTGCCGACCGAGTCACGATGCACGATGCTGCCTTCGTGGATGTAGGTGACGGTCGCCAGCCCAATGTGCGGATGCGGCCGAACGTCGAAATTCTCACTCATCAGGACTTCGGCCGGGCCAGCCTGGTCCATCAGGACAAACGGACCGACCATCCGACGGCCCGCCGCCGGCAGAACGCGACCGACTGTGAAACCGCCAAGATCCTTCATGGTCGGAACGACAACCGTTTCGATCAGATCCGCGGCCCTGGCGTCGCCGAATTCGGGGTCGGGTGTTGGAAGCGGTCGCATGATGGATCTCCTTCGCGGCAGAACCAACAGATAATGCCGCGGTCCCGGCAGGCAACCCGTCCTAGAAGGGCGTCTCTTCGTCGAGGGGGGCAGTCCCGGCCACCTTGCCGTCGGCGCCGAGCCGGATCTTGTCGACGCGGCCCTCGGCTTCCTTGAGCAGTTTCTCGCAATGCGCCTTCAGCGCTTCGCCGCGCTCGTAGATCGAGATCGATTCCTCAAGGTCGACCTTGCCCTGCTCCAGCCGCTGGACAATCGATTCGAGTTCGGCAAGCGCCGTCTCGAAAGACAGTTCGCTGACGGGCGTGGGCGGGTTGTCCGGCATTCGGTCTCCTTTGGCCGCCGCTTCGGGACGGACGGCTCGGCAGGCTTTTGGTCTCCGCCCATCTATATGTGGCGCGGCCGAGTCGGCCAACCCCCGCGCCCTCTCCCAACCTTCAGCGTCCGGAGTCCGGCGGTCGCCCGTTCAGTTCCGCCAGCATGTCCATGAAGTCGCGAAATCGCTTCTCGCCCAGCACCGCGCGGTAGTCGGCTTCGATTTCCTGCTTCACCCGGTTGGAATCGGCGAGCAGCCTGCGCCCCGCGGCGGTGAAGACGATCAGCCGGCCGCGACTGTCGCCGGGATCCGGTTTGCGCTCGACGATGCCATCGTCGACGAGGGCGTCGAGAAGCTGCTGGACCGCCTGCTTGCTGCGGCCCATCCGCCGCACGAGGTCGGACTGGCGGATGCCGGACCGGCCGACATGCATGATGACATTCGCACGCGCATCGGCGGCCCACGGATACCCCATCGCGACGAGGCCGTCGTCAAGCTCGCGTTTCCAGCGCTGGGTCGCCTGCCAGAGTCGCCAGCCGACATGATCCAGGACTTCCGGCCAGTCTTTTTCGTCAAGTTTCTTGACCAACTAGCACTCCCTCATTATAGTCAAGTCACTTGACCATATCTTGCCGGCGCAAAACGGCAAACCCGTCCTTTCGCAAACATGAGGAGGCATCGATGCCTATCATTTCGGCCGAGTTGGCCCCCACCTTCGATCTTCCGGCGTTACCTTCACCGGCCTGGCGGCACCAAGCCGCGGCGCCCTCAAGACGTCCGTCTGGCGCGTCGTCATGCAGCCCGGCACGCCGGCCAATCCGCACCGCCTGAGCCGGGAGGAAGTCATCGTCGCCATATCGGGGGCGGCGCGCGTCTCGATTGGCGGCAGCGAGGCGGATTTCACCGCGGGCAGCGCTGTGATCGTCCCGGCCGACACGGACTTCTCGCTGTCCAATCCCGGCCCGGAGCCGTTCGAGGCGGTTGCCGTGCTGCCGGTCGGCGGAAGGGCATCGTTGCCCGGCGGCGAGCCTTTCACGCCGCCTTGGGCCGAATGAGGTCGTCTGAAGCCCGTCCCGTCAGGCCTTCATCAGGGTCTCGACATGCGCGGCGACAGAGGCGGAGAGGCCCTGCAGGTCGTAGCCGCCCTCAAGCAGGCCGACGATCCGCCCGCCGCAATGCCTGTCGGCGAGCCGCATCACTTCGCCGGTCGCCCAGGCGAAGTCCTCCTCCCGCAGGTTCAGGGAGGCAAGCGGGTCGCGCCAATGGGCGTCGAACCCGGCCGAGATGATGATGAGGTCCGGTGCAAAAGCATTCACCGCCGGCAGGAGCACACTCGAGAACGCCTCCTCGAACTCGGCGCCACCCGACTCGGGTGCCAGCGGCGCATTGAAGATGTTGCCGGCTCCCGTCTCCGAGGCAGCGCCGGTCCCCGGATAGAGTGGCATCTGGTGGGTCGAGCCATAGAGAATCGAAGGATCCGACCAGACAATGGCCTGGGTGCCGTTGCCGTGATGGACGTCCCAGTCGATGATCGCGACGCGCTCGGCGCCGTGAACGCGCTGGGCATGCCGGGCGGCGATGACGGCATTGGCGAAAAGGCAGAAGCCCATGGCCCGGTCGGCCTCGGCGTGATGGCCCGGCGGTCGGCTGGCGCAGAAGGCATTCGACACCTCGCCGGCAATCACCGCGTCGACTGCCTGGCAGGCGCCGCCAGCGCCACTCGCGGCCGCGACAAAGCTCATGGGCGAGACGTAGGTATCGGCGTCGAGGGTCGCCTCCCCGCTTTCCGGGATCGCGGCCCGCACGCTCGCGACATAGGCCTCGGTATGGGCCGTCGCCAGGGTCGCGTCGTCGACCGGCCGGGCGCCGCGCCGATCCAGCGCCGCGAAACGCCCGTCGGCCAGCGCGTCGGTGATGGCCAGCAGGCGCTCGGGGCGTTCGGGATGGCCCTCCGGCACCTTGTGCTCAAGGAAAACATCATCCGTGACAAGCAGGGTAGTCACTGGCGAACCTCAGGAAAACTGGTCCCGATTCCGATCGAGAAAGGCCAGCAGCGCGTCATGCGCCGCCGGGGAATGCATGAGTTCCGGAAAGCTGCCCGCCTCCAGGCCGATCCGGTTGACAACGTCCCGACGATCGCCCCGCAGGAGCCGCCTGGCAAGACGTACCGCCTGCGGCGGTTTGGCGGACAGGGCGCGGGCATAGCCGAGCGCGACCGAATCAAGGTCCTCGGGCACCACCACACGATTGATCAGTCCCACTGCGAGGGCGCGCTGGGCGTCGAACTGCTCACCCATCACCAGGAGTTCGAAGGCGAAGTGGTGCCCCATGATTCCCGGCGCCAGAAGACTCGACCCCGCCTCCGGCGGCATGCCGAGATCGGCGAATGGTGACGAGAAGATCGACCACTCGCTGGCGACGACGAAATCGCAGTGGAAGAGCATCGTGGTGCCGATGCCGACGGCCAGCCCGTCGACCGCGGCGACGACCGGCTTGTCCACCGTCGCCAGGGTTTTCATGAACCGGACCGGGCTTTCGCCAAATGTGCTGGAGTCGAGGTACTGGCGCAGTTCGTCGACGTCGTGGCCCGCGGTGAAAACGCCCGGCATGCCGGCGAAGAGAACCGCGCGGACCGCCGTATCGTGGTCGGCCAGCGCCAGGGCATCGGCGGCGGCCTCGTACATCTCGGCGGTGAGAGCGTTACTTTTCTCCGGGCGGTCGATGCGGATCGTCTGCACCCCTTCCGTCACATCGACCGAAATATGCTCGTCCATCAGCGCTTGTTTCCCTCGCCTTTGTCGTTGGTCACCGGACCATGAGAAAACACTGCCGCCGCATCCGCCCCGAGCCCGGTGGTGCCAGCCATCGCCGCACGCCGAAGCCCGGTCGCCTCTCCCAGTATGGTCTCCGCGAAATAGCGGGCCACCGCAACCATCCGATCGTTGTATACAGTGCTTCCTTTCGCGAGCACGCCCTTCGCGAGCAGCCCGGCGCCAAGAACAAGACCAAACAGACGGAGATAGGACGTCGCGCCGGCCAGCGATTCGTCGTGTCGGCCGTCGCGCGTCAGCGTCATCACGTGGTCGGTCGCTGCCCGGAGGTCGGCGAGGGCTGTCGCCAGATGATCGCCCATATTCCGAATCTCGTCGCCCCGGGCGGAATTCAGATCCCCGATCATGCCGGATAAATCGTCGAGAAGACAGCCGACGGCCTTGCCATCCGACAGGGGCAGCTTGCGACTGACGAGGTCGATCGCCTGGATGCCGTTCGTTCCCTCGTAAATCGCGAAAACCCGGACGTCGCGCAAATGCTGCGCCGCGCCGGTCTCCTCGATATAGCCGGCGCCGCCGTGAACCTGAATCCCCAGTGAGGCGACCTCGATCCCGGCATCGCTGGCGAAGGCCTTGGCGATCGGCGTCAACAGGGCCGCCCTTTCGGTCCAGAAAATCCGATCGGCATCGCTCCCCCTGCGGCTCATGTCGATTGCATGGGCGCAGGCGTAACAGATCGCCCGCGACGCGGCTGTGACTGAGGTCATTCGCAGGAGCATCGCCTGGACATCGGGATGGTCAATGATTCGGCTCATCCCCTCGCCCGTGTGACCCGGAGCCCGGCCCTGACGCCGTTCGCGGGCATAGGCCAGTGCCTCCTGGGTCGCCCGCTCGGCAACGCCAACAGCCTGGATGCCGACCGACAGGCGGGTGACGTTCATCATCGTGAACATGCAGGCGAGGCCGCGATGCTCCTCGCCGACGAGATAGCCGACCGCCCCGTCATAGACCATCGTGCAGGTCGGCGAGCCGTGCAGGCCGAGCTTGTGCTCGACGCCGGTCGCGGCAACCGCATTCCTCGCGCCGAGGCCGCCCCCCTCGTCGGCCAGGAACTTCGGCACGACGAACATAGAGATGCCGCGCGTGCCGGCCGGCGCGTCGGGCAGGCGGGCCAGCACCAGGTGGACGATGTTCTCGGCGAGGTCATGTTCGCCGTAGCTGATGAAGATCTTCTGGCCGGTGATGCGATAGGAGCCATCCTCCGCCCGCTCGGCCCGCGTCGTCAGCGCACCGAGATCGGACCCCGCCTGCGGCTCGGTCAGGTTCATCGTCGCGGTCCATGTCCCGGCGGCGAGCTTCGGCAGGCAACTCTGCTTCAGGTCGTCGGACGCATGCGCCTCCAGCGCGAGGATCGCGCCGGCCGACAGCATGGGGCCGGTGGCGAAGGCGGCGGAGCCTGCATTCCAGAGTTCCTGGAGGGCCATCTCGACCATCACCGGCAGGTCCTGACCGCCACAGCGTTCCGACGCGCTGACCCCGCTCCAGCCGGCGGCAGCGAATCGGGCGAAGGCCTGCTTCCAACCCGGCGCGGTGGTCACTGCGCCATCGGCGAAGACGGCGCCCTGGCGGTCGCCGACCCGATTGAGCGGGGCAAGTTCTGCCTCGGCGAAGCGACCGGCTTCGGCAAGGATCATCTCAACGGTCTCGAAGCCGACATCGCCAAGAATGGCTTCGTCGAGCCCGGCGATCTCGCGCATCGAGAACAAGATTTCGGCGACGGGCGCCTCGAAGGCCATGCGTCCTCCCCAACTGCCGGGCTTGACCGGGCGCGGTCCGAGCGGCGACAACCCGCCGTCTTCTTTTCGGGACCGATTTCCTCATGCCGGGCTTGCCCGAAATCTTCGAGATGAGCAATCCCGCGCGCTTCGACGCCGGCATCGCCGCCGCTGCCGACTCACTGCGGCGAGGCGCGCTGGTCGGCATGCCGACGGAGACCGTCTATGGCCTCGCCGCCGACGCGTCGAGCGGCGAGGCGATCGCGGGGATCTACAGCACCAAGTCAAGACCTCGATTCAATCCACTGATTATACACGATTTTTCAATTGAGGCAGCAATGGGGCTGGGCACATTTCCGCCCCTCGCGCGGACTCTTGCCGAAGCCTTCTGGCCCGGGCCGCTGACCCTCGTCGTGCCGAGGCGGAGGTCGGCGGCGATCGCCGATCTTGCCACCGCGGGCCTCGATACCATCGCCCTGCGGGTGCCAGCCCACCCCGTCGCCCGCGCCCTGATCACGGCCTTTGGCCGACCGGTCGCCGCACCAAGCGCCAATCGCTCCGGCCATGTCAGCCCGACCACCGCCGCCCATGTCGCCACCGATCTCGGCGACCGGGTCGCGGTCATCCTCGATGCGGGTCCGACCGGGATCGGTGTCGAATCGACCATCGTCGGCCTGACCGACGAGACGCCGCGCCTGCTCCGCTCCGGCGGCGTGCCACGCGACGCCATCGAAGCGGCGATCGGTCGACCACTGGCGGCACCGGCGGAGGCCAACGCGCCGGTGGCGCCCGGCATGCTGCGGTCGCATTACGCGCCGGCGGCGCATGTGCGGCTCAATGCGGAAACGGTGCGCCCGGGCGAAGCGCTGCTCGCCTTCGGAGAGCCTTTGCCGGCCGGCGCGGAGCAGGCGGCCGCAACCATCAATCTCAGCCGCAGCGGCGACCTCGGCGAGGCGGCGGCACGGCTGTTCTCGGCACTCAGGGAACTGGATGGGACGGCCGCCACCATCGCCGTCGCGCCGATCCCGGATCACGGTCTCGGCGAAGCGATCAATGACCGCCTGACGCGGGCGGCGGCGCCACGCGGCTGACCCGCTACGCTGCTTCCTCGGAATCGCTGGCGCGGTCCTGCCCGCTCTCGCGCCACTTCTTCATGAGCGCGGTGAGTTCGGGATCGCCGCCCTCCGGCAGGACGATTCGCAGCGTCACGACCAGATCGCCGCGCCCGCCGCCGGCCTTGGGCAATCCCTTGCCCTTGAGACGCAGCGACTTGCCGCCGCCGGAATTGGCCGGGACGTTCATCGAGACCTCACCTTCGAGGGTGGGCACGCGGACCTTGCCTCCGAGCACCGCATCCTCCAGCGGAATGTTGACCTCGCGGCGCAGCAGGTCGCCCTCGACGCGGAAATGCGGATGGGGGACAAACTCGACCGTCACCCGTGCGTCGCCGGCGGGGCCGCCGAGCACGCCGGCCCGTCCCTGCCCGCGCAGGCGGATGACCTTGCCGGAGGTGGTCCCCGGCGGAATGGCGACATCGACGGTGCGGCCGGTCGGCAGGTCGACGCGGGCCTTCTCGCCGCTGACCAGTTGCTCCAGTGTCACCGCGACGGTCGCGTTGATGTCCTCGCCCTTGACCGGCTGCGGCCGGGGGCGCGCACCGGCCCCGGCGCCCGGCCCGCCGCGGCCACGGCCGAAGCCACTGAAGATCTCGTTGAGCACGTCGTCGGCGGCAAAGGGATCGCCGTCGGCGCCACCGGTCGACCAGCGGAAGTTTCGGGCGCCGCCGGCACCGGGACGGGCCTGACCGCCACCGGGATGGCCGAAACCCTCGAAGCCCTGGAACTTGGGCTTGCCGTCGGCATCGATCTCACCGCGATCGAACTGACCGCGCTTCTCCTTGTCGCCAAGGATTTCATAGGCCGCGTTCGCCTCGTTGAAGCGTTCCTTGGCCTTCGGCTCGTTCTTGTTGGCGTCGGGGTGATACTTCTTGGCAAGCTTGCGGAAAGCGGACTTGATCTCCGACTCGCTCGCGGTCTTGCTCACACCCAGGATTGAATAGGGATCGCGCATGATTCCAGAATAGTAACAGCGGTGGCGGATGGGCGGAATGCGGTGATTCCGCCCTCGATATGGGAACCGGACGCGCCGGATTCCAGCACGAAAGCGTTAATTCATCGCGTTCAGCGCGCAATCGGCGACCAGTCCGGCGAAAACGATCCAGCCATAGTCGCGATTCGAACGGAAGAGCCTGAGGCAGTTTTCGGGATCTGCGGCGCTCAGCGTCCTGACCTGCCAGCCGAGGTGGACGGCGCCGAGGGCAAGGCCGACGAAGGCCAGGACCCCTGCCCCGGCTGCCAGATAAGCCCCGGCGAACAGCAGCGTCGCCAGTCCATAGAGAACGGTGAGATACGGCTTGGTCCGCGCTCCGAAGAGTCGGGCAGTCGAGCGGACCCCGACCAGCGCGTCGTCCTCGCGATCCTGGTGGGCGTAGATGGTGTCATAGCCGATGGTCCAGGCGATGCCGCCGAGATAGAGCAGGATCGGCGCCAGATCGAGCCGGCCGAAGACCGCCGCCCACCCCATCAGCGCCCCCCAGGAAAAGGCGATGCCGAGGCCGAGTTGCGGCCAGCTCGTCACCCGCTTGAGGAAGGGATAGATCGCGACCGCCGCCAGCGAGGCGAAGCCGACGAGAATGGCGAAGCCGTTGAATTGCAAGAGAACGACGAGCCCGACAATCGCCAGCGCCACCATGAAGACCGCCGCCTGGCGGGCGGTGACCTGGCCGCTGGGGATCGGCCGCGACCGGGTCCGCGCCACCTGGGCATCGAGGTCGCGATCGACGATGTCGTTATAGGTGCAGCCGGCGCCGCGCATGGCGATGGCGCCGATCAGGAAAAGCAGCAGATACCAGGGGTTCGGCCACGCCGCGCCCGCCGCATCGGCGGCCAGCGCCGTCGACCACCAGCACGGCCACATGAGCAGCCACCAGCCGATCGGCCGGTCGAGCCGCGCCAGCCGCGCGAAGGGCTTGGCGGCCGCCGGCAGGTAACGGTCGACCCAGTTGCCGCGCACGGCATCGGCGACGGCGGCATTGGTGTTTGGCGCGGAACCCATGAGCGTTTGGTAGCCGAAGCAGAGAGCGTTTTGAAGCGTGACCCTACGTCGGCGGACTAGCCAACGCGTCGGCCCGCCTGTAGAGGCACCCCGTAGAGGCGGTCAACGCAAAGTAGCGGGCAACACCAATGAGAGAGCGGTGACGGTTGCTGCAAAGGCTTAAGGCTATCTTGTCGGTAAGGCCGCTTCTCACCCTTGCGGTGCTGAGGCTCATCTGGCTCGCGATCCTGCTGCCTTCGCTGATCCGCATCGGCTACGAATTCACGTGGATCCTGGACCAGCCGATCGAGTCGGTTCTCCAGCGCGCCGACACCCTCGATCTTGAGCAGCTCGCCCTGTTCCTGATGGCGTCTCCCTTCAGGTTGCTGGCGCAGCTTGCGCTCTACCGGATCGCCCTTGAAATCGCCGTCGTCCTGCTCGTTCCGACGCCCGCCGAAGCTGCTTCGAGAAACTGGCTGACAAGAGCGTTCCGCCGACTATTCGTCCTCGGCCCCTTCTCGACTCAACGATGGCTGCAGGGCGTCTGGATCGCGTTTCTCGTCACCTGGATCGCCTTCGTCATTCTCACCGCGCCGTCACGCCTCGACGCGTATGCCCGCGCCTTGGGCGAGCAGGGGCAGTTGTCCTATGTCTCGGTCTATGCCCGCTTCGTCCTTCCGGTCCTTGCGATTGTGAACGACTTGGTCGAGCTTGCGCTGGCGCGCGGTGTCATCGAGGTGGCGACGCGGGTCCTGCCCCATGGAAGCAGCACGAAACGAAAGAAATCGCTTGGCATGAATATCCTTCTCATCGGCTCTGGCGGGCGTGAACACGCGCTTGCGTGGAAACTGGCCCAGTCGCCACGGCTGGCGAAGCTCTATGCGGCGCCCGGCAATCCCGGCATCGCCGAATGCGCCGATATCGTTGCGCTGGACGTGGCGGATCACGATGCCGTCGCGCGCCTCTGCCGCGACAAGCAGATCGACCTCGTCGTCGTCGGCCCGGAAGCGCCGCTGGTCGCCGGTCTCGTCGACGCGCTCGCCGCCTTCGACATCCCGGCCTTCGGACCCAGTGCTGCGGCGGCGGCGCTGGAAGGCTCCAAGGGCTTCACCAAGGACCTGTGCGCCGAGGCCGGCATTCCCACCGCCGCCTATGGCCGCTTCACCGACGCCGAGGCGGCGAAGGCCTATGCCCGGGAACAGGGCGCGCCGATCGTGGTCAAGGCGGATGGGCTCGCTGCCGGCAAGGGCGTCACCGTCGCCGCGACGATCGACGAGGCGCTGGCCGCCATCGACGACTGCTTCGCCGGGGCCTTTGGCGAAGCCGGCGCCGAAGTGGTGGTCGAGGAATGCCTGGTCGGCGAGGAAGCGAGCTTCTTCGCGCTGACCGATGGCGAGACGGTGCTGCCGCTGGCCACCGCGCAGGACCACAAGCGGGTCGGCGAAGGCGATACCGGGCCGAATACCGGCGGCATGGGCGCCTATTCGCCCGCCCCGATCATGACGCCGGAGCTGGTCGAGCGGACGCTCGACGAGATCATCCGGCCTACTGTGAAAGCGATGCGCGATCGAGGCACGCCGTTCCAGGGCGTGCTCTACGCCGGGCTGATGATCACCGACGCCGGGCCGAAGCTGATCGAATACAACGTCCGCTTCGGCGATCCCGAAACCCAGCCGATGATGATGCGGCTCGACAGCGACCTTGTCGACCTCCTCTATGCCACCGCCACCGGCGGGCTTTCCGGCGTGTCGGCGAACTGGCGCGAGGAATCCGCCCTGACGGTCGTCATGGCGGCGCAGGGCTACCCCGGCGCCTACGCCAAGGGCAGCGCGATCGACGGCATCGGCGCGGCCGACGGCCTGTCCGGCGTCAAGGTGTTCCAGGCCGGCACCGGCCTCCAGGACGGTCGCCTGGTCGCCAATGGCGGCCGGGTGCTCAACGTCACGGCGACCGGCGCGACCATCGCCGAGGCCCAGGCCCTGGCCTATGAAGCGGTGGACCGGATCGTCTGGCCAGAAGGCTTCTGCCGCCGGGACATCGGCTGGCGGGCGATTTCCGACCGTGGCGTGCGTTAACCTGTTACCCTGACGGACGGGTGGGATTTCTCTCCCCGGGACCGAAAGGGTCTGCAACCATGAAAATTGGACCGGAAATCAAGCCAGCCCTCCTGGGCGCGGCGGGTGGTGCCGTCGTGCTCGCTATCATTGGATTCGCCTGGGGCGGATGGGTAACGGGCGCCACGGCGCGCGAACAAGCGGAGAAGAATGCCGACACGGCTGTTGTCAGCGTGTTGTCGCCGATCTGCGCCATTCAATTCAATGCCCAGCCCGACTCGGCGGCAAAGCTCGCCGAACTGACCGCTTTGAGCTCCTATCAGCAGCCCAAGTTCATCGAAGAAGGCGGCTGGGCCGTCATGCCGGGCGCCGAGGATGCCGTCAGCGGTGTCTCGCGCGGTTGCGCCGCCATCCTGACGACCGAGACCTGACCGACCACTGACCTGGTCCCTGTTTCCCGCCCGCGGCTGCCGTTCCGGTTTCGCGGGCGGGTTTCCCCTCACCAATCGCCCGCGCGCCCTTCCTTCGCCCCAATGATTCGGCCAGAATCGCGGCAAAGGACACTGATTCTCCATGCCGATCCGCCGTCTCAGCGAGGACATGGTCAACCGCATCGCCGCCGGCGAGGTGGTTGAGCGGCCGGCGAGCGTCGTCAAGGAACTCGTCGAGAACGCCATCGATGCCGGCGCGACGCGGATCGACGTCGTCACCGCCGGTGGCGGCTCGACCCTGATCCGGGTCAGCGACGATGGCGGCGGCATGGGCCCCGACGAACTGGCGCTGGCGGTCGAACGCCACTGCACCTCCAAGCTCGACGGCGGGCTCGACGACATCCGCTCGCTCGGCTTTCGCGGCGAGGCGCTGGCGGCGATCGGCGCGGCGGCGCGGCTCTCCGTCACCTCCCGCAAGCGCGGCACCGACTCGGCCTTCGAGATCAGCGTCGAGGGCGGCCGGGTCGGCGACGTCAAACCGGCGGCGCTGTCGACCGGAACCCGGATCGAGGTGCGCGACCTGTTCTTCGCGACGCCGGCGCGGCTCAAATTCCTCAAGTCGGAACGGGCCGAATCGGCGGCGATCACCGACGTGGTGAAGCGCCAGGCGATGGCCCATCCCGGCATCCGCTTCGCGCTGAATGGCAGCGACCGGTCAAGCCTCGACTATCCGGCGGCGACCGGAGGCGATGCCCAACTCACCCGGCTCGGCCAGATCATGGGGGCGGATTTCCGCAGCAATTCGATCGCCATCGACGCCGGCCGCCAGGATACGACGCTGAAGGGCTTTGCCGGTGTGCCGACCTACAGCCGGGCCAACAGCCTCGCCCAGTTCCTGTTCGTCAACGGCCGGCCGGTGCGCGACAAGCTGCTGCTCGGGGCGCTGCGCGGCGCCTATGCCGACCTGATGAAGCGCGACCGTTACCCGGTCGCCGCGCTGTTCATCGATGTCGATCCGAGCCAGGTCGACGTCAACGTCCATCCGACCAAGGCCGATGTCCGCTTCCGCGACGCCGGGATGGTGCGCGGGCTGATCGTCGGCGCGATCCGCGAAGCCTTCGCACGCAGCGGCCTTCGCTCGTCGACGACGGCGACCGGCGCGACCATCGCCGCCTTCCGGCCGGAACGGGCGGCGCAATCCTGGGCCGCGCCGTGGCGACCGACCGGCGGCACATCGGGCAACGCGGCGCTGGCGCCAGGCTTCGCCGAAGAGGTGCAGGCCGCCTTCCGGGACGCCGACCGGCCGTCGGCCGATATCCGCCACACCGAGCCCGAGCCGCTCACCATGGCCCGGCCGCTCGGCGCCGCCCGCGCCCAGCTCCACGAGAACTACATCGTCGCCCAGACCGGTGACGGACTGGTCATCGTCGACCAGCATGCCGCCCACGAGCGCCTGGTCTATGAGCGTCTCAAGCGCGGCCTCGCCGACCACGGCATCGCCCGGCAAATCCTGCTGATCCCCGAGATCGTCGACCTCGCCTCCGACGACGCCGACCGGATCGTCGACCGCGCCGCCGAACTCGCCGAGTTCGGTCTTGTGGTCGAGCGCTTCGGTCCGGGCGCCGTGGCGATTCACGAGACGCCGTCGATGCTTGGCGCCATGGACGCCGCCGGGCTCGTCCGCGATCTCGCCGAGGAGATCGCCGAATGGGACAAGGCCGTCAGCCTGCGCGACCGCCTTGACCGTGTCGCGTCAACGATGGCCTGCCACGGCTCGGTGCGCTCCGGCCGCCGGCTGAAGCCGGAGGAGATGGACGCCCTGCTTCGCGAGATGGAGGCAACGCCCAATGCCAGCGAATGCAATCACGGACGTCCGACCTATATCGAATTGAAACTTGCGGATATCGAGCGCCTCTTCGGCCGCCGCTAGGCGCCGGACAGCGGATCGACAGGAAGGCCAATTGACGTGAAAAAGCTCCTGATCGGATTGATCGTCGTCGTCGTGCTGATTGTCGTCGGGCTGTTCGCCCTGCCGCTGATCATCCCGTCCGAAACCGTCAAGAACGAACTGATCGCGCGGATCGAGTCGGCGACCGGCCGCGACGTGCGGATCGACGGGCCGGTGTCGGTCAGCGTCCTGCCCAGCCCCAGCCTCTCGGCGAAGGGCGTCGGCCTTGCCGGGCTGACCGGCGATTCGGAAGCCTTCAGCGTCGACTCCGTCTCCTTCGGCCTCGGCCTTTTCCCGCTGCTGGCCGGCAATGTCGAGATCACCGGCGTGACGATCGAGCGCCCGAAGATTCTCGTCACCTTCGACGAGGCGGGCCAGAGCAACTGGACCGGCGCGGCCGCCGCCGCCGATGGCCCTGCCCCGACCGATCCGAACAGCATCGAGGACCTGATCGCGGCAGAGCCCGTACCGAGCGTCGGCGACGGCGCGGCGAGCGACGCGCTGGCCGCCCTCGACAACCTGACCATCGGCCGGGTGACGATTGTCGACGGCACGCTGACCTACCGCGATCTCGCCAGCGGCACCGAGGAGACGCTGAAGGCGCTCAACCTCGATATCCGCATGCCGAACATGGTCGGCGCCGGAACCGTCGAGGGCGACTTCGTCTGGTATGGCGGCGAACAGAAGATCGCGCTTACGATCGGCGAGCGTCCGGCCGCTCAGTTGCTCGAGCGCATCCCGGTCGAACTGACCCTTTCCGACGATGGCGGCAGCCTGACGGCCAGGGGCGTTGCGCTGGACGGTGCATCGTTGATGGAGGGAACGGTCGAGGCGAAGGGATCGTCGCTCCGCGGTTTCCTGCAGGGTTTCGGTGTCGACCTGCCGGATGCGCCCGCCTTCGCCGAGTTCTCCCTCTCCGGCCCGTTGGCGGTCGACGCGTCGAGCCTGCTGATCGGCCAGTTCACCGGCGCGATCGGCGGCATCCCTGTCGATGGCGGGGTGCGGGTGGTCTACGACCGCGCGAAGCCGGGCATCGGCCTGAAGGTCGCCGCCGGTCCGATCGATACCGCGCTGTTCACGCCGGCCGCTGCCGAAAGTACCACGGCGGATGACGGCGCGATCGACCTGTCGGCGCTCGGCATGTTCGACGCCAATGTCGATTTCTCCACCAGCCAGGTGGTCGTCGGCGCGGCGACGCTCGCCAACCTGGCGATGGACCTGAAGCTCGCCGGCAGCGTCCTGACCACCACCATCCGCTCGGTCGAAGTCGGCGGCGCGCCGGGTTCGGGCGCGGTGACGGTCGACGCGCGCGGGGCGACACCGGCGATCAGCGGCTCGGTCAAGCTCGCCGGCCTCGACCTCGCCGGCCTGATGGCGCTTGCGGAGACCGATGCGCCGGTCACCGGCACCGCCGGGCTCAACGTCAACTTCGCTACCTCCGGCGCCACCGTCGACCAGTTCGTCGCCAATCTCGATGCCAGCGGCGCAGTCTCGCTCAGCGACGGAACCGTCACCGGTCTCGGCCTTGCGGACTTCGTCGGCGGCGACGCGGCCGCCGACTCGCTCCAGGATATCGACATCACGGCGAGTTTCGCCTCGCTCGCCTCCCCCGTCGCCGTCGATGGCGGTATGACCTGGCGCGGCGAGCGCTTCACCATCGTCGCCAAGGGCGACGCGCGGGCGCTGGCCGAGGGCAAGGAAACCCAGGTCTCGGTCAATGCGACCTCGAACCGGCTGAAGATCGGTTTCGCCGGCATCGCCAGCGCCGATGGCGTCGGTACCGGCAAGGTCGCCCTGTCGACGCCATCGCTGCGCAACCTGATGGCCTGGATCGGCCAGCCGATCGGGGCCGGCGGCGGGCTGGGAGCCTTCTCGATCGACGGCACGGTGTCGCTCGCACCCGACCGCTTCTCCTTCGACAAGACCGCCTTCACCCTCGACAAGTCGAGCGGCCTCGGCACTGGCGCCATCGTCTTCGGTGACAAGCCGAAGGTCACCGCGGGCCTGGCGATGAAGGTCCTCGACGTGACGCCCTACCTGGTCGCCGCCGGCACCGCCGACGGCAAGCCGGGTGGCGGCGGCGGTGGTGGGGGCGGTGGTGGTGGAGGCGCCGATACGCCGGTGGACTTCTCCGGGTTGCGGGCGGTGGATGCCGACCTCAACCTGCGCGCCGACAGCATCATCGCCGACGACATCAAGATCGGCCCGTCTGCGCTGACGGTGAAGCTTGCCGGCGGCAAGCTCAACGCCAACCTGACCGAAATGGCGCTCTATTCAGGCACCGGCACCGGCACCGTGGCCGTCGACGGCGCGGCGGCGGTGCCGTCGCTCGCCGCCTCATTCAACCTCAAGAATGTCCACGCCAAACCGTTCCTGGCGGATGCGCTCGGCTTCAAGCGGGTCGAGGGCGCCGGCAGCTTCACCTTCGACCTCCAGACGTCGGGTAAGAGCCAGATGGCGCTGTCGAAGTCGCTATCCGGCAAGGGCGCGATGGCTGTCCGCAATGGTGCGATCCTCGGCATCGACATTCCAAAGATGCTGCAGAGCCTGTCGCTGAACTCCCTGCTCGGCTGGCAGCCGGGCAACGATCGCACGGAATTCTCCCAGATCGACGCAACCTTCACCATCACCAACGGCATCCTGACCAACAAGGATTTGGTGATGGCCGGGCCGCAATTCGCGCTGAACGGGGCTGGAACGATCGACATCCCGGCCCAGGCCGTCAGCTATCGGGTCAACGCGCAGATCGCGTCCGGAAAGAAGGGGCAGCTCAAGGACTTTGCCGTGCCGGTCCGTATCGACGGGCCGCTGGCCAAGCCGAAGATCTACCCGGAGATCCAGGGCGTGCTGGAGAACCCGCAGGGCGCGATCGATCAGATTCGCGACATTGGCGGCGATCTCCTCGGCAACGCCGTCGGCGGCGGTGACAAGAATTCCGACAAGGGCAAGGGCAAGGGCAAGAACAACAAGAAGGACAAGAACGACCCGGTCGGTCAGGTCCTCGATCTCCTCAAGAATTGAGGAGCGGCAAAACGGCGAATTGCCTATCCGGGCGGGGCGCGGCTATGGTCGGATGATGATGAACCGTATTGAACGATCAGGCCGCGGCGGCGAAGCGACGCTTCGTTATCTCGATGGCGATTTCCAGGTGGTGACGCCCGGTGGATTTGTCCGCTGCGCGGTGACCGGGCTCGAGATTCCGCTCGACGAGCTGAAATACTGGAGCGTCCTTCGCCAGGAGGCCTATGCCGACGCCGCGGCGTCGCTCGCCCGCGAAGGCGAAGCCAGGGCCGGCTAGCCGGACCCCACGGCCGCTCCGAGTACGGCATCCCGCACCATCTCGTCGGCAGCGACCGGGTTCTCGAATTCGAGGACGATCGGAAAGGCCTCCGCGCGGTCGCGCAGATCCGCCAGGCGACCGGTCGCCCCCTTCAGCCGGATCAGGTCCTTCTCGGTGGTCACCAGCCGAAGATTTCCGGCATCGGCCTTCGCCAGGAGCCGTCCCGCCTCGGCGACGTCAAAGCGGTGGTGATCGGGGAACCCGACGGTCTCGGTCAGCGGCGCATCGATGTCGCGCAGGCTGGCGAAGAATTTTTCCGGCCGGCCAATCCCGGCGAAGGCAAGAATCGGCGTCTTGCGCCATTCCCTGACCCGCACCGGCTTGAGCGCCGCGCGCAGCGTCGGCCGACCGCTCCGCGCCGCGGCCCGGATCAGCGGATCCGCCCGGTCTCCGTCGCCGATGACGATCAGCGCGTCGGCGCGGCGAAGCTGCAGGTCGAGCGGTGCGCGCAAGGGACCGGACGGGATCATCATGCCGTTGCCGATGCCGGCCCCGGCATCGACGCAGGCGAAGGAGACGTCCTTGGCCAGCGTCGGATTCTGGAAACCGTCATCCATGATGATGACGGTGACGCCGTGTTCGAGCAGGATGCGAGCCGAGGCGGCGCGATCCTTGCCGATGGCGGTCGGCGCGACCGCCGCCAGCAGCAACGGCTCGTCGCCTACCCGGTCCGCGGTGTCGGTTGCGGCATCGACCATCATCGGGCCGGCTTCGCTGCCACCGTAGCCGGAGGCGAGAAAGCCGGGCTTGAGGCCCTGGCGTCGCGCGATCCTTGCCAGGGCAATCGCGGTCGGGGTCTTCCCGGCGCCGCCGACGACGAAGTTGCCGACGCAGATCACCGGCACCGGCGGCCGGAACAGCGGCGGCTTGTTCATCCGCATGGCCGAACTCTGGCCCCAGATCTTCGAGATAGGCCACAGGGCAAGCGCTGCCGGGCCGGGGCGCGCACGCCACCAGAAGGACGGCGCCGCGGTCACGACCGGGCCGGCTCCAGGCCGACCGGCACCACGGGCGGCTTGGCCGGCGGGGCAAAGGTTGGCAGCAGCGCGAGCATCGTCCGGTCGAGGGCGCCGCGAAACGGCGAAAGTGCTGCCCGGGCGCTGGCGACGGACGTGTCCCGCGCCCCGGCGTCGGCGATCAGCGCGCTGGCGTTTTCGGCCAGCGTCCCGGCATCGGTGACGCAACTCCCCGGCGCCAGCTCGTCGAGCGCGGCATAGACGTCGGCGAAATTCTGGACGTGGGGGCCGTGGAGGATCGCCGCGCCGAGTTCGACCGGCTCGATGGGGTTCTGGCCGCCGTGATCGACCAGCGACCCGCCGACGAAAGCGACGGGGGCGAGGCGATAGAACAGCCCGAGTTCGCCAAGCGTGTCGGCGACATAGATGTCTGGCGATGTCGATAGCGTCGGGTCGTCGCTACGGCGGGCGACCGACAGGCCGGTGGCCGACAGCGCTGCCACCAGTTCGGGACCGCGATGCGGGTGGCGGGGCACGATCACCGTCAGCAGGCCGGGATGGCGGTCGGCCATCAGCTTGTGGGCCGCGGCGACGATCTCCTCCTCGCCCGGATGGGTGCTGGCGGCGAGCCAGACAGGCCGGCTGCCGATCGCCGCCTTAAGCGCTGCGCGGGCCGTCGCGTCGGCTCCCGGCGGCGGCGTGTCGAACTTGAGGTTGCCGGTCACCGTGACCGAGGGGACGCCCAGCATCCGGTACCGTTCGCCGTCGCGTTCGGTCTGTGCCAGGCACAGGCTGACCCGCGAGAACAGGACTTCGGCGATCGACGACCGGCGACGCCAGCCGGCGTAGGATCGGCTCGACAGCCGCCCGTTGACAATGACCAGCGGAATAGCGGCCCGTGACAGGTTGAGGATCGCCTGCGGCCACAGTTCGGATTCGACGAACAGCGCCAGTTCCGGCCGCCAGTGGGCGAGGAAGGCCTTGACCCAGCACCTGACGTCGATCGGCGAGAACTGGTGCACGGCCCCCGGCGGCAGCCGCTGTTCGGCGATCCGCGCAGCGGTCAGGGTGATGGTGGTGAAGACCACCGAGCGGCCGGACGCGACGAGTTCCTTGATCAGCGGCAGGACCGCGTTCGTCTCGCCGACGCTCGCGGCGTGGATCCATACGACCGGCCCGTCCGGGCGCGGGCGGGAAGCGCGGCCGTAGCGTTCGTCGAGACGGGTCTCGTCTTCCTTGCCGCGCGAGACGCGGTAGCGCAGGAGAAGCGGCGCAAGCGGGCGAACGACGAAACTGCCGAAGACCCGGTAGACACCAAAGGCTGCGTTGGCGATCAGGCTAGCCATTGCGGCGGTCGACGATTCCGTAGGCGCGATCGGTGGCCTCGTTCAACGCCGTCTCGACCGCTTGCCGGCTTGCCTCGAGCGTCGCCTGGTCGGCATCCGGCGGCACCGATACCGGCTCGCCCACGGCGCAGACCGAGCGCCCGAAGGGCAGGTTGATGGTCGACCGATCCCAGCTGGTCACGTCGATCCGCCGGCTGCTCGCATAGGCGAGCGGTACGATCGGCCGGCCGCTGACCCGAGCCAGCGTGACGATCCCCATCCCGGCGCGCCGGGCGGCGAGATTCGAGATATCGGCGGTCATCGTGACACAGGCGCCTTCCTCCAGCGCCGCCTTCATTTCCAGGAAGCCGACCATGCCACCCTTTTCCATCATCCGGGAAGGGTTGCGGGCGGTTGATCCACGGATTGTCTTGATCCCCAGCTTCTGCGCGACCAGGGCGTTGATCTCGCCATCGTGGTGCTTGGAAATCAGGACGCGCGCGTCGAAATCGAAGATGCGGGCGAAAGGCAGCATGAAATGCTGACCGTGCCACATGGTGAAGATCACCGGCGCGAGATGGATATACTTGTCGTAGGGATCCGGCGGATCGAAGACGAGCGGGCTGGTGCGGTTGACGAGGCGCAGATAGCCGACGGCGAGACTGGCGATTGACTTCTGCACCCCCGGGCTGCGCAGGACACGGGTGGACAATCTCGGCTTGCGACGGGACTTTTTCGGCAACTTGAGGGCTGGCCTGGCGGCGGGTGCCCCGGCCGACGCCTCGGACTTCGTCGTTTCGGCGGCAGGTTTCGCAGTGGCGGGCGTTTCGTTCTTCTCAACCGTCTTCACTGAAACCGACCATTCACGCCCAAGGCACACTCTGGAGAAGGATAAGGAACTGTCCCTCGAGACAGGACGACAGACCAATGTGTCCGGGCCGAGCCCGCTTCGATAAGCGACAGAAAAAAGCTACCGGCCCGACGCGTCCGGCTGGCCGTCGGTCTCGGGATCGAGGAGGCGGTGCAGGTGGACGATGAAATAGCGCCGCCGGGCGTTGTCGACCGTCGCCTGGGCCTTGCTCTTCCACGCGTCGAATGCCGAAGCGTAGTTCGGAAAGACACCAACGATGTCGACGTCGTTGAGGTCCGTGAAGCGGATGCCCTCGATGTCCTCGAGGTCGCCCCCGAAGACAAGGTGGAGCAGCTGCGGCTGACGATCCGATCTAGCTTCGCGCGTCTCCGCCATGTCGCTTTTCCTGTCCTTCGGTTTCGTGACGCGCGTGGACCGTGTTGACCAAATTCACGACCTGGTCAAAGAGTTCCGGCGCTGTCGCGACCAGCGTCGGGTGCCCTGTGTGCCTCGCGTTATAGAGCAAGGGCTTGCCTGACAGATCGCTCAGCCGCGCTCCGGCTTCCTGCACCAAAAGATCGGCGGCCGCAAGGTCCCAGTCCCGGGCGGTTGGCCGGACGATGGCGACATCGATTTCGCCGCTCGCCACCAACGCCAGCCGGTAGGCCAGCGACGGAACATACCGCGGCCGGGTGCGGCTGCCGCTTTCGGCCTCGACTTCTCGTGTGTATCGCGTCGCGCTGGCGAAACGGGCCCCGCCGAGGCCCGTGGCCGGGGTGAAGGCAAGCCGCCGGCCATTGTTGAAGGCGCCGCCGCCCACGGTCGCACTGTAGTTGACCGAAAGTGCCGGACCGACAAGCGCGGCGGAGATCGGCCGGCCATTCTCGACAATCGCCAGGGATACCGTCCACTCGTCGTGGCCGGCGAGGAAGGCGCGGGTGCCATCGATCGGATCGACGACGAAGACGCGCTGCCGCCCGAGCCGTTCCGGGCTGTCGACGGTCTCCTCGGACAGCCAGCCGTAGTCCGGCCGGGCGGCACGGAGAATGTCCGAAAGCCGCTGGTCGACGGCGATATCCGCCTCGCTGACCGGCGAGCCGCCCTCCTTCAGCCAAACCTGCGGGTCGCGTCGGAAATAGGACAGCGCGAGATCGCCGGCTTCCTTGCCCGCCGACTTCAGTAGTTCGAGGTCATCGTGTTCCGGCGACGCCACCGGCTATTGCCCCGCGACCGTCATGCCCTCGACCGCCAGCGTCGGCGCGTTGACCGAGAAGCGATATTCGAGATCCGAGGCGGCAACGAGGTTGAGGAACATGTCGGCAAGATTGCCGGCGACGGTGATCTCGCTCACCGGTTCGGCCAGCTTGCCGTCGCGGATGGCGAAGCCTGCCGCGCCACGGCTGTAGTCGCCGGTGAGCAGGTTGGCACCGTGGCCGATCATCTCGGTGACGTAAAGCCCCTCGCCGATCGACGCCATGAGGTCCTCCGGCGACTGCTCGCCCGGCGCCATCGTCAGGTTGGTGGATCCGGGCGACGGGTTGCCGCCGCCGCGCGAGGCGCGGCCATTTGTTTCGAGCCCGAGTTCGCGCGCCGTCGCCGAATCGAGGAACCAGGTCTGCAGCACGCCGTCCTTGACGATCTCGAGCGGCTCCGGCCGGACGCCCTCCCCGTCGAACAGACGCGAGGCAAGCCCGCGCGGCCGCATCGGGTCGTCGGTGACATTGATGCTTGTCGGGAAGATCGCCGTGCCGAGCTTCTCGCGAAGGAAGCTGGTCTTGCGGGCGATGGAGGCGCCGTTGACCGCGCCGGCGAGACTGCCGAGGAAGCCGGTCGCCACCCGCGGGTCGAACACGACGGTGGTGCGGCCGGTGGCGTAGCTGACGGGGTTCAGGCGGCGCACCGCACGCTCGCCGGCGTTGCGGCCGATTGTCGCCGGATCGGTGAGATCGGCGCGATGCGTGCGCATGGCATAGTCGTAGTCGCGCTCCATCGCCGTGCCCGCGCCGGCGATCGCCGATGCGGACAGGCTGAAGCGCGAGGTGAGGTAGGAGCCGACGAAACCGCCGGACGTCGCCAGCACCATGCCGCCGAGCGACCAGCCGGCGCTGGCGCCACCGGAATTGGCGACGCCTTCGACCGCCCGCATGGCGTCTTCCGCCGCGAGCGCGGCCTCGGTCAGCTCCGCCGCCTGGGGGATCGTCTCGTCGAGCAGGTCGAGATCGTCATCGAAGGTCTTGAGCAGCCGGTCGGGGTCGGCAAGCCCGGCAAACCGGTCTTCCGGGGCGACGCGCGCCATGGCGACGGCGCGCTCGGCGAGTTCGGCTGGGTCGGCCAGCACATTCGCCGAGACGGTGGCGGAGCGTTTGCCGACAAAGGCGCGCAGAGTGAAATCGTCACCCTCGGCGCGGCGCGTTTCCTCGACCTTGCCAAGGCGCATGTCCACCGACAGGGAGACGCCGCGCACACAGACGGTGTCGGCGGAGTCGGCGCCTGCCTTGCGGGCGGCTTCGACCAGCCGGGCGGCGCGGTCGGTGAGGTCGGACTGGTCGAGGATTTCGGTCATGATGGCTCCTTGGCGCCCTGATGTATGGCCGTTGTGGCTCTCGGGCAAGCCGCGCGGCCGATTTGCGCGGCTACCGCCGGAGTCCTATGTTGCGCCCGCGGTCGCCAGACCGCCCCGCCTGCGTTCAGCCTCAGGACCATCGATGTCGACACCCGTTGCCGGTGCCTCGCCCCAGAAGGCACGATTCGTCACGGGTTCGACGATGCGCCATGTGCTGGTCATGGCGGCCGCCGGGTCGGCCGGACTGGTGGCGATCTTCGTCGTCGACTTCCTCAACCTCTTCTACATATCGCTCCTCGACGACACGAGCCTGACGGCAGCCGTCGGCTATGCCTCGGCGCTGATCTATTTCTACACCTCGCTGACAATCGGCGTGATGATCGCCTCGACGGCGCTCGTCGCGCGGGCACTCGGGGCAGAGGATCGTCCTTACGCCCGCGAGATGGCCGGTTCGGCGATCGTCTGGATGATCATCGTCAGCGGCGGCGCCACGCTGGCGACCATGCCCTTCGTCAATGAGCAACTGACGCTGATCGGGGCGACCGGCGAGGCGCATTCGGTCGCGGCGGTCTTCATGTGGATCGTGCTGCCGACGACGCCGCTGCTCGGCCTCGGCATGTGCTTCACCGGCCTGTTGCGAGCGGTCGGCGACGCCAGGCGCTCGATGTACACGACGCTTGCCTATGGCGTCGTCATCATGATCCTCGACCCGCTGCTGATCCTTGGGCTCGACCTCGGCGTGCCAGGCGCGGCCATTGCCTCGGTGATCGCCCGGGTGGCGATGGTCGGCTATGCGCTCCGCATCCTGATCGTCAAACACGACCTGATCGCCCGGCCGACGGTGGCCCATGTGATGCGCGACTTCCGGCCGCTTGCCCGGATCGGCATCCCGGCGATCCTGACGAACATCGCGACACCGGTCGGCAACGGCTATGCGACCGCCGTGATCGCGCCCTTCGGCGACCAGGCGATTGCCGGATGGACGGTGATATCCCGGCTGATCCCGGTGGCCTTCGGCGGCCTGTTCGCGCTGTCCGGCGCGGTCGGTCCGGTGCTTGCCCAGAATTTCGGCGCCGGCGCTTACGACCGGGTGCGGTCCAGCCTCAACAACGCGGTGACGATCAGCACCATCTACGTCGTCGCGGTCTGCGCCATCCTGTTCGCCATCCAGTCCTGGATCGTCAGCGGCTTCCGCCTCACCGGCGACGGCGCCAGCCTGTTCGAGGATTTCAGCACTTACCTGGCACTGACTTTCGTCTTCGCCGGCGGCCTCTATGTCGCCAACGCGGCGTTCAACAATCTCGGCCACGCCAAGCTGTCGACCCTGTTCAACTGGGGGCGGGCGACGGTGGGCACCGTTCCCTTCGTGCTGCTGGGTGCCCATTTCCATGGAGCGCAAGGCGCCCTCGCCGGCTTCTTCATCGGCGGCATCCCCTTCGGCATCGGCGCCCTCTATGTCGCCTACCGTGTCACCGGCCGACTGGGCGACGAAAGGCCAACGCGGTCGTTCAGGAACGCGATGGCGGACTGGTTCGGAGGGACGCGTGCCCGGGGCGATTCAGCGGCGGGCGGTTAGCCGGGCCATCGCCTTTTCGACCAGCGACTTGACGTCGTCCTTCACCGGCTGCGCGCCGTTAATGATGCTGGCGGCCTTCATGAATTCGAGGACGCGGGACGTGACCGGCGGCGAGATGACGACCTCGGGCGGCCGGTCGCAACGCATCTTTTCCGCCATGATCGACTGCATCAGCAACTGGGTCGAGCCGTAGATCGCCTCCAGCGACCCCGGCATGCCCTTTCCGCGATCGACCGGGCCGCCGACGACATCGACCGCGATGACGATGTCGCAATCGTCGGCGATCAGGTCGAAGGGCAGCGGGTTCATCACCCCGCCATCGACCATGACCTGGTCGCCTATGCGAACCGGACGGAACAGCATCGGGATTGCCGCCGACGCGGCGATCGCCGGTTTCAGGGGCCCGGAATCGAGCACGGCTTCCTTGCGGCCGTAGAAGTCTGTCGCGACGATCTTCAGCGGTATGGCAAGGTCCTCGAAGGTGTCGGGCAGGCCCGGCGGCAGGAATGTCTCCATCACCCGCTCGGCGTCGAACTGGACGATCGCGAAGCCGGCCTCGGAGAAGAGATCCCGCATCCGCTTCGGCCGCAACTGCCACAGGCGGCCGAGGACATCGGTGCGGTTCTTGAACAGGCTGAGCGCGTAATTGTGGATGTCGGTGCCGGTCATGCCGGCCGCGTAACCGGCCCCGATGACGGCGCCGATCGACGTCCCGGTGATGACGGTCGGGCGGATGCCCATCTCGTCCAGCGCCTCCAGCACCGGGATATGGCCGAAGCCGCGGGCACCGCCACCGCTGAGCGCAAGGCCGATTTTCGGTTGCCGTTTCATCATCGACATTTGCGGCTTGCGCGCGCCCGTGCAAGGGCCGGCGGCGCCGGCCGGAGCCGAACGATGCCCGGGGCCACGTTCAGCTGGCCGGCTGGCCGACGCGGACGATGGTCCTTTCGCCGGTGAAGAGACGCGCGGCGGCTTCCCGCACATCCTCGATGGTGACAGCGGCGATCAGGTCGTTGCGCTGGTTGATATAGTCGATATCCAGCCCGGCGAGCTGGATGGCGAGGAGCTGGTCGGCGATCCCGCCCGACGTGTCGAAGCGCAGCGGGTAGCTGCCGATCAGGTAGTCCTTGGCGTCCGCCAGTTCCTTCTCGGTCGGCCCGGTCTCGGCGAATTTCCTGATCTCGTCCTCGATCAGTTCAACCACCGCGTCCGCCTGGTCCGCCCGTGTCGAGGTGCCGACAAAGACGGCGCCGGCGTGATCGAGCGGCACCAGCCCGAGATAGACCGAGTAGGCGAGCCCGCGCTTCTCGCGGACCTCTTCATAGAGACGCGAGGAGAAGCTGCCGCCACCGAGGATATAGGCGGCGACCGAGGCGGCGATGAAGTCGGGATCGTCGCGCTTCATCCCCTTGCCGCCGGCCTGGATGATCGTCTGGGGGATCGAGAGCGGAATATCGATCACCTTGCCGGTCGCCGGGGTGACATCGGCGATGCCGACGCGGTTGGCCTTGACCGGCAGATCGCCGAAGACCTCGTCGAGCAGCGTCGCGAGCGACGCGGCATCGATCGCGCCGACCACGGCGATCGTCAGGTTGTCCTTGGCGACGATCCTGTTGAAATAATCACGCAGGTCATCCGTGGTGATCGCGGCCACCGTCTCCGGCGTCCCGTCGCTCGGTCGGCCATAGGGGTGATCGGGGAACAGCGACGCCATCAGCGCCCTGCTCGCCACATCGCCCGGATCGTACTCGTTGGCCTTGAGCCCTGTCAGGATCTGGGCGCGGATACGCTCGACCGGCTCGGGGTCGAAGCGCGGCTCGGTCAGGGCGAGCTTCAGCAGCCTGACGGCCTCGTCCCGGTTCTCGACCAGGGTGCGCATCGAGCCGCCGAAGGTATCGCGGCCGGCGTCGAAGGAAAGACCGATCGAGTAATCGTCCAGCGCGGTCTGGAAGGCCTTGCTGTCGAGAGGCCCGGCGCCCTCGTCAAGCAGGCCGGACAGGAGATTGGCGACGCCCGGCTTGTCCGCCGGATCCTGCGACGCGCCGCCATCGAAGGCGAAGGACATCGCGATCAGCGGGATCGCGTCCTCCTGGACGAGCCAGGCGACGATGCCCTTCGGGCTGACAACACGCTCGATGTTCACCGCGTGGGCGGCGCCGGCGGTCAGCGCCGGCGCGAAGAATAGAGCGATCGCGAGAGCGGCCTTTGCAAGCTTCATGTCTGTCGAATCCCTGTCAGGAGCGTTCGGCGGCGTCGGGCGCCGGGACGAGATATCCCGTCACCGAGCGGCGGACGGTCAGGTATTTGCGGGCGGCCTCGGCGACCTGTTCGGCGGTCACCGCCTCGATCCGCGCCGGCCAGTTCTGGACATCCTCGACCGTATGGCCCGTGGCCAGCGCCGTGCCGAAGATGCGCGCCAGCGACGCGTGGTTGTCCTGCGCGTAGATCGCGCCCGCCTTGGTGCGGTGCTTGGCGCGGGCCAGTTCCTCGTCGGTGACGCCGTTCTCGACCACATCGGCGAGGACCGCGTCGATATCGGCCATCAGCGCATCGAGGTCGGTCGCGTCGCCGCGCGGCACGCCATAGAGGACGAAGCGGGTGTCGCCGAGGGCGCTCGATTGATAATAGGCGCCGACCACCGACGCGACGCCCTTGTCGACCACAAGCTGGCGGTAGAGCTTGCTGGTGGCGCCCGAGCCGAGAATGTCGGCCAGGATATCGAGGGCCGCCGCCTCGCCGGGCTCGCCGGTGGCGTAGGACGGGACGACGTAGCTGCGCTGCACCGTCGGCTGGGTGACCCGCCGGTCGGCCAGGGTCACCGTACGCGCGGCCAGCGGTTCGGGCTCGCGCGGCCGCAGTTGCACCGGCGGCTCGGCGCTGCGCGGCAGCTTGCCATAGGTCGCCTCGGCGAGATCGCGCACCTCGGCCTCGGTCACGTCGCCGGCAACGATCAGGATGGCGTTGTTGGGCGTGTAATATCGGTCGTAGAAGGCGATCGCGTCGTCGCGGTCGAGCGCGGCCATCTCGTCGGGCCAGCCGATGGTCGGGATGCCGTAGCCGCTGTTCTGGAACAGCGTGGCGCCGACCGCCTCGGCCAACTGGGTGCCCGGATCGTTGTCGATGCGCGACCGGCGCTCCTCGAGGATGACGTTGCGCTCCGGCAGGACAGCCTCGTCGGTCAGGACGAGATTGGCCATGCGGTCGGCCTCGAATTCCATCATCAGGCCGAGATGCTGCTTGGCGACGCTCTGGTGATAGGCAGTGTAGTCGTTGGTGGTGAAGGCGTTCTCGCTGCCGCCAACCGATGTGATCACCTTCGAGAACTCGCCTTCAGGATGATCTTTCGTGCCCTTGAACATCAGGTGTTCGAGGAAATGGGCGATGCCGGACTTCCCCGGCTGCTCGTCGGCCGCGCCGACCCGGTACCAGATCATTTGCGTGACGATGGGCGCGCGATGGTCGGGAATGACGACGACCTGGAGGCCATTGTCGAGTGTGAAGGTCGACGCCTGATCGGCGAAGGTCGCGGGCGCGGCTCCCGCCGTCGCTCCCATCGACCAGACCAGAAGAAGGGGGATCGCGGCACGGGCGAAAGCGAACATCAGGAGTCCTTCACGTCGATTGCGGGAGGCGGCGGGTCATGCCGGCTTCAATATAGGCGGAGCGTAACATCCGGCGAGGGCCGGTATCATTACATCCTCTTAAGGTGCGGCCCTTTTGAGGAACACGATCTGCGAGTCGCCGACATCGCGGCGCTCGACGACATCCAGGCCCTCGATCGGCGAAACGGTTGCCGAGCGCCTTTCCTCGAGAACACACAAGGCGTCCGCTTCGATCCAGCCGCCGGCCAGCGCCGATGCCAGCGCCCGCTCGCCCAGCCCGGCGCCATAGGGCGGGTCGGCGAAGACCAGCGAGAAAGGCGCGACATTGCCGGCGTCGCCGAGGCGGGTCGCGTCGCGGCGGAAGATACGGGTGCGGCCGGTCAGTCCCAGCGCCTCGACATTCTGGCGAATCAGGCCACGCGCCGCCACGTCCTCCTCGACGAAGAGCGCGAAGCGCGCGCCGCGCGAGATCGCCTCGATGGCGAGCGCGCCGGTACCGGCGAAGAGGTCGAGCACGCGGGCGTCGGCGGCCGGGTCGCCATAGCCATGGGCGAGCATGTCGAAAAGCTTCTGGCGCAGGCGATCGCTCGATGGCCTGATGTCGTTCGTTTCCGGCGCCGCCAGGCGGCGGCCTCCGAACTCACCGCCGACGACGCGCATGGGGTTTCCGGGGCGTGGCCGGCTTGGGCGGCAGTTCGGCAACGCGAAGCGGAGCGGCAAAATCGGCATTCGCCTGTTTGGCGAGTTTCTCGCCGAGCTGATCGCGCAGGATCCGGCCGCGGATTTCGCGCACGCCGCCCTCCGGCAGGTCGCCGATCTGGAAGGGACCATAGGACATGCGGATGAGACGGTTGGTGGCAAGCCCGAGGTGTTCGAGGATGCGCTTGATTTCGCGATTCTTGCCCTCGCGGAGTCCGATCGTCATCCAGACGTTGCCGCCCTGCACCCGGTCGATGACTGCCTCGACACCCGCATAGAGGATGCCGTCAATGGCGACCCCATCCTTCAGCCGGTCGAGCGTCGCCTGGTCGATGATGCCATGGGCGCGCACCCGGTAGCGGCGCAGCCAGCCGGTCGACGGCAATTCGAGAACCCGCTTCAGGCCGCCGTCATTGGTCAGCAGCAGCAGACCCTCGGTGTTGATATCGAGCCGCCCGACCGCAAGGACACGCGGCAGGTCCGAGGGCAGGCCATCGAAGACCGTCTTGCGTCCCTCCGGATCGCGGGCGGTGGTGACCAGCCCCTTCGGCTTGTTATAGAGCCACAGCCGGGTGCGTTCGCGCCCCTGCAGCGGCTTGCCATCGACAATCACCTTGTCGCGTGGTCCGATGTTGATGGCCGGAGAGGTCAGTTTTCGGCCGTTGAGCTCGACGCGGCCCTCGGCGATCCAGCGCTCGGCGTCGCGGCGTGAGCAGAGTCCGGCACGGGCGAGGACCTTTGCGATCCGCTCGCCTTCCGGTTTCTTCGATTCGGGGGTATCTGCGCTCATGCCGGAGCCTTAGCAAAGGTGGACGCCGCGGGCGAGGACAGCCGATGACGACAGGTTTCGATCCGATGGGCGCGGCTCTGGATGAGGCGCGGCGGGCGATGGCCCGGGGCGAGGTGCCGATCGGCGCCGCGCTGGTGCTCGACGGTGCGATTGTCGCCCGCGACGGCAACCGCACGATCGAACTGGACGACCCGACCGCCCATGCGGAAATCCTGGTGATCCGCGCCGTGGCGCGCTCGATCGGATCGCAGCGGCTGGTCGGCGCCGATCTCTATGTGACGCTTGAACCCTGTGCGATGTGCGCGGGCGCCATTTCCTTTGCGCGAATCCGGCGGCTTTATTTTGGCGCGGCGGACGCGAAAAGCGGCGGTGTCGAACACGGGCCGCGGTTCTTCGCCCAATCCACCTGCCACCATGCACCCGAGGTTTATGGCGGGCTCGGCGAAAGCGAGGCCAGCGCGTTGCTCAAAGGTTTCTTTGCCGATCGACGATGACGCCGTCGGATGCCGACTATTCAGGAATCTCAACCGACCCTGCGATGCGATCCGATGGCGGTGGCGTGGCCGTGGCGGTAGCCGGCGCGCCCTTCTTCTTGAAGATCTGCCACCATTTCTCGTCTCTGGCGGCCGTGAATTCCTCAGGCGCGCTCGGATCGGGTATCCGGTATTCCGCCGGCGGCTCCGACAGGGTTGTCCGGATCGGATTGCCGTTGGCGTCGACCTCGCCGCCCGAGGCGCCATCCGCCTTGGCAAAAAGCTTCTCGGCCTCGCCGCGCTGCTCTTTCATCTGGCGCATCTGGATTTCGGCGCTGTTCGGATCCTTGCTGTGATCCTGATAGTCGACGCTATTCGACTTCGGCAGGCGGAAGCCCGGATCGCTCAGAATCTCTTCGTCGGTCTGCTGCTTGCTGCCCGCGGCTGCGAGCTTGGCCTTGCGCGCCTCATCGGGATCGACCGGCCAGTCGCCGGCAACTTCACCCTCGCCCGGCTTCGGCAGGGCGGCATTGGGCGGTGGCACCACGATCGCCGCGCGCGGCGCGTATTCGATCGGTTCCTTGTTTCCACCACTGCCGAGGCTCACCAGACCGGTGATATCGTTGACCGTCTGCCGTCCGGGCGAAACGCCAGTTCCGTAGGTCGTGCCCGAGCAGGCGCCCAGGGCGAGCGCAATCAGGGCGAAACCCGCCGGTTTCCAACGATCTGGCGCAAGTAAAGTCATTCCCGTGCGAATCCCCTCGGCCCGCCTAGCTGCGGACCTTGCGAACAATTGCTTAAGAAACCGGCGAAAATCCGGCGAGATCATGAGAATCCCTATCCCATGCCCGATGCCAGAACAACCGTTCGGCTCAACCGCTGGCCGCCAGGACCTTGTCGATCGGGCTGCCCTGCCCGGCGGTCTCGATCTGCCGGCGGGCTGTCTCGCAGTCGCGTCCCATCGTCTCGACGAGATCGTCAACAGAGGGAAAGGTCATCTCCGGCCTGATCCAGTCGATGAAGGTGACGACCACGTCCTGCCCGTATAGGTCGCCGTCGAAATCGAAGACGAAGACCTCGAGCAGCGGCGCGCCGTTGTCGAATTGCGGCCGGCGACCGTAGCTGGCGACACCGGCGAGCGGCGGACCGCCGTCGGTGGCCAGCGTCACCGCGTAGATGCCGTGGCGAAGCTGGCAGTCGGGGGGAAGCGCGATATTCGCCGTCGGGAAGCCGAGTTCGCGTCCGCGATGGTCGCCATGGACAACGCCGCCGATGACGAACCACCGGTAGCCGAGCAGCCGGTTGGCGGTGGCGATGTCGCCGGCCGCCAGCGCCTCGCGGATCGCCGAGGAGGAAATCCGCTCGCCATCCTCGCCGACGACCGGTTCGACGACGGCAACGCGGAAGCCAAGTCGCTCGCCAGCGGCGGCGAGCTGCTCGGTCGTGCCGGCCCGTCCCTTGCCGAAGCGGAAGCCCTCGCCGACGATCACCGACCGGGCGGCGAGACGGCCGGCGAGGACGTCTTCCTCGAATGCGGTCGGCTCGAGTTGCGAAAAGGCGGTATCGAACCGCGCCGCGATCACCCCGTCGACACCGAGGGCCGCCATGATCCGGGCACGGGCGGCCGGCGGCGTCAGCCTGAAGACCGGCGGCTCGGGCCGGAAGAACGTTCGCGGATGGGGATCGAAGGTCAGCACCAGCGCATTGGAGTCATGGCGTTTCGCTTCGGCGATCGCCGTCTGGATCAGCACCGCATGGCCGCGATGGACGCCATCGAAATTGCCGATCGCAACGGCGCCGCCGATGAGATCCAACGGCAGGTCATCGAGCGCAAAGGTCCGAAGACGGGCCGCTGTCGGGGTGTGCGAATCCGGCATTCAGGGACATCCGCGGGAAGGAAGGCCGGCAAACTGCCGGCTCTCCCGGTGCCGGTCAAGGCGCATGCCGTCGGTCCGGATCACCATGTCAGGTGCGGTATGAAGGCGCGCGCGCCGATCCCGGCCTCGGCGAGGAAAGCGGCGACCTTGTCGCCATCCGGCTCCTCCCGCGCGCCGAAGACGTCGGCATGGATACCCGCAGTCACGAAGAGGACGTCGAGGCCGAAATCGTTTGCGCCGCGCAAGTCGGTCTCGACCGCGTCGCCGATCGCCAGGATCGAACCCTTGTCGACCGGCCCACCGGCAAGTTCGGCAAAGCGGGCCATCGCCGTTTCATAGATCGGCCGATGCGGCTTGCCGAGAATGATCGTCTCGCCGCCGACGCTCGCATAGCGCTCGGCCATCGCCCCGGCGCACCAGACCATTTCGTGGCCGCGCTCGACCACCTTGTCGGGATTGGCGCACAGGAGCGGCAACCCAAGGTCGCGCCAGCGCAGGAAGGCGTCGGCATAGTCGTCCGGCGTCTCGGTCTTGTCGTCGAAAAGGCCGGTGCAGGAGATGATCTCGGCCTCGTCCTCCGTGGACTGCACCACGTCGAGCCCCTCGTAGACACCATGGTCGCGCTCCGCCCCGAGGTGGAACACGCGAATGCCGGGACGCGCGGCAAGGAAGTCCCGGGCCGCGCCGCCGGAGGTGACGACGTCGTCAAAGGCGGCATGGTCGACGCCGAACCCGGTGAACTGCTTGAGAACCGAGGCCTTGGGCCGTGGCGCGTTGGTGATGATCAGCACGGTCTTGCCGGATTCGCGGAAGGCGCGCAGGGCGTCGACGGCCGCCGTGTAGGCCTTGACGCCGTTGTGAATCACGCCCCAGGCGTCGCAGAGGACGAACTGGTAGTCGGCGGCGATGTCGGACAGGCCGCCGATGCGCGGCGGATGGATGGAATTGCTCATGCGGGCCGGCTAACCGGTCGCGACGCCGCGGTCAAGCGAACTGAAACACAACCGCATTTTTCGTGCTGACGGTGGCGACGCCAACGGTTCATTTACCCTATTCGCGAATAGTGACCGTCAGAGCCAATTTGGGTTTGCCGGAAGGGCGGGGTCGCCGGTCGTGGTGAACGACAATCATCGTCAGGATACGATCGACGTCTATATCGTCGACGCCGATGCGGCGCAGCGCAGGGTTCTTGCCGGCCTGATCGCCGGCAGCGGCGCCGACCGTTATCAGGCGGTCCCCTGCGCCACCTCCGAAGAAGCGCTTGCCGCCGGCTGCGACTCGTCGCGCGCCATCATGCTGGCCGATATCGACACCATCGGCGGCGCGGGCCACATCGCGAAAATGGCAGGGGCATCGTCGCGGGTCATCGCTACCAGCGCCGCCGGTTCGCTCAATGTCGCGGTCGCGGCAGTGAAGGCAGGCGCCTTCGATTTCCTCCCCAAGCCGATCGGCGCCAAGGCGCTGCTGCAGGGGCTGGAGGCAGCGGTTTCGTCGTGGAACGGTTGCGTCGAGACAACCGCTTCGGCGGATACACCCGCGCGGCCCTCCCGTCCCTCCGCACCGAGCACGACGGCGGCGAGCGAGGAAGCCGACTTCGCCGGCTTCGTCGGCCGGTCGCCGGCGATGCATGCGGTCTACGAACAGATCCGACGGATGGCGCCGTCGCGGGCGCCGGTCTTCATCACCGGCGAAAGCGGTACCGGCAAGGAAGTCGCCGCCGAAGCAATCCACCGGCATGCCGGGGCCGGCGACCGACCCTTCGTCGCGCTCAATTGCAGCGCCATTCCGCGCGAACTGATGGAGAGCGAGATCTTCGGCCATGTCCGGGGCGCCTTCACCGGTGCGTCGGACAACCGGGCCGGCGCGGCGGAACTCGCCAACGGCGGGACGCTCTTCCTCGACGAACTGGCCGAGATGGACCTTGGCCTCCAGGCCAAGCTCCTGCGCTTCATCCAGACCGGCAGCTTTCGCCGGGTCGGCGGCAACGAGTTGAAGAAGGTCGACGTCCGCATCGTCTCGGCAACCAACCGCGACCCCTTTGCCGAAGTCGAGGCGGGGCGGTTCCGGGCAGACCTCTTCTACCGGCTCCACGTGCTGCCGATCGCGCTGCCCCCCTTGCGCGACCGAGGCGAGGATATCCTGCCGCTCGCCGAGGCGTTCCTGCGACGCTACGCCCGGGAGGAAGGGCGAGGCTTTCGCGGCTTCGACGGCGAGGCCGCGGCCCTGATCCGCTTGTGCGCCTGGCCCGGCAACGTCCGCCAGTTGCAGAATGTCGTGCGCCGCATCGTCGTCCTTCATGATGGCAGCGAGGCGACGGCCGCGATGCTGCCGCCGGATCTCACAGGCAACGTCCCCCTCGCGCCATCCCCGGTCACGGCGGGGCTGCACCCTGCCCGGACGCCGGATGCGATTGTTCCCTATCGCGACCAGGAACGCCTGATCATCGAATTGGCGCTGGCCGCCTTCGACGGCAACATTCCGCGTGCCGCGGCCGCCCTTGAAATCAGCGCGTCCACCATTTACCGCAAGCGCCAGACTTGGCTCGACCGCCTGTCGGCCTGAAGCGCGCATGATTCCGCCACTTGCGCGCAAGCGCGTGGCATCGGATCATGTCGGCTTACGGTCGCGCGGCGGCGGCTGGACATGTTTTCTGGGTATCGGGGGTTTTTACATGATGATTTCGGCCTTTCGGCCAGCAGCCGCCATGCTGTGTTGCGCGGCTCTCTCTTTCGGGCTGCCTGCTGCGGCGCAAGCCGGCGACATCGCCGAGAAGGCGACGCTCGCGGAAACGCTGCTCGATCGCGGTTACGGCGGGGCGGCTCTCAAGGCCTTCGATACGTCGGCCGCGGCCTTCTGGACAGCGTCGCCGCTGCAACTCCGCACCGTGCTCTTCGCCGACGCGGTTGACGGCTTTGCCGACTACACGCCGCGCGGCAATTCGGAGTTCCAGCCCAGCGACGCGCTGCGCCTCTATTTCGAACCGGTTGGATTTGCTTATATCGAGGAGAGTGACGGCTTCGGCGCCGAACTTGCCGCCGATCTCCAGATTCGCACGCCGGGCGGGCTGATCCTCGCCACCGCGGAGGATTTCGGCCGGCTGGAATGGCAGGGCCGGTCGAAGATGCGCGAAGTCCACGCGACGATCGAGTTCCCGCTCCCCGACTTCAAGCCGGGCTCCTATCAGCTGCTCCTGACCCTGCGCGACGAGAACTCGCCGAAGACGACGACCGTCACCCTGCCCTTCTCGGTCACCGAATAGCCGGCGCCAACCCGCCTACTGAATCATCGCGACATCCGTCGCGATGTCGCGGAAGGCTGCGACAAGGCCGGTGTTGCTGTCGACGTCGAAGGCCATGGCCGGGGTGTCGGCGCAGGCCTTGAGCAGGTCTCGCGTCGCCGGGTCGGTGATCTGGAAGGCGATCGTGTAGATCTGCACGCCGCCCTCCGCCCGGGCATTGGTGCAGGCTTCCATCGTCCGTTCGTTCAGCTTTCCCAGTACCGTCGCGCGATCCGACGAGGTCGTGCCGAGATGCCCCCTGGCGACGTAGCCATGGGCGCCATAGGCCGACTTGTTGAAGTTGTCGTAGGTGTCGTAGCTGTTCTCACCGTCGCTCATGACGATCATGATCTTGCGATTGTTGCGATCATCGGAGGGTCGCCCTTCGGCGAAGGGCATGGCCGAAGACAACGCCCGCCAGCCCCACATGACGCCCTCATGGAGGTCGGTCATGCCCCGGGCATTCAGATTGTCGATGGTCGCCAGGATGCCGTCCTGGCTGTCGGTGAGCGGCAGCACCGGCGCCGACGTGCAGCCGACATTCGGACCGATCACCGTCCCGTTGCTGTTGCCGTCGCCGAGCGGGGCGCTGTCGCGATACTTGCAGAGGCGCTGCTGGGCGGCCTGTGCCGTGGAAACACGGGTCTCGGCGGCGTCCGGTCCGGTGCAGGCCGGCGAACTGTCGGCGAGATAGTTGTTGTCGAAACCGTTGAGATCGGGTTCGTCCGGCGCGAACATCGGCACGAAGAGCGTCGCCGGATCGTCGGCGGTGGGCGCGGTGTCGCTGACGTCGAAGGGATGCGGCCGGGCCTCGACGCAACCGGCCCAGGTGACGCCCGGCAGCGCCTCGAAGAGCGCCAGCCGGTTGCCGGTCGCGGACGACGCGCCGGGCTCGAAATTCTCGAGATGGGCCGGCGCCTGCGCCTTGCCGTCGATCCACGCGGCGGAGGCGTTCTGCGGGCCGACATTGACCGCCGCAGCGAACGGCACGACGGAGACCTTGACCGGCTCGGGCCAGGGATTGAGCCTGTTCGCCGTGAACAGGGATCGCGTCAGGTCGCCGGCTGCCTGCTTCAGCGACCGGATTTTCGATCCCGCCATCGAGCCCGAGGTATCGAGGACGAGCGCGACTTCGTAGGTGACGTTGGCGGCAACCGCCTCGGCGCTGAGGTCGAATGCGAAATGATCGACGCCGACAAGCCGCAGGAAGCGGGTCGGCACCTGCAATTCGGACCGTAGCGAGAGATTGCCGCCGTCGAGATCGACGACCACCGGCGGCGGCACCGAAAGGCGTCCCTCGACGCCCTTCGTGTAGAGCGCCTGCGCCTCGGCGACGACCGCCTCGGGCGGCACCGTGCCGATCGCCGGGAGGACGGCAAGCGACGCGCGATCGAGCGCTGCCTGGGTGACCGTTCGTTGTTCCTCGGCGTTCGAATAATCGATCGCGGCGCCAGCCGCGGCAATCACGGGAACGGCGGCGATGGCAAACGTCATGGTGACGTTGCCATGTATACGCTTCAAGAATTTCTTAATCATAACCATCGTCTACGCGCTACAAGTTGACCAATGACGATCAATGCGTACTATTATTGAATTGACGACGGGTTAAACGCTTCAAATACATAGTCTATTAAGTATAAACCCTCCATATCCTCGACCGGTGGTTGTCGGGTGGATCCACTCAGGCGGGCAATGCCCGTCACTCCCTCGGCGTGAGATCGACAGATCGCCTTGACAATAATCGGGGGGCTTACTACATCGCGCACCGGATGCTTGGCACTCACTGATTGAGAGTGCTAGCAGGCCTTATTATCGGGCCCGAACACGGGCCGGACATGTAGTAGAGGAAGGCAAAACCCATGAAATTCCGTCCCTTACACGACCGCGTGGTCGTTCGCCGGGTCAAGTCCGAGGAGAAGTCCGCGGGTGGCATCATCATTCCGGATACCGCCCAGGAGAAGCCGCAGGAAGGCGAGATCATCGCCGTCGGTCCCGGTGGCCGCGACGAATCCGGCAAGCTCACCCCGATCGACGTCAAGGTCGGCGATCGCGTCCTGTTCGGAAAGTGGTCGGGCACCGAGGTCAAGATTGACGGTGAAGACCTTCTCATCATGAAGGAATCCGACGTGATGGGCGTGCTCGAGGGCAAGGCCGCGGCGCGCAAGGCCGCCTGATCGCCTGAACCCGACACATCCCACAGTATTGAAGGAAGACAGCAATGGCTGCCAAGGAAGTAAAATTCTCGAGTGACGCACGCGACAAGATGTTGCGCGGCGTCGACATCCTCGCCAATGCGGTGAAGGTCACGCTCGGCCCCAAGGGCCGCAATGTCGTCATCGACAAGTCGTTCGGCGCCCCGCGCATCACCAAGGACGGCGTCTCCGTCGCCAAGGAAATCGAGCTTGAGGACAAGTTCGAGAACATGGGCGCGCAGATGGTCCGCGAAGTCGCTTCGAAGACCAACGACATCGCCGGCGACGGCACCACCACCGCCACCGTGCTCGCCCAGGCGATCGTCCGTGACGGCGCCAAGGCGGTTGCCGCCGGCATGAACCCGATGGACCTGAAGCGCGGCATCGACCTCGCCGTCACCGAGGCCGTCGCCGACCTGTCGAAGCGCGCCAAGAAGATCAAGACTTCGGACGAGATCGCCCAGGTCGGTTCCATCGCCGCCAATGGCGAGAAGATCATCGGCCAGAAGATCGCCGAAGCCATGCAGCGCGTCGGCAACGAAGGCGTCATCACGGTTGAAGAGTCCAAGGCGCTCGAGTTCGAGCTCGAAGTCGTCGAGGGCATGCAGTTCGACCGCGGTTACCTGTCGCCGTATTTCATTACCAACGCCGACAAGATGGTGACCGAGCTCGAGGACCCCTTCATCCTCCTGCACGAGAAGAAGCTCTCCAACCTCCAGGCGATGCTGCCGGTTCTCGAAGCCGTCGTGCAGTCGTCGCGTCCGCTTCTGATCATCGCCGAGGACGTCGAGGGCGAGGCCCTGGCCACGCTCGTCGTCAACAAGCTGCGTGGTGGTCTCAAGGTCGCCGCCGTCAAGGCGCCGGGCTTCGGCGATCGTCGCAAGGCGATGCTTGAAGACATCGCGGTGCTGACCGGTGGTCAGGTCATCTCCGAGGACATTGGCATCAAGCTTGAGAGCGTCACGCTCGACATGCTTGGCAAGGCCAAGCGGGTGAGCATCACCAAGGAAAACACCACCGTCGTCGATGGCGCCGGCAAGAAGAAAGAGATCGACGCCCGCGTTGGTCAGATCAAGCAGCAGATCGAGGAGACCACCTCCGATTACGATCGCGAGAAGCTGCAGGAGCGTCTTGCCAAGCTCGCCGGCGGCGTTGCCGTGATCCGCGTCGGTGGCGTCACCGAGGTCGAGGTCAAGGAAAAGAAGGACCGCGTCGACGACGCCCTCAACGCCACCCGTGCGGCGGTCGAGGAAGGCATCGTTCCCGGTGGCGGCGTTGCTCTGCTCCGCGCCAAGAAGGCGGTTGCCAAGCTTTCTTCCGAGAATGCCGACGTGACGGCCGGCATCAAGATCGTGCTTCGCGCGCTTGAGGCCCCGATCCGCCAGATCGCCGAGAATGCCGGCGTCGAGGGATCGATCGTCGTCAACAAGGTGCTCGAGAGCAAGGCCGACGTCTTCGGCTTCGACGCCCAGGAAGAAGACTACAAGGACATGGTCGCGGCCGGCATCATCGATCCGGCCAAGGTCGTCCGCACCGCCCTGCAGGACGCGGCTTCGGTCGCCGGCCTGCTGGTCACCACCGAGGCGATGGTCGCCGAGGCGCCGAAGAAGGAAGCAGCTGGCGGCATGCCGGCGATGCCTCCGGGCGGCGGCATGGGTGGCATGGGCGGCATGGACTTCTAGTCCAGCCAACCCAGTCTCAATGACGAAGGGCGCGGGGTTTCCCCCGCGCCCTTTTTTCATGTCCGGCGATGATCGATCGACGCGGCCGGCCTGGCCACAAATCGGATCAGGCGGAAAGCTGTGGCATCCGCGCGTCGATCTGGCTCGGCCGCGACATCGCGGAATCGTCGAGCTTGGCAAGCGTCGCCCGCAGACGGCGCACGACGAGCCGCATGATCGTCAATGCGAAATCCGGATCGTCACGGACCAGCGAGGTGAAAAGCGACCGATGGATCGGGATCACCTCCGCCTCGCCGACCGCAACCGCCGAGCACGACCGCGGGCAGTCGTCGAGCAGCGCGGCCGCGCCAAAAATCTCCCCGGGGCCAATGACCTCGATGGAACATCCAACGCCGCGAATCTCGATCGAGCCGCTCTGCACGATATAGGCGCAGTCGGCGGAATCGCCCCTCGCGAACACGACTCCGCCTTCGAAAAGCGGGATGACCCCGAGATCGGCGGCCGCGATGACTTCGATATCGAATGTCGTACCCGGCATCCGTCGCTCCCTGTTTTTTTGTGGTGCGCCGGCATCCTGTGCGCCCCCCCTTAACAAAGCGATGACCGGACGATTCAAATTGGCGGGCATTTGTCCGATTTTATCCCGCCGTCCTCTTCTCCAGCCGGCTGGGCACCAGCGGCAGTCCGGTCGCAGGCCGCTGGTTGGCGTTCATGACGCGCAGCCGGCGGGCCATGTCGCGCATGATCGCCATGACGAAATCCGGGCTCTCCCGGAGGAGACGATCGAAGGTCGACCGGTCGATGACGCGAACCTCTGTGGCGCCAACCGCGACCGCCGAGGCGCTGCGCGAGCCGCCGTCGATCATCCCGACCTCGCCGAAGATCTCGTTCGGGCCGATGCTCTCAAGTACCCGTCCCGTCTCACGAATCTCGACCCGGCCACTGACGATCACATAGGCACAGTCGGCCGGGTCATCCTTGACGAAGATGACGCCGCCATGCGGATAGGCGCGGGTAGCGACACCGGCCTCGGCCACTGCCGACGCGATCCCGTCGCTGGTTTCTGTGGTCATTGCGATCTCCAGGCATCGAGAGAAATTCGGAGGCGCTGATCGATATTGGACCGCGGTTTCCTTTTGGTTTCCGGTAGCGGCAATCAGGGCAATGCAATCACACAATACCGCTGGTAACCTTGCCGCTTTCATAATGATGCGGTAGTCCGACGCCGCCGGCTTCGTTGGCGTCGCCGGGCCCTTCACGAACCCTGTCTGGATATCCCCATGTCGGCCGACAAGACCCTGATCAAGGCGCGCCTGCCGCGCGGCTTCGCCGACCGCGGCGCCGCCGATATCCGCGCCACCGAGCAGATGGTGTCGGCGATCCGCAATGTCTACGAGCGCTATGGCTTCGAGCCGGTCGAGACCCCCTTCGCCGAATACACCGAGACGCTGGGCAAATTCCTGCCCGATCAGGATCGGCCGAACGAAGGCGTCTTCTCGCTGCAGGACGACGACGAGCAATGGGTGTCGCTGCGCTACGACCTGACCGCGCCGCTTGCCCGCTACTACGCCGAGAACCACAAGGCGCTGCCCAGGCCGTTCCGCAGCTACCGCTTCGGCTGGGTCTTCCGCAACGAGAAGCCCGGCCCCGGCCGCTTCCGCCAGTTCATGCAGTTCGACGCCGACACGGTCGGCGCCGCGACGCCGGCCGCCGATGCCGAGATGTGCATGATGGCCGCCGACGCGCTGGAGGCGCTCGGTGTCGAGCGCGGCCAGTATGTCATCAAGGTCAACTCGCGGAAGGTGTTGGATGGCGTCATGGAGGCGATCGGCGTCACGGACCCGGGCCAGAAGCTGACGGTGCTGCGCGCCATCGACAAGCTCGACCGGCTGGGACTGGCGGGCGTTCGCGCCCTGCTCGGGCCGGGCCGCGAGGACGAAAGCGGCGACTTCACCAAGGGCGCCGGGCTCGGTGAAAGCGAGACCGACACCATCCTGGAAATTCTCGACAACGATTCCGAGGCGGAAGACACGATCGCTTCGATCGACACCCGGCTCGCGAATTCGGCGACGGGCCAGGCCGGCCGGGAAGAGCTCGAGCAGATCGCCCTGATCGTCGCGTCGTCCGGCTACGAGGATCGCGTGGTCATCGACCCCTCCGTCGTCCGCGGCCTCGAATATTACACCGGCGCGGTCTATGAGGCCGAGTTGCTGGCCGAGATCCCCAACGAGAAGGGCCAGAAGGTCGTCTTCGGCTCGGTCGGCGGCGGCGGGCGCTATGACGGGCTGGTCGGCCGCTTCCAGAAGGAAGACGTGCCGGCGACCGGCTTCTCGATCGGCGTCTCGCGCCTGCAAGCAGCACTCGCCGCCCTCGGCAAGCTCGACACCAGCCCTGCCCCCGGCCCGGTCGTCGTCACCGTCATGGAGCCGGAGCGCATGGGCGACTACCAGACAATGGTCACCGCGCTCCGCGACGCCGGCATCGCCGCCGAGCTCTACCTCGGCACCACCAGGAACCTCGGCAAGCAGGTCAAGTATGCCGACAAGCGCAACGCCCCCGCTGTCGTCATCCAGGGCGGCGACGAGAAGGCGCGCGGTGTCGTCCAGATCAAGGACCTGGCGCTCGGCAAGCAACTCGCCGAGGGCATTACCGACAACAAGGAATGGCGTGAGGAACGCCCCGGCCAGTTCGAGGCGCCGGAAGCCGAGCTTGTCGACCGAATTCGCGAAATCGTCGCCAGTGCCGGCGCAAACGACTCCAGGAACAATCCAGACGATGACGGGGATCGGGTGTGATGGCGGGCCGGGTTGCTCACGCGCCGATCCTCCCCCGTTCACGGGGGAGGGGGACCATGCGAAGCATGGTGGAGGGG
>NZ_FMXQ01000020.1 GCF_900104485.1 Bauldia litoralis | reverse complement strand
TTGATAGAGGCAGGCGCGATGCCAGTCACCACATTATGAAAATCAATAGCTTAGGGCCAGAGACCGTTGGAGCCGGGTTTCTCTCCCTCCGCCAGCCGATCAGCCGGCAAAGATCTGAGACCTTCATTTTGACGCTGAAATCGCAAGGTTCTGCGCCACTTTGCGGGCTGACTTACGTACCGCACTCGGAAGGGCATCCTCGCTAAGCGCTATAGAGACCCCAAGACTCTCAGAAGCTCCGGACTTCATCGATTCAGTACGGAGCTTGGAAGTGCAGGGAAACGAACGCTTTGGAGACGACTAGGGATGTCGCGATTTGGAAGTGTCTCTCGCCCATCTAATGGAGGCTTCGAAATCAAAATCTCGCACTCCGGCAGGACGTCCGGTCTTGTGATCCAAAGAGACATCCGAATTGCGTTCTAGAATGTCCGACTTGCGCTAGCAGCGTTGGTTCACCGAAGGCGGCGGCAACGGCCTAGACTGGGCCGTGCAGAGGCCTGCAGATTCCAGGGGGCTACTTGAGAGAGGCGTCATTCCCGACGATAGTCGACGGGACCGCTGCCAGCGCCTTATCGGTTAAAGTTCCATAGTCGCCCTCGGGAGTGGAAAAGCAGAGGCCCCATTTTACAAACCTCAGCACCCAAATAATTGGACTATCTTGGATGTAAGATTGTGAATACTACCCTCGCAGATAAGGAAATTCGCGTGGTAGGACCTCGAATAGAGATCGTGTCAGAAAGGCAGTCGACTTCGCGAGTGCCGATAGTGCCTTGCGGCATTTCGACTCCTCTACCTAACGCTATTCGCCGGCTATTAGCGACAAATGAGGGAGCGGATTGGCTACAATGCTTTTGATGTGCCGCGCCGGATTTGCGCTGCCTGAACAGCAGGGGCACGGTACCGAAGGCGGCCGGACCGTTGGCTGATGTGCTGCTTCCGCAGGATATTCTCGACGGCGCGGCGGTCCGCGACCGGCCGAACCTGTTCGTCATCGGGAGCTTCGATCGGCGTATCACGTTATATTCGCAGCAGGTCCGGGCGCTTTCACTCGTCCACGCGCTGAAGGATCTGGGTTACCTCAACGCGAATCCAAGGATCGCTGTCGTCGGCGGTGGTGCGGCCGGCGTCGCTGCAGCGGCAGCTGCCGCGCTTGTTACCGAATCGCAGGTCGTGGTGTTCGAAACGGCCGGGGATCTGCTCCCGCTCCAGTCGACGACCGATCGTCGACGGCTCGATCCACATATCTACGACTGGCCAGCGCATGACACCACGGATCCCATCGCAGACTTGCCGATCTTGGACTGGGAGTCCGGATCGTGCCGTTCAGTGCGCGACGACATTCTTGTGGGTTTCCAGGACATCGTGGTCAGACTCGCGCCAAGATTGCAAACTCGCTTGCGTCATCGGGTAACGGCGCTCAACGTCGTACCGGATGGGTATCAGATCGAGTTCACCGATCTGGACAGCCCGCTTTCCGCGCCAGGGACCGAGCTTCGCGAACAATTTCACATCGTCTTGCTTGCGGTCGGATTTGGGGTCGAGCCAATCGAGCCCGTTCCAACCATTCAGAGCGCCAGCTACTGGACCGATGCCGGCGTGCCGGTTGCCGAGTTCGCGGGCCGACCGACTCCGCGCTTCTTTATCAGCGGAGCGGGCGACGGTGGGCTGATCGACTTCGTCGCCGCTGGCGCGCGCGATTTCGATCATGCCGGCATGATCAAGCTGGTTTCGAGCCATCCGGGGATAGCTGCGTTGAAGCCCGCCCTTGCTGACATCGATGTCCGCGCGCGTGCACAGGACGCTGCCGGCGCTCGGTTTGATTTCTTGGCAGCCTACGATGCAGAACTGCTGCAGCCGCTTACCGACATTGGGCTAGTTGCTGCCGTCGCGCAGCAGCTGCGGCCTGGGGTCAGGCTGACGCTGCAAACTCAGCATGCAGAACTGTTTGACGTGTCGACGGCAACGCTCAATCGGCTCGCCGCCTATCTCACAATCAAAGCGATCGAGGGCGACCCGCAACGCACCTTTCGGCATCTGCAATGCGACGCCGTTGCGCGCATTGCTCCGCCTGACCCGGCCCCTGAAGCCGCAGATTTCTGGGTAGATTGTGCGGGCGAAGCCATCGCAGCAGATGCTCTCATCGTTCGCCGTGGCCCGCGTCGGGATCTAGTCCGTGCTCCATTCGCTGGTCATTTGGTAGATTACGAGGCAAGCCATAAGGAGTGGCTGAGGCGTCATGACGACGCAACCCTCGTACCGAAGCTTTTGAGCGCTGCGCGGACCTTGTTCGAAGAAGCCGCGCGCAAAGCGGACATCCCGCTCGCTCCGAGAGTGCACCGTCAATCCGGGCATCAGCTGCCTATCTCCGTGCAATTTTTGCGCGAGGCAGGCTACGTCCGTTGGTCGGGCGCGATACCGGCTGAGCAGCTTCTGCGCTCTTGGAGCGAGCATCAGCCTTTCGAGATCATCATTCCCGATGGCCCCGAAGATCTTGGAGCGGTAGCGGGCGCGGTGCTACGCGTTGCGTGTCATAGTAGTAGTTGCCGGTTGCATGCGGCACCCGGGCAATGGCGTCAGCATGTCCGGGCGCTCAGCGTAGATTCACCGCACGCCGAGGGTATGGGGATGCCGGCGATCTTAGCAGGCAATCCTGGCGGTGCGGCCCAGAATCCAGTTCGGCTTCCGCCAGATATTCTCGCACGCCGGATCCACCGGTCGCTCGATAGCTGGCTGCTTGAGCGGCTTGATGCGCATCTACAACCCTTTTTTGCCAGCAATGCCGATCCTGGCCGCCCAATCAACCTTAAGATCGCCGACGATCTGCGGGCCGCCATGGCGGCTACATGGGCGGACTGGTACGCATTGTTCTCCGATGAGCCCGCTCTGCTAGGCCATTTCCTCCGCTTGATGATCTGTGCGGTCGAGGACGATCATAATCGTGACGCCGCGCAGATTCTGGTAGGTCCCAATAAACTGGGGTGCATCCTGCGGGGCACAGCCGTCGCACTGGCCGTTGCCGCGGCTTGGGAGGGCACATCGCCGAAGGGCATCAAGCCCGGCAATCTTGTTCGTCTACGCAATGGCGACAGCGAATGGGCCGGACATGGCTGCGCGGCCGACATGATCAACGGCGAAGAGATGTCATTGTGCGCGGCATCGTTCATGTGGCAGACTCAATTCGTCATTCTTGTCGTCAAAAATGCCATCGAGGTCAGCCGCATCGCCGAACGGCCCTTTGCGCGGATCGACACCGACCAGCCGGGACTTAGCGAAACGGCAGGCTCTGGTCCGGTGATCATGTCGATAAGCCGCGATTTCGTCGACGCGGCGGCAGCAGGTTTACCCGAGATGTGCGTGCTGTTGGATGCAGTCGAGGCACGGCATTTCGAAGCGCTGGAAAAGACGATCGTGAAAGGCGTGGCATGACGGAAAGTTTGACTCTGTCACCCGGCCTGAGGGATTTCGCTGAGCGGCTTCGCGTAGCGGCGATGGCGCTTGAGCTCGAGGTTGAGGAGCGGCCAGAGCTGGTGCGTTCGACCTTCAACGGCGGATCTACGAAGTCGACCATGCTCAGTCCGACCGATCTGCCGGCGGAGAGCCATGCGATCCGGATCAATCGATTCAACGTCGTACTTGGTATTCTTCCGGACGTTCCTGCGATGGAAGCGGTACTCGAGACGCTAAGGCGTTGCCGCAATCAATGTGTTGTCGCGCGCTCGTTCCTGGGAACGAACGAGACGCTTGACCTGCAGCTGATGCTACTGGGACCACGGGCGAGCGAGCGGCAGGAAGCCTGGCGGGCGATGGCATTAATGGTTGAGCGCGACGACCGTGTCGCCCGCAAGCTCGCTTGGTTGCGGCCGGAGGATCCCCGGCGGGACGAAGAAAGCTTTGCAGATTTTCTCAAGCGCACCTTCCTCGCCAGACCATGGGTGCATGCCGAGGGGCAGTTCGAAGATGCGGCGCTTGACGAACTGGACAGGACCGGCGCGACGGCGCCGGGCCTGCCGCGGACGACCGCTCAGGAGTGGGAGCGTATTGCGCTCGACGAGCAGAAGTCGCCGGACGATATCGTTGCGGCACTGGTCAAGGCCTGGAAGCGAAGGGGACAGGCATGAGCAAGATTTTCTTGTCCCGCGTCGCGATCCACGATTTCCGCACCTTCGGAGACTTCGAGATCAACGTTCCGGCGGCGCCAGGCCTGGTTCTGCTCACTGGAACCAACGGCCTCGGCAAGAGCAGCTTTTTCGATGCGATCGAATGGGGCCTGACTAACAAGATTCGCCGTTTTGAACCGTATTTGCAGAAGGGCAGAAAGAAGCTCGTCGAAAAGGATTATCTTACCCGGCGCGGAGCCGACCCTGGATCGCATCACGTCGCCCTGACCTTTTCGGAGGATAACGTCATCGAGCGCAGCGCGACCGGCGGTACGGCAATGGTGGACATCATCGCGCAGCTCGCCCGTTCGGATCGCCCCATCATCCATGATCTGGGCACCTACCTCGCCCTCACCCATTTTCTCGGACAAGCGGCGCATCAGCGGTTCACTAGCCGAGATCCTCAGGATCAGTGGCAGGCACTCAAGGGACCGAGCGGCATTGATCGGCTTGAGCGTATCCGCGCTGGCCTGCGTGGGCGACCGACCATCACCGCGTTCACCCGTCGGCTGGATAAGGAACAAGCCGTGGTCGCCGCGCTCGAGCGGGAAATCGCGGACTGGCAGGGATGGACGACACGTTTGGACAGGTTGAGCACGGCGGCGCGCGCGACCGGCGTGCTCACTCCAGTCGAGGTCGCTGAACGGACCGACCATCTCGAAGCCGACTTTCAGCAGCTTGTCGCCGATCAGCCGCTTGACGTCATAACTGCAGATGTCGGACAGCGACTTTCGGCGCTCGCTGACCGTATCGCAGACACGCTGCGAACATCGAGCGAGCGCAAAGCTGCGCTGGAGGCCTTATCGCCGCTTCCAGTGCAATTTGCGATCAGCCAAGCCGAAGCACGCCTCGACCACCCCAGCCTCGTGCGGCTGCGCAGCAGAGTGAGCGAGGCGCAGACGCGACTTGACCGCCTATCCCCACTTGCCGCCACAACGAGCGACGCGGTCACCGCCCAGAACGCCGCGATCGGCACGATCGAGCAGAATATCGCCTTACTCGATGCGACGCTGACCGATCTGGCGCGCCGTGCGCAACTCGCCGAGTTCATGGCGAAGGACGCGCAAGATCTGAGGGCACTTGCCGAGGCGATCGCCATCCGTCGGAGAACGATCGCCGACGCCGATACTGCGATCAATCAACATGGCAAGGCGGCAGCTGAAGTCGCCCGCCTGAGAAGCCTCGCCAGCTCGGCGCGCGGGCTCAACCAAGCGATCGCTGAATGCCGCGATCTCGAGGCGTTGTCTGAGAAGGCCGACGCAGCGCTCGCCCGGGGGCATGAGGCAGCTGCCCGCGCCGCTGCCGTGCTCGCTCCGCTTGAGCGGCAATTGGCCGATCTTGACGACCGAATATCCGGGGCCGAGCGTGACCGTGCCGAGGCCGACCGGCACGCAACTGCGATCAGCGGCGCCCTGTCTCAACTCGCCAGCCATGTTCATGAAGACGATACCGACTGCCCGGTGTGCCAGACGCATTTCGAGCCAGGGGTCCTCAAGGTATTAGCGGATGCGGCAGCGTCGGGCAGAGATCGACACCTCGCCAAGGCCGACGACGCGCTTGAGACTTTGCGGCGCGAACGTCCCGGACTCAGCGATCAGATCCGTCGCCTTCGAACCGAGGTGGCAGCGGTCGAGGGGCTCGAGCGGGCGGCAGTCGCGGCCGCAGACTCAGTGACCAATGCGCGCACCGCTATCGGCCGGACGCTCGAGGCTTCTCCGGACGGTGATCTTGCGGCACTTGCCGCTGCGCGGGCGCGTGAGGCGGATGCCGCGCTGGCCGCTGCTGAGAAAGCGCTCGAATCGCTGTCGGCGAGTGCCGCTTCGGCGAGCGAACAGCGATCTTCGACAGTTGCCGATCTCGATGAGCTGATCGCGCGCGAGAGCCAGGTCGGAGCGCGCTTGACGCAGCTTGAGGTCGAAGACAAGGCCTGTGCTGATCGAATCGCGGCGCGAAACTTGTCAAACGTCACGATCGGCGAGCTTGGGGCAAGGCTGACGACGGAACGCGAGCGACGCGAAACCGCAAAGGCGCAACTCGCCACACTTTCCGAAGCGGCGAATGCTGCGGTCGGGGACGTTCAGCGGGAGCGAACCGCCCTCGATGCCGCCCAACGCGAGCTTGCGGCAGCCGAATTGGCTCGCGAAAACGCGGGGCAGGTGGCGCGGCAGATGCACCAGCGCTGGACCCGAGCGGGTTTTAATAACAGTCCGGGCCAGGCCGAATATGATCGCGGCATTGCCGCGATCGAGGCCGTGCTGGCCGGATTGCGTTCGCTTGCGGAACGGCAGCTCGTGCTAGCCCGCCACAATGAAGATGCGCTGCTCCAGAACGAGATCGACGAGATCGTCGCGTCGATGCGGTCCGCCGGTGGGGAAAAGGGCGTGCTTGAACCCGCGGCTCACATGACGGCGCTCAAGAATAAGTTGGAGACGGCCCGCGCCGCAGTGAAGCTCACCATCGCCGCGCGCAAAGCAGTGAAGAGCTACTCGGAAAATCTGCAGGCACAGGCGGACAACTTTTCCACACGCGTACTCGATCCACTTAACGAGGTCATCGACGATTTCAACGAGGCGATGCTGAGTTCGCCGGGCGAGAGTATTCAGTTCAAGGCCGACACACGGGTCGATGCGACAAGCTTCGGTATGGCACTGCGCTACAGGGAGAAGGTGGAGGATGCGATCGAGACAAAGAAGGATCTGCCGCCCCAAGTCGTGCTGAGCGAAGGCGAACTTGCGGCCAACGGCTTCAGCATCCTGTGTGCGGCGAGCACCGCCTATCCCTGGTCCCGCTGGCGGGCGCTGTTGCTTGATGATCCGCTACAACATAATGACATAATTCACGCCGCCGCCTTCGTCGATGTGATGCGCAACATGGTCGAGTTGAACGGCTATCAGCTTATCATGTCGAGCCACGATCGAGGCGAGAGCGATTTCATCTCGCGCAAGTTCGATGCGGCCGGTCTTCCCTGCTCGACCGTGCTTCTAACAGCCCCATCGGATAAGGGTGTAGTCTGGGTCCCTCCCGAACACAATCAGGCAGCGGCACGGGTGATGCGGCAGGACATGCAGGCCTCGAGTGCCAGCAGCGCCTGACGCAACGTTCCTGGAGCGGCGCTGCGCCGGCTAAAGCGCCATCGGCTTGTCGATCGGAATCGATGTGCTTGCCAGTCTCGATCCGATAGGCGATCTCACACCCTGGCCGGTCGTCGTCGCCGTGGGGGACCGTTTGCCGAACGTGATGAGGACGGGTGCAGCCGATGTCGGAAACCCGCATGAGTGTTTGGTTTCCAAGCATCCTTTTCTAAAGTCATTGGCACGGTCAGGGAGGCTGGTAGCCAGGCCGGACTGCAGTAATCGGTTTCTGATACGGCGAATCGCACAGTGAACGACGAGGATGTTACGCGAACCTGCCGGTGGCCACGTCAAAGTGCGTGTCCGCCTTTAGTTCAGCAGCGGACATGCGAGAAGAACGGTGCTGACGTCCGTTTTGCGGTCATTTGCTGACATGAACCTCAAGAGCTGGAGGCGACCGCTGAGGCAGGAGCCTGCGGCGCTGCTCTCCCCAAGCTGATGGCAGCGACTTCACCAGGCCTTCGGCGGTTAGGTCCGGCGAAATGTCGCCGTCTAGGATGGCCCCGACAATGTCGGGCGCGAGGAGGTTGAGACGGAGGATGCGGCCGACGTAGGAGGGATTGATGGACTCTGCTGCGGCAAGGTCCTGGATGGTGGCGTAGGCGCCGGTTTCGAGAAGGCGCTGCCAACGGTAGGCACGAGCTAGGGCCCTGATCAGGGCACCTTCCGGGCGAGATGGGAGAGCCAAGGCTGGCGCGCCATCCGGAGTGACGCAGGATTTCCGGCCACCGCGGCGTGTGAAGGTCAGCGGAACGTGGACGGTGATGGTTGACGGGTCGGCCATTTGATCGTGGCGCCTTGCTTCGCGCCTTTGCAGAGAAGGGTCGCGGTCAGCGGTCGCCTCGGTCTCGGGTGAGGTGGATTGGTGCCTTGTCCTAGCTCTCCCGTTCGGGTTCGGACTCCGCGCCACGGCAACTTTGGCCGACCTGGTGTGGTTACCCTGCGACTCCGAGCTCCTGCGCGGAACGATGACAGTCTCGATCATTGCCTTCTGTCCTCGTCACCGACCGCCGACTTCGCCCCGTTGGCTTTGGCATTCTGGTCGACATCAGAGTTGTTGCCCAACCCCAGAAGCTCACCCACCAGACGACCAAGGCCGCCGACCTTGAGGCGGATGACGATGCCGTCGGACTGGATGTCGACACGGTCGACCAGCAGCTGGACGATACGGGCCTGTTCGGCGGGGAAGAGCTCGGACCAGAGGTCATCGAACTGACCGATGGCCCGGCGGACATCATCTTCGGTGAGGTCGTCCAAGTGTTCCCGTGCCGAACGCCAGGTCGCGACAATGATCTCGGGCGACTGGAGGAGGACACGCAGCTGGTCGATGACCGCTGCCTCGACATCGCCGGCCGGAACCCGCCTGATGGCTGGGACCGTCTCTGTATCGTCGCCGCGTGTCTCCCTTCCTGTATCCCGGATCAGGGACTGACTGACGTAGTAGCGATAGAGCTTCTGCTTGCGCGGGGTGTGGGTCGGCGACATCGCCCGACCCGAGGAATCGAAGATCAGGCCCTTGAGGAGAGCCGGTGTCTGGGCGCGGGTGCGATTACCGCGGGTCCGGGCTCTCACCGCCATGGCGGCATGGACCTTGTCCCAGAGTGCCTTCGTGATGATGGCCTCGTGCTCTCCGGGATAGGCGGTTCCCTTGTGAACGGCTTCGCCGATGTAGACCCGGTTGTTGACGAGCTTGTAGAGCTTCCCCTTGTCGAACCGCTTGCCGTACTTGTTGACGATCCCCCTGGCGGCGAGGTCCCGGACGATGGCTGTGATCGATCCGCCTTTCGCCATCCGGTCGAAGATCTGTCGAACCTGCTCTGCTTCGTTCTTGTTGATGACCAGCTTGCGGTCCTTGATGTCGTAGCCATAGGGCGCCCAGCCGCCCATCCACATCCCCTTCTTGCGGGAGGCTGCAAACTTGTCCCGGATTCGCTCACCGGTGACCTCGCGCTCGAACTGGGCGAAGGAGAGCAGGATGTTGAGGGTCAGCCGCCCCATCGATGTGGTGGTGTTGAACGACTGGGTGACCGAGACGAAGGTGACGTCGTTGCGGTCGAAGATCTCGACCAGCCTGGCAAAGTCCATCAGCGAGCGGGAGAGTCTGTCGATCTTGTAGACCACGACGATGTCGACAAGGCCCGCCTCGATATCGGCAAGGAGGCGCTTGAGGGCAGGACGATCGAGCGTTCCTCCGGAGAAGCCGCCATCACCATAGTGGTCGGGCACCGGAACCCAGCCTTCCGCCTTCTGACTGGCGACAAAGGCCTCGCAAGCCTCGCGCTGGGCATCGAGGCTGTTGAAGTCCATGTCGAGGCCTTCCTCGGAGGACTTGCGGGTGTAGATGGCACAGCGGCGCTTGGTGACGATCGGGCGAGACCGCTGGCGGACCGGGGCGTTCACGACCGACCCCTCTGGTTCTTGAGGCCGAAGAAGGTCCAGCCGTTCCAGTTGGTGCCTGTGATGGCTCGGGCGATGGCGGAGAGAGACCGATAGGGCTTGCCGAGATATTCGAAGTCGTCGCCTCTGACCGTGACGCAGTGCTCGACGCCGTTGAACTCCCTGATCAGTCGGGTGCC
>NZ_FMXQ01000016.1 GCF_900104485.1 Bauldia litoralis | reverse complement strand
AGGTCCGCGTCCGGAATCCCGCAGTTCTACGCCCTTTGATGCACCGATCGTCTGGGCGGAGAACGTTCGAAGAGCTGACACTGGCGGAGGGAGAGGAACCCGGGTCGAACGTTCTCTACCTCTAAGTCATTGTTTTATAATGGCGCAGTGGCTCACGTTGCGCGTTGCTCTGCAACAGGAGGTCTTGGCAACTTCCTGACTTCGTCGACCCGTAGGGCCGTCTGCCGGATGTAAGGTGCCGGAGGCGGTGCGCCTCACGGACAATGCCTTGCGCACGGCGGCCGGGGTCCAAGTTTGCCCGAAAAGCCAAAACGGCCCAAGCTGGGCTCTCGACAACGTTCATCCGGGGAATGTCGGCTTAGACTTGGCGCCCAGGGTCGATGACAAGACGTCCCGACTCGCCATTGGTATACTGCTTCTTCTTTTGCCAAGTCGGTGCCAGCCGGTCGTGCGTCCGAGCCCCCGATCGGTTAATGCGAAATCGAACTCAGTGCCTCAATTGATCCGACGAGGTTGAATTCCCGCCGATGTGCGGCACAATGACACATGATTGCGGCCAAAAGCTCGATTGAGAGGTTGGTCCGGCTCGTGGCCACGCGATCCTTGAATCCGGCGGAGGTTTCCGTGAAGCATTCGATTCTGGGTGTCCCGTTGCTTGCCTTAGGTTTTTGGCTAGCGGCCGGTCCGACTTCTGTATCCGCTCAGGACAGTGTGGTCCTTGTCCTGGATTCCTCCGGCAGTATGGCGGGCCAGATCGACAACAAGGTCAAGCTCGACATCGCGCGATCCGCGATCAACGAACTGCTTGGCAAACTTAAGCCAACGACGAGCTTGGGGCTCATTGCCTACGGCCATCGTCGCAAGGGGGACTGCGGTGACATCGAAACAATTCACGAAGTGGGAACGCCGGATGCCCAAGCCATTAAGCAAGCTGTCGGTCGGCTGCGGGCGGTTGGCAAGACGCCGCTGTCCGCCGCGGTCAGGCAGGCGGCGGATCAGCTCAACTTTACCGTAGAGAAATCGACGATCATCCTGATCAGCGATGGCAAGGAAAACTGTGGCTTTGACCCGTGTGAACTCGGGCGCGAACTGAACCAGAAGGGCATTGATTTCAAGGTTCATGTCGTTGGCTTTGACGTCCCGAGCAACGAACGTGCCGGCCTGCGATGCCTCGCTGAGGCAACCGGCGGACGCTTCGTTCTCGCCAGCAATGCCCAATCGCTGGGAGACGCCATCTCCGAGGTTGTCGAGGTTGCCGAGACGATCGAAGCCAAGCCGATTCCACCTCCCGAACCAATTGGCGAAATCGGGCTTCGCGTTGATGTTGTCGTCAGCGACGGCGGCGCGCCATGGGAAGGTGAGATCGGAATAAAGGTCTTCCGTGACACCGTCGCCCTCGATGACACGCGCGAAGAAATTGCCGGCGCCTGGCGGACCAAATCCGGACACATCATTAAAGACCTGACGGAGGGAAGCCACCGGCTTGAGGTCGTGCTCGCCGACCATCCGCATATCGTCCGCGAATTCTCTGTCGACGTGGTCCCCGATGATGCGCAGATCGTGGTCGTCAATATGGATGTGGGCCAAGTTCGCTTTGATGCCTCGCTGATGGAAGGCGGTCCACCCTTCACAGGGGAGTTGGGATGGACAATCCTGGCCCGCGACAAGGACCTTGACGGCACGCGGCAACAGATCGCCAACTTCTGGCGAGTAAAGTCGGGCGACGTCTTCTGGCTTCCCGCTGGCTCCTGGCAGCTCGATGGTGTGATTGCCGACGCGAATTATCTCACCGCGACGAAGGAACTGGCCGTCGAGGCCGGAGGCAGCGCGGGGCACGTCTTCTCGTTTGATGCGGGAACTGTTCGGTTTGATGCGAGCCTTTCGGCTGGCGGTCCGGAGATCGAAGACGAGCTCGGCTGGAAGGTCATGTCGACGACCAAGGATCTGAGCGGCAATCGCTCGGAGGTGACCAATTTTTGGCGGGTGCCGTCTGGCGACGTATTTCTGCTGCCGGAGGGCACCTGGCTCATTGCTGGGGTCCTTGCCGATCATCCGCATGTGATGATGCAGAATACGATCAAAGTCGCGCCGGGCAGCGAAGTGGCGCACCAATTTGATTTCGCGTCTGGCCGGGTCCGTTTCGATCTGACCGTCAACGGCCAACCGATATCCGACGAGGTTGGGTTGACGGTGCTGAAAGCGGAAAACGACGCTGACGGCAATCAGGAGAAGATCGCAGATTTCTGGCGGGTCAAGTCCGGCTACACAACCGTGCTGCCGGCCGGACGTTATGAATTGACCGCGCTGCTCGCCGACCAGAAAGACGTCACCGGAAGGTTTGCGATCGAGATTGCCCCCGGGGACGAGAAGATTCTTACACTCGATATGACGCGTCCGTGAAAGCCGGCATCGACTTTCTAAAGCATGAGGCTCGCCCTGCCCGGGCCATGAAGCCCGCGCGCCTCCCGGCCTCACAAAGAGGCAGTTGCCTCCGCCCCTTTCACCCGGAGGGCTCCGGCTTCCGCCAATCGTCTGCCAGAGAGGCGTTCAACGCGCGCGCCAGCTGCTGTGGTAGCGGCGCGTCGGCGGCGACGGCGACGGCCGCACCGAGGTCCCTGGCGACACTCAGACCCGCCCGCTGCGCAAGCCCGGTCTTGACTACGAGTCCGCCGACCGGAGGCGGACGGCCCCCGCCGAGCCACGCGTAGTAGGTGTCTTCCGGAACCGCGGCCAAGGCCTCGTCTTCGGCGACGCTGTTGAACGCCCCCGTCAGGCCGGTGCACAACGGGATGGCGCGTTTAACCGCACCGGGCCCGTACCGGTCCCGGATCATCTGCAGCGGGTGGGCTTCCATGCTTAGCGTATGGAATATCAAGAGGCCGGGACCGGGCTCATCCGGCCATTGCGTCGACAGGACCGTTTCCAGCCCGGACCTCGTCAACGCCTGGGCCATTTCGCGGTAGCGGTAGTGCCCGGCGACGTCGAGCATTCGCTGGCCTGCACGCGGCAGCGAATCGGGTGCCAGAAGCCAGGCGGCGGGATCAGGGGATGGGTTCGACATCGAGCCTGATGATGAACGATTGACCGGCTAAATCGTCGGGATTCATCCCGAGACGCTTGATGAACTCTTCTGCCGTCTCAAAGCCGGAAAAAAAATTTTCCTCGAACACACTAAGTGGACTACGCCCGTACCAACTGTCGAACTCGAGCCGAGCGCTCTTCACCCGGTATCCGGCGGCGGCCAGATCGGATTGAGCGTAGCGGACCGAATGTGTCATCATCAGCATGTCGGACATGGCGCTTTCCGGGATATCCCTAAGATCCGAAATGTTTGGGTGAAACAGGCGTCTCAGGTATTCCAATCTTGCGATAGTGCGGAGGTTCTGAATGTGCTCCATGACGCAGGATCGGATCGCTCCCGCGCCCGCCGAGGCGTACCGAACGCCCAGATGAGTCATCAGCCGCATTGTCGTGAATTGTATCGTCGGAACGCCTCCCGACGGCAGTGGATGCGGCAGCACTCCTTCGATCATGCCCCTCACCGGGCCCGGTGTGCCGCCTTTCGGCGTGGGACGGAGTTCGCGGAACGCCGCCTTTAACGTTAGAGTATACGTGCCGGGGTCATAGGCCCGAAGTACGCTGCCCCATTTCCCGTCGGGGTCTCGGATCTTATATACTGCGGAATTGCCTGACTCGTTCAACTCGAACCGCCACCCGATTCCCTCAAGATCGTCGGTAATGTCCGTCCGCACCGGATTGCTCTGCTCCAAATAATCCGAGTTGCGAGCTTGGGGTCGTCGTCTGAACAGTTCGTCAACGATATCCTCAAACCGTTCGGCGTTGATGTTCGGTTCGCTGATTAGGACCTGGCGCGCGAGCTGGCGCCTTAGCAGATGGGCGGCGTCGATCTGGGCGGCAATCCGGTCGGAGGCAGCGTCCATCAGTTCGACCACGTCGGCACGGCCGAGACTTGCCAACCGCCTGATGAGTGCGAAGGAGTCTTCCGACACTGCGGCGCCCCAAGCTGGAGCATCAGCCCCTTGTCCAAGCGTGCGGCTGGCCGCCTCCAGTTCCTGAAGAAACGCCTCGTCGATCTGTGAGGCGAAGTCTGAGGCGTCGATGTCGTCGAGATAGCGGACGACATCCTCCAACGCGTCCTCCAGGTTTCCTCCCACTGGCTTCAACTCGACCTCGGGTGGCTTGGCCTTGCTGATAGCGTTTTCGATCTCTGGATCGACGCCGGCACCGGGTGGTGGCTCGCCCAGCTCCGCCACCGGATTGATCCGCCCGCCGGATGCCTCGGCGGCGCGAGCGGCGGTAAGGGCGTTGTCCACCTCTTCCGTCGCCGAAGCGATGCGCGCCGGCGCCTGCTCGGCGGCGCCAGCAACGCCATTCGCCTGCATCATGAGTGCGCGCCCGCGGGCGATCTGCAGCGTCCGGAGCCCGACGACAAACTTCTCGTAGAGAACCGGTACGTCGATTAGTCGGCCATAGGCGAAGAGAACGGCCCGCGGAAACAGCTTGCCGATGACCGCACCCCAGGGCCGCTGCCTTCGCTCCGCCCGACGCAGGTGGTACATGCCGGTCAAGTCGGCGGCGCCCCGTGCAAACCGGTAGGCCTCGTCCGCATTGAGCTTGGCGGTCACTTCCGTGTGAACGGCCGCGCCGACATCGATCACGTCCCAGGCAAACGACGCCAAGACCGTTCCGAAGCTGCCGGTCAGGGCGCCACCGACGGCGACGGGAATAGTTGCCAGGCCGACCGCAAGGGTCGCCTCATGGCGCGCCTGGGCGGCAAGCCTCTCCGCGATCGCAACACGCTCGGCCACGGTCGCCACAGTTTCCACATTGGCGCGGGCGTGGGCATCTGGAACCCAGTAGAGGGGCGCGGGCGCGTTGCGCATCAGCTTCGTCTGCGCCAGTCTCGCGATTGCGGCGAATTCGTAGCCGGTCAGCTGCAGGAGTTCCGGCACCTCGCACTCGCCAATTGCCTTCGCCCGGTTCGTCGCCTGCTCGATCAGACGCAGGTGCTTCTCGATTACCTCGCGCGTGGCAGCGATCGCCCAGCGTTCGACCTCGGCCATCTCGCGGTCGTGCACATCGCCTGTGATGGCCTTCTCGAAGGTCCAGTCGAACGTCGTCGGCCGACCATCGATCCCCTTCGTCTCGATCCGGGTCAGCGGCGACCGCCCTTGGCGGATGACAGGCTCGATGGCGCGACGAAAGGCGAGGATCTGCTCGTCGGTGACCAGGCGGGCATAAGCCGTGCGGACCTGCGCGAGCTGCTGCACGAACGTGTCGCGCATCAGGAGCATGCCGGCGTGCTGACCGACCGTCACTTTGTTGTCGATCCATCCCGGGAAGGCGATGCGGTAGCGGCCGGAGTTCACGAGAAAGGTCGAAATCTCCGTGGCAGTGGCCTGCTCGGCGTCGCGCCTGGTCGAAATCGTGATGTCGGCGCAGCGGGCTGCAACGGACAGCCATTTTCGCCAGTCGCCCTCTACCGCCTGCGCGCCCGGAGAGCGGTAGACGGTCGCCATGGTTATCGGCGGCGGAAGCGATATGATGCCGGGCTCGCCGATGGTTGCGAACACGCGGACGCCAGTCGCACCAGGCAGGGTGTGGTGGGGGCGGTCTTTGGAGGCGTGAATGGCATTTCCGGCCGGCAGGCGTGGGTCGAGTTGAATGAATTCGGTGCGGAAGATGCGGGGATTCTCGCTGCTGCGGATGGCGGGTATCCCATTGCCATCACCGCTTAGTAGGCCCTGTGATTTTGACTTTGGATCGATCGGTCTGCCTTGGCCGGCGGTTCCGACAATGACTGGGATCGACTTGACCGGCAATTTTCGTCGCGTTTCGATCTCCACCCGCACCAGTTCGCCGGGAAACACGATGCCGGTCGCTTCGTGCTCATGGTCCAGAAGGCCGATCTTACGGACGATCCTGAGCTTCGCGGTGTTGTCGCCGAACTGCAGCAGCCAAGCGCTGCGCGAGCCGCCATAACTGAAGGCTTGCCAGCCGGGAACGGTCTTGTCGGTGAACGTTGCCCGCAGGATTACGGCGTCGCGCTCGTCAACATCTGCGCTCTTTTCAGGCTTCAACCGCGCTTTGATAAGTTTGCGCCCGCGAGTGAAAGGGTCCAGGTCCCGATCGTGGGCGGCGACGTCGGAAGGGAAATCCAGTCGGCGGCGTTCGCTCGCCTGGAAGTCGGAAAGCCGGGCAATCTCCGCGTAGGTGACGCCCGCGGAACCGGAGATCGTTTCGGCACGTTCCGACCAGTCGCGCGGCAGGTCTTCGCCTAGCACGAACAGAGTCCGCGTGCGCACTCCGTCCGACGATCTGACGCCGAAGGGATAGCCGAATGCGGACTGGCTAGTACCGTCGGTGAACAGCCGGATGGCGAGCTGCGGCTCAAGCGGCACGGCCGCAAAGACCTTAGGCTTTGGTCGAGTCCATGCCTCGCTACCGACCTCCCACCAAATGTCGTCTTCGGCCTGCCTTAGATTTCCGGCGCGGCCATACCCGTCCTTAGCCCGCTCGATGAAGGGGTGAACCCGGTAGCGCCATTTTCCGACCAGGGTGCTCTGGGTGGCGGGTTTCAACCGGATCTCGACTCGGTCGACATCAGTTTGTGGCATTGGCGCCATCGGCTGGACGAGCTCATGGGTGCCGCCGGTGATGCGGAACTGGCGAAGGGCGCTCGAATTGACGGTGATCGCGACCTCGGGATAGCCGAGCCCGGTCTGGCGCTCGCTCCGCGGTGAGCCGGGACCGAGCACAAGCACCAACTCATTGTTCTCTATGGTGCTGCGTTCCGGCAGGAGTTCGCGGACTTCGCCATTCACATGATCGCGCAAGCTTAGCGTGATGGTGCGATCAGAAATCCTCGCCTCGCCCGAAATGGAGCTGAGGGCGGCATCCCAGTATGAGACCTTCCAACGGCCCTGCAGGAATTTCCAGGTAAGCTCCGGTGGCGGTTTAACGGCGGGCTTGGCCGGCTGCTGGCCGTGTGCATGTGGCGCGATCGCGGCCACGATCGCGAAAGCGACCGCCGCAAGGACGGGGCGGGCAGAGCGGACTAGATCGGGTCCAGAGGTCATTGTGGAACCTCCGCTGACACTGGCTCGACTCCACCGCCGGTCGCGGTAACATCCCACATCAGGTAGAGTAGATCGCTTCTGACGAGCCTTGGGTCCTCGTCGGTGGGATAAAGGAAGATATTGACGGGCTGATCCGCACCGTCATCAAACAGGAGCCGATAGACCGAGCGCGCGGCGGGCTTTATTAGCCGCCCTTCGACGGCAAAGGCTTCTCCGAAGTTCAACGGGTGTTCCAGCGGGACAAATTTGCCGTCGCTCAGCGTCACCAGCCGCGGGTCGATCTCCACGTCGGGCGGCTGCCAGATCTCGCCGTCGTGCACGATCGTCCATAGTACGTTGATAGTCTCACTGTTCTCGTCGAAAAATCTGGTCTCGCCGTCATTCTTGAAGCTTTCGATATTGGACAGGTGCTCGAATTTCACACTTCCCTCAAAGCGTTCACCAGACCTTGCGGCATGTACGAAGGATTGGTCTGAGCCCATCCAACCGTACTCGGCATAGCGGTGGCGAGTCCGAGCGTCGTCACCGACTGTCGCGACATATTGCGGTGCCCCGCCGAACTCTCGATATTCGTGTATCGTGCCAAACGAGTCGAAGTCGCCGATCACTTCGCCGGGCATTTCGCCGGGATATCCGTGTTCTGGCATGGCAAGAACCACCAGCGTGTCGGTCGGCAGCGCCGGCAGGCTCAGATCCGCTTCACGGTCGAGAAACGGCATGGTCCAATCGCCAATGGCCACCCCATCTTCGATTCCCGCGGGGCTCTCGAAATACGCGTAAGCTGGGTCGAGCCGGTCTTCGCTTTTCGCCCAGATACCGGCGGGCGCAATTTCAGTGCCCAGGGCCCAAGCGTAACGGACGACCTCAGACAGACCGGCGATTAGCGGGTCGCGGAACTGCGGATGAAACTGGTTGGCCATTCCCGACAGCATGAGAGTCTCGGTTGGACTGAGCGTCAGTCCATCCGCGTCAAGCGTCAGCGCGGTCCGAAGGTTCTCAATCCGGTCGCCGAGGACCTTTAGCCGTTGCATGTCCTCCGGGGCGAACCGCCAGACAAGTAGGACGGACCCGTAGCCGCCGCTCGGCAGGCCCTGAACAGGCTCGCGGACAGTCCAAGGTTCAATGGCCGCTGAACTGGTTTTCGTCGTTTCAGGCGTGTCGGGATCGGAATATGTACTCTCCCGCCGTGCCTCGGCACCCTCGAAATAGACGAGCGGTGCGCCGGAGACAGGGAGACCAGATCCCTCATCGCGGCTTTCCGTGAACGAGTAAATTCCGAGGCCCTTGAGCACTCGGAAAATGCTCTCGGCCTCCTCGGAAACGTCTTCGGTGGAATCAAGAGCAGCCACCAGTCGCTCGCGAAGCCGGCTGCCCTCATCCATCCGGGACGCTTCTTCGCGCCAAGCATCGATCTGGCCTTGCCATGTAGCCAACGCGACAAGCATAGAGTCATTGAGGAACATCTCTTGGAACGAAATCGGCGTGAGGCGGACCGAAATCGTCGTCGCCCCGTGACGCCAGGTCTCCACGGTCTTCAGAAACCGACCGACTGTCCTGTCATCGTGCAAAGACTCCTTGTACCCCTCCCGAATGATGCGGAGCGTGACTAGATAAGAGTCGGGGTTTACAGCCGTCGCACGCTGATAACCCTCTTCCCATAGTCCATCGGTCCTTCCGGATAACTGGGAGTGAACCGCAGTTGAAGAGCTCAAAATCGCGATAACGATTGCTATCGCGATTCGGCCAGCGTACAGACCTCGTCTTTGCTCGGACTTGCGTATCACCGATATTCTCGGCGCATCTGTTCGCCGCTCCTCGGTACCCGCCGCACACCCTCATGTTAATCTAGACAGCCGTATTTGTCCGGCGCAAGCATTCAATGCTCGATCGGCTGCTGGCGTGGCGGTCTATTCTTTGAACGGGGTCAAGAAGCGTGCTGGGAATGTCATCGCTTTGTGGGAGAATAGATCGGTCGTGAAGCTGATTATCCGAACAGCCTACTGAAACCGAGGAGGGGTGGCATCGGCTAGAAGACGACCAGCGACGAATCTCGAGAACGACACGTCAATTGCAATGTCCCGGTTTCGGAACCGCTCTCTCACAAATTGCCGTTCGCTCAACGAGCCGGGAAGATTGGGGTGCGCACGGTCCGCGCGACCCAGTGATTACTCTTCCAGTGCGATATTGATGATTACTCGCTCGCACATGACGTTGCGATCTTGATCCGGGAACAGACGCCACATCGCAAGCGCTCCGCCCATCTTTGCCCCATTTCGGTGGGCGTTCAGCAAACTATCGTAGGCAGGTGGATCGATGGCACAGCGCTTCTGAATAGGCGCAGCCACCTGCAGTGTCTCCTTGGCTGCTGTGTCGGCATATGCGGCGATCAAATGTGAGAGCCGCTGTTCGACATCACATCCCTCCAGAATCGCCAGATAAGCGGTTACCCTTGAATCGTTTTGTATCTTTTCGTTGTGTGAAAATTCCTCGATGACACATTCCGTTTCAGGGGAAATGGTTCCCACGAACTCAACTGCCTCTTGCGCAATTACCGTACCGCTTAAACCGGCAATACCAACGGCCACGGCAAATAGCTTCGTGATGCCCATGCCTCGAACCTCGAGTTTTGAAGAATGGGTCGAGTATATACCGACGAACAGAGATTCCGAAACGATCGGGAAAGAACCGGGTCATTTCGCCGAAGCAAGACGGGGACGGCATCATGCCCATGAGGCACTTCAACAAAGGCTAGCACCCTGAGGTCGGTGGATGGGCCTCCGTACCGGTACAGACAAACCGGGTCGCGTGGTTGGCCAAATAATTAATGGGCGGTGCTGGGGGCGGACCGACGACTGCCGATGTCAGCCGGCACCGAGCCGCGGCGCGAACTGTCGAGACGTCTGCTACCACGGTCCTCGATCGTCGAACAGCACACCTGGAATCGAAACCGCCGGCCAAGGGCCGGCGGTCATTCGGGATTGCTTCTGATGAGAACAACACAGGGAAACAACAGGGTAATAATTCGGCTGTCTGGGCAGATTCCGGTTGAAAAGCCACGGAATCGCGTCGAATTTCCAGAGGCCTATAGTCGAATTCCCTACACGAGTAGTCAGGGTATCGAATGCGCAGAAACAGCGAAGCCTTTTTCGACTATCAGGGAATTGATTAATTGATTGGCTGAAAAGGCTGAGAGATAAACTCGTCTTCGTGCTGCTTGACCTGCCCCTGAGTTTTTCCACCAGGTAGATTTAGAGTCCGGCCCTTCAGGAGGGACGGATTGATGAAGCGGATCAGGTTTACGGACGAGCAGATCATTGCGGTTTTGCGGGAGCATGATGCGGGTGCGAAGACGGCCGATCTGGCTCGCAAGCACGGGGTCTCGGAAGCGACGCTGTACAACTGGAAGGCCAAGTACGGTGGCCTCGACGTGTCGGAAGCCCGGCGACTGAAGGCGCTGGAGGACGAGAACCGGAAGCTGAAGAAGCTGCTGGCGGAATCGATGCTCGACCAGGCGGCGCTGAAGGCGCTTCTGGCAAAAAAATGGTAGGGCCCGCCGCGAAGCGCGAAGCTGTCGCTCATCTCTGCGGTGCGTTGGAGATGAGCGAGCGCCGGGCCTGTAGCTTGATAGCCGCCGATCGCACGATGATCCGCTACCGCTCACGGCGCCCGCCCGAGACCGAACTGCGCGCCCGTCTGCGCGAGCTTGCCAATCAGCGCCGTCGGTTCGGCTACCGGCGGCTGTTCATCCTGCTGCGGCGAGAGGGCGAGACCTCCGGGATCAATCGCATCTACCGGCTTTATCGGGAGGAAGGACTGACCGTCCGCAAGCGCAGAGCCCGACGGCGGGCCGTCGGAACCCGCGTCCCGATCCTGGTCGAGGCCAGGGTCAACGCACGCTGGTCGCTCGACTTTGTCCACGACCAATTCGCTCTCGGCCGGCGCTTCCGCATCCTGAACGTCGTCGACGACGTGACGCGCGAATGCCTGGCAGCGATTCCGGACACCTCGATCTCAGGCAAACGGGTGGCCCGCGAACTGACGATGTTGATCCAGACCCGCGGCAAGCCAGGAATGATCGTCTCCGACCACGGTACCGAGTTCACCTCGAACGCGATCCTCGGCTGGGCGATCGATCATCAGGTCGAGTGGCACTACATCGCGCCCGGCAAGCCGATGCAGAACGGCTTCGTCGAATCCTTCAACGGAAGGATGCGCGACGAACTACTCAACGAGAGCCTGTTCCTCGACCTCGGTCACACTCGCCAGCTCATCGGCGCCTGGGTCGCGGACTACAACACGGCAAGACCGCACTCCGCGCTTGGCTATCAAACGCCCGTGGCATATGCCGAAAAGCTCACCGCGCCAACCGGCGCAAAACCGGCCGAGGCTCTAATCGCCGCTGGATGAAACTTCAGTGGCAGGTCATGCTCTCCAAAGACCCTCGCTGAATTGCTATTCGAGACGATCTTCCGGCGCTGATTACCAGTAGCTTGCCATTCGACGAAAGGACCGAGATTTTCGGATCCGAGCACTTCGCGTGGCTCAATAGGCTGACCCACCGTGTCAATATCCTCGAGATGAATCGCGAGTCACGTCCTGCGACCTCGCCGTCCCAGGGTGTGACGCGTTCTTCCCGCCTAGAAAAGGCGCTCACGCCGGTAGTCGATCGACGAGGTTCTTGACGTTCGAGACATGCCAACGCCCGCCACGCGCAGTCCGGACGCCGCGATTGTTCAGTGCAGCCGCAAGCCCGCGCAGGTCGCGAACGCCGGAGGCGCGCAGCGATGCTATGACGGGCAAGACGTTTGCCGCGAAGGCTTCAGCTTCGGCCGTTTGAACCTTTCGCCCAAGCGCTGCCGCTTCCGCAGCATTGCTCCGGTTTCCAAGCAGGGCGCCTTGAGATTTCCGCGCAGCGAGCGCCGATCGGGTCCTTTCGGAGATCAACCGCCGCTCCTTCTCGGCAAGGGCTGCGTAGAGATGCAGCATGAACGGATCTGCATCCGCACCAAGTTCGGCGACGATGAATGGAACGCGCTGCGCCATGAGTCCGGCAATGAAGGCGACGTCACGGGAGAGACGATCAAGCTTCGCGACGATGACCGGACACTTGGCCGCTTTGCTGACTGCGAGGGCGGCTGCCAGCTGTGGTCGCCGGTCCAGGGCGTCCGCCCCTTTGCCGGTTTCGATCTCGGTGAACTCGGCGACGAGAGTGTAGCCCTCTGCCTCGGCGAAGCGCGCAACGGCGGTCCGCTGCGCCTCGATGCCGAGGCCTGAGCGACCCTGCCTGGCGGTGGATACGCGGTAGTAGGCGACGGCATGTTGCATAGCGGCAAACTCACGTTGCTTCTGTACAAACCGCATACCACCGTTTGCCGTTTGTACGTAGCTAACACTATGACTTAGTTTAGCAATTTATCTCCAAGATACTGCGGACGTAATGCGTCGTTCGGCATGTCGCAGAATAGAAAGGTCCTACTCAGGCTTGGGCAGGATTTGGCGGACAACCCTTCGACTCCAGCGGCAGCGACGGGCGGGCAGTGTCCTTGGAGCCATTCTGAGCACGCCGACCGTTCGTGTTGGAGGGTTGTCTGGCGGCGGCCGACCAGCACGTGACGCCCACTTGCCTTCCCCAGCCTCAACCGCCAACGGCCACAAAGGGCGCGGGCAATAGTCTCGGGTATTCGGTGGGTCAGCGGCCGTTCTGAGTGATCGCTGGGATGAATGAGACGCCATCAGCGGCGTGAGATGACGTCAAGCCGGGAGGCTTCTGAGGACTTGGTGTCGCCGCGCGGAGAATTGGTCGTCCTTGCTCGAAACCGCCCGCTTACACGCGCGATTGTCCGTGGGCGCGGATCGGCGTGGGCTCTGGGCCACCCAGCGTCGCGATCGGTGAAATCTCTCGTGTAGACGGCTGGTTTTTCGATCCGTCGGAGTCCGCTTTGTGGTGATGAGCGGCCATACGGCCCCCTACGAATTCCCCGGTCCTGTTCCTGCTGTTCCTAGATCGCCGCAAGCCGGCGCTGGGATGCCAGGACGCCCGTCGCTCCGGGCCGTCGTTTCGACTTCTATCCGGGCACACTGGGGGCACATGGGCTGGCCACCGACACATCGTCTCATGTGACGCGGCGACCGAGGTACAGATAGCGTGAGGTCATTTTGGCACCGAAATGCAGATCGGGCTGGCAGCAGTAGATAACGTCTGCGGCGGACTTCGGCCGCCCCCCCGACACCAGAGGATGTTCATCCAGGCGTATACCGCCTAATGTGGTCGAGGATGGGCCGGACCTGCTCGAATGACATCAACGGCGGCGGATGCGTCCCTTCGATCGTTTCGAAGGTAAGATTTGGGTACTGCCGCGAAAGTTTTCGAAAGACGCCGGTGTTCCGGTTCGGGCTATCAGCACCATAGACAAACAGGCAGTTTGATCTTAGCGCACCAATTGCCTCCAGATAGTTGAAGCCGGCCGCCTGACCTCGGCCCTTCCGCAGTCGTGCGTCATAGAGGTCCATCACATATCGATCAGCGCGAATTCTGACTTTTCCTTCCGCGAGCTGAAACCGGTTTTCGGTAAGGTAGGTCTCAAGATGCAAGGCGTCCGAGTGCAGTGGATGACGGCATCTTTCGAAGTGCGCGTTTGCCTCGGCAAGGCTGCTGAAATCCGACCTTATGAGGCTCATCATCAGCGAAACGCTGCTGTCGGAAGCCGTCGAATAGAGTGGGATATCGACAAATGTTGCCGACCTCGGCTCAATTCGCGATGCCAGCATGTAGACGAACAGGAGCATTCCGCCGAACGACGCGCCGACAAGATGCGTGGACTTGTCGGCGTAGCGCTGAATGATCCGCGCCGTGCAATTGACGAAATCGATCCACTGATAGGCGTTCGGGTCGCCAAAATATGTGCTCCGACCATGCCCAATCAAATCCGGAGCCACAACCTCGAATCCGGCAGCATTCAGGGACTCCGCCAGAAACGCGAATTCAGCGCCGGAGCAAGCTGCCTCGTGAAAGCAAACGACTCTGCCTTTCGACTCCCGACGAGGCCATATCCGGATTGCGATGTCGGCCTGGCCAGCCGATGTTTTCACCGCAAAGTATTCGATCTTTTCGTCGATCATGTCTTAGGTCGTGCTCGATCAACCAGAGTCGCGTCGTTGCGGCGTAACCAGCGCGTCCGGTTCCGGTCTTGGCCTAGGTCACCCCGCGTTCGCACCCTGAAACTAAGCGCAGCTCAACCCAATGTGAACGCCCCCACCTCCGGGTCGATCTGCAACAAACGCCGCCGCGCTCCACCTTGCCAAGCTCTTCGCGGCACCACATAGTCAGACGAACTCGTGATGAGGACGAATGACTGGCGTCATGACGATATTGCGGGCGGATGCTGAGGAGATTCACGACCCCGTATTTCAGTGATTTGATCGAGTGCACAGCTGCTCTTGGCGGAATGTTCAATGCGCATCTGCACCTCGATCGCGTTGCCACGCTTGGTGCCACGCTGCGCATGCTCGACGAGAACCGCAGAGATGCCTCTCATCTTTCCCTTTCCCAGAAGCATGCGCTGATACCCCTCGTCCACGCCAGCGAATGCTATGAGCCGGACTTGCTTGAAGCGCGGGTTGAGCGCTACGTCGAGGCGATGGCCGCTATCGGAACCACACGCGCCGATACTGTTGTCGACGTGACGGCGGATCGCGTGGGAACCAGCGCATTGGACCGGCTTCTAACCATCCGCGACCGGCATGCCAGCCAGATCGATTTTCGAGTCGGAGCCTATTCACCGCTCGGATTCCGGGATGACGAGCCACAACGCTGGGAGCTTTTTCTGGAAGCGGCAGAAAGAGCGGATTTCATCGGGTGCCTCCCCGAACGCGATGATCGCCTGACCTATCCCGACCATATTGGCTTCGATGATCATTGTCGCCGGCTTCTGACGCTTTCCGCGGAGCTGGATCGCCAAATTCACATCCATGTCGATCAGCAGAACCGGGCGGACGAGGACGGAACCGAGCGTATTATTCGACTGGTGCGGGAAATGGCACTGGACGTTCCCCTCGCAGATGAGCCGCGGATTTGGCTGGTTCATGTCATTTCGCCGTCGGCCTACGGCACGGAACGCTTCTCACGTGTCGTCGACGAATTGGCCGCGCTCAACATCGGGGTGATCTGCTGCCCTTCGGCGGCACTCAGCATGCGGCAACTGAGCCGGCTAATGGCGCCAACCCATAACTCGATCGCCCGCGTCCTCGAGATGCTGGCGGCCGGAATTCATGTCCGCATTGGGTCGGACAACGTTTGCGACATCACGTCCCCGGCCGGGACAATTGACTTGATGGACGAGGTCTTCGTTCTCTGCAATGCCGTTCGCTACTACGACGTCGATATCATGGCGCGAATTGCCTCTGGCCAGCGGCTCAGTTCGGGCGAGCGGGAGCGGGTCAGACGACATTTGGAACGCGATCGCGAAGAGGAAGCGCGCGCACTGAGGGGTAACTGACAGTGCAAGAGACCATGGCCGAAGCGACAGTGCCCTTCGAGGACGTGGCGAGCCTACTCCGCGACAGTGCCGCCCTGCGAGGTGACTCGGTGGCCTTGGTGACCGCCGAAGGCGAAACGATGTCTTACACGCGCCTACTGGACCGCGTCCTTCGTTTGGCAATTGATCTCCATGCCGCGACGTTGACGGTTCCTCGCCGGCCGCGAATTGCGATTGTTCTCCCCAATGGGCAAGAAATGGCCGTGGCATCACTGGCCGTTTGCCACGCTGGCACCGCAGTGCCATTCAACCCAGCCTACACTGCCGCAGAATTTGAACGGTATTTTGCCGAGACAGCGGTCGATCTCGTACTCACCCTCAAGGAAGGCGTCGGCCCCGCAGCAGTCATCGCTGAAAAGCTTGGGCTGCCAGTCGCGTATCTGGCGCAAGGCGCCGAGGGTCTTGTCGGCCGAACTGATACTGGAGCGATGGCGACCGCTCCGGGGCCGAACGACCTGGCTCTGGTGCTGTTGACCTCCGGATCGACCGGCCGGTCCAAGGCTGTACCCCTGACCCATCGCAATGTTTGCTGCTCGGCGCTGGAGGTGTGCAAGTCAATCGAGCTCTCAGCCGATGACCGCTGTCTATCCATGTGGGAGCAGTACCATATCGGCGGAGTGGTCGATCTGCTCCTCGCGCCCTTGGCTGCGGGCGGAACGATAATCAGCACGGCCGGCTTCGACGCATCACAGTTCTTCAGCTTGCTCCAGACCATGAGACCAACCTGGTTTCAGGGGGTTCCTACCACACTGAACGAGTTGGCCGGGCAAGTAGAGCGCCGCGGCTTGCCCCCTGGACCAGTCAGCCTACGCCTCATCAGGTCGGTTGCGGCCGCTTTGCCTCCACGGCTGATGGCCGACCTCGAGCGGCAATTCGGGGTCCCGGTGATTCAGACCTACGGAATGACCGAAGCGAGCCCGCTGATCACCTCGACGGGCCTTTCACCGGACCGCCGCAAGCCAGGGTCTACTGGTCGTTCCTGCGGTACTTCCATCAGGATTGTCGATGCGAAAGGCGCCAACTGCGGTGTTTGCGCGGAAGGCGACATTGCGATCGCCGGCAGCAACGTTTTCACGGGCTATGAGAATGATGATGAAGCGAACGCCGCGCAGTTTCGGGATGGTTGGTTCTACACCGGCGACAAGGGCTTTCTCGACGCTGAGGGAGATTTGTTCGTTACGGGCCGCACAAAGCAACTCATCAACCGCGGTGGCGAGAAAGTAAACCCACAGGAAGTGGACGACGCCCTGCTCGCGCTTCCTGAAATTTCGGAAGCTGCGTCGTTTGCTGTCAAGCATCCGACTCTTGGCGAGGACGTTGCGGCGGCTGTCGTCCTGCGCGAGGGGGGGACATTGAGCGCAGCGGAGACGCGAGCGTTCTTGGCGACACGACTAGCGGCATTCAAGGGGCCACATCGCATCCTGTTTCTCGACCGGCTGCCGCGAAACCCAGTCGGAAAGGTCGACCGACTCGCGCTGTCGTCGCTCGCCGAGCAGTCGGTGGAAAACGACCAGCGCGGAAGGGCGCTGCCACGCAGCGAACTGGAGCATTATCTGGTGCGGCTGTGGGAGCGCGAGCTCAACGTCAGCCCGATCGGCATCGACGACGACTTCTTTATGCTCGGCGGCGATTCCCTTTCGAGTCTTCGCGTTATCCTGGCACTCGAAACGGAACTCGATTTGGACATTCTGGGTCACGCGGCGGCGCAGGCGACGACTGTGCGAACGCTCGCAGAGCAACTCGTGACGATCAATTGCGCTATGGACCTGAATGGCGTCGTGAAAATGAGAACTGCTTCGGATTGAATCTCGAGTCCTGTGCAGTATCGACGCGCTATCGCGAACGAAATAGGTCTCTTGCATGGGGGTGATCCTATGAAGGTCTTCTTGGTTCTCGTCGGGGTCGTCCTCGGGTTGCCGCCGGCAGCCGCACAAACGGCGCCCTCGGAGCAACAGATTGCTGCATTCGACGCTCTTCATCGCGCTGCGCACGACGGCAACCTAAAAGCGGTTCTGGACCTGATCTCCGAAGGGGCTGATTTGGAAGGGCGAGATGGAAACGGAAGGACGCCGCTGCATGTTGCTGCGTTCGCCTCGCACGAAGACGTGGTCACGGCACTCGCTGGCGCCGGCGCCGACCCAAACGCTCTCGACAATGATGCCTACGACATGGTGACGATTGCCGCCGTCGCCGACGATCAAGGCACCTCGACGGGAGCGTCGCTACCGTGGCGGCTTCGGCTCCGACAAATCGATCCCGACGGGTGCGTGGCAAGGGGCGCAAAAGACTACGGTCGAGCACGTCTACGTCTGGTGGCCAAGCGATCGTTGTCAGCGTCGAACAACCGGTGTGGGGTATCACCGAAATCAGGGGATCAACCCCCATGCAAGCCGATTGCCCATTCACCAGGTCTAGGATACCCGCCGGATGCACGGCGCCGGTGGCGGTGTCCCGGTCGGCATCAAGCACGGCCGGCTATACCCTGAGGCCACCGAGACGCGGCTCATGATCGCCGAGCTGACGTCTACGAGCCTCAGGGGGAGAGCCGTTCCAGACGGACTATAAAGGACAGGCTGCCGGACGTCGGGTTAGGGGTGATGGTTGCAGATGCGTAGGCCGCAGCGGGGTCCACTGGCGCCATCTGATGGCCGCGTTCCGATCGTGCTCCACGTGTTCCGGCCGCGCCCGCACTGCGAGAATGCGCTGCTACTGCCCTTCCAAAATAGACAGCCGCCTTTCAATGGTTTCCAGGCGTTCTCGAATCTCCTCGAGAGCGGGGTCCGCCCCTTCAAGCTCAGCGGCGCGGACACCCAGAGCGTCGATCCTGGACAGAATGGCAGCCGTGCCGGCGTCGTTCATCACAAAGTTTCGCATCGCCTCTACTTGACGTGGAGGGATGTCGAGGACGACCGAGATCGGGCAGTGGTCGCTCAGTACGCTGTCGAACTGCTCGTCGGCTTCATCGTAGACGAGTTGTTCGAAACTACCCGAAGACACCCAGCCAACCGCGATCTGATCCAGGACGATGTGGTCGATGAAGTCGGGGTGTCTTCCGCCCCAGCACTCGGAAGTCCTGCCGGCTGTGACGCGTGAAAGGTCCAGTCCTTTTGGCTTCCCGTCGTCGATGTCCTGCCAGAAGCTGTCCTCCGACGGCAGATTTTCGTCGATCTCGAAACGGCGATTGAAATCGCCCAGCACGGCGAATGGCACGCCCTCGATGGCGCGAGCGTCTATCCAATCTTCAAGGACAGGGATCTGTTGCTTGAGACGCTGGCAGTTGTTGCTGCCACCGGAGGAAAGGGGGTGCTGGAAACAGAATGATTTGAGGTGAACTGCCAGTAGCCTCAGCGGCGTACCGTCGACATTGACGGTGATATCTACGCCGTAACGCAAATTGCCATCGAGACCGAGGTCGACAATGTCGGGGTTCTGCACCACCTCGAGGGACTTGCGGACGGCGAAGCCTGTTCGCTGGACGTTGTTGCGACCAGAGAAGAAGAAGTCATACTCGCGCTCGGGGAAAACGCGAGCAGCGGCCTCGGGGCCGTCCACTTCCTGCAAAGCAACGATGTCCGCGCCGAGCCGGTCCGCGTACATTCCCAACCTAACGAAGTCGGCTGCCAAGCGAGGCACTGACCCGATATTCTCCTCAGCCCGGAGATGTTCGATGTTCCAGGTCGCGATTCTGATTGGCTCAGCATAGGCCGCTGACGTCGCGATACAGATAAATACCGTTAACCCTCGAAGCATGACGCCCTCCCAGTCCCGTACCGGATGCGATCCAGAGATGCATCGTCAAATTATGCACGGAATTCGCGATAAACGAATTACGGGATTTCTTGATCTCAAACAACCATTTCGAGAGCACGCGAAAGTTATCGGCTCAGATAGCAAGGCGCGGTCGGCGTAGCCTCGTCCGCATGGTGTTCTAAGGCGGGGTGCGTCCAATCCCTAATTCAGCAGCAAACGCCAGACGGCGCCGCTTGTGCCTGACAACCAGACGGTGCACATTCGGCGCGTGGCAATTCTCGCTACCTCCGAAAGGAACAGACAATGAAAGCCTTTTTCATCGGTATCGTGATTGCAAGTCTTGGGGTCTCGGCCGCGGCGGCCCACGGCGGCGGATGCCGGAAGGACTCTCCGCAGGGTCAATGCTGCCATGCGGGATCTCAGCCGTACCACTGCCACTAGGGGCTATAAACGCCGGATTTACCCGTGGCGAGCTTGCTACCGAACGCCGAGTTCATGCAAGCGAGGGCCTCCGGCAACCGGGTACACGATCAAGTACGTCGGTCGGTGCGTCGCCTTCGGCGCGGCTTCGGTTCCGACAACTCTATCCACACCGGCGCGTGATCGCTGGCGTGGTCACGACCACGGACAGCGCGATCAACCCCCGCAGCAACGAGCCGATCCGCGAGTTGTGGGCTGACCAGAAAGTGGTCAATACGGAGGCCGGCGTCGCGGGCAAAGGCATTCCGGAAGTACTTCCAGAACGTGTAGATCCGCTCGTCTGGATTCAGCGTGCGGATAGCATCGGTCATCGCAGCTTGTAGTCGAACTTGGGTCCTGGTGCCGGGTTGCCGTTTGGGAGGTACAGGCACCCGATGATGACACCGTTCACTGCGGCCTCGATGTATCTGCTTTGCCGATCCTCAGGATCGCCTGGGAGTGCCCGCCGGGTCTCGACAGGCTCGGCGCTTCGAGCCAAGATTGCAACGCCATTCCAGCTCTTCTGGCCCTGCCAGATTGCATCGTACCCTGCATCCCGGATCGCCTCTTCCGGAAAGGTCTCCTGCGTCGCTTTCAGCTCCTGCAGGCAGACAACATCGGGCGTCGTTTCCGAGAGCCACTCCAGCAGATTGGCGAGCCGGCCGTTGATGCCATTGATGTTGAAAGACGCTATCCGCACATCGTCACACGGGCGGCGAACTACCGGTCTTCATAGGGTACCGCGTGACCGGCCCGGATCATCTCCTGGTTCACGTCGAGACCGTCCAGATAGATCGTGCCGAGCCAACGTCCGAAGGAGTCGTCCCTGTCCGCTCCGTCCTTGCCTTTGACGGTTCGAATGATGACGGTCTTGCCATCGAGAAGCTTCTCCAGATACTCCGAGGCGGCCACCCCGGCGGCCTTGGTCGCGCCGTTTACCTCGGGCGCGTCGATATCGAACAGACGAATGCGCTGGTTGCGGATCCAGATGTAAAAGCCGAGATCGATGTCGACGTCGATCGTGTCCCCATCGACGATCCGCACGACCTCAGCGCGATAGAGATAGGCCGGTTCTGTTGGATTTGGTTCCGCTGTGGCCGGGGCAGCAATCCCAACGACCAGAACCGACGCCATTCCGACAATCATTATCCGGGTCGCACGGAGCACCTCATTCCTCCTCCCGTCCTGCATAACCTACTTCATATCCGTCGGGCGGGAAGCCGGACGCGATGAGATAGACGCCAAGCAGACCCTCGTCGCCGTCGAGGCCCGGCTGGTCGTCTCGCGGGTCTGTGCCGTTCGCCTTTCGATACCGCTCGATGGCGGCGAGCAGTGGGCCATTCTCGATTTGCTTCCAGTTGGTCACGACGCAGTAGCCCTTTTTCGAATTCACGCGGCCAAATCCGTCACATCCGTCACAAATGTCACCCGAGCGAGACTCGGGTGACATTTGACGGTAGTATACGGACTGGTGACCTTTACTGTAGGTCGAGGGGAATAGACGGCCGCAAACGCCTATACTCCTCGCCACGCGGCGAGGAAGGTACGGCATGGGCCACCAGCACCTCGGCAAATTGCCGGCCACACGGCAATGGGTGGCGGTCATCGACATGATCGCCCACGGGATCGATGTCGCCGCAATCGCTTCGGCAACGTCGGACGCGGCAGCGGCTAGCCTGCAGGCTTACGCGAACGATCGGACCGTCCAGCGCGCGCTCTACCTGCTCGCTCAAATCCCGCTTGCTGCGCGAAAACGAGAGGACTCCTTCCAAGCGGCGCTCGGCCGTCTCGGGCTCAATGTCGAGACACCCGATCTTTTCCATATTGCAGCCGCCTGCCTGGAAAACCTGGACCGGTTGACACTTCGACACCGCAGCGATTTCGGCGAGATCGTCGCGCTGAGTGCCGTGGAAAGTCTCCAAGCGGTCACGCGTCGATCTCTAGATGACCTTTTCGGCGCAACAAGCGATGTCGAGCATCGGGACAGGACGCAGGAGATCCTGTCCGGGCTGGCCACGGTCAAGCAGTTCGGGCTCCTTGCCGAGGACTTCTTCGGCCGTGTGCTCAGACGACACCTGGAGTACTACCTCAGCCGTGAACTGCCTCTTCACGTGGGGATGGCGAAGCGATTCTCTTCTCTCCGAGAGCACGAAGAGTTTGTCGAGGCGCTCCACCTTCATTGTCGCGAGTCGTCGCGCATTGTCTCCCGGTTTGCTGGTGAGTGGTTTTCAAAGGCCAACTTCGAAGGCGGAATAACGCAGAAGAAAGCCGGCGGCTTCGTCTTCGTCGCGATGGGCAAACTGCGCGACGAGCTGCGATTGAGGAACGAGGTCGATGCGTGAGACATCGACATTCCGTTGCGGGCGATCCGGGGGCAGCGACAATCGTCCAGGGACAAGATACCTCGACGTTGACGGACCCGAAGGCTCCGACGACCGCGTCAACCTGAAGATCGATCACATCTCGAGGAAGATGGTCGCGACGATACCGGATCGGTTCGTCGACCTGCTTGAGATTGCCGCCTATGTCTATGCCGCTGACCAGCTGGTTTCGCGCGGCGGGAGAGCGATGCGGGGGATGGGGCGTGAGTGGCGACGCGATCTTGTCTTTGAGATACCCGTCCGAGACGTCGGTTTCTGGCAAGGCAAGGCGGTCATCGAGAAACTTGTCTCGACTTTGACCTTCCTGTCAGACGACAACTATCGCTTTCGCTTCGTTGAAGCGAGAAGTCCCCGGGCCGCCGACGAACGCTTCGACTTCACCTTCGAGGATGCGCCGTCGGGGTTCCATCCCGACGACGTCATCCTCTTCTCCGGCGGTCTCGATTCGTTGGCGGGCGCGGCGTCGTGTCTTCGCTCCGGGCGCAAGGTCGCGCTCGTTTCCCATTGTGCCTCAACCCACGTCCAGGCTCGCCAACGCGAACTCGTTGAAGAGCTTCGTCGTCGATCCGCACCAGGGTCTGTCTTTCACGTGCCTGTGCGCATCACGAGGGGACTGGACGAACCAAGCTCGTTTACACAGCGCACCCGCTCATTCCTCTTTGCCTGCCTTGCTGCAGTCGTTGCCGGGCTCTTCAGAAAGAGCCAATTCGATTTCTTCGAAAATGGCGTCGTCAGCGTCAATCTGCCGATCGCCGGACACGTACTCGGCAGTCGAGCCACCAGGACGACACACCCGAAGGTATTGTCGGATTTCGCGGCGCTGTTCGGTCTTGTGACGGGTGGCGACTTCACCGTCGGCAACCCTTTCTTCTGGGATACCAAGACCGAGGTCCTTGGCCGCCTCAGGGACGCCGGCCATGCCGATCTGATCGGAAGGAGCTTCAGCTGCAGCCACGTCAGGTTGGCGGCCAGTTCCGGACAGCAGTGCGGTATCTGCACCCAATGCCTCGATCGCCGATTTGCGATCCTCGCAGCCGGGCTGGAGAAAGATGATCCCCATGAGGGATATCGCGTCGATCTCTTCACGGGGGGACGCGACGATCCGATGCACACGGCCCTGGCGGAATCCTACGTGCTCTCGGCGGCACGATACGCCAAGATGACAGAGACAGCGTTCTACACCCGCAACGGTAACGCGCTTCGCGTTCTCTCGCACTTGCCCGGCGACATGAATGCCAATGCGGTCCGTCTCTACGCTCTTCACCAGCGGCATGGCGAAGCGGTCTGCCGCGTCACTAACGTCGCTCTTCGCGAACACGCTACCGTCGGTTCCGCCTCGTCGCTACCTCGGACCTGCCTCCTCGCGCTCCTTAGGTCACCAACGGGATTGATCGTCGAAAAACTGAGGGATCCGACGGAACATGAAGCGCCAATCGCCGAGCAGGCGACACTGCGCAACATACCCGTTTTGCCACGTCCCATCGTGGTCACCTTCCATCATGCTGCACGCTTCGCCACCATCGCCGGTGCGGTGGAAATAGGCGGCGTCGGGTACAGCTTGCTTGCTGCGCTCGCGGACCTCCGGCTGAGGGAAATGTCGGAACGCTGCTCGAGGTCCGGCTATGGCTTTCTGTCGCCCGAGAAGCTTGCGCGAACCCAGGCGATAACGGAAGCGGCGTTGCGACAGCAGGTCTCTCGAGTGAGACAACAGCTCCAGGAGAAATTCGAGCGGGCCTTCGAGATAACTCCCGACAAGGACGAAATCATCGAGAGCAAGGGCTGGAGCGGCTATCGATTGAACCCCCATCTTCTGCTCGATTCGGTCGAAGAGACCGCAGTCGCGTCCGCATCACGGGGTGATGTCACAACTTTATCGCCGACGTCACAAAACCCTCTCAGGAATGGCAAAAAAAGCCCACTTCCGAGTGGTTGATGTCACAACTCTTTCAGGCGTGACTACATACCCAGACGACGAGATCCCGGAGACTTCCTCGCAATTCGACGCGTCTGGCCGCGCCCCGGCGCAGCGACGCGAGTCAAGAGGAAGTAGCGATGACAGCCAACTCCGGGCAACCGAACTCTGAGCTCGCCCATCTCACTCAACACGACCTGGCGCAGCGGTGGCGCCTTAGCCACCGGACACTGGAGAAGTGGCGGAGTCTCGGAACGGGCGTGCCGTACCTGAAGGTCGGAGGTCGTGTCCTTTACCGGCTCGCTGACGTTGAAGCCTTCGAGGTCAAGCGGAAACGGTTGCCAGCCCCGGACGAGCCAGACCAGTCGGAGATCGATCGGTGAGCACGCCCCCAATTCCGGTCGCCCACAAGGATGCCGGCATTCTGCCCGATCGGCAGATGATCGCCGCCTTCAGCGAGTTCGCCTTTCGCGACCTTGATGGCTGGATCGCCGTCCGGTGTTTTGCGGAGAAGGGTAACCCGGACCGGACGCCGCGCCTGACCTTCCATGAGATCAACTCCGACCTCACAGCACGGCTGACGGATGAGGCCAGGCTGGCGTCGGACATGGGGCTGGCGTGCTTCGTCTTGCCCGGGACGGTCGTGGCACCTGGGTCGGCCAAGGCAGCCGATGTGACGGCAATCAGGTCCGTGGTCGTCGATCTGGATGAGGGGGACATACAAGGCAAGCGCCAGCTTCTGGTCGAGCATCTCGGCACGCCGTCGATGGAGGTTGCCTCGGGTGGCAGGACGCAAGAAGGCTTCGACCGAATTCATCTGCATTGGGCGCTGAAGGCACCGGCGCTTGGCGAGGAGCTCAAGACCGCCTGCAGCTTGCGCGGCTTCCTTGCCGACAAGGCCGGGGCCGATACCGCCTTCCGGTCCGCACATCAGCCGATCAGACTTCCGGGATCCGTCTATCGGAAGCACGGCTCGGAGCGCCTTTGCGAAATCCGCGGACACGTCGGCGTCGAGTACGCCCTCGGCCGGCTGTGGGACGCGGCTTCGGGAATGCCGGCGTTCGACACGGGAAAAGCCCAGGTCCCCTCCGTCCGGCCGGACCATCAACGGCTGATGGCGATGGTGGTTCGCGAGGGTGGTCAGGATGGCACGACTCGCTACGAGGCATTGAGCACCGTGATCGGCCATTGGGCCCGGCAGCACCGCCTTGGCCGGGTCGGCTGGGATGGAGCCTGGGAAGCGATCAGGTCCTATAACGAGGCATGCGTCCGACCGCCGTGGCCGCTGGACCGCCTCAAGGCGGAGACCGATCGGCTGGTCGCGGTCGATCTTCGAAATCACACCCTTATCGAGGGAGAGATACCCGCACCTCCGGAGGGATCGCAGGACGCTCTCGCGGAATCCTTCTCGGGCCTCAACGCCAGCGGGTGGAAGTATGTGTCCGTCTGGGGGAAGTGGCTGAGGTGGTCGGGGAACCGCTGGTGTGACGATGAGGCTCGGGAGGTACAGCACGTCATCCGGATCATGTGCCGGGCAATCGCCGCAGAAGCTAAGTCCGGCCAGAAGTCCATGACCTCCGCCTCCACGGTGACGGCGGTCGAGCGCCTTGCGCGGTCCGACCCTCGGCACGCTCGCCGGCCGGACGACTGGGATCACGATCCCTGGCTTCTCAACACCCCAGGGGGAACGGTCGACCTCAGGACGGGCACCTTGTCACAGCCGACTCCGGCCGATGAGGTCACCAAGGTGACAGCAGCCGCACCAGGAGGTGAATGCGCGATATGGCATAGCTTCCTGCATCGGGTGACCGGAGGGGATGACGTTCTCCAGGGCTACCTGCAGCGCGTTGCCGGCTACTGCCTGACCGGGGTCACGTCCGAGCATGCGTTGTTCTTCCTTTACGGCACGGGCGCCAACGGCAAGTCGGTGTTCACCGGCACGCTTGACGCGATCCTGGGCGACTACGCCGAAATCGCACCCATCGAGATGTTGATGTCGAGTTCGAGCGATCGGCATCCGACCGAACTTGCCAAGCTTCGCGGAGCTCGCTTCGTCACTGCGGTAGAGACGGAACGGGACCGTCCCTGGGCGGAAAGCAAGCTGAAGGTCCTGACTGGCGGCGATCGGGTAACGGCCCGGTTCATGAACCGCGACTTCTTCGACTTTAAGCCTCAGTTCAAGCTCGTCGTCGCGGGCAACCACAAGCCGATAATCAGAACGGTCGACGAAGCCATGCGCCGTCGGCTCCATCTCATACCGTTCACGGTGACGATCCCGGCTGAGGACCGGGACCCCGAGCTGCAGGCGAAGCTACTACTTGAGAAGGATGGAATTCTCGACTGGGCGATCGAAGGCTGTCTCGCGTGGCAGGCACGGGGGCTCGAACCGCCAGAGGTCGTGCGCGAGACGACCAAGGACTACTTCGAGGCGGAGGACGCGATTGGACGATGGGTCGAGGAGTGCTGCGACCTCGATCCAGCCTACTGGGAATCGTCGGCCAATCTCTACGCGAGTTGGCGCGTCTGGTCGGAGACGAACGGAGAGCCGTTCGGATCGAAGAAGAGCTTTTCATCCTCACTCGTCGTTCGCTTCAAGCCGCACCGGCACTCAAATGCCAGGGGCTTCTGGGGGCTCCGCCTCCGGCCGTCTGCGACTGCGGCGGGATCATCCGATGACCGGAGCTAAGCGCCCGGCGCATCTGGCTCCTCCGCGCAATCCGAACGGAGCTGACGGTCGAGAGCGTGTTGCCGAGATCGGTGAGATCCTTGCGCTCGGGCTCATTCGGATGCGGGCGCTGAAGTCCAGTTCTTTATTTTCAGATGGCGGAGAAGGTTCGGTGGACTGTCTCGCTACACGGAGCGGTCATGCCAGAAACGAACTGGAGACCGCCGACCGATGATCGACTACGACAACCATCCCGCTACCCCGTCGGTGCTCGCCCGCCTCGCCGCGCTGAAGACAGCTCCGACACCTGATCTCAAGCAGCAGTGGCGGGATCTCTTCGAGACCGAGCCGCCGCCCTACAATCGCCGCTTCCTCGAAAGCCGCCTCGCCTACCGCATCCAGGAACTCGCCCATGGCGGGCTCACCAAGGACACCGTGGCTCGACTTGAAGCGCTTGCCAAACAGATCGATCGCGGAGGTTCGACTGGGAAGGCTCGGGCTTCGGTCAGACCCATCGCCGGCACCCGACTGATCAGGGAGTTCAACGGCGTCGAGCACTGCGTCACGGTCAGAGGCGACGACTT
>NZ_FMXQ01000005.1 GCF_900104485.1 Bauldia litoralis | reverse complement strand
CAAACGCCTTCGTCGCCGCGAGCGAATCCGCTCCGGATTGTGGTTGATCCCGCGTGGGCACGCGGCTTTGCCGCTTTGCCCACCCTACTCTTGTCCCGTCCCTGTCGCGCCCTGTCGGCGCTCCTCGCCTCTTGAGAGACGAGGGGGTGGCGGGTGCTGCTGCAACGCCAACCGGGTAGTCCGAATATGGGCGCTTCAGAAGCACCCGCCGCGGTGGTTTGGGCGAACGCACCGTCTGGGCTGACGGGGGCGAGGCGGCTCCTCAGGGACGGCGCGCCTCTAGACCACCAGGGATGTCCGTCCGGGTTTCCCCTTTGCGGCCTGTCCCTGGCTGACCCCTGTCCGCCTTTAGCGCAGCCTTTGGAGCCTCGCGCGGCCGGCGCGCCTGACGGCGCCGGCTGACGGCTTACGAGCCTCCGTCGATCGTGTGCGAGACGACCGGCGGACACCGCACCCCGCTCCGCCACACGAACGCCTCCGGACGGCGCCCCTCGGTGAGCGGGGATGCGACGAGGATACGGGCGGATCGGACGAGGGGGATGGGATTTTTGTTATGCCCGGTGGGGGGGCGGGCCTGCATGTCACGTCAAGCGCGGCCATGACGGGGAGGCGCGCGACCGGATGGCCAGTCTCCTGGCGGGCGAGCGCCCCCTCCACCACCCTTCGGGTGGTCCCTCTCCTCCGTGAACGGGGGAGGATCGCGGTGGTGACGGGAGGCGTATCCGGCGATGACGGTTGGTGCGGCGGACGACCGGGCTCATCCTCCCCTGCGCAGCGGGGGAGGGGGACCGCCGCGAAGCGGTGGTGGAGGGGGCGCGCGGCGCTGACGGGTGCACTGGAAACATCAACCGAGGGGGTGGCGTTTCGTGCGCAAGGCACTCCGTCCAACCACCTACCGACCGTCATCCTCGGGCTTGACCCGAGGATCGGGTGCCGGCTTCGCGACGCAGGGCGGTTGCACCAGCGTCCGCAACCTGCTCGGCCGCGGCTCACGTGGCCCCGGCCGATCCTCGGGTCAAGCCCGAGGATGACGGAGGAGGGAAGGCGACGGCGGCGGTGATGCCCGAGTGGGATGATCTTGCGGCCGAGTTCCGGCTCGAGTCTGGGTCCCCGCTTTCGCGGGGATGAGCGGCTGGGGGTGGGGCCGGCTTGGGGGTGAGCGTTGGCCCGGCTACCCCATGCCCTCGCGGAAGGGGCTGGCGGGGTAGACGCCGAGGACGCGGAATTCGGCGCAGAAGAATTGCAGCTCTTCCATTGCCAGCGCCAGCGGCCGGTCCTTCGGGTGGCCGTCGACATCGGCGTAGAACTGGGTGGCGGTGAACTGGCCGTTGAGCTGGTAGCTCTCCAGCTTGCTCATGTTGACGCCGTTGGTGGCGAAGCCGCCGAGCGCCTTGTAGAGGGCGGCCGGGACGTTGCGGACGCGGAAGACGAAGGTGGTGACCACCGGGCCGTTGCCGGGCTTCGCCCGCTTGTCCTTCTTCGACAGGATGATGAAGCGGGTGGTGTTGTGGGCCTCGTCCTCGACATTGCGCTTGAGGATGGCGAGGTCGTAGAGCTCGGCAGCCAGCGCCGGCGCCAGCGCGGCGCGCGACGTGTCGCCGGCCTCGGCGACCTCGCGGGCCGCACCCGCCGTATCGCCGGCGACGATCGGCTTCCAGCCGTTGGCGCGGATGATCTTGCGGCACTGGCCCAGCGCATGGATGTGGCTGTGGACGGTCTTGATGTCGGCGAGCTTCGCGCCCTTCGGCGCCATCAGCTGGAAGCGGATCGGCAAAAAATGCTCGCCGACGATGTGAAGGCCGGAGGTCGGCAGCAGGTGGTGGATGTCGGCGACCCGGCCGGCGACCGAATTCTCGATCGGGATCATCGCCAGGTCGGCTTCGCCCCGGTCGACCGCGCCGAAGCAGTCCTCGAAGGTCGGCGAGGGCACCGCCTGGTAGTCGGGATGGACCTCCTGGCAGGCAAGGTGCGAGTTGGCGCCGGGTTCGCCCTGGAAGACGATTTTTTTCAAGCGGGGCATGGGTCGTGTCGCCGGTCGGTTGGGGATGGCGAGGCTTTAGCAGTATTCGGCCGGAGGCGGGCGGTTTTTTCCGCCTGCCGCCCGAGCGCGAGCCGCAGCCGCGGCGGCTAGTCCTCGTCGCGGCTGAAGTCGTAGGCCTGGCCGTCGCCAAAGGTCAGGCGGAGCGTGTCGGGCTGGCCGTCGGCGCCGGTGACGAAGGCGGCAAAGCCCCGGGGCGTCGGCCCGAGGATCTCGGCCATGGCGGCGAAGTCGCCGTCGGCCGCGAGCCTGAAGGTGAAGACGCCGCCGTCCCAGGGGGAGAGCTGGATGCCGGCGCCGGTTTCGGCCAGCCGAAGGAGGAGGTCGTCGTCGGCTTGCGACAAGGTCGCCTTGCCGAAGACCGGGCTGGCAAACTCTCCGACGAGGGGGCCGAAGGCCGGCGGCGGCTGCGCATCGTCCGGCTTGGCGAAGGTCTCGTCCTGCGCCGCGTAGGTCGCAACCTGGCGCTCGAGCATGTTGGCGACGTGATCGACGTCGGGGTTGCCCTGCAGGCGATCGAAGGTCCACAGGCCGACGGCGTCGGGGAAGCCGACATTGGTCTGGTTGGTCAGCACGACGACGCCGATCTTGCGGACGCGGTCGAGGCCGACGAAGGCGCCGAAGCCGTCGGTGCCGCCATTGTGCCAGGTGACGGTGCCGTTGGGATTGGCGAGATTGATCCAGCCATTGGCATAGGTGACGGCGTCGTTCAGGGCGACCCGCGCCATCCAGGTGGCGGCGAGGTTGTGCGGCGAGACGATCTCCTCGCCATCGAAGGCGCCGTCGTTGAGCAGCAGGCGGAGCCAGGGCACGAGTTGCTCGACCGACGAGTTGATCGCCCCGGCGCCGCCGAAATCATAGGGGAAGAGCTGGTCGAAGGGGATCTCGGTGACGCCGTCGGGATGGTAGCGGTGCCCGTTGGCGTGGTTGGGCGCCGCCTCGATCGCGTCGGCGGTATAGGTCGTCTGGTCCATGCCGAGGGGATCGAGGATGTCCTTCTGGAGAACCGCGTACCAGTCCGCCGCGCCCTCGACGCTGGCGACGATGCGGCCGGCGATCAGGTGCGTGATGTTGGTATAGGCGAAGGTCGTGCGGAAGCTCGACACCGGCGCGACGTAGCGCAGCGAGTGGATCTTCGCATCCTCGTCATAGCCGAAGGAGGCGAGGTCGTCATTGGCATAGGGCGGCAGGCCGGAGCGCTGGGCCAGCAGGTCGAACATCCGGAACTCGCGGGTGACCCACGGGTCGAGGAGCTGGAAGTCGGGCAAGAGGTCGACGACCTTGTCGTCCCATTGGAACAGGTCCCGGTCGACGGCGATCGCCATGGTCGTGGCGAGGAACGCTTTCGTCGTCGAGCCGATCTGGAAGATGGTGGCCGGATCGACGGCGCTCTCGCCGCTCCTGGCGCGGACGCCGAAGCCCCTGGCATAGACGAGTTCATCGCCGACGACGATGCCGATGGCGGTTCCCGGCACGTCGAAGTCCTTCATGCCGGCTTCGACATAGGCCTCGAGATCGGGCGCCAGCGCCTCGACCGCGGCGACGGTTTCCGGATCGGCTTCCGCCGCGTGCAGGGCGGTTGCGGCCGGGAAGGTCGCGGCGATACCGAACAGCAGCGCCCGGCCGATCGCGAGACGGGACGTCCGGCGCCTGGTTTCGAGATACCGCGTCATCGAGGATCCTCTGGTGAAAGTGATGGGCCACTATAGCCCAGGCGATGCGCCTGAACAGGCGAGAGGACGGCGGATGCTTAAGGATAGTCGAACGTCGTCGAACGCTGTCGCTGTTCGCCGGAGCGATGCCGATCGCGCCGGGAATCAAGCGAACCGCGCCGAGGCGGGTCGCCGGGACGGCTAACCCGCCAGCATCGTCCGGGCGCGATCGAGATCGGCGGGGGTGTCGACGCCGAGCGGCACGGCATCGACCAGCGCCACGTCGATCCGCATGCCGTTCTCGAGGGCGCGGAGCTGTTCGAGCTTCTCGCGTTGCTCGAGCGGCGAGGGGGGAAGGCCGACATAGCGGGCGAGCGCGGCGCGGCGATAGGCGTAGAGGCCGATATGGTGGTAGAGCGGCCCCTCGCCGGTCGGCGCGGTGGCGCGGGTGAAATAGAGGGCGCGGAACAGCCGGTCGCCGACCGGGGTTCCGACCATCTTGACCACGCTTGAGGCGGTCTTTTCCTCTTCGCGGACGATTTCCGTGGCAATGGTGGCGATATCGACCGCCGGATCGGCCAGCGGCAGCAGCGCTGCGCGGACGGTTTCCGGCCGGATCGTCGGCAGGTCGCCCTGCAGGTTGACGATGACCTCGACCTTGCCGTCGGGGTCGGCGATCGCCAGCGCCTCGAAGATGCGGGAGGTGCCGTTGACGTGGTCGGCGCGGGTGATGACGGCCTCGCCGCCGGCGCCGCGCACGACGCCGGCGATGCCGGCATCGTCGGTGGCGACGACCACCCGGCCGAGGTCGGCTTCCATGGCGCGCCGCCAGACATGGACGATCATCGCCTCGCCGTGAATGTCGGCCAGCGGTTTGCCGGGCAGGCGGCTGGCGGCCATGCGGGCGGGAACGAGAATGATCGTCTCGGATCGTGACATGGGCAGGTGGGCTCCGCCGCGCCCGGTCCGACCGGGGCAAAAGGTCTCAATGCGATGGCGCTTATACGTGTTGCCTCCGCCGCCGAAAAGCCTGTAGTTTCCGCCCCGACGGGCAGGCCGGCGTAGCGATTCCGGCCCGCGAAGCAAGCCGGGCGGAAAACCGAGCAATGAATTTCGAAATCAACAAGATTGCAGGCGCGGTTCTCGGCACGGCCGTCGGCGTCATGGGCCTCGGCATCATCTCCGAGATCATCTACGCCCCGCCGCATGTCGAAGAGCCCGGCTATGTCATCGCCGTGGTCGGCGGAGAAGGCGAGGATGGCGGCGGCCCGGCCGTGGTCGAGGTCGCCTCGATCGCCGAGCGTCTTCAGTCCGCCGATGCCGAAGCAGGCATGGGGCAGGCCAAGAAATGCGTTGCCTGCCATACCTTTGAAGAGGGCGGCCCGGCCAAGGTCGGCCCGAACCTGTGGGCCGTCGTCGGCGCACCCTTCGCCCATATGGAAGGCTTCAACTATTCCGAGGCGCTGCTGGCCAGGCACGACGAAGGCGCGGTCTGGAGCTACGAGGACCTCGATCTCTTCCTGACCAATCCCAAGGGTTACATCCCCGGCACCGCCATGGCGTTCGCCGGTCTGAAGAACCCCGACCAGCGCGCCGACGTGATTGCCTATCTGCGCACGCTTTCGAGCGATCCGATGCCGCTGCCGACCCCGGTCGGCGCCGTTCCCCAGGAGCCGGAAACCCCTGGGGAGCCCGAACCGGACATGGCCGCTCCGGCCGAGGGCACCGCGCCGGCCGATGCCGCCGCGCCGGCTGAGACTCCGGCCGAGGACGCCGCTGCCCCCGCTGAGGACGCAGCACCGGCCGACGCCGAGGCCCCTGCCGAGACGATGGCGCCGGCTGAAGACCCCGCGCCTGCCGCCGAGGACGCTGCACCGGCAGATGCGGCCGCTCCGGCCGACGACACGGCCGCTCCTGCCGATGCGGCAGCGCCGGCCGAGGATGCGGCTCCCGCCGAAACCATGGCGCCGGCCGAGCCCGATGCCCCGGCGACCGACGCGGCACCGGCCGAGCCCGAATCACCGGCCGCCGAATAGGCCGGACTGTCGCAACTTATGATTGCATTTGTGGCTTCGGCCGCGCGCCGACCGTGCGCGCGGCCGATTTCCCATGAAATTTCGGTAAGGTAGCGCTTCCGAGGTGTGCCTGCCGCAACTCCGCCCTTAATATAACCGGAGATACGGACAGGCGGTCGCCATGGCCGCGCGGAAAAAGGAGTCGCGTGCCTATGCGACGGATACTGACCTCGATCGTCGCCCTCGCGGCCCTCGCAGTCCCGGCCACCGTCGCCGCCGCCGACGGGGAGGGCGAGTGGGTCAAGGCAACGAGCCTGATCGAGGAACCGCGCTACCCGCCTGACTTCCCCCACTTCAACTACGTCAATCCCGATGCGCCGAAGGGCGGCACGGCGCGACTCTCCGGCGCGTCGCCGACCTTCGATTCCCTCAACCCGATCCTGTCACGCGGCATCCCGGCCGACGGTCTCGGCCTGATCTACGAGAGCCTGATGATCCGGGCGCTCGACGAACTCGACATTTCCGGCCAGTACCCGCAGATCGCCGAGGCGATGCGGGTGCCCGACGACATCTCGTCGGTGACCTACCGCCTGCATCCCGACGCGAAGTGGCATGACGGCGAGCCGATCACGCCGGAAGACGTGGTGTGGTCCTACGAGAAGCTGATCGAACTCAACCCGAGCCAGGGCTTCTATTACCAGCACGTCACCGGCGCCGAGATCACCGGCGAGCGCGAGGTGACCTTCACCTTCGACGAGACCGGGAACCGCGAATTGCCGCAGATCGTCGGCGAAATCCTGATCCTGCCCAAACATTGGTGGGAAGGCACGGACGCCAACGGCAAGCAGCGCGACATCGCTTCGGGCGGACTGGAGCCACCGCTCGGATCCGGCCCCTACAAGGTCGCCGCCGTCAGCCCCGGGCGTTCCATCACCTACGAGCGGGTGCCGGATTTCTGGGGCGCCGACCTCAACATCAACATCGGCCAGAACAACTTCGACACCATCCGCTACGAATATTATCGCGACCTGAATGTCGAGTTCGAGGCCTTCAAGGCCGACGCCTTCGACTTCTGGCAGGAGAACGAGGCCAAGCGCTGGGCGACCGGCTACGACATTCCGGCGGTCACCCAGGGGCGGATCAAGAAGGAACTGGTCGAGCTCGAGCAGGTGTCCGGCGTCATGGTCGGCTTCGTGCCCAACCTCCGCCGGCCGGTCTTCCAGGATCCAAAGGTGCGCCAGGCGCTGAACTATGCGTTCGACTTCGAGGAACTGAACCGGACGCTGTTCTTCGGCCAGTATGAGCGGATCAACTCCTTCTTCTTTGGCATCCCGATCGGCTGGCAGGGGCTGCCCGAGGGCAAGGAACTGGAAATCCTCGAGACGGTGCGCGACCAGGTGCCGCCGGAGGTCTTCACCACCGAATACACCAACCCGGTCGGCGGTGACCGCACCAAGTCGCGGGAGAACCTGCGCAAGGCCGTCGAGCTGTTCCAGGAGGCCGGCTACACGCTGGAGGGCAACCGGATGATCGACCCGTCGGGCAACCCGGTCTCCTTCGAGATCCTGCTTAACGGCGCGACGCTCGAGAAGGTCGCGTTGCCCTTCCAGCAGGCGCTGAAGCGGATCGGCATCGATGCCTCGATCCGCTCGGTCGACTCGACCCAGTTCGTCACCCGGGTGCGCTCGCGCGACTTCGACATGATCTATACCGGCTGGGGCCAGTCCAATTCGCCGGGCAACGAGCAGCTCGATTTCTGGAGTTCGGACGCGGCCGATCGCGACTCGTCACGCAACTATGCCGGCATCAAGGACCCGGCGGTCGACGCGCTGATCAAGCGGATCATCTTCGCCAAGGATCGCGAGGAGCAGATCGCCGCGATCCGCGCCCTCGACCGGGTGCTGATGTGGAACCACTTCATCATCCCGAGCTACACCATCCTGCCCGAACGGATCGCCTATTGGAATCGCTTCGGCCACCCCGAGGATTACGGGCGCTTCGTCATCGGCTTCCCGACGATCTGGTGGTGGGACGCCGAGAAGGCGGCCGAGGTCGGAGGCCGGCAGTGACGGTGGCATCGGCGGGGCTGACCCGCCGCGCGGCGCTGCAACTGGCGGGCGGCGCGGCCGCCTTCGCCGCGATGACGCCCTGGGCCTGGGCGGCCGGCAAGACCGGGCTGCACGGGCTGTCGATTTTCGGCGACCTGAAATACCCGCCGGAATTCAAGCATTTCGACTATGTCGACAGCGACGCGCCGAAGGGCGGGCGGATGGTCTTTCAGCCGCCCTATTGGTACTACAACCAGAATCCGCAGACCTTCAACACGTTGAACGGCTTCGTGCTGCGCGGTGACGCGCCGCCGCGGATCGAGATGATCTTCGATACGCTGATGGCCCGGGCGGACGACGAACCGGACGCGGTCTATGGCCTGGTGGCGGAGACCGTCGACGTCTCGGCCGACGGCAACGTCTTCACCTTCCACCTGCGCGACACGCCGCGCTTCCACGACGGCTCGCCGCTGACGGCGGAGGATGTCGCCTTCTCGCTGACGCTGCTCCAGGCGCAGGGGCATCCGAACATCGCCCAGGTGATCAAGCCGATGGCGAGCGTCGAGGCGGTCGATCCGCGCACCGTGGTCGTGACGCTCGACGGCACCCAGAACAGTGAGACGATCCTGACCATCGTCGACCTGCCGATCTTCTCGAAGGCCTTCTACACCGACAATGCCTTCGACGCCGCGACCCTGACACCGCCGCTCGGTTCGGCCGCCTACAAGGTCGGCAATCTCAGCGCCGGCCGCTATATCGAACTCGAGCGGGTCGACGACTACTGGGGCAAGGCCCTGCCGGTGAATGTCGGCTTCGCCAATTTCGATGTCATCCGCATCGACTTCTTCCGCGAACGCCAGCCGGCCTTCGAGGCCTTCAAGAAGGGCGATCTCACCTTCCGCGAAGAATTCACCTCCAAGACCTGGGTGCAGGACTACAACTTCCCGGCCGTCGACGCCGGCAAGGTCGTCAAGTCGGATTTTCCCGGCGAGAAGCGGCCGTCAATCCAGGGCTGGATGATCAACACCCGCCGGTCGAAATTCTCCGACCCGCGGACCCGGCAGGCGATCGGCCTGGCCTTCGACTTCAAGTGGGCCAACCGCAACCTCTTCTTCGACGCCTATGCGCGCCAGGTGTCCTATTTCCAGAATTCGGACTTCGCCGCCAGCGGCCTGCCCGGTTCCGACGAACTGGCGCTGCTGGAGCCTTTCCGGGCGGATCTGCCGGCCGACGTCTTCGGCGAACCCTATGTGCCGCCGGACGGCGACGGGACGGGGACCGACCGGGCCATCCTGCGCCAGGCGGCGGACCTGCTCGCCGCCGCGGGCTGGACGCAGGAGGGCCGGTTCCTCGTCGATGCCGAGGGTAATCGGCTCACGGTCGAATTCCTGCTCAACACCGCGTCGCTGGAACCGGTGACAAGCTTGCTGGTCGGCAATCTCAAGCGCATCGGCGTCGACGCCTCGCTGCGCGTCATCGACCCCGCCCAGTACCAACTCAGGACATCCGATTTCGATTTCGACATCGTGATGTTCGCGGTCAAGTTCACCCCGACGCCCCTCGACGGGTTGCAACAGATCTTTTCGAGCCAGGCCGCCGCTACGCCCGGCACCTTCAATTACGCCGGGATCAGCGAGCCGGTGGTCGATGCCCTGCTCGAGCGGATGACCGAAGTCCGCTCCCGCGAGGAGCTGATGGCGCTGACCCGGTCGATCGACCGCGTGCTTCGCGCCCGCCACTACTGGGTGGCGAACTGGTATCTTGGCAAGCACCGAGTCGCGCATTGGGACGTGTTTGGCTGGCCGGACATCAAGCCGGACTACGCCTTCACCCCCGAAACCACCTGGTGGTTCGACCGCGACAGGGCGGCGGCCATCGGCAAGGCCGGATAAAGAGGACGCATGGGCGCATATATCCTGCGGCGGATCCTGCTGATCATCCCGACGATGGTCGGCATCATGGCGATCAGCTTCCTGGTCGTTCAGTTCGCGCCGGGCGGCCCGATCGAGCGGATCATCGCCCAGTTGCAGGGCAGCGACGTTTCCGCCACCGACCGCTTCACCGGCGGCGGCGGGGACTTCCAGGGTGTCGGCGCCGAGGGCGGCGGTGGCGGCGAGGCGACATCGGCCTATCGCGGCGCGCAAGGCCTCGACCCGGAATTCATCGCCCAGCTCGAGAAGCAGTTCGGCTTCGACAAGCCGCCGATCGAGCGCTTCGGGCTGATGTTGTGGAACTATTTCCGCTTCGACTTCGGCGAGAGCTACTTCCGCGACATCTCGGTGCTGGAACTGATCGCTGAAAAGCTGCCGGTCTCGATATCGCTCGGCCTGTGGATGACGCTGATCTCCTACGCGATCTCGATCCCGCTCGGCATTCGCAAGGCGATGAAGGACGGCTCGCGCTTCGACATCTGGACCAGCGGCGTCATCATTGTCGGCTATGCGATCCCCGGCTTCCTCTTCGCCATCCTGCTGATCGTGCTGTTCGCCGGGGGCAGCTTCTTCGACCTCTTCCCGTTGCGCGGCCTGACCTCGGACAACTGGTCGGTGCTGCCATGGTACGAGAAGATACTCGACTATTTCTGGCATCTGGCGCTGCCGCTGACGGCGATGGCGCTGTCGGCCTTCGCCACGACGACGCTGCTGACCAAGAACTCCTTCCTCGACGAGATCCGCAAGCAATACGTGACGACGGCGCGGGCCAAGGGGCTGACCGAGCGCAGCGTCCTCTACCGGCACGTCTTCCGCAACGCGATGCTGATCGTCATCGCCGGATTCCCCGGCGCCTTCATCTCTTCCTTCTTCGCCGGGTCGCTGCTGATCGAGACGATCTTCTCGCTCGACGGGCTGGGCCTCCTCGGCTTCGAATCGGTGATCAACCGCGACTATCCGGTGGTCTTCGCCACGCTCTACATGTTCTCGCTGATGGGGCTGGTGGTGAACCTGGTTTCCGACATTACCTACACGGTGATCGATCCGCGGATCGACTTCGAGACGCGCGAGGTCTGACATGGACCAGGTGCTCGAGAAGGAAAGACTGGAGACCATCTACCCGGAGCCGGGACAGGCGGAACCGCCGCCGCGGCGCTTCACGATCTCGCCGCTCAACCGCCGGCGCTGGCAGAATTTCAGGGCCAACCGCCGGGGCTACTGGTCGCTGTGGATCTTCCTGGTGCTGTTCATCGGCTCGCTGTTCGCCGAGTTCATCGTCAACGACAAGCCGATCGTCGTTTCCTACAACAACGAGATCCTCTTCCCGGTCTTCAACAACTATCCGGAATCGAAATTCGGCGGCTTCCTGGCGACCACCGACTATCGCGATCCCTTCATCCAGGACGAGATCCTCGCCAACGGCTGGATGGTGTGGCCGCCGATCCGCTACGCCAACCGCACGGTCAACAACGAGATTGCCACGCCGGCCCCGGCGCCGCCGTGGTGGACGATGAGCCTCGAGGAGCGCTGTTCGCGCTATCCGCTCGGCGTCGACGATCCCAACTGCACGCTCGGCAACTGGAACTGGCTCGGCACCGACGACCAGGGCCGAGACGTCGTCGCCCGGGTGGTCTACGGCTTCCGGATATCGGTGCTCTTCGGCCTGACGCTGGCGATCATCTCGTCGGTGATCGGCGTCGCGGCCGGCGCCGTGCAGGGCTATTTCGGCGGCTGGACCGACCTCCTTTTCCAGCGCTTCATCGAGATATGGACGTCAATCCCGACCCTCTACCTGCTGCTGATCCTGTCCTCGGTGATCGCCCCGAGCTTCTTCGTGCTGCTCGGCATCCTGCTGCTCTTTTCCTGGGTGTCGCTGGTCGGCGTGGTGCGGGCGGAGTTCCTGCGCGGCCGCAACTTCGAATATATCAACGCGGCCCGGGCGCTCGGCGTCGGCAACGCGACGATCATGTTCCGCCATCTGTTGCCCAACGCAATGGTGGCGACGCTCACCTTCATGCCATTCATCCTCAACGGCTCGATCACCACGCTGACCTCGCTCGACTTCCTCGGCTTCGGCCTGCCGCCCGGCTCGCCGTCGCTCGGCGAATTGCTGGCCCAGGGCAAGGACAACATCCAGGCGCCATGGCTCGGCCTGTCCGGCTTCTTCGTCATCTCGATCATGCTGTCGCTGCTGATCTTCATCGGCGAAGGCGTGCGCGACGCATTCGATCCACGCAAGGTGTTCGAATAGATGACAAGCGAACCGCTCCTTTCCGTTCGCGATCTCGGCGTCGATTTTCGCCAGGGCGGCCATGTCACCCATGCGGTGCGCGGGGTGAGCTTCGACATCGCGCGGGGCGAGACCGTGGCGCTGGTCGGCGAGTCGGGGTCGGGCAAGTCGGTCACCGCCCTGTCGGTGATGAAGCTGCTGCCCTATCCGGCCGCCTCGCACCCGACCGGCGAGATCAGGTTCAAGGGAACCGACCTCTTGGCGACACCCGAGGCGGAGCTTCGCCGGGTGCGCGGCGCCGATATCGGCATCGTCTTCCAGGAGCCGATGACCTCGCTCAACCCGCTCCACACCATCGAGCGCCAGGTCGGCGAGGTGCTGAAGCTGCACCAGGGGATGGGCGAAGCGGCGGCGCGTAAGCGCGTCCTCGAACTGCTCGACCAGGTCGGGATCCCGAACGCGGCGGAGCGGCTCGGCGCCTATCCGCACCAGTTGTCGGGCGGCCAGCGCCAGCGTGTCATGATCGCCATGGCGCTGGCCAACGAGCCCGACCTGTTCATCGCCGACGAGCCGACGACGGCGCTCGACGTGACGGTGCAGGCGCAGATCCTCGAACTGCTGCTCGACCTCCAGAAGCGCACCGGCCTGTCGATGCTGTTCATCACCCATGACCTCGGCATCGTCCGCAAGATGGCCGACCGGGTCTGCGTGATGACCGAAGGCAAGATCGTCGAGACCGGGCAGACCGAGGCGGTCTTCGCCGACCCGCAGCACGAATACACCCGCCATCTGCTGGCGGCGGAGCCGAAGGGCGAGCCGCCGGTGTCCGACGACAAGGCGCCGGTGGTGATGGCCGCCGACGACCTCAAGGTCTGGTTCCCGATCAAGCGCGGCCTGTTGCGCAAGGTTGTCGGCCACGTCAAGGCGGTCGACGGCATCGACGTCGCGGTGCGCGAGGGGCAGACGCTCGGCATCGTCGGCGAGTCCGGTTCCGGCAAGACGACGCTGGGCCTGGCGCTGATGCGGCTGATCTCGTCGGAGGGCCGGATCGTCTTCCTCGGCGATTCGATCCAGGGCAACAGTTTCAAGGAAATGCGGCCGCTGCGCCGCGAGATGCAGATCGTCTTCCAGGACCCCTACGGCTCGCTCAGCCCCCGCATGTCGGTCTCCGACATCATCGAGGAGGGGTTGCGCATCCATGCGCCTGGCCTGTCGATCGCCGAGCGTGATCGCAAGGTGGTCAAGGCGCTGGAGGAGGTCGGGCTCGATCCCGCCACCCGCCATCGCTATCCGCACGAATTTTCCGGCGGCCAGCGCCAGCGCATCGCGGTCGCCCGCGCCATGGTGCTGGAACCGCGCTTCGTCATGCTCGACGAGCCGACTTCGGCCCTCGACATGAGCGTCCAGGCGCAGGTCGTCGACCTGCTGCGTGACCTGCAGAAGCGCCACAACCTCGCCTACCTGTTCATCAGCCACGACCTCAAGGTGGTCAAGGCGCTGGCCAATGACATCATCGTCATGCGCGCCGGCAAGGTGGTCGAGCATGGCCCCTCGGCCAAGGTCTTCGACCATCCTGAGACCGACTACACCAAGGCGCTGATGGCCGCCGCCTTCGACATCGCGGCGGCGCCGGCCGGCGTCGTGTCGCAGTAGCGCGTCGATGACCAGCGACGCCATCCTGATTGCCAGCGGGCCGTGGGATCCGGTGCCGTGGGCGGCGGCGGTCCGGGCGCTGGCGCCAGGGCGCGCCGTCCATATCTGGCCGGACCTGCCCGACCCGGAGAGGGTCGGCTACCTGATGGCCTGGCAGCCGCCGCCGGAGGCCTTCCGCGCGGTGCCGAACCTCAAGGCGATCTTCTCGCTGGGCGCCGGGGTCGAGCGCATCGTCTTCGTCGACGACCTGCCGGACGTGCCGATCGCCCGGATCGTCAGCGACGACCTGACCCAGCGGATGACCGAGTGGGTGGTGCTCCAGGTGCTGCTCCATCATCGCCGGCAACTTGCCTATCTCGACCTCCAGCGCGCGCGGCGCTGGGAAGAACTTCGCCAGCCGGCGGCATCCGAGGTGCGGGTCGGGATGATGGGGCTTGGCGTGCTCGGCGCCGACGCCGCCGAGCCGCTGGTCCGGCTCGGATTCCAGGTCGCGGGGTGGAGCCGTTCGCCGAAGACGCTGCCCGGTGTCGAGGGCTATTCAGGCGCCGACGGGCTCGACGCCTTTCTCGCCCGCACCGACATCCTCGTCTGCCTGCTGCCGCTGACCCACGAGACCCGGCACATCCTGTTGATGGACCTGTTCGGCAAGCTGGCGCGAGACGGCGCGCTTGGCGGGCCGGTGGTGATCAATGCCGGGCGTGGCGGGCTGCAGGTCGAGGCCGACATTGCCGCCGCGATCGGGCAAGGGGTCCTGAAAGGCGCCAGCCTCGACGTCTTCGAGACCGAGCCGCTCGATCCCGCCAGCCCGCTGTGGGGACTGGACAATGTGGTGATCACGCCGCACGTCGCCGCCTTCAGCGATCCGAAGGCGCTGACAGGCCAGATCCTCGACCAGATTGCCGCCTTCGAGGCCGGCAAACCGTTGAAGAATCTCGTCGATCGCGCGGCGCGCTATTAAGCATTCGTCGCCGTGCTGGCCACTCGTTCGGCGATCCGGTCGACGATGTAGCGGGCATCCCGGCCGGCGCCCTGCACCATCGCCGAGGCCAGAGAATAGAGAAACTCCAGACCGACGAAATAGAGCCCGGGCGCATCGGCGACGACGCCGCGGCGATGGGCCGGTTCGTGGCCGTCGGTAGCGATCGGTACGTCGATCCACGAGAAGTCCGGGGTGAAGCCCGTGCACCAGACGACATTCTTCACGTCGAGCACACGGCCGTCCTCGAGGTGTGGCTTGCCGTCTTCGACGCCGGTCGTGCGCGGGACGCGCTCGACCCCGAGCGCGGCGAGGTCTTTCGGCTTGACGCGGATCAGCGGCCCGCCCACGGCGAGCACCTTCGGGCGGACCTTGCGGCCGACCGGCGTCGAGGTGGTCAGCACCCGGTAAAAGAGGAAGCCGACGACCAGCCGGACCATGAGATGCCGGCCGAGCAAGCCTTCGATGCGGAAGGGAATATGCCCGGTGTCGCGGCCGGACATCCACACCTTGCGGCCGCCAGCGGCGAGTTCGCGCGCCACTTCAGAGCCGGAATTGCCGGCGCCGACGATGAGGACGTCACCGTCGCCGAGCTGCGCCGGACTGCGATAGTCGCCGGAGTGGAGCTGGACGATCGACGGATCGAGGTCGCGGGAGAAGGCGGGGACCTTGGGGCGCTGGAAGGTCCCCATCGCCACCACGACATTCGGGGCCTCGAAACGGCGCGCGCCGGCGCGGACGACGTAACGGCCATTCTGCCTTGAAACCCGGTCGACGGGGACGCCGGTCAGCACCGGCAGGTCGAAGCGCGCCGCGTAGACTTCGAGGAAGTCGGCCATCGCGTCCTTGGTCGGAAAGACGTGGACATTGTCGGGGAAGCGCATGCCGTCGAGCCCGTTATAGCGGGCCGGGGTGAACAGGCGCAGCGAGTCCCAGCGGCGGCGCCAGGTGTCGCCGATCCGCTCGTTGGCGTCGAGAATGACAAAGGGAATGCCGCGCCGCTTGAGGTGATAGCCAACCGACAGGCCGGTCTGGCCAGCGCCGATGACGACGACGTCGACCTGTTGCGGCGCGTTCCGCGTCCGGGGCCGCGCGCCTCCGCCGGAAACGGCCGGGCCGGCGATGTCGTCGAAGGCCGCGCCTTCCTCGAGATAGGCGAGGGGATTGCCGTTGCGGGCGGGCGACGGCGACGGATGCGAGGTCATGGCTTCCTCCCTTGTCGAAGCGCCGGGTCGGCGCGGACCCAAGGCTATTCCGGGTGGGAGGCGCGGCGCTTCGGGGGAACCCCCCATCCTTCATCACGGTGGATCGTGGGTGATCTTACCCAGCAGCGCGGCTGGCTCAGACCAGCTTGTGCTGGAAGGCGTAGGCGGTCGCCGCCGCCCGCGACGACACGTCGATCTTCGTGAAGATGTTGCTGAGGTGGCGGTCGACGGTCCGTTCGCTCAGTGCCAGTTCGCTGGCGATCGCCTTGTTGGTCTTGCCGGTCGCGACCAGCCGCAGGACCTCGACCTCCCGTGGCGTCAGTCCGTCGGGCCGGGCCAGCGCGGACGGCTTCGCCACGGCCGCGACGCGGGCGAGGTCGGGGGCGGCGCCGAGTTCGCTGAACACCGATCGGGCGGCATCGAATTCCAGGCCTGCGCCGTCGTCATCGCCGAGCGCGAGGCAGGCGGTGCCCAGCAGGACGCGGAGTCGAGCGGCGAGATATGGGGCGCCGAAATGATGCCAGGCGACGAAAGCGTCGCGAAGCGGTGCGAGCGCCGCTTGCGGGTCGCCCCGAGCGAGCAGAACGGCGCCCCTGGCATGGTCCGCCATCGCCGAGACGATATCCATGTCACAGGTCAAGGCGATCCCGGCGATCTCGCGGGAGGCTGCGTCCGCTTCGTCGACCGCACCAGTTGCCAGCATGATCTCGATGCAGGCGGGCAGGAGCCGCATCCGCCGGGCCTGGCTCGTCGCCGCGCCGACCGCCCGCCGTATGCCGCTGGCGGCGGCGTCGCCACGCCCCTGGGCCAGTCGCAGCAGGGAATAGCCCGGCTGGATGTCGCCCCCGGCCGCGCTCGACCGGCGATAGGCATCCTCGGCTTCGCGGTACTCGCCGCGCAGCCGGTGGATTTCCGCCTGCTGGTAGAAGGCACCGGCCACCGCTTCCGGATCAGTGGCGACGGCGAAGCGCCGTGTCGCCTGCCGCGCTTCGCTGATCGCGTCCGTCCAGGCGCCGTTCAACTGCATGACCTCGGCGCGATGGACGAGGCAGGCGCCGGTGAAGGTCACCATTTGCGGCTGCTCATCGCACCACGCCGCAAGGGCCGATGTCCATTCGCGGCAGCGATCGAGGGCGAAGACCTCCTGGCAGCTTGCGATGACGCTGCAATAGATCAGGCCGGTAATCAGCGGCGAGACGCCGCCGCCGGTGACGGCGAGCATGACCTCGTCGAGGAGTGCGAGACCTGCGGCCGGCTGCCCGCCGCGGAGCAGGGCTCTGCCGTGCAGGCAGCCGGCGAAGGCGGCGAGGTCGGGCTCGTCGAACCGCTTGCCGATCCCGGCCGCCTGGATCGCGGCGCTGCAGGCGCCGTCGAAGTCACCCGCCGCGATGTCGCGGTAGATGGCCGGCAGCAGGAGGTAGCCGCGTTCCGCGCAATCCTTGCCGGCGATCAGGTGGTCGGAGCGCGACAGCCAGCCGGTCGCCCGGCCAGTTTCGCCGAGAGAGAAGAGGCGCAGGCCCAGCCAGAAAGCCGCCCGCGCCGCGCGCCGTGTCTCACCCGCGTCGAGCCGCGCCCGATAGATGCGCTCCTGAATGCTGATGAAGTCGTCGTCGCGCCCGGTCAGGCCCGCCGACCACACCCATTGGTCAAGATCCTCGACATCGAGGGGTACGGCCGCGTCGGCGGCCGCGAAGGATCGCCAGGCGTCGTCCCACGCACGCCGCGCCAAGGCCTCGCGACCGGCCGCGAGATCGGCCCGTGCTCTCGGTTTCCCTGGCAGGCGGGTGTCGGGCATCCGCTTGGCCCAATCCAGATTGGCACGATGCCGGTCGAGATTAGCGGAGAATGCGGCGATGCGCAGGTCCGCATCGATCCACCAGGCCGGGCGGGCATCGGCGGAGGCGAGCGCGCCAATCCGGTGCTAGGATGGAGCGCCGGAGCCGCCATGCGCGGGGCCGGCGATTCGCCCCGCCCGGCCCGTCGGCCTCGATCCCTTCCCGCCATGGAGGACGCTTGGACACGCGATTGCGCCTCGCCGGCACGATCCTGATCGCCGTGCTTGGCGGCGGGCTGGCGACACTGGCCGGGCTGCCGGCGTCGTGGCTTTCCGGCGCGATGATCGCGACGACGGCGGCTTCGCTCGCCGGCTGGGACACGCGGCTGCCGGTGCGGCTGCTCGATGTGGGCTTTCTCCTGATCGGCGCGGCATTGGGCGCCGGGGTGACGCCGGAACTGCTGCAAGGGGCGCTGGCCTGGCCGATCAGCCTGGCCGGGCTGGCGGTGACCGTCGGCGCCTGCATCGTCGCGGTGCGGCTGTTCCTGATGCGCGTCGCCGGCTGGGATCGCGACACCGCCTTCTTCTCGGCGGTCCCGGGTGCGCTCTCCTTCGTGCTGGCGGTCGCCTCGGAGACGAAGGCCGACCTGCGACAGGTCGCCGCCTGCCAGAGCATCCGCATTTTCCTGCTGGTCGCGGTGCTGCCGGCCATCATCATCGCCGTCGAGGCGGAGGCGCCGCCGCCCGGCATCCAGGCGGTGGCCAGCCTCGCCGATCTCGGCATCATGGCGCTGGCCTGCGCCGCCGCAGGCCTGCTGGCGCGCCGCTTCGGCCTGCCGGCGGCGCTGCTCACCGGCAGCTTTCTCGCCAGCGCGAGCCTGCACGGCGCCGGCGTCGTCAGCGGAACGCTGCCGATGCCGCTGGTGATCGTTGCCTTCGTCATGCTCGGCGGCCTGATCGGCAGCCGGTTCGCCGGAACCAACCTGCGCTTCATCGCCAGCATCCTCGCGGCCTCGGTCGGCGCCTTCCTGGTCGCCGCGGCGGTTGCCCTGGCGATGGCAGTGGCGATCGCCACGGTGGTCGGCGTGCCGGTCGACCAGGCGATCGTCGCCTATGCGCCGGGCGGCCTCGAAGCGATGATGTCGCTGTCGCTGGCCCTCAACATGGACACCGCCTTCGTCGCGGCGCACCAGTTTGCCCGTTTTGCCGGCATCGCCCTGACGCTGCCGTTGCTGGCGCGGCGCGCGACGGCCCGCGGTCGCGCTGAGTCAAGCGGCGACGACGCGTGAACAGGTCAGAACAAGAAGGGCGGGACGAGCCGGGTATCAGCCGCCGGCGGGCGGGAAGACCGCGACGCGGGTGTTGCCGGCGGCAGTGGCCGTCTGACGCGGCGCATCGGCCTCGCCATCGGTCGAGAAGGGCAGGCCGAGGCGCTGCCAGACATCGACCAGCGCGACCGCGAGAGCGTCGATCAGGCCATCGTCGTGGAACGGCGTCGGCGTGATCCGCAGGCGCTCGGCGCCGCGCTGCACGGTCGGGTAGTTGATCGGCTGGATGTAGATGCCGTGATCCTCGAGCAGGATGTCGCTCGCCTTTTTGCACTGGTCGGCATTGCCGACGAAGATCGGCACGATGTGGGTGTCCGACGCCATCACCGGCAGGCCGGCGGCGGTGAGTGCAGCCTTGGTGCGGGCGACGGCGCGCTGTTGGCCCTCGCGCTCGGCCGAGGAAGCCTTGAGGTGGCTGATCGAGCGGGTCGCGGCGGCGGCGAGCGCCGGCGGCATCGCGGTGGTGAAGATGAAGCCCGGGGCGTAGGAGCGGATGGTGTCGACCACGACGCGGCTCGCGGCGACATAGCCGCCGAGCGTGCCGAAGGCCTTGGCCAGCGTTCCCTCGATGACGTCGATCCGGTCCATGACACCGTCGCGCTCGGCGATTCCGCCACCGCGCGGGCCGTACATGCCGACCGCATGGACCTCGTCGAGATAGGTCATCGCGCCGTATTTGTCGGCGAGATCGGCGATCTTCTCGATCGGTGCGATGTCGCCGTCCATCGAATAGACCGACTCGAAGGCGATCAGCTTCGGCCGCACGCGGCTCTGCGCCTTGAGGATGTCCTCGAGGTGGTCGAGGTCGTTATGGCGGAAGATGAACTTCTGCGCGCCGGAGCGCCGCACGCCCTCGATCATCGAGGCGTGGTTCAACTCGTCGGAAAGGATGACGCAGTCGGGCAGCATCTTGGCGATGGTCGAGATCGCCGCCTCATTGGAGACGAAGCCCGAGGTGAAGACCAGCGCCGCTTCCTTGGCGTGCAGGTCGGCGAGCTCGTTCTCAAGCATCACCAGCGGGTGGTTGGTGCCGGAAATGTTGCGGGTTCCGCCAGCGCCGACACCCATCCGGCCGGCCGCTTCGGTCATCGCGGCGATGACGTCGGGATGCTGGCCCATGCCGAGATAATCGTTGGAGCACCAGACCACGATCTCGCGGTCGCCCTCGTCCGAATGGCTTACGGCAAAAGGGAAGCGCCCCGCGATCCGTTCGAGGTCGGCAAAGACGCGGTAGCGTTTCTCAGCGTGGAGGGCGGCAATCGCCTCGGAGAAGATCGATTGGTAGTCCATCAAGCGACCCTGAATTAGAATGATGCGAAGTTAGTCGCCGGGGCGACGCAAGTCCACCGGCACATTGCCGCGCCGCACCTCACAGTTACTTGATCCCTGTCAAACGAATATCCCCGAGCCCCGGGTGTTTGCGCCCTGCCGCCGCCCAGACGGGGCGATCCGGCTGGAAAAAAGGCGTTTCGTCGCGGTTTCCGTTCAGCCGGTATAGGAGACGCCCCGGTAGCGCATGCCGATCTGCACCGCGCTGACGATGATTCGCGACAGCACCTCCATGTCGACCGGCATCCGCGGCCGCCAGACGTCGAGCAGAAGGGCAATCCGCGGCTCGTCGGCGTTGTTCATCACTTCGTGCGGAAACGTATCGTCCCACAACAGGATGTCGCCGTCGGCGATGCGGTATTCCTGGTCGTCGATCATCATGATGGTCGCCGGCTTGCCGTCGGCCTGCTTGGGGATCTGCAGGCCGAGGTGAAAGCGCATGACGCCGCGGAACGGGCCGCGGTGACGCGGAATGTGCTTGCGCGGGGCAAGGAATGAGACGGTGGCCGACTTGACCTCCGGGCATTCGGCCAGAAGGCCTGCCAGCAGCGGCATCCGCGCGACATTCTCCGGAACCTCGACGCCATAGGCCTTGAGGATCAGCATCCGCCAGTCGAGGCCGTCATTGGCCGAGATGTCGGCCTGCTCCGGCATGATGTCGTGGAAGCGCGGCATCGACTCGAGCTTGGCGGTCTTGGCCTCGTCGCGGATGGCTTCCCACTGCGCGGCGAACTTCGCCGCATTGGGGAAATCGATGTCGGCATCGAGCACCGCCGGCGCGTCGATGCGCTTTTCGTAGATGCGGCGGACGACATCCGACGCCCGGTCGTAGAATTTTGTCATACCGTTGTCGCCTCCCGTCCGGAACCTGCCTGCACGACGCTCATCATGGCCCGACGGCGAATCTTGGGCGGATACTACCGAAATCGGGGCTTCATGCCGATGGCACGGAGCGCCGCACCGGCGGAATTGCGTCATCGCGGGATGGTTGCGCGGGACAGGGCGCTCCGCCTACCATCCCGCCGCGGGGGAATGCCGGTCGAGGAGGCCATAATGACGAAGTTCTTGAAGTCCGTGGTGCTGTCATGCGCTGTGCTCGCCTTTGCCGGCGCTGCCAGTGACGCCTATGCCGCGCGCTGCGGCAACAACAGCGCCGGATTTTCGCGCTGGCTGAACGATTTCAAGGGCGAGGCGGTGCGGGCCGGGATTTCACAGAAAGTCGTCAATTCGGCGCTCCAGGGCGTGACCTACGACTCCAGCGTCATCAAGCTCGATCGCAACCAGAAGCACTTCAAGCTCACCTTCGATAAGTTTTATGCGAGCCGCGGCGCGCCGCTCCAGGGTATCGCCAAGAGCCGCTATCAGCAGAACAGGAAGCTCTTGGACGGGATCGAGAGGCGCTACGGGGTGCCGGGTCAGGTCGTCGTCGCGATCTGGGGGCTGGAGACCAGTTTTGGCGCCAATACCGGCAACAAGAGCTCCATCCGGTCGCTGGCGACGCTGGCCTACGACTGCCGGCGCTCCGACTTTTTCACCAACGAGCTGATGGCCGCCCTGCAGATCGTCCAGCGCGGCGACATGGCGCCCTCGCAGATGATCGGCGCATGGGCCGGGGAACTCGGCCAGACCCAGTTTCTCGCCACCTCCTACCTCAAATTCGCCGTCGACTATGACGGCAACGGCCGCCGCGACCTGATTCGCAGCAAGCCGGACGCACTGGCGTCCACCGCGAATTATCTCAAGGCTTATGGCTGGAAGGCCGGCCAGTCCTACCAGCCCGGCACGCATAACTACGCGGTGCTCGGCAAGTGGAACAAGGCAACGGTCTACCAGCAGACCATCGCGGTGCTCGCCGGCAAGATCGGCGGCTAGGCGGCCGTCGGGGACGGGACAATGGCGACAATCCTGGTTTGCCACGGCGCCTGGTCGGGCGGCTGGTCGTGGAAGCGGATGCGCGGGCCGATGGCGTCGCGCGGCCATGAGTTGCTGACGCCGACCTATACCGGTCTCGGCGAGCGAAGCCATCTGGCCAGCCCCGCCATCGACCTTGAGACCCATGTCGCCGATATCCTCAGCGTTCTCGAATATGAGGACCTCGGCGACCTCGTCCTGCTCGGCCACAGCTACGGCGGCATGGTCGCCACGGCGGTCGCCGATCGCGCGCCGGAGCGGGTCAAGTCGCTGATCTATCTCGACGCCTTCGTGCCGGAGGACGGCGACAGCGTCCTGGAGATTCGCCCGGCGAGCCAGGCCGAGCGGATGCGCGAGATCGTCAGCCGCCTCGGCGATGGCTGGCGGCTGCCGCCCCAGGACCTGGCGCCGGACGTCACGCCGGAGGACGCCGAATGGCTGACCCCGCTGCGCAACTGGATGCCGTTCAAGGCCTTCCTGCAGCGCCTCAGGCTGACCGGGGGCGGCGCGGGAATCACCGGCGCCTACATCCATTGCACCCGCAAGACCGACGAAGACCCCTTCGCTCCGATGGCCGCGCGGATCCGCGCCCGGTCGGGCTGGCGCGTCTACGAGATGGACGCCGGCCACACCCCGAACATCACCGCACCGGAGGCGCTGGCCGATCTTCTCGATCGCATCATCGCCGGGGACAGCGTCGGATGAGCGAGGCGGTCGTCATCGCGGTCGACGCGGAGCGCTCGGTGTCGGGGCTGCTCGACCGTCCAGCCGACCCGCGCGCCTGCCTGGTGCTGGCGCATGGCGCAGGCGCCGGCATGGACCATCCCTTCATGGCGTCGATCGCCGACGGGCTGATCGGCGAGGGGATTGCGACGCTCCGCTACAATTTTCCCTACATGGAGGCGAAGAGCCGCCGCCCCGACCGACCGCCGCTGGCGACCGCGACAGTGCGCGCCGCGGCGATCGAGGCGGGAAAGCGGCTGCCCGGCCTGCCCCTCCTTGCCGGCGGCAAGTCCTTCGGCGGGCGGATGACCTCGACCGCGCAGGCCGAGGCACCGCTGCCCGGCGTGCACGGCCTGGTGTTTCTCGGCTTTCCGCTGCATCCGCCCGGCAAGCCCTCCGACGAGCGCGCCGCCCATCTCGACGATGTCGCCGTGCCGATGCTCTTCCTGCAGGGAACACGCGACACCTTCGCCGAACTGGACCTGCTCAAGCCGCTGTGCCGGCGGCTGGGCATCATGGCGACGCTCCACCTGTTCGAGGACGGCGACCATTCCTTCCACGTCCGCAAGGCGAGCGGGCGGACCGATGCCGAGGTCCGCGCGGAGATGATCGCCACCATCGCGGCGTGGATCGACGGCATCCTCTGAGCCCTCACGAAAATGCCATCTTCCGGCGATTCTCTCGGCGTTCGCCTCCCTTTGAACGGGAGACAGACGCCAGAATCGGGTTGCCGCCGACATGCTCGACCGCAGGACGCTGCTTTTCGGATGCGCCGCCTTGCTTGCGCCGCGTCTTGCGTCGGCGGCGCCGTTCAAGGTGGATCCCAAATACGCGCCGCAGCGGGTCTATTATCGCGCCTATCCGCACGGCTCAATCATCGTCGACACCGGTAACCACCTGCTCTTTCTGATGGACGATCCACCCTTCGCCATGCGCTACGGCATCGGCGTCGGGCGTGCCGGGCTGACCTTCAAGGGGCAGCTCGTGGTTGGGCGCAAGGCGGAATGGCCGTCATGGCGGCCGACCGACACCATGATCCGCACCGCGCCGCAGAAATACGCGCGCTACGCCGGCGGCATGCCCGGCGGACCGAACAACCCGCTCGGCGCCCGCGCGCTCTACCTCTACAAGGACGGTGTCGACACCATGCTGCGCATCCACGGCACCACCGAGCCGGCGTCGATCGGTCGTTCGGTGTCCAACGGCTGTATCCGGATGATCAACGACCACGTCATCGATCTCTATAATCGCGTGCCGGTCGGCAGTCAGGTGCTGATCATCTGAGGCCGACACAGCGGATTGACCCGCGCGATCATTCCATCGACGATGGGCGGACAGTCCCCGCCGATGGAAGCCCATGCAAACCGATCAGTCTCCAGTCGTTTCGCCCGCCCTGCGACCCTTCGATGCCGACGCGGTGCGGACGCGCGCCGAGGCGCTGAAGCATCTCGACGGCGCGCTGATGCCGATCCTCCACGACCTGCAGGAAACCTACGGCTACATCGACGAGGCGGCGCTGCCGATCATCGCCGCCGTGCTCAACCTGACCCGCGCCGAGGTCCATGGCGTGGTCACCTTTTACCACGACTTCCGGCGCATGCCGGCCGGCCGCCATGTCGTCCGGCTCTGCCGCGCCGAGGCCTGCCAGGCGACCGGCGGCGAGGCGCTGGCGGCGCGTGCGGAACAGAGGCTCGGCATTGCCACGGGCGGGACAACCGCCGACGGCCGGGTGACGCTGGAGGCGGTCTATTGCCTCGGGCTCTGCGCGGTGGCGCCATCGGCGATGGTCGACGGCCGGCTGGTCGGTCGTCTCGACGAGGCGGCGCTCGACGGCCTGCTCGCCGATCTTGCCGACTAGGGCGAAACGCCGCTTTCCGCCATTGATCGGCGGCACCGGCATCGCCACTTAAGGCTCCATGTTCTCAGCCGCCCGCCTCGCGCTCTCGGAAATCTTCTCGCCGCCCTTCCGCTCTGTGCTGTGGAAGTCGCTCGGCCTGACGATCGCCGTCCTCCTCGTCATCTGGCTCGGTCTCCAGGGCCTGCTCGGCTGGGTGATCGACATCCAGAGCTATCCGTGGATCGAGACGGTGATCGCCATCATCGCCGGCGTCGGAATCTTCATCGGGCTTGGCTTCCTCGTCGCCCCGGCGGCGGCGCTTCTCTCCGGGCTGTTCACCGACGAGGTCGCCACGCTCGTCGAGCAGGAGCATTATCCCGCCGATCCGCCGGGGCAGGACCTGTCGATCGCCGCGGCGCTGACCGACACCATCGCCTTCACCGGCGTCGTCATCGTCGTCAACCTGATCGCGCTGGCGCTGCTGCTGGTGCCGGGGGTCAACCTGATCGCCTTCTTCGTCGGCAACGGCTACCTGCTTGGCCGCGAATATTTCGAGGCGGCCGCCCGGCGGTTCATGAGTCGCGCCGAGGCGCGGGCGCTCCGGCGGGCGAATGGCGGAACGGTCTTCGTTGCCGGTCTGCTGATCGCGCTCTTCCTCGCCGTGCCGCTCCTCAACCTTTTCACGCCGCTGTTCGCCGCCGCCTTCATGGTCCACGTCTACAAGCGGTTGAGCGGTTCGGTGCGAACACGGCCCGCGTGAGCCGCAACCCCGCGATATCCTTCGATTCCCTGCTCTTTCGGGCGTCCGCGAAGTGGACCCATCCATATGCGCATAATTGTCCCTAGCTAAGGGGACAGCCGCATCCGAAGATGGCGAATGGCGCTCGGATGGGGAGGACGCAGGCGGGTGAAATCATCAGGATCGAGGGGCAGGGGGCCCTTCCTGCGTATCGTCGCCGACCAGGGCCGGCGCCATGCGTGATTTCTACCTTCCAGGACGATCTCCGGTGTCAGGCCGCGACTGCGCGGTTGCCTCGTCGCACCCGCTGGCCAGCGCCGCCGCGCTGCGGGTCCTGACCGCGGGCGGCAACGCCATCGATGCCGCGGTGGTGGCGACGGCGGTGCTTGCCGTCGTCGAGCCGCAGTCGACCGGCATCGGCGGCGACTGCTTCGCCCTGATCAGCAGGAACGGGACGACCCCGCCGATCGGCTATAATGGCAGCGGCCGCTCGCCGAAGGCGCTGCCGGCAACCGGGATCGGCGATCCCGCGCTCAACCGCATCGCCGAGACCAGCGTCCATTCGGTGACGGTTCCGGGTGTCGTCGAGGGCCTTGCGCGGTTGCTTGCCGACCACGGCACGCTGTCGCTGGCCGAGGCGCTTCAACCGGCGATCCGCTACGCCGAGGAAGGCTATCCGGTCTACCAGAAGGTCGCCTTCGAATGGGCCGGCGCCGAGGCCAAGCTCAAGTCCAACGAAGGCGGGCGCGACATCTACCTGCCGCTCGGCCGGCCGCCGGTGCCGGGCGAGGTGATCCGCTGCCCGACGCTCGGTCGCACGCTGCGCGCCATTGCCGAGGGTGGACCCGACGCCTTCTATTCCGGCGCCGTCGCCGACTCGATGGTCGCCTTCCTGCGCGACCAGGGCGGGCATCACGCCGCCGAGGATTTCGCCAGCCACCGCGGCACCTATGTCGAGCCGGTCAGCCTCGATTACCACGGCTGCGACGTCTGGCAGATCCCGCCCAACGGGCAGGGCGTGACGACACTCCTGATGCTCGCCATCCTCGACGCCGCCGGCTTCGCCGACGAACCGCCGGAGGGCGCTCGCTACCATCACCTGCTCGCCGAAGCCACACGGCTTGCCTTCGAGGAGCGCAACCGCACGATCGGCGATCCCGACCATGGCGCGATCGCGGTCGAGCGGTTCCTCGATACGGCGCGCGCCGCCGGTATCGCCGCCAGCATCGGCGATCTCTCCCGGCCGGCGACGCGCGCCGATAATCCCGCGCGGGGCGACACCGCCTATGTCGCGGTCATCGACGGCGAGCGGAATGCCGTTTCGCTGATCAGTTCGCTGTTCGAGAATTTCGGCTGCGGGCTGGTCGATGCCGGGACCGGGGTCGCCTTCCACTGCCGGGGTATCGGCTTCACGCTGACGCCGGACCATCCCAACACGCTGGCGCCGGGCAAGCGGCCGCTGCACACCATCATCCCCGGCATGGTGTCGCGCGACGGCAAGGTGATCGCCGCCTTCGGCGTCACCGGCGGACCGTTCCAGCCGATCGGCCAGGCGCGGATCATCAGCGCGCTGCTCGATCGCGGGCTCGATATCCAGGCGGCGATCGACGAGCCGCGCAGCTTCTTCCGCGACGGAACGCTGTTCCTCGAGCCACGGCTTGCCGACCTCGGCCCGGCCCTTGCAGAGGCCGGCCACACGGTCGCCCCGGCCGAACAGGCGGTCGGTGGCGCCCATGGCATCACGGTCGACTGGGAGACCGGTGTGCTCACCGGCGGCTCGGACGCCCGCAAGGATGGCTGCGCCCTGGCGCTCTAGGCGGACATTGACACCCATCGAACCCATGGAGGGACAGGAGACTCTTGGACGACACTGTGGCCGATGAAACTGCGCGGGGGGACATGACGGGCATCGCGAGCGAACCGGTGCTGCGCGTCGACGGCCTGTCGGTCGAGTTCCTGACCGACCCGGGTCCGACGCGCGTCGTCTCCGATGTTTCATTCGCCATCGGCGAGGGCGAGACCCTGTCGCTGGTCGGGGAATCCGGTTGCGGCAAGAGCGTTACGGTGATGGCGATCCTCGGCCTGCTCGAGGCGCGGCGCAGCCGGATCGCCGCCCGCGCCGTCCGCTTTCAGGGCCGCGACCTGCTGGCGCCGGGCGGCAAGGCCCTCCGGTCCGTGCGTGGCCGCGGCATCGGCATGATCTTCCAGGAGCCGATGACCTCGCTCAACCCGACGATGACCGTCGGCGAGCAGATCGCCGAGGTGCTGCGCTTCCACCTGAAGCTCGACCGCAAGGCGGCACGGGCGCGGGCCATCGCGTTGCTCGACCGGGTGCGCATCCCGCGCGCGGCGGAGCGGATCGACGACTACCCCTTCGCCTTTTCCGGCGGCATGCGCCAGCGGGTGATGATCGCCATGGCGCTGGCCTGTTCGCCGGCGCTGCTGATCGCCGACGAGCCGACGACGGCGCTCGACGTCACGGTGCAGGCGGAGATCTTCGACCTGTTGCGCGAGTTGCAGCGCGAGACGAAGACGGCGCTGCTGCTGATCACCCACGATCTCGGCGCGGTCGCCGAAATGGCCGACGAGGTGGTGGTGATGTATGCCGGGCGCATCGTCGAGCGCTCGCCGATCGCCGAGCTCTTCGTCAGACCCGAGCACCCCTATACGATCGGCCTGCTGGGCGCCTCGCCGGAATGGCAGTCGGACAAGCGCCGCCTGACCCCGATCCGCGGCCGCGTGCCGCTGCCCGGCGACCGACTGGACGGCTGTCGCTTCGCGCCGCGCTGTCCCTTCGTCGTCGACCGCTGCAACAGCGAGATTCCGCCGCTGGCCGAGATCGGCCCCCTTCACGAAGCCGCCTGCTGGCGCGCGCCGCTCGATCCGGACCAGCCGTGACCGCGCCGGCGCTCACCCTCGACGTCAAGGACCTGACCAAGGTCTTCCGCGTGCAGGGCGGCCTGTTCGGCCGCAACATCCGCGCCGTCGCGGCGGTCAACGGCGTCTCCTTTTCCGTGCGGCGCGGCGAGACCCTCGGCCTTGTCGGCGAGTCCGGCTCGGGCAAGTCGACCACCGCGCGGCTGCTGTTGCGGCTGATCGAGCCGACCTCCGGCACGATCCGGCTGAACGGCCAGGATCTCAGCACGCTGCCGCCGTCGGAACTGCGCTCACGGCGCGGCGGGATGCAGATGGTTTTCCAGGATCCCTTCGCCTCGCTCAATCCGCGGCTGAGCATCGGCTACCAGTTGGCCGAACCGCTGATCGTCCACGGCATCTGCGGTCGCGACGAGGCTCGTATCCGTGTCGCCGCCCTTCTCGAACGGGTCGGCCTCAACCCGCGTCATGCCGACTCCTATCCGCACCAGTTCAGCGGCGGACAGCGGCAGCGCATCGCCATCGCCCGGGCACTGGCCGTCGAGCCGGACCTGGTTGTCGCCGACGAGGCGGTGTCGGCCCTCGACGTTTCGGTGCGCGCCCAGATCCTCAACCTGATCGCCGACATCCGGGCGGAATCGAACCTGTCGATCGTCTTCATCTCGCACGACCTTGGCGTCGTCTGGCAGATCGTCGACCGGGTCGCGGTGATGTATCGCGGCCGCATCGTCGAGATGGGGCCGGTCAAGACCGTCTTCGGCGAGCCGCGACATCCCTATACGCGCGAACTGCTGGAGGCGATGCCGCTGGCGCGGCCGGGCGCCCGGACTGCCCACCGGGTGCTGCCACCGGACGATGGGGCCGGCAGCGGTACCGGATGCGCTTTCGCCGCCCGCTGTCCGCTGGTCACGGACCATTGCCGCGAGGCGAGCCCGCCGCTGGCCGATGTCGGGCCGGACCATGCCAGCGCCTGCTTCCGCGCCGCCGAGGTGACGCCCTTCGAGCCCGGGGTCAGCCCGGTGCCGGCGGCGGCGCAGGACCGGTTGCGCCGGCTGCAGGATCGCTTCCTTGCCGGGGAGGACGCCTGATGCCCTTCCTCAGCCGGCTGGCCGGCATCGTCGCGACGCTCTTCCTGCTGTCGATTGTCGTCTTCTGCCTGCAACTGCTGCTGCCCGGCGACATTGCCTCGATCCTCGCCGGCGAGGATCGCTCGCCGGAAACGCTGGCCGCGATCAGCGAGCGCTTCGGCCTCGACCAGCCGATCCCGGTGCAATATGTCCGCTGGCTCGGCAACGCCCTGCAGGGCGACCTCGGCATGTCGATGCGCTTCAACCAGCCGGTCTCGACGCTGGTCTTGAGCAAGCTGCCGGTGACCTTCCAGCTCGCCACCATGGCGCTGATCTTCGCCATCCTGATCGGCGTCACCTCCGGGATCATCGCCGCGGTCTTCGCCGGGACGGCGATCGACCAGACGCTCGGCGTCTTCAGCATCCTCGGTTTCTCGATCCCCAATTTCTGGCTCGGCATCCTGCTGATCATGGTGGTGTCGGTGCAATGGGGACTGCTGCCGGCCTCCGGCTACGTGTCGCCCTTCGTCGACCCGTGGCAGAGCTTCCGGACGATGCTGATGCCGGCCTTCGTGCTCGGCAGCCAGCTTGCGGCGGTGCTGATGCGCCATACCCGCAGCGCGATGATCGAGGTGCTGCATTCCGACTATGTGCGCACCGCCCATGCCAAGGGCATGCCGCGCTGGCGGATCATCATCAAGCATGCGTTGCGCAACGCGCTGGTGCCGGTCGTCACCCTCGGCGCGCTGGAGTTCGGGCAACTGCTCGGCGGTTCGGTGCTGACCGAATGGATCTTCACCATCCCCGGTATCGGCAAGCTGCTGGTCGATGCGGTGTTCAACCGCGACTACCCGATCGTGCAGGCGGTGGTGCTGTGCTCGGGCGCCATCTACATCACCCTCAACCTTCTCGCCGACATCGCCTATGTCTTCCTCGATCCCCGCACCAGACGGGGGGCGACATGAGCGCGTCGGCCGAAACAGTCGCTGCCCGGCGCAGCGTCACCGGGCTTCTGTGGCGGACCTTCTCCGGACGGGTCGGCGCGGTCATCGTCATCTTCTTCGTCTTGATGGCAGTGACCGCGCCGTTGCTGGCGCCCTACGATCCGCTGTCCAGCGACTGGGGCGCCGTCCTCCAGCCGCCGTCGCTCGCCCATCTGCTCGGCACCGACGAGCTCGGTCGCGACGTGCTCTCCCGGCTGCTGTGGGGCGCCCAATCCTCGATGTTCGCCGCCGTCGGCTCGGTCGCCGTGGCGCTGGCGGTCGGCGTGCCACTCGGCATGACAGCCGGCTATTTCGGCGGCGTCGCCGACATCGTCATCTCGCGGCTGACCGACACGCTGCTCGCGGTGCCGGGCATCATGCTGGCGATCGCGCTGGCGCTGTTTCTCGGCGGCAGCCTGATCAACGCGACGCTGGCGATCGCCGTTGCCGCGGTGCCGGCCTTCATTCGCCTGTCGCGCGCCCGCACTCTTCAGGTCCGGGCCGAGCCCTATATCGAGGCGGCCCGGTCGGTCGGCGTCGCCAATACCCGGCTGCTCTTCGTCCACATCTTCCCGAACCTCATGCCGCCGATCATCGTCCAGGCGACGCTGGCGATGGCGGTCGCGGTGATCGCCGAGGCGAGCCTGTCCTTCCTCGGCCTCGGCCGGCCGCCGCCGGCTCCCTCCTGGGGATCGATGCTGACGGTTGGCAAGGACTACATCGCTACGGCGTCCTGGCTGTCGATCTGGCCGGGGCTCTGCATCTTTCTCGTAACCGTTGGATTCAGCCTGCTCGGCGATGGCTTGCGCCAGTCGCTGGAGAGGCGGTGAGGCTGTGGTGGCATCGCAGCCGCATCACGCACTGGAAGTGCCGTTCCAAAGAAGAGAGGAAAAGACCATGAAGAGACATCATCCAGCACTGTTTGCCGTCGCCACGTCGCTCGCCGTGTGGGCGGCGTCGCCGGCAACCGCCGCGACCCTCAATGTCGGTCTCAGCGAAGACACCGACACCCTCGATCCCGATCAGGGCCGTACCTTCGGCGGGCGGCAGATGTTCGCCGCCCTCTGCGACAAGCTCTTCGATCTCGACGAGACGGCCGGCATCGTCGGCCAGCTCGTCACCGACTGGACCGTCTCCGACGACGGCCTGACCATCACCCTGAAGCTGCGGCCGGACGTCATGTTCCACGACGGCACGCCGTTCAATGCCGAAGCGGTGAAGTTCAATATCGAACGGTCGCTGACCCTCGAGGAGTCGGCCCGCAAGGGCGATATCCGGGCGATCGAGAGCGTCGACGCGGTCGACGAACTCACCGCCCAGCTCAACCTCAGCGAACCCTTTGCGCCGCTGCTTGCCCAGCTCGCCGACCGCGCCGGCATGATGGTTTCGCCGACGGCGGTCGCGGCGGTGGATACCAACACCTTCGCCAACGCACCGGTCTGCGCCGGGCCGTTCAAGTTCAAGGAGCGGGTCGTCCAGGATCACGTCACCGTCGAGGCCTTCGCCGACTACTGGGACAAGGACAACATCCATTTCGACGAGATCGTCTATCGTCCGATGAGCGACGCCACTGTCCGGCTCAATAACCTGCTGTCGGGCCAGCTCGACATCATCGAGGGTGTCTCGACCAGCGATCTCGAGCGGCTGAAGGACGAGCCGAAGATCAGCCTCGCCGACATCACCGGCCTCGGCCATGTCCACATCCAGTTCAACGTGGCCGGCAAGAACGAGGTGGTGGCGAACGAAAAGATCCGCCAGGCGATCGACGCGGCAATCGACCGCAACATCGTCAACCAGGTGGTCTATGGCGGCAACTTCGTCGCCGGCAACCAGCCGGTTGCCCCGACCTCGCCCTTCTACGCCAAGAGCCATCCGGTCGTTGCCGGCGATGCCGAGAAAGCCAAGGCGCTGGTGGCGGAATCGGGCATCGACAGCCCGTCCTTCACGATGATCGTCAACAACGAGCCGGCCTTCGTCCGCGCCGGCCAGGTGATCCAGTCGATGCTCGCCGATGTCGGCATCGAGGTGACGCTGCAGACCGTCGATGGTCCGACGGCGCTCAGCATCATGCAGTCCGACCAGTTCGAGGCGGCGCTGTCGACCTGGAGCGGCCGTGCCGATCCGGACGCCAACGCCTACACTTATCTCGGCTGCGAGGGCGGCCAGAATTTTGGCAAATACTGCAACGAGAAGACCGAGGCGGCGCTCTCGCAGGCCGCGAAGGTCAGCGACGTCGCCGAGCGGAATGCGCTCTACACGGAAGCGGCGGACCAGTGGATGGTCGATCTGCCAGTCATCTACGTCTACCACCACAAGCGCTTCTTCGGGCTTGACCCGAACCTGGACGGCTTCACGCCGATCCCGGACGGCATCATGCGAGTCAAGGGCATGACCAGCGCCGAATAGCCCGTCAGCGATCGCGGCGGGGTGCTTCCCGCCGCGATCGACCTTCCATTTGGCCTGATGGGTCGGTCACACACAGCGAGTGGCCCCAGTCGTTTTGCTTTGTGTGGCCCTTTGGGAGGAACCACGAAATGGTAGGGTCGGCGAACGAACGAAAAGACAGAGTGGAGAAGAAGAATGTATGTCGTCGGTGAGGAAGAGATCGAGGCGCTTGCCCAGGTGATCCGGTCGGGGAAGCTTTTCCGCTATGGCGAGGGGGAGAGCGAATGCGACCGCTTCGAGCGGCGCTATGCCGAGTATCTCGGCGTCGATCACACCGCGCTGACGGTCAGCGGCACCTATGCGCTCTCGGCGGCGATGATCGCGGTCGGCCTCGGGCCGGGCGACGAGGTGCTGATTCCCGCCCATACCTACATGGCGACGGCGACCGCGGTACTGACCACCGGCGCGATTCCGGTCATCGTCGATGTCGACGAGAGCATCACGATTTCACCCGAGGCGATCGAGGCGGCGATCGGTCCGCGCACCAAGGCGATCGTCCCGGTCCATATCTGGGGCGCCGCCTGCGACATGAACGCGATCATGGAGATCGCCGAGCGCCGCGGCCTGACCGTCATCGAGGACGCCTGCCAGGGCGTCGGCGGCGGCTACGAGGGCAAGATGTTCGGCTCGATCGGCCATATCGGCGCCTTCAGCTTCAACTATTTCAAGAACATGACCTCGGGCGAGGGCGGCGGAATCTCGACCTCCGACGAGGAACTCGCCAAGCGGGCGCGCTGCGCGATCGATCCCTGCCACTTCTACTGGACCGGCCGCGAGGACGGGATGAAGCCCTTTGCCGGTAACGGCGGGCGGGCCTCGGAGCTTCAGGGCGCGATGCTGAATGTCCAGCTTGACCGGCTCGGCGGCATGATCGCCAAGATGCGGGCGCAGAAGAAGAAGATCGTCGCCGCGACGTCGCGGCTCGACAATCTCGGCCTCAAGCTGTCGCCGACGCACAGCCCGGACCACGACTGCTCCGCCCATGTCATGTACCTGATGCCGACGGCCGAGCAGGCACAGACCTTCGTCAAGGTGTTCCCGGCGGTGATCGCCGGCAAGACCGGCCGCCACACCTATACCGAATGGGACCAGGTGCTGATGGGGATCGGCGCCGCCCATCCGGCGATGAACCCGTATAACCACCCCGACAATGCCGAGTGCCGCACCGAATACAGCAAGGACATGTGCGCGCGCTCGCTCGACATCCTCAACCGCACGGTGATGGTGCCGACCAGCCCGACGGATACCGACGCCGAGACCGACGGCATCATCCACAATATCGAGATGGCGGCCCGCGTCGCGCTCGACGGGATGAGCGCCGACGACGTCGAACTGCGGCCGACCGGTTCCTTCGATCCGCAGAAATTCGACATGTCGACGAAAGACGAGACGGCGGAGGCGACGTAGCGCCTTCGATGCGAGATGGCCGGCGGGTGCACCCCGCCGGCGCGCGCTCAGCCGCGCAATGCGTCGCGCAAGGCCCGCATGCCGATCAGCTCGAGATCGAATTCCGCGATCCACTCGGCGATCTTGCCGGTGCGGAACAAGGCATATTCCTCGGTGCGGATGTGAGCCGCTTCCGGGTTGATCACCTCGAAGTCGCCGGGCGCGTTGAAATGCATGGAGAAGAAGGTCAGGCCCTGGGGAACCGCCGCGAAGATCTCGCGATAGGCGGTTTCGGCATCGCTCGTCCGGTCCCAGGGGGTCTCGCAGACGATGTCGAAGACCGGCTCGCCGGCGGCGATCGCAGCAGCGATCTCGGCGTCGTAGGGCGCGGTGTCGAGCGGGCCGGCATAGCTCGCCGGGTTGTAGCCCTCGAGGCTCTTGACGAAGAGCACCGGCAGGCCGAGTTCCTGGCCGAGGCGGCGGGTGATGGCGGTGAATTCCGGCATCTGGGCGGTGCCCATATGGGCGTCAAGATGGGTGATGTCGAATCCGGCGGCCTGGGCGGTCTCGATCTGGGCGCGCATTTCGGCCTCGACAGCCTCGGGCGCTGCCTTGCGGGCGCGGGGCACGTCCGGCCAGAAGTAGCCGAATTCGTCGGTCAGCCCGGCCGAGCGCGGCGGCGCGGTCAGCGGCCGCCAGCGATAGGGCGTCTGCTCGCTGGTCAGGGTCAGGTGGACGCCGAGGTCGAGGCTGGGGTCGGCGGCCGCGATCTCCGCGGCTTCGGGAAACCACGGGCAGGGCACCATGACCGAGCCGGAACTGCAGGTTCCAAGGCCGGAAAGCTCGACGAAGGCGGTGTTCGCCCCGTGGCTCATGCCGACGTCGTCCTCGTGGATGACGATGCGCTTACGTCCCGCCTCGTTGGTTGCCACCATGTCCCTGCCCCCTTGTTGAAATCGATGCCGTCATGTCCGGTCGCCGGGCAGGATCGCCAGTCCCGCAGTCCCTTGTAAAGATCAGGTTATCGAGGAACGGAAGGTACCACTTGATGGCGCGCCGGCGGGAACTGCCCCTCGATATGCTGGCCCTCGACCGCGCCTCGGCGGTGCCGCTCTACCGCCAGCTTTACGAAAGCCTGCGACTGCACATCCTCGACGGCCGGCTGGCGCCACGCATGCGGCTGCCGGCGACGCGCGAACTGGCGGGCGACCTCAATGTCAGCCGCAACACGGTGATCGGCGCCTATGACGCCCTCCTCGCCGAGGGCTACCTGGAATCGGTCGCCGGATCGGGGACGCGGGTGGCGACGCTGCCGCAGCGGCCGACGCGCGCCCGGCCGAAGGACCGCGCCGAGGCGCTGCCCCGGCTGTCGAAACGCGGCGAGCTGATGACCACCCTGCAGCGCGACCGCACCATCCCGAACCAGATCGCCTTCCATCCGGGCTATCCGGAAATCCCGGCCTTTCCCTTCTCGATCTGGGCGAAGCTGGTCGCTGCCAACATGCGCAGCGTCCGCGAGGATCTCTACGGCTATCACCTGGTCGCCGGCCATCCCCGGCTGCGCACGGCGATCGCCGAATACCTGGCGGTGTCGCGCGGGGTCAATTGCGATCCCGAGCAGGTCATCGTCGTCGCCGGGGCGCAGGCGGCGCTCGACCTGATCGGCCGCACCTTCATGGATCCCGGAGACACCTTCTGGATCGAGGATCCGGGCTATGGCGGCGCCTGGAACGCCTTCCTGAGCGCCGGCGGCAGGCCGGCGCCGCTGCCGGTCGGCCCCAACGGCTGGGACATCGAGCGGGACAACCCGCCGCCACGGCTGATCTTCGTCACCCCGTCCTGCCAGTGGCCGCTCGGCCTGGTGATGCCGATGGAGGTGCGGCTGAAGCTGCTGCAGATCGCCGAGACCCATGACAGCTGGATCATCGAGGACGACTATGACAGCGAATACCGCTTTCGCGGTCGCCCGATCCCCGCGATGCAGGGGCTCGATGACAGCGGCCGGGTCATCTATGTCGGCACGCTGTCGAAGACGATGTTCCCGTCGATCCGGGTCGCCTATCTCGTCGTGCCAAGGAGCCTCGTCGAGGGCTTCAAAACGGCGGTGAGCATCACCGGGCAATATCCGCCGCTGCTGCTGCAGGCCGCACTCGCCGACTTCATCGGCCAGGGATTCTTCGCCACGCACCTCAGGCGCATGCGGCGTCTCTATGCGCGCCGGATGCGCGACTTCGTCGCCCTGTCGCGCGAGCGTCTCGACCCGTGGCTGACGGTGAGCGAGACCGATACGGGCATGCAGGTGATGGGCCGGTTCAAGGAGCCGATCGACGACGGGGTGCTACTCGCCGCGGCGCTGAAGCGCGGCGTCGACTTCTCGCGCATGTCGACGCATTACCGTTTCGCCGAGCCACAGCAGGGCATGTTCCTCGGCTATGCCGGCGTCGATCGCGACCAGACCCGGGCCGGCATCGCGCGGCTGCGCAAGGCCTTCGAGGATGTCACCGCCGTTTGATCGGGGAGCGCGGTCAGGCGACCCGCGCCACCAGGTCGGTCAGGTCGTCGAGTTCGATCTCGTCGCGGCGGAAGTGGCCGGCGACCCGGCCTTGGGCGAGCACCGTCAGGTCGTCGGCGACCGACAGCGCGTGGCGGAAATTGTGGGTGATGAGGATGACCGCCTGTCCGTCGTCGCGCGCCTTGGCGATATGCTCCAGCACCCGGCCGGCCTGCCTTACCGCCAGCGCCGAAGTCGGCTCGTCGAGGATCAGCAGCGCGGAGCCGAAGAACATCGCCCGGGCGATGGCGAGCGACTGGCGCTCGCCGCCGGAGATGTTGATGCCGCGTTCGTCGAGGCCGCGTTCCCAGCGGACGCCGAGCTTGTGCAGCGCGGAGCGGGCCATGGTGTCGGCGCGCTTGAGGTCCAGGAATTTGAACGGGCCGACGCCCTTCTGCGGTTCGCGGCCAAGCACGATGTTGCGGGTCACCGACAGGAGTTCGCAGACCGCGAGGTCCTGGAAGACGGTGGCGACGCCGCGCTGGCGCGCCTCGCCGGGATTGGCGAAGCGGACCGGCTCGCCCTGGAAGCGCAACTCGCCCTGGTCGGGCGGGAAGACGCCGGAGAGGATCTTGATCAGCGTCGACTTGCCGGCGCCATTGTCGCCGAGCAGCGCCAGGATGCGCCCCTGATAGGCCTTGAGCGAGACGTCGACGAGGGCGGTGGTGGCGCCGAAGCCCTTGGAGATGTTGACCGCCTCCATCACCGGCACCGAGTCGGGCGGGATCGGCTGGATGACGCGCTGGGCGAGTTCCAGGTCGTCGGAGCGGCTGCCGACCGGCAGGCTGCGGGGGGCGGCCTGGGGATCCATCGGCTTGTCGGTCATTGCTTTGGCTCCCCGAGTCGCGCGACGCCGTCGCGCGTCGGCGTGTCGTCCCTGTCCGGATCGGTTTCGTCGGCGGCCCCGGCGATCGCCGCGTCGGCGGCGGCGCTGCTGCGGCGGAAGCCGGCCAGCGGCCGCGAACGGGCCAGCCGCCGGGCGACATCAGTGTTGAGGATCACCGCCAGCACGACGATCAGCCCGGTGAGGGTGCGGAAGAAATGCCCGGGCGCGCCGGCGAGCACCAGCCCGACCTGGATCATGCCGAAGGTGATGGCGCCGAGAACGGTGCCGACGACGCTGCCATAGCCACCGGACAGCAGCGTGCCGCCGATCACCGTCACGGCGACCGCCTGCAACTCCATCTGTTCGCCGCGCAGCGCGTCGACCGAGGCGAAGCGGGCGACCTGGATAATCCCGGACATCGCGGCGCCGGCCGAGGCGATCATGAACAGGATCACCGTCACCCGGTCGACCGGAACGCCGAGATTGCGCGCCGCTTGCGGGTTCTGCCCACAGGCCTGGATCCAGTTGCCGAATTTCGTCCGGGTCAGGAGGATGGTGCCGGCGAGCCCGAGGACGAGGAACCAGACCATCGACATCCGGAAGCCGCCGATCAATGGCCCGGCCATCAGGCTCTTGAACAGCGGCGGGATGTCGACGGTCATCGGGAAACCGCCGGTCAGGGCGATGACGACGCCGCGCCAGATCAGCATCGTGCCGAGGGTGACGACGAAGGAATGGATGCGGAAGCGGACGACGATCAGGCCGTTGATCATGCCGAGCAGGGCGCCGGCGGCGATGGCGGCCGGCGTCGCGACGACCGGCGACAGGCCGAAATCGCGCATCAGGACGACGGCGACATAGGAGGTCAGGCCGAGGACCGCGCCGACCGACAGGTCGAAATGCCCGCCGATCATCAGGAGCGTGACGCCGATGCTCAGGATACCGAGCTCGGCGGCGACCGCCATGATGCTGATATAGGTGAGCTTGGTCGGGAAGAGCTGCGGCGACAGCGCAGTGAAGATGATGAAGAGGATGACGACCGCGGCGAGCGCGGTCGATTCCGGCCGCAGCATGAAGCGCCGGAAAGCCTCGCCAAGCACGGCGCCGCGGGACGGCCGTGCTTCGGCCGTGGACTGTTCGACACCGTCAGCCATACAGGATCCTTCGTCGACTGCGCATCAGTTGTCGGATCGCGGCGGGGGCGGCGAAAACCGCACCCCGCCGCGACACCGCCTAGCGGTAGCCTTGCTCGACCAGCGTGGCGACCTGTTCGACGTTATCCTTGTCGACGATGGTCGGGCCGGTGAGGAAGTAGTTCGCTTCGAGCAGGCCGTATTTGATGTTGTGGGTCAGAAGCAGGATCGGCATGTAGCCGCGCCAGAATTGCTGCTGGTCGATGGTGAAGGCCTGGCGGCCGTCGCGGATCGCCTCGAGCGACTGGGCGACGATGTCGTAGCCGGTCAGGATCAGGTCGTCGCGGCCGCTGTCGGCCTTGGCGGACAGGAAGCCGTCGATGACGTCGCAGACGCTGGTCGCGGCCGCGGTGTCGGGATGCAGCCTGAGATAATTGAAGATCGCCTCGGACTGCTGGCCGGGATCCATCGTCAGCTCGAGGAAGTCGGCCTCGATGCCGTTGGCCTTGAGTTCCTCGATCTGCGCGTCGGCGCGGTCGCGGCAGGTGGCGTCGCCCGGCTGCTGGTCGCCGACGACGACCCGACCGGTGACGCCCATGGCGATCAGCCGTTGTGCGGTCAGCTTGCCGGCCGCCCGCTCGTCCGAGCCGGTGCGGAACAGGAAGATGTCGTCGGGATCGCGGACCTGCTTGCCGGCCGGCGGCGCAGCGGCGCTGCCGAAGGCGATACCAGCGGCCTTGGCCGCGGCCGCGACCTCGGTATAGGCGGCATCCTCGGTGAAGACGCAGACGGCGATGCCGTCGGCTTGTGCGGCGATCGCCTCCTCGATCTTCTGGACCTGGTTCGGAATGGTCAGCTTGTCGGGATAGATATAGGTGACGTTGACGCCGAGATTGTCGCCGGCTTCCTCGGCGCCGCGCGCCAGGTAGCCGTGAAACCCGGTCGGTGCGGCGCAGCCGACGAAGTAGATGTTAATGTCGTCATCCTGCGCCTGGGCGACGGCATTCATCGCCGGCAGGGCGAACAGCGCCGCGCCGAGAATTCCTGCAGCCCGCAGGATGGTCGATCTGTTGCGTTCGGTGGTCATGGCAAGTCCCTCCATGGCGAAACGGGCAGGCCATCCGGGCACGTGTCGTCGGACGTCGCGGGCGACGCCGATCGTTCTCCTGCCGTCGTGGCACGGTGTGGCAAGTCCGCCGTCGGGGCCGGTCCGCGTTGCCCGTGACAAGCGGCCGGGTCGCCGGTCGGCGGCGAAAGGGCTGGTGGTGGAAAAGGGGCGAAGCCATGCCTTGCGGCCGCGCCATCAGCGCCGGTTCGGTCCAGTGCGATCCGATCCATGGTCGACCCCCCGTCAAGCCCAGCGTCGAAAGCTGTCAGGTGCCGTGTCCCGCGAAAAGGGCCAGTCCGGGCAATTCCGACAGGGCCATTTGGTGGCGGTCGGTTGAACGTTTGTTCAGGTTGCTGTGGTCCAATAGTCGGCGGAGAGTGCAATTCCCGGTTAGGATGAGTCGGTCTCAGCGGAAGGAATGCGACCTATGAAACGAGGGCCGACCGGTCATGTCCGACCCAGCCGTCGCTGGTTCGGAATGCCGCTCCTCACTCTGCTCGTCATGGCCATCGCCTGGGCAGCACTGTCGCCGACAGGCGCGTCGCGCGCCGCCACCGACGACGACACCGAGGTCGCCATGCGCCTCGCCAACCTGTTGCGGGCGGCCCGATCGGTGATCTCGAACAACCAGGCGCTGATCAACGATCCCGACGTCGGCGACAAGGGACTGACCGGCGACAAGGTGCTGGCCGATGCGATCCTTATCTACGAAGCACAGACCGGCGAGGATCCGCGCGACGCCGATCCCGCCAGCCGCGAGGGACAGCTCCTCCAGGCCCAGATGGACGCGATCCTCGCGGTCATGGCGGAGAACCAGCCGAGCATCAATGCGCCGGGCATCGGCTTCAAGGGCTTCATCCCGGCGGTCTTCGCCCGCCTGGTCAACGAGAATTTCAACGCCGCGGTCGGCGATCTCGCCATGGCCAAGGTGACCGCCCCGCCGGAGTTGGTGCGCAATCGCAAGGCCCGACCCGACGACTGGGAGAAGACGGTCATCGCCGAGGACTTCCTGGCGCCGGGCTGGGAGAGGGGCATGGCCTTTTCCGAGATCGTCGATGTCGAGGGCCGCGACGCCTTCCGCATCCTGGTGCCGGAATATTACGGCGCCTCCTGCCTCTCCTGCCATGGCGAGCCGGCCGGCGAGGTCGACGTGACCGGCTATCCCAAGGAGGGCGGCAAGGAAGGCGACCTCGGCGCGGCGATCAGCATCACCCTGTTCAAATGACCGATACGGCGGCACCCGAAGGCGGACTGCCATCCGGCCGCGAGCGGCGCGGCCTGATCGCCTGGCTTCGGCGGCCGTCGATCCCGCTGCGGGTTGCCGCCATATCGGCGCTACTCCTCGCCGCGCTGGTCCTTACCAATGCCATCGTCATCAGCGAACTCTACCGGAACTCGACCCGGATCGTCGCCGCGACGGAGCTGTTCGAGCAGCTCGAGGCCGCGAGCCGCGCCAACCAGTCCTTCGGCGACGTCCGCTACTGGATGACCGACCTGGCGGTCAGCCAGCTGGTCATCTCCGAGCGGCGGGCGGAGGAGGCGCGCGAGGCGCTGGCAACCGACCTCGACCTGATCGGCCCGCATGTCGGCGAGATGGCCGGGGAGATCGCGTCGGAAACCGACGCCTATATCGCCAAGGCGCTGGAAGCAGCCGACGCCTATGCCGACAACCAGCGGGTGATCGGCAACACGCTGCTGGCCGAGGCGCGCCAGCACAGCACCATCGTCGAGGAACGGCTCGACGAACTGATCGCGCATCTGCATGACGATGCCTGGGAAGCGCGGGCCGAGGCGCTGGCGAGCGCCCGCTCGGCCATCGTCACCACCATCGTCATCGTGCTGGTCGTCGCCCTGATCGGCATCCTGCTGACTCTTGTCGTCTTCCGCTCGATCGTCACGCCGCTGCGACGGCTCGACAAGGCGATGGCGGGGATGATCGAGGGCCGGACCGATGTCGACATCCCGCCCGATCGTGGCGACGAGATCGGCAGGATGGCCCGGACGCTGACCCTGTTCCGCGACAGCATCGCCGAACGCGCCCGGCTGGAGGCGGAATCGCGCCACCAGCGCGAGATGATGGAAACCGCGATCGAGACGATTTCCGAAGGCTTCGCCGTCTTCGATGAGCAGGACAAGCTGGTGCTGGCCAACAGCCGCTTCACGGGCATGTATCCCGGCGCGGCGGTCATTGGCCGGAGCTTCGAGGATATCCTGCGATTCCTGGTCGACCGCGGCATCACCGACATCGGTGACCTGCCGCCGGAGGAGTGGATCGCGGCGCGGCTGGAACGGCATCGCCGTGCCGAAGGCTTCTTCGAGCAGAATTTCGCCGACGGCCGCTGGGTCCGGATCAGCGAGCGCCGGACGCCGGACGACGCCACCGTCGGCGTCTTCGCCGACATCACCGAGTTCAAGCAACGGCAGACCGAACTCGAGGAGGCCAAGGAGCTGGCCGACTCGGCCAACACGGCGAAGAGCCAGTTCCTCGCCAACATGAGCCACGAATTGCGGACGCCGCTGAACGCCATCATCGGCTACAGCGAGATGCTGATCGAGGAGGCGGAGGACCTCAAGCTCGATGGCTTCGGCCCCGATCTCGACCGGATCCGCGTCGCCGGCAAGCACCTTCTCGGATTGATCAACGACATCCTCGACTTCGCCAAGATCGAGGCCGGCAAGATGGATGTGCTGGTCGAATCCTTCGAGATCGACTCGATCGTCTCCCAGGTCGAAAGCACGATCGCGCCGCTGATCGCCAGGAACGAAAACGCTCTCGAGCTCGATGTCGAACCGGGTCTTGGCGCCATGGAGTCCGACGAGACGAAGATCCGCCAGTGCCTGCTCAACCTCTTGAGCAACGCCTCGAAATTCACCAAGAAGGGGACCGTCACCCTGTCGGTCCGCGGCGTGGCGGGGCCGGATGGCGGCGATTGCATCGCCTTCCAGGTCAGCGACACCGGCATCGGCATGACCGCCGAGCAGAAGGACCGGCTGTTCCAGGCCTTCACCCAGGCCGACGCCACGACCTTGCGCAACTATGGCGGTACCGGGCTCGGACTGGCGATCACCCGCGAATTCTGCCGGATGCTGGGCGGCGAGGTCACCGTCGAAAGCGAATACGGCAAGGGCTCGGCCTTCACCGTCACGCTGCCGCGCGTCTGCCCCCGCGATGGCGCCGAAGAGGATGACGTCGAGCCCGGCAGCCATGTCGGCGAGACCATCCTGATCGTCGATGACGAGTCGTCGATGCGCGACGCGCTGGCCGAGGCGCTGGCAGCCGAGGGCTATCGCGTCATCAAGGCGAATGGCGGGCGGGAAGGATTGCGCCTCGCCCGGGAGGAACGGCCCGACGCCGTGGTGCTCGACGTCATCATGCCCGACCTCGACGGCTGGACAGTGCTGCGGTCGCTCAAGCAGGATCCCGATCTCTGCACCATCCCGGTCGTCCTCGCCACGGTGCTGGGCGACCGCGACATGGGACTGGCGCTCGGCGCCGCCGACCACCTGACCAAGCCGGTCGACTCGGAGGACCTGAAGCGGGTTCTCGACCGTGTTGCCCATCCGAGCGGCGCCACCGACGTTCTGGTGGTTGACGACGACGCCGGGACGCGGGAGATGTTGCGGCGCCTGCTGACCCGCGAGGGCTGGTCGGTGCGCGAGGCCGAGGATGGCGCCGCCGGCATCGACGCGATCGAGCGGTCGCGGCCCGCCGTCGTCCTGCTCGACCTGATGATGCCGCGCATGGACGGTTTCGAGATGCTGGCCGTCCTGCGGGAGAATGACGCGACGCGCGACCTGCCGGTCGTCATCGTCACGTCGAAGGATCTGACGCGCGAGGAGCGCGAGTGGTTTGGCGGCAAGGCGCTCGCCGTGTTCCAGAAGGGCGCCTATCAACGGGCTAGGCTGGTCGAGACGCTGCGGGAGATGGTCGATGCGACGCGGCGGTCGATTTCGCCGGGCGAGGGGCCATGAACGAAGGACGAGGGTGAAGCGTGGCGAAGATACTTCTGGTCGAGGATAACGAGATGAACCGCGACATGCTCTCGCGCCGGCTGGCGCGGCAGGGGCATGAAGTGCTGATCGCCGTCGATGGCGCCGAGGGGGTGGCCAAGGTAGCGGCCGAGCGTCCCGAGATCGTGCTGATGGACATGAGCCTGCCGGTGCTGGACGGCTGGGAAGCGACCCGGCGACTGAAGGCCGACGCGGCGACCGCGTCGATCCCGGTTATCGCCCTGACCGCCCATGCGCTCGCCTCCGACCGCGAACAGGCGCTGGCCGCCGGCTGCGACGACTACGACACGAAGCCGATCGACCTGCCGCGGCTGGTCGAGAAGATCGAGCGCCTGCTCGGGCAATCCTCGCCCGCGACGGGCTGAGCGGAGGGCCGGCCGTGGCCGCGGGCGAGACTGATCCGGATTTCGAGCGGCGGGCGCAGCTCGCCGTCATCTGGGAAGACCTGATCAACCCGGTCCGCTCGATCGTCGGCTATCAGGAGATCATCCTCGACGAGGCGCGCCGGCTCGGCGCCGACGACCTGCTGCCCTATCTCGACAAGGTCCTGGTCGCCGCCGTGGCGCTGAACGACCTGGTCAACGGCCTGCGCGACCCGGCCTTCGTCCCCGCCATGGATGCCGGCGGCGGGCTGGTCGACCTCGAGGGGCGCCTGCGGCACGACCTGCGCACGCCGCTCAACGCGATCATCGGCTACAGCGAGATGGTGGTCGAGGACCTCGAGACCGCCCCCGGGGCGGACGCGCTGCGGCCGGATCTCGACCGCCTGCTCGACGAGGCGCGTCGGCTGCTTGGCGATATCGAGGCGATCGTCGACCTGACCCGCGCCGACGGGACGTCGACGGATCGCGCCGCGACCGATCCGGGCTCGGCGCTCGAAGTTGCCGCCAGCCTGCTGAGGACGCTGCGCCCGAGCGAGGATGCGCGACCGCGTGAAGTCGGACGCATCCTCGTCGTCGACGACAACGAGTCGAACCGCAACCTGCTGGCCCGCCGCCTGCATCTCGACGGCCACGCAGTCGTGAGCGCCGAATCCGGGGCGGAAACCTTCGCCATTCTCGAGGAGCAGCGCTTCGACCTGGTGCTGCTCGACCTGTTGATGCCGGTGATGAACGGCCTCGAAGTGCTGGCGCGGCTCAAGGCCGAGGAGCGCTGGCGCGACATGCCGGTGATCATGGTCTCCGGGCTGCAGGAGAATGACGCGGTGCTGAAATGCATCGAGGCCGGCGCCGAGGATTACCTGCCGAAGCCGTGCAACGTCGTGCTCCTGCGCGCCCGGATCAACGCCTGTCTCGAACGCGCCCGCTGGCGTGAGCGCGAGCGGGTCTATCTCGCCCAGCTCGAGGTGGAGAAGGCGAAGTCCGACCGGCTGTTGCGCAACATCCTGCCGCACCCGGTGGTCTTGCGCCTCAACGAGGGTGAGACGGCCATCGCCGACGGTTTCGGCGCCGCCTCGATCCTGTTCGCCGATATCGTCGGCTTCACCCCGGCGGCGGCGTCGATGACGCCGTCGCGACTGGTCGGCAAGCTCGACCGCATCTTCTCCGCCTTCGACGCGCTGGCGCTCGATCTCGGCGTCGAGAAGATCAAGACCATCGGTGACGCCTACATGGCGGCGACCGGCCTGCCCGAGCCGCGGCACGACCATGTCGAGGCGATCGCCGACTTCGCGATCGGCATTCTCGACGCGCTGCGGTCCTTCGACAACGACGGCGAACCGCCGCTGCGGGTCCGCATCGGCGTTCATACCGGCCCGGTGGTGGCCGGCGTCATCGGCCGGCACAAGTTCATCTACGACGTCTGGGGTGACACGGTGAACGTCGCCAGCCGGCTGGAATCGCACGGCCTGCCGGACCACATCCACGTCTCCGCCGAAGTCCGCGACGCGCTCGTCGGCCGCTTCGCCTTCGAGCCGCGCGGCGCCGTGATGCTGAAGGGCAAGGGCGCGACGCCGGCCTTCTTCCTCATCCCGCCGAAGATGTCCGCCGCCGGTTGAAGACGGGCGACGGACGGGCGTTCAGATCATGAAGTCGGCGTCGACGACGAAATCCTTGTGGTCGAGCTTGAGGTGCTTGTCGAGTTCGGCAAAGAGCACCGCGCCGCCCTTCTTGCTGCCATTCTTGTCGTAGAACAGGTCGCCGGTCTTCTTGTCGTAGACGATGCGGTTCTCCTTGTCGGTCGCCTTCGCGCCGACGTGGAAGGCCTTCCTGGTCAGCGTGTCGCCGACCGTCTTGAAGATGTCGCTGTCGAGGCCGATCAGGTCGACATTGACCTTGAAATCCTTGACCGAGTCGACGTTCTTCTTCGAAGACAGTTTGGCGTCGAAGACGAAGGTGTCGCGGCCGTCGCCGCCCTTGAGCTTGTCGTCGCGGAGGCCGCCCGACAGGATGTCGTCGCCGCCAAGGCCGAAGAGCTTGTCCTTGCCACCATAGCCGGCGATGACGTCGCCGAGCTGCGTCGCGACATGCTGGCCGGCCGGGGCCTTGCTGCCATTGACCTTGTCCGCGCCGGACGTGCCGAGGATACGGTAGCCGGCGCTGGTCAGCGCGACGTCGTTGCCGTCGCCGCCGTGGTAGCTGATCGAGAAGAGCCGGCTGCCGATGGCGACCGTTGCGCCCTCGGAAAGGCCAGCGAAGGTGCCGCTGACGGCGTCTGTCGAATCGTTGGCGATGATGACGAAGTCGGTTGCCGTCGCAGTGCCGGGCTGGAAGCCGTAGATCAACGATGCCGAGAGCGTCGCGCCACCGAGCTTGACCGAGCCGGAGACGGCGACCTGGTCGTGGGTGCCGGGCGCGGTCCCGCCGATCTCCACGGCGTAGACGGCCCCGGTCGTCATGGAAACGGAGCCGGTGGCGAGGATGCCGGCGCTGGCGCCGGGCGCCAGCGTGCCGCCGGCTTTCACCGTCACCGCGCCGGTCTCGCCGTTGCCGCCGAGCCGGCCTCCGGCGACGGTCGTCTGGCCCAGAATGCTGCCGTCGACGCGCAGCGTGCCGGCCTGCACCGTCGTTCCGCCGCTGTAGGTATTGTCGCCGTCGAGGGTCAGTGTGCCGGATCCAGCCTTGACCAGACCGCCGCCGCTGCCGGCGATGACGCCCTCGACGGTCGTCGAGCGGTTGTTGCCGCCGACCGTGAGCAGGTTGGCGCCGAGCTGGAAGCTTCCGGCTCCCTGGAGCGAGCCGGCCGAAAGCCGGCCATTGCCTGCCGGGCCGGTGCTGGCGGAAAAATCGACCGCGCCGCCGGTCTCGACGATCAGCGCTGCATTGCCGCCGGTGCTGTTGGCGACGAAGGAGAGGGTGCCGCCCGGCTTGGTGGTGATGGTGGCGCTTCCGGCCGTGCTGTTGCCGGCGAAGGAGACGGTTTCATTGTTGGCGATCGCCGCAGCGCCTGCCGAACTGCCATCGACGAAATGCAGGGCGCCGCCCGCGTTGTTGACGATCGTTGCGCTGGCGGCGGTGCTGGTGCCCGCGAAGCGGACGGTGTCGTTGTTGGTGATGTCGGCTGCGCCGGCCGAGCCGTTGTCGCCAAAGGTCAACGTGCCGCCGGCATTGACGATGACCTCGGCGTTGCCGGCGGTGCTGTCGTCTTCGAAATCGACCATGCCGTTGACGGTGAGCATCGCCCTGGCGGCCGTCGCCTCGTCGAGGAAGGTGAGGGTGCCGGTCTCGTTGATGACGATCTCGGCGTCGGCGGCGCTGCTGTCGTCCTCGAAGGATGCCGTGTCGTTGACGGTGATATGGGCGGTGCCGCCGAGGCTTGCGGCGGTGAAGCGGAGCGCACCGTTGTTGGTGATGTCGGCGTCGCCGGCGGTGCTGTCCGCCTCGAAGGTCACGGTGCCGCTGGTGCCGATAATGGCGCTGCCGCCCGTGCTGGTACCGGAGAAGGTCAGCATGCCGGTGGCATTGTTGGTGATTTCGGCGGTGCCGGCGGTGGCGCGGTCGTTGAAAGTCAGCTGGTTGTTGTTGGTGACGGTGTTGCTGCCGGCCGAACTGTCGTCGTGAAAGGACAAGGCGCCGGCACCGTTGTTGACGATGGCGGCGTCGCCGACCGTGCTGGTGAGTTCGAAGGAGACAGTCGCATTGTTGGTCAGCGTCGCACTGCCACCGAGGACCTCGATGGCGCCCGTAAAGGTCAGGGCGTGGCCATTATTGACGAAGGCGAAGGGGTTGGCGCCAGTACCGAAGGTCCAGCCGGCGATTGTCGTGTCGGTGGAGAAGAACAGGTCGAGGATCGACGAAACGTCGAACACGGCGATGTCGGGCACCGCCGGCGAATCCCAGTTGCCGCCGTCGTTGTAGTCGCCGTCCACCGGGCTTGTGAGCCAGGTGCCGGTGGTCTCTCCCGCCATTCCGTCCTTCGAAGCCCGTCGTATGGTGGCGCACGAGGGCATGCCGCCGGGCGTGCCGTCGCCTGATTGCACGGGAGCCTAGGCGGCTTCCGTTAACGATTCGGCAAGGGGATATCGCCGGCCGGGCCTTCGGCCCGGATCGGCGGATTGCAGGCGCGGCCTAGCCCGCCTTGACGATCTTGAAGCCCTCGACTTCCTTCACCAGCGGCAGGCCGGGCCAGCGATCGATGTCATGGAGGACGATCAGGCGTTCCTGGTCGCCGCCGATCTCGGTGTTGATCTTGTCGATGGTCTTGAGCTGGTCCCAGACGCAGCCGGTCGCATTGTTGAGCGGTATGTAGACACCGTCATTGTCCCGCCCGGTGATCTGCATTCGCGAATAGACGCAGTCGCCGGAGACCACCAGCCGGCCCCGGCCGGTCTCGACGATGACGAACTGCTGGCCGACGGTATGGCCGGAGCCGAGCCGGACGTGGAGGCCGGGCAGGACGTTGTCCTTGTCGCCGTCGACCAGGGTGACGCGATGCTCGATCGACGCCTCGAGCGCCGTCTTCAGGTTGTCGGGATCGATGATCGCCGTGAGGTATCCGAAGCGCTTCGGCAGGGCGATCGCTTCGTACCAGGTCAGCAGCTCGCTCTTCTGGATGATCAGGTTGGCATTGGGGAATTCGCCGACCGATCCCATGTGGTCGAAATGGGCGTGGGTGATGACGATGTCGGTGACGGCGTCGGCCGATACGCCGACTTCCTCAAGCATCCGCACCGGCGAAACCCAGTTGGGCACGCCGAACTTCTCCGAGAAGCCGGAGCTTCCCTCGCCCTGCATGAAGCCGGTGTCGATGAGGACGTTGCGGTCGCCCTGCTGCGCCAGCATGAAGGAGAAGGGCAGGTCGACCTTGCCGTCTTCATACATGCCGCTGATCAGGTCGACCCACGGCTGCTGGTGCGAACGGGCATATTCGAGAACGAAGAGGTCCCAGGTATCGGCCACGGTCTTTTTCTCCCTTTAGCTCTCGGCCAGCACGCGACCGAGGCTCGACATCCCCACCGCGACGATGAGGATCGCGCCCTGGAAGACATACTGGCTGTAGGTCGGCGCCCCGAAGATGTTGAGGCCGTTGAAGCCGATGGCGATGATCAACGCCCCGACCAGGGTGCCGAGAATATGGAATTCGCCATCGCGCAACGTCGCCGAACCGAGGAACACGGCGGCGAAGGCGGTGAGCAGGTAGGAATCGGCGGCGCTGGTCGTGCCGCTGCCGAGGCGCGAGGCGAGGAGGATGCCGGTCAGCGCCGCGCACATGCCGGAGATGACGAAGCCCAGCGTCTTGACGCGGTCGACATTGATGCCGGCCAGCCGGGCTGCCGCGGCGTTGCCGCCGACCGCCTGGATCTGCTGGCCGATGTCGGTGCGCTCGACCAGAAGCCACAGGAAGCCGAGCACCAGCACCATGATGACGATGTTGTTCGGGATATCGAACAGCCAGCGGCCGAGCGACAATTGCAGGAAGGCCTCCGGCACGCCGGAGACGATCGGCACGCCGGCCGAATAGGCGAAGGCGGCGCCGGTGATGATGGTGCCGACCCCGAGTGTGGCGATCACCGAGTTGACGCGCATCTTGGTGACGATGAAGCCGTTGACCAGGCCGATAAAGGCGCCGAGCGCCACGACGAGGAGGATGGCGATCGGAATCGGCAGGTCGTTCTGGACGATCAGCCCGGTGACGAGGATGCCGTGGAAACTCGCGGCGAAGCCGATCGACAGGTCGAGCTCGCCGACGATCACCGCCAGCGTCAGGCCGCCGGCGATGATCATCGCCAGCGAGGCCTGGTTGAGGACGTTGGTGAAATTGTTGAGGGTCGGGAAGGCGCGCGGCGACAGGATCGAGAAGGCGGCGATCATCGCCAGGAGGCCGATGATCGTGCCGTATCGGGCGAAGGCGCCGAGCGCGGCCTTGGCGCCCGGGCTGAGATGGCGGCTGCCGAGGGTGAGGTCGCTCATGCGGATTTCCGTTGGTTATGTTTGTCTTCGGCGTAGCTGGCTTCGACGATTGCCGTGCGCGACACCGCATCGCCCGCCAGTTCGCGCACGATGCGTCCTTCGGCCATGACCAGCACCCGGTCGCAGACGTCGGGCAGTTCGTCAGGCTCGGAGGAGACGACGAGGATCGCCTGGCCCTTCTCGGCGAGGCTGCGGATCAGCCGGTGGATCTCGCCGCGTGCGCCGACATCGACGCCGCGCGTCGGCTCGTCGAGGATCAGGACGCGCGGCGCGCGCTGCAGCCAGCGGCCGATCACCACCTTCTGCTGGTTGCCGCCGCTGAGCCGGCCGACATGGGTTTCCGGCCCCTCGGTCTTGATCGACAGCGCGCGGATGGTGTCGAGCGCCAGGTTGGTGCGGGCCCGCCCGTTGATGATCGGCAGCGCCGGGCTGACGATGATGCGGCGAAGGTTGGCGAGGCTGACATTGAAGGCGAGACTCTTGGTGAGGATCAGGCCTTCGGCGCGCCGCTCTTCGGGGACGAGGCCGAGCCCGGCCTTGACCGCGGCATGCGGCGTACGCGGCGCGAAGGGCTTGCCGTCAAGCGTCATGATTCCGTGGTCGGACGCGTCGGCGCCGTAGATCAGGCGGACAAGCTCGGTGCGGCCGGCGCCGACCAGCCCGCCGAGGCCGAGCACCTCGCCCTCGTGGAGATCGAAGCTGATGCCGCGGACACGCGGCGCCCGGGCGAGATTCTGGACGCTGAGGACGACCTTGCTGCCGGCGATGGCGTGGCGCGTCGGCGGGTGGTGGAGGGGGACGCCGCCGACGATCGCCTCGACGAGGCCCTGGCGGGTGAGGGCGTTGCCGGACAGTTCCCCGACCGACTGGCCGTCGCGGAAGACGGTGACGCGGCCGCAGAGGTCGAGGATCTCGTCGAGCCGGTGGGAGACGTAAAGCACTGCGACGCCGGAGGCCGATAGGTCGCGGACGATGGTGAACAGCTTCTCGGCCTCGCTGGCCGACAGCGAGGCGGTCGGTTCGTCCATGACGATCAGCCGCGCCTTGCGGACCAGCGCCCGGCAGATGTTGATCAGCCAGTTTTCGGCCGTCGACAGGCCCTTGACGCTGGCGCCGAGCGGCGCGGTGATGCCGACCCGGGCGGCGATCGGCGCGACCTCGCGTTCGATCGCCCGCCAGTCGACCATCCCGAACCGCGTCGGCTTGGGGATGCCGAGCATGATGTTCTGAAGCACGGTCATGCCGGGAATGAAGGCTAGTTCCTGGTGGATGAAGGTCATCCCCAGGTCGGTCGCCTGGTGCGGCGTTTCGATCGCGGTCGGCTTGCCATCAATGGCAAGCGTGCCGCCGTCGGGGTGGACGAGGCCGGCGAGGATCTTGATGAGAGTGGATTTCCCGGCGCCGTTGGCGCCGACCAGGCCATGCACCTCGCCCGGCACGATGTCGATCGAGACGCCCTTCAGCGCCTTTGCGCCGCCGAAACTCTTGGTGATGTCCCGCGCGACAACGAATGGGGACGTTGCCGTCCCCATTCGCGTTTGCGTGTCGGACGCATTCAGGTCGTTCAAGCTGCTGCCGGCCTAGTTGATGGCTTCCGGATGCTCGCTGAGGAACGCATCGACCGTATCCTGGGTGACCAGCACGGCCGGGACTTCGACGGCCTTGGCTTCCCAAGCGTCGCCCGCCTCTTTGATCTCCTTCAGCATCTTCACCATGTTGTATCCCTCGGTGAAGCTATCCTGCCAGGCGGTCGCGGTCATGTGGCCATTCTTGATATTCTCGAGCGCCTGGGCGTTGCCATTGACGCCATAGACGCCGACATCGTCACGGCCCTGCGAGCGCAGCGAACCGATGGCGCCGATCGCCGGGTCGTCCCAGCAGCCCCAGATGGCGAGATTCTGCTCGCCGGCCGGGCGGCTGGCGAGCCAGGCATTGGCATATTGCGCGCCGTCCTCGAAGTAGCCCGGGATGCGGACTTCGTTCTTGGTGACCTCGATGTCGGGATAGGCCTCGAGCGCCTTGTCGAGCTCGACCTCGCGGTTGCGGCAGACTTCGCCGGTCCGGTAGGTGAGTTCGAGGATGGCGCCCTTGCCGTCCATGTTCTTCAGCATCAGTTCGTTGACCGGCACCACCATCGGGCCGCCCGAACCGTTGGTTGCGGCGACAGAGCCGCCGAGCCCGCCGCCCCAGGTGACGACCGGGATGTCGGCCTTCTTCGCCGCGTCGAGGCCGCCGGCGATCGACGACCACGGGAACACCATGTCGACGATGCCATAGGCGCCGATCTGGGCGAAGTTCTCGATGGCGGCGTTGGCCTGGTCCGCGCTGCCGGCCGCGTCGATGACGCTGACCTCGAAGCCCAGTTCATCGGCGGCCTTTTTTGCACCTTCGATGTAGCGGGCATTGTTGGCCTCGGTGGCACTGATCGACACGACGCCGATCACCGGCTTGTCCTGTGCCATCGCCGTGCTGGCGGCGACGGCGAGGGCCGCGGCAAGGATGCCGCCTGAAATCTTTTTCATGAGTGTCTCGCTCCCTAACTCGGTCGGCGCCCGGATGGGGGCGCTCAGCTAACCGTTTCGCTACATTTGCGGATTAGGCAGCCAAGCGCAAGCAGAAATCCAATCAGAATGGCTCTAGACAGCCATCGTACGATTGGACACATTGGCGAACCGTTTAGCTAAGGGTGCCGATGACGACCATTCGCGACGTAGCCAAGGCCGCCGGCGTCTCCACCGCTACCGTGTCGGCCGTCATCAATGAATCCGCCTATGTCAGCCCGGATCTGCGCCAGCGCGTGCTCAAGGCGGTCAGCGACCTGCGCTATGCGCCGTCGCAGGTGGCGCGCAACCTGAAGCATGGCAGGACGCAGCTGATCGCCCTGGCGGTCGCCGATCTCGCCAACCCCTTCTATGCCCGCATCGTCTGGGCCGCCGAGGCCGCCGCCGCCAAGTGGGGCTACTCCGTCGTCGTCTTCAACAGCGACGAGAATCCCGATACCGAGAAGGGCGTCATCGACCGCATTCGCGCGCTCGGCTGCGATGGCTCGGTGATCGTTCCGGTCGGCGGCGCGGAGGATTACAGCGCCGGCCGGCTGCGCGAGGGCGCGCCGGTCGTGCTGCTCGGGCGCTCGGTCGACGATCCCGGCCTCGACACGGTGTCGATCGACAACCGCTCGGCAGGCGAACGGGCGACCAGCTACCTGCTCGACCTCGGCCATACCCGGATCGGCTCGATCACCGGGCCGCTGCACCTGTCGACCGGGCGCGGCCGTTATGACGGGATGCTGATGGCGATGCAGGCGCGTGGCCTGGCGCCGTCGCCGGACCATGTCCGCTCCGGCGCGTTTCGCGAGGACGTCGCCTATTCGGTGGCGCGCGACCTGCTGCAACGGCCCGACCGGCCGAGCGCGCTCTACGTCGCCAACGGCGTGATGGCGCTCGGCACGATGCGCGCCATTTCCGATCTCGGCCTGCGCTGCCCGGAGGATATCTCGGTCGCCTCGACCGACAACATCGCCGGCATCGGCGGCATCAAGCCGCGGCTGACCCGCACCGAGCATCCGGTGCTCGAGATGACCGGCGAGGCGATGCGCATGCTGGTCGACCGGATGCGCGGCACCGTCGAGACGCCAGGCCGGACGGTGGTCTTCCAGCCGGCGCTGGTGGTCGGCGACAGTTGCGCGCCGGTGCGCTGACCGCCGGGGTCAAATGGCGGGCCTGCGCTGTCGGGCTCTTCTCTCAGGTGGCTTTCCTGGAGACCGCTTCAATGTGCTGATAGAGCTTGTTGGCGCGGGTGAGGTGGTTGCGCATCGCGGTCTCGGCCGCGTCCGGGTCGCGGGCCTTCACCGCCACGAGAATTGATTCGTGCTCGGACAGCGTCAATTGCTCGGCGCCCGGCACGCTCACGAGGTGTCGGTGAAACTCGCTCAGCCATCCCATCAGCGCCTCGCTGAGATTCGGGAAGATCGAATTGTTGGTGATCGCGGCGATCTCGCGATGGAACAGCATGTCATGGCGGAGGAAGTCGGCGAGGTCCGCCTGCGCGCCGCTGTGGTCGCGGAAGCGCTGCTCGAGGCGCTCAAGATCGGCATTCGTCGCGCGCTCGGCGGCGAGCCGCACCATCTGCGACTCGAACAGGAGCCGCGCCTCCTTGAGGTCGGTGAGCCCTTCCTTCGAGGTCCGCAGGATGCCGCTGGTCGTTAGCGACACCGCCTGCATCAGGTTGGAAAAGCTCGGCGCGGCAACCCGCGCCCGTTCGCCCTGGGTGAGGGTGACAAGGCCGACATTCGCCATGTTCTGCAGGGCTTCGCGGACCGCCGGGCGGCCGACGCCATAGCGGTCCATGAGGTCGCGTTCCGACGGTAACTGGTCGCCGGCGGTCAGGCCGTCGTCCTCGATCAGGCTGATCAGCCTGTCCATCACTTCCTGCGACAGGCGGCGCCGCTGGATCTGTTCGGGGGCGCGCTTGGTCACCATGGTCTTGCTCGGGCGTGTCGAGGCATTCGCGTTCATTCGTCTCTCTGGTCGGCTGGTCTGATTGATCACACCGGCCGGATCGTGCGTTTGAGGAGCGCAAGCAATCGCTTTTCCCGGACGCCGTCAACGAGAACGGCGACGAAGATGATGAGGCCCAGCATGATCGGCTGAAGATACAGGTTCACTCCGGTGAAGACCAACCCGAGCTTGACCGTCTGGATCAGCGTCGCGCCGACGACCGCGCCGAAGGCCGAGCCGATGCCGCCGAACAGGCTGGCGCCGCCCAGCACCGCGGCGGCGATCACGTCGAATTCGCTGCCCTCGCCGAACGCCACGTCGAGTCGTCCGATCTGGGCGATCAGCATGAACCCGGACAAGGCGGCGCAGGCCGAACAGATGATGAAGACCCGGGCCTGGATCCACTCCGCGCTCAGCCCAGCCTTGCGCGCACCCTCCGGCGAGTTGCCGAAGGCGTAGACCTGCCGCCCGAAGGCCGTGTGGGCCAGGACCACATGGGCGGCGAGCGCGACGATCGCGAAGACGATCAGCGGTGTCGGCACGCCCAGCACCGTCGACAGCCCGAAGCGGCGAATCTCCTCGGGGAAATCGAACTGCTGCGAACTGGTCAGCCACGTGCCGAATCCCCGGAAGAGGAAGAGCGTGGCGAGCGTGGTGATGAAGGGAACGACCTTGAGCCGGACGATCAGGATGGCGTTGATCGCGCCGAGCAGGACGCCGGTCAACACGGCGACCAGCAGTCCGACCGGTACCGGAACGCCGAGGTCGCGCATCGCATAGCCGGCGATCAGCGGCGCCAGGAACATGACTGCGCCGACCGACAGGTCGATGCCGGCCGTCAACAGGACGAAGGTCATGCCGATGGCGGCGATGCCGATGAAGGAAGCCTGCTTGACGATGTTCGACAGGCTCTCCACCGACAGGAAGGACGGCGCCTGGAGGCCGTAATAGAGGAGAACGCAGGCGAAGATGACGTAGGTGGCGTTGCGGAACAGGAAGTCCGATGCCTTTTCGAGCGACTTGATCATGCCGTCACCTCACGGAATGCCATGGCCAGGAGCTTCTCGCGGTCGAAGTCCGCCCGGTCGACCGAGCCGATCACCTCGCCGCGGTTCATCACCACGATCCGGTCCGCCATGCCGAGCAACTCGTCGAGCTCCGAGGAGATCATCAGGACGCCGCCACCATCCGCGGCGATGCGGTCGACCAGCGTGTAGATCTCGTATTTCGCCCCGACATCGACGCCGCGGGTCGGCTCGTCGAGGATGAACAGCTTCGGCGATTGCATCTGCCATTTGCCGATGACGACCTTCTGCTGGTTGCCGCCCGACAGCGTCTTCGCTGCCTGCCGGGCGATGTTGCCGGCCTTGATCGACAGCTCCGCCTTCATCGCCTCGGTCCGGGTCGAGAGCGCCTCCATATCGACCAGCGCGAAGGGCTTGCGCCCGAACCGGTCGATCGAGACCAGCGCCAGGTTGTCGGCGATCGAGGCATCGAGCATCAGCCCTTCCTCGCGGCGGTTCTCCGTGACGAAGGCCATGCCGGCGGCGATGCGGTTGCGCGGTCCGCCGGTCAGGGGCTGGCCGTTGAGCAGGATGTCGCCGGTGGCGTGCGGATCGAGTCCGAAGAGGACGCGGGCGAGCTCGCTTCGCCCGGCGCCCATCAGGCCGAAGAGGCCCAGGACTTCGCCCTTGCGGACATCGATTGACGCCTTTTCCAGGACACCCGGCTGGCCGATCGACCGGGCGCTGAGGATCAGGTCGCTGTCCGGCTGGTTGCTGCGCGGCGGAAAAAGGCCGCCGAGATCGCGTCCGATCATCGACTTGATCATCCGCGAGACCGGAAAGTCGGCTGCCGCGCCGTGGTCGACCAGCCGTCCGTCGCGCAGCACCGCGATGCCGTCAGAGATCGACTGCACGTCGCCGAGGATGTGCGAGATATAGACGATGGTCCGCCCTTCCTCGCGCAGCGTCGCGATCGTCTCGAACAGCCGCTCGGTCTCGCGATGGGTGAGCGAGGTGGTCGGCTCGTCGAAAATGATCAGTTGCGCCTCGTTGTGGAGCGCCCTGGCGATTTCGACCAACTGGCGTTCGCCGGGCGACAGCTGCCCGACCTTGACCGACGGTTCGACGTCGTCGAGCGAGAGCCTTTGCAGGATGCTGCGGGTCCGCTCGTTGATCGCCGCCCAGTCGATGATGCCGAACTTACGGGGGAAGCCGTCGACATAAAGATTCTCGGCGACCGAGAGGTTGGTGAAGAGATTCAGTTCCTGATGGATGAAGGCGATGCCGACCTTGCTGGCGTCGGCGGCGGATTGCGGCGCATACGGCGCGCCGCGCCACAGCATCCGGCCGCCGCTTGGCTGGACGATGCCGCCGATCATGTTCATCAGGGTCGACTTGCCGGCGCCGTTCTGACCGATCACGCCGAGCAGGGAGTTCTCGCGCAGGGCATAGTCGAGGTCGGAGACGGCCGGGACGCCGAACCAGGCCTTCGACAGACCCTCGAAGGTGAGGAGGTCGCTCATCGCGCCGTCTCCCGCGTGATCCGGGTGCGCAGGACATCGAGAAGCGCCGCCGCCAGGATGACCGCGCCCTTGACCATGTCGACCTGGAAGGCGGAGAGGTTCATCAGGTTGAGCGTGTTGGACAGCAGCACGAAGAACAGGACGCCGAAGAAGGTCCAGATGATCTTCGCCTTGCCGCCGAACAGGCTGGTGCCGCCGATGACGGTGGCGCCGATCACGTCGAGCAGGAAGGTGCCGGCGCCAAGCGTCGGACGGCCGGCTTCGAGCCGGGCCGAATAGAGGATCGAGGCGATGGCCGCGCAGACCGCCGAGATCACGAAGATCGCCACGACGATCCGCCGGACGGGGACGCCGGAAATCTGGGCATTCCTGATGTTCGAGCCGATGGCGAAGACATAGCGGCCGAACACCGTGCGATTGAGAAGGTAGTGGGCGAACACCGCCACGGCGATGGCGATGACCATCGGGTAGGTGACGAAGGAATAGATGACCTTGCGCGGGATCTTGCTTTCTTCCTGCGCGCCGAAATAGACCGAGACGAGATCGCCCTTGCCGAGGTCGATGAAGGCTTCCGGCAGGCCGCTGATATTCTCTGACATCGACAGGTAGATGGCGAAGGCGCTGACCACGAGCATGGTGACCAGCGTCACCATGAAGGCCGGCATGCCGAAGACGGCAACGGCGACGCCGTTGAGCAGGCCGATCAGCGCGGCCGCGACGACCATCGCCAGGATGGCGATCGCCAGGCCTCCGGTGACTCCGGAAAGCAGCCCGCCGTCGCCGTCGATGACCGCGCCCCAGATCGGCGCGTTGCCGAGCACCGCCTCATTGCCGGTGACGGCGATGAGCATGGCGCAGATGACCGAGGTGACGGCGATGACGGCGCCCTGGCTGAGGTCGATCCCGGCGATGGCAAGGACGAAGGTCTGACCGGTCGCCACGATGAGCAGCGGCCACATGTTGGACAGGACATTGGAAATGTTCGCCGGCGTCAGCAGCACCGGATAGAAGGGAGCCAGCGCCGCGACATAGGCCAGCGACAGGTAGAGGACGAAATAGTCCGACAGGAGAATTCTCGACACCCGTTGCAGGGGCGAGGGGCGGGCAGTCTCGGTCGTCATCGTGTTTCCCTGACGCGCGGTCGGCGCCGGCCGGGGATCGGCCGGCGCCAGCTTGACGACTGGCGTTACTCGCCGGCCAGAAGGATGCAGCCCCACATCTTCATCTCATCCGTGGCGAGGTTCGCCTGGGTGAGCGCGAAGCCGGGATCCTCGATCAGGACATTGGGCTGGGCTTCGTCATTCTCGATGGCTTCGAGAACGCCCTTCAGCGCGGCATCGGCCTCGAAATAGAGGTCCTGCACGCCGGTCGCGTCGACATAGCCTTCCTTGATCAACTGGCAGGCGGTCTTGTCGCCGTCGAGGCCAGCCATCAGGACGTGGCCGTCCTCGCCGCGCTTCTTCCACAGGCCGCGCGGCTCGAAGACCGAGCGGATGGTCGGGAAGAGGAAGTCGGACGACGTGAAGAGCAGGTCGACTTCCGGGTTCGCGGTCACGGCCGCCTCGAGGTTGGCGAGTGCGGTCGCCGCGTCCCATTTCGACGCGACCTCGACGACATTGAAGCGATCCTGGTGCTTGTTGATGGCGGCGTAGAAGCCGTCCTTGCGGCCGACGGCATTCGGATCGCCAAGGTCGCCGACGATGATGATCGCGTTCAGCGTCTTGTCGGCGGGCGCCGATGCCAGCGCTTCCTCGACGATCGAATCGACCGCCGTCTCGGCGATGGTCTTGTTGTCGGCGACGACGACGATGCCCTTGGACGTGTCGGTCGGGGGGCGGTTGAAGACGGCGATCGGCACGTCGGCGGCCTGGGCTTCCTTGACGATCGTCACGGCGCTTTCGCCGTCCTGCGGGATGACGATGATCGCGTCGACGCCCTGGGCGATGCAGTCCTTGATCTGCTCGAACTGCTTGTTGGCGTCTTCGTTGGCGTTGCGCTCGAGAACGGTGTGGCCGGCCTCGGTCAGCGTGGTGGTGATGGCCATGTGGCCGGCGACCCAGAACTCGGTCTCGAGATCCTGGAACGCGAAGCAGATATTCGCGGCATTGGCGCCGGTGCCGGTGAAGGCGGCCGCGGCGGCGACGATCGCGGCGGCGGACGTCGTTTTCAGCAGATTCATGGAGATCCTCCCTTGGATGATTGGCAGTAAAAGAGGCCGGCCACCTGCAATGGCCGGTCCCATCGAGGCCTGGTCGCGCCAGGTCCTGGATTCGTGAAAGTCGTGTCCGTCATCGGCTCACCCCTTCGCTCGTCGAAGGAGGGCGCGCGATTGCCTGGGTCTCGCCGGAGCGCGCGGACTTCGCGGCGGCGAGCGCCAGCGCGAGGGTCTCGAGATTGTGGGCGCCGGACGGTTGCGGCTCCGCCTCGCCATCGAGCACCGCGACGACATGTGCCTGGAAGGCCCGCACCGAATCCTGCACCCCATGCCACGGCTTCTCGCCCCAGGCGGGGACATCCGGCTCGACGCTCGACTCGGTGACCTGTCCATCGCGGTGAATACGCAGCCGGTATCCGGTATCGACCTCCATGATGCCGTCGGTGCATTCGAGCCAGGCGAGCGTCTGGGGGAAGGGGTCCGGCGCGACCGGGCTGAAGAAGCTGCACTCGACCGAGGACGTCGCGCCGTCGGCATGGCGGAGCAGGGCGACGAAGGAATCCTCGCCCTTGACCCGCGGGTTCAGGCGCCGGGTCTCGCAGGTGATCCGGACAACATCGCCGCACAGGAAGCGGGCGACGTCGAACAGGTGCAGCCCGACATCGGACAGGGCGAGGTCCTGAACCTCGGCGAGATAGGGCTGGCCGGCGTAGATATCGAAGGCATGGCGGAAGGCCAGGCGAAGAAATGTCGGCCGGCCGACGATCCCCGAATCCAACTCGGCCTTCAGCCGCCGGAACGGCAACTGCCAGCGGAAATTCTCGTGGACGAGGAGTGGGACACTGGCGCGCTGGCAGGCCGCCACCATCGCCGCGCCGTCGGCATAGGTCTCGGCATACGGCTTCTGGCAGATGACGGCGCGCGAATGCGAGGCGGCCAGTTCGACCAACGCGCGGTGCGACGCGACAGTGGTGGCGATGTCGGTGAAATCCGGCTGGATCTCCGCCAGCATGGCGGCCGGGTCGGTGAAGGGTTGCGCGCCGAAGGTTTCGCCGAAGCGCGCCGCCTTCGCCGGATCGAGGTCGCAGACCGCGACGATCCGGGCGCCGGGCAGGTCCGCCCAGGCATGCATGTGGTTCTGGGCGAAGAAGCCACAGCCAATCAGCGCACCGCGATAGCTCATCCGCTTGCTCGTCCCGATCTCGATGGCCGGTTTCGTCGGCGACTGTCAGCCGCGACCGCGGATGGCGAGGATCGCGTGGCTATCCCAGGTCGCACGGGCTGCAAGTGCTGCGGACATTCTTTCCCCCTCATTCCGGTCGGCTTCAGCCGCCGTCGCATTATGTACCTATTATACTTAGTATACCACAGGTCGATCGCGAGAGGCAATGCTCGGTCGGGCCAGGCGACATGTCTGATGTGCCCGTCGTTCGGCTTCCATGGCACTTCCCGGCGGAAATGCTGGAACCAGCCCGACTGGCTCCGCCTGCATCAATTGCGGGGAGGGAAGACCACCTCTCTGGATTGCGCACGCAAACCGAGATTTGCGGCCCGTTCTATCGTGATGGTTGACAATGAATGGGCTGTACGCTCAGGTACTTACAATCAGGGAGGGACAGCATGTCGATTGTCCATACAACTCACGAGTTTGAGGGATTGAATGTGGTCCTGGCGAGCAGGATGGAGGAGACCGACGCCTATTCCGAGAAACTGAGGAGTGGGAAATGGACAGCGGACCACCATGCGAGGCTGGCAAGCCAACTGCTCTCCGATGAAGACTACTTCATAGATCTTGGCGCCAACGTCGGTACCTTCTGTATTCCCGTCGCCTTGGTGACGGGTGCCCGATGCCTCGCGATCGAAGCGCTGCAATCGAACATCGCGGTCCTTCAGTCCGCCATAGAGGCAAACGACCTTTCCGACCGGATCGAATGGGCGCTGGCAGCAATCGTCGACAGGAGCGGAGAGGTGCGCATTCGCGGGGAAAGCGCCTACGGCACCGTTGGCACGACCGGGCGGCGCGTTCTGGGCTTCTCGCTCGATGGGTTGATGGAGGAAGTGGGCTGGCGGCCGGTGTCGCTTGTGAAGATGGATATCGAAGGGTGCGAGATGAAGGCGTTGAACGGCGCGACTTCATTCATGGAGAGAAATCCCGATGTGACGTTCATTTTCGAAGCGAACGCGGCCCATTGCTTCGCGAATGATCACTCGCCGCAAGACCTGATCCGGTTCTTCGAAGACGCGGGAAAAATCGTCTACATGTGCCGAGGGGGGCGGCTGGCGCGGAGGACATCGACGGAATTTCAGGAAGCAGGACTCGTCGACTATGTAGCCTCCCCTGTGCCGCTGGAAGACAAGGTCAGCGGGTTCATTTTTGAGGATTTCAGCGACAAGGCAAAAATCGAGGCAGCACGGCACACCCTGTCCAGCATGAATGATGGATACAAGGTAGCCTTGGCGACGCAATTTGATCTGGCGCCAGAGTTTATGAAGGTCGATGCTGAACTATGCGGATTGGTGGACGCCGTTATTGCCAGATACAGCTAGTGGAATGATTGCTCCAAGATACAGGCAGTCGCGGCTGATCCGGATTGCTCTCCGAAGTCGCGCGCGGCGATGCACAGGATTCCCTGCGATTCCGTAGCCGCGTCCCGAGCTTTTTTCCGGACGGAAGTTCGCCCTGACCGATGGTGGGCGAGCGCACGCCCGAGGTCGGCAACGTTCACCTCTGCTTGAGGCTGTAGTCCGTGGGATCGTATTTCTCTGCCGCGTGGGCGCCGCCCGAAAGCGTGTTTCCGAACGAAGCGGACGTATAGATCCCCGGTGAACCGAGGAACCGTTTCACCCCGTCGAAGGTGATGAAATCCAGGACGCAGGTGTCGTCGGAGCAGGCCGAGATGTCGTTGCCGAGGCCGCTGAGGCTCAGGACCGGTGGGTTCAGGTCGGTCTGGTCGACCAGGTCCGCGAGGCTCGTCACGAAGGGCAGGGCGGGGCCGCTTGCGCCATCAAGACGCGCGTTCTCGACGGCGCTGACAATCACCGTGTCGCCATCGTCCTGCAACGCGCCCGTGACGTCGGCTTCAAGCACGCTGCCGAAGGTGAAGGTGTAGGTGAGCCTGAAGTCGTCGGCGACCGCCGGCCCGGCGGTTAAGGCCGCTGCCGCAAGAACGGCTGCAAGTCCGCGGGGCGTTTGTCTCGTCATCCCAGCCTCCCCAGGGGACGCGCCGGTTGATGCCCATTCCCGATATGGAGCGACAGACCGACAGGGAAGACAGGTAGGAGATCGCCCGTGGTGTCCGGGCGGAAGAACGACCGCTGAACGAGTCCCCTGGTCCTCCCGGCCGCAATGCTCTGCCCGAACGATCCCGCAGCCGACGAATGTCAATATGTCTTTTTGTCCGGGGTATATCCTCGCGTGGCGAACCCTTCGAGTCTAAATATAGAGTTCGTCGAAAAATTCTTGCGGATCACCGACAATAAAATCTTTATGGGAGAGGTCGAGTTCCTTGCCGATCTTGGCGATCAACTTCTTGCCGCCTGACTTACTACCATTCTTACGTACATAAGCTTGCCTGAATCTGGGTCGTAAACAACCCGATCACTGCGGTCATGCGCCTTGTCGCCAAGATAGAATTTCGCTTTTTTCAGCGTTCCATCTCCCCCGAGCTTCTTGAACGCAAATTTGTCGAAACCGATGATATCCTCGCCCATGTCGAAATCGGCAATCTTGCTTGGGCCGCCCTGGACGGATTCGAACCAGAACTGGTCATCGCCCGGACCGCCGACAAGCCAGTCCTTGCCATAGAAGCCGCAAAGAATATCGTCGCCGGCGCCGCCGAAGATGTAGTCGTCTTCGTTGTAGCCGCGAACGATGTCATTACCCTCACCACCGTAGAGAGAGAACGCGAGTGACCCTTCATCGGCGTCCAGAATGTCGTTGCCGCCAAGACCGTACATGACGGTCTCGTTGCCAAGATACTTGTCGTCGCTCGTGTCACTTCCAACAAAGGTTGTCATCTCTCATCCCTTCTCCGCTGCGGCTGTCACACAAGGAAGATACTACCCAGGATTGCCGAGAGTGCAATCTATGAGAGAATTTTCATCAGCCTGTGTCAGAAAGGTCGTGCATTCATCTGACGGGCAAAGGCTCTTCAGCCAGCGTTCCGACTAGCGCGGCCACGAGCAGGTCGTTGGCGTCGCGATCGAAGAATGACAGGAAAGCGCCGGGGTATTGTTGTGCCAGATCCATGGCGCATATGCTGGCATGGTGCGGCGGGGGGCACGGTGTCAGGGCATCGCGGCAATATCGCCCGGAAGCGGTTCTCGCTGAAACTGGTGCTGCCGGACAGGATTGAACTGGCAATGCCCATCCACAAGTCATTGATATCAAATGCGTTGTCGCCAAGCGTTGGTGGAGATGTTTACCACCGGTGTTGCACAGGGATCAAGTAGCGAGCTCCGGCGGTATGCGCTTGGGAGGTGGGACATTCGAGAGGGTGTCCTCTAATGGCGGCCGCAACGATCTCCCCCCGTACCGGTCGCGAGGAATGCACCTGCTGATGATTATGGACCAGTGCCTCGGCCGGTCTGATCTTGAAGCCCGACGCGCGTGTTGATGCCGTGAAGCTGCCCACTACCGCCGGCAACACAGAGCCCTACCTTTTGCTACCCGGTCGCGTCAGGCTTAGCCTGAGGCCACTTGGTGCGGCAGCCCACCCCCCCCCAGCGCGGCCCTTGAGAGCATTGTCCCGTTGCCCGAGCCCCAATCCCGACGACGCTTTCTGCCAGACACCAACGTGTGGCTTGATGCCGCTTTTGATGATGGTGTGGCACGCGCTGCACTCGTAGCTCTCCACCGCGCCGGCGCAACTTTGCTACTCGAAGATATGATCGAGCGAGAGGTGATCATGGTCTTGGCGAAGAAGCGGAGGGCCTTGATGCTCCGGTTCGACCCGGCGCCGATATTCCTTGAGTTAGCGGCGTTCCTTGCGGCTCTAAGGGTGCCTCCCGCATCGCCCATGCTCGCGGTTGATGCTGTCAAGCCACACGATAGGCATGTGGTACGCGCAGCGGTCGAGCTTTCTGCCTGCGTGCTGACCATGGACGCCGAACTTGCTGTCGGTTGTCAGGAGCTCGGTCTCGCAGTGACCTTTCCATGGGCGGTCGTCGTCGAATTGGGAGATAACGCGCAGGTAAGGGAGGCGGAAGTCTTGAGGCTGGCCCCTCTGAGCCAGAGGAGAGGGATCATCTTCGCTCGCACGACGCCCGGTGGTTGGGCGGGAATGTCTAACGTCGGCACATTCACTGTCGTTGATGTGGAGAACTTAGGACGCCTCGCCTTCGACAGCAGCACCGCCATGTGGGTCTTCACATGCTCCCTTGGCTTCACAATGCGGTTGCCCTATCCGCCCGCAGGAGACCAGACCACGGTTGTTTCCGTCGCGTTCAATGTTCCGGGAGCGGGTCACTCGGGGAGTTTTGTTCTGCGCGCAGGCAGGCTTGGCGCCGATGACAAGCGAGTTGTGTCGCGTTCAACACTGAAGACCCTGGCGGTCCCGTTTGGTGGAATGCGGATTGGGTCGTCTCAGGCCGGGACAGATTTCTGGAACGGGTATCTTCGTCACATTGTGACCGCGCCGACTGGCATTCAGCCCAAGACGTGGCAAGCCATTCTTCAAGTGGAGGACGCCGCGCCCAATCCAATGAGCGACAATGCTCTCGACTTGGCACTTCAGCGCCTGAACCAGAGATAGACGGCGCGGCCGGCCCCCAATGCGCAAAGGGTCGTGCATTCCAGAGGCGGTGCTGTGGTGTCGGCGGCGAAGCATTCCCCCCTTGCCCGTGTGGTCTTCATTGGTTCGGACTGGTCAGCGCAATTGGCGGCGCTCACAGTGATAATGCGAGGATGACGGGGAGCCGATGCACCAGATCGCGCGATCCAAGCGAGCAGTCAGCCACGGAGGCTAACATGCTGCGCAACCATTGATGGTGCACCACGATCCGCGCTACGGGGTAAGAGTTGGATCGGGACTTGACAAACGTCCTGCCGATGGCCGCTTGCGGTTCGACAGTGTGATGAGAGGGGTGTCGCAATGGTTAGCGTCAGCAAAGCTGGCTACAACGAGCAATATGAGCGGGAGAAGCTGGCACTGCTGGCAGCCATAAAGGAGGGGCCTTGGCATCAACGCCCGCTGGGGATCATTGTGATCAGCTCGACGGTCGCAGTGGTGGCAGGTACTCTCGCCAACATCATCGGCACCCTTGTTCTTCGCGCGTTGGGCTGGCAGTAGCAGCGACGCGATCTTCGCCCTCTAGGCTCCAACTCGCGCCTTGGGACTTGCATGTCGCCGCGCGCCTGCGTTCACGATGCCGCCGATCCGCGCTCGACAACTGTTCGAAGAATGACCATAGTACCGTCAGTCTCAATCGCGTAGAGGGCTGATCCCATGGCAAAGCGTCACCTCAAGCTCGTCTCACCGGCCACCGTAAAGCGAACAGTTACGCCTCGCCGCCTCCCGAACCGCGAGCTGCGGACCCGCGAGCACCTGACGGAAGGGGAGGTGAACAAGCTGATCGCTGCCGCCAAGCACAATCGCCACGGCCACCGCGACGCGACCATGATCCTTGTCGCCTATCGCCATGGCCTGCGAGCAAGCGAACTGACGGACCTGCGCTGGGAACAAGTCGACTTCAATGCCGCCACGCTTCACGTGCGTCGCGTCAAGCAGGGGACACCGGCCACGCATCCAATCAAGGGCGATGAGCTTCGCGCATTGCGACGGCTGCGGCGGGAGCAGGAGCCGCAGTCAGCCTTCGTGTTCACCTCAGAGCGAGACGCGCCGTTCACCACCGCCGGCTTCGCTCGGATGGTCGAGCGTGCAGCCGAGGCCGCGCGGCTGGGGATCAAGGCGCACCCGCACATGCTCCGCCACGCCTGCGGCTTTGCGCTGGCGAACAAGGGCCACGACACGCGCGCGCTGCAAGCCTATCTCGGCCACAAGAACATCCAGCACACAGTTCGCTACACCGAGCTTGCACCGACGCGTTTCAAGGACTTCTGGCGTGTCTGAACCGCTCTTTCAAACAGCCTCTACACGGCACTGAGGAGCCCGCTAGCGACCGTCGCACCTCATTGCAGGTCCCCATCCCACCATCAACTCACCGAGCCCGCCTACGACCTTCCTAGAGGCCAGCCCCAGAAGGCGTAAGCCATTGGTCCCTAAACCTTCTTTGTGCGACAATAGCGCACACCACCATATACCTTAAGCCCAAGCTCCAAGCTCCAGCCTCCGTGCCCCCGGCCTGCGGTAGCGCATGGTTCATGACGTGTGGCACGTTGCGCATGGTGGTGGTGCGATGGTGATGATGGACCGACGCACCTTGCCGCGACGTGTGCCTCTAACGTCAAGCGCAACGCCTGCCACCAACGTGGTCTGCGACGCCAGCATTAGGACGCCATACTGTGAGCCCCCGGGCTCTAAGCTCCTACCTTCGCTCTTCACTCTCCTCATCAGTTGTCCGCTAAGCGGTCACTCTCGACCGTGCTTCACGCTCCCTGAGCTTCAAGCCAACCACCTCATGCCTGCAATGGGGGGCGGAGATCAGGGCTTCATGCGAGGCGTCAAGGCGACGCCAAGCTCTATTGCGGAAAGTGACCGGGCAGGGTTCACCGGGCCAAAGCATCAACGCGGCGCAGAGACCGAGCGATGGCACAGCCGAGCGAAGCATGCGCAATGCTATCGCGATGCACACGCAAGGTGGGTGAGGAAGGTGCAGGACAAGGCGATGCGGTCAGCCGCCAAGTCAGCCCATGAAGCATGCCCCGCGACGATGCGCGACGCGGTGTGCAACGGGGTGACGGTGGGCATGGTGGTGGTGCGATGGTGAGGATGAACCGATGCACCTGGCCGCGCGCAGTCAACCTCGTAGAGTAGGCGCAACGTCAGCCACCACGTGGTCCGCAACGCCAGCCCATGGTGTGTGCCTCGTGACGGTACGCGACGTGGTGCAACGTGCTGACGGTGCGCATGGTAAGGGTGAGATGGTGAGGGGAGCACCGGCACGAGCAGCTACACTGCAAAGCGCGACAACTTCTCTACGGCATCGATCTTGGCGCGCAAGGTCACGCTCCCGTAGGCGTCACCCGCAGTGCTGGGCACGTGCCCACAGATAGCATCAAGCACGCGCCCCACAATGCCGGCCTCAATGCCGCGCGTCTTGAACAGGTGCCGCCAACCGTGACTGGGTGCCACGCCACGATCCGCCAGCACCTGCCGCACGAACTCGCCGACCTTCTTGCTGACATTGCGATAGGTCGCGCCGTGCCTTCCGCGCTTCGTGATGAATAGGTGTCCGTCCGCACTCCGCTCAACAAAATCCCCGAAGCCAAGCTCAATGAGATGTTCGTGCAGCGGCACCTCCCGCGCTTCCTTCGTCTTCACCGTCCCGGCCTCGGGGGTGATGGTGATGATCCAGTGATCGCCCTCGCGCCGCACATCCTGCTTGCGCAGCTGGCAGACTTCGCCAACCCTCGCCCCGGTGTAGGCGCACAGCCACGGCACCCACCGCTTCGCCGCGCACGTCTTTGTGGCCTCTCGCTTGCTGCACTCATGGCGCAGCGCGTGCGTCAGGATCGCCTTGGCCTCGTCTGGCGTGAATTCCTTCTCCCGCGTCTTCGCCGCCCGGCCGACCTTGAGGCTGATCCCATCCGCCGGATTGCTCGTCAATCTCCGGTTCGCCACGCCCCAACTGAAGATGGCCTTCAATGCCGCGAGGTCGCTGTCCTTGATCGTCTTCGGCTTGATGCCTTCAGCCAGCCGGTGGTCCTTGAAGCGGAGCACGTCATCTGGTGTCACACGGCTCGCATCGTCGTGCCCGACAAAGGCACTGAAGCGCTTCACCACGCCGCCATAGCTCTTGAAGGTGCTATCCGTGACGTCGCGCGCTTCCGCCTCACGCCTCCAATCCGCATAGAGCGTCGCCAGCGACACGCTCGCGGACACACCGGGTGCCCGCCACTCAGGGAACCTCTCAGCCATGGGATCGGGAGAGTAATCGCCCTCGGCATTGCGCGTCCTTGCAGTGAACGCATCGTGCAGCGCTCGGCGGAACTCGGAGAGGATGGTCATCCGCGTGCCGTGATCTACACGCCTGATGCGCTTCGCGAGCAGGAGCCTATTGACGATTGGCCCGAGCGCCTGCTCCTGCGCGTGTTCATCGCCTTCCAACCGGGCGATAGTCTGCGCCGCCGCTTCCCACTCCGCCACGCGTTCGGCTTCGCTCGGCCCGTCGTAGTCGCGGTCCCATTCCGAAGTCTCAGGGTCGTGCACCATCGCCGTCACGCGTTCGCGTCCGTCGCCGTCCTTCCACGCGCGGTAGAGCGTCTCTGACAGCGCCACCGCCTGTTTATGCGTCAGCGGCACGGGCGCATCCTCCCGCAACGCCCGCCACACGCTTTCCAGATACGCAGCTGCTTGCGCCTGCCGCAGCTTCGCCTCACTTGGCTCGCGGGTGCGCAGGGAGAAGCGGATCGTCACGGTCTTTGGGCCGATGGATTTAGAGATGGTCTCGCCGCCGCAGGGCACGCTGAGCTTCAGGCCAACCGCCCTTGCTCGTACGTCAGCCGGAATGCGTTGGACGAAGTAGGGGATTGAGGAGCCGTCACGGATCATCGGCCGCACCAAGCGATAGAGCATTGTGCCTCACCTTTGTTACCCAGTCGGGCAAGGCGGAACGCTCTGATATCCCTGAAGCTCTTGGTGCAGCAAGAGAACTTTGTGGTGCTGCCGGACAGGATTGAACTGTCGACCTCTCCCTTACCAAGGGAGTGCTCTACCACTGAGCTACGGCAGCCGCGGCGGTTAGGCCCGACGGCGGCCTTACTGCCACAAGGTCGCGCGGGCTTCAAGCAACAACGGCACTGGCGGGCGCGGGATTGCCCGGCTATTTTCGTCGCATGACCAGCGACGGGAAACCGGCGGCGAAGCAGTCCGCCAAACAGGAGCGCGAGGCGCGGTTGGCGTCAGCACTCCGCGACAACCTCAGGCGGCGCAAGGCCGCCGGCACCGCGACGCCGACGGAGACGGGCGCCGAGGCGGCCGCTCGCCCCGGCGAAACGGACGAGAGCGGCGACTGACGCGGGCTCGGCCGGGAGCCTTGTCTAGGCCGCAAAGCTGGTCTAGACGGTGCGAATCCGCCGGTTTCGGGGTTTTTCGGACAAGCCGGCTTCCTCCAGTGCAGTGACCTTGAAGGGGCGATTTTCTCATGGAGCGGATTCGCATTGTCGGCGGCGCGCCGTTGAACGGGACCATCCCGATCTCGGGCGCCAAGAACGCAACCCTGCCGCTGATGATCGCCAGCCTGCTGACCGACGAGACGCTGGTCCTCGAAAACGTCCCGCACCTGGCCGACGTCGCGCTGCTCAAGCGAATCCTCGGCAACCACGGCGTCGATTGCATGATTCAGGGCAAGCGCGCCGGCCAGAACGGCGCCACGGCCGAGACGATCGAACTGTCGGCGGGCGAGATCGTCGACACCGTCGCGCCATATGAACTCGTCTCCAAGATGCGCGCCAGCTTCTGGGTCATCGGTCCGTTGCTTGCCCGGATGGGCGAGGCGCGGGTGTCGCTGCCCGGCGGCTGCGCCATTGGTACGCGGCCGGTCGATCTCTTCATCATGGCGCTGCGTGAACTCGGCGCCGAGATCGACATCGACGGTGGCTATGTCGTCGCCCGCGCCCCCAAGGGCCTGCGCGGCGGCCGCATCGTCTTTCCGAAGGTGACCGTCGGCGCCACCCATGTCGCGATGATGGCGGCGGTGCTGGCCCGCGGCGAGACGGTGATCGAGAACGCCGCGCGCGAGCCGGAGGTCGTCGACCTTGCCGACTGCCTCATCAAGATGGGTGCCCGGGTTTCCGGCGCCGGCACCACCACGATCCGGGTCACCGGCGTCGACCGGCTGACTGGCGCCCGCCATGCGGTGATGCCCGACCGTATCGAGACGGGCACCTACGCCTTCGCGGTGGCCATGGCCGGCGGCGATGTGCTGCTGGAAGGCGCATCCTCCGCCACCCTCGAGAGGCCGCTCGAACTGCTGGCCGAGGTCGGCGCCGAGGTGACCACCACCAACGAGGGGATCCGCATCCGCCGCAACGGCAGCGGCCTGCACGCGGTCGATGTCAGCACCGAACCCTTCCCCGGCTTCCCGACCGACCTCCAGGCGCAATTGATGGCCCTGGTCTGCCACGCCAAGGGTTCGTCGCATATCCGCGAGACGATCTTCGAGAACCGCTTCATGCACGTTCAGGAGCTGGCCCGGCTTGGCGCCGACATCCATCTCGACGGGCAGATGGCGACGGTCAACGGCGTCGCGCGGCTGAAGGGCGCCGAGGTCATGGCGACCGACCTGCGGGCCTCGATGTCGCTGGTCATTGCCGGGCTCGCCGCCGAGGGCGAGACGATCGTCAACCGCGTCTATCACCTCGATCGCGGCTTCGAGCGGATCGAACAGAAACTTGGCGATTGCGGCGCGACCGTCGAGCGTCTGGCCGGCTGATCGACCGCTGCGGAGCCGCGCCCTGGGGGCCCGCGCTATTGCGTCGCATGGATCGGCGCACTACCTGTGGCTGGTCATTTGAAACCAGCGGAAGACCGCATCATGAGTGAACCCGATTGCCTGAAACTGCTCGCGCTCGACGATGAGGATCTGGCGATCCTCTCTGCCCACGTCCAGGACGCGGTGTTGAAGGTCGGCGACCTCACCTACCTGCCGAGGGAGAGCCGCTTCGCCCTCGTGGTGAACCGCTTCATCTGGGAAAAATGCGACGGCAAGCGCGCCGACTTCGAGCGCCGCCGCACCGCCTTGGTCTTCGACCGGGTGAAGGCGGTGAGCACCAGCCGGCTGCGGCGCGACCGCCCCGACGCGGTGCTCGAACTGCTGGCGATCAGCTTCGAGGCGACCGATGCGCCGGGCGGCACCCTGACGCTGGTCTTCGCCGGCGGCGCGGCCGTGCGGCTCGAGGTCGAGTGCATCGAGACCCGGCTCGCCGATCTCGGCGCGGCCTGGGCGACGTCGAAGAAGCCCGAGCACGATCTGTCCGACCCGGCCCCCGCCTGACGGGGGAGACGGGGGGTGGTCACCAGGCTCAGTCAGTCGGATCCCGGATTCGAGGAGGACTTCCGGGCGCTGCTCGGCGCCAAGCGCGAGGTCTCCGAGGATGTCGAGGCGGTGGCGCGCGGCATCATCGACGACGTGCGCCAGCGCGGCGACGCGGCGCTGATCGCGTATACCAGCAAGTTCGACCGGCTCGATCTGGCGTCCGCGACATTGCGGATATCCGATGACGACTTCGCCGCCGCCGAACGCGACGTGCCGGGCGATGCGCTCGACGCGCTGAAATTCGCCAAGGCCCGGATCGAGGCGTTCCACAGCCGGCAGATGCCCGCCGACGACCGCTATACCGACGACCTCGGCGTGGAACTCGGTCTCCGCTGGACGGCAATCGAGGCGGTTGGCCTCTACGTGCCCGGCGGCACCGCCGCCTATCCGAGTTCCGTCCTGATGAACGCCGTGCCGGCCAAGGTCGCCGGCGTCGAGCGCGTCGTGCTGACCGTGCCGACCCCCGACGGCGTGATCAACCCGCTGGTGCTGGTTGCCGCAAGGCTTGCCGGTGTCGACGAGGTCTATCGCATCGGCGGCGCGCAGGCGGTGGCGGCCCTCGCCTATGGCACGGAAACCATCCGCCCGGTCGCCAAGATCGTCGGGCCCGGCAACGCCTATGTCGCCGCCGCCAAGCGGCTGGTCTTCGGCCAGGTCGGGATCGACATGATCGCCGGCCCGTCGGAGGTGCTGGTGGTCGCCGATGGCGATAACGATCCCGACTGGATCGCCGCCGACCTGCTCGCCCAGGCGGAGCACGACACGGCCGCCCAGTCGATCCTCGTCACCGACTCGCCCGACCTTGCCGATCGCGTCATCGCGGCGGTCGAGCGCCAGTTGACGACGCTGCCGCGCGGCGAGATCGCCGCGGCGAGCTGGCGCGACAACGGCGCGATCATCCTCGTCGGCTCTTTGGCCGCAGCGATGGAGCTTTCGAACCGCCTCGCGCCGGAGCATCTGGAACTCGCGGTCGCCGAGCCCGAGGCGCTGCTGGTGCGCGTCCGCAATGCCGGCTCGGTCTTCCTCGGTCGCCACACGCCCGAGGCGATCGGCGACTATGTCGGCGGCCCCAATCACGTCCTGCCGACCGCCCGCTCGGCGCGCTTCTCCTCCGGCCTGTCGGTGCACGACTTCATCAAGCGGACGACGTTGCTGAAGCTCGGCCCGGAGCAGCTTCGCGCCCTCGGGCCTGCGGCGATCACGCTGGCCGAGACCGAGGGTCTGGGCGCCCATGCCCGATCGGTGTCGATCCGGATGAACCGCTAGAGGCCGGACCGGATGGGCGAGGGGGGCGACGGCGCGAAGGGACGGCTGGTCTCAGTCGACATTGATCCCGCGTCGCTGGCAGGCTCCCGGCCGTTTCTCGAGGCCGAGCGGCTGGTGGCGATGGAGGACCTGATCGCCACCGACAACCGGTTCCTGCCGGTCGGCGGCGCCGGCGCCTACCGGCTGCTGATTTCGCTGGCCAATGGCAAGCTGGTGCTCGACGTCTCCGACGAGGCGGGCGCGCCGGTGGTCCGCCACATACTGTCGCTCAAGCCGCTGTCGCGGGTGGTGCGCGACTATTTCCTCATCTGCCAGACCTACGAGTCGACGGTCGGCACGGTTTCGCCGGCCCGCTTCGAGGCGATCGACATGGGGCGGCGCGGCGTCCACGACGAGGGCGCGACCCTCCTGATGGATCGGCTGGCGGGCAAGATCGACATGGATTTTGCCACCGCGCGCCGGCTCTTCACGCTGGTTTGCGCCCTCAACTGGCGTGACCGCCACGAGGCATGATCCGGTTCACAAAATCCGGACGATCGGCTACTGTCCCCCGCCTTCAGCCACTACCGCCGAACAAGGGACCGCATGGCCAAGGAAGAGATTATCGAATTTCCCGGGGTCGTCTCTGAACTGCTTCCAAACGCGACATTCCGCGTGAAACTTGAAAACGACCACGAGATCGTCGCACATACGGCGGGTCGAATGCGCAAGAATCGCATTCGGGTCCTGGCCGGCGACAAGGTGCTGGTCGAGATGACGCCTTACGACCTGACCAAGGGTCGCATCACCTATCGTTTCAAATAGGCCTGGCCGCCGATCGCCGCCGCCGCAGGACATGACATGCCCGGACGTCTGAAACTGGTTCTCGCGTCGGGTTCGCCGCGCCGTCTCCAACTCCTGAACCAGATCGGCGTCGAGCCGGACCGGCTTATGCCGACCTCCATCGACGAAGCGCCGAAGCGCCACGAGTTGCCGCGCAATCTCGCCAAGCGCCTGGCGCGCGAGAAGGCCGAGGCGGCGCTGGCCATGCTCAAGGACGAGGCCGAACTGGCCAACGCGCTTGTCCTGACCGCCGACACGGTGGTCGGCGTCGGGCGGCGCTGCCTGCCCAAGGCCGAACGGATCGAGGAAGCGGCGACCTGCCTGCGGCTGCTCTCCGGGCGCTCGCACCGGGTCTATACCGGGCTGGTCCTCACCAGCCCCGATGGCCAGATGCGCCAGCGCCTGGTCGAGACCCGCGTCCGCTTCAAGCGGCTGTCGCGCGAGGACCAGGAGAGCTACCTCGCTTCCGGCGAATGGCGCGGCAAGGCCGGCGGCTACGCCGTCCAGGGCCTCGCCGGCGGCTTCGTCATCAAGATGGTCGGCTCCTACACCAACGTCGTCGGGCTGCCTCTCTACGAGGCGATGACGCTGCTCCTCGGCGAGGGCTATCCGATCCATTTCAACTGGCTGAAGGGGAACTGAGGGCGCCATGAGCGGTTCGGCGAGCGACGATTCCCCCAAGAGCGGCGCCGAGGTCGTGCCGCTGCGACCGCGGCGACCCTGCCCGATCTGCGGCGAGCCGTCCGTGCGCGCCACCTTCCCCTTCTGCTCGCGGCGCTGCGCCGACGTCGACCTCAACCGCTGGCTCTCCGGCGCCTACACCATCCCCGCGGCGGAGGGCGACGAGGACGACGACGGCGACATGCCGGCCTGAGCCGGGCAGAGGCCGGATCCTTGCGTTTCTCGAGGCGGAAAGGGCGGCGCGGCAGGCAAGGATCGTGTCCGCAAGGCGCGGCAGATCGTCAACTCGCACGAAGCCGCGTCGAACGATCTGGACACCTCCCGCCGAGTTTCCTATAAGGCGACGCCTTGCCGGCAAATGGTGGCGCATCAGCCGCCGGTTTTCCGGCTCAGCCCAGGTAGCTCAGTTGGTAGAGCAGCGGACTGAAAATCCGCGTGTCGGTGGTTCGAATCCGCCCCTGGGCACCATTTTCCCGAAACTCCGGTGCTGGCAGGACGCTATGCTGTTCTAGTGGCCGCCGCCGGATGGGTCGCGCGCCCGTGCCTGGTGTGGTGCAGACCCGCTGTTTCTCCAGGCTATGGCTTCACGCCAAGCCGCCAATCCTCGATCCGACCTGTCCAGTATCGCTGGGCAACGCCTTTGCCCAGGGTCCAGGATCCGCTGAGAGCCTGGCCTTCGAGCACGCCGACCATGATGTCATCGACGAGCAGCAGATAGCGGCATCCTTCCCGCCCAAGGAACCCCACCTTCGCTGTGCCGTCGTCAACGGTGATCCGTTGCAATTCTTCTCGCCTCGAACCAGCGTGAAGTGTCAGTTTATCCCCTACCTGGAAGACGGAGAGGTTCGGCCCGGTCAATGGCATCGGCGGATAGGTGGCGGAAATCCCACGCTGGGTCGTGACGAATTCGGTCGCGACAACGGAAAACGAAAGGAATGCGTCTTCGCCGGCGCCGATTTCCACCTCCATGGGGATCGAGGATTGCCCGTCGAAGGTCCAGGACGCTCCGTCCACTCCCTCGACCCGATCGGCTGCCTCGGAAAGCGTCCCCGCAAGCAGGTAGGGCTCCTCCAGAGCGGAACATTGGGCGTCGAACATTTTCGAGGCGGTCGGTTCGGCCAGCCTGGGTGTCGTCCCGGCCGGTACCCGATAGGACTCGTCCGGTCCGGTCCAGATCACAAGAGGATGTAGCTCGAAGCCTGATTCTTTGCTTCCCTCCCATGTGTAGGCGAACAGGGGTTTGCGTGCGCTCAGGCCAAGCGGCTTCAACAGTCTGAGGAAGGCACTGCGGCGCCCTTCGTCATGTTCCGCCATCGATGAGCCGGCGATGTTTCGCAACCACTCCGTACTGGCGATTGTGGCTTGCAACGAAGGGCTTCCGGTAAGCTGGCGCAGGCTCGCATTTGTATACAGATTGTTGGGGAGACCGAAGCTCGGACTGCGCCAGGAATAGAGGGCGGCGTCGAGAGGAACCGCGAACAATACCTGGGCGTCTTCAGGCCAATTGGCCGATTCAGAGAGCGCCGTTTCCTGGACCTTCTGAAAGGTCAAGAGTTCGCCACCGAACAAGTCGTGTCGCAGGACGTGAGCTTCGAAGGCAAACAGAATGACCGCTCCGGCCGAAATCAGCTTGAGGGTATCGACGACCGCGACCGGCACCCTGGCTTTCTGCCACGCTTCGACAAAGGCGACCCAGAGAAGAAGGACGACAGCCATCGCGGCCGCGACGAAGGGAGCGACGATGTAGCGGGTTCTGAAGTTATCTGGCGCAACCGCAACGTTCGGACCGAAGGCCAGCGCCGACAAGGCAAGCGACATGAGGGCCATCTGGACCGCAGGCAAGCGTTTGACGGGATGTCCGGCATCGTCATCCGGGAGGGGACGCCGACCGCTTCTGAGCAAGATGAAGAAGGCGATGGCAACCAGCGCGACGACGATGGCACCCACGATCAAGATCGACAAGCCGCTGTGCCATGGCCGTAGCAGGGTCTCGATCGCGTTCGTCAACGAAGGAAGAATATTGTCGACCGATACATTGAGCCGGTCAGAAGCGCCGACGGCCCCGTAGACGCTACGGAACATCCCGCGATGGAGATGGTAGGCCAAGGGAATCGCGGCCAAAACAAGCCTCGCGAGGAACGGAATGACGTTCGTCCGTCCATTGCGACTCGTCAGCGTGAGAATGATCAGCCAGGCCAAGGGGGCAACCGTCGCCAGCGTCAACATCGCCGACGACAGCGCAGCCAACACTGACAAGAGACTCGCCGAGGCCAGCAGGAGATAGTGCCAGATCCCGTTCCGGTGCCAGCCGAGCCAGTAGACATAGAGCGATGTCAGGCCAAGCATGACGCCGAACGTCGGGTGCGTGCCGATGACGTAGAAGGTCTGGTCCGTGAAAGCAGGATAGAGAGCGATCAGAAAGGAGCAGATGATTGAATAGAAAAAGCATCGGGTCGCGGAAGCCAGCGAAAGGGCAATGATGGTTGCGAGTAATCCAATAACGACCAGAGGCAACAATTTGACCAGTAGCAGTGACCCCGAGGATCCAATGATGTTTATCACGTAATGTAAGACTGGTTGAGTGGGGTAAGGTCCCGGCTCATTAATCAGGGATTGGTAAATCCATAAATTGTCATCCCAAAGCAAAAAATCGGAGATCGAATAATCAAGTGAATTTATGGTGGCGAGTATGGTCGCCCCAAAAAAGGTCGCAAACGCCATGACCCAGGTTTTTACGGCCGAGTGATCTTTGTTCGCGAGCAAGTTAAGGTTAGCTCCTCTGGAGCAGGTCCGATGCTGCTACCCTACCGGCGAGGACAGTTACGCGCTAGGGGCACGGTGACATTCGAAGCGAGCGATGCGCGCCGGCGATAGTCAATCGTTACCTGTGACAGGCCTTTGAACGACGACGAGAGCCATGATGGTTATTCGGAAAGTCAGGTACAGCGCATGGTCTGGCTCGTCCTACTCGCGCATGGCGTATCATCCAGGATCGCGCCTGACTGTCGGGCGGCGCCGCAGACGGCGTCCGCGATACGGTCTCCGTTCGATGCCTAATCGCTTGTTTTAATGTCGATTCAAACTAGAATCCGGGCGTTGGGCCGAAACCGCACGGGCGACACCCTTGTTTTTCTACGCGCCTCGCCCGGAACCTTTCTGCCTTTCACCTGCTTGTCTTTTTCTTGCTTCGCAATAGCCACGAAAGACCGCTTGAACAGGTGCCGGTCGCCGTTCAGGTGGAAACCAGGAACACCCTCGCATGCCTCGGACGAGTTCCATAGACAGTCGACACCCCGCCGTTGGCACAGCCGCCGACACGCGGATTTCGGCCATCGAACGCCGCTGGCGCTCGGCGCTTGCCGCTGCGCGGGGTTCGACCGGGGGAACCGACACCTTGTCCGTGGCAATGACCCGCGCGGTTGACGATGCACCGGAGCAATTCGGCGTGCTGCCCTGGCGCATTGGCGCGGGCGGCACCCCCGAGATCCTTCTGATCACGTCGCGGACCCGGCAACGGTGGATAGTACCAAAGGGCGGATTGGTGAAGGGATGCTCGCCGGTCCAGTCCGCCGCGCAGGAAGCGTTCGAGGAGGCGGGTGTCATCGGCGTGTCCGATTCCGAACCGATCGGCTGCTACTGTCACGTCAAGCTTCTCGACGATGGCAGCGAGGAGCCCTGCCGCGTCGTGCTGTTCAGCCTCCGCGTCGAGGGGATGCTGGCCGACTGGCCGGAAAAGGGCCAACGCCAACGCCAGTGGCATGCGGCCGAAGCCGCGGTGCAGGCGATCGACGAGCCGGAACTGGCGCGACTCGTCGAGGTTCTTCGCGTCAAATGGGTGGATTGCGCCCGCGGGCGGTGAGTGCCGCCGATCGCGCGCTGCCTACCGGAGCGGCCGGCGGTCGACGCCCAGGTCTCCCACATCGATCTCGGTCGGTCTGCCGGTGACGAGATCGGCGACGATCCGCCCGGAGCCGCAGGCCATGGTCCAGCCGAGCGTGCCATGTCCGGTATTCAGGTAGAGATTACCGTAGCGGGTCGGCCCGAGCAGCGGCGGCCCGTCCGGCGTCATCGGCCGTAAGCCGCACCAGAAGGTCGACCTGTCCAGGTCGCCGCCGGAGGGAAAGAGATCGCCGACCGAATGGGCGAGCGTCGCGCGGCGACGGTCGTTGAGGTCGAGGTTATAGCCGGACACCTCGGCGGTGCCGCCGACGCGGATGCGGTCGCCAAGACGGGTGATGGCGATCTTGTAGGTCTCGTCCATGACCGTCGACACCGGCGCCGCCGCCGCATCGACGATCGGGAGTGTCAGCGAATAGCCCTTGATCGGATAGACCGGAATCGAGATGCCGATGTCGCGGAGGAGGAGCGGGGAGTAGCTGCCGAGCGCCACGACATAGGCGTCGGCGGTCAGCCGGCCGGCGCCGGTCTCGACACCGGCGATCGCGCCGGAATCGTCGACAATCCGCTCGATCGTCGTCTCGAAAAGGAAGCGAACGCCCGCCGCGCGGCAGCGGGAGGCAAGACGATCGGTGAACATTGCGCAATCCCCGGTCTCGTCGCCGGGAAGGCGAAGGCCGCCGGCGATCCTGTCGCGGACCGGGAGGAGGGCGGGCTCGGCCGCGATGCAGCCGTCCGGGTCAAGCAACTCGAAGGGCACGCCGAACTGCTTAAGCACCGCAATATCGCTCGCGGCGCCAGCCACCTGCTTCCCGGTGCGGAACAGTTGCAGCGTTCCCTGGCTTCGCTCGTCATAGGCGATCCCGGTGTCGGCGCGCAGCGCCTGCAGGCAGTCGCGGCTATACTCGGCGACGCGGACCATGCGCGCCTTGTTGATCGCGTAACGCGCCGACGTGCAGTTGCGCAGCATGCCGGCGATCCACACCCACATGCGCGGATCGAGCTTGGGCCGCAGGAGAAGCGGCCCGTGGTGCATCAGCAGCCACTTGATCGCCTTCAGCGGCACGCCGGGCCCGGCCCATGGCGAAGCGTAGCCGGGGGAGATTTCCCCGGCATTGGCAAAGCTGGTTTCAAGACCGGGGCCAGCCTGGCGATCGACAACCACCACCTCGTGTCCCGCCTCGGCAAGATAGTGGGCGGTGGTCACGCCGATGACGCCGGCCCCGAGTACGATGACTCTCATGTGAGACAATTCCTGTTGAGCACGGACATCAGGCGGCCGACGGGCCCGGACCGCCGTTGCCGGCAGGACCTTTTCTCAGCTTCGCACGGTTCCTGATCACACGCTGCGCCGCAAGATCGATCGCGCCCGACGTGAGCGCCGGGTCGCCCGGCCTGGGCCGGGCGTCGGCAGGGTCGGATTGCTGATTGGCAGGCACGTCGTCCCCCAGGGCGCGGCGCGCCGCCTCGGGTTGGAAGGCGACCTCGACGACATCGATCCGCTCCGGCTGGCGAGGTCCGTCCGGCGTTGCCTGCTGCCCCTCGGCCATGCCGAGCAGGGCAAGGCCGCGCGGGATCAGGATCGGGATCGTCACGCCGATGAGGTCGTTCTCGCGGGCATGAACCACGACGCGCGTCTCGGCCGGCCCGTCATTGACGCGAAACACGACGCGGCTGTTCAGGGTGACGACGCGGGGATCGATGTCTTCGGGAAAGACCACTTCGGCGGCGGAAAGCTTGTCGCGGATCAACGGCAGGATCGGATTGCCGAAAAGGTCGGTCCGTTCGAGCTGGGATTGCAGGATGGAGAAGTCTCTTGTCGTCAGCAGGCAGCGGTCTGGCGGGCGCATGGCGTGTCTCCTGCCCGGACGGAGGAAATCCGTCAGGGCTCTCGAAAGGATTCGGGAATGTCGAGAGACCCCGGCCCTGGCGCGGAAAGCGCCGGAGCCAGGGTCAGGTGCCTGCGACGGAAAGGCCCGCGCGATATTGCCGACGACGGCAGGCGAAAGCCGCCCCGATCGTCCGGACATGGTCCGGATCGTCGTTCGCCGTCGTGGTGCGGAAGGGCGTCAACAAGTCGTCACCGATCAGGCCGGGACGGCGGGCTGTTCGACGGCGAGAACGGTCAGAAGCTGCTCGCGCCCGTCGCGGGTGACCCAGGTGATCGATTGGCCGGCCGACAGGCCGATCAGTGCCGTGCCGATCGGCGTCAGCACCGAGATCCTGTCCTGCGCGATGTCGGCTTCGCCCGGGTAGACGAGTGTCACCCGGCGGCGACGGCGTCCGTCATCGGTCTCGAAGGCAACCTCCGATCCCATCCGCACGACGGACGTCGGAAGCTCGGAATCGGCGACGACGGTGGCGCGCTCGATCTCTTCGATGAGGTCTTCGGCGAGCTCCGGTGCGCGCTGCAGCGCGCCATTGGCGAGACTGAGCAGCTTGTCGCTCTCGATGTCGCTGACGAAGATCTCGGGCTCCCGGATAGGGGATGTCTGAATGTGCATTTTGTAGCCTGTGAAGTGGGGTGCTGTGCGACCTGAGGCTCGACCGGCGCGCTGAAGGCGCGGCCATGGAGTGTGGTCGGGCAGGATCGGTTGTGATGAATTCTTAGATGCAAGGCCCCGACACGGCGGGGCCAGATGGCAGCCGCGTCGGGCTAGGTTCCCGCGATCGGAAATTTCCGGCGGAGGAGCGTCTTCTGCGCGTGAGCCTTCGTCATCATCAGTGATATGTCGGGTGCCCGGAGCAGCTTGTCAAGGAGCGTCACCCGAGGCGCGGCGATCGAGCGGAAATTTGGGAGCGGGAGAGCTGCATTCCGGAAGAAAGAAACGGCCCCAATACACGGGAGGTGGCCCATAGGCGAAGTCAAAAAAATGTTTCTTTGCATGGCTTTAAGGGATGTTGGCTTCGTTCTGCCAAAACGCTGCCTTGGCCTAAGAATAGCCGCGTGTGCCACAGTTTGGTTCGGTCGGCGCCCGACGATGCTTCTCTAGCTCCTTTTAGCTAGATGGCTTGCATAAACGCACGCCAAAGCCGCCACCGTTTTCGTCGATGAACGTCACACCCGCCGACTCCAAGACGGATTGGAGCAGAGCAACAATCTCTGTTGATACAAGTCGCCTCGACCTTTCGAAATCGACAACCGTTGATAGGCCGACGTTTGCTGCCTTCGCCAGTTGAGGTTGGGTCATACCGATGAGCGCTCGAGCCGCCTTGCACTGGATAGGTAACATCATTTCAACATAAAATATTGACAAGCATTGCCGGACTCCAATATCAATAAAAAATGTTGATCAACGGGAGTATTCGTCATGGCCTACCTTCCTAACTCGCTCGCCACGTACTGCTCGATTCGAGACCGGATCATAGCGCTGGAGGCGGATATCGACGAAGAGACTTTGGCGGACACGCTTGAGGGGTTGACCGACCTCCACGAGGTCGTGGCGGCCTTAGTCCGGTCGGCGCTGGTCGATGAGGCCTTGGCCGAGGGGCTGAAAGGACATATCGGTGTCCTGAAGGAACGACTGGACCGGCTCAACGATCGCGCGAAGAAGCGGCGTGAGATCGCCCGCGACGTCATGGTCGAAGTCGACATCAAGAAGATCGCAGCGCCTGACTTCACGGTGTCGATGCGATCGGGATCGCCGGCCCTAGTGGTGATCGATGAAGGCACCATACCCGCGGCTTACTGGATACCGCGCGATCCCCGTCTCGATCGCTCTGGACTTCTCGGCGACCTCAAGAACGGGAAAACTGTCATTGGAGCCACGCTCTCGAATCCCGAGCCAGTAATCAGCGTGAGGGTCAGGTGATGGGGTTCACCGACAAACAGGTGCGGGCTCTTGCCCGAGGCGTTCCGGCCCGTGCCGTCCGTTCTCGACTGCGTGCAGGGCGGGAGCTCTCATACATCGAGGGCTGGTATGTCATCTCGCAGGCCAACCGGATCTTCGGCTTCGATGGATGGGATCGCGAGACGGTCGAGACCAAGTGCGTCATGGTCCGTGAGGCCCGAGGAACGGTGACAACGATCTACGCCGCTCGGGTGAGAATCACGGTGCGGACAGAGGAGTCCGTCATCGTCCGCGATGGTCACGGCACCGGAGAAGCGCACGGCGAGTCCGCCGGCGAAGTACATGATCGCGCTCTCAAGGCGGCGGAGACCGATGCCACCAAGCGAGCACTCGCCACGTTTGGCAAAGCGTTTGGACTGGAACTCTACGCCGGTGGGCGACGAGCCACCCGCCCGGTCGTGCGAGACGAACCCGAATTAGCGACAACGAAGCTGGCTAACGCGACTGGGGGCGTCCCATTACCCTCAGAACGCTACAATGGCGCCAAACTGCAGGACGGTGGACTTGAGCAGTCAGTTCCGCCGGAGGAACGAACATCTCCAGTCGCGCCAGATGCGGTGGCCAAAGCAGCATCGGGCGAACTCGCGTGCGCAGTCGCCACCTCCTCAGTCGAAAACCGCGTCGGTCCCAATCCACCGGTACCGACATACGGAGCGTCGGGCCGCGGCCGCATCGAAAAGGCCGCCCTCACCTTCCCGGAACCGCATCGGATCCGCGACAAGGATCATCTGCGTTTCGTCGCATCGCAGCCTTGCTTACTCTGCAGCACGACGCCCTCGGATGCCCACCATGTTCGCTTTGCCCAGCCGAGGGCAATGTCCCGCAAGGTCGGTGACGACTTCACCGTTCCGCTCTGTCGCAAGCATCACCGCGACCTTCACCACTTTGGCAACGAAGCAGCCTTCTGGCACGATATGGGCATTGACCCGCTCGGGATTGCCGGAGACCTGTGGGAGGAGACTGAACGGCAGCGATCTCGGTCCACAGGAGCAGATCAAGGAGCGAAGGGCCAAGCGGTCAGGTCCGCGCTATCGCCAGCGAGAGCTCGCGGCAGTAATCGTCCTAGATGCGGATGATGTCGTCTTCGCCGAGATAGTCGCCATACTTGACCTCGATGAGCGTCCAGACGCTCGAACGGGTCTGCGGCCGAATTGGGTATCCGAACAGCATCCGGGTCGACAACGGCGGCGAGTTCATCTCCCGGGACCTCGATCTGTGGGCCTACCAGCGAGGTGTCACGCTCGACTCCTCACGACCAGGCAAGCCCACCGATAACGCCTTCATCGAAGCGTTCAACGGTCGTTTCCGAGCGGAATGCCTGAACGTTCATTGGTTCCTGAGCCTTGCAGATGCGCAGAAAAAATTGGAGGATTGGCGCAAGTACTACAATGAGGAGCGCCCGCACGGCGCAATCGGCAACAAGACGCCGATTATGTTGCTGAATCACGATGGCGCCGCCAGCCCGCCATCATGACAAGAGCGGAGAACTCTACCTGCCGGCGATCCAAAGTTCGGCCACATTGCAGGAGCCGGAAAACTCCAGACACCGGCGGTCCAAACTTCGGGCTCAGCGCACAAAGGGCCGGACTCCAAATCTCCGTGGAGGAAAACCTCAGGGGCAGGTCAGCTGGACACGTGGGCATGCGCATGCCCCTCGGTTGTCGGACTTGAGCCGCCGGGCCGGAGTACATGAACTTAAGAATGCTGCTCACCCGAAAATCATCTGAATCTTGGCAGCAAAGAACCGGATCCGTTCATGGCGGATGTTATTCGGTGAAAAATTTTTAAGTATCATACTCCAATCTTTTCTCCCAGATCTCACATATTCTTTTACGTCAGCCTTCCCGAGCGATTTAATATAGTCGCCGATTTGTTCAAATGACTCAAATTGCGAAGCGTCGATAAAAGATCTATTGCTGATAATTTCTTCAATGCCGCTATTGCCGCCGAAATATATGGGTACGCAACCGCATTCAATCGCGTTCCAGATTTTTTCAGTAACGTAGTATTTCGTATTTGTGTTCTCCAATGCCAAGTTAAACGAATATCGAGAAAGAATTTTTCGCTTGATAGATTGCCAGTCTCCGGTTCTGCCCGCTTCGGTGACACCGAGATGCTTCGGATACCCGGGGCCGTATAATTCAAATCCGAGGTTATCTCGCAAATACAAAGCGAGATTTTGCCTAATAATATTAAGATCAACAAATTCTCCCGAAGGAGTGTACTCCTCAAAATAGCTTCGATAGGTTCCCATAAAGACGCCGGGAGCCCGCCCATAAGAGTTTTCTATGTCCAATTTTGTAAAAGGGAAATAAAAAAGAGGAGTCGTAAAAACATCCCCTGTGTAAACATTCATAATATGGACTTTATCACTTAAGTGCGGGACGCTAATAATACTATTTCTGGAGGTGTTGTAACGCGGTTCGTGGGTCCATACTAGAAAATGTCCCTTGAAGCCGGCTTTTGCGCAATCAAACAGGCCGTTTATTGTAGTAGAAACTGCTAGGTCTGCATCGGTGACCTTCGTTGCGAAGGCCAATTCGAGGCTGTAGTCACTCAGACACGCATTAATTGAATTGATGGTTTCCGCGCGGAGTACGGGAACACTTGCCGCCGACGGCAGGGCGACCCTAATCGTTCGGACGGAGTGGGTTGTGACCATTGATCGATCCGTAGTGCTTCGCTGCCCGAAAACGCAAACAACCCGGATCGCTTCCGGCGAGTGATTCGTTATGCCAAGGGCAGAACCGTGAGGATATTAGTAGTCCATCGTTCCTATATAGACGTCGGAACGATGCGCTAGATTGGGGCGGTCGATCGGTGTTGGGAAGACGGCGCGGCAATCCTCGAATTGGTAGGCTTCCCGCAATACGAATGTCGCTTCAAAAAACTGGGGAAATGGTACGCCACCGACAACAGCAAAGCCTCCAGCGGAATTGCCGTGAACGTGAACGCACTGGTGTGTTTTTATCAGCGTGCCCAGCGCCTCTTCGGCAACCTGCCGCCAAGCCATATCAACAAAGTGGCTAACGTGGTGAAACTCGATGGCAAACTGCTTCACGGCTAACAAGTCCTCCGTCAAGGCGGACCGCAGAATCTGCCATTCACTTCCTCCAATATCCATCTTGCAGACGGTATGCGCCGCGGCACCTTTCTCAGTTTGTAACGCTTGTCCCAGGGTCACGCCCTCGTCGGCTTCATTCCCCGCCACGAATTTCTGGCGCCGGAATTCAAAATTTCCATGAGATGCGGGAGGGCCTGCCAACGTGTGATCGAATTGAAGGACCTGAATTCCCTTGCGCGCAATCTCAAGATCCCAAGAGACATCTCTCCCGATGCCAGCCGATATTGCAGTGGTGATCCCACTGAAGTCGTCCAGCATGACATAGCCGCCATCGCCGAGTGAACCGACACGCTTCTTATCGTAGCCCGCTACCGATTTCGGTTTCAGTAGGCGGAGAAAATCGCGGAAAGGCGCGCCGAGTTCCGGGGAGAAGTCCTGTGCGGGAGAGCATGGCTTCGAAGCCACGCCACGCGGCGCGGACTCAGTTCGGCTGCGAGACGGCCTCCCACCCTTTTTATACTGTCGGAATCGCGATTTCAGGGCCGAAACCGACTTCTCGTTCCTTTTTATCCGTCCCCGCAGGGCCTTGACCCGTTTGCGGAGTCGATCGCTTCTTCTGAAAAAAAGACCCATGTGATAGGCACCCTAAACTGGCAGAAAATGTTTTGAGTGTCGCTCGTAACTGTGGTTGATGAGGCGCGTGACAAGGCAGCTTCATCGCATCAAAGGCCTTGCCGTAGCGGACCACCATAAAGTCTCTACGACTCGGCTAGCAAGGGGAAGCCGGGGTGCGCTGAGGGGGCGCGAGTCGTCGCTGCTTCATCGCTGGATCGAAGAGGCGGGACGACTTTGTTGGGGAGCGCTTCCGAACTCGGAGAGTAACGATATTTATGAAGATTGCTTTTTTTCCTCCGTTCCGTGACGCGGCAACTCTGACCAATCATTTTTACCGGTTGCACTGGTATCTTTATCCTTTCGCCAGCCACGTCACACAGATCACCTTGCTTCACGAGAAAGATGCCGGTGCAGTCGGCGTAATGCCTGACTTTTTCGACAGCGAGGTTGCGTCGCTCGTCGGAAAGTTGCCTGTGTCGCTGGTGCCAATGGAAGGAGCGAAAGAGAACCTCGAGGCGGCACTTTCGACGGCCGACATCATTTTGGTTTGGTCGAGCGACGCGCTAGGCAAACACAAAAAATTGGGTCGCGAAAAGAAAATATTTCGCATCGATCACGACAACGATCTTTTTGCGGCATCGCATTACTTACGGATCGCGACTTTGTTCGTAGAAAATCAGGCCAACGATGTCGAAGTATCAAAGACGATATTCGAGGAAATTACCAGATTATGCTCTTCCGATGTCGGGTACATTTTCGGCACTGGACCAAATTTGGCCCAAACAGAAGGACACGATTTCGCTGATGGCGTATCTATCGCGTGTAATAGCATGGTCCGCAATCGGCCTCTCTTGGAGCGACTGCGCCCGCCCCTCTTCGTAGTCGGCGATCCGATTTTCCATGCCGGGTGCTCGTCGTATGCTGCTAAATTTCGAGCAGAGTTAGTTGAGGCGATGGACCGGTACGGTTCATTCCTCATTGTCCCGTTGCGCGACTATCACATCTACAAGACCTATCTTCCGGCGCGTTTCAGCGGCCGGATCGCCGCGCTGCCGTTCAAGACGCAGGACCTACCGAACTTGGATCTGCGTCAAGAGTATTGTGTGACCAGCACTGCAAATGTCCTTACCCTGTTCCTAATCCCCTTGGCTGCCACTTTCTTTAAGGAAATACGGATTTCCGGCTGCGACGGGAAGAGGTTCGCAGAGAACAAGTATTTCTGGGGGCATGACAAGGCGTCGCAAATCAATGAGGAAATGGATCGTATCCAGAACGCGCATCCATCCTTCTTTACGGTCAGCTATGACGACTATTACAAGACACACTGCCAAGTGCTCGAGAGGTGGCTCAAAGAGGTCGAGGCGCGGGGCATTCAAGTGTGCAATATGACTCAGAGCTATATTCCCGCTCTCGTTAAAAGAAGTATTGACAAATACGCAGACAGCGACGTTCCACGCGTGTCTATCATCATGCCGGCGAAAAATGTAGAGCAATACATAGACGAGGCCGTCGAATCGATCTTGAAGCAAGGCTTCGGTGACTTCGAGGTCTTGGCGATCGACGACGCTTCGACTGATGGCACATTGGCAAAGCTCGAAGCCTGGGCGATGGTTGATTATCGCGTAAGAGTTCTTTCGAACCAGCGCTCTCCCGGCGTATCCGGCGCCCGCAACACCGGACTCGATGCTGCCCGCGGCGAGTATATAGCCTTCCTCGATGGCGACGACACTTGGTTACCCCATGCGCTCGAGTCGCAAGTTCAGGCACTGGCCGCAGAAAACGCTGCGACGTTCGTTCACGGCAAGACAAGGATTATGGACGAGACCCTGTCTACGGTCATCCAGGAACTCGCTACACGGCGGACGGTGACCTTCGACGACGCAGATCACAACCCCACACATCTGAACGCCTGTCTTATACCCGGCGCCCTTATCGGCGGCTTACGTTTTGATGAGGACAGGCAATACGGTGAGGACTGGTTGTTCGTCGCACGCTTGCTGAGAACCGGCGCAACCTCGAAATACCAAGATCGCACTCTAGCCACCTACCGGGTCCGAAAGGGGTCGGCGACGACGAACGACATCCTCACCCATGAACGCGCCCTGGTGTCGGTCGTCAACTGGATCTTCGATCCGTGCCAAGATGAGAGTGTGCATCCTGACTTCCGGTCCGGACTTCGCGGCTCGGATCGCGACCGCGTTCTTGGTCAGCGAAAGCTCAAGGCGCTTGGCGATGCCGTGATCCTCGTTCGCGTCTCGGAAGCAAGGACCCTTCTCGGTGAATTGAAGAATGAGGGACTCTTAGAGGCGGCAAGCTTCAAACCTAACGACCGATATTTCGACCTGTCGATTAGACGACTCCTGGGCGTGTCGATATCGGACGCACCCCAAAAGACGCGGCCCAACCGTGACGAGATGGCCAAACTGATTAAATCGATCGAACTCGATCGGCTTGCGCCAGCATTTGTACGGTCGCTCTGGGAAGCTGTCCACGGTGAGGATTGGCGCACGGGGGCCCGGATTGAAAAGAAGACCGCGTCATTGGAGAGCATTGAATTCCAAAAAAAGGATGACGTGCAACTTGACGAGGTCAGGCTGATATTCGACCTGATCGGACCGACCCGCCCAGATGGCGTAATGATCGATGTCGGTGCCCATTTCGGCGGTTCTCTAGGGCGCTTTGCCCGCATCGGTTGGACCATTTACGGTTTCGAGCCGGATCCGGCGAACCGATCGAAGCTTTTGGAAGCTTATGGCTCGAGTTCCAATATCATCCTGTCCGAGGAAGCGGTTTCCGACAGTACCGGCGAAGAAGTTCCATTCTTTGCGTCGGAAGAAAGCACGGGCATCAGTGGCTTGTCCGCCTTCCGCGACACCCATCACGAAGTGGCGCGCGTCAAGACCGTCACGCTGGACGATGTCGCCGCCCGTCATCAACTCAGCCATGTCGACTTCCTCAAGATCGATGTCGAAGGCTTCGAGATGGCCGTTCTACGCGGTCTCGATTTTGGCAAGCTGGCGCCGGACATCGTGCTCGCGGAATTCGAGGACGGAAAGACAAAGGACCATGGCTACACCGTTGTCGACCTCTGCGCCTTTTTCGGCGAGCGTGGCTATGTCGTCTATATCAGCGAGTGGTATCCGATCCAGCAATATGGAGTGACCCACAGCTTCCGACGGCTTCGCCGATACCCTTGCGACATTCCGGCCGACGCGTGGGGCAACCTGCTGGCATTTCGCACCGATCCGTCCCCGGAGACCCTGACGCGTGCGTACCAACACGGTGTCGGAAGACCGCTCGTCACCCGGCGGAAGAAGAGATCTGCAAAGGGCCGCAATAAGGTTCCGACGAAACGCTTTGCATCCGACAAGACAGTGGCCAAGCGGTCGCGGCGGGGGCCTCTCGCAAATTTCGTTCGGTCCATGCCGATCTCCACGGCAGCCATCGTCGCTTCGCTGGCCTTTCTTCTCGTCACCATCCTCTTGCCCAGTCGCGCCGGCGCTGCGGCATTCGTCGAGCTCGGACCGTGGGTCGTGGCCGCTGTCATCGGTCTCGTTGCCTATGAGCACCTCCGCCGCCGGATGCGGAAGCAGGCGTTCAGTATGAGACGGCAGTCCATCCGTCGTGCCGCCCGCCAGAAGCAGGAGATTCGCAAGGTTAGGAATTCGCTTCGGGCGGTCAGGAAGAGCGACCGGAAGCGTTGGCAGGCGTCACGCGAGAAGATCGCTTCGATGAAAACCGAGAGCGGCGCTTTGAGGAAGGCCATCGCGGAAGGCACGACCGCGCGGGGTCGCCTGGAGCGGCAGGTCGAGGCCCTGACAAGAGGGCTCGACAAGATCGAGAAGCAAGAACTGCCGGCGTCAAGCAAGGCGGCTGCCTTCCTCCACGAGCGGGTCGTTGCAGGCGAAAGACAGATCGAGGCCATCCGCTATCCCGACGCACCAGCCTGCATCGTCTTCCTCGGCCACCACAAGTGTGGTTCGCGTTTCTTTCGGAAAGAAGTCTTTGGACGAGTGTCCGAAATGACGGGCGCCAAAATTCGAGAATACAAGATCGCCAACCCGCCTTTCCACTATTCCCGGATGGACGATCTCGACCTCTGCAACATGGACTTCGACAATATTGGTGCCGTCGGTCGCGATGTCGTGTTGTTCGCGAATGCGTCCGCCCGGTCGCTGGAGAAGCTTCGGGAGGTCGCACTTGACTGGAAAGCCATCCGAGTCGTGCGAGATCCTAGACAGGTTCTCGTCTCGGACTACTTCCATCACAAGAGCGATCACTCGACCGAGTCATCCCTCGGGTGGGTCTGGGATACGCTGAAGCGCGACAAGCCGATTCTCCTGAAATTGCCGAAGGAAGAGGGGCTTCTCTACGAACTCGACCACATCACGAAAGAGGTCATTGAGGATGAGATTCTTGGGCCATTCGACGACGAGAGGATCCTGACCCTGAAGCTCGAGGAGTTCGCCGCCGCGCCGCGCCTTCACCTGGTGCGAATTTCGGAATTTCTCGAAATCGCCGACATTGCCGGCATTGATCTTGGCAATACGTTCGCTAACGGGAACAGCGGCTACTGGGGCGACCATTTCACGCCGAAGCTGAAGGCTGTCTTCAAGGAACGCTATGGCCAGGCGCTGATCGACCTTGGCTACGAGCGGGACATGGACTGGTAGCCCGGCATCGTTGACGCTGAATGCATCCCATGGGGCCTGCTTTGACTCTGACTCGATCTCCGAGTAGCCACTTCCTCCGAAGGTGCATCGACAAATTGCCAGGAGACAATTTCTTTTGACCAACCACTCGACCAACGAGGGCCAGGGCAAGGTCGCCCTGATCACCGGCGTCACCGGGCAGGACGGCGCATATTTGTCGGAGTTTCTGCTGGCGAAGGGCTACGTCGTCCACGGGATCAAGCGCCGCTCCTCGTCGTTCAACACCGGCCGGATCGAGGACCTTTACCAGGAGCCGCACCAGGCGAACCAGACGTTCGTCCTTCACTATGGCGACATGACCGATGCGACCAACCTGATCCGCATCGTTCAGGAGACCCAGCCGGACGAGATCTACAACCTCGCCGCCCAGTCGCATGTGATGGTCAGCTTCGAGACCGCCGAATACACCGCCAACGCCGACGCGCTGGGAACGCTGCGCCTGCTCGAGGCCATCCGCCTGCTTGGGCTTGAGAAGAAGACAAAATTCTACCAGGCGTCGACGTCGGAGCTTTATGGCAAGGTCCAGGAAATCCCGCAGACCGAGACGACGCCCTTTTACCCTCGTTCGCCCTATGCCGCCGCCAAGCTTTACGCCTACTGGATCGTGGTGAATTATCGCGAAGCCTACGGCATCCATGCGTCGAACGGCATCCTCTTCAACCACGAGAGCCCGATCCGCGGCGAAACTTTCGTCACCCGCAAGATTACCCGCGCGGCGGCCGCCATCTCGCTCCAACGGCAGGACAAGCTGTATCTCGGCAACCTCGACGCCCAGCGCGACTGGGGCCACGCCCGCGAATATGTCCGGGCGATGTGGATGATGCTGCAGCAGGACGAGCCGGATGACTATGTGCTGGCCACCGGTGTCACGACCACCGTCCGTTCTTTCGTCGAATGGGCCTTCGCCGATGTCGGCATCACGCTGGAGTGGCGGGGCACGGGCGTCGACGAGAAAGGCCACGACGCGGCGACCGGCAAGGTGCTGGTCGAGGTCGATCCGCGTTACTTCCGTCCGACCGAGGTCGAATTGCTGATCGGCGATCCCTCGAAGGCCCGCGCCAGGCTTGGCTGGACCCATGACACCTCGGTGCGAGACCTCGTCAAGGAGATGGTTCGGGAGGACCTCAAGGTCATGGCCGATGCCCCGGTAATCCGCGATGCCTGACAACGCGACGCCCTTTTCGCTCGACGGCAAGCGCGTCTGGGTCGCCGGCCACCGCGGCATGGTCGGGCAGGCCGTCGTCCGCCGCCTCGAAGACGAGCCCTGCGAGATCCTTACCGCCGACCGCAAGACGGTCGACCTACGGAACCAGGCCGAGGTCAAGGCCTGGCTGGCGGATGCGCGGCCCGATGTCGTCATCCTCGCAGCCGCGCGGGTTGGCGGGATTCTCGCCAATTCCACCTACCCGGCGGATTTTCTCTACGACAACCTGATGGTCGAGGCGAATATCATTCATTCGTCTTTCGAGGTCGGTGTCGGGAAGCTCCTCTTCCTCGGTTCGAGCTGCATCTATCCGAAATTCGCCGAGCAGCCGATCACTGAGGAAAGCCTGCTGACCGGCCCCCTCGAGTCGACCAACGAGGCTTATGCGATCGCCAAGATTGCCGGCATCAAGCTCTGCGAAGCCTACCGGCAGCAGCATGGCGCCGATTTTATTTCGGCCATGCCGACCAATCTCTACGGCCCGGGCGACAATTTCGATCTTCAGTCGAGCCATGTCCTGCCGGCGTTGCTTCGCCGGACGCATGAAGCGAAGCAGCGTGGCGATCCCAGCCTGGTGATCTGGGGGAGCGGATCGCCGCGCCGCGAGTTCCTCCATGTCGACGACTGCGCGGCGGCGCTGGTGTACCTCCTGCAAAATTATTCGGCGCCCACCCACGTTAATATTGGCTTTGGCGAGGACATCAGCATCCTCGATCTGGCCCGCCTGATCGCCGGGATCGTCGGTTTCTCCGGAACGATCGAGCACGATCTCTCCAAGCCGGACGGGACGCCCCGGAAGCTGATGAGCAGCGCCAGACTGCAGGCCCTCGGTTGGAAGCCGAAGATCGGCCTGCGGGACGGTATCGCGTCGACTTACGAGTATTTTGTCCGGATGACGGACCAGCCCGCCCGGGGCGGGTCTTCGCTTCGCGGGTTTGCCGCGAGCGGTTAGGCAGGCGTACGGTTCGTCCTCGCCGCCGTCATGCGACACTTCGGGCGAGGTGGGTTGCGATCCGCCCGGCGGCGCTCGACGGGATTGAGAAACCGGGAGGGCAATTGTTCGAACGCAATAGTTTCGCCCGGAATGGCCTTGGTATGCTGTTTTTGGTAGAGGTCGGCTTTCCGCGTGTTGCGGCTTGTTTTTCCATCCTTGACCGAGGCTTGCCGTGAGTGACCTGATCTTGCCCGTTCTGCTGTCGGGAGGCGCGGGGACGCGGCTCTGGCCGACGTCGAATGTCGGGGTGCCGAAGCCTTTCCTGGCGCTGGCCGGGGAACGGCCGACCTTCTCGGCGACGCTGTCGCGGATCGCCGATCCGAAGCTCTTCGCGCCGCCGCTGGTCGTCGCCCGCAGCGAGCATCGCTACCTGATCGAGGCCTCGCTGGCGGATGCTGGCCTGCCGGCCTCGCTGCTGCTCGAGCCGGAGCCGATGAGCACCACCGCGGCGATCGCCGCCGCCGCCGAATGGGCGGCCGCCCGCGCCCCCGACGCGCTGATCCTGGTGCTGGCCGCCGATCATGCGATCCGCGACGATGCCGGCTTCCGCCGCACCGTCGCCCGGGCGGCCCCGGCGGCGCGGGACGGCCGGATCGTCGTCTTCGGCATCGTGCCGACCGAGCCGGAGACCGGCTATGGCTATATCCGCCCCGGCGAACTGCTCACCGGGTCGGAAGGCGTCTCCCGGGTCGCCGCCTTCGTCGAGAAGCCGGACGCCGACCGGGCCGTGCAACTGATCAAGGAGGGCTGCCTGTGGAACAGCGGCAACTTCCTGATGCGGGCCGCGACCGCCCTTGAAGAGATCCGCCGCCATGCGCCGAAGACCGGCGCCGCCTGCGCGGCGGCGCTCCGCGAAGGCAAGACATCCGGCGACACGATCGAACTGTCGCGCGAGCACTTCATCGCGGCCGAGCCGATCTCCTTCGACCATGCGGTGCTGGAGAAGTCGGACCGTATCGCGGTCGCCACGGCGACCTTCGACTGGGCCGATATCGGCACCTGGGCAGCGGTGTGGACGGCATCGGGCCGCGACGCCGCCGGCAATGCGATCGAGGGCGACGTGGCGCTGGTCGATACCGACGGCAGCCTGGTCAGCACCGACGGCCCGGTGGTCGGCGTCGTCGGCATGAAGGACGCGGTGGTGGTGGCGGCCAACAACGCCGTGCTGGTCGCGCCGCGCGACCGGGCAGGCGACGTCAAGGCGCTGGCCTCGAAGCTCGGCAAGCTGGAAGGCGCGCTGATCGGCGGCCATGCCAGGCATTATCGTCCCTGGGGCTATTATCAGTCGCTCGATGTCGGCCCGACTCACCAGGTCAAGCGCATCGTGGTCAATCCCGGCGCGCGGCTGTCGCTGCAGAAGCATCGCCACCGGGCCGAGCACTGGACGACGGTCGTCGGGACGATCGAGGTTACCGTTGATGAAAACGTCACGCTTCTCGGCGAAAATCAGTCGACCTTCATCCCGCGCGGCGCCGTCCACCGCGCCGCCAACCCCGGTAAGCAGCCAGCGATGCTCATCGAGGTCCAGTATGGCGACTATCTCGGCGAAGACGACATCATCCGTATCGAGGACGATTACGGAAGATGATTTCTGGAAATCGCGCTCGCGGAGGCCCGTGGAGCGCGATGACGCTTCAGGGTTGCGTATCCTAGCGATTTCGTGACATCAGGGCATTACCCAGGGCGCAATCGGCCCACGTCGCTCCGCTGTTTCTAATCGCTGCGAATCCACAATCGCTGATATCCAGGGAAAAATTGGCGTGACGATCAAAGCACGAACTGCTCTGATTACCGGAATTTCCGGCCAAGACGGTGCTTATCTGGCGCGTATTCTTGTCGATCGGGGGTACGCCGTTCATGGTACGTCTCGTTCATTGAGCAAGGCGAACTTGACTAATCTATCAAGGGTCAGAGTGCGGGATGACGTCAAGCTGCACGAAGTCGACTATCGCGACGCCACACAATTGGAAATATTCGTCGGTGAGCATAACTTTTCTCACGTTTTTCATCTGGCCGCGCCCTCGTCGGTGGCCAGTTCCTTCCTTGATCCAATCGGGACGATCGACAGCATTGTCGTGTGCACCCAAAACCTAGTACGGGCAATTGAAAGAAGTCGTTATAAAACGCGGTTCGTAAACGCTTGCTCGTCCGAATGCTTCGGCGATGTATCCGAGAAGGCGAACGAAACCACCAAATTTTGCCCGGTGAGCCCATATGGCATTGCCAAAGGGGCCGCGCATCGGCTGGTAGAACGGCAGCGTGCTAGCGGTAGGTGGTTCTCCTCGGCGATTCTGTTTAACCACGAGTCGCCATTCCGAGACCCCACCTTTGTCACAAAAAAAATTATCAGGGGCGCGATAGACGCCAGCGACGGGAAGATTGACTACCTGGAACTAGGAAACCTTGACGTCGTTAGGGATTGGGGATGGGCGCCCGAATACATGGAGGCTATGGCACTTATGGGCGAGCAGGATCAGCCGCAAACTTTCGTGGTCGCCACGGGCGTGCACATGAAGTTAACGCGCTTCGTCGAGTTAGCCTTTGAATATTTTGGGCTGGATTGGACGAAATTCGTGCACATCTCCCCGGACCTTATGCGATCCGCTGACATTAATGTCAGCGTGGGAGATCCTAAAAAAATAGACCTTGAACTTGGATGGAGAGCTAAAGCGAAAGGACCTACTCTGATCGAATTGCTTATCGAAGCCGAACTGGGTATTCATAGCAGAGAAAAACCCCGTTTTTCCTTGTAGTCTGCTATTTTGTACAAATATTCGAATCAAAAAATTGGCACCTAGGTCGAATATGTACAACATTGGAATCGATTTAACCTCACCTATTGCTAGCATTGACTGTGGAATGGTTAATGCGTTTTCGTTTTTACTCGAAAATACTTTAGAAGAAACGCGTAAATTAAATATATATTTAATAACAAATGAAAAATCGTACGAAAGATACAGTAAATACGCATCATCGAATGCGGTTTGTGTTTTGTCTAATCCAAGAGCGCTACATTCGACCAATCCGCTGGATGTTTTGCATTCTCCATTTAACGCGATCTTGAATCCGATCAATGGCGTGCGTAATTTATTGAGTCGGTATGATTTAATACCTTGTCATTTTCCCGAATTTTTCTCCTCTCAGGCATCGAATCAGGCTTTGGAAAGCTGTAAAGCCGCTGACCATATTCTGGTTCCGTCGGAATATGTAAAATCAGATATTATCGAACGAACCAATGTTTCTGCGCAATCTATTACTGTAATTTACCCGCCGCTCGACAATCGGTTCACCGCAAGGAAATCTGTCGAGTTTCGAAAAAGCCGGCCTTACATCCTCTATCCGGCGGCAGGTCGACCGCATAAGAACCATCGAAATCTGTTTTCTGCAATGACGCAGGTAGACTGCGAATTAGTTCTAACGACTGGTGAAAAGCATGATGCCGAACGGTTCAAAGAATTACAACGGCTGGCAGATGAATTAAACGTTTCCGACAAAACTAAGATTCTCGGATATTTGTCCAAAGAAGAACTTGTGTCGCTGTATTTCGGTGCAGACGCGCTAGTGTTTCCTTCGTTGGGAGAGGGATTCGGGTATCCTTTGGTTGAGGCTATGTCTGTCGGTCTGCCGATTGCTTGCTCGAATGCCAGTTGCATTCCAGAGATTGCCAGGGGCGGTGCGATTTATTTTAATCCTAAAGATCCAAACGACATAGCCTCCAAGATTAATACTATTTTGTCAAATAGAGATATCAGAGATAGAGTAACGCAAGAGCAGCGCCAAATAATAAAACGCTATAGCGCTGATAACGCTGCGACGAAGCTTGTGTCGCTGTACATTTCACTAGCGCACAACAACCAAATTGATAAAATTAAAAGCCGTCGGGATGGTGCGACGAAAATGCGGCTTGCCAATCGCCATATTCTTGAAGAAAACGGCGCTGTTAGCGCGGTCGCGCCCTCATACGGCGTCCTTTTAGATTGTAGCCGACTTTTCGACGGAAGTATCCACACCGGAATAAGTCGCCACATCAGAACACTCGCGAAAGGTCTTCTGTCTAGCAAGGAGGTCGCTCTCATACCGTTCTATGATCCCGGCGCTAGGCGCTATGGGTCAAAAATAAAAGACAGCGTACAAACAATATCTGTTTATGGACATGATATTGGCGTGTATCCGAAAGAACAAGCGGAATTCCTTGCGCGGACAGTTTCAGGGAGCGTTGTTTTTCATTCACCATTTCATCCGCTTCCTGCCGAAAGACATGCCGATTTCGCCTATTGTTTAACCATTCATGATATTATTCACTTAAGGCGACCGGATATATACCCAGAAGGTCAAGAAGGAATTACGAGCGACATCGTCAATAGCATTAGAGAAAATGATGAAATAATATGTGACTCGAGATTTACTGCAGATGAATTGCGTCAATATTTGGGAGCTCGTGCTAAACTAAGCATAACGGTGGCGTACTTGGCTGGGTATGGCGCCAATATTTCGAAAATTGAAAATAGTAGATTTTTTCGCAACAAGACGATTGTTGTCTTGCATCAAAGGGACCCGCGTAAACGATTTGAACATATGCTCGATGTCGCTGGCCACTACTGCGAGAGCATCGACCCTCAGGCCCGCGTTTGTGTGATCGGCGCCAAGACGACGGCTGCCGACCGTGATCGTATTTTTCAGCGACCAGAACTGGAAGACAAAGTCACTTTTGTAGGTACCCCTTCGGACGAGGAGATGGGGGAGGTGTTTAAGCGGGCGTTGTGCATGTTGTACCTCTCGGAAGAAGAGGGATTTGGCCTCCCGCCCCTCGAAGCAATGAGTTGGGGGTGTCCGCCAATTATAGCGAAGAACTCCTCGATGGCCGAGATCTATCGCGGGTGGCCCTTCCTTGTGCCTAATCATGCCACTTCGGTCGCGGTCGCGCAGCGCATTTCGGAGCTAAGCACTGCGTCGCCGGGTTGGTTTATTCGCGCGGCGGAGACGATACTGAGCAGATACACGGTGGAGAACATGGTCGCGGACCATCGTGCTGCTTATCAGGAAGCCATTCGACGCCACCGGCGGTCCACAGCGAGGCGCTAGCAGCACACTGATTATTTCAGCCCGAACGATGGAGCTCCTGATGCCCGCGCTCAACAGGAATTGTCTCACATGAGAGTCATCGTACTCGGGGCCGGCGTGATTGGCGTGACCACCGCCCACTATCTTGCCGAGGCGGGACACGAGGTGGTGGTTGTCGACCGCTAGGCGGGCCCCGGCCTGAACCAGCTTTGCCAATGCCAGGGAGATCTCCCCCGGCTACGCCTCGCCATGGGCCGGGCCCGGCGTGCCGTTGAAGGCGATCAAGTGGCTGCCGATGCACCACGGGCCGCTCCTCCTGCGGGCCAGGCTCGATCCGCGCATGTGGGTTTGGATCGCCGGCATGCTGCGCAACTGCACGTCGGCGCGTTACGCGATCAACAAGGCGCGCATGGTCCGCGTAGCCGAGTACAGCTGCAGGCGCTGCGGGCCTATACCGGGATCGCCTATGACGAGCGAAGCCATAGGCGCTGACACCAGACACTTCCATGAGACAAGAAGGATCGACATTCCTTCGGGAGGCTAGCAATGCGGAAATGCCGGGCAAAGCCCTCACGTCGCGGCAGCACGTGAATGCCCGTCTGATCGATACGCCCCAATCCGCCAGCATCCCGTCGACCAGCTTACACTTGCGGGCAGGCCTCAGAGCTTTCGGCGGATGACACTGAAGCATCTCCCGGCCGAGCGTCAGATCGGCGACGATCTTCTTCAGCCGGCCGTTCTCATCCCCCAGCGTTCTCACGCGACGCGGCGAGGATGTGGTCCAGACGCTCGAACGGGTCTGCGGCCGGATTGGGTATCCGAAAACCATCCGGGTCGACAACGGCAGCGAGTTCATCTTCCGGGACCTCGATCTGTGGGCTTATGCCAACAACGTCACGCTCGCCTTCTCACGGCCCGGAAAGCCGACGGATAACGGCTTCATCGAGGCGTTCAACAGCAGGTTCAGGGCGGAGTGCCTGAACGCCCACTGGTTCCTGACCCTTGCCGATGCCCGAGAAAAGTTGGAGGATTGGCGTCGAGACTACAACGAGGTCGTCCTCACAGCGCAATCGGATACAAGGTGCCGATCAAGGTGCAAAAACCCGATGGCGCGACCAGCCCGCCATCGTGATCGGAGCCGGAAAACTCCAGATACCGGCGGTCCAAACTTCGGGCTCAGCGCAATCAGAATTGGACGACAAGTACATGAACGAAGATGTGGCGGCCGGACAATCGGCAGATCTCAAAGCGGACCTCGAGGCAGTGCGCAGAGAGAACGAACTCCTGCTCGTTAAACTGCATATCGCAGAGGAGGAGATCGAAGAATTTAGATTCCAAGAAGAATCTAAACAATTGGTCGACACTGCGAGTCGATCGGTAATAACCGACCATGTGCCTGCAGGGACGGGACCAAACCGACCGGAGTCCGCGCGGACAAAGGGGCCTCCTGACCAAAAGAGAAATCGTGGCGATACCCTCGAAAAAAATCGAAAAGCAGGAGCAGTTGGTCAAGCCACAATCAAGGAGCGCTCGACGAAAGGCGAGGCACGCGAGAAACGCGGCGTGTTGATGGAATTCATTCGGACCACGCCAATCGCGACTGCAGCGATCGTGATGATGATGGTCTTCCTCGCCGTGGTTGTCGCGATCCCGGATCGAGTCGGGGCGGCGCAGCTTTTCGTGGGACTGGCGCCGCTGTTGCTTCTGGGGGTAATTGGTTCCATCGTACATGACCGCTTCCGAAAGGGCGTTCGAAAGCGGCTCTTCCGAATGGAGCGAATGGCTGCCGGCCGGGCATTGAGAATGAAGGGAGAAATCCGGAAGATAAGGAGGAAAACAGCCAAGCTTCGGGAAGCCATCCGCCGAGAGAGGGAGGTGAGACGCACCGCGCAAAAAGCCCTTGCTGCGACGAATAAGCTTGTGGCGGAACCCGGCGCCACCAAGGACCACGTTCAGCGGGACGAAGGGTCGCTCGATGCTCACATTCCCGCCTTCTTGAACGCGGTCCGTTCGGTGCGCGCGTTCGGCTTTGAACTTGCTCGTGCGCGCGAAGAAATCCGAGCCCTCTCCGAGGCCAACCAAAGGCTGGATCGGCTCTTGGCCGACCGAGGCCCCGAAGAAACGATCATCGATCGGCTGGATCAAATCCCGACCGAACTTAGCAAGAAGGCGGACGCGGTCCTTATCCCGAAACTTTGGGAACGGATCGAATTTGTCCGGCGCGAGATGATGTACGAGCTGAAGTACCGAGGCGATTTGTCTCAGGCGGAATCGAGCCGGCCGAGATCGACAGCGGAGCCTCTGCTGACGACTTCTGGTGAGAAAATCCGCCTCAACGTAGGCTGTGGCCATATCCCGATCCAAGGATACATCAACGTGGACATGCGGGACTTGCCGGGCGTCGACGTGGTTGCTCCAGCGGACGCCCTGCCGGTTGGTCCGGGGACCGTCGCGGAAATACACTCGGCTCACCTTATTGAACACTTCCCGGAGGAAATGCTGCGACGGAACCTGCTGCCGTATTGGTTCTCGCTCCTGGAACCGGGAGGGCTGCTGCGTGCCATAGTGCCCGACGGTGACCAGATGATCCGAGCGGCCGGAGCGGGCACCTACGGTTTCGAAGAGTTCCGAGAAGTGCTCTTCGGCGCCCAGGAATACGAAGGTGACTTTCACTACAACCTGCTAACGCCCGAGAGTGCGACAGATCTGTTCACAGAAGCCGGCTTCGAAAATGTCGAGATACCGATCCGCGGCCGGCGCAATGGCAAGTGTTTCGAATTCGAGATTTCCGCAGTGAAGCCGGTGGCGGAGAAGCACGCGACGGACCATGGCATCTGACCTTCCTTACCCATTGGCGCTCCGCCGCGAGCATGTTCAGGGTGCACGGCTTTACGCGACCCGCGACGACGCGCTTGAGTCTCTGCCCGCCGGTGGGCATGTGGCCGAGATCGGCGTCGCGTACGGCGACTTTTCGGAACGGCTTTGCGGCGTGCTGGCTCCAAAATTGTTCGACGCCTTTGATCTCTTTCAACTGCACAAGGTCGAGGTCATCTGGGGGCGTCCGTTAATTGAGACATTCCAAGGCCGGAGCCACCGCGCATTTTACGAAGAACGTTGCGCCGACCGGATCGCGGCGGGCCGGATGCGCCTATTCGAGGGTGACAGTTCGGCGCTCATGGCGCGTTCCTGCCCTGATCAATTTTACGACGTGATCTACATTGACGGTGCCCATTCGTATGACGGTGTCCGCCGCGATACCGAGGCCGCGCTGGCCAAAATCAAGCGGCATGGTTATCTGATCTTCAATGATTACATCATGGCCGACTTGACCGGAAACTCGCCTTACGGCGTCGTACAGGTAGTGAATGAACTTTGCGTCTCCAGCGACTGGCGCGTGCACTACCTGGCCCTGCAGGCGTCGATGTTCTGCGATAACTGCTTGGTGCGGCGGTGCTAGATTCCATGCGTGCCTCGGTCATCATCGTCACCGACGGCCGCGCTGAAGCCGTCGTGCGGACTCTGGAGAGCCTAGACTGGCTGGAATGGCGGGAGTTCGAGGTCATCGTTGTTTGCGGCCCCACACCAGACGGTACACGCGAGCGCATTGCCAAATGGGGAAGGCGGATCAAGGTCGTACATTGCCCGCTGCGCAACATTTCGCTTGCGCGAAATGAGGGCATCTCGGTTTCGGCTGGCGACATCGTGGCTTTTCTTGACGATGATGCCATCCCAGAGCCCGACTGGCTGGCCGGGATCGTGGCTGCATATGTGGAGCCGGAGGTCGGGGCGGTAGGTGGCTCGGTCTACGACCATACCGGTACAAAGCTGCAATACTCTTATTCAACTGCAGATCGTCTCGGCCGCGCCGATTGGCGGCGCACGGAGCCAGCTTACGATTTCGATTTTCCACTGTCGGCTGCGATACCATACGTGCAGGGTGCTAATAGCTCATTTCGGGCCGACGCCTTGCGCGCGGTTGGCGGCTTCGACGAAGAGTACGAGTTCTACCTAGACGAAACCGACCTCTGCTGCCGCCTCGTTGACGCGGGCTGGCGCGTCCGCCAGCTTGCAGGTGCTGCCGTCCATCACAAATTCCTGCCGAGTGAAATCCGTTCTGCCGATCGGATCACGCGCAAGCGTTTCGCTGTGATAAAGAACAAGCTTTACTTTTCGCTCATCAATGGCGGTGACCACTATCCGCTTGACACGCTGATTCGCGATGCTGCCCGTTTCATTGATGAGCATGACAAGGACATTCGTCACCATCTTGATGGCGGCAGAATGACCGAGGCGGAGCTCAAGTCATACTGGGAGGATGTCGAGCTTGCATGGCGGATCGGGCTCGAGCGCGGCCTGTCTGGGGTGCGCAGGACGCGGGAGCCGGCCGACTGGCCCGACCCGCCAGCCTTTCTACCATTTGTGACAAGAATTCCGAGCGGCGGCGCACGTACCTATTGCCTTGTGAGTCAGGAATACCCGCCCGAAAGGACCGGCGGCATCGGGCGCTATGTCCACCAGATCGCAAGTGGCATCGCGGCGCGCGGTCATCACGTCCATGTCATTGCGAAAAGCGACTCTCACGATCGTCTCGACTTCGAGGATGGGGTCTGGGTCCACCGGCTCGGGAGCGGCCACGACCCAGTGCAGCCCATGCCGGATGGATGGCACATGCCCGCTCATATATGGGGGCGAGCGACCCGGGTTGCGCAAGAGGTTGACCGGATAGCGGAGAAGAACCCACTCGGTGCGATTTACGTGCCGCTCTGGGACTGCGAGGCCGCGGCTCTGGTTGCTGCGGAGCGGTGGCCCGTGGTGCTTGGGCTGCAAACAAGCCTCCGCCACTGGCTCGATAGCCGGCCGGCCGAGCGGGCAGATGCGACCTTCATGAAGATGTTCGGTAAGCCGATGATCGAAACGGAGGGACGAATTCTCGCCGGCGCGGCGCACATCCATGCGATCAGCCGCGCCATCTCTATCGAGATTTCGGAACGCTACGCAGTTGACTTTCCGGCTGACCGGATCAGCGTTGTGCCCCTTGGCATTGCCGATGAAGTGGCGGCCGTCGCCATCGCACCAGCACGTTTGCCGGAGGGAGGAGTGCGACTACTCTTCGTCGGCCGGCTGGAATCGCGCAAGGGCATTCATGTCCTCTTGCCGGTGCTCGAACGGCTGGTTGCGAAGCGTCCCTTGCTCCACGTCGATATCGTTGGCAACGACCAGATTCCAGGACCCGAGGGGCAGACCTACCGCACGGCCTTCGAGAACACCGCCTCGGCGGCCGTCCAAGAAAGAGTTCATTTCCACGGCGAAGTCCCGGCCGAGGCGCTTCGCGGCTTCTACGAGGCCTGCGATATCTTTGTCGCCCCATCGCTCTTCGAAAGCTTTGGCTTGGTAGTCGTCGAGGCGATGATGCATGGCAAACCCTCGGTGGCCTGCGCCACCGGCGGCATGGTCGAGGTCGGCCTCGCCGGAGAGACCACCTTGTTCGCGGAACCCGGCGATGAAGGCTCGCTAGAGGCGGCCTTGGATACGCTCCTCGAAGATTCCGTCCTTCGCACAAGCCTGGGCGAGGCTTCGCGGCGACACTATGAGAGGCAGTTCACGCCGGCATCGATGGTCGAAGGCGTGCTCCGTCTCCTCGATGGCGCTGCTGCGCCGGTGCCGCAGCCGATATTTGAAGTCACTTCATGAAACCCGCGGCTAAAAAGGTGCCGCCGGCTCGGCCGACCAATATCTCGATCGTGGCGCCGATGCTGGTGGAGCGGGATGCCATCTCGCGGGCCGCGATCGACACTGGGCGGGCAGTCGCCCTGTCGTTCGGCGTTAAGCCGCGTTTCTTTACCTATTGCTGCGAACTCCCCGGTGTTGAGTTCACCTTGGTGCGCTCGGTTGACGACCTGCTCGCAAACCCCGCATTCCAAGATTCTGATATCGTGATCTACCATTTCGGCGTTTACGCCGATGTGATTGACGCCGTGATGATAGGTGCGCCCGGAGCGTTGCAGGTCATGCGTTTCCACAATGTCACATCGCGCGAACTCGTGCCGGAGAGCGATTGGTTCGTGATCGACCAATCCTGGCAGCAAGTCCATCTGCTTCGCGATGCGGATCTGGTCTGGGCGGACAGCCTGGTAAATGCAGGGATTGCGACCGATCACGACGTGGATCCGCAACGAATCGAGGTGATCCCCCTTGCCATCGAGTTTCCCAAGAAAGGCTTGCTGGCAACAAAGCCTCGCGACGTGTTTGAACTCATCTTTGTCGGTCGCATCGTGCCATCGAAGGGTGTTATCGATCTTCTGGAGAGCATCGAGCGCCTGGCGGCAGAACCGAACGTCGGCCCGCTGAAAGCGCGCATCGTCGGCACGACTCGATGGTCATCGCCCGAGTATTTGCGGACCGTTCGGGAGACGATCATAACGCGCGGTCTTGATCCGATTGTTGAACTTGTGGGGGATGCCGACGCGACCAGCCTCGCGGAGCACTACGCGCGCGCGCATGTCTTCGTTCTGCCATCGTACCATGAAGGCTTCTGCGTGCCCGCCATTGAGGCGCTTAGGGGGGGCTGCTTACCAGTGACTTATGACGCGCACAATCTCCGACACATCGCGGGCGGTCACGGGAGGACCGTGCCGACCGGACAGCCACTCGCTTTGGCCAAGGCGCTGCTTGACGTCCTTGACGGCCTGCGGCAGGACGAGGCTCGTACCGACGCGGGAACCCGACCGCTGAGGACACACGACAAAGCCGTCGCCGACTACGTCGAGCAATTCAGCTTCGCCGCGTTCGCCGACCAGACGCACGAGTCGCTTCAATCGCTCTGGCAAGGGCTTTCAGCGGGCAGGGTTGATACGCGGGCCCGCGAGACGTCTCGATAAGGGTGCCAGACTAGCATGAGCATAGGGGGAAAATGATCGGCATCTGCAGCACTCAACGGTCCGGCACGACCGTCTTCCGCCAAATGCTGTCGGTTGCAGGCGCGGTCGATCTTGGCGAAATATTTCATCTGCAGGCAGGCGAGAATGGCTTCTACGCATACTTGAAAAATGCAATGGAGCAAGCCCCTGACGCAATACATCCCCAGATGCAGCCAACGGTTTTCCGAAGTTATCTAGATGCTCTGAAGAATCGATGCCCAGAAGGGCAGGTTGTTATTGACATCAAGATCGATCACGCTGCAGCGTTAGACTTTGGCTATCCGGGAGGTACCTACGTCAGCTATAGGGTACTTAGGGAAATAAACGCCAAGATCATCCGCGTGCATCGAATGAACAGGCTGCGCGTGGTGCTGTCACACTTGATCGCAAAGAAGACGGGCGTCTGGTCGCAGGGCAGGTCGCAGGGCCTCGCTCCCGAAACGATTAACGTTCCCGTGGAGTTGTTGATTGGTCAACTGGTGGCAGATATGAAGGCCGTGGAAGAGATCAGGCTTCGGATTCCGTGGGGCCTTACAGTCATCTACGAGCACTTGTTCGATCCTAATGGAAATGTGGCCCCTTACGCCTCAGAAGTGGTGTCCGCGCTGTGCCAGAATCAGACCTCCGCGGCCGACATTCAAGCTGGATTGACGATGTCGCGGCAAAACCCAGAGCCTATTTCCGATATCCTTGCTAATTACGATGAGGTCAAAAAAGCGCTTCTCGGGACCGAGTTCGCTTGGATGCTCGAGTTCGATTCTCTGGCGTTAAAAGCGACCGGGGAGTGCGGCAGCGCGAAACGCAGATGACCGCCTCTGGCCAGCCAAATCTGCGCCGGCATACCCGATTGCGCTTTACCTCTGGACGTGGAGGGCGGATTCGGTGCCGTCGGCACGCTCTCAATCAGATCACGTTCCGCACACCAATTGAAGAAACGTCGCCGGTAAACCAGCGAGCGCTTTGACGCGCCTGGTGAGCCGCGCTCGTCGATTGCCTCAGTGACATCAAGCACGTCCCGCTTCGATATCTTGCTGATCGGTTTATCGCGGCATTGGCGAGTGTCGAACCCGGTCAAGATGCGGCGGTAGATTACGTACAGAGTCTTTCGCACATTTGGTGAGCGAGGTGGCTTCCTTCAGGATATCTGAGAGGAGCTGAGATGGACGAGAAGCCGGAGGCCAAGCCGATGGGCCAGTTGATCCAGATCGATGAGGCGCGGATCAGGGACCATCTGGGCGAGATGGTTGGAGGCACGGTCGAGGAAGCGCTGAACGCGATGCTCGACGCGGAAGCGGACCGGGTCTGTGGCGCCGGTCGATATGAACGGACCGAGGGGCGTCGGGACACCCGCGCCGGCCACTACGAGCGCAATCTTGAGACGAAGGCGGGCAAGGTCAGCCTCAAGGTTCCGAAGCTACGTCGGCAGACCTTCGAGACGGCCATCATCGAGCGCTACCAGCGGCGGGAGAGTTCTGTCGAGGAAGCCCTGGTCGAGATGTATCTCGCCGGCGTCTCGGTGCGCCGCGTCGAGGACATCACCGAAGCGCACTGGGGCACGCGCGTCAGCCCGAGCACGGTCTCCAATCTCAACAAGAAGATCTAAGCCTTGATCGAGGAATGGCGGCACAAACCGATCGAGGGCGAATATCCGTACGTTTTTCTCGACGGGATCGTGATGAAGCGGAGTTGGGCGGGCGAGGTGCGCAACGTCTCGCTGCTCGTCGCGATCGGCGTCACCGCTGAGGGCTATCGTGAGATCCTCGGCATCTGCGAGGGCGCCAAGGAGGACAAGTCGTTTCCTGCGTCACCTGGTCGACCGCGGTCTCAAGGGCGTCGAACTGGTCGTTTCCGACGCCTGCCGCGGTCTGGTCGAGAGCGTGTCCGATTATCTGCCGGACGCGCGGTGGCAAAGGTGCGTCGTGCATTTTTACCGCAACGTCTTCAGCCATGTGCCCAGCACGAGGGTTCGCGAGGTCGGCCATATGTTCAAGGCGATCCACGCCCAGGAAACCGGGACACGGCCGCCGGCAAGGCCGAGGCGGTCGTTGCCGAGTTGCGCCGGCAGCGGATGGTGAAAGCCGCCGATCTGGTCGAACAGCAAGTCGGCGAAACCCTGACCTACTATGCCAGGCGACGAACCCGGGTCGTGGGCGCATGACCGGACGGTCAATCCTGCTTGAACCTCGCCGCCGCCCGCTCCGACACATTGCCGGAACCCAGTGGTCGACCCGGAAATACATGAACATGGACCCGCTCTGCGCGGACCATAGCCATCAACACGGAGCCGTCGTCGCGTGATCAAATGTGCGAAAGAAGCTGGACACTACCCGGCGGTACTCTCGCTGGGTCGAAGCCCTCTATCGTTGGCTCGCATACTTCGCTAAAAACTCCTCGGCGATTGTTCCAAACGTATTGCGATGCTCTTGGGTCTACGGTGCGGTTGGCGAGTCGTAGGTCATCCCAGATACGGTGTCGGCCATCGCTCGAAGTATGGCGAGCATCCCGTCAACCCGAGACTGGTTGAGACTGCCTGCGAATAGCGGCTTGCCGGCCGCGGCCGCGATGCTGGCTTTTGGTCAGAAACTGTAGCCGAACCGTTCCACGTCCTCTGCGAATTGGTGCGCGATCCGCTCCGCGAGCTCCAGGTCCAACACATCCTGATACCGGGGGCGTCGGGAAGCATTTATTCGTTCTAGTCTCAGAGAGCCCAAGCCAAGCCTCCGGCAGACTTCCCGGAAGTCGGCTTCGAGGTTCTCGAAGCGCATGAGATGCACCGCCGTCTGTCCGGTACCAAGGAAGGAGCATTGCGTCGGTTCGCCACTTTCGATAAAGCGTAAAAACTGAGCCCGGTCGAAGGTCTCTGGCCCCTGATCGTCGCATCGTATCCAAGACACTTGCTGCTCTTTTGCGACTTGCTTCCGAAAAAAGTAGAGGGAGACGGCCCGATCCCACGGATTGCGAACCGTCGCGAAAACGAAGTGATCCCGGATTCTTTCTCCGAGAAGCTCACCGTACTGGTTGGCCCTGAAGTGCTTGTCGGACCCAAGAACTGGATCGACCGTCCAGAAGTTTTCACCACTGCCGTGCCCGACCGGAGACGCAGCTTCGACCAGCTTGCTTTCTGAGAATGGCAAGAGTGCGCGGGAAATCGAATTGCCGCCCGTCTTTGGGACGTGGATGAACACGAACTTCCATTTTCTAGAGATCACTTCCAGCGCAACTCCTGTTTCTGAAATGAAATTTTGCGCCTGCCAATGATAAGAGTAATGCGGACGCTAAAATACGCCCGGTCGCTAACCTAAAGGCATTTTCTTACAGTGCCCAAGGGCGGACGAGCCTTGAAGACGGGCCTGAATGTCTTTCTTCATCCACTCGTAGGTCCTTGTAAGTCCTTCGTGCCAGGTGGTCACAGCCCGCCACCCGAGCATGCGTTCGGCTTTCGAGGTGGAGAATGCTTCCTGAAGGATCTGATTCTTACGTTGTTCGACAAAGATGATCGGAGATGAGGATCCGGCAATACGCTTAATGTCCTCCGCCATCCTCAGAGCCGAAATCGACTGCCTCGCCGTCAGATTGAACACCTCGCACTGCGCGCTGACCGGATCTTCCAAGCATGCCACCATGCCATCGACGATATCTTCAACGTAGATCAACGCGCGGTCGTGGGTCCCGTCGCCGTGGACAGTGATCGGATGCCCGTTCATCGCCTGCTCCAGGAAAACATGGACGCCGAGAGCCGGTCGCATTCCGGGCCCATATGTCGTCCCAAGACGAAGCGCGGTCCACGGCATTCTGTAGTTCAGTCCATATCCCCGGATGATCATCTCGGCCGCATATTTGGCGCAGGCATAGAGTTCCGGCGGCATTGGAAGGGATTGATCTTCGCTGTGCGGCGGAGACTTGGCGTTGCCATAGACGCAAGCGGTCGAAGCGAAGATCAGCCACTTTTTGTTCGTGGCGCACAGATACGCGACATTATCAGTCGCGTTCACGATATCCCTTACGCCAACCCTACCAGCATCTACCGATTCGGCCATAACGGTTAAATCCGCTTGCGCCGCGATATGAAAGACAACGTCCGCTGCCCGGATGCTCTTTTCAAGAATTGCGAGGTCCGCCAAATCCTTGCCGTCGACGCGATCGAAACCTTCGATGGCGTATCCATCTCGGGCGAGGCGCTGCTTGAGTTTGGACGCGACGAAGCCCTTGTCGCCGGTAATCAGAATTTTCATGATCCTCCGGAGAACGGGTGTTCCGGCGACGCGGTGGAGTCTGATACTCAAGTCTCGGGAATTACCCGGGAAGCGTTGCTCGCGCAACATGCTGACCTCGAAGTCGGCGCTGGCGTTGGCCAACGTTCTTGGTCGGAGGTCGGAAACTTGGCAGACAGCATTCGGCGACCGACGAGCACCGGAACCAGAAGGACCAGCCTATGGTTGAGGACGGAACAGGTGCGCGCGAAACGGGCCAAGACTTCATTCGCTACATCATTCGTGCCGATATCGGGGCCGGGCGGAACGGGACGGTGATTTCACGGTTCCCGCGCAAGCCGAACGGCTGCCTGCACGCCCGCGACACCAGTTCGGTCTGCCTCAATTTCGGCGGGACTTCGGAGTTCGCTGGGCAGTGCCATCTCCACGTCAACGACAACCGGGCCAAGGAAGAACAGGGAAGTATCTACGGCATTCAGGGCGTCCGCCGGCTCCGCTTCGGCGGGGCGAACAGGCCCGTTACGCCTCGGACTATTTCCAGCAACTCTTCCCCTTGGGCGATCGAACTGATCCGCACCGGCATGGCCTATGTCGACGACCAGTCCCCAGGGGAGATGTCCTAGGAACGCGGCATGTGCGGGATCGCTGGCATCCTCGACTTCCACGACCCGCCCGCGCGCGACGTGATCGCGGCGATGGCCATGTCGATCGGGCACCGCGGGCCGGATCACCAGGGCGCATGGATCGACGGACCAATCGGTCTCGGGCACCGTCGGCTGTCAATCCTCGACCTCGCCGCGCGTGCGAACCAGCCGATGGCCAGCATCGACGGTCGGTACCACGTTGTGTTCAATGGTGAGATCTACAACTTCCCCGCGCTGCGCAACGAACTCCTAGCCCTCGGGGACAGGTTTGCCACCACCGGGGACACCGAGGTCATACTCGCTGGCTACCGCCGCGACGGGGTGGCGAGCTTCGCGCGGCTCAACGGCATGTTCGCCCTCGCGATCTGGGATCGCACGGAGCAACGCCTCGTCCTCGCGCGCGACCGATTCGGGCAGAAGCCGCTCTACCTCGCGCGTTCCCCTAGCGGGCTGGTGTTCGGCTCGGAGATCAAGTGCCTGCTCGCGTCGCGACGGGTGACTGCGCGGATCGACGCGCCGGGGCTCCACGAGTTCTGCTGGTACGGGACGACCCTCGGCGCACGAACGCTTTTCGCGGGGATTGAACGGCTTGAGCCGGGCCACCACCTCACGATCGATCGAGATGGGGCGAGGCAGGCCTCGTTTTGGCGAATCGACCACGTCCGTCCCTGCGCCGACACTCTCGAAGACGCTACGGCACGCGTCACGTCGCTGCTCGAGGCCGCGGTCCGTCGCCACCTGATCAGCGACGTGCCCGTCGGCGTGCTGCTCAGCGGAGGGATCGACTCGTCGGCGATCACGACGCTGGCGGCGCGCCACGCGAGTCGGGTCGACTCCTATACGGTTTCGTTCGACTTCGACCCGGGCGAGATGGCGAAGGCCCGCCTTGTGGCCGAGCACGTGGGCACCTCGCACCACGAATTCGTCGTCCGCGGCGCAGACATCGCCGGCGTCATCCGCGCGCTGGTTCGCCAGCACGATCAGCCGTTCGGCGACGCGGCGAACATCCCGCTCTACCTAGTGGCTCAGCAGCTCGGCGGGAAGCCGAAGGTTGTTCTTCAAGGCGATGGCGGCGACGAGATCTTCGCCGGGTACCGGCGCTACAACGTACTCGCGTTCGAGAGATTGTGGCGAGCGCTGGCCCGGGGAGCGCCAGCGCTCCAGCTGCTCCCGCGACACGCGCGCCTTGAGCGCTTGCTGCACGCGGTCGGCGCGCCCGATCCCGGGCGCAGGATGGCGCTCCTGCTGACAGAGGAGAGCGCCCAGAGCGCCCCCACGCGGCTGCTCGGGGCCGACGCTCGGGTGTCGGCGGAGCAAACCGACCCGTTCGTTCGCTATGGCGAGCTGCATCGGCGCGTCGGCCCGCTCGATCCCGTGCAGCGCATGCTCTACACCGACGCCTCGATCCTCCTGCCCGACCTGTTCTGCGAGAAGGTCGATCGCGCTACGATGGCCCACGGCCTCGAGGTCCGATTGCCGTTCCTCGACACCGAGCTCACCGATTACGTCATCGGACTGCCGTCGTCCTCCAAGGTCCGATGGCTCGGCAAGAAGTGGCTCCTACGTCGCGCGCTGCGCGGGACCGTGCCCGACACGATCCTCAACGGCCCGAAGCGGGGATTTGGCGTGCCGTATCGCGCCTGGCTGCGTGGGCCGCTGCTGCCGGTGCTTGAGGCGACCCTCCTGCACGGACGCTCCGGGATGTTCGATCCGGAGGCGTGTCGGCGAGCGATCGACGAGCACGCCACGGGGCGCGTCGACCACGGTTTCCTGCTGTACAAGATGCTCCAGCTCGCCTTGTGGGCCGAGGAGTACCTGTGACGAAGCCCGCCCGTATCGCAATCCTAGGGAGTTATCCGCCACCCTACGGGGGGACGTCCACGCATGTGATGCGGCTCTCGGCGATGCTCGACGAACGCGGGCTCGATCACGTTATCTACAATGCAGTTTCGAGCGGCACCAACGGCCGAAATGTAGTCTCGGTCGCGCGGCGCCGCATGGCGTGGATGCTGCGCTACGCGGTCGCCGCGCCGGAGCGCGTGATCTACGTGTGCTCGGCCCGTCTGGAGGTGTGGTTGCTCGCGGCAACGATGGCGATGCGCGGCAAGCAGGTGATTATCCGGCTCCGCAACGTCGCGCTGCCAGACTACCTCGCGAACCCCCGCACGCGCGCGCTTGCGTCATGGGCGATGCGCCGCGCTACCTACGTCGTCGCGGTTAGCCCCGAGCTCGCCGCGGCGGCGCGCGCCGCCGGTGTGCCCGAAGAGCGCATTATCCATCAGCCCGGGTTCTTGCCCCCGGCGTGCCACGCGCCGGGGGAAGACGGCCTGTCGCCGTCGCAGCGCGATTTCCTATCGGGGCGGCATCCGGTGCTGGCCGCGAACGGCAAGGTCGACGTGTACGCGGGCGTCGATCTCTACGGCTTCGACCACCTTGTCGAGCTTGTCGGTCGATTGCGCCCCAGCTACCCGGCGATCGGGCTGGTCGTCGCGTTCTGGGATCACCTGCCTAAGGATGAGCCGCGGCTCGCCGCGTTACACGCGCGCGCCGCCGAACTCGGCGTCTCCGATAGCATCCTTTGGCACACCGAGTCGTGGCCGTTCGTCCCGGTGCTGGCACACGCACACCTGTTCCTGCGCCCGACGGTCACCGACGGGGACGCGAACTCCGTCCGCGAGGCGCTCTTCATCGGCGTCCCCGCGATCGCCAGCGACGCGGTAGCCCGCCCTACCGGCACGATCTGCGTCAAGACCCGCGATCTCGAGGCGCTCATCGCGGCCGCGACCGCGACGCTCCACACGCCTCCGCCGAGGACGCCACGCTGCGAGATAGTCGATCTCGCGAAGATCGACGTGTACCTCAATCTGTTCGAGCGCCTAGCGTCGTGACTCGAGGGGCGAGCCGTCCTCGCTGGCCCGCGTCGGCATGGCTAGATCAGGCCTCAGGTCGGCGAGCCGTTCGGAGATGTTCTCGGTCGTGCCGACTGGCGATGTCGATTCAAGGAATCGCGATATCGCCAGTCTTGAGAAGGGCCCGAAAGAACGCGTCGCGTCATGGACAAACGTTAGTTCTGGGGTCTTGAGTCCGCACGGCTCGGGGTAGGTACCGCGATCAGGAATACGTCGCCGCCGACCGGCTCCGGGCTGGCCCGAAACATTCCGTTGCTGACCACCTTGTGAACTAGCCCGTCGAGGTCGGCCTCCTCGAAATGGGTGCGGCCAGAGTTGATTGTCGAGACCATAATGGGACTAACATCCATTCCCACGACCTTTTGTCCGAAGCTGGCGATCAGGACGGCAGTCGGCAGGCCGACATATCGAGACCGACGACCAAAACCGCTGGAAGATCGGTTCTTATGACAGCACCGCTGCAATGCGCTGCGCAGCCAGTCCGTCACCAAATGGACTGTACGTGTTCGCCATAGCGCTGTAGGCGTCCGCATCGTCCAAGAGAAGACTTGCAGTCGAAACGATCGCGTCGGTACTGGTCCCGACGAGTCTTGCACTCCCTGCGTCTATACTCTCCATGCGCTCCGTCGCGTCTCGCATGACCAAGACCGGCTTGCCGAAGACCGGCGCCTCCTCCTGGACGCCGCCAGAGTCAGTGAGGATGAGGTACGCCAACTCCAATAAACGCACGAAATGCAAATAGTCCTGCGGCTCGATCAGCGCGATCGAGGAATGTCCCGAGAGTTTCCTATCCATACCATCACGAATGTTCGGGTTCGGATGGACAGGGAACACGATCCCGATATCACCGCGGCTCGCAAGTTCGAGCAGGGCGTGCGCGATTTTCTCCACACCTATGCCAAACGTTTGACGGCGATGGCAGGTGACGAGCAGGATTCGCTTGTCAGCAAACTTATCGACCAATGGCGCGAGGCTGGCAACGAGTCCGGGGTCGCGGGCGAGCGTTGCTCTGGCGGCAAGCAGCGCGTCGACTACTGTGTTGCCCGTGACAAAGATCGTGTTTTCAGACACGCCTTCCCGCAACAGGGCTGCGGCGGCGCGTCGGGTTGGCGCGAAATGATAACTTGCGATCGCACTGATCACCCGGCGGGCGACCTCTTCCGGCCACGGTTCATGGATGTCGCCGCTGCGCAAGCCAGCCTCAACATGCGCGACCGGAATCTTGTGGTAGTAGGCGGCCAGACTCGCCGCCATAGCGCTTGCCGTGTCGCCCTGCACGACGACGCAGTCCGGACATTCCCGCTCAAGCACGGGGCCAAGTTCTTCGAGGACAGCGGCGGTCAATCGGTCGAGAGATTGATCGTGCCGCATGAGATCTAGATCGATGTCTGGGGTGATGCCAGAGATCCGCAGAACCTGGTCAAGCAATTCCCGATGTTGTCCAGTCACGCAAACGCGCACATCAACCCCTACCGATTTCCGCAGCTCGGACACAACGGGACAGAGCTTGATGGCTTCCGGACGCGTACCGAAGACGACGAGGATGCGCGACAACTCGACCTTTCTTTACGATGCGACCCGAGGTGCCAGCGCTCTGCACATCGGATCTTCAGAAGCCGCTACGGCACGGCGACTCGAAGAATATATGAAAGCGAGTAGAATTTGCGACTCGATCTGACTGACTGAGTGGACGGCAAAGGACATCGCGATTCGCATACCCGCAATCTGGACGGACTATCTGCGCCGCTACTGGCTGTTCCGAATGGAATTGGCCTTTTCGGTGGTGCTTTCCGTCCTTCAGTCGCTGCTATTGATCCCGATCGCTTGGTTGATCAAGGTCATCTTCGATCGGATATTGGCGCATGCCGGACTAATCGAGTTGCTGATCCCCTGCGGGGTGATCCTGTTTCTGGCTGCGGCCTCTTCGGGGATGCTGCTCCTTTCCCGTCACCATTCGTTGCGGGTCACCAAGCTGGTGATCGGCGACCTGCGACAGGAGATGATGGCGAAGGCCTATCAGCTTGCCGGTCTGTTTTCGAGCGCGGCGGACCGTTCCGCGCTTCACAATACGATTGTTCACGACACCGAGCGCCTCGACATCGGCAGCAACGCGATCGCCGGGGTGGTTCTTCCCGGGCTGATCACCAGTCTGATCTTCGGGATCGTGCTGATGATCGTGGCGCCGACTCTCCTAGTGTCAACGCTGCTCATGGTACCATTCACCTTTCTTGCCAACCGCTTTCTCGGCCGGGCGCTGCGCCACCGGGTCGACCGATTCCGAACCGCTTTCAGAAACTTCGACGGGAACGTCATCGCTGCCCTGCGTCGGACCGAATTGACGCGGCTGCGTGGGGCCGAGGCATTCGAACTGCAGAGTCAGGCGGTTCACGTCGACGCGCTAAGCTCGGCGGGCAGCCGGGTGGCCTGGACGGCCACGGCGTATACCGCGCTCCAGGCCTTCGTCATCACGATCGTCAGTGTCATCACACTGATCGTTGGCGGAAACGCGGTTGCGATGGGGTGGATGACCGTCGGCGCCCTTGCGGCCTATTTCTTCGTGCTGGCGCAACTCGGTTCGAGCATCAAGGCGATGTGGATCGCCTTGCCATCAGTTCTCGCCGGGATCAACGCACTGGATGCCATTGCCCGGACGCTGGCCGCGGAGCGGCAGACGCCGGCCGGAGGCACACTGGAACACGTCGTCGAGGGTGGGATCACCTGTCGGGACATCCATTTCTCGCATGGCCCGGACCCGCTCCTCGCTGGCCTTGACCTCAGCGTCCCGCCCGGCGCCACGGTTGCCATTATCGGTCCCAACGGATCCGGCAAGACCACGCTGATCTGCCTTCTACTCGGCCTCTACGAGCCGGACAGCGGATCGCTCCTCATCGATGGCAAGCCGCTCGCCGACATGGCGCTCGACCACTATCGCCGCCAGGTCGGCGTCGTGTTGCAGGACCCGCTTATCTTCAGCGGCACGATATCTGCCAACATCGCCTACGGATTTCCGTCCGCGACTGCGGCCGAGGTGGCGGCTGCGGCGGCGCTCTCGGGCGCCGACGCCTTCATTCGCACGCTGCCCGACGGTTACGATACCGACATCGGCAAGGCAGGCGTTTCCCTTTCGGGCGGACAGCATCAAATGCTGGCTATAGCACGGGCGTTGCTTGGCAACCCCAAGATCCTGATACTGGACGAGCCAACCAATCATCTGGATGAGAGGACGGTGCGGACCTTGCTCGCCAATATCGAGGCGCTCTCGTCTCAACCGACGGTCATCGTGATCACCCATGATCGGGAATTGGCCACCAGGATGTCGACCGTTCATGCGCTCGAGGGCGGGCGACTTCCGCTGGTTGGGGGGCAGGGCAGGCCGCTCAGCGCTTAGGGCTCCCGACAGCGCTCTACCGGATCGCCTCGCGCGCGACATCCGAAATCGCCAGGCAGGTCCGATCGATCTCCTCGACCGTCAGGGTCGGGTGAACGAGGAACACCACGCTCGTCTCGCCGAGCTCCCTTGCGACCGCAAGGCGCTGCGCCGGCCGATATCCGGTGTCGTCGAAGGCGCGCTCGCGATAGACTTCCGGACACGAACCGACATTGCATGGCACGCCAAGAGCGTTGATCCGGGCAATGATCCGGTCCCGGTCCCAGCCATTCTTCAGACTGTCCGGCCGGACCGCAAGGTGGCATCGGTACCAAGCGTGGTCGATGTGCGGCGGCATGTCGGGGACGCGCCAGACAGGATGGTTGTGGGCGGCCTCGAGAATGGCTGCGGCGTTCCGGGTGCGGGCCCCGTGCCATGCGGGCATCCGCTTCAGCTGGATCCGTCCAATGGCGGATTGCATCTCGGTCAGTCGAGCGTTGCTACCGAAGCTATCGTGGAGCCAGCGGTATCCCGCCGGACGCTGGCGCTCGAAAGCCGCCTCCGGCGATTTGCCGTGATCCTTGTATGACCACGCGCTCGACCAGAGATCGCGACGGTTGGTCGTCAGCATGCCGCCTTCGCCGCCGGTTGACATGATCTTGTCCTGACAAAACGACCAAGCGGCGATGTCGCCAAGTGCGCCCACCGGACTTCCGCGAAATCGAGCCCCGTGCGCCTGGGCGCAATCCTCGACAAGGCTGACGCCGGTGGCATTGGCGATGTCGCGAAAGCCGTCCATCTCGCACGGCCAGCCGTTGAGGTGAACGGTGAGGATGGCTCGCGTCTTCGGAGAGATCAGCGGCGTGACCGTCTCCGGAGTGATGTTCTGGCTGTCGCGGTCGACATCGGCAAAGACCGGCACGGCGCCGGTGTTAACGATACTGGAGACGGAGGCAATGAATGTGCGGGGCGTGACGATCACCTCGTCCCCCGGACCGACGCCGAGGGCCATCCATGCCAGATCGAGCGCCACCGTTCCGTTGGCAACGGCGATAGCGCAGGCGGTCCCGGTAAACGCCGCGAACTCTTGCTCGAAGGAACGGCCCTGCGGCCCTGTCCAGTAGTTCACCTGGTTGGAAAGCATCACCGCGCGGGTTGCGTCGGCCTCTTCCTCCGTGAAGGCAGGCCACGGGGAGAATGGGGACCCGGACATCAGGTGGCGGCTCCGCCGATCTGCCGGGGCCGCGCCGGGACACCGGTTGCGATGACGCTGTCGGCGATGTCGGAGACCACTGCGGCGCCCGCGCCAATGACGACGCCCTTGCCGATGACCGCGCCTTCTCGCACCGAGGTTCCGATACCGATCCATGTCCGTTCGCCGACATGAACCTGGCCGGCGAGATGGACACCGGGAGAAATATGTACGCCGTCTGCCAACCGGCAGTCGTGATCGACGGTGCAGGCCGTATTGAGGATTGCCGCCTCGCCGACGGTCGCGAAGGCCCCGACCACCACATTTGCGAGCACGACCGATCCGACACCGATCTCGGCCCGGCTGCTGATCACCGCAGATGGATGCACCAGCGTCGATGCCGCGACGCCCTGTTCCATCAGCCTCCGGTGCAGGGCGAGGCGTGGTTCATTCGCGCCGATGCTGACGACCACGGCATCGTATTGCCCGCTCAATCGTACGACATCACGGGTGGCGCCGATGACGGGCCAGCCGTTATTGTCTGTCACCTCGGGCCACCGATCATCGACGAAGGCAATTCCGACAAATCCAAGGGTCTCTCCAAGATCAGCCAGCACCCTTCCGTGGCCGCTGGCCCCGACAAGGAGGAGCGTTGTCACGGGGCAGGATCCCGTCTGTTCTCGAAGCGGGGCATGGTGGCATGTCCCGGCGCGGAGATCCCCTCATGATGGAAAGCCCCACCGAGCGCCATCCATAGAATCCTGAGGTCGAGCCGGAAATTCCTGTTGTCCACGTACCAGACGTCGAGGGCGAACCGCTCGTCCCAGGTCAGGGCGTTGCGGCCGTTCACCTGCGCCCAGCCGGCAATCCCCGGTCGGACTTCATGCCGACGCGCCTGCCGGTCCGTGTAATACGGCAGATAGTCCATCAGTAGCGGGCGCGGGCCGACAAGACTCATTTCGCCACGCAGCACGTTCCACAACTCGGGCAGCTCGTCGAGGCTGTATCGCCGCAGAAAGCCGCCCAGTCGCGTCAATCGCTGCGCGTCCGGAGCGATCTCCCCGTCGGAATCCCGAATGTCCGCCATCGTACGAAACTTTATCATCCGAAACGGGCGTCCGCCCAGCCCAGGCCGTTGCTGAACGAAGAATACCGGCCTGCCAAGGAAAGCCCATACCAAGAAGCCGACGGCCACCAGCACGGGCGCAAGCAGGATCAGCAGCAGGAGCGCGACGACAAGATCAAAGACACGCTTCATCGGGCGGCGACCTCTCCGCGGCCTCGGCGGCCGCGTTATGATCGTACCAGATGCAGGATCAATACTCACCGGGCCGCCATGCCGCCGACGCCGGGTTCGTCATGGTCCCCTGCATCCGGCGCCGTATCGCCGGTGGGCAAGAGCGACGCAGCGGAAGCGGCTTCATCATTCGTCGTCCCGACGACACGCCGGATACGGTCCATCACGTTGGCTGGGTCGGAGATCAAGGCCTGCCTCACGCTGTCGAGCGCGTCCCGAATGGTCGCGGCGGGGGGAAAAACGGGGCGTGCAGCAACGACCCCGGCCACCCCGATCTCGAACTGGGGATTGTCGGGCTCGAACAGGGTTTCCTTCAAGCGCTCCCCGGGGCGAATCCCGGTGAAAACCACCTCGATGTCGCGGCCGGGTTCGAGCCCCGACAGCCGGATCAGACGATTGGCGAGGGCGACGATCGATATCGGCTGACCCATGTTGAGGACATAGACCGAAACACCGCCGAGGGGCTCCGTCGTCGCGTGGCAAGCGGCGCTCAGCACCAGATCGCAGGCTTCCCGAATGGTCATGAAATAGCGAACCATGTCGGGGTGCGTGACGGTCACCGGTCCGCCTGCCTCGATCTGTGCCCTGAATTTCGGAACCACCGACCCGTTCGAACCGACGACGTTGCCGAACCGGACGGCGATCAGCCGGGACGGGTAACGACGCTTCCCGTTGCGCGCGGAGATCTCGGCGTCGAGAGCCTGGCAGTACATTTCGGCAAAGCGCTTGGTGGCGCCGAGGACCGACACCGGCTTCACCGCCTTGTCGGTCGAGATCATCACTAGGGCCTCGGCTTCGGCCGCGACCGCCGCATCGGTGACGTTGATCGATCCGAGGACATTCGTCTTGACCGCTTCGCTCCAATCCCGCTCAAGGATCGGCACGTGCTTGAGGGCCGCCGCGTGGAACACCAAGCCGGGGCGGAACGCGGCGAACAGCACGAACATCCGGTCCCGGTCCCGAATATCGGCGAGATGGCCTTCAATCCGGCAACCGGTGGTGAGGCGTGAGAGTTCCTCGACGATGGCGTGCAGCGCCGGTTCTGAGTTTTCGACGACCAGAAGTCGCTCGCCACCAAGTTCGACGACGCGCCGGCAAATCTCGGCGCCGATCGATCCGCCGCCGCCGGTGACGACGACCGCCCGACCCCTCACCGCTCGTTTGGCAAGGGTCGCGTCGATGCCGATAACCGGTCGGAGGATCAGTTCCTCCGGCGAAATCGGCGCAAGCCTGAAGGACAAGCTGCTGTCCGGCGGCAGCGCGCGGCTCGTCGCGATGTCGAGGCGGCGCGAGGCGGCGAATATCGCCTCCGATGGACTGTCGTCGAGGAATGCCGATGGCGTGAAGACGACATGTTTCACCGTCGTGCCCCTGGCTTTCAGGGCGGCCGCCACGCTTTCCAGGTCGTCGAGCGCCCCGAGCACTTTAACGCCGCGAACCGACCGCCTTTGGTCGGCACGCGATGGTGAAAGGATGCCGACGACCCGCAATCCGCTGGCCGCCTCGAACTCGTAGGCGCGCAGAAGCGTTTCGGCGTCACGAATATTGCCCAGCAGGAGCGTCGCCGCTGCGACGTTTCCACCGGCCGGCTTGCGGATGCCGTGCTCATGGAAGACCCGATAGGCGAGACGCGGACCGCCAAGCAGGGCTGTCTGCAGGAGAAAGTAGATGACGATCGTCTTTTTGCCGAAGAAGTAGCCGCCGTAAACGTTCGGCGCCACCAGGACATAGTCGAGCAGGAGGAGCGCGCTGGCCAGAACCGCGGCGGCCGCGATGATGTTCGTCAGATCGGACATGGATGCGAACCGCCATCCCGGTCTGTCCAGATTGAACATCGCGTAGACGATGGCGGCAAGGAGGACGAAAGCAGGGAGGACGAACCTCAGGAGGGGCCAACGTTCATCGAGAGCGGACGGCTCGAAGTGGAGATAGAAGCTTCCCAGCAGCGCCAGGACCGTCACGGCCAGATCGTGCAGCATGATGAGGCCGGTACGCAAGGTCGGTTTTCGGATGCTGTACACTTGCGCTGCTGGCCTGGTGTCGCGGCGGTAAGATCCGTCCCGCAATACGAAGATCGACCGCCGGGCACACCATTGGCCAGCAGGTCGATCAGCGGAGGATCACATATCTCACTTTGCTCCGAAATGCGCAAACGCCCTTGTCACGCGCCGCCGGCGACGATGTCGGTCTCTTCCAGCCAGTCGACAAACCGATCGGACAAGTGCCGGCTGTCGAATCGGGCCTCGGCTAGGACGAGAGCGCGCCGGCCCATGGCGGCAAGCGCGGCGCGATCGGCCTCAGCGCGCTCGAGCGCATTCGCGAAGGCGGTCGGATCGGCCGGCGGGACGACGTGGCCAATGGCATTCGTGGAAATCATGTCGGCGACCCAGCCGGGATAGTTGGTCAACACCGGTAGGCCGGCCGCCAGATAGTCGAAGAACTTGTTGGGGGAGGTGCCGTCGTAGAAGGCGGACACGTTCGCAAGGACCTGCAACCCGATGTCCGATGCCGCGAAGAGGCCGGCGATACGAGCCCTGGTGGCCGGATCGCAGAAGACGATGCTGTCGAGCCGCTCGGCACGCGCCTTGGCGACAAGCGCAGGCTTGCTGGCCCCATCGCCGACCAGGACGATCTTGATATCCGTGTTGCCGCGTTCCCTGAGCACCGCCGCGGCGTCCAGCACGGCATCCAGGCCGTTTGCTTTTCCGTGCGTGCCGGCGAAGACCGCCATGAGATCGCTCGCCGCGATCCCGTCAGGCCGCCAGCTGGGGCTCCGGTTCCTGAAGAGATCGAGGTCGCTCATGTTGGGAATGAGCGCGATGCGATCGCGGCCGACGCCGCGAATCGCGATACCGTCGACAATGCCGGGTGCCAGTCCGATCAGGCGATGCGCCGACCGATAGGTCAGCCATTCGAGGGAATTGAGCGAACCGAGGACGAGCGGATTGGTGATGACTCCCATCGCACGGGGAAGCGCCGGCCAGAGGTCCCTGACCTCGAACACGAACGGCTTGCCGCGAAACCAGCGACCGAAGATTCCGGGCAGCCCGGCGGTCAGGGGAGCGGAGGTCGCGAACACCAGATCATACCGCTCGGTCAGGGCGAGGCGAATGGCGCGAAGCGCGAAGGTGAGGAATGTCCGTACCCGTCGGGGGTAGGAGTCCATGTTGGCGTAACGCAGGTCGAACTCTACGACATCGATGCCGTCCACGCTGCCCCGACGAACACCCCGGGTGAACGGTCCGCGAAGGCCCGTGTCGCCGCCCCGATACGAGCCGCACACGACCGTGACACGGTGGCCGCGTTCGAGCAGACGTCGCCCCATGATGTAGGCACGCAGCCCCGCCGCACCCTCAGGGGTCGAAAAATGCTGGTGGAAATAGAGGACCCTCATGCAGAGGCACCAAAGCGAATGGTGGTCGTGATCTCGGCCGACCGGTCGAAGACGGCTTCGACGACCGGGATCGGATGCCGTTCGCGGTAGTGATGCGATTCCTCGCCGCTCGCAAGCGCGATGCTGACAGCATGCTGCGAGGATGTGAGGGTCAGCGATCCCAGCGGGGAGGTGATTGTTGTTCCCGTCAGCTTCCAGTCCGCCGGCGCCAGCCGCCAGCGTAGCACGGCCTTCTTGCGGAATCCGGCGATCTCGTCGCGAACAACGCATGACCCATCGCTCAATGCGACCGATCGGCGGTGGCTGGCGCCCTGACTATCGCGATAGCTGGCGCGCACCGTCGGAACCTTGCCGTCAAACGATACCTCCTCCGGTACGAGCCAGTTTCCAAAAAGGAATGGACTTATCCTCGGCATTTGATCGCGATCGTCGAATTGCACGGTGTTATGGGACGACGTGCCGGCGAAATAGGACGCCGCCTCCGGCTCTGCGCTGTAACGGTAACTGCCGGCATCGCGCAGCAGATTGGTGCCGCCGACCCAAAGATCGAGATGAAGCCCGTCGCAATGGCTCGGGCGAAACCGGTAGCGCGGCAGTCTCAAGACGCACCAGGCGTCATTGACAACTAGTCTCGCGTAGGCGCCGTCGGCAAACAGCCGGCTTGTTCTGTTGGTTGAGCGTCGCGGCGGCGTCGCGATTCCGAGCCACGTCAGCGGTTCACTCCAGGGGCCGTCGGGCAGGGTCGAAGCCCGCGATGACAGGGCTTGCGCAAGCTGGAGGGAGGGTCGGAAATCCCGGAAGCACGACGGAGAGAGAACCGCAAGGCGAGCTCCGTCATTCGCGCCGATGTTGGGCGCATCGCCGCTTCGGGGATCGACAAGGGCATCGAGCCAGTCCGCCGCCGCCCGAAAGCGCTCGTCATGGGGCTCACGGAAGGGGCGGTCGCCGAACCGTCTGCGCCAGAATTCGGCAAGGCTCAGGACGTCGATCGCAAGCCGGTGGTAGTTCACTGAATTCTGCGCGAACGAGCCGTCCGGCAACACGAGCCGGGGGACGATTCGCTCAAGCCGCCGGCGTCCGGCATCCATCCATCGTCGCGCCGATGCAGCATGGCACTGACGAAGAAGCCAGCCGCCACCGACATAGAGCGCCACAGCCTCCGATAGGGCGTGGTTGTTATCCTGCGCCTTGGCATAGATCGCGGTCAGCGCCACGCGCCTGCAATGCTCGGCCACGAACCGGGCGAATGCCGGCAACGCGAGCGACTTCGAGTGCATGACCAGAAGCTCGACGCAGAGCACCGACTGCAAGAAGCGGAGACTCGTCTCCTGGGCGCACCGCCAGTTGACACCGAGGTTCGCCGGGTTGCGGCGCGACCAGTCGGTCAGCCATCGGTTCCAGCCAGCGGCCATAGACGGATCCCGACCGACCAGCCATCCAAGCGTCAATGCCAAGAGTCCGTCGAACCGCGACAGTTCCCAATAGTCTTTGATGTCTTCGCCGGACCTTTTCGGATCGGTCAGTGTCCAGTGCAATCCTTGGGGAATGACGGCGTTGCCGGTGAACGGATTCGATGTCCAGTCCGGCGGAAAACCAAGGTCGCGAACGTGGTTTCCGTAAAGCCGGTGACGACCCGAAAGAACCGCCTGAGCCTCGGCCGTCCAATAGTCGCCTGACGGACCACCGGTCGGTTCACTCCCGCTTTCGTCAAAGGCGACGAAGGGGCCGCGAATCGGCTCGCCGGGGGGTGACAAGACCCGATAGACGGCGCCGTAGACCGCCGCCCGGTAGGCCAGGACACGCAGGACGTTGGTGGGACCGAGCCGGTATGCGACCCGTAACCGATCGATGTTCGCTCTCACATCAGCGGACCCTGGCGGGAACGGATCGCGGCGCCTGCATGGATCACGACGCGTGCGACTTCGAATATTTCGTCGACGGGGATCGGCGGCGCGGTGCCGTCGCGAACAGCCGCCACGAAAGCAGCCGCACAGGCGTTCTGTCCCTTGTCCTGCCGCCATGACCGGGCACGCGCAAAACCCGGCCAGCCATATCCACGCAGCGTCTTGTAATTATCGAGGACCAAAACGCCACCGCCATTGAAGACTTCGAGTCGCTCTTTCGGGAAGCGCGAACTGCCGTTCGGCAGATACTGTATCGTGCCGACCGATCGGTTCTCGAACCGCAGGGATATGACCGCGCCGTCATCCGGATTCCCGCCGCGTTGAAGCGCCAGCGGCATGACCTGTGTCTCCAGGATCGGCGCGCCGGCAAGGTGACGAAGCAGATCGATGAAGTGGCAAGCCTCGCCGATGATCCGTCCGCCACCAATGTCGCTGCTCAACGTCCAGTGTCCCGCCGGCAGCGCCCCGGCGTTGCATGTATAAATGAACGCCGTCGGCTCGCTGGCGCGTTCGAGGAGCTGCTTGACGCGCTTGACAAGCGGAGCGAAGCGACGGTTGAAACCGACCGTGAGCAGGCACGGCGCTCCGGCTTTCGCCGCGGTCCGCCACGCGGTTTCGATCCTGTCCACATCGTCGAGGTCGAGTGCGAGCGGCTTCTCGACAAAAACGTGGCGACCCGAGCCAAGAGCGTCGATCACGAATGTCGCGTGGGTGTCGTGGCGTGTCGCAATGACGATCGCGCCGATATCGTCATTCGTTAAGACACTTGCCACGTCGCTGGAGGCGACCGAGAACCCGGCGGACCTACCATGGAGGATTCCCGTGGTGCCGCCGGTCGTTACAAGGGTGTGAAGCTGAGCGCCCGCCGCCTTGAAGGCCTGAAGCAGTTTGCGTGACGCGTAGTTGCCCGCGCCGATCCAGCCAAGGCTCGGCGCCCGAGGGTCATGCACCGGGGTGCTGTCGCTGAAGGCAATCCGACGCTTCGCTGCTTCCTCTGCCGGCAACGCCGGATAGCGGAGGACGATGCCCAGGGTGGATGCGGGCCCGACAAGCGTGTCGTAGGCGGTGACCGCGTCGTCGAAATCGAACGCGTGCGAGATCAGCGACCGGGTGTCGAGCCCTCCCGTTTCGATCAATCCGAGCACGGCTTCGAAATTGCGCTTTGACGACCAGCGGACGAGTCCAGGTGGATAGTCCTCGCTGTGTCCAAGGTCGGTGGGGCCGTAGGCGCGCGAGACCGCGAAGGTCAGTTCCTTCTTCCAGAACTCGTCCCTCTTGATCGCCAGGCCCGAAGTGCCAACAAGGACGATCTTGCCGCGTGGGCGGCACATCTTTGCCGCATCGGCGAATGGCGCATTCGAACTGGCGGCTGTCGCGATGATGACGGCGTCGGCACCCTGACCGCCTGTGAGCCAAAGCGCCTTCGCGACGGCGTCACCCCCATGGCTCGCGTTGAAAACATCGGCGCCGAGGGTCTTGGCCAAGTCGAGTCGGTGCGCATCGAGGTCGACACCCAGGACGCGGCAGCCGTTGGCCCTGAGGATCTGGATGGTGATGAGCCCGATGAGGCCGAGGCCGATAACGACGACGGTTTCGCCAAGTGTCGGCGCAACCAAGCGCACACCTTGCAGCGCGACGGCGCCGACGACCGCGAAGCAGGCGGCGTCATCATCGACGTTTTCCGGAATTGGCGCACAGAGATTGACCGGTACCCGCACCATCCCGGCGTGCGGTCCGTTGGAGACCACGCGATCGCCCGGCTTGAACGAGGTGACATCGTTGCCGACTTCGACGACGACGCCAGCGTTGCTGTATCCGAGTGTGATGGGCTGGTCGAGCTGCCGTCGGACCGCCTCGACGGTTGCCACCACGCCATCGGTACGGACCTTGTCGAGCACCTGACGCACCTTGTCTGGCCTTTGCCGCGCCTTGTCCAGCATGGATCCGCGGCCGAAATTGACGAGCATTCTTTCGGTGCCCGACGAAATGAGCGATCGGCGCGAGACAATAATTGCCGTGCCGGGCAGCACCTGCGGTGCCGGCAGATCGACGAGCTCGGTCTTGCCGGCACCGAATGACTGGACGACTGCCTTCAAGGTCGTAAATCCGTTACCTCAGGACATGGGCTGGGGAATGATATTATAGGGCAACCCTCGAATCGGTGTCGATGAATGTGGGGCGATTCCGGAGCTTGAGGGGAGAGCGCTTGGCCGGATGCACATGGTATGTCTGTTTAGGTACTCATGGACCACTTTTCGAGAACGGATGGCGCGGCTCGCCCGCTCAGATGACCGAGCATTTAACACGAACCGGCAAGCGCGGCTTCATGGTGGCCTTTGTGGGGGTCGACGGCGCCGGTAAGTCAACAGCCGTCTTGGACGTGATGGCCGACCCGGCCTATCGCAACATCGGTGTGAAGCGGGTTTATCTCGGATCCAACGAATATTGGATACCAGGGGCATTGCGGCTCAATGCCGTTCTGATCTCGATCCCGGTGCTGAAGTATATTTCGATTTCCTTGCTGATCCTCGATCGGCAGTTGCGACTCTTTCGAGCGATGTATTTCAGGTGGAGAGGCTGCCTCGTCCTGTGCGACCGCTATTTCTATGACGACATTATCGGTCATCGATTGGCGCGGGAGAGAGCCGGCGGTCGCGCGCTGCTGGGCCGGATCAAGGCTCTCATCCGGCCCCGGATGATTTGGCGCCCCGATCTGACCCTCTATCTCGAGGTCGGCCCGGACGTCGCTTACGGGCGCAAACAGGACTATCCGCTCGATGTGATGCTGCGTTCAAATGTCATGTACCGGAAGGTCATGCCAATGTATCCCGAAGTCGTGGTGGTCGACGCCGATCGGTCGCCGGCCGATGTTCGGCGGGCGATTTCAGGGCACATCCAGACCTTGCTGGACGGCGCGAGCGAAGGACGAGACCGTCCCCGAATGGCTGGACTGGGTAGTCGGTTCCGCAGCCGCCTTGGCAAGCGGTTGACCGCCCTATGTCTCAAACACGATTTCCGATCCCCTGGAGAGTGGCTCATTCGGCACGCGGGGACGTGGCACCCCTATGTCGATGATCGAATTGCAGAGGCGCCCGCGGTTGTGGATGCGTTGCGACGCATGCGCGGCAAGGGACAAAGTAACCTGACCTCGACCGGGGTTCTCCAGTATATCAGCCGTGACTGGGTGGATGCGGTTGCTTGTGGGGAGCTTTCGGAGCGTTCCTTGCGGAGGAACTTCGCAGCGTGGGAGACATTGCGACAAGGTCCCAATGCCGACCTGGTCGACTACGCGCTCAAGCGTCGCATGGAAGGGGAGACGCCTGTCTTTTCCATCGAGAGGCTGGACCGGGTGCAATGCGACGGCGTGGTGATCGACCGTCTGCTGGTTGGGTTGCGCGGGGAGATGTCACCCGACCACTTCTCCGGCCAATCCTTCGAAGCATTCCGAAGGGCGCTTTGCGATGTCGCTGCTATCCCGCGGCGTCAGGCCGAGGCCCTGATGGTGGTTCCGGAAGCAGGCCGCGTCGGCTTTTTCCACGGCGACCTCCATTGTGAGAATTTGCTCCGCAACCGCCATGGACGCCTCGTCATGGTCGACCTCGACAGGGCCCAGCAGAATGGCCCTCAGGTGTTCGATCGCATTCATTGCGCCGTCGTGGCGCGGGAACGGAAGGAGGGGCGCCATTGGCTCAGCTTCTTCTCGACCCGCATCGCAGTCCAGACAGATTACCCTTTCCCCCAACTGCTTCACGACGTTACCGTCAATAGCCTGACCGCCTATTTTCTCTGGAGGCAGTCGGTCGAGATCGCCAACATGCCCCTACCGGACAGAGCCTATTTGGAGCGTCTGCGGACATGCTTCCGCCGCATGCTCGGTGAGAAGGCCGATATGCAATGAAAGCGAACCTGTCCACCCTGCCGAAGAAGATCCTCATCGCCTCCGACTTCTATCTCCCGGGCTTCAAGGGCGGTGGGCCGACCCTATCCCTGGCCAACCTGGTCGATCGGCTGGGTGACGAGTTCTCGTTCGATATAGTGACGCGCGATCGCGATTTCGGCGATCCGGTACCTTATCCCGAAAGTCACGACAAGATTGGCCATATGAACGGCAAGGCGCGGGTATTCTATCTTGCTCCGGCTGAACGCTCGCTCCGCAGACTGTGTGAGATACTGCGGAAGAGCGATCCAGATATCCTTTACCTGAACAGCTTCTTTTCAAGGCAGTTTACTGGCAAGTTCCTGCTTTTGCGGTGGATCGGCGCAACTCGCCGCATTCCGCTTGTCGTCGCCTGCCGCGGCGAATTCTCGCCGGGCGCCCTCGCGCAAAAACCTGTCAGGAAGACTCTATATATCGCCGTAGCGCGCTTGCTCGGGATATATCGCGATGTTGTCTGGCAGGCCAGCAGCCCTCTCGAGGAACAGGATATTCGCCGCGTTTTCGGAGTCGGGGCCAAGGTGGTCGTTGCGCCTGACCTGACGGGACCGGTGATCCGCGACAGGAAGCGCATGCCGCATCCAGAGAAGCAGGCGGGGACATTGAGCGTGATGTTCCTGGCGAAGATATCGCCGACGAAGAACCTGCATGGGGCGCTGAAGATCTTGAGCGAGATGGATGGGGATATCCAGTTCGACATCTACGGCCCCGTCAAGGATGCCACCTACTGGCATAAATGCAGCCGGCTCATCTCCGACTTGCCGCGCAACATCAGGGTCAAGCACCATGGAGCCGTTGCCCATGACCGGGTCGGGCAACTTTTCATCGACCATGACCTGCTCCTGCTGCCGACCGAAGGCGAGAATTTCGGACATGTGATTGCCGAGGCACTGAGTGCGGGATGTCCCGTTCTCATCAGTGATCGGACACCCTGGCTGGGCCTTGCAGATGCCGGGGCAGGGTGGGACCTGCCCCTTAAGAATATCGGTGCCTGGCGGGTCGCGCTAGCGCAGTGCGTCGCGATGGGACCCGAAGACTATCGGGGGTTCCGTCGAAACGCCCTTCAGTTCGTTTCGCGGGTCTATCATGAAGAGGACGTCGTCGCGGCGAACCGTGTATTGTTCCAGGCGATCCCCTGGACGGAACGCGGCAGGTTGGAGGAAAGTCCGGCAGGGTAGAGAATCCTCTGCTAGGTCTGTCGTTGATCGAATCGGATTGAAGTCACTCGGGAAATGCTGCTTCTGCCCGCCTTGTTCTGGGCCATCGCGCTGGGGCTGGCGCTATCCTGCGCTCCGGGATTCACAGGCCATGTCGGCGAGGCCATCGCCATCGTGGGATTCCTGATCGCCTTCGCGCTTAGCCTGCGTCCCGTGGCCAACGTCTTCCTCCTGCCCCTGGAACGCCGGTATCCGCCGCTGGATATCGAGGCGCTTGAGAAGAAGTCGGCGGCGGTGAGGCTGCCTTGCGCCGCTTTCGTTGCCGTCCTCGGCGCCGGCGACCGGCATCGCCGGCCCGATCTTCCGGCCATTGCCCAGCTTCAATTGACGGGACTGGCCCGACTGGCCGAGGGCGTGAGGATTGTGCGATCGCTCCCGGACGCAAGTCTCGTCGCGTGCTCCTTTTCCGTCGGTTCGCAAGTCCCGCGCTCCGCCATCGCCGACGCGGCGCGCGAATTGGGGGTGGAGCGCGTGATGCTGACCTATAGCACGGAGAGACCCTCGACGCGCACCGAGCTCAAAGCCCTTAAGGCGATCGTCTCGACCGAGCCCTTCATCCTCGTTACTTCGGCCGCCCACATGCCGCGATCGATGGAACTCTGCGAATCGATCGGTCTGCAACCACTGCCGGCGCCAACCGATTTTCTCGCGCGAAGCAGGTTGAAGATCAGGCCTCGCGCCTTCCTGCCGAGCACCCAGTCGATCGTGCAGTCCGAACGCGCCATCTACGAATACGCAGCCCGCTTGCGCGGACATTTGTTCGACGAGCGGTGAGCGTCATGCCGGATCGCCGCCGCGGACCCAGCTCCCGAGCGTGTTCCGCCGCGCGACATGGCGGGCTTCCGGCGACCGCGGCCGGAGCGCAGTCCGCATCAGGATCCATCCGTAGCGCTTGACGAGAACCCGCCCGCGGCGCGCCATGACCCACGCCTGCAGCAGCCAGGTGCCGCGCGACCAGCCCGGATACATGGCTGCGATTTGCTCAGGCGGGAGTTTCACCCGTTGGAACGCGCTTCGCAGCCGCGCCAGTGGAGATGATCCCGCAAAAAGTTGACCGGCGGCGCCACTGATCCGGTGCGTCCCGGTTTTCTGGCCGAAGACCTGCCCGACGGCCGCGGACACGACCGGCGTCGGCGGAGGTCCACCGAGTCGCGCGATCACATCTGCCGGTACTTCCGCCCCGAGCAAGTCCCGGGCAAGGATCAATCCCAGGATGACGCAACGGCTGGAATCCCATTCGCGCGCTCGGGAGACCAACCGGTCCCAGTCCAGCCTATCGGCGGATGGCCCGGCAATCAGGGCTCTGATGTCGCAGATCGGCCTCATGCCTTGTTCGAGATGGTGGGAATATGCTGCGTGGGCGCAGACGTGGATCAGCGCGTCTTCCGGCGCCAGGCCAAAGATGTTGCCCGCCTCACCCAATGGACGAACATGCTGCCACAAAGCATCCGGTGGTGCCGTCGGCGGTTCGCCGGGCTCCGCCAACTGCCAGTGAATCTCGAGACTCGCGCCTGGCTTGGACAGCGGGTCGAGATGGTGTCCGCGACGCTCCATCGAGTCCGGCCGCGACTGGAACCCGAGGCGGTGGGCGGCCTCCTTGACGGCCTCAATATTCTGCCGTCGGACAAGGACATCGATGTCCGCCATCTCCCTCAGGACCGACGGCGGATAGACCGCCAAGGCGAGGTGTATCCCCTTAAGCCCGACGATCTCAATGCCCTCGGGTTCGACGGCGGCCGCCAGATTCAAGAACTCTTCGCGGAAACGACGAACGCGTTCAACGGCGAAGGCCACTCTTTCGGCGAGCTGTCCCCGCGCCGGCGCCGGCAACTTCTCTGAAATTTCCGGCGGCAATTGCGGGCCGACCCCTTGGCGGATGGCCAGTTCGACCACCTCTGTCCATTCGGTCGGCGTCAGGGACGCTAGCAAGGCCTCATGTTTGGCTGACCTAGCGGAACGAAGGACGGCCGACAAACCGGTGGGAATGCGGCCAAGATCCGACAACTTGCTCAACTCCAGACCGCCCAATGCGTGGTTCAACTACCGACCTGTTCAGACAATCTGTCGCCCATCCCGGTCAAGCGCGTGCTCATTTCGAGAATCCGACATTGCGCGACCGAGGCACTCGATAGAGCGCTCCGGTGTTTCTGCAGCGGCTCGGCCTACGGATCCCCGCTATCGTTCCGCCAACTGGCCACGGCGGCCGAGAATACAGCGTCGCCCCTTGATCCCTTTTGCAGCATGAGCGTCGCTGTTCGGCCAGTCTGGTACACGATGGTCAGCTCCATGATCCAATTTTTTCGCATTCGTTCCAGATTTGCGACGACCATCTTCGGATCAGCAGGCAGACCCATTCGAAATGTTTGTCCTTCGATTCTAAGGACTGACCCAACCAGCGGCTCGCTATTCGAGAGCCACCGGCTTTTTTTGAAACGAATCCAACCGACTTCTGCAATCGCTTGCGAGGCGAACGCCGGATTAGGATAGTTAACGAGTTCGACGAGATAGCCGAACGGGAGCGCGTTGTCCCGATTTCGCCGGATACTCAGATCCATCGAAAGAGCCCGCACCGGAACGTCGATCGCGGCGTGAATCTCTGCGCCGTTCGGGCCATCCGACAGCGCCCAGGAGACGGAGCCAAGCACCACCGGCCAAAGCGCCCACTCGTGTACGCCGGATGCCGGATCGTCAGACAAGAAAGCGTAAGGTATTGTGCGAAGGGGATAAGGTCGCGCAGACCAGGCTAGTCCACCTAGCCCGATCAATGTGGCGAGCATCAAGACTAGGACGGATCTGCGCGGCGTTTTCCATGACGAGTCCGCTGCCTCGTCCTGGTCAATAGAAGACCCGTCGCCAAGCTTGGCTGGCGGCGTAGCGGTCGCCGCGGCGCCTTGCGGGCTTTGAAGATCGGCGTGGGCCAAGAGAAGGCCGAGAACGAAGAAGACGAGCCCCCCGACCAGCGGTTGAGCTGAGATCATTGCACCGAGCATATATACGGCGAGCGCTCCGCCCAGAGCGAAGCCCAGGCGCCGGGTCGCCGAGTCACCAGCGCGGACCGCCGCGAACATGAACGCTCCGATCAGGAATAGCAGATAGACGAGGCCAAAGACCCCGAAGGCAACCATCTGGCTCACATAATCATTGTGAAGAGTTCCAAGGAACGCAAACGGAGACTCACCCAGCGTCTGATGATCGACCGCGGCGAGTTTTGAGTGAAGCAATCCGTAACCAGTGAACGGTTGGTCGAGGAAGGCGCGAAGTCCGGCGGCGGCTGCGACGTAGCGCAGTCCGAAAGAGCCGCCCGATGTGTCGCCGCTAGCTTGGAAGGCGCTGAGCTCGCCGATAAACAGGCCGATACGCGTCTGGACGACGTCCAGTTGATAAAGCAGCCAACTTGCAGGGATGATAATTGCAGCTACAAACCCAAGCGTGCGCCACCGTCCTCCATTCCACCACCATGCGATAAAGATGCCCCCATATGTGAGCAGGGTCGCGAGCCACACAAGTTTGCTGCCCGAGAGGGCAATGGGGATCAATCCGAGAAGCGCCACCACAAGCCTGCTCCACTCCACGCCGGGCGAATTCATGGCGCGTGCGAGCAAAAACAGGCACCAAACCAGACAGGTCAAAGCCAGAAAAACCGGATTAATACCGAGGCCGGTCGGTCGCGAAATGCCGAGAACGAAATACTGATATACAACCAGACCGAGGAGAAGGACGACAGTTGGCGCAATTACCCACTCGAGCGTGCGCGGGTCCGGGCGGAGTTCGCGCAAGCCGATCACGAAGAACGGAAGGGCAAGAAGAACAAAATTTTGTCTCAGGATGTCCGTCCGGTAGTCCAATGCCGCGTGAAAGAATCTTCCGTGAGACACCTCGATAGCGAGCAGGATCAGGTACCAACCCAGAGAAACGTATCCCGTCATTTCCACGAAGGACGTAACCTTGGCGCCGCGGAGTACAGCGCCGAACCCGATCGCCGCGATGACATAAAGAAGTGCTAGAGCGCTCGGCAGATTCGCAGGTTGGCTGCTTCCGAGCGTAAGCGGCACGACCGCATATACCACGACGAGCCCAGCGACCCTGAGCAACGGCGGGATTGCCCTGCCTCGGTTTTCATGCGCCAAGCGCTTAACCCCTATTCCACTAATCTCTCACTCGGTCCTGCCGGGAGCGAGGCAGCTCTGGTCCCCGGCAAGTAGTCGAACCGTCGTCAGCGAAGCCTCGGTCGATATGGGTCGACAGCGCCAAAATCATACCAGTTTTTCGAGAACCGACGACGCACGAAGCTTTCAAGGCTGCGTCGGTACTGAGCGCGCAGGAAAGGGCACTGCTTTGTCGGGCTCGGAGGGGAAAATGCAGCAACGCAGTTCAGGTTTTATGGCGAATCCGCAGGGCGTTTCCAGCCTAATCAATGCTTCAATTGGCAGCTCATACAACCAGAACATGACGAACCGCGGTCTTCGATTTCCGGTTCCAGGACCTGCCGGCTTACTAATTGCTAGTCGACGGCGCACGCCCATCAGTGCGGATCGGTCGGTTTCCCGTCTCGATCTCCGTCGGGCGGCGCGACCGCCATTTCCGCCAGCGCCGGCCAATGCGTCAAAGAGACCGACCCAAACGCCCTTGGCGGCCCAGCGGACGTAGCGATTGTAGAGAGTCTTGCGCGGTCCGTACTCCGGCGGAGCATCGATCCAACGCCCGTCATATTTGAAGACATGAACGATCCCGCTGACTAGAGTGACCGCCCCTCGCTGGCGATTAACTTCTTCAGACGCCGGCGGCGGCCAAAGAAGGGGCTTTCCCGATTGATGAAGAACGCATCGAAGCGGTGTCGGGCTATCAGTTTGAATTGATCGCCGAGGACATCCGTAAGAATAGGTACGTCACTATCGTCGTTACACTCCACGTCAATGACGTGAACCATTACGTCGGCCTCGGCGATCGTGGCGAGGATCTCCGGCTCGTTCCCTTCGGTGTCAACGGTCAACAGGTCCACGTTCTTGATATCGTGCTGGCGGATGATGTCCGGAAACGTGATAACGTCGACATCGATTGTCTTGACCACGCTGCCGCGCTCCTCAACGGCGTGCTGTATCCGTCCGTCGTGGGCCCTTGAAGCCTTTCCTTTCAGGCCGCTGAGCATCTGCCCGTATCCGACAACCTGCTCGAACGGCAATACACCTCGCTCGGCTCCGACCGCAGCGTTGACACAGGGGCAGCCGCGCTGCGCGATGAGCTTCGGAAAAACCGCGGGGTTGGGCTCCACGCAAACGCCAGACCAACCACGGTCTCGTTCGAACATGACCGAATTACTGTAGAAGACTCCGTCATTTGCGCCAATATCAATGAATGTCCCGTCCCTCATTCCCCGGAATACAGCTTCATCGAGTAAATAGTCTTGCCCGATCTGCCCATGATATGTTGGCACGATGACCTCTTTCCGCTACGTACGCGCGCTTTCTAATGTAGCGACCCCGGGGTACAAAAGGCTAGTCTATATTCCGTCCATCGACCGCTGTTTTCAGCGACTTCGGCGGGGCGATTTCGGAGCGTCTGACGAGGGTTCGGACCCAGCCGAAGTGCAGCAACTAGGTTTGAGGACACGCTCGGCCGGCGGTCAGATGGGTGAAACACCCGGTCGGATATGGGCGTTCGCCCGGAGCGACTGAAGGGATCCCAATGGCAAGGTTTTTCAAGGTGTCCAGCTGGACATCGGCTAAAGCGCGGTGACCTCTGCGGCGGCGTCCGCCGGACGGCAACTCAAGCGCCTTGTCAGCCGGGAGAACGCGGTTCCAAAGGCGGTCGGCGCCTATTGTTCGCGGAGAACGAGAGGTGGCTGGCCGAGCGGATCCACCGGCGAAAGCCGGTGGACAAGCCGATGCCGCAAGCCGGTACAGGCCAAAGCAAGGCATCCGGCCCCCTATCGAGCATGTCTTCGCCGAGCAGAAGACCCGTTTTCGCCTCTCAATCGCACTATCGGTCTCGCCCCGCCGAGCCGCAACTGACGCTCGCCAACATCCTATACAACATGGACCGTCTGATTCCAGGAGCGCCGCGACGCAACGGGATGAATCCGCCTGAGATCGCCCCGAACGACCCGGATCACATCGATCCTGAGACCGCTGCGTGCTCAGCGCATTGAATGCGCCCGGATCCGGATATCGGACCGGCTTCTCATGGGGGGCTAGCGTATTCGTCGGTTCGACCCCCGTTAATAGCGTGGCCAATGGGTCATGCGCATTCTGAGAGTGGTGACACGGGTTGTCCCAACGATGCCGGTTCGGAAGATGAAGGACAGGTATTGGCCGGAGGGGGCCGGTGACACGTCACATTCCTTGACGAAATGCAGCCGACTGGACCGGCGCATCCCATAGCGCCGTCGTCTCGGCGTCGAGCCCGGTGACGGTGATCGAACAGCCGGCCATCTCCAGCGACGTGACGAAATTGCCGACCAGCGATCGGGTGACGCGGAAGCCGCGGCTTTCGAGCCTGGCCCGGGCCGCGTGATACATCAGGTAGAGCTCCATCAGCGGCGTGCCGCCGAAGCCGTTGACCAGGAGCAGCGCGTCGCCGGACGCGCCCATCTCGGCGGCGATCGCGGTGACGATCTCCTCGGCGATCGCGTCGGCCGGCTCGAGCTTGACCCGGCGCCGACCGGGCTCGCCATGGATGCCGACGCCCATTTCCATTTCGTCGTCGTCGAGCGTGAAGGTCGGCGTGCCGGCGGCCGGCACGATGCAACTGGACAGCGCGACGCCCATCGAGCGGGTCGCGGCGTTGACCTTGTCGCCGAGCGCCTTGAGGTCGGCGAGGCCGCGACCCTCTTCCGCAGCGGCGCCGACGATCTTCTCGACCACCATCGTCCCGGCGACGCCGCGCCGCCCGGTCGAGAAGGTCGAGGTTTCGACCGCCACATCGTCGTCGATGATCACCGTCAGGATTTCGCGGTCGGCCATCTCCGCCGCCATCTCGAAATTCATCACGTCGCCTTCGTAATTCTTGACGATGAACAGCACTCCGGCGCCACCGTCGACCGCATCGGCTGCAGCGATCATCTGGTCGGGTGTCGGCGAGGTGAAGACCTGGCCGGGGCAGGCGGCATCGAGCATGCCGTGGCCGACGAAGCCGGCGTGCAGCGGCTCGTGCCCCGAGCCGCCGCCCGAGATCAGCGCCACCTTGCCCGGCGACAGTGTCGCGCGGCGGACGAACTTGCGGTCCTCGCCCATCGCGACGATGTCGTCATGGGCGGCGACGAATCCGTCGAGGCTTTCAGCGAGAATGGTGTCGGGGCCGTTCATGAATTTTTTCATGGATGTTCCTCCCTCTAGTCGGCGCGCCGTCAGCCCTTGCCGATCAGGCGCGTCAGTTTCTGGATGAACTCGCCGACCATCCGGTCGAGGTCCTGGTTGCGGGCCTCGTCGCCGAGGTCGGGCAGGTAGACCGTGTGCGGGCGCAGGTGCCGCCCGTCCTGGGCGACCGGCGTCCGGCGGGGATGCGCGGCGGTATAGGCCTGGATGAAGCGCAGGCGCTCGTCCGGGGAAAAGTGGCAGATATCGAAGATCGTCTCGATGTGACGGGCCGGGATCGGCGTCGCATAGGCGGGGTTGGTGATCTGCGAGATGAAGCTGCGGTTCTTGCCGAGCGCCCCGGCCAGCCGCTGCCGGGTGCCGGACGGCCGGGTCTCCATGACCTTCTGCAGGATCGCCTTGTAGCGGATGACGGCCTCGCCATCGGCAGCGGGCTCGGCGCGGTTCTTGCGGGTGCTCACGACGCTTCCGCGCCGGTTTCGGCGATGGCCAGCTTGGTGCGGCCGACCAGCGGCGGTGCGACGGATAGTGTCGCCAGCCCCGCGCCGACCAGCGCCGGGATATGCGCGGGGTCGCTGCCCATGTCGCCGCAAAGGCTGACGTCGCGCCCGATCTCCCGGCCGACATCGACGACGCGACGGATCAGGCTGAGGATCGCCGGGTGGCCGGCGTCGTTCAGGGTCGACACGGCCGCGATGTCGCGAGCGCTTGCCGTGACATACTGGGTGAGGTCGTTGCTGCCGATCGAGAAGAAATCGGCGTTGGCATAGAGCGCCGGCTCGATCGCCACGGCCGGTACCTCGACCATGATGCCGAGCGCCGGCCGGCGGCAGGCGACGCCCTCGGCCTCGAGGTCGGCCACCGCCCGGTTGAGCAGGGCGGCGGCCTGGTCGATCTCTTGCGGCACCGTCACCATCGGCAGCATCACCTTGACGTCGCCGAGCGCCGCGGCCCGCGCCATCGCCCGTAACTGCACCATGAAGACGTCGGGACAGGCGAGCGACAGGCGGATGCCTCGCGTGCCGAGAAAGGGGTTGGACTCGTCGTCGATGGTCAGGCCCGGAACCGGCTTGTCGCCCCCGGCGTCGAGGGTGCGCAGGACGTTGGGCCGGCCGGCCGCCCATTCGACGATCCGCCGATAGGCGCGATACTGGGTTTCCTCGTCGGGCAGTCCCTGCGGGCGATGGAACAGGAACTCGGTGCGCACCAGGCCGATGCCGTCGCAGGTCGTCGGGTCGAGGGCGTCCAGTTCCTCCGGCTCGGCGACGTTGATCATCACGCTGAGGCGCCTGCCGTCGCGGGTTCGCGCCGGCAGCCGCAGCACGGCGTCCTCGCGGCCCGAGCGTGCCACCGTATCGGCGCGGGTCGCCTCATAGGCGGCCCAGTCCTCCGCGCCGGGATTGAGCACGATTCGTCCTGCCTCGCCATCGACGATGGCGATGTCGTTGTCGCCGAGATCGATCGGGCCGGTTCCGACGACCATCGGCACGCCGCGTGAACGCGCCAGCATCGCGACATGGCTGGAGGCGCTGCCGGCGAACAGGGCGAGCCCGCCGCCACTTGCCCAGTCGACCGAGAGGAAGCGGCTCGGGGTCACGTCATTGCCGGCCAGCACGGCGCCCGGCGGCGTCGCCGTATCGCCATCGTGGGCGAGGGCGCGCAGCACCCGGTCGCGAATGTCGGCGAGGTCGGCGGCGCGCGCCCGGAAATACTCATCTGCGGTTGCCTCATAGTCGGCGACCTGGACCTGGATGGCATCCGACCATGCGGTGCCGGCGTCGACGCCCTTGGCGATCGCCGCGAAGGCCGAGGACGACAGGGCGTCGTCCTCAAGCATCGCTATCTGGAAATCGAGTATGTCCGCGGCTTCGCCTTCAAGCGTCGCGGCAAGGTCGGCGATCGCGACGATGGACGAGGCGATGGCGGCTTCGAGGTCGGCGCGTTCCCGGGCGGGATCGCCGCTCGGTTCGCGCCGTAATCCGCCGGTGCGATCGAGGCGCACGACCGGGCCGGCAGCGATCCCGGGCGCCGCGACATGTCCGCGGCGTTCAACCGCCGGCCGCATCGGCTCCCGCCTCGTCGAAATCCCGCTCGACCAGATCGATCAGCGCCGCGACCGCCGTGTCGGCATCGCCGCCGGCGGCCCGGATATGGAGGTTGGTCCCCTGCGGCACCTTGGCGCCCATCACCTTGACGATGCTCTTGGCGTCGATCCACGGCCCATCCGGCGAAAGGCCGAGTTCGATGGTCGAGCGGAAGGTCTTGGCGAGCTTGGTGAGCTTCACCGACGGTCGCGCGTGAAGGCCGACCGCGTGGGTCAGGAGGACGGTGGCGGAGGTGTGCCGATCTGACATTCCGTATTCTTTCCTTCACTCTCGCCGGTTCAGGCCGGCGACAGCTCCTCGGCGGTTCGTTTGACATCTTCGAGCGGCGCGCCGCCCGATGCTTCGGTCGCCGCCATGACGGCGCCCTCGACGATCGGTGCGTTGCATATCACGATCTTGCCGCGCCGTTCGGACGGCTGCATCTCGATGGCCATCTCGCTGTTGGTTTCGGCGCCGCCGAGGTCGACCAGGATGGCGATGCCGGAATCGGACCAGGCCGCGTCGATCGCCTGCATGATCGCCTCGACGCTGGTGCCGAGGCCGCCGTCGGGGTCGCCGCCGCAATAGGCCAGCGGCACCTCGTCGCCGACCATCTGGCGAACCATTTCCGCCGTGCCGCTGGCGACATTGGCCGAATGCGAGACAATGACGATGCCGACGTTGCTCATGCGGGCGTTTCCAGAACGTTGGTGATGGCGTGGATCATCAGGGCGCTCGACCGGGCGCCCGGGTCCATGTGGCCGATGGACCGGTCGCCGAGGAACGACGCGCGGCCGCGGATCGCCTTCAGCGGCACCGTGGCGTCCGCCGCCTTGTCGGCGGTCGTGTCGAGGTCGCCGCCGTCGCGTAGCGCGGCATGCACCGGGCCGAGGACGTCGAGCATGGTCTTCTGGCCGAAGTCCGACTTGCCGCGGGCCTTGACCGCCTCGATTGCCGCACCGAAGGCGCTGACCAGTTCCGCGCGGGTCGGTTCGGCCGGCAACTGCTTGCCGAGTGTCATCAGCAGGGTGCCATAGAGAGGGCCCGAGGCGCCGCCGACCTTCATCACCAGCGCCATGCCGATTCCGGACAGCGCCTCCGGCAGCGGCTTGGCCGCATGGGTGTCGATGTCGGCCATCACCGCCTCGAAGCCGCGCTTCATGTTGAGGCCGTGGTCGCCATCGCCGATCGCCTGGTCGAGGGCGGTCAGTTCCTCGACATGGTCGAACATCGCCTGCGCTACCGCGGCGATCACCCGCCGGCGGGTTGCTTCGTCAATTGCCATGGCGGTCGAGTCCGACGTCGGGTCAGCCATTGCCTTGGGGAATCCTTGCTTTTCCGCTCGCGGCAATGCGCTTGCCGGAAGCGTCGAAATATAGGGGATCGACCAGCGACAGCGAAACCCGGTCGCCTTTCGCCAGGTCGGATTCGGGGTCGGCGAGCGTCACAAGCTTGTGGTCGCCGACGGTGACGTGCAGGTGGTTCTGGTCGCCGAGATGCTCGATCCAGTCGACCGTTGCGTTTGCCGAACCGTTGGCGGCCTTGGCGATCCGCAGATTCTCGGTGCGGGCGCCGACGGTCTTGCCGCCGGTCGGCGCGCCGCCGTCGGGCAGAAGTCCGACCGGCAGGAGGTTGATCGCCGGCTGGCCAAGGCGGGTTGCGACATAAACGCTCGCCGGCGCGGTGTAGATCTCGCGCGGGGTGCCGAGCTGGATCATCCGCCCGGATTCGATAACGCCGATTCGCACGGCCATGGTCATCGCTTCGGTCTGGTCGTGGGTGACATAGAGAATCGTCGCGCCAAGATCCTGCTGGATGCGCTTCAGTTCGAGCCGCAGGTCGGAGCGCAGCTTGGCGTCGAGCGAGGAGAGCGGCTCGTCCATCAGGTAGATCGATGGACGGCGGACGAGGGCCCGGCCGATCGCCACCCGCTGCATCTCGCCGCCGGACAGTTGCGTGGCGCGGTTCTGCAGCTTGGCCGAGATACGCAGCATTTCGGCGATCTCACCGACCCGCTTGCGGATCTCGTCCTCGGGCACGCGCCGCGCCGGCGAGCGCAGCGGGAAGGCGAGATTGTCGTAGGCGGACAGGTGCGGATAGAGCGAATATTGCTGGAAGACGAAGGCGACATCGCGCGCCGCCGGGGCGGCATGGGTGACGTCGTGGCCACCGATGGTGATCGACCCCTCATCGGGACGTTCGAGACCGCCGACCAGGCGCAGCGTCGTCGTCTTGCCGGCGCCGGTCGGGCCGAGCAGGACGATGAACTCGCCGTCATGGACGGTGAGGTCGAGCGACTCGACGGCGGCGACCGTCTTGAACCGCTTGGTGACGCCGGAAAGGACGACCTCAGCCATGGTGGGTCCCCTCGTTCTGGGCGGTGCGGATGGCGCGTCCTGATCCGCCATCGAACAAGGTCAGCCGTTCGGAGCGGAGCGACAACCCGACCGTTTCCCCGGCCTCGGCGCGAATGTCGGCGGGCAGGCGGGCCTTGACCGTGCCATGGGCGGTGGTAACCGTGACGATCTGCGTGGTGCCGAGATATTCGGTGCCGAACACCGTGCCGCGCAGCTTCGAGCCGTCGTCGAAGCGGACATGCTCCGGCCGGACCCCGAGCGCCAGGTCGCCCTCCGGCCGCGCCTCGCGCGGCGCCGGAATGTCGACGATCGCGCCGTTGATGCCGACCGAGGCCGCGCCGGGTTCGACGCTGCCGCGAAAGGCGAGGAAATTCATCGGCGGCGAGCCGATGAAATCGGCGACGAACATGGTCGCGGGTCGATCGTAGATCTCCTGCGGCGTGCCGAACTGCTCGATGTCGCCGCGGTTCATCACAGCGATCTTGTCGGCCATCGACATCGCCTCGAGCTGGTCGTGGGTGACGTAGACCGTGGTTGCCGCGATGCGCATATGCAACTCGCGCAACTCGCGGACCATCAGATCGCGGAACTCGGTATCGAGGGTGCCGAGCGGCTCGTCCATCAGGAAGGCCTTGGGGCGGCGGACGATGGCGCGGCCGAGCGCGACGCGCTGGCGGTCGCCGCCGGCCAGCCGCGATGTCGGCTGGCTGAGCAGGTGGTCGATCCGCAGGAAGCGCGCGGTCTCCTCAACCCGCGCCCGAATCTCGGCGCGCGGCATCCCCTCGCACTTCAGCGGAAAGCCGATGTTCTGGCGAACGTTCATGTGCGGGTAGAGCGCGAAGAGCTGGAAGACGAAGGCGATGTCGCGCGCTGCCGCCCGGTTGAAGGTGACGTCCTCGCCGCCAAGCAGGATGCGGCCGGAGGTCGGCAGCTCAAGGCCGGCGATCATCCTGAGCGTTGTCGTCTTGCCGCAGCCCGACGGCCCCAGCATGACGAAGAACTCGCCATCGGCGACGGTGAAGTCGGACTCGCGCACGGCAACGAATTCGCCGAAGGCCTTGTGGAGTTTCTCGACGCGGATTTCAGCCATCGCTCTAATCCACGAAATGGCTGACGATGATGAACATCACCGTGCCGAAGAGGATGGTGGCGAAGGACCAGCCGTAGAGAAACAGCGAGAAGGGCTGCATCAGCATGATGACGCCGAGCGCGATGACAATGGTCGCCGCATTCTCCCATGGGCCGCGCCGGAAATAGCGCGCGGCGGGATGCACCTCGTATTGCGCCAGCGGCCGCTCGTTCATCGCGGAATGCGGTGGAGGCGGCAGCGAGTCGGCGGCCGCCTCCTGCGCCGGGTCCATGGTCGCGTCGATGGAATAGGGGTCTGTAGGCCGGGTCATTTTCTCACCGCGCCGAAGGTAATGCCGCGCAAGAGGTGCTTCCGCAGCAGGATGGTGAAGACGAAGATCGGGATCAGGAACAGGGTGGTCGCCGCCGCGACCGCCGGCCAGTCCTGGCCGCCCTCGCCGATGATGAAGGGGATGAAGGGCGGCATGGTCTGCGCGGTGCCGGAGGTGAGCAGCACCGCGAAGGCATATTCGTTCCAGGCGAAGATCAGGCAGAAGATGGCGGTGGCCGCGATGCCGGTCGCCGCCTGTGGCAGCACCACCTTGACGAAGGCGTGGAGCCGCGAATAGCCGTCGATCATCGCGGCTTCCTCGTATTCGCGCGGTATCTCGTCGATGAAGCCCTTGAGCAGCCACACTGCCAGCGAGACGTTGACCGCCGTGTAGAGCAGGATCATGCCGAGATGCGTGTCGGACAGCCCGATCGCCCGGTACATCAGGAAGATCGGGATCGCCACCGCGATCGGCGGCATGAAGCGCGTCGACAGGATGAAGAACAGGATGTCGTCGGCGAAGGGCACCTTGAACCGCGAGAAGGCATAGGCGGTGATCGTCCCGAGGAAGACCGCCAGGAAGGTCGAGCCGAAGGCGATGATGATCGAGTTGGTGAAGCGCGGGATGACGTTGGACGGCCCGGCGATCACCATGTTGCGCGAGCGGACGATCGCGTCGCAGCCCGGCTCCGGCGCCGGCAGCGACTCCAGGTATTCCGGCGTCTGCCGCGATCGTGTCGTGAACAGGTTGCAGTAGCCCTCCAGCGACGGCTCGAACAGAACCTTGGGCGGATAGGCGATCGAATCCGGCGGCGTCTTGAAGCTGGTCATGACGATCCAGGCCAGCGGGATCATCGTAATCAGCGCATAGAGGATGACGATGGCGCCGGAGACACGCCGCGCCGTCGGCGTCGGCGCCACAACGGAATGGGCGGTGGTCTTGCTCATCGCTGCTTCACCCGGTTGAGCGCCTTGACGTAGATGTTGGCGAGCCCGAACACCGCGACGAAGAGGATGATCGCCAGCGCCGAGGAATAGCCGGTCTTCCAGCTCTCGAAGGCCTCGCGCTTCAGCGTGATCGACGCGACCTCCGTGGTCGAGCCCGGGCCCCCCGAGGTCAGGAGGTTGATCAGGTCGAACATCTTGAAGTTCTCGATGCCGCGGAAGAGCACCGCCAGCATGATGAAGGGCAGGGCCATCGGCAGGGTGATCGACCAGAAGCGCCGCCAGGTCGAGGCGCGGTCGACTTCGGCCGCTTCATAGATGTAGTCGGGGATCGACCGGAGCCCGGCGAGGCAGATCAGCATGACATAGGGCGTCCACATCCAGACATCGACGATGACGATCGACCACGGCGCGAGCGACACGTCGCCGATCATCTGGAAGGAGGAGGGGTCGATGCCGGTGAAGAATGAGACGCCGTAATTGAACAGCCCGATCTGCGGCTGGTAGAGGAATTTCCAGAAATTGCCGACCACCGCCGGCGACAGCATCATCGGGATCAGGATGACGGTCGTCCAGAAGCCGTGGCCGCGCCAGCGCCGGTCGATCAGGTAGGCCAGGGCGAAGCCGATCACCGTTTCGATCGCCACCGTCCAGAAGACGAAATGCGCCGTCACCTGCATCGAGTGCCAGATTTCGGGATCGCTCAGAATGTCGGTGTAGTGCTCGGTGCCTTCCCAGCGGATCTCGGCCTTGCGGTTGGCCTTGTAGTTGGTGAAGGACAGATAGATCGTCCACAGCAGCGGAAAGATGTTGATGGCCAGCAGCAGGAGGATCGTCGGCGCGATGAACAGCCAGGCGATCGCCTTGTCCGACAATCCGCGGATGCGGCGGGCCAGCGGCGCCGGGGTGGCGCCTGCCACTCGTTCGGCAACGCCCGCTTTTGCTGATGAATCCGTCATCCGTCGCGATCCAGTACCTGGCTTGTCGGTCGTCTCGGGGGCTTGAAAGGGCCCCTCCCGGCGAGCCGGGAGGGGCAGGCGGCGGTCCGGGAGGTCAGAGCTTGCCTTCGTCCTCGAAGGTCTCGGTCCAGTCCTCGATCAGCTTGTCGAGGGCTTCCTGGGCCGTTCCCTGGTCGGCGACGACATAGTCGTGGACGCGCTTCTGCATCGCCTGCATCAGCTCCGCGAAGGCCGGCTCCTGCCAGAAATCCTTGACCTGGCCCATCGCGACCAGGAAGTCGGCGGCATACGGCGCCGAGTTCGGGAAGTCCGGATCAAGCAGCACCGACTTGGCGGTCGAGACGCCACCGAGCGCGGCCCACTTCTTCTGGACCTCGGGCTTGGCGAACCACTTGATGTATTCGAGCGCCGTGTCCTGCTTGTCGGAATAGGCGACGACAGAGATGCCCTGGCCGCCCAGTGTCGAGGCTGGCACCTTCTCCTGCGGATTGACGAAGAAGCCGATCTTGTCGCCGCCGACATTCTCGTCCTTGTACATGCCCGGCCAGAAGGCGAACCAGTTCATCATCATCGCGACCTGGCCCGACTTGAAGGCGTCGAGGCCTTCCTGCATGTAGGCGTCCGAATAGCCCGGAGGCGTGCAGCAGTCGTAGAGCTCCTTGTAGAATTCGAGCGCCGCGACGGCGTCGGCCGAGTTCACCGCGCCTTCCATGGCATAGGTGCCCGGCTCGGTCTCGTATTCGAAGCCCCAGGCGTAGAGCGCTGCCGTGACGCCCATGGTGATGCCTTCCGAGCCGCGCTCGGTGAAGATGGCGGCGCCGTAGACGGTCTTGCCGTCGACGTCACGGCCCTGGAAGAACTCGGCGATATCCTTCAGTTCGGTCCAGGTCTTCGGCGGGGCGAGATCGCGGCCGTACTTCTCCTTGAACTCGGCCTGCAGCTCGGGCTTCTCGAACCAGTCCTTGCGGTAGACCCAGCCGAGCGCATCGCCCATGGCCGGCAGCGCCCAGTAGTTCGGCGTACCCTTCGGCCAGGTCGAATAGCCGTAGACCGTCGGCTCGAGGAAGTCGTCCATCGAGATGCCTTCGGCCTCGAAGAAGTCGTTCAGCTTGACATAGTGGCCGTTCTCGGCGGATCCGCCGATCCACTGGCTGTCGCCGATGATCAGGTCGCAGAGCGAGCCCTGCGAGTTCAGTTCGTTGAGGAAGCGGTCGGCGTAGCTCGTCCACGGAACGAACTCGAACTTCATGTCGGTGCCGCTCTCGGCGGTGAAGTCCTTTGACAGCTCGACCAGTGCGTTGGCCGGGTCCCATGCCGCCCAGCAGAGGGTCAGTTCCTCCGCCTGCGACTGGTTGACGAATGCCGCGGACGCCAGGGCCGAAGCCGATAGCGCGGTCGCGAGGGTTAGCAGCTTTCTCATCCCATGTACCTCCCAAGGTGTGGAACCATCCGCGCCTGACCGCGCTCGAAGCGGTCCGGTCATGCGCGCCTCCAGGCCGTCGACCGGCGCTGAATCGCAAAATTCCCTGTGTGTGGATTGGCGCCGCAGCCCTCCCTTGCCCGGCGTTGTGTTTAGTAATTTAGTTTAGTGAAACACAGCTAACTAAACAACGCAAGCGCCCGCCGTCGTCGCGGGGGAAAACGGCGTCCCGTCGGGCGCACCGCTTGTCGCTGGCATGGATCATGGATAGTCGAGGCGAGTTCGAAGCACCGGAGTCGCCCGCGATGACAGCCGCCAAGCCTGAATCCCTGCCGATCGTTGACCTCACGCCCGGCCCGGATGCCGACCAGCGGATCGCCGCCGAGATCGGCCGTGCAGCGCGCGAGGTCGGCTTCTTCTTCGTCACCGGCCACGGCATTCCGGCCACCCTGATCGAGGAGGTATTCAGTGAGTCGGCGCGCTTCTTTGCACTGCCGGAGGCGGCCAAGCTGAAGCAGTCGATTCGCCATTCACCGCACAATCGCGGCTATGTCGCCATGCAGGGCGAAAGCCTCGACCCGAGCCAGCCGGCCGACCTCAAGGAGGCCTTCAACATCGGCCTCGATCTTGCCGCCGACGATCCGCGCGTCGTCGCCGGCGAGCCTTTCCGCGGCGTCAACCTGTGGCCGGAAATTGTCGGCTGGCGGGATACCATGCTGACCTATTTCGATGCGGTCTGGTCGGTCGGGCGGCGGCTGCATCGCGGCGTCGCGATCGATCTCGGCCTGGCGCCCGACCATTTCGAAGACAAGCTCGACCAGCCGATGGCAACCCTTCGTCTGCTGCATTATCCGCCGCAGCCGTCGTCGGCGGCGGCCGGCCAGATCGGCGCCGGCGCCCATACCGACTATGGCGACGTCACGCTGCTCCTCACCGACGAAGTCGGCGGCCTCGAGGTCCAGACCCGGGCAGGCGACTGGATCACGGTCCCGCCAATGCCGGGAACCTTCGTCTGCAATATCGGCGACTGCCTGATGCGCTGGACCAATGACGTCTACGTCTCCACGCCGCACCGCGTGATCAACCGGGGTAGCGACCGCTACTCGGTCGCCTTCTTCCTCGACCCCAATCCCGACGCCAGCATCGCCTGCCTGCCGACCTGCGTCACCGACGAGCGGCCGGCGCGCTACGCGCCGACGACCGGCGCGGCGTACCTCGCGGACAGGCTGGCGCGGACCTACGATTTCCTCGACAAGGCGGCCGACGCTTAGTCTGCCGGCAAGCGGGATAGGCGATTACAATTTAGGCAATTGCCGCGTTCCTCGCGGGCAACTGGCCGCGTCGCGCCCTGAAGGTCCAGCGCTTCCGCCAAAGTCGACCATCCCCGGAATGCATGCAATCTGCGAATTCATCCTCGTTGAGGCGGAGTTGGCACGACCGTTGCGATCATCAGTCCAGAGGACGGGCGCGGAAACCGCCTGCCCGGGGTGACTGTCTCGATCAAAGGGGAACCAAATGTCCAAATTCGACCTGAGCCGGCGGACGCTTCTCAAGGGCAGTGCCGCGCTTGGCGCAGTCGGCCTGACGTCCGGCATCCTGCCCATCCGTTCCGCCCTTGCGGCGCCACTGACCATCGGCATCGTCTATGTCGGTCCGCGTGACGATTTCGGCTGGAACCAGGCCCATGCCGTCGCCGCCGAGGCACTGAAGACAATTCCGGATGTCACCGTGGTCGAGGAGGAGAACGTGCCGGAGACGGACTCGGTCTCCAAGTCGATGGAGAGCATGATCCAGCTCGACGGCGCCGGGCTCATCTTCGCCACGTCCTTCGGCTATTTCGACCCCTTCATGCTCGACATGGCCAAGAAGTATCCCGACGTCGAGTTCCGCCATGCCGCGGGCCTGTGGTCCGACGCCAACCCCACCAATGCCGGCAGCTACTACGGCTATCTCGACCAGGGCCATTACATCGACGGCGTCGCCGCCGGCCTGTCGACCACGTCGAACAAGCTCGGCTTCGTCGCCGCCAAGCCGATCGGCACGGTGCTCCTCAACATCAACTCGTTCCTGATGGGCGCCCGCAAGGTGAACCCGGACGCCACCGTCCAGGTGATCTTCACCGGCGAGTGGTCCCTGCCGGTGCGCGAGGCGGAGGCGACCAACGCGCTGATCGATTCCGGCGCCGACGTCATCACCTGCCACGTCGACAGCCCGAAGGTGGTCATCGAGACCGCCGAAGGGCGCGGCGTGAAGACCTGCGGCCACAATGCCAGCCAGGCGCCGCTTGCGCCGAACGGCTTCATCACCGGCGCCGAATACAAGTGGATCACCATCTACCAGCAGTTCGCCGACATGCTGGCCAAGGGCGAGGAGCTGCCGAACTTCGTCCGCGGCGGCTACGACAAGGACTTCGTCCAGAACACGGCCTACGGCGCCGGCGCGACGCCGGAAGCGATCGCCGCGGCGGATGCCGCCAAGGCCGACATGAAGGCGCTGAAGCCGATCTTCGTCGGTCCGCTGAAGGATAACGAAGGCAACGTCGTCATCCCCGCCGGCACCGAGCACGCGCCTTACGACGTCTGGCTCGAACAGACCGGCTTCCTCGTCGAGGGCGTCGTCGGCTCGATCACCTGAGCCCACTGCGGGGGCGGCCGATCGCCGGCCGCCCGTCGCATCCCAGCCGAGGGAATCGCCCGTGACTGCGACCAGCCCGACCGACGTTCCCGCACCGGACCTCGCGACCGAGGGCAGCGAGTGGCTGACGCGCATCGCCCGCTCCGCCGAAGCGGTGGTCATCCCGCTGATCGCCATGGTCAGCGCGGCGGTTCTTTTCTCGATCTTCCTGCTTTTCCTCGGCAAGTCGCCGGTCGAGTTCTTCAACCTGCTCTGGGTCGGCGGCTATGGCAGCGCCTTTTCCTGGACCAACACGCTGGTCCGCGCCGGCCCGCTGATCTTCACCGCGCTCTGCGTCGCGATTCCGGCCCGCCTTGGCATAGTCGTCATTGGCGGCGAGGGGGCGCTGGTGCTGGGCGGTTTCACCGCCGCGGCAATCGCCATCCCCTTCCTCGGCTGGGGCGCGCCATGGCTGATCCAGGCGGTGATGTTCGTCACCGCCGCGGCCGTCGGCGCAGCCTGGATCGGCTTCGTCGGCGTGCTTCGCCACTACCGCGGTGTCAACGAAACCATCGCCAGCCTGCTCCTCTTCTACATCGCCGTCGCGATCATGAATTTCTTCGTCGAGGGCGCGTTGCGCGATCCCGGCAATCCCAACAAGCCGTCGACCCCGGCGATCGGCGACGCCAACATGGTCGGCGACATTCCCGGCACCGACATCCACTGGGGCCTGGTCTTCGCCATCGTCCTGGCGATCGCCGTCTGGGTGCTGATGAACCGGACGCGGTTCGGTTTCGCGGCGCGGATCACCGGCGGCAATGTCCGCGCGGCCCGCGCTCAGGGGCTGCCGGTCGGCCGGCTGGTGGTCGTCTCCTGCGCCATCGCCGGCGCCTGTGCCGGGCTCGCCGGCTTCTTCGAGGTCGCCGCGATCCAGGGTCGGGCCAACGCCTCGCTCGCCGCCGGCTACGGCTTCACCGGCATCCTCGTCGCCTTCCTGGCGCGACAGAACCCGCTGGCGATCATTCCGGTCGCGATCTTCCTCGGTGGCATCGCCGCCGCCGGCGGCCTCGTCCAGCGCCGCATGGGCATGCCGGACGCCACGGTCCAGGTGCTGCAGGGCCTGATGTTCGTCGTCCTGCTGGTCAGCGAGACTCTCTACGGGCGGCTGCCTTTCTTCCGCGGCAAGAGGTGAAGCGATGGAAGCGGATTCAAATCTCACCATCGTCCTCCTCGCCATGCTGGCCGGCGCCATCCGGGTGTCGACGCCGTTCCTCTTCGTCAGCCTCGGCGAATGCCTGACCGAGAAGTCCGGCCGCATCAATCTCGGCCTTGAGGGAACGCTGGTCTTTGGCGCGATGACCGCCTATGCGATCTCCTATCACTCCGGTTCGCCATGGCTCGGCGTGCTGGTCGCCGGTTTCGCCGGGAGCCTGTTCGGCGCACTGCACGGCTATATCTGCAAGCTGCCGCGGGTCAACGACATCGCCATCGGCATCGCCTTGATGCTGTTCGGCACCGGGCTCGCCTTCTTCCTCGGCAAGGCCTACATCCAGCCACAGGCGCCACGGCTTCCCTCGATCCAGCTCGGCGGCTGGTCGGACAACGCCCAGGTCCAGTCGGCGCTGCAGATCAACCCGCTGTTCCTTGTCGGCATCGCCCTGGCGGTCTTCCTGTGGTGGGCATTCAGGAACACCCGCTGGGGTCTCATCGTCCGGATGACCGGCGACTCGGCTCCGGCGGCGCTTGCCATGGGCTACTCGGTCAACTGGGTGCGCTTCACCGCCACCACGGTCGGCGGCTTTTGCGCCGGCGTCGGCGGCGCCTTCCTGTCGCTCTACTATCCCGGCTCGTGGAGCGAGGGCCTGTCCTCCGGCCAGGGGCTGATGGCGGTGGCGCTGGTCATCTTCGCCCGGTGGAATCCACTCGCCTGCTTCGGCGCAGCACTCCTCTTCGGCGCTGCCGGGGCGCTCGGCCCCGCGCTTCAGTCGATCGGCGTCACCCAGGGCTACTACTTCTTCAACGCCGCGCCCTACGTGCTGACGCTCCTGATCATGATCGCCTCGACCTCGCCCAAGCGCTCGCTGAAGGGCGCGCCGGGCGAATTGTCGATCACCAAGTAGCGGAGACGAGTTCGATGTCGGTCACCGAATTTCCCGTCGAGCATCGCGCCACCGGCCGCACGGTCCCGGCCGATCCCTATCCCTGGCCCTATGACGGTGCGCTGCGCCCCGACAACACGGCGCTGATCGTCATCGACATGCAGACCGATTTCTGCGGCCCCGGCGGCTATGTCGACAAGATGGGCTACGACCTGTCGCTGACCCGCGCGCCGATCGAACCCATCCGCAGCGTCCTCGGCGCGATGCGGGCCAAGGGCTATCACGTCATCCACACCCGCGAGGGCCATCGCCCCGACCTCTCCGACCTGCCTCACAACAAGCGCTGGCGCTCGCGCCAGATCGGGGCCGGCATCGGCGACGCCGGGCCATGCGGCCAGATCCTGGTGCGCGGCGAGCCCGGCTGGCAGATCATCCCGGAGCTGGCCCCGGCGCCCGGCGAGCCGGTCATCGACAAGCCCGGCAAGGGCTCCTTCTACGCCACCGATCTCGAACTGCTGATGCGGACCCGGGGCATCCACAATCTGGTGCTGACCGGCATCACCACCGATGTCTGCGTCCACACCACGATGCGCGAGGCCAACGACCGCGGTTTCGAATGCCTGCTGCTCGAGGACTGTTGCGGCGCCACCGACCACGACAACCACCTCGCGGCGATCAGGATGATCAAGATGCAGGGCGGCGTCTTCGGCGCGGTCGCGACGGCCGACGCCTTTGTCGGGGCGCTGCCGTGATGTCAGCCGCCCTCGACACCACGACGGAAGCCCGCGCCCATCGCGCCGTCAGCCTCGAAACCATCGGCATGACCAAGCGCTTCGGCTCGCTCACCGCGCTGGAGGATGTTTCGATCAAGGTCGAGGCGGGCACGGTCCACGCCCTGCTCGGCGAGAACGGCGCCGGCAAGTCGACCCTGGTCAAGTGCATCATGGGCTTCTACCAGCCGACATCCGGGACGGTGCTGGTCGACGACCACGAGGTCGGGATCCGCAACCCCCGCGACGCCCATGCCCATGGCATCGGCATGGTCTACCAGCATTTCACCCTGGTCCCGTCGCTGACCGCGGCGGAGAACCTGGTGATCAGCCGCGCCCATCCGCCGGCGGTGATCGACTGGCGCAAGGAGATGCGCGGGCTCGACGAGTTCCTGTCGCGGATGCCGTTCAAGGTGCCGCTCGACGTGCCGGTATCGAGCCTGTCGGCGGGCGAGAAGCAGAAGCTCGAAATCCTCAAGCAGCTCTATCTCGACCAGCATTTCCTCATCCTCGACGAGCCGACCTCGGTGCTGACCCCGGGCGAGGCCGACGAGGTGCTCGGCCTTCTCCGGGGAATGACCCGCACCGGCGATCTGACCATCCTGATGATCACCCACAAGTTCCGCGAGGTGACCGAATACACCGACGCCTTCACCGTCCTCCGCCGCGGCAAGATGGCCGGCGCCGGCAAGGTCGGTGCGGTCTCGGTCGACGAGATGAGCAAGATGATGATCGGCGACGCGACGATCCGCGAAGGCGCGGCGCGGACGCCGATGCACGACCAGCCGGTGGTTTTCGAGGTCGCCGGGCTGTTCGCCGATGGCGACGAGGGCCTGCCGGCGGTCGAGGCGGTCAACCTCAAGGTCCATGCCGGCGAGATCGTCGGCGTCGCCGGGGTCTCGGGCAACGGCCAGTCGGAACTCGTCGAGGTGTTGTCCGGCCAGCGCGACGCCAGCGACGGCCGGCTGTTCATCCACAACAAGCCCTTCGTCCCGAACCGCGACCACATGGACCGCTACAAGGTCTTCGGTCTCCAGGAAGAGCCGCTGCGCAACGCCGCCGTGCCGCGCATGACGGTCGGCGAGAACATCTCCTTCCGCATCTTCGACAAGCCGCCGATCACCACGCTCGGCTGGTGGCTGTCGCCGGGGCCGATGCGGGCGCGGGCGCGGGAGTTGATCGCCAGCTACCGGGTCAAGACGCCGTCGACCGAGGAGTTGATGGAGAATCTCTCCGGCGGCAACGTTCAGCGTGCGGTGCTTGCCCGCGAGTTGTCGAGCCAGGTCGACGTGCTGATCGTCGCCAATCCCTGCTTCGGGCTCGACTTCGCCTCGGTCGCCGAAATCCGGGCGCAGATCATGGAGCAGCGCAATCGTGGCGCGGCGGTGCTGCTCTTCTCCGAGGACCTCGACGAGATCCTCGAACTCGCAGACACCATCGCGGTGATGTCGGGCGGCCGGATCGACTATGTCGTGCCCGCCGCCGAAGCCGACCGCACCTCGATCGGCCGGGCGATGGCGGGGCACTGAATGATGACGCTCCCTTCAACCGTCGATCGAGGGCCCGACAGAACGCCGATGGCTCCCAGCGTCGGCACTCCCGCCGCTATCCCTCCCCGAACCGGGGAAGGTGGCTGCGAGCGGCGAAGCCGGTCGCAGACGGGAGGGGTTCGTGCCCACCTGTGCCGCCGTGCCGTTGTCCCGGGACCCCACCCACCATCGCTTCGCGACGGTCCCCCCTCCCCGGTGCGGGGAGGGATCCGCGCCCGCCAATCCGCTCAGGGTCGAGACGCCCGGCGATCGAACAAGGGTGCGTCATGATCGCGATCGATGCCGAGCCCTTCGCCTATACCTTTCCGCCGGACAAGGTGGCGCTGATCGTCATCGACATGCAGCGCGATTTCGTCGAGCCCGGCGGCTTCGGCCACACGCTGGGCAACGACGTCACCCGGCTGCAGGCGATCGTCCCGACCGTGGCGCGGCTGATCGCGCTTTTCCGCGCCAGTGGCTGGCCGGTCATCCACACCCGCGAGGGCCACAAGCCGGATCTCTCCGATTGTCCGCCGGCCAAACGCCTGCGCGGTGCGCCGAGCCTGCGGATCGGCGATGCCGGGCCGATGGGCCGGATTCTCATTCACGGCGAGCCGGGTCACGGCATCGTCTCCGAGCTTGCGCCGATCGACGGCGAGATCGTTCTCGACAAACCGGGCAAGGGCGCGTTCTACGCGACGAGCCTCGGTGACGATCTCGCCCGCCTCGGCGCAACCCATCTGGTCCTTGCCGGCGTGACCACCGAGGTCTGCGTCCAGACCACCATGCGCGAGGCCAACGATCGCGGTTTCGAATGCCTGCTGGTCGAGGACGCGACGGAAAGTTATTTTCCCGCCTTCAAGGAAGCGGCCCTAGCGATGATCCGGGCGCAGGGCGGCATCGTCGGCTGGACGGCGCCCCTTTCGGCGCTGGAACTGGCCGTCGCGACGGAGACCGTGTCGTGAGCAAGCCCTTCGACGCCGAGAAGCATGTCGACCACATGGCCGAGGTCATGGGCCTGACCATCGCGCCGGAATGGCGCCAGAGCGTCGTCGACAACATGGCGGCAACCGCGGCCGTCGCCGAACTGGTGCTTGCCTTCCCACTCGACGATCACGTCGAACCTGCCCCGGTTTTCGAGGCGTGAGCGGCGAACTCCTCCTGCGACCGGCCGGCGAGATCGCCTCCGCCGTCAACACCGGTGCGGTTTCGGCCCGCGAGGTCGCCGAGGCGGCGATCGCCCGGATCGAGGCCACCGACGGCAAGCTTGGCGCCTTCACCGATCCGACCTTCGGTCGGGCGCTGGCCGAGGCGGAAGCGGTCGATACAGCAGTTGCCGGCGGCGCCACCCTGCCGCTCGCCGGTGTGCCCTATGCGGTCAAGAATCTCTTCGACATCGCGGGCGTCACCACCCGCGCCGGCGCGCGGATCAATGACGACCATCCGCCGGCGAAGGCTGATGCGACGCTGGTCCGGCAGATGACCGCGGCGGGCGCGGTGATGCTCGGCGGGTTGAACATGGGCGAATACGCCTATGACTTCACCGGCGAGAACGCCCATCACGGCGCTTCGCTCAACCCGCACGATCCGACCCGCATGTCGGGCGGCTCGTCCGGCGGTTCAGGCACCGCCGTTGCCGCCGGCATGGTCGCCGCCTCGCTCGGTTCCGACACCAACGGATCGATCCGCGTGCCGGCGTCCTTCTGCGGCCTGTTCGGCCTGAAGCCGACCTTTGGCCGGCTGTCACGCGCCGGCAGCTTTCCTTTCTGCGCCAGCCTCGATCACCTCGGCCCGATCGCCCGCTCCGCCGCCGACCTGGCGCTGATCTTCGACGCGCTCCAGGTCGACGACCCGGCCGATCCGGCGCAGATCCGCCGGCCGGCGCTCGACACGACGCCGGGAATCGACGATGGGATCGACGGCCTGCGGATCGCGGTCGCCGGCGGCTACTTTCGCGAAAGGGGCATGCCCGAGGCCTACGCCGCCGTCGATCACGTGGCGAAGGCGCTCGGCGTCGACCGCGAGGTCGTCGTGCCGGAAGCGGCGCGGGCGAGGGGCGCGGCCTACCTGATCACCACGTCGGAGTCGTCGAACCTGCATCTCGGGCGATTGCGCGAGCGGGCGGCCGATTTCGATCCCGATACGCGCGGCCGGCTGCTCTCCGGCGCCATGGTGCCGGCCGCCTGGGCGATTCAGGCGCAGCGTTTCCGGTCGTGGTTCCGCGAGGCGATGCGCAAGGTCTTAGAGGATGTCGACATCATCCTCGCCCCGGCGACGCCGTTTCACGCGCTGAAATCCGGGACGAAGACGGTGACGCTCGATGGCGTCGAGATGCCGGCGCGACCGAATATCGGCATCTTCACCCAGCCGATCAGCTTCGTCGGCCTGCCGGTCGTCGCCGTGCCGGTCTGGCTTCCCGGCGCCGCCTTGCCGATCGGCGTCCAGGTCGTCGCGCCGGCCTGGCGCGAGGACTGGGCGCTGCGGGTCGCCCGCTATCTGGAGGCGAGCGGCGCGGTCAGCGCGCCGGTCGCCAATTCTTGAGGAACAATCGACAATGACGAACGAGGCACGCTGGGCTGGCCGCAACAGCGACAAGGATGTCCTGCGTAACGACATCTGGGGCAAACTTGAGACGACCGGCGTCAATGTCGGGCCGGTCGCCAGCCGCATACCGAATTTCGCCGGTGCCGACCTTGCGGCCTGGCGTCTTGCCCAGGTCCCGGCCTGGAAGGCGGCGCGGGTGGTCAAGTGCAACCCCGACCCGCCGCAGATCCCGGTGCGCCTCCGCGCCTTGCACGAGGGGAAGATCCTTTACGCTCCGGTGCCGGAACTGGTGAAGGGCTTCCCCTTCGTTCGCCTCGATCCGGCCGACCTGAAGGCCAGGGGGATCGAGTTCGAGACCGCCGCGACGTCGCAGAGCTTTGTCGAGGTCGGCCAGCCGGTGCAGTTCGAGGACATGGAGTTTCTCGATTTCGTCGTCGTCGGTTGCGTCGCCGTCACCCGCGCCGGCGGGCGAACGGGGAAGGGCGGTGGCTTCGCCGATCTCGAGCTCGGCATCTTTCGCGAACTCGACAAGGTCGGCCCGGTGACGGCCATCGCGACGACGGTCCATTCGAGCCAGGTGGTCGACGACGCACGGCTGCCGATGATGCCGCACGATTCCGCCCTGCACTGGATCGCGACCGAAACTGAGCTGATCGAGACGAAGACCGCCTTCGGCCAACCGAAAGGCGTCGACTGGGACAGGGTCCAGCCCGACCAGTACGAGAATATTCCCTTCCTCGTCGAGCTGCGGGAGCGGCTGGAGAAGTGATCGTCAGCCTGTCCATTCGGCGGTGAAGGGCGTCCGGGTATGGGCGAAACCGGGGTGACAGCCGCAGGGGAGGCGGACCGGGGCTGTCGAGGCGGGAACGGTCTCGGCGCCGGCGCGAAGCTGCATCTGCCGCCAGTAGGGCTCGAAGCGCTTGACCGCCGCTTCCATGGCGGGAACATGGTCCCGCAAGTAGCGCTCGGCCTCTTCCTTCATTTCCGCCTTGATCGCCGGCTCGTCGATGCCGGTGAGGATGCGTTCGCGCATGATGACACGGCCGTCGACCAGCACGGTGCGCACCGCCTCGGAATTGACCGCGTAGGTCAGCTGGGCGACGGCATCCTTGAGCGGGATGAAGCCGTAGTCGGACCGGTCGTAGAGAACGAGGTCTGCCTTCATGCCGACCGTCACCGTGCCGGTTTCATTGTGGAGGAGGGCCGAGCGCGCGCCGCCCTCGGTCGCCATGCGAACCGCGTCCTCGGCTGTCGGCCATGTCGCGTAGTCCATCTCGCCAACCCGGTGGACGATGGCCGCCGTCGCCAGCGAGCGCAGCATGTCGGCGCGGTCCGAGGTGCAGGTGCCGTCGGTGCCGAGCGCGATGTTGATGCCGCGGGCGATCATCTCCGGCACCCGGGCGATGCCCGCGCCAAGCTTGAGATTCGACACCGGATTATGGGTGACCGAGCACCCGCGCTCGGCGATGAGGTCGAGTTCGCGGTCGGTCAGCCAGATGGCATGGTTGAGCGTGAAATTCGGGTTCAGCACGCCGATGTCGGCAAGGTGCTCGACGATCGGCTTGCCGTAGAGCATCTCGCCCTGGACCGCGTGAACCTTGCTCTCCAGCGTGTGGGTATGGACCGGGATGCGGCGCGCGAGCGAGATCTCGGTCGTTGCCTGCATCAGCGCGTCGCTGCACCATTGCGGCCCCAGCGGTCCGAGAATGACGCGGATACGGCCGTCCGACGTGCCGTCCCACTTGGCGAAATGGCGCTCGAACAGCGCGATATGGTCCGGCCATGGCTTCGCCTTGATGGTGGCGAGCTCGTCGCGAAGCGAAGGCGCCAGCATCTCATCGACCCAGGGCAGGGGCTCGATCATGTCGCGGTCGCTCATCGAGGTGGTGATCGCGGCGCGAAGCCCGATGTCGCGATAGGCCGCCGCGGCGCCGTCGAAGATTTCCGTCTCGCCGAGGCGATTGATCAGGTCGTCCTGCACGGTCGTGACGCCAGACCGCACGCTTTCGATGGCGAGCAGCATGGTGCGGAGATAGTGGACCCGCTCCGGCAGCGGTTTGATCGCGAAAGGCGGATACTTGTGCAGCAGCCACACTTCCAGAGGCAGTGCGTCGTAGAAGCCCTGCTCGAAACTCTCGTTGGAATGGGTGTGGGCGTTGACGAAACCCGGCAGCACGATGCGGTCGGATGCGTCGATGGTTTCGGCGTCGCCGGCGGGCAAGTCCCGGCCAATCGCGGCAATCCGGTCCCCTTCGACCAGGATGTCGGCGCGCGGCAGATGCGGCCGGCCGGCCCCCGGCACGAGATAGGCGTCCTTGATCAGGATGGGCATCGCTTTCCTCCGGCACTTTGCCAGCTTGCCGAGCAAGGGCCATGCCGGACCAGATAAGGAGCAGGACGTGGAGATCGATATCCCCGAAGTAAAGGCCGAGGTCGAAGCGGCGTTTGCCGAATACGAGCGGGCGCTGGTCGGCAACGACGTGGCGGTGCTCGAACGGCTTTTCCTCGATGCGCCGACGACGATCCGCTACGGCGTCACCGAAAACCTCTACGGCTATGGCGAGATCGCCGCCTTCCGCGCTGGCCGCCCGTCCGCCGGACTGGCCCGGACGCTCGAAAAGACGGTGATCACCACCTATGGAACCGACATGGCGGTCGCCGCGACCCTGTTTCGCCGCGACGCGGCGAGCGGCAAGGTCGGTCGCCAGATGCAGACCTGGGTCAGGACGCCGGACGGATGGCGCGTCGCCGCCGCCCATGTCAGCGTCATTGATGATCCGGGATAGGCCGGAGTTCAGGCGACCAGCTTCTCCTGCGTGGCGAATGGACTGAGGCCGAGCCAGGCCTGCATCGTCCTGGCGAGATGCTTGTCGCCAACGAGGGTCATCCGGTCGTCACGCCGCGCCTTCTGGACGGTGTCGAGGCCCATCCAGATCGCGGTCATCGTGCGCAGGTCCGTCGTGACGTAGAGGTTCGTATCGAATCCCGGATCGGCCCAGCACAGATCGACTTCGCCGTCCGGTTCGACGACCAGCCACCAGTTCCGCTTCGATGCCGGAAGGTCCGAATACAGAAACTGTATCACGCACCGTGAATCGGGAAGCGGATCGGGATTGAGGTTCCGTCGCATGTCCCACATCAGCAGCGACGGGTCGAGATTCTTGAGGGACAAGGTCGACTCGACCCATTTTTGCCCCCAGAACCCAACGGCCTCGATCACCGATCGCAGATCCTGGCCGGACGGCGTCAGGCTGTATTCGAAGATGCCTTTCTCGGAGCGCACGGGGCGTCGTTCGACGATGCCGGCCTGCTCGAGTTCCTTCAGCCTTTGCGACAGCAGCGTCGGCGACATTTTCGGGACGCCGCGCCGCAGGTCGTTGAAGCGGGTCGAGCCGGCGATCATTTCGCGCAGGAGGACAAGTGTCCAACGCGTGCACAAGACCTCCGAAGCCATGGCGACGGGGCAGAACTGCTTGTATCCGGACCGGCTCATTGTCTTTGCCTTCCCTCGCTGAGGAGCCTGACCCTACCAGTGTCAGTCGACCGCTCCAGTCCAGATAGTGTATCGCCCGGATTCAGTTTCAGGACTGGCGCGGCAGCGCACCGCCCGGCGAAGCTTCATCGGTCATGAAACAGAGGCCCGCCGGCAATGCGCCGGACAGCGAGGAAACCGACCATGAGCGTCTTCCTGATCGCCGATATCAAGGTCACCGATGAAGCATGGGTGCCCGAATACGCCACCAAGGTCCACGAGATCGTCCATCGCCATGGCGGCAAGTATCTTTCGCGCAGCGGCAACGTTGCCACCGTCGAAGGCGACGCGCTCGATACCAGTCTCGTGGCGCTCCTGCAGTTTCCGACGCGCAAGGCTCTGGACGAGTTCGCCGCCGATCCCGACTACGCGCCCTATGCAAAGGCGCGCCAGGCCGGCAGTGTCAGCCGGTTCCATGTCATCGACGATACCGATCTGGCGGGGACCATCCCGTACCTGCCGAAGGCGTGAGGCGTCTGAGGCCGGCGGGGCGTTGGCGCCCCGTTCCTTTCATCGGGGCCTCCGGTCCCGGGGACCTCATTCCCCCCGGGAACTGGTCTTCTGGGACCCAGGGGTTTACGAAGGGCAACCCGGCGGCGTGGCGCTCCTGAAGCCGTAGCGACCGGAATCGGTGCGGTTCGACGCCGCAAGTCGGCCGATCGGGCGACTCCGGCTGGCATTTTGGCCGCGCCGGTGCTACCCGTCCGGCGCCGCAAGGAGTCGGCGCCACCCCATCACCACCGTCCTTCAAGGACCAACCGAGCGATCAATGCCCCGTTTCAAGGATAATGATGTCGCCGAAAGGCGTGCTACCGCACAGAAAGCCAAGCAGGAGATGCTGGAGCGCTTTCGCTCCCGGCCCGGCGACGACGACCCCGCCGTCATAGCGCGCAAGGCAGAGCGCGCCGCGGCTGCCAAGGCACGCGAAGAGCGCGCCGCGGCCCGCGAGGAAGAAAAGCGCGTCGAGGCCGAACGGCTGGCGGCGGAAGAGAAGCGCCGCGCCGAGGAGGCCGAGCGTCTGGCCAAGGAAGAGGCCGAGCAGGAAGCGATCAGGAAGCGCGCCGAGGCCGATGCCGCGGTCGCCCTGCTCGCCGAGCAGAAGGCCGCCCGCGACGCCCGCTACGCCGCGCGCAAGAAGCGCCGCAAGTAGAGGCAGCGTCCTGCGCCAGGTTGCGTGTCAGGCTCCGGCATCCGGCCGGGGCCGCCGTCGCATCCCGGCCAGCAGCAGCCGCAACCCGTCGGCGAACACCGTCTCGAACCGCGATACCGCCACGATGCCGCGGATGTCCTCCGGCAGCGCGTCCCTTGTCGCCAGGTCGCCGGTGTCGATCTGTGCCGCGCCGAGGAGTTGCGCCACCATCGCCGACCCGAAACGCAGGCCGTCGCCCGGGGCGAAGCCGAGACGGTCCTCCAGCGTCCCCGCCAGGCCCATGTAGATTGGCAGCGAATTGCGCTTGGCCTCGATCAGCGTATCGAGCGGCACATTTTGCTCGATGACGCTCGCCAGCCGCGACGCCAGTTCGACGAAGAGCCGGTCGTCCCGCGCCACGCGGGTGAGGGCCTCGACCGCCGCCTCGTCGTCGATGCCGGGGGCGAGCGCCTCCGCGATGCGCGCCGCCCAGGCCCCCAGCGCCTCAAGATAAAGCGCCAGGAAGACCTCTTCGCGCGTTTCGAAATAGAGGTAGAGCGTGCCCTTGGCGAGGCCGGCCCGTTTCGCCAGCCCGCTCATCGTCACGCCGTCAAAGCCGGACTCGCGCGTGCAGGCGATGGCGGCAGCGAGGATCGCCGCACGGCGGTCCTGCTTCTGGTCCGCGGTGCGCGCTCGCCTCGGCTTCGCGACCTGGGTCTTCGACGTCACCAGCGATTTCCTTTGACAAATGACCAGCGGTCATTAAATAAGTGACCAACAGTCATTTATAAAAGGTCCGGTGGCGGCTTCGCAACCGAAATGAGGGACGGTCGATGAATGAGAGCAAGGTTATCCTGGTCACCGGCGCCTCGTCGGGCATCGGCCTGGCGGCAGCGCTCAAGCTGGTCGAGGCCGGGCATACCGTCTATGGCGCAGCCCGCCGCACCGAGCCGATGGCGTCGATCGCCGCCGCCGGTGGCCACGTCCTGTCGCTCGACGTCGCCGACGAGGCGTCGATGACTGCCGCCGTCGATGAGATACTGGCCCGGGAAGGTCGGATCGACGTCCTGGTCAACAACGCCGGCTATGCGGTCTATGGCGCCGTCGAGGATGTCCCGATCGACGACGCGCGGCGGCAGTTCGAGGTCAACCTCTTCGGCCTCGCCCGGATGACGCAGCTGGTCCTGCCCGGAATGCGGGCGCAGAAGTCCGGGACCATCATCAACATCTCGTCGATGGGCGCGGTGATCTACACGCCGCTCGGCGCCTGGTACCACGCCACCAAGCATGCGGTGGAAGGCTTCTCGGATTGCTTGCGGCTGGAGACCGCACCCTTCGGCATCGACGTGGTGATCGTCGCCCCGGGCGCCATCGATACCGGCTTCAACGAGATTCTGGGCGAGCAGGTGCGGGCGGCGTCCGGTGACGGCCCCTATGCCGAGATGGCGGCCGGCATTGCCAGGACGGCGGCGCCGGGCCAGGGGTCTAAGCCGTCGGTGATCGCCGATGTCATTGCCCGGGCAGTCGCCGCGCCGCGGCCGAAGACCCGCTACCGCGCCGGGCAATATGGCCGCCTGCTGGTCTTCCTGCGCCGGGCTCTGCCCGATCGTCTCTTCGACAAGCTGGTCGCCCGCTTCGCCGGCTAGGCGACGACGGACGACGGTCCCGACAGCATCGCGCGACTGGCCCGCTCGGGCCAGTCGCGTTGTTTTCGTTCAGCCGCTCACCGCGCCCTTGTCAGCGGAGGTGGCGAGCGCCGCGAACTTGGCCAGCACGCCGCGGGTGTAGCGCGGCGCCGGCTGGCGCCAGGCCTCGCGGCGGCGCTGGATCTCGGCGTCGTCGACATTGAGCTGCAGAAGCTGCTTGTGCGCGTCGACGGTGATCGTGTCGCCTTCCTCGATCAGTGCGATGGTGCCGCCGACATAGGCCTCCGGAGTGACATGGCCGACCACCATGCCCCATGTGCCGCCGGAGAACCGCCCGTCCGTGATCAGCGCGACGGCGTCGCCGAGGCCGCGGCCGATGATCGCCGAGGTCGGCGCCAGCATCTCCGGCATGCCCGGACCGCCCTTCGGTCCGAGATAGCGCAGGACGAGAACGTCGCCGGCCTTGATCTTGTCGGTCATGATCGCATCCATCGCCGACTGCTCGTCGTCGAAGACGCGGGCCGGGCCGGTGATGGTCGTGCTCTTGAGACCGGTGATCTTGGCGACCGCGCCGCCTTCGGCGAGGTTGCCGCGCAGGATGGCAAGGTGGCCTTCCTTGTAGAGCGCGTTGTCGATCGTGTGGATGACGTCCTGGTCGTCGCGCGGCTTGGCGGGCACATCGGCGAGTTCCTCGGCCATCGTCCGCCCGGTCACCGTCATGCAGTCGCCGTGCAGCAGCCCGGCGTCGAGCAGCAGCTTCAGCACCTGCGGCACGCCGCCGGCCTTGTGCAGGTCGACCGCCATGTATTTGCCCGACGGCTTGAGGTCGCAGAGCACCGGCGCCTTGAGCCGGATCCGCTCGAAGTCGTCGAGCGTCCAGTCGACTTCCGCCGCATGGGCGATGGCGAGGTAATGGAGGATGGCGTTGGTCGAGCCGCCGGTCGCCATGATCAGGTAGACGGCATTCTCGATCGACTTGCGGGTGATGATGTCGCGCGGCTTAAGGCCCTTCTTCACCGCCTCGACCAGGACGCGGGCCGACTCGGCGGCGGAGTCGATCTTCTCCTGGTCCGGGTTGGCCATGTTCGAGGAATAGAACAGCGACATGCCGAGCGCCTCGAAGGAGGAGCTCATCGTGTTGGCGGTAAACATCCCGCCGCACGAGCCGCTCGACGGGCAGGCATGGCGCTCGATGCCGTCGAAATCTTCCTTGCTCATGTTGCCGGCCGAGTAGGAGCCGACCGCCTCGAAGGCCGAGACGATGGACAGGTCCTTGCCCTTCCAGCGGCCGGGCTTGATCGTGCCGCCATAGACATAGACCGCCGGGACATTGGCCCGGGCGATGCCCATCATGCCGCCCGGCATGTTCTTGTCGCAGCCGCCGATGACCAGGACGCCGTCCATCCACTGGCCCTGGACGCAGGTCTCGACGCAGTCGGCGATGACCTCGCGCGAGACGAGGGAGTATTTCATCCCCTCGGTGCCCATCGACATGCCGTCGGAGATCGTCGGCGTGCCGAAGATCTGCGGGTTGCCGCCGGCGTCTTTGACCGCGGCGACCGCCGCATCCGCCAGCGGCTGCAGGCCGGCGTTGCATGGCGTGATCGTCGAGTGGCCGTTGGCAATGCCGATCATCGGCTTGGCGAAGTCGGTGTCCTTGTAGCCCATGGCGTAATACATCGCCCGGTTGGGCGAGCGGGCGACGCCCTCGGTGATGTGGCTCGAGCGTTCGTTGTTTGGCATGGCGCGGCTCCCTGATCCTGCGTTTGGAGCATCCGTAAAGCCTTCTGAAACGACTGTAAAATATATATTTTACACTCTATTGGGTCGCAGAATATATTAATCGCATGGACCTCCGCCAGCTTCGCCATTTTGTCGCCGTCGCCGAGACGCTGCATTTCGGCCGCGCCGCCGAGAAGCTCAACATGACCCAGCCGCCGCTCAGCCAGAGCATCCAGGCGCTGGAGGCGACGCTCGGCGTCCGGCTCTTCGCCCGCACCCGCCGCAGCGTCGCGCTGACCGCGGTCGGCGCCGAATGGCTGCCCTATGTCCGAAAGCTGCTGGCCGAGGCGGCCGACCTGCCGGACATCGCGTTGCGCCTGTCGCGCGGCGAGGTCGGCGCGTTGCGCCTCGCCTTTGTCAGCACCGCCACCTACAGCGTCATGCCGCCGCTGATCAGCCGCTTCAAGGCGCAGTTCCCGCAGGTCGAGGTGTCGCTGCGCGAGGCGACCAGCGACATCCAGATCGACTGGCTGCTCGATGGCGATGTCGATGCCGGGCTGCTGGTTGCCGCGCCGCAGCCGATCACCCCGCCGCAGCTCGGCTACCTGCCGCTCCATCGCGAGAAGCTGGTAGCCGTCGTGCCTGAATCATGGATGGCGAGTGGCCGGATCAGGCCGTCGAAGGGCAAGCTCCGCTTCAGCCAGATCCGCAACGAGGGGCTGGTCCTGTTTCCCCGCCAGAGCGCCCCGGCGCTGCACGACCTGATCACCGGCTATTACGTCGGGGCGGGCAGCACGCCGACGATCGTCCAGGAGGCGGTGCAGATGCAGACGATCATCGGCCTTGTCTCGGCGGCGATCGGTATCGCCCTGGTGCCGGAGTCGATGCGCGGCCTCGCCCGGCCGGGCGTCGCCTACCTGCCGCTGGCCGAAAAGCCGCCGGTCATGGAAACCGGGCTGGCCTGGCGCACCGACAGTTCGGCGCCGACGCTGCGCCGCTTCATCGCGCTCGCCGGGGAGCCGGCTGCTTAGCCCAGCGAGGCGATATAGGCGCGCCAGCCGCCGAAGCTCGAGATGTCCCGGGCGCCGTCGATGGCCGCCGCTTCGCAGAGGAAACCCTTCACCGTGGTTCCGTCACCGAGATTGAGCGTGCCGATGCCGAGCGGCGAGGGGATGGTGGTGACGAAATCGCCGAAGGCCTCGCGCGACAGCGCCCATACCTCGGTCTCGATCGCGTTGCCGATCTGGTTGGTCCGCATCAGGCCGGGACGGGGCGGCGGCCCGCCGGGCAGCGCGAACAGGCGATAGGTCGGCTCCGTCTCGGCCTTGCGGACGAACACCCCGCCGCGCGACGTCAGTTGGTGGTTGAGCGCCATGCCCGACAGGTGGGCGCCGACCACGGCGACCTCGACGCTGGCCAGCGGCGCCTCGGCCGGTTGGGCCGCGACCGCCGGGATCTTGAAGCCATTGGCGCCGATCCGCACCCCGGCTGCGCCATGCAGCGCCGCGCCGACGGCGGCGAGCAGACCGTCCCGTCCCGCCGGCGCGATCAGCGTCACGCCGGAGGGCAGCCCGTCGCCGCGGAACGGGCCGGGCACCGCCAGCGCGCAGAGATCGAGCAGGTTGACGAAATTGGTATAGGTGCCGAGCCGCGCATTGGCCCCGATCGGATCGGCCTCGATGTCGGCCAGCGTGCACACGTCGGGGATGGAGGGGACGACCAGCACGTCGATGTCGTTCCAGATGCCGGCTGTCGCCCGCTTCAGTTCCGCCAGCCGGTAGATGCCGGCAAAGGCGTCGGCCGCCGAGAGCGACGTCGCGCCCTCGATGATCTGCCGGGTAACGGGATGCAGGGATTCAGGCCGCCCCTCGATGAAGTCGCGGATCGCCTGGTAGCGCTCGGCCACCCAGGCGCCTTCGTAGAGGAGCGCGGCGGTGGCGAAGAAAGGGGTCAGGTCGACGGCACGATGCGCTGGTCCGACGTCCGGAAAAAGGTCGACCGCGGCGTCGAAAGCCGCCGCCGCCGTGTCGCTGCCGAAGACGCGGCTCTTGTCGTCGGGAACGCCGATGCGCACCGACGGCGGCAGGGTCGGTCGTCCGAGCGGCAGGGGGCGGGACCACGGATCGCCCTTGTCATAGCCGGCGGCGACCGAGAAGGCCGACCACGCGTCGGCGACCGTGCCGGCGAAAATCGAGATGCAGTCGAGCGACCGGCAGGCCGGCACGACGCCGCGGGTCGACAGAGCCCCGCAGCTTGGCTTCAGGCCGACGATGTTGTTGAGCGCCGCCGGAACCCGGCCGGAGCCCGCCGTGTCGGTGCCGAGCGCGAAGGAGACGAGCCCCCGCGCCACCGCAACGGCCGAGCCGGACGACGAGCCGCCGGGGACCAGCGACGGGTCGAGCGCGTTGCGCGGCACCGGATAGGGCGTCCGCGTGCCGACCAGCCCGGTGGCGAACTGGTCGAGATTGGTCTTGCCGATCAGGATCGCGCCTGCCTCGACCAGCCGGTCGACGGCCGGGGCCGATGCCGTCGGCGTATAGGCATAGTCGGGGCAGGCGGCGGTGGTCGGCAGCCCGGCGACGTCGATATTGTCCTTCACCGCGAAGGGCACGCCGTAGAGCGGCTTGGTCGGGTCGATCCGCCCGCCGAGCTCGCGCGCCTGGGCCAGTGCGTCGTCGCGATCGACGAGCGAAATGAAGATGCCCGGGTCGTCCGTCGCCTCGATCGCGTCAAAGGCCGCTTCGATGGTGTCGGTCGGCTTGTTGCCGTGGCGATAGTCGGTCAGCAACCGGGAGATTTCAGCGTCATGGGATATCGACAAGAGGACGTGTCCGCTTCTGCTACAATGGGTCTCCGGCGAGCAAATACCGGGCCATCCGCAGGGTTTTCAAGCCCCGGATCGACTCAGGACCGCCCTCCTGATCTCAAATTGCAACAAAATTGGGCGTGCGCAATAGCGCGGCAGCAACACCCTGCAACGAATGCCGCTTCCCGGGGGAGAAAACCGCGACCCGGCCTGCTAAGAACCAGCCCATGACAATCACCAATCTCTTCGACCTCACCGGCAAGGTCGCCCTTGTCACCGGCGCCCGGCGGGGCCTCGGCCAGGCGCTGGCCCTGACACTGGCCGACGCCGGCGCCGATATCATCGGCCTCGGCCCCAATGCCATGGATGAAACCGGCGCCGGCGTGACGGCGCGGGGCCGTGCCTTCGCCGAAATAACGGCGGACCTGTCGGATTCCCAGGATTTCGAGGCGCTGGTCGCCAAAGCGGTCGCCGCGCACGGCCACATCGACATCCTGGTCAACAATGCCGGCATCGTCCGTCGCGCCGATATCCTCGATTTCCCGGAATCGGACTGGGACGACGTGATGCAGGTGAATCTCAAGAGCGCCTTCTTCCTCTCGAAAGCCGTTGCGCGCCACATGATCGACGGCGGCATCGCGGGACGCATCGTCAATATCGCCTCGATTCTGTCGTTCCAGGGGGGTGTCCGGGTGCCGTCCTACACCGCCAGCAAGCACGGAATCGTCGGCCTGACCCGCCTGCTGGCCAACGATCTCGCCCCCCACGGCGTCACCGTCAACGCCATCGCCCCCGGCTACATGGACACCGACAACACCGAGGCGCTGCGCAACGACCCCGACCGCATGCGGCAACTGATCGAGCGGATTCCGTTGGGCCGCTTCGGAAATTCCGACGAACTGGCGACCGCCATGCTTTTCCTCGCCGCGCCGGCAAGCACCTATGTCACTGGCTCTGTGGTGACGGTCGACGGTGGCTGGACGGCGCGTTGAGCAGCAGAATCAGGTTGGACAATCAAGGGTTGTAGAGGCGGTCCGTGGATCTTTTGCATTCCGCAGCGCGTTACCGATGTGATCGGTCGTGGGAATCCGCCCGAATCCGGCAAAACCGCGTGCCTTGGCGTTGATTTTCCTTCATGAAGGACGGCGTGGGACGGGTGCCGGGCGGTAAACTCGCGATTCAGGGATGGACTGCTAAACTCGCGGGGAAATGAAGGTCCGGTGGGCCGGGGCGCCGCCTGTCGCGGTGCTTCAGTGATGGGGATGGGTTGTATTGCGTCTTCGGAGTCCCGGACGCCTCGCTGCTGTGCTGGCCGTCGCACTCCTCGCGGAGAGCGCCGCTACCCCTGCCTTTGCCATCTGGCCCTTCACCAGACGCGACAAGGTCGAGGAAGTCGTTCCCGATCCCGTCACCTACACCGTCGATATCGAGGTCGTCGGCAGCAATCGCCGTTTCGACCGGACGCTGCGCAACGCCTCGTCGCTCTATAACCGCCGCGAAACGCCGACATCGGGGGCGGTCGGGCTTCTCGCCCGGGCGCGTCAGGATATCGGCAGCCTCACCGCCGTCCTCTACCAGAACGCCCGTTATGCCGGCGAGGTCGCCATCACGATCGGCGGCCGTCCGCTCGACAGCTGGAGCCCCTTCGATCCGATCGGCCCGCAGCCGGTTCCGGTCAGGGTCGTCATCACCGCCGGGCCGCAGTTCGTCTTCGGCACCGTCCGGGCCAATCCGCTGCCCCCGGACATGACGATCGAGGACCTGCGCATCGCCCCCGGCGAGATCGCCGAGTCGGGCCGCATCATCAGCGCCGAGGACAGGATCGTCGGGGGGTGGCGGGACGAGGGTTATCCGCTCGCTGCGATTTCCGGCAGCGATGTCGTCGCCGACCACGGCAACCGGACGCTCGACGTCACCATTACCGTCGATCCCGGCCCCATCGCCGATTTCGGCCGGGTCACCGTCAGCGGTACCGATCGGGTCAAGCCGACCCTCATCGAGGGGCGGGCCGGCATCGACCCCGGCACGCTCTACTCGCCGAGGACCACCCGGCGGGCGGAACAGCGCCTGCGCGATCTTGGCGTCTTCGAGAGCGTCCGCATCGTTCCGGCCGACCACCTCGACCCGGATGGCACCATTCCGGTCGAGATCATCGTCTCCGAACGCAAGCGCCACGTCATCGGCGCCGGCGTCAATTATTCCAACACCGAGGGCGCCGGGGCCGAGATCTACTGGGCTGATCGCAACCTTTGGGGCGGCGCCGAGTCGCTCCGGCTGTCGGCGGAGATCTCGCGGCTGTTCGATTCCGCCTTCAACGAACCGGACTATCGCCTGGCCGCCAAATTCAAGAAACCCGCCGTCTTCGATCCGATGACCGACTTCACGCTGCGCGCCGAAGCTTTCCGCGACACCACCGACGCCTATCGGGCGACGACGCAGGAGATCGAGGGCGGGCTTTCGCGCGTCTTCACCGACACGGTGTCCGGCTCGGTTCTGCTGGAACTCGAGAACACCCAGATCGATGAGGCGGTGCCTAACAAGGACTACCTGATCGCGACCCTGACTGGTGCCGTCGACTGGGACACGCGCGACAACCGGCTCGATCCGACTCGCGGCTTCAACGTCCATCTCGAGGCGGCCCCGGCCTACGACTTCCTCCACGACGAGGTCTTCGCCACCTTCAAGGAAGACATCTCGATCTACCAGGCCATCGACGCCGAGAGACGCTTCATTCTCGCCGGGCGCGTCCAGGCCGGCGTGCTGACCGTCGAGAACAAACGCAATGTCGCCGCGAGCCGGCGGCTCTACGCCGGTGGCGCCGGATCGGTACGCGGCTATGGCTACGAGAATATCGGACCGCGCAACAAGGACGGCGACCCGGTCGGCGGCCGGAGCAATTTCGCCGTCTCCGGCGAGGTGCGCTACCGCATCTCGGATTCCTTCGGCGTCGTCGCCTTCGTCGATGCGGGCAACGCCTATCGCGACATCGTGCCCGATGTCACCAATCTCAAGGTCGGCGTCGGCGGCGGCATCCGCTACCTGACCCCGGTCGGGCCGCTCAGGGTCGATCTGGCTGTTCCGCTCGATCCCCGCCGTGATGACCCCTCAATTGCGCTCTATGTAGGCTTGGGTCAGGCCTTCTGACCGGCCGGACGCAATAAGGAAACAGCAACTCGGAATGCGGCGCGCGCTTCGTTATGCAGGGATGGCCCTTCTCGGCCTGGTCGTGCTTTTCGGCCTGGTGCTGGTGCTGCTCGCCACGCCGCCGGGGCGGTCGATGCTGGCCGGTTTCATTGAGCGCGCGGTGTCCGGCGACGGCCTGACGCTGTCGATCGGCTCGCTTTCCGGCTGGCCGCCTTTCGCCTTTGGCGCCGATGGCGTCGTTGTTGCCGATACCCAGGGGACCTTCGCAGAAGTCGACGGCCTGGCGATCGATCTCAATGTCGGGGCGCTGTTTTCCGGGCGCATCGATCTCGATTCCGTCACGGCTGAACGGATCGCCGTCATGCGCCAGCCGGTGCTGCCGCCGGCCGCCGACACGGAAGGCGGTGGGGGGCTGTTTCCGCTCGCCGTCGACCGGCTCGAGATCGCCCGGCTGGAACTCGGCGCGGGCCTTGTCGGCCAGCCCGCGGCACTTGCCGTCGCCGGCAACTTTGCCCTGCGCAGCGATGGCGGTATCGAGGCGCAGCTCAATGCCGACCGCATCGATGGCGGCGCCGGCACCATCGCGGCATCGGTTGCCCGCGCCGACGGCTCGGCGCCGATCGCCCTCGACGTCACGCTGGACGAAGCGGCGGACGGCATTCTCGTCGGCCTGCTCGGCCGCGAAGCCGGGCCCGGATACCGCCTTGTCGCCCAGACATCCCTGTCCGAAAGCGGCCTGACCGGCGCGGTGTCGCTGACCTCGGACGGCGCGGCGCGGTTCGCTGGCAAGGTCGGCCTTGCCGCGGCCGGCGATGCCCAGCGCCTTGTCGTCAACGGCGATGGCGACCTCGGGGAGTTCGTGCCGGCCGGTTTCGCCGATCTCCTCGCCGGCACCATCGATGTCGCTGTCGACCTCGAATGGAGCAGCGTTGCGGGGGCCAGCCTGCCGCGCATCGTCATTCATGATGGCCAGGTTTCCACCGGCGCGGTTCAGGCAAGCGCCTCCGGCGTCCTGGGTGGCGCGGATACCGCCATGACGCTCAGGGTCGATGCCGCCAATCCGGCCGGCGGCCCGCTGTCGCTGCCAGTCGGTGGCGACGCGCCGCTACGCATCGACTCCCTGTCGCTGTCCGGCGAGATCAAGCCGGCCGAGTCCGCCCATCGCCTCGACCTGATCGGCCGCATCGCCGGCCTCGCGGTCAATGGCATCGCCATCCCGGGCATCGGCCTGTCGCTCGCCGTCGAGGCGGAAGGCGACGATCCGCTGGCCGACGAGAGCCTGCCCTTTGCCCTTCGCGTCGAGGCCGATGCGATCGACCTCGGCACCACCCGCCTGACGGCGACCGAGGCCGAGCCCCTGCTGGTGACCGCGGACGGGACACTCGACGTGCCGGCGACCGCGGCCAGGGTCGATGTCGACCTCTCGGCGCTTGGCGGCCGGGCGCTGTTTGCCGGCGATGTCGCGCCGGACGAAGCCACCGGCGAATTGCGGGCGCGCTTCGGCGACCTGGCGCCGATCGGCGCGCTGGTCGGTCGCGATCTCTCCGGCGCCCTCGCGGCGACCCTGAACGGCCGCTTCTTCGGTGCCGAGGGCATGCGGCTGGCGATCGAGGGAACCGCAACGGACCTCGATCCCGGCGAACCGGCGATCGCCCCGCTGCTGACCGGACAAACGCGCTTCGCCCTGACCTTTGCCGACGATCCCACGGGGCGGCTGTCCATCGAGGACCTGTCGGTCGACGGCGCCGCCGTGACCCTTGCCGGCAACGTCTCGCTCGATGGATCGGCCATCGACGGTCGTTTCTCGGGCGATATCGCCGATCTCGCCCTGATAGCCGAACAGTCGCGCGGCGCCGCCACGGTGACCGGCGAGATCGCCGGCTCGCTCGACCGGCCGACCTTCGACGCGACGGTCGCCGTCGCCGATGGCGAACTGGTCGGCCAGCCCGTCGCCGATGCCACGGTCCGCGTCCAGGGCGAGCCGGTCGACACCGGATGGCGCGGCATGCTGACCCTTGGCGGATCCTTCGCCGGCCGGCCCCTGCAGGGCACGGCCGAGGCGATGGTCGACATCGAGGCCGGTCGATTCGCCTTTCCCGCCGTCGATCTCGCCATCGCCGAGAACCGGATCACCGGCGCGATCGAGCAGGCGGAGGGCGGGCTGCTGTCCGGCTCGCTGTCGGTCGAAGCGCCCAATCTCGCGACCCTGGCCGCGCTTGCCCTTGTCGAGGCGACCGGCTCGGCCGAGGCCAGCATCCGCTTCCAGCCGGATGACGGCCGCCAGGCCGTCGATGTCGTCTTCAACGCGCGCGACATCGCTGTCGCGACGCTCGTCGCCGACAAGGCCGATGGCACGGTCCGCATCGACGATGCGCTGGGCACGCCGCAGATCGCCGGGTCGATCGACGCGGCTGGGATCAGCGCCGGGTCCGTCCGGATCGACAGCGCCCAGGCGACAGCCGAGGTCGATGGCCCGACGACGCGCTTCGCCGTCAAGGCCAGCGGCCCCGAAATCGGGCTCGACGGCGCAGGCAGCCTGACCACCGAGGCCGTGGGCCAGACGCTTGAAGTCAGCCGGCTGTCCGGCACAGCCTTCGGTTTCCCCGTCGAGATCGACGGCCCGGCCCGGGTCAGCCTCGGCGACGAGACGCGTATCGAGAGCGTGCGGCTCGCGCTTGGCGGCGGCCGTGTATCGATCGCCGGCCCGGTGACGCCGGCTCTCGGCCTCGATGTCACCATCGAGGGTGTCTCGGCGGCGATCGCCAACCAGTTCTCGCCCGGCCTCGGCGCACGGGGAACCATCACCGGCTCGGCCAGGGTGACCGGCACCACGGCGGCGCCGGCGATCGCCTGGCGGGCCGAACTGTCGGGTTTCGCCGTCGCGCAGACCGAGTCCGCCGGCCTGCCGGGCCTCGCCATTACCGCCAGCGGTGAAGCCACCACTGCCGCGACCACCATCGCCGCGCGGGTGACCGGCGCCGGGGCGACGCTCCAGGCCAATGGCCGGGTGCCGTTCACCGGCGGCGATCCGGACATCACCGTGACCGGCACCGCGCCTCTCGAACTCGTCGGGCTCTTCACCGACCGCGAACTCGACCTCGGCGGCACCGCCACGCTCGATCTCAAGGTGGCGAGCGCCACGTCGATATCGGGGACTGTTGCGCTGTCGAACGCCACAATCATCGATTCCCAGACGCGGTTCGGCGTCACCGATATCGGTGGCCGCATCAACCTCAACGGCCAGACCGCGACGATCAATGGCGTCACCGGTCGGCTTGCCCAGGGTGGCCAGATCACCGTCGGCGGATCGATCGCGATCAACCCGGATGCCGGGCTTCCCGCCAACCTGACCATCGGCGTGCAGAACGGGCGCTACAATGACGGGACGATGGTCGACGCCGCCTTCACCGCCGCGCTGACGTTGACCGGGCCGCTGATGACCACAGGCACGGTCGGCGGACGCGTCGATATCTCGCGCGCCGACATCCTCCTGCCCGACCGCTTCGGCGGCGGCGCGGCCCTCGACGTCCGGCATGTCAATGTCGCCCCCGGCTTTGTCCCGCCGGTCAGGCCGGCGGCGCCCAGCGCTTCCAGCGGCGGCTCGGCCAGCGGCGGCCTCAATCTGAACATCACGGTCGCCAGCACCAACCGCACGGCGATCATCGTCCGCGGCTTCGGGCTCGATGCCAGTCTCGGCGGCTCGCTCACCGTCACCGGCGATATCGGCAATCCCGTCACCGTCGGCGGCTTCGAAATGGCCCGTGGCCGTATCGAGGTCCTTGGCCGGCGCTTCGAGTTCACCCGCGGCCGGCTGACCTTCACCGGCGATCTTGTCCCGGTTCTCGACTTCGAGGCCTCGACGCGCACCTCGCAGGTCACGGCCATCGTCAATGTCGACGGCCCGGCCGATGACCCGGTGATCAGCTTCACCTCCAACCCGCAATTGCCGGAGGAGGAGATCATCTCGCAGATCCTGTTCGACCGGAATGTCAGCGGTCTCACCGCCTTCCAGGCGGCACAACTTGTCGATGCGATCGGCCAGTTCTCCGGTGCCTTCGCCCGCGGCGACGGCCTGTTCACCCGGGTGCGCCAGATGACCGGGCTCGACGATCTCGACGTCCGCCAGAACGAGTCCGGCGGCACGACGGTCGGCATCGGCAAGCGGATCAACGACAACATCCGCCTCGGGGTCGAGCAGGATACCGGCGGCGCCGGCCGAGTTACCATCGACCTCGACATCACCCGCAATCTCAAGGCGCGCGGCTCCGCCGGCGACGACGGGTCGGGCTCGGTCGGCCTGAACTACGAATACGAATACTAGGAGCGGGCAGTAGGTCGTGCGTCCTTCGAGGCCCGTCTGACGACGGGCACCTCAGGATGGCGGGGTGGTTCCTCGGTCACGACGTGCAGACGTTCGCGTCCTCGGCACAATGACCCCGCCATCCTGAGGTGCTCCGCAAAGCGGAGCCTCGAAGGACGCACCCCCGAAGGACACCCCGGACGAGACCCGAAGGCTACACGACGGCCACCTCGAACGCCTTACCACTCCAGCACCACCTTGCCGCATTCGCCGGCGCGCATGACCTGGAAGGCGGTCTCGAACTCCGCCGCCGGCAGCCGATGGGTGATCACCTTGCGGATGTCGAGCCCGCTCTGCAGCATCGCCAGCATCTTGTGCCAGGTCTCGAACATTTCGCGGCCGTAGATGCCTTTGACGGTGAACTGGCGGAAGATGATCTTGTTGAGGTCGAGCGGCGCTGGCTTGGACGGGATGCCGAGGATGGCGATCCGCCCGCCGACCACCATGTGGTCGAGCATTTGGTCGAGGGCGGCCGGGATGCCGCTCATCTCCAGCCCGACGTCGAAGCCCTCGCGCATGCCGAGCTTCGCCATCACGTCGTGAAGGTCCTCTTCCGCCGTGTTGACCGGCACGACGCTGGTCACCTCGGCGGCGAGTTTCAGCCGGGTCGGGTTGATGTCGGTGATGACGATGTGCCGGGCGCCGACATGGCGGGCGACGGCGGCGCTCATGATGCCGATTGGCCCGGCGCCGGTGATCAGCACGTCCTCGCCGACCATGTCGAAGGAGAGCGCCGTATGCACCGCGTTGCCGAGCGGATCGAGCACCGCGCCGATCTCGTCGTCGATGTCGTCGGGCAGGGCGACGACGTTGAAGGCCGGGATCCGGACATATTCGGCGAAGGCGCCGGGAATATTGACGCCGACCCCTTGCGTCTCGGGGTCGAGGTGGAAGCGCCCGGCCCGGGCGGCGCGGCTGTGCATGCCGATCACGTGGCCCTCGCCGGAGACCCGCTGGCCGACCTTGACCGTATCCACCGCCGCCCCGGTCTCGACGACCTCGCCGGCATATTCGTGGCCGACGATCATCGGCACGGGCACCGTTTTGCTCGCCCAGTCGTCCCAGTTGTAGATGTGCAGGTCGGTGCCGCAGACCCCGGTACGGCGGACCCGGATCAGCACGTCCTTCGGCCCGATCTCCGGCTTCGGTTCGTCGCTGAGCCAGAGCCCCGGTTCGGCTTTCTGCTTGACGAGTGCGCGCATGGTCGGTCCGTTCAGATGAGTCCGAGTTGCTTGCCGGCGTCGATGAAGGCGTCGGCCGCGAAGGTTATGTCGGCGTCGGTCAGGGCCGCCGACATCTGGGTGCGGATCCGCGCCTTGCCCATCGGCACGACGGGATAGAAGAAGCCGGCGACATAGACGCCGCGCGCGCCGAGGGCGCTCGCCATCTGCTGCGCCCGTTCCGCGTCGCCGACCATCACCGGCACGATCGGCGTGTCGCCGGCGATCAGGTCGAAACCGGCATCGGTGAGCGCCGCGCGAAATCGGCTGGCGTGGCTGGCCAGCAAGGCCCGGCGGTCGTCCGCCTTTTCGGCGATGTCGATCGCCTTCAGCGCCCCGGCGACGGTCGGCGGCGGCAGGCTGTTGGAGAAGAGATAGGGCCGCGCCTTCTGGCGATAGAGGTCGATGACCGGCTGGCGCGCGGCGATGAAGCCGCCGATGCCGCCGCCCAGCGTCTTGCCGAAGGTGCCGGAGATGATGTCGACGCGATCCTCGACCCCGGTCAGCGCCGGTGTGCCGCGGCCGCCGTCGCCGAGGTGGCCCGTCGCATGGCAGTCGTCGATCATCACCATCGCGCCGTGGCGCTCGGCGAGATCGCAGATCGCGCCGAGTTTCGCGACATGGCCGTCCATCGAGAAAACGCCGTCGGTGGCGATCAGGATCGTCCGCGCGCCGTCGCTGCGCGCCTGCTTCAGTCTGTCGTCCAGTTCGTCCATGTCGCCGTTGGCGAAGCGGTAGCGCTTCGCCTTGCACAGCCGGATGCCGTCGATGATCGAGGCGTGGTTCAGCGCGTCGGAGACGATGGCGTCGTCCTCGCCGAGCAGCGGCTCGAACAGCCCGCCATTGGCGTCGAAGCAGGCGGCGAAGAGGATCGCGTCGTCCGTCCGCAGGTATTGGGCGACTCGTTGCTCAAGGTCGCGATGCAGCGTCTGCGTCCCGCAGATGAAGCGCACCGAGGCCATGCCGAAGCCGAAATCGTCCATTGCAGCCTTGGCCGCCGCGACGATCTCGGGATGGTTGGCAAGGCCAAGATAGTTGTTGGCGCAGAGATTGACGAAGGGGCGTTTCTCGCCATTCAACGCGACATCGACATGGCCGCCCTGCGGCCCGGCGATCAGCCGCTCGGTCTTGAAAAGGCCGCCAGCCTTCAACTCGGCCAGCGTCGTTTCGAGCTTCTCGATAAAGGCGTCCTGCATCATCGGGCGAAGGTTCCCGGTTGGAATGTCGGAAGGAGTCCGGCGGATCGCGGAAAATCGGCGGCCGCGAAGCGCCCGATCGTGATTCTCGTCGCCCCACGATAACGGCCGCAGGAGAGGGCGTCAGTCACCAAACGGACGAAAGGCGTCGGTCAGTCGAGCAGTTTCGCCAGCACCTCGTAGGCGCCGTTGATGTCGCCGGCGATCGCGGCGCGGGCGGCATCGGCATCGCCGCGTTTCAGCGCCTCGGCCATGCTGCGGTGGTTGGCGTTTGCCGCGACATAGTTGCCCGAGCCGCGCAGCAGGTTGAAATAGGGGCTGATCTGCAGCCAGACGATCTCGATCAGAGAGACCAGCGTCGGCGACTTCGACGCCCGGTAGGCGCCGAAATGAAACGAGCGGTTGGCCTGGAGGAATGCCTTGGCGTCGCTTGCCGCGATCGCCCGGTCCATCCTGTCGAGGTCGACTTCCAGCCCGGCGAGCGACGCCTTGTCGAAACGCGTTGCCGCCCAGGCGGCCGCCGCACCCTCGAGTTCCAGCCGCACCTTTCTCAGGTCATCCAGCCGCTCGAGGGTGAGCGGCGGGATGCCCATCGATCGGCCGGAGACTACGGTCAGCGCCTTCTCGGCGGTGAGCCGCTTCATCGCCTCGCGCACAGGCATCGTGCTGACGCCGAAGGAGTCCGCCAGGCTCTGGATGGTGACGAGTTGTCCCGGTGCAATCCCCCCATCGAGGATCAGGCCGGCGACCTGATGGTAGACGCGCTGCTGCAGGGTATCCCGCGTCAACGGCTCGACCTGGATGCCCGGTTTGTCGGCCGCAGTCCCCATTTCGTCTCCACCTGCCTCCCGATCGCCCGCTGCGGCGCGCCGCTTATAAACGCCCCGATCCCATCTTGCACGATCTTTGACATTTGATCTATGATCACAAGAAAATAGATCGGCTCATGAACCCCCATGACCGGAATACCAGGGAGGAACTGCATGAAACGAGCATCACGAATCATTGGCACCGCAGCCGCGGCGGCCCTTCTCTTCGGGGGGGCGGCGTTGACCGGCATGGCGGCGCAGGCCCAGGAAAAGTACAAGATTTTCCTGAGCATGAGCTACATCGGCAATGACTGGCAGGCCGAGGCCGCCAACATGGTCAAGGCGATGGCGGCCCATAAGAGCATGGCCGATAAGGTCGACCTGCAGGTCCAGGTCGCCGGTCCGAACGCCCAGCGCCAGATCCAGCAGATCAATGCCATGGTCCAGCAGGGCGCCGACGCGATCGTCGTCTTTCCGATCTCGCCGACCGCGCTGAACCAGGTCGTCAAGAATGCCTGCGACAAGGGCGTGCTGATCTTTGCCTATGACGCCGAGATCACCGAGGAATGCGCCTACAACATCCACATCGACCAGGAAGAAGCCGGCCGGGTCACCGCCGAGTGGCTGGTCGAGAAGCTCGACGGCAAGGGCAATATCGTTGTCCTGACCGGCGTTCCCGGTACTTCGGTCGATACGCAGCGGACTGCGGCGGCGATGGAAGTCTTCGCAGAGAATCCCGACATCAACATCGTCGCCGAAGCGGTTGGCATGTGGAGCCAGGCGGTCACCCGGACCGAACTCTCCAAGATCCTCGCCACCCAGAGCTGGGACGACATTGACGGTCTGTGGATGCAGGTCGGTTGCTATACGGCCAATGCCATGCAGCTCGAAGCGGGCAAGACCCCCGAAGAGCTGATCCCCTGTGCCGGTGAAGGCGCCAACGGCGGCCGTATCCAGATGCTGCCTGTCGGCACCGAGGTCGAGGGTGCGTCCGGACCCTATGCACCGCTCGGTGCGCCGCGCATTTCCTACGCCTCGCCGCCTTATTCCGGTGGTCTCGCCCTCAAGCTTGCGGTCGAGAAGCTGGAAGGCAAGGACGTGCCGAAGCTGACCGTGCTGCCGCTGCCGCTCGTCACCAACGAGACGATCCAGCTCTGCAAGGAAGGCACCTGGGATGAGATGAAGGCCGGCTGCAACGCCTTCAGCCCGGCGATCGTCGCCAATCCCGGCTGGTTCGCTTCGATCTTCTCAGAGGCGACTCCCGAGATCGGCTTCAACGCCGCGCTCGTCGGCCAGCCCGAGCTCTAGGGCTTCCTGAACAAGGCGCGGGGCGAGCGGCCAGGCTGCCCCGTGCCCTTTCCGAAGAAAACCACAGCCATTGCAGGCGGTCGCCGCGGCGACCGATGAAGGGAGGGGGCGATGACGGAGCCTACCGGCGCCCCGGCGGTGGCGGTCGAGGGATTGCGCAAGGCGTTCGGCGCCACTGTCGCCGTTGACGATGTCAGCTTCGCCATTGCGCCCGGGACCGTTCATGCGCTGCTCGGCGAAAACGGCGCCGGCAAATCGACCATCGTCAAGCTGCTCTCCGGACTGATCGAGCCCGACACCGGCCGCTTCGAGGTCTTCGGCAAACCATGCCGCCTCCGCTCGCCGCGCAGCGCCCACGCGCTCGGCATCCAGACCGCCTTCCAGGAAATGACCCTCGTCCGGGACCTCACCGTCCTCGACAACATGCTCTTGCCCTATGCGCCGGTCGGGCCGACCGCGATGATCCGTCGGCGCGCCGCCGATGCCGAGATCCGCGCCCATTTCGACAAGCTGGGTTTTCAGGTCGACCTCCGCGACGAGGTCGGCACGCTTGACCTTGCGGTCCAGCAGAAGATCGAGATCGCCCGCGCCATCTATCGCAAGCCGCGCATCCTGCTTCTCGACGAGCCGACCTCGACGCTCGCCGGCCGCGATGTCGACTGGCTTGGCGAGGTCATCGCCGGCCTCAAGGCCGATGGCGTCACCGTCGTCTTCATTTCGCACCGCATGCGCGAGGTCCGGGCCTTCTGCGATCACCTGACGATTCTCAGGAACGGCCGCCACATCTCGACCGGCACCGTTGCCGATTTCACCGACGCCGAGATCATCGAGATGATCATCGGCCGCTCCATCGCCCAGACCTTCCCGGCCCGTCCGGAGAAGCGCCCGAGCGAGGCGGAGGAGGTCTTCGCCGTCGATAACCTCGCCGCCGGCGCCAAGCTGCGCAATGCCAGCTTCGCGCTCCACAAGGGCGAAATCCTCGGCATTGCCGGGCTGCAGGGCATGGGCCAGCTCGATCTCTTCCTCGCCTCCTTCGGCATGACCGAGATCGCCCAGGGCGGCCTTCGGGTCGACGGCCGGCCGGTGACCATCGCCTCGCCGCGTGACGCCATCCGCCCGAACATCGCCATCGGCCTGCTGCCGGAAGACCGCAAGACCGAGGCGCTGTTCCTCAAGCTGACCGGCCTGCATAACGCCTCGCTTCCCGTCATCCAGCGCTACGCCCGTGGCGGCCTCATCGACACGACGCGCGAGACGGAATCGGTCGAGCGCGTCTTCGATCGCGTCGAGGTCGATCATCGTGCGCTGTGGACCCGTGTCGGCTCCTTCTCCGGCGGCAACCAGCAGAAGATCGCGCTGGCCAAGTGGCTCTTCGCCGAGAGCCGCATCCTCCTGCTCTTCGACCCGACCCGAGGCATCGACGTCGGCACCAAGCACGAGCTCTATGTCCTGATGCGCGCCTTCGCCGAACTCGGCGGCAGCGTCCTTTTCCACTCGACCGAGATTCCCGAACTCGTCCACCTCTGCGACCGGGTAATGGTCCTCTATGCCGGCGAGGTCGTCGCCGAACTCGAGGGCGACGAACAGTCCGAGCACAACATCATGCGGGCGGCGCTCGGCGCCGACACCGCGGCGACGGAAGCGGTGGCATGAGCACCCCGGCGACTCATACACCCGAACCGGCCGCCAGGCGGCGCGGCCTCGACCTGCGCCTCGATCGCTTCCGCGGGCTGGCGACCGCCATCGTCGTCTTCGCCGCCCTGCTGCTGGTCGTCGACCTGATCAGCGCCGGCCCGCTCAGCTATTTCGACATCAGCTTCCTGTCGAGCGGCGGCGCGACCCTGGCGCTGGCCGCCGTCGGCCAGACCATCGTCATCCTCTCCGGCGGCTTCGACCTGTCGGCGGGCGCGGTGCTTTCGCTGGTCAATGTCGTGCTGGCCACCACCATGGACCCGACCGATTTCGAGGCGTCCATCGTGTTGTGGACCGCCGTCGGCATCGGCGTCGGGATGCTGGTAGGCGCTTTCAACGGCTTCTTCATCGCCTTCGTCCGCCTCCAGCCGATCGTCGTCACGTTGTCGACGATGTTCATCATCCAGGGCATCACGCTGCTCATCCTCGACAAGCCCGGCGGCTTCGTCTCGCCGTCGCTTGGCGGCTTCTATCTCGGCGACCTGGTGCCCGGCTGGATCCCGATGCCGATTGCGCTGCTCTTCGCCGTCGGCCTGTTCTGGATGTGGCTGAAGCGAACCCGTTTCGGCACCGCCCTTTATGCCGTCGGCAGCGATCCGAATGCGGCGGCGGCCGCCGGCCTGCGCGTCGACTGGACCCGCTTCGCCGTCTATGTCGTCGCTGGCGGCTTCTACGGCCTCGGCGGCGTCTTCATCAGCGCCCAGACCGGCTCGGGCGATCCGCTGGTCGGCAACCCGCTGCTCCTGTCGATCTTCGCCGCGGTCGTGGTCGGCGGCACCCGCCTCGGCGGTGGTCGTGGCGGTCCGATCGGCTCGATCTTCGGCGCCTATATCCTGATGATCGTCGTCAATATCCTGCTGGTGCTCAACGTCTCGGCCTATTACTCGACGATCGCCGAAGGTCTGATCCTGCTGCTTGCGGTTCTCGCCGGCTCGATCTCCCGGGGTTCCACCCTGGCCCACCAGATCCGCGGCGCTTGGACCCGCTTCGGCGCCTGGCGGGCCGGGACGCTTCCGTCGCAGATCGGCGGTGGCGACCGGCGGCTGGCGATGACCGATGTCGCGCGGCCCGAGTCGCGAACCCAGGCGATGCCGTCGCTCTGGAGCCGCCACGGCGAGACGCTGCGCTTTGCGCTGCCGGCTTATGCCGCGCTGGTGCTGGTCATCATCGTCACCCAGGTCTGGCTCGGCAACGCCATCCTCAACTGGACCTACTGGAACTCGATCGTTGTCCTGTCGAGCTTCCTTGCCATCCTGGCGCTGGGGCAGGGGACCGTCATCCTCACCGGCGGCCTCGACCTTTCGGTGCCATGGACCATCGGCTTCTGCGGCATCCTGCTCGCCGGCATGGTCCAGGGCTCGGATGCGGCGCTGGTCTATGCGCTGCCCGTCGTGCTGCTCGTCGCTGTCGGGATCGGCCTGGTCAATGGCCTCGGCATCGTCTGGCTCGGCCTGTCGCCGATCGTCGTGACGCTGGCCACCAATGGCATGCTGCAGGGCGCGGCGTTGATCTATTCCGGCGGCACGCCGGCCGGCTTCTCTTCGCCGCTGCTGCGCTGGTTCATGACCGCCAAGGTCCTAGGCATCACGCCGGTCGTCTATTTCATGGTCCTCTTCGTCATCTTCTCGGTGATCTTCCTGTCGCGCACCTCCTTCGGCCGGCGGGTCTATGGCATCGGCAACGGCCTCCGCGTCGCGCAGTTGTCGGGCATCGCGGTCGGCCGCACGCTGGTCGGCGTCTACGTCCTGTCGGCCGTCTGTGCCGCGTTGGTCGGCATCCTGCTCACCGGCTTCTCGGGCCAGGCCAGCCTCGGCATGGGCGACGATTACCTCCTGCCATCGATCGCCGTCGTGGTTGTCGGTGGCGCGCTGATTACCGGCGGTCGCGGCCACTATCTCGGCATGCTCGGTGGCGTCCTGCTGTTGACCGCCCTGCAAACCTTGCTGGCCGGCACGACGCTGCCCTACGCCACGCGGGCGATCATCTATGGCGTCGTCGTTCTCGGAGCGGTGATCGCGCTTCGCGACCGGCGTGAGTTGAGTTGACATGAGGATGGGAAGACATGGCTGAACAGGCGGCAAGCAACGATCTGGCGGCGGGGATCGCCGGCCAGCGCGTCCTGATCACCGCGGGTGCCGGCGGCATTGGTCTGGCGATCGCCAGGCGGCTGGCGGCCCACGGCGCAAGCCTTTTCATTTGCGACGTCGCCGACGACGCGCTGGCTGCCTTTGGCGAGGAGTTTCCAGACGCCGGCCGGATCAAGGCCGATGTCTCGGACGAGGGCGACGTCGACCGGATGTTCGACGCCGCGGCCGAAAAGCTCGGAGGGCTCGACGCGCTGATCAACAATGCCGGCATCGCCGGCCCGACCGGTGGCGTCGATGCCATCGATCCGGCCGACTGGCGGCGCACCATCGACGTCTGCCTGACCGGCCAGTTCCTCTGCGCCCGCCGCGCCGTGCCGATGCTGAAGAGCGCCGGCGGCGGTTCGGTGGTCAACATGTCCTCGGCCGCCGGTCGCTACGGCTATGCGTTCCGCACGCCTTACTCATCGGCCAAATGGGGCGTCATCGGCTTCACCCAGAGCCTCGCCAAGGAACTCGGCCCCGACAACATCCGGGTAAACGCCATCCTGCCCGGAATCGTGGAAGGGCCGCGAATGACCGGCGTCATCCGCGACCGCGCCGCGCAGGTCGGCGTTTCCTACGAGGAGATGGAAACGCAATACCTGTCGAATGTCTCGCTGCGGCGCATGGTCAGCCCCGACGACGTCGGGGCGATGATCGCCTTCCTGCTGTCGAATGCCGGCGCCAACGTTTCCGGCCAGTCGCTCGGCGTCGATGCCAATGTGGAGGCCCTGTAGATGGCGAAAATTGCGATCATCGGCTCCGGTTTCATCGGCCGGGCATGGGCGATCACCTTCGCCCGCGCCGGCCATGACATCGCGCTGTGGGACAACGACAAGCAGGCCCCGCATCGCGCCATCGACTTCATCCGCGGCGTCCTGCCGGACCTGAAGACCAACGACCTCCTGATGGGCCGCGACCCCGAGGCGATGATCGCCGCGATCCGGGTCGAGGACGATTTCGACGCGGCGCTCGACGGCGTCTCCCACGTCCAGGAGAACACGCCCGAACGGCTGGAGATGAAGAAGGACATCTTCGCCCGGCTCGATGCCGCCACGCCGGCCGACGCGGTCATCGCCTCGTCGTCTTCCGCCATCCTGCCGTCCGCATTCACTGAGGAACTCGCCGGCTGCAGCCGCTGCCTCGTCATCCACCCGATCAATCCGCCCTACCTCATTCCCGCCGCCGAGGTGGTGCCGGCGCCCTGGACGTCGCCGGAGGTGCTGGAGCGGGTCCGCACGCTTCTGGTCGCCTGCGGCCAGTCGCCGATCATGATGAAGCGCGAACTCGACGGCTTCATCATGAATCGCATGCAGGGCGCGCTGCTCGAGGAGGCGTTCCGCCTCGTCGCCGATGGCTATGCGTCCATAGAAGATGTCGATATCGGCATCCGCGACGGGCTGGCCTTGCGCTGGTCCTTCATGGGACCGTTCGAGACCATCGACCTCAACGCGCCGGGCGGCGTCCGCGATTACGCGATCAAGTATCAGGGGCTCTACGAGAACCTCTTCAAGCAGATGCAGCGCCGCGTCGACTGGGCCGGCCCGGTGATGGACGTCATCGAGCGCGACCGTCGCGAGAAGCTGCCCGAGTCCGACCTGGTGAGGCACCAGGCATGGCGCGACCGGCGGCTGATGGCGCTCGCCGCCCACAAGCGCCGCGCCGCAAAAGACATAGTCGAGTAACCAGGAGCAGAAGAATGGCAGTCGATGGCAAGGTCATCATCACATGCGCCGTGACGGGTGCGATTCATACGCCGACGATGTCGCCGCATCTGCCGATTACCCCGGACCAGATCACCCATGAGGCGATCGCCGCGGCCGAGGCGGGCGCCGCGATCCTCCACCTCCACGCCCGCAACCCCGAGACCGGCCAGCCCGACCAGACGCCGGAGGCCTTCGCCAAGTTTCTGCCGCGCATCAAGCAGGGCACCAACGCGGCGATCAACATCACCACCGGCGGCAGCCCTTACATGCGGGTCGAGGAGCGGGTCCTGCCCGCCGCGCAGTTCAAGCCGGAAGTCGCTTCGCTCAACATGGGCTCGATGAACTTCGGCCTCTACCACCTCCTCGACAAGTACAAGGAGTTCAAGTTCGACTGGGAGAAGACCCATCTCGAAGCGACGCGCGATCTCGTTTTCCGTAACAGTTTCAAGGATATCCAGTACATCCTCGAGACCTGCTACGACAACGATACGCGCTTCGAATTCGAGTGCTACGACATCTCCCATCTCTACAACCTGAACCACTTCGCCGAGCGCGGCCTGGTCAAGCCGCCCTTCTTCGTCCAGTCGGTCTTCGGCCTGCTCGGCGGCATCGGAAGCCACCCGGAAGACGTTGCCCACATGAAGCGGACCGCCGACCGGTTGTTCGGCGACCAGTACCGCTGGTCGGTGCTCGGCGCCGGCGCCGCGCAACTGCGCGTCGCCGCCCAGGCCGCGGCGCTTGGCGGCAACATCCGCGTCGGCCTCGAGGACAGCCTGTGGGCCGGCAAGGGCAAGCTCGCCACGTCGAACGCCGATCAGGTCAAGCTCGCCCGCAAGCTGATCGAAGGCCTCGGCATGCAGGTCGCCACCCCCGACGAAGCCCGCGCCATCCTGAGCCTCAAGGGCGGCGACAAGGTCGCGTTCTAGGGGGAGGCACTTATGCTGAAGATCGAAGTCCTGATCGAGGACAAGGACCGTCTTGGCGAAGGTCCGCTCTGGGATGTCGAGGAGCAGCGGCTCTACTGGATCGACTCCTACGGTCCCGCCGTCCACTCCTGCGATGCCCAAGGCCGCGACGTGAAGCACTGGAGTGTGCCGGAGCCGATCGGCTCGATGGCGTTGCGAAAAGAGGGCGGCGCTGTCGTGTCGCTGCGCAGCGGCTTCCATTTCCTCGATTTCGCCTCGGGCGAAGTGACCCGGATCAACGAGACCCAGCCCGGCGAACTCCGCCCGCGCCTCAACGACGGCAAGGTCGACCGACAGGGCCGCTTCGTCGCCGGCTCGATGGACTACGAGGAGCGCGACGGCGTCGGCAAGCTCTTCCGCCTCGACCCCGACCTGTCGCTGCACACCCTCGACACCGACATCATCTGCTCCAACGGTCCCTGCTGGAGCCCCGACGGCAAGACCTTCTATTTCGCCGACACGTCGCGCAACGTCATCTACGCCTATGACTACGACACCGACACCGGCGACGTCCGCTCGCGGCGCATCTTCACCACTTTCGACAAGCTGCGCGGCTATCCCGATGGCGCCACCGTCGACGCGGAAGGCTATGTCTGGAGCGTCGAGGTCTATTCCGGCCGGCTTATCCGCTTCGATCCCGAGGGCGTTGTCGATCGCATCGTCGGCCTGCCGGTGCAGTCGACCACCAGCATGATCTTCGGCGGCCCCGATCTCGACATCGTCTATGTCACGTCGATGGCCCGGCCGATGGGCAATGAGTATCACCGCGAGCGCGAGGCGGGCTGCCTCTTCGCCATCCACGGGCTGGGCGTGCGCGGCCTGCCCGAGCCGCGCTTCGCCGGCTGAACACACCGAAAAGATTTCCGGAGGGAGAAACGACAATGCGGATCGAGGTTCTGGTCGACGTCAAGACGACCCTGGGCGAGGGCCCCCTGTGGGATGTGGAGCAGCAGCGCTTCTACTGGATCGATTCCTTCGACGGCCGGGTTTTCCGCTGCACCCATGACGGCCGCGAGGTCCGCGCCTGGGACGTGCCCGGCAAGATCGGCTCGATCGCCATCCGCAAGGACGGCAACGGCGCCATCTGCTCCCTCGAAAACGGTTTCCACACCCTCGACTTCAAGACCGGTGATGTCGAACTGATCCACGATCCCGAGGCCGGCAAGGACGCCAACCGTCTCAACGACGGCAAGGTCGACAAGCGCGGCCGCTTCATCGCCGGCTCGATGGACACCCAGGAGTCCGGACCGAACGGGGCGCTCTACCGCCTCGACCCGGACATGTCGGTCCACAAGATCGACGACGGCATCATCGTCTCCAACGGCCCATGCTGGAGCCCTGACGGCAAGATCTTCTATTTCGCCGACTCATGGTCCGGCGAGATCTGGGCCTATGACTACGACCTCGACACCGGCACGGTGTCGAACCGCCGGACCTTCACCAAGGTCGACACGTCACAAGGCGGCGCCGCCGATGGCGCGACCGTGGACAGCGAGGGGTATGTGTGGAGCGCCGGCGTCTACGTCGCCAAGCTCTACCGCTACGCGCCGGACGGCACGGTCGACCGGGTCATCGACATGCCGGTGAAGAAGGTGACCAGCGTCAACTTCGGCGGCCCGAATCTCGACATCCTCTACGTCACCTCGATGGCCAAGCCGCCGCTGCCGCGCTTCCCCGACGACGGCGTGCAGCGCGGCAGCCTCTTCGCCATCCACGATCTGGGCATCAAGGGCATTCCGGAGCCGCGCTTCGGCGCCTGACCGGAGCCCGGTCCGGCCATCCGGGTTGCTGGCGCGCCCGGTTGGCCGGGCCGTCCTTGCGACAAGGCGACTGTCGTCACATCTTCGCAGTCTCATGATAAGAGGCTGCCATGCGCCTTGCCGTCTTCTTCACGCCCCCCCGGGATCATCCGCTCTCCATCGCTGCCGCCGACTGGCTGGGCCGCGACGCCTTTACCGGCGAATCGCGTGAGCGCGCGCCTGTAGCCGGCTTCGAAACGGCGGAAATCGACGCGCTGACCGCCGACCCGCGCCGCTACGGCTTTCACGCCACCCTCAAGCCGCCCTTCCGCATCGCCGAAGGCCATATGGCCGACGACGTCCGCGAGGCGCTCGCCGGGTTCTGCGCCGGACGGCCGGCGATTCGCATTCCGGCTCTGGAACTCACCGCCCTCGGCTCCTTCTTCGCCCTGACCATCGGCGGCGAGACCGGCGAGGTCGACGCGCTGGCCGCCGATGTCGTCCGCGCCTTCGAGCCCTTCCGCGCGCCGGCCTCCGAGGCGGAGATCGCCCGCCGCCGGCCGGACGCGCTGAGCGAAAGCCAGCGCGCCAATCTCGCCGACTGGGGCTATCCCTACGTCTTCAGCGACTTCCAGTTTCACATGACCCTGACCGGCCGCGTCCCGCCCGAGCGACGCGCCGCCATGGCCACGGTGTTGCGCCAGCGCTTCGCCTCCTTTATCGACCAGCCGCTTGCCATCGACGCCCTGTCGCTGTTTCGCGAGCCGTCGCCGCCGTCCGATTTTGTTGTCGATTGCCAGCAGGCCCTCCCGCCGCTGGCGCATAGCGTGGAACAGGTATGACCGAGACGATCTTTAGGAATGGCCGGGTGGTTCTGCCCGAAACGATCCACGACGGCGACGTCGTCGTCCGCGACGGCATGATCGCGGAAATCGCCGATGCCGGAATCGGCGTCGCAGGCATCGATCTCGAAGGCGATTGGCTGCTGCCGGGCCTCGTCGAACTGCATACCGACCATATCGAGGGCCATTACGCGCCGCGCCCCAAGGTGCGGTGGAACCCGTCGGCCGCCGCCCATGCCCATGATGCCCAGATCGCCTCCTCCGGCATCACCACGGTGCTCGACGCGCTGCGCATCGGCATGGACGAGGATTCGCAACTGACGGCCGAGGACATGAAGATCCTCGGCGATGCCATCGCCTCCGGCCAGGAGCGCGGCAGCCTGCGCGCCGACCACTACATCCACCTGCGCTGCGAGGTCTGCGCCCCGGACGTGCTGGAAGGCTTCGCCATGTTCGCCGACGAGCCGCTGGTCCGGCTCGCCTCGCTGATGGACCACACCCCCGGCCAGCGCCAGTTCACCAGCATGGACACCTACCGCACCTACTACCAGGGCAAGACCGGCATGTCGGACTCCGAGTTCGAGCGCTTCGTCGCCAGCCGCCAGGCCCGCGCCGGTGATCTCTCCGACGTCCACCGCAAGGCGATCGCCGGGATGTGCCGGGAGAAAGGCATCGTGCTTGCCAGCCACGACGACGCCACCGAGGCCCATGTCGCCGAGGCGGCCGACTATGGCGTCGCGCTGGCCGAATTCCCGACCACCATGGAAGCCGCGGCTGCCTCCCGCGCGGCCGGCCTCAAGGTGCTGATGGGCGCCCCCAACATCGTCCGCGGCGGCTCCCATTCCGGCAACATCGCCGCTGGCGATCTCGCCAGGGCCGGGATGCTCGACGTGCTGTCGTCCGACTATTTCCCCTTCAGCCTGCTTCATTCGATCTTCGTCATGGCCGAGACGGTCGACGACGTCACGCTGCCGGCGGCGGTGGCGCTGGTCTCCCGCAATCCGGCCGAGGCGGCCGGCTTCACCGATCGCGGCGCGATCGAGGCGGGCCGGCGGGCCGATCTCGTCCAGGTCCGTGTCGATGGCGATCATCCCGTGGTCCGCGCCGTCTGGCGGCAGGGTCGCCGTGTCGCCTGAGCCGAACGCGGCCCCGCCTCGCAACGGACTGCTGGTTCTCGTCGTCGGGCCAAGCGGCGCCGGCAAGGATTCGGTGATCGGCTATTGCCGCGACCGTCTTGCCGCGTCCGGCCGCGTCGTCTTCCCCCGACGCGTCATCACCCGCGAGGAATCGGGCGAGACCGAGGATCACGCCACGGTGTCGGAGGACGACTTCCATCGCATGGTCTCGGAAGGCGCCTTCGCCCTCCACTGGCGGGCCCACGGCCTTGGCTACGGCATCCCGGCGTCGATCGCCGACGATCTCGCCGCCGGGCGCTCGGTCGTCGTCAATGTCTCGCGCTCGGTCATCGACGAGGCGCGCCGTCGCTTTCCGCCGGTGCTGGTCGCCTCGGTCACGGCCCCGGTCGAGGTGCTGGCGGATCGTCTCGCCCGCCGCGGTCGCGAGTCGCCGGAGCGCATCCAGTTCCGGCTCGAACGGCGCGGCATCTACACGGTCGAAGGCGATGACGTCCTGGTCCTGAACAATGCCGGCCCGATCGAGCGGAGCGGCGACGCCCTGATCGATGCGCTGAACCGCGGCGGCGCCTGAGGCGCTTGCGGCGACGGGCTGGTCGGGCTACCTCCGGAGGCCAAGAATAATCGCTTAAGGGGAAGGAACCGCCATGTTCGAGAAATTCGGCATCCTCATCGACAACGAGTGGCGGCCCGCCCGCTCGGGCAAGACCATGGCGGTCCATTCGCCAGCCACCGAGGAGAAGATCGGTGAGGTGCCGCTGGGCGACTCCGCCGATGTCGCCGATGTCCTCGCGAGTGCCGCGCGCGGCTTCGCGACCTGGAAGGCGATGGCCGCCTGGGACCGGGCGAAGATCATGCGCCGCGCCGCCGACCTGATCCGCGAGCGGGTCGAGGACATCGCCGCGGTGATGTGCGCCGAGACCGGCAAGCCGATGGCGGAAGCGCGTGGCGAAACCCTCGGCACCGCCGATCAGTTCGAATGGTTCGCCGAGGAAGCCAAGCGGGTCTATGGCCAGATCATCCCGGCCCGCGTCCCCGAGCAGCGCCTCTCGGTGATCTACCAGCCGGTCGGCGTCTGTCTGTCGCTGTCGGCGTGGAATTTCCCGGCCCTGCTGCCGTCGCGCAAGATCGCCGCCGCGCTCGCCGCCGGCTGTTCGATCGTCGCCCGTCCGGCGTCCGAGGCGCCGGGATCCTGCTTCAAGATCGTCGAGGCGCTGGTCGATGCCGGCATCCCGCCGGGCGCCGTCACCGTCATCACCGGCCCGTCCTCGAAGCTCGCCGCCGAACTGATCGCCTCGCCGGTCATCCGCAAGGTGTCGCTGACCGGTTCTGTCGCCGTCGGCAAGAAGGTGCTGGCCCAGTGCGCCGAAGGCATCAAGCGCGCATCGATGGAGCTCGGCGGCCATGCGCCGGTCGTCATCCACCGCGATGCCGACCCGGTCGCCAGCGCGAAGGCGTCGGCAATGGCCAAGTTCCGCAATTCGGCCCAGGTCTGCATCTCGCCGACCCGTTTCTACGTCCATGAGAGCCTCAAGCAGCCCTTCGAGGATGCCTTCGTCGATTTCGCCCGCTCGCTGGTCGTCGGCGACGGCCGCAAGGATGGCGTCACCATGGGCCCGATGATCCGCGGCAGCGCCGTCGATGCGGCGCTGGAGATGGCGCAGGACGCCATCGACAAGGGCGGGCGCCTGCTTCATGGCGGTCGCCGGCCGGCGCATCTCAACAAGGGACATTTCATCGAGCCCACCGTCATCGCCGACGTGCCGGACGATGCCCGCATCATGGTCGAGGAGCCCTTCGCGCCGATCGCCCCGCTGACCACCTTCAAGGACGAGGACGAGGTGATCGAGCGCGCCAACGCGCTGCCCTTCGGGCTTGCCGCCTACGTCTTCTCCAACGACGCCGATCGCGCCCAGCGCACCGCCGAGCGTCTGGAGTCAGGCATGGTCGGCATCAACGAGATGCTGCTCGCCGGCGCCGAAACGCCCTTCGGCGGCATCAAGGAGTCCGGCTACGGCCGCGAGGGCGGATCGATCGGCATCAAGGACTACCTCGATCCCAAGTTCATCCGCCACCGACTGCTGCCATCGGATTGAGCCGGGTTCCGGCCAACTGAGGGGATTGCGTCCTTCGAGGCTCCGCTTACGCGGAGCACCTCAGGATGGCCTTGGTTGTGCGGAATCCAGATCGCCCATCAGGGCCGTGCAGCCCATGCCCGCGCAGCAAGCTGCCCCCGCCATCCTGAGGTGCCCGGCGTAGCCGGGCCTCGAAGGACGCACGACAGAACGACTGCACCACAGGCGGGGGACCGCCCGCCGCTACTGAACCAGGCGGGCGCCGGTCTCCCGGTCGAAGAGGTGGATCAGCGCCGGGTCGGCGGTGAGGTGGAGCGTCTCGCCGGGCTGGACCCGGATCCGCTCGCGGAAGACGCCGACCAGGTCGTGGCCGCCGAGCTTCATGTAGACCTGCGTCTCGGAGCCGGTCGGTTCCACCACGGTGACCCTGGCCGGGAAGCCCTTGTCGGCGAGCACCAGGTGCTCGGGCCGCACGCCGAAGGAAGTCGGCCGTCCGCTGGACGAAGCGGGCAGGGCGGGCGAGGGCAACTCGTCGCCATCGTCGGTGACGAAGGTCGATCCGTTGGCGTCGGCGCGGATCTGGCCTTCGATGATGTTCATCGACGGCGAGCCGATGAAGCTGGCGACGAACAGGTTGGCCGGGGTGTCGTAGAGTTCGAGCGGCGAGCCGATCTGCTCGACCACGCCATCGCGCAGCACGACGATCTTGTCGGCCATGGTCATGGCTTCGATCTGGTCATGGGTGACGTAGATGGTCGTTGTCTTCAGCCGCTGGTGCAGTTCCTTGATCTCGGTGCGCATCTGCACGCGCAGCTTGGCGTCGAGGTTGGACAGCGGCTCGTCGAACAGGAAGACCTGCGGGTCGCGGACGATCGCCCGGCCCATCGCCACGCGCTGGCGCTGGCCACCGGAAAGCTGCTTTGGCAGGCGCTCGAGCAGGTCCTCGAGGCCAAGGATCGACGCGGCGCGCTGCACCTTCTCGTCGATCACCTGCTTGCTCTCGCGGCGCAGCTTGAGCGAGAAGCCCATGTTCTTGGCGACCGTCATATGCGGGTAGAGCGCATAATTCTGGAACACCATTGCGATGTCGCGATCCTTGGGGCGGAGGTCGTTGACCACCCGGCCGCCGATGCCGATCTCGCCGCCGGTGATTTCCTCGAGGCCGGCGATCATCCGCAGCAGCGTCGACTTTCCGCAGCCCGACGGGCCGACCAGCACGACGAATTCACCGTCCGCGATATCGACGCTGACGCCGTGGATGACCTCGACCGTGCCGAAGGCTTTGTGAACGTCGCGTACCGAGACTTCGGCCATTGGTTTTCACTCCTTACGGGCGCGTCGGCGCTCCGTTCGCTCCAAATCGATCCTTGCTGGCCCCACGGAAGGAGACCTGCCGGATGTATACACCTTCCGCCCCCGTCAATCGAGGCGAATACCGCCAGAACCGTGGGTAGGAAGGGGATAATGCCCATTTGCGCGGGGTAGGCAAGTATGACGGCCGCCGGGTCGGCGCTTGCTCTGTCGCCGGGTGCCGCGGGGCGGTTGCCGCGTGCTCGCTGGCCATCTGTTTCGGACGGCTCCCGCCGTGGCCGGCGACCGGCGCCCACGGCCGGACTTCCGGCCATGTCTTTTTCAAATGTGAACTTAACATGGTCGATTCTGGACGATACTAGGAGGCTTGTATCGCAACGGCGCGGAGCACCGCCCCTCGATGACGACGCCCGAGATCACCAGCCGGCACCGCATCCCTGTCATCGACAGGATGATGGAGGTTCTGTCGATTCTGGAAAAGCGCACCGGCGGCGCCAGCATCCGGGATATCGTCGATCGGCTCGGCCTGCCTCGCACCACGGTCTACCGGATCCTCAATACCCTCCAGCTCCACAACATCGTGCGCCGCAACGCCGACGGCATCTACCGGCTCGGCCCCCGCCTGCTGGCGCTCGCGTCGCAGACCCTTGCCGACGCGCAGGACTATGATCTCGCCGCCTTGTCCGTCCCGCATCTCGAACGGATCGCCGCCAGGACCGGCGAGGGCAGCAAGATCTCGGTGCTCGACGACGATGGCGTCCTGGTCGTCGCTGCCATGCAGGGAACGCGCGAATATGCGTTGACGGTCGCCCCCGGCCAGCGCCAGCCGCTGCATGCCGGCGCCGCCAGCAAGTTGCTCGTCGCACACCTGCCGAAGCAGGAGTTGACGCGGCGGGTCGGCGACAACCTGTTTCGCTACACCGAGCGTACGCTGGTCGACCGCAAGCGCCTCCTTGGCGAGCTCGCCCGGATCAGGCGGCGTGGCTGGGCGGAGGATCGCGGTGAGTATGCGCCGAACGTCGGCGCCTATGCGGCGCCGATTCGCGACCGGGCAGGCAAGGTGATTGCCGCGCTCAGCGTTCCCTTCCTGCAAGGCGGGCCGGCCGCCCATGGCGAGGCAATCCGGGCTGCGGTCATCGCCGGGGCGAGGGGCATTGCCAACGACCTGCCGGCCCCTCCGACGGTGCCCAACGAGACTGACAAGCCCTTGGTGGCTCAGTCGAAGAAGGCGGCGTCTTCCTCGCGCAGGTAGCGTTTCGCCGCTTCGGGGATCAGGTCGATGCCCATCCCCGGCCGGTCCCAGACCTCGATCATCCCGTCGGTGACGAGCGGATCGGGCAGGCCCTCGACGATGTCGTACCACCATGCCGGATCGCCGACCGGATACTCGAAGGCGATGAAGTTCTGCGGCAGCGTCGCCGAGACCTGGACGAGCGCGGCCAGCCCCAGCACGCCGTTGGCGGTGCCGTGCGGTGCCATCAGGATGCCGTGCAGGTCGGCATATTCGGCGATCCATTTGAGCTCGGCGATACCGCCGACATCGCAAGGGTCGGGACCGACGATGTTGACCGCGTGGCTCTCGATCAGTTGCTTGAAATTCTGCCGCAGATAGATCTGCTCGCCGGTATGGATCGGCGTCGAGGTCGCGCGGGTGACCTCGCGATAAAGGTCGGCGTTGACGAAGGCCGTGTAGTCGCCGGTGATCAGGTCTTCCAGCCACATCAGGTTGAGCGGCTCGACCGCCCGGGCGAAGCGGATCGCGTCGGGCACCGTCCAGCCCGGCCCGCAGTCGAGGGCGAGGCCGATCTCGTCGCCCACCACGTCCTTCATCGCTTCGACACAGGCGATGACGTGGTTGAGGCCACGCTCGGTCAGCAGCGCCCGGTCGGTGGGGCCGCCATGCTCGTGGACCGGCGAGATATCGCCATAGGAGAATCCCGGCACCCGCTTCTGCTCGCTATGGAAGGCGACGCCCTGCTTGATGATGGTGAAGCCTTCGCTGGCCGCCTTCATCTGTTCCATATTCTCGGCGTAGTGCTCCGGCTCCTGCCCCTTGAGCGGAAATCGGACCGCGCCGTTATAGACGCGGACCCGGTCGCGGACCTTGCCGCCGAGCAGCTTGTGGACCGGCAGCCCCGCTGCCTTGCCGGCAACGTCCCACAGCGCATGCTCGATCGCGCTCACCGCCGCGCCATAGGGCTTGAAGGCGCCGCGCGGCCGGATCCGCAGCATGCAGCGTTCGACCACGGTCGGGTCGCTGCCGATAAGCGCGTCGCGCAGCGCCAGCACATACGGGGTGATATACGGCTTCCACGTCTCGACCGCGCCATAGCCGCTGATCCCTTCGTCGGTGACGATCCGCACGATCGGGTTGAGGCCGATCAGGGCGCATTTCAGGTCGACGATCTTCATGGAGTCCCCCCGGACGACGCGTCGTTTGCGCGCCATTCCTACAGGACTGGCGCCACCCGCGCCACGTCGGGGCCTTGCGCCAGATCAACGCCCCGGGAGACGATGGCTGCTTGGATCGACACTGGATAGCAGCGGAGGCGCATATGATTCGGTTGACCATGGCGGCGGTGGCCCTGATCCTCGGAGCGGGGGCGGCATCGGCTCTCGATCCGGACGAGCAGCGCGGTTTCACCTTCGTCTCGACCAACTGCGCCCTGTGCCATGCGGTCGGAAAATTCGGCGAAAGCCCGCTGGCCATCGCGCCGCCGTTCCGCACCCTTCACGAATTTTATCCCGTCGACGATCTCCAGGAGGCGCTTGCCGAGGGCATCGTCACCGGGCATCCGTCGATGCCGCAATTCCAGCTCGAGCCCGACCAGATCGAGGACGTCCTCGCCTATCTGAAGACCCTCGAATAGCGGCCCGCGCCGGTTGCTCCGCGACCGCAAGGGACCGGGCGGATGCCGGCCCGGAATCGTCTGCAATAACAGTCACAAACCTGCGATCTGCGCCGGATAGGCTCGCGCGGCTAACGATTCGCCGTTTCTTTTTTCCCAATCGGAAAGCGCGAGCAGCCGCATGAAAATCGCATTTGTCGTCCCCGCCTATAACGAGGAAGCGCTGATCGGCCGCTGCCTCGAGTCGATCCTGCGTGAACTTGCCAGGGGCGACTATGACAGCGACGTTGTCGTCGTGAACAACGCCAGCACCGATCGCACCGCCGAGATCGCCCGCGCCTTTCCCGGCGTCAGGGTGGTCGACGAGCCGGTGAAGGGGCTGGTGAAGGCGCGCCAGGCCGGCTACGTCGCGACCGATGGCGAACTGATCGCCAATGTCGACGCCGATTGCGCGCTGACCCCCGGCTGGATCGATACGGTCCTGACCGAATTCGGCAAGGATGAGCGGATGGTCGCCCTCAGCGGACCCTTCATCTACGACGACCTGCCCATGCGCCAGCGTGCGCTGACCCGGACCTGGTACGGCGCCACCTACTGCATGTATGTCCTCGACAAGTATGTCCTCGGCGTCGGCGGCATGCTCCAGGGTGGCAATTTCATCGTTCGCCGTTCGGCCATGGAAAAGATCGGCGGCTTCGACACCTCCATTGAATTCTACGGCGAGGATACCGACATTGCGCGTCGGATCAGCAAGGCCGGCCGCCTCAAGTGGACCTTCGCCCTGCCGATGTATTCCTCGGGACGTCGCGTCGCGGGAGAAGGCTTTGTCCGTACCGGATTGCGCTATGCCGCCAACTATTTCGCCGTGAATTTTGGCGGGCGGCCGGTCACCAGGACCCACCGCGATCTTCGACCGGAGAACGACAATGTTCGGCCTGAGCCCGTCGCGGCGAGAAAACGCATGAAGAAATGACGCTTGACCTCGATACACGCAAAGGCTGGCCGGACGACCTGCGAATCCTGCTCGACACCTATCCCCGCGAAGTCTGGCAGGACCACGTCAATCTCGGCGACATGGCGCGGTTCTGGCTCCATATCCACGACCAGTTCCGTGCCCTCGGCGGCGAGCTGAAGGACCTCGGCGAGGGCTTCCGCGAGGGCCGGATCGAGGCCGCCGACTATCGCGCCCGTTATCCCCGCCGCCTCAGCCAGTTCCTAGGCGGGCTCGAAGGTCATCATTCGATCGAGGACTACCAGTTCTTCCCGCTCTTCGCCGCCGCCGAGCCGCGGCTCGCGCAAGGCTTCGAGGTGCTCGAAAGCGATCACGAGAGCATCCACGCCGCGATGATTGCCGCCTTCGACTCCGCCAATGCGCTGGTCGGCACGTTCGACAAGGATCGCGACGCGGTGATGCGGGCGGCCGAGCAGCACGACACGGACAGCGAACGCCTGCTCGCCAAGCTGATCCACCATCTCGACGATGAGGAGGACCTGATCATTCCCCTGATCCTCGATCGCGGCGAGGGGCCTCTCGGCATCTGACCGCGCGACAACCGCGCGGCGGCCTGCGCCCTCCGCGATTGCCGCTTCCCTGCCTCCATGTCATAGAAGATACACGACAATCGGCGTTTTGGTTGCGCCGGCGGGGTGTGTCGACATGGACGATGGCATTCCAGGGGTGGATCAGGCGCGGTATCGCCTCCTCGACCTGCAGGCGGTGCCGTGCGACGGCGGCGTCATTGTCCGGCGCGGCAGGACGCGGCTCAGGATTCCCGGCGCCAAAGCCGCGGAACTTCTCGATCTTCTGGTTGCGCGGTCGGCTGAGGGCCGGGGAATCAACCTCGAGGACCTGTCGGTCGACGTTGATCCCGCCGATCGCGAGACGCTGGCCGACCTTGTCGCGCATCTGCGCGGCGCGCGGTTGCTGGTTGTCGGACCGGAGACCGGGCGCGGCGAGCGCCGCGACGATGTCTTTTACTGGAACCATGGCACCACCGCCGCCGCCACGGTTGCCAATCTCGAACGCGTCAGCCTCGCGATCTTCGGCATCAACCACGTCTCGCTGCCGCTGCTTGGCAACCTGCGGAGCTGCGGCTTCCGCTTCCTGACGCTGGTCGATCACCCGGCGTTGCGCAATCTCGATTTCTTCGACGACGATGCCGCGCTGCGCCCGGAGATCGCCGGCGCCATGTCGGTCAGGCCGGTGGCCTTCGCCGACTGGCAGGCCCGCGACCGCCGGGTCGACTGCCACATCGCCTGCAGCGATGTCGGCGGGCTGTCGCTGATGCGCGACTGGAATCGCGCCTGCGTCGTCGCCGATATCCAGTTCTATCCCATTGTTCTGGAGGATGAGGTCGCGCATCTCGGCCCGATGGTCGTCCCCGGCGAGGGGCCGTGTTACGAATGCCTGTCCCTGCGGCGCGATTCGGTCGCCGCCGATCCGGATGGCGGCCGCGCCGGCCGGGGCCATGCCTTCTTCGGCGGGACGGTCTCCGGCTATCTCCAGCCGATGGCGCGGGCCGCCGCTGATATCGGCGCGATCGAACTGCTCAAGCATTTCGGCAAGACCCTGCCCGGCGGCGCGGCGGGCCGGCTTGTCGAGGCCGACCTGATGACGCCCTCCTTGCGCACCCGCACCATCCTCAAGGTGCCGCGCTGCCCGGTCTGCGCCACCGCTCGCCTGCCGGAAGCGCCGGTGCAGGCGGAGGCCTCGCGGCAGGATGCGACGTCGGAAGACGCCGGTCCGAAGGTCGAGTGATGCAGATCGAGACCCTTCCGGCGGGATATGAAGGGGTCTTCGACCCGGGCGTCGGGATCGTCTCGGCGCTCGACCGGATCGCCGAGGCGCCCGACGCGCCGCGCTATGTCCACCTGCGGGCCCGCCTCTGCGATGTCGCCACGCTGGGCGGCGTGGCCACCCCGCGAAGTGTCGAGGTCGCTGCAGTCGATCGTCCCGCGGCCGTCCTTGCCGCGCTCGGTGCCGGCATCTCGCGGTATTGTGCGGCGACGTACCGGAGCGATGGCCTGCCGGTCGATACCGCCGTCGCCGCCGCCTTTCCTTGCATCGCGCCAGCCGATTTCGCGCTCTTCTCCGAAGCCCAGTATGCCCGCCCGGGCTATCCCTATGTCCCCTTCCGCGAGACGACACCGGTCAAGTGGACCGGCGCCGTCGACCTCGCCACCGGCGAGACGGTCCATGCGCCTGCCGCCATGGTGTGGTTCCCCTTCGCCTATGCCCGCACCGCCGGCGACCAGCCGATCGTGTGCAGCGACCCCGGCGGGCTGGCATGCGGCGAGGGCGTGGCCGCCGCAGCCTTGTCCGGGCTCTGCGATGTCGTCGCCCGCGACGCTGCGGCGCTCTTCTGGCAAGCCGGCATCCAGTCGCCGCGTCTGCGGATCGAGACTCTGCCGCAGCGCCTCCGCGACATGGTCGATCGCTTCCGCAGCGCCGGTGACCCGGTGACGATCCTCGACGTCACCACCGACAATCGCATTCCCGCCTTCGTCGCGGTCGTCGCTTCGGATGCCCGCGATCGCCCGGCCCATGTCTTCGCGGTCGCCGCAAGGCTCGATCCGGCCGATGCCGTGGCCGCCGCGCTCTGCCGGCTGGCCGCGAACCGGCGGCTCGCGGTCGGGATCATGGCGACCCTGCCGCCCCCGGAGGCGACCGGCGATTGGGAAGACGTGGTGACCCCGGCCGACCACGCCGCCTTCGCCGCCGATCACGACAACCGCCCGCTCGTCGCGGCGAGCCTCGCCTCGGACGAGGCCTGCGATCTCGACGACCACGAGAATGCTACGACCGGCTCGGTCGACGGCGACCTCGAGGCCGCGATCGGCCGGGTCATGGCGACCGGCTACCGGGTCTATGCCGCCAACCTTACCGGCATCGACATCGGCGCGCTTGGACTGAACGTCGTCCGGACGATCGTCCCTGGCTACTTGCCGCTCTTTGCCGGGCACCACCTGCGTCCCCTCGGCGCCCGCCGCCTCTACGATGCGCCCCAGAAACTCGGCCATCGCGGCATCAGCGAAACCGGCGGCGGCAATGCCGCCCCGCACCCCTTTTTCTGAGGACGGAACGGAGCCGCCCATGTCCGCCTGGTTCGATGAAGCAAGCGACACGCTGCCGGAAACCGCCTGGGCGACCTATCACGAGAACGCCAAGCGCGGCCGCCGCCATGACATCGTCCGCGACGATCGCCGCCCGGCGTCGCCCGGGGCTGTCGAGCAGCCGCTGGTCGGCCAGGCCTTCGCCCTCCAGGCCGGCGGATCGCTAGTCATGCTGCCCGGCGAAGGCACGGTCGATGCCGCTTGTGCCGGCGACGGCACCATGGCGCTGGCGTCGCTCGCCGCACTCCTCGCCGCCGCCGCAAGGCCGAACGACGATCCGATCGAAACCTGGCTCTATGCCAACGCGGTCGAGGCCCTGCCGGCCGGCCTCTACCGCCACGACCGCGCCGGGCGGACCCTTCATCTTCGGGGCCGCGAGACATTCGGCGGGCCGCTCGCGGCGGCCACTACGGAGCCGGCGCTGGTCAAACGGGCGCAGGCTGTCGTCCTGCTGGTCGGAAATCTGGCGGCGGCGACGCTTGCTCATGGCGAGCGCGGCTATCGCAACGCCGTCTTCGCCACTGGCCGTCAGGCCGCGGGCTTCGATCAGGCCGTCGGGGCGTCCGGTCTCTGGTGCCGCACGGTTGCCGGCTATTACGACCGCGAGATCGACGCTCTCCTGGCGCTCGATGGCCTGTCGCAAAGCGTGCTTTGCATGGTGGCCATCGGAACGGCCGCCGGAGACTAGAAGATGGGGGAGGCGATCGGTGTCAGACGATGAACCGCGCGCCACTGCCGGCCCGGCAGCGTATCCCGCCATCGACCTGACGCTTGGCGCATGGCGCCCGTGGGAGGCCGCGACCCAACTCGCCGCCGCGCTTGGCGTGGCGCTGCCCGACGCGCCGATGATGCCTGCGTCGCCGCTGGACGAGATCGACGCTGGCGCGGTCGGCGAGGCGACGGTCTTTCACGCTTACGCTGTCGCCGGCCTTCTGTCCGCCGCCCTGCCCCAGAACGGTATCGTCGCCATCCTGACGCCGCGCTTCGGCCTGCCGCTCCGACGCGACAACGAGTGGCTTTTCCTCTTTCTCAAGCGCCGGTCGATCTCGCTGGCGATTGTCGGCGACGAGCCGGTGACCACGGTCATCGGCCGGTCGCTGTTCGAGCGGCGCGCCGGCGTCGTCGCGCCCGCCCCCGGCGAACGATTGCTGCCGCTGACGGCGGAGCAGGAGCGCCTGCTCCGCTTCTTTCCGGGCCTGCTGCCGCGCTCGCTGGTCGGGGCGATCCCGATCGACGACACCGGCCTTGTCGCGGTTGGCGCCGACCGGTTCCTCATTCCGCCGGCATGGCGCGACGACGATCCGCGCGCCACTGCCCCCGAAATCGACCCGATGGCCCCGATTGAAGCGGCGGACGAGGGCTTCGCGGCCTTCGCCGAGTGCCACTGTACGGCCCATTTCGCCGACGGCGCGCGGCTTCGCGACCTGAGCCGCCGGTTGGAGACGGCCGGCGCCCTCGATATCGCCGCCGATCTCGCCGAACGGGCGCGCCAGGTCGCACGCAACCCCGAAGAGCGGGCCACTGCCGATATCCGCCGCCAGGAAGTACGCCTGCGGCTCGGCCGGTTTGACGACATGCTGGCGATGCCGCCGCCGTCGCGGCGCGCGCCGGAGCCCGATCGCGAATGCCTTGCCCGGTTGAAGCTCCGCGCCGCCCTGGCCGCCGGGGGGACGGCGGACCTCGATGGCTATCTTGGCCCGCTGGCCGACAGGTTGGCCGGCGGCGAACCGCTCGCGGCCGACGACCTCCTCCTGCTCGACACCCATGCCGCGGTGCTGGCGACGGACGCGGCCGGCCGCGCGCTGACGCTTGCCGAGACGGTGCGCGAGGCGCTCGACCGCCTGTCGGATGCCGACCGGCGGCTGGTTCACCGCAACGCCATGACCCTCGCCCGCATCCACGAGGCGCAGGGCGACCGTGACCGGCGGCGCGCCGCGCTTGACCGCGCCTTCGCCACCACCCACGGCCTCAGGAGCCTTGGCGAGATCGTCGAGATGAATATCCTGCGCGCCACCGCCGAGGCCGAGTCGACCGCGCCCGCGGCGCAGGGCGCCTGGCTACGGGCGGCGCTGGCCTGGCTTGCCTTCGTCCCGCCCGAAGCCGCGCCGCCCGGCATCGTCGACCTGCTGTTCGGTGCCGGCGCCGATACCGTGCGCGCCCGGCTCGACATTGATATCAGCGAAGCGCTTGCCGATCGCATGACCGCGGCCTGGCCCGGTCTCACTGCCAGCGTCGGCGGCGAGTATCCCGCCATTCGCGCCGCGTCGGCCGTCGCGCCTCCGCAGCGCCTTGTCGGTGGCCCCGGCGCGGTGATCGGCTGGAGCGCGTCGGACGATGCGACGCCGGTCTACGTCCGGCCTCGCGTCCGCCTGGTCCGCCTTGTCGAGGCCGCGCTGGCGACGCTCTGCCCGGCCTTGCCCGGTCTCGCGCGGGGCGTTTTTCTCGTCGAGGACAACGCCGGCGTCGACATCCCCGCCACCCGCGACGAGGCGCTGTCGGTCGCCCTGCGCTTGCGGCTGCCCGAACTCGTCTTCGGCACGGAGACGATATCCCTCGATCCCGAGTCGCGGATGAAGCACGTCACCGGCATCGTCCCGCGTCTCGCGCCAACCCTGAGCGTGGTCGACGGCTCGGACGGGAAGGCGGTCTGTCGCTTCGGCCGTCATCGCCCGGACGTGACGGTCGAGGGGGGGCGGGCCGAGCTCGTGCGGCGACTGCGCGACGAACCGGCGATGTCGTTCGGTCCGCTGCGGGTGGTCCACGGCAAGACGGTCACCGAGACCGAGGGCCTGTATCGCGACCTTGAATTGCTGGGCGTCGTGCGCCTTGATGTCGGGACCGCTGTGGCGGCAGCGCCTCAGGCGCCCACGGTTTCCAGGTAGAGTTCCACCAGCCCGTCGAAATCGACATCGTGAACAACGGTGATCGGTGAAGGCGCGTCCTCGATCGGGAAGCGGATATTCTCGTCGTCGACGATGCGTTCGCCGGGCTGGTAGGCGATGCTCATCCCGTATTGCGGTCCGGGTAGCGTCACCACGTCGACGGAGAGTTCGGTCGTCTTGAACAGGTCCGGCCGCAGCGCATAGCCGATGACGCAGGAGTCGTAGAGGCCGTAGGCAAGGTGGTTCTCCCGCACCAGCGACTCGAAGAGCGGCAACGTCCAGGTCCGGAACAGCTCGGCGACGCCCGGCTTCGCGGTCGTCGAGTGGGCGATCGCCTCGACGAAGCGTTTCGGCAGATGCGTCTTGCGGCAGACGTTGATCGGCACCAGCACCGTTGGCAGGTTCGAGCGCAGCACGATCCGCGCCGCCTCGGGGTCGACCCAGAAGTTGAACTCCGACAGCGGCGTGCTGTTGCCCCAGCCGCCGGGAAACAGGCCGATGCCGCCGCCCATGATCACCGCCTGGCGGATTTTGCCGACGATGTCGGGCGCCTTGCGGATGGCTACGGCGAGATTGGTCAGCGGCCCGACGGCGAGAATTGTCACCTCGCCGGGATGGGCGCGCACGCTCTCGATGATGAAGTCGCTGGCGTGGCGCGGATCGGCGGTCAGCGACGGCAGCCCGGCCGGCAGGTCGATCGTCTCCGGGAAGGTTGCCCATTCCCCCCACATCGCGTCGGCGTAGCGACCGCGCTCATGCAGCAGCGGCCGGTCGAAGCCCGGACAGACCGGCACGCTCTCCCGGCCGAGGACCTCGAGCAGGCGGAGCGCGCAGGCGACCTCGTGCGACAGGTCGTAGTTCCCCATGATCGGCGTGATGCCGAGCACCTCCAGGTCTGGCGCTGAAAGCGCCAGCACCGCGGCGATGCAGTCGTCGTTCATCCAGCCAATATCGGTGTCGTAGATGATCTTCATGTGTTGCTTCGCTCCGTCGGGGACCGGCGGAGCCTCGCATGTTTCGTGCCGGATCGGTCAGCGTTTCCCGCTGCCGCGGATCTCCGACATGGTGCGGCTCGGCGTGATCGCCTCGGGGTCGAACTTGAGGTCGATGATCGACGGTTTGCCAGACGCGAGAGCGGCCTCGAAGGCCGGTGCGAAGTCCTCGGTGCGCGCAACCGTCTCCCCATGCCCGCCATAGGCGCGGGCGAGTGCCGCGAAGTCCGGGTCGACGAGGTCGGTCGCGATGTGGCGGTTGGGGTAGTCGCGCTCCTGGTGCATCCGGATCGTCCCGTGGATGCCGTTATTGACCACCACCACGACGATCGCCGCCTTCTCCTGCACGGCGGTGGCGAATTCCTGGCTGGTCATCTGGAAGCAGCCGTCGCCGGCGAAGGCGACTGCGATACGCTCCGGATGGGCGAGCTTCGCCGCGATCGCCGCCGGCATGCCGTAGCCCATCGAGCCGGAGGTCGGCGCCAGTTGGGTGCCGAACCGGCGATAACGGAAGAAGCGATGCAGCCAGCCGGAATAGTTGCCGGCGCCGTTGGTAATCGTCGCGTCGTCCGGCAGCCGCTCTCGCAGCCAGGCGATGATCTCGCTGAGCTGCACCGGCCCGGCATTCGTCACCGGTGCCGTCCAGCCTTCGAACGCCTCGCGAGCGGCCCGCGTCTGCGCCGCCCAGGCGATGCCGGACGGCGGCGGCTCAAGACCTTCGAGCGCTGCGACGAAGGCGGCGGGACTGGCGTGGATCGCCAGCGTCGGATGGTAGACCCGGCCGAGTTCCTCCGCCCCCGGATGGACGTGAACCAGTCTCTGGTCGGGCTCCGGAATCGCGATATGCCCGTAGCCGCCGGACGGCATCTCGCTCATCCGCCCGCCGACCAGCAGCAGCAGGTCGGCGTCTTTCAGTTGCTTCGCCAGCGCCGGGTTGAAGCCGAGCCCGAAGTCGCCGGCATAGTTCCGGTGGTCGTTGTCGAACAGCGCCTGCCGGCGGAAGGAGCAGGCGATCGGCAGGTCGAAGCGCTCGGCGAAGCGCCGCATGCCGGCGACCGCGTTGTCGCTCCAGCGGGTGCCGCCGAGAATGACCAGCGGCCGCTTCGCCGCCCACAGCATCTTCTGGAGCTGCGCCATCTGCGTTAGGCCGGGATAGGTCTCGACCTGGACCCAGGGCCGGGTGTCGGCGACGGCCACGGTATCGCGCAGCATGTCCTCCGGCAGGCCGAGCACCACCGGCCCCGGCCGGCCGGATGTCGCCTCGTGGAAGGCGCGGCTGATGAACTCCGGGATCCGCTCGGCCCGGTCGATCTCGGCCACCCATTTGGCGACCTCGCCGAAGAAGGCCTTGATGTTGATCTCCTGGAAGGCCTCGCGCTCGCGCATGTGGCGGGCGACCTGGCCGAGCAGCAGGATCATCGGCGTCGAATCCTGCCGCGCGACATGCAGGCCCGCCGAGGCGTTGGTGGCGCCGGGGCCGCGCGTCGCCATGACGATGCCGGGCCGGCCGGTCATCTTGCCCCAGGCGTCGGCCGCCATCGCCGCCCCGCCTTCCTGGCGAAAGGTCGTCACCTTGATCGGCGAATCATAGAGCGCGTCGAGCAGCGCCAGGTAGCTTTCGCCGGGCACGCAGAAGGCGCGGCTGACGTCGTTCAGGAGCAGGGCATCGGCCAGGATCTGGCCGCCGGTGCGGGTGGCGGTCATCGGGGTTCCGGTCAGGTTGGGAGAGGGTGGTGGCGCATCGGAATCAGCCTAGCAGGCCCGATGTTGTCGTACAAAACGCATCCGCGCCCGCGTCGGTTCGTGCATTCTTCCCTCAGGCACCGACGAGCTCGACCGCCAGCCAGCGCTCGCCTGTGCCGGCAAGCTGCGGCCACCGATCGCGATCGAGCTGCGCCCATGTCCCGTGCTTGCCGATCCGCCCCGGTGCCTCGCCGTCCGCGGTGTGATCCTCGGCGCCGGCCGGCCAGAACTCGATTTCCTCATAGACCAGCTCGGCGCGCGCCGTGAGCCATCGCGCACCGTCGATCAGCACCTCGGCCCGGACCCATCCATCGGTCATGGCGACCAGCGACAGCGCGCCGGTGCGCCGCTCGCCGTCGCGCGCGATGGAGAAGGCGACGAGCGCAGCGTTGCCGTGCCGGTTGTCCACGGAGTCGATCGTGATCGTCAGCCCGCATCCCGTCCAGGTGTCGCCGACATGGCAGGCGGCGGTCGCCCGGTCCAGAACCGCCGCCGCGACCTCGGCGGGCGACAGCCCGGCATCCTCCGCCCAATAGGACGCGATCGCCGGCCGGAGTGCTGCCGGCCATCCGTCGCTGTCGATTTCACCTTTCGCCATGCCGGCTCGCTTGGTCGAATCCCGGGACCCCGATCATACGATCGTGTCAGCTTGAGGCGAAGCCCGTCGAGCGGTGCGCCCAGCCGGTCATCCGCTTCTCCAGCCAGGCCATGACCGCGTACATCGCGATCCCTTCGACGGCCAGCACCACCAGCCCGGCGAAGATCAGCGGCACCTTGAACTGCGACTGTGCCTGCAGCATCAGGTTGCCGATCCCGTGGTTGGAGGCGATCGATTCCGAGATCACCGAACCGACGAAGGCGAGCGTGATCGCGATTTTCAGCGAGCCGAAGAAATACGGCAGGGCGCGCGGAATCCCGACCTTGCGCATGATGTCGAGCTTCGAGGCGCCGAGCGCCTTGAGCACGTCCTCGAGTTCCGGCTCGATGGTCGCGAGCCCGGTCGCGACATTGACGACGATCGGGAAGAAGGAGATCAGGAAGGCGGTGATGATCGCCGGAACCGCGCCGATGCCGAACCACAAGACGAGGATCGGCACCACCGCCACCTTGGGCACGGCGTTGAAGCCGATCATCAGCGGGTAGAGCCCGGCATAGATCGTCCGCGACCAGCCGATGAACAGCCCGAGCGCCAGGCCGAAGCCGACGGCGAGCAGGAACCCGGCCATCGTCGTCCCCAGCGTGAACAGCGACTCGTACCAGATGGCGTTCCAGTACTGGACGATCGCCCCGGCCACCGCCGTCGGCGGCGGCAGCACGAAGGGCGGGATGGCGAAGATCGCGACCGCTGCCTGCCAGACGACCAGCATGCCGATGACGAAGACCCAGGGCGCGGCGCGGATGGCGAGGGATGTCGGCATTACTTGCGCGCCTCGACGATGTGGCCGCGCAGTTCATGCACCATGTCCTGGAACGGCGCCGCATAGGTCAGTTCGAGGTCGCGGGGACGCGGAAAGTCGATTTGCTTCTCGACAAGGATATGTCCCGGCCGGGCCGACATGACGAAGATCCGGTCGGCGAGAAACACCGCCTCGCGCAGGTCGTGGGTGACGAGGATGATGGTGACGCCGCTGGCCGCATGGATGTCGCGGATCACGCACCACAGCTCCTCGCGGGTGAAGGCGTCGAGCGCCCCGAAGGGTTCGTCGAGCATCAGCAGTTGCGGCTCGTGGACCAGCGCCCGGCAGAGCGAGGCGCGCATCTGCATGCCGCCGGACAGCTCCCAGGGAAACTTGTCGCCGGCCCCGTCGAGCCCGACCTGCGCCAGCAGCGCCTCCGCGCGCTCGCGATAGGCGGCCCGGTCGCGGCGAATGCGTTTGCGGTGCGGCTCGACGATTTCGAGCGGCAGCAGCACGTTGTCGAGCGTCGTCCGCCACGGCAGCAGCGTCGGCGCCTGGAAGGCCATGCCGGCGATTTTCACCGGCTTCTCGACGACCTCCCCGGCGACCGTCACCACGCCGTTCTGCGGAAATTGCAGCCCGGTCGCGAGCTTCATCAGGGTCGACTTGCCGCACCCCGACGGCCCGACCACCGCGGCGAATTCGCCCTTCTCGATCGCCAGCGTCAGGTTGTCGACGGCCAACTGCGTTCCCGCCCCGCCATAGGCGTGGCGGACACCCTCCAAGGTCACGAAGCCGCGCATGGAGGGCTTCCGGTCGTCGAGTGGCGCCCCCTCTCCCATTGGGAGAGGGCTGGCGGCCTTGACGTCGCAGGTCGCATAGCGGCCGAGACGTCTAGGCCGGCAGGGTGAGGGGCGAACCCGAAGCTCAAAGGACACGCCCCTCACCCCGTTTCTCTAAGCTCGCCACTCTGCTCGCAAAGAGAAACGCCCTCTCCCGTCGGGAGAGGGGAAGGGTTCCGGGCGTGTCCACGTGGACATACAAACCTGCAAGACGTCGTTGTAATTGCGGAAGCGGAACCCGGCAGGCGTCCGCGTCTTCTCCCTGGGGAGCCAAGGCTATTCCACCATCCGCTCGTCGTCCGCCGGCAGGAAGCTCGGGTCGAAGGTCGCCTCGGCGGTCGGCTTGGCGGCATATTCGAAGGTCAGGCCGATCTGGTCGATCGCCGCGCCGAGCCGCTCCATGTCCACCGCGCCGAGACCGTTGGCCTTGACCTCGTCGGTCATGACATTCTGGTCGAGCGCCATCTGCAGCCGCTCCAGTTCGGTCGCCTTGTCGACGATCGCGTTGGCGGCCGTGACGTATTCGATCGCAGCTTCCGGATCGGCGATCGTCTCCTTGATCGCCTTGTTCAGTGCCTTGAGGAAGCCTTTCACCGCCTCGGGATTCTCTTCGGCGAAGGACGGCGAGACGATGATCGTGTTGCCGTAGAGGTCGACGCCATAGTCGGCCATCAGCATGACCGCGATGTCGTCGACCGGGACGCCGTTGGCCTTGAGGTTAATGAAGGATGAGAAGGAGAAGCCGGTGATCGCGTCGACCTGCTCCGAGGCCAGCATCGGCTCGCGGACCGGGAAGCCGACATTCTCGATCGTCACCTTGTCGGCGTCGATGTCGTTTGCCGCGACGAAGATCGGCCATTGCGCATAGGCGCCGTCGGGCGCCGGCGCGCCGAGCTTCTTGCCTTCGAGATCCTTCGGTTCGCTGACGCCGAGGCTCTTGCGGCCGACGATGGCGAAGGCCGGCTTGTTGTAGACCATGTAGACCGACTTCAGCGCCGTGTCCGGATTCTGGTCGTTGAACTTGATTACCGAGTTGATGTCGCCGAAGCCCATGTCATAGGCGCCAGAGGCGACGCGGTTGATCGGCTCGACCGAGCCGGAGCCGGTGTCGATGGTGACGTCCAGGCCCTCGTCCTGGAAGTAGCCCTTCTCCTTGGCGATCAGGAACGGCGCGGCGGGCCCCTCGATCTTCCAGTCGAGCGAAAACTTGATCGGCGTCTGGGCAAGCGCCGGCGCGGCGAAGCCGATCGCCGCGGCGGCCAGCAGCATCAGGCGGTGCGAGGATCGGGTGGAATGAAGGATGGACATGCGATGATCTCTCCGTTTGCACTGGCGTCCCGAAGGGCGCCGCTGGAGAGGCGGTCGCAAGTCTCGTGCCGGTGCGCAAAACCGGCGTCATCGCGATGTCGGTCGATTCTGCCCGGAAAATAGGCAGGTCGACCGACAGACAGCCCGCTCGCGGGTCAGATGTCCTGCACTGTCACCACGATGAAGGTGTGCAATTCACCGTCGTCGTCGCGGATCGACAGGTATTCGCCCGGCACGAACGTGTGGCTCGACAGCTTGAAGCCGGATTCGTCGCCCTCGTCGCCGTCGATGTCATAGGTGAAGCCCCACGAGCCACCGGGTCGGTGCACAAGATGACCGATATCGTCCTCTTCGCCGGCCCAGAACCGCACCACGCGGCAGACGTCCCGGTGCTTCTTCCAGCCTTCGGCATTGAGATGGCCCTCGGCGTCGAGCGGCGCGGTGAAGCGATAGCCATGCCGGTCGCTGCCCTCGGGAAACTCCTTGGTGCGGGCGAGGTTCAGGCGGATGGTCTTGAGCGAATAGGTGTCGGTCATGGTTCCTCCAATCGATTGCCGGCAAGACTAGCAGACCGCCGCCGCCTTGCCATTCCGGGGTTTCCCGGAGGAGCCGCGCCGGCCTAGAGTGCGATTTGCCGAGGGAGGTAGGAATTGCCCGTCATTACGACGCTTGTCAGGTGCGTGCCCGGTCTCTTCCTGGCGGCCGTCGCCGCTTCGGCCGCCTGCGCCCAGCCAGTCGATCCCGAATATCCGACGACGGAATTCGCCGATGGGTCGGACACCGCCTCGGTCACGGTCGGTTCGCTGACGGCTACCATCGTCATGGAGCGCCGGCCGCGCATTGATCCGGATTTCGACAGCCCGGTCCTGACCGTGACGGTCGACGGCGCCCCCGTGCTGGAGATCGTCGGCGTCGCCGCCGGCTTCGACTTCCCGGCGACCGAGGCGAGCATCGCCGAGATAGACCCGGAAAACGACGGCCCGGAGATCCTCTTCACCAGCTATTCCGGCGGCGCCCATTGCTGCACCCAGACCATCGTCGCGGCGGAGGCCGACGGTCGCTGGGTCGCCGTGCCGATCGGCGAATTCGACGGAGACGGCGGCTACCTTCGCGACGCCAATGGTGACGGGGTGGCCGAGATCGTTACCTATGACAATCGCTTTCTCTACGAATTCGATTGCTATGCCTGCAGCGCTGCGCCGCTGCTGATCGTCACCGTGCGCGGCGGCAAGGCCTACGACGCGTCGGCCGACCAGCGCTATCTCGCCAACCACCGCGAATGGCTCGAACAGCTCGAGGAGGGGATCGAGCCGGACGAGCAATGGAAATCGCCGGGCTTCCTCGCCGGCTGGGTCGCCGCCAAGATCCGCGCCGGCGAGGGCGACGACGCCTGGAAGCAGTTGAGCGACAACTGGAATTTCGCCGCCGACCGGGGCGAGGAGGTCTGCCTCGTCGACAAGGCGATCGACGATTGCCCGAAGCTCAGCCGGGCGACGCTGACCTTCCCCGAGCGCCTGAAGCTCTTCCTCGAGCGGACCCACTATCTGCCCTGACGTCAGGCTGGGCGAGCGATACGGATTGAACACGGTTCCGCCATTTTTCGGGAACATCGCCGTGCGCCAGGCGTTGACCTGATCTCATCAACCTTGAACACACCTCCGGATTCAGCGAGCATGGGGCGTATGGGCATATCTCCCACGGCAAGACGCAGTGGAAAAAAGGCAGGCGATACCGCCTCCGCCGTCAAGCGCCCGCGACGTGCAAAGCCGGTTATGGCCGCACCGGATGTCGACCCCAATCGTGTTGTTATTGAAGGCGTTTCGCCGGAAATCGAGGCCGGCCGCTTCCCCGCCAAGGCAGTTGCCGGCTGGCCCTTCACCGTCGAGGCCGACATCTTCTGCGACGGCCATGACACGATCGACGCCGCTTTTCTGATCCGCCGTGCAGACGAGGCAGACTGGCGCGAGGTGCCGATGGCGGCGCTCGGTAATGACCGCTGGCGCGGCGTCACCGTCGTCGAGGACAATGCCCGCTACGTCTACACGGTCATCGCCTGGCGCGACCTCTTCGCCAACTGGCGCGACGAGATCACCAAGAAACACGCCGCCGGCGTCGAGATCGGCCTCGAACTGACCGAGGGGCGCGACCTGGTCGCCACCGCAGCCAGGGAGAGCGATCGCGCCACGCCCGCCGATCGCAAGCGGCTGAAGGCGCTGGTCGCCGAGGTCAATGCCAGCGATGCGGAAGCCGATCGCCTCGAACTTCTGTTGTCGGCGGAGACCGCCGACCTGATGCGCAGCGCCGGCATCCGCACCAATCTCTCGCGCCACGTCCGCGAGTTGCCGTTGACCGTCGACCGCAAGGCCGCTGCCTTCAGCGCCTGGTACGAGATCTTCCCGCGCTCGATGTCCGACGATGCCGAGCGCCATGGCACCTTCGACGATGTCATCGCCAAGCTGCCCTATGTCCGCGAACTCGGCTTCGATGTTCTCTATTTCCCGCCGATCCACCCGATCGGCACCGCCTTTCGCAAGGGCCGCAACAACACCCTGACGCCGACCGCGGACGACCCCGGCAGCCCCTATGCCATCGGCTCGGAGGAGGGCGGCCACGACGCCATCCATCCCGAGCTTGGAAGCTTCGACGATTTCGCCCGGCTGATTGACGCCGCCCGCGACCACGGGCTGGAGGTCGCCCTCGACTTCGCCATCCAGTGCTCCCCCGACCACCCGTGGATCAGGGAACATGCGGACTGGTTCGACTGGCGTCCGGACGGCACGATCAAATACGCCGAGAACCCGCCCAAGAAGTATCAGGACATCGTCAACGTCCACTTCTACCGCGACGCCTTTCCGGGCGTCTGGTACGCGCTGCGCGATATCGTCCTGTTCTGGGCGGAGCGCGGCGTCAGGATCTTCCGGGTCGACAACCCGCACACCAAGCCGTTTCCGTTCTGGGAATGGATGATCCGCGACGTCCAGGACAAGCATCCCGACATCATCTTCCTGGCCGAAGCCTTCACCCGTCCGAAGGTGATGAAGCGCCTCGCCAAGGTCGGCTTCACCCAGTCCTATTCCTACTTCACCTGGCGCAACACCAAGGCCGAGCTGACGGAATATCTGACCGAGCTGACGACCACCGAATGCCGCGACTACATGCGGCCGAATTTCTTCGTCAACACGCCCGACATCAACCCCTATTACCTCCAGACCAGCGGTCGCCCCGGCTTCCGTGTCCGCCAGGTCCTGGCTGCCGGCCTCGGCGGCAATTACGGCGTCTACAGCGGCTTCGAGCTTTGCGAGGGACGGCCGGTCCCTGGCAAGGAGGAATATCTCGATTCCGAGAAATACGAGATCAAGGCGTGGGACTGGGACCGTCCGGGAAACATTCGGGCCGATATCGCGTTGATGAACAGGCTGCGCCGGAACCATCCGGCGATGCAGGACTTCACCAACCTCACCTTCCATAACGCCTGGAACGACAACATCCTTTATTTCGCCAGATCGACGCCGGCGCGGGACGACTACCTGCTCTTCGCCGTCAACCTCGATCCCCATAACGGCCAGGGCGCCAGTTTCGAGGTCCCGCTTTGGGAATTCGGCCTGCCCAACGAAGCGTCGATCGACGGCGAGAATCTCGTAACCGGCGAGCGTTTCGTCTGGCATGGAAAAGACCAGCACATGTGGCTTGACCCGCAGCAATTCCCCTACCTGATCTGGCGCCTGCTGCCCTTCGCGGGAGCCGCCACATGACCGACGGCATCATGACCAGGCGCGAGGCGGCGGCTCACAAGCGCATCGACGGCAAGATCGATCGGACCGAGCCGGACTGGTACAAGGACGCCGTCATCTACCAGCTGCACATCAAGGCCTTCTTCGATTCCAACGGCGATGGCATCGGCGATTTCGGCGGCCTGATGCAGCGCCTCGATTATGTCGAGAGCCTCGGCGTCGACGTCATCTGGATCCTTCCCTTCTACCCGTCGCCCTTGCGCGACGACGGCTACGACATCGCCGACTACCGCTCGATCAACCCCAACTACGGCACGATGAAGGATTTCCGCCGCTTCGTCGCCGAGGCGCATCGCCGGGGTATCCGGGTGGTCACCGAGCTGGTCATCAACCACACTTCCGACCAGCACCCCTGGTTCCAGAAGGCGCGGAAGTCCAAGCCCGGCTCGGCGGCGCGGGACTTCTATGTCTGGAGCGACACGGACGAGCTCTACCAGGGCACCCGGATCATCTTCATCGATACCGAGAAGTCGAACTGGACCTGGGACCCCGAGGCCCAGGCCTTCTTCTGGCATCGCTTCTATTCCCACCAGCCCGACCTGAACTTCGACAATCCGAAGGTCCTGGCCGAGGTCAAGCGGCTGATGCATTACTGGCTCGACATGGGCGTCGACGGCCTGCGCCTCGACGCCATCCCCTATCTCGTCGAGCGCGACGGCACCAACAACGAGAACCTGCCGGAGACCCATGACGTCCTGAAGGAGATCCGGGCGGAAATGGACGCCCATTATACCGACCGCATGCTGCTGGCCGAGGCCAACCAGTGGCCGGAGGATACCCGCCCCTATTTCGGCGAGGGCGACGAGTGCCACATGGGCTTCCACTTCCCGCTGATGCCGCGCATGTACATGGCGCTGGCCCAGGAAGACCGCCATCCGATCACCGACATCATCCGCCAGACCCCGGAGATTCCGGAGTCCTGCCAATGGGCGATCTTCCTGCGCAATCACGACGAGCTGACGCTGGAGATGGTGACGGCCGAGGAGCGCGACTACCTGTGGCGCACCTATGCCCGCGATTCCCGCGCCCGCATCAATCTCGGCATCCGCCGCCGACTCGCGCCGCTCCTCGACAACGACCGGCGCAAGATCGAGCTGATGAACGCGCTGCTCCTTTCGATGCCCGGAACGCCGGTCATCTATTACGGCGACGAGCTCGGCATGGGCGACAACTACTTCCTCGGCGACCGCGACGGCGTGCGCACGCCGATGCAATGGTCGGGCGACCGCAACGGCGGCTTCTCCCGCGCCAACCCGCAGCAGCTCTACCTGCCGCCGATCATGGACCCGGTCTACGGTTTCGAGGCGGTCAACGTCGAGGCGCAGCAGAACGAGGCCGCCTCGCTGCTCAACTGGATGCGGCGGCTGATCGCCGTCCGCAAGCAGCATCGCGCCTTCGGCCGCGGCACGCTGACGATCCTTTATCCGAGCAACCGCAAGATCCTCGCCTACGTCCGCGAGTTCGATGGCGAGCGGATTCTCTGCGTCGCCAACCTGTCGCGTCAGGCCCAGGCGGTCGAGCTCGATCTCGCTGCCTACAAGGGTGCCGTGCCGGTCGAACTGACCGGCGGCGCCGCCTTCCCGCCGGCCGGCGACCTCAACTACATGCTGACTCTGCCGGCCTATGGCTTCTTCTGGTTCCTGCTCGCCGACGAGGCCGACGCGCCGCGCTGGCACGTCCAGGCGCCCGATCCGCTGCCCGAATTCATCACGCTCACCGCCCCGGGCGGCAGCCTTAAGAAGGCGGTCGAGGGTCGCGAACTCGGCCAGCTCGAACGCGACGCGCTGCCGGACTTCCTGTCGCGCCAGCGCTGGTTCACCGACAAGGGCGCGACGGTCAAGCGGGTCAGGGTCACGCCCCTCGGCAGCATCCCTGGCGACCAGAACGAACTCGTGCTCCTCCAGCCGGATTCCAGCAGCGATGAGCAACAGACCTACTTCATGCCGCTCAGCGTATTGTGGGGCGAGGCGAACCTTCATTTCGGCGCGCCGAAGCTCTCCTACACGCTGGCCAAGGTCCGCTCCGGCCCCAATCTCGGCGCGCTGATCGATGGCGCCTTCGACGAGCGCTTCCACCGCGACCTGCTGACCGCGATCCGTGGCGGCGGTGAGGTGGCGATCGACGCCGGCGAACTGCGCTTCATCGCCACCGACGACCTTCGCAAGCTTGCCGGCGATGGCGAATGGCGCACGGCGGGCGTCGAACAGAGCAACGTCTCCTTCATCGTCGGCGACGAGGCGATCCTCAAGGTCTACCGGCGCCTGCGCGACGGCGAGCAGCCGGAGATCGAGATCGGCCGCTTCCTGACCGAGGTCGCCGGCTATGCCAACACGCCGGCCTTCCTCGGCTCGGCCGAATTCGCGCCCACCGACGGCGAGCCGATCACCCTTGCCTCGGTCTTCGCCTTCGTCCGCAACCAGGGCGACGCCTGGGGCGTCACGATGAGCGCGCTGCATCGCGACCTCGAGGAATTCGCCCTGATGCCGCGGGAGGAGGGCGAAGCCTCGACGTCGATGGCGCCGGAGCTTCCCTTCCATCACCCCCTCGATCTCGCCAAGACCCTGGGCCGCCGTACGGCCGAGCTTCACGCGGCCTTCTGCGCCCCGACCGATCATCGCGCCTTCCGCGCCGAGCCGATCAAGCCGGCCGATATCAACCGCTGGGCCAAGGCCGCGACCACCGAGGCGACGCGGGCGATCCAGGCCGTGTCCAGGGCGGCGAGGACCCTTGACGAAGCCGATCGCGACGAAGCGGCGTCCCTGCTGCGGGCGCGCAAGACCATCGTCAGCCGCATCGCGGAGGTTCGCGACGCGCTGCTCGGCCTGCCGTTTGACGGGCTCAAGACCCGCATCCATGGCGACTACCATCTCGGCCAGGTGCTGGTCGTCGAGGACGATGTGATGATCATCGACTTCGAGGGCGAGCCCCGGCGCGGCGTCGCCGAACGGCGGCAGAAGACGTCGCCGCTGCGCGATGTCGCCGGCATGCTGCGGTCCTTCGACTATGCCGCTTCCTCGGCCATCGACCACGTCCGGACCCGGACCGGCCGTCACGACGAGGGCATCCGCCGCCGCGCCAATGCCTGGCGCGACCAGGCAAGCGCCGACTTCCTCGCCGCCTATTGGGAGGTCGCCGATTCGGTCGGCTTCCTGCCCACCGACCAGGCGGCGCGCGATGCCATGCTCGACCTGTTCCTGATCCAGAAGGCCGCTTACGAGATCCGTTACGAGGCCGCCTCGCGGCCGACATGGATCCCGATCCCGATCCGGGGCCTTCTCGGGATTCTCACGCGGGAAGCCGATTCTGATGGCGCGTAAGATCACCAAAGCCCCGGTCTGGAGACCGAACGACGCCGCGATCGAAGCGGTGGTCGATGCGCGCCATGGCGATCCCTTCGCCATCCTCGGCATGCACGCCCATCCCGACAGCCCGGTTTCGGTGCGGGTCTTTTCGCCCGGCGCCGACGAGGCCAAGGTCATCGACAAGAAGACCGGCCGCGAGGTGGCTACCCTCGAAAAGCTCCACCCCGCCGGCTTCTTCGCCGGGCCGGTGCCGCGCCGCCGCAGCCCGTTCCCCTATCTGGTCGAATGCGCCAACGCGGCCGCCAGTTGGCGCACCGAGGACCCCTACCGCTTCCCGCCGATTCTCGGCGATCTCGATGTCCACCTGATCGCCGAGGGCCGCCATCGCCGCGTCTACGATCGCCTCGGCGCCCATCCCCGCAGGATGGAAGATGTCGACGGCGTCGCCTTCGCCGTCTGGGCGCCCAATGCCAGCCGCGTCAGCGTCGTCGGCGAGTTCAACCAGTGGGACGGCCGCCGCCATCCGATGCGCAAGCGCCTCGATATCGGCGTCTGGGAGCTGTTCATTCCCGGTGTCGAGCCGGGCGCCACCTACAAGTACGAGATCCTCGGCCCCGACGGTCGCCTCCAGCCGCTGAAGGCCGATCCGATCGCCTTTGCCCAGGAGCACCCGCCGGCCACCGCCTCGCGCATCGTCCCCGCCGACACCCATCAGTGGCGCGACGATGCCTGGCTGGCCGAGCGTCAGGAGCGCCAGGGTCTAGCCGCGCCGATGTCGGTCTACGAGGTTCATCTCGGCTCGTGGCGGCGCAAGGACGGCAACGCCTACCTCAGCTATGCCGATCTCGCCGACCAGCTCGTCGCCTATGCTACCGACATAGGCTTTACCCATCTCGAACTGATGCCGGTGTCGGAGTTTCCTTTCGACGGCTCCTGGGGCTACCAGCCGGTCGGCCTGTTCGCGCCGACCAGCCGCTTCGGCACGCCGGAGGACTTCGCCGAATTCGTCGATCGCTGCCACGAGGCGGGCCTCGGCGTCATCATCGACTGGGTGCCGGCGCATTTCCCGAGCGATGCCCACGGCCTGATGCGCTTCGATGGCACCGCGCTCTACGAGCATGAGGATCCGCGGCTCGGCTTCCACAAGGACTGGAACACGCTGATCTACAATTTCGGACGCAACGAGGTCCGCAATTTCCTGATCGCCAACGCGCTGTTCTGGCTCGAGCGTTTCCACATCGATGCGCTGCGGGTCGATGCCGTCGCCTCGATGCTCTACCTCGACTATTCGCGCAATGCCGGCGAATGGATTCCGAATGTCCACGGCGGCCGCGAAAATCTCGAGGCGATCGGCTTCATTCGCGAGCTCAACACCGCCACCTTCGGCGAGCATCCCGGCACCACCACCATCGCCGAGGAATCGACGTCATGGCCGCAGGTCTCGCGCCCGGTCGACGGCGGCGGGCTCGGCTTCGGCTACAAGTGGAACATGGGCTGGATGCACGACACGCTCGAATACATGAGCCACGAGCCGGTCCACCGGAAGCATCATCACCACCAGATGACCTTCGGCATCCACTATGCCTATAGCGAGAATTTCGTCCTGCCGCTGAGCCACGACGAGGTGGTTCATGGCAAGGGCTCGCTGATCGGCAAGATGCCGGGCGACCCGTGGCAGAAATTCGCCAACCTGCGCGCCTATTTCGGCTTCATGTGGACCCACCCGGGCAAGAAGCTCTTGTTCATGGGGGGCGAGTTTGCCCAGGAGCGCGAGTGGAACCACGACCGGTCGCTCGACTGGCATCTCCTCGACCAGGCGCCGCATCGCGAGGTCCAGTCGCTGGTCCGCGACCTCAACCGGATCTATCGCGAGATCCCCGCCCTGCACGTCAAGGACGCCGATCCCGCCGGCTTCGAGTGGGTGGAGGCGACCGACGCCGCCAACAGCGTCTACGCCTATCTCCGCTATGGCAACGACGGTGACCCGCCGGTCCTCGTCGTCTGCAACTTCACCCCGGTCGTCCGCGAGGGCTACCGGCTCGGCGTTCCCCGCCAGGGTCGCTGGGTCGAAAGGCTCAACACCGACGCCGCCGCCTATGGCGGTTCGAACGTCGGAAACGGGGGCGAGGTGATGGCTGATCCGACCCCTTGGCAAGGTCGACCGGCGTCGCTATCGCTCACGATTCCGCCGCTGGCGACCGTCGTCTTCGAGCATTCCGCTTAGAGCGACCTTTTCTGGAGATACTGACGATGCTGCGCGTCGAGCCCGGCTCCCCTCATCCTGGAGGCGCAACCTGGGATGGAGCGGGGGTCAATTTCGCCCTGTTCTCGGCCAATGCCACCAAGGTCGAACTGTGCCTGTTCGATTCGAACGGACGTCGCGAGACCGACCGGATCGCCTTGCCGGAATACACCCATCAGGTGTGGCACGGCTACCTGCCGGATGTCCGCCCGGGACAGCTTTACGGCTACCGGGTGCACGGTCCCTACGATCCGGCCGCCGGCCACCGCTTCAATCCCAACAAGCTGCTGATCGACCCCTATGCCAAGGCGCTGCATGGCGACATCCGCTGGCATGACGCCTGTTTCGGCTACCGGGTCGGCTCGCCGCGCGCCGATCTCCAGATCGACCGCCGCGATTCCGCTTTCGTCGTGCCGAAATGCGTCGTCGTCGATACCGCCGCCACCTGGGGCGACGACCAGCCGCCGAAGCGCAAATGGGCCGATACCGTTTTCTACGAAGCCCATGTCGAGGGCATCACCGCCCGGCGCACCGACCTGCCGGAACGCATCCGCGGCACCTTCGCCGGCCTGTCCGATCCGCGCGTCATCGACCATCTCGTCAATCTCGGCGTCAATGCGCTGGAGCTGATGCCGGTCCAGGCCTTCTTCGACGACCGCTATCTGGTCGAGAAGAAGCTCGCCAACTACTGGGGCTACAACACCGTCAACTACTTCTCGCTGGCGCCGCGCTACCTGTCGCCGGGTGCCGGCATCGACGAGTTCAAGGTGATGGTCCGCCGGCTCCATGACGCCGGCATCGAGGTCATCCTCGACGTCGTCTACAACCACACCGCCGAGGGCAACGAGCTTGGCCCGACGCTGTCCTTCCGCGGCATCGACAACGCCAGCTACTACATGCTGGCCGAGGACAAGCGCTTCTATTTCGACACGACCGGCTGTGGCAACACGGTCAACCTGCGCCATCCCCGGGTGCTGCAGATGGTCATGGATTCGCTGCGCTACTGGGTCGAGGAATGTCATGTCGACGGCTTCCGCTTCGACCTCGCCTCGTCGATGGGCCGCGAATACGATCACTTCGATCCCAACGCCGTCTTCCTTGACGCGGTCCGCCAGGACCCGGTCCTCCAGCGGGCGCGGATGATCGCCGAGCCGTGGGACCTCGGCCCCAACGGCTACCAGCTCGGCAATTTCCCGCCCGGCTGGGCCGAGTGGAACGGCCGCTATCGCGACACCATGCGCAGCTTCTGGAAGGGCGATGACGAGTGCCTGCCGGCCTTTGCCTCGGGCGTCCTCGGCTCCGCCGATCTCTTCGATCACCACGGCCGCAAGTCGTGGGCGAGCGTCAATTTCGTCACCGCCCATGACGGTTTCACCCTCGCCGATCTCTGGGCCTATAACGAGAAGCACAACGAGGCGAACCAGGAGGACAACCGCGACGGCCACGACGACAACCGCAGCTGGAACTGCGGCGTCGAGGGGCCGACCGACGATCCCGAGATCCTCGCTTTGCGTGATCGCATGCGCCGCAACATCATGGCGACGCTGCTCGTTTCGCAGGGCACGCCGATGCTGCTGATGGGCGACGAGATCGGCCGCACCCAGAACGGCAACAACAACGCCTATTGCCAGGACAACGAGATGAACTGGCTCGCCTGGTCGGATATCGGCGAGCGCGACCAGGCCTTTTTCGAATTCGTCCGCGGCATGATCGCCATCCGCCAGCGGCATTCGATCCTGCGCACCCGCAAGTTCCTGCACGGCGACAGGGTCGATGACAACGGCACCCGCGACGTCGTCTGGTTCCGTCCCGATGGCGCCGAGATGGACGATGCGTCCTGGGGCGACGGCCGCGCCAAGGTCGTCGGCCTCCTGCTCAACCAGCCGGACGAGGAACTCTTGATCCTCGTCAATGCCTACCATGCGCCGATGGATTTCGTTCTGCCCGGCAGCGCATCGGGGAGGTGGCGGGTGATCGTCGATACGGCAACCGGTGAGATCGATCCGCCCGACCGCACGGTCGAAGCTGCGGCATCGGTGCCACTCGACGGCCGTTCGCTGCTCATGCTGTGCGGGAAGTGCGGATGAGCGCTCGCGACGACCTCCATAAGCTCGCCGCGCGCGCCGGCCTGGACCACGATTTCGTGTCGATGACCGGCGACAAGGTCAAGGTGTCGGACGATGCCGTGCGCGCCGTCCTCGGCGCCATGGGCATTGCCGCCGCCACCGATGCCGATGTCGCGACCAGCCTCGCCATCGTCTCGCCGATGAAGGACGCGGCGCTGGAAGCCCCGCCCGGCGTCAGTTGCCACGTGCCGGGCTGGCTCGATCACGGCCGCTGCTGGGGCGTCACCTGCCAGGTCTACAGCCTGCGCTCGGCCCGCAACTGGGGCATCGGCGATTTCGAGGATCTCGGCCTGATGGCGGAAACCTCGGCCGCCGCCGGGGCCGATTTCCTCGGCGTCAATCCGCTCCACGCCCTGTTCATGGCCGCGCCCGATCGCTGCAGCCCCTTCTTCCCGTCGAGCCGCCAGTTCCTCAACCCGCTCTACATCGCCGTCGACAAGGTCTCCGGCGCCGAGGCGCTTGGCGACGCGCTCGATATTCCCGAAGAGATCAGGGGAGGCGACCTGATCGACTACGCGGCCGTCGGGCCGATCAAGCGCAAGGCGCTGGGCTTCCTGTTCCGGCTCTTCCAGGACCGCGCCTCCGAGGCCGAGGCCGCCGCCTTCGCCGGTTTCGTTGCCGAGCGCGGCCGCTCGCTCTACCTCCACGCCCTGTTCGAGGCCCTGTCGGAAGAGATGGTCGAGCGCGGGCAGGGCGCCACCTGGCATAACTGGCCCGACGTCTACCGCGACCCCGGCTCCGAGGCGGTGCGCAGCTTCGCCAGCAACCACGCCGACAGCGTCACCTTTCACTCCTGGCTGCAATGGCTGGCCGATGGCCAGCTCGCCGGTGCGCAGGCCCGGGCGCTCGCCGCCGGCATGCGGATCGGCCTGTATCTCGATCTCGCCGTCGGCGTCGCGCCGGACGGTTCGGACACCTGGGCAGATCCCGACCTGGTCGTTCCCGGCGCCCGCATCGGCGCCCCGCCGGACTACTTCAATGCCGCCGGCCAGGACTGGGGGCTGGCGCCGCTGTCGCCGAGCGGCCTCGCCGGGCATGATTTCAAGCCCTACCGCCAGGCGCTCGACACCGTGCTGCGCCATGCCGGCGCGCTGCGCATCGACCACGCCATGGGCCTTTACCGGCTCTACTGGATCGCCCGCGACTTCACGGCTGCCGACGGCGTCTATGTCCACTACCCGTTTCAGGCGATGCTGCGGACCCTCGCCGACGTCTCCCGCCATCGCCGCACCATCGTCATCGGCGAGGATCTCGGTGTCGTGCCGACCGGCTTCCGCGAGGCGATGCGCGCCGCCGAGATGCAGAGCTATCGCGTCCTCTTCTTCGAGAAGAGGGAGGACTTCTTCATTCCGCCCGAGGACTACCCGCGCGAGGCAATGGCCTGCCTGACCATCCACGACCTCCACACCCTGGCCGGCTGGTGGCGCGGCCGCGATCTCGAGGTTCTCGATGCCGCCGGGGTGTTGCAGGCCCACAATCTCGACCAGCTCTTCGAGCAGCGCGGCCATGAGCGCCGCCGCCTGCTCGGCCTCCTGGCTGACAAGGGACTGCTTCCCGAGACGATGCGGGCCGTGATGCATGACGACGCCGAGGCGCCGGTCGAACTGCCGTCCGAGGTCGCCGTCGCGCTGCACCGCCTGGTCGCCCGCACGCCGTGCCGGCTGGTGACAGTCGCGGCGGAGGATGTCACCGGCATGGTCGAGCAGGTCAATGTTCCCGGCACGACGGTCGAGCACCCCAACTGGCAGCGCAAGCTGCCGGTCACGGTCGAGGATATCGCCGGCCTGCCGCTGTTCGGCGCGATCACCGCGGCGATGCGGGCCGAGCGTCCGGCGATCGGCTGACCCGCGCGATCAGCCGCCGGTCGGATCGAGGCCAAGGGCGGCCCGGAAGTCCGCGTCGCGGAGGTCGAGTTCCAGCCCGGTGAAGGCGTCTCCCCCCGCGCCGCAGAGAAACACCACCGCATCGGCCGGTTCCTCGGGCGGCGTCAGTTGCTCGCGGGTCATCCCGGCCGTCGGCCCGACGCCGGCGGCGCGGATCGTGCCCTGCATGTCCGTGTCGACCAGTCCCGGCGCCAGTCCGAAGACCCGGATTCCCCGGTCGCCATATTCCGCGTCCAGCACCTGGCCGAGCATCATCAGCCCCGCCTTGGCGACGCAATAGGCGCCCCAGCCGGCGACCGGAAATTGCGCCACGCCCGACGAGATGTTGACGATCGTGCCGCGCCCGGCGGCAAGCATCGTCGGCAGCACCGCTTGCGCGGCCACCGCCGGGCCGGTCAGGTTGACGGTGAGGTTCGTCGACCAGTCGGCGATGTCGATCGCATGGAAATCGCCGAGCGGATCGATCACCCCGGCATTGTTGATCAGGATGGTCGGCGCTCCGAGCCGTTCCGTGACCTCGGCCACCGCCGTGGCGATCGAGGCCTGGTCGCCGACATCGCAGGCAAGCGCCATGGCCTTGCCGCCCTCGGCGACAATGCCGTCGGCAACGGTCTCGGCCGCCGCCTGCCGGCGCGCCGTCACCGCCACCGCTGCGCCGGCACGGCCAAGCGCCCTGGCGATCTCCGCCCCGATGCCGCGCGATGCGCCGGTAACCAGCGCGATCTCTCCGTCGAGCGTCACCCGGTCAGTCCATGTGCCATTGCAGCGGCAGCAGAAAGGGGAAGCCGGTCCGCTCGTCGACCTCGATCTTCATCACCGGCGCCATCGACTGGCCCCAGCGCGCGTTGACCGGATCGTCCTTGAGATAGGCGATCGTCGCCTCCAGGTCGTCGGTCTCGAAATAGCCGAACAGCGTCAGCCCGTGCCGGAAGATCGAGTAGTTGCGGATGCCGGACCTGGTCAGCGTCTCCAGCATCTCCGGCCAGATCTCGTCGTGGCGTTTCTTGTATTCCTCCTCGTAGCCCGGCCGGACTTCGAGCACCCAGGCATATTGGGTCATGGCGTGTCTCCGAGATAATCGTGGATGATCCGCCCCGGCACCAGCGTGAAGTCGGCCCGCCAGTGAAAGCTGTCGAGCATGTCGACCACCGGCAGCCGGTGGACCGGCGCCTGGGCGTTGGGCCGGAGCTCGACCGTCGAGGCGCCGCTCCAGCATTCGTGCACCACCACCTCGCCGAGCCGCCGCGCCGTCAACTGGCGGATTGCCGGCCGCCCGTCGATGTGATCGACCGCCTTGAGGTTGATGTTCTCGGCGAAGTCGAAGTGCCGCGTCAGGCTCTCCAGCGTGTCGCGCCGCTGCTTGTAGGCCATCGTCCCGGTGACGATGTCGATGCCGTTCCGCTCGACCGTGCCGACCACCAGGTCGCCGCGATGCTCGATCCTCGGATGGCCGAGCTTCTTCGGCTGGCCGTGGACCTCGCGGCCATGCGACACGCCGACCTCGGAAGACAGGAAGAGATAGGGCGAGTAGGACCCGGCGATGTCGGTCCCGGCCATCCGGCAGCCGACCGAGACGTTGGATTCGCCATAGGGCCCGATCCACTCGGTGTCGTTCATCCGGTAGATATGCGCCACCACCACGTCGCTGGTCGGCTCGAGCGGCGGCGGCAGCAGCCGCGCGACGGCCGCCTCGCTCGTTCGCCACACCAGCGACAGCACCTCGACGTCGCGGAAGGTGAAGGGGAAGGGCGGGATCGTCGGCGCGTCCCAGGGCGTCGAGAATCCGGGTTTGACGATGTCCTCGACGGTCAGCCGGTCGAGGCCGCCATTGCGCAGGTCCTTGCTCACACCGCCTCCATCCGTCCGCTCGCCGCCGAGCGGTACATCGCGTCCAGCACCTCGATGGCCCGTTGGCCGACCAGCCCCGGCGCGCCATTGTCGGTCGGCCGGTCGAGGCAGAGGTCAACCAGCACGTTGAGCGGCTCGACGCAGGAATAGGCGCCGTCGCCGGGAGCCAGGTCGATGACCTCGTCCTTGCCGTCGCGGCGGCGCAGCTCCAGCCGCTCGCGCTCGATGTCGAGGACCAGCATCCCCTCCGAGCCGAAGATCCGGAGGTCGATCTGCACGGGCCGCCCCTTCGGCAGGGTCGACGCACCCGAGACCGAGGCGGTCGCGCCGTTGGCGAAGCGGACCACCGCCGCGTCGTAATAGTCGACATCGGTCGGCGATTGCCCCGTCACCGCGAAGACCTCCGTCGGCTCCATGTCGACGACGCGAAACAGCAGGCCGAGCGCGTGGACGAGTTGCCCCCAGCCGAAGCCGCCGGCCCGTTTCGGATCGGCCCAGGTCGAGGGCGGCGGGCGGAACATCGCGCCTTCGGTTTCCAGCATCGGCTGCCCGGCGAACAGGTCGTCGAGGGCGTTGGCCATCTGCAGCACGACATGCTCGACCCGGCCCACCCCGGCCACCAGCCGCGCCGCCTCGGCCGCCATCGGCTTGAAGTTCCAGCCATAGGGCACGACGATCTCGCGCTTCGCCGCCTTCGCCGCGTCGACCAGCGCCCGCGCATCGGCGGTACTGGTGGTCAGCGGCTTCTCGACGAGGATGTGGCACCCTTTGGCGAGGGCGGCGCTGGCGTGCTCGAAATGCAGGATGTGCGGCGAGGAGATGACGACACCGTCCATCTCGACCGTCTCCAGCATCTCGCGATAATCCTCGAAGCCTTGCGCGATGCCGAACTGGCTCTGCACAGCCGCCAGTTCGTCGGCGCCAAGCCGGTTGACCGCGACGACGTCGCAGTCCGGATTCTGCTGCAACACGGGGATATGGTTGACCACCGCCCACCAGCCCGCGCCGATGACGCCGATCCGTGCCTTGTCACTCATCAGGGTGCTCCCATCGCCTCAAGCGTCGAGCGGTGGACGTTCTCCATGTGCCGGATCATCGCCTTCTCCGCTGCGTCCGGGTCGCGGCTGAAGAAGGCCGCGACGATCTGCTGGTGATCGGCCAGCGACTGTCGCAGCACCCCCGGCGTCTCCGAAGCGGCGCGACGATACTCCATGCCGAGCACATAAAGCGAATGCGAGACGCGGACCAGGAACGGATTGCCGGTGGCATCCATGATCGTCTGGTGGAATTCGAGGTCCGAGACCCGGAAGCCGAGCGGATCGTTCATCAGGTCGGTCTGCAGCGTGACGATCGCCTCCAGCCGGGCGATGTCGGCGCCGGTCAGCCGCTCGGTCGCCATCCGGGCGATGCCGCCTTCCACCAGGATGCGCGACTCGTAGAGCGCGTGGACGTTGTCGGAATTCAGCGTGATCAGGAATTGCAGCGGCGCCAGCAGGTCGTCGGCCTCGAGCGAGGTGATGAACGCCCCGCCGCCCTGCCGCGACTTGACCACGCCGAGGATCTGCAGGCCGCGCATCGCCTCGCGCAGGCTCGGCCGGCTGACCTGGAGCATCTGCGCCAGGTCGCGCTCGGGCGGCAACTGGTCGCCGGGCTTGAGGTTCCCCGTCCGCACCAGGTCGAGGATCTTCTTCGCCACCTGGTCGGCAACCGAGTGGCGCTCGACCGGGGATATGGCGGAGATCGGGGTGTCGGACACCTGGTTATTCCCCCAGCGCGCGCGTCCGGATCTGGTCGAGGCTCACCGCGAGCATCAACACGACGCCCTTGGTCACGTCCTGCCAGAAGCTCGACACGTCGTTCAGCGTAAGACCGTTGTTCAGGGTCCCGAGGATCAGGACCGCCAGCAGCGTACCCCAGACGCTGCCGCGTCCGCCATAGAGGCTGGTGCCGCCGAGAATGATCGCGGCGATGACCGTCAGGAGGTGGGGCGCCGCCGCCGCCGGCGCCGCCGCGCCGAGCATGGCCGCCAGCACGAGGCCGGCCACCGCGCCGGAAATACCGGAGAGGATGTAGAGCGCCATCTGCACCCGCTCGACCGGCAGCCCGATCAGCCGGCTGGCCTCCGGGTTGCCGCCGACCGCGTAGACGAAGCGGCCGAAGCGCGTCCGCCTGAGCACGATCGACAGGGCGATGAAGACCACCAGCATCAGGATCGGCGGGAAGGGGATGTCGAAGATCCGCCCCTGGCCGATCCAGTTGAAGCCTTGCACCATCAGCGGTTTGGTCAGTCCCCCGGTGAGGATCAGTGCCGCGCCCGAGACGATGCTCATCATGCCGAGCGTGACGATCAGCGGGTTGAGGCGAAGCCGCGTGGTGAACAGCCCGTTGACCGCGCCGACCAGCGCCCCGAGGCCGATCGCCACCACCGCCGCCAGCCAGATATTCATGCCGTAGTCGCCGTGCAGCACGGCGATGACCACGCCGACCAGGCCGGCGATCGCCGCCACCGAGAGGTCGAGCCCGCCGGCGATGATCAGCGGCGTCCCGGCCGCCGCCATCAGCCCGATGAAGGCGATGTTGGAGCCGATCGCCATCATGTTGCGCACCGTCATGAAGAACGGCGACAGCAGCGAGAAGACCAGCAGCAGCAGGATGTAGAAGGCGAAGAGCATCACCACGCCGGACGACGGCCGGCCGAGGAAGGTGAGGAACGGCCCGCGCGTCGAACCGGCAGCGGCGGGGGTGGAGTTGGCGGTGGACATCTGGCGGCTTCCGTTATGCGGCGTTGAAGGCGGGGTCGTTGGCCGTCGCGGCCATCAGCGTGGCGGGGGGCGTCCCCTTGTCGAAGCGGCCGACGACCTGGCCGCGATCGAGCACGATCGACCGGTCGCCGATCCCGGCGACTTCCTCGACGTCGGAGGAGACCACCAGCACCGCGAGTCCGCGGTCGGCCAGCGCCCGCAATTCAAGGTAGATTTCCCGGCGGGCGCCGACGTCGACGCCGCGGGTCGGTTCCTCGAGGATCAGCAGCTTGACGCTGTCGACCAGCCAGCGCGAGACGCAGACCTTCTGCTGGTTGCCGCCGGACAGCGTCCGCATCACCTGCTCCGGCCCGCGGGTGCGAATGCCGAGCAGGTCGATCCAGCGCTTCGCCTGTTCGGTCTCGGCCGATTGCGAGACGAAGAGGCCGTGGACGTAGCGGTGCTGGAATGGCACCACCATGTTCTCGCGCACGGTGAGATCGCCGATGATGCCTTCGTGTTTGCGGTCGGCGGCGACAAAACCGATGCCGCGCGCCTTGCCCTTGCCTGCTGACTCAGGGCGATAGGCGCTGCCAGTGACATGGATGGTTCCGCTAGTCGCCGGGCCGAGCGCGCCATAGATGGCGCGGCCCAGCGTCTCGATGCCCGAGCCGATCAGCCCGAAGACCCCGACGATCTCGCCGCCACGCACGGAGAAATCCACGCCGTCGAGCTTGCCCGGCACCGTCAGCCCGCTGACGGTCAGCACCTCGTCGCCAGTCTCGCCGCTGCCCTTGATGTCGTAGAGGTCGCCGGCGACCCGGCCGAGCATCGCCGCCAGCACTTCGCCGCGCGAGGCCGAGGCGGTGTCGAAGGTGCCGGCATTCTGCCCGTCGCGCAGCACCGCGATCCGGTCCGAGATCTCGAACACCTCGTTGAGGTAATGCGAGATGTAGATGACCGCGACCTGCTGCTCCTTGAGCCGGCGGATGATGCGGAAGATCATCTCCGCCTCCTGCTCGGTCAGCGCCGCGGTCGGCTCGTCCATCACCAGCACGCGCGCCTGTCCGGCAAGCGCCCGGGCAATCTCGACGATCCGCTGCTCCGCCACCGACAGCCGCTTGACCAGCGCGTCGGGATCGATCGAGGAGAAGCCGAGCTGGTCGAGAAGGGCGCGCGACTGTTCGCGCATCGTCCGGTCGTCGACCATGGCGAAGCCCGGTCCGCGCCGCACCGGCAGGTCGGCCAGCGAAATATTCTCGGCGACCGTCATGTCGCCCATCACCGAAATTTCCTGCGGCAGCAGGCGAACGCCCGCCGTCACCGCGGCGCGCGGGTTGGGGAAGACGCTGGTCTCGCCGTCGACCTGAACCGTCCCCGCGTCGCGCGTGTAGACCCCGGTCAGGATTTTCACCAGCGTCGACTTGCCGGCCCCGTTCGAGCCAAGCAGCGCCAGCACCTCGCCGGGCGCCACGGTCAGTTCGACATCGCTGAGCACGGCCACGCCGCCAAACGACTTGCCGATCCCGCGCATCTCGAGGCGGGGAGGGGGCACTGTCTTTGCTTTGTCCGCCATCGATCAGCCTGTCATTGCCGGAAGAAAACTGCGCGAGTTCAACTTCAACCGCTCATCCCCGCGCAAGCGGGGATCCAGAAGGTGCAGTGCGCGGCCAGAGGGAGTCGGGGAGAAAAACCTGGGTCCCCGCTTGCGCGGGGATGAGCGCAATGGTGCTCACCCGCAACCCTTCCTCCGCCGAACGGGAGAGCCGGGTTGGGCCCGGCCCTCCGACGCTTGCTTACTCGCTCGGGATCAGGTCGAGCGCGTCGGCCATGTCCGGCGACTTGCGGATTTCGGCGAGATGCGCCTCGAAGGCGTCCTGCGGGAAGTCGATCTCGAGGCCCGCGCCGTCGACACACTCGAAGTCCGGGTAGTATTCGCAGACATTGCCCTTGTCGACCATGACATGGGTCATCAGCACCGTCGGCGGCAGGTCGTTGCCGGCGAGCTCCGACAGCGCCATCGGCACCAGGAAGTTGCCGTAGCGCTCGGGGAAGTAGCCGACCGAGGCGATGAAGGTCGGTTCGGCCATCATCGTCGCCAGTTCGTCGGCGCCCATGCCGACCGCGATCAGGTCGTCCTCGCGACCGGCCTGCTTCACGGCGCGGATCGTGCCGGTTGTTGCCTGGTCGTTGATCGCCGTGGTCATGATCGGCACGCCTTCCGGAATCCGGCCGAGCACGTTGTTGGTCTGGGCGAAGCTCTCTTCCAGGGTGTTCTTGGTGTCGATGGTGATGACGTGGTCCTCGGGGAAGCCCTCGACCGCGGCAAGGAAGCCGGCCAGCTGGCCGCCGGTCCGCATCGCCGGAACCGCGCCCGACTGCGGCAGGTCGCCGAGGATGAAGTAGCCTTCCTTGACCTTGTCGGCGCCGAACTTGGCGATCGCCGCCTGGCCGAGATAGACGCCGCCCATGTAGCCCGATTTCGGGTTGTTGGCGCCGAAGAAGGTCGAGCCCGGCATCGGGATGTCGATGGCGGTGACCTTGATGCCGGCGGCTTCCATCTTCTGCATGATCGTCGCGCCGAAGTTGGCGTCGGTCTGGAACTCGATCACGTAGTCGACGTCGCGGTTGATGAAGCTCTCGGCATTGGTCAGCGCGGTGGCGCCGTCGAGATTGTTGTCGGCGACGACCACCTCGATCCCGGCGGCCTCGGCATTGGCCAGGATGCCCTTCTCGACCTTCGAGCAGAAGGAGATGCCGCGGTCGAGATTGGCGAAGGCAAGGACGTATTTGTCGCCATTCTTCGGCGGCGAGGCCTTCATCGCGTCGACCACCATCGCGCTCAGCGCGTCGGAGGCCAGCATGTCGCCCGAAAAGCCGGTCGGTGTGAAGCCGTGGAAATCCTGCGCCGGAGCGACGGACGTCATCAGCGCCAGGGCGGCGCCGGACAGAATCATGCGGACAGCATGCATGCGCATTGTATCTTCCTCCCAGAAAGGCTGACCTTGTTTGTAATTGGTCAGACCAGTTAAGTTCTCTTCATTGATAGTCCGCATTGGAAATTTTGCCAAGCGGGATAACGCTCAAAACCAGGGGGGAGGCGATGCCGACAATCGTTTGTTATGGAGATTCAAACACTTGGGGTGCCGTGCCGATGGAGGGCCGCATCCTGCCGCAGCGCTTTCCGGCAGGGCAGCGCTGGCCCGGCGTCCTGCGCGACAAGCTCGGGGCCGGCTATACGGTGATCGAGGAAGGCATGAACGGCCGCACCACCTGCCTCGACGATCCGATCGAGGGCCCTCACAAGAACGGCCTGAAATTTCTCCCCGTGGTTCTCGAAACCCACGCGCCGCTCGATCTCCTGATCGTCAAGCTCGGCACCAACGACCTGAAGTACCGCCTGTCGATGACCGCCGACGACATCGCCGATGGCGCCGGCCTTCTCATCGACGCGGCGAAAAATTCAGCCTGCCCGCCCTTCGGCAAGCCCCCGGCGGTGCTGCTGATCAGCCCGGCGCCGCTGGCCCGGTTGACCTGGCTCGCCGGCATGTTCGAGGGCGCGACGGAGAAATCGCAGCGCCTCGCCATCGAGATGGCGCGGGTCGCCAAAGACCGCGATGTCGCCTTCCTCGACGCCGGCACCATCGTCGAGTCGAGCCCGGTCGATGGCATCCATCTCGATGCCGAAGGTCAGCGCAAGCTCGGCCTCGCCGTCGCGGACATGGTGACGGCGATTCTTCCCGCCGCCTGACCGCTGTCTCCTCGCCTGCCGGTGGGAGGCCGGGTTCGCCCCCGCGCGCCCGGCCGATTTCAGTCCCGGCTGGCTGCGATGTGGTCAGCGATGACGTCGCGCATGGAAATCGGCGGTCGGTTCAACAGGCGTTCCAGCATCGGATCGACCGCCGCGAATTCGCCCCTTCGGCTGGCGACGTAAAGTCCCAGCGCGATGCTCGCGACGGTGTTCGCCACGCCGCGCGCGGCCAGTTTCGCCGAGAAGTCCTCGTCGCTGGGAACCTGTCGGCGGATGGGACGGCTGCAGAGCGCCGACGCGATGCCGGCGAGGTCGGCGAGGTCGAGCGCTTCCGACCCGGTGAGCGGTGGCGTTGGCCCGTCGAACCGCTCCCCGTTTCCAAGGAAAATCTTCGCTACGATTGCGGCGTCCGCTTCGGCCAGATCCGCATGCGCCGTCCAGGCGATCTTGCCGTCAGCCGGCGCCTCGATCACACCCGTCTTCAGCGCGTCGCCCATCAGCATGATGCCACTCGCCGCGTAGAAGCCATGGCGAAGCGATGTCCACGCCACTCCACACTGCCGCAGCATGTCTTCGGTCGCGGCGTGGTCGAGTGCTGGAGGGAATACGGAGGAGGGGCTGGCGGCCATCTGGCTCGTATAGATGATCCGCTCCGCCCCTGCCGCCCGCGCCGCCTCGATGGCCGCGCGATGTTGCGCGAGGGGATCGCCCCCCGTTGACCGCGCGTTGGAAGAAACGATCAGAACCAGCCTGGCGCCCTCGAAAGCGCGCCTCAGGCTTTCCGGATCGTCGAAATCGCCGTGACGAACCTCGACGCTGAGTGCCGACAGATCGGCGGCCTTCTCCGGATCGCGGACGCTGGCAACGACCTGGTTCGCGGGAACGCGGCCAACGAGGTTCTCCACGATCGCATGTCCGAGATGACCCGAGGCTCCGGTAACGATGATCATGACAGTCTCCTGTAAGGCCGCAGCCGACGTCGGCGCTGATGTTATCAATGATATCAAAAAATCAATATCATAGAAAATACTCGATAACAAATTTTCGCTATCGATGAAAACACCAGCCCGTTATGGTGAGCAAATGAGCGATCTTGGCGTCGATACCGGCCTTGAAGCCGGCGTTTCCCGGGATGAGGTGCGTGGCCGCATTATCGCTGCCGCGGCCGAACTTCTCGCAGAGGGCGGCCGCGATGCCGCCACGACCCGAGCGGTGGCCGCGGCCGCCGCGGTCCAGGCGCCAACGATCTATCGGCTGTTCGGCGACATGCGCGGGCTCCTCGACGCGGTCGCGGAGCAGGTTCTGGCCGCGTACATCGCGGAGAAATCGGCGCGTGAACCGCACCCTGATCCTGTGCAGGACCTTCGCGATGGCTGGGACATGCACGTCGCTTTCGGTCTGGCCCATCCGGCCCTGTTTGAGATCATCAGCAGTGCACCGCACGCGCGCCGGCGCTCGCCCGCGGCCGATGCGGGAATTGACGTGCTCAAACGGCGGGTCAGGAACATCGCGCGCGCGGGTCGTCTTCGGGTCAGTGAGGCGCGGGCGGTCGGTCTGCTGCAGGCGGCGGGCACCGGAACCGTACTGACCCTTCTCGCCGAGCCGGATGACCGACGCGATCCCGGACTGTCGGCGACGGCCCGGGAGGCGGTCCTGGCTCACATAACCGCCGAAGTGCCTGTGATCGAGAAAGCCGGTCCCGCTGCTGCTGCGATTGCGCTACGCGCGGTGCTGCAGGAGGCGACGGTGCTGACCGCCAACGAGCGACTGCTGCTGGAAGAATGGCTCGATCGCCTTGCTGATACGATCCCGACTTGATGGGTCTCTGCTGCGGCCCCGGCGGTGATACGCGCATATCTCCGGCACCAAAAAAAACGACTTGTATATGTGAAAAAACCGACATAGCCTTTCCTCAGGCCGGCACGAAGATCGGTCGCAAGGGTCGGGGAACGTCGAATGAGCGTCACGCTCAAGGGACTGGCATGGGATCATCGGCGCTGCTGGGGGCCGCTCGACGCGAGCATCCCGGACTGGCAGGCCGCGCATCCGGATCACCAAATCCACTGGGATCGCCGCAGCCTCTATGAGTTCGGCGAGGGCCGCCTCGACGAAGCGGTCAGGACCCACGATCTCGTCGTCTTCGATCATCCCTTCGTCGGGGAGATCGCGCGTGACGGGCTGCTCGTTCCGCTCGACGATTACCTCGATCGCGAAACGAAGCGCGCCTTCGAAGCCGACTCGGTCGGCAAGTCGTGGCAGTCCTATCAGTCGGGCGGGCACCAGTGGGCGCTGCCCATCGACGCCGCCGCCCAGGTCGCCGCCTATCGTCCTGACCTGTTCGAGGCTTTCGCCGACGCCCCGCCGCGCACCCATGAGGAGGTCGTCACCCTCGGCCGCAAGGTCGTCGCGAGCGGCAAGCATCTCGGCCTGCCGCTGGTGCCGACCGACGCCATGTGCCTGATCATCACCGGCGCCGAGTCGAGCGGTCATGTCATCGGCGCTTCGCCGGAGGTCTTTCTCGGCCACGATGCCGTCGCCGAGATTGTCGATCGCCTCCGCGAACTCGCCGCTCTGTCCCATCCGTCCTCCTGGTCGTGGAACCCGATCCGCTGCTTCGATCACATGATCGCCCATGATGACGTCGTCTATGTGCCCTTCGCCTTCGGCTACGTGAACTACGCGTCGCGCGCCGAGGCCCCGCATCTGCGTTTCGCCGACATCCCGGCGACGCCGCCGAAGGGATCGCTGCTCGGCGGCGCCGGTATCGGCGTCAGCGCCTTCTCGCAGAACCGCGACGCGGCCGTCGCCTACGCGCTTCATCTTTGCGGCGCCGATTACCAGCGCGGCGACTATGTCACGGCCGGCGGTCAGCCGGGTTCGCTTGCGGCCTGGACCGATGCGGCGGTCAACGAGGCGACGCGCAATTTCTTCGCCGATACGCTCGCCACCCTTCAGGGTTCGTATCTGCGCGGCACCCACCCCGGCTTCATCACCTTTTTCCGCGCCTGCGCCCAGCAGGCCCAGGCGGCGATCAAGGGCGAGCTTTCGGCGAGCGATCTGGCCGACTGGCTGAACGCCCGCCACGCCGAGACCGCTGGCGCTCTTGCGGAGAGCCCGGCGTGAACGACGATCCGCGCATCCTCAGCATGGACGGAGAATCGTCGGCCGAGCCGCGCGAGTCCGCCTCGCGCCCGGCCTACAAGGCGCCGGCCGCCGAGAAGGCGCTCGACATCCTGGAGTTCATGGCCGGCAATCCGGATGGCGTCACCCAGACCGAGATTTCCCTCGGCCTCGGCCGCTCGATCCACGAGATCTACCGGATCATCCAGCTTCTGGAGAAGCGCGGCTATCTCGTCCGCGCCCCGCGCTCGGACCGTTATCGGCTGTCGCTCAAGCTGTTTGAGCTCGCCCACAAGCACCCGCCGGTCAACCGCCTCGTCGATGCCGCGCTGCCGGCGATGCGCGCCCTGGCGCAGGACTCCGACCAGAGCTGTCACCTCGTCGTCCTCAACGGCCTGCAGGTGCTGATTGTCGTCCAGGTCGAGTCGCCGCTGCCGATGCGCTATTCGGTGGCGCTCGGCTCGCAATTCCCGATCCTCGAGACCTCCTCCGGCGCGGTGCTGCTCGCCAGCCGCCCGCAGCCCGACCGCGATCAGCTTGTCGCCCGGCTGCTGGCCGAGGATCCGCAGGCCGGGGGCGACGATCTCGCCGAGCGCCTTGCCGACATCGAGGCGCAGGGCTACGAGATGCGCCCCTCGCTCGCCGTCGAAGGCTGCACCAATATCTCGCTGCCGATCCGGGATCACACCGGGACCACCGCGGCGGCGCTCACCGTTCCCTATCTGCCGCAGACCCATGCGCGCTTCGACCGTCAGACGGTCTTGAGGCATGCGCAGGCGACGGCACTCGAAATCTCGCGCGCCCTCGGCGCTCCCGACGACGCCGGCAAACCCGCCGGCAGATCGTGAGAGCCCCCTCAACCCCAATCCCCCGCTGGCGCGAGACAACTGGGAGGAAGTCAATGCAGAAATCGATCCTCGGACTGCTGGCAGCCGGCACGGCGCTCGTCGCCGTCATGGCCGCGCCGGCAATCGCTCAAGATACCCCGAAGCGTATCGGCTACGTGGTGAACTACGCGACCCATGAGTGGTATCAGAATGTCATCAAGGGCATGAAGGACCACGGTGCGGAACTCGGCATCACCGTCGAGGTCAAGGACGCCAATCTCGACGTTGCCAAGCAGGTCTCCGCCGCCGAGGATTTCATCGCCCAGGGCGTTGACGTTCTCATCCTGACGCCGGTCAACGAGGAAGGCGTCGTGCCGCTCCTGCGTCGTGCCAAGGCCGCCGGCATGCCGGTCGTGCTGGAAGGCAACCCGGTCAAGGGCATGACCACCATGGTCGCCATCTGCGACTATGACACCGGCTACGACGCCGGCGTCGAGGCGGGCAAATACGCCAAGGAAAATCTCGACGGCGTCGCCAAGGTGATGAATGTCGGCCTGCCGCTCCTGTCGGCGACCGTGCTGCGTTCGGAAGGCTTCATGGACGGTATCCGCACCGAGATCCCGGATGCCACCCTCGTCCATGACCTCGACGGCGGCGGCAACCCCGACCGTTCGCTCGAGGTGTCGACCGCGGCGCTCGCCCAGAATGATGACATCAACATCATCTACGGCATCAACGACTCGTCGTCGCTGGGTGGCCTCCAGGCCTGGAAGGCCGCCGGCAAGTCGCAGGACGACCTGCTCGTCGTCGGCACCGGTGGCGAGGGTCTCGCCTTCATCAACGCGATGGAGAACGAGCCGTCCTACCGCATCGAGGCCGCGATGTTCCCGGAGAAGAACGGCTACACCGCCATCGAAGCCGCCATCAAGGTCTTCAACGGCGAGGAAGTCCCGGAGCATATCGTCAGCCCGACCGCGCCGATGGTTGGCGACGAATGGTCGACCTACTACGACTATGACGGCTCGACGCGCTCCATCAAGTGGGATGCGGTCAACGCGCTGGTCCCGCCGGAGAAGTGCACCAAGACCGCTGCCGACCTCAAGTAAGGCAGCCACTGACGCGAAACCGTCCGGGGCCGTTCGCGGCCCCGGGCAGGACCCGAAGATGGCATTGACCAAAATGGTGACCGAAGTCTCAAGCCCCCCGACGTCGGGAAGCCTCGTCGGCGCGCTGGCCAGCAACGGTCAGATCGTCCTCGTCGCCGCGCTCGTCATCATCTGCGTCGGCATCTCGCTGGTCGTCCCGCAATTCTATTCGGGCGCCAATATCATCGCCATCCTGCGCCAGGTCGCGCTGGTGCTGATCGTCGCCTGCGGCATGACGATGCTGCTGATCACCGCCGAGGTCGATCTCTCCGTCGGCGCATCGCTGGCTTTCGTCGGCGTCGTCGCGATGGACGTCATCAATCTCACCGACAGCGTCTTTCTCGGCGCGGTCGCCGGCATCGCCTTCGGCGCCTTTGTCGGCCTCGTCAACGGCGTCGTCGTCACCCGGCTCAAGGTCAATTCGCTGATCGCCACCATCGGCACGATGATGATCCTCCAGGGCGGCGTGTTCCTCTACACCCGCGAGGCGATCCAGAACCACCATCACATCGCGTCCTTCGTCGATATCGGCGCCGGCTATGTCGGCCCGGTGCCGATCCCGGTCATCATCGCGGCGATCATCTTCGTTGCCTCCTATGTCGTGCTCCGCCACACGACGCTCGGCCGCTACCTCTATGCCGTCGGCGCCAACGAGAAGACCGCGCGCCTCTCCGGCCTGCGCTCGACCCGGCTCAAGCTCTTCGCCTTCGTCCTCACCGGCGCGCTGGTCGGCGTCGCCGGCCTGATCCTCGGCTCGCTGATGAATGCCGGCCAGCCGACCGCCGGCCGTGGCTTCGAGCTGACCGTCATCGCCGCTGTCATCCTCGGCGGCACCAGCCTGTCCGGCGGCCGCGGCACCCTGATCGGCACGCTGCTCGGCGTCTTCATTCTCAAGATCATCGACAACGGCATCATCATCCTGCAGTGGAACCAGGACCTGCAGATGATCGTCCCCGGCGTCGTCCTGATCCTTGCCATCTATCTCGACATCCTGCGGAGGCGCGCCGATGCCCGCTGAAGCCGCCATGGCCGGCACCGTCGCCGCCGTGCCGCCGCTGGCGATGACCGGCATCGGCAAGCATTTCCCCGGCGTCATCGCCCTCGACAATGTCGACCTGACGCTGGAGGCCGGCAAGGTTCACGCCCTGATGGGCGAGAATGGCGCCGGCAAGTCGACGCTGATCAAGATCCTCGCCGGGGTCTACGGCAAGGATGCCGGCACCATCCGCATCGCCGGCCGCGAGACGACGCTGTCCGGCCCCGCCGATGCGTTGCGCCAGGGCATCAAGGTGGTCTTCCAGGAGATCGCGCTGATCTCCGAATTCACAGTCGCCGAGAACATCTTCCTCGAGGAGTATCCGACCGGCCGCACCGGCTCGATCGACTGGCGCAAGATCAGCCGCGACGCGAAGGCGCTGTTCGAACGCATCGGCTTCGACGTCGACACCTCGGCCCGCACCGGCACCCTGCCGATCAGCCAGCAGCAGATGGTCGAGATTGCCCGGGCGCTGGCCCAGGAGGCGCGCATCGTCGTCATGGACGAGCCGACCTCGTCGCTGACGCCGAACGAGGTGGCGCTGCTCTTCACCGTCATCCGCCGGCTGACCTCGCTCGGCATCGCCGTCATCTATGTCAGCCACAAGCTCGACGAGGTGTTCGAGATCGCCGACACGGTCACCGTGCTGCGCGACGGCCGCCATATCTCGACAAAGCCGATCGCCGATCACACCAATGAGACGCTGATCCAGGACATGATCGGCCGCCAGATCGACGACCTGTTTCCGCGCAGCCGCGGTCAGGCATCCGACAAGGTGGCGCTCTCGGTCAAGGGTGTCGGGACCGAGAAGCTCGAGGACATTTCCTTCGAGGTCTATTCCGGCGAGGTACTCGGCTTCTTCGGCCTGATGGGCGCCGGCCGCACCGAACTCGCCAAGGCAATTGTCGGCTTCGATCCGATCGACAGCGGCACCATCGCGGTCGGTGGCAAGCCGCTTCGCCCGCATGACACCCGCACCGCCGTTTCGCTCGGCATCGGCCTTCTCACCGAGGACCGCAAGGGCGAGGGCCTGATGCTCGAACTGCCGGTGGTCTACAATCTCAGCCTCGCCGCGCTGGGCAGTTTCGCCCGTGGCGGCTTCATCGACGAGCGGCGCGAGCGCGAGGCGGCGCAATCCTATGTCGATCGCTTCCGCATCCGCACGCCGGGCCTCTACCAGGAGATCAAGAACCTCTCCGGCGGCAACCAGCAGAAGGTGCTGCTCGCCCGCTGGCTGCTGAAGGGGCTGAGCGTCATCGTCGTCGACGAGCCGACGCGCGGCATCGATGTCGGCGCCAAGTCCGAGATCTTCGCGCTGATCGACCAGCTCGCCGCCGATGGCCACGCGATCATCATGATGACGTCCGAGATGCCCGAGCTGCTCGGCCTCAGCGACCGCATCATGGTCATGGGCGAGGGCCGCATCACCGGTTCCTTCAGCCGTGACGAGGCGACCCAGGAGAAGATCCTCAATGCCGCCATCGTCTAGCCTCGCCGCCCGGTCGGGCGGTCATGTCACCGATACCTTCGCCATGCTCGGCCGGCGTCAGGAGATCGCGCTGGTCCTGTCGATCTTCGCGTTGATCGCCTTCTTCTCCTTCACGTCGGAATATTTCTTCACCGTTCGCAACCTGACCAACGTCCTCGGCCAGGGCTCGCTGGTGATGATCGCCGGAATCGGCGTCGCCATCGTCTTCATATCGGGCGAGGTGGATATCTCGGTCGGCTCGCTGCAGGCTGCGGTCGCCATTCCCCTGATCGAGGTGATGAACGCCACCGGCTCGCTGTGGCTGGGCCTTGCCGCCGCGCTGCTGCTCGGCCTGATCGTCGGCGGCATCAACGGCTACCTGTCGGCCTATGTCGGCATCAATTCGCTGATCGTCACGCTCGGCATGCTCTTCATCCTTCGCGGCGGCGTCTACCTCTACACCGGCAAGACCGCGATCCCGGATGACATCTACCTCGAGAGCTTCTTCATCATCGGCAACGAGCGCTTCCTCGGCGTGGTGCCATGGCCGGCGATCATCGCGCTCGTCCTGCTGCTGATCTTCATGTACGTGATGAGCTATCGCCCCTTCGGCCGAAAGGTCTATGCCGTCGGCGGCAATGCCGAGGTTGCCCGGCTCGCCGGATTCCCGGTCAAGCGCGTCAAGTTCATCTGCTTCGTCATTTCCGGCGTCATGGCGACGATCTCGGGCATCCTGCTCGCCTCGCGCCTCGGTTCGGCCGTGCACCTTGCCGGTATCGGCTTCGAGTTCCAGGTTGTCGCCGCCGTCGTCCTTGGCGGCGTCAGCCTGTCGGGCGGCATTGGCTCGCTGCTCGGCATGGCCCTCGGTGTCCTCATTCTGGCCTTCATGTCGAACGGCCTCGGCATGCTCGACCTGCCGACGGAGTGGCAACTCGTTATCACCGGCATCATCATCATCATCGCGGTCGCTTTCGACGAAATGAAGCGTCGTCGCGCAGGCTAGGAGGCGAAACAATGGATCGCTTGAAGGACAAGATCGCGGTCATCACCGGCGCGGCGGACGGCATCGGCCACGCCATCGCCGAAGGCATGGCCCGTGAGGGCGCTCATGTCTTCATCGGTGACATCTCCGACAAGAAGGGCGAGACCTTCGCCGCCTCGCTCCGCGACGAGGGGTTGAGGGCCGACTATGTCCATTGCGATGTCGCCGAGGACAAGGACATCCAGACCCTGATCGGCACCGCCATCGAAAAGGGCGGCCGGCTCGACATTCTGGTCAACAACGCCGCCGTCGCCATCGGCGGTTTCCCGGTTCACGAGATGACCGACGAGCAGTGGCACAAGCTGATCGCGATCAACCTCACCAGCGTCTTCCGTGGCTGCAAGCATGCCCTGCCGCAGATGATCGAGCAGGGCGGCGGCGTCATCATCAACATGGCCTCGGCCCAGGGCCACATCGGCCTCGACGGCTGGACCGCCTATGCCGGCGCCAAGGGCGCGGTGATGTCGATGACCCGCCAGATGGCGGTCGAGTTCGGGCCGCAGAATGTTCGCGTCAACTCGATCTCGCCCGGCACCATCAACACCCCGATGAACGAGAAGGTCATCGCCGATCTCGGCGAGCATGTCATGCGCGCCTGGATCAAGATGCACCCGGTCGGCCGCATCGGGAAGCCGAGCGAGATCGCCGAGGCCGCCATCTATCTCGCCAGCGACGCCGCCGGCTTCACCACGGGCATCGATTTGCGCGTCGACGGCGGTCTCACCGCCGCGCCGCGTTTCGTGCCGGACCTCGTGTGACGGAGAATATCGTGACCAGCGAGCCACCCGTCCAGCGCGCTCTCGAAGGCGTCACCGTCCTCGATTTCAGCCACCTGCTGCAGGGGCCTTTCGCCACCCAGTTGCTCGGCGACATGGGCGCCAACATCATCAAGATCGAGCGCGCCGGCTCCGGCGACATGTTCCGGTCGATGACCTTCTTCGCCAAATGGGTCGGCGGTTCGGAAAGCCCGAACTTCCTCGCCTGGAACCGCAACAAGCGGTCGATCGCGCTGAACCTCAAGAGCAAGAAGGTCCATGACCTGATCATGGAGATGGCGAAGACCGCCGATGTCGTCGTCCAGAATTTCCGTCCCGGCGTCTTCGATCGTCTCGGCTACGGCTACGAGGACTTCAAGGCCGTCAATCCGCGCATCATCTACTGCTCCGGCTCCGGCTATGGCGAGGAGGGCCCCTATGTCGATCGCCCCGGCCAGGACATGCTGATCCAGGGGCTGGCCGGCCTGATCGACAACACCGGCCGCGGCGACCAGGCCCCGGTGCCGGCTGGCGCCGGCCTTGCCGACCAGATCGGCGCGATGAACATGGTCTACGGCATCCTTGGCGCGCTCTACTGGCGCGAGAAGACCGGCAAGGGCCAGAAGATCGAGGTCAATCTGCTGGCGGGGATGCTTGCGCATCTGGCGCAGGAATATGTCGCTGTCCTCAATCTCGGTCAGGACCTGAAGCGCCCCAATTCCGGCATCGGCCATCCCGGCATGCAGGCGCCCTTCGGCATCTACGAGACGAAGGACGGTTACGTCTCGATCGCCATGAGCCCGTTCAAGACGCTCTACGAGGTGCTGGAGGCGCCGGAACTCGCCGTCTATGACGACCTCGCCACCCTCTACGACAAGCGCGACGAGGTCTGGGAGAAGGTCAACGCCGAGACCCGCAAATACGGCTCGGCCGAACTGCTGGAGCGCATGCTCGCCGTCGACATCTGGTGCGCCCAGGTCAACGACATCCGCACCGCTGCCGAGGACCCGCAGGTCAGGCACATGAACATGCTCACCACTTACGAGCACCCCAGGGGCGGCACCGTTCGCGTCGTCGCCCCGGCGATCAGGATGAGCGAGACCCAGCCGGTGATCGAGCGCCCGGCGCCGCTGATCGGCGAGCATGGCCGCGAGATCCTCGCCGAGTTCGGGATGGCGCCCGATGATATCGATTCCCTTGTCGCCGATGGCGACATGACGATCGAGACCTGAGATGGCCGCCCCCGCCGCGCCCGAAAGCCTGTCGGTCGACCGCCACGGCGCGGTCGCGGTGGTCACCTTCCGCCGCCCCGACCAGCTCAACGCGATCAGCACGCCGATGATGGCGGAGATCACCGAGGCGTTTCTCGACCTCGGCCGCGACCCGGAGGTCAACGTCATCGTCCTGACCGGCGAGGGCAGGGGCTTCATGGCCGGCGCCGACATCAAGGAATATGCCGGCCAGGCGGATAGCGCCTTCGACGACTTCCAGACCCGCGGCCGTGCCATGTATGCGGCGATCGAGGACAATCCCAAGCCGGTGATCGCCGCGGTCAACGGCTATGCCCTCGGCGGCGGCTTCGAGATGGTGCTGTGCTGCGACATCGTCATCGCCTCGTCGAAGGCCAAGATGGGCCTGCCCGAGGTCAAGCTCGGCCTCGTCCCCGGCGGCGGCGGCACCCAGCGCGGCGTCGCAAAGCTCGGCGCCAACCGCGCTGCCTACCTGCTCCTCACCGGCGCCATGCTGCCCGCGGCGACCTTCGTCGATTACGGCCTGGTCGCCGAGGTGACCGAGCCCGACGACCTGATGCCCCGCGCCCTGGCGCTTGCCGGCGAACTCGCCACCGCCTCGCCCGATGCGATCCGCGAACTGAAGACGCTGGTCCACTTCGCCACCCGCAACGAGCTCCCCGCCGGCCTCGACCGCGAAGGCGAAGCCGTCCGCAGCCTGTTCCGCACCGATTTCGCCAAGGCCCGCGTCCGCGAATTCGCCGAGAAAAGCGCCGCCCGCGAGCGCGAAAAACGAGGCTGACCCCGGTGCCGGGCCGTCGGCAGCGTGGTTCAGTGCCCACTGAACGAATAACCGCGACATCACTGGTATTTCCCTCTCCCATTGGGAGAGGGCTTGCGGCCTTGGCGTCGCAGGAAGCGCAGCGACCGAGACGCCTAGGCCGCAAGGGTGAGGGGCTGAAGCGTGGACGCAATAACCTCGTCGCTCTCGCCCCTCACCCTTTGCGCCCAACCTCGCTCCGCTCGCCAAGCCGCAAAGCCCTCTCCCAATGGGAGAGGGGAGAACTGTCGCGTCCGACTCAAAAGGGAGCCCCCACCCATGACTGACACCCCGTATCGTGGTCTCGGCTGGGCGCATGGCGCGCTGACTGTCCAGCGCCTTGGCGCCATGCTCGCCCCCGTCACCTTCCTCCTCGCCGATGGCCGCCAGGTCAGCCCGATGCAAGTCGCCCCATGGGCCGGCGAGGCGGGCACCGAAGACCTGCCCGGCATCCTGCGGAAGCTGCGCGGCGAGTGGCCGTGCGTCCCCTTCGGCTACTCCGTCCCGCCCGATGGCTTTGCGCCGGATTGGGCCGCCGCCATCCGGCCCGCCGATCCGGGCGAGGAAGCCCACGGCCATTCCTCCAACACCGACTGGCAGTGGCAGTCGGCCGGCGACGGCGCGCTGAAGCTCGCCCTCGATTATCCCGAATCGAGCCCGATCGCCCGGGTCGAGCGCACCGTCACGCCCGACCCGGACGCCCCGGCGATCGACTGCGAATTTCGCGTCGAAGTCCGCGAGGACTGTCGCCTGCCGATCGGCCTGCACCCGGTGTTCCGGCTGCCGCTCGCCGTCGGCGGCGCCCGGCTCGAGCCCGGCCGCTTCGATCACGGCCTGACCTATCCATCCACCGTCGAGCCGGCAGCGCCGCTCTTCGCCATCGACGCCCGCTTCGACGATCTCGAGAAGGTCCCCGGCCGTTTCGGCACTGTCGTCGACGCCAGCCGCCTGCCGCTCTCCACCGAGGCCGAGGAACTTTTGCAGCTCAACGGCATCGACGGCACGGCGGCGCTCGCCAACGAGGCGGAGGGCTACCGCGTCCGCCTGACCTGGCAGAAGGAGCATTTCCCCAGCCTCCTCCTCTGGTACAGCAACGCCGGCCGCAAGATGGCGCCGTGGAACGGGCGCCACATCGCCATCGGCATCGAGCCGATCTGCTCGCCCTTCGGCCTCGGCCCGCCGACCGCCCAGGCGGACAATCCCATCAGCCTGTCCGGCACCCCGACGGCGCTCGCCTTCAAGGCCGGCGAGCCCTTCGTCACCCGCTACCGCATCGCCGCGGAACCGCTCTGATGCCGCTGCGAACCCACACCAACAACCGCGCCGCCCCTTTCCCTCTCCCCTCGCGGGAGAGGGCTTTGCCTCTTGTCGAGCCGAAGGCGAGCAGGGAAGCCAACCGCGCGCCCGTCAACGAAGGGGACCCGAACCCGTGACGGATGCCCCGCTCCGCGAAAGCCTGGTCAAGCCCAACCGTCCGCAGGTCACCAATCTCGACGGCCTCGCCGCGATGGTCGCGGAAGGCGAGACCTTCGGCGTCGGCGGCCACCATTTCGCCCGCCTGCCGATCGCCCTCCTCAACGCCATCGCCGCGCGGGGTACAAAGAACCTCGCCTATGTCTCCTGGGCTGGCGGCTTGCCGCTGGAGATCCTTCTGGAGGCGCAGGCGATCGCCAGCATCGATATCTGCTTCTCCAGCCTCGACATCTTCGGACTGCCGCCGCGCTTCCGCGCCGCTGCCGAGGCCGGCACCGTTCCGGTCAACGACTGGACGGCGCTGGCGATGATCCAGGCGTTGCGCGCCACCGAGCAGAACCTGCCGCTGATGCCGTTCCAGCGGCCCGCCGGCTCCGACATGATGGAACGCATTCCCGGCGCCGGCACGATCACTGACGCGCCCAGCGGCGAGACGGTCGGCGTCATCCCGCCGCTCCGCCTCGATACCGTGATCCTCCACGCGCCGCGCGCCGACGAGACCGGCAACGTCGCCATCGTCGGCGCCCGCGCCCTCGACTGGCCGATGGTCGCCGCCGCCCGCAAGGTGCTGGTCACCGTCGAGGAGATCGTCCCGGCCGGCGAGCTGGCCCGCGGCGATCGCCACGCCGTCCTCACCCGCAACCGCATCACGGCAATCGCAAAAGTCGAAGGCGGCGCCTGGCCGACCTCCTGCCTGCCGGATTACGTCACCGACTACGCCGCGCTCCACGCCGCATTCGCGTCGGACGCCCCGCTTTCCCGGTCGCTCGCGCTGCCCGCCTCTCGCTTTCCCGCCGACAGGCGCGCCGCGGCCCGCATCCCCGCCGCCACCGCATCGGGTGTCCGCTTCCCCGTCGCGATCAATCGTGGCGCCGCCGCCGCGTCCCCCGACGAGGCGATGGCGGTGCGCATCGCCGCCGAGCTCGACAACGACTCCTTCGCCAGCGCCGGCGCCGTGTCGCCGCTCGCCAATGTCGCCTACCGCCTCGCCAAGGCGACCCATGCGCCGGACATGATCGTCGCCACCATGTCCTGCGGCCATCTCGACATCGCGCCGAGCCCGATGACGCTCAGCCTGATCGAGCCCTTCGACGCCGAGACGGCGGCCGCCCATGCCGGCGGCGACGACACCTATTCGGCCTATTACCAGGGCGGCGCCGTCACCCACGAGATCATCGCCGCCGCCCAGGTCGATCGCCATGCCCGGGTCAACAACATCGCGCTGCGCCGCAAGGACGGCGGCAGCATCCGTCTGCCGGGGCAGGGCGGCATGGCCGATGTCGCCAACATGCACCGCGACTACGTCATCTACGTCACCGGGCACCGCAAGCTTTCCCTCGTCGATACGGTCGATATCGCGAGTTGCGGCCGCGCCTATGTCACCGATGCGGAGCGCGCGGCGCAGGGCTACCGCCCCGGCGCCGTCAAGCTGATCACCAACCTCTGCGTCTTCGCCCTCGACAGCGAGTCGCGCGAACTGGTGGTTGTCGAGACCTTCGCCGGGGTCACCCGGGAGCGCATCGTCGAGGCGACCGGCTTCCCGGTCGTCTTCGCGCCCGACTGCGAGGAGATCCCGCCGGTGTCGACCGAGACGCTGGAAATCCTGCGCGAGCGCATCGATCCGCTCGGCCTCCGCCGGCTCGAATTCGTCGGCTCGCGCAATCGCGGCGGGCTGCTCGACGAGATCGTCGCCCTCGATCGCGACCTCGTCGCCTTTCTCGCCGCCCGCACCACGCCAAAAGGAAGCGCCGCATGAAACCGCTGCTCGATATCTCCGCCGCCCGAGTCTTCTTCGACGGCATCTTTTCCGATCCCCGCGTCGCCCATCCCGAAGGCGTCGCCGTCCATGCCGACGGTTCAATCTGGTGCGGCAACGAGGTCGGCGAATTGCTGCGCATCGATGCCGACGGCACCAGGGTCGAGCGCATGGGATCGAGCGATGGATTCCTGCTCGGCATCGCCTTCGACAGCGCCGGCAATTGCTTCGCCTGCGATCTCAAGCACGCGGCGATCTTCCGCCACGACGCGGCGACCGGCGCCTTCGACAAGTTCGCTGCCTCCGGCATCAAGGTGCCGAACTATCCGGTGATCGACGAGGCGCGCGGCTGCCTCTACGTCTCCGACAGCAGCGGCGATCCGGGCGTCGGCATCTACCGCTACGACCTTGCCACCGGCGAGGGCGGCGTCTGGTGCGAGGGGCCGACCCGCTTCGCCAACGGCATGGCGATGGCGCCGGATGGCAGTGGCCTCTATGTCATCGAAAGCTTCGCCCCGGCGGTGAGCCTCGTGCCGATCGAATCCGATGGCTCTGCCGGCGCGCTCCGCCGCGTTATCTCCGATGTCCATAACGTGCCGGACGGGCTCGCCTTCGGCCCGGACGGCACGCTCTACATTTCCTGCTACGAGCCGAGCCGCATCTATCGCTGGCGCGACGGCGGTCCGCTGGAACTCCTGATCGAGGACCCGCACGCCACGACCATCGCCCATCCCACCAACGTCGCCCTGAAGGGCGCAAAGATGTACACGGCCAATCTCGGCCGCTGGCACATCACCGAGATCGACCTGTCGTCGCTATGAGCAGTCTGGCCGCATGGCCGGCCTCGATGATGTAGTCCGGATCCCGGTGGATGAGCGAGCCGGCGAAGGCGCCATCCATCAGGATCACCAGCCGCCGCGCGGCCACTTCCGGCGCTGTGAGGCCGGCCTCCGAGCACTCGCCCGCCAGCCAGGCCTCGAAGCGTTTCTTGTGGGCGACGCCGGCCTTGATCGCCGGATGTCCCGGCTGGTTTGCCAGTTCCCCCGCGGTCCGCAGGAACCCGCAGCCGCGCCAACTCGGCCGCCTTGCCGCCCTGGCGACGCCGTCGAAGATCGCAAAGACCTTGTCGCCCAGCCCGCCATCGGCTTCGTCGAACCACCGCCGGAATGCGTCCAGGTTCGGCTGGTCCCGGGCCTGCAGATACGCGGTGACCAGGTCGTCCTTGCTGCGGAAATGGTAGTACAGGGTTTTCTTCGTCACCCCGGCCTTCTCGGCGACGGCGTCGACGCTCACCGCGCGAATGCCGTCGGTATAGAAGAGCCGGCTTGCCGCCTTGATGATGCGGGCCTTCGTTGCGGTGCCGTCGCGAGCCATGGATGTATACTGTCCAGTGAGTGTATTTCGTGAAAGATCGGGTCTAGCGTCCCTTCAAGTCAAGGCGAAGGGAAGGTGCGATGTCCGAACGGGTCACGGTTGAAGAACGCGGCGCAATTGCCGTGCTGACGTTGAATCGCCCGGAGAGGCTCAACGCGCTCGACTATGCGACGAACGACAGGCTGCTGGCGCTTCTCGACCGGATCGAGGGCGAGCCCGGCATCCGGGCAGTCATCCTCACCGGCGCCGGCGACCGGGCATTTTCGGCCGGCGGCGATATCCACGAGTTTACCGAAAGCATCAGGCGTGGCGCCGAAGAAGCCGTCAGGGAGTTCTGCCGGCGCGGCCAGGCCATGACGGCGAGGCTGGAGTCCTTCTCCAGGCCCGTCATCGCTGCGGTCAATGGCATCGCCTATGGCGGCGGATGCGAGATCACCGAGGCCGTGCACCTGGCGATCGCCAGCGATCGTGCGATGTTCGCCAAGCCTGAAATCCGGATCGGCATCCCGCCGACATTCGGCGGAACCCAGAGGCTGCCGAGGCTGGCCGGTCGCAAGCGGGCGCTCGAACTCCTGCTGACCGGCGATGCCTTCACGCCGCAGCGTGCCCTGGAGCTGGGGCTGGTCAATGCGGTGGTGCCCCATCAGGACCTGTTGCCGGCGGCTTTTTCGCTCGCCGAGCGTATCCTGCAACATTCGCCGCTCGCCGCTTCGAGAATCATCGGTGCCGTGACCCGTGGGCTGAACACGACGATCCACGAGGGGCTGGCGATAGAGCGGGAGCAGTTCGCCCGGATGGCCGGCACGGCCGACGCGCTGGAGGGCCTGACCGCGTGGATCGAACGTCGCCAACCGGTCTACTCGGGAACGTAGCGGTGCAGATGCAGCCGCCTTCGTCGCGGCAAGGAGCCCCGCCTTACCCCGGCATCGCCGCCCCGGCCGCCGGGTCGGCGAAGCGCCGTTCGGGGGTGATCGAATACCAGTCGGGCCGCGCCGGGTCGCGGTCGTAGGCGTAGCCGCCGACCTCGCGATAGTACTCGGCATATTCGGCCACCTTGTCGCGGTCGAGTTCGACGCCGAGGCCGGGCCCCTTGGGCAGGGCGATCTTGCCGTCCTTGTAATGCATCTTGCCGCCCTTGATCACGTCGTCGGTCAGGTGGTGGTAGTGGGCGTCGGCGGCGAAGCCGAGGTTGGGCAGCGCCGCGCCGAGATGCAGCATGGTGGCAAGTTGCACGCCGAGTTCGCCGGACGAATGGACGCTCGCCCCCCACTGGAAGGTCTCCAGGACCTGGCCGGCCTTGTAGGCCTGGCGAAGCCCGCCCCAGAAGGTGGTGTCGAGCAGGATCACGTCGACCGCTTCGAGACGGATGCAGGCGGCGAGCTGCTCGAAGTTGACGACGACGGTATTGGTCGCCGTCGGCATGTCGATCGCCTCGCGCACCCGCCGCATCCCCTCCAGCCCCCAGGCCGGATCTTCCAGATACTCGTTGTTGAGGTTGCCGATCGCCCTGGCGACGCGGATGCTTTCCTCGACCGTCCAGGCGCTGTTCGGGTCGAGCCGCAAACCGTCGCCGGGAAAGGCCTCGCCCAGCGCCTGCATCACCTCGATGTCGTGGTCGGGCGCGAAGACGCCGCCCTTCAGCTTGTGGGTCTTGAAGCCATGCTTCGCCACCAGGTCCTTGGTATGGGCGACGATCTCGTCGGGGGTGATCTCGCCGGCCGTGCCGTCCCGGCCCTGGTAGCGATAGAAGAGGTAGGTCGCGAAAGGCACCTCCTCGCGCACCGCGCCGCCGATCAGGTCGCAGGCGCGGATGTTCAGGAACTTGCCGGCGACATCCATGCAGGCGAATTCGATCGCCGCGTGAAGTTGCATGCGGTTGTTGTAGAGCGAGCCGACCGGATTCATGATCTTCCAGCGTAACTGCTCGAGCTGCAGCGGGTCGTGGCCGATCAGGTAGGGTTTCAGCCCGGCGATCGCCGCTTCCGCCGATTGACCGCCACCGCCCAGCTCGCCGACGCCGGTCAGTCCCTCGTCGGTCTCGATCTCGACCAGCGTCCGGATGAAGCGACCCCAGTGGGCGCCGTTGGAATGGCGCAGCGGTGCCTCGAGCGGCATGGCGACGGTCGTCGCATTGATGTCGGTGATCTTCATGGTGTCGGTCTCTCAGTCTTTTGGGGCGCCGCTGATCGGCAACAGCAGCCCGCCGTCGGCGATCAGGGTCGATCCGGTGACGAAGGATGCCTTGGGGGAGGCGAGGAAGCAGACCGTCTCGGCGATCTCCTTCGGATCGGCGATGCGTCCGAGCGGATGCATGTCGCGGATCGCCTCGGTCAGCGCCTGCGGGTTCTCGTCGAGCGAGATCGCCCAGCGCAGCATCGGCGTGTCGACGCTGCCCGGCGCCACCGCGTTGACCCGCACCCCGTATTCGGCGAAGTCGAGCGCCATCGAGCGGGTCAGGCCGATCAGCGCGTGCTTGCCGGTCGTATAGGCGGCGACGCCGCGCTGCGTGGCGAAGGACTGCACCGACGCCATGTTGACGATCGCGCCGCGCGTCTTCCTCAGGTGCGGGATGGCGTGGTGGCAGACCAGGTAGACGCTCTTCAGGTTGACGTCGATCACCTCGTCCCATTCGCTTTCGGTCGTCGACTCGACCGTGCCGTAGCGCTGGATGCCGGCATTGTTGGAGACGATGTCGATCTGCCCCCAGGCGTCGACGATCTCCGCCACGCAGCGGCTGACCTCGGCGCCCGACGAAACGTCGGTGGCGATCGCCCGCGCTTCCAGCCCGCGCCCGATCAGGGTGCTGGCGACGTCCGTTGCCGCGACCGCGTCGCGATCGACCACGGCGACCCTGGCGCTGCGTTCGGCGAGCAGGTCGCAGACCGCCGCGCCGATGCCCATCGCGCCGCCGGTGACCAGCGCCACCTTGCCGGCAAATTCCTTCTCGTCGCTCATGTCCGCTCCGTCTTGCCGGCCGCCGCCAGCTTCGTCTCGATCACCGAGATGACGTCCTCCAGGTGGTCGCGCATCAGCCGCCGGGCGTCAGAGGGGTCGCCCGCCCGCAGCGCGTCGAAGATCAGCTTGTGCTGTTCGTGGTCGCGACGCCGGTTGTTGTAGAGATCGAGCACCGCCATCTGCTCCTTGATGTGCACCTCGGTCAGGCTGAAGACCACGTCGGCCAGAACGCTGTTGGCCGAGCCCTCGGCGATGGCGCGGTGGAAGCGCATGTTGACCACGCCGAGAACGGCGTCGTCGGTGTCGTGGCCGGACAGGTGCGTCTCGGCTTCCGCCAGCAGGTCGCCCAGGTCGTCGAGGTGCTTCTCGTTCGCCTGGATCGCGGCGAGCTCCGCCACCGCCGGCTCGATCAGGAGCCGCGCCTGAAGCAGGTTGAGGATCGTGCCGGTGCTCAGCGTCCCCGCATAGGGGTTGGTCAGCATCAGCCGCGGCTCGGCCCGGCTGACATAGATGCCGGAGCCGTGGCGGATGTCGAGGTTGCCGGCCATCTGGAGCATCCGCAGCGCCTCGCGCATCGTCGGCGTCGCCACCGAGAATCGCTCGGCGAGGTCCTTGACGCTCGGCAGCCGGTCGCCGGGCCGCAATCCCTGTTCGAGGATCAGCGACATCACTTCGCGGGTCAGGTGGCTCGACAGAGAGACCGGTGCCCCGGGACGATCGACGACAGTCACGATTTCTGCTCCATTTTCAGACTCAATAACTCAATAATTCACATGATGCCACCGTGATTCATGGGACGCGCGCGTCGCGTCGCGCCTCCGGTCGTCCCTGGCGACGTCCGCCGGTGTTTCCGGGCCGCCCGACGGCCGCCCGCAGGCCATCCGCAACTGTCTCGGGGAAGGGGGAGACACTCGCCATTCGGCTACTCGGATACGGATTCCGCATTGACTCCCGAAGCGCGGGCCTCCAGAATTGAACATCGTTTCATTTTTGAATGTTGTTCAATGACAAAAGAAAAAGTCCTGATCGTCATCGGCGACGCCACCGAGACCGTCGATACCCTCTATCCCTATTTTCGCTTGCAGGAAGCGGGTTTCGAGCCGGTGGTCGCCGGTCCCGAAGCCCGGATTTTCCAGATGGTGCTGCATGAGGTCCGCCCCGGCTGGACCATCACCCGCGAGTGGGAGGGCTACCAGCTCAAGGCCGACATCGCCTTCCGCGACATCGACGAGACCGCCTATGCCGGCATCTTTTTCTCCGGCGGTCGCGCCCCTGAATACATCCGCGACGATCCCGATCTGATCCGCATCACCCGGTACTTTTTCGACCAGTCGCTGCCGGTCGCAAGTGTCTGTCACGGCGTCGAAATTCCTGCCCGGGCCGACCGCGTCCGTGGCCGCCGCATGGCCACCGTGCCGAAGTGCCAGTTCGACCTCGAGGTCTGTGGCGGCATCTTCGTCAACGAGCCCTGCGTCATCGACGGCAATCTGTTTTCCGGCCGCACCTTCCACGATCACGGTCACTACATGGGCCCGTGGATTCGCCGGCTCGAGGCGGACCGCGAGAAGCGGCAGGCCGGCTCGCCCGTTGCCGCCGCCGCTGAGTAAGTACCGTTCCAACGGACTGAAAAAACTCAAGAAAATACCCAGAAGGAGGAACCAACCGACATGAAGAAATTGCTCGTTGCCGCCGGGATGATCGTCGCCTCGATGACCATGGCCCAGGCCGAATGGAAGCCCGACAAGCCGATCACTGTCATCGTTCCCTATCCGGCCGGCGGCGTCACCGATCTCGTCGTCCGCGTCATCGCCAACGACCTTGAGCCGGTGCTCGGCCAGAAGGTCGTGGTCGTCAACCAGGCCGGCGCCAACGGCTCGGTCGGCACCAAGGCCGTGATGGACTCGACAAAGGATGGCTACACCTGGCTTTCCGGCGGTGTCCGCGACATCGGCACCTATGGCGTCATGGGCATGCTCGACACCGGCATCGACGACTGGAGCCCCTTCCTCGTTGCCTCGATCGGCTCGATCCTGTCGGTCAATCCAGATACCGGCATCGACAGCGTCCAGGGCTTTGTCGACGCGGTGAAGGAGCAGGGCGACGCCTTCCTCATCGCCACCGCCGGCCCCAATTCCTCGGGCGGTTCGGCGCTCGGCGCCATTGCCCAGGTCGCCGGTATCGACCCCAAGCAGCTGGTCTATGACGGCGGCAATCCGGCCATTCTCGCCACCGTTTCCGGCGAGGCCCAGGCAACCACGCAGTTGTCGCTGGAGCAGGCCGAGATGATCCGCGCCGGCCGGCTGAAGCCGCTCGCCGCCATCGGCCGCACCGCCGTCATCCTCGGCGACCAGAAGATCCATCCGATCTCCGACGACTTCCCCGACCTGCCGCCGACCGAGAACTTCGTCGGCATCTACCTGCCCGACGGCACCCCGGACGAGGTCATCGACACCCTGTCCAAGGCCTGGGTCGAGGTCGTGTCGAACTCCAAGGATCTCGCCAATCTCTGCGAGACCCGCGGTTGCGGCGTCGCGCCGATGGCGCCGGAAGCCGCCCGTGCCGCCGCCGATCCGTTGATCGCCGCCGCCGCCTGGGGCCTGTTCGATCGCGGTGAAGCCGCTGAATCGCCGGAGAAATTCGGCATCATGCGCCCGGCCGAATAAGCCGGCGCCAACGGAAGACGGGAACACGATCCCGCCATGGAAGAATGGAACGGCAAGGCCCTGGCAAGGGCGGACCTCGCGACCGGAGTCGTGATCGCCGCCCTGGGCCTTGCCGTCGTCGTCATCTCGGCAGGCATGCCGACCTTTGTCGAGCGTAACGTCAATCCGTTGACGGCGCCCGGCATTTTCCCCGCCGTCATCGGTGCCGCGCTGCTCCTGTGCGGCGCCATCCTCACCATCCGCTCGGCCCGGAAACACGGTGCCGAAGGTGAAGCCCGAACCGCCTCGGCCGGCGCCGGGCGCATCGCGACCACGCTGGTCTTGATGCTCATCGCCGTCGCGCTGGTCGGCCGCATCGACTTCCGTCTGGTCTCCGGCGGTTTCACCCTGGCCTTCGCCGCCTTCTTCCTCGACTGGCGGATTACCGGCCAGGCGCTGGTTCGCAAGCTGCTGGCGGTCGCCTTCATCGTCCTGATCACAGGACTGCTGATCCCGGCGCTGTTCGAAACCGTCTTCCTCGTCCGCCTTCCCTAAGGACTGAATCGTGCTCGATGCGCTAGTCGGCCTCGCCACCTTTGAAACGCTGGTCAACGTCCTCTGGGCAACCCTCGGCGGCATGGTGATCGGCGCGTTGCCGGGCCTGACGGCGACGATGGGCCTGGCCCTGATGACCTCGCTGACCTATGGCATGGGCGGCGACCAGGCGATCCTGGTGCTGATCTGCCTCTATGTCGGCACCATCTATGGCGGCAGCCGCAGCGCCATTCTCCTCAACATTCCCGGCACCCCCGCCAATGCAGCGACCGCGGTCGAGGGCTATCCGATGGCGGTGTCCGGGCGGGCCTCGCGAGCGCTCGGCCTTGCCACCATCGCCTCGCTGGTCGGCAGCCTGTTCGGCGCGCTCTGCCTCTACCTGATCGCCCCGATGCTGGCCGAGGTGGCGCTGCGCTTCGGCTCGTTCGAATATTTCCTGCTCGGTATCTTCGGCATCCTCATCGCCGGCACCATGACCTCGGTCGAGGACCCGCTGAAAGGCTGGATTTCCGGCTTTTTCGGGCTCTTGGTCGCGATGGTCGGACTCGAGGCGATGCATGCCTATGAGCGTTTCTCCTTCGGCAGCCTCGAACTGTCCGGCGGCATCGCGCTGATCCCGGCGATGGTCGGCGCCTTCGGTGTCGCCGAACTGCTGGTGTCGATGGGCCGCGGGAAGGCGCGCGCCGCGACGACCATGGCCGACCGGACGAGCGTCCTTTCCTGCGTCGGCGACCTGTGGCGAAGCCGCGTCACGGCCGGCCGCTCCAGCATCATCGGCACTGCCATCGGCATCATCCCCGGCGTTGGCGAGGACGTCGCGGCATGGATTTCCTACGCCGCCGGCCGCCGCTACAGCCGCCGCAGCGCCGAATACGGCACGGGCTCGACGGACGGCCTCATCGCCGCCGAGACTGCCAACAGCGCAGCACTTCCCGGCGCCATCATTCCCGCGTTGACCCTGGCCGTGCCCGGCTCGGCGCCGGCCGCCGTTCTGCTGGCCGCGATGTTCATCCACAATGTCCGGCCGGGGCCGATGATCATGATCGAGAATCCCGGCTTCGTCGCCAACGTCGTCTGGATCCTGGTCTTCGCCAGCGTCGCGATGGCGGTCCTCGGTCTCCTGCTGACCCGGCCGCTGGTCGCCGTCCTCAAGATCCCCAAGGAATACCTGACGCCGGTGATCTTTTCGCTTTGCCTGATCGGGCCGTATGCTCTGTCGCAGCGACTCTTCGACGTCTACGTGATGATGGCGTTCGGCATCCTCGGCTTTCTCATGCGCATGATGCGTTACCCCATGGCGCCGCTGATCCTCGGGATCATCCTCGGCGGCATGATCGACCAGAACCTGCGGCGCGGGCTGGTGCTGTTCGAGCGCGACCCGACCGCGATCCTCGGCCGGCCGATCTCGCTGGCGCTGATCGCCCTTTGCCTGCTGACGATCCTCGCCGCGGTTCCCGCCGCGCGGCGGCTGGGCGGGCGAATCTTCGGCCGTCGCAGCGTCGCAGACGGCGCGTCTGGCTGAGGGGGAGTAGGCCGGTGTCTGTCCAACTCCACAGGGCGATCGATATCCTCGAACTGATCGAGGCGTCCGAACGGCCCCTGGCGCTCGGCGCCATTGCCGATCGCGTCGCCATGAGCAAGCCTGCCGCCCACCGCTTGCTGCAGGTGCTGGTCGCCCGCGGTTATGTCGAGCAGGATCCCGAGACCCAGAACTATCTCGCGACGCTGCGCATGGCGATCATTGGCTTTGGCCATCTCGCCGCGACCGGCATGCGCGAGGTGACTTACCCGGAATTGCATCGGTTGGCCGGCGAATCCGGTGAACTTGTCCGCCTTGCCGTTCTCGAGAATGACCAGATGACCTGGATCGTCGAGGCGCAGGGCGCCCGCGCCGGCCTGCGCTATGACGGCAATCTCGGCCGCCAGGCCGTCCCGTATGCGACGGCGGCGGGCAAGTCCTGGCTGTCGACGATGTCGGACGATGAAGCCGTGCGGCTGGTGCTGGCGCAAGGCTTTCCGACGACCGAGGAAGTCGGCCCCAACGCCGCGACGACGATCGAGGAACTGGTCGCCTCGCTCCGCCGCTGCCGGGAGGCAGGCTACGCCACCGCGATCGAGGAAGCCGCCCTTGGCGTCAACGCCGTCGCCGTCCCGGTATTCGACCCCCAGCAGCCGAAGGTGGTGGTCGCGTCGATCATCGTCGTCGGTCCGAGCGCCCGGATGACGCCGGAGCGGATGGAGGCGATCGTGCCGATGCTCCAGGCATCCGCGGCGCGGATCAGCAACCTGTGGCCGATCCGTCGTCACGCAACCCCGCTCGCCACAGCGCGCGCCTCCTGAGGATCGACCCCGTGAAGACTGGCTCCGGCGCCCTGCTCATCTGGAACGATATCGCCCCCGGCGCGGAAGCGACATTTCGTGGCTGGCACGACGAAGAACATATCCCCGAGCGCGTCGCCGTCCCCGGATTCCGGCACGGCCGGCGGCTGTTCAGCGCCGATGCCGCGCCGCGCTGGCTGACCTTCTACGAGGCGGACACCGCATCGGTCTTCTCCAGCCAGCCCTATCTCGCCCGGCTCGATTCACCGACGCCACGGACGGTGGGAATTCTGCCGAGCTTTCGCGCCACGCAGCGCATGGCCGGCGACGTCGTCGCCGCGGTGGGGGAGGGGCGTGGTGCGGCCGTAGGCACGACGCGGATCTGGTCCCCCGGCATGGATGCAGACGCTGAAACGCTCCGGCCGCTGCTTTCCGCAACGCTGGCGCGTCCCGGCGTCGTCGCGGTCGCGGTCGTCGCCTCGGACGCCGCCGGCACGCAGCGCGTCACGGCAGAGCGAAGCCTCCGGGCGCCGGACGAAGCGCCGCCGGATATCGTGCTGGTGGTGGAGGCTGCGTCGGAGAATGCCATCCCCGACCTGGCGGCGGAAACCGCGGCACTTTTCCCCGGCGCCGGGCGGATCGCCGCCGACCGGTACGCCGTCGAATTCGCCCTGGCGTCCGCCTGAAACGCGATCGGGGGTGTCGTTCCCACGGCGCCGAACTTGTATCCGGGCGTTTCCCTCCTTAAGAATCCGCGGCCATGACCGTCGGCGCCAGCGCGCCGGCGGCAATCCGAAAGGTGGATCGTGGCCCAGTCACCGACCAGAAGCCGGGCGCGTTCGTCATCGAAGAAAGCCGAGGGCGAGAAGGGTGGCGCGGCGCTGGGTTATGCCCGGCCGCGGACCTATGAGGAACTGCGGGCCGTCCTCTCCTCGGGCACGGTCCATTTCCCCAAGCGCTTGCGACAGGTGGCGATTTTTCTCTGGCAGCATCCGGGCGACGTGGCGCTCGGCACGATTTCGAGTGTCGCCACCCAGGCCGGCGTCCAGCCCTCGACCCTGGTGCGGTTCGCCAAGACCTTCGGCTTCGCCGGCTTCTCGGACTTCCAGGAAATCTTCAAGGAACACGTCAAGGGCTCCTGGCCGGAGGGGCGCGAGCGTAACGGTCGCGGCCGCGGTCGCCCGACCGGGACCAATCCCAACACCCATTTCGTCAACGGCCTCGTCGCCGCCTCGCAGGCTTCCCTCGGCCGCATCGAGGCGGGGTTCGATCTCGACGCCTTCGAGCGGATCGTCGCCATCATGGCGGCGGCCGACCTGATCTATGTGATCGGCAGCAAGCGCGCCTTTCCGGTGACCGCCTATGTCTCGCTCGCCCTGTCGCAGCAGGGGGTGCGCAACGTGCTGATCGACAATGTCGGCTCGACCGCCTTCGACCAGATCGGCTGTCTGGGTAAACGCGACGCGGTGCTCGCCGTCAGCTTCAGCCCCTATAACTCGATCACGCCGGAACTCGTCGCCGCTGCCCGTGAGCGCTCGGCCAGCATCGTCTCGATCACCGACAGCACCTTCAGTCCGCTGGTCAAGTTGTCCGATGCCTGGATTGAAGTGATCGAATCGGACTTCGCCGGCTTCCGCTCGCTGGCAGCGACGCTCGCCGTCGGCATGGGACTGGTCAACGGGGTCGTCGCCGCGCGCGACGTGTAGATACCGCCAGAGCTTCCGTCGACGACGGCGCGAAAACGCCGATTGACCAAAAAGCACATATCTTCCATATTGAAAAAAATAGAAACTTTGTTCCAGGGAGGAAAACCCGGACATGGAGGCAAGGCTCGACGGCAAGGTGATCCTGATCACCGGCGCGACCCAGGGCCTTGGCGAGACGATCGCTGATCTCGCCGCGAAGAGCGGCGCGGCCGGCCTGATGCTCACCGGCCGTGACGCCACTCGCGGCAACGCCGTCGCCGAGCGCCTCTCGCAAGCTGGTGTTGAGACGGAGTTCCTCGCCGCCGATCTCGCCGACGCGGACGCGCCGGAAAAGCTCGTCTCCACCTGCCTCGCCCGCTTCGGCCGTATCGACGGCCTTGCCAATGTCGCGGCGCTGACCGACCGGGCGTCGTTCCTCGATGCCGACATCGACATGTGGACCAGGCTCTTCGACGTCAACGCCCGGGCGCCCTTCTTCCTGATGCAGCACGCGATCAAGGCGATGCGGGAGCGCAAGCAGGGCGGCTCGATCGTCAACATCCTGTCGATGAATGCCCATTGCGGCACGCCGGAGCTCGCCGTCTATTCGGCCACCAAGGGCGCCCTGGCGACCCTGACCCGCAACGCCGCCAATGCCCATCGCTGGGACCGTATCCGCGTCAACGGCATCAACGTCGGCTGGACCCTGACGCCGGCCGAGAAGGTCATGCAGGCCGAGACGCTTGGCCATGGCGAGGGGTGGGTGAAGGAGGCGGAGGAGTCGCTTCCCTTCGGCCGCCTCCTGGTCCCCGAGGACATCGCCAATCTCACGGTCTTCATGCTCAGCGACGCCGGCGGGCCGATGACCGGTGCGCTGGTCGACCAGGAGCAATGGGTCGTCGGAGTGAACAAGTGAGCGGCCTGCCGTCCCTCGATCCCGCGACCCTCGGCGCCATTCCGGCCGCCGTCCGCCGTCCGGCCTACGATCGCGATGCCCTTGCCGTCGGCATGGCCCATGTCGGCGTCGGCGCCTTCCATCGCTGTCACCAGGGTGAGTTCACCGACGACCTGCTTGGCGAGCGTTTCGATCGCTGGGGCGTCGTCGGCATCAACATCCGCGAACCGCATCTCGCCGACACGCTCAAGCCACAGGATGGGCTCTATACCCGCCTGCTTCGCGAAGACGACCGGGTCGATGCCAGGGTGATCGGCTGCATGGTCTCGACCGTCGATGCGCAGGACGATGCCGGCGCGGCGCTCGACGTGCTCGCTTCGCCGGACATCGAGGTGGTGACGCTGACCGTCACCGAGAAGGGCTATTGCCACAAGCCGGCGAGCGGGCTTCTCGATGAAGCAAACCCCGATATCGCCCATGACCTCGCCAATCCCGCCCAACCGAAGAGTCTGCCCGGCATCCTGGCGACGGCGCTGGAACGGCGGATGCAATCGCATGGTCGGCCGGTGACGCTGGTAAGCTGCGACAACATTCCTTCCAATGGCGCTATCCTCGGTGGCGTCGTCCGCGCCGTCGCCGAACGGCGGAAAGCCGGGCTTTCCGCCTGGATCGAAGCCAACGTCGCCTTCCCCTCGACCATGGTCGACCGGATCGTCCCGGCGACGGCCGAGGCCGATCGCCAGATGATCGAGCAGACCTACGGCTACCGCGACCGCGCTCCAGTCGTCGGCGAACCGTTCCGTCAGTGGGTGATCGAGAACCGGTTCGCCGGTCGCGTTCCGCAATGGGACCTGGCTGGCGCGACCTGGGCGGATGACGTCGAGCCCTTCGAATTGCTCAAGATGCGCGTCCTCAATGCCGCCCAGTCGGCGCTCTGCTACCTCGGGCTTTTCGCCGGTCATGAATTTACCTGCGACGACATGCGGGACGAGACGCTGACCGCCTTCGTCCGTCGCATGCTGCTCGAGGAAAGCGTGCCGACCCTGCCGCCGGTGCCGGGCATGGCGCCGGGGCCTTATGTCGAGCAGACCTTCAGCCGGCTGCGCAACACCGCCATCCGCCATCGCAACCACCAGATCGCCACCGACGGATCGCAGAAGCTCGTCCAGCGCTTCATCAACCCGATCCGCGAGCGCCTTGGCCGCAACGAAAGCGTCGAATTGTTGTCGCTGGCGGTCGCCGGCTGGATCGTCTATCTCGCCTTTGCTTCGAAGCGATTCGGTCGGCGCTGGACGGTGGAGGATCCGTATAGCGACCGGGTCGCGGCGATCGCCGACCGGGTCGGCAAGGACGGCGCGGCGCTGGCGGCGGAGGTCCTGTCGGACGACCGCCTGTTCGCCAGGGAGTTGTTCGAGAATGCCGGCTTCAAGGCAACGATCGCCCGGCATCTCGACGGACTCCTTTCGGACGATCCGATCGCCTATGTTCGAAGCCTGTTGAACGAACCGGCCGTGCAGGCAGGCCGATGACAGGACCGAGGAAGACAGGGAGGACAACGTGAAGCTCGGCTTTTTGACCGCGCCCTTTGCCGATACGCCGCTGATGGAGGTCGCCGACTGGGCGAATTCGGTCGGCTTCGAGACGCTGGAAATCGCCTGCTGGCCAAAGACCTCCGGCCCGACCCGCCGCTATGCCGGGACCACCCATATCGACGTTGCCAATACGTCCGCCGACCAGGCGAAGGAGATTGTCGCGGAACTCGCCGCGAAGGACATTTCGATCTCGGCGCTGGGCTACTATCCGAACCCGTTGCACCCCGATCCGGCACATCGCGAGACGGTGGTCGATCACCTCAAGAACGTCGTCGTCACCGCCGGCCAGATGGGCGTGCCGGTGGTCAATACCTTCTGCGGCGGCGACCAGTCGAAGCATCTCGACGCCAACTGGGACGATGCGCTCAAGCTGTGGCCGGATGTCATCCGCTTCGCCCGCGACCACGGCGTCACCATCGCCTTCGAGAACTGCCCGATGATCTTCAGCTACGACGAGTGGCCGGGCGGGCATAACATCGCTTATTCCCCTTACATATGGCGCCGGATCTTCGAGACCTGGGGCGACGATGTCGGGATGAATTTCGATCCCTCGCATCTTGTCTGGCAGATGATCGACCAGGAGCGCTTCATCCGCGAATTCGGCGCCCATATACTCCACGCCCACGGCAAGGATGTGATGATCGACCGCGACGGCCTCTATGAGCGCGGCACCTTCTCGTCCGGCATGGGCTGGCAGGTTCCGCGCATGCCGGGCCTCGGCGACGTCGACTGGGGCGTGATCTTTTCCGGCCTTTATCGCGCCGGCTATGACGGTCCGGTCGTCATCGAGCATGAGGACCGGAATTTCGAAGGCACCGACGAGCTGGTGAAGCGCGGCTTCCTGCTCGCCCGTGACGTGTTGCGCCCCTACGTCAAGTGAGAGAGACGACGGGCGACTGTTGAACGAACCCAGAGTGGAGGAAAGGAAATACCCATGCAAAAGGCAAGACATCTCGGACTGGCGACCCTCGCCACCGCCGCCATGGCGGCCTCGAGCCTCGTCCCGGCCCTGGCCGCCGACAGCTACACCATCGGCATCTCGAACACCGTGCAGGGCAACGGCTGGCGCGAGGAAATGATCTGCGCGATGAAGGCGCAGGCGCTCGCCTCCGGCAATGTCGAATCCCTCAACATCGCCCACCGCAACACCGATGCGGCCGGCCAGCTTGAGGATATCCGCAACCTGATCGCCGCCGGCGTCGACGCCATCGTCGTCAATCCGGCCAATCCCGAGGGCATCAACCCGGCGATCAAGGAAGCCACCGATGCCGGCATCGTCGTGGTCGCCGTCGATCAGGCGGTCACCGAGCCGTCGGCCTATGTCATCTCCAACAACCAGGAGCAGTACGCCTATCTCGGCGCCAAGTGGCTGTTCGAGCAGGTTGGCGGCGAGGGCGACATCATCTACATGCGCGGTGCCGCCGGCGCCTCGGCCGATACGGATCGCGACACGGGCTTCAAGAAGGCGCTGGCCGAGTATCCGGACATCAACATCGCCCAGGAGGTCTTCACCGGCTGGCAGCAGGATCAGGGCAAGCAGCAGATCCTCGACTTCATCGCCTCCGGCATTCCCTTTGACGGCATCTGGACCTCCGGCATCGACAACGTCATCGTCGACGCGCTGGTCGAATCCGAAGTCGACCTGGTGCCGGTCGTCGGCGCCGATAACGCCGGCTTCGTCGGCCAGCTCAACGATGTCGAGGGCCTCGTCGGCGCGGCGGTCACCAACCCCGGCTCGATCGGCGGTGCCGGCGTGACGCTGGCGCTCAGGATCCTCGGCGGCGAGACCCCGTCGGAGCAGACCGTGCTGGTCGATCCCGAGCTCTGGGAGAACGCCACGGACGCGGGCAAGGCCCAGCTGGCCGCGGCTGCCGATCCGTCGCTCGATCCCGAGTGGCCGGTCAGCATCTCGATCCCGGACTGGACGACCTACACCAAGGAACAGATCATCGCCTGCGACGGACCGGGCGAGTAATCCTGTTCATCGCATGACATCGGGGCGCGCGGCTGTATCGGCTGCGCGCCTCGTTTCCCCTTTTCTCGATCCGGACAGACAGTGAGCCTTTGACCAGCGACCTGCTTCTCGAAGCCACGGGCATCGCCAAGAACTACGGCGCAGTCGCCGCGCTGCGCAACGCATCGCTGTCGCTGCGGCCCGGCGAAGTCCACGCCCTGATGGGCGCCAATGGCGCCGGCAAATCGACGCTGGTGAAGATTCTCACCGGCGCGATCCGCCACGACGCCGGCACCATCCTGATCCGCGGCCAGGCCCGCGACGTGAATTCACCGGCCGACGCGCGTCGCGCCGGACTGGTGTCGGTCTACCAGGAGCCGGCGCTGATCCCCGATCTCGACGTCGCCGCCAACCTGCGGCTGACCGGCACCCCGGTGCCGCCCTTCCGCAAATGGGTCGAGGAGCTCGGCATTCCGGATCTCGACATGCGCGAGACGGTACGCAACATCCCGCTGGCCGTCCTGCGCGTCCTCGACCTGGCCCGCGCCCTGGCGATCGAGCCGGACGTGCTGCTTCTCGACGAGATGACCGCGGCGCTGCCGGCCAACCTTGCCGAGCGCGTGATCGACGTCATCAAGCGGCAGCGCGAGACCGGCCGCTCGGTGATCTTCATTTCCCATCGCCTGCTCGAAATCTCGGCGCTCTGCGACCGCGCCACCGTGCTCCGCGACGGCGAGACGGTCGGCGTTGTCGACATGGCGCCCGGCGCCGACGAGAAGATCGTCGAACTGATGCTCGGCGCCCCGGCCGAAAAGGCGCGAGCCATCGTCCGGAAAGCCGATGCCGCACCGGCCGAGGGCGCGCCAGCCGCGGCGCCGCGGCTGCGAGTCTCCGGCCTGCGCGTCGGCACCAAGCTTGAGGATGTCTCCTTCGATTTGCGCGATGGCGAGGTGCTGGGCGTCGTCGCGCTGGAAGGGCAGGGGCAGGACGAGCTGTTCGAGGCGCTGGCGGGCATGCGCCGGGCATCTGGCGGGACGATCGCCGTCGACGGCCGCGAGGTCCGGTTCCGCCACCCCGCCGATGCGATCGCCGAGGGCCTGGCGCTGGTGCCGGGAAACCGCACCGATGGCTTGTTGATGCAGCGTTCGGTCAAGGAGAACATCGCCTTGCCGTTCAGTGCTCCCGTCAAGGCCTGGGGGCCGATCGACAGGAAGATGGAGCGCAAGGAAGTCGATGGCGCCATCGCCCGCCTTCAGATCGACACCCGCGCCCAGAGCGAGGTCCAGCGGCTCTCCGGCGGCAACCAGCAGAAGGTGACCATCGCCCGCTGGATCGCCACCGGCGCCCGCACCATCCTCTGCTTCGATCCGACCCGCGGTATCGATATCCGCACCAAGCGCGAGATTTACCAGTTGCTGCGCGATCTTGCCGGGCAGGGCCATTCGGTCCTTCTCTACACATCCGAACTGGAGGAGGTTCAACTGGTCTGTGATCGCGCGGTCGTCATCTTCTCCGGCCGGGTCGTCGACATCCTGCCGGCGGAAATCGCCGATGAGCCGGCGCTGATGCGCGCCGCCTACGGCTTGGCGCGGGCCGATGCCGGCGCGACACCTGGCGCCGAGACAGTCGTGGGCGCGCCGTCATGAGCCGTTTCATCCGCCGCAACGGCTGGGTCTTCGGCCTGTTCGTCCTGTTCGGCCTGCTCCTCGTCTTTACCCGCGCCATCCAGCCGGACTATGGCTCGGCGGCCTTCATTTCGCTGACCCTCGCGGTGCTGCCCTTCGCCTTTGCCGCGGCGGCCCAGACGCCCGTCGTCATCGCCGGCGGCATCGATCTCTCGATCGCCTCGATGATGGCGCTGACCAGTGTCACCGCCGCCACCCTGATGGATGGCGCCAGCGAGGAATTCGCCATCCTCGTCGTGCCGATGGTCCTGCTGCTCGGTGTCCTGCTCGGCGCCATCAATGGCGCGCTGATCGTCATCACCCGGGTGCCCGACATCGTCGTCACGCTGGCCATGCTCTTCGTCTGGGAGGGGGCCGCGCTGCTGGTCCTCAACGCGCCGGGTGGCGGCGCCGCCGATTGGCTGAAGGCGCTGCTTGTTGGAACCTTCGCCGTGCCCGGGGTGCCGACGGCGATCACCGACTGGATACCGACGGCGCTGGTACTGCTGGTCGTCTGTCTTGCCGTGGTCTGGATCCCGGTCGTCCGGTCGCGCCTCGGTCTGTCGATTTATGCGATCGGCAGCGACAGCCTCGCCGCCTTCCGCAGCGGCGTTTCGGTCAGCCGCACCCGCATTGCCGCCTATGCGCTTGGTGGGCTGTTCGCCGCGATGGGCGGGCTGGTCCTCACCATGAGCACCGGCATCGGCGCGCCGATCCCCGGGCCGTATCTTCTCGCCAGCGTCGCCGCCGTCGTGCTTGGCGGCGTGACGCTGGGCGGCGGGCAGGGCGGCCTGGTCGGCCCCATCGTCGCGGTCTTCATTCTCCGCCTCGTCCGCAGCGATCTCACCTTCCTGTCCGTCGATCCCAACGCCGCCACCATCGTCGAGGGGACAATCATGGTGATCGTCGTCATGCTCGGCGCGCTTGTCGCCCTGCGGAGCCGTTCGACATGAGTGACACTGCCCGGACCCCCGAAACCCTGCCCTTTGGCCGTCGCGTGCGCCGCTTCATGGCCGACCGGCCGCTGATCCCGCTGATCATCCTGCTGATCGGCCTGGTCGTCGTCCTCGAGATCCTCCGGCCCGGCATCGTCAACGAGCGGTGGGTCGCCAACACCATCAAGTTCGCCATCCCGCTTGCCATCCTCGCCGGCTGCCAGACGATGACCATGCTGACCGGCGGCATCGACCTCTCGGTCGGCGTCATCGCGACGATGAGCGCCTTCATCATGGCGACGCAGGTCGGCACCCACGACCCGGCGATTGCCATCCTGATCTCGCTGGTCCCCGCCGCCCTGATCGGCCTCGCCAACGGTATCGGGGTCGGCATCTTCCGGGTGCATCCGTTGATCATGACCCTTGGCATGAGCCTGATCGGCACCGGCGTGCTGCAGGTCTACCAGCGCACGGTGATCGCCACCGGATCGTCCATCCCGGATATCCTCGCCTGGCTCGGCACCGGCCGCACCTACGGCGTACCGAACGCGCTGGCGCTTTTCGTGCCGCTCGCCCTGCTGATCATCTTCATCCTCCGGCGCACCGGCTTCGGCCGGCTGCTCTACGCGGTCGGCGACAACGAGAAGGCGACGCGCATCGCCGGGGTTCACTACTGGAAGGTGATCGTCGCGCTCTACGTCCTGTCGGGACTGCTGGCCGGTGTCGCCGGCCTGCTCTATGTCGGCCTGATCAAGGCGCCGTCGCTGTCGCTCGCCGTGCCGCTGCTCCTGCCCTCGGTTGCCGCGGCGGTGATCGGCGGGACGTCGATCTTCGGCGGTCGCGGCGGCTACACCGGCACCATCATCGGCGCGCTGATCCTGACGGTTCTCGCCACCTTGCTGACCATTCTCCAGATGCCGGAGGGCTCGCGGCGCATCCTCTTCGGCCTGATCATCCTCGCCGTCACCGCGGCCTATATCCGGATCACCGAAGACTCCTGATCGGCGGGCGTTTTTCCGCGGCCGGTTGTTGGCAAAATGCCCCCGGGGCGGGGTATAACCCTGCCCATCATCGATTTGCCGAACCGGCCATACGAAGCCGTCATTTAGGGAGACTGTTGTGCCAAACCGGATTGCCCGGGTCGAACTGATCCGTTTCGCCTTTGAGACCGAAGGATTGGGACTGCCGTCCCATGGCGCCGCCGGTGTCGGCAACGTCGTTGCCAGGAAGGGCAGCACCATTTCCAGCCAGCGCTGGGCCGTCCGCATCGAGACCGAAGACGGCGCTCGCGGCGAGTATGTCACCCACTGGATCGGCACCCCGGCGTCCTTCGCCCAGGCGGCGATGCTGGCCCCGCACCTCGTTGGCCGCAATCCCGATACCCGCGAAGCGATCTGGCAGGACCTTCGCCGCGAGGTCCGCGCCTATGACCACATGGGCCACGGACCGCTCGACATTGCCCTCTGGGACCTGCAGGCGAAGCGCCTCGGCACGTCGGTTTCCGCGCTGATCGGCGGTTACCGCACCCGGCTGCCGACCTATGCCAGCACCTATCATGGTCAGGACGAGAAGGGCGGCCTCGACACCCCCAAGGCCTTTGCCGACTACGCCGTCGCCTGCAAGGAGCAGGGCTTCTCCGCCTTCAAGATCCACGGCTGGCACGGCGGCGACGCGAAGCTGGAAGCGAAGAACCTGCTCGGTGTCCGAGAGGCGGTCGGCGACGATTTCCCGCTGATGATCGATCCGGCGTCGCAACTCAGGACCTGGCTCGACGCGCTTTATGTCGGCCATGCCTGCGACGAGGCCGACTACCTCTGGTACGAGGATCCCTATCGCGACACCGGCGGCGCGGTCGAGGGCCACAAGCGGCTCCGCGAACGGCTGAAGACCCCGCTGCTCGTCTGCGAACACGTTCGCGGCCTCGAGGCCAAGGCAGCCTTCCTGATGGCTGGTGGCGGCGACATCATCCACGCCGATCCCGAATACGACATGGGGATCACCGGCGCGCTGAAGATCGCCAATTTCTGCATGGCCCTCGGTCTCGATGTCCAGTACCACGCTTGCGGTCCGGCCCATCGCGCAGTGATGGCGGCGACGCCGAATACCCGCTTCTACGAGATGGCGCTGGTCGGCCCCGACATGCCGAATGTCGTGCCGCCGGTCTATGGACCCGACTATTCCGACCAGCCGGATGCGATCGGCGAGGACGGCTGCGTTCCGGTTCCCGACGGTCCCGGTCTCGGCGTCGTCTACGACTGGGATTTCATCACCGCCAACGCCACCGATACGCTGACCTTCGGCGGTCCCGGCTGAGGCTTTGGCGTCGTCGGCGCGCCGATCGGTGCGCCGACGACGCCGGTCACGAGGCAGCGGAGATCGTGGCCCGCCTTGAAAAGGCCCGTCGCACGGCGCAGTCTGTCTCGAACAGGTCGATCCCTGGGTGATGGCCCGACAAGCGGGTCTGAGCGTCCGGCGTCGGATCGGCCTTGCAAAACGGACATGGGATCATGCCGTCGCACACCAGTTCGGACCGGGATCGGTCGGGCGCGGTCATCGTCAAGGTCGAGGAAATGAACCGCGACGGGCAATGCGTCCACGAAGGCGACTTCACCGGCGAGTTTCCGGACCGCCAGGCCGCCGCCGCCGCCATCAAGCTCCATCTGCAGCAATTTGCCTCGTCCGGCCACGACGAGACGGGCGATTTCTGGTGGGGCCGCGCGGCGAATGGCTGCGAGACGCGGTTCTTTATCCGCTAGGCCGGGTGCGGGACGCAGGGTCGCCGGTCAGGCGACGACGCCGTCCTTGTCCCACAGGCGGAAGCCGCCCTTGAAGGCATTGGCGTTGTCGCCGCGCCGGCAGCCCGGCGGCAGCTTGTCGAGCATCCGCACATTGCCGCCGCCGATGACGATATAGTCGGGCTGCGTCGCCGCGCGCAGCCGCTCGACCACCTCGAAGACCTCGTGCCGCCACTTCTTCTTGCCGAGGCGTTTCAGCCCCGCCTCGCCGACATAGTCCTCGAAGGTCTTCTTCTTCTTGAAGGGGAGATGCGCCAGTTCCATCGGCTGGGCGACGTTGTCGACGATCAGCGCCGAGCCGAGCCCGGTGCCGAGGCCGAGAAACAGCATCCGCCGTCCCTCGTAGCTGCCAATCGCCTGCAGCAATGCGTCGTTGACCACCTTGACCGGATGGCCGAAGGCGGTCTCGAAATCGTAGCCGGCCCATCCGGGACCGAGGTTGGCCGGGTCGACCACCGGCCGGTTATGCACCACCGGTCCGGGATAGCCCATCGAGATGACGTCATAGTCCCACCCTTCGGCGAGCGTCTTGACGTCGCTGACCATCTGCTCGGCGGTCATCTTCGGCCCGGAGTCGACGGCGCGCTTGGCGCGTCGGCCGGTCGCCAGGATCTTGACGTGGCTGCCGCCAATATCGATCGACAGCACCTTGGGTGCGCTCGCCTTGCCCGCACGGGCCTTCGTGGTGCTGGTTCGGGTTGTCGCTCTAGCCATTGTCGGGTCTCCCTGTCGCCGCTTCGTCCGCCAGGACGAGTAGTCTTGCCGGATCGAGCCGCCCGGCCGGAATCGCCGGGTCATGCTGCCGCAGCCTGGCCAATGCGTCGACCTTCTCCGCCCCGGTGACGACGAAGAGCAGCGCGCCGGCATTGTCGAGCACCGGGTAGGTCAGCGTCATCCGCGGATGCCCCTGGTAGGGGAGCGTCGTCGCCACCCAGCGGTCGCGCACGTCGAGCACCGGGTCGTTCGGCACCAGCGAGGCCGTGTGGCCGTCCGGGCCGAGGCCGAGGTGGATCATGTCGAGCCTGGGCGGCGAGCCGGCCACGCCTTCGAGCGTCCTCGCATAGTCGGCCGCGCCGACGGTCAGGTCGCTGGCCAGCACCGGCATGGCGTGCAGGTTCGCTTCGGGCAGGGGGGCGGCCGACAACAGGCTTTGCCGCAGATGCATGAGGTTGCGGTCGGGGCTGTCGTCGGCGGCGACCCGCTCGTCGACCTGGAAGAGCTGGACCTTGCTCCACGGCAGGTCCTCCTTCGCCAGCGCCGCCAGCATGATCCACGGCGTATGGCCGCCGCTGACCGCCAGTGTGAAGCGATCCCGCGCCGCGATCGCCGTGCGCGCCGCCGCGGCGATGCGCCTGGCGCCTTCCGCGGCGACCGCCTCGGCGTTGTCGAAAACCTCGACCTGCATCTAGACCTCCACCAGGTGGCTGTTCTGGTTCCAGCGCACGATCACCCGGTAGTCATGCTCGAATCCGAGGACGCTGACCGTCGCGGTGCCGAGCGCGAATAACTGCCCGTTGACCGGCGGCAGGCCGAGCCAGCAGGCGGTCAGGATGCGCAGGATATGGGCGTGGGCGAACAGCGCGACGTCGCCGTCGGCGGCCAGCGCGCGCTCGATGACCCGCCGGGCCCGTTCGCCGACCTGGTCGACGGTCTCGCCGCCGGGGACGCCACCTTTCCAGATCAGCCAGCCCGGCCGCTCCTTGCGGATGTCGGCGGTCTTCCGGCCTTCGTAATGGCCGTAGTCCCACTCCATCAGGTCATTGTCGAGTTCGGCGCCGTCGGCATAGCCCGCCAGCCGGCAGGTCTCGACGGCCCGGATCAGCGGGCTCGACAGCACCAGCGAAAAAGGCCGTCCCTTCAGCCGGCGGCCGATGGCGCGGGCCCGCGCTTCGCCGGCCTTGTCGAGGGGGATGTCGGTGCGGCCCGTATGCTGGCCGGACTTGCTCCACTCGGTTTCGCCATGGCGGAAGAGCCAGAGCTCCCGGTGATCGTCCATCGTCGCGCCTCCCGGCCGGCTCAGGGCTTCGGGTCGACCCAGCCATTCGGCGGGACGAGATGCTTGAGCGCCTGCGTCGGTCCCCAGGTGCCCGGCTTGTAGGGGTGGACCGGGACCTTGTTGCCGAGGATCGGGTCGACGATCCGCCAGGCGATCTCGCTGGCGTCCTGCCGGGTGAACAGCGAGTCGTCGCCGTCCAGCGCATCGCCGATTAGCCGCTCATAGGGCTCCATCTCGTCCTTGACGTCGTCGCGAGCGATCAGCTCGATCTGCTGGCCCTTCATCTCCTCGCCCGGCGCCTTCTTGCGCGAGCCGATGGCGATGACGACCTCGGGGCTGAGCCGGAAGCGGACATAGTTGCACTGGCCGTCCTGCTGTTCGCCAAAGGCGTCGAGCGGCGGCCGGTGGAAGCGGACCACGACCTCGGTCACATGCGCCGGCAGGTTCTTGCCGGCGCGGATGAAGAAGGGCACGCCCTCCCAGCGCCAGGAATCGACGAACAGCCGGACGGCGGCGAAGGTCTCGACCTGCGAGTCCTTGGCGACACCCGGCTCGTCGCGATAGCCCTCGAACTGGCCGCGCACCACGTCGGCCGGGTCCAGCGGCCGGATCGCCTTGAAAACCTTGACCTTCTCGTCGATCAGCCCGGCCTCGAAATCGCCGGCCGGCGCTTCCATCGCCAGGATGACGAGGACGTTCATCAGGTGGTTCTCGATGACGTCGCGGATGGCGCCGACATCGTCGTAGAAATGCCCGCGACCCTGGACGCCGAAGTCCTCGGCCATCGTCACCTGGACGCTCTCGACGTAATTCCGGTTCCAGATCGGCTCGAGATAGGAGTTGGCGAAGCGGAAGTAGAGCAGGTTCTGGACCGCTTCCTTGCCGAGATAGTGGTCGATCCGGAAGATCGACGACTCGTCGAAGGCGAGGTGCAGGATGCGGTTCAGCCATTGCGCCGAGGGGAGGTCGCGGCCGAAGGGCTTCTCGACCATCAGCCGGGCGCCGGTGGCGCAGCTCGATTGCTGCAGGCCCTGCACCACCGTCTCGAACATGTTCGGCGGGATGGCGAGATAGTGGAGCGGCCGCGCAGCGCCATCGAGCGCCTCCTTCAGCCGCTGGAAGGTCGCCGGGTCGCGATAGTCGCCGCTGACATAGCGCAACAGCTTGGCCAGCTTGGCAAAGGTCGCCTCGTCGACCGATCCCTTGTCGTTGACGATGCCGTCGCGCGCCCGCGCGATCAGCTGGTCGATGGTCCAGTCCTCGAAGGCGACGCCGATCACCGGCACGTCCAGCATGCCCCGCCGCACCATGGAATAGAGCGACGGAAAGGTCTTCTTGTGGGCGAGGTCCCCCGTCGCGCCGAACAGCACCAGGGCATCGGATTTCGCTTGAGCCATATTCTTTCGCTGCCTGTTGGTTCGCTTTGGTCAGGGGCCTCGGTCGATCAGGGCTTCTTTTCCAGGTGACCGCCGAACTCGTAGCGCATCGCCGACATCACCTTGTCGGCGAAGTCCGCGTTGCCGCGCGAGGAGAAGCGCTCATAGAGCGCCGACGACAGGACATGGGCCGGCACGCCTTCGTCGATCGCCGCCTTGATCGTCCAGCGACCCTCGCCGGAATCCGAAACCCGGCCTTCGTAGTTGTCGAGATGCGGGTCTTCGAGCAGCGCCTCGGCGGCGAGATCGAGGAGCCACGAACCGATGACGCTGCCGCGCCGCCAGACCTCGGCGACGTCCGGAATGTTGAGGTCGAACTGGTAATATTCCGGATCGCGAAGCGGCGTCGTCTCGGCGTCGACTTCCTGCTTCTTGGTGCCGATATTGGCGCTCCGCAGGATGTTGAGGCCTTCCGCATAGGCAGCCATCACGCCGTATTCGACGCCGTTGTGGACCATCTTGACGAAATGGCCGGCGCCGCTCGGGCCGCAATGCAGGTAGCCATGCTCGGCGGTGCCGCCGACCTTGTCGCGGCCGGGGGTGCGCGGTGCGGACTCGATCTTTGGCGCCAGCGAGGCGAACACCCCGTCGAGATGCTTCACCGCCTCGTCCGGGCCGCCGATCATCTGGCAGAAACCACGCTCGAGGCCCCAGACGCCGCCGCTGGTGCCGACATCGACATAGTGGACGCCGGTCGGCTCCAGCCGCTTGGCCCGGTCCATGTCGTCACGGTAGTAGGAATTGCCGCCGTCGACGATCATGTCGCCCTTTTCCATCAGCGGGGCGACCTGGGCCAGCGTTTCCTCGACCACTGCGGCCGGCACCATCATCCATGCGGCGCGCGGCTTGGTCAGCTTGGAGACGAAGTCCTCCATCGAGGTGGCGCCGATCGCGCCTTCGCCGGCCAGTTCCTTGACCGCGGCGGGGTTGACGTCGAAGACCACGCATTCGTGGCCGTCGCGCATCAGGCGGCGGACCATGTTGGCCCCCATGCGGCCGAGGCCGATCATCCCGAGTTGCATGGATTCATTCCTTCCGATCGTTGGACTTCGGTGTGGGTAGCGGCGCTCAGGCGGCGAGCGCCGATACCTTGGCTTCGATGCTGTCGAGGAGCTGCTTGAAGGAGTCGTCGAAGGAATCGCGGCCTTCGATCTGCAGCTGGGCGGCGAGCGCATCGACGTCGAGGCCGGCCTTGGTGATGGCGGCGATCGTCTCTTCCGCGTCGCCGCCGTCAGCCGCCAGCACGCCGTCGAGCTTGCCGTGATCGCCAAAGGCGAGCAGCGTCGCTTCCGGCATGGTGTTGACCGTGTTGTCCGCGGCCAGCGCCGTCACATAGAAGGTGTCCGGAATCCGCGGATCCTTGGCGCTGGTGCTGGCGAACAGCAGCCGTTGCGGGAATGCGCCGCCGGCGGCAAGCTTCTTCCAGCGATCGGATTCCAGGAGATCGCAATAGGCCTTGAAGCTGCGCTTGCCGATGGCGACGCCGAGCTTGTTATGCAGGTCCTCCGGCAGGGTCTTCGACGCCGCGACATCCCAGCGCGAGATGAACAGCGATGCGACCGAATGGACGTTCAGGTCCTGTCCGGCCGCCACCCGGCGCTCGAGGCCGCGCATGAATGCCTCGGCCGAGTCGAGATAATGCTCGCGCGAGAAGAGCAGGGTGACGTTGATCGAGATCCCGGCGGCGGTCAGTTCCTCGATCGCCACGAGACCGGCCTCGGTGCCCGGAACCTTGATGAAGACGTTCGGCCGGGCCGCCGCGGCATGCAGCCGCTTGGCCTGGGCAATGGTCCCCTCGGTGTCGTCGGCCAGCGTCGGCGAGACTTCGAGCGAGACGAAGCCGTCGACGCCGCCGGTGGCGTCGTGGATCGGCCGGAAAAGGTCGGCGGCGGCGGTAATGTCCTCCAGCGCGATCTCGAAGAACAGCTCTTCGGTCGACAGCCCCTTGCCGATCCGGCTGCGCATCGCGTTGTCATAGTCGGCGCTGCCGGCGATCGCGTGCTGGAAGATGGTCGGGTTGGACGTCAGCCCGGTCACCGAAAGGTCCGATATGTAGCGCGCCAGCGTGCCGCTATCGAGCAACTCGCGGCGGATGTTGTCGAGCCAGATGCTCTGGCCGGCATCGTGCAATGATTTCAGGGGATTCATGGCCTCACCTCACTCTGTTCGATCAGGCGCGAAACGTGCTTCGCGACTGCTTCGGGTGTGATCCCGAGTTTCTCATATAGGGTCTCCGCCGGCGCCGAGGCGCCGAAGCGGGTCAGGCCGACGACATCGTCGGCGAACTCATACCAACTGTACGGCGCAGCCGCCTCGACTGCGACCGTCGGCATCTCCGGCGGCAGGATTTTCGCCCGCTCCACGGCCGGGCGATCGCGAAAGATCTCGACGCAGGGCATCGAGACGACGCGGGCGTTGATGCCCTTGCGGGCGAGGAGTTCGCGCGCCTTCATCGCGATCTCGACCTCGGAACCGGTGCCGATGATCGCTGCGTCGTCGCCGGCGGCGACCACCGTCGCGCCCTTGCTGACATCGACAAGGTTGGCGTCGAGGGTCGGCAGGCCCTGGCGCGAGAGGACCATGACCGTCGGTCCGGCATGGGCCAGCGCCTCGGCCCAGGCCTGCGCCGCCTCATTGGCGTCGGCCGGGCGGATCACCCGCAAATCGGGCGTCGCCCGCATGCTGGCCAGATGCTCGATCGGCTGGTGGGTCGGGCCGTCTTCGCCAAGGCCGATGGAATCGTGGGTGAAGACGAACACCACCGGCAGGCCCATCATCGCCGCCAGCCGGATCGGCTCGACCATGTAGTCGCGGAACGACATGAAGGTCGAGCAGAAGGGCCGGATGCCGCCATGGGCCGCCATGCCGTTGCAGATCGCGCCCATCGCGTGTTCGCGGATGCCGAAATGGATGTTGCGGCCGGAGAAGTCGCCCTGGTTGACGTCGCCCGAGCCGATGACGGCGGTGTGCGTCGACGACAGCACGTCAGCCGTTCCGCCGGCAAGCTCCGGCACCACCGGCGCGAAGGCATTGAGCGCCTTGCCGCCGGAGACCCGGGTCGCGATCCGCTCGCCCGGCTGGAACACCGGCAGCGCGTCGCGCCATCCCTTGGCCAGCGTGCCGGACATTGCCCGCTCGAATGCTTCGGCATCGGTCGGGTTGTCGGCGCGGTAGCGAACCATCAACTCATTCCACTCCGCATGAGACTTGGCCCGCTCCGCCACCTGGTTGCGCCAGTCGGCGTAGACCGCGTCGGGAATCTCGAAGGGCGGGTAGGGCCAGTTGAGGGTCTCGCGGGTCGTGGCGACATTCGCCTCGCCGAGCGGCGATCCGTGCGCCTTGGCCGTATCCTGGACCGGGGAGCCGTAGCCGATGTGGCTATGGTCGATGATCAGGCTCGGCCGCTCCGTCTCGGCCGTGGCGCTGGCGATGGCCTTGTCGATCGCGTCGAGGTCGTTGACGTCGGCGATCTGGGCGACATGCCATCCGTAGGCGTCGAAGCGCTCGGCGACATTCTCGGTGAATTCCTCGTCGGCCTGGCCTTCGAGCGTCACGTGGTTGGCGTCGAAGAAGACGGTCAGCTTGCCGAGCGCCATGTGCAGCCGGCCGGCCAGCGACGACGCCTCGCTGGTCATCCCTTCCATCATGTCGCCTTCGCCGCAGAAGGCCCATGTCCGGTGGTTGACGATGTCGAGGCCCGGACGGTTGAAGCGGGCGGCGAGCATCTTCTCGGCCAGCGCCATGCCGACGGCGTTGACGAAGCCCTGGCCGAGCGGGCCGGTGGTGATCTCGACCCCCGGCGTCACGCCGCGTTCGGGATGGCCGGGCGTCCGCGACTGCCATTGGCGAAACTGCTTGAGGTCGTCGATCGACAGGTCGTAGCCGGAAAGATGCAGGCTGGCATAGAGCAGCATCGAGGCGTGACCGCCGGACAGGACGAACCGGTCGCGATCCGGCCAGTCGGTCGCCGCCGGGTCGTGGCGCATATGACGGGTGAAAAGCCGATAGGCCAGCGGCGCCAGCCCCATTGGCGTGCCGGGATGCCCTGAATTGGCGCGTTCGACGGCGTCTACGGCCAGGAAACGAATGGCGTTGATCGCCTCCTGCTGGCTGCGAAGGTCGGAAGTGTCGGACATGGTTTTTCCCTTCCTCGCGCACCGGCCCTGGTCGCCAGGCTATCGAATGATCCTCGGAAATTCAGGCAGGGGCGATGGGTTGCCCCGATGCAGGGCCCTTGTCGCAGGTCATTCTAAACATTTCGTACCCGGCAATCAGGTCGTCCGTTTGCGATGATGCAGGATCTGGGGCTTGGGCTTCGCGGCAATGGCAACCGTATGGTCGCGCCCTTCCCAGTTTTCACCGTAGCGGCGGGTGAAATTCAACGCCGACCGCCCCTTCAAACTGTCGGGTGCAATGGTGACCCCCCAGAGCCCGAAAGGCAACGGCTCGGCCGGCAGATCCTCCACCGATTGCCAGCCGTCCCAGCCGAAGCGGAGGGTGAAGGGATGGCGGTCCTCGATCACCAGCGTCCGCCCGGCGGCCAGCGTCGCGATCGGCGTCTCGTTGCGCCAGCGGGTCCGCTTCGCCTTCGGCACCCGCTTGCCATAGCGTTTGCGCACGACGTCGAGCAGTTCCACCGGCTGCCCGCGGTCACGGGCGATCAGCAGCTTGAGGAACTCCGAATGCGACCAGATCAGCGGCATCGCGCTGCCTGACGGCCGACCGGGAAAAAGCTCGCGTTCCGGAATCGCCTCGGCGTCCCACACCTGCTCCGGCAGCAGCCCGCCGGGGCTGGCACAGCGGTGCATGGTGCGCAGATACTCGATCGGGTCCTCGCCGGCCTGCAGTGCCAGGTGGCCGCGTTCGCCGGTGAGCAGCGGCCATGCGCGCCCGACGCCGTTGCCGTCATAGGCGCGACCGTCGTCATATTCGCCGTAGCCGTCGTCGTTGTAGCGGCGATAGACGGCGCCGGACGGCGTCTCGACCCGCAGCATGCTGTCGACGACCTTGATCGTGTCCCGGATGCGCGGATCGTCAGCCTTGCGCAGGCCGAGCCGCACCAGCCATGAAAAGTCGAGCGCCACCAGGCAGGACGCCTCGATCATCTGGCCGTTGCGATTGCGCAGCAGCACGTTGCCGGTGACGCCGCCATCCTTCTCGGGCGGCGCGATGCGGACGTAATAGCCCGCGACGCCGGCCTGCTTGGCCATTGGCGTATCGGCGACGTAGCACCACTGCTCGATCCGCTCGTTCCAGTCGTCGGCGAGGTCGAGCGCATAGTCGCGCTCGCCGTCGTCGAGCCACGGGCCGGCGGCCGCCAGCGCGGCGATCACCACCGCGACGGTGAAGGCGCTGATTCCCGGGTTTTCCTCCCAGCGGTCCTGGTCGCTCGACGGACCGTGCCGGGCGATCGAGCCGACCGCCGCGCGCACCATCTCCCGCACGCCGGGCGCATCGTCCTCGCCGATCTCGCGCAGCTTTGCCGCCAGCAGGATCGGGAAGCCGGTTTCGTCGAGCTGGATGCCGGTCCAGAACGGCTGGCCGCTCGGGAAATAGTTCTGCGGCCAATGCCCGTCCGGCAACTGGACCGCCATCATGTGGGCGAGGATATGCCGGGCGTCTGCGATCTCGTTGGCGGCAAGCAGCGCGAAGGCGGCCAGCGTTGCGTCGCGTGGCCAGACGAGGTGGTAGCCGCCGAGCGTATTGGTCTGGTTGCCCCATGGTGTGCTCATGCTGGCGACCAGCGCGCCGGCATACATGCGGTCCTCGTGGCACTTGAGCACCGTTGCCGACATCAGCGCCTCCGATGCCAGGCCCGGCTCCGGCGAGGGCAGGGTGAGCTTGCTGCCCCACGCTTCCCATTCGTCGAGAAACCCCTGGCGGATCGTCGCATAGCCGGCGGCAAGCGCCGATCGCGCCAGCGTGCGCGCGCTCTTCGCCTGTGGGGCGAGGCCGAGCGCGATCACCCCCTGTCGGTCCGCAAGCGACGCCGACAGGGCGACGTTGCCGCTCTCGGCGCGGTCGAAGTTGAAGGTGAAACGACCGTTGCGGGCAAGATCCTGCCAGCCGTCGGACGCGCCGACATAGCCGACGCTGAGATCGTCCATCCGTACGTCGGCGGTCAGGCACATCGCCCCGATATCGATGGCAGCGTATGCCTCGCCATCCTCGATCCATGCGGTGTTGTCATAGCCGCTGGTGCCGAGATGCGGCGCGGCGATGATGCCGAGCCGATAGGGCCCCTCGACCTCGTAGCGCAGCAGCAGCACGTCGCGCAGCGGATCGGGAAGCACCTCGACGGTCAGCCGGTAGTCGTCGCCGGTATGGGCGATGGTCAGGAGCGGCAGGTAGGGCTTGGGCTTGGACAGTTCATACTGGCGCACCCGCTTGAGGTCGATCCAGCGGCCGTCGCCGATCAGGTAGAAGCTGAGGTCGCGAATCTGCGGCCGGCCGGTCGAGGGCCAGTAGACCTCGTTGATGATGCCATGGCCGATCGTCACCCAGAGCCGGGAGTTGCCGAGCGCCGAGGTGACGAAGTCCTTGTCGCTGGATGCCCATGTGGGCGCAATGCCCGGCGCTCCGAATGCAGCTTCGCCCATATCGTCACCCTGCCGCCAGCAACCGAGACTTTTTTGCCCCGTATCACATGCTGCCAACGCCGTCGCGACAAATTTCAGATTAGCGTGGCGCGACTGTTAAGCTATGAGTTTGCCGGCTTCGTCGTCTCAATGGCACGGCGCTTTCCGGCGCCGCAGTGAAGGAAGACTTTCGTGGCGTCCACCTATGTCGGCGATTTCGCCAACTTCGTCATCGCCCATGGCGCGCCGGTCATCTTTCTCGTCATCGCCCTCGAATCGCTTGGCGCGCCACTGCCCGGCGAGACCCTTCTGGTCGCTGTCGGCACCGCGGCCGGCATCCGCAACGCCGACCTCCTTCCCCTGTTCCTGGTCGCCTGGGCCGGTGCCTTCCTCGGCGACAATGCCGGCTATGCACTTGGCCGATGGTTCGGGCAGAAGGCGATTCGCAAGTTCGGCGCCCATATCGGGCTCAACGAGGCGCGCATGGCGGGCTTCGAAGCAACCTTCGCCCGCTATGGCGTCTTCATCGTCGCCGCGGCCCGTTTCATCGTGCCGCTGCGTCAGCTCAATGGCCTGATTGCCGGCAGCCTGCACATGCCGTGGCTGCGCTTCGCCATCGCCAATGCGATCGGCGCGGCGCTCTGGGTCGGCGTCTGGCTCTTCCTGAGCTCCCGCTTCTCGAATCTGCTCGCCCATCTCGACAAGCTTCACGGCGTCGGCATCGCGGCGCTCGTCCTCGGCGCGCTCGCCATCTGCACATATGGCGTCGTGCGGTACCGCCGGCACAAGCGCGGCTAAGTCGCTGTCCCGGGGCCGTTTTCCGCACCTTTCTTCCGGGTATACACAAAACCGTAATACAACTCGGTAACCAATGCCTGCCGGCGGAAAGCCGGCGCTTTGTAGGTCTTTCCGCGTCGATCGAAGCCGACCTGGCATTCCGAACGTCTGGAAGGGGGCATGATGGACCCGAAGACCGCGACCGAGCCAACCGCCGCGTCCGCGCCGGCTGATGTTCCGAAGACCGATCTCAAGACGGGCCTCACCCAGGCCGAAGCCGCGCGCCTTCTCGCCGAGCACGGGCCGAACGCCATCGGCGAGAAGCACAGCAGCCCGCTCCTCAAGTTCCTCTCCTTCTTCTGGGGCCCCATTCCCTGGATGATCGAGGCCGCCGCGATTCTTTCCGCCGCTGTCCAGCGCTGGGAAGACTTCGCGATCATCACCATCATGCTGCTGATCAATGCCGGCGTCGGCTTCTGGCAGGAGTTTCAGGCCGACAACGCCATCGCCGCGCTGAAGAAGAACCTCGCCCTCAAGGCCCACGTCCTGCGCGACGGCGCATGGCGCGACATCGACGCCGCCGACCTGGTCCCCGGCGACGTCGTCCTCATCCGCCTCGGCAACATCATCCCGGCCGACGTGACGCTTGTCGAAGGCGACTACCTGAGCGTCGATCAGTCGGCGCTGACCGGCGAGTCCCTGCCGGTCGACAAGGCGGTCGGCGATATCGCCTATTCCAGCGCCTTCGCCAAGATGGGCGAGATGAAGGGCATCGTCACCGCCACCGGCGCCGCCACCTATTTCGGCCGCACCGCCAAGCTGGTCGAGACGGCCGGCGCCAAGTCTCATTTCCAGCAGGCGGTGATGCGGATCGGCAATTTCCTCATCCTCGTCACCCTGGCGCTGGTCGCGGTGATCCTTGCCGTCGCCTTTGTCCGCGGCGACCCCTTTGTCGAGACCATCCTCTTCGCGCTGATCCTCACGGTCGCGGCGATCCCCGTGGCGCTGCCCGCCGTGCTCTCCGTCACCATGGCCGTCGGCGCGGTCAAGCTGGCGCGGATGAAGGCGATCGTCTCGCGGCTGGAGTCGATCGAGGAAATGGCCGGCATGGACATCCTCTGTTCGGACAAGACCGGGACGCTGACCAAGAACCAGCTGACGCTCGGCGACCCCATCGCCTTCGTGGCCAAGGACGCCGGCGAAGTCATCCTGTCGGCGGCGCTCGCCTCGCAGTCGGACAGCCCGGACGCGATCGACCAGGCGATCGTCAAGGGCCTGCCCGATGCCGGCGCGCTGAAGCCCTTCACGGTCGCGAAATTCGTTCCCTTTGATCCCGTCAGCAAGCGCGCTGAAGCCGACGTCACCGAAAGCGGCGGCACCTTCTCGGTCGCCAAGGGCGCACCGCAGGCGATCCTCGATCTGGTCGGCGCCGATGCCGACCTGACGGCGAAGGTGTCGGAGAACACCGATGCGCTCGCCGCCAAGGGCTACCGCACGCTCGGCGTCGCGCGCACCGACAAGGACGGCAAGTGGCGGTATCTCGGCCTGTTGCCGTTGTTCGATCCGCCGCGGGACGACGCGCTGGAAACGATCCATCGCGCCCGATCGATGGGCCTCGATATCCGCATGGTCACCGGCGACCATGTTGCGATCGCCCGCGAGATCGCCGGCAAGCTCGACCTCGGTACCGATATCATCGCGGCCGACAAGGCTTTCGACAAGGACGGCAAACCGATCGGCACGGTCGATATCGAGACCGCCGACGGCTACGCGCAGGTCTTTCCGGAGCACAAGTACCGGATCGTCAAGGAGTTGCAGGCGCGGGGCCACATCGTCGGGATGACCGGTGACGGGGTCAACGACGCGCCGGCGCTGAAGCAGGCGGATGTCGGTATCGCCGTCAGCGGCGCGACCGACGCGGCGCGGGCCGCCGCCGATCTTGTGCTGACCGGCGTCGGCCTGTCGGTGATCACCAGTGCGATGGAGGAAGCCCGCAAGATCTTCGAGCGGATGAACAGCTACGCGATCTTCCGGATCGCCGAGACGATGCGCGTCCTGCTGTTCATGACCCTGTCGATCATCGTCTTCAACTTTTACCCGGTCACCGCCGTGATGATCGTGCTCTTGGCGATCCTCAACGACTTCCCGATCATGATGATTGCCTACGACAATGCGCCGGTCGCCGCGAAGCCTGTGCGCTGGGACATGCATCGCGTCCTGTCGCTCAGTCTCATCCTCGGCGTGCTCGGCGTCGTCGCCTCCTTCGGCCTGTTCTGGATCGCCGAGGAATACATGCACCTGCCGCGCGAGACGATCCAGACGCTGATCTTCCTCAAGCTGCTGGTCGCCGGTCACCTGACGATCTACCTGACCCGCAACACTGGCGCGATCTGGGAGCGGCCCTGGCCGAACTGGCGGCTGATCGTCGTCGCGGAGACCACACAGATCTTCGGCACGCTGGCGGCGGTTTATGGATGGACCGTCACACCGATCGGCTGGGAGCTGGCGCTGCTTGTCTGGGCCTATGCGCTGGTCTGGTTCCTGATCAACAGCGTCGTCAAGATCACCTTCTACCGTTTCCTGCGCCGGGGAAGGGACGACGTTCCGCCGGCGGCCCGGCCGGCGCAGGGCGCCGCCGGGGCCGGCTGAACGGGATCGCCGCTACGCGTCGGCCGCCTGGCGGGGTCGCGCGGTGTCGTTGACGCCTTCGAGATCGGGCGCCTGGCCGTAGCTCATCTGGTCCATCTGCTTGAGTACCCGCGCCATCTCCTCGTCGGAGAGGATCGGCGGCTCGCCGAGCGTCAGCGCCTGGACATAGAGCCGCGAGATTGTCTCGACCTCGATGCCGAGCCACAGCGCCTTTTCGAGATCGGCGCCGAGCGAGATCTGCCCGTGCTGGCCGAGCAGGCAGGCCAGCCGCCCCTCCAGCGCTTCGAGCGCGTAGTCGGACAGCGCCTGGGTGCCGAAAGTGGCGTATTTGGCGCAGCGGATCGTCGTGCCGCCGGCAACGCCGGTCATGTAGTGGAAGCTCGGGATGGTCTTGTGATGGACCGCCAGCGTCGTCGCGTAGATCGAGTGGCAGTGCAGGACGACGTTGATGTCCTTGCGTGCCGCCAGGATGTCGCGATGGAAACGCCATTCGGAGGAGGGCCGCCGCCGGCCTTCGTAGGTCCCGTCGAAATCCATCTCGACGATATCCTCGGGCTCCATCTTGTCATAGGCGAGCGAACTCGGCGTGATGAGGAAGGTGTCGCCTGTCCGCAGCGACAGGTTGCCCGCGGTTCCCTGGTTGATGCCGGAAGAATTCATCCGCCGGCAGATATCCACCATGTCGGCCCGCGAGGCGTGGCTCGCCGTCTCTGTCATCGTCATGTGTCCTTGGCTATGGGGAGGCTGCCGCCGGTTGCGCGGCGCCAGCGGGTTGCGTAGTCGGCAAGGCCGGGAAGGTCAATGTCCATTGGCGTCCGCAGGTCAACGGGCGCCGGTCCGTCACGGCTATCGTGGCTGGCCAGAAGGGCGGCGCCCGAGGCCGTGCCGTTGGCCTCGGTATTGAAAAGCGTCCGCCGTTTCGGCCGCAGGGCGGCGACCAGCGCAGGATAGAGCGGGTCCCGGACGAAGGAGCCGTCGAGCACCGTCGTGCCTTGCTCGCCCAGGACGTCGAGGCAGGTGTCGGTCAGCAGCGCGACATAGAGAAGCGCCAGCGCCCGCCGTTCGCCGGGCGTGGCCGGCTGCGGCCCGTCGATGCGGCCCTTGCCCGCCGTGCCCGGGAAGAGCACGTCGTGGTCGCTGAAGGAGGGCAGGGGCATTGTCCCGCCCGCCAGCAGGCGTGCCACGTCCGCGACATCGGCCGTGCCCTCGCCCGCGTCACCGGCGAGCGCCGCGAACTCACGGCCACCCATGGCCAGCACGCCGGCCAACGGCTTGCCATGAACGTCCGCGTTGCAGAGCCGCTGCTCCGAAACGACCAGATCGTCCGGCCGCCTGATGTCGCCGAGCCCGACGATCCAGGTGCCGGTCGAGATCAGCGCGACATCGCTGAGCCCGGCCTGCTGGTAGCGGTAGAAGTTGGCGCTGGAATCGTGGATGCCGCAAAGCACGCCGATGCCTTCCGGGAGGCCGTGGCGGCGCACCAGGTCCGGCATGATCGCGCCGAGCCTCCGCCAGGCCGGCTCGATCGGCGGCAACAGCCGCTGCCAGCCGCGCGACGCGACGATCGGCAGGTATCGCGCCTTGCGGACGTTCCAGAGATGGGATTGAGCGCCGAGATAGGTGATTTCGCTGGCGGCGATGGCCGACAGTCGCCACGCCCAGTATTGCGGTCCACCAAGGTAATGCTCTGCTTCCGCGACTGTTTCGGGCCACTCCGTCTCGAGAAACAGCATCTGGCGGGCCATGTGGGCGAAGCCCGGCATGATCGGGCTGCCGCAGTCGGCCAGCGACCCGGCCAGCTCCGCATAGCGTCGATTGAGCGCCTCGGAAGGCTCGTTTTCGTAATCGACCGGGGGCATCAACAGACGCCCCCCGCCGACCAGGGCGCCGAGCGACCCATGCGACGTGGCGACGACGGCGTCGATCGTATGGCGGCGGGCCAGGTTGCCGAGCTGGTCGAGGAACCAGGCCTCGATCGCCTCCGCGTCGGGATGGAGGTAGGGCGGACCGGCGAGCAGTTCATTGCCGGTCGAGACCGATTCGAGCATGACCCCGTCGCCTGTCGCGATGGACAGTTTGACGTTGGTCTTGCCGATATCGAGGACTGCGACGTGTTTCATGGGAGCGCGTAGGGTCTATCTGAGTGTCGTTGATCGTTCAATCAGCGTGCCGGGTACGACCCGCATCGGCCCGCCAACCGATCCGGTCGAGGCCAGCATCGAATTGAGGATGTTCATCGCCTCGGCAACCATCGCCGGCCCGTCCTGGACCACCGTCGTCAGGTCATAGGCGCCCCAGGAGGCTTCCGGCACGTCGTCAAAGCCGGCGATCAGCACATCCTCCGGCACCCGCAGGCCGAGTGCCCGCCGCACGGCGTCGAGTGCGCCGATCGCCATCAGGTCGTTGGCGCAGAAGATCGCTTCGGGCCCGTTGCCGTTGCTGAAAAGCGCGAGCGCCGCGTCATGGCCGCCCTGGTACTGGAAATCCGCCGTCGCGATCTCGACCGTGTCGAAGCCATGCTTGCCGAGCCGGTCGCGGTAGCCGCTCAGTCGCTCGTCGCTGGCGAAGCTGCCATCCGAGCCGGCGATGAACCCGAAGGTCCGCGCACCGCGGGCGACGAACAGGTCGGCAACGGCGCCGGCTCCGCCGACATTGTCCGAGCAGACCGAGGCGACCCAGCGGTTCTTGATCGGCGTGTTGAAGGAGATGGTCGGGATCTTGATCCGGGCAAAGGCCCGCGCCGCTGCCTTTGACAGCACCGGCAGGGCGCTGACGATGGCATCGACCCGGTAGCTCGCCAGCTTCGGGATCGCCCCGTCGAGCGAGTGGTCGCTCTCGATATGGACGAGCAGCACCTGATAGCCGTCCTTCTGCAGCGCCATGGTGAAGGCTTCCAGGGCGTTGGCGTAGAAGGGATTGCTGGTCCCGCTGATGACGACCGCCACCAGATGCGAGCGGTGGTTGAGCAGGATGCGCGGAATGAAGCTCGGGCTGTAGTCGAGCTTCTTCGCCGCCTCGAAGACCTTCTGCCGGGTCTCGTCCGAGATGCTCTTGCCCTCGGAAAAGGCCCGCGAGACCGCAGACTGGGAAACACCGGCCAGCCGGGCGACATCCGTTGAAGAAGGGTATCTCCGGCTGGGTTTCATTGCCTGCCTTACCAGTGAGCCGGTCGGGATATCACCTCCTTCTCGCGGTGCACAATGCCCGACCCGCCCGGTCCTAGACCGTCTTGAGCATCCCGCCATCGATGAAGTAGGTCGAACCGACGGAATAGCTCGCGCGATCCGAGCAGAGGAAAACAAAGAAGTTGGCGACTTCCTCCGGCGAGGCAAAGCGGCCGATCGGCGCGTTCTCCTTGGCGAGGTTGTCGATATAGCCCTGCCAGTCGCCGCCGCTATCGGCCGTCAGCTGCTTGGCGGTCTTGATCCAGTCCGGCGTCAGCACGAAGCCGCAATTGACCGCGTTGACCCGGATATTGTCCTTGACGAATTCCGTCGACATCGTCTTGGACAGCATCACCAGCGCCGCCTTGGTGACGTTGTAGATCGGCTCGTACCACAGCGGCTGCGAGGCGCAGATCGAGGCGTTGTTGAGGATGACGCCGCCGCCGCGCTTCTTCATCGAAGGCACCAGTCCCCGGGCCAGCCGGACCGCCGCCATGACGTGCAGGTCCCAATAGGCCTGCCATTTCTCGTCCGGCGCTTCCATGATCGTCTCGTTGCTGCCGGAACCGGCATTGTTGAGGAGGATGTCGGCGCCGCCGAATTCCTTCTCGACGGCGGCGACAATGGCATCGACACCCTCGGCGGTGGCGACGTCGCTGGCCACGGTCAGGACCTTGACCTTGCCGGCCGAGGCGATCTCTTCGCGCGCGGCTTCGAGCCGTTCGGTGTTGCGGGCGGTGATGACGACATTCGCGCCTTCCGCCGCGAAACCCTTGGCGACGGCGAGCCCGATGCCAATGCTGCCGCCGCTGATCACTGCTACCTTGTCGCGAAGACCGAGGTCCATTGCATTGCTCCTGCTGGTTATTTGACGATCGGGATTTTGGACCGATCGATCGTGATGGCGACGGCGAGGATCAACACTGCGCCGAAGACGATGTTCTGGGCGAAGATGTTGACGCCGAGAAAGGTCATGCCGATGCGCACGACCGAGATGATCAGCGCCCCGACCAGGGTGCGCCAGATGCTGCCGACGCCGCCGGTGATCGCCGTCCCGCCGACAACGACCGCCGCGATCGACGGCAGCAGCAGCTCCGCGGCAAGTGTCGGCGAACCGCTCGACAGTCTGCCGGCGAGGATGACGCCGGCAAGCGCCGCGAACCCCGACGACAGGATGAAGGCGAAGATCTTCTGCCGGTCGACCTTGACGCCGGACGCATAGGCGGCCGGCTCGCCGGCGCCGATCGCCGCGCTGTAACGGCCGAAGCGCGTCTTGCTCTGCAGCGTATGGGCGATGGCCAGCACGATCAGGCCAACGATCACGACATTCGGGATGCCGAAGACGGTGCCGGTGATCCACTCCTGCAGAGCCCGCGCCGAGTCGCCCATCGTGATCGAGCGTTCGCCGGAGATGACCAGAGCCGTGCTGAACAGGACGCCGCCCGCCGCCAGCGTGGCGATGAAGGACGGAATCCGCAGCTTCACATGGGCGAGCCCGGAGAGCAGCCCGGCCAGCGCGCCGACCGCCACCGCCAGGACGAAGGAACCATAGCCCAGCCGGGTGATGGTCAGCGCGACGATAACGCTGGCCAGCGACGCCATCGACTGGATCGACAGGTCGATGCCGCCGAGCATGATGACGAAGGTCACGCCGGTCGCGAGGATGAAGAGCACCGCCGTGTCGCTGGCGAGCTGGAGCAGGGAGGCGGGCTGGAGGAAGGTCGGCTCGACGATGCCGATCGCAACGACCAGGATGACGAGCGTTGCCAGTGGCAGCCATTGCCGGATGCGGTCGGCGCCGATTTTCTCGACAAGTGCGTTCATCGTTACCCCTAGACCATGTGTCCGATGAGATCGACCTGCCGCGGCTTCGCGCCGGGGGCGGCTTCGGTGCGATGGGTGATCGTCCCGTCGCGCATCACCAGCACCGTGTGGCTGAGTCCGATCGTCTCCTCCAGCGTGTCGGAGGTGAGGATCACCGCGACCCCCTCGGCGGTGGTCGCCCGCACCAGTTCGTAGACCTCTTCCTTGGCGCCGACATCGAGACCGCGCGTCGGGTGATCGAGGATGAGGATCCTCGCCTTGGCGTTCAGCCACTTGGCGAGCACCACCTTCTGCTGGTTGCCGCCGGACAGGTTGAGGCAGAGCGTGTTGATGCTGGGCGTGCGGACATTAAGCCGTTCGGACCATTTCGACGCCAGTCGGCGCTCCTCGCCGGCATTGATCAGCCCGAAGCGGGCGAGGCTGCCGAGGTCGCCAAGCGTGATGTTGGCCGCGACCGAGAGGAAGAGCACCAGCCCTTCGACCCGCCGCTCGCGCGGAATGTAGCCGAGCCCGATATCTACCGCTTCGGCCGGCGAGCGCAGCCGCACATCGCGGTCGCCGACGCGCAGGCGGCCGCCGTCATGCGGCGCGAAGCCGGCCAGCGTGCGGGTCAGTTCCTCGCGGCCGGAGCCGATCACCCCGGCAATGCCGAGGATTTCCCCGGCATGGAGCTTGAAGCTGATATCCTTGTAAGCGGTGCCGAGCGACAGCCCCTCCGCCTCGACCAGCACCTCGTCCCGATAGGGCTTCTGCAGCGTCTCGCGGTAATATTCCGACTGCAGGCTGCGGCCGACCATCAACTGGTGCAACTCGCTGACTTCCGCCTCGCCGGACTTGAGGTCGCCGACGACCGCGCCGTCCTTCATGATGTAGATGCGGTCGGAAAGCTCGAGCACCTCGTCCAGCCGGTGCGAGACGAAGATGAAGGAGGCGCGCGATTTCAGCGCCCGGACCCGCGCGAACAGAACCTCGATCTCGGCCCGTTCGAGCACCGATGTCGGCTCGTCGAGCAGGATGACCAGGTGTCCGCCAGCAAGGTCCTCGAGCGTCAGGGCCTTGGCCAGCTCCACCATCTGGCGCGCGGCGAAGTCGAGGTCTTCCGAGCGCATGCGCGGGTCGACATCGACCTGGACCTTGGCCAGTTGCCGCGACGCCGCCGCATAGAGCGCGTTCCAGTCGACGATGCCGAAGCGCGTGAACTGCGCCTCGTTGCCGAGATAGATGTTTTCGCCGACGGTCAGGTTGGTCAGGAGCGACTGCTCCTGGAACACCATGCCGATGCCCTTGTGGTTGGCATCGGCGGCGCTGGCGATATGGGTCGGCTCGCCGGCGATCAGGATGGAGCCGGAGTCAGGCTGGTAGACGCCGCTGAGGATCTTCATCAGCGTCGACTTGCCGGCGCCGTTCTCGCCGATCAGGCCGACGACCTCGCCGGGCTGGATCTCGATCGAGACATCCTTCAGCGCATGGACGCCGGGGAAGTATTTGTCGACGTTGACCAGCGCCAGGGCGGGCGTTGTTGCGGGGCTCTCGCTCATTTGACGATCCGGATCAGCTTGCGGTCGATCGACAGCGCCACGGCCGCGATGATCATCAGGCCCTGCACGCCGATCTGGACGCTGGGTTTGACCCCCATCAGCACCATGCCGTTGTTGAGCACGACGACGATGAGGACGCCGATCAGGGTCTGGTGGACGCCGCCGCGACCACCGGTCAGCGCCGTGCCGCCGACCACCACCGCGGTAATCGTCGTGAACAGGCGGCCATTGCCGATCTGCGCGTTGCCGAGGCCGAGTTGCGCGGCGGCGAGAATGCCGCCGACCGCGTAGAAGATTCCGGCGAGCGTGAAGGTCATGATGCGAACACGCCCGACCGGGATGCCAGAGAGTTCTGCAAGCTCCTCGCCGCCGCCGAGCGCGTAGATATAGCGCCCCAGCCGCGTGTAGTTCTGGATGACCAGGGCGATGACGAAGCAGAGCAGGGCGAGCCATACGCCCCACGGGAATCCGAGGAAGCGGTCGATCGCCAGGCCGCGGATCATCGGCGAGTTGATCCGCGTCGCCATGCCGCCGAGCAGTGCATTGGCCACCCCGACGCCGATGAACCAGACGCCGAGCGTCGTCATGAAGGACGGCACTTTCAGACGGACATGGATGACGCCGTTGATGAAGCCGACCGAGGCGCCGACCGCCAGGACGATGAAGATGCCGAAGATCCCGAGGTCGTTGGCGTTGGCGCCGTTCAGCACCAGCATCGACAGGATGACCGCGCCGAGCGTCAGGATGCCTTCAACCGAAAGGTCGATCGATCCCATCAGGATGATGAAGGTCGCGCCGAGCCCGAGCACCAGCGGGATCATCGCGGTCTGGCTCATGCGGACGAAATTGCCGAAGCTGAAGAAATTCGGGTTGATCAGCCCGATGATGATGCACAGCGCCACGAGGACGATGACCGGCGCCCAGGACGCGATCCGCCATCGGCGCGGACGCGGGGTCGCGCCGGAATCCGTCGCGCTTGCGGATGTGTCCAGGGACATCTCGGGCTTTCGCTTTCTAGACAGCAGGGAACAGCCGGGCCACGACCCGTCTCGCCCCGGCAATCCGGGACAAGACGGTTCGCAACGGGAGGAGGTGAGCGCGCTGGAGCGCGCTCACACAGTCTGGCTCAGTAGACGATCTGGCCGTTGACCCGGCCCCAGATGTCGTTCCAGTCGAGCGTCGGCTCGGCAGCGATATTGTTGTCGAAATACGACTGCGCGCTGTCGGCGGTGATGATGACGCCCTTGCCGTAGAACTCGCGATGGTCCTTCGGTTCCGTCGTCGGGTCGAAGCCGCCGGTCTTGGCATGGTAGCCGATCGACAGGCCCATTCCGCCCTGCCAGAAGGGGTCCCAGGCGACGGTGCCGGCCATCTCGCCGTTGAGGATCGCCTCGACCGCGAGCTGGATGCCGTCGATGCCGGTGACCGGAACCGTACCGGCGCGCCCGTCGGCCCGAAGCGCCTCGACGGCGGCAAGCGCCATGCCGTCATTCGCCGCCCAGATGCCGGAGATCTGGTCACCGAACTGGGTCAGCCAGGCGTTGGTCTTCTCGAGCGCTTCCGTCTCGGACCAGTTGGCAACCTGGAAGTCGAGAAGCTCGACATCCGGGTTCGCCTCAAGCGCCTGCATCAGGCCGGCCTTGCGGGCGATGGCCGGGGTATTCGATTCGATGCCGCCGAGAGCGACGATGCCGCCCTTGCCGCCCATCGCCTTGATCAGGGTCTCGGCCATGGCCTTGCCGTAAGGCACGCCGTCGAACGAGATGTGGGCGACGTAGTTCGGATCGTAGTCCCAGGGATGCAGGTCGGCCGGCTTGTTCCACTGTGTCACGACATAGGCGCCCGCGTCCTTGCAGGCCTCGACGATCGGCCGCGCATCCGGGGCGTCGTTGGGATCGACATTGACGACGCAGTTGCCGCCAGTCTTGGCAAGGATCGCCTTGATGTCGGCGATGCCCTTCTCGCTGTTGCCTTCGGTGACGAGCGTCACGTAGTCGGCGCCGACCGAGTTGGCGAAAGCCGCGCCGCCCGCATTCCATGTCGCGTGATAGGGGTTGGACAGCGACCGGATCGAGTTGACAACGGTTGGGTGCTCGGACGCGAAGGCCGAACGGGTGATGATCGCCGGGAAGGCGCCAACCGCACCCGCGGCCGCAGCACCCTTGAGGAAGTCGCGGCGCCCGACGCGCCGATTCATTGCATGGTCGATGAGTTTCTTCACCATTACCAAATCTCCACCCTAGAGAGACACCGTGGCCATCGACGTCGGTTGTTGTTGATTGGATCGAACAGCGTTTTTTCGGCCGTGCATAGCTATGCACGATGGCTTTTCGCTGTCAATACGATCGGCGCGCTTGTCGATGGTTTCGGGGGAAAACCGCCCGTGTCGAGGCCGATATGGGCGGGATTCGGACGACTGGCGCCGTCACGTCCATCGTCGAAAAAGGCGACTCGGGATGGCCGGGCGATCAGCGGCCGGGCGGCACCGCGATATCCGACAATTGTTCGAACAAGGGACCGGAGGTCGGGATATCGATGGCGAAGACTTCGGCGATGACCCGCGTCCAGCCGTGGAGGAAATAGACCCAGCCGTCCGAGACGGTCATTGGTTGCTGTGACGCGGCGGCGCGCGCCTGGCGCAGAAAGACCAGGTCGCCGCGATAGTTCAGTTCCCAGGCATATCCGTCGCGCGGGAAGACGGCGGCGTCGCTGATCGGCGAGCCAGGCCCATCCTTGCCGAGGCCGGTGGCGTTGACCACCAGCGACCCTGGCCGAAGGTCGCCCATCACCCGGTCGTTGTCCTGCGCCGCGGATGCCAGCACGGTCTCGACAGGGATGTCGGTATCGAAGCGCTCGCACAGCGCCTCATAGGCGTCGAGTCGCGGCTGGCTGACATCGGAGATGGTGATGCGAGACGGTCGGTCGTCGCCGCGTTTGGCCTGCATCAGGTGCCAGGTGATGGCGGCGGTCGAGCCGCCGGCGCCCATGAAGAAAGCTTCCGCCCCGGTCCGGCCGAAGTGGCCGGCGGGAACGATGGCGTCGAGCGCCAGCCCGCCGGTGATCGGGTCCTTGGCCGATGCGATCAGCCTGCCGTCGCGCTTCGACACGCAGCTCATTTCTTCCGTGAGCCGGGCCAGCGGGTCGATCTCGTCGAACAGGTCGCGGCAGGCGTCGAAGAGGTCGATCTTGTGGGTCGTCACCAGCGCGCCGCGCGAGTGCGGGTCGTCCTTGATGAACGAGACGACGCGCCGGTAATCGTCGCGAGGCGCATGCAGCGGTAGGTCGATGCCGACGATCCGGGCGTCGGCGAGGCCGAGTGCCTCCGCCCATTTTGGAAACACCTTGAGGATCGACGACTGGCCGGTGGTCACGCCGATGAAATAGATCGTCGGTGCGGTAGCCGGCGTGAACGCGGTCATGGTGTCTTGCCTCTTCGATGGGAATGCCGAGCCGCGCTGGATCGCGGGGTAGGCGGTAATACTACCGGTCCTTTCATCGGCCTAGAAGGGCGGTCGGATCAACCGTCCCGCCGAGGAATTTCACCGGCGATGCAAGGGGACAGGGGTCCGGTCAGGCCAGGTCCGGCGTTATCCGGTGCCAGTCGGTCGCCTGCTGGTAGGCGTGGCCGATGGCAAGGACGCGGGCGTCCTGCCAGCGCCCGGAGCCGATCTGCATGCCGATCGGCAGCCCTTCGGCGAAGCCGCAGGGGACCGAGAGGGCCGGCGCGCGCGCCGCCGCCCAGGCCCAGCAGAAGCGGCTGAGCCGGCTCGACACAAAGGTGAGATTCGCGTCGTCCTGAATCACCGGTGCGGTGATGGGAACGGTCGGCGTGATCATCGCGTCCGCCTCGTCGTCGAAGAAGGCATCGCAGCGTGTCCGCCATGCCTCCAGCCAGCGGAGCCGCTCCGCGTAGTCGATCGCCGTCATGTCCAGTCCCGGCCGCAGCCGGTTCCGCACGCCGGCGCTAAAGGTCTCCGGCTCTGTCGCGAGCCGTTCCCGGTGGAAGCTCGCGGCATCGGCGAAAAGCACCGGCATCATGTTCGCCTGCACCTCCGCCGCACCAGCGATGGCTCTGGTGACGAGACGCGCACCGCGCTCTTCGAGAACCCGCGCGGCGGCGAGCACCGCCTCGGCGACACCCGGGTCCGCCTCGCTGAAGAAGAAGTCGTCGGGAACGGCGAGCCGAAGCCCGGAGACCCCGTCATCCAACCGGCTGAGCAGCCCGGCCGGCGTCACGCCACGCGCCGCCGCCGGTGTCTCGTCGAGGATCGCGGCCTGGATGTGGGCGACCTCGCCGACGCTCCGCGCCATCGGCCCGACGGTATCGTGCGGAGGGCTGACCGGCAGGACACCGTCGGCGGAGACACTGCCGCCGGTCGGCCTCAGTCCCGTCGTTCCGGTCAGCGCCGCCGGCATCCGGATCGACGAGGCCGTGTCGCTGCCGAGCGCGCCCTCGGCCAGCCCGGCGGCGATCGCCACCGCCGACCCGCCGCTGGAGCCGCCGGGAATGCGGGTCATGTCCCAGGGGTTCCGACAGCCGCCGAAGACCGCGTTCTGCGTCGTCCCGCCATAGGCGAATTCGTGCATGTTGGCCTTGCCGATCAGGACCGCGCCCGCCGCCCTCAGCCTGGCGACCGCCGGGGCATCGACGGCAGATATGTTCCCGGCGAAGAAGGCCGACCCGTGAGTGCATCGCACGCCGGCGACATCGATGCAGTCCTTGACTGCGATCGGGACGCCATGAAGCAGGCCTGTGTTTCGCCCCTCCCGCGTTGCCGCATCGGCCGCCCGCGCTGCGTCCAGCGCCGTTTCTCCGGTGACCGTGATGAATGCCCGCAGGTCCGGATCGAGCCGCGCGATGCGGTCGAGACAGGCTTCGGTCCGCGAAACGGACGATTCGGCGCCCACGATCACCCCGTAATGTCGAGCCGCGCCACCGCGAAGGGGCCAAGCGTGACGCTGGAGCCCTTGAAGGGCTCGCCCACGTCGCCAAAGGACGGGTCGCGCGCCGCCGCCTCGAAGCTTTCTGCGTCCAGCATCATCAGCGTCGCCTTACCCTTCGGCAGGCCGCGCAGCTTCACGTCGACGGTCTCGTCGCGAAGGCTGGCGAGCCAGACATGGGTCGTCTTTCCTTTTTTCCAGGCGAGGACGCGAACGCGGTCCGTATCGGCGGAGACCGCCCCAACGTGCCTGGCGCCGGCCGCCCCGGCGATGCCGCGGATGACATGGTAGACCGGGTAGACCTTGGCGCCGCGTGTCGTGTCGAACCACGGCTGAGCATGTTTCTGCTTCGCATAGGCAATGCCGAACTCGCCGACGGGAGAAGCCATCGTCGCCGCCTCAAGCCCGCCATCCGCGACCTGACCAAGATAGCCGAGATGCCACGCCGCGCCGAACAACCCGCGATGGCGCGGGTCGACGCGGGCCATGGTGACGCGGCCGCCATTCGGATTTTCGCTGACCGCCGCTCCATAAGGATTGAAGCTGTTGCCGATATGCGAGGGACCGATCCGGTAGGGCGTCTTTCCAATGATCGCCCTGGTCGAGTGGATGATCTGCCCGACCGCTTCGAGCGTCTCCATCACCGAACGGTCGTCGGCGGCATGGACTGTCGCGGAGGTCCGGTGGGTGATGAAATCGAAGAGTTTGTTCGGCGGCCGCTTCCGGTTGAGCTCGGTGAAGTTCGACAGCATGCCGCCACCGATGCGGGCAGTGCGAAAGGTCCGCCGGGTCGCGGATGCGACCGCTTCCCAGGTCGGTATCCCGTCGGGATGGGGCGTGCCGGGCGGGTAGGATTTGAGATCCGCCGCCGGCGTTACCACCACCGCTGCCGGCTTCAGTTTCGCCGCGCGCACCGCCTTGCCCGCCGCGCCGATTTCCCTGGCTGGCGTGTCGTCGCCGGGGATGATGATCTCGAGCACGACCTCCGCGCCGGTTTCCTTCGCCAGTTTGGCATAGTCGCCAAGCGGCTTGTCCCAGCCACGATCCCGCAGGTCGATGCGGCAGTTGATGTGCTGCACGCCGGCCGCCTTGACCAGCGGCGCAACACGAACGGCTGCCCGCGCATCCTCCGGAAGAACGCTGACGCCGATCCGCGGCATCTTGCCCGACGCCTCGCCGAGCTTGACGGTGACCGGCCCGGATCCCTCGGCCGGCGCTTTCGGCAGCTTGCCGGTGAATGTCAGCGTCACCGACTGGCGGACTTCCTCGCCCTTGGCGATCGGGTAGGGGTAGGGAAGCGACAGCGGCCGGCTATAGGTCTTGAAGGAGGCGTCGGTCCAGTTGCGGTGGTCCTCGGTCTCCCAGGTGTCGCCTTCCATGCGCAGTTCCGCCTTGACGCCGCGCAGAGGCGAATGGGTCATCGCCCGCACCAGCAGGAACGGCTGGTCCGGGACGATCTCTTCCGGCACCGTCGAGGTCGCGACCGAACCGTCCGCATGCTCGATCGTCACCGGCTTGCCGACGAAACCCTTGAGCGGGTGAAGGATGACGAAGCCGGTGCGGCAGGTCTGGAAATCCTGGGCCGGCGCGCCGACGGCCTCGCACGTCAGCGTTCCACTGGCCTTCGCCGTGTAGCTGAGACGCGCCGAGAAGGTTCCGTCCGCGGTCCGCCACAGCGCATCGAACGCGACCTTGAAGCCGCCACGCGTTTCCTTGACGGTCAGGTCGCTGACCTCCGGGGTCGGTGTGCTCCAGTTGCGATCGCGCACGAGGAAGCCGATGGCGCGGACCGCCTCGGCATCGCCGATCCGAATCCAGCGAAGCTGCCCGTCTTCCAGTGTCGCGGTGATCGGTCCCGCCGTCAGCAGCCGTTGCGTGGGCGCCGGTTCGTCGGTTCCGAAGAGTTTGATTGCCTGCGTGTTCATCATCCTGTCCCCCCGCAAGGAAGAGGGGAATGCCGCAACCCGTGGGTCGCCGCATTCCCCCTCAGTTCGTTTCGTCCTGGTGCGCCGTCAGAACGGCGTTCAGGCGATCGCGGCGACGGCCCGCTCGGCCATCACCTTGATCAGGTTCGCCCGATAGTCGGCCGAGCCGTGGATGTCGGACAAGAGGTCGGAGGAATCGATGGCAACGCCACCGATCGCATCCGCCGCGAACGTGCTCGACAAGGCCGCCTCGATGCCCCCCGCCCGGAACACGCCGCTGGCTCCAGCGCCGGTCACCGCGACGCGGACGTCGCCGCCCTTGGTCACCGCGACGAAGACGCCGGTCAGGGCATAGCGCGAGGCCGCGTTGTGGAACTTCTCGTAGGCTGCCTTGGTCGGGATGGGGAAGCTGACCTTGGTGACGATTTCTCCATCCTCAAGGGCGGTCGTGAACATGCCCTTGAAGAAGTCGTCGGCGGCGATCGCGCGCTTGCTGGTGTGGATTGTCGCGCCGAGGCCGAGCGCCGCGGCCGGATAGTCCGCCCCCGGATCGTTGTTGGCGATCGAGCCGCCGATCGTCCCCTTGTGGCGGACGGCCGGGTCGCCGATCTTGCCGGCGAGCGCGGCAAGCGCCGGGATCGCCTTCCTGACCGCGTCCGAACTGGCGACCTCGGCATGGGTCGTCGCCGCGCCGATGGTCAGCGCCCCGCCGCTTTCGGAGATGCCCTTGAGTTCGGCCAGCCGAGTCAGGTCGATGAGGTCGGTCGGCTCGGCGAGCCGGTGCTTCATCGTCGGAATCAGCGTCTGGCCACCCGACAGGTAGCGGCCGTCGGCCGAAGCGGAGAGGATTTTCGCGGCCTCGTCGAGGCTGCTCGGGCGGTGATAACGGGTCTCGTGCATGATCTTTCTCCCTCCCTAGGCAGCGTTCTTGGCCGACACGCCTTGCAGCGCTCTCCAGACCTTCTCCGCGGTCGCGGGCATCTGGAGATCGTTGGTGCCGATGGCGTCGGTGATCGCGTTGATGATCGCCGGCGGCGCGCCGATCGCCCCGGCCTCGCCGCAGCCCTTGACGCCGAGCGGGTTGCTCGGGCTCGGGGTGACCTGGAAGGCGAGTTCGAAGTTGGTCGGCAGGTTGTCGGCCCGCGGCATGCAGTAGTCGTTGTACGAGCCGGTCATCAACTGGCCGCTGTCCGGATCGTAGACCACCTCTTCGAGCAGGGCCTGGCCGATGCCGTGGATGACGCCGCCATGGACCTGGCCCTCGACGATCATCGGGTTGATGACGTTGCCGAAGTCGTCCACCGCGGTGAAATTCACGATCTCGGTGGTGCCGGTTGCCGGGTCGACCTCCACCTCGCAGACGAAGGCGCCGGCCGGGTAGGTCAGGTTGACCGGGTCGAAATAAGCCTTCTCGTCGAGGCCCGGCTCGATGTCCGTCGGCAGCTTGTGGAAAGCATAGGCCGCGAGCGCCACCTCGGTGAGGGTGAGCTTCTTGTCGGTGCCGGCAATGACGAAGTTGCCATCCTCGATCTTGATGTCGTCCTCGGAGGCTTCGAGAAGATGGGCTGCGATCTTCTTGGCCTTGGCCTCGACCTTGTCGAGGGCCTTGGACACTGCCGAGGTGCCGTTGCCGGCCGTGCGCGAGCCGTAGCTGCCCATTCCTTGCTGCACCTTGTCGGTATCGCCTTCGATCACCGAGATCGAGTCGATCGGGATGCCGAAACGATCGGCGGCGATCTGCGCATACGTCGTCTCGTGGCCCTGGCCATGACCAAGCGTACCGACGAAGACCTCGACGGTGCCGACCGGGTTGACCTTGATCTCGGCCATCTCCCACATGCCGACGCCGCAGCCGAGCGCCCCGCCGACGGCGGAGGACGGCGCGACGCCGCAGGCTTCGATGTAGCAGGACAGGCCGATGCCGCGGAGCTTGCCGCGCTTGGCCGACTCCGCCTTGCGGGCCGGGAAGCCGTTCCAGTCGGCCTTCGCCAGGACGCTGTCGAGCAGCCCGTCATAGTCGCCCGAGTCGTACTGCCACAGGACGGGGGTCTGGTACGGGAAGGTGCGGACGAAGTTCTTGCGGCGAAGTTCGGCGCGATCGACTCCGAGTTCGCGCGCGGCGGTCTCGATCAGGCGTTCGAGGACATAGGTCGCCTCTGGCCTCCCTGCACCGCGCACCGCGTCGACCGGCACCGTGTTGGTGTAGACCGCCCGGACATTGCAGTGGATCGCCGGGATCGCGTACTGGCCGGACAACAGCGGTCCATAGAGATAGGTCGGGATGAGCGACGCGAAGAGCGACATATAGGCGCCGAGATTGGCGATGGTATCGACCTTGAGGCCGAGCATCTTGTGGTTCTCGTCGAACGCCATCTCGGCCGTGGTGATGTGGTCTCGGCCATGCGCATCGGTAAGAAAAGCTTCGCTGCGGCTCGACGCCCACTTGACCGGGCGGCCGGTCGCCTTCGCCGACCAGAGGCAAACGACCTCTTCCGAGTAGGTGAAGATCTTCGAGCCGAATCCGCCGCCGACGTCGGGGGCGATGATCCGCAGCTTGTGCTCGGGCGCGACGTTGATGAAGGCCGACAGCACGACCCGCAAGAGATGTGGATTCTGCGTCGTGTTCCACAGCGTGAAATGCTCGCCCGCCGAAGCGTACTCCGCGACGACGGCGCGAGCCTCCATTGCGCTCGGGACCGTCCGGTTGTTGACGACGTCGATCTTGACGACGTGCTTGGCCTTGGCGAACGCCTGGTCCGTCGCCTTGGCATCCCCCAACTCCCAGTCGAAGATGAGGTTCTTCGGCGGCTGGCCATGCTCCCAGACCGCGCCGTCCGCCTCGAAGTGGTGGACGGCGGGTGCATCGGGGTTCAGCGCGTCGGCAAGGCGGGTGACCGACGGCAGGATATCGTAATCGACCTCGACCGCATGGGCCGCGTCCTCTGCCTGGCCGCGGCTCTCGGCGACGACGGCGAGTACCGGCTGCCCGACGAAGCGCACCTTGCCGATGGCGAGCGGCGGGTAGGGGCCCATCTTCATCGGCGTGCCGTCCTTGGATGTGATCCCCCATCCGCAGATCAGATTGTTGATGCCGCCCTCGGCGAGTTCCTCGCCGGTGTGGATGGCGACGACGCCCGGCATCGCGCGCGCCGCGGTGAGATCGACCGACTTGATGGTCGCGTGGGCGTGCGGTGAGCGCACGAAAACTGCGTGAAGCTGGCCTGGGCGATTCACGTCGTCCGTGTAAGTCCCCTGACCGGTGGTGAAGCGTCGGTCCTCCTTGCGCAGGACGCTGGCGCCGATTCCGTCTTTTGCCATTGCCGAATTCCTCCCCTCGGGCCCGGCTGTCGCCCGGGCGATAGCGATCTTACATTCTTGCAGCGCCGGCCTTGATGGCCTTGACGATGTTCACGTAGCCGGTGCAGCGGCAGATGTTGCCTTCCAGCTCGTGGCGGATCGTCGTGTCGTCGAGGGTCTTGCCGCGACGGCGCACCATGTCGACCGCCGTCATGATCATCCCCGGCGTGCAGAAGCCGCATTGCAGTCCGTGGTTTTCGTTGAAGGCAACCTGCATCGGATGGAGTTCGCCGTTCTTGGCGAGGCTCTCGATGGTCTCGACTGTGCTCCCGTCGGCCTGCGCCGCGAGCATCGTGCAGGATTTGACCGCAACCCCGTCGACCAAGACGACACAGGCGCCGCATTGCGACGTGTCGCAACCGACATGGGTCCCGGTCAGATTGAGCTTCTCGCGAAGCACCTCCACGAGCAGGGCGCGGTCTTCGCTGTCGACCGATACGGCTTTGCCGTTCACGGTCATTGCCACCGTTGTCATTGGCACCTCCCTTCGATGTTTCCTCGCCGGTTTGTCCGGCTTGGCCGATAGTCGATTGACCGCCGGCACGACGCAAGATACCATAACTGGCATTACAGGTATACCAAATGTCGCCATCAGCCATTCGCCAACGCAAGCTCTATGAGGACGTCGCGGAGCGGCTTGAGCAACGCATAGCCGGTGGCGATTTCGCGCCGAGCGACCCGCTTCCCTCCGAGCGCGAGTTGATGGAAACCTATGGCGTCGGTCGGCCCGCGGTCCGCGAGGCGCTCTTCCATTTGCAGAAACTCGGCCTGGTCGAGTTGCGCTCCGGCACACGGGCGCGGGTGACGCGGCCGACCCCGCAATCCGTCATGGACGGCCTGTCGGTGACTGCCCGCCACATGCTCTCCTCGCCGGACGGCATCCAGAATTTCCAGAATGTGCGCATCTTCTTCGAGGCCGGACTGGCGCGCCACGCCGCGCTCCATGCGTCCGAAGAGGACATCGCCGATTTCGAAGCCGCGCTCGAGGACAACCGCGCCACGCTCGGCGATTTCGCCGCCTTCGAGCGGACCGACGTCGCCTTCCACTATGTGCTGGCGCTGATCCCGCGCAATCCGATCTTCACCGCCATCCACGCCGCCTTCGCCGAATGGCTGCACGAGCAGCGCAAGACGACGCTGGCGCCGGGCGTCGACAAGATTTCCTTCGCAGCCCACAAGGCGATCTTCGAGGCGGTCGCCGCCCGCGATCCGGATGCGGCCGAGCGCGCCATGCGCGACCATCTCGGATACGTTTCGCGCCGCTACGCCCTCGTCAGTGAAGTGCAGTGATGGCCGACTACGCAATCCTCGTCGATTTTCGCCTCAAGCCGGGCGCGCGCGGCGCCTTTCGCCGGCTCATCGACGATAATGCGCGTGCCTCTGTGGCGCGCGAGCCCGGGTGCAGGCGCTTCGACGTGCTTGAGCCGAAAGGCGAAGACGATCGCATCGTGCTCTACGAGATCTATGACGATCGCGCCGCTTTCGACGCGCACATGCAGACGGACCATTTTCTCAGCTTCGACCGGGACAGCAGCGACCTTGTCGCCGCCAAGTCGGTCGTCGAATTTGCTCTCGTCCTGGAGGGGAGCGGTTAAGCGCAACGTCGGGTGAAACCCGGTCGACAGCACCGGGACACGTCAAAAAGGGAGTGAATCAAGATGGCGGCAAAGGGCCTCAAGTCGATGATCGGCAAGAAGTCCCCGAAATTCGGGAACTTCATCGTCGAATTCGCAACGCCGGGCATAGGCCATATCCTGAAGTCCGCCGGGTGCGACTTCGTCCTTTTCGACATGGAGCATTCGGGGTTCGGCTTCGAAACCGTGAAGAGCGCGGTGCGCTACATGGAAGCCGCGTCGTTGCCGATGATCGTGCGGGTACCGTCGCGCGAGTATCATCACGTGGCGCGCGCCATGGACATGGGCGCCGAGGGCGTGATGCTTCCGATGGTCGGCAATGTCGATGAAGTCCGCCGTATCATCGATGCGATGAAGTATCACCCCGCCGGCAAGCGTGGCGTCGCCCTTGGTGTGGCGCATGACGGCTACCGCCCCGGCACCGTCGCCGACAAGTTCAAGGCGGCCAACAAGCGGTCGACGTTCTTCTGCCAGATAGAGACGGAAGAGGGCGTTGATAATGCCGATGCGATGGCGGCGATCGACGGCGTCGACTGCCTTTGGGTCGGGCACTTCGATCTGTCGGTCTCGCTCGGCATTCCCGGTGAGTTCGACCATCCGAAGTTCAAGAAGGCGATCAAGACCACGGTCGCGGCGGCGCAGCGCCACAAGAAGTCGCTCGGCCGACTGACCCAGTCGGTGCAGGGCGGCGTCGACATCTACAACGAAGGCTTCGATTTCGTCTGCTATTCGGGCGATGTCTGGCTCCTGCAGGCTGCGATTGCCGATGGCATCGCAGCGCTGCGCGACAAGTGCAAGGTGAAGTGAGCGCGGGTCATGGCTGATACATTCCGTGTCGCCCTGTCGGGCGACTTCAGAAAGGAAGACGGCACGCCGACCTATCCGGATTTCGACATCGAGCCACTGCGCAATGCGCCCGGTGTCGAGGTCGTTTTCCTGGAGTCGGAGAGCCCGCTTCGCGCCGCCCAGCTCGAGGACATCGATGCGCTTATCCTGCTGATCCATCGCTTCTCGAAGGAAAGCATACCGAAGAGCGGTCGGCTGGCCGTCGTCGCTCGCTTCGGCGTTGGCTACGACACGGTCGATGTCGGCGCCTGCACCGAAGCCGGCATCGGCGTCGTCATCACGCCGGACGGCGTCCGCCGCCCGGTCGCGGTTTCGATCATCACCCTGATGCTCGCCCTGACCGGCAAGCTGATGATCAAGGACCAGCTCACCCGTGAAGCGGCGGCGGGCTTTGCCCGGCGTTCCGATCACATGGGCGTCGGCCTCGTCGGCCGGACCTTCGGCTCGCTCGGCATCGGCAATATCGGCGCCGAGGCCTATCGGATGGCCAAACCCTTCGACATGAAGTTCATCGCCCACGATCCGTTTGCCGACAAGGCGGTCGCGGCCGAACTCGGCATCGAACTGGTCGATCTGGAGGAACTTTTCCGCCGCGCCGATGTCCTGTCGGTCAGTTGTCCGCTGACGCCGGAAACCAGACACATCGTCAACGCCGAGCGGCTGGCGATGATGAAACCGACCGCCTACCTGATCAACACGGCCCGTGGCCCGATCGTCGACCAGAAGGCGTTGACGGTTGCCCTGCAGGAAGGGCGGATCGCCGGCGCGGGACTCGATGTCCTGGAGCAGGAGCCGCCGGATCCGGACGATCCGATCCTCAAGCTCGACAATGTCATTCTTGCACCGCATGCTTTGTGCTGGACCGACCAGTGCTTTGCTGGCAACGGCGCCGCCGACGTCAGGGCGGTGCTGGATATTCAACATGGGCGTGAGCCGCGCGGCCTCCTTAATCGCGACGTTCTCGCCTCGGACATCTGGAAGAAGCGCCTCGCCGATTTCGGCCGGCGTTTCGGCAGCTAGGAGGACACGGCGAAAGGCTCGGGCGCGCGGACACAAAGAAGTCGAAGCCGGAAGGGACTGACTCGGCCAGAAGCGCCTGCTGGTCGGGAACCCAAACAAGCAGGAGTGCCGGTGGCGTCGCCGCCGGGAACATCCGCAACGGGAGGAGACTGAAGCAATGAACGATCGCGAAAAGCGCGATTTCGACGCCGGCCTGGCGGAGGAAGTCGACGCATTTCTCACGGGCCAACCGACCCGGAGAAGCTTCATCACACGGTTTGGCCAGATGGTAGGCATGTTGCCCCTGTCAGGCGCGCTGCTGTCATCGGTCAGCACCTTCGCACTTGCCCAGGCCGAGCTTGAACTCGCCGATCCGAGCACGCCGCTCGGCAAGGCACAGGCCCTGGCTCTCGAAGCATCGACCGTGGGTCCGAAGGATGGCTCGGCCTACCGGGCGGTCGAGGCGGCGAAGCAATTTGCCGGCGTCAACCTCAACATGACCTATGAAGCCGGACTGCAGGCGCTCGACCCGCGCAACTTCTCCGGCCCGATGTGGCAGGACATGACCGGCATCACGTCAAGCGTGGCGGAATTGGCGAACCCGGACATGTACTCGAAGGCGGTCGCCGAGCATTTTGCCGGATCGGGTGCTTTCGACGTTCTCGACATCTCGCCGGCATGGACACCGTCGCTCGCCGATGGCGGCGTGATCGCACCGCTCGACGACTACATCGCCAAGTATATGAACCTGGCGGATCTCGAGGATTACCACCCGCTCTACAAAGCCCTGCCGACCTACAAGGGCAAGATCTGGGGCTTCTTCGACGATGGCGACATGTTCGCCCTCTACTACCGCAAGGACATCTTCGAGGATCCGAAGATGATGGAGGCCTACCAGGCCAAGTTCGGCAAGCCGCTCGCGGTGCCGACTACCTGGGAGGACTACGCCCAGACCGCGCAGTTCATCACCGACCAGATGGCGCCGGAAGTCTATGGTGCCGGGCATTTCCGCAAGGCGGGCAGCCCCGGCAACCACTTCGACTTCATGCAGCAGTTCCGGACCAATGGCGGCGAGCTGTTCGATGAGAACATGCAGGCCGGTATTGCCGGACCGGCGGGCCTCAAGACGCTGGAGAACATGATCGCGGCCAATACCGCCTCGATCCCCGGCAACAACGAACTCGACGCAGTGTCGTTGTGGGCGGCCTTCCTCACCGGCAAGGTGGCGATGATCTACTCGTGGCCTCCGACCGGGCGCATGACCGCCGGCTATTCGCAGACCGCGACGGCGATCAACTTCATTCCGCAGTCGGAGGTCGCGGGCAAGATCGGATATGCGGTCGTCCCGGGCAATCCGGAACACGCGACCGGGTTCAACAAGGCCCTGGCGGCCGATTCGGCCAATCCGGAAGCAGCCTACCTGTTCATGCAGTGGATAACGTCGCCACCGGTCTCCTTGGCCCGGGTGATGCTGCCATATGCTTTGCGGGACCCCTACCGCCTGTCGCACTTCAAGTCGGATCTCTATGCGGAACTGTGGCCGGACGCGAAGGAGTATCTGGTCAATCTCAACAACTCCGCCAATGTCGGCGTCCTCGATCTGATCATGCCGGGTGCCCAGGATTACTTCCTGAGCCTCGACCGCATGGCGACCGATGTGTGGGCCGGCGCCGATCCGCAGACCGCGCTCAATACCGCGGCGGCCGAGTGGAACGACACGACCGACCGTCTCGGGGTCGACTCGCAGAAGGCATTCTACGAGGAGTTCCTGAAGTTGCCGGGCTCGACGGCCGACCATACGGTCGAGAAGCTGGGCATGGCGGTGAAGCTCGACTGAGCAACCGTTGGCGAATGGCCGGCCACTAGGCACCGGCCGTTCGCCGCAACGATCATCGTCGCGGCGGCGGGGCGGCCGTCGCGACGAACCTCTAGAAGATGAGCCGGGCAGCCGGCCAAGAGGGTGTGGGGGGACTATGTCCGAGACCAACGTCATCAGGCGTCTCGAGGCGGCAGGACTGCCGCCGCAACTGTCTCGCTTCGGCGAGTGGGCGGACCGCCATTTCAAATGGGTCCTGGTCGCGCCGGCGGTTCTTCTCATCCTGGCGCTGTCGATCTATCCGCTGGTCTACTCGCTCGTCGTCTCGTTCATCAATTTCGATTTCCAGGTTCCGGGCCACGCCTTTGTCGGCTTCAAGAATTTCGAGCGGGTCATCGCCGATCCCGTCGCCCGCTGGTCGCTGGTCCTCACGGCGTTCCTGTCCTTTTCAAGCGTCGCCATCGAGTTCATCCTCGGCTTCGCGGTTGCCATGACGATGATGCGGAGCTTTCCCGGCCGCGGCCTGATCATGTCGATCCTGATCGTGCCGCTGTTCATCAGCCCGGTGATCGTCGGCCAGACCTTCACGCTTCTGCTGCAGAGGCCGTTCGGCCCGACCAACTACGTGCTCAGCGCGCTCCTCGGCAACGAGGTGACCATCAGCTGGCTGACGGAAAGCCCGTACATTTATTTCTCGCTCATTCTGGCCGATGTCTGGCAATGGACGCCGTTCATGTTCGTCATCCTGCTTGCCGGCCTGACCGCGATCCCGCCCAATCTCTATGAGGCGGCCGAACTCGACGGCGTCGGTCCCTGGCAAGTGTTCTGGTCGATTACCGTTCCACATCTCGGACCGATGATCCTGCTGGCGATCACCTTCCGGCTGCTCGACGCGATCCGGCTGTTCGACACGATCTTCATCATGACCGGCGGCGGGCCGGGAACCAGCACCTACACTGCTTCCTACTATCTCTACACGATCGGCTTCACCCAGTTTCATCTGTCCCAGGCGACGGCCGGAAGCTGGCTCTTCCTGATCTTCACGGCGCTGGTGGTGGTGTTCCTGGTCCGGCGGCTGCTCAAGGCGGAGACGAACTGATGCCTGCCCGTCCGATCCGCCGCCGCCGTTATCGTTCAGTTCCGATCGGCCGCATCCTGCTTCTCGGCTTCTTCGTCATCTTCGTGATCGTGCCGCTTTACTGGGTCTTCAACACGTCGATCAAGCCGAGCAGCGACTATCTGGCGATTCCGCCGGTGTGGTTCCCGGACGAGCCGACGATTGTTCATTACACCGCGGCGCTTTTCACCTATCGGGGCCTCGAAGGCCTGATCAACAGCATCATCATCTCGTCGGCGGCGACGGTGCTCTCGGCCCTGTTCGGGACGCTGATGGCCTACAGCCTTTCCCGGTACAATACCGGCGGCCAGCACCTGTCCTTCTGGGTGCTGTCGCAGCGTTTCCTGCCGCCGATCGCCATCATCCTGCCGATCTTTCTCATCTATCGCAGCATCGGCATCTACGACACCCATCTCGGCATGATCCTCGCCTACACGGTATTCACGCTGCCGGTGTCGGTTTGGATGATGTTCGCCTATTTCCGGCAGATGCCGCGGTCGATGGAAGAAGCGGCGCTGGTCGATGGCTGCACCCGCTGGCGGGCCTTCTGGACGGTCGCGGTGCCGCTCGCCGCACCCGGCATCGTTGCCGCGGCGGTGTTTGCGTTCATCGCCTGCTGGACGGAGTTTTTCTTCGCTCTGCTGCTGACCAGCAAGAACGCATTCACGCTGCCGACCGTATTCCGCTCGTTCCTCAGCTTTCAGGGCGCGCAATACGGCGAAGCAGCCGCGCTTTCCATCGTTTCCCTTGGGCCGTCGATCGCCCTGGGGGTCCTGGCGCAACGACATCTTGTACGCGGGCTGACGCTCGGCGCGGTACGCGGTTAGGGATTGAACGGAAATGGCCGAAGTCAAGATAACGAGCCTGCACAAGAAATACGGTGCTTTCCACGCGGTGCGTGGAATCGACCTCGAGATTCCGGATGGTGAGTTCACTGTTCTCGTCGGCCCCTCCGGCTGCGGCAAGAGCACGCTGCTGCGGATGATCGCCGGGCTCGAGGAAATCACCGACGGCGAGATCGAGATCGCTGGCGAGGTCGTCAACGAGATGCGCCCGCGCGATCGCGACGTCGCCATGGTGTTCCAGGACTACGCGCTATATCCGCACATGTCGGTGAGCCGGAACATCGGCTTCGGCCTGAAGGCCCGGAAGATGTCGAAGGCCGAGATCGACGGTCGTGTCCGCGCCGCCGCCGAGATGCTTGGCATCACCGACCTGCTCGATCGCCTTCCTCGCCAGATTTCCGGCGGCCAGCGCCAACGCGTTGCCATCGGCCGCGCCATCGTCCGCAGCCCGCGCATCTTCCTGTTCGACGAGCCACTATCCAATCTCGATGCCCAGTTGCGCGACGAGATGCGCGGCGAGATCAAGCGGCTCCACCAGGACATCTCGACGACGATGATCTACGTCACCCACGATCAGATCGAGGCGATGACGCTGGCCGACCGGATTGTCCTGATGCGTGACGGGGTGATCGAGCAGCAGGGCGCGCCTCTCGATCTCTTCGAGCGCCCGGCCTCGATCTTCGTTGCCGGCTTTCTCGGGTCGCCGAAAATGACGTTCCTGCCCGGTCGCCTCGAGATCGGCGATAAGGGTGCCGCGGTCGCGTTGGGCGATGGCGCCGTGGTGATCCCGCTGCCGGCCGATCGGCCGCTCGCTGGTGCGACGAACGGCATGTCCGTCATTCTCGGCGTCAGGCCGGAGCATGTCAGCCGGGCCAAGGGGCAGGATCTCGGGCCGGGGCATCTACGGCAGGAGGTCGCCATCGACCTCCTCCAGCCAACGGGATCGCGCTCCTACGCCACGTTCAAGCTGGCGGGCATGCCGGTCATGGCCGAGCTTGAGGCCCATGATGTCAGCCGCCCGGGCGAGACAATCGCCGTCGATATCAACCTGAACCGCGCCTCGCTTTTCGACGCCGCCAGCGAAAAGGCGATCTGAAGAAACGGCCTTGCCGTTTTGCCTCCGGCCCGGTGCGCCTCCGGCCCGGGCTCTTGCTGGGGAGGGGCAGTCGTAACTGCGCGGCCAGATTGATTAGACTTTCGCCAAGCGACAGATGCTAGGAATGCCGGGAAGGAGCCCGGATGACCCCTCGCAAGGCTGACGCCCCTCATCGCACCGCACGTCTCGCTCGCCGTGGCTGAGAACGTTGCAACGACCGGCGGCCTGAGCGAGGCTGAAGCCACCCGGCGTCGTGAAAGCGGCGAAGGCAACGCGGTGCGGATCGCCACGAGCCGGTCCTATGTCACCGTCATCCGCACCAATCTCTTCTCCTTCTTCAACAACATCCTCTTCACCATCGGCATCGCGCTGATCGTTCTCGGCGAATGGAATGACGCGATGACCAGCGTCGGGCTCGGCCTGGTCAACGCCATCATCAGCACCGTCCAGGAGTTGCGCGCCAAGCGTCAGCTCGACCGCATCGCCCTTCTCAACCGTCCGAAGGTGAAGCTGGTCCGCGGCGGCGTGGAAAGGGCCGGGGACCCGGACGAAATTGTCAAGAGCGATCATCTCCGCCTCCGTCCCGGCGACCAGGTCCTCGTCGATGGCTCGTTGATCGATGGCGGCGTTCTCGAAGTTGACGAGTCGCTGCTGACCGGCGAGTCGCAGGCGGTCCGCAAGTCGGTCGGCGACCCGCTGCTGTCCGGCAGCATCTGCCTGAGCGGCGAGGGGACTTATGAGGCCGAGGTCGTCGGCGCCGACAGCTATGCCAACAAGCTGACCGCCGAGGCCCGCGCCTTCCAGTTCATCAAGACGCCGCTGCAGAAGCAGATCGACTTCGCCGTCCGTCTCGTCATGCTGATCGTCGTGCTGATGAGCGGCACCATCCTGGTGTCGGCGCTGCTGCAGGATCTCCCCGGCACGCGCATCGTCCAACTCGCCGCGGTGCTTTCGGGGCAGGTGCCCTACGGCCTGTTCTTCGTCATTGTTGTCGCCTATTCGCTTGGTGCCGCTGCCATCGCCCGGCAGGGCGCGCTGGTCCAGCAGATCAATGCGGTCGAGTCGTTGAGCGATGCCGATATCCTGTGCGTCGACAAGACCGGCACGCTGACCACCAACGCCCTGAGTCTCGACCGGATCGAGACCATCGGAGAGGAGAGTCAGGACCAGCTCGGTTCGCTGATCGGCACCTATGCCCGCAGTGTCGGCTCGCCCAACCAGACGACCACCGCGCTGGCAGCGGGCCTGCCCGGCGATGCGCTGACGCCGGACAACGTGATCGCCTTTTCGTCAGGGCGGAAATGGAGCGCCGTCGCCTTCGCCACCGGGCCGCTGGCCGGCGTCCATGCGCTCGGCGCTTACGAGATGCTCGTCCCGCATCTCGCGCGCTCGGCGGCAACCGAAGATCTCGCCCGCCGCGTCGCGACCATCGCGGAGTCCGGCCTGCGTGTTCTTCTTTTTGCTGGGAGCACCGAGGAGACCGCCTTTTCCGGCGATGACGACGCGCCAGGATTGCCGCCGCTCCAGCCGCTCGGCCTGGTCATCCTCGCCGACGTGCTGCGGCCGAATGTCGGCGAGACTTTCGCGGCCTTCGCCGCTCTCGGGCTAAGGCTGAAGATCATCTCCGGCGACGATCCGAACACCGTCGCGGCGCTGGCCCGCCAGGCAGACCTGCCGGTCGAGGGGCTGGTCTCCGGTCCGGATCTGGCCGGATTAAATTCCGCCGATTTCGCCGCCACTGTCGAAGAGACCGATGTCTTCGGCCGTATCGCCCCGGCCCAGAAGGAGCAGATCGTCACCGCGCTGATCGCCAAGGGCCATCACGTCGCGATGGTCGGCGACGGCGTCAACGATGTCCTGGCGCTGAAGAAGGCCCAACTCGGCATCGCGATGAACAGCGGCAGCGCCGCCGCCCGCAACGTCGCCGACATCGTCCTCCTCAACGACGATTTCCAGCCGCTGCGCGCTGCCTTCTCCGAGGGCCAGCGGGTCCTCTCCGGCATGACCACCGCGCTTCTCCTGTTCCTGTCGCGGGTCGCCAGTTCGATCCTGGCGATCATCGCCATTACCATGCTCGGGCTGACCTTCCCCTTCGAGCCCGCCCAGATGGCCCTGACGCTGTTCACGGTCGGCATCCCCACGTTTTTCCTGACCCTGTGGGCGCGGCCGGTCGTTCTGGCCGAGGACCTGATCCGTAAGCTGGTGCGCTTTGTCATTCCGGTCGCGGTGGTGACCATGGTCTTCGGCGTCGGCCTCTACACGTTTCATTTCGAACGCGTCCAGATCGACGTGCAGGCCTATAACATTCCGGATTTCGGGCTTCAGAATTTCGAGCGGGTCACCGGACTGAGCGTCGATGACGGCCCGGAATTTGCGGAGGCCGCCGCAACCATCGTCGCGCAGTCGGCGCTGTCGATGTTCATCACCTTCACCGCCTTCGTGCTGATCCTGTTCCTCGCCCCGCCGATCCGCCTGTTCACCGGCTGGGTGCCCAAGGTCACGCCCGACAAGCGGCCGACCATCATGGCGGGGGCTCTCGCGGTCGTCTTCGGGGTGGTTCTCGTCAACGGCACGCTCGCCGACTATTTCGGGCTGATCACCGTCGGCCCGGGCGTCTATCTCAGCGTCGCCGCCGTCCTGCCGCTATGGACGGCGATTCTCCTGCTCAACTGGCGCTTCCGCTGGTTCGAGCGCTTTCTCGGCCTCGCGTCGGCGCCACGCGACAGGCAGTCGACATCGCCCTGAGCATCGGTTGGGAACGGAATGCCTAGCGGAACTGGCCGAAATAGGCCGAGCGGGAAGGCAGCAGGTTGAAGTCGACTTCGCGGTCTCCGCATTTGCCGGGCATCAGCTGGCGAATCTGCCAACGGCCTGAGGCGAGGTGGGCGTTGTAGCCGGGCCATGCCCTGGCATTGGCCAGCCAGCAATAGTCGGCGAGTCCCTGGTCGAGGATGGCGGAGCACACCTGGCCGCTGCCATAGACGCCAACCCGATAGAGGTTGCCGCGCTCGGCGACGCTGCGCCGCACATCGGTGAAATAGCGGGTGATGTCGGCCATGTCCTTGGTATTGGACCACGGTCCGTCGACTGCGAAATAGATGGCGCTGCCCACCGGCTGGCCGACATCATGGGCAAGCGTCAGCGCCCGGATCGCGTCTGATTTTCCGCGTTTGGGATCGCGGAAGGTCGAGATCCGCTGTCCCCAGTGCTGGAAGACCACCAGGATGTGAAACCCGGCCTCGGCGATCTGCATCCGCTCGTCGAAGGTCAGCGTCTTGCCGGGGATCGTCTCGTTCTTGTGGTCGAAGTAGCGGATGATGGTGTGGACGCCGACCTGCCGCATCTTCTTGAGAAAGACACTGGTCACCGGCTGCGACGTGTCGGCTGCCATGACGCCGCTGCCGGCGTAGCAATGGTCCTCGGACTTGTGCGATCCGGAGGCGATTGCGTCGCCGCCGAGGGCGGCGACCAGCACCGCCGCGGTAAGTGAAGAACACGCTCGCCTGAACACGTCTGTCTCCGCCGTCACCTGGATAGAGCCATTTCGACGAAAACTAACCGCCGACCGGTAACGATCAGTTAAGGCCGCAACGGCTGCGCGGCAGCTGCGAGCATTTTCCGAATTGCGCCGGCTGATTCACGTCGCTGACCCGCAGAGAACGCCAGCTCCGCCCAGTTTTCGTTGAAAAGCGGCGTGCTTTCGAGACGCGGACGACATACCGGGAGCGAAGCAAAAGTCAGGACATGCCAGCGCGTATCGGGTGCGGGGACGGGCCATGATCGCGCATGAAATAAAATCCTCTTATTGACATTTCTTCCAATGTTCGAAAGAAATATCGAAGTCCGCAATTATTACCAGATCCAGGGAGGAGCTGGTTGCTGGCGGAGAGAACGAGGGCCGTAAGCCATGTGGCCTCACGCAATCATGGCAATGGGAGGATGTGTGAATGGGAACGAACCAGAAAATCAGACTCTTTTCGGCGGGCTTGCTGGCCTCGTCGTTCATCGCCGCGGCAAGCACGGGCGCAGCGGCCGAGGATGGCAAGCGGATCGCGTTTTTCGTCTCCGACCTGTCGAACGTCTTCCACCAGTCGCAGGCGGCCGAAGCCGAGCGCTACGGCCTGGAGAAGTACGGTGCGGAAGTCGTCGTCTTTGACGGTCAGGCGGACTCGGCCGTCATGACCCAGAACATCGACCAGGTGGTTGCCGGCGGCTTCGACGCAGCGACCCTGCATATCTGGGATGCGGAAGCAGCGACGCCCGGTGTCAAGGAAGCCCTGGGCGAGGGCATCGTCATGACGTCCTTCTTCAGCCCGATCACCGATTCCGGTATACCGACCGCGCGCAGCGACGAAGCCGGCGTTTCCTTCGAGATGGGCAAGGAGATGGCGACGGCCTGGAAGGAAGCGCATCCTGACAAGCCGATCGTCATGGTTCAGCTTGGATGGCCGAACCATACCGAGGTGAATTCGGGCCGGACCGCCCCGTTTGTCGAGGGTGTCCTGTCGGTCGCTCCGGATGCCGAGAATCTCGGTGCACTGGACGCCAGCGCCGGCCAGGAAGCGGCGAAGCAGATCGTCGTCGACCTGCTCACCCAGCGGCCGGAGGTCAACCTGATCTACTCCGAAGCGTCCAACCTGACCGTCGGGACCATGGCCGGCCTTTCCCAGATCGGCCGGGGCAAGTTCGAAGACGGCAAGCCGCTGACCGAGATCGTCGCCAGCGTCGACTTCGATTCCGTCGAGTTCGACCAGGTCTATGACCCGAACTCGAGCCTGAAGGTCTCCATGGGCCTTCCGCCGATCGAGACCGCGCAGGGGAGGATCGACCTGATCATGGATGTCGTTGACGGCAAGGTCGCCGCCAGCAGTGATCCGGCCGAGGAGCACTTCTACAAGGCATACACCGTCTCCTACTGGAGCATGCCGAAGGAAGAAGCCGAGGCGTGGCTCGCCGCCCAGTTCGGCGAGTAACGACCGCCAGTCAGCCTGGACGGCCGGCGTTTGGTCGACGAGACGATCGAACCCGGCCGCCAGGCCTCTGTCCCGGATTTCATCGAAGCATCCCTCACGGCGCTGCCGATACCGTTCGCTGACACCGGTCGGCCACGAAGGCGCTGCGAGACGACGTGATGCTGCGCTCCGCTTGGAGGACAAGCTTGTGACAGGCGAGCAGCCATCGCCAATCCTCTCGGTCGAAGGACTCACGAAGGACTATCCCGGCGTGAGGGCGGTCGACGATGTCAGTTTCGCGGTCGAGCGGTGCACCGTGCACTGCCTTGTCGGCGAGAATGGCGCGGGCAAGTCGACCCTCGTCAAGATGCTGACGGGAGCTCTGCAGCCGACCAGCGGAACCATGCGAGTGGACGGCAGCGCGTATCAGCCCACCAATCCACACCAGGCACGGGAAGGCGGCATAGCTACGCTTTTCCAGGAACTCCATGTCGTCGACCAACTCTCCGTTCACGAGAACCTGACGCTGGGAATGGAGCGCGCGCGTTTCGGATTCCTGGTCGAGTCCGATCTCGATCGGCGCGTGGTCGAAACGCTGGCGATGATCGAGCCCTCGATCGATCCGTCGGCCCGGGTCTCCTCCCTGAGTGTCGCGCAGAAGCAGATTGTCGAAATCGCGCGATCCGCTTCGTCCGGCGCCAGCATCATCATCATGGACGAGCCGACGGCGGCTTTGTCCGAGCGGGAGGTCGAGCGTCTCTTCGGCGTGATCCGCCGCCTGCGGGACTCGGACGTGACCGTCATCTACATCTCCCACAAGCTCGACGAGATCTTCGAGCTGGGTGACGCGGTCACGGTCCTGCGCGACGGAAAACACATTGCCACCAAGCCGCTACCGGAAGTCGCCGGACGTTCCGAGCTGATCGAAATGATGATCGGCCGTTCGGTCTTTCAGGACTACGTGCCGCGCGCCACGGTCGGCGATGAGGCGGTTCTCTCCGCGACGGGATTGAACAACCATCTGCTCAAGGATGTCTCCTTTCACATCAACCGGGGCGAGATCGTCGGATTCTATGGACTGGTCGGAGCCGGAAAGACCGAGATCGCACGGGCCCTTTTCGGCGCGGATCAATGTTCCGGCGAGATCCGTTTCAAGGGCAGGAAGATCGGAGGGTCGCCGAAGCAGGCGATCGCATCGGGCATTGCCCTGGTGCCCGAAGAGCGGCGCACCCAGGGTTTGTTCACAACCCTGACCATCCGCGAGAATATTTCGGTGATGAATCTGAGGCGGCTGTCCGATGCCGGCATTTTCCGCAGTGCGGATGAGCGATCGGCCGCTGTCGATTATGTGCGAAAGCTCAGCATCGCGACGGATTCGATCGAGAAGCACACGGAAAAGCTGTCAGGCGGGAACCAGCAAAAAGTCGTCTTCGCCAAATGCCTCTTCGCCGATGCCGATCTGCTGCTGCTCGACGAGCCGACGCGCGGCGTTGACGTCGGCGCCAAGACGGAAATCTACGAGATCATCCGGAACCTCGCCAACAAGGGAACCTCGGTCGCGGTTTTCTCCTCGGAACTTGAGGAAGTGCTCGGCATCTGTGACCGGATTTTCCTCCTGTTCTCCGGCGCACTGGAAGCCGAAATCGCCAACGGCCCCGATGTCGACATGGCCCATATCCTCAATGTCGTAACCGGCGGCGGCGGGAGCGTAGCGCCATGACCGCTTATCCGGTCAAGGCTGAAGGGGTGCTGGGGTCCGACCACCGCATGGGCGACGAGACGTTCATCGCCTCCCTGGTCGCCTGCGTCGCCGTCGGGCTGTTTCTCATCGCATCGGTCTTTGTGCCGAATTTCTTCCAGCCGCTCACCATGCTCAACCTGGTGACCAACAACTGGGCCGTCATCTCGCTCGGTGTCGGCGTGACATTTCTCCTCGTGTCCGGGAATTTCGACCTTTCCGTCGGAGGCGTGGTCGCATTGTCCGGGGTCCTCGCGGTCTGGTTCGCCCAGTCGGCCGACGGGAACAATGCCCTCTCGACGGGACTTGGCTTTCCCTACTGGCTGGCAATCGTCTGCGCGCTTGGCGGTGCCCTGGCGGTCGGCGCGTTGAACGCGCTCTTCGTCGTTCGCTTTTCCGTGCCGTCGATCATCGTAACGCTCGGGACGATGATGCTCGCCCGGGGTATTGCGCAGGTCATCACCCAGGGCTCCCAACGCAACACGAACCTGCCTCCCGAGTTCGGTATTCTTGGCAACCTGACGATGTTCGGAACGTCGGTGCGTCTTCCCGTCGTGCTGATGGTCGTTCTTCTCCTCGTCGCCATCTTCATCGAGAAGAAGACGGTGTTCGGTCGACTCACCTACTGGATCGGCGCGAATCCCGTGACCGCCAGGCTCTCCGGCATCGACCGGGCGAAACACCTTACCTACCTCTATCTGCTGAGTGCCGGAATCGCCGGGGCGGTGGGAATCCTTCTGGCCTCCGAGTTCAGGTCCGGATACTCGAACCGCGGCACGCTGATGGAATTCGATGCGCTGGTGACGGCCCTGCTGGGCGGGGTCGCCATCGCCGGCGGCTTCGGCTCGGTGATCGGGATGTTCTTCGGCGCTCTCATCCTCGCGGTCGTGACCACGGCCGCGACGGGGATGATCCTGTCGCCGGACTGGCAGTTCATCCTCAAGGCGGTCGCCGTGTTCCTCGCGATCGTCACGCAGACCTGGGCGCTCGCCCGCAGGAACCGGTGAGCTCGATGTCCCACACACCCGCTTATGCACAATCCCGGCCGGCTGGCGGCCCCGTCGCCCGCTTCCTGCGCAGCTACTATATCTACCTGGTGCTCGTCGCCGTGGTCGTCGTGCTCAGCGCCGCCAATCTCGACAGGTTCGATCTCTTCGAGCGCGGCAACTTCCTGAACCAGAACAACATCATCAACATTCTCAGGATATCGGCGCCATTGCTGACGCTGGTCGGCGCCTTCACGCTGCTCATGGTATCGGGCTATATCGACTTGTCCGTGGGGAGCGCCGCAAGCCTCAGCGCGGTCGTCTATGCACTGTTCGCCATCCATGGCTTGCCGTTTCCGGTCGCCTTCGCCCTCACGCTTGTCGTCGGTGCCGGTCTTGGGGCCATCAACGGCATTCTGGTCGTTCGGCTCGGGATAACACCGGTCATCGCGACCTTGATCACATTGAGCCTCTACAAGGGTATCGCCCTGCTTCTCGTCGAGGACGGCGTGTCGGCGATCAAGTCCGGCGGCGGCCTGTCGATGCCCGATTGGTTCAACTCCTACGGCCGGATCGGCGTGATGCTCGGCCTTCCCGCGGCCTTCTGGGTCGCCGTCGGGGTCACCCTGGTGCTTGTCGTCGCCCAGAATCGGACGCTGCTTGGCAAATACGCCGCCGCGACGGGCGGCAACCCGACAGCGGCAAGATTGTCCGGCATCAACACCGGACGGATCGTTTTTCTGCTTTATGTGATCGTTGGTATGACCGCGGCGCTTGCCGGCATTGCGCGATCCAGCTTCATGTCACTCGGCGATCCGCTTTCGGGAGACGGGATGGAACTTTCCGCCATCCTAGCCGTGCTGATCGGCGGCACCGCGTTCGCCGGCGGTGAGGGCAGGGTCCTCCGCTCGTTCATTGGCGCGCTGATCATCATGGCGCTTACTGTGGGAATGCTCATACTCGTGCCGGCCTATTTCCAGACGCTTCTCATCGGCCTGGCGCTCCTGGCCGCCGCCGCGTCGAACCACCTCATCAGTCGAAAGGAGGTCGTTTCATGAGCATTGCCGGCATCGACTCCGAGAGCCTGCGGCTCATGGCGCGGGTGCTTACCCTCCATTACATCGAGGGCAAGCTTCAATCCGAAGTCGCTACCGAGCTCGGCCTATCCTCAGCCAAGGTGAACCGGCTGATCAAGAGGGGGCGGGAACTGGGCATGGTGCACATCACCATCAACAGCCCGTTCCAGCCCCTGTTCGAGCTGGAGCGCAAGCTCTCGATGAGATGGGACCTCAGATATTGCAGTGTTGTCGCGGCGGTGACCGGCAATGCCGAGACCACGCTTAACCAGGTCGGCAAGCAGGCAGGCGAAATGCTGGTCGATTCCATCCGCGACGGCGATACGATCGCCATCTCCGGCGGCAAGGCGCTCGGGGCGGTGATCGACAATCTTTCCGTTGACCGTGCCTATGACGTGAACGTCGCGCCGATGACCGGCGGCGTGCAGGGCCAGCACTATACCGATGTCAATCACATCGCGACCCGGCTTGCCGACAAGCTCGGCGGCCGCGCGACCCTGATCCATGCTCCGCTCCACGCGGACACGCCGGCGGAGCGCGACCTGCTGATGTCGGTCCGCGCGGTGCGCGACGTCATGGATGTCTCGCGCAAGGCCGCGGTCGCGGTGGTTGGCATCGGCTCGGTCGTTGGTCCCAACGCGACCTATTACGTTGCCCAGCCGCTTCCCGAGAGTGAACGGATCAAGCTCGTGGAGCGCGGCGTTCGCGGCGAGTTCCTCGGACACCTGATCAACGGCGATGGATCGCTGGCCAAGACCGAACTCAATTCGCGCCTTGTCGCCCTGCCGCCGCAGGAGGCCATGAGCATCCCCATCCGGATCGGCGTCGCTTCCGGTGAAGAAAAGGTCGGTCCTATCATGGCCGCGCTCAACGGCGGCTACATCAACGCATTGGTCGTCGACGATCACACGGCCGAGACAGTTCTGGAAAGTGAGGTTCGTGTTGCCTGAACAAGTTCTGGACGAACAGATGACGCGGTCGATCGGCGCTTCCGGCATCGAGGCTTCCGCGGTTGGCGTCGGCACATGGGCGATCGGCGGATGGATGTGGGGCGGCACCGACGAAAAGGCCGCGATCGCCGCGATCCATGCGGCGATCGACGCGGGGCTGTCGCTTGTCGACACGGCTCCCGCCTATGGCCAGGGCGTCTCCGAAAGCATTGTCGGCCGCGCTATCAAGGGTCGCCGCGACAAGGTCGTGCTGGCGACGAAATGCGGTCTCGTATGGCACACGCGGCAGGGCAACCACTTCTTCGACTACGAAGGCCGGCCGGTGCATCGCTACCTCGGCAAGGAGTCCGTCGTCTACGAAGTCGAGCAGAGCCTGAAGCGTCTCGATACCGATGTCATCGACCTCTACATCACGCACTGGCAGGATTCGACGACGCCCATTGCCGAGACCATGGAGGCGCTCGAACGACTCAAGGCACAGGGCAAGATCCGGGCGATCGGCGCGAGCAACACCTCCGTCGATGACGTCAACGCTTACCTCGCCACCGGCAAGCTCGACGCGCTCCAGGAAGAGTATTCGATGGTGAAGCGGGGCATTGAGTCGACCCTGCTACCTCTCTGCATCGAAAACCGGGTGTCGATGCTGAGCTATTCGTCATTGGCGCTCGGACTCCTCACGGGTCGCATTGGCCCGCAACGGACCTTCGACGGCGACGACCTGCGCAAGAACAACCCGATGTTCTCGGTTGGAAATCGCGAGAAGGTCGCCGCTTTCGTCCGTGACATCGCGCCGGTGGCCGCTCGACATGCGGCCACCACGGCGCAGCTCGTCATCGCCTGGACGTTGCGGCAGCCCGGAATCACCTTTGCACTATGCGGAGCCCGCAACCCCGAGCAGGCAATCGAGAACGCGCGAGCCGGCCGCATCCGGCTTGACGAGGATGACCTGGGGCGGATCGCCTCTGCTGCCGAACGTCATCTCGTCGGGCTTGATCGAGAGGCAGCATGAGACGGGAGGCGTGACCAGCCCGGCGCTGCCGGTACGCGAAGCCATGCCGACATCCCGAACCGACAAGCTCGACCGGATCGTCGCCGACGGCGCGTTTGACGCGATCGTGGTGGGCGGCGGCATAAACGGGATTGGCGCCTTTCGTGAATTGGCGCTGCAGCACCTGCGGGTTCTGCTCGTGGAGAGAGCCGACTTCTGCTCGGGCTGCAGCGCCGCGCCCTCGCGAATGATCCACGGCGGGCTTCGCTATCTCGAGAATGGCGAGTTTTCGCTGGTCCGGGAGTCGTTGGTCGAACGCGACGCCCTGCTTCAGACCGCGCCGCACATGGTCCACCCGCTGCCGACCACGATACCGATCGTCGGTGTTTTCTCCGGCCTGCTGAATTCGACGGTGGCCTTCTTCGGCGGTACGGGCAAACCATCAAGCCGCGGCGCCGTCCCGATCAGGATCGGCCTCGCCGTCTACGACTGGCTTACGAGAAAGCGTCGCGCCATGCCGCGGCACATCTTCCGCGGGCGGGCCGCCACCTTGCGGAAGTGGCCGCGACTGAACGCCAGGATCCGGTTCTCGGCGACCTACTACGATGCCTGGATCAGCCATCCCGAGCGTCTGGGAATGGAACTTATCGCAGACGCGGAAGGAATCGCGCCGTCCTGTGCTGCAATGAATTACGCCACGCTGGAGCGGAGCGCCGATGGTGGACTTGAACTGGCCGACGGCACGACCGGATTGCGCGCATCGGTGACCGCAAGGGTGATCGTCAACGCGACCGGCGCCTGGCTCGACGAAACGAGGGACGCGCTCGAAGGCCAGGGGGAAAGACTGGTCGCGGGAACCAAGGGATCACATCTGGTGATCGACAATCCGGCGCTCCGCGAGGCGCTTGGCGGCCATATGTTCTACTTCGAGAACACTGATGGCCGTGTTTGCATCGCTTTTCCCTACCTGGGCAACGTGCTCGCCGGCGCGACCGACATACGGGTCGAGAAACCGGGACGCGTGCGCTGCGAGGATGACGAGCGGGACTACATTCTAGAGGCTCTCCAACGCCTTTTCCCCGACATACCGAACAGCGCCGACGATATCGTTTTCAGCTTCAGTGGCATCCGCCCGCTGCCGCGAAGCCAGCAGGCTTTCACCGGGCGCATCTCCCGCGATCATTTCACCCAGCGCATCGACGGATCCCCGCCGCAGATATGCATGGTCGGCGGCAAGTGGACGACCTTCCGTGCATTCGCCGCACAGGCCGCCGATGACGTTCTCCATGAGCTTGGCATTGCGCGCCAACGCGGCAGCGAGGCGGTACCGATCGGCGGCGGGAAGGATTTTCCCGCCGAGTCCCGCGATCTCGTGCGCCTCTTCATGCATCGCTTCGGGATCGACGAATCCCGCGCCGCGCATCTTGTCGACCGCTATGGAACGAACGGCGAGGCTGTCGAGGCGCATTGCGCCGGATATCCGGACGATGCGCCGCTGGTTCCCGGCTGCGCCTATACCAGCGGCGAGATCGATTACCTGTGTCGGAATGAGCAGGTGATCCACCTCGGCGATCTCGTTCTGCGCCGCACCGATCTCGCGATCACTGGCCGGTTGTCGCTGACCCTTCTCGATCGGTTGGCGGCCATAGCCGCCGCCGTCATGGGCTGGAGCGACGAGGAGTCCCTGGCCGAACGGGAGAAAGTCGTGGCCGATCTTCGCGACTACCACGGCGTCCATCTCGCCGACGCCGACAATCAGACCGACAGGAGAGAAGAATGCGTGTGAGCAACAAGGCGCGAATGAAGCGCCTGTTCAGCCACGGCGGTTGCCTCGACGTCGCCATCGACCACGGCGTCTGCAACGAACCGTCCTTCATGGTCGGTCTCGAGGACATGGCCGCCGTCGTGGACACGCTGGTCGCGGCAAGGCCCGATGCGATACAGATGGCCTATGGCCAGGCCGACCTGCTGCAGAACTGCGAGGGCAGGGACAAGCCCGCGCTGGTCATGCGTCTGGACATGGGCAACCCCTATAACGACCAGCGCCACCGCGTGATGTGGTCCCAGCTCCAGAACGAAGACGAGCCCATCATCGGGGCGCTGGAGATGGATGCCGCCTGCGTGGTGGTCAACCTCTTCATGCTGCCGGATGAGCCCGATCTCTTTCACCAGTGCGTCCGCAACATCGCTCGTGTCCGGGCCGATTGCCTCAAATACGGAATGCCCTTGATGATCGAGCCGCTGGTGATGCTGCCCAACGACGTGCGCGGCGGCTACCAGGTGGACGGTAACGCCGACAAGATCGTGACCCTGGTCCGGCTTGCCTCGGAAATGGGTGCGGACATCATCAAGGCCGATCCGACCGAGAACCCCGACGACTTTCACCGCGTCGTCGAAGCCGCCCGATGCCCGGTCCTCGTACGCGGCGGCGGCAAGGAGGATCTCGAGACGGTTCTGCGGAAATCCGCGCGGCTGATGGCGCAGGGCGCCAACGGCATGGTCTATGGCCGCAACATCTATCAGCACGCAAATCCACGGGCCGTCGTTGCCGCCCTGATGGCGATGATCCACAACGGCGCGTCCGGCGAGGAAGCATGGGACATCTATAATCGTGGATGACACCGGGCCGCTGCTGCTTGGGCTCGACGCGGGCAACACGGTCACCAAGGCAGTGCTCTTTGACCGGGACGGACGGCAGCTTTCCCGCTGCGCCCGGCAGAGCGTCTCCGACCAGCCTCAACCGGGCTATGTCGAGCGAAATCCCGAAGACCTCTGGCGCGACGCCAGCACCGCGATCCGCGATTGCATCGCTGACGCCGGGATCGACCCGGCAAGGATTGCCGCGATCGGCTGTGCCGGACACGGCAACGGCCTCTACCTGATCGACGACGAGGGATCGGCCATTCTCGGCATCCAGTCCCTCGACAGCCGCGCCGCGAACCTGGCGGAAGACCTGACGGCGCGGAATGGCGACGCGCTGCACGCCGCCTGTCTGCAAAAGCCGTGGCCTGCGCAAACCGCCGTGCTCCTCGCCTGGGTCAAGGCAAACCGGCCGGACGTGTATGACGCAACATCGACCGCCTTCCTGTGCAAGGACTTCGTCACCTTCCGGCTCACGGGCAACCGGACGTCGGATATTTCCGACCTCAGCGGCTGCGGGCTGTTGCGCATGCCGGAAGCCCGTGTCGACGCGGACCTCCTGTCGCTCTACGGGCTGGATGATGCGGCCGCGATGATGCCGCGCCCGGCCCAGCCGGTCGACGTCGTCGGTCGCATTACCGACGCGGCGGCGCGTCAGACCGGCCTTGTCGCCGGGACACCCGTGGTCGCAGGCTTTTTCGACGTGATCGCGTCGGCGATCGGTTCCGGGGTCGTCGCCCCCGGACAGGCGTCGATCGTCGCCGGAACCTGGAGCATCAACCAGGTTTTCTCGGACACCGCGGCGATCGACCCCGACGTCTTCATGGTCTCCACCTTTGGACCGGGCCGGTTCGTCAACATCGAGTCGAGCGCGACGTCGGCGGCCAATCTCGAATGGTACGTGCGCGAATTCGTCGAGAGCCACGGACACCACGACGATCCGTTCGGCTGGTGCAATGAGAGGATCGCCGAAGTCAGTCCGGCGGCCGACGATCCCGTCTTCCATCCGTATATCTACGGTTCCGGCCAAGCTCCCTCGGCGCGCGGCGGCCTGTATGGCCTTGCCGGCTGGCATGGCGAAGGGCACGTGCTGCGCGCGCTATACGAAGGCGTCGTCTTCGAGCATCGTCGCCATATCGAGGTCCTGACAGGGGCCGGTATTTCCTTCAACGAGGCGGTGATGTCGGGCGGCGGCACGCGGAGTGCCGTCTGGCCGCAAATGATGGCGGATTGCCTCGGCGTGAAGATCACCGTGTCGACCACCGTGGAAGCCGGGGCGCTTGGCGCCGCGATCGCCGCCGGGGTTGGCGCCACCCTGTTCGAGAGCCTTGAAGACGGCGTGTCGTCCATGACCCGCGTCCGGGCCGTGTTTCTGCCGGACCCGGACATGAAGGCGCACTATGACCGCCGCTACCGGCTGTACCGGGATCTGACAGAGGCGATGAAGCCTTTCTGGACAGCACAGCGGCTCGCCGGTTGCGAGGCAGCGGCACAATGACGGCCGTCGGCTTTCCAGTGCGGAGCGGCCGGCGATGAACGGAGCCGCATTGGACCGCGACACCTACGACTACATCATCGTCGGCGCTGGCACCGCCGGCTGCGTCCTGGCAAACCGGCTGACCGAGGATCCGGCGGTCAAGGTGCTGCTGCTGGAGGCCGGCGGCAACGACGCCTATCACTGGGTCCACATTCCGATCGGCTATCTCTATTGCATCGGAAACCCGCGCACCGACTGGATGATGAAGACCGTTGCGGAGCCCGGTCTCAACGGTCGCAGCCTCGTCTATCCACGCGGCAAGCTGCTTGGCGGCTGTACGTCGGTCAACGGCATGATCTACATGCGCGGCCAGGCGGCCGACTACGATGGCTGGCGGCAGATGGGCAATGTCGGCTGGGGCTGGGACGACGTCCTGCCCTATTTCCTGAAGTCGGAGGACAACTACCGCGGCGCGACGCCCCTGCATGGCGCCGGCGGTGAGTGGAAGGTCGCGAGGCAGCGCCTGTCCTGGGACATCCTGCGCGCCGTCCAGGAAGGCGCCAGCGAGTTCGGCATCCTGCCCCGCGAGGACTTCAACGACGGTAATAATGAGGGCTCGGGCTTCTTCGAGGTCAACCAGCGCCGGGGTGTGCGGTGGAACGCTGCGAAGGCGTTCCTCCGTCCGGCGATGAAGAGGAAGAACCTCCGCGTCGTCACCCACGCCATGACCCAGACCCTGCTGATGGAGGGCAAGCGCGTTGCCGGGGTCGTCTACCGACGCGATGGCCAACAGCATTCGGCAAGGGCCGGGGCCGGGGTCATCCTCGCCGCTGGGTCCATCAACAGCCCAAAGCTGATGGAATTGTCGGGGATCGGCGCGCCCGAACGGCTACGCCGGCTTGGCGTGGCAGTGCGGCACGCATTGCCCGGGGTCGGAGAAAACCTGCAGGACCACCTGCAACTCAGGACCGTCTTCAAGGTCAGGAATGCCAGAACGCTCAATACCCGGGTGAACAGCCTGGCCGGCAAGGCGGGGATCGCACTGCAATACCTGGTCAGCCAGAGCGGGCCGATGTCGATGGCGCCGAGCCAGTTCGGCATGTTCACGAAGTCGGACCCATCGAAAGAGACGCCGGACCTCGAGTATCACGTCCAGCCGCTGTCGACCGATCGGCTGGGCGATCCGCTCCATTCCTTCCCGGCGATCACAGTGTCGGTCTGCAACCTTCGGCCCGAGAGTGTCGGGGCGTGCCATGCCGTTTCGACCGACGCCGACGAGCAGCCGGAGATCCGGCTGAACTACCTCTCCACGGACGCCGATCGGATCGTCGCCACCAGGTCGCTTCAGCAGGCTCGCCGGATCATGACGGCGCAAGCGCTTGCGCCCTACCACCCCGAAGAAATCCTCCCCGGTCCTGAATACCAGTCGGAAGAGGCGTTGATCGAGCAGGCCGGTAACATCGGAACGACGATCTTCCATCCCGTCGGCACATGCAGGATGGGCGCCGACCCAGACGCGGTCGTTGGCGCCGATCTGCGGGTCCACGGCCTTGACGGGCTGCGCGTGGTCGATGCCTCGGTCATGCCGCGGATCGTCTCGGGCAACACGGCGTCGCCGGTGGTCATGATCGCCGAGAAGGCTGCGGACCTGATTCGCGCCGGGCACAAGGACCCGGTCGTGCGCCAGCGGGCGAAATCGTCAATCGCATAGCCACACCGGGCGTCATGCCGGCAGCAGGTCGGAGTCGATCATCATGATCGGCGTCGGCGGGTTCTTTCCCGCAGCATGGAGTCTTGCCGTGCCCGCGTCCTGACCGCCCCTCAAGCGGCTTCGGCCACAGCCTGTTCCGCCGTCAGGGCGTTCTCGGGTGTACCTGAGACGATAATCTGCAGGACTTCCTGTTCGGTGGTGTGCGCGATGAAGCGGTCGCCGACATTCTCGCCGCGCTTCAGCACCATCACCCGGTCACCGACCGCGAAGATGTCCTGGAGCCGATGCGAGATGATGATCTGGGCAACTCCGTGCTTCTTGAGTTCCAGCATCGTCTCGAGCAGGCGTTCGGTCGCCATCACCGACAGGTTTGCCGTCGGCTCGTCGAGAATGACGACGCGGGGATCGAACGAGATCGCGCGTGCAATGGCAACCGACTGCTGGCGGCCGCCTGACAGGCTCTCGACCCTCTGGAAGACCGAATTGACGTCGACCTTGAGTCGTTTGAGGACCTTGTCGGCCTCCGAATACATCGTCTTGCGATCGACGAAGGGACCACGGCGCGGCCAGCGCCCGAGGAAGATATTCTGGCCGACATCCATGTTCCCGCACAGCGCGAAGTCCTGGTAGATCATCTCGATCCCGGAGTCGCGGCTCTCATGCGGGTTCCTGAAATGGGTCGCCTTGCCGTCGACCAGCACCGAGCCGGTGTCGCGATGATACGCGCCGGTCAGGATCTTCATCAGCGTCGACTTGCCGGCCGAGTTGTCGCCAACCAGGCCGAGGACCTCTCCCGGATATAGCTTCAGATTGACGTCACCGAGCGCCTGTACGGCACCAAACGACTTGTGGATCCCCTGCATCTGGATAATCGGCGTCGGCTTGACGGTGGTTTCAGACATTCGCGTCTTCCTTCTTTCTCCTCCGGGCAATTCGCAGGCTCGCCCGCAACTCGCCAATGATGTTTGCCTGACGGACCCAGATGTCGATGAGCACGGCAATGATCAGGATGACTCCGAGGAAGACGTTGACCCAATGCTGCGGCATCGAGAAGCCCTCCACGTTGAGCTGGAGCAGGGCCCGGATGAGCGTGATGACACCGGCGCCGGCGAGCGCGCCGATGATCGTGCCGTAGCCACCGAAGATCGAGCCGCCGCCGATGATCACCGCAGCGATCCCGTCGAGTTCCCTGAACTGGCCGGCGATCGGGTTGAAGCTGCGGAAATAGGCGATGTTGATCAGGCCAGCCATCGAAGCGCAGAGCGCGCAGAAGAGGAAGGCGAAGAACCGCACCCGGCCGGTGTTGATGCCGGCATAGTCCGCGGCGCGACGATTTCCACCGGTGGCGTAGAGCCTCTGGCCGTAGGGCATGAAGCCGATCACCGTGCCCGCGATCACTGCCACCAGGATCATCCAGACGGTCTGCACGCTGACGACATCCGCAAGTGCCCCCAGGAAGCCGCCGGGATCGGGCAGGCCATAGAGTTCGAGGATGTCGCCGATCTTCCGTCCCAGGACATTGAAATACTCGGACCAGCCGGTGAGCTGCTGCCCGGCAGTAATCCATGATGCAACGCCCCGCGCCATGTAGAACATGCCAAGCGTGGCGATGAAGGCTGGCAGGCCGAACATCACCGTCAGGACACCGTTGATCGTTCCGGCCAGCAAGCCAACGCAGAGGCCAATGACGATTGCCGTGCCGGGATCGAGCCCGACCACCTTCAGCGCGTAGGCCGTGACGCTGCCGGAGAGGGCCAGAACCGCGCCGACCGACAGGTCGATGTCGCCGGCGGCGATGACATAGGTCAGGCCGACCGCGATGAGAGCGACCTCCGTATAGTTGAGGAGGAGGGCGAAGGTATTGGGCAGGTGCCACCAGTAATCGGGCCTGAGGGCCAGGCCGATCACCCACAGGAGCGTCGCCAGGGTAATCGCCAGCGCATCGCGACGGGCGAAGAATTTGCCGATGCCGCGCGCGTCGTAGGCCATGTCGGATGCCATCGCACCCTTGGTCTGCACGCCCTCGATCGCCACTCCGCCGGCATCGGCCGCGGGCGGCGGCGGCAATCCCCTCAGTTTGGCCCAAAGCCGCTCCGGGACGCGCCGACGGATGACATACGGTTCTATCAGGACCGCGATGATCAGCAGGATGCCGATGAACGCCGGAACGGCGCCAGCCGGCAGCGTGAACGTCGACTGCACCTGGACCTCGACACCGTTGATCTCGACGGTGCGGGTGATCGGCCAGCTTTCGCGAAGCACCTTGTTGATCAGGAAGACCAGCAATGCGCCGAAATACGAACCGATGATCCGTCCGCGGCCGCCAAGGATGGAAGCGCCGCCGATAATGACCGCAGCGATGACGATAAGCTCGGCCATCAGGCCGGTCTGCGGCGACGTACCTTTGTCCTGGGCGACGGCCATCAGTCCGGCGATCGTCGCGCACCACGAAGAAAGCAGATAGGCGCGGATCCGAACCCACCGCGTGGGAATCCCGGCGTAGATCGCCGCCTGCTCGTTGCCACCGGTCGCGAAGGTCTCGTAGCCCCACCGGGTCTTGGCCAGAACGACCGCGCCGATGGCGACGGCGGCGAGAGCGATGAAGATCTGGTTGTTGAAGCCCCAGGCGTTCGTTTCGCCGAGGTTGAAGAACCACTGATAGTCGCGCGCCTTGATCGGGTAGAGGATCGACTGCCCGCCGGTCAGTCCCAGAATGAATCCGCGTCCGATGAACAGCATCGTCAGCGTCGCGATGAAGGCCGGGACACGAAGGAAGGTGACCAGGACGCCGTTGGTCAGGCCGATGATCGTCCCCAGGACGATGCAGGCGATGATGGCCGGAACCACGCCCATGTCGAAGTGCGCGGTGTTGAAGACGAGGGCGAAGACGACACCCACCAGCCCGAAAGTCGAGCCGACCGAGAGGTCGAGATCCTTGTTGGCGATGACGAAGGTCATGCCGACTGCCATGACCCCGTACCGCGCGCTGTCGCGAAGCAGGGACATGAGGGCGTCGGCGGAGCCGAAGAATCTCGGGTTCAGAATGGTGCCCACGACGTAGAGGAGGACCATCATGATCGCGAGACCGGCTTCCCAGCCGCCGATAAGCTGCATCGGCCGGCGGCCGGGCCCGGAGGGAACTGTCGTCATCACGGAAAATCTCTGGACGGAATCAGACAAGGGTCGTCGCAAGAGAGCGGACTCTCTCGCGACGCCCTTTCAATTCAGGCTGTCAGCGCAGCGCCTAGTTCTCGAAGCGCTTGCCAACGGCGGCGACGTTGTCCTTGGTCACGAGCTGAGCGCGCGTGTCCAGGTTGGCCGCCGAAATGCCGCGGTCGATCTCCAGATAGAGCTGCATGACAGGCCAGAACCCCTGGAGGAAGGGCTGCTGACCGAGCGCGCCGGTCAGGTTGCCTGCCTTGAGGGCTTCCTGCTGTGCGGGGCCAAGGTCGAACCCGTAGGCGCAGATCTTTCCGGTCATTCCGGTCTGGGCAACAGCCTGGGCAAGCGCCGGCGTGAAGACGTTGTTGCCGGCAAACGCGCCGACGACATCGCCACGCGATTCGAACAGCCCGACGATCGCGTTGACGGGATCGTTCGGGTCGGCATCGACGCCAACGCCTTCCGGCCCGGCGTCAACGGTAAATGCGTCGAGCTTTCCGGCTGCCTGGAGCCCGGCGACAATTGCGCCATAGGCCGATGACACGCGATTGTTGACTTCGATGTTGCCCATCGCCGTCGAGTTGGGGAGCACGATCGATCCGCCCTCGACACCGTTGTCCATCAGGCACTTGACCAGCGCCTCGCCGGCGATCGCCGCGGCAGACGCATCCTGACCGGTGTGGCTGATGCCATTGCGGTTGAGGATCCCGCCGTCGAACGAGTTGGTAGTGGCGATCGGGATGCCCAGGTCCTCGGCGGCGCGGACAATGTCGTCATACGCTCCAGCCTGCGGCGTGGTCATGATCAGGCCGTCGAGATTCGGATCCTGCAGAATCTGGTTGGTGATCTCGATCGCGCGGGCCGGATCGTCGACCGGCGACTCCGATCCGAGAAGCAGGATCTTGGCGCCGATCAGGTTCGCGGCGGTGAGTGCGCCGGCATAGACCGGATCGAAGAAGCCGTTGCCGGCCGTGTGCGTGACAATCGCGAAGGTCAATACGCCGTCGTTCGAATGGAAGCCCTTGGTTCCGTCAGCTTCCTTCGCGGCGTCATCGAAGCTGTATCCGCCGACGGCGTTGGCGACCGAGCCGGATTGCGCATACGCGCTACCGGCGGCAAGGGCAGTCACAGCGGCGCCCACGGCGAGCGAGGCAAGAAAATTCTTCATTGGTTCCTCCCAGTGTTTCGCGTCTTGTGCGCTTTCATCACACTATTGTGCGATCCGGGAGAATAAGCCGATTGCATAGATAATGACAATCAATATTAGCGATTGAGAGCTCTGCAATGATAGACGTTACCGGTACCGGGATTTCTTCGATTGCCGCCGGAAGCCCGTGACGGTTTCATTTGCACTCCGCTGTCGTGTAGATCCGGCAATCTGCACGCATTATACATCCTACGAATAATTGCGGATGAGGTACGCACCCGAGCGACTCCATGCGATCCTGATCGCAGGAGAACGGGTCCTGTCGCCTGACTGCAAGGGAGTTCGGCCCCTGACCGTCGCTGCCTCCGCTGCAATGCAGGCAGGAAGCCGGTCTGCGGCGACTACCGCTGTTGCGCGGTCCGTCTCCAGGCATTCACGTCGATGCCGCTCCGCCAGGCGGCGGAACCGCCGACAGATTGCAGAAGATCGAACAGGGGCAAGATATTGGGAGTTTGCGTGGTACAGCCGGCTGGGCTCGAACCAGCGACCTACGGATCCACAATCCGGCGCTCTACCAACTGAGCTACGGCTGCACGTTGTGGCGGAACCTAGAAGCAAAGCCGCGTCGGTTCAAGGACAAACGCACGCCGGCGCGCCGTGGCTTTCGATCGCCGCCGGAGGTTTCGATTCCGCCCCCTGCCGCCTTATTCCTCCGCGAATTCGAAGGCGTTGCGAAGGTCGCCGAACTGCGTCCGGATCCCCGGCAGGAGGTCCAGTCCGAAGCGCTTCGAGATGAAGGCGAGGATCGAGGTCGTGTCGTAGGTCGTGTGGTCGACGAAGCCCTTCCTGGCGAAGGGCGAGATGATCACGGTCGGAATCCGCGAGCCCGGTCCCCAGCGGTCGCCGGCCGGCGGCGGCGCCGGGTCCCAGAAGCCGCCATTCTCGTCATGCGTCACGATGATCGCCATATTGGGCCATTGCGGGCTGCGCTGCAGAGTGTTGACGATCGTGCCGAGAATCAGGTCGCCGGCCGACATCGTGCTCTCGCCGGGATGCTGGTTGTGCTTGCCGTCGGGCTTGATGAAGACCACCGGCGGCAGGGTTCCGGCTTCGGTGGCCGTCCAGAAGTCCTCCATGTCCTGGAGGTGCTTCTCCCGCGCCGCCGTGCCCGGGGCGTAGTTTACGAAGTAGTTGTAGGGCTGGTGGTGCGGCTGGAAGTCGACCGCGCCGATCGTGTTGTAGATGACGCCGCGATAGGCCAGCGCGATATCCCAGCCCTGCGCATACCAGGCCCAGTCGATCCCCTTGCCGGAGAGCCGGTCGCCGAGCGTCGGCAATGACTGCGGCGGCAGCGGGTTGCCGGCCGGATCGGCCAGCGCCGGGTCGCCGCCCTTGGCGGGTGGGATCGCGCTCGGCTGATACGGCGGCTGGACCGTGTTGATGACGTGCCCGTCCGGCGCCAGTGCGCCGTCGCGCACCCATTTCGGCGGACCGTCGACGGCCGACTTCGGCGAATCCGCCGCAAGCTTCAGGTTGCCGGCCTCGTCGACGACCGCCTTCATGCTCTCCGGCGCGTTCTCGAACAGCGGTGAGCAGGCGCAGGCGAGATAGAAGTGGTTGAAGTTCGAGCCGCCGAAGGCGCCCATGAAGAACTGGTCGGCCAGGGTGTATTGGCGCGCAAGTTCGTAAAGGTGGGTGCCCGGCCCGGCATAGGTGCCCATCGCCAGAGACCCGACGTCGGTCCAGGCGACGAACATGTCGTTCTTGCCGCCGTTGATCTGCATCCGGTTCTGGTAATAGCGGTGGACCGGCACCTCGGTCAGGATGTCGGCCGGCTTGCTGTAGGGCGGCAGGTCGATCCGGAAGGGCGCGTTCGGCATGGAGAGCGGATAGGCCGGGTTGGGCTCCGGCGGTTGCTTCCTGTTGCGGTCCGGCCGGGAATCGTCGGGCTTCCACACCGGCGGCAAATGGGCCAGGACCGAACCGTCGCGGTCGCGCTGGACCAGCGTCTCGCCGGCCGCCGCGGCGAGCCCCGACGCGCCGGGAAATTCGGGCAGCAGGTGCACGAAGCCGCGATTTTCGAGATAGATCACGACGATCGTCTCGATCGCGTCGAACCCGTCGGGGAGGGGGCCATCCTCCGCTGCGCCCGGCCCGACCCACAGCCCCGCACAGGCCACCGCCGCAATCACCCGTCTCATGATCTCCTCGCCTCGTTTGGTGGCACAGAGCCAGTAAACCAAACTTTGGGCCTGTTACGAAGCGCGCCGATCACGCGAAAAATAGAGGTGGCATTATAAGTATTGACGCAACCTATGAGTTTATCCAATCATGCATCCTCCATTTGCGGCAGGACGGTCAGTAAGCCATCGGGGTGAGCGATGACGGATGCGAATGCGGGGAGCGAAAAGTTCGAAGAGGGCAAATCTTCCGGACCGAATGTCGAGGCGGCGCCAAAGCCCGAATCAGAAATAGTCGAAGACTCGGCCAAAGGCGATCTTGCTGGGACGAGCGGTACTGGCGAAACGCCGTTAGAAGACCGCGATCCCGCTTTCACGCTGCGGGTTGGGGCATTTGCTGCCGGAGCGGTTGTCGTCTGCTCCGTCGGGTTTGTGGCCGGAATGCTGTGGCTTCTCTATTTCCAACTCGACCGGATCGAGACATCGGCGCGCGTCACGCCAGTCGAGGCTGTAATCGGGGCACTGACGACGCTCCCCATCGTCGACGAAAGGAAAGTCGAACTGCTGGGCCAACTTGTGATGGAATCAGATGCCCAGTTCCTGCGAAGCGAACGGTCGCAATCTCTGGTCGCGGCCCGCCTCACCGTCATGATCATCGCAGAACTGATCGGGTTGAGCCTTGTCGTCCTCGGCGGAGCCTTCATATTTGCGCGGATTCGCGGGGCGGGGAGCCTCGACCTCAGCAAGGGGACCGAGGTCACCGGCAAGTTGCTCTCGGAATTCCCCGGCCTCTTTCTCTGCGGCTTCGGAGCCTTCGTCGTGATCTGGGCGCTCAATACCTCGGTCGACAGGAATTCGATCATCCGAACGATGGATCGGCCGCTCTTTTTCCCATCCCCCTACGAGGACTTCGGACAGCGTCCCCACGACGCGCCGGAGGAAGTGAAGGACGCGGCGAACTTGGGTGACAAGGCGTGCTTGAAACACGCTCCGGATCCCTCTTTTTGCATATAGAGGAGGCCGCCAAAACCCAGATGGGGACAGGAGGTTCGATGAAAGCAATGGGTGCGACGATAAAAAACACTCTGCTCGCGGGTTTCGCGGGATGGTCTTTCGTGCTGAGCGCTGGGTCGGTAGTCTCGGCCCCGGCCAACCTCTACCAATCCTGCATCGATAGGCTCAAAACCGAGCAGGGCGATGCTTTTTGTGGTGGATTGGTAAAGGGCTACGAGCTTGGATACGCGGCCCGATCCGCCGTGGGTTTGGGTGATGTTCCATGGTCCGGAACGAGCAGTGGACTGGTGTTCGGGCCCCAAGGTTTCGCAGGCGATAGCGACCAGCCGCTCGTCTTCCAGCCGGCCGGCGCTGGCAGTGAGCCTTTTGTCTTGGAACCGGCCCCTGACGAAGCCGAGGATCAAACGACCGTCGGCAAAGGTCCCTACACATTCGACATCGAGAAATTCAAGACCGTGCCCTTGGAGACATGGCTTTCCGATAACCCCGGAAAATTCGATCCGGATCGATTCAAGGCGCTGCAAGGCGCGGTCGGCGAATTCGGGGCAGACAAACCGGTGATCTATCAGATTCCGGGGCCGAGTTAGCGATCTACGATACGGTTGACCATTTCCTGAATTCGGGAAATATTCCCGAATATGGAAGCGCACGAAACCTCGGTCGATGAGCGTCTCGCCCGGCGGCTCCGGGAGTTGCGAGCCGGGCAGGGGTGGTCGCTTGACGATCTGGCGAAGCGGAGCGGTGTCAGCCGTGCCACGCTTTCCCGGCTTGAAAATGCGGCGGTCAGCCCGACCGCCCAGGTCCTTGGCAGGCTCTGCGCCGCCTACGACATGCCGATGTCGCGGCTGATGGCGATGGTCGAGGACAACTACGAGCCGCTTGTCGGCCGCGCCGCACAGGCTGTGTGGCGGGATCCGAAAATCGGCTTCCGCCGCCGCTCGGTTTCACCGCCAGCTCGTCCACTCGCCGGCGAGGTTCTTGAATGCGAACTCGATGCCGCGACCCATATCGCCTACGCGCGCCCGCCGCGGCAGGGTCTCGAGCATCACCTGGTGATGCTCGACGGCAGGCTTGAGGTGGCGGTCGGTGGCGAGCGGCACGATCTTCGCCCGGGAGACTGCCTGCGCTACAGGCTCTTTGGTCCGAGCGCCTTCACCACGCCGAAGCGAAGCGGCGCCCGGTATGTGCTCTTCATCGTGTGAGGGGACATGAGAAGCGAAATCGCCACCGCGATCAGGATGCTTTCGCCCGACGACGTACAAGAGCGCATCAGCGAACTCGGAGCGCTGCTCCATGCCTGCGTTCACGCCGGCGCCAGCATCAATTTCGTCCTGCCATTTGGGGCCCACGAGGCCGAGGCGTTCTGGCGCGAGATCGTGGTCCCGGGGGTGGCTGCCGGCGGCCGGATCGTGCTTGTCGCCGAGCGCGACGGCCATATCGTCGGTTCCGTCCAGCTTGGCATCGACACCCCGCCCAACCAGCCGCATCGGGCCGAGGTCAACAAGCTGATGGTTCATCCTGACATGCGCCGGCGCGGCATCGCCCGGTCTCTGATGGCGGCGATCGAGCAGGAGGCGCGGCGGTGCGGCCGGAGCCTCCTCACCCTCGATACCCGCACCGGCGACAGCGCCGAGCCGCTCTACGCCACCCTCGGCTACCGGACCGTCGGGGTTATCCCCGGCTACTGCCGCGATCCCTTTGTCGACCGGCTCGATTCGACGACCATCATGTTCAAGCCGCTCTGATCCGCATCCGCCGGCCCAAACGCGAAGCGGCCCGGATCGTGTCGATCCGGGCCGCTTGCTGGGAGGAAGATGAAAGGCGTCGTTAGACGACCTTCATGTCCTTGAAGGTCTTCTCGACATGCGCGCTCACCGGCTTGGTGGTCGCGGCAAAAAGCTTCTGCGCGGTTTCCTGCATGTCCTTGAACTGGGCGGACGTCGCTTCGAACTGCTGGCGGGCGAAGGTGGTCTGCATCTCGATCACGTCGGCGAAGGTCTTGGCGCCGAACATGTCCTTGGCGAAAGCGAAGGTCGCGTCGCTGTTGGCCTTGGCAACGTCGAGCGCCTTGGCGCCGAGGGTGAAGGCGCCTTCGCGGGCGGTCTCGTAGGTGTCCTCGACCAGGTCGGTCGTCTCTTCGGCGTTCGCCTTCATCTTGGCGTAGGTCTCGCGAGCCTGCGAAATGCCCTTTTCGGCAAAATCGCGGGCAGCGGCCGGCACGTCGAAGGACGGGGTGTTGACCGTGAAAGCCTCGAAAGGATTGGGCATCGCGGTGAAGTCCGGGGTCGAAGCCTTGGTCGTCTTGGCGGTCTTGGTAGTGGCCATGAAAAATTCTCCACGGAATGTTGGTTCTTGGAAGGACCGGTCACGATCTCGCATGCCGTCCTTGATGAACCCAACATAGTGAAGGTCATTGTGCGTTGCAACATAAATATTGCAACGCACAAGATTTCTTGGTGGCGGCGAAGCCTGCCTGGCCTGCCGGCTCAGCCCTTGGCCTTGCCCGCTGCGCGCTCCATCATCGCGCTGAGGCTCTTGCCCTGTTCCGTCAGGTTTTGCATCTGCTTGGCGAAATACTCCTTCTGCAGCGCGGCGATCTCCTCGATGGTGCGGGCCTGGACCAGTCGCTGGGCGAGGTCGAAGGACGAGGCCACATTTTCCTCGACGAAGGCCAGCGCCTGGCGGTTGACCTCGGCGGCGCCTTCCTGGGCCGATCGGGTCGAGCCTTCGGCCTTTGAGACGGCCTGTTGGGTCGCATCGAGATACTGTTCCAGGGCTTTTTTCGCCTGGTTCACGCTCTTGTCGGTCATCTCCCGAATTTGGTCGGGGATATCGAAGGGTGTGCGCGGCATGACGGCTTGTTCCTTGTTGCGGTTTCCAGCCTACCGGCGAAAGATATGCCTTCGGCCGGCCAACGCCAAACTGCGGGATTAACCAAGGACGAATCCAACTGGCGCAAATTGGCCCGATTGCGTGGACCGTTCCCGATCCCCACTGTATTAACAGTTGATTAAGCACTAAGGACGGTTGGCGCGGCGGGCGGCCACTGACCACGGGGCGGACGCCGCATGAACGGCAAGACGCATGCCTATCTCGACCTCGCTGCCGATCCGGCGGTGGGCGCGGTCCTGCTCGATCCTCGCCCCGCATTCGTCTTTCGCGGCGACGGGACGGGTATCCTGTGGGCGAATGCCGCCGGGGTCGCCTTCTTCGGCGAGGCCGGGATGGGCGCGCTGCTTGACCGCCGCTTTTCGCCGTCGAGCCCCACCACCCGCGGCCTTGCTCGCCTCGCCAAGACCCTGCCGCTCGACCAGCCGCGGCTCGAAATCCTGCGGTTCAATTTCGGGGTCCGCCAGTCTGCGTCGCCGTCCGCCTGCCGCCGGCTCGATCTCGGCGGTGGCGCCCGCGGTGTGCTGGCGGTTGGTTCGATCGCGGCGAACCGAGAGTCATTGTCGACCCGCGCCGAACGCCTCGCCGACGCGATCGCCTCCGACAATTGTCTCGTCGCCATCCTTGATCGCGATGCCCGCGTCCTCGGTGCATCGGGCGGCTTCGACGCTCTCGCGTCGGCCTCGGGCGCGATCGACGCGCTGGTCGACGAGGCCGCCGAAGGAGACCGGCGTGTCGTGCGCACCGCGATCGCGGTCTCCGCAGCCGATCGCCCGGCTGGTGTGGCCCGGGTTGCGGTGGGCGACGAGAGGCTCTTCCTGCTGATCGTTGGTCCGGAGGAAGCCCGCGCCGCGGCGACGCAGCCGGAACCGCCGCTCGCGATCCCGCTCGACGAACCGGCCGCGACCGAGGTCGCCGAGGCGCCGGAACTGGCGGCGGCGTCTGAACCGGAGCCCGCGGAGGCCGTCGCCGAGGCGCCGGCCGCGCTGGAAGCCGCCCCGGCCGCGCCGCCGCCCGCGCCATCCCCGGTCCGGCGCTTCCTGTGGCAGAGCGACGCCGACCACGCCATTGCCTTCGTCTCGGGCGACCTCGCAGCCGACGTCGGCGCGGCCAATGCTCCCTCCGTCGGCGAAGCCTGGCGCGACCTTGCAAGCCGGCTTTCGCTTGATGGCGAACATCATCTCGCCGAGGCCCTGGCCGGGCTCGCCCGTTTCTCGCACACCGTCTATTGGCCGCTGGCCGAGGCGCCCGAGCGCGTCGCCGTCGACCTGACGGGCGTCCCCGATTTCTCCCGCGAGGGTGTCTTTCGCGGCTATCGCGGCTTCGGCGTCATTCGTCTCGACGACCGTCGCCCCGACGAGCGGCCGGAGCCCGCCGTCGAACCGGCCGCGCCGGAACCGGAGACGCCGACGCCGGAAGAGCAGCCGACCGTGACGGACGACGCGCCGGTCGCGACCGTCGTCGCGCCGCCGGAGTCGCCCGAACCGCCGGAACCTGTCGAGACATACGAATCCCCGACCGTGCCCGAAGCGCCGCCGACAACCGAAAAGGCCGCGGCGCCGCCGTCCTTCCTGCCGCCGCCGGGCGCCGATCTCGATGAATATGCCCGCGCGATGATCGAGGGCGGCCGCGGCTATATCGAGGTGCCGGAACCCGGCCCCGAAGACCCGGGCGACGATGCCGACATCGAAACGCCCGCCGACGAACCCGCCGCGCCTCCGCTTGAAGCGACGAAGGACCCGGTGCCCGTCGAGACCTCCAACGTCGTGCATCTGGCCAAGACGCCGACCCGTATCCTGCCGAAGCGCCTTTCCGGATCTGAGCAGGACGCCTTCCGCCGCATCGCCGAGGCGCTCGGCGTCGAGAGGGAGAACGAGTCCGCGGGAGACACTGGCGTCGGCAAGCGCAAGGGCGTCCGCGTGCCGGCCGCCGATGTCGAGACGCCGCTCCTCAACAAGCTGCCGGTCGGCATTGCCATCTACCGCGATGCCCGGACCCTTTTCGCCAATCGCATGCTGCTCGACCTGCTCGGCTATGACACGCTCGATGCGTTTCTGGCCGCCGGCGGCGCCGAGGCGATCTTCCCCGATGGCGGCGATTGGGCGACCCGGCCGCTTGCGGCCGGCACGCTCCGCGCCGCCCGCAGCGACGGCTCCGATATTGCCGTCGACGCCAAGCTCCATGCCGTCAATTGGGCAGGGTCGACCGCGTTGATGCTGTCCCTGGTCGAGGTCGCCAACCCGCCGCCGCCTGTCGAGGAAACACTCGACGCGCCGCCGGCCGAAGCCCCGGCCGACCTCGTTTCGGTCGAGCCGCGCATTCGCGAGCTCGAGGCGATGCTGGACACCGCGACGGACGGCGTCGTGGTCATCGATTCCGAGAGCCGCGTCGACGGCATGAATCGCACGGCCGAGGCCCTGTTCGGTGTCGAGGCCGGCGAGTTCAAGGGCCGGCCCTTCACCGATTTGCTTGCCGAGGAGAGCCGCAAGCCGGCTCGTGATTACCTCGACGGCCTTGCTTCCAACGGCGTCGCCAGCGTCCTGAATGATGGCCGCGAGGTCATCGGCCGGGTGCCGCGGGGAGGGTTGATCCCGCTGTTCATGACCATCGGCCGGCTGACCGACTCCGGCAAATATTGCGCCGTCCTCCGGGACATTACCCACTGGAAGAATGTCGAGGAGGAACTCGTCGCCGCGCGCCACGCGGCCGAGGCCGCCAATGCCCAGAAGTCCGATTTCCTGGCCCGCATCAGCCATGAGATCCGCACCCCGCTCAACGCCATCATCGGCTTTTCCGAGGTGATGATGGCCGAGCGTTTCGGCCCGGTCGGCAACGATCGCTACAAGAGCTACCTCCGCGACATCCACCTGTCCGGAGAGCACCTGATGAGCCTGATCAACGATCTCCTTGACCTGTCCAAGGTCGAGGCCGGCAAGCTCGACCTGAACTTCGAGTCGGTGCCGGTCAACGCCACCATTCAGGAGTGCGTCGCGCTGATGCAGCCGCAGGCGAACCGCGAGCGGATCATCATCCGCACCTCGCTGTCGGCCACCCTGCCGAATGTCGTCGCCGACCTCCGTTCGCTCCGCCAGATCCTGCTCAACCTCTTGTCCAATGCCATCAAGTTCACCCGGGCCGGCGGTCAGGTGATCGTCGCTACGGCGATCGAGGAGAGCGGCGAAGTGGTCGTCCGCATCCGCGATACCGGCATCGGCATGAGCGACAAGGATATCGACACGGCGATGAAGCCGTTCCGCCAGGTCGCGACTTCCGGCCGGATGGGCGAGGGGACGGGCCTCGGCCTGCCGCTCACAAAGGCCCTTGTCGAAGCCAACCGCGCCACCTTCGCCATCGACAGCGTTCCCGCCCAGGGCACCCTGGTCCGCATCACCTTCCCGACGACGCGCGTGCTGGCCGGCTAGGGCAGCCACCGGCGAGCGCCAGGCGCACAATGATCGCGATCGACCTTCGGCCGGCCTTGTTAATCGATCGGTGAACGACCGGACTGTCGCGAAGGTTCGTTCGAATTCTATTTAAAGTCGCTCGGGGTGGAACCCGAGTGAGAAGTTACGGAAGTCAGATGTATTTTAGTGGAACTCAGAAAAAAGCAATCAATACGATTGCCTACAAATAATTGGCCAGTGATTAACCGCGAAGTAGTCGGGTATTCGCTGTTAACCGCTCCTACATCAGGTCCGCATAAGCATAAAACGGTGGGATACCTCCACGAAGCCGCGGATCGGCTGTCATTCCAGCGTGAGCAATAAGTACATGAAATTCAACCGTATGAAGTCCTTGAACCTGATCGCAGCGGCGCTTTTCACCAGCGCGGCCGTGTTGCCCTCAATCGCACAGGCGTGCACCCGCACCCTCTATGTCGGTTCCGAGGATGTCGTCATGACTGGCCGGTCGATGGACTGGATGCAGGACATGGCGACGGATCTCTGGGCTTTCCCGGCCGGCATGGCCCGTGACGGAGCGGCCGGGCCGGACTCGCCCAAGTGGGTTTCCAAATACGGCAGTGTCATCGCCTCGGCCTACAACATCGCAAGCGCCGACGGCATGAACGAGAAGGGCCTAGTGGCCAACATGCTCTATCTGGCCGAAGCGCAGTACGGCAAGGTCGGTGACAAGCCGCCGATGTCGATCGGCCTGTGGGCGCAGTATGTGCTCGATAACTACGCCACAGTCGCCGAGGCAGTCGACGGTCTGCAGAAGCAGCCGTTCCGTATCATCGCCCCGAAGCTGCCGAATGGCTCGGCCGCGACGCTTCATCTGTCGATCTCCGACGCCTCCGGCGATTCCGCCATCCTGGAATATATCGACGGCGAGCTCGTGATCCATCACGGCAAGCAGTACAAGGTGATGACCAACTCGCCGACCTACGACCAGCAGCTCGCCCTCAATTCCTACTGGGAGAAGATTGGTGGCCTGGAGTTCCTGCCCGGCACCAACAGCGCGGCCGACCGCTTCGCCCGCGCCTCGTTCCTGCTCGGCGCGGTCCCGACCGAAATCGACAAGAATTTCATCACCGCCGTTCCGGATGGCACTTACGCCAACCAGGCGGCCGCCGAGGTGGTCTCCGTGATGCGCTCGGTCAGCGTTCCGCTTGGCATCACCACGCCCGGCTCGCCCAACATCGCCTCCACCCTGTGGCGTACGGTGGCCGACCAGAAGAACAAGGTCTACCTCTTCGACTCGGCCACCACCCCGAACGCCTTCTGGGTGGAGATGGCCGATCTCGACCTGTCGGCCGGCGCGCCGGCCAAGAAGCTGCCGATCGCCGGTGGCAAATATTACGCCGGCAACGCCGCGGAACACTTCGTCGAAGCCGAGCCCTTCCAGTGGCTCCAGGCCGACCCGTCCACGAACTGATCGACAACCGATCGGACGGCCCGGCCGTCCGACCGCATTTTACAGAAAGAACGCGGCGCCCATGGGCGTCGCGTTTTTCGTTTCAGGGCACGCTTGTCAGCAGAGGCAACAGCCGGCACCCGCTGTTCCGCGCACCGTCATGGCCGGGCTTGACCCGGCCTCGTGACCCTGCGGCACCATCCAACCCGACGGGCAAACGGCAAACACAATGACATGGATGCTAGGGCGCAAGCCCGGGCATGACGTGGTCCCCCCAAGCCGCTCATCCCCGCGAAAGCGGGGACCCAGGCGGCGTCGGGAACGGATGCGTGGCCGACTGAACGTTGGCACCCGGCCTGAGGACTGGATCCCTGCATTCGCGGGGACGAGCGGACAAGCTCCTCAAGATGTCGCAAGGTTCGGCGGGACCCATCGCGTACCCGACCCGCCGCGATCCAGGCCGCCCGTGGTCGCCGGCCCGACAGCGATCACCTGCCAAGCACCCGGAATCGAGAAGGGCCGCCCCTCGGGGCAGCCCTTCTGTTCGCTCACAAAGCCGGGGTGTCACCGGGCGAGGCGCAGCTTCTCGATCGAGCTGCCGATGTCCTCGAAGGCGGCGACCAGCTTCGAGACGCTGTCGACGTCGTGGAAGTAGTCGGGCGAGGTGGCGCAGTTCTTGAGCATCTCGCTCGACCCGCTCTGAAGCCGGACCGTGTAGATGATGATCCCCTTCGCCTTCATCGCCGTGCAGATCTCGACGAGCTTCTTGTCGCGCGCCTTGGTCCGTTCCGACTTGTTGGTGTTGCTGGCCGGGACACCCTGCCGCTCCTGCCAGACATAGCCGGGGCCGGCATAGTAGGACTTGTTCTCCTCGTTGCCGACGTGGTTCTCGTTGTTGCCGTCGGTCATCAGGACCATGATCTTGGTCCAGTCCTGCGTTCCGTAGGCAACGCCGTCGCCGAAGGGACCGCTGTCCGAGAGCACGTTCCATCCCCAGGTCGCACCGATCGGGATGTCGGTGTTGCCGTTGGCGATCATCTTGCCGATGGCCGTCTTGGCCTCGTCCGGATTCTTGGTCAGGCGCAGGATCGGCGCCATCTCACAGCCGGAATTCGGACCGTAGTCGTAGCTGAAGGTGTCGGCGGTGCCGGTATAGAGGGTCGGCTTGCCGACATACTTGGTGAGTTCACCCTGCAGCAGCCGGAAGTCGGGCAGCTTGAGGATGTCATCGATCTTCGGCAGATTGAGCGCCTCGAGACTGGCCTTGACGTCCTCGATCGGCTTGTCGTCGAGATAGCTGTTATTGTAGTCGAGATCGCCCTTGCCGTTATCGCCTTCGCCCTTGAAGCCGGGCTCGTCGGGCGCGAAGAAGGGCACGTAGAGCGTGTTCGGCTTGCCCTTGACCGGCAGCGTATCGGTCGCCTCGTAATCGGCGCGGGTCTCGACACAGCCGCCCCAGGTCTCTCCCAGGTCCTCGAACAGCTTGATGCGATTCACTTCCTGGCCGAGGAACAGGCTCTTGGCCGAGTCCGACTCGCCCTTGATATCGAGCCAGTCGGCATTCTTGTATTCCGGCCCGACATTGACGGTCTGCGAGAAGGGCACGAGGCCGATCTTGAGATCGCTGGGATCGACCACCGCATCGGCCAGCGTATCGACCAGCGCGTTCGCCGCGTCCTTCAGCTTGCCGATCTTGTTGTTGCTGGCCATCGATCCGGTGTTATCGAGCACCAGCGCGACCTCGACCTTGCCCATCGAGCTGACCACCTCGGAGGTGATGCTGATCGGAATCGTCTGGACGCCGAGCACCTTGGCGATGGTCGTCTGGACCTCGCCGGATACCGTGGCGGTGATCCGGCCACCCTTCTCCTGGACGACGGAGTCGAGCGTCCAGGTGCCGTCATACTCCGGCTGGACATGGGTCTCGATCCAGGAGTTGACGGTCGAGTAGGCTTCCTTGTCCGACATGGGAGGCTGGCTGCCGACCGCGAGGAGTCCGGCATCCGTCGCCGATGCGAGTTCGGCGCGAACGTCGCTAACCCTTGTATAGTCGACGAGCGCTCCGACCGCGCCGAACAGTGGGATGAGAGCCAACGCGAAGACCACGGCGACGTTTCCGTCGTCATCGCGGTTAAATCGTTGGAAAATGGACATTGCCTGCTACTCCGGGCCGCGAAAGCCGCCTGTATATTCGGCACAGAATCGAGCAGGTCCAGTTAACGAGTCGTTAAAGTACAGAAGACAATTGTTATTAGCTGAACAATAGATTTACCCGACACCCGAGTTTTCATTCTAATAAGATACACTGTATTAAGATTAACGCCGTCATTGCGGGTTGCGGAGGCCGAAACCTCAATCGGCGAGTTCTTTACGGTCCCGAAAGAGGGCAAGCGCTTCCGGATTGGCCAGCGCCTCCATGTTCTTCACCGGGCGGCCGTGGACAACCTCGCGAACCGCCAGTTCGACGATCTTGCCGGACTTGGTGCGCGGAATGTCGTCCACCGCGACGATGCGGGCGGGGACATGGCGTGGGCTGGCGCCGCTGCGGATTGCCGACTTGATTCGGGCGACCAGACCGTCGTCGAGCGTGGCGCCCGGACTGAGCCTGACGAAGAGCACGATGCGGACGTCGTCCTCCCAGTCCTGGCCAATTGCCAGCGCTTCGACGACCTCGGGAATCGCCTCGACCTGCGAATAGATCTCGGCGGTGCCGATCCGCACCCCGCCCGGGTTCAGCGTCGCGTCCGACCGGCCATGGATGACGATGCCGCCGTGCCTGGTCCATTCGGCGAAATCGCCATGGCACCAGATATTGGGGAACCGTTCGAAATAGGCCGCCCGGTAGCGCACGCCGTCCGGATCGTTCCAGAAGCCGATCGGCATCGAGGGGAAGGGCCGCTTGCAGACCAGTTCGCCCTTGCCGGACGCCATTGGCGTACCGTCCTCGTCGAGGACATCCATCGCCATGCCGAGGCCGGGTCCCTGGATCTCGCCACGCCAGACCGGCTTGTTCGGCACGCCGAGGACGAAGCAGGACACGATGTCCGTCCCGCCGGAGATCGATGCGAGGTGGATGTCCGGCTTGATCGCCTCGTAGACGAAGTCGAAGCTCTCCGGCGCGAGCGGCGAGCCGGTGGACATCATCATCCTGACCGTCGACAGGTCGAAGTGCTCGATCGGCCGCAGGCCCGACTTCCTCACTGCGTCAATATACTTGGCCGAGGTGCCGAAGACGTTCATCCGCTCGGCGACGGCATAGTCGAACAACACTTCGGGAGAAGGGTGGAAGGGCGAGCCGTCATAGAGCAGCAGGGTGGCGCCCATGCCGAGGCCGGACACCAGCCAGTTCCACATCATCCAGCCGCAGGTGGTGAAGTAGAACACCCGCTCGTCGCGCACGACGCTGCTTTGCAGGTGGTGCTCCTTGAGGTGTTGCAGCAGCGTGCCGCCGGCCGAATGGACGATGCATTTCGGTACGCCGGTCGTCCCGGAGGAGAAGAGGATGTAGAGCGGATGGGAAAACGGCATCCGCCGGAAGGTGACCGGCCTGGCCTCGTAGCTCGCCAGCGCCGCGTCGAGGCTGCGGCCGTTCGGCAGGCTCGCGGCGACCTCGTCGGCGCGCCCGAGATAAGGCACGACGATGACCGCCATCCCGTCCGGCAGGCCGGCGACGATCTCCCTGAGTTTGTCCGCAACCGCGATGGTCTTGCCGGCGTAATAGTAGCCGTCGCAGGCGATGAACACCTTGGGCGCGATCTGCCCGAAGCGGTCGAGCGCCCCCCGCGGTCCGAAATCGGGCGAGGCGGACGACCAGACCGCGCCGATCGAGGCGACGGCGAGCATCGCGGCGATGGTTTCCGGCATGTTCGGCATCAACGCGGCGACGCGGTCGCCCGGTTCGACGCCGAAGTCGGCGAGCGCCTGTTGTAGCCGCGACACCAGTTCGTTGAGGTCCCGCCAACTCAGCCGGCTCTCGACCCGGTCCTCGCCGCGAAAGACGAGCGCATCGGCGTCGTCGCCACGGCGAAGCATGTTCTCCGCATAGTTGAGCCGGGCGTCGGGAAAAAACCGCGCCCCCGGCATCCGGTCGAGGTCGATCGCCGCGCGATCGCCCTTGTCGCCGATCACGCCGCAGACGTCCCAGAGCAGGTCCCAGAAGGCGGCAGGGTCTTCGACCGACCAGCCGTGAAGCGAATCGTAGTCGCCAAGCGCACGGCCCGCGCGCGTTTCGGCTTCGCGGGCAAAGCGCGTGATCGGCAGGTCCCCGGTATGCGAGGGCTGCCAGAGCGGCCGGTTGTCCTGTTCGCCCAAGTCGTGGGACTCCTTTGTATAATGCCACGCTGCCGCAACGGCCCCGCCGCCGCAAGGCGACCGGAAGCCGCTGGCAGAAATCAAGAAACTCCTTGCAGACTCGGGGGTTTCTTCCTATCCGGTGCGGGGGTAGTCAAGAGGAAGCCGGCGGATGGGAAAACGCGAACCCAAAACCGCAAGACGGTTTGTGATTGGTGCCCTGGCCGTAGTCGGGGTGCTGGTTGCGCTCGCCGTCGCAGCGCCGCTGGTCATTTCGCCGGCCGTGGTCAAGTCGCGCATCGTCGACCAGATCGCCTACTGGACCGGCCGCGAGTTCACGTTCCGCGGCGAACCGCATATCAGCCTCTATCCCTATCTGACCGTTCGCCTCAACGATGCGAAGCTGTCAAATCCCGAGGGCATGGGCGACGAGCCTTTCATCGCGGTCGAGACGATGACGGCCAAGCTCGAGATCCTGCCGCTGTTTCTCGGCCGGCTCGAATTCGCCCGCTTCCGCCTCAGCAATCCGCGCATCAACCTGCGCACCGATGCCGATGGCCGGGGCAACTGGATCATGGCCGAGGGCGTCATCGGCAGCCAGATGTCGAAGGGCGACAAGGAAGGTGTGACCGACGAGGTCGATCCGCCGTCGCCCCTCGCTGACGTACGGCTCGGGCGCATGGCGATCCGCGACGGCATCATCAGCTACACCGACCGCCGTACCGGCCGGAAGGAAGAGCTGAACAAGGTCGTCGCGAGTTTCGACTGGACACGCACCTCTCAGATGGCGGCCGGCGACGGGTCCTTCATCTGGCGGGGCGAGCCCGTCGAGTTCAATGGCAGCGTCGATGCGCCGCTCGATTTGCTGGCCGGTGGCAGCTCGGCGCTGCGCTTCGGCTTCTCGGCGACGCCGCTGCGCCTGTCCTTTGCCGGCAGCGCTCTGCAACTGGATGGCACGCAACTCGAGGGTGACATCAAGCTGACGACACCGTCTGTGCGCCGGGTAGTCGAGTGGCTGGGCAACCCGATGGGCACTGGCGCTATTCTTGGCGCGGGCGCCATCGACGGCCGCATCAACTGGATTGGCCATTCGGTGTCGATCGCCGACGCGACCTTCGAACTCGACGGCAATGCCGCCGAAGGGGCGCTCAGCGTCGCCGTCGGGGAGGACGCCTTTGGCGTCTCCGGAACGCTTGCCTTCGACTCGCTGGATCTCTCACCCTATGTCGAAGCCGCCCATGCGGGGCTGACGTCGGCCGGCGCATGGCAACTGGTGCCGGCGCGGCTGCCGCTCGACGCGGTCGGCGCCGTCGATCTTCGCCTGTCGACATCGCAACTGATCGCCGGAAATGCCGAGATCGGCCGCACAGGCGCGACGGTAACGCTCAAGAATGGCGAACTCGTCATCAATGTCGGTGAGGCCGAACTTGAGGAAGGCACGGCCGACGGCCGGCTGGCGCTGGTCATGGATGGCGACGCATTGACCGCCACCGGACAGGTCCGGGTCCAGGATGTGCTGGTTGCCGAGATGCTTGGCCAGCTTGCCGATATCGACGCGCTGACCGGGGTTGGCACCGCCACCGTCGACGCGAAGGCGCGCGGCGAGACCTGGGGCGATGTCTTCGAGACGCTTGCCGGTACCGCCAGGGTGGCCATCGACAACGGGGTCCTGAAGGGCATCGACCTCGCAGCGCTGCCGGAGGCGGTCCGGGCCCCTGGCGAATTCGCTTTCACCGGCTCGACCGCCTTTGTCGCTGCCGGCGCAACCCTGGCCTTCGGCGATGGGGTGGTCGCCACGGATGACCTCCACGCCGATGGCGACGATTATTCCCTCCGGCTCACGGGCCGGGCAGGGCTCCTGGATCCGACCATCGAGGCGCGTGGCACGCTGACGCTGGTCGACCCGGAAAATGGCGGCGCCGCATCGGACGTTCCGTTCCGCATTGGCGGCACCTGGGATGACTGGAGCGTGGCGCCGGATCTCGGCCCGCCGGTCGAGCGCGACATGACGCCAGCCGACGAGCCTGTGGTTCCCGGCGACGGCTAGCGGTTTGCCGCGGCCTGGCGTTCGGCGCGGATGCGCGACGCTTGCCGTCTCTTGGTCATCAGCGACGCGGTGATGACGCCGATCGACACCAGCCCGATCATGATCGTGCTGACCGCGTTGATTTCAGGTGTCACGCCCAGCCGTACCTGGCTGTAGATCTTCATTGGCAGTGTCGTGGCGCCCGGGCCCGTGGTGAAGCTGGCGATGACGAGGTCGTCGAGCGACAGGGTGAAGGCCAGCATCCAGCCGGCGATCACCGCCGGGGCGATCAGCGGCAGGGTGATCTGGAAGAAGGTCTTGACTGGCGGGCAACCGAGATCGAGCGCCGCCTCCTCGAGGCTGCGGTCAAAGGCCACGAGCCGCGACTGCACGACGACGGCGACGAAACACATCGAACAGGTGATGTGGGCCAGAACGATCGTCCAGAAGCCTCGGCCAAAATCGACTGAGACGAAGAGCAACAAAAGCGACAGGCCGATGATCACGTCGGGCATCACCAGCGGCGCGTAGATCATGCCGGAGAACAACGTCCGCCCGTAGAAGCGTCCGAAGCGGACCAGGGTGATCGCCGCCAGCGTCCCCAGCACGGTCGCGACAGTGGCCGAGAAGAAGGCGACGCGGAGCGTCACCCAGGCGGCGTCGAGAAGGCCCTTGTTGGAAAAAAGCTCGACATACCACTTCGTCGAGAAGCCCGCCCACACCGTCACCAGCCGCGACTCGTTGAAGGAATAGATGATCAAGAGCAGGATCGGCAGGTAGAGAAACGCGAGCCCCAGCGTGACCGAGGTGACGTTGAACCAGGAGGTGCGGCTGTTCATCTCACGCCTCCCGCTCGGCGCGCTTCATCTCGTGATTCTGGAAGAGCACGATCGGCACGACCAGGATGACGAGCAGCACCACAGCGACCGCCGAGGCGAGCGGCCAGTCGCGGTTGGCGAAGAACTCCGCCCACAGCGTCTTGCCGATCATCAGCGTATCGGAGCCGCCGAGCAGGTCCGGGATGACGAACTCGCCGGTCACCGGGATGAAGACCAGGAAGCATCCGGCGATGACGCCCGGCAGCGACAGCGGGAAGGTGATCTTCCAGAAGGCGCGGATCGGCGGACATCCGAGATCGGCCGCCGCCTCCAGCAGCGTCCGGTCCATGCGCTCCAGCGCCGCATAGAGCGGCAGCACCATGAACGGCAGGTACGAATAGACGATCCCGATATAGACGGCGGTATTGGTGTTGAGGATGGTCAGCGGCTCGCTGATGACCCCGATCCACAGCAGCAGCTGGTTGAGCAGGCCTTCCTTCTTGAGGATGCCGATCCACGCATAGACGCGGATCAGGAAGGAGGTCCAGAACGGCAGGATGATCAGCATCAAGAGGGTCGGCTGCAGCCCCTTCGGCGCCCGGGCCATGCCATAGGCGATCGGATAGCCGACCAGCAGTACCAGCGCCGTCGATACCAGCGCGATCGTCAGGCTCGACAGGTAGGCCCGCGCATAGAGCGCGTCCTCGGTCAGCCACAGGTAGTTCTCGACGGTGAACTCACTGATGCCGTCGATCAGGCCGCCGATGCCGCCGGCAAGATCGAAGACCGGCGTGTAGGGCGGTTGGGCGATTGCCGTCAGCGACAGCGAGATCTTGATGACGATGACGAAGGGAACGAGGAAGAGCAGGAAGAGCCAGAGATAGGGGACGGCGACGACCAGCCAGCGAGCCGGGTTCGGCCTGTTTCCCGGTGTTGGCGGTGCCGATCGGTCGGTGGCGCTCATCGTCCGTCTACCGCGTCAACACGATGCCGGCGTCGCGCGGCCAGGTCAGCCAGACCTTGTCGTCCCAGCTGATCGGCCGCTCGACCAGCCGCGTGCGGTTGGTGACCGTTGCCTTGACCGTGGCGCCGCCGGCCAGCCGGACATGGTAGATCGAAACGTCGCCGAGATAGCCGATGTCCCAGACGTCGCCGGCGATGCAGTTGACGGTCGGGTTCTCCGGCGGGTCGAGCGACAGCGTCATCTTTTCGGGGCGAATGGCGAACCAGCCATTTTCGCCAGGTGTCGCATCCATCGTCTGGTCGACCTCCACCGTGCCGCCGCCGACGCCGCAATCGAGCCGGATGAACCCGTCGTTGCAGACGGTGATCCGCCCCTCGAGCAGGTTGATGTCGCCGATGAAGTCGGCGACGTAGCGCGAATTCGGCTGCTCGTAGACCTCGGCCGGCGTCGCCACCTGGATGATCCGCCCCTGGTCCATCACCGCGACACGGTCGGCGACCGTCATCGCCTCCTCCTGGTCGTGCGTCACGATCAGGAAGGTGAGGCCGAGCTTCTGCTGAAGATCGACCAGCTCGAATTGCGTATCCTCGCGCAGCTTCTTGTCCAGCGCGCCGAGCGGTTCATCGAGGAGCAGGACCTTGGGCTTGCGCGCCAGCGACCGGGCAAGCGCCACCCGCTGTTTCTGGCCGCCGGAAAGCTGGTGCGGCTTGCGCTTGGCGAACGGCGTCAGCTTGACCAGCGCCAGCATCTCCTCGACCCGCGTCGCGATGTCGGCCTTGGGCATCCGGTCCTGCTTGAGGCCGAAGGCGATATTGGCCTCGACCGTCATGTGGGGAAACAGGGCGTAAGATTGGAACATCATGTTGGTCGGCCGCCGGTAGGGCGGTACGCCGGCGAGGTTCTGGCCGTCGAGCAGGACTTCGCCGACGGTCGGCTCGTCGAAGCCGGCGACCATCCGCATCAATGTCGTCTTGCCGCAGCCGGACGGCCCGAGCAGCGCGAAGAATTCGCGCTCGTAGATCGTCAGGGTAAGGTCATCGACGGCGACAAAATCGCCGAAGCGTTTGGTAACATTGCGAAATTCAATAAACGGAGCCGATGCCGGGTCTCTCCACGGCGCGAACGACCGTTTGACCGGACCAACTGCCTTAGCCGCCATCGCCCCCCCGATCCCTAAAGTGAAGACCGGCGCTCGGCCGGCCTCCGCTCCATCAACTGCCGCTCTTCACGTTGGTCCAGGCGCGGGTCACGATCCGCTGGACACGCGGCGGGTGGCTGGTGGTCGTATAGAGCACGTCGATCGTCTGTTGGCCGGGATAGATCGCGGGGTCGCCGATGACGTCCTCATAGAGCAGCGACTGGGATTCGAGATTCCCGTTGGCGTAATAGACGTAGTTGGAATTCGCTGCCGCCGATTCCGGGCGCATCATGAAGTCGATGAAGGCATGGGCCGCGTCCGGATGCGGCGCGTCGGAGGGAATGATGAAGGAATCGAACCACATCGCGGCGCCTTCGGTCGGGATCACATACTGGATCTCGACGCCCGCTCCTGCTTCCGCCGCGCGGTCCGCCGCCTGCAGCACATCGCCGGAATAGCCGACCGCCAGGCAGATGTCGCCATTGGCCAGGGCGTTGATGTATTCGGAGGAGTCGAATTTCTCGATATACGGCCGGATGGTCTTCAGCAGCTTCGCGGCTTCCTCGATCTCGGCCGTTTCCTTGGAATCCGGGTTGAGGTGCAGATAGTTGAGGGCGGCGGGGATCAATTCCTCAGGCGTGTCGAGGAGATAGACGCCGCAATCGGCGAATTTCGAGACGACTTCGGGATCGAAGATCATCGCCCAGGAATCGACGGGCGCGTCCGGCATGCGCTCGGCGATCTTGGCGACGTTGTATCCGAAGCCGGTGGTGCCCCACATATAGTCGACGGCATACTCGTTGCCCGGATCGTAGCCGGACAGGCGGGCGGTGATCGCCTCCCATGCGTGGACCAGGTTGGGAATCTTGGACTTGTCGAGCTTCTGCAGCGCGCCCGCCTGGATCAACCGCGCGACGTTGGGCGCCGACGGGACGACCACGTCGTAGCCGGATCCGCCGGCCAGTAGCTTGGTTTCGACGATCTCGTTGTTGTCATAGACGTCGTAGACGACTTCGATGCCGGTTTCGGCCGTGAAGGCGGCGAGCACCTCTTCGTCGACATAATCCGACCAGTTATAGACATTGACTACCTTGTCTTCGGCGAGGGCACCGGCGATCGAGGCGGCGAGGACCGCCGCGGCGAGCGGGTAACGGCTAAGGGGGGCAAACATGATCAGGTCCGATCTCCATCCTGTGCGGTCGCGCGATCACGTTAGAGTCAAACAGGATTGGCGACAACTAGGGCTGTTGCTCAAGCTCTGTTGCCCGGCGCGCAAATAGCGAGCAAAATCAGGTCTTCCTTCCCACGCTCGCGGATACCCGTGGGGACGGGCCACGCGATCTGCGTAACCGGCGTCCGCTGAACAGGTGATTCTTGCCCAACCAAGAGACGGAAGAACAAACGCCCGAGCGCGCCAGCGGCGTCGCCTCGCTCGAAGAGGCTCGCGAATGGCTTGCCGCCCGCCGCATCGAGGATATCGAATGCGTCGTCCCCGATCAGGCTGGCGTTGCCCGCGGCAAGATGATGCCGGTCAGCAAGTTTCTTGCCGGGCCGGTGATGTCGATGCCGGTATCGATCTTCACCCAGACCATCTCGGGTGACTGGCCGCACGACGATGACCTCTTCCAGAATGACGAAGCCGACCGCGACGTCCTGCTGGACCCGGACCTCAGCACGCTGGCGGTGGTGCCGTGGGAGGAGGATCCGACGGCCCAGCTGATCCACGATGCCCGCTACGCCGACGGGACGCCGGTCGATATCGCTCCGCGCCAGGTCCTGCGCCGCGTGATCGAGCTTTACGAGAAGCGCGGCTGGCGACCCATCGTCGCGCCCGAGATCGAGTTCTATCTGGTGCGCCCCAACAAGGATCCGGATTACCCGCTGGCGCCGCCGACCGGCCGTTCCGGCCGGCCCGAGACCGCCCGCCAGTCCTATTCCATCGCCGCGATCAACGAGTTCGACGACCTCTTCGACGATATCTACGATTTCTCGGAGAAGCAGGGTCTCGAGATCGATACGCTGATCCACGAGGAGGGCGCCGCGCAGATGGAGATCAACCTGCGCCACGGCGATCCGCTGGGGCTGGCCGATCAGGTTTTCCAGTTCAAGCGCACTATCCGCGAAGCCGCGCTGCGACATGACATGTACGCCACCTTCATGGCCAAGCCGATGTCCGGCGAGCCGGGGTCGGCGATGCACATCCATCAGTCGATCAACAACATCGAGACCGGTACGAACATCTTCTCTGACGCCGATGGCGAGCCGACGCCAGCCTTCTTCTCCTTCATCGGCGGCTCGCAGAAATACCTGCCGGCGGTGACGTCGATCCTCGCTCCTTACGTCAATTCCTATCGCCGCCTCCAGCGCGGGGTCTCAGCGCCGGTCAACACCGAGTGGGGCTACGACAACCGCACCGTGGGCCTGCGCGTACCGAACTCGTCACCCGCCGCCCGGCGCGTCGAGAACCGGATCCCGTCCTCGGATGCCAATCCCTATCTCGCGATCGCCGCCTCGCTTGCCTGCGGCTACCTCGGCATGGTTGGCAACGTCTCCTCGTCGGAACCGGTCAGCGGCGGCGCCAATGTCGACGAGATCGATCTCCCCCGCGGCCTGCTCGAGGCGTTGGCGCTGTTCGAGGAATGCGAGGAACTGGTCGATATCTTCGGCAAGGCCTTCGTCGGCACCTACCGGGCGATCAAGCATTCGGAATTCGAGACCTTCATGCAGGTCATCAGCCCGTGGGAGCGCGAATACCTGCTGTTGAACGTCTGATCGGCGCTTGCCGGAAAGGAGGTGCCGCATGGCGAAGAAGATCGATGTGGAAGCGGCCCCGAAGTCGGACGGAACGGTCTACCCGCCGCCCTATGACGCGCCGTGCCGCAAGCGTCGAAAGATCAAACTTGGCGACGCCGCGGGCCTCACCCAGTTCGGCGTCAATCTCTGCCGTCTGCCGCCGGGCGCCTGGTCGAGCCAGCGCCACTGGCACACCGACGAGGACGAACTCATCTACGTTCTCGAAGGCGAGGTCACGCTTGTGACCGACGACGGCGAGGAAATCCTGCAGGCCGGCGACGCCGCCGGGTTCAAGGCAGGCGATGAGGTCGGCCATTGCTTCCAGAACCGCTCGCAGGCCGATGTCGTCCTGCTCGAGGTCGGCACCCGGATGACCGAGGGCAAGGCGTATTATCCTGGCCTCGACCTCGTCGCCGTCACCGGCCAGGGCTACACCCACCGTGACGGCACGCCGTATCCCCCGGAGCCGCGCAAGACGTGAGACTGCATAGCCGGCAGGCGCGATCCCCATGAGGCTGCCCGACGCGCCATCCTTGTACGCCGCCTCGGCCGATCCGGTGCCGGTCTATCCGACGCTGGCCGAGCCGGTCAGTGCCGACGTCGCCATTATCGGCGGCGGCTATACCGGCCTGTCGGCCGCCCTTCATCTGGCCGAGCGCGGCGTCGATGCGGTGGTCGTCGAGGCCAACAGCGTCGGCTGGGGCGCTTCCGGTCGCAACGGCGGCCAGATGCATTCCGGCCAGCGCCGCGACCAGGACTGGCTGGCGGCGCAGTTCAGCCCGGACGATGCTCGCCGCCTGTGGCGTCTCGGCGAGGAGGCCAAGGCGCTGACCCTTGGCCTGATCGCCCGCCACCGCATCGACTGCGACTGGCGGCTTGGCCTGATCGAGGCGGTGCACAAGCCGCGTCTCGTCGCCGAGGAACGCGCCTATGTCGAGACGCTGCGCCGCGACTACGGCTACGAGGCCGTCGAGTGGCTCGATCGCGAGGCGGTCTCCGCCGCCATCGGCACCGACCGCTACTTCGGCGGCCGCCTCGACAACGGCGCCGGCCATCTCGATCCGCTGAAATTCGCCCGCGGCCTCGCCCGTGCCGCCGCGAAAGCCGGCGCCCGCATCTTCGAGGGCACCCGCGCCACCCGGGTTGCGAAGTCCGGCCGCTGGATGGTGGAAACCGACAAGGGCCGAGTCACCGCCGACACGGTGATCCTCGCCGGCAACGGCTACATCGAGGGCATCGACGACGAGACCGACGCCCGGGTCATGCCGATCGACAATTACATCCTGGCGACCGCGCCGATCGGCGCCGGCCGGCCGGGCGGCCTGATCCCCGGAGGTGCTGCGGTCTCCGATACCCGCTTCGTCGTCTACTACTTCCGACCGACAGCCGACGGCCGACTGATTTTCGGCGGCGGCGAGTCCTATGCGCGCAGCGAACGGACCGATATTGCCGCCTTCGTCACCCGCCACCTGCTCACCATTTATCCGCAACTCAAGGGCACGCGCGTCGACTACGCCTGGGGTGGACGGCTGGCGATCACCATGCGCCGGCTTCCGTTCGTCCGGCGGCTTCGGCCGGGCGTGTATGTCGCGGCCGGCTATTCGGGGCAGGGGGTGGCGCTGGCGCCCTTCGCCGGCAAGCTGATCGCCGATGCCATCGCCGGCGACGCCTCGCGCTTCGACGCCTTCGCCGCGCTGCCCTGTCCGCCATTCCCCGGCGGCCGGCTCCTCCGCTACCCGGCGCTGGTCGCCGGCATGTCGTGGTACGCCCTCCGCGACCGGCTCTAGATCGATCCCGGTTCTCGTCGTCCCGGAGGTCCGGAGCCTGCCAGTTCGTGTCGGCATATTGCGACCGATCTGGCGACCGCAGGTCTGGCCCGGAAGGGCCAGCCACTCCGGATCCGGTCCAGCGGGGGCGGCACGGCCACGCCACAAGCCCGCCCGTCACACCTGGATCATCCCGCTGCACCTAGCCGCGCGTCCCGCGCCGATCAGCCACGACCTGGGACAACCTTCTGCACCTTGGCCAATCCCGTCTCGTGCTGGCAGGCTCATTGCACGGGACACACCGCTTCACACCATCAGGCGATATTAAATCAAACGATTGACTTCAATAATCATTCGTGTGAGTGAAATACGATCAAAGGATTCGACAGGGATGACATCGTCAGTGGAAAAAACGTCGCCGGGCGGTCGCGAAGCCGGAGAACCGCTGGAACAGACCGCAACAGGGTCGCGTCACTATCGCCGCGCCCGCCGCGATCGCGGTGCCGAGACCCGCGCCCGCCTCATCGCCGCCGCCCTCGATGTCTTCGGGCGCGAGGGATACGAGGGCGCGACCACCCGCCAGATCGCGCGCGAGGCCGATGCCAATCTCGCTGCCATCGTCTACCACTTCGGTGGCAAGGAAGAGCTGCACAACGCGGTCGCCGAATACATCGTCGAGCGCACAGGCAGTCTCGTCGGACCGGCAATGGCCGCCGCCGCCGCCCCCGAGGCCGCGGCCACCCCCGAAGCCGCCCGCGCCATGTTGCTCACGATGCTCGCGACCTATGTCGACGTGATCCTTGGCGACGACGAGGCGGAGCTTTGGGCCCGCTTCATCGTCCGGGAGCAATTGCAGCCGACCGGCGCCTTCGACGTCATCTACGGTTTCATGGGCGGCGCCCACGCGCTTTGCGCCCGGCTGGTCGCGACGATCCTTGGCCGCAACGAAGAAGACGAGGCGATCAAACTCCTGGTCTTCACCATGATGGGCCAGATCCTCGTCTTTCGGGTCGCGCAGGCGCTGGTCCTGCGCCGCATGGAGTGGTCGGCGGTCGGCGAGACGCAGCGCGCCGACATCAAGCGACAGGTCTTGCGCCAGGTCGCGGCGATCCTCGACAGTGAGGCGACGCCATGAGGACCCGGCCGGTTGTCCTTTGCGCCGCGGGGCTGCTGGCCGGCTGCTTCGGGTCGAACGACGAGTCCCTCCAGGGCTATGTCGAAGGCACCTATGTCTACGTCTCGCCCGAGACCCCCGGCCGGGTCGTCGAGCGCCCGGCGACGGCGGGTGCGATGATCGCCGAGGGCGACGTGCTGGCCCGTCTCGATTCGTCCGACGAGGAGGAGGCGATCGCCGGCGCTGAAGCACGCCTCGCCCAGGCCAGGGCGCAACTCGCCAACCTGCTCTCCGGCAAGCGGCCGGAGGAGATCAGCGTCATCGAGGCGGAACTCCGCGAGGCGCAAACTGCCTTCAAGCTCGCCGACGAGGATCATGCCCGCCAGGTTCAGCTTCGGGAGAAAGGGGTCGTCTCCAATACCGCCGTCGACGATGCCACGGCCCGGCGTGACACCGCGCTGGCCAAGCTCCAGGCCATCGAACGCCAGCTCGACGTTGCCCGGCTGCCGGCCCGCGCCGAGGAGATCGACGCGGCCGAGCGCAACGTGGCCGTCCTCGACTCGGCCTTGTCCCAGGCTCATATCGCCCTCGACCGCCGGACCCTGCTGGCGCCGGCCGATGGGTTCGTCGAGGAAACCTTCTTCGAGCCCGGGGAGCGGGTTGCCGCCGGCCAGCCGGTCGTCTCGCTGTTGCCCGAGGCCAACAAGAAGATCCGCTTTTTCCTGCCCGAACCGATGCTGGCCGGGGTAGAGCTCGGCGAAACCGTCGCCGTCGCCTGCGACAACTGCGAGGACGGTCTCACCGCCGAGATCACCTTCATCGCCACCGAGGCCGAGTTCACGCCGCCGGTCATCTACTCCAAGGACAACCGCGACAAGCTGGTCTTCCGGGTCGATGCCAGGCCGCTGGGCGAGGCCGCGCTCCTCAAGGTCGGCCAGCCCGTCGATGTCGCGCTCGTGCCCGGAGCCGGGTCGTGACCGGCGCGGCGATCATCGACATCGAGGGCCTGACCAAGGTCTTCAGCGGCAAGACGGTCGTCGATCAGGTCGACATGACCGTCGCGCGGGGCGAGATCGTCGGCTTCCTCGGCCCCAACGGCTCCGGCAAGACCACCACCATCCGGATGATCTGCGGGCTGCTGAAGCCCGATGCCGGCAGCGGCACCTGCCTCGGCTACGACATCACCAGCGAGGCCGACCGTATCAAGCTGGAGGTCGGTTACATGACCCAGCGCTTCTCCTTCTACGAGGACCTGACGATCCGGGAGAATCTCGACTTCGTCGCCCGGCTCTACGACCTGACGCCGCGCGCCGGGCATGTCGACCGGACGCTGGCGCAGCTCGGCCTGACCAACCGCCAGCACCAGCTCGCCGGCACACTGTCCGGCGGCTGGAAGCAGCGGCTGGCGCTCGCCGCCTGCGTCATGCACAAGCCGCAACTCCTGCTTCTCGACGAGCCGACCGCCGGCGTCGACCCCAAGGCGCGGCGCGAGTTCTGGGACGAGATCCACGACCTCGCCGACAGCGGCCTGACTGTGCTGGTTTCGACCCACTACATGGACGAGGCCGAGCGCTGCCATCGCATCGTCTACATCGCCTATGGCCGCGTCGTAGCCCGCGGCACGGTGCCGGAAGTCATCGCCGCCTCCGGCCTGCATACCTTCGTCGTCAGGGGAGGGGGCACCGCGACGCTTGCCCGCCGCCTGCGCGATCGTCCCGGCATCGAGCAGGTCGCCTCCTTCGGCAACGACCTGCATGTCGTCGGCACCGACCAGCAGTTGCTCGAACGCGCCGTCAACGAAGCGATCGCCGGCACCGGCGCCACCGCCGAGCCCGACGCCACCAGCCTCGAGGACGTCTTCATCCGCCTGATGGGCCAGACCGCCGACAATTTCGATGGCAGCGAGCCGGAGGCGAGGGCGTGAGGCCGGTGAGGCAAGGGGAGCGCCCTCGCCACCATCGCTTCGCACCGGTTCCTCCCCGATCGCGCCGCGCCCGCGCGCGGGGGAGCGTCGCAGTGTCGAGGTCATGGCTTGTCCTCCCCCGTTCACGGGGGAGGTGGGCCGCCCGAAGGGTGGTGGAGGGAGCGCCCCCCCGGGGCACAAGCCGCTGCGTCCTTCGAGGCTCCGCTGCGCGGAGCACCTCAGGATGGCGAGGTGGGTGGTTTCATGATGCCCGGATATCGGTGGTCGTCGCTCCCCCAAGCACCCCCCTCGCCATCCTGAGGTGCGAGGGCAAGGCCCGAGCCTCGAAGGACGCACACCCGGCTGGCGAAGCCCGCGAACCCCCGGCACTTGCGTCATGACCGCGCTCCCGGCCTCGACCGGCCGAAAGAAGCTCCGCGCGTTCTCCTGGACCCGCATCATGGCGGTGATGGTCAAGGAGACCATCCAGATGCGCCGCGACCGGCTGACCTTCGCCATGATCATCGGCGTGCCGATCCTCCAGCTCGTGCTCTTCGGCTACGCCATCAACACCGACCCGAAGCGCCTGCCGACCGCCGTCATCGTCGCCGACAACGGCCCGGCCGGCCGCGCCATCGTCACCGGCATGCAGCTCTCCGACTATTTCGAGGTCGATCCGCAGGCGACCGGCGAGGCGGCGGCGCGGGAGAAGCTGGCGCGCGGCGACATCAACTACATCGTCACGATCCCCGTCGACTTCCAGCGCAAGCTGGTCCGCGGCGAGCGCCCGCAATTGCTGGTCGAGGCCGACGCCACCGACCCCGCTGCCACCGCCAATGCCCTGGGCCAGCTCGACGAGATCGTCGGCAAGGCGCTGGCGGTCCAGACCACCGGGTCGCTCGCCTTCCTCGCCCCCGGCACCCTGCCGGTCGATGTCGTCGTCCACCGCCTCTACAATCCGGAAGGCATCACCGCCTACAACATCGTCCCCGGCCTGCTCGGCACCATCCTGACGATGACGACGATCCTGATGACCGCGCTGGCGCTGACCCGCGAGGTCGAGCGCGGCACGATCGAGAACCTGATGGCGATGCCGGCCCGGCCCTACGAGATCATGATCGGCAAGATCGTCCCCTATATCGGCTTTGGCTTCGTCCAGGTGGCGGTGATCCTGCTGGCCGCGGCGGTGCTTTTCGCCGTGCCGATGAAGGGGCCGATGTGGCTCTTGCTCGCCGTCACGCTGCTGTTCATCTCCGCGAATGTGACGCTCGGCTATACTTTCTCGACCATCGCCCGCAACCAGATGCAGGCGATGCAGATGACCTTCTTCTTCTTCCTGCCGTCGATCCTCCTTTCCGGCTTCATGTTCCCCTTCCGCGGCATGCCGGACTGGGCGCAGGTCCTCGGCCAGGGATTGCCGCTCACCCACTATCTGCGGGTGGTGCGCGGCGTCATGCTGAAGGGCGGCGGCCTGCCGGAAGTCGCCAACAACATCTGGCCGCTCTTTGTCTTCTGGGGGGTGGTCGCCGGCATCGCTCTGTTGCGCTATCGGCGGACGCTGGATTGAGCCGGCCGGCTTGAATTTGGCCGCGGGAGGCAGCAGTCTCCGTCCTCGCTCAGTGTCCAGGCTGCTGTTCGACTCCGGGGTTGCTCACGCCCATGCTCACGCGCCGCCATTTCCTCGCCGGAACCGCCTGCCTCGCCTCGGGCGCCGCGGTCGCTGGTGTCGCCCGCGGCACGGCCATGGGCAGTCCGCTGCCTGCCCCCGCCGATCCATCGGCGGGCAGCGTGGTGCGGCTCGACTTCACGGCAGCGGAGCGGCCAACGGCACTACCCTGTTTCGCCGGTCACCGGATGCCGATGTGGACGTTCTCCGACGGCGCCTGGCCGCCTGTCGCCCGCCTGTCGCTCGGCGATCGGCTCGACGTCTTGCTTGAGAATAGTCTGCCAGGCGAGACCGAGCACACCTCGATCCACTGGCATGGCATCCGCCTGCCTAACGACCAGGACGGTGTGCCCTATCTCGTCCAGCCGCCGGTCGAGCCGGGCCAGCGTTTCCGCTACAGCTTCGTGCCACCGGATACCGGCACCTTCTTCTTCCACACCCACTGCAACACCGCCGAGCAACTGGGGCGGGGCCTCGTCGGAATCCTGATCGTCGACGGTGACACGACCGAGCCCTACGCGGCCGACGAGACGGTTCTGCTGTGCGACTGGCCGATTGATCTCGACAACGGGACGTTCCGAAGCTTCAGCACGACGCGCGGTGCTAGCAAGGCCGGCACCTATGGCAACCTGCGCAGCGCCAACGGCGGCACGGATACGGAAATCAGGCTTCCGGCCTCCGCCGATTGCCGCCTGCGCCTGATCGACAGCGATCGCACCCGCGTCATGGAGATCGCGATCGAGGATGCCGATGCGGCCGTCATCGCGATAGACGGTATCGCGGTGCCGCCCTTCGCGCTCACGTCTTGGCTGCTGGCCCCGGCAAGCCGCCTCGACCTGGTGATACGTTCCCCCCGCGAAGGCGGCGTCGCCCGGTTAGTCGACCGCCGCGTCGATCCGGTCGTACCGCTGGCCCGCCTGGTCGGCGCGGGGCCGGCGGGGAGCGCGCAGGCCTTCGACCCCCGGCCGCTACGAGCCGGTCGGATCGCCGAGCCGGACCTCGCCTCGGCCGAACGCCTGACATTCTCCTTCGCTGCCGGCAAGGGCACGGCGCTGCCGGTGACCGACGATCCGGTCGAACGAATGCTCCTCGGCTCGCTCTGCCTTTCGACGGACGCGTTCTGGACGATCAACGGCGTCGAGTGGCCGGGGCGGGATCATGCCGTCATCCCGCCGCCGCTGGCCGTGTTGCGACTGGGCCGCTCCTATGTCCTGACGCTGGAGAATGCCAGCCAGATCATGCATCCGATCCATATCCACGGGCACAGCTTCAAGGTCTTGAGTTCCAACAAGCGCGACATTCCGGTCCATCATGCCGATACGGTGCTGCTCATGCCGGAGGAGACGGTGGAGGTCGCCTTCGTCGCCGACAACCCCGGCAAATGGATGTTCCATTGCCACGTCATCGAGCACCAGGAGACCGGAATGATGGGCTACGTCGAAGTCGCCTGACACACGCAAGGATTGTGTATCGGGCGCCCGTCACCGATCGAACGTCGCTTCCTTGGAACAGTTCTGAATGGTAGAAAATTGCTCCACTGATGATTGGGAGGCACCCATGTCACGGAGTAAGTCATCTTATCAGGCCTTCATTGCCGCAACGACCCTGCTGGTCGCGTCGTCGTTGCCGGGAACTGCGCAGGACGATGACGCGCTGGTCAAGCGCGGTGAGTATCTGATGAACGGCCCGGTGGCTTGCGGCAATTGCCACGATACCCGCGCCGAGGACATGTCACCCGTTCCCGGCAAGGAGTTCGCCGGAGGTTTCCGGATCGTCGACACGGGCATCGACGCTTACGCGGCCAACATCACGCAGGACGCGGAGACCGGGATCGGTACCTGGACCGACGAAGAGATCATCACGGCAATTCGCGAGGGGACGACGCCGGAAGGGGACATCATCTTCCCGCCGATGCCCGTACCCAGCTACAACATGATGTCGGACGACGATGTGAAGGCGATCGTCGCCTACCTGCGCACCGTCAAGGGGGTTCATAACGAGGTGCCGGAATCGACTTACGGATTTCCGCAGCAGCCTATGCCCCCCGCCAAGGGCGAGCCGGCGCCGGATCCGAGCGACCAGGTGGCCTATGGCGGCTATATCGTCAACGCCCTGTCCCATTGTTTCGAGTGCCACACCGGCCCGGACGCCAACGGTGTTCCCGATTTCGCGAACGCCCTCGGCGCCGGTGGCTTCATGATCCAGCTCGCGCCGGGAGCGGTGGTGTCGACGCCGAACATCACCTCAGATCCCGAGACCGGCCTCGGCAAGTGGAGCGACGAAGACATCAAGAAGGCGATCACCCAGGGTGTCCGGCCGGATGGCACGCATCTCTCGCCGCCGATGCCGTTCCCGTTCTTCGCCAACATGACGCCGGAGGACCTCGACGCGGTGGTCGCCTATGTCCGGACCATCCCGCCGATCGTCAACAAGGTGGAACGCACGGAATTCCAGAAGACCGCCTTCCCGTAAACAGGCGGCCGGTTTCGGTTTCGAGCCGTCCGGCGAATGCCGGACGGCTCTTTTTTATGGAGCGGTCAGCTTCGCGTCCGGCGGCGGCTGCGTCGTCAGGCCCAGCCCATCTCGCCTAATCCAGCGGATCATCAGGGGGATCGCCACCACGCCAAGGCCAGTCGCCAGGCCGATCCAGATGCCGGCGCCGGCCAGCGGCGTCCAGAAACCAAGCAGGATGCCGAGCGGCATGCCGATGCCCCAGTAGCCGATCGCCGCATAGATCATCGGCACCCGGGTATCGCCGAGCCCGCGCAGCATACCGGTGCCGATCGCCTGGCCCACGTCGAAGAACTGGAATAGCCCGGCATAGATCAGGAAGGTCACGGCAAGGCCGATCACCGTCTGGCTGGCCGGATCGCCGAGATCGAGGAAGATGCCGACCAGCGGCCGCCCGGCGAACAGCATCGCCGCCGCCGTCACGCAGGCGAAGCTCATTGCCAGCGCGAAGGCGGTCCAGCCGGCGCGGCGGATGCCCTCGCGGTCGCCGCGGCCATAGGCCCGGCCAACCCGCACCGTCGCCGCCATGCCGAGGCCGAGTGGCACCATGAAGGCCACAGACGGGAGCTGGATGGCGATGGCATGGGCGGCCAGCGAGTCGGCGCCGATCAGCCCCATCAGGAAGGCCGAGGCGTTGAAGATCGTCACCTCGAAGGCCAGCGTGAAGGCGATCGGCAGCCCGAGCTGCCACAGCACCCGGAACCGCGCCCAATCCGGCCGCCAGAAACGCCCGAAGAGCTGGAAGCGCTTGAAGCGCCGGTCGACCGAGACGACGAAGACGAGCCCGAAAAACAGGAAGAGATTGGCGATCGTCGTGCCGATCCCGGCCCCGGTCAGCCCGAGCGCCGGCAGGCCGAAGGCGCCGAACATCAGCGCATAGACCACCATCGCGTTGAGGATCACCGCCAGCCCGCCGACCCACATCGCCGCCTGCGGTCGCTCCAGCGCCGAGACGAAGTTGCGCAGCACGACATAGCCGAGGAAGGGCAGCAGCCCCCATTGCAGGGTGCGCAGGTAGCGCCCGCCCTCGGCCGCCAGCGCCGGCTCCTGGCCGAGCGCCAGCATGATCGCCTCGCCGTGCCACAGCACGAACCAGAAGGGGATCGAGATGGTGATCGCCGCCCACAGCCCCTGGCGGACGCTGCGCCGCACGTCGCGCACCGAATGCCGGTTGCGACCGAGCTCGATGGCGATCAGCGGCGCGGTCGCGGTGACCAGCCCGATGCCGAAGATCAGGAAGGCGAAATTGAGGTTGGTGGCCAGCGCCCCGGCGGCCAGCGCCTCCGGCCCGAGCCAGCCCATCATGATCACGTCGGTGAAGCCGAGCGCCACCTGCGCCACGTTGGTCAGCACCAACGGCCAGGCGAGCGCCACCATCGCGCGCGCTTCCATGGCCCACGCTCCCCGCGCGGCCGGTACTGGCCTGACAATGTCGGTCATGGTCGCGCTTGTAATCCGCCCGGCGCGCTCGCGCTACCGCCTAATTGGGGGGCTGCTTGCAATTGCCCGAAAGGGGCTCCGAAAACGCCAGGACGATCTCTGCGAGGATAACGCCGGCCTCGTGTGGGGTTGGGCGAATCCAAAGCCTTTGACCGGAGCCGTGGCCAGCGTCTACGCTCCCTTCGGGACTAGGGGGGAGTTGGATGCATCGCGTCTGTGGCTGGATGGCGGCTGCGGCGGCCATGGGGCTTGCGGCCGGGGTTTCTCCGGCCGGGGCCGGCGGATTTTTCGTCCGCGAGCAGTCCACCGCGGCGATGGGCAGCGCCTTTGCCGGCGCGTCGGCCGCCGGCCGCGACGCCTCCTCCATGTTCTACAACCCGGCGACGATCGCCGACCTCACCGGGACGGTCGTCACCGTCGACGGCCGGATGTTCTTCCCCGACGTCTCGATCCACGCCAGCGAGGCAACGGCGCCGTCCGGGGCCGATCTGATGTCCCTTGGCGATTCGGGCAGCCTGGCCGCCGACGCTGTCGCGCCGGCGATCTATGTCTCCCATCAGGTCAGCGACAGGACCACCATCGCCATGGGCTTCAGCGCCCCCTTCGCGGTGAAGATCGAAAGCCGGCCGCACTGGGCGGGCGAGTTCCAGCTCCTCCAGACCTCGATGGTCACCTGGAGCCTGACGCCGACCATCGCCCACCGGGTCGGCGACCGCTTCGCCTTCGCCTTCGGCCTCAATATCCAGGGCATGGACGTCGACAACCAGCGCATGGAGGTCGTCCCCTTCACCACCGATCGCGGGTTTCTCACCGGCAGCGACGTCGCCCTCGGCTGGACCGCCGGCCTGACCTGGGACCCGCTGCCCGGCACCCGGGTCGGGCTTGGCTACCGGTCGGAGGTCGCGCACGGTATTCGCGGCGCGGTCGGGATAGGAACCTCGGGCCTGGCGATCCCGGTCAATTTCGACCTCAGCACGCCCGCCGTCGTCAGCGCCGGCCTGGAGCAGGACCTGACCGACCGCCTGACCCTGCTCGGCGAGGTCCAGTGGAGCGACTGGAGCGTCTTCGACGGCTTCCATATCCGCTTCGACGAGGTCTTCCCCGATGTCGTCCGCGCCCAGGAATGGAAGGACACCTGGTTCGTCTCGGCCGGCGGTCGCTACCAGGCCACCGACCGGACAAGTCTGAGTGTCGGTCTCGGTTTCGAGAACGCGGTCGCCTCGGGCGCTGCCAACACGGTGAGCCCCGACGGCGATCGCACCATCCTCGGACTCGGGCTGACGCATCGGTTCGACAGTGGCATGACGCTCTCGGCCTCCTACGGCCACGTCTGGTTCTCCGACGCGACGATTGATGTCGCCGATCTCCAGGGCACGCTGAAGGCAACGATGAAGAACGACCTCGACATCGTCGGGGTCAGCCTGACCGGCCGCTGGTGATCCGGGGCGCTGTCGTAAACCAATTGTCCCCCCGCGCGCCGCCTTTCTCAGTCCCCACGGCGGCTTTCATTCAGCTGAACTGCTTGCGCTGAATAGTTCGCCGTCAGCCGGCGCCAGCCGACCCGGTTTGTTTTTTCAGCAGCCGTCATTTATCTTTTGTTAACCAATGTGGGAGGGGTATCCGATGGTAAAGTTTGTTGCAAAGGGCAAGATCAAGTCCGGAACGCTGAAGGACATCGCCGTTATCACGGCGCCGGAAGAAATATCCAAGACAAAGCCCGATGGGTTCGAGGCGAGCAAAGGCAAGATCAAGGTCGACGTTTCGGGCAGCGGGTTCAAATATGTCGAGGCGTTCGGACTGAAGGTCCCGACGACTGGAACGATTGAGGCGCTGGACGCCTATCTCAAGGGCGATCTTGTCTACAAGATCACGGGATTGAGCCTGACCATCGCCGAGGCGATGACCTTCACCAGCGTCGACGAAGCGCTTCAGTCCATCTTCTCCGGCGATGATCTGATCAAGGGATCGCAGAAGAACGACACGCTTCGCGGTTACGACGGCAACGATACTCTGAAAGGCCGCAAGGGCAATGACAAGCTCGACGGCGGCGAGGGTGACAACATCCTCAACGGCGGCAAGGGCAAGGACCAGTATATCTTCAAGTCGGGTCCCGAAACCGGCGTGAGCACGATCACCAAGTTGCAGGCGGGCGAGAAGATCAAGGTCGACAACGCCGTCTTCGACGACATCGGCTCGAAGGGAAAGCTCGACGCTGCCCTGTTCCACGAAGGACCGTCCGCAACAACTGCGGCGCAGCGCTTCGTCTACGATAAGGATTCCGGCAAGCTCTACTACGATTCCGACGGCAATGGCGGTGCCGCGCAGGTGCAGTTCGCGCAGCTCAAGGCCGGCACCAACCTCGATGCCGGCGATCTCTTCGTAGCCTGAGCCGCGTCAATCTAGGCAGGCATGGACGCGCGGTGCCGGGGTCTCCCGGCGCCGCCGTTACTCTTCCTCGTCTTCGAGGAGCAGGTCGCGGATCATCTCGAAGCTGCCATGGACCGCGACGACGCTGGTCCGCTCGAACAGCCCGGCCTTCACATAGGGGTCCTCGGCGAGATAGGCCTCGACCGCCGCCCGGTTCGGCGCCTCCAGCACCAGCAGCGAGCCATTCATCGTCTCGCCGTCATCCTCGGTCAGCGGCACGCCGATGATCTTGCGCGCCGGCAGGTCGTAGCGGTCGCCATAGGCGCGATGCGCCGGCCGGTTCTGCATGCGGGTTTCGAGCGATCCCGGCTTGTCGGTGGCGAAGACGGCGAAGAACATGGGTGGTCTCTCCAGAAACGGTCAGCGTTGCCGGCACGACAGAGCCGGCCCACCGAAACGGCTCCAGCGTACCTCGCTGTCGTCGCGCAGGACGAGACGGGCCGGACCGGCGGTGTAGCGCGGGATAGGCCCGTTCGGGTCCCAGCGCAAGGTCAGCGGCGGCGCGCCGGCCTGGGCAAGCGTCGCGATCTGCTGCGGCCCGTTATAGGTCACGGCAAAGGCCGATCCGTCGGCGCAGTAATAATTGGCGACGATTCCCGGCCCGACCGCAGGGCCCGGCCGCGGCGGCTGCGGCGCGGCCACCGGCACGTCGCTGCACATGGCAAGGAATTCGCGGGCCGGTCCGGCGCTGCCCTGGAGCGACAGCACGAAGGGCGAGGGCCCGGCCGCGACATTCAGCGCCTTCTCGCGGACGATCGCGTCCCACAATTCGTCCTTCGCCGATACCTCGACCTGCGGCAGGGAGGCTCCGGCCAGTTCGTCGAAGGGCGAGCCGACGCCGGCATAGGTGCGGGCGAAGCCACCGCCGGAGATGCTGATCGGCACCGGGCTGCCTGGCGTCAGGCCGGGGACACCGGCGTCGAGCAGGGTGATCAGGATACGTCCCGAGCGCGGCGTGCACACCGCGCCGAAATCGCTGGCGTCGGTCTCCGGAATGCCGTGGCCGAGCGAGGCGCCGTTCTCGAAGGTCGAGAAGATCCACACCATCTCTTCCGTCGGCGCCAATGGCGGCAACGCGGCCACCGGCGGGGCCGGCGGCGTCTCGGCCCCGGTGGCGACCATGATCGACCAGTCGTTGAGGCAGATATTGGTCTGTCGGGTGACCTGCTTGCCGTTCGAGAAGATCACGCCAAGCTCGCGGTCGCAGGCGATCCCCTCGTCGGTCCCGGTGATCTCGAACTGCACCGCGCCACCCTTGCGGCCGATGATGTTGACCGGCTTGCCGTCGAGCCGCACCGCGATGATCGTCAGCGCCGGATCGTCGACCGCCACGGATACCACCTGGGACAGCGATGCGCCGTCGATCGGGGCGACGATCTCCTCGCTGCCGCCGGGAGCGGCCGGAACTTCGGGAACCACGGGCACGGCCGGAACTTCCGGCGCCGTCGGTGTTTCGACGACCTTCGCCGGCTGGACCTTGACCGTCACTTCCCAGTTGAGCTCACACATGTCCGACACCAGGTCGATGCGCTCGCCCGTCGAGGTAACGAACTCGATGCGGTTGGCGCAGCCGACCGGCGTGCTCGGGCTGTCGATGCGGAAGAGGGTCGAGTCTTCGCCGCGCCCGACGATGTCCAGCTCGTCGCCATTGCGGAAGGCCTGCTCGATTGTCACCCCGTCCTGGTTGCTGTGCGCGGTGAAGATCCGGCTGTCGGCGAGCGCCGGCGAGGCGGTCGCGGCAATCGTCAGGGCGGCGAGCGAGGCAAGAAGGCTGGTGCGATGCGTCATGAGTGGACCCGTTTGTCTGGCGCGCCCTTTTTCCAGAGCGCGGAAGCCGTGTCGAGGCTGGCAATGCAAGGCGGCAGCTTCGTGGCGGCCACCTGAACGTCGCCTGAACGATCCCCGCCCGGCCGCGGTGATCGGCTTCAGCTCCGGATTCGGAACCGGTTCTCATCGAGTCCCGGGACATCGACCGGCAGGGCAAACAGCCCGCCGGCGAAGCGCAGGTCGTCGCGCGACCCGCCGGTCGCCGTGGTGATGTAGAGGGTCTTCAGATCCGGCCCGCCGAAGGCGCAGGTGGTGACATTGTCGACCGGCATCTCGATGACGCGGTCGACATCACCGGCCGGGCTGACCCGGACGATGCATCCCCCGCCGTAGCGGGCGTTCCACAGGTAGCCCGCGCTGTCGACGGCCGAGCCGTCCGGCGCGCCCCGCTCGAAGCCGCCGAAGAAGGGCCGCTCGTTGGCGATCGCCCCCGTCGTGGCGTCATAGTCCCAGGCCGAGATCGTCCCGGCCAGCGTGTCGCCGGTATAGAAGAGCGTGCCGTCCGGGCTCCAGCAGAAGGTGTTGCTGATGCCGATGCCGGTCTTGACGACGGTGACGGTGCCGTCGGAGGCGATGCGAAAAAGCCGCCCGGCCGCCTCGTCGTCGATCGGCATGCCCTTGCCGGTCGCGCCGACATTGTTCTGCATCGAGCCCGCCCAGAAGTTGCCGGCCGGGTCGGCCCGCCCGTCATTCAGCCGCGCCCGCGGCCAATTGTCCTCGGGAAGGGCAAGGTCGGCCCGGGCGTCATTGCCCGGCTGCCACAGGATGAGGCTGCCGCCGAGCGCCACCAGCAGCGTGTCGGGGCGGTCGGTCAGCGCCAGCGCGGTCGGCGGGCGGTCAAAGAACCATGTTCGGGTGGATTTCTGCCCGGAATCGTAGCGATGGACCAGAAAACGGCTGATATCGACCCAATAAAGGGCCTTTTCGCCCGCATGCCAGACCGCGCCTTCGCCGGTCCAGTCGCCTGCCGGCACCAGACATTCCACATCTGCCATGTCGCTTTGCCTACCCTGCCTTGTTTTTTAGCGGCAGGACCCCTGCCAAAATTGTGCAGGGCAGTGTAGACCGCAACCGCCGGAACCGGAAAGACGCCAGAGGAGCGATCTCGACCATGACCAGCCGTATCATTGCCGTGGACCCGTTTGACCTCGTCGTCTTCGGCGGGTCGGGCGATTTGGCCTATCGCAAGCTCTTGCCCGCCCTGTTCCAGCGGCATAGCGACGGCCAGATTCCGCCGACCGGCCGGATCATCGGCATCTCGCGCCGCCCGCTGAGCGACGACGAGTATCGCGCCGCCACCCGCAAGGCGCTGGAGGAGCATGTCCCGGCCGACGAGCGGCAGCCCGAGGCGGTCGAGAGCTTCCTCCAGCGGATCCATTTCGTCACCGTCGACGCCATGGGCGATGCCGGCTGGGACCAGCTCGCCGCCGTGCTGGAGGAGGGCAAGGACCGCATCCGCGCCTTCTATCTCGCGGTGGGGCCGGAACTGTTCGGCACGATCTGCAAGCGCCTCGGCCAGGAAGGCCTGGTCACGCCGGAGACCCGGGTCATCATCGAGAAGCCGATCGGCCATGACCTCGCCTCCGCCTGCGCGGTCAACGATGCGGTCGGCTCGGTCTTCGACGAGAGCCAGATCTACCGGATCGACCACTATCTCGGAAAGGAGACCGTCCAGAACCTGATGGCGCTCCGCTTCGGCAACACGCTGTTCGAGCCGCTGTGGAACAATGCCAGCATCGAGCATGTCCAGATCCTCGTCGCCGAGACCCTCGGTGTCGAAGGCCGTGGCGGCTACTACGATACCTCCGGCGCGCTGCGCGACATGGTCCAGAACCACATCCTGCAGCTCCTCTGCCTCGTCGCCATGGAGCCGCCGGCCCATATGGACGCCGATTCGGTTCGCGACGAGAAGCTCAAGGTCCTGCGCAGCCTTGTCCCGATCACCGAGACCAACGCCGCGTCCACCACCGTGCGCGGCCAGTACCGCGCCGGTGCCGGGCCGGGCGGCTCCGTGCCCGGCTATACCAGCGAGGTCGAGAACCAGGATACCAAGACCGAGACCTTCGTCGCCATCAAGGCCGAGATCGGCAACTGGCGCTGGGCCGGGGTTCCCTTCTATCTCAGGACCGGCAAGCGGCTGGCGGCGCGGATGTCGGAGATCATCGTCTCTTTCCGGCCGATTCCCCATTCGATCTTCGACCAGGGCGCCGGCGCGCTGCAGCAGAACAAGCTGGTGATCCGCCTGCAGCCGGACGAGGGCGTCCGCCTGTGGCTGATGATCAAGGATCCCGGCCCAGGCGGCATGCGGCTGCGTTACGTGCCGCTCGACATGAGCTTCGCCCAGGCCTTCAAGGTGCGCAGCCCGGATGCCTATGAGCGGCTGATCCTCGACGTCATTCGTGGCAACCAGACCCTGTTCATGCGTCGCGACGAGGTCGAGGCGGCCTGGCGCTGGATCGATCCGATCGCCGAGGCGTGGGATCATTCGAGCGAGCGGCCCAAGGGCTATACCGCTGGAACCTGGGGGCCGTCGGCCTCGGTGGCGTTGATCGAGCGCGAGGGCCACACCTGGCACGACGAGGCCGAGTAGGTCAGGGCAGGAGCCGCCGGATGATCGCCGGCGTCGCGAAGCCGATGCCGAGCGCGACGAGGGCGAAGACCGCCAGCATCAGGGCGACGATGGCGCGATCGTCGTCGCTCGGATAGTTGCCGACCCCGAAGAAGGCGATGCCGATCGCAGCGACGACCAGCGCCACCGCCATGATCCGCGAAACGGTCGGTACGCCGAGCGCCAGGAAGCGGATCATGTGCTCTGCGGCGCTTTCAGGTTTCTTCGCCAAGCAGGACCCCCATGCCGATGATGTGTGTTCGGCCGAGAATAGAACATAAATCGGTGCCGCGAAATTCAGCACTGCCGACTATGGAGATCGGTGGCGCCGAGCATATCTTTACCAGCGAGCCGCGATTGCGAAATCCCGTCGCCTCGCGCCAGGAGGCCATGACATGACGCTTCACGCCCGAATCGGAGAAGTGACCGAACGCATTGCCAGGCGGAGCGAATCCAGCCGCGGCCAGTATCTCGAGAGGATAGCCATTGCCGGCGAGCGCAAGCCGAACCGGACCAAGCTGTCCTGCTCGAACCTCGCCCATGGCTTTGCCGCCTGCGGCCCGGGCGACAAGGCGGCGCTGCGTGGCGAGACGGCGCCGAATATCGGCATCATCACCGCCTATAACGACATGCTGTCAGCCCACCAGCCCTACCAGCGCTATCCCGACCTGATCAAGGAAGCGGCGCGCGCGGCCGGCGGCGTCGCCGAGGTCGCTGGCGGCGTCCCGGCCATGTGCGACGGCGTCACCCAGGGCCAGGGCGGCATGGAGCTGTCGCTCTTCTCCCGCGATACCATTGCCATGGCGGCCGGCATCGGCCTGTCGCACGACATGTTCGACGCGGCGGTCTATCTCGGCATCTGCGACAAGATCGTCCCGGGCCTCTTGATCGCGGCGCTGACCTTCGGCCACCTGCCGGCGGTCTTCATCCCGGCCGGGCCGATGCCCTCCGGCATGCCCAATCCGGCCCGCTCCAAGGCGCGCCAGCTCTATGCGGAGCGCAAGATCTCCTGGGATGAGCTCCTCGACGTCGAGGCGAAGTCCTATCACGCGCCGGGCACCTGCACCTTCTACGGCACCGCCAACTCCAACCAGATGCTGATGGAGATCATGGGCCTGCATATTCCGGGCGCCAGCTTCGTCAATCCCGACACGCCGCTGCGCGATGCGCTGACCCGCGCCGCCACCAGCCGCGCCCTGGCGATCACCGCCCAGGGCAACGAATACACGCCGGTCGGCGCCGTCATCGACGAACGCGCCATCGTCAACGGCGTCGTCGGCCTTCATGCCACCGGCGGCTCGACCAACCACACCCTCCATCTCGTCGCCGCCGCCAAGGCCGCCGGCATCCGGCTGACATGGGATGACTTTGCCGATCTGTCGGAGGTCGTGCCGCTGCTCGCCCGCGTCTATCCGAACGGCAAGGCCGACGTGAACGACTTCCACAATGCCGGCGGCATGCAATACCTGATGCGCGAACTGCTCGGCGAAGGCCTGCTGCACGAGGACGTGCGCACGGCCTGGGGCAGCGGCCTCAGCGGTTATCTGAAGACGCCGACGCTTGGCGAGGATGGCGGCATCGTCTGGAACGAGGGCCGCACCACCAGTGGCGACGAGACGGTGCTGCGCCCGGTCTCCGATCCCTTCTCGCCGGAGGGCGGCCTGGCCCTGCTCGATGGCAATCTCGGCCGCGCCGTCATCAAGGTTTCGGCGGTCCAGCCGGAGCATCAGGTTGTCGAGGCGCCGGCGCTGATCTTCCATTCGCAGGAGGAGCTCAGCGACGCCTTCCGCGCCGGCCAGCTCGAGCGCGACTTCGTCGCCGTCATCCGCTTCCAGGGGCCCAAGGCCAACGGCATGCCGGAGCTTCACAAGCTGACCCCGACCCTCGGCGTGCTGCAGGACCGCGGCTACAAGGTGGCGCTGCTCACCGACGGCCGCATGTCAGGCGCCAGCGGCAAGGTGCCGGCGGCGATCCATGTCACGCCGGAAGCCGCCGATGGCGGCCCGATCGCCAAGCTCCACGACGGCGACATCGTCCGCGTCGACCCGCCGCGCGGCCGTCTGCATGTCTTTGTCGATCAGGCGGAGTTCAACGCCCGCGAGGCCGCCGTCGCCGATCTTTCCGGCAACGAATTCGGCCTCGGCCGCGAGATGTTCCGCATGTTCCGCGCCAACGCCCAGCCGGCGGAGATGGGGGCAGGGGTGCTCTAGGCGGGCATCCGCAGAGACATCCTCAGCCCCGCTTGCGCGCCCAGGGCCGCGTTCCGGCCGGCACTTCCTTCGGGCCCAGCGCCGGCTGGAGGTAGTTGGTCACCTCCGGCCATTCGCCGTTCTCCAGCGCCTTGATCAGGATCGGATCTTCCGTCTGGAAGGCGTCGATGCCGACGCGGGTCATCAGCGGTACCTGGTCGATGAAGTAGTCGCCGACGGCGCGGATCTCGCCCGCATAGCCGTCGCGGTCGCGCAGGAGCCGGGCAATCGAGAAGGCCCGCCCGTCGGCGAATTTCGGCACGCTGACGGCGATCGCGGCGAAGTGCGGCAGGTCGGCGACGATGTCGCGCCAGTCGCTGTCCGGCGCCAGCAGCAGGCCAAGCGGCGCGTTACGGGCGCTCAGCGTCTCGCGCTCCGCCCGCCATCGCGCAAGGCTGACGAAGGTCGGCGCGCCGTCCGGGATCGGCGCTTCGTCCTCGACGGTCCGCCAGTCATTGGCGACGAATTCCCCGTTCTTCCAAAGCGGCATGTCTTGTTCTGTCTCGTTCAAAGCCGGTTCCAACATTTGCACGTCCGTTCTGCCCCCACCACTGTCGTCCTCCGATTGCCCGGAGCATCGAGCGGTCCTCAAATCCCGCTGCCGTCCGTCTCGAACAGCGGCTCGTGGATGCCGCATTCGGTCTTGTCGAGCCCGCGCCAGCGGCCGGAGCGCTGGTCCTCGTCACCGGTCACCCGGCTGGTGCAGGGCACGCAGCCGATCGATGGATAGCCCTTGGCGACCAGCGGATGTTCCGGCAACTGGTGCTTGGTCGCATAGGCCTTCAGTGCCTCGGCCGACCATGCCGCCAGCGGGTTGATCTTGATCCGCGATCCCTCCGCCTCGAACAGCGGCAGCGCGGCGCGCTGCGAATTCTGGAAGCGCTTGCGGCCGGTGAACCACGCGTCGAAATCCTTGACCGCCCGCTTCAGCGGTTCGGTCTTGCGGATGTGGCAGCAAAGGTCCGGATTGGTCATCCACAATGCCCGGTGCGGGTCGTCGCCGGCCAGCCGCTCCCGGTCCGGCGTCACCGTGCGGACGTCCTCGAGCTTCAGCGCCTCGGCCAGCTTGGTCCGGTATTCCAGCGTCTCGGCGAACAGTCGCCCGGTATCGAGGAAGATCACCGGAACCGTGCGGTCGATCTCGGCGACGACATGGAGAAGCACCGAGGATTCCGCGCCGAAGCTGGAGACCAGCGCCACCTTGCCGGGAAACAGCTCGCCAACGGCGAGCTCGACCGCCGCATGGGCGTCGAGCTCCCCGTAGCGCGCGTTCAGCGCAGCCGCTTCGGCCCGGACCCCGTTGTCCGGATCAATCGCAAGGGCAATGGCGTCATGTCGCGCCATAGAGCGCTTCCTTGAAGGGCGCCTGACCGAGGCGGCGGTAGGCCGCGAGGAAATCTTCATCGGCGTTGGCGCGATGGGCGAGGTAGGTGTCGACGACGGTCTCGACGGCGTCGATCACCTCGTCGCTGGAAAAGCCCTTGCCGATGATCTCGCCGATCGAGGTCGTCTCGTCGCCGGAGCCGCCAAGCGTCAGCTGGTAGAATTCCTCGCCCTTCTTCTCGACGCCGAGAATGCCGATGTGGCCGACATGGTGATGGCCACAGGCGTTGATGCAGCCCGAGATCTTGATCTTCAGGTCGCCGATCTCGTTCTGCCGCGCCTGGCTTCCGAAGCGTTCGGAGATCCGCTGGGCGATCGGGATCGAGCGGGCATTGGCCAGCGCGCAATAGTCGAGGCCGGGGCAGGCGATGATGTCGGTCACCAGCCCGGCATTGGCGGTGCCGAGCCCGGCCCGCTCCAGCGCCTCATACACCGCCGGCAGGTCGTCCAGCGCCAGGTGCGGCAGCACCAGGTTCTGCTCGTGGCTGACCCGGATCTCGCCGTGGCTGTAGCGTTCGGCGAGGTCGGCGACCAGTTCCATCTGCTCGGCCGTCGCGTCGCCGGGCGTCCCACCGATCGGCTTCAGCGAGATCGTCGCGATGGCGTGACCGCTGATCTTGTGCGGCACGACGTTCTGGTCGATCCACTGGTTCAGGCCGGCATTGGTCACCCGGGCGCGGTTGAGCACGACGCTCTCCGCCGGCCGCGGCGTCAGGTCCGCCGGCAGCGCGAAATAGGCCTGGATGCGCTCGATTTCCGAATCCGGCAGCGCCAGCGCCGAGTGGCGGATGCGCTCCCACTCGGCGTCGACCTGGCGCTTGATTTCCTCCGCGCCGGTCTCGTGGACGAGGATCTTGATCCGCGCCTTGTACTTGTTGTCGCGCCGTCCGAAGAGATTGTAGACCCGCAGGATCGCCTCGCAGTAGGAGAGGATGTCCTCCTCCGGCAGGAAGTCATGGATCTTGTGGGCGATCATCGGCGTCCGGCCGAGCCCGCCGCCGACATAGACGGCGAAGCCGATGCGTCCGCTCTCGTCGCGCTTGGCGTGAAGGCCGATGTCATGGACCTGGATCGCGGCGCGGTCGCGTTCTGCCCCCGTCACCGCGATCTTGAACTTGCGCGGCAGGAAGACGAATTCCGGATGCAGCGACGACCATTGGCGCAGGATCTCCGCGTAGGGCCGGGGATCGACCGCCTCGTCGGCGGCCGCGCCGGCAAACTGGTCGGCGGTGACGTTGCGGATGCAGTTGCCGGAGGTCTGGATCGCGTGCATCTCGACGCTGGCCAGGTGCTCGAGGATATCCGGCACATCCTTCAGCGCCGGCCAGTGGAACTGCAGGTTCTGCCGGGTGGTGAAATGGCCGTAGCCGCGATCGTATTTGCGGGCGATGAAGGCCAGCATCCGCACCTGCTCGGCATTCAGCGTCCCATAGGGCACCGCGATCCGCAGCATGTAGGCATGAAGCTGCAGGTAGACGCCGTTCATCAGCCGGAGCGGCTTGAACTGGTCCTCGGTCAATTCCCCCGAAAGACGCCGCTCCACCTGGCCGCGAAACTGCGCGACGCGCTCGGTGACGAACTCCTGATCGAACTCATCGTAGCGGTACATTCTCTTCGTTCCCTGTCGCGCCTTGCGGCGCTCCTCGCCTCTTACCGTTCCCCGTCGCGTTCGCGCGGCGGCCCGTGTCTAGTCCGCCGCGGCGGTCAGCTTCGTGCGTTCCGCCTCGCCGTAGACGATGGTCGGCCCGCGCTCGGCGCGGATCTTTTCGCGCAGCCGCACCGGCACCGCGAGGCCGTCGGTTACCTGCACGTCGATTGCGTAGGAATCGACGATGATCCGCGCGTCGTCCTGCTCCTTGCCATAGGCCAGCGCCGCGTCGATCTCGTCGTCGTCCAAAATCCGAGCCTCGGCAATGTCGAGCGTCCACCCGCCTTGCGGGTCAAGGAAGACCACCAGCCCGTTGTCCAGCCGGTTGGCGGTGACCACCTTGGCGGGGCCGGATGTCGCTGCCTTGAACATGCGCGTTCTCCCGAAACTCTAGGCGGCCAGTGCCGAAAGCGGCGCCGGCGCGGCGGCGATCGCGCCTTCGGCAACGACCTCGCCGATGATGAAGAGGACCGGCCCGGTCATGTCCGGCCGCGCCGCGATGCCCGCCAGTTCGTCGAGCCGCCCGGCATAGGCCCGGCGGTCGGCGCGCGAAGCGTTCTCGACGACCGCGACCGGTGTCGAGGCCGCGATCCCGGATTCGATCAGCCGTGCCGCGACCCGGGCGGCGACCGAACGGCCCATGTAGACCGCGACCGTCGCGCCGGTCAGCGCCAGTCCCGCCCAGCCGGGCAGCGTATCGCCGTCGGCGTCATGGCCGGTGGCGAAGACCAGCGACGAGGCGCCTCTCCGTTTCCCTGTCGCGCCGTCGGCGCTCCCCGCCTCTTGGTCGCGCAGCGTCAGCGGAATCTCGGCTTCCGCCGCTGCCGCGAAAGCCGCGGTGATACCGGGCACGACGTCGAAGGAAACGTTTGCAGCCCGCAGCGCCGCCATTTCCTCGCCGGCGCGGCCGAAGATCAGCGGATCGCCGGACTTCAGGCGCACGACCCGGTTGCCCTTCTTCGCTTCATGGACGAGCAGCGCGTTGATCTCGTCCTGCGACAGCGAATGGTTGCCCTTGGCCTTGCCGACATAGATGCGCCGCGCGTCGCGGCGGCCCTGGGCAACGATCGCCTCCGGCACCAGCCGGTCATGGAGGATGACGTCCGCTTCCTGCAGGGCGCGCTGGGCACGCAGAGTCAGGAGGTCCTCCGCCCCCGGTCCCGCGCCGACCAGCGACACGTGGCCCGAAAGGTTCGGTGCGATCTCAAGCATTCGCCGCGCCTCGCCCTCGGCTTCGTCCATGCGGCCGGCGAAGACGTTCTGCGCCACGCTGCCGGAGAAGAAGCGCGCCCAGAAGCGTCGACGGTCGGTGACGGTGGCAAGCGACCGGGTGACGGTTTCGCGCAGCTTGTCGGCGAGCCCGGCAAGGTCGCCGAAGGCCGGCGCCAGCAATCCCTCGATCCGCGCCCGGACGTGGCGGGAAAGCACCGGCGCCACGCCCTCGCTGCCGATCGCCACCGCCAGCGGTGCGCGGTTGACGAGAGCGGGCGTATAGAAGTCGCAGAGCTCCGGCCGGTCGACGACGTTGATCGGCACGCCAGCCTGATGGGCCAGAGCCCGGATCGCGCAGTCGGTTTCCTGGGCTCCCGTCGCCGCGAAAACCAGTGCCGCGCCGTCGAGGTCCTCGACGGTCGGCAGGCGCGCCTGCCAGTCGGCATGGGCGGCGATCAGGTCGACCCCAGTCTGCTTGTCGAGCGCTGCGGCGAAGACGACGATCTCGGCCTTGGTCTCGGACAGGAGCCGGACCTTGGCGGCGGCTTCTTCCCCGCCGCCGACGACCACGACGCGGCGGCCCTCGACTTTGTGAAAGGCGGGAAAAACACCAAGTTTGCGCTGGCTCTCGGGCATTCAGGTCTCCACGACGGAAGCGCCCGGCCCGGACGGTAGGCCGGGGAGGCGTTTCTCCTCGTGAAGAGATTTAGTGAATAGGGGGCGGGCGAACGAAGCCGGCGGTTCCAATCTCTCCGGCCCTGGGAGAAAAAGAATCCAGCCGGCGGCGCCTAATCAGACGGAAACCGCTCTGCCGGCGCTCATGTCCGCTTGCGCTTGTAGGCCTTGCCCTTGTCGTCGAAGACGTGGAGGTCCTTGGCCAGCGCCGCAAGCTCGACCGTTTCGCCACGATTGACGTCGACGATCCCGACCAGCTTGGCCAGCACCGGCTCCTCGTAATTGCCGACCTTGACGTAGATCAGCGTCACTTCGCCGAGCTTCTCGACGATCTCGACCGTGCCGGTGAAGATCGTCTCGCCGCCATTGGCAAGCTTGAGGTCCTCCGGCCGGACGCCGACCATGCCCTTGCTGCCCTTGGCGCTGCCGGGTACCGCCACGTCGGTGGTGACCGGGTTGCCGCCCTCCGCCCGCACCACCGATGACTCGCCGCCCGCTTCGATGACGCAGGGCACGACATTCATCGCTGGCGAGCCGATGAACTGGGCGACGAACAGGTTGTCGGGGTGGAGATAAAGCTCCATCGGCGTACCGACCTGCTCGACCAGCCCGGCGTTGAGCACGACGATGCGGTCGGCGAGCGTCATCGCCTCGACCTGGTCGTGGGTGACGTAGATCATCGTCGTGTCGACCATCCGCTCGTTGAGCTTGGAAATCTCGATGCGGGTGGCGACGCGCAGCGCCGCGTCGAGGTTCGACAGCGGCTCGTCGAACAGGAAGACCTGCGGATCGCGGACGATGGCGCGGCCGATCGCGACGCGCTGACGCTGGCCGCCGGAGAGCTGGCGCGGCAGGCGGGTGAGGAGAGGGGTGAGCTGCAGCATCTCGGCCGCCGCGCTGACCCGCTTCTGGATCTCGTCGCTGCTGGCCCGGGCCAGCTTCATGCCGAAGGCCATGTTGTTGAAGACGCTCATGTGCGGATAGAGCGCGTAGGACTGGAACACCATGGCTATGCCGCGCTTCGACGGCGGCACGTCGTTGACCACGTTGTCGGCGATCTTCAGCGTGCCGCTGGTGATCTCCTCGAGTCCGGCGATCAATCGCAGAAGCGTGGACTTGCCGCATCCCGACGGGCCGACGAAGACGATGAATTCGCCTTGCTGGATGTCGAGATCGACGCCCTTGATGACGTCGACCGCGCCAAAGGACTTCTTGAGATCGATGAGTTCAACGGCTGCCATGATGTCCTACCTTGATCACCCTTTGACGGAGCCCGCGAGCAGCCCGCGGACGAGGAACCGCTGCAGCGAGAAGAACACAGCGACCGGAACGAGGATTGAAACGAAGGCGGAGGCGGTGAGGATTTCCCAGTTACCGCCACGCGAGCCAAGCAGTTCCCTCAGCCGCCCGGTCAGCACCAATTGGTCGGAGCTGTTGGACAGGAAGACCATCGCCACCAGCAGGTCGTTCCACACCCACAGGAACTGGAAGATCGCGAAGGCGGCCAGCGCCGGCATCGACAGCGGCAGCACGATCCGCATGAAGATGTCGAAGTCGCTGGCCCCGTCGATCCGCGCCGATTCCATGATCTCGCCGGGAAGGCCGCGGATGTAGTTGCGCAACAGGTAGATGGCGAGCGGCATGCCGAAGCCGGTATGCGCCAGCCATATCCCGACATAGGTCTTGGCCGGCACCCCAAAGATTTCGCCGACGTCGTTGTAGAGCTTGAGCAGCGGTATCAGCGACATCTGCAGTGGCACCACCAGCAGCCCGACAACCACCGAAAGCAGCAAGGCCCGACCGGGGAATTTCATCCAGGCCAGCGCATAGGCGGCGAAGGCCGCGATCAGGATCGGGATGATCGTCGCTGGAACCGCCACCGTCAGCGAGTTGATGAAGGACTGGCCGATCCCCTCGGAACTCAGCACCTCCTCGTAATTCTGCAGCGTGAATTCGGGTGGGAAGGCGGCGGTATAGAACAGCCGTTGCCCCCGCGACCCCTCGAACGGTTCGGGCGACGTCAGCCGGTAGGAGCCGTCCGGGTTGATCGTGACGGTTCCCCCGTCCTTGAGGTCCGCCGTCGTCCCGGCATCGAACGCTTCCGGGTCCTGGATCGAGATGCCGAAGCGCGTCACCTCCGCGCCGCCATCGGCCTCGAACAGGTTGCCGGAGATGACGTAGACCGGCGCTTCCTCGACCTGGTCTGCGGGCGGGTTGGCGCGGCCGACTTCGTTGCGTTCGGTGGTGGTCAGCGCCGTCCACCAGCCGGACACCGCCAGGAGATCCTTGTCACGCAGCGAGCTGACCAGCAGCCCGAAGGTCGGCATCACCCAGAGGATGACGATCACCAGGACGGCGATGTGGACAATACCGTTGCCCGTGCGGCCCTGGCCGGCGATCCCGCTCATCTCACCGTTCCTCCGCGTTCATGCGCCGGATGTTCCAGATCATGATCGGGATGACGGCGATCATGATGACCACGGCGATGGTCGCGCCGCGGCCGAAGTCGCCGCCGCCGCGGAACATCCAGTCGAACATCAGGTTGGCCAGCACCTGCGTGTCCCATTGCCCGTTGGTCATCGCCAGCACGATGTCGAAGACCTTGAGGACGAGGATGGTGATCGTCGTCCACACAACGGCGATGGTCCCCCAGATCTGCGGGATCATGATGTAGAAGAAGAGCTGCCAGCCCCTGGCGCCGTCGATGATCGCCGCCTCGATCGTCTCGTCGGGAACGCCGCGCAGCGCCGCCGAGAGGATGACCATGGCGAAGCCGGTCTGGATCCAGACCAGGATGATCATCAGGAAGAAGTTGTTCCAGAAGGGGATGGTGATCCACGCCTCCGGCGCGAAGCCGAGTCCCTCGACGATGGCGTTAAGCAGGCCGATCTGCGTCGATCCCTCGCTCCGGTAGTCATAGATGAATTTCCAGATCACGCTGGCGCCGATGAACGAGATCGCCATCGGCATGAAGATCAGGCTCTTGGCGATATTGCCCCACCAGATGCGGTCGGTGAGATAGGCGATCAGCAGGCCGAAGCCTGTGCTCAGCGCCGGCACGACGATCAGCCACAGGAGGTTGTTGAAGATCGAACTGCGGAAGCTGGTGTCGCCGAACGCCCAGACATAGTTGGACAGGCCGACGAATTCCTCGCCGCTGCGGTCATAGAAGCTCAGGCGAATCGAGTCGAAGACCGGGTAGACAAGGTAGACGCCAAGCACGAGCAGCGCCGGTCCGAGAAACAGCCACGGACGGATGACCGAGGAGATTTTCTGGTTGCGGACGGCGCGCGGGCTGGCATCGCGAAACGGAAAGATGAGGTCGAGAATGGTGTTTGCGGCGAAATAGTAGAGGGCACACGCGCCAACACCCAGCACGATTGCCACGAGGGCGCCCAGCAGTTGCTGCATCCGTTCCCCCCAACTCTGGCCGGACCGCCGCCGACCGTTTTCTTGATCCTACGGTCAATTCCGACCGTCGGCCACAACCCCGTCCCCTGGCTGTGGAAATCCGGGCCGGCTGACAGCCGGCCCGGTATGTGGTGTCGGTCGCCTACTTGATGGCGTCCCAGGACTTCTGGATTTCCGCCGTCACGTCCTCGGCGGATTCGCCGCCGACGTAGTTGACCATGCCTGTCCAGAAGGTTCCGGCGCCGATCGCGCCCGGCATCAGGTCCGATCCGTCGAAGCGGAACGTCGTCGCGCCCAGCAGGATCTCGTTCTGCCCCTTCAGCGTGTCGCTCGGGAAGACATCGGTGTTGACCCCCTTGAGCGGGGTCAGGAAGCTCCAGTCCGCCATCGCGACTTCATGCGAAATCGGCGTCTTCAGGAACTCGATGAAAGCCCTGGCGGCTTCCGAGTCCTTGGTGATGGCGAACAGCGTTCCGCCACCGAGCACCGGCTTGCCGAGATCCTTTTCCGCATAGGCGGGGAAGTAGAAGAAGTCGGCGGTGCCGGGTTCTGTCCCCTCCGGGAAGAAGACCGGGATGAACGACGCCTGACGATGCATGTAGCACTTCGGCGGCGACGAGAAGAGGCCCTTCGGGCTGTCGCGGAAGTCGGCCGAGGCGACCGCTGCCGCGCCGCCATCGACATAGTCGTCGTTCTTGGCGAACCAGCCGAACTCGTCGATCGCCGCAACGACGCGCGGATCGTTGAACGGAATCTCGTTGGAAACCCACTCGTCATAGACTTCCGGCGGCTGCGTGCGCAGCATCAGGTCCTCGACCCAGTCGGTCGCTGGCCAGCCAGTGGCGCCGCCCGATCCGAGCCCGATGCACCACGGCGTGCCGCCATCGGCGACGATCTGTTCCGTGAGCGCCTTCAGGTCTTCCATCGTCTGCGGGACTTCGTAGCCGGCATCCTCGAAATTCTCCGGCACGTACCAGACGAGGCTCTTGAGGTCGGCCTTCCACGGGAAAGCGAAGAACTCACGGTTGCCGTCCTTATCGGGATAGGTGCTGAGGTCGACCCAGGACTGGCCGGCCGCATAGTTGTCCACCATCCACTTCTCGGTCTCTTCGCCGAGCGGCACCAGTGCGCCCTTAGACGCAAGGTTGGCGGCGAGGCCCGGCTGCGGGAAGATCGCGATATTCGGCGGGCTTCCGGCCTGGGTGTCGATGACGATCTGCTGCTCGAAGGAATCGGAGCCGGCATTCTCGATCGTGGCGCCCGTGGCCTCCGCGAAGTAGGCGAGCACCGCTTCGAAGCCGTCCTTGTCGCCCGTGAGCCACGGGCCGAAGATCGAAAGCGTCTGGCCGCTCAAATCGTATTTGGCGGCGAAGTCCTCGTAGCTCTTCCAGTTGAACCGCGTGTCCTCGCCGATCGGGTATTTGAGATCCTGCGCCGTCGCCGATCCGGCGGTCAGCGCGATTCCTGCTGCAAAGGTAAGGAGAGTGAGACGAAGCTTCATTGCGTGAACCTCCCTGAAGACTTCTGACCTGGAGGATCAGGACACGGACGTCCGTCCGCCGGAAATGGCGGAAAGCGGCACGCGTCGAAGCTCCTCCCTCGAAAACGCTCTGGCGTCTGAAACGCAAATCCAATTCAAAGCGCTTTGGCCATGATCATCGCCGACAAGGTCCGATTGAGTCAAGCCGCCGATTCGCGTCAGTGGGGCGGTCGGTCGAGCGTTAAACGAGAATAATCGAGCCAAACCGCCAGTTCCGGATACTTGTGGTTTCCGGTCGGATCGTCGGCCGCGAGCCAGCCTTGAAGGGCGAGCGTCGCCGGCCGTGCCGAAGGACCAGGCCCTTGCGTCCCGATTTGAAAGCGCTTTGAATAGTGGCGGGAGGAAGTTTGCATTGATCAAGCTCAAGGACCTTGCCGAAAGGCTGGGTCTGTCGCCGACCACTGTCAGCCGGGCCCTCAACGGCTATCCCGAGGTCAACGAGAAGACCCGGCAGCGTGTGCTGGAGGTCGCCCGGCAGTTCGACTATCGCCCCAACGCCAGCGCCCGACGCCTCGCGACCGGGCGCGCCGGGGCGATCGGCGCGGTGCTGCCGACCAACCGCAATCTCCTCGTCGATCCCCATTTCGTCGAATTCCTCGCCGGTATCGGCGAGCGCCTGGTCGAGGACGAGATCGACATTGTCCTGTCGCCGACCACCGGCGACGACGAGATGGCGAGCTACCGCCGCATGGCGGCCGGCACCCGCGTCGATGCGATCATCCTGTCGAGCCCGATGGTCGACGATCCGCGGGTTCCGCTCCTGCTCAAGCTCGGCTTTCCGTTCGTCATTCACGGCCGAACCGGCGAGAAGGCGGCGGCCCATGCCTGGCTCGACATCGACAACGAGGGCGGCTTCCGCCACGCCACCAACCACCTTCTCGATCTCGGCCATGAGCGCATCGGCCTGATCAACGGCGAGTTGCGCTTCACCTATGCGATCTATCGCGAGGGCGGCTATCGCGAGGCGCTCAGGTCGCGCGGCATCGAGGCCGATCCGCGCCTGATGGCGAATGGCACGATGACCGACGAGTTCGGCTACCGCGCGACGCAGCGCTTCCTCGCCGAGCAGCCGCCGCCCACCGCCATCGTCGTCGGTTCGATGATGCTGGCCCTCGGCGCTTTCCGCGCCCTGCGCTCCGCCGGCCTCGAACTCGGCAAGGACGTCTCGATCATCGCCCATGACGACGTCTTCCCCTTCCTCAATGCCGACCGCATGGTGCCGCCGATGTCGACCACCCGCTCGTCGATTCGCTCGGCCGGCACCCGCGTCGCCGAGATCGCCATTGATCTCCTGACCGGCCATCCGCCCGCCAGGCTGCAGGAGCTCTGGCCGGTCGATCTCGTCATCCGCGGCTCGACCGGGCCGGCCCCCGGCCGCTGATCCGCCCGGCTTGACGCGCGTCGGCGCTTGCCACACAAGCCCGCTATCGAAAACGCTCCCGATTTTCGGGGACGGCTGCGCCGTGATGGAAGGATCTCTTCGAGAATGACTGCAAGGGAAGATGCCGCGCTGATCGTCGTCGACTGGGGCACGACCAACCTCCGCGCGATGCTGCTCGCCGCCGACGGCGCGACGCTCGCCGAGGCCGGCAGCGACGATGGCATCGGCAGTGTCGCGGCGGGTGGCCACGAGGCGGCCTTCGAGCGGCTGGTCGCCGACTGGCCGAAGGTGCCGGCACTGATGGCCGGGATGATCGGCAGCCGCCAGGGCTGGCGCGAGGTGCCGTATGTCACCTGCCCGGCAACGCCCGCCGCCATCGCCGCCGGTATCCTGCGCTTCGAGACGACCGCCGGTCGCCCCGTCGCCATCGTTCCCGGCGTCATGGTCCGCTCGGCCGACCGCGACGGCGATGTCATCCGTGGCGAGGAGACCCAGATGGTCGGGCTGCTCGGTCGCGACGGCGGCTATGACGGCCTCGCCATCCTCCCCGGCACTCATTCCAAATGGGCGACGATGCAGGATGGCGCCATCGCCGATTTCCAGACCTTCCTGACCGGCGAATTGTTCCACCTCTTCACCAGCCATTCCTTCCTTCGCCATTCGGTGACGGCCGGGGATGGCGACCTCTCGACGTTTGAGGACTTCGCCCTCGGCGTCCGCCGCACCGTAGAAGAGGGGCTGCCCTTCCTCGCCGCGATCTTTTCGGTCCGGGCCCGCCAGCTTCTCGATGGCACCGACCAGCACGCCAACCGCGCCTATCTTTCCGGCCTGGTCATCGGCGGCGAGATCGCCGCCGCCCGCGCCGCCGGCCGGTTGCCCGAATCCGGTGCCGTCGGCATCGTCGGCGCCCGGTCGCTGGCCCGCGCCTATCGGAAGGCCTTCGAGGTCGCCGGGATCGCGACCGAGACCCTCGACGGTACGGAAATGGTTCTCGCCGGCCTGACCCGGCTGGCGCGCGAAATCGACTTTCTGCCGCAGGGAACGCAGCCATGAATGACGCCATCTTCGCCGGTCATCCGCCCCTCGTCGCCATCCTGCGCGGCATCCGACCGGAGGAGGCCGCGCCGGTCCTGGAGGCGCTGGTCGCCGCCGGCATCGGCCTGATCGAGGTGCCGCTCAATTCGCCGGATCCGCTCGACAGCATCGCCATCATGGCGCGCGCTGCCGGCACCCGGGCGGTGGTCGGCGCCGGCACCGTCCTGTCGGTCGAACAGGTCGACGCGGTCGCTGCCGCCGGCGGGCGCATCGTCGTCTCGCCCAACTGCGACGCCGCGGTGATCGCTGCTACCAAGGCAGCCGGCATGACGTCCTTCCCCGGCGTCTTCACCGCGACCGAGGCGCTTGCCGCCATTCGCGCAGGCGCCGACGCGCTGAAGTTCTTCCCCGGTGACCTGCTCGGCCCCTCCGGCATCAAGGCGATCGCCACCATCCTGCCGCCGGACGTGCCGTTGCTCGCCGTTGGCGGTGTCGACGCCTCCAATCTCGGTGACTACCTCAAGGTCGGTGTCGCCGGCTTCGGCATCGGCTCCAGCCTCTACAAGCCGGGCATGACGGCGGAAGACGTTGGCGCCAGGGCGCGCGATATGGTCGCCGCATATGAGGCATGCGCCGCCGGCTGAGCCTGCCACTGGTTGGGGATCGGCCGCGTTCCTATCTAGAGGGCCATCCCCGACAACCGGAGGCTCGGCCATGACCGGCATTCATCACGTTACCGCCATCGCGGGCAGGGCGGACCGCAACGTCGATTTCTACACCCGCCTCCTCGGCCTTCGCCTCGTCAAGCGGACCGTCAACTTCGACGACCCGACGACGTGGCATCTCTATTTCGGCGACGAAGAGGGCCGGCCCGGCACCATCCTCACCTTCTTCCCGTGGGAGCATGCCGCCGCCGGCCGCCGTGGCATCGGCGAGACCAGCGAGACCGCTTTCCGCGTTCCCGCCGCGTCGATGGGCTACTGGTTGCATCGCTTCGTCGAGAAGGGCGTCTCCCATCAGTCGCCGGCCCGGCGCTTCGACGCGCCGGTTCTTCGCTTCACTGATCCCGATGGCACCAGCCTCGCGCTGGTCGGCGTCGCCGGCGCGGAGAACGAGCCTGCCTGGGACAATGGCGACGTCCCGGCCGAGCACGCGGTGCGCGGCTTCCACGGCGTCACGCTGATGCTGGAGCAGGCGGCCCCGACCGCGGCGATCCTCACCGGTGTGCTCGGCTTTGCCGAGGCGGGCAACGAGGAGGGCGTCCACCGCTTCCAGGCGGAGGGCGTACCCTTTGGCGGCGTCGTCGACATCCACGAGGTGGGCGGCTTCCTGCCCGGCCGTTCGGGCAAGGGGTCCGTACATCACATCGCCTTCCGGGCAGCGGACGATGCCGCCCAGACCGCGATGGCGCGCAAGCTCGCCGACGAATTCCGGCTGTGGCCGACGGAGCAGAAGGACCGGCAGTATTTCCGGTCGGTCTATTTCCGCGAGCCCGGTGGCGTCCTCTTCGAGATCGCCACCGACCAGCCGGGCTTCGCCGTCGACGAGCCGCTCGCCGCGCTTGGTTCGACGCTGAAGCTGCCGCCCTTCCTCGAGCCGCGGCGGCCCGGCATCGAGGCGGCGCTGCCGCCGCTGGAGCCGGAAGCGGCCGTGGCGGGCGCCACCTGATCTGACAACGCCGGGGCGGTGGGACGGCCGCCCCGGCGCTCTCGGCAAACGCCGCCCTCCGTGACATAGTCGCCGCGACGCAAGCGCGAGGGAGGACGACCGGGACCATGGCGGGCATTTTCGACGAGGGGCTTGAGCGCAACCCCGCCAATTTCGCGGCACTCTCGCCGGTCAGCTTCGTCGAGCGCAGCGCCGAGATCTACGGCGACCTGCCGGCGATGATCCATGGCGCCCGCCGTTACGACTGGGCGACGCTGCGCGATCGCTCGGCCCGCCTCGCCGCCGCCCTCCGCGCGATGGGTGTCGAGCGCGGCGGCACCGTCAGCACCATGCTTGCCAACACCCCGGAGATGATCGAGGCCCACTACGCCGTGCCGGCGCTCGGCGCGGTAATCAACGCCCTCAACACCCGCCTCGATGCCGGTCTCCTCGCCCTCCAGATGAACCATTGCGAGGCTTCGGTCCTCCTCACCGATCGTGAGTTTTCGTCGGTCGTCGCCGAGGCGCTGCGCATCCTCGAAGCCGACTATGGCCGCACGCTGAGGGTCGTCGATGTCTGCGACAGCGAGTATACCGGCCCCGGCGACCGCCTCGGTGCCGATGAATACGAGGCGCTGCTCGCCGCCCATCCGCCGCTCGCCGTGCTCGAAGGGCCGCCGGACGAGTGGGACGCCATCGCCGTCAGCTACACCTCCGGCACGACGGGTGCGCCGAAGGGCGTCGTCACCAGCCATCGCGGCGCCTATCTCAACGCAGTCTCCAACGTCGTCACCTGGGCGATGCCCAACTTCTCGGTCTACCTCTGGACCCTGCCGATGTTCCATTGCAGCGGCTGGTGCTTCCCGTGGACGATGGCCCTGCTCGGCGGCACCCATGTCTGCCTCCGCAAGGTCGAGGCCGCCGCGATCCTGGGCGCGATCCGCGACCACAAGGCCGATCACTATTGCGGCGCGCCGATCGTCCACACCCTTCTGATCAACGCCGATCCCGCCTTGCGCGAAGGCATCGACCACCGCGTCAAGGGCATGGTCGCCGCCGCTTCGCCCTCCGCCGCGATGATCGAGGGCATGGCCAGGCTCGGCTTCGACATCACCCATGTCTACGGCCTGACCGAGGTCTACGGACCCGCCTCGGTCTGCGTGAAGCGCCCGTCCTGGGAGAAGGAGCCGCTGGCCGAGCAGGTCCGCCTCAATGGGCGCCAGGGCGTCCGCTATCCGCTCCAGGAGGGGATGACGGTGATGGATCCCGACACGATGGCCGAAACCCCCGCCGACGGCGAGACGATGGGCGAGATCATGTTCCGCGGCAACATCACCATGAAGGGCTACCTGAAGGATCGCGCCGCGACCGAGTCGGCCTTCCGCGGCGGCTGGTTCCACAGCGGCGACCTCGCCGCGATGGAGCCCGACCGCTACGTCAAGATCAAGGACCGCAGCAAGGACATCATCATCTCCGGCGGCGAGAACATCTCGTCGATCGAGATCGAGGACGCGCTCTTCCGTCATCCCGCCATCGCCGCCTGCGCGGTCGTCGCCATGCCCGATCCGAAATGGGGCGAGACGCCGCTGGCCTTCATCGAGCTCGCCCCCGGCGCGGACGTCACCGCCGAAGACGTCATCGCCCATTGCCGCAAGCATCTCGCCGGCTTCAAGATCCCGCGCGCCGTCCGCTTCGAAGAGATTCCAAAGACCGCCACCGGCAAGATCCAGAAACACCTCTTGCGCAAGCGCGCGCAGTCGACCGCCGCAATCGGATAGCCCGCCAGGAACAGTGCCATGACCGATACCGAAGCCCCCATCGTCCTCAGCGAGCGCAATGCCGATGGCGTGGTGCGGTTGACGCTGAACCGGCCGCGCGCCTTCAACGCCCTTTCCGAGGCAATGCTCGCCGCCCTTCAGAGCGAGCTCAAGCGCGTCGCCGACGACGAGACGGCCCGCATCGTCGTCATCGCCGGGGCGGGCAGGGCCTTTTGCGCCGGCCACGACCTCAAGGAGATGCGCGCCGCGCCATCGCAGGCCTATTACGAAGACCTCTTCGGCCAGTGCACGGCGACAATGCTCGCCATCCAGCGCCTGCCGCTGCCGGTCATCGCCCGCGTCCACGGCATTGCCACGGCGGCCGGCTGCCAGCTCGTCGCCATGTGCGATCTCGCTGTCGCCGCCGATGACGCGCGCTTCGCCGTCAGCGGCGTCAACTACGGCCTGTTCTGTTCGACGCCGAGCGTCGCCCTGTCGCGCAACGTGTTGCGCAAGCAGGCGATGGAGATGCTGCTCACCGGCGACTTCATCGATGCCGCCGAGGCGAAGGCGCGCGGCCTCGTCAATCGCGTCGCGCCGCTCGAAAGCCTCGACGCCGAGGTCGACGCGCTGATCGCGCGGATTATCGACAAGCCGCGCGTCGCCATCGCCATCGGCAAGGAACAGTTCTACCGCCAGGTCGAGACCGGCATCGCCGAGGCCTATGTCATCGCCGGCGAGGCGATGGCCTGCAACATGATGGACGAGGCGGCGCTGGAAGGCGTCCAGGCCTTTATCGACAAGCGCCCGCCCGCCTGGCGTCGCACCGGCTGACGCCGGCCGTCACCGCGCCAGTCCCTCGGCCAGCAGGTCGAAGACGAAGCGCATCCGCCGGCTGGTGCTCAACTCGCGATGCGCCGTCAGCCAGATCGAGAACGGCACCGGCGCCAGGTCCGGCAGCGCGCGCCGCACCAGCGGCTCCGCGTCGCCGACATCCTCGCTCATCACCCCGATCCCCAGCCCCTGCTTCACCGCCTCCCATTGAAAGAGCTGGTTGGCGCTGACGAGCGGGAAATGGGCCTGGGTCAGCTTCAGCCCCAGCCCGTTGAGATAGCCGATCAGCTCGTCGGTGCGGTCGAAGCCGATGAAGTCGACGGAGCTGAGATCGTCCGTAGCCGAAGGATTGCCGACCCGATCGAGATAACCCGGCGTCGCGTAGAGCCGCCCCCGGCCGTCGCGGACCTTGCGGGCGATCAGGTCCGGCTGCGTCGGCCGGAAGCTGCGGATGGCGATATCCGCCTCGCGCCGCTGCAGGTCGCTGGTCGCGTTGGTGGCGACCACCTCGATGGTGATACCCGGCTCTTCCGCGCGCAGCCGGGCAAGGATCGGCGGCAGCAGGAAGGCCGCATCGACCTCGCCGGCCGAGATGCAGATCGGCCCTTCGAGCGACTGCGACTGGCCCGAGGCGGCCAGCGACATCCGGTTGGCGGCCTCGCCCATCGCCCGCACATGGTCGAGCAGGTCGAGCCCGCTCGGTGTCAGCGTCAGGCCCCGGCCGACGCGCTCGAAAAGCACCACGCCGAGTTCCGCCTCCAGCGCGTCGACCTGCCGGCCGAGCGTCGGCTGGGTCATGCCCAGCGCCCGCGCCGCCGCCGACAGCGAGCCTTCCTCGGCCGTCACCAGAAACGCCCGGGCCCGGTTCCAGTCGAAGGTGACCGATCGCCAATCCATGCGAAAACGCATATCATCCGAACGAATTCAGTCAATTCCTGTAAGAAATGTGCATGGATATATCTCCCGTCACAAACCGACGCATAATCGCATCCAGACGGGAGACAGATCGATGAAAGCCGCAGTCTTCGAGAAATACGGGTCCGCCGACGTCATCGCGGTCAAGGACGTTCCGCGCCCCGAAATCGCCGACAACCAGATCCTGGTCAAGGTCTTCGCCACCACGGTGACCACCGCCGACTGGCGTATCCGTGCCTCGGCCTTTCCCGGCATCATGTGGCTGCCGGGGCGGCTGATGATGGGCCTCTTCGCACCGAAGAAGAAAATCCTCGGCGTCGAGTTTTCCGGCCGGGTCGTCTCGGTCGGCGACAAGGTCACCCGTTTCCGGATGGGCGATGCGGTCTTCGGTTTCTCCGGCGATGGCGCCCATGCCGAATATGTGGCGATCGCCGAGGATGGCCCGGTCGTGCCGAAGCCGGAAGCCGTCGGCTATGACGAGGCGGCAAGCATCCCCTTCGGGGCGGTCTCCGCCCTGGTCTTCCTGCGCGACTTCGCCAGAATCCAGCCCGGCCACAAGGTTCTGGTCGCCGGCGCTTCCGGCGGCGTCGGGGGCTACGCGGTGCAGCTCGCCAGACACTTCGGCGCCGAGGTGACCGCCGTCACCAGCACGGCGAATGTCGACCTCGTCCGTTCGCTCGGCGCCGACCACGTCGTCGACTATACGCAGGCGGACTATACCCGCGGTGGTGAGACCTACGACATCGTCATCGATACTGCCGGCACCACCACCTTCGCCGCCGCGAAGCGCGTCCTGGCGAAGACCGGCGTCTTCGTCCCGCTCGAATTCGGCGCGCGCGAAATCCGCCAGGCGCTGGTCAGCCGCATGACCGGCGGCCCGAAGGTGGTGATTGGCGTCAGCGGCGACAGCCGTGAGGATCTGGCCTTTCTTGCTCCGCTCATGGAAAGCGGCGAACTCCGCTCGGTCATCGACAGCCGCTACCCGCTCGGCCGGATCGCCGACGCCCACCGCCGCGTCGAGAGCCGCCACAAGACCGGCGCAGTCGTCGTCACGGTAGCGCCCGCATCAGTCCCGGCCGCCGTCGAGTCCGGCATCCGCGCCGCCTGACAGAGGGCCGGGTGGCGAGGGGGGAGCGCTTCCCTCCACCGCCCCCGGCCGCGCCCGGCTATGCCGCGGCGCATCGAAAAGCTCCGGCCGTTCGACCAGCAGGGTCTCGAGATACTTCACCGAGCCCGAGGTGTGCTCGCGCATCCGCGCCTCGGTCGTCGCCTGGTCGCGCGCTGCGATCGCGTCGAGGATGGCGACATGCTGTTCGGCCACCTGTCTGATCTTGCCGGGCTCCGGCACATGCAGGAAGCGGATGCGGTCGAGATGCGCCTTCTTGACGTGGATCGCGCTCCACAGCCGCCCCATCCCGGCCGTGTCGAACAGCCACGCATGCATCTGGTCGTCGAGCCCGGTGAAGCGCGCGAAGTCGCCGCTCGACGCGACGGCGTTCTGCTGGATGACGAGGTTGCGCGCCGGCGACAGGTCGAGATTGTCCATGCCGCAAAGCCTGAGGGCGATCGCCACCTCCAGGTGCTCGCGCATGAACTGCGCCTGCCGCACCTCGTCGGGATCGATCGCTGCGATGAAGGTGCCGAATTGCGGAGCGACCGTCACCAGCCCGTGGTCGGCCAGCCGCAGGATCGCCTCGCGGACCGGCGTCCGGCTGACCTTGAAGAAATCCGCCGTGGTCTTTTCCGACAGCGCCTGGCCCGGCTGGAGGTCGAGCTGGACCACCATGCGCCGCAACTCATCGTATATCTGGTCGGCGATGGACCGTCGTCGGTTGAGAATCATTAATTGGCTCCGTCACTTGTCTACCCGGAAACCGGGCGGACGCCCTTTTCGCCAAGCGGCCTGTTGACAAGGGGCGACCAAATAGCGCTACCATACTAGTGCATTAGAAAGCAAAGGGGCGGATCCCGCGCTTCACGTCTTTGCCAAGGGTCGGGTGCCGTTCGGGAGCGGGCTGCCGGGAAGGGCGGTCCGGATCCAGTCCAATCGTTAGCGATTTCCAGGGAGGAAACCGATGAACCTGAGAGCGACGCTGTTCGCCGCGGCCGCGGCCGTGAGCCTGGCAGCCATTCCCCATGCCGCGATGGCGGCCGATTACACCCTGCGGCTCGGCCACGTGCTCGCGCCGACCGATCCGTTGAGCATTGCCGCCGAGGGCATGAAGAAGTCGATCGAGGAGCGGACCGATGGCAATGTCGAGGTCCAGATCTTCACCAACTCGCAGCTTGGCGACACCCAGGACATGGTGGATCAGGCGCAGGCCGGGGCCAATGTCGGCACCTTCGGCGACGCGTCGCGTTTCGGCCAGTTCGTGCCGGCGTTCAACGTCCTTGCCGCGCCCTATGCCTTCGCCAGCGTCGAGGAGCTTGACGACTTCGTCAACGGCCCGACCTTCGCCAAATGGAACGAGGAACTGGCGGCCAAGACCGGCCTGACCATCCTCTCCTTCGACTGGTATCAGGGCGCGCGCAACATGCTGACCCAGAGGCCGATCACCACGCCGGCCGACCTTGAAGGCGTCCGTATCCGGACCATCGGTCAGCCGTTGTGGATCGCCACCATCGGTGCCATGGGCGCCGTGCCGACGCCGCTTGCCTGGGCCGAGGTCTACCCGTCGATCCAGACCGGCGTGATCGATGGCGCCGAGGCCCAGCCCGCCGCGATCTGGGGGGCGAAGCTCTTCGAGGTGGTCAGCGACATCACCGTCACCGAGCACATCTACCTGATGAGCGGCCTTGTGGTTTCCGACGCCTGGTTCAAGTCGCTGCCTGAGGAGTATCAGGCGATCGTCAAGGAAGAGGCGGTCCGCTGGGGCAAGGAAGCGCTGAAGATGAATGTCGAAGGCGCCGACAAGATCTTTGCCGACATCGAGGCTACCGGCGTCAAGGTCGCGCACATCGATACGACCCCGTTCCGCGAAGCGGTCAAGCCGGTCTATGAGGAACTCGGGCTGACCGACCTGATCGCCGAGGTCCAGAAGGAAGTCATGAACTGACGGCTTCCCGATGATCGCCCCGCCGTCGCCGCGCGGCGGCGGGGCACGTCTCGCTGCCGCCCGCTGTCATCCGTGAACCGGCCGGTCGTCATCCCTTCGTCGCTCGCATGGGACCTGCGTCGTCCATGATCGCCCGCGCCCTGAATGTGCTGCGCTTCGTCGAGCGCACGGCCGCCGCTGGCCTGCTCGTCATCCTCGTCGCCATCGTCTTTGCCGGCGCGGTCGGCCGCTATGGCGGCCATCCGGTCATCTGGTCGGATGAAGTCGCCCAGGCGCTGTTCATCTGGGTGTCGATGCTTGCCGCCGACCTCACCCTCCAGCGCCACGGCCACTTCTCGATCGACATTCTCGCCAGCCTGCTGCCGGTGCGCGCCCGCTTCATTCTCGACATGGTCGTCATCCTGCTGCTCGCGGCGCTGCTGGCGTTGCTCATCCTCAACGGCTTCCGTTTTGCCAGCATGACGGCGGGGCGACCGATGCCGATGCTTGGCCTGCCGTCCTCGGTGGCGACAGCCGCCTTGCCCGTCGGCTTCGCGCTGATGATGGTCACGTTGATCGAGCAGGCAATCCATCGCATTCGCCATCGCGAGGAACCGCCGGCCGACCACAACGCCTCCGAGGTCATGTGATGCTGACCACGGTCGCGATCCTGTTCTTCCTGTTCCTGTTCATCAACGTGCCGGTTGCCTTCGCCTTGGCGCTCGCCACGATTCCCGCCTTCCTGTTCACCGACTACATGCCGATGACCGTCGCCATCCAGCGCATGTATGGCGCGACGCTGTCCTTCCCGCTTCTCGCGGTGCCCTTCTTCATTCTCGCCGGCAACCTGATGAACACCAGCGGCATCACCGAGCGCCTGCTGCGCTTCGCGCGGCTGCTCACAGGCTGGATGGCGGGCGGTCTCGCCCAGGTGTCGATCGTGCTGTCCGCCCTTATGGGCGGCATCTCGGGGGCCGCCGTCGCCGATGCCGCGATGGAGGCGCGGATCCTCGGCCCGACAATGGCCGAGCGTGGCTATGACAAGGGCTTCACCGCCGCGGTGATCGCCTTCTCATCGGTGATTACCGCAACGATCCCGCCAAGCATCGGACTGATCCTGTTCGGATTCATCTCGGAAGTCTCGATCGGCCGGCTCCTGCTCGGCGGCGTCGTCCCGGGCCTGCTGATGATGGCGACCCTGATGACCGTCACCTCGATCATCGCGCACAAGCGCGGCTACAAGCCCGAACTCCCGGCCCGCCCCACCTTCCGCGAACTGGCGGTGAGTTTCCGCCAATGCTTCTGGGCGCTGGTCTTTCCCGTCTTCCTGCTGGTAGGCTTCCGCTTCGGATTCTTCACCGCCACCGAGGCCGGCGCCGTCGTCGTCGTCTATGCGCTGGTCATCGGCGTCGTGGTCTATCGCGAGATGACCGTCAGGTCGCTGATCGAGGCGCTCAACCACTCGGTCGTCGACATCGGCATGGTGATGCTGATCATCATCATGGCGGCGGTCCTCGGCCATGCGATCACCATCGAGCAGGCCCCGGCGGCGATCACCGGCTTCCTCACCGAATTCGCCGGCCACCCCTACCTGACGCTGCTCGCCGTGCTGCTCATCCTGTTCGTTGCCGGGATGGTGATGGAGGCGACCGTCAACGTGCTGCTGCTGACGCCGCTCCTCCTGCCGGCGCTGGTCGCGCAAGGGTTCGATCCGGTGCATGTCGGCGTCGTGATGATCATCATCGCCACGTCGGGCGGCAACACGCCACCGGTCGGCGTCATCATGTACACCGTCTGCGGCATCATCAAATGCAGCTTTGCCGAATTCGTCCGCTGGTCATGGCCGTTCATCCTCGCCATGGCCATCCTGATAACCGCGCTGGCGCTCGTCCCCGACCTCGTCCTCTTCCTGCCCGACCACCTGATGTAGCCGGCGAGGATGGTGGTGCCCGCCTAAACCGTCAGGTGCCGGCGCACCTTCTCCGGGTCGAGGTCCTCGCGGGTGCCGCTGGCGACAACATGGCCGCGGTCCAGCACGGCGAAGGTGTCGGCGAGTTCATGGACGAAGTCGAAATACTGCTCGACCAGCAGGATCGCGATGGTCCCCTTGTCGCGCAGGTATTCGATGGCGCGGCCGATATCCTTGATGATCGACGGCTGGATGCCCTCGGTCGGTTCGTCGAGAACCAGCAGGCGCGGCCGCGTGACCAGCGCCCGGGCGATGGCGAGTTGCTGCTGCTGCCCGCCGGACAGGTCGCCGCCGCGTCGGCGCAGCATCGAGTCGAGCACCGGGAAGAGGTCGAAGATGTCCGACGGGATCGTCCGGTCGGCGCGCTTCAGCGGCGCGAAGCCGGTCTCGAGATTCTCCTTCACCGTCAGCAGCGGAAAGATGTCGCGCCCCTGCGGCACATAGGCGATGCCGAGCCGGGCGCGGTCATGCGGCGCCATCCGGCCGAGCGGCTTGCCGTCGAAGAGGATCGAGCCACCGGATATAGGCTGCTCGCCGACGACGGCGCGCAGGAACGACGTCTTGCCGACCCCATTCCGCCCCATCAGCGCCGACACCTTGCCGGCCTCCGCCGACAGCGACACGTCCCACAGCGCCTGGGCGGCGCCGTAGAACAGGTCGACATTCTTCGCCTGCAGGATCGGCTCGCCGGCTGTTTTTGTTTCCACAGCCGGCGACGATGCCGCCGCGATTGGCGCTGGCTGTTCCGCGACAACGGCCTCCGATTGCTCGTTCATGCGGCTCTCCAAATGGCGGCGGCGTTTGGGATCAAGGTCATTGCGTCCTTCGAGGCTCGGGCTGCGCCCTCACACCTCAGGATGGCGACGGGGGCGTGCTGCCCCGAAGGCCAAGAGACCAGACGCAACTTGCCGCTAGCGCTCACCTCGCCATCCTGAGGTACTCTGTGCAGCGGAGCCTCGAAGGACGCGTATTCCGATGTGCGAGTGAACCAGCTCATCGTCCGAGATAAACCTCGATCACGCGGGGGTCTTCCGACACATGGTCGATGGTGCCTTCCGACAGCACCGAGCCTTCGTGCAGCACCGTCACCTTGACGCCGAGCGCCCGGACGAAGGTCATGTCATGCTCGACGACCACGACGGATTTCTCCTTGGCGATTTCCTTGAGCAGGTCGGCGGTCGCCTCGGTCTCGGCGTCGGTCATGCCGGCGGCCGGCTCGTCAACCAGCAGCAACTTCGGTTCCTGCGCCAGTAGCATGCCGATCTCCAGCCACTGCTTCTGGCCGTGGCTGAGATTGGCGGCCTCCATGTCGCGAAGCTCGCCGAGCCGGATGATGCCGAGCAGTTCCTCGATCCGTTCGCGCTCGCTCGATCCCTCGCGCCGGAACAGCGCGGCGAAGGTGCCGCGCCGGCCGGCCAGAGCCAGCTCGAGATTGTCCCAGACGGTGTGATGCTGGAACACCGTCGGCTTCTGGAATTTCCGCCCGATGCCGAGTTCGGCGATCGACGCTTCGTCGAGCTTGGTCAGGTCGACATTGCCGTCGAAATAGATCGTGCCGGTGTCGGGCCGCGTCTTGCCGGTGACGACATCCATCATCGTCGTCTTGCCGGCGCCGTTCGGTCCGATGATCGCCCGCATCTCTCCGGCCTGGATGATCAGCGACAATTCGTTCAGCGCCTTGAACCCGTCGAAGGAGACGGAGACGCCGTCGAGATAGAGCAGGGTTTCGGTTTCCGGTCCGCTCATCCGCCTACTCCGCCGGTTCGGTCTTGAGACGGCCGCCGTCCGGGCCGTCCGTGTCCGTCACGGAGACGCCCGCTTCCGCCGCGGCCGACGCCCGCCGCTGTTTCAGGGCCGTCCAGCCGCCGCCCAGGGTGCCCATGATGCCCTTGGGCAGGAACAGCGTGACCCCGACAAACAGCCCGCCAAGCGCAAACAGCCAGTACGGCGCCAGCGCTCCGGTGGTGAACCAGCTCTTTGCAAAGTTGACGACAATCGCCCCGACGATCGGTCCGACCAGCAGCCCCCGGCCACCCACCGCGACCCAGATCACCACCTCGATCGAATTGGCCGGCTCGAACTCGCCCGGATTGATGATCCCGACCTGCGGAACATAGAGAGCGCCTGCGATTCCGGCCATGCAGGCGGAGAGGACCCACACCACCAGCTTGTAGTTTTCGACCCGGTAGCCGAGGAATCGCGTCCGGCTTTCGGCATCGCGAATAGCCACGATCACCTTGCCGAAACGCGAGGAAATGATTGATTTGCAGATCAGATATGCCAGCGCCAGCGCCAGTGCCGAGGCGGCGAAGAGGGCGGCGCGGGTCTCCGGTGCCTGGATGTTGAAGCCGAGGATGTCCTTGAAGTCGGTGAGCCCGTTATTGCCGCCGAAACCGAGGTTGTTGCGGAAGAAACCGAGCATCAGCGCGAAGGTCATCGCCTGGGTGATGATCGACAGATAGACCCCGGTCACCCGGCTGCGGAAGGCGAACCACCCGAAGACAAAAGCGAGGATTCCCGGGGCCAGCACCACCATCAGCATGGCATAGGGGAACGACTGGAAGCCGTACCAGGCGACCGGCAGTTCGTCCCAGTTAAGGAACACCATGAAGTCCGGCAGCACCGGGTCGCCATAGACGCCGCGGGTGCCGATCTGCCGCATCAGGTACATCCCCATCGCATAGCCGCCGAGCGCGAAGAAGGCGCCGTGGCCGAGCGAGAGAATGCCGCAATAGCCCCAGATCAGGCCGACCGAGAGGGCGAGAAGCCCGTAGGTCAGGTACTTGCCCATCAGCGGGATCGCGTAGCCCGGTATGTGGAACGGGCTCGCCGGCGTCGTGTAGAGGGCGAGCGCCGGGACCACGAAGGCGGCCGCGACAAGCACCAGGATGACGAAGAAGGCGCTTCGGTCGAAACCGTTGCGGATGAAGGAACCGATCATGCTTCGATCGCCCGGCCGCGAAGCGCGAACAGGCCGCGCGGGCGCTTCTGGATGAAGAGGATGATGAAGACGAGCACCAGGATCTTGCCGAGCACGGCGCCGGCATAGGGCTCGAGGAACTTGTTGGCGATGCCGAGGGTGAAGGCGCCGACCAGCGTCCCCCACAGATTGCCCACCCCGCCGAAGACCACCACCATGAAGGAGTCGATGATGTAGCTCTGGCCAAGGTTGGGACTGACATTGTCGATCTGCGACAGCGCCACGCCGGCCATGCCGGCGATGCCTGAGCCGAGGCCGAAGGTCATCGCGTCGACCCAGGGGGTCCGGATGCCCATGGCGCTGGCCATCTGCCGGTTCTGGGTGACGGCGCGCATCTGCAGGCCGAAGGGAGTGCGCTTGAGGAACGCCATCAGCAGGAAGAAGACGATCAGCGCGAAGACGATGATCGCCAGCCGGTTATAGGTGATCTGCAACAGGCCGATCTCGAACGAACCGGACATCCATGACGGCGTCCCGACCTGCTGGTTGGTAGGGCCGAAGATCGTCCGCACCGCCTGCTGGAGGATCAGCGAGATGCCCCAGGTCGCCAGAAGCGTCTCGAGCGGCCGCCCGTAGAGGAAGCGAATGACGCCGCGCTCGATCGCGACGCCAACCGCGCCGGCGACGAGGAAGGCGAGGGGGATGGCGATGAACAGAGAGGAGTCGAACAGCCAGGGCGCGTTGCTGCGGATGATCTCCTGCACCACGAAGGTCGTGTAGGCGCCGATCATCACCATCTCGCCATGCGCCATGTTGATGACGCCCATCACCCCGAAGGTGATGGCCAGCCCGATGGCGGCGAGGAGCAGAACCGAGCCGAGCGAAAGGCCGTACCAGACATTCTGGGCGGCATCCCACATCGCCAGTTCGCCTTCGATGGCGGACACCGCGGCCGTCGCCGCAGCGCCGACCGGGCCTTCGACTTCGGTGAGGGGAATGAGCAGCGACAGGGAATCGCGACCGCTGCGGGTCTTGATGACTTCGATTGCCGCGACCTTCTCCTCGTCGGAGAGGTCGGAATTGAGGACCGCCGCAGCCCGTGCCTCGCGCATCAGCTTGGCGATGGACGGGTTCTGCTCCTGCTCGATCGCCGCGTCGATCAGTTCGATCGCGTCGGGATCGCCGCTCTGGAAGATCGCCTCTGCGGCCGCGCGTCGCGTGCCGGCGTCGGGGCTCATCAGGGTGAGGGCGCCGAGCGCGGTGCGGATGGCACGCCGCAGGCGATTGTTGACCTTGATCTTGTCGATTGCGCCGGAGGCGACCTCGTCAACCGTTTCGCCGGTGAGTGGGTCGGTCAGCGTGTAGGTTGAGCCGACCTTCTCGGCGATGAAAACCATTCGGTCGGACTTGCGGGCATAGACGTCGCCCTCGGCGAGCGCCTCGAGCACGGGGACGACCGCCGGATCGCCGGTGGCGGCGAGTGCTGCGATCTGTTCCTCGGTCTCGGAATAGCCGCCGACCGCCAGTCCGTTGATGAGGTCGCGGAGGTCAGCGTCCTGTGCTTTGGCGCCAGAGATGGCAGCCAGGGCAAGGACCGTCGCCAGAACGACCTGGATGAGAATGCGCATCCGTTTGACTACTTAAAAAATGTTGCAGCAGAGAAAAAGCGGGGAGGCCGGAGCCACCGGCCTCCCCATTCAGGCATCGCAGTCTAGGTGCCTTTGCCGCCGCACTTGCCGGTGGCGACATTGAAGTTGCCGCAGGACATCGGAGCACGCCAATCCGAGATCAGGTCCTTCGAGTCAGGCAGGTAGTCGGACCACTCGTCGCCGGGAACGAGGCCGGGGGTCTCCCAGACAACCTCGAACTGTCCGTCGTCCTGGATCTCGCCGATCAGCACCGGCTTGGTGATGTGGTGGTTCGGCATCATTGCCGAGTAGCCGCCGGTCAGGTTCGGAACCGTGACGCCGATCATCGCGTCGATCACCGCATCCGGATCGGTGGTGCCGGCCTTCTCGACCGCCTTGACCCACATGTTGAAGCCGATGACATGGGCTTCCATCGGGTCGTTGGTGACGCGATCGGGATTGCCGGTGAATTCCTTCCAGGTGGCGATGAATTCCTCGTTGGCCGGGTCTTCGACGCTCTGGAAGTAGTTCCAGGCGGCGAGATGGCCGACCAGCGGACCGGTGTCGATACCGGCCAGTTCCTCTTCGCCGACGGAGAAGGCGACGACCGGAATGTCCTCGGCCTTGATGCCCTGGTTGCCGAGTTCCTTGTAGAAGGGAACATTGGCATCGCCGTTGATGGTCGAGACGACCGCGGTCTTCTTGCCGGCCGAGCCGAAGGCCTTGATGTCGGAGACGATCGTCTGCCAGTCGGAGTGACCGAACGGCGTGTAGTTGATCATGATGTCTTCTTCGGCGACGCCCTTCGCCTTGAGATAGGCCTCAAGGATCTTGTTGGTCGTGCGCGGATAGACGTAGTCGGTGCCGGCCAGAACCCAACGCTCGACGCCCTCGGCGTCCATCAGGTAATCGACCGCCGGGATCGCCTGCTGGTTCGGCGCGGCGCCGGTGTAGAAGATGTTGCGCTGGCTCTCTTCGCCCTCGTACTGGACCGGGTAGAAGAGCAGGCTGTTCAGTTCCTCGAAGACCGGCAGAACCGACTTGCGGCTGACCGAGGTCCAGCAACCGAAGACGACGGCGACCTTGTCCTGGCTGATCAGTTCGCGGGCCTTTTCGGCGAAGAGCGGCCAGTCGGAAGCCGGGTCGACGACGACGGCCTCAAGCTGCTTGCCGAGCAATCCGCCCTTCTTGTTCTGCTCCTCGATGAGCATCAGCATCACGTCTTTCAGGGTCGTCTCGGAAATCGCCATGGTTCCCGAGAGCGAGTGCAGGATGCCGACCTTGATCGTGTCATCCTGAGCTGCCGCCGGCATCATGTTTCCAAGCGCGACGCCCGCCCCCAATGTGGCGGCAAGTACCGTCCGCCGAACCATTCCCCTATCCATCACCATGGAACTCTCTCTCCTGTGTCTGTTGCGCGGATTGATTGGTTCGCACCGCTGCACGGGGTGAGAGTTATCAAGAAGCGTACCAACTCTTTCCGGGGCCGGGATTGCCGATGGAACAGGGAAGGGCCTCTCGGCCCGCCGACGCGAGATGCATACCCGCCGCACAATCTGGAGCCGTGAATGCCTGTGAAATAGGCAGCAAGAAAGTGACGACGAATTGTGCAATTCGCGCCGCGACTTTGTTAAGCGGTTGAAAGGATTCGGTCTGGCGGGTGTGAAGCCACGCCTTTACCGCGTCACAACGCGCGCATAAGCTGCCGCCAAATCGTCCTAGGGGCGGGACGGCAGCGGGAGTCAGTTCGATGCGCAACGTCGTCCATGCGGCACGTCATCTGTTTTTCGGCTTTGCAATTGCCGTCGCGGCGCTTGCCGCAGGCGGGCCCGGCCAGGCCGGCGAACTTCGCGTCATCGAGACGCCGGAGGCCGACTATCCCGGCTTCGATTACCAGACGCTGCCGGATGTCACCCTCGCGATGTGCCGGTCGACATGCCTCGACGCTGACCAGTGCCAGGCCTTCACCTACAACACCAAGGCCGGCTGGTGCTTCCTCAAGTCCGACTTCGGCGTGCTTGCTGACGCGACCAACGCCATCGCCGGCCGGATCGTCGAGACCGTCGACCTGACGCCGGGCCTCCAGGAGCGACGCCTCGGTGAACTCGACTTCGTTCCTGGCAGCTATGTCGACGAAGCGCGTGAACTGGCCGGATCGCTCCGCCGGCGCTTCGATCCGGGCATCGGCGCCTATGACGCCTATCGCACCCAGGGGACGGAGGCTTACCGCGCCGGCAATTTCGATCTTGCCGCGCAGATGTATGGCCGGGCGTTGGCCATCGCCGATGACAATCCGGGCGTCTGGCTCGACTTCGCCATCGCCAGCCGGGCCCGCTCGCCGGACAACTGGACCGACCGCCAGCGCTCCTACGCCGATATCACGGCGGCCGGCATCAACGCCTTTATCCGCTCGGACGAGGCGACCAACGAAGCCAAGGCGCTGCAGACGATCGGCGACGGGTTTCGTCTCCGCGAAATCTGGAAGCCGTCCTATCGCGCCTACCGGGCGAGCCTGGCGCTCCGCGAGAACCCGACCGTCCGCAATGCCTATGAACAGGTGATTGCCGAGCATGGCTTCCGCATCGTCTCCAACGAAGTCGATGCAGACGTCGCCAATCCGCGCATCTGCATCACCTTCTCCGACGACCTGCCGGTATCGCAGCCGGGGCTTGCCGACTACATCGTCGTCGACAATGGCGAGGGACTGGCGATCGAGCCGTCCCAGCGGCAGATCTGCATTGGCGGCGTCGAGCATGGCAGCCGCTATCACATCCGGGTTCGCGGCGGCCTGCCCGCGGCGGATGGCGAGACGCTGGCCCGCCCGACCGAACTCGACGTCTTTGTCCGCGACCGCGCGCCGTGGGTCGGCTTCGCCGGCAATGCCTATGTGCTGCCGGCCGGCGAAGGCGCTTCGATCCCGCTGGTCTCCGTCAACACCGACATCGCCCAGGCCGCCATCTACCGGATCGGCGAGCGCGGCCTGGCCAACGCCCTGCGCGACAACGAGTTCTTGCGCAAGCTCGCGCCCTACACGGCCGAGAATATCGAGAACCAGAAAGGCGAGAAGGTCTGGGAAGGCGAGATCGTCATCGCCTCCGAACTGAACCAGACGATCACCACCGCCGTGCCGATCAGCGACGCGCTGCCAAGCCTCAAGCCGGGCGTCTACGCGATCACTGCCAAGGCCGAACTCGACACCGAGGAATGGGGCAGCCTCGCCACCCAGTGGTTCATCGTCTCCGACCTCGGGCTGACGACGCTGTCGGGCAGCGACGGGGTCAGCACCTTCGTCCGCTCGCTGTCGACGGCCGAGCCGGTCGCCGGCGTCAAGCTGCGACTGGTCGCCACCAACAATGACATCCTCGGCGAAGCCACCACGGACGCCGACGGCTACGCCCGCTTCGAGCCCGGCCTCGCCCGCGGCACCGGCGGCACCGCGCCGCAACTGATCGACGCGACGACGGCGGAGGGCGACTTCGCCTTCATCGACCTGACCCGCTCGGCCTTCGACCTCTCCGATCGCGGTGTCGACGGCCGGCCGGCGCCGGGCCCGCTCGACGTCTTCCTGACGCCGGAGCGCGGCATCTATCGCCCGGGCGAAACCGTCAACCTCACCGCGCTTGTCCGCGACGCCCGCGCCGATGCCGTCACCGACCTGCCGATCACCATGGTGATCGAGCGGCCGGATGGCGTCGAATACCTGAAGACGACGCTGTCGGATGGCGGGCTCGGCGGCTATTCCGCGTCCGTGCCGCTCGAAGCCAACGCGATGCGTGGCTCGTGGCAGGTCAAGCTCTATGCCGATCCCAAGGGGCGGACCGTGGCCGAGACCTCGGTGCTGGTCGAGGACTTCGTGCCGGAACGCCTCGCCTTTGAACTGTCGACAGAATCGGAGGCGCTGAGCGCCGTCGCCCCGGCGATCGTCGAGCTCGAGGCGCGCTATCTCTACGGCGCGCCGGCGCCGGGCCTGTCGGTCGACGGCGACATCGACGTCCGGCCGGCCAAGGGGCTCGCCGGTTTCAACGGCTACACTTTTGGTTTGGCCGACGATTCCGTCGAGCCGGTCCGCCGGCCGATCGACCTCGCCGCGACCACCGACGAGGCCGGCAAGGCGACCCTCAGCGTCGGCCTGCCCGACGACCTGCCGGTGTCGACCCATCCCTTCGATGCCCGGATTATCGTGCGCCTCGCCGACACCAACGGCCGCGCCGTCGAGCGGACGCTGTCGCTGCCGGTCAGGCCGGCAACGCCGCTGATCGGCATCAAGCCGCAATTCGAGGGCGACGAGGTCGAGGAAGACACCTCCGCCGGCTTCGACGTCATCCTCGTCTCGCCCGAGGGCGAGCGGATCGCCGCCAACGGGCTGACCTGGACGCTCGATCGCATCGAGACCGACTACCAGTGGTACCGGTCGAGCGGCACCTGGAACTACGAACTGATCACCACGCCGCATCGCATCGAGTCCGGCGAGATCGACGTTTCGGCCGACGCGCCGACATCGGTCTCCGCCCCGGTCGACTGGGGCCGCTACCGGCTGACCGTGATGCGCGGCGGTGACGAGGCGGCGGCCAGCAGCTTCGACTTCTACGCCGGCTGGTACGTCTCCGACGCCGGCTCCGAGACGCCGGACGTCCTTGCCGTGGCACTCGACAAGCCGGCCTACCGGATCGGCGACACCGCCAAGCTGCGGCTCGATCCGCGCTTTGCCGGCATCGCGCTGGTCAGCGTCGTCGACGATCGCCTGATCACCACCAAGGCCGTCGAGGTGCCGGAGGACGGCACCACCGTCGATCTCGAGGTCACCGACCAGTGGGGTCCGGGCGCATACGTCACCGCGGCGCTCTACCGGCCGATGGACATCCCGGCCAAGCGCATGCCGGCCCGCGCCCTCGGCCTGACCTGGGCCAAGGTCGAACCCGGCCACCGCGATCTTGATGTCACCATCGACATGCCGGACGAAATCCGGCCGCGCCAGGCGATGACCATCCCGGTCGCGATCGACAATCTCGAGCCAGGCACCAAGGCTTTCATCACCGTCGCCGCCGTCGATGTCGGGATCCTCAACCTCACCGACTTCCAGTCGCCGGCGCCCGACGACTGGTACTTCGGCCAGCGCAAGCTTGGCATGGAGATCCGCGATCTCTACGGCCTGCTCATCGACCGGATGCAGGGCGTGCCCGGCGCGATCCGCTCGGGTGGGGATGGCGGCGGCAATCGATTGGCCGCACCGCCGCCGACCGAGAAGCTGGTCGCCTTCTATTCGGGCATCGTCGCGGTCGATCAGGACGGCAAGGCGACCGTCTCCTTCGAGCTGCCGGAGTTCAACGGCACCGTCCGCGTCATGGCGATGGCCTGGTCGGCGGCCGGTGTCGGCCACGGCGTCAAGGACGTGCTGGTCCGCGATCCGGTCGTGGTCAGCGCCAGCATCCCGCGCTTCCTCCATACCGGCGACACCTCGCGTCTCCTTGTCGAGATCAACAACGTCTCCGGCCCGGCCGGCGACTATCGGCTGGTGGTCGCGGCCGGCGCGGGCGTCGGCATCGACGCCGGCGATCTCGAACGCACCGTGACGCTGGACGAGAAGGCCCGCGCCCGTTTCAACGTGCCGATCGCCGGCGAGATGATCGGCGATTACACCATCGACGTGACGCTCGAACTGCCGTCCGGCGAGACGTTGCCGAAGGAACTGGTGCTCGGCATCCGTCCGCCCGGTGAGCCCGTCACCCGGCGCAACATCGTCGCGATGGCGCCCGGCGGGACGCTGACCATCGACGCCGAACCGCTTTACGAATTCGTTCCCGGCACCGCCTCGGTAACGGTATCGGTGGGTGGCGCCGGTCGGCTCGATGTCGCCGGCATCCTCGCCTCGCTCGACCGCTATCCCTATGGCTGCACCGAGCAGTTGACCAGCCGCGCCATGCCGTTGGTCTATCTCGACGAGGTCGCTGCATCGATCGGCATCGCCTCGGACACCGCCGTCCAGAAGCGGGTGCAGAAGGCGATCGGCAGCATACTTGCCAACCAGTCGTCCAACGGCAGCTTCGGCCTGTGGGGACCCTATTACTCCGACAGCCTGTGGCTCGACGCCTATGTCACCGACTTCCTGACCCGCGCCGCAGAGAAGGGCTACGCGGTTCCGGAACTTCCGGCCGGGCTTGCCGTCGACAACCTGTCCAATCGCATTGCCTATGCCGATGATTTCCAGAATGGCGGCGAGGCCATCGCCTATGCGCTATACGTTCTCGCCCGCAACGGCCGCGCGTCGATCGGCGACCTTCGCTACTACGCCGAGACCAAGATCGGCGCCTTCGGCACGGCGCTGGCCAAGGCGCAGATCGGCGCGGCGCTCGCGCAGTATGGCGATCGTCGCCGGGCGGACGAGGCCTTCAAGGTCGCCTTTTCCCATCTCGACCGAAGCCGCGGGGACGAATGGCGCGGCGACTACGGCAGCAATCTCCGCGACAAGGCGGCGGTGCTGGCGCTGGCCGCTGAAAACGACATCAATGTCCGCGACCTGCGGCTGCTCGCCGACGACGTCTCGCGCGCCTATGAGAGTCGTCGCTACACCAGCACCCAGGAAGACGCCTGGATGCTGATGGCGGCGGCGGCTCTGATCGAGCAAGCGGCCGATGCCACCTTCGATATCGACGGCGACGCCGTTCCCGGCCCGGTGTTCAAGGAGTTCGATCAGGCGCTGATCGAGGCTGGCCCGATCGTCATCACCAATCCCGGCGCCGAGACCTTCGACGCGGTCGTGGCGACGACCGGCGTGACCGTGGTCCCCGAGCCGGCGGGCGGCGAAGGCTTCGAGATCGGGCGCAGCTACTACACCCCCGATGGCGAGCCGATGGACATCGCCGCGGTGGCCCAGAATGACCGCGTCGTTGTCGTTCTGACGGTGACGGCGGATCTTGGCCGCAACGGTCAGCTCCTCGTCGTCGATCCGATCCCCGCCGGCTACGAGATCGAGAATCCCAACATCTCGGTCAGCGGCGAAGTCACGGCCTTCGACTGGCTCGACGTGACCCGTAACGCCGCTCATACCGAGGCGCGCACCGACCGCTTCGTCGCGGCGATCGACCGTGACTCCGGCGATCCGCTGCAGTTCAGCATCGCCTACGCCATGCGCGCCGTGTCGCCGGGCGTCTACGCCCAGCCCGGCGCGACGGTCGAGGACATGTACCGGCCATATCTGCGGGCGCGCACCGCTGCCGCGACCGTCGAGGTGGTTGGCACGACCCGGTAGCCGATCCGGAGGACCGCCCAGTGCCTGGCGAGACGACCCGGAAGCGAAGGCGCTGGTGGCGCGCAGTGGCGGTCGCCGCTGCCGCTGTCGTCGTCCTTGGCGCCGGCGTTTCCATCCTCGGGCTGAAGGTCGTCGGCGATATCGAAGCGCGTCTTCCCTCGCCGCCGGACCCTGCTTCGGTCGCCACCTCGACCGTGGTCCTCGATCGCAACGGCCGGCTGCTCCGCCCCTTCACCATCGCCGACGGGCGCTGGCGCCTGCCGGTGACGAAGCCGGAGGTCGACCAGCGCTTCCTCGACATGTTGATCGCCTACGAGGACGGCCGGTTTGCCGATCATGACGGTGTCGACTTCCGCGCCCTTCTGCGCGCCGCGGGCCAATTCGTCCTCGCCGGCGGCCGCATCGTGTCCGGCGGCTCGACCCTCACCATGCAGGTCGCCCGCCTGCTTGAGGGCGAGCCGACGCGCAACGCGGAAGCCAAGCTCAGCCAGATCCTGATGGCGCGAAAGCTCGAGGGCCGGTTCTCCAAGGACGAGATTCTCACCCTCTACCTGATGCTCGCGCCCTATGGAGGCAACATCGAGGGTGTGAGGGCGGCGAGCCTCGCCTATTTCGGCAAGGAACCGACGCGGCTGACGATCGCCGAGGCCGCGCTGCTCGTCGCGCTGCCGCAGTCGCCGGAAGCTCGCCGGCCGGACCGCGACGCCGATGCCGCGCGCGCGGCGCGCGATCGTGTTCTCGACCGGCTGGTGCTGGCCGGCGTGCTGGGGGAGGAGGAGGCGAATGCCGCCAGGGGTGAGCGGGTGCCGACCGCGCGGCGGACCTTCCCGATGCTCGCCGCGCACCTCTCCGAGCAAGCCGTGGCGGCGGATCCGAAAGCGGCCGTCCACACCTTGACGATCGATCGCGACCTGCAGGCGTCGCTGGAATCCCTTGCCCATGACCGTGTGAAGGCGCTCGGCCCGAAACTGTCGATCGCCATGGTCGTCGCCGACCACCGCAGCGGCGAGATCCTCGCCTCGGTGGGCTCGGCCGGTTTGCTGGAGGAAGGCCGCGCCGGCGCCATCGACATGACCCGCGGCATTCGTTCGCCGGGCTCGACGCTGAAGCCGCTGATCTACGGCCTGGCTTTCGAGGATGGGCTGGCCCACCCGTCGAGCCTGATCGAAGATCGGCCGACCGGCTTCGGCGGCTATGCGCCCCGCAATTTCGATGGCGGCTACCGCGGCACGGTCACCATCCGCGAGGCGCTGGCGCAATCGCTGAACGTTCCGGCCATCGTCGTGCTCGATGCGGTCGGCCCGGCGCGCCTGGTGGCGCGGATGAAGCGGGCAAATGTCACATCCGAGATGCCCCAACTGTCGGCGCCGGGGCTGGCCGTCGGTCTCGGCGGCGTCGGCGTCAGCCTGCACGACCTCGTCCAGCTCTATGCGGCGATCGCCCGGGGCGGCATGCCCCTGACGTTGCGCGACGGCATCGCCGACGCCCCCTACGTGCCGTTGACGCAAGCCGGGCCGCCGGTGCTGTCGCCGGATGCCGCCTGGCAGGTTGCCGACATCCTGGCCGACGTGCCGCCACCGTCCAACGGGTCGCCGGGGCTCGTCGCCTACAAGACCGGTACGTCCTACGGCTACCGCGATGCCTGGGCGATCGGATTCGACGGACGCCATGTCATCGGCGTCTGGATCGGGCGTCCCGACGGGACGCCGGTTCCGGGGCTTTCGGGCATCACCGGCGCGGCCCCGATCCTCTTCGAGGCGTTCAACCGGGTCGACCCGCGACGCGTACCGCTCAAGCGGGCGCCGCCCGGTGTTCTGGTTGCCTCGACCGGCGAATTGCCGCCGCCGCTCCGCCGCTTCCGCCATCCCGACGAGTCGGTGGTGGCGCGCGACAGCGGCCCGCAGATCGCCTTTCCGCTGGAGGGTGTCACCGTCGACCTCGGCATCCGGATCGGCGATCCGTCGCCGCTGGTCATCAAGGTGCGCAACGGCGCGCCGCCCTTCACTTTCTTCGCCAACGGCTCCCCGGTCGGCCGCAATCCCTTCAACCGGTCCGAGCGCTGGCAGCCGGACGGGCCCGGCTTCGTCACCCTGTCGGTCGTCGATTCCTCTGGCCGCTCCGATCGCGTGACCGTCTTCGTCGAATAGTGACCTGGATCAATGCCGGCGGGCAGCGATCGGCCGAGCCTGCGCGTTCAGGGAGGTTTTGGTCTCGTGCGATTTGCAATAGCCGCGTTGTGTCTTTCCGCAGCCGTCGGGTCAGCTGGCGCGGCCGAAGTCGGTGTGCCCGAACGCGGTTATCTCTACGCCGAAGCGAATTGTACGGAATGTCACGCCATCGACCGGGGTGACTACGACAGCCCGTATTACGGCGCGCCGGCATTCTCGGAGATCGCCAACGTTCCGGCCATGTCGGAACTTGCCCTCTATTCCTTCTTCCAGACCCCCCATCCGACCATGCCGAACCTGATCGTGCCGCCCGGCGATATCCGGGATCTGGTGGCCTATATCCGCAGCCTGCGGAAGTAGAAAGCCCGCCGATCCTGCGCTAGCGTCCCGCCGATGGCGCGCCCCTCTGTCTCTTCGCATGACCTGACCTTCCGTCCCGTCACGGCGGGCAATCGCGTTGATTTCGAAGCGCTTTTCACTTCGCCCGGCGCGCCGAAGCATTGCTGGTGCATGGTCTGGCGCCGCACCGCCGCCGAGGCAAGGAACAACGACAGCGCCGGCCGCAAGCGGCAGATGATGGCGCGGATCGATGCCGGGACGCCGGTCGGACTGATCGCCTACGAGGCCGGGAATCCGCTTGCCTGGGTTTCGATAGCGCCGCGGGAAACCTACCGGAATCTGGGCGGTCCTGAAGCGAATCCCGGCGAGGAGATCTGGTCGATCGTCTGCTTCTGGGTGCCGCGCAAGCGGCGGGGCGAGGGGATGGTCTACCGTCTCATCGCGGCGGCGGTGGATCACGCCCGCGACGCCGGTGCGACGGTGGTGGAAGCCTATCCGGTTCCGCCGGACGCCCCGAGTTACCGCTTCATGGGCTTCGTGCCGGCTTTTGAAAAGGCCGGCTTCACCGAGATCGGCGCGGCCGGCATCCGTCGCCGGGTGATGCGGTTGGACCTCGGCTGATCAGGCCCCGTCGATGGCCGCAAAGGGCCGGATTGCAGCGATAAGGCTCTCGATGCTGGCGTCGGTTCCGGCCGGGTGGAGGTGGTAGGAGTAGCCGCCCGCGGCGCGGTTGAGGCCGGCTTCGATCAGCGCCCGGCGATAGACACCGGCCTGGATTTCCGCGGTTTCGGCGAGATCGAAGACGATCGACGGACCGCCGCGCGGCGAAGGAAAGATCCGCAGGTTGCGGATGTCGGACCACGGGATCGGTCGGGACGAGATGATCTGATCTTGCAAGCCATTGGAATCAATGGCGATTGGCGCGTGGCGATCGCGGATTCGGATGAGGGCATAGCCGCCGAAAAGCACGCCGATCAGAATGACGAACAGCGCCAGGCCGATGCCTGCGAACTGAAAACCGGCACCGTCGTCGAAGAAAGCGAAATAGCCTGCCGTGGCAATGCCCTGGACGATGAAGATCAGGGCGAGGACGACGAAGAGCAGCAGGACCCGGGGGCGATTGCGAAAGATCGTGACGGGTGCGGACGCACCCTGAATCGCCATCAGAACAGGCTTCCCTGTGTCCCGGACGGGCCGGGCGGCTTGCGCGGCGGTTTGCGGGCGGGGCCGCCCGATGTCGCAACGGCCGAGACGTGACCGTCGTGAAACTCGATGTCGAGGGCAGCGCCCGACGCCACCTCGCCGGCCGCGTGGATCGGCCGATCGCCGGCCCTGACGAGGGCGAAGCCGCGGGCGAGCACGTTGCGATAGGAGAGCGAGCGGAGAAGCTGGTCGAGCGCGCCGAGCTGCCGCCGGTTGCGATCGACCAGCGCGACGAGGCAGCGCTCTGACGCGGTGGCGGCATCCTTGAGCCGGGTCTGGTCCCGCGCAATCTGCTCGCGGATCGGCTGCGGGCGAAGCCGCCTGGCCGTCGCCGCGAGATCGGCGCGGCGGCGTTCGGATGCGACCCGCAGCGCCCGGCCGCTCCGGTCGTCGAGATTGGCGACCCGCTCCTTGCCCTGGGCGAGGAAGCGTTCGAGCCCGGTCACCGACAGCCGCGCGGCGCTGCGCTCATAAGCGACGCGATGGGTGCGGGCATTGGCGATGAGGCCGCGACCGAGGCGGCTGCCGAGATCGTCGAGCGAACGCCGGGGAATGGCGAGCAGATCGTCGGCGCGGGGCAGGGCGCGGGCGGCGGCGAGCAGGTCGCGCCGGGCGGATTCGATCAGGCGGCCGGCGGCACCCCGGTGGCGGGCGGCAAGGGTATCGACCGTCGCCAGCAATTCGCTGCGCACCGGCACCGCGATTTCGGCGGCCGCCGTCGGCGTCGGCGCGCGGCGGTCGGAGACCTGGTCGATCAGCGTCCAGTCGGTCTCGTGGCCGACGGCCGAGATCAGCGGGATCGTCGAGTCCGCCGCGGCGCGAACCACGACCTCCTCGTTGAAGCTCCACAGGTCCTCGAGACTGCCGCCGCCGCGCGCGACGATGATGACGTCGGGGCGCGGCATGTCGCCGGTCGGCGCCAGCGCGTTGAAGCCGCGGATCGCGGCGGCGACTTCCGCTGCCGAGGTGTCGCCCTGGACGCGGACCGGCCAGACCAGCACCTGGACGGGAAAGCGGTCGGCGAGGCGGTGGAGGATGTCGCGGATGACGGCGCCGGTCGGCGAGGTGACGACGCCGATGACGCGGGGAAGATAGGGGAGCGGCCGCTTGCGCGCGTCGTCGAACAGCCCCTCGGCGGTGAGCTTCTTGCGGCGGTCTTCGAGCAGCGCCATCAGCGCGCCGATGCCGGCAGGCTCCAGCGCGTCGATGACGATCTGGTACTTCGACTGGCCCGGGAAGGTGGTGAGGCGCCCGGTGGCGATGACCTCGATGCCTTCCTCCGGCTTGAACTTCAGCCGGCCGAAGGCGGTCCGCCAGACCACGGCCTCCAGCCGCGCCTTGTCGTCCTTCAGCGAGAAGTAGCAGTGGCCCGACGAATGCTGGCCGCGAAACCCCGAAATCTCGCCGCGAACCCGGACATAGGAGAAGCCATCCTCGACCGCGCGCTTCACCGCGCCGGAAATCTCGGAGACGGAATAGTCGATGACGTTCTTTGCCGGCGTGCTCATGCGCCACTGGTGCCGTTTGCGGGAGAGTCGGTCAAGGGGTGGAGGAACACCCCGATAGTCTTCGGTTATGGACAGCAAACGCACCAGAGCCAGGCTCAGCGCGATGTCGGCGGGTCGGGCCTGGCAGTGTTTGGAGAGCAGTCGTCGCCTTGTCCCTCGACGAGGACAGCAAGGCTGCTGCGATGTCCGTGAGCGGTCGACAAGGCGGCGACCGCTCACGGGCTTCTCATGGAAGCGCCAGACTAACGCCCCATTGCCGGGCGCGAATAGCGGGTGCAGTGCTCGATCATGGCGGCGGCGTCGGTATCGGCGTCGATCATCTTGAACGGCCCCGACCAGACCACCGAGACGTCCTCGCCATTCATCTGCTGGACGAACGCATCGGCGACAGCGACACCACTGTCGTCGATACAGCGCAGCGGCGAAGCGCTGAGCCATCCCTCAGCCATCGCAGTGATCTCGTCGCCGGTGCCGCCAAATCCCATCGACATGATCTCGTCCGACTTGCCCGCCTGACGGATTGCCTGACCAGCGCCAAGACCGACGGCGGTCGAGACACCGTAGATCAGGTCGATGTCGTCTTGGGCGGCCAGGAGATTCTGGGTTGCGTCGAAGGCCTTGACCCGATCGAAATCGGTGTGAACCCCGACCACCACTTCGATATCCGGGAAGTTGTCGACCACCGACCGGAAGCCGTTCATGCGCTGGTCGCTTACCACGCCGGGAACACCTTGCAGGATCGCGATCTTGCCCTTGCCGTCCAATGCCAGGGCGGCCCAGGCGCCGGCGAGACGACCACCCTCTTCATGGTCGAAGGCGATATAGCGCATCGCCCGGGCCTGCTCGTCTTCGTGGGGTTCGAGGAAGTTGTAGACGACGGTCGGAATGCCGGCTGCCTTCAGCTTACGCAGGCCGGGAATCGCCGATTCGTACTCGGTCGCGCCGAGGAAAACGTAATCGACACCCTTTTGAATGACGCTCTCGATCTGGGCCAACTGACCGGCGTGGTCGGTGGCATTGGCGACAGCAAGTTGCTGGACGTTGTAGTCGACGCCGAGTTCGTCGAGGCGGCCGCTCATCGCGTAATAGACCCGTTCCCAGGCGTCTGACACGTCGAACGACGGCGAGAGATAGGCGATCTCGATCGTGTCGGCCCTGGCCATGTCGGCAAGCCCGTATCCGGTGAGCGGCAGCGCGACGGCAACGCCCGCGACAACGCGGCGGGTCAATTTGGCTATCATCGTCATTTCCTCCCTTGGTGCATTTTCTTTTTCTCACCGTGATCATCCGAACCCGGATCACGGGTAGGCAGGCCGCGGGTCGGCGCAGGTCCTGGAGTGTTCGTCGGCCCTATGCGATACTGCCTCGCGCCACCGATCGGTTCCGCGCCTGGTTACGCCGAACCCGAAGCGTTTCAAGCCAGGTGATCCTGTTCTCCCGAATGTTGTTCACCGTCACGGCGATGACGACGATCACCCCGATCGCGACGAGTTGCCAGAAGAACTCCACACCGGCGATAACCAGAGCGTTGTTGAGCATGGTGAGCAGGATTGCGCCGGCGAGTGTGCCGTAGATGGTGCCGCGCCCGCCGAACAGACTCGTGCCGCCAATGATCGTCGCAGCGATGACATGGATCTCCATGGCGGTGCCGAAGGTCGCCTGGGTGCCATCGATGCGCGCCATCCAGATCAGGCCGCCGATGGTCACGCAGATCCCGGAAAAGGTGTAGACCAGCACCTCGATCCGGCTGACCCGGATCCCGGAAAGCCGGGCGGCTTCGCGATTGCCACCGACCGCGCGGCAGTGCACGCCAAACGGCGTCCGGTTGAACAGCCACCATGAAAAAGCGACGAAGACAGCGGCGATCACCACCGGGACCGGTATGCCGAAGATATGACCCTGCCCCAGCCAGACGATCTCCAGCGGCAGGCCGTAGTAGAGCTTGCCTGACGAGTGCAGTAGCGCCAGGCCACGATAGGCCACCATCGTGCCGAGCGTCGCGATCAGCGCCGGGACGGCGAGAAAGGCGACCAAAATGCCGTTGAAGGCGCCGAGCAAGGCACCCAGCGCGAACATGATGACCAGCGCGAGCCCCCAGGCCATGCCATCGTCGATGAACCCGAAGAAGACGCAGGTGACCAGCGCCAGCATCGAGCCGACCGACAGATCGATGCCGGCCTTGGCGATGACGAAAGTCATCCCCATGGCGACGATGATATAGGTGGAGGCCTGTGTCAGGATATTGAGAAAGTTGTCGACACTGGCAAAGCGCGGATTGATCAGGGTGAAGATCACGCCGAGCGCCACGATGACCAGGGTCAGGCCAAGCCCATCGAGCGGGAACCGGCGATCGGCGGTCCCGATCAGCTTGGCACCGCCGACCGTATCGCCCGCGATTGTTTCTGTCATCGATCTGTCCTCTTAGGGTCGATCGAGGCGACACCCATGGTGATCATCCCCACCACCGATTCGCGGCTCACGTCAGAGGTGGACACGACGCCAACCAGCTTGCCGTTCTTCAAGACGGCGATCCGATCGGCGATCTGAAACACGTGCTCGAGGTTATGGCTAATCATCAGGACGGCGATCCCTTCGTCACGCAGGTTGACCACGAGGTCCAGGACGCGACGCCCCTCGTCCACCCCCAAAGCGGCCATCGGTTCGTCCATGATCAAAAGGCTTGGCTCGGACAGAAGCAGGCGGGAAATGGCGATCGTCTGCCGCTGGCCACCGGACAACCGAAACACCGGCTCGTTCAGGGTCGGCACGGAGATCCCAAAACGCTCCAGAAGCTTTCGCGTTTCGGCGCGCATCTTGCCCAGATCGAGCTGCGGAAACAGGCCGAACAGCCGGGTCGTTTCTTCACGACCGAGAAAGACATTCTCCGGCACCGTCAGCGTGTCCACCAGGCCGAGCGACTGGTGCACCGTCTCGATCCCGGCATCGGTGGCATCCTTGGGACTGCCGAAATCGACCGGCTTTCCGCGCAAGAAGATGTCCCCGGCGTCGGGCCTGAGCGCGCCGCAGATCGTCTTGATGAGCGTCGACTTGCCCGCACCGTTGTCGCCGACCAGTGCGACGATCTCGCCCTTCTCGATCGTCAGGCTGACCCCGTCGATCGCCTTCAGACCGCCATAGGATTTCTCAAGACCGACAACCGAGAGAAGTGGAGGCTCTTCGCCCTCCTGCGACCGGCCACGCTCCCCTGAGGAGGGAACCTCGCTTGCCGGGTGGTCCTGGGCAACGCTCATTGCGGACAGAGCGGGTTGGGCTTCTGCATGGTCTCACAGTCCTCCTTGTCAACACGAAGACACGATTGGCGTCTGGCTCGACCGGACTTGGAGACTGTTTTCGAAGGTTCCCCGCAACCGCCCATTCTCGATGACACCACAGGACGTCGATTGAGGCAAATGGCCGCAGTGCAACCTCACGATGGCGAACAAACCGGTGGCGCTTCGAAGGATGGCTCCATTTCGGGAGCGGACATCCATCCGATGGACGATCTGGCTCAGGTTGGAAGCACGTTCGGAGGGGCCGTATCAGGCCCCTTTTGATCGCGCCAGGTTACGGCTGCCTTGCGTCAAGGGCGGGCGGTCGTCGGGACTGACTCGGACGGCAGCTTTGGGCCAAATGCGGCCATTCTATCCAAACGATTCCGCTCCGAACCGGGCCTCGTTGATGAGTGGCGCGGCGGGAGCCCGCGAACGGAAACCTGCTCCGGCCAAGAAGAACGCTCACCAGGATAGACGACGTCAGGCGGCGCGCTTGCCGTAGGTGTGTTCCAGGTAGCGGATGATGTCGCGCGATTCCGGCATCCAGCGCTGGCCGTCGCCGGTGTCGATGTGGAGGACCGGGACCGTCGCGCGGCCTCGCGCATCGACGAGGGCGTCGCGGTGGGCGCTGTCGGCGTTGATGTCGCGGCGCTCGACGTCGATCCCCAACTGTTCGATCGACCGCTCGACCATTCGCGAGAAGGGGCAATAGGCCGAGGTGTAGAGCGCCAGCTTGTCGACCGCCGGCGCGTCGGAGGCGGCGAAATGCTCGATGAAATGATCGGCGTAGAAGGCCTGCCACGCGGTGTCCGGCGACCGGGCCTGTTGTTCGAGGTCGGCATTCATCAGGCAGTAGACGAGCAGGCTGCGGGTGAACCCGGCATCCAGCGCTTCCGTCAGCGGCGCGTGAAGATGCTCCGCATACCAGAGCGGCCACTCGGGATCGTTGCCGTCGGTCGCAGCATAAGCCTCGTGATGGGCCTCGGCGGTCGCGGTGAACAGGTCGATGAGCGTCTGGCGGAGGGACTCTTTCGTCATCGTGCTCTCTCATGACTCGGGGATTGGAAAGGGTGCCGGAACGATGGCGCCGACAAGGTAGTTGGACGCGGGTAACCGACGGTCAACCCTGCGCGCGGTTGCCGGTTCCGGTGGCTGGCTGTTGGATTCAGCAGGTCGGAGTCCGCGGCAACCAGCGATCCGCGGCGCTCAACGCCTGACACTCGCGGCCTTGCGCGCGCCGCGAGGGCGGTCGGACGATCCTTAAGCGTTGAACTGGTCCAGGGCGATCGTGGCCGTCCGCTCAGTGCGACATCAGGATTGGCAGAGTCGCGTTGGCGAGGATGTGGCGGGTGGCTCCGCCGAGCAGGAATTCCCTGATCCGGCTATGGCCGTAAGCGCCCATCACCATCCAGTTGGCCTCCTCGTCGGCGGCGAATGACAGGAGCGCCTGGCCGGCGCCGTTCGGCATGTCGCCGATGGTGCGGACGGTGACATTGAGGTCGTGGCGGGCGAGATAGGCGCCGATGTCGGCGCCGGGTTCGCCGACCTGCTCCCGGCCTTCGTCGACCATGGCGACCAGGACCTCCTTCGCGGTGGCGAGCAGCGGCATCGCGGCGCGGACGGCGCGACCGGCGGCCGCGCTGCCATTCCATCCGATCACCACCTTGTCCGGCACGAATTCGCTGACCCCGGCGAAGGGAACCACCAGCGTTGGGACGCCCGCCTGGAAGAGAAGCGCCTCGATCAAGGTATCGCGGCTGGGTTCGGGGCGGTCCGGGTCGTCCTGTCCGATGACGGCGATATCGGCGAAGATGGCGTTGCGGATCACGGCCAGAAAACCGTCGCCCGTCAGCGTCTCGCCGAGGCGGCTTTCGATCGGGATGCCGGCGCGCTGGCCGATCGCCTCGAAGGCCGCCATCGCCGCCTTTGCCTCGGTCTCGCTCTGCTCGCGGGCGGCGACGACGAAGTCGGTCGGGATCGGCGCGGCGAAGGTGTATACGGGGATGGTCGGGTCGTAGACCAGCGACAGTCCGGTCAGGTGGGCGCCGGTGCGCCGGGCAAGGTCGGCTGCGACGACTGTGGCGCGTCTCTCGCCGCCGAGATCGACAACCACGAGGATGTCACGAATCGTGGAACCCTGGGTCTGCGACATGGCCGAACTCCTCTTTCCCGATGGGGTGCGTGAACCTCACTCTAGGCGTTGCCGGCCGCCGTGGCCTTGCGCGGGATCAAAGGCGCGGGCCGGCGCTCAGTAGGCGTAGTCCTTGTAGATCCTGCCAATGTCGTGGTTCCACTCCGTCTCATACTGGCGGAGCAGCGTCTGGGCCTGCGTTTCGCCGGTCGCAACGATCTCCTCCAGCGACGAAAGGAACATGGTCTCGTCGTCGCCCTCGCCGTTGAGGCGGGCGCGGCGGGTGAGGCCGGCACGGGCGAGGCCAATGACGTCGCGGGCGATGTCGCGAACGGTGCGGTTGCGGAAGGGGGTGGCGAGCGCTGTGGTCGGCACCGCCTCGCGCAGCGTCTGGCGCTCCTCGGTGGTCCAGTCCTTGACGATGTCCCAGGCGCCGTCCAGCGACGCCTGGTCGTAAAACAGGCCGACCCACAGCGCCGGCAGGGCGCAGATCCGCCGGCCCGGCCCGCCATCGGCGCCGCGAACCTCGATGAAGCGCTTGAGCCGCACCTCGGGGAAGAGGGTGGTGAGGTGATTCTCCCAGTCGGAGACCGTCGCGGTCTCGCCGGGCAGCTCCTTGAGGTTGCCGTCGATCAGGTCGCGGAAATCGCCGCCGGCGACGTCGTGATAGGTATTGCCGCGCTTGGCGAAATACATCGGCACGTCGAGCGCCCAGTCGACGTAGCGCTCGAAGCCGAAGCCGTCCTCGAAGACGAACGGGACCATGCCCGAGCGGTCGTTGTCGGTATCGAGCCACACCCAGGACCGCCACGACTGGAAGCCGTTGGGCTTGCCCTCGGTGAAGGGCGAGTTGGCGAAGAGCGCGGTGACGATCGGCTGCAGCGCAACGGCGACGCGCATCTTCTGCACCATGTCGGCTTCGCTGGAGAAGTCGAGATTGGCCTGGATGGTGCAGGTCCGGTACATCATGTCGAGGCCCCGGGTGCCGACCTTCGGCATGTAGCGGGACATGATGTCGTAGCGCGATTTCGGCATGCGCGGCGTTTCGGCCAGCGTCCAGTTCGGCGACGAGCCGAGGCCGAGGAAGCCGATGCCGAGCGGCGTCGCGCATTCGCGGACCTGGGCGAGGTGGCCGTTCACCTCGCGGCAGGTCTGGTGGACGTTTTCAAGCGGCGCGCCGGAGAGCTCGAATTGGCCGCCGGGCTCGAGCGAGATAGCGCCGAGGCCGGTCGGGTCGGTCAGGCCGATGATCTTGTCGTGATCGTAGATCGGCTGCCAGCCAAGCAGGCCTTCCATCGCCTCGAGCAGCTTGCGGATGCCGCGCGGCCCCTCGTAGGGAACCGGGGCGCAGGTATCGAGGTAGAAGCCGAATTTTTCGTGCTCGGTCCCGACGCGCCACCGGCTCGCCGGCTTGCAGCCGGAGGCGAGTGATTCGACGAGTTGGTCGCGCGAAACGATCGGCGTCGCGTCAGAGACGTCGCGGGCCATTCATACTCTTTCCAGAAGACAGGGCGACGAACTTAGCGACGGCAACTGCCGCCGACAACTCCCAGATTGGCGATTGTGACCGGGAGCCCGTCAGCCGGAAAGCCAATCATTGAGTTCGTTGTATGTGCCGTCGCCGATCGAAAGCAGAACTGCCAGAACCATCGATGCGACGATCACGATAAGGATGGCCTGCGTGACCATAGCGGCGCTCACGCCGCAGGCTTGGACGCCGGCCTTTATCACCAGCAACATCCAAGTGATGGGGGCAGCCAAGATCAGGCCAGGAACATACCAGTCGTAATCGTCCGCGACATGCTCGTACCAGTTAGTCCCGATGGTGAGGGTGTCTGCGACGATAAAAGTCAATGTAAGAACAACAATTGTGACGATGATATTGAATTGGATAAGGATTCGGTTCTTGCCAAATAGTCCGTCGAGCACGCCTGCGACGATCGACGCGGCGCTCGATGAGAGAAGATTTACGCCAAGTTCATCGTCACTTGCCGGCCCGCCGCGCGCAACGAAAACGGCGAAGAACACCGCGATGATCGCGTAACCCCGGTAACCCTGAAGCGTGGAATCAACAGTGGCCGCACCGGCTTTGGGGATGGGGACGTTCCAGGCGTGTTTGAGAACATCCAGAAGCGAGCGGACTAAAGTGCCACCGGCCTTAGCGGGCGGCAAAGGGGACATACCAAGTCTTCATGGCTGAGATGGTCGAGCGCGGAAGGTTCCGGTTCAGGTCGACGAATTCGAGGTCGACGCCATCGAAGGTGGTCTTTGCGGCAAACCCTACGCATGCGGAGATGTTGGTACGGCGATTGTAGGCGCCGAGCGTCACTGAGATTTTTTCGTAGCTGACAATCTTCTTGTAGTCGGGATTGGTGTCCGCGAGGGCATAGCTCGAACGCAGGCCGGAACGGGCTGCGAGCGTACCGAAGAATCCGGGCTGGTAGTCGTGGGAATGAAGCAGGAATTGCCGTCGGTTCTGCCGGCTGTTGGTCGAAACACACCGGGTCCCGTCATCATAGGAGAAATGAAAGCGATTGAGTTTGCGTCGGTCGTCGACTCCGGCAAAGCCGAACCGGTGATAGTTATCGTAGCCGCGCAGGGAAACCTCGGCCTCATCCTGGGATGGGTACCGCGGAAGGGACTCCCCCTTGCAGCCGATGTCGGTTTCTTCTCGGCTGATATGCACCGATCTCATTTTCTTTGCGGGCTGCGCCATGTTCCAGTAGCGGGCCTTGATCACCACCGCGCTCCGAGGCGGCAGGTCGCCGCCGAGCGCGAGCATGAAGTAATAAGAAGCGCCCCGTTTCAGCACGGGCTTCGATCCACGGCCGGTCAAGTCGACGAGGCACCGAGCGGAAGGGCAGGTAGCGGCGTACAGATGATTCGGGATGAGTCGCGCACCGAAAGCTTCGCAATAGGAGTCACCAGCGAAGGCAACGGCCGGTGACATCAGGAGCGAGGAAACTGCTGCGAAGGTGCGGAAAGATCTGAACCGCATTGCCATACCTCCCTCAATCGTTCGTGGGAAGGATACTGGCGTTGAACCTATAATGCAACTTATAGGTCTAATAATAAAATATACAACTCACGAGCGCCAGTCCCCCAGCGTCGCCTGGACCAGCGCCAGCGCGGCGACCGCCGCGGTGTCGGCGCGCAGGATGCGGAGGCCGAGGGGGAGGGGGGTGACGAAGGGCAGACTGCGCAGGCGTTCCTGCTCGCCGGCCGAGAAACCGCCTTCCGGGCCGATCAGCACGGCGAGCGGTGACGGCGCGAGCTGCGACAGGACGGTGAGGGGATTGTCGCCCGGATGGCCTTCGTCGCAGAAGACGAGGCGCCGTCCGGGCTCGGCATCGGGCCAGGCATCGAGCAGCGTCGTCAGCGGAACCGGGTCATCGACGGTGGGGATGGCGAGGATGCCGCATTGCTCGGCCGCCTCGATCACATTCGATTCCATGCGGCTCCGGTTGATGCGGCTCACCTGGCCGTGCTGGGTGAGGACCGGGCGCAGGCGGCCGACGCCCATCTCCACCGCCTTCTCGACCATGTAGTCGAGTCGCGCCTGCTTGAGAGGGGCGAAGAGATATTCCAGGTCCGGCGCCGCGGGCTGGGGCCGCTCCTGCGCATCGACAACAAGCACGTGGGACTTGCGGCTCTCGCTGGCCAGCGTCGCCCGCCATTCGCCGTCCCGGCCGTTGAACACCAGCAGGCCGTCGCCGTCGTTCATCCTGAGGACGTTGACCAGATAGTTGGCCTGCTTGCGGTCGAGCGGACATCGCGCGCCGGGAGCAAGCTCCTGGTCGACGAAGAGGCGGTGGGTGCGAAAATCGTAGCGCGCCATGACGACACCGCCGATATCCCCCGCGGCCACCGCTGGCAACCATCGCCGGCGCAAAAAAAGGCCCGCCGGTGAGGGCGGGCCAGTGTGTACGGAGCCCCAGGGGACCGGCGACTCCGCGAAAGCGGGTGTCCCGGCGGTCAGCCGCGCCGCGCGGCGCGCACCTGCTGCGCTTCGTAGGTGGCGCGCTGGGCAGCACGGCGCTCATGGGCAAGCGCCGCGAGGTGGCTCGACGGATCGTCCGGCATTGGCATGGCCATGGCCGATTCGACGTCGCCGCGCGTCACGCCGATGTCGCTGAGCATCCGGCTGTCGAGCGACAGCAGACGGGCAACCTCCCGGCGGTTCTGGTAGGAACGCCAAAGCACCGCAAGGCGCGAAACTCCGGCTCCGACAAGGCGCAAGAAACTGCCGCCGGCAGCCGCCGGCGCGGTGAATTCGGTCGTGGCCATGATGGCCTCCTGATCTTGTATCGAGCGTCGTCCAAGCGACCCGTACCGGCATTGTCCGGAACACCGTGTGCTTGCGACACCCGAAACATGCATCCGATCAATTGATCATTCCAACGAATGTTTCTAATGTTGATCATCAACGATCCTGATGCGTGCGACGAGGACCCCATGGCCGCCAATCTCGACCTCGACCAGCTCCGGACTTTCGTCGCCATCGCCGAGACCGGCAGCTTCACCAAGGCGGCCGACGTGGTCTTCAAGACCCAGTCCGCGGTCTCGATGCAGATGCGGCGTCTGGAGGAGCGGATCGGCAAGCCGATCTTCATGCGCGACGGTCGCGCCTCGCGGCTGACCGAGGACGGCGAACGGCTGCTCGGCTATGCGCGGCGGATGATCCGGCTCTCGGAGGAGACGCTGTCCGCCTTCGACGACTCGGAGCTGAGCGGCAACGTCCGCTTCGGCACGCCCGACGATTACGCCGAGCGGTTTTTGCCCATGGTCCTGGCGCGGTTCTCGCGATCGAATCCACGTGTCGAGGTGTCGGTGGTGTGCGAGCAGTCGATGGACCTGATCAACCAGGTGCGGGCCGGCGAACTCGATCTGGCCATCGTCACCAACTGCGGCGAGGGCGCGGTCGATGTCATCCGCCACGAGCCGCTCCTCTGGGTCACCTCGGCGCAGCATTCGCCGGAGGACCAAGAGGTGCTGCCGCTGGCGCTGTTCAAGCCGCCCTGCCTGTGGCGGGCGGCGGCGATTGATTCCCTGACCGAGGCCGGACGGAAGTTCCGCGTCCTCTACCAGAGCAGCAACTCGACGGCCGTCGGCGCCGCGGTATCGGCGGGACTGGCGATCACCACCATGGCCGAGTCGGCGCTGCGGCCAGGGATGCGGGTGCTCGGGGAGAGTGACGGCTTCCCCCGCCTGCCGATGTGCGAGATCGGCATCGTTCGCTCCTGGCACCGGCCGTCATCGCCGCTGATCGACGCGCTGGCCGAGCATATCGTTTCCTCGCTCGACAACCTCTCGGTTCCTGCTGCCGCCGAGTGACCGGGTCAAGTGAAACGAGTCACAGACGAGGGCCCCCGGAACACCTATCTCAGACGCCTCCCGTTACGGCCATTCCATTCCTTTTTGGCCGTTTCCCACGCCATTTCCTCGCTTGAAGCGAATGCCTTGCGAGCTTAAATCCACCCCATAATCACAAAGAGGAGAGACGACGATGGGTTTGCGCATTGGCGACACCGCGCCTGATTTCGAGGCCGAGACCACCGATGGCCACATTCGCTTCCACGAGTGGCTGGGCGATTCCTGGGGCATCATCTTTTCGCACCCGAAGGATTTCACCCCGGTCTGCACCACCGAACTCGGCGCCGCGGCAAAACTGAAGCCGGATTTCGACAAGCGCAACGTCAAGATCATCGGCCTCAGCGTCGACCCGGTCGGTCGGCACGGCGAATGGGCCAAGGACATTGCCGAGACACAGGGCGTCGCGCCGAACTTCCCGATGATCGGCGATCCGGAACTCAAGGTCTCCAAGCTCTACGACATGCTTCCCGCCAGCATCGGCGACTCGTCGGAAGGCCGCACCGCCGCCGACAACCAGACGGTGCGCACCGTCTACGTCATCGGCCCGGACAAGAAGATCAAGCTGATGCTCGCCTACCCGATGTCGACCGGCCGGAACTTTGACGAGATCCTCCGCGTCGTCGACTCGCTGCAGCTCACCGCCAAGCACAAGGTGGCGACTCCGGCGAACTGGAAGGAAGGCGAGGACGTCATCATCGCCGGCTCGGTCAACAACGACGACGCCAAGAAGATCTGGCCGGACGGCTGGAAGGAGCCGAAGCCCTATATCCGCATCGTGCCGCAGCCGAAGTAATCCCGGCCGTCGCAGGCATCGATCGACGGCGCGTCCTCGCGGGCGCGCCGTTTTTTCATGGCGCTAGAGGAACCGGTGGTCGGTCCCCTCCAGCGCCAGCGTCGTCAGCGGCCCGCCGAAGACGGCGCCGGTGTCGACGTTGATGCGGTTGGGGCGAACCTCCGGGCGCTTCGACGGCGTGTGGCCGTGGACCACGACGACATCGTGCTGGCGCCCGTAGCGCAGGAAATCGTCGCGGATCCAGATCAGGTCCTGCTTGATCTGCTGGTCAAGCGGGACGCGCGGCCGGATGCCGGCGTGACAGAAGAAGAAGTCGCCGAACTGGATCGTGCAGGGGCGCTCCTCGATGAACGTCCGGTGGTGGGCGGGGAAGACCTCGGCGAAGCGGTCCCGGATGTCGGTGACATGACGATCGGACTCGCGCCAGCCGTCCGGTGTGACGCCATAGCTGCGCAGGGTCGCCTCGCCGCCATTCATCAGCCACATCGGCGCGCCCGCGACCGGATCGGCCAGGAAGTCGAGGATCATCTGGTCGTGGTTGCCGAGCAGGCAGACGACGTGGCCGTTATCGACGAGGCCGGCGAGGCGGTCGATGACGGCGGCCGAGTCGGGGCCGCGATCGACATAGTCGCCGACATGGACGATGCGGTGATCCGCCACCGGCCGCTCGGCGAGGTCGGCCGCAATCTTCCGATGGTTTTCGGACAGCAGATCGTCGCGACCGTGGACATCGCCGATGGCGTAGAGCCGCATCCCGTCCGGCGTTCTTGCTTTTCCGACCTTCATCTCTGTCACGAAACTCCCGCACTGCTTCGCCGCCATGCTAACAGTCCTGCCTCTGCCGCGTCCTGCCCCGGGGAAAACCGTTCATGCGCGTCCTGGTGATCGAGAATTACCGTGCCACCCCGCTCGGGCTGGTCGGCGTCGCGCTGGCCGATGCGGCGGCCGATATCGACCTCGTCCGGGCCTTTGACGGCGAGGGGCTGCCGGCCGGGCATGATAGCCACGATGCGCTGGTCATTCTCGGCGGCGAGCAGACGGCGCTCGATGACGACGCGCATCCCTATCTTCCGGCGCTGGCCGCGTTGAGCCGCGCTTTCGGCGACGCGGACAAGGCGGTGCTCGGCATCTGCCTCGGCGCGCAGCTCGTGGCGCGGGGGCACGGCGCCGAGAATATCCTCGGCCGGCCGGTCGAATTCGGCTGGCATCCGGTGCAACCGACTCCGGCCGGGCGCGACGACCCGCTGATGGCGGCGCTCGGCGACCGCGCCCCTGTCTTTCACTGGCACTCGGACACCATCACCCTGCCGCCGGGGGCGACGCATCTGGCCAGCAGCGACCGGACCGCAATCCAGGCGTTCCGGCTTGGCCGCGCCGTCTATGGCGTCCAGTTTCACTTCGAGGCCGACCGGGCGCTGGTATCGCAATGGAACGCGGCCTTTGCGCCGGAAATCGCTGCCCATTCGCCGGACTGGTTCGACCGCCACCCGACCGAGGCGGCGCGTCATGGCGGGGCGGCCGACGCGCTGGGCGCGGCGCTGGCGCGTCGCTGGGTCGCGCTGATCTGACACGACGCACGGCAAAGGCGGATAACCGTGTCGTTGCACGCGCTTGGGACGATTTGTCGCCCTTTTAGGCGCGCTATTTTCCCAAGTTTTCTTGGTTTTTTCTTGTAAGTATTCAGCCGGTCTCTATATTTGTGAAATGCAAAATCATAAATTTTCTGTCGGCCAGAAAGTAAAATACTACAATAGAGTGCGCACAACCGCAGCGCAGGGCGAGTACGAAATCGTCCGGCTCCTTCCCGCCGAGGAAGGGCAATTCCAGTATCGGATCAAGAGCGAGCTGGAGCGCAACGAGCGGGTGGCGGCCGAAGATCAACTCAACCCGCCAAAGGCTGCGATCTGAAGCTGGCGCGAAGCCGCGCCCGCCCGCGATCCGGTACGCGAACCCGATGCAGGCTGACCTCGACTATTCGGCCCCCGCCGAGCTCTTCTACAACAGCAGCTTGCGGTCTAACCGCAAGATGGTTTATCGGCGCTTCCCGACAGCGGCCGAGGCCATCTCCTTCGCCGTCGAGGAACTCGGCGTCGCCTCCGCCGGCTTCACCACCCTCCAGGTTGGTGAAGAGCGGTTCGAGCGCGGCCAGATCCAGGGCCTCTACGACGGCGCCGACTACCCCCTGACCCGCAAGGCCGTTTCCTGATGGAACGACGGTTGATGCGTTTCGCCCGCCCGACGGGTTCCTTACCGCTGCCCGGCTGCGGCCGGTCGCCGACTCTTGAGAAGGCAGCACCGTGAACGCCAGGACAGTCGACGAGAGTGCCTTGAGAAAGACGCTGGCGCGCTGCCGGGAGCCGAGCCCGCTGCGCAGCATCGTCGAAATCGTCATCACCGCCGTTCCCTTCATCGCGCTCTGGGCGACGATGTGGGCGGCGCTGACCTTTGTCGGCGTCTGGCTGACCTTGCTGCTGGCGATCCCGGCGGCCGGTTTCCTGGTTCGCCTGTTCCTGATCCAGCACGATTGCGGCCACGACTCCTTCTTTCGCCGCCGCGTGACCAATGACTGGGTCGGCCGGGTGATCGGCGTTCTGACCTTCACCCCCTACGACTACTGGCGGCGACGCCACGCCGCCCATCACGCGACCTCGGGCAATCTCGACTCGCGCGGGATCGGCGACGTCACCACGCTGACGGTCGACGAATATCTCGAACGCGGCCGCTGGGGACGCCTGCTCTACTGGCTGAGCCGCCATCCGGCCGTACTCTTCGGCCTCGGGCCGGGCTATCTCTTCATCCTCGAGCAGCGGCTGCCGATCGGCCTGATGCGGGCGGGATGGAGCCCCTGGGTCAGCACGATGGCGACCAATGCCGCGATCCTAGCGATCGCCGCTGGCCTGATGTGGCTGATCGGTGTCGGGCCGTTCCTGATCATCCAGCTGCCGATCCTGATCTTCGCCGCGACCATCGGCGTCTGGCTGTTCTTCGTCCAGCACCAGTTCGAGGAGACGCACTGGGAAAAGGCGGGCGACTGGCGGCACTCCGAGGCGGCGCTGCATGGCAGCTCGCACTACGACCTGCCCGGCGTGCTGCGCTGGTTCAGCGCCAATATCGGCATCCACCATGTCCATCACCTGGCGAGCCGCATTCCCTATTACCGGCTGCCGGAAGTCCTGCGCAGCCATCCCGAACTGCACGACCTCGGCCGCCTGACCTTCTGGCAGAGCTTTGCCTGCGTCCGCCTGGCGCTGTGGGACGAGGGAAACCGCCGACTGATCTCCTTCCGCGACCTGCGTCGGCAGACCGCCGCTGGCCTCCGCCAACGGGCGGCCCTGTCGACCCCCGGCGAAAGCGCCGCCGGCGCCTGAGCGCCCGCGGCCGCGCGCCGGCTTCTCTCGACGCCATCACGGGGCTAGACTTGGGAGCGAACCCCCACGCTCCGGAGTCGTCCCATGTTATTTTCCAGAACGCTGATCGCCGCCGCCCTGATCGCTGCCTCTTCGGCCGTCGCCGGCGCCGCCGGGCTTCCCGACCTCGATGGCCGGGTGATCAAGGCCGTCACCGAGAATGCCTATACGCCGCTCAACTTCGTCGACCCGGCGACCGGCGAAGGCATCGGCTGGGAATATGACGCGGTCAACGAGATCGCCAGCCGGCTCAACCTCAAGGTCGAGTGGGGCCTGTCAAGCTGGGACACGATGATCCAGGCGGTGCGGGAAGGCCAGTTCGACGTCGGCATGGACGGCATCACCATCACCACCGAGCGCCAGACCCAGGTCGATTTCTCCGACCCCTACATGATTTCCGAGCAGTTCATGCTGGTCCGCGCCGACGAGGACCGCTTCGCCGACGCCGCGAGCTTCGCCGAAGATGGCGACCTGCTGGTCGGCGCCCAGGCCGGCACCACCAACTTCTACACCGCCGTCTACAGCGTCCTCGACGGCGACGAGGCCAACCCCCGCATCAAGCTGTTCGAGACCTTTGGCGCCTCTGTCCAGGCGCTGAAATCCGGCGACGTCGACACCGTGCTGATGGATGCCACCAGTGCGGCCGGCTACATGGGCGCCTCGCCGGACTCCTTCATGGTGGTCGGTGACCCGCTCGGCGCAGAGGCCTTCGGCTTCATCTTCACGCCGGGCTCCGATCTCGTCGAGCCGTTCAACGCCGCGATCCAGTCGATGCAGGACGACGGCACGATCGACGCGCTGAACCAGAAGTGGTTCTTCGAGTACCAGAGCCAGCAGTGAGGCCGCTCTTCTTGCCCCATGCGCCATCCCGCTCGTGGCTCACCTCTCCCATCGAGAGAGGTCGGATCGAAACGCGGCAGCGGCTCGATCCGGGTGAGGGGTGTCGCAGTCGCCGGACAAGGCCCGACACGTCGACCTCTCACCCGCCTCGCAGTCTTCGATCGCTCGTCGACCTCTCCCCATGGGAGAGGTGAACGGCGCCCCACGCCCCGGTCGCGCCCGGGCGCCGCGCCGCGAGATTCCCTACTGGCTGCTGGCGATCATCCTGCTTGGCGTCGTCTTCGCCTGGCTGATCTCGGCCGACGGCGACTACGCGACGATCTTCAACGCGCTGCGCAAGGGCGTCGTCGTCACGCTGTGGGTGTCGATCGTCGCCTTTGCTTTCGCAATGACGCTGGGGCTGGTCGTTGCCCTCGGCCGGCTGTCGCGCCACCGGGTGTTGCGCGAGATCGCGACCTTTTACATTGAGATCGTCCGCGGCGTGCCGATCCTCGTCTTTCTGTTCTATGTCGCCTTCGTCGGCGCGCCGCAGATCGTCGCGTTGTGGAACTGGGTCTTCGGCGGCCTGATCGACGCCGGCTGGTTCCCGGCGATGAGCGTGCGTGATTTCGACATGACCTGGCGGGCGATCTTCGCGCTGACCATCAGTTACTCGGCCTTCATCGCCGAGATTTTTCGCGCCGGCATCGAGGCGGTGCCGCAGGGCCAGGTCGAGGCGGCCGAGTCGTTGGGCCTCAAGCGCTGGGCGGTGATGCGCAAGGTCGTGCTGCCGCAGGCAGTGAGGACCGTGCTGCCGCCGCTCGGCAACGACTTCGTCGCGATGATCAAGGACTCGGCCCTGGTCTCGGCGCTCGGCGTCCAGGACATCACCCAGCTCGGCAAGGTCTATTCCGCCTCGACCTTCCGTTTCTTCGAGACCTACAACGTCGTCGCCTACCTCTACCTGGTGATGACCGTCAGCCTGTCGCTGCTGGTGCGCGGGTTGGAGGCGAGAATGAAGCGGACGGACCGCTGACGGCGACCGCGCGGCGTCAGCCGGCGGTCTTCGCAGCGCGCCGGTGCGGTGCCTCGCCCCCCAGCCCGTCACGCAACGCGCGGGTCGTGGCGAAGTACTCTTTTGCCTGGCGCTTGCCGATCAATGACTCGATCCGTTCGTCGCACCGCTGCCAGACCTGGTCGACAGCGCCAAGCAGGTCGCGTCCCCTGGCGGTGAGGCTGACGATGTGATCGCGCCGGCGCTGCGGATGTTGTCGCCGCTCGACGAGGCCGGCATCGGCCAGCCGGTCGATCATGGTGCTCATGCTGGCGGCCGTGACGCTATGGGCACGGGCCATCTCGGCCTGGGTGACCGAGCCGAGGCGTTCCAGCGTGTCGAGCACCCGCGCCTGCCGGGGCTGAATCCCGATGGCCGCGAAATCGTCCCGGAGGGCTTCTTCCACGAGATGGGCGGTATGGAGGAGCAGGTGCAGGCTTGCGTTTCGTCGTTGCATTTACTATTAGTATCCTAACAATTTGCGGATGCAAAGGGATTTTCGATGCGAAATGTGTTTCTTGCGAGCGTCGCACTGATCCTGTCAACGATGGCGGCGCAGGCAGAAGGCGCCGACGCGGAGGACTTCTTGGCGGCCAACGCGATAGCCGCGCCGGCGATCGTCGACTGCACGCTGACGGATGGTTCGGCGGCGGAGTGCCTGCAACTCGTCACCAGCTTTCCCGGCGAGGCGTTCAGGATCGGGCCATTCTGCCCGGAGACGATCGACGACACCGGCGGCCTCTGGGTCTGGGATGGCGACAATCCGGGGACCTATCGCCTTGATGGCGCATTCTTCCGCATGCTGAGCGAGCAGGGCTACACCTTCTACGATGCCGACGGGGTCATCAACATCTCGGACCCGGGCTCCGGCCAGCGACCGGAGGGCAATACGTGCCTGGAGGCGACGCTCGACACGGATGTCGAGACGACCGTGCTGATCCCGACCGAACCGAAGATGGCGGACGCGGTGACCGATCTCGGCACCGTCGCGCTGGTCGGCATGGCGCTCGACGGCGTGCCGATCTTCGCCGATGCGCCGTCTGTCCTGGAGACCGGGCACCTGCCGGCGCTCGACACCTGCGGCGGCCATGTCGATCCCGGCGGCTATTACCACTGGCATGCAACGGCGACCGACATCGAGACGGCGCTGACGCACGAGCATGTCGACGCCGACTGCGTCCACGAAACGTCGCCATCCGACCTGTTCGGATATGCCTATGACGGCTACGCGATGTACGGCTCCGCCGACATGGACGGGACGGTACCGAACGACCTCGACCAGTGCAGCGGCCATGTCGGGATGACGGCAGGGTCGGATACGCCGGTCTATCACTACCACGCGTCCGAGGCCTTCCCGAACCTGCCCACCTGCCTGGTCGGTGTCACGGCCCGGGACAACTTCGTCACCAATGCCGCCATGGGCATCGGCGCGCAGAACGGACGCCCGCCGCCGCCGCCGCAGTAGCGCCAACCGGCGTCCGTCCCCTCGGGGCCTTCGTTCCGATCGTCAGCCTCCTGTCTTCGATCGCCTGCGTCCGCACCGTCTCGCGATGCGTGAGGTGGGCGGCCGAGCGCGCACGGCTTTTCCGATGGCAAGCCCGCGTCCACACCGTCCCCCGTCGCGTTACGGACAAGTCGCGGTCCCGGTGAGTCCAAGACAAACCGGCGGACATCGGCAATCTGTTAGCGGCGGAGCGGACGGAGGCAAGATCGCGTGCGGCGACTTTTCCATGGCACATGGCTGGCGGCGGGGATGGCGGTCTTCGCGGTACAGGCCGGCGCGGAAGAGCAGCATTGTCGATTCTACCCGAAGGCCGGCCTCATCGCGAGCGCCTATGACATCGTTGGGGCAGAGGCTTGCAAAGCCGCCTGCGTCGAGACGGAAGGCTGCGCCGCGTGGTCGTATACCCCCCACAATTTCCGTCCCGAGACCGGTCCGGGATGGTGCCGTCTGATGGCGGCGGTGGATGAAGAGGTGGACGACGATCGCGACTATTGCGGTCGCCTGTGAGCCGCGCCGGAACCCTGAAGATGCAAGAGGAGAAGAGCATGAAGACAGTGATCATAGCCGCATTGGCGCTCGGCGTCGCCGGGCCGGTGGCTGCACAGGACTTCGAGAAGTGTTCGATCACGCCGGTCGACCAGGTCGGTTTCGTCGACACCTTCACCGATCCCGAGGCATGCGTCGAAGCCTGCAAGACGACCGACGGCTGTGACAGCTGGTCCTTCCTGCCGCACAGCTTCGATTCTTCGATGCCGGGACAGTGCAAGCTCATCAAGGGCGTGTTCAAGAAAGAGGAGTCCGAGCGCGGCTTTTGCGGCGAACTCTGACCGTCTCATCGTCCCTGCCTGCCCGGAAGGCCGTCGCCTTCCGGGCTTCTTGACGCCAACCTGAACGCCGTCCATCGTTCGGTCGCACCGGTATCCGTCGGTTACCGGTCGAGGCGGTGGTCAGGGGGCGGCGGCGAACCATGGCAGGCGACGAGGCGACGCCGATCGGCAAACCCGTTCGGTTTTCCACCGAGATGCTGCCGGCGCGGGATCGGCTGGAGATCTGGCGGGAGGAGTTCGGGCGCAAGATTGTCCGTCTCGACATGGCGCCGCTCGACGACGATCCGCTCTTCTACGATGCAGCCTTTCAAAGCGTCGGGGACGTCTCGGTAAGCCGCGGCGAGATCAGTGCGATCTCCTGCGCCCGGGACAGATCGTTGCTGGATGACGGCAACGGCGACGTCGTCATGCTGATCCCCGAGAATACGACGCTGAGGGTCGAACAGGGCCGGTTCGACGAGACGCTCGATGCCGGGGATTGCCTCGTGCGCCGGTCGAGCGAGGTCGGGCGAACCCTGTCAAAAGCCGGGACGTTCATGACACTTAACCTGCCGGTCGAACGCCTCGCCGAGCGCGTTGCCGACATCGACCTGCTGCTCGGCACCGTCGTGCCTTCCGACAGCGACGCCCTGCGTCTTCTGCTGGGCTACAGCCGGATGGTCCTTGGCGAGACGGTGACGCTCACGCCCGCGACGGTGTCCACCGTGCAGGAGCACCTTCTCGACCTCGCGGCGCTGGCCATCGGCACCAACCGGGACGCCTGGCACGTCGCGCAGGATCGCGGGATACGCGCCGCCCGACGCATGGTCGTGCACATCGCGATACGCAAGAACGCCGCAAGCCGCGACTTTCGCATCGGCGATCTGGCGCGGGACATGCGGGTCTCCGAGAGCTACATCCGCAAGCTGCTCGCCGAGGTCGACGAGACCTTCTCGTCGCTGATGCTGGCAGCCCGGCTGGAGCGGGCAATGGAACGACTGACCGCCCCCGGCAGCCGCCGGCTGAAGATCGCCGAGGTGGCGATCGACTGCGGATTCGGCGACATCTCCTACTTCAACAGGTCATTCCTGCGCCGCTTCGGGATGAACCCGACGGAGGCGCGGAAGGCAGGCTGACGGTGCGGCTGCAGTCGGGAGGTCGCGCGCCTAACCCACCACGACGATGTGCAAACGTCTTGGACCATGGGCGCCGAGCAAGAGGGTCTGCTCGATGTCGGCGGAGCGCGAGGGGCCGGTGACGAGGTTGACGGTGCGGGGGAGGTGGCCCTTGCCGTGGCGTTTCTGGAGGTCGTCCCATACGGTCTCGTAGTCGCCGGCGATATCCTCCGCCGCGACGACGACGATATGGGTCTCGGGCAGGAAGTTGAGGGTGGTCGGGTTGTCCGGCCCGGAGGTCAGCACCAGCGTGCCGGTCTCGGCGACGCCGGCGACGGCGTGGCTCAGTCCGACCGGATCGCCGCCATCGCTCGGGCCGTGCGAGACCTCGACCTGCGTGTCGTCCCACGGCATGCCGGCAAGCAGCGGATCGCCGCCGGTGCGGATCGCTGCCGGCAGGTTGTTCTCGCGCAGGAATTCGGCGACGGCGCGCGGCACGTCTTCCGGCTTCGCGACGCGGCCGACGCTGCCTGACACTTTTTCGGCCATCTTGCTGAACAACGACACGCGCTGCTCCGCCGGCAACTGGCCGCGTTTCGGCACGATGCCGCGCGGCGTGCCTTCGAGCCGGGCGATGACGATGGCGCGGCGGCCGACATCGTTGGTGTCGACGGCGAGCGACCGGCGGATCTTGCCGAGGATGGTCTCGCGGTCGCTCATGCCGATTTCCGACGCGCGGCCCATTGTTCCTGGAAGGTCCGGCCATCGCCTTCCGGCGAGGGGAAGTCGCGGTATTTCGTCCAGCCGCCGGCAAGCGGCAGCGACGTATAGCGTCCCTTGCCGATGGCGCCGTTGGCCAAGACCCGCATCGCCCAGCGCGTCGCCCATTGATAGAGCCGCGGCCGCCTGGCGAAGAAGGCCCACAAGCCGATGCCGTAGCGGGCGGTGGCCGGCGACAGGTGACGCTCGAATTCCTTCTCGCGCCAGTGGCGCATCATCTTCGGCAGGGGAATCCGCATCGGGCAGACTTCCTCGCAGCGGCCGCAGAAGGTCGAGGCGTTGGGCAGGTTGCCGGCCTTTTCGATGCCGATCAGTTGCGGATCGAGCACCGCGCCGATCGGCCCGGGATAGACCCAGCCATAGGCGTGCCCGCCGACCGCCTGGTACACCGGGCAGTGGTTCATGCAGGCGCCGCAGCGGATGCAGCGCAGCGCCTCCTTGAACTCCGAGCCGAGCATCTCGGAGCGTCCGTTGTCGAGGATGACGACGTGGTATTCGTCCGGGCCGTCGGGGTCGTCCGGCCGGCGCGGGCCGGTCGAGAACGTGGTGTAGACCGACAGGTCCTGGCCGGTCGCCGAGCGGGCGAGGAGCCGCATGATCTGGCTGACGTCGTTGAGCGTCGGGACGATCTTCTCGATCGAGGCGACGACGATATGGACGCGCGGCAGGATCTGGGTGAGGTCGCCATTGCCCTCGTTGGTGACGATCACCGAGGTGCCGGTCTCGGCGACGAGGAAGTTGGCGCCGGTGATGCCGACATCGGCGGCCAGGAACCGCTCGCGCAGGATGCCGCGGGCCTCGTTGAGCAGCGAGGTCGGCTCCGACAGGTCGCGATCGGCCGGCAGGTCGGTATGGGCGGCGCGGAAGCTCTCCTCGACCTGGTCCTTGTTGAGGTGGACGGCGGGGGCGATGATGTGGCTCGGCCCCTCGTGGCGGAGCTGGATGATGTATTCGCCGAGGTCGGTCTCGACCGGCTCGATGCCATGCTCCTCGAGATACTCGTTGAGGCCGATCTCCTCGGCGATCATCGACTTGCCCTTGGTGACGGTCTTCGCGTTGGCCTTGCGGCAGATGCCAAGCACGGTCTCCAGCGCGGATTCGGCGGTCTCGGCGTAATGGACCTCGCCGCCGGCGCTGCGCACCCGGTCCTCATAGGCCTCGAGATAGAGGTCGAGATGGGCGAGCGTGTGGTTCTTGATGTCGCGACCGGTGTCGCGGATCTCGTCGAATTCGGGCAGGGCGGCCGCCGCCCGGGCGCGCTTGTCGATGAAGCCGGACCGGACATGGCTCATCGCCCGCTGCAAGGCCGGGTCGGCAAGCGCTTCGCGGGCGTTCTTCTTGAAGGTGTTGGAGGTGATTTCCATCGATCAGGACTCCCGCGTCTCGCCGATCGGCGGCACGTCGGTCATGTCGGCCAGCACTTCGGCGACGTGGCGAACCGACACCGACCGGTTCTCGCGCTGCAGCTTGCCGGCCATGTTCATCAGGCAGCCCATGTCGCCGGCCAGCAGGGTTTCGGCGCCGGACGCGACGATCTCCTCGGTCTTGCGCTCGACGATCGCATTCGAGATGTCGGGATACTTGACGCAGAAGGTGCCGCCGAAGCCGCAGCAGACATTGGCGTCCTTCAGCTCGACCAGCTTGAGACCCTCGACGGAGCCGAGCAACTGTCGCGGCTGGTCGCGGATGCCCAGTTCGCGCAGGCCGGCGCAGGAGTCGTGATAGGTCACGGATCCCGGGAAGCGGGCGGCGACGTCCTTCATGCCGCGCACGTCGGTGAGGAAGCTGACCAGTTCATGGACCTTGGCGCCGAAAGCCTCGGCCCGCGCCTTCCAGGCCGGATCGTCGTTGAACAGCCCGGCGTAATGGAGCTTGAGCATGCCGCCGCAGGAGCCGGACGGGGCGACGACATAGTCGTAGGACTCGAAGGCCTTGATGACGCCGCGGGCGATAGCGCGGGTGTCGCCATCGTCGCCGGAGTTGAAGGCGGGCTGGCCGCAACACGTCTGGGCGGCGGGTACCTCGACGTCGCAACCTGCGGCTTCGATCAACTTGACCGCGGCGAAACCGACGGTCGGGCGGAAGAGATCGACAAGACAGGTGACGAAAAGCCCCACCTTCGGCCGTCGCGCCTTTTCGTCCGCCATTCTTCCTCGCATTTTCCGGGATTTTCGCGTCGCTGTACCAGTCGATAGCAGGCCGGGCATTGCCTGATCAACTCGATCTGCACGCAGATTGGGTGGCGGCACGCCATCATTCGGATATCATGGGGCGCGAGGGAGCAACAGCACCGATGACGCATATAGCCATGCCGGCGATCGACGAGGCCGTGATCGGCCGTCGCGACGAGATCGTCGCGGGCCTGGTCGCGATTCTCGGGGCCGAACACGTGATCGCCACCGAGGACGAACGCCGCGCCTACGAGACCGACGCGCTGACCGCCTATCGCGCCGTACCGTTGGCCGTGGTGCTGCCGGGATCGACCGAGGAAGTGTCGAAAGTCCTCGCCTTTCTCAATGGCACCGGCGCCAAGGTGATCGCCCGCGGCGCCGGGACGTCGCTCTCCGGCGGGGCGCTGCCGTCGGAGGACGCGGTGGTGCTCGGTCTCGCCCGCCTCAACCGGATCGTCGACATCGACTATGCGAACCGGGTGGCGCGGGTCCAGACCGGCGTCACCAACGTCAACATCACCAACGCCGTGGCGGGGCAGGGCTTCTTCTACGCGCCCGACCCGTCGAGCCAGCTCGCCTGCACGATTGGCGGCAACATCGCGATGAATTCCGGCGGCGCCCATTGCCTCAAATACGGCGTCACCACCAACAACATCCTCGGCCTCCGGATGGTGATGCTCGACGGCACGATCGTCGATATCGGCGGCAGCGAATGCGACGCCGCCGGCTATGACCTGCTCGGCCTGGTCATCGGCTCGGAGGGCCAGCTTGGCGTCGTCACCGAGGCGACCGTGCGCATCCTGCGCGCCGCCGAGGGCGCGCGGCCGATGCTGATGGGCTTCGATTCGGCCGAATCCGCCGGCGCCTGCGTCGCCGCGATCATCGGCTCCGGCATCATCCCGGTCGCCATCGAATACATGGACCGGCCGGCGATCAAGGTCTGCGAGGCCTTCGCGCATGCCGGCTATCCGCTCGACGTCGAGGCGCTGCTGATCATCGAGGTCGAGGGCTCCGAGGCCGAGATCGCCGACCTGATCGCCCGGATCACCGGAATCGCCGAGGCCTTCAAGCCGTCGACATTGCGCATCTCGCAATCGGCGACGGAGAGTGCCGCGATCTGGAAGGGGCGCAAGTCGGCCTTCGGCGCGATGGGCCGCATCGCCGACTACATGTGCATGGACGGCGTCATCCCGACCAGCCGCCTGCCGGAAGTGCTGAGCCGGATCACCGCGATCTGCGAGGGCTACGGGCTGGCGGTTGCCAACATCTTCCATGCCGGCGACGGCAACCTGCATCCGCTCGTCCTCTACGACATGAACGACCCCGACCAACTCGAGAAGGCCGAACTGGCCGGCGGCGACATCCTCAAGGTCTGCGTCGAGGTCGGCGGCTGCCTGACCGGCGAGCACGGCGTCGGCATCGAGAAGCGCGAGTTGATGAGCGAGCAGTTCACGCAGGTCGATCTCGACCAGCAGATGCAGGTGAAGAGCGTCTTCGATCCCGGCTGGAAACTCAACCCGGCGAAAGTCTTCCCCCTCGAAGGCCGCCCGGCCGTTTCAGCCTGAATTTCATGCAGGACACACCTTTGAGTCATATCAATTGCGGGAACGGCGGTCGCGCCTATGATGGCCGGCATGCAGAAGATCAAGATCGAACAGCACAGTTCCATCGGTCTGCTCTGGTTCGCCGGCTGGCTCTTCACGCTCGGGTATCTCGACCTCAGCTTCTGGCGCGGGGTCTGGGCCTTGGTCGTCTGGCCGTATTATCTCGGCGTCCATTTCAGCCCGCTGCTGACCTGACCCTCGACGGGCGTGCGGGGCGGCCATGTCGATAGCCGCGCCGGTCACCACGCCCGACGACGAGGCGCAGCTCGTCGAGGCTGTCGCCGACGCGGGCGCGCGCACAGTACCGCTTGCCATCGCCGGCGGTGCGACGCGCCTCGGGCTCGGCCGGCCGATGCAGACGGCGGAGAGCCTGTCGACCGCCAACCTCACCGGCATCACCCTCTATGAGCCCGCCGAACTGGTGATCTCGGCGCGGGCCGGGACGCCGCTTGCCGAAATCGAGACGACGCTGGCGGCGCAGAACCAGCGGCTCGGCTTCGAACCGGTCGACCACCGCCGGCTGTTTGGATCGCAAGGCACGCCGACCATCGGCGCGGTCGCCGCCGCCAATGTTTCCGGCCCGCGCCGCATCCAGGTCGGTGCCGCGCGCGACAGCCTGATCGGCCTGCGCGCCGTGACCGGGGCCGGCGCGCTGATCAAGTCGGGCGGCCGGGTGATGAAGAACGTCACCGGCTACGACCTGGTCAAGTTCCTTGCCGGTTCCTACGGCACGTTGTCGGTCCTCTCCGAGGTGACCTTCAAGGTCCAGCCCTCGCCGGAGACGGAGGTCACTCTGGTGCTGAACGGGCTCGACGACGACCGCGCCGTCGAAGCGTTGTCGACCGCTCTCGGTTCGCCCTTCTCCGTCACCGGCGCGGCGCACCTGCCGGCAGGCGACGGCGATGTCGCCCGGACGCTGATCCGCCTCGAGGGTTTTGCCGACTCCGTCGACGAGCGGATGAAGGACCTTGTTGCCCTGCTGGCCCCCTATGGCGCCACCGAGTCGCTCGACGCCGACGCGACGCGGACGCTGTGGCGGGCGGTCGGCGATCTCGAGGCGCTGGGCGCGCCGGATGACGCGGCGGTCTGGAAGGTTTCCGTCAAGCCGAGCGACGGTCCGGCGATCGCCGCGGCCGCCCGCGCCGCCTTCGCCTGCCGGGTGGTCTACGACTGGGGCGGCGGGCTGGTCTGGATCGCGACCGAGACCGGCGGCTTCGACGCCGGGGCCGCCGTCATCCGCGATGCGATCGCACCGCTTGGCGGCCACGCGACGCTGGTAAAGGCAAGCGACGCGGTGCGCCTTGCCACCGACGTCTTCCAGCCGCTCGCCCCGCCGCTGATGGACCTGACGCGCAAGCTCAAGGCGCGCTTCGACCCGGCCGGCATCCTCAACCCCGGCCGCATGTATGCGGGTGTGTGAAGCCAGACCATGCAGACCAATTTTACCCTCGCCCAGCTTGCCGATCCCGATGTCGCGACGTCGGAGAAGATTCTCCGCACCTGCGTGCATTGCGGTTTCTGTACCGCGACGTGCCCGACCTATCTGCTGCTCGGCGACGAGCTCGACAGTCCGCGCGGGCGCATCTACCTGATCAAGGACATGCTGGAGGGTGACAAGCCCGCCAACGAGGAGGTGACGACCCATATCGATCGCTGCCTCTCCTGCCTCGCCTGCATGACCACCTGTCCGTCCGGTGTCGACTACATGCACCTCGTCGATCACGCCCGCGCCCGCATCCACGAGACCTATCACCGGCCCTTGCTCGACCGCATGACGCGGGCGCTGCTGGCGGCGGTGCTGCCTTATCCAGGACGCTTCCGCGTCGCCCTGATCGGGGCCTGGTTCGTGCGACCCTTTGCAAGTGTTTTCAAGCGGATACCGGGGCTATCTAAAGTTGCGCCGATGCTGACCCTGGCGCCCGCTACACTGCCACCACGGACCAATGCCGACCGGCCCGGCGTCTTCCGGCCGGAGGGCGAACGGAAGGGCCGGGTGGTGGTGCTGCGCGGCTGCGCCCAGTCGGTGCTCGATCCCGGCATCAATGACGCGGCGATCCGGCTCCTGACCCGCCAGGGTGTCGAGGTGGTGCTGGCCGAGGGGGAAGGATGCTGCGGCGCGCTCGTCCACCACATGGGCCGGGCGGAGGAGTCGCACGTTCAGGTCCGGCGCAATGTCGACGCCTGGACCCGCGTCATCGAGGACGGCGGGCTCGACGCGATCATCGTCACGACCTCCGGCTGTGGCACGACGGTCAAGGATTACGGCTTCATCCTGCGCAACGACCCCGCCTATGCCGACAAGGCCGCGGCGGTTTCGGCGCTGGCGAAGGACGTGACCGAGTATCTCGACCTGATCGGTCTCGGCGAACCGACCGAGGCGAGCGGCCTGACGGTTGCCTATCACGCCGCCTGTTCGCTGCAACACGGCCAGCAGGTCACCGCCGCGCCCAAGGCGCTGCTTGCCAAGGCCGGCTTCGTCATCCGCGAGCCGGCCGAGAGTCACATCTGCTGCGGCTCGGCCGGCACCTACAACCTCATGCAGCCGGAGATCGCCGGCCAGTTGCGCGACCGCAAGGTCGGCCATATCGAGGCGACCGCCCCGCAACTGGTCGCCGCCGGCAACATCGGCTGCATCACCCAGATAGGCTCCGGCACCGACCTGCCGGTCGTCCATACCGTCGAACTGCTCGACTGGGCCTATGGCGGCCCGCGCCCGGAAAAACTCGCCGGGCTGCGATAGGCGCCACGACTCGATACGCGAGGGACCTCACATGCCGCCCATCATGATGACGCCGTTGCCCGAGGATCTGCCGGGGGCGATCCGTGACACCAAGCAGCGTTTGCGTGACCAGATCGGCGACGTCGGCGCGGCGCTGGCCGATGTCGAGGCGGCGATGCGTGGCAAGGTCGCCGAGGTCGTCGAGGCACGCGCGGCGGGGAAGGTGGTGTTTCCGGTCATCGATTTCGACGACATCGCTGGCGGGACGGTGCCCGAGGAGATGGTGGCAGCGGTGCGGGAGCGCGGCTGCGCGGTGGTCAAGGGAACCTTCGATCGTCCCGAGGCCGAGCAGTGGGACCGCGACATCGCCGCCTATCTCGAGACCAACCGGTTCGCCGAGACCTATCGCGGCCCGGCCGACCAGGTGTTCGCCGGCCTCGCCTCGAGCAAGCCGCAGATTTACCCGATCTACTGGTCGAAGCCGCAGATCAAGGCGCGGCAGGACGAGCGGATGGTCGCTGTCCGCTCGTTCCTCAACGGCTTCTGGAAGACCGAGTCCGAGGGGCAGGTCTGGTTCGACCCGACCCGCGACACCGGCTATCCCGACCGCATCCGTCGACGCGAGCCGGGCTCGTCGTCACGAGGGCTCTCGCCGCATACCGATTCCGGGTCGATCGAGCGCTGGCTGTTGCCCGAGTACCAGAAGGCCTTCCGTCACATCTTCGCCGGCGAGTGGCAGGCCTATGACCCCTGGGACGCGGCCTACCGCTCCACCATCCATGAATACGCCTCCGACACGGGATGTTCGGCCTTCCGCACCTTCCAGGGCTGGACGGCGCTGTCGGCGATGCAGCCGGAGGACGGGGTCCTGCATGTCGTGCCCATTCCCGACGCGATGACCCATGTGCTGCTGCGGGCACTGCAAGAGGATGTCGCCGCCGACGATCTCTGCGGTGCGGCAAATGGCCAGGCGCTGCCGATCAGCGACAGCTACCACGCCCTCCTGATGCCGGCGCTGACGCCGATCCCGGCGATCGAGCCGGGCGATACCGTGTGGTGGCACAGCGACGTCATCCACGCCGTCGCCGAAGTCAGCGCCCAGGAGCGCTGGGGCAACGTGATGTATATCCCGGTCAGCCCCTATTGCGAGAAGAACGCCGCCTATGGCGTGGATTGCGGCCGCGCCTTCCTGCGCGGCGGCAGCCCCAGCGACTTTATCGCGGAGGACTACGAGACCGACTGGATCGACCGCGCGACGATCGACGACCTGACCCCTATCGGGCGAAAGCAGTACGGTCTCGAGCCCTGGTGAGGCGCCGGCACGTTGCGCGTGCGCTTTTTTCTATTCCAGCACTTATGCGGCCCGGGCCGGCATTGCGCCCGCCATGGGCATCGCCCATCGTAGCCTGCCGGCTGCCATCGCCGGGACCCGGGCGCGATCCTGCGCCCCCGTGACAGAAAGAGGCGACCTCCGTGTTCTCGTCCTTCTTCCCGAAGCCCAAGCTGTTCTTCCTCTCCGCGATCGTCTGGGCGGCGGTCGGCATGGCGGCCTGGTACCTGTTCGCCCGCGACCTTGGTCCATCGCTGACCATTGGCGACATCTTCGGCTACGGCTACCCGGTAGCGCTGCCCGACACCGCCGACGACGTGGCGAAAGCGGGCTTTGCCGCGCAGAGCGGCTTCGCGGCCGATCTCTGGGCCTACCAGTACATGTTCCTCTGTTCGGCGCTGTTCTGCGCCTTCTGGGCCTTCGCGTCGCCGCACCGCTGGTTCTGGTGGTCGGTGGTCGCCTCGGCGGTGATCATCTTCGTCACCTGGTTCCAGGTCCAGGTCGACGTGATGATCAACGACTGGTTCGGCCGCTTCTACAACATGGTGCAATCGGCGCTGGGCGAGGCCGGGTCGGTGGAGCCCGCCGCCTTCTACGGCGAGATCGCCACCTTCGCCGGGATCGCGCTGGTGGCGATCACCGTCGCGGTGCTGACCCGCTTCCTCGTCAGCCACTACATCTTCCGCTGGCGGACGGCGATGAACGACTATTACGTCGCCAACTGGGGCCGGCTCCGCCACATCGAGGGCGCCTCGCAGCGCGTCCAGGAAGACACCATGCGCTTCGCCTCGATCATGGAGGGCCTCGGCGTTGCCCTGATCGACTCGGTGATGACGCTGCTCGCCTTCCTGCCGATCCTGTGGGGGCTGTCGGTCCATGTGAAGGAATTGCCGATCATCGGCGAGGTGCCGCAGGCGCTTGTCTTCGTCGCCATCGTCTGGTCCGCCTTCGGCACCAGTATCCTGGCGATCGCCGGCATCCGCCTGCCGGGACTGGAATTCCGCAACCAGCGCGTCGAGGCCGCCTACCGCAAGGAACTCGTCTTCGGCGAGGACAACGCCGACCGCGCCCAGCCGCCGACGCTGAACGAGCTTTATGCCGACGTGCGGCGCAACTATTTCCGCATCTACTGGAACTACCTGTATTTCAACGTCGTCCGCTACGGCTACCTGCAGGCGGGCGTGCTGATCCCCTATATCGCGCTGGCGCCGACGATCCTTGCCGCCGGCTTCACGCTCGGCGTCATGCAGCAGATCATCCGGGCCTTCGGCCGGGTCGAATCCTCGTTCCAGTATCTGGTCAATTCGTGGACGACGATCGTCGAGCTGATCTCGATCTACAAGCGCCTCAAGGCCTTCGAGGCGACGCTGGACAACGAGCCGCTGCCCGACATCGAGAAGGAAGCGATGGCGGGGCCGGCCTAGGCGCCGCCGGCAACGCCGATCCGGGGCGAATGGCGGGTTTGGCCGGCGATATGGCGCAGATTTCGGCCACGTCGCTGGTTCAGTCCGGCTCCGGCCTGTGCCATAACGACGCCAATGGCCTCGGCCATCACGAAACAAACGCGGAGTGGGGTGAATGTCCGGCGTCGAAGCAGCGAAGATCAACGTGCCCGGTGTGGAAGTGCGCGGCGCCTGGGGCGACCGCTACGAGGAGGTCCTTAACGACGAGACCCTCGCCTTTCTGGCCGACCTCCATCGCCGCTTCGACACCACCCGGCAGAAGCTGCTGAAACGCCGCGAGGAGCGCCAGGCGGCGCTCGACGCCGGCGCGTTGCCCGACTTCCTCGAGGAGACGAAGCACATCCGCGACGGCGACTGGAAGGTCGCGCCGATCCCGGCCGATCTCCTCGACCGGCGGGTGGAGATCACCGGCCCGGTCGACCGCAAGATGATCATCAACGCCCTGAACTCCGGCGCCAAGGTCTTCATGGCCGACTTCGAGGATGCGACCTCGCCGACCTGGGCCAACCAGGTCGAGGGCCAGATCAACCTCAAGGATCGCTGGGACGGCAAGATCGACTTCACCGATCCGACCAACGGCAAGGACTACAAGCTCTCCGACAAGCCGGCCGTCCTGCTGGTCCGGCCGCGCGGCTGGCACCTGCCGGAGGATCACCTCTATGTCGACGGCCAGCCGATGTCGGGATCGCTGTTCGACTTCGGGCTCTATTTCTTCCTCAACGCCAAGAAGTCGCTGGCCCAGGGCAGCGGGCCGTATTTCTACCTGCCGAAGATGGAGAGCCATCACGAGGCGCGGCTGTGGAACGACGTCTTCACCCACGCCCAGGACATGCTGCAGATGCCGCGCCAGCACATCAAGGCGACGGTGCTGATCGAGACGCTGCCGGGCGCCTTCGAGATGGACGAGATCATCTACGAATTGCGCGAGCACATGGCCGGCCTCAACTGCGGCCGCTGGGACTACATCTTCTCCTTCATCAAGACGCTGCGGAACAAGCCCGAATACCTCCTGCCCGATCGCAGCAAGGTGGTGATGGGCAAGGCCTTTCTCGACGCCTATTCGGAGCTGCTGATCAAGACCTGCCACCATCGCGGCGCCTTCGCCATGGGCGGCATGGCGGCGCAGATCCCCGACCGTCGCAATCCGGAAGTCAACGAGGCGGCCTTCGCCAAGGTCCGCGCCGACAAGGAGCGCGAGGCGAAGAACGGCCACGACGGGACCTGGGTGGCGCACCCCGACCTGGTGCCGGTGGCGATGGAGGTCTTCGACAAGTACATGCCGACGCCGAACCAGCTCGACAAGCTGCGGAGCGAGGTCAGCGTCAGCCAGGCGGACATGCTCAAGGTCCACGAGGGGACGCGCACCGTCGACGGCATGCGCGAGAATATCCGCGTCGGCGTCCAGTATATCGAGGCGTGGCTGCGCGGCCGTGGCGCGGTGCCGCTCTACAACCTGATGGAGGACGCGGCGACCGCCGAGATCAGCCGCTCGCAGATCTGGCAGCAACTGCATTTCGAGGCGACGTTTGACGGCGGCGAGAAGGCGACGAAGGAGCTCTTCGAGACCTGCCTTGCCGAGGAGATGGAGCGGGTGAAGGGCGAGATCGGTCCCGACAACTACGCCGCAGGCCGTTTCCCCGAGGCGATCGACCTGTTCCGCACGCTCTCGACCGCCGACGAGCTCGTCGCCTTCCTGACCCTGCCGGCCTACAAGCTGATCGAGTAGGGCGGCGCTAGCCGCTTTCCGCGACGACGTCGAGCTGGCTGCGGAGCGGGAGTTCCTTCATCGCCAGCTGGAAGAAGAAGGCGAGGAGCAGGGCCACGGCGGCGGCGGCGAAGACGCCCGTGAAGACATGGGCGAAATCGACGCCGTTGCGCGAGCCTTCGAGAATCACGGTCTGCACCGAGGCAAGGTCGCCGCCGGCGGCGACCGAGGCCAGGAAGATGGCGCTGAAGACCGGCACCAGGATCGCGCCGCCGAGCGAGCGGAAGAAGTTGAGAACACCGGTCGTCGTTCCGAGCTGGCGCAGCGGCACGGCGTTCTGGACCGCCGTCGTGGCGATCGGGAAGATCGTCCCGAGTCCCATGCCGATGACGGCGAGAAGGATCTCGACGCCGACGAAGGAGAGGGACGCTGGCCAGAAGGCGAGCGCCGTCGTGAAGACGGTCGCCAGCGCCAGGCCGGCGACCGCCGTCCACTTGTAGCGGGTGTAGCGGACCATGATGCGGCCCGAGATCGTCGCGCCGGTCACCGCCCCGCCCATCAGGGCGATGAGCGCGACGCCGGATGCCGCCGCCGAGAGCCCGAGGACCGCCTCGAAATAGAGCGGCATGAACACCGACAGGCCGACCAGCGAACCGACGGCGAAGAACATCGCGCCGACACCGTTGCGCACCACCGAATTGCCCAGCACGCTGAGCGGGATGAACGGCTCCTCGGCGCTGGCGAGGCGGGCGCCGAACAGGCCCCATCCGGCGACCGAGGCGGCGAAGAGGCCGATGATCTCGACCGACGCCCAGGGGTAGGTGCTGCCGCCCCAGGTCAGCGCCATCAGCAGCGAGATCGTCGCGATCAGCATCAGGCCGGCGCCGATCAGGTCGAGTGAATGGGGGTGGTCGTGGCGGGGCAGGAGCTTGAGGACCCGGCTGGTCATCAGGTAGGCGGCGATGCCCAGCGGCAGGTTGATCCAGAAGATGAAGGACCAGTGCAGGTATTCGGCGAAGAAGCCGCCAAGCACCGGGCCGGCGATCGATGCGGTGGTGAAGACGGCGGCGAAATAGGCCTGGTAGCGCCCCCGTTCCCGCGGCGCGACGACATCGCCGATGATGGTCTGCCCGAGGGAGATCAATGCGCCGCCGCCGAGACCCTGAAAGGCGCGGGCGGCGATCAGCCAGCTGATGCTGGGCGCCAGCGCGCAGGCGATGGAGCCGACCAGGAAGATCGAGATCGCCGCCATCAGCATCACCCGCCTGCCGTGGATGTCGCTGAGCTTGCCGTAGAGCGGGGTGACGGCGGTCGCGGTGACCAGATAGGCGGTGACCACCCAGGAGAGGCTTTCGACATTGCCGAGCTCCCGCCCGATGGTCGGCAGGGCGGTAACGACGATGGTCTGGTCCAGGGCGCCGAGCAGCATCGCCAGCACGACGCCGACCAGGATGATCCGTATCTCGGCATGGCCGATGGTGGCGCCGGTGGGCGCCGCGGGAGTGGTCATCGACGGGTCAGCCTGAATTCGCGGTTCGGAGGGAACAACGAACGATCGCTGCCGCAATCAGCACCGCGGCGGCGAAACGATCGATAGACGACCGATATAACGATCCTGCGACCGATTTTCTAGAGAACGACGACCTTGGCGCCGACCTTGGTGCGGTTGTAGAGGTCGATCACATCCTTGTTGAGCATGCGGATGCAGCCCGACGAGACGTTGAGGCCGATTGTCCAGGGCTCGGACGTTCCGTGGATGCGATAGATCGTGTCGCGACCGCCCTGGTAAAGGTAGAGCGCCCGCGCGCCAAGCGGGTTGCGGATGCCACCCTCCATCTGCGCGGGAAGGATGCGGCCGCGCTTCTTTTCGCGGGCGATCATCTCCGGCGGCGGCGTCCAGGTCGGCCATTCGGCCTTGCGGCCGACGGTTACCGTGCCGTTCCAGCCAAAACCGTCGCGACCGACGCCCACCCCGTAGCGGACGGCGCGATTGTTGCCGAGCACATAATAGAGGAAGTGCTGATTGGTATTGATGACGATGGTGCCAGGCTTCTGGCTGGTCTTGAAATCGACGGTCTGGCGCCGGTAGCGGAACGGCGCGACGCGGTTTTTCGAGACTTCCTCGGGATAGAAAGAGCTGCCGTTGCCGCCGCCATTCGTCTGCATGTTGGCGATGAGATCGCGGAAAAAGCCCGCTTCGGCCGGCAGTCCCATGACCGCGGCGCCAAGCAGCGCGAACGCGAATGCGATTCGTCTGACCAACATCTGGAGCTTCCCCACGCCTGTCCAGCCGCCAAGAACGCGCCTGCAGATCCCGTTACCCATGATCAGACTACCGGGAGTCCGGGCAAGCAACAACCGGTCATCGATAAAGTTGCGGTGAACACAAAAAGGGGGCCGCCCGGCGCATCCCCGCGAGCGACCCCTTGCCGCGCGGCCCCCAGGTGGCCGCTTCCCCGTCCCCGGTGCGGCGATTTACATGACGATGACCCGGGTCCCGACCGGGACGCGGTCATAGAGATCGACCACGTCCTCGTTGCGCATGCGGATGCAGCCGGACGAGACCGCCTGGCCGATCGTCCAGGGCTGGTTGGAGCCGTGAATGCGGTAGAGCGTGTCGCCGAGATAGAGGGCGCGTGCGCCAAGCGGGTTGTCGAGGCCACCTTCCATCGAAACCGGCAGGTGCGGCTCGCGCTGGCGCATCTCTTCCGGCGGCGTCCATGTCGGCCATTCGGCCTTGGCGGTGACGGTATGGGCGCCGGCCCAGGAGAATCCCGGGCGCCCGACGCCGACGCCGTAACGCTTGGCCTTGCCGCCATCGAGGACCAGGAACAGGAATCGCCGGTTGGTGTCGATGACGATGGTGCCTGGCGCTTCGGGGCCGGAATAGCGGACCATGGTCGGCAGGAACTGCCGTGCGATCGGGGGCGGAGCCGCCCGGGCGCGCACCGTGGTGCGTTTGCGCGAGACGGTCGGCCGGCCGCCGGGCTCGGTCTGGCGCAGCCATGGCGAGGCGAGGTCGGGGCTCAACACGGCGGGCGGGCGGGGCACGCTGAACCCCTGGCCGGCTTCCGCCGTGCCGGCGAATGCGAACGCGCAGAGCGCGGCAACGGTAACGAGACTCTTCATGCACCTACCCGGTTTGCGCGTCGAAGCGGCCGGCGCGGGGGCCGGCTGCAAAAATCGATTGGAAACGGCCGGGTTATGACGACGCTGTCCCGGGTGGTGTTTTCGTTGAGCCGTTCCGAAATCGCAGCTTGAAGCAAAAACCCAACCGAATGGTGAACGAAACCTTGTCCCGGGCAACACGCCGCTTTCCGACGGATTTATGGTTAACCAGGGGTTAACGAAGCGTGTCAGGAGCGCTGCGCCCATCGCTTCCGGTCTCGGTCGACTCGTGCGAACAAGGGCCGTCGAGGAGAGGGCCATGGCGGATACCGAGGGACTGACGGTCGGCGAGGACGGCAAGAAACGCTGCGTCTGGGGCGGCAGCACGCCGGACTATGCCGTTTATCACGACGGGGAGTGGGGGCGTCCGGTCAACGACGACACCCGGCTGTTCGAGAAGATCTGCCTCGAGGGCTTCCAGTCCGGCCTGTCCTGGCTGACCATCCTGCGCAAGCGGGAGAATTTCCGCAAAGCCTTTGCGGGCTTTGACTTCCGCAAGGTCGCCCGTTTCGGCGACAAGGATGTCGAACGGTTGCTCGGCGATGCCGGCATCGTCCGCCATCGCGGCAAGATCGAATCGACGATCAACAACGCACGCCGGGCCGTCGAACTGGTTGCGGAGGAGGGGTCGCTGGCCGCCTTTGTCTGGCGGTTCGAGCCGGCCCCGGAAACGCGGCCGAAGCGGCTGGATTGGGAAACTCTGCGGGCGATGCCGAAGACGGCGGAATCGCTGGCCCTGTCGAAAGCCCTGAAGAAACGCGGCTGGAGTTTCGTCGGCCCGACGACGATGTACGCCTTCATGCAGGGCGTCGGGGTGGTCAACGACCACGTCGAGGGCTGCTTCTGCCGGGCCGCGGTCGAACGCCAGCGAAAGGCCTTCAAGCGCCCGTCGTGACGACGCCCTGGAAAGACAAAGGGCGGCTTGTTGGCCGCCCGAGTCTTCAGGGTCTTGTCTGGCAGGCGTGGATCAGCGACGGGTCGCCCATTCCATTGCCTTGCGCGGCAGGTCCTGGCGGTTGAGGCCGATATCCTCGAGCCGGCGGTCGCTCATCCGGTCGAGCTGGCTATGGAGCTGCGCAACCCGGAAGCCATCGGCGATGCCGCCGAAGAGTTTGGCAAATGCGTTCATGGTCTTTGGTCCTGTCAGGTCCGGTGCGCCATCTCGCGGGCATGCCGCGGAATGTCGGCGCGGGTAACGCCCAGGTCGGCGAGCTGGCGGTCGCTCATCTGGTTCAGCACCTGGTTGAACCGGGCGGCCTTGAAGCGCTCGGAAAACCCGGCGAAGTAGTTCGAGAAACGTGACATTGGCTGTCTCCTTTGCTGGCCGGAATGTAGGCGTTACGCCGGTTGGCAAAAGAGCGGATGCTGCAACGCAGCAATGCATCCGGAGCGCGGCTCGACGGGCGAGAGCGCATGGCACGGTGAGGCCGCGACCCGGGGCGCGTGGGCGGCAGGTGCCCGTTTTCGGGGCTACGCCGACGTCCCGATCAACGTGCGGAGTGGGCTCAGGACCTTGTCCAGCGTCCGCCGCTGGGCTGCGTCCCAGGCGGCCGTGCGGCTTGCCACAAGGTGCGCCTGCGACTTGAGGATGACGCCATCGGCGAGGATCTTCAGACCGTTGTCGCGCAGCGTCGCGCCGGTCGAGGTGATGTCGACGATCAGGTCGGCGGCGCCGGTCGCCGGTGCGCCCTCGGTCGCGCCGAGGCTCTCGACGATCCGGTAGTCGGCAATGCCGTGGCCGGCGAAGAAGCGACGGGTGACGTTGATATACTTGGTGGCCACCGTCAGCCGCCGGCCGTGACGCGGCCGGAAGTCGGCGGCGACGTCGTCGAGGTCTTCCATGGTGACGACGTCGATCCATGCCTCCGGCACCGCGACGACGACATCGCAATGGCCGAAGCCGAGAGGCAGCAGCATTTCGGTCCGCTCGGCGAAGTCGGGCACCGCCTCCTCGACCTGATCGCGGCCGGTGATGCCGAGATGCACTGCGCCGGCGCCGATCTCGCGGGCGATCTCGGGCGCTGACAGGAAGGCGACCTCCAGCCCCTTCACCCCGACGATGGTGCCGCGATAGCTGCGCTCGGCGCCTTCCTGGCGGATGTCGAGACCGGCCCTGGCGAAGAGCTTCGCGGCATCGGCCTGCAGCCGCCCCTTGGAGGGGATGGCGATGACGAGGGGGGCGCTCATCGGCCGGCTCCGATCCTGTCCAGCCAGATGGCGAAGCCGACCGCCGGCACCGAGCCGCCGTCGCCGATCAGCGCGACCAGCCGGTCGTAGCGGCCACCGCCGACGATCGGCCGGGCGCCGCGCGGCGCGTGCATCTCGAAGACGAAGCCGGTGTAATAGTCGAGGCGTCGGCCGAAATCGGCGGCGAAGGTGAGGCGGTCGAGGGCGATGCCGCGCGCCTCGAAGGCGGCGAGCCGTGCCTCGAAGCCGTCGAGCGCCTTTTCCGCGTCGATCCTGCTGCGGCGGAGGAGGGTGCGAAGCTCTTTCAGCGCCGGAACCGCCGGGCCCGATACATCGAGGAAGCGGCCGAGGATGCGCGCCGGCCGTGCGCCGATGCCGGCGGCGAGCGCCGCCTTCTCGACCGTCCGTGCGGCGATCTCGTCGGCGGTGCGGCCGCCGATCGTGCCGAGACCGGTGGCGGCGAGCATCTCGGCCGCCTTGCGCCGCGCCGCGGCGCGGCTGGTCGCTGCCTGCCGGTGCGGCACGCCCCTGGCGGCGCGGGCGATCTGGGCCTTCAACCGCCCGGTGTCGCCGAAGGTCCGGGCAAGGCGCTTTTGCCAGGGCGCGCTGAGATCAAGGCCGGCGAGGACCGCGGCAAACAGCGCGGCATCGCCGATCCGGACCGTGGGCTTGCGGACGCCGAGACTGTCGACCGCGGCCAGCGCCAATGCCAGGGTATCGGCGTCGGCGGCGACCCGGTCGGTACGGCCGAGGGATTCGACGCCGGCCTGGACGAACTCGCTCGCCTCGTCGCGACGCTGGCGAAACACCGGGCCGAGATACGCATAGCCGGCGCGACGCCGGGCCGGGCCGTTGGCGAGGTGATGCAGGCAGACCGGGATCGTGTAGTCGGGCCTGAGCGCCATCTCGGCGCCGTCGGCCGCCTGCGTGAGAAACAGCCGGCGGCGCAGGTCCTCACCCGCCAGTTCAACAAAGACGTTGGCGTCATGCAGGATCGGCGGCTCGACGAAGCCGTAGCCGGCCTCGGTGAAGAGATCGCGGAGGGGAGCGTAGTCGGTCATGCGGCGGAACCGCGGTCCGAAGCGCCAGCGCTGATCCCTCCCCGCATGCGGGGAGGGGGGACCGCCCGAAGGGCG
>NZ_FMXQ01000006.1 GCF_900104485.1 Bauldia litoralis | reverse complement strand
CACCCAGAAGGCGGACGCCTGGCGCGACGCCTACGACGAGATGCGGGCGAAATACACCGTCCTGCTGCCGGTTCCGGCAGAGGCCGACACCGCCGCCGCGCCGCCGGAAACCCGCCCGCCGGAGGCGCTGGCCCAGGACAACGAGGCGCCGTTGTGAGCGGCCTCGGCCTCCATCGAGGCTGGCGCTGGCTGTTCGCCGCGGTCCTGCTGTCGTGGATGGCCGCAATCCCCGCCGCCCAAGCCCACGAGTCGCGGCCGGCCTACCTGGAGATCGAAGAAACGGCAACCGGCCAGTACGACATCCGCTGGCGCACCCCGGTGCTGGCGGGCCAGCGCCTGCCGATCGTCCTGAGACTTCCCGAAGGCGTCCGCAACGTGCGCGAGCCGTTAATCCAGGAGTTGAGCGACTCCCTCCTCGAGCGCCGCTGGATCGCAACCGGTCCCGATGGGCTGGCGGGACAACGCATCGGCTTTCCCGGTCTGGAACTGACGATCACCGAGGCGGTGGTCCGGGCGAAGACGCTCGACGGCGAGAGCTGGATGGCGGTCGCCCGCCCCTCGCAGCCATGGGTCGAGTTCGACCTCACCCGCGGCAGCATCGACGTCGCCATCGACTTCGTCCAGGAGGGCGTCTGGCACATCCTGTCGGGCTGGGACCATCTGCTGTTCGTCTTCGGCCTGCTCCTGCTCGTCCGGTCGCCGATGATGCTGGTCAAGACGGTCACCGCCTTCACCATCGCCCACAGCATCACCCTGGCGGCGGCGACCCTCGGCTATGTCGAGCTTCCGTCGCGGCCGATCGAGGCCGGCATCGCCCTGTCCATCCTGTTTCTCGGCGTCGAGGTCGTCCGCGAGAAGCGTGGTCGGACGAGCTTCACGATCCGCAATCCCTGGGTCGTTGCCTTTGCCTTCGGGCTCCTGCATGGCTTCGGCTTCGCGGGCGTATTGTCGGAGGTCGGGCTGCCCCCCCTTGAGGTGCCGCTGGCGCTGGTGTCGTTCAATGTCGGCGTCGAAGTCGGCCAGTTGGCTTTCGTTGCCGTCGTACTGCTCCTTGCCCGGGGACTGAAGCTTCTGGGCGTCGTCTGGCCCCGCCGCATGGAACTGGCGCCGGCCTACCTGGTCGGATCGCTCGGCGCCTTCTGGCTCCTGCAGAGGCTGGCCTTCGCCTAGGTCCGCCTCGCCTGCTGAAACCGGAATCCAGCGCCCGGGCGTGTAATTTGGAGGGACATGTGCTGCCCCGGGTTCTGGCGACAGGTTTGGCAATCGTTGTCCTGGCAGCCACGGTGGCCCGTGGCTGGTCCTGCGGCTTCGAGGACCCGAACAGCGCCACCATGCAGCGCGTCATGCTCACCGTGGTCTATCCGGAGTCCCTCCACGTCCAGGGCGCAGCCGATGCGGCCTTGCGCGCCGGCGCGCTCAAGCCGGAGCATTTCACCAGGCCCGGCGACTTCTTCGCCCTCCAGCGCACCACCCGCAATCTCGACCGCCTTGCCGGCGCCCTGGCCAAGGGCAAGCCCGCCGACCTCGCGGCCTTCTCAGTCGTCCTGATGGGCCCGGTCCTCTGGACCCGCTTCCGTCCCGATGTTGGCGGCGTGGCGATCGAACCGCACGCCGACGGTCCGCTGCCGGACAAGGTGGTGGTCGTGAGCGATGTCCCGGCGCTGGCGGCGCTGGTCGCCGGCGACGTTTCCGCAGCGGATGCGATGACCACCGGTCTTGTCCGTTTCTACGGCGATCCGGCGGCGATCGTTGCGCTGCGCGGCGCGCTGGATGCGGCCTTCCCGACAGACGCGACCCGGCAAACCGGTAATGCCAAACCGTCACTTCGCGCGTTTGACCAGAGCAGTCTGGACGCCTCAAACAACCGGCGCGGCAGCGTCGTCAAGCTGTAGCCGAAGCGGCGCCCGGTTCAGTCGCGAACGCCCGGCCGCTTCGGCCGGTCACAACCAGCGGCGCGATCGTCCAAGATAGTCCTCTGCCTGCTTGCCAAACGCAGCCCGGAGCCCCTTCTCTTCATCCAGGACAAAGCGCCGGGTGATGATGACCGGGAACACCAGGACCGGCAGGAGGGCGGTGACCGCTCCGAGAACCATCGCCCAACCGAGGAGCATGGCAATCATGCCCGTGTAGATCGGATTGCGGTTGAGGCGAAAATGATACTCGGCCAACAGCACCTTCGGCGTGTGGCGTGGTTCAACCGGCGTTCTCTTCAGAAGAAACAGGGCGGCCGCGGTGGCGGCCCACAGGAAGCCGAGACCGAAAACAGCCCACCCGAGCCAGTCAGGCAGATCGATCGCCGCAACGGGTATCCATTGGGCCAGAATCCAGGAAATCGCCCCGCAGCCCAGGAACCAGACCGGCGGCAGATCGGGAAAACCCTTCATTCTATCGCCCGTTCGAGATCATGACCGGTGCGATCATCGTCTTCCCCATCCCCACGGTCTCACCTCTCTGGCCGCACCGATGGCCGTCCACCGGTATCCGAATTGTTAACCGGTAACTGGAAGCATAGCCGGAAATGGGCGCAGACCGCCCTGAACTTCGTCGGGAGATGACCGAGCGATGAAGACCCTCGTCGAGATCGCCAACCGGCTCGCCCATGACGAAACGGGTTCGACCTCGATCGAATATGCGCTGATTGGCACGCTGATCAGCGTGGCCATCATCGGTGGCGCGATCGCTCTGGGCGACCAGTTGGGCGTGACCTACACGGATTTGTCGAAGAAATTCAGCGGCAAGTGAGGCTTTTGGGCGCTCCGCGGGGCCCAGGAGCTCCGGAAATCGCCGGGGATCGCGATGAATCGCGCGGGAGCAGCCTCTCCCGACAGGGGCAACATGCCGACCGCCTGGAGCGAGTCCTGTAACCAGTTATAATCTTTGGGGAATTTTGGTCGGAGCGATAGGATTTGAACCTACGACCCCTTGACCCCCAGTCAAGTGCGCTACCAGACTGCGCCACGCTCCGGCCGAGCGGGACTATAGATCATCTGACGCAGGATTGAAGGCGCTTTTCGCCCCAAAAACCCGATTATTGAGCCTGATCGAGCAGCCTCTTGCAGTCGAGCAGTTCGGCCAGCGTCGCCTCCAGCGTCCTGATGTCCGCTGCAGAAAGGCCGGCGGGCTCCTGCTTGGGTTCTGGCTTCGGTTCCGGGCGTGACGGCGCGGCCACGGTCGGAGCCGGCTGCTCGGCCCGCGGTGGCGGTTCTGCCGCGCGCGACTGCGGTGCCGGTGACGGCCGTTTTGCGAAGGACGGTTCTACCCGTTCCGCTTCCGCCCGACCGGCAGCGGGCTTGCGCCCGGTCGGCCGCTCGTCGGGACCGTCGGCGGCGTGTTCACCATCCGCCTCGCCGTTGAACTCGCCGCGACCGGCGCCGATGACGAAGCGCGGACCCTGTTCCTTGAGAATGCGCTGGACGCCGCGGATCGTGTAGCCCTCCCCGTAAAGGAGGAACCGGATGCCGCGCAGCAGGTCGATGTCGTCAGGGCGATAATAGCGACGTCCGCCGCCGCGCTTCATCGGCTTGATCTGCGTGAACCGCGTCTCCCAGAAACGCAGGACATGCTGCGGCAGATCGAGATCGTCCGCGACTTCGCTGATCGTGCGGAATGCGTCAGGACTCTTGGCCACTATCGTCCTCGCGCGCCGGATTGCGTTTCCGCGCTATTCCTCGCCCGGCGGAGTCTTGGCTTTGCCCCCGAGCAGCGCATCGTTGATCTTGTCCTTCAGGACATTGCTCGGCTTGAACACCATCACCCGGCGCGGCGAGATCGGCACTTCCTCGCCGGTCTTCGGATTGCGACCGACGCGTTCGCTCTTGCTGCGCACGATGAACGATCCGAACGACGAAAGCTTCACCGCTTCGCCCCGAACGATACTGTCTCGAATCTCGTCGATCACAACCTCTACGAGTTGCGCCGATTCGGTCCGCGATAGTCCGACCTTGCGATACACCGCCTCGCAAAGGTCGGCCCGCGTCACCGTTTTGCCGCCCATGGCCTCCACGCCCCGTTTGGAAGGTGCCGCTTCTAGAAGAAATTTCTCGGCTGTTAAAAACTCAGGGCACCGTATTGCCTCGCCACGCCGGAATCAACTGATCTTGCAGGAGGATCACCCGAGCCGGCGCATCACCACCGAAGCAGGACGGCCCCCCAGGTGAACCCGCCACCCATTGCTTCGAGCAGAAGCAGGTCGCCCCGCTTGATGCGACCGTCGGTGCTCGCCTCCCACAACGCCAGCGGGATCGAGGCCGCCGACGTATTGCCATGGCGATCGACCGTGCGGATGACCTTCTCGATCGGGATGCCGAGTTTCTTCGCGGTCGCATCGATGATCCGGATATTCGCCTGGTGCGGCACGAACCAGTCGATGTCCGCCGCGGTGAAACCCGTCGCCGCGAAGGCGTCCTCGATCACGTCGGAAACCATGCCGACCGCGTGCTTGAAGACCTCGCGGCCCTCCATCCGCAGATGGCCGACCGTACCGGTCGATGACGGGCCGCCATCGACGAAGAGCTTCTCCTTGAAACGGCCATCCGAGCGCAGGTGAGCACTCAGGACTCCGCGGTCGCTACGCCAACCCGGCAGCGACTCCCCTTCGATCACCACGGCCCCGGCGCCGTCGCCGAAGAGCACGCAGGTGCTCCGGTCTTCCCAGTCGAGAATCCGCGAAAAGGTCTCCGCACCGATGACCACCGCCCTGCGCGCCTGTCCGGACCGGATAAGGGCATCCGCGGTCGTCAGCGCAAAAAGAAAGCCCGAGCAGACCGCCTGGACATCGAAAGCCGCGCCGTGGTTCATGCCCAGAGCCTGCTGCACGGTGACGGCCGAAGCGGGAAAGGTGTTGTCCGGCGTTGCCGTCGCCATGACGATCAGGTCGATGTCGTCCGCTGACAGATCCGCCGCTTCAAGAGCGGCCCTGGCAGCGCGGGTCCCGAGATCCGAAGTCAATTCACCGTCGGCGGCGATGTGCCGCTGGCGTATTCCCGTCCGCTGGGTGATCCATTCGTCGGACGTCTCGACCAACTGCGACAACTCCGCGTTGGTCATCACCTTTTCCGGGAGATAGCCACCACAGCCCAGCACGACGGAACGGATGCTGCTCACGCGGCACCCGCTTCCACGACGGCCGGCTCTACGGACTGGTAGTAGACGCTCAGGTCGTTGTTGATCTTTTCGAGAAGCCGGTTGCGGACCATGCTGTAGCCAAGCTCGACCGCGGTTGCGAAGCCCGTCGGGTCGGTCCCGCCGTGGCTCTTGATGACGATGCCGTTGAGGCCGAGGAAGACGCCGCCATTGCCGCGTCTCGGATCCATCTTGTCGCGCAGCCGGTCGAACGCATGCCGGGCAAAGATATAGCCGATCCTGGCAAGCAGCGTCCGTCTCATCGCCGAGCGCAGGTAGGTGGCGATCTGCTTCGCCGTGCCCTCGGCGGTCTTCAGAGCAATGTTGCCGGAGAAGCCTTCGGTCACCACCACATCGACCGTCCCCTTGCCGATATCGTCGCCCTCGACGAAGCCGGAATAGGCAATGTTGGGCAGGTTCGCTTCGCGCAACAGGATTCCCGCCTCGCGGATCTGCTCCAGCCCCTTGACCTCCTCGACCCCGATATTGAGCAGGCCGACGGTCGGCTTCTCCAGGTCGAAAAGGGCCCGCGCCATCGCGCCACCCATCACGGCAAAGTCGAAGAGCTGCTGTGCATCGGCGCCGATCGTCGCCCCGACGTCGAGAACGACGCTCTCGCCGCGCAGCGTCGGCCACAGGGCGGCGATTGCCGGTCGTTCGATATCCGCCGTCGTGCGCAGGCAGAACTTCGCCATGGCCATCAGCGCGCCCGTATTGCCGGCCGACAGGGCGAAATCCGCCTCGCCCCGCTTCACGGCCTCGATCGAGCGCCACATGCTGGAACGTCGCCGGCCATGGCGCAGCGCCTGGCTGGGCTTGTCGTCCATCCGCACGGAAATCTCGCAATGCTCGAAATCCGACGCGTCGCGGACCTTCGGATAGCGGTCGAGCAGCGGCTCGACGATCTCGCGTTCGCCGAACAGCTTGAACCGGATGTCCGGGCGGCGGGTCAACGCCTCCGCGGCGCCGGGGATGACCAGTTCGGCCCCCTCGTCTCCCCCCATAACGTCCAGTGATACGATTACGTCAGCCGCCATTCCAACCCGCGTACGATCCTGATGTCGCGCAAAACTTCGTCCGTCAGAGCCTTGCGCCCCGGCGGGGCGGCAAACATACCCGTTTGCGGCGATGACACAAAGGCTTGGCGTGTGCTTCCCACCATAATGAGCATTGCCCGGCTAATTGTCGTTCCGGGCGATTTTCGCCAGCACCGCGAAGGGCGACTCGCGCTTGGCTTCGCCGATTCCGTCAGCCCCCGCCGGCAGTTCCGCTCCCGGCGCCCGCGGATAGGGATCGATCGCCAGGGCAAAATGCTCCAGCGCCACGGCGCCGAGATCGAGCATCCGGTCCGGCAGGACATCCGGCGATTCGTCATCCGGATCGACATGCACCTCCGCGCCGGGCTTCGGTTCCGGCGCCGGCTTGCGCTCGTCGGCCGGGATGAACCGCACCCGGAACGTCTCGTCGATTGCCTGGGTCACCGGAGCGAGGCTGACCACGCATTCCTGGACAATTTCGGCCCGAATCCGCCCTTCGACCGCAACATTGCGATTCGCCTCGCGCTGCGCTTCGAGATCGGCGACGAAGGCATTCACCGCGACAAGTCCGTAGGATTTGGCGATTGCCGCCCTTTCATCGGGACCGGTTTCGATCCGGACGATGTGTCCGGTCGGCGGAATCGCATCGACGTCAATCGGTCTGGCCGGCAGTCGGTTGGTCGACATGGCTCGTCTCGTCCTGAAGAAACGTGGCGGGATCGGCGAAGTCCAGCTCGCTGGCAAGCAACTGGGCCTTGCTTTGCGCCTTGAGTGACGCATCCGAGGCAATCATATAGGCGGCAAGCGCGTCCGCCGCCACCTCCCTGCCCTCGGCGGCCGGAATGTTCCGCGCCAGCGATTCGGCCAGCCCGGCGGCATCTCCCTCGGCAAGCGCCGTGTCGAAGGCCGCCGACCGCCCGTAGAACACCTCGCCGATCTTGCGCATCCGCTTCGGCACGCCGAGGTCACCGACGCCCATTTCCCGCAGCGAACGGTCCATCTCGGTGCAGAACTGGTCGAAAACCGTCTGCCCGATCGCCCGCATCTCCGCGTCCCCGGAGCCGAGGCGGCGCAGGACCAGCACCATGTGCAGCACGACCGCCTCGAAGCGCCCGTCGACGGTGTCGGCGACGTTCATGTCGCGATAGAGTGCCGGCGCGCGCGACTGCGCCACGATCGCGCCGTAAAGCGCGGATGGAATGGCGTCATCGTTGCCACCGCGCCGGAACAGACGGCCAAACATCGATTCGTCTCCTTTGGGGGCACTTGAACAGCGGCCAAACTTCTGTTGCAAGCCTAGGGCGCGTACGGTAGGGGAAATGCCAGAATGAGCAACGGTTTGCGTGACATCTCTTCCCCTGCGCGTCGCCGCCTGGCACTGGCCGCGAGCCTGTGTCTGGCCGTCGGCATCGCCGGCTGCGCCGCCACCGAGGGAATCGGCACGACCTCTAAGCATGGCTACGTCGTTTCCGACATCGCCATCGAGCAGGTTCCGGTCGGCTCGAGCAAGGACCAGGTGCTGATCGCGCTCGGCTCGCCCTCGACCACCGGCAATTTTGGCGGCGAGTCCTATTACTACATCAGCCAGACCCGCAAGCAGCCGGTCGCCTTCATGCCGGAGCGCGTCGTCGACCAGCGCGTCCTCGCCGTCTACTTCAACGACGATGACGAAGTCACCCGGATCGCCGATTATGGCCTGAAGGATGGCCAGGTCTTCGACTTCATCTCCCGCACCACCCCGACCGCCGGCAAGGACGACAACTTCGTCCGCCAGGTCATCGGCGGCCTCCTCGGCGGCTAGCGCGACCGACGGGCCCGGCCACGGCGTCCCGCCACCGGGTCGCCGTCTGCCCCCCGACCTGAGCCCCCCCAAACGCAAAAAGGGCCCGCCGTTTCCGGCGAGCCCCTGTTCGTACCCGCATCTGGTGCGGAGCGTGCGACGCCCTAGTGGGCCAGCACCGCGAGCAGCAGCAGCGCGACGATGTTGGTGATCTTGATCATCGGGTTGACGGCGGGGCCGGCAGTGTCCTTGTAGGGGTCGCCGACGGTATCGCCGGTCACCGCGGCCTTGTGGGCCTCGGATCCCTTGCCGCCGTAGTTGCCGTCCTCGATGTACTTCTTGGCGTTGTCCCAGGCGCCGCCGCCCGCGGTCATCGAGATCGCGACGAACATGCCGGTGACGATGACGCCGAGCAGCATCGCGCCGAGGGCCGAGAAGGCCGCCGAAGGCCCGCCGATCCAGTTGATGACGACGAAGATGACGATCGGCGAAAGCACCGGCAGCAGCGACGGGACGATCATCTCCTTGATCGCCGCCTTGGTCAGCAGGTCGACCGCGGCGCCGTAATCCGGCTTCTCGGTGCCCTTCATGATGCCGGGCTTCGCCTTGAACTGGCGCCGGACCTCCTCGACGATCGCGCCGGCCGCACGGCCGACCGCGGTCATCGCAATGCCGCCGAACAGGTAGGGCAGCAGACCGCCGAACAGCAGGCCGACGACGACATAGGGATTGGACAGCGAGAAGTCGACGGTGACGCCTTCGAAGAAGGAACCCGGTACCGCATTGGCCACGAAGAATTTCAGATCCTCCGTATAAGCCGCGAAAAGCACCAGCGCGCCGAGACCGGCCGAACCGATCGCGTAGCCCTTGGTCACCGCCTTGGTCGTGTTACCGACCGCATCGAGCGTATCGGTCGACTGGCGCACCTCTTCCGGCAGGCCCGCCATTTCGGCGATGCCGCCGGCGTTGTCGGTGACCGGGCCGAAGGCGTCGAGCGCCACCACGAAGCCGGCAACCGCCAGCATGGTGGTCACCGCGACCGCGATCCCGAACAGTCCCGCCAGCGAGTAGGCGACGAGGATGCCGGCGATGATGACGATCGCCGGCAGCGCCGTCGATTCCAGCGAGATGGCCAGGCCCTGGATGACATTGGTGCCGTGGCCGGTCTCGGAGGCCTTGGCGATCGACTGCACCGGGCGATAGTTGGTGCCGGTATAGTATTCGGTGATCCAGATGATCAGGCCGGTGATGACCAGCCCTGCGATGCCGCAGATATAAAGATCCATCGGCGTGAAGGTCTGCCCGGCCAGCGGCGTCGACATGTCGCCGAAGATCAGCATGGTGACCGGATAGAGCACGATCAGCGACAGCACCGCAGTCGCCACGAAGCCCTTGTAGAGGGCGCCCATGATCGACTGGTTGGCGCCAAGCCGGACGAAGAAGGTGCCGATGATCGAGGTGACGACGCAGGCCGCGCCGATCGCCAGCGGATAGATCATCGCCGGGATCGCGGCTTCGGAGCCGACGAAGAAGATCGAGGCGAGCACCATGGTCGCAACCACGGTCACCGCGTAGGTCTCGAACAGGTCGGCGGCCATGCCGGCGCAGTCGCCGACATTGTCACCGACGTTGTCGGCGATGGTTGCCGGGTTGCGCGGATCGTCCTCCGGAATGCCGGCTTCGACCTTGCCGACCAGGTCGCCACCGACGTCGGCGCCCTTGGTGAAGATGCCGCCGCCGAGACGGGCGAAGATCGAGATCAGCGAAGCGCCGAAGCCGAGCGCCACCAGCGCGTCGATGACGATGCGGTCGCCCGGCGCATGGCCGAGGAACTGGGTCAGCACGAGGAAGTAGACCGCGACGCCGAGCAGCGCCAGGCCAGCGACCAGCATGCCGGTGATGGCGCCCGAGCGGAAGGCGATGCTGAGGCCGGCGGCGAGGCTCTGGCTGGCGGCCTGCGCCGTGCGCACATTGGCGCGAACCGAAACCATCATGCCGATGAAGCCGGCAACACCCGACAGCACCGCGCCGATCAGGAAGCCGATCGCGACGGTGATCGAAAGAAGCCATGCGACGATGACGAAGACGACGGCGCCGACGATCGCGATGGTGAGATACTGCCGACGGAGATAGGCGGTTGCGCCTTCCTGGATGGCGGCTGCGATTTCCTGCATGCGGGCATTGCCAGCGTCAGCAGCGAGTACCGATTGGGCGGCCCAGATTGCGTATGCAATGGCAAGGAGACCGCAAAGAATGATGACGTAAAGCACGGGGTTTCCTCTTTGTCCGTAGGTCGTTCGTGACCCGGAGTTTTGGGCAGCAGCGCTTGTCTACTAGGGAATCGGCCGGGCCGCCCGCCTCGGCCGGTAAAAAGACGCGCGAGGGTATGGCCTGTCACATGCCGGTCGTCAAGCCTGTCGAGGCCCTGCGACGGTCGATGGAGCGCCAAATACTGCGGTTCGTGGCGTTGCCGGTCAGGCGACGACGACGAAGTCGTGGTGATCGAGCGACAACCCTGCGTCAAGCTTCGCGAATTTCTTCAGCCCACCGTTGTCGCCATGCCGCGCAAAGCTCAGGTTGCCGGAGTCGTCGTCATAGACGATGCGGTCCTTGCCGTCCTTGGCGTCGTCGCCAACGGTGAACTTGCCGGCCTTCAGATCGCCCTTGCTGCCGATCCCCTTGAAGGCCTTTTTCGAAAGAAGGATCTGGTCCTTGCCCGCCTTGAAATCGTCGACCGTGTCGACGCCGAGGGTCTTCAGCCGGCCCTTGAACTCGAAGCTGTCGCGACCGCCACCGCCATTCAGGATGTCGTCGCTGGCGCCGCCGGTCAGCACGTCCTTGCCCTTGCCGCCGTCGAGCTCGTCGGCGCCCTTCTTGCCGAGCAGCGTGTCGCGACCGGACCCGCCAAAAAGCATGTCGTCACCGCTTCGGCCCTTGATCTTGTTGGCAACGCTGTTGCCGCGCAGGTAGTCGTCGCCGGCGCCGCCGGTGGCATTCTCGATCACCACGCCATGGGCGATGGTGAACCCGCCATAGACGTCGTCGACATAGGACAGGAAGCCCCCGCCCCCCGGCTCGAGCTTCAGCGTCGCCGCGCGCAGGTCAATCAGCGCCGGGCCGCCGCCGGTAGCGGCGATGGTGTCGGTCCCGCCCGCGTCCCAGATGCAGGAATAGAAGGTGCCGGTTCCGTTGGTGGTCGGAAGATAATAGGTGGTGTCGCCAACGTTGTGGGCGGTGTTCACCCCGTATTTCGCCTGCAGGACCGCGATGTCGATCGCCATCGGCGTACCCTGGTAGCCAAAGTTCACCGATGGCGGCAGTCCGTCCGGGTTGGTTCGCCAGCCGGCATTGTAGGACATCGTGGTGTAGACGCCCTGATTCAGGGCGAAGTCGCCATAGTCGTTGAAGGCCCCGGACACGCCTGGAAAGACGGTGGAACTGCCCCCCTCGTCATGCGGATGGGCAAGCCCCAACCCGTGGCCAAGTTCGTGAATGATGGTGACGAAACCGAAGCCGCCCTGCTCGAGGCCACCGGTACCGGGCGCCGTCCAGTCCCACCCCGATCCGGCATAGTTGAAATAGCCGAAACCGGCATGTTCGGTCACCCCGGGGGGGAACATCATGCCGAGCGTTGAACTGGCGCTCGCATAAGTCAGCAGGTTGTAGTCCGCCTGCGCCGACTGGTCGACTTCGATGAAATGAAGGTCGAGAAACGTACTATAGACCGCGAAGGCCTGTTCGAACTGGGCAACCTCGTATTCGGTAAACCCGGACGAGACTTCGCCGAACGGTGTTTCTTCGGCGTATTCGTAGAAATAATAGAAGATGAAACTGTCGCCATCGGCGACCTTTGTTCCCCAGTTCAGCCCTGTCTCTAACGGGTTCGCCATTCTTCGATCTGTTCGGCCCATTGCGTCGAAACGAAGGACAGGGGCAACGCGGCAACGAAGCCACCCAATTCGGAACCAACTCTTGACCGTTGCCTGGGTCCCGGGCGGATATCATGCACGCGCCCAAACGATCGAACCGGCGCGAACACCCTGCGCCGAACTTTCGCCAGGTCGGCCTTCCCCATCTTATCAGACGACGAAGAAGTCCGTATTCGACAGCGCCAGTCCGGTGCTCACTGACGCGAACTGGACCTGCGCACCGCCGCCATTGCCGTCCGCGTCGTAATAGATGGCGCCACTTGAATCGTCATACACGATTCGTTGGTCGGCTTCAGTCGCATGTGTTCCGACCTTGAATTCCTTGGACTTCAGGACACCCTTGCCGGACAGCGCCGTAAAGACCGACAGCGCGAGGTCGATCGCGTCACCGCCGGGCGTCATGTCGGTGATCGTGTCGACGTTGGTCGCGGCATCGAGCGCGGTGTTGAAGACGAAGGTGTTGAAGCCGCCGTTGCCGGTCAGCGTGTCGTGGCCGGCGCCGCCGTTGATCGTGTCGGAGCCGCCGCCGCCCGCGATCGTGTCGTCATCGTTGTTGCCGAAGATCTTGTCGGCTCCGCCCGACCCCATGATGGTGTCGTTGCCGGAGCCGCCCTTGATAGTGTCCGCGCCCTTGCCGCCGTTGACGGTGTCGTTGCCGTCATTGCCCTTTATCTTGTCCTTGCCCTTGTAGCCATACAGGACGTCGCCCTCATCCGAGCCCTTGATCTTGTCGTTGCTGCTGAAGATCTTCTTGCTCAGACTGGGGAAGTTTTTGGAGAAGTATTTGTCCATGCTCTTGACCGGAATATTCAGTCCGCTCAATTCGTACTGAAGCCCGGACGAATACACGTCGATTGACTGGATGAAGCCGGCATACGGCGTCTTCCCGTTATAGAGCAGTCCGCTCCCCTCCATCCGAAAGGATATGCCGGCATCCTGGTCGATCGCGTTGAGGGTCGTGTGCGAACGATTGACCAGCTTCATGTCGGTAAAATCCGACAGCAGGCTCAATTCGCTGAGCTTCTGGGTATTGACCGCGACATCCGCGACGAACTTGACCATGGGGCATCCTCCTCAATCCGGACTGGCCGGCGGCTGCCGGCGACGAAAGCCGAGTTGGCCGACGAAACCTTAAGAGTCGGTCAAGCGGCAGACGTGCGCTTTAACGACAAACGCCGTCACGGTGACGAAAGAATCGTCACCGTGACGGCGATTGAAGCCGAATTGATTCGGGGAATCCAGTATTTCGGGTCAGGCAGGCGACATCGCCCTACCCGGCCTTGGTCGCCTCGTCTTCATCTTCGCGCATCAGTTCCTCGCGCGAGACGGTCTTGTCGGTGACGTTGACCAGTTCGAGCAGGAAGTCGACGACCTTCTCCTCGTAGATCGGGGCGCGAAGGCTGGCGATCGCCTCGGGATTGGCGCGGTAATACTCGACCAGTTCCTTCTCGCGGCCGGGGAACTGGCGAAGCTGAGCCGACAGCGCCCGCTGCACCTCTTCCTCGGTGACCTCGATGCTGTTCTTCTCGCCGATCTCGGACAGCACGAGACCAAGGCGCACCCGGCGCTCGGCGATCTTGTGGTAGTCGGCGCGTGCTGCCTCTTCCGTCGTGTCTTCGTCCTCGAAGCTCCGGTTCGACTGGGCAAGCTCCGACGTGACCTGCCGCCAGATGTTGTCGAATTCCTGCTCGACCATCTTCGGCGGAAGCTCGAACGTGTGCAGCGCATCGAGCTGGTCGAGGATCTGCCGCTTGACCTTCTGCCGCGTCGCCATGCCGTACTGGTTCTGCAACTGCTGGCGGATCGCGTCGCGAAGCTGGTCGAGCGACTCGACGCCGACGCGGGTGGCGAGTTCGTCGTCGATCTTGATCGGATCGGGCGACGAAACTTCCTTCACCGCGACGTCGAAGGTGGCGTCCTTGCCGGCGAGGTGCGCGGCGCCGTATTCCTCGGGGAAGGTCACGGAGATCGTCTTCTCGTCTCCGACCGCCATGCCCTCGAGTTGCTCGGCGAAGCCGGGGATGAACTGACCGGAGCCGATCTGCACCGTGGCATTGTCGTCGGCGCCGCCCTCGAAGGGCTCGCCGTCGAGCTTGCCGAGGTAGGAGATGACAAGACGGTCACCGGACTCGGACTTGCCCTCCTTCGGCGAGAAGCTCCTGACATTCTCGGCCAGGCGATTCATCTCGGTCTCGATTTCCTCGTCGCTGACGTCAGCGACCGGGCGCTCGACCTTGATCGACTTGAAATCGCCGAGGACGACCTCCGGCAGGATCTCGTAGGTCATCGTATAGGTGAGGTCGGCCTTGCCCTGGAGGACCTTCTCCGCCTCGCCCTCGTCTTCCGGCAGGTTGAAGTCCGGCTGCTGGGCGGCCCGCTCGCCGCGCTCGGACATCGTGTCGCGCGCCACGTCGGAGATCAGCTTCTGGACGATCTCGGCCATCGCCGATTTGCCGAACAGCCGCCGCAAGTGGTTGACCGGCACCTTGCCCGGCCGGAAGCCCTTGATACGGACTTCGCCCTGCATTTCGCTCAGGCGGCTGACCAGGCGGTCATCCAGTTCCGAAGCCGGAACCTTCACCTCGAATTCCCGTCGCAGCCCTTCGGCCAGAGTCTCGGTCACCTGCATGTTGTCACGCTTTCGTTGATCCACTCGTTCATCTAATCGTCCGGCCGGTTACCCGACCGCCAAAGCCGTTCGCGTCGCGCGGTTCAATCCGTTCACTGTGAACGACCTGTGACCAGAGACGCTGGTGCGGGCGGAGGGACTCGAACCCCCACGACTTTCGTCACGGGAACCTAAATCCCGCGCGTCTACCAGTTCCGCCACGCCCGCGGACAACGACGGCCCCGGCCGAGGCGCCGCCTCTATAACAACTGGTTTCGCACCAATCAAAGGGAAAGCTGCGCCGGCGAAATCAGCGTTGACGGGTTCAGGGGCCGGCAAGCGCCGAAAGAACCGCCGGGAGGGCCTCGGGCAGGTCCTCCGAAATCAGTCCCCGGCCGACATGCGCGGCGGCCGCGCCATGCAGCCAGACCCCGGCCGTGGCGGCCTCGAAGGCCGGCATCTGCTGGGCCATCAACCCGCCGATCATCCCGGCCAGGACATCGCCTGCCCCGGCCGTCGCAAGGTCCGCCGGGGCGTTGTCCGCGACCGTCGCAATCCCGTCCGGGGCCGCCACGACGGTGTCCGGACCCTTCAAAACCACCACCGCGCCCGACCGCATGGCCGCCTCGCGCGCCCGGTCGAGCTTCGAGGACAGGATGCCCAAGTCCGGGAAAAGACGGGAGAATTCGCCTTCATGCGGCGTCAGCACCACCGGCGCGCCCCGCCCCTTGATCCGCATGAACAGCGAATCCGGCGTGGCGGCAAAGGATGTTAGCCCATCCGCATCAACCACCGTCGCAGCATCGGAGTCCAAGGCCGCGGAAACCATGGCGATTGCCCCGTCTCCGACGCCCAGCGCCGGGCCGATCACCACGGCATTCTTCCTGTGATCCGCAAGGATTTCCGCCAATCCGTCAGCCTCATACATCCGCATGACCATGATTGCCGTCAGTTGCGCGGCGTTGGCGACGATCGCATCCGGCGGCGACGCCACCGTCACCAGTCCGGCGCCGATCCGCAAAGCAGCCCGCGCCGCGAGCCTCGCCGCACCGGTGCCGGTAATCGGCCCTGAAACCACAAGCGCATGGCCGCGATCGTACTTGTGTCCGTCAAGCTGTGGCCGCGGCAGGCCATCGAGCCAGAGGGTCGGGGAGTTGTGAAAGGCCATCGGCCCGATGTCGTGGAGGATCGACAGGTCGTGGCCGATGTCGGCGAGAGTCAGCCGGCCGGCGAGCACCCGCCCTGGCATCAGCAGATGCCCGGGCTTGCGGCGAAAGAAGGTGACCGTCTCGGTCGCAAGGATGGCCTGGCCGAGGATCGCCCCCGATGCGCCATCGACCCCGCTCGGCAGATCGACCGCGAGGATCGGCACCCGGCTCTCGTTGGCTGCCTCGATGGCCGCGGCAGCGGCTCCCTCGATCGGCCGGTCCAGCCCGGCGCCAAAGAGTGCGTCGATGATCAGGCCCGCTCCGTGGGCAAGATCCCGCCCCGGCGCCTCGATAGGCCCCTTCCAGGCCCGCGCCATCAGGCTGGCGTCGCCCTTGAGGGAGTCCCGGTCACCGATCAGGAAGACCGCAACCCGGTAGCCCCGCTCGGTCAGCAGCCGCGCGGCGACGAACCCGTCGCCGCCATTGTTTCCCGGCCCTGCCAGAACCGCGACACGGCCGCCCGGCGGAAGCATGGATTCGGCGACCGCCGCGACCGCTTCGCCGGCCCGCTCCATAAGGGCCGAGCTTCGGACCCCCGACGCCACCGCCAGCCGATCGGCGGCTCCCATTTCCTGGGGCGTCAGCAGGTCGGGCGCATCCGGCGCGATCGCCGCGGGCTCCTCCCCTGGATTGTCCAGCAGCGTTTCGAAGCGTTCGGCCCACTCTATGCCGATCGATGAATTATTAGCCAATTGCATATTCCTTAGTCACCAATTGACTGTCCTCACGGCGCCGATCATGGTGCGGTCCACCGACTAGCTTAATTTCCCGGCGGGTTCCACCACCTGGCAACGTGGCATGGAGTCTGCAAAACACCGCGCTGACCGGCAGTTGGCTGAGGCGGCTGCACACTTTCGGAGAATTGGAATAGATGAAGAAGATCGAAGCGATCATCAAACCGTTCAAGCTCGATGAGGTGAAGGAAGCGCTTCAGGAGGTCGGACTGCAGGGTATCACTGTCACCGAGGCCAAGGGCTTCGGACGGCAGAAGGGGCATACCGAACTCTACCGGGGCGCCGAATATGTCGTCGACTTTCTCCCCAAGGTGAAGGTCGAGGTCGTGCTCGGCGATGACATGGTCGAGCGCGCCGTCGAGGCAATCCGGAAGGCGGCCCAGACCGGCCGGATCGGCGATGGCAAGATTTTTGTTTCCAGCGTAGAGGAAGCGGTTCGAATCCGGACCGGCGAAAGCGGCATGGACGCGATCTGATCGTCGGACTGCTCGTATTTCCGCATGAGAATTGAGACCGTCTACGGGCTTTGGCACCGCCGGCAGTCGCAAGATTGAAACCACAGAAAGACAGGAAAGAAGGAACACACCATGGCAGGCGCCAAAGACGTCCTCAAGATGATCAAGGACAACGACGTCAAGTTCGTTGACCTGCGTTTTACCGATCCCCGCGGCAAGTGGCAGCACGTCACCTTCGACGTCGCCATCGTCGATGAGGAGACGTTCACCGAGGGCGTGATGTTCGACGGCTCGTCGATCGCCGGCTGGAAGGCGATCAACGAATCCGACATGAAGCTGAAGCCGGATCCGGTTACCGCCACGATCGACCCCTTCTTTGCCCAGACGACCATTTCCGTGGTCTGCGACATTCTCGAGCCGCTGACCGACGAACCCTATGATCGCGACCCGCGCGGCATCGCCAAGAAGGCCGAGGCCTATCTCAAGCAGACCAAGATCGGCGACACCATCGTCGTGGGTCCCGAGGCCGAGTTCTTCGTCTTCGACGACGTCAAATACTCCGCTACGCCGTACAACACCGGCTTCAAGCTCGACGACGTCGAACTGCCGATCAACTCCGACCGCGACTACGAGATGGGCAATCTCGGCCACCGGATGAAGATGAAGGGTGGCTACTTCCCGGTCGCGCCGCAGGACAGCCTGCAGGACATGCGCTCCGAGATGCTGTCGACCATGGCGGCAATGGGCGTGAAGACCGAAAAGCACCACCACGAGGTCGGCGCCGCCCAGCACGAACTCGGCATGATGTTCGGCGAAATGACGCTGACCGCCGATCTGCTGCAGGTCTACAAGTACTGCATCCACAACGTCGCCAATGCCTACGGCAAGACCGCGACCTTCATGCCGAAGCCGATCTTCGGCGACAACGGCTCGGGCATGCACGTCCACCAGTCGATCTGGAAGGGCGGCAAGCCGATCTTCGCCGGCAAGCTCTACGCCGACCTGTCGCAGGAGTGCCTCTACTACATCGGCGGCATCATCAAGCATGCCAAGGCGCTGAACGCCTTCACCAACCCGAGCACCAACTCCTACAAGCGCCTGGTGCCCGGCTATGAAGCACCGGTGCTGCTCGCCTATTCGTCGCGCAACCGCTCGGCGTCCTGCCGCATCCCGGTCGCCTCGTCGCCGAAGGCAAAGCGCGTCGAGGTCCGCTTCCCGGATCCGGCCGCCAACCCGTATCTCGCCTTCGCGTCGATGCTGATGGCCGGCCTCGACGGCATCCAGAACAAGATCGATCCGGGCGCCGCGATGGACAAGAACCTCTACGACCTGCCGCCGAAGGAACTGAAGAAGATTCCGACGGTCTGCGGATCGCTGCGCGAGGCGCTGTCCAGCCTCGACAAGGACCGCAACTTCCTGAAGGCCGGTGGCGTGTTCAGCGACGACATGATCGACGCTTACATCGAACTGCGCATGGAAGAGGTCATCCGGTTCGAGCACACCCCGCATCCGGTCGAGTTCGACATGTACTACTCGGTCTGATCGACCGACCGTCCACCACAAACGAAAGAGGGCGCCGTCGGCGCCCTCTTTTTTTGCATCCAGTGAAGCGGCGCGCGGTCCCCGGCCCGCCTAGGCCGCAGGCTCGAGTCGAGCCAGCGCCGCCTCGGTCTTGGCCTTCAGCGCCGCCGCCTCGGCCAGCCGTTCCCGCTGCTCCTCGATGACTTCTTCGGGCGCCTTGGCCATGAACTTCTCGTTGGCGAGCTTCGCCTCGATCTTGCCGACGTCCTTGGCGATCTTGTCGATCTCCCGCAGCAGCCGCGCGCGCTCGGCGTCGATGTCGATGACACCCTCCAGCGGCATCGAGAAGGTCGCCTCGCCGACGACGATCTGGAGCGCCCCTGCCCTCGGTGCATGGGCAAGCGTCAACGACTCGGCTCGCGCCAGCCGGCGGATCAGCACATTGTGCGACTGGAGCCGCGCCGCGGTGGTGAACGCCGCGCCTGAAACCGCAAGCTCGATCATCGCGCCGGCCGGGACGTTCATCTCCGAGCGAACCGAACGTACCGCCGATATCGTCTCGATCAGCCAGTTGATCTCGTCGGCCGCGTCGGAATCCTCGAAGCCGAGGTCCGGCCAGGCGTTCAGCATCAGCGCCGTCCGGCCCTCGTCGCCTTCCCTCGCCCAGAGTTCCTCGGTCAGGAACGGCATGAACGGATGGAGCAGCGAGATAATCCGGTCGAGCACCCAGGCGACGGTTGCCCGCGTCTCCGTCTTGGCCGGTCCGTCCTCGCCGTTCAGCACCGGCTTCGAGAACTCCAGGTACCAGTCGCAGTAAAGGTTCCAGGTGAAGCGATAGAGCGCCGCCGCAGCGTCGTTGAACCGGTAGGCCTCGATCGCGCCCGTGACCGCCGTTGCCGCGCGCGTCGTCTCGGTCGCAATCCAGCGGTTCAGGGTTTCCTTCGCGGTCGCCGGGTCGAATCCCCCAACCCGCTTGCACTCGTAATGCTCGGCAAAGCGCGCCGCGTTCCACAGCTTGGTCGCGAAGTTGCGATAGCCTTCGACACGGGCGGTGGCGAGCTTGATGTCTCGCCCCTGCGCGGCCATCGCCGCCAGCGTGAAGCGGAGCGCGTCGGCGCCGTATTCGTCGATCAGGACGATCGGGTCGATGACGTTGCCCTTTGTCTTCGACATCTTGGCGCCCTTCTCGTCGCGGACGAGGGCGTGGATGTAGACGTCGCTGAACGGCTCCTTCCCCATGAAATGGAGCCCGGTCATCATCATCCGGGCGACCCAGAAGAAGATGATGTCGAAGCCGGTGACCAGCGCCGTGGTCGGATAGTAGCGTTCGAGTTCAGGCGTCTCGTCCGGCCAGCCGAGCGTCGAGAACGGCCACAGCGCCGAGGAAAACCATGTGTCGAGGACGTCCTCGTCGCGCGTCAGGTCGGTCGCCTCGCCATAGTGTGTCGCCGCTTCGGCCCTGGCCTCGTCCTCGCTATAGGCGACGAAGACCTTTCCGTCCGGTCCATACCAGGCCGGAATCTGGTGTCCCCACCAGAGCTGACGGGAAATGCACCACGGGCGGATGTTTTCCATCCACTCGAAATAGGTCTTTTCCCAGTTCTTCGGGATGAACGTCGTTCGCCCCTCGCGCACCGAGGCTATGGCCGGCTGGGCCAGCGTCTTGGCGTCGGCGTACCACTGGTCGGTGAGATAGGGCTCGATGACCGTCGTCTTGGACTTCTCGTCATGGGGCACCATGACGGGCTTTTCCTCGACTTTCTCGAGCAGGCCCTTCTCCTCCATCATCGCGACCACGCGCTTGCGGGCCGTGAAGCGGTCGAGGCCATTGATCGTCGCGATCGTCGCCTTCAGGTCGTCCGACTCCGCCACGCCGTCAAGGAACTCGGCGTTGCCTTCGAGGACGACATTCGCCTCGGTATCGAACAGGTTGACCATCGGCAGATCCTGCCGCTTGCCGACCTCGAAATCGTTGAAGTCATGCGCCGGCGTGATCTTGACCGCGCCCGACCCCGTTTCCGGGTCCGCATGCTCGTCGCCGACGATACGCAGCCGCCGGCCGACCAGCGGCAGGATCGCGTATTTGCCGATCAGATCCTTGTAGCGCTCATCCTCCGGATGGACGGCGATGCCGGTATCGCCAAGCATCGTCTCCGGTCGCGTCGTCGCGACGACAATGGACCGGCCCTCTTCGCCCTCGATCGGATACTTGAAATGCCAGAGATGCCCCTGCATCTCGATATTCTCGACCTCGAGATCGGAGACCGCCGTCTGCAGCGTCGGGTCCCAGTTGACCAGCCGCTTGTCCCGGTAGATCAGCTTTTCGCGATAAAGCTCGACGAAGACCTTGGTTACGGCCTTCGACAGGCCCTCGTCCATGGTGAAGCGCTCACGGCTCCAGTCGCAGGAACAACCGAGCCGCTTGAGCTGATTGATGATCAGTCCGCCGGATTCGTCCTTCCACGCCCAGACCTTCTCGAGAAACTTCTCGCGGCCGATTTCACGCCGGCCCGGCTCCTGGCGCTCCATCAACTGGCGCTCGACCACCATCTGGGTAGCGATGCCGGCGTGATCCATGCCGGGCTGCCACAGCACGTCCCGGCCGCGCATGCGCTCGAAGCGGACGAGGACATCCTGAAGCGTGTTGTTCAGGGCGTGGCCGATATGCAGCGATCCCGTCACATTCGGCGGCGGGATGACAATGGAATAGGGGGCGGCGCCCGGCTTCGCGCCAGCGCCCGCCTTGAAGGCCTCCGCTTCGTCCCAGACGGCGCTGACGCGCGTCTCGACGGCTGCGGCATCAAAAGTTTTATCGAGCATGTCCGATCCCGGTGAAATGGGCGGTGCCCGTGTAAATCGGATGGACCTGTTTAAGTCAACAATCGACGTGGCAAATCTGTCGGTTAGCGGCGCCCCCGCGCCACCCGTTCGATTTCCTCGCGGACCAGCCGCTCGACCAGGGACGGCAGATTGTCGTCCAGCCAGTCCCTCAGCATCGGACGAAGGAGGTCCTCGACCACGTCGTCGATCGTCCGCCCGCTTCCTGTCAGAACGGACGTCGCCAGGTCCCGGAACGCTCCGGAAACGGCCGCGTCGGCCTCACGGGACAGCAAGGGCTCAAGCGGCTGCGCAACAGGCTCGCCGGGTGGCGGTTCAGGGTTTGCGGTCGGTCGCCTTTCCCCGACGGCCGGCGCAATCGGAGGCTCGTGACGGTCGTTTTCGCCTTTCGGCGCAGGGCGCCGCGGCTCCTCGTCACGCGTGACCGGTTCTTCCGACTCGGCGCGGGCACCCCTTTCGATCTCGACCCGCGCCTCCTCCATGGCACGAACCATGGCCAGTTCCACTGCCTGATCGGTTTCTACCGGGGTGTCGACCGTGGCATCCGCCACCGGATCCGGATTCGGCTTCGATACAGGCAGGGCGCTGGGCACGGGCGCCACCTCCGCACGGGGGGCGGCCGGCGGCGTCTCCGAGAAAAGCCTGCTGACATTGTTGGCAGCGGGGCGCGGATCGCCCGAGTCGGGCTCGGCCTGCGCCGCGGCTTTGCCGACACTCTCGCCGTCGGCCATCATGCTGCGAATGGATGCGAGGATCGCGTCCATTGCCTCATCCTGTGCCTGACCCGGTTTGGTCATGACCCCCTGCGTCGTCGATGAAGTGATTCGTCGGCTGCCGACCAACCCTATCTGAATCGGAAGGGAGTCGGAATCCCCGGACGGGCAGGCCCCGATCTGGCGGCGTGGATTACCGGCCGTCCGGCGTCCGCAGGCCCATCCACTTGTCCTTCACCGCATCGTAATGCTGGTCGGGATCGTAGACGGTGACGGGGAGCCCGAGGCTCTGGGCGTTGAGTTTGCCGAGCGCGGCAACCAGCGCATAGGCCGCGACGACCCGGTCGCGCTGCGCGGTGACTTGCTCGACCTGGGCAGCGAGAAGATCCTGCTGTGCGTTCAGGACGTCGAGGGTCGTCCGTTGGCCGACGCGCCGCTCCTCGATGACGCCCGACAGCACAAGTTGCTGGGCCGAGACCTGCAAAGCTGCCGAACGCACCACGGCTTTCGCCGCATCGAGCGCCCCCCATGTCGAAATCAGTCTCTGGCGAACCTCGGCGCGGGTCGAATCAAGCTCGATCCGGCGCTGGCCGAGCGTCTCCTTGAGCTGGCGGACATCGGCCGCGACTTCCCCGCCCTGGTAGATCGGCACGTTCAGGCGGCCGGTGATTGCGGCCGTGTCGTTCCAGCTTGAGCCGATACCGTCGACACCGTTGTCCCGATGGGTCACCGATCCGCTGAGCGTCACGGTCGGCAGGGTCGCGCCTTCGCTGATCCGGACGTTCCAAGACGCAACGTCGATATTGTAGAGGCCGGCGATAATCCCCGGATGCGACGCCTGGGCGGTCGCAAGGCCCGCGTCGACAGAGCCCGGGATCAGCTTCTCGATCCCGTTGACGGCGCCGAGTCGCTCCGGCTTGTGGCCGATCACCTGTACATAGACCGCGATCGAGCGGTTGAGGTCGGAGACGGCCGAGGCGTAGTCGGACATGCCCTGCGATAGCCGCGCATCGGTCTGGGCGACGTCGGTTCGGGTGCCCTCGCCGACTTCCAGCCGATCCTTGGCGGCCCGGACCTGTTCGCGCAGGAACTCGACGTTCTGGGCGGTCAGGTTGACGACCACCTGGGCCCGGACGACGTCCATGAATGCTGACACCGCGTCGAACAGCACCTGCTGCTCGACCAGCTTCAACTGCTCGCGCGCGGCTTTGACCGACGTCTCGGCCATCTTGACGGAGTTCTTGGTGCGGAACCCGAGAAACAGCGGCTGCTCGACCGCCAGGGTCACGCCGCGCGGCGTCGACCCGGTCGACCATTCAGGGAAGAGCTTCGAGCGCGAGGTGCTGGCGCCGATGTCCCCTGACAGCGAAATCTGCGGTCGGTAGCTTGATTTGGCGCGCGGCACGCCTTCATCGATCGCCCGCAACTGGGCGCGTGCGGAATTGAGATCGGGGTTGTTCGTATAAGCAGAAGCCATCGCGGAATCGAGAGATTCCGCCGATGCTGGCGCACCACAAACCGACGCGGCAACCAGAAAGACCGTCGCGGCCCAAACACCACGTCCAACAAACACGACGGGCCCCCTCGACACGGCGGCAGCACAAGCCCTCTTGCGCCGCTCAACTCTACCCAAGGCGGCACTGTAGCCACCTGAGACGCCTCGTCAAACATTCCATGACGCGGCGCGGCAAAAAGCCGTCGCCTGCGACGCCATTACAACAAGCGCCGTTCGACGACCGCCCTAGAAGACAAAGGAACGGGGCCTCTGGAAGCCCGGCAACGGCGGCAAGTGCACGTCGAAGACCGACCGGCCGCCGAAATCGTCGTCGGTGTGGGTAAACACCATGGCCGGGGCCGCCCGACCATAGCCAAGAACGCCAACCAGCCGGCCGCCCTCTTTCAGTTGCTGGAAAAGCGGCTGCGGGATCTCCTCAACGGCGCCGCCGAGCAGAATCACGTCATACGGCGCTTCCGACGGATATCCAGCCTCAAGCGGGCCGGTCACCACCGCCACGTTGTCGATTCCCTGCTCCGTCAACGCTTCCGAAGCGCTGGCCGCAAGAGCTTCGTCCGATTCGAGCGCCACCACCGAGCCCGCCAGACGGGCGAGGACAGCCGCGGCGTAACCGGTCGGCGACCCAACGATGAGCGCGAAATCCGACTGCCCGATCTCCGCCGCCTGAAGCATGCGGGCCAGAGGCGTCGGCCGGATCAGGTAACGCGCCGGGTTGCCGCCCTCGGCGTCCTTCACAAGAATGTCGTCATCGATATAGGCGAAGGGTCGCAACGCGGGCGCCAGGAACATCTCGCGCGGAATCTCGCTCATCGCGGCGATGATGTCGTGATCGGTGACACTCTCGGTCCGGATTTGCGTGTCGACCATTATGGTCCGCGCCTTGGCGAAATCGATCATGGCGTCATTTCTCGAGACGGTGGCGAAGCTTTCCCGTTCCTACCCGTGCCTATCCCCGGTGACAAGACGGCAATCCTCCTGCGATTTGGCCGGCTGTCGCGGATTCCGCAGCTACCCCTTGCACGGCTTGGCAATTTCACTATACCAGCGCCACCGGTTGGCCTCGTGGCGGAGTGGTTACGCAGCGGACTGCAAATCCGTGCACCCCGGTTCGATTCCGGGCGAGGCCTCCACCTTTTCACTCACAGCAGCAATTTTCCGGTCAGATCACCGATTTGGGGATGACGACCGTCGCGCCATCGCGCTCTAGAATTTCGGCCCGCACGCCGAATGTCGTGGCCAGCCGCTCGGCGGTCAGCACTTCGCGCGGCGGACCGGCCGCGACCACCCGTCCCTCGTCGAGAATCAACAGCCGGTCCGCATAGCGCGCCGCGAGTCCGAGGTCGTGCAGGACGGCGACCACCGCGCCCCTTGCCGCGTGTCGTTTCAGGATGTCGAGGACGACGAGTTGGTATCGAGGATCGAGCGAAGCGGTGGGTTCGTCGGCAAGGATGAGGTCCGCCTCGGTCGCCAGCACCCGCGCCAGCGCGACCCGCGCCCGTTCACCGCCGGAAAGCGTGGTCACCGTCCGGCCGGCGAAGCCCGAAACACCCGTCTCTTCCATCGCCCGCGCAACGGCGTTGCGATCCTCCTCGGACAGGTCGGCGCCCGCGCCGCGCGGCAGGCGACCGAGCCCGACGACGTCAAGCACGGACAGCGGCCAGTGGAACTCGTGCCCCTGCGGCAGGTAGCCGAGCAGCAACGCCCGCTGCCGCCGCGCGATGAGCGCCAGCGATCTTCCGCCGAGGAGCACCTCCCCGCTTGCGTCGAGCAACCCTGCCAGCGCCTTCAGGAGCGTCGTCTTGCCCGCGCCATTCGGCCCGATGACGACGAGAAACTCCCCGTGACGCGCCTTCATGGCGATGTCTTTGAGGATCGCGCGACCACCGAGGGAGACTGACAGTCCGGTCGTCGCGAGGACAGGCGCTTCGGCGCTCATGCTCCGCCTCCGGCTAATGTGCTCCGCCGCCGCAGGATCATGACAATGAAGAACGGCGCGCCGATCAGCGCCGTCAGCACGCCGACCTTGATCTCGCTGGTCGAGGGAATCAGTCGCACCGAGATGTCGGCCGCCAGCAGCAGCGCCGCCCCGGACAACGCCGCCGGGATCATCAGCCGCCCGGGGTCGTGGCCGACCAGCGGCCGCACCAGATGCGGCGCCACCAGCCCGACGAAGCCGATCGAACCGGCAACCGCAACGCCCGCCCCGACGGCCGCGGCGACGCCCGCAACCACCCGGAGCCGGATTCCGGTGAGGTCGAAGCCGAGGCTCTGCGCCGCCTCCTCGCCAAGCGTCAAGGCCCGGAAGGCCCGCCGGTCCCAGAACAGGAGCACCACCCCAACGGCCATGAAGGGCAACGCGATCAGCACATGGCGCATGCTGCGATCCTCGAGCGAGCCAAGCAGCCAGAAGGCGATTTCCAGCGCCGCGAAGGGATTTGGTGCAAGATTCAGCGCCAACGCCGTGCCCGCCCCGGCAAGGCTGGACACCGCCAGACCGGCTAGGATCAGCACCAGCAGGCTGGCGCGCGGTCCGGCGACCAGCAGCAGCAGTCCGACCGACAAGAGCGCCCCGGCGATCGCCGCGACCGGCAGCGCGATCGACAAAACGTTGACGATACCGAGCGAGATCACGGTCACCGCCCCGAAGGCCGCAGCCGACGGCGCGCCGAACAGCGAGGGCGACGCCAGCGGATTGCGCAGAAGCCCCTGCAGCGACGCCCCGGCGAGACCCAGCGTCGCGCCGATCATCAGGGCGAGCAGCGCCCGCGGCAACCGGATCTCGACCACGATGATCCGTGCGGCCTCGCCCCCCTGCCCGACCAGCCCCTGCACCACCCGGTCCGGCGGCAGCCAGACCGGGCCGATGCCGAGCGAAAACATGAACAGGAGACCGACCAGCACAACAAGGCCGGCGATCAGCCGTCCGTCCCTTCGCCGCCGACTACCGTGTGTCATCCGGGTCCCGTCAATTGCTCCACTTCAGCCCCGCATAGGCCGAAAGTCCGGCGCTGTTATAGCCTTCGGCATCTTGGTAGTCCGTATCGAGCAGGTTCTCGACCCGGCCGTAGATCGTCGTCGTGTCGCTGAGCCGGTAGTTCGCCGACAGGTCGATCCGCGCATAGGGGTCGAGCTTGACCGTGTTGGCGTCGTCGTCGAACCGCGGCCCGACATAGGTCGCCGTCACCGAGGCCTCCAGCTTGTTGAGGCCCGTATAGACCAGCGAGAAGGAGCCGGAATTCTGCGCCCGTCGGCCAAGTTGCAGGCCGGTCGCCATGTCGCGCGCGTCGAGATAGGTGTAGGTGCCCCTGGCGTTCAGCACGCCGGGAACGATCATCGCCGTCGCGCCGATCTCGACGCCCGATGTCTCGACCTCGGCGATGTTCGAATAGTTGCCCCATGGCGGCAGCGTAAAGTCCCAGTCGATCATGTCGTCGATCTGGTTCCAGAACCCTGTAGCGGAGATCATGAAGCGCCCGTCGAACAGCGACTTCTCGATGCCGAGGTCGCCGCCGATACTGGTCTCCGACTGCAGGTCCGGATTGTAGCCGAGCTGGAACGCTGTCGGGCGCTTTGCGCCGGTCCCGATGCTGCCGCGGATCGCCGCACCAATCTCCGGCAGGGCGTAGTGCGCCGTGGCGCGGCCCGTCGTGAAGCCTTCCTGATCGACCGCCCCGTCGTAACGCCCGGCGAAGGAGAGGTCCAGGCGTTCGCCGACCGGCAACTGGTAGAGCAGATAACCGGCATAGAGAACAAGAGAGGTTTCGAAGGTCGGGTCGGCCATGTCGCTCTGCATGCCGGTCGCCGTCTGGTTCTCGAAGCGCGTCCCGCCGAGCAGCGACCCGGCATTCCCGAGATTGACGAGCTTCTGGTATTCGACGCCGATCGTCCGGCCGACATAGTCGTAGGTCCGCGTCGGGTCGATATACTCGCGGTCGGTGTTGGCCATGAAGAAGTTGATCGAGTCGCTGGCCCGCCCGCCGAAGGTCGGAAAGCTGACCTTGGCGAAACCGGAAAACAGGTCGCGCTTCGCCTCGTAGCCGGACGCGTCCAGGTCCGGCCCGCCATCGATCTCGCTGTCCTGGTGATAGCCGTTGCCGCCGAACTCGAACTTGACGCCGTTACCCGGATCGAAGGCGCCGCGGATCGAGCCTGAGAATTTTTCCGTGCTGTCCGGCTCGCCCTTATCCCGGTCGCCAACCCGCGAGAAGCCGTCCGTCGCGAAATAGGTGCCGGTGGTCAGGAGGCTGAAGTCGCCGGCGGTGGTTCCACCGGACAGATTGACCCGCCGGGTCCCGTAGCTTCCCCCCTCGATCGAGGCCGACATCCGCGGCGGGCCGCCGGGCTTCCTGGTGATGATGTTGATCACGCCGCCGATCGCATCGGAACCGTAGAGTGCGCTCTGCGGTCCGCGAAGCACCTCGATCCGCTCGATGTCGGTGGTGTTGAGGACCGAGAAATCGAACTCGTCCCGTGTCGTCGACGGATCGTTGACCCGGACGCCATCGATCAGGACCAGCGTATGCTGCGATTCCGTGCCGCGAATGCTGACCAGCGTCTGGCTGCCGACACCGCCGCTTTGGGTGACGGTCAGGCCGGGCACGGTACGCAGCAACTGGGCGACCGACTCGGTCGGCTGGCGCTCTATTTCCTCGGCACTGATCACCGAGACGGACGAGCCGACGCGACCGAGCGCGGTCGGCACGTAATTGGGCGTAACAACGATTTCGATGGGTTGTGAGAGCGCCGGTGCAATCAGTGAAACAAACGAACCAATGGCAATAACAGCGCTGGCGCTTGCGCGCCGCGAGCAGAAATACATCAGGCAGACCTCGTCTTTCGATCGATCTGGCGACCGGCGCCCGTCACGGGATGTGTCCCGGGCCCACCCGGCTTCTCGGCCGGGTCAAGAAGGAGTAAACGGGCCCTCCGGGTGATGCAACGCGAAGGCGAACGGAATGCCCAGTTTTGTTGTCGTGTTGGGATTGCTGATAGCCAGCATCGTGGTCGTTGCAGCCGAGACCGCGCCGGTTGCGGAAGAGCCGCCCCGGCGCATCGTCTCCATCAACCTGTGCGCCGACGAATTGCTGATCGCGCTGGCCGACCCTGACCAGATCGCATCGCTCTCGGTCTATGCCACCGACCCGAAGCTCTCCTATTTCGCCACGCAGGCAGCCGCCTTTCGCCATGACGCAGGCGAGGCCGAGACCGTGGTCGAGCGCGAGCCCGACCTCGTGCTTGCCGGGCGCTACACCAAGCGGGCCACCCGCGACATGCTGACCGCCCTCGGCTACCCCGTCGAACTGCTCGATCCCGCGCGCAGCATCGACGAGTCGATCGTCCAGATCCGCCAGGTCGCCAGCCTCGTCGGCCATCCCGAGCGCGGCGAGGCGCTTGTCGCCGAGATCGACGCCGCCAGGACCCGCGCCAGCGACGCATTGACCGGCGACGCCATGCCGACGGCCGCCGTCTACCAGCGCCGCGGCTATGTCACCGGTGGCGACACCCTCACCGGCGAATTGATGACCGCGGTCGGCATCGCCAATGCCGGCGGCGATCTCGCCGGCGGGCGCGGCGGCTTCGTCCGGCTCGAAAGGCTGATCAGCGAACCGCCGGACTACCTCCTCGTCACGACGCCGGCGATCGCGCCCGGCGACCAGGGCGAGGCGTTGCTCGCCCACCCCGCTCTCGCCGAACTCTTCCCGCCGGACCGACGCATCCTGCTGCCCGAGCGGCTGACCGTCTGCGGTGGCCCGTCGCTGCCGGCAGCCCTCGACTGGCTGTCCCAGGAGGCGCGGCGCGTCATGGACGAGAGATGATTGGCCTCGATCATCTGTGGATGCTGGCGCTAGCGCTGGCCATCGACGGGTTGGTCGGCGACCCGGACGTCATCTGGCGAAAGTTCCCCCATCCGGTCGCGCTGATCGGCCGGCTGATCGACTGGCTCGACCGGATGGTCAACCGCTCGCGCGCCAAGCCAATTGTCCGCAGGATCGCCGGCGCTTTCTCGCTCCTCGTTATCGTCGCCATCGCAGCTGCGGTAGGCTTCGCGCTTGAATACGGCCTCGACCGAATTCCCCTTGGCTGGATCGGTACGGTCCTGATCGCCGCCGTCCTGCTTGCCGGCCGCAGCCTTTACGACCATGTCGCCGCCGTTGCCGCAGCATTCGAAACCGGCGGGCTGGCGGCGGCGCAGGCGTCGGTGTCGCGGATCGTCGGACGGGATCCGGCGGCGCTGGATGAAGCCGGCGTCTGTCGGGCCGCGATCGAATCGACCGCCGAGAATTTCGCCGATGGCGTCGTCGCGCCGGCCCTCTGGTTCGCGTTGCTCGGGCTGCCTGGGCTCGCCGCCTATAAGGCGATCAACACCGCCGACTCGATGATCGGCCACCTGTCTCCGCGCCATGAGGATTTCGGCTGGGCCGCCGCCCGGATCGACGATCTGGTCAACCTGCCGGCCAGCCGCCTTGCCGGCCTCCTGATGGCGCTGGCGGCGCCGCTGGTCCGCGGTTCGATCGGCGAGGCCTTTCGCGTCATGCGAAGCGACGCCCCGAAGCACCGATCCCCCAACGCGGGCTGGCCGGAGGCCGCCACCGCTGCGGCCCTTGGTCTGGCGCTGGCCGGCCCGCGGCGGTATCGCGGCGCGCTCGGCCACGACCCGTATATCAACGCCACCGGACGGCGGCAGGCGACACCGGCGGATATTCGGCGCGCCCTGCGGCTCTATCTCGGCGGCTGGGCGCTGCTTCTGATCCTCGCCGCAGCGACCGGCGGGCTCGTCCTCGCGCTGCGCTGACAGATACGGGCCGAGAACCCGCCATCCGATCCGATTTGAGGCGCGCCGCGCATGGGCATAGGGTAGCCTCGGGACTTCAGCCGGGAGGACGGATCATGGGCCACAAATACAGCAGCATTCTCGAGACAGTCGGTCATACGCCTGTCGTGAAAATCAATCGTCTGGCGCCGCCCGACGTCAACCTCTACGTCAAGATCGAGGCCTTCAACCCGCTGGGTTCGGTCAAGGACCGTCTTGCGCTCGGCGTCATCGAGGCGGCCGAACGCGACGGCAGCCTGAAGCCCGGCCAGACGGTCGTCGAGGCGACCAGCGGCAACACCGGGATCGGCCTCGCCATGGTCTGCGCGGCCAAGGGTTACCCGCTCGTCCTCATCATGGCCGAACCCTTCAGCGTCGAGCGCCGCAAGCTGATGCGCTTCCTCGGCGCCAAGGTGGTCATCACGCCGGCCGCCGAGCGCGCCGTCGGCATGATCAGGAAGATGGAAGAACTGGCCGCGGCGCATGGCTGGTTCATGCCCCGCCAGTTCGAGAACGAGGCAAATCCCGACTTCCATTCAAAGACCACGGCGGTCGAGATCCTCGACGACTTTTCGGATGAGCCGCTCGACTATTGGGTTACCGGCTACGGCACCGGCGGCACCCTGAAAGGCGTCGGTCGCGTACTGGCCAAGGAGCGGCCAGACACGAAGATCATCGTCTGCGAGCCCGCCGAAGCACCGCTGATCGGCAGCGGCGAGCCGCAGCAGCGCAATGCCGACGGAACGCCGGCGGCGGCGCACCCGGCCTTCAAGCCGCATCCGATGCAGGGCTGGACGCCGGATTTCATCCCGAAGCTGACCGGCGACGCCATGGACATGGATTTCATGGCCGAGCTGATCGAAATCCCCAATGCCGACGCGATGAAATGCAGCAAGGATCTCGCCGCCAGCGAGGGCATCTTCGTCGGTATCACGTCAGGCGGAACCTTCGCCGGAGCGCTGAAAATCGCGGAGAAAGCACCGAAGGGCGCCAACATCCTCTGCATGCTGCCCGACACCGGCGAACGGTATCTCAGCACCCCCCTGTTCGGCGACATCGAGGCCGACATGAACGCGGCCGAACTGGAGATTTCGAAGTCGACGCCGAGTGGCCAACTCGCGACCTGACGCGGCACCGGTCAGTCGGCAAGTCCGGCGATCGCCAGCAGGCGATCGATGTCGACATGCGCTTCGAGATGCTCGGCCAATGCGTCGAGCGTCTTCTCCACCTTTGCGTCATAGCGCAGGTCCGAGGCCCGCGCGCCAAGCCCGGCCAGATACGCCCGCCGGAAACCGTCGGCGGCAAATACCCCGTGGACGTAGCTGCCGGCGACCCGGCCATCGGCGGAAAGGGCGCCGTCCGCCCGGCCGTCGAGATCGAGAAGCGGCCGCGCGCAGTCCGCACCGGTGGTCCGCCCGAGATGGATCTCGTAGCCGCTGACCGCCTCGCCGCTGGCGTGGTGGGTCCCCGAAACGGAGACCGTCGCCTTGTCGCCGCCAAGCACCGTGTCGACGTCGAGCAGGCCAAGCCCGTCGACGGTGCCGGCCTCCCCCTCGATCCCTTCGGCATCGGCGATCGTCCGGCCGAGCATCTGGTAGCCACCGCACAGGCCAAGCACCCGCCCGCCCCGGCGATGATGGGCCTTGATGTCGATGTCCCAGCCCTGCGCACGGACGAAGGCGAGATCGGCCATCGTCGCTTTCGATCCTGGTATCAGGATCAGGTCCGCATTCCCCGGGAACGCCTCGCCCGGCTGAACGAGGACGACAGACACGCCGGGCTCCATGCTGAGCGGGTCGAGGTCGTCGAAATTGGCGATCCGCGGCAGCACCGGAACGGCGACAACGATCCCCTCGCCGGCTGGCGCGCTGTCGACCAGTCCGAGCACGTCTTCCGCCGGCAGGTTCCGGGTCGCCTCGAACCACGGGATGATCCCGAGCGACAACCACCCGGTCCGCGCCTCGGTGAACCGGAGGCCTTCGCCGAAAAGCCCGGCATCGCCGCGAAACTTGTTGATCAGGAAAGCCTTGATCCGGTTCCGGTCGGCCTCCGGCAGCACGGCGTGGGTGCCGACGAGACTGGCGATCACCCCGCCCCGGTCGATATCGCCAAGGAGAACCACCGGCACGCCGGCGGCCTCGGCAAACCCCATGTTGGCGATGTCGCCGGCCCGCAGGTTGACCTCCGCCGGGCTCCCCGCCCCCTCGACGAGGACGATGTCGGCGCCCTCGCCGACAAGCGCGAAGCTCTCCAGGACCTTCGGCAGCAGCGTCGCCTTGCGGGAGCCGTAGTCGGCGGCCTTCAGCGTGCCGAAGCGCTTGCCCTGGACAATCACCTGGGCGCCCCTGTCGGTCTCCGGCTTGAGCAGCACCGGGTTCATGTGGATCGACGGCGCTAGGCCAGACGCTCGCGCCTGCAACGCCTGCGCCCGGCCGATCTCGCCGCCCTCGATCGCCACGGCGGCGTTGTTCGACATGTTCTGCGGCTTGAACGGCGCCACCTTCAGCCCGCGGCGGACCAGCGCCCGGCAGAGGCCCGCGACGATCACCGACTTGCCGACATGGCTGCCGGTGCCCTGGATCATCAGGGCGGGCCTGGACCTCACGGTAGCCAGCGGCTCAAAACTCGATCCCGAGCTGGGCCTTCACCCCGGATCGGAAGGGATGCTTGACCATCTCCATCTCGGTGACGAGATCGGCGGCCTCGATCAGGCTGTCGGGAGCGTTGCGGCCGGTGACGATGACATGGACGTCGTCGGGCTTTTCGTCGCGAAGGAAGGCGACAATTTCGTCCGCCGAGAGGTACCCGTAGCGCAGCACGATGTTGAGCTCGTCGAGCAGCACCAGCTTGTAGTCGCGGCTGACGATGATTTCCTTGGCGCGCTCCCAGGCCGACCGGGCAGCGGCGAGATCGCGTTGCCGGTCCTGGGTTTCCCAGGTGAAGCCTTCGCCCATCGTGTTGATCGAAACCTGGTCGCCGAACTTCTCCAGCGCCACCCGTTCGCCGGTCTGCCACTTGCCCTTGACGAACTGGATGATCGCCACCGGCAGGCCATGGCCAAGCGCCCGGAAAACCATGCCGAAAGCCGCGGTGGATTTGCCTTTTCCCTTGCCGGTATGGACGATCAGCAGGCCTTTTTCGATCGTCTTTGTAGCGACGATCTTGTCGCGCGCCTTCTTCTTCTTGCGCATCTTCTCGGCATGGCGGGCGTCGAGTTCCGCCTCGGTCATTTCGGTGGTCATTCCGCCGCCTCCCGGTGCTGGTCGATCAATGAGGACAGTCGATCATAGGCGCTGTTCGAGCGCGGCGACCAGAGGCCGCGGTCGATCGCCTCGCGGAACCGCGCCGCCATCTCCCGAAGTGCCGGAGCATTGGCGTCGGCGATGAAGGCGCGGACGGTTTCGTCGGCGATATAGGCGTCGAAGAGCTGGTCGAAATGGTGGTCGCCGACGGCGTCGGTCATCGCCGAATAGGCGAAGAGATAATCGACCGTAGCCGCCATTTCGAAAGCGCCCTTGTAGCCATGGCGCATAACCCCGGCGATCCATTTGGGATTCGCCGCGCGGCCGCGCACCACCCGGGCGATCTCTTCAGAAAGCGAGCGAACGACCGGCTTCTCGGAGCGCGAGTGGTCGCCGTGATAGACCGGCGGCGCGACCCCTTTCAGGGTTTCCACGGTCGCGGCCATGCCGCCCTGGAACTGATAATAGTCATCGGAATCAAGCACATCGTGCTCGCGGTTGTCCTGGTTGTGGAGAACCGCATCGGTGGCTTTCAGCCGTTCCGCAAAGAGCTCCCGGGTCGCGGCACCATGGCTGCCGCCGCCATAGGCGTAGCCGCCCCAGGCGAGGAAGGTCTCGGCGAAATCGGCGCGGTCCTGCCAGATCCCCTCGTCGATCAGCGCCTGCATGCCGGCACCGTAAGCGCCTGGTTTCGCACCGAAAATCCGCGTTGCCGCCAGCGTCCTGGCGACCCTCTCGTCGACCTTCGCGTCGGTCATCCGGTCCTCGGATTCGCGGATGGCGGCGGCGATCGGGTTGGCGGTGGCGTCCTCGTCGAGGGCCGCGATGGCGCGGACGGCGGAATCGATCAGGTCGATCTGGTCGGGAAAGGCATCGCGGAACATGCCGGAGACCTTCAGGGTCACGTCGATGCGCGGCCGGCCAAGCTCGGACAGCGCCATGACCCGGAACCCGGTGACGCGGCCAGTGCCTTGTTGCCATTGAGGTTCTGCGCCCAGCAGCGCCAGCACCTGGGCGATGTCGTCGCCACCGGTGCGCATGTTCGATGTGCTCCAGGCGGAGAGCGCGATCGACTTCGGCCACTCGCCGTGATCGTGGAAATAGCGGAGCGCCAGGGCGTCGGCGGCGGCGCGGCCGAGGGCCCAGGCCGCGGCGGTCGGCACGGCGCGGACGTCGACCGAGTAGAAGTTGCGGCCGGTCGGAATCACGTCCGGACGGCCCCTGGTCGGGGCGCCGGACGGACCGGGCGGCACGAAACCACCGGCGAGGCAGGTCTGGACGGCGGCTGTCTCGGCGTGTCCCGATGAATCGAGCGCCGGCGCCAGCTCGGAGGCGATCCAGTCGAGGACGGCGGAGGCGGCGGGCATGTCGGCCGACGTTATCCCCGCCGCCGGCGCGCCGGAGACGAGCGCGGCGGCCAGCGTCTCGAGACGCTCGACCGTATCACCAGCCGTCCGCCATGGTGTCCCGGATACGGCGGCGAGCGCCTGTGGTCGCGGTCCCGACCATGCCGAACCGAGATCGCAATCGAGCGGGTTGAAAGCGCCGAGACCGAGGTCTTCGGCGAGGGCCCGATGGAGCGAGCGGTCACAGGCGCGCTCGCCGCTCCGGGGCACCCGGGCGATCGCCACCAGCGTGTCGATCCGCTGCCGCCCCTCAGGCGCGGTTCCGAGGATGTGCAGGCCATCGCGGATCTGCATTTCCTTCAGCTCGCAGAGATGCGCGTCGAGGGTCTGCAACGCATCGCCTGCGGCGTCGCGGACGAGGCCGAGGTCGCGGTCGAGGCCGTGTCGCTCGGCGGTGGTGATGATCTCGTTTTCGAGCCAGTCGCGGCGGCGCTGGTCGACGCCGGCGGCGAGATAGTATTCGTCGATCAGGGTTTCGAGTTCGGCCAGCGGCCCGTGGATCTCGGCGCGGGTCATGGCCGGCATCAGGTGATCGACGATGACGGCGCTGGCGCGGCGCTTGGCCTGCGCCCCCTCGCCCGGATCATTGACGATGAAGGGGTAGACCAGCGGCGTCGCCCCGAGCGCCACTTCCGGCCAGCAGGTGCGCGACAGGCCGAGCGCCTTGCCGGGCAGCCATTCGAGATTGCCGTGCTTGCCGACATGGACCATCGCGTCGACGCCGAAGTCCTGGCGGAGCCAGGCGTAGAAGGCGAGATAGTGGTGTGGCGGCACGAGGTCGGGGTCGTGATAGGTCGCCTTGGGATCGATGTTGTAGCCACGCGCCGGCTGGACGCCGACGACGACATTGCCGAAGCGATGGATGGCGAGATGGAAGACGCCGTCCGAGAAATGCGGGTCGTCTTCGGGGGCGCCCCAGCGCTCGGTGAGGGCCTCGCGGATCTCCTCGGGAAGCGCATCGAAGAAAGCCTGGTAGGCGGTCAGCGGCAGGTTGACGTCACTCGCGCCGTCATTCCGGCGAAAGCCGGAATCCATCCCCAACCCTCTCACCGGTTCATCAAGGTCATCGATGGACCCCGGCTTTCGCCGGGGTGACGAAGGGGAAGTGTCGAGCGCATTGGTCAGCCCCGACAGCAGGAGCGCCATCAGATCCCGGCCGGTCTCGGGGAAGCCTGGCAGGGCATAGCCGGCCTCGCCCATCGCGGCGGCGATCCGGGCCGCACTCTCCGGGGTGTCGAGGCCGACGCCGTTGCCGATCCGGCCGTCGCGGTTGGGGTAGTTGGAGAGGACGAGCGCAATGCGGCGGTCGGCGGCGGGCTTCGCCGCGAGGCGCGCCCAGTTGGCGGCCTGCCTGGCGACGAAGGCGACGCGGTCGGCGACCGGCCGGTAGGTGGTGGTGCGGCTGTCGGTGGCCGGATCGTGGGTCTCGGCCTTGAAGGACACGGCGCGGGTGGTCAGCCGGCCATCGACTTCGGGAAGGACGATATTCATCGTCAGGTCGCGCGGCAGCAGGCCGCGCGTGCTGTCGCGCCACGCCTCCTCGCTCGATCCGGCGAAGATCACCTGGAGCACCGGCCGGCCCGGCCGATCAAGGACGGTGCCCTGCCCGGCCACGCCGATCTTCGAGACCGCGAAGGCCGTGGCGTTGAGGACGACTGCCGGCGGGATCAGGCCGAACAGGTCATCGAGGAAGGCTTCGCTCTCGCGGTCCTTGAGGCTGGTGACGAAAACCGGCAGGCCGGCGACACCGTCCGCCGCCAACGCCTCGACCAGCGCGTCGACCGGCGCTGTGGCGCCGCCCTGCAAGATGGAACGGTAGAAGACGATCGGCGCGACTGGTCGGTCGGGATCGAGGCGGGCTTTCGCCTCCTGCGGCGAAAGCACCCCGTGGCCCGGACAATAGCAGCCGGCATTCGCCACCGGGATCGCCTCGTCCGGGCGATCGCCACGGCCGATCAGGTGCGCCATGTGGTCGAGCGCGATCGCGGCATTGGCCTCGCCGCCGGCGACAAGGCAGCGCCAGAGGCGACGCGCGCCATCCTCCGGTATGTCGGAATACACAGCCAGGGCATCGTCCCAGCGGTCCTCGCCGGGGATGACGAGGAGGCGCGGCCCCCCCCCGGCGCGGGCCAGTTCGCGCAGCCGGTCCAGGCCATAGGGCCAGTAGCCGACGCCGCCCATGGCGCGGACGACGACCAGCTTCGCCTCCGCCAGCGTCTTCTCGGCATAGAGATCGACCGACGCGGGATGGGCGAGCCGGACAATGTTGGCGAGCCGGAGGCTCGGCGCGTCCGCGGGACGAGCGGCCGCGACGCTGGCGAGCAGCGCCAGTTCGCTGTCGGCGGAAGAAAGGAAGACGATATCGCCGGGCGATTGCTCGAGATCGACGGCAACATCGCCATCGTCGATCCGTTCGGTTTCGCCGGCGAGCAGGTGCATCGGTCAGCCGGCCAGACGCGCGGAGACCGCCGCGGTGTCGAAGTCGCTGAGGCCGATGACCACCAGCCGGTCGCTGCCCTCGGCGGGATCGAAATAGGTCTCGACGCGCGGGCCGACGCCCTGGACGACGACGGCGGCCGGCTTGCCGGCGATCCGTGCCCGACCCTTGACCCGGAGTACGCCGGGAACCGAGAGCGCCGCCCCGATCCGCTCGCGCAAGACGTCCATCGAGGCGAAGGCCGGCGGCTCGACGACGACACTGACGAAATCGTCGTGATCGTGGTCTTCCTCGCCGGCTCGCTCGTGGTGGCTCTCGCGGCCGACCATGTCGGCCTCGGCGCCGGAGGCGAGGCCGAGCAGCACATCGGCCGGCAGGCCCTTCGGCGAACCGTGGATCGACGGCGTGCCGTCGCGCGCCTCGCGGCGGACGATCGCATCGACCCGGTCGAGCGCCGCGGCATCGAGCAGGTCGGCCTTGCTGACCACGACCAGATCGGCGCAGCGCAACTGGTCCTCGAACAGTTCCTCGATCGGATCGTCGTGATCGCGGGCAGGAGCGTCGCCCTGGGGCGCCTGCGGAGCGAAGCGCCCGTCATCGACCGCCGCCGCGTCGACCACCGCGACAACGCCATCGACGGTGACGCGATGCTTGACCGTCGGCCAGGCGAAGGCGCGGACCAGCGGCTGCGGCAAGGCGAGCCCGGAGGTCTCGACGACGATGTGATCCGGCGCCGGATCGCGGGCGAGCAAGGCTTCCATCGTCGGCAGGAATTCGTCGGCGACCGTGCAGCAGATGCAGCCATTGGTCAGTTCGACGATCGAGTCCGGCCGGCAGTCGGCATCGCCGCAATCGCCGAGCAACCCGCCGTCGAAGCCCATGTCGCCGAACTCGTTGACGATCACGGCAATGCGCCGGCCGCCGGCCCCGGCGATCAGGTTGCGGATCAGCGTCGTCTTGCCGGCGCCGAGAAAGCCGGTGACGATCGTTGCGGGGATACGGGACTGGCTCATGAGGATACTCCGACCGGGCTTGCCGGCTTGATCTGCAGGGGGATGCCGGCCGCCATCAGCACGACGCGCGGAACGGAAGCCGCGACCGTCTGGTTGAGGACGCCCTGGGCGTCGGCATAACGGCGGGAAAGCTGGTTGGCGGGGATGATGCCGGAGCCGACCTCGTTGGAAACGAGGATGGCCGGTCCGCCCGCAGCGGCGAGCGCCGCAACCAACGCGCCGGTCGCGGCGTCGATGTCTCTTTCGCCATGCATCAGGTTGGACAGCCAGAGGGTCAGGCAGTCTACAAGGACGATGCTTCGCGGGCTGGCCGCAGCGGCCAAAGCCTCCGGCAGGTCGAGCGGTTCCTCGATCGTTTGCCAGTCCGGCCCGCGCCGCGCCCGGTGCGTCGCGATGCGTTCGGCCATTTCGCCATCGCCGGCCTGCGCGGTGGCGATGTAGACCGGCGACAGGCCGCTTTCAGCGACGCAGGCTTCCGCATGGCGGCTCTTGCCCGACCGCTGTCCGCCGACGACGAGGAGGTGGCCCGGACCGGCCATCACGGCTGCGTGGAGCCGGACAAACGCCGATGCAGCCAGCCGGCCGAGAAGCCGGCGAGCGTCCACAGGACGGCGCTGACCACCAGCGAGGCGATGACGAATTCGCCGGCCAGCGCCCCGGGATAGGCGACCTCGTGGCCTGGCGGCGGCGGCGCCCCGATGACATGGGGCAGGACGAACAGCGCCAGCCCGGCCGCCTTCACCGCCCAATGGCGACCGAAGGCGATCAGGGCGATGCCGGCGGCGGACGCCACCACAGTCGCCAGCCACCAGACCTGCCTGTCGACGAGATCGGCGGCCGGGGTGCCGGGCAGTTCCGGCGGCAGGCCGAGAGCCGGCATCAGCGAAGCGGCGACGAAACCCGCGGCGCCCCACAGGAGGCCATGCCGCGCGTCGATGCGGTCACCCCTCAACACCATCGCGGCGAGAAGGATCAGCGAGACGGCCGCGCCGAGAACGAGATTGGCGAGGACCGTATAGGCCCGGCGCTCGAAGCCATCGGCCGGCGCCCAGTCCCCGGCGTCGCCGTGATCGTGGGCGGGCGTCGCCGCGTCGTGGTGATGGCCGGAATCCGCGGTGCCCTCAAATTGCTCGGCATGCAGAATCAGCGGCTCGGTCGTGAAGAATTGCAGCGCCGAGATGACGACGCATACGACGAGGCCTGCGCCAAAGGCGCTGAAAACGATCGTCCTGAACATGATGCCCCCGAAGGATCAGTGACAGGGGAAGCCGGTCGCGTGACGGGCGTCATGCGCGGCGTTATGCAGCGCGCTCGGCCAGGCGAAGCCGGTGCCGAGATACAGCCCGAGGCCGAAGACCAGCGCGGCGAATGCCGGCAGAATCCGGGATGACAGGCGTGCCGTTGCCAGGGAGGACGTGGTGGTCATGGTCGCGTCTCTTTCTCCGTCCCGCCGACGGTAGATGAGGGTTCAAGGACGCGCCGGCAGGTCTCCTGGCTCGCGGGTCGAAGCTTTCCCCACGCCTTCCCGGTTTCCCAGTGGCGCGATGTGGGGGAGCTCGCCGCTTACAGTTGCGGGGGCAGCTGCGGGATCGGGACGCTGTCCCTCACCGCATTCCCGTTTAATCTCCGATACGATCGACCGAAGAACCGACGCGGCGCGCAGCCTAGGCCGCGCGGCGTCGCGAGGCAACCGGCTATCGACACGGTTTGCGGCGCGATCTGGGACTCCCTATGTTCAAACCATTCCAGAAACATGGCGAAACGCCCCATGCTCGACACCGTCACGACCGAAACCGGCATGCTGCCGACGGCGCCCTCGCCGATCGAATGGCGGATCGCCGAGGCTCCGGTTGTCTATCCCGACGCGGTCGCGGCGATGGAGGAGCGGGTCGCCGCGATTCGCAACGACGGCGCGCCGGAGCGGGTCTGGCTGGTCGAGCACCCGCCGCTCTACACAGCCGGCACCAGCGCCGACCCCAAGGATCTGCTGGAGCCGGACCGGTTTCCGGTGTTCCAGACCGGGCGTGGCGGCCAGTACACCTATCACGGCCCCGGCCAGCGGATCGCCTATGCGATGCTCGACCTCAACCGGCGGCAGCCGGACCTGCGCCGCTACGTGCGGACGCTGGAGGAATGGGTGATCCGGACGCTGGCCGCCTTCAACGTGCGCGGCGAACGACGCCAGGACCGCATCGGCGTGTGGGTGGCGCGGCCCGAGAAGGGCGTCGGCGCCGAGGACAAGATCGCGGCGATCGGCATCCGCATCCGGCGCTGGGTGACATTCCACGGCATCGCGTTGAACGTCGACCCGGTGCTGGAGAACTTTTCCGGCATCGTGCCCTGCGGCGTCCAGGGTCATGGCGTGACCAGCCTCGTCGACCTCGGCATCCCGGTGACGATGCCGGAAGTCGACGCGGTGATGCGGCGCGAATTCGAGGCGCTGTTCGGGGAGACCGCCGGCTAGAGCGTCGGCAACCCGTTGAATCCGTCTGGCAGGGTTTCGTCCCAGGCCGCTGTTTCGACTCCGGAAACCAGCGCCGCCGGCGGGCCTTCGCGGCACAGGCGTACCATCGCCTCGACCGCGTCCACCGGCCCCGAGACGACGGCCTCGACGGTGTCGTCCGACCGGTTGCGCACCCAGCCGGTGAGGCCGCGCGACCGCGCCTCACCGCAGAGCCAGGCGCGATAGCCGACGCCCTGGACCCGGCCGGCAATACGAAGGTGCAGCGTCTTGTCCGCCATCCGCCAGCTCAGCCGCTGGACCGGTAGCGCACGTCGCCGGGCGCGGCGTCGGGTTCGACCAGCGGCTCGATGCCGGGGGCCGGGTCGAACAGCTTGCGGAAATGGAAGGCATAGGCGCTCGGCCCAACCGCCTGGAGATGGGCGAGCCGCCGCCGGCCCTCGGCCGCATCGGGCCATGCGCCGGGCGCGATCCACCACAGGGCGAGATACGGCCCGTCAAACGGCGCGAACCACTCGGTGCGGCGCTGGACGAAGCCGCGATGGACGGTGTGATAGGCGAAGGCGTGCAGCGCCTCGGCCGACTCCCAGACCGACAGGTTGACGATCACCAGCGGGTCGTCGAAGGCGCTGATATGAGTGGCGTTGCCGCTGTCGTCCTTCAGACGCCAGAGAAAGCCCTCGCTGCGCTCGGCCAGCGCGTTGATCCGGTCGAGATTGTCGGCGAAATCGGCGATCCGGGGATCGTCGATGGGATGGCGCAGGCGGCCGACGTTGATCTCGGCAAGGTGCATGGGACGGGCTCCGCGCAACCGAGGGAACGGGGTGTTGTCGCAGCCGCGGGACGCGGCGGTCAAGCGCGCGGGGCGGCCGGCCTCAGTCCTTGGGGAACTCGATGCCCATCGCCCGGTAGCGCTCCGGATCGTCGCCCCACTTCTCGCGAACCTTGACGAACAGGAAGAGATGAACCGGCCGCTCGGCGATCTCGGCGATTTCCTTGCGCGCCGCCATCGAGATCGACTTGATCGCCGCGCCGCCCTTGCCGATGACGATCTTCTTGTGGCTGTCGCGGGTGACATAGATGGTCTGCTCGACCTTGGCCGAGCCGTCCTTCTGGTCGGTCCAGCGCTCGGTCTCGACCGTCGCCTGGTAGGGCAGTTCCTGGTGGATGCGCTCGAACAGCTTTTCGCGGGTGATCTCGGCGGCGAGCTGGCGGAGCGGCACGTCGGTCACCTCGTCCTCCGGGTAGAGCCAGGGGCCGGCCGGCACGCTGGCCGCCAGATGGGCGAGGAAGACGTCGAGCCCGTCGCCACTGGTGGCCGAGACCATGAAGGTGTCGGTGAAGGAGACCATCGCATTGGCCTGTTCGGCCAGCGCCAGCAACTCCTCCCGCTTGACCAGGTCGACCTTGTTGAGGACGAGGATCTTCGGGTGGGGAACGTCGGCCAGCCGTTCGAGAAGGTCGGTGACCTCGGAGACGAAGCCGCGTGACGCATCGATCATCAGGACGATGAGATCGGCGTCGCGGGCGCCGCTCCAGGCGGTCTCGACCATCGCCCGGTCGAGCCGGCGGCGCGGGGCGAAGATGCCCGGCGTGTCGACGAAGATGATCTGCGAGCGGCCGGCCATGGCGATGCCACGGACAATCGAGCGGGTGGTCTGCACCTTGCGGCTGACGATCGACACCTTGGTGCCGACCAGACGGTTGACCAGCGTCGACTTGCCGGCATTCGGCGCGCCGAGAACGGCGACGAATCCGCAACGGGTGGCTTCGGCTTCAGGCTCCATCGACAGTCTCCCAGACGCCCTCGCGGACGAGCATATTTGCGGCGGCATTCTGTTCGGCCTCGCGGCGGCTTCGCCCTTCGGCCCGCGCCGGCTCGGTCTGGTCGACGCGAACCTCGACCGCGAAGAGCGGCGCGTGGTCGGGACCGGACCGTCCGACGATCTCGTAGGTCGGCGTGCCGAGCGCCCTGCCCTGCGACCACTCCTGCAGCGTCGTCTTGGCGTCGCGCAGCGAGCCTTCCCAGGTCAGCATCCGCGGCTGCCAATGGGTGGCGATGAAGCGCCGGGCGACACCGATGCCGCCGTCGAGATGCAGAGCGCCGATCACCGCCTCGCACACATCGCCGAGGATCGCCGCCTTGCGCCGGCCGCCCGACTGGGCCTCGCCGAGACCCAGCCGGATGGCGGCGCCGAGGTCGAGGTCGCCCGCCACCGCGGCGCAGGCCTCGTTGCGGACCAGCGCGGTGAGCCGGCGGGACAGTTCGCCCTCGCTGGCATCCGGAAACTGGGCGATCAGCAATTCGGCGATGACCAGGCCGAGCACCCGGTCGCCGAGGAATTCCAGCCGCTGGTAGGTTTCGTCGCCGGTCTCGACCGCGCTGGCATGGGTCAGCGCGATCTCGAGCAGCCTGTGATCTGAAAACGTGTGGCCGAGGCGCTTCTGCAGCGCCGCGATGGCTGCGTCGTCGCGGCCGCTCATTCCACGGACGTGAACATCCGATCCCAGCGCACGGTCCACGGCCACCTCCAGAACTCCCAGGCCCGGGCGCCATCCTCGACGGAGAAGAAGATGACTTCGGCGCGGCCGACGAGGTTCTCGAAGGGCACGTAGCCGACGGCGCCGAGGACGCGGCTGTCGGTGGAATTGTCGCGGTTGTCGCCCATCATGAAATAGTGGCCGGCCGGAACTTCATAGACCTGCGTGTTGTCGAGGCTCCCGGCGCCCCGGTCGAGCGTCGTGTAGCTGACGCCGTTGGGCAGGGTTTCCTCGATCTCGTCGTAGCGAACGCCATCATCGTCCACCCAGTCGCCGATCTTCTCGTGTTCGACTTCCTTGCCGTTGATCGACAACACGCCGTCGGTGACCTGGATCTGGTCGCCCGGCAGGCCGATCACGCGCTTGATGTAGTCGGTCGAATTGTCACGCGGCAGCTTGAACACCACCACGTCGCCCCGCTCCGGCTCCGCCGCCCAGATCCGGCCCTCGAAGAGGTTCGGCCCGAAGGGGAAGGAGTAGCGGCTGTAGCCATAGGCGTATTTGGAAACGAAAAGGTAGTCGCCGATCAGCAGCGTTTCCTTCATCGATCCCGATGGGATGTTGAACGGCTGGAACAGGAATGTCCGGACGATCAAAGCCAGAAGCAGCGCCTGGATGACGATCTTGACCGTCTCGCCAAACCCGCTGCTTTTTCCACGCGTCTTCTCGGTGGCCACGCTCATTGTCTCGATCTCGGTCGGGGGGAGGTTCCATACAAAGGAAATCCGGTCCGGTCATACCGGCTCGGATGGGCTTTCGCAACGCCGTGCCGCCCAAAGGAGTCCACTTTAAGGTGCCTCGCCCGGCAGGGCCTCGATGATGACGAAAGCCTGTGCCTGCGGGTATTCGTCGGTGATGGTCAGGTTGATCGCGGCGTGGTGGCCGGCCGGCATGAGGGCAGCAAGGCGATCTGCCGCACCGCCGGTCAGCGCCATGGTCGGCTTGCCGGACGGCAGGTTGACCACGCCCATGTCGCGCCAGAAGACCCCGGAACTCATGCCGGTGCCCAGCGCCTTGGCGCAGGCCTCCTTGGCGGCGAAGCGCTTGGCATAGGACGCAGCGCGCATCCTGCGCCGCTCGGACTTGCGAATCTCGATGTCGGTATAGATGCGCCGGATGAAGCGTTCGCCATGGCGCTCCAGCACCTTCTCGATGCGGCGGATATCGATCAGGTCGTTGCCGATGCCGATGATCATTCGCCCGGAACCTCCGAAGGTGCGTGCCCCGCTTCCGGCCGGTGCCGGGCTGCCAGACGTTCGCGCCGCGCCGCCTGATAGGCCCTAACAGCGGCCCGAACGATGAAATAGGCGATCGCGCCCGAAACCACGCCAAGCGGCAGCGCGCCGACGAGCATCGGCCGCAGGACCCGCATGATCTCCGCCCATGGCGCATGGAACAGGTCGGCATGCAGCGGCGGCGGCGGCCGGCCACCATGGCCCAGAATCCAGTGGCCGACGGAATAGGAGGCCCACCACATCAGCGGAAAGGTCAGCGGATTGCCGACCACCGTACCGAAGAGCGCGGCAAGGACGTTGCCACCGACGATCATCGCGACGGCCATCGCCATCAGGAAATGAAAGCCGAAGAGCGGCGTCCACGACACCAGCACCCCGCAGGCAAAACCGGCCGCGATCGCATGCGGCGAGGCGCTTAGCCGAAGTACCCGCTTGCCGAAATACTTGAGCGAACGCTTCCAGCTCTGGCGTGGCCAGACGGCCACCCTCAGCTTTTCGGTTCTGCTCGGAGGTGTGCGACGACGAAACAGCATGCTTTCAAGTGGCCAATCCGCGGCTACCCGGCTTCACCGCCGGTATGGCCGCCATTTCCGGCGGAATCGCGTCGGCCGCGTAGGCCGGCACCTTGTAATTGGCGAGCGCGATCAGCGGCACGCCGACATCGGCCTCGCCCGCCGACCGGTCGATCAGGCACGCGCAGGCGACAACCTCGGCGCCCAGCGCCCGCACCGCCTCGATTGTCTCGCGAATCGACAGGCCCGTCGTGACGATATCCTCGACGATCAAAACCCGCGCGCCGGGCTCGACCTCGAACCGGCGGAGGCGAAATACCCCCTCCTCCCGCTCCACCCACATCGCCGGCACGCCAAGCTGGCGGGCCGTCTCATAGCCCGGAACGAGACCGCCGACCGCTGGCGAGATGACGACATCAATATCGCCCACACCCGCGGCCCGGACCTTGTCGGCAAGCGCCCGGCAAAGCTGCTCGGTCTTGTCCGGATACATGAAGACCCGCGCCTTCTGCAGAAAGACCGGGCTCCGCAAGCCGGAACTGAGGATGAAGTGGCCTTCGAGCACGGCACCCGCGCTACGGAACACCTCGATCACTTCGGCATCGGTCATCACTCGTCCTTCAGGCATGGACCCGGGCCGCCGAGTTCACCACCGGCCGCGCCCGCAACTGGGCGATTAGACGCGACAAATGCTTCAAATCGAAGACTTCGAGATCGATCAGCATCACCGAGAAATCCGGGGCGGCCTGAGTAATGCTGAGGTTGGAAATATTACCGTCGCTATCCGCAATCACCTGGGCAATCTGGGCAAGGGTACCCGGCTCGTTCATCGCCGTCACTTCAATCCGTGCCGGAAAACGACCGGCGGCATCCTCGTCCATCTCCCAGCGCACGTCCAACCAGCGATCGGGCTCCTCGTCGAAGTCCTTCAACGCCTGCGAGGTGATCGGGTAGATCGTCACCCCCTGGCCCGGCGTGGTGATGCCGACGATGCGCTCGCCCGGCAGTGCGCCGCCGGCGGCAAAGCGCACGGGCTGATCGCCGGCAAGACCGCGGATCGGCATGACCCGGTCGGCCTTTTCCGTCTCGGCCCTGGCGGCGCCATCGACCTTTCGGGTGAAATTCGCCAGCCGGAACTTGAGGCCGGCGGCCCGGGGCAGGCCGAACCACCCCTCCTCGTTCCGCGCCCTGCCACGCGCCGGGCGTTCGTCCTTGTGGTCCGGATAGGCCGCCTTGAGCACATCGGCGAGCGGGATCTCGCCGCGTCCGACGCCGGCCAGCGCGTCATCAAGGTTGGATTGGGCGAGACGCGGCAGAATGGTTTTCACCAGTTCGTCCGAATAGGGCCGCCTGGCGCGCTCGAAGCCGCGCTCGAGGATACGACGACCGAGCCCCGCATACTGACGCCGCACGGCGGTGCGGGTCGCCCGTCGGATCGCCGAACGCGCCTTGCCGGTGACGACCATCGATTCCCACGCCGCCGGCGGCACCTGCGCCTTGGAACAGACGATCTCGACCTCGTCGCCATTCTGCAATTCGGTCATCAGCGGCATCGTCCGGCCGTTGATCCGGCCGCCGACGCAGGTATCGCCGATGTCGGTATGGACGGCGTAGGCGAAGTCGATCGGCGTGGCGCCGCGCGGCAGCGCGATCAGCCGCCCCTTCGGGGTGAAGCAGAACACCTGATCCTGGAACAACTCGAGCTTGGTGTGCTCGAGAAACTCCTCCGGCGTGTCGCCCTCGGCCAGCATCTCGATGGTATGGCGAAGCCACTGATAGGCGCGAATCTCGGCATCGAAGCCGCCCTTGCCGTGCGACGAGCCGTTGGCGCCATTGACGCCGTTCGCCCCATTGCCCTTGGCCTTGACCGGCACCTCGTCCTTGTAGAGCGCGTGGGCGGCGATGCCGTATTCGGCGATCCGGTTCATCTCGGCCGTGCGAATCTGCAGTTCGACACGCTGGCGGCCGGGGCCGATGACGGTCGAATGGATCGAACGATAGTCGTTCTGCTTCGGCGTCGAGATATAGTCCTTGAACCGGCCGGGAACCGCCGGCCAGGTGCTGTGAACGACGCCAAGGGCGGCATAGCATTCCGGGATCGAACCGACGATGACCCGGAAGCCGATGATATCGGACAGTTGCTCGAAACTGACCGCCTTGCGCTCCATCTTGCGGAAGATCGAATAGGGCCGCTTCTCGCGACCATGCACCTTGGCGGCAATGCCGCGTCGGGCGAACCCTTCCGTCAGTTCGCTCTCGATGCCGACGATCAAGGTGCTGGATCGCCGCCGCAATTCATCAAGGCGATCGGCGATGGTGGCGTAGGCTTCAGGATTGACGACGCGAAAGGCGAGCTCTTCCAGTTCCTCGCGCATGTCGTGCATGCCCATGCGGCCGGCAAGCGGCGCATATATTTCCAGCGTCTCCTCGGCCGTCCGCTTGCGCGACGCCTCCGGCATGAACTGCAGGGTGCGCATGTTGTGCAGGCGGTCGGCGAGCTTGACGAGAAGGACCCGGACATCCTCGGAAATGGCGAGGAGCAGCTTGCGGAGGTTCTCCGCCTGCGCCGCCTTCTTGGAGACCAGGTCGAGCTTCTGGATCTTGGTGAGGCCCTCGACCAGTCGGCCGATATCCTCGCCGAAGGTCGAATCGATCTCGGCGCGGGTGGCGTCCGTGTCCTCGATCGTGTCGTGGAGCAGCGCCGCCGCGATGGTCGCGTCGTCGAGCCTGAGGTCGGTGAGAATCGCTGCGACTTCAAGCGGATGGGAGAAATAGGGGTCGCCGTTGGCACGCTGCTGGCTGCCATGCTTCTGCATGGCGTAAACGTAGGCCTTGTTCAGCAGGTTCTCGTCCGCGTGTGGATTATACCGCGTGACCCGCTCGACCAACTCGTACTGGCGCATCATGGCGCAGGTATCCGACGACTTTATCCCGGTCGCACAACGCGACCGGGATCACTTGACCCCTGCCAACAATATAGGAACGAGAAGGTTTAGAAGCTATGGAACCGACGGCAATCAGAAATCGTCGGTCTTGTCGGGCGGCACCATGCTTTCCAGACCGCGCAGCAACTCGTCCTCGGACATCCGGTCGAAGGCAACCTCGCCGTCGTCCTCGGCGCCCGCGGCCTTCGGCGCGGCAATCATCGGCACCGCCTCGGGCTCCGGCTCGTCGACCTCGACATACTTCTGCAGCGAATGGATGAGGTCTTCCTTGAGGTCGTCCGGCGAAATCGTCTCCTCGGCGATCTCGCGCAGCGCCACGACCGGGTTCTTGTCGTTGTCGCGATCGACGGTCAGCGGCGAGCCGCTGGAAATCATCCGACCGCGATGACTGGCGAGCAGCACCAGTTCAAAACGGTTCTCTACCTTGTCGACGCAATCTTCGACTGTGACGCGAGCCATGGGCCAGTCTCCTGAGGAAATCGGGGGTTAGCGGTGGAAATAGGCTGCTTCCCCGGCAAAAGCAAGGCTCCAGACTGGAACGGCTCTGGACTGGAAGGATAATGACGCTATATCGCTTGACATAATCGAAGAAGTTCCGGAAACGGAGCGAAATTTCGGCGGGACCATTTGATACCGAATAAATCGGAAGAGCACACAGTCCGCGACCAGTGTCGCCCAGTCGGGCGAAGTTCCGACACGACCTTCCGACTCCCGCGTTCGCACCTCCCATGTATTAAGCAGGCTGAGAATGAAACCGATGTTTGACGAGCGCGAAAAAATTGCCCTTTTCATCGATGGAGCGAACCTCTACGCGGCGGCGAAGGCACTTGGTTTCGACATAGATTACAGGCGCTTGCTCCAGGAATTTCAGACCAAGGGCTACATGCTTCGGGCCTACTACTTCACGGCACTGGCAGAGGATCAGGAGTACTCGTCGATCCGTCCGCTGATCGACTGGCTCGACTATAACGGCTACTCCGTCGTGACCAAGCCGACCAAGGAATTCGTCGACGCGACCGGACGCCGCAAGATCAAGGGCAACATGGACATCGAACTGGCGGTCGCCGCCATGGAGATGGCCGAGACGGTCGACCACCTGGTGCTGTTTTCCGGCGACGGCGACTTCCGCTCCCTGGTCGAGATGATCCAGCGCAAGGGTCGCAAGGTCACGGTCGTCTCGACCATGGCCTCCCAGCCGCCGATGATCGCCGACGAATTGCGGCGCCAGGCAGACCACTTCGTCGATCTCGTGACGTTGAAGCAGAAACTCGGCCGCGATCCGGCCGAGCGGCCGGCTCGGCCGGAGCGCGCCCCGCAGGGCGAAGAGCCCGGCTTCGAGGACGATTTCGACGACGACGAGGATTGAGCGAGAGCCGGATCGCGGCGGACGAGCCGGCGATGGCGACCGAACCGGAGCGGGACTGCCCGCTTTGCCCGCGGCTGGTGGCGTTCCGCGAAACGTGGCGCGCGGCCGAACCGACGTGGCACAACGCGCCGGTGCCGACCTTCGGATCGCTGGATGCCGGGCTGCTGGTCGTCGGTCTGGCGCCGGGCGTGCGCGGCGCCAACCGCACCGGTCGCCCCTTCACCGGCGACTATGCCGGCGACCTCCTTTATCGCACGCTGCTCGACTTCGGCTTCGCGACCGGCACGTATGACGCCCGTCCCGACGACGGCCTGACACTTGTCGACGCGGCGATCACCAACGCCGTGCGTTGCGTGCCGCCGGAAAACAAGCCGACGACCGTCGAGATAAAGACCTGCCGGCCGTTCCTGATCGACACCATCGCGGCGATGCCGAATCTTGCCGTCATCCTGAGCCTCGGCCGGATCGCCCATGACAGCGTCATCGCGACGCTGGGCCTGAAACGCTCGGCCATGCCGTTCGGCCACGCGGCGGCCTATGACCTCGACGCCGGCCCGGCGCTGGTCAGCAGCTACCACTGCTCCCGCTACAACACCAACACCGGCCGCCTGACCGAGCCGATGTTCCGCGCGGTGTTCGAGGCAATCCGGGCGCGACTGCCGGCGCAAGGCTGAAGGCGCGCAGGCAGCAGCGACCGGATCGTGGGTTCCCCGGCGCTACTTCGGGAACGTTACGCCCCGCCAGACCGGCCACGCCGCCTCGGCGAAGGGTGCGGGCCGCAGGATCCGCCCGCGGTCGCCGCCGGTCGCGGCGGCACGATGGGTTCCGGCCGGGGTCTTGGCATGGTTCGGGGCAGTCCGGGTCGTGTCGGTCATCTGGGTTCTCCCGTGTTGCGGAATGCTTCCGCCGATGCACCCACAGTGCCCTGCCCCGGCCCGTGCTGCTTGAGGACGGGTGAACGATTGGCTGGTGATTGGGCGGGGATTGCCGGGTCTTTGGGGGAACTTCGCCGCTGGATCGCCCGCGGCGATTGCAATAGGCTTTCCGGCAACAGCGCGGAGGGGCGGATGATTTTCCGTTTCGATGATTTCGAGGTCGATACGGAAAAGTTCGAACTGCGGCAGGACGGGGTCGTTCGACCGGTCGAGCCGCTGGTCTTTGACCTGATCTCCTATCTCTCACGCAACCCGGGACGGGTCATCGGCCGCGATGAGGTGATCGACGGGGTCTGGAAAGGCCGCATCGTTTCCGACGCGACGGTCGCCGGTTGCGTCAAGTCGGCGCGCAAGGCGCTCGGCGACAGTGGCGATCACCAGAAATATATCCGTACCGTCCGCGCCCGCGGTTTCGAATTCCTCGGCGTCGTTTCCAGCCCGGGCCGCGACGCGGCGCCTGTGACGACGTCAGAGATCATCGCGCCCGAAGCGCCGGCCGCCGACCTGACCGTCGTGCCGGCAGATGACGACGGCCCCTCCCCGCCGCGGCCCCGGGGCGGAACCATGCCAAAGCTCGCGGTCCTGCCGTTCGAGAATCTCAGCGTCGAGACGGACGAGTATTTTGCCGACGGCCTGACCGAAGACATCATCACCAACCTGTCGCGTTTCAGGGACCTGCTGGTCATCGCGCGGACGACGACCTTCCGGTTCAAGGGCCGGCCGGTCGAAGCGAGAGACCTCGCCGAACAGCTCGACGTCGGCTTCGTGGTCCAGGGCAGCGTGCGGCGCGCGGCTGGCCGGGTGCGCATCTCGGTCCAGCTCATCGATGCGGCGAGCGGCCTTCACCTGTGGGCGGAACGCTACGACCGCGAGCTGGGCGACATCTTCGAGGTTCAGGACGACCTGACAAGAACCATCGCCTCCACACTGGGCGTGACGCTCCAGGATGTCGCGCACCGGCGGGCGATGACCAGGAACCCGGCCGAACTCGGCGCTTACGACCTTCTTCTGCGGGCCCGGCGCTACACGGCGCTGCTGACGCCCGAGGTCCACGCCGAGGCGCGCGACCTGCTCGAACAGGCGGTAGCCCTCGATCCGACCTCGGCCGATGCACACGCCCTGCTCGCCAACGTCTATCTCGCCGAACATCGTTTCGAGAGCAATCCGCGCCCGGATCCGATCGGCCGGGCGATGGCGATGGCGCAGACCGCGACCCGGCTCGATCCGCAGAACGCCTATGCCCATTGCTGGCTGGCGATCGTCCATTTCTTCCGGGGCGAGAACGACAAGTTCAAGGCCGAATCGCAGATCGCCCTGACCCTCAATCCCAACGATCCGGAGATCCTTGCCGACGTCGGCCACTACCTGGCCTTCATGGGCGAGTTCAAGCGCGGCACCGACCTGTCGCGCCAGGCCCAGCAGCTCAATCCGCTGCATCCCGGCTGGTACCATTTCAGCTTCGCGCGCTACCACTACGACCGGCGCGAGTATCTTGAGACGATAGCTCACATGGAGCGGGCCGGTTATCCCCACTTCTACTGGACCCACCTGCTCAACGCCGCCGCGCTGGGCCAGATGCAACGTCCCGAAGCGGCGGCATCGCTCGCCCGCATCTTCGAGATAAAGCCGGATTTCGCCGCGCGCACGGAATTGGCCAAATGGGGCGCACCGCCGCACGATCTCGAACACCTGATGGACGGGCTCCGCAAGGCCGGCCTCGACGACCGGCCCGCGGAAACCGTCCCGCGCCGAAGTCCGGCGCGGGACGACTGACCGCGACCTACTGGGTCATCGGATCATCGGCCGGATCCATGTAGGTGATGTCGAACGGTCCGGGGCCGTGGATCTGGACCACCACTTCGGTCGCGGCCCATGCGAAGTGAGGATGACCGGCCGGCATCTCGACAAAGCCACCGACGGGCAGGACCTCGCCCTTGTCCATGTCGAGCTTCTTGCCGTGGCCGATGCCGAACTCACCGGCGATGACGGTGATCAGTTCATCGCCCGAATGGATATGGGCCGGCACTTCGTACCCTTCCGGGAACTTGAGACGAAGGACGAAAGGCCCCTCCTCCATGGGATTTCCGGAAAGGACGGCGAGTTGCGCGCCGGGCGGGAGGATCGGCGGAGCGTCGCCCCAGGCGAGCGAGTCGGGAGCCATCGCCGGGGGGGCGTCGTGGGATCCGGCGAAACCTGGCTGGGCGCCAATGCTGAAGGCAGCAAGCGCGAGGAGCGGAAGTGAAATGCGACTGATTGCGAACATGATCGTTATCTCCAAGGACTGGATTGAACAGCCGGGCTGGCTGCGATGAAACGATCGTGCCGATTGCCGGCGACCCGCGCTTGAAGAAGCGCGGGTCGCATTCCGGGGATTTGAGGGGGAGCGGAGGGAGATTTACGGCCGCAGGCGCGGATACATGCAGAACGGGAGCGGTCTCGGCGGGGAGAGCGCCCCTCGGGGTCACGCCGCGTTGGCGCGATCGCCTGCCACCGTCGATATCTGATCCCACCTGTCGGCCAGGGTCCCGTCGGCCGAGACGTTTTCGAACCGCACGGCAACGCCATGTTCCGTGTGGCGGACCACGCGGCCCTGAAGGACTCCCAGCCGGAGCAGTGCACCGATCGGCGGGATTTGTCCGGCGACCTTCACCTCGGCACCGAGGATCGAAAGATTGACGATCTCGCAAGCCGGTCCCGACGGCAGGTTGGCCATCGGCGTCAGGTCGGCGGACGGGACGCGTACATCGCGGCGGCGCTCCCGGCCATCGAAGGTCCTTGTCATCCTTTGCAGGCGCTCCAGTCGATCCGAGAGCTTCCTTGTCGCCGCCTCCGACTGCGTCAGTTGCAGCGCGAAGCCGCCATCGACATAGCGGACGATCTTGCCCTGCATGCGTCCGAGCCTGTCGCTGTAGACGACAACGGGTTCGCCCAGCGAGCCGGCTTCGGGAGCCTCCATTCCGATGCCGCCCAGCGCCACGTCGATCAGGGTGCACAGATATTCGCGTCGATCCGAGAGCATGTAACGGCCCATCAATTCGACTTTCGTACGCTTGTACTTTCTCTTGTCTGTTACCTCAGTCACGTCCAACACTCGCCCTTTGCCTTCGAAGGTCGGACATATACCCCACAAGTCGTGTACAGGCGCTTAACCAGGCGGTTGTTTCCTGCAACCGCGCCACGCCCGCTAGTAAAGCTGCCGTTTGCGATACCAAAACAGAAGCAGCGCCACGACGATGACAAAGGAAGCGGCGACACTGAACACGGTATCCATCCTCAGGCTCGAGACGTAGCCCAGGATGTCGAACCAGCCCTCGTCGCGTCGGCCGATGGCCGGGTCGGACCCGAGCTGGCGCCCGACCACCGACATGCCGACGAAGAAGTCGAGCACGGCGACCGAGCCGATGGCGAAGAGCAGGAGGTCGGTGAAGACGCTGCTGCGCGCGGCCGCGCGCTGGAGAAGCTGTTCGTGGCGGCTGCGGGCGACGCCGATGACATCATGGAGATTGCCGACCAGCCGGCTGAAGCCCCAGCCTTCGAGGATGCGGTTGACCTGCCGGTTGCGCGTCCGGGTCAGGTAGCGCTTGAGATGGCGGTGATGGGCAAGGGTGAGTTCGGCTTCCTCCCGCGTGCGATCGAGGCGGGCGTAAGAGGCACGAACCTCGGCCGGCTTGGAGGAGGCGTTGATCTCGCCGAGCAGGCCGAACATGCGGTGCTCGACCTGTTCGAGCGCCGCCCAGAAGAACTGGCTGAACAGCATGCTTTCCCAGGCATCGACGAAGCGGATGCCGCGCTCGGTCATCGCCGACTCGTCGAAGGCATAGCGGAGCCAGCGCATGCTGAGCCCCTCGTCCGACATCTCCTTCCGCCAGTCGTCCTGGCTGACCGGGTCCAGCCAGTCAGCCAGCGCGGCGACGCCGCCGGCATCCTCGCTGTCAAAGACAAGGCTGCGCGTCACCCAGAGCGCCGGCCCGCGATCGGCGCCGGGTTCGGCGCGCCGCTCGGGCGTCCCCTCCGACACCGTCCACGGCAGGCGCTCGCCGGTGCCATTACCGAACAGCCGGCCGGCCAGCCCCCGCACCCCGCCCGGGCGCCCTGCCGCCGGCGTCTCGACGGAGAAGATGCCGACCAGTTCGTTGTCGATCCGCGCCGCCAGCGCCTGGAGCAGCGCCATGCCGAGCTGCTCGACTGCCTCGAGTTCCTCGGCCGACACGCCGTCGCCGGACTGGCCGAAGCCCTGCGCCGGACCGAGCGAGAACCAGACGATCATCACGCCGCCATAGTAGAGCCGGACATGCGCCTCCTCCGGCACGACGTCGATCTGCTCCTGCGTGGCCTCGGCGGTCTCGTCATGCGGCGATTGCGTCAGGCGCCGGACGGCGGTGGCGAGGATCTCGGCGCGCAGCGCGCCGTCCAGGACGACGCGGGTGTCGAGGAGGTGAGCCGGCAGCATCGGCGTGTCGTCGGTCACGGTCTCGTAGCGGACCGGCCGTTCCGCGACCGCTTCGCTGCTATGGGCGAAGCTCGTCGCCGTCAGGTCGAAGATCGACGGGCGACCCCGCGCCCGGGTCGCCACGTCCTGCCAGAGGTCCGCAAGGGCCGGGCCGCCGCCGACCACCGCATCGGCGGCGATCCAAACCCGGGAGAGGCACGGCCCCATGAAGATCGTCCGCATAACGCCTACTCCCCCTCCAGTTCGACGATCTCGTCGCGGACCCAGAGCCGCTCGCCGCGCAGCGGACCGTTGAGCAACTGGACATAGCTCATCGACGGCTCTTCCGGATCGGTGGCGGTGCCGAGGTAGTAACGGCTCCATTCCAGCACCACGGCGCGACTGCCGCGCGGCAGCAGGACGAAATCGGCGACGCCGCGGCGCGGGTGGCCGGCGAGCGGCGCGCCGGTGCCGGGTTCGTGCAGCGACACCACCCGCCCCTTCCACCGCCCCTGCCATTCGATTGTCTGGCGGAGTTCGGCAACCCGGCCGCTTGCCTCGATGCCGGCCAGCGCGCGATCGAAGGCCTGCTTCAGGTCGTTGGCGTCGGGCCGGCTGCGCGGGAAGAGGAAGTGGACGCCCATCGACCAGGTCAGCGCCGGCCGGTCGAGCACGCCGAACTTGCGGCGATCCTCCATCGGGAAGGCGCGGTCGATCAGCGACTCGCCGACCGCCCGGCTGGCGGCGAGATAGTCGATCTCGCCATCGCGCAACATCTCGAAGGCCCGGTACTCCGACTCGACCACGCCGAGATCGGCGACCGGCGGGGCATCCTGCGGGCATTCCACGGTCCCGAAATCGAGCAGGCAGTCGAGCTTGCCATAGGCATAGCCGGCGACCCGGACGGTTTTCAGGTCCTTCAGGTCCTCGAAGGCGGCGATATCGCGGATCGGCGACTGGATCGTCGGATTGAAGAAGACGACATATTCGACCTCGAGGATCGGGTTGGAATAGGCGAAGGCCTTCTCCCGCTCCGCATTGCGGAACCAGGGAAAGGTGCCGATCGCCTTGCCTTCGTCGGTCATCTGCAGGGCGTTGGCGAAGGGCAGGAATTCGTAGACCGGCTCGCGGTCCATGCCCTTGAGGACCTCGCTGACCAGGGCCGAGAGCAGGCCGCCGCCCGGCATTCGCTCGCTGGTGAAAGGTGGCCATTCGCCGGTCACCACGACCGCGCGATCGAGCAATACCGCGGCATGGGCGGAGCGCTGAACGCCGGGCGCCAAGGCCAGCCCGAGAGTCATGAGGAGGAAAAGCAGTGTCCCGTATCGCGATGTCAGCCGCGCGGCGGTACGTTTGCCGATCATGGAGTCTCCTGTGACGCGTTGCTGGTCAATCAATCCCTCGCCGAGCCGATCGCTTCGCCGCCGTCGGCCGGGGCCCTAGATGGATATCGTCCTCCAGGCACAGATCGTCGGCGCCGTCGGATTCGGACTGCTCGTCGTCGCGACCTTCGCCAAGACCCGTACGCGATTCCTTCTGATCGACATAGCCGGGCTGGCACCCACCGCCATCCATTACGTGATGCTGAACGCGGCGGCGGGCGCCGCCCTGACGGCCTTCTACATGGCCTCGGATGCGGTGGCGGCCCTTGCCGGCCAGCGGGCCGCCCGCGCCGTCTACTGGGTCTTCTACCCGACGGCAGGGCTGGTCGGCTGGATCTTCTGGGCCGGCCCTTCCGACCTGCTCGCCATCGGCGGGACGATCCTGGCGGTCGCGGCGCGCCACCAGCGGCCGGTGTGGCGCATCCAGGCGCTGGTCGTGGCCAGCACCATCGGCTGGGGCGCCTACGGTTTCGTTTCCGGATCGTATGTGCAGGTGATCTTCTCGAGCGTCTATGGCGCCGCCGCCCTGCTCAACGCGATCCGCTTCTTCCGCGCCCGCTCGTCACTCCCCGGCTCGCCTGAGGCGGACTAGTCCGAGGCGCCGAAGATTTCCGTCAGCGTGTCGCGCATCACGGTCGGGTCCGCATCGACGCCGGTCCAGTACTTGATGCCGATGACCCCCTGGTTGATCAGCATGCCGAGGCCGTCGACCACCGTGCAGCCGCGCGCCTCCGCATCGCGCAAAAGGTTGGTCTTCGGCGGATTGACGATGACGTCGGCGACGACCATGCCCGGCTTCAGGGTATCGAGATCGATATCGAGCCGCCCGTCGACGTCCGGGTAAAGGCCGATCGAGGTGGCGTTGACGACGATGTCGGTGCCGTCCGGAATCGCATAAGGGCCGCTCCAGGCGGCGAATTCGGCGGTTGCCTCGGTCTTCGCGTTGAGGAGGTCGACAAGGGTCTGGCCGCGCTCGACGCCGCGATTGACGACGACAATCCGGGTCGCACCGGCCAACGCGAGCTCGACGCCGATCGCCCGCGCCGCGCCGCCGGCTCCGAACATGACGACGCTCTTGCCGCGCGGATCAACCTTTTCCATCAGCGACTTGAGGAAGCCCTTTCCGTCGGTATTCTCGCCGATCAACTGGTCGCCCCGCCGCACCGCGCAATTGACAGCGCCCATGATCTCGGCCGACTCGCCCAGACCGTCGAGATGCTCGATCACCGTCACCTTGTGCGGCAGCGAGCAGTTGAAGCCGACCCAGCCCATGGCGCGGGCGCCGCGCACCGCGTCGCCGAGTAGATCCGGCGGCACCTCGCAATTGATGTAGCGGATGTCGAGGCCGTGATGACGATAGGCCGCCTCGACCATCGCCACCGTCGGGTTCTCCGCCGCCCCGGTCGAAAAGCTGCCGGTCAGCGTGCTCAGGAAACTCTTGGGCATTGGTTCTCCCCCCTCGGTATGGATCGTCCGCGCCGGGTCAGCCCTTGTCGCGAAGCAGCCGGGCCTTCTCGCGACCCCAATCGCGCTTCTTCTCGGTCTCGCGCTTGTCGTGGAGCTTCTTGCCGCGCGCCAGCGCCAGCTCGACCTTGGCCCGGCCCTGGTCGTTGAAATAGATCTTCAGGGGCACGACGGTCATGCCGTCGCGCTGGACCGCGCCGGCCAGCCGGTTGATCTCCGTCCGGTGGAGCAGCAGCTTGCGCGGCCGCCGGGTCTCGTGCTGGAAGCGGTTGGCCTGGAGGTATTCGGGGATATAGGCGTTGTAGAGCCACAATTCCCCGCCCTGCTCGCCAGCATAGGAATCGCCGATATTGGCCCGACCGCCGCGCAGCGACTTGACCTCGGTACCGGTCAGCGCAAGGCCGGCCTCGAACGTCTGGCCGATCTCGTAATTGAAACGGGCCCGACGGTTGTCGGCGGCAATGCGCGACGGCGCTTTGGCTTTCTTGGCGGCCATCAGTGGATCAGTTGATCAATCCGGCATGGACCATGGCGGAGCGGATTTCGGCCTTGGTCGCGTCGGACGCCTTGACCATCGGCAGCCGCATGTCGTCGGTCATCTTGCCGAGGATCGACAGGGCATACTTGGCGCCGGCGGGATTGGGCTCGAGGAACAGCGCCTTGTGCAGCGGCATCAGCCGGTCCTGGTAGCTGAGCGCCCTGGGATAGTCGCCGGCCATGCAGGCCTCGAGGAATTCCGACACCATCTTGGGCGCGACATTCGAGGTGACCGAGATGCAGCCGTGGCCGCCATGGGCCATGACGGCAAGCGCCGTCCCGTCGTCACCGGACAGCTGGATGAACTCCGGTCCCATCGCCTCGCGCTGGGTGCTGATCCGGTCGATCTTGCCGGTGGCGTCCTTGACGCCGACGATGTTCTTCAGCTCGAACAGCCGCGCCATGGTCTCGACCGACATGTCGATCACCGAGCGCGGCGGGATGTTGTAGATGATGATCGGGATGCCGATCGCATCGTTGATCGCCTTGTAGTGCTGGTAAAGCCCCTCCTGGCTGGGCTTGTTGTAATAGGGCGTGACGACCAGCACGCCGTCGGCACCGGCTTTTTCCGCATGCTGGGCGAGCTCGATCGCCTCCGCGGTGTTGTTGGACCCCGCCCCGGCAATCACCGGAACACGGCCGCCAGCGGCCTCGATGCAAGTCTCGACGACCCGCTTGTGCTCGGCATGGGTCAGCGTCGGGCTCTCGCCGGTGGTGCCGACCGGCACCAGGCCGTGGCTTCCCTCCTCGATCTGCCAGTCGACAAAGCTGCGGAAAGCCGCCTCGTCGAGCGCACCGTCCCTGACCGGCGTGACAAGCGCCGTGATGGATCCCTTGAACATTTCGGCCACAACCTCGCCGGATTTTTCGCTATTTTCTGGGGTCGAGACCTTATTCCGGGCCGACCGGGGGGGCAAGGACGGCCTTCGGACGGGCTCGTCAAGCAATCGTTCACTATGGCACAATAGGCTCTATGTCGAGGGTTGAGTCTTTTCGACGAGGCCGGTGCGGGCCGCCGAGGCCATCGCAGCCTGCACCGGAGAAGGCACGCATGTCATTCGACGCCCAAAGAACCATGAAACAAGGACGCACCGCCATGCGCGGCAAGGCCCTTCTGATTCCCGCATTCGCGATACTGGCCGTACCGGCGCTCCTCGCCCCGGGCGGATATGACGCCGCAGCCGAAACCGCCGGGATTCAGGTCGCCGACATCCCGATGCCGCGGATGAACCCGCAGCGCGCCCATTCCGACAGCCTGCCGCTGACCGCCGACCCGATCGCCCAGTTCCTCGCCAGCGGCGACGACCAGCACCGCGACGCGGTCGGAGACGTCGAGACGCCGATGGCTTTCACCCCGGTCGCTTCGGTGGCGGCAAAGCCGGCCTCGACGAAGGCCAACCTCAACACCATCGGCCTGCGATACGCGCTGAAATTCCTCGACGACGGCGATCCCGCCGCCGCGACGGCCGCCGCCTATGCCATGCCCAATCCGGTCGACACCAAGGTGATCGACTGGCTGGTGGCGATCAGCGGCCGCGACGACGTCCCCGCGCCGCGCATCGCCGAAGTGTGGCGGAAGCTCGCAGACTGGCCCGGACAGTCGCTGCTGCAAATCCGTTTCGAGCAGGCGCTGGTGCGCGAGAAGCCGCCGGCGCAGACCGTCATCGACGCGCTGGCAGGGCGCGTCCCGGAAACCGACGATGGCCTCGTTCTCCTCGCCAAGTCCTACATCGCCGTCGGCCGCAAGTCCGACGCCGCCAACCTGGTGCGCACCTACTGGCGCACCGAGCGATTCGGCAGCGACACCGAGTCAACGCTGCGCAAGGAATTCGGCAGCCTGCTGACCACCGGCGACTACAAGGTGCGGGCCGACCGCCTGCTCTACGAGGAGCAGACATCGGCCGCGCTGCGCAACGCGGCCTTCGCCGGCAAGAACGAACTGGCCCTCGCCAAGGCGGTGGCCGATGTCGAAGCCAACAACAACGCAGCGAAAGCACTGGCCGCTGTTCCGGCCAGCATGCGCAAGGACCCGCTCTACCAGTTTGCCCAGGCCCAGTATCTGCGCCGCGCCAACAAGTTCAGCGAAGCGGCCAAGGTGATGTTCTCCGCCACCACCGATCCGGACAAGATCGACGGCGATGCGTGGTGGGTCGAGCGGCGGGTGCTGTCGCGCGAGTTCCTCGATATCGGCGACCCCAAGACCGCCTACCGGATCGCCGCCGGTCATTCGGCCGAATCCTCGGCCTCGATCGCCGAGGCGGAATTCCATGCCGGCTGGTATGCGCTCGAATTCCTCAACGATCCGAACACCGCGAAGAAGCACTTCGCCGCTATCCTGAAGGTCTCGAGCCGGCCGCTGAGCGAATCGCGCGCCGACTACTGGCTCGGGCGCGCCTCCGAGAAGGCCGGCAACCGGGCCGACGCGATCGCCTATTACAAGCGGGCCGGCAAGCACCCGACCACCTATTACGGCCAGCTCGCCCTCGCCAACCTCGGCGTCAAGACCCTGCCCATCGCCGCGCCGCCGAAGCCGGACGCCGCCACCAAGGCGCGGTTCGAATCGCGCGAACTGGTGCAGGTGATCAAGCGCCTCGACGCCGCCAATCGCGGCGACCGCAACGACATCTTCTACCGGGCGCTGGCCGACGAACTGACCGACCCGGCCGAGATCGCGTTGCTGGCCGAGATGGCCGAAGAGCACGGCGGGCATCCCTTTGCCCTGCAGATCGGCAAGCTCGCCTCCTATCGCGGCCTGGCCGTCGACTCGACCGCCTTCCCGATCTCGGCGATCCCGAGTTCCGCCAACACGGGCGATGTCGAGAAGCCGTTGGTCTATGCGATCGCCCGCCAGGAAAGCGCCTTCAATCCGAAGGCAGTCAGCGGCGCCGGCGCACGCGGCCTGCTCCAGCTCATGCCGGCGACCGCCAAGTCGATGGCGAAGACCGCGGGCCTGCCCTATTCGCAAGACCGGCTGACCAGCGATCCGGCCTATAACGCGGCGCTCGGCGCGACCTTCCTCGGCAGGCTGAAATCCAGCTTCGGCGGCTCCTTCATCATGACCTTTGTCGGCTACAATGCCGGCCCGAGCCGGGTGAATACCTGGGTCGAGCGGTACGGCGACCCGCGCGACCCGAATGTCGACGCGGTCAACTGGGTCGAGCGGATCCCCTTCACCGAAACCCGCAACTACGTCCAGCGGGTGATGGAGAACCTGCAGGTCTACCGCGCCCGCCTCGGCCGCCCTGCCCTGACCATCCATACCGACCTGAAGCGGGGCTGAGCCGCATGGCCGCCGACGGCGCGACGCAGCCGGCGTTTCGCGATCGCTACTACACCAGCGCCGACGGGCTGAAGCTGCACGTCGCCGAGTATGGCGACCCGCTCCAGCCCTGGCTGCCGGTGGTCTGCCTGCCCGGCCTGTCGCGCAGCGCCCGCGACTTCCATGCGCTCGCCCTGCATCTTTCGAACCATCGCCACCGCCCGCGCCGGGTGCTGTGCTTCGACTACCGCGGGCGCGGCCTGTCGGAGCATGACCCGGAGGTCGCCAACTACAACCCGCTGACCGAGATGCGCGACATCCTCGACGGCATGGCCGCCCTCGGCGTTGGCCGCGCCATCGTCGTCGGCACGTCGCGGGGTGGCATCGTTGCGATGCTAATGGGCGTCGCCCGTCCGAGCGCGCTTGCCGGCGTCGTGCTCAACGATATCGGTCCGGTGATCGAGCCGGTCGGCCTTGCCCGGATCAAGACCTATATCGGACGGACGCCCGCGCCCGACGACTGGGACGACGCCGTCCATATCATCAAGCGGCTGCACGGCGGCCACTTCACCGCACTGTCGGACGCCGACTGGAAGGCCTTCGCCCGGATGACCTATCGGGACGAGGACGACCACCCGGCCGGCGACTACGATCCGGCGCTCGCCCGGACTTTCGACGGGGTCGAGTTCGATCGCCCGGTTCCCGAGCTCTGGGACCAGTTCGATACCTTGAAGGAGATTCCCGTGCTGGCGATCCGGGGCAGCAATTCCGACCTGCTCAGCGCCGCGACGCTGGCGGCGATGGGCGAACGTCATACCGGCCTCGAGTCGGTGACAATCGAGGGGGAAGGCCACCCGCCCCTGCTCCTCAACACGCCGATTCTTCAGAGAATTTCGGCTTTCATCACCCAGGCCGAAGGGTCCGGTCCGCCGATCGACGCGGTCGTCCCGGTCGAGACGTCGGCGTTCGACCTCGACGCACGGCCCGAAGCCTCGACGGAAGGCTAGCCAGCCTCGCCGCGCGCCGCCGCTCGCAATTCCTCGGCGACCGCTTCCTCTTCCGCCGCCCGCTGGCGATCCTCGGCCTTGATGTAGCCGGTCCGCCCACCACTCGCCAGGACTGTTGCCTGCCCGATCCAGTCGTCCCGCTCGATACGCTCCGGGAACTTGATCTGCAGCCCGACCCAGCGGATTTCGGCCGGCGTCCAGGCAGCGATCTGGCCGAAATGGAAGATGCCGAGGGTGTTGAGAAGTTCCTCGTTCTTCTTGCCGATGCCGCGGATCCTCTGGAGATCGTCGGGAACGCCATTACGCGGTGACGTCAGGCCGGCCGGGCGCATCGCCGGCAGTTCCTCGACGACCGGCGCCGGCACGACCTCCGGCAGCGGTTCGGGGACCAGGTCCTCAGGCGCAACGATCGCGGCGACCTCGGCCTCTTCCTCCTCGGTCCAGACCTCTTCGGCATGCCAATCGGGATCGACCTCGACTGGCGGCTCGTGCCAGTCCTGATCCGGATAATCCGGCTCTGCATCGTGACCCGCGAGGGCCGCCTCGATATCCTCGATCGGCCCGAGCGCCGCCGGTTCCTCGGCATGCACGGCGGGGGGCGGGCCGATGCGCCGGAGGGGCTCGCGATCCGGATAGTCGCGGTAGGCTTCCCCCGCATGCGAGACCATCCGCGCCCGCTGGCGGGTCCGCCAGGTCGCCGCGAGTCCAAGGCGCAGCCTGACCCGATCGATGACATGACCGACGCCGTCGGCCACCGCCTCCTGCGCCGGCGCAAGCCGCGTCTCGGCGATCAGCAGGTAAAGGAGCGAACCGAGCAGGCAGCCGGCGACGAAGACCAGCAGAAGCAGAAGCCATATCTCGATGGAATGCCAGATCAATGCTCGTCGGGCCCCCGCTCGAGCCACGCCGTCACGTCGTCAACGCTATACGGGTCCTGATACCACCAGCCCACCGCGACGCCGACACACAGCGCGACCAGAAGGTAGGGCCAATAGGCGATGATCAGATACAGCATGTCGGTACCTAGCCGCTGCCGGGCGGATCGATGGTCAGCGCGATGCGCCGGTTGGCGGCCTTGCCCTCCTCGGTCTCGTTGTCGGCGATCGGCAGCGTCTCACCATAGCCCTTCGCCGTCATGCGTTCGAACTTGACGCCGGCATCGACGAGATAATCCACAACCGCCTCGGCCCGGGCCTGGGTGAGCTCGAGGTTCTTCTCCTCCGAGCCATCGGAATCGCTGTGGCCCCCGACCTCGACCATCGACGCCGGACACCGCATCAGGACGCCCGCGACCCGGTCGAGGAGCGTGTAGCTGTCGATCGAAATCTCTGCCGCGCCCTTGTCGAATTCGACATTGCCGTTTCCGAGCGCCAGTTTCAGCCGCCCGCGGCACCCGTCGGTATCCAGGGGCTGGCCGACCTGCCGGGTGATGACGTTGATCCTGGTCTTGAAGGTGTCGGGGATCGATTCGGCGGCGATATCCGCGATGCGCTGCATGGCGCGATCGTGAAACGTCGTGCCGTCGATCTCGATGACGCTGTCGACGATCGAGAAATGACCGCCCGCCAGACGCGCCGCTGCCCGCATCGCGCCGCTGGCGCCATCGACCAGATTATCCGGCGCGCCACTGGCGAACCCGATCCTGTCCGTGACCCTGACCGAGCCGAACCGTTCGCGCGCCGCATCGAGCAGGGCCTGCTTCTGGTCTTCCGACCCGGCATAGCCGGCCATGATCAGCCCGTTCTCGCCATGGGAGAGCGAAAGGGTGAATGGGGAAACCACAGGCGGCGAGACATCCGAACCGGCCAGTGCGAGGCTCGCCGGAAGGCGTCGGGCATTGGCCGCCGTCAACGCTACATAGGCATCCGAACTCCCGGCCTCGCCGCTGATCGAATAGGTGACGCCCTCGACCTTGGCGACGCCGGTCTTCAACTCGGCCAATTGCTCCATCGCGAACTTGGCGGCGCCGATCCAGTCGATCTTCGGCTCGCCGGAGGCGATCTTGACGTCTTCCTTGACGGAAAGGCCGGCAAACAGCGTCCTGGCAAGCGCCTCGACTTCCGCCCGGCCTTCCAGCGACGGCACGTAACCGGTCAAGGTGATCGAGTCGCCCTCCCGCTCGCCCGTCCAGTGATAGGCCGAGACCGGGGCCGGCGTGATCGCATTGGCGACGATCTCGACCCCGGGCGGCAGGGTTCCGCCGATTCCGCTGACCACGGACTCGTAGTCCTCGACGCTGCGGGCCGTGCCGGCGACATCCAGCGTCAGGCCGTCGAGCATGACACCGCCCTCCTCGAGCTTGCCGAGGGCCTGGACGGCGAAGGTGGCCGCCTCGGCGAAACCTTCCGGCTCTCCGGAGGCAATGTTCATGTTGTCGATGACCGGCACACCGGGCTTCAAGGCTTCGGCGGCGGCGACAAGCGAGGTTCTTGCCACGTCGTTCGGGACATATCCCGCCAGCGTCAGGGAGACCTCGTCGAGGCTCGCCGACCAGACGAAGCGATCGACCCGCGCCGGGAGGATATCGACCGGGCCCAGCGTCACGCCACCGGGCATCGAATCACGGAACGCGGCGCGCGCCTCGGCATAGCCTTCGGCAGTCACGGCGGTTCCGGCAACCGACAGGGTTCCGTCGGTGATGGTCACCTGGCCTTCCGACAGGTTGGCCAGCCGATCGAGGGCAAAGGCCGTCATCGAGTTGAAGGTCTTGGCCGCGCCGCGGGCGAGATGGGTTTCATCGAGGATTTCGGCCTCGGGCAGTGCCCGGCGCGCCGCCGCGAGAACCCCGTTGCGCGTCGCTTCGGAGGGGACGCTGCCGAGCAGCGTCACTTTCCGGCCGAGCCGTCGCGCCGACCATTCATAGGGTGAGGCGATCGGCAGGAGGCCGCTCTCGTTGGTAACCGAGGCAACACCGCCGATGGCAGCCGAGGCAAGCAGCGCTTCTTCCTGCACCTCCGGCGTCGGCGCGACGCCGCCAATGACAACGTTGCGACCGGACACCTCGACGGTCGCCCAGTCGTAACCGTCCGCCACCAGCCGCCCGGACACCCTGGCAGCCAGTTCGCGCTCGACGGCGCCGGTTCGCAGCAGCACCGCCAGGACAGCAAGAAGGATTGTCGCCGCGAGTCCGGGACGCACCCATCTTCGCCAGTTCGACATACCGCGAAACCCTCAATTCTCAACGCACGCCGCTTGCGCACCACGGAAGAAGGCCACCGCCAATCCCGGCCGGCGGCGCCCCGATCTCTAGGGACTGATCGAACGCGGGATTGCGACGAATCTATGGGCGTGGCCCATCTTCGCCAAGAAAACCGCGACCCGCAAGCCGCGAGACGAGGCCGGGAGACGACAATTCCGCCGGCTGGCTCCGTCGAGAAGGAATGGCTCAGACAAAGAAAATGCCCGGCGGATTGCTCCGCCGGGCACTTGGATCAAGTCAGACCCGATCGCTTAGAAAGAAGTCTTCCAGCGAAGGTGACCACCGGTGGTGGAGTCGCCCGATTCCGGATCCGTGTAGAGAACTTCCGCACCGATCTCCGAGTTGCTGGTCGGGTGGTAGTAGATGCCCAGCGCGCCGGTGAAGGTGCCCATGTTCTTGCGGGAGTCCGCAGTGTCCTGCCAGCTGGCGGTTGCCGCAACGTCCATGTTGCCGCTGAGAGCGAAGCTGCCCGAAACGAAGGCACTCCACCACTCGCCGTCATCACAGCCACGGAACTTGCCGCCCGAGAACGTGTCGGAGCAGTTCGAACCGCCGGTGAAGCTCTTGGCGTTATCCGAGTAAGCGCCGGCAGCCTTCAGCTTGAAGCCTCCGCCGATCTCGCCTTCGGCAGCAAGGGCAACACCCCAGCCAGTGCCGCTGGTCCGGTCAGTGACAGCACCCGACAGCTTCATGTCGAAGCCGCCAACGCCGCCCGTCAGGGCCAGGACGATATCCGGATAGTCGCCGGTCGCATTCTTCGCACCGGAGTAACGGTCACGCGGATCTTCGAGGCCGAGCATGATGCCCCAGGTGCCCATCAGGTAGGACAGACGGAACTGGTCGGTCTTCTTGTCCGAACGAACCGCGCCGTCGTAGGTGTAGCCACCACCGACGTCGAAGGTCGAAGCGGTCCAACCGAACATCATCGGGCCGATCGCGCCGTAACCACCGTCGAAGCGAACTTCCTTGTCAACACCGTTGGTGCCGTCGAAGTTGTTCGAAACCGTGACGAAGTTGAAGTTGGTAACGATCGGACCAAGGTCGCCCATCGACTTGGCGGTGAAGTTCACACCGGCTTCCGTCTTGAACTCCCAAGCGGCCGAGTAGTCGTCCAGCGCGTACAGATCGCCGGCGACAACACCGTTGACGTTCGCGAGCGGGTTGCTCGGATCAGTCGTCGCGCCGGTGAGCTGGTTGGCAACGTTGAAGTAGTTACCGACCTTGTAGTTGTCCGAGTAGAACCAGATGTCCATCTGGATGTAGCCACCGACCTTCAGGCAGGTGTCCGTACCCGGGATGTAGTAGTAGCCGGTTCCAAAGGCATCACAAACCTTGACGTAGTCGATCGGCTCGACTGCGAGAGCAAGGTCTGCCGCCTGGGCGCCACCGCTAACCGCAAACGCGGCCGCAGTACCGAGGAAGAGAGCCTTCAATTTCATATCCTGACCTCCAAAACTTGTTCCAAGGGGCAGGTTGGTTCTTCTAGTGCTCCCGAACCTCGTACCCCGGTTCGGTAGATGAGCCTTGCGAAGTCTTCCCAATCCCCGCTGAGCTATCCTGAACGACCTTGCCCCAAGGCGACCGCCAGAACAACGCGAACTACAAATCCGCAGTTCGTGAGTCGCACCATATCCACGACGCCGGGCCTTGCAACGCCAAAAGGCCGTCTGAGGGTCCCCGCTCATGGTTTTGCAAACCCGTGTTGCAGATTTGGCACGAACTGGGGGTCGCTGGTAACCTTTCGGTCAGAATTGGGCGGTTTTCCGGGGGACTTCCGGCCGTGCCGGATCGTGTTGGTCGCGCCACAGCGACTCGTTCCGTCGGGTCCAAGGGCCTCAAGGCGACTCATCTCCGGTTCGCGTGCGGCGACTCTTCCTTCAAGGAGAAGGACGATTCGAGTCGCATAAAGGCGAGATACCGGCTCCCCGACACGATCGCCGCTTGATCGGGCCGTCGCAGACCGTTATCTCCAACCGGACCGGAGAGGTGGCCGAGTGGTCGAAGGCGCTCGCCTGCTAAGCGAGTATACGGGTTAAACCGTATCGTGGGTTCGAATCCCATCCTCTCCGCCATTCGATGTCGCCGCGCGATCGCGTGCTTCAAATCCCCTGCAACGCTGTCATTACCCCCCGGCCCACCGGCGGATACGCCCATTGTCCCACTGAACGGCGCACCTTGCCCGCATTTGTAGCTGGAGGACGGGTCCGTCCGGAAAACCGGAAGCCGCCGGCCCAGCCGATTCGACACAGGAACAGCGAGGTCGGCACAGGGATGCGTGCCTAGTTTTCGGCCGGCCGGCCTTGCGTCGCAATGGCCGGATCATGGTTCCGGCCATTGCTGAGGAGCGCCACCAACTGGCTCTGCTGCGTAGTGCCGGTCTTCCTGAACGCCGCGCTGAGGTGCTTGCGCATCGTGTGGTAGCTGACGCCGCGCTGGACAGCATGCGACTTCAAGGTGGCGCCCTGTTGCAGCGCCGACGCGAGGTCCCCTTCGGCGGGGGTCAGTCCATGGGCGCGGAAAAGCGCCTCCCGATCGACGACGCCGGACCAATCCAGGCAGACTATCGCAACCGGCGGGTCACCATCGGGCCAGCCAAGCATGCCTGCCAGAGCGTCTGTGCGCGATGTCAACGGTGCGACGGTCATCGGCACCATCCGGTTCGAATCCTGATCGCGAAGGAGAATCGGTCCCGTTGAGGCGGTGTGATCTTGACCGGTGATCGCGTGAAGCCTGCGCTGCAGGGCATCGTCTGCTTCCGGATCACTGACGACCAGGCGCCCCGCCCCGTCGTAGGAGAGCAACCGGCTTTCGCGCCGAAGGCTCTCGCCGGCCTTGTTCGCGTAAAGAACATGGCCCTTGTCGTCGACAAGGAAGATCGAGGCCGGCAGGACGTCGAGCGTCGCGCCGGCACCGAGACGGTGCCCGCGCAGATGCCGACTCACAGCGAAGCAGCGCGCCAGGTGCGGCGCCAGCAGGTCGAGCAGATCGGCAAGGTCGGCCTGGATCTTCTCCTGGTCCCTGAACCGGATATTGCAGGACAGCCGGAGCAGCCTTTGTCGGTCGCGGGCAATGGTAATGCCGGCGCCGGTACCAATGTCTTCCTGGGGCCGGATCCACTCATTGTAGAAGCGTGTCTGGCGCAGCAAGTCGGGCTCGATCAGCGATTCCGAGGTCTGAGCCTTGCCGACCGGCATCTGCTGGACCGCATCGAGCCATGGGTTGATCACCCCATATTCTCGATGCAGCGACTCCACAAAGCTCGGATCGTAGAGGTCGCCGGCCATGGCGATGCACAGCCCGGTCTTGGTGTCACTGCAGTGCAGACTTGTCCAGACGCCGCCGAGAGATCCCGAGATCGCGGACAGAAATGCCGGCCATTTCTCGGGCGTGTGTGCTGCCTCGTAGATCGCGTCGACAAGGCCGTTATAGGTCTCAAGAGAAAGGGATCGCATTTGTCATTCCCTCCTGCCTGAGGATCAGAACGCGCAAAAACATGACCACAAGCAAAAGCCTATAGGCGTATAAGCGATGGAACAACCAGCGATGTTTTCGTACCGTTTATTCCAGCGTTTCTTTCTCTTTTCGGCGACGGGCACATGCATTCATCTCAGTGGGAACGGTAATCATGGCAATTAGGTCGGACACTGTTGTTGGCACGTCGCATGGCGATATTGCATTGCATGATACCGGCGGCGCCGGCGCGCCGGTCGTTTTCCTGCACGGAAACTCCCTCTGCAAGGAAGTCTTCAAACCCCAGATCGCCGCGCTCGGCTCGCAATGCCGGGCGATCACTGTCGACTTGCCGGGACACGGCGCATCGTCCGACGCGATCGATCCCTCCCGCACCTATTCGTTGGGCGGCTACGCCCACTGCGTCGGCGAAGTGCTCGCCGCCATGGGTATTACCGACGCCGCGGTGGTCGGATGGTCGCTCGGCGGCCATATCGGGCTGGAATTGACGGACAGTTTTCCGGGCTTGCTCGGGCTGATGGCGATTACCACCCCGCCGTTCGAGCGTCTCGATGACGGGACGGTCGCCGGATTCCAGCCGCACCCGAAGCTTGGCATGTCCGGGCAGCGGGAATTTTCAGCGGACGAAGCCAGGGAATTCGCCTCGCTCATCAGCGATCATCACTCTCCCGCCGCCGATCCCTGGGAGAACGCCGTCGTGCGGACCGACGGTCGGGCGCGCAGCACCCTGTTCGAATCGCTGGCGGCGATGTCGCCGCGCCGGCAGAGGGACCTGGCGGAGCAATGTCCGGTCCCGATCGCCATGATCGTCGGCTCCGACGAACAGTTTGCCGACCCCGACTACATCGTCAGCGTCGACTACCGGACCCTGTGGGCCGGCGAGGTCCAGCTTTTCGAAGGATGCGGGCATGCGCCTCAAATCCATGCCGCCGACCGGTTCAACGACATTCTCAAGCGCTTCCTCACCGACGTTGGCGTTGTCAGGCCGTAACCCCGGTTGCGGGTACTCCGGCCGTCACTTCGGCAGGTAGCCGAAGCGGCGCATCAGCGGCTTGTGCGCCCTGACCATCCGGGCGACCTGCGCGTCGTCGAGCACATCGCGCCACTGCCCGGCCTTGCCGGCGCGAAAGAACTGGTCGGCCGACCGCTCGGACCTTTCAACGAATCCGTCCGCCGCTTCCCGGGCGCGCAGCTGGTCGAAGCTCGACATCGCAATGGCCTTGCGGAGTTCTTCCCGGCCCGGCTTCAGCCGGAGGTGGCGGGCAATGCGGGTAAAGGCTCGTTCGGGCTTCTCGATCATGTCTTCGTAACGCACCACCAGGATGATCGGGTTGGGGCGATCGCTCCAGGTCCCGACATTCTCGCTCCATGATCCCTGAATCACCCGGACCCGCTCGTGGCCCTTGTCGTTGCTCCGGCGAATCCCCCAGCCGCGCGTCGCCATCCGCTCGATCACGGAATCGATCGAGGCGTTGCTGAAGGCCGCGTATGAAATGACGACATCGAGCGGGTTGCGCACGACGTAGATGGCGCCGGCCGTCACCTGCATGTTGATCAGTGGCGCGCCATGATCCATGCCGTTGGCGTTATGGGTCTTGAGGTAGATCGGCCGGCCGGCCGAGCGGGCCAGCGCCGCCTGGACGCTCGGCCGCGCCGCGGCGATCTCTGCCTCGGTGGCCAGCGCAACCGGCTTGCCGAGGAAACGGGGATAAAGGGCGGCGGCATTCTCCACCGCGCCCCCCTCCTCGATCCGGTTGATGTCGACCGCGTCAAAATCGGGATTCCGCATGACGTTGAGAAGGGCGTTGATGAAGGCCCGCGTCCAGGTGTTGCCGGAGCGCGGATAGGAGGCGATCCAGATAATCCCCTGCGGCTTGTCTTCGTCCAGATTGATCACGTTGATTCGTTAGTCCCGATCGCCGATGGTCACGCTTCTGCGGCGGACGATTCCCGTCCTGGCCGGAACCCGCGCCCTGTCCTTTTATAATAGACGAGTCGCGCCTGCGGCAGTCGCCGCCCTATCCGGATCGCCTGAAACGCCCATGATCAACGTCAGCAAGGACAATCCAAGGGGAATCGTCTGGATCGCCTCCTATCCGCGTTCCGGCAACACATGGACGCGGGCCTTCATCAATGGCCTGACGCGGATCATGGAAGACCCCGACGCGGAGGATATCGACCTCGGCAGTGTCAGCCAGTGGTCGGTGTCGGAACGGTTGCTGACGCGCTACACGCCGTTCCTGGGCAAGCCGGCGACCGCGGCGACCCCGGCCGAGATCGCGGCCGTCCGGCCGAGGGTCCAGGCGAGCATCGCCGCCGCCGCGCCCGGCATCGTCTTCGTCAAGACACACAACGCCAACGGGAAGGACTTCGGCGTTCCGCTGATCAACAAGGCGGCCAGCGCCGGCGCCATCTACATCGTGCGCAACCCGCTCGACGTCGCCATCTCTTATGCGGCCTTCAGCAACGCCTCGATCGACGAGGCGATCAAGACGATGGCGACCGAGGGCTGGGGCATCCAGAGCACGGCCGAGAGCGCCAGGGTCATTTCCGGCTCCTGGAGCCAGAATGTCGCCTCGTGGACGGACCACCCCAACCCGGCCGTGCTGGCAGTTCGCTACGAGGACATGCTCGACCGGCCGGACAGTACCTTCGCGCGGATCGCCCGGCATATCCGCCTCAAGCCGAACAACAGCCAGATCCGCCGCGCGGTGGCGATGACCGATTTCGACCGCCTGCGCGCCGGCGAAGAAAAATCCGGCTTTGCCGAAAAGCCGAATACGGCCGACACCTTCTTCCGGGCCGGCCGCGCCGGCCAGTGGCAGGAGACGCTGAGCCCGGAGCAAGTCGCAACCATCGTCGCCGACCACGGGCGGATGATGGCGCGTTTCGACTACCTCCCCCCGGAATACCGGACGGCATCGGCCGGCGGCGCGAAGCGTCTTGATTCGGCGGCGAAACGCCGGCACGGTCGATCGCGATGACGGGGACCAACCAACCGCGGACCGCGCGCCTGCCGCGGCACCTGGCGCCATGATCAAATTCGACAGCGGCAACCCGAGGGGCATCATCTGGATCGCCTCCTACCCCCGCTCGGGCAACACCTGGATGCGGGCCTTCATCAATTCGCTCTTCAAGGTGATGCGCGATCCCGGCTCCGCCGATTTCGACATCAACAAGTTTGACGAAGCCGCTGAATCGGAAGGCGCCCCGGCGCTCTACCCGCGCTTCCTCGGCAAGCCCGTGTTCCGGGCGACCCCGGCCGAGATCGCCGCCGCCCGTCCGTGGGTCCAGGCGGCCCTGGTCGAGTCGGCCAGGCGCCTCATCTACCTCAAGACCCACAACGCCCGGGCGATGGATCACGGCGCCCCGCTGATCAACACCGACGTCACCGCAGGCTCCATCTACATCGTCCGCAACCCGCTCGATGTGGCGATCTCCTACGCCCATCTCAGCAATGCGCCGATCGACTTCACCATTGACCTGATGGCGAGAAGCGGCTGGGGCATTGAGACCACCGCGCAGAAGATCCGGACGGTCACGGGATCATGGAGCCAGAATGTCGGGACCTGGACCGACCGGGCCAATCCCACCACCCTCGTGGTGCGCTACGAGGACATGCTCGACAAACCGGAGCGGACGTTCAAGCGCATCGCGCGGCATCTCAGGACGGACCCGACGAAGGACCAGCTTCGCCAGGCGATCGAGCTGTCGAGCTTCGACCGCCTGCGCGCGAGAGAAGCCGAGGCAGGGTTCTTCGAGAAGCCCGATACATCGGTCGACATGTTCTTCCGCGAGGGCCGCGCCGGCCAATGGCAGGAACGGCTGAGCGCCGAGCAGGTGGCCCGTATCGTCAAGGCCCACAAGCCTGCCATGCGTCGCTTCGGTTATCTGCCGGCGAAATAGGCCTCATGGTCGTCCGGCCGATGGCTTCGAGATGATAGTCTCATCGCGAAGGGCGTTCCCATTGCGCAGGCGTGCAGGCGTTACGTCGCGCCGGGCGCTGTCCGGTTGAGGCTTCAGACCTCCCAGTCCGTCAGGCTGGCGGCCGGCTCGGCAAAGGCGGCGAGCTTCTCACGATCTCGCACCGCCACTTCACGACGGTTGACGGAGATGCCGTAGTCCGAGAGCAGCGCGAAGTTGCGGGACAGGTTCTCCGGCGTCATGCCGAGATGCCCGGCCAGGGTGCGCTTGTCGTAGGGCAGCACGAACTGACCGTTCCGGCTGTGATCCCGGTCCTGCACCAGGATCCAGTTGGCCAGCCGCTCGACACTGGTACACAGCCTCTGCGCCTTCAGTTCGGAGGTCATGCTCCGGAAACTCCGGGCAGTCTCGGCGAGAATTGCCCGCGCAAAACCGCCATCCGCCTCGAAGAGCCTGCGGAGCGGCTCCGCCTCGATCGCCACGATCGACGACGGCTCGATGGTGCGGGCCGACGCCTGGAGCGGGAGATCGTAGATCGTCGAGGCAATGAAAAAGGCCGAGACCGGCAGGACCACCCCGATCGACGCCTCCCGCCGGCCGCGCCTTGAAAAAAGCTCCACCGCGCCCTGGACCACCAGCCAAAGAAACTGCGGGTGGTCGCCCTCCTCGACGATCGTATCGTGGGGAAGGAATCGCTTCGCCACCGCATGCTGCGCAAGATCGGCAAACTGTTCCTCCGCCAGATCCCGGAACAGGGCGTGGGCGCGAATCGTCTCGATCTCGGGAACGGGCATGCTGTCTATTTGCCGAGTCTCGCCGCCGGGTGCCATAATAAAGATCGTCCGACCGACGCAACGGGAGGGTTGCGCGCGGTTTCGATTCGGCCCTGCCGATTGCCGCCCCCGTTGTCCCCCGCCATTTTCCCAATCGCCTTCACTGGAGTGAACATGACCACGAGCAACCTGAGAATCCCCGACCTCGCCGACAAAGTCTTCCTGGTGACCGGCGGTTCGACCGGTATCGGCGCGGCCGTTGCGCTGGCGCTGGCCGAACAAGGCGCCGCGGTCGCCGTCCACTACAATTCCAGTGAAACCCAGGCGCGCGATGTTGCTGATGCGATCACCAAGAATGGTGGAAACGCCTTCCTCGTCAAGGGCGACGTCAGCCAGCACGCTGCGAATGCCGAAATTGTCGACAAGACTGCCGACCATTTCGGCAAGATCGACGGGTTGATCAACAATGCCGGCGCCATGCTCGGCCGAATCCCGATGGAAGAGTCCGACGAGGCGCACGACCGCGCCGTCGTCGACCTCAATTCGCACTCGGTCGTCTGGATGACGCGCGCCGCCCTGCCCTGGCTGCGCAAGTCCCGCGGCGTGGTCATCAACACGACCTCGATCGCCGCGCGCAACGGCGGTGGCGGTGGCGCCATTCTCTATGCGGCATCGAAAGGCTTTGTCTCGACCATCACCAAGGGCCTCGCCAAGGAATTCGTCGGCGACGGCATCCGAGTCAATGCGGTTTCGCCAGGCGTCATCCTGACGCCCTTCCACGAGCGCTTCAGCACCGACGAGCAGATGAAGGGGATGGTCGCGACCATCCCGATGGGCCGCGCCGGTACGTCCGAGGAATGCGTCGGCGCTTACCTGTTCCTCGCCTCCGAGGCCCTCTCCGGCTACGTCACCGGCCAGATCATCGAGGTCAATGGCGGCCAGTTGATGCCGGGCTGACCGGACGGGCTCACGGGTAGGCCCGTGGCTTGACCGCCGTTCCCGAGGCCGCCGATTCGTAGGCGGCCTCGACCACCGCAAAGGTCTTCAGGTTGTCGGCGGCGGCCGTCGCCGCCGCGTCCTTGGCCCGGAAACTTTCCAGCATGTGGCGGCAGGTGATCAGCACGCTCTCCTGCGCCACGTGCCAGGGTTTCGATGTCCAGTGCAGGAGCGGTGCGCCGATGTCCTCGGTCCGCATCTCGCCGCCGCTGGTCACCTGCATCGTCAGACCCGCATCGACCACCACCGCGCCGTCCGGCCCCTCGATCTCGACCATCGTCTCGGGGAAGGGATCGGGCTCCTTGCGGCTCTCATAAGTAAAATCGACCACCGAGACGGCGCCGGAGACATGCTTGAGCATGACGGTCGCCGTATCCTCGGCCTTGACCTTCGGGTTGCGTTGCTGGGTTTCGCAATAGACCCGCTCGACCTCGCCCATGAAGACCCGGGCGATATCGAGCGTATGGACGCCGAGGTCGAGGATGATGAAGCGCTCCTCGTCGAAGAAATAGGGCTGGCCGGCATAGATGTCGTAACCGGTGCGGAAGGAAATCCGCCCCCAGCTCGGCGTGCCGATCACCCCGGTGCGCAGCGTCTCTGCGACGCGGATCAGCGGGGTCTGGAAACGAAAATTCTCGTGCACCGCGAGGAAGACGCCTGCCTTTTCGGCGGCGGCGGTCATCGCCACCGCATCCTCCCAGGTCGGCGCGAAGGGTTTCTGGACAATCGTCGCTATGCCCCGGCCGATCGCCTTTTCGACCAGCATCCGATGGGTATCCATGCGGGTCGCGATGTCGAGGAGGTCGATCTGCTCGGCCTCGACCATGGCGTCGAAATCCGTGTACCAGCGCGGCACGTTGAATTCCTTCGCCGCCGCTTCCGCCTTGGCCGCGTCGATATCGCAGACCGCGACGAGGTCGGCGCCCTCGGCCGCCAGGTCCTTCCAGGAAAACAGGTGATTGCGCGCGAAGAACCCGCAGCCGACCAGGGCGACCTTTACCGAATCTGACATCTCATTCCTCCCAGAACCAAGGCGGACGGTTTACCCCGCCGGGCCGGGTGGGAACAATGCCTTGCGGACCAGCGTTCGCCGAGTACGCCCGCTTGACGATAGCCGTAGCGCCGGTCAAACGTGGCGGAATGCCGGATCGGCCCGTCGCGACAATCGCATGCGTGCCCCTTCCCCCGGCCGCAGGACTCTCGGAAATGAAGCACCTGTCCCTGACCGCCCCAGTCCTTGCGGCCGCCATCGCCTTCCTGCCGGCCACGATCCTGCCGGCCGCCGCCCAGCCGAGCCAGGCGGCCTATACCCTCTATAGCCGCCTCGCCAAGGCGATGGACCAATGCTGGTTCGGACCGAATGCGACGGATTTTGCCCAGTATGTCTATTCGCCGGAGCCCAATGCCGCCGGCGGGCCGCGCATTCTGGTCGTGCCGAAGAACGCGCCGCACGAACTCCCCGTCCTCGTCGTCGAGATCACCGCGGCGGGCGGCCTCAACGTTTACGGACCGCTGGCCGGCACGTCGCTCTCGACACGGATCGCGGCCGACCTCCGCCGCTGGCTGGGCGGCAGCGATAGTTGCAGCTGATCGCAACGCCGCGTCGCGGTCGCCGGTAGCGCCTAAGACGCCTTCACCCGGCGATGGCCGCGCTCGCTGACGAGTTGCAGTCGGAGCGGCTCGAAATGGTTTTCGGCGGTGAACGGCGCGCTGAACTTCGACAGGTCCTCGCTGTCGGCGATCAGGAAGGCGTTGACCCCGTGCAGGTCGCAACCGACGAGGCTCATCTGCTTGCCGGCGCCGATCCGCTCGATGGCCTTGAGCGATCCGCCGTAGATGTGCCCGCCATCCCATACGGTTTCCGCCTCATAGGGCGTCTCGATGTCCAGCATCGGCGGAAACGCCGCGTTGTATTCGATGCAGGCGACCCGGGCCTTGAGGTCCATCGCTCGCCAGACATGAGTGGTATTCTGGTCGACATCCACCGAGACAAGGTCGACGTCCCGGAATTCCGGAGGAATGAGGTCGTTGATCGTCTCGGCCGTCGCCATCCCCTCGACGAGGACGAGGCGTCCCGATTCGATATAGGCGGCGAAGCGGGTCCGGATCCTGGCGCAGGCTTCCGGGTCCATCTCGACCCAGACGCCGCTGAAACCGCAATGTTCCAGCAACATCCGCGTGCAGTTCTGGTGGCCGTCCTCGACGCCGATTTCGACGAAGCGCCGTGAACCAAAGCCGATTCGGGTGAAGATCTCGCCGATCATCGCGTCTTCGTAATTCTGCGAATAGACCTGGGCGTGAGGGCCGAACAGGCGCTTCGGCTCCGAATAGCGCGGCGAAACGGCGGCCAGCAGATCGTCGGCGATCATCCGCAGCAGCTTGTTCTGGATGATCATGTTCGTGTCGATGCGCGGCACATTCTGCAGAAGCCGTGCATTCGAGTCGAGGCGATTAGCGATCCTGCCCGCCGACGCTTCGAGCGCCTTGAGCGGGCGCGCGACGTCTTTCGATCCTGACTTCGTCGCACGGGTCAGCTTCCGGAAGCCGGCAAGCTGCCGTCTCCGCTTCGACGGGACCTTTCCCTCTGAAGGCTTCGATCTCTTCCGCCCGGGACCCCTGCTGAACCAACCCATGAGAAAGAAGCCCCCTTCCGCACAATCGACGCTACCCCCAGTCAATCGCGCCAGGGTCAAACCGCGTCCTTCCATGGGACAGCGCGGCACGCTATGCAACAGGAACCCCGCCACGCCGCCATCGGTATCCACTGAATGACCGCATCTGTTTCCATGACACCCGACGTCATCGCCGCCCACGGCCTGAAGCCGGACGAATATGACCGTATCCTTGCCCTGATCGGCCGCGAGCCGACGATGACCGAGCTCGGCATCTTTTCGGCGATGTGGAACGAGCATTGTTCCTACAAGTCGTCGAAGAAGTGGTTGCGGACGCTGCCGACCACCGGGCCCCGGGTCATCCAGGGACCGGGCGAGAATGCCGGGGTCGTCGATATCGGCGACGGTCTGGCGGTTGTCTTCAAGATGGAGAGCCACAATCACCCCTCCTTCATCGAGCCCTACCAGGGAGCGGCGACCGGGGTCGGCGGCATTCTGCGCGATGTCTTCACGATGGGCGCGCGACCGGTGGCGGCGCTCAACGCGCTGCGCTTCGGCGCGCCGGAGCATCCCAAAACCCGCCATCTGGTCTCCGGCGTCGTCAGCGGCATCGGCGGCTACGGCAATTCCTTCGGCGTCCCGACCATCGGCGGCGAGGTCAATTTCCATAGCGGCTATGACGGCAACATCCTGGTCAACGCCTTCGCCGCCGGCATCGCCCCGACCGACGCAATCTTCTATTCCAAGGCCTCGGGGGTCGGCCTGCCGGTCGTCTATCTCGGCTCGAAGACCGGCCGCGACGGCATCCACGGCGCCTCGATGGCCTCGGCCGAATTCGACGACGATGCCCACGAGAAACGCCCGACCGTCCAGGTCGGCGACCCCTTCTCGGAAAAACTCCTGCTCGAGGCCTGCCTCGAACTGATGGCGACCGGCGCGGTCGTCGCCATCCAGGACATGGGCGCCGCCGGCCTGACCTCGTCGGCCGTCGAAATGGGCGCCAAGGGCGACCTCGGCATCGAGCTCGATCTCGACAGGATCCCCTGCCGCGAGACCGGCATGACCGCCTACGAGATGATGCTCTCGGAAAGCCAGGAGCGGATGCTGATGGTGCTGCGCCCCGAGATGCGGGAGGAAGCCGAGGCGGTCTTCCGCAAATGGGGGCTCGACTTCGCCATCGTCGGCCGGACGACGGACGACCTTCGCTTCAAGGTCCTGCACAACGGCAAGGTCGAGGCCGACCTGCCGATCAAGGAGCTTGGCGACCAGGCGCCCGAATATGACCGGCCGCACACGGCTCGCCCGCCCCGGCCGCCGATCGCCGAAACGAATCCGGAACCAGGGGATTACGGCACGGCCTTGATTCAGATTCTCGGCGCGCCGGACATGTGCTCGCGCCGCTGGGTCTGGGAGCAGTACGACCACCTGATCCAGGGCAACACCATCGTCAAGCCGGGCGGCGACGCCGCGGTCATCCGCGTCGGCGAGGCCGGCAAGGGCCTTGCCTTCGCCCTCGACGTCAACCCGCGCTACTGCGCCGCCGATCCCTATGAAGGCGGCAAGCAGGCGGTCGCCGAATGCTGGCGGAACCTGACGGCGGTCGGCGCCGAGCCGCTGGCGGCGACCGACAACCTCAACTTCGGCAATCCGGAGCGGCCGGAAATCATGGGTGAGCTGGTCGGCGCCATCAAGGGCATCGGCGCCGCCTGCACCGCCCTCGCCTTCCCGATCGTCTCAGGCAACGTCTCGCTCTACAACGAGACCAACGGCACCGCGATCCCGCCGACCCCGACCATCGGCGGCGTCGGCCTGCTCGACGACGTGACGGCGGCCGCGACGGTGCCGTTCAAGGCCGAGGGCGAGGCAATCCTGCTGGCCGGCGCGCCGGAGACCTGGGGCACCCACCTCGGCCAGTCGACGTATCTGCGCGAAATCCACGGCCGCGAGGACGGGCCGCCGCCGCCGGTCGATCTCGACCACGAGAAGAAGGTCGGCGATTTCGTCCGTGGCCTGATCCGCGATCGCCTGGTCACCGCCTGCCACGACCTGTCGGATGGCGGGCTGGCGGTCGGCCTGGCCGAGATGGCGATCGCCTCCGGCATCGGCGCGACCGTCGACCAGCTCGCCGACCAGCCTGCCCTGCCGGTGCTCTTCGGCGAGGACCAGGGTCGCTACCTGATGACCATTGCCGCGGACAAGGTCGACGCCGTAGTCGACCGGGCCCGCGATGCCGGCGTCCTTGCCCCCCGGATCGGCACCACCGGCGGCACCGATTTGATTCTGGGTGGCGTCGTTTCCATATCTGTTGCAAAGCTCAGGGAAGCCCATGAGAATTGGTTTCCGACCTTCATGCAGGCTGAACTCTGAAACCGACCGCCAACGGGAAGCTTCCACATGGCAATGAATGCCCGCGAGATCGAAACGCTCATCAAGACCGAACTGCCGGACGCGAAAGTCGTCATTCGCGATCTCGCCGGCGACGGCGACCACTACGCCGCGGAGGTTGTATCGGAATCCTTTCGCGGCAAGAGCCGTGTGCAGCAACACCAGATGGTCTATAACGCGCTCAAGGGAAACATGGGCGGCGCGCTGCACGCGCTGGCCCTGCAGACCAGCGTGCCGGAGTGAGTTGGCTGCTCGTCACCGGCGACAGGACAAGGATTTAAGGCAATGAGCGAGATCAAGCCCTGGATTGAAAACCAAGTGAAGACAAACGACGTCGTCCTCTTCATGAAGGGCACGCCGACCTTTCCGCAATGCGGCTTCTCGAGCCAGGTGGTCCAGATTCTCGACTATCTCGGCGTCGACTACAGCGGCGTCAACGTCCTCGACAACATGGATATCCGCGAGGGGATCAAGGCCTATTCCGACTGGCCGACCATCCCGCAGCTCTATGTGAAGGGCGAATTCGTCGGCGGCTGCGACATCATCCGCGAGATGTTCCAGGCCGGTGAATTGCAGACGCTGCTCGGCGAAAAGGGCGTTGCGATCGCGGAGCCGGCCAAGACCGCCTGACCGACCGCCACGACGTGTGAATGAACAGGAGGTCGCCCATCGGGCGGCCTCTTTTCGTTTCGGCAGGCACCCTGCGGCCTCATAAACAAAAGGCCGCCCGGAGGCGGCCTTTTCGATGCGACTGTCGACAGGCGTCAGCGCGAATAGAACTCGACGACGAGGTTCGGTTCCATCTGCACGGCGTAGGGGATCTCGGCGAGGCCGGGAACGCGCAGGAAGGTCGCGACCATCTTGCCGTGGTCGGCCTCGACATATTCGGGAACGTCGCGCTCGGCGAGCTGCGTCGCCTCGAGCACCATCATCATCTCGCGCGACGAATCCTTGACGGAGACGATGTCGCCCGGCGAGCAGCGATAGCTCGGGATGTTGACGCGCTTGCCGTTCACCCGGACATGGCCGTGGTTGATGAACTGGCGGGCGGCAAAGACGGTCGGCACGAACTTGGCGCGGTAGACGACCGCGTCGAGCCGGCTCTCGAGGAGGCCGACCAGCTGCTCGGACGTATCGCCCGGGCGGCGGACCGCTTCCTTGTAAATGTTGTTGAACTGCTTCTCGGAGATGTTGCCGTAGAAGCCCTTGAGCTTCTGCTTGGCGCGCAGCTGGGTGCCGAAGTCGGAAAGCTTGCCCTTGCGGCGCTGGCCGTGCTGACCGGGGCCGTATTCGCGGCGGTTCACCGGGCTCTTCGGACGACCCCAGATATTCTGTCCGAGGCGGCGGTCGATCTTGTACTTCGATTGTGCGCGCTTGGTCATCGCGTAATCCCTTCACATTCGGGTTTAAGCGCCCTCCTCTGCCGCCCCTCGCGGGACCGGCCGACAGGAATCAGGAGGCAAGCACCCCCAAATCTCCACGGGTCGCAGAAAAAACCACGCCGGCCCAGAAGGACCGGCGAGGCGAGAGGGTCATACTGCCCTCGTCCGCGGCTGTCAAATACGGGAATGCCGCGGTTCAGGCAAGGAAACGGACGAGGAGCCCGAGACCGGCGCAGATTGCCAGCGTCGGGACCACCCCCAGCCGAAACCGGAAGAGCGCCACGATGGCGACGACCATCAGGCCAACCGCCCACGGGTCGACGCTGCCCCAGACCGGCCATGGGGGTCGCGCCAGCCCGAATTCCAGCACCCCGACCTCGCGAAACAGCACGTGCAGGCCAAGCCAGAGCGCCAGGTTGAGAATGACGCCGACGACCGCGGCGGTGATCGCCGAAAGGGCGCCGGACAGGCGGAGATTGCCGCGCAGCTTCTCGACATAAGGCGCGCCGAGGAAGATCCACAGGAAACAGGGAACGAAGGTTACCCAGGCCGTCAGCGCCCCTCCGATCAGCCCGGCAATCAGCGGGTCGAGGTCGGTTTCGGCCCGGAAGGCAGCGATGTAACCGACATAGGAGAGGACGATGATCAGCGGTCCCGGCGTCGTCTCGGCCATCGCCAGCCCGTCGAGCATCTCGCCGGCGCTCAGCCAGCCGAAGGACGAGACCGCCGCGTCGGCGACATAGGCGAGCACCGCATACGCGCCGCCGAAGGTCACCACCGCCAGCCAGCTGAAGAACAGCGCCAGCCGCGGGTAGATGCTCTCCCAGCCGCCGAGAAGCGCGAAACCGACGATGGGCGCCGCCCACAACGCCCCCCAGGTGGCGATAACCCGGACTGCGCCGGATCGGGTTGTCTCGCTGCTGTGCAGCCGGTCGGGCTCGAGGGCCTTCGATTCCCCCTCGCCCACCGCGGTCCCCTCGCCCGGCGCCATCCGCGCCCGCAGATAGCCGGCCAGCCCGGCCAGGATGACGATCACCGGGAACGGCACGCCGAAGACGAAAATCGCAACGAAGGCGATCGCCGCCAGGATCACGGCGAAGCGGCTCTTCAGGGCGCGGCGGCCGATGCGGATGACCGCGTCGATGACAATGGCGAGGACCGCCGCCTTGAGGCCGAAGAAGATGCCTTCCAGCCAGCCGGTGTCCTGGTAGACCGCGTAGAGCGTCGACAGGCCGAGGATGACGGCGAGCCCCGGCAGGACGAACAGCGTTCCGGCGACGACGCCACCGCGCGTGCCATGGAGCAGCCAGCCGACATAGGTGGCGAGCTGTTGCGCTTCCGGGCCCGGCAGCAGCATGCAGAAGTTCAGGGCATGGAGGAATCGCGGCTCGGAAATCCACCGGCGCTCGTCAACCAGGATCCGGTGCATCAGCGCGATCTGGCCGGCCGGCCCGCCGAACGACAACAGCCCGATCGTCGCCCAGACCCTCGTCGCCTCGGCGAAGGATGGATGCGATGTCGCGTCCGCGTCGGGCTGCCCCGTCTCGCTCATTCCGTTCCCTCACGGTGGCCCGATGCTGTGCGAAAGGCACCGCCGAGCAACCAACTAGCCGCCGAATATGACAGGGATGTTCCGCTCGCGCGCCGGGGCAATTGCTCGCTGCCACAGGCCGTGGCTACGCTTCCTTGGAGGGAGGAACCGATTCGATGCGTGTGATCCGGCTCTGCAAGACGATCCTCGTCGCCTCGGTGGCGCTGCTCTTCAGCCTGTTCGCCCTCGGCAACATCACCGATTACGGTTCGAACTGGGCCTTCGTCCAGCACGTCATGAGCATGGACACGATTTTTCCCGACTCGACCCTGCGCTGGCGGGCGATCACCGACCCGACGCTGCAGACCGCCGTCTACTGGTCGATCATCGCCTGGCAGGTCCTGACCGCGCTTGTCCTGTGGGTCGGCGCCGCCCGCATGCTCGCGGCGTCTTCGACCGGACGCTTTGCTGCGACCAAGCCGACGGCGGCGACGGGCCTGACGATGGCGATGCTGCTCTACGCCGTCGGATTCGTGGCGATCGGCGGCGAATGGTTTGCAATGTGGCAGTCCGAGCAATGGAACGGTCAGGACGCGGCCTTCCGCTTCATCACCCTTGCCGGGATCGTGCTCATCGTCCTCCTGCTCCCGGAACCCGATGGCGAAGCGCGGCAATCAGCCTGAGGCCGGCTCGGACATCGGCTCGAGCCCCATCCGCCCAAGCACGTCGACCAGCGGTTCGGGCCAGACCTTGCCGGAGGTCAGGTAGGCCAGACCACCGCCAGTCTCTCCGCCCTCCCCCTCGCCGACAACGCTGACCACCCGGCGGGCAATCGCCGGCGCCGGGTCGATCCACTCCACCGGCCACGGGGCGAGACGGACGAAATCGGCCTTGAGGAAGGGATAGTGGGTGCAGGCCAGCACGATGCTGTCGGTGCGTCGGTCGCCGTCCTCGACGAAGGCCGGCCCGATCTCGGTGGCGATCGCCGCGTCGTCCGCCGGTTCGCCGCGCATCACCGCCTCGGCGATCGGCGCCAGGTTGGCCGACCCGACCAGCCGCACCGCGCAATGGCTGGCGTGGCTCTCGATCAGCGCGCGGGTGTAGTCGCGCCGCATGGTGCCGGGCGTCGCCAGCACGCTGATCAGGCCGGAGCGGGTCTGCTCGGCGGCCGGCTTGACCGCCGGCACGGTGCCGACGAAGGGGATCGAGAATCGCTCGCGCAGCGGCGGCAACACCAGAGTCGACGCCGTGTTGCAGGCAATCACCACCGCATCCGGGGTGAAGACGTCGATCAGCGCGCCGATCAGTTCGACGACATGGACGCCGAGGTCGTCGTCGCTGCGCTCGCCATAGGGAAAGCCGGCATCGTCGGCGACGTAGATCATCTCGGCCGCCGGGAGGGCGAGCCGGATCTCGCTGGCCACCGACAACCCGCCAATACCGGAATCGAAGACCAGGAGCCGCGTCATGCGATCCTCGGCGACGGTTTCATGCCTCGTCCCCCCGCGCGTCGGTCACGTTGCCATCTTCGGTCTCGCGCGGCCGGGTCGGGCGCCGCTGGAAGGCGGCGATGACGCCGCGCAGCGTCCGCACCTCCTGTTCGGAAAGGTTGGCCTTGTTGAGGATGGTCCGCAGCCCCTCGACCATGTGCGGCCTCTTCTCCGGCGGCCGGAAGAAGCCGGCGGCATCGAGCGCGGTCTCGAGATGCTCGAACAGCCGGAAAAGGTCGTCTTTCGCCGCAGGCAGGCGATCGACCGCGAAAGGCAGGCCGGCATCCTCGCTGGAAAAGCCGGAAATTCGCCACTCATAGGCAATCAGCAGCACCGATTGCGCGACATTGATCGAGGAGAAGGTCGGGTCGACGGGGAAGGTCAGGATCTCGTCGGCGAGCGACACATCCTCGTTGTTGAGACCAGTCCGCTCGGGCCCGAACAGGATGCCGGTCCGCACCCCCTTGTTCGCATAGGCGCGCAGCCGGCCGCCCGCCTCGCGCGGGCCGACGATCGGCTTGGCGACCTCACGCGACCGCGCGGTCGTCGCATAGACGAAGGCGAGATCCGCCACCGCGTCCGCGACCGAGCCGAAGACCCGCACCGCGTCGATGACATGGTCGGCGCGGCTGGCGGCGGCGACGGCCTTCTCGTTCGGCCACCCGTCGCGGGGATTGACCAGGCGCAGATCGACCAGCCCGAAATTGGCCATCGCCCGCGCCGCGGTGCCGATATTCTCGCCGAGTTGCGGCGCGACCAGAACGACTGCCGGGGGGCCGGCTTCGACAATTGTATCCGTCATGGCCGGTTCCTATCCGATCGGCGTGAGCGACGCCATATCGGCGCGCGCCAAAACCGGAGGTGTTGACGGATGGCCGATTGGAGTACTCTCCCGCCGTCGCGAGTCGTGAAGGAGAAGGGGCCCATGACCGACGCTGCAATGACACTCAACTCTGCCGACAATATCCGCAAGCACTGGGGGTGGTTTCTCGCCCTCGGCATCATCTTCGTGATTGGCGGCATCTTCGCCATCGCCTCACCGTTCGTCGCCGGTCTCGCCGTCACCGTGGTGTTTGCCATCGTGCTGGTCTGGCTGGGGATCATGCAGATCGTCCAGGCGTTCAGCACCAAGAGCTGGGGCGGATTCATCTGGCAACTGATCATCGGCCTCGTGCTGCTCGCTGGCGGCGCGTCCATGTGGTTCCGGCCGGTCGTCGGCGCGGTGACGCTGACCATCCTGCTGGCGGCGGTGTTTCTCGCCAAGGGTATCTTCCAGGTCATCCTCGGCTTCCAGATGCGCCCGCAGCGCGGCTGGGGCTGGATGCTGACGGCTGGAATCCTGGCGATCTTCGTCGGCCTGATCATCTGGGCGAGCTGGCCCGTATCGACCGCCTGGGCGATCGGCACGCTGACCGGCATCTCGCTGATCTTCACCGGCTGGAGCTACATCATGATCTCGATGGCCGCCCGGGAAGCCTGACGACCATTATTGGATGCGGATCAAGGGCGCGACGGCTTCGGCCGCCGCGCCCTTTTTTCTTCGTTATCGCAGCCTCCGACTGAAGCGCGATTGCGACGGGCTTCTGTCGATCCTGGCGACCGCAAGCTGAAACCCTGGCGGTGAAACCCAAAAAAGGGAGTAAGCTGCGGTCCGTGCGGGACCGAGTGGACCGCCGTCTCGACCGGTTCCGCCCAGCAAGGGAGGTAACCATGACCGCCTATAACGTCGTGAGAATGCGCGTTAAGCCCGGGTTAGAGGACAAGGTCCTCTCATCGTTTCGGGACGACAACGATATGGACGATGCCCGCCGGTTCGCGGTGATCAAGACCGGCGAACGCAGCTATTGCCTGATCGGCGAGTGGAACAGCATGGACGACATCGTTGCGGCGCGACCGAAGATGATCGCCAGCCTCGACAAGGTGCGCGACATGCTGGAGGACCTCGGCAACGGGCTTGGCGTCACCGACCCCGTGTCCGGCGAGGTGATTCTCGAATCGTAATCTCCGCCATCGCGAGACCCGTCCCGTCGGTTCCATCCGGTAAAGGCGGGACGGTTGCCTTTTCTCGCGACCGGTCGGGTGATATGAGGGCGCCACAATCACCGCGCCGGCCACCTCCACTGGCCGCGCCCTCCCCGATCAGTCTGCCAGTGAGGCCCAAACTATGTCGAAGATCAAGGTTGCCAATCCCGTCGTCGAAATGGACGGAGACGAGATGACGCGGATTATCTGGCAGCTCATCAAGGATAAGCTGATCCATCCCTATCTCGACATCGACCTCCAGTATTTCGACCTCGGCATGGAGCATCGCGACGCCACCGACGACCAGGTGACGATCGACGCTGCGGAGGCGATCAAGAAGATCGGCGTCGGCATCAAGTGCGCGACGATCACCCCGGACGAGGCCCGCGTCGAGGAATTCGGCCTCAAGAAGATGTGGCGCTCGCCGAATGGCACGATCCGCAACATCATCGGCGGCGTCATCTTCCGCGAGCCGATCATCTGCTCCAACGTGCCGCGCCTGGTGCCGGGCTGGACCCAGCCGATCATCATCGGCCGCCACGCCTTCGGCGACCAGTATCGCGCCACCGATTTCCGCTTCCCCGGCAAGGGCAAGCTGACCATCCGCTTCGAGGGCGAGGATGGCGAAGTCATCGAGCGCGACGTGTTCGACGCGCCGGATGCCGGCATCGCCATGGCGATGTACAATCTCGACCCGTCGATCCGCGATTTCGCCCGCGCCTCGATGAATTACGGCCTGGCCCGGAAATACCCGGTCTACCTGTCGACCAAGAACACGATCCTCAAGGTCTATGACGGCCGCTTCAAGGACATCTTCGCCGAGATCTACGAGACCGAGTTCGCCGACAAGTTCAAGGAAGCCGGCATTACCTACGAGCACCGCCTGATCGACGACATGGTCGCGGCGGCGATGAAGTGGTCGGGCGGTTACGTCTGGGCCTGCAAGAACTACGACGGCGACGTCCAGTCCGACACCGTCGCCCAGGGCTTCGGCTCGCTCGGCCTGATGACCTCGGTGCTGATGACGCCGGACGGCAAGACGGTCGAGGCGGAAGCCGCCCACGGCACCGTCACCCGCCACTACCGCGAGCACCAGAAGGGCAACGAGACGTCGACCAACTCGATCGCCTCGATCTTCGCCTGGACCCGCGGCCTGTTGCATCGCGCCAAGCTCGACAACAACGCCGACCTCAAGACCTTCGCCGAGACGCTCGAGAAGGTCTGCGTCGACACGGTCGAGTCCGGCTCGATGACCAAAGACCTGGCGCTTCTCGTCGGTCCCGAGCAGAAGTGGCTCTCGACCACCGGCTTCCTCGACAAGGTCGACGAGAACCTCCAGAAGGCGATGGCGGCAGCCTAAGGGCCCGCAGCATCCACGGGTGAACCGCGCAGCCGGGCCGCATCGCGGGCCGGCGGCGCCCCGAACAGGCGGGCATATTCGCGGGTGAACTGCGACGAGCTCTCATAGCCGACGGCAAAGGCAACGTGGCCGGCGCTCGCCGACTGGCCAAGCAGGAGGCTCCGCGCCTCCTGCAGCCGGATCTGCTTCTGGTACTGAAGCGGGCTCATCGCCGTCGCCGCCTTGAAGTGGCGGTGGAAGGACGACTGGCTCATCCCGGCGATCTCGGCGAGCGGGCCGACCTTCAGCGGCTCCTGGTAATGCCCGCGAATCCAGTCGATCGCCTTGGCGATTCGGGACAGGCGGCTGTCGCGGAGCGCGATCTGGCGCAGCACCGGTCCCTGCGGTCCCTGGAGAAGCCGATAGAGGATCTCGCGCTCAGCGAGCGGCGCGAGCACGGGAATGTCCTCCGGACGATCGAGCAGCCGGGTCAGCCGCAGCATCGGATCGAGAATTTCCGCCGTCACCGGGGCGACCGCGATCGACGCCAGCCTGCCGTCGTCCTGGCCCGGCATCTCCAGCAGCATCGCCGCGATTGCCGCCCGGTCGAGGCTGAGGCCGACCGCGAGATACGGCTTTTCCGGGCTCGCCTCGCAGATCGCCGCCGTAACCGGCAGGTCGATCGAGACCATCAGGGATTTCGCGCTGTCATATTCAATGACCCGGTCGCCCACGACCAGCCGCTTGCGTCCCTGAACAGCGAGGAAGAAAGTCGGCTGGTAGAGCGCCGGCCCCGGCCTGGTGGTCCTCGGCGCATTGAGCAGGACGAGTCGCGGGTTGGCGCTGACGGCGCGACCACCCGCGCAGTGGCGCACGATCAACGCCTTCAGTTCAGATAGATGATCCATGCCGATCTCAATGCACCCGCCGGTCGGTGCCGACAAGGTTCCACCTGCCGATAGAATGGTGGTTTGAGAGGATCGTGCAAGAAGTCGGCAGCATCCGACTACGCCCGCCCCGGTTTCCGACCCATCTTGGGATGGCGACCACCGGACACCGTTGCCGGGGCGCGGAATGGGCTGCTTCTGCCTGAAACCGCCCTCCCCGCGTCTCGCAGGACCATCCGGCCCTGCATCCGGCGGTCGCGGACCACGCAACCGGCATCATGCGCCGGTCGCTTCCGGCCGCTTCAACCGAAGCGGCTTTCCGATCTGAGGTGATTAATCCATGCAATACAAGAAACTCGGCGGCACCGGCCTCCTCGTGTCCGAAATCTGCCTTGGCACCATGACATTCGGCGGCAAGGGCGACATCTGGACCAAGGTGGGCTCCCTCGGCCAGACGGAGGCCGACGCCATCCTCGGCCGCGCGCTCGACGCCGGAATCAACTTCCTCGACACCGCCAATGTCTATTCCGAAGGGCTCTGCGAGGAGATCACCGGCCAGGCGATGGTCAATTCCGGCCGGCCGCGCAGCGACTTCGTCTTGGCGACCAAGCTCAATGGCCCGATGGGCGCCGGGCCGAACGACCGCGGCTCGTCGCGGGCCCATATCATGGATAGCGTCAAGGCCAGCCTCCGCCGCCTCGGCACCGACTATATCGACCTCTACCAGTTGCACGGCTTCGACAGGATCACGCCGATCGAGGAGACGATCCGCGCACTCGACGATCTCGTCACCCAGGGCCACGTCCGCTACGTCGGTTGCTCGAACTGGCCGGCCTGGGCGCTGGCGCAATCCCTGTCGCTTGCCGACCATCGCGGCTGGAGGCGGTTCGCTTCGCTGCAGGCCTATTACACCATCGCCGGCCGCGACCTCGAGCGGGAGATCGCGCCGCTCTTGCGCGACCAGCAGGTCGGCCTGATGGTCTGGAGCCCGCTGGCCGGCGGGCTGCTCAGCGGCAAGTTCGACCGCGACGGCAACGGACCGGAGGGATCGCGTCGCGCCAGCTTCGACTTCCCGCCGATCAACAAGGACCGAGCCTTCGACTGCATCGACGCGATGCGCCCGATTGCCGAGGCGCACGGGGTCTCCGTCGCCCGGATCGCGCTGGCCTGGCTCCTGCACCAGCCGCACGTCACGTCGGTGATCGTCGGGGCGAAGAATACCGACCAGCTCGACGACAATGTCGCCGCCGTCGATATCCGACTCTCGGACGAAGAACTGGCCGCCCTCGACACCGTCAGCGCCCTGCCCATCGAATATCCGGGCTGGATGATCGAGCGCCAGAACAGCAACCGCACCGGAAGTTGACGACGATTTGCTGATACAGCGGATCGGCGAGGGTCGGGATCAGTCCCGGCCCTTGCCGATCTCGCGCATCTCTATCTCCCGCATGGCCGCCAGACGGTTGTCGGTTGCATCCTCGGGCAGGCCGATCCTCATCAGCAGGCCCCGCGCCAGTTGCAGGCTGGCCTCCAGCGTCTCGGGCGTCACCGCCGACACGCCAAGCTTGATCAGCACCTCTGCATGGGCCGAATCGCGGGCACGCGCATGGATCGCCGCCTTCGGCCATGACTGGCGGATGGCGGCCACCATGTCCTCCGTCGCCCCGGGTGCATCGGTGGTGACGACAAAGGCGCGGGCCCGGGCCGCGCCGACCCGCTCGAGGAATTCGCGCCGGCTGGCGTCGCCATAGAAGACGGGCCGCCCGGCAGCATGCGCCTCTGAGACGGCGGCCGCATCGAGATCGAGTGCCACCCACGGAATGCGTTCCTCGGTCAGGAGCCGTGCGACCATTTCGCCGACCCGGCCGAAGCCGCCGATGATTACATGATCCGACAGTTCCTCGGACTCCCCCACCCCCGCGCCGTGATCGCGACCGTCGCGTCGCTCCGCCAGCGACTTGCCGACGCGCTGGCCGAGCTTGCCGAGAAACGGCACGACGAACATCGACAGGGCCGAGACCGAGACCAGGAATTGCAGGAGACCAGGCGCCACCAGGTCATGCTGGCTGGCCAGCGTGAAGACGACGAAGGCGAACTCGCCGGCGCCGGCCAGCAGGAATCCGGCCTCGATCGCAACCGACAGATCGACGCCGAAGGCCCGGGCAACGGCGATCATCACCAGCCCCTTCACCAGCACCAGCGTCACCACCGCGGCGACGAAGGCAAGCGGGCCGATGGTGATCGCCGCGAGATTGAGGCTCATGCCGACGGTCATGAAGAAGAGGCCGAGCAGCAACCCCTTGAACGGCTCGATATCGACCTCGATCTGATGGCGATACTCCGTCTCGCCGAGAAGCAGGCCGGCGAGGAAGGCGCCGAGCGCCGGCGACAGGCCGACCTGGGCGGTCAGGACCGCCGCGCCGATCGCCATGAACAGCCCGATGGCAACCACCAGTTCGCGGCTGCCGGTGCCGGTCGTCAGGCGGAGCAGCGGGCGCTGCATGATCCGGCCGAAGACGATGATGCCGGCGACCACCGCCACCGCGATCCCCGCATCGGCGAAGGAAAAGTCGGCTTCGCCGGCGCTGGCGCCGCCGAGCAGGCCGACGACGATGACGATCGGCACCACCATCAGGTCCTGGAAGACGAGGACGCTGAGCACCAGCCGGCCGACCGGCAAGGCGAAGCGATGCGCCTCGATCAGTACCTGGGTGACGATTGCCGTCGACGACAGGGCGAGCGCCAGCCCGAGGACCAGTGCGCCCGGGAGATTGAGGCCGACCAGCAGGGCGATGCCGAGGATCGCCGCCGCCGAGATGAACACCTGCAGCGAGCCGACGCCGAGAACGTAGCGGCGCATCGCCCAGAGGCGGTCGAAGGAGAATTCCAGCCCGATCAGGAAGAGCAGGAAGATGACGCCGAGCTCGGCGATCGGCGCGACCCGCTCGGGATTGGAGAAGGTGATATAGGAGAGCCAGGGCACCTGGCTGACGAAGGCGCCAAGCCCGCCCGGACCGAGAAGCAGGCCGGCGAGCAGGAAGCCGGGAACGACCCCGAAACGCATCTTGCCGAACAGGGGCACGACGACGCCGGCCGTCCCGAGGACGATGAGCAGTTCCCGTGCCGATTCGTGTTCGAACATTCCCGCCGCCGATATGCCTCTGTGCAGCCTAGAACAAGCGCACCGCGAAGGCATAGCCGCCACCGCGCACGAATCTTAGGCCGGATTGCCTCCCGAACCGTCATCCATGACGATGCCGGCCTGGACATTCGGCTTCAGCCGACCGGCCAGCCCGGGGTAACGGGCGACGAGGTGGATCAGGTCGATCCGGTCGATCGCCAGCAGCTTGACCCGCGTCAGCGCCAGCGCCGGATCCGCCCGCGTCTTGTCGGTGATATCGGGACTGGCCCCGAAGGAGTCGCCGACGCTCAGCCGCCGCCGGCCGCCATCGCTGTCGAGTTCGACCACCCCCTCGGCGATCCCGTAGAGCGCATCGTCGCCCTCCCCCGGTTCGATGATGGCGGTGCCGGCCTCGACGGTCATCGCCCGCAACATCGGCAGGAGATCATGCAGCACATCGGAGCTCAGGCTGGCGAACATCGGCATCCGCACCACGAGCCCGAAGGTGACGACGAAGCTGCGCTGGCGGATGACCTCGGCGAAGGAACTGCCGATGATGGCGATCGGCAGGGCGATCATCAGGATGCCGGTGATCATGGTGATGCCGCCGATGATGTGGCCAGCCAGCGTCTTCGGTATGACGTCGCCATAGCCGACGGTCGTGACGGTCTCGATCGCCCACCAGATCGCCTGGGGGATGCTGCCGAAATCGTCGGGCTGCGCCTCGCGCTCGGCGATATAGGCAAGCGATGCCGCCACCAGCACGATCGACGTCAGCACCAGGAAGCTGGCGACCAGGGCGTGGCGTTCGCGCCGCACCGCCTCGAACAGCGACTGGAAGCCGGTGGAATAGCGCCCGAGCTTGAACAGCCGCATCAGCCGGACAAGCACCATCGTCCGGATGTCGGCGCCGCCAAGGGCGACGATGAAGAACGGCACGATGGCGATGAAATCGATGATCGCCGACGGGGTGAAGACGTAGTTGAGCCGCGCCCGCCAGGCCGGCACGCCGCGCGCCCGGGGATGCTCGACGCAGACCCACAGCCGCACGACATACTCGATCGCGAAGACCGTCAGCGAGACGCCCTCGACCCCGGCAAAGACCTGGAAATAGGTCTGCGTCATGGTCGGCACGGTCTCGAAGATCGCCGCGATGACATTTACCAGGATGAGGATGATCAGCGCCGCCGAGAAGATCCTCGACAGCGCCGCCCGGCGCGAGCCGCCCTCGACGACCTCAAAAACCCGGCGCCGCAGCGAAAGCTGTTTCACCTGGGCATCCCGTCAGCCCATGGTCTCCGCGACAGCGGCCGCGATCGCCGCGATCGCCGCGTCCGCCTTGGCGCCATCGGGGCCGCCGGCCTGGGCCATGTCCGGGCGGCCGCCGCCGCCCTTGCCGCCCAGCGCCTCCGAGCCGAGCCGGACGAGGTCGACCGCGTTCATCCGCTCGGTCAGGTCCTTTGTGACGCCGACGACGATACCGGCCTTGCCGTCGTCGCTGACGCCGACAATGGCAACGACGCCGGATCCGACCGCGCCCTTGCCGTCATCGACCAGGCCCTTGAGGTCCTTCGGCGCGATGCCGGAGACCGAGCGGCCGAGGAACTTGATCGACCCGATGTCGCGAATGCCGGGATCGGCCCCATTGCTGCCGCCCGAACTCATCGCCAGCTTGCGCCGCGCATCTGCGAGGTCGCGCTCCAGCCGGCGCCGCTCCTCGACCAGCGCCTGGACGCGCTCGGCCGCATCCTCCGGCCGCACCTTGAGCGCCATCGCCACCGCCTTGAGGCGGCGCTCCTGCTCGGCCAGGTGCTTGCGGGCCGCGGCGCCGGTCAGCGCCTCGATCCGCCGCACGCCGGCAGCCACCGCGCTCTCGCTGGCAACCGCGATCAGCCCGATCTCGCCGGTGCGACCGACATGGGTGCCGCCGCACAGTTCCACCGAATAGGTCCGGCCGGGGACGCCGTCAGGCACCGTGCCGGTCGACACGACGCGCACCTCGTCGCCGTATTTCTCGCCGAACAGCGCCATGGCGCCGGATTCGATCGCCGCGTCGCGGTCCATCAGCCGGGTCTCGACCGGCGAATCCTGGATGACCACGGCATTGGCCAGCGCCTCGACCGCCTCAAGCTCATCGGCATCGATCGGCTTCGGGTGCGAGAAGTCGAAGCGCAGCCGGTCCGGCGCGACCAGCGAGCCCTTCTGCGCCACATGGCCGCCGAGCACGGTGCGGAGCGCCGCATGCAGCAGATGGGTCGCCGTGTGGTTGCCGCGGATCGTCGAACGGCGCGCGCCATCGACCGTAAGTCGCACCGCGTCGCCGGCCTTCACCGTCCCCTGCTCGACCGTGCCGTAATGGACGAAGAGGCCGTCGGCCCGCTTCTGGACATCGCTCACCGCAACGACGGCGCCGCCATCGGTCTCGATCGTCCCGGTATCGGCGACCTGTCCACCGGATTCGGCGTAAAATGGCGTCTGGTTGACGACCACCGCCACTGCCTCGCCACTCGTCGCCGTCTCGATCGCCTTGCCATCACGGACCAGCGCGAGGATCTCGCCCTCGGCGCTCTCCGTGCCGTAGCCGAGAAACTCGGTGCCGCCCAGCCGGTCGCGCAGGGTGAACCAGATCGCCTCGGTCTGGGAATCGCCGGAGCCGGCCCAGCTCGCCCGCGCCTCTTCCTTCTGCTTCTCCATCGCCTGGGTGAAGCCGTCGGTATCGACGCCGATGCCGCGCGGCCGCAGCGCGTCCTCGGTCAGGTCGAGCGGGAAGCCGTAGGTGTCGTAGAGCCGGAAGGCGACGTCGCCGGCCAGCGTGTCGCCGGTGCCGAGGCTGCCGGTCGCCTCGTCAAGCAGCGTCAGCCCGCGCGCCAGCGTCCGCCGGAAGCGGGTTTCCTCGAGGAGCAGCGTCTCGCGGATCAGCGCCTCGGCGCGGATCAGTTCCGGAAAGGCCCGGCCCATCAACGCCACCAGCGTCGGCACCAGCCGGTAGATCACCGGCTCGTCGGAGCCAAGCAGATGGGCATGGCGCATCGCCCGGCGCATGATCCGGCGCAGGACGTAACCCCGGCCCTCGTTCGACGGCAGCACGCCGTCGGCAATCAGGAAGCTCGTCGCCCGGACGTGATCGGCAATCACCCGGAAGCTCGCGGTTCGCTCGTCGGCCGCCGTCGCGCCGATCAGGTCCTCGGACGCCGCGATCAGCGCCTTGAACAGGTCGGTGTCATAGACGTTGTGGACGCCCTGCATGACGGTCGCCATCCGCTCCAGCCCCATGCCGGTGTCGATCGACGGCTTGGGCAGCGCGATCCGGTCATCCTTCGCCCGCTGCTCGAACTGCATGAAGACGAGGTTCCAGATCTCGACGAAACGATCGCCGTCCTCTTCGGGACTTCCGGGCGGCCCGCCCGCGACACCGGGCCCGTGGTCGAAGAAAATCTCGGAACACGGCCCGCACGGCCCCGTGTCGCCCATCGCCCAGAAATTGTCGCTGGTCCCGATGCGGATGATCTTCTGCTCCGGCAGGCCGGCGATCTTCTTCCACAGGTCGAAGGCGTGGTCGTCCTCGGCATAGACCGTCACCAGCAGCCGATCGGCGGCGAGCCCGAACTCCTTGGTCACCAGGTTCCAGGCCAGCTCGATCGCCCGTTCCTTGAAATAATCGCCGAAGGAAAAATTCCCGAGCATCTCGAAGAAGGTGAGATGCCGCGCGGTGTAGCCGACATTGTCGAGGTCGTTGTGCTTGCCACCGGCGCGCACGCATTTCTGCGAGGTCACCGCCCGCGGATAGGGCGGCTCGGCCCGGCCGATGAAATAGTCCTTGAACTGGACCATGCCGGCGTTGGTGAACATCAACGTCGGATCGTTGCGCGGCACGAGCGGGCTCGACGCCACGGGCGTGTGGCCGTTCTTCTCGAAGAAGCCGAGAAAATGGGAACGAATGTCGTTGACGGATTGCATGGACACTTTTCACTCTGGCGGCGACCGGGACAAAGCTATGGCCGCGCCGGCGGTTTTTACAGCCCCCGCCGTGGCAATGTCCAGAAAATGCCGGCCGAACCGGCTGTTGCCGTATCGGAGGGGCGACCCGATTGCGGCCGCTGGCGGAACGGAAACCCGCCGCCCGACCCGAAATGCCAGCGGATCAACGCCGACTACCTACCTTACGGCAGGGTTACCCGCCCCTCGCCGTCAAGCGTCCAGAAGGGATTGAAGGCGACTTCGAAGGGATGGCCGTCCGGATCGGCGAAATAGCCTGAATAGCCGCCCCATTCGGTCTCCGTTCCGGCCTTCAGGATGCGGCCCCCGGCGGCTTCCGCCTCCGCCAGCAGCGCGTCGACCTCACCCCGCGACCGCGTGTTGTAGGCGATCGCCATGCCGCTGAACGCCGCGCCGTCGTCCCCGATACCGGCATCCGCAGCCAATTCGGCCCGCGACCACAGCGCCAGCACGATCCCCGGCAACTGGTAGAAGGCGACCTCCGCCTCGGTGTTGCCCCGGCCCCAGCCGAGGCCATCCTCGTAGAAGCGCCGCGACCGGGCAAGATCGGCAACGCCGAGCGTCACCAGGCTGATCCGCTGTTCCAGGGCCGCCTCCTTCGGAGTGTCCGGCAGGCGCTATGCCTCCAGCGCGTCCTCGGGACCGCCGTCATCTTCACCGCTCTCCGGCGATGCGTCCTCGAGGAACTGCTCGGCGATCAGGCCGGCCGACTGGCGTACTGCCAGCTCGATCTTGGTCGCCACTTCCGGGTTTTCCTTCAGGAAGAGCTTGGCATTCTCCCGGCCCTGTCCGAGCCGCTGGCTGTCGAAGGAGAACCAGGCACCGGATTTCTCGACGATCCCCGCCTTGACGCCGAGGTCGACCAGTTCGCCGGTCTTCGAGATTCCCTCGCCATACATGATGTCGAATTCGACCTGCTTGAAGGGCGGCGCCAGCTTGTTCTTGACCACCTTCACCCGGGTCTGGTTGCCGACCACCTCGTCCCGGTCCTTGATCGAGCCGATGCGGCGGATATCGAGCCGCACCGAGGAATAGAATTTCAGCGCATTGCCGCCGGTCGTCGTTTCCGGGCTGCCGAACATCACGCCGATCTTCATGCGGATCTGGTTGATGAAGATGACCATGGTGTGGGAGCGGTTGATCGAGGCGGTCAGCTTGCGCAGCGCCTGGCTCATCAGCCGCGCCTGCAGTCCCGGCAACTGGTCGCCCATCTCGCCCTCGATCTCGGCGCGCGGCGTCAGCGCCGCCACCGAATCGACGACCAGGATGTCGACGGCGCCGGACCGCACCAGCGTATCGGCGATCTCCAACGCCTGTTCGCCGGTATCGGGCTGCGAAATCAGCAGGTCGTCGAGCGTGACGCCCAGCTTGCGGGCATAGCCGGCATCGAGCGCATGCTCGGCATCGACGAAGGCGCAGATGCCGCCGGCCTTCTGGGCCTCGGCGATGGCATGAAGCGCCAGCGTCGTCTTGCCGGACGATTCCGGGCCATAGATCTCGACCACCCGGCCGCGCGGCAGGCCGCCGATCCCGAGCGCAATATCGAGCCCGAGCGATCCGGTCGGCACCGTGGCGACCTCGACGATCGGGTCATTCTTGCCAAGGCGCATGATCGAGCCCTTGCCGAACGCCCGTTCGATCTGGCCGAGCGCCGCATCGAGCGCCTTCGACTTGTCCATTGCTTGACCCTCGATCAGACGAAGAGAATTGGCCGCCATTGGTGCGCTCCTTATTCCACAGGTAACAGGGACGTTCAAACGAATGCGCCGCTGATTTCGAAAGCGCAATGTACACGTTTTGTTCTCTTGCGCAAGAGGGTTTCCATTGCGGTACAAAACCCAGGCGCCGCCTGCCGGCACCAGCCCTCGGGCGCAACATTTCCCCGCCCGGCCCTGAACACCATTGCACGAAATTCCCGAGCGTCCGATGATCGGCCCCGGCGGATCTCGGAGCACCTGCAGGCATGACCAAGCGAATCGGCGAACGCGGCCCGATCACCATATTCGGCGGCGCGACGATCGACCATGTCGCCGCGACCAACGACACCCCGGTGATGGCGGCGTCGAACCCGGGGACGGCCCGGACCACGCCGGGCGGCGTCGCCTTCAATATCGCGGTGATCCTGGCCCGGCTCGGCCATCCGGTCCGGCTGGTGACCCGGGTCGGCGCCGACGCGGCCGGCGACACCGTCGTCGCGGCGATGCGCAATGCCGGTGTCGGGACCGGCCATGTCAGCGTCTCCACCGACGCGGCGACCGCGACCTATCTCGCCGCCCTCGACGACACGGGCGGGCTGATCATCGGCATTGCCGGCATGGGGATCTTCAACGAGATGACCCCGGCGGTCGTCGCGCCGGCAACGACCAACGCGCCCGAAGACGACTTCTGGGTAGTGGACGCCAACCTGCCGGAGGAGACGCTCGACTTCCTGGTCGGCCAGGCGCGGTCCTCTGGCCGGCGCATCGCGGCGCTCGCGGTCTCGCCGGCCAAGTGCGTAAGGCTCTCCCCCCTCCTCGACGACATCACCCTGCTGTTCGTCAATCGCCGGGAAGCGGCCGCCATGCTCGGCATCGGCTTCGACGAGGCCGGCGCGCCGGACCTGGCGCGGCGGCTCTCCGGCCCGGTCCACCCCGATGTCGTCGTCACCGACGCCGGCGCGCCGCTGGCCGTTGCCCATGCCGGCGAGTTGCGCTCCTTCCTGCCATTGCGCGCCGACATCCGCAGCGTCAACGGCGCCGGCGATGCGCTGGCCGCCGGGACCATCCACGGCCTGTCGATCGGGCGCGGCCCCTTCGAGGCGATCCTGCCGGGGCTTGCGGCGGCAGCCATTACCATGGAACACGACGGCACCATCCCGCCGGCGCTCAACGCCGACGCCCTTGCCGCCCGCACTGGCGGCGGCGCCCATACGGAGACTTCATGACCATCGACATCAGTGACGAAGTGCAGGCCGCCCTCGACGCGAGGAAACCGCTGGTCGCGCTGGAGACCACCATCGTCAGCCACGGCATGCCCTGGCCGCAGAATCTCGACACCGCGCTCGAGGTCGAGGAGATCGTCCGCGACGGCGGCGCGGTGCCGGCGGCGATCGCAGTGCTCGACGGCCGCATCCGGGTCGGGCTCGACCGGGCGTCGCTCGAACAGCTCGCCCACTCGAAGGAGACGTTGAAGCTGTCGCGCGCCGACCTCGCCTACGGGGTGAGTTCCGGCAAGCCCGGCGCGACGACGGTGGCGGCGACCATGATCGTCGCCGCAAGGGCCGGCATCCGGGTCTTCGCCACCGGCGGCATCGGCGGCGTCCATCGCGGCGCGGAGGAAAGCTTCGACATCTCCGCCGACCTCGGCGAGCTGGCCCGCACCGGCGTCATTGTCGTCGCCGCCGGCGCCAAGGCGCTGCTCGACATCCCGAAGACGCTGGAGGTGCTGGAAACGATGGGCGTGCCCGTCGTCTGCCATGGCACCGACGCCTTCCCGGCCTTCTGGTCGCGCGACAGCGGCCTCCGCGCCCCGATCCGCCTTGACGACGCCGCCGCCATCGCCGCCTTTGCCGATGCCCGCGACGCGCTGGCGCTGGGCGGCGGCATGCTGGTCGCCAACCCGGTGCCGGCCGCCGATGAAATCCCGGCCGAGGAGATGGCCACCCATATCGAAGCGGCCCATCGCGACAGCGTCGCCGACGGCATCACCGGCAAGGCGGTGACGCCGTACCTGCTCAACGCGATCCTCGAGCGGACCGACGGACGCAGCCTCGTCACCAATATCGCGCTGGTGAAGAACAATGCGCGGCTGGCGACCGAGATCGCCATCGCCCTGGCCGCCTGACCGGCGTCAGGCGTCGCGCGTCGCGTAGCCGAAGCGTTCGCGGTAGGGCCGCGAGCGCTCGCCGACCAGGCCGACATCGACAGGCTTCAGCCGGTTCTCGTTGCGCCGGTAGCCCTTGCGTTCGTCGAAATAGGCGGTGATGCCCGGTTCGGCCGGAGCGAAGTCACCAAGCTCGAGTTGCCCATAGATATCGCGAAGGCGCGCCAGCGGATCGGCGACCAGGTCCTCGAAGCGCATTTCGACCAGCCGGTTTGCCGGGATCAGCGACCGGTCCCGCTCATAGGTCTGGAAGAGCTGCTCGAACACGTCGAGCACATAGGCATTCAGCCATTCGTCATCCGCCGGGATCGGATTGTGCAACCCCTGGTTCGAGGCCAGCACCTTCAGGGTGCGAACATGCGAGGCGAAGATCTCGTACGGATCGCGGGCGGTGAAGACGAAGCGGGCGTCCGGAAACAGCTCGAGCAGCGTCGGAATGCGCGCCGCGTGATACGGCGACTTGAGGACCAGCCGCTTGTCGATGCTGAACTGGTACCGCTTGATCAGCGTCAGGTAGGACCGCTCCCAGGCGTCGCGATCGGCGTCCGACAGGCCGGCGAAATCGATGTAGCCCATGTTGGCCGGGCCATGCCGGGGAAAGGCCAGCGTCGCATAGGGCGTCTTCGCGCCGGAGTTGAGCAGCGCGAACTCCTCCTCCTGCGGCCGGTCGGGCCCGAAGGTCATGTTGTCGAAGGGCCGGGTCGCCGGCAGCATGTTGCGCGTCCAGCGGCCGACCAGCCCCTGGGTGAGCAGGAAGGAGCTTGGAAACATGCACTGGTAGGTGTTGGGCGCCGCCAGCCGTGGATCGCAATCCAGCAGTTCCTGCATCAGCGTCGTGCCGGTCCGCCAATGGCCGATGATGAAGACCGGCGGCGTCACCGCCGTCTCTCGGATCCGCCGCCCGTAGGCCGCCTGCGACACCTGGTGGAGCACCGAATTGACCGGCGTCACGGCGGTGACGGCGAGGATGCGTGGCAGGCAATTCAGCGTTACGTCGAAGCGTCCGGAGGCGAGCAGCTTCGCCCAGGTGCCGAACCGCATGCCGTACCAGACATACGGACTGGCGCCGCCGACGCGCTCGATCTTGAAGGGATTCCGCACCTGTTCCCGCCGGTCATTGCCAAGAGCTGGCCGACGATGCTGCGCCGGTCGGCCAGCCGGCCCATTGCTCGATCATGGCGCCGGACCATGGCACGACGGCGGCGTCGACACCACCCGGCCACGCCCCTCCTCCGCACCGGTCGGACCGGAGAGCATCCTTCTTCCGCAGGCTCTGTTAGGCCAAAGCCAAAGAACCAGAAGCCATCTCCCCGCCGGACAACAAATCCGCAATTTTATGCAAATTTTGTTCAACTACAAAAATTGCACTAAATTTTTGTGTAATAAATCAATGAGATACGTCGACACTTCGATGGCATGTCTTAATACTGAGTGGTGACGTGATTTTTTCAGGAAGAACTTTTAGCGCAAGCAGGTTGTGCCTGATCGAGCATCACGGCTTGGCAAACACACCGCCAGGCATCTTCCGGACCACATCTCACCAACGAATTGCGCGGCAGCACCCAGGCGTCGCTTCCATCGAGTCGTAACCGCTCACCCCCGGCCACCACCGGGCGGTGCGGCACCATACTCGCCAACCAGGAAACCGTCAGGACCGTCGCATGACCACTATATTCAAATGGGGGCCCGAGTTCACCGTCGCCTCCGAGGCCATCTACCCGTCCGTCACCGCCCTCGCCGACGGCCGCTTCATCGCCGTCGCGGCGGATAACGCCACGCAAGACGTCTATGGCCAGTTCTATAATGCCGACGGCACCGAAGACGGCGACCCCTTCCTTGTTCGCGATCTTTTCGACGATCCCGATTACTTCCTGCCTTACGCCAACGAGGTCACCGCCCTCGCCGACGGCGGTTTCCTGTATTCCATCCTCGAAGCCGCCCCGTTCGCCAACACCCGCACCCATATCTCGCAAGTGTTCGGTCCCGACGGCACGGCGGAGCCCGAATTCATCACCGGCGATGCCGGTAACGCCGCCTATGAGGCGGTCACCACCGAGCTCGCCGACGGCCGCTTCCTGAGCCTGTGGACCACCGACAGCGGCGGCCTGGACAGCGACGGTCACGGAATCTACGGCCGGTTCTTCAACCGCGATGGGACGCCGTCGGGCGATGCGTTTCTGGTCAACACGACGACCACCGACAATCAGGTTGGGCCGCAAGCCACGATTCTTGCCAACGGGGGCTTCGTCGTGATCTGGAACGACGGGAGCCAGAGCCCCGACGACCCCGACGGAAACACCACGGTTCGCGCACAGGTTTACGACCCCGATGGCAACGCGGTGGGCAACGAGTTCCTGGTGCCGACCGAGACGACGGGCAAGCAGGACGGGCCGGCGGTCGCCGCCCTGGCGAACGGCCGCTTCGTCATCACCTGGATCGACAACAGCGGACAGGCCCCGGACACCGACGGCAGTGCTATCCGCGCCCAGGTCTACAACGCCGACGGGACCCCGGTCGGCGGCGAATTCGTGGTGAACACCACGACGACGAACACCCAGGCCTGGCCGGATATCGCGGCATTGCCCGGCGGCGGCTTCGTCATCGTCTGGGGCGACTCGAGCCAGACCGGGCACGATACCGACGGCACGTCGATCCGCAGCCAGCAGTTCGACGGCGGCGGCAACCCGGTCGGTGGGGAATTCTCGGTCAACGCAACGACGGAAGGCTCGCAGACCAACCCCGAGCTGAAGGTGCTCACCGACGGCCGGTTTCTTGTTTCATATACCAGCGGGGGCGATGTTCTGGCCCAGATCTTCGATCCGCGCGACGAGGCGGTTTCGTTCTCCGGCTCGGGGCTCGACGACCAGTTCGTCGGCACGATCTTCGGCGACACGCTCCTCGGCCGCTCCGGCGACGACCTGCTGATCGGCGAGGCGGGCCGGGACATCGTCGTCGGCGGACGTGGCGAGGACCTGCTCCGCGGTGGCGCCGATAACGACACCATCGACGGCGGTCGCCACCGGGACGATCTGTTCGGAGGCGCCGGCGGCGACCTGTTCGTCTTCGATCACCTGAAGGATTCGCACAAGAAGACTGGCCGCGCCGACACCATCCACGACTTCAACAGCGCCGAGGGCGACATCATCGACCTGTCCGGCATCGACGCCAGAAAGGGCGGCCGCGACAACGACTTCAAGTTCATCGGCACCAGTAAATTCCACGACAAGAAAGGAGAGCTCCGCATCAAGGAGACGGCCGACAAGGTGATCGTCAAGGGCGACGTCAAGGGCAACGGCAAGGCCGACTTCTCGCTGGTGGTGAAGGACACCGACACCCTCTCCGTTGACGACTTCGTGCTCTGACGGGCCCGTTCCTACGCTGCCTTTTCAGTATCCCGGACGTTCTGGCGGCCGGGCAGCGGTCGAAGGCCGCCGGATGACCGGCTGCCCTCTTCGATGAAGCGATAGCCGTCGTGAAGCGCCATCGTGGTCACCGACCAAGCGTCTCCTTCACCGCGATGGCGAGTTCCTTCAGCGAGAAGGGCTTCGGCAGGAAGCGGAAGCTCTCGCCCTCGGGCAGGTTCTTCTTGAAGGCTTCCTCGGCGTAGCCGGAGACGAAGATGATCTTGAGTTCCGGCCGGGTCTTGCGGAGTTCGCGCAGCAGCGACGGCCCGTCGAGTTCCGGCATCACCACGTCGGAGACCACCAGGTCGATCTTGCCGCCCGCCTCCTCCATCACCTCCAGCGCCTCGACGCCGGACGCTGCCTCGTAGACCTGGTAGCCGCGCGAGGTCAGCGCCCGCGCCGCGAAGGCGCGCACCGCCTCCTCGTCCTCGACCAGCAGGATGTTGGCGGTGCCGGTCAGGTCGGCGATCTCGGCCTGAGGCTGGGCCGCCGCGGCCGGGACTTCGCCTTCCGCCGGGATATGCCGGGGGATGAAGATGCGGAAGGTCGTCCCCTTCCCTTCCTCGCTGTCGAGGAAGATATGGGCGCCGGTCTGCTTGACGATGCCATAGACGGTCGACAGCCCGAGCCCGGTCCCCTTGCCGACATCCTTGGTCGAGAAGAAGGGCTCAAAGATCCGCTCCTGGACCTCGATCGGCATGCCGGTGCCGGTATCCTCGGCCTCGAGCAGGACGTAATCGACCACCGGCAGCGGCCGGTAGGTGAAGCGGCTGACCTCGGCGGCCGGCAGGTTGCTCGTCCGGATGGTCATCGTCCCGCCGGAGGGCATGGCGTCGCGGCCGTTGACCGCCAGATTGACGATCACCTGTTCGAGCTGGTTGAGGTCCGCCTTGATCGGCCACAGGTCGCGGCCATGAACCACCTCGAGCTTGACGTTCTCGCCGAGCAGCCGGGTCAGCAGGATGGTGATGTCGGACAAGAGGTCGCTGAGCTGGACCACCTGCGGCCGCAGCGTCTGCCGGCGCGAGAACGCCAGCAACTGTCGCACCAGCCCGGCCGCCCGGTTGGCGTTCTGCTTGATGTTCATGATGTCCTGGAAGGACGGATCGCTCGGCCGGTGATTGGCGAGCAGAAGGTCCGAGAAGCCGATGATCGCGGTCAGGACGTTGTTGAAGTCATGGGCGATGCCGCCGGCCAGCTTGCCGACCGTCTCCATCTTCTGGCTCTGGGCGAATTGCTGCTCCAGAACTCGCTGCTGGGTGATGTCGATGGCGTTGACGATGATCGCCTCTTCGCCGTCGCCGCCATCCGCCACCGGATTGACGTAGAAGCGGGCGCCGCGCTCCCCCTCGCCGACGATGCTGGCGTCGATGCGCGGGATATCGGTGGCGCCGCTTTTCGCCGAGTCGAGCGCCGCCGCGATCATCGGCCGGTCGCTTTCGACCACCAGGTCGATCAGCTTCCGCTTCTTGGAGCCGCCGTCGTCGCCACCGCCGCCGAACAGCTTGAGGAACTCGGCGTTCCGACGGCCGATGAAGCCGTCGGGGTCGATCGCGGCAATGGCGATCGGCGCCGAATTGAAGAACCGCGCGAAGCGGACTTCCGATGCCCGCAGCGCTTCCGAGGCTTCGGATATCTCCTCGCCGGGGCTGCGGTTGAGCACGATGGTGCGGGTCGCGCCGGGGGCGCCGTCGGCCGTCACCGGCACCCGGTGCAACAGCCTGACCGGAAGGCTCCGTCCGTCCCGCTTGACCAGGTCGAGATCGATCACGTCGGTTCGGTCATGCCCGCGTTCCGTCAGGATGCCGGTCAGCAGCGCGATGTTGTCGCCCTTGACGATATCGGCCAGCGTCAGCGACCCGGCTTCGAAACGGGCGATGTCCATGCCCAGCCATTCGGCCAGCGTCGCGTTGATGTAGACGACCCGCCCGTCGGGCTCGGCGGAGAAAAATCCGGCCGGCGCATGGTCGAGATAGTCGATCGCATGCTGAAGTTCCTGGAAGATGGTCTCCTGCCGCGCCCGCTCGCTGGAGATGTCGGCCACGGCCCATGCAATCAGCGACTTCGCGCCGTTTTCCGGGGTCAACGGCCTTGCCTCGACCCGGTACCAGCGCGCCTCGCCGACTGTCGTGTCCCCGCCGGCGAGCGGTGCCGGCATGCGCACCTCCTCCTCGGCCGCGACGCCTTCGCGCAGTTTGCGCGTGATCCGGTGGATTGCCTCGGCCGACGAGGGATGGCCGGCGAAGACCCCGTCCACCGCGCGAACCTCCCGTGCGTCCATTACCCCGATCAGGTCGGCATAGGCGCGGTTGGCGTAGAGGATGCGGTTGGCCGGGTCGGTGATGACCACGCCCTCGTTCATCGAATCGAGGAAGTTGCGGGTGATGTCGACGCTCTGGCCGCGACCGCCGAAGCGGATCAGGCCGATCGCGCCGGCGAACATGCAGACCACGCCGATGACTGCGAGGACGCCGAGGATGCCGAGGACGAAGGGCTCCGCCCGCTGCCGCTCGATCAGCGCGAAGCCGACCGCCAGCCCGACAATGCCGAAAGCCAGGATGGTTAGCCGGCCGGCCGCATTGATGCCGCCGGACCGATCGATGACCGGATCAGGGCGAACGGTGTCTTTGGTCCGCTCGTTCATCCCGGATCGAATGTCCCTCTTCGTCAGCTTGAACCCCGCCCCGGTTCGGCCACAACTCGGTGAAAATTAGTTGGACCATGGGCAAAACCGCCCGCAGTCAGCGACGTCGGGTCTTGCATTGGCCGCCCCGCTTGAAAAGACTGCCATTTCCGATGATTCGCCAACGACGAATGTGCCGATCACGGCGGTAATGAGCAAGGTTAACCATCGTCGGAGGCGTCAGGGGGCGCGAAATGCGTGAGGCACTGGTTTCGATCTTCGGCGAAGACGGCGCGTTGGTAATCCAATACATCATCACCTTCGTCGTCATTCTGGCTCTCGCCGCGACGGCTGTCTGGCTGTATCGGCGCTTCAGCGGAGGCGCCGTCAATGTCGCGGGACGCGGCCGCCTGCCGCGTCTGGCGGTGATAGACGCGCTGACCGTCGACAAGCGCCGACGCCTGGTGCTCGTCCGCCGCGACAATGTCGAACATCTTCTTCTGATTGGCGGGCCGAGCGATATCGTCGTCGAGCCGGCGATCACCCGCACCCGTGTCGCGCAGCGTCCGGGCCAGGCCCCAGGCAGGCCGGCGGCGACCCAGCCAGCGGCCAACGCCCCGCAGCCGGCGCCTCCCCCGCCGCCCTCGCTCCAGCGCACCGCGGCCCAGGCGGCGCTGCGCGCCCGCGCCATACGGACCTCCGACCGCGCCGCGACACCCGGTCGCGAGGAGCCGATCCCCTTCCCGCCGCGTCGCCCGCAAACCCGGCAACCGGAACGTCTGCGACCGCACGAGGAACCGAAGGCCGTTGCCCCTGCGTCATCGCTTCGCCCCGCCGTCGAGCCGGAGCCGGAACCCGCCCCGCCACCTGCGCCGGCTCCAAAGCGAATCGCGGCTGCCGCGCCGCCCCCCGAACGGCCGCCGGTTGAAGCACGACGCAGCGATGCGCCGGGCTTGCCCGCCGTCCCGCCTTTCCTGACCGAAGGCCAGCCGGAGTCGATGGAAGAGGCGCCACTAATGCCCGCCGAGGTCGCGGAGGAGCCGCGCAAGAGCGCCTTCGCGCCACCCGGCGACGCCGATCATCCGGCTTCCCGGACGGATCGTCCGCAAGCTGAATCGCCTGCCCCGGCGGCCGAGGAACCGCGGCGACCGCCGCCCGTAGTGCCGGAGCGCGAGGACGACGAAGATACCGACACCGTCGGCAACCTCGAGAAGGACATGGCCCGCCTGCTCGGCCAGATTTCGACTGGCCGCTGACGCCGGTCTCTCGATAACCTGCCATTCTCACGCCTTTTTTGGTGTGAAAACGCCTCTTCCCGACGTCATTGAATCGTCGTCAACCAGTTGTTGTCGGCGTCAGGTGCCGTCGCTATATTCCGCCGCGCGACGCAGCCGATTCAGAGGTCCTTTATGCCGCAGTCAGCAGTTCGTACCAGAGCGCGGGATTACCGGCCGAGCGACGACGAACCGTTCATGAATGAACGCCAGCGGGAGTATTTCCGCGAGAAGCTGCTCGGCTGGAAGGAAGAAATTCGGAAGGAAGCCAAGGAGACGCTCGATTATCTCCAGGCCGAGAGCCAGAACCATCCGGATCTCGCCGATCGTGCTTCGTCGGAAACCGATCGCTCGATCGAACTCCGGGCCCGGGATCGCCAGCGCAAGCTTATCGCCAAGATCGACGCCGCCCTGCAGCGCATCGAGGACGGCACCTACGGCTACTGCGAGGAAACCGGCGAGCCGATTAGCCTGAAACGTCTGGACGCCAGGCCGATCGCGACCCTGTCGATCGAGGCGCAGGAGCGTCACGAGCGTCGTGAACGCGTCTACCGGGACGACTAGGCGCGTATCGGAGTTGGTCGCCGACCGGTCGTGGGAACCGGATGCCGGTGTGATCCGTTTCACTTGCCTTGGCGCAGCGTATGCGCCATCAATCGAGCCATGAGGGTGGCGTGATTATCCGACGTACCGAGGCTCGCGGGCCCGGTGGCGTCGTTATAAATACGCGAAGGAGCTAACGCATGAAGTCTCTCGTTTCAGCCATCGCCGTTGCCGCAGTCGTCGGCACCGGCTTCATGGGGTTGGGGGTCACCAGCGCCTCCGCGCAGAATTCACGGGCCTATTGCGAGCAGTATGCGCGCGACGTGTCACGCCAGGAGACCGGTGGCAACATCGTTGGCGGCGCAGCGGTCGGCGCCATCGGCGGCGCGGTTCTCGGCGGCATTCTCGGCGGCGGCAAGAAGGGTTCCGTCGGCACCGGCGCGGCGGTCGGCGCGCTTGGCGGTGGCGGTCTTGGTGCGGTGAACCGCAAGCGGGTCTTCGACCGGGCCTATGCCGAATGCATCAATCAGCCTCCGGCCTATGTCGCGCCGCAGCCGGCCTATGCGCCGCCGGTCGGTTCGTACGAATGGCAGGTGGCCTGCTCGCGAAAGTACAAGTCCTTCAATCCGAGCACCGGCTATTACAAGGGTTACGACGGCGCGTTCCATCTCTGCCGCATTCCGTAGTCCCGGCTGATCAGGCTTTGAGTAATGCAAACGCGCTCGCCTCCACGGCGGGCGCGTTTGTCGTTCCAGACCGTCGCGCCTAGACTGGTGCGATGAACACTGAATGCGGCCCTCGCGGTCTTTGATACGGGAGGTTTCGCGATGTTGCAGCTCTTGCTCCTGCGCCATGCCAAGTCCGAATGGGACAAACCGGGCATCCGCGATATCGACCGACCCCTGGCGCCGCGCGGCCAGCGCGCCGCGGCCGACATGGCCCGGGCGATCTTGAACGCCGGCTTGCTGCCCGATCGCGTCCTCTGCTCACCGGCCACCCGGACGAGGGAAACCCTGGCGGCGCTTCGCCCCTATCTGGGCAAGGAGAACGAGGTGATCTTCGTCGACGGCCTCTATGAATCCAGTCCGCGCGATTATCTTCGGGCGATAGCCCAACTCGGCGGCGACGCGGATACGCTGATGGTCATCGGCCACAACCCGGCCACCCAAGGCACGGCAATGGCGCTGGCAGGGGCCGGCGAGCCCGCCGTTCTGGCCGATATCGCCGCCGGATATCCCACCGGCGCGCTGACCGTCATTGCCTTCGACCGGGAAGACTGGATGGACATCACCGCACGGGGCGGCCGGGTAACCGGCTTCATCAAGCCCCGCGACCTCGAAGGCGAGGCCTCCGGGGAAAACCGTCAGGATTGAACGTAAACCCGCTTGGGCCTTTCGGCTTGACTGGTCAGTGCATACATCAAGGTGACAAGCCGGCTGCCGGGAGCGCAATATTTGCCACTGACGACGATCACCGACGAAACCCGGCTCGCCCTTGCCACCCTCGCGGATCGCACCATCGGCATCACGTCGCCGTCCATTCGGCTCGGCGTGACCGGGCTGGCGCGCGCCGGCAAGACAGTTTTCATCTCCGCCCTCGTTCACAATCTCGTGCACGGCGGACGGCTGCCGCTGTTTCGGGCCTATTCCGGCGGTCGCGTCCTCGGCGCCCGGCTGGAGCCGCAGCCCGACGACGCCGTGCCGCGCTTCGACTATGAGAGCCATGTCGCCGCGCTGGTCGACGAGCGGATATGGCCCGACTCGACCCGCCAGATCAGCGAATTGCGGCTGACCATCCAGTACGAATCGGCGTCGCTCTTCTCCCGGACGCTTGGCCGCGGCCGGATGCATGTCGATATCGTCGACTATCCCGGCGAATGGCTCCTCGACCTGCCCCTCCTGTCGAAGGACTTCGCCACCTGGTCCCGCGAAGCGCTCGATTTTGCCCGCACACCGGAGCGCCGCGCCACCGCCGCGGCCTGGCTCGCAGCGCTTGAGGCCGTCGACCCCAAGGCGCCGGAAGACGAGACCCAGGCGCGGAACCTCGCCCGGACCTTCACCGAGTATCTGCGCGCCACCCGCGCCGAAAGCGGCAGCCTGTCGACCCTGCCGCCGGGCCGCTTCCTGATGCCGGGCGACCTCGACGGATCGCCGGCGCTGACCTTCTCGCCGCTCGACCTTGCCGATGACGACATTCCGGCTGGCTCGGTCGCGGCGATGATGGCGCGGCGCTACGAGAGCTACAAGACGGCGGTGATCCGCCCCTTCTTCCGCGATCATTTTGCCCGCCTCGACCGCCAGATCGTGCTGATCGATGCGCTGGAGGCGCTGAGCGCCGGATCGACAGCCGTCGCCGGTCTCGAAACCGCGCTGGCCGAAATCCTCGCCGCCTTCCGGCTCGGTCGCGCCAACTGGCTGAGCGCCCTGGTGTCGCGCCGCATCGACCGCATCCTCTTCGCCGCCACCAAGGCCGACCACCTCCACCACGGCGATCACGACCGGCTTGAAGCGATCCTGTCGCGGATCGTCGGTCGCGCCATCGACCGGGCCCGCTTCGCCGGCGCGACCGTCGATGTCATCGCGCTGGCCTCGGTCCGCGCCACCCGCGAAGGCACCGTCACCGACCGCGGTCAGCGCCTGCCGACGATCATCGGCACGCCCCTGCCGGGCGAAACCGTCAACGGTCGCGTCTTCGACGGCAGCACCGAAATCGCGATGTTTCCCGGTGACTTGCCGGACGATCCGGAATCGGTCTTCGAAGATGGCGAGCACCTCTCCATGCCGCTGCAATATGTCCGCTTCCGGCCGCCAAGGCTCGAACGGACGGCCGAGGGGCTGACGCTTTCGCTGCCGCATATCCGGCTCGACCGGGCCCTGGAATTCCTGATCGGAGACCGTCTCGGATGAGCAGGGAGAGAAGACCGCCGACCGCATTCGACCTCGGCGACCTGAATGTCGTCGAGGCCGACTACGTCCCCGGCATCGGCGCCCAGCCGGTGCTGGCGCCGGACAGCGACCCGTTTGTCGAGGATCCCGAGATCGAGAGCGTCGAGGCGGCCCTGCCGCGCCGCGGCATCCGCTGGTCGCGCTGGTTCTTCGCTGCCCTCGGCGGGCTGGTCACCCTCGGCATCGGCCTGGCGATCGACACGCTGATTCGCGACCTCTTCGCCCGCTACGACGCCCTCGGCTGGGTCGCCGTCGCGCTCGCCGCGCTGGCCGCGCTGGCCCTGCTGGCGCTCGCCGCCCGCGAGGTCGCCGCCCTGTTGCGCATCCGCAAGGTGGCGCAGATTCATGCCCGCGCCGTGGAGGCCGTCGCCACCGACGACCGGACCGCCGCCCGCACGCTGTCGCGCGAGCTGATCCGCCTCTATGACGGCCGCCCGGAGACCGCCCGCGGCCGCGGCGCGCTCGCCCGTCACATCGAGGAGATCATCGACGGCCGCGACCTCATCGGCCTCGCCGAAACCGAACTGATGCTGCCCTTCGACGACGCAGCCCGAAAGCTCGTCATGGCGTCAGCCAGGCGTGTCGCGCTGGTCACCGCGATCTCGCCCCGGGCGCTGGTCGACGTCATCTTCGTTGCCGCCCAGATCCTGCGGCTGATCCGCCAGTTGGCCTCGCTCTATGACGGGCGGCCGGGCACCTTCGGCTTCCTCAAGCTGGCGCGGGCAGCCATCGCCCACCTCGCGGTCACCGGCGGCATGGCGGCCGGCGATTCGCTCGTCCAGCAGATCCTCGGCCACGGCATCGCGGCGAAACTCTCCGCCCGGCTCGGCGAGGGCGTCGTCAACGGCCTCCTGACCGCCCGGGTCGGCATCGCGGCGATCGAGGTCTGCCGCCCCCTGCCCTTCGTCAACGCCCGGCCGCCGCGCCTCGCCGACGTCATGGCCGAACTGCGCACCCTCGGCGGCACCGGCCGGAAAGCCGCGCCTGCCGCCGAAGAAAAATAGCGGTCAGCCGCCCCAGTAGCTGCTCATCGGCCCGCCCTGGCCGCCGACCGGATCGGCGTCCGGCATGGCGACGGCCGCGATCCGGCGGCGAATCCCGGCCGCGTCCTCCGCCCCCTCGCGCATCAGGTCGGCCCACTGGCCGCCGGGATAGGCGCCGATGACCAGCAGGTCTGGCGTGGCGGACAGTCGTTTATGGCCGACCCCGGCCGGGATCAGCACCGCATCGCCGGCTTTCACGGAGAGCGTCTCGCCCTGCTCGCCGCCGAATCGCACCTCCGCCTCGCCGGCCGCGATGCCGAGGACCTCGTGGGCGGTCGAGTGGTAGTGGTGGAAGGGGAAGATGCCGTTTCGCCAGCTGCCGCCCCAGCCGTTCGCGTCGAACAGCGCCTCGAATGCCGCGGCCGCATCCCCGCCCCCGGCGTCGATCGCACCGGCATAGACGATCAACGGCAGGCTGTTGTTGGGCACATCGCCGTCATCGGCGAACGAAAAAGATTGTGTATCCATCATAATACCCGCTCTACGGAAAGATCAGCGAAAGCGCCGCCCATTCCCGCAAAAGTTTGACAGTCTGTCGTCGGGCCGTCAAAACCGGGCGCTTAGAGTGGCGCAAAGTGAAGGGGCCCGGCGAACCGATGCAAGCGGAACGGCTACATGACCAACATGTCGCACCCACCGCCGACTCCGGATCGCGCCGCCGTCACAATTCCGCCCCAACACCCGTTGACCGCTGGCCGGTCGCTCGTTTCGCGGCGGCGTCGTGAGGTCGGGATTGAATACCGGATTGCGTTCACTCGGCTTCGGCCTCGATCGTGTGGTCGTGCCGATATTCCGCTGGCCGCGTATCTCCGCCTTCGTCGTTCTCTGCCTGCTTGCGCTGACCGCCTATGGCGGCACCCAGCTGACCTTCGACCAGAACCTGCGCGCCGTCTTTGCCGGCGGCACCGACGCCTACCAGGACTATATCCAGACCGTCGAGGATTTCGTCGATCCTGAGAACGAGCTCCTGATCCTTGTCGAGGGCGAGCGGCTGGGCGAGCCCGACGTCTTCGCCAAGCTCCGCGATTTCCAGTTCGAGCTCCAGTTCATCGAGGGCGTGAAGAGCGTCGTCTCGGCCTTTGCCCTGCGCCTGGCGCCCGACGCCAACGGTGACGCCCCACTTGTCATCGACGACGCGAAAGCCGAGGCCGGCCTGACGCCGGAACTGCTGGAGGAAGTCCGCGCTCATCCGCTGTTCGGCAACAAGCTCTTGTCGAACAACGGCGAAGCGATGAACTTCATCGTGACGCCGGAAGAACCGAAGGCGCCCCTCGCCATTACCCGGGCCATGCGCCAGGAGATCGAGCAGATTGCTGCGGATACCCTGGCTGATACCGGGCTGGACGTTACGGTCAGCGGCTTCCCGGTCCTGCGCCTCGATATCGTCGACGTGCTGATCCACGACCAGATCGTCCTGAACACCGCCGGCGTCCTTGTCGGCCTGATCATGAGCCTGATCGTTTTCCGCTCGTTCGTCGCCTCGGCGATGACCGCGATTCCGGCGATCCTCGCCGGTGGCGCCGTGCTCGGCATGATCGGGCTGATGGGCACGTCGATCACCGTCATGTCGAATGTCGTGCCGGCGCTGATCATGGTCCTCGGCTATGCGGACTCCATGCACCTCACCTACGCCTGGCGACGATATCGCGCGGAAGGAGCGGACCCCAGGGAGGCCGCGCGCCTCGCCCAGGAAGAGGTTGGCCCGGCCTGCATGCTGACCGCGATCACCACCGCCATCGCCTTCCTGTCGCTGACCCTCTCGGACGTCGAGATCGTCAGCCGCTTCGCCTGGATCGGCGCGATCGGCGCGATCCTCGGCGGCATGCTGGTGCTGGCGGTCCATACCCTGCTCGCCATCTATGTCGGCCGTTTCTGGCACCCGACCCGCGATTCGGGCCGCAACCTCCTGACGATGCTGCGCCGGCCGAATGCGGCGATCGGCCGTTTCGCCGTCACCCATGCCCGCAAGATCGCGATCACCGCCGGCATTCTCGTCGTCGTTCTAGGCACGATGTATTTCTCTGTGCCGCCTCAGCATTCCCTGCGCGAGCATCTGCCGACCAGCAATGCCGCCAACGCCGCCCTCGGCCGCATCGACAAGCTCTTTGACGGCGCCTTTCCGATCCAGATCGTCGTGCCGATCGGCACTATCTCGCCGACCTCGCCCGAGGGCCTCGAGAAGATCCGTGCCGTGCATGAGGCAGTCGCCGGGATCAAGGGCGTCGACCGTCCCCTGTCCTTGTGGAGCGTCGCCGAATGGCTCGGCGGCGACCTCGATGGCGGCGACAACCTGGATGCCGTATCCCGGCGGCTGACCGAGCTTGCCGAGGAGATGCCGACCGAGACCTCCTCGCGCTTCTTCGGGCGCGACGGCGCCTCGCTGGTCACGGTCAACATCCACGAGATGACGACCGAGGACACCGAACCGCTGGTCGACGAGATCGAGGCCGCCGCGCAAAGCGCCGGGGGCCCCGACGTGACGATGACCGGGGTGACCGTGCTCACCGCGCGCGAAAGCAATCGCACGATCAGCAACCTCTTCTGGAGCCTGACCCTGGCGGTCGTCGCCGGCGTTGGCGCCATCATGCTGGCTTTCCGGGACTGGCGGGTCGGCGCGGTGGCCCTCTTGCCGAACGCGCTGCCGATCTTCTCGACCGGGGCGCTGCTGTTCATCGGCGGCCACGGCATGCAGTTTACCAGCGTGCTGTCGCTGACCGTGGCCTTCGGCATTGCAGTCGACGATACGATTCACTACCTCAGCCGTTACAGGACAAGCGGTGCGGCGTTGAAACTGCCGGACCGCCTGATCGAGACGTCGCGTCACATCGGCCCTGTGCTGATCGGCACGACGGCCATTATCATCGCCGGCCTTTCGACCACATTTATGAGCGAAATGCCCACTATACGGTTGTTCGGCCAACTGGCGGCAGTTACCCTCGCCGCCGCCCTCATAGCGGACCTTCTGGTCCTGCCGGCGCTCATGGCCGGAGTAGCAAGTCGATGGTTCGAAAAGAAAACACCAAGTCCGGACTCAAAGCCCGCAAAGCAGGACGCGCCGGTTCAGGCCTGATCCTCGCCGCCCTTGCCTTCGGGCTGATGGGACAGCCGGCATGGGCCGCCGAGGACCCGCTCCTGTCGCGCATGACCGGCGATTTCGTCGGCCGCGGCACGTTCAAGTCGAGCCCCAGCGCCGAGCCGGAGATGGTCTACTGCAAGATCACCAACGCGCTCGCCTCGGGCGGCACGGTCCTCACCCAGAAGGGCCGCTGCGCCGTCGCGACCAATTCCGGCCGGGTCACCGGCACGATGGAAGCCAAGGGCGGCGGTGTCTACCAGGGCACGCTGGAATCGCTGTCGACCAAGGGCCCGGTGAAGTTCGCCGGCAAGGCATCCGGCGACCAGATCACGATGAACGCCGACTTCGTCGACAAGCGCTCGAGCAAGCCCGGCAAGGCCGTCATCCAGACGGTGGTCGGCGATGGCAAATACCGGACGGTCTCAAGGACCGTGGATACGAAGACCAAGTCCGAGTTCGTCGCCAGCGATATCGTCTTCACCAAGCAATAGGCGCTCGCCGCCCCGAAGGCGGCGTCCCCCTCCGCCCGGTTTCCCTCAGATAACGCCGAGCTTCTTCTGCAGGCTCGACGAGGACGTCGTGTACTGGAAGACGATCCGCCGGTCGGGGTCGACGATATGGGCCGCCGCCTGGGCCATCAGCGCGCCTTCGTGGAAGCCGCACAGGATCAGCTTGAGCTTGCCGGGATAGGTGTTGATGTCGCCGATCGCGAAGATGCCCGGCTCCGACGTCTCGAATTTCGCGGTATCGACCGGGATCAGGTTCTCCTCGAGATTGATCCCCCAATTCGCCACCGGCCCGAGCTTCATGGTCAGGCCGAAGAATGGCAGCATCCGCGTGCAGCCGACGCTGGTCTCGCCGGTCTTGCTTTTGACGGTGGCGCCCGTGAGCTGGCCGTTGTCGCCCTGAAGCGCGCTGATCTGCCCCATCTGGAAATCGATCTTCCCCGCCTCGAGCAGGGCATGCATCTTCTTGACGCTGTCCGGGGCCGCGCGGAACTCGTCGCGGCGGTGGACCAGCGTCAGGCTCCTGGCGATCGGCTGGAGATTGAGCGTCCAGTCGAGCGCCGAGTCGCCGCCGCCGACGATCAGCACGTCGTGGTCGCGGAACTCCTCCATGCGCCGGACCGAATAGAAGACCGACGCATTCTCATAGGCCTCGATGCCGGGCACCGGCGGCCGCTTCGGCTGGAACGACCCGCCGCCGGCCGCGATCACCACCACCTTGGCGATGAAGGTATCGCCCGCATCGGTCGTCAGCCGGAAGCGCCCGTCGGCTTCGCGATCGAGGCTCTCGACCATTCGGTTGAGGTGGAAGGACGGGTTGAACGGCTTGATCTGTTCGATCAGCTTCTCGACCAGGCCTTCGCCGGTGATCTCCGGATAGCCGGGAATGTCGTAGATCGGCTTCTCCGGATAAAGCTCCGCGCATTGTCCGCCGGGCTTGTCGAGGATGTCGATCAGCGCCGTGCTGAGATCCAGCAGGCCGAGTTCGAAGACGGCGAACAGGCCGACCGGCCCGGCCCCGATGATCACCACATCCTTCTCGATGACCTCGGTCGCCTCGAGAGTCTTCATCGAAACATCGTTCATGACAGCGAAAATCCCGCGCGTTCCAGTGTTGGCGGACACATATCCGCTCGCCCCGGCAAAACAAAGAAAGATTGTTGCGAGCAATCCGTGAACGCGAGCAAAAACGATTATCCGCCGCCCGGCGTTGATCCGGCGCAAGGCCGGCAGGCCGGGCGCCGGCGTCAGAAGGCGACGGTCGCCAGTGCGCGATCGACCTTGTCCGCCGACCATTGCGTCACCGGTCCGGGCGGCAGGTCGATCCCTTCGAGGTTGACGCCCTCGCCCGGTTCGTCGAGGACGACCGCGCCGGCATTGGTGGTCACGGTCACGACACCCTCCAGGACGAGAACGCCGAAGACGCCGTCGATCGGCCCCGCCCAGTAGTCGGTGCCGCGCACGCCGATGACGGCCGCCGGTGTCCGCACGTCGATCTGGGTCGCCGGGCTGGCAAGGGCGCCGGTCACCAGGCGGAACGGGCCGGTGCTCGAAAGCAGCATCCGGTCGAGGCCGGCTTCCGGCCGGTAGACGAAGGCATCAATGACCACCCGCGCCCGGGCGCCCAGCGTCAGCATCGACCCTTCGTCGAAGGTCACTTCGAGGCGCGCCGCCTCGCCGGTGGTGATCTCTTCGTCCATGTGGACCGGAAGGCCGGCAGCAAGCGGGCGCAATGTCCGTCGCTGAGGCCGACGCATGATCCTTGCGCCCGGCTGACGCCGCCGACCTCGGTCGCGGCCTGTGCCGTCGGCATTGCCAGAATCGCGATGGCAAGCGTCAGTGAAACCTGGATTCCGGCCAGCCGCATCGGCATCCCCGCTCCACGCAACGGACGCATGCGCGCGGCCGGGCTCAGCCCTGGCGCTCGGGCACCGTCACGGTCAGTCCGTCGAGTTCGTCGCGAACCCGGATCTGGCAGGACAGACGCGAAGTCGGCCGGACGTCATAGGCGAAATCCAGCATGTCCTCTTCCATCGGTTCCGGCTCGCCGACGATCTCCTTGAAGGCTTCGTCGACATAGACGTGGCACGTCGCGCAGGCGCAGGCGCCGCCGCATTCGGCCTCGATGCCCGGAACACTGTTCCTGATGGCGTTTTCCATCACGGTCGAGCCGTTCTCGGCCTGAACCTCGTAGCGGGCGCCTTCCGCGTCAATATACGTGATCTTTGCCATTACACCGGTCTGGTTGGGGAGGAGGACGCGCGTCGCGCCGGACAATGCGGCGCCATATAGGCGATTTTTCCCCGCCCTGCCAGTCCACGCCCGTTTTCGTACAACGAAGACGACGTCGGGCTCCCGGTTTTCCTAGCCTTCGCCGAGATACTGCGAAATGAAGTCGCGCGTCCGGGCCACCGATTGCTCCAGCGCCTTGAGCCGGCCGGCGACCGGCGCATGCGACTGTTCGATCTGGGCGGCAAGGTCGGCCATCGGGAATGCGCCGACATTCCGCGCCGACCCGACGATCGCGTGGGCAACCTCGCGCCGCTGGTCGATCGCCTCCGTGGTCTTGAGCTTTTCCACCAGTCGCAAGGCCTCCCGTGAAAAGAGAGCCAGCACCCGCCGCTCCAGTTCGGCGTCGCCGAACGTCTGGCGCTTCAGATGCTCCATGTCGATCGGCGGCCGCCGATGGGCATCGAGCCTGCGCCTGGAGGTTGCCGGCGGAGCGTCATGCAATGACATAGGGGTGTCCTGATGGTCGTGTGTCCGGCGAGCATAGCCGTGAGCACCAAACGGCGAGTAAACGCCTCCGTCCGCCCGGCCGGGCCAACAAACTTAAAAAATGGTTAACGCGCCGAATCGAGGGTCCGGACCGTTTTGCCGGAAGTGGCGGAACACGCCGGGCGGTCGCCCGTCCGTTGCCGTTTCGGCGCGTCACGGCGCCGTCCCGGAGCCCCCGCCCGACACCGATTGCATGCCGATCAATTGACTCGGAATTGTGGAAAAATGGAGGATTCCAAGCAGTTGCGGGTCATGCGCGGTTCGGCTCGGTTGCCGGCCGGCGTCTCGCCCGTCGCATGTATTCCAACCGGCCGTCCGGACCCGGCGGCGCGTCGGGCCTCCGGGACGAAGGCGCGCCAGATTATCCAGCGCGGCGAACGACCTCCGCCGGATCGTTGAACTTAATTAACAGAGCTGGATGGTCGCCTCAGTTTTTTGTTCCGCTGCCTTCAATGTGCCACTAGGATGGACTAGCGGCATACAGATGAGGCCAAACTGGACCGGAAATCGGTCCTGAGCGCGGAAACTGTGCTGCGCCGGGGGAGCGAGCAAAGCAGCGGCAGTCGTCCCTGTCGTTTTCCCGGATTGTGTGTACCAGCGCTTGTCGGGCCGTTTGCCCGGCGTGGCGGCCGGCATTGTATTGAGTACGGCGCGAGGCGATTAGAATGGCAACGAACCCGCGAGCAAAAACCCCCAACGACGCAGCCCTGTCTGCAGTCGAGGAGGCCCTGAGGCTTGATTTCGGCGCGGCCGAGGAACCGGAGCGCGAGCGCGCTCCCGGCCGCCGCCCGCCGGAGCCGCGAGCTCCCGAAGGCAACGATGCGGCCCGCAATCGCCGACCGGAGACATCGAGGATGCCCGCCCCGCCGCGTCGCGGTGAAGCGCCGCGTCGCGAGGAAGCCGCACCCCGTCGCGAGGAAGCGCGCCGTCCGCAGGAAGAGCCCCGGGCGCAGAATGCCCGCCGCCCCGACCCGCAGCCGCAGCCCCAACCGCAGGTCGAAGAGCCCAAGGCCCAGCCGGCGCGCCCCCGCGCTGCCGAGCAACGCGCCCGTGGCCGCTTCGCCGCCAACGACGACCGGCGCCAGCCCGGCGGTCCCGGCGCCTTCCCCCGCCGCCCTTCGCGGATGATCTATCCGACGGCGATGACCCTGTCCGTCATCTGGGCGGTCCTGGTCGTCGGCATCGCGTTGTCGAGCGGCACGCTGTTCGAGGGCGACTTCATCAACTCGCCGCAGTTGATGAACTTCGCCATATTCCTGCTCGCCCCGATCGGCTTCTTCTGGGCGATCGCCTCGATGATCTGGCGGTCGCAGGAGATGAAGATCGTCGCCCGTCAGATTTCCGACGTGGCCATTCGCCTTTCCGAGCCGGAGAACATCGCCACCGACGCCGTTGTCAGCGTCAGCCAGGCGATCCGGCGCGAAGTCGCCGCTGTCGGCGACGGCATCGAACGCGCCCTCGCCCGGGCGAGCGAGCTCGAACTGCTCGTTCACAACGAAGTCTCGGCGCTTGAGAGGTCCTATTCGGACAACGAGACCCGGATGCGCTCGCTGATCGACGATCTCGCCGGCCAGCGTGAAGCGATCGTCATCAACTCGGAGCGCGTCCGCACGTCAATCGTCAGCGCCCAGGAGTCGCTGTCGAAGGACCTGCGCCTGGCAAGCGAATCGATCGCGGAGAACGTCACCCATGCCGGCAACCGCATCACCGTCGCCCTGACGGAGCGCGGCGATCACATCACCGGCGCCCTGTCCTCCGCCGGCGAGACCATGGTCGACCAGCTGGCCAGCCGCGGCGAAGATCTCGTCAGCCGCCTGGCCGAGACGGTCAGTGACGTCGCCGAGTCCCTTGCCGCGACCGGCGGCGAGGTGACCGAGGCCCTGCTGACGCGCAGCGCCGACATCAACGACACCCTGGAGACCACCGGCCGCGCCGTGTCCGACACCATCGCCGAGCGCGGCGCCGAGGTGAACGACACTCTCGCCCGCGTCGGTACCGAGCTCGTCGAGAGCTTCGACCGCCGCACCGAGGAGATCACCCGCTCGATCTCCGAGACCGGCAACCTGGCCGCCGAGACGATTTCGACCCACGTGTCGGAAGTCAATGAAGCGCTCAAGAGCAACTCGGATTCGCTGCTCGTCGACCTCGCCCTTCGCGGCCAGGAGATCAACGACAAGCTGGACGACACCGGAACCCGCATTGCCGAGACCATCACCATTCGCGGTGGCGAACTCGCCGATCGGCTGTCCAACACCGGCGATCGCATCTTCGAAGCGATCTCGGTCAACGGCACCGAGCTCAACGACCGGCTCGCCTCGACCGGCGAAGCGATGGCCAACCTCATCGAGGGCCGCACCAACGCCCTCCGCGAGACCATCGATTCGGCTTCGACCGCGGTCTACGAGACCTTCGATGAGCGCAGCGCGGAGCTTACCCAGCGCCTGGCTTCCGTCGGTGGCGAGGTTGCCAAGGCGATCGCCGTCCGTGGCATGAAGATCAACGAGACGATCATCGCGTCCGGCAACGAAATCGCCGAGACCGTCGCTTCGCGGGCGGGTGCGATCCACGAGCGGATCGTCGAATCCGGCACCCGGATCGCCGATCGCATCACCGAGCAGGGCAATACGCTGCACCAGCGCATCGTCGAATCCGGTGGCCAGATCGCCAACGAGATCGAAGGCCGCGGCGCCTCGATCCACGAACGGATCCTCTCCTCCAGCCGCGAGATCGCCGAGACCATCGAAGGTCGCGGCACCGCGATCTACGACTCGATCGTCGAGGCGACGCAGCATGTCGGCGACGCCATCGAGTCGCGTGGCGTCTCCATCCACCAGAAGATCCTGTCCTCCGGACGCGACGTCGCCAACGCCATCGAATCGCGCGGCGTCTCCATCCACGAGAAGATCATCAACTCGGGTACCGAAGTCGCCGACGCCATCGAGGGCCGTGGCAACACGATCTTCGAAAAGATCGCCAGCTCCGGTACCGAGCTCGCCGATCTCATCGAGGGTCGCGGCAATTCGATCTACGAGAAGATCATCAATTCGGGCACCGAGGTCGCCAATGCCATCGAGGGCCGCGGCAATACGGTCTTCGACAAGATCATCAACTCCGGCAATGAAGTTGCCGACGCGATCGAGTCACGCGGCACGACGATCTTCGACAAGATCATCGAATCCGGAAACCGGTTCGATGAGGTCATCACGGTCCACAGCCGCGAACTCGGCGATGGCCTTGATCAGCGCTTCGAGCGGATCAACACGCTGATCGGCGAACAGGGTCCTGCCCTGATCACATCGATTGGCGCCCAGGCCCAGTCGATGGAGACGGCGCTGGCATCCCGCCTCGCCGATTTCGGCGATACGCTTCGCGGCAAGATCGATACCGTGTCGGAATCGCTGGAGAGCAGCTCGCACCGCATCTCGGAGGCTCTCGATCACCGGTCCCGCCAGATCAACCAGACCCTGATCGAGCGGACCCGGGAAATCGCCGAGACCTTCACCGGCGGCCAGACGGAGTTCGCGGCGCTCATCGACGGCCGGCTGATCGAAGTCACCGGCCAGCTCGCTGCCCGCACCAATGAACTCGCCGAGGTCATGTCCGAACGGGCCGATGCCATCTCGGCCGCCCTCGCCTCCAAGTCCGATCAGGTGGCGGAGGAAGTGCGGCGGACGATCAGCGAAGTCACCCAGCAGCTCATCGCGGAATCCGGCGATGCAGCCCAGGCGCTGCGGGCTTCGGCCTCCGAGGCATCCACGGTCGTCGGACGCGCGGTCAACGAGATCGAGGCGACGCTCGGCGAACGGGCGACCAACGTCACCGAGGCGATCGAGGTTCGCACCCGCGAATTCAACGACGTGCTCGGCGCGCGCAGCGGTGAACTCGCCGCCCTGCTGGACGGTCGCGGCAATGTGCTGCTGCGCACCCTCGACGAGCGTGGCAACGACATCGTCGAGATGGTGGTCAGCCGCAGCGATCAGGCGGCGCGCACCCTCATCGAGAGCGGAGAGCGGGTCGCCAAGACGTTCACCGACACAAACGAGAAGCTGCGCAGCGACGTCTCCGACATCGTCGACAGCCTCTCCCGGTCGAACGAGACCCTCACCGGCCTCCTGTCGGGCACCGAGCAGAACCTCGCCAAGATCGAGACGACGCTTGCCACCCGGTCGGCCGAATTCGCCAAGTCGATCGAGCATGCCGTCGAGACCACCCAGCTTTCGACCGGCGAACTTGGCAGCCAGGTCGAGAAATTGGGCGGCGTCTCGCACAATATCCTCGAGGGTGTCGCTTCGGTCGTGAAGCGCTTCGAGGTCCAGAGCCAGTCGCTGACCGAGGCCACCCGTCATCTCACCGAGGTCAATCGCCAGATCGAGACCACGGTCGAGGAACGGCGCCCGGCGCTCGAGAATCTCGCCTCGGGCCTGCGCGCCCGCAGCGAGGAACTCGACGGCATCATGCGGTCCTTCACCCGCATCATCGCCGAGACGCTGAAAACCGCCGAGGAACGGGCAACCGCGGTCAGCCGCATGCTGACCGAGAACACCTCGAGCGCGACCAAGGGCGTGATCGACAACTTCGAGAACATGTCCCGCACGGCGAGCGCCGAGGGCCTCAAGGCGACCGAGGCGATCCGTATGGCCAATGCCGCCCTGATCGAGGAGATCAGCGGATCGGTGACGTTGGCCGCCAAGAACTTCGGGGAGGCGACCAAGGAGATGCGCGGCGCCATGCAGGAGGTCCAGCGCGATCTCGACCAGACCCGCGCGGAACTGAAGCGCGGCGTCCTCGAGATGCCGGAGGAAACCCGCGAAAGCGCCGAGGCGATGCGTCGGGTGGTTGGCGACCAGATCAAGGCGCTGTCGGAGCTCTCCGACATCATCGCCCGCCACGGCAAGACGCTCGATGTCTACAGCCCGTCGCTGGGCGAGGCGCGCGCTACGCCGATCCATCAGATCGAGATGCCCGCGGCGGCCGTCGCGGCCTCGGCGGGTGGCGCCCCGGCGCGTTCCGCCCCGCCTCCGGCCGCTCCCCCCGCCCCGCAGGCGCGTCATGTCGGCAACGGGAACGGCAATGGCCATGCGGAGGTATCCCGCCCCGCGACGCCGCCGGTGCAACCCGCACCCCAGGCGCAGCAGCCGCGCCCGGCCCCGATTCGCCAGCCAGCAACGCCGCCCGCTCCTCCGACGGGAGCAGCCCCGGAACCGGCACAGGATGAGGCCCGGGCCGAAGGCGGCTGGGTGTCCGACCTCCTCCGCCGCGCCTCACGCGACGAGGAAGGCGGCAGCCCCGATCCGGCACCGACGCCCGCCGCGCCGGGAGTCAATGGCAACGGGACCAATGTCGAGGCCGACCAGCCGCTCAATGCCCTGTCGGTCGATATTGCCCGGGCAATCGACCACGACGCGTCCGTCGAATTGTGGGCGCGCCACGGTCGCGGCGAGCAGAACCTGTTCACCCGCCGGCTCTACACCTTGCAGGGCCAGCAGACCTTCGACGAGATCCGCAAGAAGTATCAGCGCGACGAGAAGTTCCGCACGGCGGTCGACCGCTATGTCTCGGACTTCGAGAAGCTGCTGGCGGAGGTCGCCCGCAAGAACAAGAACGACAAGAACGCGAACAAGAGCTACCTGATCTCGGATACCGGCAAGGTCTACACGATGCTTGCCCATGCCAGCGGCCGCTTCGACTGACGCTCGTCAGCCGAGCCACCGCCACAAACAGGAAAGGGCCTCCCGCGGCAGCGGGGCGCCCTTTTTCCTTGCGTCTCTGGTGAATGGCAGCCCGCTTCGCGCCGGGCCGTCTATGACCCGCAAGCGGTCAGATAACGCCGAGCGTCCAGCGGACCAGTTCGATGAGCACCTGGGACAGGGCGGCATCGACGCCGGCCACCACCCCTTCGGCAGAATCTTCGTGAACCGCGGCGTCGCCGGTCAGCGTCCGCACCGCGACGATCCGGCCATTGCGGTCGTCCATGATCTTCGCCGTCACTTCGATATGGGCAAAGCCGCCCCCGGCGCCATCCGTGCGGTATTCAAAGGAGCGGATGTTGGTGAGCAGCTGATAGTCGATGCTGAGGCCCTCGCCGGGCCGTCCCACGGCTTTCGCCTTCTTCGACTTCTCGAACGCCTCGATGGCCTTGGCCTGGTAGACCTTCGGCATCCGGTCCGGCCACTGGGCATCGGGATAATAGGAAAGCCGGGGCCCCGTCGCGACGACGATCCGCTCGCTGTCGAGGGTCTTCAGCGCGCTCGGCTCTGGAATCAGGATCTGGGCAGCCGTCCCCGACGTCGTCGGCACCGAACTCGGCCCGACGAGCTCGAACGTCTCCGGCGGCGGCCCGCGAAACAGGCTGCAGCCAGTCATCAGCAGCACCAACGCCAAAGGCGGCAGTCGCTGCGACCACCTCTTGGACCGTTCCTGTCGTATCAACCAGGCCCCCTCAAACGCACCGTGTCACGCCCGCCCCTCACCGACGATTGTACTCGCGCACACCAGAATTGCCACCGAAGACCGCGCCGCCCGGATTGCTCGAGAAATCCGAAACGGCCCGGTCGATCCGGGTGACCGAAGCGCGCAATTCCTTGATGAGCGAAGAGATATCCTTCAGGCCGCGATCGGAGAATTCCGCGACGCCGCCAAAGATCGTCCCCGCCTGCGCATCGAACTTGGCGGCGATCTGGCTGATCGACTTGGCCGCCGCGGTCGCCTCGGCAAAGAAGTTCTTGCCCTCGTCGCCCGAGCCGCCGAGGAAGTCGTTCGCCTTGACGAGCACCGTATCGAGCTTCTCGGATGTCCCCTTGAGCCGCTCGGACAGGTCCTTGGCGTTGGCGATGATCTCGTTCAAGTCGTCGTTGCGGGCGTTCAGGTTGGTCGTGAAGGTGCTGGCATTCGCCGCGACCTCCTTGGCGCTCGCCACCGCCGACTTGGCATCGGCGATCAGGCCATCGACGTCCGGTCCGGCCGTCTTGAGGGTATCGGTGAAGGCGCTGATATTGTCCACGGCGGCCGCGACCTTGTCGCGATTGATCCCGTCGACGACGTTCTGGACGTCTGCGAGCGTCGTGTTCAGCCCCTTGGAGAACGCGCCGACATCCTTGACGATCTCCTTCGCCGAACCGGTGATGTCCTTGATATCGGTCGTGGAATCCGCAATGCCGGCGACCAGCCTGTCGGCATTCTGGACCACCGACGCGACGCGATCCGGATCGACGGCGCCAATGATCCTGTCGGCCTTGTCGACGACCGAGACCAGGCGGTTGGAAAGCTGGGAAACGGTATCCGACATCTTGGATACGTTGGCGAGGAAGCCCTGGACGCCGTCGGTGTTGCTGGCCAGCGCGCCGGTGAACTTCTCGACATTCGCGGCCGTCTGGGTAACCGCTTCCTCGTTCTTCTGGAGAAATTCGTCGATGCGGCTGACGATCCCCTCGATCTTGACGATCGTCGCGCTGGCCGAGCCGATGACGTCGCTGATCGCCGACCGGCTGCCGATAATCTTGGGCGGCGTCGCCGCGAACAGGCTTTCGGCGCCGGGGCTGCCGCCCGACATCTCGATATAGGCGACGCCGGTCAGGAGGTTGGAGCCGACCTCGGCCCGCGAATCGACCTTGATCGGCGTGTCCTCACGTACGTCCGCGGTGACCATGACCACGTTCGGATCCTGCTCGTTGAAGGCGAGGGTCGCGACGTTGCCGACCTTGATGCCGGCGAAATAGACCGCGCTGCCCGGCGCCAGGCCACCGACCGTCCCCTGGAACTCGAAATACACGGTCGTGCGGATGCCGGTCTCGTCCAGGCGTTTAAGCCAGTAGACGAAGCCGAACGCCATCACGATCACCAGAAGGGTGAAAGCGCCGATGACCGCGTATCTTGCCCGTGTCTCCATCCGGTCTCGCTCTAGGCCGTTATCCCGCGCGCCCTGGTGCCGCGGAAGTAGCTGCGCACCCACGGATGGTCGAATTCCAGCATATCCGAGAATGCGCCTTCGATAAGGACGCGCTTGTCCGCCAGCACGGCGATTCGGTTGCAGGCCGTATGCAGGCTATCGAGGTCGTGCGTTACCATAAAGACCGTCAGCCCCAAACTCTCGCTGAGGGTGCCGATCAGTTCGTCGAAGTCGGCGGCGCCGATCGGGTCGAGGCCCGAGGTCGGCTCGTCGAGGAAGACGATGTCCGGGTCGAGCGCCAGCGCCCGGGCCAGCCCGGCGCGCTTGGTCATGCCGCCGGAGAGTTCCGACGGGAACTTTGTCGCCGCGTCCGGCGGCAGGCCGACCATCTCGATCTTGAGGCGGGCGAGTTCGTCCATCATCCGCGCCGACAGCTTGAGATGCTCGCGCATCGGCACCTGGACGTTCTGGAGCACGTTCAGCGACGAAAACAGCGCACCCTGCTGGAAAAGCACGCCGAGCCGCTGGTCGATCGCCTCGCGGGCATCCGCATCGGCCGTTTCGAGGTCGACGCCGAGAATCTCGATGGTGCCGGCCCGCTTGGGGATCAGCCCGAGGATCGTGCGCAGGAGCACGGTCTTGCCGGTGCCGGAGGCACCCACGACGCCGAGAACCTCGCCGCGATAGCTGTCGAGGTCGAGATTCTCCAGGACCGTCGTGTCCTCGAAACCGGCGGTCAGGCCGCGGACGCGGATGACCACGTCGCCACGGGCGCCCGCTCCGTTCGTTCCGCCATTGGTGCCGTTCGTATTCATGCTCAATAGTCGATTGCCGCGAAAAAGATGGCGAAAATGCCGTCCGCGACGATGACCATGAAGATCGCCTTGACCACCGAGGAGGTGGTGCGGCGGCCCAGCGACTCGGCGCTGCCCTCGACATTCAGGCCTTCGTTGGCCGCGATCAGCCCGACGATCAGCCCCATGAACGGCGCCTTGATGATGCCGACCATCAGGGTGCTCATGTCGATCGCGTCGCGCAGCAACAGGACGAACCGCTCGAACGCCATGTCGCCGTAGATGAAGGTGACGAAGGCGCCGCCGATCAGGCCGCAGATGTCGGAAACGAAGGTGAGCAGCGGCAGCGCGATGATCAGCGCGACCAGACGCGGCATGATCAGCACCTCGACCGGGTCGAGGCCGATGACCTTGAGAGCGTCGAGTTCCTCGCGCATCTTCATCGAGCCGATTTCGGCCGTGAAGGCGCTGCCGGAGCGGCCGGCAAGCAGGATCGCGGTGAGCAGCACGCCGAGTTCCCGCAGGACAAGAATGCCGACAAGGTCGACGACGAAGTCCTCGGCGCCGAAGAAGCGGAGCTGGAAGACGCCCTGCTGGGCGATGATCCCGCCGATCAGGAAGGAAATCAGCGCGACGATCGGTACCGCCTGCAGGCCGGCGCGATCGAGATGATAGACGATGGAGGTGAAGCGGAACCGCGACGGTCGCGCGAAACCGCGGAGCAGCCCGCCGATCACCCCGCCGAGGATCGCCATTCCCTGCGTCAGGTCATGACCGGCATTGACCGTCGATCGGCCGGTCTGCTCGAGGAGGAGAATAAACATCGAGCGCCGTTTCGGCGTCTCGACGGTGATGTCCTTGGCCCGCTCGACGGCCGCCAGCAGCCGGCGGGCGGGGTCCGACACGCCCTCGAGCTCGACCGAATCGGCTACCGCCTCCAGGTCACCCTGGATGCGGGTGATCAGCCACGCGCCGGCCGTGTCGATCCGTTCGATGCCGGACAGGTCGAGGATGACCCGGCCCCCCGTGTCGCCGATCACCTGGGGAATGCGTGGCTCGATCCGCGAAACCGTGCTGATCAGCCACATTCCGCCGGCCGAGACCCGCGTCACGTTGCCGACCGCGCCGCGATCGAGGGTCGCCTGGGTAACCGTTTGAAATTCCGCCATGAAGCCGCGTTTTCGATACCCGGCGCGACCTGCTTGAGGCTTCCGCGCCCGGCCCCTACTGTCCGGGGCGGAGTGTGCCTGTGAAGCCAAGGCGCGGCAAGCCGACGATCGCCCACAAATGCAAAGATCCCTTGAGGTTTTCGTAGAGAACTGGCCGATTGCCGGGCGGTTTGCCATTTCCAGGGGCGCGCGCACCGAGGCAATCGTCGTCGTCGCGGTGATTCGCGACGGAGCGGCGGTTGGCCGCGGCGAATCGGTCCCCTACCCCCGCTATGGGGAAACCACCGAGGACGTGGCCGGCGCGATTCAGGCGATGGCTGGCGACGTGGCCAACGGAGTCGACCGCACCCGGCTGCAGGCCTTGATGCCGGCCGGCGCCGCGCGGAATGCCATCGACTGCGCCCTGTGGGATCTCGAGGCCAAGCTTTCGGGCCAGCCGGCATGGGTCACCGCCGGGCTTGCCGCGCCACGCGCCGTCGAGACCGCCTTCACGCTCAGCCTCGGCTCGCCGGAAAGCATGGCCGAGGCAGCCGACAAGGCCCGCGACCGCCCGCTGCTGAAGATCAAGCTCGGCGCCGACGGCGATGCGGAACGGCTGGCGGCCGTCCGCGAGGCCGCGCCGGGCGCCCGGCTGATCGTCGACGCCAACGAAGGCTGGTCGGCCGATACCCTCGCCGCCAACATGCGGGCCTGCGCCGCCGCCGGAGTGGTGCTGATCGAGCAACCGCTGCCGGCCGGTGCCGACGACCTGCTGGCCACCGTCGAGCGGCCCGTCCCGGTCTGCGCCGACGAAAGCCTGCATGTCGCCGCCGATCTCAAGGGGCTTCGCAACCGATACGACGCGGTCAACGTCAAGCTCGACAAGACCGGTGGGCTGACCGAGGCGCTGGCGACCGCCCAGGCCGCACGGGACCTCGGTTTCTCGGTGATGGTCGGCTGCATGGTGTCCACGTCGCTGGCCATGGCGCCGGCGATGCTGCTCGCCCAGACGGCGGATTTCGTCGATCTCGACGGTCCGTTGCTGCTTGCCGGCGACCGGCAACCCGGGCTGGTCTATCGCGGCAGCCAGGTTTCACCGCCCGAGCCGGAGCTCTGGGGCTAGGTCTCAGGCGCGCTCGCGGTAGACCCCGCGCTGAAGCCCCAGCACGCCGAGCGCCACCACCGGCAGCACGATCATGATGCGGAAGGAGTCCGGGCCGAACGCCGCATAAAGCGGCCCGGACAACGCGACCATGCCGGCCATGATCAACCCGCCGACCAGCACGATGATGCTCTGCGCCGACCCTGCCATTTCCTCCGGCACGGCCCGGACGATGATGAACTGGGTGCCGACGAAGACCGCGGCAAAAGACAGGGCGTGGAGACTTTGCAGCGCCAGGAAGCCGGCGCCGCCGAGGTCCAAGGGAAGCAGCGTCCAGCGCAGGATCGCAGCGAGGGCGCCGATGGTGAGCATCGCATAGGGACCGATCCGCCTGATCAGCGCCCCGGACCACGCGAAAAGCAGAACCTCGCAGGCGATGCTGACGGCCCAGAATCCACCGATCTCGACCGGGCTGAAGCCGAGCGACTGCCAGTAGATGCTGCCGAAACTGTAGAAGGCGGCGTGGCTTCCAAGGATCAGCCCGCTGGCAAGCACGACTGCCATGACATTCGGATGCCCGAGGACCTTCCATGCCGGTCTTTCCTCGGGGCGTGACGCATCGTCGATCGCGCGCACGGCCTTCGGAGTCCTGGGCAGGACGAAGCCGGCCATCGCGGCAATGACGAAAGCGGCGAAGATGAACCAGAAGATCGCCTCGATCGGCAGCAGGCCGAGCATCGCGCCGCTACCGACATTGGCGGCGGCGAAAGCCACCGATCCCCAGAGCCGCATCCGCCCGTAGTCGACGCCGAAGCGGCGAGCGCCGGTGAGCGCCAGGGCTTCCCCGGCCGGCATCGCCATCTGCATGAGCGTGAAGGCCGCGCCGGTGAGCAACAGCAGCGGCCAATAGGTGGATGCCGTCCAGGCGGTCAGGAAGACGAGTCCGGCCGGGACAAGGAACAGCCGGATGGCGAAGCGGCGGCTGGGCGTCCGGTCGGCGATGAAGCCACCGACCGGCGCCATCAGCACGCGAAAGGCCATTGGAATGGCGAGGACGCTGGCGATTTCGACGTCGGTCAGCCCCCGCCCCTGGAGCCAGACGGGGAACCACGGCAGGGAGACGCCGCTGATCAGGAAGAAGCCGCCGAAGAAGGCCGACATCCGCAGGGCAAAATGCGACGGCGCGGCGGGAAAGGCCGGATCGACGGTCATGGGTCTCAAGATCGCGATGGAGAGCGCCAGGAGGACAGCCCGGCCCGGAAGCGCGATGCTAACCGCAAACACGGTGCATGGCGAGCCGGCTTCAACCTGTGGCTAGCGCCCGGGCCAGGATCGCTTCGTCGATGTTGCCGCCGGACAGCACCGCGACGACCGTCCGGTCGCGGCAGTCGACCTTGCCGGATAGCAGCGCGGCAAGCGCGACGGCCCCGCCCGGCTCGACCACCAGCTTCAGTTCGCGGAAGGCAAATGCGATCGCCGAAAGCACGTCGTCATCGTCCACGGTCACCGCTGCCGCCACGTTGTCGCGGTTGAGCGCGAAGCTGATCGAGCCCGGCGCCGGCGCCATCAGAGCATCGCAGATCGAACCGGAGGTCGACGCATTGGCAACGATCCGTCCGTCGCGGAGCGAGCGACCGTAGTCGTCGAAGTCCCGCGGCTCGACAAGGACAAGGCCGCAGTCGGGGAAACCGTCGCGAACCGCAAGGCCGACGCCGGCCGACAGGCCGCCGCCGCTGCACGGCACCACCACCGCATCCGGCGCCAGTCCCCTCGCCCTGGCTTCATCGACGATTTCCAGGCCGACCGTCCCCTGGCCGGCGATGACATCGGCGTTGTTGAACGGGTGGATCAGGGCGCCGCCGGTCCGCTCGACAATCTCCCTGGCCACCGCATCGCGGTCGCCGCTGACCCGGTCATAGGTGACGACCGTCGCGCCGCTTCGCCGGGTGCGCTCCAGCTTGATGGCGGGCGCGTCCGACGGCATCACGATCGTCGCGGCGACGCCGAAAAGCCGGGCGGCCTCGGCAACCCCTTGCGCATGGTTTCCCGAGGAAGCCGCAACGACGCCCCTCGCCCGCCCTGCTTCGCCCAGCGCCGAAACCGCATTGCAGGCGCCGCGAAACTTGAACGAGCCGGTCCGCTGCAGCGTCTCGCATTTGAGCAGGATCCGGCCACCGAGCCGCGCGTCGAGGATAGGGTTGACCAGCAGCGGCGTCTGCACGGCATGGCCGGCGATGCGGTCTCGCGCGCGATGAATATCATGGATGGAAGGCAGGGCCGGCTCGGACATGCCCGCCGGATATCAGTGGGCCGCGGCCTCGGCAAGAGGCACGAAATCGCGACCGAGGTCCTGCGCCGTCACGACATTGTCGAGGAACTGGCGCGCGCAGGCCGCCCAGCTATGGCGAAGGGCGAAGGCCCGGCAGTCGTCCCGCGAGATCGCCAGGGCCGCGACCGCCGCCTTGCCGAGATCCTCGTCGAGAACGCCGACGTTCGAGTCGCCGATCACGTCGGCCGGACCGGGCACCGGAAACGCCGCAACCGGCAGACCGGAGGCAAGGGCTTCGAGCAGGACGATTCCATAGGTGTCGGTGCGGCTCGGGAAGACGAAGACATCGGCATCGGCATAGGCCTGGGCCAGCGCTTCGCCGGTCAGGGTGCCGGCGAATTCGGCATCGGGAAACGCGGTCCGCAATTCGCTCATCGCCGGCCCGTCGCCGACCACCCGCTTGATGCCGGGCAGGTCGAGTTCAAGAAAGGCGCGGATATTCTTCTCGACCGCGACCCGGCCGACAAAGAGAAAGACCGGTCGTTGCCGGTCGGTCGTGCGAAGGTCCGGGCGCGGACGGAAGAGTTCGGCGTCGACGCCCCGCGACCACGGCAGGAGATTGGTGAAGCCGCGCTCGGCAAGCTCGGTTTCCAGCGTCCGGGTCGCCACCATGCAGCCGCGTCCCGCATTGTGGAACCGCCGCAGCACCGCGTAGCTGGCCTTGGGCGGAACCGGCAGCCGGGCCGCGAGATATTCCGGAAAGCGGGTGTGGAAGGAGGTCGTGAACGGCCGCGCCGTCGCCAGGCACCAGCGACGGATGGCATAGCCGATCGGCCCCTCGGTCGCGATATGCACCCCGTCCGGCGCCATCGCCGCGGCCTTTTTGGCGATCGTCCCGGGCAGCGCCAGAGCCAATCGGATCTCCGGATAGGTCGGCATCGGCATGGTGCGGAAATCGGCCGGCGTCAGCATCGTCACCGCGACGCCTGCCCGCCCCAGTTCCTCGCTCACCCGCTCAAGGGTCCGGACGACACCGTTCACCTGCGGCCGCCACGCGTCGGTGGCGATAAGGAGTTTCACTCCGCCGCCTCGACCATGATGCGGTCTTCATCGGTGCCGGCGCCGGCCTCTTCGATCTCGTCGGCCGAGGCCCGGATCTCGGTCCAGTAGATGATCTCCAGCCGGCCGTCGTGGTGCTCGGCCACCGCCGTGCAGCTTTCGACCCAGTCGCCGGTGTTGACGTACTGGAACCCGTCGCTGTCGTCGATCCGGGCGTGATGGATGTGGCCGCAGACCACACCGTCCGCCCCCACCCGCCTGGCTTCCTTGGCCAGCGCGTCCTCGAAGGCGCCGATGTAGTTCACCGCGTTCTTGACCCGAAGCTTGAGCCAGGCCGACAGCGACCAGTAGCCGAGGCCAAGGCGGCGGCGCATGCGGTTGAAGCCGGTGTTGAGGGCAAGCACGGTCGAGTAGGCGCCGGCGCCGAGATGCGCGAGCCACCTGGCATGCCGGACCACGACGTCGAAGTCGTCGCCGTGGATGACCAGCAGCTTCCGCCCGTCCGCCGTCTCGTGCAGCGCCCGGTCCATAACCTCGACGCCTCCGAAATGGGTGCCGACGTAATCGCGGAGGAAGTCGTCATGATTGCCCGGGATGTAGATCATGCGCGAGCCCTTGCGGCCTTTCCGCAGGAGCTTCTGGACCACGTCGTTATGGGTCTGCGGCCAGTACCATCCGCGCTTCAGCCGCCAGCCGTCGACGATGTCGCCGACGAGATAGACCGTCTCGGCATCGTGGTAGCGGAGGAAATCGAGAAGCAACGGGGCCTGGCATCCCCTGCAGCCGAGATGCACATCGGAAAGGAACAGGGTCCGGAAGTGCCGGGGGGCGGTCGGGGCAAGCATCGCGAAGCGCTCCGCTTCTGTCTGCGCTGCCCCGCATGTAGCTGATTCGAAAGACAGTTCTGTGACGCGACGCTGACCGGACGGCGACGAAACCGCCGTCGCCGCGATGGCCTGACGTTAACCTTGAGCGCCGACCCGGCCGCCTACGGCTTCAGCGTCGTGATCTGGAAGAAGGCCTCGATCCACTTCCCGTCGCGCCTGACCAGCGTCTCGTTGACGAAGGCGTGGGCCGGCAACGGTTCGCCCTTGAAGCTGCCCTTGAGGTCGATGGCGAAGGTCCGCAACGCCACGTCCGGCGACAGGAACGCGACCGACGGTTCCCCGATGATCGTTCCCCCATAGGAGAGTTCGTCGAGCGACGCGATCTGGTCGTCGACGGTCTGCGGTCCGTCGTAATAGGGCGTCACCGAGATGTGGTCGGGGGTCATCAGCGCGCGGATCGCCGCGATGTCGCGCGCTCCGAACGCCGCGTCCAGCGCATTGGACGAGGCGTTGACCGCCGCAACCGTCGCCGCGTCGTCGGCTCGGGCCGTCGTCAGGCCGACAACCGCCGCAAGGCCGACCAGGGACATCAACACCAGTTTCCGCATCGCTCGTCTCCACCGTTCCCATCCTGGGCCGGATAGCACCACGCGGAACCGAACGATGCAACGTCCGGCTAGACCAGCAGCGGCATCATCAGCGTCGCGAGGCTGAGGACGAGGAAGAAGCCGGCAACGTCGGTGATCGTCGTCAGCAACGGTCCGGAGGCGACCGCCGGATCCTGGTTGAAGCGCTTGAGCAAGAGCGGCACCACGCCGCCGATCGAGACGGCGATCACCGTGTTGATCGCCAGCGCCAGCCCGATCACCAGCCCGAGGAAGGCATTACCCTTCCAGATCCATGCGACGATGCCGATCAGGATGCCGAGGACGACCCCGTTGATGACGCCGACCGAGACCTCCTTGGCCCACACCCGGAAGACGTCGACCGGCTTGGTCAGGCCAAGCGCCAGTTCGCGCAGCGACACCGCGACCGACTGGTTGCCCGAGCAGCCGCTCATGTCCGAAACCATCGGCAGGAAGATCGCGATGGCGATGACCGCGGCGATCGTCTCCTCGTAGACGGAGATGACGCTGGCGGCGATGACGTTGAGGATGATGTTGGCGCTGAGCCAGGCCAACCGCCGCCGCGAGCGCAGGATCAGCGGCATCGACCGCAATTCGTCGCCGAAGACGCCCTGCCGCCTCAGGCTCTCGCTCTCGGACCGTTCGAGCAAGGCGTCGGAGATCGCGGAGCGTGAAACGGTGCCGACCAGCTTCCCCTCGCTGTCGATAACCGGCAGGCCGAGAAACTCATGCTCGTCGAGCAGGTCCTGAATGTCCTCGAGAGGCGTGTCGGTCGTCACCGACATCGGCACGACCATGATGTCGGGCAAGGCGGTCGAACGCTTGGCGGTGAGGAGGTTGCGCAGCGAAACGACGCCGATCAGCCGCCCTTCCTCGTCGATGATGTACGGATGCTGGCCGCGATAGCGCTCGAAGTCCTCGTCCTCGCTGGTCAGCCGGCGGATGACCGCGCCAACCGTATCGGTGTTCGGGAAGGAGAAGGTCTCGCCGATCATCAGGCCGCCGGCGGTGTCGTCGTCATACTCGGCGAGGCGCAGGACCTCCGCTGCCTCCTCCGGCTCCATCTCGGCCAGGATCGCGTCGGCGTCATCCTTGTCGAGTTCACCGACGACATCGGCCTGGATGTCGGAATCCAGCTCCTCGATGATGTCGGCGGCATCCCCCGCCTCCATGTGCTCGACGAGATCGACCGCCTGTTCGTTCGGCGCCTCGGTGATCAGCTCGGCGGCAAGTTCCGGCGGCAGGGCCGCAAGCACGCTGGTCCGCTCCTCGGCCTCGAGCTGCAGCAGCGCCCTCAGGCCGTCGCTGAGACTGAGTTCCTCGAAGATCGCGGCGAGGCGTTGCGGATCGTCCGCCTCCAGCGCCTCGCGCAGCGACACCCACGGCTCATCGGGATCGAAGAGCCTGGCACCCTCTTCGGGATCACGCGGATCGATGGTCGGTGCGTCTGTCATGCCTGCCCCCTTCGCCTGCGACGGTGCGGCCTTGCCACCCCATCTTATGTACAGCGGGGGTGGGTGTCGTCGAGGTTCTGTCGGACTTAATCGCCCGGACAACGACGAAATTACGTCAGAACAGGGCTGGCAGAACCGAGGCGACCAGCAGCACCGCCATGCTCACGTTGAAGATGCGCCGTCGCCGGTCGTCGGAGAGAAACCGGGCGATCGCCTTGCCGAAGAGCGCCCATACGATTCCGTTCGGCAGGCAGACGAGACCGAACATCAGGGCCATGACGCCGATCTCGACCACCGGGTCGCCGCCCGGCGTGGTGAACAGCGCCGTCGCGCCAAGCACCAGCGCCCAGGCCTTCGGGTTGACCCACTGGAAGGCCATCGCCTCGAACAGGTTGAGCGGGCGCGATCGCACCGACGTCGTCTGCGGCTTCCCCGCCTGCGCGATGCGCCAGGCGAGAAACAGCAGATAGGCGAAGGCAATGTACTTGAGCACGTCATGCACCAGCGGATAGGCCTCGAACACCTGGCCGAGACCGAGGCCGACCGCGATGATCATCAGCGGAAAGCCGAGCGCGATTCCGACGATATGCGGCACGGTCCGCTTCAGCCCCCAGTTCGCGCCGGAGACCAGCACCATCAGATTGTTCGGGCCCGGCGTCGCGGTGAAGGCGACGACGAAACCGAGAAGCGGCAGGAGCGTGTCTGGGGTCATGGTCGCTCATTATCGGTCAATAGTACTGACCTTTTCAATCGCTCTGAGTCGTCTTCCCGAGAGGGCTTCGGCTGAAATAAGCCGGGAACACCTTGAGCCGCCGACAGGAACGGGGTAGTTCCGTCACAAACGAGGGGCGGAACTTGCATCTCCGGAAATCGGGCCGCAAGGCTTTTGGTTCGCGCGTCACGCCGCGGGCCGGCGAGGCTGTATGGAATCTCGCGCGCGCGGCGAGCGTAGACGCCCCTCTTGCTGACTCCCCTCGCCTGGCGCCAGCGCCGGCCGGAGTATTCGCGCTGACGACGACGTCATCGTGACAGACACCTGAACTCGACAATCCTCAAGGAGAAGAGAACAAGCCATGAAGTTGCTCCGCTACGGACCCAAGGGTCGCGAGAAGCCCGGCATCCTCGACAAGGACGGCGTCATCCGTGACCTGTCCGGCGTCATCGACGACATCACCCCTGCGACGCTGGCCGCAGGCGCCATCGCCAAGGTCAAGAAGGCGAAGATCGACAGCCTGCCGAAGGTCTCGCCGCGGACCCGCATCGGTCCCTGCGTCAACGGCGTTCGCAATTTCATCGCCATCGGCCTGAACTACATCGACCACGCCAAGGAAACCAACTCGCCGATCCCGGCCGAGCCAATCGTCTTCAACAAGGCGCCGAGCTGCATTGTCGGCCCGAATGACGACGTGCTCCTGCCCAGGGGCTCGAAGAAGACCGACTGGGAAGTCGAACTCGCCGTCATCATCGGCAAGGGCGGCAGCTACATCGACGAGAAGAAGGCGCTGTCGCATGTCGCCGGCTACGCCGTCTGCCATGACGTGTCGGAGCGCGAATACCAGATCGAGCGCGGTGGTCAGTGGACCAAGGGCAAGGGCTGCCCGACCTTCGGTCCGCTCGGGCCGTGGTTGGTGACCCGCGACGAGATCAAGGACATCCAGAACGTCGACATGTTCCTCGACGTCAACGGTCGCCGCATGCAGACCGGCAACACGTCGACGATGATCTTCGGCGTCGCCCACCTGGTCAGCTACCTCAGCCAGTTCATGCTGCTCGAGGCCGGCGACGTCATCACCACCGGCACCCCGCCGGGCGTCGGCATGGGCATGAAGCCGAAGCCGCGCTTCCTCAAGGGTGGCGAGACCATCACGCTGGGCATCGAAGGCCTCGGTGAGCAGACCCAGACAGTGGTCAAGCAGAAGAAGAAGTAAATCAGTTGAGCGGCGTGGTCGGGGTCTGTGCCCGCTTCGACCGCGCCCGCTCGATCCCGAGCCAGCGCTCGCGGAAGATCACGAACAGCCCGGCGCCGACCACGATCCCGGTGCCGAGCAACATCCGCTCCGTCGGCCAGGTGTTGAACACCAGCAGGCTGACGATCAGCGCCCAGATCATCGACGTGTAGTCGAAAGGCGCGATCATCGAGGCGCCGCCATAGCGGAAGCTCTGGGTCATCAGCACCTGCCCCAGCCCGCCGAAAACGCCCGCCGCGATCAGCGAGAGAATGCCGAACAGGTCCGGCATCACCCAGCCGAAGGGCAAGGTGAACAGGCCGAAAAGCGACGTGAACAGCGAGAAATAGACGACGATCGTGCCAGCGCCCTCGGTGTGCACCATGGCCCGCACCTGGGTCGACGTCACCGCGCCCAGGAAGGCGCCGACCACGGCGATCATCGCTCCGATGGCGCTGCGCTCCGTAGCGCCCGCCTCGACATCCGGGCCGACATAGTCCGACAGGATCACCAGCACCCCGATTAGACCGACGATCACCGCCGACCAGCGGTAGATCCGCACCTTCTCGCCGAGGAACAGGACAGCCAGCACGACCGTCATCAGCGGCGCCGCATAGCCGATCGCGGTGGCGTCGGCGATCGGCAATAGCGACAGCGCGGTGAAGCCGAGGAACATCGTGCATCCCCCCGTCACCGAGCGGACGAAATGCCGCCCGAATCGCTTGGTGTGGAAGACCGCCGGAAACTGCCCGCGCCACGCCACCCAGGCGAAGACCGGGATCAGCGCGAAGAAGCTGCGGAAGAACACCAGTTCGCCAATGGGATAGCGGGCGCTGTCCAGCTTTATCAGCGTGGCCATCGCAGTGAATGACAGCGTCGAGGCGACCTTGAGCGCGATACCGACAAGCGGCCGCGCATGTTCTGGCGGGTCCATTGAGCGTCCAGCCGATCACAATGCGCGATGCCCTGCAAGCCTGATCGGCGAGGCGGAACGGTCGCGCAGAAACGCCGCCGGAGCTATCCGGCGGCGTCGCTTGGTTCAGTCGTTTCGTCGGCCGGCCCCGAAGACCGGCCGGATTATCAGGCTTTCGCGTTCTGGATCGCGGTCCAGACCCGCTCCGGCGTCGCCGGCATGTCGATATGGGTAATGCCATAGCCACGGTTCAGCGCGTCGACCATGGCGTTCATCACCGCCGGGCAGGAACCGATCGATCCGGCCTCGCCCGCCCCCTTGATGCCGAACGCATTGGTCTTCGACGGGACATTCCGGGTCTCGAAAACGAAGTTGGGCATGTGCGCCGCGCGCGGCATCGTATAGTCGAGGAACGAGGCCGAGAGCAGCTGCCCGTCGTCGTCGTAGACGACGTTCTCGTAGAGCGCCTGGCCGAGGCCCTGGACGATGCCGCCGTGAACCTGGCCCTCCAGCAGCATCGGGTTCACCGTCGCGCCGAAGTCGTCGACGATCCAGTAGCCGACGATCTCGGTGACGCCGGTCTCCGGATCGACTTCGATCTCGGCGATGTGGGTGCCGTTCGGATAGGTCGGCTCCGGCTGCTCGAAATCGTTGTCGAAGGCGGTCAGCGCCTGCGGGTCCTTGGCCGACTTCGCCACGTCGGCGAGCGAAACGCCCCGGTTGGTGCCGGCGACCTGGACCATGCCGTCGACCAGTTCGAGATCGTCGACCGCCGCCTCGAGCTGCTCCGAGGCCAGCGTCTTGACCTGGCGCGCCAGCTTCACCGCCGCGTTGTGGACGGAGACCGCGCCAAGCGGGATCGAGCGCGAACCGCCCGTCCCGTCGCCGTTCGGAACCTGGTCGGTGTCGCCCTGGATCACCTTGACCTTGTCATAGTCGAGGCCGAGATGGCCGACGATGAACTGCGAATAGGCGGTGGCGTGGCCCTGGCCGTTGGTCTGGGTGCCGATGAGCAGGGTGACGGTGCCGTCCTGCTCGAGCCGCACCGTCGCCTCCTCGCTGCCGGGGAAGGCGCAGGCCTCGACATAGGTGCCGATGCCGAAGCCGCGGAGCTTGCCATTCGCCTTCGACGCGGCGGCGCGTTCCTCGAAGCCCTTGTAGTCGGAAACCGTCAGCGCCTGTTCGAGATGGCCGTCGAACTCGCCGCTGTCGTAGATGCGGCCGCCCTGCGTCTCGTAAGGCAGCGCTTCCGGCTGGATGAAGTTGCGCCGCCGGATCTCGACCGGACCGAGCCCGGTTTCCCGGCCGCACTGATCGACCAGTCGCTCGACAAGGTAGGCGGCTTCCGGCCGGCCGGCGCCGCGATAGGCATCGACCGTCACGGTGTGGGTGTAGACGCCACGACACAGCGCGTAGAGATGCGGAATGTCGTAGAGCCCGGTGAGCATGGTCAGGCCGCCTTCGGGAATGAAGGGCCCGAACTGCGAGAGATAGGCCCCCATCCCGGCAAGCAGGTCGACGCGCATGGCGAGGAACTTGCCATTCTCGTCCATCGCCATCTCGGCGACCGCGAAGTTGTCGCGACCATGGCTGTCGATGAGGAAATGCTCGCTGCGGTCGCCGATCCACTTGACCGGGGTACCGAGCTTCTTCGCGGCAATCGCCGCCAGCGGATACTCCTGGTAGACGAAGGACTTGGTGCCGAAGCCGCCACCGACATCCGGCGTGATGACCCGGACCTTGCTGGCCGGAATGCCGAGGATGTCCTTGGCGATGCGATCGCGCATCCCGTGGCCGCCCTGGGTGCCCATGGTCAGCGTGTAGCGATCGTTCGCGCCGTCATATTCGGCAACGATGCCACGGGTTTCCATGTAGTTGGAGACCAGCCGGTTGTTGACGATCTCCATGCGGGTCACCTTGGCCGCGCGCAAAAACGCCGCGTCGGTCGCGCCTTTGGCGCCACGCGAACAGGTGAAGGCGACATTGGTGCCGTGCTCCGGCCAGACCAGCGGCGCGTCGTCCTCGACGGCCCGGCGCAGGTCGGCCACCGCCGGCAGCGGATCGTAGTCGATCTCGACGGACTCGGAGGCCATCTTCGCCTGCTCGACCGTATCGGCGACGATGAAGAGGATCGGGTCGCCGACATGGCGGACGACATCGCCGCACAACAGCGGATGCTCGGGCATCCAGGGGTGGGTGCCGTCGACCTGGCGAATCTTGCCCTTGCAGGGCAGCCCGTTGATACCGTCGAGATCGTCATGCGTCAGGATCAGCTTCACCCCCGTCATGGCGCGCGCCGCCGCGAGGTCGCCGACCTTGATCTTCGCATGCGCCATCGCCGAGCGCAGGACATAGGCCTGCAGCGTGCCCTCGGGCGTGTAGTCGTCGGTGAAATGACCGTGGCCGGTGACCAGCGCCTTGTCTTCGGTGCGCTTGGCGCGGGCACCCATGCCATATTTGGGCGGGGCAGCGATGTTCATGATGCGATCGGCCTGATGGCCGCCTCTCGTCGAGCAAAAGAATGAAAACCGTCGGTCAGGAGTCGCCGACGGTCGAACCGATATCCTGACCAGATCGAGGCCGAAAGGCAACTCCATGATCGCAGGAACCGGGTCGATTGCTCGCGACAGACGGCGTGTTTTGCTAGGTTGCCTGCCGGGCGCTCGCCCCGACATCAAAAACAAGGCATTTCCAGACATGATCACCGATCCGCCGCTGCTTACCGTTCGCCGCAATTTCCCCCGTCCCACCGCCGACCAGGTCGCCGCCTTTGCCGGATGCCAGACCGGCCACGCCGTCGATGCGATGAGCGGCGGCGGCGCGCTCGACGGCCAGATCAAGTCGATCGGCGGCGTGAAGCCCTTCTGCGGCGTCGCCGTCCCGGCCGGCGACGGCCCGGCCGACAACCTCGCCACCTTCGGCGCCCTCAGCATCGCCAGGCCGGGCGACGTCATCGTCTCTGCAACCGGCGGCTTCAAGGGCGTTGCGGTGATCGGCGACCTGCTGCTCGGCATGATGAAGAACAGCGGCTGCGCCGCCTTCGTCACCGACGGCTTTGTTCGCGACGTGGTCGGCCTGCGCGGCGTCGGCCTCCCCTGCTACGCCGCCGGCGTGACCCCGAATTCTCCGGTCCGCAACGGCCCCGGCACCGTCGGACTGCCGGTGATGGTCGGCGGCACGATGGTAGGCCCGGGCGACATCGTGCTCGGCGACGAGGATGGCGTCGTCGTCGTTCCCTACGCCCGGATCGACGAGGTCATCGAGCGACTGGCCGTCGTCCGCGCTGCCGAGGCCGATCTCGAAGCCAAGGTGAAGGCCGGCCTGAAGATGCCCGATTTCATCCAGACGCGGATCGACGCCGGCCTGTTCAACGAGATCGACTGACCGCCGCCATGCGTATCGCGATGATCGGCGCCGGGGCGATGGGCGCGATGTTCGGCGCCCGCTTCGCCGCGGCCGGCGCCGACGTCGTTCTTTATGACCGCGATGCCGAGCATGTCGCAGCGATCTCGGCCGACGGCCTGCTTGTCACGGATCCCGAAGGCGAGAAGCGGTCGCACCTCGCGGCGACCACGTCGATCGACGCAATCGGCCCGGTCGATGTCGCGGTCGTCATGGTCGACAGCAATGCCACCCGTGTCGCGGCGGGGGCGCTGGAAGCGGTCCTCGGACCGGATGCCTTCGTCCTGACCATGCAGAACGGCATCGGCAACGTCGAGGCGCTCGCGGAGGCCTTCGGCGCCGACCGCGTGGTCGGCGGCAGCACCTATAACAGCGCCGCCCGGCAAGCTCCGGGACGCATTCTCCATTCCAACATCGGCGAGACGACCATCGGCGAGCTCGATGGCGCCGCCTCGGATCGGGTCGCGGCGATTGCCGACCTGTTTCGCCGGGCGGCCTTGCCAATCGTCGTCAGCGACAACGTTCTCGGCGTCATCTGGATGAAGTTCGTGCTCAATGCGGCGATCAACCCGGTTTGCGCCGTCACCGGCCTGCGGCCGGGCGAGGTCGCCCGGACCGAGCCGGCGCGACACCTGCTGGAGAGCCTGCTCGACGAGATCCTGGTCGTGGTCGCGGCGCGGGGCATCGCCCTGCCCTCCGTCGATCCGCGCGCCGAGATCCTCGACCACGCCTGGGAGCGCTACAACCGTCCGTCTATGCTCCAGCATGTCGAAGCGGGCCAGCGCACCGAGATCGACGCGCTGAATGGCGCCCTGCTCCGTGAAGCCGATGCGCTGGGCATCGCCTGCCCGTTCAACCAGGCGATCGTGCTGACGATCAAGTCGCTGGAAGCAAGGACGCTCGCCCGCGCCGCGTCGCCCGATCTCGACGAGTCATCTCTCGAGGCGGTGGCGCGCGCCAACCCGCGACCGGCGAGCTGACAGCGCCTAGTTCTGGCGCCACGGCATCCTGAGCAGCAGGTCCGGCCCGAGGTCGTCGACCCGGGTCACGCCGCAAAAGCCCATCACCCGGTCGATCTCGCTGCGGTAGATCTCCAGCACGCGGGCGACGCCCGCCTCGCCGGCCACCGCCAGCCCGAAGAGCTGTGGCCGCGCCACCAGGCAGGCGGTGGCTCCGAGGATCAGGGCGCGAACCACGTCAACACCCCGCCGAATGCCGCCATCGACGAGAACAGGAATCCGCCCCTCGACCGCCGAGACGACGCCGGGTAGCGCCTCGATCCCCGAGGCCGCGCCATCGAGCTGGCGGCCGCCGTGGTTCGAGACGATCACCGAATCGACGCCGTGGTCGATCGCCCGCCTGGCCTCGTCCGGGTGCAGGACGCCCTTGAGGATCAGCGGCCCCTTCCAGATCTTGCGAAGGTCCTCGACATCCTTCCAGGCCATTGCCGGATCCAGCATGTCGGCGATCCGCAGGCCCTGCGCGCCAAGCTCGATCGCCTTGCCCTCGCGCTCATAATTGCCGAAGCCGATCGTCGGCAATTCCCGGCGCATCCGCCACAGCCATCCCGGCTTGATCGCCATCCCGGCGACCTCGACCGGGCCGAGCCGCGGGGGAATGGTAAAGCCGTTGCGAATATCGCGCTCGCGATTGCCGGTAAGCTGGTTGTCGATCGTCAGCACCAGCCCGTCATAGCCACTGGCGGCCGCCCGTTCGGTGAGTTCACGGGTAAACCCGCGATCCTTGTAGATGAAGACCTGCATGAAGCGCGGCGCAGCCCCGGTCTTCGCCAGATCTTCGAGGGTGCAGACCGAGCCGTGGCTGAGGCAATAGGCAGTGCCGGCCGCCGCCGCCGCCCGCGCCGAGCATTGCTCGCCACCCGGCCAGAAAAGCCCGGCAAGCCCGGTCGGGCCGATCATCAGCGGCATCGACAGCTTGTGGCCGAACAGCGTCATCGACAGGTCGCGGTTCGCCGCGCCGTCGAGCGGCTTCGGCAGGAGCGCGATATCGTCGAAGGCCGACTCGTTCCGCCGCAGGGTCCACTCGTCCTCGGCCGCGCCATCGGCAAGGTCAAAGACGGCGCCCGGCAAGGCACTGCGGGCGCGTGTCCGCATCTGGGCGATGCTGTTGATGCGGCGAAGGGCTTCCGGACTCATGGCGCACTTCCGCCTACGGTATGGCGACCCACGTCACCCGCCCCTCAACAGCCGCGCGGCGGCAATCAATCCCGCGGTGGAGGCATCCTTGCCGTCGGTGGACTGCTTGCCCTCGACCATCGGCAGCAGCGTCTTGGCCAGCGCCTTGCCGAGCTCGACGCCCCACTGGTCGAAGGAATTGATCCCCCAGATCGTCCCCTGGACGAAGATCTTGTGCTCGTAGAGGGCGATGATCATGCCGAGCGTCTCGGGATCGAGGCGCTTGTAGAGCAGCGTGTTGGTGGGGCGGTTGCCGGGGAAGACCTTGTGCGGCGCCAGCCGCTCGATGTCGGGCGGGGCCATGCCCTCGCCCTTCAGTTCCTCCCGCGCCTCGGCGATGGTCCGGCCGCGCATCAGCGCCTCGGTCTGGGCGAAGCAGTTCGACAACAGCAGGGCGTGGTGGTTGTAGTCCTCCTTGGCGTCGGAATAGGCCCCGACCATGAAGTCGCAAGGGATCACGTCCGTGCCCTGGTGAAGAAGCTGGTAGAAGGCGTGCTGGCCGTTGGTGCCGGGCTCGCCGAAGACCAGCGGCCCGGTGTGCCCCATCACCGTGGCGCCGCCGGCGACCTTCACCCGCTTGCCGTTGGATTCCATGTCGAGCTGCTGGAAATAGGCCGGCAGCCGCGCCAGCCGCTGCTCATAGGGCAGGATGCCCAGGGCCGGGAAGCCGAGAATGTTGCGGTTCCAGACGCCGATCAGGCCGAGAATGGCCGGCAGGTTGCGCTCCAGCGGCTCGGTGCGGAAATGGTCATCCATCGCCCGGGCGCCGCCGAGAAAGCTGCTGAAGCCGGCCGGGCCGATGGCGATCATCAGCGACAGGCCGATCGCCGACCAGACCGAATATCGCCCGCCGACCCAGTCCCAGAAGGGAAACATCCGGTCCTCGGACATGCCGAAGGCTTTCACCTTGTCGGTCGCGGTCGACATCGCGGCGAAATGCGCCCCGACATGCTCTTCGCCGACCCGCTCGACGATCCATGCCCGCGCCGTCGCCGCGTTCGTCATGGTCTCGACCGTGGTGAAGGTCTTCGAGGCGATCAGGAAGAGCGTCCGGTCGGGATCGAGCCCTTCCAGCACGTCGCGGATGTCCGCTCCGTCGACATTCGAGACGAAGTGGGTGCGCGGCCCGTCGTGATAGGGCGACAGCGCCAGGCAGGCCATCCGCGGTCCGAGATCGGACCCGCCGATCCCGATATTGACGACGTCGGTGAACTGTCCGCCTGAGCCACGAATCTCGCCCGACCGCACGCCGTCGGAAAACGCCGCCATGCGGTTGAGGACGGCATGCACCTCGGGGACGACATTCACCCCACCGGAACGGAATATCTCATCGGGAAGCGACCGGAGGGCGATATGAAGGACGGAGCGGTTCTCCGTCTTGTTGATCGCTTCGCCGGCGAACATCGCGGCGCGATGCGCTTCGACGCCCGCCGCCTTGCCGAGCGCGAAAAGCAGCGGCATCGTTTCGGCGTCGATCTGGTTTTTCGAATAATCCAGAAGGAGATCGCGGAAGGAGATCGAGAATCGCTTGAAGCGCTCCGGATCGCCTGAGAACTTGTCCCTCATGGGCGTCTTGGCGACGACCGACCGGTGTGTATCAAGCGCGGCGAATGCCTGGATCATGTCGGAATTCACGGATCTCATCTCCCCTCGGCGAGCCTCAGTCCTCGGCACCAGACCGACTAGCACATGGACCGGCCCATGGCATCAGGCTTGGTCGATCGTCACCCCAGCCACCGTCCCAGTCGCGCCACTGCCTCCGCCATGTCCTCTCCGGTCCCGGCGAAGGAAAAGCGCATCCAGGCATGGCCGCGTTCGCGGTCGAAGTCCGGCCCCGGTGTCGCCGCCACCCCCGCCTCGTCAAGCATTCGACGGGTGAAGTCGACGGAATCGTTCGAGAAGCGCCGCACCGACGCGTAGACGTAGAAGGCGCCATCGACGGGAAAGAAATCGTCGAAGCCGATCGCCGGCAGCTTGTCGAGCAGCAGTTGGCGGTTGGCGGCATAGCCGGCCTTCACCGCTTCGAGTTCCTCGGTCGCGTCAAAGGCCGCGACGGCCGCCCGCTGGGAAATATCCGGCGCCGAGATGTAGAGATTCTGCGCGATCCGCTCGATCGGCCGGACAAGGTCCTCCGGCAGCACCATCCAGCCGATCCGCCACCCGGTCATGCAGTAATATTTGGAGAAGGAGTTGACGACGATGGCATGCCGCGCGTGTTTCAGCGCCGTCTCTGCGATACCGGCGTAGACAAGCCCATGATAAATCTCGTCGGAGATGAAACGGATGCCGAGACGCTCCGCCGTCTGGACCAGCGTCCGCAGGGCGTCCGGGTGCATCACGGTCCCGGTCGGGTTGCCGGGACTGGCGATCAGCACGCCGGCCAGCGGCGCCCGCTCATGCGCCGCGACAAGCATCTCAGGCGTCATCACATAGCCGCTGTCGGCACTGGTCTCGATATTGACAACCTCGAGCCCCAGCGCCCCAAGCAGATTCCGGTAGGCCGGGTAGCCCGGCGTCGCCAGCGCGATCCGGTTGCCAGGGTCGAAAGCGGCGAGGAAGGCAAGGTTGAAGCCTGCCGACGAACCGGTGGTCACCGCGATCCGGTCGGCAGCGACCTCCGTCCCGTAGGCTTCGCCATAATGGGCCGCGATGCGCTCCCGAAGGGCGCGAATACCGAGGGCGTCGGTATAGCGGAAACGACCGTCCTTCAGCGCCGCGCGCGCCGCCGCGAGCACCGGGCGTGGGGCCGGCGCGCCGGGTTGTCCGACTTCCATATGGACGACGTGATGGCCTGCCGCTTCGCGGTCGCCAGCCGCCTTCAGCACCTCCATCGCGAGGAAGGGATCGACTGCGCTGCGCCGCGAAGCGTGAAATTTCGATCCGCTCAACCGGCTCTCCCTGAAGCCAAACGTCTTTCTGTTGCCCTATTTTCCGGCCATTTGCGCTCGAAGCGCGCCGGGAAGGCCATGGCGCGACCGCGAGTGCGAGACGGAGCGACACCGCCCATGCCAGCGACGAGCGTGCCTAGCAGCCCGGACACGGCTTGGAAAGTCCGGCCAACCGTCGGCCGCCGATGGGTCGGGCGGGCGCTCGCGGCCGGCCTGGCGGCGTCCTTCGCGATCCCCCCGCAGGTCGCCGTCGCCGCCAACGTCAATATTGTTCGCGACGCCGAAACCGAGGCCCTGATCCAGGACTACGCCGCGCCGCTCTTCAAGGCCGCCGGCATCCAGGGCAGAGACGTCCAGATCTTCCTTGTCCCGGACGACCGCTTCAACGCCTTCGTCGCGGATGCGTCCCGCATGTTCATCAATACCGGGGCGATCATGACCGCCGAGACACCGAACGAGGTGATCGGCGTCCTCGCCCATGAAGCGGCGCATCTCGCCCATGGCGACCTTGCCGGCATCCGCAATTCCATCGCCAATTCCACGACCGCCGCCCTGATCGGCGCGATGCTTGGCGTCGGCGCGGTGATCGCCGGTTCTTCGGCCGGTCTCAAGGGACTGGGCCAGGCCGGCCCCGGCATTGTCGCCGGCTCGATGCACGCGGCCCAGCGCAACGTGCTCGCCTATGCCCGTGCCCAGGAAGCTGCCGCCGACCGCACCGCAATGGATTACCTCGCCGCCACCGGGCAATCCGGCCAGGGCATGGTCACCGTGCTGGAGCGACTGGCGAACCAGGTCCTGTTGTCGGCGCGTGGTGCCGATCCCTATGTCCAGTCCCATCCCCTGCCCGCCGATCGCGTCCGGACGGTCGCGGCACTGGCGAGCGCCAGCAAGTTCCAGGGAAAAAAGGATTCGGCCGACCTCCAGCAGCGCCACGATCTCGTCCGCGCCAAGCTCGCCGGTTTCACGCTGACCCCGCAGCAGGTCGGCCGGCGCTATCCGCAGTCCGACAACAGTCTCCCCGCCCGCTATGCCCGGGCGATCGCCGCTTATCGGTCCGGCGCGCTGGACCCGGCGATCAAGCGCATCGACGAACTGATCCGGGCCGACCCCGACAATCCCTTCTTCTGGGAATTGAAGGGCCAGGCGCTGCTTGAGGGCGGCAGACCGACCAACGCCGTCGCGCCGCTGGCCGAGGCGGTCGCTCTCCGGCCCACCTCCGGGCTCCTGCGTATCCTCTACGGCCAGGCGCTGGTCGCGACCGAGCGCCGGGACAATATCGAGCTGGCGGTCAAGAACCTGACCGTCGGACTGCAGATGGATCCGGACGTGCCGGTTGGCTGGCGAACCCTCGCCCGCGGCTTTGCCCTGATCGACAACCTTCCGAGGGCAGAACTTGCCACCGCCGAAGGGCTTTTCGTCCTCGGCAATTTCGGCGAGGCCAAGATTCACGCCCGCCGCGCTCAAGAAAGATTGAAGACCGGGACGCCCGCCTGGCTTCGCGCAGATGACATTTTGACTTATAGACCGCCCAGTTCCCGCTGACCGTTGGTCGGCCGCCCATCCGGAGCCCAGACATGAACCAGAAGAATATCGCCATCGCAGCCATCGGGGCGATTGTCATCGGGGCCGCAGGCTATCTCATCGGCGTCGAGGTTGCCGGTCGCGGACCGAGTGCCGCCGTCACCGAAACGGCGGTCAAGGATTACCTCGCCGCCAACCCGGACATCCTTGCGCCGGCCGGAGCCTCCGAGACCACCGTTGTCGCGGGCCTGAACGATACCCAGCGCACCGAGGTCGCCTCGATGGTCCGCAGCCATCTGATCGAAAACCCCGAGATCATCCGCGACGCAATGGAAGCGCTTCAGGTGAAGGAAGACCAGCAGGCCGCGCAGGCCCAGGTCTCGGCTATCACCAGCAACAAGGACCTGCTCTTTTCCTCCGAACGCCAGGTCGTGATCGGCAATCCCGAGGGCAAGACCACGCTGGTCGAGTTCTTCGACTACAATTGCGGCTACTGCCGGCGCGCGCAGGAGGACATGCATCGGTTGATCGAACAGGATCCCGACCTGCGAGTCGTTCTCAAGGAGTTCCCCGTTCTCGGCGAAGGCTCCGTCGATGCGGCGCGGGTTTCGATCGCCGTCAAGCTGGTCGCTCCCGACAAGAGCGAGGAGTTCCACAACGCTCTGCTCGACCAGGCCGGCCAGGTGAACGGCGATGTTGCGCTCGCGGTAGCGGAAGAAATGGGTCTCGACAGGGACGCGCTCAAGGCCGAGATGGACAGCGACGAGGTGATGGCGACCATCACCGAAGTCTATGCGCTTGCTTCGGAATTGGCCCTGACCGGCACGCCTTCCTACGTCACCAATAGCGAAGTCGTCATCGGCGCCGTCGGCTTCGACGCGCTGAAGACAAAGGTGGCGACAGCCCGGGCCAATTGCGCCGACGAGGCAGTCTGCTAGCCGCCGAGCAGCCGCCCAGGCATCAATCCACAGGTGCCGCGACCTGGCTCGCGGCCCTTTCCCTCGTCGCAGCTACCCCCTATAACGGCGCAAATCCGGGCGGTCGCCGCCTGGCCGCGTGGTGGAAGTGACGATTCGATGACGGGCACCGTCTTCGTCCTTAATGGACCCAACCTCAATATGCTCGGGCAGCGCGAGCCGGGCATCTATGGCGGCAAGGGCCTGGCCGAAATCGGCGAGGAATGCCGCAAGGCGGGCGTTGAGTCGGACCTTACGGTCGATTTCCGCCAGACCAATCACGAAGGCGTCCTGGTCGACTGGATTCAGGAAGCCGCCGACGGCGCCGAAGGCATCGTCATCAACCCGGGCGCCTACACGCACACGTCGGTGGCAATCCACGACGCCCTACGCGCAGTCGGCAAGCCGGTCATCGAACTGCACCTTTCGAACATTTTCGCCCGCGAGGCGTTTCGTCATCATTCTTACGTTTCGCCGGTCGCCACCGGCGTGATCTGCGGGCTTGGCCCCGCTGGCTATATTCTCGCGCTGTCGGCCATGAAACAACTGATCGCGGCGCGCAGCTAAAGAGGACGCATGAACGACAAGAAGAAAATCGTCGACCACGACCTTATCCGCGAGCTCTCGAAGCTGCTCACGGAGACCGATCTGACCGAGATCGAGCTCGAGGACGGTGATATGAGGATCCGCGTCGCCCGCAGCCCGGCCCCGGTCACGGCTGTGGCTCCTGCGGCGGCAGCCCCCGCGCCTGCGGAGCCGTCGCACCGTCAGCCCGCCGCGGCGCCGGACGACCCGGCCGCCAATCCCGGTGCGCTCCTGTCGCCGATGGTCGGCACCGCCTATCTCAGCTCCGAGCCCGGCGCCCGGCCGTATGTGGATATCGGCGAATCGGTTCGGGAGGGCCAGACCGTCATGATCGTCGAGGCGATGAAGACGATGAACCAGATACCGGCGACGCGCTCCGGCACGGTGACCCGTATCCTGGTGGAGGACGGCCAGCCGGTCGAGTATGGCGAGCCGCTGATGATCATCGAATGAGCGAGGCAACGCCCTTGTTCGACAAGATCCTCATCGCCAATCGCGGCGAGATTGCCCTGCGCGTGCTGCGAGCCTGCAAGGAGCTCGGCATCGCCACCGTCGCCGTCCATTCGACGGCCGACGAGGATGCGATGCATGTTCGCCTCGCCGACGAGAGCGTCTGCATCGGCCCGCCGCCGGCCCGCGATTCCTATCTCAACATTCCGCAGATCCTCGCCGCCTGCGAGATCACCGGCGCCAACGCCGTTCATCCCGGCTACGGCTTCCTGTCGGAAAACGCGCGCTTCGCGGAAATCCTCGAAGCCCACAACGTCGCTTTCATCGGTCCGAGCGCCGAACATATCCGCATCATGGGCGACAAGATCGAGGCGAAACGCACTGCCCAACGTCTTGGAATCCCGGTGGTTCCGGGCTCCGAGGGCGGCGTTTCCAACGAGATCGAGGCACGCAAGATCGGGGCCGATATCGGTTACCCGGTCCTGATCAAGGCGACCGCCGGCGGTGGCGGGCGCGGCATGAAAGTGGCGCGCACCCCCGATGAAATGGCCGAGGCTTTCAATACGGCCCGTCAGGAAGCGCGCGCCGCTTTCGGCAATGACGAGGTCTATATCGAGAAATACCTCGACAAGCCGCGCCATATCGAGGTGCAGGTGATTGGAGACGGCAAGGGCGGTGGCGTCCATCTCGGGGAACGCGATTGCTCGCTGCAGCGCCGCCACCAGAAGGTCTGGGAAGAGGCCCCCTCGCCTGTCATCGACGCTGCGACACGCGCCGAAATCGGCGGGGTCGTCGCCAGGGCGATTGCCGATATGGGCTATTCCGGCGCCGGCACGATCGAATTCCTGTACGAGAACGGCGCGTTCAATTTCATCGAGATGAACACCCGGCTCCAGGTGGAGCATCCGGTCACGGAGGCGATCACCGGCATCGACCTGGTGATCGAGCAGATTCGCGTTGCGGCCGGCCACAAGCTGTCCTTCACGCAGGATGAGGTGACCTTCGACGGACACGCCATCGAATGCCGGATCAACGCCGAGGACCCGCGCACCTTCGCCGCCTCGCCGGGCCGGATCGCCAACTACCACCCACCCGGCGGTCTTGGCGTCCGGGTCGATTCGGCGGTCTATCAGGGCTATCGAATCCCGCCCTTCTACGACAGCCTGATCGGCAAGCTGATCGTCCACGGCCGGACGCGCCAGGAATGCATGATGCGGCTCCGGCGGGCGCTCGACGAGTTCGTCATCGACGGTATCCGCACCACGATCCCGCTGTTCAGGGACCTCGTCATCGACGAGGATATCGCCGCCGGCCAGTACGACATTCACTGGCTGGAGAAGAAGCTTTCGGAACCCGCGCCCGATGACCGGACCGGATGACATCCTTCTTGAGATCACGCCTCAGGTTCTGCTGAAGGCTTACGCCGTCGGCATCTTCCCGATGGCGGAGTCGGCTGACGACGTCGGCCTGCACTGGATCGAGCCGGAGATGCGCGGCATCCTCCCGCTTGACCGTTTTCACATTGCCCGTCGCCTGAAGCGGACGGTTCGGCAGAACGTCTTCGACGTCCGCGTCGATACCGATTTCGAGGCCGTGATCGACGGCTGCGCCGCCGCCTCGGAGGGGCGAGCCAAGACCTGGATCAACCAGCGCATTCGCCGTTTGTATTTCGAACTCTTCGAGATGGGTCATTGCCACACGGTGGAGGCATGGCGCGACGGGAAGCTGGTTGGCGGACTCTACGGCGTTCGTCTCGGCGCGGCCTTTTTCGGTGAAAGCATGTTCAGTCGGGCGCGCGATGCCTCGAAGGTCGCGCTTGTCCATCTCGTCGCACGATTGAACGCCGGCGGCTTTGCCCTGCTCGACACCCAGTTCACCACCCGCCACCTGAAACAGTTCGGTGCGATCGAGGTCGACCGCTTCGACTATCAGAAGTTGCTCGAAGCGGCGATCGACAACAACGCCGACTTCTATCGCTGGGACGGGGGCGCGACTTCAGAGGACTGCTTGCAGTCGGCCAGCCACACGTCATAAACCGCGTGATCGACGGCGTGCAGGCCGGGGCTTGCCGCGAACATCCAACCGCCGAAGATGCGCCGGACCTTGCGGTCGAGGGTGATCTCGTCGACCTCGACAAAGGCGTCGGTCAGGGGCGCTTCCGTTGGCGGCCGCGAGTAGCATACCCGCGGCGTCACCTGCAGCGCGCCGAACTGAACCGTTTCGTCGATGTAGACATCGAAGGAGATGATCCGACCGGTGATCTTGTCGAGGCCGGAAAAGACTGCCACCGGATTGGAAATCCGCTCGGCGTTTGCCGGCAGGATGCCGAGTGTCGAAGCCAGTGCGGCAAAGAGCAATATGCGCTTCATGGGCCCGTTGACTGATTCCCGTGACGATTGGTTAAACCGCCTCGTAACACGGGAATCCGGCAAGGAGAAGGCTACTCCGGGGCAATGTGACCGTCTGGCGTCATCCCCTTCCCCGTGCTAGCGAACCGGCTCGAAAAACACCGGCACAGGGATTATCGCGATGCGCCTCACAATGATCGGCGCGGGTTACGTCGGACTGGTTTCGGGGGCGTGTTTCGCCGATTTCGGTCACGTGGTCACCTGTGTCGACAACAACGAAGACCGCATCCGTTCGCTTGGGGCCGGCAAGATGCCGATCTACGAGCCCGGGCTCGACCGGATCGTCGCATCCAACGTCGCCGAAGACCGGTTGCGCTTCACCACCGATCTCGCCGCCTCCGTCGCCAGCGCGGATGCCGTCTTCATCGCCGTCGGCACCCCATCGCGCCGTGGCGACGGCCACGCCGACCTTACTTATGTCCACGCTGCCGCCCGCCTGATAGCCGCCGCACTCGACGGCTTCACCGTCATCGTCACCAAGTCGACGGTCCCCGTCGGCACCGGCGACCAGATCGAGGCGATCATCCGGGAAGAGCGGTCCGATGCCGATTTCGCCGTCGTCTCGAATCCGGAATTCCTGCGCGAAGGCGCTGCGATCGATGATTTCAAGCGCCCGAACCGCATCGTCGTCGGCACCACCGATCCCCGTGGCCGCGAAGTGATGCAGGAGGTTTATCGCCCCCTCTATCTCAACCAGGCGCCGCTGCTCTTCACCGACCGGCGGACCGCTGAACTCGTCAAGTACGCCGCCAACGCCTTCCTCGCGACCAAGATCACCTTCATCAACGAGATGGCTGACCTGTGCGAGAAGGTCGGCGCCGACGTCCAGGACGTGGCCCGGGGGATCGGCCTCGACAACCGCATCGGCCCCAAGTTTCTCCATGCCGGCCCGGGCTTTGGCGGCTCATGCTTCCCCAAGGACACGCTTGCGCTGATCCGCACCGCCGAGGAGGCCGGCGCCGACCTGCGCATCGTCTCGGCGGTCAGCGATATCAACGAGTCGCGCAAGAGCCGGATGGCAGACCGGGTTGTCGACGCGCTGGGTGGTTCGCTGGAAGGCCGGACGATCGCCGTGCTGGGACTGACCTTCAAGCCCAATACCGACGACATGCGCGAGGCCCCGTCGCTCAGCCTTATTCCGCCACTGCAGGCGGCCGGTGCAAGTGTCCGCGCCTACGACCCCCAGGGCATGGAATTCGCCAGGCCCCTGCTGCCCGGCGTGACCCTTGCCAAGGATGCCTACGATTGCGCGACCGGTGCCGATGCACTGGTGATCGTTACCGAATGGGAATCGTTCCGCGCGCTCGATTTCGCCCGGATCAAGTCGGTGATGAAACAGCCGCTTCTGGTCGATTTCCGCAACATCTACCCGCCGTCGGAACTCCACGCCCACGGCTTCACCTATCGCTCGGTCGGCCGCCCGCGCCTTGACCGCGGCGAAGCGGTATCCTGAACAGGACGCATCGATCGACCGGCTGCGCGGGTTACCGCGCGCCGGCGATGGTCGCGCTCAATGCGCCGAGGCCCTGTTCGGCGAGCCAATCCTCAAGTGCTGCCGCTTCCGCCGCGCTGAAATGCGCGCCGAGCTTGGACCGGCGCCACAGGACGTCCTCGGCCGTCCGCGCCCATTCCTCGCGTACGAGGTAGCGTGCCTCGGCCTCCGTCAGGTCAGCACCGAAGGTCCGGCCGAGGTCGCCAGGGCTTCGTGCGCCGGACAGTATCGACTGGGCAAGCGTTCCATACGATCCAACCAGACGCCGCGCCCAGGGATCGTCGACGAAGGGATAGGCGGCCTTCAACGCCCCGGCCAGCGACGTCATCCCGTCCACCTCGAAGCCGCCTCCCGGCAGCGTCGCCTGTGACGTCCAGGCCTTCCCGACAGGCAGGGTCTTTCCGATCTGGTCGACCACGCGCTCCGCGAGACGACGGCTGGTCGTGATGCGGCCGCCATAGGCGGAGATCAGCGGCGCCCTGCCCTCGCCGCCGTCCTCTTCGATGATCCCGTCGCCGTCGCTCGGTCTCGGCTTCGCCGACCCGTCGTCCCGGATCGCCCGCACCCCCGCCCACGACCAGGCGATCTGATCCTCCAGTACCGGCTGGCGAAAGTAGGCGCCGACCGTCGACAGGAGGTAGGCGATCTCGACGTTGTCCGCCGCGACGCTGCCCGGGTCGCCGTGGAAATCTTCGTCCGCCGTGCCGATCAGCGTGTGGTCGCCGTGCGGGATGACAAAGACGATCCGCCTGTCCGTCGCCCGCAGGGCGTAGGCGCGATCGTGATCGAAAAGCCTGCGCACGACGACATGGGTCGACTTGACCAGACGGACCCGCACCGATCGGCTGGCATCGATGACGTGGTTCAGGACGTCGACGGTCCAAGGCCCCGTGGCGTTGACCAGGGACCGTGCCCTGACCACGAAGCGCCGGTCGCTGTCGCTCGCCTCAAGCGATAGCCGCCACGCCCTGCCGTCCCGCTCGGCGATGACGCAGCGCAGGCGGGGATTGATGCTTGCGCCCCGCCCGCGGGCGTCCATCGCGTTGGCGACAACCAGTCGTGCATCATCGACCCGGCAGTCCGAATACTCCGCCGCCCCGGCGAATTCGTCCCGGAGAACCTCGCCAATGGCACCATCCGACCGGTCGAGCATCCGCGTCGGCGGAAAGGCACGCCGCCCGGCGAGATGATCGTAGGCGAACATCGCGGCCCGGAGCATCGTCTTTTGCACCGTCCGATTGCGATACGGCAGGAGAAGCCGGAGCGGGCGAACCAGATGCGGCGCGGAGCGAAGGAGGACTTCACGCTCCTTCAGCCCTTCCCGGAGCGACCCGAGCGCCAGTTGGTCGACGTGGTGTAGCCCGCCATCGACCAGTTTCATCGACGCCGACGAGCCGGCCCCGGCAAGATCGGCCTGGTCGCACAGGAAGACGGACAGGCCGCGTCCGGCTGCATCGCGCGCAATGCTGCAGCCGGTGATGCCACCGCCGATGATTGCTAGATCGTGGATCTGACCCGACATGCCCTTCGCCCCGGTCCGGACATGGCTGCGACAATGCCGCAGTCTGCCCCAAATGCGAAGCGATCAGGGAAGAGATCGCGAAATTTGATGGGCGACCTCACGCAATTCAGGGAGGAACCGCTCGCGGAGTTCGCCGCCGCTGGCCCGGCTCGAATGCGCCGAAAGGTTGATCGCCGCGACATTGACACCGCTGCGCGTGACGATCGGCACCGCCAGCGAGCGAAGCCCTTTCTCGAGTTCTTCATCGACGAGGGAATAGCCCTGCTCGCGATCGGCGAGAACCCGCCGGTGCAACGCCGCGCGGTCGACGATCGTCTGCGGGGTATAGGCCTTGAGGTCCAGTCCCTCGATCGCCTGGCTCAACACCACATCGTTCAGGAACCCCAGCTGGATGCGGCCGAGCGAGGTGAAGAAGGCGGGAAGCCGGGTGCCAACGGCGATGGTCGTCGACATGATCCGATGCGGCGCCGGCATCCGCGCGACATAGACGATCTCCGTGCCCTGGAGGATCGCCGCCGAACAGGATTCCTGCAGGGAGTGGCTGAGTTCCTTCATCAACGGCTCCGCCCGGTCGATCCATGACTGGGTGGTGAGATAGGCGAAGCCGAGTTCGAGGATGCGCGGGGCGAGCGAGAAACGACGGCCGTCCTGGGCGACGTATCCAAGTTCCGCAAGCGTCAGCAGGACCCGACGCGCCGCCGCCCGCGACAGACCGGTCACTTCCGCTGCTTCGGACAACGTCATCGCTTGCCGCATCTCGCCGAAAGACGCCAGCACCGCCAGCCCCTTGGCCAGCGTCGTCATGAATTCCTTGTCGACGTCGACGCGGGAAGCCGCCGGGGCTTTCCCGCCAACGGGATGGTGGGCCGTTGACACTGGTTCGATCCCAAACAATGATGGTCGCATAACGAACGACCGTTCGATATTCGAACGAAACGGATGCCGGGTCAACCACTTTGGCCAGGGCGGGAGGAGCGGGAGAAAAAGTCGACCACGGGCAGACGCACCGGCAGGATCGCCGGCACGCCCGCGCAGGGCACCGTCGCTCCTCGCAAGCCAGCAGTCACACGCTTCAAACGGGAGGAAACCGATGATGAAGACGCTGACATCTACCCTTGCCGCCGCGACAGCCGCGGCAATGCTGCTCGGTGGCGCCGCCGCCGCGCAGGACAAGATCAAGATCGGATATGCGGTCTCCAAGACCGGCCCCAATGCACCGGGCGCCGGGATCACCACGATCCCGAACTACCAACTCTGGATTCACGACATCAACGAAGCCGGCGGCATCAAGCTCGGCGACGCGGTCGTCCCGATCGAGGTGATCGAGTACGATGACCAGTCGAACACCGAAGAACTGGTCCGCGCCGTCGAGCGCCTCGTCAACCAGGACGAGGTCGACATCCTGCTGACGCCCTGGGGCACCGGCATGAACCTGGCCGTCGGCCCGACCTTCAACAAATACGGCTACCCGCAGATGGCGGCGACTGCGGCCACCGACCGCGCCTACGAGATGGGCGAGCGCTGGCCGAACTCCTTCTGGATGCTCGGCACCTCAACGATGGGCGCGAACTCGCTCGCCGAAGTCCTCACCACGCTGAAGGGCGAGGGCAAGATCAACGACAAGGTCGCCATGGTCAGCGTCGCCGACGCCTTCGGCATCGAGTTGGCGGCCGCCAGCCGTCCAGCTCTCGAGGCGGCCGGCTTCGACCTCGCCCTCGACGAGACCTATCCGATCACCACGCAGGATTTCTCGCAGATCATCAACGCCGCGAGGGACAGCGGCGCCGACACTTTCGTCGCCTTCAGCTATCCGCCGGACACCTTTGGCCTGACCGGCGCCGCGATCGCCGGCGCCTATAATCCGGCCGTCTTCTACACGGCCGTCGGCACCGCCTTCCCGATCTACAAGGACAACCTCTTCCACGACAATGTCGATGGGGTGATCGGCATCGGCGGCGTCGATATCGACGATCCGAAGTTCCAGGACTATCGCCAGCGCCACGTCGCCGTGACCGGCCAGGAGCCCGACCGCTGGGCGAGCCCGATCACCTATGCCAGCCTTGAGGTCCTCCAGCAGGCGATCGAGCGGGTCGGCAAGATCGACCGCGAGGCAATCATCAAGGAGATCCAGACCGGGACCTTCGACACGGTGGCCGGCGAGATCAAGCTCGACCGCAACGTCAACGCCAATGTCTGGTGGGCCGGCCAGTGGCAGGATGGCGATTTCCACGGCCTCGCCCCGGCGAGCATGAAGGGCGCCGTCAAGCCGGTCGCCCCGAAACCCGCCTGGAAGCCGGCCGACAAGTAGCTGAACCGGATTCTATCGTGACTTGCGTGAGCGAGACCGCCTCGCCCAGGATTCGTCGATCCACCTCCCCCCCAGCGGGGGAGGTCCGACGTCCCCGATCTGTCATGCGCAGATCGGATTCGGTAGTCCGGGAGGGGGGGACTGAGCCAACACTGCCCCACCACGGGCGAGAGGCCCCCCGCCTATGATCGTCGTCGACATCATCGTTGCCGGGCTGATCCTCGGCGGCCTCTACGCAACGGTCGCGCTCGGGCTGACTCTGCAATATGGCGTCGCCCGGATTATGAACCTCGCTTATGGCGAATTCATCGTCGCCGCCGCCTTCGGCGCCTGGTGGCTGTTCACTGCCAATGCGATCAGCCCGCTCGCCGGGCTGGTCGTCATCGTCCCCCTCGCCTTCCTCGCCAACTGGCTGATCTACCACCTGCTGCTGATGCCGCTGGTCAGGCGCGCCAGGTCGCGCGAGGTGCTGGAGGGCGATTCCATCCTCTTCACCTTCGGCCTGCTCTTCGTCATGCAGGGCGTGATGCTGTCACTGTTTGGCGGCCAGCTCTACAGCTATTCCTACCTTCTGGTCCCGATCGACGTCATCGGCACGACCGTCTCCGCCAACCGGCTGATCGCGTTCGCCTTCGCCATCGTCATCGGGCTTGGCCTCTACCTGGTGCTGACCCGCACCCGCGCCGGCACGGCGATGCGCGCCGTCGCCGTCGACCCGCGCTCGGCACGACTGGTCGGCATCGACGTTCCGCGCATGTCGGCGCTGGCCTTCGCGCTGGGAGGCGCGCTGTGCGCGGCGGCAGGCGTGCTGATCTCGATGTTCCTCACCTTCAGCGCCTCCGGCGGCGTGCTCTTCACCATGAAGGCGCTGATCGTTGTCATCATGGGCGGCGTCGGCAGCCTGCTCGGCACGCTGGTCGCCGGCCTCCTCCTCGGCCTCGCCGAGGTCGCCACCGCCCGCCTCATCGATCCCGGCCTGACGCTCGCCGTCAACTTCGCGATCTTCCTCGCCGTCCTGCTGGTCCGCCCGACCGGCCTGTTCGGGAGGCCGTCGTCGTGACCGCGGGACGCCTGTGGCTCGGGCCGCTGTTGATCCTGGCGGTCGTGGGACTGGCCGTCGTCCCGATCTACGCCAATGGCTACTATCTCGCCCTTGGCATCAGCATGCTGAACTATGTCGTGCTGGCCACGGCATGGGCGCTGTTTTCCGGCCCGACCCGCTACATCTCGCTGGCCACCGCCGCCTTCTTCGGCATCGGCGCCTACACCATGGCTGTCCTGTCCGAAGCAATCCCGGTCGCCGCCGTGATCGTCGTTGCCGCGGCCGTCGGTGTCGCGGTCGCCCTCGTCGTCGGACTGGCGACCCTGCGCCTCCGCGGCGTGTTCTTTGTCATCTTCACCTTCGGCCTCGCCGAACTGATCCGCCAGATCGTCACCTGGTACGAGGTCAAGATCACCAAAACCGTTGGCCGCTACATCTTTCTCGACATCGGCCAGGAGCAGATCTACTGGCAGCTTCTTGCCCTCGCCGTCCTTGTCTTCGTCGTCGGCTGGCTGATAGGCCGGTCGCGCCTCGGCCTTGCCATGCGGGTGATCGGCGACGACGAAACCGTCGCCCGCCATGTCGCCATCGACACCACCCGCGCCAAGCTCATCCTCTTCGCCGTCAGCGCCGCCTTCATGAGCGTCGCCGGCGCGGTCATGGCGCCGCGCTGGACCTATATCGACTCGGCAATCGCCTTCAACCCGATGATCTCCTTCCAGGTCGTCATCATGGCCTTGCTCGGCGGCGCCGGGAAACTCTACGGCCCGCTGCTCGGGGTCATCCCCCTGGTCCTCCTCTTCGAGGTCATCAACGCCAACTTCCCCAACCACTTCGCCATCGTCCTCGGCGTCGTGTTCATCGTCATCGTCTACTTCCTGCCCGGCGGTGTCGCCGGCCTCTACGACCGCTGGCGCGCCGGTTCGATCCGCCTGCCGGTGGTTGCAACTCGGGACAGCGCGGCCCCCGGATCGGCGACGCTCGAACTGGTTGGTCTGCGCAAAGCCTTCGGCGGTCTCGTGGCGGTTGACGATCTCGACCTCCGGGCGGCGCCCGGAGAGATCGTCGGCCTGATCGGTCCCAACGGCTCCGGCAAGACGACCGCGCTCAACCTGATCTCCGGCGCGCTCAAGCCCGACTCCGGCGACATCCTGTTCAAGGGCCGCCCCATCACCGGCCTGCCCGCCAATCGCATCGCCCGCCTTGGCGTCGCCCGCACCTTCCAGATCGTCCGCGTCCTCGAACACCTCTCCTGCCTCGAAAACATCGTCGCCGGACTGGCCTTCCGCCCGCAGCCGCTGTGGGGCGACGCGGCGCGGCGCCGCGGCCGCGAACTGCTCGACCGGGTCGGCCTTGCCGAGCGTGCCGATGTTCCGGCAGGCGACCTGACCTATATCGACCAGAAGCGACTGGAACTCGCCCGGGCACTGGCCCTCGACCCGGAACTCCTTCTCCTCGACGAATGGCTGGCCGGCCTCAATCCGAGCGAACTCGTCATCGGCATCGAACTCATCCAGTCGCTGCGCGACGAAGGACTGACGATCGTCATGGTCGAGCATGTCATGGACGCCATCCGCACCCTCTGCGACCGCTGCGTGGTGATGAATGCCGGCGCCAGGATCGCCGACGGACCGCCCTCGGCCGTACTGGCCGAGCCTGACGTCATAGCCGCCTATCTCGGAGGCGCCGATGCTTGAGCTCACCGGCATCGGCGCCGCCTACGGCAAGCACACCGCCCTGACCGGCGTCGACCTGTTCGTCGATGGAAGCGAGATCGTCGTGATCCTCGGCGCCAACGGCGCCGGCAAGTCGACGTTGCTCAAGGTCATCGCCGGCATCGTCCGCCCCCTGCCCGGCGGCACCGTCACCCTCGGGGGCCGTCAGCTTACGACGATCGAGCCTCACCGGATCGTCGAGGCCGGCATCGCGCTCGTCCCCGAAGGCCGCGGCATCTTCGCCGACCTCACCGTCCACGAAAACCTGATGCTCGGCGCCCATCCCCAGCGCGCCCGCGCCGGGGAAGCGAAAAACCTCGCCACTGTCCTCAAGCTCTTTCCGAGACTCAGGGAGCGGATGCGCCAGCACGTCCACACCATGAGCGGCGGCGAGCAGCAGATGGTTGCCATCGGTCGGGCGATGATGTCGTCGCCGGAGATCCTGCTCCTCGACGAGCCGTCGCTCGGCCTGTCGCCGATGCTGACCCACGAGCTGTTCCAGGCGCTCGCCCATATTCGCGAAACCGGTGTCGGCGTCCTGCTGGTCGAGCAGAACGCCCGCGAAAGCCTCGCCATCGCCGACCGCGGCTACCTGATCGAGACCGGCCGAATCGTCGGCCATGGCGAAGCCAGCCGCCTCGCCGCCGACCCGGCGGTTCGCGAGGCCTATCTCGGCGTCGCCGGCCACGCCAGGCTGCCGGTCCACGCTGATGAGGACAAGCCGATTGCAGAAGGCACGGCGCCCAAACTCCCCCTTGTGGGGAGGTCGAAATCAGCGAACGGCACGAAGCTGATGTCGGGAGGGGGGAAGACCATCGACGAGGAAGCGCCCCCCTCCCGCAATCGCTCGGCGATTTCGACCTCCCCTAAAGGAGAGGATTTTGAGTCGCGTTTCATGGCAAACGAGAATGCTCTGCCGGCGCCCAAGGCGCCCGCTCGCGAATCGGAGACTCCCCCCATGTTCCATACCAAGCTGATCATCGCCGACCGCGATCTCGCCGCCAGCGACTCCCGGACATTCGACCGGCTCGATCCGGTCACCGGCGAGGTCGCCACCCGGTCCGCCGCCGCATCGATTTCCGACGCCCAGAAGGCCGCCGACGCGGGCGCGGCGGCCTTCCCGGAGTGGTCGCAGACCCCGCCCGGCCAGCGCCGCAAGCTGCTGCTCAAGGCCGCCGACATCCTCGAATCGAAGATGGAGGAATTCGCCGCCGCCGTCGTCACCGAGACCGGCAGCCCGGCCCATTGGGCGCAATTCAACGTCGGCCTCGCCGCCGACATGATCCGCGAAGCCGCGTCTATGACGACCCAGGTCTCCGGCGACGTCATTCCCGCCAACCGACCGGGTTCGGTCGCCATGGCGATTCGCCAGCCAGCCGGCGTCGTCCTGTCGATGGCGCCCTGGAACGCGCCGATCATCCTCGGCGTCCGCTCGGTGGCGATGCCGCTCGCCTGCGGCAACACCGTCGTCTTCAAGGCCTCGGAGAACTGCCCGCGCACCCACGCCCTGATCGTCGAATCCTTCCGCGAGGCCGGCCTGCCGGCCGGCGCCATCAACCTCGTCTCCAACGCACCAGAGGACGCGGCCAAGATCGTCGAGACCCTGATCGCCCATCCCAAGGTCCGGCGGATCAACTTCACCGGCTCGACCCGCGTCGGGCGGATCATCGCCGAAACCGGCGCGCGCTACCTCAAGCCGGTCCTCCTCGAACTCGGCGGCAAGGCGCCGCTGGTCATCCTCGATGACGCCGATCTCGACGAGGCGGTCAATGCCGCCGTCTTCGGCGCCTTCGCCAATGCCGGCCAAATCTGCATGTCGACCGAGAAGATCGTCGTCGACGGCAGCATCGCCGATGCCTTCGTCGAGAAATTCGCCGCACGCGCCTCGGCCCTTCCTTTTGGCGACCCGCGTGGACACGTCGTCATCGGCTCCTGCATCAACGCGGGCGCTGTCGCCCGGGTCAGGGAACTGATCGACGACGCTGCCAGCAAGGGCGCCAAGGTGGTCGCAGGCGGCCCAAGCGACACCTCGATCATGGCGGCGACCGTCCTCGACCACGTCACCCCGGCCATGCGCATCTACGAGGAGGAGTCCTTCGGCCCGGTGGTCTGCGTCATCCGCGCCGCCGGCGAGGACGACGCGGTCCGAATTGCCAACGACACGGAATACGGCCTATCGGCAGCGGTCTTCACCCGGGACATCGCGCGCGGCATGAAGGTCGCGGGCCGGATCGAATCCGGCATCTGCCATATCAACGGCCCGACCGTCCACGACGAGGCCCAGATGCCCTTCGGCGGCACCAAGTCGAGCGGCTACGGCCGCTTCGGCGGCAAGGCGGCAATCGACGAATTCACCGAGCTTCGCTGGATCACCATCCAGACCGAACCCATGCACTACCCGTTCTGAGATCGCTCATGCTCGCCCGCTCCGGAACATCTGACGCCACGCCCAACCTCCCCCTCGAGGGGGCGGTTGGGCGCGCCTCGGATGATCGGGAATGCTCGGCATGACCACCCGGCGGACACAGGTCGGGATCGTCGGAGCGGGCCCGTCGGGCTTGCTCCTGTCCCACCTGCTCGCCCGCCAGGGGATCGACTCGATCGTCGTCGAGAACCGCGGCCGCGACTATGTCGAGGAGCGCGTCCGCGCCGGCGTTTTGGAGCAAGGCACCATCGACACCCTCGCCGAAGCCGGCCTCGGCGAGCGAATGATGGCGGAAGGCCTCTTCCACGATGGCATCGAGATCCGCTTCGACGGACAGGCGCATCGCATCGACTTCCCGTCGCTGACCGGCGGCAAGCGGATCATGGTCTATGGCCAGAACGAGGTAGTGAAGGACCTGATCGATGCCCGGCTCGAAGCCGGCGGCGCCATCGTCTTCGATGTCGACGATACCGCCATTGAAGGCATCGACGGCGAAAGTCCGACGATCCGCTACGGCAAGGACGGCGCGGAACACGCGATCGCCTGCGACTACATCGCCGGCTGCGACGGCTTCCACGGCATCTGCCGCCCGAGCATCTCCGAGGCGGCGCTCACCGGATATGACCGCGTCTATCCCTTCGCCTGGCTCGGCGTCCTCGCGGACTCGAGGCCGCCTTCCAGGGAAGTCGCTTACTGCCACAGCGAACGCGGCTTCGCCCTCCTGTCGCTCCGATCGCCAACCGTCAGCCGCCTCTATATCCAGGTCGCGCCCGACGAGGACATCGCCAACTGGCCGGACCAGCGGTTCTGGGACGAACTGCAACGCCGCACCGCCGTCGAAGGCGCCGCGCCGATCGAAACTGGCCCGATCCTCCACAAGGGCATCACCCCGATGCGCAGTTTCGTCGCCGAGCCGATGCGCAATGGCCGCCTGTTCCTCGCTGGCGACGCCGCCCATATCGTCCCCCCGACGGGCGCCAAGGGCATGAACCTCGCCGTCGCCGATATCCGCTTCCTTACCGAGGCGCTGGCCGCCTTCTACCGCACGGGCGATACCGCCGGGCTCGACGGCTATTCGGCGCGTGCGCTCCGCCGGGTCTGGAAAGCCCAGCGCTTTTCGTGGTGGATGACCACCATGCTTCACCTCTCGCCGGACGATTCGCCCTTCGACCGCCGCCGCCAGCGCGCAGAACTCGACTATGTCACCGGCTCAGAGGCCGCGATGCGGACCATCGCCGAGAACTATGTCGGCCTGCCGTTCGAAACGGGGTTGACGCCATGACCTTCTCAGCCCTCGACTCGGCCATTACCGGCCCGCTCTTCGCCACCGACGCCATGCGCGCGGTCTTTTCCGATCGCGCCAAAGTCTCGGCAATGCTGCGGACCGAGGCGGCGCTGGCGCGGATCGAGGCCAAACATGGCTTCGTCGCCAAGGCGCTCGCCCCCGCTATCGACAGGATCTCGCCCGACGATCTCGACCTCGCGGACCTCGGCCGCGAGACGGAGACCACCGGCGTACCGGTCATCCCATTCGTCAAGGCCGTGCAGGCCAGGCTGCCGGCGAAACTCCGCGCCGACTTCCATTTCGCCACCACCACCCAGGACATCGCCGACACGGCCCTCGTCCTGCAGATGTCGGACGGGCTTGACCTCATCGCCACCGACCTCCGCGCCATCCTTGCCGACCTGTCGCGGTTGGCGACCCGGTATCGTACGACGCCCTGCGCCGGCCGCACGTACGGCCAGCACGCCGCTCCCGTCACTTTCGGCCATGTCGCCGCCATCTGGCTCGCCGGCATCGCCGATGTGGCGGGCGGCCTGCCGGCGCTGCGCCAGCGGGCGCTTGCCGTCTCGCTCGGCGGCCCGGTCGGAACGCTGGCCGACCTCGGCGACAAGGCGGACAAGGTGATCGCCGGCGTTGCTCGTGAGCTCGGCCTCGCCGCGCCGGTTGCGACATGGCATGTGACGCGCGGCCGCATGGTCGAAACCGGCGTCTGGATCGCAACCCTGATCGGCGCCCTGGCCAAGATGGCCGAGGACGTCGCCCGTCTCGCCGCCACCGAAGTCGGCGAAGTCGCCGAGCCCCACGCCGCCGGGCGCGGCGGGTCATCCGCCATGCCGCACAAGCGCAACCCGGTCTCCGCCACGGTGATCCTTGCCGCCCATGCCGCGGCGAAAAGTCAGGTCGTCACCCTGCTCGACGCCATGGCGGCGGAGCATCAGCGTCCCGTCGGCCTGTGGCATGCCGAGTGGCACGCCCTGCCGCAGCTCTTCGGCCTCGCCTCCGGCGCCTTGCGGGAAGCACGAAGCCTCGCCGCCGGCCTGACCGTCGACAAGGCCCGCATGGCGAAGAACCTCGACATCACCGGCGGCATGTTGATGGCTGGAGCAGTCGCTGCCGCCCTTGCGCCATCGCTCGGACGCGAGGCCGCCCACCGCCTCGTCGAGACGGCCGCCAGCGCCGCGCGCGACTCCGGTCGTTCGTTTCGTGACATCGTCATCGGCGACAGCCCGGCGAAGGCGCGGCCCGTCGCCGAGGCCGCCTTCGACATCGGCCCCGCCGTCGCGGCGGCCAGCGCGGGTGTTTCCCCGATCGTCGCCGAGGCGAAGACCATCCGCGCCCGCCTCGCCCCCCGAAAAAGGAGCCGTTGACCCGTGCCGACCCTTCTCGCCAACGGCATCGAACATTTCTACGAGAGCAGCGGCCCCGCCAATGCGCCGGTGGTGGTCTTCGCCCATTCGGTCGGCTGCTCGCTCGAAATCTGGGAAGCCCAGGTCGCCGCCCTCGGCGACCGATACCGTTGCATCCGCTACGACATTCGCGGTCACGGCCGGTCGGCGGCGGTCGATGTGCCAACCAACATCGACGACCTCGCCGCCGATCTCGGCGGTCTGCTCGACGCGCTTGAGATCGAAAGAGCCCACATCACCGGCCTGTCGATCGGCGGCATGCTCGGCCAGGCCTTCGCCGTCGCCCATCCGGAGCGGGTGAAGAGCCTGATGCTGGTGTCCACCACCGCCCTCCTGCCGACCCGTGAATTTTGGGCGACCCGCGCCGCAACCGTCCGCGCCGATGGCATGGCCTCGGTCTTCGACGCCGTCATCCCGCGCTGGTTCACGCCCGATTTCATCGATCGCGAGCCGGCCATCATCGACGGCTTCCGACAGCGCTTCGCCGCCACGGATGTCGCCGGCTATGCCCGCTGTTGCGAGGCGATCGGCGGCATGGACCTTCGCGAACGCATCGGCGCGATTGCCGCCCCGACGCTGATCGTCGTCGGTGCGGACGATCCGGCAACGCCGCCGGCCATGTCGGAGGACCTCCGCCAGCGGATCCCCCACGCGGAGATGGTGGTGCTCCCCGACGCCTCGCATATCGTCTCGGTCGAGAGCCCCGACGCCGTCACCGCGCAGCTCGCCGCCTTCCTCGCCCGCCACGAGCCGGACGCGCCGAACAGCGCCTTCGTGCGGGGGCTGGCGACCCGTCGCGAGGTGCTCGGCGATGCCTATGTCGAACGGTCGCTGGCGCGGGCCGGCGCCTTCGCCATGCCGTGGCAGGACTTCATCACCCGCCACGCCTGGAACGACGTGTGGGGAGACCCGACGCTGCCACGCAAGACCCGCTCGCTGCTGACACTGGCGATGATGGTCGCCCTTCACCGCGAGGAGGAGTTCAAGATCCACCTGAAGCCGGCGCTCGGTAATGGCGTGAGCCTTGAGGAACTGCGCGCGATGATCCTCCAGACGGGCATCTATGCCGGCATTCCGGCCGGCAATGCCGCGATCCGCTGGGTGCGCGACGAACTCGGTGACGAGATCGCCGCTTTCGAAGCGCGATCGGACTAGGGAGCCGTCTCTTGGCAGAATTCCTCTCATTGCAGGACGCGGTCGAGGGCAACATCGGCGACGGCGATTTCGTCGCGATGGAGGGCTTCACCCACCTCATCCCTTTTGCCGCCGGCCATGAGGTCATCCGCCAGGGTCGCAAGGACCTGACCGTCAGCCGCATGACCCCAGACCTGATCTACGACCAGTTGATCGGCATGGGCGCCGTCGACAAGCTGGTCTTCTCCTGGGGCGGCAATCCCGGCGTCGGCTCGCTGCACCGCATGCGCGACGCGGTCGAAAACGAATGGCCCCGGCCGCTGGCGATCGAGGAACATTCCCACGCCGCGATGGCCAATGCCTATGAGGCGGGCGCCGCCAACCTGCCCTTCGCCATGTTCCGCGGCTACATCGGCGTCGACCTGCCGAAGGTCAATCCAAGGATCGGCTCGGTCACCTGCCCCTATACCGGCGAGATATTGGCGACTGTCCCGGCCCTCCGACCCGATGTCGCGGTCATCCATGCGCTGCGCGCCGATCGCGCCGGCAACGTCCTGCTTGAGGGTATCGTCGGCGCCCAGAAGGAAGCGGTGCTCGCCGCCCGACGCTCGATCGTCACGGTCGAGGAAATCGTCGACGACTTCGGCCCGCGTTCGCCGAATGCCGTCATCCTGCCGGCCTGGACCGTGACCGCCATCGCCTTGGTCCCCGGCGGCGCCTACCCGTCCTACGCCCACGGCTACTACAAGCGCGCCAACGCCTTCTACAAGGCCTGGGACGCCATCGCCCGCGACCGCGACACGTTCCGCGCATGGATGCGGGAGAACGTGCTGGAAAAGGGCCCGGACGATTTCCGACAATACGCGGCGCGGGCTGCCTGACCATGACCGAACCCTACACCCCGACCGAGATCATGACTGTCGTCGCCGCCCGGGCGCTGCGCAACGACGATGTCTGCTTCGTCGGCATCGGCGCGCCGTCCGCCGCCTGCAATCTCGCCCGCCTGACCCACGCACCGGGCATCACCCTGATCTACGAGTCCGGCACCATCGACACGCGACCGGAGGTCCTGCCGCTGTCGATCGGCGATGGTGAGCTTTGCGAGACGGCGCTGACCACCGTCTCCGTGCCGGAAATGTTTCGCTACTGGCTGCAGGGCGGCCGGGTGACTGTCGGTTTCCTCGGAGGCGCCCAGATCGATCGTTTCGCCAACCTCAACACCACTGTCGTCGGCGCTTATGACAACCCAAAGGTCCGGCTGCCGGGCGGTGGCGGTGCGCCGGAGATCGCCGTCCATTGCGGCGAGATCTTCATCACCATGGCGATGTCCAGACGCGGTTTCGTTGCCAAGCTCCCCTTCGTCACCTCGCTCGGCCACGGCACCGGCAAGGGCAGCCGCGAAGCGCTCGGAGTCTGCACCAAAGGCCCCACCCGACTGATCACCGACCTTTGCGTGCTGGAGCCGGACCAGGAGACAAGCGAGATGTCGGTCGTTTCGCTGCATCCCGGCGTCACCCGCGACCAGCTGCGCGAGAACTGCGGCTGGGACTTGCGCTTCGTCGCCGTTCCCGAGGAGACGCCACCCCCCACTGAGGAGGAACTCGCCGTCCTGCGCGAACTCCACGACCGCACCCGCCGCGCCCATGGAGGCGAAGACGCATGATCCGCGACGTTTTCATCTGCGACACCGCGCGCACGCCCATCGGCCGCTACGGCGGCGCGTTGGCGATGATCCGCCCCGACGATCTCGCAGCGGTGCCCATCCGTGCCCTCCTCGCCAGTCACCCGAGCGTCGGAGAAGCGGTCGACGAAGTCATCCTCGGCTGCGCCAACCAGGCCGGCGAGGACAATCGCAACGTCGCCCGCATGGCGCTGCTGCTTGCCGGTCTACCCGAAACCGTGCCCGGCACCACGATCAATCGGCTGTGCGCCTCGGGCCTCGATGCGATCGGTTACGCCGCGCGCGCCATCAAGGCCGGCGAGATGGAGCTTGCGATAGCCGGCGGCGTTGAATCCATGTCGCGGGCGCCGCTGGCCATGGCCAAGGCCGAGACCGCTTTCCAGCGTTCCGCCGAGATTCACGACACCACCATCGGGTGGCGCTTCATTAACCCGCTGATGAAGGCGCAATACGGCGTCGAATCCATGCCCGATACTGGTGAGAATGTCGCCGCGGATTTTCAGGTCAGCCGCGGCGACCAGGACGCCTTCGCGCTCCGCTCCCAGCAGCGCGCCGCCGCGGCCGAAGCCGCCGGCGCCTTTGACGGTCCGGTCGTCGCGGTCGAGGTTCCCGGCCGCAAGGGAGCGACTCTCGTCACCCGCGACGAGCATCCCCGCGCCGGCACGACAATAGAGGCCCTGGCTGGGCTCCGGCCGATCGTCCGCGAAGGCGGCACCGTGACCGCAGGCAATTCCTCGGGCGTCAACGATGGCGCGGCCGCCGTGATCGTCGCCTCGGCCGAGGCGGTCGAGCGACACGGCCTGACCCCGCTGGTCCGCATCCTCGGCATGGCGACCGCCGGCGTGCCGCCGCGCATCATGGGCATCGGGCCTGTCCCGGCAACCCGGAAGCTGCTCGACCGGCTGGCGCTGCAGACCACGGACATCGACCTGCTGGAAATCAACGAAGCCTTCGCCAGCCAGTCGCTCGCCTGCCTGCGCCAACTCGGTTTCGCTGACGACTCCGAGCATGTGAACCCGAATGGCGGTGCCATCGCCTTCGGCCATCCGCTTGGCATGTCCGGCGCGCGGATCGCCGCGGAGATTGCCCGGCAACTGCCAAAGCGCGGCGGCCGCTACGGCGTGGCCACCATGTGCGTTGGCGTCGGCCAGGGCGCCGCGATGGCTTTCGAGGCCGTGACTGGCTGAAAAACTCTGCGGGAGGACATCCAATGACCATGCAGTATCCGCGCGAGAGCCTTGCCTCCGAGCCGCAGGCGCTCACCCCCGACTACAAGTCGACCATCCTGCGCTCCCCGAAGCGTCCGCTGATCGGCCTCGATCCAACCATCTCGGAGCTGAGCGGTCCGGTCTACGGTCAGGAAAGCGTCCTGCCGACTGACAGCGACCTTACCCGTCAGCATTCCGGCGAACCGCTGGGCGAGCGGATCATCGTCTCCGGTCGCGTCATGGATGAAGACGGCCGGCCGCTGCCGAACACCCTCCTGGAGATCTGGCAGGCCAACGCCGCTGGCCGTTACGTCCACGTCCGCGACCAGCATCCGGCACCGCTCGACCCCAACTTCTCCGGCGCCGGCCGCTGCCTCACCGACGATGCCGGGCGCTACACCTTCACCACCGTCAAGCCCGGCGCCTATCCGTGGAAGAACCACCACAACGCATGGCGGCCGGCCCACATCCACTTCTCGCTCTTCGGCCCGAGTTTTCTCACCCGGGTCATCACCCAGATGTATTTCCCCGGCGATCCCCTCTTCCCCTTCGACCCGATCTTCAATTCGGTAAGCGACGAGAAGGCCCGCCAGCGGATGATCTCGACATTCGATTTCGACACCACGGAGTCGGAGTGGGCGCTCGGCTACCGTTTCGACATCGTGCTGCGCGGCCGCGCCGCGACGCCCTTCGAGGATTCCGAGTGATGAGCGATCATGGATTGATGCCGTCGCAGACGATCGGACCGTTCTTTGCCTATGCGCTGACGCCGACGGCCTACGATTATGCCGCACTCGCCGGCAACGACCTGCGGACCGACGACGCTGTTGGCCAGCCGATCGTCGTCACCGGCAGGGTCTTCGACGGCGGCGGCGATCTCGTCCCGGACGCGATGATCGAGATCTGGCAAGCCGATGGCGAAGGGCGTTATCCGGGCGTTTCGGAGGCCCTCGCTAACACCCGTTTCAAGGGCTTCGGCCGCTCCGAGACGCTTGAAGGCATTTACCGCTTCAGTACCGTCAAACCCGGCAGGATAACGGGTCCCGAGGGCAGCGATCAGGCGCCACACATCAATGTCGGCCTCTTCGCCCGTGGCGTGAACCGGCGCCTCTTCACGCGCATCTACTTCGAGGATGAGAGCACCAACCAGACCGACGCGGTTCTGGCCCTCGTCCCTGACGAACGGCGCGCCACCCTGATCGCCCGCCGCGACGGGACCGAGAATGGACTCCCGCGCTACGTCCTCGATATCCGCCTTCAGGGAGAGGACGAGACGGTGTTTTTCGAAGCGTGAGATCCGTCGGCCGGGTTCGCTCCGGCCCAGTGCTCCGCGATAGCGCCGGCAGTCGTGATCCACACGGCATCGCGGCGCGCGGCGATATGCTCCAGCGCCCGCCTCAGGTGCTTCAATCGGAACGGCTGCCCGACGATATAAGGGTGGAGCGCGATTCCCATGACCAGGGGCATCGTCCTCGATTGTTCCAGCATCTCGTCGAACTGATCGATGATCATGTTGGCGAAGTCGGACGCGTTTGTCCGGCGCACCGCAATCGCCGGGATGTCGTTGATCTCCTGCGGATAGGGAACCGAGAGGAACGGCCCTGCCCTTGTCGTGAACCAGGTCGGCTGGTCGTCATGGCACCAGTCGAGCATGTAGGTATACCCGGCTTCTTTCAGCAAATCCGGCGTCACGCGGCTTTCGGCGATCCACGGACCGAGCCAGCCCGTCGGCGGCAACTCAAAATGCCGCGCAATCCGTCCAGTCGCCTCCGCGATCATCGCCATTTCCTCCGCCTCGCTCATTGTCGATTGGCGGTCGGAATTGGTGTGGCCGTGGCCGGCGATTTCGTCACCCCGGGAAGCCAGGGCGACGGCCACCTCCGGACAATGGTCGAGTATGCTGGAATTGATGAGCGCGGTTGTGGGGAGCGACAGCGCATCGAGCATCTCGATCATCCGCCAGACGCCGACCCGGTTGCCGTATTCTCGCCAGGCGTAGTTCAGCACATCCGGCTGTGGCCCGCCGGGCGCCAGTTCCGCGCCGAGCCCCTCACCGAACGCGAAGTGTTCGAGATTCAATCCGATATAGACGGCGAGGTTGGTGCCGTTCGGCCACGGCATACCCGAACCGCGATCGATCGGCTGGTATGGAAAACGACCGTGATGGGGAAGCGTCACGCCGCGCCGGCTCCCCGCTGCCCGGCAACGTGCAATATATCATTGCCTGGAGTCGGACTTCGCATCCCGGGATCCCCTTGCGTTTAGCATCCCACTATAGGGTCCATCACTTCACGACCGTCAAGCGGGGCAAGATGCCGAGTCCGGACGGCTGCGATCAAGCGCCGCGCATCGGCCTCTTCGCCCGCGGCGTGAACCGGCGTCCGTTCACCCGTATCTCCTTCGAGGACGAGACGGCGTTCTTCGAAGCCTGAATCGGGAATCGCGGAATCTTACGCCGGCAATTCCATCGCGAATTGTGCCGGCAGGGCGGAAGTTCATCCGTGACATCAAGCGGCTCGCATTAACTTCGTCATGAATTGTCGCTATTGAAGAGGAGCGGTGTGCATGGACGACGGTCGAAGGCGACCGGAATGGGGGTTCCGTGACTACATTGGCGCATGAAAAGTCGTTTCCGGCGCTGCTTCCCATGGGGTTTCACCAGACAGATCTGAAGGCCCTGGACCGGCTTTGCGTCGAGTATTTTCCCACATCGACGTCCCGCCCCCGGTTGATGAACACGCTGACGACTGTTGTCTCGCTGATTAACCGCGCCAGCATCCCGGCCCGGCTCTGGATCAATGGCGGCCTGCTCACCGAAGAACCCGACCCGGGCGACTTTTCTGCCACCCTGGTTCTCGTCGAGTCGGTCTTTCTCGGGCTTTCGGCCGACCAGCGCGAATTCTTCGACTGGTTCCGGACGGAGTCTCTCTATCAGCAGTATCACTGCGACAACTACGGCATGGTGATCGACGCCGACCGCGACGACTACGAGCTGATGCAGACCTACTGGATGCGTCAATGCCGGTTCGACCGCGGGCGAAAATCGAGGGGGATTGCCGAACTCCTGGTCCCTTCGCTGGCTCGGTCATGAACTCCCTTTCCGACATTCTCATCGACCTGCGCGATACCGACCTCACGCTTCAGGAACTGCACACCCTCGCCGGCGGCGCCAATGACGACAGGGTTCTCCGGGTCAATATCGACGCCATAGCCAAGCGCCGCCGCGATCTTGAGCGGCAACTCGACGCGCAATTGCGGATCGGACAACTCGATCTCATTCGCTATCGGGTCGAACGCGAAGATGGCGACGTCGCAGCGGCAGCCGCGTCGGCGCAGTCCCTCGTGCTCTTCCAGGAGGTGATTACCGCGGTCTTTGACGCCATCCGGGATAGGCCCAAGCGTCGCTACGCCCCAACCGGCGAAAACGCCGCGCTCTCAGCGTTGCATTTCGCCGCGGCCCCGACGGACTCGCCGACCATGTCGCTATCGATTCCCAATGACCGGCTGCTGGCGATCCGAAGCGATCTCGATCTGACCTTCGAACTGGTATTCGCCCTGTTCCACCTCCGCTCGGTCGTCGAGTTTCGTCACTTCGCGCCGCGCACCGGCATCGCACCGATCACAAAGCTGTCTGCGTGGGCAACCAACAGCATCGAGCACGGACTCCGGACGACGATTGGCTGGCAGAAGACCAAGGCCCGCGCCACAACGACCGTGACCACGCTTCGCGACGCAACCGCCCTCCGCCGGGCCATCGAAGCGGCGAGCGACGAACTCATCGAGGACACTGACATCGAAGGACGACTGGTCAGTCTCGATGAGGCGCTCGGAACCTTCCGCATTCAGTCGGAGACAGCATCGATCCAGGGCTTTCTGGCGAGCGATTTTCCGCGCGGCGACGGCTGGATCGTCAATGCGGGTATCATCGCTGTCCTCTCCAAAGCCACCCGCACGGACTACGCGACCGGCGCGGAGACGGTCCACTGGACGTTGAAAAGTCTCATCCAGCACCGCTGAACGTCCGGGATCTTCCGCGAGCTTTCTCTGTCGGTTTGACAACCGAAAGCGCTTTCGCTTAGCCTTCAGCAGCACCGAAAGCGCTTTCGGACGGAAAGGCCGCGCCACCAACGAGCCGGCCGCCGATGGGAGAAAACGCGTTGCAGCGCAAGCCGCGCCGAAACCAGGGCATGTCCATCGCCCGCCTCGCTGAACACCTCGGCCTTTCCGAGGGCACCGTCTCGCGGGCGCTGAACGGTTATCCCGATGTTGCGGGCAAGACCCGGGAGCGCGTCATCGACGCCGCCCGGACCCTCGGCTACAGCCCCTCCTCCGCCGCCCGCCGCCTCGCCCGCGGCGTGGTCGAGACGGTCGGTTTCGTCCTTCCGCAACGGGCCGGCCATTTCTCCGATCCGTTCCTCGCCGAAATGCTCGACGGCGTCGCCATGGAACTCGCCGACAGCGATTGGGACCTGATCGTCGCGGCGGTTCCCGATGGCCATGACGAACCGGAAGTGATCGACCGCCTCGCCCGCACCGGCAAGGTCGGCGGCTTCATCCTGACGCGCACCCGCCGCAAGGATGCCCGCGTCGACCATCTTCGCGAACTCGGCCTCCCCTTCGTCGTCCACGGCCGCACCGAGGATTGCGCCGACTACGCCTGGCTCGATATCGACAACGAGAAGGCCTTCGTCGACGCGGTGCGCTACCTCGTCGAGCTTGGCCACCGGCGCATCGCCCATATCGGCGGTGACATGAGCTTCAACTTCGCCCACTTCCGCCATCTCGGCTACCGGCGCGCAATGGAGGATGCCGAGCTTCCGGTGCCTGCCGGCTTCGTCGCCGAGGGCATCGCCGACGGCGTCGCCGCCGACGAGGCGATGACCGCGATGCTGTCCCTGCCCGCGCCGCCGACCGCCGTGGTCTGTGTCACGGACGCCGTGGCGCTTGGCGCCATGCGGGCGATCTCGGGCGCCGGCCTCAGGCCCGGGGTCGACGTCTCGGTGATCGGCTATGACGGCCTTCCCTTCGGGCTTGCCGCCCATCCGCCCCTCACCACCATGTCCCAGTCGAGCCACCGCGCCGGACGCGAGGTCGCCCGTATGCTGCTGGCGCTCATCCATGGCGCCGAACCCGCGAATTCCCAGGTCCTCTGGGAAGCCACCCTGACGAAACGAGCGTCAGCAAGCCCACCGCCACCACATTGATCATCATCGGGAGGAGATCATGACCACACGCCCCATTCGGACCCTGGCCGTCGCCGCCGCGGCGCTGCTTCTCGGTTCCAGCCTTGCCAGCGCCCAGTTGCGCTTCTGGACCACGGAGGAACAGCCCGACCGTCTCGCCAAGCAGGAGCAGATGGCGACCGAGTTCGAGGCCGCGACCGGCATCGCCGTCGACGTCATCCCGGTAACCGAGAGCGACCTCGGCCAGCGCGCGACCGCCGCCTTCGCCGCCGGCGACCTGCCGGACGTCATCTATCACACCCTCCAATACGTCCTTCCCTGGTCGGAGGCCGGCATCCTTGATGTCGAGGCCAACAACGAGGTGGTCGAGGAACTCGGTCGCGAGACCTTCGCCCCCGGCAGCCTGACCATGGCCGATTTCGACGGCCAGACCGCCGCCGTCCCGGTCGATGGCTGGACCCAGATGGTCGTCTACCGCAAGGACCTGTTCGACAAGGCCGGGCTGAAGGCGCCGGACAGCTACGCCAACATCCTCGCCGCCATCGAAAAGCTCCATAATCCGCCGGAGATGTACGGCTTCGTCGCCGCCACCAAGGTCGACGAGAACTTCATGAGCCAGGTGCTCGAGCACGTCTTCCTCGCCAATGCCGCGACGCCGGTCCATGCCGACGGCACCACCGGCTTCGACGAGAAGAAGACGATCGAGGTTCTCGACTTCTACAAGAAGCTCGCCGAAGCCTCGCCGCCCGGCGAACTCTTCTGGCAGCAGTCGCGCGAGCTCTACTTCGCCGGCAAGGCGGCGATGATCATCTGGTCGCCCTTCATCCTCGACGAGTTGGCCGGCCTGCGCGATTCCAACCCGCCGACCATCAACAACGACCCGACCTCCACCGAACTGGCTTCGATGACCGGCATCGTCACGCGGCTTGCCGGACCGTCCAATCCCGACGGCGCCGCCTGGGGCGACATTCGTTACTTCGGCATCACCAGCGACGCCGACACCGACGCCGCCGCGGAGTTCGTCAAGTTCTCGATGGACGACGGCTATGCCCGCACCTTGTCGATCGCGCCGGAAGGCAAGTTCCCGGTCCGTCGCGGCACGGCGGACGACCCGCAGAAGTTCGTCAAGGCATGGGAAGTGCTGCCGGTTGGCGTCGACCGCAAGGCGCCGCTGTCCGACCTCTATCCGCCGGAAGTGATCGCCAACATCGTCGGTGGCCTCGAAACCGCCGACCGCTGGGGCGTCAAGGAAGGCCAGCTCGCGCTCGCCTCGAAGATCATCAACAGCCAGGCGATCAACCGCGCCGTCCGTGAATATATCGACGGCGAGCGCACCGCCGCCGAGACGGTTGCGCTGATGAACGAGGAGATCGCCGAGATCGATTGACCGCGAAGCCTTGACCGGGCGCCCCTCGGAGGTGCCCGGTCCCTTTTTTCAGCTCTGGCAGGACAGGCCCATGTCGGCGTCGGACAGTCCCGAACAAGCTCCACCCCGCCCGCCGGGACGCCCGCGCCTCGGCCCGATGGCCCGTCGCGAAGCGCGGCTCGCCGCCGCCATGCTGGCGCCGACCTTTCTCATCGTCCTGGCCATCGTCCTCATCCCGCTGCTCGCCAATTTTTGGATCAGTTTCAAGCCGGTGTCGCTTGCCGACCTCCGCCCGCCCATCCCGGTAGTCTCGGAGCGCTTGCGCGGCGACGCCGATGTCCCCGGCGCCGAACTGCTGATCCAGTATCGCCTGCGCAATTCCTCGCAGGACAAGGAAATCCGCAACGTCGTCCTTGTCGACGAGTTGACGCCCGGCCTCACCTTGCAGTCGGCCGACGAGCGCTGTGCATTCGACGGGCCGCGCGTCCGCTGCGACCTCGGCACCTTCGCCGCCGGTCACCGCGAGGAGGTAGAACTCACCGTCATCGGCGACGAGGCCTTCGCCACCGCCGGCGTCTCGCCCCGCGACAGCCAGCCGCTGATGACCGGCGACGCCGACAACATCCTCACTAGCTGGGAATTCTCCTTCGAGAATTTCGCCCGAATCTTCCAGTCGCGCGACTTCTGGACCGTGGTCTGGGTGACCATCGCCTACACCGTCTTCGGTACCCTTGGTGCCATCGTCCTCGGCCTGTTCGCGGCACAGCTCCTCAACACCAGCTTCCGCGGCCGCGCGATCCTGCGCGGGCTCTTCCTCTTCCCCTATGTCGCGCCGGTGATCGCCGTCGCCTTCACCTGGGTGGTCCTGCTCGATCCCTTCTCGGGCACGCTGAACGCCATTCTCAAGCACATGAATGTCGTCGACGAGGGCATCAACTTCTTCGGTCAGCGCGCCGTCGAGCTCAACCTCTTCGGCCTGACCGTCGACTTCCCGCTGGCGCTGGCAACCGTCATCGCCTTCGAAGCCTGGCGCTATTTCCCCTTGTCGCTGCTGTTCATCCTCGCCCGCATGCAGTCGATCCCCGCCGACCTTTACGAGGCCGCCGGGGTCGATGGCGCGACACCCTTCCAGGCCTTCCGCCACGTCGCGCTGCCGCAGCTCTTCGCCATCCTGTCGACGCTGTTTCTGCTGCGCTTCATCTGGACCTTCAACAAGTTCGACGACATCTTCCTGCTCACCGGCGGCGCGGCCGGCACGCGCACCCTGACTGTCGATGTCTACGAACAGGGCTTCGCCCTCGGCAATCTCGGCGCCGGCGCGGCAGTCGCCGTGGTCATCTTCCTGTTCCTGCTGGTCTTCGCGCTCAGCTACTTCCGCTTCGTCCACCGGGAGGAAGGCTGATGGCCCTCGGCAAGGGTTTTGGTCTCGGCATCCTGACGGGCTCGCTCTGGGGCATCATCGCCCACGGGCTGGCCGGCATCGTCCTGACCCTCTTCACGGGCCTTCCGGCCGCGTCGATGCTGCTCGCCGGTCTCGCGGGGGGAGCGGCCGGCGCCGCCGTCCTGATGCTTCGCCCGCCCGGGGAGCGGACAGCGACGCTCCTCCTCGTGTCCTTCTTCGCAACCGTCCTGGTGCTGCTGCTGGCCTCCTTCGCCCAGCCCTTCTCGATCGCCCTGTCGGCAGGCGCATTCTGGCAAGCCACGGCAATCGCCTTGACCGCCGCGGCGGTAACCGCCGCCAACCGCCTCTGTCTCCACGACATCGGGTCGGGCGCCCTCACCCGCTACAAGACGGAGACCCTCATCGTCCGGGCGATGAAAGGGTTCGGCTTCGTCTTCTTCACCGCGATCGTCATCCTGCCCTTCTACGTGATGGTGGTCACCAGCCTGAAGAACCAGCAGGCCCTGCTCCTCAATCCCCTCGACCTGTCGATCGACGTGTCGCAGGGAATCGGCACCCTGTTCCGCAGCTATGTCGAGCTCTTCACCCAGTTCAACTTCGGCCGCTTCATGCTGATCTCGACCATCGTCTCGGTCAGCACCGTCATCATCACCCTGCTCTTCTCGATCCCCGGTGCCTAGGCGATTGCCCGGCTGCGCTTCCCGGGCCAGGCCTTCCTCAACCGGTCGATCCTGATGATCTACATGGTCCCGGCGATCGTGCTGGTCATCCCGCTCTATTCGGTCTTCAGCCAGCTCGGCCTGCGCAACACGCTCCTCGGCCTGCTCATCGTCTACCCGGCGACCACGGTGCCGGTCGCCCTCTACATGCTCCAGGGATACTTCCGCGGCCTGCCGCCGGAGCTCGAGGAAGCCGGCCTGATGGACGGCCTCGGCCGCTTCGGCGTGATCCGCAAGATCACCCTGCCGCTGTCGCTCCCGGCGCTCGCCTCCGTCGCCCTCTACGTCTTCATGATCGCCTGGAACGAGTTCCTCTTCGCCTTCATGTTCCTCGACGATCCCGGCATCTTCACCCTCGCCCGCGGCGTCGTCGCGCTCGATTCCTCCGAGGTGCCGCGACAGAATCTCATGGCCGGCGCGGTCGTCGCGACGGTCCCGATCCTCATGATCTTTCTCTGGTTCGAGCGGTTCCTGGTCCAGGGCCTCACCGCCGGCAGCGTCAAGGGCTAAGCGAGAATGGAAGACACCAAGCTCGATCTCCGGGCAAAGGAAATCCTGCGGACCAACGATCGTGGCGGCTACACGGTGCCGACCGCCGGTCTCTACCCCTATCAATGGAACTGGGACTCGGCCTTCGTCGCCCTCGGCTTCGCCGCCTTCGACATCGACCGCGCCTGGACCGAGGTCGGGAGCCTTCTCGCCGGCCAATGGCCCGACGGCATGGTGCCGCACATCATCTTCCAGCGGGTCGACGACAGTTACTTCCCCGGCCCCGATCAGTGGGGCACGACGACCAGCCCGCCGACATCCGGCATCACCCAGCCGCCGGTCGCCGCCACCATCGTTCGGCGCCTCCATGACCTTGAGCCCGCCAAGGGCCGCCGCCGCGCCGAAGCCGCATTGGTCGCCCTCGACCGCTGGCACGAGTGGTTCGCCACCGCGCGCGATCCCGCCGGCCGCGGCCTCGTCGCCATCATCCATCCCTGGGAGAGCGGCCGCGACAACCTGCCGGACTGGGATCGTCCGCTTTCCTTCGTCGATACGTCGAAAGTCGGCGCCTATGAGCGCCGCGACACCCAGCATGTCGCCGCCGACCAGCGCCCCCACCAGCACGAATACGACCGGTACCTCGCCCTCGTCGCCTTTGGCCGCGACAATCACTGGGACCCGGCCGCGATCGCCGCCGGCAGCCCCTTCTGGGTCGCCGATGTCGGGGTCAACGCCATCCTCCTGCGCGCCGAGCGCGATCTCGCCGCGCTCGCCGGCGCGCTTGGCGACAGCGACATCGCCGACCGCGCCACCCGCCGCGCCGAACGCCTCCAGGACGGCCTCGCCTCGTTGTGGAGCGACGCCGCTGGCGGCTATGTCTCGCTCGACCTGCGCCGCGAGGAACACGCGACGACGCTGTCGGCCGGCGCCTTCCTCCCCCTCTATGCAGGCGGGGTGCCGGCGGACCGTGCCGAGCGTCTGATTCCGACCTTGCGCCACTGGCTCGATGCCGTCCGCTATGGCGTCCCGAGCTTCGACCCGACCGATCCGCAATTCGACCCGATTCGCTACTGGCGCGGCCCGATCTGGGCAGTGGTCAACTGGATGATCGCCGAAGGGCTGGCCGGTGCCGGCCATGCCGATCTCGCCGACAGGATTCGCGTCGATACCCGGGCACTGATCCGCCAGTCGGGATTCTACGAGAGCTTCAGCCCGATCGACGGCCGCGGATGCGGCGGCAAGGACTTTTCATGGACCGCCGCCATCTGGCTGGCCATGACCGCCCCCGCCCCGGTCGCCGCGGTCGCATAGAGAGAGATGTGATGGGACAGATCGAACTCAGGCAGGTCCGCAAGGCCTTCGGCGCCGTCGAGGTCATCAAGGGCGTCGACCTCACCATCGCCGACAACGAGTTCGTTATCTTCGTCGGCCCCTCCGGCTGCGGAAAGTCGACCCTGCTCCGCCTGATCTCCGGTCTCGAGGAAGCGACCGACGGCGCCATCGTCATCGACGGCGAGGATGTCACCGGCAAGCCGCCGGCCGAGCGTGAACTGTCGATGGTGTTCCAGTCCTACGCCCTCTACCCGCACAAGACGGTACGCGAGAATATGGGCTTCGCCCTCACCGTCGCCCGCATGCCGAAGGCCGAGATCGCCGCCCGCGTCGACCGCGCCGCCGACGTCCTGAAGCTCGAGGCGCTGCTCGACCGCCGTCCCAAGGCGCTGTCCGGCGGTCAGCGCCAGCGCGTCGCCATCGGCCGGGCCATCGTCCGCGAACCCAAGGCCTTCCTGTTCGACGAGCCGTTGTCCAACCTCGACGCCGCGCTGCGCGTCGAGATGCGGCTGGAGATCGCCAAGCTGCACCGCCGGCTCGACGCGACCATGGTCTACGTCACCCACGACCAGGTCGAGGCGATGACGCTGGCCGACAAGATCGTCGTCCTCCAGGCCGGCCGGATCGAGCAGGTCGGCGCGCCGATCGACCTCTACATGCGGCCGGCCAACCTCTTCGTCGCCCAATTCATCGGCTCGCCGAAGATGAACGTCGCCGACTGCCAGCCGGCCGAGGGCGGCCTCGCCTTCGCCAACGGCCAGGCGATGTCGCTGCCGGCCGCCGATGCGGCAGCCCGCAAGATCGGCATCAGGCCGGAGCACATCAACCTCGCCCCGCCGGAGGAGAGCGACGTGACCGGCGTCATCGACGTGATCGAGCAACTGGGATCAGACACCTTCGTCTATGTCGAGGTCGACAAGGTCGGCCTCTTCACCGTCCGCCTCGTCGGCCATGTCGAAATGACCGAGGGCGAACCCGCCGGCCTGCGCTTCGACCGCGATCACATCCACCTTTTCGGCGCCGACGACCGGGCCCTGGCCCCCTGACGGCGCCCCGCCACCCCCACCCGCGTCGCCACGTCGCGGCCCGCGCGCACCAACCCGGCGAGATTACCCAACACCGGACTGGACAGGCGACCCCACAGCTTGGTAGAAGGGCCGCGATCTTACGGGTGTATAGCTCAGTTGGTAGAGCAGCTGACTCTTAATCAGCGGGTCCACGGTTCGAGCCCGTGTACACCCACCAAAGATCTGAACGACTTATCCTGGAAACGGCCTGGGATTCCAACAAGCCGTCACCGGATCATTCTGACACCCCCTGCTCTTGTTCTCTTGTCTGATCGAGCTTCACCACGGCACCGGCTTCTTCCGCGATTTCGATCCGGATGACGCCACGCCGGTCCTGCCTTATGAATGGCAACTGGCCGCCGAGGATAGGAACCGTGCTGGTACAGAGACGGGAGGCTTCGATTTCTACAACCTGGTCAGCGACACCAAGGTTGTTGTTGCGGTCGATGCCGACATGACGATCATTCTGGCGTGAGCGCGCACAAGGCATCAGCCACCTCCAACGCGGAATCTGCTGCCGACAATCGGCCGCCGCGGCTGGAGATAACGACGTCTCGCCAGTTCGTGAGCTGGCTGGCGGAGGCCGGCGGCAGCCTCGCCTTCACCACCTACCAGAGCGGCAAGGTCTTCCTGATCGGCAGCAATCGGGGTGCCCGTCGACTTTCGGTGTTCGAGCGCACCCTCGACCGGCCGATGGGGATGGCAGTGTCGGGCGAGCGACTGTCCATCGCCTCGATGAACCAGATCACCACCTTCGTCGACGCCGCCGAAGGTGCTGCCACCGGCGATGGTTACGACGCGGTCTACGTCCCGCAGCTCGCCCATTTCACCGGCGACCTCGACGTCCACGACCTGGGCTTCGATGCCGGCGGCCGTATCGTCTTCGCCAATACCCTGTTCTCCTGCCTTGCTGCGGCTAGCGAGACCCATAGCTTTCGGCCTCTCTGGCAGCCGCCCTTCATCTCGCGCCTCGCCGCGGAGGATCGCTGCCACCTCAATGGCCTTGCCATGTCCGACGGCACACCGGCCTATGTCACTGCGGTCGGCGAGACTGATGTCGCCGACGGTTGGCGCGACAACCGGGCCGCTGGCGGCGTGGTCGTCGATGTGGCCGCGAACGCCATCGTCTGTCGCGGCCTTTCGATGCCGCATTCGCCGCGACTGCACGAGGGCAAGCTCTACGTTCTCAATTCCGGTGCCGGAGAATTCGGTACGACCGATCTGGCGAGCGGCCGGTTCGATCCCATCGCATTCTGCCCTGGCTACCTTCGTGGCCTGACCTTTCTGGCCGGTCACGCCATCGTTGGCCTTTCGGAGCCTCGCGAAAACAGGACCTTCGGCGGTCTGCCGCTTCAGGATCGTCTTGTTCGGGAGGGGGTCGAGCCGCGATGCGGGCTCTATGTCATCGATCTCAGGACAGGCGACGTCGCCCATTGGCTGCGGCTGGAGGGCTTCGTTTCCGAACTCTACGACGTGGCGGCGCTTCCCGGCGTTGCGCGGCCGAGCATGATTGGCTTCCGCAGTGACGATATCCGCCGCACGATCTCGATCGAACCGTAAAAAAACAAACGCCGGCAGGTGCGCTTTTCTACGACCGTCTGGCGCGGTTCCCGAGACACCGATTGTATGGCGTCCGCACAAATTCGTCGAAAGCCGCGAGGAGATCGTCTAGAAAGCGCAATCGTCGATGACAACTCTCCTCTTTATCTGAGCATTGCCGGAAAATGGACAGCCTTGGCGCCAACCGACGATTTGGAAACGGCCGCTCCGCTTCGGGAACTGCAACCACGCCCAGCGCTGACGAACCGGGCCGTCTCCGCCAGCCTCTGCTGTCGTCGTCACGGGTCGGCTCGACGAATCGCGGCCTCGTGATCCAGGCGCTCTTCGATCTTGGCCCCACGAGCCGGGTCGAACTGGCGCGCCTTGCAGGGGTCAATCGAACGACGATATCCGGAATCGTCCAGCCGCTGATCGATGACGCGTTTCTCGTCGAGATCGACCCCCTCCCCGCTTCAGCCGGCGGCGGCAAGCCGGCGCGGCCACTATGGTTCTCGCCCGAGGCAAGACCGATCTGCGGCGTCTTGCTGATGCCGGATGCCGTCCATGCCTGCGTCGTCACTCTCGACGGCCGCATCCTGGCGGAACACAGGATGGAACTGCCGAGCGGCCGCGGCCCCGTGGAACCGATCGTTGATGTGATCGCCTCCTGCGTCGACCGCACGCTGAAGGATGCCACGCGCCTGCCGCTGGGCATCGGGATCGCGGTCGGCGGCATGGTCGACACCGACCGCGGAACGATCGTCACCATCAATCTTGCCCCGGCGCTTGATGAATTCCCACTCGGCACCTCATTGCGTGACCGCTTCGACCTGCCGGTTCGCGTCGACCATCATCCGAGGGCCCTGCTCGTCGGCGATCGCTGGTTCGGCAAGGGTCGTGGCATGCCGCAATTCGCCGTCGTCTATACCGGCGAAGTCCTGGGCGGCGCCCTGTTTTTCGACGGACACCTGTTCCGCGGCGCTGCGGGCGCCGGCGGCGAACTCGGCCACACCTTCGTGCAGATCGACGGTGAAATCTGCCGGTGCGGAAGGCGCGGCTGCTGGGACACGATTGCAACGCTTGGGTGGCTCCGACGCGAGGCGGGCCGGGCGAAGCTGCCGGGCGCACGCCACATGGATTCCGGACGGCTGGCCGCGCTGGTCGAACGCGGCGATGCCGCCGCCGCCCGCCTCTTCGATCGCTATGCCCACAATATCGCGATCGGCATCGCCAACCTCCAGCAGACGCTGGCGCCGAATTATTACATTCTGCACGGCGACGTCGTGCTCGGCGGCCCGCCGCTTATCGAGGCGATCGCCGCCCATGTCCGCAATCTCGTCCCGTCGCGGCCGGGCGGAGACATCGAGATTGTCGCCGGCGACGCGACCGATCGGGCGGCACTGCTCGGGGCAGCCGGGCTCGTCCTTTCCGATCTCCTTCAGTTTCCGATCTGAGTGCCGCTCAGGCGGCGCGGTCGGCCTGCGCCAGGCCAGGATAGTCCTGGAACCACGGCTGCATCCGCTCGAACCGGGCTGCCATGGCGAGCACGCTTTCGTCGTCATGTCGGCGGCCGATGATCTGGAGCCCGACCGGCAGGCCTTCCGGCGTCAGGCCGGCAGGCACCGAGATTGCCGGATGTCCAGTGAAATTGACCGGATAGGTCATGCACCAGCCGATCAGCGGATCGACGGGTTCGCCGTTGATCTCCGTCGGCCCGATGGTGTTGCCATCCGTTGCGTTGCGGACTGGCGGAACGGCCAGTGTCGGCGCGACAATCAGGTCGTGATCTTCGAAGACGTCCTCAAGCCCATCGAGAATCCGCGTCCGCAGCAGATCGTCAAGGGCGTGGTCGACCGCCGATACCCCGACGGCATCTTCCAGCATTCGGCGGAACTCCGGCGTCAGCCTGTCGGCGTGGTCGCCGAGCAGGTCGATACCCTCACCCTTCCAGTGAACCGCGATCGCCGCGTAATGGACGCCGATGGTCCGTACCCATAGCGCTGCGAGCTCATTGTGATCGACCCCGAAGTCGAGCTCGACCTCGTCAACCGCGATGTCCTGCGCCTGGATGAACGAGACCGCGTCGCGAACGACGGCCGCCACCCGAGCGTCGACCGGGAAGTTGCCCAGCCGCGGGCTGAAGGCGATGCGAGGCGCGCGTGACGGACGCTCGGCGGCGGCGACATAGTCGATGCCGGTATCCGGCAGGCTGAGCGGATCACGGGGGTGCGGCCCGGCCATGACAGCGGTCATCAGCGCCGCGTCGGCGACGGTGCGCGCCAGCGGCCCGATATGGACGAGCGGGTGGCCCCAGAGAAAGGCGTCGGGCCGTGTCACCGAAGGAATGCGGCCGAACGAAGCCTTGAAGCCGACGGTACCGCTGAAGGATGCCGGGATGCGCACCGATCCTCCGCCATCGGTGCCCTGGGCCAACGCCGCCATGCCGTCGGCGACGGCAGCCGCGCTGCCGCCTGAAGACCCGCCCGCATTGTAGCCGATCGCCCATGGCGTGCTGGTCGGGCCGAAACGGAGGTTGTCGGTGGTGCCCTTATGCCCGAATTCCGGCGCGTTGGTCTTGCCGAGAACGATGGCTCCGGCATCGAGAAGGCGCTCGACCGCCAGGCTGCTCTTCGCCGGCACGCGGTTCATCACCGCGTTGGATCCCATCGAGGTCGGAACACCGGCGACGTCGTCGAGGTCCTTGATCCCGACGGGAACACCGTGGAGAGCGCCAAGCGGGCCGCCGGCCATCACCGCCTTCTCAGCGGCGCGGGCCGCGTCCATCGCCCGGTCGGCGAGGATCAGGCTATAGGCGTTGACGAGCGGATTGCGCGCCTCGATCCGCCGCAGATACGCCTCCGTCACCTCGACAGGCGACAGGTCGCGCCGCCTGATGCGGGCGGCCAGTTCCGTCGCGGGCAGGAAGCAGAGCTGCGTGTCGGAGTCGGGCATCGTCATGGCAATGATCTTTCGTGTTCCTGAAAGCGCTACTTGATGAAAACGGGATTGACCGAGCCGCCGGTGCCCTTGCTCACCCGGGTCGGGCTGGCGCAGTAGAATCCGTCATACTGGCGATCGGCGGCGCAATCCGCCGCGAGGTCGTCGAGCCAGGCCATCTCGGTGAACACCACCCCGAGATTGCGCATCAGCGCCGCATGCAGGACCAGCATCATCCCGGTCCGGGGCTCATAGGTGGTCTCGTTGGCCAGGCTGTCGGTCACCAGGCACGGAATCTGCATTTCGTCGAACCAGCGCACGAGGTCGAGGCTGAAGGTCAGGCCTGGTTCCCAATAGCCGTCACCGATCGTCTCCGCACCCGACCGCAGAGCACCGACCCAGCCGGTCCGCACCAGGAGAATCGAGCGCGGCTGGATCTCGACGCCCTGGGCCCGCGCACATTCGAGGAGGTCGCGGTGATCGAAGGTTTCAGCCCTTGCGAGCGCCGGTTTGCCGCGAAACCGCGCCATGTCGATGAGCACCGACCGGCCGACGACACCGCGCGCGGCGATCGGCTCGATTCCCGCCCGGGTCATGCCGCCGTTGGTCGAGGCGGCCGGGTAGCCGTTCCACAGCGTATCGTCGAACCACATGTGGCCGAGGGCGTCGCAATGGGTCCCGGCCTGGGCGAAGCCGCTGACATAGTCGTCGGCGAATTCGAGACCGCCCGGCATCGGGTGCCAATGGCCAGCCTCGAACCCAGCCTTGTCCGCGACCATGTAGTGGCGCGCCGGCCACCGGCCGGGAAAGACGTGGTCGCCGGCCGGCGTGGCGACCGGTACCCCGAGGGTGAAGGTGCGATGCTGGCGGACCGCTGCGAGACCGGACTTCACCTCCGCACCGGTCAGGTAGTTCAGGGCGCCGATCTCGTCATCCGCGCCCCAACGCCCCCAGTTGCTCGGCGCCTCGGCGAGGAGGTGCGCCAGCGTTTCGGTATCACTCATGCCGCGCCCTCGCGCAGCCGGGCGCTTGTCCCTTCGGGCTCCTTCGCGCCGGTTATGTAGCCGACGACGTCCTCCATCGTGGTCGCGGCGCTCGGCATGTCCGCGACCTTGCGGCCCCGACGCATGACAACGACCCGGTTACACACCGCCCACAGATGTTCGAGGTTGTGGGTGACCATGACGATGGTGATGCCACGCGCGCTGAGCCGACCGATGAGGTCGAGCACCTCCCGCGACTCCCGCACGCCAAGGGCGGCGGTGGGTTCGTCGAGAAGGAGCAGCTTGTTGCCCCAGAATGCGCCGCGGGCGATGGCGACGAGTTGGCGCTGGCCGCCCGACATGCGGTCGACCGGCTTGCTGCGTACGCCGGGGATGTCGATGTGGAGTTCCTCGAGTCCGCGGATCGCGGTCTTGGCCATCGCCTTGGGGCGGATGAAACGAAACAGCGCCGGCCCCTTCCCGACCGAAATCTCGCGACCGAGGAAGAAGTTCTCGGCGGCATTGAACGTGCCGACCAGGGAGAGATCCTGATAGACGGTCTCGATACCCAGCCGCTGCGCCTCGGCCGGCGGCGACAGCCGCTGGGGGCGCCCCTCGAGTTCGATGACGCCGGACGTCGGATCGTGGGCGCCCGCCAGGATCTTGATCAGGGTCGACTTGCCGGCACCGTTGTCTCCGACCAGCCCGACGACATCGTGCCGGTGAAGCGAGAGGGACAGGTCATCCAGCGCATGGATGCCGCCAAAGCTTTTCGAGATATGGCGAAGGTCGAGAAGCGCCTTGCGCTCGGTGGTCTCGCCGTCGGGACGTTCGGCCGCCATGCGCGTCACCCTATCCTGTAGCGGCGGCCGATGCCGCCAAGCGCCACGGCAACGACGAGGAGCGAACCGGCGAAGACGAACTGGGTGAAGATCGGCGCACCGATCATCGCCAGCCCGTTGTTGCCGACCGCCACGGTCAGCACGCCGATCAGCGTCCCGACGATATGGAACTGGCCCTCCTTCAGCGCTGCCGAGCCGAGAAAAGCGGCGGCGAAGGAGGTGAGCATGAACCCGTCGCCGGCCGTCACCTGCCCCGAGCCGAGGTTCGACGCCATCAGCACACCGCCGATGGCGGCACAGGTGCTGGCGATGGCGAAGGCGACGATGCGGCTGCGATCGACTGCGACGCCGGCGCGGCGGGCGGATTCGGGGCTCACCCCGATCGCCTTGATATGCTGCCCCTGCACCGTGCGATTGAGGATGACCCAGAGGACGACCAGAACCGCCGCCATCAGCAGAACGAGATGCGGCACGCCGGCGATCCGACCGATCGCAATATCGGTAAACTCCCGCGACTGCGTCAGTTGCTGGGGAATGCCGCCGGAATAGGCGTAGTTGAGCCCGACGACCACCGTCCCGGTTCCGAGCGTCGCGATGAAAGCGTTGACGCCGATCTTGGTGACAATGAAGCCGTTGACGATGCCGATCGCCATGCCGACGGCGATGACCAGGAGGATGGCCACCGGGATGGCCAGTCCGGCGCTGAGCAGCCCGACGACGAGCAGGCCGCAGAAACTCGCGATATAGCCGATGCTGAGGTCGAAATCGCCGGCGACCAGCGGCACGGTCAGCCCGGCGGCGACGATGGTCCCGATCGCCATGTCGTTGAAGATGTTCCGGAAGTTGCCGACGGACGAAAATGTCCCCGGCCGCAGCGACGAGAACACCACGACCATCAGGACCAGGACGATGATGGTTCCGTACGTCCCGAGCACGCGCATCACGATGGCGCGCGTGGCCGGCGGCGCCGCGGTCACGGTAGCTGTCTCCCCGCCCTTGGCGGCATTGCGGTCAGCAGACATGGCTACGCCTTGGGGCGAGGACATCGGGATCGATCCCGGCCGTCAATGCGGCCGGAATCCTGCGTGTTGGACAAGGCCGCTTTACTGCGGGTTCTCGGCCATGAACGCGTCGACGTTATCCTTGGTCACCATGGTATATCCCGGAATGAAGTATTTCGGCTCCCAGGCTTCCCCGGCCGCGAGAATCTCCGGGATCGTGTCGACGAGGATTTGTCCGGCGGACGTCAGGTCGACACCGAGGGTCGCCCGCATGCTGCCGTCCTTGACCGCCTGGACGGCGGGCGCGGTGGCATTGAAGGAATAGACCAGCACGTCGTCGCGGCCATTCTGCTTGAGTGCGGCGATCGCCCCCATCGCGTTGTCGTCATAGCAGTTGAAGATGGCGAACGGCCCCTCGTCGCCCGCCGTGGCGGTCAGCCATGCGCTTGTCGCCGCCTGCGAGGATTCGGCTGCGCCGGGAATGGTGATTTCGTGCGTGGTCGCCTTCAGGGCGGGGTTCGCTGCGACCGCCGCATCGAAGGCGTCGGCACGCTCGCGACAAGGAACGCCGGGGTGATAGCTCAGGTCGAGAAGCGTCCCGGCATTGCCGATGTCCTCAAGCATCAGCGCAACCAGCGGGTCGGCAGCACCGGTGCTGGCCGAAAGCGCGATCCCCGGCGCCATTCCGCCACCCGCCGAGAGGACCGGAATATTTGCCTCCTCAGCGGCGGCGATGCCGGCCGCGAGACCAGTCGAATCGAAGACCGTGACAATGATGGCGTCGACGCCCTTAGTCGCGAGCTGCTTCATCGCCGTGATCGCCTGGGACGGATCGCCGTTCGCGTTGAGCGTCTCGACGCTCCACCCCTGCAACGTGGCGGCTTCGGTCATCGTGTCGATCATCTGGTTGGTGTCGACGTCGGACGAGGAAAAGGTAACGATCCCGATGGACAGGTCGTCCTGCGCGACCGCGGCAGACGTGAACGACAGTCCAATCAGCGCCGCGGCTCCAATGAGTTTGGTGCAATTCATCTTCATGCTCCCAGTTTGAACGCGTCTGTGCGGTTCAACATCGGTCGACGCCCCACCGATCGGTCGATTGGCCCGAAGGTTTGTACGAGCCACAAACTAACTAAGACATAGGTTGGGAAGTCGCGCAACCGAATCCCGTCAGGCAGGGCAAACAGCGAAGGCTTTTTGGATAGCAGACGTTCCGCTATCGTCATGCCGACATCACGATCCGCGGCAACATCGACGCGATGGCGTTTCCGGTCGGCGCGACCTTCGCGGCACGGCCGAACCCGAGGCGCGGAACTGCCGCGACATGGCGCGGCATCCTTCGCGCTGTTCCAGCATCTCGGGCACAGCATCGAGTGGTCGGACATCGTGATCCGTGCCTGCGCACCCTCGACGCAGGAGACTCCGTGCAGCGATGGCACCGGCAGCCGCGAGCCATTCCTCAAGCGTCAGCGACCCGGTGCCTTCTGACCAGGCGGCTTGGACACGATGCGTTGAGCAGACGGCGGCTCACGGCGGCGCCTATAAGGCTTGCGGCTCGGCGCGGCCGCAGCTTTCGGGCCTCGATCCCCGATCAGCGCAGTTTCACCTGTACCGTCACCGTGCGGAGAAACTCCCAGGTCTCGTGCAGGCCGCGCGTCTTGTCGTCCGGGAACTTGATCTCCAGACTGAGTTCCTTGCGCTCCATCCGCTCCATGTTGCCGACCAGCCGGGCGACTTCATCGTAGAGTTGTTGTCGGAGATCCGGGTCGATGTCGAACTGGCCGTTGAGCCGGACCATCGCATCCTTCGCGACGCGGTAGACCTTGCCGATCAGGAAGCCGCGCTCGGCGCTCATGTCGAAGTAGCGACCGCGATCCTGATGATCGTGATCGATCACCCGGACAAAGGCCGCCGGGTCGAGAAAGACGCTCTCGACCCGCGCGGCGGCGAGGCGTTCGTACAGTTCGAGGTCCTCACCGCCGTAGTTCGTGAGAACCTCGTCATAGCCACCGACGAGGTCGAAATGGCGTCGATGCACGACGCAGGTACCCTGGTAGGAATTGTCGAGCACGACTTCCGGCTCGTGGGGCTTGGCGTAAGCGCCCTCCCCGAGGGTCGCATCCACCAGCGCGACAAACCGGTCGGAGATGATCACGTCGGCATCGACAAAGATCAGCGTCTCGCCAAGCGCTTCGGTCGCGCCGCAGTTCCGGGCGCGGCTAGCGTTGAACCCCTCCACGCCGCGAACGCGGACGACCCGGGCCTCGGGGTGGCTTTCAGCGACACGCTCCGCAGTCCGGTCGGGGCATGCATAGTCGACGACGATGACTTCCGAGTCAGGCTGAGCCAGAAGCTGCGGAAGCGATTCGGACAGGTGGTGCCACCGGCCCTTGCAAGTCGTGATGATCGAATAGCGCGGACTGTCGGCCATCGGCCGGGCGATCAGGCTTCGCCGCTATTGGCAGCGGCGTCCGGCTTCGCCGCGTCGCCACCGCTGGTCAGGCGGGCGATCTCTTCGGCCGCCTCGGCCACGGTCTCGCAGCGCAGGAACAATCCCACTTCGATCTCCCGTCCGGTCTCCTGCTCGATCTCCATCGCCAGCACCACCGCGTCGGCCGAATCGAGGCCGAGCGCCTCGAGATTGGACTCGGGCGTGATCTCGTCCGGCTTGATGCCCGCGAGATTCGCCGTCTTCTCGATGACCAGCTTGCGAATCTTGTCTGGTTCCATTGCGCGCTCCTTCAACTGCTCTGTCGTCATGCCCGCATGGTCGTCAGGCCGATCAGCAGGTTTTCATCGAATCCCGGAATTATGCGCCTGACATATACTGTCGGGCCGCGTCATAGAAGGCCTTGCCGACCGGGGTGAATATCGCATGCTCGGCAACAATCTCGTCGCCGAGGCGGAACTGGTGCATGTAATCCGCGATCTGCGCGTCGGAGAAGACCTCGGCCATCGCCGGCCGGGTCGCGAAATAGTGGAGTCGCGCGACGACGAAAGTGGCATGGACGATTCCGTCCATTGGTCGCTCATCCGGCCGGAGCGGCGAGGCATAGCGCTCGCCGCCCGGGTTGTGGACGAGCGGCTCGCCAAGGCTCGCGCCAAGCAGGAGCGCGTGCGCCGCCTCGTGGACGATCCCTTCCGCCAGAGTCACCGCATCCGGATGATTCAATGCATTGATGACATTGGCGCCCCACAGATAAAAGGTCGTCGTCCCGCCGAAATCCGGCGCCTCGCCGCCGCCTTTGGCGAACACCACTTGGCGAACCAGCGCCCGCAACTCACGCCCGAGCGAAGGGTCGGCCGCATCGACAAGGGACATCGCTTCGCCGAGCCGGCGCGTTGCCGCATCCAGTTCGTCGGCGGCAAGCGGCCGCGCGTCGATCGCCACCTCAGGATCGTCGTCGATATGGCGAATGAAGCGGTCTGCCATCCCGGCGCCGAGATCCGCATCGGTCAGGTTGACCGCCTGCACCGGGCCGGGTGGCCGAAGATCGATCGTCCCGGCGGTCGTCAGGACCGACATCACCGCCCCCGGATCTTCGTCCCGGAGCGCATGGGCAAGATCGGTATAGAGCGCAAAGACTGCAGGCGGCACAGGCCCTGCCCGCAAGGCGTCGCAAAGACGATCGAGCGCGGGCGCCGCCGACTCGACCTGCAGCGCCAACGGCGCCCGTATCTCGGAGAGGCTGTCGGCCACGCCGAGACGGACGGCGCGATCGATCGCCGCCGCCCTGTCTGGATCAGGAAGAAACAAGATGCGCCTCTGGCCTGACGCTCAGCCCGCTATTGGCCGGGGATGTGATCTCCACAATAGCCAGTGGCCACCCCGCCCCTGCTGGAAGGCGGACGGCGAACCGTTCACCCTGGCGAGTTGTTCAGGGCTTGATGCCGCGCTTGGAGGCTGACGCCTTGCCCAGCTTGAAACCACGCTTGGAGGCCCCGTTCTTGACGATGCCCCGCTTGGAGGAAGTCCCCATCTGCCCAAGCGTGTTGAAACCAACGAGCCGCTTGTCGCCCATCGTCGCGGCAATTTTGCCGAAATCGATCATCCCCGCCATCTTGAACTCTCCGTCTCATATCGGTGCAACGGTTGCCGAAACCGGCCCACCGCGTAATAAAAGACCGTAGCAGAAGCGGCGCCGATTGGCCATATCGCGCGCCTATATTCCGCGGCTGCCGGCTTGTCGCCGGCGATCCGCGAAATCTCAAGTCAAGAGGCGACAAGTGCTGGTTTTCGTGACGTCCCGGGGCCATTCTTTCCCGGTCCATACGCTGGTTAACAACCGGCTGGGCGAGGCGACGCCGCCGTGCCGGGTGGTCAGCTATGACGATCTTTTCACGACGAATCAGACCGTCAATGGCGTCCACATCTTCACCGGCATCGATCAGCTCTACGACTGGGAGGTGGTTCTGGCCGCCGACCTGTGCAGGGCGCTCAAGGCCAAGGGAATCGTCTGCCTGAACGACCCGGCCAGGGTCATGAGCCGTTTCGAACTGCTGCGGAACCTGCACGAAGAGGGGATCAACCCGTTCAACGCCTACCGGGCGGACGCGCGCCCCAAACCCGCACGGTTTCCGGTCTTCATCCGCCGGGAGTTCGATCACCGCGGCCCGGTCACCGACCTCATCCATGACCAGGCCGAACTCGACCGCGTCCTGGCGGGCATTCGCGCCGACGGCCGAACGCTGCGCGGACTGCTGGTGATCGAATATGCGGCGGAGCCGATCGCCCCCGGCATTTGGCGGAAACTCGGAACCGCCCGGATCGGCGGCGCCTACCACATCCTCGGTCACGTCGTTCAGGATCACTGGGCCGCCAAGCATGGCAAGCTCGGGCTCGCCACCGATCCCATGTACGAAGAGGAACGCGCCATCGTCGCGGCGAACCAGCCGCCGGAGGTGGTCAAGCGTGCGTTCGAGCTCTCCGGCATCGAATGGGGCCGTGCGGACCACGCCACGGTCGATGGACGAGAAGTGATCTATGAGATCAACACGAATCCCTGGATCTACCGCGTCCGGAATATGGGCGCCGACGTGCGCCAGGAAACCATGGCGATCGCCCGCGAACGGTTCGCCAGGCTCCTGTGGCAGACCGACGCCGGCGACGGATCGCCGGTCCTGTTCGAGCCGAGCGACCGGCTCGTGGGCTATCGCAACATGAACAGCGACGCGATCTCGCCGATCCGCCCCTGACGAGCGTCAGCTCATCTCGACCGGCATCGTCCCCAGCGTCCTGATAATCGTTCCCTTGCCGCGTTTCGGTTTGCCGGCGAGCCGCAGTTCCGGCGCCTCGGCAAGAGCGTCCAGCGCCGCAGTGACGATCCTCTTCGACATCTGCATGCCGACACAGACATGACGGCCCGCGCCAAAGGTCAGCCCGACGCCGTGGTGGTTGGACAGGCTGATCCTGTCGGCGTCGGGTCCGAATTTGGCAGTATCCCGGTTTGCCGATGGCGGCGAGGTCATCAGCCGCGATCCGGCCGGCAGGACCACGTCGCCAAAGGTCTTCTCGCTCGACGTCACACGGGTCAGGAAATCGACCGAAGCGCCGTGGCGAAGCAAGTCGTCAGAGAGCCGGCCCCAGTCTTTCTGGGGCACGGTCTCGCCTTTGTTCTGCTCCGGGTCAAGCAGCCATGAGACGCCCGTGCTCATCGCCCCGCCGAGGGCGTCGTTGCCCATCAACAGCATCACGCAGAAGGAATCGATCGTCGCCGCTACACGGTCGGGCTCCGTCTCGGGAATCGCGTTATGGAGCCGGGCGAGAAGGGAGTCGGGCGACTGACGGACGAAGACTGGAATGCGGTCGGTCAGCAGTTCGAACGCCCGCAACAAGGCGTCTTCCATGGCTTGCCGGTCGCGGATCGAAAGCGTTGCCTCGATGGTCCATGAGAGCCGGCTGAGCGGGTAGAGAAGCGGGCGATGGGCGGTCTCTATTTCCGCCAGATCGCAGAGCACCTCGAAGAGCAGCCGATTGGCAAAATCCTCGGCGAAGTCGAACCCACCGTCGCGTCGGGCCCGGTCCAGCAGGCGACGCGCCGCCGCCGCGAAGACCTCGTCCCGGTCGGCAAGGGTCGCAATGGCACGGGCGACCCGCCGCCGACCCTCGGCATGTTGCGCGCCTTCGTAGTTGAAGGGCATCGCCGAAATCACCTGGATGGCGGTCTTGAAATCGATGCCGTGCCGGTCCCTGATCCGCAGCCATGGGTCGAGAATGCCGACATGCGACATGTGCGGATCGCGCAAGACCCGGACGACATCGTCGTAACGCGTCAACAGCCAGGCATTCGCCGACGGCTGCCACGATACCGGGCATTTCGATCGCAGATCGGCATAATGCGCCGCCGGATTGTCGGCGAAAGCCGGCGTGTTGGTGTCGATTCCGCTGGCCCGCGCTACGTCGTTCACGACGGACCCGCCTCGTCTCTCGCCGACGATCGCCGGGTTTCGTGAAGGATCGGCAGCTCCGCCTTGCCATAAAGGTCGGAGACCAGATGACGCCGGATTTTGCCGCTGGTCGTGCGTGGCAGCACGCCGACAGCAACCGCCACCAAGCCGTCGGGCGTGTGGCCCGTCGCTTGCGCGATGCCCTGATTGAGCCGGCGCGACATCGCGGTGAAGTCATCCCCGCCGAGGCCGCGATCGGCCTCGAAGACTAGGATCATCGCCTCGGTCCCCCCGTCCCGCACGGCGACCGCGGCCACGGCGCCGGGCCGGATCGCCGGGTCGGCCCGCAGCGCGGCATTCTCGATGTCGCCCGGATAAACGTTCTGGCCGCGCAGGATGATGATCTCCTTCCGGCGACCGCTGATGTAGACCTCGCCATCGTGGATGAAGCCGAGATCGCCCGTTGGCACCCGGCCCCCGACCGTCGCGCCAACCCCAACCGGCCGGCCGACGCTCTCCCCGGAAATCTCGATCTCGCCGATGACACCGTCGCCGCAAACGTTGCCCCCGGCATCGACGATCGTCACCCCGACCCCGGATACCGGGCGACCGAGGCTGACCACCGGTCCCCCGGCCTCCGCGCCATCCCAACCCTCGACGGGGTCGGCGTGAACGCGCGGCCCCGAGGGACGCCGGCCGCTCGAAACGAGAAGCGTTGCTTCCGCCAGGCCGTAGCTCGGTGCAAAAGCGCCCCGGTCGAGCCCGACCGTGGCAAAGACCCGGCAGAAGGCGTCCACAGTCTCCGGCCAGACCGCCTCTCCGCCACAGACCATCGCGGTCAGCGAAGACAGGTCGATGCCGGTGAGGTCCCCGCCCCTGGCAGCTTCCTTGACGCAGAGTTCGTAGGCGAAGTTCGGCGCGCTGGTGATCGTCGCGCCTTCCTCGCCGGCCCGCCGCAGCCACCGCAATGGCGATTGCAGGAACAGGAGCGGGTCCATGATTGTCGAGCGGCAGCCGATCCATAGCGGCGTCAGGACGTGGCCGACCAGCCCCATGTCATGGTGCAGCGGCAGCCAGGAGAAGCCACGCGTCGCGGCGCTGAGGCCGTAAGCCTCGACAATCGCGCTGCAGTTGCTGGCGAGGTTGGCGTGGCTGAGGCCGACACCGCGCGGTGTGCCGGTCGAGCCCGAGGTGAACTGGATCAATGCCGGCCCGTCCAAATCGGTCGGCCGGGCAATTGCCTCCAGCCGGTCGCCTGCCTCTGGCGTGAGCGGCAATCCCTCGATCCCGCCAGCCTCCAGAAGTTCCGCGATCCAGGGCTGCTCCAGCACCTTGGCCGTCGCCAGGACAGCCGCTGGCGAGGCGGCTTCGAGAATCGAGCCGATCCGTCCGGCCGAACGCCGGGTCGCGACCGCAGGGACCGGAACGACGACCGCGCCGGCATAGAAGCAACCGCAAAGGGCGATGAGGAAATCCCTTGGATCGGGACAGATGACCGCAACCGGCTTGCCGACCAGGCCCTTGCCGAGCAACGCCGCCCCCACGCGCCGTGCCGCGGCGTCAAGGGCGCCCCAGCTCAGTTCGCGCGTATTGGCCGCGTGGCGCGCAACGAAACGGAAGGCCGTGTCGTCGGGGCGCTCCGCCGCATGCCGTTCGACAGCGCCGGCCATTGTCCGGGAGCGGTCGAAGACCGCGGCGGCCGGCGGCGCGTTCATGGCGCGTTTCCAGCCGTTGACGGCCCGGCGCCATAGACGAAGTCGCGAAGCACGTCCTCGAGCTGACCGCGCGCCAGCAATCCCGCCATCACGTCGTGCTGGACGTGATCGGGCAGCAGGTTGACCTCGACCCGCGGCAGGTCAGCCAGGTGCAGGGCATGAGGCCGGTCAACCGGGTTGCCGTCACCGCTGTAAAGGATGACGCGCTCCGGATAACGGCTCTTGATAAGTTCCGGCTTGAGGTCGATCAGCATATGGGGCGCGACGTCGCGCAGTCCCTGCCGCTTGAAGAAGCCCCCGACCGGAATGCGGCTGTCGACCGACAGATCGGTTCGAATGCTCATGCCGAGAAACGACTTGGCCTGCAGGTCGATCGCATAGCGCAGCCCGGCGAACCCTCCGGCCGAATTCGCCATGACGTGGACCTCGTCGACGCCAAGGCTGTCCAGTGTGCCGCGCAGGGCGTCCCGCAACCCGTCATATCCGCGCGCCACCGTCTCCAGCCCGTCGAAGAAGATCAGTTGCCGCAGGTCGGTGAGGTAGATGATGTGGGTGTTGAGCCTCTTGAGAAAGAGGTGCAGCATCATCAGTGACAGCCAGAAGCGCGGGTCGATGCCGGTGAAAACGATGATCGCCTTGCGCGTCTCGCCGTCGTAGCGGGCGGTGAAGGCCTCGTGCCGTCCATCGATGACCTCGCCGCCGTCCGCGGAGAAAGCCGCAAGATCTTCCAGCACGCCGCTGCGCCGCAACTGACGGGAAGCGGCGGACAGCCGGTTCAGGCCACGCCCATAAGCGGGGTTCTGCCGCAGCTTCTCGATGATCTGGTCGGCGAGATCCAACTGCCCCCACGAGACCAGCGTATCAGCCGCGACGTAAAGCTGTTGCTCGGTCGCATTCGGATCATGCGCCCACAGCAAGGCATCGTCGATATTGGGAACTCTCGGTGCCATCTACACTGACCTGCGCGGCGAACTTAGCATGACGATACCCCTAGGCGAATTCCCCGCGCCTGACAAAACGCCGCCACCGAACGGGTTTCCACGACTTTGGGGCCCTGCCCTCTGGCCGCCGAATTGGCAATCGGCGCCAGAACGAAAACAAGCCCCCGTAGGGGCTTGTTTCAATCTTCAGGCGTCGACATTGGTGCCGGACCAGCCGGCACCCGGCCGGATCAGAACTTGTAGGTCCAGCGGGCCACCACCTCGTGCGAGGAATAACCGTTGAGGAACGTACCGTCGTAACCGATCGTCAGGTCGTTGCTTCCGTTGACGCTGTAGGTGCCGCCGATGCCGAGGAGCAGTGCATCCGCGCCCGGATCGGAGCTGATGACGTTGAAGTTGGCTCCCTTCGGCGCCCCGGCGAAGCTGGACTGCACCGTCTGGGTCGTATCGGCGAACTCATGACGCCAGGCCAGCGACATCTCCGGGGTGAAAGCGCCCCACTTGCCGTTGACGCGAACACCCAGCGTCGAAGCGACGGAGTTGGCGTCGGTGCCGCGGACCTTGAGACCCGCGCCGGTTCCATGGGGGTCCTTCTCGGTGAAGGTCCCGATCTCGGCGCCGGCGATCCCCAGGCCGACAAACGGCGTGGCGACCAGACCGCTCTGCATGGCGAAGCGCTTGCCCGCCTCTCCGTAGTAGGAGACGACGCTCGGGTCGAACTTGGCCGACGGATCCACCGGCGAAGAGCCGATGCCGACATCACGATGGCTGGAGCCGTTGTAGCCGCCGTAGCTCAGGATGTTGCGGGCATACCACGTTCCATTGTCCCAGCCGCCGTAGGCCGCGATCTGGAAGCCGTCATAGTCGATCGAAGCGCCACTCCGGCCGCCCCATCCATCGAAGTTCATGTTCGAGCTGAAGTAGCCACCGGCCAGACCGAAGAACACCTGCTCGTTGATGGCATAGTCGCCACCGACGATGAACGTCGCCTGGTCCTCGCTGTAACCCGGCGCGTTCTTGTCGCCGTCGTTGTTGTTCCAGCCGCCGCCGATCCGGCCCCAGACCTGGACTGCGCCAGGATCGAAGCACTGCATCGCGCCGCGCGCATCGGAGGACCCGGCGCCCGCATCCCAGTTGAGCCCGCAATCCATGCGGTCGGTGACGGTCGCGTTGAGCTGACCGGTCGACCACAGCACCGACTGCGCGAGTTGCGCGAATTCGGCGCCCGCAAGCTGGTTCAGGGCGTCGGCGTAATCGGCGTCGTTCAGGGTGAACAGGGTCTGCGTCAGCTCGGAGAAATCGTTCTTCCCCGACACCTTGCCATAGACCTTCTCGATCCCGTCACCGGCCGCGCTCTGGTTCTTGGTCAGGCCCTTGACGTCGCCAAAGCCCTTACGCTTGACCTTCAGGTCGACGTTGCTGTCCGACTTGTAGACCAGCGTCGACTTCAACAGCGCTGAGTTGTCGATGACCTTGTCGAACTTCCCGGACCGGGTGCCCGCCGTGATCACGTTCTCGTAGCGGAAGGAGTCGTCATAGAGGTCCGGAGCGTAGGTTGCGACGAACTTGCCCTTGAGCGTCGCCGAGTTGGCGGTGATCGTCGGGTAGTCTCCCATGCCATGATCGGCGTTGAATTCCATGCCGATCGAACCGCTGCCACCCATAGTGAAGGAGTCGACATAAGCCGCTGACGGACCTTCCAGTTCATTGGTATTGGCCAGCGTCAGCTTGCCCTGGGAGAAGATCTCGAGGCTGCCCTCGAGCGTCATGTCCGGGTTGATGATGCCGTCCAGCCTTGTCCAGCCTTCCGTCACCTGGATCATGTCATCGCCGGTGATGTCGATGTTGCCGAAGATGCTGGCCGGGTCGTCCCCGCTCATCAGTTCGATCAGGACACCGTTCGGTGCGGCCATGAAGGTCGTGGTGCCAAAGGCCGACTGGACGGTAGCCCCTTCGGTGTTGATCGCATTGCCGCGCAGGACGGTCTTCCCACCGTCCGTCGAGTAGCCGGCCCAGATGGTGCCGCCGTCGTTGGTGACGACTGCCGGCCCGGTTCCGGGTGCGACTGCCGAAATGGTGCTTCCGGTCGATGTTGACGTACCGAACACCGCGATCGCCGTGGCCATCGCGCTCGGCCCCTCGGCGTAGGCGGTGATGTCGCCCGTGTTGATGATATTGGCCGAATTGCTCGTCGACGGATCGAGAATGCCGACCGCCCAGGCGAACCCGGTAGCCCCGTCGGCATAGGCGCCGGCGTAGATGCTGCCGGAGTTCTTGAAGGTCCCGGCGAGATTCCCGTCGAAGTAGGCCAGTTCGACACCGATCGCCGCGGCCAGCGCCGTTTCGGCGGCGGGGTCGTTGCTTGAAGCAGTCGCCATGGCCTCAGAGTAAATCAACCCGGCATTCTTCGCATCGAGCACGAAATCCGGGCTGTCCCCGTCTTCCGGTTCGCCGTCATTGGTTAGGCTGACGCCGATCGAACTTGCCGCTGCGAGAGCTCCGTCATGGCCGACCGCATTCGCCACGGCCGAGGCCATGATCTCGCCTTCGGACTTGTTCTTGAACGTCGCCACCGCCGAACCGGTGATGTCGTCCATCTCAGCCGAATAGCCGACGCTGTTGGCAAAAGCGACGGCAATGTCGCCATTGGCATTCGCTTCGCCGTAAGCGCTCACCACCCCGGAATTCGTGAACTTGGTGTTTCCGGTCTCCGCCCATTCGACGTACTGCTGCACTCCGAAGGCGCTGGCAAACGCCGCGGCGTAGGTCGCGTGATCGGCATCGTACCCGCCGGCCGTCGCCAGTCCGCTGACGGCGAGCGTCCCCTCATTCTTGAATGTGGCGCTGGCGAGCACGCCAGGCGCATCCTCGGACCCATCGTAGAATTCGGCATCCGCATCCTGCGAGAGACCGAAAACATTCGCCCGCGCGATGGAAATACGGTTTGCCCGGCTCTCGGCCTCAACACCAACGTTGATCGCGCCGGTATTCTCGAAGAGTGCCGTCGCGGTTACGCCATCCGCCTCTTGGCCAACGCCGAACCCGGACGCGACGCTCGCCGCATAGGTCTCGGCGGTCGCGTTGGCGGCGCTGCTGACCATGATGTTGCCGGAATTATTTCCGGTGACGGCGGCCACCGATCCCAAGGCATTGGTCGGCGCATATGCGCTCTGCGCCACCCCACCGACGTAAGTCGTCTGGGCAAACGCCACCGAAGGCCCGTCGCCCGGCTCCAGGTAGCTCGGAAGTCCGCCGACCTCCGCCATCGCATTGGCCTCGGCATAAACGGCGATGTCGCCTTTGTTGACGAAATCGCCGGCCGCGTATGCGCCCCAGGCCTCCTGGGCAACCCCGATGCCGTTGGAAATAGACATGGCGAGGTAGGTGCTGTTCACCGACGCCATGGACATGACGCTCAGGCTGCCCTTGTTCTCGACAAGGGCCGTGGCCATGCCGTCCTCGTCCTCGGCGACGCCGGCATACTGGTCAACGCCGAAACCGAACGACGAGGCAATCCCGAGAGTTGCCGTCACATCCGATTCCGCACTGACGTTGATCACGCCGTCCTTGCGATTCTTGAATGTCGCGTCCGCGGTCCAGGCATCACCGACCCACTGGTCGACGCCCCCGGCATACGAACTCGCGACGCCGTAGAAGGCACCGAGATCAAATGTGGTTTCGGCGACCGCATCGACGTTGATCGTGCCCTTGTTGACCACCTTGCCTTGAGCGAACGAACCCTCGCCGTTCGACGCCTCGATGTCCTGCATGATGCCCACGCCATCGGCATAGGATACCGCGTAGGTGCCGACATTCGCCCGGACAGAGGCCGCGGCCTCGACATCGATCAGGCCGGTATTCTTGACCAGCCCTGTTGCCGTCTCGCCGCCTTCGATTTCCTGATCGATACCGTAGGCCTCGGCGGTCGCCATTCCCAGATCGAGGAATGTCCCGCTCGACATCGCCTGGGCCGACACGAGGATATCGCCATCGTTCAAGACCGTGGCCGACGCCGTGCTTCCGACGTCGCCGCCGACGATATCGATATACTGCGTGATACCCGACGCTTCCGCATAGGCGCCCGCATACGTGCTGGCCGACGCCTTGGAGATGACCCCGACATCGATCACACCGAGGTTCTCGGCGAAGGCCGACCCGCTATTCTCCGCCAGGACCTGCTGGTCGATGCCGAATCCAGCACCAACCGCCAACCCGATATACTCGGGGGCTATCGCCGAATTCTGGACCATCGCGGTGATGGTGCCGGTGTTCTGCGCGCTGGCAGAGGCGTTCAACGTGCCCTTTCCGCCGGCCTCCTGAAGCACGCCATCAGCAACCGCGTAGGTCGAGGCGACATAGTCGTCGGAAATGGCGAGGCCGTTCGCCGTCGCAGTGATGTCGGAGAAATTGTTGACGATCGTCGTGGCGTTCTCGGAATAGTAGATGCTCTGGACGACACCCGCGGCATAGGTGTCGCCATAGACGTCAGAATAACCATGCAGGCTGGTATTCGCCTCGGCCTCGATCGAGCCGTTATTCTCCGTCAGCGCGTAGCCATTGATGCTGGCTTCTGTGCCGACTTCCTGATCGACACCGACGGCATAGGCAGAACCGCTGGCGTCGTTATCGTCCGACTGCACGAACACGCCGGCTTCCGCGGACACGTCGGAATTGTTGATGAAGGTAGCCGAGTCGTTGAACTCGTTATCCCAACGCACGCCCACTGCTTCGGCGTCCGCGTCGCGCGAACCGGAGTCGTCGCCGTCCACGCCGTCATGAGCGTAGGCATAGGCGTCGATGAGGCCGTTGTTCGTGACCATCGGGGCAACGCCGTCAAGCAGCAGCGCCGTCGCCGTGGCGGCCGTCGTGCTGTAGTTGTTGCCAAGCGCGTCCTCGATCGCCTGGAAGGTGCCGTTGTTGATGATCTCGTCGACGATGGAGTCGCCGCGGACATGGCCGGCCAGCGCCGAAGGGGATCCCGGCGCCTGAGGATTATCGCCTGCCACGCCGAACCCGTCGGAGATCGTCGCGTCATTGGTGAAGACGCCGATGTCCGAGTCGTTGATGTTCAGCCACGTCGCGCTTGCCGCCCTCGTGAAGACTGCCGCGGTCGTCGTGACGCTTGCCGCAACGGCGCGATTCGACGACGCGACCGCCAGAGTGGCAAGCGAAGCGCTCGCCAGAAGGGCGGTAATGGCTTTGTTCTTTTTCAATTTATCCCCCGAGGATCCGCATCTGTCCGTCCGACATGGCCCAATGTCGTCGACTCATATCGTAAACCTAGACTGCCAAAGCCTTAACACTCAAGGGTCGTTGGCAAATCAGGATGGAAACGATCCCTTTTTTTGGGCGACCATCGCATTTTTGCCATACCGGGGCCCGTGTCGCAGCCGCGCCATCGCACGCAATGGTTTAAATCAGGATTGAAACCCGAGTGATTCGATCAACGGCTGGACCGCCGGACCATATCGCCGCCAGCGCTCGACCGAGGTCGTGTAGACCGGACGGCGCACCTGGACGACGCTGGCCGTCTTCACCGGTCGGGCTGACTCGTGGAACGCGAGGCATGCCTCGTCCCATGGCAGCCCGATGAAATCGATGAGGTCGCGGGCGTTTCGCTCCACGTCCGAGACGACTTCCTCGTAAACGACCGTGGTCATGGTGCCCGGCGGCAGGACCGCCTCCCAATGCGCCATGAGGTCCGCATATTTGCGATAGTAGCGCCCCAGTTCGCCGAAATCGTAGCTGTGCGGCATGTCGTCGTGGAAGAGCTTGGAATAACAGGACAAACAGGCGTCGACCGGGTTCCGACGCGTCTGGATGAACTTTGCCTTCGGGAACATGACGTGCAGGAGGCCGACGAAATAATAGTTCGTCAGCAGCTTGTCGGTAATACGATCGGCGGACGGTGCGAGCGCCCGCACCGACGACAGGTAGCCGTCGGCGACAAGCCTGTAGTGGTCGCTGCTCATCCGGAGCGCGAGCTTCGGATATTTCGGCAAGCCCGGGAACCGCCCCCGCAGCGCCCCGAGGCGGCGGTTGAATTCCTTGATCTCGCCGGCTCCGAAAGCCTGCGGGTGACTGGCGATGATCTGCTCGATCAGGCTCGAGCCGGTGCGCGGCATGCCGACGATGAACACCGGCACTTGGGACGCGTCGCCCTGAAACGGCGGATTCTCAAGGAATTCCTTGGTGAACGTCTCCTGGATCGCGTCGAAGAAGGCGAAGGTCTCCGCCTCGTCATAGTCGAGTCGGGCGCGCTTCAGCGTCGCCCCGGCAATGTAGTACTCGATCGCCTTCTCGTATTCGCCGACGTCGTCATAGGCCTTCCCAAGCGCGAAATGGAGCGGCGTGTAGCGCTCGTCCATCGGATTCGCGGCCTCGCCGATAATCCGCTTCATCGTCTGGAAGTGCTTGTTGTCGGGACCGAAGGATTCGAGGTCCGCGAGGTTGTTGTAGCAGCCGAGCCCGTCGGGATTGAATTCCAGCGATTTCCGGAACGCCTCGCGGGCTTCATCCATCCGCCCGACCGACTTCAGGCAGACGCCGTATAGGTTGAGAGTCTCCCAGAGGTCGGGCTTGCGCGCCAGGGCCGCTTCGTAGGCGGCGATCGCATCGGTGAAACGGTCGGCCGAATTATACACCTCGCCCAGCGTCGAATAGGATTCGGGATTGTCCGGCGCGATTTTGATCGCCAGCCGGCATGCCTGCTCCGCCTGGCTGTAATTGCCTTTCTTGAGCTGGGTCCGGCCGACGAGGTTAAGTGTCGATATCGCACGCGGATTGACCTCCAGAGCCTGGCCGAGCGTCCGCAGCGCTTCGTCCAGCCTGTCCTCCTCGCCGAGCAGGATCGCCAGGTTGTTATAGGCGTCCATGTAGCCGGGCTTGAGCTCGATCGCCTTTCGATAGGCGTGCTCCGCCTCGGTCATCTGGCCCTGCTCGCGCAGCACGGTGGCAAGGTTGTTATAGGCCTCCGGGTAGTTTTCGCGGATCAGGAGCGCCTCTTGATAGGCCTCCAGCGCCGCGTCGTTCTCGCCCAGCATCCGCAGGGCATTGCCGAGGTTGTTCTGGGCTTCCGGATAGGCCGTGTTCAGCGCGATGGCGTGGCGATAGTGATCCACCGCCTCGGCGAAGTCCCGTCGGTCGAAGGCGACGATGCCGAGATTGTTGAACGCCTGGGCGGATTGCGGATTGAGTTCGACGGCGCGGCGTAGCGCGATCCCGGCCTCGCGCAGCTTACCCCGCTGCCGCTCGGTCTCGCCAAGATTGGCGTGGAACTGGGCGTTGTTCGGATCGAGGCTGACGGCTCGCTGGAACGACTTGACAGCCGCTGCGACCTCGCCGCGAGCGATGTGGATCGCCCCGAGCAGGTTGTGCGCCATCGCGACGCGCGGGCTGACCGAGATGATCTGGTTGCAGATCCTCTCGGCGACATCGAGCCGCCCTGCTCCGTATTGCTTTAGCGCTCCGGCCAGTGCCTGGTCGAGCGTCACCTTGGTTGTCTTCTGCGGCCCGCCCGCCTGGGGGGCTTCAGGCGTCTGGCCGACCCGCGCCGGGGCAGCCGGCTTCGATGCCGCAGGCGGCGCTCCGAGGAGTCCCGGCGAAACCTTGTGCTCGGATTTGGCGCCGACCGCGTCCGCTGCTTTCTTCGGTTCGTTCATGAACTCCTGCCGGATTGTCTCGTCCCGGCCTTGCCAGCCGCGTCTTGATCCCGACTAGGTGGTATCTTCAACGCGCGATCAGTTGCAAGGCGCTTGATCGGTCGGATAGGTTCGCGCACTTGCGAGACGCCGGCCGAACGACTGCCTGGCGCGGACGCGAAACGTGACAAACCGAGGAAGATGAAACATGGCCCGCAACACTCCCGGACGCCCGATCCTGCCGCTTTCGGGCAAAGCCGGCCGGCTTCGTCTCGGCGGCCTGGTCGCCACTCTCGCCGCCCTGATCGCCCTGCCGGTCCTGGTCGATTCGCCGGCTGCCGCCGCCACCAAGACCGAGAAGACCTTCGACAGCTGGACGGTCGTCTGCCTCGAGAACGACGATCAGCAGAAGCGCTGCTCGATGCTCCAGTCGCGGATTCGCGCCCAGGACAAGCGCATGGTCCTCGTCTGGTCGATCACCGCCGACGACAATAACGAGATCACCCAGTCGCTGACGGTGCCGGTCGGCGTGTCGATCAAGGAAGGCATCCGGCTGTTCCTCGGCGATGGTGATCCGATCACGCTCGGCTACGACGTGTGTGGCCCGCGCATCTGCCTTGCCAGGACACCGCTCGACACCGCGTTGGTGGCGACCGTGAAGAGCAGCGGCAAGGCGTCGGCAAGCTACGTCCTGGTGAACAAACAGCTGATGCAGGTCGAACTCGACCTCACCGGCTTCGACACCGCCTATGATTATCTCGTCGAGCAATTGTCGTCTTAGGATACGAAGAGAACGCGTCATTCGGCTTGATCGCCGATCAGGCCCCACGCCCGGCGCGCACCATTGGTCAGTCGGAGCCACCGGGTTTCCGGGTCCGGTCGTCCGGCCCCCAATCGACAAGACAAGGCATCATCCGCGGTCATGAGCTATCCCGCCGACCCTCCCGCCAATCGCTCGAAACTTCCCTATCGGGACGACGGACGCGTCGCTCCGCCGACGCGCGCCGAAGACCCGCAGGCGTGGGACGGGCCGCCGCCGGTCTGGGATCCCGAGCCGACGGCGCGGCCGGCGCCGCGCCCAAACAAGTCAAAAGGCATCGTCCGCGCTCTGCTCCTGGTCGTGCTGGTCGTCGCCGTTGCAGGTGGCGGTCTCTATGCGGCTGACCGGCTCGGATATCTCGATCTCGCCGGGCTGACCGGCGGCTCGACCGGCGGTGGATCTGGCGGACGACCCGCCGCGGCCACCAGGCATGTTGTCTTCTCCGGCCGCGCTGCCGAACTCGTCGCCGCCGAGGGCAACATCATCCAGGAGGACACCTCCACCAGTCCGCCAACCGTCTGGCTTCGGTCGCGAAACAAGACGGCCAATCCGACCGGCGCCACCGACGGCGTCACCGTGACCGTCCCGAACGCGATCGTGCCCCGCCTCGAAGGCCGGGCGGTTCGTGTGACGGTCACGGCAATGACCGGCGGCAAGGACGACCCCAGGCCCTTCGCGGTTGCGTATTCGGCCGGCACCAACGGCACGAGCGGCTGGTTTGTCTTCCTGCCCACCCGGCGCATGGAAGATTATTCCTTCACCTACAATGTTCCGATCGGTGAGATGGAGGGTTCCGACAACGTCCATCGCATCGCGATCTGGTCCGACATCGGCGGCAGCAACGGACCGCTGGCCGTGAAGGAAATCTTCGTCTCCGGCGAGTAGCCGGCCGGGCGGCGCTACCGGACCGTCGCGCGAACGACCAGCCAGTCGTCAGGATCCTCGGATTCGTCCGTCAATGGCATGTCCGGACAATACTGTTCCACGACATCGCGGACCGGCGCGATATGCACGTCGCGAAACCCGCGGGCCATCAGAGCGGCGGGCAAGTCCCCCCTCGTGTCCGGCAACGGGAAGTTTCCGAAGCGATACGGACGCCCGTTCGCGGCTTCCATCCTGTTGCGTCGGTCGATTCGGGCGTTGGACCAGAAGTCGAAGGTCAGTTCGCTGCCGGGCGCCAGCCCAAGATGGTTTGGGTCCAGCAGCCGTTCGATCGACTCCGGCTGAAGCTGAAAGAACAGGCCCTCCGCGAAGACCGCGGTCGGTCGGGATGGATCGAAGCCGTTTTCGACCAATCGACCCGGGAAAGCTTCGTCCGTCAGGTCGCCTGGCACCGCGACGACCGTTGGTGGATAATCGATCCCGTTTCGGCTCAGAATTTCAGACTTGTGCGCGATCTTGTCGGGCAGGTCGACCTCGAAGACCCGCAGATCATCGCGCATGAGATCCTTGAGCCACAGTGCGCGGGTGTCATAGCCGACGCCAAGCAGGAGAAACTGCGGCAGCGCCTTCGCCGCCGTCGCCATCTGCGCGCTGAAGAACGCGAATCGTCCCAGCGATACCGCGAGCACGGCGGGATTGGCGGTGTAGGTAAGTCCGGCCCGGCGCTGAACTGCGCGGCTCACGAAGAGATGCGCATGAGGGTCCTCCACGCCGCAACGCTGAAGCAAATGGCGAGCACGAAAATACACCATCCCACCATCAAGGATGGCGTTCAGATCGGTCATCGTGCCCATCTGCCGAGCGTCGGCAGTATTGTCCGACATAAGTGCTTCTCCTAAGATATCGCCCCGGGTCCTTGACCACCGAGGAGGAACCACGCCAGACATTTCATTGCCACATCCCTCGAAAGATTGCTGGAGCTTCCATGGAAATCACGCGAATCTGGACGGTCGCCGCGTTTGCGATGGCGACGATGATCTCAACCGGCGCAACGACAATCGCGAATGCGGAGGAAGTCGATTTCTCTGGAAAGACCATCACGATTGTCGTCGGCTTCGGTGCCGGCGGAGGGTACGACGCTTATGGACGGCTCGCCGCTGATCATCTCGGAAAGCACCTCGAGGGAAATCCCACCGTCATCGTCGAGAACATGCCTGGTGGCGCCGGGCAGCGCTCGGCGGTCTACATGGCAACCGCGGCGCCGAAGGATGGAACGTCGATCACCGTGATCCCGGCAAGCATCGCCTTCGACGCAATCCGTGGCGGCATGGCTTCCGAGATCGAGCCGCTCGCGTTTCGTCCGATCGGCCGCCTCACGTCGATCATCGAGGCGCAACTCACCTGGCATGACTCGCCGACCAAGACATTCGCGGACGCGCAGGAGCGCGAGACTCTGGTCGCCGGCGACGGCGCCCGCGGCAATGCCAGCACGGTCCTGAGCGTTATGAACGCCCGGTTCGGCGCCAAATTCAACCCGGTGCTCGGCTACAAGGGCACCGCCGACATGGCGCTGGCCATGGAACGCGGCGAGGTCGAGGGGATCGTCCATCCCCTGCAGACCCTTGATGCCACGCACCCTGACTGGGTCAGCGAGAACAAGGTGAACTTTCTCTGGCAGCAGGCGACGGCACGCCACCCCGACTATCCGGAAATCCCCGCCATCGTCGAATTTGCCGACGACGCCGAGGGCAAGGCCCTGCTCAGCCTGCTTGCGAGCCAGGGCGAAATCGGCCGCTCGCTGTCGGCGCCTCCCGGAACTCCGCCCGAGACGGTCGAAGCGTTTCGCGCGGCCTTCGAAGCAATGATCGTGGATCCGGATTTCATCGCCGACGCCAGGACCCGCAACCTGCCCCTCGATCCGGCAACGGGAGAAGAGGTCGAGGCACTGATCGCGGCGACGATCGAAAGCCCCGCCGAAGTGACTGCCGAACTGAACAGAATCCTCGAGGCCGTCAAGGAGTAGGACCGAAACGCTTCAGCCGCCGTCGGTCTCCGGAGGCGGCTGTCACTTTGCGAAAGCGATACCGGCTCGCTCGATCAGGGCACCGACGGTGGCGTCGGGATCGAGGGACGCCTCCCGGATAAACCGGACGAGGTTGTCGACAAGGCCGTTCATCTTCTCGGGCGCATAGAGGCGCGCATCGTAGGTCAGGAGGCAGTGGTCTTCCTCCTGACGCTCGTCGAACCTGACCACGATCCCCTTCTCCATCGGCAGCTGCAGGGAGTTGTCCCAGTTCAGCTCCAGGCCCGCGAAGCGCAGCGGCGGCAATGGCGTCGGCATGTGCATCCAGAGGACGAGCGGCGGGACCTTGATCTTCTCGCGCTTCATCTCGCGGACGAGCAATGACCAGGGAAGTCCGGCGCGGGACTGCACATCGAGAACGTGGCACCTCACGCGCCCGACATGCTCGCGAAACGTCACGGACCGGTCGAGGCGGAAGATCATCAGCGCCGCGTTGGCGAAGAGCCCGAAGACGCGCTCGACTTCGGCCCGGCTGCGATTGGCGAAGACGCCGCCAACGACAACCGCATCGTGCCCGGAGGCCAGCGCGAGGACAGGAACCAGCGTTGCCAGGCGAACGACGTAATAGGTGGCCGCTTCCTCACGCCCGAGGGCGTCGAGCCTCTCGCTCGTCGCAAGGTCGAAGCCCCATTCCGTCCGCCAGTCGTCGATGGCCAGCGGACCGGCCGGCTTGTCGCGCAGGCAGCTCTTGAGAACGACCGCGTCAGGAAGATCGGGCTGCAGGAATTGCTCCTTCCACCATGCGAAGGTTTTCCTGAACCGCTCCCCGTCGCGACGCCACGTCCGCCGCTGCCATACCGAAAAGTCGGCATACTGCACCGGCAACTCCGGCAGCGCGGGTTCCTCGTTGGCGATCAGCGCCTTGTAGATTTCGGCGAGGTCGCGGAAAAAAAGGTTCCACGACGGCGCGTCGGGCAGGATGTGGTCGTTCGACCGGACGAAGAGGTGTCGATCCTCGCGGAGTCGCACGACGGTAAAAACCACCGCCGGCCCCGCCTGGAGGTCGAAGATCCGGCTGCGTTCGTCGCGGATGAACGCCTCGGTCGCCGCCTCGACGTCGTCCCTTCCGGACAGGTCGACCATCGCCATCGGAACCGCGCCCGCCGGCTCGACCACCTGGACGGGATTGCCGTCGGACAGGCTGAAGCGCGTTCTGAGCAGTTCGTGCCGCGCCACGACGCGATCGAGACTGTCGCGCAGCACCGCCACGTCCAGCGGGCCATCGATCCGGGCCACGCCGACCCGGGTCTGACGTCGGGGACGGGCTGCCGGTCGGCGGGGCCAGTAGGGTTCCTGAAGCAGGGAAAGCGCAATCGGGCGATCGCGCGGCACGGCTACCAGCGGTTCGTCATCGAGAACCTCTGCAACGTCCCGCATCGTATCGATCGTCGTGGCCGCCTCCGCCAGAACCGGATGGTCGACAAAGATATCGAAGCCGAGTTCGATGCCGTAGCTGGCATGCAGTCGCGCGGCGATCGTCGCCGCGATCAGCGAATCCCCCCCAAGGTCGAAAAAATCGTCGACGCGCCCCACGGCCTCGATATCGAACGCCTCCTCCCATAGCCGGGCGAGCAGTCTCTCCGTCTCGGTGACCGGAGGCTCCGGCTCCCGTCGCGCCGGCGGCGCGATCTCCCGCAGGCGCTGGCGGTCGACCTTGCTGTTTCCGGTGCGCGGCAGATCCTCGACGACTACGAACAGGGACGGCACCAGATGCTTCGGCATCGTTCCGCGCGACACCGATCGCAGCCTCCTGATGGACGGCCGGGTGCCGGGCTTCGGTACGACATAGGCCACGAGCTGCAATTCGTCCCGCGGACCGGGAACCGCCACCACGGCGGCAGCATCGACGCCCGGCAATTCCGATAGCCCCTTCTCCGCTTCGGCGATATCGACACGCTGTCCGCGGATCTTGTAGGTGAGATCGCTGCGGCCGGCGAGAACCAGCATGCCGTCCCCGTCGACGCGGCCGAGGTCGGCGCTGCGAAACGTTCGCCATCCGTCCGGATCGACCGCGAAATGGCTTGCGGTGAGATCGGCATCGCGCCAGTAGCCCGTCGCCAGATGCCGTCCCCGCACCGTGATCGCGCCCACCGTTCCGGCGGGGCAGTCCCGTCCGTGATCGTCGAGGATACGGATTTCGAGACCGTCAAAGCACCGGCCCACCGGCAGCGGGCCTTTCGGCAGCGGGCCATCGGACGAGATCATCGCGAAGGCGAGGTTGCCGACTTCGGCCGAGCCCATCGCGTTCATGACGCGCGCGTTCGGGAAGTGCCTGGCACAGGCGGCGATGTCCTGCCACGTCGCCGCATCGGCGCTCAGCTTGACCACCCGAACCGAGGGAAATTCAGCCGTGTCGCCGAGGGTCCGCGTCAAATGCCGGAACAGCGAAGAGGCCGATGCAAAGATCGTGACGCCGGCCTCGTTGATCCAGTCGCCGACTCCCGTCACGCCATTCTCTGTCGCCGGGAAGACCGCCAGCGTCGCACCGCCCAGCAACGCCGTCCACATGGTGTTGGCGCCCTGCCCGCCCCACAACGAGGCAACGAGCGCGATCCGGTCGTCCGGGGTCAGGTCGAGTGCCCGCCACAGGCCTCGACCATTGAACACGGAATGGCCATGCGACTTCATCACGCCCTTGGGGCGCCCGGTCGATCCGGAGGTATAGACAAGCTGCCCGATAGCGTCGGTGTCGATCGCCATCTCGGGCGCTGTTTCGGAGAACCCGTGGAGTGAGGCCGCGACATCGATGGTGGGGGACCGCGCGCCGCCGATCTGGCCCGCCTGCGCCAACAGGTCCGCTGTGGTCAGCACCGCCACCGGCTGGCAATCATCGAGCAACTGGTGGTGACGGGGCAACGGGTCGCCCGGGTTGAGAACGACGATGATCCGCCCGGCCTTCAGCACGGCGAGAAGCGCAACGAATATCCATCGATCATGCGGCAGCAACAGCGCCACCCGGTCGCCGGGATCGCCGATAGCGATCAACCGGTGGGCAAGCCGGTTGGCGGCGCGGTCAAGGTCGGAATAGGTCATCCGGTCGGTGCCGCAAGCGACGGCGACCCTGTCCGGATGCTCGCGAACGGTTCGTCCGAACGCTGCCGGCAGGGACTCGCAGCCGCCTTCGAGACCAGGTGTCGTCACGATGCGTCTTTGTTCCTTATTGCGTAGTCCCGACAGACAGCCTGTCCATCCAATTTCTCAAACCCTGACGCCGGTGACTAGACCAACCCGCCAAGCGCCTGCCGCAGCGCCGGAAAGAAATCGCCAACCAGGCTTCGCGGCCACACGATGCTCAGTCCGAGATCGAAGACCACCCAGCAGCCCATGACGAGACCGAGCCCCAACGTCAGCGAAGTCCGCCAGCTCTCGCGGCCTTCGACGCGGGCAAAGGCAATACCGTAGACCAGCAAGGCCGGCAACAGACCGATCGCCCACGCCGTGGCGATCACGCCGATCAACCAGAGGAAGTAGAGGCCGCCACGCTTGAGGATGTCGCCAGGCGCGAAGCCGTCTTCCTCGGCGGAATGGCCGCGGGACATCGCGTCGGTGGCCCCGGCCGGCGCATCCTCGCCCCGGAACAGTTCGACCAGCAGGCTGAACAGTGCCAGCGTAAGGCCGGTGACCAGGACGATCTGCGGACCGATGCGAGCCTGCAACGGCCAGTCCCGCGCAACAACCAGCGCCGCACCGAAGATCACAACGAAGACCAGATTGAACCACACCTGACGGCCGAACTTGACCGATCGTCCCCTGAGCCGAAACCCCCGGGCCGCGCCGCCGATTGCCCGGCGCAGCGGCCCGTACAGGCCCCAGGCGGCGAGGGCCAGCAGGATCATCACCAGTGGCCGGAAGAGCCACTCGTATCCGTAGATCTGGATGGAGATGAACAGGTAGCGTTCGACCAGGTCGCCCAGCACCAGTCCGAGAAGCAGGGGCGCCCTCGGCCAGTTCAACTCTCGCATCGCAAAACCGAGCAACCCGACGGACACCAGGATCAGCATGTCCTCCCAGGCGCGCTGACCGCCGACAAAGGCGCCGATCAGCGCCAGGCCGATGACCACTGGCAGCAGGATCGCGTAGCGCACGTCGACCAGCTTGACGAGATAGCCGCTGGCCAGCACGCAGACCGTCGCCCCGACCAGCGTTCCCAGCACCAGGCTGCCGATGATCAGGTAGGTCACGTCGAGATGCCGGGTCAGCATCTCCGGCCCCGGCACCAGGCCGTGGATCTGGAAGGCGCCGAGCAGCAGCGCCATCGAGGCGCTCCCCGGCACCCCGAAGGCGATGGTCGGTATCAGGGCGCCGCCTTCCCGCGCATTGTTGGCGGATTCCGACGCGATCACGCCGCGGATGTCGCCGGTGCCGAAGGTCTCGGTGTCCTTTTCCGTCCGCACGGCATGGCCGTAGGCGATCCAGTCGATCACCGATGCCCCCATGCCGGGGACCGCGCCAAACGCCGAACCGATCCACGAACACCGCAGCATCAGCCACCAGTGGCGCCCGACATCGGCAAAGCCCTGCTTCTGGCCGCGCAGCGAATAACCCTCGCTGGTCTTCTTCTCCGAGACGTTTGACCGCGCGATCATCAGTGCCGCGAGTTCGGGAACGGCAAACAGGCCGAGCGTGAAAGGCGCGAGGGGAACGCCGTCCCACAGGTAGAGCTCGCCGAAGGTCAACCGCTCGATGCCGGTCTGCGATTCGATGCCGACCATGGCGATCAGCAGGCCGAGTGCTGCCGCCGTCATGCCGCGCAGTGGTTGTCCGCCGCTCAGCGCCGCGACCATCGACAGGCCGAAGATGCAGAAACCGAGCAGTTCCGGCGTCCCGAGGTGAAGCAGCAGCGGCCGGAGAACGGGGATCGATACCAGCAGCAGCAGCGCACCGAACAAGCCGCCGAGCGTGCTCGCGGCATAGCTCGCGCCAAGCGCCCGTGCCGCCTGCCCTTTCTTGGCCAGCGGATACCCGTCGAGCACCGTTGCCGCGCAGCCGACGGTCCCGGGGACGCCGAAGAAGATGGCGGGGATGACGTCCGACATCGGGATGACCGCCGCCATGCCGATCAGCAGCGCCATCGCCGAATAGGAGTCCATCGAATAGGTGAAGGGGATCAGGACGGCGAGCGCGGTCAGCCCGCCGAGGCCCGGAATCAGCCCGACCAGCAGGCCGACCAGGGCGCCGAGCCCGAGAATCCCGAGCCGCGTCGGATCGGCCAATTCAGATAAGGCTACGCCGGCCGCTTCCAGCACGTCGGTTCTGTCCTTGAATACTGGTCGTCAGGACGGGCGGACGGTTGAACCACAGTCCGTTCCCTGTTCATAGCCCGGACACGGCGTTGGCGGCAGTCGGAACAACGACTTTGATCGGAAATAGCGGCCCATTGCCGTTCCAGCCGCCTTTTCGCGCATTTGACCTGGATTAAAGTGGCGCCCCGCCGCAACCGCTAGGACTCGCTCGACAAGGGAGCGATGCGGATGAGCCTGATACCGAAGGACCTGACGCCGGTCCTCCAGGCGACGATGCAGAAAGGCGCTGGCGCCCGGCGCTGGCAGCGGCCGGCATGGATCGACCACCTGCCGCCCTGCAACAGCGCCTGCCCGGCCGGCGAGAACATCCAGGCCTGGCTGGCGCACGCACGAACCGGCGATTTCGAGGCGGCCTGGCGCACGCTGGTCGCCGACAATCCGATGCCGGCCGTCCACGGCCGCGCCTGCTACCACCCCTGCGAGACAAGCTGCAACCGCAAGGACCTCGACGAAGCGGTGCTGATCCACGCGGTCGAGCGCCACCTCGGCGACCTCGCCGCCGAGCAGGGCTGGACCGTCGCCCCCGGCCCGGATACCGGCAAGCGCATCCTGGTCGTTGGCGCCGGTCCCGCCGGCCTCTCCTGCGCCTGGCACCTGCGCCGCCTCGGCCACGCGGTCGAGATCCGCGACGCCATGGCCGAGCCCGGCGGCATGCTCCATTACGGCATCCCCGCCTACCGCCTGCCCCGCGCCGACCTTGCCAAGGAAGTCGCCCGCATCGCCGCCATGGGCGTCACCTTCACCATGAACACCCGGGTCGACGATCTCGACGCGGCCGTCGCCGAAGGCGGCTTCGACGCCTGCTTCGTCGCGATCGGCGCCCAGGCCGGCAACCACCTCGACATCCCCGCCGCCGACGGCCGCAAGATGGTCGACGCCATTCGCCTGTTCGAGCAGGTCGAGGCCGGCAACGCCCCCCTGCTCGGCCGTGTCGTAGGCATCGTCGGCGGCGGCAACACGGCGATGGATGCCGCCCGCGTCGCCAGGCGACTCGGCGCTGAGGAGGCAATCCTCATCTACCGCCGCGACCGCGAGCATATGCGCGCCGACCCCTATGAGGCGGACGAAGCCTTCCTCGAAGGCGTCAAGGCCCAGTGGCTGACCAGCCCAGTGCGCTTCGGAGCCGAAGGCGTCACCGTCGAGGCGATCGAACTCGGCGAAGACGGCGCCCTTACCCCGACCGGCCGCCTCGAAACCCTCCCCGTCGACGCACTGGTGCTGGCGCTCGGCCAGCACGCCGAGCTCGATGTTCTGCGAAAGATCGACGACGTCGCTATCGGCGCCCGTGACACCGTGCTGGTCGACGCGATGATGATGACCGGCCGTCCCGGCCTCTTCGCCGGCGGCGATGTCATCGGCGGCCTGATGACGATGACCGCCGCCACCGGCCACGGCAAGAAGGCCGCGCGCGCCATCGACGCATGGCTGAACGGCCAGACCATCGAGCCGCGCGAAAAGGCGCCCTCGGTTGATTTCCCGATGCTCAACCTGCCGCATTTCCTCGATGCCGGGCGGTCGCAGATGAGCGCCCTGCCCCCCGAAGCGCGCTCCGGCTTCGCCGAGGTGGTCGCCGGCATCGACGCCCGTCAGGCGCGGTACGAATCCGACCGCTGCCTGTCCTGCGGCAACTGCTTCGAATGCGACAACTGCTTCGCCGCCTGTCCCGAACAGGCAGTCGTCAAACTCGGCAAGGGCCGCAAATACACCGTCGACCTCGACCTCTGCACCGGCTGCGCCGTCTGCTACGACCAGTGCCCCTGCCACGCGATCGAGATGCTGCCCGAACCCGTGGCGGCACTTGCGCCGGAAGCCCACAGTCCTCTCCGCTTCAAGGTCCGGCCATGAGCGCGATCGCCAACACACCCGTCACCGACACCATGGACGGCAACGCCGCCGTCGCCCATGTCGCCTATCGCGTCAACGAGGTCTTCGCGATCTACCCGATCACCCCCTCCTCGCCGATGGCCGAGCATGCCGACGAGTGGATCGCCAGGGGGATTGCCAACGTCTGGGGGACGCTCCCTTCGGTGCAGGAGATGCAGTCCGAGGGCGGCGCGGCCGGTGCGCTGCACGGGTCGCTGCAAAGCGGCGCGCTGACCACCACCTTCACCGCCTCGCAGGGCCTGCTCCTGATGCTGCCCAACATGTTCAAGATCGCCGGCGAGCTGACGCCGACGGTCTTCCATGTCGCGGCGCGTTCCCTCGCCACCCAGGCGCTTTCGATCTTCGGCGATCATCAGGACGTGATGGCGGTGCGCTCCACCGGCTTCGCCATGATGGGCGCTGCATCGGTGCAGGAGGCGCACGACCTTGCCCTGGTCGCCCAGGCCGCGACGCTGGAATCCCGCATCCCCTTCCTCCATTTCATGGATGGCTTCCGCACCTCGCACGAGGTCAACAAGCTGACCCTGCTGCCCGACGACACGATGCGGGCGATGATCGACGAGAAGCTGATCCGCGCCCATCGCGAGCGGGCGCTGAGCCCGGCCCATCCGGTGGTCCGAGGCACCGCCCACAACCCGGACACCTTCTTCCAGGCCCGCGAAACCGCCACCCCGTTCCACGCAGCGGTTCCCGTCATCGTCCAGGCGGCGATGGACCGGCTCGCCGGCCTCTGCGGTCGCCAGTACCGGCTGTTCCAGTATGACGGCCACCCGGAGGCCGAACGCGTCGCCATCGCCATGGGCTCCGGCGCCGAGGTGGTGCGCGAGACAGCGGCCCGGCTGGCGGCCGACGGCCAGAAGGTCGGCGCGCTGCAGGTCCTGCTCTACCGGCCGTTTTCCGTCGAACACTTCCTCGCCGCGCTGCCGGCCACCGTCCGCGGCATCGCCGTGCTTGACCGCTGCAAGGAGCCCGGCGGCACTGGCGAGCCGCTCTACCAGGACGTCGTCGCCGCATTTGCCCAGGCTGTCGCCAACGGCGAGCGAACCGCCATGCCCCGCATCTTCGGCGGTCGCTACGGCCTGTCGTCCAAGGACTTCCATCCCGGCATGGTCAGGGCGGTCTTCGACGAGGCCGCGAAGGACAAGCCCCGCAACGGCTTCACCATCGGCATCGACGACGATGTCTCCGGCACCAGCCTTCCCTTCGACCGCGATTTCGACATCGAACCGGATGCCACCACGCGCGCCCTGTTCTTCGGCCTCGGCTCGGATGGCACGGTCGGCGCCAACAAGAACAGCGTCAAGATGCTGGCCGAGGACGCCGACCGCTTCGCCCAGGGCTACTTCGTCTACGACTCGCACAAGTCGGGCGCCGAGACCGTCTCGCATCTCCGCTTCGGCCACGAGCCGGTCCATGCCCCCTACCTGATCCGTCACGCGGATTTCGTCGCCTGCCACCGCTTCGAGCTGCTGCGCAAGCTCGACATCCTCGGCCCGGCGCGCCCCGGCGCCACCTTCCTGCTCAACGCGCCATACACAGCCAACGCCGTCTGGGATCACCTGCCCCGTCCCGTCCAGCGCCACATCATCGAGAAGCAGCTCCGCGTCTTCGTCATCGACGCGACGAAGGTGGCACAGGACCTAGGGCTTGGGCCCCGCGTCAATACCATCCTCCAGACCTGCTTCTTCGCCATCTCGGACATCATGCCGCGTGACGAGGCGATCGCCGCGATCAAGGCATCGATCGAGAAGGCCTATGGTCGCAAGGGCGGCGCGGTCATCGAGAAGAATTTCGCCGCGGTCGATGCCGCGCTGGCGCATCTCCACGAGGTGACGATCCCCGTCGACCTGACCGGCACGGACAATCCACCCCTGGTCCCCGACGACGCGCCGGACTTCGTCCGCACCGTCACCGGCGCGATGATGGCCGGTCGCGGCGACGCCATTCCGGTCAGCGCCCTCCCCGTCGACGGCACCTTCCCGGTCGGCACCACCGCTTTCGAGAAGCGCAACATCGCCGTCGAGGTCCCCTTCTGGGATGCCGATCTCTGCATCCAGTGTGGCCAGTGCGGCATTGTCTGCCCGCACAGCGTCATCCGCGCCAAGACCTATGCGGAAGACGCGCTGGACACCGCGCCTGACAGCTTCCGCTCGGCGCCGGTCAATGCCCGCGGCTTTCCCGACAGCCGCTTCTCCCTGCAGATCTATGTCGAGGATTGCACCGGCTGCGGCATCTGCGTCGAGAACTGCCCGGCGATCAGCCCGACCGATCCCGACCACCGCGCCATCGACATGGTCGACAAGCGCCCGCTGGTCGAGACCGAGCGCAAGAACATCGCCTTCTTCGAGACGCTCCCCCAGGTCGACCGCTCGCGGGTCAATTTCGCCAATGTCCGCGGCGTCCAGTTCCTCGAGCCGCTGTTCGAATTCTCCGGCGCCTGCGCCGGCTGCGGCGAGACGCCCTACGTCAAGCTGATCAGCCAGCTCTTCGGCGATCGCCTGCAGATCGCCAATGCCACCGGCTGCTCGTCGATCTATGGCGGCAACCTGCCGGCCCATCCGTGGCGCGCCGGTGCCGACGGACGCGGCCCGGCCTGGAACAATTCGCTGTTCGAGGACAACGCCGAATTCGGCCTCGGCTACCGCCTCGCCATCGACAAGCAGACCGAAGTCGCCCGCCATCTCCTGGCAGAGCTCGCCGCGGATATCGGCGACGATCTGGTCACGGCGATCCTCAAAGCCCCGCAGGTGACGGAGAGCGAGCTGGCGGCGCAGCGCACACGGGTCGCCGCCATGCGCGAGAAGCTCGCCGGCCGCATCGACGACATTGCGCTGAACCTTCTGGCGCTCGCCGATTTTCTCGTCCGTCGCAGCGTCTGGATCGTCGGCGGCGACGGCTGGGCTTATGACATCGGCTATGGCGGCCTCGACCATACCCTGGCCCAGAACCGCGACGTCAATGTCCTCGTCCTCGACACCGAGGTCTATTCCAACACCGGCGGCCAGTCGTCGAAGGCGACGCCGCTCGGCGCCACGGCGAAGTTCGCGTCGGCCGGCAAGGAAGTGCCGCGCAAGGACCTCGCCATGCAGGCCATCGCCTATGGCTATGTCTATGTTGCGCAGATCGCGATGGGGGCCAATTCCGAACAGGCGCTGCTGGCGCTGCGCGAAGCGGAAGCCTATCCCGGCCCGTCGCTGGTCCTCGCCTATTCGCATTGCATCGCCCACGGCTTCGACCTGCGCTTCGGCATGAAGCAACAGGCGCGGGCGACGGCCGCCGGCTATTGGCCCTTGTTCCGCTACGACCCGACCCGGCGTCGAAGCGGCGAGAATCCCTTCCGCCTCGACAGCCCCCGGCCGCGCGTCAAGCTCGCCGACTTCGCCTATCGCGAACTCCGCTACAAGACGCTCGCCCGCAGCGATCGCGAGCGCGCCGACCACCTGATGCGTCAGGCGCAGGCCGTCGTCGACGAGCGCTACCGCACCTATGAGGATCTCGCCGCCCGCGACGGCAGCCGGTTCCAGCCGAACTGGACGGAGGTTTGAGCATGGTCGATCTCGCCACCACATGGCTCGGCCTGCCGCTCGCCCACCCGGTGGTCGCCTCGGCCTCGCCGCTGTCCCGCAGCCTCGATGGCATTCGACGGCTTGAGGATGCCGGCGCGGCAGCGATCGTCCTGCCGTCGATCTACGAGGAGGAGATCGAGGCGGAGGATGCGCTCACCCTGGCGCTGGTGGAGGAAGGCAGTTGGACCCAACCGGAAGCCGCAGGCTATTTCCCGACGGCCGACACCGAGACGGGCGGACTGGAGGCGCGGCTTGAGACGATCCGACGGGCGCGCGAAGCCTGCGCCGTGCCGATCGTCGCCAGCCTCAATGGCTCGGCGCCCGCCGGCTGGGTCAGCTTCGCCCATGAGATCGAGGCAGCCGGCGCCTCGGCAATCGAACTCAACCTCTACCGGGTTCCGGCCAACATCGATGAGAGCGGCGAGGCCGTTGAGCGGCGCTGGCTGGAAACCGTCTCTGCCGTCCGCGCCGCCGTACCGATCCCGCTTTCGGTCAAGCTCGGGCCGTGGCTCTCCTCCCCCGGCCATTTCGCCGGCGCGCTTGTCGGCGCCGGTGCCGACGGGCTGGTCCTGTTCAATCGCTTCTACCAGCCGGATATCGATCTCGCGACACTGACCCCGAAGTCCGATCTCGAGCTCAGCTCGCCCTACGAGATCCGGCAGGCGCTGTTGTGGATCTCGCTGCTCGCCGGCCGGCTGAACACCTCGCTCGCCGCGACCACCGGCGTCGAGAGCCATGTCGAGGTGGTCAAGTATCTGCTGGCCGGGGCCGACGTGACGATGACCGCCTCGGCCCTTCTCCGCCACGGACCGGACCACATCGCAACCCTGCGCGACGGGCTGGCGGACTGGATGGCGGGACGCGGTTTCGACAGCCTCGCCGCCATGCGCGGCCGCCTCGCCGCCGACCGCCTGGAGACCACCGAACCGCTGCTGCGCGCCCAATATGCCGAGATGCTGGTCGGCTACGGCGGCGAACCCCGCTGATCCCTGACGGTCGATGCTGCCCGGCCGGACTGCACGATCGATCCGGCCGATTGACTTGGGTCAAGCCAATGACACGGTTCCGCGCTAGGGTCCTCCGCTGAGGAGACACGCATTGCGCGAAGCCGTTTTCACCATCCGTGGTCTCAGCAAGATCTACCAGACCGGCAACGTCGAGGTGAAGGCGTTGCGCGGCGTCGACGCCGATCTGTTCCACGGCGAACTGACGGTGATGCTCGGTCCGTCGGGGAGCGGCAAGTCGACCTTCCTCAACATCATCGGCGGCCTCGATACGGCGACGACCGGCGAAGTCCGCTATCGCGACCATGACCTCTCTTCCGCCAGCGACCGCGAACTGACCCGCTACCGCCGCGACCACGTCGGCTTCGTCTTCCAGTTCTACAACCTGATCCCGAGCCTGACCGCCCGGGAAAACGTCGCGCTGGTCACCGAGATTTCCCGCAATGCCATGCGCCCCGAGGAGGCGCTTGAACTCGTCGGCCTCAAGGAGCGCATCGGCCACTTCCCGGCCCAGCTTTCCGGCGGCGAGCAGCAGCGGGTCGCCATCGCCCGCGCCGTCGCCAAGCGGCCGGAGGTGATGCTCTGCGACGAGCCGACCGGCGCCCTCGACTCGAAGACCGGCATCCTCGTCCTCGACGCCCTGACCGCAACCAACAAGGAACTCGGCACCACCACCGCCATCATCACCCACAACGCCACCATCGGCTCGATCGCCGATCGCGTCTTCCACTTTTCGGATGGAGCGATCACCGAGGTGATCGAGAACGAGACCCGCCTCAAGCCGTCCGAAGTGAGTTGGTGAGCCGGATGCGGGCCCTCGACATCAAGCTCTTTCGCGACCTCCGCCGGCTCTGGGCCCAGTCGCTCGCCATTGCCCTGGTCATGGCCTGCGGCGTCGCCACCCTGATCCTTGCCTTCGGCGCCTATCTGTCGCTCGAGGAGACCCGCGACGCCTATTACGAGCGCTACAAGTTCGGCGACGTCTTCGCCTCCGCGTCGCGGGTCCCGGACTCCGTCGCCCGCCGGATTGCCGAGATCGACGGCGTCGCGGCGGTCGAGTCGCGCATCGTCGAGATGGCGCTCCTCGATATCGAGGGCTTCCGCGAGCCGGCGACCGGTCTCATCGTCTCGACCCCGCCCGACCGGTCGATCGACGTCAACGATGTCTTCGTCCGCCAGGGCCGGATGCCGGAGCCCGGCCGCGTCAACGAAGTTGCCATCGACACCCAGTTCGCCGAGGCGCAGCGCTTCGAGATCGGATCGGAGTTCGAGGCGGTCATCGGCAGCGCCAAGATGCGGCTGACCGTCGTCGGCATCGCCATGTCGCCCGAGTTCGTCTACGCGCTGGGCCCCGGCGACATGATGCCGGACAGCCGCCGCTTCGCCACCATCTGGATGCCGGAGGAGGCGCTGGCCTCGCTCTTCGATCTCGACGGCGCCTTCAACTCCGTCAGCGTCCGGCTCCTGCGCGACGCCAGCGAGACCGCGGTGATCGAGGCGATCGAGGCGATCGACGACCTGCTCGAACCCTATGGCGGCACCGGCGCCCATGCCCGCAAGGACCAGATGTCGAACGCCTTCCTGCAGGGCGAGCTCGACCAGTTGCGCGGCATGGCCCAGATGATCCCGCCGATCTTCCTCCTCGTCTCGGCCTTCCTGATCAACATGATCCTGTCGCGCCTCATCGAGCTGGAGCGCGAGCAGATCGGCCTGTTGAAGGCGCTCGGCTTCGGCCGCGGCGCCGTCGCCTGGCACTACCTCAAGCTGGTGCTGGTCATCGCCGTCATCGGCGTCCTGATCGGCGCCGCATTGGGCACATGGGCCGGGCGCGGCATGACCGTCATGTATTCGCGCTTCTTCGCCTTCCCCTTCCTCGTCTTCCGCTCCGACATCGACATCTACCTGATCGCCGCCGTGGTCAGCATGGCCGCCGCCGCGGCCGGCGCGCTGCGGGCGATCACGGTTGTCTTCGCCCTGCCGCCGGCCGTCGCCATGCGCCCGCCCGCCCCGCAGGTCTATCGCCAGTTCATGGGCGGGCTGCTGTCGCGCCTGAACCTTTTCTCCCAGCTGACGACGATGGCGCTGCGCCACCTTGTCCGCCACCCGGTCCGCTCGCTGCTCACCGCGATCGGCACCGCCTTTGCCGTCGCCCTGATGGGGGTCGCCCTCGGCACCCTCTCCTCGGTCGACTTCATGGTCGACGCCGTCTTCTTCCGCACCGAGCGACAGGACGCGACGCTGGCCTTCTCCACCGCCCGCCCGTCACAGGCTTTCGAAGCGGTCGCGCGCCTGCCCGGCGTCATCGCCGCCGAGCCTTATCTCTCCGCCCCGGTGACGATGCGCAACGGCCAGTATTCCCGCCAGCTCACCATCACCGGCAAGCCGCCGCAGACCGACCTCAGCCGCGTCCTCGACCTCGACCTCGCGCCGGTCCTGCTCCCGCCGACCGGCCTCGCCATCGGCGATCGCGTCGCCGACCTCCTCCACCTCCGCCCCGGCGATCTCGCCCGCGTCGAATTCCTCGACGGCGAGCGCCGCACGGTCGACGTCCCCGTCACCCAGATCATCCAGAGCTATATCGGCCTCGTCGTCTTCATGGACATCGAGGCTCTCGCCCGCCTCCAGGGCACCGGCCCGCGCATCTCCGGCGTCCACCTGCTGGTCGACGACAGCCGTCTCGACGACCTCTACACCGCCGTCAAGGAAACGCCGCAGATCTCCGCCGTCGCCCTGGTCAGCCGCTCCCGCCAGCGTTTCCAGGAGACGATGCAGGAGAACATGACGATGATGCTCACCGTCTACCTCGCCCTCAGCATCATCATCGCCTTCGGCGTCGTCTACAATTCCGCCCGCATCCAGTTGTCGGAGCGCGCCCGCGAATTGGCGACGCTGCGCGTCCTCGGCTTCCGCCGCGCCGAGGTCTCCAACGTGTTGTTCATCGAGATCGGCGTCATCGTCGCCCTCGCCCAGCCGATCGGCTGGCTGATCGCCACCGGGCTCGGCATCATCATTACCGACAGCCTCGCCACAGACATGTTCCGCGTGCCGTTCGTCATCGAGCCGAGCACTTTCGCGATCGCCAGCATCGTCGTCGTCGCCGCCGCGCTGGTCAGCGCCCTGATCGTCCGCCGTCGGGTCGACAGCCTCGATCTCGTCCGCGTCCTGAAGACAAGGGAGTAGGCAATGCAATCGAAATGGGTCAAGCGCGCCCTGGGCCTTGTCGTCGTGGCGCTGATCGTCGCCGGCGCCATCTACGCGCTGATGCCCCAGCCGGTCGCGGTCGACGTCGCCACGGTCACCCGCGCGCCCCTCTCAGTCACCATTGACGAGGAGGGCATCGCCCGCATCCGCGATGTCTTCCGCGTCTCCGCCCCGGTCGCCGGCCAGGTCGAACGCCTGCCGGTCGAGATCGGCGACCAGGTCCATCGCAACACCACCGCGGTCGCCTCGATCCACCCGGTCGACCCGCCCTTCCTCGACGTCCGCTCACGCCGCGAGCTGGAAGCCGCCGTCGAGGCCGCCCGCGCTTCGGTCACTCTGGCCGAAGCCCAGTTGACCGCGGCGGAGGCGACCGAGCGGATGGCCCTGTCCGACCGCGACCGCGCCGAACGCCTCGTCAAGGCCGGGACCATCACCATCCGCGCCCAGGAAAAGGCCGTCGCCGATCTCGACACCGCCACCGCCCAGGTCGCCCAGGCCAAGGCCGCCCTCACCCTTCGCCAGAGCGAATTGTCGAGCGCCGAGGCGCGGCTGATCCAGCCGAACCAGCTTGAAGGCGGCAGCAGCGGCGCCTGTTGCCTGACCCTGCGCGCCCCCGTCGACGGTACGGTGCTCGACCTGCTGACCGAGAGCGAGCAGGTGGTCGCCGCCGGCCAGGGTCTGCTCGAACTTGGCGACCCCGCCAACCTCGAGATCATTGTCCACCTTCTGTCGAGCGACGCGGTCAGCGTCCATCCCGGCAGCCATGCCACCATCGACCAGTGGGGCGGCCAGCCGCTTGCCGCCGAGGTCCGCCAGGTCGATCCGGCCGCCTATACCAAGGTCTCGGCACTCGGCATCGAGGAACAGCGGGTCGACGCCATCCTCGATATCGTCGACCCGAGGGAGGCTTGGGAGCGCCTCGGCCACGAATTCCGCGTCATGGTCCACATCTCGGTCTGGGAAGAGGACGACGTCCTCCAGGTCCCGCTCGGCGCCCTTTTCCGTGTCGGCGCCGACTGGACGGTCTACCGGATCGTCGACGGCAAGGCGGTCGAGACAACCGTCGTCCTCGGCCATCGCAACAACACGGCCGCCGAGGTGATCGAGGGTCTCGATGCAGGTGACCGGATCGTTATCCACCCGAGCGACCGGGTCGTCGACGGCATCGCGGTGGTCGGTCGCGTCGCCGAACAGGGATGATCGGTTTCCGCCAGGCGTTTGGCGGGTGTGCCGGTCGGACGGAGGTGCGTCCTTCGAGGGCCGCCGCTGACGCGCCGGCCACCTCAGGATGGCGAGGAAGGAAGCCAACCAACATTCTTGGGCATCATTTCACGCCCGGAAAGGCGCTTTGCACCACCTTCGCCATCCTGAGGTGCTTCGCATAGCGAAGCCTCGAAGGACGCACGACCCCTCCACTCCCCCCTCAGCAGATCCGCGGCAGTTGCTCCCCGCTCAGCATGTCGACGATGCGATCGACACCCAGCGCCCCCCGGCATGTCACCTCCCCGGCCGCCCCGCCGCCGACCGTGCCGATCCGAACGGCGCCCGCCGACACCGCGAAGCGCCGGAGAATGTCGATCGCCCGCTCGGCGTCGGCCTCTGCAACGAAGGCGACGAAGCGTCCCTCGTTCGCCACATGCAGCGGATCGAGCCCGAGTATCTCGCAGGCGGCGTTGACATCCTCGCGGACCGGGATCGATGCCTCGTCGAGCGCGATCGAAACACCGGCCGCCTCGCCGATCTCCACCGCGGCGCTGGCCAGCCCGCCCCGCGTCAGGTCGCGCAGGCAATGGACCGCGACGCCTGCCTCGATCAACGCCATCACCGGATCGACCACCGGCGCGCAGTCGCTCTCGATCACCGTCTCGAAGCCGAAGCCCTCCCGCGCCGCCATCACCGCGATGCCATGCCGACCGATATCGCCGGAGAGGATCACCGCGTCGCCGGCGCGTACCGCGTCCGGGCCGATCGGCGCGGCGCTGACCACCGGTCCCAGCCCCGCCGTGTTGACGAACAGCCCATCCGCCTTGCCGTGATCGACCACCTTGGTGTCGCCGGTCACCAGCGTCACCCCGGCTGCATCGGCGGCGCTTCGCATCGAGGCGACGACCCGGCGCAGGGTGTCGAGCGGCAGCCCTTCCTCGAGGATCAGTCCGACGCTGAGATGCGCCGCCCGCGCCCCGCACATGGCAAGGTCGTTGACCGTGCCGTTGACCGCCAGCGTGCCGATATCGCCGCCGGGGAAGACCAGCGGCTTGACCACGTAGGAATCGGTTGTGAAGGCGACCGGCCCGGCAAGGTCGAGCACGGCCCCGTCATGGCGGCGCGCCAGGTGCGGATTGTCGAAGGCCGGCCGGATGATCGTGTCGAGCAGCCGTTCCATCGCCCGCCCGCCGCCGCCATGGGCCATCTGCACGGTATCGTCGCCGCCGGCCGGCGCCGGACAGGCAAGGCTGAAATCACCGTCCGTCACGACGCGGCCTCGAGCGACGCCGACTTGCGGCCGCGATAGCGGTAATAGGCGGCGCAGGCGCCTTCGGAGGAAACCATCGTCACCCCCAGCGGCCGCTCCGGCGTGCAGTGCGTACCAAAGGCCGGGCATTCCGGCGGTTTCTTTTCGCCCCGCAACACCAGTCCGCTGATGCATTCGGTTTTCGCTTCTGCCCCCGACGACACCGGACCGAACCGCCGCTCGGCATCGAACCCGGCATAAGCGTCGGACAGGCCAAGCCCGCTCTCGGCAATATCGCCGATCCCCCGCCAGCGGCGCGGCGTCACGCGAAAGACCTCGCCGATAATGGTCTGCGCCGTCCGGTTGCCGGCCCGCGTCACCGAGCGGCTGTACTGGTTCTCGACCTCCGCCCGCCCTTCCTCGAGCTGGCGGATGGTCATGTAGACCCCTTCGAGGATGTCGAGCGGTTCGAAACCCGTGACAACGATCGGCACATGATACTGCGCGGCGATCGGATAATACTCCTCGAAGCCCATGACAGTGCAGACGTGGCCGGCGGCGAGAAATCCCTGGATGCGGTTGGTCGGCCCGTCGAGGATCGTCCGCATCGCGGGTGGCACCAGAACGTGCGACACGAGCAGCGAGACGTTGGTCAGCCCCTCGCGCTTGGCCTGGTAGGCGGCCATGGCGTTGGCCGGCGCGGTGGTCTCGAAGCCGACGGCGAAGAACACCACCTCGCGGTCGGGATTGGCCCGGGCAATGGTCAGCGCATCGAGCGGCGAATAGACCACCCGCACGTCGCCGCCGCGCGACTTCGCCGCCAGCAGGTCTCCGCCGGTCCCTGCCACCCGCAACATGTCGCCGAACGAGCAGAGGATCGTTTCCGGCCGGGCGACAATCTCGATCGCCTTGTCGATATATTCCGCCGGCGTCACGCAGACCGGACACCCCGGCCCATGCACCAGCGTCACCCCGTCGGGCAGCAATTCGTCGATCCCATAGCGGACAATCGCATGGGTCTGCCCGCCGCATACCTCCATCAGCGTCCACGGCCGGGTGGTGATCCTGGCAATCGCGTCGGCATACCCCCGCGCCGCGACCGGATCGCGATACTCGTCCCGGAACTTCATGGGCCACCCCTCAGGGGCATCCTCAACCGCTCCTCCCCGCGAAAGCGGGGACCCAGACGGGCGTGGGGCCGATGCCTCGCCATCACCCCGCCTCCTCCAGGTCTTCCAGTTCCCCGATCTCGCGCAGATGCGCAAAAACCTTCTCCGCCTCCGCCTCGTCGATCACCGTGATGGCGAAGCCGACATGGACCAGCACGTAGTCGCCGATCGTCGCTTCCGGCGTATAGGCGAGGTTGATCTCCTTGAGCACGCCGCCGAAATCGACGCGACCGACCCGCATCAGCGGATCGTCGCCGCTGGTGCTGAGGATTCGTCCGGGGACTGCGAGGCACATGGAAACCTGTCCTATCTGTCCGAGAGCGCCAGCCGAAGCCCGAGCAAACCGAACGTCCCGGCGAACGAGCGTCGGAGCCACCGCATCACGATCGGTTTCGAGATGACGTAATCGCGGGTCGCCGCGGCAGCCGCGCCATAACCGACAAAGACCACGAAGGTCAGCAGCATGAACACGCCGGCCAGACCCAGCATCGTCATCGTCGGCGTCGCGGTCCCGACAGGAACGAATTGAGGCAGGAAAGCCAGGAAGAACAGCGACAGCTTCGGATTGAGCAGGTTGAGGACGATCCCCCGGGCCACGATTTGCCGTGCCGTCATCGTTGTCTTGTCCTCCCGGACCTGGAGAACGCCTTTGTCGCGGAGCACGCTCCACGCCATGTAGACGAGGTAGGCCACGCCAAGAATCTTGACAACCTGGAAGGCGACGGCGCTGGCGTGCAGGACCGCAGCCAGGCCGACGATACTGGCGAAGATGTGCGGCACGATCCCGAGCGTGCAGCCGAAGGCGGCGACGATGCTGGGCCGCAGCCCCTGCCCAAGCCCGATCACCAGCGTGTAGATCACCCCGGTGCCCGGCAGCAGGATGACGACCATCGACGTCAGAAGAAATTCGATACTCATGACGCGGTCTCCGTCATCCCGGCCCAGACGGCCTGCCCAAGCGCCAGGCCGCCGTCGTTCGGCGGAATGCGTCGGTGCCAAAGCGGCGTGAACCCGGTCTCCCGAAGTCCGGCAACGGCGCCTTCGGTCAGGCGGACATTCTGGAAGCAGCCGCCCGAGAGCGCCACCCGGTTTTCGCCGACCCGTGCCGCCACCTTGACGATGGCCGCGATCAGCCCGCCATGCACCGCCTCGGACACAACGTCGGACGCTCCCCCGGCGCGAAGCTCGGCCAGCGCCGCCTCCAGTGCCGGCTGCCAGTCGACCACCAGCATCCCCTCCGCGTCATCGGACACCGGGAAATCGTAGGGCGCGCCTCCGGCCCGCTCCCCTGCCGCCCATTCCAGTTCGCAGGCCGCCTGCCCTTCGTACCCGTTGACCTGCCGCAAGCCGCAGAGCGAGGCGAAGGCATCGAGCAGCCGCCCGACACTCGATGTCAGCGGCGCATTGACCCCGCGCGTTAGCATCCGGCCGATCACGCCGCGTTCAGCGACGTCGAAGGCGGCGACCGTCGGCAGGTCGGTCATCGTCACCGCCTCTTCGCCGAACGCCTCGAACAGGAGACCCAGCGCCGCCCGGCGCGGCTCGCGCACCGCCGCTTCGCTCCCCGGCAAAGGGAAGTGGCGAAGCCGTCCGACACGCCGCCAGCTATCCCTCTTCACCAGAATGAACTCGCCGCCCCAGATCGTCCCATCGTCGCCATATCCGGTCCCATCCCAGGCAACGCCAAGCGCCGGTGGCGCAACGCCGTTTTCGGCAAGGCAGGCAACGACATGCGCGAGGTGATGCTGGACCGCAACGGTGTCGACGCCGAGGGTTTCGGCGGCGCGGCGCGACGCATAGTCGGGATGGAGATCGCGCACCGCCAGCCTTGGCGCGATGGCGTGAAACCGCGTCAGGTCGGCGAGCGCGGCAGTGTGCGCGGCCCGGCTCGCCACGGTGTCGAGATCGCCGACATGCGAACCAACGACGACACTGTTGTCCTGCGTCACGGCGACCGCCGTCTTGAGGTGCCCGCCGACAGCGACGATGCCCTCCTCGACCCCATCGACCGCGATCCGCGCCGGCGCATGGCCCCGACCGAGCCGCAGCACCTGGCCGGCGCCCGCGACCACCTGGACGACGCTATCGTCGAGCGGCCGGACGATCGGCCGATCATGGACGAGGAAGAGATCGGCGATCCCGGCAAGCCGTTCAACCGCCTCATGCTCGTCCGTGACGATCGGCTCGTCGCTGACATTGCCGCTGGTGGCCACGATCGGAAATCCCAAATCCCGCATCAGCAGATGATGCAACGGAGCATAGGGCAGCATCGCCCCGATCCGGGGATTGCCGGGCGCGACCGCCTCGGCGATCGGCCCGCCGGTTCGGGTGAGCAGCACGATGGGGCGCCGTGAATCGGTCAGGAGTGTCTCTTCCGTTTGGGACAGCCGGCAACTCGCCCGGACTGTCGCAAGCGACGGGAACATCACCGCGAACGGCTTCGCCTCCCGCCGCTTTCGGTGCCGGAGATCGTCGACTGCATCGCCGTTGCGTGAATCGCACATGAGATGGAAGCCGCCAACGCCCTTCACGGCGACGATCCGCCCGTCGCGAAGCGCGTCCGCCGCCGTCGCAAGCGCCGCCTCGTCGGTGTCCAGGGGGTGTCCGTCCCTGTCCCAAACCGCGAGTCGTGGCCCGCAGGCCGGGCAGGCATTCGGCTCGGCATGGAACCGCCGGTCGCCCGGATCGTCGTATTCCGCCTGGCAGTCCAGGCACATCGGGAAGCCAACCATCGCCGTCCGAGCCCGGTCATACGGCATGCCGGTGATGATACTGAACCGCGGCCCGCACTGGGTGCAGTTGATGAAAGGGTAATGATATCGGCGGTTTAGCGGATCGAACACTTCCGCCAGACAGTCCGGACAGGTCGCCAGATCGACCGGAACCCCTGCCGTCCGCCCACCAACGTCGTCGCTCATCCGGATCGAAAAACCGGATTCACCGGTCGGAATACCCCGTTCGATCTCAATACCTTCGACCCGCGCGCTGACAGGCGGCCTCAACCGGATCGCATCGACCAGCGCATCGATCGACACACCCGGGCCCTCCACCTCGATCGTCACCCCGCCAGCGGTATTCCCCACCCATCCCGAAAGCCCAAAGTCAGTCGCCTGACGATAGACAAACGGCCGGAATCCAACACCTTGCACGACACCACGGACGACGATCCGCCGCCGCGACGGCGCCGCGCTGACGGCGTTGGCGATGGCGGGTTCAGGTTTCAACCTCGACACTTTCCAGCAGGACGTCCTGCGCATTGGCGTGACCGGGATCGTCGGAAAGAGTCGCGTCGATCCGCGCGCCTTCGGCCCTCGTGCCGGCCGCGGAATGGCGGAAATGCTCGCCGAAATGCTCCTCGGTCATGTGACTGAGCGCCCCCAGCCAGACCGAAACTGCCACCACGCGCCGGGCGTTTTCCTCATCGGCAATGGCGTCGATCTTCGCCATCAGGTTCTTCATCAGCGACGCTTCATGCATCCTGCATCACCTCGTCCGCGACCATGCCCGCCACCGTCTCGATGGCGTCCGCCACCGCCGGGGTGAGTGCCGCGCCTGTCTCGAAGCCGCCCGCCTCGATCGCAAAGACCACCGTGCGCGGCGGCAGATTTCCAAGCGCCTGGCCGAGCGCGATCGCTTCCGCCAGGCCGAAGCCATGGGTCGAGAGACCGAACTGCAGGTCGGGCAACGCGCCGCCGTCCTCGTCCAGATTCAGCCGGCGGACGGCCCCGGGCGCCCCTCCGGACACGCATGCGTCGATCAGAAACGCCGTCCGGACACCCTCGAGACAGGCCAGAAGCGACGCTGCCTCGCCGTCGTGTTCCACGACGCGCACCTCCGGCGCGACCATCGCCTTCAGCCGTCGGGCGACCAGCCGACCGACTCCGTCGTCACCACGATCGGGGTTGCCGATGCCGACGATGAGAGTGCCGGTCGTCATCGGCTGGTCTCGTCGATGCGTTCGAGCTTGAGGAAATGGGTCGAGCAGGAAATGCAGGGGTCGTAGTTGCGCACCGTCTGCTCGCAGCGATGCTGCAGCGCCTCGTCGTCGAGGTCGAGCCAGCCGCCGACATAGCTGCGCAGGTCCTCCTCGATGCTCGGCTGGTTCTGCGAGGTCGGCGGCACGATCTGCGCCTCGGCAATGCTGCCGTCCTCCTCCAGCCGGTAGCGGTGATAGAGTAACCCGCGCGGGGCTTCGGTCGCCGCGTAACCAATGCCGGCGCGCGGGCGTATCTCGACCGCCGGCCGGTCGGGTTGCCGGTAGTCGGCGATGATGCGCAGCGCCTCGTCACAGGCGTAGAGGATCTCGACCGAGCGGACGATGATGCTGCGGAAGGGATTGTTGCAGACCGGTCCGAGGCCGGCTTCCCGCGCCGCCTCCTGCGCCAGCGGCGACAGCCGGTCGAAGTTGAGATTGTAGCGGGAGATCGGACCGACCAGGTAGGAGCCGACGCCGAGCATCTCGGCCTGCAGCGCCGTCGACCGCTCGACATGGATTTCCCTGAAATGCTTGTCGTAGTCGGCGACCGCGATATCGAGACCGCCATTCGAGACGATGCGGCCCTCGTTGAAAGGATACTCGCCGGGATGACTGAGCGAGACGTTGACATAGTCTCGCTCGCGGTCGGGGAAGTCGAAGCCCGCCACCAGCTTGACGGTCTCGAGCGCAAGGTCGCGCGCCGTCTTCAGCGTTTCGGCCAGCGGTTCGAGTTCGCGCCGGGTGGGCGTCCGGTAGAAGCCGCCGACCTTGACGTTGATCGGATGAATTTCGCGGCCGCCGACCAGATTGACGATGTCGTTGCCGGCCTTCTTCAGCGCCAGCCCCTTGCGGACCACCTCGGCGTGGTCACGGGCCATGTCGATGGCGCCGGCATAGCCGAGGAAATCCGGCGCATGCAGCATGTAGACATGCAGCGTGTGGCTCTCGATCCATTCGCCGCAATAGATCAGCCGCCGTAGGTCGCGCAGCGGCCCGTCGACGGTGACGCCGAGCGCGTCCTCCATCGCGTGGACCGAGCTCATCTGGTAGGCGACCGGGCAGATACCGCAGATCCGGGCGGTGATGTCGGGCGCTTCCGAGAAATCACGGCCGCGCATGAAGGCCTCGAAGAAGCGCGGCGGCTCGAAGATCGCAAGCTCCGCCGACTCCACCACCCCATCGCGGACCACCACCTTGAAGGCGCCCTCGCCCTCGACCCGGGCAAGGTAATCGACCTTGATGGTCTTGGTCTTACCTACCATGGCGTTCCTTCTCCTCGCGGAACGGTTCGGCATCGGTGTTGAAGGTGCTGTAGACGCGGCTGATCGACCGGTCATCCATGCCGAGTCTGGACAGCCAGTCGCTGAGCGCCGGCGCGTTCGGCGTTTCCATCGGCCCGAAGCAGCCATAGCAGCCGCGGTCATAGGCCGGACACAGCGCGCCGCAGCCGGCATGGGTCACCGGCCCGAGGCACGGCGTACCATGGGCGACCATGACGCAGACCGTGCCGCGCAGCTTACATTCGACGCAGACGCTGTGGGCCGGGGTCACCGGTTTGCGTTTGGCGAGATAGGCCGACACCACCTCGACAAGCTGGCGCTTGTTGATCGGGCAGCCGCGCAGTTCGAACTCGACGCGGATGTGGTCGGCGATCGCCGTCGAGGTCGCCAGCGTCGAGATATAGTCCGGCCGAGCGTACACGATCGAGGCATATTCCTTGACGTCGGCGAAGTTGCGCAGCGCCTGGATGCCGCCGGCGGTGGCGCAGGCGCCGATGGTGATCACCACGTCGGAGATGCGCCGCACCTCGCGAATCCGTTCGGCGGCATGGGCGGTGGTGATCGAGCCTTCGACGAGCGACAGGTCGTAGCGACCGGAGATGTGGCCCCGGGTCGCCTCCATGAAATAGGCGATGTCGATGGCGTCAGCGACGGCCAGCAATTCGTCCTCGCAATCGAGCAGGCTCAACTGGCAGCCGTCGCAGGAGGCGAATTTCCAGACCGCCAGCCGTGGCTTGTGCGCTTCGGCCATCCCTAGAGCTCCTTCAGCGCCAGCAGGTAGCGGATCTGGTCGTAGCGGAAGACCGGCCCGTCCTTGCAGACGAAGGCCGGCGAGAACTGGCAATGGCCACATAGGCCGATCCCGCATTTCATGCTGCGCTCCATCGACAGGTACATCCCCTCGTCCGGCACGCCGACGCTGCCCAGCGCCTGGACGCCGAAGCGCATCATGATCTCGGGCCCGCACAGGAGCGCAACGGTCCGGCCCGGATCGAAGGCGATGCGCGGCAGCAGCGTCGTCACGACGCCGACCTGACCGTGCCAGCTCTCGTCGGCATGATCGACCGTCACATGCACGTCGACATCGAGACGCTGACGCCAAGATTCGACCTCGCTGCGAAACAGGATATCGGCAGGGCTCCGCGTGCCGTAGAGGATCGCCACCGCACCGAAACGCTCGCGCTCGGCCAGCAGCCGGTAGATCGCCGGGCGGAGCGGCGCCAGGCCGATACCGCCGGCAAGCAGGATGACGTCCTTGCCGTAGAGTTCCTCCATCGGCCAGCCGACCCCGAAGGGGCCGCGCAGGCCGAGCGAGTCGCCTACGCGCAGCTCGGTCAGCGCCCGCGACACAGCGCCAACGGCGCGAATGGTGTGGACGATGCCGTCGCCGCTGGCCGGGTCGCCGCTGACGCTGATCGCCGACTCGCCGACGCCGAAGGCGGTCAGCATGTTGAACTGGCCGGGGGTGAAGCGCGGCAGGTCCGCCTCCGGCTCAAGCTTCAGGGTAAAGACATCGGGCGCGTCCAGTTGTGCCTGGGCGACCCGCATCACCTGCGGCACCATCGGGTCGTGGCTCGCCGGCTGCACCATGGTCACGCCGCCGGCTTCCCGTAGATGTCGAGAACCTGCAGCCGCGTCGCCTGCAGGCGCTGAAAGAGGATCGGCACCAGCCGCTTCATCACGTCATACCCGAGGTCGTGGTCGGCCTCGCACTTGGTGCGCAGGCAGGTCGCGTCCATGCCGATCGCCCGCACCCGCTCCATGGCGCGGGCGTCATAGGTCCAGCGATAGGGTGGAAAGAGCCAGGAGATACCGACGATCTCGCCTTCGGAGACGGTCTGGAACGTCACGGCGCCGCTTCCCGGCGCGGCGATCTCCAGCGCCACCCTGCCTTCGCGGATCAGGTAGAGCTGATCGGCCGGTCCGCCTTCGCGAAAGAGATACGCGCCGGCCTCGAAGCGCACATTCTGCGCGCAGCCGCAGACCAGTTCGAGGAACGACTCGTCGAGCCCCTTGAAGAAGGGGTGATCCCTGACGATGCGCTCCAGTCCTTCGACCGCCATTCTCCGTCTCCCTGAGCCTCTAGTCCCCGCCCTGGATGGCGCGGACTTCCTCGGTGATGTCGATTCCGACCGGGCACCAGGTGACGCACCGTCCGCAGCCGACGCAGCCGGAGGTGCCGAACTGGTCGAACCAGGTGGCGAGCTTGTGGGTCATCCATTGCCGATAGCGCGCCTTAGCGCTCGACCGGACGCTGCCGCCGTGGATGTAGGAGAAATCCATGGTGAAGCACGAATCCCACCGCCGCTCGCGCGATGTCTCCGTCCCGGTCAGGTCGCTGGTATCCTCCACCGACGTGCAGAAGCAGGTCGGGCAGACCATCGTGCAGTTGCCGCAGGTCAGGCAGCGTTCGGCGACATCGTCCCAGCGCGGGTGTTCGAGATTTTCGAGCAGCAATTCGCGGATATCGCCCTCCGGCATCGCGCGGCCCATCGACGCCGTGGTGCGCGCGACGATCCCGATGGCGGTCGCCTCGTCTGCCGCGGTCGCCGGTTCCCGCGGCAGCGCGGCGAGCACGTCGCGGCCCTCGTCCGATCCGACCTCGACGAGGAAGCGGCTCTCGCCGCCCTCCAGCATTTCAGTCAGCGCCAGGTCGAATCCGGCTTCGGCCTTCGGCCCGGTCTTCATCGAGGCGCAGAAGCAGGTGCCGCCGGCCTGGCCGCAATTGACGGCAACGAAGAAGGCGTCCTCGCGCCGCGCCTGATAATGCGGATCGGCGAAGGGGCCGCCGAGAAAGACGCGATCCTGGATGGCAATGGCGTTCAGTTCGCAGGCGCGCACACCGATAAAGGCGAAGCGCGGCGGCTCGGTCACGTCGGCGGTGACCCGTGTCTCGCCATCCTCGCGTTTGGCGGACCACAGGCGTTGCCGTGGCGGATGCAGGAACTTCTTCCACGAATGCGGGCCGACGACATAGCCGAACAGCGCGTCGTCGTCGCGGCGGTTGAGACGGTAGTGGCCGCCGTCCTGTTCGTCGGTCCAGCCGCGCGGCAGATCGTCGACGGCCGCGATGTCGTCGTAGACGATGGCCTGGTCGCGAACCGTCGGGCCGACGACGCGGTAGCCCCGATCGCGAAGCGCGGCGAACAGCGCCTCCACCCCGGCGACGGTCAGAACGGATTGCTCGCGGCCAGCTTCCAAGGGCGCCTCCTCCGACGTCACCCGGCATCCAACCACGAATCCGGCCGGCTGTATTGCGCGAGGTCAATTCATCGGGGAGAAGCCGGCGTGCCGGCGACGGACGTCAGTCGCGGGTCGAGCGGTAAATCTCGATATGCGGCCCGTTCATCCGGATCTTGTCTTCCTTGGCCAGCGCCCGAAGCTGCTTGTTGACCGCCTCGCGGCTCGATCCCAGCATCTGGGCGAGCGTTCCCTGGGTCAGTTCGAGGTCGACGATGGCAACTTCGGCCTCGATGCGGCCATGGATCATCGCCAGTTGGCGCAGCAGCACCAGCAGCCGGTGGCGCAGGTCGTGGAAGATGGCCTGGTCGACCTGGGAATTGGCCGCCCGCAGCCGCTCGCACAGCATCAGGATGATCTGCCGGGCAAGGCGCGGCGTCGTGTCGAGCAGCGACATGAACGGCTCGCGGGGAATGAAGATCAGCTTGGCGTCGGTCAACGCCGCGGCGCCAGCGCTGCGCGGTAGCCCGTCGAGCAGCGCCATCTCGCCGATTACCTCGCCCTCCTCCAGGAGGTTGATCGTCGCCTCGCGGGTGTCGTCGGCGGTCAGGTAGATGCGGATGATGCCGGATACGACGATGTAGAGGCCGTCCGATTCATCGCCCTGGTCGAAGAGGGTCTCGGTCGCGGCAAGGTTGCTCTCCCGGGCGATGCCGGCGAGCCGGCGCAGGTCGGCTTCATCGAGCCCACCGAAGAGAACGGTGCCGTCGAGTTCGGCAGCAATGTCAATGGTGGCCAAGGAAGAACCTCATACGCCGCAGACCCCGTGGTTCCAACCGTAGCGATACCACTAGAGGTGGATTGTGGCGAGCGCGGGTCGCCTCCCCCAGGCCGGTGATCTCAATCGTTGGTAGCTTGAACCATTTACACGCGCGCAGAACACCCTAAGCTGATCATGCAAGCAATGAACAAAAAAGTTACCGGGAGTGAAACGCATGCCAAGCAAAGACCTCACGCGCAGGATTGCGCAGCGCGGCGGGATGACCGTCGCCGGACTCGCCCTTGTCGGACTAATGTCGGTCGCAGCGTCGCCCGCCAGTGCCGACATCACGCTGATCGGCGCCAGCCAGTTCGACGAGAACCACGCCTTCACCAAGACCATGCGCAAGTTCGAGGAGCTGGTTCAGGCCTGCTACACGGACGAGCCGGTGATCTTCGAGCTGCATCTCAACTCCGAGCTCGGCCTTGAGAAAGACTATGTCGCCTACATGAACCAGGGCCTGTCGGTCGACTATGCCGTCGCCTCGCCGGCCCATATGTCGACCTTCTCGAAGATGGCGCCGCTGATGGACATGCCGTTCCTGTTCCGGGACGAGGACCATTGGCAGAAGGTGCTGCAGGAGGACGGCCTGAAGCCGGTCGCCGACGACATCCTCAAGACGGCGGACGTCATCCTCCTCGGCTATGCCGGCGGCGGAACCCGCAACGTCTTCGCCAACAAGAAGATCAGCAACCTCGAGGAGATGCAGGACCTGCCGATCCGCATGCAGGGTGCGCCGATCTGGACCCGCGTCTTCGACGCGATCGGCGCCGCGCCGACCGTCATCGCCTATAACGAGGTGTATAACGGCATCTCGACCGGTGTCATCGAGGCGGCGGAGAACGAGGCCGCCGGCATCGAGCAGATGAAGTTCTACGAGGTCGGGCCGTATGTCACGCTGACCAAGCACGCCATCACCGTGCGGCCGCTCTTCATCTCCAACAAGACCTTCCAGCGGCTGCCCGAGGGCCTGCAGGATTGCATCATCTCCTCCGGAGCCGAGGCCGGCAAATTCGGTCGCGACATCGAAAGCGGCGAGGATGCCGCCAAGCTGAGCGCGATGGAAGAGAAGGGCTGGCTTGAGACGGTCGAGTTCACCGACCGCGACAAGATGCTGGAACTCGCCGACCCGGTGCTCAAGGCCTATGCCGAAGAGCTCGGCGCCGGCGAGGTCCTGGTCAACATCCAGGCCATCGAGTAGGCGAAAATTCGCCGCCTTAAACAGGTCGGGGTGCCGCTTTCGCGGCGCCCCGGTCGCCGTGTGGACTCCAGCGCCAGGGGAGCGCGCGCCGTTCCATGACCCGTATCCTCGACGCCATTCACCTCGTCCTGAAGGTGCTGCTCGCGACGCTGATCGCCGGGCTGCTGATCCCGGTGACGATGCAGATCCTGTCGCGCTTCACCGGCATCATTCCGCGCTACATCTGGACGGAGGAGATCGCCCGCTTCTGCTTCGTCTGGATGATCATGATCGGCGCCATGTGCGCGGTTCGCGACGGCACCCATTTCGACCTCGACGTCCTGCCGCCGGCCCTGAACCCGAAAGTCGAGGCCGCCAAGCGGATCTTCGTCCACCTGATGATCCTTTTGGTCGGCCTGGTCTTCATCTGGTACGGCTGGGACTTCATCGAATTCGGCTGGTTCCAGACTTCCGAGATCGCCGAATTGCCGATGAACTGGATCTTCGCCGCCTGGCCGATCGCCGGCTTCCTGTTCTTCGTCTTCAGCGTCGAGAAGATCGTCGGCGAGGTCCTCACCATGCGTAACGCGCCATGACCCCCGGATTTGTCGCGGCGCTGCTGTTCGGCACCTTCCTGTTCTTCATCATCCTGCGGGTGCCGGTGGCCTTCGCGCTGGCGCTGGCCTGTCTGCCGGTCTTCTTCATCGAGCCGCGGCTGACGCCGGTGCTGCTCCTCCAGGAGATGTTCCGCTCCTACAATTCCTTCATCCTGCTGGCGGTGCCCTTCTTCCTGCTCGCCGCCAACCTGATGAATGTCGCCGGCATCACCGACCGGCTGATACGACTGGCGCGCGCCCTCGTCGGGCACCTGCCGGGGGGACTCGGTCACGTCAACGTCGTCGTCTCGATGTTCTTCGCCGGCATCTCCGGCAGTTCGACCGCCGACGCCGCGGGGATCGGCTCGCTGCTCATCCCGCAGATGAAGAAGGAGGGCTTCTCGTCTTCCTTTGCCGTCGCTGTCACCGCCTGTTCCTCGGTGATGGGCGTCATCATCCCGCCGTCGATCCTGATGGTGGTGTGGGGCGGGCTGATGTCGGTCTCGATCGGCGGCCTGTTCCTTGCCGGCGTCATCCCCGGCGCGCTGATCGCCGGCGCCCAGATGCTGACCGTCTATCTCTATGCCCGCCGCCATGGCATGGGCCTGCATGACCGCGCCACGCTGGTCGAACTGGCCCGCGCCGTCGCCGGAGCCTTCCTCGCCCTGATGACGCCGATCATCATCGTCGGCGGCATTGTCGGCGGGCTGTTCACCCCGACCGAGGCATCGGTGGTCGCGGCGATCTATGCGCTGATCCTCGGCATGCTGGTCTACCGCTCGGTCGGCATCCGCCAGCTCGGCCACGTCCTCTACGATACCGGGCGCTTCGCCTCGATCGCCCTCTTCTGCATTGGCACGGCAAGCGCCTTCGGCTGGATCCTCGCCTATTTCAGGATTCCCGCGGCGCTCGTCACCTATGTCCAGGCGCTCGACCTCGGCGTCACCGAAATGGGCTTCGCGGTGGCGATATCCTTCCTGGTGATCGGCTGCTTCATCGATGCGATCCCGGCGATCATCATCCTCGGCACGGTGCTCTTCCCCGTCACCCAGGCGGTCGGCATGCATCCGATCCACTTCGCCATCATCGGCATCATCAGCCTCGCCTTCGGCCTGGTGACGCCGCCCTACGGGTTGTGCCTGCTGATTTCCTGCTCGATCGGCAAGATCACCGTCCGACAAGCATTGCGGGATGTCGGCATCATTCTGGCGCCGATGCTGGTGATCCTCGCCATCGTCATCCTGTTTCCGGCGCTCACGCTTTGGCTGCCGCGCATGCTGATGGGCAAGTTCATCGACTAGGCGGGATTTTCTCCCGAACCACGAACCGTCAATCCGGCATCGCGCAGAAGGCTTGCGTCGAGATCGACGGCGTCAACGCGGTGAGCCTGAGAGACCCCGGCGCGCCGCACGTGGATCGTCGTGGCAACGCGACGCCAGGCGACGAAGGACAGGTCGGCGATCAAGACCTCGTCCGTCTCCACATCGTAGGTTCCAGGCGGCAGGTCACCCTCGATACCCGACAGGGTGAAGGGTTGTTTGAACGTCACGGTCTCGCGACTGGTCCGCATCGTCATCGCGCACCTGAAAACTGGTCGGCAGTGAGTGTGTAGAAGCTGCGATGCTCGCGCGGACGATACGTCCTCGAAGCGACCGCAATGATCTTGTCGCGGGCGGCATCGAAGGCTTCGAGGATTGCCGCCTCCATCGGGCGGGTCTCCGGATAAAGCGCAAAGATCGCGTTCTCCTCCAGGAAGAACGAGACTTCCATTGCGTTGTCGTGACCCCAGAAGCGGATGCGATGCCGATCCGAATCGTAACTGCGACTGGTATTTGGAAAGCTGAGGCTCATGGTCGATCTCCGGGATCGAAGCGGGAGCCCTCACGCGAGTCTCCCCCGAATTCTTCGGCGCAATCACGCCTTGAAGGCGTCTGTCGTGAACCGCCAACTATCCTGTCTAGAAAAAGTCGGCGATGGCTCGCTTTTTTATTATAGGGACGAAACAGAAATGGCCCCTATTAAATATTTGGAATTATCCAAGGTACCTGAACCTAATAGTTATTCCGATTTTTCTTGAAACCCCCGAAATAAGTTCATACATCCCGCACAGCTTGGCACTCGCCCCTGGAGAGTGCCAGCAGGCAGCCCGGGCGTCCCCGACCTCCGGCCATGCCCCTCACAAAGGACACACCGATGAAGTTCCGACCTCTCCACGACCGAGTCGTGGTGCGCAGAATCGAAGCCGAAGCGAAATCCGCCGGCGGCATCATCATTCCCGACACCGCCAAGGAAAAGCCCCAGGAAGGCGAAGTTGTCGCCGTCGGTCCGGGCGCCCGCGACGAAGCCGGCAAGCTTGTCCCGCTCGACCTCAAGGCCGGCGACCGCATCCTTTTCGGCAAGTGGTCCGGAACCGAGGTGAAGGTCGATGGCGAGGAACTCCTCATCATGAAGGAGTCCGATGTCATGGGCGTCCTGGAAACGAAAGCCGCGGCCCGCAAGGCCGCCTGACCTCCCGGGCGCCTCGCAACTCAGCACGATTTCAATCTGCAAAGGATATAAATTCTCATGGCCGCCAAAGACGTACTTTTCTCAACCGACGCGCGCGACAAGATGCTGCGCGGCGTCGACATCCTCGCCAATGCGGTGAAGGTCACGCTCGGCCCCAAGGGCCGTAACGTCATCCTCGACAAGAGCTACGGCGCACCGCGCATCACCAAGGACGGCGTCACCGTCGCCAAGGAAATCGAGCTTGAGGACAAGTTCGAAAACATGGGCGCACAGATGGTCCGCGAGGTTGCCTCGAAGACCAACGACATTTCCGGCGACGGCACCACCACCGCCACCGTCCTCGCCCAGGCCATCGTGCGCCAGGGCGCCAAGGCTGTCGCGGCCGGCATGAACCCGATGGACCTCAAGCGCGGCATCGACATGGCCGTCGCCACCGCGGTCAAGGACCTCGAAAAGCGTTCAAAGCCGATCAAGGACTCCGGGGAGATTGCCCAAGTCGGGGCGATCGCCGCCAACGGCGACACGATGATCGGCGAAAAGATCGCCGAAGCCATGAAGAAGGTCGGTAACGAGGGTGTCATCACCGTCGAGGAGTCCAAGGCGCTCGAGTTCGAGCTCGAAGTCGTCGAGGGCATGCAGTTCGACCGCGGCTACCTGTCGCCGTATTTCATCACCAACGCCGACAAGATGATGACCGAGCTCGAGGACCCCTACATCCTCCTGCACGAGAAGAAGCTCTCAAACCTGCAGGCGCTCCTGCCGGTGCTGGAAGCGGTGGTGCAGAGCGCCCGGCCGTTGCTGATCATCTCGGAGGATGTCGAGGGCGAGGCCCTGGCCACGCTCGTCGTCAACAAGCTGCGTGGTGGTCTCAAGGTCGCCGCCGTCAAGGCGCCGGGCTTCGGCGATCGTCGCAAGGCGATGCTCGAAGATATCGCCGTGCTGACCGGCGGCCAGGTCGTTTCGGAGGATCTTGGAATCAAGCTTGAGAGTGTCACGCTCCAGATGCTCGGCACCACCAAGAAGGTGACGATTACCAAGGACAACACGACCATCGTCGGTGGCGCCGGCAAGAAGAAGGAAATCGAGGCTCGCATCGGCCAGATCAAGGCACAGATCGAGGAGACCACCTCCGATTATGACAAGGAAAAGCTGCAGGAGCGCCTTGCCAAGCTGGCCGGCGGCGTCGCGATCATTCGCGTCGGCGGTGCGACCGAGGTTGAGGTCAAGGAAAAGAAGGACCGTGTCGACGACGCCCTCAACGCCACCCGTGCGGCGGTCGAGGAAGGCATCGTTCCCGGTGGCGGCGTTGCGCTGCTGCGGTCCAAGAAGGCGGTTGCCAAGCTTTCTTCCGAGAATGCCGACGTGATGGCCGGCATCAAGATCGTGCTTCGCGCGCTTGAAGCGCCGGTGCGCCAGATCGCCCAGAACGCCGGCGTCGAGGGCTCCATCGTCGTGAACACTGTCCTGGAAAACAAATCCGAAACCTTCGGGTTCGATGCCCAGGAAGAGACCTACAAGGACCTCGTGACCGCCGGTATCATCGATCCGACCAAGGTCATCCGCACCGCGCTTCAGCATGCGGCCTCCGTCGCCGGTCTCCTCGTTACCACCGAGGCGATGATCGCCGATCATCCGAAGGACGAAGCGGCCGCCGGCATGCCCGGCGGCATGGGTGGAATGGGCGGTATGGGTGGCATGGGCGGCATGGACTTCTAGACGTCGCCTGAGCATCACCAGAAGGGGCCGTCGAAAGACGGCCCCGTTCGATTCAGAAAGCCTTCGTCACCGCACCCGGAGCCAAACGCCCGGGACCGGCGACGATCTCCTGCCCCGATCGACGCGATCGACAGGCGGGAGAATCCCCTCGCCGCCCTTGTGCGACGCGGCCCGACTCTTCTAGACTCGGCGCATGGACGTCGTCGAAATCCCCTCGCATCTCGGCATCATCGCCTCGGCCTTCTGGACCTGGGCGATCGATTTCCTGCCGAAGCTGGTTTCGGCGCTGATGATCGTCATCTTCGGCTGGCTGGCGGCGAAATGGGCCAGCCGAGCGGTCGGCAACCTGATCCACCGCACCGACAAGATCGACCGGACGCTGCGGCCGGTCTTCACGGCGATCGTCCGCTACTCGATCCTGATCCTGGTTCTCGTCGCCGCCCTTGGCCAGCTTGGCGTCCAGACCACGTCGATCCTCGCTGCCCTCGGTGGCGCGGCGCTGGCAATCGGCCTCGCCCTCCAGGGTACGCTGACCAACATCGCCTCTGGCATGATGCTGCTCTGGCTGCGCCCCTTCGGCATCGGCGACTATATCGAGACGGAAAACGTCGCCGGCACGGTCGAGGAGATCAACCTGTTCCACACCCAGATTCGCACCTGGGACGGCATCTTCAAGTTCGTGCCGAACTCCGAACTCTGGAACACCACGCTCACCAACTACACCCGCAACCCGACGCGGCTGATCCTCATCGAAATCGGCATTGCCTACGAGGACGACATGGCCGAGGGCCGCCGCGTCCTGGTCGAGACGGCGCAGAACAACGCAAACGTCCTGAAGGATCCGCCGCCGGTCGTCGTGCCGCTGTCGCTCGGCGACAGCGCCGTCAACCTGCAACTGCGGGCATGGGCGACGACCGCCGATTTCTGGAACACCCGCTGGGAACTGACCCAGCAGGGCAAGCGCGACCTCGAGGCCGCCGGCATCAGCATCCCCTTCCCGCAGCGGGTGATACACATGGCGCCGTCCGACGACGACGCCCCCTCCCTGCCCAAGCCGTCGATCGAGGCGCACGAGGCCGACCAGGCCGCCCGCCAGGGCTCCTGACCGCTTCTCCACAGCCGTCACCGTTCTGTCATGACGCTGTAATGGCGCAGTCATCGCCGAACGCTATGCGCCGGTAGCTCCCGTTCCGAACCTACGAAAAGGGCTACCCGACCATGATCCTCCTGCGCGCAAGCGCGGCAGCCGCCGCGCTATTGGCCTGCACCGCCCTCACCCCGGCGTCCGCCGCGGTCTTCAACCGCATCGCGACGTTCCATGTCGCGGATAACCGGCCGGCCGATTCCGACCCGCAAGCGGAAACCGTGGCGGAAATCATCGCGGCGACACCCGACGGCATGACCCTGGTTCACACCGACAGCCCCGGCGAACGACTGGGCCTGATCGACATCACCGATCCCGAGGCGCCGAAGACCGCCGGAACAATCGCCCTCGGCGGCGAGCCGACCTCGCTGGTCGTGGTCGGCGACAAGGCGCTGGTTGGCGTCGTCACCTCCGAGTCCTACGACAAGCCGTCGGGCCACCTCGCGGTGGTCGACCTGACCGGCAAGACCGTGCTCGCGACTTGCGATCTCGGCGGCCAGCCGGACGCCCTCGCCAAGTCGCCGGACGGCGCCTACGTCGCCATCGCCATCGAGAACGAGCGCGACGAGGACATCAACGACGGCGCCATCCCGCAGCTCCCGGGCGGCAACCTGACCTGGTTCGGCATCGGCGCTGATGGGACCGTCGACTGCGCCACGAAGACGGTCGCCGACCTCGCCGGTATGGCCGACGTCGCGCCGACCGATCCGGAACCCGAATTCGTCGACATCAACACCGCCAACCAGGCGATCGTCACCCTCCAGGAAAACAACTATCTGGCGGTCGTCGACCTCGCCACCGGCGACGTCATCAACAGCTTCTCCGCCGGCAGCGTCGACCTCGACCAGATCGATACCGTCGAGGAAGACACGATCAGCCTGACCGGGTCGCTGACCGGCGTTCCGCGCGAGCCGGATGCGGTGCAGTGGATCGACGACGACCGCTTCGTCACCGCCAACGAAGGCGACTGGAAGGGCGGCAGCCGCGGCTTCACCATCTTCAGCAAGGGTGGCGACATCCTCTATGACAGCGGCAACACCGTCGAACACATCGCCGCCCGCCTCGGCCATTACCCGGAAGGCCGGTCGGAGAACAAGGGCTCCGAGCCCGAGGGCGCCGAAGTCGCCACCTTCGGCGACGATCGCTTCATCTTCATCGGCCTGGAGCGCGCCTCGCTGGTGCTGGTCTATCGCGACACCGACGGCGAGCCGGAATACGTGCAGGCGCTGCCAGGCGGCATCGGTCCCGAGGGCCTGCTCGCCATCCCGGAGCGGAACCTGCTGGTCTCCGCCGCGGAGAACGATCTGCTGCCCGACGGCGGCATCGGCTCCGTGGTCACGATTTTCGCCCTCGAGGACGGTGTCCCCGCCTACCCGCAGCTGATCTCCACCGACGACGCCAACGGCACGCCGATCCCGTGGATGGCGATTTCCGGCACGGTCGCCGACGCCAGCGAGGCCGGCAAGCTCTACGCCGTCACCGACAGCGCCTCGTCGGTCGCCCGCATCCTGACCATCGACGCTACGAGGAAGCCGGCGGTCATCACCGCCGAGATGACGCTGACCCAGGACGGCAAGCCGGCTGCCAACCTCGACCCCGAGGGCATTGCGCTGGCATCCGACGGCGGCTTCTGGATCGCCTCGGAAGGCAATCCGGAGCGCGAGAAGAACAAGACAGACAGCCTGCTGATCAAGGTCTCGGCCGATGGCGCCATCGAGGCGACCTACCCGCTTCCCGAGGCGATCCTCAAGCACGCGCTACGCTTCGGCTTCGAGGGCGTGACGACCGTCGGAACCGGCGAAGACGAGACGGTCTGGATCGCCGTGCAGCGGGAATGGAAGGACGACGAGAAGGGCCACGCCAAGCTCCTCGCCTTCAAGCCCGCCGACCAGACCTGGGGCGTTGTCCGCTACCCGCTCGATGCACCGAAGAAGGGCTGGATCGGCCTGTCCGAGATCACCGCCCATGGCAACGGCCTGATCGTCGTCGAGCGCGACAACCAGATCGGCAAGGCCGCCGCGACCAAGCAGCTCACCTATGTGTCGCTTGACGGTGTCGTGCCGGCGGCTCCCGACGCATCGGATGTGCCGGTGGTCAGGAAAGAGGTCGTCCGCGACCTGATCCCCGACCTCGCCAGCCCGAAGGGCTACGTCCTCGACAAGATCGAGAGCTTTGCCATCGACTCGGCCGGCGACGCCTTCATCATCACCGACAACGACGGCGTCGACGATCATTCGGGCGAGACGGTCCTCCTCAACCTCGGCAAGCTCGACCTACCGATGTAGGCGGAAGCGCCTTCTTCCCGTCAGGGCTCGCGCGTCCCCGCGCGGGCCCTTTTTTCTGGCTGGACGGCACGAAAGGCGGCGAGGCGCGCGAAGGCCGTCAGTCGCCCTCGATCTCCTGCATGTCGGCGGGGCCGGGACCGGACGCCGGATCTTCCGGCCACGGCCAGGCGTGCGTGTCGAACGGCGCCACCGTCGGGAGCAGCGCCTTCTTCCCCTGTTTCTCGGCGTCCACCTCGACCGCGTGGCGCGCCGCGCTGCCCAGCAGCTCGGCGTCCATCAGGTAATAGTTCCGGAAGAAGACCTCGCCGAGCGACCGGTCGGCAATGATGCGGGACAGGACGTCGAGGAGCTTGGCCTCGGTCGTCGTGAAGGCGGTCGTGCCGACCAGGATCAACCGGTCGTCGATGGCATCCTCGCCCATGAACTGGGCCAGGATCGTGAACAGGACATTGTTCTGGCGGGTCACGTAGAGCGTGTTGGTGATCGCGTAGGTCTGATCCCAGTCGTCGCCGAGCATCGTCTGCCATTCGCCGAGCACGCTTTCCCAGTGATCGACCTGGGTCTGGGCGGCCAGAGCGACATTCTTGACGATGTCCGGCTCAAGCGCGTGGGCAAGGTCGGTCAGGTCGGCGAAGGTAAAGGTGCCCGTCTCCAGGCACCGCTCCATGAAGGCGATTTCCTTGTCCAGCATCGAATCGAGTCGGGCCTGGACATTGTCCGGCAAGTCGACATCGGCGATCGATTCCCGAGCGGTCTTGACCTGCGTCAGGTAGATCGCCATCGGCGCCCGCCATGAGGTGTCGCCCGGATCTTTCAGGTAGGGCGCGACGAGCTGGTACATCGCCATCGCGCTATGCGAGACGGACTTGACCAGTGCATAGGCTTCCGGAACCGGCGGCGCCTGGACCGGATCCTTGCCCGGCGCATAGAGCGTCATCGCACCGCCAAAGTTGTCGAAGCGGGCGATGATCAGGGGATATTTCTCGCGGATGTTCGCCTTGAAGATTTCCAGCGATTCCGCGTAGATCGCCTGCATGCCGTCGTCCAGCGCGGTGATGTTGTCGATCGCGACCTGCGCCTTCGACGTCGGTTTCCCGCTGCCGACGGCGATGTCCATATAGGCTGGCAGCGTTTCAGCGGCGACGGTCGCCGGTCCCGTCAGCGCTACGCCAATGGCGATCGCCCCTGCCGCCAAACACGCGCTACGGATGGGTGAAATACGTGAAGATCGCATGGGAGGCTCCTGACTTGATTCCAGACACGGCCAAAACGGCTTGAAGAGGAACAAAAGAGTACCGTCCGGCAATCGGGACAGGCAACCCCGCCGGCTTGTCGGGAGCGCGGGCGGGCTCGGATGGCGCCTTGGACATAGTCGAAAGGAAACAGGGGCACGGCTCGCACCGCACCCCTGTCAAGCAGCTCGAAGCGCGGTCCGTCAGACCGCCTTGAGTTCGACCGCCGGCTTGCTCTTGGCGCGGCGAGTCACCAGCTTGTTGACGGCCGAGACATAGGCCTTGGCCGAGGCGATCATTGTATCGGTATCGGCGCCGCGGCCGGTGACCATCTTGTCGCCTTCGCCGAGCCGCACCGAAACCTCGGCCTGGGCGTCCGAATCCTCGGTCACCGCGCCGACCTGGTAGAGCTGCAGCGTCGCCTCGTGCGGGGCGATCGCCCGCACCGCCTTGAACATCGCATCGACCGGGCCGTCGCCGGTGGCTTCCTTGGTGACATGCTGGCCCTCGACATCGAGGGTGACGATCGCCTTCGGCGGCCCGCCGGTGCCGGCGATGACGGTCAGCGCCACGAGGCGGATCGCCTCGCCCGCCTGGGTCATCTCGTCCTCGACCAGCGCCTCGATGTCCTCGTCGAAGACATGCTTCTTGCGATCGGCGAGGTCCTTGAACCGCCGGAAGGCATCCTGCAGGGCGTTGTCGCCGAGCTCGAAGCCGAGCGCGATCAGCTTCTCGCGGAAGGCGTGACGTCCGGAATGCTTGCCCATCACCAGCGAGGTCGACTTCACGCCGACATCCTCCGGCCGCATGATCTCGTAGGTCTCGGCATTCTTGAGGATGCCGTCCTGGTGGATGCCGGACTCATGGGCAAAGGCGTTCTTGCCGACGATCGCCTTGTTGTACTGGACCGGGAAGGCCGAAACCGCCGAGACCAGCTTCGACGCCCGCATCAGCATCGTCGTGTCGATGTTGGTGTAATAGGGATAGATGTCGCCGCGGGTCTTGATCGCCATGACGACTTCCTCGAGCGCCGCGTTGCCCGCCCGCTCGCCGAGACCGTTGATCGAGCACTCGATCTGCCGCGCCCCGCCGGCAACGCCGGAGAGCGAATTGGCGACCGCCAGGCCGAGGTCATTGTGGCAATGGGTCGAGAAGACCACCTCGTCGGCGCCCGGCACCTTCTCGATCAGCATCCTGATCATGTCGGCGAATTCGGCCGGCGTCGTATAGCCGACCGTGTCGGGGATGTTGATGGTCGTGGCGCCGCACTTGATCGCCGCCTCGACCGTCCGGCAGAGGAAATCGGCTTCCGTCCGCGTTGCGTCCATCGCCGACCATTCGACGTCGTCGGTATAGTTGCGCGCCCGGGTCACCGAGGACACGACCCGCTCGTAGACCTGCTCCTGGTTGAGCTGGAGCTGAAACTCACGATGCAGCGGCGACGTGCCGATGAAGGTGTGAATGCGGCGGCGCTCGGCATGCTTCAACGCCTCGGCGGCGCGATCGATGTCGCCGTTGCCTGCCCGGGCGAGGCCGCAGACGACGCCGCGCTTGACCAGCTTGGCGATCTCGGTGACCGCCTCGAAATCGCCATTCGAGGCGATCGGGAAACCGGCCTCGATGATGTCGACGCCCATCTCGTCGAGGAGCGTCGCGACCTGCAGCTTCTCCTCGAGGGTCATCGATGCGCCGGGGGATTGCTCGCCGTCGCGCAATGTCGTGTCGAAGATGACGACCTGATCGCGTTTGTCGGCCGTCGGTGTGGTGGTGGTCATCGTACTCTGTCCTTCTCGAAACCTTGCCCGCCTGGCTGTCCCATTCGGGCGATCATGGGATGTCCTCTTGTCGACAGTCCCCTGAGAGCCCGCCCGCAACAGGGCAGTCGACGCTCAGGGGCGTCTAAGGAGCAGGCCGGGAAGAAGCAGGGAGCCGGGCGCAATCCGACGGTCTTCGGCGAAGGCCGGAGTCGGTGCGCTCTGGGGATCGCGAACGATCATGTCAGCTCCACATGGGTCCCCGAGGATCATCCACCGAACAGGTTAAGGCCCGGTTCTCCTCAAGGCACCGGTCTTTTTAGCCAGAACGGTCGGGTTTCGGCAAGTCGAAAACACGATATGGGCGGCGGCCCGGCCTAATGGAAGGCCAGCACGGCGAAGATCAGAGCCATCAGCGCCGAGACCCCGGCGAGCCGGCCGAGCAGCGGCATCTGGCGCGCGGCGCGGATATCGCCCTTCCGCGCCCGGCCCATCAACCGGTGCATGACGATGGCCAGGCCGGTCAGCGCCACGACCGCCACCATCTTGATCCAGAACATGGCCGAGAGGAATGCAAGGCCGTTCCAGCGGATGAGGACAAGGATCACGCCAGTGATCCACAACAGCACCAGCCCGATGTTGGAAACCCTGGCAATGGCCGGCGGGAACCGCGAGAGCACCACAGCGTCGGCGGCCTTCGCCTTTGCGATCAGGCCCATCATCACCATGTTGCCGAACCCGGCGGCGAAGCCCATCGCCAGTCCGAGAAAGTGGCCGATCAACAGCAGGTCATAGAACCAGAGCATTGCGAGTTCCGAAATAAGGAGGCCCCGCGCCGCGCCCAGACAAGCGTCGGACAGCGCGGGGCGGTTATGGTTTGGCGGGTGTCAGCCGAAAGCCAGCGAAGCGAACAGGACCGCCAGCACGGCCGAGGCGCCGGACAGCGGGCCAAGCTTCGGCAGCCGCGACGCCACCGCCTTGTTGCCCTTGCGGATCTCCGCGTAGGTCATGTGGACGGCGATGGCGCTGACGGTCAGGGTGACGATGAAGACCGCCTTGACCCAGAAAAGGGTCGGCAGGCTGCCCAGCCCGTTCCACTTGCTCCAGACCAGAATCAGACCGGTGACCCACAGCACCACGACGCCGAGATGGGCGACGTTGGCCAGCATCGGGCCGAGCATGCGGATGGTCTGGCCCTGTTCCGGCGGCAGGCTCGCCGCCTTGCGCATGATCAGGCCGCTCGCCATGCCTCCGGCAGCGCCGAGCATCAGGCCGAAGAAATGAAAGAACAAGATGACGTCGTTGACCCAGGTCATGCCCATCTCCCCCGTATCGCCTCCTGTGGCGATCGGCGCAGATTAGCATGATTCCACGGAAGCGACGTCAGGCCGACAGCGTCCCCTGGGCGACCACGATCGCGTCGCCCGAAATCCGCGCGCCGTCCACCGCGGCGTCGTGCATGTCGATCTCGAGACCGATCAGGCTCGGCCGTCCCATCTCGTAGCCCTGCTCGATGGTGTAGCGATGGCTGCCGCCCGGCGGTTGGTCGAAACGGGCGATGACGCCGGCGAGTGCCGCGACGGCGGAGCCGGTGGCGGGGTCTTCGGCGATACCGGAGAGTGGCGCGAACATCCGGGCGTGGAAGTGGCGATCCGTGCCGAGCGTCTCGCGCGTGTAGACGAAGGCAAAGGCGTGGGGGCCGGTGAACACCGATCCGAACTGGCGCATCTGCGGTTGCGCCCTGGCGATGGCGTCGAGATCGCGGACCGGCACGAAGCAATAGGGGACACCGGCCTCGAAGGCGCTCGGCACGTGATTCTCGAAACCGACGTCGCTCGGCGACAGGTTAAGCGCGCCGGCAATCAGGTCCCGCTCGGGCGGGTCCTTGATGGCGGTGGGCAGGCGCGGCAGGTCGAACATCGCGTGGCCGGCCGCCTCGCCCTTCAGCGAGACGCCGCAGCGCACCGCTCCGATCTTTTCCTCCAGCACCAGCATCATCTCGTGCTTGTTGTGGTTCGCATCCGCCGCCTCAAGCGCCAGCTGGATCGCCGTGCCCACCGTCGGATGACCGGCAAAGGGCAGTTCACTGCGCGGCGTGAAGATGCGGATCGCGGCAGCATGGGCCGGGTTCTCCGGCGGCAGGACGAAGACCGTTTCGGAGAGATTGAACTCCCGGGCGATGGCCTGCATCCGGGCATCGTCAAGCCCTTCGGAATCGAGGACCACGGCAAGCCCGTTCCCCGCCAGCGGGCGGTCGGTGAAAACGTCGAGAATGGCGAAACGGCGCGGCATGGGGAGACTCCGGCGGGGATGCATCCGCTTGTGGCGCGAGCCCGGAGGCAGGTCAAGGCCACCCCGCAGCCCACGCCATATTTCGTTCAGCGACCATTCATCCACAGGGGCTCATTCTTGTCGGCAATCGGCAAGGACCGGATCTCCGGCCAGCCAAACTCTTGCGTTATGTGGAGTAGAGAATGAGAAAGTTCGCTTTGGCCGCTCTCGCCGCCGCTGTCGCCGCCGCGTCGACCGCCGCGATCCCGACGGCCGCTTCCGCCGGCAACGGCTACAATCAGAATTACCGGCAGGGAAACGGCAAGAACGTCTACAGAAACAACTACAACAACGGCTGGCGACCCGGTCCGGGCGTCGGCTTTGCCGCCGGCGCGATCGTCGGCCTTGGTGTCGGCGCGCTTGCCACCGCGCCGCGGCGGGCCCCCTACTATGGCGCCCCCGCCTATTACGCGCCGGCCCCGCGATACTATGCGCCTCCGCCGGTCTATTACGCGCCGCCCCCGGCACCGGTCTACTATCGTGGTCAGGCGCACGTGAACTGGTGCTTCTCCCGGTACCGGTCCTACAATCCGACCACCGATACCTTCATGGGCTATGACGGCTACGCCCACCGCTGCAACAGCCCGTACTGACCATCCCTGACCCGCGTCGATCGCCGGACTGGCTCCAGCCGGGGCCCGGTCCGGCGGTCGCGTTTCAGTCCCTGGCGACGGGCTGGATGACGCGCCGGACCAGCGGCATGATCGTCAGCCCCTGGACGATGATCGAGAAGATCACCACCGCATAGGTGGCGACCAGGATCGGCTCGCGGAAGGCGACCAGCGGGATCGCCAGCGCCAGCGCCACCGAGATGCCGCCCCGGACCCCGCCCCAGGTGAGGATGGGGATCGAGCCGGGGGTGAAGGTCTTTCTGAGCGACAGCAGCGTCAGCGGCAGGGACACCGAAATCAGCCGCGCCATCAGCACCAGCGGGATCGTCGCCACCGCCAGCCCGGCCATCGACGGATCGAGGGTGACGATCAGCACCTCAAGCCCGATCAGCAGGAACAGGACCGAGTTCAGGAGTTCGTCGATGAACTCCCAGAACTGGAAAAGGTGCTCGCGGGTGCTCTCGCTCATCGCGGTCCGAACCCCGCGATTGCCGACCAGGATACCGGTGATCACCACCGCGATCGGCCCCGACATGTGCAGCCGCAGCGCGACGGCATAAAGCCCGGTCACCAGGCCGAGGGTGATCATGATCTCGACCGGATAGTTGTCGATGGATTCCATCGCGCGAACAGCGATGAAGCCGACGATCAGGCCGAGGATCGCGCCGCCGACCGCCTCCCAGAGAAACAGCTCGCCGACGTGGATGAAAGTGAGTTCCTCGGTCCGGGTCGCGATGCCGAGCAGCAGCGTGAACAGCACGACGCCGACGCCGTCATTAAACAGGCTCTCGCCGGCGATCTTGATCTCCAGCCGCTGCGGCAGGTCGACCGACTTGAGCAGGGCGAGGACGGCCACCGGATCGGTCGGCGAGATCAGCGCGCCGAAGACCAGCGCCCAGATGAACGGCACGTTGACGCCGATCAGCCCGGCCAGCAGGTAGAAGCCGGTGCCGACGATGAAGGTCGAGATGACGACGCCGACCGTCGCCATCAGGCCGACGGCCCAGGCTTCCGCCCTGAGCCGGCTGAGATCGACCTGCAGCGCGCCGGCGAAGAGCAGGAAGGCCAGCAGGCCATTCATCATCGTGTCGTAGAAGTCGATTTCGCCGAGCGCGCTCTCGACCGCGTCGCGCACGCCGAGCCCCGGCATGATCGCGTCGAAGATGATCAGCACGATCGACGTCGTCAGCGCCATGACCAGGAGGCCGATGACATTGGGCAGGCCGATATACCGCTCGTTGGCCCACCCGAAAATGGCCGAGAGCACCAGAAGAATCGCGCCGATCTCAAACAGGCTGAGCATGGCCGCCCTCGTCCGTCAAAAGTGAAAGCCGCGCCGGCAAGGGGAAAGACACCCCTTCCCGGCTACGACCTAGATGGACAGGATTCGTCTGGGATTGTCGAGCGGGGCGGCCCGGGCCGCCCCGAGCCAACCTTAGTTCTTGTCCTTGTCGACCAGCGCATTCGACTTGATCCACGGCATCATGCCGCGGAGCTTCTCGCCGACTTCCTCGATCGGGTGCGCGTCGTTCATGCGGCGCGTTGCCTTGAACTTCGCCTGGCCGGCCTTGCACTCGCGGATCCACTCGGAGGTGAAGGCGCCGGACTGGATATCCTTGAGCACCCGGCGCATCTCCGCCCGGGTCTCGTCGGTGATGATCCGCGGCCCGCTGGCATATTCGCCGAACTCGGCGGTGTTGGAGATCGAGTAGTTCATGTTGGCGATGCCGCCCTCGTAGATCAGGTCGACGATCAGCTTCACCTCGTGCAGGCACTCGAAATAGGCCATCTCCGGCGCATAGCCGGCCTCGACCAGCGTCTCGAAGCCGCCGCGGATCAGCTCGACCAGACCGCCGCACAGGACCACCTGCTCGCCGAACAGGTCGGTCTCGCACTCTTCCTGGAAGGTCGTCTCGATGACGCCGGACCGGCCGCCGCCGATCGCCGAGGCATAGGACAGGGCCAGGTCATGGGCATTGCCCGAGGCATCCTGGTCGATGGCGATCAGGCACGGCACGCCGCCGCCCTTCTGGTATTCGCCGCGCACGGTGTGGCCCGGGCCCTTCGGCGCGATCATCACCACGTCGATCGTCTTGCTCGGCTCGATCAGCTTGAAATGGACGTTGAGGCCGTGGGCGAAGGCAATCGCCGCGCCGTCGCGGATGTTGCCGGCGATATGGTCGTTCCAGATATCGGCCTGGAGTTCGTCCGGGGCGCACATCATGATCAGGTCGGCCCAGGCGGCCGCATCGGCCACCGACTTCACCGGCAGGCCGTCCGCCTCGACCTTCTTGGCCGTCGCCGAACCGTCCTTCAGCGCGATCGCGACGTTCTCGACGCCCGAATCCTTGAGGTTCAGCGCGTGGGCGCGACCCTGGCTGCCATAACCGACGATGGCGACATTCTTAGCTTTGATGAGGTTGAGATCGGCATCCCGATCGTAATAAACGCGCATGACTTTCCCTTTTTAGCCGGGGGTGATCCAGGCTTGGAAAAGCGCAGGACCGGTAAGACCGCGCCGGTTCTAACGGGCGAAGGCGCGGGGCGCAATCCATCGCTGTCACGCAGGATGCGCCATTTTGAACCGTTTCAGCGCTCCCTAGAGCCAATCCTCGACCAGAACCGGCACAATCGAGGCGACCAGAAGCAGTCCCATGGCGATATTGAAGACGCGGATGGCGCGCGGCGTCCGCACCAGACGGCGCAGCGCCTGGCCGAAGATCACCCAGGCCCAGGCCGAGACCAGGCCAATCGCGCCGAAGATTCCGGCGATGATCGCCATGTTGAAGGGAAAGGCGGCGATCGCCGCATAGGTGGCAACCGCCCCGACCGCCATCACCCAGGCCTTCGGGTTGACCCACTGGAAGGCGGACGCTTGGAGGAAGGTGATCGGGTGCCCCTTCCCCCCGCCTTCGGTATCAGGCGGCGCGGCCGTGGCGACGACCCAGGCGAGATAGAGCAGGTAGGCGACGCCGACATACTTGATAACCGGGTAGAGCGCCGGAAAGGCGTTGAACACCGCCCCGAGCCCGATGCCGACGGCCAGCACCATGACGGCGAAGCCGATGGCGACGCCGAGGAGATGCGGCATCGCCCGGCGCAGCCCGTAATTCAGGCCAGACGCCATCAGCATGATGTTGTTCGGGCCGGGGGTGAACAGCGTCACCACCGCGAAGATCACGAACCCGGCGAGAAGATGCTCCGACATCGCGGGCCCCTCACAAGCCGTATTTCTTCGGCCAGGCCTCGGCCGGGCCGCCGAATTCCGCCGCCGCCCGCCGGATCTCGTCGCCGAGGATGTCGACAAGATGCTCCCGCACCTTGTCCGACATCACCACCTTGGGGTCGGTGCTCTTGCGGTTGAAGCCCGGCGGCAGGGTTCCGCTCGGCTTGCCGGGGTCGCCGCCGAGGAAGCCGATGATCTTCGCCCGCAGCTTCGCCGGCTCGGTCCGCAACTCGTCGAAGAAGAACAGGCCGAAGCGATCGGCCGCGCCTGCGTCCTTCCACCGGGCGACGTTGACGGTCGGGCTCGAATGGCGGATGCCGCTGCCGGTCCTGATGAAATTCTCGACGGTCGCGAAATCCGCCGCGTTCTCCCACTTCTGCTGGCGGGCCATCATGCAGTAATGCGACCAGAAGCGCTCGATCGGCTCGCGCACTACGTAGACGACCTTGGCGTCCGGCAGGTTGCGGCACGCCGCCTGAACCTTCTCGTCGGCGATGATTGCGTAGGTCGGCGTGATGTCGCCGGACAGCCGGTCGCCCTTCGGGCTGAACAGCCGCTTGTAGCGATCGAAATCGAGCGGCTTGCCGTGCAGCCAGATCAGGGCGCGTAGCCATTCGATGTCGCCATCCTCCAGCGGCCGCATGTGCGAGCGGGTCAGCTTGCGGTTCAGCCGGCTGCGCCCGTAGCGCGCCTTGGTGTAGAGCGGCTCGGCCCATTTGAGATGGATGTTCTCGTTGAAGTAATGCAGTTCCTTGATCGCCGGCATCCAGAAGTCGGGATGGTGGTTCAACTGGTCGAACAGCCATCGCGTGCCGCCCTTCTGCATGCCGATGCAGAAGAAATCCGGCCCGCGCAGGTCGCCCTGCGCCAGCAGCTCCGGCATTTCCGCGGGATCCGGCAGCCGACCGAGAAGCCGGTCCCCCGCCATGCGCAACACGTCCAGCACGGTTTTTCCTCATCAGGGGATTCGCGGCCGGCGCGAATCCGTTTGCGTTTCGGCTCCGCTCAGAGCCCGTATCTGGCGGGCCACTCCGCCGCCGCGCCGCCGAATTGCCGGGCCGATGCCCTCAGTTCATCGGCCAGGTGCTTGCTCAGCCGGTCGCGAAGCTCCGGGGAGAGCTGCGCCTTGTCGGAATCACTCTTCCGGTTGAAGCCGGCCTTCGTCGTCCCGCTCGGCTTGCCGGGATCGCCGCCGAGAAACGACAGCACCCGCGCCCGCACCCCGTCGGGATCCGTCACCAGGTCGTCGAAGAGATAGAAGCCGAACTGCTCGTCCGGCACGTGCTTGCGCCACCGCGCGACAATGTCGGTCTGGAACGACCGCTTGACCACAAAGCGCTTCTCGACCAGCCGCATGAGGTCGCTTGCCGAGAGGTCTCGGGCGATGTCGCCCTTTCGGACGTGCATGTTGAGATGCGACCACACCCGCGCAACCGGATCCCGGGCGATGAAGACGACCTTGGCGGCCGGAAACCGCGCCATGATCCTTTCGATCAGGTTGGGCTTCAGCGTCGAGTAATCCGGCGTGATGTCGCCGGCGATGGCGCCGCCCTTGCTGGCGAACAGCCGGGCATAGGCATCCAGATCGACCTGCCGCCACGGCAGGTCGGCATAGGCATCGAGGAAATCGAGATCGCGCTGGTCGAGCGGCCTGAAATTCTTCTTCGCCCGGCGCCTGTTCAGATGATCGAGGTTGCCGGCGGCCTTCGCCGCCAGCTTGGCCGCCCGCTGCGACGGCTTCTTGCGGTCGAAATAGTGCAGTTCCTTGAAGGGCGGCATCCAGAAATCGGGATGCAACTGCACCTGGTCGTAGAGCCAGCGGGTGCCGCCCTTCTGCGCCCCGACGCAGAAGAAATCCGGACCGTCGGCGGCCGTCGGCCGGTCGGCAACCGGGTCGATCGCGAGGGCCGGCTCGCCCATCAGATCGTCTCGCCGCAGGCTTCGCGATAGCGCAGCACCGCGTCGCCCATGCCGAAGCGCAGCGCATCGCCGGTCAGCGCATGGCCGATCGACACCTCCGCCAGATGCGGCAGCGCCGCGACCAGCGGCGGCAGGTTGTCGAGCGTCAGGTCGTGCCCGGCATTGAGGCCGAGGCCGGCGTCGCGCGCCGCGTTGCCGGTCGCCACCACCTTCGCCAGTTCGCCCGCCTGCTCTGCCGGGTCAAGGCAGCCGCCATAGGGACCGGTGAAGATCTCGATCCGGTCGGCGCCGACTTCCCTAGCCAGCGCCGCCGCAGCCGGATCAGGATCGACGAACAGCGACACGCGCAGGCCCGCCGCCTGGAAGCGCGCGATCATCGGCTGGAGGAAGTCGCGATGGGCGGCGATGTCCCAGCCGTGGTCGGAGGTCGACTGGCGAATGTCGTCCGGCACCAGCGTCACCTGCGTCGGCCGGATCGCCTCGACGGTCTCGATGAAGCGGGCGTCGGGATTGCCCTCGATGTTGAATTCGCGATCGGGGAATTCGTCGGCGATCAGCTTCGCCAGTTCCGGCACGTCGGAGCGGCGGATGTGCCGCTCGTCGGGGCGCGGATGGACGGTCAGCCCGTGCGCCCCGGCTTCGAGCGCGATGCGGCCGATGCCGGTGACGCTCGGCCACGGCAGGTCGCGCCGGTTGCGCAGGTAGGCGATCGCGTTGAGGTTGACGGAGAGCTTGGCGGTCATGGCTCGATCATCGGGTAATGCGCCCGCATCGGCGGCGAACCCTTCGGCGCTTCCGGGCGCATACTTCTGGCCGCGTCGCGGCGAAGCGTCAAGGCCGGCTTCCATGACGGCTCGCCGGCCTTGACTGTCTTTTCGTCCGTCTTTGGAAGATCATGAGAAATCAATACCATACGGCATGATCCTCTCACCTCCTCCGAAGCGCTATGGCATCCGGCTGGCGAGCCCCGTCATCGCATGCGGGCCGCGCGACAGGGCGGCGATACCCGTCCGGCACACCTCGACCATGCCGAGCGGCGCCATGATCGAGATGAACTGCTCGATCTTGTCGGTCCGGCCGGTGAGCTGGAAGATGAAATGCTCGGTCGACGCGCCGACCACCTCGGCCCGGAAGGCGTCGGCGATCCGCAGAGCCTCGACCCGCTTCTCCCCCTTGCCGGCGATCTTGATCAGCGCCAACTCGCGCTCCAGCGGATTGCCGTCGGCGGTCAGGTCGTTGACCGAATGGACCGGCACCAGCCGCTCGAGCTGGTTCTTGATCTGGGTGATGACCATCGGCGTGCCGGTGGTGACGATGGTGATCCGCGACTGGTGCCGGGCGTGCTCGGTCTCGGAGACCGTCAGGCTGTCGATATTGTAGCCACGCCCCGAGAACAGGCCGATGACCCGGGCAAGCACGCCCGGCTCGTTGTCGACCGTGATCGACAGCGTGTGCCGCTCGAAGCGATCGTGCCGCTCCTCGAAGAAATAGGCCGAGGCCGGCGACGGCAGCGGCTCAGTCCGCGTCTGGTCCGGCGCCTTGTCGGCGACATGAGACACCGCCGGCGCGGCTTTCTTCGTCGTGCGCCTGGCCGGACGGCGTGCGGTTGTCTTCTTGGTCGTTGTCCGCTTCATCAGACGAGCGCCTTTCCGGATGCGCTGATTGCCTTGCCGATCGCATCGTCGTCGGCCTCCTCCGGCAACAGCATTTCATTATGGGCCTTGCCCGACGGGATCATCGGGAAGCAGTTGGCCAGCGCCACGACCCGGCAATCGAACAGGACCGGCTTGTCGACGGAGATCATCTCCTGGATCGCGTCGTCCAGTTCGTCCGGCTTCTCCGCCCGGATGCCGACCCCGCCATAGGCTTCGGCCAGCTTCACGAAATCGGGCAGCGAATCCATGTAGCTGTGCGACAGCCGGTTGCCGTGCAGCAACTGCTGCCACTGCCGGACCATGCCCATATACTGGTTGTTGAGGATGAAGATCTTGATCGGCAGGTTGTGCTGCACCGCCGTCGACATCTCCTGCATCGTCATCAGCACCGAGGCGTCGCCGGCGATGTCGATGACCAAGCTGCCGGGATGCGCGACCTGGACGCCGAGCGCCGCCGGCAGGCCATAACCCATGGTGCCCAGCCCGCCGGAGGTCATCCAGCGGTTCGGTTCCTCGAAGCCGTAGAACTGCGCCGCCCACATCTGGTGCTGGCCGACCTCGGTGGTGATGTAGGTGTCCCGATCCTTGGTCGCCGCGTAGAGCCGCTCGATCGCATATTGCGGCATGATCACGTCGTTGTTCTGCCGGTAGGCCAGGCAGTTGCGGCCGCGCCACGTCTCGATCTGCTTCCACCACGCCTTGCGTGCCGCCTGGTCGACCTTCGGCTTCTCGGCCTTCCAGATCGTCAAGAGGTCCTCGAGAACCGAGGCGACGTCGCCGATGATCGGCAGGTCGACGCGGATGTTCTTGTTGATCGACGAGGCGTCGATGTCGATGTGGATCTTGCGCGAGCCCGGCGAGAAGGCGTCGGTGCGGCCGGTGATCCGGTCATCGAAGCGCGAGCCGATCGCGACCATCAGGTCGCAGTCGTGCATGACGTTGTTGGCCTCGTAGGTGCCGTGCATGCCCAGCATCCCGAGCCACTGCGGATCGGAGGCCGGAAAGGCGCCGAGCCCCATCAGGGTCGAGGTCACCGGATAGCCGGTCAGCTTCGCCAGTTCGCGCAGCAATTCGGTCGCCCGCGGCCCGGAATTGATGACCCCGCCGCCGGTATAGAAGACCGGCTTCTTGGCCTTGGCGATCAGTTCGACCGCCGCGCGGATGGCGTTGGGATCGCCCTTGGTGCGCGGCCGGTAAGTCTTGTGCTCGACTTTCTTCGGCCCGGTATAGGTGCCGGTGGCGAACTGGACGTCCTTCGGGATATCAACGACCACCGGGCCCGGGCGTCCGTGCGAGGCGACGTAGAAGGCCTCGTGCAGGATGCGGCTCAGGTCGTTGACGTCGCGGACCAGCCAGTTGTGCTTGGTGCAGGGCCGGGTGATGCCGACGGTATCGCACTCCTGGAAGGCATCGTTGCCGATCAGGTGGGTCGGCACCTGGCCGGTCAGGCAGACCATCGGGATCGAGTCCATCAGCGCGTCCGTCAGGGCGGTGACCATGTTGGTCGCGCCGGGACCGGAGGTGACGAGGACGACGCCGGTCTTGCCGGTCGAGCGCGCATAGCCCTCCGCGGCGTGGCCGGCGCCCTGCTCGTGGCGGACGAGGATATGCTCGACCCGGTCCTGCTGGATGATCTCGTCATAGATCGGCAGGACGGCGCCGCCGGGGTAACCGAAGACGTGCTCGACGCCGTGATCCGCCAGCGCCTGGACCACCATCTCGGCGCCGCTCATCTGCTCGCCGTCCCTACTCGCTTTTTTCTGCTGCCGTTTCATCTCGCCACCTCAAGCCACTGTCGGCCCTAGCCGTTTTGCCATAAAAAAAGGCCCTTCCGGGCCCTGTCAGCGCACCACCAATCGCGACGGCTCAAGCCATCGTGGCGGTACGCTCCCTGATTACGAGGACGGATTTCGCCGTCATTGGTTCACATGCTCCAGTTGATGCCGGGCAAGATAGGCACGCCCGCCGGCCCGGTCAACGACTTATTTGCCCGGCCTCACGCCGCCGGCGGCGCGATCCGCTCCCAGTCGGCCATCTGGTTGCGGAACCAGGTCTCCTGGCGCTTGGCGTAGCGTCGCGTCTCGGTCTTGACCCCGGCGACCGCCTCGTCGAGCGACAGGTCGCCATCGAGATGATCGCGGAACTGGCGGACGCCGATCGCCTTCATCGCCGGCAGTTCGGGCGACAGCTTGAGGTCGAGCAGCCGCCGCACCTCGCCAAGCACGCCGTCATGCAGCATCGCCTCGGCTCGCAGGCTGATGCGGTGATGAAGCCAAGCCCGGTCCGGCGCGATCACCAGTCGCCGAACATCGCGACCGACCAGCGGCGGCACGCCCGGCTGCCGCTGCCAGTCGGACAGGGATCGCCCCGTTGCCTCATGAACCTCGAGGGCCCGGCAGATCCGCCCCCGGTCGGACGGCCGCAGGTCGGCCGCGGTCGCCGGGTCGCGCTCGGCAAGCCGCGCGTGCAGCGCCTCGGTCGCGACCTCGCGGGTCTCCTCGGCGAGCCGCGCCCTGAGATCGGCCGGCACCGGCGGGACCGTCGCCAGCCCTTCCGTCAGCGCCTTGAAGTAGAGCCCCGTGCCACCGACAAAGATCGGCATCCGCCCCTCCTCGCTGGCGCGGGCCAGGGCCGCGGCCGCGTCGGTCAGCCAATGCCCGACCGAATACCGCGTGGCGGCAGGAACGTGGCCATAGAGCGCATGCGGCACGGCCGCGATGTCGACCTCGGTCGGCCGGGCCGAGAGGACGCGCAACGCGCCATAGACCTGCATCGAGTCGGCATTGATGACGACGCCGCCCTCCCGGCGCGCCATGTCGATCGCCAGCCTGGACTTGCCGCTGGCGGTGGGGCCGGCGATGAGGATGGCTTGGGGCATGCCGCGACCTTTTCTCCGATTCGGCGCATCTGGGCCCGATCCCGACCAACGGTGTTGAACCCGTCACGTCCGCCCACTAAAACCGGCACGCAACCCGTCATGCAAGGACGTAGCCGCCCGTGACCCTGCTTCAACCCTTCCGCGCCCTGCGTCCGGCCCCGGGACGCGCCGCCGACGTGCTGGCGCCGCCCTATGACGTGCTGTCCAGCGCCGAGGCGCGCGAGCGGGCGGCGGGCAAGCCGTGGAGCTTCCTCCACGTCTCGAAGCCGGAGATCGACCTTGCCGCCGACATCGATCCCTATTCCGCGCAAGTCTACGCCAAGGCGGCCGAGAACCTCGACCGCATGATCGCCGAGGGTGTCCTCGTCCGCGACGATGCTCCCCGCTACTACGTTTACCGCCTGACCTGGCAGGGCCATGTCCAGACCGGCCTCGCCGCGGTCGCCTCGCTGGCCGATTATGCCACCAACCGGATCCGCAAGCACGAATTGACGACGCCGGTGAAGGAGGACGACCGCGTCGCCCAGATCGAGGCGGTCAACGCCCAGACCGGTCCTGTGATGCTGGCCTACCCGACTGCCCCGGCGATCGACGCCATGCTCGAGGCCGCGACGACCGGCGAGGCCGCGATCGACGTGACCTGGCCCGACGTCCGCCACCAGCTCTGGGTCGTCGACGACGCGGCGGCGATCGCCGACCTCACCGCCGCCTTCGACGCCCTGCCTGCGCTCTACATCGCCGACGGCCACCATCGCTCGGCCGCGGCCGCGCGGGTGGCGGCGGCCCGTGGGGGGAACGGCTCGCACAATGCGTTCCTGACGGTCACCTTCCCCGATCACGAGATGACCATCCTCGCCTATAACCGCGTCGTCGCCGACCTCAACGGGCTGAGCCCCAAGGATTTCCTCGCCGCGGTCGGCGAGCGCTTCGCGGTCGAGGCGTCGGACACGCCAGTCGATCCCGGCGCACCGAACCAGGTCGGCATGGTCGTCGACCGCCAATGGTACCGGCTGATCCTGCCAACCGAGCGCGTGCCGACGGACGACCCGATCGGTCGCCTGCCGATCACCCTGCTGACCCGCAACCTGATCGAGCCGCTGCTCGGCATCACCGATCCGCGCACCGACAAGCGCGTCGATTTCGTCGGCGGCGGGCGCGGTCTTGGTGAACTGGAAAAGCGCGTTGCCAGCGGCGACTGGGCCGTCGCCTTCGCGCTGTATCCGACCCGGATGGCCGACCTGATGGCGGTCGCCGATGCCAACGGCATCATGCCGCCGAAATCGACCTGGTTCGAACCGAAACTCGCCGACGGGGTTGTCAGCCACGTGCTCGACTGAGCGCCCTGCCCCGTCCATCCCGCCTCTTGCCAATCTGACCAAAGGATCCGTCTGTCGCGGATGACCGAATTCGTCGCCACCCTGATCGCGGCGCCCGGCAACGATGCCGGGCTGACCGCGGCCCTTGCCGCCCTGACCGACGCCCTCGGCGCCCCGCGCATCGACTGGCTCGCCGAGGGCGAGGCGGTCGATCTCGCCTTCGAGGCCGCCGGCGACGGCAACGCGCCCGCCCTCTCCCGGCTGGTCGCCGCCATGCCGGTCGACCTCGTCGTCCAGCCGGCGGCCCACCGCCGCAAGAAGCTCCTCGTCGCCGACATGGATTCGACCATGATCGGCCAGGAATGCATTGACGAAGTGGCGGATTTCGCCGGCTTCAAGGCCGAGGTCGCGGCACTGACCGAGCGCGCCATGGCCGGCGAGATCGCCTTCGCGCCGGCCTTGCACGAACGCGCCGCTCTACTGGCGGGCCTGTCGATCAAGACCCTCGGCAAGGTCCTCGCCGAGCGCATCACGCCGATGCCGGGCGCCGGCACGCTGATCGCGACGATGCGGGCGCATGGCGCGACCAGCCTGCTTGTCTCTGGCGGCTTCACCGCCTTTGCCGAAGCGGTCGGCGCGATGATCGGTTTCGACGGCGTCGAGGCCAATCGCCTGCTCGTGGAAAACGGTCGCCTGACCGGCAAGGTCGCCGAGCCGGTCGTCGGGCCGGAGGCCAAGCGGACGGCGCTGGAGCGCGGGGCCGCGCGCCTCGGTCTGGCGCGCGAACAAACCATGGCCGTCGGCGACGGCGCCAACGATATCGCGATGGTGGAGGTGGCCGGCCTCGGCGTCGCCTACCACGCCAAGCCGAAGCTGGCGGCTATTGCCGCGGCCCGGGTCGATCACGCCGACCTCACCGCCCTGCTCTACATGCAGGGCTACCGGCGGTCGGACTTCGTCACGGCCTGAGCGACCGGCGAAGCCGGTCTATTCGATATTCACCGCGACGAAGCGCAGGTCGCCATTCTTGTTGGCGAGCAGCAGCAGCGCCGACTTGCGGCCATCGGTCTTGAGCTGGTTGATCCGCTCCTCGATCGCCGCCGGCGAATCCACCGCCTCCTGCGAAATCTCGAGGATGACATCGCCGGCCTGGACGCGCTTTTCCTCGGCTGCACTGCCCTCGACGACATCGGTGACGACAACGCCGTTGATCTCGTCCTTGATGCCGAACTTCGAACGCATCGCCGGCGAGAGGTCGGAGAGCGTCAGCCCAAGCGGCCCGGTGACGACCGCCGGCTCTTCCGGCTCCGGCTCGGCTTCGTCCGCGGCAAGGGCCGCGACTTCCGCCGCCTCGGCCTCTTCGAGACGGCCGAGCTTGACCTTGAGGCTCTGCTCGGCGCCCTTGCGGATGACGACGATCTCGACTTCCTTGCCGACCGGCTCGTCGGCGACCATGCGCGGCAGTTCGTGCATGGCGGCAACCGGCCGGCCGTTGAACTTGACGATCACGTCGCCGGGCGCGATTCCGGCTTCGGCGGCCGGTCCCGGATCGGTGACGCCAGCGACCAGCGCACCCGCCGCCTCGACCATCGACAGGCCCTCGGCGATATCGTCGGTGACTTCCTGGATCCGTACGCCAAGCCAGCCGCGCCGCGTCTCGCCAAAGTCGCGCAGCTGCTGGATGACGTTGACCGCGGTGCTCGACGGCACGGCGAAGCCGATGCCGATCGAGCCGCCGGTCGGCGAGATGATCGCGGTATTGATGCCGATCACCCGGCCTTCCATGTCGAACAGCGGGCCGCCCGAATTGCCGCGATTGATCGAGGCATCGGTCTGGATGAAATTGTCATAGGGGCCGGAATTGATGTCGCGATTGCGGGCCGAGACGATGCCGACGGTCACGGTCCCGCCGAGACCGAAGGGATTGCCGATCGCCATCACCCAGTCACCGACGCGAAGCACCTCTGAATCGCCGAATTCGAGCGCCGTCAGCGGCTCCTCCGGCTCGACCTTGAGCACCGCCAGGTCGGTCTTCTCGTCGCGGCCGACCAGCGTCGCCGTCAGCTTGGAGCCGTCGGCGAAATTGACGGTGATCTCGTCGGCGCCGTCGATGACATGGTTGTTGGTGATGATCACGCCGGACGAATCAATGACGAAGCCGGAGCCGAGCGACTGGACCCGGCGCGGCCGCGCGCTGCCCCGGTCCTCGTCCTGGCGCTGGTCGAAGAATTCGTCAAAGAAGTCCTGGAAGGGCGAACCGTCCGGCATGCTCGGCGCCGGGACGTTGCGCGATCCGCTCACCGTCTGGCTGGTCGAGATGTTGACCACAGCGTCGAGCAGTTCTTCCGCGATGTCAGCGACCGATTCCGGGCCGCGCGCCGAGGACGGCGCTTGCGAGGCGATGACGAGTCCCAGCCCGACGACCATGGCACCGGCGAAACGTCTGGTCGCTCCAGACTTCGCCCCGAGGGATGCAAGAACGGTCATCGACCTGTCTCCTGAGCTCTAAACGACGCGGGGCCGCGACGTGGACGACGCGACTCCCGAAGTATCATGATCGAATTAGGGCAAAACGGCGACCCCGCTAGGGGCCGCCGTTCCGTTATCACTCGATCGTGACGTCATCGGCCGGTTCGCCGGTGGCCGCGTCCTCGGTCGGAGCGGCGGCCGGCTCGTCACCGGTGGCCGCGGGCGCGTCCATGGCGGGCGCGTCGGCGGCGGGGACCGTGGCGTCATCCGGCGCCGCGTCCATGGCTGTATCGTCCATGGCAGCGTCGGGTGCCGGTTCGGCAGGCGCGGCCGGTTCGACCGGCTCCGCCGTCGCGGTGTCCTCAGGCGTCGGGGCCTCCGCCGTCGGCGCCGGCGCTGGTGCGCCCGGCCCCGGCGGATTGATCAGCGCCGGGTCCATCGCGAGCCCGGAGGCATCGTTGAAGAACCGGAAGAACTCCGAGTCCGGCGAGATCACCAGGCTGGTATCGGACGATCCGCCAAGTCCGTTTTCGTAGGCCTGCATCGACCGGTAGAAGGCGAAGAAGTCCGGATCCGCGCCAAACGCCTTGGCGAAGATGTCGTTTCGCTCCGCCTCGCCGCCGCCTCGCACCCGCTCCGATTCCTGCTGAGCCTCGGCGACGATGACCGTGGCGGTACGATCCGCCTCGGCCCGGATACGCCGGGCCTGCTGCTCGCCGAGGGCGCGAAGCTCGGTGGCTTCCCGCTGACGTTCGGTCTGCATCCGCTGGTAGATCGCCTGGCTGTTCGCCTCCGGCAGATCGGCACGGCTGATCTTCACGTCGACGAAGTCGATACCGAAGCTCTGTGCCTCGCGATCGACACGCTGGGTGATCCGCGACATCAGGTCGGCACGTTCGTCACGAACGAGCTGGATGAAGGTCGCGTCGCCAAGCACCTGCCTGACCGCCGAGTTGAGCAACACCGACAGGCGCTGCTGCGCCGTGGTGACGCTGCCGACCGACTGGAAGAAGCGCAGCGGATCGACGATCTTGTAGCGTCCCCAGGCATCGACGACGAGCCGCTTCTGATCGGAAGCGATGACTTCGAGCGGCGGAGAATCGAGATCCAGGATGCGCTTGTCGAGGTAGATCACGTCGTCGATCAGCGGCAGCTTGGTGTTCAGCCCCGGCGTCGTCACGACGTCGACCGGATCGCCGAAGCGCAAAACGAGCGCCTGCTGCGTCTGGTCGACGATGAAGAAGCTGAGATAAAGAACGATGCCGATAACGACGACGATGGCGAGGCCGATGCCTCCGAAAAGTCCGCGCCTCATTGGTTGCCTCCCGTCGTGTTCCGTCGCCCGAGCGAATCGAGCGGCAGATAGGGAAGGACGCCGGTTGCGCCGTCTTTCTGGTCGATGATCACCTTGCTGGTTCCGGAGAAGACGTTTTCAAGCGTCTCGAGATACATGCGCTGCCGGGTCACCTCCGGCGCAACGCGGTAGCTGTCATAGACCTGCGTGAAGCGGTCCGCCTGACCCTGTGCCTCGTTGGTGATCCGGTCGCGATATGCGATCGCCGCTTCCGTGATCTGCGAGGCCTGGCCGCGGGCTTCCGGAATCACCCGGTTTGCGTAGGTCTGTGCTTCGTTCTGCGACCGCTCCTGGTCGGCGCGAGCCGCCTGGACGTCACGGAACGAGGCGATGACCTCGCTCGGCGGATCGACCTTCAGCAACTGGACCTGGTTGATCTGAACGCCGGCGCCATACTCATCCATGGTTTGCTGGATCAGGGTCTGCACGTCGGTTTCCGTGATCGCCCGCGCCTGGGTCAGGAGCGGCTGGATGTTCGAGCGACCGACCACTTCGCGCATGGCGCTTTCCGCCGCCGCTTTGATCGAGCCGATCGGATCTTCCATGTTGAACAGGTAGTCCCGGGCATTGCTGATCTCCCAGAACACCGAGAAATCGATATCGACGATGTTCTCGTCGCCCGTCAGCATCAGGCTTTCTTCGGGAATGTCGCGGCCAGCGCTGCCGCTGTCCTCGCCAACCTGGCCGATGGTGATGCGATTGACCCGGGTCACCTTCGGGGTGAAGACCGTCTCGATCGGATAGGGCAGCCGGAAGTTCAGGCCGGAAGGCGCCTGGCGGTCATACTCGCCGAAGCGGAGCACGACGCCGACCTCGTCCGGCTGGACGCGGAAGGTGAAGAACTGGAACGCCGCGAAGACAACGACCGCCGCGATGATCAGGAAAATGACCAGCGGGTTGGTTCGTCCGCCGCCGCCACCGGGCAACACGCTCTTCAGGCGGTCCTGGCTACGCCGCAGCAATTCCTCGATGTCGGGGGGATTGGGTCCCCCACCGCCGCCACCGCCGGTGTTGCGCGGTGGCTGGCCCCAGGGGCCGCCATTGCCGCCCTTCCAGCCACCACCACTACCACCACTGGACTGGTTGTCCCAGGGCATGTTGCTCCTTTCAGAAGCTTCAGCGGACCGCCCGAAAACCGGTCGATTCCGCACAGTTTTAACAGGCGCGGGTTATAGGCGACTTGCAGCGGTGTTTCAACGCGCCGCGGCAGCCTGCCTCCGCGCGTCGGATCAGACTGCCTTCAAGTGGGGCTGACCCGGCCGCGTTTCAACTCAAATGGCGGCGCCAGGCCGCTCATAGACGGCGAAGACCGTCGCCGCACTATCCCGCTCGCCGGCCGGGACCTCCTCGCGGGCGGTTTCCCGCCATACAGACGGGTCGATCACCGGGAAATGAACATCGCCCTCCGGCGAAACCGCGACATGGGTGATGTAGAGCCGGTCGGCCAGCGCCATTGCCGCCGCATAGACCTGCCCGCCACCGATGACGACGATCTCGCTCGCCTCGCCGGCCCTGTCGGTGGCGAAGGCCAGCGCCTCCGCGAGGCTCGGCCGCACCGCGACACCGTCCGGCCGGAAGCTGTCCTGCCGGCTGACCACGACGTTCAGCCGGTCGACCAGCGGCTTGCCGATCGATTCGTAGGTCTTCCGTCCCATCACCACCGGCTTGCCGGTGGTGAGCCGCCTGAACCGCTTCATATCGGTCGAGAGCCGCCACGGCATTGCCCCATCGGCGCCGATGACGCCGTTTTCCGCCACCGCGGCGATGATCGACACCATGGGTTTTCCGCTCAAACCGCCACCGCCGCCTTGATATGCGGATGGGGGTCGTAGCCCTCTAGTTCGAAATCGCCATAGACGAAATCGAAGATCGACCCGACATCCGGGTTGATCGTCATCGTCGGCAGCGGCCGCGGCTCACGGGAGAGCTGCAGCCGGGCCTGGTCGATATGGTTGAGGTAAAGATGGGCGTCGCCGAGGGTGTGGACGAAGTCGCCCGGCGCCAGCCCGGTCACCTGCGCCACCATCATCGTCAGCAGCGCGTAGGAGGCGATGTTGAAGGGCACGCCGAGGAAGATGTCGGCGGAACGCTGGTAGAGTTGGCAGGACAGCCTGCCATCGGCGACGTAGAACTGGAAGAAGCAGTGGCACGGCGGCAGCGCCATGCCGTCGACCTCGGCCGGGTTCCATGCGGTGACGATCAGCCGGCGTGAATCGGGATTCGAACGGATGCCCTCAACCACTTGGCGAATCTGGTCGATCGACCCGCCGTCCGGCGTCGGCCATGCCCTCCACTGGGCGCCGTAGACCGGGCCGAGATCGCCGTTCTCGTCCGCCCATTCGTCCCAGATCCGGACGCCATTCTCCTTCAGGTAGCGGATGTTGGTATCGCCGGACAGGAACCACAGCAGTTCGTGGATGATCGACTTGAGGTGGACCTTCTTGGTGGTCACCAGCGGAAAGCCGTCGGCCAGATCGAAACGCATCTGATGGCCGAACACCGACCGGGTGCCGGTGCCGGTGCGGTCGTCTTTTTCCGCGCCCGTATCGAGGGCCAGGCGCATCAGGTCAAGATATTGGCGCACGTGCGGCCAGCCTTTCCAACCGACTCAGATCTTCGCCCGGCAGCATGACTCCGCCGGGCCGGGGTGGACAACCACCCCGCCCCATCGATCGTTATTCGGCCGGTGCCGGGATCGGCTTGCCACCGCGGCCGCTGCGCGGCCCGAGCGTCACCCAGGCCAGCGTCGCCGCCATCGCGCCGCAGACGGCGATCGCTGCCACCATCGGCCGTGGCGACCCGTCGGCGAACAGGCTGACCAACGCGGTGAAGCCCGCGCCGAGCAGCATTTGCAGTGTGCCGAGCAGCGACGCGGCGGTACCGGCGATCTTGCCGTAGTCGTCGAGCGCCAGGACCAGTGTCGACGGGACAACCAGCCCGAGGCAGCCGAAGCTGATCAACAGCATGAACCACAGGACGAACAGGTTTTCCCCACCGACGAATGTCAGCGCGAGCAAAACCATCGTGAAGGCGGCGAAGGCCGTTGCCGCCGCAAGGACGACCCGGGCCAGGCCGAACCGCCGTCCGAGATAGCCGTTCAACTGCGCCGTGCCGATGAAGGCGAAGGCATTAGAGGCGAAAATGATGCTGAACTCGATCGCGCTCAGCCCGAAGTGGTCGATGAACAGGAAGGACGCGCCGGTCAGGTAGGAGAAGAAGGCGGCCATGCCGAAGCCGCCGATGAACGACACGCCGAGGAAATAGCGGTCGAGCAGCAGCCGACCGTAATTGCCGTAGGCGGAGCCCCAACTGCTGGCGATCCGCGCCTCCGGCGGCCGCGTTTCCTTCAGCGACGTGACCGCCAGGGTCAGACCCAGGATGCCGAGGCCCGCGAGAACCCAGAACACCGCGCGCCAACCGACGAACTCGCTGATCACGCTGCCGAACATCGGCGCCAGCATCGGCGAGACGCTGAACACCAGCATGACCAGTGACATCAGCCGCGCCGCGTCCGGACCGGTGTGCAGGTCGCGGACCACCGCGCGCGGGATCGACATGCCGGCGCAGGCGCCGACGCCCTGCAGGAACCGCATGGCGATCAGCATCTCGATGGTCGGCGCCAGGGCGCAGCCGATACCGCCGATGGTATAGAGGATCATGCCGACGAACAGCGGCCGGCGTCGGCCGAACATGTCGGACAGCGGCCCGTAGATCATCTGGCAGAGCCCGACCGCGGCGAAAAAGGCCAGGACACTGAGTTGCACCACGCCCGGTTCTGCATTGAGATCGGCGCCAATCTCCGGCAGCGCTGGCAGATACATGTCGATCGCAAACGGCCCGACAGCCGAAAGCAGCCCGAGAACAATCGCGTTTCGCGCGAAGCTCGCCATTTGATTATGACTTTCTGGAGTGCCCGGCCGGTCAGGCGGACGAATGAAGAAATATAATATCCCGGTCAATGCTGCATTGCAATGTAGGGTCGCCCGGCCCGACAGCAAGCGATGGCCGTCGAGGCATGGGCAAGCTGCTATGATTCCGGCATGAACCCGGATCGCCGACCGGCGCATTGAAGGACAGAAACGATGACGGAATCGCCCCTGACGGGAACCTGGCGGCTGATAGGCTGGCATAACGAAACCGCCGACGGCGACAGGGTCTATCCGCTCGGGCAGGATGCGATCGGCATTGTTACCTATACGGGCGACGGCCACATGATGGTCCATATCGCCCGGGCCGATCGGCCGCGCTACGCCACCGAGGACATGGCCGGCGGCTCGACCGAGGAGGATGTCGCGGCGATGAAGTCGATGATCGCCTATGCCGGCCGCTACGAATTCCGCGGCGACCATGTCCTCCACCACGTCACCCTTTCTTCCTTCCCGAACTGGGTCGGGAGCAGCCAGAAACGCCATGTCCGCTTCGATGGCGACCGGCTGGTGCTGAGCACCGACCCGATTATCCATCAGGGACGGGAGATTACCGCCGAGCTCATCTGGGAACGGCTGCCAGCCGCCTAGGCAGGCGGAATTTGGCGGCGGCCGCGTCGGTCCTTCCCAACCCGCCCGCGAATCCCTATATTCGTCAGTGCCGGAGCAATCCGGATATGGCGATAAACTGCCATCGTAATAAACCCTGCGGACCCGGGGGCAGTACCCGGCGCCTCCACCAGAACCCGTTCAAGGACCGCGAGCGGTTTCCGGCGGGGGCGAAATAGGATCGACGAGGGCGTAAAGGGTGAGCTTTTGCCCGGCATGGTACCCGCCGTTATCGGGCCAAATTGTAGTTGCAAACGACAACTATGCAGAGGCACGCCTCGCTGCGTAATGCAGTGATGTATCCTCATCTGAAGCCCTTGCGGTTTGCACCGTAAGGCGGGGTTCGGAGGCACCTGGCAACAGAAGCCTCCACTTTTGCCCGGGGCCGGTGTCGCTCCGAATTGGTAGCCTGGGGCCGGACGGTCCCGACGTGGTATCGGGGTCATGGCCGAAGATTTAATCCGCTACGACATCCTCGCTCAGGACGCATTGCGCGGCGTTGTCCGCAAGGTCCTCTCCGAGGTCGCGCGCACCGGACTTCCGGGCGAGCATCACTTTTTCATCAGTTTCGCCACCCACGCCCCCGGCGTCCGGGTTTCCAGCCGTCTTCTGGCCCAGTATCCCGAGGACATGACCATCGTCGTCCAGCACCAGTATTGGGATCTGGCGGTGACCGAGCATGCCTTCGATATCGGGCTGTCCTTCGATGGCGTGCCGGAGCGGCTTCATGTCCCCTTCACCGCAGTGAAGGGCTTCCTCGATCCCTCGGTCCAGTTTGGCCTGCAATTCGAGATCGCCACCAAGCCCGGTGAGCTGCCTGGCGAGTCGCCGCGCGTCCTCGAGGACAATGACGAGGAGCAGCCAGCCTCCACCAACACGGATGTCGCGCCGACGCCGCTGCCGCTTCCCGTCGCCGAGACGGCCGCCGAAGCCGCCCCCGATTCCGATGACGAGACTGCCGACGACGGCCCCCCGGCCAACGACGCGCAGGTCGTCAGCCTCGACGCCTTCCGCAAGAAGAACTGAGCATCATGGGCAAGCGATCCCATTTCCAGCCGCCGCGCTCCGCAGCGGCGGCGACCCGGACCGAGTCCGACACCTTCGGCCCCATCGATGTCCCGGCCGACCGCTACTGGGGCGCACAGACCCAGCGCTCGATCCAGAATTTCCCGATCGGCGGCGAGCGCATGCCCGAGCCGGTCATTCGCGGACTCGGCATCGTCAAGCGCGCCGCGGCGGAAGTGAACATGAACCTCGGCCGCCTCGATCCGAAGGTCGGCGAGGCGATCGTCCAGGCCGCCCAGGAAGTCATCGACGGCAAGCTCGACGCTCATTTCCCGCTTGTCGTCTGGCAGACCGGCTCCGGCACCCAGTCGAACATGAACGCCAACGAGGTGATCGCCAATCGCGCGATCGAGATCCTCGGCGGCGAGATGGGCTCGAAGGAGCCGGTGCATCCCAACAACCACGTCAACATGAGCCAGTCGTCGAACGACTGCTTCCCGAGCGCCATGCACATCGCCTGCGCCGAGGAGGTCGTCCACCGGCTGCTGCCGTCCCTGGAGAAGCTCCGGGCTGCCCTCGACGGCAAGGCGACGGCGTGGAAGGACATCGTCAAGATCGGCCGTACCCATACCCAGGATGCGACGCCGCTGACCCTTGGCCAGGAATTTTCCGGCTACACCACCCAGATCGCGAATGGCATCGCCCGCATCGAGATGACGCTGCCGAAGCTGATGGAGCTGGCGCAGGGCGGCACCGCCGTCGGCACCGGCCTCAACGCGCCGGTCGGCTTCGCCGAACAGATTGCCGAGCGCATCGCCGCGATCGCCAATCTCGGTTTCACCTCGGCGCCGAACAAGTTCGAGGCGCTGGCCGCCCACGACGCGATGGTCTTCTCGCACGGGGCGATCAACACCGTCGCCGCCTCGCTGTTCAAGATCGCCAACGACATCCGCTTCCTCGGCTCCGGCCCGCGCTCCGGCCTCGGCGAACTCGCCCTTCCGGAGAACGAGCCGGGTTCGTCGATCATGCCGGGCAAGGTCAATCCGACCCAGAACGAGGCGCTGACCCAGGTCTGCGTCCAGGTCTTCGGCAACAACACCGCGATCACCATCGCCGGCAGCCAGGGCCATTTCGAGCTAAACGTCTACAACCCGGTGATGGCCTACAACTTCCTGCAGTCGGTCGACCTGATGGCCGAGTCGGTCGTCTCCTTCACCGACAACTGCATCGCAGGCATCGAGCCGCGCCACGACAACATCAAGGCCGGCGTCGAGCGTTCGCTGATGCTGGTCACGGCGCTAGCCCCGAAGATCGGCTACGACAAGGCGGCCGAAATCGCCAAGACCGCCCACAAGAACGGCACGACCCTGCGCGACGAGGCGCTGCGGCTCGGCTATGTGACGGCCGAGGACTTTGACGATCTCGTCAGGCCGGAGTCGATGATCGGGCCGGGCTAGGATGACCGGCGAGGTCGTCAATCTCCGCCGCTTCCGCAAGGCGAAAAGCCGCGCCGGAAAGGACGAGCAAGCCGCCGAGAACCGCCGCCGCCACGGCCTGACGAAGACCCAGAGAGAGGTCGAGCAGGCTCAACGGACGCAGGCCGACCGTCACATTGAGGGTCATCGCCGCGAGCCGGACGACACCTGAGCGCTCTTTCGATGAAGCGGTCGATCTCCATCGCCGGCCATCGCACCAGCGTCTCGGTGGAAGACCCGTTCTGGGACGGCCTGACTGAAATCGCCGAAAGCCGGAAGCGGAGCGTCGCCGCGGTGATCGCCGACATCGACCGCGAGCGGCCCGAACAGGTCAACCTGTCCTCGGCGATCCGGATCTTCGTGCTCCAGCATTATCGGAAAATCGCCGCGCCAGACGGCTGACCGGGCCTCAGTTCGGCGGCGTGATGACCAGCGGGTCCGCGTCGGTCGGCAGCCGGACCGGGTCGGCGACGGGCGTCGATGCATCCAGCGCGGTCTCGGCCGCACGGTCCGGTCGTGGCCGGGGCAATACCGTCGGCGGCAGGAGCTCGATCGTCAACGCGGTCTCCTCGTCCTCGTCGGCCGGCGCGTCGGTGAGCGACGCCGGCACGGGTTCCGGTTCGGCTTCCGGCTCCGGCTCGGGCTCGGGCTCGGCGACGACGATGGGGTCCGGTTCAGGCGCCGGGTCCGCGACCGGGGTCGCGTCGGCGGCCGAGCCAGTGATGACGGTGGCGTCGGCCGGGGCTTCCGCCCGGTCGCCCCTCACCTGGCCCTCGACCCAGCCGCGCGGCAACGCCGCTGCCCGCTGCGCCGCCTCGCGCGCCGCCGCTTCGGCCGCTTCGGCCTTGAGCGCCGCCTCTGTCGCGGCGTCCTGCGCTGCACGGAATTCGGCGAGCGCAGCGCGTCCCCGATCCAGCGCTTCATTCTCCTGCGCCGTCTTCTCCGCGACCACGGCGGACGCATCGGCCAGCGCGGTTTCAGCCTCGGCCAGCGCCTCAGCGGCGATGTCGACGGCGGACGCCGCCTGCTCCATTCCGTCGATCGCCCGCGCCCGGGCGTCGACGGCCGCTAACACGGCCGCCTCGGCGTTCGCCAGACGCTGCTCGGCGGTGCTGCGATCACCGGAGGCCGCCTCGACGACAGCCCGCGCATCGGCCAGCGCCGTCGCCGCATTCGCGGCCGCCGTTTCGGTAGCGTCAGCCTCCAGGGCCGCCTGCTCGGCCGCCGACCGGGCTTCCGCCGCAGCATTGGCCGCGACCTGGTAGGCCTGTTCCTTTTCCGCCGCCAGCACCCTTGCTGCTTCCGCCGCCGCAGCAGCATTGTCCGCCGCAGTCCCCGCGGCCTCCGCGGTCAGCGCCGCGACGGAGGCATCGGAGCGCGCCTTCACGGCCTCGTCGCGCGCCACATCGGCCGGCGCGACAAGCGACTCGGCCTTCGCCACCGCATCGTCGCGGGCAATCACTGCCGCGTCGGCCCGCAAGGCAGTGGACACCTTGGCCTCTGCCGCCTCGGCGACCCGCGTCTCGGCGTAATCCAGCTCTTCCCGCGCCGCATCGACACGAGACCTGGCAGCCTGCAGATCGGCGCGGGCCGTCTCCAACTGTGCATTCCCGGCATCCGCCTCATCGCTCATGTCGAAGGCGTCGATACCGGGCGTAGCGTCATCGACCGGCACGGCCTCGGCTTTCTCGAGTTCGGCGACGGTTGCGGTCAACGCAGCCTCGGCTTCCTCCGCCGCCGCCAGCCTTTGCTGTGCGACGATCAGGTCCGCCTCGGCGGCCTCGGCCGCAACGACAGCCGCGGCAGCATCGTCCTGCGCCTGGGTCAGCGTCACGTCGAACTGTCCAGCCAGCCCAACGGCGGCCGCCATGGCCGCATCCGCCCGACTGGCCTCGGCCTCTGCCTCAGCCGCCCGGCTGGCCGTCGCTTCGGCGGTCTCCTCGGCCTGCTTCCGCTGTTCGGTAGCCGCCACTTCGGTATCGGCCTTGACGTCGGCATCGGTCGCCGCCGCAGCGCGCTCTTCGCTCGCGATCCGCGCCGCTTCCTCAAGCGCCGCGGCGCGATCGGCGCGTTCGTCGGCCCGCGCCACGGCCTCATCGGCCGCCGCCCGGGCGATCGCCACCTGCTCTTCGGCCGCAGCCAGCGCGGCGCGCGCCGCCTCGACGTCGGCCGCCGCGCTGCCGGCATCTCCGCCGGATGCATCGCGGTTTGCCTCGGCCTGTTCCAGCGCGGCGTTGGCATCTTCTACCGCCTGGGCTGCCGCGGTCGCACGGGCCTCGGCGCTGGCGAGCGCCGCCCGCCGGTCGGCGACGACCTGCTCGGCCGCGGCCATCGCCGCGCTCGCCTCGGCCAGTTCGCCGGTCGCCAGGCGTTGCGCGTCGCCCGCCGCGGTGATCGCGACCCGCAAGGTCTCGACCGCCTCCATGGCGGCCGCCGCCTGCTGCTTCTCGGCCTCGGCCGCCTCGGCCGCGTCCGCCGCGGCGCCCTCGGCCGCCGCCTTCTCGTCCGCCGCCGCGGTCATCCGCTCCCACCACGCCGCCGTCTCGGCAGCCGCCCGCGCCTCGGCCTGGCGCGCGCGCATGATGTGCAGCGCCTGGGCGCTGGCGGCGGCATCGACCCGCGCCTGGCGCGCTTCCTCCTCCTCGCGCTCGCGGCGCTCGGCATCCTCGCGCAGCTTGCGACGCAGCCGGTTGAGCCGGTCCTTCTCGAGCCGCGCCTCTTCCTCGAGGATCAGGATCTGCTGGATCCGCTCTTCCTGCCGGATGTTGAGGTAGGAGTTGAACTGGAGAACGTCGAAGATCCGGGTCGGCTCGGACAGCGGCCCGCGGAAGACGATGCCGACCTGCGGCGGCGAGCCCTCGTTGTTGTCGATGTTGCCGGGGTCGAGGGTCAGCGTCCAGTCGCTGTCGATGGTCAGCGTATTGAGGTCGATCGCCGCGCTGCCCGACGCCCCGGCCGCGCCGGTCTTGACCGTCATGTTCTGCATCCGCAGCGTTCCGGCGGCGATCGAAAAGGCCGCTTCCGCCTCGGTGAAGCTCATCGAACCACCGTCGATATAGCTGGCGAAGAGGTCGCGAAGCTGCTCCTCGCTGAATTGCTGGCCGAGGTCGGAGGCCCGGATCACCAGGTTCGCCGCGCGCGGATTGACATAGCGCGCCTCGCCATTGTGGATCGCCAGCGTGCCGCCGCCGGTCAGCGAGGAGATCAGGCCGGAGGGCGACCGCCCGGTCGCCTCGAAATCGGCGGACATGTCGAGGGTGCCCGTCGCCACCGCCCGGCCGGCGCGTTGCCAGATGATCGTGTCGAGGTTGCCATCGACCAGGCTGAGGCGTCCAGCGACATTGGCGTTGCCGCCGACATTGCGGATGGTGAAGCCACCGACGACGCTGCCGCCGAGCACCTCGCCCGACAGGACGTCGAAGGCGACCCGGTTCGGCTCCAGCGCCACCGCCAGCCGCGCGTTGCTCACCCGCATCGAATTGCCGAGGGTCAGTTCCTCGGTCGCCACGTCGATCGCCGCCTCGAGCTGGCCGAAGGTCGGCTCGGCGAAGGGCGTCTTCGACCACGGCGCTTCCGGGTCGCCGGTCGGCAACGGCGCGAAGCCGAGTCCCAGCGATGCGATCCAGCCGGCGTCGACGGTATCGATCTGCAGGTCGCCCTCGTCGAGCCGGATGCCCCCATCGGCGCGGGTGGCGACGCGGACCTTGCCGCTGACCGCATGGCCGGCGATCTGGCCGTTGGTCCAGACGACCTCGGCCGAGGGGCCGAGCGACGTGATGTCGCCGGCCAGCGCCACCGGGGTGCCGAGCGCGGCGCCGGGAATGCCGAGCCCGACCATGTTGATCAGCGGCTCGACGTTGTCTGTCTCAAGGTCGAAGCTGCCGGCAAAGGTCGGCGGCAGGTCGGCGGCGAGGACCAGCGTCCCGGCGCTTTCCAGCGTCAACCCGCCGAAGCTGCCCTGGAGCGTCGATTCGAGACCCTTGGACGGGATGCCGGCGGCGGTGACGCTGATGCGGGCGCCGCCGATGGTCGGGCCGACCGGCTCCAGGCCGACCTGGCGCGCGACGCCGACCGCATCATAGGAGGTCAGGGACCCGGTGAAGCTGGCGCGGCCGTTCCGCCACGATGTCGGCGCACCGGCCAACTCGATGCTGCTGTCGAAATTGGTCGCGCCGGCCGAGCCCTTGATGTCGAGCCGCGAATTGGGCGCACCGTCTTCCATCACCGAATCGATGGTCAGGCTGAGCGACGCCGGCGCCAGCGACGGCGCCGTCTCGAGGAACCAGCGCGAGAAGCGCGTGTCGGGGATCACCCGGTCGACGACGCGGGCGAGCCCGGTCAGAGTCCCGGCGGTCAGCTGCGCCTCGATCCGGCCGAGCGGCTCGGTCAGCACGTCGTCGATCTGTCCGCGGGTGACCTTGAGCGACGCGCCGCCGATGTCGCCGACCTCGATGCCGTTGACGGCAAGCCCGCCGCCGGCAAAGGCCGCGTCGATCATCACGCCGCGCATCCGCACGTCCTCGATCGCCATTTCACTGGCCGAGAGCTTGATCGCGTAGCTGTCGGCGATGGCGGTCGCGTCGGTGAAGTCCCGGCCGCCGAGCAGTTCCGCCAGCGCCTTGATCTGGATGAAGTCGAGACGGTCGGCCTGGAGGTCGGTGCGCAGCTTGCGCTCGCTCAATTCGGCGGTCGCCCGCGACCATGAGAAGCCGCCGGTGATGGTCGCGTCGCCGATCCGCGTCGTCATGCCCTCGACGGCGATGCCGCCGAGATTGACCGTCGCCCGGCCCGACAGGTCGAAGGGCGCCAGCAGCCGCCCTGCCCCGCCCGAGCTCTTGCCGCGCCACCAGTTGGCGAAGGTCGCCGGCTGCCCGACAGCCAGCCGCACGACGCCGCCGAAGCCGACATTCTCGCCGGTCGACAGCCGGCCATCGGCCTGGAAGGTCGCCTGGCCGGGCAGCCGCGCCTGCAAGCCCTCGATCTGCCAGCCGGCATCTTCCGGCATCGCGACGAAGCGCACGTCCTGGATGACGCTGCCGCCGACCACGATACCCGGCACGTTGAACCGGACCCGGCCGGGGATCGGCGGCACCGGAACGCCGGCCAGCCACTCGACGAAACTGTTGGCGGCGGCGCCAACCTCGACGGGCTTGGTCGGCCCCTCGCCGAGCGATCGGTCGAGATCGAGCTGGCGCGCCTGCATCGTCGCCTCGAAGCGGGCCTCCTTGCCGAGTTCGACCGTCATCGATCCAGCCAAGCTCGACGGCCGGTCGGGCGGGCCTTCGGTGAGGATCGCCTTGTCGATCACCAGCCGGTCGCGGGTCAGGTTGAAGCTGCCCTCGCTGCGCCAGCCGGGCGAATCGCCGGCCTCGCGGCCTTCGGCGGCGACGATCTGGGTGAGGTTGTAGGTGCCTTCATAGGTCGGCCCGTCCTCGCTGCCGGCGATCACGCCGTCGGTGCCGATGGCGACCGGCCACTGGGCGGGGGTCGCGTCGAACTTGACCCTGAGCGAGCCGTCGTCGTTGCGGCGGCCGGTGGCGACCGTGAACTGGACCGGGATGCCTTCGTCGGCATAGCTGCCCTCGATCCGCCACGGACCGGAGAGCGTCCGCGCCTCGATCGACGCCTGGATGTCGTTGAGCCGCACCGTCGAGCCAGCGCCGGCATCGGTATAGATCACCGTGCCGTCGTGGACCTCGACGCCATTGAGCACCACCGAATCCGGGTTGAGATCGCGCGAGGCTTCCGAGCGATGGAACCAGTCGACCTGGCCGACATCGTCGATCGACACCCGGACGGTGGGCTTTTCCAGCTTCATCGAGATGACCTGGATTTCGCCCTGCATCAGCGGCAGGAGTTCGATGGTCACGGCGAAACGCTCGACCGTCATCATCGGCTGGCCTTCGGTGTCGCCAACCTCGACATTGGTGAAGGTCAGCGACGGCGATGGCAGGATCGACGCGTCGGCCGTGCCGACGACACGCACCGGCTGGCCGAGAATTTTCTCTGCCTGGGCCTCGAAATTGGCCTTGTAGTCGTCCCAGTTGATGAACCACGGGCCGATCAGCGCCGCAAAAAGCGCAATCACGGCGAGGCTCCCAAGGATCACTAAGAGCCTGCTCAGCGTGGACCTCCTCTCGGTCGGCGCGCCCCGTTTCGCTCAGTTCGCGGCAATGATCTTTCCCGGGTTCATGATGTTGTCGGGGTCGATCGCCCGCTTGATGGTTCGCATAACCGCCACCCCGGCGCCATGCTCGGCGGCGAGGTATTTCATCTTGCCCTGGCCGACGCCATGCTCGCCGGTGCAGGTACCGTCCATGCCGATCGCCCGCATGTTGAGCCGGCCGACAAATCCTGCCGCCCGTTCGACCTCGTCGGCGTCTGAGATATCCAGCAACATTGTGACATGAAAGTTGCCGTCACCGACGTGGCCGACGATTGGAGCGACCAAACCTGTTTTTTCGATGTCCGCGACGGTCTCGCCGACACATTCCGCCAGCCGCGAGATCGGCACGCAGGCATCGGTGGCGATCGCCTTGGCCCCCGGTCGCAGCCCGACGCAGGCCCAGTAGACGTCATGCCGCGCCTTCCACAGCTTGTTGCGGGCCTCGGCCGAGGTTTCCCAGATGAAGGCGCCGGCGCCGAATTCGGCGGCGATCTGGCCGAAGCCCTCGGACTGTTCGGCGACCGAGGCGGGCGAGCCGTGGAACTCGACGAAAAGCGTCGGCACCTCTTCAAGATCTAGCTTCGAATAGGCGTTGCAGGCCTTGACCTGCAGCGCGTCGAGCAGCTCGATCCGGGCTACCGGGATACCGCTCTGGATGGTCATGATGACCGCGTTGCAGGCGTCCTCGACCGTCGGGAACGGGCAGACGCCGCCGGAGATCGCCTCCGGGATGCCGTGCAGCTTCAGCGTCAGCTCGGTGATCACGCCGAGCGTGCCCTCCGAGCCGATGAGCAGCCGGGCGAGGTCGTAGCCTGCCGACGATTTCTTCGCCCGGTTGCCGGTCTTGACCACCGAGCCGTCGGGCATCACCGCCGTCAGGTTGATGACATTGTCGCGCATCGTGCCGTAGCGCACCGCGTTGGTGCCGGAGGCGCGGGTCGCCGCCATCCCGCCGAGCGACGCCTCGGCGCCGGGATCGATCGGAAAGAACAGCCCGGTGTCGCGCAGGTATTCGTTCAATTCGTAATGGGTGATGCCGGGCTCGATGACGCAATCGAGATCCTCGCCATGCACCGCGATCACCCGCTTCATGTGGGTAAAGTCGATCGAGATGCCGCCACCCGGCGCGTTGAGATGGCCTTCCAGCGACGAGCCGGCGCCGAACGGAATGATCGGAACCCTATGTTCGCCACAGACCCGGACGATCTCGACCACTTCCTCCGTCGATTCGACGAAGACGACGCCGTCCGGCGGCTGGTTGGTCAGCCAGGTCAGCGTATGCCCATGCTGCTGGCGCACCGCCTCGGACTGGGCGAATCGTTCGCCGAACCGCTGGGCAAGCAACGGCAGAGCCGTGGCGATGCCTGCTTCGTTGCGGGAGACGGGTTCGATGGCGATGGGAATCGTCATTTCGACTCGGAAAGCCTTTCTGCCTGCTTCGTTCAGGCAACCTAGCAAAATGGCGAATATGAGCCAAAGCCTACATTAATCGCGATCCGCCACCCGCCCTGCCCGGATTGGCGCCGCCAAAACGCTGATCGAAAGGTCGAAATCGGAATGCGGCACCGGGTGCCTGCGCCTACAGTCGCGCCCCACGCCCGAATCCCCCGAGTCGTCGATGCCAGCAGCCATCCACCGCACCATGAATGTCGCCGAATGGGGGCTGCTGGTGACGCTGTCCATGCTGTGGGGCGGCTCGTTCTTCTTCAACGCGGTCATCCTCGTCGCCCTGCCGCCTTTCACCCTGGTTGCCGCGCGCCTGCTGCTCGGCGCAGGCTTCCTCTACCTGGTGGTCCGCATCGCCGGCCGGCGCATGCCGGTCGCGCCGAAGGTCTGGGCGGCCTTCCTGCTGATGGGCGTGCTCAACAACGTCATCCCCTTCAGCCTGATTGCCTGGGGCCAGACCCAGATGGCCAGCGGCCTCGCCTCGATCTTCAACGCGACGACGCCCTTCTTCACCGTGCTCGTCGCCCATATCTACACGCGCGACGAACGGATGACGCCGGCGACCGTCGCCGGCCTGCTCATCGGCTTCGGCGGCGTCGTGATGATGATGGGCGCCGACGCTTTGCTCGATGTGGTCGGCGGTCACCTGCTCGGCCAGCTGGCGATCCTCGCCGCGGCCCTCAGCTACGCCTTCTCGGCCGTCTTTGCCCGGCGCTTCGCCAGGACCGGCGTCGAGCCGTTGCCGGCGGCCACCGGCCAGATCGCGGCCGCAGCACTGGTCATGGCGCCGATGGCGCTGATCGTCGACCGGCCCTGGGCCCTGCCCGTGCCCGGCCCGGAGGTCTTCGGCGCGATCCTCGGACTGGCGGCGCTCGCCACCTGCCTCGCCTATGTCATCTACTACCGCATCCTCGCCACCGCCGGCGCCGTCAACCTGATGCTGGTCACGTTTCTCATTCCGGTCAGCGCCATCCTCTTGGGCACGGTCATCCTCGGCGAGCGGCTCTCGCCGCACCACTTCCTCGGCATGGCCGCCATCGGCATCGGCCTCGGCGTCATCGACGGACGGCCGCTCGCCTTTCTCCGCCGGCAAGGTTGACCGTCAGCCGCTCCGCCCGATCCTGCCAAGCGACTGGAACCTTTGCCGGTAGCGCGCTGGCGTGACTCCGGTTTTCCGCTTGAACAGCCGACGGAAATAGGCCGCGTCCTCGTAGCCGACGGCGTGCGCCACCGCGTCGGTCGGCTCGCGCGTCGTCTCCAGCATCTGCTTCGCCTCCTCGACCCGCACCGTCTGGACATAGTCGACCGGGGCATAGCCGGTCGCCGTCTTGAACCGCCGCTTGAAGGTCCGTTCGGCAAGGCCCGACTGCGCCACCATCCGCGCCACCGCGTTTGCCGCCGCGTAGTTGTCGGCCACCCAGGCCTGGGCATCGGCGACGACCGCATCCTCGCTGCGGTCCGCCCGGCGCATCGCCGCATAGGGCAACTGCCCCTCCGAGCGATCGCCGAAGACAAAGATCTTCGAGATGCGGATCGCCTCGGCCTCGCCCCGGAACCGGGCGATCAGGAAGAGCACGAGATCCTCCCATGACGCCGAGCCGCCGCTGGTGACGATCCGCCCGTCCGCCCCGCCGCGCGACAGGACGCGTTCGGCACGGATGTCGATACCGGGATAATAGGCCTTGAAGAGCGGCGCCGCGGCCCAATGCGTCGTCGCCTCGATCCCGTCGAGAATGCCCGCCTCGGCCAGGAGGACCGTCCCGGTGCAGACCGAGCAGAGCATCGCGCCCTGTTCGTACTGCCGGCCGATCCACTCCGCCGCCGCCGGCCAGCGGCCGCGCGGATCCACGTGCGGCGACAGGGTGAGATCGGTGGCCACGACGATGTCGGTCCGCGCCACGTCGCGCGTCGCGGCATGCGGCGCGATCGGTATGCCCATGGTGGTCGTGAATGGCTCGCCCTCGGGCGAGACGATGCGGGTCTCGAAGCGTCCGCAGTCGCTCGCCTCCCCGGTCAGTTCACCCCAGGCCGTGCCGACCGACAGCAGCACCTCGTAGAGCCCGTAAAGCGTCGCCGGGGTGGTTTCCGGCAGGGCAAGCAGGCTGACCGACACGATCGGCGCATCCTTGCCCGATGTCATGATCTGTCCATGGCTCAAAAGCCCCGCTTTTGTCCGAATGGCCGCTCACGCGCGCATGTCTCCCCCGGTATCTCCCCTGTCCATCGTCAATGCAACCAATGGAGAACCCCATGTCAGCCCTTCCCGCCGCCGCGCCGGCTTTCGATCAGGCCGAAGCCGAGGCTTTCGCCGACAAGACGCTTTCGATCCTCAACCACGGCGCCATCGCCGCGATGATCGCCATCGGCCACCGGTCCGGCCTGTTCGACGTGTTGGCCGGCCTGCCGGCCGCGACCAGCGCCACGATCGCCAACGCCGCCGAACTCGACGAGCGCTACGTCCGCGAATGGCTCGCCGTCATGGTCACCGGCGGCATCGTCACCTACGCGCCGAAAGGGCGGACCTATGCCCTGCCGGCCGAGCACGCCGCCTGCCTCACCCGCGATGGCGCGCTCGGCAACCTTGCGGTCTATGGCCAGTTCGTCGCGTTGATCGGCTCCCTGCAGGACAAGATTCTCGAACGCCTCGAGAGTGGCGAAGGCCTGCACTATCACGACTATCCGCACTTCCACGGCATGATGGCCGAGGACAGCGGCCAGACGGTCACCGGCCAGCTCTTCGACACAATCCTGCCGCTGGTCGACGGGATCGCCGAACGCCTCGAAGCGGGGATCGACGTGCTCGACGCCGGCTGCGGCCGCGGCGGGGCGCTGATCGCCATGGCCACGCGCTATCCGAACAGCCGCTTCGTCGGCTACGACCTCGGCGAGGACGCCATCCGCTATGCTGAAGGGGCGGCCCGCAGCGCCGGCCTCACCAACATCCGCTTCGAGGCCCGCGACCTCACCGGCTATGACGAGCGGGAGCGCTTCGACTTCATCACCACCTTCGACGCGGTCCACGACCAGAAGGACCCGGCCGGGCTGGTGCATGGGTTGTTCGGCGCACTGAAGCCCGGCGGCGTCTACCTGATGCAGGATATCGGCGGCTCGGACCATCTCGAGAACAACCTCGACTTCCCGCTCGCCGCCTTCCTCTACGCGGTGTCGCTGACCCACTGCATGCCGGTGTCGCTCGGCCAGGGTGGCGCCGGGCTCGGCACGATGTGGGGCTGGGAGACTGCCGAGGCCTTCCTCAAGGACGCCGGCTTTGTCAGCGTCACCTGCAACCGCCTGCCGCACGACCCGATGAACGTCTGGTTCGTGTCGCGGAAGCCGTGAGACCCGGGCTGGAGCCGGACCAGGGCCGGGTGGCGATCCGCCGCCCGGCTCCCCGGCGTGCGACCGGCCGCTTGAGCCCATACGGTGCGGCCGCTAGACCTGAGGAATGGCGTCGCACCGCGCGAATCTCCGGGACATCGCCCACCGCTTGACGATCCCCAATCTGCGGATCTTCCAGCAGGGCCGGCACCCGGCCGTCTGGCTGCTGGCGCCGCTGGTCGGGCTGGCCACCGGTGGCGCGGCCATTCTCTTCCGCCTCGCCATCGGCATCTTCCAGTGGCCGTGGCTCGGCACGATGACCGAGAATGTCGCGGCCGCCGCGCGCCAGCAGCCGTGGTGGGTAATCCTGCTTGCCCCGGCGATCGGCGGCTTGCTGGTCGGGCTGATGCTTAACTACCTGCTGGCCGGCAAGCGCACCGGCGCTGTGCCCGACGTGATGGAGGCGCGGATCAATGCCGGCCGCGGCCTCGGGCTCTGGCAGGGCTTCCTCAACGCGGTGGCCAGCGCCCTGTCGCTCGGCGCCGGCGCCAGCGCCGGCCGCGAGGGACCGATCGTCCATCTCGGCGCCTCGATCGCGGCGGCCGCCTGCACCCGGCTCAACCTGCCCAATGCCGGCCGCCGCACCCTGCTCGCCGCCGGCGTCGCCGGGGCCGTCGCCGCCTCCTTCAACGCGCCGATCGCCGGTGTGCTGTTCGCCCAGGAGGTGATCCTCGGCCATTTCGCCATCACCTCCTTCGTGCCGCTGGTGCTGGCCTCGGTCACCGCGACCATCGTCTCCCAGGCCTGGTTCGGCAACGTCGCCGCCTTCGTCGTTCCCGCCTACGAGATCGGCAGCTATCTCGAGGTCCCGGCCTTCATCCTGCTCGGCGTCGTCTGCGCCGGCGTCGCCATCGCCTTCCAGGTCGCCATGCTCGTCACCGACTGGCTGGCCCGCACCGTCACCATGCCGCTGATCGCCCGGCCGGCGGTCGGCGGCATCATGATCGGCGCCATCGCGATCTTCTTCCCCGAGGTGCTGGGCGTCGGCTACGACACGACCGACGCCGCGCTCAAGGACCAGTTGCCGCTCCTCCTGATGCTGGCGCTGATCGTCGCCAAGACCGCGGCAACGGCGATCGCGCTGGCCTCGCGCTTCGGCGGCGGCATCTTCTCCCCCGCCCTTTACCTCGGCGCGATGACCGGCGGCGCCTTCGGCCTGATCGCCACGACGGTCTTTCCCGGCGTCGGCTCGAGCGAGGGCCTTTACGCCATCCTCGGCATGGGCGCCGTCGCCGCGGCCCTGCTCGGCGCGCCGATCTCGACCACCGTCATGGTGTTCGAACTGACCGGCGGCTTCGCCCTGTCGATGGCGCTGCTGCTCACCGTATCGATCGCCAACGGCATCTCCAACGCGGTGCTCGGCCGCTCCTTCTTCCAGGCCCAGCTCGAGACCCGCGGCTTCGCCACCCACGAAGGCCCGCACCGCGTGGTGATGAAGACCATCCGCGTCGCCGACTTCATGGAACCGGTGGCGCCCGGCGACGACACGACGCTGGCCGAGGCCGACCGCGAGGCGGCGCTGCGCTCCGACGACACGCTGGAGACGGCGCTGCGCGTCTTCGACGCCGGCGGCCGCGACCGCATCCCCGTCACCAACCCCGCCGACCGCGCCCACCTCGTCGGCTGGGCCACCCAGGTCCGGGCGCTGGGCCGCTTCAACAAGGCGCTGATCGAGTCGAGCGTCGAGCAGAGCCGGTAGCAGCTGGCGCGCGGGCGGATTCGTCTTCCCACCGACCCGCCCGTCCCCGCTGCCCGTCTCCCGCTCGTCCCCGCGAAAGCGGGGATCCAGACCTTCTTCCCTGCCTGGCTTCGCCAGGACTGGGTCCCCGCTTTCGCGGGGATGAGCGGTGGGGGGCCGTCACCAGGGCCTTCAAGACCCGCGCTCCATCGCAACCGGGCACGCACACCAAACACCAACCTGTCATCCCCGCGAAGGCGGGGATCCAGTAAACGATGCCGGGCCTCGTTCTGCGCCGGCATCGGTTACTGGTTCCCCTTCCCTCGCGCCTCCGGCGCTCGCCGGGGATGACAGGATGGCGCGGCGCCCGACACACAGACGACGTCATGCCCGGGCCTGACCCGGGCATCCACGCCATCGCGGCGCCAGTCCCGGGATCGTGCGGCGTTGGCGTCAACGTCATGGCGTGGATGGCCGGGTCAAGCCCGGCCATGACGGCGGTGGGGTGTATCGGCTTGTGCGACATCGACAGCGCACGCTCCATCATTGCCGCGAGCGACACCGCTCCGGGCTATGATTCTTTTTTCCTTCCCGGTCCGGCCTTCGGCCGTCCTCGCCTCTTTTGTCCCGGTCGGACCTTTCGGTCCTCCTCGCCTCTTGGTGCCCCCCAGGCAAAAGCCCGAGGGGTGGCGGGCGCTCGACAAGCGTCCGGTGGCCCCGGGATGGTTTCCGGGGCGGAAATGGGCGCTTCCCGAGCGCCCGCCGCGGCGACTTTCGGCACTCCGCTTTCTGCGCTCCGGACGCCCGACCACCGCGAGGTGGCTCCCTGGATCCCTCCGGGGACTTCGCCGGGAAACGGGTTGCCCCGTGCCCGGCTGGCGGCCGCCCTTAAGGTGGGTCATGTCCCACAGCCGGTCGTAATGCCGGCGGGCTACTCGCGAAGGCCTCCCGGTCCGGCCAGGGTCCGATACCCCGGCCAGAGCAGGCGCCGCTCCACACCCCGTGAGCCGTTCGGTACCGGACACGACCCTCGGCGGGCATGGACGGGAGCGAGTTTACGGGAGGAATTTGGGAGGGGGATAAGATGGGGGGATGTGCCCGCTGGGCACCGTAGGGCGGGTTAGCCGAAGGCGTAACCCGCCAAGACAACGCATCGACAGATGGCGGAACACGCTCCGCTATTCCGCCCTACGTGCTCTCCGTCATTCCGGCGAAAGCCGGAATCCATCGAAGCGCCCGACGCCACGATGCCGCCGCCACTGAGTGCAACGCTTTCGATGGACCCCGGCTTTCGCCGGGGTGACGGTGGTGGGGCTGGACTTCGCATCCGCACGCGACAGGCGCAGCCCCGCTAGCCCCCACGCGACCCGTCATCCTCCGGCTTGACCGGAGGATCGCTGGTCGCAACCACACCCTCACCGACTCGCACGACGGCAACCCGATCCTCCGGTCAAGCCGGAGGATGACGGGTGTGGAGGTGATGAGGTTGGGGAAGCAAAGCCGTGTGGCGCGATAAGGTCACGCCGCCTGATCGCCCCGGCCGGTCATGTCGTCCCGACCCGCCAGCAGGCCGGCGACCGGAAACCAAGCGAGCGGCACCCCGATGGTCCGACCGTCGCTGAGGTCGCCCCAAAATCGAACCGCCGTTGGCGAAATGGCCCTTTCCAAAAGCTGAGAAACGCTCTCATTTGAAAAACTGCATCACCTTCTCCAATTCCACGTCGTCACCACCGAAGATTTCGCCCAGCGAGCGCCGCGAGGCGCCGATTAACGCGCCTTTCAGCGGGGCGAGAACCGGATCGGGATTATTGACTTTCAGAGTTTGAGGATCGCGACGTGGACCGAGAATATCGACACCGGACGGATCGATAATAAACATCTTCAAGCTTCCGGATTCCGCAGCTTTAGCGATAGCGGTATTCACGTGTGGATCGCGAAACCCATAACCGATGACCATCAATCGGGTTTCGGGTTTGGAAAGACAATCCTCGAACGCACTCCAATAGGTCGCCAGCAGGGGATGTAGTCCGATTTCTTGCGCCTTGTTGTTACCCATAATGAGGAGGTTGCCGCCATCAGATTCCTTCCAGTTGCTTGACCCGTGAAGCTTGATGTACGGAATTACATCCTCGCCAATCGAATAATCTGATGGGTCATCCGACGGCACATGTTCAACCGTCGCCGCTGGGATTGGGTAGTCAGGGGCGCACCCGACTTGATGGACACCGGGCGATCGAAGGCGCTGAGATATCCGTCTCATTTCTATCGTTTTGGAGCCAAGACGTTCGCAGTGATATTCGAGCAGCAAGTCTTGGTTCAGAGTGAAGATCGCGTCAAATCTGGTTAGGAAAAGAACAATTGAACGCCTGTCCTCTTCGGAGAACTCGAATCGACGGCCAGCGAGAGCCGAATTCATACGTCCGAATACGGCAGAGAAAACACTATCCATCTCTGTCCTGAGCGGCCCTCGCAGTTTCGATAAGACGCTCTCGAAGTTCCTTTCTTTCCAGAGTACACTTTTTGTGAAAGCGTTTAAGTCGTAGCTAAGCAGCGTTTCGAAAAATTCGCTTGCAATCCAGCCGCCCCAATTGCGCGTGAAGCCCGCGCCCGTCAGCAAAACAAAGCGACGTCTTTCTGTTGCTTGAGGATCTGGCTGCATGCTTCGCCCCTATCGCGCAGAGAATGTACTACCATCGGTAGCAAGTTCCGCGATTTGCTTCCACTCTACCCCCCTCCCCATTCGCCTCCCCCATCCCCATCTGTTGCTATAGTGTTCCCCTGACCGCAGAATCACCAAGAGCAACAAACGCCGCATGACCGGCCCTGCCTCCCGCGCCATCATTCCCGGCGACGAGCCGCCCGCGCCGAAGCCTGGCGGCATTGCCGACCGGGCGCGGGGTGCGCGTGCCGCCGGCGGCGACTACCTTGCCAAGCTGAACCCCGAGCAGCGGCGCGCCGTCGAGGCGCTGGACGGGCCGGTGCTGGTGCTGGCCGGGGCTGGGACCGGCAAGACCCGGGTGCTGACCACCCGCATCGCCCACCTTTTGGCCACCGGCCGGGCGCGGCCGTGGGAAATCCTCGCCGTCACCTTCACCAACAAGGCGGCGCGGGAGATGAAGCACCGCATCGGCGACCTGATCGGCGGCGTGCTGGAGGGGATGGAGTGGCTCGGCACCTTCCATTCGATCGGCGCCAAGATCCTGCGCCGTCATGCGGAGCTGGCCGGGCTGAAATCCGGCTTCACCATCCTCGACACCGACGACCAGATCCGCCTGATGAAGCAGATCATCCAGGCCGCCGGCATCGACGAGAAGCGCTGGCCGGCCCGCCAGCTCGCCGGCCATATCGACCACTGGAAGAACAAGGGCCTGGCGCCGAAGGACGTGCCGCAAGGCGACGGCCATGTCTTCGCCGACGGGCGCGGCGTCAAGCTTTATGCCGCCTACCAGGCGCGGCTGAAGGTGCTCAACGCCGCCGATTTCGGCGACCTGATCCTCGAGCCGCTCAGGATCCTGCGCGAGCATCCGGACGTGCTGGCCGAATATCACAAGCGCTTCCGCTACATGCTGGTCGACGAGTACCAGGACACCAACGTCGCGCAGTATCTGTGGCTCAGGCTGCTGGCCCAGGAGCGCAAGAACATCTGCTGCGTCGGCGACGACGACCAGTCGATCTATGGCTGGCGCGGCGCCGAGGTCGACAACATCCTGCGCTTCGAGAAGGATTTTCCCGGCGCCACCGTCATCCGGCTGGAGCGCAACTACCGCTCGACCGCGCATATCCTCGGCGCCGCCTCGCACCTCATCGCCCATAACGAAAGCCGGCTCGGCAAGACGCTGTTCACCGACGCGGTCGATCCCGAGGCGGCGAAGGTCTCGGTCGCCTCGTCATGGGATTCGGAGGAGGAAGCCCGCGCCGTCGGCGAGGAGATCGAGCAGCTCCAGCGCCAGGGCCATACGCTGAACGAGATCGCCATCCTCGTCCGCGCCTCCTTCCAGATGCGCTCCTTCGAGGATCGCTTCGTCACGCTCGGCCTGAATTACCGCGTCATCGGCGGGCCGCGCTTCTACGAGCGCGCCGAGATCCGCGATGCGCTGGCCTATTTCCGCGTCGTCGCCCAGCCGGCCGACGACCTCGCCTTCGAGCGCATCGTCAACACCCCGCGCCGCGGCATCGGCGACACCACCGTGCGGCTGCTGCACGACCGGGCGCGAGCGCGCGGCGTGCCGCTGACCGAGGCGGCAGCCGAAATGATCGGCACCGACGAGATCAATGCCCGCGCCCGCACAGCCATCCGCGACCTGCTGGCAAGCTTCGACCGCTGGCGCGAGCAGCTCGAGACGCTGCCGCATACCGAGCTGGCCGAGATCATCCTCGAGGAGTCCGGCTATACCGAGATGTGGCAGGCCGACCGCTCGGCCGACGCGCCGGGGCGGCTGGAGAACCTCAAGGAGCTGGTCCGCTCGATGGAGGAATTCGACTCCATGGCCGGCTTCCTCGAGCATATCTCGCTGGTCATGGACACCGACTCCGAGGCCTCCGCCGACGCCGTGTCGATCATGACGCTGCATTCGGCCAAGGGGCTGGAATTCGACTCGGTCATCCTGCCGGGCTGGGAGGAAGGGCTGTTTCCCTCGCAGCGCACGCTCGACGAGAGCGGCCGCGTCGGCCTCGAGGAGGAGCGCCGGCTCGCCTATGTCGGCATCACCCGGGCGCGCAAGCGCGCCTATATCCGCTTCGCCTCGAACCGCCGCATCCACGGCCTGTGGCAGTCGTCGGTTCCGTCGCGCTTCGTCGACGAACTGCCGGAGGCGCATGTCGACGTGGTCGAGGAGTCCAATTCCTATGGCGGCTACGGCATGGGCTCCTACGGCGAAAGCCGCTTCGACACCCGCGATCCCTTCCAGAACACCTATTCGACACCGGGGTGGAAACGGGCGCAGAAGAACCGCTCGGGCGGCGGCTTCGACGAGGCGAGCCAGGGCGGCTATGGCAACTTCTCCGGGCCCCGCTCGAAGCAGCGCTTCATCGAGGGCGACCTCGTCGCCAAGAGCGTCGTCGGCGGCTCGTCGATCTACGAGACCGGCGAGCGCGTCTTCCACCAGAAGTTCGGCTACGGCCACATCGCCACGATCGACGGCAACAAGCTGACCATCGATTTCGACAAGGCCGGGCGGAAACGCGTGCTGGACAGCTTCGTCGAGCGGCACTGAAGCCGTCCGCGTCAGGCGCGCCAAACCTTTCCAAAATTTCATCCGGCGGCCATCCCGCTGCCATGCAGCAAGCCCCACATTGGTGGGCATGGAACCGCATTACGACTACACCGAGCCTCGCCGCGCGCGGCGGATTTCCGCCCGGCCGGGCGTGCTTGCCGCGGCGGCCGGGGCGATCGCGCTGGCCAGCTTCGCGGCCGGCGCGGCGATGGATCGCCCGACGGCCTCCGCCGCCCTCTCCCTGCCCGCGTCAGCCGCGGCGTTGCCCGTTGGAGCGGCCCTGCCGGGAACCGGCTTCGCCGATCTCGTCGACCGGGTGCGCCCCGCCGTGATCTCGGTCCAGGCGATGGCGCAGGTCCCCTCGCCGGTCGCCAACCGCCTGTTTCGCAGCCGCCAGGCGCCGGTCTCGATCGCCGAAGGCTCCGCCTTCTTCATCTCGGCCGACGGCTATGCGGTGACCAACCACCATGTCGTCGACGGCGCCCGCGTCGTCCAGGTGACGATGGAGGATGGCGCGGTCTACCGGGGCGACGTCATCGGTATCGACCCGGCGACAGACCTGGCGCTGATCAAGGTGGATGCGCCGGACCCGGTCGCGCATGTGGCGTTCGCCGATGGCGAGCCGCGCGTCGGCGACTGGGTGGTGGCCGTCGGCAGCCCCTTCGGCCTCGGCCACACGGTGACCGCGGGGATCGTCTCGGCCGTCGATCGCGAGCTCGGCCGCAACGGCGTCGGCTATATCCAGATCGATGCGCCGATCAACCAGGGCAATTCCGGCGGTCCGACCTTCGACCTCGCCGGCAACGTCGTCGGCATCAACTCGATGATCTTCTCGCCGAATGGCGGATCGGTCGGCGTCGGCTTCGACATTCCGGCCAGCACTGCCCGGAGCGTCATCGCCGGCATGATGGGCGGCGGCCTGATCGATCGATTGTTTTGAGGTCGCCTGCGCCGGCCAGGGCACGGTAGCGGTTACCGGGCCAATCTGGCGAAGATGGCGTCGGCGGCGCGGCGGACAATCCAGGCGCCGGTCCTGCCCGGCGCGACATAGGTGAAGCCGGGCCTGGTGGTGCCGTCGGCGTTCCGGCCAAGGCGCTGGTTGGTATTCATCTGTCGATGCCTCAGCGAGCGCGGTGGAAGGGCGCACGGATGGCGTTGAAGACGACCGAGCGCGTCGTGCCATAGAAGTCGACCAGCGCCTCGGCGCGAAGATGCCGAGCCTGCGAGCGATAGTGATCGAAGTCGACCGCCGCGTCTGTCCGCTGGCGGGTGGCGTGAACCTGGGTCATGGAAACCTCCCTCCGGATCGCATGGTCCGATGGAGGGATGATGGCGGAGCCCCGCCTCTCGTGCAGTGAGCCGGGTCACAAGCGATGGGAGACTATCCGCCGCCGACACGCCGGCGACGGACCGGGTCAGGGGCTCGGCGGCTACCAGTCGCAGGAATAGATCCAGACGCATTCGGCATCGCCGCCATAGGGACAGTCGAAATCCCATCCGCAATAACGCTCGCCGCTCTTGCGCTCCGGTCGGCTCACCGGCACGGCGTCGATCGCGTCGAGCAAATACTGGTCGTCGCCGGACAGGCCCTTGGCTTCGGCGAGAATGACGGAAACGTCGAAGGCCTTGCTGGCGCCCGCCGCGGCCGGATCGGCGACCGGCGCCTCGATCCCGGCCAGCAGCTTCGCGCCGACCAGCAGCATCATCGGGTCCTTGTCGGCACGGCCGATCGCGATCAGGCTGGTCGCGGTCTTCACCTTGGCCTGTTGCTGCGCCAGTTCGGCGGCACTGGGTTGCCCGGCATCCTGCGCCATGGCAGCGCCCGACAGGCAGAAGGCTGCGAGCGCTCCTGCCGTCATCGAAAGATGTTTCCTGCTCATCTGGGATTCCTCACGCGTTGAAGGACGGGCTCCCGGCGGCGGGGGCCGGCCTGACGGCCACCCCCGCCGCAACGGATCTCGGTGGGGCTAGTAGCAGGACAATACCCATTCCCACGCGTAGGGATCGCTCCCGTAGCCTTGGACCTGGACCCAATCGCAGTTGCGCTCGCCACTGCGATTGGCACGCTCGGTGGGCACCGCGGCGATCGCATCGAGAAGCATCTCGTTGTCGCCCGCGAGCGCCTTGGCCTCGTCGAGGATCGCCGACACGTCATAGGTCTTTTCCGACCCGTCAAGATCGACACCGGAAAGGATCTTGGCGCCGACCACCAGCATCATCGGATCCTTGTCGGCACGGCCCAATGCGACAACGCCGATGCCAACCCGGACCTTGGTCTGGATTTCGGCAGCCTGCTGGGCGGTGAGCTGCTTGCCGCCTTCGGCGTAGCTGGTTCCGGCGAGCGCGACGAAAGCGACCGCACCGGCGGCCAGGGAAATGACACTCTTCTTCATGCCTGTTCCTTCCTATGGGTCGCCGCGACGAAAACTACCCTGACCCACGCGGCGACCGGGTGGGGTGGGACAGGCCATCGCCAGCGGCGATGGAGCGGGAACGGAAGACTCAACGCAAGGCGACCTCCACCGACGGCGCGGTGACGTCCGTCCTGTCACGAGCCAGCGCTGGCCAGTGCGGGCACGCAGGCGCGCGGCTTCGGATCGTGGCGCGGGGACGCGGGAAAGAGTTGTGCGCAAGCGTCATGAGGCGGCGCGCGTACACCGGTGGGAATGGCGTCGAACCGCCGGCCAGGATGTCGTCGTCCTGTCGCACCAATGCCAACTCGCGATCATTGAGGGACCGGCAGCAAATCGATGCCGGATCCCGCCATGCCCTCCTCGCGGTAAATGCAAACTTGCCACAGGCGCTGGGCGAAATGAAGTCGCGAATTCGGCGATACCGTGAGCATTTGCGCGCCTTTTGTGGTTTAGCATCGGCGCGAGACTGGCGCGGCCGGACGATGGCGGCGCCGATGCAACGAAAGGCGACACATGAACTGGACGGCGAGCGTGACCCTGTCGGAGGCCGGGGCGAAGGCCCTTGCCGAGGTGCTGGGCGATGACGAGGACCTGGCGGCCCATGCCGTCGACGCGGCCGAGACGACGCCCGGCCGTTGGCGGCTGATGGTCTATTTCCCGGCCGAACCGAACAAGGCCGAACGCGCTGCCCTGAAACGCCACGCGGTCGAGGCGCTCGGCAAGGACGGGCCGGCCTTCGCCTTCGAGGCGCTGGCGGATGCCGACTGGGTGGCGATGAGCCTCGAGGGACTGACGCCGGTGCGCGTCGGCCGCTTCGTCGTGCACGGCAGCCATGATCGCGCCGTCGCCCGCATCGGCGACATTGCCATCGAGATCGAGGCCGCCCAGGCCTTCGGCACCGGCCACCACGGCACCACCGCCGGCTGTCTCGCCGCCATCGACCGGCTGGCGCGGACGCGGCGCATCCATCGAGCGCTTGATGTCGGCACCGGATCGGCGGTGCTGGCGATCGCGATCGCGCGGCTCGCGAAGGTTTCGGTTCTGGCCAGCGATATCGACCCGGTCGCCGCCCGCATCGCGGCGGAAAACATTCGCCTCAACGGCGTCGCGACGCTGGTCCGGGCGATCTGCGCGGCAGGCGTCGACGACCGGCGCTTCGCTGTCGCGGGCGGGTTCGACCTGATCGTCGCGAATATCCTTGCCGGGCCGCTGGTCGGGCTGGCCCCGCCGATCCGCCGGCGTCTGGCGCCCGGAGGCACGATCGTGCTGTCCGGCCTGCTGGTCCATCAGGCCAACCGCGTCGTCGCCGCCTACCGGGCCCAGGGCCTGCGCCTGGTTCGCTCGGATGTCCGCGAAGGCTGGGTGACGCTCACCCTGGCGCTCCGCTGAAACGACGGCGGCAGCGCCCGCCGCCACGTCTCTGCCCCGCCGCTCGAGCGATCGTTGCCGCTCAGGCGTAGATGATGATGTCGATGTCGCCGAGGCTGTCCGGCGCCTTGTCGGTGAATTTCGCGAATTTCACGTCGTCGTAGAACAGCGCGCCATGCTTGTAGGAGACGTGGCCGTCGGGATCGGCGAGCTCGCCGAGCGCCAGGTCGGGAACCTTGCTCTGCTTGAGATGGATCGTGTCCTGGCTGGCGTCGAAGTCGGTGATCTTGTCCCAGTGCTTTTTTGCGCTGGCCTTGGTCATCGCGAAGTCGAACAGGAAGGCATCCGCCCCCTTGCCGCCGGACATCTTGTCCTTGCCCTTGCCGCCGATCAGCGTGTCGTCGCCGATCCCGCCGCGCAGCCGGTCGTCGCCGCGCGAACCGTCAAGGTAGTCGTCTCCCCTGCCGCCGATCAGCTTGTCGCGGCCGGCGTGTCCGACCAGAAGGTCCCAGCCGGCCTGGCCGAACAGCTTGTCGTTCCCGGCAAGGCCCAGCACGATGTCGTCGCCGGCCCGCGCCTTGATGGTTTCATGGGCCTTGGTGCCGTAGAGCGAATCCGCGCCCCTGGTGGCGGTGGTGATCGGGTCGTCGACCCAGGACGGAACCGAGATGCCGGGCTTGAGACCGTCCGGCTGGTAACTGCCATTCTCTCCGTAAATCCCGAACCCGACCTGGCCGGCCGGCCAGGTGACGGCCGGGCGGTCGAAGGCGTCGAAGACGAATAGCGGCACGGTTTTGCCGCCGGCCGATTCCTGACCATCCAGCCAGGCAAACATCTCCTTGATGACTTTCTGCTGGTTGGCGGCGCCCCAGTCTTCCGAATAGCCGGTCTCGCCGACAAACACCTCGAGCGTGGTTCCGAAGGCCTTCTGGACCGCCGTGAAATAGGCCTCGACCGTGCTGAAGTCGGTGCTCTTCTGGTTGTCGCCAGTATACTGGTTGAAGGCGACGAAAGGCACGCCGTTGTTCCACTTGGCGCCCCAGTTGGCGATGATATGCGCCGGGATCTTGACCGATACCTCGTTGGTCACGCCGTAGTTGGCGATGGTCGTGGTGATCGGGATCGAATCGAGCCCGTATTTGGCCATCGACGCCTTGAGGTTGTCGAAGGCCGCCGGAATCCAGGTGTCGACGTAGTCGCTGAAGCTCGTCGAGGTCGGCGGCGGACCGTGCTGGTCGATCTCGTTGCCAAGCTCGATCGCCTTGAGGCCGATCTTGACCTTGGCGACGCTGCCGAAGTCGGCGATCAGCATCTTGACCCAGAGATCGGTATAGGCGGAGCTTGTCATCAGCCCGCCGGTCCAGGTCGAACCGGCGCCGGATATCGCCAGGGCGCTGTTGTTGGTGCCCATCACCAGTTCGTTGCCGGGATTCTTGACGATCCAGTCGATGACCTGGGATTGCGTCGGGTCCATCGACGGCGTCGTCGGGTCGGTCGTGCCGACAGCGGCCGCGTGATAGGTCCGGATCAGATGAAAATTCTCGGCGATCTGGTCGAGATCGGCGGAGATCGAATAGCCCGTCCGGCCGACCTCCCAGCTCTCGTAGTTGACGCCGACGTTATAGGCGAACGGCGTCTGCGCCGGGATCAGCGGATCGGTCTTCTTGGCCATGGCGGCATCATTCCCCAAAGGACAATTTACGACAGCCATAGCGGACGTCGGTTAAGACAAAGGGAATGACCTCGGCCAATGCACGCAAACCGACTCGGCATGCCTGTCTGGCGAGCCGGCAACGCCGTCACGAAGGGTTGGTAGGCGCCGTCTAGAGCGGAGGGCCCGAACCGGCGGCCCACGCCGCGATCTCCAGCACGAGCTTTCGCCGCAGCGCCACCGCGAACGACTCGGAGCGGTCGACGGCGATGACGAAAGATCCCGGCCCGCCGATGACCTCGTCGCGGTAATAGGCGTGAATGTCGCGATCATCGTCCTCGAAGAGGTAATCGTATGGCCCGTCCCTGTTTGGCTTCTCGGAGGCGATCGACAGGCCGTTGATGACGATGCGGCGGGCGATTACCGCCTCGCGCGCCTCGGCGACCGGCGGCCCCTGGTCGCTGACCCCGTCCCCGGAGATGTCGATGGTCCGCCGATACGAGCGGAAGCCGTTCGAGTCGAACTGCGCCGCGGCGAAGAACAATCCGCTCGAGACGGCGGTTCCGGATCCGCTGTTGCGCGACGGCGCCGCCGCCAGGGTCTCGGTGAAGGCCATGACGCTGGCCCGGCCGGTCAGCACGGTCCAGGGCACGACGACGGATTGCGTGCGCGGCCCGGCCCATTCGACATAGGTCACCGCGATCCGGCCGATCGGCCCGGAGGCGATGGCGTTGATCACGTCGGGATCGCGCAGCGCCTCGATATGCCCTTCGCGCTGCAGGCGCATCTCGTCGCGGCTCATCGAGCCGGACGCATCGGCGGCCAGCACGAGTTGCAGGTCGACCTCGATCAGGTCGGCAGCATTGGCGACTGCGGAGTGAAAACCGGAGGCCGCCAGAAGCATCGCGAGGCGGAGGAAAACGGGGGAAGCGCGCATAGCATCACCTTGCCTTGCCTCCCTGGTTGGTTGTCCGTCGCCGCGCGCCATGCGCGGCACGACCTCCCTCTCCGGGGTCGGAGCAAGAACGGTGCCTTTCGGCGCGCTATCCCCGCCCCCGGTCGATACGCGGATACGCAGTTAGAGCGGGAAGCGGCCGCTGCCGGCTTCCTCGATCGCCTTGCGGTCGTAGCCGAAGGTGGCGAGCGTCGCGTCGTCGAGACCGAGCAGATAGGCGTTGATGCTCTGCCGGGCGCGCTCTTCGCGCGCTGACATCATCCGCCCGAGGACGCGCCGCAGCACGCCCCGCCCCGGTGTCGCCCGTCCGCCGATGTCGCCGGCTATCCTGGTGGCCATGATCCTGTCCTTCCGAATCGGTCTTTCCATGCCCTCCGAGAGCCGAGATACGCTTGCCTCGGAGAAACGAAAACCCGGCCAAGCGCATGACTGATATGCGATTATTGCACCGCACTGTCATAATGCTGCAATGCACAAGAGCCGTGCAGCCGGAATGACCGCGCGGCACGGCTTTTTGTTTGAACGCGCTGCTCAGCGCCCATAGAAAGAGCAGATGACAGACAGCGATCCCCACCGTGACCGGCTTGCCCGGCTGCGCGCCGAACTCGCCCGCGAGGGACTTTCCGGCTTCATCGTCCCCCATGCCGACGAACACCAGAGCGAATATCTGCCGGCCTCGGCCGAGCGGCTGGCCTGGCTGACCGGCTTCACCGGTTCGGCCGGCACGGCCATCGTCCTTGCCACCAGGGCGGCGGTCTTCGTCGACGGGCGCTATACCCTGCAGGTGGTGAGCGAGGTCGACGCCGACCTGTTCGCGCATGTCCATCTGGTCGAGACGCCGCCATCGCAATGGCTCAAGGCGAATGCCGCGTCCGGCGACCGGATCGGCTACGACCCATGGCTGATGACGGCCGCCGAAGTCCGCCGGCTGGAGGCCGCCTGCGCCGCGGTCGGGGCCGAGCTTGTCGCCGTGGCGGCAAACCCGGTCGACCGGATCTGGACCGACCGGCCGGCGCCGCCGACCGGCGCGGTGTCGCTCCACCCGGTGGCGCTTGCCGGCGAGACGGCCGAGGAGAAGATCGCCCGGCTGCAGGCCCTGCTGGCCGAGGACAAGGCCGATGCCGCCGTGCTCGGCCAGGCCGACTCGATCGCCTGGACCTTCAACCTGCGCGGCGCCGACATTGCCCATAACCCGGTGGCGTTGGCCTGGGCGATCCTGCCGCGCTCCGGCAAACCGACGCTGTTCATCGACGGCCGCAAGCTGTCCAACACCGTGCGCGATGCCCTCTCCGCCCTCGCCGATATCAACGAACCGTCCCACCTCGACGACGCGCTGGCGGGGCTCGGCCGCGACAAGGCGACGGTGCTGATCGAGCCGCGCGCCACCGCCATCGCGGTCGCCAATGCGATCACCGCCGCCGGCGGCACGGTGATCGACGGCGCCGACCCGGTGTCGCTGCCCAAGGCGCGCAAGAACGCCACCGAGATCGCCGGCTCGCATAGCGCCCATGTCCGCGACGGCGCGGCGATGGTCCGCTTCCTCGCCTGGCTCGATGCCGGCGCGGCCAGCGGGACGGTTGACGAACTCACCGCCGCCGACAGGCTTGCCGCCTTCCGCGCCGAGACCGCGAAAGCCGACGGCTCGGAGCTCGTCGATCTCTCCTTCGACACGATCTCGGGCGCCGGGCCGAACGGCGCCATCGTCCATTACCGGGTCTCGCCGGCCACCAACCGCCGGCTGGAAAGCGGCTCGCTCTACCTTGTCGATTCTGGCGCCCAGTATCGCGACGGCACCACCGACATCACCCGCACCGTCGCCATCGGCACGCCCGACGCCGAGATGCGCGACCGCTTCACCCGCGTGCTGAAGGGCCATATCGCCGTTGCCAGCGCCCGCTTTCCGGCCGGCACCACCGGCGTCATGCTCGACGCCTATGCCCGCCGCCCGCTGTGGGAGGCCGGCCTCGACTTCGACCACGGCACCGGCCACGGCATCGGCTCGTTCCTGTCCGTCCACGAGGGACCGGCGAGCATCTCGAAACGCGGCAACGTGCCCTTCGAGCCGGGGATGATCCTTTCGGACGAGCCCGGCTACTACAAGACCGGCGCCTGGGGCATCCGGATCGAGAACCTCATCCTGGTCACACCGCCCGCGGCGATCCCCGGCGGCGAACGCGAGATGCTCGGTTTCGAGACGCTGACGCTCTGCCCGATCGACCGCCGGCTGATCGACACCGCGCTGCTGACCCCGGCCGAGATCGCCTGGGTCGACGCCTATCACGCGCGGCTGCTACCGGAGCTCGGCCACCTGCTCGCGGACGACGAGCAAACCTGGCTGGCGGAGGCGACCCGACCTCTGGCGGTTCTGGCCTGAGAATTCAGCCGGCCAGGAGACGGGCGAAGGTCTCGGTGACCGGCAGGTGGAACGGCACCTCGCGGTTGGTGTGGTGCCAGGCATGGGGGACGAGGACATCGATGGTGACATTCGACGAGTTGAGCCCGCCGAACCAGTCCCACGCGCCGATCACGTCGGTGATCCTGCTGAAGCCCCGCGGCATTTCGATCGCGGCGCTGACCGTGACAATGCGGGTATCGGCCGGGATCGGCAGCTTTCCTTCCCCCACCTCAATGAGGGCGTAGAGCGCCTCGGCCACCACCAGGTTGCCCTTCGAGTGGCCGGTGAGAAGGGTGAAGTCGAAGCGCGGATCGGAGAGCAGCGCTATCACCGTCGCGGTGTCCTTGCTGCTGCGGCGCAGTTCCGTGGCACCCAGGTCCGAGGCCGTCGGCGCCTTCATCTCCGAGACAAGCCGCTCGACCATGCGCGTCCGGTTGGCGGCGCCGAAAAGAAACCAGCCGCCCATCGCCTCGGAGACCAGATCCGAAAGGCCATAGCCCGAGACCACGACGGCAACCGGCTCGCCGGTCGCATCGGCGATATTGCGGGCAAAGGCGGCGGAGCCGAGGGCTGAACTGCCGACGCCGGCGACCGCGAGGCTCGACACCGCGCCCACCCCGGCGAGATCGTCCGGCGTAGCGCACAGCGTCAGATCTCCCTTGCCCGTCGGCGGGACGTGGAGGATCGAGCCTTCGCGCGCCAGCCACGGGCTGATCGTGCGCGCCTCATCCAGGGTGACGACGGAGACATCGTAGAAGAGAGCATCAAGGGCGGCGTTGCGGCGACGAATGCCTTCCAGCGAGGCCGAGACTGGAGGCGGTTCGGCCATCCCGGGGACGGCGATCGTCCGCTCGACCTGAACTTCGCGAAGCGTCGACAAGGTGGATGCCATGACCGGCCCTCGTGTTTTCTGCGCCGCATCATTTTTGCTGCAACGCAACATCGAAGTCAACCGAAGCGTGTAGTTGCTGCCCGGCAGGGTTTTGTTGCCCTCGCGGAATTGTGGCGGCGGCGACCCTTTCCGCTGACGATTGTGGCAGCCGCGTGATCATTTCTGGACGACGGAACCGCAGCCTCTCCCCGCGGCTTTTCCCTGCATGCGACCGCCGGGCACGCTGTCCGGCGCGAGCCGAAAAACAAGGAGAGACGACATGAAGACCCTCTTGACCACCAGCGCGATCGTTGCGTTGCTTTCGGCCCCGGTCTTCGCCCAGGGCGACAACGAACAGATCGACATCGACCAGCCGGCCGCCACCGAAATGGCCCCCGATGGTGCGATGGACGCACCCCTCAATGAAGATCTCGGCGTGATGGACGACCAGGTCGCGCCCGAGGCGATCACCCCCGACGCCGTTGCGCCGGAGCAGGCCGTCGAGGCCCCGATCGTCGAGGACGACGCCGCCGTCACGGCCGACAACCAGATGTTCCTGAACCGCCAGGACACCGACGAGGATCTCGCCTCGAACTGGATCGGCCAGTCGATCTACAACCGGGCCGACGAGAATCTTGGCGACGTCAACGACCTTCTGTTCACCGACACCGGTTCGGTCGGCGCGGTGATCGTGGGGGTCGGCGGCTTCCTCGGCATCGGCGAGAAGAATGTCGCGGTGCCCTTCGAGGCGCTTGAGTCGCGGACCGACGAGAATGGCGATGTGACGCTTTATATCAACGCCACCGCCGAGCAGCTCGACGCGGCGCCGGAGTTCATGACGCTGGCCGAGATCCAGGCCGAGGAGCGCGCCCGCGCTGCCCAGGCCGAGATGGAGCCGGCCCCGGCCCCCGCGCTCTGACGCTTCACGCCTGAGGTGAAATGAAGAAGCCCGCCGTTCCCCCGGCGGGCTTTTTCGTTGTCGGCTGGGTCAGTTGTACCAGAGCGCCGAGACGCCGAAGGAGCCTTCGAAGGCGCCGACCATCGCCGCCCAGTCGGCGCTCGTCGTCACCGGGCCATCCTCGAGGTAGGGCAGCGCCGCCGGCCCGGTGATCCACAGCACGAGGTCGAAGTCGCGCGGCTCGTCGAAGACCTTTTCGAGGTTGAAGCCCTTGTCGAAGCGCCAGTGCGGCACAAGCAACTTGCCGTCGATCACCTCTTCGGCCTGGTCGAGCACCGCCCGCCATGCGGCAATCCGCTCGGCATTGACCTGGATCGAGGCGAAGGGGCTGGTCTGGCGCGGATTGGGAAGCCACTCGCGGTCGTCGTCGGTCTCGGCCTCGATCGCGTCCCAGCTCTCGCGGCTAAGCGCGATCATCGCCTTGGCATGCTGGCGCACCGCCGCCATGCGGTCGGGATCGTCGATCCGCCAGCGCATGTGGAAGAAGGAGATGAAGTCGGCGATCGGCGCGCCTTCCGCATACATCGGGTCGCCGCCGGGTGCGGCAAGCGCCCGGGCGAAGTCGGACTCCACCTTCGGGAAGAAATGCGGGAAGGCAACGTCGAAGCTCTCCTGCCAGTCATGCGCCAGCCAGAACTGGGTGAAGCCCATCAGCACGTTGACGTAACCGCGCAGCCACAGCGCATCGCCCTTGTCGAAGGCGAAGGTCAGCGTCGCCGGCATGTCGTCGGCCTGCATGCCGGTGACCCGCTGGATCACGGCGATAAAGCGCTCGTCACCGTCGACCGTCCCGTCGCCGTTGGCGTCGTAGCGAAGTGCGGCAAGGTCGAGCCGCAGCTTGATGCCGGAGTCGCCCACCCCGTCGAGCGTCTGCTCGGCCGCGGCGAGATCGTCGACGAAATCGACCAGCAGGTCGCGGAAAGCCGCGTAGGTGACCGGTTCGGGATCCGGATTGACCGGCACCGGCAGCCGGACGACCGGCAGCATCATGGTCCGCGGCGACTGCAGGCCGTAGCGGTAGAGGCCTTGCGACAGGGTCTCGATCGCCCGCACGAAGCGGATGGCGCCGAGGCCCATGCGGGCGTCGTCATTCGTCGGATCGGCATCGAGAATGGCGGCGAGTTCGGCATCGCCGGCGGCGAGCGTTCCGGCTTCGAGATGAGCGACCGCGGCAACGTTGGCCGCCTCGTCGGCGATGGCCGGCGCGGCGACAAGGCAGGTCGAGGCGGTGATACACGCGGCAACGGCCGCAACGAATCTTCGCATGATGTGGGTTCCCTGGGGGTGACGAGCGAGCCGCCACCACTATCCGAACCCGCATGGCGGAGATGTGACCGCCGTCACCGGGCCCGGACGCGGGCGCCCGCGTCGGACGCGCCGCGCCGGGATCGGCGGTTGTCAGGCCGCCCTGGCGAAGCCGAACTCGGCAAGGCGATCGCCGATACGACGGTCATAGTCGTCGGCGAGCGCATTGATCGCCGCCGCGCCGTCGCCGGCAAAGGACGGGCCGTGCATCAGCGCCAGCGTCTTCGGCGCGAGCGTGGCGAGGCCTCGGATGGTCATGCCCATCCCGGGGTTGAGCGAGGAGTAGTGAAAGACGTCCTCCGCCGCGATCGCCGGTCCGACCACATCGCCATGGACCAGCGCCGGCTCGTTGCCGAGCTGGGTGAACAGGTCGCCGCACATCAGCGTCCCGGTCGATTCCTCGAACAGCACGCCGGCGTCCCAGCCATGCGGCGTATGCGGGGTATCGATGTAGCGGACGACCTTGCCGCCGCCGAGATCGATCCTCTCGCCGTCGTCCAGCACCCGCGGCGGCCGGGAGGCCATGTCGTTGAGCGATACCGAGACGCCGGTTTGGCCGTGGGCAACCTGCGCTCCTGGCGCCACCGCCAGCCATTCGTTCATCGCGCCGCACTCGTCGGCCTCGTAATGGCCGAAGGTGATCCAGCGCAGCGTCTCCGGCGGGATCAGGCTGGCCACCGCATCCCGGTTGAGCGGGAACATGTTGCGCAGGCCGGTGTGAAAGAGAAGCGGCTCCTCGCCGCGAACGAGAAACGAGTTGAAGGTCATGCCGGCGGGCGTGAGGTCCGGCACGAAGGTCGAGAGCCGATAGATGCCGTCGGCGATTTCGGCGACACGGGTTTCCACTGAGAAATCTCCTGTGGCTTGGGTTGAGGCCGCGGGACCGCTCTTCGATCCCGGTGGACTTTGGTCATATTTGACCGTACATACACGTGTAATGAAAATCGCAGCCGCAGTCAATATGACTGCACACACGTGTGTGACCAAATTCACATGGCCCGTCCCTACACCCTGAAGAAGCGCGCCGCGCAGCAGGCGGAAACCCGGCAGCGGATCGTCGAAGCGGCCGTCGACCTCCACGGCACCGTCGGCCCGTCGCGCACCACCGTGACCATGGTCGCCGAGCGCGCCGGCGTGCAGCGCCACACGCTCTATGCCCATTTCCCGGACGAGCGCAGCCTGTTCCTCGCCTGCTCCGGGCTGGCGACCGAGCGCGACCCGATGCCGGACCCGACGCCGTGGCAGGCCATCGCCGACCGCAACGAGCGGCTCGAGACCGGCCTCGCGGCGATCTACGCCTGGTTCGAGCGCAACGAGAGCCTGACCGGCTGTGTCCTGCGCGACAGCGAAACCCACGCGCTGACCCGCGAGATGGCCGAACTGCGGACCGGGCCAACCATCGCCGGCTACCACGCGGTGCTTGGCGCGAGCCTGGCGCCGCGACAGCAGGCGATGCTGACGCTGGCGCTCGACTTCCACACCTGGCGAAGCCTGGTTCGCGACAGCGGCATGGCCACGACCGACGCCGCCGGCCTGATGGCCGGGGCCATCGCCCAAGCCGGCTAGCCGGCTTGTCCCCGCCTGCCGCCGGTTGCGGCCTTGCCGTCGCGGTCGACACCGGTGACCGTGTCGGCAATGGTTCCGCCATCGTCAGGGCGACGGCCCGGTGCACGAAGGGGCCGCTTCTCAATAACCGGCTGCATCACGCGGCCGCGTGATCCCTGCCGGGCGGCGATCCTTGTCCGGTCGCCGTCCGGTCAGCCGTCGTCGTTTCGTCTCGCCTCCGCGGCCTTCGCCCGCAACCGATCGAGGTCCGCCGCGACGCGGGCAACGCCCGGCACGCCGAGCAGCGTGTCGCGGCCGGTCCTCCCGGTGAAGACGGTCAACGCGCCGGAACCGCCCCAGCCCTCCTTCGTCACCACCCGGGTGATGCCGGCGAGATCGATCGCCCGCACGATCTTCTTCGGGCGCTCGGAGACGGTAACCAGCCGCTGGTCGGAGAGCGCATAGAGCGTCGAATTGGTCCGCCTGAAGGACAGCAGCCCGGAGAGCGCGATGGCGAGCCCGAACAGGGCGAAGAAGAATCCGATATAGGGAAAGATGCGGAACACGCTGCCCGCGTCGTCGTTCGCGGTGAGGATATAGGCAAAGCCGGACCACACCGCCGCGATGGCGATGATCACCAGCCCGGTGAGGAACCCGCTCAGCGCCTTGCGGATGGCCGTCCATCGCACCGGCCGGCCGGCCCAGACGAGCTTCTCGCGCGACCGCATCTCGCGCTGCGCCGCGATCATCGGCGACGCCCCGGAAAAATCGTTGCTCATTCGGCGATCAATTTGAACCAGCCGTCCTCGTCGATCACCTCGACGCCGTGCTTGGCCGCATCCTTGAGCTTCGACCCCGCCCCCGGCCCGGCGACGACGAGGTCGGTCTTCTTCGACACCGAGCCGGACACCTTGGCGCCGAGCCGCTCGGCCATCGCCTTGGCCTCGTCGCGGCTCATCTTTTCCAGCGAGCCGGTGAAGACGATGGTCTTGCCGGCGACCGGCGAGTCGCTCGCCGCCTGCTCGGCGTCGGTGATCGTCTCCATCTGGTCAACCAGCGCCTCGACCAGGTCGCGGTTATGCGGCTCGCCGAAATAGCGCGCGATCGCCTCGACCACGGTCGGGCCGATCTGGTCGATATTGTTCATCTCCTCGCGCGCCGCCTCGTCGCCCTCCGCCACCTTCAGCGCCGCGTCGTGAAGCGCCGACCATGAGCCATAGGCCCGGGCCAGCACCCGCGCCGTGGTCTCGCCGACATGGCGGATGCCCAGCGCGTTGACGAAACGCTCCAGCGAGATCCCCCGCCGCGCCTCGATCGCGGCGAAGAGGTTGCGCACCGATACGGTGCCGAAGCCCTCGCGATCCTTTAGCTTCTTGAGGTTGGCGGCGTCGCGTCTCGCCAGCGTGAAGATGTCGGCCGGCGCCCGGACCGGCAGGTCCTCGTGGTCGTAGAAGAACTCGATCTGCTTCTCGCCCAGCCCGTCGATGTCGAAGGCCTGGCGAGAGACGAAGTGGCGAAGATGCTCCTTGCGCTGGAAGGGACAGGCGAACTCGCCCGAGCAGCGCCGGACGATCCCTTCGGTGCCGCTGGCCGTCTCCGCCCGCACCACCGGCGTCTTGAGCGGACAGGGACAGACCTTCGGAAAATCGAAGGGCTTCGCGTCCTTCTTCCGGGCAGCAAGGTCGACGGCCAGCACCTGCGGGATGACGTCGCCGGCGCGCTGCACCGTCACCGTGTCGCCGACCCGGATGTCGATCGGCTCGCCATGCTCATCGGCCCGCAGGATCGAGCCGTCGCGACCGAAGCCGCGGATGTAATCCTCGTTGTGCAGCGTCGCATTCTCGACGACCACCCCGCCGACGGTCACCGGCTTCAGCCGCGCCACCGGGGTCAACGCCCCGGTGCGGCCGACCTGGATGTCGATCGCCTCCAGCACCGTCGTCGCCTTTTCGGCCGGGAACTTGTGGGCGATCGCCCAGCGTGGGCTTCGGGTCCGGAAGCCGAGGCGCGCCTGCAGCGCCAGCGAGTCGGCCTTGTAGACGACGCCGTCGATATCGTAGTCGAGGCTGGCGCGCTTCGTCTCGATCTCGGCATAGACGGCCAGCGCCTCGTCGACCGTCTCGCAGCGCCGCATCAGGTCGTTGATCGGGAATCCCCAGGCCTTGAAGGTCTCGACCATGCCCATCTGGGTGTCGGCCGGCATGGCGCTCATCTCGCCCCAGGCATAGGCGAAGAAGCGCAGCGGCCGCGACGCGGTGACCTCGGCTTTCTTCTGGCGAAGCGAACCGGCCGCCGTGTTGCGCGGATTGACGTAGAGCGGCTTGCCGGCCTTCTCCTGCGCCTGGTTCAGCGCCGCGAAATCGCCCTTGCCGAGGTAGATCTCGCCGCGCACCTCGACGATCTCCGGCACGCCCTTCGGCAGCGTCTGCGGAATATCGCCGATCGTCCGGACATTGGCCGTCACGTCTTCGCCCGACACCCCGTCGCCACGAGTGACGCCGAGGACCAGCTTGCCGGCCTCGTAGCGCAGGTTCATCGACAGCCCGTCGATCTTCGGCTCCGCCGTCAGCACGATCGGCTCGTCCTCGGCCGAGCGGCCGAGAAAGCGGTACATCTGGTTGAGAAAGTCGCGGACGTCGTCGGCGTCGAAGGCATTGTCGAGCGACAGCATCGGCACGGCATGGCGCACCTCGGCGAAGCGGCCGGTCGGGGCGGCGCCCACCCGCTCGCTCGGGCTGTCCGGCCGCTTCAGCGCCGGAAATTTCGCCTCGATCGCCGCATTGCGCTGGCGCAGCGCATCGTATTCGGCGTCGCTGACCGTCGGCGCGTCCTCCTGGTAGTAGCGTGCGTCATGCCCGGCAATCGCGTCGGCCAGCCGCTTCAATTCGGCGGCGGCTTCCTTCTCGCTCAGCAGGTCGACTGCCTTGTCACTGGCCGGGGCTTTCATCGGGATTGGCGGTTCCAGGGGATTCTCTTTTTCGGCCCGGAGAATCCTTCGCTTTGACCGCCCGCGCAAGCCATTTCCCTCCCGGGGTCAGCAACAGTTAACCCGATGGTGGCAGGACAGGGACCGGTTGGAAAACCATCACCAAAGCGGAACAGGGGTTGAGAATGCATATCGGGTTGCTTCGGGCTTTGGCGATTTTCGTGGCACTGGCGACGTCGTCCGCCAGCGTTGCCCAGGACGCCGAACCACAGCCCCCCACCGCCGCCGCCGCGGAGCCGGTCAAGGTCGGCCTCTACCTCAGCCCGCCCTTCGTCATGGAGAAGGACGGCGCCTATGCCGGGCTGGCGATCGATCTCTGGGAGGCCTTCTCGGACAGCGCCGGGCTGGAGAGCGACTACCAGGTCTTCCCGACGGTGCGCGAACTGGTTCTCGCAACCGCCGCCGCCGATATCGACGTCGCAGTGACCAACCTGACCATCACCCGCAGGCGGGCCGAGACGGTCGACTTCACCCATCCGTGGTTCGACGCCGGCATGCGCATCATGGTCGACGACGACCGCACGACCAGCTTCGGTGACGTATGGGACGGTCTCCGCGATTCCGGCTTCCTGCGCGCCTATGCCTGGCTCGCCTTCGTCATTGTCGTTGCGACGCTGCTCGTCACGCTGTTCGATCGCCGCTTCGACAAGAGCTTCCCGACCCGCTGGCGCGACGGCGTCGCCGAGAGCTTCTACACGGTGATGTCGGTCACCACCTCGGGCAAGCCGCCGTCGCGCAAGAACCTGTTCGGCTGGGTCGGGCGCATCTGGTCGGCTTTCTGGCTGGTCTGCGGCATCGCCGTCTTCGCCTACATCACCTCCTCGGTGACCAGCGTCATGACGACGATCTCGCTGACCAACCAGATCAACAGCCTCGATGACCTGCCGGGCCAGACCGTCGGCGTCCTGGCCGGCGGCGTCTCGCAGGATTACGCGGAGGAACAGGGCTTCGCCCATATCGAATACGCCTCGACCGACGAAGAGGTCGCAGCCCTGCTGAGGGGCGAGGTTGCCGCCCTGATCGGCGACGCACCGGTGCTCGAATACTACGCCCACACCCATCCGGAGGACACGGTTTCCGTGGTCGGCGCGATCTTCGAGCCGGACAAATACGGCTTCGCCCTGCCGCCCGGCAGCCCGCTCACCAAGCGGTTGTCGCTGGAGATCATCGGCGCCTCGGAGTCGGGGGCGCTGGACGATTTCAGTTCCCGCTACTTCGGCGACCAGCCCTAACGACGCCGGGATCACGCCGCGCCGAGAATCAGCCTCTCGGCCGCGGCGCGGGCCTCGTCGGTGATCGTCGCCCCGGCCAGCATCCGGGCGATTTCCTCGCGCCGCTTCGCATCGTCGAGGCGGACGACGTCGGTCAGCACGGTCTTCGTCCCCTTCCCCGCCGCCTTGGCGACGAGGAGGTGGCTGGTCGAGCGGGCCGCGACCTGAGGTGCGTGGGTGACCGACAACACCTGCACCCGGCTCGACAGGCGCGACAGGCGCGCGCCGATCGCATCGGCGACGGCGCCGCCGACAGCCGTGTCGATCTCGTCGAAGACAAGGGTCGGCGCCGAACCACGATCGGCCAGCGCCACCTTGATGGCCAGCAGGAAGCGGGCAAGCTCGCCGCCGGAGGCGACCTTCATCAGCGGCCCGGGGCGCGAACCCGGATTGGTGCGCACGTCGAAGGAGACCTCGTCGATCCCGGCTTCGGAAATCCGCGCCGGATCGCTCTCGATCGTCACCATGAAGCCGGCGCGCTCCAGCTTCAGCGCCGGCAGTTCCTCCGCCACCGCCTTCTCCAGTTCGCGCGCCGCGGCGCTGCGCTTCCTGCTGAGCGCGGCGGCGGCCTTCTCGTAGCGCGCCCGCGCCGCGACGACCGCCTTGTCGAGACCGCCGAGTTCCTCCTCGCCCGAATCGAGCGCCGCCAGCGTCGCCGCCATCTCCTCGGCCAGGGCCGGCAGCTCGGCGACCGGCAGGTTGTATTTCCGCCCGGCGGCGCGCAGTGCGAAGAGACGCTCCTCGGTGCGTTCGAGCTCGTGCGGATCGGCATCCGCCGCGGCTGACGCACGCTCCAGCGCCATGGCGGCTTCCTCCAGCGCGTTGAGCGCCCGGTCGAGCGCCGCCACCGGCTCGTCGAGCAGCCCGCCGGCCTCCGGCGCCTTGCGCTCCAGCCGCCGCACAAGGCTCGCCAGCGTCGGCACCGGGCTGGTCGAGCCGGCGATGGTGTCATGCGCCTCGGCGATATCGCCGGCGAATCGTTCCGCCCGCATCAGGTGCTGGCGGCGATCGGCAAGCGCCTCCTCCTCGTCCGGCTGGGGCGCCAGCGTCGTCAACTCGTCGACGGAAGACCGCAGGTAATCGGCTTCGGTCCGCGCCGCCTCGATCCGGGCGCGCAGCGCCGCCGACGCTGTCTCCGCCTTGCGCAAGGTCCGGCAGTTGTCGGCCACCGCGGCGGCCTCGGCATCCAGCCGGCCGAAGGCGTCGAGCAGGGCGCGATGAACGGCGGGGTCGACCAGCGCCCGGTCGTCATGCTGGCCGTGGATCTCGACCAGCGTCGCGCCGATCCGGCGCAGCAGCGTGACGGAGACCGGGCTGTCATTGACGAAGGCGCGGCTGCGGCCGTCGCCGCTCTGGATGCGGCGGAGAATCAGCGTCCCCTCGGCCTCGATGGCGCTCTCGTCGAGAACCGCCCAGACCGGATGATCGGCGCCCGGCTCGAAGACGGCGGTGACATCGCCCTGCTCGGCACCCTGGCGGACCAGGGCACTGTCACCCCGGCCGCCAAGCGCTAGCGACAGCGAATCGAGCAGGATCGACTTGCCCGCGCCGGTCTCGCCGGTGAGCACGGTCATGCCTTTGGTGAAGTCTATCGACAGCCTGTCGATCAGAACGATATCGCGGATCGAGAGGGCGACGAGCATGGCTCGACCAGCCTAACTGGTTCCGACGATCGCCGCTTCGCTGATCGCGCCGCCGTTATCCTGCGGCGAGATCCCCTTCTTCTGAAGCAGCTGATACGCGTCCTTGTACCACTGGCTGTTCGGGAAGTTGTGGCCGAGCACGGCAGCCGCGGTCTGGGCCTCGCGGACGAGACCGAGGGCGAGATTGGCCTCGACGAGGCGTTCGAGCGCCTCCTCGACATGCCGGGTCTCGGGATATTCGGTCACGACCGAGTCGAACCGGTTGACGGCGGCGACATATTCCCGGCGCTCGAGATAGTAGCGGCCGACCTGCATCTCCTTGCCGGCGAGCTGGTCGCGGGTGGCGATGACCTTCTTGCGGGCGTCCGCCGCATATTCCGAATCCGGGTAGCGGACCGTGATCTCTTCCATCGCCGCGAGCGCCCGGCGGGTCGCCGCCTGGTCGCGGGTGACGTCCTTGACCTGGGCGAAATAGGACTGGCCGAGGATATACTGCGCATAGGCCGCTTCACTGCTGCCCGGATAGAGCGTCAGGTAGCGGTTACAGGCCTGGACCGCGGTGTCGAAATCGCCGCTGCGATAGCTGGCGAAGGCCGACATCACCATCGATTTGCGCGCCCACTCGGTATAGGGGTGCTGGCGGTCGACCTCGTTGAAGCTCTTGATCGCGTCGCCGTATTTGCCGGCATTCATGTAACCGAGGCCGCGATTATAGAGCGAACCGGCCGGCTGCTCGTCCTCATAGGCCGCCGCGGTGCCCTCGACAGAATGCTGGCAGGCCGACAGCAGCACTGGTCCGCCGATGATGGCGACCCAGACCGCCGCCATCCGCAGACGGCGCGAGCGCATGGCTGGAACTGGTGAGGTAACTGTCATCCCCCGATCAAACCGGCTTGGTGCCGAATCGCCCTTTTCTGGTCCCGCGGCAGCGAACGGCCTGTTTACTCCAACAAGGACCGCGCGCCAATTCATGGCTCGCAAGGACTTCGCTTTTCTTTGTGGCAAAACAGCGGACACGGCGGTCTTAAACCGCCGATATCGGCTCAGGAAACGTCGGGACCGAAGGCCGCGGCGGCAACACCGGCCTGCAGATCGGCATGGCCGGTCTCGCGACGGACCGGCATTTCGACGTAGCTCCAGGCGTCACGGTCGGCGAGAAGCGCCTCGAGAGCCATGTGGTTGAGCTTGTGGCCACCGCGATGCGAGCGGTAGCAGCCGAGGATCGGCGCGCCGGCAAGCGCCAGGTCGCCGATGGCGTCGAGGGCTTTGTGACGAACGAACTCGTCCTCATAACGCAGGCCTTCCGGGTTCATCACCTTGTCCTCGCCGATGACGATCGCGTTGTCGAGCGAGGCGCCGAGGGCGAAACCGCGTGCCCAGAGGGTCTTCACGTCGGCGTAGAAGCCGAAGGTGCGGGCGCGGCCGATTTCCTTGCGGAAGGTCTCGCCGCAGACGTCGAAGGCGTAGGCCTGCTTGCCGACGAGGGGATTGGCGAAGTCGATCTCGACCTCGATCCGCTGGCCGTCATAAGGCGTGAATTCGCAAACGCTCTTGCCGACTTCGACGCGGATCGGCTTGTTGATCTTGATATAGCGGCGCGGGGCCGAAAGGGTCTCGATGCCGACCTGGTCGATCGCATCGATAAAGGCATCGGCGCTGCCGTCCATCACCGGCACTTCGGCGCCGTCGATCTCGACCATGCAATTGTCGACATCCAGCGCCCGGAAGGTCGCCATCAGATGTTCGATCGTCGCCACCGAACCGTCGGTGGTGCCGATCGAGGTGCACAGGTCGGTCGCGTCGACATAACGAAAATCGGCCGGGATTTCGCAATCGCGGCCGTCATCAAGGTTGGTCCGGTAGAAAGAGATGCCGCTGTTGGCCTCGGCCGGATGCAAGGTGATCGAAACCTCCTTGCCGCTGTGAACACCGACACCAGATAAAGTCACACGACCTTTCAGTGTCGTCTGTGCCCCGTTACGCCGTTTCGCCATACTGGCACCCGCCCCTTAGTCTCGCCCCGCCGCTTTCGCGGCTCGATTGCGGCACCGGGTGTCATGTCCCCCAGCCCGTCCTCGACTCGAACAATATCTGCGGTGGGAGGGAAGGGAAAATCACGCTTGGTTACACAATGTAACGCCCTTGACTGCTCCTGACCGCCTCGCCTTTTCCTCGACTCTCCAATGCGTTACGGCCCGGCTCCGCGTTGGCGGAACCGGGCCGTGAAGTCGCTTCTGTATCAGTTCGCCTGGCGGCGCAGAAACGCCGGAATCTCCAGTTCGTCATCCGTCCCGCGGTGGTCCTGCGGCATCTGCCGGCCATGCGGGTCGAGTTCCTGCTGGCGCGGCCGATACTGCTGCTCCATGCCCGGAGCACGCGGCGCCGGCGGGCGCTTGGCGTAGTCGCTGCCGGGAGGCGGCGGCGGCGCCTGGCGCTGGGGCTGCTGCTGCGGCGCGCGCTGCTGCGGTGCAGGCTGTTGGGTCGGCTGTGGCGCCTGGCGCGGCTGTGCCTGATTCGCGGCGACCGGGCGCTGCACCGGGGGACGCTGTCCCTGCGGGCGTTGCGCGGGCGCCGCCTCGTCCTCGCGCCGGCCGAGGCCGACATGGGCGAGACGCTTCAGGAGGCTGAGCGGACCGCGATCCTCCTCCTGTGCCGCGCCGCCCGCCTGATGGGCCTCGATCTGGCGCCGCGCGACCGGCGGAAAGTCCTGGACCCGCGGCATGCGGACCGGCGGCGCTTCGGCCTCCGGCGGGATGAAGGGCGCGTCGTCGACGTGGTGCTCTTCGTCCGCTTCCTCGAGCCGCGGCTCGGATTCGGCATCGAAGTCGCCCTCGTCATACTGGGTCGCCGCCGGCTTGTAGGGGGCGATGGTGATGCCGCCATCGTGGCTGGCGGCAGTCGGCGCCGGCCGTTCGGCGATCGCCGCCGGGGCCTGTTCCTCATGCATCTCGGCGGCAGGCTGCGCCATCGGGTCGATGGCGGCGGCGACCGCGGCAGTCGCCGTGGCGATCGCCGCCGGTCGGGCCGGAATGGTCTCCGGCGCCGGCCTCGGGGCCGACGGCTGGGTGACCGTGCGCAGGCGGTTGTTGAGTTCCGCCATGCGGGTCTCGGTCGGGGTCGAGTCCTCGCGGGCCGAACTGTCGATGCCGGTCGCGACCACCGAAACCCGGATGATGCCCTCGAGCGATTCCTCGAAGGTGGCGCCGAGGATGATGTTGGCGTCGGGATCGACTTCCTCGCGGATGCGGGTCGCCGCCTCATCGACCTCGAACAGGGTGAGGTCCTTGCCGCCGGTGATCGAGATCAGCAGGCCGTTGGCGCCCTTCATCGAGGTTTCGTCGAGCAGCGGATTGGCGATCGCCGCCTCGGCCGCCTGGATGGCGCGCTTGTCGCCGGAGGCCTCGCCGGTGCCCATCATCGCCTTGCCCATCTCGCGCATCACCGAGCGGACGTCGGCGAAGTCGAGATTGATCAGGCCTTCCTTGACCATCAGGTCGGTGATGCAGGCAACGCCGGAATAGAGCACCTGGTCGGCCATCGCGAAGGCGTCGGCGAAGGTGGTCTTCTCGTTGGCGATCCGGAACAGGTTCTGGTTCGGGATGACGATCAGCGTATCGACGCAGGCCTGCAGGTCGAGAATGCCCTGGTCGGCAATGCGCATGCGGCGGGCACCTTCGAATTGGAAGGGCTTGGTGACCACACCAACAGTCAGTATTCCCTGGTCGCGGGCGGCGCGGGCGATGATCGGCGCGGCTCCCGTCCCGGTGCCGCCGCCCATGCCGGCGGTGACGAAGACCATGTGCGAGCCGGTCAGGTGATCGCCGATTTCGGCGATGGCCTCTTCGGCGGCCGCGCGGCCGACTTCGGGCTGCGATCCGGCGCCGAGACCCTCGGTCACCGCGACACCCATCTGGATGACCCGTTCGGCGGCCGAGGACGAGAGTGCCTGGCTGTCGGTATTGGCGACGACGAACTCGCAGCCAATCAGCCCGGAGCGGATCATGTTGTTGACCGCGTTGCCGCCGGCGCCACCGACGCCGAACACGGTGATCTTAGGCCTGAGTTCCTTGATATCCGGCATTTGCAGATTGATCGTCATGACACCCTCGTTGTGACCCCTATGGCCGCTTGCGTAGCTCCGGCCTCAAGTTACCCAGTACGGAACCGCCGCCGCGGTTGCCGGACACCGTCGAAACGGCGTCTAGAAGCTTTCCCTGAACCAGTGCCCTACCCTTGCCAGGTAGCCCCCGGTTCCCGTCATCGCGAAGGGCCTGTCGCTGCCCCCTTCGCACTGTTCCATCGTCGCCACCTGCGGGTAGATGATCAGCCCGACTGCGGTGGAGAATGCCGGTCCCTTTGCGACTTCCGGCAGACCGGCGATCCCGAGCGGACGGCCGAGCCTCACGTTGCGCGCCAGCACCCGGCGCGCCGATTCGACAAGGCCGGTGAGCTGGCTGGCGCCACCGGTCAGCACCATGCGGCGACCGACCAGGGCGGCGTATCCCGACTCGTTCAGCCGGTCGCGCACCAGTTCGAGGATTTCTTCAACCCGCGGACGGATGATGCGGGTCAGCGCCGAGCGCGGAATCTGGTTGGCCGGCTCGTTCTCGTCGTCGCCGATGGTCGGCACGGAAATGATCTCGCGCTCGTCGGCCGGGCTCGGCAGCGCGCTGCCATAGACCGTCTTCAGACGCTCGGCGACATCCAGCCGGGTCGACAGCCCGCGGGCGATATCGGTGGTGATGTGCTGGCCGCCGATGGCGATCGCATCGACATGGACGAACTCGCCCTTGCTGAAGACCGCGATGGTCGTCGTGCCACCGCCGAAATCGACGCTGGCGCAGCCAAGCTCCGACTCGTCGTCGACAAGGACTGAAAGGCCGCTGGCATAAGGCGTCGCGACCAGCCGCTCCACCGACAGGTGGCAGCGGTTGATGCACAGCTCGATATTCCTCAGCGGCTGGGCGTCGCCGGTGACCATGTGCATGTCGACGCCGAGGCGTTCGCCGACCATCCCGCGGGGATCGGCGATGCCGCCATTGGCGTCGAGCGAATAGCCGATCGGCATGGCATGGACGACCGACCGGCCGTCGCTGACGGAGTGGCGCCGTCCGGCGGCGAGCACCCGTCCGATATCGACTTCCTCGACCGCCTTGCCGGACAGCGCGACGCTGGCCGAATAGGTTTCGCTGCCGAGGCGCCCGGCGGAAATGTTGACGATCAGCGAGTCGACCGTGATGCCGGCCTGCCGCTCTGCCGCGTCAACCGCGAGGCGGATCGCCTGCTCGGCCGCGTCGAGATTGACGACGACACCGGACTTGATGCCGCGCGACCGCTGGTGGCCGATGCCGATCACCTCGATCGAATGGGTGCGTCCGCGCAGGGCCTCCGCGCTCTCCCCTTCCTCCAGCGGCTTCAGCCGGGCGATCAGGCAGCAGATCTTGCTCGACCCGATGTCGAGGATCGAGACGATCGTCGGACGCCGGACGATGGCGCGCTTCTGGTCGGGTTGGCCGAACATCTTCATCAGGTGTTCGATCCGTTTTTCTTGCGGGCCTTGAGCAGCGCCTCGCGCGCCTCATAGCCCTTCTCGGTCAGCCGGAAGACGAGGCGGCTGGGCAGCCGCAGGTCGACCGCGGCGATCTCGCGGGAAAGGATGCCGTGCCCGTCGTCGAGCGCGACGGCCTGGATCAGCGCCGAGGCGGGATCCTCCTCGGGAAGCATGATCTCGACGCCGTTGCGCAGCACGACGTTCCAGCGCCGGCCGCTGACAAGGACTCCGGCGGTCACGCGCGGGGCGAAGGTCGGGAATTCCTTGAGCAGCGTGACGAATTCGTCCGCCCGCTTGTCGGCGTCGACGCCGACGACCATTGGCAGGTTCTTGTAGCGCGCGTCGACATGGTCGGAGATGACCTTGCCGTCCTTGGTGATCAGCACCACCGCGCCGTCATGCTGCCAGATGGCGAAGGGCTGGCGCTCGCTGATCGCGACCTGCAGCGTGTCGGGATAGAGCTTGCGGATCGTCACCCGCTTGACCCAGGGCAGTTTCTCGACCCGTTCGCGCGCGGTGATCGCATCGAAGGTGACGATCGAGGGATATTCCCCCATTGCCATCGCTTCGAGGACATCGATCTCGGAGGTTTCGCTCTGGCCGCTGATCTCGACCTCGTCGATCGCCAGCCCGGACCAGGCGGTGAAGGCCGAGACGACAGTCATCGTATGGCCGCCGGCCAGCATGCCGGTGACGGCGGTCGCAGCGAAAAAGAGAGCGAGGCTCTTGGTGCCGACATGCCCCGGCATGCGCAGGTCGAGGCGCGACAGGATGCGCGCCGGCCGGCGGAGGAAGCGCGGAAGCACGATGCGACGGGACGGCCGCGTGCCAGCCGGCCAGTCACCCGTTTCCCCATCAATCTCCGGCTTCACCGACTGCAAGACGCGTCCTCCACCATCCAACGAACCAGGCTCTCGAAGTTCATGCCCGCGTAGGCGGCCATTTCGGGAACCAGCGAGGTTGCCGTCATGCCTGGCTGCGTGTTGACCTCGAGGCAGATGAGTTCCCCCGTCCCCCCGGGGCGGTCGTCGTATCGGAAGTCCGCCCGACTGACGCCACGGCAGCCCAAAGCCTGATGGGCCCTAACCGCCAACATCCGTATATTTTGGTAAACATCTGGTAAAAGTTCAGCCGGAAGGACGTGTTTTGATCCGCCCACGTCATATTTGGCGCTGTAGTCGTAAAACCGATCTTCCGTAACGATATCAATCACATCGAGCGCTTCGTTACCACGAACGCCGCAAGTCAGCTCGCGTCCGCCGACATAACGCTCGACCATGACCACGTCGCCGAAGGCCCAATCCTCCGAATAAAGCTCCTGCGGCGGGTGAATCGAATCTTCCTTGACGATCAGGACGCCGAAGCTCGATCCCTCGTTCGGCGGCTTGATCACATAGGGCGGCGCAATGACATGCGCCTTGGCCGCGTCGAGGCGATGAGCGAGCACGGATTCGGAAACCGGAACCCCGGCCGCCCGCAGGACGTGGTTGGCCTTCGGCTTGTTCATCGCCAGTGCCGAGGCCAGCACGCCGGAATGGGTATAGGGAATCGCCAGGATCTCGAGAATGCCCTGGATGCAGCCGTCCTCGCCGAACGGGCCATGCAGCGCATTGAAGACGACGTCCGGCCTGAGGTCGGCCAGGACCTTGGCGATGTCGCGGTCGACATCGACGCGCGTCACCCGGAAGCCGCCGGCTTCCAGCGCGTCGGCGCAGGCCTTTCCAGACGAGAGCGAGACCGGCCTTTCGGCCGACCAACCTCCCATCAATACCGCAACATGCGTCGTCATTCCCGTCCTCCTCCGCCGATTCGTGGCGGATTTGACGAGAGTGCGGTCCAAATTCGTTAAGAAACGTTAACCACGGCAGAAACCGTTAACTTTTTTTGGCCGGGCGGCGCCGGGACGCGATTTAGCTGCGCGACGGGACCCAAAAACCACACCGCCTGCCGTCCGCCTCAGCCGGCAGCGGCCCGCACGTCGGTCTTCGAGAAATCGCCACCCTTGTAGAGCAGCGGCTCACCACGGTCCTTGGCCAGCGCATAGGCAAAACAGTCGCCGAAGTTGAGCCCGGCCGCATGCCCGCTCCCCTTGCCAAAATCCCGATACGCCTCGCGAGCAATCCGCGCCTGGCGCTCGGTGACGGGTTCGATGTGGATGGCGGCCGCCGCAAGAAAGGTATCGAGGCCCCGGCTGAGTACAGGATCCCGACTGCCGTCAATTACGATGGCAGCTTCGAGGAGAGACGCCGCGGAGAGATAGTTGACCTCATCGCGATCCAGAGCAGCAAGAAACTCCGCCCGCTCCGGCTCATTTCGAACGATCGCAACGACCGCCGAAGTCTCGACGATCATTTCGGCAAGCCCGTCTTCTCGTCATACAGAAGGTCGCCATGTTCGATTGTGTCGTAGGGCGGTTTGAAGCGCGGCGCCATTTCCGCTGCGATCGCCATCATTTTCTCGTAGCGACCACGTCCCTTCGCTTTGCGAAGGCTTTCTATCCGCTCCTTCACCGCAGCGGTCACGGCTTCCGTCTTCCCCTCGCCCGTCAATTCAGCGAGTTCGCTGATCAGCCGAACTGTTTCCGGATTCTTGATGTTAATGCCCATTTGGGTACCCATGTAGCTTGGCTCGGGTAGATATATACCCTTGGAGGTCGCCTGCCAAGTCTTGGGCGCTAGCCCTTCCCGAGAAACGGCTCGACGGACGCCTCCGTCGCGAAGCGTCCCACCCGGCGTATCTCCCAATCCAGCCGCACGCCCGAGGTATCCAGCACCCGCGCCCGCACCGTCTCACCCAGCGTTTCGAGGTCGTGGCCGGTGGCGTCGCCAGTGTTGATCAGGAAGTTGCAATGCTTCTCCGACACCATCGCCCCACCGATCCGCAGACCCCGGCAGCCCGCGGCGTCAACCAGTTGCCAGGCCTTGTTTTCCGGCGGGTTGGTGAAGGTCGAACCACCGGTCTTGTCGCGGATCGGCTGCGCCGCCTCGCGGTGCGCCTCGACCTCGTCCATCGCCGCCTGGATCGCGCCGGGATCGGCCGGTTCTCCTTCGAAAACCCCCTCCGTGAAGATCAGGTCTTCTGGAGCCGCTGAATGCCGATAGGTGTAGCCCATGTCGGCATTCGACAGGACATGGCGCCGCCCTGCCCGGTCGACCGCATGCGCCTCGACCAGCCGTTCGCGGGTCTCGACACCGTTGGCCCCGGCATTCATCCGCAAGGCGCCGCCGACGGTGCCCGGAATCCCGTGGAAGAAGGCGAAACCGCCAAGCCCCTCGTCGCGGGTGAAGGCGGCGAGCCGCTTGTCGGGCAGCGCCGTGCCGGCCCGGACGCGGTTGCCCGCCTCGCGCACCGTATGACCGAAGCCCTTTGCCGTCAGGCGGACGACGACACCGGCGACACCACCATCCCGCACGAGCAGATTTGACCCGACGCCGATGACGGTTACGGGGATTTCCGGATTCAATTGCTGAAGAAAGAGAGCGAGGTCGTCGGCATCGGCCGGCTGGAACAACACCTCCGCCGGCCCGCCGACCCGAAACCACGTGAAGGGCGCCAGCGCCGCGTCGGCGGTCACCCGGCCACGGATGCCTTCAAGCCTGAGGCCGTCGATCAGCGCCACGGCCTAGCCGCCGAGCTTCGCCAGTTCGCCCGGCAGGGCCTGGGCCCATTGGCTGATCGAACCGGCGCCGAGGCAGATAACCGTGTCGCCGGGGCGGGCCACACCGGCGATCGCCGCGGCGAGTTCGTCGCGGTCGTTGATGGAGCGCGCGTCGCGATGGCCGCGGGTCTTCAGGCCCTCGACCAGCGCATCGCCGCTGATCCCCTCGATCGGCGCCTCGCCGGCCGGATAGACCGGCGCGACGACGACCGTATCGGCATCGTTGAAGCAGGAGCAGAAGCCGTCGAAGAGATCGCGGAGCCGGGAGTAGCGGTGCGGCTGGACGACGGCGATGACATGGCCGGGCGTCACCGACCGCGCCGCCTTGAGCACGGCGGATATCTCGACTGGATGGTGGGCATAGTCGTCGAAGACGTCGACGCCGTTCCAGTCGCCGGTCCGGGTGAAGCGGCGCTTGACGCCGCCAAAGCCGGACAGGCCGGCGCGGATGGCGCTGTCGGGGATTCCGAGATGATGGGCGACGGCGATGGCGCCCGTCGCATTCTGGACGTTGTGTTCGCCCGGGATCGACAGCGTCAGGCTGTCGATGGTCGTCGCCTCGCCGTGCTGGCGATCGCGGATGACGGCGGTGAACATGGTCGTCCGGTTCTCGACCCGGATGTCGACGCAGCGGACATCGGCCTGCGGGCTCATGCCATAGGTGATGATCCGCCGGTCCTCGATCTGGCCGATCAGCGCCTGCACTTCCGGATGATCGATGCACATCACGGCGAAGCCGTAAAAGGGCACATTCTCGATGAAGTGATGGAAGGCTTCGCGGATCTTGTCGAAGTTGCCGTAATGATCGAGATGCTCGGGGTCGATGTTGGTGACCAGCGCCACGTCGATCGGCAGCTTGACGAAGGTGCCGTCGGACTCATCGGCCTCGACCACCATCCAGTCGCTGTCGCCCATCCGCGCATTGGTGCCATAGGCGTTGATGATGCCGCCGTTGATCACCGTCGGGTCGAAGCCGCCGGCATCGAGTAGCGCGGCGACCATCGAGGTGGTGGTCGTCTTGCCATGGGTGCCGGCGATGGCGATCGCCTGCTTGAGGCGCATCAGTTCGCCCAGCATCTCGGCCCGGCGCACCACCGGCAGGAGGCGCTCGCGGGCCGCCCTCAGTTCGGGATTGTCGCGCCGGATCGCGGAGGAAACGACGACGACCTGGGCCGCGCCGAGATTGGCGGCGTCATGGCCGATGGCGACGGTGACGCCCTTCTCGCGAAGGCGCACGACATTGGCGTTCTCGGCGACATCCGAGCCCTGGACCGTGTAACCGAGATTGACCATCACCTCGGCAATCCCGCTCATGCCGATGCCGCCGATGCCGACAAAATGGACCGGACCGATATCGAGCGACATCTTCATGAAATGGCCTTCCCGTTCACACGCTTTTCCGTTGCAACCGTCTCGACGAGATCGGCGAGGTTCTCGACCGCGTTCGGTCGCCCGACACCGCGCGCCGCGTCCGCCGCGGCCGACAGCCGGGCGGGATCGGCGATCAGCGCTTCGAGTTCACCCGCCAGACGCTCCGGCGTGAGGTCGGCCTGCGCCACCATCCATCCGCCGCCCGCCTGCTCGAGGATGGCCGCATTGGCCTTCTGATCCTGGTCGAGCGCATGGGGCAGCGGCACCATGATCGCCGGCCGGCCGATCACCGCCAGCTCGGCGACGGTCGACGCGCCGGAGCGCGATACCACGAGATGGCTCGCGGCGATACGGGCCGGCATGTCGCCGAAGAAGGACTCGAGCTCCGCCGCGACGCCAATCTCGCCGTAGGCCTTCGCCACGCGGTCGAGATCCTCCGGCCGGCACTGCTGCGTGACCACCAGCCGGCCACGCGTGTCCGGAGACAGTCTGGCCGCCGCCGCCGGCACCAGATCGGACAGGAAGCGCGCGCCCTGGCTGCCGCCGAAGGCGAGCAGGCGAAACGGTGCGTCGGCGGTGCGGGCCGGATATGGGGTCTTCGCCGCTTCCAGGACCGCGGCGCGGACCGGATTGCCGGTCTCGACCGCCCGGTCGGCGAAGCCCTCGGCGCCCTTCACGGTGTCGAAGGCTGTGGCGATGGTGGTGACCCGCCTGGCGAGAAATGTGTTGGCCCGGCCGAGTACGGCATTGGCGTCATGGACGATGGTCGGCACCCTGGCCCAGGTGGCGGCGAGCATCGGCGGCAGGGTCGGATACCCGCCGAAGCCGATCGCGACCTCGGGCTTCAAATCCCTGATCAGTCGCCGCGCGGCGAAGAGCCCGCGCCCGAGCTGGACGATGGCGCGCGCCGCGGCAATCGGGTCCCGGGTGATCGTCGCCGACGGGATGATGTGAATCTTCTCGGCCGGGAAGTCGCGGGCGTAGGAATCGACCCGGTGGTCGGTGGCCAGGTGCACCGTCCAGCCACGCGACCCGAGTTCGAGCGCCAGCGCCTCGGCAGGAAACAGATGTCCGCCGGTCCCGCCGGCGCAGATGAGGACGACCCCGGTCATTGGCTTCCGGCTCAGGCGGCGCTCGGCCGCATCCGCCGATCATTCATGCGCGGCGGGAAGGGACGCATCTCGGCGCTCCGGCGGGTCAGCGACAAGAGCAGCCCCATGCCGAAGGCGACGGCGATCATCGACGAGCCGCCATAGGAGATGAATGGCAGGGTCATGCCCTTGGCCGGCATCAGGCTGAGATTGACCGCCATGTTGATGACCGACTGGACGCCGAAGAGAACGACGAGGCCCGCCGCGGCGAGCCGCGTGAAGGCGTCGTCCTTGCGGATCGCGTCGGACAGGCCGCGCAGCACCACCAGCATGAAGAGGACGACGAGGCCGACGCAGATGACGATGCCGAACTCCTCGGCCGCGACGGCGAAGATGAAGTCGGTATGAGCGTCCGGCAGGATGCGCTTGACGGTGCCCTCGCCCGGTCCCATTCCCAGCCAGCCACCGCCAAGGATCGCCTGCATGGCGGTATCGACCTGGAAGGTATCGCCGGATTCAGGCGACAGGAAGCGGTCGACGCGCGCCGCGACATGGGGCAGCGCGGTATAGGCGGTCACCATGCCGCCGATCGCCACCGCGAACAGGCCGGCGATCCACAGCCATGGCATCCCGGCCATGAAGAACAGCGCCCCCCAGGCGACGGCGACCAGCATGGTCTGACCGAAATCCGGCTCGGCGATCAGCAGCGCCACCGCGATGATCAGGAGGATCAGGGCGAACAGGTTGCCCGGGATATCGGGCCGGCGGGTGTTCTCGGCAAACAGCCAGGCAACGACGACGACGAAGGCCGGCTTCATGAATTCCGACGGCTGCAGCGACAGCCCGAAGATGTTGATCCAGCGCCGCGAGCCGTTGTTCTCGACGCCGACCAGCAGAACCGCCAGCATCAGGAGCAGCGAGATGACCAGCGCCACCATCGCCACGCGACGGGCCTGGCGCGGGGTCAGGAAGGATGTACCCAGCATCACCAGAAGCGCCGGCACGAAGAAGGCGAGGTGTCGGTTGACGAAATGGAAGCTGTCAAAGCCGAGGCGTTCGGCGACCGCCGGACTGCCCGCCAGCGAGAGCACGACGCCGCCCAGCATCAGCGCGACGAACCCGACGAGAAGGAACCTGTCTACCGTCCACCACCACTCGGCGAAGGGGGATCGATCTGCTCGGCTTACCATCAGGCTGCCTCCTCGCGGTTGCGGACGCCATCGAGCGCCAGCGCTGCCGAACGGAACGCGTCGCCGCGCCGCTCGAAATTCGGGAACTGGTCGTAGGACGCACAGGCCGGCGACAGGAGCACCACCGCCTCGGGCGCTCCATCGAGCGCGGCGTCGCTGGCCGCGGAGGCGATCGCCTCGCTTAGCGTCCCCGACACCTCGAAGGGGACCGTGGCCCCTAGCGTGCCGGCAAAATCGTCCGCCGCCTCGCCAATCAGGTAGGCCTTGGCGATGCGCGGGAAATAGCCGGCGAGGCTCTCGATGCCGCCTTCCTTGGCCCGCCCGCCGGCGATCCAGTAGATGCGGTCGAAACTCGCCAGCGCCTTGGCCGCGGCATCGGCGTTGGTCGCCTTGGAATCGTTGACGAAGATGACGCGGCCGCGCTGCCCGACCTGCTCCATCCGGTGGCGCAGGCCGCGGAAGGTCGCCAGCCCCTGACGGATCTCGTCGTCACTCAGTCCAAACTTCTTCGCCACCGCCACGGCGACCGCCGCGTTCTGGGCGTTGTGGTCGCCGCGCAGCGACGCGACGCCGCCGAGCCTGGCGATCTCGGTCGAGGCGCCATTATCCGCCTCGAAGACCGTGCCGTTGGCGACATAGACACCGTCGGCGAGCGTCCGCCGGGTCGACACCCGCACCACCCGCCGTCCCGATTGCTCCAGCCGGTCGGCGACCGCCTGGGTGATCCCGTCGTCGACGGCGACCACGGCGATGCGGGACGCGGCAACCAGCCGCTCCTTGATCGCCGCGTAAAGGTCGAGCGTTCCGTGGCGGTCGAGATGGTCCGGCGTCACGTTGAGCAGCACGCCGATCGACGGAGCGATGCCCGGCGCGAGGTCGAGCTGGAAGGACGATACCTCGATGACGTGGTAGCGGCCGACGCGCGGCGGATCGAGCATCAGGACCGGTGTGCCGATGTTACCGCCGATCTGGGTGTCGCGGCTGGCGGACTTGAGCAGATGGCCGATCAACGCGGTCGTCGTCGACTTGCCGTTGGTGCCGGTGATTGCGACGAAGGGCGACATCGGCACGCTGCGCTTGCGCTCGCGGCTGAAAATCTCGATGTCGCCGACGATCTCGACGCCGGCCTGTTCCGCCTTCGCCACCGTCCAGTGCGGCACCGGGTGGGTCAGCGGCACGCCGGGCGCCAGGATCAGCGCATCGAAGGCGCTCCAGTCGGCCGTATTCAGGTCGCCGACGGGGATGCCGGAATCCTGCGCGGCCGCGACCGCCTCGGCATTGTCGTCCCAGGCCGACACGACGGCGCCGCCGGCAACCAGCGACGCCGCGGTCGCCCGACCGCTGCCACCGAGGCCGAACAGGGCGACGTTTCTGCCGTTGAAGCTGGTGGCCGGGATCATCGCGCCTACCTGATCTTCAGGGTGGCGAGGCCGATCAGCGCCAGCATCACGGCGATGATCCAGAAGCGGATGACGATCTGCGGCTCGGTCCAGCCAAGGTGTTCGAAGTGGTGATGGATCGGCGCCATCCTGAAGACGCGCTTGCCGGTCAGCTTGTAGGAGCCGACCTGGATGATCACCGACACCGCCTCGAGCACGAACAGGCCGCCGATGATGGCCAGCACGATCTCGTGCTTGGTGGCGACGGCGACCGCGCCGAGCATGCCGCCGAGCGCCAGCGAGCCGGTATCGCCCATGAAGATCGCCGCAGGCGGCGCATTGTACCAGAGGAAGCCGAGGCCGGCGCCGATCACCGTGCCGCAGATGACGGCGAGTTCGCCGGTGCCCTGGGTGAAATGAATCTGCAGGTAGTCGGCGAAGACCGCGTTGCCGGCGAGATAGGCGATGATGCCGAAGCTGGCCGCGGCGATCATCACCGGGACGATGGCGAGGCCGTCGAGGCCGTCGGTCAGGTTGACCGCGTTGCCGGCGCCGACGACGACGAAGGCGGCAACCGGAACGAAGAACCAGCCGAGATTGAGGACGACGTCCTTGAAGAAGGGAAAGGTCAGCTCGGTCGATAGCGGCGCCTGGCCAACCTGCGCGACGAAGAAGCAGGCGATCAGCGCGATGGCGAATTCGATCGACAGCCGCGCCTTGCCGGAAAAGCCCTTGTGGGTCTGGCGGGTGACCTTGAGGTAGTCGTCGTAAAGGCCGATCAGCCCGAAGCCGAGGGTGACGAAGAGGACGATCCAGACATAGGGGCTGGAAAGGTCCGCCCACAGCAGCGTCGAGACGACCAGCCCGGACAGGATCATCAGGCCGCCCATCGTCGGGGTGCCGATCTTGGTGACGAGGTGGTTCTGCGGCCCGTCGGCGCGGATCGGCTGGCCCTTGCCCTGGCGGATGCGCAGCGCCGAGATGATCGCCGGCCCGAGCATGAAAGAGAAGAGCAGCGCGGTGAAGGTCGCGCCGCCGGTGCGGAAGGTGATGTAGCGAAAGACGTTGAGGACCGAGACCTGATCGCCGAACTGGCTCAGATAGTAGAACATCAGGCGATTTCCTGTCCCTGCCGGTCACCGGCGTCCGTCGGCCCGGCTTCGAAGCGCGCCTTCAGGGACTCGACGAGCGGCCCCATCCGGCTGGCATTCGACCCCTTGACCATCACCACGTCGCCGGGCCCGAGCGCCTCGGCGACCAGCGGCTCGAGTTCCGCCGATGTCGCGGCGATGGCGCCGCGACGGGAGTCCGGCAGCGCCTCCCACAAGGCTTCCATCATCGGCCCGGCGAGATAGACCGCCTCGACCCCGGCCTCGACCAGCGGCTCGGCGAGATCGGCATGCATCGCCGCCGCCTCGTCGCCGAGTTCCAGCATCTCGCCAAGGACGGCGATGCGACGGCCGCCCGAGGGCGCCGCCTGGCCGAGCAGCGCGATCGCGGCGCGCATCGAGGCGGGATTGGCGTTGTAGCTCTCGTCGATCAGGGTCGCGCCGCCGCCGCCGAGGTCGAGGATGTGGCGCGATCCGCGTCCCTTCGGCGCGCTGAGGTGGCCGAGCGCCTGCGCCGCCGCGTCGAGGTCGCCGCCCATCAGTTCGACTGCCGCCAGCACGGCGAGGCTGTTCTGGATGACATGACGCCCCGGCGCGCCGATCTCGCAGGTCACTTCGTGACCGAAGATGGTGGCCAGGATGCCGGAGCTCTCCGCCTTGAGGTCCATCGCCTCGAGCCGCGCATTGGCATCCGGGTGCTCGCCAAAGCCGACGATCCGCTCGACACCGGCTTCGCGCGCCAGCGCGGCGAGCAGGTCGAAATGCGGGTTGTCGCGGTTGAGGATCGCCGCGCCGCCCGGTTCGATGCCGAGGAAGATCTCCGCCTTGGCCCGGGCGATGTCCTCGACGCTGTCGAAATATTCGAGATGGACCGGCGCGATGGTGGTGACGATGCCGACATGCGGCCGGACCATGCCGACCAGCGGCGCGATCTCGCCGGCGTGATTCATGCCGATCTCGAAGACGCCGAAATCGGTGGCGAGCGGCATGCGCGCCAGCGACAGCGGCACGCCCCAGTGGTTGTTGAAGGAGGCGGGCGACGCGTGGACCGTGCCGCCGGCCGAAAGGGCCGCGGCGAGCATCGCCTTGGTGCTGGTCTTGCCGACGCTGCCGGTGATCGCCGCGATCTGCGCGCTGCTGCGCGCCCGCGACGCCCGGCCGAGCGCGACCAGTCCTTCGAGCACGTCGTCGACCACCACCAGCGATCCGGTGACATGGCCGAGCGCGGCAAGCTTGGCCTCAGAAATCACCGCCGTGCTGGCCCCGGCGGCCAGCGCGATCGACACGAAGCTGTGGCCGTCGAAGGTGTCGCCACGAATGGCGAAGAACGCATCGCCCGGCGCACCGGTGCGGCTGTCGATCGAGATGCCCGTGACGCCGGCCGGAAACGACCCGACCGGACGACCGTTCATCGCCTCGACCATTTCGTTGAAGGTCCAGAGATAGTCGCTCATGCCGCCTCCTCGGCAGCCAGCACCGAGCGGACGACCTGGTGGTCGGAGAAGGGCAACTCCTCCGCCCCGACGATCTGGCCGGTCTCGTGGCCCTTGCCGGCAACGCACAGCACGTCGCCCGGGCCGAGCATGGCCATCGCTTCGCTGATCGCCTTGCCACGGTCACCGATCTCGATCGCGCCCGGCGCCCCTTCGAGGATCGCCTTGCGGATCGAAGCCGGCGCTTCGCTGCGCGGATTGTCGTCGGTGACGACGACGACATCGGCATGGGCCGACGCCGCCTCGCCCATCAATCGCCGTTTGCCCGGATCCCGGTCGCCACCCGCGCCGAAGACGATGACAAGGCGGCCGGCGGTCATCGGCCGCAGCGCCTGGAGCACCGTGGCGATGGCATCCGGCTTGTGGGCATAGTCGACGAAGACCAGCGCGCCATTGGCCTTGCGGCCGGCAAGTTCGAGCCGTCCGGTCGCGCCTTCCAGCCCGGCCAGCGCGCCGAAGGCGGTCTCCGGCGCGATGCCGGCGCCGATCGCCAGGCCAGCCGCGACCAGCGCGTTCGAGGCCTGGAATGCACCGGCGAGCGGCAGCAGGACATCGTAGGGCTTGCCGAATCCGTCGAAGCGCAGTCGCTGGCGGAAGCCCGAAGCCTCGAGGCCGGTGATGCGGATTTCCGCGCCCTGCCTTCCGATGCGGATGAGCCGCGCGCCACGGGCCTCAGCCGCCGCCAGGGCGTCGACCGCATGGGCGCCGTCCATGTCGACCACCGCCGTGCCGTCGGCCGGCAGGATTGCGGTGAACAGCCGCAGCTTGGCGGCGAGATAATCGGCGACCGTCGGATGGTAGTCCATGTGATCGCGGCCGAGATTGGTGAAGCCGGCGGCGGCGATCCTGATCCCGTCGAGCCGGCGCTGGTCGAGGCCGTGGCTCGACGCCTCCAGCGCGGCATGGGTGACGCCCTCCCCGGCCAGCCGGTCGAGCGCCTCGTGCAAGGCGATCGGGTCGGGCGTGGTCAGGCGTCCGTAGGTGCTCCAGCGGCGACTGGCGATGCCGATCGTGCCGAGACTGGCGGCCTCGTGGCCGGCGGTGGCGAAAATCTCGCGGGCGAAGGTGGCGACGGAGGTCTTGCCGCTGGTGCCGGTCACCGCCACCAGCTTGTCGGGCTGGCGCGGATGCAGCCGCGACGCCATCAGCGCAAGGATGTGACGCGGATCGTCGGCACGCAGGACTGCGACGCCCGGGAGCGACGGGATGTCCGCCCCGGTTCCGGCCAGCACGGCGACGGCGCCGGCGGCGATGGCCATGTCGACAAAGCGCGCGCCATCGGTCGTCGACCCGGGTAGCGCTGCGAACAGGAAGCCGCGGCCAACGGCCCGGCTGTCCGATGCGATCCCCGTGATGTCGATCGCAGCGGTCCCCGTGTCGATCGTCAGGTCGTTGGCGGTAAGGTCCCCGAGAAGCATATCCCGCGCTGGCTTCGGTTTGGCGATTACGTTGACGGCCCCGTCAGTTCGATACCAGGACGACGCCGTCCTGAATCGTCCTCGGCTTGACCCCGAGCAGCGCCGCCGTACGCCGGATGACGGCCTCGACGGTCGGCGCGGCATTCCACCCGGCGGTGGCGCCGCCACCATCTTTCGCCTGTTTCGGTTCGTCAAGCACGACAAGTACGACATATTGTGGATCGTCCATCGGAAAAGCCGCTAGAAAGGAATTGAGGCGCTTGTTGGCCGAATAGCCGCCGGCAACCGCCTTTTCCGCCGTTCCGGTCTTGCCGCCGACGTTATAGCCGGGCACCGCGGCCTTGCGGCCGGAGCCCTTTTCGACGTTGAGGGCGAACAGGTCGCGCATGTGGCGGCTGGTTTCCTCGCTCACCATCCGCACCGCGAGCTTGTCGGCCTCGGCCCGGCTGCGCTTGAGGAAAGTCGGCGGAATCAGCTTGCCGCCGTTGACCAGCGCGGCGTCGGCGATGGCGACCTGGAGCGGCGTTACCGCCAGCCCGTGGCCGAAGGCGATGGTCATCATGGTCAGGTCGGACCACTTCTTCGGCATCATCGGCGCGGCGACCTCGGGCAGGTCCGTCTTGGGAATGTCGAAGAAGCCGAACTTGCGGAGATAGGCCTGCTGCCCCTCCTGGCCGACCTTCATCGCCATGCGCGCCGAACCGATATTCGAGGAATAGATGAAGACTTCCGGGACCGTGAGGACCCGGTGCTTGCCGTGGAAATCGTTGATCGTGAACCGGCCGACGCGGAGCGCGTTGGTGGCATCGATTCGGTCATTCATGGTCACCGCGCCCGAATCGAGCGCCATGGCGAAGGTGAAGCTCTTGAAGATCGACCCGAGCTCGTAGACGCCGGCGGTGATCCGGTTGAGGCGATCCGGCTTGTTGGCGTCGACCGGATTGTTGGGATCGAAGTCCGGTATCGATGCCATCGCCATCACCTCGCCGGTATGGGCGTCGAGGATGATGCCGGAGGCGGCGATGGCGCTGTAGCGCTCCATCGCCTGGGCCAGTTCGTCATGCAGGATGTGCTGGACGCTGATGTCGATCGACAACTGGACGGGATCGAGTTCCTCGCCGCGCGCGAAGCCCGCCGCATGGAGGTCGGCCAGCCACTGGTCGTCGACATATTTCTCGACGCCGGCGATCCCCTGGTTGTCGACATTGACGAGACCGAGGATATGCGCCGCGGTCGGCCCGGCGGTGTAGAAGCGCCGGTTCTCGGTCAGGAAGCCGATGCCGGGGATGCCGAGGGAGTGGATGGCCTGGCGCTGCTTCGGCGTGATCTCCCGCTTGATCCAGGCGAAGCCGGCATTGCCGCTGAGCCGCTTGCGCAGCGCATCGACCTTGAGATCGGGCAGCACGGTGACCAGCAGTTCCGCCGCCTCGTCAGGATCGATGATGTTGCGCGGCTCGCCATAGACCGAGGCGGTCTTGATGTCGGCGGCCAGCACCTCGCCGTTGCGGTCGATGATATCGGGCCGGCCGGTGGCGATCGCGTCGTTGGGGTTGACGCCGTAATTGCCGGGGACCGGTTCCATCATGCCAAGACTGACCAGCCGACCGATGATCGTCAGGAAGGCAAGCGAAAAGACGATCATCGCCAGACGGATGCGCGGCCGCATCGAGTCGCGGGTATCGCGCGACGCCCGCCGCACCACCCTCGGCCTGTGGACGGGCGCGTCGTCGTGGTGTCTACGCGCGACTTCCGACGGCATGCTGGCGAGATCGACGGTGGTCATCGTATGTCTGCCTTATCTCGCCGCCACGGTGGTGGGTTCGGCGGCATCCTCCTCGCGCACGGGAATCTCGTCGAGGGTCGCGACCTGCGACGTGACGAACGGCTCGAGCTGGAAGTGATCCTGGTACTTCTCAATCAGCGACTGGAGACGGCCGGGCTGCGACAGCAGGCTCCATTCAGTCTTGAGAAGCGCGATTTCCTCCCGCTCCGCCGCGATGTTGGCGTGGAGCCGCGCGACCTTCTTCGACGCCTCCTCGGCGGAGTGCTTCAGGTCGTAGGTGACAACCGCCGTCACGATCATCATGCCGAGCAGCACGAGATTGAAGATACGCCTCATGATGGTCTCCCGATGGAAAAGGACGGCAGATCGGGAACGCCGATCGCCGTCTTGTCGAGCGCGCGGGACGGCGCCGCCGTCCGTCGCGCGGCCCTCAGCCGCGCCGAGCGGGCGCGGGGATTGGAATCGACCTCGGCTTCGCCCGGCGACACCGTGCCCCGGGTCAGAAGAGTGAAGGTCGGGGGCTCAAGCTGCGCCTCCGGCATGTGACGCGAGCCGCCGGCGCGCTCCGCCGAACGGTCGGCCAGGAAACGCTTGACGATCCGGTCCTCGAGCGAATGGAAGGCGACGACGACGAGGCGCCCGCCTTCGGCCAGCACCCGCTCGGACGCCGCCAGCGCATCGGCCAGTTCGTCGAGCTCGCGATTGACGAAGATGCGCAGCGCCTGGAAGGTCCGGGTCGCCGGGTGGATCTCGCCGAATTTCTGTCGCCCGATGGCGCGCGAGACGATCTCGGCAAGCTCGCCGGTCGTCGTGATGGCGCGATCGGCGCGGGCGCGCATGATCGCCGCGACCACCAGACGCGCCTTGCGCTCCTCGCCGAGCACCGCGATCACCCGGGCAAGGTCGCGCGGCTCCATGGTGTTGACGACATCGCTGGCCGTCGGTCCGTCGCCGCCCATTCGCATGTCGAGCGGACCGTCCTGGCGGAAGGAGAAGCCGCGCTCCGCCCGGTCGAGCTGCATCGACGAGACGCCGACATCGAGGACGACGCCATCGACCTTTTCATGGCCTTGATCGGCAGCCAGTTGATCGAGATCGGAGAAGCGGCCTTCGACCAGGGTGAGCCGCCCGTCCGATGCCGCGACCATCGATTGGCCGGCCTCAAGGGCGGTCGGATCACGGTCGATGGCGATCACCGACGCGCCGGTATCGAGGATGCGACCGGTATAGCCACCGGCCCCGAAGGTGCCATCGATGAAGGTTTCGCCCGCCATCGGGGCAAGATGCTCGATGACCTCCTCGATCAGGACCGGGACATGCGGGGCCGCTCCGCCGGTGACGCCATGATCGTCGCTGCCGCGCGCCGCGATCATTCCGCCGCTCCCGCTGCCAGCCGTGGACCGGAGCCCAGAGTCTTGCGCAGGTCGCGCAGGCGGTTCTTGGCTTCCTCGCGATAGGCGGTGAACCGCTCCGGCTCCCAGATCTGGAACTTGTAGCCCTGGCCGACAAAGGTGACCTTGTCGTCGATCCCGGCATGGGCCCGGATCGTATCGGTCAGCACCACCCGCCCCTCGCGATCGTATTTGAGGATCTCGCTCTCGCCGATCAGCGTCGTCGACAGATATTCGTGGTCCTCCGAAAAGGGCTCGAAATTGGCGAGGCTGGCCCGGATGATGTCGCGAAAGTGGTTGCCGCCCGCGTCCATCGCCTGCCGGTCGAGCGTCGGACAGCAATAGAGCCCCTCGAAGCCGTCGACCGTCAGCACCGCCCGAAAGGGCGCGGGGATCGAGACCCTGCCCTTTGCGTCCAGCCGGTTCGTGAAGGTCGAAACGAACTCGTCCATGCCCCTCGCCTGCGCCATCGCGCAGCGCCGCCCGCTGCGCGATCCCGTCCGAGAGCCGGCCGATCACCGGATGCCGCCAAACCGGCCGTCCAAACGCGAACTGCAACTCGGCGTTGGCGCAACGCGATGGTGGCAACGCTCCGACCCTCTCGTGGGATAACATGGGATACCATGGGACAGACTGGGAGGCAACGGAGTCCGGGCCTGATCAGCTGCTTCTCTCGAAGAATATTCATCGACTGTTAGTCTTAAGGAATCATTGAATCAGAGGTCGCCGCGGCAGGGAATCCCTTGCGAGTCGCGGATCGTCGCCCCACCGATCGTCGCCGAGCGTGGCTCGGGACGGGACACCGCCAGCTGTGCGCCGGCTCGCCCGAAACGGGTGAGGCCGCCGCCCTTGTCGGACGACGGCCTCCCAATCATGCCAGTTGGCCTGTAAGCCGGGTTCTGTACGGCGACGTTTCCGCCGCGTGACGACCATTCATCTTGGGCGCCCGTTGCCGGACGCCTCACGCAACCTACCCGGACGACTGGCCCGGAAACGGGCCTGAGGCGAACCTCGCGTCGTCCCTATTCGGTTTTGCTCCCGGTGGGGTTTACCATGCCGGTCCCGTCGCCGGTCCCGCGGTGGGCTCTTACCCCACCCTTTCACCCTTACCCGGCTGGCCGAAGCCGGCCGGGCGGTTTGCTTTCTGTGGCACTTTCCCTGGGGTCGCCCCCCGCCGGGCGTTACCCGGCACCGTGTTTCCATGGAGCCCGGACTTTCCTCTCCCGCGGCGTTTCCACCGGTGCGGGAGCGGCCGTCCAGCCAACTGACGGCGCTGAGATAGGCGCGCGGGCCGATGCGGGTCAAGCCCCGGCAGGAACCGCGCCAGGCAGGGCGGCGATCAGCCGGTCGAGCGTCGCCAACGTCGCGGCGTCGGCGACGCCGTCGAAGCACGCTGGGCGGAAATGACGCTGGAAGGCAACGACCACCGCCTCGGTCTCCGGCCCGAATTCCGAGTCTTCGTCAAGGCCGTAGCCGTATTGCCTGAATCGATGCTGGAGGTCGGCGACTGCGTCGCCCCGGTCCCCCCGCCGGAATGCCGCCCCGGCGGCGACCGGCGCCGGCGGCACCCAATGACCGATGCCTGCCGCGTGCAATCGCTGCCACGGAAACAGCTCGCCGGGATCCTCCTTGCGGGCCGGCGCCACGTCGGAATGGGCGAGCACCCGCGCCGGCGCGATCGGGTGACGGGAAAGGATGCCGGTGCTGAGCGCGATCAGCGCGGCGATCTGCGGATCGGCGAAGGCGCGATAGCCGTGTTCATGGCCCGGATGGGCAAGCTCGATGCCGATCGAGCGCGAATTGATGTCGGTGTCGCCGGCCCAGCTCCCCCGGCCGGCATGCCAGGCCCGCCGGCTCTCGTCGACGAGCTGGACGACCCGGCCATCCTCGAAGATGAAATAGTGGCTGGAAACCTGCGAGGCCGGGTTGCACAGCCATGACAGCGCACCGACATCGGTCTCCATCCCCGTATAGTGGAGCAACAGGATATCGACCGGCGTTCCGCGCGGACGCGGACCATGGTTCGGCGATGGGTGCTGTTCGATCGTGTCGGGCGCTAGCATTGTCGCATTTCCGATTCGCTTGTCCGGGATAGCCGAAGGGACGCCGTGACACCACCAGCCGCAGGCCAGCGATGAACGCCGGGGACGCCGGCCTCGCCTTCGCCTGGGGGCTTGCCTCGGGCAGCGGCCTGCTGATCGGCGCCGTGATCGGCCTCTATGCCAACCTGCCGCGGCGGGCGGTCGCGCTGGTGATGGGCTTCGGCAGCGGCATCCTCATCTCGGTCATCGCCTTCGACCTGATGGACGAGGCCTTCGGCCATGCCGGGCTGCTGCCGGTGGTTGGTGGTTTCCTCGGCGGGGCCGCGTTGTTCACCGTCGTCTCGATCGCCCTCGCCCGCGCCGGCGCCCGCCATCGCAAGCGCTCGACTCGCGGCCGGGACGGGGCCAACGCCCGGGCGATCGCCATCGGTTCGATCATGGACAACATCCCGGAATCGATCGTCATCGGCCTCAGCCTGATCGACGGCGAGGGCGTGGCGATCGCCACCTTTGTCGCAGTCTTCCTGTCCAATGTTCCCGAGGCGCTGTCGTCGAGCGCTGGCATGAAGGCGGCCGGCCGCAAGGTGTCGGCGGTGTTCCGGCTGTGGGCCGTGACGATGGTGCTGAGCGGCATCCTGGCGCTGGTCGGCTACCTCGTCTTTGCCGGCCTGTCGTCCACGGCGACGGCACTCATGCAGGCGGCCGGCGCCGGTGCGCTGCTGGCGATGATCGCCGACACGATGATCCCGGAGGCCTTCGAGGAGACACATGACGCCGCCGGCCTCGTCGCGGCTATCGGCTTCCTCGTCGGCTTCGCGCTGTCGCACGGCCTCGCCTGATCAGCCGCCAAAGGACTTACTCAGTCCAAGTGGGTCGTCTCGTCCCCCATTAACATCGAGAAGGTCTCTGCCGGCCGCTCCGGCATCGCGTCAAACACTAGGAGTTCCGGCAAACGGGTCAACGTCACCGTCGTTCCCACCTGATCGATGAATGAATCGAAGTGTGTAAAATTCTGCTCCTCGAGATCAAAGACCGGCTCGGCATATTGCTCCATTTTCGCCTTGAAGCCGTCAACCGTGCCGTAGAATGCGACATGCTCGACCAACCGCCGAAAGAGCTTGGGCATGATCGGATCGTCGTCGGTGATCGCCTTGAGTGACGCGACATCGACACCGCTGTTGGTCGCATCGGACGCATACAGACCACGACCGCTGGCCCTCGCGTCGGTCGCCGCACTCGCCATCGCGTCACGAAGATCGTGGAACAATCCCTCATAGAAAGTCGGATAGGCCAAGCCACGCTCCAACGCGTGATAGTTGAAAGATTGCCTCAGACGCGGCACCTCAAGCCTGACCGACGAGCCATCGGGTTCAGGGGGCGAACCCGCGAAAACGAAAGCGATCGGCCGACCGTATTTTTCGACGGCGCGCGCGAGAATATAGCCCTCGACGGGGCCATCTGCGGCTAGGGCGACGTTCCGGCCATCGGCCCAGACGACCCCTGTGATGCCGAGAAAATCCAGCAGGGCATCCCTTGCCTCGTTCGCCAGAGCCAGGGGCTGGCTGTAGGATCCGCCGCCGCTCGGCGGAGAGTAATGAGTTTCGAGGGCATCGATCGCCTCGATCCGCAACTGGGCGTGTCCGCGTCCGTTGAGCCGCGCCGGAGGTCCACTCAGACTATCGAGGAGGTGAGGATTGTCGGGCCCGAACCGAATGGAATCCCCATCCGGCGAATAACCGACAACATGAAATGAGCCCCCGATTAACGTGAACGGCATGGTACCCTCCCGCCTTTATCGCGCAAAGGTTGACATTGTCGTTTGTCACAATCAACAAAAACTGATCAACCGCGCTCCAGGCTGATCTGGTCGAAGGCGCGGTTGATGGCGGCCATCCGGTCATGCGCCAGGGCGGCTGCCGCCGGCGGCAGGCCGCGACCGTGCAGGACGTCGGGATGGTTCTCGCTGGCCAGCGACCGGTAGCGCGTCCGGATCTCGGCGAGCGTCATCGACCGCTCGACGCCGAGGATGCGGTAAGGGTCGCCGCCCTCGGGAACCAGATGACGGGCGGCGATCCTGTCGAAAGCCGCGTCGTCGATGCCGAAGATCTGCGCGACGCGCTCGAGATAGACCAGTTCGGCCTCGTGAATCAGGCCGTCGGCGCCGGCGATGGCGAACAGCGCATCGACCACGTCCTCAAGCGCCTGGCGTTCATCGCCGAACAGGCGGACGATCCGGTTGGCGTAGGACTCGAAGCCCGCGACATCGCCCTTGGCGAGGTCGAAGAGCCGGGCGACATGCCGCTCCTCCGTCGGCGGGATGACAAAGAATCGGCGGAAGGCGGCGACCTCGTCCGAGGTGACGACTCCGTCGGCCTTGGCCATCTTGGCCGACAGCGCGATCAGCGAAACCGAGAAGGCGACCTGCCGGCGGGTTTCGGTGTCGCCGATGCTGGCAAAGACGCTGCCGACCCAGTCGAACAGCGCGCCGACCGCCCCTGCCCCGCCTTCGGCGACCTCGCCGATCCAGGTCCACATGCTCATCGCGGCGCTCTCGCCACTTCCAATGCGTGGTTGGCACGCGCCCTTGCCGACGCTGCCGTGCGGTCAACCCGCGCCGCTCCGGTCAGGGCTTGGTGACCGCGAGGTTGTCGAAGCCGAAGCCAGCGACGCCGGTCGGCGGCGAGGCGGCGAAGATGCCGATCTGCTGGCCGTTTTCGGGGGGCGAACCCTCCAGTTCCTCGAACTTCTGGCCGTTGACGTAGAAGGTCGCCTTGCTGCCGATGGTCGTCACCTGCAACTCGTTGATCGCACCGTCGCCCTGGTTGGCGCTTTCCGCGTCGCGCCACTCGACCTGGGCGAGCCACTTGCCGCGCTGCCGGCGCCAGACCGAGGCCTTGCCGTTCGGCGCCAGTTCAAAAACGTAGAAATTGTTGGCGTCGCCGTACCAGAAGACCAGGCCGGCCTTCGACTCGAGCGGATCGACCTCGGCGAGGGTGGTCATGGTGACGCACATGTCGATGTCGTCGTACAGATTGGCGGAATTCGCTGACCAGTAGTATGTATCGGCCGGCGGCTGGACCTCGAGCTGGCTGTTAACGACCTTGAACGATTCGGTTTCGGTACCCCAGGTTGGCTGTAGCCTGTCGAAGCTGTCCTGATAGAGAATGGTGCTCCCCTGGCAGGCGGCGAATGCCATACTGTCTGCGCCGATCCAGGCAAAAAGAGCGACAATGATAGACCCAAATTTCATTTCTTACTCCACCAGACAAAAGCGCCGGTTGCGGCGGAAGTTAGCGTTTGGAGCCTGTAAAACCTAGGCCCCTGCCCGCCTCACCGGGCGCTCGCTCCCCTCATCGCATATTCAGCCGACGTCCTGGAACGGGAACTGCCATCTCAATGCAAACGACTTCAACCGGAAAATGGGATTTCTGGATCGACCGCGGCGGCACCTTCACCGATGTCATCGGCCGTGATCCGCAGGGACGCCTGACCTCCACGAAGCTGTTGTCGGAATATCGTTCGGAATTCCGCGATTCCGCCGTCACCGGCATCCGCCGGCTGATGGGACTCACCAATGGCGCCTCGATCAGGCCGGAGACCATCGCCTCCGTCAAGATGGGAACCACCGTCGCCACCAACGCCCTGCTCGAACGCAAGGGTGACCGGGTCCTGCTGCTGATCACCGGCGGCTTCCGCGATGCGCTGGAAATCGGCTACCAGGCTCGCAGCGACATCTTCGCCCGGAAGATCGTCAAGCCGGAACTGCTCTATGAGCGCGTCCGGGAGATCAACGAGCGAGTCCGCGCCGACGGCACCGTCGAGAAGACACCCGATACCGGCGAGATTCGCCGCCACCTCGAATCGGCATGGCAGGACGGCATCCGCTCCGTCGCCATTGTCTTCATGCATGCCTGGGCCTGGCCCGACCACGAGCGCCAGGTCGCCAGCCTGGCGCGGCGGATGGGCTTCCCGCAGGTTTCGGCCAGCCACGAGGTGTCGCCGCTGATCAAGCTGGTCGGCCGCGGCGATACCACCGTGGTCGACGCCTATCTCTCGCCGCTGCTGCGCCGCTACGTCCTCAAGGTCGCGCATGAACTGAGCAGTCCCGCCACCACCCGCACCGTCACCGACCCGGTTCCCGATCGCGACGAGGAAGTGCCGCGGCTGATGTTCATGCAGTCGTCCGGCGGACTGACCGACGCCAGCCTGTTCCAGGGCAAGGACGCGATCCTCTCCGGACCGGCCGGCGGCGTGGTCGCGGCGGTAGAGACGGCGCGCCTTGCCGGCTTCGGCAAGGTGATCGGCTTCGACATGGGCGGCACCTCGACCGACGTTTCGCATTTCGACGGCGACTATGAGCGGACCTTCGAGACCGAGGTCGCCGGCGTGCGCATGCGCGCGCCGATGATGCGGATCAACACCGTCGCCGCCGGCGGCGGCTCGATCCTCAAATTCGAGCAGGGCCGCTACCAGGTCGGCCCGCAATCGGCCGGCGCGATGCCCGGCCCGGCCTGCTACCGGCGCGGCGGCCCGCTGGCGGTCACCGACGCCAACCTGATGGTCGGCAAGCTGCTGCCCGAACACTTCCCTCACATCTTCGGGGAGAAGCAGGACCAGCCGCTCGACGCCGCCGTCGTCGCCGAGCATTTCGCCGCACTGGCCGCTGAGGCCGGCACCGGCCAGCCTGCCGAGGAGGTCGCCGACGGCTTCCTGCGCATCGCGGTCGAGAACATGGCCAACGCCATCAAGACCATTTCGGTGCAGCGCGGCCATGACGTCACCGACTATGTGCTGAACTGCTTTGGCGGCGCCGGCGGCCAGCATGCCTGCATGGTGGCCGATACGCTGGGCATCCGCACGGTCCTGATCCACCCCTATTCCGGCGTGCTGTCGGCCTATGGCATGGGCCTCGCCGACATCCGCGCCACCCGCAACCGCGCCGTGATGAAGCCGCTCGACGCGACGGCTGAACTCGACCCGGTCGCCGGGGATCTGGAAGCGGAAGCGGTCGGCGAACTGCGCGAACAGGGAGTCGAGGCCGCGACCATCACCATCGTCGCCCGCGCCCATATCCGCTACGACGGAACCGACACAACCCTGCCGATCACCGTGCTCGAACGCCCGTTCGGCGATGCGGCCGTTCCCTTGCTGACCGCTTCCGCGATCGCGGAAGCCTTCGGCATGGCCCACCGCGCGCAATACGGCTTCGCCTTCGACGACAAGCCGCTGATCGTCGAGTCGCTGGAGGTCGAGGCGATCGGCGGCGGCGCCGATATCGACGAGACGCCGGAGCCGTTATCCTCCGAGCCGCCGGAGGCCGCCGGACGGACGCGCTTCTATTCGCATGGCGCCTGGCACGATGCCGACATCCTGCTGCGCGCCAACCTGAAGCGCGGCAACGCGGTCCCCGGCCCCGCGCTTGTCATCGAGCCGCACCAGACCATCGTCGTCGAGCCCGGCTGGCAGGCCGAGGTCACGGCCCGCGACCACATCGTCATGACCCGCGTCGTCCCGCTGCCGAAGCGCCAGGCGATCGGCACCGATGCCGACCCGGTGATGCTGGAGGTCTTCAACAACCTGTTCATGTCGATCGCCGAGCAGATGGGCGTGACACTGCAGAACACCGCCTATTCGGTGAACATCAAGGAGCGCCTCGACTTCTCCTGCGCCGTCTTCGACGGCGACGGCCGGCTGGTCGCCAACGCCCCGCACATGCCGGTCCATCTCGGCTCGATGGACCGCTCGGTCGAGACGATCATCCGCCAGAACGAAGGCGACATTCACCCCGGCGACGTCTTCGCGCTCAACGCACCCTATAACGGCGGCACCCACCTGCCCGACATCACCGTCTGCACCCCGGTCTTCGAATCCGCTGCACAAGGCGCAATCGGGAAGCAGGAAGAGGCGAGGAGTGCCGAAGGCACGACAGGGAAGCAACAAGACCCGAGGAGCGCCGAAGGCGCGACCGGGAAACAAGAAGACCCGAAGAGCGCCGAAGGCGCGACCGGGAAGCAAAAAAAGATCCTCTTCTGGGTCGCCGCGCGTGGCCATCATGCCGATGTCGGCGGGTCGGCCCCCGGCTCGATGACGCCGCTGGCGACCACCGTCGAAGAGGAAGGCGTGCTGATCGACAACTTCCGGCTGGTCGATCGCGGCCGCTTCCGCGAGGCGGAGCTGGTCGACCTCCTCACCAGTCACCGGTGGCCCTGCCGCAACGTCACCCAGAACGTCGCCGACCTGAAGGCGCAGATCGCCGCCAACGAACGCGGCGTCCACGAGCTCGGCCGCATCGTCGACCACTACGGTCTCGACGTCGTCCAGGCCTATATGGGCCACGTCCAGGACAACGCCGCCGAGAGTGTGCGCCGGGTCATCGACGCGCTGCGCGACTCCGAATTCGCGGTCGAGACCGACCAGGGCGCGACGATCCGGGTCAAGATCACCGTCGACCGTGACAAGCGCGAGGCGACTGTCGATTTCACCGGCACCAGCGCCGAACAGAAGACCAACTTCAACGCGCCGGAACCGGTGACCCGCGCTGCCGTGCTCTACTGTTTCCGCGTCATGGTCGACGACAAGATCCCGATGAATGCCGGGTGTCTCAGGCCGCTGCGCATTGTCATCCCCGAAGGCTCGATGCTGTCGCCGCGTTATCCCGCCGCCGTCGTCGCCGGCAATGTCGAGACCAGCCAGCAGGTGACCAACTGCCTGTTCGGCGCGCTGAAGGCGATGGCCGCGGCGCAGGGAACGATGAACAACCTCACCTTCGGCAACGACCGCGTCCAGTATTACGAGACGATCTGCTCGGGCGCCCCCGCCGGCCCCGGCTTCGATGGCGCCGACGCGGTCCATACCCACATGACCAATTCCCGGCTGACCGACCCGGAGATCCTGGAATTCCGCTTCCCGGTACTGCTTGAGGATTTCCACATCCGCGCCGGTACCGGCGGCCGGGGCAAGTGGTCGGCCGGCGACGGCACCCGTCGAACGCTTCGTTTCCTCGAGGAGATGGACTGCGCGATCCTGTCCTCGCATCGCAAGGTCAGGCCGCACGGCCTGGAGGGCGGCCAGCCCGGCGCGCTTGGCGAGACCCGCGTCCGCCGCGCCGACGGATCGGTCGACGTGCTCGAGGGCTGCGCCCAGACGCGCATGGCGCCGGGCGACGCGATCACCGTGACGACACCGACTGGCGGCGGCTACGGGAAATCGTAGCCGGCGATCTGTCCGCCTTCCGTCCGCGTTACTCGATGGATCCGACCGCCAGGTCGTCGATGGAGTCGGGCAGGAGTTGCTCGATTGTCTGCTCCGTCCCCTCCTTCTGCGGGAAGAACGGCGACGAGTCGTAGGTCGGCAACTGGCTGCTGATCGTCACCTGGTCCGGCGACTTGCTGATCGAACCGGTATAGGCGGCCGACAGGCCATAGCGCGGCTGGCCTGGGATCGCGGCATATTTGGCGCCGATGAAGGGTCGCCGGGCCGGCGGCGTCATCGGCGGCGACGGCTTGCAATAGGTCGCCGTGCCGTCTTTGCCGTGCCGGGCGAGATCGACGTGGAAATGATCGGCGTGGTAGGCGGCGCCGGGACCGAGCACCGTCTTGAAGGTCTTGCAGGCGCTTGAGAAGATTTCCCTCAGGAATGCCCGCTCGTCGGCGCTGCCATTCCAGTCGGTCTTGACCGAGATGTATCGCCCGTTGGCCAGCTTGAAGCCGGCGATATCCAGGGCATTGCCGAAGGCGTGCTCGGAGAGTTCGGCGCCTTTCTTGCTGTTGCGGGTGCGGCAGCTATACGCGGAAATCTGCCGGATCTCGACGATCGGCATGCCGAAATTGACGAAGGCCGCCGGCTGGACCGAGTAACGCATCCAGATCTCCAGCGCCGTCATGATCGGGCAACCGAGGGTGGCGTCCGGCCCGATGCCGATCGTCCCGTCCTCCAGCGCCTTGACCTTGAGCGGATACTCAATGCCGCAGGCGCCCTTGTCGTTGATCGATTTGACCTGGGCGACGAAATAGGACTGCGGCTTGCGCACCATGCATGCGCGCTCGGCCTGCTCGCGCCAGGAGTTCTGACGATCGGGGCCGAGGAAGTTCAAGGCGCATCCGCTGACAAGTATGCACAGACCAGCGGTCACCGTCAGATACGCAACACGACGGAGCATGGGGCGACCATGCCGCCGCCATCGTTAAGGAAGAGTCAAAAACCGGGGCCAGCGAACCGGATCGCACAGCTGAAACAGGCGGTTCCGCCGATTGCCTCAGACAACCACGACGCCCTGGTGCTTGGCCTTGTCCTCGGGCTCGACATGGATGGTGATCATCGCGTCGGGAACCTCGGTCTTCAGCGCCTTTTCGATCCGGTCGCAGATCGCGTGGGACTCAGACACCGCCATCGTCCCCGGCACGACGAGGTGGAAGTCGACGAACATCGCCCGCCCGGCGTTGCGGGTGCGCACGTCATGGGCCTCGATGGCCCCCTCCGCGTTGGCCGAGATGATGCTGCGGATCTCGTCCAGCATCTGCGCCGGCACCGCCTCGTCCATCAACCCGCCAAGCGACTCGCGGATCAGCCGCCATCCCGACCACAGGATGTTGACCGCGACCAGTGCGGCGAGCAGCGGGTCGAGCCAGGGAATGCCGGTGGCCACCGCCAGGATCAGGCCGGCGAGGACCCCGATTGAGGTGAACACGTCTGTGAGCAGGTGACGGCCGTCGGCGACCAGCGCCGGCGACCGGCGCTTGCGCCCCTCGGTGATCAGGAACCAGCACCAGGCGCCGTTGATCGCCGAGGCGAGCGCATTGACCAGCAGGCCCTCGACCGGGGCTTCCAGCATGCGGGGATCGAGGAAGGAGAAATACGCCTCGCGCAGGATCGACAGCGCGGCGATGATGATCAGCACGCCCTCGAGGACGACCGAAAGATACTCGGCCTTGTGGTGGCCATAGGGGTGGTTGGCGTCGGCCGGGCGGGCGCTGTAGGCGATCGCCGCGAGGGCGGCGACAGAGCCGGCGACATTGACGATGCTTTCCAGCGCATCCGAATAGAGCGCGACGCTGCCGGTGATCAGCCAGGCAATCATCTTCAGCCCGAGCACGGCGATACCGACGCCGACGCTGATCGCCGCGATGCGCCCCGTACTCTGCATGCGAAGGTCGGCGTGACCCTTCACCGGTCAGTCCGCCATGGTCTCGACGGAGGCGAAGCTTTCCGCCGGCCCGCCGGCCTCGAACGGGGTCGTCACCTCGACGAAGGTATCGGGATAGAAGCCGTTGAACCGGGTCCTCAGCGCCAGCGAATAGGCGCCGATATGGCCGATCTCGATCCAGTCGCCGGTATTGACCGTCTCCGGCAGGAAGAACGGCCGCGAAAGGATATCGACGGAATCGCAGGTCGCGCCGCAGACCTTGAACGGCACGACATTGGCGGGATCGCCGGTGCGCTTGCGCCGCGCCGGATCGGGCAGCAGTCGCGCCGGCAGCGTGATCTTGCCGGTCCAGGAATCCGACAACGACGCCCAGATGCCGTCGTTGATGTAGAGCCGCTTGCCCTTCTTCAGCAGCACCCGGACGATCAGCGAGAAGCTCCGCGCCGCGATCACCCGGCCGGGCTCGGCAACCATCGGCACGTCGTCGAAGCCCCACTCGGAAGCCTCGCGAACAACCTCGGCCACCAGTTCGCCGGTATCGGGATGCGGAGGCGCCTTGCGCCGCGGGTCGTGGCCATAGGGCGCGGGGAAGCCGCCACCGATGTCGAGCAGCTCGATCGGCACGCCCGAGCGCGAGCGGACCCAGGCGGCCGAGGCCAGCGCCCGCTCATAGGTGTCGGTATCCTCGACCTGGCTGCCGACATGGAAGCAGAGGCCGACGCGAAAGCCGATGCCGGCGATTCGCTGGACGAGCTCCGCCGCATGGCCGGGAGCCGCGCCGAACTTCTTCGACAGCTCGTAGGCCGCGTGGCCGCGCGAGGCGAGCCGCACCAGCAGCGTGATCTCCTCCGGGTCGAGGTCGAGGCCGCGCACGGTGCGCAGGATCTTCGCCACCTCGTCCTCGTGGTCGACGGCGAGAATGCGGATTCGATAGGTCTCGAGCGCCAGGCGGATGTCGGACTGGGCCTTGACCGGGTGGGTGTAGAACAGCTCGGCATCCGGCGCGACGGCGCGGGCGGCGGCGAATTCCGCCGGCGAGGCGACGTCGAAGCAGTCGATCCCGGCCTTCGCCAACTCGCGCAGCACCATGTCCTCGCCGTTGGTCTTGACCGCATAGGCGGTCTTGCCGGGAAAGGCGGACTTGAAGGTCAGCGCGTCGGCCCGCAGCACCTGGGGCCGAAAGCAGTAGACCGGCATGTCCGGCCGCAACGCATGGGCTGCGTCACGGGCGGTCTTGAATTGTTCCATCGGGGACCTGTTGGTGCGATCGCGCGGGCCGGATCACGCTACCAGCCATCGCAGTGCAGCGAAAGGCGACCGGCGCGCGGCCGGCGTCAAATCCACGCTGTTGATTTTAGACAACACTTTCGGAAATCCTCGACTGAACAGCCAATCGCCGGTTGAGATTTGCCCGGCGCGAAAATTATAGTGCCCGACATCGTTCTCGCCTCGTTGGCAACAGGTGGCTCCTGATTCATGGGCACGATGCTTCGGCTCACCGCCGCGACCCTGGTCGCGACCGCACTCTTCTCCCAATCCGCGGCGGCGGATTTCGAGCTCGGCTTCTACGGCGGCTGGAACGGCAGCTTCGACAGCGACGCCCAGTTCCGCCGCGGCGACACCAACTTCACGATGCACAGCGTTCCCTGGGAAGGCCTGTCCTTCGACTTCCAGGGGGGCGCGCCCTACTACGGCGCGCGGGCGACCTACTGGCCCGACGCGGCGCCCGACTGGGGCATCATGCTCGACTATACCCACGCCAAGGTACGCGCCGAAGGCTCGGCAAAGGTCAAGACGAGCGGCAAGTACATGGGCGCCCCCGCCCCCAACAAGATGCGGGTGTCCGATGCGTTCAACCGGTTCGAGTTCACCGACGGCCTCAACATGATGACGCTGAACGCGGTGCGCAAACTGCCCCCGCTGGGCGCCGCGCGCCCCTATGTCGGCGCGGGCATCGGCCTTGCCCAGCCCCATGTCGAGGTGACCGGCCCGGGCTTCCCGAAGACCTTCGAATATCAGGTGACCGGCGTCGCCGCCCAGGTGCTGGCGGGCATCAGCGTCCCGGTCGGCGAGAGGGTCTCCCTGTTCGGCGAATACAAGCTCAGCTACGCCGGGGTCGACGCTGATCTCGCCAAGGGCGGGCGCCTGTCGACCAGCGTCTGGACCAACCACCTCCTGGTCGGCGCATCGCTGCGGTTTGGCGGCGGCTCCTAGACAACGCCGGCCGCACTTTTTCCACAGCCATTCTTCCATTATTATCAACGACTTAGAGGCGAAACACCGGTATCGACCGACGCTGCTTTTGCACTGCACAACACAAAATGCTTGCCGATCGGAAATCCACGGTTACACTTTAGTCATAATTCGGAACCGGAGGAGCAAACCATGATGAGCCTTGCCCGTCCGCTCCATATGGCGATGGTGTGTGCCGCGTTCCTTTTTGTTGCTGCAGTAGTTATCGGCGCCCTGTAAGGGGCCACAAGATTTTTGTAGATTGAGTTGTTCGGTTCGGCCGGGCCCGCGGGAGCGAGGTGCCCGGCTTTTTTGTGCCCGATCCCCGGCCAGCCCTGCCCCGAGCCCCCGACTTCCCTGGCCGCTAGCGGTAGAAGCTCGGCATGAACATGATCAGCACGGCGAGGATTTCCAGCCGCCCCATGATCATCGCCAGGCACATGACGATCTTGGCGCCATCGGGAAGGCTTGAGAAATTGCCGGTCGGCCCGACGACCTCGCCGATGCCGGGGCCGATATTACCGATCGCCGAGGCGGCGATCGAGAGGCTGGTCTCGCCGCCCATGCCGAAGGCCGCCATCACCACCGCGATGACGGCAAAGGCGACGAAATAGATGAACACGAAGACCCCGACCGAGGCGGCCTGCTCGTCCTGAATCACCCGGCGCCCGTAGCGGATCGGCGCCACGGCATTCGGGTAGATCGACCGCTGGATGTGCTGGCGGATGACCGCATAGATCACCTTGAAGCGAAAGATCTTGATCGCCCCGGCCGTCGATCCGGTGCAGCCGCCGACGAAGCTGAGGGCGAAGAACCATACCGAGGCGAAGGTCCCCCACAGGACATAGTCGCTCGATGTGAAGCCGGTCGTCGTGGCGATCGAGACGACGTTGAACGCCGCCTTGGTCATCGCCGTATTCCCCGGGAACCCGACCGCGAGGAAGAGCCAGAGGGCGAAGACCGCGACGAGGATGACGAGCAGCGCCAGGTAGGTGGTGACCTGGGTGTCGAACCGGTCCTGCAGCGAGCCGGCCCGCAGCATCCGCAGGAGCGACAGGAAGGGCAGCGCCCCGAGCACCATGAACAGGATCGCCGCCCATTCGAGCGCCGGGCTGTCGAAATAGCCGAAGGACGCGTCATGGGTCGAGAAGCCGGCGGTGCAGATCGTCGTCATCGCGTGGTTGAGCGCGTCGAACGGCGTCATCCCGAGCATCCAGTAGACGACGAAACAGGCGGCGGTCAGCGTCACGTAAATCTCGACGATCGCCGTGGCGATGCTGCGCATCCGCGGCAGCGACTTCTCCGAGCGCTCGGTGAATTCCAGCCGGAAGAGCTGCATCCCGCCGATCTTGAGGAAAGGCAGGATGACGATGGCGAAGCCGATGATGCCGATGCCGCCGATCCACTGGGTGGTCGAGCGCCACAGCAGCACCGAGCGCGCCACGCCGTCGAGCCCGACCATCACCGTCGCGCCGGTTGTGGTGATGCCCGACACCATCTCGAAATAGGCGTCGACGACCGGCAGGCTGACCGGTTCGGCGATCAGCGGCAGCGCGGCGAAGGCCGGAACGACGATCCAGGCGACGACCGTCAGCAGCGTCGCGTCGCGGAACCTGAGTTCGAAGGTGCGCCCCCGCGTGGTCAGGACGCAGCCGCCGGCGACCAGCGCCGTGATCACCGCCGAAACGGCGAATTCCTCGGCATGCCCGTCCTGCGTCGCCAGGGCGAAGAGCGCCATCACCCCCTCGCCGGCCGCGATCGCAAACAGGATCCAGCCCAAGGTCAGAATCGCCGGCCAGATTTGAGGCAGCAAATGCGGACTCCGTCGCGACGGCGGCTCGTCTTCGGGAAGACCCCGCGCCTGTCTCCTCCCGCCGATACCATATGCGGCGAAGCGAACCGCCGCGAATCCCGCGACGGCTGAACTGGAGAGGTCCCTTTAGCCCAGATCGGTGCGATCGGCTATCCGCAACGGCAATCGCCGGCGAATGGCCGGATCAGTCGGTCGCCGGTCCGGCCGACCAGAATCGCGTCTCGACGGCAAGCTTTCGCCCGGCCTCGAGGATCGCCGCGTCGGTGCCGAGCGACGTCGTCACGCTGCCCCGCTTCTCGTCATAGGGCGCGCCATGCAGCGCCGGCTCGCGCCACAGCCCGGTGGTGATGGTGATGCCGCGATAGACCAGTTCGCCATCGACCCGCGACAGGTTCATGCCGCCGGAGGACGAGCCACTGGCGTCGCAATCGGAGCGGTAGAAGGAGGTGATGCTCGACGAGATCGGCACCCGCCGGATCTTGCAGCCCTGCACCACCGGCACCTCGTTGGGCACCGCCTTCTCCATTCCCGCCGGATGGGCGGTAACGACGATCAGCTCGTCGCCGGCCTTCACCGCCTTGTCCTCCGCCACCGGAAACGGCTCGGCGCCCGGCACCGGCGAAACCAGCGGCACCACGGCGAAGTCGTAATTCGAGCCGGCTTTCGGCGGCAGCGCCCCGAAGACCGCGGACTCGGGCGCCAGGTCGATCTTCACCGCCTCCCAGTCCTGTGTCTTGAAGAAGCACGACGAGCGCCGCGCTCCGGTCTCCGGATCGAAGAAGATATGCGCCGCGGTCAGGATCTGCTGGTTGTTGAGGAACAGCGCGCCTGAGCCCAGCGACGGCGTCGGCTGGAAGCAGCCGACATAGCCGGACACCTTGCGGATGCGGTCGATCTCGTCCGGCGAAAGGCCGAGCGATGGCCCGATCACCAGGAGCGAGTCCCGGTCGTCGGTGCCGTCGATGACATTGGCGCTCGCAAAGGCGGTCGACAGAACCAGGGCAAGCGCGGGAAGGACGATTGATTTCATGATGCGGGCCGGCAGACCGTCAGATGGTGGGCGGGGCCGCATCTGATACAACCGGCAGCGCCATTTGCCAAACGGGGACGCCTATTCCGCCGCGTCCCGCCGTCCCGGCTGGTAGTTGAGGATCGGCGCCAGCCAGCGCTCGGCCTCGGCCATCGACCAGCCCTTGCGCCGCGCATAGTCCTCGACCTGGTCCTGCTCGATGTGCCCGACGCCGAAATAGTAGCTCTCGGGATTGGCGAAATAGACGCCGGAAACCGAGGAGGCCGGCCACATGGCGAAGCTCTCGGTCAGCCGGATGCCGGTCGCCGCCTCGGCGTCGAGGAGATCGAACAGCGTCTGCTTCTCCGTGTGGTCGGGCTGGGCGGGATAGCCCGGCGCCGGCCGGATGCCATCATAGCCTTCGCCGATCAGTTCGGCCGGAGTGAGGTTTTCGTCCGGCGCATAGGCCCACAGTTCCTTGCGGACGCGCTCATGCATCCGCTCGGCGAAGGCCTCCGCCAACCGGTCGGCCAGCGCCTGGCTGAGGATCTTGGAATAGTCGTCATTGGCCCGCGAGAAGCGCTCGGCGATCGCTTCCTCGCCGATGCCGGCGGTCACGGCGAAGCCGCCGATATAGTCGGCCCGGTCGCTGCCGACCGGCGCGACGAAGTCGGCCAGCGCCACATGTTTGCGCCGGTTGCTGGAGCGCGCGATCTGCTGGCGCAGCGTATGCAGGCGCGCCCGTTCGGTTGTCCGCGTCTCGTCGGCATAGACGACGATGTCGTCGCCGTCGGCATTGGCCGGCCAGAAGCCGACAACGCCGCGCGCCGTCAGCCAGTTTTCCTCGACCAGCTTGGTAAGCATCGCCTGGGCGTCGTTGAACAGCGAACGCGCCGCCTCGCCGACCTTCGGATCGTCGAGAAGCAGCGGGTATGTTCCCTTGATCTCCCAGGCCGAGAAGAACGGCGTCCAGTCGATATAGGGGACCAGTTCGGCAATCGGGTAGTCGTCGAAGGGGCGCGGACCGAGGAAACTTGGCGCCGTCGGCGTGAAGGCCGGCCAGTCGATGGCGTGGCGGTTCTCGCGCGCCTTGATGATCGACACGCGCTTCTTGTCCGCCTGGCCACGGGCGTGGCCCTCCGCCACCTTGCGATACTCGTCGCGGATGCCGGCCATGTAGTCGCCCCGCGTCGCGCCGAGCAGGCTGCCGGCGACGCCGACCGCCCGGCTGGCATCGAGCACATGGACGGTCTGGCCGCGCTCGTAATTCTGGGTGATCTTCACCGCCGTATGGACCCGGCTGGTGGTGGCGCCGCCGATCATCAGCGGCACCTCGAAGCCCTCGCGCTCCATCTCCGCCGCGACATGGCACATCTCGTCGAGCGACGGGGTGATCAGGCCGGAGAGGCCGATGATGTCGACCTTTTTCTCGCGCGCCGTCTCAAGGATCTTCGCCGCCGGCACCATGACGCCGAGATCGATGACCTCGTAGTTGTTGCACTGGAGGACGACGCCGACGATGTTCTTGCCGATGTCATGCACGTCGCCCTTGACGGTGGCGAGCAGGATGCGGCCGGCGAGGTTGGATTCCTCGGAGCCGGAGATCCGCTTCTCCTCCTCCATGTAGGGCAGCAGGTAGGCGACCGCCTGCTTCATCACCCGCGCCGACTTGACCACCTGCGGCAGGAACATCTTGCCGGAGCCGAACAGGTCGCCGACGACGTTCATGCCGCTCATCAGCGGGCCTTCGATGACGTCGAGGGTCTTGTCGGCCGCGGCGCGCGCCTCCTCGGTGTCCTCGATGATGAAGTCGGTGATGCCCTTGACCATCGCATGCGACAGCCGCTCGTTGACCGGCCATTCGCGCCAGGCGAGGTCGACCTCCTTGCGCGCCGACGCGCCACCCTTGTAGCGCTCGGCGACTTCCAGAAGACGCTCGGTCGAATCCTCGCGACGGTTGAGGACGACGTCCTCGGCCAGCTCGCGCAGTTCCGGGTCGATGTCGTCATAGACCGGCAGCGCGCCGGCATTGACGATGCCCATGTCCATGCCGGCCTGGATCGCGTGGTAGAGGAACACCGAATGCATGGCCGCGCGCACGCTCTCGTTGCCGCGGAACGAGAAGGACAGATTCGACACGCCGCCGGAGATATGGGCGCCCGGCAGGTTCTGCCGGATCCAGCGCACCGCCTCGATGAAGTCGACGCCGTAATTGTTGTGCTCCTCGATGCCGGTGGCGACAGCGAAGATGTTCGGGTCGAAGATGATGTCGCTCGGCTCGATCCCGACTTCCTCGGTCAGGATGCGATAGGCGCGGGCGCAGATCTCCGTCTTGCGCTTGAAGGTGTCGGCCTGGCCCTCCTCGTCGAAGGCCATGACGACGACCGCGGCGCCGTAATTGCGCACCTTGGTCGCCTGCTCGCGAAACGGCCCCTCGCCTTCCTTCATCGAGATCGAGTTGACGATCGACTTGCCCTGGACGCACTTCAGCCCGGCCTCGATCACCGACCATTTCGATGAGTCGATCATCACCGGCACGCGGGCGATGTCCGGTTCCGCCGCCATCAGGTTGAGGAAGGTGACCATCGCCGCTTCGGAATCGAGCAGGCCCTCGTCCATGTTGACGTCGAGGACCTGCGCCCCGTTCTCGACCTGGTCGCGGGCGACCTCGAGCGCGGTGTCATAGTCGCCCGCTGTGATCAGCTTGCGGAAGCGGGCCGAGCCGGTGACGTTGGTGCGTTCGCCGATATTGACGAAGGTGGCTGTTGGTTTTGTCATGATGCGACTTCAAATGCCTCGAGACCGGATAGCCGGAGCTTTGGTGTTGCCGTCGGCAGCACGCGCGGCGCCGCCCCCTCGACGGCCTTGGCGATCGCCCGGATGTGATCCGGCGTCGTTCCACAACAGCCGCCGACGATATTGACCAGCCCGGCTTCGGCGAATTCGCCGAGTTGCGCCGCCATCGCTTCCGGGCTCTCGTCATATTCGCCGAATTCGTTCGGCAGGCCCGCGTTGGGATAGGCGCAGGTCAGCGTATCGGCAATCCGCGAAATCTCGTCGATATGGCCCCGCATCTCCTTGGCGCCGAGCGCGCAATTGAGCCCGATGGTCAGCGGGTGGGAATGGCGCAGCGAATACCAGAAAGCGGTCGGCGTCTGGCCGGACAGCGTCCGCCCGGAGAGATCGGTGATCGTGCCGGAAATCATCACCGGCAGCCGCACGCCCTTCTCGGCGAAGACATTCTCCAGCGCCATAACGCCGGCCTTGGCGTTCAGCGTGTCGAAGATCGTTTCGTAGAGGATCAAGTCGGCGCCGCCGTCGATCAGGCCGCTGGCCGCCTCGCCATAGGCGGCGACGAGGTCGTCGAAGGTGACGTTGCGAAAACCGGGGTTGTTGACGTCGGGCGAGATCGAAGCCGAGCGGTTGGTCGGGCCGATCGCGCCGGCGACGAAGCGCGGCCGGTCGGGCGTCTCGGCGGTGACCTCGTCGCAGGCCTCGCGGGCAAGCCGCGCGCCTTCCCGGTTCAACTCGTAGGCCAGCGCCTCCATGCCGTAATCGGCCTGGGCGATCGAGGTCGAGGAGAAGGTGTTCGACTCGACGATATCGGCGCCGGCGCGCAGATATTCGAGGTGAAAGCTCTTGATATGCTCGCCCTGGGTCAGGTTGAGCAGATCGTTATTGCCCTTGAGGTCGCTCGGCCAGTCCTTGAACCGCTCGCCGCGAAAATCCGCCTCGGTGAGCTTCAGCCCCTGGATCATCGTGCCCATCGCGCCGTCGAGCACGAGCACGCGCCTGGCGGCGGCGTCGCGGAGACGCTTCTCGGTTTCGCTGTAGTCAGCCATGGTTCGTTACTCCGTTACGCCCGCCTTGGCGGCAATGAATTCGAGCCGGTTGCCGAAGGGGTCGCGCATGTGGAACCGGTCCTTGGCAATCGAGTCGGCGCGGGTAATCTCCTGCCCCGCCGCGGTCAGGCGATCCGCCAGTCCGCCGATGTCATCGACGAGGATGCCCGGATGGGCAAGCGCCGCGGGCCGAAAGCCGGCACCGCAGCGAAAGTGAACTTCCTGTTCGCCGAGCCGCACCCAGAGAAAGCTGCGTCCCGCATTCTCGCGCGGCCGCGGGATTTCCTCCAGCCCCAGCAGATCGACATAAAAGCCTCGCGCCGCGTCCTCGCCGCCCTCGGGCACCTCGATCTGGATGTGATCGATGCCGAGGAAGGTCACGCCGCGGCCTCGGTCGGCGCCGGCTTGGCCGGCCGCATGCCGAGCAGGTGGCAGATGGCATAGACCAGGTCGGCGCGGTTCATCGTGTAGAAGTGGAAGTCGGTGACGCCGCGATCGACGAGGTCGAGCACCTGTTCGGCCGCGACCGCGGCGGCGACCAGCTGCCGTGTCGCCGGATCGTCCTCCAGCCCCTCGAAGCGCTGCGCCAGCCAGTCCGGCACCGAGGCGCCGCAGCCGGCCGCGAAACGCGCCACCTGGGCGAAGTTGTGGACCGGCGCGATGCCCGGAACGATCGGGATATTGATGCCGGCCGCCCGCACCCGCTCGACATAGGCCTCGTAGAGGTCGTTGTCGAAGAAGAACTGGGTGATGGCGCGGTCGGCGCCGGCATCGACCTTGCGCTTCAGCATGTCGATGTCGGCGGCAAGGCTGCGGCTCTCGGGATGCTTCTCCGGATAGGCGGCGACCGAAATCTCGAAATCACCGACCTTCTTGATGCCGGCAACGAGTTCCGCGCTGTTGGCATAGCCACCCGGATAGGGTTCGTACGCCGTGCCTACCCCGTCGACCGGATCACCGCGCAGCGCCACGATGTGCCGGACGCCGGCTTGACCATAGCCGCGCACTACCTCGTCGACCTCGTCGCGCTTCGAGGCGACGCAGGTCAAGTGGGCGGCGGGACGCAGCGGCGTTTCCTTGAGAATCCGCGTCACGGTCGCGTGGGTGCGCTCGCGGGTCGAACCGCCGGCGCCATAGGTCACCGAGACGAAGTTCGGCGCCAGGGGCGCCAGGCGCTCGATCGACTGCCAGAGCTTCTCCTCCATCGCCGGGGTCTTCGGCGGGAAGAACTCGAAGGAGACGCGAAAACTGGAGTCGGCTCCCAGCAGCCGGCTTGGGCGATTGTCTTTATCCTGCATCACGCTACCTCCCGATCGGCGTCGCCTGCGACGGCGATTCTTTGATCCCTGGCAAGCCACAGGATCACCTTGAGTTCATCGTCATCGCCCGACGGCAATTCGACCACCTGGTCGAGCTTCAGGCCGGGCGCCTGGACCCACTGGGCGACCTGGTCACGGCCGAAGCCGAGCCGCCGGTGGGCGTGTTCTTCCCGCAGGAATTCGAGATCGTGCGGGGCGAAGTCGACGATCAGAAGCCGGCCGCCGGGTCGCAGCACCCGCGCCGCCTCGGCCAGCGCCCGCTCCGGATCGTCGAGGAAATGCAGCACCTGGTGGACGACCACGAGATTGAAGGAATCGCGCGGCAGCGGCAGGTTGTAGATGTCGCCAAGCCGGACCTGGACATTGCCGATGCCGGCGCGGTCGAGATTGGCGCGGGCAACCGCCAGCATGCTCGACGACGCGTCGACGCCGATCGCCCGGCTGTAGAGCGGATTGAGGAGTTCCAGCATCCGCCCGGTGCCGGTACCGAGATCGAGCAGGCTGTCGAACGGCCGCTCGCCGATCAGGTCGGCGACGGCAGTCTCCACCGCATCCTCGGCGACATGCAGGGCGCGGATCTTGTCCCATGCACCGGCATTCTCGGTGAAATAGCGATCCGCCTCGCTGGCATGATCCTGCTTGATCTGGGCAAGCCGCTCGCGGTCGCGCGCCAGCACCGGATCGTCCGGATCGGCCGCGGCCAGCAGTTCATCGGCGAAGCGCCGCCCGGCCCTGCCCTCGGTCAGGCGGTAGAAGACCCAGGCGCCTTCCGGATAGCGATCAATCAGCCCGCCATCGGACAACAGCTTGAGATGCCTGGAGATACGCGGCTGCGACTGGCCGAGGATCGCGGTCAGGTCCTTTACCGACAACTCCGCCTGATGGAGAAGCGACAGGATTCGCAGACGCGACGACTCGCCGGCCGCCCGCAGCGCGGCCAGAAGCGCATCGATGGAGAATCGTTCCTGCATGGTCTCGGTGCCGCTGATCATTTGTTGTGAACATATACATATCTTTATATGTCGTGAAAAGCCCTGACATCCGGCGCCGTCGTCATTGACAGACACAGGCCAATAAATTAACCATTTGATTAAATAATGGAGATGCTGTCATGGCCGCAGCCCCCGCCGTCACCACCGTGTTCGGCGCCCTGTCCGATCCGACGCGTCTTGCCATCGTCGAGCGCCTCCTTACCGAGGGCGAGCACTCGGCCGGCGAGATCGCCGCCCCCTTCGCCATCAGCAAGCCGGCGATCTCCAAGCACCTGCGCGTCCTCGAGGAGGCCGGCCTGATCGAGCGGCGGGTTGCCCGCCAGTGGCGGGTCTGCCGCATTCGCCCAGAGGCGATCCAGGTGGTCGACGACTGGATGCAGCAATATCGCCGGTTCTGGGAGGGGTCTTTCGACCGCCTCGAAAAACTGCTCGCGGCTCGTGAAGGAGAGGAAAGCGACAATGGCCGACCCGACAAGTAACGCCAACAGTGCCTCCGCCGTCCGCGAGGGCTCGGAGGCCGACCGGACGCTGGTCGTCGAGCGCGTCTTCAAGGCGCCGCCCGAGACGGTCTTCGCCGCCTGGACCGACCCGGACATCCTCGTCCAGTGGTGGGGGCCTGAGGGTTTCCACACACCCGAGCGCAGCATGGACGTGCGACAGGGCGGTGCCTGGCGGACAGTGATGCGCAACGCCGAGGGCGAACCGCACGCCGTTTCGGGCGTCTATCACGAGATAACCCCGTCGCGCCGGCTGGTGATGACCTGGGGCTGGGAGCAGCCCGACGGCAGCCGCGGTCACGAAACGCTCGTCGAGCTGACCTTCGAACCGACCGAAGACGGCACGCGGCTGAAGCTCGTCCAGCGCCTCTTCGAGACCACCGAAGGCCGCGACCGCCACAACATGGGCTGGACCTCGAGCCTCGACTGCCTCGAGCAGTTTCTCGGCTGAGCGGGCCGCCGTCGGCATGGCCGGCGGCGCTTCCCGACGGCGGAGGTTCCTGTCGGCGACGGACGTCCGAAATGTGTCGGCATGGCACGATACCGTGCTATGCGAACCAAGTTCCCGCGGCGGAAACCTGGCCGCCTGACCGACCGTGGCGCCCTTGACGATCAGGGTGGCCACGCTAAGAAAACCATTGGCTATCGCCAGCGGCCAATGCTCATCCCGATCATCAGATTCGATATGAATTTGGCGACGACCACGCTGCGTCATGTCAGGAATGGAAACGTCGCCGAATGACTGCCGCGCCTGCCGCATCGATCATCATCTCGGCCTATAATCGGCCGAAGGTCGTCTCCTTCGCCATCAGGTCGGTGCTGGCGTCGGATTTCGCGGATTGGGAACTGATCGTCGTCGGCGACGGTTGCAATGCCGAGACCGAGGCGGCGATCCGTGCTTTCGACGACCCCCGGCTGCGGTTCGAGAACCTGCCCGCCAATACCGGACACCAGTCCTCGCCGCACAATCGCGGCGTCGAGCTTGCCCGCGGCGCCTTCGTCATGTTCCTCAACCAGGACGACCTTTATTTCGCCGATCATATCGGCCGCCGGCTGGCCTTCATGCGCGACACCGGCGCCGAGATTTCGTGGTCACCCGTCATCGCCTTCCGGCATGCCGGCCTCGACACCGGCCCCGCCGATGTCGACCGGGACAAGCTGACGCTCGACGGCGCGACCGGCGACGGCGCTTTCGACCCGGAGAGCTTCGTCATCTCGTCCTGCTGGGCGGTCCGCCGGGACATCTGCGGCGCGGTCGGGCCGTGGATGCAGCCCGAGGAGACGCGCCTGTCGCCGTCGCAGGAGTGGCTGCACCGCGCCCATCGCCAGGGCCGCAAGATGATCTACCACCCCTATGTCTCGGTCCTGTGCATCCACTCCGGCGCCCGCCGCCATTCCTATATCAGCCCGGAATCCCCCGAGCACGACCGGGCCTGGGGCTGGCTCGAGGACGGCATGGCGGAACGGCTCAACATGATGCACTGCATCGCCGTGCAGCAGGCCAACGAACGGGTGCGCATGCAGAAGCGACTGGCGCGGCGCGAGCGTCCCCTCCAGTCCCTGGCGGAGCGGGCACTGGCCAGGATCGGCGTCCACCCCACCACGACGCAGGCGCTCTTCAGCGGCGTCGGCAAGGGCGAAATGGTCGGCAAGCACCGCCAGTTCACCTCACGGCCGCCGCCGCTGCCCATCGGCCAGCAGGTGGCCGTCGGCAAGGCCGCCGCCGATGGCCATGTCGGCCGTGGCTGGCACATGAACGACGGCAAGTCGCGCTGGACCTCGGCCGCGACCTCGGAGATTCTCTTCTCGCGCCCCGATGACGAGCCGGACGACATCCCTTCGTCACTGGAGATCTGCGGCTTTCCGCTCCGCGACGAAGAAGCCGTCACGTTCCGGATCAATTCGGAGCAGCCGGTCACCATGACGATGAGCCGGACCGAACGGATGGCGACAATCGACCTGCCGTCAGCGGACATCTGCCGCCTGACGATTTCCATCGAGGCGCCGACCAGCCCGGTCAAGCTCGGGCGATCGATGGATCAGCGGATCCTCGGATTCTGCATGGTCTGGATACGTCGCGTGCCCCGCGACGACGACCCGCTGGCCGACCACGAACAGAGCGCCGAGCAACGCGCCGGAAAGAAAGCGAAAGGAAACTGATGCGGGTAGCCGTACTGGGTGGCGGGTTGCAGGGTTGCTGCGCCGCGCTGGCAATGGCCGACAGGGGCGCGCATGTCACGATCTTCGATCGGAACGACAGCCTGCTGACGCGGGCCGGCGCCGCCAACGAGGGCAAGATCCACCTGGGCTACATGTATGCCGGGGACCGGAGCCTGAAGACGGCCAGGACGATGATGATCGGGGCGCTGTCCTTCGAGCCGTTCCTCAAGCGCCATCTCGGCGCCGCCTCGCCCGCCCTCAGGACCTCGGCGCCCGCCACCTATGTCATCCACCGCGACGCGCAGCAGCCGGCCGACGAGATCGCCGCCTATCTCGGCACCGTTCATTCACTGATCGCCGAGCAGGCCGCGAGCGATCCCTCGGCCTATTTCGGCATGGACCTGACCGCGCCGCCGCGTCGCCTGTCGGCCGCCGAACGCGCAGCCGGCTTCGACCCCGAACTCGCCGTCGATGCCTACCAGACGGCCGAAGTCGCCATCGACCCGATGGTTGTCGGCGAGGCGGTGCGCGCCTGCATCGCCGACCATCCGCGGATCGAAACCCGACTCGGCTGCGAGGTCCTCGATGCACGCGACGAGGCCGACCAGATGACGGTCATCGGGCGGGAGGGGAGCGGCGCGGTCGCCGAGCCGTTCGACCAGGTCGTCAACGCGCTGTGGTGCGGACGACTGGCGCTCAACGAGGCCGTCGGCCTCGAGACCGGGCGCGCCTGGGTACATCGCCTGAAATACGGCGTCAGCTTTCGTTTCCCCGAAGGCGCCGAAAGGCCGCCCAGCGCGACCTTCATCCTCGGCCCCTTCGGCGAGGTGGTCAGCTATGGCGAGGGCCTCACCTACCTGACCTGGTATCCGGCTTGCGTCCGGGCGATCTCGCGCGACCTCGCCCCGCCGCAATGGGCGACCTACCCCGACGACCCGCTCCGCAGCGAGGTGCTGGAGGGCACGCTGACGGCGATGAAGGATATCGTCCCGGCGCTGAGGGGGCTCGATCCCGCCGCGCTGCCGGAAGCGACGGTGAAGGGTGGCGCTATCGTCGCCTGGGGCGCCACTGACATCTACGACCCCGGCAGCGAGTTGCACCGGCGCTACGAAATCGGCGTCACCAGCCGCGGGCGCTTCCACTCCGTCGATCCCGGCAAGCTGACCATGGCGCCCTATTTTGCCGAGCAATGCGCCGACCGGGTGCTCGGCCGGGCCTAGACTGTCGCGCCGTCCGTTTCCGTCATCGCAGGCTGACCAGCGGCTGTCGCCGGTCGGCGATCGTCACCCGCACCGTGCCGCCGGCGAAGCGGCCGACGAGGTCGCCGAGATCCGCCACCGCCGCATCGAGGTCGCCCTCGCCGTTCGACTGCACCGTGACCACCGCCCGGTCGGTCAGCGCCGTCACCAGCGACCGCAGGTCCTGTCGCCAGTTCCAGCGCCGGCAGAGGATCTTCTCGTCGTCGGCATAGACCACCTCGCCCGGCTTCGGCGGATCGGACTGCGGCGCGTCGCCGGCGCCGGAGGCCATGTCGAGGAACTCGTCGCCGGGCCGGCTGTAGCGGAAGGCGAGGTCGCCGCTCACCCTGGCCAGGTCATCGGCGCCGAGCGGCATGACATGGGTCAGCGACACCGCGTTATAGGCATCGACGAAGGGGTTGATCCGCGGCAGCCCCCTGCCCGCCTGGACATTCTTGACCAGCCGCTCGACCGACGAGCGGTAGCTGGTCTTCTTGATACCGAAGGCGCGATAGGCGCGCCGCCATGCGGCGACGCCGGGTATCTCGGAAAGCTCCCGCCCCGCCCATGCCTCCCGGGCGGCGGCCTCGCGCTCGGCGATGATCGCCTCCAGCGCATCCGGACGATCGCCGCCAATCTCCAGCCCGTCGGCGATCATCACGGCGACGCGAAAGTCGGGGAAGTCGGCGATGATGTCCGAAATGTCGATGTTCATGGGGCTACCGGATACACCGTGGACTCCCCTCCCCGCGACGGGAGAGAGGCAGCTTTTACAACGCCATCCGGTAGTGAAGGTCAATCATGATCCACAGCGATCCGCCGACCATCACCATGATCAGGAAGCAGGCGAAGAACAGGGTCAGCAGGTTCTCCTTCGGCGTCCGCCTGAAATCGATGTGGAGGAAGAAGCGCAGGTGCACCAGCACCTGGACGATTGCGGCGATGACGATCGCGGCGACGGTCGGTCCGGTCGATAGCAGCTTGAAATAGACCAGCGCGAACGGGATTGCGGTCAGGATCAGCGCCAGCACCAGCCCGGTCAGGTAGGCGCGGAGGTCGGGACCCTGGGTCGAGGCGGTGTGTTGCATGTCAGAGCACCCCGGGAAGGTAGACGACCGAAAAGATGCCGATCCAGACGATGTCGAGGAAATGCCAGAACAGCGCGAGCCGCATCAGCCGCGACAAGACCGGGACGGTCAGCCCCTTGGTGGCGATCTGGCCCATCATCACGACGATCGAGATCAGCCCGACGCTGACGTGGACCCCGTGGGTGCCGACCAGCGTGAAGAAGCCGGAGAGGAAGCCGCTGCGATCCGGCCCGGCGCCCTTGGCGATCATGCCGGCGAATTCCTGGATCTCCATGCCGACAAAGGCGAGGCCGAGCACCGCGGTAATCGCCAGCCAGGCCAGCACCCCGCCCCGGTTACCGGCCCGCGCGGCGAGGCTCGCCATGCCGAAGGTCGTGCTGCTGACGAGGAGCAGCATCGTCTCGCCGAAGGTATGAGGCAGGCTGAAAAGGTCGCTGCCCGTCGGCCCACCGGCAGTGCCACGCGACAACACGATATAGGTGGCGAAGAGCAGCGCGAAGATGACCGCGTCGGTCATCAGGTAGATCCAAAAGCCGAAGTCCTTCTCCGCGTAGCGCTCGGCGTCGTGCGCGGCCTCCGCCCCGGCCGGCGTCGCGGCTGTCGTGTCGCTCATGACGACGTCCCCGGGATCGGCGCGCCGGGGACCCCGACGGGAATATGCTCGAGATCGGGCGGCGGCGCCTTGGCCAGGTCCTCGAAGCGCTGGTTCTCGATCGCCTCGACCTCCGCCGCGGTCATCACGTATTCGGTGTTGTCGCTGCTGGCGCGGATGATGACGATGACGGCGCAGAGAATGGCGCTGGCTGCCACCAGCCACCACATGTGCCAGACGGCGGCAAAGCCGAGGACGAAGGCGAAAGCGCCGATCGCCATGCCGAACAGGCTGTTCTTCGGCATCGGGATGTCCTCGTAGCGCGCCGGCCGCTGATAGGCCGTGCCGGCATCCTTCATCATGTGGAAGGCGTCGAGCCCCTCGACCTTCGGCAGCACCGCGAAGTTGTAGGGCGGCGGCGGCGAGGCGATCGCCCATTCCAGCGTCCGCCCGTGCCACGGATCGCCTGTCCAGTCGCGCAGCGCCGCGCGGTTGCGGAAGGAAACGGCGATCTGGACGATCAGGAAAGCCAGACCGAAGAGGATCAGCACGGCGCCGACGAAGGCGACGATCAGCCAGGGCTGCCAGGCCGCCGTGTCGTAATGCTCCATCCGCCGAGGCATGCCCATGAAGCCGAGCAGGTAGAGCGGCATGAAGGCGAGGTAGAAGCCGATCACCCAGCACCAGAAGGACCGCTTGCCCCATTTCTCATCGAGCTTGAAACCCATCGCCTTCGGGAACCACAGGTTCAGCGCGGCGAAATAGCCGAACAGCGCGCCGGGGATCAGCATGTTGTGGAAATGCGCGACCAGGAAGGTCGAGTTGTGCATCAGGTAGTCGGCCGGCGGCAGCGCCAAGAGCACGCCGGTCATGCCGCCGATGACGAAGGTGACGATGAAGGCGATCGTGTACATCATCGACACGTGGAAGCGGATCCGGCCGCGATACATCGTGAACAGCCAGTCGAAGACCTTCACCCCGGTCGGCACCGCGATGATCATCGTGGTGATGCCGAAGAAGGCGTTGACGTTGGCGCTGGAGCCCATCGTGAAGAAGTGGTGCAGCCAGACGGTGAAGGAGAGGATGGCGATGGCGCAGGTCGCCCAGACCAGCGACGTGTAGCCGAACAGCCGCTTGCTGGAGAAGGTGGTGACGACGCTCGAATAGATGCCGAAGGCCGGCAGGATCAGGATGTAGACCTCCGGGTGGCCCCAGATCCAGAGCAGGTTGGCGAACATCATCATGTTGCCGCCGTCGCCGTTGGTGAAGAAGTGCATGCCGGCGACGCGGTCGAGTTCGAGCATCGTCGCCACGACGGTGATCGCCGGAAAGGCGAAGGCCATCAGGATCGCGGTGCACAGCGCCGTCCAGGTGAACAGCGGCATGCGCATCAGGAACATCCCCGGCGCCCGCTTCTTGAGGATGGTGACGATGAAGTTGATGCCGGTCAGGGTCGAGCCGATGCCCGAGATCAGCACAGCCCAAATCCAGTAGTCGACCCCGACATAGGGGCTGTATTCGATGCCGGAATACGGCGGATAGGCGGTCCAGCCGGCGGTCGAGAACTTGCCGATGACCAGCGACACCATGACCAGCGCCGCGCCGGCGGCGGTCAGCCACAGGCTCATCGAGTTCATGTAGGGAAAGGCGACGTCGCGGGCGCCGATCTGCTGCGGCACGATGATGTTGATCAGGCCGGTGAGGAACGGCATCGCCATGAAGAAGATCATGATCGTGCCATGCGACGAGAAGATCTGGTCGAAATGGTCGGGCGGCAGGTAGCCCTCGGAATTGACGGCGATGGCCTGCTGCGTCCGCATCATGATCGCGTCGACGAAGCCGCGCAGCAGCATGATCAGCGCCAGCGTCACATACATGATGCCGATCTTCTTGTGATCGACGCTGGTGAACCACTCGCGGAAGAGATAGCCCCAGGCCTTGAACCAGGTGATCACCGCCATCACCGCCAGCGTGCCGAAGACGGTGATCAGGGCACCGCCCATGGCGACCGCGCTGTAGAGCGGCAATGCCTCGATGGTCAGCCTTCCCAGCATTGGCGAATTCTCCCCCCGGCCGATACGCGGATTATTCCGCGGCCATCGCCCCGTGCGTCATCAGGCCGTGATCGTATTTCTCGATGATCGAAACGAAGAGTTCGGGCTCGACGCTCGAATAATAGGTCACCGGATGCTTGCTGCTCGGCTTGGCCAGCGCCGCGTAGGCGGTGGCGTCAAGCGTGTCGCCGGCTTGCTTCGCCGCCGCGACCCAGGCCTCGAAATCGGCCTCCGACAGGGCCTTGGCGGTGAAGTGCTGATCGGCGAAGCCGTCGCCGCTGTATTGCGTGTTGCGGCCAACGAAGGTGCCGGGTTCATCGGCCAAAAGGTTGAGCTGCGTCTGCATGCCCGCCATCGCATAGATCTGGCCGCCGAGCGCCGGGATGATCAGGGCGTTCATCACCGTGTCGGAGGTGATCCGCAGCGTCAGCGGCGCGCCGCTCGGGAAGGCGATCTCGTTGACGGTCGCGATCCCCTGCTCCGGATAGATGAACAGCCACTTCCAGTCCTGCGCCACCACCTGCACCTCCAGCGGCTTGCCGGCGGATTCGAGCGGCTTGTAGGGGTCAAGCGCGTGGGTCGATGTCCAGACATGATAGGCGAGCGCGATGACGATCAGCGTCGGCACGATCCAGGCGACCGCGTCGATCCTGTTCGACATCCAGTCCGGCTCGTAGCGCGCCTGCTTGTTGGTCGCTCGGTAGCGCCAGGCGAACCAGAAGGCCATCGCGAAGACCGGAATGATGACGACCAGCATGATGAGGAAGGCGCGAAACAGGATGTCGCGCTCGGCCAGGCCGACCGGTCCCTTCGGATTGGCGATCGGGATCGCGTCGCCGCCGCATCCGGCTGTCACCGCCGCCAGTCCGCAGACTGCGGCAATGGCGAATAGCTTGCTGGCCCGTGGCTGTGTCACCATCTCTCCACGCGGTCCAATGGTTTCCGGTCACTGTCGCCACAACCGGCGACTCGGTCCCATCATCGCAATGCGCCAAGCCTAGCACGAACCGGCCGCGAGGCCAGTTCCCGACGCCAGGACCTAGTGATACCCCTCGCTGCCGACCACGACCTTGCCGTGGCGCAGGAAGGTCCAGTAGACGAAGACCGTGTAGCCGAGGATGATCGGCAGCATAAGCAGCACGCCGATCAGGCTGAAGATCTGGCTGTCGGGCACCGCGGCCGCATCCCAGATGGTGAGGGTCGGCGGCACCAGATACGGGAAGGTCGAGATCGCCAGGCCGATGAAGCAGAGCAGGAACAGCGCGATGGTGGCAAAGAACGGCTTGGCCACCGCACCGCTGGCGAGCCACCGCCACGCGCCGAAGGCCACGAGCAAGGTGACCGCCGGCAGGATCCACAGGAAGTAGATGCTCGGAGTCGAGAACCAGCGCTCCTGGATGCGCTCGAAGCCGAGCGGCGTCCACAGGCTGACGACGCCGACGAAGACCAGCACCGCGAGCATCAGCATCCGCGCATGGCCCCTCGCCCGCGCCTCGATCTCCCCCTCGGTCCGCGCGATCAGCCATGTCGCGCCGAGCAGCGCGTAGCCGAGCACCAGCCCGACGCCGCACATCAGCGAGAAGGGCGTCAGCCAGTCGAAGGCGCCGCCGGCAAACTTGTTGTCGACGACGGTGATGCCCTGGATGAGGCTGCCGAGGATCACCCCTTGCGCAAAGGCGGCGATCGTCGACCCGGCGGTGAAGGCAATATCCCACGCACCGTGCTTGGGCTTGGCGACGCCGCGGAATTCGAACGACACGCCGCGGAAGATCAGCGCCAGCAGCATGACGATCACGGGCAGGTAATTCGCCGGCATGATGATCGAATAGGCCGCCGGGAACGCCACCCACAGTCCGCCGCCGCCGAGGATCAGCCACGTCTCGTTGCCGTCCCAGAAGGGCGCGATGGTGTTGATCATCGTGTCGCGCTCTTCCTCCTTCCTGGTGAAGGGGAAGAGGATGCCGATACCGAGGTCGAAACCGTCGAGGATGACATAGAGGCCGACGGCCGCGGCGATCAGCACCGCCCAGACGATCGGGAGATAGAACTCCATCGGGCTCATGGTTCAGCCTCCCGCCGTCGCTTCGGTGCCTGTCTCTGCTTCGGCCCCGGTCGCGCCGGTCAACGGCCGGTTCGGCACGCCGTCCGGTGGCTCCATCGTCGCCGGGCCCGGCCCCTTGTTGATCAGCCGGTTGATGTAGATGAGACCGGCCGAGAACACGATGCCATAGACGATGACGAAGAGCACCAGCGTCGTCGCCACCTGCGCGGCCGAGATCGGCGACGCGGCGTCGACGGTTCGCAGGATGCCGGTCGCCAGCCACGGCTGGCGGCCCACTTCGGCGACCACCCAGCCACTGAGCACGGCGAGGAAGCCGATCGGCCAGGACCATGAGGCGAGGCGCAGGTAGAGGCGCGACTTGCCGAGATTGCCCCGCCCCCAGGAGATGCCGCCCCAGAAGGCGAGCCCCAGCATGATCACCCCGAGGCCGACCATGATCCGGAAGGCGAAGAAGGGCAGCAGTACCGGCGGCCTGTCGTCGACCGCGAAGTCCTTCAGCCCCTCGAAACCGCCGTCCCACGACTTGGTGACGATGATGCTGGCCAGTCGCGGCACGGAAATCTCGAAATAGTTGCGCTCCTCCTCGTCGGAGGGAATCGCAAACAGCACCAGCGGCACCGGCCCCTCGGTACCGGCTTCCCACTTCGCCTCGATCGCGGCGAGCTTGGCCGGCTGGTAGCGCAGCACGTCGTCGCCCGAGGCGTCGCCGACGAGGATCTGCAGGGGCACCAGCACGACCGCCAGCCCGAGCCCCATCTTGAGCATCGTCATCGCATGCGCCTTGTGCGTCCCGGCCAAGAGGTAGCGGGCGCCGGTGGCGATCACCACGAAGGCGGTGGTGATGTAGGCGGCGAAGACCATGTGAAAGAAGCGCAACGGGAAGGTCGGGCTGAACACCACGGCCAGCCAGTCGGCCGGCACCGCGATACCGTTCTCGATCGCGTGGCCGGTCGGATACTGCATCCAGGAATTGGCCGAGAGGATCCAGAAGGCGGAGAACAGCGTCCCGACCGCGACGAAACAGGCGGCCAGCACATGCAGGCCGGGCGGGAAGCGGTTCCAGCCGAACAGCAAGATGCCGAGGAAGGTCGCCTCGAGGAAGAAGGCGGTCAGCACCTCGTAGCCGATCAGCGGCCCGACGACATTGCCGACGACCAGCGAGAAGTGGCTCCAGTTGGTGCCGAACTCGTAGGACATGACGATGCCGGAGACGACACCCATGCCGAAGGACACGGCGAAGATCTTGGTCCAGAACTTGGCGAGGTCGCGGTAGTGGTCCTTGCCGGTCCGCCGCCAGATCACCAGCAGCGTCGCGATCCAGGCGGACAGGCCGATGGTGAAGGACGGGAAGATGATGTGGAAGGCGATGGTGAACGCGAACTGCATCCGCGCCAGCATGACCGCATCGAGTTCCATCGTTCGCCCCTTATGAACGAGTCGTCTCAGTCGCCTTTAGCGTAACATGCTTCCCCGCCTCCCGGCGGCAACACCGGCTACCCTCTTGTCGCAACGACAAAAAGTCGCGGAAAGCGCAGCAGCACCTTGCCGTCGACGAGCGGCGGATGGCTCGCCGCAATTCTCTCAAGATAATCCGCGAGATAGGCTTCGCGCTCGCCCGCCTCGAGCCGCTCGAGATAGGGCAAGAGCCCCGTCCCCTTCAGCCATTCGACGATCGCCTCCGGGCCGTCGAGGACGTGATGATAGGTCACGCGCCAGATGTCGATCGACGCGGCGAGCGGCCTCAGACGGTCATAATAGGCGTCCGCTGTCGGGATCGCCTCGCGCGCCACCGGCGCCTCGAACCGGTTGCGCCACGGGCCGGCCAGCGCCACGTCGGCCATCAGCCGGTGCGTCGGCTCGCCGAGATTGTCCGGGACCTGAATGGCCAGCACCCCGCCCGGCTGGCAACTCTCGAGGAGCCGCGCCAACACGCCCAGATGATCCGGCACCCACTGGAAGACGGCGTTGCCGAAGATCAGGTCAAACGAAGCGTCGGGAACCCATGTCGCGACCGACGCCTCGATGAACGCGGCCTTCGGCAAGCGTTTGCGCGCCGCGGCCAGCATGTCCGGCGACGTATCGAGGCCGACAAGCGTTGCGTCCGGGTAGCGGGCAGCGAGCAGTGCCGTCGAGTTGCCCGGTCCGCAACCGACATCGACGATGCGCTTCGGAGCGTCCAGCGGCACGCGGGCCAGCAGTTCGGCAGCCGGCCGACTGCGCTCGTCCTCGAACTTGAGATACTGCGCCGGCGACCAGGTCAACTCTGCTGCCCGCTCAGCGGCCCCGGCGGCCGGCTCAGCGTTTCGGCGAGGATCATCCAGACGATCGGCACCATCGCGACCAGCGCGACGACGCTCGCCGCCCGCCCGACCCGCACCGCGTCCGCCGCGAAGGGCGAGGTCATCACGCCTTGCGTCATCGCGGCGAGCCAAAGCCCGAACAACCCGACCGACACCGCGCCCAGCACCAGCGCGCCGAGCGAGGCGAGCCAGCCGCATTCGCAGGAGATCCGCCGGCGACGCCACAGCACCCGACCCGATCCTTCCGGCTCCTTCGCCACGGCGAGGAGCAGGATGATCAGCAGCGCCAGGATCGAGAAATAGGGAAGCCCGGTATTGAGGATGCCCTTGTCGAAGGAGACCGGCCAGTAGCCGCCGAGGACGGTCAGCACCTGCCAGTCGAGCAGGAAGAGCGCCGGAACGATAAAGCCGGTCAGCCGCGGCATGCCGACGGTCCGGGCCCGTCGCCAGACGGGGCGGATCAGCGACAGCGCGAAGAGGCCGAGGATCGCCACGCGAAGGACCGTTCCCGACAACACCGCGACGATCCAGCAGTCGCGGCCATTGTCGCTGCTGCTGCATTCGGAGAATGTCTGAAGCGCCTCGGCGATATACGGGTAGGCGAATGACACCGCGACAAAGGCGGCGATCCGCCAGCCAACGGTTATAGAGAACCTCCTGCCGCTGAGCGGACGCATCCCTTAGGCCCCCTGCCTGCCTGTCGCAAAAACCCGCGATTCGTATCACGCGTCCAAGCGACTGCGAAGCGAGCGCCATGTCAACGCACCGTGCGCGCGGCACCCGCCTGTCGCCCCCCGATGTGGACGATGCAGGCCGGGCGTGACATCCTTGAATAACAATCGTTTCACGGCGGCCTGACTGCAACGGGGAGCACACATGGCACCGGCCGGGACTGACCGGAAAGGAACCGCGACCGGACGCCTGTTCACCGCTGTCGTCGCCGGGCTGATCTGCGGCATCCTCGCCGTGGTGCTGTCGATCGGCGCGGGCAGCCTGCTCTTCTCGCTGACGCTCGACACGCATCTTGCCGCCACTGTCGGTATGGCGCTTGCCGCAACGGCGTTGATTTCCCTGGTCGTCGGCCTGACCAGTTCGATCCCCGGCGCTGTGGCTCCGGTCCAGGAAGTCCCGGTCATCGGCCTGACGGCGGTGGTCGTCGCGGTGCAGTCGGCGATGCCGGAAGGCGCATCCCACGATGCGACCTTCGTCACCGTCGTCGTCGCCGTGGTCCTCTCGACGCTCGTTGCAGGCATCGTCGCAGCAGGGCTCGGGCTGGTGCGCGGCGGCGCGATCGTTCGCTTCGTCCCCTACCCGGTCGTCGGAGGCTTTCTCGCCGGAACGGGCTGGCTGATCGTGCTCGGCGGCTTCGGGCTGGTCTTTGGCCATACGCCCGGTGTCGACGATATCGGACGGCTTCAGAACCTCTCCTTCGCGACGAATCTCGGTCTGACGCTTCTCTTCGTCGTGCTGCTGGCGACCATCGAGGCGCGGGCGACGAGCAGCCTCGTCCTGCCGGGCGCCATCCTGATCACACTCCTGATCTTCAATCTCGTCGTCGTCACCACCGCCATCGACCCGGTCTCGCTCCATGACGACGGCTGGCTGGTCCGCGTCTCGATGGACGGCAACCTGTGGCCTCCGATCGCGCTCGCCGACCTCGCCGTCGTTGAATGGCGGGCGGTGGCGCTGGCGATGATCGCCATGCCGACCATGGTCTTCATGACGGTCCTGTCCCAGTTGATGAACGACACCGGCATCGAGTTGGAGACCCGGGCCGATGTCGACCTCGACCGCGAATTGCGCACCAACGGCGCGGCAAACCTCCTCGCCGGTGTGGTCGGCGGCATGCCCGGCTTCCCCTCGGTTTCACTGACGCTGCTCGCCCGCCGGCTCGGCGCGACCTCGCGGCTGGTTGGCGTTCTGGTCGCGGCGGTCGCGGTCGGCGCCCTGCTCCTCGGCAGCACCGTTCTCGACCTCATCCCCACCTTCCTGCTCGGCGGCATGCTGATCTGGATCGGCGGCGGCCTGCTCGTCCAGTGGCTCTTCGCGTCCTACCGGCGGCTCGACCGCTGGGAGTATCTGGTCATCGTCCTGATCTTCGGCGTGATCGTCGGTGTTGGCTTCGCCCAAGGCATCTTCCTCGGGCTGGTCGCCGCGGTCATCCTGTTTGTCATCCAGTATGGCCGCGTCGACACCATGCGCCTCTGGCTGACCGGGCGGGACTACCAGAGCAGCGCCGCCGCATCGGAAGAACGCCGCAAGCTGCTTACCGCCCTGGGCGATGCCATCGTCATCATCCGCCTGCAGGGTTTCCTGTTTTTCGGCACGGCCGACCGCCTGCGGCGCGCGGTCGAGCGCTACGCCGCCAGTGGCGAGGCTTCCGCCCGCTTCGTCCTGATCGACTTCGGTCGCGTGACCGGCATCGACTCATCGACGGTGCTCAGCCTCACGCGCCTCGTTCAGGTCGCCGAGCGCGATGGTTTCATCGTGGTTCTGTCATCCCTGACGACCGAGCACGGCAACGCCCAGCAGCGTGGCGGCCTCCTTCCCGGGCCGAACCTCCATTTCGGCAGCGATATCGACGCATCGCTGCGCTGGTGCGAGGACGCCTTGCTCACCGAGGCCCATCCCGAGTTCGTTACCGGACCACGAACCCTGATGGCGCTGCTGACCGGCCTGATGTCTGACGAAGCGATGGCGGCGCGGATCGCCCCGCATTTCGAGGCGCGCGACATCCCGCCCGATACCTGTTTCATCGAGCAGGGCGCAGTGTCGGACGATATCTTTCTGGTCGAGTCGGGTCATGCCGCAGTCCAGGTGCGGTCGGCCACCGGCCAGCCAGTCCGGCTGGCGACGATCGGTCCGGGCGCGATCGCCGGGGAGCTTGCCTATTACCTGCAAACGCCGCGCACCGCCTCGGTGGTCAGCGAGGAGGACATGAAGCTCTGGCGCCTGAGCAGGGCGTCGATCGATCAGCTTCGGGCCGAGGCCCCGGAAGTCGCGCTGGCGCTCCATCAGGCAATGGCCACCATGCTCGCCGGCCGCCTCGACGGCACCAACCGCGTCCTCCGTTTCATGGCCGACTGACGCCGTCCTTCGGACGACGGGCAATATGACAGTCCTGTGACAACGAATCCGTGTACCAAGGTTGCGGACCCGCGCCCAATACGATGCACAAGATTTTCGATATATGCGCTCCCCGTCACCGCCAGCATCGTCGGTCCCTTTGCCGGTTCATTCCCTTATTCCGGGCATCGGCGCCGGCGTCATCTGCGGCTTCCTCGCCATCGTCCAGTCCGCCGGCTTCGGCATGCTGCTTCTCGTCGGCGAGAGTCAGGCCCTGGCGCCGACGGCGATCGGCATGGCGCTCTTCTCGACCGCCGTCATGGCCGCCGTGGCGGCGCTGACCAGTTCGACGCCGGGCGTCGTCGCCATCGCCCAGGGCATCCCGATCGCCGCGCTGGCCGGCCCGGTTGCGATGATCATCGCGACAACGGCGGCCGGCAACGGCGACGAGGCGGTTCCGGTGACCGTGGTCGCGGCGGTGGCGCTGGCGACCGTCATCATCGGCCTCGCCTCGTTCCTGATCGGCACGCTGAAGCTCGGTCGCTTCGTCCGTTTCGTCCCCTTCCCGGTGATCGGCGGTTTTCTCGCCGGCTCCGGCTGGCTGATCTTACTCGGCGGTGTCGGGGTTGTCGCCGGCCACTCGGTCACCGCCGCCAACGTCACCCATCTCGGCGACACCTCCACCCTCCTTCGCTTCGCCACCGCCGGCGGCTTCGTCCTGCTGGTCGGCTTGCTGAAGTTGCGGTTACCGGTGAACCTCGTCGTCCCTGCGGTGGCCCTCGCCGCGATCGTCGGCTTCAACCTTGTCACCCTTCTCTTCGCTATCGACGACCCCGGCCTTCGCGCCGACGGCTGGCTGATCTCCGTCGCCGATGGCCAGGCGCTCTGGCCGCCCGTCGTCCCCGCCGACTTCGCCATGATCGACTGGTCGGCGATTGCCGGGCAGTTGATCAGCCTGCCGACGGTCGTCATCCTGACCGTCGTCGCCGTGCTGATGAACGCCACCGGCATCGAGATGGAGACCGGCCGGGACGTCGACCTCGACCGTGAACTGCGCTCGGTCGGCCTTCAGAACCTGCTCGGCGGCGCCGGCGGCGGCATGCCCGGATTCCACTCCGTCTCGCTGACCATCCTTTCCACCCGCCTCGGCGCGGCCAACGCGGTGGTCGGGCTGATCGCCTCCGGTTTCTGCATCGCCGCGCTGGTCTTCGGCCAGGTCGTGCTGTCGCTGGTGCCAACGCCGCTGCTCGGCGGATTGCTGATCTGGGTCGGCCTGTCGCTGCTCACCGCCTGGCTCGTCCAGTCCTTTTCCCGCCTGTCGATCTGGGAATACCTGGTGATCCTGCTGATCTTCCTGGTCATCGTCGGCGCCGGCTTCGCCTGGGGCATCCTCACCGGCCTGATCGCGGCCGCCGTGCTCTTCGTCATCGAATACGGGCGGATCGAGATCGTTCGCCACATCATGACCGGCCGGGACTACCAGAGCAGCAACGACACCGCAGAGGGCCGCCGCGAGGCGCTGCGTCAGGTCGGCGACGCCATCCTCATCGTTCGCCTCCAGGGCTTCCTGTTCTTCGGCACCGCCGACCGCCTGCGCAAGAGCATCCAGCAGCGGATCGAGAGCCACGACGGCACCGCCATCCGCTACCTCATCGTCGATTTCCACCGGGTCAGCGGCCTCGACTCGTCGACCGTGCAGAGCTTCAGCCGCCTCGCCCAGATGACCGGCCCGGACGGCTTCGTCCTGGTGCTGTGCGGCATGTCTGAGAGTGTCCGCACCGCGATGGTGCGCGGCGGCCTCAAGACCGGCGGCGAGTCGCATATCCGCATCGAGAACGATCTCGACCACGGCCTCGAATGGTCGGAGAACAGGCTCCTTGGCGAGACGACGCCGGACATCATCGCCAGCACGCCGGTATCGGCCGAGACCCTCCTGATCGAGGTTGTGAAGAGCCAGAAGCTTGCCGAGGCGCTGCTGCCGCATCTCGAGCGCGCCGAGATCGGGTCCGGCGACACGCTCATCGCACAAGGCACGCCATCGGACGACATCTACTTCATCGCCCAGGGCCGCGCCGCGATCATGCTGGAGGACGAGGCGCTGGGCACCGTCCGCGTCGCCACCGTCGGCCGCGGCTCGATCGTCGGCGAGATGGCCTTCTACCTCGCCAAGCCGCGCTCGGCCTCGGTCGTCGCCGAGGGGCAGGTCGTCGCCTGGCGCTTTAGCGCCCGGAGCCTCGACCGCCTGCAAGCGGTATCGCCGGAATCCGCCATCGGCTTCCACCGCGCCATGGCCAGCCTCCTCGCCGATCGCCTGACCAGTACCAACCAGCTCGTCCGCCTGCTGGCGGATTAGGGATCGGTCGGCGTTTCCAGCTCACGTTCTCGGTCTGCCGCAAGACGGCGGAGGCAAGCGCCACCCGCCAAGCGAGTTCTCTGGCTGTGAGCACAATCACTGCGGTAACGATCGAAGTCTGTAGTCTGCGCCGACTGCGGAAAGTCAGCCGGAAGATTAGAGGAGGAAGGGAATGATCAACCGCAAGTTCTTCTTCGATGAGGTCCGCTGGTCGCTGTTTGGCGGTTCTCTTACCCAGGCACAGGTCGACGGCATGTCGGGCGTGCTCGACGAGTGGGAGGAAAACCACCGCAACGACGATGATCGATGGCTCGCCTACATGCTGGCCACGATTTTCCATGAGGTTGCGAAAAGGATGCAACCGATCCACGAATTCGGCAGCGACGCGTATTTCTTCCGAATGTACGACAAGGACGGCGAACGCCCCGCCGTGGCCAAGGCGCTCGGCAACACGCACAAGGGAGACGGCGTCAAGTTCCACGGCCGCGGTTTCGTGCAACTCACCGGCCGCGACAACTACAAGAGGATGTCGAAGCTTCTTGGTGTCGACCTGATCAAGAACCCCGACGACGCGCTCAAGCTCGATGTCGCGACCAGCATCCTTTTCATCGGCATGCGCGACGGCGTCTTCACCGGCCACAAGCTGGCAGACTACTTCAACCCGATGGAGGAGGACTGGATCGAAGCCCGCCGGATCATCAATCGCCTCGACCGGGCGGAGATGATCGCCGGCTACGGACGCAAATTCTACGCCTCGATCAGCTACACGACCGGGTGACCGGGTCGCGAAATGCTTGATCGATGCCCTCCGCATCCACTTCGGAGTGCGGGGGGCAATGGAGCTCGACTTTGCGTCGGATGCCGGCGACGCAGGGAACGCGAGCGCTCCCCCTCAAGCCCGCGTCAGGCGCTTGTACTTCACCCGGCGGTGGTCGATCGATTCCTGGCCGAGCCTGCGCACCTTGTCGGCTTCGTATTCCTCGAAGTTGCCCTCGAACCACTCGACATGGCTGTCGCCCTCGAAGGCGAGGATGTGGGTGGCGAGGCGGTCGAGGAACATGCGGTCATGCGAGATGACCACGGCGCAGCCGGCGTAATCCTCCAGCGCGTCTTCGAGTGCCGCCAACGTTTCGGTGTCGAGGTCGTTGGTCGGCTCATCGAGCAGGAGGACGTTCGAGCCTTCCTTGAGCAGCTTGGCCAGGTGGACGCGGTTGCGTTGGCCGCCAGAAAGCGAGCCGACCTTCTGCTGCTGGTCGCCGCCCTTGAAGTTGAAGGCGCCGACATAGGCGCGTGAGTTCATCTCGCGCTTGCCAAGGCGGATGATGTCGTTGCCGCCGGAGATTTCCTCCCACACCGTCTTGTTGCTCTCGAGGTCGTCGCGGCTCTGGTCGACATAGCCGAGATGCACCGTCTCGCCGAGGCGGATCGAGCCGCTGTCCGGCTTTTCCTGGCCGGTGATCATCCGGAACAGCGTCGTCTTGCCGACGCCGTTCGGGCCGATGACCCCGACGATGCCGCCCGGCGGCAGCTTGAAGGTCAGGTTGTCGATCAGCAGCCGGTCGTCATAGCCCTTCGACAGGCCCTCGACCTCGATCACCGTATCGCCCAGCCGCTCGCCCGGTGGAATGATGATCTGGGCGGTGCCCGGCGCCCGCTCCTCGTTGCGCTGGAGCAATTCGTCATACGCGCGGATACGGGCCTTCGACTTGGCCTGGCGGGCGCGGGGGGAAGCCGCGATCCACTCGCGCTCGCGATCGAGCGCCCGCTGGCGCGCCGCCTCCTCGCGGCCCTCCTGCTTCAGGCGCTTGGCCTTCTTGTCGAGATAGGCGGTGTAGTTGCCCTCATAGGGAATGCCGCGGCCGCGATCGAGCTCGAGGATCCAGCCGGTGACATTGTCGAGGAAATAGCGGTCATGGGTGACAATCAGCACCGAGCCGGGAAATTCCCTGAGGTGCTTTTCGAGCCAGGCGACGGATTCGGCGTCGAGGTGGTTGGTCGGCTCGTCGAGGAGGATCAGGTCGGGCGCGGAAAGCAGCAGCTTGCAGAGCGCGACCCGGCGCCGCTCGCCGCCGGAGAGCTTGGTGACGTCGGCGTCGTTGGGCGGGCAGCCGAGCGCGTCCATCGCCATCTCGACCTGGGCATCGAGGTCCCAGAGGTTCTTCGCGTCGATCTCGTCCTGGAGCTTGGCGCCCTCCTCCGCCGTCTCGTCGGAGTAGTTCATCATCAGTTCGTTGTAGCGGTCGAGGATCGCCTGCTTGCCGGCGACACCTTCCATGACGTTGCCGAGCACGTCCTTGGCCGGGTCGAGTTCCGGCTCCTGCGGCAGGTAGCCGACGGTCGCGCCCTCGGCCAGCCACGCCTCGCCGTTATATTCCTTGTCGAGCCCGGCCATGATCCTGAGCAGCGTCGACTTGCCCGAACCGTTCGGCCCGAGCACGCCGATCTTGGCGTCGGGATAGAAGGACAGGTGGACGTCCTCGAGGACCTTCTTGCCGCCCGTATAGGCCTTGGTCAGGCCCTGCATGTGGTAGATGAACTGGCGTGCCATGGAGACTCCGGGCCGGGCGCGCGCGACCGGCAATGGGGGAAAAACGAGACAGGATTGGCGCCCTTCTAGTGGAACCGGTGTGCCCCGCGCAAGAGCATGTGCAAATCCCCGCCGGTCGGCGCGGTCCCGTCTCCGCCCGGCAGGCTTGCGCAATACGCGTCCGACCGGCACGGGAGTTGCTTTATCCAGTCCGGGAGAACGGAACAGGGAGGAACCAGAGAAAGACCTGAAGGACAGATCCCATGAACAAGACCGCATGCGCCGTCATCGCCCTTGCCCTGTCCGGGGCCGCCGCCGAGGCCGGTGAAGCCATCCCCCTGCGCGGGCTCTTCTGCCAGACGGAAGCGCAGATTCACGACGCTTCCGACAAGCTGCGCGCCGGCCTTCCGGCCGCCATGGTGGCTGAATCGATGAACCGGGAGGGCGTGCACTGTGTCTATGCCGACCGGATCGATTACGTCGTCGAGACTCCGTATATCATCGACGAGGACAGCCGCGGCAGCCTGTTCACATACGAGGCAAGCCTGACCGGCATCCGGGCCGGCGACAACCTCCGCCCGATCGAACCCCCGCTTCCAATCTATTTCGTCCGGCCGGATCGTATCGCCGGCGCGGTTGCTGCCGGCAAGGTCTAGGCGCAGCGCTGCCGACGCCATCGACCGGGGCGACGAGTCGAGGCCCCGGCGGTTGGCCGATCCAGCCAGAAGCGTTATCCAGTGCCGACATACGGCGCGGAAGTCAGTTGCGGTGCGGACCTTTCTCAAATTCCTGCTGGTCGTCATCGTCGTTGCGGTGGCGGCGATCGTCATCCTCCGCCTGCTGTATCCGCTGCCGAGCCTCGACGGGCGGCAGGTGAGCACCGCCCTTCCCGCCTCCGCCGACACGAGGCTCGGCGCCGCGCTCCTCCCGGCCATCGCCAGTCGCCCGGACGTCAGCGGCGTCGTTCCCCTCCTCGACGGGCGCGACGCCTTTGCCGCGCGCGCGGTGCTCGCCCGCGCCGCAGAAGAGTCCATCGACGCGCAATATTACATCTGGCAGACCGACACGACCGGGCTGATCCTGCTCGACGAGTTGCGGGCAGCGACCGAGCGCGGCGTCCGTGTCCGCCTGCTCGTCGACGATAACGGCATTCCCGGCCTCGATCGCCAGCTTGCCGCGCTGAATGCCCTCCCCACCATGGACGTGCGGCTCTTCAACCCCTTCACGCTGCGCGACCCCAAGCTCCTTTCCTACGCCTTCGATTTTCCGCGCCTGAACCGCCGCATGCACAACAAGTCCTTCACGGTGGACGGCGTGGCGACCATCCTCGGCGGACGCAATATCGGCGACATCTACTTCGCTTACGGCGACGGCGTGCATTACTTCGACGTCGACGCGCTGGCGGTCGGCCCGGCCGCGACCGAGGTCTCGGCCGATTTCGACAGGTACTGGGCAAGCGGATCCGCATATCCGGCGGAAGAAATCCTTGCGCCCGCCCCGGACGGGTTGTCGCTCCTCACCGATGCGGCCGCCGAAGCGCGCGCTTCGGAAGGAGCAAAGGCCTATGTCCAGGCGATCGCCGGATCGACGCTGGTGCAGGAATTCGAGTCCGGCTCGGAGGGATTGGAATGGGTTCCGGTGACCGTTGTCAGCGACGATCCCGCCAAGGGCCTTGGCGAGGCGCCGGTCTCCGACCTCCTGGTCGGCAAGCTCCACGCGTTGCTCGCCCAGCCGGAATCGGAAGTCGATCTGGTGTCCGCCTACTTCGTTCCCGGCGAGGAGGGAACCGCGCTCCTCACCGGTCTCGCCGCGAACGATGTCGCGGTTCGCGTCCTCACCAACGCGCAGGAATCGACCGACGTCGTCGTCGTCCATTCCGCCTACGCCCGCTACCGGCCGGAGCTTCTGGATGCCGGCGTGACGCTCTACGAACTCCGCGCCGACCAGGCCGGACCGCCGGAGGAAGAAGCCGGCTTCACGATATTCGGCCCATCGGCCTCCAGCCTCCACGCCAAGACCTTCGCCATCGACGGCAAGCGGATCTTCATCGGATCGTTCAACTTCGATCCCCGCTCAGCCAGGCTCAACACCGAGATGGGCGTTCTGATCGAGAGCCCCGCGATGGCAACCGGGCTTTCTCGTTTCATGCAATCCGAAGCCCCGCTCGTAGCCTATGCGGTGGTGCCTGGCCCCGACGGCGGTCTCGCGTGGGTGACGACGGAGGCCGACGGCGAGACGACCGTCTTCGATGTCGAACCCGACACCACCGGCTTCCAGCGCTGGATGGTCCGGTTCCTCGGCCTGCTGCCGATCGAGTGGATGCTTTAGCCGGGCCGGCTGGCGGCAAAGCAGGGTCGGCTCGCCGCCGCCTTGCCCCGGCCGCGTTGCCGGGCGACGATGCGCGCGGACAGGCGAGCCAGCGGAGACGACATCTTGGCAGGACCGATGCGCGACAATTCCAACCGGGGACGGGCGCGGAAGCTGCTTGATGAACGCCTCCAGCGCGAGGAGATGGGTGACGAGGCCTACGAGAAATACGTGTTCCGCCCGGACCGCACGACCAGGATCGCGCTGTTCCTGATTTTCCTGGCCGTCGCCGCCATCATCCTGACGCTGGCCTAGGCGCGCCTCGGGCGGCCTTCCGTCCGCCGCAGCGCTCCCCCTCGGCTCAATACAGGGTCTTCCTGTACTCGTCCTCGAGGTCCTCATCCTTCTTGCGAATCTCGTCGTCGTCGCTCGGCGCGCCCGTCGTCTGGTCGAGGAGGATGTTCATCAGCGACGGCATCTCGCGCCGATCCTGCAGGTGGTCCGGGTCCCAGAGATGCGACCGCCGAAACGCCTTGGCGCAATGCATGAACACCTCGTCGACCCTGACCACGATCGCGAGCCGGGGACTGCGACCGTTGACGCTCATGCTCTCAAGAAGGTCGGGATCGGTGACCAGGCTGGCCTTGCCGTTGACCCGCAGCGTGTCGTCGAAGCCCGGGATGATGAACAGCAGCCCCACATTCGGATTGGCGACGATGTTGGCCAGGCTGTCGAGGCGGTTGTTGCCGGGCCGATCCGGGATCGCCAGCGTGTGCTCATCGAGAATCCTGACGAAGCCGACGGGGTCTCCGCGCGGACTGACGTCGGCTTTCCCGTCCAGCCCCTGCGTGCCGACGCAGACGAATGGCGAGCGCCTGATGAAGGCCTGCGCATGCGTGTCGAGCGCGTCCTGGGACTTCAGGGCGGCCAGCGTATGGGTCGCCTCGAACAGGCTTCGAAGCGCGGGCTCATCCGATATGACGAACTTCGGATCGACCGTGTACTCTTTCACTATCCTGCCTCCTGACATCATCCCGCGCGCCTAAGTCTTACGTCCGTACAGCACCATCGCCACCGGCGCGACCAGCGCCGTCACCACCGCTGGCCCGATCAGCGCCAGCGCGACATCGCCGAGGGTCGCGGTGCCGGCCATGATCTCGCGCACCGCCGTCACCAGCAGCGCCACCGGGTTGACCGCGACGATCGCCTGCAGCCAGCCGGGCATCGTCGCCGGGTCGACGAAGATGTTGGAGAGAAAGGTGACCGGCATCAGCACCAGCCAGCTCATCGTCATCACCACCGAGGGCGAGCGGACGATCAGCGCCAGCACGACGAACAGCCACGAGATGCCGAAGCCGTAGAGGTTGAGCAGGACGATCGCCGCGATCACGCCGGCCACCCCGGTCTCGGGCCGGAAGCCGAGGATCAGGCCGATGACCACGACGATCAGCGACGAGATCGTGTAGCGGATCGTGTCGCCGGTCATCGCGCCGACGATCGGCGACGGACGCCAGATCGGCATCGAGCGGAAGCGGTCGTAGATTCCCTTGGACAGGTCGGTATTGAGGCTGAAGCCGGTGTAGATCGTGGTGAAGGTGACGGTCTGCACCAGGATTCCCGGCAGCAGGAATTGCAGATACTGGTCGGGCGAGCCGGCCAGCGCCCCGCCGAACAGGAAAGTGAACATCACGGTGAACATCACCGGCGTGACGATCACGTCGAAGAGTTGCTCCGGCATGTGCTTGAGCTTGAGCAGCGCCCGCCAGCCGAAGGTCAGCGCGTTGGCGACCGCTCCCGGCCGCTCCGGCCGTACTGCCGTCACCAGCACCCGGCTCAGCCCGGCCGTATCGAGGCCGTCATCCGCCATGGTCATCGGCCGCCCTCCCCCTCTTGCGTTGTCTCCACTTCCTCACCCTTAGCGTCCTTCTCGATCGCCGCGTGTCCGGTGAGCGCGAAGAACACTTCGTCGAGGCTCGGCTGACCGAGGGAGAAGTCGGAGACGACGATCCCGGCGTCACTCAGCGCCGCCAGCGCCGCCGCCGCCCGGCCGGGCTCGGAGACCTGCGCCGTCAGCGCGCGCGGGTCGCCATCGGCATGGACCGGCGCGCCGATCGCCTCGGCCAGGCAGCGCTCCGCCGCCTCGCGGTCCTCGGCGCTGGCCAGCCGGACGTGCACCACGCCGGAGCCGACCGAGGCCTTGAGTTCGGCGCTGGTTCCCTCGGCGATCACCTTGCCCCGGTCGATCACCGCGATGCGATCGGCAAGGGTATCGGCCTCCTGCAGGTATTGCGTGGTCAGGAGTACCGTCGTGCCGTTGGCGGTCAGCATCCGGATGATGTCCCAGACCTGGTTGCGGCTCCTCGGATCGAGGCCGGTCGTCGGCTCGTCGAGAAACAGCAGGTCCGGGGTGACGACGAGGCTGGCGGCGATGTCGAGCCGCCGCCGCATGCCACCGGAATAGGTCTTGACCTGCCGCCCCGCCGCGTCGGCGAGGCCGAAGCCGCCGAGCAGGTCCTCCGCCCGCCGTTTCGCGTCGCGCCGGGAGAAGCCGAGGAGCCGCGCCAGCAGCTTGAGATTCTCGGCCCCGGTCAGGTCCTCGTCGACCGAGGCGAACTGGCCGGTCAGGCTGATCCGGCCCCGCAACGCATCCGCGTCGTCGACGACGTCGAGGCCGAGCACCTTTGCGGAGCCGGCATCGGGCTTGAGCAGCGTCGCCAGGATGCGGACCGTCGTCGTCTTGCCGGCGCCATTCGGCCCGAGCAGGCCAAACACCCGCCCCCGCCCGACGGCCAGATCGACGCCGTCGACCGCCCTGTTGTCGCCGAAAAGCTTGACCAGCCCGCTCGTCTCGATGGCCAGGTCGGATTGCTGGAGCATGGCGGTCCTCTCGCCCGGACGTGGTCGACCATGAAAGTGTGAGACGCCAGTGCCGGACGCCGGGACGTGGCTCTTCCCCGGCGCGCCGGCAGGGCAAAGCCTCTAGCGCGCAGCCGTTGCCGATGCAACGGTTGGATTGCGGTCTGCTGCCACGCAACCGCGCCCGGTCAGGCGGCCGCCTCGTCCGCCCTGGGCCAGTAGGTGCCGAAAGCCCAGACGTTGCCTTCCGGATCCCGGCAAATGAATTCGCGGCTGCCATAGTCGCGGTCGGTCAGGCCCTCCTCGATCGTCGCCCCGGCCTTGACCACCCGGTCGAACAGCGCGTCCGGGTCGTCGACCGCGATATAGGTCGCCCGCCCGCAGGGCTCGCCCGCGGTACCGACCATCCGGCCGAAGTCGTCGTCGCGCGCCGAGCCGAGCATGATCATCGACGAGCCGAGCGCCAGTTGCGCATGGGCGACGCCGCCGCTGTCGTCGGGATACCGGGCATGGACGGAGAAGCCGAAGGCCTCGACCAGCCAGTCGATCATGGTCGGGGCATCGCGATAGCGGAAGGTCGGGTAGATGCGCGGCGGTTCGATGGCGGCGTGTGGCATGGCAGTCTCCTTGGTTGCTGGTGCAGCAGGATTGCCATGCGCGCCCGTCGCCGGATTGAACAAATGTAACCGCCGGAGGTCCTGGTCGTCGGTGGTCGTCGATCGCCGTCGGCACCGTGTCGAGCCCCCTCGCCTCACCCGAAGGCAGCCCGCCAGGCGGTGGGCGTCAGCCCGGCGAAATCGTTGAACTCGCGCACCAGATGCGCCTGGTCGGCGTAGCCGCAGGCGGCGGCGACATCGGCCCAGCCGCTGGTCTTCTCCGCCCAGGCGATGTCGGTGGCCCGGTTGAACCGGGCGATGCGGGCGACCGTCTTGGGAGCCGCCCCGACCTCGTCGCGAAATCGCGCCGCCAGGTGCTTGCGGCTGCAGTCGAGCCGGTCGGCCAGCCGCGCGATGGCGATGCCGCCGCCGGTTGCCACCAGCGACTCGTAAGCCCAGGCGACGGCGGGCGACGCCGCCTTGCCCCGCGCCAGCCGCGCCCCGACAAACCGCTCGACCAGCGCGAAGCGCGTCGGCCAGTCGCGCGCCTCGCCAAGCGCCTGGCGGAACGTGGCAAGGTCCGCATCCGCCAGGTCGTCCAGCGGCACCATCCGGTCGGCCAGCAGGTGCATCGGCAGGCCGAAGAAGCGGTAGGCGCCGGGCGGGGTGAAGTCGATCTGCAGGCAATGCGCCTCGCCATGCGAGCGGATGTGCACCGGACCACCGAACAGGCCGGCGGTGAAGCTGGCGAACCGATCGTCGTCGTCCGGTGCGCGGCCGAGGCCGATGGCGAAGGGCGCGCCGAAGGAGATGATCAGCGGCACGACCAGCGACGCCGTCTCGGTCTGCCGGATCAACGAGCGGGCAATCTCGCGATAGCCGGTGATGCGCAGGACCGACCCCGCCAGCGCCGCCGATGGCCGGTGGCGAACGATCTCGTAGGGAGCCGGCGACCCGGGCGTATCGGCGTCAAAGGATGCCATGGCGCTCACCTCGCTCGACGCAGGTTAGCCCTCCGCCGAAAGGACGCAAGACGGCTACCCGTCGAGTTCCGGGTAATGCCGGAAGATGCCGTCCTCGTTGAAGGCGATGCGCCGGTTGCTGGCGAGATAGGCCTTGATCCGCGCCCGCGCCGCCACCGAGTCATGGACTCCGATCACTCGCTCGTATTCCGGCTGGACCCGCGCCATCGCCTTCGGGAAGGCGTAGCGCAGGCCGGCGACCACCTGGAACAGGGACAGGTCGGCATAGGAGAGCCGCGCCCCGACCAGGTGCTTGTCGGTCTTCGGATTGCGGGTGAGGATCGTCTCGAACCATTCGAGATAGCGGGGAATCCGCACCTCGCGGAACACCTTTGCCCGCCGTTTCGCTTCCGGCTTCTGATCCTCGTAATAGAAGTCGCCGCCGAGCGGGTGATGGACGTCATGCGCCTCGGTCACCAGGTCGGCGACGGTCAACTGGATCTGCTGCGTCCACAGCCGCGCCGCCTCGCTCTTCGGCACCAGCCCGTGACGCTCGCCGAGATAGGCGAGGATATTGGCGGTCTGGCCGATGATCCGCTTGCCATGCTTGAGGAACGGCGGCGCGAAGGACGGCGTGTCGATTCCCGGCCCGTCCCACATCCGCATCAGTGCCTCGGCGCCCTGCTGCCGCCCGACGTCGACATAGTCGACGCCGGCTTCCTCGAGCGCCAGCCGCACGAACTCGCCGCGCCCCTGGATGCCTGGCCAGTAATAGAGTTCGTAAGCCATGCCGCTCCCTTTTCTTTCCGTGGCCGTGATCCGGCCATTCTGCGCCCGCGGGAAGCGAAAGGAAACGGACGGCGTTTGTCGCCTCTTTGACGCCGCAGCGGGAAGCCCTACCATCAGGGGCGTTCACGATCCGGAGCACCGCCATGTGCCGCAACATCAAGACGTTGTTCAATTTCGACCCGCCGGCGACCGACGAGGAGATCGAGGCCTCGGCCCTGCAATTCGTCCGCAAGCTGTCGGGCTTCACCAAGCCGTCAAAGGTCAACGAGGCCGCCTTCGCCCGCGCGGTGGAGGAGGTGACGGCCGTCGCCCACCGGCTGCTCGACTCGCTGGAGACCAACGCCCCACCCCGCGACCGCGAGATCGAGGCCGCCAAGGCCCGCGCCCGCGCCGCCGAGCGCTACGCCACCTGACGACGGCCTATTCCTCCTCGCCCTCCGCGGTCATCACCACGAAGTCGGAGGCGCTGCGGGTGTCGGTGGCGAGCGGATCGTCGGTGACGACGAAGAGCATGCCCGGCGCGACCCGTTTGGCGATCGCCGCCGCCAGGTCGGCCGGCGCCTTGATCCGGTCGAGCGTCAGCGAGTCCGGAACACTGACCTGCGCATCGTTTCCCTCGCTGTAGCCGATCGCTTCCCAGCGCAGGCCCTGCTCGTCTGTCCCGGCGCCGGAGAGCACGAAGACATTGGACGGGAACGGCCGGTCCGGCTCGGCGATCTCGACCGGCCCCTCGGCGACGATGTCGCCATTCTGGAGGACGATCGCCCGCGAATCCTGCCGCGACACCAGCACCGAGGTCACCGGACGATCCTCGGGATCGTCGGAGAGCCAGGTCCGTTCCGCCCGGCGCAACCCGGCCAGCGCCTTGGCCGAATAGAACTCGCCGACGAAATTCGGGCTGGACACCGGCTCAGGCTCCGAGAAGGCCGACGCCACCACCACAGGGGTGCCGAGCCGCGTCGCCCCGAACAGCAGTTCGGCGAAATCCAGCGGCATCCGCACGCAGCCATGCGAGGCCGGGTAGCCCGGCAGGTTGCCGGCATGGAGCGCAATCCCGGTCCAGGTCAGCCGTTGCATGAAGGGCATCTCGGCACCTTCATAGATATTGGAAACATGGTCCTTGTTCTTCTGCAGGATGGTGAAGACGCCGGTCGGGGTGTCGTGGCCCGTCTTGCCGGTCGAGACAGTGGAGACCCCGATCCGCACCCCGCGCCGGTGGACATGCATCATCTGGGCGCCGATCGAGACGATGATCGAGGTAGCGCCACGCTTCTGCAGTTCCGGCTGCCAGATGAACTGGCCGGGTTTCAGCGCCCGCTCGGCGGCGGTGGTGGCGGCGAGGCCCGGTCGGGCGAGGAGCGCGGTGCCGGCCAGTCCGGCGAGACCGGCAAGGGCGGCGCGCCGGGTCGGGAAAAGCGGTTCGAAGGTCATCGGCATCCCTGTCAGCGAGAAGAGTCTTGAAAACACGCGGAAATCTCGCCGATCATAGCGCCAAAAGCATGGCGTTTCAGCAGCCCAAACGCCATGGAACCGTCCGGGTTCGGCCATGAAAGGTCCGCATTCTGCTGCGAATGAAGCACCCTGTTCTTGGGGGACACGAATGACGACCAACCGACGGCCAATCCAGAAGAGCAAGCAGCGCGCGCGCCTCGATGACGAGCCGATCGTCACCTATTCGCGCCTGGAAGCCGAAGTGGCAGCCTCGCCGCATGACTTCGATGCCCACGAGCCGGCGACCCCGCTCTATGACGCGGTGGAAGTGCCGCGCGCCACCCGGCCGCCGCCGCGCGACGCCTTCGTGGCGGAGCCCGAACTGCGCGCCGAACGTGATTTCGACGACGGCGTCGATCCCTTCGAGCCGGAGCCGCGCCGCGGCCGTTTCCGGCTGCTCATCGTCGCCGGTATCGGGGTCATCGGTCTTGTCGCCGGCATCGGCGTCCTGGTGGCGACCCTCGGCCCCTCCGGCCCGGTCACCGCGACGACCGAGCAGCTCAATCCCCCGGCTCTGAGCGAGCCGGGCGAGGAGACCGACGATGTCGCCCGGACCATTCCGGCCGTGCGCGAAATCCCCCTCGCTCCCGGCAGCACGGCCGGTGGCGGAGCCGGCGCCGTGGCCACCGACCCGCTGGTCCCGGCCGAGCCTGTCGCGGAAGTCCCGCCGCCCGCCCCGCGCCCGCGCCCGGAAAAGCCGGCGACCGAGACCGCGGCGACGGACCCCGGACAGCCGGCAGCCGCCGTGCCGCTCGACGCCCCCGTCGCCACGACCGCGCCTGCCGCCCCGGCGGCGACCGCGCCGGCCGGCGAGGACGATTTCCTCCGCCGCATCGAACAAACCCTCAATCGGGTCGAGGAACCGGCGGCGACCGCCACGCCCGCCGCCCCTGCGCCCGTTGTCGTTTCACCCGCCCCGGTCGCCACGCCCGCGCCGTCCACCGCGACGCTTCAGCCGCTCGCGCCTGCCGATTCCGACGGCGGTGTCCTGCCGGCCGACGGCATCATCCTCGACGAGCCGGGCATCGCCGCGGACGAGGACCTGATGATGGACGGCGGCGGCCATTTCGACTTCGAGCAGGGCCCGGCCGCACTCGAGGACCCGGCCGCCGTGACGACGCTGGAACCGCTGCCGACCCCGCCGGCGACCTTTGACACCGGTGCGCCGCTGACGCCGCCCAACGACCTGCTGCTCGGGCCGCCTCCCGCCGCCACGACGCCGCCGCCGGCCAGGGCAAGCCGGCTCCAGCGGCTTTTCCCCCGCCTGCTGCCGCCGGCCGAAGCCCCGGCCCAGCCGGTGCCGCTCAACTGATCGGACGGCGCTTCGAAGCGCGCCGACGGCCGGTCAGTTGATGCCGTTGGCCCGCTGCACCTCGCGCACGTAGACGACGATGTCGCTGACCTCGTCGTCGGTAATGCCCTCCACCGGCGGCATGTTGCCGAACGACCAGTGGTGCGACCGCACGCCCTGCTTCGCCGCGAGGTGGAAGGCGCCGTCGGCGTGGTGGCCGGGTTCGTAGATCTTGTGGATCAGCGGCGGGCCGTTTTCCGAACCGCTGCCGTTCGGTCCGTGGCACGCCGCGCAATTCTCATCGAAGAGCGCGGCGCCGGCCCGGGCGGTTTCCGTCAGTTGCGGCACGGTGACCTGCAGACTGGCCGGTGGCGCGGTCTCGAACACGCCGGCGCGCCAGGCCAGGACGGCGACCGCCCCGGCGACGATTGCCAGGGACACGAACACTGTTCTCTTGTTCATCGCTTCGGATCCCTTGCCTGAGCCGGTCAGCCGCCGTGGCCGGCATGGCCGCCGCCGTCGTAGCCGCGTTCCCGGGCGTAGAGCATCGTCTGATGCCTGGTCAGCACCGGCGCGGTCCGCAGATGGGCAACGAGGTGCGCGGCCCTCAGCCGCCCTTCGATCGCCGCGATGCTTGCCGTCGCCGCCTCGACCGCGGATGCCGACGGATCGCCCTCGGCGAACAAGCGGTCCAGAGCGCCTTCCGCCGCAATCAGTTCTTCGCCGAGCGGCATCGTCCGGGCCAGCATGTCGGCGCGCAATGTCTCGAGTTCTGCGACCTGCACGGCCGACAGATCCAGGCGATCGCGCATCTCCAGTGCGTGCGCGGGTCCGGGCCAGCCGTTGAGTTCGGCGGCCTTGGCGTAGCCGAGGCCAGCGCCGGCGCGCAGGCCCGTCACGTCCTCCGGGGACAGCGCCTTGACGACGCGCGTCTCCTGTCCGGCGTAGGGCTGGTTCTCCGCGCCAAACGATGGGGCGACGACAGACAATGTCGCTGCCATCGCCGCGATTGCCGTTGTCATGCTTCGCACGGGATCGCTCCGTTGTTGTGGACACTATCGGTGCACAGTACCCCATGGGGGTATAATGCGAAACGGCCGGTGTGACGAAAATCGTCGCGCTTCGCGCGATCGTGATCGAAGCGCGTCGAAGAGCGCCACGTCGCGAGCGAAGCTGCTTGTCGTTTTGGCCCGTGGTGCTAGCTTGCCGGCCGCTGTCCCCTTCAGACGAGGCCCATCATGACGCTATCGCTCCACCAGGCATCGGTAACTGTCTATCTACGTCTGCTCAATCAGTTGAGCGCGACGCTCGACAAGGCGGCCGCCCATGCGGAAGCCGGCAAGATCGAGCCTTCCGCTCTGCTGGACGCGCGCCTGTTTCCGGACATGTGGCCGTTCAGCCGCCAGGTCCAGGCGGCAACCAACCACGCCTTCCGCGGCGTCGCCCGGCTCGCCGGTCTGCCGATCCCGGAGATCACCGACGCGGCGGCAAGCTTTGACGACCTCAAGCAGCGGGTCGCGGAGACGCTGGCCTTCATCGAAAGCGCCGACCCGGCGGCGGTCGATGCCGGCGCGGATCGCGAGATAACCTTTCCGTTGGGAAGCCGGCAGGCGACGTTGAGCGGCACCGACTATTTCCTGCATTTCTCGCTGCCCAATTTCTATTTCCACCTCACCACCGCCTACAACATCCTGCGGACCAACGGCGTGCCGCTGGTCAAGGACGACTTCGTCGGCCGCACCGAATAGCGCGACGCCTCATCAGGCTGGAATGAAAGACGGCAGCGGCCGGTCAGTATCGGACGCCGGCCGTGAAGCGAAACCGGACGCCCGGATCGGTGCCCTTGGCCGTGTTGATCCACGGCGCGGCGACATAGGCGGCGACCGAGCCGTGCTTGCCGAGCCGGCTGCGGATGCCGCCGCCATAGGAGCCAAGCGCCGCGAATTCGTAGGGCGCGACACCGGGGTCGTTCCACACCGCGCCATAGTCGCCGAAGGCGAAGATCGTGAAGCCCTGCAGCCAGGCAACGCCGGTGTCGATGCGCTTGCCGATCTCCAGCGCCGCCGCCACGCCGTCCTCGCCGGTGATCGTGCCGCCATCGAAGGCGCGACCGTAATTCTCGCCGCCGACATCGAACTTGACCGCGGAGGGCAATGGCGTCAACGCCTTCTGGCCTGTGACCCTGAGCCCCGCGGTCACCGTCTCCGTGAGATCGCGGCCGAGGGTGCCGTCGAAGGAGACGAAGCGGAAGTCGGCGTCCTCGCCGGTCGAGCCGAGGTCATCGAGCCCCTGCGCCACGGCGACCTCGATGATCAGCGCCGCGCCGGCGATGACGTCGTCATACGTGGCGCCGGCGGTGACCCAGCGATTGTATTCGCGGGTCGCCGGCAGTTCGCCGACGTCGACAGCCACATTCTTCGTGTTGAGGGCCAGCGAACCGATCAGGCTGCGTTCGATCCGCCGCATGAAGGCGTAGTCGAGATGGACCTTGCCGATCGTCGTCTCGGCGTGAACGTCGAGCGCGGCAAGGTCACCGCCCGGATTCGACCAGACCTGGCCGATCTCGTAGCCGGCCGCGAAGCCGCTCGGCCCGAGCTGGTAGATCTGTGACAGCCGCAGGAAGACGAGTTCGTCCGGCTCCAGCGGATTGGTCACCGCCAGGAAATCCGTGCCCTCGAACTGCCCGAACAGGTCGTTGAACCGCGCAGTCATCGAGGCGGTGAGCGGCCCGGTCTCATCGTTGCCGAAATTGTCGACCCGCCCGGCGATCACCTGGCGGTCGAACCCGACGGTGAGTTCCAGCTTGCCGGCGCCCGGCTCGTCCGGGATCTTCGAGAATTGCGCGTCGAGCGTCACCCCGGCCAGGTCGGCCTTCAGCAGGAGATAGCGTTCGAGCCGCGAGATCCGCACCGGGTCCATGGCGACGATCCTTGCGATATACGGGTCGAGCCGCTCCGCCAGTCCCGGATAGTCGCCGACGATCACCACCTCGCGGATATAGGCCTCATAGACCCGCACCTCGATGCGACCGTCGCTGAAATCCTGGGGCGGCGCGATCGCCAGTCCGTAATAGTCGTTCTGCCGGTAGACCTCGGCGATGCCGTCGAGAACGTCGCGGAGATCGGCGAGCGAAATTTCGCGGCCGATCATGCCGCGCCACAAGGCCGCGAGTTGATCGGTCGGCACCGACTTGGCGCCGACCAGGTCGATGGCAGTCAATCGGAAGCGGACCGTGTCGAGTTGCCCCGCTGGAATGCCGAGCACGTCGGCATCAACCGTCACCCCGACCGACGGTGGCCGCCGCGGCGGCGGCTCGAACCGCTCGATCACCGTCGTCATGTTGTCCGCCGCCTCCTGGGCCGGCTGGGCGAAGGATGGCGCGGCGGACGAGGCGAGAACCAGCACGGCAAAGGCAGCAAGGGTCGGCAAGAACCATCCTCGCCAGCCCTGCGAAACCATGCCAATTGCGCGAATCATGACGTCCCCCGGGCCCGGAGACAGAACAGTCCGTGCAAAAGCGGCACAGGACAAGCACGCGGTTGTGTGTCAGTTTGAAATTTGGTCTGGGGCGGAGCTTCCAAGAGAAAGCCGCCTTTGTATCCGAGTTGGATGACCGACGATCTTGCCGAGCGAGCCAAGTCCATTGGCGACGAGGCAGCGGCTCGCGCTATAGACACGTTCGGACCACACTAGCCCTGAACGCGCTTCCGGTAAGTCTTCGGCCGAGCCGGCTTCGGTGCACGGGCGTCAATCAGCGCCACGACACCTTCCTTCGACCAGAGTCTGTGGTCAGTTAAACGTGGCCTGAAAGCCGCTCGGCAGGATCGACCATGAAGTAGTTGGCCGTCTCAGCGCCACGGTCGCCAACGGGCCAGGACCAACCATTTTTTTTCACCTCACAATGGTGAGGCGGGGACGCGGAGGCTCCTTTGCTTCGATTCCGTACAGCGCGCGCAAATCCCAAGGATGGATCCGCAGTAGCTGCGCAAGGTCACTCTCCGAATATCCCAAACCCTCTAGGTGGACTCGAAGAATTGAATCAATGACCGTTGGTTGTTCTGCGGGGAAATCGAGTTCGGGTGGCTCGCGTAATTTCAAGCGGCGAGCGCTGATTTGTTTCCACATATTGCGAGCTTGATGCGCGGTCACGAGGTTGAGGGCCGACACCCTCATCAACAGTGCCTGCATGGCAACCTTCCACTCCGGCTTCAGAGAAGCCAGAAGTGCCAAATCAACACGACGACCAGCAACATACGGGCGCAGATCGGAGGCTGGCATGAGCAGCGCTGACGCAAATTCGTTTGCTTCATCCTCCATCTTCGGGGACGGGAAGCGATGCATCACCAGATGACCCAGCTCATGCGCCAATGTAAACCGACGCCGATCTGCGGGTTGCTCGCTGTTGACGACGACCAATGGGGGCACGCCAGGCGTTGCGAAAGTCACGCCGCTTATCGCCGCGCCGGCCAAAGGCGATTGATACACAATCACACCCGCGCGCTCGACTAGAAGCGTGAGGTCCGCGATTGGGCCTTTCGGCACTTTCCAGTGCGCCCTTACAAGACCAGCGATCTTTTCGGCCGACCCATAATCATCAATGTCCAACCGGGGCAATGTCTCCGTGTGCGCGTATTCCGCGCCTTCCAAGAGCCGCCGCAGATGCATCACGCGGATATTCAACTCCGCGACAACCGCGTCCATGTCGCGGCCGATCACATCAGCTTTGCGACGCCACATCGGGTGAACGCTGACCGGCGCTCCGTAAACCGGATCGGTTATCTCGAAGAACGAGTGCGGCATCTCGTACACCAACTCAGCGCGCTGGATGAGTTCATCGCCAGCAGACACCAAGCCATTCTCAACCCGAGATAGTACGGGTTGCTCCACGCCGAGCCGAGCTGCGGCATCGACTTGGCGGAATCTCTTTCTCTGCCGCGCAAGGCGCAGCATCTCCCCGTTCGGTGGCATGGACTATTCGCCTTGCTTGGCGGGCTTCTCCGCAGACTTGCGGACGCGGACCTCTGGCAAACCACCGTCGTGTCTCGGAGCCATTGGAAGCGGCATTACACGGGTATCCGCCGACCGCCTCATTTCATAGGTCCAAAGGCGCTTGTTGCGCTGACGAGCAGCGACGGTCAGCAGGGCCATCTTCGTCGCCAGTTTGTCCAGATGGTAGCACCCCTCGACGTGGTAAATCGGCGGAAGAGGAAGCAAAGACATCTGGGGGTCGATGAACTCGATTACGGCTTGCGTCTCGATATTCGAGCCAAGCCCCCTCGTGTTTGCCTTTTTGAACCGGAGGAGCACCTTGTCATGGAATAGAAAGTGGACCGTCTGCCCCTTCGGAATTGCCCTGATCTCTGGGTCGCTGTCGAACTCCTCCAAAGCGCGACGCCGGATGAAATCAAAGACCATGGAAGCCCGGGAGCGAGGAGACAGGGCCGCGCGGCGCGGCACATCGAGCCACTCCTGCCAAGCCCCTTCGAGGATTGCCGCCATGCGGTCCTCGAAATCTGCAAGGATGGCCTGAACTTCGTCCTTTGGCGGGAAAACCATACGTCGCGCTCCAAGAATCATTGAAGCTGGAGGGTAGCAATGCACCCCGAAAACGCAAAGATTTTTATGCATATTCTATTTATCTGTTGTTTTTCAGATGCTTGCGTCATACTTCTTAGCGATCGTCGCCCACCGCTCTAGTGTCATCGACTTCGCCCGTGCCTTGCCGCCCTTCTTGCCGGGCGGCTAGGCCATGCATTTGCCAGGGCATGTCCAGTTGCGATGGTGCAAGCCGAGGCGTTCCTCACAGGCGAGAAAGCCGAAGCCTTCGCATCGCCGACAAACTGCGGCGCGACTGCGCTTGTCCGATGGAAACTGGAAGCGCCCCCCCTGTGGATAACCGGGACAACCCTCACAGTCGTCCGCGCCATCCCCTTGCCACGCTCGACTGTCCTATAGTGATACGCGCCCACGATAACCCGGACCGAATCACCCGCGACAATGCGATTTCCGCCCTCCTTCCTTGACGAAATCCGTGCCCGGCTGCCGACCTCGGCGGTCATCGGCCGGCGGGTCAAGCTAAAGAAGCAGGGCCGCGAATTCGCTGGCCTCTCCCCGTTCAATGCCGAGAAGACGCCGTCCTTCTACGTCAACGACCAGAAGGGGAAGTGGTTTGACTTCTCGGCCCAGAAGAACGGCGACATCTTCACTTTCCTGATGGAGACCGAAGGGCTCACCTTCCCCGAGGCGGTCGAGCGGCTGGCGAAGGATGCCGGCGTCGCGATGCCGGCCCGCGACGCCCAGGCTGAGGAGCGCGAGAAGGTCCGCGCCACCCTCCACGAAGTGATGGAACTCGCCACCGCCTTCTACGAGGAGGCGCTGCAATCGCGCGCCGGCGCGAGCGCCCGCGGCTATCTCACCAATCGCGATATCGGCCCGAACCTCCAGAAGCGCTTCCGCATCGGCTACGCCCCGGCCGACCGTGGTGCGCTGAAGCAGCACCTCGCCTCGAAGAATGTCTCGCAGGAACAGATGGTCGAGGCCGGGCTGCTGATCACCGGCGACGACGTGCCGGTTTCCTTCGATCGCTTTCGCGACCGGGTGATCTTCCCGATCGCCGATTTTCGCGGCCGCATCGTCGGGTTCGGCGGCCGGGCGATGTCCTCCGACGTGCCGGCCAAGTACCTCAACTCGCCGGAGACCGACCTCTTTCACAAGGGCAGCCTCCTTTATAACGGCGCCGAGGCCCGCAAGGCGGCGCATGACGCCGATACCGTCATCGCCGTCGAGGGCTATGTCGATGTCATCCAGATGGTCGGCGCCGGCTTCGGCCACACCGTCGCGCCGCTCGGCACCGCCCTCACCGACCGCCAGCTCGAGATCCTGTGGCGGATGGCCGACGAGCCGATCCTCTGCTTCGACGGCGATTCCGCCGGGGTCCGCGCCGCCTGGCGCGCCGCCGAGACGGCGCTGCCCTTCCTCCAGCCGGGCAAGAGCCTGCGCTTCGCCCTGCTGCCCGAGGGCCAGGACCCCGACGACCTGATCCGCACCGCCGGCCGCCAGGCCATGGCCGACGTGCTGGCCGCCGCCCGGCCGCTGGTCGACCTGATCTGGTCGCGCGAAACCGAGTCCGGCGTCTTCGACACGCCCGAGCGCCGCGCCGCCCTCGAGGCGCGGCTGCGCGAGATCGCCCGCGCCATCGGCGACGAAAGCGTGCGCCGCCACTACAGCCAGGCCCTGACCGAGCGGCTGGTCGCCTTCTTCCCCGCGCCCGAGCGCCGCTATGGCGGCCGCGGCCGCGACGACGGTGGACGCTCCGGCTATGGCGAGCGCGGCGGGTTCGGCGGCGGACGACGCGACGGACGCTCCACCGGTCCCGGCCGGACCCAGATCCCGGTCTCCGACCGGTTGCGCCGCACCGGCATCCTCTCCCGCCAGGGCACGCCGCCGCTACGCGAGGCGGTGCTGGTGATGACCATGCTCGACCACCCGGCGCTGATCGTCCGCCATCTCGACGAATTCGCCCATGTCGAGATCGGCCATCCCGATCTCGCCGGGTTGCAGGCCGCCCTGCTTGAAATCGTCGCAACCGATCACGATGTCGAGGCCGCCGCGCTGCGGGAGCGGCTGGCGCAATCGCGGTTTTCCGCGCTTGTTACCCGTCTCGACGCCCAGATTTCCGCCTGTGGGCTGTGGCTGGCCACCACCGCGGCCTCCGACGAGGACGCCGAAAAAGGCTGGCATCAGGCCTTGACCTTGCACAGGCGGCAGCGGACGTTACATAAGGAACTCAAGGAAGCGGAGGCCGCGCTCGCGCAGGATGCAAGCGAGGCCAATCTCGCGCGACTTGTCGACATCCAGAACCAGTTGGCGAGCGTCGAAGGGATGGAGGCTTTGATCGAAGGATTCGGAGCGTCCTCCGGTCGCGAGGCCCGGGTGTTCTAGATCGTTCGTCGGGAACGGCTGTCGTCCTTGCCGGAAGAGCGGACAGGAGAGCAACACGGCGTTGTCGAAACGTCACGGTTAATCGCCGTTTAACGCGCGATGCCGTAGGTGTCTGGAAAGATTGGACCGAACGGCCTAGATACTGGGGCCGCCCGGTCGTTGGAATACAGGTTCGGTGACATAGAGTGACGCGCGCGGGAGCTTCCCGGCCCCCGGTTCGCGCCCCCTTCGGAGACGTGCATGGCAACCAAGGTCCAGGAAAAAGAAGACGCGCAGGAAGCCCCGCCGGAGGCCCCGGACGGTCCGCTTCTCGACCTCAGCGATGCCGCTGTCAAGAAGATGATCAAGGCCGCCAAGAAGCGCGGCTATGTCACCTATGACGAGCTCAACGCGGTCCTGCCGTCGGACCAGAATTCCTCCGACCAGATCGAGGACATCTACGCGATGCTCTCCGAGATGGGCATCAACGTCATCGAGTCCGAGGAGGCCGAGGAGGCCGACTCGAACAGTGACGACGAGAATGCCGAGGGCCGCGAGCTGGCCGAGACCTCGACCGCCTCGACCGCCGTCGCCAAGACCGCCAAGGAACCGACCGACCGCACCGACGATCCGGTCCGCATGTATCTGCGCGAGATGGGCTCGGTCGAGCTGCTCTCCCGCGAGGGCGAGATCGCCATCGCCAAGCGCATCGAGGCCGGCCGCGAGACGATGATCGCCGGCCTCTGCGAGAGCCCCCTCACCTTCCAGGCCGTCATCATCTGGCGCGAGGAGTTGGCCGAGGGCAAGATCCTCCTGCGCGACATCATCGACCTCGAGGCCACCTATGCCGGCCCCGACGCCAAGAACGCCCCGCCACCGCCGAACCCGCACGCCCCCCAGGCCAATGGCGCCAACGGTGCCGCGACCAACGGCGCTGCCGCCGCCAAGGCGCCGCCGACCGCGCCGGCCGACGACGTCGACCCGGTCGAGGCCGAGCGCGCCCGTCGCCAGCAGGAAGAGGAAGAGGACGAGGATTTCGAGAACGCCCTGTCGCTCGCCGCGATGGAGGCCGAGCTCAAGCCGGCGGTTGTCGAGACCTTCGATTCCGTCGCCGACCTCTACAAGAAGCTCCGCCGCCTGCAGGACCAGGATGTCGAGCTGAAGCTCGGCAACAAGACCCTCTCCCCCTCGCAGGAGCGCCGCTACAAGAAGCTCAAGGAAGAGATCGTCACCGCGGTCAAGTCCCTGTCGCTCAACCAGGCGCGCATCGACTCGCTCGTCGAGCAGCTCTACGACATCAACAAGCGGCTGATCGGCTTCGAGGGCCGCCTCTTACGCCTCGCCGAGAGCCACCGCGTCTCCCGCGTCGAGTTCCTGAAGGAGTATCCCGGCTCCGAGCTCGACCCGCACTGGCTGCGCCGCATCTCGAACCTGACGGCCCGCGGCTGGAAGGATTTCGTCGCCAAGGACAAGGACAAGATCAAGGACATCCGCAAGGAGATCCAGGCCCTTGCCACCGGCACCGGCCTCGAGATCACCGAGTTCCGCCGCATCGTCTCGATGGTCCAGAAGGGCGAGCGCGAGGCGCGCCAGGCGAAGAAGGAGATGGTCGAGGCCAACCTCCGTCTCGTCATCTCGATCGCCAAGAAATACACCAACCGCGGCCTGCAGTTCCTCGACCTGATCCAGGAAGGCAACATCGGCCTGATGAAGGCGGTCGACAAGTTCGAGTACCGCCGCGGCTACAAGTTCTCGACCTACGCGACGTGGTGGATTCGCCAGGCGATCACCCGGTCGATCGCCGACCAGGCCCGCACCATCCGCATCCCGGTCCACATGATCGAGACGATCAACAAGATCGTCCGCACGAGCCGGCAGATGCTGCACGAGATCGGCCGCGAGCCGACCCCGGAAGAGCTCGCCGAGAAGCTCGCCATGCCGCTGGAGAAGGTGCGAAAGGTCCTGAAGATTGCCAAGGAGCCGATCTCCCTCGAGACGCCGATCGGCGACGAGGAAGACTCCCACCTCGGCGATTTCATCGAGGACAAGAACGCCATCCTGCCGATCGACGCGGCGATCCAGTCGAACCTCCGCGAGACGACGACGCGGGTGCTCGCTTCGCTGACCCCGCGCGAGGAACGCGTGCTGCGCATGCGCTTCGGCATCGGCATGAACACCGACCACACGCTGGAAGAAGTCGGCCAGCAATTCTCGGTCACCCGCGAACGCATCCGCCAGATCGAAGCCAAGGCGCTCAGGAAACTGAAGCATCCGAGCCGGTCCCGGAAGCTGCGCTCCTTCCTGGATAACTAGGGCGCGACGCTCGCACCGCGCATCCTCCCCCGTTCACGGGGGAGGGGGACCATGCGAAGCATGGTGGA
>NZ_FMXQ01000017.1 GCF_900104485.1 Bauldia litoralis | reverse complement strand
CCAGAAGGCGGACGCCTGGCGCGACGCCTACGACGAGATGCGGGCGAAATACACCGTCCTGCTGCCGGTTCCGGCAGAGGCCGACACCGCCGCCGCGCCGCCGGAAACCCGCCCGCCGGAGGCGCTGGCCCAGGACAACGAGGCGCCGTTGTGAGCGGCCTCGGCCTCCATCGAGGCTGGCGCTGGCTGTTCGCCGCGGTCCTGCTGTCGTGGATGGCCGCAATCCCCGCCGCCCAAGCCCACGAGTCGCGGCCGGCCTACCTGGAGATCGAAGAAACGGCAACCGGCCAGTACGACATCCGCTGGCGCACCCCGGTGCTGGCGGGCCAGCGCCTGCCGATTGTCCTGAGACTTCCCGAAGGCGTCCGCAACATGCGCGAGCCGTTAATCCAGGAGTTGAGCGATTCCCTCCTCGAGCGCCGCTGGATCGCAACCGGTCCCGACGGGCTGGCGGGACAACGCATCGGCTTTCCCGGTCTGGAACTGACGATCACCGAGGCGGTGGTCCGGGCGAAGACGCTCGACGGCGAGAGCTGGATGGCGGTCGCCCGCCCCTCGCAGCCATGGGTCGAGTTCGACCTCACCCGCGGCAGCATCGACGTCGCCATCGACTTCGTCCGGGAGGGCGTCTGGCACATCCTGTCGGGCTGGGACCACCTGCTCTTCGTCTTCGGCCTGCTCCTGCTCGTCCGGTCGCCGATGATGCTGGTCAAGACGGTCACCGCCTTCACCATCGCCCACAGCATCACCCTGGCGGCGGCGACCCTCGGCTATGTCGAGCTTCCGTCGCGGCCGATCGAGGCCGGCATCGCCCTGTCCATCCTGTTTCTCGGCGTCGAGGTCGTCCGCGAGAAGCGTGGTCGGACGAGCTTCACGATCCGCAATCCCTGGGTCGTCGCCTTTGCCTTCGGGCTCCTGCATGGCTTCGGCTTCGCGGGCGTATTGTCGGAGGTCGGGCTGCCCCCCTCCGAGGTGCCGCTGGCGCTGGTGTCGTTCAATGTCGGCGTCGAAGTCGGCCAGTTGGCATTCGTTGCCGTCGTACTGCTCCTTGCCCGGGGACTGAAGCTTCTGGGGGTCGTCTGGCCCCGCCGCATGGAACTGGCGCCGGCCTATCTGGTCGGGTCGCTCGGCGCCTTCTGGCTCCTGCAACGACTGGCCTTCACCTGATGGGGCCCCCGATGTTTCGGTACTTCCTGGTCACAGGCCTCGCAATCGTCGCTCTGGCATCCTCGGCGGACGCCGGCCGGGCATGCGGCTTCGAGGATCCGAACAGTGCCACAATGCAGCGCGTCAAGCTGAACCTCATCTATCCGAACTCCCTCTATGTCCAGGGCGCCGTCGACGAAGCACTGCGGGAAGGCGTGCTCCTGCCGACGCACTTCACCAGGCCCGGCGACTTCTTCGCCCTGCAACGCACGACCAGCAATCTCCGGCAGTTCGCTGTTCTGGTGGACGACGCGGCTTCCGATCTGCCCCAATTCTCGATGGTCCTGATGGGACCGGTCCTCTGGACCCGGTTCCATCCGACCGTGGAAGGCATCACGGTCGAAAACCATGTTGCGGGTCCGCTACCGGATGACCTGGTCGTCGTGATGGACGTACCGGCGTTGGCGGCCTTGGTATCGGGCGATGTTTCCGGTGCGTACGCAAATGAAACCGGGCTCGTGCGTTACTACGGCAATCCGGCCGAAATCGAGATCCTTCGCGAGACGCTCGCCGCGAAGTTTACCCGATGAAGCCTCCCTACTTTCGGTGCGCTTCCGCACTGTTTACGGACGTAGGTCAAGATGCGTCATCGAAATCAACTGATCCGACGGCAGCTTCGGGTCACGAGCCGTCATTGCTACCTTTGCGGTCCAACGGCGGCTTTGGGCCGAGAGCTGACCTCGCGCCAGCGTCCGCAGTTGGCGAATAGCAAGAATGCCAACGCCAACAGAATATGGCTGCTCATCAACACAAAGCGGACTCCGACGGATCGGTGCGGCGCCGGCATCCTTTCCGAGAACCAGCCGTCTACACGAGAGATTTCACTGATCGCGATGCTGGGTGGTCCAGAGCCCAACCCGATCCGTGCGCCCGCTCAAATGCCCCGTGTAGACGGACGGTTTTCTAGCAAGGACGACCAATTCTTCGCTCGGCGACACCAAGTCTTTAAAAGCCTCCCGGCTGGACGTCATCTAACGCCGCTAATGACGTCTCCATCATCCCAGCATTCACCAGGAACGGCGCTGACCCATCGAATGCCTGAGACTATTGCCCGGACCCTTGGTGGCATTTGGCGGCTGAGGCTGGGAAGGTAGGTGGGCGTCCCCGCCGCCAAGCAGACCTCCAACAGGAACGGCCAGCGTCGCTCAGAATGGCTTCACGGACAGCGCCCCGCCCGTCGCTGCCGCTAGCTGTGCATTCTTCGCCGGACCGTGCCCACGCCAGAACAAGTCCTTCCGGGTGCTGGATGAACTCGACGCAAGCCGACTGTGCGCAAATCGGAGATAAATTGCTGAACTAAGTCATAGTGTTAGCTACGTACAAACGGCAAACGGTGGTATGCGGTTTGTACGGAAGCAACGTGAGTTTGTCGCCATGCAACATGCCGTCGCCTACTACCGCGTATCCACCGCCAGGCAGGGTCGATCGGGCCTCGGTATCGAGGCGCAGCGGACTGCCGTTGCGCGCTTCGCCGAGGCAGAGGGCTACACCCTCGTCGCCGAGTTCACCGAGATCGAAACCGGCAAAGGGGCGGACGCCCTGGACCGGCGACCACAGCTGGCAGCCGCCCTCGCAGCCGGCAAATCGACCAAGTGCCCGGTTATTGTCGCGAAGCTTGATCGTCTCTCCCGTGATGTCGCTTTCATTGCAGGACTCATGGCGCAGCGTGTGCCCTTCATTGTCGCCGAGCTTGGCGCGGATGCAGATCCGTTCATGCTGCATCTCTACGCTGCTCTTGCCGAGAAGGAGCGGCGACTGATCTCCGAGAGGACGCGGTCGGCGCTAGCGGCGCGAAAGGCTCAGGGCGCCAAAATGGGGAATCGGACAAATGCGTCTGAAGCAGCGGCGCTCGGGCGCAAGGTTCAGACAGCGGAGGCGGCCGCGTTTGCCGCCAATGTCCTGCCGATCATCGAGCAGCTGAGAATGTCTGGCGTCCGTGATCTGCGCGGTCTCGCGGCGGCTCTCAACAATCGCGGCGTCCGCACAGCACGTGGCAGGCAATGGCATGTGTCGAACGTGAAGAACCTCGTCGATCGGCTGCCACCCGCCAAGGGCCTGAGCCCTTCTATAGGCGGGAAGAACGCTAGCCGCCGGGGCCGATATCGCGCTAGTGAGACCATGCAAAACCGAGGTTGAAACGGTTGACAACAGACGGACCCGATTGTCATGCGCAAACGCAGATGGCCTAGGAACGGAGCCCACGGGTGCTTCCACCAAATCAGGGCGGTCGCTCGCAACCGTTGGCATTCAAACCGAGCAGAGAATGCCCAACTTGTACTTGGGATCGCGCGGGTCAAAGCGGGGGTCGGGTACGAAGCGGTTGTCGGTAAGACGAAGCGCGACGATCCGACCGACCTCAAAGTTTCGTGGCTTGAGCGACTCGGATGGTTGTGCCGGGTTGACCACCTGGGTTCCGGAAAGAGCTATTTGTCCCGGTGATGACTCGTACACGGCGGTGGGCTCAACCAGACGAAAGGCCCTATCGTCGTGATACCGCAGTTCAACGCGTACCAGCATCCTGATTGCTTCACACAGTCGCCTCTCATACTCGATCTGGCGTACGGCAGGCAGTGGTTTCGCCTTAGCCGACGGCTTGCCGAGCCGCGTTCCGAATCCTGGAGTCGGGCGTCTCATTTTCGGCAGTCCCCAAGAGTGACGGTCCTAGTTATCATCTAGCGCAGGCGTCGACATTAAAAGGAGAGCGACCCCCCGTAGAGGTGAGAGCACGATCCCTCTGTACGATCCATTTTGCGTAAGCCGTCGATTGCAGTTCCAGCCGCCTACGACGTTAGCTTAACCCTTGCCGCACAAGCGGCAACCACCTGCCCGACTTCAACCATGGCTGGATAAAACCTGCAGGCAACGTCCCGCCGCTACGGCCAGATCTGCCGCGAGAACGGTATCGAGCATCGGCGGACCAAACCAGCAAAGGCGAAGGCGAGCTGAAGGATAATCCGGAGGGCATTTTTCACACCACCGTCGTGTCTGACCAACGCGGATCATCTTATCCTTCAGAGCCTGTCGACGCTCGCCCTCGCCGCATTGGCGGAAGCGAACTGGTCGATAATCAGTCCGAGAGAGATGGCACCGCGCGCGATGTGCGTCGTCTCCGCGTTGACCATAACGGCCGTTACAGTAGTTCAGAATGCGTGCCGCGCTTCGTGCAGAAGGCAGGATGGCAAGCCGGGGGCGTATTGCGCGGCTGATGCGGCTGCACGGTATTCGCGCGCTCGCAGGTCGCAGGTTAAGGCCCTGTACGACCGACAGCCGCCACTATCTGCCGATCGCGCCGAACCTGTTGAAGTAGGAGTTCGTCGCGGCGGCGCCGAACCGCATCTGGTTGTCCGATATCGCCTATATCGCGACCAGCGTAGGGTGGCTGTCTCGCTGGCGTGCTCGACCTGGCGACCCGCAAGATCGCATGCTGGTCGATGCGCGACCACATGCGCACCAAACTGCTGCTGCCCGCCTTGATGATGGCCGCGCAGCGGCAACGACCGGCCGAAGGCCCCATCTGTCATTTCGACCGCGGCAACCAGTACCCATCCGAGTCGGACGGCAAGCAACTCGCCGCAATTCCGGCGAGGGCGCTCATGATCGCATGTCCTCAGGAAGGGGCGCATCAATTTGGCAGAAAATCCCCTCTGGTCTGAAGTCCAGGCGAGCAGTTCCCCTGAGTTCCGTAGCCAGCGCGCGTTCTATCAACCGCGATCCAAATCCGCGTCGGGAAGGCGCTTTCACCTTTGGTCCGCCGCGCTCCCGCCACGTCATCGCAAGGCGCGGTTCGGATCCGTGCTTAATCTCCCAACATAGCGTGATAGAGCCGCCGGCTATGGAAAGTGCGCCATATTTGAGAGCGTTTGTGCACAATTCGTGTAACGCCATCGCCAGTGTTACGGCCGTCTTCGGGTTGAGGCGCACTGGAGGTCCCGAGATTGAAACGGCGTTGTAATCGGCGTGAAAGCCGATCACCTCTCGCGCTACCGTTTCCAGCATAGGCGATTCCCAATTCTGACGTGTCAGAATATCATGCGCTGAGGCTAATGCGGTCAGTCGGCCCTCGAAGGCTTTCCGTTCCACCTCAGCGTTTCGCTCGCCCTTGAAGGTCTGCTGTGCAACGCTTTGGACGATGGCCAGCATGTTTTTGACCCGGTGGTTCAACTCGCTAATCAGCAATTGGAGATGTTGATTGGCTCGGTGCTGTGGGGTGACGTCGTGGCCCTCGAGAAACACACCGACGATAGTGCCATCAGCATCAGTGACGGGCTCGTAAACAAAGTTCACCACCACTTCCCGCCGCGGCGCATCCTGCATTGTTTGCAGCTGAACCCGCACGTTTTCGCCAATGAATGGCTTGCCGGTACGGTAGACCTCATTGAGGAGTTCAACAAAGCCTTGTTCCACGACCTCCGGCAAAGCGCTCGCCACTGGCTTTCCGATAATGTCTCGATCGCCCACAATGCGGAGATAGGCCGGGTTGGCGAACTCGAACACGTGATCCGGTCCGCGTAAGGTGGCCATGAAGCCAGGCGCTTTTTCGAACAGCCGCCGCAGTCGAGTGTATTCGTCTCGTAGCGACTCGCGTGCCGTACGCCGCATGCGCGCCAATTTTATCGCGGCGCTCACGCGGGCGAACAACTCACGGCTGGAGAACGGTTTAACCAGATAGTCGTCGGCGCCGGCCTCCAGTCCTTCGATCTTCGATTCTTCGCCCGCCCGCGCGGAGAGAGCGATGAAAGGCAATTCTCTGGTTGCTGGATTTTTGCGCAAACGTACAAGCAGGCCGAAGCCATCTAGGTTCGGCATCATCAAATCGGAAAGTACGAGATCCGGTGGCGCGCGTTCAATCATCTCCAGGGCAACGAGCCCGTCTGCCGCGACATCGACACGATAGCCATGCCATTGCAACAGATGGCGAAGATAGTCGCGCATATCGGCGTTGTCATCGACAACCAGAACGCGTTGGTCCGCAGCGCCGTGAGAGATGCGCGGGACATCATCCGCGATGATCGCCGAGTTCTCTCCCGTCGCGTCGGAGGGAAGCCAACGCATCGCCTCAGCGACAAAGCCGCTGTAGCGATGGCTTAGCGAGGCGGTTTCCGTGGCTGGGCTGATGTGGTCGGCTGGCAAGTGGTCCTTGCCAAACGGAATGGTGATGGTGATGGCAGTGCCTTCTCCTACTTTACTTGCTACTGTGAGATCGCCGCCGTGCAAAGCGACCAATTCCCGCACAAGCGCGAGGCCGATGCCGCTGCCTTCGATCGAGCGGCCCGTCACGCCTTCGGCGCGGTGAAACCGTTCGAACAAACGGGGCAATTCATGCTCAGGGATGCCCATCCCGGTGTCGCGAACTGTCAAGACGACAGAGCGGCCATCGTGGGCGGCGCCGATCTCGACACGGATTGCGCCTTCGAGCGTGAATTTAAATGCATTCGAGAGGAGATTGAGAATGATGTTTTCCCACATGTCACGGTCGATAAATACTGCCTGTGCCAGTGCTTTAGCGTCGATCGCAAGCTCTAGACCCGCCCTATCCGTTGCGGAGCGGAAGCTAGACACCAGATCGGTGATGAAGGGGATAAAGTCGGTCGGTTGAAACACAGCCGCGGCGCGCCCTGCTTCAATCCTTGAAAAATCGAGCAGGGTGTTTACGAGCCGCTGCAAGCGCAGCGCGTTGCGATAAACGGTGCTGAGTCGATCGCGCTGACGATCATCCAATGACGCCTCAGCTAGTGCGTCCTCCAACGGTCCGAGCATCAGCGTAAGTGGCGTGCGGAACTCATGGCTGACATTGGAAAAGAACACGGTTTTGGCGCGATCGATTGCCGCTAGCGTTTCGTTGCGCTGGCGCTCGCCGGCAAAGGCTTCAAAATCGGCGATCACGATCGCCAGATTGGATGCGCAGGTGTCGCAGAACGCCGAATACTCGGCGTCCCAGCGCAAACGCGGGCTTACGCCGAAGACTATGATGCCAGCCGCCTCGGCAGCGCCGGGCGCAAGAATCGGCCGGCTGACCATATGAGTTACGGGCTCTGGCCATACGGGACAAACGACGGACTCATGCAGAGCGATAGGCGTGGCCGGCGCGCGATCCCATTGCGCTTGTTCGAGCGCGTTTAGAATCGTCTCGTTGGAAAGCGGGCATGGGGCGTCGCGGGCGATCACGATCCATGCACCTTCGCCATCTCGCCCGCACACTGCCGAGAACGGCGCGTCCCCGGGAGACGCGCCAAGCGCGCCTACCGCGCGGCAGAATATTCCCTCCCTGCTTCCCTGTGCGTGAATGGAGGCGATGTCTTTGACAACCTCCTGCCTGCGCTCGCGCAGAACGCGATCCGTTGTCTCCAGCACGGTTACGAACACGCCGCCTGAGCTGCCGTTCTCCAGCAGAATCGGGCTATAGGAGAACACGAAGAAACATTCCTCGGCAAACCCATATCGATTGAGCGGCAGCATTAAATCGGTGAAGGTCGAGGGCTTCGCTTCCTCAAGCACCGAGCGAAACATCGGGCCGATGTCATCCCAAATTTCTACAAACGTGTGCTCGGTGCTGGCGCCAAGAGAAGCGGGATGTTTGCTGTCGCCAAGGATAGGACGATAGGCGTCGTTGTAGAGTTGAATAAAATTTGAGCCCCACGCGATATACATCGGATAGCCAGAATTGAGCATAAGTCCGGCGGCGGTCTTCAAGCTCTGCGGCCAGGAGGATGGCGTACCCAGCGGCGTGCAACCCCAGTCGAACGCTCGAATCCGTTCGCCCATCTCGCCGCCGCCCGGCAAAAATTCCGCTCCCGTTTTACTCATCGCTAGCAGCTTGCCCCGCCACGCCCGCGTGAATACACGGCACGGGAACCTAACCCCGATCTTTGCGTTAGGTTCCGTAGTTGGGCATAGGAATTCGCGCGCAGGGGGCGAAGTTGGACGGTCTGCTCCGGGGACTTCGGGTTCTCATCGTCGAGGATGAGGCGCTTATACTCATGCTCCTTGAGGAGATGCTGAACGAGCTTGGCGCCGTAGTGGCGGCGCAGGCCAGTACGGTGCCCGAGGCCATCGCGCTAGCAACCCGTGGCGGGTTCGACATCGCAGTCCTTGATCTCAACCTGGGAGGAGAGAAAGTCTTTCCTGTCGCTCAGGCTTTGAAGGCGACGGGTCTGCCATTTGTCTTTGCAAGCGGCTACGGCGCGAGCGAGGTGCCAGCCGAGTTTGCCGGTTGTCCAGTCGTCGCCAAACCGTATGATATAGAACGCCTCGCTTCCGCGTTGACGAACTCGCTTTCAGCCTCCGCCAAGTGAGGCGACGATGACTCCCCGCCACTAACTTGATTAATCGACTGGATCGATGTCGGCAGGTGGGAGGGCCAGCATAAACAAGCTATTTCGCTGGAGATGGGGCAATCGGGTTATTCGGCGTAACCGCGGCGCCGGTAGCGGTTCGGAGGGCGTTCTTCAAGACGACGGCGGCTACGTAGAGCCAATGAATAGCTCCGAGATCCGGAGACGCGTTCTCCCCTAATTCTTGAAGTAGGGAGGCCATGATGGGCCTACCGAACAAAAAAGCCCGGCCTCTCGTGCGAGATGACCGGGCTAATTTTTGCTGGTCTCCTAGAATGCCCGCTAGCGAATGACGTAGACAACCTCGCGAGTGCCCGGGTCCACGAGAACTGGTGTTCCGTTCACGTAAACATAGGCGTACTCGTAGTCGGGAATGGGCGTGACGGTGACCTCGCCAGGAAGGCTCGCACCGACCACCGCTTCACCCTGGAGGTAAACCGGTTCCATCGGATTGCCGGCAACATACTTGATGACACGCTCGGGCGGATCTATCGCCGCACCGACGGCCGCACCGGCGACGCCACCTACGACAGCGCCGACTGGACCACCCATGATAGCCCCTAGCACTGCACCACCGACCGCTCCCGGAAGAGCCGCTTCCGGTCCTTCATACATTGCCACCGGAACCCCGAGGTCGGCCGTCCTTTCTGTCAGGACGACAGCATTGTCGCTGCCAATAATGAGATAGTCGGAATAGGACCAACCTTGCACGCCGTTCGCATTGACGCTGCACCATTTGCTGCCCTCAAGGCAGCCATTGATGGCGACGGCCTCGTTTGACTGGATAAGGCCAACGATATCGTACTGCGGGCCTGGGCCCGAGCGAACATTGAGTTCCGTCGTCGCCGTAGCAGTCATTTGCGCCATCGCAGCGCTGGTGATCATGAGGGCGCCGCTGGCGCCCAAAGCAATCGACTTCCACATTTTACGTCTCCTGGTATCGCCCCTCTCGGCACAACAACGGCAGCACAGGTTGCGAGTTCCAAACTCATTGAAGCGCAACAGGGATAGTCATAACGACGGCCACGAAAATCGTACTCAGCATGAACCAAGCAAATCGGATTGTGAGGGCTTTCATCGCTATCTCTCCAAGCTGGACCATTCTCGAACAACGACCGAAATCAGATGACGGTTCCGCGCCAATCCCAGCGTCCGACGCAGGTGCACCGGTGGCAGGACGGAACGGAGCCCTGCTACGCCGGGCCCAGTCTTGAGTTCTGATGAAGCGCGCCGAAACCGTTCCGACGACGGAATTGGAATTCGCCTGATTCCGGACGTGAAGCGAGCCAGGGCAACTCTCCGAGCGGCCATGCGTTGACCGGAAAAAGTGAGAGGAAGCTATGCCGCTTGAGAAAATATACGCCCAGCTGTCATGCAGTGATCTGAAGCGTAGCGTTGTTTGGTTCGCACGCCTCTTTGAAAGGGAGCCCGATGCGTGGCCCATGGACGGGCTCGTTGAGTGGCATCATGAAGGCAAGGCAGGTCTTCAGGTCTTTGAGGACGCCTCAAATGCTGCGAGGGGTGGCCTAACGCTGATCGTTCGGGATCTGAGGAATGAACACGCTCGGTTAGTTGCCGCAGGTTTGGGCCCATCAGCATCGAAACTGCTGATAAGACCCTGCTTGTTCGGCTGCGTGATCCTAACCGGAATCTGGTGATATTCGCTGAACCTAGTCGCGCCTGAAAGTTAAGACGTCCAAACGAATTCGATAGATGATCAACCGACTCTGGCGGACCTGCTCTCGCTCCTCCAGACAGCGGTCCGTAGCCTTTTGACTGAGGAACGTGATCCAATGGCTCTGGCGAGCGGTGCCGGTCCGGAATATCGCGCTCAGCTTCGTGGCCGTGGCCAGTGATAGCCGACGAGGTACGCGCCGGCTACTGCACCAAAGCCGGGCTGATCGGAAGCCGCGGCCGAAACGGCTTTACCTCGTCGGGAAACGCGGACGCTGTGTTTTAGACGTGGACCGTGCCGCAAATGGTCCAGTTGAATTTCCAACTACATCGGCATGATCTCGATGATCTCGATCCAGGCGCCGGGCATTTGTAGGTGGGGATGGTCCTTACCAAACATTTTCGCAGCTTCATCCGCTGAATCGGCTTGCACCATCGAATAGCCTCCGACTCCGTTGGTCGTGTCGGAGACACCCTTGGAATCGACACGCTTGGTTTTCCCCAACGGCGCGCCGCCGTCGACGATAGAAGCCTCGTTGGCATCCATCCAATTCATCCAGGCATCCATGAATGTCTTTCGCATCTCAGGCGTCGTGTTCTTCATCATCTCATCGAAATCTCCCGGTGACGCCATGTACAACACGATGAATTTTTTCATTTGGGCTCTCCCGTCTGGTTGTGGGAACAGAACATGTGCGCCTCGGACACACCGACCCCGAAGGCCGCATGCGAAGGGTGACCGGTTTATGCCGCGAACATTGCCGTGGCCGTCTGATGTCCGCAAGGTCGCACTTTAGTCATGGGACACCATGCCCGTAGAGATGTCGGCCGAAGGGTTCTTGTTTGGGCCGCCGATCCTCGGTTTCGCTCCCGCCCGCGATAGTGTCGAAGACTTCCACTGAGACCTTGCCGATGGCACCATGTCGTCCGATGCCATTCATCACCATGAGCGCCTGTGCGGCGCAGGGGCCCGATGATCTAGTAATTCGGCCCATCGGACAGACGTTCCGAATTTCCAGTCGACATGACGGAACCATCCCCCGGCTCCACGCGTTATCGTTTTGCCAGCGCGCGACATGCGCCCCCGCTCGTGCGTCGGCGAGTTACAAGAGAAGCCGTCTCCATCCCCCCGGAGGCGGCTTCTGCTTTTATTCCTCCGGCTTGCTATCGGGTAGTCTGCCGCCAATGGGATTCCACTCATGGGGCCCGTGGCTCGCCGGGCAAGTGATCGTCAGGAGACTCCTCCCGTCCCAGTCAAAGTGAAAGCTGTGATCTGGGAACGCGTGTCGACCTGTGGCTGGGGATATCGCAATAGCCTTCTGCATTCGCCGGCCCCCCTGATTCCAGTCGGACCGGACATCGCGACGATCAGGCGACGGAATAGAGACAGGCTCAGGGCGTCTCGATACTGGGCCTTGGACGGAGCGGGATTACTTAGAAATCTATGAGTAATAAAAATGTTATCACAACTCCTAGAAGATAAGATGTTCAATTGAGTAGTAAGATTCTTTCCTGACAGGATTGCGCGGCCTTTTAACCCCGACGATCGGGAAGAACGAGTGGTGCCATGGGAGACAGAGAAAAGTATTCAGGCGATGATAGGAGAATAGGAGAGGATAGACGATCCGGAGAGGACAGACGGTCAGGCAAGGACAGACGGTTCGATAAAGATATGCGGAAGTCCGGGGAGCGTCGGAACGGTCAGGATAGACGATCCGGCGAAGATCGTCGCAGGGAACGAACCGGCCCAGTGAAACTGGGCTAGATCGACTAGGGACACGTTCGAGGGCATGTTGGCAGGTGGAAGCCATCGCCGCAGCCTGACGCCGAAGTCGTAATTCGACCGCGCCGCCGCGCGCCTCAGCTTGACCGATCCCGACTACGGCGGCACGCGCGGCGCACCCAAATTCCCTCAGGCCACCCTGCTTGACTGGGCCGGCGGAACCGATTCGGCAATGGCGCGTTCTTGTCACCGATAGCCTGGCGGTAAGGCCAGGCGGGCTGGCGACGCAACAACGCATGTAAAGCGAAGTGTCTTCCCTCGGCGGTTTTGCCGGGCCGATGTCGTTCGCGCGCTCGACAGCCGGAACCGTCCCGAAAGGGATCATCGAGAGGAGACGAAACGCCATGCATGGCATCATCTACATCATCGGACTCATCGTCGTTGTCATGGTGATCCTGTCCTTCGTCGGTTTGGCTTGAGCCGGATCGGGGGCACAGCCATGAGCAACACGACAAGCGTGGTCACACCGGCGGCCGGTAACCGGGTCGCCTCATATTTCAACTGGAGCGCAATTTTCGCTGGAGCGGCTGTCGCGCTGGCGACCAGCGTGGTGTTCGTCGGCTTCGGGTCGGCGCTCGGCCTTGGGCTCGTATCGCCCTGGGATAACGATGGGGCAGGCGCCACTACGATCGGCATCATCGCCGCGATCTGGTTCCTCGTCTCGACCGCCTTCGCCTACTATGTCGGCGGATACGTGGCTGGCCGGATGCGGCCGCCCGTCGGTGACGCGACCGGCGGCGAAGTCGAGATGCGCGACGCGCTCCATGGCGCGGTCATCTGGGCGCTCGGCGTTTTCGTTTTCGCCTGGATCGGGATTTCCACGGCAACCTCTGTAGCGACCGGTGCTGCCCAAGTCGGTTCCGCCGCGGTCGATGCGGCGGGCTCCGTGGTCCAGTCGGACGGGGCGGAAGCGGTCGCGGGCTATACCGTCGACAAGCTGACCCGCGCCACGCCGCCGATATCGGCCTCGCGGGCGAGTGAAGTCCGGGAGCAGGGTGCGCAGATCCTGGCGCGCGCCGTTGCCGACGGTGAACTCGATGCCGACGACAAGACCTATCTGGCCGAACTCGTCGCTTCCCGCACGGCGTTGACGCAGGAAGAGGCCGAGGCCCGGGTCGATGAGGTCTATGCCGAGGCGCAATCCGCAGCCGAGGCCGCGGCCGATGCCGCCGAGGAAGCGACGGACGCCGCACAGAACGCGACGCTTCTGATGGGCTTCCTCACGGCGACCGGTTTCCTCATCGCGCTGGTTGCCGCGTGGTTCGGCGCCACGATGGGCGGGTCGCACCGGGATGGCAACATGGTGTCCCGCGTGTTCGTCGCACGACGCGTGTAGCCGCCGTCGCTCGACAGGCGACAGAACAAGAAAGGCGAGAGGGGCAATCCCTTCTCGCTTTTTTTGTTTCCGGGCCGCCAGCGCTAACGCTTCCAGTCTATGGGCAGGCGCGCTGACCCCTTGTCGATTGCGCCCGCGCCGGGCTTCGCGAGCGGGCGGTCTCCGAGCGAGCATGCTCTCGCAATGGGAGTCTATCAGCTCGATCGCGGCGAAGGGCTCCTGGGTCTCAAACCTGCTTCGTTGGCGATTGTCGCCTTTGGCTATGACGGCCTTTGTTCAATCAGGTAAGAAAGCCGTATCACCGGTGGTCAGCACGAGGGGACGGTCAGACGGCGGGCAAAGACATCGTCGGCGATGGTCCGGTTGGAAAGGTCCTCTAAGAACAGACGCCACGCCTGATCGAGAAAGCACCGGCCCGCCGATTGGGCGAAAAGTGGCGGGCAAGCTGCCAGTGCGAAAGCGGTTCCAAGTGAAGGAACCGCTTGCCAGTAAATGAAAACTCCGAGCAAATTTTCGCGCCAAGGAACAAAGCCTGACGCTATCGGTTGATTTCTCGCCATGCAGTTTTGCATTGGAGGAGGAAGCGACAATGGCAGGTTCAGACAATTCCGTTCGGGGCGACATCGAGGAACGCGACGCTGTTGCTAAGGTAGCGGGTCGTGCACAAAGCGACCTCGCTGCCGTCAAGTCGAAAGCCGCCGAGGCCGCCTCTGAGTTGGGCCGATGAAGCGAAGAAGCAGGTCGGTGAGATCGAGGCAAAGGCGGAGACCTTCGCTGGCGAACAGAAGGACGCGGCGGCGGAAAGGCTCGTCGGCATTGCCGCAGCACTAAAGGACGTTGCCGGCGACCTCGACAATCGTGACGAGCCCGCGGTAGCGGGCTATGCGCGTGACCTTGCCAAGGGCATTGGCCGCGTCTCCGATACGATAAAGGATCGCGACGTAGGGGACCTGATGGCGATGGCCGAGGACTTCGGCCGCAAACAGCCGGCGGCCTTCCTGGGTCTTGCGGCGCTAGCCGGCTTCGCGAGTGGTCGGTTCGCGCTCGCGTCCGCCGCCAAGCGCGAGCGAGACACGCCGCGTTCGGTTTCGTCGCGACAGGTGGTCGCTTCGTCGCCGGGGCCTGCGCAGAGCGCCCCCCCCCGGCCGTCGCCACGCCGTCCGCGAGACGCCGGACACAGCTGACCATTGCGGTTGGGAAACATTCGGTGCGATTCAGGAGAACGAACAAAATGTCCAGGGAAAGCGCAACACCGTCGATCACCGATCTCATTCGGACCTTGGCGGACGACGTCATAGGATTGTTTCGCAAGGAGCTTCGTCTCGCCAAGGCGGAAGCGTCGGAAAAGGTGTCGCAGACTATAAGCGCGCTTGAACTGCTGCTCGCCAGCGCCGTGTTGATGATTGGTGCCCTTGGGGTGCTGTTGTCGGCACTCGTCGCCGCTCTCGCTGCCGTGTTCATTGCCCAAGGCATGGGCGAAGCCAGCGCGAGTTCTCTGTCCGCGGGGATCGTGGGCGTCCTGCTTGCGGTTGTCGCTTGGCTGCTCTTGTCCCGCGCGATGTCCAACCTGAAGGCCTCCAACATTGCCCTCCCGAAAACCGTGCGGTCACTCGATCGTGACGTGAACCTCGTCAAGGAGAAACTTTAATGAGCACAGAAATCAACACGGAGCTCCTGCAGCGTGAGATCGAAGCGCAGCGCGCCCGGGTCGATGAAACGATCGACCATCTTCAGGCTCGTCTTTCACCAGGTCAGCTCGTTGATGAGGTGCTGGCTTACACCAAGGACGGCGGTGGCGCGTTCGTCGGAAATCTCGGGAAGACGGCTGCCGCCAACCCGGTGCCGGTCGCACTACTCGGCGTGAGCCTTGCTTGGCTGATGTCCAAGCCCGCCCCAGGTCCTTCCAAAACCGTCGAAGATGATCCGCGGGGAGATACTCCACCTTTCGACGACCATCTCTACCCAGTGATGCCGATCAAGGGCGACAGCCTACGCCGCGTTGGCCATTCCAACGACGAAACCGGTCGCCGCTATGTCGAATTCGCGGATGAGGCTGGCGCGAAGTTTAGGGCTTTGTCCGACGCCGCTGGACGCCGCGCAGGGCATTTCGTTGACGAGGCAGGGAATACCTACCGCGGCTTCACCAACGCAGCCGGGAAGGAAGTCCAAGCGTTCAAAGACGAGGCCGGTGCGCTGCTCGAGGATGCCAGCGACTGGGCATCGCATACTTGGCGAAGCGCGATCGACGCCGTGCAAGGCACGAAAGCTAAAGTCGGCGCAGGCGCATCCCGGGTCGGCGACGTGGCGTCGGATGTTGGTCGGGGCGCGGGCGAACACGCGAGGCAGATCAACGAGTCAATTATCGCTGCTTTTCGGAATCAGCCGCTGGTAGGCGGCGCGTTGGCTTTTGCCGCTGGCGCTGCGATGGCGGCCGCGCTTCCCCGCACCGAACGGGAAGACGACCTCATGGGAGCCGCCTCCGACCAGGTAAAAGCCAGCCTCGGAAAGCAGGCGGAAGAGGTCTATGACGCGGCCAAGGAACAGGCTCAGGAAGTTTATGAAAAGATCACCGAACACGCGGCGAAGACTTTTGAGGGGATCAAATCCGATTTCGGTAATCGTACGCCACCGAACTCTCGGTTGTGAGTGGCCTTCGGCCGACGCATCGACGATCCAATCGGCATTATGCCCACTAAGGTTTGGCCAGCGGCGCTTGGCGGAGAAGTAAAGGAAACAGGCCGCGGGCAATCGCGGCCATAGGTCCTGCTGATCGTCGGACGGGTGCGAGCATCGACGATGTCGCTGACTGCGACGGCGCGCTAGGGCTGCTGAAGCTGGAATATTCCGCAGCGAGCAAGAAATGTTGGCCTGGGGCGGAGCGATCTCCTAGAAGCGATTGCGCCGACTTTTCTAGCTAAAGTGCACATTAAACATGGAAGATGCTCGCTTCGGTTTCGACGCATATCACCTGCTGCTTGTTGCCGTGGGCGTGAGCCTGCTTGTCTCTTACTGGTTGCCGCACCTTCTTGTCCGCCGGCCGCCGGCGGCAACAGCGCTCCTCATGGCCTGCGGGATGGCCGGTTCACTGATATTACCCGACATCGTCTCCAGCATTGACCCCACGGAGAACCCGGCCGTTTGGGAGCTTGCCGCCGAGATTGTGGTGATCGTCGTTCTCTTCTCAACCGGTTTGCGGGTCGATCGTCTAGGTGGATGGCGACGCTGGTGGCCGACGATCCGGCTTCTCGCCATCACTATGCCTCTCACCATTGCGGCCGTTGCCCTTCTCGGTTGGAGCTTGGCAGGGATGACCGTGGGGGGAGCCATTCTGCTCGGTGCCGTACTCGCGCCGACGGATCCGGTGCTTGCGGGCGATCTTCAGATCGGGCCACCGCTTGAGGGTAAGGAGCATCCGGTCCGGTTTGCGTTGACCACCGAAGCCGGGCTGAACGACGGGCTTGCATTCCCGTTCGTCTATCTCGCGCTGCATGTCGCTTCGCAAGGAGCGAACCCGACCCACTGGCTTGTTGAATGGTTAGCCTGGGACGTCCTCTACCGCATCGTCGTCGGCACGGTGCTCGGCATCTGCATCGGCTGGCTACTGGGGCGCATCCTTACGCTCCGTGCGTGGAACACGGTTGCCGCCTCAGGTCCAGGCGTCCTTGTTCTCGCAGGCGTCTTTCTAGCTTACGGGATCGTGGAACTTGCCGAAGGCTATGGCTTCATTGCCGCCTTTGTTGCGGGCCTCGTGTTCAGGCGGTCCGAGGCCCGTCATCGTTTCCACCAGCATCTGCATGCCTTTGCGAGTTCCATCGAACACGCAATCACCGCGATACTTCTCGTGCTCCTCGGTAGCGTGATGCCCGCGCTCTGGCCTCATCTCGATTGGAGCCACACGGTCATTGGCTTTGGCCTGATCCTGGTGATCAGGCCAATAGCGGGAATGCTTGGCCTCCTTGGATCTACTCTCCGCCTGAAGCCGCGGGCTGTGGTGGCAATCTATGGGGTTCGCGGGATCGGCTCGCTTTACTACCTCGGCTACGCCTCTACGCACGTCGAGTTTATCGACGAGGGGCCTCTATGGGCGCTCGTCGCCTTCACGATCTTCGCCTCCACACTGATCCATGGCTTAACCGCGACGGCTACCGTCGAAGTCCTGGATCGTGAATACGCTGGAGGCGCTGGCCGCGAACCCGAGCCTCGCATTTGATTTCAGAGATCGGTGGGCTGTGCACAACGATCTAAATCGAGTTGTTGAACTCAGAGCTGCGCCGGGCCGTCAGAACAAGAAGCCATTTTCCGTCTGACGACGCGCCGCCAAGCTTCTATAAATGGTCCTCTATCACGCCGCCGCTGAATGGAAACGGCCGCCGTGAGAGCGGTTCGAGGCGAAGACGCAGTTCGCCGTTATAGAGCGCTTCGTGCTCGCATGACGGCAGTACCGCCTCACACCGGCATCTACCGGTCCTTCGAGAAAACAAGCACCGAATAAGAGCCGATGCCGATCTCGGCGGATGCCGGCAGATCGTCCAGGTGCTCCTCAACCGCGTCGACATCGCTGCTCGGATAATCCGCGAAATCGTCGCTGTAGCCCTTCCAGTCGCTGTTGAACCGAAGCGTCCAGCGGCCGGTTTCGGGGAAGCCGATCCGGTAAGCCGCGCGTGGCTCGTGGCTGAAATTCGCCACCACCATCACCTCGTCGCCCGGTCCGCCCTCATGCCAACGGCGGAAGGCGATGACCTTGTGCACCTCGTCAGCTCTCGTAACGGCGATGTGACGCCCCGTCAGTCCGGTCGATACCCCCTTCTGGTTGATACGAAGCCGGATCAGATCGCGGTAGAGCCGGACGATGCCATGGAAATCCTCTGACTGATCCCAATCGAGCGGCACCGTGTCCTGGAACCACTCACCCTGCAGGAACTCCTGTCCCTGGAAAAGCATCGGAATCCCCGGCGCGGTGAGCATGAGGGCGGCGCCGAGCGTCGAGCGCTTCTGCGCGGCCCAGTGGGAGGGATCGCCGGGCGCGATCTCGTGGACCACGCGCGCCTTGCCATTGGCCACCTCGTCATGTGACTCGGTGTAGATCACGCGGCGAAACGGGTCGTCGTTGTAGCTTTGGCAGAGCGCTGCCGCGACGGCGGCCATGCTGCGGTGCGCGTCGTCCGGCGCGATCAGCGCCTCCCGGACAGGATGGACGAACGCGGCATCCCACTGCGCACCGAACCCTGCGCCACCCTCCGCGGCCGGCGCGGTGATCGCTGCCTTGCCGCGCAGATCCTCGGCGATGGTGATGCGGCCGGGAAAGCGCTCCTGGACCTCTTCGTTGATCCAGCGCATGAGGCTCCAGCCATCCTCAAGGGCGTCACCGTTATCGCCCTCGTCGCCCTTCACCGTACGGATGTAGAGGGTCATGTCGAAGCGCAGGCCGTCGATGCCGTACTCTTCCAACCAGAAGAGCGCGTTGTCGCGAATGAACTGGCGAACCTCGGCCCGACCATAGTCCGGCCGTGTGTCGCCCCAGGGCGTGTCGGAGCGCCAGTCATTGTAGAAATAGATGCCGCCCTTGCCCTCCTCCCCCGGGCCGTCGAAGCGCCACAGGTCGAGATCCGACGGACCGAAATGATTGTAGACGACGTCGAGGATTACCGCGATCTGCGCTTCATGCGCGGCATTGATGAAAGCGCGGAAGGCATCGGGACCGCCATAGCTCGATTCGATGGCGAAGATATGCGCCGGATTGTAGCCCCAGGAGAGATCGCCGGCGAACTCCATCGCCGGCATGATCTGCACCGCGTTCACTCCAAGGCGCTTCAAATGATCGAGCTTGCCGATCGCGTCGTTGAAAGTGCCAACGTCCGCGTCGTCCGGACGATGAAAGGTGCCCACGTGCATTTCGTAGATGACGAGCCCGTTCCACGGCTTCATGACAAAGTCGCTCGCCCCGCCGTGGCGCGGCACCACGATGCCGTGCCCGACGGAGTTGGTGACGGCCAGGGCGTACGGGTCGATCCGGGTCAGATCCCCGTCGTCCGTCCGGATGAGATACTTGTAGCCGTGTCCCCCCTTCGCCGCCGGGACGTCCGCATACCAGTAGCCGTTTTCCTCTCGCTCCATCGGAGTCGTGGTTTCCGACCACTGGTTGAAGTCGCCGATCAGGCGGACCTCGTTTGCGTTCGGCGCCCACACCCGGAAGGCTACGCCCTGATCGTGGACGAGCGCCCCCATACCAGCATGTCTCATCTCATCCATTCTCATCTCCGGGAAGCCATCACGGCGACGACATTCGCCGGGTGGTCGGATGTAACGCCAAACCCGTCCCGTGGTTGGCAACGTCCGAGAAGATTTTGCCGGCCGCCGGCGGACAGAGGTCGAACAACGAAAGCCGCGTTATCGCGGCAGTCCTGACAGTGGTGACCACGAGTGCGTCGTCGCCTTCAGCCGAAAGAGGCGAAGCGCCACGTTGCCGCCAAATGACTCGCTTGCTCGACGCCCAAACTATCGCCGGATGCGCCGCTTGGAGACGCTTAGAAAATCAGCTTGAAGACGCCGAGGACGACGAGAAGTCCAATCAGGAAAATAATCCCGACGATGATAAACAGGGCCTTGATCATGATGTTCCCAACACACGGTTTCTGACAAAAGCCGCGAAAGAGAAATTGGTTCCATCGTCCAGCGATTCCACTCCGGCGGGAAACGCGGTTGGAATAGTCACCCGCTATCGAGAACAGCCCGGATTTTCGACGATAGTTGTTCGAAGGTCGCAGGCTTGGGCAGCAGATGCACGTCCGGATCCAGCATGCTGTTATGCACGATGGCGTTGCGCGTGTAACCGGTGGTGAACAGCAATCTGAGTTCTGGATGTGCCTGTTTCGCCTGATCGGCCAACTGGCGCCCATTCATGTCCGGCATGACCACATCGGTGAAAAGCAACCTGATTTCCGGATGGTCGTCGAGCACGTGCAAGGCCTCTGCCCCGTTTCTCGCTTCAAGCACGCCATAGTTGAGCTCACGCAACATCTGAACGACCAGCCTCAGGACCTGCTCATCATCCTCAACAACCAGAATGACTTCGCTGCTGCTCCCTGAAGCAGCCATGTCATCGACGGCAATTCGCGCAGGCTTGGAGGCTCCATACAGTCTTGGAAGGTAGATCTTGACGGTCGTACCGTGATTCAGCTCGGAGTAGATTTTCAGGTGCCCTCCGGATTGCTTGACGAACCCGAAAACCTGGCTCAGGCCCAACCCGGTGCCCTTTCCCACGCCTTTCGTGGTGAAGAACGGCTCAAACGCTTTGGCCATAACATCGGGCGTCATGCCGCTGCCGCTATCCGTGACAGCGACCATGACGTATTGCCCGGCCCTGATTTCATGCTCGACGGCGTACACGTCGTCGAGGTGGCAATTCGCGGTCTCAATGGTGAGGCTTCCGCCCCCGGGCATCGCGTCACGGGCGTTGACCGCCAGATTGATCACCGCATTCTCGAGCTGGTTGGCATCCACATGGGCCTTCCACAGGCCGCCGGCGAGAACCGTTTCCAGATGGATCGTCTCGCCCAGCGTCCGGCGAAGAATCTCGGACATTTCCGAGACCATCTGGTTGGCATCCAGTGCCTGCGGAGAAAGCGGCTGGCGTCGTGAGAATGCCAGAAGACGCTGGGTTAGCTTAACGGCCCGATTGGCGCCGTCCCTTGCCGCGGCAACATATTTGCCCACGTCGGAATCGCCTTTCGCCAGACGCCTCTCAAGCAGGCTCAGCCCGGAAAGGACAACAGACATCAGATTGTTGAAGTCGTGCGCTATGCCTCCGGTCAGTTGACCGACCGCTTCCATCTTCTGCGCCTGACGAAGCGCCTCTTCCGCCCGGAGCCGTTCGTCGACGGCCTGCGCGACCCGCGCTTCCAGACTCAGGTTCAAATCGCGCAATTCCGCCGTCGCCTGTTCGGCGGCGCGGCGTGCGTTCAGAAGCTCTCGCTCGTATCGTCTACGATCGGAAGCGTCGAAGATGGTGATGCGGATAAACTGTAGCCCGCCCGTATTGTCACGGCGCTCAATCGCGTTCACGAGCGAGGGCATCACGGAGCAATCCTTACGGACGATGTCGAGCGCCACCTCGTTGAAAAAGCCCTGCATCCTCAAGAGCGGTGCAAAGTGGGTTTCGTAGTAGATCTTGCCGCCGATATTCAGAAGGTCCTGAAATTTAAGACCTATCAGGTGCTCTCGATCATGCCCCACCCATCCGGCGAAGGTCAGGTTCGCCTTGATAATGCGACCGTCGGGCTGGGCCGAGAGATAACCACACGGCGCGTTCTCGAACAGATCTTCAAGATCCTCCAGTTGCGTTTCGCCCTGGTTGGGCTTGGTCATTGTTGATCCGCTACCTTCAGGAAGGCCT
>NZ_FMXQ01000001.1:790000-844647 GCF_900104485.1 Bauldia litoralis | reverse complement strand
TCCACCACCCTTCGGGCGGTCCCCCTCCCCCGTGAACGGGGGAGGATCGCCATGACTCGGTTGGGCACGACCGGAACGGGGTGCGCCAGCGATTGGGCCGGCCTGTCCCGCCCCGCTTGCGGGGAGGGGGGACCGTCGCGGAACGCGATGGTGGGAGGGGCGCGTGGGGCGGCGCGCCTTGCTGGCCGGCGCCTATCCCGGCGCCAGGTAGCCGCGGGCTTCGGACTCGTCGATCAGGCGCTCGACCAGCGCGTGGAGGGCGGGGGAGCCGTCGGCGATGACGCGCATGCGGGTGCGGACCTGGCTGGCGCGGACGCCGTGCTTGCGCCAGCCCATGCCCTCGGTGAAGACGTTGAGGAGGAAGGGCTGCAGCCGGTCCATCGTCCGCGCGAAATGCGCGTCGGCACTCTCATGGGCCTCGAACTCGTCCCATAGCGCGCGAAACTCCGTCCCCTGGGGCGCCGGCAGCAGGCCGAAGATGCGGTCGGCGGCGGCCTGCTCGGCGATCTCCTGGGCGGCATGCACCTCCGGCGCCGAATAGAGAAAGGTGTCGCCGGCGTCGATCTCGACGATGTCATGGACGAGCAGCATCCTGACCGCCCGCATCACGTCGACCTCCGGCCCGGCAAAGTCGGCCAGCACCACCGCCATCGTCGCGATGTGCCAGGTGTGCTCGGCGTCGGTCTCGTTGCGGTCGCGCGTCATCAGCGGCGACTGGCGGACGATGGACTTCAGCTTGTCGACCTCAAGGATGAAGCGAAGCTGGTTCGCCAGCGCGGGCCCGCCGGTCTCGGCGATCAGGGTGAAGAGGGAGGCGTGGGTGGAGGGCATCGAGTTAGATGCAACATGATCGCAGCCACGCGGAAACTCGTCCGGTAACGCTGACATTATGACCGCTCCTGACCTGACCTGCTCCGGCCAACGTCATGTCGACTACTGACTTCGTCCCTCCATTGTCATCATTCCGATATGCCAGATGTGCTCAGCGTCGGGCTTGGGTGGCGGCGTTGGATCAGCGGCGACCTGACGCAAAAACTTTCCTTCTTTGTTTCAGAAGCCAGGCAATCAAACAGTCCGGTCGTTCCTAGCGGTCGCTCTCGCGACCACCAAAGGCAGACTGCGTAAAGCTGAGGCGACCTCCGAATTGGATGGGTGCTTCGCTTGAATTGCCTTAAGATTCTTCTGAATCGTCCCCCACTCTCCCCTCAACCCGCTGACATCCCACTTCGACATTACTGCTATCCGCCCCCTCGCTAAGCAGACCGCCGCATATGCCTCCGTCTTCTGGTCCTCCAACTGATCCCGCAAAATATCCGACGCCTGCTCCATCTTCTGAAGCGCTGTAATCCTGTCACTTGCTGCATCAGCCGTATCAAAAATGATATTCGCGGCACCGTTGATGACCTGGTAAGACGTCGGCCAGAGCCTTAACGCCATCTGAATTCGACTTAAGGCACGATCAACGTACCGCCCCCCCAACGCCTTCTCCAGCAGAGCCATCTGAAGCAAGAAAAGCGCATCCGCCTCAAAATATTTTTCGTATTTCTCCAACATGTTTATTACATCTGTACGGCGATTCGAAAATAGTCGACCCAGAAATTCGTGATTCACCACAGAAACAAATAACTTGCTTTCAGCTCCCGGCGCGTTACGTCTCAGTGGCGGAGAAAATCTGCTAAGAGAAAATATTAACGCATCGACACAAGAAAGAACTTCTACCTTTGACGCAAGATTTGTTATTATATATTCAGCTAAAAGCTGATGATGTCCAAAATATACTCCTTTTCTCTGGTATATCATCCCAGCTAAAAACTGAGATACGCTTTCATTAACTTCTTTATCCCCAATTCCTAAATATTCACTCGCCCCGTATAGCGTGTTTCTTGATATTCCTGCCCTAAATACAGTTCCACATAGTATAAGCAAAAACACTTTTCGCGTTTGTTCTGACTCTATCGAGGTATAGTCACTCCGCACTATTTCATCATACCCTCGTCCTTCAGTCGCTTCGCGTAATCCGACGAGAAGATCTCGATTGGATTTATCCAGAATCATGCGAATTCGCTCGGAATCACTCCTAAGACTACCCAGAAAAGCCCAAGGGCCATTCTTTCGGAGTTTCTCTAGTATTTTCTTGGCGTCCTCCTCATTAATCTTTCTCGTGGTAAAAACGCTGGAAGCAATTGCTCGCGCATTCTTTGCGTGGCGATTTACTATATTTGTCCGGTCTATGAGAACTAGAAGCTTAGGTACACTAGGAGTGTCAATTTCTAGCAAACGCTCTATGCTGAAAAAGAATGCGGAAAAATTATCTATAAATATAATAGCACGGGATCTCAAATTGGAAAAAATGTCTTTAAGAACTTTTTCTGGAAACGTCTGTTCAGATGAAATCCAAAAAACTGAAACATCAGGAAATACTTCAGAAATTTTCTTCGCGGCCATCTTGCAAATAGTTGTCTTTCCTGTTCCCGAGGTGCCTTCGACGACCACTACGCTTTGATCGAAGCTTATCGCCTCCAGCAAGCGCTTCAGATCTGAGATATCGGCCGGTACCTGGTCGACCACCTCCTGCCAAGAAGGTTCGTATCCCGATAGAAATCGCGTGCTCGATTCCCGCGAGTCGGCACGCTCGCGGCGGGCAAGGTGACCGAGTCCACCAGATCCATGCTGTTTATTTCCTCGATAGGATACTTTTTGAGTTCAAATGGATTGGACCAAATACCACGCTTGGAACTAAAAGCGACTGCAACAGGGTCGATATATTCCTCTTGATCCGCTAATTCACTCCCGATGCAATTAACAAAATCGGAAAGAGAACCGGGAATAAAAGTAATATTCTTCTCGTTCATAAGCTCAGATTGAATAATATCTAACTTAGGTTTTACTATATCCGCCTTCGGAGAACCTTCAATTGCCTGCAAACGATTCAGATGAAACCAGAAGAGAGGCTCATCCAAGCTGCTACCTATGAAAATGAATGTCTCATTGCGATAGTCTCGCGCGCACTCATCATACCAATTGTCGTTACGATGAAAATACGACTGATATTGATCTTCAGAAAATATAAAATTTTCGAATGATCCGTGAATATCGCCGTTGAGTTTTATAATTTGTAGCTCAGAAGACCTCTTTAAAGGCGCTACGATACTCGATTCCGCGACATAGATTTCAGGAGAACTGCCAACGGCTGATCTATACGAATTCTCCAAGACATCGTCAATATTCGTGGAGTAAATGCGCTTCCACATGCGTTTTTTCATTAATGCAAAATGAAATGTAGCGGGCTTGCAGTTAGCGTAATACTGAAACATAAAATCGTGGAGGCCGTTCTCTCCGAGATGGCGGCGGGCGAAAGAAAAAAGCTCTCTCAATCCTGTGCCGGAACTGTATTTAACGTTCAATTCTGCTGCGATTAGATTCTTAAGCTTTTCTCCCACCGGAGGAGATGACATCTTTGCATTCTTGGCACCAACCGAAGCGCCCGCACCAATGAATAATATGGAACGTCCGGCCCGTATTTGGCTTATCAACTCCGGGGGCAATTTCATAACATTCCTCAGGTACTGCAGCGCCAAGGTATATCGTACTCCAGTTGCAGGCAACGTGTCGAGTGCGTAAGGGTTGCTTTCGGTTTTGGCCAACCCCGGCCGCTTTAGGTACATATGCTCCATCATCATTGAACGGGAGCCGAACCGATGCATGCACGCCCCCTTGCCCTTGCCGGGCTGATCGCCGCCGCCTACGCCGTTGCCGCGAGCCCTGCCGCCGCGGGGACGCTGCTCGACCGGGCCAGGCAGGCGCTGGAGGAGACTGGCGACAAGATCGAGAAGGCGGCGGACGATGCCGGCCGGGAGGTCAGGAACTTCCTGGTCGACAATCCGGACCTCAACCGCGACCTCGTCGACCTCGGCAAGCGGCTCAAGCTGCCGGGCTTTGACGATGCGGGGCCCGACGCGGGCGCCGGGCTGGTCGCGGCGCCGTCGCCGACCGCCCAGGGCGGCAGCGTCACGCTCGGCGCGGTCGGGCTGCCCGGCTCGACCGACGTCACCATCGCGGCCGGCCCCTCGGTCGACGCGGCGGAGGAGATCGCCACCGCCACCACGTCCGACCGTGGCACGCTGCAGGTGACGGTCACGGTGCCGGAGGACGCGGCCCCCGACATGCCGCTGGTCTTCGTCGTCGAGACCGCCGACAAGCGGGTGCGCGTCGTCTCCGAGGCGATCCCGGTGGTCGCCGCCGCCGACATCGTCCGCATTTCCGGGACGCTGTCGAAGGAGGGCGTCGAATGCCCGGCGCTGCGCGGCGACGACGGGATGCTCTACACGCTGGCGATCGACGGCCTCGGCGACTTCGAGCCGGGCGACCGGGTCGAGGTCGAGGGCACGCCGGCCGAGATCTCGATCTGCACCCAGGGCACGACGCTCGGCGTGATCTCGATGGTGGCGCTGAAGTAGGGGCGCGGGGCAGGGGCGCTCCTCCGACGCGCTTCGGCTGAGCGGTCCCGGGCTTGTTGACGCGGTCTCGTTGACGCGCGGCCCTCGCCTTCAAGCGCTCATCCCCGCGCAAGCGGGGACCCAGTCAACGATGTCGTGGCAGGATGAGGCGCGGGCTTGCCCGACCGCTGTGTACCGCTCCGACTGCTCTAACCCCTCACCCGGATCGACCCGGCAAGCCGGCTCGCTCCGACCTCTCCCTCCCAGGGAGAGGTGAAGCGGTGTGGGCGGGACGGTTGGAGGTGACGCGGTACCGGCGCGGCTGCTGGTGTGCGCCTTTGGGTTTGGCCTCCGCCATGGGCCGTTGCACGGATTGCCGTCGATCTGCGACGCGTCCTTTTCTGTCACGGCATCGGTTACTGGATCCTCGCACTGCAGGGATGACGGTCCGAGTGGGGCATGACGGGGGTGCGATGTCGAGCAGGGCTTGAGGCACCGGACCTGAGGGCTGGCGCGCTGCATCTCGTCATATGCTCCGGCGGGCAAGACGAGCGCCCCCTCCACCACCCTTCGGGCGGTCCCCCTCCCCGCTTCGCAGGGGAGGATCGCCATGTCACCGACGTGCGACCGGTCATTTTGAGCGCCAGCGTTTGGGCCGCTTGTCCCGCCCCGCTTGCGGGGAGGGGGGACCATCGCGGAGCGATGGTGGGAGGGGCGCCTGGCGCGGACCTCAGAGCCGGTGCGCGGACCGACGCCGGAGCGGGTGGGGGGGCGTCCCAGCGCCGCGGCGACTGCGGGTGAGCCTCGCGACAGCAAGCCTGGATCCCCGCTTGCGCGGGGATGAACGTGTTTGACGGCGAGAGGGCGACCCCGGAAAGGGCGCGAAGCGAGCGAGGGAAGGGCCCCCCTCCCGAAGCCGCCGCTTCGCGTCGCCTTCGACCCTCCCTCGGGGGGGAGGTTGGGCGGCGAGTCTTCGGCTCCAGTTGCGGGAGCGCGTTGGGGGGGGCGACCCTGCCATTCCGTCGTTCCGCCGCCTGTCTCTTCGTCTTCGAGGCGATCATTGCCTCGCGTGCCCCCCATTGCCCCCGATCAGTCGGTCTTGCCGGGGGGCGGTTTGGGGCGGAAGTCGAAGTTGTCGCCGTGGCCGGTGAGGGGGCGGCCGGATTCGATTCGCCAGTTGGCGCGATGCAGGTGGTCGGCGATGGCCTCGGCGACGCGGTCGCGCTCGGCCTCGGTGAGCTGACGCCGCATGCCGCGGACCAGCCGCAGGCCGCGGGTCAGCCCGATGCGGATCGACAGCCTGAGATCGTCGCGACTCGTCCATGCCATGCCGTAACCAGACACGAAACTAGGAATTTATTCCAGTACCCGTCGGTTGTGGCTGCGGCATGTCGCATGTCCGACTTTGACATTTCACCGCCCGGGGAGGAAGAATCAGCAAAGGCCGATGCGGCCCGAGGGGGACCAGAAATGACCGATCGTGATGTGCTGAGCGGGATTCCGCTGTTCGCGGAGGTGCTTGACGAGGCATCGCTGACCGCGCTGGCGGCGGGGGCGACGCGGGTCGAATACGACCGGGGGGCGGTGCTGATCGAGGAGCATGCGCCGGGTGAATCGATGTTCGTCATCGTCCGGGGGGCGGTCGCGGTGTCGGTTCGCGACGGCGGCAAGGAGCGGCGGGTGGCGACGCTGCATGACGGCGAGGTGGTTGGCGAGATGTCGCTGCTGACCGGGGCGCGGCGCGCCGCGACGGTGACCGCGATGCGGCCGACGGTGGCGATCGAGATTCCCCGGTCGGCGCTGGCGCCGATCCTGGCCGCGGCGCCGGACCTTGCCGATCATTTCGCGGCGATCATCGAGGGACGGAAGAAGGAACTCGACGCGCTCTATGGCGAGCGTCACTGGCTGACATCGGGCAGCCCGGCATCCGAGGTCGCCGAGCGGGTCCGCCGCTTCTTCAGCCGCGCCGGATAGTCCGGGCAAGGTCCGTCGCGCGGCCGGTCAGAACTGGTCGAGCAGGCGTTCCAGGTAATTGCGCTCGATGACCGAGCGGCCGGTATCGCCGAGGCGTTCTCGGATTGCCTCGAGGATCTCCCGGGCGCGCTGGATGTCGATCTCGTCGGGAACCTTGACGGTGGTGCCGAGGTCCGGCCCGGTGTTGCGCTGCGGCCGGCCGAGGGGATCCTCGTTGGGCATCTGCCGGCCGTTCGGATTGCCGCCGAAGCCGGGCCCCTGATTGGCGAGTTGCTGGGCCATGCCCTGGGCGCCCTGGCGCATCGCCTCCAGCGCCTCGCCCTGGTTGCCGAGCGCGCTGCCCGGCATGCCCTCGCCGAGATCGCCGGCGGCCCGGCCCATCGCCTCGCCGGCCTGGCCGAGCGGGTCGCCCTCGCCGGGCTCCATGCCCATGCCCTCGAGCTGCTCCATCAGGTCCGACAGCTGCTGCTCGAGACCCTGCTGCTGCTCCTGGAGCCGGCGCAACGCCTCCTCCATCTGCTCGCGGGTCATCGGCTCGCCATCCTCGCCGACGCCATTGCGCGAGCGCTGGGTCTGGTCCATCAGCTCCTGCTGGCGGCGGATCATGTCGGCGAGCTCGTTGAGGCTCTGCATCATCTCGCCATTCTGCTGCTGGTTGCCCATCATCGGCTGGCCGGTCTGCAGGTTCTCCAGCATGTTCTGCAATTCGCTCAGCATCTGGCGGGCGGCGTCGCGGGCGCCGTTCTTCGCGAGGTCCTCGATCTGGTCGAGCATGCGCTCCAGATCCTGCGAGCGCAGCATCTGGGCGTCCGGATTCTGCGGCATGTTGGCCATGTTGGGATTGCGACGGGCTTCGTCGGCAAGCGCCTGCATGAATTTCTGCATCGCCTCGCGCAATTCGGCGGTCAGCCGCTCGATCTCCTCGTCGGAGGCGCTATTCTCCAGCGCCTCGCGCAGCGCCTCCTGGGCGGCGCGCAATTCCTGGGCGGCGAGCGACAGGTCGCCATCCTCGATGCCGAGCGCAACGGTCCACAGATAGTCGACGAGATCGCGCAGGTCGTCGTCGTTACGGGCGCGGAAGACCCGGTGATAGGCGGTGCGGAGCGCCAGGTAGTCGGAGGCGTTGTCGTAGGTGTCCTCCGGCGCCATGGTCAGCGCGTCGAGGGCATCGGCGACACGGCCGGCGGCGTTGGCGTCCAGCGCGAGGATCGCGCGCTGCTCGACGACGGCGCGGGCCAGCGGCTCGGTGAAGCGACGGGCGGGGAGGGTTACCTCGAGCGGCGGGCTGCGGCCCTCCTGCTCGGCCTCGTCGCGGGCGACCAGCGTCATCTTCACTTTCGCGCCGGCCCAGGGGTGGGAGGTCAGGTCGCGGATGGTCTCGCCGACGCCCTGGCGGGTGCGGAGCTGCGGCAGCGACAGGGGAATGACCGGCGCCTCGAAGAGCGGCCGCGCCTCGGCGCCGGCGGCGTCAGGATCGAGCGGTGCGATCTCGGCGCGAGCCTCGACGACGCCATAGTCGTCGCTGAGCGAATAGGTGAGGCCGAGGGCGCCGCTGCGGTTCGGCGAGGGCGCCTTGGCGAAGTCGATGCGCGGGGCGTGGTCCGGCTCGACGGCGAAGCGCCAGGCCATGACATCGCTGTCGCCCTTGCGGATCACCACCTCGGCGGCGGTGTCGAGCGCCACCTGGCGTTCGAGCGGCTGGTTGTCACCGGTCGCGGGCTTGCCGTCCCCGGCTTCGACGATGGCGGCCGCCACCTCGCCGGCCTGGCCGGTGGAGACCACCGACAGGTCGCGGGCGCCGCTGGTGCGGACGGTGACGACGCTGCCGGTCGGCACGGAATATTCGCTGCCCGGCGGGCGGGCCGCCTCGCCGGTCAGGAAGATAGGGGCGCGGCCGGTATAGGCCGGCGGGGTGACCCAGGCGTCGATGCGGGCGACGGTCGCCGCCACGGGTTCGCCGCCGCGGAAGGCCTCGCCGAGCATGCCGAGACGGTCCGGCCCGGCATAGACGAAGCCGACGGCGAGCAGCAGGATGGCGAGGAAACGCAGCGCATAGGGATCGCGGCGGGCAAGGCCCGGCGACGGCGCGCCGGCCTTGAGCCGGTCGAGGCTGCCAAGCAGCCGGGTGCGATGGGCGGTCCACAGCGCCTCGGCCGCCGGATCGGCGACGCCGACGGCGAGCCGGTCGCTCAGCGCGGTGGCGGGGCGATGGAGCAGGCCGGTGGCGGTCTCGATACGGGCGAGGGCGGCCGAGCGGGCGGGACGCGTCAGCCGGAAGAAATGAACGATGAGATAGACGGCAGCGACGGCGAAAGCGCCGAGAATGACGTATCGGACCGGATCCGAAACGATGCGCCAGAGGCCGAACCACGAGACGATGGCGAAAACGCCGGCAAGCACCAGGACGGGGGCCAGCACCGGCCAGACCGCTTCCCAGACCAGCACCAGCCGGGCGCGGAAAATGGCGCGTTCGATGCGGGAGCGGGTCCGCGCCTCGATGCCGGGGTCGTCGCGCGTGTCCCTATCGCCGGATTGCGCCATTCACGTTCCGCCTTTCTGCCCCTCGATCAAAGTAGCACAGAGTGCAGCAAAATCGAGGCCGCGCGCGACGCGGGTCTTCACGTCTTGGCGAGCCAAGGGGGCAGGGCGTCCATGCCGATCAGGTCGTCATAGGTCTGGCGGGGACGGACCACGGCCCAGGCGCTGCCGTTGACGAGGATTTCGGGCAGGAGCGGCCGGGTGTTGTAGGTCGAGGCCTGGACCGCGCCATAGGCGCCCACCGTCATCACCGCGACGAGATCGCCGGCCGAAACCGTCGCCATGTCGCGATCGAGGGCGAGATAGTCGCCGGTCTCGCAGACACCGCCGACGACGTCGGCCCGGATTCGCGGCGCGTCGGCCGGCGGGCGGACGACCGGGCGGATGTCGTGATGGGCTTCATAGAGGGTCGGGCGGATCAGGTCGTTCATCGCCGCGTCGACGACGACGAAGGTCTTGGCCTCACCGGACTTCACGTAGACGACTTCGGTGACGAGGATGCCGGCATTGCCGACGAAGACCCGGCCGGGCTCGAACAGGACGCGGCAGCCGAGGTTGCCGAGGCGGCGGCGGACGATCTCGCCGTAAAGATGCGGCTCGGGCGGCGGCGGATCGTCAAGCTGGTAGGGGATGCCGAGGCCGCCGCCGCCATCGACATGGTCGATCTCATGGCCGTCGTCGCGCAGCGCATGGACGAGATCGGCGAGGCGGCCATAGGCGGTGTCGAAGGGGGCGAGGTCGGTGATCTGGCTGCCGATATGCATGTCGACGCCGGAGGCCCGGATGCCGGGAAGCTTCGCGGCATGGGCGTAGACGTCGCGGGCGCGGCCATAGGGGATACCGAACTTGTTCTCCGCCTTGCCGGTGGTGATCTTGGCGTGGGTCTTCGCATCGACATCGGGATTGATGCGGATGGCGACGGTGGCGGTGGCGCCCCTTGCGGCGGCGATTTCCGAGATGCGGTCGAGTTCCGGCTCGGATTCGACGTTGAAGCAGTAGATGCCGGTGTCGATGGCGAAGGCGATCTCGCGGGCGGTCTTGCCGACGCCGGCGAAGACGATGCGCTCCGGCGGGGCGCCGGCGGCCAGCGCCCGGCGCAACTCACCCTCGGAGACGACATCGAGGCCGGCGCCCTGCTCGACGAAGGTGCGGATGACGGCCTGGTTGGAATTGGCCTTCATCGCGTAGCAGATCATCGTGTCGAGGCCGCCCATGGCCTCGGCGAAGACCCGGTAATGGCGGACGAGGGTCGCGGTCGAGTAGCAATAGAAGGGCGTGCCGACGGCCGCCGCGATGGCAGGCACGGCAACGTCTTCGGCGTGGAGGACGCCGTCGCGATAGCCAAAATGGTTCATCTGTGCTTCGCGGCTTCGATCAGCTGTCGGGCGGCAGGACGATGGCGCCCTCGGTGACCGGCTCCTCGACCGCGGCGGCGCTTGGCGGCGGCTGGAGCGCGCCCTTGCGGCCACAGGCGGACAGGCCGATGGTCGAGATCAAGACGGCGGCCAGCGCGGCCCGAAACACCATCCGTCGGTTACTGAGCGCCACGGCCAATTCCCCTTTTATCTCGCAAGACCCGTCTTCGCCTGAGCGGCATCGACTTATCATAAACCAATCGCCGACGCATGCATCTCCTGAGTTGGGGGGGGGGGCCGGAATCCCACCCAAGCCTCGTTGCCGGCTGCGCTGGACCGATCAGCACCGCTTGAGGAGGGCTTCAAGAGACAAACCCAGGCCGGCTGCCGCTCAATGCCGTCACGGTTCCGTCATGAGAGCAAACTTAATATGATGCTATCATAGCGGGTGGTGAACGAGACTCACATGGATCAGGGAGAGGGCCATGACGACAAAGCTCAGCTTCGCGACTTTCAATCTCTACAATCTCAACGAGCCGGGATTGCCCCTGTACAAGAATTCACGGCCCTGGACGAATGAAGAATACAGTCGAAAGATCGCGTTCACTTCGAGCATGCTACGGCTGATGAAGGCGGACGTCTTCGGTTTCCAGGAGCTGTGGCACGCCGCAAGCCTCCGCAGGACGCTGGCGGAGGCCGGTGTTGAGCACGACTATGAGCCGCTAGTCCCCGATGGTCATGCCGGAGGCCGTATCGTCTGCGCGGCGGCGGTCCGAAAGGACATTCTTGTTGGCGAGCCCGAGTGGATAACGTCCTTCCCCGACATCTTTCGACTCAGCAGCGGCGGCGACGACGCACAGACATCGGGCATCTCGGTCAACATCAGCAGTTTCTCACGACCCGTTCTGCACCTTACGATCAGGCCGAGGGATGATACCGAAGAGATCCACGTCTATATCTGTCATTTCAAGTCGAAGGGGCCGACGTGGATTTCCAGCGAGCCGTGGTACGACCGCGATATCTACTCGAAGCATAGCGAGGCGATCGGCGCCGCCATTTCGACGGTCCGACGCACCGCCGAGGCTACGGCGCTCAGGATGATCCTGACCGAGCGAATGAAGGGCACCAACACGCCGGTCGTGGTGCTCGGCGACGTCAACGACGGCCTCTTAAGCAACACGCTCAACATACTGACCGGCCAGCCGAACTACCTAACCGGTTTCTCGACCGGCGGGGGCGATGCGGACCTCTATACGGCGCAGACGCTGCAGGAGTACCGCAGCACCCGCGATGTTTACTATACCCACGTCTTCCAGAACGAGCGGGAGTCACTCGACCAGATACTTTTCAGCCAGGAATTCTACGACAACAGCCGCAAGCGGATCTGGGCGTTCGAGGGCCTGGAAGTTAACAACGACCACCTGAATTTTGAAGATCACCGTGAAATCGGCAGCAACGATCACGGCGTCGTGCGCGCGCGATTCAAATACGACCCGGTGGTCACCTCGTAGGAACCCGAGCCGGCCTTCGGCCCTAGGCGCCCGCTTCCTTTTTCAGGCGGGCGAGCCAGCGCCTCGCCTGTTTGCGGACGTTGTTGGGGGCGGTGCCGCCGAAGCTGGTGCGGCTCGAGGCCGACTGGCTGACGCCGAGGACCGAGAAGACCTCGGGCGTGATGCGCGGCTCGATCACCTGCAATTCCTCCAGCGTCAGGCGGTGGAGGGGGCGGCCGGCCTCCTCGGCACTGCGCACCACCCGGCCGGTGACGCCGTGGGCCTCGCGGAAGGGCATGTCGAGGCTCTGGACCAGCCAGTCGGCAAGGTCGGTGGCGGTCGAATAGGCGGCGCCGGCGGCCTTGCGCATCGCCGCCTTGTCCGGCTCCATGTCGGCGACCATGCCGGCGGTGGCGGTAATCGCCAGGTTGAGCGTCTCCATCGCGTCGAAGACCGGTTCCTTGTCCTCCTGCATGTCCTTCTGGTAGGCGAGCGGCAGGCCCTTGAGGACGATCAGCAGGGTGGTCAGCGAGCCGACGATGCGGCCGGTCTTGGCGCGGACCAGTTCGGCGGCGTCGGGATTGCGCTTCTGCGGCATGATCGACGAGCCGGTGGTGAAGCGGTCGGAGAGGCGGATGAAGCCGAAGCCGGCCGACGACCAGACGACGATCTCCTCGGCGAAGCGCGACAGGTGGACGGCGCAAAGGCTGGCGGCGGCGAGCGTCTCGACGGCGAAATCGCGGTCGGAGACGGCGTCGAGCGAGTTGGCGGTCGGCCGGTCGAAGCCGAGTTCGGCCGCGGTCTGGTCGCGATCGATCGGGAAGGACGTGCCGGCAAGGGCGGCGGAGCCGAGCGGCGATTCGTTCAGCCGCTTGCGGGCGTCGGCGAAGCGGCCGCGGTCGCGGGCGATCATCTCGACATAGGCGAGGAGGTGATGGCCGAAGGTCACCGGCTGGGCGGTCTGGAGATGGGTGAAGCCCGGCATCACGGTCGCGGCGTGCTCGAGCGCCTTGTCGGCCAGCGCCTGCTGCAATTCGGCGAGGCCGGCGTCGATCGCGTCGATGGCGTCGCGGACCCACAGCCGCAGGTCGGTCGCCACCTGGTCGTTGCGCGAGCGGGCGGTGTGGAGACGGCCGCCGGCCGGACCGATCAGTTCGATCAGCCGGGCCTCGATATGGGTGTGGACGTCTTCCAGCGAACGCGAAAACGTGAAGGTCCCTGCTTCGAATTCTCGCAGGATCGTGTCTAGACCCTCCCGGATCTTTTCGGCATCGTCCGCCGCAATGATGCCACGCGCGGCGAGCATGCGGGCCTGCGCCTTCGACGCGGCGATGTCATTGGGGAAGAGTTTCTTGTCGAAATCGATCGACGCGTTGATCTCTTCCATAATGGCGTCGGGACCGTGGCTGAAGCGCCCGCCCCACATGCGGTTGTCCATGACTGCTCCGGAGTGAAATACGTATGGCCGATCCAACCCCCCGCCGCCGAACCGCCATCCTGTTCGCCGCCGTGGCCCTTGCCGGCATCGCCGCCGGGGCCGTTGCGGTATATGTCATGCGGTCGGGGGAAGGCAACGGCGGCGAGGTCGCCAGCGCCGACTGTTCCGACGCGGTTGCCGCCGCCGAACGGGCGCGGCCCTTCGCCAAGGGGGAGGTCGCGGCCTTCCGGGTGGTCAGCGAAGCCAGCCCGATCGGCGATGTCGCCTTCCTCGGCCCGGACGGCGCCGAGATGTCGCTCAGCGCTTTCGCCGGCAAGACGGTGCTGGTCAACCTGTGGGCGACCTGGTGCGTGCCGTGCCGGACCGAGATGCCGGCGCTCGACCGGTTGCAGGGCGAACTCGGCGGTGACGACTTCGAGGTGGTGACGGTCAATATCGACCTCAACAACGAAGCCCGGGCGCGGGCTTTCCTCGACGAGATCAAGGTCAAGAACCTGGCCTTCTATTCCGACCCAACCACCGGCGTGTTCAAGGATTTCAAGTCGCGGGGCCTGGCGCTTGGGCTGCCGACCACCGTGCTGATCGACGGCAAGGGATGCCAGATCGGCAACGTCCAGGGGCCGGCCGAATGGGATTCCGACGACGCCAAGGCGTTGATCACCGCCGCGTTGCGATGACGCCGGACTGGCCTCAGGCGGCCTGGGCGGTGGCGACGGCGGGTTGCGGCGCGTCGTCGGGCTTCGGCACCGGCTGCGGGGTGGCGATTCCATCATCGATGACGACGATGTCGCGGCCGGCAGCCTTGGCCCGGTAGAGCGCCCGGTCGGCGGCGGCAAAGAGCGAATCGAGGCTGTTGCCGCCAGTGACGCCCGCTTCGGCGACGCCGCCGCTGAGGGTCGGGCGGAGATCGGCCATGCCGAAACCCCGGCAGGCTTCGGCGAAGGCGCAGCGGATTCGCTCGGCGACGACCACCGAGGCCCGGGCGGTGGACTCGGACAGGGCGATGGCGAATTCCTCGCCGCCCATCCGGCCGACGACGTCCGAATTGCGCAGGACGCCCTGGACGATATCACCGAACGCCTCCAGCACCCGGTCGCCCATGGCGTGGCCATATGTGTCGTTGATAACCTTGAAGCGATCGAGATCGAAGACGACCAGCGACAGCGGCTTGCCTTCGCTGGCGGCGCGCTCGAGGAGCAGGCCGGCATTCTCGAGGAAGGCGCGCCGGTTGGCGACGCCGGTCAGCGGGTCGACCCGGGCCGCCGTCATCTGCTCCATCTCGCGCTGCTCCTTGACCATCGCCACGGCAAAGATGGCGGTGCCGATGACGAAGGCGAGGGTCTCGAAGTGGATCAGGCCGAGCCAGGAATCGAAGGCCGGGGGATAGCCGGCCCCGAGTCCGCCGGTGGCGGCCAGCACCGCGCCGGCGGCGAAGAAGGTGCCGTGCAGGACGAGCAGGACGATCAGCGGCCAGCGAGTCTGGAGCCCGCGATTGCCGAGCCAGAATTCCGCCGCCGCCGCGAGCAGGTAGATGGCGATCACCGCGAGGTTGAGCGCCATCTGGGCTTCGCTGCCAAGCCGGAAGATCACCAGCACCGCCACCAGCCAGATCGTCGCGCCAGCGACGACGATGAGCGGGTTCGGCCGGCGCTGGTTACAACTCACCGCCGCCGCCCAGACCATCGCCGGACTCAGATTGAGAAAAAGGATGCCGAGCATCACCGACGGAAGGCCGAACTGCGAGCCGGCCGAGGACAGGAGCGGCACGCCGATGGCCAGGGAAAGGTTGGCGCCAGCCCACCATAGCGGGCCGGTGGCATCCCGGTTCTGCAGCCATGCGAAGAAGAGAAAGGCGCCGCTTATCGCTGCGACGAAGCTTCCTGCCAACATCAGAGTCGGAAGATCTATGTTCATTGAACCGGGCCGCCCTGAAATACGATCGTGTCTCGGTAAACGACGATATGTTCGAGGACGCATCCTATCGAGGATAGCCAAAAGTCCAGTTATGACTTTGTCTAAAATGCAAATGGCGAGCGTAGCGATCCGTTAACCAGGCGACGCCGCGGTCAGGCCACCTGTTCGAGCGGCAGGCCGCCAGAGTCGTCCGGGCCGCGTCTTGGACGCTCGACACGATTCCGCCCGTTCTGCTTGGCGAGATAGAGGCCGTCGTCGGCGGCGGCGAGCAGGGCGTCGAGGCTCGACCGCGGGCGCGCGGTCGTGACGCCGGCGCTGACGGTGGCCTTGACCGGCAGGCCGTCGAGTGACGCGCAGCGCGCGGCGAAGGTCTCGCGAATCCGCTCGGCGAGGGCAAGCGCCTCGGCGAGGCTGGTCTGCGGCAGTATGACGACGAACTCCTCGCCGCCGATCCGGCCGACCCGGTCCGTCGACCGCAATTCGGTGCTCACCACCTTGCCGAACTGGCGCAGCACGTCGTCTCCGGCGGCGTGGCCGAAGCGATCGTTGATCGACTTGAAATTGTCGAGATCGAACAGAATGACCGACATCGGCTTCTCGGCAGCACTGCTTTTCCGCAGCGCCTCGTCGGCGTGGCTCATCAGGGCGCCACGGTTGAGCATGCCGGTCAGATCATCGGTCTCCGCGACCCGCTTGTGGAGGCTGACGCTGCGCTCGCGCGACAGCGCGACGATGAACACGGCCGTGCCGAGCGAGAACAGCACCGACACGAAGTGGATCGAGCCGAACCAACTGGTCAGCGGCACTGGGCCATCGACAACGCGGCCGGTCGCCACCTCGATGGCACCGGCGACGAAGATGGAGCACTGCAGCAGGCACAGGCCGACCAGCGGCCAGCGGGCCTTGAGGCCGTCTTCGCGGCCGCGCCAGAATTCCCAGGCCGTGGCGGCGGTCATGGCCGCGATGACCGCCAGGGTGACGGCGAATTCGAGCGATGGATAAGAAGCCCGAAACGCCAGCATTGCGACCGGAAGAAGGAGCGCGACGAGTATCAGGAGATATGGTGGCGGGCGGTCGTCGAACCGCCGGGCGGATGTCCAAAAGAGGGCAGGGGCGACGGCGCAGACGATGCCGCCCATGGCCCGCATGATGCCGTATCCGGGCATCGTGCCGACGACCAGGAGCACGACGCCAGCCGCGTAGAAGAGGTCACCGGCTGCCCACCACAGCAATGCGCGCCCGTCGCGCGATTGCTGCCAGGCGAAGAAGATGAACACTGCGCTCATCGCAGCGACAAAACTGCCGGCGGCCATCAGTGTCGGAAGGTCGAGAGTCATCAATGTCCGGAAATGTGTCACACCGCGCGGTGACGCTATCGGCTGGACGTTCACGACCCGTTACCCGCGCGGGTGGAATCAGCCCTGTTGCGGCAAGGTCCTGTTCACCATGACCGGAGCGGGAGCGCCGCGGCGGTGCGGTCAGGTGGGGACCGGCAGGCGGTCGAGGGGCGTGATCCGCAAGGAGGTAATGCGGTTGCGGCTGCGGCGCAGGACCTGAAAGCGGTAGCCGTGGAAGGTGAAGGCCTGACCGGGCTCGGGGATGATCCGCGCCTCGTGGATGACGAGGCCGGCGATGGTGGTGGCGGCCTCGTCGGGCAGGGTCCAGTCCATCGCCCGGTTGAGGTCGCGGATCGGCACCGCGCCGTCGACATTGACCGAACCGTCGGGCTGGGGGCGGACGCCGCTCAGCGCGATGTCATGCTCGTCGGCGATCTCGCCGACGATTTCCTCGAGAATGTCCTCCAGCGTGATCAGGCCCTGCACCTCGCCATACTCGTCGACGACGAGGGCGAAATGCGCCTTGCGCTTGAGAAAGGCGTTGAGCTGGTCGTTGAGCGACGTGGTGTCGGGGACGAACCACGGCTTCTTGGTCACCGTGAGGATATCGACGTTGCTCATGTCGCCGCCGGCCGACTTGAGGATGCGCAGGAGGTCCTTGGAGTGGACGACGCCGACGATATTCTCGGGCTCGCCCTCCCAGATCGGCACACGGGTATAGGGGCTGGCGAGGATCGCCTCGACGATCTGGTCGGCCGGCTCGGCGGCGTTGACGGTGTGCATGCTGGTGCGGTGGACCATGACGTCGGAGACGTCGAGTTCGCCGAGGTCGAGCAGGCCGCCGAAGCGGTCGCGTTCGTCCTTGACGACGCTGCCCTCGGCATGGAGCAGGTCGACCTGGCCGCGCAATTCGTCGGCCGCCGACAGCACCGCCATGCCATCCGCCGCGTTCCAGCCGATCAGGTGGAGGATGCCGCGGATCAGCACCTGGACGGCGGCGACGATCGGCGACAGCGCGGCGACGACGACGCTGAGGACCGGCGCGGCGGCCCTGGCCATGCGATCGGGGCTGCCGATCGCCAGCGTTTTCGGCAGGATCTCGCCGAAGACCAGGACGAGAAAGGTCATGCCAAGCGTCGCGTAGACGACGCCGGCCTGGCCGAAAATGGCCAGGAGAACGCTGGTCGCCAGGGCCGAGGCCAGGATGTTGACGACGTTGTTGCCGAGCAGGATGGCGCCGATCAGCTTCTCGCGATCGGCGATCAGCCGGCCGACGATGGTAGCGCGGTGGTCGCCGGCTTTCTCCATCTGCAGCATCCGCGCCTTCGAGGTCGCGGTCAACGCGGTTTCCGAACCGGAGAAGAATGCCGAGATGGCGACCAGAAGGACGATCGCCAGGGCGATCAGCGCGATGGTCATTTCGCCAGTTGCTCCTCGAGGAAGGCTTCGACCTTGTCGCCCGGAATGTCCCTGGCGATGAAGGCGTCGCCAATGCCGTTGGTCAGAATGAAGGTCAGCTTCCCCTGCGACACTTTCTTGTCGTGGGCGATATGATGCATCAGGGTCGCGGCGTCAGGAAGGTCGCCCGCGATATCCCGGATCCGGGTCGGCAGCCCGACTTCGGTGAAATGGGCCTCGACGCGGCGGCGGTCCTCCAGCGGGCAGAGGCCCAGCTTGAACGAGAATTCAAAGGCCAGCACGACGCCGATCGACACGGCTTCGCCGTGCAGCAGGCGATCGGAATAGCCGGTCACCGCCTCCAGCGCGTGGCCGAAGGTGTGGCCGAGATTGAGCAGCGCGCGGCGGCCCTGCTCGCGTTCGTCCTCGGAGACGATATCGGCCTTGCCCTTGCAGGCGATCGCGATCGCCTTTTCGCGCTCCGGCCAGCCGGCAGCGACGGCGCGCCAGTTGGATTCGAGCCACTGGAAGAAGTCCGCGTCGCGGATCAGGCCGTATTTCGCCACTTCCGCGTAGCCGGCATTGAAGATGCGGGCGGGAAGGGAATCGAGGATGCCGGCATCGGCGAGGACGAGGTCGGGCTGGTGGAAGACGCCGACGAGATTCTTGCCGCGGGCTGTATTGACCCCGGTCTTGCCGCCGACCGAGGAATCGACCTGGGCGAGTAGGGTGGTCGGGATCTGGATCAGGTGAATGCCGCGCAACACGATGCCCGAGGCGAAGCCGGCAAGATCGCCGACGACGCCGCCGCCAAAGGCGAGGACGGCGTCGCTGCGCTCCATCCGGGCCTCGAGCAGGCTGTCGACGACCGATTCCAGCGTCGCGAAGCTCTTCGATCCTTCGCCCGGCTTGATGACGATCTGGACATGCTTGACGCCGGCGGCATCGAGACTGTCGATCAGGGTGGTGAGGTGAAGGTCGGCGACGGTGGCGTCGGTGACAATGGCGATGCGGGCACCGGGCAGTCGCCGGGCGATCTCGGCGCCGGCGCTGTCGACGATGTCGCGACCGATGATGATGTCGTAGGAGCGGTCGCCCAAGGCGACCGGGACCGTCGCCGAGACACCGCTGTGCAATTGCCCGTCCGCGTCGCTCATCCCTCGACCTTTTCGGTTGTGCCGCGGCTGAAATAGTCGTCCAGCGCGACAAGAACGTTTTCGATCACCACGTCATGGGCGACATCGCGCGACTGGATGTGGATATCGGCCTCGTCGTAGATCGGATAGCGCTCGGCGATCAGCCTGTCGACCACGGCGGCGGGATCCCCGGTCCTGAGGAGCGGCCGCGTCGAGCGGCGGCGGACCCGCGCCAGGATCAGGTCGCGGTCGGCCTTCAGCCAGACCGAGATGGCGCCGGCCTGGATCGCCGCCCGGGTTTCCGGCTGGATGAAGGCGCCGCCGCCGGTCGCCAGCACCTTCGGCGCGCCGTCGAGGAGGCGCTGGATCACCCGCCGTTCGCCATCGCGGAAATAAGCCTCGCCATGCTGTTCGAAGATGTCGTTGATCGTGGCGTTGGCGGCTTCCTCGATCTCGGTGTCGGCGTCGACGAAAGGCAGGCCGAGGCGGGCCGCCAGCCGACGGCCGATCGACGACTTGCCGGCGCCCATCATGCCGACCATGGCGAGGGTTCGGCCTTCGAGCTGCCGCGCGACGCGCGCTTCGAGCGATTCGCCGGCTTCGTCGGTTTTCGGGTCGCGTGTCGGGGTCAATCCGGTGTCTTCCATGGCCGGACCTAGAGCGGTTTTCGACCGGTTCTGTCAAGGCGGTGCCACGCTTTCGCGGTGACGGCTTGAAACAATTACCGGTCTGGCCGACAACAGGCGCCAATGCGGCGGACTGTCCGCGGCCTCTCACACCGTTTTGTTCTTGTCGGTGATCGGGATCCGCAATGCCTACGATAGTCAGATTCCTGACGACCCTTGTGGTGCTCGCGGCGCTTGTCGGCGCGGCGATGTTTTACCTTGCCAATTTCGTGACGCCGCGCGACCGCGAGATGTCGGCCCGGATTCCGGCCAGCGACCTCGACCCGGTGCCGATCGTCAAGCCGACGCCGCCACCGCCGGCCGAGCCACCGCCCGACGAGGACGGTTCCGACGAAGCGGTCTCCGAGGAATGACGCGGAGGCCGCGGGCGCAGGGCGCAGGATACCAGATCGAGGCCTTTCTCGAGATGATGAGCGCCGAGCGCGGCGCAGCCCCCAATACCCTGGCCGCCTATCGCCGCGATCTCGAGGATTATACCGGCTATCTTGCCGACATCGGCTCGGGGCTCGAAAGGGCGGGACCGGAGCAGATTCGCACCTATCTCGGCTATCTCGACGGGCAGGGGCTCGCGGCGCCGACCGTGGCGCGGCGGCTTTCGGCGCTCCGCCAGTTTCACCGCTTCCTGTTCGGCGAGGGAACGCGGGAGGACGATCCGACCGGCACGATCGACGGGCCGCGCCGGCCGGCGCGGCTGCCCAAGGTGTTGAGCGAGGCCGAGGTCGACCGGCTGATCGAGGCGGCGGCCGCGGCGCCGGACCGCGCGGACCTGACGCCCGTCGGACGGCTGAGGGCGTTGCGACTCCATGCCTTGCTGGAGCTGATCTACGCGACCGGGCTGCGGGTTTCGGAACTGGTGTCGCTGCCTGCCACCGTGGTGCGCGACGAAACCCGGTATTTCGCCATTCGCGGCAAGGGTGGCCACGAGCGCATCGTGCCGCTGACCGACCGGGCGCGGGCCGCCACGGTCGCCTACCTCGCGGCGCGGGGGGAGGCCGGGCACCCGGCGGCGGGCTGGCTCTTCCCGTCCTCGGGCGACAGCGGCCACCTGACCCGGCAGGCTTTTGCCCGCGATCTCAAGGGTTTGGCGGCTTCGGTCGGGATCGAGGCGGCGAAGATCTCGCCGCATGTGCTGCGCCATGCCTTCGCCAGCCACCTTCTCCAGAACGGCGCCGACCTCCGGGTTGTCCAGCAACTGCTGGGACACGCCGACATCTCGACCACCCAGATCTATACCCATGTCCTGGAAGAGCGGTTGCGCACGCTGGTCAGCGCCCATCATCCGCTGGCGGCGCGGGGCGACTAGGGCCGGCGGCGCGAGCGCGACGCCGCGACGGGTTTACTTGACTTGACCGATGGCTAAGGTCAGTTTGCCGCCGCCTGCCCCCACCCGGCGGGCGGACGGGCAGACTTGGCCTTTTTTCTGGACCCGAATGCGCACCTATCTCGACTTCGAAAAACCGGTCGCCGACCTTCAGGGCAAAGTGCAGGAACTGCGCTCGCTTGGCGATGACGGCGACGCCGTTACCATCAACGACGAGATTTCGCGGCTGGAGGCGCGCGCCAACCAGGCGCTGGCCGAGATCTATACCAAGCTGACGCCGTGGCAGAAAACCCAGGTGGCGCGCCATCCGGACCGGCCGCATTTCGTCGACTATGCCAAGCAACTCATCGAGGATTTCACACCGCTGGCCGGCGACCGGCAATTTGCCGAGGACGCGGCCATCGTCGCCGGTCTCGGCCGGTTCCGCGGTCGCGGCATCGCGGTGATCGGCCACGAGAAGGGCGCCGACACCGAAACCCGGCTGAAGCATAATTTCGGCATGGCGCGGCCGGAAGGCTATCGCAAGGCGGTGCGGATCATGGACATGGCCGATCGCTTCTCGATCCCGGTGCTGGCGCTGGTCGACACCGCCGGCGCCTATCCGGGCATCGGCGCGGAAGAACGCGGCCAGGCCGAGGCGATCGCCCGCTCGACCGACAGGTGCCTGACGCTCGGCGTGCCGAATGTCGCGGTGATCATCGGCGAGGGCGGTTCCGGCGGCGCAGTCGCCATCGCCACCGCCAACAAGGTGATCATGCTGGAACACGCGATCTACACGGTCGCCTCGCCGGAAGCCTCGGCTTCGATCCTCTGGCATGATTCGAGCCGGGCGCAGGATGCGGCGACGGCAATGCGGATCACCGCGCAGGATCTCTCCCGCTTCGGCATCATCGACGCGATCGTCCAGGAACCGGTGGGCGGCGCCCATCGCAAGCCCGGGGATACGGTGGCGGCGACCGGGGACGCGATCGCCCAGGCTTTCGCCTCACTCGACAACCTGACGCCGGAGGAAGTCCGCCGCCAGAGGCGGGACAAGTACCTGGCGATCGGGCGTTCGCTCTAGGGGAACAAGGCCGGGCGGTTGCCTTGCTCTTGCCTTCAAGCCCGATAAAACTAGGTCTGACAGTGTCGGAGCCGGGGCATTCCATGGGCGGTAACCACCCAGCAAGGTTGTGCCGGATAGGACGGGTGAGACGGCGATTCGCAAGGCGGGCAGGGGCGCCGGGCGAAACGCATGTGTTCAGGGGACTTTGATGGCTTTCCGAAACTTTTCGCTCCTGCTTCGTGCGGCGCTGATCGGCGCGGCGGCCATGGTGCTTGGCGCCTGCACCGAATCCAGCCTGCCCAAGGATATCCGGCCGGTTTCCAACAAGCTCGTCAGCGAAATGCAGAAGGACGGGATGAAGGAGACGTCGCCGATCTTCATCCGCATCTTCAAGGAAGAGTCGCAGCTCGAGGTCTGGAAGCAGCGCCGCGACGGCAAGTATGCCCTGCTCAAGACCTACGACATCTGCAAGTGGTCCGGCGTGCTCGGCCCGAAGATCAAGGAAGGCGACCGCCAGGCGCCGGAGGGCTTCTACACCGTCACCCCGGCGCAGATGAACCCCAAGTCCAGCTACTACCTGTCGTTCAACATCGGCTTCCCCAACGCCTATGACCGGGCGCATGGCCGTACCGGCACGCACCTGATGGTGCATGGCGCGTGTTCCTCGGCCGGCTGCTACTCGATGACCGACGAGGATGCCGGCGAGATATTCGCGCTCGCCCGCGATGCCTTCAAGGGCGGGCAGCGGTCGTTCCAGATCCAGGCTTTCCCGTTCCGGATGACGCCGCAGAACCTCGCCAAGCATCGCGGCGACCCCAACATGGCCTTCTGGATGGAACTGAAGGTCGGCTACGACCACTTCGAGATCACCCGCCAGCCGCCGAAGGTCGATGTCTGCGACAAGCATTACGTCTTCGACGCCGATGCCGGCGGCGCCTCCTTCAACGCCTCCGCCAAGTGCCCGGCCTACACCGTGCCGGCGTCGATCACCACGGCGCTCGCCGCCAAGCAGATCGCCGACGACAAGAAGACCGCCGCGGCCGCGGCCGAGATCGATTCCGACGCGGCGCGGATGGCGGCGCAGAAGCAGAAGGTGGCCGACGAACAGGCTGCCGAGGCCGCCAAGGCGGCGGAGCGGGCGGCCAAGCCGACCGTCGTCGAGCGGCTCCTCGGTCGCAAGAAGGACCCCGAGGCGACCCCGGCGCCGGAGCCGGCCGCCGCGCCGGAGAAATCGGCTGCCGCGACACCCGCCGCGCCGCCGGCCAAGCCCAAGCCCGCCGCCGTGGTGGCGACCAATACGCCAGCGCCGGCGGCCGCGCCGAAGCCGCCGGTCAGGGTCATCGCCCCGTCGCCGGTCGCCGCCGCGCCAGAGCCGGCCGACCCGGAGGTCGGCAAGGTGGTGGATCGCGAATTCCTGTGGCCGGAAGACCCGGTCGTGGTCGAGGGCGGGGCCCAGATCCTCAAGCCGACGCTTGCCGCGCCCGGCGGCTGACGGCCGGCGGTTTCGCCATCGCGACCGCCAGGGATTTTTCCTGTCGTGTCAGTTTATAGCGGCCAGAAGACCAGGATCGCCGGGACGCCGACCGCGACGATGATCAGCTCCAGCGGCAACCCCATCCGCCAGTAATCGCCGAAGGCATAGCCGCCCGGTCCGAGGATCAGGGTGTTGTTCTTGTGGCCGATCGGGGTGAGGAAGGCGCAGGACGAGGCAACCGCGACCGCCATCAGGAACGGATCGGGGTTGGCGCCGAGACGGCCGGCGATATCGACTGCGATCGGCGCGCCGATGACCGCGGTGGCGGTGTTGTTGAGGACATCCGAGAGGGTCATCACCACCACCATGAGGACGGTGAGGATCACCCAGGCCGGCAGGCCCGAGGCGAGGTTGACGATGCCGCCGGCGATGACCTCGGTGCCGCCGGACTGTTCCAGCGCGATGCCGAGCGGAATCATCGAGCCAAGCAGGATCACCACCGGCCATTCGACCTCGTCATAGACCTGGCGGAGCGGCACGATGTCGAAGATGACGTAGAGGCCGACGACAGCCGCCAACGCCACCGGCAGGTAGAGGATGCCGAAGCTGGCCAGCGCCACCGCCGCGGCAAACAGGCTGACGGCAAGCGCGGCGCGGCCGTGCTGGGTGACGCCGAGGCCGCGATCGGCGAGCGGCAGGGCGCGCAGCCAGTTGGCGGCCTCGCCCAGCCGGTCGGGCGGGCCGATCAGCAGCAGCACGTCGCCGGCGCGGACCTGGAGCTGGCGGACCCGCTCGCGAAAACGGCGGCCCTGACGCGAGACGCCGAGCAGGGCGACGCCGGTATGGCGGTTGAGGCCGACCGTGCCGGCGGAACGGCCGTCGAGCCGTGAATCACGCGGCACCACCACTTCGAGCAGGGCGAGGTCGGAACTGCCGGATTCCTTGATGCTGTCACGGCGCGGGAATTCCAGCTTCAGCGATCCGACCAGGGCGTCGATGGCCTCCACCGGACCATCGACGACGAGGATGTCGTCCTCGAGGATTTTCTCGCGGCGAGCGCCACCCGGCAGCCGGCGGCCCTTGCGGATCAGGCCGAGGACCACGACGCCGGCCTCGGCGGCCTCGTCATCGAGGTCGCCGACGAGGCGACCGACGATCGGCGACTTGGCGGGAATCGCCAGCTCGGCGACGTAGCCGTGGATATCGCGGAGATTGGCGGTCGGCGCCTTTTCGGAATTGCCGACCGGGATCAGACGCCAGCCGATCAGGGCGACATAGGCGACGCCGACGATTGCGCAGACGAGGCCGACCGGGGCAAAGGAAAACATGCCGAAGGGCTCGCCCAGCGCCTCGCCGCGATAGGCGGCGATGATGATGTTGGGCGGCGTGCCGATCAGGGTGACCATGCCGCCGAGAATGGTGGCGAAGGCCAGCGGCATCAGGCTGAGCGCCGGGGAGCGGCCCGCCTTGGCCGAGGCGGAAATCTCGACCGGCATCAGGAGGGCCAGCGCCGCGACGTTGTTCATGAAGGCGGAGAGGCCGGCGCCGATCGCCGCCATGAAGGCGATGTGGCGGCTGAGGCTGCGGCCGCTGTCGACGAAGACCCGCGAGATCCAGTTGACCGCGCCGGAATTCACCAGCCCGCGCGAGATGACAAGAACGATGGCGACGATCACCGTCGCCGGGTGGCCGAAGCCGCTGAACACCTCTCCGGTCGGCACGAGGCCGAGGACGGCGGCGACGATCAGGGCGGCGAAGGCGACGAGATCGTAGCGGAAGCGGCCCCAGATCATCAGCGCGAAGACGGCGATGAAGAGCGAGAAGAGGAGGATGTTGTCGACGGTCATGCGGGCTGTCGCGATGGCTCAAGGAAAACGGCAGCCATCGGTACAGCAGGAGCGGCGCGCCGTCGATGGCAGCCGATATCCGTCGCGGTCAGCGGGGGGCGAAGACCGAAAGCGCGTGGCGGGCGACCGAGAAGCGCGCCGGCGTCTCGGTGGTGATCTCGCCGTCGGTGCTGACCGGCATCGGCGCCGCCGTCTCGATGACGGCTTCGGTGGAGCGAAAGACTCGGACGTCGTCGCGTTCGCCGTGGCGGCCCTCGAAAAAGGCCGGGGCCATCGCCACCAGCTCGGGGATCGAGGCGGTTTCGATGGCAAAGATGTCGAGGATGCCGTCGTCGATCGCGGCCCCGGTCGAGACCTTCACGCCGCCGCCATAGTGGACGCCGTTGCCGATGGTGATCTGGTAGGCGCTGACTTCGGTACGGTTGTCGCCGCAGGCAATGGATGCGGCGAAATGCTCGGCCGAACCCAGCGTCGACAGGGCCGCCGCGGCGTAGCTCAATGGGCCGAGGCGGCGCTTGAGGTCGGGATCGAGCCGGTCGGTGATCTCGACGGCGAGGCCGATGCTGGCGACGTTGAGGAAGTCGATATCGTTGACCCGGCCGACATCGATCTTGCGGAGATAGCCGCCGGCAATCACCGCGGCGGCCTCGACCGGGTCGACTGGGATGCCGAGGGTGCGGGCGAGGTCGTTGGCGGTGCCGAGCGGCAGGATGCCGACCGGCCGGCCGACCTCGATCAGGCCGGCCAGCGCGCCGCTGACCGTGCCATCGCCGCCACCGATGACGATGGCGTCGGCGGAAGCCCCTTCAGAGGTGATCAGGGCGCGGACGTCATCGCGACCGCCGCATTGCCGGATATCGACGGCGAAACCGTCGGCAACCAGCGCCGCGACCGCGGCGCCAAGCGACTGCGACGCCCGCGAAGCGTTGGGGTTGACGACAAGCAGGAGCCGCCCGTTTGGCATTGCGGTCAGACGAAACGCCCGTGGCAGTGCTTGTACTTCTTGCCGGAGCCGCACGGGCAGGGTGCGTTGCGCTGGACCTTGCCCCAGGTCTCGGGATTCTCCGGATCGATCTGGGCGGCGACGCGACCATTACCACCCAGCGCCTGGGCTTCGGCCGAGCCGCCGGCTTCGGCCATCTCGTTCTCGCCGGTCAGCGGATTGGCGTGGGTTTCCTCGAGCGAGGCGAAGTCATCCTCCGGGGCGAGCGGCGGCGGACGCTGGACGATCTCGACCCGCATCAGCTGGCTGGTCACGACCTCGCGCAGGCGCGCCAGCAGCGACTGGAACAGCTCGAAGGATTCGGTCTTGTACTCGTTCAGCGGGTCGCGCTGGGCGTAGCCGCGGAAGCCGACCACCTGGCGGAGGTGGTCGAGGGTGGCAAGATGCTCGCGCCACAGGTTGTCGAGCGACTGGAGCAGCACCGCCTTCTCGATCTGGCGCATGATGTCCGGACCGAAGCGCACGGCGCGCTGGGCGGCCTGTTCGTCGGCGGCGCGCATGATCCGCTCGCGCACCTCGTCGTCGGCGATGCCCTCTTCCTTGGCCCAGTCGTCGACGGGCAGGTCGAGATTGACGGTTTCCTTGATCGCCTCGCGCAGGCCCGTGGCGTCCCACTGCTCGGGATAGGCCTTCTCCGGGATGTGGCGGGCAACGAGATCCTCGATGATCTCGTGGCGCATGTCGGCGACGGTCTCGGTGACCGTCTCCTGGCCCATCAGGTCGATGCGCTGCTCGAAGATGACGCGGCGCTGGTCGTTCATCACGTCGTCGAACTTCAGCAGGTTCTTGCGGATGTCGAAGTTGCGCGCCTCGACCTTCTGCTGCGCCTTTTCAAGCGCGCGGTTGATCCAGGGATGGACGATCGCCTCGTCTTCCTTGAGGCCGAGCTTCTGCAGCATGCCTTCCATGCGCTCGGCCATGAAGATGCGCATCAGGTCGTCCTGCAGCGACAGGAAGAAGCGCGACGAGCCGGGATCGCCCTGGCGACCGGCGCGGCCGCGCAACTGGTTGTCGATGCGCCGGCTCTCGTGGCGCTCGGTGCCGATGATGCACAGGCCGCCGACGCCGGGAGACAGCGCCTGCGCCTTGAGACGCTCGACCTCGGCGCGGATCGCCTTTTCCTTCTCCTCGCGCTCCGGACCTTCCGGGACTTCGGCGAGTTCGTGGGCGACGCGCATGTCGGAATTGCCGCCGAGCTGAATGTCGGTGCCGCGGCCGGCCATGTTGGTGGCGATGGTCACCGCGCCGGGGACGCCGGCCTGGGCGACGATCTGGGCTTCCTGCTCGTGATAGCGGGCATTGAGGATGGTGAAGGCCTTGGACTTGATCGCCTGTTCCTTGAACAGGTCAGCCAGTTCCTCGGGCTTCGAGAAGTCGCGCTGCTGCCATCCGGCCTTGCGCAGGAGTTCGGCCAGGTATTCGGATTTCTCGATCGAGGTGGTGCCGACCAGCACCGGCTGGCCGCGCGCCTTGCAGTCCTCGATCAGGGCGATGATCGCCCGGAACTTTTCTTCCGCCGTCCGGTAGACCTCGTCGTCCGAGTCCTCGCGCAGCATCGGCTTGTTGGTCGGCATCTCGACGACTTCGAGACCGTAGATGTTGCCGAATTCCTCCGCCTCGGTCACCGCCGTGCCGGTCATGCCGGCTAGCTTGTTGTACATGCGGAAATAGTTCTGGAAGGTGATCGAGGCGAGCGTCTGGTTCTCTGGCTGGATGCGGACATGCTCCTTGGCCTCGAGCGCCTGGTGCAGGCCCTCCGAATAGCGCCGTCCCGGCATCATGCGGCCGGTGAACTCGTCGATGATCACCACTTCGTCGTTGCGGACGATGTAGTCCTTGTCGCGCAGGAACAGCTTGTGGGCGCGCAGGGCCTGGTTCATGTGGTGGACGATGGTGACGTTCTCGACGTCGTAGAGCGACTCGCCCTTGAGCAGGTCGGCCTCGCGCAGCAGGTTCTCGAGCTTCTCGTTGCCCGCCTCGGTGAAGCTGACCGAACGCACCTTCTCGTCGATCTCGTAGTCTTCAGGCTCGAGGTGCGGGACGAAGGTGTCCATCTGGTTGTAGAGCTCGGACCGGTCCTCCAGCGCGCCGGAGATGATCAGCGGTGTCCGCGCCTCGTCGATCAGGATCGAGTCGACCTCGTCGACGATCGCGAAGTTGTGGCCGCGCTGAACCATCGCGCCCAGCTCGTGCTTCATGTTGTCGCGCAGGTAGTCGAAGCCGTATTCGTTGTTGGTGCCGTAGGTGATGTCGGCCTTGTAGGCGTTGCGGCGATCCTCGTCCTCGATGCCGTGGACGATGACGCCGACGGTGAGGCCGAGGAAGTTGTAGACTTCGCTCATCCATTCGGCGTCGCGGCGGGCGAGGTAGTCGTTGACGGTGACGACATGGACGCCCTTGCCGCTGAGCGCATTGAGATAGACCGGCAGCGTGGCGACCAGGGTCTTGCCCTCGCCGGTCTTCATCTCGGCGATGGCGCCTTCATGCAGGACGATGCCGCCCATCAGCTGGACATCGAAATGGCGCTGGCCGAGGGTTCGGCGCGCCGCCTCGCGGACGGTGGCGAAGGCCGGGACCAGAAGGTCGTCGAGCTTGACGCCATCGGAAATCTTGGCGCGGAACTCGGCGGTCTTGCCGCGAAGCTGATCGTCGCTGAGCGCCTTCAGCTCGGGCTCGAGCGCGTTGATCTCGTCGACGCGGGACTGGTAGCCCTTGACGCGGCGATCGTTGGGGCTGCCGAAAATCTTGCGGGCAATTGAGCTTAGACCGACCATGAATCTTCCTTGAGCGACGGCAGTCCGAAAGGCGCGCTTCCGGGCGGACCGGGAGCCACCACCACGGCCCGTTCACCAAATGCGCGAGGCCGCCGGATGTCCGACCGCACCATCGCCACGCTTGGGAATTCAAAGCGTTCTGGACGCCAAGCCGTGAGAGAGATAAGAGGGGGGCTGGTGGATGTCAACGGCGCTGCCGGTGCGATACGGGTGCTGCTTCGGCACCGCTTGAACGGTGTCGCGGCGCAATTACAGCAATCGAACAGGACGATTCGATGACAAGGCTTACCCGTGTTTCCCGCCGGCGCCGGTTTCCGCTTGGCGGACTGGCGATTGTCGCCACCCTTGCGCTCGCCGGTCCGGCCGTGGCGCAGGAGGCGCCGGCCGACATGGTCGTGGCGACGCTCAACGGCGAACCGATCACCGCCGCCGACCTGGCGCTGGCCGCCGCCGAGTTCGGCGACCAGCTCGGCCAGGTTGCGCCGGAGCGGCGGGACGCGGCATTGATCGACCTGGTGATCAACATCCGGCTGGCCAGCAAGGCGGCCAAGGATGCCGGGCTGGAGAGCGAGCCGGCGGTGATGCGCCGCCTCGACCTTGCGCGCGACCGGACCCTCTACAGCGAATTCCTCCGGACAAAATTCATCGCCGCCGTCACCGACGAGGCGGTCAAGGCGCGTTTCGATGAGGAAATTGCCTCCTTCGAGCCGCAGGAAGAGGTGCGGGCGCGCCATATCCTGGTCAAGACCGAGGCGGAAGCGAAGGACATCATCGCCCAGCTCGACAAGGGCGCCGACTTCGCCGAACTGGCGACCGAAGCCTCGCTCGATCCCGGATCGGGCCAGTCGGGCGGCGATCTCGGCTTCTTCAAGCGCGGCCAGATGGTCAAGCCGTTCGAAGAGGCGGCCTTCGACCTCAAGCCGGGCAAATACACCAAGAAGCCGGTGCAATCCGACTTCGGCTGGCATGTCATCCTGGTCGAGGAAAAGCGCGAGGAGCCGCCGCCGACCTTCGAGAGCCAGGCACAGCGGATCCAGCAGGACCTGATCCGCGCCACCTTCGACGCGGAAATCGAGACGCTGCGCGAAGGCGCGACGATCGAACTGGTGACCCCCGATGCGCCGGCTCCGGCCCCCGAGGCCGCGAACTAGCCGCGGCGCTTGCCGGCCGAACCCTCTCCAGATGATGGCCCAGTCGTTTCCATGACCGCGGTATCGCCTCTCGCTCCGACGTCCTATCCGACCCTTCCGCCGATCGCCGGGGTTCATTTCGCCTCCGCCGAGGCGGGGATCAAGCATGCCGGTCGCACCGACGTGCTGCTCGCCACCTTCGACAAGGGGACGACGGCGGCCGGTGTCTTCACCCGGTCGAAATGTCCGTCTGCGCCGGTCGACTGGTGCCGGGAGGCGCTGCAATCGGGCAAGGCGCGGGCGCTGATGGTCAATGCCGGCAACGCCAATGCCTTCACCGGCAAGCGCGGTCGCGAGACGGTCAAGCTCAGCGCCGCGATGGTTGCCGAGGCGCTGGGATGCCGGCCTAAGGAGGTCTTTCTCGCCTCGACCGGCGTCATCGGCGAACCGCTCGACGCGGCCAAGTTCGACCGGGTGGTCGAGCGGCTTGTCGCCCACCAGCATGACGGTCCGTGGATCGACGCGGCGCGGGCGATCATGACCACCGACACCTTTCCCAAGGTCGCGACCCGCACCGCCTGGATCGGCGATGCGGCGGTCGCCATCAACGGTGTCGCCAAGGGCGCCGGGATGATCGCGCCCGACATGGCGACGATGCTCTCCTTCATCTTCACCGACGCGCCGATCGCCGCGCCGGTGCTGCAATCGCTCCTGTCGCGCGGCGTCACCGGGTCGTTCAACGCGATCACCGTCGACAGCGACACCTCGACCTCCGACACGGTGCTGATCTTCGCCACCGGCCAGGTCGCCGGGGCCAAGCCGATCACCTTGACCCGCGACCGGCGGCTTGCCGGCTTCCGCGAGGCGCTGGACGACCTGCTGCTCGACCTCGCCCACCAGGTGGTGCGGGACGGCGAGGGGGCGCGGAAATTCGTCGAGGTGCGGGTCGAGCGGGCCACCTCTAAGCGCTCGGCCAAGCGGATCGCGCTGTCGATCGCCAATTCGCCGCTGGTCAAGACGGCGCTGGCCGGCGAGGACGCCAACTGGGGGCGGATCGTCATGGCGGTCGGCAAGGCCGGCGAACCGGCCGACCGCGACAAGCTGGCGATCTGGTTCGGCGATACCCGCGTCGCCTTCCATGGCGAGCGCGACCCGGACTATTCGGAAGCGGTAGCCGCCGCCTACATGAAGAGCCAGGACATCGTCATCACCGTCGACATCGGCCTCGGCACGGGCAGCGACCGGGTCTGGACCTGCGACCTGACCAAGGAATACGTGGCGATCAACGGCGACTACCGGTCGTGAGCTTCGTGCGCGTGCGTGCTTCAAGGCTCGGGCTACGCCCTCGCGCCTCAGCATGGCGATGCGGGTCCATCCCAGCCATCCCGAGGCGCTCCGCGCAGCGGAGCCTCGAAGGACGCAATGGCCTTTGGCCCGCGGTCGCGAACGGACATTGTCGATGACCCTCCTCGTCGTCGTCGCCTGCGCGCTGATCGATATCGACGGCCGGGTGCTGATCAGCCAGCGGCCCGAGGGCAAGGCGATGGCCGGCCTTTGGGAGTTTCCCGGCGGCAAGGTCGAGGCGGACGAGACGCCGGAGGCGGCGCTGGTTCGCGAGCTCAGGGAAGAACTCGCCATCGACACCCAGTCGGCCTGCCTGGCGCCGCTGACCTTCGCCAGCCATGCCTATGAGGATTTCCATCTGCTGATGCCGCTCTTCGTCTGCCGCAAGTGGCAGGGCACGGTGCGGCCGCTGGAGGGGCAGGCGGTGAAATGGGTGGCGGCGCGCAAGCTGCGCGACTATCCGATGCCGCCGGCCGACGCGCCGCTGATCGCGCCGTTAATCGAACTTTTATAGGTTTTGTCGATACTTGTGCCTAACGCCCCTCAACACCGGCGAAGGCAGCATCCCGATGGCTTCAGACCTCGGCAGGACCATTCTTCTCATGCCCGACGACGAAACGCGGCCCGAGTCGCCGGCGCACCTGCGCGCCGCCGCCTACCTGCCGATCTCCGTGGCGCTGTTCGGGGTCGCGGTGATCCTCCTCGGCGGCCTGTCGGTGACGGCGACCGAAGTCGTCGAGACTCCGGCCATCGACCCGATCGCCACCGGCTCCATCGTCTCGACGCCGGCGCAATAAGGCGCGTCAGCCGCCCGGCTTGTCGCCGGTCGGCACTTCGCGGACGCCGAGCGCGTCGGCGAGGCGGGTCTTGGCCGATCCCGGCCTGAGCGGCTTCTGCTGGCTCTCATCCGGCGCCCATCCCGACAACCAGACCAGATCGAAGGTTGCGCGCACCCGGCCGTCGGCGTCGGCGAAGCGTTCGGCATAGACCTCCGCGGCGCGGATCAGCACCGCGCGGCGGAGCGGTTGCCGGGCGCGCTCGACCAGCGCATTGGTGGCGCCCATCGCGCGGAGATCGCGCGTCAGGTCGAACATCGTGTCGTAGCGGACCGTCAGCCGATCCTGGTCGATGACCGGCAGGGCGAAGCCGGCGCGCTGCAGCAGGCCGCCGAGCACCCGGATTTCAGCGAAAGGCGCGACGCGGGGCGAGGCGCCGCCGGTCAGTTCGGCCTCGGCGACGGCGAAGGACTGGCGCAACTCGGTCAGGGTGTCGCCGCCGAGCAGCGTGGCGAGGAACAGGCCGTCGGGCTTCAACGCGCGGCGGATCTGGACGAGGGCGCCGGGCAGGTCGTTGGCGTAGTGGAGGGCGAGCGCCGAGACCGCGAGATCGAGGCTTTCCGCTCGAAAAGGCAGCTTTTCCTCGTCGCCGATCACCAGGAAGGAGGCTGCCTCCGTCGACGTCTCGGGCGAGCGGGCAAGGCGGAAGACGGTCTCCACCTGGCTCGAAGTGGCGAGGCGCCCGGCAAGCAAGGGCAACGGCGTGGCTATATCGGCGGCGCGGGCGAAAACGCGCTTCACCGCCATCAGGCGATCGACCAGATCGTCGGTCGCGGCGCGGAGGAGGAAGTCGGCGACGGGCGTTCCGGCGCGCAGCGCGCGGTCGCGGCGGCGATCGAGCAGAGCGCGGTCGAAGAGGGGGGCGGGGCCGTCCATGGCGCGGTTATGGGCCGGCTCGGCCGGCGCGTCAAAAGCGCCGGCGGCAAATTCGACGCGGATCGAAAACAGTCCATGACTCTGCCATTGTCGGGGCGCTAAATTGGCCGCAATGGAGAGAAACATTCATACGCGGCCGCCGGTCCGGCGACCGCCGACGCGGTCCTGGGGCAGCCCGATCCGCGCGGCGGCTTCGACCGTCGCCGACCTGGCGCTGCCGGCGCAATGCCTTTCCTGCCAACGCCACGTCTCGCGTCTCGGCGGCCTCTGCCCGGTCTGCTGGGGCGAATTGCGGCTGATCGAGAAGCCTTATTGCGCCCGGCTCGGCCTGCCCTTCGCCTATGACCTCGGGCCGAATGCGCTGTCGGCGGAAGCGATTGCCGAACCGCCGCCCTTCGATCGCCTGCGCGCCGTGGCGCGTTTCGATACGGTCGCCCGGTCGCTGGTGCACGGGCTGAAATATCGCGACCGCACGGAACTCGCCCGCTGGATGGGCGCGTGGATGGCGCGGGCCGGCGGCGATGTGATCGCCGAGGCCGATTTCATCCTGCCGGTGCCGCTGCATCGCTGGCGCTTGTGGCTGAGGCGGTTCAACCAGTCGGCGGCGCTGGCCGCGGTCGTCGCGGCCTCGGCCGACAAGCCGTTCGTGCCGATGGCGCTGAAACGGGTGCGGGCGACGGCGCAGCAAGTGGGACTGTCGGCCAACGAACGCGACCGCAACGTGCGCGGCGCCTTCCAGGTGCCGGCCGACTACAAGCCGATCGTCGCCGGGCGGCGGGTGCTGCTGGTCGACGATGTCTATACGACGGGCGCGACGGCGCGGGCGGTGACGCGGGCGCTGCTGCGGGCCGGGGCGAGCGGCGTCGACGTGCTGGTCTTTGCGCGGGTTGTCCGCGACGGCATCTGACCGATATCCTGTGCATCCGGACAAGGAGAGCGATCATGGCTGGCTTCCGCGCAGCGGCGATTCAGATGCGCAGCGGCTTCTCGGTCGAGGCGAACACGGATGAGGCGGAGCGCCTGATCCGCGCGGCGGCGTCGGCGGGCGCCGACTATGCGCTGACGCCGGAAATGACGACGATCCTCTGCATGGATCGCGAGCGCCTGCTCGCCAGCATCTCGGCCGAGGCGGACGATCCCTCCCTGGCGCGTTTCCGGGCGCTGGCCAGGGAACTCGGCATCCATGTCCATATCGGCTCGATGGCGATCAAGCTCGGCCCGACCTCGGTCGCCAACCGCGCTTTCCTGATCGGGCCGGACGGCGGCATCGTCGCCCGCTACGACAAGATCCACATGTTCGATGTCGACCTGGCGAATGGCGAGAGCTACCGCGAGTCCCGCCTCTACCGGCGCGGCGAGGCGGCTGTTATCGCCGACCTGCCATGGCTGCGGCTCGGCCTGTCGATCTGCTACGACGTTCGCTTCCCCAACCTGTTCCACACGCTGGCGACCCATGGCGCGGCGGCGCTGGCGATCCCGGCGGCCTTCACCAGGACGACCGGCGAGGCGCACTGGCACATCCTGATGCGGGCGCGGGCGATCGAGACCGGCTCCTTCGTGATCGCAGCGGCGCAAGGGGGACACCACGACGACGGTCGCGACACCTACGGCCACAGCATCATCGTCGACCCCTGGGGGCGGATCCTTGCGGAAGCCGGCACCGATCCCGATGTCATCCTCGCCGATATCGATCCGGCGGCGAGCGCTGCGGCGCGCCAGCGGATTCCGGCGCTTGCCAGCGATCCGCCCTATGAACTTCCCGGCACAGCCGCGGAACTCGAGACCGCCTGAGGACATCGCATGATCCGATTTGCCCTGCGTTGCGAGAAAGACCACGAGTTCGAGGCCTGGTTCCGGTCCGGCGACGACTACGACCGGCTGGCGGGCGAGAAGGCGGTCAATTGCGCGGTCTGCGGCTCGACGCGGGTCGAGAAAGCGCTGATGGCGCCGGCGGTGGCACGCTCGCCCAGGACGCGGGGCATGGATATCGTCAAGGTCGATGCCGGGCGGGAGGCGGCGCCGGCCGCCGACGAAAACGTGCAGCTTGCGACGTCGGACCCGCGCGAGCGGGCGTTGCGCAGCGCGATCCGCGAGCTTCGCCAGAAGGTGACCGAGCGAGCCGACTATGTCGGCAACCGCTTCGCCGAGGAGGCGCGGAAGATCCACCACCAGGAAGTCGAGCCGCGCGGCATCTACGGCGAGGCGACCAGCGAGGACGCCAAGGCGCTGGCCGAGGAGGGGATCGACTTCTACCCGTTGCCGTCACTCCCCGAAGACCAGAACTGAGCATTCATACACAGGAACGAAACAGGGGAGCCGCCTTCATGGCACGCATCGTCATTACTGGAGCCAATCGTGGAATCGGACTTGCGCTTGCCCGCGCCTATGTCGCGCGGGGCGACGAGGTCGTCGCGGCGGTCCGCGTCACCTCCGCCGACCTTGATGCGCTCGGCGCCGAAGTGCATGAGGGGGTCGAACTGACCGACGACGCGGCGGTGCAGCGCTTCGCCGACTCGCTTGGCGAGAACTCCGTCGACGTGCTGATCGCCAATGCCGGCATCGCAACGTCCGAGACGCTCGAAGACCTCAACTGGGACCGCATCCGGCGTCAGTTCGAGGTCAATACGCTTGGGCCTCTCCGCATCACGCGCGCTATGCTGCCGCGGCTGAAGGAGGGCGCCAAGGTGGCGATCGTCACCAGCCGAAGCGGGTCGATCGGCGACAACGGGTCCGGCGGCGCCTATGGCTACCGGATGTCGAAGGCGGCGGTGAACATGGCCGGCGTCGGGCTGGCGCTCGACCTCGAGCCGCGCGGCATCGCGGTGATGCTGTTGCATCCCGGCATGGTCAAGACCGACATGCTGGGCAACGTGCCGGGCGGGGTCGAGCCGGAAGACGCCGCCGCCCGCATGGTGGCGCGGATCGACGACATGACGCTGGAAGCGACCGGCAAGTTCATCCATGCCGAGGGCCACGAACTGCCCTGGTAGGGCGGACGGTCCCCAGGCTTTTTCGCCGCGCCCTTTTCACCGGGGGCGCGGCGCGATATAGAGAACAAAAAGCGAACAAATTCGGGAGGACAGGTGATGCCTGCGCGATTGCCAATCGACTATCTCGAGTTTTCCAGCCGTGACATCGTCCGCAGCCAGGCCTTCTTCGAAGCGGCGTTCGGCTGGACCTTCACCAGTTACGGGCCATCCTATGCGGCGATCGACAATGCCGGACTCGATGGCGGGATCGAACAGGCCGAGGGCGAGCCGTCGGCGCCGCTGGCGATTCTCTATGCCGACGACCTCGACGCGGCCGAAGCCGCGGTGACGGCAGCCGGGGCGGAGATCACCCGCCCGCAATTCGATTTTCCCGGCGGGCGGCGCTTTCAGTTTCGCGAACCGGGCGGCAACGAACTGGCGGTGTGGACCAAGCAGTCGGGTTAGGCTGCGGGCGCCACCGGCTTGCCGGCGACCATCATGTAGTTGACGTCGGTGTCGTCGGAGAGCTGCCAGCGATCGGCGATCGGCACATAGACGACGCCGGTTTCGTCGCGGCGGGTCAGGCCGGCGGCGCGGAAGGCGCCGCCGAGTTCGTCCGGGGTGACCAGCTTGTCGTAGGAGTGGGTGCCGCGCGGCAGCCAGCGCAGGACGTATTCGGCGCCGATGATGGCGAAAGCCAGGGCCTTGAAGGTGCGGTTGATGGTCGAGGCGATGACGAGGCCGCCCGGCCGCACCAGGGCGGCGGCGGATTCGATGAACAGGCGGACATCGGCGACATGCTCGACCACCTCAAGCGCCAGGACGACGTCACAAGGCTCGATCGCGCCGATCAGCGCCTCGGCGGTGGTGGCGCGGTAATCGATGGAGAGGCCGGATTCGGCGGCATGGTGGCTGGCGACGGCGATATTCTCGTCCGAAGGATCGATGCCGGTGACCCCGGCGCCCATCCGGGCCAGCGGCTCGCAAACGAGACCGGCGCCGCAGCCGATATCGAGAATGCGCAGGCCTTCGAGGGCGCGGCCATCGCGCGGATCACGGCGCTGGCCGGCCCCGGGACCGTCGAAATGGGCGCAGATCTGCGCCTTGATGTAGCCGAGGCGGACCGGATTCAGCCGGTGGAGCGGGGCCATCGGGCCGCCCGGATCCCACCATTTCCCGGCAAGCGCGGAGAAACGGGCCACTTCGTCGCGGTCGATGGTCGAGGCGGTCGGCATGATGCGGGAACGCTAGGCGATCCGCCGTCGTTCCGCTACTTCGAAATGGGCTCCCTACCGCCGGCCGTTGCGGCAAACCGCGCCAGTCGCTAAGAAGGCGCGCCTTTTCGGCGACAAAGGACGGGTGGCGGAAGCGCAATGGCACGGTTGGTGATGAAGTTCGGCGGCACGTCGGTCGCCGATATCGACCGCATCCGCAACGTCGCGCGCCACGTCAAGCGCGAGGTCGCGGCCGGTCATCAGGTTGCCGTCGTGGTTTCGGCGATGGCCGGGACGACGAACCAGCTCGTCGAATGGACGCGCGCCGCCTCGCGCCTGCACGACGCGCGCGAGTATGACGCGGTGGTCGCGGCCGGCGAGCAGATCACCGCCGGGCTGCTGGCAATCACGCTTCAGGACATGGGTGTCAACGCCCGCTCGTGGCTCGGCTGGCAGATCCCGATCCGGACCGATTCCGCTCATGGCGCGGCGCGGATCGCCAATATCGACGGCTCGACGATGATCGGGCGGATGGAACAGGGCCAAGTGGCGGTTGTCGCCGGTTTCCAGGGGGTCGCGCCCGACAACCGGGTCTCGACCTTCGGCCGGGGCGGCTCGGACACCACCGCGGTGGCGCTGGCCGCGGCAGTCGGGGCCGACCGTTGCGACATCTATACCGATGTCGACGGCGTCTACACGACCGATCCGCGGATCGTCGCCAAGGCCCGGCGAATGAGCCGCATCTCCTACGAGGAGATGCTGGAAATGGCGTCGCTCGGCGCCAAGGTGCTGCAGGTCCGCTCGGTCGAGATGGCGATGGTCCACGGCGTGCGGACCTTCGTGCGCTCAAGCTTTTCCGATCCGGAGTCGCCGGACCTGATTAACGCGGCCGAGCCGCCCGGAACCCTGATCTGTGACGAGGATGAAATTGTGGAAAAACAGGTAGTCACAGGCATCGCCTATTCGAAGGACGAAGCCCAGATTTCGTTGCGCAGGGTCGCCGACAAGCCGGGCGTCGCGGCGGCGGTCTTCATGCCGCTGTCGACGGCCAATATCAACGTCGACATGATCGTCCAGAACATTTCGGAGGATGGATCGTTGACTGATCTTACCTTCACCGTGCCGATCGCCGATTTCGACCGGGCACAGGCGGTTCTCGAAGGGGCGCGCGACCATGTCGGCTACCAGGCGATTCAAGGCTCCACCGACGTGGCCAAGATTTCGGTCATCGGCATCGGCATGCGCAGCCACGCTGGTGTCGCGGCGCAGGCTTTCGAGGCGCTGGCGACCCGTGGCATCAACATTCGGGCGATCACCACGTCGGAAATCAAGATCTCGATGCTCATCGACGCGTCGTATACCGAGCTTGCGGTACGGACTTTGCATTCGCTATACGGGCTCGACAAGGATTAACCGGACGCGGATTCGAGCGTCCGCGAGACCGCCGACGGCATCGGCCGCGGCTACAATACGTCCACTAGGATAGCGGATCATGCGGGGCCTCCCCGCCGGACCGCGCGTCCTGCTCCGCCGCTTGCGCGAAATCATGGCGGAGCCGATCAGCGCGCAGGAACGGCTAGACAAGATCGTTACCCAGATCGCGGCCAACGTGGTGGCCGAGGTCTGCTCGGTCTATGTGCTGCGGTCCGATGGCGTGCTGGAACTCTATGCGACGGAAGGCCTGAAGGCCGAGGCCGTTCATCACGCGGCGCTGCGGACCGGGCAGGGCCTGGTCGGCACCATCGCCGCCGAGGCGCGGCCGCTCAACCTGCCGAATGCCCAGCAGCACCCGGCCTATCGCTACCTGCCGGAGACGGGCGAGGAAATCTATTCCTCCTTCCTCGGCGTGCCGATCCTGCGCGCCGGCCGGACGCTCGGCGTGCTGGTCGTGCAGAACCGCACGCACCGGACCTATTACGACGAGGAAGTCGAGGCGCTCCAGACCACCGCGATGGTGCTGGCCGAGATGCTGGCCGTCGGCGAACTGGAGCGGCTGGCGCAGCCCGGCACCGTGATCGACCTCAAGCGGCCGATCACCACCACCGGTGTCGGCCTGTGCGAAGGCGTCGGGCTCGGCCATATCGTGCTGCACGAGCCGCGCGTCGTGGTCACCGCCCTGATCGCCGAGGACGTCGAGGTCGAGGCGCAGCGGCTGGAGCAGGCGATTGCCAGCCTGCGGCTGTTCGTCGACGACATGCTGTCGCGGGACGACATCGCCGAAACCGGCGAGCACCGCGACGTGCTCGAAGCCTACCGGATGTTCGCCCACGATCGGGGCTGGGTCCGCCGGATGAACGAGGCGATCCACAACGGCCTGACGGCGGAAGCCGCGGTCGAGAAGGTGCAGAGCGACACGCGGGCGCGGCTCCAGCGCCAGACCGATCCGTTCCTCCGCGACCGCCTCCACGATTTCGACGATCTCGCCAACCGGCTGTTGCGCGTGCTGATGAACAAGTCGCACGGGCCGTCGGCGCAGGAATTGCCGCGCGACGCGATCATCGTGGCGCGCAACATGGGCGCGGCCGAACTCCTCGACTATGACCGCGAACGGGTGCGCGGACTGGTGCTGGAGGAAGGCGGACCGACCAGCCACGTCACCATCGTCGCCCGGGCGCTCGGCATTGCCTCGGTCGGGCGGGCGAGCAACGTGCTGTCGCTGGTCGAGAATGGCGACGCGGTGATCGTCGACGGGCTGGCCGGCGAGGTGCATATCCGCCCGACCGCCGATGTCGAGGCGGCCTATGCCGAGAAGGTCCGTTTCCGCGCCAAGCGGCAGGAACAGTATCAGCTGCTGCGCGATAAGCCGGCGGTGACCCGCGACGGGCAGCGGATCCGGCTCTTGATGAATGCGGGACTGCTGGTCGACCTGCCGCACCTGGAGGAATCCGGCGCGGAGGGCATCGGTCTGTTCCGCACCGAACTCCAGTTCATGATCGCCGAGCGGATGCCGAAGCTCGGCGAGCAGCGCGCCTTCTACGGGACGGTGATGGAAGCCGCCGGCGAGCTCCCGATCACCTTCCGGACCCTCGATATCGGCGGCGACAAGGTGCTGCCCTATCTGCGGACCGCGCAGGAAGAGAACCCGGCGATGGGGTGGCGGGCGATCCGCCTCGGCCTCGACCGTCCGGGACTGTTGCGGATGCAGCTTCGCGCCCTGCTGCAGGCGGCGGCCGGCCGGCAGTTGCGGATCATGCTGCCGATGATCACCGACCTCTGGGAGGTGCGCGAGACGCGGGAACTGATCGATCGCGAGATCGGGCATCTCAAGCGGCACGGGCACGAGATCCCGTCGGAGCTGCTGATTGGCGCGATGATCGAAGTGCCGTCGATGCTGTGGCAGCTCGACGGCCTGTCGAAACTGGTCGACTTCGTTTCGGTCGGCTCCAACGACCTGCATCAGTTCATGACCGCCAGCGACCGCGGCAACATCATGGTTGCCGGGCGCTTCGATCCGCTGTCGCGCCCCTTCCTGCGGGCGTTGCGGCAGATCGTCGAGGCGGCGAAGAAGGCCGACCTGCCGGTGACGCTGTGCGGCGAGATGGCGGGCAACCCGCTGATGGCGATGGCGCTTATCGGCCTCGGCTACCGGTCGCTGTCGATGTCGGCGGCCGCGGTCGGGCCGGTCAAGGCGATGGCGATGGCGCTTGACGCAGGCAAGGTGTCGGAGACGATCCGCTCGCTTCTCGACGATCAGGGCAACGAGGACGGCGTGCGCACCGCGCTGGCCGATTTCGCCGTCGCCGAGGATGTTCCCTTTTGACGACACAACAGAATGCGCGTCCTTAGCCGATGACCATGATCCCGGAGCAAAAGATCGACGCCCTGATCTCCCGCGTGGAGGTCATCGACGCGAAGCTGTCGACGCCGCTGGACAGCGACACGCTGGTCAAGCTCAGTCGCGAGCGTGCCGAACTCGAGCCGGTTTTCGAGGGCGTGACGGCGTTGCGGGCGGCGCTGCACGAGCGCGAGGGCCTCGAGGCGCTGCTGGCCGACAAGGAAATGGCGGCGATGGCCCGCGAGGAAGCCGAGGCGCTCGATGCCCGGATCGAGGCGTTGACCGAGGAGGTGCGGCTCTTACTCCTGCCGAAGGACGCGGCCGACGAGAAGAGCGCCATCGTCGAGATCCGCGCCGGCACCGGCGGCGACGAGGCGGCGCTGTTCGCCGGCGACCTGTTCCGGATGTACCAGCGCTATGCCGATCTTCACGGCTGGCGGGTCGAGGTGCTGTCGGAGAGCGAGGGCGACGCCGGCGGCTTCAAGGAAATCATCGCCAACATCACCGGCAAGGGCGTCTTCGCACGGCTGAAATTCGAGTCCGGCGTCCATCGCGTCCAGCGGGTTCCGGCGACCGAGGCGAGCGGCCGTATCCACACTTCGGCGGCGACCGTCGCGGTGCTGCCGGAGGCCGAGGAGGTCGATGTCGCGATCCGGCCGGAAGACATCCGGGTCGACACGACGCGGGCTTCCAGCGCCGGCGGCCAGCATGCCAACACCACCGATTCCGGCATTCGCATCCTGCACATTCCGACAGGAATCATCATTATCGCCCAGTCGCGATCGCAGCATCAGAACCGCGCCCAGGCGATGCAGATGCTGCGCGCCCGGCTGTTCGACCTCGAGCGCCAGAATGCCGACGACGAACGCGCCGAGGCGCGCCGCGTCCAGGTCGGCAGCGGCGACCGGTCCGAGCGCATCCGCACCTACAATTTCCCGCAAGGGCGGGTGACGGACCACCGCATCAACCTGACGCTCTACAAGCTCGATGAGGTGATTGCCGGCGACGGGCTCGACGACGTCATCGAGCCGCTGATCACCGACCATCAGGCGTCGCTGCTCGCGGCGGAGGAGGCGGCGTGACGCCGCCTGCGGCGGGCGCTGGCGCGACCGTCGCGACGCTGCGCCGCCGGATCGCCGCGCAGCTCGCTGCGTCCTGCGCGGGGGAGGATGATGCCACCCCCGATCTCGATGCGCGGCTGCTGGTCGGCCATGCCCTCGGCTACAGCCCGACCGATCTGGTGCTGCATGACCGGGAGAGCGTGCCGCCGGCGATCGAACGGACCGTCGAGGCCTGGGCGGACAAGCGGGCGGCGGGGGTACCGGTGGCGCGGATCCTCGGCGAAAAGGAATTCTGGAGCCTGCGGTTCGCCCTGTCGGACGGGACGCTGGTGCCACGGCCGGATACCGAGACGCTGGTCGCGGCGGCGCTGGCGGCGCTCGATGGCGCGGGGCGGCGCGCGGCGCCGCTGACCATCCTCGACCTTGGCACCGGATCGGGGGCGATCCTGCTGGCGCTGCTCAGCGAACTGCCGCGCGCCATCGGTATCGGCATCGACCTCAGCGAGGACGCGGCGCGCACCGCCCGGCGAAACGCGGTGGCGCTCGGACTGGGCGAGCGGGCGCATTTCCTGGTCGGGGACTGGAGCGCGGCGATCTCAGGGCGATTCGACATCGTCGTGTCCAACCCGCCCTATATCGCGGCGGCGGATATGGCGGACCTGCCGGTTGCGGTGCGCGCGCACGATCCCCATCTTGCACTTGACGGTGGGGCCGAAGGGCTTGCCGTGTATCCCGGCCTTTTCGACTCGCTCGCTGCGATTCTCGCCCCGCAGGGCATGGCATTCGTCGAGATCGGAGCCGGCCAGGCCGAGCGGGTTTTGCAGATGGGCCGCGAACGCGGCTATGATGCTCAAAGCTATCGCGATTTCGCCGGAATCGAGCGAACAATTCAGCTTAAACCAAAGGCCGCAAAAATAGGCTTGGAAATCGGCGGCGAAGCGGCTAACGTCCGCTCGCCGTAGGAAACGGACAAAGTCCATCGCATCTTCATGGGCATACGCCCTTTGATTCTTGGGCGCTGGTACACGCTTCCAACCGAGCGAAATCAGATCTTGGATGTCGTCTGGCCTTTTCGGACCATCCAACATCGTTACGGGCGGACCGAGTCAGCTTAGCGCGGAGCTCCCTGCTCGGGGAACCTTGACCGGGTGAGTCAACGTCGAAAGAGGCCAACAGCCATACCGGTAGACTCCGAGTCCCGGATGGATTCGCAGGCAGCAGCGCCCGATCGCGATGCAGCTCGTCAGTGAGTGGATTCGCGGACCGCTATAAAGGCAGAAGAGAAGGTTGATGAGGCAAGGACACCAGAACAACAACAATAACAATAATAAGCGTATGCGCGGGCGGAACCGCAAGGGACCGAACCCGCTGACGCGATCGTATGAGAGCAACGGCCCGGACGTGAAGGTCCGCGGCACGCCGCTCCACATCGCGGAACGCTACGCCCAGCTGGCCCGGGACGCCCAGTCGTCCGGCGACCGGGTGCATGCCGAGAGCCTTCTGCAGCATGCCGAGCATTATTATCGCATCGTCGCCGCTGCCCAGGCGGCCCAGCCGCAGCCCCAGAACCAGCCGCAGCAGAATTTCCGCGACGGCGACGATGGGGACAATGACGGCGACAACGACGGCAACAACGACAACACCCAGCAGAATCGCAACCAGTCCCGCCAGGAAAACGAGCGGCCGAAATCCGGTGGTTCCGATCCGCAGCCGGCGTCCGATCCGCAGCCGCATGTGAACGGCAACGGGCAGGACATCGCCGCCGCCGCGGACGACCAGCCGCAGGAAATCCGTCCCGACGACCAGGGTTCGACCCCGGCGCCGCGTCCGCGTCGCCGCCGCCCCTACCGGGCACGGACGGACGACCAGAATGCGGCTCCGCGCGCCGAGGCCGCAGCGGCCGAGCCGACGCCGGTCGAGGACTGACGTCCGGCCTTGCTGGCGGAGCGGCGCGATCCAGCGCCGCCGTCCGTCAGCGATACTGCGCGATGCCCGGGGCGTTGCGACAGAGGATTTCGCGGTTATAGGCGCCATCGCCGCGCGCCGGGGGGACGCCCCATGCGGTATCGCCACCCATCACCGGCGCGGGCGTCGAAAAGGTCAGGATGCGCGGGCAGCTCTTGCCGATGTCCTGGCACTTGTGGTCATAGGCCATCAGTGTGCGCCGCCCGGTGTCGACTGAAACGAATCCGAAATTGATATCTTCGTCCCCGGCATTCTCCACGACGTAGCGGTCGTGGTTCATGCCGATGTTGTGGCCGACTTCGTGGGCGAAGCTGAAATTGTCGACCGCGCAGACCCGTTCGCTGACCGAGAAGGCGTAGTCGGCGCTGTCGTCGTAGCCGGGCTCGATCATCCAGCCGAGACCGCAGGATTCGAGATTATTCTCGACGATCATGTGGACGATGTCGGCCTTGTAGCGGTCGCGCAGCACCGGTACCTCGGCGAGCTGGCCGGGTTCGGCGCCGCTGAGCCGCTCGAGGTCGACGCCTAGATCGGCCCCCTCGACATAATCGACCTGCTGGCTGTGGACGAGGCGGACATTGACGCCGAAATTCTCGCCGGGCTGCTGCATCAGCGCGTCCTTCAACTGGGTCATCGCCTCGGCGACCATCACCTCCATGTCCGATTTCGCGGCGGCGGCTGGCGTGTAGAGCACCATCAGGTCGATGGTGCCGCGATCGCCGGCGCCTGCGACATCGCACAGAGGCTCGCCGATCATGCTCCGGCCGCGCCGCTTCGGCACCGGTGGCTCGACCACGTCGCCTTCAGCCGGGAAGGCATTGGTCCGCATCTCGACGACCGCATGGGTGTTGCCCGGTCCGGCCGGCAGGATGCGATAGCGGCCGGTCGCGGTCTGGATGTCGCCCGTGACCTGTCCATCCTTGACCAGCAGGTAGCAATGGTCGGCGCCATTGCCGTCGCCGAGTGAACCGCGGAGGACCTCGACGCCGTTCTGCGGCGCTCCGGCGGTGAGGGTGCAGGTGACCGCGCCGCCGTCCGGGAGAGCAATCCGCATGCGCCGTGGCGCGCCGCTCGACCGCAGGTTCGTGCCGGCCGCGGTCGACAGGGTGAAATAGCCGACCGCGCCGACGGTCTCCGGCGCCATGCCGAGGGCATCGGCATTGGCCGGCAGGCCCTGGCGATTGGGGCGACCGGTGTCGAACAGGTCGATCGGCTCGGCGTCCTGGGCGTGGGCAGCGTGGCCAACCAGCGCTGCCGCGAGAAATGCGATCGGGAGGTTCAGTCTGAAGATCGGCATGATCGGCCTCATCAAGGCTGGCGTGTCTGTTCCTGTCGGCCGCGACGGCCGCCGGTCGGTCCAATATCCGCCAGTGCGGTGAGCCAGACAATGGTGCCTGAATTGTGACCCAGGCCAGGTCCGGTTCGACGGGGCGGCTCGAATCCGGGCCTCTTTTTTAACCGGCTCGTCATCACCATATGTTTTTCAAGGCGTGCCGAACCGGGCGCCGAAGCCTTTAGATCGTGCCAAATCATCGAACGGGTCTTTCGCGCCGATTGGGCGGAGGGTCCGGGTCAGGAGGGCAAATTGAACTTCGAAATCTATACGGAGCGGGCCCGTGGATTCATCCAGTCCGCACAGACGGGGGCGCTGGCCGAGGGCCATCAGCAATTCACCCCGGAACACATCCTCAAGGTTCTTCTCGACGATCCAGAAGGGCTCGCGGCCGGGCTGATCGAGCGCGCCGGCGGCAACGCCCGGCAGGCGCTTGCCGAGACCGAGCAGGCGCTCGCCGCGCTTCCCAAGGTGAGCGGCGGGTCGGGGCAGATCTACCTCGCCCAACCGACGGCCAAGGTTTTCGACACCGCCGAGAAGGCGGCGAAGAAAGCCGGGGACTCCTTCGTCACGGTCGAGCGGCTGCTGCTGGCGCTGGCGATCGAGAAGGACGCCAAGACCGCCAAGATCCTCGCCGATGCCGGCGTGACGCCGCAGACGCTGAACACCGCCATCGAGGAGATCCGCAAGGGGCGGACCGCCGACTCCGCGTCGGCCGAAAGCCAGTATGACGCCCTGAAGAAATATGCGCGCGACCTGACCGAGGACGCGCGCGAGGGCCGGCTCGACCCGGTGATCGGTCGCGACGAGGAGATCCGCCGCACGATCCAGGTGCTGGCGCGCCGGACCAAGAACAACCCGGTGCTGATCGGCGAGCCGGGCGTCGGCAAGACCGCGATCGCGGAAGGCCTGGCGCTGCGGATCGTCAATGGCGACGTGCCCGAGAGCCTGAAGAACAAGAAGCTCCTGGCGCTCGACATGGGCGCTCTGATCGCCGGCGCCAAGTATCGCGGCGAGTTCGAGGAGCGGCTGAAGGCCGTGTTGTCCGAAGTGCAGTCGGCGGAAGGGCAGATCATCCTCTTCGTCGACGAGATGCATACGCTGGTCGGCGCCGGCAAGGCGGAAGGGGCGATGGACGCCTCGAACCTGCTCAAGCCGGCCCTGGCGCGCGGCGAGTTGCACTGCGTTGGCGCGACGACGCTCGACGAATATCGCAAGCATGTCGAAAAGGACGCGGCGCTCGCCCGGCGGTTCCAGCCGGTCTTCGTCGACGAGCCGACGGTCGAGGACACCGTCTCGATCCTGCGCGGCATCAGCGAGAAATACGAGCTGCATCACGGCATCCGGCTGACCGACTCGGCGCTGGTCGCCGCGGCGACGCTGTCGAATCGCTACATCACCGACCGGTTCCTGCCGGACAAGGCGATCGACCTGATCGACGAGGCGGCCTCGCGCCTGCGGATGCAGGTCGATTCCAAGCCGGAGGCGCTCGACGAACTCGATCGGCGCATCATCCAGCTCAAGATCGAGCGTGAGGCGTTGACCAAGGAAACCGACCAGGCGTCGAAGGACAGGCTGGGACGGCTCGAGAAAGAGCTTGCCGATCTCGAGGAGCAGAGCCAGTCGCTGACCCAGCGCTGGATGGCGGAGAAGGACAAGCTTGCCTCGTCGACCAAGGTCAAGGAGCAGCTCGACCAGGCCCGGGCCGACCTCGACCGGGCGCAGCGCGCCGGCGATCTCGCCAAGGCTGGCGAACTGGCCTACGGGACGATCCCCAAGCTCGAGAAGCAACTGGTCGAGGCCGAACAGACCAGCCGGGAAGCCGGCGACATGGTCGAGGAAGCGGTGACGCCGGACCACATCGCCCAGGTGGTGTCGCGGTGGACCGGGATCCCGGTCGACCGGATGCTGCAGGGCGAGCGCGAGAAGCTCCTGCGCATGGAAGACGAACTCGCCAAGCGGGTCGTCGGCCAGGGCGAAGCCGTGCATGCGGTGTCGACCGCGGTCCGGCGGGCGCGCGCCGGGCTCCAGGATCCGAACCGGCCGATCGGCTCGTTCATGTTCCTCGGCCCGACCGGCGTCGGCAAGACCGAGCTGACCAAGGCGCTGGCGTCCTTCCTGTTCGACGACGAGACGGCGATGGTCCGCATCGACATGTCGGAATTCATGGAGAAGCACTCCGTCGCCCGGCTGATCGGCGCGCCGCCCGGCTATGTCGGCTATGAGGAAGGCGGGACGCTGACCGAGGCGGTGCGCCGCCGGCCTTACCAGGTGATCCTCTTCGACGAGGTCGAAAAGGCCCATGGCGACGTCTTCAACGTGCTCCTCCAGGTGCTCGACGACGGGCGGCTGACCGACGGCCAGGGCCGGACGGTCGACTTCCGCAACACCATCATCGTCATGACCTCCAACCTCGGCAGCGACTATCTCGCCGGGCTGGAGGACAACCAGGGTGTCGACGAGGTGCGCGACATGGTGATGGGCGTGGTGCGGTCGCACTTTCGGCCGGAATTCCTCAACCGACTCGACGACATCATCCTCTTCCACCGCCTCAAGCGGAGCGAGATGGGGGCGATCGTCGACATCCAGCTCAAGCGGCTGCAGGGCCTGCTGGAGGAGCGGAAGATCGCCATCGATCTCGACGAGTCGGCGCGGAAGTGGCTGGCCGACAAGGGCTATGACCCGACCTACGGGGCCCGGCCGCTCAAGCGCGTCATCCAGCGCGAGGTCCAGGACCCGCTTGCCGACAAGATCCTGGCCGGCGAGGTGCCGGACGGCGCCAAGGTGAAGATCACCGGCGGTACCGACAAGCTCCTCTTCCTGCCCCAGGTGACCGGCGGCAAGAAGGAAGAGGCAGCCTGAGCCTCAAGCATGCAGATTGAAAAGGCCCGGTTCGCGCCGGGCCTTTTTTGCTTTCAGCCGGGGCTTGCCGAGATCTTCCTGGCCGATTCGACCAGCACCGCCGACAACTCCCGCATACGCTGCTCGCTGGTGGCGGCGGAGACGATGAAGCAGATGCAGGCGACGCAGCGGCCGGCGTGATCGGTGATCGGCGCGGCGACGCAGGTGGCATGCTCGTCGACGAGGCCGGGGATGATGCAGATCCCGTCGGCCAGCGCCGACTTGGCCTGGGCGAGGAAGAGCGCCGGGTCTATCTTTCGCCCGTCCTGCAGCCGGAAGTCCTCCGGCGGGATGAAGGCCTCGAGTTCCGCCGGGGTCATGTGGGCGACGAAGAAGCGCCCCGATGCCGTCCAGGGGATCGGCACGAGCACGCCGACATCCGAGCCGATGCGGAAGAGGCGTGCGCTGTTCTGCATCGAGACGACGGCATACTTGTTGCCGACCGGCATGCAGAGCTGGCAGGTCTCGTCGGTCAGCGACGCGAGGCGGCGAACCTCCTCCTCACCGAGCCGGACCACCGCGTGGGTGGCGAAATAGTCGTTGGCATAGAGGTAGATCGCCCGGCCGAAAAAGACCTCGGCGCCCTTGCCGGAATATTCGAGGATACCGGCGGCGAGGAAGAGATTGACGATCTCGTAGATCGTCGATCGTGGCGCGCCGAGCCGCTTCGCGATCTCGCCGATCGGAATCGGCTTCCGGACGACATGCAGCAACTGAAAGATCTCGACGGCGCGGTCGAGGCCACGGGCGCGGGTGGGGGTCGCATTCCGCGTCGGCTTGCCGCGCGAAATGGCATCGGCGGTCGTCTCCTTGCGCTCGTCCCCTGCGACCGGGATTTCGCCTCCACCATTCGTCCGTTGCCTGATCCCATCTTCCATACTAGCATCCTGATCGTTATTCCGGACATCATGTCTGCTATACCGGACCTCAGGGAAGGGGGATACCCATGAAAATGCAAATTGGCGCATTGGTGGCGGGGGCGGTCGTCGTCACCTCCATGGCGACGGGCGGTGCGGCGGCCGAAGACCGGCTGCAGACCATTCTCGATCGCGGCTACATCATCGTCGGCACCGGCAGCACCAACCCGCCGTGGCACTTCAAGGACGATCAGGGCAACCTCGTCGGCTACGACGTCGACATGGGCCACATCCTGGCCAAGGCCATCTTCGACGATCCCGAGAAGGTCGAGTACGTCACCCAGTCGTCCGATTCGCGGATCCCGAACGTGCTGACCGACAAGGTCGACGTTACCTGCCAGTTCATGACGGTGACCGGCGGGCGGGCCCAGCAGGTCAACTTCACGATTCCCTATTACCGCGAAGGCGTCGGCGTCCTGATGATGAAGGACGGCGACTACAAGAGCTACGACGACCTGGTGGCGGCGGGCGACGGCATCACCGTGTCGGTGCTGCAGAATGTCTATGCCGAGGACATGGTCCACCAGGCGCTTCCCGACGCCAAGGTCGACCAGTATGACAGCGTCGACCTGATGTATCAGGCGCTCAACTCGGGCCGCGCAGACGCAGCCGCCACCGACATGTCGTCGGCCAAGTGGTTCGTCGCGCAGAACCCCGACCGCTACGTCGAAGGCGGCTACGGCTGGAACCCGCAGACCTATTCCTGCGCGGTCAAGAAGGGCGATCCGGACTTCCTGCATTTCGTCGACATCGCCTTCCGCGAAGCGATGACCGGCGTCGACTTCCCGGCCTATTCCGCTTCCTTCGAGAAGTGGTTCGGCGAGAAGCCGCCGGCACCGCAGGTCGGCTTCCCCGGCGAACTCCGCTAGGCTTCCGAAGCGCCGCGCCGGACAGGGGCGATGGATTACACGCTCAATTTCGGCGCGGTCTTCCGGGGTTTCGATGACCTCCTTGCCGGGCTCCTTCTCGGTCTCGAGATGGGGCTCGGCGGGTTGCTGGTCGGTTCGCTGATCGGCATCCTGGCGGCGCTCGCCGCCGTTTATGGCGGGCGACCGGCGCGGATCCTGGTGGCGCTCTATGTCGGCCTGATCCGCAACGTGCCGATTCTCGTGCTGGCGCTCTTCGCCTTCTTCGCGCTGCCCTCGATCGGCATCCGCTTCGACAATGTCATCACCTTCGCCGCCGTCCTGGCGGTCTATGCCGGGGCCTATCTGACCGAATCCTTCCGCGCGGCGATCCAGGTGATTCCGAAGGGAATCACCGAGGCGGCGCAGTCGATCGGCCTGACGCGGACGGGGACGGCGATCTGGGTCATCCTGCCGATCGCGCTGCGCAACGCGCTGCCGAGCGTCGGCAACAATTTCATTTCGCTGTTCAAGGACACCTCGATCGCGGCGGTGATCGCCGTGCCGGAACTCACCTTCCAGGCGCGCAAGATCAACAACGAGAGTTTTCGCGTCATCGAGGTGTGGATGATCGCCAGCCTGATGTACGTTTTCACCTGTGCGCTGATCGCGACGGGGCTGCGCCGCCTCGAAGCGGCCTTCCCGAAGTTCTGAGGGGCGGGCGATGGAGCGCTTCCTCGAGGTTCTCGACTCCGCCTCCGGGCCGCTGTGGCACGGCTTCCTGCTGACCGTCGGCATATCGGGCGCCGCGGTGGTGCTGGGAACCATCCTCGGGCTGGTGATCGGCCTGATGCTGACCTATGGCGGTCGAATCGCCGCGCTGCCCTTCCGCGGTTTCGTCGACATCGTGCGCGGTACGCCGGTGCTGGTGCTGATCCTGGCGAGCTACTACATGCCGGCCGGCCTCGGGATCAGCCCCGGACCGATCGAGGCCGGGGTGCTGGCGCTGACGATCTTCTGCGCCTCCCATATCGGCGAGACGCTGCGCGGCGCGCTCAACGCGATTCCCGCCGGGCAGACCGACGCGGCGCGGGCCATCGGCCTGACCTTTCCGCAGATGCTGGCCTATGTGCTGGTGCCGCAGGCGCTGCGCCAGATCGCGCCGAACTTCGTCAATACCGCGGTCGAGATCGTCAAGGCGTCGTCGCTGCTCTCGGCGATCGGCGTCGGCGAATTGCTGCTGACCACCCAGGAAGTCATCGGCCGCACCTTCATGACCATGGAATTCTACGCGCTCGTCGGCGCGCTCTACCTTGTCATCAACCTCACCATCTCGGCCGGCGGCGGATGGGTCGAGCGCAGGTTCCAGAACCAATGAGCGATCGCGGCGAAGCCGTCCTCAACATCGCGGGGCTGGAGAAATCATTCGGCGCCAACCCGATCCTGCGCGGCGTCGATCTCGACGTCTATTCCGGCGACGTGGTGTCGATCATCGGAGCGAGCGGTTCGGGCAAGACGACGCTGCTGCGCTGCGTCGACCTGCTGGAGGAGTTCGAGGGCGGCGAGATTCGCCTCGACGGCGATCCGCTCGGCTACCGGGTGTCGCCCGACGGCCGGCGAACGCGGCTGTCAGGGCGCCAGCTTGCCCGACAGCGGTCGCGGATCGGCATGGTCTTCCAGAGCTACAATCTCTTTCCGCACCTCACGGCGCTGAGCAACGTCATGCTCGGGCTGACCAAGGTGCAGGGCAAGCCGGCCAGCGAGGCCCGGACGATCGCCGAGCATTGGCTTGACCGGATCGGCCTCGCCGAACGCCGCGACCATCATCCCTCGGCCCTGTCCGGCGGCCAGCAGCAGCGCGTCGCCATCGCCCGGGCGCTGGCGATGGATCCGCGCCTCCTGCTGCTCGACGAGGTGACCTCGGCGCTCGATCCCGAACTGGTGCAGGAGGTGCTGGTCACCATCCGCGGCCTTGCCGAGGCGGGGACGACGATGATGATCGTCACCCATGAGATGCGCTTTGCCCGCCAGGTGTCGACGCGCACGGTCTTCATGGACCAGGGGGTGGTCGTCGCGGAGGGGCCGCCAGAGGAGGTGTTCGGCAACCCGGCGACCGAGCGGCTGAAGACCTTCCTCGCCAACGTCAGCCATTAGGCTTGTCGGCGTCGCTTTGCCGGCGAAGCGGACGACTCCGTCCATCGCCGCAGGGCAACGAATGCCGACCCCGCGAATCCTTTCCCGGCTAAGCAAAAGCGGCAGAGCCGGCAAAGAGACTAGTTGGTCGAGGCGACCTCGGTCGGAATGCCCTGGTTGCCAAGCAGATTGTCGATGCGCTCGCGTTCGCGTTCGAAGGCGGCGAGCAGCTGGTCCTCGAGGACGCGGCCGCGCGGCAGGCGAATGCGGAGCGGATCGACCGCCTTGCCGTTGACCCGCATCTCGAAGTGGAGATGCGGTCCGGTGGACAGGCCTGTCGAGCCGACATACCCGATGACCTGGCCCTGGCGGACCCGGGCGCCCGGGCGAATGCCATCGGCGAACTTGGTCTGGTGAGCGTAGGCCGTCTCGTAGCCGTTGGTGTGCTGCAGGATGATGAGATTGCCGTAGCCCGAGGTCCTGCCGGCCTTTTCGACCACACCGTTGCCGGCGGCGAGAATGGGCGTCATCCGCGGGGCGGAATAATCGACGCCGGAATGCAGGCGGGAATAGCCAAGGATCGGGTGGCGTCGCATGCCGAAGCGCGAGCGCAGGACGCCGGAGGTGATCGGCTTGCGCATCAGGAACTTCTTCGCGCTCCGGCCTTCCTCGTCATAGTAGTCGACGACGCCGTCGTCGGGGGTGCGGAAGCGGTAGAAGCGCTTGCTGGCGCCATTGAGGGTCAGAGCGGCGAAGAGCACTTCCGGTTCGCTGGCGGCCGCATCGTCTTCCGGCAGGGAATGGAAAACCTCGATCGTATCGCCGGGCGAGATACGCGCCTGGAAGTCGACGTCGAAGGCAAAGACGCGAACCAGCTGGTCGATCAGCGCCTTGGGGACCTCCTGCTCCAGCGCGGTGCGATAGACCGCGTCATAGACCTTGGGCATGGCGCCGAACTTCTCGGGCTCGACCTCGGCGAGGGCATTGGTGCCGAGAACCGGCTCGTCGGTCCGACGGAAGCCGTCGTCGTCGGTGCGGGCAACGCTGGCCTGATGGGCGCCATCGTCATAGACGCTGACTCGGATCGGCTCGGGGTCGGCCTCGTCGATGTTGACGGCATAGGCGACGCGGACCTTCTGGCCGACGTGAATGCTGTTGAGATCGACCAGTTCCGACAATGCGCCGACGATCGCCTTGGCGTCGCGCTCGGTGATGTCGTTGTCCTGGAGAAGGGACATGAAGGACTGGCCCTTGGCAACAGCGACGATCCGCTCCTCGCTGCCATCGCCTCCGTCCTCGCCCGTCGACGACTTGACGACGCTGGAGACGTTCTCCGGCACGATGCTGACGCCCAATGCCGTGAAGGGATCTTCCTCGACGAATTCCTCGGAATCGCCGGTCGGGTCGATATAGGCGAGCGCCGACATCTGCGCCGAGCCGTCGCCGGATTGCAGCGAGGCGCGGACAATTGCCTCGACGTCCTCGGTCGCGGGGGCAAAGGTCGTGTCGATCTCGATGCCGCCAACGGGGAAGTCGCTGACCTTGACCGAAACCTCGCCATCGACGTCGGCGCCATAGAACTGGTCGTCGGTTCCAGCGACGTCGTCGCCCTTATCCGGCGCTTCGGGCGCCGAGGTGTCGGCGAAAATCCGCATCGCGTCATAGGTCGGGATCTGCTCGTCGAACTCCGACTCGCGGGCGGAGAGGGTCGCGACGATCTTGGCGAAGGGGCGCAGCTTGATGAAATCGCGCTCGCCCTGCTTGGTAACCGTCGAGACCTGGAGGATCTGGCGGCTCGAAACCTCCTCGAGCAGCGGCTGGATGCGATCGCCCTTGCGGCCAAAGGCGATGCTCGCGGCCGGGGCGATGATCGAGCTGTCGGCGGCGTCCGGCAACTCGGCGAACTGGTGCGGGTTGGAAAGAGCGGCCATCAAAGCGCCGCCCATGAGAAAGACCGACGTCAGGCCGGTGAGAATGGTGCCCGACAGCCAGCGGATGCTGACGGAGCGGCGGACCGGGGCCTCATCGGACGTTTCGCCGACGCGCAGCGGCGGTTCGCTGCCGAGATCGATCCCGTCGGCGCTTCCGCGCATAACGGTTCCCAATAGGGTGGGGCCTCTCACGACCGCCACTCCGGAACGAACAAAGACCCCGTCATTCCCGTCCGAACCCCCTCGGCAAG
>NZ_FMXQ01000001.1:0-785000 GCF_900104485.1 Bauldia litoralis | reverse complement strand
TGACAAGTCGAGCAGAGTCGAAAGACGGCCATAGTGATCCGGTGGTTCCTTGTGGAAGGGCCATCGCTCAACGGATAAAAGGTACGCCGGGGATAACAGGCTGATGATGCCCAAGAGTCCATATCGACGGCATCGTTTGGCACCTCGATGTCGACTCATCACATCCTGGGGCTGGAGCAGGTCCCAAGGGTTCGGCTGTTCGCCGATTAAAGTGGTACGTGAGTTGGGTTCAGAACGTCGTGAGACAGTTCGGTCCCTATCTGCCGTGGGTGTAGGAGAATTGAGAGGATCTGTCCTTAGTACGAGAGGACCGGGATGGACGTACCTATGGTGGACCTGTTGTGGCGCCAGCCGCATAGCAGGGTAGCTAAGTACGGACGGGATAACCGCTGAAAGCATCTAAGCGGGAAACCCACCTCAAAACTAGTTCTCCCTTGAGAGCCGTGGAAGACCACCACGTTGATAGGCCGGGTGTGGAAGTGCGGCAACGCATGAAGCTTACCGGTACTAATAGCTCGATTGGCTTGATCACTCTCATTATCCGTGTCCGCCTGGACAGGGCAAAAGACCAGACATGCTTCGTATGATTTGGACGCCGCCGGCGAGAGTTGGCAGCGTCCGCTTCATACGGCTGCGCTTCGCCGGCCTGGTGGTTCTTGCGAGGAGCCCAGAACCCGATCCCATTCCGAACTCGGCCGTTAAACTCCTCTGCGCCGATGATACTTCGTCTCAAGACGTGGGAAAGTAGGTCACTGCCAGGCCTGCCAAGCGCAGTCCAAGCTGTCTGAAACATGCTTCGAGAAATCTTCTCATCACGAAAACTGCACACGTTGAACGCCGCCCTTCGGGGCGGCGTTTGCGTTTGTGCTGTCGGCTTCATTCCATGTTCTGAAATGCCCTGCGGCCCGCCGGCGGTGGCAGGCGTGCGCCAGCCGGCGCGCGTCCGATGTCGGCGAGCTGCGCCATTTTTCGTTGCAGTGGCCGAGGTCATGCCCGGCGATCGTCAGAGGCCTTCAGCCGGGCAGGGTTCCTGGGGCGCGCCGGTCGTTCGGCTCACCACATCATCGTCCAGTAGATTGGCGGCAGATCCTCGCCGTCGCGCGGCTCGAAGGACTTCTGCCAGTCGCGGAACATGCCGCGGAGGCCCCGCCGCGACGGATCCATCCCCGCCATCCGCTCATTCATCTCGCGCAAGCGGCGGACCAGCGTCTTCATGAAAAGGATCGCGTGGGCCGGATCGCTCTGGACCGAGGCGATGAAGTCGTCATAGCCGGTCAGGATGCATTCGATGTCGGTGACGGCCTTGACGGTGGCGGATCGCGGCCCGGGATCGATCAGGCTCATCTCACCGAAGACGTCGCCCGCCTCGAGTTTTCCGACGACCGTCGCGCTGGCGTCGTCGCCGACGCTGATCTCGACGGTTCCGGAAACAATGAGAAAAGCCGTCCCGCCCTCTTCGCCCTCACGAATGACGGTTTCCCCGGCCTTGTAAGTGACGGTCTTCATGCGATTCTCTCCCGGAAACGATGCCAATGCGGCCATGCTTCGCGGGACGATAGTCGAGCGCGTCCGATCGGCATAGTGTCCTGAGGGTCGCGTTACCAACCAGGCCTTTGACCGGGCACGAATGCTGGAAAAATCTGACCGATGAACTTTGCTGCTGCACCCCTCGCCATTCCGGATCTTATCCTCCTCACGCCAAAGGTTTTCAGGGATCCCAGGGGCCAATTTTCCGAGACCTATCGAAAGGATTTTCTGGCTTCAATCGGCAGGGACATCGACTTCGTTCAGGAGAACCATGCGATTTCCCACCAGGCAGGCACGGTACGTGGGCTGCATTTCCAGCGGCCTCCGGCGGCGCAGACCAAGCTCGTCCGCGTGGTGAAAGGGGCTATTCTTGACGTAGCGGTGGATATCCGGCGCGGCTCCCCGACCTATGGGCAATCGGTCGCCGTCGAGCTCACGGCCGCGAAGGGCAAACAACTGCTCGTTCCACAGGGCTTCGCCCATGGCTTCTGTACCCTCGAGCCCGACACTGAAGTCCTTTACAAATGTGATTCCTATTACGCGCCCGAACTCGAGGGGGGGCTTCGGTACGACGATCCCGCCCTCGGCATCGTCTGGTCCGCGGCGACCGTCGAGGTTGTGGTCAACGATCGCGACGCCAGCTTTCCCGGGCTGAGCGAACTGGATTCCCCTTTCACCATGTGAGCTGGCAATGGGCGAGGACCGCAAAGTCTTCTTGGTGACAGGTGGCGCCGGCTTCATCGGATCGGCCGTCGTCCGCCATCTGATCGCGAAGACGCAGCACGCCGCGGTGGTCGTCGACAAGCTGACTTACGCCGCAAACCTCGACTCGCTGGCGTCCGTCTCCGGCGATCCCCGATACGCTTTCATCAAGGCCGACATTCTCGATACAAAGCGGATCGCCCAGATCCTCGATACTGTCCGGCCCGACGTGATCATGCACCTCGCCGCCGAGAGCCATGTCGACCGATCGATCGATGGTCCGGCCGATTTCATCCAGACCAATATCGTCGGAACCGGCTCGATGCTGCAGGCGGCGCTGGGCTTCTGGCGGACCTTGGGCGAGACGGAAAAGAAACGCTTCCGATTTCATCACGTTTCTACGGATGAGGTCTTCGGCTCCCTCGAGACGGAGGGGCTTTTCACGGAGGATTCGCCCTACCGGCCGAATTCACCCTATGCCGCCTCCAAGGCCGGGGCCGACCACCTCGCGCGCGCCTGGTATCGAACCTACGGCTTGCCGATCGTGATGAGCAATTGCTCCAACAACTACGGTCCATGCCAGTTTCCGGAGAAACTTATCCCGCTGATGATCCTCAATTGTCTTGAGGGCAAGCCATTGCCGATCTACGGAAGCGGTGAGAACGTTCGTGACTGGCTGTATGTCGGCGATCACGCGGAGGCCCTGGTGTCAGTCGCGGAAGGGGGAGCGATCGGCGACAGCTACAATGTCGGCGGAAACGCCGAACGATCGAACATCGCGGTCGTGCGGTTGATCTGCGGCCTGATGGACAGGCATGCGCCGCTCTCGTCCGGAGAGCGATACAGCCACCTGATCACCCATGTCGAGGACCGGCCAGGGCATGACCAGCGCTATGCCATCGACAGCACCAGGATCAGGACCGAGATCGGTTGGGCGCCGAGCGAAACCTTTGAATCCGGACTCGACGCCACGGTTCGCTGGTATCTTGAAAACCGCTCCTGGTGGGAGCCGATCCGCGCCGGCACCTATCGGGGCGAGCGCCTGGGCATAGTCTCGTGATCCTGATATTCGGCGGGGGTGGTCAACTGGCGCAGGAAATCGTGGCCCGGTCGGCCCGCGCCGGGGTGCCGGCTGTGGCGATCCGGCGGGATGCGGCCGACATCGCCGACGACCGGCAGGTCGCGGACGCTATCCGCAAGTTCGAGCCAACGACGGTCGTCAACGCCGCCGCCTACACCGACTTCGACCGGGCGGAGACGGATTCCAGCGCCGCGATGCGGGCCAACCGCGACGGACCGGCCGTCCTGGCCGAACACTGCAGGGCAAACGGACTGCCGCTCATCCACTTCTCGACCGACTATGTCTTCGACGGGCGCAAGGTGGGCCCGTATCGCGAGGACGATCCCGCGGTGCCGCTCAGTGTTTACGGCCGAAGCAAGCTGGCTGGAGAAGAGGCGGTCCGCGCCCGTCACGCCGACTACCTGATCCTTCGGGTATCCTGGGTCTATGGCCGGTACGGCGAGAATTTTCTCAAGACGATTCTCCGCCTTGGCCAGGAGCGCGATAGCCTGAATGTCGTGGCCGACCAGCACGGCTCGCCGACGGCGTCGACTGATATCGCCGACGCCGTGATCCGGCTGATCCCTGTTGTCGAGGGGGGCGGTGCGCCCTTCGGGACCTATCACTTCGCCGGCACGGGCGAGACCACGTGGTACATGTTCGCCGCCGCGATCCTTGAGGCCGCGGCAGAATTGACGGGACGAACGGTGACGGTCCGACCGATACCCGGCTCCGACTATCCGGCGGCGGCGGAGCGGCCTGCCAACTCGGTGCTCGACTCCGGTCTTTTCGAGCGGACATTTGGATTCCGCGCGAGGCCGTGGCAGGAATCGACAAAGCGGGTGGTGGCCGAACTGCTGGCCGAAGGGGGAGTAACGTGACGCGGAAGGGCATCATCCTGGCGGGGGGATCGGGCACGCGGCTTCACCCGCTGACGCTGGTCGCGTCGAAGCAGTTGCTGCCGGTCTATGACAAGCCGATGATCTACTATCCCCTTTCCAGCCTGATGCTGGCGGGCATCCGGGACATCCTGATCATCACCACGCCGCATGATCTTGCCGCGTTTCACCATCTGCTCGGCGACGGCTCGGGCTGGGGATTGTCGATTTCCTATGCCGCGCAGCCAAGCCCCGATGGATTGGCGCAGGCATTCCACATCGGCGCCGATTTCGTCGGTGACAATCCGTCCTGCCTCGCTCTCGGCGACAACCTGATCTATGGCCAGGGCTTGTCCGAGGCGCTGGCGAAGGCCGATGGCGCGAATACCGGCGCCACGGTGTTCGCCCACCGGGTCGAGGATCCGCATCGCTATGGCATTGTCGCCTTCGGTCGCGACGGACGCGCCCTCTCGATCGACGAGAAGCCCCAGGCGCCGAAGTCGCACTGGGCGGTCATCGGCCTTTATTTCTACGATGGCACCGCCGTGGAGCGGGCCCGCTCGCTCAGGAAGTCGGCGCGCGGCGAATACGAGATCACCGATCTCAACACCACCTATCTCCGGGAGGGCGCGTTGCAGGTCGAACGGCTTGGCCGCGGCTTCGCCTGGTTCGATGCCGGCACCCATGCATCGCTGCTCGAAGCCGGCGAATTCGTCCGTATTCTCCAGACCCGCCAGGGGCAACTGATTGCCTCGCCCGAGGAAATCGCGTTCACGTCGGGCTGGATAAGCACGGACGATCTCATCGGCCACGCGGAGCGGCTGGGACAGACCGATTACGGCAAGGCATTGATGTTGTTGGCTTCAGAGGCGGCCGCTCCCGCCAAATAGCGGAGCATCGACCGAGGTATCTTGGTTGCGGGGGTAGGATTTGAACCTACGACCTTCAGGTTATGAGTTAGAAGGCCGTAGCGCTCTTTGGCTCTCAGAAGATGTCGTATGATGTCGTTTATGCGTAAATTCAATATCTTATGGCATTTGCGTTTATCGTACCCATTCTCTAATGTGGTTGCCAACCGGTTGCCGGAGCGATCTGGCAACCAATTTGTGGGGGAGCGGACGTGCCAGTCAAGATCACGAAACGCGCGGTGGATCAGGCTTCAGCAGCGAGCAAGCGCGATGCAACGATATGGGATACCGAGGTAAAGGGCTTCGGATTGCGTTGCCGACAGTCGGGGGCAAAGTTCTATGTGCTCAAGACGAGGATTGGCGGTCGTCAGCGGTGGATCACTATCGGGAGGCATGGGTCGCCTTGGACGCCGGATAGCGCGCGTCAGGAAGCGCTGCGATTATTGGGCTACAAAGCAGGGGGAAATGATCCTGCCTCGGATCGCGACAATCAGAAGGGCGTGATCTCTGTTGAGGAGTTAGGCGAACGATTCCTCACTGAATACGTACTGCGTCGGTGCAAGCCCAGGACCATTTGCGAGTATCAACGCGCCGTGGAACTCTTCATCAATCCAACACTCGGCCGTCACCGGATCAGCGACATCAGCCGCACGGATGTGGCCCGTCTACACTACGAACATCGGTTGATCCCGTATCAGGCCAACCGAACCTTGGGCGTGCTATCTAAGATGATGGGTCTTGCCGAGGAGTGGGGCCTCCGTCCCGAGGGGTCAAACCCTTGCGTGAGAGTGAGAAAGTATCCCGAGATCAAGCGGGAGCGTTACCTGTCGCAAGAGGAACTTCGTCGGCTTGGCGCCGTTCTAACCGAGGCCGAAGGCACAGAGTCGCCATTCGTCATCGGGGCGATCCGACTTCTGGTCCTTACAGGCGCTCGCCTGTCGGAGATCCTGACGCTCAAATGGAGCTATGTAGACGTCGAGACAGCCACTTTGCGGTTACCGGATTCCAAGACCGGGGCGAAGACAATCTTTCTGAACCCGCCCGCCATTGCGGTCCTGCGATCCATCCCGAGAATGGATGGAAATCCCTTCGTCATCGCGGGCGAGAAGGCGGCAGCTCATCTGGTCGATCTCCAGAAGCCCTGGAGGCGGATTAGGGCGAAAGCTGGCTTGGACGATTTGCGGATTCATGACCTACGGCACTCGTTCGCCTCGGTGGCTGCGGGCGCCGGACTAAGCCTGCCGATGATCGGAAAATTGCTAGGGCATTCGCAACCTGCGACGACCGCCCGGTATGCACATTTGGCTTCGGAACCGATGCGAGCGGCCGCTGACCGGATTGGAGCCGAGATCTCCATCTCGTTGACCGGCGAATTCCTGCCGACAGGGGATCATTAAAAATGGCTCATTTCCGCGATTTTGAACACATTTAGGCTTGCGAGCAAGGCTGACTCGTCCATAATTGATCTGTCAGCTTGTCCCTCTTCTTCGAGCGCCAAGTCAACGAAATAGCGTGCCTTGGTCAACACGCCTTTCAAGCCGGACTGCCAAACAAACTGGAGCGTTGGCGCGCCCGCCGACGGGTGAATTCATTCCTATTTCGGCTGAAATTCAAGAGGAGTTCCTCACTGTTCCGGAAACGGCGCTTTTCCTTCGGGTTAGCGAAGTCACACTCGCGCGATGGCGGACCGAAGGCAGCGGACCCCGATTCGCTAAATTCGGCCGGCGAGTTGTTTACGACCGTTTCGATGTAGTTACGTGGACTGAGGCCCAGAAGCGCACCAGCACATCTGCCGGGCCCAGTGATTAAATTCTCAACATCAGGCACCGAGCGCGACAATTCGTGGAAGACCGCGCGATACCCCGATTCGCACCCCAGTACGGACGTTTCAACTGGAGATAGTAGCGATGCTCTTGCCCTCGCCGCTTGACTCAGTCGGGCACGTCACCGCCCACTATGACCGGGTTAAGATAGCAGCCAAGGCGAGCAAAGCCGACTTGCTCCGCCTATTGCCGATGGCCTCCCTCCAGACGCACTCGTTGGACTTCAGGGTCAAGCAACGGCATGCATACACGGGCGTTTACAACGCCAATATCGACGTCGTCTGCGCGACCGATCGGGCGCCCCTTCGCATCCTGGCCTGCGCCCCGGGGGCCTTAATGGGGCACGTCGTGACAGAGGTGGAAATCGCAGTTGATTCCAGGGAAATTCCATCCCTTCACGAAGCGATGGAGATACTTGACAAGGTCGTCCGTCATGCCGGCAAAGCTCGCCACTCACGAGATCGTGTCATCGCTAGCGCAGCGCCATGGAATGAACGGAACGTCAAGCGCAACAAGAAGGCAGGCTTGGTGGAGGGAGTTCCGACGGTCTACTTCGAAGACCGCGCCGCGGAGGTCGGCTTGAAAATTTATCTGCGTCAGCAGAGACGCAAGGGCGGAGGGCTGGGTGGCTATATCGTGCGGATAGAGTTCACGCTCCGCACGAAGGCGATTTCCCGGCACCTCGGCGGGGATACGATCTCAGCGCTCGTGCGGGCTAGCCTTAAGCGCTTCGTACAAGAAAATCTCGCCGTTGCGACCGTGGACTACGAGGCGATGGGAGCTCTTGTCGGGCGACGACGATCGACGGGACAGCAATCTGGGAATTCTCGTTTTCGTGGCAGCGCAGAGCGAACGGGACATATGGCCACTCGCCATTGGGCCGCGCACGAATTCAGCGCCAAGCGTGACGCCATCTGCAAGGCAAAGGGACGCAATGCCGCCCATGCTTTTGAATCGCGCGAGCATATCTGGGGGGAGTTCTTGTGCGCGTGGAAATCCCCTGCGCAAATCCGCTCAAAATTATTGGCACTGCGCCGGGAAGAGTTGGCCGCGCGACGATCCAAAAAAGGGCGAGTCGCTGGAAGGCCGCGATACACCTTAAAGGCAATAGAAGCCTGTTTCGTGCGAAGCGCGTGAGCCGCTCACGGGACAATAGTAGAGGGATCCATGCTGCGGACCACCTATTTCATCAATAATTTCAATAATCAGCTATCTCAAGAAATCACCGGAAAGCATGTAATCGACTGCATCAAACGTACGTTGCCAAGAAACATATTTCTTACGCCTTAAGTGGGTGATCTGACGGCACTCCGTTCCAAAAAGCCGAAGAATGTACATCTCCAGGATTGCGCACCGAGAGCCCATTTCCTGATCCGCGGAAGGGGAGGGGCGGTCTTGTTTTGGGGAGGGGAGGGGAGCCTCGAAAGAGGTCCCGCCGCGCCGAACTCGCGCCATAGATTTTATCTGACCGCGCCGGCTAATGATTTTTTTTGATTTGAGTGGAGGACGGATAGGGGGCTGGTCACGGGATCTCGCACGATTAAATCATTTGTTTCTCGTCCGTCGCGGCAACTCCAACTGGCGACGCACCCTGAGTGGATGATCTGTGTTACGGACGAAAGGCGAGTCCTCACGCCAGCGTTGGCTGCTGGTCTTTCGGAGCGGCTCTTGTACATGGGCAAGATTGCCGAGATGATCGAGTCAACATTGCCGAAGGCCGGTCGGCCAAAGACCTACAAGACGAAGGCGGCATAGGATGGCACCCGTCGCATCAACCGAGCTAAAGGGGGCAGCAAAAGGTCGCCACACTCAGTGGGCCGCACAATTCTTGGCTGCTGCCGAAGTGGTGCGGCGTGGATACACAGTGTCGTTCACGATGGGCAACAACACTCCCCTCGCCGATCTGATGGTCGGATCGCCGAGCGGTGACGTGTTTTGGGTTGACGTCAAAGGCAACGCCACAAAGAGTGATTGGCTTGTTAAGCCGAAGGCCCTTCATGATAAGCTCTTCTATATTTTGGTGGCCCTGTCGCCCCTGCCAATCGCCCCAACGAAGCGCGAGCCTGATCACTTCTTTGTCCTTACTCAGCAAGAAGCCAATGCTCTCGAGCAGGACTTTCGGCGCGCATACCCTAAAATGAAAACCAGCATGCCCGGCTTCAAGTTCGCGGCGCCTCGCGAGCACGAGGATTGCTGGGACAAGTTACCCCGGTGATTTCCATCTGACGCACCACCATCGCTGGACAATTGTCTTTCTCAGTTGCCGGTGCGCCTGGTGATGGTTCCGAGCAAATCATGCCGGTCCCGCTGAAAGCGCCTACATGCGTCACCATAGGCTGAACCGCGGAGCCAGTTGTTGAAGCCATTGTCGTGGCCGACAAGGGCGTTCCGGTGCGTGCCTGGTGAGTCGGGTTGCCCCAAGGTCAAGACGCGTTGTGCGGCCACGACGATGGCTCTGTCGACGTGCGACACGCGGCAGAGTGCATGGTAGCCGCCTCGGAGCCCAACTGAATCGACTTTGTAGGACGACAGATCCGGTATCGCTCCCCTTCCTATCTCCTAGCCTGCGGCTTTGGTAAATTACTGGTCTTTGACCGGCACGGAGGGAAGAGAAGATGGCTAAACGGCGGCGATGGGGGAAGACGCCAACTCGTGTTGTCACAGTTGCGGGCGACGGTGACAATGCTGAGGTTGGTCGCTACGGCGTGGCGGTGGCGGGCAGCGACGGTTCAGCCAAAGGTGAATTTCTGGGTGCCGCGATCGCGGGGGACCGGGCGCAAGCGATCGCCGCAAAAGGTTCAGTTGCAATGGCGGGCTTTGATAGCCGCGCTGCGGCGGGGGACGGGTCTTTGGCCAGGGCGCGAAGTGGCGGACTTGCTACCGGCGAAATTGATGCGGTCGCAATGGTTGAAGACGGCGCATGGGCATTATCGCTGCAGCAAGGATTTGCCTTCGCGCGCTTCGGGCTGGCGGAAACCATCAAAAACGGTGTCGCTGCCGCTATGGCACAAAGCTCCACGGAAGGAGGAGGGCGCGGCATTGCGATCGCGGGGCCCGCCGGAATCGCTCTAGCGATGTATGAGGATGCGCTAGTTCAGGCAGGTGTTGGCGGCGCCTTGGCCGGCTTTTGGCGGCCAACGGCAAAAGAGGTTCGGCTTGCGATTCAACCCGTATGTAAGACGGGCGAGCACCGCCCGAACACGTTGTATCGGTTTGAGAAAGGACAGTTCCTGGCCCTTACACCGGCGGAGCAGAAGAAGGCAGACAACGACATCACCATTTGTCGGGAAAGATGGAAGAATGAGGCAAGAAAACTTCGGAGAAAACCCCCGGCGTAGACGAGGTTCGCTGGCAAAAACGTGGCCGACAAAGGCGATTGGTGGTGGTCCAGTGGCTCCCCGGGCAGAGCCACGCCAGAACGCCCCGGACGGGCGCTACAAGCGGTTCAGAGGGGGCGTTGCATAGCGCTCGCTGCTTGTCGCTTCAGTTGGTGGTTACGCCGATGTGGCTCGGCTTGCCGGGTGGCCGCTGTCGTGGTCGACAAACGCGATATGGTGGTGCTCTGATCATTGCCCGTCACCTTGCACCGGATGTCGGCGCGAAGTGGACTGACATATGCTACCTCACGGAGACGACCCCCCGGTAGATTCGCTAGCTGGCGTCAATCTGAACCAGACCTACCGCTCCAAGAAGAGGCGATTATCTCTGGTCGGCTAACTTTGAATTGGCATTCCGCAGATGGCGACTGGTCCCATCAGGATGGGACGGTCAAAAGGTAAGAGAAGTCTGAATGATCACCGGCGAACTCAAGTCGAAAGTCGACCGCATCTGGGACACGATGTGGTCCGGCGGCATCTCCAACCCGTTGTCCGTGATCGAGCAACTGACCTATCTGCTGTTCATCAAACGGCTCGACGAGTTGCACATCTTGAAGATGGCTAAAGCTGCCCACACTGGATTGTCGATCGAGGAGCCGATTTTCGCAGCGGATCAGGATAACCTCCGCTGGTCGCGCTTTAAGGAAGCTGCTCCTGAGCAGATGTTCGAGACAGTGCGCGATGGCGTGTTTCCCTTCATTAAGACGCTCAGGCAGAAGGGGGAGGCCGACGGCGAGGGGAACTCGACCTATACCCACCACATGAAGGACGCCCTCTTCATGATGCCCACGCCACGGGTGCTGGCTAACGTGGTCGATCAACTCGACGGCATCGACATGGTCGACCGCGACACCAAGGGCGACCTCTATGAGTACATGCTTGGTAAGATCGCGACCGCCGGGCAGAACGGGCAGTTCCGCACCCCGCGCCACATCATCAAGCTTATGGTGGAGATGACCGAGCCCACGCCCAAGGACGTGATCTGCGATCCGGCTTGCGGCACGGCGGGCTTCCTCATCGCGGCCTCCGAGTACCTCGTCGCGCACCATAGCGACACCATCTACAAGGACGCCGAGGCCCGCCGCCGCTTCAACGAGGGCACCTTCCACGGTTACGACTTTGACAACACGATGCTGCGTATCGGCAGCATGAACATGCTGCTGCACGGCGTGGAGAACCCGGACATCCGCTATCGGGACTCCCTTGCCCAGGCCGATGAGGACGAAGCGGAGAAGTACTCCCTCGTCCTCGCCAATCCCCCCTTCGCCGGCGGCCTTGACTATGAGTCCACTGCCAAGGACCTGCTGCAAATCGTCAAGACCAAGAAGACCGAGCTGCTATTCCTCGCGCTCTTTCTGCGCCTGCTCCAGGCTGGTGGGCGCGCCGCCAGTATCGTACCCGACGGCGTGCTTTTCGGGTCGAGCAAGGCCCACAAAACCCTACGAAAGATCCTGGTCGAGGATCAAAAGCTCGACGCCATCATTTCGATGCCCTCCGGCGTCTTCAAACCCTACGCCGGGGTCTCCACCGCGATCCTGCTCTTCACGAAAACGAACTCGGGCGGGACCGATCACGTTTGGTTCTACGACATGCAGGCCGACGGCTTCTCTCTGGACGACAGGCGCATCCCGCAGCCGCAGAAGAACGATCTCGCCGACATCCTCGCGCGCTGGCAGAAGCGCGACGCGGAGGTCGAGCGAGCACGGACGGACCAGAGCTTCCTCGTACCCAAGGCCGAGATCGCAGGCAACGACTACGACCTCTCCATTAACCGCTACAAGGAGGTGGCGCACGAGGCAGTGGAGTACGATCAGCCAAAGGTCATCCTGGAACGGCTGGCGGCGCTAGAGGAGGAGATTGCGAAAGGGCGTGAAGAATTAGAGGGGCTGCTGGGGTGAACTGGTCGACCAATACACTGGGTTCTGTTGCAATTCTTGATAGGCAGTCCGTTCACCCATACGAAGCAGATGCTGAGACTTCGTATTTGGGACTCGAACATCTTGATAGCGAGGGTGGTATCGACAGCGTCGAGACGGTTGGCTCGGCCGAAATCAAGAGTAACAAGTTTCACTTTTCCGACCGTCACATCCTCTTCGGGAAGCTGCGGCCGTATCTCCGCAAGATCGCTAGACCAGATTTCTCTGGTATTTGCAGCACCGACATCATTCCTATTCTCCCGAAGGAAGGATTGTCGCGCGACTACCTGTTCCACTTTCTACGGACCCCGGAAGCCGTCGAACTGGCGACGAGCCGCTCCTCCGGCGCAAATCTTCCGCGCTTAAGCCCAAAGCAGCTGGCCACATTCCAAATCCCTCTTCCGCGCCTCGCCGAGCAGAAGCGGATTGCGAGAATCCTGGATGCGGCGGACGCCCTGCGGGCCAAGCGCCGCGAGTCCCTCGCCTCAACGGAGAGCCTCCTCCAATCCACCTTCCTCGACATATTCGGCGACCCCGTCACCAATCCGATGGGCTGGGAAGTGACGCGAATTGGGTCAATCATTAAGGTATTGGGTGGATTTGCGTTCAAATCGGCCGACTTCGCAGAAGAAGGGGTCCCTATTGTCCGTATCTCCAATCTAGCTGGTGATTCAATCAATCTTGAGAACTGTGCTCGAATACCCGTTTCGGCGTTGGGAAAGGGGGCGCGCTTCAAGCTTTATCCAGGCGACACGCTAATGGCTATGTCCGGGGCAACAACGGGCAAGCTCGGCCACGTTCCGGATGAGCTAAACGATGATTGGTATTTGAATCAACGAGTCGGGGCATTTCGCGTTCCTCAAGGAGCTGCAGTTGACCGCCAATACCTCCGCGCATTGCTAAAATCGTCGTTCTACCAGGATCACGTATGGAATCTGGCCGGTGGGGCTGCCCAGCCGAACATCAGCGGCAAGCAGCTGGAATCGGCAGAGATTCCCGTCCCGCCTCTCGACCTTCAACACCGCTTCGCCGCCATGGTCGAGGCTCTCGAGCAACAGAAGGTTCTTCAGCGCGCGCACCTGGCCGAGCTCGACACCTTGTTCGCCTCACTTCAAGCCCGCGCCTTCCGAGGAGACCTCTGAGCCCAATGGAGATTTCCGCCAACTTCGCTTTCCTGAAACAGGAGTTCCCGCAAGCGGCGGAGAGCGCGAGTTATGCGGAGCTGCATGTGTATGGCGACCCGCGGGGATCCTGCTTCCATGCGCGACACGCACTGGAGCGCCTGGTGGCGCGCGTCTACAAGGTCGACAAGACCCTGAGCCCGCCGAAGGTCACGAACCTGGACGGCTACCTCAGCGAGCCCGCCTTCCGCGAACTCTTGCCCGAGGTCGTCTGGCAGAAGGCGGAGTACATTCGGCAGGCGGGCAACGTGGCGGTGCACGGGAAGAAGATGCCCACGCCGGAGAAGGCGCTGGACCTCGTGCGGGAGCTTTTCCACGTCCTCTACTGGGCGGGCCGCACCTACCTGCGCAAGGGAGCGGAGAGCCTGCAGGAGAAGACATTCGACGAGTCCCTCGTCCCGAAGGCGGTGCCGAAGGCAACGCCCGCCAGCGTCGAGGCGCTGAACGCCCTCAAAATGGAAGGGGATGCGGCGGAGAAAAACCGCGTGGAAGTCGAGAGCGAACTCGAAGCGTTGCGCGAACGGCTCGCGGCCATCAAGGCTGAGAACGAGGCCGTCCCAGAGACCCACGACTGGAACGAGGATAAGACCCGCAAGCTCCTTATCGATCTCGCGCTGCAGCGCGCCGGCTGGCCGCTCGATCGGAAACATGACCGCGAATACGAAGTGACGGGTATGCCTAACCAGAAGGGTACCGGTTACGCCGACTACGTCCTCTGGGGCGATGATGGTAAGCCACTGGCGGTGGTGGAAGCAAAAAAAACCATCATCGACCCGAGGGCAGGGCAGCAGCAGGCAAAGCTCTACGCCGACTGTCTGGAGGCGATGCACGGCCAGCGTCCGATCATCTTCTATACGAACGGGTACAGGACCCATCTGTGGGATGATCTGGCCTATCCGCCGCGCAGCGTCGCAGGGTTCTACAAAAAGGACGAGCTGGCGTCGCTGGTTCACCGCCGGGACCAGCGACAGCAGCTGGATGTAGCCCAGGTCAAGAACGATATCGTCGAGCGATACTACCAGAAGCGGGCCATCGGCAGCATCGGGGAGCAGTTCGCGCAGGGGCGGCGCAAGTCCCTCCTGGTGATGGCCACCGGCAGCGGAAAAACGCGCGTGGCCATCGCGCTGGTTGACCTACTGCAGCGGGCGGGTTGGGTGAAGCGGACACTGTTCCTGGCTGATCGGGTGTCGCTGGTCAACCAGGCGGTGGCCGCCTTCAAGACGCACTTGCCGGACTCGAGCCCGGTGAATCTTGTGAGCGAGAAGGACAAGGCGGGTCGGGTCGACATTTCCACTTATCCGACGATGATGGGGCTGATCGACGAGACGAAGGGCACGGAGGCGCGGTTCGGTGTCGGGCATTTCGACTTGGTGATTATCGACGAGGCACATCGCTCCGTCTACCAGAAGTACGGTGTAATTTTCCGCTACTTCGACTCGCTGCTGGTCGGTCTGACCGCGACGCCCCGGGAGCAGGTCGACCGCAACACGTACGAACTCTTTGACTTGGAGCCGGGGGTTCCGACCGACGCCTACGAGCTGGATACCGCGGTGAGGGACGGCTTCCTCGTACCCCTTCGCGCGCAGCAGGTGGACCTAAAGTTTCCACGCGAAGGTATCGACTACGACTCGCTGAGCGACGAGGAGAAGGAGCAGTGGGAGAACCTCGACTGGGGCGATGATGTTGAGGAGAACGGTCTTCCAGACAAGGTCAACGCCTCAGCTATCAACAGCTGGCTTTTCAACAAGGACACAGTCGACAAGGTGCTCCAGCACCTGATGGATAAAGGCCACAAGGTCGAAGGCGGCGATCGGCTGGCCAAGACGATCCTCTTCGCCCGCAGCCATGAGCACGCGAAGTTTATCGAGGATCGCTTCAACCACCACTACCCCCATTACAAAGGGCACTTCGCGCGGATCATCGACCACTATGCGAAATTCCCGCAGAGCCTGCTCGATGATTTCTCGCAGAAGGACAAGCCGCCGCACATCGCGATCTCGGTGGACATGCTCGACACCGGCATCGACATTCCCGAAGTAGCGAATCTCGTCTTCTTCAAACCGGTCTACTCGAAGATCAAGTTCTGGCAGATGATCGGGCGCGGCACGCGACTGTGCCCGGACCTTTTTGGGCCCGATCACGACAAGCAGGACTTTCGGGTCTTCGACTTCTGTTTCAACTTCGATTTCTTCCGGGAGAACCCCGATGGCATTGAGACCGGTGGCGCGATCCCGCTCGGCACCCGGCTATTTCGCCACCGGGTTCAGCTGCTGGCCCATGTCCAGGCGACACCGAACCTAGATCCGAAAAGCAAGCTCGCGCCGTCGTTGACCACGGAACTTCATGGGGAAGTGGCGGCCATGAACCGCGAGAATTTCATTGTGAGGATGCATCTGGAAGCCGTCGAGCGTTTCCGGGAGCGCGCGTCGTGGCAGAAACTCAGCGACTACGACCGTGAGAGGCTGCAGCGCGAGGTGGCAGGGCTGCCTAGCGAGATCGAGACAGATGACATCGAGTCACGCATGTTCGATCTTACAGCTCTCCGAATGCAGCTCGCCCTAGCCGAGGACGACTTGGGCGCCTTCGAAAATCATCGGCTGCGGATGATCCAGATCGCCATGCTGTTGGAGGAGAAGAACACGATACCAGCAGTCAAGTCCCAGCTCGATTACCTTGCTTCTATGCAGGAGACCGGCTTCTGGGACGGGATGAATTTAAACGGCCTAGAGGACCTCCGCTTGCGGCTGCGCGGGCTGGTGCAATTCCTCGACAAGAAGAAGCGCAAGATCGTCTACACCGACTTTCAAGACGAGGTCATGGGCATACGCGAGGAACCGGTTGTCGGCATGCCGACGATGACCGGCGCTCAGTACGAGAAAAAGGTCAAGGGCTACCTCAGCAGCCATCTCGACCACCTCGTGATCCATCGTCTTCGCGCCAACCAGCCGCTCACCGCTACGGACCTAAAGGGGCTTGAATCGACCTTGGTGGAGATCGGTGAGGATGATGGGGAGGTGTTGCTCAATGGTTTACTTGCCCGCAGCGAGGCACCCTCATTAGCCCACTTCGTCCGCAGCCTCGTCGGCCTTGACCGGTCAGCCGCAAACTCTCTGTTTTCGGAGTTCTTGAATAATCAGAGCCTCACCCCCCCACAGATTCGCTTCGTCGAGATGGTGATCGATCAACTCACTGCGCGCGGTGTCATGGAAGCATCCGCGCTGTATGAGGCACCCTTTAGCAATCTCCACGCGGGCGGGCCGGATGCGCTTTTTGCCGGTAGAGAGAATGTCATCTCCGGAATCTTCGAAGCGCTAAAACATGCGCAACCAGAAATCCGGGCCAGCACAGGATGAATGCTGTCCCGGGGGACGGTCACAACAGATCGTACGCACGGAACGAGCCTTAATGAGTTGGACTCAGCCGGGTTCGGGCGCCACGAAAAATCGGAAATTCAACAAGGCGAGAAAGAGCCGAAAGACGGAGCGGCTGGACCGCCCAGCTATGCGCGCTTTGACAACGAATTCGGAAACCAAGAGGTTGCCATTTGGTTGCCAAGACTCGCGCGTCGCGTTGGCGAAAAAATAAACTCCAGCCTAACAATTTGAAATAACTCAGAGAACTTGGTTGCGGGGGTAGGATTTGAACCTACGACCTTCAGGTTATGAGCCTGACGAGCTACCGGGCTGCTCCACCCCGCGCCAAGAGCGGCCCCAATCAGGGGCGGGTTGGATATAGACCCTTCGCTCGCGGAATAGAAGGGGCCGGGAGCGTTTGCCGGCTATTTTTTCGGCAGGCGCCGATCCTGTGGATGGAGGGGCGGCGGCAAATTGCTCGGGTCGGCGGGATTTCCGCAGAATTCCGCCATTTCAGGAGGGTGCCAGTCGCGACGCCGCGGCCGGCCAGAATCGTCGCGGGCTCAGCGAATCGGCGGGGCGTATTGCAGGCCGCCGCGGTTCCAGAGCTGGTTCATGCCGCGCGGAATGCCGAGCGGCGACCCTTCTCCCAGCGACCGTTCGTAGATCTCGCCGTAGTTGCCAACGAGGCGAACGACATCGACAGCCCAGGTATCGGCAACGCCCATCTGTTCGCCGAAGCCCCCCTCCGCGCCAACGAAGCGGCGCACGTCCGGCTTCTTGGACGCCAGCGCCGCGTCGACGGTGTCGGAGGCGATGCCGAGTTCCTCGGCGTCGAGCATGGCGAAATAGACCCAGCGCACCAGCGTCGCCCACCGGGCGTCGTCCTGGCGGACGACGGGGCCGAGCGGCTCCTTCGAGATCGCATCGGCAAGCACCAGGTGCTCGTCGGCGTCATCGAGCTTCAGGCGCTGCGCGTAGAGCTGCGACATGTCGCTGGTGACGACGTTGCAGTCGCCGCTTCGATAGGCGGTAAGCGTCGCCTCCGGCGAGTCGGTGAGGACGGCCTCATAGGCCATGTTGTTGTCGGTGAAATAGTCGGCGAGGTTGGCCTCGCTGGTGGTGCCGGACAATACGCAGACCTTGGCGCCGTCGAGTTCGAGCGACGAGAAGGTGCCGGCCGAGCGCGACAGCAGGAAGCCCTGGCCGTCGTAATAGGTGACGCCGACGAAGGTCAGCCCGAGCCCGGTCTCGCGGCCCATCGTCCAGGTCGAGTTACGGGCGAGCAGGTCGATGCGGCCGTCGGCCAGCGCCGGGAAGCGCTCCTCCGCCGACAGCGGGACATAGTCGACCTTGTCCGGATCGGCGAAGATCGCCGCCGCGACGGCACGGCAGAAATCGACGTCGAAGCCGGCCCATGTGCCCGCCGCGTCCGGCGCGGCAAAGCCCTGCAGACCCTGGTTGACGCCGCAGACGAGCTTGCCGCGTTCCTTGACGGTGTCGAGGGTGGAGGCCATTGCGGCGGTGGCGAAGCCGGCGGCAACCAGTACGGTCGCAACGGTCGTCGCCGCGACCCGGCCAAGTCGTCTGGTCATCATCGTGTTCTCCGGGCTCAGAGACTGGCCGATTGCCGGACCACCACCTTGGTGCCGACAGGGACGCGGGCAAACAGATCGATCACGTCGCGATTGACCAGCCGGAAGCAGCCGGACGACACGGCATGGCCGATGGTGCGGGGCTGGTTGGTGCCGTGGATGCGATAGACCGTGTCGCCGAGATAGAGCGCGCGGGCGCCCATCGGGTTGCCCGGGCCGCCGGCCATGAAACGGGGCAGGTAGGGCTGGCGCTGGATCATCTCCGGCGGCGGCCGCCAATCAGGCCATTCCTGCTTGCGCGAGATCTTCAGAAGCCCCTGCCACTGGAAGCCGTCGCGCCCGACGCCGATGCCATAGCGGATCGCCTGGCCGTTGCCCTGGACGAGATAGAGGAAGCGCTCGTTGGTATGGACGATGATCGTGCCGACCGGTTCGTTGGTGCGGAAGAAGACCGGCTGCGGACGATACTGCGCCGGCAGCATCTCCTCTTCCGGCGTCGGCACGTAGCCGGGCTGTTCGTCGACGACGAGTTCCTTGCGGCTCTTGGCCTCGCCGGGCGTGGCGAAGAAGGGCGCGGCGGCGATTACCGCCAGCGCCAGGCCGACAACGGCCAGTCCTGCAGTCAAGCGATTGCGCTTCATCGATCCCTCACAAGGTTATGCCCCCTCAGGCACACCGAACGAATACCATCGTACCGTAGCGATCCCGGGCGCTCTTATCGAGCCACACGGTGATCAACATGCCGTTTTCGTAAACGGTCACGACCCGATCCTGGGCCATCCCCGGCGCGCCGCGCGGTCCGATGAAACTGCGGCCGTCGGGCGTCTGCTTGATGAAGACCTCGGTCGGCGTCGTCTGGTCGGGAAGGTGCATCATCACCCCGCCATTCGGGCCCTGGGCGACCTTGTACGGATTGCTGCAGGCCGACCGGGCCTCCGCCTCGGTGCGGGTGCGGTCCTTGTCCTGATGGTAGGAGGCCAGGCCCCAGTTGCCGGGGAGTTCGGCGACATTCACCGTGATCGCCGGGGCGGCGATGGTCGGCACCGCCGGCGCTTCCAGCCCGAGATTTCCGGTTGTCGTGTTGCAGGCGGCGAGAATGCCGCCGGAGACGATCGCCGCGAATGCCGGAAGCCGGGTGCGGCGCGTGGTTGCGTCAGCCTTCATGCCGGGCCGCCCGAGCGGGTGGATACGACGCGCTGCCCTGCCATGAAAACTCTCCCCGTCGGGGCCGGTCCGATCTGATCCCTGGCCGACGCCTGCGGAAATATAGCACCTCGATTGCCAGGCGAAACCGAAAGTCGATCACGGCAATCGGGTGGACGCCCGGGGGCCGGATTGCGATACAAAGGAGAAACACGCGGGCGACCCTGGCCGACCCGCCACGGAAAGGGATGTGCGATGCCAAGCGAGACCCAGCCGACCCTGGCTCTATCCACCTGGAGCATCCACCGGGCGCTCGGCACGCGCTACGCCAATTCACCGGCGAATGACACCGACGGCCCGCCCGAGGAAACCTGGGGCGCCGGTACGATGTCGCTGCTCGACGTGCCGGCCGCGATCGCCAGGCTCGGCATCGGCCGGCTGGAGATCTGCCATTTCAACATCCCCGGCCGCGACGCCGGCTTTCTCGGCGACCTCAAGGCGGCGATCGCCGACTCCGATATCACGCTGCAGACGCTGCTGATCGACGATGGCGACATCACCGATCCGGCGCATGCCAAACGCGACAGCGACTGGATTGCCCGCTGGATCGATGTCGCGGCTTCGCTGGGTGCCGAGAAGGCGCGGGTCATTGCCGGCAAGCAGCCGCCGACGCCCGAGGTGCTCGACCGATCGGTTGCCGGCCTCGCGCCGCTTGCCCGCCACGGCGCGGAGCAGGGTGTTCGTATCCTGACCGAGAACTGGCTGGCGACGACGCCTGGCCCGCACGAGGTTCATTCCATCCTCGACCGGCTCGATGGCACCGTCGGCTTCCTCGCCGATCTCGGCAACTGGACGGGGCCGGGCAAGTATGACGACCTCGCCTCTGTCCTGCCGCGCGCCGAGAACAGCCACGCCCATTGCAATTTCACGGAAGACCTGGAGATGGATACCGAGGACTTCGGCCGCTGCCTATCGGTCGCCGACGCCGCCGGGTATGACGGGCCGATCACGCTGATCTACGCCGGGCCGTCCGACGACGAGTGGGAGGCGATCCGCCGCGAGCGCGATTTCGTTCTCCGCCACGCGCGGTCACCCGTGGCCTGACCCGACGATGGTCGCGCGGCTCACCCTGACGATCCGCAGCCCAGGGCTGCTGATCGGCGTTCGCGGCATCGAGATCCTGCTCGACGGCGAGATGGTCGACCGGGTCCAGTTCGGCGAAGCCTGTACGATCGAATGCGAGGCGGGCGAACATACCCTGCGTGCACGCATGCGCGCGGTGATCAGCCGCCGCTCAAACATCCTGAAACTGACCGTCGCCGACGGCGAGGACCGCCGCTTCGACGGAAAATACAGCCGGCTTTGGGGGACTCTGCCGATTCGCGAGATCCGGGCCTGATCGAGGGATTCAGGACGCGGCCTTGAGTGCAGGATCGTCGGCGCCTGAAAGGATGCCGAGGCTGGTGACAAGGTCGCCGATTGCGGTGTTCGACATGGGCGCGCCATAGAGGAAGCCCTGAACCTCCTGGCAGCCGTCGGCCATCAGCTGGTTGGCCTGCTCGAGGGTTTCGACGCCCTCTGCGTTGATGTGAATGTTCAACGCCTGGCTCAGGCCGATGATGGCGCGGACGATCGCCTGGGCGTCGCTGCTGTTGTTGAGGTCGGCGACGAAGGAACGGTCGATCTTGATCTTGTCGAAGGGGAACCGGCGAAGATAGCCGAGGCTCGAATAACCGATGCCGAAATCGTCCATCGCGATGCGAACGCCGAGCGCGCGCAGGCGGTTGAGGACATCGAGGGTGTGTTCCGTGTCGTTGAGGAGGATCTCCTCCGTGATCTCGAGTTCGAGACGGCTGGCTGGCAGGCCGGTCTCGGCGAGGGCGCGCTCGACCATCGCCACCAGGCCCCTCTGCTGAAACTGGAGCGGCGACAGATTGACCGCGACGCTGAGCGGCGCCCAGGGGAGGGCTTCGCGACAGGCGGTCCGCAGCACCCATTCGCTCAACGGGATGATGAGACCGGTCCCTTCGGCGACGCGAATGAATTCCTTCGGGGGTACATCGCCACGGACCGGGTGGTGCCAGCGCAACAGCGCCTCGAGGCCGACGATCCTCTGTGAGGCAAGATCGATCTGCGGCTGGTAGAAAAGCCTGAAATCCTCGGCGTGGAGAGCCTTGCGGAGATCGACCTCAAGCGCCTTGCGCGACTGAAGTTCGGCGTCCATCTCCTCTTCGAAGAAGTGGTAGGTGTTGCGCCCGTTATCCTTCGACTTGTAGAGGGCAAGATCCGCCTGTTTCAGGAGTTGCTGCGGGTCGCTGTCGCCGTCCGTGCCGGTCATCGCCATGCCGATGCTGATTCCGATGATCGCTTCCTGGCCGTTGATATCGAAGGGCTGCTCGACCGCGGCGATGGCCCGCTTCGCGAGGTTGACCGCGGCTTCGGCGTCGTTCGTTCCGGTCTGGATGATGGCGAATTCATCGCCGGACAGGCGGGCCAGGGTATCGCCCTGGCGCAGGCACCCGGATACCCGCGCCACGAACTGCCGCAGCAGGGTGTCGCCGGCGGCGTGGCCGAGCGTGTCGTTGATATCCTTGAAGTGATCGAGATCGAGGGAATGAACGGTCAGCGCCTGTCCCCTTCGCGATGCGCCGGCGATCGCGGTCGTCAGCCGGTCCATGAACAGGACGCGATTGGGCAGCCGGGTCATCGCGTCGTGGCTGGCGAGGAAGGCGATCCGATCCCACGCCCGTTGCAGGGAACGCACCGGGAGGATGCGCAAGCCCAAAAAGACCAGTGTCCCGACGATGAGGGAGAGGACCCCGATCGAGGCGGCCTTCAGATACAGGGCCTTCAGCGACTCGGTGATCTCGATGGTGCCGACCGGCGCACCATAGTCGAAGAGAGCCTTGCGGTGGGTGACTGTCGGCCACCCGTCGGAGAAGTTGCTGCCCCGCGTTTCCGTGACGAGATCGCTTGTGGCGCCGAACACGCGATGCCGATCGCTGCCATCGGCGCCGCCGAGGTCGCCGTTCTTCAGGAGTTCATCGAGCCGGATCGTCTCGAATTGCCAGTAGTCGGGATTGGCATTGATCAACTGGGTGAGTTGAAGCGAAAGCAGGTCGGTCCGCGTTTCAATCGCCGTCGATTCAAGCCGATACCCGAAATAGAGGAATCCGAGCGGTGGTCCGAAGGCGATGACCAACGCCGTGAAGGCGGCCAGCCACTTGGCGACCTTGACGACCGGATTCCGACCGGTCATTCGGCGGCTCCACCCGCCGGGTCGGGATCGGCGCCGGTCGCAAGGTAGCCGGCGGATGTGAGAAGCTGCTGGGCCTCGGCGGTTTCGACGAAGGCAAGGAAGCGCTCGGCGCCGGGATCGGAGATTCCGCTGCGAGACATGAGATACAGGCTCTTGCCGTGCGGGTAATTGCCTTGCCGGAAGGCGTCGGTTGTCGGCGCTACGCCATCGAGAGCCAGCGGCTTGAGGTCGCGTCCTTCCGACTGCAGTTGCCCGAGCGCGATGAGACCGACGGATCCAGGGATATCTTCCAGTGCCGTCGCATTGTCCTGATCGTTGATGGCGACAAACAACGCCGGATTCCCGGTTGCGGTGGTAACCGCCTTGTCCATCCCGGGCGACAGCGTGCGCAAGAATCCGGTGTCGGCTTCCGCTGCCGGCCGCATGACCAGGCGGAGACGGGAACCGTCCGGCCATGTCGTCGTCTCATTGGCGTAGACCGCCGTCATGTCCTGGAGCGTCACGGCCTCGACCGGCGTGTCCGGCCGGGTCGCGAAGACCAGCGGGGTCCTTGCATATTCCCACTGGTGCAAGCCAGCCGCTGCCTCCTGTTCCTTCAGGGGACGGGCGCTGACCGATACCTCGATACTGTCGGCCAGGAGCGCCTTGATGCCGCCGCCGGACCCGAGGCTCGGCAGCACTGTCAGCTCGAAGTCCGGGTTGGCGGCGTTGAAGGCGGGGACCAGCAACCGGAGCCCGCCGAGCGCCGATCCGGTGCCACCGATGCGAATCTGCGCCGGCTCGGCGCTGACGGCGGAACCGGCGACCGAGGCCAGCAGGACGGCCGCTATAGCCGCCGCGCGGGGGCGTCTCCCCCCGGTTCGAAGAAGTCGCCGCATCGGTTGTCTCCTGTCGTTCCTGGCAGCCCCGTTCCCCGGATATCGGACCGCTGGACGTGCATCGGGCTCGGTCGGGCACTTTGGGTGGCAACGATGCATGAAAGGTGAATCCGCCCGGTAGGGTCGGACATATGACGAGATCGCCGGTTTCGTGCTTAAGCAACAATGAATCCGGCGTGCGGGTGCCGAACGAGGGGCGGGTTTGATTTCCCGGCGGGCGAAAGGTGATACAAGGTGCCGAACAACCTCCGAACACCCCTCCGATTCAGCGGTGGAATCATGTCAGCTCCAGTGTCTCCGCGCGAAAGCGCCTCCGTCCATCACCTGCCCAACGCGCGGCCCGAGGTTCACCCGGACAATCCGGGGATTCCGCTCGATCTCGAGCCGGTCCGGGCGATGCGGGCCAACCTGTCGGCGATCCAGCGTCGCGCCGCGACGCTGCCGACCCGCCGCACGGTCAAGAAGCAGTGGCAGGCGGCGTGGCTGGTGAAGGCGCTGCAGTGCATCGACCTGACGACGCTGGCCGGCGACGACACGGAAGGGCGGGTGCGGCGGCTTTGTGCCAAGGCGCGGCAGCCGTTGCGGGCCGACATCGCCGAGGCGCTGGGTCTGGCCGACCGGCGGATCACCGTCGGGGCGGTCTGCGTCTACCATCGCTTCGTCGAAACGGCGTGCCAAGCGCTTGAAGGATCAGGGATTCCGGTCGCCGCCGTGTCGACGGGCTTCCCCGCCGGACTGTCGCCTTTCGAGACGCGGCTGGCCGAAATCGAGGCCTCAGTCGCGGCCGGGGCGGGCGAGATCGACATCGTCATCACCCGCGAGCACGTCCTCAACGGCAACTGGCAGGCGCTCTACGACGAGGTGAAGGCCTTCAAGCAGGCCTGCGGGCCGGCGCATATGAAGGCGATCCTGGCGACTGGCGACTTGAAAACATTGAGGAATGTCGGACGGGCCTCGATGGTGGCGATGCAGGCGGGGACGGATTTCATCAAGACCTCGACCGGCAAGGAAGGGGTCAACGCGACGCTGCCGGTGGCGCTGGTGATGGTGCGCGCGATCCGCGCCTATCGCGAGGCGACAGGCAACGTCGTCGGTTTCAAGCCGGCCGGCGGAATATCGACGGCCAAGGATGCGATGGCCTTCCAGTTCCTGATGAAGGAAGAACTCGGAAACGACTGGCTACAGCCCAGTCTCTTCCGGTTCGGTGCTTCATCGTTGCTTGCCGATATCGAGCGCCAGCTCGAATATTACGTCACCGGGCGCTATGCGTCCTTCGATCACCATGCAATGGCTTGACCCAATGTCTGTAGCAGAAATCCTCGACGACCTCGAATACGGGCCCGCGCCGGAATCCGACACGGAAGCCAGGGAGTGGCTGGCGCAACACGCTGATGGCACTCAGCTTTTCATCGACGGCGAATGGCGGAAGCCGGCGTCGGGGCAGTGGTTCGACACGCTCGATCCGGCGACCGGGGCCGTGCTGGCGCGGATCGCCCAGGCCGACGGGACGGACGTGGACGCCGCCGTGGCGGCGGCGAGACAGGCGCAGGCGCCCTGGGCGGCGCTGCCGGGACACGCGCGGGCGCGCTGTCTCTACGCCATCGCAAGACTGATCCAGAAAAACAGCCGACTCTTCGCCGTGATCGAGGCGCTCGACAACGGAAAGCCGATTCGCGAGACCCGCGACATCGACGTGCCGCTGGTCGCCCGGCACTTCTATCACCACGCCGGTTGGGCGCAGCTGATGGCGAGCGAAATGCCCGACCGGGCGCCGGTCGGGGTCTGCGGCCAGATCATCCCGTGGAACTTTCCGCTGCTGATGATGGCGTGGAAGATCGCGCCGGCGATCGCGCTCGGCAACACCGTGGTGCTGAAGCCGGCGGAGTTCACTTCGCTGACGGCGATCCTCTTCGCCGACATCTGCCGGATGGCCGGTGTGCCGAAGGGGGTGGTCAACATCATCACCGGCGACGGGGCGACCGGCGAACTGATCGTCAGGCATCCGGACATCGACAAGCTCGCCTTCACCGGCTCGACCGAAGTCGGCCGAAAAATCCGCGAAGCCTCGGCCGGCTCCGGCAAGGCGCTGACGCTGGAGCTCGGCGGCAAGTCGCCCTTCATCGTCTTCGACGACGCCGATCTCGATTCGGCGGTGGAAGGGGTGGTCGACGCGATCTGGTTCAACCAGGGCCAGGTCTGCTGCGCCGGCTCGCGGCTGCTGATCCAGGAGACGGTGCATGACGCCTTCATCGCCAAGCTGAAGGAGCGGCTGACGACGCTGCGCGTCGGGCCGCCGCTCGACAAGGCGATCGATGTCGGCGCGATTGTCGACAAGGTGCAGCTCGACCGGATTACCAGTCTCGTCGAGCAGGGACGGAGCGAAGGGGCGGAGGTCTTCCAGACGCAGCTCGAGCCGTCGAAGGGCGGCTACTTCTTCCCGCCGACGCTGATGACCAACGTCCACCCGGCCTCGACCTGCGCCCGCGTCGAAATCTTCGGGCCGGTGCTGGTCGCCATGTCGTTCCGGACGCCGGACGAGGCGGTGGCGCTCGCCAACAACACCGAATACGGGCTGGCCGCCAGCGTCTGGTCGGAGTCGATCAACCTTGCGCTCGACATGGCGCCGAAGATCAAGGCCGGCGTCATCTGGATCAACTCGACAAACCTCTTCGACGCCTCGGCCGGCTTCGGCGGCTACAAGGAATCCGGCTACGGCCGGGAGGGCGGTCGCGAGGGCGCCTTCGCCTACACGAAGCCGAAGTGGATCGCCGCGGCGAAGCCGATCGAGGAGGCGCCGGTCAAGCTGGCGGCGATCGGTACCGAGCCGGGTTTCGCCGGCATCGACCGGACGGCAAAACTCTATATCGGCGGCAAGCAGGCGCGGCCGGATGGCGGCTATTCGCGGGCGATCGCCGCCCATGACGGGTCGTTGGCCGGCGAGATCGGTGACGGCAACCGCAAGGACATCCGCAACGCGGTCGAGGCGGCGCGCAAGGCGGCCGGCTGGGCCAAGGCGAGCGAGCACCTGCGGGCGCAGATCCTCTATTACATCGCCGAGAATCTCGAGGCGCGAGCCGACGAATTCGCCGGCCGGCTGGCGATGCTCACCGGCGAGCGCAAGCCGAGGGCGCGGCGCGAGGTCGAGGCCGCGGTGGCGCGCCTCTTCGCCTTCGCCGGATGGGCCGACAAATACGAGGGCGCCGTCCACCGGCCGCCCTTTACGGGACTGGCGCTGGCGATGAACGAGCCGGTCGGCGTCGTCGGCATCGTTGCGCCGGAAGCGCCTGGGCTCCTCGCCTTCGTCACGCTGATGGCCGGGGCGATCGCCGCCGGCAACACGGTGGTGATGGTGCCGTCGGAAGCGCAGGCGCTTCTGGCCACCGACCTCTACCAGGTGCTCGACACCTCGGACCTGCCGGGCGGCGTCGTCAACATCGTCACCGGCGACCGCCGGGCGCTCGGCCTCGAACTCGCCAAGCACGACGCGGTCGACGCGATCTGGGCTTTCGGGCCGCAGGGGATGGCCGAGACGTTTGAAAAGGCCTCGGCCGGCAACCTCAAGCAGACCTGGTGCGAGACGGTCGCGCGCGACTGGAATGACGAGGCCGTCTCAGGCGGCCGCGAAGTGCTGAGGCACGCGACCCAGGTGAAGAACATCTGGGTGCCCTGGGGGGAGTAGGGGGGCTCGATGGGCCTCCGTAAGAGGGCGGCGTCTTTCCACCTTTGTCGGTGTGTGACTCGGTAAGGGGCGCGCCCCCTCCACCATCGCTTCGCGACGGTCCCCCTCCCCCGCAGGCGGGGGAGGATGGGCGCGCTTCGCTTCGGTTTGAGCCTCCACGATCCCGAAAAAAATCGGGCGGTGCCGCCGCGGTCCTCCCCTGCGTAGCGGGGGAGGGGGACCATGCGTTAGCATGGTGGAGGGGGCGCACTTCCCCAACAACGCAGCTTCCTTGAGGCAGCACCATGCGGGCGCCATCGCGGACGGTTGGCAATGCGCGACGGTTGCGGCGGGCGATGTCGCCGCCAGAGGCGCGGCTCTGGGTTCGGCTGCGGGTTCGCGATTCCGAATCGCCGATCTTTCGCCGCCAGCATCCGATAGGGCCTTACGTGATTGATTTCTATTGCCCGGCGGCGAAGCTGGCGGTCGAGGTCGATGGCTGGGGACACGTGACCGGTGATCGGCCGGCGCGCGACGAACGGCGCGATGCGTGGTTGTCCGATCGCGGCGTGACCACGCTGCGGATTCCGGCTGGCGACGTGCTGCGTGGTTGCGACGCGGTGGTCGAGCGGATTCGGCAGACTGCGTTGGCGCTGCTGAGGGATTGAATGAGTGGGTGGTGGCGCGCGCCCCCTCCACCATCGCTTCGCGACGGTCCCCCTCCCCCGCAAGCGGGGGAGGATGGGTGCGCTTCACTTCGGACACTGCGCGTTGTTCGGAGGTTGAAACGGACGGTGTCGCCGCGATCCTCCCCTGCGGAGCGGGGGAGGGGGACCGCCCGGAGGGTGGTGGAGGGGGCGCACTTCCGTCGAATCCGAATCCCACGAAATGAGAGTGGCGCGATCGTTGCCGATCGCGCCACCCTTGCGTCACCCTGAAGACCGAGGGGGGCGGGAAGCCTCCGGGGTGAATGCGTGATTCGTCAGTCGCGTCCGGGGGGACGCAGCGTCCTGGCTACCAGCCCCACTGGACGGTGGTGCCGACCTTGCCGTTGCCGTTCTGGACGACGTCGGCATTGGTCTTCTTGCCGAACTGGAAGAGGCCGTAGGCGTTGCCGTTGCCGTTCTGCTGCAGGGTGCCGTTGTGGCCGTTGCCCTTCTGGTGGACGACACCGAAATTGCCGGCGCCATTCTGCGCCAGTCCGGCGGAATTGTTCTTGCCCTTCTGCTTGATGCCGCCGTTCTTGATCTGGTTGACGGCGCCGTAGATCAGCAGGCCGGTCTGCAGGGCCTGGGCCTGTTTGGCGTCCTTCGGGGCGAAGGTGAAGGACAGCGATCCGCCGGCGGAGGCCGGGGTGGCGAGGGGGGCGGCGGCGATCATCATGGCGACCGCACTGGCAATCAGGGTCCTGGTCATCTTGGTCATCGGTCGTCTCCTGTTTGGCTTCGTGGTCGCCGGGTCTGCCCGGCTGATGTCGCGCACTATGGCGGGGGTGGGCTGAACCCGATCGGAACCGGGCATTCATTCGGCGTTAATCGGCGGGCCGGCGTGTCGAGGCCCGCCGTTGGCGTCAGATCGCGCCGCCGACGCGCTCGGCGCATTCGATGGTCTCGCCGTCGACGGTGACGGTGAGGCGGGCGTCGTAGACGGCGCCGTTCTGGCCGAGCATCACCTGGCCGACCATCGCCTCCTCGCCGGCGGCCAGCGCGAAGTCGCCGCCCTGGCTGATATTGGCGCTGCCGCCGCCACCGGCATTCTTCACCCTGAACTGGTAGGAGCCGACGATCGCGGCATCCGCGCCGACGAGGCCCTGCAGGGAAATCATGCCGCCGCTGGCGCCGGCATTGATGACGCAACGGACCGGGGCGTGGGCGCCCTTGCTGGCCGACTCGACCGGGCCGGCGATAGCGAAGGCCGCAGCGCCGATGGCGCCGGCGCTCAGGACAAGGGCCGCGACGGGGGCGGTCAGACGCCTGGGATTATCGAACATGGCTCAGTCTCCTTGGGCTCGCCCTTGCGGGCCGTCGAATGGGGGGGGCCGGGAAGCGCCTCGGGGGGTGACGCCTCCCGGCCAAGTCGAACCGCATTGGGGGGGATGCGGTCCGGATCAGTTGCAGGTCTGGACGAAGGCAGCGACGTTGCCCTTGCCGGCCTGGACGACATTCGCGTCGCAGCCGTTGCCGACCTGAACACCGGCGGCGACATTGCCGTTGCCGTCCTGGGTGACGATGGCGTTGTGGTTGGAGCCGAACTGGCCGACGCCGGCCGCGTTGTGCTTGCCCTTCTGCCATGTGTCGGCGTAGTTGTTGAAACCTTCCTGGCCGATCGCCGAGAGGTTCTTCTTGCCGTACTGGGAGGCGATGCCGGTGTTCCAGGAGCCCTTCTGGTGAACGCCGATGTTGTTCTTCCAGCCGACCTGGTTGCCGCCGGCGCTGTTCGACCAGCCCCACTGCTGGATGTTGATCTTGCCGGCGCTGGCCGGAACTGTGGTGAAGGCGATGGCGGTGGCGAGGGCGGTGCCGATGAGGAAGGTGCGGGTCATGTCCGTCTCCTTGGGGTCTGCGGTGGGTGCCGCGTTCTGATCACGGTTCGGGTTTTACGGGGGGCGACACGAACCCAGCCTGAACCCGCCATTCATCAACCGTTCACCGGCTTGATGCGGCGCGGGGCGGGCTTATCTACAGGCGAATGAGCGGGGAGTTCGGGCCATGCCTGAGAACGACAGCAAGACAACCACAAAGGTCCGGCCGAAGACGGAACGGCCGCGCCTGCACAAGGTGATTCTCGTCAACGACGACTACACGCCGCGCGAATTCGTGGTGATGGTGCTGAAGGCGTTCTTCTCGATGAGCGAGGACGAAGCGGCCAAGGTGATGATCACCGCGCACATGAAGGGGGTCTGCGTCGTCGCCGTCTATACGGCGGACGTGGCCGAGACCAAGGCGACGGAGGCGACCGACGCCGGGCGCGGCGCCGGCTACCCGCTGCTCTTCACCACCGAGCCCGAGGAGTAGGCGCGGGCGTCGTCAGTCGGCGCTGGCGGAGCGGGCCGAATCGAGCAGGGCGGTGGTGGCGGCGGCGCGTTCCTTCCTGGTGACGATATCGGCGCCGAAGAGCTTCATGCTCCGCAGCCCCTCGATGGCGAGGAAGGTGATCATCATGGCGGTCGGATCGTCGGTCTCGGCACGCAGCCGGTCGAGCAGGCGGCGGCGGAAGGCGTCGATCGGCTTGAGGAAATCCGGATCCTCGGCCATGGCCGCGAAGATCCATGACGGCGCCGGCTTGGCCTCCTCGCATTCGGTGGTCGACAGCCGGACATAGGCGGCCAGCAGGCTTTCGCCGGTGCCGGGCGCGCTGGCGTCATCGAGGGCGCGTTCGAACTCCTCGAGATAATCCTCGACGAGGCCCTGCATCAGCTTCGCCTTGGTGGGGAAATTGTAGAGAAGGCCGCCCTTCGAGACGCCGGCGCGGCTGGCCACGGCGTCGAGCGAAAAGCGGACGGGACCCGATTGCCGGGCCAGCTCGGCCGCCGCGGCTAGAATTTTCTTCCTGGAACTGGGTCTGCCGGGCGCCATCTGTCTTCCTCTTCGGACGCCGGTATAGAGGGAATTGACATTACCGTCCAGACGGTACAGTAAGCGACCGGAAAGAATTCGCCGCATATACGTGTCGGGCGCGTCGCATCCGTCTGCTCGCCAAGCCGCCGCCATCCCGAGGGGACCTTCTCTTGATCAAGCGCTTCATCATCGCCTTCGTGCTGCTCGTCCTCGTCGTCGGCGGCATCGTCGGCTTCAACATGTTCCGCGACCAGGCGATCTCCGACTTCTTCGCCAACATGAAGCCGCCGGCCGTGACCGTTTCGACGATGACCGTCGAGCCGATCAGCTGGACGCCGGGGATCGACGCGATCGGCACGGTCAGCGCGGCGCAGGGCATCGACCTGACGGTCGAGACCAGCGGCATCGTCGCCTTTGTAAGCTTCACCGCCAACGAGCAGGTGCCGAAGGGCAAGGTGCTGGTCCAGCTCGATGACGCCGTGCAGCAGGCCGACCTGACAGCGGCCAAGATTCAGGCTGACCTCGACGATCAATCGCTTGAGCGGGCGCTGGAGCTGCAGAAGCGCGGCGTCAACACCGACGTCACCGTCGATTCGGCGCGGGCGGCGGCCTCGGCCTCCAAGGCGCAGGTCGCCAAGCTGCAGGCGGTGCTCGACCAGAAGCAGGTCCGCGCGCCGTTCTCCGGCACGATGGGGATCCCGAAGATCGACGACGGCCAATACATCACGCCGGGCACGACGATCGCGACGCTGCAGGACCTGACAACCATGCGGGTGGACTTCACCGTGCCGGAACAGGCCTACGACCGCCTGCGGATCGGCCAGCCGGTGACCTTCGGCCAGACCGCCGACGACCTCGTCTACAAGGGCGCAATCACCGGCATCGATCCGAAGGTCGACCCGGTGAGCCGGCTGGTGTCGGTGCGGGCCGAGATGACCAATCCGCAAGGACGGATCAACCCCGGCCAGTTCCTCCAGGTGCGGGTCGAATTGCCGACCGAGGACAATATCCTGGCGATCCCGCAGACGGCGCTGGTCAGCAGCCTCTACGGCGATTTCGTCTTTGTCGTGCGACCGCCAGAGGACGCCGCGGCGCCCGCCGAACCGGCGAGCGGCGACGGGTCGGACGCGGTGGCCGCCGAGGCGCCGGAACCGGAGACCGCCCAGCCGCCGGCGCTTTCCGCCTTCCAGGTCTTCGTCAAGGCCGGACGCCGGACCCAGGGCCGGGTCGAGATCATCGAAGGCCTGTCGCCCGGCGACCAGGTGGTGACGGCAGGCCAGAACCGGCTGTTTTCCAGCGTGCCGGTGGTCGTCGACAACACGGTCACGCCGGCACTCGACCCGGTCAGGACGCCGACGCCGGCAGGCGGTGACGCGGCCGAGGCCGGCACGGCTGAAGGCGCCGGCGAATGAACTTCTCCGCCCTCTTCATCCGCCGTCCGGTCCTGTCGACCGTCGTCGCCTTCCTGATCCTGCTGCTCGGGTTCCAGGGCATCTTCAACCTGTCGGTGCGCCAGTATCCGGAGGTCGAGGAGACGGTGATCACGATCACCACCGTCTATCCGGGCGCCAGCGCCGACCTGATCCAGGGCTTCATCACCGCGCCGATCGCCGCCGCCGTCGCGACGACCGAGAATATCGACTACGTCTCGTCCTCGAGCCGCCCCTCGGCGAGTTCGGTGACGGTGCAGATGCGGCTCGGCTCCAACCCCGACGTGGCGCTGACCGAGGTGATGTCGAAGGTGCAGGGCGTGCGGGGCCAGTTGCCGAGCGACGCCGAGGACCCGGTAATCGTCAAGGGAACCGGGCAGACCTTCGCCCTGATGTACCTGGCGATGCAGAACCCGAACATGACGGCGGAGCAGCTGACCGAATACATCAAGCGGGTCATCCGGCCGCGGTTGTCGACGGTCGAGGGCGTCGCCGAGACGCAGGTTCTCGGCGCGGCCGACTATTCGATGCGGATCTGGATCGATCCGATCCAGCTCGCCGCCCGCCAGATCACCGCGTCGGAAGTGCTGGCAGCAATCAGCGCCTCGAACTTCCTCGCAGCGCCGGGCAAGACGGAGAACGAATACGTCGCCTATTCGATCACCATGCAGTCGACCTTGCAGACCGCCGAGGGCTTTGCCGCGCTGCCGCTGAAGTCGGAGAACGGCGACGTCGTGCGGCTTGGCGACGTGGCGCGAGTCGAGCTTGGCGCCGAAAGCAAGGACACCATCGTCAGCTTCAACGGCGAACCGGGCACCTTCATCGGCATCTATCCGACGCCGTCCGCCAATCCGCTCGACACCGCCGCCGCGGTGATCGCGGAACTGCCGGCGATCAGCAGCAGCCTGCCCGACGGCATGTCGATCCGGCTGGTCTACGATTCGACCGAGACGATCAGTGCCTCGATCGACGAGGTGTTCGCGACGATCATGGAAGCGGTGATCATCGTCGTGCTGGTCATCATCCTGTTCCTCGGTTCGTTCCGCTCGGTGCTGATGCCGATCGTGACGATCCCGTTGTCGCTGATCGGCGTCTGCTTCCTGCTCCTGATGATGGGCTATTCGATCAACCTCCTGTCGCTCTTGGCCATGGTGCTGGCGATCGGCCTGGTGGTCGACGACGCGATCGTCGTGGTGGAGAATATCCACCGCCATATCGAGGAAGGGCTGACTCCGATGGAGGCGTCCTTCGTCGGCATGAAGGAAATCGCCGCGCCGGTGGTGGCGATGACGATCACGCTGGCGGCGGTCTTCGCGCCGCTGGCCTTCACCGGGGGACTGACCGGCGCGCTGTTCCGCGAGTTCGCGCTGACGCTTGCGGGGGCGGTCGTCATCTCCGGCTTCGTGGCGCTGACCATCACACCGATGATGAGCGCGCGGCTGCTGAAGGGCGGCGATCCGGGGCGTTTCGCCAGGTTCGTCGACCGGACCTTCGAACGCATCGCCGGACGCTATGAGCGGCTGGTATCGGGCTCGTTGAAATACCGCCCGGTGACGCTGATGATCGTCGTCGCGCTGATGGGGGTGACGGCCTTCATGTTCGTCAAGACATCGAGCGAGCTGGCGCCCGAGGAAGACCAGGGCGTGCTGTTCGCCCTGGTCAACGCACCGCGCTACGCGACCAGCGAATATACCCGGCTCTACACCGACCAGATGCGCGAACTGACCGCCGACATCCCGGAGGTCGAACAGAATTTCCAGATCGTCGGTTTCGGCGGCGCCACCAATTCGGGCATTGCCCTGTGGTCGTTCAAGGACTGGTCCGAGCGGACGCGATCACAGAAGGAATTGCAGGGGGATATCCAGGCGCGGATCTCGAAGGTGGCGGGTGTGCAGGCCTTCGTCTTCGCGCCGCCCTCGCTGCCGGGCGCCGGCGGCGGGTTGCCGATTTCGATGGTGATCCAGTCGACCGGCGATCCGAGCCAGGTCTACGAGGTGGCCGAACAGATCCGCCAGGAAGCCCAGGCCTCGGGCAAGTTCATCGTCGTCCAGAACTCGATGGCCTATGACGCGCCGCAGATCACGGTGAAGATCGACCGCGACCGCGCCGCGGCGCTCAACCTGCCGGTTCGCGATATCGCCACGACCCTCGGCCTCCTGGTCGGCGGCGGCTCGGTGGCGCAGTTCGATCGCGATTCCAACAGCTATGACATCATCATGCAGGTCGACCGGAAGTATCGCGACAATCCGCAGATGCTCGGCCAGTTCTACGTGCGCAGCGTGACCGGCGACATGGTGCCGCTGTCGGCGGTGATCACCGTCTCGACCAATGCCTCGCCGGCGGCGATCGAGCAGTTCAACCAGCTCAACTCGGCGACGATTTCGGCGCTGCCGCTGCCGGGCGTCACCACCGGCGACGGGCTGCAGACGATCGAGGACTTGGCCCGGCCGCTGCTGCCGGCCGGCTTCTTCATCGACTTTTCCGGTCAGTCGCGGCTGGAGAAGACCGAGGGCAACACGATCCTGATCGCCTTCGCGCTGGCGATCGTCGTCATCTACCTGGTGCTTGCCGCGCAGTTCGAGAGCTTCCGCGATCCGCTGATCATCATGATGTCGGTGCCGCTGTCGATCTTCGGCGCGATCGTGCCGCTCAACATCGGGCTCGGAACGCTCAACATCTATACCCAGGTCGGCCTGATCACCCTGATCGGCCTGATCACCAAGCACGGCATCCTGCTGGTCGAATTCGCCAACCAGCAGCGCGAGGAACACGGGATGTCGCGGCGCGACGCGATCGTCGCCTCGGCCAAGGTGCGGCTGCGGCCGATCCTGATGACGACGGCGGCGATGGCGCTCGGTGTCGTGCCGCTGATCATCGCGGAAGGCGCGGGCGCCGCAGCGCGCTACTCGATGGGGCTGGTGATCTTCACCGGCGTGCTGGTCGGCACGATGTTCACGCTGTTCGTCGTGCCGATGTTCTACACCTATATCTCGCGCAAGGACCATGTGCCGGCGCAAGCGCCGGCTGCCGAGCCGGTGCCCGGGCGACTGGCCGAACAGGGGTGAGGCGTGCTTCGGGGCGGGCGGTGCGTACTTCGAGGCTCGCTTTGCTCGCACCTCTGCATGGCGGGGTGGGGGCTTCGCCGAGGGTCTCAGGAAGACAGGGTGTGGCGGGCGATTGACGTCAACTCCCTGAAGACGCCCCCTTCGCCATCCTGAGGTGCCCGGCGGAGCCGGGCCTCGAAGGACGCAACTCCATCCGGACTCCGAGACAGCCTCTGGCCCGAAGGCGAGGCTCGGGCTTCGTGCTCGTCAGATGATCTCGTCCTCGTCGAACATCGGGTCCTGCTCGAGCTGCGAGGCGAGGCTGTCGATGGTCGCGGCGGCGTCGTCGCCGTGCCGGACATTGGCGACGTGGAAGAGCGCGTCGCCCTCGTTGACGATCGGCAGGTTGGTGCGGCCGATCAGCAGGCCGCGGCCCTCGAGCACCACTTCCGTTTCGGTTTCGCCGAAGGGATCGGAGATGACGCCGAGCAGGGCGCCGTCATCGACCTCCTCGCCGATCGTCTTGAAGGTGCGCAGCAGGCCGCCGGCAGGGGCGCGCAGCCAGAAGCTCGAGGTCGAGCGGATCGGGATGCGCTTCGGCCGGGCGACCCCCTTGGCCGAAATCATGTCGAGATGGCGCATGACCCGGAGGATGCCGCTGACCCCGGTGCGGACCGCGTATTCGTCGAAGCGCAGGCCCTCGCCGGCCTCGTAGAGCAGCATGTCGACATCGCGTTCGCCGGCGGCCTGGCGCAGCGACCCGTCGCGGATCTTCGACGTGACGATCAACGGCGCGCCGAAGACCTCGGCGAGCGCCATCGGCCCGGGGCGATCCGGGGTGACGCGGATCTGCGGCAGGTTGGCGCGGTGGATGGCGGCCGAATGGAGGTCGATGCCGACATTCGAGCGGGCGACGATCTCGTTGAGGAAGAGGTGGGCCAGCCGGGCGGCAAGCGAGCCCTGCGGCGAGCCCGGAAAGGAGCGGTTGAGGTCGCGCCTGTCCGGCAGGTAGCGCGAATGGCTGAGGAAGCCGAAGGAATTGACGATCGGGATCGCCAGCAGCGTTCCGCGCATGCCGTCGAGATTGGGCGCCCTGAGCAGCCGCCGGACAATCTCGACGCCGATCACCTCGTCGCCATGGACGGCGGCGCTGACGAACATGGTCGGCCCCGGCCGGCGACCGTGAACGACGTGGACCGACAGGGAGACCGGGGTGTGGTCCGACAGGACGCTGACCGGCAGGTCGATCGTGGCGCGGGCGCCCGGCGCGATGCGCCGGGCGCCGAGCGCGAAGGCCGGCCGGTCGCGACTCATCCCTTGCCCCGGGTCTTGGTCTTGCCGGGCTTGGCTTCCTTGGCGAGGAACTCGATGGCGAGGCCGGCGATGTCGATGCCGGTGGCCTTCTCGACGCCTTCGAGGCCGGGCGAGGAGTTGACCTCCATCACCACCGGGCCGTGATTGGCGCGCAGCATGTCGACGCCGCACATGTTGAGGCCCATCGCCTTGGCGGCGCGGATAGCGGTGGAGCGTTCCTCCGGCGAGATCTTGATCGTCGTGGCGCTGCCGCCACGGTGGAGATTCGAGCGGAACTCGCCCTCGGCGCCGGAGCGTTTCATCGCGGCGACGACCTTGCCGCCGACGACGAGGGCGCGAATGTCGGTGCCGCCGGATTCCTTGATGAACTCCTGGACGAGGATATTGACGTTGGCGCCGCGGAAGGCCTCGATCACCGACTTGGCCGAGCGGTCGGTATCGGCAAGCACCACGCCGATGCCTTGCGTGCCCTCGAGCAGCTTGATGACCAACGGCGCGCCGCCGGCAAGCCGCAGCACCTCCTCGGTCTGCTTCGGATCGTGGGCGAAGGTGGTGACCGGCAGGCCGATGCCTTCGCGGGCGAGGATCTGCATCGAGCGCAGCTTGTCGCGCGACCGGCCGATGGCGACCGACTCGTTGAGGGGATAAACGCCCATCATCTCGAACTGGCGCAGCACGGCGAGGCCATAGAACGTGACCGAGGCGCCGATGCGCGGGATCACAGCGTCGTATTTCGGCAGCTTCTCGCCGTTGTAGTAGATCTCCGGCCGGCGCGAGGCGATGTTCATGTAGCAGCGCAGGGTGTTGATGATGTCGAGCTCATGCCCGCGCGCCTCCGCGGCCTCCTTCAGGCGCCTGTGCGAGAAAAGGCCGGCATTCCGGGCGAGCATCGCGATCTTCATTGGCTTTTTCCTTCAGCAGTCTGGTAGGCGCCGGGTACCTGGGGGACGGTCGCTTCGAGCGACGGCGCGGCGCCCTCTTGCGGTGCGTGATGCGGAGTCGGGAGGTCCGGCAGACCGGCCCGGTAGGATTTGCCCGGATTGACCACGAAATTGTGACCACGGATCGCGGCCCGGCCGAGGATCAGGTCGAACTCCATCTCCGTCCGATCGGAGAGCGAGACTTCGATGGTCCAGTGTCGCCGTCCGATGACCAGCGGCGTCTGGACGATGTAGCGGGTCTCGGGGACGCCGCTGGTATTCTTGATCGCCCGACGGTCGGCGATCGGTGCGAAACAGCGGACCGGCTGCCTTTGCGTCGGGGAGGGGACCGTGAAGGCGATCCACGGCGTGCCGTCGCGCTCGAAGGGTTCGAGATCGGTGGCGTGAAGCGCCGAGGTGCGGGCGCCGGTGTCGACCTTGGCCCGCATGCGCTCGATCCCCAGGGCCGGAAGCCCGATGAACTCGCGCCAGCCGATCTCGGTCGGTTCCGGCCTGCTGCGGCGGCGGGCGGGAATCATGTGATGCAATCCTCGTTGGCGCGCCGGTAGTTGACGAAGGTGCTGGCGCTCATGATGACGAAGAAATTGTCCATGTCGATCAGCACGTAACCGCGCTCGAGCAGCGCCCGGGTCAGCGCCCGGACGTCGTCCTCGTAGACGCGACGGCGGCCGGCCAGTTCACGCACCAGCTTGGCGGCGATCCGGTAGCGGCCGTTCGGCTTGCCGCCGAAGGCGCGTCCGTAGAGATCGGCCAGGCGGTCGGCAACGGCATCGGTTGAATGCGTGTCAGTTGTCATGGGCGCTGCCTTTAAGTCAGCAAATAATCTTTGTCCATAGAAAAAATTATTTACCTGAAGTTCGATCGCTCCACGTGCCTGGGAGACGCGAGGGGGCCGGAAGGCGGGCCCGGGAGGGCCATACACCTCGCCTTAACCGGGCAATGGTTCTTTCCCGCGCGGAGCTGAGGGAGATCGACAGGCAATGGCTGACGTAATCAAACGGGCATGTTTCGTGCTGTTCGCGGTGATGGTCTATGGCGCGGCCGGCGCCTGGCTGTCCTCGGTGGTGCCGGCGGGGGCGGAAGCCGAACCGGCGGACCTGCAGATCGAGACGCGGGACGCGATCGACGCATTCTTCGCCGCAGTCCTGAGCGGCGAACCCGACAAGGTCGCGGCGGTCCTGGCGCCGGAATTCCAGATCCAGCGGGCCGACGGCTCGCATTATGACGCCAAGGCCTATCCGGACAGCATCCTGCCGATCATCGCCGAAGTGCCGGTTATCCAGGATCTGGTTGTCTCGGCAACCGGCGACAGCGTCGTCGCCACCTATGTGGTCAACGTCAACGAGACGCTCGACGGCTCGGTGGTCGAGGCGAATGCGCCGCGGATGACCGTCTTCCGCAAGGAGGGCGGCACCTGGCTGGTGGTCGCGCATGCAAACTTCGCCGGCATCGAAAGGTAGGACGGCGCGCCGTGACTCCGCTTCGCTGCGTATAGACTCAATTAACCATCTGACTGTGCAAGTTCTTTAGCTTTGTCGGACATGGTTAGAGTCGCGCGACGGTGGTCAGAGCGAGAATGCATGCACGACGTAGTCAGCGATAGACAGAAGGCCGAGGGATTCTTTCACAAGGCCGCCGCAGCGGCCTTCCTCGCCGGTGCGGTCTATTTCGCGGCTGTCCTGGTCGGAAGCGCCACGCGACTGCCGGGCGAAGTCGCGGGAATATGGATCGCCAATGCCCTGGCCCTGACGTTCCTGATGCGTCAGGAGAAGGCCGCATGGGCGCTGACTGCGCCGGCGATCTTCGTCGCCGGATTTGCCGCGCATTTCGCTTCCGGCGCGGGCGGGGTCACCTCTGCAGGGCTGATGGCAGCCAACCTGCTCGAAGTGCTTCTTGCCGCCTCGATCATCAGGTTATGGTATGGGCCGGACCTGCGATTTCGCGACGATCTCTCGGCCTATTTCAGGGTCCAGGCCGTGGCGGCGCTGCTGACGCCGGTGATCGGCGCGGCCGCCGGCGCCACCATTCTTGTCACCATCCAGGGCGGGACATTCGCTGCCATCCTGGCGTCATGGTGGAGCGCCTCGGCGATGGGGGCGATCGTCGTCCTTCCGCTGGTCCTGTCGGCGACGCCGGAGACGGTTCGCAATGCACTGACCGGACGGAACGCCCTGGAACTTGCGGGCTTCGCGTTGACGACCGTGTTCGTCGTCTACGGAGCGGCGTGGTTCCTGGCTTATCCGTTCGTCCTGTTGGCCCTGGTGCTGGCCGCCGCGGCGATGCGCCTCAGCCCGTTCGCCACCGCCGTGGTCTCCGCGCTCGGCCTCTTCGTGGTGCTCGGCGCGGGATTTTCCGGCGACACCCACGTGCCGTCAGGCGGGTCCATCCTGGACGAGAACGCGTTCCATGTCTCGGCCGCGCTGTCGATCGTCCTTCCCTTCGCCATCTCGCTGCTGGTCACCCAGCTCCGCGGCGATCGGGCCCGAATCGCCGAAAGCGAGGAGCGGTTCCGCAGCGCGATGGAACATTCGGCCATCGGCATGGCGCTGGTCGGGCTCGACGGAAGCTGGCTTCGCATCAATCCGGCGACCTGCGACCTGCTCGGCTACACATGGCAGGAACTGCGCGAGAAGACGTTCCAGGATCTGACCCATCCCGACGACGTCGACACCGATCTCGACCTTGTCCGGCGCTGCATCGCCGGCGAGATCGATTCCTACCGGATGGAGAAGCGCTACTTCCGCAAGGACGGGTCGATCGTCTGGGCGCTGCTGGTTGTGGCCATCATGCGCGACCAGGAAACGCAGGCGCCGCTGTATTTCATCTCCCAGATCGAGGACATCACGGCCCGCAAGGAGGCGGAAGCGCAGCTCGCGGCGAGCGAGAGCCGCTGGAACTTCGCCCTCGAGGGTGCCCGGCAGGGGGTGTGGGACGTCAACCTCACCACTATGGAGACGTATCTGTCTCCGGTCTGGAAAGCGCTGATCGGCTATACCGACGAAGAGTTCGGCAACGATCCCGAGCTGTGGCTGGAGCACCTTCACCCGGATGATGTCGAGCAGGTCATCCGGAAGGATGAGGGGCACCGCGCGGGCCTGGTCGATTCCTTCGAGAACGAATTCCGCATGCGTCACAAGGACGGGCATTGGGTGTGGATTCTCGACCGCGGCAAGGTGATGGGCCGGGATGCGGAAGGAAAGCCGCTACGCCTGATCGGAACCCATACCGACATCAGCGGCCAGAAGGAGGGCGAGGAGAAGATACGCATCCTGTCCGAGCGCATGAGCCGCGCCACCCGGGCCGGCAAGGTCGGGCTGTGGGAACTCGACCCGGCGACCGGCGACGTGTGGTGGGACGAGGGCAACCACCTGGTGCATGGCACCGACGCGAAGACCTTCCAGCCGCAGAATCTGCGGTATCTCATCCATCCCGACGATCGCGACGCCTTCGACACGTATCTGACGACCGTCATGGCGGGGAAGCCGGACGACAGCCGGGGCTACCGGATCGTCACCCCGGAGGGCGAATTGCGCCATATCCGGTCGACCCGCGAGTTCGTTCGCGACGCCAGAGGCGCCCTGACCGGCGTCGTCGGCGCCAACTGGGACATCACCCAGGAGATGGCGCTGACGGAAGCCTATGCCGAGGAGAAGGAACGCCTGCGCGTTACCCTGGAGTCGATCGGCGACGCGGTGATCTGTACCGACCGGGCCCAGATCGTCACCTTCATGAATCCGATTGCCGCGAGACTGACCGGCTGGCGGCCGGCCGAGGCGATCGGCAGACCGGTCGGCGACATCTTCCGCATTGTCGACGAGCATTCCGGAGAGCGTCTCGGCGGTCCGGTCAGCGAATGCCTGGCGACGCTTGCGCCGGTGTCGGCGACCGAGGGCGTTCAACTCGTCAGCAAGGATGGCAAGCGGATCGACATACGCGACACGGTGGCGCCAGTGAAGACCGCCGATGACCGGGTCATCGGGACGGTCCTGGTCTTCCAGGACACGACACGGGAGCGGAAGCTCCAGCGCCAGATCGCGCATTCCGCGGCGCATGACGACCTGACCAAGCTGCGCAACCGGGTGTCCTTCGAGCGCGAACTGGAGATAGCCTGCAGGGAGTCGGCAAGGCAGGGTCGAATCCATAGTGTGTGCTTCATCGATCTCGACCGGTTCAAGCCGGTCAATGACGAAGCCGGGCATGCTGCCGGTGACGCGCTGCTGCAGGAGATCGGGGCGATCCTCAAGGCATGTGTGCGCGGGCACGACCTGACGGCGCGGCTTGGCGGCGACGAATTCGGGCTGCTGCTGCTCGACTGCCCGGCGAAGCAGGCGGCGGCGATCTCGGAAAAGCTGATCCAGTCGATCGTCAGCGCGCGGTTCGACTGGGAGGGACGCACCTTCAGCGTTGGCGCCAGCATCGGCGTGCGCCAGATCCCCGACACAGGGGGGACGCCATCGAGCGTTCTCAAGGACGCGGACATGGCCTGCTATGAGGCCAAGGCGAGGGGCCGGGGCCGGGTGGAGGTCTTCGACGACGACCCGCCGCCGGTCGTGGCCAAGGCCGGCTGAGGGCTTCTGGCCGCGCCGTTGCGAAAGGCGCGGGAATCACCATCTTCGGGGGCCGGCCAGCGTGACGGCGACCCGCCCGCCGCCGCGACGCCGGCCGGGGTGGCGTTTCGACGCCAAAGACTGTATCGATCCGGCGGTTTTCCCAACTTTTGAAGTGCCATGAACGACGCGACCAAGACGACCGTCTATCCGCCCGCAGAGGCCAGCCCGAACTTCCCGAAACTCGAGGAAGCGGTCGGCAAATGGTGGGAGGAAAACGCGGTTTTTCAGACCTCGATCGACCAGCGCCGCGACGCCGGCGCGGACGAATTCGTCTTCTATGACGGGCCGCCCTTCGCCAACGGGCTCCCGCATTACGGTCATATCGTCACCAGCTTCGTGAAGGACCTCGTGCCGCGCTACCAGACGATGCGCGGCAAGATGGTCGAGCGGCGCTTCGGCTGGGATTGCCACGGGCTGCCGGCAGAGCTCCATTCGGAGAAGGAACTGAAGCTTTCGGGCCGCACCGACATCCTCAAATACGGGGTCGCCAAGTTCAACGAGCATTGCCGGACCTCGGTGATGCAGTTCCGCAGCGACTGGGAATATTACGTCAATCGGGCGGCGCGCTGGGTCGATTTCGATAACGATTACCGGACGATGGACCTCACCTACATGGAATCGACCATGTGGGCCTTCAAGCAGCTCTGGGACAAGGGACTGGTCTATGAGGGCTTCCGGGTGGTGCCCTATTCCTGGGCCGCGCAGACGCCGCTGTCGCATTTCGAAACCCGGCTCGACAATTCCTATCGCTCGCGCCAGGACCCGGCGCTGACGGTCACCTTCCAGCTCCATCCGAAGGGCGGCGAGACGATCGCGCCGAAGCTGCTGGCCTGGACGACGACCCCCTGGACGCTGCCGTCCAACCTGGCGCTGGCGGTGCACCCGGAAGCCGACTATGCGCTGATGGAGAAGCAGGGCGAGCACTGGATCCTCGCCGACGCCTCGCGCGACCACTATGCCAAGGAGCTGGAGGACTGGGTCAAGGTCGGCAGCCTGAAGGGCGCCGACCTGATCGGCCGGGGCTATCACCCGCTCTTCCCGTTCTTCTCCGACACCGAGAACGCCTTTGTCGTGCTCGGCGGCGAATTCATCGAGCTTGGCGAAGGCACCGGCGTCGTCCATATCGCGCCGGCCTTCGGCGAGGACGACATGGCGGTGGCGCAGGCGGCCGGCATCCCGGTGGTCGATCCGGTCGACTTCGAGGGCAACTTCACCGACCAGGCGCCGCCCTATGCCGGGATGAATGTCTTCGACGCCAACAAGGACGTCATCCGCGACCTCAAGGCCGAGGGCTCGGTGGTGCGCCACGAAACCTACGAGCACAACTACCCGCATTGCTGGCGTACCGACCAGCCGCTGATCTACAAGGCGATCCCCTCCTGGTACGTGAAGGTCACGGCCTTCCGCGACCGGATGGTCGAGCTCAACCAGGACATCACCTGGATGCCGGAGCACATCAAGGACGGCATCTTCGGCAACTGGCTGGCCAATGCCCGCGACTGGAATATCGGCCGCAACCGCTTCTGGGGTTCGCCGATCCCGGCGTGGAAATCGGACAATCCCGAATATCCGCGCATCGACGTCTATGGCTCGCTCGACGAGATCGAGCGCGACTTCGGCGTCCGGCCGACCGACCTGCACCGGCCTTATGTCGACGAGCTGACGCGGCCGAACCCGGACGATCCGACCGGCAAGTCGACGATGCGCCGGGTCGAGGATGTGCTCGACTGCTGGTTCGAGTCGGGCTCGATGCCGTTCGCCCAGGTGCATTATCCGTTCGAGAACAAGGACTGGTTCGACAGCCACTTCCCCGGCGATTTCATCGTCGAATATGTCGGCCAGACCCGCGGCTGGTTCTACACACTGATGGTGATGGCGACGGCGCTGTTCGACAAGGCGCCGTTCCGCAACTGCATCTGCCATGGCGTCGTGCTCGACGAGAACAAGCAGAAGCTCTCCAAGCGGCTGAAGAACTATCCGGACCCGGTGGAGATGTTCAACACCCACGGGGCCGACGCGCTGCGCTGGTACATGATCTCCTCGCCGCTCTTGTCCGGCGGCGACCTCGCCATGCCGCGCGATGGGCGGGCGATCGGCGATGCGGTGCGCCAGGTGCTGCTGCCGCTGTGGAACGCCTATTCCTTCTTCACCCTCTACGCCAATATCGATGGCATCCGGGGGAAGATGATCACCACGGCGGAGGCCGATCTCGATCGCTACATCCTCGGCAAGACGGCCGAACTCGTCCGCAACGTCGAGGGGGCGATGGACACGCTCGACCTCGCCGGCGGCTGCGCGGCGTTGCCCGGTTTCATCGAGGCGCTGAACAACTGGTACATCCGCCGTTCGCGCGAGCGCTTCTGGTCGTCGGAAAAAACCGCCGACAAGCAGGCGGCCTATGACACGCTCTACACCGTGCTGGTGACGGTGACCCGGACGATGGCGCCGTTCCTGCCGTACATCACCGAGACCATCCACCGGGCGCTCTGCGACGGGGACAGCGTACACCTGCAGGATTGGCCCGACGCCTCGGCCTTCGCGGTCGACGAGGCGCTGGTGGCGCGGATGGACCTGGCGCGCGACGCCTGTTCGGCGGCGGCCTCGATCCGCACGGCGAAGAACCTGCGCAACCGCCTGCCGCTGCGCAAGCTGACGGTGGCGCATCCCCGGCATGCGACGCTTGAGCCGCTGCGCGCGGTGATCGCCGAGGAGGCCAACGTCAAGGAAGTGGTCTTCGCCGACGATCCCTCGGCCTTCGGCTCCGAGGTGCTGGCGGTCAATTCGCGCATCGTCGGCAAGCGGGTCGGCAAGGCGATGAAGGACATTCTTGCGGCGGCCAAGGCCGGCGACTGGCACGCGGTCGGCGGCGGCGCCGTCGAGGTCGCGGGCCAGGTGATCCAGGGCGACGAGTACGAGCTGCGCTTCCGCGCGGCCGAGGGCCTCGACGCGGCGAGCTTCGATGCTTCGGCCGGCGTTATTGTCCTCGATACGGCGGTCGACGCGGCGCTGGAGCAGGAGGGCGTGGCCCGCGACTTCATCCGGCTGGTGCAGGTGGCGCGCAAGGACGCCGGCCTCAATGTCGCCGACCGGATCCGCATCGAGGTCAAGGCGGGCGCCGCGGCCAACGACGCGATCGCCGCCCATCTCGATACGGTCAAGCAGGAGACGCTTGCGGTCGCCTATGACGCGGTCGAGGCACCGGGCGGATTCGTGTCGGAAGGGAAGCTCGCCGACGAGCCGATCGCCATCGGCGTCTCGGTGGCGGGGTAGGCGCTGCGGGCCTGTTTCACGGCCCGCGCCTCATCAGCGGACTCAGTACCGAACCGACCGAAGGGGGCGGCGCGCGTTACCGTGCGCCGCCGGACTCCGGCTCTTGCCGGTGTGCGTCCTGGCAGCGCGCTCAGGCGTCCTTGCGGTCGAAGAGCATCCAGACGGCCGGGACCGCGAGGGCGGCCAGCACGATCTTGAGCAGGTCGCCGAGGATGAAGGGGGCGACGCCGGCCGAGAAGGCCGTGCTGAGGCCGAGGCCGGTGGCGCCGTTCGACAGGGTGGCGAACCAGGCGAGCCAGGCGAAGCCGAGGGCCATCATGATGACCTCGCCGACCAGCATGGCGCCCATCAGCTTCGGAGCCGAGCGCGACCAGCCCCAGTCGGCGGCACGGCCGACGACGAAGGCGATGACGACGAAGCCGAGCAGGAAGCCGCCCGTCGGGCCGAGGAAATAGGCCGGGCCGGCGACGGCCGGCGGCGTGTTGGTGAAGACTGGGATGCCGAGCGCGCCCTCGGCGAGGTAGACCAGCACGGTGGCGACCGCGAGGCGCGACCCGTAGCCGGCGGCGAGCGCCATGATCGCCAGGGTCTGCAGCGTCATCGGCACCGGAAAGAAGGGAACCCGGATCTTGGCGGCGATGGCGATGACCGCCGTGCCGGCCAGAACCAGCAAGATCGCGCCGAGCGCCCGGGCGAAGCCCTCGGGCAGCAGGGTTTCGGCGAGGGCGGCGCGGCCCGATGCGTTCGATGACATGGACATTGTTGGTGTTCCCCGAGCGTCGAATTCTCTGCGCCAGCTATAGAAAGAATGTTGCGCCGCGACAAGGCGGCGATGCGATTCCACTTTGCGCCGGCGGCGGCTCTTGGCTAAACAGGCCCGATGAACGCACGCGAAGCCAGTCTCTTCTCGATTCTCACCGCGGCCCCGGTCGTCCCTGTCCTCACCATCGAGTCCGTCGCAGTCGCCCTGCCGCTCGCCCGGGCGCTGGTCGCCGGCGGCCTGACGGCGCTGGAGGTGACGCTCCGCACCCCGGCCGGGCTCGACTGCATCCGCGCCATTGCGGCCGAGGTCGAGGGCTGCGACGTCGGCGCCGGCACCGTGCTCGAACCGCGCCAGCTCGAGGCGGCAGTCGAGGCGGGAGCGAAATTCCTGGTCAGCCCGGGGGCTTCGCCGAACCTGATCAGCGCCGCCAGGGATGCGCCGATCCCGTTCCTGCCGGGGGTGGCAACGGCCGGAGAGGCAATGACGCTGGCCGAGCAGGGGTTCACCGCGCTGAAATTCTTCCCGGCCGAGCCGGCCGGGGGCACGAGTTACCTGAAGGCGATTGGGGCACCTTTGCCGGAAATCAAGTTCTGCCCGACCGGCGGAGTCGGCCCGAAGAACGCCGCCGACTACCTTGCGCTGGCGAATGTGATCTGCGTCGGCGGGTCGTGGGTGGCGCCGGCCGATGCGGTCAGCCAGGGCAACTGGACACGGATTACCGCGCTTTCCCGCGAGGCCGCTTCACTCGGCTGAATCGCGGGCAGACCCGTAAAATGCGGCAAAAACCATTTAATGTCCGACCTTTGCGTTGTGCAAAGCGGAATCAAAATTTCTTGCGTTTGGTTCCATATGCGGCCATATGAAGCATGTTCGGGCACTTTGAACCCCGGAGACTGGAAAACTGCGCGAGGATAAAAACCCCTCGCTGATCCCGGGCACACCTCGGGGGGTCGTGATAAGACGCTTATTCCTTTCCCCGACACCAAGCTGCCTTTCACTAACGGATGCGGAGGCCGCATCCGACTGACACCAGGGAAAAGGATCCCAGAATGCGCCAGACTGGCACCGTGAAGTTCTTCAATTCGTCCAAAGGTTTCGGCTTCATCACTCCGGAAGGTGGGTCGAAGGACGTGTTCGTTCATGTTACCGCGCTCGAAGCTTCGGGCATCAGCCATCTCGCCGATGGCCAGCAGGTGACCTTCGAGGTCGAGCCGGACCGTATGGGCAAGGGCCCCAAGGCCGTCAAGCTCGAGCTCGTCTAAGCGAGACCGTTTCGCGCGCGGCTTCCAGCAGCCGCGGGCAGGCATTACAAGGCGCCGCCGGTCACCCCGGCGGCGTTTGTCGTTTGTGGTCGACGTTTTCCGATCAACGAAATCCCGTTTCGCGCATTCCGAGAGTCCGGTAAGGTCGTCTGACAAGAAGAAGCTCGGAGGAGGACGTGCGATGAGGGGAATTCTTGCAGCGGTCGCGGCCGCCGGACTGCTGGGGAGCGGCGCCGCCGCCTCGGCGAATTGCGATGACGGCGAACGCGTCGTCAAGTTCAGCCATGTCGTTGCCGCCAAGGGCCATCCGAAAGGCGAGGCCGCGGAGAAGCTGGCCGCGCGGGTCAATGACGAAATGAACGGGGTCCTCTGCATGGAGGTCTACCCGAACACCACGCTCTATGACGACGACAAGGTGATGGAAGCGCTGCTGCTCGGCGATGTCCAGCTTGCGGCGCCGTCGCTGTCGAAGTTCGAGGCCTATACGCTGAAATACCGGCTGTTCGACCTGCCGTTCCTGTTCCAGGACCTTGGCGCGGTCGAGCGTTTCGTCAACAGCGACCAGGGCAAGGACCTGCTGCTCGTCATGGACGATGTCGGACTGACCGGCCTCGGTTACTGGTCGAGCGGTCTCAAGCAGTTCTCGGCCAGCAAGCCGCTGCTGCTGCCGACCGACGCGGACGGGCTGAAATTCCGCATCCAGACCTCCGATGTCGCCGAGGCGATGATCGGGGCGATGGGCGCCAATGCCCAGAAGCTCGCCTTCTCCGAAGTGTATGGCGCGCTGCAGACCGGCGTCGTCGACGGACAGGAGAACACCTGGTCGAATATCTACACCCAGAAATTCTTCGAGGTGCAGGACGGGATCACCGAGACCAACCACCAGCTCCTCGCCTATCTCCTCGTCACCTCGCAGGAATTTCTCGACTCGCTCGACGACGACACGCGGACGCAATTCCTGGCGATCGTCGATGCGGTGACGGCCGAGGCCAATGCCAGCGTGGCCGAGATCGAGGCGGGCAACCGGCAGCGGATCGCCGATACCGGCGAGGAAATTCGTGAACTGGACCCCGAGCAGCGGGCAGCCTGGGTGGCGGCGATGAAGCCGGTCTGGGCGAAATTCACCGACGATATCGGCCAGGACCTGATCGACGCGGCGGTCGCCGCCAACGGTTCGTCGAACTGAGCAGTTGCCAAGCGTCCGCGCGGCCTGGGTCCGCGCGGGCGATCGGCATTGACGACGGCTGACGGCAGGGGCGCGGCAAGCGGCCGGGAACGGCGATGCCGAGGGGGACCGGGATGCGACGTGTCGGCGGTTTGATCGACCGACTGGAGGAAAGTGTCATCGCAGCGCTGCTGGCGGCGATGACCATCGTTGCCTTCACCCAGGTGATCGCCCGCTACGTGTTCAACACGGGCTGGACCGGGGCGCTCGAATTCACCCGGATCCTGTTCGCCTGGCTGATCCTGTTCGGCATGTCCTACGGCATCAAGGTCGGCGCGCATCTCGGCGTCGACGTCTTCATCCGGATGCTGCCCTCGCGCCTGTTTCGCGCCGCCGCGGTGTTCGGCGCGCTCTGTACGCTCCTCTACGCAGTGATCCTGCTGTCGTCAGACTGGCTGACGGTCTTCGGCATCGACGCGCGGGGCGGGGCCATCGACTACTGGCAGAAGATGCACAAGATCGGAATCGGTCTCGACGACCTGCGCTTTCCGATATGGATGCAGGAGGCCTTCGGGCTTCAGGAGCGGGTGCATCGCTGGATCGCCTACCTGATCCTGCCGATCGGCCTGGCGCTTCTCGCCTTCCGGTCGCTGCAGGCGCTGGTCGCCATCCTTCGCGGCAAGCGCGAGACGATCATCGCCGCGCATGAAGTCGAACCCGGCGGTGACGCGGGGCACGCCGACCAGCCAGAGACCCGCGGTTAGCGGCATGGAGACCGCCTTCCTCTTCATCGCCGTGCTGGTGCTTCTCTTCCTCGGCGTACCGATCGCGGTGTCGCTCGGCCTGTCGAGCGTGCTGGCGATCGCGCTGTTCTCCAACGACTCGATCTCCTCGGTGGCGCTGCAATTGTTCACCGCGTCGCAGAACTACACGCTGCTGGCGATCCCCTTCTTCGTGCTGGCCTCGGCCTTCATGGCGACCGGCGGCGTGGCGCGGCGGATCATCCGCTTCGCCGTTGCCTCGGTCGGCCATTTCCGTGGCGGGCTGGCGATGGCGGCGGTTTTCTCCTGCATGCTCTTCGCCGCGCTCTCCGGTTCGTCGCCGGCGACCGTGGTGGCGATCGGCACGATCGCCATCGCGGGGATGCGCGAGGTCGGCTACAGCAAGTCCTTCGCCGCCGGGGTGGTGGCCAATGCCGGGACGCTCGGCATCCTGATCCCGCCGTCGATCGTCATGGTGGTCTACGCGGCGGCGACCGATGTCTCGGTCGGCCGGATGTTCCTGGCGGGCGTCATCCCGGGTCTGGTCGCCAGCCTGGTGCTGATGGTGGCGATCTACATCTTCGCCCGGATCCGCAACATGCCTGCGCAGCCCTGGCGCGGCTTCGGCGAATTGTTCGACGCCGCGGTCGGCGCCGGCTGGGGCCTGTTCCTGATCGTCATCATCCTTGGCGGCATCTATGGCGGCGCCTTCACGCCGACCGAGGCGGCGGCGGTCGCGGCGGTCTATGCCTTCCTCATCGCGGTGCTCGTCTATCGCGACATGGGGCCGCTGAAGGGGGTGCCGTGGCGGCACGAGGGCGAGGCGCTCGGCGCCGCGGCCTTCCGCAACGCTTCCCTGATCGTCCTCCGCTTCCTGCCCGCCTGCTTCCACGGCGACACCCGCAAGGTACTGGTCGAAGCCGGGCGGACGACGGTGATGCTGATGTTCATCATCGTCAACGCGCTGCTCTTCGCCCATGTGCTGACCTCGGAACGCATTCCGCAGGTGATCACCGAATGGATGATCGGCGCCGGCTTCAACTGGTTCACCTTCCTGATCGCGGTCAACCTGCTGCTGCTGCTTGGCGGCCAGTTCATGGAGCCGTCGGGCCTCCTGCTGATCGTCGCACCGGTGGTGTTCCCCATCGCCATCGAACTCGGAGTCGACCCGATCCACCTCGGCATCATCATGGTGGTCAACATGGAGATCGGCATGGTGACGCCGCCGATCGGGCTGAACCTGTTCGTCACCTCCGGTATCACCGGCATGAACCTGGTCGAGGTGGTGAAGGCGGCGGCGCCGTTCGTTGTGATCCTGTTCTTCTTCCTGATCCTGATCACCTATGTGCCGGCGATCTCGACCTGGCTGCCCTATTCGCTGATGGGGCCGGAACTGATCACGACGCGGTAGCCGCGATGAGCGTCGGGCGTTAGAAAGTCCCGGGAGGGAAGCCGGTCGGGGAGGACGCCATCAGGATCGCAGTCACCGGGACCCATGGCAGCGGCAAGACGACGCTGGTCGAGGACTTCCTCGATACGCACCGGCACTACGAGCACGCGCAGGAGCCCTACTGGGACCTGGCCGAACAGGGCGTGGCTTTCCCCGACGCGCCGACGATCGACAGTTTTGCCGAACAACTGGAGCACAGCGTCCGCGTCATCCTCGGCAGTACCTCCGAAGCCGACATGATCTTCGACCGCTGCCCGCTGGATTTCATCGCCTATCTGGAGGTGCTTGGCGAGAAGGAGGGTGTCGAGTGGGCGCCATCCGGCAAGCTGCTGGCACGGATCGAAGCCGCCCTGTCGACGCTCGACCTGATCGCGTGGCTGCCGCTGTCGCAGCCCGACGAAATCAAAGCGACAATCGAATACCCGAAACTGCGTCGCGCCGTCGACGCCAGGCTGGCGGGCATTCTCCGCGACGACGATCTGGGGCTGCTCGAGCAGGGGCCGCGCATTGTCGAGATCGGCGGATCGCGACCGGCGCGGCTCGCGCGACTGGTCCAGGCGAGCGCCTAGCAGCGCGGCTCGCCTGCAGGGTCAGGCCGCTTCGCGGGGCCCTCCATGAACTGGCGGGTGAGTGCGGGGGCCAATTCGTCGGCGAGTTGCTGCTGCGTCTTGCCGGTGTGCTTCGAAAACTGGCCGTCGATGAGCAATCCGGCGAGGCCGTGGACCATCGACCAGATGCCGACGACCTCAACGGCAAGCTGGGGATCGGACATCGGGTCGTCGGAGCCGCGATAGGCGCCGACCGCGCGCACCGGATAGGCGAAGGCCGAGTCTCCCGCCGCGCCGTGGACGGGATCGTCGCAATCGAGCAGGGCGGAGCGGAAGATCAGGTTGTAGAGGTGCGGGTTGTCGACGGCGAAACGGACATAGCCGCGGCCGATGGCGACGATGTAGTCGATGCCGCCGGGCGGGATGCCCTCGGCGCAGTCCGCCATGCTGGCCGACAGCCGCGCGAAGCCGATCGCCGCCAGGGCCGTGAGCAGGGCGCGGACATCCTTGAAATGATGGGCGGGGGCGGCATGCGATACGCCGGCGCGGCGGGCGCAGCCGCGCAGCGTGAAACCGTCGACGCCCTTCTCGGCCAGCTCCAGCTCGGCGGCGGCGAGGAGTGCCGCCCGCAGGTCGCCATGATGGTAGCCGGCGGCGGTCCTTGCCGGCGCTGAGGGGGCCTTGGCGGGGTCGGTTCGTGGTGTCGCCATGCGTTGCCTTTCGGTCCTGTTTCTTCCCGGCGGGCCTGGCCCTGGCCGCCGACTCCTGTTCGCGAAGATAATCGCGATCCTGACAGCGTCAAGAATAAATCTTGACAGCGTAAACATCGACGGGTAGTGGTCCCGTCATCTAGTCGCCGTCAAGATGGAGGTGGAGGATGTCCCAGTTCGAAACGATCTTTGCAATCGCCAACCCGGTCGCCCTTGTCGGGTGGCTGGGGCTGGTGGTCTTTCCCGGGCGCAAGCTGGTGGTTGACGGTATCAGCGGGTTGCTGATCCCGGCGCTGCTCGGCGTCGCTTATGCCGCGCTGATCGGCGCCTATTTCGCTGGAGCCGACGGCGGTTTTTCCAGCATCGAGGCCGTGCGGACGCTGTTCCAGTCCGACGCGCTGCTGGTCGCCGGCTGGCTGCACTACCTCGCCTTCGACCTCTTCGTCGGCGCGTGGCAGGTGCGGACGGCGCGGGCCGAAGGCATTCCGCATCTCCTCGTCATCCCCTGCCTGGCGCTGACCTTCCTGTTCGGTCCGGTCGGGCTGCTTCTCTTCCTCATCATCCGTTTCGCGCGGACGCCGCGCCTCGCTCTGGAGACCTGACGCCATGTCGATGATCACGCTCTCGTCCAGCCGCAGCATCACGCCGCCGCATTCGCTTGTTGCCCGCATCGACGCCGAAGGGCGCCGACGCCAGCCACTCCTGTGGGGTGCCGGACTGGCGATGCTGGCGCTGATGGTGCCGACCTACGCCGCCTACCTGATCGACGACCGCCTCCTCAACGGCATCAATGTCTGGACCAAGCCGCTCAAGTTCGAGGTGTCGATCGGGCTGTTCCTGGCGACGCTGGCGTGGCTCTGGGGGTATCTGCCGGAAACGAATCGCAAGGGGCGACTGCTCAACGGCTACGCGGTCGCGGCGACAATCGCGGCGACGTTCGAGATCGCCTACATGATCCTGCAGGCAGGGCGGGGCGTCCATTCGCACTTCAATGACACGACGGCGCTGGAAGGCGCGATGTACTCGCTGATGGGGCTCGGTTCGGTGACCATGACCAGCATGGCGCTGGTCCTCGGGATCGCGCTGATCCGCCATCCTCGCCGCGACCTCTCGCCGGCCTTCCGGCTTTCGGTGGTGCTCGGACTCGTGCTGACCTTCGTGCTCGGGACGGCCGCGGGTATCGCGATCTCGGCGAATGGCAGCCACTGGGTGGCGGCGGCGGCAAGTGACGCTGGCGGCGTGCCGATCTTCGGCTGGACGCGGGAGGGCGGCGACCTTCGGGTCGGCCACTTCTTCGGCATGCACGCGATGCAGATCCTGCCGCTGCTCGGTCTTCTGGTCGCAGGCAATCGATGGGGCCGGTCCGCGGTGTGGCTTGGTGCCGCTGCGCTGACGGCGCTGACGGTGGCGACCACCGCACAGGCGCTGGCCGGCCAGCCCTTTCTCAGCTTCCTCGGGTAAGGGGCAACGAGAGTCCGGGCCGCGCTTGCGGAGACGCAAACGGCAGAAAGGCGTCGCCCGGGTTTCCCCAGCCGACGCCTCCCTGTCAGGCCGGTTCGGTTCCGACTGCGCGGCCCGAAGGCGCGCTGTCATGGCCATCCCGGTTCTGATGTGTCCGGAACCTTGCCTCCATCGCTGGAGGCGCTGTCCCTTCCACCGCCGTTCCGGACCTTGCGGTCCCTCGCGACGCCCGCCGAACGGTTGTGCCGCCGTTCACGGGAGCATCGGCCTGCTTTCAATCACGGTCGGCATTGCTGACGCTCATGGTCAAAAGCAACTCCGCCGGGCATTCCGGTTCCTCGGCTTTCGCCGCGCCGCCGGGGCGGTTCCGCTCCGCGCCGATCTCGATCACCCGATTTGCCCGTTCAGGCTCGATCAACGCTTGCAGTAGGGAGATGATGGACCGGACAGGGCCGCGTGAAAAGCTGCAACTCGGGCGATTGGGACTAGCGGGGATACCGGGGAGAGGCGGTCGATGGCAGTGGAACTGCCAAACGACTCACCTCGACGCGAAACACCGCGCTTGATCACGCGAAGCTGGCAATCTCCTCGAAGTCGAGGCGCGGACTGCGGGGATACAGCTTGTCTGCGTCGCCGTAGCCGATGTTGATCAGGAAGTTCGACTTCACCGTCGTGCCGGCGAAGAAGGCTTCGTCGACCTTGGCATTGTCGAAGCCGCCCATCGGACCGGCATCGAGGCCGACGGCGCGCAGGGCCAGGATGAAATAGGCCGCCTGCAGCGTGCCGCTCTGCCGCGCCGTCAGGTCGATGAAGGCGTCGTTGCCGACGAACCACGCGCGGGCATCGGCATGGGGAAAGAGCTTCGGCAGCTTGTCGTAGAAGGCCATGTCGAAGCCGACGATGGCGGTCACCGGCGCGGCCATGGTCTTGGCGAGGTTGCCCTCGGCCAGGCTTGGCTCAAGCAGCGCCTTGCCCTCGTCGGTCTCGACGAAGACGATGCGAAGCGGCGACGTGTTGACCGCCGTCGGGCCCATCTTGGCCAGTTCGACCGCCTCCTCGAGCAGGGCGTGCGGCACCGGCGTATCGAGGAAGGCGTTGTGGGTCCGCGCCTCGCGGAACAAGCGGTCGAGCGCCTCGGCATCGAGCTTGGCCGGCAGCGGATGCGCGCCATCGAAATTCTTGAAGTTCACAACCTGGTTCATAGGTCCCCTCATGCTTTTTCAGGGAGCGGCCCCGCCGCCCTTCCTTTTCTGGAAGGTGGGGCTCTTGAACCATCGATGGAACTAGCCAAATACTGCTCTTATCCATCAGTTGAGAAGATAGAACATGCTTGATTCCCTGACCCTCGACCAACTTCGCAGCCTCGTCGCCGTCGCCGAGGCCGGCAGCTTCTCTGCCGCGGCACGCAAGCTCGGCCGCGTCCAGTCGGCAATCAGCCAGTCGATCCAGTCGCTTGAAACGTCGCTGGGGACACCGCTCTTCGACCGCAGCGGCAAGGTGCCGAAGCTCAACGACGCCGGCCGGGTGATCCTTGCCGACGCGCGGCGGCTGCTCGACGGGGCAACGACGCTCAAGGCGCGGGCCGAGAGCATCGTCCAGGACATGGAGGCGGAGCTGACCCTGGCGGTCGACGCGATCTTCCCGATCGTGGTGTTGACCGACAGCCTCAGGGATCTCGCCGCCGAATTCCCCAACCTGCCGGTGACGCTCTTCACGGAGGGACTGGGTGGCGCGGAGCAGCGGCTTCGCGACGGGGCGGCGCGCCTGGCGCTTTATGTGCCGTTCGCCAATATCGGCGAGAACCGGGAGATGGAGTATCTGGTCAGCATACCGACGTCGCCGGTGGTCGCCAGCGACCATCCCCTGGCGGCGATTGACGGCCCGATCGGCCGCGACGAACTCGAGGCGGCGGTCCAGCTCGTGCTCACCGACCGGACGTCGGTCTCGGACGGGATTTCCGGTGGCATCGTCAGCCACCGAACGTGGCGGTTCGCCGACCTGACGACACGGCTCGACTTCCTGCTCGCCGGCTTCGGCTGGTGCCACATGCCGACCCACATGGTGCGCGACCATATCGCCGCCGGGCGGTTGAAGGTGCTCGACCTCAAGGAGAAGAGCTCGGCCGACTTCGCGATCCACATCGTGCATGAGCGCGGGCGGCCGCCGGGACGCGCGGGGCGATGGTTGATGGACCGCATCCGCCGGCGGATTCCGCAATGCGTCGGACACGGGCTTGCGACGAAACCCATCAGCCAGACAGATGGTATGGATCAGAATTTGAGCACTTTGCCCGAGGTCCTGACGGAAGGACATTGACCGGTACTGACCCTGCGGCCCTCCCGTCGCCGGGTCGCCACGCAGGACCGGAGACATGGTGCAATGCTGAATATCGCCGTCATTCTCGGCAGCACACGCGAAGGCCGTTTCGGAGAGAAGCCGGCGCGCTGGATTTTTGACGAACTCGGGAAGCGCAAGGAGGTCAGGGCGGAATTCCTCGATCTCCGCGACTATCCGATGCCGTTCTTCGACCAGCCGGTATCGCCCGGCTACATCACCGAGCCTTACGAGAACGAGGTGGTGGCGCGCTGGACGAAAAAGATCGATGCCCAGGACGGGTTCATTGTCGTCGCGCCGGAATACAACCGCAGCGCCGGCGGCGAAATGAAGAACGCGTTTGACTGGGTCTATAATCAGTGGGCCCAGAAGGCGATCGGCTTCGTCGGCTATGGCAGCGTCGGCGGGGCGCGGTCCGTCGAGCATATGCGCCTGATCGCCATCGAATTGCAGATGGGACCGGTGAAGCATGCGGTCCACCTGCCGATCGACGTCTACCTGTCGATGATGAAGCTGGAAGCCCCGGTCGACCCGGCATTGTTCGCGCCCGTCCAGAAAACCGCCGATACCATGCTCGACCAGCTGATCTGGTGGACGAGTGCGCTCAAGGCAGCGCGGGGCAAGGAAGCCGTGGCCAAGGCGGCCTGACGCCTGCTCCCGGCCGCGATCGAGCGGCCGGGCTGGTCCTGCCGGTCGCAGGCGCTATTCTCCCCTTCCGTTCAGGCCGGGGAAGAGCATGGCGACGCACAGACCATTGTTTCCGGAAGGACGCGGTGCGCTCCGCAGTGTTGCGCCCGGTCCCGAGGCGTCGGCCTGCCCGCGGGCGTCCCGGCCGTTCGTCCTGGCGGCGACGATCCTCGCTTCTTCGATGGCCTTCATCGACGGCACGGTGGTCAACATCGCTGTGCCGACGATCCAGCGCGGGCTCAATGCCGATATCGCGGACATGCAGTGGGTGCTGAACGGCTACCTGCTGATGCTCGGCGCGCTGATGCTGGTCGGTGGCGGGCTGGGCGACCGCGTTGGCCGGCGCCGCATCTTCCTGATCGGCATCGTCCTGTTCACTGTCGCGTCGGTGGCCTGCGCCCTGGCGCCGACCGTCGACCTGCTGATTGCCGCGCGCATCGGGCAGGGGATCGGTGCGGCGCTGCTCGTCCCGCAAAGCCTGGCGCTGATCACCGCCAATTTCCCGAAGGAAAGCCGCGGCCGGGCGATCGGTACCTGGGCGGCGGCCTCGGCGATGACGACGGCGCTCGGGCCACCGATCGGCGGTCTGCTGATCGACCTCCTGTCATGGCGGGTCGCCTTCTGGATCAACCTGCCGATCGCGGCGATCGCGATCTGGCTGACCTACAGGCATGTGCCTGAGAGCCGGGACGAGACGGCGCATGGTCCGGTCGACTGGCAGGGCGCGACCACCGCGACGCTCGGCTTCGGCGCCATCACCTACGGGCTAATCGGGCTTGGCGAGACGGATGGTTCGCTGCTGCCGGCGCTGGCCGCGATCGTCGTCGGCCTGGCGCTGATCGCCGCCTTCGTCGCCATCGAGCGGCGGGCGGTTAACCCGGTGATGCCGCCGAGCCTGTTCCGCTCCCGGGTGTTTACCGGCGGCAACATCGTCACGGTGCTGCTCTACGGCGCGCTCAGCGGTTCGCTGTTCCTGCTGCCCTTCGACCTCCTGGTGATGCGCGGGATGAGCGTCGCCGATGCCGGGCTCGCCTTCCTGCCGCTGGGGCTGATCATCGGCTTCCTGTCGCGGCCGATGGGGGCGCTCGCCGATCGCCATGGGCCGCGCCTGTTTCTCACCGTCGGGCCACTGCTGGTCGCGGCCGCCTGTGCCGGGCTGGCGCTCGGGCTGGCGAATTTCTGGATCGGGGTGCTGGTCCCGCTGCTGGTGCTGTCGCTCGGCATGGCGATCGTCGTCTCGCCGCTCACCACGGCGGTGATGAACGCGGCGGAAGAAGGCAAGTCGGGCGCTGCGTCCGGCGTCAACAATGCCGCGAGCCGGTTGACCGGGGTCATCGCTGTCGCTGTCGTCGGGGCGCTGGCGAGCCTCGTCTATCGCACGACCGCGCCGGATGGCGCGCCGCGCTTCGGCCTGTTGCCGGCGGTCGACGACGCATTGCGCGCCGGCGCCGAGGCGGCGTTTCTCAACGGCTACCGGACCGGCATGATCATGGTCGCGGCGTGGGCGCTGCTGGCGGCGGTGGCAGGATGGATATCGCTGCCGGCCGGGACGCCGGCCGAGCCGGATTCAACCAACGAAGCCTGAGCGTGGCGGCGGGTTGTCACCGGTTGCCCGGCGCGCAGACCCTGACGATTTCCGGGCCATCACTGGAGGCGCCGGCCGGCGCCCTCGACGGCGTGCAACGGAACTGGGAGCTGTTCTCACGCGACTCATAGCCGGTTGGCGTCAGGAGCCGGATATCGGGTGTGCCTGCGCCCCAGATACCGCCGGATCGGCCGATCAGCGGACCGTCGCCCGCGGCCGCCGAAGCGACGCCAAAAAGGATGGCGGCCGTGCTTATGGCCGCGATCACCGAAGCTTTCACGATTGTGTGTCCTGGTTCTGTCAGCAATCAAAAACTGTGACTTATTTGGTCGCTTGAAGCGCGGGCGGAATGAGCCAAATAGTGAGGGTATTCATCAGTCAGGTTCACAGTCCCTTGCTCGACCCATTGACCCTCGATCAATTGAGGATTCTCGCCGTCGTTGCCGATACCGGCAGCTTCTCCGCAGCCGCCCGCCAGTTGGGGCGGGTCCAGTCCGCCATCAGCCAATCGATGCGAACGCTGGAAACCGCTCTCGGCACCGCGATTTTCGATCGTGCCGGCAAGATCCCGACACTGAATGACGCGGGACGGGTCATTCTGGCCGACGCGCGGCGCTTGATCGAAGGGGCCGGGGCGCTCAAGGCCCGGGCCGAGAGCATCAACTCCGACATCGAGCCGGAACTGACCCTGGCGGTCGATGCGATCTTTCCGGTCGAGGTGCTGGCCGGCAGCCTCAAGGACCTGGCGCGGCAATTCCCCGACCTGCCGGTGACGCTCTACACCGAGGGCTTGAGCGATGCCGAACAGCGGTTGCGCGACGGAACCGCGCGGCTGGCGCTCTATGTTCCCTTCGGCGACGTGGCCGACAACCGCGACATGGAATATCTGGTCCGGATTCCGACCGTGGCGGTGGTCGCCGCCGATCACCCGCTTGCGGCGATCGAAGGGCCGCTCGGTCGCGACGTCCTGGAGCGCGAGGTGCAACTGGTCCTGACCGATCGCACCTCGATCGCGGACGGTCTCAGCGGCGGCATCGTCAGTCATCGCAAGTGGCGGTTCGCCGACCTGACGACGCGGCTCGAATTCCTGCTTGCCGGCTTTGGTTGGTGTCGCCGCATGCCGACCCACATGGTGCGGGAGCACATCGCGTCGGGACGGCTGAAGGTGCTGGACCTCAAGGAGCAGTCCGGACCTGACCTGGCTATCCATATCGTCTATGTCCGGGGACGCCCGCCCGGTCGCGCCGGGCGCTGGCTCATCGACCACCTGCGCAAGGAGCTGCAGGACTGTGTCGGGTGCGGCGAGGAGATGGTCGAAAGCGTCTGACTGTCAGCCGGCGAATACCTGTCGGCGCGGCGACTGTCCTGGTAACGAGGCAAGAAAAAATCCCTGCGTGATCAATCCCCTTTGAGGAAGGATCACGCGGGGATTTTCGTGTTCGGACCGGGCGCGACGCTGCGACGCGCCCGGTCTCGATCGTCCATCAGCTGACGCAGTAGGAGAGATTCGGATTGATCTGCGCGTCGGTGCTGTTCTGAGCTTCCAGACAACGGAAGCGGTCGTTGTTGGAGTCGGCGGCGAGCTGCGTGTAGCCGGCGACGTTGTCGATGGTCAGGGCCGGGGCGGTGGAAGCGAAGCCCGAGCTGGCGCCCATCAGGAGAGCGGCGCCCGTGGCGGCTGCGATGATCAGGGTCTTCATGATGTGAGTTCCTTTTGTAGGCGTTCTTGCTTGTCGATGAATGACAGGCGGACTTGCCTGTCAGGCAGCGGCGTTAGCAGAAGGTGCGGTTGGGATTGATCTGCGCGTCAGTGCTGTTCTGAGCGTCGAGGCAGCGGAACTGCTCGTTGGCGGTACCGGCGGCGGCAAGCTGCGAGTAGCCGGCGACATGGTCGACGGTCAGGCTCTGGGCCGGGCTGGTGGAAGCGAAGCCGGCACTGGCGCCCATGAGGAGAGCGGCACTGGCGGTGGCTGCGATGATCAGGTTTTTCATGATGTGATTTCCTTTAGTGGCGTTGTGGTTGTCAGAAGTGACAGGCGGACTTGCCTGTCAGGCAGCGGCGTCAGCAGAAGGAGAGGTTGGGGTTGATCTGCGCGTCGGTGCTGTTCTGAGCGTCGAGGCAGCGGAACTGCTCGTTGGCTGTACCGGCGGCGGCAAGCTGCGAGTAGCCGGCGACGTGGTCGACGGTCAGGCTTTGGGCCGGGCTGGTGGAGGCGAAGCCGGCGCTGGCGCCCATGAGGAGTGCGGCACTGGCGGTGGCTGCGATGATCAGGGTCTTCATTGTCGTTCTCCGTTGCGAAAGTTAGCCGACGAGTTTGTCGGTGCAGCGAGGAGATGGGGTCGGTAACGGGAACCGGAATGCGCAAAAAGATGACTTCATCCATCACAAAAATGATGGGTGGAATCCTGAAACTTTTGCGGTGGCCAGCCGACGCGTTCGCGGGGTGGCGGGATTGCTCGGCTTCGCAGCAAAGGCGCGGACGGATCACTGGCGCCTGCCGGCGACGCCGCATGGCTTTCGCCGGCTATGTCACGATGACGTGTATCGGTGGTGATCCATGGGACGCCAACGCGGCGTGATCGGCCGCCATGGCGGAGTGCGTTTCCGCCCCCTGGCGGGAACGAATGCGGCCGGCGCTCCTTGATACATTGAGGCGGCGCCTGAAACCGACAAACGGAAATCGCCATGACGTTCCCAAGCATTCTCATACCGGCGATCGCCGCCTTGGCGTTCGTCGCTTCGCCGCTAACGGCGCTTGCCGACGACGAGCCAATGGCCGGGCCGGAGGACTGCGTCGTCGCGCCGCAACCAGGCGACGGGCTTGTGACGCCGGACGAGACGCCGCTCGACCCGACGGACGATCCGACTCTGAGCGACATGCTGGATCCTTGCGACGGCGTGCTGACCCCCGAGCCTGCGGGCGACGACGACATCACCATCGCGCCACCGGAGAGCGGCGAGACGCCGGTCATTGCGCCGGACGACCTGCCGCCGCAGCCGCCGCAGGCGGAATGAGGTAGAAGCCGGTCCTTGCAGTTCTACCGGCATAGCGTCCTGATGCCGGCCCCTGGCCGGCATGCTAGTGTGGCTCCTGCCTCAAGGCTCCCGGGACTCGCCGATGCTGACCTATGCTTTTGTGCCTGCGCGCGCCGGATCGAAGGGGCTGCCCGACAAGAACATCCTGCCGATCGGCGGTCATCCACTGCTTGCCTATGCCATCGCCTTCGGCCGCGCGCTCAACATCGATCGCGTCATCGTCAGCACCGACTCTGAGCGTTATGCGGAGATTGCTCGCCGCTACGGCGCCGACTGTCCTTATCTGCGCGGAGCGCGGGCAAGCGGGGATACGGCGATGGAGGAGGATATTCTCGCCGATCTCGCGGAGAACCTGCCGCGCCATGGGATCCCGATGCCGGACATCTGGATCAGGTTGAAGCCGACGAACCCGTTCCGCAGCGTCGACAGCGTTCACGCCGCGCTGGATCACCTCAGGACCTCACCGGAGATCGACTCGGTCCGTATTGTCAGCCAGTCGGACGCCCGCGTGTGCGTGATCAACCGCGACGGGTGGCTGGAACCGCTGCTCGAGTCCTGGGATCGCGGTCGTTCGGTGATGCGGCGGAGCGAGTTTCAGGACGTCTTCAGCCCGTTCAATCTCGATGTCCTGCGCCATAATCTCTGGCTGGAGCGAGGGGCGGCCTACATGGGGCAGCGCATCCGCGCGATCGTCGAGAACAAGATCACCGGGCTCGACATCAATGATCGTGACGACTTCGAGATCGTCAAAGCGCTGATCGAGACGAAGCCGCGACCATCGATCGTCGCGCGCTACCTGATCGACCCATGACATCGGGCAATGAATCGACGGTTGTGGGAAGACAAGGGTTGCGGACGGGGCGACTGTTCTTCGTCGTTCACAGCGAAACCCATCTGGAGATCCTGCGCGCGACCATCAGACTTGTGGAGCGGGCGGGCCACCCGGTCAGCCTGGTCGCGGTTCACCCGCGAGCGATCGACGTATTGGACGGGATCGGTCGTTCATGGATCGACGTCGCAGCGATGGAGGCGGCGGCCCGCCCCGGCGACATTATCGTTCTCGCGGCCGACTGGGGGCCACCCATGCTCGTCGATGCAATCGGCAGACTGAAAGGCGCCGGTGTCAGGGTGATCGGGGTGGTCGAGGCGCCGCGGTTCGCATTGCCCGACAGGTACCGTCAGGTCGACGAGATGCTTGTCTGGGCGCCGACGGCAAAGGCGGCGTTCGATGTTCCCGTCCATGTCGTCGGCTCGCCGGTTCTGGAGAAGCGTCTCGCGAAGCGGCGACCGGCCCGGCGGAAGGGGCCGATCCTTGTCAACTACAAGAACGCACCGCCGGAGCGCGCGGAAGAGGGAGCCGGGTCCTGGTTCCCCCAGGTCCTGAGCGCCTGTCGCGGCAAGGGGCGAGTCGTCCTGTCAGCGCATCCGGCCGCGGTGGGTGTTCCGCCGGACGCGGTTCCCTCGAACAAGCCGATCGGGCGGCTTTTGCGCAAGGCACGGCTCCTGATATCGCGGCCATCGATGACGGTGCACCAGGCACTCGCCATCGGCACGCCGGTGGTCCTCTTTCCCAGGCCCGGCGAAGAGCTCTGCGAATTCGCGGACCCGATGGGTGCCTTCCGCATCGCGCGGAGCCCCGACGAGCTTCGCGCTCTTGTGGCCGACGCTTGTCGCGGGGCGCCGGACGCATCGACGGCGTTTCTCGACCACCACCTGCACGTCGATCCCGACCGCCGTTCGTCTCAGCGGATGGCCGACGCGATCCTGGACGCGCTACGACGAAACATGCCAGCTGGAATCGCCGCGTCCTGATCGTCAGGGGAGCCTGGCGGTGTCGGCTGCCTACTCCGCCGCCTTGTTGTGGTGACGGGCGAGGAAGTCGGCCATCCGGGTCATGGCGCGCTGGATGTTCTCGGCGGAGTTGGCGTAGGAGACGCGGACATAGCCCTCGCCGAGGATGCCGAAATCCGGGCCGCCGATGATGGCGACGCCCTCGTCCTCCAGCATGGTCTTTGCCAGCGCCTTGGCCTTGAAGCCGGTCTGCCTGATGTTCGGGAAGGCGTAGAAGGCGCCCTTGGGGACGATGCAGGAGACGCCGGGGAGCTTGTTCAATTCCTCGACGACGATCTGCCGGCGCTTGTCGAATTCGGCGACCATCGCGCCGACCGAATCCTGCGGGCCGGTGAGCGCCGCCAGCCCGGCGAATTGCGACGGGGCGTTGACGCAGGACCAGGCGTTGACCGCCAGCTTGCGCATGTTGTCGTAGAGCGCGTCCGGCCAGATCGACCAGCCCATGCGCCAGCCGGTCATCGCGTAGGTCTTCGACCAGCCGTCGAGCAGGATCAGCCGGTCGCGGATTTCCGGATAGGTGAGGAGCGAGACATGGTCGAGACCGTCATAGGTCATCTGGCCATAGATCTCATCGGAGAGGATGGCGACGTCCGGCCAGTCGGCGAGGCCGGCGACCAGCTTGTCGATCTCGACCTTCGGCGTGACGCCGCCGGTCGGGTTGGCCGGCGAGTTGAGGATGATCAGCCGGGTTTGCGGCGTGACCAGCGCGAGCGTCTCTTCGGCCGAGAAGGCAAAGCCGTTTTCCTCGCGGATCGGGATCGGGATCGGATTGGCGCCGGTGAACTCGATCATCGAGCGATAGATCGGGAAGCCGGGATCGGGATAGAGGATATCGGCGCCGGGCTCGCCAAACATCAGGATGGCGGAGAACATCGTCACCTTGCCGCCGGGGACGATCATCACCCGGTCGGGCGAGACCTCGACGCCGGTGCGGCGGAGGGTGTCGGCGGCGACGGCTTCACGCAGCGGCCGGATGCCGTTGGCCGGAGTGTAGCCATGATGGCCGTCATGCAGCGCCTTGACCGCCGCCTCGACGATATGGTCGGGCGTGCGGAAATCGGGCTGGCCGATGCCGAGGTTGATGATGTCGCGGCCCTGGCTGGCCAGATCGGTGGCGCGGGCAAGAACGGCGAAGGCATTCTCCTCGCCAATCCGGTCGAAGCCCGGAATCGTATGCAGCATGGACGCAGCCTCCCGGCCTGTTATCGTTGAATCGGGCGCAACTCTTGGCGCATAAATCCGCCGAAATCAAACGGCATCACCTGCCGTGGAACCGACAGGAACGCCATGCCAGACACGGCCGGGAAACGACGGGTCTTTCGTGCCCTGCATGAGGGCGGCTGCTTCGTCATCCCCAATCCCTTCGATATCGGCAGCGCGCGCTACCTGCAGTCGCGCGGCTTCAAGGCGCTGGCGACGACGAGTTCCGGCGCGGGGTGGAGCCTCGGCCATGCCGATGGTGACGTACCGCTGGACACAATGCTCGAGCACATTGCGGCGATCGTCCGGGCGGCCGATGTGCCGGTCAACGCCGACTTCATGGACGGCTACGGGGCGACGCCGGACGATGTCGCGGCCAATGTCGCGCGGTGTGTCGCGACCGGGGTCGCGGGCCTGTCGATCGAGGATGCCACGGGCGATCCGGCCAACCCGCTTTACGCATTCGACCATGCGGTGGCGCGCGTCGCGGCGGCGCGGGCGGCGATCGATTCCTCGGGCGCGGACGTGTTGCTGACGGCGCGGGCCGAGTGCTACCTGACCGGCCACGACGCGCCGCTGGCCGAAGCGATCCGCCGGCTCATCGCCTTCGCCGAGGCGGGCGCCGACTGTCTCTATGCGCCGGGACCGACCACCCGCGCCGACATCGCGGCGATCGTTCAGGCGGTCGCACCGAAGCCGGTCAACGTGCTCGCCCGAAATCTCGACGGGCTGACCGTCGCGGACCTCGCCGGACTCGGCGTGCGGCGGATCAGCGTCGGCGGACTGCTGGCGCGGATGGCATGGACCGGGGTCATCGCCGCGACGGACGACCTTGCGGAGGGGCGGTTCGACGCCTTTGCCGGCGCGGCGTCCGGTGGGCCGCTCAACGATCTTTTCGCGCGCGACGCGGAAGAGGGAGGACAGGCATGAGCCGGGACGGGGATCCATTGCAGCCGGTCGGGTCGGTGGTCGATGCAACGCCGGCCGCGCGGCCGGATGCGACCGGGCTTGCCGGACGCTACTGCCGGATCGAGAAGCTCGACCCGGCGCGTCATGGCGACGCGCTGTGGCAGGCGATGAAGGGCGACGACGGGCTGTGGACCTACATGGCCAACGGACCGTTCGCCGACGGCAAGGTCTTCGCCAATTGGCTCGACGAGTCGGCGGTTCGGCTCGATCCGCATGCCTATGCGGTGTGCGACTTCGCCAGCGGCGCGGCGGAGGGCATCGTCACGCTGATGGAAATCCGCCCGGCAATGCGGGCGATCGAGATGGGCAGCATCGTCTATTCGCGCCGCCTGCAACGGACGCCGAAGGCGACCGAGGCGCAGTATCTTGTGGCGCGGCATGTGTTCGAGACGCTCGGCTATCGCCGCTACGAATGGAAATGCAACGCGCTCAACGCCCCGTCGCGGCGCGCGGCGCTGCGGCTGGGCTTTACCTTCGAGGGCATCTTCCGGCAGCATATGATCGTCAAGGGACGCAACCGGGATACGGCATGGTTCTCGATGCTCGACAGCGAATGGCCGGCGCGCAAGGCCGCCTTCGAGGCATGGCTCGACCCGGCGAATTTCGACGCCGCGGGCAGGCAGAAGCGGCCGTTGGCGGCCGCGGGCGACCAGACGTGACGCCGATCGGAACTGGACCAGAGGGGACGACCCCTCCCCAAAACCGCTTCGCGGTTTTGACCCTCCCACAAGGGGAGGGTTGGCGAGCCGTTCGACATTGGCGGCGGGACATGTGGCGACTGTTCGCCTTGCTGGTGATCTCGACTCTGTACTTGAGCGCGCCTGCATCGTCTGCGCCGTATCAGCTGGCGCCCTACAAGGACGAGCTCTTTGCCTATCCGCGCATTCTCGATTCGCAGTTCGATGGCGACTATCTCGAGGTCGAGTATGACCGGCCGCGCGATCTCGACGCGCGGGACGCGGTGCGGGGCGAAAGGGTCAAGCAGGACTATGTCTCGCTCGACACCGACGCCGTCACCGCCGACCGCACGGTGAAGTTTGGCCGCAAGACGATCAGCTACTACGCGGTCGGAAAGGTCGATGGCGGCGCAAAGGCCATCGTCGTCTTTGTCCACGGGCTCGGGAGCGGCCGGGACACCGGCGTCGACGACTGGATCCACGGCGGCAATTTCAACCGCATCAAGAACCTGATGATGCGGAATGACGGCGTCTACCTGTCCCCGAGCTTCTCGAATTTCCGCACCGGCGGCGCAGAAGAGATGCGCGACCTCATCAACTTCGGCTCCGTGATGTCGCCGGGTGCGCCCGTCTTCCTCGCCTGCGGCTCGATGGGAGCCTCGCTCTGCTGGCGGCTGATCCGCGACGACTCGGTGCGGCCGCTGCTTGGCGGGGTGCTGCTGCTCGATCCGGTGATGGACGGCGACGACATCCGCTTCGCCGCCGCGCTTCCGCCTGCCGAGCGGATTCCGATCCTGATCACCGGCAGCCGCGAGGATACGCGAGTCGGCTGGAAAGGGCAGCGCGACCTCTTCATCGCGCTGAAGAAGGCCGTGCCGGACTACCCGATCCGTTATGTGCTTTTCAGCGCCGGCACCCACGGGTTGTCCTGGCGAATGGTCGACTGGCGCACCACGCTCAACTGGATGCTCGAGACAAAAGGCGGGTGAGGCGGTTCGCCCCTTGACCGGGGCCGGGTCGCTGCACCATGGTCCGCGCAATTTTTCAGCAGGCAAGAACGACAGGGGGATTTGTTATGGACCGTCTCAAGGGAAAGCGGGCGTTTCTCACCGCGTCGGGCGCCGGCATCGGCCGGGCGACCGCGCTGCTCTTCGCCGCCGAGGGCGCCGAAGTGATCGCCACCGACATCAACCTCGATCTGATGGCCGATCTCGGCGATCACGGCATTGCCCGCACGGCCAAGCTCGATGTCCGGGACACCGCTGCCGTCGACGCGCTGGCCGCCGATATCGGGCCGATCGACGTCCTCTACAATTGCGCGGGTTTCGTTCACCATGGCACGGTGCTGACCACCTCGGACGAAGACTGGGATTTCTCCTTCGACATCAACGCCAAGGCGATGCACCGCACCATCCGCGCCTTCCTGCCCGGCATGCTGGAGCGCGGCAAGGGCTCGATCGTCAACATTTCCTCCGGCGCCTCCTCGGTGCGCGGCATCCCGAACCGCTACGTCTACGGCGCCTCGAAGGCGGCCGTGATCGGCCTGACAAAGTCGGTCGCCGCCGACTTCATCCGCCAGGGCATCCGCGCCAATGCGATCTGCCCCGGCACGATCCAGTCGCCGTCGCTCGACGGACGGATCGAGACGCTGGCGAAGGAAACCGGCAAGCCGGTCGAGGAAATCCGTCAGGCTTTCATCGACCGCCAGCCGATGGGCCGCCTCGGCACCGCCGAGGAGATCGCCGGGCTGGCGCTCTACCTCGCCAGCGACGAGTCGAGCTACTCCACCGGCCAGGTCTTCCTCTCCGACGGCGGCTTCGCGCTCTAGCGCTGCGCTCGGGAGGCGGGCCAGCCCGCCTCCGATCACGGAAACAAATCGTCGTCCAGCCGCTGCGGATTGTAGCTGCGCGGCTCGTTCTTGCGGATGACGCGGATCACCGGATAGACGAAGAAGACGCCTGCCAGGGTCAGGAACAGCGCCTCGCCCTCGCCGGTGACGAAGACGAGAACCAGCGGCAGCACGACGAAGAAGGCGCCGGCGAGAACCGCGGCGAAGACGCCGAAGCGGTAGCGGCCATCGGTATTGCCGGCAAGGAAGCGGATGCGCCCGCGGTCTTCCTGCCCGAGACGGGCGTGAAGGTCCTCGACGAAGACGATGTAGGGACCGACGCGTTCGTCGTCCGGCGTCCCCCAGCTGTTGAGGCTGTTGACGGTCAGCAGGACGCCGTTGCGGAATTTTATCGCGCACGCGCCGAAGTCGCCGGATCGGGGGATATGGCCGGTCTGGAGGCGAATCTCGACAATCTCCGTGTAGGCAAGGTTGCGGCGGATGCCGTCGGCCGTCCATTCGAGACCGGATGCGGTGAGGGTGACGCCCTCGTCGCGCAGGCGCCAGGCGAAGCGCGCGGCGCCTTCGCGCAGATGAAGCGCATGGTGTTCCGGCGGCAGCGGCGCGTCGGCCGGCGTTCCTGAAACGGCGGATATTTGCCCTTTTGGATTCACCTGGCTGAAACCATCGGTGCGATAGTGGTGGCGGAGATTACTCCTCCATCACACCGGTAGCCATGACCCCGATCACATCCGCGCTCAGCGTCCAGGGCCTGACCAAATGCTACGATCGTCCGGCGGTCGACGAACTCGACCTGACGATCCATGGCGGCGAATTCTATTCGCTGCTCGGGCCGAACGGCGCCGGCAAGACGACGACCCTGCGCATGGTGGCGGGGCTCCTGAAGCCGGACGCCGGGGCGATCTCGATCTTCGGCGTCGATGCGCTGGCCGACCCGGTTGCAGCGAAGCGGATGACCGCTTGGGTCTCCGACGAGCCGATGATCTACGACAAGCTGACGCCGATCGAGTATCTCGAATTCGTCGCCGGGCTATGGGGAATCGAGACATCGACGGCGGAAGCCCGAGCGCTGGAGCTTTGCTCGTGGCTCGGGCTCGGGCCGCATGCACAGGATCGCTGCGAGGGATTTTCCAAGGGCATGCGCCAGAAGGTCGCCCTTGCCGGGGCGCTGGTGCATGAGCCGCGGCTGATCATCCTGGACGAGCCGCTGACCGGCCTCGACGCGCGGTCGGCGCGGCTGGTGAAGGACGTGCTGGCCGAGCGGGTGCGGAACGGCGCGACCGTGATCATGACCACCCATATCCTCGAAGTGGCCGAGCGGATGGCCGAGCGGATCGGCGTCATTGCCCACGGCCGGCTGATCGCCGAGGGGACGCTGGCCGAGTTGCGGCTCAAGGCGGGTCGCGGCGAATCCAGCCTCGAGGACATCTTCCTCGACATCACCGAAGAGACGAGCGCGGCGGCATGAGCCAGCCCGGCACGGTTCTCTGGTTCGCCCACCACGAGGTGCGGCTGGCCTGGCGCGACTTCATCTCGATGATCACCGCCGGCCGGCGCCGCCGGACCTTCGGCATCGTCATCGGCTTCCTGATCTTCGCCGGGCTGATGCATGGGTTGGCGAATTACGTGGTCGGCAGCCTGGCCAATGTCGGCATCGACCCCGAGCGCGACGTGCTGGTCTACGCCACGGCGATCGGCATCCTGGCGTCGTCGCTGATGATCTCGCAGGCGCTGGAGGCAGTGACCCGTGCCTTCTATGCCCGCGCCGACCTCGACCTGATCCTCACCTCGCCCGCCGTCGCGCCGAAGGTCTTCTCGATCCGCATCATGGCGATCGCCTTCACCACCTTTGCGATGGCGGTGCTGCTGGCCGGCCCCTTCATCAACATCCTGGTGATCAAGGGCGGGGCGCGATGGCTGACCGCCTATGGCATGGCCGGCGTCGCCGCCTGCTTCGCCACCGCCTTCGCCGTCGGCATCAGCATCCTGCTCTTCCATGTCATCGGGCCGCGCCGGGCGCGCTTCGTGGCGCAGGTGGTCGCGGCGATCGTCGGCGCCACCTTCGTCATCGGCCTGCAGGCCGCGGCGATCCTGACCAACGGCACGATCTCGCGCTTTGCCATCCTGCAGTCGGAAAAATTCGCCGAGTTGCTGCCGCCGGTCGAAAGCATCGTCTGGCTGCCGGCGCGGGCGCTGACCGGCGATGTCGACGCCCTGATCCCCATGCTCGCCCTCGCGGCGCTCGTGCTGGCCGGGGCGATCGCGCTCTTCGCCACCCGCTTCGCCGATTATGCGATCGCCACCGCGGGGGTGACGGAACTGCGGATGCGGGCCCAGGCGAAACAGCGCAAGTTCCGCGCGCTGTCGGCAATGCAGGTGCTGCGCCGCAAGGAATGGACCCTGCTCCTGCGCGATCCATGGCTGATCTCCCAGACACTGATGCAGCTCCTCTACCTGCTGCCGCCGGCGCTGCTGCTGTGGCGCAAGTTCGGCGAGGACGGCGACACGATCATCGTCATCGTGCCGGTACTCGTGGTGGCGGCCGGTCAACTTGCCGGCGGGCTCGCATGGCTCGCGGTATCCGGCGAGGACGCGCCCGACCTGATCGCCACCGCGCCGGTGCCGACGCGCATGATCATCCGCGCCAAGGTCGAGGCGGTGCTCGGCGCGATCGCCGTCGTCTCGTCGCCGCTGGTCATCCTGCTTGCCCTGTCGGCGCCCTGGGCGGCGCTGGTGACGGCCGTCGCCATCGCCATCGCGGCGACCGCGTCGACGACGATCCAGCTCCTGTTCAAGGGACAGGCGAAGCGCAGTCATTTCCGCCGTCGCCAGACCTCGTCGCGGGTCGCGACATTCGCCGAGGCGCTGTCGTCGATGGCCTGGGCGGCGACCGCCGGCCTGGCCGCCGCCGGGACCTGGTTCGCGATCGGCAGCGGCATCGCGGCGCTGTTCGTCCTGCTCGTGGCGTGGATGATCCATCCGCGCCCGGCGAAGGCGCAACTGATCGCCCGGCCGGCGTAACGCTTCAGTTCCTACCTGGTCTGTTCCAGCAGCTTGCCGGGATTCATCAGGCCGTGGGGATCGGCGAGCGCCTTGAAGCGGGCCTGGGGCGCGTCGGTGCGCTTCCAGCCGGCATTGTCGAGGACGTAGGTATGCGGGTTCGATACCGCGCCGCCCATCGTCTCGACCTCGGCCACGATTTCTCCAAGTCGCTCGGGCGAGCGGAAGCGGAGGAGGGGCAGGCTGGAGACGAAGACGCGGCCGAAGCGTCGCTGGAATTCGAGGTGGAGCAGCAGTTCGTCGCCAAAGCGCTTCTCCATCGCCTCGACAAGCGCCAGTTCGCCGCCTTCGGGAAAGCGGACCTGCAGGTAGGTGATGGCCGATTCGACCTTCAGGGCATGCAGGGTCGTGTGGTTCCAGGTGTATTCGTAGAGCGGGGGCATGGTCCCCTTGCCGTCGAAGGCGGCGCCCTCGGCTTCCTCCGGATCCCTTTCGTAGACGACGCTGCCGCCGTGATCGGCGGCGCAGTCGGCAAGTGCGGCGGCTTGCGGCTCCGAGACCATGACGATCGCCATCGCCTGACCGCCCGGCATCAGCGGCGCGACGCGCTTCAGCATCGGCGGGATGCGGCGATCGAAGATGCCGATCTCTTTCTTGGCGATCCCCTCGGCGGCCGCCAGGGCCCAGCCGAAGCGGGCGGCGTCGCCCAGTGTCGGGAAGGCGAGAATCCGCTCCGCCCAGGGCTGCCACGGCGCCAGCGGCACCTCGATCTCGGTGATGATGCCGTTGACGCCATAGGCGTGGAGAACCTTCAGCACGTCGCTGCCGCGTAGCTCGAGGACGCGCGGCGTCTCCTCGAGGGTGACGACCTGCACGGCGAGGACGGCGCCGGGATCGGATATCTGGCCCCAGGTGCAGGAGCCGCACCCGGCGGCGCCACCGGCGATAAAGCCGCCGATCGTCGCCTGCTTGCGGGTCGAGGGGTGAAAGCGGAGTTCCCAGCGGCCGGATGCCTCCGGCTGGTCGCGGAGCGCCCGGTCGATTTCGAGGAGGCGGGCGCCGGCCTCGAACCGCCCGACGCCGGGCCTTGCCCAGACGACGCGATCGAGGCCGGAGAGATCGAGAAGCAGGCCGCCTTCGAGCGGTACGGCCTGGCCGTAGTTGCCGGTACCGCCGCCACGGACGGTAACCGGAACGCGATGGCGGGCTGCCGCCGCGGCGATGCGGATCACCTCGTCGCGGGTCCGCGGCATGGCGACGAGCGCCGCCTCGCGGCCTTCAAGCAGCGGCTTGAGGATGGGCGAAAACCAGAAGAAGTCGCGGCTCTTGAGGCGCAGGGTCGCCGGATCCTCGGCCATGGCGATGCCGCTGAGCGCCTCGCGCAGGCCGTTGATGGGGCTGGCGGTCAGGGCTTCCATAGGCGATCGAGACTGAAGGCGTGGACATCGCGACAGAGGTCAACGAAGGCGCGGGCCTGATGGTCGACCACGGCCTTGCCGCGTTCGGCGGTGGCCGCGGCGGCATTGCCGACGGTGCCGTCGGGGCCGAGATCCTGCGCCTTCCAGCCGAACTGGACGGGGCCGTGGGCGCGCAGGTGCGTGAACTCGTCGATGAAATCGAGTTGCGCCGAGCGGAAGTCGATGGCGTTTTCCATCCGCACCAGATCGGGGCGCAGGTGCAGCATGATCGAGGTTTCGATGTCGCCGCCATGGATGCCGTAGAGCGCCTCCTCGGCGGCGAGAGCGCCTTCGGGGTGGCCGAAGCGCGACCAGGCGGTGCCGACGGCGAGCATGTCGTGGCGGACGCGCAATTCGCGGCAGACGATGTCAATCATCGGCACGTTGCCGCCGTGGGAATTGATGATGATCAGCTTGCCGACGCCGGCGCGCCGGACGCTGTCGCCAAGGTCGAGCCAGAATTTCGTCGCGGTGTCCCAGGTCGTGGTCAGGGTACCTGGCGAGGAGATGTGCTCGTTCGACTTGCCGACCGCCTGGACGGGCAGGAAGGTCACCGGCAGGTCGTTCGGCAGCAACTCGGTCGCGCGGGCGATCATGCCCTCGGCAATCGCGGTGTCGGTGGCGACCGGCAGATGTGGCCCGTGCTGTTCGATCGCGGCAACCGGAAGGACGGCGATCCAGCTCGCCGTGTCGCCCTCCGCGAAGTCACGCGTGGTCATGTCCTGCCAATACCGGGTGGGTTTCATGCGTCTCCGGGCCTGCTTGAATGATGTGGATGGCAGAAAGAGACGTTAAGCCGAGAGAGGGCCCCCTACAACACGATCTTCGCCCATTGCCCGGCTCGTTCGGGAAAAAGGTCGTCAGGCGGCGTCGGTCTGCATGACGCGCGAGGGAGCCTGAAGCAACGCCATCGCGTCGCGGGCCGCCATCGGCCGGCCGGTGAGGAAGCCCTGCACCTCGGTGCAGCCTTCGGCCTTGACCCGCGATAGCTGCGCCTGGGTCTCGACGCCTTCCGCGGTGGTGGCGATGCCCATGCTGGCGCTCAGCCCGGTCACCGCCTTGATGATCGCCAGCGACTTCTCGTCTTCGCAGATGCCCTTGATGAATTCGCGATCGATCTTGATCTTGTCGAAGCGGAATTTCTGCAGGTAGCCCAGGCTGGAATAGCCGGTGCCGAAATCGTCCATCGAGATGCGGACACCGAGGATGTGGAGCTGGTTGAGAAGCGCCAGCGTCGACTCGGTCTCCATGAGCAGGACGCTCTCGGTGATTTCGAGTTCGAGGCGATGGGCCGGGAGACCCGAGTCCGACAGCGCTGAGACGACGGCCCGAAGGACGTGCGCGGACCGGAACTGCACCGGCGACAGGTTGACCGCAACCGTCACGGTGGAGGGCCATTTCGCCGCCTCGGCGCACGCCTTGGCCAAGACCCACTCGCCGATCGGCAGGATCAAACCGGTTTCTTCTGCGAGCGGAATGAATTCCGCCGGCGAGACGAGACCTCGATCCGGATGGCGCCAGCGCAGAAGCGCCTCGAATCCGGTGACGCTCCCGGTGCCAAGGTTGAATTGCGGCTGGTAGTAAAGCTCGAACTCGTGCTGTTCGGTGGCGCGGCGGAGGTCGACCTCAAGCGCCCGGCGCGCCTGCATCCGCGCATCCATTTCCGATTCGAAGAAGCGGAAGAGGCCGCGTCCATCGCCCTTGGCGCGATAGAGCGCCATGTCGCCGTTCTTCAGCAGCTTGTCTGCGGTGTCGCCATCGTCGGGGGCAACGGCGATGCCGATGCTGACGCCGGTGACGACCTGATGTCCATCGAGCTTGTAGGGAGCTGAGAGGTCCTCAATGATCTGTTGGGCCAGCTTTCGCGCCGCCTTGGGCTGATCGGCCCCGATCTGGAGAAGCGCGAATTCGTCGCCGCCAAGCCGTGCGACGGTCAGGTCATCGCCGTCGAGGGCCGAAAGCCGCCTTGCCGCCGCCTGCAGCAGCTTGTCGCCGACGGGATGTCCGAGCGTATCGTTCACCGCCTTGAAGTGATCGAGATCCAGGCAAAGAACGGCGACGCCCTTGCCAGCGCCGTCGCGGGCCAGCGCCTGTTCGATCCGCTCCCGGAAAAGAACGCGATTGGGCAGATCGGTCAGGTAGTCGTGATGCGCCATGTGGGCGATCTGCGCCTGCGCCTTCTGGCGGTCGGTGACGTCTTCATGGGTCGTGACCCAGCCGCCGTCCTTCATCGGTTGAAAGACAAGGCTGAAGATGCGGCCATCGCGGAAGCGCAGAATGTCGCTGGCCGGCTCACGCTGGTCGACCATCTTCCGGACGAAACGATCATAGGCTGCTGCATCCGGTCCGCCGAATTCGCCAGCGCTGGTCCTCTGCGCGAGGATCGCTTCCAGCGGCGTGCCCGGCGCGGTGAGGCGGCGCGGCATCCTGTACATTTCCGCATAGCGGCCGTTGGCGACGATGAGCCGTTGCTCGGCGTCGAACATGACGAGGCCGATCGGCATGTTGTTGACCGCCGCGTTGAGGCGCTGCCGCTCGATCTCCGCCTCCTCGCCGAGACGCAGGATTTCCTGCTGCGCCTCAAATCGCTCGGTGACGTCCTCATGGGTCGAGACCCAGCCGCCGCCGTTCAACGGCTTGATCAGGATGCTGTGGGTCCGTCCGCTCGCGGTCGGCTTGATTCCACGCCAATCGGAGGAGAGATGGGCGATACGCAGCGCTTCGGCCGTCCATTCGTCCGGATCGGACTCCCCGTTGTTGCCGGCCTCGACATGAAGGGCGAGCACCTCATGGACAGTCATTCCCGGCACCAGCCGATCTGCCGCCAGCCGGTACATCTCCGCATAGTGGCTGTTCGCCGCAATCAGCCGCTTGTCGCCATCGAACAAGCAGACGCCGATCGGCATGTTGCTCATCGCGGTGTCGAGGCGCCGCCGCTCGCGTTCCGCCTCGTCGGCGAGGCGGTTGATCTCCCGGTCCGCCAGATGGCGCTCGGTCACATCCTCGTGGGTGGCGATCCATCCGCCGCCAACCATCGGTTCATGGATGATGCTGACGAAACGGCCGTTTTTGAGCTCGGTGAGGTCGCGCGTGGACTCGCCACGCTCAACGACACCGAAGAGCTCCTGAACCCATTCCTCTGCACCGTCGGCGGGAAAGCTCCCGTCACGGATGCGAAAGTCCATCAAATCGCGGAACGGGGTGCCTGGCTTCAGAAGGTGATCCGGGAGCCCGTAGAGTTCGGCGTATCGCCTGTTGGTCGTGATCAGGCGCTTCTCGCCGTCAAACATGGTCAGGCCGATCGGCATGTTGGACAGGGCCGCTTCGAGCCGCTGTCGCTCGACCTCGGCTTCCTCGCCAAGGCGCGCGATCTCCAGTTGCGCACCGTATCGCTCGGTCACATCCTCGTGGATCGTCACCCAGCCACCCTCGGGGGTCGGCTGATGAACGATGCGCATCGTGCTTCCGTTCCGGAAGGTCAGGACATCGCGCAACGCTTCGTGGCGATCAACGACATCCATAAGGTCCGCGATCCACGTCGTCGGATCACCGCCGGGGTAGCGGCCCGTCGTGATCCGATGCTCCAGGATATCCCGAAACGGGGTCCCCGGCCTGACGAGATGGTCGGGCAAATCGTAGAGGCGGCGAAAACTCGGGTTGGCGGTGATGAGACGCTTGTCAGCGTCGAACATGGTCAGGCCGATCGGCATGTTGGTCAGCGCCGCCTCGAGGCGACGGCGCTCGGTTTCGGCCTCTTCGCCGAGGCGGGCGATTTCCCGCTCGGCCTGGTGCCGCTCGCTGACATCCTCATGGGTCGCGACCCAGCCGCCGCCCTCAAGCGGCTGATGAAGGAGGTTGTAGGCGCGATTGCCCGGGAGGTGGATCGTCTCGGTCGAGACGTGGTTCTGGTACGAAGCGCGGTCGAGCCGTTCGAAAAACGCCTCGGCCTGCTCGGCGTCGTAGTTCTCGATCCGGATCCAGAAGCGGATGATTTCGTGCCAATGCGTTCCCGGCCGGATCAGCGAATCCGGCAGGCCGTACATCTCCGCATAGCGCCGGTTGCAGATCACCAGACGATGGTCGGCGTCAAAGAGGCAGAGGCCGATCGGCATGCTCTTGACCGCCAGAGCGAACCGACGGCGCTCGCGATCAGCTTCGAAGTGGGGTCGGCCACCATTGTCCGCGGCGAGCCGGCGAAGCGCGGCGCCAAACCGCTCGATCGGTCGGCCAAGCCCGTGGGCGAGCCATCGCGCACCGATCGATCCCAGCCGCGCCATGCCCGTTCGCGGCGGCTGGTCGCTGCCGACGAGGTGCGGATGGGTCTGTTCGGGCCTGATCACGAGCCTCCCCGGCGCGATGGACAAAGGGGGTATCCCCTTATGTATGACCTATCACCGGTAGAGAACGACGCTTAACGGCAGCTTAAAATGCCACGGGCTCCCCCCGGCAAAGGATCACGCACCGTACGCCGCATTTGATCGCGGTGAGCAAACAGTTAACCCCCAGGTCAGAGCGCCTCGAGGAAAGCCTTGGCAGCGGCACCGTGCTCGGAACGCAGGCGGGCGACGTCGACACCGGCCGGCTGGCCGTCCTCGACCTGCCACACCCCGCCGACCATCACCCGGTCGGCTGCATGGGCGCCGCACATCACCAGCGCGGCGATCGGGTCGCCCGCGCCGGAAAACCGAAGTTCATCAAGGGTATAGAAGCCGAGATCGGCCTGCTTCCCGGCAGCGATGACGCCGATGTCATCGCGACCGAGACAACGGGCCGAGCCCTCGCTTGCCCAGCGGAAGGTGTCGAGATGGCTGACCGAGGCGGCGTCATAGGTCAGCCGGTTGATCATCAGGGCGTGACGCAGGCTTTCCATCAGGTTCGAATTGTCATTGGAGGCCGATCCGTCGACCCCGAGCCCGACCGGGCTGCCGGCGGCTTCGAGTTCGCGGGTACGGCACTGGCCGGAGGCCAGGGTCATGTTGGACGTGGGGCAGTGACAGACGCCGACGTGATGACGGCCGAGCCGCCTGATCTCGTCGTCGTTGAAATGGATGCCGTGGGCGAGCCAGACGCGCTCGTTCATCCAGCCGCATTCCTCGAGATAGTCGACCGGACGACAGCCGAAATGCTCGAGGCAGTATTCGTTCTCGTCATTGGTTTCGGCGAGATGGGTATGGAGCCGGCAATCGAACCGCTCGGCGAGGCCGACGGAATCGACCATCAGGCGCTTGCTGACGGTGAAGGGCGCGCAGGGCGCCAGTGCGACCTGGAGCATCGCGCCGGCGTTGGGGTCGTGATAGCGCGACAGAACCCGCTCGCAGTCGGCCAGGATGGTGTCCTCGTCCTGGACGATGGTGTCGGGCGGCAGGCCGCCGTCCTTCTCCGACAGGTTCATCGAGCCGCGGGTCAGCGTCATGCGGATGCCGAGCTTGCCGGCTTCCTCGGCCTGGATGTCCATCGCGTCTTCGAGGCCGTCAGGATAGAGGTAGTGGTGGTCGGAAACGCAGGTGCAGCCTGACATCATCAGTTCGGTCAGCGACAGGCGGGTGGCGAGGCGGAAGGCCTCCGGCGTGACGTATTTGGCCCAGATCGGATAGAGCGCCTTCAGCCAGGGAAACAGTTCCTTGTTGATCGCCTCCGGGTGGGCGCGAGTCAGCGTCTGGAAGAAATGGTGATGGGTGTTGATCAGCCCGGGTATGACGACGTGGCGACCGGCGTCATAGGTCTGGTCGACCGGCTTGCCGGGGCTGGAGCCGCGCCCGACGAGTTCGGCGATCTTGCCGTCCTCGACGACAACGCCGCGCTCGGCGCCCACCGCGAGGATGGCCATCGGGTCCTTGATCCACAGGCGCATGCGGCCTCCCTCGACTAGCCGTGCGCGCCAGCGGCGCGGTCACGTTGGGTGGGTGTTCGACGTGTCATCGTGGATCGAGGGCTTAGCGCGTGGCCGGTCTCCGGCGCAACCGGGATCGTCACCGACCGGACGCCGTGGCCTGGCGGGACACCCCTATCCATCGGCCGCGCCGGCGGCCATGACCTCGACCTCGACAAGGAATTCCGGCCGGGTGAAGCCGCCGACGATCATCAGGGTCGAGGCCGGCGGCGGGTCGCTGGTATAGCGGTCGCGAACCGCCATGTAGCCGGCCATGTGCTCGCGGCCGGTGACGTAGGCGTTGATCCGGACGATATCGGCCATCGACAGCCGGGCCTCGGCGAGAATCGCGCGGATATTCTCGAAACAGCGCTCGGCCTGGCCCTCGACGGTCGGCGGGATGGCGTCGTCGGGCTCCATGCCTAGCTGACCGGAGCAGAACAGGAGCCGCGACCCTGCGGCGACCTCGATCGCGTGGCTGTAGCGGGCAAAAGGCGCGCGGATGGTCTGTGGCAGGATCGGCTTCAGCATCATCCCTATTCCAAATCCACCAACGCTACGATCGGTGGGCCGGCGCTGACAAGCGGAGCGACGGACGACATTTTCGCCAGCGCTGCCGCTTTCTTGTGCAGCGGCCTTGTCCTAGATTGTGGCTGCCGTGGCTGGACGCATGCAAGCCCTGACAGATCGAGGGTGTCGCAGGGCGAGCCAATGGCACGTGACTTGCGAGTTCTGGTCGACGCCGTCCAGGCCCCGCCCGGCGACCGTCGGCGGGCCCGAGATCAACGACGACAGCACCAAACACTCACGGCGCAGCCCAGAACGGTCGCGCCATCAACAGGGAAGCGGAGTATCAGCGACATGACGATCCTGAAGGCAGTGATCCCAAGCCTCCTGGCGGGCGCCGCGGCCGCCTTTGCGGGCCAAGCGATGGCACAGGACCTCGACGAGGTCTCCTTCGGCACCAACTGGCTGGCCGAGGGCGAGCATGGCGGTTTCTACCAGGCGGTCGCCGATGGCACCTACGAGAAATACGGGCTCAAGGTGACGATCGTCCAGGGCGGCCCGAGTGCGGCGAACCAGGCGCTGCTGATGGCCGACAAGATCGATTTCTACATGCAGGGCAACCTGATCGGTTCCTTCTCGGCGATCGAGCAGGACATTCCGGTCGTCGAGGTCGCGGCGATCTTCCAGAAGGATCCGCAGGTGCTGATCGCGCACCCCGACTCGGGCGTCAAATCCTTCGGCGATCTCGCCAAGCTGCCGACGATCTTCATGGGCAAGGATCTGTTTTCCACTGGTTTCCAGTGGATGAAGAAGGCCTTTCCCGGCTTCAAGGACGAACAGATCAAGCCCTATACCTTCAACCCGGCGCCGTTCCTGGCGGACAAGATGTCGGCGCAGCAGGGCTACATCACCTCCGAGCCCTATGCGATCGAGACCGAGGGCGGCTTCAAGCCCGAGCTATTCCTGATGGCCGATGCCGGCTTCGATACGCCCTCGACGATGATCGAGGCGAAGTCGGAATTCGTCGCCAACAACCCGGACCTCGTCCAGCGTTTCGTCGATGCCTCGATCATCGGCTGGTACACCTATCTCTACGGCGACAATTCGGCCGGTAACGCGCTGATCAAGGAGCACAATCCGGAGATGTCCGACGGCCAGCTGGCCTTCACGCTCGACAAGATGAAGTCCTACGGGCTGATCGATTCGGGCGCGGCCGAGGAAGGTGGCATCGGCTGCCTGTCGATGGACCAGGTGAAGAGCTTCTACGACAAGATGGTGGAAGCCGAGGTCGTCAAGGCCGATATCGACTACACGACGGTCGTCACCGACAGCTTTTCCTGCAAGAAGGTCGGCATGGACATGAAGAAATAGCGGCGAGAGCCTTCTCGACGCCGAACGACCCGCGCCGACGGCGCGGCAAGGGTGGTCGGTGGGGCACGCGCCCCGCCGACCGAAACACGAATGACCGACGCCGGCTTCCTGGCGTTAAACGGAGCTCATGTTGAACAACGCTGCGATCGCGACCGCCCCCGGCCCGCAAGGGTCGCCGCATGCCCCGCTGGTTTCCCTGCGCGGTGTGTCCAAGACCTTCTCCAACGGCACGGTGGCATTGAAGGACATGTCGCTCGACATCGGCGAGCGGGAATTCGTCAGTCTGCTCGGGCCGTCGGGCTGCGGCAAGTCGACGGCGTTGCGGATCATCGCCGGCCTCGGCGACACGACGTCCGGCACCATCGCCTGGCCGGGCGCCGGCGGCGACCCTTTCGGCAAGCACCAGCGCGAGATCGGCTTCGTCTTCCAGGAGCCGACGCTGATGCCCTGGGCGACCGTGTTCGGCAATGTCTGGCTGCCGCTGCGGCTCAAGGGCGTTTCGAAGGCCGCCGCCCGCGGCGACGTGATGGAAGCCCTGGCGATGGTCGGGCTCGAGAAATTCGCCGACTCCTATCCGCGCGAGCTCTCCGGCGGCATGAAGATGCGGGTGTCGATCGCCCGGGCGCTGATCACCCGGCCGAAACTCCTGCTGATGGACGAGCCGTTCGCCGCGCTCGACGAGATCACCCGCTTCAAGCTCAACAACGACCTCCTGCACCTGTGGGAGACCTTCGGCTGGACGGTGATCTTCGTCACCCATTCGGTCTTCGAGTCGGTCTATCTGTCGAGCCGCATCGTGGTGATGGCGGCGCGGCCGGGCCGGGTCTTCGACGAATTGTCGATCGACGCGCCCTATCCGCGCGAGGAGGAATTCCGGACGTCCGCCACCTATAACGACTATTGCCGCAAGACCTCCGACGCGCTGCATGCGGCGATGGAAGGCAGCGGACACCAATGACCGCGGTCGAGATGGAAAAGCGGAACGGCGAAATCGAGACACGGCCGGACGACGGCGACATGCCCGTCGACCTCGCCCGGCGCCCGCCCGGCGGGCTTGCCGGCCGCCTGCTGCGCTTCTCGGTTCCGGTGATCATGCTCTTCATCCTGGTGGTGTTCTGGCAGATCTACGTGACCGTCAACGAGGTGCCGCACTACATCCTGCCGAGCCCGGGAAGGGTGGCGCAGGCCTTTGTCGAGGACTGGCCGATCCTGCTCGGCGCGCTGTGGGTGACGCTGAAGATCACCTTCACGGCGCTCGCGATCGCGCTGGTCGGCGGTGTGGCGCTGGCGATCCTGATGGCGCAGTCGAAGTGGATCGAGCTGGCGCTCTACCCCTATGCCGTGATCCTCCAGGTGACGCCGATCGTCGCCATCGCGCCGCTGATCCTGATCTATGCGCCGACCACCCAGAGCGCGATCCTGATCTGCGCCTGGATCGTCGCCTTCTTCCCGATCCTGTCCAACACGACGCAGGGGCTGCGCTCCACCGACCATAACCTGCTCAATCTCTACGAGCTCTACGGCGCCAGCCGCTGGCAGACCCTCTACTACTTACAACTGCCGAGCGCTTTGCCCTACTTCCTCGCCGGCCTGAAGATCGCCGGCGGGCTGGCGCTGATTGCCGCGGTGGTCGCCGAGTTCGCGGCGGGAACCGCCGGCGCCGGCTCCGGGCTCGCCTTCCGCCTGCTGGAATCGCAGTACCGGCTGAACATCCCGCGGCTGTTCGCGGCGCTCGTCCTCCTGTCGCTGACCGGGGTGGTGATCTTCGCCTGCACCAGCATGGTCTCCCATCTCCTCCTCAGGAAATGGCACGAGAGCGCCATCCGGCGGGAGAATTGAGCCGATGAGCAAGGGCTTCGCGGTATTGCCGGCCGATGCTCCGCGCTATGTCCTGGCCAATGCGACGGTGCCCGGCGTCTTTCTCGACGACCTGCCGCGGCCGCCCGACTCCGACGGGCTGGTCCCCGCCGATATCGTGGTCAGCGACGGCGTCGTCGAGCGGGTGGCGCCGGCCGGCAGCGAGACCGCATTTCCCGGCATTGATCTCGACGGCGGCATGGTGTGGCCGACCTTCGTCGACATGCATACCCATATCGACAAGGGCCATATCTGGCCGCGCAAGCCCAATCCCGACGGCACCTTTGACGGGGCGCTGGAGGCGGTCGCCGCGGACCGGGAGGCCGAATGGACGGCCAGGGACGTGGCGCGGCGAATGGATTTCAGCCTGCGGGCGGCCTATGCGCACGGCACGTCGCTGCTCCGCACCCACCTCGATTCCTCGCCGCCACAGCACCTGATTTCCTGGCCGGTCTTTGCCGAGATGCGGGAGCGCTGGGCCGGGCGGATCGACCTGCAGGCGGTGTCGATCCTGCCGATCGACCTCTTTCTCGACGAAAGCTTTGCCGACGAAATCACCGGTGTCGTCGCCGAACATGGCGGCGTGCTCGGGGCGGTGACCTTCATGATGCCGGATCTCGACATCGCGCTCGACGGGATGATGCGGCGGGCGGCGGAGGCCGGGCTCGACCTCGACTTCCATGTCGACGAGACCGGCGACCCCTCGGCGCGTTCGCTCCGCGCCATCGCCGATGCGGCGATCCGCAACCGCTTTCCGGGCCGGATCGTCGCCGGCCATTGCTGCTCGCTGGCGGTGCAGCCGGCCGAGGAAGCCGACGCGACGATGGAGCGGGTCGCCGAGGCAGGGATCGCCGTCGTCTCGCTGCCGATGTGCAACATGTATCTGCAGGGCCGGGTCGCCGGGCGGACGCCGCGCTGGCGCGGGGTGACGCTGCTGCATGAATTGATGGCGCGCGATGTTTCCGTCGCCGTCGCCTCCGACAATACCCGCGACCCGTTCTACGCCTATGGCGACCTCGACATGCTGGAGACGTTTCGCGAGGCGGTGCGGATCATCCAGCTCGACCATCCGATCGGCGCCTGGGCGCGGCTCGCCAGCCGGGCGCCGGCCGGGATCATCGGCCGCGACGACCACGGCGCGATCGCCGCCGGCCGCGCCGCCGACCTGGTGCTCTTCCGCGCCCGGACATGGACCGAATTGCTGGCCCGGCCGCAGGCAGACCGGACGGTGCTGCGGGCCGGATCGGCGATCGACCGGACGCTGCCCGACTATCGCGAACTCGACGATCTGATGAGGCCCTCGGCATGACGGATATTTCTGCCCTGAAAGCGGCGCTCGGCGACATCAGGACCGAGGACAACCCGGCGATCGTCAAGCAGAAGAGCCGCGACTTCTTCTGGTATTCGCCAGTGCTGAAGCGGGAACTCGACGCGGTGACCGGCGACCTCATCGTCACGCCGAAGAGCGAGGCCGAGGTCATCCAGGTGCTCAAGGCCTGCTATGCGCAGGGCGTGCCGGTGACGCCACGCGGTTCCGGCACGGGGAACTACGGCCAGGCGATGCCGCTCTCCGGCGGGGTGGTGCTGAACCTCGCCGAGATGAACGCGATCAAGTCGATCGCGCCCGGCCGCGTCGTTACAGAACCCGGCGCGGTGCTTGCCCATATCGATCGCGAGACCCGCAAGACAGGGCAGGAATTGCGCCTGCATCCCTCGACCTACAACACCGCGTCGCTGGCCGGTTTCATCGCCGGCGGCTCGGGCGGCGTCGGCTCGATCAACTGGGGCGGCTTGCGCGATCTCGGCAATGTGCTCAGGCTGCGGATCGTGACGATGGAGGAGGAGCCGCGGGTTCTCGAACTCGGCGGCTGGGACCTTCACAAGGTGATGCACGCCTATGGCACCAACGGCATCATCACCGAGGTCGAGGTGCCGCTCGACGTCGCCTATGACTGGGTCGACGTGGTCGTCGGCTTCGACGACTACATGCGGGCGGTTCGCTTCGCCAACCTTCTGGCCAATTCCGACGGGCTGTTGTTCAAGGAGATCGCAACGGTCGCCGCTCCGGTGCCGCATGACTATTTCCTGCGTCACCAGAAATTCCTGAAGAAGACCGACTCGGTCGTCCTGTTGATGGTGGCGCCGCATGCCATCGACCCGTTCCTCGCGCTGGCGGCGCGCGAGAAGGCGGAGATCCGCTATCGCTCCGACACCGCCAGCGAGGCCGAGAAGAAGGGCCTGCCGCCGGTCTATGAACTGACCTGGAACCACACGACGTTGAGGGGACTGAGGGTCGACCCGTCGATCACCTATCTCCAGGTGCTCTATCCCTTCCCGGACCATGTCGAGAAGGTCGGCCGGATGACCGAGATCTTCGGCGACGAAGTTCCGGGTCACCTCGAGTTCATCCGCTTCGACGGCAATGTCGCCTGCACCGGATTGCCGATCGTTCGCTACACCAGTGACGAGCGACTCGACGAGATCATCGCCATCCACGAGGATAACGGCTGTCCGATCTTCAATCCCCACCGCTACACGCTGGAGGAGGGTGGCATGAAGCAGACCAACGAAGTCCAGCTCGCCTTCAAGCGGGAAGCGGATCCGAAGGGCCTGCTCAATCCGGGCAAGATGGTTGCCTGGGAAAATCCCGATTTCGACTGGGAATCGAACAAGGTCTTCCTGTTCCCCGGCCTCCGGGCTTCGTCCTGAGGCGGCCGGCCGCACAAGACCGGATCATCAATTCAAGGAAATGGATGCCGCAATGCCTGTTCTCTCCTTAGCCGCCTCAGAGGCTCCCTGATGCGCGTTCTCGTCGTCTTCGCCCATCCGGTCGAAACCAGCTTCAACGCCGCCACCCACCAGGCCGTGCTAGACGGCCTGGCAAAGGCGGGCCACATCGTCGACGACTGCGACCTCTATGCCGAGGGCTTCAACCCGGTGCTGTCCCGGGAGGAACGGCTTAACTATCACGACGAGGCGATCTGCCGGAAGCCGGTGGAGTCCTATGTCGACCGGGTGCTGGCCGCCGACGCGCTGGTGCTGGTCCACCCGGTCTGGAATTTCGGCTATCCGGCTATTCTCAAAGGGTTCTTCGACCGGGTCTTCCTGCCGGGCGTGTCGTTCGAGCTGAAGGATGGCAAGGTCAAGCCGACGCTGCACAATATCCGCAAGCTCGCCGCCGTCGCCACCTATGGCGGCAGCCGCTGGCGGGCGATGCTGGTCGGCGATCCGCCGCGCAAGGTGACCAAGCGGGCGGTGCGGGCGGTCATCCACCCGATGGCGCGGACGGTCTATCTGCCGCTCTACGACATGAATCGAAACAACGCCGCGACACGCGACGCCTTCATCAAGAAGGTATCGGCGACGATGAGTGTTTTCTGAGCGCGATTTCGCCGCCTCAAACGTCATCGAACCGACATGTTTTTCACTTAGACGCATAATCATGGGCTTCGATCACCGACGCACGGTTACCTTCAGGCTGGCTCAGGCGGCACACGTCTATCGGGTGCGCGCCGGTAGCCGGCTATCCCGCATCGAACTGCATTCCGGGCAGGAGAACCTGCTCAAGGCGCTCGAGACCAAGGACGGGCAGTCGATGAGCGATCTCGCCAGCGCTCTTGGCGTCCAGCCGCCAACCGTCACCAAGATGATCAGCCGGCTTGCCGCGCAGGACTATGTCGAGCGCCGCGCCGCGAAGGGCGATGGTCGCCAGGCGATGGTCTTCCTGACCGAACGCGGCCAGAAAGCGATCTCCTCGATCGACAAGGTGTGGAAGCGCATCGAGAAGGACGCGCTGGCCGGGATCGACGACAAGGACCGCAAGCGGCTGCGCAAGCTCTTGCGGCAGGTCGAGCGAAACCTCGGCGCCGCGGCCAACGGCGACGACAAGGAACTCGAGGACAAGGCCGGCGGCGACGCCTAGGCCTCTGCGGGTGGTTTCGGCAACGCCGGGCCATTTTCCCGCGACCAAATCACCCTGACGACCAAGCAGGACTTGCCCTCGGTCCCTGCTTTGCCGCATTTTCAGCGCCGGAAGCACGTCGCGCATCGTGGCGGACGCACGCAATCACCAAAAGACCAACAAGGAAACGCCGGTCCATGGCTATCACTTTCGATTTCTCCGGCCGGTCGGCCGTCATCACCGGGGGCGCACAGGGCATCGGACGCGCCGTGGCGGAACGCCTGATCGACAGCGGGGCCGAGGTCGCGCTGTGGGACATCAACGAATCGATCGCGGCCGAGACTGCTCGCGAGCTGTCATCCCGCGGCAAGGCGATCGGCGTCGGCGTCGACGTCAGCGACCTGACTTCGGTCGAGACGGCGCGGGACGCGACGCTGGCCGCCTTCGGCAAGATCGACATCCTGGTCAACAGCGCCGGCATCGCCGGCCGGCCCGACACGCTGTGGAACTATACGCCCGAGCATTGGGCCGAGGTCCTCAACATCAACCTCACCGGCCCGTTCAACACCTGCAAGGCGGTGCTGCCGGGGATGATGGAGCGCAATTACGGGCGGATCGCCAACATCGCCTCGATCGCCGGCAAGGAAGGCAACCCCAATGCCGCCGCCTATTCCGCCTCCAAGGCAGGGGTGATCGGCATGACCAAGTCGCTCGGCAAGGAAACCGCCAGCTTCGACATCGCGATCAACGCCATCGCGCCGGCCGTCGCCAAGACGAAGATCCTCGAGCAGGTCGACCAGAAGCATATCGATTACATGTTGTCGAAAATCCCGCGGAACCGTCTGGTCCTGGTCGAGGAAATCGCCGCAACCATCGCGTTTATGGTATCGGAGGAGTGCTCTTTTACCACTGGCTTCACCTTCGACATATCCGGGGGCCGCGCCACCTACTAAGGCATCGTATTTCTTGGTCGTTTCCCCGCAGGATGCCGGAGAAGCCGCGGATCGACTTCGCGGGATAGCGTTGTTCTGCGGCGCGATGGTGCTGTTCACGCTGCTCGACAGCGCCGCGAAATACACCACCGCCTTTCTTCCGGCGCTGGAAATCGCCTGGGCGCGGTTCGTCATTCACGCCCTGCTTGCCTTTCTGATCCTGCGGCCGTGGCTCGACTGGTCGCCCTATCGGACGCGGCGACCGGTCGCCCAGATCATCCGCGCTCTCATGCTTGTCGGGTCGACCGCCTTCAACTTCCTTGCGTTGCGGACGCTGCGTCTCGACCAGACGACGGTGATCATGTTCTCCTCGGCCTTCGTGACGGCGGCGCTCGCCGGGCCGATCCTCGGGGAATGGGTCGGGCCGCGGCGATGGGCGGCGATCGTCGTCGGCTTCATCGGCGTACTGGTGGTGATGCGGCCGGGCACCTCGGCCTTCGAGCCGGCAATGCTTTTCTCGGTGGCGGCGATGCTCTGCTATGTCGGCTATCTGTTGCTGACGCGCCACCTGACGTCGACCGATTCGTCGCGGGGGATGCTACTGATATCGGCGGTGGTCCCCGCGCTGATCCTTGCGCCGGTTTCGCTGCCGACCGCGGTCATGCCACCGACGCTGTTCATCGCCGGACTGCTGGTCGTCACCGGTATCTGCGGCGGACTCGGCCATTGGCTGCTGATCCAGGCGCACCGGCTGGCGCCGACCTCGGTGCTGGCGCCGTTCATCTACACGCAGCTCTTGTGGATGACGACCGCCGGCTACGTCTTCTTCAGCGAGTTGCCCGATCGCTTCACGATCGTGGGCGGCGTGCTGATTGTCGGCAGTGCGCTCTACATCCTCTATCGCCAACGGGTTCACGGGGATAACTAGTCCGGGGGCTCGCCTGTCTTCATCGCTGTGAGAAAGTGGACACTTGCGTCCCCTTTTTGCGATGGATGCATTATCGTTGTCGCAATCCACATCAGGTCCGGGGGACGTCATGGCCAAGGTCGAAATATTGGTGCTCGGGGCAGTTCGCCCGGCGACGCGGGAAGCGCTCGAGCGCGACTTCATCTGCCACGACGCCAACGAGCCGGCCGACGTCGAGACAATCGCCGCCGAAGCCGGCGACCGGATTCGCGGCATCGCCCGGGGCGGCCACTTCCACGCCGACAAGGCGCTGCTGGCGCGTTTCCCCAGGCTCGAAATCTTCGCCAATTTCGGTGTCGGCTATGACGGGATCGACCTCGATTATTGCGCCGGGAAGGGGATCGTCGTCACCAACACGCCGGACGTGCTGACCGAGGAGGTCGCCGATACGGCGCTCGGCCTGCTCTTGACGACGGTGCGCGAGCTGTCGGCGGCCGAACAGTATCTGCGTGCCGGTCGCTGGGAGACGGAGGGCGCCTATCCGCTGACCAAGGCGACGTTGCGCAATCGCACCGTCGGCATCCTCGGTCTTGGCCGGATCGGCATGGCGATCGCCCGCCGGCTCGATGCGATGCAGGTGCCGGTCGTCTATCACAGCCGTCGCGAGAAGGCGGACGCCGGCTACCGCTACTACGGCGACCTCAAGGCGATGCTCGAGGCGATCGACACGCTGGTGATCGTCGTTCCCGGCACGGCCGAGACGACCAACCTGATCGACGCGGACATGCTGAAGGCGCTCGGTCCCGACGGTATCGTCATCAATGTCGGACGCGGCACGGTGATCGACGAACCGGCGCTGATCGAGGCGCTGGCTTCGCGCACCATCCAGGCGGCCGGGCTCGACGTCTTCGCCAGGGAGCCGCATGTCCCGGAGGCGCTGATCGCCCTCGACAACGTCGTGCTCTTTCCCCATCTCGGCTCCGCCTCGCATCACACCCGCGATGCGATGGGCAAGCTGATGGTCGACAACCTCAAGGGCTGGTTCGAGAACGGCAAGCCGCTGACACCGGTGCCCGAGACACCGGTGCCAGCGAAGGGCTAGGGCCCTCAGGCGACGAAGGTGCCGCCGAGTTCATCCTCGATGTGAGCGCGGATGATCTGCTCGAAATCGGTCTCGGAGCGGAAGCCGAGCGCCGGGGCGCGGACCGGGGCGAAGTTGCGCGGCCAGCCTTCGACGATCTTCATGATCACCGGGTCCGGTTCGCGCCGGATGCGCGCCACGACATTGTCGCCAGCGACGCGGCGAAGCGCCTCGATCTGCTCGCCGACGGTGACCGACAGGCCCGGCATGGTGAGATTGCGGCGGGTGCCGACCTTCTCGCCATCGATGGTCGCGGCATGGATCAGGAAGTTGATCGCCGAACGCGGGCTGGCGTGCCAGTGGCGGACGTCCTCCGACACCGGCAGCACGACTTCCTGGCCGGCCAGCGGTTCGCGGATGATGCTGGAGAAGAAGCCCGAGGCCGCCTTGTTCGGCTTGCCGGGGCGGACGCAGATGGTGGGCAGGCGGATGCCGATGCCATCCATGAAGCCGCGCCGCGTATAGTCGGAGAGGATCAGTTCGCCGATCGCCTTCTGGGTGCCGTAGGAGGTCAGCGGGGTATGGTGGAACTCGTCCGGAATGGCATCCGGGAACGGCGCGCCGAAGACGGCGATCGACGAGGTGAAGACGACCCGCGGAACGTAGCCGTCGGCGGCCTGGATGGCGTCGAACAGGAAGCGCGTCCCGTCGAGATTGATGCGGTAGCCCTTTTCGAAATCGGCCTCGGCCTCGCCGGAGACGATGGCCGCGAGGTGGAAGATCACGTCAGCGCGCTTCTCGACCAGCGTCGCGGCGACGCCGGGCGAGGACAGGTCGGCGGCCATTGTTTCGGTGGCGAAAGGGGCGTCGGCCGGCGCTGTCGGTTCGACGACATCGACGAGAATGACCTTGTCGATCGCCTTGCCGCCGAGATTGCCGTCGGCAATCAGTCGGTTGGTCAGCTTCGAGCCGATCATGCCGGCGGCGCCAATGATCAGAATATTCATTTCGTACTCCCAATTGCGGAACGGCCGGCCTCTCCGGCATGCTTTTCCCTGAAACGTCGGTTACCCTGATACACCGCTATGGAGCGGTGGGTCACCATCCGCGACCGATTCGATAGGGGCAGGAGACAGAATGAGCAAGACGATCGTCGTCACAGGCGGGGCAAGGGGGATTGGCGCATCTGCGGTGCGGCTGTCGGCGAAGCGTGGCTGGTCGGTGGTCTTCAGCTACCGGGCCAACGATTCGGCGGCCGAGGCGACGGCGGCGGAAGCCGAGGCGCTCGGCGGCAAAGTCTTCGCCGTCAAGGGCGACGTAACCGATGAGGCCGCGGTGATCGACCTTTTCGAGCGCGCGACCGAGACCTTTGGCGCGATCGACGGGGTCGTCAACAACGCCGGCGTGCTGTCGCCGATGAGCCCGCTGGTCGACATGACGGCCGAGCGGATGCGGCGGATATTCGACACAAACGTGCTTGGCTCCTATTTCACGGTTCGCGAGGCGGCGCGACGGATGTCGAAGAGCCGCGGCGGTCGTGGCGGCTCGATCGTCAACCTGTCGTCGGCGGCGGCCAAGCTCGGCGCACCGAACCAGCATGTCGACTATGCCGGCAGCAAGGGCGCGATGGAATCGATGACCATCGGGCTTTGCAAGGAACTGGGACCGGAGGGAATTCGGGTGAACGCCATCCGACCCGGGCTGATCATCACCGACATGCATGCCAGCGGCGGCGATCCGGGGCGGGCCGAACGGCTTGGCGTCGACACGCCGGCCGGCCGGCCGGGCACCGCCGACGAGGTGGGGGAGGCGATCGTCTGGCTGCTGTCCGACCAGGCCTCCTATGTCAGCGGCGCCATTCTCGACGTGACCGGCGGGCGATGACCGGGAGCGGGGCATGGGGACGCGGATGACGACCGGCCGGAAATCGTCGGTCCTGGCGGCCGGGCTGGCGCTGCTGGCGGTGGGCCTTGCGTCCGCCGTCGAAGCCAAAACCCTGACGTTCTGCCCGCAGGGAAGTCCGGAAGGTTTCGATCCGGCGCCTTTCACGCTGGGGACGACCTTCGATGCATCGTCCCAGGCGATCTACGACCGACTGGTGACCTTCAAGCCGGGGACCACCGAGATCGCGCCGGGCCTCGCCACGAGTTGGGATGTCTCCTCCAACGGCCTCGAATACACCTTCCACCTGCGGCCGGGGGTTAAGTTCCAGACGACGGCGGGCTTTGCGCCCACCCGCGACTTCAACGCCGACGATGTCGTCTTCTCGCTCGAGCGCCAGTGGGACCCGGACAATCCCTATTTCGACTATGCGGGCGGCCTCTGGCCGACCTTCAACGGCATGGCGATGCCGACGATGCTGCGCTCGGTCAAAAAGCAGGACGACCAGACGGTGGTCATCACGCTGAACCGGCCGGCGGCGTCGCTGCTGGCCAACCTCGCCATGGATTTCGCCTCGATCCTTTCGGCGGAATACGCGGCGACGCTGCTCGATGCGGGCGAGCGGGAGAAGCTCAGCACCGAGCCGGTCGGCACCGGCCCCTTCGTGCTGGACGGCTACGAGGAGGGGATTTCCGTCCGCTATGCGGCGAATCCCGACTACTGGGGCGGCCGGCCGGCGATCGACGATCTCGTCTTCGAGATCACTCCCGACGCCGGCGTGCGGCTTGCGAAGCTGGAGGCCGGCGATTGCGACGTGATCCCGGACCCGCCGCTAGCCGACATCGCCGCACTGCCTGACGATTCGCCCATCGCGATTGCCGAAGTGCCGGGCGCCAATGTCGTCTATCTCGCCTTCAACACGCTGCGGGCTCCCTTCGACCAGGCGGCGGTGCGCCGGGCGTTTGCCAAGGCGATCGACAAGCAGGCGATCGTCGACGCGGTCTTCCAGGGTGCGGCGATCCCGGCAACGACGCCAATCCCGGCAAGCGTCTGGGGTCATGCCGCGGCGCTCGCCGGCAACGGCCACGACCCCGAAGCGGCACGGGCCATGCTCGCCGAGGCCGGGGCGGCCGGCCTGTCGCTGACGATCATGGTGCCGAATATGGGGCTTTCCTTCAATCCGGACGCCGAGTTGATGGCCGGGATGATCGCGGCCGATCTCGACGCTGTCGGCATCAAGGCCACGGTCGTCACCGAGACGCTCGACGCGGTTCTCGAAGACGCGGGCAACCCGGAGCGGGACGCGGCGGTGCTGTTCGGCTGGGCGAGCGACAATGGCGATCCCGGCACGGTCTTCTCGATCCTGCTCGGCTGCGACGCCGTCGGTATTACCAACATGGCGAACTGGTGCGTTCCACGCTTCGACACGCTGATCCGGGACGCCGAGGCGCAATCGTCGCGGGAAGCGCGCGCCGCCGCCTACAAGCAGGCGCAGGCAATCTTCGTCGACGAGGCGCCATGGACGGTGCTCGCCCATGGAATGGAGGTCGTCGGGCTGAGCGATCGGGTGAAGGGCTTCGTCGTCGACCCGCTCGGGCGGTTCAACTTCTCCCCTGTGGATATCGCCGAAGAGTAGGGCATCGTGCGCCCCGGTTGATCGCCCGGACTTCTAAAACTGCCGCGTAGATCAGACGGAGGATGGGCGGTGGAGCCTCGGGCGTGGCAAAGCCCGAAGGACTCGCCTATATCGTGTCGCCATGCATCCAACCGGCGGCCTTGAACCGCATCGGAGTTCGCCCATGCCTGAAACCCAGATCCCCGTCACCGTGCTCACCGGATACCTCGGCGCCGGCAAGACGACGCTGCTCAACCGCATCCTGTCCGAGAACCACGGCAAGAAATACGCGGTCGTCGTCAACGAGTTCGGCGAGATCAACATCGACAATGACCTGATCGTCGAGTCCGACGAGGAGGTCTACGAGATGAACAATGGCTGCGTCTGCTGCACGGTGCGCGGCGACCTGATCCGGGTGGTCGAGGGGCTGATGAAGCGGCCGGGCGGCTTCGACGGCATCCTGGTCGAAACCACCGGCCTCGCCGACCCGGCGCCGGTGGCGCAGACCTTCTTCATGGACGAGGAAGTGCGGGCCAAGGCCAAGCTCGACGCGGTGGTGACGGTCGCCGACGCCAAGCACCTCATCGCCCGGCTCGGCGACAGCCCGGAGGCGGAGGAGCAGATCGGCTTCGCCGACGTGGTCATTCTGAACAAGACCGACCTGGTCTCGCCGGAGGAGCTTGCCGAGGTCGAATCGCGGATCCGGGCGATCAACAGCCACGCCGTGATCCACCGGACCGAGCGTTGCGCGCTGCCGCTCGACCGGGTGCTCGATCGCGGCGCCTTCGATCTCGACCGCATCCTGACTCTCGATCCGGAATTCCTCGAGGCGGACGATCACGACCACCATCATGATCACGACCACGGTCACGAGGGGCACGACCACGATCACCACCATCATCATCACGCGGCCCACGATCCGCTGGTGACCAGCCTGTCGCTGCGGGCAGGCGAACTCGACCCGAAGCGCTTCTTTCCGTGGATCGAGCAGATCACCCAGGGGTTCGGGCCGGACATCCTGCGGCTCAAGGGCATCCTGGCGCTGAAGGACGACCCGGAACGCTATGTGGTGCAGGGCGTCCACATGATCATCGAGGGCAACCACCAGCGGCCGTGGCGCGACGACGAAAAGCGCGAGAGCCGGCTGGTCTTCATCGGCCGGCGGCTTGAGGTCGACATGATCAAGGCCGGGTTCGAGGCCTGCGCCGTCGCGCCGGCCTAGCGGGTGCGCTGGGCAAGGAACCGATGCGCTTCGTCAATCCGATACCATTCGTCCGCGACATCGCCGCGTCGACGGCGTTCTACCGAGACGTACTCGGCCTTTCGGTCACGGCGGATCACGGTCCCTTCGTGATGTTCGAGGGCAACTTCACCATCCATGACGGTGCCGCGCTGGCGTCGACCGTGTGGGGAGAGCGGGCGGGGACAGACGATGCCGGTCCCTACGGCCGGCGCAACCTGCTGCTCTATTTCGAGGACGACGATATCGACGCCTGTTTCGCCAGGCTCAAGGACCGGGTGCCCCTGATCCATGGACTGAACGAACAACCCTGGGGGCAGCGGGTCTTCCGCTTTTACGATCCTGACGGCCATGCCGTCGAAATCGGCGAGCCGATGCCATGACGCAAATCGACGAGAAGGCCTTCGGCGCGTATGTCGTCGAGTCCGTGTTCCTTGGCGACACGGCGGTCTTCGCCCTCGGCGACGGCACCATCCGCCGGGTGACGGGCGAGGACGAGCAGACGACCGAGGTCCATGCCGGTGCGGTGCTGGCCGCGACGCGGAGCCGCGACGGCAAGGCGCTGATCACCGGCGGCGACGACGGACTGATCGCCGTCACCGATGCCGCGGGGACGGTCGAGGCGATCGCCGAACGCAAGGGCAAGTGGATCGACCAGGTGGCCGGGGGCCCGAGCGGCGCGGTCGCCTTCGCCTCGGGGCGGCGGGCAGCGGTTCGTCTCGGCGACGGGCGCGAGCGGGTTTTCGACCTGCCGCGCGCGGTCGGCGGCCTGGCCTTCGCGCCGAAGGGGCTGCGGCTCGCGGTCGCCCGTTATGACGGGGTGACGCTGTGGTGGGCGGGGACCGAGGCGGCGCCAGCGTCGCTCGAATGGAAGGGGGCCCATATCGCCGCGTCCTTCTCGCCGGACGGCAAATACCTGGTTACGGCGATGCAGGACAGCCAGCTTCACGGCTGGCGGCTCGATGACGGCAAGGACATGCGGATGAGCGGCTATCCGTCCAAGCCGCGGTCGCTGTCGTGGTCGGTCAAGGGGCGGTTCCTTGCCTCTTCCGGCGCCAATGCCGCCGTGCTGTGGCCGTTCCATCACAAGGACGGGCCGCAGGGCAAGCCGCCGCTGCAACTCGGCGCGCGCGAGGTGCTGGTCACCCGCGTCGCATGCCACCCACGCGAGGAGATCGTCGCCGTCGGCTACCAGGACGGGATGATCATGGCGGTCCGTTTCGACGAGGAGGAGGTGCTGCTGCGTCGCCCCGGCGACGGTCCGGTCACCGCGCTCGGCTGGGACGATCGGGGGACGCGCCTCGCCTTCGGCACCGAGCAGGGCGCCGGCGGGATCGTTACCGTCGTCTAGGGCTTCCGGCTACTGCGGAGGCTGGGGCGTGGCGATCAGGATGTCGAGTTCCGCCTCCGGGACGAAGTCGGTCGCCCGCATCTCGAAGCGGGTCGGCGACACCTTGGTGACATCGGTGCCGCAGAAGCTGACCAGCGCGTCGGGGCTGCCCTTGTCGACGGTCAGGCGGAAGTCGCCGATCGGCCCCGACCAGTTGTTGGCGGTGGTCAGGATGTAGCTCAGCCGCTTCTCGTTGAGATAGGGAAAGTCCGTCCCCCCGACGCCCGAGAGCTTGCGCCTCGCAGCGCGGTCGAAGCCGCTGTCGATGCAGTATTTTTCCTTGTAGCCGGCATCGGACAACACGTAGTCGCCGAAGAAGCCGTAGCCGACGACCGGCTTGTAGCGATGCTCGACGACGATCGTCTGGCCCGGCGGGAACGTTTGTTCCCAATAGAAGGTGGTTTCCAGCCGCCATGCCGCCTCGACGTTATAGGGATCGACATAAACCAGTCCGAGTCGATTGAGCTCGGCGGTGATATCGGCGGGAAGGGTCTGGAGGCGCTGGTAGAGCCCCTCGGCGATCGGGTTGAGTGGCAGCCCGAGGCGGCGCACCTCCTCGGTGCGGTCAACGCCCATGGCCGTCACCCGCTCCTCGACCGATGGCGCAATAGTCTCGCCGTCGACGCTGACGGTGAAGCCGACGAAATTGGCGTCGGCGCTCGGCATCGCGACGTTCATCGCCTCGGGCACGACGGCGTCGATCGCCGGCAGCGGGAAGGCGACGAGGTAGGTGACCGGGGCTTCGGTCTGGTTGCGGAAGCGATAGGTGACGCGAATTTCGTCGGCCGAGATGAAAAGATCCTCGGCGAGCAGCGCGATCGCGTCGGTGCGGACGAGTTGCAGGCCGCCCGCGCCGAGTTCGGCGGTGGAGTCGTTGGCGGCGGCGGGACGCGCGCCGAAGAGCGCCAGCGCTGCCGCGCAGATCAGCGTGAAATTCCGTGCTGGCATGGAAGAAAGATGGGCCATCGTCGATTGCCTCCATGACCGGCCGTGCGGCGCCGGACCGCCATCCTATCCCAAGCCGGGGTCGCGAGCATCATCGACGTGGCAACCGGGACGACGGTGCGCGCTCGGCGGCCGTCATCCCGGGGATTCGTTGGCCCGGCGTGACGCCGGGCGTTGACCTACAGGTCCTCGCAGACCTCGACGATCTTTTCGCGCTCCGGATAGGCCTCGAGGAGATTGTCAAAGCTGTCCTCGAAATCCTCGGGGACGATCATCGCCTCGAGTTCCTCTTCGGTGAGTCCCTCGAATGCACCGAGAATGCACTCGGAGATGGCTGCCTGGCGTTCCGGGGTGGCGCTTTCGCGTTCCTCGGCGACGAAGGCCGCGACGAGTTCGGGAAGATTGTCGGCGTTCTGGGCGTGGGCGACGGTCGCGGCGGTACCGAGAAGGGTGAGGAGCAGAAGGCGCTTCATTCGCAGGTCTCTCTCTGGCTTGTTGAACTGAGGGCGATAACCGGCCCGGAAACGCCCGGTTCGTGCATCGCCGACGCACGGATATGCCATGAGCAATCCGCGACCGCCATCGTGACGACGATCATCGGCGCGACGATGGCGATATTCCGGCGTCGGGAAGGCAGTTCATCCCGCGCGTCACGGTCCACCGTCAGCCGAGGCAGTTCTCCAGCGCATCCTCGGTCTCCGGATGCGCCATGATCAGGGCGTCGAGGCTGTCCTCGAAATCGTCCTCGGCGAGCAGTTCTTCCTTCTCCGCGTCGTCGAGACCGGCGAATTCGGCGAGAAGACAGGCGACCATCGTCTCGCGCTCCGCCGGGCTCGCGCCGTCCGCCTCGTCGGCGACAAACGCCGCGGCCTCGTCGGCGAGGCGTTGATCGACCGCCGACTGGGCGTTGCCGGCCGTGGTGATCGACAAGACGAGCGCTGAGCCAAGAAGCAGGGCGAGGGTCGTGCGTGGCATCGTGGGTCTCCTGTTGTGGTCGGGCGGTATCATGCCAAATCGGAAAGCCGGTGCGAAACCTTTCTCATCTGGCTGCGGTTGGCTACACATGGCACTCTATCGCCATCGTCTTTGCCGAGGGGAGGAGCACCGATGACGCCAGCCGAGGACGGACCCGAAAGGGACGAGATCAAGCGGATTGTCGAGGAGGCGGAGGAGGGGATGCACGGCCGGATCGACGATCCCGGCGCACCGCTCGACACCGGCCCGATTGAAAGAGGGCACGTCGACGGCGGCCCGACCGGCGAGCGCGAAGGCGGTTATCGCGAGCCGGAATCGAGCAGCCGTATCATGATGATCGCCGGCGCGGCGGTGGCGATCATCGTTCTTGTCGTGCTGGTCGGCTTCGTTCTCTAGCCCTAGCGAACGAGCACGTTCCTGAACTGCCAGGGGTCGCTTTCGTCGATATCCTCCGGGAAGAAGCCCGGCCGATCGGTGAGCGGCGTCCAATCGGTGTAGTAGCCCTTGACCGGACCGAGATACGGCGTTTGGACTTCGAGACAGCGGCGATAGTCCATCTCGTCGGTCTCGACGATGCCGGCGCCCGGATTCTCCAGCGCCCAGACCATGCCGGCCAGCACCGCGGAAGTCACCTGCAACCCGGTGGCATTCTGGTAGGGGGCGAGCTCGCGGGTTTCCTGGATCGAGAGCTGCGAGCCGAACCAGTAGGCGTTGCGGGCGTGGCCGTAGAGCAGGACACCGAGTTCGTCGATGCCATCGACGATCTCGTCCTCTTCGAGAATGTGCAATTCCGGCTGTGCCTTGCCGGCCTGGCCGAACATCTCGCGCACCGAAAGGATGGCGTCGTCGGCGGGGTGATAAGCGTAGTGGCAGGTCGGCCGGAAGACGACGTCGTCGCCATCGCGAAGGGTGAAATAGTCGGAAATCGAGATCGCCTCGTTGTGGGTGACGAGGAGGCCGTGCTGAGGGCCGGGCGTCGGGCACCAGGTGCGGACGCGCGTGTCGGCGCCAGGCTGCATCAGATAGATGCCGGCTTTGGGGCCGATGGTTTCGACCCTGGCATTCTCGGGCATCCATTTTTCATGCGTGCCCCATCCGAGTTCGGCGGGCTGCAGTCCCTCGGAGATGAAGCCTTCAACCGACCAGGTGTTGACGAAGACATTCATCGGCTTCGGGGTGCGCGCCCGCTGGGTGTCGCGTTCGGCGATATGGACACCCTTGACGCCGAGGTCGCGCATCAGGCGCGCCCAGCCGTCCCGGTCGTCCTGCGCGGGCTCGGTGAAGCTGTGGCCGGTGTCGTGAGCGATATTGACCAGCGCCTGCTTGACGAACCACGAGACCATGCCCGGGTTGGCGCCGCAGCAGGAGACAGCCGTCGTGCCACCGGGATTGGTCGCCTTCTCCTGCCGGACCGTGTTGCGGAGCGCGTTGTTGGTCCGCGCCTCGGGTGGCGTGGTGCGGTCGAAGTAGAATCCGGGCCATGGCTCGACGACGGTGTCGATATAGGGAACGCCGATCTCGCGGCAGAGGCGCATGATCTCCAGCGACGAGGTGTCGACCGATAGATTGACGCAGAAGCCGGTACCCTCGCCTTCGGTCAGCAGCGCGCTGAGAATCTCGCGGTAGTTGGCGGGGACCAGTTCTTCCTTCAGGTAGCGGACCTTGTGCTCGGCAAGCAGGGGCTGGCCCGAATCGTCGGGATCGATGACGACCATCCGCGCGGCGTCGAATTCGAAATGCCGCTCGAGCAGGGCGAGCATGCCCTTGCCGATTGAACCGAAGCCGATCATCACGATCGGGCCGTCGATCTTCCCGTAGGTCGGCCAGGCGGCCATGCGCAGTCTCCTTGCTTTCCGAGGTCGTCGATCTTCATCACGGCAAACCGACACCAGCGTCAACCGTTCCGCGTCGATTCGGATCGAAGTCGTGAGTCGACATTGTCCCAATTGGGCATATCTATCGTTTCCGGGCGGCTCCCGTCGAGGACGAGCCATGCAGATCACCATTATTCGCCATTCCGCAGTCGCCGCGGCAATCGCGCTCGCTCTGGCGGCGACGCCTGCCGTGGCGGAGACGGCGGCGCGGTCGGGCAATCCGATCTTCGACCGGGCGACCGACCTGGTCGAAGAAAATTTCTACGCGAAGGAAAAGCTCCCCGCCTTCCGCGACGCGGTCGCGGTGATGATCGCCAACGTGCCCGATGTCGGCGCCGGCGATCCGGCGGTACTGGGCGACGCCATCGACTTCGTGCTGGCCAGCCTCGACGTTTCCCATACCGGCCGGTTCGCGCCGGAAGAACTGGCCTATTACGAACTGGTCGACGTCTTCCGCTACGGGCTTCGCGAGCGCATCCGGCAGATCTTTCCCCCGGATGGCGACGTGACCTATGCGGGTATCGGCATCGCCAGCGTCGCCGACGGCGACCGGGTCTTCATCACCGATGTCTATGACGGTGGACCTGCCGACCGGGCCGGCCTGCTGGTCGGCGACGAGATCCTCGCCGTCGACGATGAGCCGTTCGCCGAGATCGGTTCCTTCCGCAACAAGGCCGGACGGTCGGCGGCGGTCTCGATCCGCCGCACGGCCGACGGCGCGCCGTTCGATATCAGCGTGCCGGTCGAAAAACTGTCGCCGGCGGACACGTTCGTCTCGGCGATCGCCGGGAGCGCCGAAGTCATCGAGCACGACGGCTATGGAATCGGCTATCTCCGCCTCTGGGCCTATACCGAGCGGGCGGTCGAAGGCGTCATCGAGGAAGCGTTGACCGGGCCGCTGGCCGAGGCCGACGGGCTGGTCCTCGACCTGCGCAGCCGCTGGGGCGGCGCGCCGGGGGATGCGGCCGATACCTTTGTCGGCGGCTCGCCGGAGATGACGATGGTCTTCCGCGACGACAAGATCGACCTCATTCATGCGCGCTGGCGGAAGCCGATCGTTGCGATCATTGACGAGGGGACCCGCAGCGGCATGGAAATCCTCGCCTATGCGCTGAAGGAGAATGGCGTGACGCTGATCGGCGAGCCAACCGCCGCCGACGTGCTGGCCGGGCGGGCCTTCTGGTTGCCCGATGGCAGCCTGCTGGAGATCGCGGTCGCCGATGTCTTCGTCGATGGCGGCCGGCTGGAGGATGTCGGCGTGCAGCCGGACATCGCGGTTCCCTTCGATTTCCGCCATGCGGCCGGGGCGGATCCGCAACGCGATGCGGCCATCGAGGAACTGTCCCGACACCTGGCGACGGGTTTTCCGGGGCCGCGCACTCCCTGATCGACCATCGAGGGGCTATATGGAGGGAAATCCTTCCCGAGAGGCTTCCCCGATGACGACCGAGACCGACAATCCGCTGCTGGCACCGTGGGAGACGCCGTTTGGCGGCCCGCCCTTCGACCGGATCCGGCCGGAGCATTACCGGCCGGCCCTCGACGCGACGATGGCTGGGCAGCGCGCCGCGGTCGACCGGATCGCCGCCGATCCGGCCGAGCCGGATTTCGACAATACGATCGTCGCGCTGGAGCGGGCCGGGATGCCGCTTGCGCGGGTGGCGCGCGTCTTCTTCGGTCTGGCCAGCGCCAATACCAGCGATGCGCTGCAGGCGGTGGAGCGTGAGATCGCGCCGGTCCTGTCGCGCCATTCCGACGAAATCCACCTCAACGGTGCACTCTACGAACGAATCCGGTCGGTCTGGGAGCGTCGCGACAGCCTCGACCTGACGGACGAGCAGCGCCGGCTGGTCGATCGTTACCACACCATCTTCGAGCGGTCCGGCGCCGCGCTCGACGAGGCCGGCAAGGCGCGCCTTGCTGAAATCAATGAGCGGCTTGCCACCGTCGGTACGCTGTTCAGCCAGAATGTTCTGGCCGACGAGGCGGCCTGGACGATGGTGCTGGACAGCGAGGACGACCTCGCCGGGCTGCCGGACTGGGCGCGGGCGGCGGCGGCGCAGGCGGCCGAGGACCGCGATCTGCCGGGCAAATATGTCATCACGCTCGCCCGGTCGAGCGTCGAGTCGCTGCTGCAATTCTCGACGCGGCGCGACCTGCGCGAAAAGGCCTTCGAGGCGTGGATCCGGCGCGGTGAGAATGGCGGCGACTCCGACAACCGGGCGCTGATCGCCGAGACGATTCGGCTGCGAAACGAGCGCGCCCGCCTGCTCGGCGCCGAGAGCTACGCTCATTTCAATCTCGCCGACGCGATGGCGCGGACGCCGGAGGCGGTGTCCGAACTCCTGCAGACGGTATGGGGACCGGGCACCCGGCTGGCGGCGAAGGAAACGGCGGAACTGCAGGCGCTGATCGCCGAGGAGGGCAACAACTTCGAGCTCTCCGCCGCCGACTGGCGACACTATGCCGACCGCCTGCGCAAGCGCCGCTACGACTTCGACGAGTCGGAGTTGAAGCCCTACCTCCATCTCGACAACCTGATCGAGGCGGCCTTCTGGACCGCGAGCCGCCTGTTCGGCGTCTCCTTCGCGCCAGTCTGGGATGTGCCGCTCTATCACCCCGATGTCCGGGCGTGGGAGGGAAAGGATCGCGACGGGCGGGCGCTCGGCCTGTTCCTTGGCGATTATTTCGCCCGCTCGTCAAAGCGGAGCGGGGCGTGGATGGGCGCCTATCGCAGCCAGCACCGGCTCGATGGCGACGTGCGGCCGATCATCGTCAACGTGATGAATTTCTCAAAGCCGCCGGCCGGCAAGCCGGCGCTGCTATCCTTCGACGACGCGCGGACGCTGTTCCACGAATTCGGCCACGCGCTGCATGGCCTGCTCTCCAACGTCAGCTATCCGCTGCTGTCCGGCACCAATGTCGCCACCGATTTCGTCGAGCTGCCGTCGCAACTCTTCGAGCACTGGCTGCAGGAGCCGGAGGTGCTGAAGCGATTCGCCGTCCACCACGAGACCGGCGAGCCGATGCCGGATGCGCTGCTGGAGCGGCTCTTGTCGGCGCGGGCCTTCAACCAGGGCTTCGCCACCGTCGAATACACCGCCTCGGCGCTGATCGACCTCGACCTGCACATGGCCGGCGATACCGACGAACTCGACGTGGTCGCCTTCGAGAAGGCGGCGCTGGAGCGGATCGGCATGCCGCCGGCGATTGCCATGCGCCACCGCACCCCGCATTTCCTCCACATCTTCTCCGGCGATCACTACGCGGCCGGCTACTACAGCTACCTGTGGTCGGAAGTGCTTGATGCCGACGCATTCGCCGCCTTCGAGGAAGCCGGCGATCCCTTCGATCCGGAGACGGCGCGGAAGCTCTACGAGAATGTCTATTCGGCCGGCAATCTTCGCGATCCGGCCGAGGCCTATACCCGCTTCCGGGGCCGCATGCCGACGCCGGAGGCGCTGCTCAGGAAGCGCGGGCTGGACGAGGGGCCGCGCGGCTGACGGACGATCCCTGCCCGAGGGGCAGGGATCGCGAACTGTCGTGTCAGGCGGCTTCGCGCAGCCCGGTGACCATGGCGCCCGCCGCCATCACCCGCCCTTCGACGCCGGCCAGGCTGCCGTCGACGAATTCGTAGGCGAGGAAGCGCCGCCGTTCGACCGGGCCCGGCATATGCAGGCCGTCGACCGGGCCAGCGACGAAGCCGAAGCGGGCGTAGTACTCCGGGTCTCCGACCAGGATCACCGCCTTGTGGCCGGCAAGCTCGGCGCGGTTCAGCGCGACCTGCATCAGGCCGGCGCCGACGCCCTTGCCGCGCAGGTGCTGTTCGACCGCCAGAGGCCCGAGAAGCAGCGCCGGCCGATCAGCCGCCGTCACATGCCAGAGACGGACCGAGCCGACGACCGTGCCGCCGTCGCGGGCGACCAGCGCAAGGCCGGCGGCCGGAAGCCGGCCCTCGCGGAGCCGTTCCGAGGGTTTGCCGGCGCGATCGGGCATCACCCGGTCGAGCAGGACTTCCCGGGCGCCGACATCGGCCGGCGCCTCTTCGTCTATGTGGATCATCGTCGGCGGCTCAGATCACGTAGGATTTGAGCGGGTCGAAGCCATTGAAGGCGACGGCCGAGTAGGTCTGGGTATAAGCGCCGGTGCCCTCGATCAGCACCTCGTCGCCGATGGCGAGCGAGACCGGCAACTCGTAGGGCGTCTTCTCGTAGAGCACGTCGGCCGAATCGCAGGTCGGGCCGGCGATGACGCAGGGCTCGGTGGCGTCGCCGTCGCGCGGCGTGCGGATCGGGTAGCGGATCGCCTCGTCCATGGTCTCGGCGAGGCCGCCGAACTTGCCGATGTCGAGATAGACCCAGCGCATCGGATCGGTCGCCGACTTCTTCGAGATCAGCACGACCTCGGCCTTGATCATGCCGGCCTCGCCGACCATGCCGCGGCCGGGCTCGATGATGGTCTCGGGAATGCGGTTGCCGAAGTGACGGCGCAGTGCGGTGAAGATCGCCTGGCCATAGGTCTTCACGGCCGGCACGTCACGGACATACTTTGCCGGAAAACCACCGCCGAGATTGACCATGCGAAGCTGGATGCCGCGCTCGGACAGGGTGCGGAAGACGGCCGAGGCCGACTTGAGGGCGATGTCCCAGGCGTCCGGGTTCGGCTGCTGCGAGCCGACATGGAAGGAAATGCCATAGGCGACGAGGCCGAGCCGGTGGGCATGCTCGAGCACCGAGACAGCCATGTCCGGGTCGCAGCCGAACTTCCGCGACAGCGGCCACTCGGCGCCGTCGCAGTCGCACAGGATGCGGCAGAAGACGCGGGAGCCGGGGGCGGCGCGGGCGATCTTGTCAACCTCTTCCGGGCAATCGACGGCGAACAGCCGGACGCCGCGGTTATAGGCGGCGGCGACGTCGCGCTCTTTCTTGATGGTGTTGCCATAGGAGATACGATCGGCGGTGGCGCCGGCGTTGCGGGCCATGTCGATCTCGGCGACGCTGGCGCAATCGAAATTCGAGCCGAGGCCGGCGAGCAGCTTGAGCACCGCCGGATCCGGATTCGCCTTGACGGCGTAGAAGACCCGGCTGTCGGGCAGGGCTTTGGAGAAATTGAGAAAATTCTCACGGATGACGTCGAGATCGACGACGAGGCAAGGGCCTTCCGGACGTCGGAGACGCAGGAAGTCGCGGATACGATCAGTCATGGCGTGTAGCTCCCACGCGAATTGTTGCTAACCGCCGGCCGCTCGACCTCGGGCGATCGTTGTGGAGACGATCGTCCCGCGATTGTCGCGGTCCGGTTTGCCGGCAGCGAGCCGGCTGGTTTGCGGGTGGCAGTCGCGCAAGGGGACAGGGCTGTCCGACTTGTCGCTGCCTTCGCTTGGATTGGGAGTTTCCCCGTTCCGCACGCCCGGCAAGGAAGTAGTGCCTCTTCAGTGACCCCGATTTATGGACAATCGGCAGAGACCAAAAAAGCCCGCTACGTCGTTGCTTTAAGTCGCGTCCTTCGAAGCAAATCGGGGTGAGGCCCCGATCAAGTTCGCCCTCGGACAAGTTTGCGACCACAGGCACGTGCGAATTTGGGCAAGGCGATACGTATGCGGGATGGGATTCACAATCAAGGCCCTGAAGGCTAAGCAGGTAAAAAAATCTTGCCCTGCCATCGAGGGGCGATCCGCCCGGCCGGGCACCACAAAGGAGACCGACAGGATCATGGAATTCGTCACGCGCATGCTGGGCGTCGAGCCCGACGCGATTGCCCCCGACGGCTCGGAGGTGCGGCTGCTGACCCTCGGCGAGCGGGCCAGCATGGCCCATTTCCGGCTGGCCCCCGGTGGCGTGTCGGTGGCGGTCGCCCACCGGACGGTCGAGGAGGTCTGGTTCTTCGTCGGCGGTCGCGGCCGGATGTGGATGCGGCTCGGCGAGACCGAGACGGTGGTCGACGCCGTTTCGGGCATGTCGCTGACCATCCCGCTCGGCGCCAGCTTCCAGTTCCGCACCGACGGCGACGAACCGCTGGAAGCCGTCGGCGCCACCATCCCCCCGTGGCCGGGTCCAGACGAGGCCTACCCGGTCGAGGGCAAGTGGGAGCCGACGGTGGGTGTCTAGGGGCTGTCGGATCCGCCGCTGCCCGCGACATAGCGGCGGACGAGCAGGCGAGCGAGCGTGGGCGCGTCGTCCGGCGTGACCATGCCGAGCTTGCCTGACAGCGACAGGGCGGCGATGCCGTGGAGGGCTGCCCACAGGGCCGCCACCGAGCGGCGCCTGTCTTCCGGATCGGGAAAAAGAGGTGCCAGCGCCTCCTCGACCAGCGCCAGCGGCCGCGACAGCGCCGCCTCATACCAGTCGGGCAGGGGCCCCTGGTCGCGCCGGGCATAGTCGACAAGGATCGACCAGAGGCGGTGGTTCTGGCGGACGAAGGCCATGTAGCCGTCGGCGATGGCCAGCGCCGTGTCCTCCGGGGCGCGCGCTGGCCGGATCCTGCGCTGCAGGCTGCGACGCAGGCGGTCGAGGGTGCGGACGTTGAGCCGCAGGATCACCGCGTCCATGTCGCCGACCGAATGGTAGATCGAGTTCGGCGCATAGCCGACCGCGGTCGCCAGTCGCCGCATGGTGATCCCGGCCAGTCCCTCGCGGGCGCCGATCTCCTCTGCCTTCTCGGCGACGAGGTCGATCATCTCCTCGCGTGTGTGCTCCAGCCTGCGCGCCACCATCCGTCTGTCTCCGCCTCGATCCTGTGACCATGTTCACTTGAACAACGTTCAACACTATGCCATCTTGTTGTACGTTGTTCAACTGGAGATACACCAATGCCTGTTCAGAATCTGGAAGCGCTGAGCCGTCCCTTGCCGGCTTGGCATCCCAAGCGGTGGTATTTCGCGCTTGCGCGCGGGCTGCTCCAGACGGTCGGGCGGTTGTCGAAAGGCATCCGCATCGGCCTCGAGCACGGCTTCGATTCCGGCGTGATGCTCGATCACGTCTATGCCAACCGGGCCGAGGGCACGGGCTTCCTCGGCCGGGCGATCGACCGCGCCTATCTCAACGCCGCTGGCTGGGCCGGCATCCGCAATCGTGGCGCGCTGCTCGAAGCGCGGATCGTCGGTACGATCATGCGTGCGGCCGAAGCCGGCGGGGTGGTTCGCGTTGCCGATCTCGCCTGCGGCGGTGGACGCTATGCCCTGAACGCACTGGCCCGGGTCGGCCGCAGGGCGGCCGTCGCTGCGACGCTTCGCGACTACCGGACGGAGAATGTCGAGACCGCGCGAGCCAACGCGACCCGGCTCGGCATCAATGCCACGATCGAACAGGGAGACGCATTCGCCGATGCCGATCTCGATCGGCTGGGCACGGTCGATGTCGCCGTCGTGTCGGGCCTGCACGAGATCGTCGACGACGACGCACGGGTGAAGAACCATGTCCGCCAGGTCGCCCGGATCCTCAAGCCCGGCGGCACGCTGCTCCTCACCGTGCAGCCCGACCACCCGCAGCTCGAGTTCATCGCCCGGGTGCTCAGGTCGCATACCGGCAAGGCCTGGGCGATGCGCCTGCGGCCGATGGAGCTGACACGGCGCTGGCTTGAGGCGGCAGGCTTCGTGGTCGAACATGCCGAAATGGAGCCGCTCGGCATCTTCGGGGTGGTGCGGGCGCGAAAGGCCTGAGGCGATGGCAAGCGTCTATGACCTGAAGCCGCGTTTCCAGTCGTTGCTGCGGCCGCTGGTCGGTCGCCTCGCAGCGCTGGGCGTCACCGCAAACCAGGTGACGATCGGGGCGGCGGTGCTGTCGCTCGCCTGTGGTGGGGCGATCATCGCCTCCGGCGGCGCTGCGCTGGCCCTCCTCGCCCTGCCGGTGGTTCTGCTCGTCCGCATGGGGCTCAACGCCGTCGACGGCATGCTGGCGCGCGAGCATGGTCAGCAGAGTCGCCTCGGCTTTTTCCTGAACGAGATCGGAGACGTCGTCTCCGATACGGCGCTCTACCTGCCGCTGGCGCTTGTCTTGGCGCCCGCCCTGCCGCTGCTGGCCGGCGCCATGGTCACGGTGTTCGCGCTCACCGAATTCGCCGGGCGCGCTCGGGCTCGCGGCCGGCGGCGGGCGGCGGTATGACGGGCCGTTCGGCAAGTCCGACCGCGCCGTCTACTTCTCCGTCCTGGCGGTGTTGGTCGCTCTCATCGCCATACCGCATTGGCTGGCCGTCGCGGTGCTCTGGCTGGCGCTTGTCCTTGGCCTGTTGACCGTCGCCACGCGGGTTCGCGCAGCGATCGCGGAGGGAAAGAACGATGGCTGAGTTGATCGCCTCCTGGCCGGCGCCGTTGCTCTACGGCCTCGGCGCGGTATGGGCCGTACTGGTGATCGCCACCGGGGTCGTCACGGTCCTCGCGCATCGCGGCGCGGCCAATGGGGCCGAACTGGTGGCGCGGACGAAAACCTGGTGGTGGATCGTCGCGCCGATCAGCGCGGCGCTGCTGCTCGGCGCAACGGTGACGGCGGTGCTCTTCGCGCTCGTCAGCTTCCTGGCGCTGCGCGAATACCTGTCGATCATCCCGGTCCGGCAGCTCGACCGCACCGCGATCCTGCTCGCCTATCTGGCGATCCCGCTGCAATACTGGTTCGTCTATGACGACTGGTACGGGATGTTCTCGATCTTCATCCCGGTCTATGCGACAGCGGCCATCGCCTTCCGGCTGGTGCTGGCCGGCGAGGCAAGAGGCTTCATCCGCTCCGCCGGTACCCTGCAATGGGGCCTCTTTCTCACCCTCTACAATCTCAGCCACGTCGCCTTCCTGATGCAGCTCGACATGGCAGTGCCGCTGCCGGCCGGCGGCGCGGGGCTGCTGTTGTTCATCCTCGTCATCGTTTCGCTGAACGACGTCGCCCAGTATTTCTGGGGCAAGCTTTTCGGTCGCCGCGCCATCGTGCCGAAGGTCAGTCCCAAGAAGACCGTCGAGGGCTTCGTCGGTGGCGTGGCGACCAGCATGGTTGTGGCCGCGCTCCTGGCGCCATGGCTGACGCCGTTCGGCCTGATCGAGGCGGCGGCGGTCGGCGGCGTGCTCGCCTTCCTCGGCTTCGTCGGCGATGTCACCGTCTCGGCGGTCAAGCGCGACCTCGGCATCAAGGATTCGGGCTCGATCCTGCCGGGCCATGGCGGCATCCTCGACCGGCTCGACAGCCTGGTCTTCGCCGCGCCGATCTTCCTGCACTACGTTCGCTACTTCTACGGCGCGTGAGGGGCGGGATGCGACGGTTCGCGGCCATGCTGTTCTTCGCCATCGTCGCCCGGCCGGTGCTGGCGCTGGCGACCGGCCTGCGCGTCCTCGGTCGCGAGCACCTGCCGACGGCCGGGCCGGCGGTGATCGCCGCCAACCACAACAGCCATCTCGACGTCATCGCGCTGCTCAGCCTGTTTCCGCTCCGGCAGCTTCACCGGGTGCGGCCGGTCGCGGCGGCGGATCATTTCCAGAAGCCGGGCTTCGTCGGCTGGATGGCGCGGACCCTGCTCAACATCATCCCGATCGATCGCAGCGGCCAGGGCGCCGAAGCGGCGATCGCGCCGGTCTGCGATGCACTCGACCGCGGCGAGATCGTCGTCATCTTTCCGGAAGGCACGCGCGGCGCGCCGGAGGTGATGGTCCGGTTCCGGCGGGGCAGCTCGGTGCTTGCCGAGCGCTATCCGGAGGTGCCCTTCGTGCCGGTCTACCTGCACGGGCTGGGAAAGAGCCTGCCGCGCGGCGAGTGGCGGTTCGTCCCCTTCGCCTCGGAGGCCCATTTCGGCAAGCCGCTGCGGGTGGCGGACGGTGACACGATGCCGATGGCCGAACGGCTCCAGGCGGATGTCGAGGCGATGGCGGCGGGGACGACGCTGGCGCGTTGGGCGGAGGATTGAGCGGGTTCAATCGCTGCCGGGACGAACTTCGTAGGCGGCCATGAAGACGTTGACCGCGGAGTCCACCACGGCGTCCATCCGCGCTTCGCTCGGACGATCGGGCGATCCGAAGAGGATCGGCAGCTTGATGGTCGATTGGGCCAGGTCGAGAAACTGCGCCGCGGCAAGATAAACGTCGTCGATATCGAGAATCCCGGCGGCGACCTGCGGGGCCAGATATTCGGACAGACGACCGGCGCATTGGCGCGGCCCCTGCTCGTAGAATTCCACAGCGATCTCGGGCATCCGTTCGCCAATCGCGATAACGGTGCGGGTCGCCATGACAACGTGCGTCTTGGTGATGAAGCGGACGAATTGACGGCCGAGGCGCGTCAGCACCGCGCGGACGTCGTGGTCATCGGCGTCGAGGCCAAAGATCGCCGGGTATTGCGCCGCCTTTTCCAGCGACACCAGTTCGTGGAAGAGGCGTTCCTTGCTGTCGAAATAGACGTAGAGCGTTCCCTTGGAGACGCCGGCTTCCTGGGCGATATCGCCCATGCTGGAGGCGTCGAAGCCCTTGGAAAGGAATAGCCGACGGGCGCCGTCGAGGATCTGCTGACGCTTGCGCGTATCCTGACCGGCGGCCGTGCGGCCCGTCGCGGCTTCCTCAAGAACGCCTGTATCCGTCATTCCGTCCTGTTGACCTCCCTCCACATCGCAGACTCACACCCTGCCCGCTGATCTAGCACAAACCGCCGATTTCGTCGCCGGGAGCCGCCGGAGCGGTCTGGTGTGGCACGAACTGCAAGAATGATTGACCGAACCGTTCAGTTCGATCTTGATTTAAAGATCGGCTCGCGCTAAGTCAAACGAAATCGAACCGAACGGTTCAGTCAATTCATCTTTCATAGTCGACAGTTTCGATCGCGAGAACGCAGCATGGCCAGGACATTGGACATCGAGAGCGGCGCCGGACTTCAGCCGGATCCTGAAAAAGACAGCGCAGGCACCGTGGTTGCGACGCCGGCGTCGTCACAGGCCCTTGCCGAGGCCGGGCCGGGGCAGGCGGTCGAGGCGATGCCGGCGACGGCACCCGGGCGCGGCGGGCGGCGGAGACTGGTTCTGCTTGCCACGCTCGTCGTAGCCCTGGGAGCCGGCGGATACTACGGCTACGACTGGTGGACGAACGGACGCTTCATTGTCTCGACCGATGACGCCTATGTCGCGGCCAAGACGGCGGCGGTGACGCCGCAGATTTCCGGTTACGTCAAGTCGGTGCCCGCGGCCGACAATACGCATGTCCGCGTTGGCGACCCGTTGATTGTCCTCGACGATTCCGGCTACCGCATTGCGCTCGCCCAGGCGGAGGCGCAGATCGCCACCGAGGAGGCGTCGATCGCGCGGATCGGCGAACAGATCAACGCCGGCAAGGCGGCGGTGCGGCAGGCCGAAGCGCAACTCGGCTCGGCGCGGGCGGCGGCCGACAATGCCCGGGCCGACCACGACCGGGTTAGCGCCCTCGAGGCGAAGGCCGTCGTTGCTACCAAGCTGCTCGACGCGGCGCGAGCCACCATGATCCAGGCCGATTCGGCGGTGACCGGGGCCGAGGCCGCCGTCACGGTTGCCAAAGCCAACGCGGCGGTCGCGATGTCGCAAAAGGCCGAGGCGGAACGGGTGCTCGACCAGTACCGGTTGGCCCGCGACCAGGCGCAACTCGACCTCGACCACACCGTCATCCGCGCGCCTTTTGCCGGCGTCGTCGGCAACGGTGCGGCGGAGCCGGGCGAATTCGTCCAGCCGGGGCAGCGGCTTCTCGCCGTGATCCCGCTCGACGACATCTATATCGACGCCAATTTCAAGGAGACGCAGGTCGAGGAGATCAAGCCCGGCCAGTCGGTCGCGATCACGGTCGACGCCTATCCCGGTCGCACCATCGAAGGCATCGTGGAGAGCGTCGCCCCGGCCTCGGGTTCGGTGTTCAGCCTGCTGCCGCCGGAAAACGCCACCGGCAACTTCACCAAGGTTGTCCAGCGCGTGCCGGTCCGCATCCGGCTGCCGAAGAGCGTCGCCGAGGAGGGTCTGATCCGTCCCGGCATGTCGATCGTCGCGGAAGTCGACACCCGCACCGGCCCGAGCCGGACCGCATCGCGCTAGCGGCGGAGCGAGGCGCGCGTCATGGCCAATGCCGATGCCTTGCCGGCGGCGCCGCCGGTCGAGCCCGTCATCACCGGGAGGCTGATCGCCGCCTTCGTGGCGCTCAGCGTCGGCATGTTCATGGCGATCCTCGACATCCAGATCGTCGCCTCGTCGCTGACCGATATCCAGGCTGGCCTGTCGGCCAGTTCGACCGAGATCGCGTGGGTGCAGACGGCCTACCTGATCGCCGAGATCGTCATGATCCCGCTGTCGGGTTTCCTCGCCCGGGCGCTGTCGACGCGCTACCTGTTCGCCATCGCCGCCGGCGGCTTCACCCTGATGAGCGTCATGTGCGCCAGCTCGACGACGATCGGCGAGATGATCGTCTGGCGGGCGGCGCAAGGATTCATCGGCGGCGCGATGATCCCGGTGGTCTTCTCCGTCGCCTTCACCGCGTTTCCGAAGAACCGGCAAGGGATGGTCGCGGCGATCGTCGGTCTGATTGCGACGCTGGCGCCGACCGTCGGCCCGACCATCGGCGGCTACCTGACCAGCGTCTTCTCATGGCACTGGCTTTTCCTGATCAACGTCGTTCCGGGCATCGCGGTGACGGTGGCGGTGCTGCTCCTCGTCGATTTCGACAAGCCGAATTTCGGGCTGTTGAGACGCTTCGACTTTGTCGGCCTGATCGCTCTCGCCGCCTTCCTCGGCAGCCTCGAATATGTGCTGGAGGAGGGCGCGGCACACGACTGGTTCGCGGAACGCGCGATCGTCATTGCGGCGATGATCAGCGTTGTCGGCGGCATCGGCTTCTTCTACCGGGCGCTGACCGCGCCCGAGCCAATCGTCGACGTGCGCGCTTTCACGGACCGCAACTTCGCCACCGGCTCGCTGTTTTCCTTCGCGCTCGGCGTCGGGCTCTACGGGCTGGTCTATCTCTATCCGATGTACCTTGCCCGGGTCCGTGGCTACGACTCGCTGGAGATCGGCACGACGATGTTCGTCTCGGGCGCCTTCATGATGCTGACCGCGCCGATCGCCGGCGCCATCGCCCAGAAGGTCGATCCGCGCAAGATGATGGCGGTCGGGCTGGTGTTGTTCGCGGTGTCCTGTTTCGACCTTGTGCCGATTACGGCCGACTGGGCGTTTGGCGAACTGTTCGTGCCGCAGGCGATCCGCGGCGTGGCGCTGATGATCTGCATGCTGCCGGTCAGCATCCTGGCGCTCGGCACGCTGCCGCCCGACTGGATCAAGAACGCCTCCGGCCTGTTCAACCTGATGCGCAATCTCGGCGGCGCTTTCGGCCTGGCGATCATCAATACCGCGCTCAACCAGCGCTGGGACCTGCACCTCCAGCGCTTGCGCGAGGCGGTGACGTGGGGGAGCGATGTGGCGGTCGAGCGGCTGTCGGCCATCACCCAGGGCTTCACGCCGGCGCTGGGCCCGGATGCCGAGCGGGCAGCGATCGCCAGTCTGTCACAGGTGGTCCGCCGCGAAGCCCTGGTCATGGCCTTCTCCGACGTCTTCCTGCTTCTCGCTCTGGTCTTTGTAGCCGTGCTGTTCCTGGTGCCTCTCGCCCGCCGCCCCCAGCCGGTGGCGGCAGGGGCGGGCGGGCATTGAGGCAGGGTTACTTCACGTCGAGCCAGCGCCCGGACTTGCCGGACTTGATGATGGCGTCGCAGACCTTGGTGGTCTCCAGCGCCTCGCGGAAGGTCGGCGAGACCGGCTTGCCGGTGGCGAGGCCTTCGAGGAAGTCGGCGACGGCGTGGACGAAGGAGTGCTCGTAGCCGAGCGTCAGGCCGGGCACCCACCACTTGCCGAGATAGGGGTGCTCGCCGTCGGTGACCAGGATCGAGGTCCAGCCGCGCAGTTGCCCCTCGACCGAATGGTCGAACCACTCGACCCGGTTGAGGTCGTGGAGGTCCCACTTGAACGAGCCGTGCTCGCCGTTGATCTCAAGCGTGTAGAGCGCCTTGTGGCCACGGGCGTAGCGGGTCGATTCGAACAGGCCGAGCGAACCGTTGTCGAAGTGGGCCATGACGGCGGCGGCATCGTCGATGCCGACATCCTTGACCTTGCCGGAGCCTGCGTCCTTCCGCTTCTTGACGAAGGTCTCGGTCATCGCGGTGAGGTTCTTGATCGGGCCGTTGATCCACATCGCGGTGTCGATGCAATGGGCGAGGAGATCGCCGGTGACGCCGGAGCCGGCGGCCTCGACATCGAGGCGCCAGGTGCCAGCGCCGCCCTGCGGCACGTCGGGGGAGATCGTCCAGTCCTGAAGGAAGTTGGCGCGGTAGTGGAAGATCCTGCCGAGACGGCCTGAATCGACGATCTGCTTGATCAGGGTGACGGCCGGGACCCAGCGGTAATTGTACCAGACCATGTTGGCGACGCCGGCCTTCTCGACCGCCTTGACCATCTTCTCGCCTTCGCGCGTGTCGCGGGCGATCGGCTTCTCGCACAAGACCATCTTGCCGGCCTTGGCCGCGGCGGTGGCGATGTCGACATGGAGGTCGTTCGGCACGCAGATGTCGATCGCGTCGATGTCGTCGCGCTTGACCAGGTCCTTCCAGTCGGTCTCGATCGACTCGTAGCCCCACATGTCGGCGAAGGCCTTGACGCCGTCCTTGTTGCGGCCGCAGGCGGCCTTGAGGACCGGCTGGTAGTCGAGGTCGAAGAAGTTGCCGACGCGGCGATAGGCGTTGGAGTGGGCCCGGCCCATGAAGCCGTAGCCGACCATGCCGATGTTGAGCGGTTTCTTTGCCATCTGTTTTTTCTTTCCCGTTCTCTATTCGCGCCAGCCGTGGGCGTCGCGGACCTTGATCATCGCACCGAGGATCGCGTTCCAGGTTTCTTGGCGTTCCATCACCGCGTTGGGGAACATGCAGCCGTCCCAGCAGATGTGGCGGATGGTCTTGGTCAATTCGCCCTTCTCGTCCCGCAGCCAGTAGCCGGCATGCTTGGTGATATCGAGCCGGCCGTTCGGATCGCCGACCAGGCAGTGGCGGCCGGTCTTCTCGTGGTCGCCGGAGCCGAAGACGGTGCCGTCGTTCTGGGCAACGTGGAAATCGAGGGTCCACGGCCGCAGGGCATCGGCCACCTTCTTGTAGGCGGCGTCGAGGGCGGCGGTGTCGCTCCAGTCGAAATCCTTCGGCAGGATGCGGTCGGCCTCGGCGTTGTAGCCGAGCGTGTAGAGCATCGAATGGGCCATATCGGCCTGGTAGCCGACGACGCCCGGCATGCCGACCATCTCCAGCAGTTCGACCATCGCCCGCCACGAATGCATGCCGCCCCAGCAGATCTCGCCCTCGGCGACGAGAAACTCGTTGTGGTCCTGGGCGATCTTGCCGGCCTCGCGGAAGGTCTCGGCGATCAGCTTGCTGCCGGCGACCGGGTCCTTGTCCCACTCTTCGACACTGGTCGAGGAATCGATCCGGATGCCGCCGGTCGGGCGAATGCCGATCTCGCGCATCTGCTTGCCGATGGCGCAGGCCTTCCGGACCTGGCTGAGGAACGTCTTGCGCTCCTCTTCCGAACCCATCGCCGAGCCACCGCCGGCGCCGCCCCAGATCGGTGCGACGAAGGAGCCGACCTTGAGCCCGTAGCCGGCGATATGGTCGGCCATCTTCTTCACGTCGTCGGGCGAGGAATCGATGTCGAAATGCGGTGCGACGATGAAGAGGTCGACGCCGTCGAACTTCTGGCCGTCGACCTCCGCCTTGGCGGTCAGTTCAAGCAGGGTGTCGAGCGGGATGATCGGTTCGCCGTCGCCAGAGCCCTTGCCGACGATCCCCGGCCACATCGCATTGTGAAGCTTCGGGTAAGTGTTGCCTTCGGCCACCTGTCAGTCCTCCCTTGGAACGCGGATTGATATATCAGTCGTTGAGACCAGTTTTCCCCTCGGGGCGGCCAAATGTACAGCCCCCGGGCGGGATTCCGATCCGCCGCAAGCCTGAAAACCGGCGGAGGGGTGTGGCTTAGCTGGCCCGCAAGCCGTTCCATGGCGCCTGGTCGGCGACATCGACCAACTCGTATCCGTTGTCGCCGACACAAGGCCCGAGAATGGCGGCGATCTTCGCTTCGCTATCGCCGACATTGAACGAGGCATGGACCATGTCGGCCGGGATATGGGCGGAATCACCTGGGCCGAGGATGCGCTTCTCCTGGTCGACCCACTGCTCGACCGTGCCGGCGATGACGAGGATCACTTCTTCCTGGTCGGGATGCTTGTGGAAGTCGTGACCCTTGCCCGGCATCAGCGAGACGTCGATGACGGTCAGTTGCTCGGCGCCGGTCGACGGTGGGTGGCTGAGCCAGCGGAGCTTGCCCCAGTCGAGGGATTCCTGCTCGGTCTCGCTGGCGACGGTGAACCTGCGGTGCATTGTCTGTTCTCCCATTCCCGCCGGACCTTGGCGGGCCAATCCGCTCAGAAGGCGATCGCCTTGAAGTTCCGCGTCTGCTCGGTCAGGGCGGTTTCGACCGGCAGGCGCTCCATGCTCGAAGCGCCGTAGAAGCCGTGGCAGGCCTGGCAGCCCTTGAGGATGTAGGCGGCGTCGTCCGGCATGGCGATCGGCCCGCCATGGCACAGGACGATGACGTCGTCGCGGACAGCCAGTGCCGCCTCGGCGATGGCGTCGATTTCGCGGACGCAGTCGTCGAGGCTGGTTGCCGAGGTCGCGCCGATCGCGCCGCCGGTGGTGACGCCCATATGGGCGACGATGATGTCGGCGCCGGCTTCTGTCATCGCCCGCGCCTCGGCGGGATCGAAGACATAGGGCGTGGTCAGGAGATCGAGCGCATGCGCCTCGGCGATCATGTCGACCTCGAGGCTGTAGCTCATGCCGGTCTCCTCGAAGGCGCGGCGCATCCTGCCGTCGAACAGGCCGATGGTGGGGAAATTCTGCACGCCGGAGAATCCCATCGCCTTCAGTTCGGCGAGGAACTGCGGCATCAGGATGAAGGGGTCGGTGCCGTTGACGCCGGCCAATACCGGCGTGTGCTTGACCACCGGCAGCACCTCGACGGCCATTTCCCTGACGATCTCGTTGGCATTGCCGTAGGCGAGGAGGCCAGCTGACGAGCCGCGGCCGGCCATGCGGTAGCGGCCGGAATTGTAGATGATGATCAGGTCGATGCCGCCGGCTTCCTCACACTTCGCCGAGAGGCCGGTGCCGGCGCCGCCGCCGACGATGGGCACCCGCTGGCGCACCATGTCCCGGAATTTTTCAAGGATCTGCGCGCGGGCGATCGCGGCCATGGTCGATGTTCCCCCCGGGGTCTTCCCGCCGCTTTTCGATAGCGATCAAAAGAAAGGGAAAACCAGAATTGATTTTTAATTTGAGACGTGCGTATCATATTGACATGGCCGTCTCACGTCAAGTGCATGGCAGCACGCGCGCCGCCGGGACGGGGGCTCGCGCGCGCATGAAAAAGAGGATGCTGGACACGGCGATGAGGCTGATGGAGGAAGGCCTGATCCCCTCGGTGAGCGAAGTGGCGGAGGCGGCGGAAGTGTCGCGCGCCACTGCCTATCGCTATTTCCCGAGCCAGGTCGCCCTGATCCAGGAAACGGTCGAACAGGCGCTGGGACCGATCCTCGAATGGACGTCGGATTCATCGGACGCGGAGGAACGGATCGCCGAACTGATCAGCTTTGCCTATCCGCGGATCGAGACCTATGAGGCGACCCACAGAGCCGTTCTCAAGCTGGCGATCGAACAGTGGACGCGGGGCAAGGCCGGGACGCTTGGCGACGAGGCGCGACTGGTGCGCGGCAATCGAAAACGCCTGCTGGGAGAGGCGTTGCTGCCGCTCAAGTCGCGACTGTCGGAGGCGGAATTTGACAGATTGACGCAGTCGCTGTCACTGGTATTTGGTACGGAGGCTTTCGTCGTCCTCAAGGATATCTGCGGGCTTGACGGGGAGGAGGCGCGACGGGTGGCCATATGGGCATCCTTCGCATTGGTCCGGACGGCGATCGCCGAAGCCGGGAAGGGAGATGGCGCCGGCAAGGCGAGCGGCAGGATACAAAAACGCGGCAGCAAGACCGCCAGAAAGAGGACTGGGCGAACGGTTAACTGAGTGCCGTCACACGCTGGCGGAATGTATCCATTGACAGCGAATTATCGATAATCGATCATTGGATCAATAAAAAGGGAGAGAAGCGCAATGCTGAAGAAAAGATGGACTGCTCTGCTTGCGGGCGCCACCATGGCGTTCACCGTCAACGCAGCTTCCGCCCAGGAACTCGTGATCTTCTGGGCCGAATGGGATCCGGCAAACTATCTGCAGGAACTCGTCAACGAATACACCGAAGCGACCGGCGTCACGGTCACCGTCGAGACCACCCCGTGGTCGGACTTCCAGACCAAGGCCTTCACGGAGTTCAACGCCAAGGGCGATGCCTACGACATGGTCGTCGGTGACTCGCAGTGGCTTGGTGCCGGCTCGACCGGTGGTCACTATGTCGACCTGACCGACTTCTTCGCGGAGCACAAGGTCAACGACATCATGGCTCCGGCCACCGTCAAGGCTTACGCCGAGTATGACGGCAAGTTCTGGGCGATCCCCGCCGAGGGCGATGCGACCGGCTGGGCTTACCGGACCGACTGGTTCACCGATGCCAAGGAGATGGAGGCCTTCAAGGCGAAATACGGCTACGATCTCGCCGCGCCGAAGACCTACGCGGAGATGCGCGACATCGCCGAGTTCTTCTATCGTCCGGACGACAACCAGTACGGCATCGCGATCTACACCGACAACTCGTATGACGCGCTGGTGATGGGTTACGAGAACGCGCTGTTCAGCTACGGCGGCGACCTTGGCGACTATTCGACCTACCAGGTCGAGGGCATCGTCAACTCGCCGGAAGCGATCGCGGCGCTCGAGATGTATCGCGAACTCTACCAGTTCACCCCGCCGAACTGGGGCAAGACCTTCTTCCAGGAGGACAACCAGGCGATCACCGAAGGCCTGGCGGCGATGAGCATGAACTACTTCGCCTTCTTCCCGGCGCTCAACAACCCGGCGCTCAATCCGCATGCCGACAACACCGGCTACTTCGCCAATCCGGCGGGTCCGGGCGGCGCGCAGCATGCAGCGCTCGGCGGCCAGGGCATCTCGATCGTCAGCTACTCGCAGAATATCGACGAGTCGAAGAAGTTCCTGGAGTGGTTCATCCAGGAAGACGTCCAGAAGCGCTGGGCCGAGCTCGGTGGCTATACCTGCTCCGCCAAGGTGCTGGAATCGGCCGAGTTCCGTAATGCCACGCCGTATAACGAAGCCTTCTACCAGTCGATGTTCATGGTGAAGGACTTCTGGGCGGTGCCGGAATATGCGGAGTTGCTCACCCAGATCAACAACCGCGTCTATCCGTACGTGGTTGGCGGCGAGGGCACGGCCAAGGAGGCCCTCGACGGTCTCGCGGCCGACTGGAAAGCGACCTTCGAGAAATACGGCCGCTAGTCATCCGACACTGATCGGGAACCGGGGGAGGCGCACGCCTCCCCCGGCCACCCAAAAAGCAACAAGAAATCTGAACCGACGGGGGGAAGCGTTGGCGGGACTTGCGCGACTGGAAGGCGATACGCGGGCTGCGGCGCGAGGATGGAGCGATCTCACCATCCGCAACGTCTTCATCCTGCCGACGATCGCTTTCCTCATCATCTTCAACATCTTTCCGCTGATCTATTCGCTCGGCTATTCCTTCACGGATTTCCGCGCCTCGGTGAACGATCCCGTCAACTTTGTCGGGCTGCAGAATTACCGTGAGCTGCTCAACGATCCGAACATCTGGCGAAACTTCACGGTCACCGCGCAATATGTCATCGTCTCGGTCGGCGGGCAGGTCATCGTCGGCTTCGGGCTGGCGCTGCTCCTCAACCGGAAGATCCCCTTCAAGGGGTTGATCACCACCCTGCTGCTGCTGCCGATGATGATGTCGATGGCCGTGGTCGGGCTGTTCTGGAAGCTGCTCTACGACCCGTCCTGGGGCATCATCAATTACGGGCTCGGGCTCGGTTCCTTCGACTGGCTGTCGAACCCCGACATGGCGCTCTACGCGGTCGCCATCACCGATATCTGGATGTGGGCGCCCTTCGTCATGCTGCTGTCGCTGGCCGGCCTCTCGGCGGTGCCTTCGCACCTCTACGAGGCGGCGGCGATCGACCGGGCCGGCACCTGGTACACCTTCACGCGGATCACGCTGCCGCTGGTGGCGCCGATCCTGATCATCGCGATCATTTTCCGCACCATGGAGGCTTTCAAGAGCTTCGACCTGCCCTTCATCATGAGCGGCCAGCCGACGACCGAGATGATCTCGATCCGGCTCTACAAGATGGCCTTCCAGGAGTGGCAGACAGGCCGGTCCAGCGCACTGGCCTACATCGTGCTGATCGTCGTCCTGGCGATCACCAATATCTACGTGAAGTACCTCAACAAGGTGAAGGAGCGCTAGGATGGCCGTCGTCACATCGTCTGGCCGTCGCGTCACGAACCGCATCGCCATCGCGGCGATCCTGGTCATCACCATCATCTTCCTGGCGCCGATCTACTGGATCGCCTCGACGGCCTTCAAGCCGCGCCAGCTTGCCACCAGCGTGCCGCCGACGGTGCTCTTCCAGCCGGAGGTGACGCCCTTCGTCAAGCTGTTCACCAAGCGGGTGCAGCTTCGCGGGCCCGTCGACCCGGAGGTCTATGACGCCGCGCCGTGGTGGGAGCAGGCGATCTATGACGGTGGCGAACGGGTGCTGCGGGTCGGCGACTCGGTCCAGCTCTCCGCCTATCCCAACCGCTTCATGAACAGCCTCATCGTGGCGATCACCAGCACCTTCCTGGCGGTGGCGATGGGGACGCTCACCGCCTATGGATTCTCGCGGTTCAAGATGAAGGGGGAAGATGATCTCCTGTTCTTCATCCTGTCGACGCGCATGCTGCCACCGGTGGTGGTCGCGATCCCGATGTTCCTGATGTACCGGGTGTTCGGGATGACCGACACGCATCTCGGGCTGATAATCCTCTACACCGCGTTCAACCTGTCCTTCGCGGTGTGGCTGATGAAGGGCTTCATGGACGAGATACCGAAGGAGTATGAGGAAGCGGCGCTGGTCGACGGCTATACGCGGCTGCAGTCCTTCTTCAAGATCGTGCTGCCGGAGGCGACAACCGGCATCGCAGCGACCGCGGTCTTCTCCTTCATCTTCGCGTGGAACGAATATGCCTTCGCGCTGATCATGACCAACCGGCGGGCGCAGACCGCACCGCCCTTCATTCCGGCACAGGTCGGCTCCGGCCTGACCGACTGGACGGTCATCGCGGCGGGAACCTTCCTGTTCCTGGTGCCGGTGGCGATCTTCACCTTCGCCCTTCGTGGCCATCTGCTGCGCGGCGTCACCTTCGGCGCAATCCGGAAATAGGACGGGGCGATGACGTTTCCGCAAATCAGCGCGAAGTACCTCGAGCCGCTCTCGATGTGGATCATGGTCGCCGGCATGGTGGCCCTCCTGCAGCCGTGGAGCCTGTTCTTCCATCGTTACGGCGTGACGATCATCCTGGTCGGCCTGGTCGGCTTCCTGATCTTCTCGCACATCAAGCCTGGCCCCGGGCAAGAGCAAGAGTGAACCGATAGCCCATGGCCGAAATCGCACTTCAGGACGTCGAGAAATATTTCGGTGACAACTACGTCATCCGGAAGCTGAACCTGACGATCGCCCACAAGGAATTCGTCGTGCTGCTCGGGCCGTCAGGCTGTGGCAAGACGACGACGCTGCGGGCCATCGCCGGCCTCGAGACCATCGATACCGGCGATATCCGGATCGATGGCCGGCCGGTCCAGGATCTGCGTCCCTCCGACCGGGACATCGCCTTCGTCTTCCAGCTCTATGCGCTCTATCCGCATCTCACCGCCTACGACAACATCGCCTTCCCGCTCCGCGCGACCCGCGAGAGCAAGGCGGCGGTCGATGCCCAGGTCCAGGCGGTGGCGAAGTCGCTGAAGATCGAGCACCTGCTCAAGGTGCGCCCCTCGGCGCTGTCGGGCGGCGACATGCAGCGCATCGCCATCGGCCGGGCGCTGGTCCGGCGACCCAAGGCGATGCTGATGGACGAGCCGATCGGCTCGCTCGACGCGAAGCTGCGCGAGGACATGCGGTCCGAACTGAAGCGCCTGCATATCGAGAACGACTCGACCACCGTCTACGTCACCCACGACCAGGTCGAGGCGATGTCGCTGGCCGACCGCGTCGCGATCATGAATGACGGGGTGCTCCAGCAGGTGGGCACGCCGGGCGAAGTCTACCAGTATCCGACCAATCTCTTCGTCGCACAGTTCATCGGCAGCCCGGTGATGAACATCCTGCCGGTCGCCGTTCGCACCACCGGCCCCGGCACGGAACTGGTCGTCGGCAACAACGACGCCGTCTTCGCCTTCTCGGCCGACCTGCCGAAACACCTTTCGCAAAAGTCCTACGAGTCGCTGATGCTCGGTGTCCGGCCCGAGGGCGTGTTGCTCGTTCCGGAAGAGACACCCGGCTACATACCGGTCAAGGCGCATATCATCGAACCGCTCGGCGCCTACGATATCGTCGACCTCAAGATCGGCGACGAGTACCTGCGCTCCCGGACGCCCAGCGGCATGGTCAAGCGCGTTGGCGATACGGTCTGGGCGCGACTTGACGAAGCGCAGACGCACTTCTTCGACACCAAAAGCGGCGACTCGCTGAACATCAGGCTCGGGTAGGGAAATGGCGCAGATCACGCTCGACAAGATCAGCAAGACATACGCCGCAACGCCGGCGTTGCGGGACCTGTCGCTCGATATCGCGGACGGCGAATTCTTCGTGCTGCTCGGCCCGACCGGCGCCGGCAAGACGACGACCTTGCGGTTGATCGCCGGTCTCGACAAGCCAACCACCGGCGCGGTGCGGATCGACGGCCAGGACGTGGTCGACTGGACGGCGGCGCAACGCGATATCGCCCTGGTCTTCCAGTATTATTCGCTCTATCCGCGCTACACGGTTCGCCAGAATCTCGAATTTCCGCTGAAGTCCCGCGTCCACAATTATACGCAAGCCGAGATCGACACGCGGGTCAACTCGGCGTCCAAGATTCTGCGCATCGAGCACCTGCTTGAGCGCAAGACCGACAAGCTGTCCGGCGGCGAGATGCAGCGGGTGGCGATCGGCCGGGCAATCGTTCGCGAGCCGCGCGCCTTCCTGATGGACGAGCCGCTGTCCAACCTCGACGCCAAACTCCGCGAAGCGCTCAGGTCCGAGCTCAAGGACCTGCAGATGAAGCTCGGCGCCACCTTCCTCTTCGTCACGCACGACCAGATCGAGGCGATGTCGATGGGCGACCGTATCGGCGTACTGGATGAGGGACGGATCGCGCAGATCGGCACGCCATACGAGATCTACAACAATCCGCGCAGCGTCTTCGTCGCGAGCTTCGTCGGCTCACCGGCGATGAACCTCGTCGACGCCACGGTGCGGAACGGCCGGCTGACCGCCCTGTCGGGCAAGCTCGACATCGCGCTGTCTGGCGCGGCGGGACGCGAAGCCGCCGGCCATAACGGCCCGGTGACCGCCGGCATTCGCGCCGAGGATGTCGTCGTCGGACCCGACGGCACGGCCGAAGCCAAGGTTCACCATGTCGAGAACCATGGCGTCGAGTTGATCCTGACGCTGCGGGTGGACGACCATTTGTTTAAGGCAACCGCGCCGGCGACCGTGCCGATCAAGATCGAGGACACGGTCCGCTTCGCCTGGACAGCGGACAAGGTGCACTGCTTCGACACCAACACTGGCATCAGCTTCACCCACCGCGAGAAAGCGGCGGCCTGATACGGGGCCGTGCCGGCGTGCTTCAGGGCCCGGACTTGTGCCCGGGCGCCTAGCCGCGGGCGACGACTAGCCCAGCAGAAGATCGATCTCGCCGATCTCCTCGCCTGACAACGGTCCGGCCTTCAGGGCGTCGAGCGAGTCGTCAAGCTGTTCGACCGTGCGGGCGCCGATCAGCGCCGAGGTCACCCTGTCATCGCGGAGCAGCCAGGTCAGGGCGAGCTGGGCCAGCGTCTGGCCGCGCCGGTCGGCGATAGCGGCAAGCGCGTTGAGCGTCTTCAGCAACGCGGGCGTCACGCCTTCGGCCCGCAAGGTGTGGTTGCGCGCCGCGCGCGAATCCTCCGGCACGCCGCCCAGATACTTGTTGGTGAGCAGCCCCTGCGCCAGCGGCGAGAAGGGAATGCAGCCGACGCCGAGGTCGCCAAGGGTGTCGAGCAGCCCGTCCTCGACCCAGCGGTCGAGCATGTTGTATTTCGGCTGGTGGATCAGTAGCGGCGTTCCCATGGCGGCGAGGATCTCCGCCGCCTTGCGCGTCACCTCGGGCTTGTATTGCGAGATCCCGACATAAAGCGCCTTGCCCTGGCGGACGATGTGGTCGAGGGCGCCCATGGTCTCCTCGAGCGGTGTCTCGGGGTCGGGGCGGTGGTGATAGAAGATGTCGACATAGTCGAGCCCCATCCGCTTCAGGCTCTGGTCGAGACTGGCGACGAGGTATTTGCGCGAGCCGCGGTCGCCGTAGGGACCCGGCCACATCGGCCAGCCGGCCTTGGTCGAGATGATCAACTCGTCGCGATGCGGGGAAAAATCGGCGGCAAGGATGTTGCCGAAATGCTCTTCGGCCGAGCCGGGCGGCGGCCCGTAATTGTTGGCCAGGTCAAAATGCGTGACGCCACGATCGAAGGCCCGGCGCAGCATTGCGCGGCCGACCTCGTAGGTGTCGACACCGCCGAAATTCTGCCAGAGGCCGAGGGAAATCGCCGGCAGGTCGAGGCCGCTCCGGCCGCTGCGGCGATAGGACATGCGGTCGTACCGGTCGGCGTCGGGGACATACGTCATGCGCGTCTCTCCGTGATCTGGAACAAGCGGCGCGGACGGGCAAAGGCGGGCGTCAGGCGCTTGGGGATGGCTTCGGCAAAAGTGATTTGTGTCGCCCGCGCGTGGCAGGCGACTTGTGCGGCAGAAGTCCGCCATCATACCGGCGGATCGCGGGGGAGGGAACCGGGCGGCCCGCCACAATCCCGGCGGGCAAGCCCCGTTGGCGGCCCCGGTCTATCAGAGCCGATAGACCCGTGCAGCCGTGTCGTGGAGGATCGCCTTCTGCTCCTCCGCCGAATAGCCGGCGATCGCCTCGCGGTGCGCGGCGACCAGCGAGCCGTAGTCGGTCCACAGCTTCTCGATCGGGAAGTTGGAGCCGAAGAGGCAGCGATCGGCGCCGAACAGGTCGACGGTCTGCTTGACCACCGTTGCGATGTGGTCGCTGTCGTTGTCGTGGATGAACGTCCCGAGGCCCGAGAGCTTCGACACGACGTTCGGCTGGGCGGCGAGCTTCACCATCCCGGCCCGCCATGCGACCCGCCCCTCGTCGGTGAGGTCCTCCAGCATGCCGGCATGCTGGAGGATGAAGGTCGTGTTCGGGAAGTCCGCGGCAAGCCGGGCCGCGCCGTCCATCTGGCCGGCGAAGACCTGCAAATCGAAGCTCAGGCCGGTCTCGGCGAAGGCCGCGAAGTTGCGCCGGAAGGTCTTGTCGTCGGCGAGATCGGGCTGCCTGGCGAAGCGGTACATTTCGTTGTCGTGCCAGTGGAGCTGCATCCGGATGCCGCGGAGCAGCGGGTAGCGCATCAGGCGGTCGAGCGCCGGGCGGACGTCGTCGGCCATCAGGTCGGCGTAGCCGACGATCCCGTGCGGCCAGCCGCTGGCGTCGGCGACGCCCTGGACCCAGGCGACCTCGTCCTCGGCCTGGGCTGGCGCCCAGTTGGCCTGGACGTAGACCGATTTGACAATGCCGGCGCCGGCTATGTCGGCGAGGTATTCGTCGATGCTGTAGTCGCGGCGGATCGGCTCATAGGGGCCGAAGATTCGCGGCAGCATCGGTCCGACCAGCCATGGCAGGTCGGCCTGTCGCCAGATGTGGTGATGGGCGTCGATGATCGGGGTGTCCATGATGGCCTCCACTGCGTCCGGGCGCCGGCGCCGTTGCTCCGAGCCGGGCGCTTCCTTCGATAAAGTCGCATAGGGATTCGATGCCGGCGCCGATGCCGAGATGGTCGACGACGCCCAGGATCGCCTTCAGTGCCGCCGTTTCCGGGCTGAAGTCCGGATCGGCGGCAAGCGGCGTCAGCCAGGCCAACCGCCACGAGCGCGCCGCCAGCCGTCGGACGGCATCCACCATCTGGTCGGGGTCGCCCCGCTCCAGCCCGTCCGACAGGACGACGACCAGGGCGCCGCGCGAGGCGCGGGCGAAACGGGGAATCGCCAGGAAGGCCGCAAGGCTGTCGCCGATCCGCGTGCCGCCCTGCCAATCGGCGACGGAGGGCGCGATTTCGGCGAGCGCCCGGTCGATATCCTTGTGGCGGAGTGACAGCGTCAGGCGGGTCAGCCGGGTGCCGAAAGAAAAGGTCTCGACGGCGGGCAGCGCCCGGGTCAACGCGTGGGCGAAGCGCAGGTAGTCGTCGGTCTCGCGCTTCATCGAGCCGGAAATGTCGATCAGGAGAAGCACGCGGCGGAAGCGGTCGGCGCGCCGGGTCCAGACCGGGCGGATCGCGCCGGGATCGTGATGGACCATGGCCGACAGGCTGCGGCGCAGGTCGAGACGATCGCCACGGCGACAGGGCGCCCGGCGATAACCGCGCCGCTGCGGCGCGCGGGCCTGAAGCCGTCGCTGCATCAAGGCGAGCCGGGCGTCGCCGGTCATCGCCTCGAACGCCTTGACCGACAGGGCCTCGGTCTCGCTCGCCGCCTGGCCGGATTCGTTGGCGCGCTCGGCAATCGCCGGATCGAGATCGGCCGCGGCGGATTCGCGCGCCGGGGCATCTTCCTCCGGCATGCTTTCGGCGCGCGTGCCTAGCTCCGCCTCGTCGTGGAAGAAGGCATGGAACAGCGCGTCGAATTCGCCAGCGCGGTTCGGCGGCGGGGCCAGTGTCGACCACGCCGCCCAGTAGATGTCGCGCATCGTGCGCGGGCCGAGCAGCGCGATGCCTTCGAGGAAGGCGATGGTCTGGTCCGTGGCGATGGGGAAGCCCTCGGCGCGGAGCAGGGTGGCGAAGTCGTGGAACGGGCGGGCGCCGCGGGGGAGGGATGTGCGTGCTTCGAGGCCCGCGCTTCGCCCGCGCACCTCAGCATGGCGGGGCTGGTTACCCGGCATGGGGATGCTCGTGGCATTGAACCGGATGCCCTGCACCCAACGTTGCCATCCTGAGGTGCCCCAGCAACGCCGGGGCCTCGAAGGACGCACCCCGGTTCATCCCACGTCCCTCGTGCCGCCGGCTCCGATCAGCTCGTCGAGCCTGCCCTCGACCGCGGCCAGATCCTCCTCGTCCTTGAGCACCTGGCCGATCGAACGCTTCAGCGCCGTCGGCCAGTCGCCGCGCCCGTCGTCGAGGACGGCGGCGGCGCGGGCCCAGTCGACTGCCTCGGCAATGCCGGGCGCCTTGACCAGCGGCAGGCTGCGCAGGCCGTTGACCGCGGCGACAACGGCGCGGGCGGTCGCCTCGGCGACGTCGCCGGCCCGCAGCATGATGATCTCCGCCTCGCGGGCAGGGTCGGGATAGGGGATCCAGTGATAGGTGCAGCGACGGCGCAGCGCCTCGTTGAGGTCGCGCGTCCGGTTCGAGGTCAGCACAACGACCGGCGGGCTCGCCGCCGCGATGGTGCCGATCTCGGGAATGGTGATCTCGTAGTCGGCGAGGAATTCGAGCAGGAAGGCTTCGAACTCATCGTCCGCCCGGTCGATCTCGTCGATCAGCAGTACCGTGCGTTCGGGGCGGCGAAGCGCCTTGAGCAGCGGCCGCTCGATCAGGAAATCCTGGGCGTAAAGGTCGGTCGCCGCGCCGGAGACTTCGGCCTGGCGGATGGCGAGAAGCTGGCGGGCGTAGTTCCACTCGTAAAGCGCCTGGCCGGCATCGATCCCCTCATAGCACTGGAGGCGGATGAGGTCCCGGCCGAGGGCACGGGCGAGGGCCTTCGCCGCCTCGGTCTTGCCGACCCCCGGCACGCCCTCGACAAGCAGCGGCTTGCCAAGGGCGAGCGAGAGAAAGCCGGCCACCGCCAGTCCCTCGTCGGCCAGGTAGTCGGCGCGAGCCAGCGCTTCGGCCAAAGCCTCCGGCGAGGGAAAGGGCGGGGTCATGGTTGGCCGGATGCTAGCCGATCACGACCTTTTCTTCGGCCATGAAGTGGAAGCGGCTTGAGGCGTGGCCGGCGGCGTCGGCGCCGGCGGCCTTGCCCGCGTCCGTACCGAAGGCGGCGAGGCGGCCGGCTTCGTCGTCGAACCACATCTCGCTGATCGCGTCATAGGGCGAATCCGGGTTCTCGGCGACCGGCACGTTCATCCGGTAGCCGCGCAGGCCCGGCAGCTTCTCGGCCAGAGGCGGATGTTCGTTGAGCGCCCAGTTGCGGAACTCGTCGTAGCTCATGCCTTCCTTGCGCTTCATCAGCGACATCACTTTCAGCATTCTCAGTCCTTTCATTCAGCGGGTTCGAGGGCGCCTTCGTTGGCGAGGATGCCGCGAAGCACCTTTTCCGGGGTGATGGGCAGCGAATCGACGCGCACGCCGACCGCATCGAAGATCGCATTGGCGATGGCCGGGATCGGCGAATTGGCGGTCATCTCGCCGACGCCCTTGGCGCCGTAGGGGCCGTCGCTCGCCGGCCGTTCGAGGATGACGCCGCCGAATTCCGGCAGGTCGCCGGGGCCAGGCATCAGGTATTCGTTGAAGTCGACCGGCCCGTGGGCGCGGTCGGGATAATAGGGCTCGGTGGTCTCGTAGAGGGCGTGGCTGATGCCCATCCAGGCGCCGCCGATGATCTGCTGCTCGACCATCTTCGGGTTGAGCGCGCGGCCGACCTCGTAAGCGCTCTTCAGCGACAGCACCTCGACCTCGCCGGTCTCGGTATCGACTTCGACCTCGGCGATCGTGCAGGCATGGGCATAGCAGGTCGCCGGCCGCATCTTGCCGGTCTCGGGCTCGGGAAAGGAGCGCTCGGCCATGAACATGCCACGGCCGGAGATGGTCTTGCCGTGCTTGAAATGCGCGGCGAGCGCCGTCTCGATCACCGAAATCGACTTGGTCGGCGCACCCTTGACGTGGATGGCGCCCTTGCCGTCGGCCTCGAGGTCGGTGGCGTTGACCTCCAGTTCGTCGGCGGCGACTTCCATCAGCACGGCGCGGGCCTCGTTGGCCGCCATGACGATGGCGTTGCCGATGCGGTGGGTGCCGCGACTGGCGAAGGTGCCCATGCAATGCGGGCCGGTGTCGGTGTCGGCGGTGTCGATCAGCACCATGTCGGGTGGCACGCCGATCGTCTCGGCGCAGATCTGGGTCATCACCGTCTTCAGCCCCTGGCCGAGATCGACGCTGGACAGGGTGACGACGAAGGTGCCGGTGGTGGTGGCATGGACCAGCGCCTGGCTGGGATCGCCGCCAAGGTTCATGCCGGTCGGATAGTTGACGGCGGAAAGACCGCGCCCGCGCTTCCTGGCCATTGGCCTAGCCTCCCTTGCCCGAGGATTCCGACAGGTATTTGCCATCGAGTGGCCAGTCGGCGAGCTTTGCCGCCTCCTGCATGACCTCGACGAGCGCGGCGCCCTTGGTCGTTTCGCCATGGGCCTTGGCGTCGCCGTCGCGATAGGCGTTGAGCATCCGCAGCGCCATCGGGTCCATGCCGATCAGCCGGGCGATCTTGTCCATCTGCACCTCCAGCGCAAAGTCGCCGATGGTGACGCCGAAGCCGCGCATTGCCGACGAGGGCGTGCGATTGGCGTAGACGCAGTGGGCGTCGACCTGGACGTTGGGGATGGTGTAGGGGCCCGGCATGTGGGCGGCGGCCTTGGTGGTGCCGTAGGGGCTGTGGCGCGAATAGGCGCCGGCATCGACATAGAGGCGGATCTGGCGGGCGACGATGCGCCCGTCATTCATCACCCCGTCCTTAATGTAGATGCGTTCGGCGGCGCGAGGGCTGGAGACCTGCATCTCCTCCTCGCGGCTATAGCTGAATTTCACCGGACGCTTGGTCAGGTCCGCGGCGAGAAAGGCGACCGGCTCGGTGATGACATCGACCTTGCCGCCGAAGCCACCGCCGACGGTGCCGCCGATCAGGCGAAGCCGCTGGAAGGGGGTGTTGAGGATCAGCCCGGCATTGTCGAGCGTGAAGAAAAGCGCCTGGGTGTTGGAGTAGCAGGTCAGCCGCCCGTTCGCTTCCGGCACGACGATGCAGCCGGTGGTCTCGACCGGCGCATGCTCGATCGGCGCCGACGAATAGCGCTCCTCGACGACGTGGTCGGCGGCGGCGAAGCCCTTCTCGACATCGCCGTAACGGACACGGCGGCAGTGGTGGCCCTCGTAGGTGAAGTAGTTGTTGCCGTGATATTCGTTGACCAGCGGCGCGCCCGGCTTGAGCGCCTCCTCGACGTCGAAGACCGGCGGCAGTTCCTCGTAATCGATCCGGACCGCGTCGACCGCGTCCCGGGCAATCGCCTCGGACTCGGCCAGCACCGCGACGACCGCCTCGCCCTTGAAGCGTACCTTGTCGACGGCCAGCACCGGCTCGTCATTCGGCTCGACCTGGATCAGGCGAAGGATGGTGTAGATGTTCGATGGCACGTCGGCATGGGTCAGCACCCTGACGACGCCGGGCATCTTCTCGGCCGCCGAGGTATCGACGTTGAGGATCTTCGCGTGGTGATGCGGGCTGCGCACCATCTTTAGCGTCAGCATGCCCGGATAATGCCGGTCGGCGTAAAACTGCGTCTTGCCGGTGACGTGGCCGAGCCCGTCGGAGCGCTCGATGCTGACGCCGACCGCGTTGTGGTCGTCGGACCGTTCGTCGGCGAAGATTTTCCTGATGTGTTCCATGTCCCGCTCCCTCAGGCCGATTTCGCGACGCGCCGTTCGGCGGCGGCGGACAGGATGGCGTTGATGATCGGCTCGTAGCCGGTGCAGCGGCAGATGTTGCCGGAGATGGCGTCGACCACCTCGTCCCGGCTCGGGTCGGGATTGGCGTCGAGCAGCGCCTTGGCGGCGACGATCATGCCGCTGGTGCAGAAGCCGCACTGGGTGGCGAAGCCGGTGGCAAAGGCCTGCTGGATCGGATCGAGTTCGCCGTTGGTGGCGACGCCCTCGATGGTCACCACCGACTTGCCGTTCACCCGCTGGGCCGGCGTCAGGCAGGAGAGTATCAACTCGCCGTCGATCATGACGGTGCAGGCGCCGCAGGTGCCCTGGCTGCAGCCGACGCGGGTGCCGGTCAGGTCCAGCTTGTCGCGGAGAACGTCGCTCAGCATCGCGCCGGGCTCGACGAACTCGGCCGCCTCGGTGCCGTTGACGGTGAAAACAACCGGAACCCGGGCCATCAAAACCTCCCTTCGCCAGAAAGCAGTCGCTTGAGATGAACCGGCAGAACGGTCATCCGGTACCAGTCGGTCGCCTGCGGATCGGTCTGCGGCTGGCAGCCATCGGTCGCGACTTTCAATGCGTTTTCAAGGGTCTGGGCGTCGAGAGCCCTGCCTTCCAGAGCGCCCTCGACGGCCTTGGCCCTCATCGGACGCTCGGACATCGCTCCATAGGCGACCCGCGCGTTCGACACCTTCCCGCCAGTCTCGGGCAGCACGGCCGCGATCGACAGGACCGAGGCGCCATGCGGGTGTTTCCGCACCACCTTGGTGAAGCGGAAGGCGCCATCCGGTGGCAGCTTGAACCGAAGCGCACGGACGATACCGCCCGCCGGCGCGCTGGCGAGAAAGTCGTCGAGCCCGGTGGTCCGGGTCTTCTCGGCGTCCTCGATCGTGACCTCGGCGTCGAGCGCCAGCAGCGCCACGGCGAAATCGCCATAGGGATAACGGGCGAACAGGTTGCCGCCGACCGTCGCCATGTTGCGAATGGCCGGGCCTCCAATCGATTCGGCGACCGGCCTGAGAAAGGCGAGCCGCGGTTCGGCGGCGATCCGCGTCATGGTTGCCGCGGCGCCGATCTCGATGGTGTCGCCGTCAACGGCGATCGCGTCGAGGCCGAGGCCGTCGGACAGCACCATGGTGCGGACCGGAAACCCGCCGGTGTTGGCGACGCGGGCAAGTATGGTTCCGCCGGCGAGAAAATAGGCGTCGCCGCTGGCGGCAATCGTTGCCGCCGCTTCGCGTACGCTGTCGACCTTGACGATATCGAGCGCCACTCGTCCCCTCCCGTTTCCATCCCGCGTGCGGCCCTTGTCGGGTCCGCTTCCGCATTTGTTGCCGGTGTGAACCGGCGCGGGTCTCTTGAAGTCCGGACCCTTTGAGTTGTTCCAGTTCCAATGATCGATTATCGATAGTTTGCTGTCAATGGCTGTCGCGCGTAGAATCGACGATTGTGGAGGAGACCTATTTGTCGCCTCGCGCATCGGCGGCGGTCGGTGTAGTCACCAGCGGGACACAAGCCGGAGACGATCTTGGAGACTCAGGAAACCGCCTTGCAGCAGAACCACCCGTCGGCCGACGTCGACCATCAGCCGATCGGTGTGCGAATCCGCAATACGCTCGTCGAGCGGATCATCGCCGGTCACTACGAAACCGGCGACCGGCTGGTCGAGATGCAGCTTGCCCGCGAGTTCGGCTCGAGCCAGGCGCCGGTGCGCGAGGCGTTGCGCGAACTGGAGATGGCGGGGCTGGTGACGATCCGGCCGCGCCGCGGTTCCTTCGTCAACGACTATCACACCACCATCCAGCGAGAGATCTACGTCGCCCGCGGTGCGCTCGAGGAAGCGGCGATGCGCCTCGCATTGCCGACGCTTCATCGCAACCCGGCCATTGTCGGCGAGCATCTCGACGGCATGCGCGAGGCGGCGACGGCGGGCGACCTCGAACGCATCATCCACCACAGCGTCTGGTTCCACCGGGTGGTCATGCGGGCGGCGGAAAACGCGCTCCTGCTCAAGATGTGGGAGTCGCTGCATGTCGAGATCCACTCGCGCAAGACCCTGCTCCAGCCGAATGTCGACATGCATGCGGTGGCCGAGAGCCACGCGCCGATCCTGGCGGCCATCGTCGCCGGCGATGTCGAACTGGCCTGCAAGCTGTCCCGCGAACACCAGGCCGAATTCGAGTTGAAGGCGTAGACTGCGCGTCACCCGGCGAGGGCGGCGCGATGCCGAATTTGCCCATCCGACGGTTCTTGCCTATCGTCCGCCGCCGCGACGCAGGAAATGGCGCCGGCCAAGTCAACGCGCGCTGAAATCGCGGCGTATCAGGAGGAACGGAATGGCAGATATCGGTCTCGTCGGTCTCGGCGTCATGGGCGCCAACCTGGCGCTCAACATGGCGGAAAAGGGCTATTCCGTCGCGGTCTTCAACCGCACCACCGAGAAGACGGACGCCTTCATCGCCAATGCCGGGAGCCTGGCCGAACGGCTGACGCCCTGCAAGACGCTGACCGAACTGGCCGAGGCGGTCGAGCCGCCGCGACCGGTGGTCATCATGGTCAAGGCCGGCGAAGCGGTCGATTCCCAGGCCGACATCCTCGCCGGGCACCTCGCCCAGGGCGACATCCTGATCGACGCCGGCAATGCCAACTTCCATGACACCCGGCGGCGGGTGAAGGAATTCGCCGATCGCGGCATCGACTTCCTTGGCGTCGGGGTGTCCGGCGGCGAGGAGGGCGCGCGCCACGGCCCGTCGGTCATGGCCGGTGGCAAGCCCGAGGCCTGGGCCCGCGTCGAAAAGATCTTCAACGACATCGCCGCCAAGTTCGAGGGCGAGTCCTGCGCGGCGCTGGTCGGGCCGGAGGGCGCCGGCCATTTCGTCAAGACCATCCATAACGGCATCGAATATGCCGACATGCAGATGATCGCCGAGATCTACGGCATCATGCGCGATGGCCTCGGCATGGCGCCGGCCGAGATGGCCGAGGTCTTCGACCAGTGGAACAACGGTCCGCTGAAGTCCTACCTGATCGAGATCACCGCCGCGGTGCTCGGGACGACCGACCCGAAGACCGGCGGTCCGCTGGTCGACATCATCCTCGACACCGCCGGGCAGAAGGGCACCGGCCGCTGGTCGGTGATCGAAGCCCAGGACCTCGGTTCGCCGGCAACCGTCATCGAGGCCGCCGTCGCGGCGCGCAGCCTGTCCTCGCAGAAGGAGCAGCGGGTCGCCGACGAGGCGCTGTTCGGCGCGGCGCCGCGCAAGATCGGTCCGGCGCTCGGCGATCGCAACAGCGCGATGATCATCCTCGAAGAGGCGATGCTGGCCGGCAAGATCGCCGCCTATGCCCAGGGCTTCGCGGTGATGGCCAAGGCATCCGAGTCCTTCGGCTGGGACCTGCCGCTCGGCACCGTCGCCAAGATCTGGCGGGCCGGCTGCATCATCCGCTCCGCCTTCCTCGACGATATCGCCTCGACCTATGAAGCCGACGGCGCGATCCGCAGCCTGATGACCGTCGAGCCGTTCACCGGCATGCTCAAGGCGACCCATGGCAGCCTGCGCCGGGTCTGCGCCGAGGCGTCGCTGAAGGGCGTCCCGGTGCTGGCGCTCGGTTCGGCGCTCGGCTATTTCGATTTCGCCCGCACGGCCCGCTCGACCGCCGACCTGACCCAGGCGCAGCGCGACTTCTTCGGCGCCCATGGTTTCGAGCGCCTCGACGAGCCGGGCAAGGTTGCACACGGACCGTGGTCGAACGCGTAGCCAGCATGACGAAGGGTAACCCGGGGCGGGTGGCGCCCCGGTCGAGCCAGGTCGTTCGCCTGCTCGGCCAGGAAGCCGGCAAGCTCCAGTACCTGAATCCGGCTTCGCGGCCGACCGACATGACGTTCGGCCGTTTCTTCAATTCGACCTTCGTCTCGACCGCCCGCCGCTTCGTCTATGTCAAGAACGACAAGGCCGGCAGTTCCTTCATCATCCGCTCGCTGACCCGCAGCGAAAAGAAGGCCCGGCGCATCCGCCACCGGACGCCGTTCCTCAACCGCCAGGTCAACCCGCTGCTGACCCCGGCGGAGCTGTCGCCGCGCCAGTGGGAACGGGCGCTGTCGCGCTATTTCGTCTTCACCTTCAGCCGCAACCCGTTCAGCCGGACGCTGTCCTGCTATCTCGACCGGATTGTCGGCCGCGACGAGTCCTATTTCGTCCTGCAGAAGAAGATCGGTTTCGCCGACGGCTTCCAGCCCTCCTTCGCCGAGTTCCTCGAGATGCTGGGCGGCGACGGGATCCTCGACCTCGACACCCACTGGAAGCCGCAATATCGCAACATCGCCTACGACTATTTCAACTACGGCTTCATCGGCCATTTCGAGCATTTCGGCGACGAGTTCCCGGCGCTGTTGCGCTGGCTCTATCGTCGCAAGGCGAAGCTCGGCGAGGTCCGCGCCGGCACCGCCGCGACCAGCCAGCTGGCCGACTATTACGACGACCGGACGACGCGGCTGGTGAGCGACCTCTATCATCGGGATTTCGAACTGTTCGGCTATGACGATGCGGCGCCGCTGGATATGAATCCGGTACGGCACAATGCGATGGACTTCCTGAACGAGCCACGGCGAATCCGCGCCGGGTAACCGGCGGACCGGTTCCGGCACGATGATCTGGAGAGAGGGCGAAGAATGACAGTCCACAAGATCGGCATCATCGGGCTCGGCAAGATCACCGAAGATCAGCACCTGCCGGTCATCGCGGCCAACCCGGCCTTCGATCTGGTCGCGGTGTCGAGCCAGCGCGGGATCAAGGTCGATGGCGCGCGAACCTTTCGCGCCCCGGCCGACATGTATGAGGCGATGCCGGAGCTCGACGTGGTGGCGGTGTGTACCCCGCCACAGGTGCGCCATGCCATCGCCCGAGAGGCGCTTGCCGCCGGCAAGCATGTGCTCTTGGAGAAACCGCCGGCGGCGACGATCAGCGAGCTCGACGACCTGGCCGCCTTCGCAGCCGCGCAAGGCCGCGTCCTCTTCACCACCTGGCACTCCCAGTACAACGCCGCCGTGGCGCATGCCCGCGACCTGCTCGCCCATCACAGCGTCAAGCGCCTGGCGATCACCTGGAAGGAAGACGTCCGCCGCTGGCATCCCGGCCAGAAGTGGATATGGACGGCCGGTGGCTTCGGCGTTTTCGATCCCGGCATCAACGCCCTGTCCATCCTCACCGAGATCATGCCGACCCCGGTCTTCGTCCGCAGCGCCGAACTGACCTTTCCGGAAAATTGCGATGCGCCGATCGCCGCCTCGCTCGCCTTCGCCACCAACGGCCCGCATGACAGCCTGACCGCCGAGTTCGACTGGCGCCAGACCGGACCGCAGACCTGGGACATCGTCATCGAGACCGACGAGGGGACAGAGCTCCGCCTCGCCAATGGCGGCGCCCGGCTCGAGGTCAATGGCGAGCTCGATGTCGAACGCAAGCCGGCCGAATACGAGGACATCTATCACCGCTTCGCGCAGTTGCTTCGCGACAACCGCTCGCTGGTCGATTCCGCGCCGCTGCGGCTTGTCGCGGACTCCTTCCTGATCGGTCGCAGGCTGACGACCGAGCCATTTCACGAATAGCGCTTCTCCAGAGAGGAGGGTTCCTTGGCGACACGCGGGTTTTTCGGGCGCCGGCCATCGGCCGACGATGCGGCGCGGCTGCCGCCGGGGCAGTACAAGACAGAGGATTTCCCGGTGCTCTCGGCCGGGCCGACGCCGCGGGTCCAGACCGACACATGGTCCTTCACGCTCAAGCACGGCCCGCGGCCGCTGGCGTCGTGGGACTGGCAGGCGTTCAACGCCCTGCCGAAGACCAGCGTGATGCGCGACATCCATTGCGTCACCAAGTGGAGCAAGTTCGATACGAAATGGGAGGGGGTGTCGATCGACGACCTCCTCGCCGCCGCCGGGGTCGAGGCGCCGACCGGCTTTCTCCTCGCTCATTCCTTCGACGGCTATTCGACCAACGTGCCGCTGGCCGACCTTGTCGACGGCAAGGCGATGGTCGCCACCGCCTATGACGGCCGGCCGATCACCGCCGATCATGGCGGGCCGGCCCGGCTCCTCGTTCCCCATCTCTATTTCTGGAAGTCGGCGAAATGGGTGAACGGCCTGCAATTCACGGAGCGGGACGAACCGGGCTTCTGGGAGTTGCGCGGCTACCATATCTACGGCGATCCCTGGCGCGAGCAGCGCTTCACCGGCGATTGACCTGCGGATGCCGCCGACCCGCATCGCCTGGCAACAGGCCACCGTTACCGCGATCGTCCCGCAGACGCCGACGGTGAAGAGCTACATCCTGACGCCTTCGACACCGTTTGACTTCGTGGCCGGCCAGCATGTCGACGTGCGCCTGACGGCGCCGGACGGCTATCAGGCCGAGCGGAGCTATTCGATCGGCTCGGCGCCGGGCGGCGACACCATCGAACTGGTGATCGAACGGCTTGAGGATGGCGAGGTGTCGCTGTTCTTCCACGAGGTTGTCGAAGTTGGCGATGCCGTCGAAATCCGTGGGCCGATCGGCGGTCACTTCAACTGGTCGCCGTCGGACGCCGGGCCGATCCTCCTTGTCGGTGGCGGGTCGGGCGTCGTGCCGCTGATGTCGATGCTGCGCCGGCGCGCGGCGGCATCGCCGGATACCCCTTTCGCGCTGGTCTATTCGGCGCGGCGCTGGGACGAGGTGATCTTCCGCGACGAGGTGATGCAGCGGGCGCGTGAGGAGGACCACTTCACGCTGGCACTGACTCTCACCCGCGAGGCGTCGCCGGTTCCGGACGTCCGGTCGGGGCGCATCGACCGGATGATGCTGGCGGACACCCTGATGGTCTTCGGCGACCAGCTTCCTGTCCTGACCTTCGTCTGTGGCGCGACTGCCTTTGTCGAGGTCGCGACGATGCTGCTCATCGATCTCGGGGTGCCATTCGAGAGCATCCGGACCGAGCGCTATGGTGGCGCCGAGGCGAAGATCCTAGGCCCTGATGTCGCGGTGCCCGACGCCTAGTCACGCGAGTTGCCGCAATCAATGAAAACGTTTACAAGCGGCGCTCGTCTTGCCTTAGGGAGGTTGGTTTGGACGCGGGCCCGAAGAATGGCCGCGCCACGATACGATCGATTGCCGAAGATACCGGGCTGTCGATCGCGACCGTTTCGCGCGCCTTGCAGGACTCGCCGTCGGTCCGCCCCGAGACAATCGAGATTGTTCTCACTGCGGCCGAACGGCTGGGCTATCGACGCAATCCCGCGGGCGCCGGCCTCCGCTCGGGCCGTACCGAGACCATCTGCCTTGTCATGCCGATCGCCCGCGAGGGCGACATGCTGGGCGATGTCGGCGCGCTTCGTCTCGCAACCGGCGCCAATCATCGTCTGGCGGGCACCGGCTACAACCTCAGCCTCGTTCCCTTCGCCCCCGGCGACGATCCGTTCGAGGCAATGATCGGCGTCGTGCGGCGCGGCAATTTCGACGGCATCATCCTGTCCTCGACACGGCCCGACGACGCCCGCGTCCGCTACCTTCACCGGCGCAACATTCCTTTCGTCACTTTCGGCCGCACCGAACTGCCCTTCGCGCATGCCCATTACGATGTCGACAACCAGGACTTCGTCCGCCGTGCCGTCCGGCTGCTGGTGGAACGGGGCTGCCGCAAGCCGGTTCTCTTCGCCCCGCCGCGCGAACTGATGTTCAGCCAGCATCGTATCGCCGGCTTCCGCCAGGCATTGGCCGAGGCCGGTCTCGCCTGCGACGAGACTGCCATCGTCGACGAGGCGAACCAGGTGGCGCTGGTCGACGAGGGCATGCGCCTGGCGGCCGCCGACCAGCGGCCCGACAGCTACATCTGTGGCGGCGAGATCGGTGCGCTGGCGGTGATGCGGGCGCTCGAGCGCGCCGGGCAGGCGGTCGGACGCGACGTCCATCTGGTGACGATGGAAACCTCGGCCCTGCCGGTTCTGTTTTCGCCGCCGCTGACAGCTTTCTTCCAGGACCTCCATCATGCCGGCGCGGTCCTTGCCGATTTCATCCTGCGGCGCGTCGACGGCGCGCCGCCGGAAGACCTGCAGCGCGTTGACACGATGACGCTGCGCGAGCGCGCCTGACGCGCCAAACCTGGACGGGATGAGACGATGACCGAGATACTTCTTGGCGGCGACTGGGCGCTGCACGACGCGACCGGAACGCGGGTCGCAGCCTGTCCGATCCCCGGCGATATCCATTCCGCCCTGATCGACGCCGGACAAATCCCCGACCCGATGATCGGCACCAATGAAAACGCCGTGCAATGGGTCGGCGACGCGGTCTGGGAAATCCGGCGGGCCTTCACCCTCCCGGCGACAAGCCTCGCCGGCAAGTGGGCGGTCATCGACCTCGAATTCGTCGACACCTTCGCCGAGGTTCTGGTCAACGGTCAGGCCGTGGGCCGAACGGAGACCAGCTTCCGCCGCCACCGCATCGACGTGACCGAGGCCTTGCGGCCGGGCGACAACGAGATCGCGATCCGCTTCCACCCGGCCGCCGCGGAAGCCCATGATCGCGCCGCGCGCCTGCCGTTCCCGGTGCCGTGGAGCGTCTCCAACAACCGCATCGCCGACATGAACGTCATCCGCAAGGCCCAGTGCCACGCCGGCTGGGACTGGGGCCTCTGTCTGATGGTGCTTGGCGTCTATGCCGAGCCGCGGCTCTGCCTGTTCGACGCCGCACGGATCGAGCATTTCGTCGTGCGCCAGGAACATGCCGACGACGGCGTCGTCATCGTCACCGCCGAGGTGGAGCTTGCCGCATGTCGCGATGCGATGGTTCCCGTCACCTTCGCCTTCGACGACCGGACCGTATCCGCCGATGTCGCGGTCACCGCGGCGAGCGGCGGTTCCGCCTCGCTGACGCTGGAGGTCCGGAATCCCGAGCTGTGGTGGCCGGCCGGCTATGGCGCGCAGCCGCTGATGACGGCGCAGGCGTCTATTCCCGGCGATACGGCGACTCGGCGAATCGGTCTCCGCAAGCTCGAACTGATCAACCAGCCTGACGCAGTCGGCATGTCGCTGGTTGTCCGGGTCAATGGCGTCGACATGTTCATGAAAGGCGCCAACTGGATTCCCGCCGACGCACTGCCGTCGCGGATCACGCCGGAGCGGATCCGGCGCCTGCTCGGCGAGGCGCAAGCCGCCAACATGAACATGATCCGAGTCTGGGGCGGCGGCTTCTACGAGTTCGACGCCTTCTACGACGCCTGCGACGAACTCGGCCTGCTCGTCTGGCAGGACATGATGTTCTCCTGCTCGCAATATCCCTCGACGCCGGACTTCCTCGTCGAGGTCGACCGGGAGGTCCGCTATCAGGTCAGACGCCTCGCCTCGCATCCGTCGATCGCGCTCTGGTGCGGCGACAACGAGGTGATTGGCTCGCTGACCTGGTACGAGCTGTCGCGCACCAATCGCGACCGCTACCTGGTCAACTACGACCGCTTCAACAGGGCCGTCGAGGTCGCGGTGACGGAGAGCGACCCGGACCGCTTCTTCTGGCCGTCGTCGCCATGCAGCGGGGCGCTCGACTACGGCGACGCCTGGCACGACGATTCGAAGGGCGACATGCACTTCTGGGCCGTCTGGCACGAGGGCAAGGATTTCGAGCATTACTTTTCGGTCAAGCCGCGCTTCTGCTCGGAATTCGGCTTCCAGTCCTTCCCGACGATGACGGCGATCCGCCGCTTCGCCGAGCCGTCGCAATGGAACGCCATGTCGCCGGTGATGGAGCATCACCAGCGCGACGGTTCGGGCAATGGCAAGATCGTCGAGACGATGACCCGCTATTTCCGTAGCCCGACCAGCTTCGAGAGCTTCGTCTATCTCAGCCAGCTTCAGCAGGCGCTGGCGATCGAGACCGCGGTCCGCTACTGGCGCAGCCTCAAGCCACGCTGCATGGGCACGCTTTATTGGCAGCTCAACGATGTCTGGCCGTCGGTCTCGTGGTCGAGCATCGATCATGCGCTGGCCTGGAAGGCGCTGCACTATCACGCCCGCCGCTTCTACGCGCCGACGGCCGTTGCGGCGCGCTTCGAGGACGGCCGGCTGGTGATCAGCGGTATCCATGACAGCCGGGATGCGGCGGAGATCGAGGTGCGGGTTCGACGCGTCGCGCTGGACGGGTCCCTGCTTGAGGACGCCACGGTCGAGGCCGCGATCCCCGCCGACCTGGCGGTCGAGATCGGCCGGTTCGACAAGCCGGGCACCGAGGGCTTTTTCGTCCTCGACGCCCGGACCGCCGGGGCCGGGACCTTCGATCCGCTGATGCAACTGGCGGCCTTTCCCGACAAGCCGAAGCGCTACGAGCTTCCGCCGGCGACGGTCGCGGTCGAATCGGTTGGAGGCGGATTCCGTTTTTCAGTGGACGCACCGGCCTTCTTCGTCATGCCGGAAGCGCCGGGCTTCAGCGGCGCTTTCGATGACGCAAGTTTTTTGCTTCTGCCCGGCGAGGATCGCGTTGTAGGGTTCCGCTCCTTCGATGACCGGATGCCAGAGGCTGGCGATCTGGTCACCACCCACCTCGCGACCACATATTCCTGATCCCTTCCGGAGCCGATGGATGTCCAAGACCGTTCTTTGCTATGGCGATTCCAACACCTGGGGCGCCGCCACCGTCCCGCGTCCCGACGACCGCTACGCTCCCGATGAGCGCTGGCCGGGGGTGCTGCGGGCGGCTCTCGGTTCCGGCTGGCTGGTGATCGAGGAGGGCCTCAACGGCCGGACAACGGTGAACGACGATCCGGTCGAGGGCGCGGAGAAGAACGGCAGCACCTATCTCGGCACCTGCCTGCAGTCGCACAAGCCGCTCGACGTCGTCGTCATCATGCTCGGCACCAACGATCTCAAGGCGCGCTTCAACAAGTCGCCCTGGGAGATCGCGCAAGGGATGGGCGTGCTGGTCGACATGGTCAAGACCGCCGGGATCGGTCGCGGCGGCGGTGTGCCGCGCATCCTGGTGGTGTCGCCGGCGCCGACCCTTGACGAGATTCCGAACCATGCCGAAATGTTCGAAGGCGCCCAGCCCAAGTCGAAGCTGCTCGCCGGCGCCTACAAGACGCTGGCCGAGGAACGCGGCGTCAAATTCTTAGATGCCGGCTCGGTGATCCGGTCGAGCGCCTTCGACGGTTTCCACCTCGATCCGGACGCGCATGCGGCACTCGGCAAGGCGATCGCGGCGGAAATCGAAAAGGCCTAGCTCCTGCCGGCCGACAGCCTGTTGCCGGCTTGATCGGCGCCGGGAAGCCCGCTTCCGGCGCGATTTTCAGTCCGCTGATTGCGGACGGAATCCCGATGATCATCGCGGCCTTCGTAGCCCGTCACGCACCGCCCGGCGGTGACGCAGGTCACAGACACGCCTGCGATCGGCCACTAGCCCTTCGCGCCGACCCATCCAGTCGACGCGAAGGAATTCCCCGTGACAACCACCCCGACCATCTGGGAAAGCCTGTCTCAGGCCAACCAGACCGATGCCGGCAACCAGAACGACATCCAGATCGTCGATATTGGCCTCGGCCGCTACGTGGCCGTCTGGACCGAACTGAACGGCGGTCCGATCGGTACCGACCCCGGCCACGACCTCGTCGGCCAGATCTTTGATGCCGAGGGCAATCCGATCGGCAACGAGTTCCAGGTCAATCAGGATTACTTCAGCGGCGATGAAACCAACGCGTCGCTTGCCGCGCGGCCTGATGGCGGGTTCGTCGTCGTCTACGAGAATACCGTTGTCTCGGGCACGTCGATCCGGGTCCAGACCTATGACGTCGACGGGAATCTCGTTCCCCTGACGCCGATCAACATCGCCGTCGATGTCGGCGACGATTATGCCAACCCATCGGTCGCCATGCAGTCCGACGGCAGCTACCTCGTCGTCTACGAGCAGAGCGACGGCGCCGGCGATACGGATATCCTTGGCACCGTGGTCAACGCTGCGGGCGTCGTCCAGCCCGAGTTCACGGTCTTCAGCCAGGCCGACAACACGACAAATGCGGAAGTCGCGACGCTGTCCAATGGCAACTATGTCGTCGTCTTCCAGGACGAATCCGCTGGCGATGGCGCCAACCGGGATCCCAAGTTCCAGGTCGTCACCTCGACGGGCGCCGCGGTCATCGGCGGTACCATTTCCAGCGACGCCGACGACCAGACCGACGTGCAGGTGGCGGCGCTGTCGGGCGGTGGCTTCGTCGCGGTGTGGACGGAGGAAAACGGCGACGGCAACGGCGATGGCATCCGAGCCCGCATCTACGACAACGACGGTGGCGTCGTCACCGCTGCCTTCACCGTCAATACCTCGACCACCGGCGTGCAATACCACTCGGACGTCACTGCCCTGGCCGATGGCGGGTTCGTCGTCGTCTGGGACGACAACAACGTCGGGCTTGAATACGGCCAGCGGTTCGACGCGGCCGGCACCGCTGTCGGCGATCAATTCGTTGTCGGCAATCTCAGCGCCGAGATGGAGCCGACGGTCGCGTCGTTGAGCGATGGCCGTTTCATTGTCGGCTTCGACCAGTACGGCGGCGATCCCGACGTCCATACGACGATCTTCGACCCCCGCGAGACCGTCATCAACGGGACGAGCGAAGACGACGTCATCACCAGCCGCAAGGACGGCGCGACGGTCAACGGCCACGATGGCGCCGACACGCTGCTTGGCCAGGCGCGCGCGGATATCCTGAATGGCGGCGCGGGGATCGACGTGATGCGCGGCCGGGCCGGGGACGACGTCTATGTCGTCGATGAATCGCTCGACCAGGCCCACGAGAATGCCGGCGAGGGGACCGATACCGTCGTCAGCAGCGCCGACTATGCGCTGGGCAACCACATCGAGAACCTGATCCTGACCGGCGCCGCGATCCAGGGCGTCGGCAACGGTCTCGACAATGCCATCACCGGCAACGCCGGGGCAAATACCCTTCTGGGCCTCGGCGGCAATGATACCCTAGACGGCCGCACTGGCGCCGATGCGATGAATGGCGGCACCGGCAACGACATCTACATCGTCGATAATGTCGGGGACACGGCGATCGAGAATCCCGGCGCCGGCTACGACGCTGTGCGCAGCAGCGTCACCTTCACGCTGGGCCCGAATGTCGAGGCGCTGACCTTGACCGGCGTCGCCAACATCAACGGCACCGGCAACGGTCTCGCCAACGCCATCTTCGGCAACGAGGGCAACAACATCCTGTCCGGCCTCGGCGGCGACGATATCTTCAGGGGGGGCGGCGGCAACGACAGCATCTACGGTGGCGCGGGCAACGACAGGATGGACGGCAGCGCCGGCGCGGATGCCATGCGCGGTGGCGCCGACAACGATACCTATATCGTCGACAACGCAGGCGACCAGGCGATCGAGGCTGCCGGCGAAGGCATCGACCTGGTCGAGAGCAGCGTCGCCTTCGCGCTTGGCGCCAATGTCGAGAATCTGTTGCTCACCGGCTCAGCCGACATCAAGGGCTCCGGCAACGGGCTGGCCAACATGCTGACCGGCAACGCCGGCAACAACGTAATGAACGGTCGTGGCGGTAACGACACGGTCTTCGGCGGCGATGGCAACGACAACCTGCGTGGCGGCAAGGGCGCCGACACACTGCTCGGCGAGGACGGCAACGACCGGGTTCACGGCAACTCAGGCAAGGACAAGCTCGCCGGCGGCCTCGGCAAGGACAAGCTGTGGGGTGACAAGGGCAAGGACTGCTTTGTCTTCGACACTGCGCTGGGCGGCACCAACAAGGACAAGCTCAAGGATTTCACCGCCGGCAAGGACAAGTTCTGGCTCGACAAGGACATCTTCGCCGCCATCGGCAACAAGCTCACCAAGGGCGAGTTCGAGGTCGGCAAGAAGGCGCAGGATGCCAACGACTACATCATCCACAACGAGGACAAGGGAAAGGTCTTCTACGACCTTGACGGCCGAGGCGGCGACAAGAAGGTGCTGTTCGCCAAGGTCGAGAAGGGCATGAGCCTCAGCCACAAGGACTTCCAGATGATCGAGGATTTCGTCGCCTGACCTGCGGCCCGGCGGCTCAGGCGCTCTCGATCAGGATTGCCCGGAAGTCGTTGACGTTGGTCAGCGTCGGGCCGGTGACCACCAGGTCGCCGAGCGCCGAGAAGAGGGTGTAGCAGTCGTTCACCGCCATCAGCGCCGGGATGTCGAGGCCCGCGGCGCGGGCCCGGGCCATCGTGTCCGGGGCGACGATCGCCCCGGCATTGTCCTCGCTGCCGTCGATGCCGTCGGTGTCCGCGGCCAGCGCGTGGATGCGGGCGGCGCCATCGAGGCCGAGCGCCAGTCCGGCGAGGAACTCGACGTTGCGTCCGCCCCGTCCCTTGCCCTTCACCGTCACCGTCGTTTCGCCGCCCGACAACAGGACGGCCGGCCCGGCGATCGGCTGGCCGTGGGTCAGGGCGGAGAGCGCGATGCCGGCCATCGCCTTGCCGACTTCGCGGGCTTCGCCCTCGATGGCGTCGCCGAGGATCAGGGGCGTGACCCCGGCGGCGCGCGCCACCTCGGCCGCCGCCTCGAGGCTGGCCATGGGCGAGGCGATGATGGTGGCCACCGCATGGGCGAGCCGCGGGTCGTCCGGTTTCGGTGTCTCGTCGGCGGCTGCCGCCAGATGCGCTGCAACGGCGGGCGGCGGCGTGATGCCATAGCGGGCAAGGATGCCCCTTGCGTCGGCGAAGGTCGTCGCGTCGGGGACCGTCGGGCCGGAGCCGATGACGCTCGGGTCGTCGCCCGGCACGTCCGAAATCAGCAGGCTGACCATCGGCGCGGGAGAGGCGGCTGCCGCCAGCCGTCCGCCCTTGATCGCCGACAGGTGCTTGCGCACGGCGTTCATCGCGGTGATGTCGGCGCCGGAGGCGAGCAGCGCCCGGTTGACCGCCTGCTTGTCCTCCAACGTCAGGCCGTCGGCCGGCAGCGTCAGCAGCGCCGAGCCACCGCCCGAGATCAGGCAGAGCACAAGGTCGTCGGGACCGGCGCTGCCGGCCAGCGCCAGGATGCGGCCGGCGGCTTCATGGCCCCGGGCATCGGGCACGGGGTGGGAGGCCTCGACGATCTCGATCCGCTCGCAGGGCACGCCGTGCCCGGATCGGGTGACGACGAGGCCCTCGAGCGGCCCCGGCCAGTTGTCCTCGACCGCGCGCGCCATGGCGGCCGATGCCTTGCCGGCGCCGATGACGATGGTCCGTCCGCGCGGCGGCGGGGGAAGGTGCGGCGGCACGACGCGCGCCGGAAGCGCGGCGGCGACGGCGGCGTCGAGGAGCGACCTCAGGAAGGCGCGGGGTTCGTCGGCCCGGCTCATTGCCGGATGGCGGTCAGCGTATGGATGATGCCGCTCAGTTCGGCCAACCCCTTCAGGCGGCCCACATACGAATAGCCGGGATTGGCGTTGCGGACCGGGTCGCCGGCCAGCAGGTGACCGTGATCCGGCCGCATCGGGATGGCGGTATCCGTGCGCCCCTCCTCGCGACGGCGGTCTTCCTCGTCGAGGATCGCGGCGCTGAGCGAGACCATGTCGGCGCGGCCGGCCAGGTGTTCGTCTTCATAGAAGACGCCGGGCGCATCGATGGTGACGTTGCGAAAGTGGAGGAAGTTGATGCGCGGCGCGAAGGCGCGGATCATCTCGTTGAGGTCGTTGTCGCCCCGCGAGCCGTAGGAGCCGACGCAGAAAGTCAGGCCGTTCGACGGGCTGTCATAGGCGTCGAGCAGCGTGCCGATATCGGACTCGGTCGAGACGATGCGCGGCAGGCCAAACAGCGGGAAGGGCGGGTCGTCGGGATGGATGCCGAGGCGGATGCCGTTCTCCTCGGCGACCGGAACGACTTCCTCGAGGAATTCGGTCAGGCTCTGCAACAACTCGTCGCGGCCCATCCGGTCGTAGACCTTCAGCAGGTCGAGGAATTTGGCGCGATCATAGGCGAAGTCCGAGCCCGGGAGGCCGGCGAGGATGATCCGCTCCAGCTCTTCCTTGCGCGCGTCGGGCATCGTCGCGAAGCGCGCCTCGGCATCGGCGAGCGTTGCCGCCTCGTAGTCGTCGCCGGCGTCGTCGCGCTGGAGGACGAAGACGTCATAGGCGGCGAAGTCGACGATGTCGAAGCGCAGCGCCAGCCCGGATTTCAGCGGCCAGGCAAGGTCCGTGCGGGTCCAGTCGACGATCGGCATGAAGTTGTAGCAGACGGTGTCCATGCCAGCCCGGCCAAGCGCCCGGAGCGTATCCTTCCACGCATCGACGTCGTGTCGCCATTCATCGGTGCGCGCCTTGATGGCGTTTGTGACCGGGATGCTCTCGACCACCGACCAGCGCAGGCCGGCGGCTTCGATCAGCCCCTTGCGCTCGGCGATCGCGGCGTCGTCCCAGGCGGTGCCGCCGGGGATCTGGTGGAGGGCGGTGACGATGCCGGTCGCACCGGCCTCGCGGACATGGGCGAGCGGAATCGGATCCTTCGGCCCGAACCAGCGCCAGGTCTTCTCCATCAGCCAGCCTCCTGCATTTCCTGTTTCCACGGCGGGTTGGCGCCGGGACGGGAAGAAGTGATTCCGGCGGCGCTGGCGGCATAGGTCAGGAGCTTGCGGAGTTGCGCCTCGCCGAGCGTGGCGATCGCGGTCTTGGTCAGCAGGCCGGCATCCTCGAGTCCCGCCAGCATCCCGGCCGAGAAGGTGTCGCCGGCGCCGATGGTATCCGCCACCGTGACCTTGACCGCGGGTACCGACACGGCGGCCGTCCGGGTGAGGGCGGTCGCGCCCTCGGCGCCGCGGGTCATGATGACCAGCTTCGCCCCCTTGTCGAGCACACCGGAGGCGAAGGTCTCGAAGCTGCCGTCCGGCGCCATCCAGGCGAGGTCGTCGTCGCTGAACTTGACGATGTCGGACATCTCGAACAACCGGTCGAGCCGGGCGAGGTAGCCGTCGCGATTCTTGATCAGCGACGGGCGGACGTTGGGGTCGAAGGAAATGACGCGGGTCGGAGACTCGTTGCGGATCAGCGTTTCGATCGTCGAGCCGCAGGGTTCGGCCATCAGGTAGATCGAGCCGAAATGCAGAGCCGCGACGTCGACCGGCAGCGCCGGGAGGTCCTCTTCCGCCAGCATCCGGCCGGCGCTGCCCTCGTCGAAGAAGGCATACTGGGCGTGGCCGTCGGTCAGCGAGACGAAGGCCAGCGTCGTCGGGCGTTCGCTGATGACGCAGAGCCCGGTGTCGACGTTGCTCGCCCGCAGCGCGTCGAGCAGGCTGGTGCCGAAGAAATCCTGCGATACGCCGCTGAGAAAGCCGGTCCGCACGCCGAGCCGACTGAGCGCGATCGCGACATTGAGAACCGAGCCGCCGGTGAAGGGCTGGAACACGGCGGCGCCGTCTTCACCCTTGCGGGGCAGGAAATCGATCAGGGCTTCGCCACAGCAGACGATCATGGTTGGTGCCTTCCTCCGATGGCTGGGACGGGTAGCAAAATCCTGCCCCCTTGTCTCCCGGCTAGGGTGTTGCCTTGAACAGGACGTTGTCGTCGCGCGAGAAATGAGCGAGCAGCGGCAGGCAGGCGCCGCCGATCGCCCGGGCGCCGCTGCCGATCGTTCCCTCGACCACGACGGCGCGGGAAAGGCCCTGCACGTCGAAATCGTCGATCCTCTTCCGCGCCCGCGCAACCAACCGGCTGCGCACCTCGGGGGGGAAGGCGCCGTCGATGACAATCGCCTCGAAATCGATGACCGAGGTTGCCGCCATCGCAGCGAAGGCGAGGCTGTCGCCGGCCTCGACGATCCAGGCGTCGAGAAGGTCGCCGAGGTCTCCCCATTCGTCGGGCGAGAGCCAGAGGATCGACGGGTCGCGCCCGGATTCGGCGAGGCGATTCTGGAGCAGGTAGATCGAGGCGTGGCGGATGAGTTGCTGCGAGGCGAAGCCGCCGCCATGGTCGGGCGCGGCAATCGGCATCGATCCGAGCGCGCCGGCATTGCCGCGATGTCCTGGATAGAGGGCGCCGTTGAGAACGACGCCGCCGCCGACGAAGGATCCAACGAAGAAATACAGGAAGTCGAGATGGTGCCCCGGGTTGCCGAGGACGAGTTCGGCGCCGCAGGCCGCCGTGGCGTCATTACAGAATGACACCGGCCAGGGACAGATGGCGCCGATCTCCCGGGCGATGTCGAAGCTTCGCCACTGATCGAGGGTCGATGGCGGCGCGCCGACCTGCTCTTCCCAGTTCCAGAGTTCGAATGGCGCTGCGATGCCGACCCCGGCGATCCGTTGGCGCTGGTCCTCGGTCAGATCGGCGGTCAGGCGGCCGATGCCCGTGGCGACGAAATCGAGGACGGCCTGTGGCGCGGGGTAGGTGAAGGCGAATTGCAGCGAGCCGCGGACGGCGCCGACGAGGTCGACGAGAATAAGGTCGGCGCTGCGTCGGCCGATCTTCAGGCCCAGCGAGAAGGCGCCGTCCGGGTTGAGGGCGAAGGGAACCGAGGGCTGGCCGATCTTGCCGCGCTGGCGGTCGCGCTTGACGACCAGGGCGTCGGATTCGAGCTGCCGCATGATCACGGTGATCGTCTGCGGCGACAGCCCGGTCTGCCGGGCGATATCGGCCTTGGCAAGGCTGTCATGCCGGCGGATCAACGACAGGATCAGCCGCTCGTTATAGAGGCGCACGCCGGTCTGGTTGGTGCCGCGCGAAATATCGGCGGTATGCGCCCGGGCCGCTTCCGCCGCGGCGCTGCCGGCGCTTGTCAGCCATCCGACCTTGTCGCCGCTTCCCGGCATCATTCCTCCCGACATCGTCCCTCCTTGCAGCCGGCCACCCGTCGCAAGGGTGTTCCGGCAAGCTTTCAACGATGGATAGACAGCATTTTACTGCCAATAAGTAAATCCGGTCGATTTAATATTGACAGAAAGCCCGTCTCTGTATGACGGTGTCGGCGTGATGGCGGTCGGGATGTTGCGTGGCGAGCCGTCGATCGATACATCGGGCGGTATCACGCTTCGCCGGGGCTGATTTCCGTTCGAATAGTGACTAGACTGCGTAAACAGGGAAGAGCGACCGACCTCGGCCGCCCTTCCCGTCATTGTCTTGGGGGGCAGGTGGGGGAATGAACACGACAAACGAGACTCGCGGTCCGGCTGAATTTGAAAAGGTTCTGCCGGGATCCGAAGATGCGGTGGTCTTCGAGGAAGACCGCGCGACGGTGCTTCGCCGCGTCCATCATTTCCTCCATGCCTATCCGACGGCGGTTCCGTTCATCGTTCTGCTTTTCACGATCGGCGTGTTCAGCGCGATTGTCGGCGATCGGTTCTTTGCACCGTTCAACCTGTCGCTGGTGCTGCAGCAGGTGACGATCATCGGCACGCTGGGCATCGCCCAGACGCTGATCATTCTCACCGCCGGCATCGACCTTTCGGTCGGCGCGATCATGATCCTGTCGTCGATCGTCATGGGCCGTCTGGCGGTGGTGAGCGGCGTTCCCGTGGGAATCGCCTTCCCGCTCGGACTGGCGACCGGCATGGCCTGCGGCTACCTCAACGGCCTGCTGGTGACCCGGCTCAAGCTGCCGCCATTCATTGTCACCCTCGGAACCTGGAGCATCTTCGGCGCGCTCGTCCTCTTCTATTCGAAGAGCCAGTCGCTGCGTCAGCAGGAGGTCGAGGCGGTCGCCTCATTCCTGCAATGGACCGGAAATGCGATCCCGATCGGCGCGGCGCGGCTGACCTTCGGCTCGATCGTCATGCTGCTCCTGGCGGCGCTGGTCTGGTACATGCTCAACCGAACAGCCTTCGGGCGACATATATACGCGATAGGCGACGATCCAGACGCCGCCAGGCTGGCCGGCATCAACACCAGTCGCACCCTGATCGCGGTCTATGTCATCGCCGGCCTGATCTGCGCCATTGGCGGCTGGATCCTGATCGGCCGCATCGGCGCGATCAGTCCGAATAGCGGGTTCAACGCCAACCTCGATTCGATTACCGCGGTGGTGATCGGCGGCACCAGCCTGTTCGGCGGGCGCGGCTCGATCGTCGGCACGCTGATCGGGGCGCTGATCGTCGGCGTGTTCCGAAGTGGTCTGGCATTGGCGGGTCTCGACGCGCTTTGGCAGGAATTCGCGGTCGGCGTGCTGATCATCGTCGCCGTCGCCAGCGACCAGTGGATCCGGAGGATTTCGCTATGAGCACCGATGTCGTCAAGCCGATCCTCCAGGCGCGCGACCTCGTCAAGCGCTACGGCCGGGTCACCGCCCTTGATCACGCCGATTTCGACCTCATGCCCAATGAGATTCTCGGCGTGATCGGCGACAACGGTGCCGGAAAGTCGTCCCTGATCAAGGTGCTCGCCGGGGCGGTCATTCCGGATTCGGGCGAGGTGCTGATGGACGGCAAGCCCGTTCACTTCCGCAGTCCTCTCGACGCGCGCGAGGCCGGCATCGAAACGGTCTATCAGGATCTGGCGCTGGCGCCGGCCCTGTCGATCGCCGACAACATGTTTCTCGGCCGCGAGACGCGCAAGGGCGGGGCGATGGGGAAATGGTTCCGCTTGCTCGACCGTTCGGGCATGCAGAAGCGGGCGCGCGAGCAACTCAGTGCGCTCGGCCTGCTGACCATCCAGAACATCAAGCAGCCGGTGGAAACGCTTTCCGGCGGCCAGCGTCAGGGCGTCGCGGTGGCGCGCGCCGCGGCGTTCGGCAGCAAGGTGATCATCCTGGATGAGCCGACCGCGGCACTCGGCGTCAAGGAATCGCGCCGCGTGCTCGAGCTCATGCTCGACGTCAAGAAGCGCGGCCTGCCGATCATCCTGATCAGCCATAACATGCCGCATGTCTTCGAGGTCGCCGACCGCATCCATATTCATCGGCTCGGCCGCCGGATCGCGGTGATCGACCCGAAGGACTACTCGATGGCCGACGCGGTGGCGATCATGACCGGCGCCATGCCGCCGCCGCCGATGGCGGACGAGATGGCAGCCGCCTGATCCTCTTCGTCCGGATCGCCTGAAGCGCGGTCCGGACGGCTTTCCTTACGAACAGGCAGGGCGCGCGACCATGGACCTCGGCTTGACGGACAAGGTCGCGGTGATCACCGGCGGCAGCGTCGGTATCGGCCTCGCGGTTGCCGAAGGCCTGGCGGCCGAAGGCGCGCACCTGGTACTGGCGGCGCGTCAGGCGGACCGGGTCGCGGACGAGGCGGCCCGTGTCGCCAGCGCTCATGGCGTTCGCGCCATCGGCGTCGCCTGCGATGTTGCCACCGCCGAAGGCTGTGCCGCGCTGGTCGCCGCGACCGAGGAGGCGTTCGGCGGCGCCGATATCCTGGTCAACAATGCCGGCAAGGGCACCAACGAGACCATCCAGGACGCGCCGGACGACAAGTGGCAGTATTTCTGGGAGCTCCACGTCATGGCGGCGGTGCGCCTGGCGCGCGGTCTGGTGCCGTCGATGAAGAGCCGCGGCGGCGGCGTCATCCTCCACAACGCCTCGATCTGTGCCGTCCAGCCAATCTGGTACGAGCCGATCTACAACACCACCAAGGCGGCGTTGATGATGTTCTCCAAGACGCTGGCGAACGAAGTGATTCCGGACAACATCCGCGTCAACTGCGTCAATCCCGGCCTGATCATGACGGTCGACTGGGTAACCCATGCCAAGGCCATGAGCGCCGATACGGGCGGCGACTGGCAGGCCGTCCTCAAGGCGATCGCCGAGGAGGATGCGGCGATCAAGCGCTTCGCCACGCCCGAGGAACTGGCGCATTTCTTCGTCTTTCTCTGCTCCGACAAGGCGTCCTACAGCGTCGGCTCGACCTATTTCGTCGACGGCGGCATGCTGAAGACGGTGTGACCGCGGCGATACCGGCCGATCCTCGCAAGACTTCGTTAGGGTCAGACATGGCAGGGTGGACGGCCGGCGCTGTGACCGGCGTTGCGTGAGGTCGGCCACCACGTGCCGATGCCAGTTCCACATGCTTGATGCCGCACTTGCCCCGGGCGGCAATGCGCTCGATGCGGCGGCCACCCCGTCGGCAGCGGGCGGCGTTCGCCCCTGTACCATCGAGGACATTCCCGCCGTCGCGCGCCTGTTTCGCGCGACCTTCACCGATCGCCTGAAGGCCGGCGGCAGGCCGCTGGAGGTCTTGTTGCGGCGTGAGCTGTTCGAGCACCCCTGGCGGGATCCCGACTTGCCGTCACTGGTTTTTGCCGGCCCCGATGGCGCGGTGTCGGGCTTCATCGCCGTTCGGCCGCTGCGCCTCCTGTTCGACGGTGCGCCGGTCAGCGCCGCCGTCGGCGGGACGCTGATGGTCGACAAGTCGATCGGCAACCCGGTGATGGGCGCCCGGCTGCTGCGCTCCTATCTCAACGGCGTCCAGGACCTGTCGCTGAGCGAATCCGCCAACGAGATCTCCCAGGTCATGTGGGAAAAACTCGGCGGGCGAACCGAAGCCGCCTACAGCATGGAATGGCTGCGGGTGATCAAGCCGGCCGGCCTTGCCCTGGCGAGCCTGACCCGGCGTTTCCGGATGGCCGCGCTCCTGCGTCCCTTTGCCGGTGTCTTCGACTGGTGCGCCGCGCGCGTTCGCGCCAATCCGCTGCGCATCGACGCGACTTTCGACGAAGGCAGCGATGTCGACGCCGAGGACTTGGTGGACGCGCTGCTCGCCCTGTCGCTGCCCTACCGGCTCAGGCCGGACTGGGACCGCGACAGCCTGTTGTGGTTCGTCGCGCAGGCGTCGGAAAAGGAACGCTACGGCCCGCTGGTCTGCCGCGTCGTCCGCGACCGCAAGGGCGGATTGGCCGGCGCCTATCTCTATTGCGTCCGGCCCGGCGGCGTCGCCTTCGTTCTCGACATCTTCGCCGCGCCAAAATCCGCGGAGCGTGTCGTCGACGACCTCTTCGCCGATGCGAAGCGGCGCGGCGCCGTCGCGATCAGGGGACGGGTCCAGCCGGAATTCGCCGATCTCCTCCTGCGGCGGCGCGCGGTGTTCCTGCATGCGTCGTCGATGGTCGTTCACGCGCGTCGCGGCGACCTCTTCGCCCCGATCCATGGCGGCGAAGCCTTGATCACCGGACTCGCTGGCGAGTCGTGGTCGGCGCTTATTGGCGGTTTGTTTATCTGATTGTGGTCTAGTCACTGCTGCTAGACTTTCAAAGCCAACGATCAACGTTTGGTTAACCTTACCCGCTGCGGTGTAAGTTAATATTTACGTTGTCATTTGTTTGGTTTTGTAATGTAACGAGCGCCTCGCTAATCTTTTCGCGATGCGTTTTCTGTAAATTGTCCCTATGCGGACCCAGCGCGGAAAGCACTCCCGATGTGCGGCATCGCCGGCTATTTTGGCACTCCCTCCATGCACCAGCCGCCGGAGCTTCTGCTTCGGCGCATGATTGGCGCCATCCGCCATCGCGGACCCGACGAGAGCGGCACGCATGTCGAGCCGGGCGTCGGCCTCGGCCATGCCCGCCTGTCGATCATCGATATCGACACCGGCCAGCAGCCGATGGCCAATGACGACGGCGACGTCGTCGTCACCTTCAATGGCGAGATCTTTAACTTCGTCGAACTGCGCCGCGAACTGATGGCCAGGGGCCACGTCTTCCGCACGGAGTCCGACACCGAGGTGATCATCCGGTCCTATGAGGAGATGGGTCCGGATTGCGTCACGGCCTTCAACGGCGACTTTGCCTTCGCGCTCTGGGACCGGCGTCGCCGGCGCTTCATGCTGGCCCGCGACCGCATGGGCGTTCGTCCGCTCTTCTATGCCTGGCGCGGCGGCTGCCTCTACTTCGCGTCAGAGGCCAAGGCGCTCTTCGAGGTGCCGGGGATCGACGCCGAACTCGATCCCGTGGCGCTCGACCAGACCTTCACCTTCTGGTTTCCGCTGGCGCCGCGCACCGCTTTCAAGGGAATCTGCAGCCTGCCGCCGGCACACAGGATGGTCGCCAGCCCGCATGAAGTCGCGGTCCGTCCCTATTGGCGCCTCGACTATCCCGATGCCGCCGACACCGGCGCCCTCGATAATCGCTCCGAGGCGGATATCGCCGAGGAACTGCGCGCGCTGCTCACCGACGCGACCCGCATCCGGCTGCGCTCGGACGTGCCGGTCGGTGCCTATCTCAGCGGCGGTCTCGATTCCTCGATCATCGCGGCCCTTGTCCGCCAGATGGAGCCCAAGCGGCTGCGCACATTCTCGGTCACCTTCGAGAGTGGCGAATTCGACGAGAGCGCCTTCCAGTCGGAAATGGTGCGGGCGCTCGGCACCGATCATACAGCCGTGCCGTGCCGGACCGCCGATATCGGCCGGATGTTCCCCGACGTGATCCGCCATGCCGAGCAGCCGCTGCTGCGGACCGCGCCGGCGCCGCTCTTCGCCCTTTCCAGGCTGGTGCGCGACAATGCGTTCAAGGTCGTTCTGACCGGCGAGGGGGCCGACGAGGTCTTCGCCGGCTACGACATCTTCAAGGAGGCCAAGCTCCGCCGCTTCTGCGCTGCCCAGCCGAAGTCGCAGTGGCGGCAGTTGCTGTTCCAGCGCCTCTATCCCTACCTGCCGGCGCTCAAGGGCCAGTCGCAGAGCTACCGCAACGCCTTCTTCGGCGCCGGGCTGGAGGCGACCGACGACCCGCTCTTCTCGCATCTGCCCCGCTTCCGGACAACCGCCGGCGGCAAGGCCTTCTTCTCCGCCGAAATGCGGGAGGAACTCCACGGCTATGATGCGCTCGACGATCTGCGCGCCCATCTGCCGGCGGACTTTCACCGCTGGCATCCGCTGTCGCAGGGGCAGTATCTCGAGACCGCCCATCTCCTGCCCGGTTACATCCTGTCGGCCCAGGGCGACCGGGTGGCGATGGCCCATTCGGTCGAGGGGCGCTTCCCCTTCCTCGACCACCGGCTGGTCGAATTCGCTTCGCGGATTCCGCCGCGGCTGAAGATCCGCGGCCTGCGGGAAAAGCACATCCTGCGCGAGGCGATGGGCGACATCTTGCCGCCGTCGATCGGCGATCGCGTCAAGCAGCCCTATCGCGCGCCGGACAGCCCCGCCTTTGTCGGTCCCGAGGCGCCGGACTATGTGAGCGGCCAGCTCTCGCCGGCGGCGATCGCGAATGCTGGATTCTTCGCGCCGCGCTCGGTGGAGAAGCTCGTCACCAAGTGCCGCTCGGGGTCGTTCCTCGGTTTCCGCGACAACATGGCGATGGTCGGCATTCTCTCGACCCAACTCCTTCATCACAGCTTCGCAAAAGACGTGGCAGCGGACATCCCTGCCACCGTCGCGGCGTAACCGAGGTCCAGAAAGGCACGTCTCATGCTCAATTCCGAAATCGAAACCCGGGTCCGGGCGTTTATCGACGAGAACTTCATCTTCGCCGAAGAGGACGCCGGCCTCGACGGCGCGGCGTCGCTGCTCGATGCCGGCCTTGTCGACTCGACCGGCATCCTCGAACTGGTGACCTTCCTCGAGAGCGACTTCGCCATCCAGGTCGCCGATGCGGATATCGTTCCGGAGAACCTCGATACGATCGACGCCATCGTCGCCTATGTCGCCTCCCGGCGGGGCGCGTCCGCCTCTGTCGCCGCCTGACCCGAGGCCGGCTTCGAGCATCGCCATGCGGGTCGAGCAGTTTCTTCGCAACAGTGCCCGCCGCCTTCCGGAGAAGGAAGCGCTGGTCGCCGGCACGACGCGGCTGAGCTATGCCGAGCTCGACCTGATGTCGGACCGCCTCGCCGCGGCCCTGTTGGCGCGCGGTATCGCCCAAGGCGATCGCGTGGTGATCTTCACCGACAACTGCTTTGAAGCGGTGGTTTCGATCTTCGCCGTGCTCAAGGCAGGCGCCGTCTTTGTCCCGATCAACCCCTCGACCAAGGCCGACAAGCTCGCCTACGTCCTCGAGAATTGCCGTGCCGCCGCCCTGGTCACCCAGGGCCGGCTGGCGGCGACCGCGGCATTGGCGATGGTCTCGGCGCCGTCGGTGGGTTTCCTGGCGCTGATCGGCGGCAAGGGCCCGGCAACCGCCGGTGCGCTGTCCTTCGAGGAAGCGGTGACGGACGAGACCCCGGTGTCGCTGCCGGCGCCCGGCATCACCCTCGACCTGGCGATGCTGGTCTATACCTCGGGTTCGACCGGCTTCCCCAAGGGCGTGATGATGACCCACCAGAATGTCGTCGCGGCGGCCGGGTCGATCACCACCTATCTCGAGAACCGCGAGGATGACGTCATCCTCGGCGTCCTGCCGATCTCCTTCGACTACGGCCTCTACCAGGTGCTGATGGCGGCGATGGTCGGGGCGACGCTGGTTCTGGAAAAGTCCTTCGCCTTCCCCCAGGCGATCCTCAACCGGATGAGCGAGGAAAGGGTCACCGGCCTGCCGCTGGTGCCGACCATGGCGGCGATCATCCTGCAGATGCGCGACCTCGAGCCCGGCAGCTTTCCCCATCTCCGCTACGTCACCAATACGGCGGCGGCGCTGCCGCCGAGCCATATCGCGCGGCTCCAGGCGCTGTTTCCCTCCGCCCGCATCTTCTCGATGTACGGGCTGACCGAGTGCAAGCGCTGCACCTACCTGCCACCGGAGGAACTGGCGCGGCGGCCGGACTCGGTCGGCATCGCCATTCCCGGGACGCAGGCCTATGTCGCCGACGACGAGGGCAAGCCTGTCGCCCCCGGTGTCATCGGTGAACTGATGATCCGCGGCCCGCATGTGATGCGCGGCTACTGGGAGAATCCGGACGCGACCGACAGGGCGCTCCGGCCCGGCCCCTACCCATGGGAGAAGGTGCTGCGGACGGGCGATTTCTTCCGGGCCGACGCCGACGGCTTCCTCTATTTCATCGGCCGCATGGACGACATCATCAAGACGCGCGGCGAGAAGGTCTCGCCGAAGGAAGTCGAGAATGTCCTCTACGCGCTCCCCGGCATCGCCGAGGCCGTCGTCGTCGGCGTCGCCGACCCGATCCTCGGCCACGCGCTCAAGGCGGTGATCGCCCTGTCGCCCGGGGCGTCCCTCAGCGAACGCGACATTCTCCGCCACTGCTCCACCGGCCTTGAGGATTTCATGGTGCCAAAATTCATCGAGTTCCGCGACGCCTTGCCGAAGACGGACAGCGGCAAGATCAGCCGCCGGCTGATCGAGGAAGAGATGCTGGAGGCGGCCGAGTGACCCAGGTCAACGCCCTGCCGATCGATACCTCGCCCGTCGCGGCGCTGCTTCCCCATGCGCTGACCCTCAATGCCGAGATCGAGGTCGATCGCATCGCCACGTCGATGCGGGAGCAGATCACCCGTCGCCTGCGGCGCCGCGGCTGCGTCCTCGGCCTGTCCGGCGGCATCGACTCGACCGTCACCGCCGCGCTCGCCGTCAGGGCGTTCGGGCCGGGCAAGGTGCTGGCCGTGCTCATGCCGGAAACCGACTCCGACCCGGAGAGCTTGCGCCTCGGCAAGGAAGTCGCCGCCTGGCTCGGCATCGAGTCGGTCGTCGAGGATATCGCGCCGATCCTCACCGCCGCCGCCTGCTACGAGCGCCGCGACGCTTGCATCCGCCGCCTGGTGCCGGACTTCGGCAAGGGCTGGGGCTGCAAGGTCGCCATCTCCAATTCGCTGGAGGGCAAGGGCTATAGCATCACCTACCTGATCGTGCAGTCGCCGGACGGCGAGACGCGCAAGCTGCGGATGCCGGTCGACGTCTATCTCGGTGTCGTCGCTGCCACCAACATGAAGCAGCGGACCCGCAAGCAGCTCGAATATTACCACGCCGACCGGCTGAACTACGCGGTGCTCGGCACGCCAAACCGGCTCGAATATGACCAGGGATTCTTCGTCAAGAATGGCGACGGCGCCGCTGACCACAAGCCGATCGCCCATCTCTACAAGACGCAGGTCTATCAACTGGCGGAGCATCTCGGTGCGCCGGAGGAAATCCGCCAGCGGCCGCCGACCACCGACACCTGGTCGCTCGCCCAGACGCAGGAGGAATTCTACTTCTCCCTGCCATATCGCGAGATGGACCTTTGTCTTTACGGCCTCACTCACGGCCTGGCGGCCGCCAGCGTCGCGCCGGCCGTCGGGCTGACCGCCGAGCAGGTCGAACAGGTCTGGCGCGACATCGAGGCGAAGCGCCGGACGACGCGTTATCTGCACGAGGCTCCGATTCTCGTCGAGCCTGTGCTGGCCAGGAGCGCCTGACGAGGCGGCGCCCGGCCATTCGAGAAGGAGGAATCAGTGTCACGTATCGGCAAGTCGGTCATCCATGCCGGACTGGAAACACTCTATTTCACGGGCGGATACCGCCTCGCGCGCCCGTTCCTCGCGGGCGTCGGTACGATCCTGACCTTCCACCGGGTGCGGCCGGCGCTGCCTGACGGGTTCCAGCCGAACAGCTCGCTGGAAATCACGCCGGAGTTTCTCGACGAGGTGATCGGCCGGCTCAGCGGTGCCGGCTTCGATCTCGTCACCCTCAACGAGATGCATCGCCGCCTCGTCGAGCAGGATTTCGGACGCCGCTTTATCGCGCTGACCTTTGACGACGGCTACCGGGACAACCGGGATTTCGCGCTGCCGATCCTCCAGCGCCACGGTGCGCCGGCGACACTTTATCTCCCCTCCAGCTTTGCCGAGGGCACCGGCGAATTGTGGTGGATCGAGCTGGAGCGGGCGATCGCCGCCAGCGACAGCATCGAGGTCATGCTCGACGGCGAGATGCGGCGCTTCGACACCGCGACCGACTCGGCGAAGGACGAAGCCTTCACGACGATCTACTGGTCGCTGCGCAGTTTGCCCGACGAGCAGGACATGCGGCGGATCTGCCGCGAACTGGCGGTGGCGGCCGGCGTCGACGCGGCCGGCATCTGCCGCGAGATCTGCATGGACTGGGATGAGATCGCCGCCTTCGCCGCTGATCCGCTGATCACCATCGGCGCCCATACCGACACCCATATCCAGGTGGCCAAGGCCAGCGCCGATGTCGCCCGCCGGGAGATGGAGGCCGGTGCCGCCAGGATCGAGGAACGACTCGGCGCGCGGCCGAAGCACTTCGCCTATCCGGTCGGCGATCCGAGCTCGGCCGGTCCGCGCGATTTCGCCCTTGCCGCCGACCTTGGCTTCCTGACCGCGACGACGACCCGCCCGGGCGTCCTGTTCCCGGAACACAGCGGCCATCTCACCGCGCTGCCACGCATTTCCGTCAATGGCAGCTTCCAGCGCTTTCGCCATCTCGACGTGCTGCTGTCCGGCGCGCCGACGGCGCTGCTCAATCGCTTCAAGCGGGTCGACGCGGCCTGAGGTAAAGCGGTGGCGGTCAGAAAGGCGGCTTTGATCCGACAGGCGTGATTGGCTAGATTGCCGCCGCCGATCGGAATCCAAAGCCATCATGATCCAGCCCTTTGCCCATCATCGACCGGGAGTCGCATCCCGGTGATCCAGCTCGTTTCGGCCGGCCTTCTCACCGCCGTCGTCGCCTTCGCCACCGCCTTCGCCATCGTGCTGGCCGGGCTCAATGCCGCCGGCGCGTCACAGGCCGAGGCGGCGTCGGGCCTCTTCATCCTGTCGGTTGCCACCGGCCTGTTGAGCATCGCCTTCAGCGCCCGGCTGCGGATGCCGATCATGATCGCCTGGTCGACGCCGGCCTCGGTGCTGCTCATCGCCACCGGCGTTCCCGACGGCGGGTTCCCGGTGGCCGTCGGGGCGTTTCTCGGCGCTGGCCTGTTGACGCTGATCGCCGGGGTCTGGCGTCCCTTCGGCCGGGCGGTGGCGGCGATCCCGATGACGCTCGCCAATGCCATGCTGGCCGGCATCCTGCTCGACATTTGTCTCGCACCGGTCCGCGCCGTCGGCGAATTGCCGGCGCTCGCCCTGCCGATCGTCATCGCCTGGGCGATCGCACTGCGTTTCGCCCGCTTCTATGCGGTGCCGATCGCGGTGGTGGTGACGGCGGTGATGGTCGGCATATCGACGCCGCTGCCGTCGGCGGTGGCGGTCGGGCTGCCGGCGCTGGTGCCGGTGATGCCGGTCTTCTCCCTCGACGCGATGATCGGCCTGGCGCTGCCGCTGTTCATCGTCTCGATGGCCTCGCAGGCGATCCCGGGCCTCGCCGTCCTGCGCGCCAACGGCTATCGCCCGCCGGTCGGGCCGATCTTCACGGCGACCGGCCTGGCCGGTATCGCCACCGCCATCGTCGGCGGTCATTCCTATGCGCTGGCGGCGATCACCGCCGCCCTGTCGGCCGGGCCGGAAGCCCATCCCGATCCGTCGCGGCGCTGGGTGGCGACGATCGTTGCCGGCTGCGCCTATATCGTCCTCGGCCTCGGCGCCGCCTATGCGGCCGCCTTTGTCGCCCAGACCCCGCCGCTTCTGATTCAGGCGGTGGCGGGTCTCGCGCTGCTGGGCAGTTTCGGCAGTTCGCTGTCGGCGGCGGTGGCGCAGGAGGACGATCGCCTGCCCGCTGTCATCACCTTCATCACCACGGCTTCCGGCCTCTCCTTCTTCGGCGTCAGCGCCGCCTTCTGGGGGCTGATTGCCGGTGGCGCGCTGATGGCGATCCTGAAGTTTCAGCCGAAGACCGGATAGGGAGGGGCCTTGACCTTCCTTGTCACGGGTTCCGAGGGCAATATCGGCCGTCGTCTGATGGCCGTGTTGCCCGGCGCGGTCGGACTCGACGTCCGGCCGGGCGCCGATATCGTCGCCGATCTCGCCACCCTCGATTATTCCAGCGCGGATATTCGCGAGGCGCTGGCCGCCGCCGAGGCGGTGGTCCATCTCGCCACCAGCGCCGATCCGGATGCGCCGGATGCCGTGCACTGGCAGGCGGTGACCAACACGGCGCGCCTCGTCGCTGCCTGCGCCGAGGCCGGCGTGCCGCGCATCGTGCTGGCTTCGTCCGCCTGGGCGGCGCCGAAGGATGGCCGGCCGCAGAATGCCTATGGCGCGTCGAAAGCGGTTTTCGAGGCGCTGGCGGCGATGTACGGGGCGGCGCCCGGCCGCGACGGCGTTGCCCTCCGCATCGGCTGGGTGCCGGGCCATGTCGACGAAGTCGCCGCCGCCCCGGAGTGGCTGCGCGCCAGCTACTGGGACGACGCCCGTCTGATCACCGCTGTTCGCGCGGCACTCGGCCTTTCGACCTAGATCTAGATCAACCCGCGCTTGGCGAGGTTGCGCATGAGCGTGCCGAGACCGAAGGTCCACGGCTCGGCGTCGCTCGAATAGACCACCGTGTTGGACAGCCGGCCAAGCGTCGGCGAGGCGATGGTGACGATGTCGCCGACCTTGTGGGTGAAGCCTTCGCCCGCCACGTCGCGATCCTCGATCGGCGCGAACATGGTGCCGAGATAAAGCACCAGCCCGTCGGGATACTGATGGTCCTTTCCGATCGTGGCGCTCATCAGGTCGGCCGGGTCGCGACTGATCATGTTCATCGCGCTGGCGCCATCTAGACGGTAGCCCTCGGGGCCGTCGACGGTCAGCCGGATCTCGGCGTTGCGAATGTCGTCGAGGCTGAAGCTTGCGTCGAAGAGCCTGATGAAGGGACCGAGCGAGGCGCTGGCATTGTTGTCCTTGGCCTTGCCGAGGAGCAGGGCCGAACGACCCTCGAAGTCGCGCAGGTTGACGTCATTGCCGAGCGTCGCGCCGACGATTTTCCCGGACGAGGCGCCGACCAGCGCCACCTCCGGCTCGGGATTGTTCCAGGTCGAATCGGCGCGGATGCCGATATCGGCGAGGTGACCGACGGCCGCCATCGACGGCGCCTTGGTGAAGACCTCGGCGTCGGGCCCGATGCCGACCTCGAGATATTGCGACCACATGCCCTTGTCGACGAGGTGCTGCTTGAGCGCCATCGCCGCCTCGGAGCCGGGCTTCAGCCTGGCGAGGTCCTCGCCGATCGCCGATTGCATCTCGGTGCGGATCGCCGCCGCCTTCTCGGGCGCGCCCCGCGCCTGCTCCTCGATCACCCGCTCAAGCATGGAAACGGCGAAGGTGACGCCGGCCGCCTTGATCGCCTGCAGGTCGATCGGCGCCAGCAGCCACGGTTTGGCGGGGTCGCGACTGCCGGGCGGTGTGTTGGCGAGAATTTCCTCGAACAGCCCGATCGGCTCCCCGGCCGCGTCGCGGGCGAGCGCCGCCGGTTCCGGCATCTCGCAGAGATCGCGCATCGTCGCCGCGATGGCGCTGATGTCGACGATCTCGGTTCCGCGCAGGACGACGACCGAAGGGCCTTCCCGGTCGGGGCGCCAGACGCGGCCGACCAGCGTGGCGCGATCGGAGTCTTCGGGAAGGGCGAATTCGGAGCTGGTATCGAGCGGCATCAGGCGTTCCCCGGTGTCTGGTGTTTGTCGTTGCCCGGCATGTGTCGCCCTCGGGCCCGCCGCGTCAAGTCGCGGAATGGTTCCGTGGTCGTGGCGAAAGAAAGTCACCGTTGCCTCAGGGTCACAGGTCCGACTTGATTGCCCCGGCGCGTTGCTCCCTCCGGATCGTCTCCTTAGGCTTTGATTCGGGGTGACTGTTCGAAAACGAGACCGCCGGTGGTGGTCGCTTTCCAGCGGGGGCTGAGATGAACCATCCTTTCAAGTGTGCGGCGGTTGCCGCCTTGCTCGGCGCGTCTCTCGGGTTTGTACTGCCGGCACAGGCCGCTGCGCCGGTCGACTTCGAACCGGATACGGCGGTGGCGACGGCCGCGGTGTCGTTGACGGCCGACTACAAGCTCGACACGGAAATGGTCGTGCGGAACTGGGTGCTCTGCATTTCCCGCGCCTTCGCCCAGCAACTGGCCGAGGCCCGCCAGACCAGCGCCAGGGCGGCGCTCGCTACCTATAACGACCTGAAAGCCGAAAAATCCTGCGGTCGCTTTAGCGAGATGCGGGTGATCCTGCAGGCGCCGGTCTATGGCGACTCGTCTGACAGACTCTCGGTTGGTGGCGACGCCCTGGTCTTCGAGGCGCTGGTCGATCTCGCCGGAAACTGGGCGTCGGCTTACGTCGTTTCCGGCAGTCTGCCCAGCCAGTAAAAAAATTCTGACCGACCCTCAGGCCGGGAACGAAGCCCGGATGCCGACGTTGAGTCGGCGGCTTGGGGGTGTTTCGCCGTTGTCGTGGCAAGACCGCGAACGGCCAGCAAGCTAGAGGTGTCCAAGATGCGCAAGTTGATGGTCGCGGCCAGCGCCGCCGCTCTCCTCGCCGTGTCGTCTGTCGGTGCATTTGCCGAGGAAGCGACCGGAACCATCGAAAGTATCGATACCACCGCCGGGACGGTGACGCTCGCCACGGGCGAGACCTTCACCTTGCCGGCGACGGTCGATGCGGCCTCTCTCCAGATCGGCCAGGACGTGACGATCGAGTACGAGGAAGGCGAAGGCGGCGTCATGACCGCCACCTCGGTCGAAGACTCCGCGATGTAAGTCGGTCTCCCGACCGACAGTCTGGCGGCGGCGCAATTTCGCCGCCGCCTTTCCACCCTGTTTTCCTCGCCGCGCTGCCTCTCTCGGGGGCGGTCGTGGTCGTCGTGCATCCGGCCTTGAATTGCGGCCGAAAAGCGACCGCGCGCTCTTTCGGATCAACAGCTTGGCGCCTGCGCGTCGCGATGTCGATCCGGGGCAAATGGTTCCAGAAATTCTAGGCCGATATTTGCGGAAGTTCCGGGAACGGACCCCGGCCGCCTTGGTTGTTGGCAGCAAGGGGCAGGACTGGCCGCCCACCGAAGAATGCCCCGGGCGGCCACAACGAAACATGAGGTTTTCACATGCGTAAGTTCATGATCGCGACCGGTGCCGCCGCCCTGATGGCCGCTTCTTCTTTTGGTGCGATGGCCTTCGAGACACGCGCCGTCATCACCAGTGTCGACCAGGCCGCGGGCACCGTGACCATCGACAATGGCGCCACGCTGCAGCTGCCGACCGGCTTCGACGCCGCCGAACTCAATGTCGGCGAGCAGATCATGGTCGACTATGACTCCGACACCAACATGATCAACACCTTCGACGTCGTCACCGACGGCAACGTGATGGAAGAGAATCGCGGCGACGAGTAATTGTCCATGCTTCGCTGAAACGCGGCGGTGGCTTATCGGCCACCGCCGTTTTTTTGCTGCGGCGCGGCCATCCGGCCGCTCACGGAGCCGGTGCCCCTGACGGCGACAATCCGGCCCCCTGCGGCATGGCCGGGGTGGAACCTTGCCGTGGGCCAAGATAGGGCCGGCGCTTGTTGAGGAACGCCTTCTCGATCAGCTCGTAGGAGATGGCAGCGAGAATCAGGGTGATCGGCAAGTGCCAGATAGTCAGGACCAGCAGGGCATTTTCCAACGCGCGTCCGGGCAACAACCTGAGGAAGCCAAGCGACTCAGCCGCCTGCTTGGCAAATATCAAGACCACGAAGTGCAGCATGTATGTCGAGTAGCTGATCGCGCCGAGATACCCGATCGCCCGGGCCAGGGTGCCCTCGAAGTGACGGCCAAAGAGACAGTAGGTAAGGATCAGCGAGGACCATGCAATGGCGCTGATCGTGGGATAAATGATCCAGAGAGGCGACGGACTTGGGTACTCGGGCCGGTTATAGAAGCCGCCTGTCTGGGCGAAGATCGAGTTCAGCCAGAGCAGCGCGAGAACGGACACGGCGAGGGCGATCGGCGACCACCAGATGCGGGGCCGATTTCTGAATCGGAGGTAGATCAGCCCGGCGATGATCCCGCTGACGAAGTCGTCGGTGCGGCCGAAGATGGTCCAGTAGGACATCGTTTGGGCCTCGCCGGTCTTGTACCAATAGGCAGCGCGCAGAATTGTCATGAGAAGGACAAGTGCGGCACAGGAAAATATGGTCGCCCACCAGACGACGTTGCCGTCGCGCATCCTCACGAGCTTGTCCCGAATAAAGGGATAGGCGAGATAGAATTGCGCTTCGACAACGAGCGTCCATGTGCCGAAAACCACGCCGCCGCCGAGTAGGTTGAACAGCAGCATCATCGAATGACTGGCCGACTTGTTGTAAGTCGCCGAGTAGAGCGTCACCAGGAACAGCAGGGGGAAGATCCGAAGGAAGCGATTCAGCAGGAACTGACCATAATGTATCTCGCGGCCGTGGGTCAGGACCGTGAACATGAAGCCGGTGATCGCCATGAACAGCGAGACACCGACCCAGCCTTCCTCAATGAGGCTGGTGAACCAGTCACCGGCGACATAGTCGTATCGCACGCCCATGGAATGCATGCCGTGCCAGTAAAAGACCAGAATTGCAGCTAGCGCCCTGAGATGATCGAGCGCTAATAGTCGCTGCCCGCCCGACGATTTCACTATTGTCCCCCACGTCTCTCGGGAGGGGGACTGTAGAGCAGTGCAATCTATGGGGCAAACTTGTGTCCCTGTAGCGCATCACGGTTGCGGTCTGCGTCTCCCTGGTCCAGTGCCGGTCAAGACTTGCGTCGAGTCCTTCCGCCTGCCGTCGACATTCGGAAGAAACACGGTGAGCAGGCCGACGGCCGGCAGGAACGAGCAGACCTTGAACACGAACGCGATGCTCGTGTGATCGGCAAGGATGCCGAGCGCCGCCGCGCCGAGGCCGCCGATACCGAAGGCGAGGCCGAAGAATAGTCCTGAAATCAAGCCGATCCGCGTCGGCACCAGTGTGTGGCCCATGACGACGATCGCCGAGAAGGCGGAGGCGAGGATGACGCCGATGATCATCGACAGCGCCACCGTCCAGTAAAAATCCGCATAAGGCAGGGCGAGGGTGAAGGGCAGGGTGCCGAAGATCGAGAACCAGATGACGATCTTGCGGCCGTAGCGGTCGCCGACGAATCCGCCAGCCACCGTTCCCGCCGCGACCGCGAAGAGGAAGACGAAAAGCAGCACCTGCGACTGCTGCACGGATACGTCGAAACGGTCGATGAGGTAAAACGTGTAGTAGCTGGTCAGGCTGCTCAGGTAGACGAATTTCGAGAAGATCAGCGTCGTCAGGATGACCAGGGCGAAAACGATGCGGCGGTTGGGCAATGCGATCGCCGCCACCGACGTCGCCAGCGGGGCATCGCTCCTGGCGGCGGTGATCTCCGGGATGCGGTGGCGATACCATGTGCCGACATTGAACAGGAGGATCATGCCCAGCAGCGCTGCGACCGAGAACCAGGCGAGGCTCGACTGGCCGAAGGGCACGACGATCAGCGCCGCCAGCAGCGGGCCGACGGCGCTGCCGACATTGCCGCCGACCTGGAAGACCGACTGGGCGACGCCGTAGCGGCCGCCGGACGCCAGCCGGGCGACACGCGACGATTCCGGGTGGAAGATCGCCGAGCCGAGCCCGACCAGCACCGCGCCGAGGAGGATGACCGCATAGGTCGGTGCCATCGACAGGAGCAGCAACCCGACCAGCGTGATGCCCATGCCGCAGGTCAGCGAATAGGGCTTCGGCCAACGATCGGTATAGAGGCCGATCACCGGCTGCAGCAACGAGGCGGTGACCTGGAAGGCGAGGGTGATCAGGCCGATCTGCGCGAAGTCGAGGTGAAAGGAGTCCTTGAGCAGCGGATAGATCGCCGCCAGCAACGACTGGATCATGTCGTTGAGGAAATGGGCGAAGCTGATCGCCGCCAGGGTCGCGACGGCGGTGATCTGGACCGGGGCGGCCAGTTCGGTGTTTTCTGAAGTTGTCATCAGGCGGAATCGCTGGGGCGGGGGTCGCGCAATTGCGGCCGGCCTTTCTTGAGGTTGCAACCTAACCACAGAAAGCCCGGCGCGCCTATCCCGGTCGCTGAAACCAAAAACGGCCGCCAGTGGTGGCGGCCGTCTTCGCAGGTCTCAAAAGGCTGCGCGGCGCCTACATCACGGCGCCGATCTGCCACGGCACGAACTCGTTGTCGCCGTACCCGAATTCCTCGGACTTGGTCTTCTTGCCGGAGGCGACCGCGATGATCTCCTCGAATATCTGCCGGCCCTTCTCCTCGATCGACACGCCGTCGAGGATATCGCCGCAGTTGATGTCCATGTCCTCTTCCTGGCGATTATAGGTGTCGCTGTTGGTCGCCAGCTTGATCGACGGCGACGGCTTGAAGCCGAAAGCCGAGCCGCGGCCGGTGGTGAAGACCACGAGGTTGCAGCCCGAGGCGACCTGGCCGGTCACCGAGGCCGGGTCGTAGCCGGGCGAATCCATGAAGACGAAACCGCGTTCAGTCACGGGCTCGCCATAGAGATAGACGCCGCGCAGCGTCGTCGTGCCGCCCTTGGCCGCGGCGCCGAGCGACTTCTCGAGAATGGTGGTCAGGCCGCCGGCCTTGTTGCCGGGCGAGGGGTTGTTGTCCATCTCGCCGCCGTTGCGCGCCGTATAGTCCTCCCACCACTTGATCCGCTCGACCAGCTTCTCGCCGATCTCGCGGGTGCCGGCGCGGCGGGTGAGCAGGTGCTCGGCGCCGTAGATCTCCGGCGTCTCGGCCAGCACGCCGGTGCCGCCCTGTGCGACCAGGAGGTCGGTCGCCAGTCCCAGCGCCGGGTTGGCGGTGATGCCGGAATAGCCATCCGAGCCGCCGCATTGCAGCGCAACCATCAGCTCCGAAACCGGCACCGTCTCGCGCTTCACCGCGGCGACCTTGGGCAGCATCTCGCGGATCATCTCGACGCCGCGTTCGATCGTCTTGCGGGTGCCGCCGGTCGCCTGGATGGTCATGGTGCGGAAGAGGTCGCTTTCCTCGATGCGGTGATCCTCCATCAGGCCGGGGATCTGCATCACCTCGCAGCCGAGCCCGACCATCAGCGCGCCGCCGATATTCGGGTGCTTGGCGTAGCCCCATTCGGTCCGCTGCAGGGTGGCGAAACCCTCCGAGCCCTGGCCGGCCATGCCGCAGCCGGTGCCATGGACGAAGGGCACGACGCCGTCGATCTCGGGATAGTCGTCGAGCACGCCGGAGCGGGTCACCGCCTCGGCCATGAAGCGGGCGACGGAGGCCGAGCAGTTCACGCTGGTCAGGATGCCGATATAGTTGCGGGTGCCGACCCGGCCGCTGGCCCGCTTGAATCCCTCGAAAGTCCGCCGCTGCTCGACGGGCAGGATCTTCTCCTCGACCGCCGCCTCGGCGAACTTGTAGTCGCGCTCGAAGTCGTGGACGCCGCAGTTATGCGAATGGATGTGCTCGCCGACGCGGATCGGCGCCGTGGCGAAGCCGATGATCTGGCCGAATTTCAGCACCGGCGCGCCTTCGGCGATATCGACGATCGCCATCTTGTGCCCCTTGGGTACGCGCGCGACCGCCGTCACCCCTTCGGCAGTCGCGCCGGGCAGGATCGGGTCGATCGAGACCACCAGGTTGTCGTCGGCATGGAGCCTCAGGACGCGCGGGTTCTTGGCGCGTTCGGACATCTGGTTCATCGGCACAACAGTCGAATCGTCGGTTGGCGGGGCCATTTTTTCTTCTTCTCCGGAAAGGCAGGGGTCGCCCTGGCAACGGGCGCAGCTGACATTTTAGTATAATGACGAAGGTTACGCAAAGGCTGAGTTCAGATCGCTGCCTCGATCTCCGCCCGCGTCGGGAAGCTCGGCTGTGCCCCGTGCTTCGTGCAGGCAAGCGAGCCGGCGATCGCCGCCTTGGCCATCGCCGCCTCGAGCGTGGCGCCTTCGTCGAGATAGGCGGCCAGCACGCCGGCAAAGGTGTCGCCGGCCCCGGTGGTGTCGACCGGCGTCACGGCGAGCGCCGGCACGCGGATCAGTCCGTCCGGGCCGCTGGCGACCGCGCCTTCCGGCCCAAGCGTTGCGATGACCGTGCGGTTGAGGCGGCGGGCAAGCGCCGTCACCACCGCCGTTTCGCCGCGAGCGGAAAGGCCGAGATGCCTGGCGAAATCGGCTGCCTCGTGCTCGTTGACGATGACGATCGAGGCGGGGTCCAGTTGTTCCACGTCGATCGGCGAGAAGGGAGCGAGCGACAGGACGACCCGGGCTCCTGCCGCCGCCGCGCGCCTGGCGACCGCGCGGTTTTCGTCATGCGGCACCTCCATCTGCAGGAGCAGCGTATCCTCGGCGGAAAAGCTGTCCGGCGGCACCTGCGTCGCGGAAACCCGCGCATTGGCGCCCGGCGAGACGACGATGGTGTTCTCTCCGGCGTCGTTGACGGTGATGATCGCGACGCCGGTGGTGCCGGCCAGGTGGGCGACGTCGGAGAGATCGACGCCAGCCGGGTCGAGTTCGGTCAGGGCGCGCCCTGCAATGTCGTCGTCGCCGATCGCCCCGACCAACCGCACCTTCGCCCCCGCGCGACGGGCGGCGAGCGCCTGGTTGGCGCCCTTGCCGCCGGCGATCAATTGGTAGTCGGAGCCCATCACCGTCTCGCCGGGCTGCGGCGATTTGGCGACGCGCGAGACGATATCGACGTTGATCGAACCAAAGACGGTGATCATGGGACCTGCCGCACCTTACCGTTCGCTGAAGGGCACGCCGCCCTTGGCCTTGTTGATCTTCGGCGCTTCGACAATCTGCACCGTGACAACCTCGGACTTCACGTTGAAATTCTTGACCATGGCCTCGGTCAGGTCCTGCATCAGGCCCTTCTTCTGCTCCGGCGTGCGGCCTTCGGCGCAGTAGACGATGATTTCCGGCATGGGCGACTCCCCCTGTTTTCTGGCGCTCGTGCACATTGCACGATTGCGGTGGCACTGGACAATTGTCCTTCGGCGCGGGCAAGGTCCGCGCGGCTCGCTTCGCACTTGCACAGGCGGCCTTCGCAGGCGCACAATTGGGCCGATCGGCTGAATTCCAGCCGGTTTCGACGAACCTTCATTCGGGGCAAACCGTGCAGATCAAAAAAATCCTTGTGGCCAACCGGTCGGAAATCGCCATCCGCGTCTTCCGCGCCGCCAATGAGCTCGGCATGAAGACCGTCGCCGTCTTCGCCGAGGAGGACAAACTCGCCCTCCACCGCTTCAAGGCCGACGAGGCCTACCAGATCGGCCGGGGCCTCGGCCCGATCGAGGCGTATCTGTCGATCCCCGAAATCATCCGCGTCGCCCGCGAGTCAAAGGCCGATGCGATCCATCCCGGCTACGGCCTTCTGTCGGAGAATCCGGATTTCGCCGCCGCCTGCGCCGATGCCGGGCTGACCTTCATCGGCCCGTCCCCCGACACCATGCGCCGGCTCGGCGACAAGGTCTCGGCCCGCGAGCTTGCGGTCAAGGTCGGCGTCCCGGTGATGCCGGCGACGGACCCGTTGCCGGAGGATGCCACCGAGATCGCCAGGCAGGCCAAGGAAGTCGGCTATCCGCTGATGCTCAAGGCTTCCTGGGGCGGCGGCGGCCGCGGCATGCGCGTCATTCCCGACGAGGCGACGCTGCTCCACGATATCGACGCCGCCCGGCGCGAGGCCAAGGCCGCCTTCGGCCGCGACGAGGTCTATCTCGAAAAGCTGGTCGAGCGGGCCCGCCATGTCGAGGTGCAGATCCTTGCCGACCAGCACGGCAACATCGTCCATCTCTTCGAGCGCGACTGCACCGTCCAGCGCCGTCACCAGAAGGTCGTCGAGCGCGCGCCCGCCCCCTATCTCGACGATGCCCAGCGCGCCGAGCTAGCCGGCTATGCGGTGACGCTCGCCGAAGGCGCGGATTACTACGGCGCCGGCACCGTCGAATTCCTGATGGATTCCGATACCGGCGCCTTCTATTTTATCGAGGTCAATCCGCGCATCCAGGTCGAGCATACCGTCACCGAAGAGGTGACCGGCATCGACATTGTCAAGGCGCAGATCCATATCGCCGAGGGCAAGACAATCGGCGAGCCGGGGTCCGGCGTGCCGGCCCAGAAGGACATCCGCCTCAACGGCAATGCCCTTCAGTGCCGGATCACCACCGAGGATCCGGAGCAGAATTTCATCCCCGATTACGGCCGCATCACCGCCTATCGCGGGGCCACCGGCTTCGGCATCCGCCTCGATGGCGGCACCGCCTATTCCGGCGCGGTCATCACCCGCTTCTACGACCCGTTGCTGGAAAAGGTCACCGCCTGGGCGCCGACGCCGGAGGAGGCGATTTCGCGCATGGACCGGGCGCTGCGCGAATTCCGCATCCGTGGCGTGGCGACCAACCTCGCCTTCCTCGAAAACGTCATCAGCCACCCCGCCTTCCGCGATTCCAGCTACACCACCCGCTTCATCGACGAGACGCCGGAACTGTTCGAGGCGGTCAAGCGCCGCGACCGGGCGACGAAGCTCCTCACCTATATCGCCGACGTCTCGGTCAACGGCCATCCCGACACCCGCGACCGCATCCGGCCGCCGGAGGAGGGACTCATCGTGCCGGCGCCGCGCTTCGATCAGGCTCCGGCCGACGGCACCCGGCAGCGCCTCGACCGCGACGGTCCGGAAGCCTTCGCCAAGTGGATGCGGGCCGAAAAGCGCGCCCTGGTCACCGACACGACGATGCGCGACGCCCACCAGTCGCTGCTCGCCACCCGGATGCGGACCTTCGACCTTGCCGCCGCCGCCGAGGCCTATGCCAGCGCCCTGCCGGGCCTGCTGTCGCTCGAATGCTGGGGCGGCGCGACCTTCGATGTCGCCATGCGCTTCCAGACCGAGGACCCGTGGGAGCGGCTGTCGCTGATCCGCGAGCGGGCGCCCAACATCCTCCTGCAGATGCTCCTGCGCGGCGCCAACGGTGTCGGCTACACCAACTATCCCGACAATGCGGTCCGCTTCTTCGTCAAGGAAGCCGCCTCCGCCGGCGTCGATCTCTTCCGCGTCTTCGACTGCCTCAACTGGGTGGAGAATATGCGGGTCTCGATGGACGCGGTCTGCGAGGCCGGCAAGCTCTGCGAGGGGGCGCTCTGCTACACCGGCGACATCCTCGATCCCGACCGGGCCAAGTACAGCCTCAACTACTATGTCGATCTTGCCAAGCAGCTCGAGGCGGCCGGCGCCCATATCATCGGCATCAAGGACATGGCCGGCCTGCTCAAGCCGGCGGCGGCGACCAAGCTGGTCCAGGCGCTGCGCGATGCGACCGACCTGCCGATCCATTTCCACACGCACGACACGTCGGGCGTCGCCGCCGCCTCGGTGGTCGCGGCGGTCGCGGCCGGGGTCGACGCCTTCGACGCGGCGATCGATTCGATGTCCGGCCTGACCTCGCAGCCCTGCCTCGGCTCGCTGGTCGAGGCGCTCGACGATACCGATCGGGCGACCGGCCTCGACGTCACGGCGATCCGCCAGATATCCTTCTATTTCGAGGCGGTGCGCGCCCAGTATCGCGCCTTCGAATCCGATCTGCGCTTCGGCGCCTCCGAGGTCTATCTCCACGAGATGCCGGGTGGCCAGTTCACCAATCTCAAGGAGCAGGCCCGCTCGCTCGGCCTCGAGGAGCGCTGGCACGAGGTGGCACGCACCTATGCCGAGGTCAACATGCTGTTCGGCGACATCGTCAAGGTGACGCCGTCGTCCAAGGTGGTCGGCGACCTGGCGCTGATGATGGTCGCCGGCGATCTCACCGTCGAGGATGTCGCCAACCCGGCCAAGGATATCGCCTTCCCGGAATCGGTCGTCCAGATGATGCATGGCGACCTTGGTCAGCCGCCGGGCGGCTGGCCCGCGGCGATCCAGAAGAAGGTGCTGAAGGGCGCCGAGCCGATCGTCGTCCGTCCCGGCTCGCTGATCCCGCCGGCCGACCTCGATGCCGAGCGCGAGGCGGTCGAGGAGAAGATCGGCCGTCCGGTCGAGGATACCGAACTCGCCTCCTACATCATGTATCCCAAGGTCTTCACCGAATTCGCCGCCGCCGCCGACACCTATGGTCCGGTCTCGGTGCTGCCGACGCCGGTCTATTTCTACGGCCTGCCCGTCGGCGAGGAAATACTCGTCGAGATCGAGCGCGGCAAGACGCTGGTGATCCGCAACCAGGCGATCGGCGAAACCGACGAGGACGGCTTCGTCCGCGTCTTCTTCGAGATGAACGGCCAGCCGCGTGTCGCCAAGGTGCCGAACCGCATGGCGAGCGACGTGGTGATCCGGCGCAAGGCCGAGGAGGGCAACGCCCTCCATGTCGCCGCGCCGATGCCCGGCGTCGTCTCGACGCTGGCGGTCAGCACCGGCCAGACCGTCAAGGCCGGCGACGTGCTGCTGTCGATCGAGGCAATGAAGATGGAAACCGCCCTCCACGCAGAGCGCGACGGCACGGTCGGCGAAATCCTCATCCACGCCGGCAGCCAGATCGACGCCAAGGACCTGCTGATCGTCTACGAGGACTGATCCGCGCCTCACATGATCCTGCGAGCAAGGGGCCGCGGCATCGTCGTGGCCCCTTGTCGTTTCAGGCGGTGCGCAAGGTGGCCCGCCGGCTGCCCATGTACTGGAGTTCGGCGAAGACCCCGACCGCCGCCGCCTGGGCGAGGACGAAGGCGACGCCGAGCGCTGTCGGCGACAGGATGCCGCCGGCAAGCACCGCGATGCTGGCGACGACCCACAGCCCATTGCCAATGATGACGATCCAGGTGAGCGTCGCCGGCAGGACCGTCCGGCTGGCGAGATAGCCGACGAACGCCGCATAGGGGACGAGGAAAAGCCCGACACCGCGCAGGAAGCCCGGCGCCATGCCCAGCAGTTCGGCAAGGAGGCCGGCGCCGGCGATCAGCAGCAGCGCCATGGCGCCGCTTGCCAGTGCATCGGCGATGAGCGCCCCGCGCAGCAGGGGAGAGGCACGTAGCGTCGTCATCGCTCAGGCCTCCGCCTGCGCCGCCGGCTCGAAGAAGCCGGTGATCGACTGCAACCTGCCGTCGGCGACGACGCCGAAGTCGATACCGCTGACCATTGGCGGCTCATTGGGAACGGCGAGCGACCAGTTGAACCGGAGGCGGTCATTATGCGCATCGAGGGCGCTTGTCCGCTGGAACGCGTGGTCGGGGTATTTGGCATGGACGCGGCCGACCATCTCGTCGATCCCGTCACGGCCGTCGCCCTTCAGCATCGGGTCGACGTAGGATCCGTCCTCGCTCCAGATTTCGGCGATCAGGGCGGTTCGGCTGGCCGAGTCCTTCTCGTTCCACATTGCGATGTAGCGATCGGCGAGGGCAGTGAGGTCGGTCATCGATTCATCTCCACGGTTTGACCAATTGACCGTGGCAGGATTCTCCGTTTGGTGACGGCGGTCGATTACCTCGCAGGTAATGGCAGCGCCGTTCGTCGCCGCCTAAGGTGGGGCATGGACAACGCACGGCTTGAGATCGGGACCGAGATTCGCGCGTGGCGGCAGCGCCGCCGGATGAGCCAGCTCGACCTGGCGCTCGACACCGAGGTGTCGGCGCGGCACCTGAGCTTTCTCGAAACCGGCCGGTCCCGCCCGTCCCGCGACCTGGTCCTGCGCCTGGCCGAGCGACTGCAGGTCCCGATCCGCGAGCGCAACCGTCTGCTGGTGTCTGCCGGCTTCGCGCCTGTCTTTTCGGAGCGCTCGCTCTCCGACGAGGCCTTTGCCGGGGCGCGGCGGGCCATCGACCGCCTGCTGACGGCACAGGAGCCCTATCCGGCGCTGGCGGTCGATCGTCACTGGACCCTGCTCCAGGCCAATGCCGCCATAGCGCCGCTGCTGGCCGGGGTCGCGCCGTCCCTGCTGGAGGCCCCGGCCAACGTCCTGAGGATCAGCCTTCATCCGGATGGGCTCGCGCCGCGCATCGTCAATCTTGCCGACTGGCGGGCGCATGTCCTCGAGCGGTTGCACCGCCAGGTCGCGGCGACCGCCGACAGCGGGCTCGCGGAACTGCTCGAGGAACTCGCCGCCTATCCGTCGCCGCGCGCGCGGCAGCCGACCGTCGTGACCATGGCTGACGAAATCGCCGTCCCGCTGATGATCGAGACGGAGGCCGGCACGCTCTCCTTCCTGACGACGACCACCATCTTCGGGACGCCGATCGACGTCACCCTCTCCGAGATCGCGATCGAATCCTTCTTCCCGGCTGATTCCAAGACTGCCGAGGCGCTGCGGCGCCTCCAGTCGGGCTGACCGTCGACCGTCCGCCCGGCTACTCCTGCATGTAAATCGTCATTTCGTCGAAGTCGAAGGTCACCGCGTAGGGCCGGAAGAAGTCGTGGCCGACCATCCCGGCGAGGTGAAAGCCGAACATGGTTTCCCACGGGAAGGGCCCGTCATAGAGGCCGGCGACGTCCTCCTCGACAACGTCGCCGAACGAAAGGCGATCGACGACATAGGGCACGATCTTGAGGTCGCCGCCGCCGCCGGCGCCGGTCTCGGCCTTGTCTTCCTCCAGCTTGATGCCGGCGTCCCGGATCACCGATTCCGCCAGTTTGGCGCCGGCGCCGGCAAGGCCCGTGTCGACGAAAAGCAGCGTCGGCGGCAGGGATTCGACCTGGCCCCAGCCGACCATGAAATGGTCGCTGGCGATCCAGAAGGGGATGGCGGTGGCGTTCGCCGCCGATGCCTTGAAGTCGGCGAGGCTCTTCGCGTCCTTGCGGCGCAGCACCAGTTCGCCCTTCTGGAAGTCGAGGGTGGCAAGGAAGTGGTAGAAGAGCGTCGTGCCGACGATGCCGTCGATCCGCTTGGCGTCGAGTCCTTCGGAGAGCTGGCGGAGCGCCAGGGTCGCGACCGGCAGGTTCTTCACCGTCCAGTCACCGAGGGTCAGCGAGTCGATCCGCCCCTGGTGGACCGCGGCCTGCTGCCCGCCGGAAAACGTCCCCTGGATCGCGCCGAAGTCGGGGATGCCGAGTTCCCTGGCGAAGTCGCTGTCGAGGACCACCTCCGAACCGCCGGTGTCGATGAAGAAGGTGACTTCGTCGCCGCCATTGACGCGGACGCTGACCAGCGGCAGCGGGTCGGTCCGCAGGAATTTCACCACCGTGCTCTGGCCGTCGCCCTCCAGTTTATACGGCGTCTGGCCGTGGAAGCTCTCGAGCTTGGCGACATTCAGCGTCGGGTATTGCGACGCAACCAGCTTGTTGCTGGCGACATCGACGCCGTGGAGCGCCGCCGCGGCCTGATCGAAATCGTCCTGCCGGTAATAGGCCTCGGCCAGCATGACTTTCGCGTCGTCATCCGGCTTCAGAGCGATCGCCTTTGTCAGCCACGTCTCGGCCTCGTCGAGCCGGTTGGCGAGCAGGGCGATCCGGCCGAGTTGCAGCGTCGCGTCAAAGTCGTCGGGCTTCCCGGCGACGATCGTTTCGTAGATCGCCCCGGCTTCGGCGAACTTGCCGCTCTCGAATAGTTGCGCCGCGGTGGCGGCCGGCTTCTCGTCGGCCACCGCCTGTGCGGCAAGCCCGCCGGACAGGAACAGGAGGCCGAGCGCGAGGCAGAGTCTGGCGATCGTCATGATCCGAAACTCCACGTGCAATGAGGAGAAACAATCGTGATGATAGCAGCTTGCCGCCGCCGCCGGTACGGGATTTCCGTCAGCGCTCTCACACGTCGAAGAAGTGGTGAAGCGGGCCATGGCCGGAGCCGACGTCGAGGTCGTCGGCCGCCGCCAGCGCGCCGGTCAGGTAGGTCTTGGCCCGGCCGACCGCCTCCAGCCGCGGCATCGACGGCAGCAGCGCGGCGATCGCCGCCGACAGGGTGCAGCCGGTGCCGTGGGTGTTCTTCGTCGCGATCCGCGCGGCGCGAAATGTCTCCATCGTCTCGCCGTCGAAATAGACGTCGATGCTCTCCGGCCCCTCGGCGTGGCCGCCCTTGAGAAAGACCGAGGCGGGCCCGAGGATCTTCAGCGCGCGGGCCATCTCGATGGCCCCGGCAAGGTCGGCCGGCCCCGCCGCATCGAGAAGGGCGGCGGCTTCCGGCAGGTTCGGCGTGACGATCTCGGCCAGCGGCACCAGCCGGTCGCGCACCGCCGCGACCGCGTCTTCCGACAACAGCCGGTCGCCGCTCTTGGCGATCATCACCGGATCGAGGACGACATGCTTCGCCTCGTGGCGTTGAAGCGCCGCGGCAATGGCCTCGGCAATCCCGGCATTGGCGACCATGCCGATCTTCACCGCGTCGACCCGCACGTCGTCGAAGACGGCGTCGATCTGGGCGGTGATGAAGGAGGGCGACAGCGCTTCGAATGCGCGGACGCCCTGCGTGTTCTGGGCGACCACCGCCGTCACCACGCTCATGCCATAGGCGCCGAGCGCCGAGAAGGTCTTGAGGTCGGCCTGGATGCCCGCGCCGCCCGTCGGGTCGGTGCCGGCAATCGAAAGGACGTTGGCGATCATGCCCCGCCTCCCGGTCGGCAATGCCCGACCGTTTCATCCCACTCCAATCCCGCCCAGAACCGGGGAGGGTGGCTGCGGGCGGCGAAGCCGGCCGCAGCCAGGTGGGGTTCGGCAGGCCTGGCACGGTGTCGGATGTGGGAGAGGACCCCACCCACCACCGCTACGCGGCGGTCCCCCCTCCCCGGTCCGGGGAGGGATGGCGGTGACACCGTCGCGCTTTGCCGAGTCAGGTTGGCTATCTTTTGGGTCATGCCACACGTCCCTCCTGTATCGCCGCTCGCAGCTCCGCCGCGGCCGCGCGGGGATCGTCGGCTGCGGCGATCGCCGAGACGACCGCCAGCCCACTGGCCCCGGTCGCAATGATGGCGGCGGCGTTGCCGACGTCGATGCCGCCGATCGCCACCCAGGGCAGGCCGAGCGTCGCGCCGATCGCGCGGGTCCCGTCGAGGCCGAGCGGCGGCGCGGCGTCGGCCTTGGTGGCGGACGCGATCACCGGGCCGAGGCCGACATAGTCGACCACCGCCGGGTCGACGGTGGCGACATCGGCCGGTCCTGTCACCGACAACCCGAGGATCATCTCCGTCCCGATCCGGGCGCGGGCTTCGGCCGGAGACCCGTCCTCCTGGCCGATATGCAGACCCTCGGCCTCCGCCGCGATCGCCACATTGACGCGGTCGTTGACGATCAGCGGCACGCCGAGCGGCGCGAGGCTCTCCCGCAACGCCCGCGCCAGCGCGGTGAGGCTCTCGTCGCTTGCCGTCTTGTCGCGAAGCTGGACGACCGTGACCCCGCCAGCGACGGCGGCGAGCGACGTCTCCACCACCCCGCGCCGCGCCATCATCGCCGCGTCGGTGACCAGCATCAGCGTCAGGTCGGGAAGCCGCCTCATGCCCAGCGCACGCCCTCTTCCAGCGCCGCGTCGTCGAGCCGGTAGAGCGCGTCGATCAGCGCCACCTGGAAGCTCGCCGGCCCTTTGGCCCCGACGATCGCGGTCTCGGCTGCGACGCCGAGCATCGTCAGGCCCGCCGCGCAGGCGTCGAAGGGCGCAAGCCCGGCGCCAAGAAAGGCGCCGACGATCGCCGTCGCCATGCAGCCGGTGCCGGTTACGCGGGCGAGCATCGGGTCGCCATTGGCCAGTCCGACGATCCGCTCGCCGTCGGTGACGTAGTCGACCGCCCCGGTCACCGCGACCACCGCGCCGCTCTGCTGCGATAGTCGTTTCGCCGCGTCTTGCGCCGCGTCGGAGCCTTGCGTCGAGTCGACGCCCCGGGCGCCGCCGGCCTCACCGGCCAGCGACATGATCTCGGAGGCATTGCCGCGGATTATGGTCGGCTTCAGCGCCACCAGCCGGGTCGCCGTCTCGGTCCGGTAGGCGGTGGCGCCGGTTGCGACCGGGTCGAGGATCCACGGCACGCCGGCGGCGTTGGCGGCTTCCGCGGCCTTCTCCATCGCCGCCACCCAGGGCGGCGACAGCGTGCCGATGTTGATCACCAGCGCCTGGGCGATCGGCGCGAAATCGGCGACCTCCGCCTCGGCATGGACCATCGCCGGCGACGCGCCGACGGCCAGCAGCGCATTGGCCGTCGAGTTCATGACGACATAGTTGGTGATGTTGTGGACGAGCGGCCCGCGGGTGCGCAGGCGGTCGATGGCGGATGTCAGGTCGGGTCTGTTCACGGCGTTCCTCGCTTGGGCAGCGGAGCCGCGACCGGCGAGGCGGAAAAACACCGCAAGGCCGGAGGTGACGGCTCCCTGCGCTGGCATTATCCAGATCAGGTTCGGCGGGTATTTTCTCAGCCCCTCCTTGCGGACGAGCACCCCGTATCACCGGGGCCGACCATATGCCGTTGCGGACCTGCGTCAAGCCGTGGCGCGACGCGTGCGTCGCCGCTCAGTCGTCGAGGCCGGCAATGTCGCACCAGCCGCCACGGCCGCCGCCGTCATAGGCGCGGGCGAGGCCGGTGGCGAGCATGTGGGCGCCAAGATCGATTCCGTCGGCCGTCGCCACGTCGGCGATGACGCGGCCGGCATATTTGTCGTTTTCGACGGCGGTCAGCACTACCGGCCGCGCGTCGGCGAGGTCGGCCAGCGCCGCGCGCGCTGCCTCGGCCATCGCCTTTTCGCGTCGGCAATCGCCGCGAAGCTCCGGCGTGTCAATGCCGCGAATCCGGGCGCTGACGGTGATGCGCTGGCCGATCCAGATCGTCGCCTCGACGGTCAGCGTGTCGCCGTCGACAACCCGCAGCACGGTGGCCGCGACCGGCCCCGCGATCCGCTCGGCCGCGCCAGCCGCCGTCGGCAGGCAGAGCGCCAGAACAAGACCGGGCGCCATCGCCCACCGGCGAACCGCCGATGGGGCCTGGGAAAAAGAATCCGTGCAATGCGCGATCACGGGCGAATCCGGAGCGAATAGGAATAAATTCTCTATCGCAACGGCGAGGGACAGGCAAGGGGAGGCGTGCGTTTAATCTACTTAGGATTGTTTCGTCAGAAAAAGCACACGCGTCTCGTCAGCCGTTGTTTTTTCGCGCCTCGACCAGATCGTTGACGACGCCCGGATCGGCCAGCGTCGAGGTATCGCCGAGCGTGTCGAACTCGTTGGCAGCGACCTTGCGCAGGATGCGGCGCATGATCTTGCCGGAGCGGGTCTTCGGCAGGCCGGGGGTGAAGTGAATGAGGTCGGGTTGGGCGATCGGGCCGATCTCCTTGCGGACCCACTGCTTCAGTTCCTTCTGCAACTCGTCGCTCGGCTCCTCGCCGACCATCAGCGTCACATAGGCGTAGATGCCCTGGCCCTTGATGTCGTGCGGATAGCCGACCACGGCGGCCTCCGACACCTTGGGATGGGCGACCAGCGCCGATTCGACCTCGGCCGTGCCCATGCGGTGGCCCGAGACGTTGATCACGTCGTCGACCCGGCCGGTGATCCAGTAGTAGCCGTCCTCGTCGCGGCGGCAGCCGTCGCCGGTGAAATAGAGGCCCGCATAGGCGGAGAAATAGGTCTGCACGAAGCGCTCGTGGTCGCCATAGACGCTGCGCATCTGGCCGGGCCAGGAGTCGGTGATGACCAGGTTGCCGGAGCCGGCCCCTTCGATGAACTTGCCGTCGGCGTCGACCAGCGCCGGCTTGACGCCGAAGAAGGGTCGGGTTGCCGAGCCCGCTTTCAGCGCCGTCGCGCCGGGCAGCGGCGTGATCATGATGCCGCCGGTCTCGGTCTGCCACCACGTGTCGACGATCGGGCAACGGCTGTCGCCGACCACCCGGTAATACCACTCCCAGGCCTCCGGGTTGATCGGCTCGCCGACCGAGCCGAGCAGCCGGAGCGAAGCCCGCGAGGTCTTGGTCACATGGTCGTCGCCGGCGCCCATCAGCGCACGCAGCGCCGTCGGCGCGGTATAAAGGATGTTGATCTTGTGCTTGTCGACGACTTCCCAGATCCGCGACGGCGTCGGCCATGTCGGCACGCCTTCGAACATCACGGACAGCGCCCCGTTGGCCAGCGGCCCGTAGACGATGTAGCTGTGGCCGGTCACCCAGCCGACATCGGCGGCGCACCAGTAGATGTCGCCGTCGTGATAGTCGAAGACCATCCGGTGGGTCATCGACGCGTAGAGCAGGTAGCCGCCGGTGGTGTGGAGCACGCCCTTCGGCTTGCCGGTCGAGCCGGAGGTATAGAGGATGAACAGCGGGTCCTCGGCGTTCATCGGCTCCGCCGGGCAGTCGGCCGAGGTGCCGTCGATGACCTCGTGGTACCAGACGTCGCGTCCGTCCTTCATCGCCACGTCGGCGCCGGTATGCTTGACGACGATGACGTGGTTGACCCTGGCGCCGGCGGCCTCGGCGATGGTCACCGCCTCGTCGGTATTGACCTTGAGCGGCACGGTGCGGCCGCCGCGGCGGCCCTCGTCGGCGGTGATGACGTAGCCCGAGCGGCAATCCTCGATACGGCCGGCCAGCGCTTCGGCCGAGAAGCCGGCAAAGACCACCGAATGGATGGCGCCGATCCGGGCGCAGGCCAGCATCGCATAGGCGACTTCCGGGATCATCGGCATGTAGATGGTCACCCGGTCGCCTTTCTGGACGCCGTGCGACTTCAGGACATTGGCGAGGCGGCAGACATTCTCATGCAGCTCGCGATAGGTGATCGTCCGTCCCTCGGTCAACGGATCGTCCGGCTCCCACAGGATCGCGGTCTGGTCGCCGCGGGTGGCGAGATGGCGGTCGGTGCAGTTGGCCGAGACATTGAGCTCGCCATCCTCGAACCACTTGATCGAGACGTCGGGTGCGTCGAAGGAGGTGTTCTTGACCTTGGTGAAGGGCTTGATCCAGTCGAGGCTCTTCGCCTGCTCTGCCCAGAAACCGTCCGGATCGGCGACGGAGCGCTGGTACATTTCCTCGTACCTGGCGTTGTCGACAAAGGCGCGCTTGGCCCATTCGTCCGTCACCGGATGCACGGTCTCGGTCATTTTCAGTCCTCCCCTTCGCCTCCGGCAGCGTCAGGCCATGCCCGGAGCGTTCCTTCCGCCAGAATAAGCCCGGAGCGCCCGCCGGATGCAAGCCCGGCGGCCGCTGCCGAGTGTCGCGGCGGCAATCCGGGGAGACAGGATCGCCAGCCGCGAGGGGAGGGAGATTCTCTCCCGGCTACCCGGGTCGGCCGCCATCGTCGGGCGTCAGGATCGCCACCGCGAACAGGTCCTCCGCGTCGGTCCAGGTCTCGGCGACCGACCAGCCGGCGTCCGCGGCCAGCTTCCGCAAGCCGTCGACCGTGTATTTGTGGCTGCATTCGGTGTGCAGGCTCTCGCCCTTGGAAAAGCCGAACGACTGGCCCCCGAGCCGCACCGTCTGGTTCCGGCGGCTGACCAGGTGCATCTCGATCCGCGACTCGTCGGCATTCCAGCGCGCCTCGTGGCGGAAGGCGTCGCGGTCGAAATCCGCCAGTGCCTCGCGGTTGAGCCGCGCCAGCAGGTTCATGTTGAAGGCGGCGGTAACGCCGGCCGCATCGTCATAGGCCGCGATGAGCCTGCCGGTATCCTTGACCAGGTCGACGCCGAGCACGAAGGCCGAGACATTCGGCCAGTCGCGCAGCCGCGCCAGCAGGTCGCCCGCCTCGCTGCGCTCGAGGTTGCCGATGGTCGAGCCGGGAAAGAACAGGAGCTTCTGTGTCGCGGCCAGCGGTTCGGGCAGCGCGATCGGCGCCATGAAGTCGGCGACGATCGGCGTCACCGCCAGTCGCGGATAATCGGCGGCAAGGTCGTTCGCCGCCTGGGCCAGAAACTCGGCCGAGATATCGAGCGGCACATAGCTCGCCAGTTGCGGCAGCGCGTCGAGCAGGATGCGCGTCTTGACGCTGGCGCCGCTGCCCAGTTCGACAAGTGCCGCGCCTGCCTCCGCATAACCGGCGAGATCGCCGGCGCGGTCCCGCAGGATGCCCGCCTCGGTGCGGGTCGGATAGTATTCCGGCAGTTCGGTGATCACCTCGAACAGGGCGCTGCCGGCGTCGTCGTAGAACCACTTCGGCGACATCCGTTTCGGCGTGGCGGCAAGGCCTTGGAGGGCAGCTTCGAGCAGGTCGGGATTACTGGCGCGGGGACGGTCGAGCATCAGGAAGCATCCTTTGCGAGTCGCAGCCCCAGCATTTGCCAGCGCTGATGCGGATAGAAGAAGGTGCGGTAGGTCGGGCGCATCTGGGCGCGCGGCGTCGCGCAGGAGCCGCCGCGCAACACCAGCTGGTTGATCATGAACTTGCCGTTATATTCGCCGATCGCCCCCTCCGGCGGGCGGAAGCCGGGGTAGGGGGTGAAGGGACTCTGCGTCCATTCCCAGACATCGCCCCAGAAGCCGCCGCCCGGCAGCGGCCGGAAGACATCGCTTTCGAGGAAATTGCCGTCGATCGGCGTGTCGCGCGCCGCGACCTCCCACTCGGCTTCCGTCGGCAGCCGCGCCTCGGCCCAGCGGGCAAAGGCGTCGGCCTCGTAGTAGCTGACATGGACCACCGGCGCGTCGGGATTGACCGGCTGCGGCCCGCGCAGGGTGTAGGTCCACCACGCGTCGTCCTGGCGCCACCAGTAGAGCGGCGCCTCCCAGCCCTCGCGCTGTCGCGCCGCCCAGCCGTCCATCAGCCACAGCGGCGCGGTGTCATAGCCGCCATCGTCGATGAATTCGATCCAGTCGCGGTTGGTCACCGGCCGGTTGGCGAGGCGATAGGGCGCGACGAAGACCTGGTGGCGCGGTCCTTCGCAATCGTAGGAGAACCCCTCGCCGGCGTGGCCGATCTCGCTCACGCCGCCGTCGTGGCTGGTGAAGGCGAGCGGGATCTCCCTGGCGACGGCCACCGGCCCGGGATCGCGGTAGGCCGGCATCAGGGGGTTGAAGGAGAAGCCGTGCAGGAGGTCGGTAACCAGCAGTTCCTGGTGCTGCATCTCGTGGTGGCAGCCGAGTTCGACCAGCGCGGCGATCTCGTCGGCGTCGTCGCGGTCCTCGTTCATCAGGTCGCGGATCGCGTCCTCGACAAACGACCGATAGGCATGGACGTCGTCGACGCCGGGGCGCGACACCAGCCCGCGCTTGTCGCGGGCATGACGCGGTCCGGCCTGGACATAGTAGGAGTTGAACAGGAAGGCGAAGCGATCGTCCGGCGACGCGTAGCCGCCGACGCGCGGCTTGAGGATGAACTCCTCGAAGAACCACGTCGTGTGGGCGAGATGCCATTTGGCCGGGCTGGCATCTTCCATCGACTGCAGCATCATGTCCTCGGGCAGGAGCGGCGCCGTCAGCTTGCGCGTCTGCGTCCGGACCCGATCGAAGAGGACGCCCGTCTGCGAGATGTCCGGGCGGTGGCTTGCCTGCTGTCTCATTGCGCCATCTCCTCGGCGGTTACTTCGCCGGCAAGGAAACCGACGCGGTCGCTCAGCGCGGAGGCGAAGTCATGGGGTGCGGTGCAGCCCCAAGCGATATCGGTCACGATCACTCTCCCGGATTCGTCGCGGAGGTCTAGGGCGGGCGCCTCGCCCTTCAGCGAGCAATGCGACGTGCGGTTCGAGGGCGCGAGGCGCGGCGTCGCATCGGCCTTTGGCAGGTAGAACACCGGCGCGTCGAAACCGGTTCCGACCTCGAGCGGGCGGACGGCGTCGGTCGAATCGCCGATCGTGAAGCCGTCGCGCAGAATCCGGACCCGGTGGTCGACAGGCTTGATCTTCATGAAGGGACGCGGCTCCGCGGGGTGGTGACCAGTATCCCGCACGAGCGTCACAGACGTTGTCAGCATGGTTCCTCCCTCGCGCGCGCGGCGCCGGCCCATTCCTCGAACTTCCCTGTCCCTTCACCTAGTGCGCGATTATTCGCGCCTGAACCGGAAAATCAGCTACACAGTGGATCGATAACGATCCGCCCGGGCGACGGAGCATTGGCTGTGACGATGGATTGGGACGACCTGCGGGTTTTCCTGGCGGTGGCGCGGGCCGGCAGCCTGCGCAACGCCGCCGCACGCCTCAAGGTCAACCACGCCACCGTCAGCCGCGCCATCCAGCGGATCGAGGAGCGGCTGGAAACACGCCTCTTCGACCGGTCGCCGGGCGGGCTCGCGCTCAGCGCCCCCGGCGACCTGCTGCTTCCCCATGCCGAACGGATGGAGCAGCAGGTCTACGACCTGTCGCGCAAGGTCGCCAGCGTCGATTCCCGGCCATCCGGTACCGTCCGCGTCAGCCTGCCGCCTTTCATGGCGCAGGGCTTCATCGCCCCGATCGTCGCCCGCTTCGGCCGCGCCTTTCCCGACATCGAGGTGCAGCTCGAGATCACCAACACGATCGCCGATCTCAGCCGCCAGGAAGCCGATGTGTCGATCCGCGCCGCGCATGAGGTCACCGACAATGTCATCGGCCGGCGGCTGGTTCGCTACCTGATCTGCGCCTATGTTTCGCCGGCTTATCTTGAAGACCTCGGCACGCTGGCCGTCGGCGACGGCACTGGCGCCGCCTGGATCGGCTGGGGCGGTCCGGACGATCTCGCCTGGGTCGCCAACGGGCCGTTCCCCAATGCCGGCATCCGCCACGCCTTTCCCGAGGTGATCCCGCAGCTCGAAGGCGCCGCCGCCGGCCTCGGCATCGCCTGGCTGCCCTGCTTCATCGGTGATCCGGACGCGCGGTTGGTACGCGCCCCCGGCGTTCAGCCGCAGCCCGACCGTTCGATCTGGCTGCTCCTCCACGACGACCTGCGCAAGACCGCCCGCGTTCGCGCCTTCGTCGACTTCGTCTCGGCCGACATCGTGAGAACGATGAAACCCTACATCGCCTGAGCGCCCCGATCAGTGCTGGCGAGCCGGTTGCGCGTCACCACCGCGAGCACCATGACGACGGCTATGCCCTCGATCGCCAGCGGCGCGATCGCCGCCACCAGCGCAGTCAGACATGAAAGGCGGCGTGCTCCTGGACATCTGACGCTGCCCTGTCCTTACGACAAGATCGCGCCGACGACACCGCCGCCGGGCGCCGATCTCGCCCTACTCGAACATGCTCTTCGGCGTCTCGCCCTTCAGGAAGGGTTCGATGAAGCCGAGAAGCAGATCGACCTGGCCGATCACCGCGGTATGCGACGTCGCCGGCAGCACGGCGAGGCGCGAGGCGGGCAACGGCTTGCCCATGTCGCCCATCTCGCCGCCGCCGAGCAGGCGGAACATCGCCACCGAATGCTCGAGCGTCGCCACGTCGGAATCGCCGGTGATGATCAGCACCGGCATCGTCAGGGCCCTGACGTCGTCTTCCCAGGCCATCGGCTCCTTCTCGAGCTGGATCAGTTTCGCGGCCAGCGCCGGGAAGCCGTCGGGATCGGCGGCGAGGGTGCGATAGTCCTCGACGAAGGGCATGCCGACGAGCATGTCGACCGTCATCTGCGGGATGAAGTCGAGAAACGCCGGCTGCCAGCCTTCGACGTCGTAGGCGACGGACGCCGCGACCAGCTTGTCGACCTTTTCGGGGTGGCGGATGGCGAGTTGCAGCCCGGCGGTGGCACCCATCGAGTAGCCGAATATGTCGGCCTTCGCCAGGCCGACCGCGTCCATGAACCCGGCCACGTCGTCGGCGAGATTCTGGTTGGTGATCGGCCGGTCGATGTCGGTGGTGCGGCCATGGCCCTGGAACTCCAGGGCGTAGACCTTATGCGTCTCGGCGAGCTTCGGGATGATGTCGCCCATGGTCGGGATGTTCATGTAGGCGCCGTGCAGGACGACCAGCGGATCGCCTTCGCCGGACACCTCGTAATACATCTCCATGCCATTCACGGGGACGCGGCCGCCGACCGGGTCGGAGGCGGCAAGCGCCGCGCTGTGCGCAAGCAGCGCGGCTGCAACAAGGGTTGTGCGCAACATCGGTATCGCTCCTCTTTCTGGTCCATTCTGGTCGATGCTGACAACAAGACGAGCAAGCCCAGGCGATTTCGACAGGCCGATCCGATTGTCCGACGCGTAACGCCGGGGGCCGGTCCGGCGCGCCGATCGTATCCCCCCGGGAGCCGAAAGGGTGTAGGCTGGCCTCCAACGATCGGGGTGGCGAATTCCGTAGCTCGGGCCTGTCGGATGCAGCCTTTGAAGACGACGCCGACACCCTCGACGACTGCTACACCGAGGCCGGCCCGACGGCGTGCGCCGTCTGCGCCCGGCTGGTCCGCCAGCTTCGGCGCCGGGCCGACAAGAGAGCCTGACGGGAGGTCGCAATGCCGAAGAGTCTCAGCCCCGATCAGATCCGCCGCTACGAGGAGGACGGCTTCGTCTTCCCCGTCGAAGTGCTGTCTCCCGGCGAGGCGCTGGCGTGTCGGGCGCAACTCGAAGCCTATGAGACGGCGACCGGTGGCCCGATCAGCGCCGACCGCCGCCAGAAGGCCCACCTGCTCTTCCCCTGGGCCAACCGGCTCGCCCGCGATCCGCGTATCCTCGATGCCGTCGAGGATATCCTCTGCCCGGATATCCTGCTCTGGGCCTCGACCTTCTTCGTCAAGGAGGCCGGCAGTCCGGCCTTCGTCTCGTGGCACCAGGACGCCACCTATTGGGGCCTGTCCGGCAACGACGTCGTCACAGCCTGGGTGGCGCTGTCCGACGCACCGGTCGAATCGGGGGCGATGAAGTTCTGGCCGGGCAGCCACAAGCAGCCGATCCTCGCCCACGAGGATTCCTTCGCCGAGGACAACCTCCTGTCGCGCGGCCAGGAGATCGCCGTCGACGTGCCGGAAGAGGAAGCCGCGCTCATCCCGCTGAAGGCCGGCCAGATGTCGCTGCACCACGTCCTGCTGGTCCACGGCTCGGAACCCAACCGCACCGACGACCGTCGGATCGGCTTCGCGCTCCGCTATATCCCGACCCGGCTGAAGCAGACCAAGACCGAGGACTTCGCCATGCTGGTGCGCGGCGAGGATCGCTTCGGCCATTTCACGCTGGAGCCGGATCCGATCGACGCCCTCGACGACGCCGCTGTCGCCGCCCATGCCCGCTCGATCGACAGCAACGTCAAGGCGCTCTATTCGGGCACCCAGAAGACGGCCTTCCGCGCCTGAGGCGGCTTGCCTTGACGGACGCCCGGCCGCTGCCTCAAGCTGGCCGTGGTGGGCGTTTCGTTACCGCCACAGCCCGGGCGTCGTTGCATAAGGCAGGGAACAGGCCGTGACCGAAAGACTCTGGCTCGCCGGTCTGGCCGGCGATTGGCGCAACCCGGCCAACTGGACGCCCGCCGGCGTGCCGCAGCCCGGCGATCGTCTCGTCGTCGTCGAGGGCGCTCCGACCATCGATGGCGGCGCGATCCGGTCCGAAACCATCTTCCTCCTCGGGTCCGTTGCGCTCACCGCGATATCGGTCGATTTTGAGCCGGGCCCCTCCGGCATCACCAGGATCATCGTCTCGGGCGGCACCGGCGGCGACCCGACCCGGGCCAGCCTGCTCGTCGAGGGCGAGACCACGCTGCTCAGTTCGATCTATGTCGAGACCATCGGCGGCGGGCTGACGATCGATGCCGACGCCACCTTCACCATCGCCTATGGCGGCTTCCTGCTGGTCAGCCAGGAAAGCTTCCTGTCCTTCACCGGCGACACCATCGTCCATGACGGCCTTCTCAGCGTCGCGGGCGCGGCGACGATCGGGGAAGACGTCGCCTTCCTCGGCCACGGCACGGTCCAGGTCGATGCCGGCGGGCTGCTCGATATCGATGGTACCTTCGGCGACCACGAGATCGCCTTTCTCGGCGGGTCGGCCGAGGTGACGATCGCCGACATCGACACCTTCCAGGGCAGTCTGCGCTTCGCCGGGCTGGGCGGCGTCTCGGTGGTCATCGAGGACGTGCGGGCGAAGTCCGCTTCGCTCGATGGCGACGCGCTCCTGCTCTATGCCGGCAAGAAGCAGAAAGGCGGCGTCGTCGCCGAACTGTCGGTCGGCACCACCAACCCGGCGGGGCTCGCGCCGTCCGGGGTGAAGGCAAGGGACTTCGACCTCAAGGGCGACGGCGAAGGCGGCACGGTGATCACCTACGACCCGGCCGGTCCGACGATGCTGCAGGCGTCGCTGCCGGTCCCGGTCGTCGCGCCGCTCGGCGCCGAGGTGTCGCTGAAGGCGATCTTCAAGTCGGCCTTCGGGACCCGCCATCCGGATTTCCACGGCCTGACGCTGTTGCCGGCGGTGGCGGCGGACCTGTCCGATCCGAACCAGGGATTCTGGGGACAGGAGGCGGTCAACGGGATTCCCGGCGTCGAGAGCGGCTGGGTGGTCAATGGCAAGCTCATCACCCGGCCGACGGAGATCGGAAAGGGCGACACGGTCTCCTTTCTCGCCGGCAACAGCATCGGCTTTCCGCCACAGATCCAGGCGCAGGTGACGTCGAAGGCGAAGGGCGGCAAGGCGGAATATGTCACCTATGACGTCTGGTCGGTCGATCCGGCCGTCACCGGTCTCGTCGCGGCGACGCCGGGCAGCCCGACGCCCGACGATATCCTGGCCTCGGCCGCGGCCTTCCAGGCGGTCTATGGCACGCCCTTCAACAGCAACCTGTGCAACTGGATCGCCGACAATGTCGCGGCGGCCGCCGGCGCGCCGATGCCGCTGCCCGATGCCAATCTCGATCCCGCCGCCAATGTCCCGGGCGGCTTCTGGCGTGTCGCCTATCGCGGCAGCGACACCGACAGCCCGACCGTCGACTGGAACACGCTGGTCGAGCCCGGCGATATCGTCCGCCTCGAATGGGCGCGGGCCGGCACCGGCCATACGACCACCGTGCTGGCGGTCAACGGCGATGGCAGCCTCACGGTCTATGACAACGAGGACAAGGACGCCGCCGGCCACAACGTCATCGGTGCTCATGGCGACGTCGCCTACTGGAGCGAAACCAACCCGGCCGGCATCACCATCTACCGGCTCGATCCCGACCAGCAATACCGGATCGACGGCACCGGCCTCGGCGAATTCATCCAGGGCAGCATCTTCGACGACCTGATCCGCGCCCGGCCGGGGCGGGACAAGGTCAAGGGCTCGGTCGGCGACGACGAGATCCATGGCGGGCGCGGCCGTGACACGATCTTTGGCCAGGACGGCGACGATGTGCTGGTCGGCGGCTATCGCCACGACCGGCTGAAAGGCGGCGAGGGCGACGACGTCTTCGCCTATGCCTCGGTCCGGCAGAGCAAGCCCGAGGGTTCCGATCGCGACGTCATCGCCGACTTCCACCATGGCGACCGCATCGACCTCGCCGCGATCAACCTCAAGCTCGAGGCCAAGGGCAAGGTGCCGTTCCATTTCATCGGCGAGGCGCCCTTCGCCGGCACCGCCGGCGAACTCGTCACCCGGAAGAAGGCGGCCAAGACGCTGATCGTCGAGGGCGATCGCGACGGCGACGGTGTCGCCGACTTCGCCATCAAGGTCCACGGCGTCGCCGAACTCACCGAGGCCGATTTTATTCTCTGAAGCCGGCTGGTCGCGGCCTCAGCGGGTGACCACGACAATGGCTTCGCAGGGCGAATGGCCGGCGCGCCGGTAGCTGTGCGGATGGCCGGAATCGAAATAGATCGAGTCGCCTTCCCCAAGCGTCGTTTCCTCGTCCCCAATAGCGACGACGAGTTCCCCCTTGATCACGTAGATCACCTCGGCGCCGTCATGGGCGTGCGGCTCGGTCGCTTCCTGGGGCCCCTCGAAGGCGGCGAAATAGGCTTCCATCTTGCGGTCGGTTACGGGGAAGTCGAGGCTCTCGAAGAAGTAGGCGGGCGACGTTTCGCCGGGGCGATCCGGCAGCCGCAACCGATCCTCCTTGCGGACCACCGCGATGATCGGCGCCTCGCTGTCGTCGACGAAAAAGTGGTCGAGCCCGACGCCGAAGACCAGCGCGATCTTGAGCAGGGTCGGCAGCGTCGGGAAAAGCTGGCCGCGTTCGATCTTTGACAGCATGCCGGAAGAAATCCCGGTGTGCTCGCCCAACTGGACTAGGCCGAGGTCCTTTTTCTGCCGAAGTGCGCGGATTTTCGGGCCGATCCGATAGCTGGCAAGGCCGTCCGCAAGGGTGTCCGAGAGCATCCCAGGTCCTTTCCGTTTTCGTCCGGTGAAAAGCACGGTAGCTGTATTTTCTCTACAGGACAAACTATATTCCGTTCACGAAAATGTGCGTGGAAGGAAAAGCGATTTGCCCCACATTCACAATCACGGGCGGCAGGTGCCGTCGCGATCGTCCGCCAGAGAGCGGACCAACCTGTGAATGGAGGATACTGAGATGACGTTCGGAATCACGAAAATGGCCGCAGTCGCCGCAACCGTCGTTGGCCTGTCGGTGGCCGGAACCGCCACCACCTATGCCGCCGACATGGATATCGTCGACACGGCGGTCGGTGCCGGCCAGTTCGAAACCCTCGCGGCCGCCCTCGGCGCCGCCGGCCTGGTCGATACGCTGAAGGGCGATGGCCCCTTCACCGTCTTTGCCCCGACCGACGCCGCCTTCGCCAAGCTGCCCGACGGCACCGTCGAGACCCTGCTGAAGCCGGAGAACAAGGACCAGCTCGTCGGAATCCTCACCTACCATGTCGTCCCCGGCAAGGTGATGGCGGCTGACGTGGTCAAGATCACCGAGGCGGAAACCGTCAACGGCGCCGAGATCAAGGTCTCGGTCGATGGCGACACCGTGATGATCAATGACGCGACGGTCACTGCCGCCGATGTCGGTGCGTCGAACGGCGTCATCCACGTCATCGATACCGTCCTGCTGCCGCCGGAGATGTAATCCGGGGCCATCGCACTCATTCGGGCGGGCGTCGTCCCGCCCGGATGCTTCGAGGACCAGTTCGAGGACCAGAGGGAGAAGAAGAATGAACGCCATGCAGAACGCGATGTCGGAGTCCTATCGTGCCGTGATGGATCCGAGCGTCAATCCGCTCCGCCGCCTGCCGCCGATCCGGCGCTTCCAGACGATGCTGTTCCTCAGCATGATGTGGACGCTGATTTTCTGCGTCGGCACGGGCGCCTGGCTCTGGTATGGCGAGCTTGTCGCTTTCCACGTGCTCCTCGCCCTCGGCGTCTTCGTCACCGGCACGACATTCCACCGCGCCGGCCGGACGTCCGAATAAGGCGGGCCGGCGCCGACCCGGGACCAGCCCATGTCCGTCGTCCTCGTCATTGGCGCCAGCAGCGGTATCGGCCTCGAGACCGCGCGCCGGGCGCTGGCGGCCGGTTTCACGGTCCGCGCCATGGCGCGATCGAAGCCGCCGCTGAAGGCGTCGTCCGGCGCGCTTGAGATCGTGTCCGGCGATGCCCTTGATAGCGCGGCCATTGCCGCGGCGCTGACCGGCGTCGACGCGGTCATCCAGACATTGGGGCTGGGTTCGTCGGGCCGCTTTGGCACCGTGACCCTCTTTTCGCAGGCGACGCGCATCCTCATCGCGGCGATGCAGGACCAGTCGATCCGGCGCCTGGTCAGCGTCACCGGCTTCGGCGCCGGCGACAGTCGACGTGCCATGCCCTGGCTTCAACGCGTCCCGTTCGATCTCGTCCTCGGTCGCGCCTATGCCGACAAGAGCGAGCAGGAACGTTTGATCCGCGAGAGCGGCCTCGACTGGACGATCGTCCGGCCGGGGATCCTGATCGGCGACAGCCGCCCCCGCCCCACCGTGGTGCTCGACGACCCGGCGGATTGGCGGGCGGGCGTCATTGCGCGATCCGCCGTCGCCGACTTCCTCGTCGACCAGATCGACGACCGCCGCTATCTCCACAAGGCGCCGGTGCTGGTCGAGCAATGAGCCGGTCCGAAACCCCGACGCTGCCGGGCGACTCCGTCGAAACGACGTTCTCGTCCTTCCCCGAAGGCGGGGTCGCCGTTGTCTTCGGCGCAGGCGGCGGCATCGGAAGCGCCCTGGTCGAGCGGCTGCGCTCAGCCAATCGCTTCACGGAGGTGATCGCCTTCAGCCGTGGCGGCACGCCACCGATCGACCTGGTCGACGAGGCGAGCCTGGCCGAAGCAGCCGCCTTCGCCGCCGGGCACGGCGACATCCGCCTGGCGATCGACGCCACCGGCTTCCTGCATGACGATGCCCAGGGCCCCGAGAAGTCCTGGCGCGAGCTCGACGCGGAAAAACTCGCCCGCGCCTTCGCCCTCAACGCCATCGGCCCGGCGCTCCTGATGAAGCATCTGCTGCCGCGCCTGCCGCGCAGCGGCAAGGCGGTCTTCGCGACGCTGTCGGCCCGCGTCGGCAGCATCGGCGATAATCGTCTCGGCGGGTGGTACGGCTATCGCGCTTCCAAGGCGGCGCTGAACCAGCTGGTCCGCACGGCCTCGGTGGAGCTGTCCCGCCGCTCGGCCGAGGCGCTCTGCGTCGCCCTCCACCCCGGCACCGTCGCCACACCGCTGTCCGCCCCCTTTGCCGCGACCGGCCTTACCGTCCACACCCCGGACCAGTCCGCCGCCCACCTGCTCGCCGTCATCGACGCCCTGCCGCCGGAGGCGACCGGCGGCTTCTTCGACTGGCGCGGGGAGGTTGTGCCTTGGTAGCGCCGACGCGCTGCGCCCCGCGCCGGAAAGGTCTGCCTGTGGTGACGCACGGACCTAACCCACCCCCGCCCATCTTGCAGACCCGTTTCCACTCCGCCGGCTTCTACGATGGGCGGGAGGTGGTGGTGGGTTGGTAGTGGGGCGAGGCTTAATACAGCAACATCAAGGTGCTCTATGCCGGCACGCACCAAGACAACCTTCCGCGCCTGACGCGGCGGATGCGGGCGCGCCCGACCGGCGGACTCCTGTCGGGATCGCGTGGCACCAACGCCGGCCGTCCTTCAAGTCTGCACCTCGGTCGCGCTGTCGCCGGTCAGCGGCGGGGATGGGCTGAGGTCTGCAGTCCCCGCGCCCATGAACCGCGATCGCTTGAACCCGTTGAATGTCAGGTAGAGCCCGAGAAACAATTCCCACACGATTTCCGGGATCGTGAAGACGAAAGAGACCGGCGATACCTGTTCATAGGCGCCAAACAGAACTGCGGTCGCCGACGCGAAAGCGATGCAGCCGGCAACCATTCCCAGAATCGCCCAGGGCTTCGGAACAAGCTCCGAGCGATACATCAGATAGCCGAGCAGGATGCCGTTCCCGAACCCGGCGCAGAAAGCGGGACCGAGCAGGAACGTCCAGTCATGCAGCGCGACGAGCGCCTTGCCTGTCGCCACATAGAGAGCGGAGTTGTCACCGGAGCCGCCGAAGTCCTGCCGCAGCGTAACGATGGCAAGCAGGCTTATTACGCCGACGACGATGACCGTGGATTCGAGAATTCGGGTTGCGACGTAGCCCAGGGCAACGCTCTCGCTCGCCCTCTTGAGGACCGGAAACAGAACGACCGCTGTCGCGATATTCGCGATGGCCGTGAGGATCTCGAGGAAGGCGCCAAGATGGATGCGCGTGTCGGCGCCGTCGCCGACGACGAAGTTGGCGTCGTCCAATATTGGTCCATAAAGGATCAAGGCCGGGATCGAGAATATAAACGTGCCGATAAAGAACAGTCCGGCAAGCAGCGCAGTTCGCCTTGTAGTGTCCATGAAACGCCCCCAACCTCAGCTTCCATCGCTCAGGAAAACAGCGTGTCTGAGCCGCCCTAAACCGCGCCCATCTTGCAGACCCGTTTCCACTCCGCCTCGGTCACCGGCTGCACCGAGAGCCGCGACAGCTTGACCAGCGCCATCTCGGCGAGCTGCTTGTCGGCCTTGACGTCGGCCAGCGTCACCGGGTTCGGCACCGGCTTCACCGCGGCGATGTCGACGCAGTCGAACTTGCCCGTGTCGTCGGTCGAATCCGGGTGCGCTTCCTTGACCACCTCGACGATGCCGACGATCTGTCGTTCGCCGCCGGAGTGGTAGAAGAAGCCGAGGTCGCCCTTCTTCATTTCGCGCATGTTGTTGCGGGCCGTGTAGTTGCGGACGCCGTCCCACTCCTGGCCCTTTTTGCCCTTCTTCACCTGCATCTCCCAGGACCAGGTGTCGGGCTCGGACTTGAACAGCCAGTAGGCCATGGTTTTGCTCCCCGCTTCGGATGGCATTTCTTACGATGGCGGACTGGCAAGCGGAAGAGGCGGCGTCGGCCGTCGTAATCATCCTCAACCGCTCATCCCCGCGAAAGCGGGGATCCAGATGGTCAAAGGACACCTTGCCTCAGGCCGCCTGGATTCCCGCTTTCGCGGGAACGAGCGTGGGAGTGGGAGGCTTCCCCGTTCCCCAACCCCGGCCGGAGGTCGCACGGCCATTCGCCCAACCTCAACCGCTCATCCCCGCGAAAGCGGGGACCCAGATTCAGGCCAGAACTCGGCGGCGAGGTCGTTCCACTCCGGATTCGCCGCCTCGATCAGGTCGAGCTTCCACCTGCGGTTCCATTTCTTGATCTGGCGCTCGCGGGTGAAGGCCGCCTCCCGCGTTTGATGGACCTCGAACCAGACCAGCGTCCTGACACTGTATTTGCGGGTGAACCCGGGAAAGGCGCCCGTCTGGTGCTCCCACATCCGGCGCGCCAGGTCGTCGGTCATCCCGACGTAGAGCGTGCCGTTGCGGCGGCTGGCGAGAAGGTAGGTGCAGAACACCATCGCTGCCTCGTCCCTGGGCGAACGTGGTCTGGATCCCCGCTTTCGCGGGGACGAGCGGCATAGGGTATCGCGCGGGTACCTCGGCGATCATGCCGCTCCTCGGGCTAAGCCTCAACCGCTCATCCCCGCGCACGCGGGGACCCAGATGGTCAAAGGACACTCTGCCTCAGGCTAACTGGATCCCCGCTTTCGCGGGGACGAGCGGCAGGGGGTGCCTAGGCCGATTCCCGCTTCAGCGGCCGCGACATCAGGTTCTCGATCGTCGCGTCGACCGTCGCCTTGCCGGACAGAATCCTGACCACCGCGTCGACGATCGGCATCGAAATCCGGTGACGGCGGGCGAGGTCGCGGGTCACGGTGGCGGTGGCGATGCCTTCGACCAGCGGGTGGGGCGCGTCGAGCGGCAGGCCCTCGCCGAGCATCCGGCCATAGGCGAAATTGCGCGATTGCGTGCTCGAACAGGTCAGCACCAGGTCGCCGAGACCCGACAGGCCCATCAGCGTTTCCGGCTTGGCGCCCAGCGCCTCGCCGAGGCGGCGGAGTTCGGCAAAGCCGCGCGCGGTGAGGGCGGCCAGCGCCGAGGCGCCGAGGCCGCGTCCGTCGACGACGCCGGCGGCGATCGCCAGCACGTTCTTGACCGCGCCGCCGATCTCGACGCCGATCAGGTCGGTCTCGGCATAGGGGCGGAAGGTGCCGCCGCCGAGCGCGTGGCAGAGCGACAGCGCCAGCGGTTCGTTATCGGCGGCGATGGTGACGGCGGTCGGCAGCCCGGCGGCGACATCGGTGGCGAAGCTCGGGCCGGAGAGCACGGCGACTGCCGCGCCCGGCGCCACCTCGGCGACGACCTCGCTCATCCGCTTGGCGGTGCCGCGCTCCAGCCCCTTGGCGCAGATCACCAGCGGGTGGCCTTCGGCGATATAAGGAGCGGCGATGGTGGCGACGGCGCGCACCGATTGCGCCGGCACGGCGAGCAGCACCGCGTCGGCGCGGAGCGCCGCGCCGATGTTGCCGGTCGCCGGAATGTGGTCGAGCCTGATGCCGGGAAGGTAGCGCGGATTCTCGTGGGTCTCGTCGATCGCCGAGACCGTCTCGTGGTCGCGCGCCCATAGCCGCACCTTGCGCCCGGCGCGGCTTGCCACCAGCGCCAGCGCCGTGCCCCATGACCCGCCACCCAGGACCCCGATGGTTTCGATCACGCCTTGGCTCCCTTTGCCCCCGCACCAAGCACGGGAGCGGCCAGTTCATCAAGAGGCCAGCGCGGCCGAGCCGGCGCGTCAAGCGGATCGGTCAGCCCGAGCGCCAGCCGTTCGGCTCCGGCCCAGGCGATCATCACCGCGTTATCGGCGCAAAGCCGCTGCGGCGGCGCCACCAGCCGGAAGCCGTGGTTCGCCGCCTCGTGTGTCAGCGTGTCGCGGATGGCCTGGTTGGCGGCGACGCCGCCGGCGATCACCAGCGCTCGGTCATTCAGGTCTGGATGCTGACTGGCGAAGAGCGCCATCGCTTTCGCAGAGCGGTCGGCAACCGTGTCGGTGACGGCGGCCTGGAAGGAAGCGGCGAGGTCGGCGACATCCTGGTCGGACAGCGGCGCGATCTTTTCGGCGGCGAGCCTGAGCGCCGTCTTCAGTCCTGACAGCGAAAAATTCGGTTCCGGCCGGCCGCGCAGCGGGCGCGGCAGGGCGAAGCGGTCGCCGTCGCCGCTCTTCGCCGCCGCTTCGACCGCCGGTCCGCCGGGGTAGCCGAGGCCGAGGAGCTTGGCCGCCTTGTCGAAGGCCTCGCCGAGCGCATCGTCGATGGTTGTCCCCAGCCGCCGGTAGCGGCCGACCCCCTCGACGGCGACAAACTGGGTGTGGCCACCGGACACCAGAAGCAGGAGATACGGAAAGGCGAGACGGTCGGTGTACCGGGCCGTCAGCGCGTGTCCCTCGAGGTGATTCACCGCAACCAGCGGCCGTCCGGAGGCGACCGCGACTGCTTTTGCGGTGGTCAAACCGACAATCACCCCGCCGATTAGCCCCGGTCCGGCGGTCGCCGCAACCGCGTCAAGATCGCCGAAACCGATGTTTGCGCCAGCCATCGCCGCCTGAATCAGTCCGTCGAGTGCCTCGACATGGGCGCGGGCTGCGATTTCCGGCACGACGCCACCGAAATCGGCATGGTCGGGCTGCGAGAGGATGATATCGGACAGTATCCGCCCGCTGCCGTCCGGCAGCCGTTCCACCACCGCCGCGGCCGTCTCGTCGCAGCTTGTCTCGATGCCGAGGACTTTCATCGGGCGGCTCCAGCCGATATCAAGGCGCCGCAATCGTTCGGCGTGTCGCAGCGCGCCGTCCCATCTCGGCCACGCCTCGCCAGAGGCCCTAACACCCGGACGCGGTCCCTTGCAATCGGCTGAAATCATTATCGGAACCCGCGGCAGCCCGCTGGCGCTCGCCCAGGCCGAGGAGACCCGGGCACGTCTGTCCGTCGCACTCCGTCTTGAGCCCGAGGCGATCGCCATCCTGCCGATCCGCACCACCGGCGACCGGATCACCGACCGGTCGCTGATGGAGGCCGGCGGAAAAGGGCTGTTTACCAAGGAAATCGACGAGGCCCTGCTCTCCGGCGCGATCCATATCGCCGTCCATTCGGCCAAGGATCTGCCGACCCGGCTGCCCGACGAGATCGTCATCGCCGCCTGCCTGGAGCGCGAGGACGTGCGCGACGCCTTCCTGTCTCCGGTGGTGTCCCGTCTCACCGATCTCAAGCAGGGCGCGGTCCTCGGCACCTCCTCGCTCCGCCGCCGCGCCATGGCGCTGAGCCTCCGCCCGGATCTGCGGATCGTCGAGATGCGCGGCAATGTCCAGACCCGCATGAACAAGCTCGCCGAAGGCCATGCGGATGCTACGCTATTGGCCATGGCCGGGCTCAAGCGCCTTGGTCTGGTTGATCATTCCCGGGGCGCCATCGATATCGAAGACTGGCTGCCGGCGGCGGGGCAGGGCGCCATCGCCATCGCCGCCCGGGTCGGCGACACGGCAACGCTGGAGCGGCTTGCCGCCATCGACCACGCGGCGACCTCGACGGCGCTGGCGGCCGAGCGCGCCTATCTGGCGGTGCTCGACGGGTCATGCCGGACGCCGATCGGCGGACTGGCGCGGATCGAGGGCGACGCGCTCGATTTCCGGGGCATCATCGTCCGGCCGGACGGTTCCGAGGCGCATGCGGTGGTGCGGCGCGGCGCGGCGCGTGATGCGGAGCGGATCGGCGCCGAGGCGGGCGCGGAGCTCGCGGCGCGCGGTGGCCCGGCCTTCTTCGCCGAGGCGTGAGATGCGGCTCCTTGTCACCCGTCCACAACCGGACGCCGATGAGACAGCCGCCCGTCTCGAAGCCCTTGGCCATACCGCGATCGTCGAACCCCTGACGACCATCGCCTTCCGCCCGCAGCCGCATTTCGAGACGGCGCCGGCGGCGATCGCCTTCACCAGTTCGAACGGGGTCCGCGCCGCCGCCAAATGGCCGGCAACCGCGGCCTGGCGCGGGCTCCCCGTCTTCGCGGTCGGCGCGAAGACCGGCGCGGAAGCGCGACAGGCGGGGTTCACCGACGTCCGGATCGCCGGCGGCGACCTGACGGGGCTTGTCGAGACGATCGTCGAGGGGTTTCAGCCGGATACCGGCCGTCTCATGCATGTCGCCGGTCACGACCGGTCCGGCGATCTCGAAGGCGAACTCAGGGCGCAGGGGTTCGACGTTGCGACCCTGGAGGCTTATGCGGCGGTGTCGGCAGATGCGTTCGGGCAGGAGACCCGTGACGCAATTTCGAGCGGCGCTGTCGACGGCGCCTTGTTCTTTTCCCGGCGGTCGGCGGCAATATTCGCCGACCTGATCGCTGAGGCCGGTCTGGAGGAGTCCGCGAAAAAGCTGGCTTTTTATTCGATTTCCGAGACGGCGGGCGAACCGCTGCGCCGCTTCGGGGTTGTCCAGATCGCGGCCCATCCCGACGCCGCAGGCCTGATTGCGCTGATCGGTCGTTAGCCCTCTGCAGTGAAATAGCTATATACCTGTTGGAGGGGCGCCGACGGCCTGAGGAGAAGCATGAGCGCGGACGAGGACGACAAGAACGCCAAGGTGTCGAGTGCCGGGCCGCAGGGGCAGCGGAACCGCGAGAAACCGCCGGTTACAATCGACCTGACGGCCGAGAAGAAGGCCGAGAAGAAGGGCGATGCACCGCCGCCGGCCGATAGCGACGAGCCCTCGGCGGCGCAGGACGCCGTGGAGGGACGCACGTCGCCCACGCCTCAGCCGCCACCAGTGCCGCCCCGCGCCCCGCCGCCTGCGAAGGGCGGTTCGGGAGGCGTCGGGATTGTCGGCCTGGTGATTGCCGCCGTCATCGGCGGTGTGATCGCCACCATTCTCGGGATCGCCTATCACGCCAGCGGTGTCGTCCCGACCCGGTCCGAAACCGCGGCGCAGGAGGCCCTGACGAAGGTCGACGGCCTCAGCGCCACCGTCACCGCGCTCGACAAGCGCCTCGCGACCGTCGAAGCCGCGCCGGCCGGTCCCGCGGCGACTGATGTCACCGACCTGACCGACAAGCTGGCGGCGCTCGAAAAGCTCGAAACCGAAAACCGCGCGCGCATCGAGAAGCTCGAAGCGGCCCCGCCGCCCGCTGCCGCAACGCCGGGCGAGAGCGGAGCAAGCACGGCCGCGATCACTGCCTCGCTGGACGATATCAAGACGCGCATCGCCAAGCTGGAGGCGGATGCCGCCTCGGGCGCGGACACCGCGACAGCCTTGTCGGCTCTCACCGAGCGTGTCACCGCGCTGGAGGCGTCGACCAAGGACCTTGGCACGCAGCTCGCTGCCGTTGCCGCTCGCCCGGCTGAAAGCGAACGGGCGGCCCGCGCCGCGGCGGTCGCCATGCTTCAGCAGGCGGTCGAAGCCGGCGGGCCGTTTGCCACCGACCTTGCCATGCTCAAGGCCATGGGCCTCGACGCTGACGATCTCGCCGAACTGGAACCGCTGGCGGCGAAGGATACGCCGAGTGTCGCCGCCCTCAAGCAGCAATTCCCGACGGTTGCCGACGCAATCCTTGTCGCATCGGCGACCGATGACTCCGACGGGGGCTTCCTCGACGGTCTGGCTGCCTTCGGCCGAGGCCTGGTCACGGTCCGACCCACCGGCGCCATTCCCGGCGATACGCCCGAGGCGGTGGTCTCGCGGATGCAGGCAGCGGTCGATTCCGGCGACCTTGCGTCGGCGCTGACCGAACGGGCAAAACTGCCGCCGGAGGGCCAGGCGGCCTCGGCGGATTGGGCACAAGCGGCGGAGGATCGTGTCGCGATCAACCGCCTGGTCGACAAACTGGCGCTGTCGGTGACGGCGCCCGGCAACTGACGGGGCATTGATGCTACGCGTCCTGGTCTTCATTGCGTTCATCTTCCTGGTTTCCGCCGGGCTGGCATGGCTGGCCGAGCGGCCGGGCGACATCGTCCTCAACTGGCAGGGCTACGAGATACGCTCGTCGCTGATGATCGCGGCGCTGGCCGTCGCCATCCTGTTTGCCGCGCTCGCCATCCTGTGGACCGTGATCCGCGCGATCCTGCGGGCGCCCGGGTCGTTCGAGTCCTACCTTGGCCGGCGGCGGCGCGACCGCGGCTACAAGGCGTTGTCTGACGGGATGATTGCCGTTGGCGCCGGTGACGCGCGCTCGGCCCGCAAGGCGGCGAAGGAGAGCCGGACGCTTCTCGGCGCCGAGCCGCTGCCGCTGCTCCTCACCGCCCAGGCCGCGCAGCTGTCCGGCGAAAGCGCTGACGCGCGCACCGCCTTCGAGGCGCTGGCGGCGCGACCCGACACGAAGGTGCTCGGCCTGCACGGCCTGTTCATCGAGGCACGCCGCCAGGACGAGCACGAGGCAGCGAAGCATTTTGCTGAGCAGGCGGCCGAGACGGCGCCGAAGATCGGCTGGGCCGGCGTCGCGCTGTTCGAGTACCAGTCCCGCGATGGCGACTGGCTCGGCGCGATGCGGACGCTCGAGGACGCCGTGCGGGCAGGCGCCGTCGACAAGGCGACCGCGCAGCGGCGCCGGGCGGCGCTGCTGACCGCACGGGCGATGGAACTTGAAGCCGGCGATCCGGCCGAGGCCCGCGCCGCGGCTTTGGAAGCCCATCGCCTGGACCCGGCGCTGGCGCCGGCCGCGGTCATCGGCGCCCGCCTGCTTAGCCGGGCGAGCGACTATCGCCGCGCCGCGCGCGTCCTTGAAACGACCTGGAAGGCGGCGCCGCACCCGGATGTCGCCGATGCCTATGCCGGGGTCCGGCACGGCGATTCCGTCCGCGATCGGCTGAAGCGGATGCGCAAGCTTGCCGAACTCCGCGCCAATCATCCGGACGGGGCGATGGCCGTCGCCCGCGCGGCGATCGACGCCCACGATTTCGCGGCTGCGCGCCAGGCCCTCGAAGGGCAGGTCAAGGCCGGCCCCAGCGAAGCGGTCTGCCTGCTGATGGCCGAGATCGAGGAACGCGAGCACAGCGACGAGGGCAAGGTCCGGATGTGGCTGGCCCGCGCGATCAATGCGCCGCGCAACGCGGTGTGGATGGCCGATGGCCGTATTCTGGACGACTGGGCGCCGGTCTCGCCGGTTTCCGGGGAGGTGGGCGTGGTCGCGTGGACAGTCTCTCCCGAGCCGCCGCCTTCGCGGGTGGCCTTGCAGATCGAGGCCGATCTCGCCGCAGAGCAGCGGATGACCGTCGAACCTTCCGATGCGCCGCGGATCGAGGCGAAACCAGCGCCGGAGCCGGAAATCATCGAGCCGGAACCCGAAGCTCCCGACGCCGGCGAGATCGTGGCCGACGACGCGTCGGTGGTGTCGGCCGACGAACCGCCGCCGGTCGCCGTGGCGCCGGCGCCAGAGCCCGTTCCGGCGCCCGAACCAGTCCCGGAACCGGAACCCGCGCCGCCGCCGCCCCGGCCTGAGCCCGAGCCTGTACCGGAGCCGAAACCTGCACCCGTCACGGCGTCGGCGGTCAGCGCCAAGGCAAGCGAACCTGCCCCCATCGAGGAGCCGCCGGAAGAGCCGGTCATCCCGCCCTCGCCGGACGATCCCGGCCCGATGCCGGACAACGACGAGCCCGACCAGCCGCGCCCACGGCGATTCGGCCTGTTCTGATCGCCGGGGTCCTTGAACCTTGGCGCGCTTATCGGTATCAATCGCCGCGAAAGCCGCTTTAGCTCAGTTGGTAGAGCACATCATTCGTAATGATGGGGTCAGGTGTTCGAGTCACCTAAGCGGCACCACCGCCTTCCCGATAAGACATCCTCAGATCTGTTCCGCGGCGTCGGTCGGCGCCCGGTCCTGCCTGCTCCGCATTGATCGGGGCATCATTCGGTCCTAGCGTGTCCGATGCACGAAGGCGCTCGACCTTTTTCAGGAGTAGTCGGTCGAGCCGGGAGGGGGAGGCCGTATCCGGTTCCGCCAACGGATCGGGCGCGCGGCAGGATCAATCCCGGACAGCGACCGTCGGGCAACGGTGGTTTCGCCGCAACGAGCCGCGAGAAGCGGCCGAACGGGATGGATCAGGGAGAGCAGCAATGAATACCGCAGAAGCACTGGCTGAGCTGGGGGTTTCGGTTGACGACCTCACCGCCGAGCAGCGCCGGTCATTCGACGAGAAGGGCTACTTCATCGTCGCGGACGTCTTCTCGCCGGACGAGGTCGCCGAGATGCGCGACGAAGTCGACCGGCTGGCGGCAATCGAAGGCGAGTTCGGTGGCCACGAGGTGCATATCGAGCCGGGCGCGAGCCGGCTCTCCAACCTGTTCAACAAGTCGCCGGCCTTTGACCGTTGCCTCACCTGCGCGCCAACGCTTGCCGCCGCGCATCTCCTCCTGGGCGAAATTCACGTTGGTTCGCTCAACGAGCGCAGCCCGGGCAAGGGCACCGGCCAGCAGATGCTGCACAGCGACCTGCCGCGCGCCCATGCGGCCGACTGGCGCGGGGTCAACAGCATGGTGATGCTCGACGACATGACCGAGGAGAATGGCCCGACGCGGATCGTTCCCTATTCGCACAAGTGGTCGCCGATCAACGTCCCCGATGTGAATATGGGCGAGATGACGAGCATCGTGATCGACGAAGCGACGCGCCCGAAAGTGCCCGCGGATCCGGTCGCGACCTATCCGGGCGAGGTCCATATCACCGGCAAGGCGGGATCGGTGGCGGTCATCAACGGCTGCCTCTGGCATGGCGGCACGACCAACTTCAGCGGCAAGCCGCGGCGCGTCCTTCATTTGTTCATCGGACGCCGCGACATCGATCAGCAACTCGTCGAGAGGGATCATGTGACACCCGAACTCCTCGCGCGAACCAATGCCGCACAGCGCTACCTGCTCGACATCGAGGGCGCCGAGGCAAAGGTCACTGGCTATCCGCCGATGCCCAAGGAAGCCCGTGTGTGGACGGTCACCGACGGCGGCAAGGGGCACTAGGCCGGGGTCGCTTGCGGCATGGCATCAGCGCCCGGGGGAATGCCGATGCGAGGCCCAAGTTCAGAAGTGCTCCTGAAGGGGCTGTCGGTGCTCAGTTGTTCAGGCCGCCGGTGCCTGTGCCGGCCGGGCCGCGGCAGCCAGGTCGGCAGCGCGTTCGAAAATGACGCGGTCTTCGGCGCAAAATGCCGTGAGACGCGCACGCTCTGACGTCGTGAGGTCCTTGACTTCGACCGGCTCGAATCCCCGGCGCCCCGCGAGGCTCACGCGGCTGTTGGCGATCGGGATCGCTTCCGGCGGTTCCAGTTTCAGCAGGGAAAACACGCGTCGGATGAAGCCGGGCAGATCATCGAAGGTACCCACGACCTCGCAGCCCGCGAGGAATGCGAGGGCGCGATCGGTATTGGCCGGACTGCCTGCACGGAAACCGGGATCGAGCTGTTTGAGGTAATAGCAGCCCAGCCACGCCCCAATTTCCGGATCATCTAGGATTTCTGAGATCGACTTTTCCTTCACCCGCATCAGGATCTCCCGCCCTTACCGCTTCAAATGGTCGGCGGTATAGGACTTCAGGAAATAAATGTGGGAGAGCAGACGGTCCTCGGGTTCGCGAAGGACCGTGCAGACCTGCGCCTTCGCAGCCGATCGGAGGATGTACGCAGCCGTGGTGTGGCCCGATACGATAACGCCGGGCTTGTTGCGAACGTCATTCCAGTCGACATACCCGGACTTGTCGCGCACGGCGAAACGGTCTTCCGGGTAATGAGCCTGCAGGAGTTCGTGAACCGTCGTACCTCCGCACTTCTGCAGATGGAGAAAGACGAACGTCTCTTCGGATACTCCTTTTCGCGGTGCCGTCGCCGTCGGTCGCACGAATGCGGACGGTGGCGGCCGGCGGCCGCAGGCGTCATCAGTTGCCTCGCTTCGCCCGGGCACAAGCGTGTCGGCAGTCTTGTTCAGGACTACGTCTTTCGGCAGGAGGGACCGGATGATACCGACCACGTGTGTCGCGACCATGGTCCGCGTCGCCTTGCCCTTCAGGAGCGGCGCGGCTCGCGCGGGCAGGTCGAGAAGGCCGAGGCGCTCCATCTGCTGGCCCGTCCCGTATCGCTCGGCCGCCCATGCCTGGCGGGACAGATGAAATGCCTGGGCCGGCGCAAAGCCCGCCCTCAATTCGCTCCAGATGTTTTCCGCCGACCGGCGATTATAGGTGCATTTGCCGCTGTAGATCCGGCTTTCCGCCCGGTTGATGTTGGCTTCGGTCAACCAGCCCGGGCCTCCGAAGTGGTCGTAGATGAAGACCGGAAGTCCTGCGGCGAGGCAGTAGTTGACAGTCTTGCCGATCGAGATGACCGCGTCGAAGTCGATGAGCGCGTCCGGCGTTATACGCCGGTAATCGTGTCCGCCGCGCCCGATCACCCGGAATGCGATCCCGTCCCGCGCAGCCAGGCCCTCCAGCGCGGCAATTTCCGGAGGGGCGTGGTTCGACACCACCGCCACGCTTTGAAGCCGGTCGCGCCGCGTCGTCTTCGCGCCCCACCATGGTTCCGGTGCGAGATTCCAGAGGAACCGGATCTTCGGCGTATTCGGGGCTGCCGCCGTTGCCGCCCTCCTGGTCAGGGGGCTGTTGGCAAGCAACGTCAGCGCTTGTTGCCGGATTCCTCCGATGGCGGCAGATGGAAAAGGGAGGGCCTCAATGGGGGCGATCGAAGAAAGCAAGCCATGGATATGCATTCGCGCGCGAAGTCGATGCTGCGTATGGACGGATGCGAAAGTGGTGATCTGGTTCGTCCAGACGAGGTCCCACTCAGGCTCCAGGTCGGCCGAGGACAGCGAGACCGGCTCGATTCCGATCCTGGCAAATTCGCTCGACATCGGATCGCCGAGGACGAAGGCAGCGACGGACACCGCGTGACCCTGCTCAACCAGGAAGCTGGCGAGTTCAAGGGTGTGCAATTCGGAGCCGTTGTAGTTTCGAAGGTGGTTGTTAGAGAGAAGGATCTTCAATCCGACCTCGCGAGGGACACCGATGGTCCGATTTCATCGACATCTACTGATGAATGTCCTGGAGCAGGATTTGATCAGTGCACCCCAACTCCACCTCCCCCCGATCAGCGGAATCCACGCACCATCTTTGCGCCTGGCGCTCGCGACACGCAAGCGCCCAGATGCTCCGGGGGGTGGCTTCTGCGCTGGCCCTGCCGGGGGCAGCGACTAAGCCGTTTCTAGCTTCGGATAGAGGGTCTTCAGGCGCTCGTAGGTCTCGCGCCAGTTGGCGTAGACCTTCGCGTAGCGGGCGCTTTCCTCCGGGCGCGGCGTGAACACCCGGCCGAGCGCGACATAGTCCTCGATCGCCGACCAGTCGGTCAGGGAGCCGGTGCCCATGCCGGCGACGAAGGCGGCGCCGAGGCAGGAGCCGGGGTGCTTGTCGATGCGCCGGACCGGGCGCTCGAGGACATCCGCGGCGATCTGCAGCCACAGGTCGCTCGCCGCGCCGCCGTCGGCCGCCTTGACGTTGGTAACCGCCAGCCCGCGTTCGACGAAGGTATCGACGTGGTGGCGCATGCCGAAGACGATGCCCTCCAGCGCGGCGCGCCAGATATCGGCGACGGTGTGGTGCAGCCCGAGGCCGACCAGCGTGCCGCGGGCATGCGGATCCATCAGCGGGGTCTTCTCGCCCAGGATATAGGGGAGGAAGAGCAGTTCGGACCGGCTGTCGACCGCCGCCTTGTCAAGCCATTGATGGGGCGAGATGCCTGCCTCGCGCGCCTTCGCCGCCTCGACCCCGGCGAAATTCTCGATGATCCAGTTGAGCAGGTTGCCGCCGGCGGCCATGCAGCCGTTGGGGAAATAGAGCCCCGGGACGATGTGGTAGTCCATGAACAGGCGGCGGTCGCGGACCGGGGTGTCGGAAGACAACAGGATATCCGCCGCGCCGCCGAACTTGATCACCAGGTCGCCGTTGTTCGATGCGCCGCAGACGAAGGCGGAGGCGACGTGATCGGCGCAGCCGGCGACGACGGGCACGCCCTCCGGCAAGCCAAGGTGGCTTGCGGCATCCGGCTGCAGGCGACCGACGATGTCCTGGCTCTGGCGGATCGGCGGCAGCAGCGCCGCATCGGTTTCGGACAGCGCCAGCAGGCGGGGATCGTAGGCGCCGGTGGCCAGGTCGACGAAGCCAGATTCCAGTGCCCAGTTGTGCTCGACCTGCAGCGTGCCGGTCAGGCGGAAGGTGATGAAGTCCGACGCGCCGACGACGACACGGGCGCGGCCAAAATTCTCCGGCTCGTGATCGCGGAGCCACATCAGCTTCGGACCGACGAGCTGCTGGCTGTAGCCGGTGCCGGTCAGTTCGAGAAAGTCGTCCTCGGGCATCCCGGCCGCGAAGCGATCGAGTTCGCCGGTGGCGCGGGCATCGTTCTGCTGGATGCTGCGGCGGATGGCGTTGCCATCGTCATCGACGAGGATCACCGCCGGCAGCATGCCGGTGACGCCGATGCCCGACACCTCGGTCGGCGCGATGCCGGCCTCGGTCAGCAATTCGCGCGAGACGGCGCCAACATTGTCCCACCACTGGCCGGCGTCTTCCTCGGCCCAGTTGGCCTTGTCCGAATGCAGCGTCGACGGGCGCTGCGCGGTCGCCAGCGTCCCGCCGCGGTCGTCGATCAGGATGCCGATCGTCGACGTGCTGCCGATATCGAGGCCGAGGAAAACCGGCATGCGTCAGCGCAGTCCCGAGACTTTATCCATGAAGCGCTTCACCCGGTCGCCGTCGACGTTCTTCCAGGTGTCGCCGTCGATCTTGAAGTGGGTGCCGACGATCGCGCCATCGCCGACCGACAGGATGTCCTCGACGCTGCCGAGGTTGACGCCGGTATTGGCGAAGACCGGGGTATCGGGGATCGCTTCCTTGGCCTCGCGGAGGTTGGAGAGTTCCACCGCCTGGCCGGTCATCGGACCGGAGACCAGGACGACATCGGCGAGCGAGGCGAAGACCGCGCTCTTGGCCCGCTGCGCCAGCGTCCGCGAGCCGACCGGCGAGGCAAACTCGGCGTTGATGTTGTACATCACCTTCATGTCGTTGCGGCCGCTGTTGGCGCGCAGCTGCAGCGCGCCAGCGGCATCGGGCACCCACAGGCCCATGTCGGAATCGTAGACGCCGGTGAAGATCTCGCGGACGAAGCGCGCGCCCGAGGCGACGCCGAGCGCGATGCTCGCCACCGGGTCCCAGAGGTAGTTGACGCCGAAGGGGATGGTGATCGAACCGCGCAATTCGCCGACGGCATAGGCGAAGGCGGCGAGCGTCACCGGGGATGCCTTCAGCACGTAGGGGCGGTCGCCCTCGTTGCCGAACATCACGGCATCGACGCCGCCGTCCTGCAGCGCGGCGATGTCCCTGGCGGCGCTGTCGACGATCTTCTGCATGCCGCCATCCGCATCATAGAGCGGTGTGCCGGGCAGCGGCGGCAGGTGGATCATCGCGACAATCGGCTTGGCGACGCCAAAAGTTTCCTTGAGCATGAAGGACTCCGTTCAGGGATGGGCAGGACGCGGGAGAACCCGCGTCGTCTCGGGATCGAAGAGCTGGATTTCGGCCAGGTCGAAATGAAGGGTCAGCGGCTGGCCGATCTTCGCGCGGAAGTCGCGCGGCATGCGGGCGTGAATCTCCGGCCCGGCGCCGGACGCCAGGTTGGCGACGAGAATGACTTCCGGGCCGAGAACCTCGGTGGTGATGGTCACGAGGTCGATCGGCGCGGTCCGGGCGGCGTCGCCGGCGGCGAGGTGGAAATCCTCGGGCCGCAGCCCGACGATCACCGGCTTGCCGGAATGACTCGCATAGGCCGCCTGGAACGCGGTGGGAACCGGCAGCGCGACGCCGTCCATCGCCACCACCAGCGCGCCGGCACCGACGCTTTCGATGCGGCCGGGCAGGAGGTTCATCGGCGGCGTGGCGAGGAAGCTCGCGACGAAGGTATTGGCCGGGTTGCGATAGACCTCCATCGGCTCGCCGACCTGGACGATATCGCCGTCCTTCATGATGCAGATGCGCTCGCCCATGGTCATCGCCTCGACCTGGTCATGGGTGACGTGGACGATGGTCGTGCCAAGCGTGTGGTGGAGCTTGATCAGTTCGGTGCGCATCGAGCTGCGCAGCGTCGCGTCGAGGTTCGACAGCGGCTCGTCGAGCAGGAAGGCCTGCGGCTCGCGGACCAGCGCCCGGCCGAGCGCCACCCGCTGTCGCTGTCCGCCCGACAGTTGCGAGGGCTTGCGCCCAAGCAGCGGCTCGATGCCGAGCAGGGCGGCGACGCGGTTGATGCGGGTCTCGATCTCGCTTGCCGGAACGTGCCGCAGCTTGAGACCGAAGGCCAGGTTCTTGGCGACGGTCATGTGCGGGTAGAGGGCGTAATTCTGGAAGACGATGGCGATGTCGCGATCGGCAGGGTCGACGTCGTTGACCCGCCGTCCGCCGATTAGCATGTCGCCCGACGAGATCGCCTCGAGCCCGGCGATCATCCGCAGCGTTGTCGACTTTCCGCAGCCCGACGGTCCGAGGAGAATCATGAACTCGCCGTCGCGGATGTCGAGCGACACGCCATTCACGGCGGTCACGTCGTTCGGATAGACCTTGGTGATCTTGTCGAGGGTGATGGACGCCATAGTCGCCTTCAGGTCAGCGATCGCATGTAGCGATACAGGTAGACGGTGAGCAGCAGGATGAAACCGAGCAGGATCGCCGACATGGCCGAGGCCTCGCCGACATTGAGGCTGACAAAGGCCGTGCGGTAGATCGAGTAGCTCACCAGGTCGGTGGCGACGCCGGGGCCGCCGCGGGTCATGATGTAGATGAGGTCGTAGGTCTTCACCGCGAAGATCATGCGGATCAGCAGCGTGACGATGATCACGGGCATCATCAGCGGCAGCGTGATGTAGAAGAAGGACTGGTAGACACGGGCGCCGTCGACGCGGGCCGCCTCGTAAGGCTCCTTCGGCATCGCGGACAGCCCGGCGAGCAGAAGCACGATCATGAACGATACCTGGTGCCAGATATCGACCATGATGATGGTCCAGATCGCCATCTGGGTGCTGCCCAGCCAGTTGACTGGCTCGAAGCCGACGACCGTCAGCAGGTAGTTGACGATGCCGAGCGAGGGGTGGAGGAACATCCGCCAGATCAGGCCGACGATGACCGGGTTCATCAGCAGCGGGCAGAGCAGGATGCCGTAATAGATCGGCTTGAAGCGCTCGACGCTGTTGAGCATCAGCGCGACGATGAAGCCGAGCAGGAATTCGAACAGGACGACCGCGGCGACGAAGAAGGCCGTCAGCCCGAGGCTGTGGCGGAACGCCGGGTCCTGGATCGCCGAGATGTAGTTCTCGGCGCCGGTGAAGGTGTCGAAATTCGGCGCGATCAGCGTGTAGTCATGGACGCTGGTGAACAGCGCCCAGAAGACCGGAAAAAGAATGACCGCGAGGAGCAGGGCAAGACTCGGCGCGGACATGAACCAGCCGAAACGGCGGTCGGCCGCTTCCATGGTTTTTGACTGGTTCATGTCGCGCGTCCGGGTCCTGTTGGCTTACTTCTGCTTGCCGTCTTTCTTGGCAAGCTCGTTCATTTCCGCCTCGACGGCGGCCAGTGCATCGGCCGGTGTCGCCTCGTCGGCGACCGCCAGGCTCAGTTCGCGACCAAGCACCTCGACCAACTGCGGCGTGTAGGTGAACACCGGGAAGTTATGGCTGGTCAGCAGCATGTCCTTCATCGCGCCCATGTAATCGAACTTGGCGTTGAGATCGGCATCGTCGAAGACGTCGATGCGGGTCGGCGAACCGCCCTGCATGGCGCGCTCCTTGGCGATCTTCTTGGACTCGACCCACTTCAGGAAGGTCCAGGCGGCCTCCGGATTGGGGCTCGACTTCGGAATCGCCCAGCCCCAGGCACCGTTGAGGCTGGCGCCGACACCCGGCTCCTGGCCCGGCACCGGCATGATCTCGACCTTGCCGGCGACCGTCGACTGCGACGGGTCGTCGATGGCGGTGCGGAAGAAGTTGTAGGTGATGTAGCTGTAGGCCTGACCCTGGGCCATCACGTTGAAGGCCTCGTCGAAGGAGAAGCTGGCCGAACCGAGCGGGCCATACTCGTTGACGTTGGTCTTGTACTGCTCCAGCGCGGCGACGCCGGCCGGGGTGTTCAGGGTCGCGTTCCAGTCGGCGTCATGGAATTCGCCGCCATTGGCGAAGAGGTAGTTGGACCACTCCATCGCGATCGGATCGGGACGCAGGCCCTGGTTGACGACGCCGTGCATGCCGTCCTTGGTGAAGAACTTCACCTGCTCCAGGTACTCGCCCCAGGTCTTCGGCGGCGCGAGTTCCATGCCCGTCGCCTCGAGATAGGCGGCCTTGTTGGCCTCGTCCTCAAGAAGGTCGGTCCGGTAGAGAAGGCCCATGGCGTAGTTGTAGAAGGGCAGCATGTAGGTGACGCCGTCGACCTGGCCGACGAGATCCATCATCTTCGGCACATAGACCGAGGTGTCGAAGTTGTCCGCCTTGATCATGTCGTCGAGTGGCGCGAGCCAACCGGCCTTGGTGAATTCGCCGACCCAGTAGAAGTCGACGACGATGGCCGAGTAGCTTCCCTTCGAGGCCAGCAGCTGCGGCACCAGCTTGGTGTGCATCTCGGCGTAGTTCACGACCTCGAGATTGACCTCGATGCCGGTTTCCTTGGTGAACTCGGGAAGCAGCGTCTTGACGTATTCGGTATCGGGAACACCCTCCATCAGAATGTTCACGGACTCGGCATGGGCAGCGGTCGAAAGGCCGGTGGCCAGTGCCAAGCTCAACAATGACTGTTTCAGCATGTTCATCCCCTTGCTTCGCCTATCCCCATTTGGTCGATCATTTCAGGGCCCCTAGCGACAGGCCCTTGATCAGGTGTTTGCGCAGGAAAGGCAGCAGCGCAAAAACCGGAAGAAGCGACACGACGGTCGCGGCAGCAAGCGGCGCGATTTCCACGCCTGCATGCGTCTCCAGGCTGGCGAGTCCGACCGGCAGCGTCTGCGTACCGGGTCCGGACAGCACCAGGACAAAGAGGAATTCGTTCCAGCTCAGGATGAAGCCGAGGAGGCCGGCGGCGAGGATGCCGGGCGCGGCCACCGGGACGGCGACGAGCAGGAAGGCCTGCCATCGGCTGGCGCCGTCGACGCGCGCCGCTTCCTCGAGGCGCGCCATGTCGCCCTCGAAGAAGGACACCAGCATCCAGGAAAGGAAGGGCAGCGAGATCGACAGGTGGGCGACGATCAGTGACACGCGGCTCTGGGTCAGGCCGACGAAGAGGAAGACGCCGAACAGCGGCAGCACGAGGATGATCGGCGGCAGCATCTGGCTGGCCAGGACGCCAAGCCGGAGCAGGGCGCCGCCGGTGTTGAGGCGGGCGAAGCTGTAGGCCATCGCGGTGGCCAGCGGCAGGGCGATCGCCGTCGAGACGATGGCGATGATGAAGCTGTTGGCGAACCAGGTGACGAAGGGGAAGCGCTCGAAGATGTCGACGTAGTTGTTCAGTCCGAGCGTGCCGATCTCCGGCGGAATCTTGTAGGCGGTGAGCTTGTCGGTAAGGCTGACGCGGACGATCCAGACGAGCGGCATCAGGATGATGAGCGAGAACACCGTAAGGATAATGTGCGGTACGATCTTCTTCGCCAGCCGGTTCATGTCGCGGTCAGTCCATCCTCACGCCGCCGGTGACGTTGAGCGCCTCACCGGTGATGAAGCCGGACAAGTCGCTGGCCAGGAACAGGATGGCCTTGGCGACATCCTCCGGTTCCTCGAGACGGCCCATCGGGGTCTGCGCGATATAGTCCTCGACGACCGCCGTTTCGGTCATGCCACGCAGCGTCGCCTCCCAGGCGACCTCGCGCTCCTGCATTCCGGTGCGGACGAAACCCGGGCAGACGCAGTTGACCCGGATGCCCTTGTCGGCGACTTCGCGGGCCAGCGCCTGGGTGAAGCCCATCACCGCGAACTTGCTCGCCGAATAATGGGCGAGCCACGGTGCGCCCCATTTGGCGGCCAGCGACGCGGTGTTGACGATGACGCCCTCGTTGCCGGTGGCGAGGAAGTGCCGGACCGCCTGCTGGTTGGTCAGGAAGACGCCGCGGGCGTTGACGTCGAAATTGAAGTCCCAGTCCTCGTCGGTCAGGTCGACGACCAGCTTCATGCTGGAGACGCCGGCATTGGCGCAAAGGAGATCGTAGCCGCCGAAGGCGGTCTCGACCGCCGCGAAGCACGATTCGACGCTGTCGCGGTCGCGGACGTCGATCTTGAAGCCCTGGGCGCCCTGGCCGATCGCACCGGCGAGATCGTTCGCGGCACCCTCGTCGAGGTCGGCGACGGCAACGCGGACGCCCTCGGCAGCGAGGGCGCGGCAGATGGCCTGGCCGATGCCGCGTCCGGCGCCTGTCACGATGGCCCGCTTGTCTGAAAGGCCCGGCAGCATACAAGGACTCCGTCTAACGATCGATATCGATCATTATGCGGGATGATGCTGGCCCTATCAAGTCGGTATCTGCTAGGATACAGGAAGAATCTTGACAACCGTAACGATTGGAAACGATCACAAGGTCATTATGGCGGCACGTCAACGCGATCCTGCATCCCGGCAAGCCAAGCTGGTCGGCCAACTCAACACCGCCGGCTTCATGAGCGTCGGCGACCTGGCGGCGGCAACCGGTGTTTCGGAAATCACAGTGCGGCGCGACCTGCTGGTGCTCGAGCGGAGCGGCGCGGTGCGCCGGACCCATGGCGGCGCGCTCGGGCTGAGGCGCGGCGACGCCAATGTCTATGACGCGCAGGAGCCGAGTTTCGAGGCGCGGCGCCGCCGCAACGGGTCGGCCAAGATCCGCATCGCCCGCGCCGCCGAGCGCCTGATCCAGCCCGGCCAGTCGATCGCCATCGATACCGGCACGACGACCTTCGAGCTTGCCCGTCTCGCCAGCGGCATCTCCGACCTGCGCATCGTCACCAACAGCACACGCATCGCCGGGCTTCTCGCCGACAACCCCAATCCGGTCTATCTGCCGGCCGGGCGGGTGCGCGGGCGGGAGCTGTCGATCTTCGGCAGGCGCGCCGTCGAGTCGCTGGAGAGTTTCAGCTTCGATGTCTTCTTTCTTGGCGTCTCCGGCCTCACCGCCGACGGCCTGTTCGACTATTCGCCGGAAGACGCCGAGGTGAAGCGCGCCTTCATGGCCCGCGCGGCCAAAGTGGTGGCGCTTTGCGACTCGGCCAAGTTCAACCGCCAGGCGATGGTGCGGGTTGCCGAGCCGAAGGAAGTCCACATGGTCGTCTGCGACGCCGCGCCGCCGGCGGCGCTGGCAGAGGTGTTGTCCCGGGCCGGGGTCGAACTGGTGGTCGGCTGACCCGTCCCTCGATTGCGCGATTGATCTCCCTCAATGCCGCCAGATCCGGGCGTTCGACACTCATCCCCCTCGGTATACGAGGGGGGAAATCGTGGACGCATCAGGCGGGCTGCCGCCCGTAAGGACGATCGACTCGCGGGCGCCGCTGCGATGGCTGCGCGGCGGCTGGAGCGATCTGGGCAAGGCGCCGGTCCCCTGTCTTCTCTATGGGCTGGGGCTGGCGGCGGTCAGTTTCGGCCTCAGCTACGGGCTGGTCGTCTCCGACGGCGCCTTCTGGGTGGTGGCGCTGACGGTCGGGTTCGTCTTCGTCGCCCCGATGCTGGCGATGGGCCTTTACGAGGCCGGCCGCCTGATCGAACGCGGCGAGACGCCGACGCTGCGGCAGATGCTCTTCGTCCGCGCCGCGATCCGGCAGGACATCGCCTATCTCGGCCTGGCGCTGGTGCTGATCTACCTGCTGTGGGGGCGGATCGCCCAGATCGTCTATGGCCTGTCGACCTACCAGTTGCACCGGACGGTCGATGCCTTTGTCGGCTACGCCGTCGGCACGGCTGACGGCCGCGCCATGCTCCTGGTCGGATCGCTGGTCGGCGGCGCGATGGCCTATGGCGTCTATTGCCTCGTAGTGGTGTCGGCGCCGATGCTGCTCGACCACCGGTCCAACGTCTTCTACGCGACGGCCGCGAGCGTCCGGGCGGTGGTCACCAATTTCGGGCCGATGACCCTGTGGGCGGCGATCATCGCGATCCTCATCCTGCTCAGCGCGGCGACCGGCTTCCTCGCTCTCATCGTCGTCTTCCCCTGGCTCGGCCTGGCGACGTGGCGCGCCTATCGCGACCTCATTCCCGACGCAGAGGCGGTGTAGAAACGCGCGTCGCTCAGTCGGCGCGGGTTGTGCAAACCAACCCGTTAACCGAAAATAACGTCGGACGGTGCTAGTGGACCCTGCGGTCGCTGGCGCTGTCTTTGGCGGATTGCGGCTGTCGGGACGACGAACGCGCCAATACCGGCACGTCCGTGACATCAACAACGCTTCATGCTCTTTCAGGTGGTCGTCGGATGAAACGCTGGTTCATACGGATTGTCGTGATTCTGGCGATTGTCGAAGTGGCATATCTCGCCGTCGTCAACGTCGTCCTCAACCTTCAGGCGACGCAGGACTATGTCAATCAGCTCAAGCCCGAGCGGATCACCTACAAATGGGACCGGGCGTGGAGCTGGTTCCCGTTCCGCGTCCATGCCACCAACCTGGTTCTCAACGGCCAGTCGTGGTCGCAGCAGTTCGAACTGTCGGCGCCAACCGTCTCCCTGTCTGTCGCTATCCTGCCGCTGTTCACGAAGACCGCCCATCTTTACGACGTGACGTCGGCCGATGTTGACGTCCGGTTCCGCCCGCGGCCGATGGCGTCGCGCAAGGACGCCGCGCTTCGCCCCTTCTACCCGACGATCGAGGGGCGCGATCCGACCCTCGAGGCCGACCCGGTGCCGACCCAGTCGCCCGGCTGGATGCTGATCTATGACATTGCCGAGATCAGCGGATCGAACAAGGTCTGGCTCGGGCCGACGCAGATGACGCTTGACGGCGACGTTCGGGTGACGGTCGCCCGCCAGAATCTCAACGGTCCGCTGACGATCAGCAACGGCGACGCCGATGTCGCGATCGAGGGGCTGACCATTGCCGGCCAGAAGGTCACCGACAAGGGATCGATCAAGGGCACCTTCAGCACCGACACCTACATGCCGCAGGACAATCGCGGCTTCAAGGTGCTGGGGTTCCTGACGCTCGACGCCGATATCGAGCTGCCGGTCAACGGGCTCGAATTCCTCGACATCTACCTGAAGGAGGTGAGCGGCCTTAATCTCGGCGGCAATGGCGGCCTGAAGGGCCACATCGCCTTTGCCAACGGCGATCTGGTCGCCGGAACCGATCTCGCCCTCTCCGCCGATACGCTGACCGTCGACCTGGCGCCGTATTCGGTGAAGGGGGGTGGCGTCGTCTCCGTCACGGTCGATGCCGACACGTCCGATACGCTGGACGCGAATTTCAAGCTCTCGACACTGAGCGCCCTGCGCCAGCCCGACAACCAGACGCTGTTCACCGGCACCGACCTCGTCATCGACGTCGAGCGTACGCCCCGCCTGTTGCCCGGGGCGATCAAGGAGAAGGTGCCGCAACGCGTCGCTCTCACCATCCCGAAGGTCACGGTGCCGGACGTCAGCGTCTATCAGCGCTATGTGCCGGAGAAGTGGAAGGCCCAGGTTCTCAGCGGAACCGGCGAGCTTGACGGTCACGCCGAGCTGTCGGCCAACAGCCTCGACTTCGACCTGACGCTTCGGTCGGAGAATGCCGACGTCAAGCTGCGCGAGGATTCCTTCGAGACCGGCCTGGTGCTGGGCATCAAGGCCAAGGGCACGGTCGATGGCAAGACGGCGGAAGTCGATGTCTCCGGCAGCTATCTCGATCTCGACGATTCCCGCGTCACCAACCGCAAGGGCGACTCCGATCCCTGGCAGACGAAGCTGACGATCGGCGAGGGCAAGGCGCAGTTCGACCTGCCGGAGGAATCCGACGCAGCCGCGGGATATGTCGGCTTCTGGAGCCTGTTCCACGACCGCGATTTGAAGGCGATGCTGGCAACCGCGGATGCCAAGCTGAAGGCGACGCTCTTCGTCTCCGACCTCAACTGGGTGAACTTCCTGTTCAAGAATCCCTACTCCCTGGCGATCTACAATTCGGCCGAGGTGACGGCCGATGTGACCGTCGTGAAGGGCGCGCTTGCGGAGGGTTCGACGGTCAAGATGCCGGATCGCGAATTCCGGGTGGAGGTGCTGGATTATGTGGCGGTGGGGCAGGGCGGCTTCGACCTCGTCGTCGAGTCGGGCGGCGAGGAGCCGGATATCCGCCTCGACGCCAATCTCGCCAATGCGTCTTTCCGGCTCCAGGACGAGAAGGCGGCGGTCGTCGAACAGATGACGCTCGCGGTCACCGCCCATGCCAAGGGCGTTTCGCTCAAGGAGGGTGGATCGGTCGAATCCGTGGTGATGAACGTGCCCACCGCGAAGATCACCGACATGACGGCCTATAACGCCTACCTGCCGAAGAGTTCGCCAGTCCGGATTCTGAGTGGCACCGCCAACCTGTCGGCGAAACTCAACATGCAGGAGAACAGCGCTACAGGCTTCGTCAAGATGAAGACCGCGGGGGTCGAGGCCGATGTCGGGGGCGACCGGATTTCCGGCACGATCGGACTCGATGTCGCGATCGGCGGCGGCTCGGCAAAGGAGAAAACCTTCGACATCGGCGGCTCGTCCCTCAGCCTCGATGGCCTCAGGGTGTCCGGCGGGTTGCCGACCGACGGCAACTGGAACGGGCGGATCGATATCAGCAAGGGTCGGGTCGTCTGGAAGCGGCCGATGACCCTCGACGTCACCGCAGGCATCTACATGGCCGACGCCCGGCCCCTGGCGGCCTTCTTCAACGACCATCGCAAGGAACAGAAGTGGCTTGACCGGATCCTGAGCCTCAAGAACATTCGCGGCAACGCCACCATCAAGGTGTCACCGAAGGAGATCGTCATCCCCTATGCGATGGCCAAGGCGGAGCCGGTCGAGGTCGGCGCCAAGGGCATCTTCGCCCAGGGGAACCGGCAGGCGATGTTCTTTGCCCGCTATGGCAAGCTCTCGGGCATTCTCGAAATCGATGGCAGCCACAGGCGTTTCGGGCTATTCGGCGCGGCGCGGAAATTCCAGGACTACGTGCCGGGCGGACCGCTGCCCGGACTGACCGGGTCGTCGCGCACGACGGCCCCGGCCAGCACCCGCAAACCCTTCTCGATCTTCAAGCGCAAGTAACGGACGTCCCCGAAGGGGAGGAGACAACAGGAACCGGCGCGCCCGCCGGGCAACCGGAGGAAGACACTGACGATGAAATACAATGCTTTCGGCAATACCGGCATCAAGGTCTCGCAGCTCTGCTTCGGCACCATGTCCTTCGGCGGTGACGCAGACGAGCAGGAATCCGCCCGCCTCTATGCCGCCTGCCGCGACAGGGGGATCAACTTCTTCGACACCGCGGACGGTTATTCGGGCGGCCGCTCGGAGGAGATCCTCGGTCGCCTGATGGCGAAGGAGCGGGACAACCTGATCGTCTCGTCCAAGTGCTTCAGCCCGATGAGCGACGACATCAACAACCGCGGCACCAACCGGCGGCATATCGCCAGTGCCGTCGAGGCGAGCCTCAAGCGGCTGGGGACCGACCGCCTCGACATCCTGTTCATGCATCAATGGGACTCGAGCGTCGCGCTGGAGGAAATCCTGCGGGCCCTCGAGAAGCTCGTCGCCGACGGCAAGGTACTCTATCTCGGCGCTAGTAATTACGCGGCATGGCAGGTCGCGAAGGCGCTCGGCATCTCCGACCATCGCGGCTGGCCGCGCTTCGATGTCCTCCAGCCGATGTATAATCTGGTCAAGCGCCAGGTCGAGACCGAGATCCTGCCGCTGGCGGCGGCAGAGAATCTCGCAGTCATGCCTTACAGCCCGCTCGGCGGCGGGTTGCTGACCGGCAAGTATGCCGGCGGCGCCGATGCCGCCGCCAGCCGCCTGTCGACCAACAAGATGTATACGAGCCGCTATCGCGAGGAATGGACGCACGAGGTTGCGGCGTCCTTCACCGCCTTCGCCCGGGAGCGTGGCCTCAACCCGATCAGTCTCGCGGTTGCCTGGGTCGGCGCCCATCCGGCCATCACCTGCCCGATCATCGGGGCCCGCAACGTCAAGCAGCTCGGGCCGTCGCTCGATTCGATCGATATCGAGATGACGCCGGAACTGCGTCGCGAGATCTCGGCGCTGTCGCGGACGCCGCCGCCGGCCACCGATCGCCTCGACGAACAGGAAGACGAAGCGCGCTAGCGCGTCCCGTCGCCCGCGCCGGCGGCTCGCCTTTCGAGTTCGGCGAGCTTGTCGACGCGGCGACGGAAATGCTCCTCGGTGCTGAAGTCGGACGCCAGGAAGGTGCGGACGACATCGGCGGCGATCTGGGGGCCGATGATCCAGGCGCCGATGCACAGCGTGTTGATGTTGTCATGCTCGACCGCCTGGCGGGCAACGAAGGTGTCATGCGCAACGGCGGCGCGAATGCCGGGCACCTTGTTGGCGGCGATGCAGGCGCCGGCGCCGGTTCCGCAGACCAGGACCACCCGCTCGACCTTGCCGTCGAGCAGCATCGAAACCGCCTTGTCGGTGACGTCGGGGAAATCGACCGGCTCGGCCGATGTCGCCCCGACATCGATCACCGCCTCGCAATGCTCGGCCAGCAGGTCGGCGATGAATCCCTTCATCGGGAAGCCGGCGTGATCGTTGGCGAGGCAGATCGCGCCGCGCTTCGGCACGGATATCGTGTTGGGCGAACGGGCTTCGTCGGTTGCCATCGGGGCTGTCCATCTGTTGCGTGACCGGCGGCGAAGCTCTCACACTCCGCCGCGACCGCCAAATCCGGTCAGCCGAGTTCGAAACTGGTGATGCCGTAGATTCGCTCGATCGGCAGCGAGGGCGCCGCGCCGCGGTACATGCGCGCCGTCTCGAAGACCGGCTGCAGTCCGAGGCGGCCGGCGAGCGCCACGGCTTCGCCATTCGGCTCAGGCACGTCGATCATCACCGCGCCGCCCCCTTCCGGGCCGACCAGGCCGTTGAACAGCGCCTCGGCAACCGTCGGCGTATCGGCGAAGAGCGGCCCGATCTTGTGGCCCTCCCGGCAGGGGCGGATCGTCCCGTAGCCCCGGATCCGGCCGTCCTCGACATAGCCGAGTGTCCGGCGGTGCTCCGGGTTGACCCAATGCCTGAGGAAGCCGTCGCGCGGCGCCGGCACGAGGTCGGCATCGTAGGCGGACAGGTCTGGCGAGAGGTCGGCGAGTTCGACCAGCGGATGATCGCCGGCCGGCTCGAGGCCGGGCACGCCGGCGAAACGGACATTCCGTTGTGCCAGATTGAATCCCGACCGGGCGTAGTTCGGCTGCTGGTCGACGACGCCGTCGAGGCCGATGGTGCGCTTGCCGAGGCGTTCGATTCCGGCATTCCAGGTCGCAATCCCGTGGCCTTGCCCGCGATGGTCGGGGTGGGCGATGTAGAAGCCGAGAAAGCCGTAGGCGTCGTCATAGGCGACCACCGAGATGCAGGTGACGGGCTTGTCGCCGAGCCAGCCGATGAGGAATCCCTCCGGGTCGGTCGGAAAAAACGCGTCGGCGTCGTGAAGGCCGGGATTCCAGCCTTCGGTGGCGGCCCAGTCGGTCATGGTGGCGAGGTCCTGGCGCGATGCCGGTCGGATCTCGAGATCGCTCATCTCATCTTTCCCGTCTGTCGTTTCCCCTTAGCATACCGGTTTTTCGTCGCCGGGCTTGCTTCCGATTGAGGTCGATGGCGGCAGGGTGCTAGCTTCGCCGGCATGAGCCGAACCGACCTCCCATCCCCCGCCAGGATCGTCTTTCTCGATCGCGAATCGCTGCCAACCGAAACGGTGCTGCGGTCGCCCGATTTTCCGCACGCGTTCGTTGCCTTCGAGCGCAGCGCGCCGGACGAGGTGGCGGAGCGCATCGCCGACGCCGACATCGTCATCACCAACAAGGTGCCGGTCAGGGCCGAGGCCATTGCCGGCGCCGACAGGCTCCGCCTCATCGCAGTCTCGGCGACCGGCACCGACATGGTCGACCTCAAGGCCTGCGCCGCCCATGGAATCGTCGTGTCGAATGTCCGGGACTATGCGTGCACCACCGTGCCCGAACACACCTTCGCGCTGATCTTCGCCCTGCGTCGCAGCCTGCTCGCCTATCACCAGTCGGTGCGGGGCGGCCGCTGGCAGACGGCGAGCCAGTTCTGCTTCCTCGATCATCCGATCGGCGATCTCGCCGGCTCGACCATCGGCATCATCGGCGGCGGGGCGCTCGGCGGTGCGGTCGGCGACATCGCCCGGGCACTCGGCATGACCGTGCTCTTCGCCGGGCGGAAGGGCGCGACGCCGGCGGAGGGCAAGGTGGCCTTCGAGGAGGTGCTGGCCCGCGGCGACGTCATCACGTTGCATGTGCCGCTGACGCCGGAGACCCGTGGGATGATCGGCGCGCCGGAATTCGCCCTGATGGCGCGCCATCCGATCCTGATCAACACGGCGCGCGGCGGGCTGGTCGATGAAACCGCGCTCGGCGCGGCGCTGGCCAGCGGCCAGATCGCCGGCGCCGGCTTCGATGTCGCAAGCGCCGAGCCGCCACCGGCCGATCACCCGCTGATGGCGCTGCTCGACCATCCGAATTTCATCCTGACGCCACATGTCGCCTGGGCGAGTCGCGACGGGGCCCAGGCGCTCGCCGACCAGACCATCGACAACATCGAGGCCTTCCATGCCGGCGCGCCGCGCAACGTTGTCGGCGGCTAGGTCCAGCCGGCCAATTGCCATACAACCTTTGCGCCAACCGACGGTGTCGGTGTATGGATCGTTCAGGACACCCGATCGAACGGTTGGCGCGCCAACCTGCTTCAGAGGACGTCAATGGAAGCCTTCAACGCCGGCGGAATCCTTGCCGCGATCCCGCTTTTCGGCGAGACGCTCGACAAGCGCCAGCTCGCCCATCTTGCCGCGCAATGTCACCTTGTCATCTATCCGCCGCGCTCCGTGCTGCTTGCCGAGGGTGATTTCGGTGACGCGATGTACGCCATCGTCAACGGCGAGGTCACCGTCTCCCTGCAGGACAAGCATGGCGGCGAACATGGTGTGGCGTCGCTCGGCGTCGGCGAGATCGTCGGCGAAATGTCGCTTCTCACCGGCATGCGCCGCAACGCGACGGCGGTGGCGCGAACCGAGGTCTCGGCGCTGGAAATCAGCAAGGTGACCTTCGAGGAGATGTTCAGCCGGGCGCCGGACCTGATCGACCGTTTCAGTGGTGTCCTCGCCAGCCGGCAGACCGAACTGGACCGCATCGCGGCCGGTGCCGATGCCAGCGCCGATGCGATCGGTGCCCGGATCAGGCGCTTCTTTTCGCGCCGCTAGTCGTTCGCCCGCTGTCGTGCTCCTGCGCTATTGCTCCAGCGCGCGTATCTCGTCATTCGCGCGGCGAAGGCGCTCCGAGAAGTCGCGCATCATGTTGCCGAGGATGGTGGTGAACAGCGCCGGGTGGGTCTTGCCGACCTCGCGCAACTGCTCGACGGAAAAGCCGTAGCACACGACCCGCTCGTCGGCGACGACGTCGGCGGAGCGGTAGCCGCCGTCGAGGAGCGCCATCTCGCCGAAGGTGACGCCGGGCCCCATCGAAGCGACGCGGACGAGGCGCTCGCTCTCGTTCTCGCTGTCGAGGCGAAGCTGGATGGTGACCGTGCCGCGCGCCACGACGAAGAAGAGGTTGGCTTCGTCGCCTTCCCTGACGATCGTCTGCCCCGGCTCAAAGACCATCGGCCGGACCAGACCCTCGAGGACCCGCAGGTCGTCGCGATCGAGCCCCTTGAAGATGTCGAGCTGGCCGAGCGAGAACTTGGTCCGGTCACCGCCCTCGTCGAATTCCGCGATCAACTGGTTCTCGCACCATTCGAGGGCCTGGTCGCGATGGTCGAAGACCCGTGCTGCGGTGTCATCATCCGCCGTCATTTCGTCCCGCAGCGAAGCGAGCGGGCCGTCGTCGGGAAGGTGGGCGAAGACCAGGTGGCGGTCCCGCGCCCGGAGCCAGGCCAGCAGGTCGCGCAGGAGGCGCCGCGCCGCCTTGTCGGCGTCGTGGACGCGGCGCAGGTCAAGGACGATGAACTCGGCTTCGGCAGCGATGGCGTCGACCCGCCGAACCAGGCGTTCCGTCGAGCCGAAGAACAGGCCGCCCTGGACCTCGACGACGGAGATCAGATCGCCCTTGTCATCGAGGAGCGAGCGTTCCTGCGGCGAGCGAACACGCTTCGAACGGACGACCGTGCCGCTCAGTTCGCGGCGGATCACGGCGCCGCTGTTGGTGTGGTTGCGGAAGACGTGGAGGCCGAAGGTCTCCGATATCTCGGCGCAGACCCGCACCCCGCGCACGCTGTGGCCATGGGCGTCGAGGCGCGGCGAGAAGACCCCGATGCCGATCTGTCCCGGGATCACCGCGATGATGCCGCCGGCGACGCCGCTCTTGGCCGGCATGCCGATCTCGTAGGACCACTGGCCGGCATAGTTGTACATGCCGCAACTGTTCATCACCGTCAGCACGTCCTGGATATAGTCTCGGTCGAGCGCCGTCTCGCCGGTCAGCGGGTTGACGCCGTCATTGGCGAGCGTCGCTGCCATCACCGCGAGGTCGGTGCAGGAGACGCGGACCGAGCATTGGCGGAAATAGATGTCGAGGATGGTTTCCGGCGCGCTGTGGATCATGCCGGAATTCAGCATCATGTAGGCGATGGCGCGGTTGCGGTGGCCAGTCGCCTGTTCCGATCGCAGCACCGATTCGTCGATATGGAGGCTGCGGCCAGCATGCTTCGACATGGTGCCGAGCATCGTCGCGATCCGGGCTTCGGGCGTGTCGCCCTTGATCAGTTCGGCGGCGGCCATCGCACCGGCATTGACCATCGGGTTGTACGGCCGGTTGTGAACCTCGTCGAGAACGATGGAGTTGAACGCCTCGCCGGTCGGCTCGACCCCGATATGGGAGAGGACGAAGTCGCGGCCATATTCGGCCAGCGTATAGCCGTAGACGAAGGCCTTGGAGATCGACTGGATGGTGAACGGGTGGTCAGCGTCGCCGACGGTGTAGACCCGGCCGTCGACGGTGGCGATGGCAATGCCGAAGGTTTCCGGATCTGCCCGGGCGAGTTCGGGAATGTAGGTGGCGATCTCGCCGTCAGTGACACCGGCGATGCGCTGATGGAGATCGGCAAGGTAATGGTCGATGGGGCCGATCGACGATTGGGCGCCGAGCGGCGATTTGGCTTCCATTCTCTAGACTTGAACCCCGTTCGCTGGCGCGGCGGGCCGCGATTGCTCTGACCGAACCAAGTTCCGTGCCAGACGAACTGCGGCGCCTATCCCGGTGTCGCGTCGGTTCCTTTGCCTATGGAATAAGCAAATGACGTTTTTTGCAGTCATTCTCGGGCATCGGCGGAGGTTTACTTCGCCGGCAAAGCGGCAATCGGTGCCTCTGGCGTCTCGACGTGTTCGGGCCTGACGCCGATGCCGACCAGCCGTCCCATCCGGCGCTGGACAAAGGAGAAGTCGCTGCCCATCCGGACCGGCAGGGGCGGCTGGAAGTCGTCACCCTCGGCCAGGGCCTTCCTGATGATGTTGTCCTGCGCGAGAATCTGGAGACGCTGCGTGAGGCGGGCCGGAAACTGACGACGCTTCTGCACCGCCGCCAGATCGTCGGCGCTGACCGTGCCGGCGGCAAGCGGCGCGGCGAGCCGGTTGGCCGCGGCGACGGCGTCCTGCACCGCCAGATTGACCCCAACGCCGCCGATCGGCGACATGGCGTGGGCGGCGTCACCAATGCACAGCAGCCCCGGCCGCGACCACTGCTCGAGACGGTCGACCCGGACGGTCAGCAGCTTGATCTGATCCCAGCTCGTCAGGCCCCCAGTGCGATCGGCGGCGAAAGGCGCGATCGCCGCCAGCCTGGCGCGGAACGCCGGCAGGCCTTCGGCGACCAGCGCATCATAGCCGCCCTTGGCGATCAGATAGGCGCATTGCCAATAATCGCCGCGGTTGATCAGGACGAGGATTCGTCCGGCCTTGGCGATCAGCGCCGGCTCATCCCCTTCGTTGGCCTCGCGTGGCAGCCGCATCCACAGCACGTCCATCGGCGCGCCAAGGTTTTCGACCGACAACCCGGCGCGCTCCCGGACGATCGAATGCCGGCCATCGGTGCCGGCGACGAGGTCGGCCCGAACCTCGATTTCGCCGTCGGCGCCTGTCGCCCGGACACCGACGACGCGGCCATCCTCCTCGATCAGGTCGGTGACCTCGGTCCCCATCAACAGCCGGAAGCCGGGGTAGCGGCGTCCATGCCCGGCCAGGAAGTTGAGAAAATCCCATTGCGGCATCAGGGCGATGTACTTGCACCGGGTCGGCAGGTGAGAGAAGTCGGCGCTGAGCCGGGTCGTGCCGAGATGCAGATCGAAGCGATGCGCTTCCTGGTGCGGGAGCTTGAGAAAGGCGTCGAGCAACCCGAGTTCATGCATGACCTCCAGCGTCGAGGCATGAATGGTGTCGCCGCGAAAGTCGCGGAAGAAATCGGCGTGTTTCTCCATCACGGTGACATCGACGCCGGCGCGGGCCAGCAGGAAGCCGAGCATGACGCCGGCCGGCCCGCCGCCTACGATGGCGCAGGTCGTCTTGCGTTTCGCGTTGGCCATGACTGATCCCCCCGGGCGCTGACGTCAGGTCGGTTTCGCTACGTCGGATGCATCTTGATGCCTCCGGCGCCGCATCGCCAGCCCTGGTTGCGCGAATACCGGGTTGAATTGGCATCGCTGGCCCGTGATGCTCCGTGGTGTATTCCGGGGTGACAGGATATGTCGGGACTGGTGAATGGCAATGCGCATGAGGCTGGTCTACGCGCTGATGATCGTCGCGGTCCTCGCCGGCACCGTCTGGCTGCGGGTCGCCGATCCGGTTTTCCTGCAGGCGCTTCGATCGCTCGCCTTCGATACCTACCAGCGGCTCCAGCCGTCATCCTATAACGACAACACGGCTGTCCGCATCGTCGCCATCGACGACGAGTCGCTCGATCGCATCGGCCCGTGGCCGTGGCCGGGGGAAGTGATGGCCGCGTTGCTGGCGGACGTCGCCGACAGGGGGGCGGCGATCGTCGCCTTCGATGTTCCTTTTCCGCACGGCGACGACGAAGCCTTCGCGGCAACGGTCGCGGCGTCGCCGTCGGTCCTGCCGGTCGTCCTCACCAATCTGCCGACGGACGATCCGGTGCCGCCGGCCAAGGCGTCGTTCGTCTTTTCGGGCGACGATCCGCTGCCCTACATGCCGTCCTTTGCCAATGTCGCCACCAACGGCCCGGCCCTCGATGCGGCGGCGGCCGGGCTCGGCGCCATTACGCGCCCCACGAGCGGGGACGGTGTCTTTCGCAGGCTGCCATTGGTCTCGCGCATCGGGTCCACCATCCTTCCGGCCCTGGCGCTCGAGGTCATGCGGGTCGCCCAGGGCGCGGGCAGCTACACGCTGACCGCGTCGGCCGACGGCGGCGGCTGGTCCTTCGGCCGGCCGCCTGGCATCACCGGCATCGCGGTCGGCGACGTCGCCGTGCCGACCGATCCCGACGGCGGCATGCGGCTCGACCTGCGCCCGGCCAACCCGGCAGCGCATGTCCCCGCGTGGCAGGTACTGGAGGGGACGGATGACGGCGCGACGATTGCCGGGCGGATTGTCGTCGTCGGCCTGACCGCGGCGGCCCATGCCGACTTCCGATCGACGCCGCTCGAAGCGTCGATCACCCGCGTCGAACTTCAGGCCGAGGCGATCGAGCATATTCTTTCGGGACGAACGGTCACCCGGCCCGGCCATGCCCTCGCGATAGAGATCGGCGTCGTTGTCGTTGTCGGGCTTCTGCTCGCATGGCTACTCCCGCGCCTTCGACTGGTGGCAGGCGTTGCGGCCAGCGTTGTCGCCATCGCCGGCATCGCGGTGGCGGGCTGGTTCGCCTATCGCGATCTCGGCCTGGTCTTCGATCCGACATGGCCGGTCCTGTCGGTCTGGGTTCTGGCGGCGCTGGCGGCGCTTCTGCTGCATCGCCGCCTCGAGGCGCGGCGGGCGGAAATCCGGGCCGCCTTCGGCGGTGCGCTGTCGCCCGCCGCGATCGACGCGGTGATGGTTCGGCCGGACCGGCTGGTGCTTGGCGGCGAGACGCGGGAACTGACCGTGTTGTTCTGCCAGATCCGCAACTTCGCAGCGATCACCGAGCAGCTTGAGCCGCGCGACCTGGTGGCGTTCGTCAATCGCATCTACACCGCGACCAGCGACGCTATCCTCGCCCATCACGGCACCATCGCGCGCAATATGGGCGACTCCCTCCTGGCCTTCTGGAACGCGCCGCTCGACGACGAGGAGCACGCCGCCAATGCCTGCCGCGCGGCGGCGGCGGTGCTGCGCGACATGCGGGGCATCGATGCCGGGTTGGGAGATGGCTCGATCCCCGGCGAGGAGTCGGCCTGGGAGGCGGTCGGTATCGGCGTAGCCACCGGAAACTGTGTTGTTGGCAATCTCGGTGGCGGCGAGCGGTTCGACTACACGGCGATCGGCGACGACGTGGGGCTGGCAGCGCGGCTCGAAAGCCTGTCGCGCTTCTACGGTGTCGGCATGGTCGTCGGCGAGGCGACGGTCGACGCCATGACCGAGCCGCGAGTCCTCGAGCTGGATCTTGTCCGGGTAAGGGGGCGACGACGCCCGTTGCGCCTGTTCACCACGGTCGAGGCGATCGACGCCGATGCGGCAACCCTCGACCAGCTGGCGCCGATCCACGCTGCGATGATCGCCTGTTTTCGCAACCGGGACTGGGACGGCGCGGAGGCGGCCCTGCACGATTGCCGGGCCTTCGGCGTGCGCGGGCTGACGACCTTCTACAGCCTCTACCGAACCCGGATCGCGACCTTCCGGGAGATTGCCCCGTCCAACGATTGGGATGGCGCCGATGCGACGACCTTGCAGTGAGGGGATCGTGTGACCTAGGTCATATCTGCCGCGACGGAACGGTCGCAGGCTCGGTGGCGCGGCGCGCCACCGGTGTGGGAATTTGGGGGTAAGAGTGACGGATCCGTTTATTGCGCTGCTGGTGGTATTCACCATCCTGCAGGTCAAGCATTTCATCTGCGACTACCCGCTGCAGACGCATTATCAACTGAAGAACAAGGGAACATACGGTCACCCGGGAGGGATCCTCCACTCGGGTATCCAGGCGCTGGGAACCATCGCGGCCTTCATCGCGGTACCGCCGACCCTGGGGCTCGGCGTGGCGATCGTCGTCGGCGAATTTCTGGTCCACTATCACGTCGACTGGATCAAGGCGAACGTCATGCGCCGGGCCGGCTACACATCCGATCAAAGCCAGTTCTGGTGGGCGATCGGCGCCGACCAGTTGATCCATCATCTGACCTATGTGGCGATCGGCGGCATTCTCGTCGGGGTGATGATCGGCACCAGCTAGCCGGCAGCCGTGCGAACCCGCCTGGGTGTGGCCGGGGCCTTCGCCTTCGCGCCGGCATACTCGGCGACACTGTCGCGGATGAGGAGCGAGCAGGGCAGGCGGGCGCCCTTCGATTCGACCTGGGCGCCCGACATGCGAAGCACCAGGTTCTCGGCGCCCAGCCGCCCCATCTCGGCGCGCGGCTGGAGCATCGTGGTCAGGGCGGGGTCGTACATGGCCGAGTATTCGATCCCGTCGAAGCCGGCGACCGATACATCTTCGGGCACCCGCAGCCCCGCGTCCTTCACCGTCTTGATGAAGGCGATGGCGAGTTCGTCGCTGGCGGCGAAGACCGCGGTCGGCCGCTCGCATTCGAGGCCGAGGAAGGTGCGCGCCGCCTTGACGCCGGCGGTGAAGTTGAACTTGCCCGGCCAGATCAGGTCGTCGTCGACGGCGATGCCGGCGTCGATCAGCGCATCGCGATAGCCGTTGAGCCGCTCGCCGGTTTCGACATTGGCTATCGGGCCGGTGATGTGGGCGATCCGCCGATGGCCGAGCGAAATCAGGTGCTCGGTCATCGTCCGGGCCGCGGCGTGGTTGTCGACCTCGAAGACCGGCAGTCCGCTCGACGGAATGTCGTTGGAGATGAGGGTGATCGGCACCACGCGGTCGAGTTCGGCAAAGTCGGCGCCGGGCAAGCGGCCGTTGAACAGCAGGACGCCGTCGACCTGGCCGGCGCGGACAATGCGGTCGTAATGCGCTTCCCGTACCGGGTCGCTGCGGGTGTCGCCGAAGATCACGCCGTATCCGGCGCGGGTCAGAACCTCCTCGACCGCGTTGATGATGACATTCCAGAAGGAGTGTCCCAGCCCCGGCAGCAGGCACAGCACGATCTTGGTCGAGCGGGCGCGCAGGTTCCGTGCCGTGGCGTTCGGCGTGTAGCCGGTCTCCGCGATTGCCGCCATCACCCGGCTGCGGGTCGGTTCGGCGACGCGCTCCGGGTCGGTGAGCGCCCGGCTGACGGTCGCCGTCGATACGCTGGCGCGCCTGGCGACGTCGAGAATCGTCGCGCGTCGGGTCGCCCCGCGGGGCTGCGTGCCGTCGGACCTTGCCATGGCGAGCGTGAAAATCCCTGTCTTTTCCCGGCGCGACGCACCGGGACCGGCGCCCCGTATATCATTTTCCGCGGTCCGCGTTGACATCAGTTTGCACGAGGCTAAAATTGATGTAAACGTTTTCACCTTGCGGTGGAGAAAGTGAGTTGGGGAGTTGACATCTTTTCTACTTCCCATAATGTCGATGTAAACGATTACAGGATCGCGCATCTGGGAGGATGTTCCTGTGATCTGATGTTGCAGTGCAATAAGCGCTTGTGCTTTTGCCAAAGGGAGGAACGGAATGAAGACTTTTACGAAAAAGTTGCTCGGAACCATGGCTTTCAGCGCGCTGATGGCCGGGAGCGCAATGGCGACCGAATGCGAGGTCACGCACTGGTGGACGTCCGGCGGCGAAGCCGCTGCCGTGGCTGAATTCGCCAAGGCTTTCGATGCGACCGGCAACAAGTGGGTCGATGGCGCGATCGCCGGTTCCGGTGGCGTCGCCCGCCCGATCATGATCGGCCGCATCACCGGCGGCGATCCGATGTGCGCCACCCAGTTCAACCACGGCCGTCAGGCCGAGGAACTGGTCGAGGCCGGCCTGATGCAGGACCTTACGGAACTCGCCGAGAAGGAAGGCTGGCGCGATGTTGTCCATCCGTCCTCGCTGCTCGACAGCTGCACGCTCGACGGCCGTATCTACTGCGTGCCGGTCAACATCCATTCATGGCAGTGGCTGTGGCTGAGCCGCCAGGCGTTCGAGGATGCCGGCGTCGATGTACCGACCAACTGGGATGAGTTCGTCGCGGCCGCTCCGGCGCTCCAGGCGGCTGGCAAGATTCCGCTGGCGATGGGCAATCAGGCCTGGCAGGCCTCGGGCGCCTTCGGCGTGATCACCGTCGCCCTTGGCGGGATCGACCTGTGGACGAAGATCAACGTCGACAAGGATGGCGATGCGGCAGCCGGTCCGGAAATGGCCAAGGTCTTCAACGCCGCCGCGGCCGCGCGCGAGTTCCGCAAGAACTCGAACGTCCAGGACTGGAACCAGGCCACCAATCTCGTCATCACCGGCAAGGCCGGCGGACAGATCATGGGTGACTGGGCGCAGGGCGAATTCCAGGTTGCCGGCCAGGTGGCCGGTGAAGACTACGAGTGCCTTCCGGGTCTCGGCGTCAACCAGGTGATTTCGACCGGTGGTGACGCCTTCTACTTCCCGAAGCTTGACGATCCGGAGAAGACCAAGGCCCAGCTGGAGCTTGCTTCGCTGATGCTGTCGAAGCCGGTCCAGGTCAACTTCAACCTGAAGAAGGGCTCGCTCCCGGTTCGTGGCGACGTCGATCTGGCCGCCGCCAACGACTGCATGAAGAAGGGTCTCGCGATCCTCGCCGACGGCAACATCCTGCCCGATGGCAACCAGACCCTCTCGCCCGACACGACGGGCCAGATCGAGGATCTGATGACCGAATTCTGGAGTGATGACAGCATCACTGCGGAAGACGCCCAGGCGCGTTACGCGGAAATCATCGCCAACGCCGACTAAGCGCTGGTTCACGAAGCTGTCCGGCGGCCCCCGAAAGAGGGGTCGCCGGGCGACTTCCCCATATTTCCCGCGTCGCATAAGGGGCTGGGCGTGTCGAGACCTGCTGGAAGCCGGCTCTTCCGAAATCTGAGCGCCAAGATCGCCGCCTTGCCGATGATCGCCACGGCCCTGGTCGTGTTTGTCGGCGGCACCGTCTGGACGGTCGTCTATTCCTTCACCGACTCCAAGCTGCTGCCGCGGCTGAACTTTGTCGGTCTGGAGCAGTATGAGCGGCTGTGGGCGACAAACCGCTGGCTGATCTCGATCGAGAATCTGCTGATTTACGGCACGCTGTCGCTGATCTTCTCGCTGGTCATCGGCTTCGTGCTGGCGGCCTTGCTCGACCAGAAGATCCGGTTCGAGAACACGTTTCGCACGATCCTGCTCTATCCCTTCGCGCTCTCCTTCATCGTCACCGGCCTGGTCTGGCAATGGGTGCTCAATCCGGATTTCGGCATTCAGCACATTGTCCGTTCGCTGGGCTGGGAGAGCTTCGCCTTCGACCCGCTCTACAATGCCGATATCGTCATCTACGGCCTGCTGATCGCCGGGCTATGGCAGGGCACGGGGCTGATCATGTGCCTGATGCTCGCCGGGCTGCGCGGCATTGACGAGGATATCTGGAAGGCCGCCCGGGTCGATGGCATTCCGATGTGGCGAACCTACATCTTCATCGTCATTCCGATGATGCGGCCGGTCTTCATCACCACGCTGGTGATCATCGCCTCGGGCATCGTGCGCGTCTACGACCTGGTGGTCGCCCAGACCAGCGGCGGACCGGGGATCGCGTCCGAGGTGCCGGCCAAATACGTCTACGACAAGATGTTCCTCGGCCAGAACCTCGCCCAGGGCTTTGCCGGGTCGACGATGATGCTGCTCGCGGTGCTCGTCGTCATCATCCCCTGGGCCTATCTCGAATTCGGTGGCAAGAGGCGTCCGACGTGAACAATCCCGCAACGCTCTCCGTCGCCGTCGCCTCGGCCGATGTCATCAACGAAAGGTCCGGCGCGTCTGCCGGACCGCGTGGGCCGCGTCCCAAGCGACGCTTCTCGCGGCGCAACATCATCATCTACGGCACGCTGATCGTCGTCGCGCTCTACTACCTGCTGCCGCTCTACGTGATGGTCGTCACGTCGCTGAAGGGCATGCCCGAGATCCGCGTCGGCAATGTCTTCGCTCCGCCGATCGAGATCACCTTCGAGCCATGGGTGAAGGCCTGGGCCGAAGCCTGCACAGGGCTCAATTGCGAGGGCCTCAGCCGTGGCTTCTGGAACTCGGTGCGCATCCTCATTCCGTCGGTCATCCTGTCGATCATTATCGCCTCGATCAACGGCTATGCGCTGGCCAACTGGCGTTTCAAGGGCGCCGATGTCTTCTTCACCATCCTGATCTTCGGCGCCTTCATTCCGTATCAGGTGATGCTCTATCCGATCGTCATCCTGCTGCGCGAACTTGGCCTCTACGGTTCGCTGACCGGCCTGGTCATGGTCCACACTATCTTCGGCATGCCGATTCTCACTCTTCTGTTCCGCAACTATTTCACCTCGCTGCCCCAGGAATTGTTCAAGGCGGCGCGGGTCGATGGCGCGGGATTCTGGGGCATCTACCTGCGGATCATGGTGCCGATGTCGCTGCCAATCTTCGTCGTCGCCATCATTCTGCAGGTGACCGGGATCTGGAACGACTTCCTGTTCGGCGTCGTCTACACGAAGCCGGACCTCTATCCGATGACGGTTCAGCTGAACAACATCGTCAATTCCGTCCAGGGCGTGAAGGAATACAACGTCAACATGGCGGCGACGATCTTGACCGGCGCCGTGCCGCTCATCGTCTACTTCATTTCGGGCAAACTGTTCGTCCGCGGCATCGCCGCCGGCGCGGTCAAGGGTTAGAGCGGTGGCAAGCGTATCGGTTCGCGATCTCGACGTTACCTTCGGTCATCTGAAGGTCCTCGAAAAACTCAATCTCGAAGTCGAGGAGGGCGAGTTCATCGTCCTGCTCGGTCCTTCGGGTTGCGGCAAGTCGACGTTGCTCAATTCGGTCGCCGGTCTGCTCGACATCACCGATGGCGAGATCTGGATCGCCGGCGACAATGTCACCTGGAAGGAGCCGAAGGACCGCCACATCGGCATGGTGTTCCAGTCCTATGCGCTCTATCCGCGGATGACGGTCGAGGGCAATCTGTCCTTCGGTCTGAAGGTGGCGCGGGTTCCCAAGGACGAGATCAAGCGGCGCATCGACGGCGCGGCCAGCTTGTTGCAGATCGAGTCGCTGCTGAAGCGGCGTCCGTCGCAGCTCAGCGGCGGCCAGCGCCAGCGCGTCGCCATCGGTCGTGCTCTGGTCCGCGACGTCAATGTCTTCCTGTTCGACGAGCCGCTGTCCAACCTCGACGCCAAGCTGCGCACCGAGCTTCGTGTCGAGTTGAAGAAGCTCCACCACAAGCTCAATTCGACGATGATCTATGTCACCCACGACCAGATCGAGGCACTGACTCTCGCCGATCGCGTCGCGGTCATGCATGGCGGGGTCATTCAGCAATTGGCGCCGCCGAAGGAGATCTATCGCCGGCCGGTCAATCGTTTTGTCGCCGGCTTTGTCGGTTCGCCAGCGATGAACTTCATCGAAGGGACGCTGGTCGGCGGCAAGGGCGCGCCGGCCTTGCGCCTCCCCGACGGATCGGAGGTCGTTCTCGCCGGTTACGATTTCATCGACGTTCCCGGTGAAGGCCGTCCGGCGGTGCTCGGGGTGCGTCCGGAACAGGTCGAGCTCGCCTCGAGCGAAGCCAATTCCGGCATTTTCAGGATCGAGGTGTCTCTGGTCGATCCGATGGGCGCCGACAGCCTCCTGTGGGGCTCGGTCGGCGCGGATACGGTATCGGTGCGCATCGGGCCGGACGACGACTACAAGGTCGGCGAAACCGTCACCGGGCATTTCTTCCCCGACCACGCATCCGTCTTCGACGCCGCGACCGGCGCTCGACTCTAGCAAAAATCGTTCAACAGATCGGACTGACGATGACGAATTATCGGATTTCGTTCCAGCTTTACAGTGCGCGCAATTTTCCTCCCGTCGATGCCCAGCTCGCTTTCCTCGCGGAGCTCGGCTTCGACGCGGTCGAGCCCTATCGCGGCGCCTATGGCGACGACCCCGCCGGCTTCCGCAAGATGCTTGACGCCGCCGGGCTCGCCTGTCCGACCGCCCATATCGGTCTGGCGGACCTCGACGCGGACCGCACTGCGGTGGTCGGGACGGCGAAGATCCTCGGCCTCGAGACGGTCATCGTGCCGGCGGTGCCGCAGGACCAGCGGTCCAACGATGCCGACGGCTGGAAAGCGCTCGGCCAGAAGCTTCAGGAGCATGCCGCCGCCCTTGGCGAGGCCGGTCTGAAACTCGCCTGGCACAATCACGCCTTCGAGTATGTGACCCTCAGCGACGGGTCGCGGCCGATCGAGCATCTGCTTGCCGGCGCGGACGTCCTCTGGGAGCCGGATCTCGGCTGGATTCTGCGCGGCGATTGCGACATCCCGACCGAGCTCAACAAATTCCTCGGCAAGATCGTCGCCTTCCACATCAAGGATGTGGCGCCCGAGGGCGTGACCGAGGACGATGGCTGGACCAATGTCGGCGCGGGCATCATCGACTGGCCGGCGGTGTGGCCGACCATTCAGTCCGCCGGCACCAATCTTCTGGTTCTCGAGCATGACGCGCCGTCGGACTGGCGCGACTTTGCCGAGAGCTCCTTCAAATTCCTCACCGGTCTCACCGGCAAGTAACAGGGGCGGGACATGGCGCGACGCGCGGCGATCGGCATCATCGGATGCGGAGTGATTTCGGACACCTATTTCAAACTCGCACCGCTGTTCAAGGGTGTCGAGATCGTCGCCTGCGCCGATATCGCGCCGGCCTATGCCAAGGCCAAGGCCGAACAGTTTTCGGTGCGGGCGCTGTCGGTTGACGAGATGCTCGCCGACGCGGGCATCGATGCCGTCATCAACCTGACGGTCCCCGACGCCCATTACGCGGTCAGCCTTGAAGCGCTCACCGCCGGCAAGCATGTCTATTCCGAGAAGCCGCTGGCGCTGACCTACAAGACGGCGAAGAAGCTGGTCACCGAGGCCGACAAGCGTGGCCTCAAGATCGGCGCTGCGCCGGATACGTTTCTCGGCGGTGGCGGGCAGACGGCGCGCAAGCTGATCGACAAGGGCACGATCGGCGAGGTCGTTGGCGGTTCGGCCCATGTGCTCAGCCATGGCATGGAGCACTGGCATCCCAATCCCGGCTTCTTCTTCAAGCCGGGCGCCGGTCCGATGTTCGATATCGGCCCCTATTATCTCACCGCGCTCGTCAACCTGCTCGGTCCGGTCAAGACCGTGGCGGCGATGGCCAAGAAGAGCTTCCCCACCCGCACCGTGTCGGCCGAAGGGCCGATGAAGGGCAAGCAGATCAAGGTGACGACGCCAACGACGATCAACGGCGTCCTCGAATTCCGCTCCGGTGCCCAGGTCACCATCGGCACCAGCTGGGACGTGTGGAAGCACGGTCACGCCAATCCGATCGAGCTATACGGCACGAAGGGCAGCATGCTGGTGCCCGACCCGAACTTCTTCGGCGGCATCGTCTCCTGCTCGGATGGCGACGGCGACTACGTCGAGACAGATACCGCGTCGGTTGCCTTCGGTGCCGGCAACTGGGAAGGCCGGCCCGGAACGCCGAAGCGGTCCAACTACCGGATGCTCGGCGTCGCCGACCTGATCGACGCCGCCAACAAGGGCCGCGAGCCGCGCTGCTCGGGGCGGCTTGCGGCGCATGTCGTCGACATCATGGAATCGGTGCTGGTCTCCGCCGCCGACCGCAGCTTCGTCAAGGTTCGCTCGACCACCGATCGTCCCGCGCCGTTGACCGCTGCCGACGTCAGGCGTATCGCGAAGTAGAGGGGAGGCTTCAACCGGGGAGGCTCAGCCTTTCCCGGAATCCCCGCCGACCAGACGGCGATACCGCTCGCGGCCCTGGACGAGGTGGGTGCGCATGGCGCCGCGCGCCGCCTCGGAGTCGCCATCGGCGATGGCGGCGATCAGCGCTTCGTGTTCCTTATGGATGCCGGCCAGATACGGCGCGAGGTCGCTGGCGCTATGGTCGTCGATCAGCACGGTTCGCCGCGGGATGATGATCCGCCCGATGAAATCGAGAAACGACGAAAAGTAGAGGTTGCCGGTCGCCGCTCCGATCGCCGCATGGAGATCGAAGTCGAGATCGCTCGCCGGGTCGCCCTTGGCGATCTCGCGGGCCATCGCCCGGTTGATCCGCGTCATGCGGGTGATATCGGCCTTCGAGCGTCGCTCGGCGGCGATGCCGGCGGCCTCGACTTCGACGCAGAGCCGCAACTCCATCACGTCCAGCACCTGGCCGATCGAATCGAGTCCCTGCGGGTCGATGCGGAACGGGCGGCTGCGCGCCTCGGCGGCGACAAAGGCGCCGGAGCCCTGGCGGGTTTCGACCAGCCCTTCGGCGCGCAGCGCGGCGATCGCCTCGCGGACCACGGTGCGACTGACGCCATAGGCCTCCATCAGGGCGCGCTCGGTCGGCAGCCGGGTGCGTGGCGGCAGCTTGCCGGCGACGATCTGCTTCGTCAGGCGAGTGGTCAGCGTACTGGTCAGGTTCGGCTGCGAGCGATTGCGCCCCGGTCGGGCCGCGCGTGGTTCGGTCAAAACGATATTCCCGGATATTTCAGGCTTGGGATCCAGAGCGAGAAGACCGGAAAATAGGTCACAAGCATCAGAACCACCAGCATGGCGATCCAGAATGGCCACAAATGCCGCGACGCCTTCTCGATCGGTATCTTGCCGATCGCGCAACCGACGAAGAGAACGGTGCCGACCGGCGGCGTCACCAGGCCGATGCCGAGGTTGAGCATCATGACGATTCCGAAATGCACGGGATCGACGCCAATCGCCTTGATCACCGGCAGCAGGATCGGCGTACAGATGAGGATCAGCGGCGCCATGTCCATGAAGGTGCCGAGCACCAGCAGCATGACGTTGATCATCAACAGCAGCGCATACTTGTTGTCGGACATCGACAACAGCAGTTGCGTGACCTTGGCCGGCACCTGCATCAGCGTCAGCATGTAGCCGAAGCTGGCGGCGAAGCCGATGACGATCATCACCATCGCCACCGTGCGAACGCTGGCCGCCAGCACGGCGGGCAGGGCGCCCCATTCGAGGTCGCGGTAGATGAACATGGTGACGAAGAAGGCCCAGACCACGGCGACCGCGGCGGATTCGGTCGGGGTGAAGACGCCGCCGACCACGCCGCCGACGATGATGACCACGGTCAGCAGCCCGGCCAGCGCCTCCCAGGTGATGCGCAGCGCCTGGCGCATCGTCACCGCTTCGCCCTTGGGATAGTTGTTCTTCTTCGCGACGATGTAGGCAAGCACCATCAGGGCGAGGCCGATCATGATGCCGGGGATGATACCTGCGAGGAAAAGCTGGATGATCGAGACGGTGCCGCCGGTGGCGAAGGCATAGATGATCGCATTGTGGCTCGGCGGGATGATGATGCCCTGCGTCGACGACGTGATGGTAATGTTGACCGAGAAATGGTCCGGGTAGCCCTGCTTCCGCATCATCGGGATCATGATCGATCCGATTGACGAGGTGTCGGCGACGGCCGAGCCGGAAATACCGCCGAAGAACATCGAGGCAAGGATGTTGACCATCGCCAGCCCGCCGCGCATGAAGCCGACGAAGATGTTGGCGAAGGCGACCAGCCGCCGCGCCATGCCGCCTTCCGCCATCAGCACGCCGGCGAAGACGAAGAAGGGGATGGCGAGCAGCGTGAATTCGTCGACGCCGTCGGAAACCTTGAGGAAGATCGCTTCGAGCGGGATACCGCTCCACAGCGCCGCCAGCAGCGCGGCGATGCCGAGGGCATAGGCGACGGGAACGCCGAGCAGCAGCATCACAAGCAGGCTGCCGAGGAGAATAACCGGTCCGAAGGGTCCGCCCATGATCTAGTCCGCCGATTCGCGTGCTTGTTCGATTTCGGTCTGCGCGATGGCGCGCTTCAGTTCCTCCGCCTCCGCGTCGAGCCCCTGCTGGCCGAACAGGAATCGTTCGATGACGAAGAGCAGGAAGATGACGCCGCTGATCGGGATCGCGGCATAGACCGTGCCGACCCGGATGTATTCGAACTCCGGATAGGCCTGGAACCATGTCGTCCGGGCGAGGCTGGTGCCGTAGTAGATCATCGCGACGGCGACCGCGCCGAGCATGAGTTGCACCAGATGGTCGACGAGATAGCCGAGTCTTTCGGGAAGCAGGTTCACCACCACCATCAGCCGGAGATGGGCGTTGGTGCGATAGCAGGCCGCGGCGCCGTACATCGCCAGCTGGACCGCGAAGAAGATCGACATCGGCTCGGCGAACCGCGCGCCGGTCTCGAAGACATAGCGCATCACCACGCCGGTGAAGATCATCAACGTCATCGCCACGATCGCCAGACTGCACCAGGCGACGCACAGCCATTGGAGGCGATCCATCACGCGAATGTAGGAAGCCCGCATCCCCTGCCTCTCGTGTGGGACGAAGCGGCCGCCCGCCCCCGTGTCGGAGCGGACGACCCTCAGTCTTGGCCGATCCCGGGGATCGGCAAATCGTCGGGAATCCCGGCCCGGTCGAGCCGGGCCGGTTCAGAGGTCGGGAGGCCTAGCCGCCCACCGCTTCGGCGCGCTTCAGGATATCGGCGAAGTCCGAGCCGTATTTTTCACGCACCGGCGCCGTGGCCTCGATGAACGGCCCCTTGTCGATGTCGGTGATGACCTCGATCCCGGCCGCCGCCAGCGCGTCCAGCGACTTCTGCTCGCGCGCCTTCCACAGCTCGCGCTCCTTCTGGATGGCAAGCACGGAGGCGTTGCGGATGAGCTGCTGGTCGACGGGCGTCAGCGTATCCCAGACGGTCTTCGAGAAGACGAGGATCTCGGGAACCATCAGATGCTCTGTCAGGGAATAGAAGCCGGCGATCTCGTAATGCTTGCCGGATTCGTAGGACGGCGGGTTGTTCTCCGCGCCGTCGACGACGCCGGTCTGCATCGCCGGGATCAGTTCGTTATAGGCGATCGGCAGGCCGTTGCCGCCCAGCGCGTTGACCATCTCGACGAAGATGTCGTTCTGCATGACGCGCAGTTTCAGGCCCTTGAGGTCCTCGACGGTCCGCACGGGATGGACGGTGTTGTAGAAGGACCGCGATCCGGCATCCATGTAGCCGAGGCCGATCAGCCCGCCCTCGGCGAGCTTCTGAAGCAGCTCCTCGCCGATCTCGCCGTCGACCACGTTGAACATGTGTTCGCGGCTGCGGAAGAAATACGGCAGGTTGAACGCGTTGAAATCCGCGACGATCGGGCCGACGACGCCGACCGAGACGCGGGTCATCTCAAGTGCGCCGAGCTGGACCTGCTCGAGAGCTTCCTTCTCGCCACCAAGCTGCATCGAATGGAAGATGTTCACCGTCAGGCGGCCATTCGTCCATTTGTCGAGAAGCTCGCCCATGTAGTCGACTGCGGCCACGGTCGGATAATCCGGCGGATGGACGTCGCTCGACTTGATCTCGAGGCCGAAGGCGGGTGCGGACGCGAGACCGGCGATCATTGTGGCGCCGGCAATTCCACCAAGGAATCGCGCTGCGGCGCCAGTCAGGTTCAGGCTGTGTAGGGTCATGGCTTTCCTCCCATTGATCAGGCCATACGACTTGTGGCAGGTGTTGGTCCCTGTCCTTGAAGTTGTCGTACAACTTCAATCACCATAACACAGTCGCCGCGCTGGACAATATCGACGTGCATCTAGGTCGGGATTGCGGTCGGCGCGGCCGGGAGGAGTGAAATCGGCATGAAGCGCATCCTGATCACCGGCGCATCCGGCGGAGTCGCCACCCTCATCAGGCCGCTGCTGCGCGCCGACTATCGGCTCAGGCTTTCCGACCGCCTGCCGGTGCCCGACCCGGTCGATGGCGAGGAAGTCGTCGAGGCGGATCTCGGCGATCTGCCAGCGCTGCGGAAAGCCGTTGCCGGCGTCGATGGCATCGTCCATCTCGGCGGCTACTCGGTGGAGGCCGACTGGGAGACGATCCAGGCCGCCAATATCGTCGGCTGCAACAACCTGTTCGAGGCGGCCCGCCTTGAGCGCGTCAAGCGCATCATCTTCGCGTCAAGCAATCATGCCGTCGGTTTCTACCCGCGCTCGCAGACCATCGGTATTGACGCACCGGTCCGTCCCGATACCCGCTACGGCCTGAGCAAGGCCTTCGGCGAGGCGCTGGCCGCGCTCCATGCCTACAAGTATGGGGCCGAGGTGCTCAGCATCCGGATCGGCAATGTCGGCGAGAAGCCACTCGACCGTCGTCGCCTGGCGATCTGGCTCAGTCCCCGCGATCTCGTCCAGCTCATCGGGATCGGGCTGGAGCATCCGGATATCCGTCATGAGATCGTCTTCGGGATGTCGGACAATGACCGTGCCTGGTGGGACAACAGCAATGCGTTGCGCCTTGGCTACAAGCCGCAGGACCGGTCGGAGGATTTTGCCGAGGCGGTGCTGGCGGCGGATGACGGCAAGTCCGGCGACGATCGGGTCGATCTCAACCAGGGCGGCGGCTTCTGTATCGCCGAGAAGATGTGAGGGAGCCGGCCGCGAGGCCGCCCGCGTCTACCAGTTGAAAAGACGGAGGGATTTTCCGCTTGTCGGTCGGGGATGCCTTTTGTAGATTCGAATGCAGGCGGTGATTCGCAACCTGCTTTGGAAGGCGCACCGTCGGCGGCCCCTGATTAGGGGATTTGCGGGGAGTTGGGGAACCTAGTTGTACTGATAGATCTAGTCTCAAGTTATCGGTCCGGCTTTTATGTCCGGGCGAAAGATTCTAAAAGTTCTGCGTTTTATTTTGAAAAAAATCCTGAATGAGACCGCCGGCCACTGGCCGGCGGTTTCGTTTTGGGTGTCTGGTCCTCCAACGGCTCGACGGGCTATTGTCCGCCGGGTGAAGGACAAATCCGAATGATATCCGCTTTCAAGCAGTTCCTGGCCGATCTCACTGGCGACAAGCAGACCGAGGACGTCGGCGAGGACCGCTGTCGTCTCGCCGCTGCTGCGCTGCTGTTCCATGTCATCGCCATCGATGGCGAGGTTTCCGACGAAGAGAAGGCCACGCTGCGCGACCTCCTCAAGCGGCGCTTCGAACTCGACGACGCCGATGTCGACGAGCTGGTGGCCGCGGCGGAAGTCGCCGACAAGGAAGCCGTTGATCTCTATGGCTTCACCAGCGTGCTCAAGCGCCAGCTCGACGAAAAGGACCGTGAACGCATCGTCGCTATGATGTGGGAACTGGTCTTCGCCGATGGCGACGTCCATGAGTTCGAGGACAATCTCGTGTGGCGGGCCGCGGAGCTTCTCGGCGTTTCGTCGCAGGCCCGCATCAGGCTCAAGCAGGCCGCGCGTGCCGATGACGCCGGCTGATCGCTCACGGATTCTCGTTGTCCTCCACCAGGAGCACTCGACGCCGGGCCGGGTCGGCCTGCGGCTGGCGGAGCGCGGCTACCGCCTCGATATCCGTCGCCCGCGCTTCGGCGATCCCCTGCCCGATTCGCTGGCGGATTACGCTGGCGCGGTGATCTTCGGCGGGCCGATGAGCGCCAATGATCCCGACGATTTCATTCAACAGGAAACCGACTGGGTCGACGTGCCGCTACGCGAGGGAGCGCCCTTCCTTGGCTTGTGCCTTGGCGCGCAGATGCTGGCGCGGCATCTCGGCGCCGCGGTGACCGCTCGCGAGGATGGCAGCGTCGAGGTCGGGTATTATCCGATCTGGCCGACCGAGGCCGGCCGTCGGCTGATGGAGTGGCCCGACCGGGTCCATCATTTCCACCGCGAGGGCTTCGATCTTCCGGATGGCGCCGTGCTGCTCGCCGAAGGCGAGAAGTTCCGCAACCAGGCCTTTTCCTATGGTCCGTCGGCCTTCGCCATCCAGTTCCACATCGAACTGACCAACGCGATGGTCGGTCGCTGGACGTTGCGGACAAGCGAGCGCGCGCCGCAACCGGGTGCGCAGGAGGCCGCCGAGCATTTTGCCGGCCGTGCCCTCCATGACTGGAAGACGACGCGGTTTCTCGAGGCTTTTCTCGATCACTGGCTGGCCAGCGATCCGCGACCGGCACGCGGCTAGCCTCCCATGCCGGTCTTTGCAATTTGCGAAAGATTTTCGCAAATTGCGTCGCACGGCTGGTTACCAGAATCCTAACAATTTCAATAGATTGTGATTCAAGTCTGGCCCACCACCAGTCATGGGGTCGGGCGGCTTGGCAGGCCCTTTGCGACAGGGTGGCTACGCTGACCTTCAGGTTCTTGCGTAGTCAGCAACATCTGGCGGGGAAGGTGAGCCGTCGACCCCCGGCTTCGCCTTCCCCGTCCAGTTGCTTCTCTTCCCGCCAATCAGTTTCGCGCCGCGTGGCGGCCTACCAGTCCGGATCGCCGGCGATCGCCGCCTTCAGGTCCTGGTATGCGTCGCATTCGGTGCCGCAGATCGATGCGATCCGCTCGAGTTCGCCCTCGGCGAGGTCGAAGCGTCCCATCATCACGTAGCCCTCGCCGAGATATTCGCGGGTCAGGACATTGTCGGGCTCGATGACCAGGGCCTTCTTGTAGTAGCCGATGCCTTCGTCGACGGCGCCCATCTTGCGCTTCGAATAGCCGATCATCGTCAGCACCATCGCGTCGTCCTGGTTGCGAACCGAGGTCAGGAGATCGAGGGCGCGTTCATATTCGCCGGCGACCGCGAGGGCGCGTCCCTGCGCGTAGAGGTCGCTGTCGAGCGCCGCGTCCTTGCGGACGCACATCTGCTTCGCCTTGTCGTAGACCCAGCCCTCGTTGCACTTCACCTCGTCGTCATTGTCGCTGCCGCCGCTGCTGGCGGCGAGGGATGCGCCGGTTGCAATCATGCCGGCAATGCCGAGTGCCGCGATGGTGGTTCCAACGCGGGCGAAGATTCTGTTCGGTTTCATGCGTTCGTCTCCTCGTGAAAAGGGGTTGCGTCCACAGACTGGTCTTCGTCTAGACTGCGACATGCAAACACCGGCCCCGGCCATTCTATTCACAGCGCCATGAGCAAAAGTCCTCACGATGCCGTGAAGCAGGGGCTCGGCGATCACCTTGCCCGTCTGTGGCGCTATGGGCTTGTGCTGTCCGGCAGCCGCGACATGGCCGAGGACCTTGTCCAGGCGACCTGCCTGAGGGCGCTGGAGCGCGCCCATCAGTTCACGCCGGGAACCCGGCTCGACCGCTGGTTGATGACGATCCTGCACCGGACGTGGCTGAACGAGCTGCGGGCGGCCCGCTATCGGCGTGGCGAGGGGCTGGTCGACGCCGAATCGGTTCTCGTTTTCGACGGCGCCCGGGCGATCGAAGCGAATATTTCGGCGGCTCAGGTGTTGAACCAGGTGCAGGCGCTGCCCGAGGCGCAGCGGGAAACGGTTTTTCTCGTCTATGTCGAAGGCTTTACCTACCGCGAAGCCGCCGAGACGCTGGACGTGCCGATCGGCACGGTGATGAGCCGACTGGCGGCGGCGCGCGCGAAACTGTCGAACCCCGAAAGCAACCCGCAGGTCAGGCGGGTGACATCATGAGTACGCCCGAGACCCCACTGCCGATCGATGTCGAGCTCACAGGCTATCTCGACGGCGAACTCGACGCGGACGCCCGGCACGCGCTGGAGGCGCGGTTGGCGGCGGACGCGTCGCTGCGGGCGCGTCGCGATCGCCTCGCCGCAGGCCGGCCCGACGCGGCGGCTTTCGACCGCCTGCTCGACGACGCGCCGCATGACCGGCTGGCGGCGCTGCTCGCCGCGGCCGAGCCACGGCCGCAGCCGGCGCGCCGGACCGCAAATCCCCTTCTCGCCATCGCGGCGGCGCTTGTCCTCATCGTCGCCGGCGTCGCCGCCGGCTTCGGCATCGCCCGCTTCGCCCTCCCGCCCGAGGTCCAGGTGGTGCACGGCCCGCCGGCAAGCTGGCGCGAGGCGGTGGCCGAGTATCTGGCGCTCTATACGGACGAGACGCTGGCCATCATCCCCGACGATCCCGATCTCCGCCGCACGGAACTCGCCGCCGCCGGCGAGCGCCTCGCCATTGCGCTGACGCCGGATAGCGTGGCGTTGCCGGGGATGACGCTGAAGCGCACCGAACTGCTCGATTTCCGCGGGCTGCCGCTCGCCCAGATCGCCTACCTGTCGCCCGAGGCCGGGCCGGTCGCCTTCTGCATCATCGCCAATGGCAAGCCCGACGCGCCGCTCGCCTTCGAGGAGCGTGACGGCTTCAACGTCGGGTTCTGGACCGTCGGTGGCATCGGCTACATGGTGATCGGCAAAATCCCCCAACCCCGGCTCGAAATGCTGGCGACGAGCCTCGAGAGCCGCGTCTAGCCCCAACGCAGCCGGCGCGGCCTCCCCCCAATCATGCCTTGCAATCGGGGGCCTGCGGGCTACCCTGCCGGCGGCAAAACGGAGGGTGCCCGATGCATATCCTGTCTCGCATGATGGTCTTTCTGGCGCTGACGCTCGGTGCTGCAACCGCGTCCGCTGCCGAGCGCGCCATCATCGTTCTCGACGGGTCTGGCTCGATGTGGGGCCAGATCGACGGCACGGCGAAGATCAGCATCGCGCGCGAGGTGCTGGGCAGCGTGCTTTCGACGATCCCGGCCGACCTGGAACTCGGCCTGCTCGCCTATGGCCATCGCGAGAAGGGCAACTGCTCGGACATCGAATTGATGATCCCGCCGGCGCCCGGCTCAGCCGCCAGCATCGTCGACACCGCCAATGCCATCAGCCCGAAGGGCAAGACGCCTCTCAGCCAGGCGGTCGGCCAGGCGGCGGAGATCCTCAAGTATACCGAGGAGAAGGCCACCGTCATCCTGATCACCGACGGGCTCGAGACCTGCAACGCCGACCCCTGTGCGCTCGCCCGCCAGCTTGAGACCAGTGGTATCGATTTCACCGCCCATGTCGTCGGCTTCGGCCTGTCGGCGGAGGAGGGGCGTCAGGTCGCCTGCCTCGCCGAGGAGACCGGCGGCAAATACATCCAGGCCGACAATGCCGAGGCGCTCAGCGATGCGCTGACCGAGACGGTCGCCGAGGTCGTCGAGCCGCCGCCGCCTCCGGTCGAAGAGCCGGAAGAGGTCGCCGAGTTGCCCGAGGCGAGCCTCGACGCGCCGGACACGATCGAGATCGGCAAGCCCCTCACCGTCACGTGGGACGGACCCGGCGAACGCCGCGACTACATCTATCTCGTCGATCCGGCGGGCAACAATGGCGAAGGCCGCAACCTTCGCGGCCTGCGCGTTATCCATGGCGATATCGACAACAGGCAGGTCCGGATGACCGCGCCGGTCACGCCAGGCGCCTACGAGCTGCAATATCGCTATGACAATCGCGACGTCATCGCCACCCGGCCGATCGAGGTCATCGATGCGCTGGTTTCCCTGTCGGCGCCGGCCAATGCCGAAATCGGCTCGACCGTCACGGTCGAGTGGGTAGGCCCCGGTGGCAATCGCGACGCCATCGAACTGTTCGATCCAGCGGCGAAGCAGGGCGAGGGCGCCGTTGTGCGCGGGAGCCGGCTGGTCCACGGCGATTTCGAGAATCGCACCGTGTCGATCGTCGTGCCGACAGAGCCTGGCTTCTATCAGTTCCGCTACTGGAACGGCGAGGACCGCAAGGTTCTGGCCAGTCGCGAGATCGAGGTGCTGGAGGCCGATGTTTCGGTCTCGGGTCCGGAATCGGTCGACATGGGGCGGACGTTCGAAGTGAGCTGGGTCGGCCCCGGCGCCAATCGCGATGCCATCGAGCTGTACGATCCCGAGGGCAACAACGGAAACGGCAAGGTCGTTACCTCGACCCGGCTGGTCAATGGCGACTTCGATGCCCGCACGGTCACGCTCCTGGCGCCCGTCGAACCCGGCGACTATCAGCTTCGCTACTGGAACGGCGACAGCCGTGCGGTTCTCGCCACAAGTCCGATCGTCGTGGTTGCGACCGCGGTTTCGGTCGCCGGTCCGGAATCGGCCGACATGGGGCGGACGTTCGAAGTGAGCTGGGTTGGCCCCGGCGCGAACCGCGATGCCATCGAGCTCTTCGACCCCGAGGGCAACAACGGCAACGGCAAGGTCGTTGTCTCGCAGCGCGTGCGCAACGGTGATTTCGATGGCCGGACCGTCAAGCTGGTGGCCCCCAACGATCCGGGCGACTTCCAGCTGCGCTATTGGAGCGGCGATGGCCGCGAGGTTCTGGCCACCGCGCCGATCACGGTGGTGGCGACCCAAGTCTCGATTTCCGGGCCGGAGTCGGTCGACATGGGCCGCACCTTCGAGGTCGCCTGGGTGGGACCGGGCTCCAATCGCGATGCGATCGAGATCTTCGACGCGGATGCCAGCAACGGCAACGGCAAGGCCGTGCATTCCATGCGCCTGACCAATGGCGACTACGACGGCCAGACGGTCAGCCTCATCGCCCCGATTGCCGCCAAGACCTACGAGTTGCGCTACTGGGACGGCAATGGCCGCAAGGTCCTGGCCTCCGCGCCGCTGGTGGTGGTCGCCACCGAGGTGACGATCTCGGCACCGGACGTCGTACCGGCGGGCGAGGCGTTCACCGTCGAATGGGTCGGACCCGGCGCCCGCCGCGACTCGATCGACGTCATGTCCGGCGATGCCGAGGACGGCAAGCGGGTTGGTTCGGGCCGCCTGACCAACGGCGACTACGACGGGCAGACGGTGAAGATCAAGGCGCCGAAGGAGCCCGGTTCCTACACGCTCCGCTACTGGAACGGCGACTACGGGGTGATGCTGGCCACGCGCCCGATCACGGTCGAGTAGCAACCGGCCGGACCCCGGCTCAGGCGATCACCCGCCGGCGCGCAGCCATTTCAGCGCGCCGGCTTCCATCCCCTTGAACTTCGGGTGGCCGTCGGCGCGGGCGACCAGCAACCGCTTCGGCGCCAGCCGCCGCTTGACGGCGTGATAGAGCTGCGACTGGGTCTGGTCGGTCCGCACGAGGAAGAGCCCGTCGGCAAGGACGGCGACATCCGGCCCTTCCGCCATTGACGACTGGGTGGGTTCGCCCACCCAGACGACATAAATCTTCGATGTGTCCCCGGCGCTCATCGGGGCGGTAACCGCGTCCGGCGACTTCGGTTCCATTCAGGCTGTCACACACCTGTCGCATTATGTCGGTATGTCTCGACATATGGACGATCAATCAGCGATCGAAGCGCTTGCGGCGCTCGCCCAGCCGACCCGCCTGAACATCTTCCGGCGACTGGTCGCGGCCGGGAATACGGAACTGCCCGCGGGCGAGATCGCGCGGTTTCTCGACGTTCCCCACAACACGCTCTCCACCCACCTGTCGGTGCTTTCGCGGGCCGGGCTCGTGTCGTCGACGCGAGACGGGCGGATCATTCGCTATCGCGCCGAGCTCGACCGGATCCGGTCCCTGGTCGCCTTTCTGACCGACGACTGCTGCGGCGGTCGACCCGAACTTTGCGCGCCGCTGATCGACGACCTGTCGCGGTCGGCGGGCCTCTCCCGAATGCAAGACGAGACCACCGATGGCTGAAATCGACGAACCCCTGAACGTCCTGTTCCTCTGCACCGGCAACTCGGCCCGGTCGATCATCGCCGAGGCCATCCTCAACCGGGCTGGCGCCGGCCGCTTCCGCGCCTTCAGTGCCGGCAGCCAGCCGAAGGGCGAGGTCAATCCCCACGCCATCCAGCTCCTCGAGAAGCTCGATTTCGACGTTGGCAACTTCCGCTCCAAGTCGTGGGAGGAACTGATGCAGCCGGATGCGCCGAAGATGGATTTCCTCTTCACGGTCTGCGACGACGCGGCCGAGACCTGTCCGGTCTTTCCCGGCCAGCCGATGAGCGCCCATTGGGGAATCGAGGATCCCGCCAAAGCCACCGGCACCCCGGCCGAAATCGCCTTCGCCTTCAGCGAAGCCTTCCGCATGCTCAATGCCCGAATCACCGCCTTCATCTCCCTGCCGATGCGGGCGCTCGACAATCTGTCGCTGCAGAACAGGATTCGCGATATCGGCAGGCAGGATGGCGCGACGGAGAAGGCGAAAGGCGGGGTGAAGGACACCGCCTGAGCGCGGCCGTCCTCATCGCCGGGCCGCTGCGGGCATCTCGGCCCACGGAACCGTTCGTCTCCTGATGCCGTCGCCTGCGCTCGCGCCTTATTCGGCGGCCTGGGGAGCGGCCGTGCTTCGGGCGTCCGTCATGGCCCGTTCGGCATCGACGATATAGTCGCGAACGATCGGCACGGCATCCCGCTGGCGCGACAGCAGCAGCTGGAACACCATGTTGGAGCCGTGCAGGAAGCCGAGTTCGACGGCCGACAGGTAGAACTCCCACATCCGGCAGAAGCGCTCGTCATAGAGCTTTGCCGCTTCCGCGCGCCTCGCCGCGAAGCGCTGCCGCCAGTGCCGGATCGTATAGTAATAGTGCAGCCGCAGGATCTCGTTGTCGGCGGCCCACAGGCCGACCCGCTCGAGGGAGGCGAAGACCTCCGACATCGCCGGCACGTAGCCGCCGGGAAAGATGTATTTGCGGATGAAGGGTCCGGTCGTCCCCGGCGGGGTCATCCGGCCGATGGCATGGATCATCGCGAAGCCGTCGTCGGTCAGCATGTCGCGGACCTTGGCGAAATAGGTGTCGAAATAGGCGGTGCCGACATGCTCCATCATGCCGACCGAGACCACCCGGTCGAACCGCCCCTCGATGTCCCGGTAGTCGCGCTCGAAGAAGGTGACGCGGTCGGCGACGCCGGCCGCTTCGACCCGCTGGCGGGAGATGGCGAGCTGTTCCGGCGAGACGTTGATCGCCGTCACCTTCGCCCCGCACTGGCTCGCCAGGTGGATCGCCAGCGACCCCCAGCCGGAGCCGATCTCGGCGACATGCATGCCGGGTTCGAGGCGCAGTTTGGCGGCGATGTGGACCAGTTTGGCCTGCTGGGCATCCTCCAGCGTGTCCGTCTCGGGATCGCGGTAATAGGCGCAGGAATAGTTCAGTCCGTCATCGAGGAAGAGCCGGAAGAGATCCGTCGACAGGTCATAATGGTGGCGGACATTCTTCGCAGCGACCCCGAGCGGGTTGGCCTGCTGCCAGCGTTTGACGCCGCGCCAGGCGCGTCGCAGGAGCTTCTGCGAGCCGGCCGAGGCGAGGCCGGAACGATTGACCGAAAACAGTTCGAGGAAGTCGTGGACGGTGGCGCCGTCCTCGCAGGTCAGCGTGCCGTCCATATAGGCTTCGGCAGCGACGAGTTCCGGGTTGAGCGCCAGCTTGCGGGAGAGCGCCTTGTCGTGCAGCCGGATCGTTACCGTCGGCCCGTCGATGCCGGAACCGAAGTCATGCACCGCGCCGGCGGAATCGTAGACCCGCAGGCGCCCGTTACGAATGAATTTCTTGAGAAGCCCGGACAACAGCCGCATCAACCGCATCCAAATCAGTCGCCATGATTGCAACCGATGTTAGAGCAGTTTCGCGGTGGCTGCTAACCCCCATCAGTGGTCAGGAAGCCTGTTTGCGGCGTTGCCGTTGCTGGCGAAGCCGAACCGCGATTGCTGGCTGCGGAACCGTGCCATGACGTCGTCCTCGGTCCCCGGCGTCGAGCCCGTCAACAGGGCGTCCCTGTCGTCGGGCTTGCGAACCGAACTGTAGACGAGGTGCGGCTTGGCGGCCGGACGCCGCGGGGCCATTGATCCACTGATTCTGTGACGCGGCATCTTCGAAAGTGACATTGAATCGACTCCTCCTGTGCTTGCATCGAAAACGCGCAGAAGGGGTCGACGGTTCCGATCACAAGACGAAAACCGGCGGGACAATTGGGCGCAGTCGGCATGTCTGTGAAGCGGGGCCGAACCGGGTTCAATGGTCCGACACAAGAGCCAGGATCTGGTGCGTCACGAACCTGGCGGACGTCGCACCGCAACGCCGTTGAGGTCGGCAAGGATGGCTTCGGCAATCGCGGGGGGCGTCAGTCCAACTTCGGCATAGAGCTCCGGTCCCGATCCCGAGTAGCCGAAGGTGTCGACGCCGAAGACACGGCCTCGGTCGCCGGTGTAGCGGTGCCAGCCGTGGGAGGAACCGGCCTCGATCACGTAGCGCGGCGCGGAGCCGAGCACCTGGTCCCGGTATGCCTGCGGTTGGCGCTCGAACACCTCGACCGAGGGCATGGAAACGACCGCTGCGTGGATACCGCTCTCAGCCAGGATCGACCGCGCAGCCACGGCGATCTCCACCTCCGAGCCGGTGGCGAGGATGGTGGCGTGTCGTTGGCCGTCCGCCTCGGACAGGACGTAGCCGCCACGCCGCGAGGGGAGGTCCTCGCGCGGGGTCGTCCGTACCGGGACGACTTTCTGCCGCGCGACGACCATGACCGAAGGGCCGGCGTCGGCGACCGCGTCATACCAGCATTCGAGCGCCTCCACCGCGTCTGCCGGGCGATAGACCCGGATGCCCGGCATGGCCCGCAGCGACGCCAGATGCTCGATCGGCTGGTGCGTGGCACCATCCTCTCCGACGCCGATCGAATCGTGGCTGAACAGGAAGATGACCTTGATCCCCATCAGCGCCGCGAGGCGGATGGCGGGCCGCGCATAGTCGCTGAAGACGAAGTAGGTTCCGCCATAGGGGATGAAGCCACCATGCAGCGCCATGCCGTTCATGGCGGCGGCCATGCCATGTTCGCGGATGCCAAAGGGCAGGTGCCGGCCGACGAATGAATCGGTGTCGAGCTGGGCGAGTTCGGCCGGTCGCGTCAGCACGCTCCCGGTCAGGTCGGCCGAGCCGCCGATGAGTTCCGGCATGTGGCTGGCGAGCAGACCGATGGCTGCCTGGCTTCCCTTGCGGATCGGAATCGCTTCCGCCGCCCGGGCCGTTTCATCGGCGGCGCGTTTCACGACGTCCTCGATGCCCGCGGGAAGGGCGCCGGAGATCCGGCGATCGAATTCGGCGCGCTTTTCGGCAGGGATCGCGGCGAGGCGCCCATCCCAGTCATGACGGGCGGCCGCGCCCCGGCTGCCGGCGTCGTGCCAGGCCGAGCGGAGGTCCTCCGGAATGTCGAAGGGTGCGTGCGGCCAGCCGAGCTTCTCGCGCATGCCGCTGATCTCGTCGGCACCGAGCGGCGAACCATGGGCAACCGACTTGCCCTGCTTGGTCGGCGCGCCATAGCCGATATGCGTGCGGGCGGCGATCATCGTTGGCTTGTCTGACTGGCGCGCCAGAGCGAAGGCGCGATCGACGGCGTGCGGGTCGTGACCGTCCACCGCGATCGTTTCCCAGTTCGATGCCTCGAAGCGCTTGCGCTGATCGTCCGATGTGGCGAGCGCGGTGGGACCGTCGATCGTCGTGCCATTGTCGTCGAAAACGACGGTCAGCTTTGCCAGCTTCATGTGTCCGGCAAGGGAGATGGCTTCCTGGCTCAAGCCTTCCATCAGGCAGCCGTCACCGGCGAAGACCCAGGTCCGGTGATCCACCAGCTTGGAGCCGAATTCGGCAGCGAGCAGGCGCTCCGCGATCGCCATGCCGACCGCGGTGGCGATGCCCTGGCCGAGGGGCCCGGTCGTGGTCTCGATCCCGGGCAAATGGCCATATTCGGGGTGCGCGGCGGTCGGCGAACGACTCGTCCGATAGCGCTTCAGCGCGTCGAGGGTTACCTCCTTGTATCCGGTGAGATGCAGCAGTCCGTAGAGGAGCATCGAGCCATGGCCGTTCGACAGGACGAACCGGTCGCGGTCCGGCCAATCCGGCACGGCGGCATCGTATTTCAGGTGCCGGGTGAACAGGACCGAGGCGATGTCGGCCATGCCCAGCGGCATGCCGGGATGTCCTGTCTGCGCCTTCTCGACCGCATCGGCAGCCAGGAAGCGCAGCGCGTTTGCCATCTCGTTGATACGGGCGTCGATGGGGGGCAGGGACAGGTCCGGCACGTGCTTTGATCCTTCCAATGAGTCGTCTCTTTTCCGGGGGTGTACCACACTCTTTCTCCGGTCGATTCTTTCCCGTCAGCGCCTGTGGCCGAGAGTCGCGTTTGCGACGTGAGAGCGGTTTGATCCGCGTCGCATCGGCGAAGCTTCCCGGGGGCCTCGCCCGCTGCCCATGACCTTGCAGAAAAGCCGAGGCACCCGCCATGCGATTGGAAACAATCGGACTATCGGGCGCGGGGCGGGTGCGTATCTTGACTGGGAGCCAAGGGCGTGTCCCACTCGATGACAGGCATGAAGTGCAGGCATCGGAGCCTTGCCCGAGCCAGCAAGGTGTCGATTGCGACGGTCATGCGCGAGCCGCACGATCCTGGTGAGGAGGGCGGCAATTGAGGGAGCATCTCGTGGCGGACGACAAGAGCTCCGGGTGGCGATCCATCATCCCCGGGGTGGAACTCTATTCCGACAGTTGCAACGTCTATGCGGTGAGCCATCCCGGTGGGACGATCTTCATCAACGCCGGGACCGGCTATTGGCTTGACGATTTGCCCGCCCGCTTCCGGCCGCCCTTCACGCTGCTCTGCACCCACTTTTTCCGCGACCATTCCGCTGGCGCTGCGCGCGCCGGCCGCCAGGGCATGCGGGTTTTCGCGCCGGCGGGCGAACTCGAGATCTTCAGCGATCCGGCGCAGCATTTCCGGGAGCGGAAGACCTACATCATTTATGACAATGTCTGGGACACCTTTGCCCCGATCGAACCGACCGCGGCGCTGCCGGCGCATGACTACGAGACGCTCGACGTGGACGGCCTCGCCGTCACGGTGGTCGCGCTTCCCGGCGTCACGCCAAACCACGCTGGCTATGCCCTGACGCTGCCCGATTCGGGCCGCCGGATCGCCTTCTCGGGCGAAGCGATCCATTCGCCCGGCCGCATGGCGCGCATCGCGCCGCTGCAATACGACTACAACGACCTCGGCGGCGCGGTGAACGCCTACTGGTCGGCGGGAGAACTCCGCCGCGGTGCCTACGACGCGTTGATGCCGAGCCTCGGCACGCCAATTCTCGAGACGGTGGATGCGGCCGTTGCGGCATTGGAGACGTCGCTGGAGGCGCTCTGCGCCGGCCGGCCGCTGGAGAGAAAGCTTCTACCGCTGATTGGCGAGGACACGCTCGAGCGGGTCACCGACCATGTCTGGGTCGAACCGCTTGCCGAGGCGTCGAGCTGGTATCTGATCAGCGACGGCGGCAAGGCGCTCGCGATCGACTATGGCTACAAGGGTGGCTTCGGCCTCCGCCCGGTTCCGACAGGCGAGAAGAACTGGCAATGGCCCGCCTATTCCTACCGCGCGCGCCGGCGTGTCCTTCTCCACGGATTGCCAGCCCTGAAGCGCCAGTTCGGCATCGACCGGATCGACGTGGCGCTGATCGGGCACTTCCACGACGATCACGTCGCGGGCGTGCCGCTCCTCCAGCGCATCTCCGACACGCAATGCTGGGTGCCGGAGAATTTCGCGCCCCTGCTCACGCATCCGGAAGCGCACCGCTTCCCCTGTAACTGGCCCGAGCCGGCGCGAATCGATCGTGTCCTCGGTCTCGGTGAGACCTTCACGTGGGAAGAATACACGATCCGCATCGAGCCGATGTCCGGCCACACGCGCTTCTCCGTCGCCATCCTTTTCGAGGCCGACGGCAAGCGCTTCGCCCATACCGGCGACCAGTATTTCTTTCGCGATCGCCGATGGCCGGAACCGGAAGACTGGTCCGCGACGGCGGTCATCCAGAATCACGTCTACCAGAACGGCGCGACGGTCGAGAGCTATCGCGAGAGCGCCCGGATACTGGCGGAATGGCGCCCCGACATCGTCATCACCGGCCACCAACAGCCGATGTACACCGATGACGCCTTCTTCGACATGGTCGATCGCTGGGGTGAGACCTATGCCGAGCTCCACGAAAACGCGATGGTGCTTGGCGCCGACGAGCGGCATTTCGGGCTCGACAGCTGGGGCGGCTGGATCTGGCCGTATCGCAGCCATGTGGCAGAGGGCGAGCCGGTGAACGTCAACGTCACCGTCCGCAACCCCTTGAATGAACCTGCGAAACTGACGGTCCGCCTGGTCGGTCCGCCGGGTTGGTCCGGAACCACGGCATCAGTCGACGCCGGTCCCCGCGCCGAGGTCTCCTGCGACCTTTCCATTCATCCGTCCGGCCCGTGCCGCCGCCAGCCCATCGCGGCGGAGCTTTCGGTGGGCGCGGATCATTTCGGACAGGTGGTGGAAGCGCTTGCGACGGTCGGGGGAAGCCAGTTCTGAAATCAGGGCTCAGACTGGTCGTTTGTGCGGGGCGTTGTGGCCGCGTGGCCTGAGATCAAGGCGCTGATGGGCAGCGTATGCGTTGCGTCGGTTTTCACGTCGCCGCCCAAATTCAGTATTCGTCGCTTGGTCGCGTGTCTCGCAGCGGGAGTGGTGGAGCCGAGGGGAATCGAACCCCTGACCTCTGCATTGCGAACGCAGCGCTCTCCCATCTGAGCTACGGCCCCTCCGGTACGGCGCCATTTACGGTTTGGGCCGCTACCGTGTCAAGGACGCCGATGGCGGAATGCCAAGGGTTGCGGCGCGGGCCCCCGACAGCTACATGACCAGACATCGAACTGTTCCACCAGACAGCGGGAATCTGCGATGATTGAGCTACTGGGCTTCATTTCCTATGTCCTTCAGCTCTATGTCTATGTGCTGATCGCGGCCGCGGTTCTGTCCTGGCTGATCGCCTTTGGCGTGGTCAACACCAGCAACCAGTTCGTCGCCGGCCTGCTCCAGCTTCTCTATGCGATCACCGAGCCTGTGCTCCGGCCGATTCGCAACATGCTGCCCAACCTCGGCGGCATCGACATCTCGCCGGTCGTCGTCATCCTCATCATCATTTTCATCCAGAGCGTCATCCTGCCGAATCTGGCGCGCGCCTTCATCTGACGCGGGTCGTTCCGGTGGCGCGCTGCTTCCGGGTCGAGACAGGCGCCGTGACGGTCGCTGTCCGGCTGACGCCCAAGGCGTCGCGCAATGCCATGGACGGTGTCGCAGCCCTGTCCGATGGCCGTCCGGTGGCCGTCGCAAGGGTGACCACGCCGCCCGCCGACGGCGCCGCCAACAAGGCGCTGTCGCTGCTCCTCGCCAAGACCTTCAAGGTTCCGAAATCGGCGGTTTCCATCGTTTCCGGCCATACATCGCGGCTGAAACAGGTTAGGATCGAGGGCGACCCCGACGCGCTTTCGGAGATCATCGCCGCATGGCCAGTCCTTTCCTGATTCCGCCCCTGTTTCTCGCCATTTCGCTGGCCGTCGCTGCGCCGGCGCTTGCGGAGAATTCCAGCACCTATACCAAGCTGATCCTCGACCAGTGCCAGCAGGAACCCCTTGATCCCGAAGACGAATTGCAGGGCGGCGTGTGGTGGTGCGAGGGCTATGGCGGGATGCCGGTCCGCGTCGCCGAGGGCGACCTGCGGTTCCTCGTCTCCTATGGCGCCAACGCCGCCGAGGAGCTCGCCGCCTCGCAGACCGTGCCGTCGTTCAACACCATCAACGAAACGCTGGAGTGGCGGCTGGACGCGTCAGGCATGCCGATTGCGACGATCCTGCGGTTCTTCACCGACCTGGTGGAGGGGCAGAAGGGCCAGGTGCTGGTCATCACCAAGCTCGGCCCGCCCGGCCAGATCTGCCACGTCGGCTATGTCGACGCCCTGCTCAACCCGGATGCCAACGTTGTCGCCCGCGATGTCGCGGACAATGCGGCGCCGGGGTTTGTCTGCGGTGAGGAAATCGCGCCAGCCTTCGGGCTGACAGGCGACGACGCGCGGGAGTAGCGCCGTCCGCGGCTCAGCGGTCGTTGTTCCAGGCGTAGGCGATCTTCGACAGTTGGACGGTCCCGAACCGTTCGCTGGCGCGGGCCACCTTGCGGCCGCCGGCGTTGCGGTAGAAGCGGCAGGCGCTTTCGTTATCGGCCAGCGCCCAGACGACCGCGGTCTCGAAACCGAAGCGCGACAGTTCCTTGCGGGCCGCGAGAAACAGGCGCGTCCCGAGGCCGACGCCCTGGTACTCGGGCAAGAGGTAGATCTCGTAGACCTCGCCCTTCTGCGCCAGGTTGCGCGCCCGGTTCGGGCCGAAGGTCGCGTAGCCGCAAATCTCGCCGGCAACCTCCATCACCAGGATCGCGGTGCCGCGGCGGATGGCGCGATTCCACCAGCGCGGCCCGCGCCGGGCGATGATCCGCGCCAGCTCCTGCGCCGGGATCACGCCGTCATACGCATAACGCCAGGCCGCGTCATGGACCTTGGTGATCGCGTCAGCATCTGAGTTTTCGGCCCGGCGAACGCCGATGGTGAACGTGCTCATGGAGGTGAGCTTATGACCACCGGCCGGCCCTGCAAAGAGGGCTCGGACATCAGCACGAACAATTTTTGCGACACTGTTGCATGGCTGCTTGTGTCGCCCGCTACTCGCGTGTCGCGGCACGCATGACTGCGCCCTCCGATGTCGCGGACAGGTGTGGTCGAGAGCGCTGGATTTTCAGGACCTTGTCCAGGCTTCGCGAACGGAGCGGTCCCATGCGACGCTTGCCAAGTCCCGATATTGCCGCCACAGTTTGCCGATGATTTGCCCGCGGTTGCCGCGCGCCGCCGACGATGGCGGTGCGGTCACCGCCGACACGGTTCTTGGGGGGAGATGCATATGTTGCGAAGGAAATTCGTGGCGGTCGCCTTGGCTGCGGCTGTCCTGACGATGGGGACGGCTCAGGCCGCCACCATCAGCTTCGGCGACGCGATGTCCGTCATGGCTCGCGACTGCGGCGCCGATGTCGAGAAATACTGCAAGAATCTCAATCTCGGCAACAACCGGATCGCCGATTGCCTCGTCCAGAACCAGGACAAGGTGTCTCCGGTGTGCATCAATACGCTGGTCGCTGTGACCGCCTCGCTGAAGCAGCGCCTGGCGGCGCAGGCGAGCGTGGTCAAGGTCTGTCGCGGCGATGCCGCCCGGCGGTGCACGGGCGTTGTCCAGAAAGACGCCCATATCCTCGATTGCCTCATCAAGGCCCAGCGGCACGTCACCAATAAGTGCAACGCGGCGATCACCGACGCAGGGTGGCGGTGATGCGGAACCGGGGAATCCGCGGCATGGCCGCCAGGCTCGCCGGCGGCGCGGTCGCCGCTGCACTCCTTCTGCTTCCGGCCGGCCAGGCCATGGCGCAGGCACTCACCGCCGAACAGCTGATCGTCGGCCTGCAGGGACCGGGAACCCTGACGGTGGCGGTCGATCCGCGGGCGCTGGCGGCGGAGGTCCAGGCGAATGTCGGCAAGGGTGCTGCGGCGCTGCCGACCTGGAGCAAGCTCAACAGCCTGACGCAGCTCGTCGTCGACATCAATTTCCAGTACGATTCCGTGGCGATCGTCCCCGGGTCCTACCGGACGATCGGGCTGATCGCCGATGCGCTCCATCATCCGCTGCTGCAGCGCTACAAGTTCCTGATCGTCGGTCACACCGACGCCAGGGGCGACCCTGGCTACAACCTCAATCTCAGCCTGAAGCGCGCCGAGGCAATCCGCGAAGCGCTGGCAACGACCTTCGCCGTGGCGCCCGACCGGTTGTTCGCGGTTGGCGTCGGGGAGGAATTGCCCTTTGACCCGGGCAATCCGGATGCCGCCGTGAACCGTCGCGTCCAGCTGGTCAATATCGGGCCGGTGGATTAGCGGCGCTGGCCGCCGCCATCGCATTCGACGGCGATTGCCGGTGAGGGGGCCCGCGCCATGGAAGGCGCGGCCACCCTTCAATCACTCCAGTCGGGCGGATCGTGCCTTTCGCAGGGCGTGAGCCACTACGTCCCTTCCGACGCCGACGCGGCGCTCCGTCAGGCTGCGCCGGCGCGCTCGGCCCGCTTGCGGTCGTTGGGATCGAGGAGCGCCTTGCGCAGGCGGATCGAGTGGGGGGTGATCTCGACCAGTTCGTCGTCGCGGATATAGGCGAGCGAGGCTTCCAGCGAGTGGCGGATCGGCGTCGTCAGGCGTACCGCCTCGTCCTTGCCGGCCGAGCGGATATTGGTGAGCTGCTTGCCCTTGAGGACATTGACCTCGAGATCGTTGCCGCGGTTATGCTCGCCGACGATCATGCCGCGATAGACCTTGACGCCGGGATCGATCAGCATCGGGCCGCGATCCTCGAGGTTCCAAAGCGCATAGGCCACGGCTTCGCCGCTAGCATTGGAGATCAGCACGCCATTGCGCCGACCAGCGATGTCGCCGCGATACGGCGCATATTCGTGGAAGACCCGGTTGAAGATCGCCGTGCCACGGGTGTCCGACAGGAGCTCGGTCTGGTAACCGATCAGGCCGCGGGTCGGGGCGTGGAAAACCAGACGGACGCGGCCGCCGCCGGAAGGTCGCATCTCGAGAAGGTCGGCGCGGCGCTCCGAGAGTTTCTGGACGACGGCGCCGGAATGCTCTTCGTCGACGTCGATGGTCACTTCCTCGATCGGCTCGAGGCGCTGGCCGGTGTCGCTCGTCTTGTAGAGGACCCTCGGCCGGGCCACGCAGAGTTCGAACCCTTCGCGGCGCATGGTCTCGATCAGGATGGCGAGCTGCAACTCACCGCGGCCGGCGACGACGAAAGCGTCGGCTTCCGACGTCTCCTCGATCTTGAGGGCGACATTGCCCTCCGCTTCCCGCATCAGGCGCTCGCGAATGACGCGGCTCTGCACCTTGTCGCCCTCGGTTCCGGACAGCGGCCCGTCATTGACGCGGAAGGTCATCGAAAGCGTCGGCGGATCGATAGGCTGGGCCGCGATCGGCGTTGTGATCTCCGGAGCAGCGAGCGTGTCGGCGACGGTCGCTTCCGCCAGGCCAGCGATGGCGACAATATCGCCGGCGACGCCTTCCTCGATCGGTTGGCGCTCAAGGCCGCGGAAGGCGAGCACCTTGGATATCCTGCCAACCTCGACGACCGAACCGTCGCGGGCCAGCGCCTTGATGGGCATGTTGGCGCGCGCCGTGCCGGACGATATGCGCCCGGTGAGGATCCGGCCGAGATAGGGGTTGGCCTCGATGGTGGTGGCCAACATCCGGAAGGCGCCATCCTCGACGGTCGGCTCCGGCACGCGCACCAAAACCATGTCCAGGAGCGGCCCTGTCGACTCTGTCGGGCCCGCCGGTTCTTGGGCCATCCAACCATGCTTGGCGGAGCCGTAGAGAATCGGGAAGTCGAGCTGCTCCTCGGTGGCGTCGAGGGCGACGAACAGGTCGAAAATCTCGTTCAGGACTTCGACGTGGCGTTCGTCCGGGCGATCGATCTTGTTGATCGCAACAATCGGCTTAAGCCCCCGGCGCAGCGCCTTCTGGAGGACGAACTTGGTCTGCGGCATCGGTCCTTCGGCTGCGTCGACAAGCAGAATGGCGCCATCGACCATCGACAGGATACGCTCCACCTCGCCGCCGAAATCGGCATGGCCGGGCGTGTCGACGATGTTGATGCGGGTGTCCTTCCAGACCAGGGAGGTCACCTTGGCGAGGATGGTGATGCCGCGTTCGCGCTCGAGATCGTTCGAGTCCATGGCGCGTTCCGCGACACGTTCGTTGTCGCGGAAGGCGCCAGACTGGCGCAGGAGCACGTCGATAAGCGTTGTCTTGCCATGATCGACATGGGCGATGATGGCGATGTTGCGCAGGGGCATGGGATGCTTTTTTTCCGGATGAATTCGGGCGCAATATAGGTTGCGCTGCAACAAACACAATCTCTGCGTTGGAATTGCTGCTATTCGCCCGGAGACCTGCTGACTGGACCGGTCGTCGGCATGCGCCTTCAAATCGGGCTTTCTGGGCCACGACTTGGGCTTGCATCCTAGAGCTTGCTGGCCCAAAACTCCACACTTCTAGCCCAGAAGGATCGGCTGAATGCAGCGCGCGCCGCGCAAGCTGACGGTGTTGGCCTCGCTCGATGTCGCCGGTTACTCGCGGCTTGTCGAGCGGGACGAGCGCGACACGCTGGTCGCTTTGGCGCGGATTCGGCGCAGTATCCTCAAGCCGACGGTCGCCAAACACTCCGGTAACCTGTTCAAGACGATGGGCGATGGCGCGCTGGTCGAGTTTCCCAGCGTCGAGGACGGCGTCGAATGGGCGCTCGCCTTCCAGACCGAAATGGCGAAATTCAACGAAGCGCGCTCCGGCGATCCGATCCGCGCCCGCCTCGGGGTCGGGCTCGCGGATGTCTTCGTCCAGGGTGAGGACCGCTTCGGCGCCGCAGTCGGCTTCGTCGTCCGCCTCCAGGAATCGGCACCGCCCGGCGGCATCGCGATTACCCACTCCGTTCGCTGGCAACTGGCGTCATCACTCGCCGCCCGTTTCGCGGTTAGTGAGTGGGTCCAGTTCAAGGGCAAGAAGGACGAGCAGTTCGAGGTCTGGACCTGGGCGGGCGAAGGCCCGGGCGAATCGGCCGCGACGGCCGCGACCGGCATCGGCTACCGACGTCGCGCGAACGCCGACGCACCCTGGCCCGCCGACCCATCCCGGTCGCCTTCGCCCGCGCCGCCTCCGATCAAGGCGATGCCGCGGGCCGATCAGGCGTCGATCGTTGTCCTGCCCTTCGACAACATGTCGGGCGACCCGAGCGTCGATACGATGATCGACGGTATCATCGAGGAGATCACGGCGTCGTTGTCGCGGGTTCGGGACTTCACGGTGATCGCGCGCAATTCCGCCTATGTCTACAAGGGGCGGCCGGTCGACGTCCGCAACATCTCGGCCGAACTCGGCGTCCGCTATGTGCTCGAGGGGAGCCTCCGCAAGTCCGGCAATCGCGTCCGGGTGACCGCGCAGCTCATCGACGCGGTCTCGGGCGTGCATATCTGGGCGGATCGTTTCGAGGGCGTGGTCGCCGACCTTTTCGATTTCGAGGACGAGATCGCGATGCGGGTGACCGGCGCCCTGCGGCCCTCGATCTGGGAAGCGGAGATCGCGCTTGCCCGCCGCAAGCGGCCGGAAAACGTCGCCACCTACGATCTCGTCCTGCGCGCTCTCCCTCATCTGTGGGCGCATCGGAAGGCCGACAACGACGAGGCGATCCGCCTCCTCGACGAGGCAATGACCCTCGATCCGGGTTATGCGCGCGCCAAGGCGATCGCGGCCTGGGCGCGGGCCCAGTCCGCCGTCTACAACTGGACGGATGACCTTGCCGCGATCCGGGCGGAGGGTGACCGGCTCGTGGCGGAAGCCTCGCCTGTCGTCGGCGACGATCCGACAGCGCTGACCGCCCTTGCGACCGCCACGATGCTGTTGTTCGGCGACCTCGATCGGGCCCGCGTCTTTGTCGATCGGGCGCTGGCGCTCGATCCCAACAATGCCTGGGCAATGACTCGCCGCGGCTTTTTGGAAGCCTATGGCGGCGATCCGGCGGAAGCCCAGAAGTGTTTCGAGAAGGCGATCAAGCTGAGCCCGCTCGATCCCTTCAGCTTCAACGGCTATATCGGCCTCGGTTTCGCACGCTTTGCCGCCGGCGATCCGGTCGAGGCGGCGCAATGGGCGCGCCGGGCGCTCGGCGAGAAGGTCGGAATGACCTGGGCCTATCGCGACCTGGCTGTGTTCCTGGCCAGAGCCGGCGACCTCGAAGGGGCGCGGGAGGCGCTCGATCGTTTCGTCGACGCGCGGCCCGAGATCACGGTCACCCACATCGCCGACGCGATGCAGTTCGTCCAGCCTAGAATTCTGGAGATGTACCTCGACGGGCTGCGGCTCGCCGGGCTGCCGGAATAGGCATCCGTCTTCGGCAGCCGCTTTGGTTCACGACGCGTTCAGGCGTGTCGGCTGCCGGTCTTCGCCACTGCCGGTCTCCGTGAAGAAGGTGGCGACGGCATTTGCCGGCAGCGGCGGGCTGAACAGGAAACCCTGGATTTCCGAGCAGCCCTTGCGACGCATGAGATCGAGCTGATCGATCGTTTCGACCCCCGCGGCCGTCGTCTCCATCTCGAGGCTCTTCGCCAGCTCGATGAACCCGCTGACAATGACCATGCTGTCAGGCCGCGAAAGGATGTCCTTCACGAAGGAGCGGTCGATCTTCAACTTGTCGAAGCGGAAATTGCGGAGGAACTGCAGTGCCGAGTCTCCGGTTCCCAGGTCGTCGAGCGCCAGTCGAACGCCGATCTGACGGAGCTGGCGCAGCGTTTCCATTGCGGTCGGATTGTCGCGAAGCGCTGCCTCTGACACCTCCAGCTCAAGCCGGTCGGGGGCAATGCCGGACATGGCCAGCGCGTCAGCGACCTGCCGCGGGAGATCGCGGAACCGGAACTGCGCCGGCGACAGGTTGACCGCGATGCGCACGGTGTCGGCCCATTTGGCTGCTTCGCTGCAGGCCTTGTTCAGCACCCATTGGCCGATCGGAACGATCAGCCCGGTCTTCTCCGCAACCGGCAGGATGTCGTTCGGCATGACCACGCCGCGTGTCGGATGATTCCACCTGAGCAGGGCCTCGAGGCTGCAGATGCGCTGGTCGTCGAGGCTGAGCAGGGGCTGGAAGACGACCTCCAGCTGGCCCGCGGTGAGCGCCAGCCGAAGGTCCATCTCGAACGCCATCCGCAGTTGCGCGGCAGCGCCGAGCGACGGCTCGAAGACCCTGTAGGCGCCGCGGCCGTCCTCCTTCGCCTGGTAGAGCGCGAGGTCGGCGTTCTTCATCAGGGTGCTTGCGGTCTGGCCATCCGTCGGCGCCGTGGCGATGCCGATGCTCGCCCCGATCACCACCTCGTGCCCGTCGATCAGCATGGGTTCCGCCATCAACGCGACCAGCCGCGCCGCCAGCCCCGCGGCGTCCTTGTCGGTCCTGAGCGGACCGTGGAGGATGGCGAATTCGTCGCCGCCGAGACGGGCGACCACGTCGTCCTGGCGGCAGGATTGCCGCAACCGGGATGCGACCCTGACCAGGACCGCGTCGCCGATCGCGTGGCCGTAGATGTCGTTGACCGTCTTGTAGAAGTCGAGGTCGATGAACAAGAGGGCAACCATCTCGCCCCTTGCGATCCGGTTTTCGGCCATCGCCATGCATTCGTTGAACGCCATGCGATTGGGCAGGTCGGTCAGCGCGTCGTGGCGGGCGAGATGGCGGATCCGCGCCTCCGTCCGCCGTTCGTCCGTGATGTCCTGGTGAGTGGACACCCAGCCGCCATCGGCCATCGGATGGTGGAGGACCGAGATGATCTGTCCGTCCTCCATTTCAACCACATCGACCGTGTCGCTCTGTCTCGCCGCGAGCTTGATCCGGCTCTCAAGATAGGCCTCGGCGCCCTCCTTCGGGTGCAGCCCCTTGTCGATACGGTCCTGCAGGATGTCCTCCAGCCGGGTCCTTGGCCTGACAAGATCTGGAGCCGTGCCGTAGAGATCGGCGTAGGGCTTGTTGCAGACGATCAGGCGGCGGTCCTTGTCGAACATGCACAGGCCCTGCGACATGTGGTTGACGGCCGCCTCAAAGCGCATGTTCTGCTGGGCGAGTTCGCGCTCGCGCTGCTGCAGCGCCTGCACCTGGTCTTTCTGCTCCGTCACGTCCTCGTAGGTCGCGACCCAGCACAGGTCGGAGGTCTGGTGGAAACCGACCTTGACGATACGGCCGTTGGCCAGGACCTCCTCGGTGACGAAGGAGCCATCGCCGCTGACGGCGGCGAGGCGGGTCAGGTAGAGTTCATGCAGTTCGGATGCGGATCGTCCCTGGTGGTTGCCGGCCTCGGTGCTGCCCAGCAGAACCTCGAAGAGGCTGGCGCCGATCCAGTCGGCGGTCGGGTCGAGGCCGAGCAGTTCCACGAAGCGCCGGTTGCAGAGCACTAGCTTCAGGTCTTTTCCCCACAGGGAGAAACCGTAGAGCATGCTGTCCAGCGCGGCATCGAGCTGGAGATTTCGCTGGCGCAGCGCCGCTTCCCGCTGCCTGCGGTCGGTGACGTCCTCATGGGTGACGATCCAGCCGAGTACCGGATGACGGGTATGGGTGGTTTCGATCGTCCGGCCGCGGATCGACCGCTCGTCGACGCGCGGCTTGGCCGGGTCCGTGGCCTGCAGCAACCGTTCGCGGTAAGCGGGAAGGAGATCGGCGACCGATGCACCCGGGTGATTGCCCGAGGCGACGATCAGGCCGACCATGTCCTCCAGCGGCATGCCGCGGTGGACCTTGTCGGCGGGCAACCGATAGATGTCGAGATAGCGCCGGTTTGCCAAGATCAGCCGGAACTCGTCGTCCCAGACCGAGAAGCCGCACGGCAAGCTGCTCAGCGCGGCATCGAGATACTCGATAGCGTCATCCTTTTCAGGATGCGTCGACGCACGGCTGGAAAACGTCATTTGCGACTCCGGTGTGTCGCATAAGTTGCATCGACGGCTTAACGTGCGATTAAGCCGGCGGGGGCACGGCGGCCCCCGCGTCGACCATGGTTAACGGCGATTAAGGGCGGCCAGCGTCCGGAGCCGGAGTGCGTTCAGCCGGATGAAGCCCTCGGCGTCCTTCTGGTCGTAGGCGCCGCGGTCGTCCTCGAAGGTGACGAGTTCGTCCGAGTAGAGGGATTTGGCGCTCTTGCGGCCGGAGACGATGACGTTGCCCTTGTAGAGCTTGAGCCGCACCGTGCCTTCGACATGCTCCTGGCTGTTGTCGACCAGCGCCTGCAGCATGTGCCGTTCCGGGGCGAACCAGAAACCGTTGTAAACCAGTTCCGCATAACGCGGCATCAGCTCGTCCTTGAGGTGGGCCGCCTCGCGGTCGAGGGTCAGCGATTCCATCGCCCGGTGAGCGGCAAGCAGGATGGTGCCGCCGGGGGTCTCGTAGATGCCGCGCGACTTCATGCCGACGAAGCGGTTCTCGACCAGGTCGACACGGCCGATGCCGTTGTCGCGGCCGAGCGCGTTGAGACGGGTGAGGATCGTTGCCGGGCTCATCGCCTCGCCGTCGATGGCGACTGGGTCGCCGTGGCTGAACTCGATCTCGACCAGGGTTGCCTCATCGGGCGCGTCCTCGGGCGCGACGGTGCGCTGGAAGACGTAGGGCGGCGGGTCGGTCCACGGGTCTTCCAGCACCTTGCCTTCGGACGACGAGTGCAGAAGGTTGGCATCGACCGAGAAGGGGGCTTCGCCGCGCTTGTCCTTCGGCACCGGGATCTGGTGCTTCTCGGCGAAGTCGATCAGGTCGGTCCGCGACTTGAACTCCCATTCGCGCCACGGCGCGATGACCTTGATCGAGGGGTCGAGCGCATAGGCGGTCAGTTCGAAGCGAACCTGGTCGTTGCCCTTGCCGGTGGCGCCATGGGCGATCGCGTCGGCGCCGGTCGCATGGGCGATCTCGACCAGCCGCTTGGCGATCAGCGGGCGGGCGATCGAGGTGCCGAGCAGGTAGATGCCCTCATAGACGGCATTCATCCGCATCATCGGGAAAACGAAGTCGCGGACGAACTCCTCGCGCAGGTCCTCGATGTGGATATCCTTGATACCCATCAGCTCGGCTTTCTTGCGCGCCGGCTCCAGTTCCTCGCCCTGGCCGAGATCGGCGGTGAAGGTCACCACCTCGGCGCCATAGCTGGTCTGCAGCCACTTGAGAATGATCGAGGTGTCCAGTCCGCCCGAATAGGCGAGAACCACCTTCTTTACGTCAGCCATGTCGTTCGGCGCCCCGGTTTAAATTGGTCGGCGGCTTATAGGACGCGGCGGTCATGCGGGGCAAGCGGGGAGGCCCTCAGGCGTCCGGCGGCCGTCGGCCCTGGAGCCGTTCGCCGAGCCGGGTCAGCCCTGCCTCGAGCCGCTCGTTCGCCAGCCATTCCGGCGGATTGGTAACGATCAGCCGGTAGCCGATGACGACGACGGTGAGCGTCAATCCGACCGAAATCAGCACATCGGAGAGGAAATGCCCGCCAAAGGCGATGCGATTGGCTGAAAGGATGGCTGCGTAGACGCCCGTCGCGACCGCCGTCGGCACCCGCAATCGCCGCGGGACGACGAGGGCCAGCGCCATCAGCCAGAAGGCGGAGGCGGTCTCGCCGGAAACGAAGGAACAGTTGGTGTCGCAATGGTCGGTGATCCGCCAGACGGCGACATACGGGGAATCGCCGCCGAACAGGTCGACCGAGTTCGGCCGCGGCCGACCCCAGTTGTTCTTCAGCACGATATTGACCAGGAGCAGCGGCCCGGCGATCAGGGTCGACAGAAGGAACAGGGTGGTGCTCGGCCGGACGTAACTCGGATGGCCGGGATTGGCGAGCTTGAGCGCGATCTGGACGATCAGCCAGACGACGACCAGGATGACGGCCAGCGATCCGAGGTCGCGCACGACCTTCAGGATGCTGTTGCTGCGCAGGAAAAAGCCCTTCGGTTCCGCGTAGAACAGCCCGCTGAACCAGGTATCGACGCCGGGGAAGGCGAGGAAGAAGGCGGAGACGAGGAGCACGAAGACGACGCATGTCCCGAGCGGATAGGCCGTCGGCAGGCGCGCGGCCTGCCGCCAGATGTCCCCCGGCGTCGTGTTCTGGCTGTGGTCCAAGGCCGTCCGATCCCTCCATCCGCCGGTGCTGGCATGCCCCACCCGCGTTTCGCGACGGCCGGCTACTGCCCAACGGACGCCTGATCGGATAATCTGCCGGCCACCTCACGACAAGGTCTGGCCGAGATGTTTGCCGATTTTGTGCCCGCGCTGCCGGTTCTCGCGGCTTACACCCTTGCGGCGATCGTCCTCGGCATCACGCCGGGCCCGGACATGACGCTGTTCCTCTCCAAGACCGTCGCCCAGTCCCGGGCGGCGGGGCTCGCGGCCTTCGGCGGTGCGACGACCGGGCTGGTCATCCATTCGGTCCTGATCGCCGCCGGGCTTTCGGTGCTGCTGGCCGCGTCGGTGACGGCGTTCACGATCCTCAAGATCGTCGGCGCCGCCTATCTCGCCTACCTTGCCTATGACGCGATCCGCCACGGCTCGGCCCTGTCGCTCGACAAGAAAGGTCGCGTCGAAACGCTGCGGTCGGTCTATCTCAAGGGCCTGATGGTCAACCTGCTCAATCCGAAGATCATCGTCTTCTTCGTGACCTTCCTGCCGCAATTCGTCTCGCCGACGGACCCGGAGGCGGCGAAGAAACTCCTGTTCCTCGGGCTGTTCTTCGCGGTGGTCAACACGCCGATCTGCGTCGGGCTGATCGTGTTTGCCGACCGCATCGCCGGCTTCCTTAAGCGTTCGCCGAAAGCGACCCGGCTGGTCGACTGGGCCTTCGCCACGGTGCTCGGCGCCTTCGCGGTCCGGCTGGTGCTGGCGGAGTCGCGCTAGCGCTTTCTACGGCTCGTTGTCTGGCTCGTTGCCGAATAGCGGCGGGATACCGGCGCCGGCGACACGGCCGGCGACCAGCCAGTAGGCCAACCCTCCGACAAACCCGGCGCCGAGGTAGTAGAGAACGCGTTCGTCGTCGAAGGTTGGCGTCGCCATCTGGTCATTGGCGACGTACCCCGCCAGGCCGATCCCGCCGCCGACCGCCAGCCAGTAGAACACCGAGCGCCATCGGAAGGCTTCGGCAAGCGCGATCGCGACCAGCGCCGGGACAAAGGCGAACCAGGCGGCAAACAGCGCCGTGGCGTAGGCGATGCCGAAGAAGACGACCGATACAGCGACGCTTTGCGACGGGGTGCCGGGCTCCTGGATGAGAATCGCCACGGCGATCGCCCCACCGGCGGCGGCGCAGGCGAGGATGAAGGCGATCGGATCGAGAATGAGGATGCGGAGGAGGGCGCTCAAGACGGCCTTCCCGTCGCCTTCCCCGCACCCAACGTCTCACCGGTCAGGGCAACTCCTGCACCGCCCAGCGATTGCCATCCGGATCGGCGAAAAAGATGAACTTTCCCCACGGGAACTCCTGAATCTCGCCGACGTCGACACCGCGGGCATCGAGTTCGGACCTGGCGACGGTGATGTCGGAGACGACGATTTGCAACCCCTCCACCGAGCCGGGCTTCGCCTCCGTGATTCCCTTGCCGAAGGCGATCGAGCAAGCGGAACCGGGCGGGGTCAGCTGGACAAAGCGGATGTCGTCGCTGACCGCGTGGTCATGGTCGGCAACGAAGCCGATCTTCTCGGTGTAGAAGGCCTTGGCGCGGTCGACATCGGTGACCGGCAGGGCGACCAGTTCGAGTTTCCAGTCCATGGCATTCGTCTCCATCGCGGGTGGGGCATGGATGGAGTCTGGATCACGGTGGTGTCAGATCGTGTCAGGAGAATGCCGAGCGCGGTTCAGCCGGCGATCATCGCTTCGAGCGCCATGCGCTCGCGGATCTTCAGCCGCTCGCTCTCGCTCTTCAACTGGCCGCAGGCGGCGAGGATATCGCGGCCGCGCGGGGTGCGGATCGGCGAGGCATAGCCGGCGCGGTTGACCACGTCGGCAAAGCGCTCGATCTGGTCCCAGTCGGAGCATTCATAGGCGGTGCCCGGCCAGGGATTGAACGGGATCAGGTTGATCTTGGCCGGCATGCCCTTGAGCAGGCGGACGAGGTCCCGCGCCTCGGCGAGCGAGTCGTTGACCCCCTTCAGCATCACATATTCGAAAGTGATGCGGCGGGCGTTGGAGATGCCGGGATAGGTGCGGCAGGCCTCGAGCAACTGGGCCAGCGGGTATTTGCGGTTGAGCGGAACGAGTTCGTCGCGCAGATCGTCGCGCACCGCGTGCAGCGATATGGCCAGCATCACGCCGGTTTCCTCGCCGGTGCGCGGGATCATCGGCACGACGCCGGAAGTCGAGAGGGTGATCCGCCGCCGCGACAGGCCGATGCCCTCGCCGTCGGAGGCAATCAGCAGCGCCTGCTTGACGTTGTCGAAGTTATAGAGTGGCTCACCCATCCCCATCATCACGATGTTGGAGACCAGCCGGCCGGTCTCTGGCACGGCGGCGCCGTCGGTCGCGGTGAGGCCCGGATAGTCGCCGAGCCGGTCGCGGGCCATCATCACCTGGCCGACGATCTCGCCGGCGGTCAGGTTGCGGACCAGTTTCTGGGTGCCGGTGTGGCAGAAGGTGCAGGCCAGCGTGCAGCCGACCTGGCTCGACAGGCAGAGCGTGCCCCGGCCTTCCTCGGGAATGTAGACGGTCTCGACCTCGACCGGCCGGCCGGCGCCGCGCGACGGGAAGCGGAAGAGCCACTTGCGGGTTCCGTCCTCGGACACCTGTTCGCTGACGATTTCGGGCCGGCCGACCGTGTAGTGACGGTCGAGATCGGCGCGGAGCGCCTTCGACATGCTGGTCATCGCGCCGAAATCGGTGGCGCCGCGGACGTAAATCCAGTGCCAGAGCTGCGCGATGCGCATCCGGGTCTGCGCCGCCGGCACACCGATGGCGACCAGCGCCTCGGCCAGTTCCTCGCGCGACAACCCGACGAGCGCCGGCTTTTCCGCCGTGGCGATCGGTTCGGGTCGGGAGAGTGTGGTCAGGTCAGGCATGGCGATCCGCGAAGCGTTGTATCCGGCGATCATATGGGAATGGCGCGGGCAATTGCCCGCGCGCTTGCCGCCGGTCGGTCGCGGTTATAGCAGCAGAATGCCGCTCAGGGGCATTCCTTGGCCATCGCCTCGAGCGCCGCCGTGACGCCCGACAGCGAATAGGTGTCGGTGGTGATCGTGCCGCGCCGCGAGGTGCCTTCGACGATCATCCGGCTGCCCTTGCGCATCGCCGTGATCAGGTCTGCTTCCTGGGCCGGGTTCTCGATCCAGGCGCTGTCCTTGTCGGTGAACATCGTGAACGTTCCGCCGCCGACGATCTCGACCTTCACCTTGCTGTTGTCGGCGAAGGGGTAGCCGATGATCGTCGAGGCTTCGTTGCGGATATTCTTGTTCGGGATGGTGGTGACCATAAAGAAGGCCGGGTCGCGCCCGCTGATGTCCTTCGAGTATTTCTTCTCGGTCGGTTGCGAGGCGACGAAGCACATCTTTCCGCCGTTCTCGGTCGAGGTGTAGGCGCCCCATTGCCTGAAGGTGCCGATGCTCGTCGCGGCCAGCGCGGGCGCAATCGCGGTCAGTCCGACCGACAGCGCCGCGGCCGTGAAAAGGATACGTGCATTCATCGTCCTACCCAGTCTCTTCCTGTCGATAAGCAGATCGGATTCCCCCGTTGACCAACGGCAACCCCGAACCAGAACTGCGGCAAACGAAGTTACTTTTCTATGAACGCAGCGACGTCGCTACGTTGGCCGGGGTCGTCTTCGTCGCGATTGGTGCCGAGAAAAATCGACAACAATGTGGTCAAGCCGCCTGACAGCAGCTCCTGATTCGTCATGCCGAGTTTCACCCGAAAATACCGCGTTTGTCTCGATAAACGGGCAAAAAAATCACTGATACGCGCGAATTGAGACAAACGGAATGCGACTTCGGGCCGCGAGCGACCTTGCTCAGCGCCCGCCGGGCCAGCTCGGTTCCTCGTCGGCGAGGGCGTCGCTGGCGGCCTTGCGGTGCGCCGGAGTGATATGCGCCCGGACGATCGACAAGGCGGCGAGCAGCACGGTTATGTCATCCGTGAAGCCGACGCCGACCAGAAGATCAGGCACCGCGTCGATCGGTAGGACGAAATAGGCGAGGGCGGCGAGAATCGTCCCCTTGACGCGCGGCGGCGTCGCCGGGTCGAGGGCGCAATAATAGGCGGCAACAACCTCGTCAAGGAACGGAATCGCCCGCGCCGCCTTGCGGATGGTCCCCCAGAACTTGCTCCGCACGCGCTTTTCGCGGCGGTCGTCGTCCTCGGGACCCAGGATTTCGCCGTAAAGAACTTCGTTCACCGCGTCGTCTCCCTCGGTTTCACCCACGAGATGGGGCTGCGGCGGCGTTCGTGCAACGGTTCAGGCTCCGGCGAGCCGGTCGATCGTCCCGGCAAGGTCGATGTCGCGGCGGGTCACGCCGCCGGCGTCATGGCTGGTGAGGGAGATTTCGACCCGGTTGTAGCTGTTCGACCAGTCGGGATGATGGTCGATCTTCTCGGCGGCCAGCGCCACCTTGGCCATGAACCCGAAAGCCTCGACGAAATCGCCGAACTTGAAGGTCCGGGCGATGGCCTTGCCGTCGGCGCTCACCGCCCAGCCAATGAGGCCGGCAACCGCTGCGTCGCGTTCGTCAGGCGCTAGCGGCGCGGCCATCGAAGCCTCCGTCATTGGCCGGCGCCTGCCGCATCAGCGGGTAGGCCTCCTCGGCGATATAGGGGCCGCCGCCGATCGAATCGCGCGCCGAGAAGAGGACGAAGCGGGTGACCTCGAAGGGCCGGGAGACCAGGCCGCCGCGCAGGTAGAGATAGTCGGCAAGGTCGCGTCCATTGGCGCCGCGAATCCGGGCCAGCGTGATATGCGGGCTGAACTTCCGCTGCTCGGCCGGCAATCCCAGCCGCTGCATCAGCCTTTCCTGCTCGGCCTGCAATTCGAGAAGCGGCCGGGTCGGCTGGACCCGGGCAACGATCGAATGGGGCTTGCGCGTCCCCAACGAGCCGATGCCGTCGATGGTCAGCGTCAGGGGGTAGCGATCGACGCGCCCGAGCGCCTCGGCGACATCGTTGGCGATCGAATAATCGACATCGCCGATGAAGCGGAGCGTCAGGTGGTAGTTTTCCTTGTCGATCCAGCGGGCGCCCGGAATACCGCCGCGAAGGAGCGCCAGGCGCTCACTGATTTCAGCGGGGATTTCGATGCCGGTAAACAAGCGCGGCATGAGTCACCTCCATCGCGAATCACCTACAGGATCGGTCCTTGTCCGGCTGGCTGTAAAGCCCCTGATTGGGTCGGGGCGCCAATCCGCTCGATCAGTCCCTCGACAGAGGGCAGGATCCGCTCGACGATGATGTCGACGCCCTCGGCGGTCGGGTGAATGCCGTCCGGCTGGTTGAGGTCGGCCTCGGCGGCGACGCCATCAAGGAAGAACGGGTAGAGCAGGGCATCATACTGCTCGGAGAGATCGGCGTAGATCGTGTCAAAGGCCTCGCCATATTCCCGGCCGAGGTTGGGCGGCGCCACCATTCCCGCCAACAGCACTGGCAGGCCGCGCTCATCGAGATTGCGGACCAGTTCGTCGAGCGCCTGGCGGGTTATCGCCGGATCGACGCCGCGAAGCGCATCGTTGGCGCCAAGTTCGACGATCACAGCGTCGGCGTCCGGGCCGATCGACCAGTCGAGCCGGGCAAGGCCGTCGCTGGCGGTGTCGCCGGATACGCCGCCATTGATGATGACCACGTCATGGCCACGCTCCTGCAGCGCCCGTTCGAGGCGCACCGGAAAAGCAGCCTCGGCGTCAAGCCCGTAGCCGGCGGTCAGGCTGTCGCCGAGCGCGACGATCCGCATCGGTTCGGCCGCTGCCGGCGCTGCCGCGGCGATCGAAAGCGCGAGAAGGAAGGGAAAGGGCTGGATCGACACGGTAACTCCACCATATGAGGCACTTGTTCGCGAGGACTGCACAGACATATGGGGCGCGTTGCGTGATGGGAACAGTCATCCTTTGCAAGGATCTGCACATTCGGCTCGGCTCGGGTGCCAGCGAGGTGCACGTCCTCAAGGGGATCGACCTCGAGGTCGAAGCCGGCGAATCGCTGAGCCTTGTCGGGCCCTCCGGCAGCGGCAAGTCGACGCTGCTGATGGCGATGGCCGGTCTTGAGCGGCCGGATTCCGGCCAGGTCGCGATCGAGGGCACCGACATCACCCGGCTTGGCGAGGACGATCTCGCCCGGATCCGCGGCCGATCCGTCGGCATCGTCTTCCAGTCCTTCCACCTGATCCCCAACATGACCGCGCTGGAGAATGTCGCCGTTCCGCTCGAACTGGCCGGCGAGAAGGACGCCTTCGAGCGGGCGGAAGCCGAACTCGCGGATGTCGGCCTCGGCGACCGCATCACCCATTATCCGGCGGAGCTTTCCGGTGGCGAGCAGCAGCGCGTGGCGATTGCCCGCGCCCTGGTGCCACGACCGGCGCTGCTCCTCGCCGACGAGCCGACCGGCAATCTCGATGGCGCCAACGGCAAGATGATCGCCGATCTGCTCTTCGAGGCAGGCGCCCGGCGCGGCACGACCCTGGTGCTGGTGACCCACGACCCGGGACTGGCCGAACGGTCGAGCCGGGTGGTGCGTCTCCAGTCGGGACGCATCGTCGATGACGGCGCCCGCGAGCGGCCGGCGGCCGAACTCGCGATGAGTTCCTGAGCGCATGGCCTCGGCAACGACCGACGCGCTCGCGGCGCAAGGCTCCCTCGCGCGGACCCCGGCCAACCGGCCCGGCCTCCGCGTCGCGTCGCGTTTCGCGGTGCGCGAACTGCGCGGCGGCCTGCGCGGCTTCGGCGTCTTCCTCGCCTGCATCATTCTCGGCGTCGCGACGATCGCCGGGGTCGGCTCGGTCGCCCGTGGCATGACCGATGGCCTCGCCCGCGAGGGGCAGGCCATCCTTGGCGGCGACCTCTCGGTCAGGCTGATCCAGTACCAGGCGACCGAGGAAGAGCGCGCCTATTTCGAAAGTCTCGGTGCGGTCTCGGAAGTGGCGACGCTGCGGGCGATCGCCCGGGGTCTCGACGGCGAGAGTCCGGCGCTGGTCGAACTCAAGGCGATCGACAATGCGTATCCGCTGGTCGGGACGCTCGATGTCGAGGGTGGCGGCGACCTCGCATCGCTGCTGGCAGAGTCCGACGGCATGTTCGGCGCCGTCGCCGAAGCGGAATTCCTCACCCGCGCCGACGTGGCGGTGGGCGACGTGCTGAAGCTCGGCGAGGCCGAGATCGTCCTGCGCGGGGTCATCGCCAAGGAGCCGGACCGGCTGTCGGACGGCTTCTCCTTCGGGCCGCGGCTGATGGTCAGCCAGGATGTCCTCGGGGCGACCGAACTGGTCCAGCCGGGATCGCTCGCCAACTGGAACTACCGCATCCTGCTCTCCGGACGACCCGGTGACGGCGCCGTCACCGAGGCCGCCGAGTCGATCCCGGAGGCTTTCCCCGATGCCGCATGGCGGGTGCGGACCCGCGCCGAGGCGGCACCATCGCTCAACACCAATATCCGCCGTTTCGCCGAGTTCCTGACCCTGATCGGTCTCACGGCGCTGGTCGTCGGCGGGGTCGGTGTCGCCAACGCGGTGTCGAGCTATCTCGAGGGCAAGCGCGACGTCATCGCCACGCTGAAATGCCTTGGCGCCCCGGCCGAGTTGCCGGTCGTCGTCTACCTGATCGAGATCATGATCATCGCCGGTGTCGGTATTGCGGTCGGCTTGGGGCTCGGGGCCGCGATTCCCTTTATTGCCGGCCCCCTCCTGTCCGGCTTCGTCCCTGTCGATATCGCGGGCCTCTATCCAATCGACCTGCTGATGGCAGCGGTTTATGGCTTCCTCACCGCGTTTGCCTTTGCCCTCTACCCGCTCGGCCGGACCCGGCAGGTCAGTCCCAGCGCGCTGTTCCGTGACTCGGTCGCGCCGATCCAGAAGCGGCCGCCGACCGTCTATCTCGTCGCGGTCGCCGTCGCTCTGCTGGTGCTCGCTGGTCTGGCGATCGGCCTCGCCTTTGACCGACGCATCGCCGCGGTCTTCGTCGGCGGCGCGGCGGCGGCTTTTGTCATGCTGCGCTTCGTCGCCCTCGGGGTCACCGCCCTGGCCCGGCGCGCACCGCGGGTCCGCTCGACCTCGGTTCGCCTCGCCATTGGAAACATCCACCGGCCCGGCGCGCTGACACCGGCCATTGTCATGTCGCTGGGGCTCGGGCTGACGCTGCTTGTGTCGCTGGTGCTGATTGACGGCAATTTCCGCCGCGAACTTTTCGGCACCATCCCGAAGACCGCGCCGAGCTTCTTCTTCCTCGACATCCAGGGCCCGGAGGCCGATGCCCTGCGCACATTCGTCGCGGAGAACGAACCGGACGCGGAACTCGAAATGCAGCCGATGCTGCGCGGGCGGATCACCCAACTGGCCGGCATCCCGGCCGAAGAGGCTGAGATCGATCCGGAAGCGCGCTGGGTGCTGCGCGGCGACCGCGGCATCACCTACTCGGCGACCCAGCCGGACAATAACGACCTGACCGCCGGCGAATGGTGGCCGGCCGACTATGACGGGCCGCCACTGGTGTCCTTCGGCGCCGAAATCGCCGAAGAGCTGCGAATCGGGATCGGCGACAGCATCACCGTCAATGTCCTCGGTCGCGAGATCACCGCCGAAATCACCAGTCTCAGGACGATCAACTGGCAGTCGCTGTCGATGAATTCGGTGATGATCTTCTCGCCGAATGCCCTTCGCGGCGCCCCCTTCACCAGTCTCGCCACCCTTGCCTATCCGGACGGCGGCACCGACGAGCAGGAGCTTGCCTTCCTCAAGGGAGTGGTCGACGCGCTGCCGGCGATCACGGTGATCCGGGTCAAGGAAGCGCTGGAAACCGCCACCGATATCGTCAGCCAGATCGGCTGGGCCGTCCGCGGCGCTTCGGCGGTGACGCTGCTTGCCTCGATGCTCGTCCTCGGCGGCGCTTTCGCGGCCGGCAGCCGGCGCCGGGTCCATGATGCGGTGGTGCTCAAGACGCTGGGGGCGACCCGCGGCAAGCTGATCGGGGCCTTTGCCCTCGAATTCCTGCTGCTCGGCGCCGCGACCGCGATTTTCGGCCTTGTCGCCGGCTCGATCGCCGCCTGGTTCGTTCTCGGCGCGATCATGGACGTGCCCTTCGCCTTCCTGCCCGTGCCGGCGCTCGGGGCGGCGGCGCTGGCGCTGGTGCTGACCCTCGTCTTCGGTCTGGCCGGGACGTGGCGGGTGCTTGGCCAGAAAGCCGCGCCCGTCTTGCGGAATTTGTAAGGAAAAGCGTTTACCCGGTTCAGTCGGAGGCTGTCGAAGGGCCCTTGTTTGCCTTTCGCTCTGGCCCCATATTGATTGCCAAGTCTGTAAGGTTCGGGCGTGGCCCGGCCAAGGCTGAGAGAGGAACCGAATTCCATGGCTAATTACGACAACGGGTCGGCACGCTACGGCACGACGACAGTCGACCGAACCGCTGCCGGTATCGACGAGGGCCTTCGGGCCCACATGCTGCGCGTCTACAACTACATGGTCATGGGCCTGGCCCTGACCGGCGTGTTCGCGCTCGGAACGTTTTCACTTGCGGTGACCAATACGCCGACCGCCTATCAGGTCGGCCAGGGCATGTACCTGACGTCGCTCGGTACGGCGATCTTCACCTCGCCGCTGCAGTGGGTGATCATGCTGGCGCCGCTCGGTCTGGTGTTTTTCCTGAGCTTCCGCATCCAGAAGATGAGCGTAGCCGCCGCCCAGATGACCTTCTGGGTCTTCGCGGCGCTGCTCGGCATCTCGCTGTCGTCGATCTTCGTGGTCTACACGGCGACGAGCATCACGCAGGTCTTCTTCATCGCCGCCGGCACCTTTGGCGCGATGAGCTTGTGGGGCTACACCACCAAGCGTGACCTGACCGGGATGGGCTCCTTCCTGATGATGGGCCTGATCGGCCTGATCATCGCGATGGTGGTCAACATCTTCCTGCAGTCCAGCGCGCTCGGCTTCGCCGTCTCGGCGATCGGCGTCCTGATCTTCGTCGGCCTCACCGCCTACGACACGCAGAAGATCAAGGAGATGTACTACGTCAACGACGACGGCACCGTTGCCGGCCGGAAGGCGATCATGGGGGCGCTGCGCCTCTATCTCGACTTCATCAACATCTTCCTGTTCATGCTGCAGCTCTTCGGCAACCGTAACTAGGCCGACAGCGCTTCAGTCCAGGATCAAGGGCGCGGCCTCGGCCGCGCCCTTTTTCGTTTGTCGATCGTTCGGGGGGCTGGTGCGCCAGCGGGCCGGCGCCTTGTCGTCAGGCGACGACCCGCAGCGCCGGCTTGTCGATCACCCGCAGCACATTGGCGAGGTCGTGGCCGCGCTTGAGGATCTGGCCGCTGGCGGCGACCAGCGAATAGGCGCCCTGGCGGCGGGCAAGCTTGGGCTGCTTGACGATCTGGTAGAGCGGCACCTCGGAGGTACGGCGGAAGATCGAGAAGACCGCCCGTTCCCTGAGATGGTCGATGGCGTAGTCCCGCCAGCCGCCGTCGGCGACCTTGCGGCCATAGACCCTGAGGATCTGGTTGAGTTCCCTGCGATCGAAGCTGACCGGCAGGCTGTTCGGGGCGGTGCGTTGCGAAGTCCGGGCGGCGAGAGCGAAAACACTGGCGCCGCCGCTGGAGGACTCGTCGTCGTCCACCTCTCTCATGTTCCCTCCTCCGTCATCCAGCCGTCATGATCGCTCTACCGGCGCATGATGGCAACCCTTCAACGGGCGGCAATTTCCCCGCTTTCCGGCGGATTTCCGCGCGATTCCGCGATTCCGCAGAATTCACGATTTCGCCCATATTCGGCCGTTGACCGGCCATTTTGGGCGGCGATGCTGTCAATGTTACCTCAGACGGTTCGGTTCGGCGGAGGCACCGGTAATTCTCAGCCCCCCAGCCCCCCGGGGTCTCTTGCAGGACCGAACCACCTGGTGTTTGTGTCCCTGAGGTAAAAAATGGCCGGCGCTCGCGTCGGCCATTTTCTTTTTCATCGCCTTGAAACGTGCCGCTCAACCGGCGATATCACCGGCCGACGTTTGTCTTTCGGTATCGGGATTTTCGAAGATGGTTGAGCAAAAGGATCAGGGCGGCGAAACCCTTCGCTTCGAGGCGGAGGTCGCCAAGCTTCTCTCGCTGATGGTGCATTCGGTCTATTCGAACCGCGATGTCTTCCTGCGCGAGTTGATCTCTAACGCCGCCGACGCCTGCGAGAAGCTGCGGATGAAGTCGCTGCAGCAGCCGGACCTGCTCGGCGACGACCCCGACTTCAAGATCGTCCTTTCAGCCGACAAGGATGGTGGCACGCTGTCGATCGCCGACAACGGCATCGGCATGGATCGCACCGAGCTCGTCGAGAATCTCGGCACCATCGCCCGTTCCGGCACCAAGGCCTTCCTCGACGGCATGACCGGCGGCGACGGTTCGGCGCTGATCGGCCAGTTCGGCGTCGGCTTCTACTCCGCCTTCATGGTCGCTTCCTCGGTCGAGGTCGTGTCGCGGCCGGCCGGTTCGGACGAAGCCTGGCGCTGGTGGTCGGATGGCGCCGGCACGTTCCAGCTCGAACCGGTTCCGCTCGAGGAAGCCCCGGCGCGGGGAACGCGGGTTCTCCTGACCCTGACCGACGAGGCCAAGACCTACGCCGAGCAGGCGACCATCGAACGGGTGGTGGCGGAATACTCGGCCCATGTCCCGGTGCCGATCGTCCTGCGCATCGGCGGCGACGGCGTTGGCGAGAAATCGCTGGCCGATGGCAGCGCCCTGTGGCGCAAGGCGAAGTCGGCGGTCGAGACGAGCGAATACAACGAGTTCTACGGCCATGTCAGCGGCCAGTATGACGAGCCGGCCGTCACCATCCACTACAAGGCCGAGGGCCGGCACGAATATTCGGTCCTGCTCTTCGTCCCGTCGATGAAGCCCTTCGACCTCTTCGATCCTGAGCGCCGGGGCCGGGTCAAGCTCTATGTCCGCCGGGTTTACATCACCGACGAGGCCGATATCCTCCCCGGCTGGCTGCGCTTCGTCCGCGGCGTCATCGATTCCGAGGACCTGCCGCTCAACCTGTCCCGCGAGATGCTGCAGAAGAACCCGATCCTCGACGCGATCGGCAAGGGCGTCACGAATCGCATCCTCTCCGACCTCGACAAGCTGGCGGAGAAGGAAGCGGAGACCTTCGAGAAGGTCTGGGAGGCCTTCGGCGCGGTCATCAAGGAAGGCCTCTACGAGGACGCCGAGCGCCGCGACGGCATCTACAAGATCGCCCGCTTCCGCAGTACAAAGGGTGACGGCTGGCGTAGCCTGGCCGACTATGTCGCCGACCTCCGTCCAAACCAGACCGCGATCTACTACGCGCTCGGTGACGATCTCGACGCGATCAAGGCCAGCCCGCAGCTCGAGGGCTTCGCCCGGCGCGGCATCGAGGTTCTGCTGCTTGCCGATCCCGTCGATGCCTTCTGGGTGCGGACTGCGCTCGGCTTCGACGGCAAGCCTTTCCAGTCGGTGACGCAAGGCTCGGCCGAGCTCGACACGATCCCGGTCGCCGAGGGCGAAGCCGAGACCGACGCAGCGAGCGAAAGCGCCATCGGCACGCTGGCGGCGCTCTTCCAGCAGGCGCTCGGCGAGCGCGTCAGCGCCGTCCGCGCCTCGTCACGGCTGACCACCAGCCCGGTCTGCCTCGTCGCCGGCGCCGGCGGCCCGGACCGGCAACTGGAGAAGATCCTGTCGGCGCAGAACCAGACGATGCCGCGCGGCGCGCCGGTTCTCGAACTGAACCCGGGACACGCGTTGATCAAGGGACTGGCGGAGAAAGCCGCTGCCGGCGGTCACGCCGAGGTGCTGGAGGACGCAGCCGTCCTCCTCTACGGCGAGGCCCGCATCCTCGACGGGGAGGCTCCCGAGAACGCCGCCGACCACGTGGCGCGGGTCGGCCGGCTGCTGACGGCGGCATTGGGCTAGGGCAGGCTGGGGGTACGGTCCTCGGACATCCGGTCCGGGGCTTTTCGCCGGTCGGGTCGGGCTACATCGCCGGATAGTCGATGGCGGCGGCGCCCAGGATCGGGCCGGGCAAGCCGTCGGGAAGCTCGGTCTGGAGGATGACGGCGCAGCGCGATACGTCGGCGTGGACCAGTTCGCTCTTCGGCAGCTCGACGGTCATTTCCTCGCCCTTCCACATCGCGATCGGGCGGAGCTTGCGGACGACGTTGGTGTAGGTGATCGACTTGCCGGTATTCTCGCCGCGACCGATCGGCACCGTGACCGGATCGTCATACATCGCCAGCCAGATCATCCCCTTGTCGGGGGTACTGTTGTTTGCCGCGCCAATGGTCACCGTGGTCGCGTCGGACCCGGCTGTCATTGTGATCGGCACGCTGAGCGCGCCGTCCATCGTCGCGATGGCGTTGTCGATCTTGGCCTTGCTGCTGCCGACCATGTGCTCGACGCCGTTGACGATCACCTGGGGCGTATAGACCTGCCGATCGCCACGCGCGGTGGCATAGGCGCGCTGGCGTTCGGTATTCTCGTGGCTGGCAAGCGTGTCCTTCCAGCCGAGATAGTCCCAGTAGTCGACCGGGAAGGACAGCGCGAGAACGTCGTCCCGCGCCGCGTATTCGGCCAGCAATTCGTCGGCCGGCGGGCAGGACGAGCAACCCTGGCTGGTAAACAGCTCGACCACCGCCCGGGTGTCGGCAAAAGCCGGCATCGCACCCGCCGAGAGGCTGGCGCTCAGGATAACGGTCGCAATGGCGCGTGCTGTTGCGGTCATTGTCGGGTTCCGATCGGACAGCCGGGACGGCCGGTCACTCTCTTCATCAGGCGAAGTTATGGACCGGCTGTCTCAATTGCGAGTCACGTTCGGGTGAGATTTTCGTCAAACCCTCACGATCAGGCGGCCAGGCGGCGCAGGACATACTGGAGGATGCCGCCGTTGTTGAAGTATTCGAGCTCGTCGAGCGTGTCGATCCGGCAAAGCAGGGGCGCGACCTTGACCGTACCGTCGGCGAAGGTGATTTCCGCCTCGAGCGTCTGGCGCGGCTTGAGCCCCTCCGAGATCCCGGAGATCGTCACCGTCTCGCTGCCGTCGAGGCCGAGCGACTTCCACGACTGTCCGTCCTGGAAGACCAGCGGCAGGACGCCCATGCCGATCAGGTTCGAGCGATGGATACGCTCGAAGCTTTCGGCAATGACCGCCCGAACGCCGAGGAGCCGCGTGCCCTTCGCCGCCCAGTCGCGGGACGAACCGGTGCCGTATTCCTTGCCGGCGAAGACGACCAGCGGCACGTTGTCGGCCAGGTAGCGCATCGCCGCGTCGTAGATCGGCATGATCTCGCCGTCCGGCTGGTGGACGGTGACGCCGCCTTCGACCCCCGGCACCATCTGGTTCTTGATGCGGATATTGGCGAAGGTGCCGCGCATCATCACCTCGTGGTTGCCGCGGCGGGTGCCGTACTGGTTGAAGTCGGCCGGGCGCACCTGGTGCTCGATCAGGTATTCGCCGGCCGGGCTGTTGGTCTTGATCGCGCCGGCAGGCGAGATGTGGTCGGTGGTGATCGAGTCGGCGAACAGTCCGAGGACACGGGCCCCGGCAATGTCGGCGACCGGCTCCGGCTCCTTGCCCATGCCCTCGAAATAGGGCGGGTTCTGCACATAGGTCGAGCCCATGGTCCAGGCATAGGTCTGGCCGCCCTCGACCTCGATGGTCTGCCAGTGTTCGTCGCCGGTAAAGACGTCCGCGTATTTGGTGCGGAACAGGTCGCTGGTGATGTTTGCCCGGACGAATTCGGCGATCTCCGTGGTCGAGGGCCAGACGTCCTTGAGATAGACCGGCTGCCCGTCGCTGCCCGTGCCGAGCGGCTCGGTCGCCAGGTCGACCTTCATCGAGCCGGCCAGCGCATAGGCGACGACCAGGGGCGGCGAGGCGAGGTAGTTGGCCCGGACGTCCGGGTTGATGCGGCCCTCGAAGTTGCGGTTGCCCGAAAGCACCGACGCGGCGACGAGGTCGCCCTCGGCGATCGCCTCCGAAACCGGCGCCGGCAGCGGCCCCGAGTTGCCGATGCAGGTGGTGCAGCCGAAGCCGATCAGGTTGAAGCCGAGCTTGTCGAGTTCCGGCTGCAGGCCGGAGCGGTTGAGGTATTCGCCGACCACCTGGCTTCCCGGCGCCAGCGAGGTCTTGACCCACGGCTTGACCTTCAGGCCCTTGGCCGCCGCGTTGCGGGCGAGCAGCCCGGCGCCGATCATCACATAGGGGTTCGAGGTGTTGGTGCAGGAAGTAATCGCGGCGATGACCACGTCGCCATGGCCGACGTCATAGTCCTCGCCCTTGACCGGCACCCGGAGGTCGTTGCCGTTGCCCTTCTTGAACTCGGTTTCCAGAGCCGAGGCGAACTTCTGCTTGGCCTCGGACAGGAGGACCCGATCCTGCGGCCGCTTCGGGCCGGCGATCGACGGCAGGACGGTGTCGAGATCGAGCGACAGAGTATCGGAGAAGACCGGCTCGGCCGCACCGGCGTCGCGGAACATGCCCTGGGCCTTGGCGTAGGCCTCGACCAGCGCAATGCGCTCGGGGTCGCGCCCGGTATGCGTCAGGTAGCGCAGCGTTTCGTCGTCGATCGGGAAGATCGCGCAGGTCGCGCCGTATTCCGGCGCCATGTTGCCGATCGTCGCCCGGTCCTCCAGCACCATGTGGTCGAGGCCCGGTCCGTAGAATTCGACGAACTTGCCGACGACGCCCTTCTTGCGCAGCATCTCGGTGACGGTCAGCACGAGGTCGGTCGCGGTGATCCCCTCGCGCAGCTTGCCGGTCAGTCGGAAGCCGACCACCTGCGGGATCAGCATGGAGATCGGCTGGCCGAGCATCACCGCTTCGGCCTCGATGCCGCCGACGCCCCAGCCGAGGACCGATACGCCGTTGACCATGGTGGTGTGGCTGTCGGTGCCGACCAGCGTGTCGGGATAGGCCACCGGCCGCTCGCCATCCTCGTTCACCCACACCGTTTGCGACAGGTATTCGAGATTGACCTGGTGGCAGATGCCGGTGCCCGGAGGCACGACCCGGAAGTTGTGGAACGCCGACTGGCCCCAACGCAGGAAGCGATAGCGCTCACCGTTGCGCTGGTATTCGAGGTCGACATTGTGGGCGAAGGCTTTCGGATTGCCGAAATCGTCGACGATGACCGAGTGATCGATGACGAGGTCGACCGGGACCAGCGGGTTGATCCGCTCCGGGTCGCCGCCAAGCGAGGCCATCGCATCGCGCATGGCTGCAAGGTCGACCACCGCCGGCACGCCAGTGAAGTCCTGCATCAGCACGCGCGCCGGCCGGAAGGCGATCTCGCGGTCGCTCGACCGGTCGGTCAGCCAGGCGGCCATCGCCTGGATGTCGCCGTCGGTGACCGTCCGCCCGTCCTCGTTGCGCAGAAGGTTTTCGAGGAGCACCTTGAGCGAGAAGGGCAGGCTCGCAATCTCCGGCAATCCGTTCTTCTCGGCCTGCGGCAGGCTGAAATAATCATATTCGCGGGCGCCGACGGTCAGGGTGGCGCGGCTCTTGAACGTGTCGAGGGACGGGTTGCTCACGGTGGCTAGGCTCCTAGATTGCGCGCCGGGTTCCATCGACCGGGAGGGGTCGCTCGGACCAGGCTTTGACGGGGGGATTTCCCGCAGGCGACGGCATGGATTACCGGCCTTATAGTGAATTTCATGGAGCTGTTCCAGAATATCGATTCCGGGCCCTGTCTGGCGCCCGGAAACCGCCGGCGGCAGCGGGCAGGGAGCCGGATTTGGCCGCCTTGCGCCTGACCGCCGAAGCCCTTGCCGCGCGCCGTGGCGACCGTACCGTTTTCGAGGACGTATCTTTCTCGATCGGGCCGGGCGACGTGCTGGCTGTTACAGGGCCGAACGGCGCCGGAAAGTCGACCCTGCTTCGGATTGTCGCGGGCCTGCTGGCCCCGGCCAGGGGCTCGATTGTCCTCGACCCGGCGCCGGATGCCGGTCGCGGCGTCGCCGTCCACTATCTCGGCCACCTCGAGGCGCTCAAGCCGGCCTTTACCATCGCGGAGAATCTTGCCTTCTGGCGGCGTCTCTATGGCGGTGCCGGCGACCTTGACGAGGCGCTGGAGGATGTCGGCCTCGGCGGTCTCGCGCATCTGCCGGTCGGTCGCCTGTCCGCCGGCCAGAAGCGCCGGGTCGCCATTGCGCGCCTCCTTGTCATCGATAGACCCATTTGGCTGCTCGACGAGCCCACCACCGCCCTCGACGCCGCGGCCGAGGCGACGCTCGGTCGCCTGATCGAGCGCCATCGCACTTGCGGTGGGCTGGTTCTCGCCGCGATCCACCGGCCACTGCCGGTCGACCCGACCGCCACCATCGTGCTTGGCAAGGCAGCGGCATGAAGCCGGTGTGCGGGTGGCCCCGCTCCCTGCTGCTGCGTGCTTCGAGGCTTGCTGCGCTCGCACCTCAGCATGGCGATGTTGTTTCTTGTGGAGGCAAACTCCTTGGCCATCCTGAGGTGCCCGGGCGAAGCCCGGGCTTCGAAGGACGCAATGCCGAGGGACCAGTTCGATTGCGCGATTGCCCCGCCACCGGAGGCCGGCCATGATCGCCGCGCTTGCCGCCGTCGCCGGGCAGACCGCGCGCCTCCAGCTCAGGACCGGGGGCGGTGCGCTGGTCGGGCTGATCTTCTTCCTCACCGTCGTCACCATCATCCCCTTCGGTGTCGGGCCCGATCTCAACCTGCTGTCGCGCATCGGCCCGGCGATCCTGTGGATCGGCGCGCTGCTGGCGACGCTGCTCGGCCTCGACCGCCTCTTCCAGGACGACCGCAGCGACGGGTCGCTCGACCTCCTGCACCTCTCCGGCCATCCGCTGGAACTGATCGTGTTGGCCAAGGCCGCCGGCCATTGGCTCGCCACCGGCCTGCCGCTGGTCGTTGCCGCGCCGTTCCTCGGCCTTCTGCTGGCGATCGAGCCGGTGGCGCTTGGTGCCGTCACGCTGACCCTGCTTGCCGGCACCCCGGCGCTGACCCTCGTCGGCACCGTCGGCGCGGCGCTGACTACGGCGCTCGGTCGGGGCGGCCTGCTGATCGCCGTGCTGGTCCTGCCCTTCGCGATCCCCGTCCTGATCTTCGGCGTCAGCGCGGCGTCGTCGGTGATCGTCGGCCCGGCGCCGTTCCTGCCGCCCTTCCTCATCCTCGTCGCCCTGTCGCTGGTCAGCGCCGTGGTCGCAGCGGTGGCCGGGGCGGCGGCGCTGCGGTCGGGGCTGGACTAGCGGCTGCCGTCAGGCGAGTTCGGACAGGGGATTGGCCGGTGTCGGGGTCTTCATCGTCCGACGGACATGGCCGGCCAGCAGGATGCTGGCGACGATCGCCGGCATGGTGATCGCCAGGCCGATGCGCAGGCTGCCGCCCCACTCCGCGCCGTAGCCGACAAGCGGCGGCTCGACCAGGAAGCCGGCGAAGGAGATCAGCGACAGCGCCGCGACGTTGACCGAAGCGGGGCGGTCGCCGCGGCTCGCCGCTGCGCTGACCGCCAGCGGCACGGCGACCGAGACGCCGAGCCCGATCGCGGCGAGGCCGACGACCGCCTGCAGGAAGACCGTCGCGGTGACCAGCGCCAGCAACCCGGCAAGGCCGATGATGCCGCAGGTCCGCGCCACCGCCACCGGCCCGAACCGGCCCGCCGCCCAGTCGCCGAGGAACCGGCCGACCGCCATCGCGATGGTGAAGGCGGCGAAGCCTATACCGGCGCCGAAGGGCGTCGTCTCCATCACCGAGCGCATGAACAGCGAACTCCAGTCGAGCGCCGCCGCCTCGACCAGCAGCATGCCGAAGGAGAAGATGCAGAGCGGCAGGAGCGCAAGCGTCGGCAGCGCGACGCTGAAGCGCCGTCGCCTGCCGCTGTCGGCGCCCTCCGCATCGCGCGCCGGCAGGCGCGGCAGCCGCGCGGCGACCGTCAGGGCAATCGGCACGCTGATCACAGCGACGATGGCCAGGTGCCAGCGGATGTCGATCTCGAGGCTGGCGAAGCCGGCGCCCATCAGGCCGCCGAGGATCGAGCCGATGCTCCAGAAGCCGTGGCAGGTGTTCATGATCCGCCGGCCGAGGCTGGCCTCGATCCGGTCGGCCTCGACATTCATGGCGACGTCGACAACGGGGAGAAACAGGCCGCCCAGGAACAGGAAGGCGAACAGGCTCGGCACGCTCCACGCCCAGCCGACCAGGGCATAGCCGAGGCAATAGAAGACGAAGGCGATGAAGATGGAGCGCCGGGGCGACAGCCATTCGATGATCTGACCGGCGAAGGGCAGGGCGACCAGCGTGCCGACGGCGGCGCCCAGCAGCCCGAGGGACAATTCGCCGGTGCTTACGCCGAGCTTCGCCTGCATGTCCGGAATGCGCGGAAACCAGTTGGTCAGGACGAAGGAGTGCAGCGTGAAGATCGTCATGATCAGGCGGGCGGGCGTGAAGAACATCGGGAGCGCTTCCTGATGCCGTGCCGAGGATGGCAGGGCGGCCTTCTGAGGGGGCGTGCGCCGGTGGCGGCGCTTTCGGGCGAGTCTAGTGGGATCGGTGGCGGATTGATATGGCGTCGACGCGCTGCCGTGTCCCATTGCCGCCACCGCGATCCGACCCTAAAACACCACCCATGCCGATCAGCGATCTCGCCAACCCGACCCGCTTTCTCGCCTTTGCCGGCCGGCTGCTGCCATGGCTGTGGGCGGTCACGGCGATTGGCCTGGCGGTCGGGCTCTATCTCGGTCTGTTCGTCGCCCCTGCCGACTTCAAGCAGGGCGACATGGTGCGGATCATGTTCATCCACGTCCCCTTCGCCTGGCTGTCGATGGCCTGCTACGGGGTGATGGCGGTCGCTGCCCTCGGCACGCTGGTCTGGCGCCACCCCTTGGCCGATGTCGCGCAGAAGGCCGCCGCGCCGATCGGCGCCGCCTTCACCTTCCTGGCGCTGGTCACCGGCGCGCTATGGGGCAAGCCGACCTGGGGCACCTACTGGGTGTGGGATGCGCGGCTGACCTCGGTGCTGATCCTGTTCATCATCTACCTCGGCCTGATCGCCCTGTGGCAGTCGGTCGAGGATCCGGGCAAGGCGGCCCGCGCCGCGGCGATCCTGACCCTGGTTGGCACCGTCAACATCCCGATCATCAAGTTCTCGGTCGACTGGTGGAACACCCTCCACCAGCCGGCCAGCGTCTTCCGCCTCGACGGACCGACCATCGACCCGTCGATGCTGTGGCCGCTGATGATCATGGCGGCGGCGATGACCCTGCTTTTCGCCTCGCTCCTCTTGATGGCGATGCGCAACGAGATCCTCCGGCGCCGGGTCCGCGCCATGCAGATCGTCGCCGCGACGGGATGATCGAGCCCGGCATCCATCAGGGCTTCATCCTCGCCGCCTACTTGCTGGCGGCGGTGGTGCTCATCGGCATGGTCGTGTGGATCGTCCTCGACGGGCGCAGCCAGCGCGCGCGTCTCGCCGAGCTTGAGGCCCGCGGCGTCCGCCGTCGTTCGGCCGGGAAGGCCGGGTCATGACGCCAACCGACGACAAGGCCGCGCCGCCCCGGCGTCCGCGCCTCATCATGCTCCTGCCGCTCTTCGTCTTCGTGGCGCTGGCGGCGGTCTTCCTGATCCGGCTGGAGACCGGCGGCAATCCCGACGCCATTCCCTCGGCGCTGATCGGCAGGCCGGCGCCCGATTTCGACCTGCCGCCGCTGGAAGGCATCGCCCGGCCGGGCCTCGCCCGCGCCGATCTCGAGGGCGGCGTCACCGTCGTCAACGTCTTCGCCTCGTGGTGCGGCCCCTGCCGGATCGAACATCCGCAACTGATGGAACTGGCGAAGGATGATCGCTTCCAGGTCGTCGGTATCAACTACAAGGACCAGCCGTCCAACGCCCGCCGTTTCCTCACCGATCTCGGCAATCCCTATGCCCTGATCGGTGTCGACCCCAACGGCCGCGCCGGCATCGACTGGGGCCTCTACGGCGTACCGGAAACCTTCATCGTCGATGCGAAGGGGATTATCCGCTACAAGCATATCGGCCCGATCGGCGTCGACACGCTGTCGGAGGTTATCCTGCCGGAGATCGAGAAGGCGATGCAGCCGGACGGCTGATCCTTACCCGCCCGATTGCCAGGCGAGGATGCCGTCGATCGGGTAGACCAGCATGATGACGTTGAGGGTCAGGTTGTCGCGGATCACCCAGGCGGCGACCAGCTCCAGCACGATCGCCAGCACCACCGTCACCCAGACCGGCAGTCGCGCCGCGAGGTAGAAGCCGACCAGCATCGCCGCCAGGTCGGAGGTCGAGTTGAGCACGGTATCGCCGACATAGTCACCGGACACTGTCACGTCGCGGTAGCGATCGATCACCCAGGGGGTGTTCTCGAGGATCTCCCAGCCGGCCTCGATGACCATGGCGATCAGCGCCCGGACGCCGAGCGACTGCCGGCGCGCCACCAGCCACAGCAGCAGGTAGAACAGGAAGCCATGGATGATATGGGAAAGCGCGTACCAGTCGAGCAGGTGCAGCGAAGTGCCGGCGCCGCTGTCCCACAGCCGGATCGTCCCGTCGGGTGCGATCCACGGCTGGCCCATGGCGGCCAGCACGATGGCGGTGACGACGAAGATCGCCAGCCCGCAAAGGAGCAGTATCAGCCCGCGACGATTGCCGCCGGCCGCCTCGCTCAACTGCCGGCGTCCTTTTCAGGCAGCGTGTAGCGGTTGATCAGCGGCAGCTGGAACAGGGTGAAGACAAAGGTGATCGGCATGATGCCGAAGACCTTGAAGTTCACCCACATGTCGGTCGACACCGAGCGCCAGACGATCTCGTTCAGCGCCGCCAGCACGAAGAAGAACAGCCCCCAGCGCAGCGTCAGTTTTTCCCAGCCCTCGTCGCTCAGCCTGAACACCGAATCGAAGACATAGCCGAGCAGCGACTTGCCGAAGGCGAGGCCGATCAGCAGCGTCGCCCCGAACAGCACGTTGACGATGGTCGGCTTCATCTTGATGAAGGTCTCATCCTGCAGCCACAGCGTCAGCCCGCCGAAGATCAGCACGACGACGCCGGTGATGAGCGGCATGATCGGCAGCCGCCGGGTCAGGATCAGGGAGACCGTCAGGGCGATCAGCGTCGCAACGATGAACAGCGCCGTCGCGACGAAGAGCGGTCCGCCAAGCTGCTCGAGTGCCGGAAACCGCTCGGCCAGCCATTCGCCGCGCGCGTTGGCAAAGAAGAAGACGCCAAGCGGCCCCAGCTCCAGCGCCAGCTTGAGCAACGGGTTGATCGGCTTGCGACCGGCTTCGTTGGGGCCTTTCTCGAATTCCATGGCGACTACTTAGTCAATGAGCCATCGGGAAGCTAGTCCGTGCGTCCTTCGAGGCTCGCTTCGCTCGCACCTGAGGATGGCGGCGCGGTGTTCCTGTCCTCGGGCAAGATTGGATCCGAAGTCCGTCCGTCCTAGCTATCCTGACGTGCTCCGGTCGCGTCTCAGGATTTCGGCGAAGCGTTCCTGTCCCGGGGCAAGATTGGATCCGAAGTCCGTCCATCCTGGCCATCCTGAGGTGCTCCGCGAAGCGGAGCCTCGAAGGACGCACCACTGCCCCCGGTTCACACCAGCCGGCGCGGCGCGGCGGTCTTCGGGTCGCCCGAGTTCGGCGTGCCGGTGGGCTCGATCAGCATGATGTGAACCTCCTCTCGGGCAACTGGCCGATGCTCGACACCCCTGGGGACAACAAATACCTCGCCGGGACCGAGCGTCACCGTGCGGTCGCGCATCTCGATGTCGAGGATGCCCTTGAGGACAAGGAAGAAATCGTCGGTCTCGTCGTGCTTGTGCCAGACGAATGGCCCCTTGAGCTTCGCCACCATCACGTCGTGGCCGTTGAACTCGGCGACCGTGCGCGGCGCATAGTGCTGGTCAAAGCCCGCCAGCTTCTCCGCCAGGTTGGCCTTGTCGGTCATCCCGCCCCTCCGTCGCTCAGATGCCCGAACCGCGCCAGTTCGCCGGTGACGATACGGGTCACCGTTTCGCGACTCTTGGCGTAATGGTTGCTCACCCCCTGGTCCCAGGTCCAGAAGAAGGTGCGGTCGATCAGCCCGAAGGAAACGACGGTCGCGTCGGCGCTATCCTTGACCGACCATTGTTGCGGTGTTCGGCCGGGATTGTCGCGGACGATGGCCAGCCCCGCGACAAGGCGCGGCGCGAGGCTGGCGCAGAGCGCGTCGATCGCCTCGAGCATTGCATCGGCTTCGCGCGTCGACGGTATCGGCAGTGGCTTGTCCGCGCTTGCGCAGTTGTCGGGTGTCGCTTCGGCGGCGGCGGTCACTGCCCGCCCACCATCGCCTGGGCGAAGTCGCCGGCCTCGAAGGGTTCGAGGTCGTCGATGCCTTCGCCGACGCCGATGAAATGCACCGGCAGGCCGTATTTTGCGGCGATGGCGACAAGGATGCCGCCGCGCGCCGTGCCATCGAGCTTGGTCATCACCAGCCCGGTGACGCCGGCCCGCTTGCCGAAGATCTCGACCTGGCTCAGCGCATTCTGGCCAGTCGTCGCGTCGAGCGTCAGCAGCACGCTATGCGGGGCGGTCGGGTCGACCTTGCGGACGACGCGGACGATCTTCTCCAACTCGGCCATCAGTTCGTCGCGGTTCTGCAACCGGCCTGCGGTGTCGATCAAAAGCACGTCGGCCTGCTCGGCCCGCGCCTCGGTCAGCGCGTCAAAGGCAAGGCCGGCGGCGTCCGCCCCGGTGTCCTTCGCCACCACCCGCGAGCCGGTACGCTCGCCCCAGATCTTCAACTGCTCGGTCGCCGCGGCGCGGAAGGTGTCGCCGGCGGCCAGCACCACGCGCTTGCCTTCCGCCGTCAGCTTGGCGGTCAGCTTTCCGATCGTTGTCGTCTTGCCGGTGCCGTTGACCCCGACGATGAGGATGACATGCGGCTTCAGCGCCGGGTCGATGGCCAGCGGCATGGCGACCGGCGCCAGCCGCTTCTCGATCTCCGAGGCCAGCACCGCCTTCACTTCCTCGCCGGAGATTTCCTTGTCGTAGCGGCCCTCGCCGAGCTTCTCGGCGATCGCCATCGCCGTGTCGACGCCGAGGTCGGCCCTGATCAGCATGTCCTCGAATTCTTCCAGCGCCGCCGCGTCGAGCTTGCGCTTGGTGAAGATCGAGGTGATGCCCTCGGACAGCGCGCTGGAGGACCGGGCAAGGCCGCTCTTGAGCTTCTGGAACCACGACCGCTTCGGCTCGGGCGCAGGCGGCTCGGCGACCACCGGCGGGCGCGCGGGCGGTTCAGGTGGGGCGGCCGGCGGGGTCTCCCGGATCGGCGCGTCGGTCGCCGCCTCCGGCGCATCCTGCTTCTCGCTCTCAGCCGGCTTGCCGCCGCCGAAGACCCGGCGGAAAAGACCCTTGCCTTCAGCCATGATGTCGACTCCACGCGGCTGACCGATGTGCGTGCTTCGAGGCCCGCGTATCACGCGGGCACCTCAGCATGGCGATGGGGGTGAGAAACTCAGGGACACGCGACGAGGTCTCCGCTCCGGAAAGCCCCCAACCCGCCATTCTGAGGTGCGAGGCCGCGACAGCGGCCGAGCCTCGAAGAACGCACGACCGCGCCAACACGACCTTTGAGTCGGCGGCCACGGTCACGCCGCCTCGGCGATCAGCGAGCGGCCGGAGTGGCCGGTGATCCGGGCGGCGATAACCTCGCCCGGGCGGCCGGCGTCAATCTCGGCCGGGGTGTAATACTCCGTCCGTCCAACGCCGTTGCGCTCGACAAGCACCTGACGCGCAGCACCCTCCTCCGCCGCGAGATGCGCGGCGAGCACCTGCTCGCCCTTGGCGCGCAGCCGGGCGGCGCGCTCCTTGACCACGGCGCGGTCGAGTTGCGGCATCCGTGCGGCCGGAGTGCCGGGGCGCGGCGAAAACGGAAAGACATGGAGGTGGGTGAGGTCGCAGTCGTCGACGATGGCGAGCGTGTTGTCGAACATCGCCTCGCTCTCGGTCGGGAAGCCGGCGATCAGGTCGGCCCCGAACACCACGTCGGGCCGCAGCCGGCGCACCGTGTCGGCGAAGCGGATCGAGTCGGCCCGGCTATGCCGTCGCTTCATCCGCTTGAGGATCATGTCGTCGCCATGCTGGAGCGACAGGTGGAAGTGCGGCATCAGCCGTTCTTCCTCGGCGATCGCGGTGAGCAGCGCCGTGTCGACCTCGATCGAGTCGATCGACGACAGCCGCAGCCGCTCGAGTGCCGGGACATGCCGCAGGATCGAGCGGGTGAGGGCGCCGAGCTTCGGCTTGCCGGGCAGGTCGCTGCCGTAAGAGGTGATGTCGACGCCGGTCAGCACGATCTCGCGGTAGCCATTGTCGACCAGCCGCCGCACCTGCTCGACCACGGCCCCCATCGGCACCGAGCGGGAATTGCCGCGCCCGTAGGGGATGATGCAGAAGGTGCAGCGATGGTCGCAGCCGTTCTGGATCTCGACGAAGGCGCGCGCGCGTCCGTCCATCCCCTCGATCAGGTGGCCGGCGGTTTCCTGCACCGACATGATGTCGTTGACCCGCACCGGCGCCGTGTCGCCGACGCCGAAATCCGGCGGCCGGTAGCTCTCCGCGATCAGCTTCTCGGCATTGCCGAGGACGAGGTCGACCTCCTCCATGGCGGCGAAGGTCTCGGTTTCGATCTGCGCGGCGCAGCCGGAAACGACGATCGGGGCGTCCGGGTTTTCGCGCCGCGCGCGGCGGATCGCCTGACGGGCCTGGCGCACCGACTCGTTGGTCACGGCGCAGGTGTTGACGAGGATGGCGTCCTCCATCCCGGCCGCGTCGGCCCGCGCCCGCATCACTTCCGATTCCAGCGCGTTCAGCCGGCAGCCGAAGGTGATGACGCGCTCCGCCATTACGCCGCGCCCTTGCGGCTCGCGGACCAGGCAAATGTCTCCGGGTCGATGGTGCCGTCGAATTCGAACTCGATCGCGCCGGTCATCATCACGTGGTCGTCGGCGCGCCAGGCGATGGTCAGCGGGCCGCCGGGCAGCGTCACCGTGACCTCGCGGTCGCAGAACCCCTTGCGCATTGCCGCGACCGCCGAGGCGCAGGCGGCGGTGCCGCAGGCCCGGGTCAGCCCGACGCCGCGCTCCCAGGTCCGGACGGTGAGCGCCGTGCGGCTTTCGACCCTGGCCAGCGAGATGTTGGCGCGCTCGGGAAAGATCGGGTGGTGCTCGAGCAGCGGCCCGAAGCGCTCGAGGTCATAGGCGTCGACGTCGTCGACCCAGAAAATGGCGTGCGGGTTGCCGATGTTGACCGCCGAGGGCGAATGCAGGATCGGGGCATCGATCGGGCCGATCTGCAATTCGATGGCCCGGGTGTCGTGGAACGGTTCGGCCAGGGGAATCTCCTGCCAGCCGAAGCGCGGCTTGCCCATGTCGACGGAGATCATGTCCGGCGTACCGGTGTCGAAGGCCTTGAGCAGGCCGGCGGCGGTCTCGATCGTCGCCGACTTGCCGCCGCTCTCCCCCATCAGGATCCAGCCGACGCAGCGGGTGGCGTTGCCGCAGGCCTCGACCTCGCCGCCGTCGCGATTATGGATGCGCATGCGGGCGTCGACGCCGTTTCGGGACGGCTCGATGGTAATGAGCTGATCGAAGCCGATTCCATCCCGTCCGCCGAGCGTCCGGATGGCGTCCATGGGGAGATTCACCCCCGTTTCACGCGCGTCCAGAATGGCAAACGCGTTGCCGAGGCCGTTCATCTTGCGAAAGCGGATCGCCGGGGCGGACATGGTCTTCAGGCCGTTTGTTGGGTCCCGCGTTATATGGCGGAAAGCCAAACGAATTGCCAGCCGGTCGCAGCCACTGTCATCGCGACTACACGGCCGGATCAACAGGAATTGAGTACTGCGGAGCGACTGACCGGCCTATCGTTTCCACAGACGGCCGAAGGGAAATGATCCCGGCCGGTCAGATCCGTTGGAGGGGTTACCATGGTCGCGCAAAGTCTTTCCGCCCGGTTGCCGGCGCTGTCAATCGCCGTTGTGCTTGGCGCCGGTGTCATCGGCCTCGATCTTCTTTGCCAGAGCATGGGCGCCCATGCCGCCGAGAAGGCGACCCAGATCCCGCCGCCGGCCCTCGACCAGATGGCCGCGGCCGACGGCAAGCTTGCGACGGCCGTCGTCGCCGGCGGGTGTTTCTGGGGCGTCCAGGCGGTGTTCCAGCATGTCGAGGGCGTCACCAACGCCGTCTCGGGCTATGCCGGCGGCGAGTCACCCGACCCGACCTATCCCGAGGTCAGCGCCGGCGTCACCGGCCATGCCGAAGTTGTTGAAATCACGTACGATCCGTCAACGATCAGCTACGGCAAAGTACTCCAGATCTTCTTCTCGGTCGCCCACGATCCGACCCAGTTGAACCGCCAAGGGCCGGACGTCGGCACCCAGTATCGCTCGGCCGTCTACTTCACCGACGAAGAACAGGCGAAGGTGGCGAAGGCCTATGTCGACCAGCTCAACCAGGCGGCCGTCTTCCCGGCGCCGATCGTTACAGAACTGTCTGATCTCGACGTCTTTCACCCGGCCGAGGACTACCATCAGGACTACGCCTTCCACCATCCGAACCAGGCCTACATCGTCTGGAACGACCTGCCGAAGGTCGAGAACCTGCGGACGATGTTCCCCGATGTATGGCGTGCTGAGCCCAAGCTCGTCGGGGCTGGCGGGAACAGCTGATCGAGAGGTCGCAAGCGCCTGACATGAAACGATTTTCTGTCCTGTCAAACCAGTGTCACCAAAGAACGATAGCGACTGACTGAAGGGCATCGCCCTTCTTTCAGCACCAGTGTTCTTCATTACATTCTCTCGCGGTCCGGGATCATATTGTGCCGGACCGCGAGTCTTTTCGCGCTGAGAAGCGCGGTGGCAACCCGTTCCCAAGCGGCCTGCCGGGCCGGTTTGGTTGACTTAGGCGCGCCGGAGCCGTAGAAACCCGCCAACTCTGAGAAGAGCTGCGACTTTCGATACGCCGACCGGGACGGGATCCCGGAGGTCAACGTCCGCCAGCGCGATGCGCCCGCGGGCGCCGAAAGCGCATGTAATTCATGGCTCCGCCGGTTGCGGCAGGGCCGGACGGCGACGACTTTAGGCGACCCGACAACGGTCAACGGCGAAGAAACGATGTTTGATACCCTTTCGGAACGCCTCGGTTCGATTTTCGACAAGCTCACCAAGCGTGGCGCCCTGTCGGAATCCGACGTCAACGAGGCGATGCGCGAGGTGCGCCGCGCCCTGATCGAGGCCGACGTGGCGCTCGATGTCGTCCGATCCTTCACCGACAAGGTGCGCAGCCGCGCTGTCGGCCAGGAAGTGATCCGCTCTGTGACGCCGGGCCAGATGGTCGTCAAGATCGTCAACGACCAGATGGTCGAGATGCTTGGCTCGGACGCCGAGACCATCGATCTCAACGCTGCCGCGCCGGTGCCGATCATGCTGGTCGGCCTTCAGGGCTCGGGCAAGACGACGACCACCGCCAAGATCGCGCGGCGCCTCACCGATCGCGAGAAGCGCAAGGTACTGATCGCCTCGCTCGATACCCGCCGTCCGGCCGCGCAGGAACAGTTGAAGATCCTCGGTGAGCAGGCTGGCATCGACACGCTGCCGATCGTCGCCGGCCAGATGCCGGTCGATATCGGCAAGCGGGCGCTCTCCGCCGCCCGCCTCGGCGGCTACGACGTGGTGATGCTCGACACCGCGGGCCGCACCCACATCGACGAGTCGCTGATGGCCGAGATGGCCGAGATCAGGCGGACGACCAATCCGCACGAGATCCTGCTCGTCGCCGATGCGCTGACCGGCCAGGACGCGGTCAATGTCGCCAAATCCTTCAACGACCGGGTCGGGATCACCGGCATCGTGCTGACCCGCGTCGATGGCGACGGCCGCGGTGGTGCGGCCCTTTCGATGCGGGCGGTGACCGAGAAGCCGATCAAGCTGATCGGTGTCGGCGAGCGGCTCGACGCCCTGGAAGAATTCGACCCGAAGCGGATCGCCGGCCGCATTCTCGGCATGGGCGACGTCGTCGGGCTGGTCGAGAAGGCCGCCGCCAATATCGACGCCGAGCAGGCGGCGAAAGCGGCCGAGCGCATGCGCAAGGGGCAGTTCGACCTCGACGATCTCGCCGAACAGCTTGGCCAGATGGCCAAGATCGGCGGCATGTCCGGGGTGATGGGCATGCTTCCCGGCGTCGGCAAGATGAAGAAGCAGATCGACGCGATGGGCGTCGACGACTCGGTCTTCAAGCGCCAGACCGCGATCATCTCGTCGATGACCAAGCAGGAGCGCAAGAAGCCGGACATCCTCAAGGCGAGCCGCAAGCGGCGCATCGCCGCCGGCTCGGGAACCCGGGTCGAGGAAATCAACAAGCTGCTGAAAATGCATCGCCAAATGGCGGACATGATGAAGCAGATGGGCAAGGGGAAGGGCATGTTCAGCCGGATGGCGGGCATGGCCGGTATGGGTGGCATGCCCGGCGCCGGTGGCGGCGGCATGCCGCCGATGGACCCTGCGACCCTGGAACGCCTGACCAAGGGCGGCGGCCTGCCGGGCGGTCTGCCTGGCGGTTTGCCGGGCCTTCCCGGCATCGGCGGCCCCAAGCTTCCTGGCCTCGGCGGTCTGCCCGGCCTGCCCGGAAAGAAGAAATAGACAGAAACCATCGCCGCGCGGCATTTCGCGACCGGCTCAAACACCTCAACAGGAGTAACCGAATGTCCCTGAAACTTCGCCTTGCCCGTGGTGGCGCCAAGAAGCGTCCCTTCTACCGTATCGTCGTCGCCGACTCGCGCTCGCCGCGCGATGGCCGCTTCATCGAGATCGTCGGCACCTACGATCCGATGCTGCCGAAGACCGACGAGAACCGGGTGGTGATCAAGACCGAGCGGGTCCAGCATTGGCTCGGCGTTGGCGCAACGCCGACCGACCGCGTCCTGCGTTTCCTCGACGCCGCCGGCCTTGCCAAGCGCAAGCCGCGCAACAACCCGAACAAGGCGAAGCCGGGCGAAAAGGCCCAGGAGCGCGCCGCCGCGGCTGAAGAAGCGAAGGTCAAGGCCGCCGAAGCGGCTGCTGCTCCCGCCGAGCCGGCCGAAGAGCCGGCGGCCGAAGCGCCCGCGAGCTGACGATGAGCGCGTCGGCGGCGGACCGGGTCGTCATTGCCCGGATCGGCGCCGCGCACGGCATCAAGGGCGAGGTGCGGGTCAAGGCGTTCACCGCGACGCCGGCCGACATCGCCGCCTATGGACCGCTGGAGGCGCCCGACGGGCGCCTCTTTGAGGTGTTGGCCCTCAGGCCGGCGGCCGGCACCAACCCCGACCTGCTGGTCGTTCGCTTCAAGGGCGTCGCCGACCGCAACCAGGCGGAGACGCTGAACGGCATCGAGCTCAGCGTACCGAAAGAGCGACTGCCGAAGGCCGGCGACGACGAGTTCTATTATGCCGACCTGATCGGCCTGGCCGCGGCGACCGTCGACGGCAGGGCGCTCGGCACCGTGGTCGGCGTCCAGAATTACGGCGCCGGCGATCTCCTCGAGATCGCACCGCCGCGCGGCGATACCCTGCTGGTGCCGTTCAGCCTTGCCGTGGTGCCCGAGGTCGACATTGCCGGTGGGCGAGTCGTCGTCGATCCGCCGGTGGGGCTGCTTGACGACGAATCCGATCAGGACCCGACGCCATGACGTTCGCGGCGACGATCCTCACCCTCTTCCCCGACATGTTTCCGGGACCGCTCGGCCGCAGTCTCGCCGGGCGGGCGCTGGAGGAGGGGATCTGGTCGCTGGAGGTCCGCGACATTCGCGATTCGGCCACCGACAGGCACCGCTCCGTCGACGATTCGCCGGCCGGCGGCGGGCCGGGCATGGTGATGCGGGCCGACGTGGTGGCGGCGGCGATCGATGCCGCTTGCCCCGCAGGCGACGAACGGCCGCGGCTCCTGATGAGCCCGCGCGGCCGTCCCCTCGACCAGGCCCGGGTCCGGACACTTGCCACCGGCGGCGGCGCGGTGATCCTCGCCGGGCGGTTCGAAGGCGTCGACGAACGCGTGATCGCAGGGCGCGGGCTTGAGGAAGTCTCGCTGGGCGACTTCGTGCTGTCGGGCGGTGAAATCGCCGCGATGGCGCTGCTCGACGCGGCGGTACGCCTGCTTCCGGGTGTCATGGGCAATGCGATATCGGCCGAGAGCGAGAGCTTTGCCGATGGGCTGCTGGAATACCCGCAATACACCCGGCCGGCGGACTTCGAGGGCCAGCCGATCCCCGAGGTGCTGACCTCCGGCAATCACGGCCGGATCGCCGAATGGCGACGCAGGGAGGCGCTTCGCCTGACGGCTGAACGCCGGCCCGATCTTATCGCGCTTCGGGAATCGACAAAGCCCGCCGATTAGCGTATGGAACCGCCGGCTTTCATATATTGACCGCGGGGTAAACGGCCGGATCGCACTTTTTGGTGCGCCGCCGCCTGTCGTGAGAAGAGGTTCCGACCATGAACATCATACAGCAGCTCGAGAAAGAGCAGGCCGAATCGATCGCAGCCGTCCGCGCTGTGCCTGAATTCGGCCCCGGCGACACCGTCCGCGTCAACGTCAAGGTGACCGAGGGAACCCGCAGCCGCATCCAGGCCTATGAGGGTGTCTGCATCGGGCGTTCCGGTGGCGGCCTCAACGAGAGCTTCACGGTCCGGAAGATTTCCTACGGTGAAGGCGTCGAGCGCGTCTTCCCGGTCTACTCGCCGGTCATCGATTCGATCGATGTCGTTCGTCGCGGCAAGGTCCGGCGGGCGAAGCTCTATTACCTGCGTGGACGTCGCGGCAAATCGGCGCGTATCGTCGAGAAGCAGGACCGCCGTCCGCCGCGCGCTGCCGCCGCGGCCGAATAGTCCGCACCTCTTTCTTTGCCGGATACCGCCACCCGGCGACGCTCGTCGTCGGGCGTCGGCGTGTGCGCTGCAAGCGGCATGCGCGGACGCGTCGTTTACTATTCCGCGAAAGAGTCGGCCCGGGCGCACGTTTGAGACAAACTCGCCGCCTATCTTTGGCGGATGATGTCACGTCGCTCCTTCCTCAAGCTCACTGGCCTGACCGCGTTGGCGGGCGTCGGCCTGAGTTCCTACGCCCTTGCCATTGAACCGCGCTTCCGCCTCGAGGTGACGCGTTACCGGCTGACGCCGCCCGGCTGGCCGGCGGGTCGCCGGCCGGTGCGCATCGCGGCGATCGCGGATCCCCACATCTGCGATCCGTGGATGCCGATTTCGCGACTGGAGGAGATCGTCGCGGTCACGAACGGGCTGCAGCCGGATGTCATCGTGCTGCTCGGGGACTTCATCGGCAGCATGTCGCGGTTCGGCACCAGCGCGGTGCCCATCGCGGACTGGGCGCGGGTGCTCGGTCGGCTGGAGGCGCCTCTCGGCGTCCGGTCGATCCTCGGAAACCACGACTGGTGGACCGATGTCGACGGAATACGCGCGGCCCTTGTCGATAACGGTATCCCGGTGATGGAGAATACCGTGGAACTCATCCCGGCGACCGACAGTTCGGCATTCTGGCTGGCCGGGCTTGGCGACCAACTCGCCCGCCAGGTTGGCCACAGCCGGTTCGTCGGGGTTGACGACCTGCCGGGGACGCTGGCGCAGGTCACCGACGACCGGCCGGTGGTGCTGCTCGCCCATGAACCGGACATTTTCACGCAGGTCCCCGCGCGGGTCAGCCTGACCCTGTCCGGCCATACCCATGGCGGACAGGTCAATCTCCCCTTCCTCGGGCGTCCGGTCGTTCCTTCGGCCTATGGCGACCGTTTCGCCTACGGCCATATCGTCGAGGAGGGCCGCCACCTGCTTGTTTCCGGCGGCCTCGGTTGCTCGAAGATGCCGATCCGCTTCAGGGTGCCGCCGGAGATCGTTCTGGTCGAACTTGGCGGCGACGCCGTCGCATCCTGACTATTTCGGCTCGACCACGGCGATGATCGGCCCGTAGCCACCATGGCCCGGCGGATCGTCGCGCCCGAGGTCCGGCGCATAGATGCCCGGCGCCGAGCCGCCATCGAGAAACAGGGCGTTGTCGCAGCCAAGGTGGTCGCGGAAGAAGCGGCCGAAATCGTGGAAACTGACGCTGCCTTCGGTGATCGCGAAGCGCACCTCGCCGGGCGTCGGGGCGCAGACCCCGTTGCGCGGCTTGAGGGATGTCGAGCCGGGGATGAAGGCCGGGTGCAGCTTTCCGTCAATCACCAGCATCGGGCCGGACTGAGTGGCGAAGGCGGCCTCCGGTGGTTGCGCGAGGTAGTCGTCGGTCGCCATTACCCCGGCCGCGTCGGCGGTAAGATAGAAGATGCCGTTCGGCTTCTTGTAGAAGTTTGGTTCCGGCCGGATGTCGGAGGTTTCGGTGTTGACGGACCGCAGTTCCTCGCCGCCCTCGACATAAAGGCCGATCGGACTGAGGTCGTCGCCATACATACCGCCGTTCATGGCGAAGGCGAGGGCCAGTCCCTCGGCCTCGAGGCCGGCCGCCAGCGCGGAGAATGTGGCATGGGGCGCGTCGTCGGCGCCGCGCCAGAACAACCGGACATCCGCCTCGGCGAGATCGAAGCCGCAGACGATATAGGCGGCGTCCTCGAAGCTCTGGCGCTCGCAGGCCGCGGCGGCCGGTGTCGCCGAGAGAACGGCGCCTGCGGCCAGGGAGACGGCGACGGCCGCGAATGATTTCCAGTCAAACCGCATTTTTCGACTTTCCCTCCGTGAATCATCCATTCGGCCCACCATATGAACGAGGTATTCCAAACTGATGATGCCTTGCCGTATATAGACCGCATGAACGCAATCGGACACGTGGCGAAAAGCGACGGGAGTGCCGTGATGGCCGGGGTCGGTGTAATCGCCGACCATTTCCGGCTGCCTTGGCGATTCCACGCTCGGATCGTTGCCGCGAGGGGGCCGGGCGACCTTTGACCGCCCGCGTCCGGGCGCGGTGTCCGTGACAGTCCAGCTATTCGGCGATCCATGCGGATCGCGCAGCTTTGCAAGGCATATCCAATGAAGCCGAGAACCCTCTACGACAAGATCTGGGACGACCACGTTGTTCATCAGGACGACGATGGAACCTGCCTGCTCTATGTCGACCGCCACCTCGTCCATGAAGTCACCAGCCCGCAGGCCTTCGAGGGCCTTCGCCTCGCCGGTCGCAAGGTCCGTGCGCCGCAGAAGACGCTCGCGGTCGTCGACCATAACGTGCCGACCACCGACCGCAGCGGCGGGATCGCCAACGAGGAGTCGAAGATCCAGGTCGACGCGCTGGCGAAGAACGCCGAGGATTTCGGGGTCGAGTATTACAACGAACTCGATCACCGGCAGGGCATCGTCCACATCATCGGCCCGGAGCAGGGCTTCACGCTGCCCGGCATGACGATCGTCTGCGGCGACAGCCACACCTCGACGCATGGCGCCTTCGGGGCGCTCGCCCATGGCATCGGCACCTCGGAGGTCGAGCATGTGCTCGCCACCCAGACGCTGATCCAGAAGAAGGCGAAGAACATGCGGATCACCGTCGACGGTACGCCGCCGCCCGGCGTGACGTCGAAGGACATCATCCTGGCGATCATCGGCGAGATCGGCACCGCCGGCGGCACCGGGCACGTGATGGAATATTCCGGCGAGGCCTTCCAGGCGATGTCGATGGAAGGCCGGATGACGGTCTGCAACATGTCGATCGAGGGCGGTGCCCGCGCCGGCCTGATCGCGCCGGACGAGACCACCTACGCCTATATCAAGGGCCGGCCGAAAGCGCCGAAGGACGGGCACTGGGATGCGGCGCTTCGCTACTGGGACACGCTGAAGTCCGACGAAGGCGCCGAATTCGATCGCGAGGTCCGTCTCGATGCGTCGAAGCTGCCGCCGCTGGTGACCTGGGGAACGAGCCCCGAGAACGTCACCACCATCGACGGCAGGGTGCCGGATCCCGCCGATATCGCCGATCCCGACCGCCGTCGCGCGGTCGAGCGGTCGCTGGCCTATATGGGGCTCGCGGCCGGTACGAAGATCACCGAGATCCCGGTCGAGCGGGTCTTTGTCGGCTCTTGCACCAACGGCCGTATCGAGGATTTGCGCGCCGCCGCCAAGATCATCGGCGACAAGCGGGTCCGCGATGGGGTCAGCGCGATGGTTGTTCCCGGCTCGGGGCTGGTGAAGGAGCAGGCGGAGGCGGAAGGCCTCGACAAGATCTTCCTGGCCGCCGGCTTCGAGTGGCGCGAGCCGGGTTGCTCCATGTGCCTTGCGATGAATGACGACCGCCTCAAGCCGGGCGAGCGCTGCGCGTCGACCTCGAACCGGAACTTCGAGGGACGGCAGGGCTTCAAGGGCCGCACCCACCTGGTGTCGCCGGCGATGGCGGTGGCGGCGGCGATCGCCGGGCATTTCGTTGACATCCGGGACTGGAGCTAGGCGACACATGTCGGGAGGGGGCGCGATGCCGCGTGTTAGGGCGGTCAGCCTCTCTCCCGCGCATACCTTCAGCAAGCCCGAGGCTGCCGCAATTCGCCTGCTGGCCGGGCTTGGCGTCGAGGGTGATGCGCATTGCGGCGAGACGGTGAAGCATCGCTCGCGTGTCGCCCGCGATCCGACCCAGCCCAATCTCAGGCAGGTTCACCTGATCCACGCCGAGCTGTTCGACCAACTGCGCGGACGCGGATTCACCGTCACACCCGGTGTCATGGGCGAGAATGTCACGACGGAGGGGATAGACCTGCTCGGACTGCCGGTCGGCGCCCGCCTCGCGCTCGGCGAAACGGCGGTCGTCGAGATCACCGGCCTCCGCAATCCCTGCCATCAACTCAACGACTTCCAGCCCGGACTGATGGCCGCGGTTCTCGACCGCGATGCCGCGGGCAACCTTGTTCTCAAGGCCGGGATCATGGGGGTGGTCGTCGCCGGTGGCGACGTTCGTCCGGGGGACGCGATCGCCGTCGCCCTCCCTGAGGGTCCGCAGCGGCCGCTGGAGCGCGTCTGAGGGGTCTTCGGACGGCTGACAAGCGAACGGCCCCGCGGGGGCGCACGGGGCCGTTCTTTCTACTGGCAGCTTTGGAGGTCGGGGTGGGGGATAAAGCCGCTCAGTGATACTTGCGTCCTTCAGTCGGCCGAGCCGGCATTTCGTCGGCAGGCGCCAGCCTGATGGCGTCGGTGTCCTTGATGAAGGCGACAGGCGTATCCGCGAAGCGGGTCACGCGCTCGGCCGGGGCCGGGAACATGTCATAGGCGCCTTCCTCGAAGAGTGCGGCAGCCGGTCCGATCGGAATCCTGTAGCTCATGGCACCATTTCCCTGTTGGGCTGTATTTCGCCCTTGAACTTATTATGGCGTGTCCCGCCGCGTTCTTCAGTGAAGTCAATCACAGCGGTCTTGAAGACATATGAACGATCACGGTTCACGCAAGGTTCCATTGCGACATAAAACTTCAGGAAAGCGGCTGCGCTAGGGCGCGTCCGTGACCATATCCGGGCAGTTTTGTGGAGATTTTCACCACCTCCGATACGTCGGCTGCCATCGGCACACCTTGCCGGCATAGACCCGATAGGTCACCCATCCGCGGCGTGGCTTCCAGGCGCGGACGGTCCTGAACCGCGGCGTGCACACCTGTCTTTTGGCCGGTACGCGGTACTTTCGCGGGGGTGAACGCGGGTAGAACCGGGGCGGCGGATGGGGCGTGTAGCGCGGCGTGCTCCAGCCGAACCAGACGCCGCCGCCATTGTAATAGCCGGCCGAAGCCGGGGTCGATGCGATGCCGGTCGCGCCTGCGCCAACCATGATGGCGGCGGCACCGGCGATTATCGTTTTCTTCAGCATGCGCGCAATCCTTTCGCCTGTGGACGGGAAAGTCGGTCCGTATCGCGTCGCCCTGATGGTCATTCTGGGCCGTCGCGCTGAACCGCGACTGAGACGCCGGTTCAGCAGCGGTTCAGCTTCGGCTTGACCCGCGCCGCGAAGCGATGAAACTGGCGTCCATGAGCACGATTGACACGACACGACTTTCGATTGGCGACGCCCATGAACTGGCGCCGCTCCTGGCGGCCTGCGCGCAGGAGCGAAACCGCGGCGCCCCGAGGCGGCCCGACGAGTTTTACGCCGAACTGCTGCTCAACGACCGAACCGCGGAAATCCTCGGGGCGCGGCTCGAAGGGCGGCTTGCCGGCTTCGCGGTCTTCTTCGACCTGCCCGACATGATGAACGGCCGGCGGATCGGGCAGCTCAACGAGATGTTCGTGATCCAGGATTCGCGCGAGCAGGGAGTCGAGAAGGCGTTGCTCGACGCGGTCGCCGGCGAGGCCGCCAAGCGCGACTGGGACAACCTGCGCTGGCTCGTGCCGGAGAAGCCGCCAGTCGCGCGGGCGCTTGCCGAGCGGTTCGGTCATCCCGGCGGGTGGGCCGCCTTCTCGGTCGCGATCAGGTGACCGGACCGAGAGGGGAGGCCGTCGGGACTCCTCCTTCAATGTTGTCGACGCGCCAATGAACCTCACCTCCGAGGCGCTGATCGGCAACGGCGCGATGATCGGTCACGCAAGCTATGTGCTGCTGATCGCCTCAATGCTGATGACGCGCATGGTGTGGCTGCGCATCCTGGCCATCGGCTCCGGAGTTCTCGCCGCTGTCTATTCAGCCTACTGGCTGGACGATCCGGTCTCGGTCTTCTGGGAAATGCTGTTCGTGCTGACCAATGTCGGCCAGTTGACCATCACGTCCTATCTCAATAGGCGGACCCGGTTCACGACGGAGGAACGGACATTCTACGAGATCGCCGTGCCGGGGCTTGAGCCCGCCCATGCGCGACAACTGCTTCAGGCCGGCCGCTGGGTCGATGCAGAACCCGGCGCGGTGCTCACCCGTCAGGGCGAGCGGGTATCCGATCTCGTCTTCATCACCAGCGGCGAGGCGCGGGTTGAGGTCGACGGGCAACCGGTCGGCTCCTGCGCGACCGGCGACTTTGTCGGTGAGATCAGCGTTTCGACCGGGATACCCGCGACCGCAACCGTGACGGCGGTGGCGCCGATCCGCTATCTTGCCTTCGAGAGAGGCGTCCTGATGAAGCTTCTCGGCCGTTCGTCCGAGATAGCCCAGGCGGTCGAACTCTCGTACCGGCATGGCCTTCGGGACAAGTTGATCCGGGCGAACATGGCGATGGCGAAAGCGACGGGAGGCTCCGCGCAGTGAGCGGCGATCAGGACAACATCCGACCCTCCGAGCCGCCGGACCAGGTCGAGATCTGGGCCAAGCGGACGGGGCGAACGCTTGGCTTCATCGCCCTCTTCGTCCTCGCCCTCTATCTTCTGGTCACCTACGCGCCATGACCGACAAGTCCACCGCGACGAACTGGGTCAAAGCGCGTGCGCCATCGCTCGACGATCTCGAGATCATGGCCCGCGATGCCTTCGCCGCGCTGCCCGAGACCTTCCGGGCGCTGACCGGCAACCTCCCGATCCAGGTGGCGGACTTTCCGCAGGACGATGTCCTTGACGACCTCGGTATCGAATCCGAGTTCGGCCTGCTCGGCCTCTTCCAGGGTATCGGCCTCGCCCATGCATCCGCGGTGCCGACCACCGGCGAGATGCCGAACATGATCTGGCTCTACCGGCGGCCGATCCTCGACTACTGGGCCGAGCACGACGAGTCGCTGGGGGGTATCGTCACCCATGTCCTCATTCACGAGATCGGCCACCATTTCGGGCTCTCGGACGAAGACATGGAGGCGATCGAGCGGGCGGCGGGCTAGTCCGTGGCGGTCGGCTCGGTCGGCGCGGCATCGCTCCCCGAGAAGATCTCTTCGATCTCGGCCATGTGGGGATATGAAACGCCGGCGTCACGCAAAGCCGCGAAGTCGGTGACGACGACATCTTCCCAGCGCCGGTCCCCGACCATCGTGCCGCGCCGGCCGAGATAGATCGCGTCGGCTTCGGCGATCCTCCCGGACGCCATCAGCGCATGGGCGAGCCTGGTCAGGAAGACGGCCTCGCCCGGCACCAGCGCCAGCGCCTCCCGGGACGCGGCCTCCGAGCGGTCGAGATCGCCGGTGAAGAGGCTGGCCCAGGCGACATTTGCGAAGGCGCCGGCAAGCTTGCGGCCCCGGCCAGGCTCGGCCGGCGCGGCGTCAACCAGCGCACGCCACACGCCGACGCTCTCCTGCCAGGCGGACAAGGCCCCGGCCGCGTCGTCGAGCACCATCTTGAGATGGCCAAGCCGTTCCAGATTGCCGGCAAGCTGCATCCGGTCCCCGTCGCTGTCCGGCACCGCGGCGGTCAGATCGCGGCCCGCTGCAACGATTTCCTCCATCAGCACGATCGCCGCTTCGCCATCGCCGGCCCGCGCCTTGAGGTAGCCCAATCGTTCCAGATCGCCGATCAGCGCCCGCAGCCGGTCCGGGTTGCCGGGGTCGGCCGCGACGAGCGCGCGCCGCAGGTCCAGCGCCTCCCCGTAGGCCTCTTGGGCGCCGGCGTCGTCTCCCTCGAGCTTCAGGTTGCCGATCCTGTCGAGCGTCTCGGCGGCGTCGGCTTGCCAGACCGCATCCCGCGGGTCCGCGGCAAGCAGCATGCGGGCCGCGGCAAGGGCTGTCTCGTAGGATGCAAGCGCACCGTCACGGTCTCCGGTGCGGAGGCGCGTGTCGCCCTCCTTGCCCCGGCAAACCACCACGACGCGCCGGGCAGCATGGTTGTCCCGCCGGTCGGCAAGAACCGTTTCGGCCATGCCGGCGGCTTCCTCATAGGCGCTGATCGCCTCGGCGTCATCGCCGGTGGCCAGGCGGGCATCGCCGAGCCGTTCGAGACCGAACGCGGCCTCCAGTTGCAGCGTCGTGTCCTCGGGATCGAGCGCTGCAAGCCGTTTGAGGATATCGGCGCTTTCGCTGAAGAGGGCCAGCGCGGTGGGGGCGCTGCCATTTGCCATCCGCGCCTCGCCGAGTCTTTGCAGGGCGACTGCCATGTCGTGCTGCCAGACGGCGTTCTCCGGATCGATGGTGGTCAGGCTGCGCGAGATCGTCAGGCTTTCCTCCCAGGCGGCAAGCGCTGCCGCCGCGTCGCCAAGCCGCGTGTCGATGTCGCCGAGGCGCAGGAGGCGCAGCGCCAGGTCCCGCCAACGCAGCACGTTGCCGGGGTCGATGTCGTGCAGCCGGCGGGTGATGGCGAGACTCTCCGCCAGCGTCGCCCGTGCGTCTTCCAGCTCGCCAGTGAGTTCCAGCGCACCGGACATGTTCTCGAGGATCGCGGCGATGTCGCGCTGCCACAGGGTGTTGTCCGGATCGGTGGCTGCCAGTTCGCGGTGAAGGGCGAGGCTCTGTTCCTGCACCTCCAGCGCCCCGGCACCGTCACCTGCCGCCATGCGTGCAAGTCCGATGCGTCCGAGTCCGATCGCCACGTCGCGCTGCCAGGTGGTGTTGTCCGGTTCGAGCGTCGTCAGTTTGCGGGCGGTTGCGAGATACCCCTCGAAGGCCTCGAGCGCCGCCTCGACGTTGTTCCGTTGCAGTTCGATGTCGCCGATCTTCGACAGGTTGACCCCGATATCGGCCAGCCACCGCGTGTTGGCGGGATCGGTGGCGGTCAGCGTCTCGGCAATTTCGAGGCTTTCGCGATAGGCGGCGAGTGCGCTGCCTCGGTCCCCCGCCGCCCGGTAGGTGTCGCCGAACTCGCCGAGCATCGCGCCACGGCTTCGCATGATGTCGGTGTCGTCCGCCGCCGCCTCGGACAGGCGTCCGACGGCTTGCTCGACCCGCTCGAGGATGATGCGGAGGCTCTCGATCCGCATGCCCTCGACCTCGCGCAGGCCCTGGGCAATGTCGAAGACGACATCGTCGACGGTGCCTTTGGCGATGTCGAAATTGCGCGTTGCGCGCTCGGCTTCCGTGGTCGCGATCCAGGCGGCGATGCCGGCGGCGATGCCAAGGCCGGCCACCACGACCACGACTCCGTAGGCGAGGCGGACACTGCGCCGCTGCTGGCGGACCTCCTCCGAATAGAGGTCGGCTTTCTCGACGCTGTGGATCGTCGCGGCCAGGTCGAGCGAGGCGTGGAGGAAGCCCTGGTTGCTCTTGGTCGCCAAGGCCGGGTCGGTGCGGAAGGCGCGGAGGTCGACCCATAGCGGCTCCTCGGCGAAGCGGCCGTGCAGGCTCGGCGGCAGCGGCAGAGCGGCGTCCGACCGGAAGTCATGGATCTCCTCGTCCCATGCCAGTTCGCCGTCGGTCAGCGCGATCAGCAGCCGGTCGATCCCGTTGGCGGCGATGAAATGGGCGACTTCCCGGTCGACCCATTTCGATGCCGCCGCCTCGGGAGAGGCCAGCAGGATCAGGTATCGCGACCGGTCGAGCTTGTCGGCGATCCCCTGCCACAGGCTCGGGGCGGCCGAGAGGCTAGTCGCGTCGAGGAAGACGTTGAGGCTTCGCACCTTCCACCACGGCTTGCCGATCGTCTGGATGACAGTCCGGAGCGCACGGGCGACCGCCTTGTCGCCGCGCTGGCTGTAGGAGATGAAGGCGTCGTAGACCGGCTTGACCGCGCCGGTCGCCGGCGGCGACCCCGCGATGGGGGAAGGGTGCTTCATCAACGGATCATACGTCCCGAGCGCCCGCCCTCAATGGCCATGACACCAGACGAATCGGACGATACTCGGGCGGATCTGTCCTGAGCCATCCTGCGCACGTCTTGACGTCGGAAGCCTTCCGTCGCACATGATGCGGCGGAAAAGGAAGCTCCCCATGCAGAAATTCGACAAACTCACCGCCGTCGCCGCCCCGCTGCCGATGCTCAATGTCGACACCGACATGATCATCCCCAAGGATTACCTGAAAACCATCAAGCGCACCGGGCTCGCCAAGGGTCTTTTCGCGGAAATGCGCTTTCAGGACGATGGCAGCGAGAACCCGGATTTCGTGCTCAACAAGCCGGCATATCGCAAGGCCGAGATCCTGGTAGCCGGCGACAATTTCGGCTGCGGGTCGAGCCGCGAGCATGCGCCGTGGGCGCTGCTCGATTTCGGCATCCGCTGCGTGATTTCGACCAGCTTCGCCGACATCTTCTATAACAACGCCTTCAAGAATGGCGTCCTGCCGATCGTGGTGTCGAAGGAAGATCTCGACAAACTGATGGACGATGCGAGCCGCGGCGCCAACGCCACGATTTCGGTCGACCTGGAAGCGCAGGAAGTGCGCGGCCCGGATGGCGGCGTCGTCAAGTTCGAGATCGACCCGTTCAAGAAGCATTGCCTGCTGAACGGCCTAGACGAGGTCGGCCTTTCGCTTGAGAAGAGCGAACACATCGACCGCCACGAGCAGCGGTTCGCCGAAGAGCGGCCCTGGCACTAAGCAGTTCCGGCGGGCCTTTGGCCCGCGTTCACTCGTCCGGCAGGATCGCGGTCACGGTCTCGATGACCCGGAGCGCCATGCGCTCGTGCATGCGCTCGACCATCTGGCCCTCGACGGCGATCACCGCCTTGCCGTGGTTTTCCGGCCGGTCGAAGGCGGCCAGAACCTTCTCGGCCCATTCAACCTCGTCATTGCTCGGCGCGAAGGCCTCGTTGGCGATCGGCACCTGGCGCGGATGGATCAGGGTCTTGCCGTCCATGCCGAGGTCGCGCCCCTGCTGGCATTCGGTGTCGAAGCCCTTCCAGTCAGTCAGGTCGTTGAAGGTGCCGTCGAGGACGGCGAGTCCGTAGGCGCGGGCGGCGAGGACGCAGTGCGACAAGGCAGGCGTCAGCGCCGCGCGGCCCGGAAGCAGGCGGACCCCCATTTCGCGGGCAAGGTCGTTGGTGCCGATCACCAGCGTATCGAGCGCCGCGCCGGCGCCGTTGTTGGCGGCGGAGGCGATGCCGGCGGCGTTGAGGACGGCGAGCGGGGTCTCGATCATCGCCCAAAGGGCAAGGCCTTCAGGGGCTTGCGCGGCGGCCAGGGCGGCGCGGGCGCGGCGGACATCCTCCATCCGCGAGATCTTCGGGATCAGGATGGCATCCGGCATGGCGGCGACGACGGCGGCGATGTCGCGGGCAATCCACGGGGTGCCCAAGCCATTGACCCGGACCACCACCTCGCGCTTGCCATAAGCATGGACATTCACCGCCGCGGCAACCGCGGCGCGGGCCATTTCCTTGGCTTCCACGGCCACCGCATCCTCGAGATCGAGGATCAGGACGTCAGCCGCGATGGTGCGGCCCTTGTCGAGGGCGCGGGCGTTCGAACCCGGTATGTAAAGTGCACTTCTACGCGGTCGCGGCGCTGCCGCCATGCTAAGTATTCTCCCCCAGGGCCGGCGAGAGACTAGCTTCCCCGGGACGATCCCAAAAGCCCTCTCGTGCCGGATTCGGCACTGTTGCTCCGGGAGCCGGGTCGGACCAGGCGGCGGCAAAGGCGGAACGAAGAAAGTGAAAGCAAAGCAAGCGGTTATCGTCGTCAACAGCCAGGTGGCGCGCGGTTCGGTTGGCGGTCGGGCGGGTGTCTTCGTCCTTCAACGGATGGGATTCCCGGCATGGTGGGTGCCGACGGTCCAGTTCCCGTGGCATCCGGGTCATTCTCCGTCGACACGGATGGCGCCGGAACCGGCGGTTTTCAGGGCTTTTCTGGCAGATCTCGCCACCGCGCCATGGCTTGGCGAGGTCGGGGCGGTGATGAGCGGCTATCTTGGCGATGCCGGCCAGGCCGAGGCGATCGCCGATCTTGTCGACGCGGTCAAGGCGAAAAACCCCGACGCTACATACCTTTGCGACCCGATCATCGGTGACGCCGGGGGGCTTTTCCAGCCGGAGGATGTGGGCGTGGCGATCAGGGAGGTGCTGCTGCCGCGCGCCGACACGGCGACGCCGAACCGTTTCGAACTGGCGTGGCTGTCCGGCAAGTCATTGGAAACGAACGATGAATTGATCGCGGTCGCGCGCGGGATCGGCGTCGGCGAGATGGTGGTCACGTCGGCCTTTGCCGGCGAGGGGGCGATCGGCAACCTCCTGGTCCGACCGGAAAGCGCCAGTCTTTTCAGTCACCTGGCCTATCCGTCGGTGCCGCATGGCAGCGGCGACCTGCTGGCGGCGCTCTACCTCGGCAACCGCCTCGACCGGCTTCTGCCTGAAGTCGCGCTGGAGCGCGCGGTAGCCTCGACTCACGATCTGATCACCCTCGGACGGGCGATGGGCGACGATGAGATGCCGCTGGTCGCCGGTCAGGCGCTGTTTGAATCAGCGCCGGACGGCGTGACCGTCGAGACACTGTCCGATGCGTCTCACATGCTGTCGCAATCGCGATCCGGATAGGCGCCGATGAAGCGATCGGGGATGACGCTGACCTCGACGCTATCGCCTTCCATCGCCGGCCGCTCCTCGATGCGTCCCTCGATCCTGACCAGCACCTCGGCGCCGGCCTCGGGGACGACGGCGAGGTATCCGGATTCGAGCGCGATGTTATCCGCCTCGAAGGAAACCGGGTAACGCTCGCCGGAGGCGCAGTCGCGGAACAGCGCGGCATCGGCGATGTATGAATACATGCCGGCCATCGGCACCGGGGTGCCGAGATCGGCGGCCGGGGCTGCGGTGGAAAAGCCGGCAGCGGCGAGTGTCGCCGCGACCAGGACAATCGGTACCGGGGATGTCATCAGGTCGCCCTCCTCGTCGGTGAGGGAGGAAGACTAGCGGCGATTGACGGCGACAGGGAGGCGGTGCGCCCGCAATGGTGAAGGGGGCGTTGCCGGAGCGGCGCGCCTAGCCTTCGCTCTTCTCGAGGACCGCGATAGTGACGCCGGCATCCGTCAGGAGTTCCAGACGGTTGCCATCCACCACCCAGCGGGAAACGTCCCGCAGGCCCTTGAGCAAGGCGCGCTCGGTGCGGGCGGCTTCCTGGCAATACATGCGGGTGGTCACGATCGGCCCGAAGGCGATCTGCTCGCCGTCGAGGGCGTACACGGCGGCGAGGTTGTTGCAACCGGTGCTGCCGGCGAGGCCGCCGCCGGGCTTGAAGACCAGATGCGCCTCGCGCCGCCCGACCTCGGCGGCGACGCCGCGGACCGAAACCAGTTTCCAGTGCGTATCGAGGATCGCGGTGTCAGGGGCGCTGGCGGCCATGGTGTGTGTCGCGGCGATGAAGGTCAGCCCGATCAGGGCGATCAGCGGTGCAAGAAGCTTCGGCACGGGAACCGTCTCCGTATTCTCATGCCCCCTTGGCCCGGACCCTGACACGGGAATTAAGGCAACACTTGGGGCCGGTGGCGCGCAGGGGGCGGGGCGGCCAACAAGAAGGGCCCCGGCATGACTGCCGGGGCCCTGAGCGCTTTGGGGGCGAGCGCTCCCGGGGAAGGAGCGCTGCCGGTAGACTTGCGAGCCTAGTGAGGGCCGGGCTGCACGACCTGCACCGGCTGGCCATCGATCGCGGTGGCTTCGCCAGCGGCACCGTCGGTCGCGGCGGCCTGTGCGGCGGTGAGCTTCTTGATGTCGTCCTCGCTGAGAACCGGACGGTCGATCTTGAGCGTCAGCTTGTCGAGCCTGGCGGTCAGGGCGAACGGCGGCTTGTAGTCGGCATCGTTAACGCCGGTCAGCGTGTCGGAGCCAATGTCGAAGCTCTCGTCCCATTGCAGGATCATCGGCATGGTGCGCTCCAGCTTCTCGGTACTCACGACCTTGCCGTCGACCGACAACGTGCCGGTTCCGCCACGTCCGAGGCCGCTCATGCTGTTGTAGACGAGCGTCCCGACCCCGAGGCCGTCATACTTGAAGTCGAACTCGATCGTGTGCTTGCCGGGCGCCAGCGCGTCCGGGCCTTCCCACTTCGGCCGCTTCAGGTCGACGAGATTCCACAGGAACACCGGCTTGCTGTCCTTGAGGTAGAAGCCGTAGCCGCCGAAGCGACCGCCAGACGTGACGATCATCCCCTCGGCCCCGCCTTCCGGCACCTCGATCTCCGCGGTGAAGGTGTAGGAGGTGTTGAGGATCGACGGGGAGTCGCCCTGGGGCAGCCCGGTCATCGGGTGGGTATAGGTGAACTCGGTCCGCCCGGCGGTAATGTTGGGGCGGGGCGCGACGATGCGCGCGGCGACCGAAGCATCCATCGGGAAGACTTCGTATTCTTCCGCCTCCCGGATGAACAACTCCTTCATCTCCTGCACCTTGTCAGGATTCTTGTCGGCGATGTTCTGAGACTGGCTGTAGTCCCTGGTCAGGTCGTAAAGTTCCAGCACCTGATTGTTGAGCGGATCGGGGTTGGCCGGGCCGAACGCCTCCCACGGCGCACGGTTGACCTTGGTGCTCAGCAGCCAGCCTTCGTGATAGAGCGCCCATTGGCCCATCATCTCGAAATACTGGGTCTTGTGCCGGGAGGGCTCCTTCTCGTTCTCCTTGTCGAAAGTATAGGCGAAGCTGGTACCTTCGATCGGCGCCTGGGTGATGCCGTCGACGGTTTCCGGAGCCGGGATGCCGGTCACCTCGAGGATGGTCGGCACCACGTCGATGACGTGCATGAACTGGTCGCGGTGTCCGCCCTTGTCCTTGATCCGCGCCGGCCAGGCGACGGCCATGTTCTGGCGGATGCCGCCGAGCTTGGAGGCATTCTGCTTGAACCAGGTGAACGGGGTGTCGAAAGCCCAGGACCAGCCCGCCGACATGTGATTGTACGTCTCTTCGGTGCCCCAGACGTCGTACCATTTCATCTGCACGTCGATCGGCATCTTGCTGATACCGTTGAAGTAGGCGACCTCGTTGGGCGTACCCCACAACCCGCCTTCGGCGCTCGTTCCGTTGTCGCCGTTGATGTAGATGATCAGCGTATCGTCGAGCTTGCCCATGTCCTCGATGGTCTGGATGACCCGCCCGATCTCGTGATCGCTGTAGGCCGCATAGGCGGCGAAGATCTCGACCTGACGGATGAACAGCTTCTTCTGCGTTGCGTCCAGCTTGTCCCAGTCCTCGATCACATCCGAGGGCCATGCCTCGAGCTGCGTGTCCTGAGGGATCACGCCGAGCTTCTTCTGGTTCTCGAAGATCTGTTCGCGCAGCTTGTTATAGCCCTCGTCGAAGAGATGCATGTCGCCGATCTTCTTGACCCACTCCTTGGTCGGGTGGTGCGGCGCATGGGTGGCGCCCGGCGCGTATTTGATGAAGAATTTCTTGTCCGGCTGGGTCTGGTTCACCCGGTTCAGGTAGTCGATGGCGTCGTCCGCCATCGCCGTGACGAGGTTCCAGCCCGGCTTGCCCTCGAACGGGTAGATCTGCGTCGTATTGCGGAACAGGTTGGGCTGCCACTGGTTGGCGTCGCCGCCGACGAAGCCGTAGAAATACTCGAAGCCCATGCCGGTCGGCCACTGGTCGAACGGTCCGACCGAACTGGCGGCGAAAGCCGGGGTGTTGTGATCCTTGCCGAACCACGCGGTGGCATAGCCGTTGTCGAGCAGAACGCGCCCGACCGTCGCCTTGTCCTCCGGAATGATGCTGTTGTAGCCGGGGAAGCCGGTCGACTGTTCGGAGATGACCCCGAAACCGGCCGAATGGTGGTTGCGGCCGGTGATCAGCGCCGCACGGGTCGGCGAACAGAGCGCAGTCGAGTGGATATTGGTGTAGCGCAGGCCCATCTCGGCCACGCGATCGAGCGCCGGGGTCGGAATCACGCCACCGAAGGTGCTCGGGACGCCGAAACCGGCGTCGTCGGTGATGATGAGCAGGATGTTGGGAGCGTCTTCGGGCGGAACGATGCGCGGCGCCCACCATGGCGTCGACTTGAGTGCATCGTTCTCGATCTCGCCGCCAAACTTCGGTTGGGGGGCCGGCAACTGGTCGCCGGGTATCGTGGTCGTGGCGCTTGGCGAGCCGAGCTCGCCCGTGACCGTCTGCGCCGCCGCGGGCGCGATAATGGCCATGCCCAACAGACTGGCGGCGAACAGTGCGACAGTGGATTTCATCAAGTGGCGCTCCCTTTGACGGCTCGATGCGCGCATTCTTGCGCACACGCGATCCAGACCAGTGCCCAGTAATTCCCTTTCCGGGATCAGGCGCCACGTATCGAACGTGGAGTCACGTGGAGACGGCTGGCCGAATGGATCGCGATCCATTATTCAACGAAGCCAACGTGGGCCTGGCGACCATCCATGCGGTTGGATGACGCCGGGATCGACAATCGACCCGGTCCAACCGCTGGTTGCCGGCCGCAAACCATGGCTTGCAAGCGCTGTTAAGATTGGGGAAACCGCAAGCGTGGCAATGTCCGTCGATTCGTTCGACGCCGGAGGGCATCCTATCCGGATGATGGCGCAGTGATCGACCCACCAACGATGTTCATGGCGCTCATCGCTTCGACGATGGCGGCGGTGGTCCTGTTGCTGTGGTGCTACTGGCTCAACGCGAACCAGCGCTGCCTCTTGTGGATCGCCGCCAGCTTCTTCATCGCCTCGGTCGCGACCTTCCTGCTGGGCGGACGCGGCAAGATGCCGGACTGGCTGTCGATCGATGCCGGCGTCGCCCTTCTCCTCTTCGGAATCAGCCTGACCTGGGCGGCGATGCGGGTCTTCAACGGGCGGGCGGTGAAGCCCTGGGTCCTGCTGATCGGTCCCGTCGCCTGGGTGATCGCCTGCCGGGTGCCCGCCTTCTACGATGCCGCCGGCCTGCGCGTGATGATCGGCTCGCTGATGAGCGCCGCCTATTTCGCGGCGGCGGCATGGGAGATCGGCTCGACCAAGGACGGCCTCCGGACGCGATTCGCGGTGGCCGCGATTCTCCTGCTCCATGCCGGATTCGTGTTGATGCGTGCGCCGCTGATCCTGATGGACCAGCCATCGCAGGGCGTCTTTTCAGGCGTGTGGTTCGGCATAGCGACTCTCGAATCCGCGATCTTCATTCAGGTCATCGCCTTCCTGATGGTGTCGATGATCAAGGAGCGGGTCGAGAGCCAGCTCCGCGCGGCGGCGCTGACCGATCCGCTGACCGGTATCGGCAATCGCCGGGCCTTCTTCGAAGCCAGTTCGGCGGTCGTCGCCCACAACGCCCGCCATAGCCGGTCAACGGCGACGATCGTCCTCGATCTCGACCGGTTCAAGGACATCAACGACAGGTTCGGCCATCCTGTCGGCGACGCCGTGATCCAGGCTTTCGCGGCCACAGCGAAGAAGCGGCTTCGGGCCGCCGACGTCATCGGTCGGCTCGGCGGCGAAGAGTTCGCCGTCACCCTGTCGGAAACGACAAGCGAGCAGGCGTCGCTGGTCGCGCAGCAGCTGAACGACGCCTTTGTCGCCGCGGTCAAGGCGATGGCCGTTCCCGGGCTTCGGTGCAGCGCGTCGGCCGGCGTCTCATCGTCGCCGGGAACGACGGTCTCGCTGGAGGACCTTCTGGAACTTGCCGACTGCGCGCTTTACGAGGCCAAGACGCTTGGCGGCGGCAAGGTGTGCTCCGATTTTTCGCGCGAAGGCCTGAAGGCCAGCGCCGCGTGATCCTCAGTCCGGTTGGCGCAGGACGGTGTGGGTCTCCTGAGACGGTGGCGATGCCGTCGCGGTTTCCGGTTCAGGATACGGCGAGGCGAATGCCGTTCCTCGCAAATGCGGTCCGCGCCGTTTCGCTCACCCGCTCGACCTCGGCCGGCAGGGACCCGACGGGCACCGGCCGGGAGAAGAAGTAGCCCTGGATGGCGTCGCAGCCGGCGGCGCAGAGGACCACCACCTCGGCCTCGGTCTCGGCACCCTCGGCGACGATCTGCATGCCGAGGCCCTTGCCGAGGGCGACCATGCCGTTGAGCAGGTTCTTCCTCTGCTCGTCGCTGTCGATATCGGTGACGAAGCTTCGGTCGATCTTGAGCTGGTTGAAGGGCAGCCGGTTGAGATAGCCGAGCGAGGAATAGCCCGTGCCGAAATCATCGAGCGACAGGGAAACGCCGAGTTCGCGCAGCGCCTCGACGGTGCGCAGCACCGTCCGATCGCCATGATTGACGAAAACGCTTTCGGTGACCTCCAGGCAGAGATAGCGGGCCGGCAGGTTCGCGGCCTCCAGCGCCGCGACCACGACCGCCCGAAAATCCGATTGCCGGATCTGTGTCGGCGAAACGTTGACGGAGATCCGTTGAAAGTCGAAGCCGTCGTCGAGCCATTGGCGCGCCACCCGGCAGCTATGGTTGAGCACCACCTTGCCGAGATCGATGATCAGGCCGGATTCCTCGGCGATCGGAATGAACTCCGCCGGGGGGATGTCGCCACGGGTCGCGTGATGCCAGCGGGCCAGCGCCTCGACGCCGAAGAGGCCGAAATCGGCCGACCGGATCTGGGGCTGGAAATGCAGGGTCAGTTCATCCGCATCGATCGCCTCGCGCAGGGCGCGGGTTGTCACCGCGCGGTTGCTGGCGGCTTCGCTCATCTCGTCGGTGAAGAAGCAGTAGCGGCCCCGGCCGCCGGTTTTCGCCTGGTTGAGCGCCAGCTCGGCATTGCGGATCGCGTCCTGCGTCGACCGGGCATTGGCGGGAAGCAGGACGATGCCGATGCTGCAGCCGGTCTGGACTTCAGCCTGCGGCAGGCGGAACGGCTTCGCCATGCGTTGCAGCACGGCGGCGGCGAGGGCCTCGACATCTCCGGCCCCGGTGCGGCCCTCCGTGACAATCGCAAATTCGTTGCCGCCGATGCGGGACAGGGTTTCGCCGGGACGGAGCTCGGCCTTGAGGGCCGCGGCGACCTGCGCCACAAGCGCGTCGCCGGCGGCGTGGCCGAAAGCCTCGTTGACGCCGCGAAAACCGTCGATGTCAACGACCAGCAGGGCCGCCGATGACGGCTCCCCCGCCTCGAAGATCGCGTCGAGGCTGCGCAGGAAGCGCGATCGGTTGAAGACGCCGGTGAGCTGGTCGTAATAGGCCAGCTGCTCGAGCTTGTTCTGCATGGAGACCACTTGGGCCATGCCGGCGGCAAGCGTGCCGATCTCGTCCTTGCGGCCCAGATACGGGACGTCGGCGTCAACCTCGCCGATGGCGACGCGATGGGCGAAGGCGCCGATGGCGCGCAGCGGACGGAAGGCGCGGTAGAGGAGATACGCGCCGATCGTGGTGACGACAAACAGCAGGAGAGCGGTCGAAATCAGGATGTCCGACTGCAGTTCGGTCCGCGCCCGGACCAGATCGTCGACCCAGCCGACGTCGACGGCGAGGGCGCCGACGACCGTCCCGCCGGAATCGAGCATCGGCGTCAGGTAGGCGAGGCGGAAACGGTCGAGGACCCTGACCTCGCCGGTATAGTGGCGGCCGGCAAGCAGCGAGGCGTAGGCGGCGTGCGCCTCGCCGAGCGATGCGTTGCGGGCGAGCGATCCGTCCGGGTTGCGCAGGGTCGTCGCGAAACGATCGAACAGCATGGTCTCGCGGTTGAGGCAGAAGACGTTGGCGCTGCCCTGGTTGGTCGCGGCGATCTCCTCGACAAGCGCGTCGAATTTCGGCGAGGTCTTGAGGAACGCGGCGTCGAGGCCGGGCGACAGGCGGATGGCGAGCGGCGTTCCGGTGTCGTCACGTTCGATCAGGAACATGCCGGCAAAGGTGCCGGCGGTGATCGCCGCGGCCGCCCTGGCGGCTCGATCGATCCGGACCTCGGCGTTGTCCCGGGTGGCCTCGTCGAGCTTGAGATAGCCGACGCAGCCCATCACCACGATCCCGATGCTGACGAAGGTCAGCAGAACCAGGGTGGCGCGCGCCGGAAGCGAGGAAAAGGCCGACCTGATGCGTCCGAGGGTGGTGTTCACGGCCTCGATTGGACCTTTCGTTCAACGGCGAAGTATCGCGTAATTGTTTCACTGAAAGGATTAACGGGCCAGTCCTCGCCGAAGCATGGCGCGGTCGGGTTAAGCGGACATTGCTTCGATAGCCGAGAAAACAGATTTCGCTTTTTTTATCAATGAGTTCAAGACGGGGCGGGGCGAAGCCGCCGGGGTCAGGCGGCCTGGCGCTTCGGCTGGATCAGCTTGCGGTTGATCAGCAGCTCGGCGATCTGGACGGCGTTGGTCGCGGCGCCCTTGCGCAGGTTGTCGGAAACGACCCACATCATCAGGCCATTCTCGACGGTCGAATCCTCGCGGATGCGGCTGATATAGGTGGCGTCCTCGCCGACCGCCTCGATCGGCGTGATGTAGCCGCCGTCCTCGTGCTTGTCGATGACCAGGCAGCCCGGCGACTCGCGCAGGATATTGCGCGCCTCGTCGGCGCTGATCGCCTTTTCGAACTCGATCGCGACCGCCTCGGAATGGCCGACGAAGACCGGCACGCGGACGCAGGTCGCGACCAGCTTGATCTTCGGGTCGAGGATCTTCTTGGTCTCGGCCATCATCTTCCATTCCTCCTTGGTCGAGCCGTCTTCCATGAAGACGTCGATATGGGGAATGACGTTGAAGGCAATGCGCTTGGTGAACTTGGTCGCCTCGATGGGATCGGCGACGAAGACGGCGCGGGTCTGGTTGAACAGCTCGTCCGAGCCCTCCTTGCCGGCGCCGGAGACCGACTGGTAGGTCGAGACGACGACGCGGGTGATGGTGGCGGCGTCGTGGAGGGGCTTCAGGGCGACGACGAGTTGGGCGGTGGAGCAGTTGGGATTGGCGATGATGTTGCGCTGGGTGAAGCCGGCCACGGCGTCGGCATTGACCTCCGGCACGATCAGCGGGACGGCGGAATCATAGCGCCAGGCAGAGGAATTATCGATGACGACACAGCCCTGATCGGCAATGCGCGGCGCCCATTCCTTCGAGACCGAACCGCCGGCCGACATCAGGCAGATGTCGGTGTCGGAGAAATCGTAGGTGTCGAGCGCCTTGACCTTCAACGTCTTGTCGCCGAAGGAGACCTCGGTGCCCTGGCTGCGCCGGGAAGCCAGCGCGACGACCTCTCCTGCGGGGAAGCCGCGCTCTTCGAGAACGGTCAGCATCTCCCGGCCGACGTTGCCGGTGGCGCCCGCTATCGCGATCTTGTAACCCATGATGTCTTGCTCCGGTTCGTTGTCGTCAGGCGTCGACGCTGCTTGTGGAATTCGATCGCGACCCGTCGCTGCCCACCGGCAGACCGACGGAGAAGGCCGGCGGCGGGTGGCTCCGAGTCAGTTGGATTTCGAGCGCGGTTTCGGCATAGGATCGCCGCGGCGGGCATCTGCCGATCCGCAGGGATCAAATATTAACGCCGGGCGCGAGATCATGGGCTCTTCCAGAAATCCGCGCTCCTTCTACGCGAACCCCCGATTGTGTCAATGTTCATGCGTATCGCCCTGTTCTTCCTTGCCTTGATCGCCACCCTCGCTCCGGTGGAGGCTGGCGGCGGCAAGCGCCTGTTCGGCTCCGAAATCCGGCTGGCGCTGAGCGGGGTGACGCTTGACGGCGTCTACAGCGACAGCCTGTTCTTCAGCGAGACCTATTTCGAGGACGGGCTGATCCGCTATCACGACGTCAACGGCGCCGATTCCGGCGAATGGACGATCGAGGACGATACCTTCTGTACCTTCTACGAAAGCCTGAACGGCGCCTGTTTCTTCGTCGAGCGGCATGGCGCGAACTGCTTCAGCTTCTTCGAGGCGCTGGAGGACGATAACGGTCGCATCCGGCCGGCGGCCGACTGGACCTCGCGCGGCTGGAACCGGGACGAGGACCCGACCTGCCCGACGCCGCCCGAGGCGGAGATCTAGTCGAAAGGGCTTCCGCCGCTGAGAACAGGCGCGGAACTTCGGCTCAGCGCGTCGGGATCGGGGTTTCGCCGCTGTAGTCGTAGAAACCGCGACCGGCCTTGCGGCCCAGCCACCCGGCCTCGACATATTTCACCAGCAGCGGGCAGGGCCGGTACTTGGAATCGGCGAGACCTTCGTAGAGCACCTGCATGATCGACAGGCAGGTATCGAGGCCGATGAAGTCGGCAAGCTGCAACGGGCCCATGGGATGGTGGGCGCCAAGCCGCATGGCGGTGTCGATGGCATCGACCGTGCCGACGCCCTCATGCAGCGTGTAGATCGCCTCGTTGATCATCGGCAGCAGGATGCGGTTGACGATGAAGCCGGGGAAATCTTCCGCGACGACGATGGTCTTGCCGAGCCGGGCGACGAATTCGCGGGCGGAATCGAAGGTTGCCTGGTTGGTGGCAATGCCACGGATGACCTCGACCAGCTCCATCACCGGCACCGGATTCATGAAATGGATGCCGATGAAGTGTTCGGGCGAGGTTGTCTCGGCGGCCAGCCGGGTGATCGACAACGATGACGTGTTGCTGGCGAGGATGGCGCTGGGCTTCACGATCGGCTTGAGGTTGGCGAAGATCTCGCGCTTGACCGCCTCTTCCTCGGTGGCGGACTCGATCACCAGGTCGCAGCCGGCGAGCGCGTCCATGTCGGGCGCCGCGGCGATGCGGTCGAGGGCGGCATTTCGATCGGACTCGGTGATCTTCTCGGATGCGGCCTGACGCGCCATGTTGCCGCTGATCGTCGCGAGGCTCGACTTGATGCGGTCCTCGGAAACATCGTTGACCAGGACATCGAAGCCGGCCAGCGAGCAGACATGAGCGATGCCGCTGCCCATCTGTCCCGAGCCGATGATGCCGATCGTCTGAATCTGGTGCGCCATTTATTCCTTGCCGGTCACTCGCGCCGCAATGCAGCAATCGGCATCCCGGCCCTGCTTGTCAAGGAGAGCGCGCCAACATTGCCCCAAAATCGGCCGGCTCGCCACCGTGGGTGGATCAAAGCGCCTTTTCGAGTTCCGGCAACAACTCGAAGATGTCGCCGACGAGGCCGTAATCGGCAACCTGGAAGATCGGCGCTTCCGGATCCTTGTTGATCGCGACGATGACGCGCGAGTCCTTCATGCCGGCGAGGTGCTGGATGGCGCCGGAAATCCCGCAGGCGATGTAGAGTTCCGGGGCGACGACCTTGCCGGTCTGGCCGACCTGCAGGTCGTTGGCGGCATAGCCGGCATCGACGGCGGCGCGCGAGGCGCCAATCGCGGCGCCGAGCTTGTCGGCGAGGGGTTCGAGATAGGCCTTGAAGTTTTCCGCCGACTGGAAGGCGCGGCCGCCGGAAATGATGATCCTGGCCGAAGTCAGTTCCGGTCGCAGCAGTTCCGGAATCTCGGCCGAAACGAAGGTGGAGGCGTCGCCCGAGGCGGCCTCGGTGGCGACGGTCTCGATCGGCGCGGGGCCACCGGCGGGCGCCGGGGCGAAGGCCGAGCCACGGACGGTGACGACTTTCTTCGCGTCGGCCGAGCGGACCGTCTCGATGGCGTTGCCGGCATAGATCGGCCGCACGAAGGTGTCCGGTCCCTCGACCCCGATGATGTCGGAGACCTGGGCGACGTCGAGCAGCGCGGCGACGCGCGGCATGACATTCTTGCCGAAGGTCGTCGCCGGGGCGACCAGCGCATCATACGGACCGGCCATCGCAACGATCAGCGCGGCAAGCGGCTCGGCCAGGCGATGAGCCAGGCTGTCGGCATCGGCGGTCAGCACGCGGGAGACGCCGGCCAGCCCGGCGGCGGCTTCCGCCGCCTTGCCGCAATCCTTGCCGGCGACCAGCACATCGACGTCGCCGCCCATTTCGAGCGCGGCGGTCAGCGTCCGCGCGGTGGCCTCGGTGAGCGTTCGGTTGTCGTGCTCGGCGACCAGAAGCGTCTTCACAGGACCCCTGCCTCGTTCTTCAATTTGTCGACCAGTTCGGCGGGTGATGCGACCCGGACCCCGCCGCCGCGTGCCGGCGGCGCCTCGACCTTCAGCACCTGCAGCCGTGGCGCGAGATCGACGCCGAGCTCCTCGGCGGTCGTCTCGTCGACCGGCTTCTTCTTCGACCGCATGATGTTCGGAAGCGAGGCGTAGCGCGGCTCGTTGAGGCGAAGGTCGGTGGTGACGACCGCCGGCAGGGTCAGCCGCACGGTCTCGAGGCCGCCGTCGATTTCGCGGGTGACGGTCACCGTCTCGCCGTCGATGACGACCTTCGAAGCGAAGGTGCCCTGCGGCCAGCCGAGAAGTGCTGCGAGCATCTGTCCGGTCTGGTTGCAATCGTCGTCGATCGCCTGCTTGCCGAGGATGACGAGCGTCGGCTCCTCCTTCGCCACCACCGCCTTCAACGCCTTGGCAACGCCGAGCGGCTCGACGGGCTGGTCGGCGCGGACGAGGATGCCGCGATCGGCACCCATCGCCAGCGCCGTGCGGATGGTGTCGATCGCCGCGGCAGGGCCGATCGAGACGACGACGATCTCCTCGGCCTGTCCGGCTTCCTTCAGCCGCAGGGCTTCCTCGACGGCGATTTCGTCGAAGGGGTTCATCGCCATCTTGACGTTGTCGAGGTCGACGCCGGAGCCGTCCGGCTTGACCCGGACCTTGACGTTGAAATCGACGACCCGCTTGACGGGAACGAGAATTTTCATTGGAGCAAACGCTTTCGGAATTTGCAGCTGTCGCGAGGGCGCGCGGACCCTATCGGCGGTCCCGGTTATCGTCAATCTTGCCCAAGGGTGCCGGCGCTGGCAGGGCCCGGGCGCGGTCGAACAGCGGCACGCCGCGGCGGCGCAGGAAGACGACGAGGATGGCGCCGGTGATCAAGCCGCCGATATGCGACCACCAGGCGACCTCGTCGCCGGGCTGGGCGACAAGGATCGCGTAGACCTGGAACAGCACCCAGAAGCCGAGGACCCAGAAGGCGCTGAGGCGGAGCGGGACGCGGGCGAGGACCAGCACCCAGACCTTCTGCCGGGGATGCAGCATGAGATAGGCGGCGACAATGCCGGCGACGGCGCCCGATGCGCCGATGACCGGCGCCTGGCTGGTCGGGTCGGTCAGGACATAGGCGTAGCCGGCGCCGATCGCGCACAGCACGTAGAAAATGATGAAGCGGACGTGGCCGAAGGCGTCCTCGACATTGTCGGCGAAGACCCAGAGGAAGACCATGTTGCCGACCAGGTGCCAGAGGCTGCCATGGAGGAAGGCGTAGGTGAGCAGGGTCATCTGGTCGGAAACGACCACGAGATCGTCGGGCAGGACGAAATAGTCGTTGAAGACCCCCGGGATCAGCCCGAAGGACAGCACCGCCGCCTGGCTGACCTCGGTGACGCCGCCGGATTCGACGAAGAAATAGACGAAGACGTTGATCGCGATCAGCGACCAACTGGCGTAAGGCCGACGGATATGGCTGAGAGCCTTGCCGTCATGGAGCGGAAAGATCGCCAGGTCGGCCTCCGCTCACCGTGTCCCGCCGGGAACCCAGAGCACGTCGCCGGCGCCGCCGTCATTGGCGGCGCGGGAAGCGACGAACAGGAAGTCCGACAGCCGGTTGACGTAGGTGACCGCGGCCGGATTGAGCGGCTCGTGGGCGTCGAGCTCGACCATGATGCGCTCGGCCCGCCGCGCGACGGTGCGGGCAAAATGGGTTGCCGCGGCGAGCGGCGAGCCGCCGGGCAGGATGAAGGAGGTCAGCGGCGCGAGGGCGTCGTTGAGTGCGTCGATCTCGGCTTCGAGGCGGGCCACCTGGGTCTCGATGATCCGCAGGCGCTCGCGCTGCTTGGCCTCGTCCTGCGGCACCGCGAGGTCGGCGCCGAGGTCGAACAGGTCGTTCTGGATGCGGGCCAGCATCGGATCGAGCGCGCCGGCCGCCGCATGGACGCGGGCGAGGCCTATGGTGGCGTTGAGTTCGTCGATGGTGCCGATCGCCTGAAAGCGGAGATCGTATTTCGGCCGGCGTTCGCCGGTGCCGAGGGCGGTCGTGCCGTCGTCTCCGGTGCGTGTGTAGATCTTGTTGAGAACGACCATCGGATCTGCCGGGCTAGCGTGTCGAGAAATAGAGCGCGATCATCATTATCACGATGGCGGCGAATTGCAGGATCACGCGCCAGCGCATGAAGGTCTGCGAGCGGTTTCCCGCCTCGCCGCGCGCCATGTTGACGATGCCGAGGATCAGGACGATCAGCACGGCGGCAAGGGCGACATAGGTCGCGATCTGGAAGATATTCTCCATCAGGTCCGCCCGTTGCTGGCCGCGGCGGCGCGGCGAATCCCGGTGTGTTTCATGCGCCTGATATAGAGCCTCTGGCGGTTGCCGGCCATTGACGCAATCGCCACACCGGAAAAAGGCGTTTGGCCGGGCTTGCCGACGGGCGCGGGGCGGCGCAAGCTTGGCGCGAAGCCATGCGGGGGCCGACGATGCGGGGACTGACGGGAAAGCGGGTTCTGATCACCGGGGGATCGACGGGAATCGGCCGGGCGGCCGCGATCCGCTTCGCCGAGGAGGGGGCCAGCGTCGCGGTCAACTTTATCGGCGATCCGGAACCGGCGGAGGACCTGGTCGACGAACTCGGCGAGCTTTGCCCAGAGGGCGAGCACTACCTGGCGCCGGCCGACATTTCCGACGAGGACGCGGTCGATTCCCTGTTCGCCGGGGTGGTGGAGGCCTTTGGCCGACTCGACATCCTCGTCGCCAATGCCGGCATCAAGGTCGTCCACGAGCCGCATGAGGTGCTGATGGCCGACTACGACCGGCTGATGGCGATCAACCTGCGCGGCGCCTTCCTGACGGCGCAGGCGGCGGTCCAGCATTTCCTCGACACAGGCCACCCCGGCGCCATCGTCTTGACCTCCTCGATCCAGGCGCATTTCCCGGTCGAGGACGGGGCGATCGCCTATGTCATGTCGAAGTCGGGGATGACCGGGATGATCAAGGCATTGGCCCTGCGCTATGCGCGCGAGGGGATCCGGGTCAACGGCGTCGGCCCTGGTGCGACGCGAACGCCGATGAATGCCGATTTCGAGGAGGATCCGTCGATCGAGGCGGCGGTGATCCGGATGATCCCGGCGGCGCGGATCGCCGAAGCCGAGGAGATCGCGGCGGCGATCGCCTTCCTGGCCTCGGACGAGGCGTCCTATATCCACGGCCAGACGCTGCTGGTCGACGGCGGCATGGGGATCGGGCGGACCGGGTAGGTCAGGCGGCGCGGCGGCGGGAGCTTCCGGCGATCGCGGCCAGCGACAGCATCGCCTGACCGACGACCTCGGCCGAGATGGCGCTCTTGAGGCGGCTGTCGATCACCGCGCGGTTGAGGATGGCGAGCGCCCGCTCGATGCGCGGCACCGTCCAGATCGACAACTGTCGGGTGACCAGCGGCTTGCGGCGAAAGAAGATCTGCGGGCCGAGGGCGCGGTCGGCCGGCGTGCCGCCATCGACGGCGGCGCGGGCGCGGTGGAGCATGTCGAAATGGCGGAGCGCCGCCCCGGCGACGGCGAAATCGCCGGTGCCGGCGGCAATCAAGCGGCGGAAGAGGCGCGAAAATCCGTCGGCATCGCCGAGCGCCGCCGCGTCGACGGCTTCATCGACGGCGAAGGCTGAGGCATCGCCGACCACGGCGCGGACATCGTCGACGGTGATCTCGCCGTTGCCGGTGGCGTAGAGGCAGAGCTTGGCGATCTCGGAACGGCTGGCGAGGCGGTCGCCGCCGATCAACTCTTTCAGGGCGGTGCGGGCGTCGTTGCCGATACGCAGGCCCGCTGTCTCCGCCTCCTGATCGATGATGCGGTCGAGCGCCCGGGCGTCGTCGGCGTAGCAGACGATGGCGGCGGCATTCTTCGCGGCAGTGAAGAGCTTGCGAAGCGGCGCGGTCTTGCGCAGGTCGCCGGCGGAGATGACGACATAGGCGTCGGTCGGCGGGGCGGCGAGCATCGCCTCGACCGGGGCCAGCGACCAGTTGCCGGAGGCATGGACGCTGATGCAGCGGGTGCCGCCGAAAAGCGGGATCTCGTAGGCTTCGTCGGCGAGGCGCTGGGGATCGGCGGAGAGATCGGAGGAATCGAGGCGGACCTGGCTGAGCGGATCGGCGCCGGGTCCGGCGACACGGGCGGCGAAGGCCGCGGCCCGCTCACTGACAAGGCCGCTGTCGTTGCCGCAGATCAGGACCAGGCGAACAGACGGGTCGGGGCGGGAGAGGAACCGATCGATATCGGCGGCGCGAATCTCGACCACGGCCGCTCCGGCCCCTCAGGAACCCCTGGCGATCGCTGCGGCGACGCGAATGGCGATCGCCTCGGCGACGACGCCGGCGGCGCGATCCTCGGCGTCGATCTTGGCCCGCGAATTGGCGAAGGCCTGGTTGCTGCGGCTGTAGGAGGCCGTGCCACGGGCGGTATGCTTGACGATCGACTCGCCAGTATCGACCTTGGTGACCTCGTAGGTGGCGGCGACCTGGATCTGGTAGATCGGCGAGGCGTCGGTGCTGGTCAGGCCGAGGCCGACCTCCTTCGACGAGACGCTGAGCTTCATGCGGTAGATCGGATCGGAAATCGCGGCGCCGCCGGTCATCTGGAAGATGACCTCGTTCCGCACCTGCTGTCCGACGCGGGTGTTGACCGGCTGGACCGAAATGCGGGTCAGCGTCGCCTGGACGCGGCCGCCGCCGGCCGTCGGGCCGTAAAGCGGCTGCACCGTGCAGGCGGCAAGCCCGAACGTCGCCGCAAGGACGAAAAGGAAACCCCGGACGCCAAAGCGGCGCGACCTGCCGTGGTCAGACGACAACATTGACGATCCTTTTCGGTACGACAACGATCTTTTTAGGATCATTTCCCCCAAGCGCCCGAACGACGAAATCCAGCGCCATAACTGCCCGCTCTACGTCACCTTGTGACGCGTCCGACGAAATTGTCAATTCGCCACGCTTCTTCCCGTTCACCTGCACGGGCAAGACTATCACGTCCTCGACCAGAATCGAGCCGTCAAATTCAGGCCATGGGCTGTCGGCGACAAGATTTTCGTGACCGAGGGTGGCCCAGCACTCCTCAGCCAGATGCGGCATCATCGGCGCCATCATCCGGGTCAGGAGTTCGAGCGCTTCGCGCAAGGCATTGTCCAGCAAGGGGTCTTTGCCGGGCGGCGTGGAGGCTGCGGCGCCGATGGCATTGACCAGTTCGTACATCCGCGCCACCGCGACGTTGAAGCGAAGCAGGCCGATGCTGTCGCCGACCGCGGCAAGCGCCTTGTGGGCGGCCTTGCGCAGGGCGTCGGCGGCGTCGCTCTGACCGGCGGGAGCCTGCGAATCGGCGGCCGGAAGGTGCGGTGCGGTCTCCGCGACCAGCCGCCAGACGCGCTGGACGAAGCGAAAGGCGCCGGCGACACCTTCCTCGGTCCAGATCACGTCGCGGTCCGGCGGGGAATCTGAGAGCATGAACCAGCGGGCGGTATCGGCGCCGTAGCTGTCCATGATGTCGCTCGGATCGACGGTATTGCGCCGCGACTTCGACATCTTCTCGATCGGGCCGATCTCGACGGGTTCGCCGGTCGACAACAGGGTGGCGCTGCGCTTGCCGTCGTGCTCCTCGAGCCGGATTTCGGCCGGCGACAGCCACTTGCCGTTCTGGCCGGTGCCGAGGCGGTAGGTCTCGTGCACCACCATGCCCTGGGTGAACAGGCCGGCGAAGGGTTCGTCGAGGTCGAGATGGCCGGTGGCCTTCATCGCCCGGGTGAAGAAGCGGGAATAGAGCAGGTGCAGGATCGCGTGCTCGATGCCGCCGATATACTGGTCGACCGGCAGCCAGGCATTGGCGGCGTCCGGTTCGGTCGGCGTCTTCGCCCAGGGGGCGGTGAAGCGGGCGAAATACCAGGACGAGTCGACGAAGGTGTCCATGGTGTCGGTTTCGCGGGTCGCCGCGCCACCGCATTTCGGACAGGTGACGTGCTTCCACGTCGGGTGGTGGTCGAGCGGGTTGCCGGGACGACCGAAGGTCACGTCATGCGGGAGTTCGACCGGCAGGTCGGCGTCCGGCACCGGGACGATGTCGCAGGTCGGGCAGTGGATCACCGGGATCGGGCAGCCCCAGTAGCGCTGGCGCGAGATGCCCCAGTCGCGGAGGCGGTAATTGACCTCGCGGACACCCTGGGCATGGCCGTTGAGGGTCATCGCCTCGAGCCGCGCCGCCATCGCTTCCTTGGCGGCGGGGACATCCATGCCGTCGAGGAAATCGGAGTTGATCAGCCGGCCGTCATCGACATAGGCCTCGTCGCCGGTCGAGAACTGCTCGATCCAGGCGGCGAATTCCGCGCCGGTGTCGATCACCTCGAGGGGGGCGACCACCGGCTTGATCGGCAGGTGATACTTGGTGGCGAAATCGAAATCGCGCTGGTCGTGGGCCGGGCAGCCGAAGATCGCGCCGGTGCCGTAGCCCATCAGCACGAAATTGGCGACATAGACCGGCAGCTTCAGATTCTTGTCGATCGGGTGGGCGACGGTCAGGCCGGTGTCGAAGCCATGCTTCTCGGCGGTTTCCAGCGCTTCCTCGCTGGTGCCGGCGCGGTGGCATTCGGCGATGAAGTCGGCCAGGTCCGGCCGGTCGGCGGCAAGCGCCGTGGCCAGCGGGTGATCGGGCGAGACGGCGAGGAAACTGGCGCCGAACAAAGTGTCGTGGCGGGTGGTGAAGACCTCGATATGGTCGAAACCCTCCGGCGGCCGGTCATTGATGGCGAAACGAACGCGCATCCCCTCGGAGCGGCCGATCCAGTTCCGCTGCATGATGCGGACTTTTTCCGGCCAGCGGTCGAGGCCGTCAAGGGCGGCGAGCAGGTCATCATTGAAGGCGGTGATGCGGAAGAACCACTGGGTCAGCTCGCGCTGCTCGACGAGGGCGCCGGAGCGCCAGCCGCGGCCGTCGATCACCTGCTCGTTGGCAAGCACCGTGTTATCGACCGGATCCCAGTTGACCCGCGACTTGCGGCGATAGGCGAGGCCGGCCTTCTGGAGGTCGAGGAAGAGCTTCTGCTGCTGGGCGTAATAGTCGACGTCGCAGGTGGCGAATTCCCGCGTCCAGTCGATCGACAGGCCCATCAGTTTCAACTGATCGCGCATCGCCGCGATGTTCTGGTAGGTCCATTCGCGCGGGTTGATGCTGTTCTGGATCGCCGCGTTCTCGGCCGGCAGGCCAAAGGCGTCCCAGCCCATCGGATGGAGGACGTTGTGGCCGCGGGCGCGCATGTAGCGGGCGACGACATCGCCCATCGCGTAATTGCGGACATGGCCCATGTGAATGCGCCCCGACGGGTAGGGGAACATCTCCAGGACGTAGTATTTCGGCCGCGGATCGTCGTTGCGGGTTTCGTAGATGTGCCGCTCGGCCCAGGTGGACTGCCACCGGGCCTCGGCCTCTTTCGGATTATATCGTTCGCTCGCCATTACCGGAAACGCGTCGAAAACCTTGTTGGCGCGGCAGTTTATGCCAGCCGCGCGCCGGACACTCACCAGAATCGCCGTCGGGGGTCAACCGGAAAGGGGCGAAACAGCCCCATTGGCGGGCGAAAGAGCGTAAACTGGCGGTCGATCGCAGGGAGCCCCGACCATGTCCGACCATGACAGCCACCGCATCGCCGAGATCCACGAGGACCTGCACAGCCACCTGCCGCCGGAGCCGGCGCTGAGGGTCAAGGCGCTGGAAAGCCTGCTGGTCGAGAAGGGGATGCTCGACCCGGCGACGGTGGACGCCTGGATCGAACTCTTCACCGAGGAGATCGGGCCAAAGCGCGGCGCGGCGGTGGTGGCCAGGGCGTGGACCGATCCGGACTACAAGGCGCGCCTGCTGGCAGATGGCACCGCGGCGATCACCGAACTCGGCTTCGAGGGCTGGGCGGGCGGCCACCTGAAGGTGGTCGAGAACACGCCTGACACCCACAACCTCATCGTCTGCACGCTCTGCTCCTGCTACCCGCATTCGGTGCTGGGGATTCCGCCCAACTGGTACAAGACCGCCGCCTACCGGGCCCGCGCCGTGCGCGACCCGCGCGGCGTAATGGCCGAATTCGGCGAGGCGGTGCCGGAGGATGTCGCGATCACGGTCTGGGATTCGACCGCCGAGCTTCGCTACATGGTGCTGCCGCAACGGCCGGCGGGGACGGAAGGCTGGGATGAGGCGGCGCTCGCCGCGCTGGTGACGCGCAACGCGATGATCGGCACGGCGCGCGACCTGACGCCGGGACCGGGAGGGCCGGACTGATGGACGGTATCCACGATCTTGGTGGCAAGCAGGGGTTCGGGCCGATCGACGTCGGCGAGGACGACAACCCGTTTCATGCCGACTGGGAGGCGCGGATGCTCGGCATCGTCCGGGCGATGAGCCGCCCGGTGCCATGGAGCATCGACTGGTTTCGCCATGTCCGCGAACTGATCGGGCCGGTCGATTACCTGACCCGGCCCTATTACGACCAGTGGCTGCAGACCTACGCGGCGATGATGGTCAATTCGGGCGTCGCCACCGTCGACGAGCTGGCGAGCGGCACGTCGGTCGCGGACATCCCGGGGCTGGGGCCGCCGAGCCCGCCATCGGCCGTAGCCGGGGCGATCCGCAACACCGCACGCTTCGACCGGCCGGCGACCGAGCCGCCGCGATTCGCGGCGGGCGATCCGGTCCGCGCCTCGCTCAACGCCAATCCCGGCCATACGCGGCTGCCGCAATATGTGCGCGGCCGCCGGGGCATGGTGACGGCGATGCACGGGGCGCATGTCCTGCCCGACGCAAGCGCGGCCGGTGTCGAGAAAGCAGAGACGCTCTACTCGGTCGCCTTCGCGGCGACAGAGCTCTGGCCCGAGGCGACGGCCGGAGGGGATCGCGTCATCCTCGACCTGTGGGAGCGCTATCTTGAACCCGCGTGACTCCCTGGCGATCGATCCGCGAACGGAGGCGCGCGCCGGCGCCGGGACATTCGCCGAGCCCTGGCACGCGCAGGTGCTGGCCATCGCGAACGGGCTGACGGTGGCCGGGCTGTTTTCGCGCGACGACTGGGCGGCGGCGCTCGGCGCTGCCTTGCGCAAGGCGGAAGCCGCGGGCGAGCCGGACACCGATGCGACCTACTACGCCGCTGCGCTCACGGCGCTGGAAGGGTTGGTGGCGGCACGCGACCCGGCGACCGGCGGGGCCCTGTCGCCGAGGATCGAAGCCTGGCGCCAAGCCTACCTCCATACGCCGCACGGCAAGCCGGTGGTGCTGGGCGCGGGGAGGGGCGGGGCCAGTGACGACGGCGCCGGCTGATCTTCCGCTGCGACCAGCGGCCACTGCCGGGATGATCGCCCGGCGCGGCCGGTTGTCGTAAGAAGGACGGATGACAAACCAGACGATACGGCATGACGGGCTCGACGCGGTGCGCGAGCAGGTGGCGGCGGCGGAAAAGGCGGCCGGCCGGCCGGCCGGTTCGGTGCGCCTGATCGCGGTTTCGAAGACCTTCGACGCGGACGGTATCCGGCCGGTGATCGCCGCCGGCCAGCGGGTGTTCGGCGAGAACCGGGTCCAGGAGGCGCTGGCCAAGTGGCCGGCGCTGAAGGCCGAGACGCCCGACATCGAACTGCACCTGATCGGGCCGCTGCAATCCAACAAGGCGCGCGACGCGGTCGCGTTGTTCGACGCGATCCACACGATCGACCGCGACAAGATCGCTCGCGCGATCGCGGCGGAGATCGCGCGGGCGGGCCGGTCGCCGCGGCTGCTGGTCCAGGTCAACACCGGTGCGGAGCCGCAGAAGGCCGGCGTGTTGCCGGAGGACACCGATGCCTTCGTCGAACGTTGCCGCTCGGTGCACGGCCTCGCCATCGACGGGTTGATGTGCATTCCGCCGGTGGAGGAAGCGCCGGCGCCGCATTTCGCGCTGCTCGCCAAGATCGCGGCGCGGCTTGGCCTCGCATCGCTGTCGATGGGGATGAGCGCCGATTTCGAGACGGCGATCGCCTTCGGCGCCACCGATGTCAGGGTCGGCAGCGCGATCTTCGGGACGCGACCGCCGATCGCCACCTGAGGTTCAGCGGATATCCATCACCGTCGCCGGGCCAGAGCGGGAGAGCAGCCGTCGCATGGCGTCTTCGCTGACGGCGACGCAGCCGGCTGTCGGGGCGTAGCCCGGGGCGGCGAGGTGGAAGAATATGGCGCTGCCGGCGCCACGGCGGGGGCGGATCAGGTTGTAGTCGAGCACCACCAGCAGGTCGTAGAGGTGATCGTCGCGCCACAGTTCTTCATGACTGGCGGGGTAGGGGAGGCGGACCGGGCGGTTGTAGCGGCGGTCGCCGGGGTCGTCGCACCAGCCGGCGTCGGGGCGAATCGGCGCCACGGGCAGCGCGGTGTCGGGCCGGCGCAGGCGATCGGCGCGATAGAGCACGGAAACCAGCGCGAATCGGCCGATCGGGGTGACGCCGTCGCCCTCGCGCTTGAGCCTGCCAATGCCGCCGCGGCCGAGGGCGCAGGGGACAAGAACGCTGCCGGCCCTGACCAGGCCACGGGTTGGCTCGCCGCCGGTCGAGGCGACGACAATGCTGCCGATCGGGGCAATCGAGGCCAAAACGGTCCCTTTCACGAATTTGCCATGCGGGTCGCCTTTGCTTGCGCCGCCATGGGATTGAGGTCTACACCACCTTACTACGCTGATTCCGATGGATTCCGCCGGTTTCGCCTGCAAGCCGGCAAGACGAAAAAGGCGAATGATGCCCGCCCGAAAGATTCTGGTCGTCGACGACGACGAAGTGCTCCGCGATAGTCTGGTCGAACAGCTCTCGCTCTATGAAGAGTTCGACATCGACCATGCCGAAAACGCCACCAAGGGTGTGCAGGCGGCGCGCGCCGGGCGTGTCGACCTGGTGATCATGGATGTCGGGCTGCCGGACATGGACGGTCGCGAGGCGGTCAAGCTCCTGCGCAAGAGCGGCTTCAAGGCGCCGGTGATCATGCTGACCGGGCAGGATTCGGAGTCCGACACGATCCTCGGCCTGGAGGCGGGGGCCAACGACTACGTCACCAAGCCCTTCCGCTTCGCCGTGCTGCTGGCCCGCATCCGGGCGCAGCTTCGCCAGCATGAACAGAGCGAAGACGCGGTGTTTACCATCGGCCGCTATACCTTCCGGCCGAGCGCCAAGATGCTGGTCGACGATCGCGGTCAGAAGATCAGGCTGACCGAAAAGGAAACCGCGATCCTGAAATTCCTCTACCGGGCCGGCGAGAAGGTGATCAGCCGCGACGTGCTGCTGCACGAGGTGTGGGGCTATAACTCCGGAGTGACGACCCATACGCTGGAAACCCACATCTACCGGCTGCGGCAGAAGATCGAGCGGGATCCGTCCAAGGCGGAAATGCTGGTCACCGATGTCGGTGGCTACAAGCTGGTCCCCTGATGGTTCGACGGTGCGGTCGGCAGGCTGAAGCATGAGTCTCGATCGCGACATCTCGCTGCTATCCCGGATTCCGCTGTTCGCCGGGCTGTCGACCGAGCAGTTGCGCCTGCTCGCCTTCAGCGCGGTGCGGCTCGAATTGTCGCCGGGCCAGGTGCTGTTTCGCGAAGGCGCGACGGCGATGTCCGGCTACGTGGTCGCCTATGGCGGTGTCGAGCTGTCGATCGGCCATGCCGGCAAGCGCAAGATCCTGATGACCTGCGAGGCGGGCAGCCTGATCGGCGAGACGGCGCTCTTCATCGAGACGCGCCGGCCGGCGACCGCGACGGCGATCGTCTCCTCCGAGGTGCTGGAGGTCGATCGCAAGCTGATGAGCCGGATGCTCAACGAATATCCGCATGTCGCGCTGAAGCTGCGGGCGACGCTGGCCGGGCGGCTTGTCGCGACGGTCGGCGAACTCGGCAAGGTCGACAAGATGCTCAAGGGCATCGACGACTCGCCGCTCAGGCGGAAAGACTAGGCGGCGCCGATCCGGGCGATGACCGGGACGTGGTCGGACGGGCGCTTCCAGGACCGGGTGGCGCGGATGACCTCGGTGCTTTCCAGGCGGTCGACGAGATGCGGCGTGACCCAGACATGGTCGAGCCGCCGCCCCTTGTTGGCGAGCGCCCAGTTGGCGGCGCGATAACTCCACCAGGTGTAGAGCTTCTCCTCCGGCGGCACGAAACGGCGCATGGCGTCGACCCAGCCGCCGGCGGCGCGGACCTGTTCGAGGCGCTCGGTCTCGATCGGGGTATGGCTGACGATCCTGAGAAGCTGCTTGTGCGACCAGACGTCATTCTCGAGCGGGGCGACGTTGAGGTCGCCGACCAGGATCGAGCGGCGGTCGGTCTCGGGGCCGGTCAGCCAGGTCGTCATCTCGTCGAGGAAGGCGAGCTTGTGGGCGAACTTGTCATTGATCGTCGGATCGGGGATGTCGCCGCCGGCCGGGATGTAGAAGTTGTGGATGAGGATGTCGTCGCCGCCATCGGCGACGGTCACGGCCGCGTGCCGGGCATCGCCCTTCTGGCAGAATCCGCGCTTCGAGGTGGAGAGGAATGGAATCCGCGAGAGGATGGCGACGCCGTGATAGCCCTTCTGGCCATTCAGCAGGACATGCTCGTAGCCGCGACTGCGGAACGGCTTCAGCGGGAAGCGGTCGTCCGGGCACTTGGTTTCCTGCAGGCACAGGATGTCCGGCGCGTAGCGGTCGAGGAACATGCCGACCTGGCGGATGCGGAAGCGGACGGAATTGATGTTCCAGGTCGCGAGGGTGAAGCTCATGAGGCGGGGACGGCTGGTCTGGCGGGAGCGCGGGCAGGTCACCCACATGGATTCCGGGCTTAACCCACGGAGCCCGCCAGGCCAAAAGAAAAAGCGCCCAACCCCGGGGGAGGTTGGGCGCTTTGCGCGTTACTTTGCGCGACACCAAATACACCGGTGTCGGCGGACCGTCCTCGGCGAGACGGGGGGCGCTACCGATATCAGGGCGGCCCGCTCTCTCAATCAGATGGTGCTGGATTCCCGCGTTTCAAGAGGATCGTCGACAAGGCCGTTCAGAGCCGAATCCTGCTTGAATATCAGGATTTTGACGCCAAAACCGCGCGAAACATGGACTATTGGTAATAATTGATATTGAACAGCGCGGGATCGAGACGCTTGCCGGTGGTGGTATTGTAGACGGCAACCGATGTGTTCAGCCCCTGCGCGTCGGTGACGATCCACTGCTTCAATTCGTAGGTCTGGCGGTCGAAGATCAGGGTCAGCTTGCCCTTCACGAAGCGCGAATCCTCGACGATGATCAGGGCGATCAGGTCCGGTTCCTCGCGCACCTCGTTGACCACGCCGGAGGTCAGGTCGATGTTGTCGGCCAGAAGGTAGCGGAGCGGGGTCTTCGACAGCGGGTAGTAGTCCTGCGTCGCCGTCCGGGTGTTGCGCACGGCGACATTGCGGCCGTCGGCGATGACGTCGAGGGTCACCGGCGGGCTGTATTTGAAGCGGATCTTGCCGGGGCGGTCGATGAAGAAGTCGCCTTCCGACTGTTCGCCATGCGGGCCGAACTGGATGAACTGGCCCTCCATCGTCTTGAAGCCGTTGAAATAGGCGTTGATGTTGGACAGCGAGTCGCCGCGGTTTTCGCGTTTGCGGAGCGCTGCGGCGGGCGCCGCCTTGGCCGGCGTCGCGGCGGCGGTGGCGACCGGCGCCGAAGCCGGGCGGGGGCGCGGATCGGGGACCGGGTCGATCGGTGCGCCGGCGACCGCTCCGAGACCGGTGGCGCCAACGATAACGGCAGCGCCGACCGTCCGCAGGACGATCCGCAACACCGACTTCAAACGATCGCCAAGACAGGCCGCAATCAAATCAATCCTCCATCGGATCGGCGGGGACCAGGGGGCCGAACAAGCCGGTCCTGCCGCGTAACCTATCAGCCTATGTGGCGAATTGGCGGCGCGGCGATATCCGAGTCGATGGATGGCACTCTAAAGCAACGCGTCGGCGATTTGAATCGAATGGTTTACGACCGGTTTCGACGTCGTTACGCCCCGCGGACTGGCGCCTAGCGGAATTCCTCGTCTTCTTCCCGGACGAGGATCTCGCGCTTGCCGGCGTGGTTGGCCGCGCCGACGACGCCTTCGTTCTCCATCCGCTCGATGATCGAGGCGGCGCGGTTGTAGCCGATCGACAAGCGACGCTGGATGTAGCTGGTCGAGGCCTTGCGGTCGCGGGCGACGATGGCAACGGCGCGGTCGTAGAGGTCGTTGGATTCGTCATCGCCACCGGCGGCCGCGTCGTAATTCGAGGCGTCGACCTCGTCATCGTCGGCGGTGATCGCGTCGAGATATTCAGGCACCCCTTGCGTCTTCAGGTGGGCGACGACGTCCTCGACTTCCTCGTCGCTGACGAAGGGGCCGTGGACGCGCTGGATGCGGCCGCCACCAGCCATGAACAGCATGTCGCCCATGCCGAGGAGCTGCTCTGCGCCCTGCTCGCCGAGGATTGTACGGCTGTCGATCTTCGAGGTGACCTGGAAGGAGATGCGGGTCGGGAAGTTCGCCTTGATGGTGCCGGTGATGACGTCGACCGAGGGACGCTGGGTCGCCATGACGACATGGATGCCGGCGGCGCGCGCCATCTGGGCGAGGCGCTGGACGGCGCCTTCGATGTCCTTGCCGGCGACCATCATCAGGTCGGCCATCTCGTCGATGATGACGACGATGAAGGGCATCGGCTCGAAGGAGAGTTCCTCATGCTCGTAGATCGCCTCGCCGGTCTCGCGGTCGAAGCCGGTCTGCACGGTGCGCGTCAGGGTCTCGCCCTTGGCCTCGGCCTGGACGACGCGGGCGTTGTAGCCGTCGATATTGCGGACGCCGAGCTTCGACATCTTGCGATAGCGGTCCTCCATCTCCCGGACGGTCCATTTCAGCGCGACGACCGCCTGCTTGGGATCGGTAACGACTGGGGTGAGGAGGTGGGGGATGCCGTCATAGATCGACAGCTCCAGCATCTTCGGGTCGATCATGATCAGACGGCACTGGTCCGGGGTCATGCGGAACAGGATCGACAGGATGAAGGTGTTGATCGACACCGACTTGCCGGAGCCGGTGGTGCCCGCGACCAGCAGATGCGGCATGCGGGCGAGGTCCGCGATGACCGGCTCGCCGCCGATGGTCTTGCCGAGGCAGAGACCGACCTTGGCCTTTGACTTCTCGAAATCCTCCGACGATAGCATCTCGCGGAGATAGACGGTTTCGCGGCGGGCGTTGGGGAGTTCGATGCCGATGGCGTTCTTGCCGGGGATGACGGCGACACGGCAGGCGATGGCGCTCATCGAGCGGGCGATGTCATCGGCAAGGCCGATGACCCGCGCCGACTTGATGCCCGGCGCCGGCTCGAGTTCGTAAAGGGTGACCACCGGGCCGGGGCGGACATTGACGATCTCGCCGCGGACGCCGAAATCCTCCAGCACGCCTTCCAGCAGGCGGGCATTCTGCTCCAGCGCCGCCATGTTGACGTTGGACTTGCGTTCCGACGGCTTGGGCAGGGACAGGAGGTCGAGCGGCGGAAGGATGAAGCTCTCCGGCTCAAGGAAGGACGCCTGGGCTTCGCGCGCGGCGCGCCGGCCGGGCTTCGGCTTCGGCGCGGGCGGGGCGACGCGGGTCGGCTTCCTGGCCGCGGCACGGGGCCGGGCGACCGGGGCTTGCGGCTCGGACTCGGGCTCGGGATCGTAGTCCGGCTCGCCATCGTCGATATCGGGGGCTTGCCAGTCCTCGGTCTCGTCGAGGGCCGGTTCGAGTCGCTCGTCGGCCGGGCCGTCGTCCCAGGGTGCGTCCGGGAAGTCGTCATATTCCGGGGCGAGGCGCGGCGCCTGTCGCCGGGCCATGCCGGCCGGGCGACGGCGCCCGCGAAGACGGCGACGGAGGGCGCTCCACATCCGCAGGCCCGAATGGGTCAGGGCGCCGTAAAGGATGACGCCGCGATTGCCGTCGCGCTCGTCTTCCGCGTCGTCATCGATGTCGAGGTCGCCTTCGTCCTCATCTTCCTCGTCCTCGAAGACCTCCTCGACGACCGGGGCGACCCGCTTGGCCGGGCGAACCCGCGGCACGACCTCTTCCTCGACATCGGCGGCGCGGCGGCGGAAGGCGAAGCCGCAGGCCTTCATCGTCAGGACGACGGCAAGGACGGCGAAGCCGGTGCAGATCGCTGCAGCGGTGACGCCGGTCGGCGTGCCGCCAAGCAGGAAGCCGGGGAGATTGAGCAGGAGGTCGCCGACAACGCCGCCGATCCCGGTCGGCAGCGGCCAGGTGCCGAAGACCGGCAGCGTCGCCAGCGCCAGCGAGGCGGAGAAGATCGACGTTATCCAGGCGGCAAGCGTCCACCAGCCGAACCCGGTCGGGCTGCCGAAGATCAGCCGCCAGGCCCAGACGACCGGCGCCAGCAGCAGGACGACGCCGGCGATGCCGAAAAACTGCATGGCGAGGTCGGAAACGATCGCCCCGGCGAAACCGAGGGCGTTATGCGGTCCGCGCGAGGTGGCGTGGCTGAGGCTCGGGTCATCGACCGTCCACGTCGCCAGGCTCGCCGCGATCGCGGCGATCAGCGCCAGCAGGACCAGTCCCAGGACGGCGCTCAGGTTTCGCTTGAGGAGCCGCCGGACCGTTCCGTCGCCGGAAATGGAGAGAGGTACTGATCGACTAGAACGCATAGGGCCGCCCCTGGCTCGGCAATATCACAGCGGCCGGGGCCGATACCGCCGACCGCCAGCCAGGCCCCGGGCCGGCCGCGATCCTGTCCTGGCGGACGGTCACGGACGTGCGGGGCAGGGGGACCGTAGCCCGGCTTTGGTAAAGCCGGCATTAACCATCGGGGAACCGGCCGGAACGCCGAAAGGCTTGTTCCGGCCGGAGAATGCACGGGCAGAGAGGCTACTGGATCACCTCGCCGTGGAGGTTGATGTCGAGACCCTCGACCTCGACCTCCTTGCTGACCCGCAGGCCGACGATGACATCGACGACCTTGAGGATGATGAAGGAGGCGACGACGCTCCACAGGATGGTCGCCAGGATGCCGTAGATCTGGGTGCCGACCTGGGCGGGGTTGCCCTCGAGCAGGCCGGGGGTGCCGCCGATCGCCTCGACGGCGAAGACGCCGGTGAGAATCGCGCCGACGATGCCGCCGACGGCGTGAACGCCAAAGGCATCGAGAGAGTCGTCATAGCCGATGCGCGGCTTGACCCAGACCACCATCCAGAAGCAGACGATGCCGGCGACGATGCCGATAACCAGGGCGCCGGTCGGCCCGACGAAGCCGGAGGCGGGGGTGATGGCCACCAGTCCGGCGACGGCGCCGGAGATGATGCCGAGGATGCTGGGTTTGCCGCGGCTGACCCATTCCGCGAACATCCAGGCCATTGCCGCAGCCGCGGCGGCGATCTGGGTGACAATCATCGCCATGCCCGCCGTTGAATTGGCGGCTAGCGCCGAGCCGGCGTTGAAGCCGAACCAGCCGACCCACAGCAGCGACGCGCCGATGAGCGCATACGTGAGGTTGTAGGGGGCCATGTTCTCGTGGCCGAAACCGACGCGCTTGCCGAGGACGATGGCGCAGACCAGACCGGCGACGCCGGCGTTGATGTGGACGACCGTGCCGCCGGCGAAGTCGAGAACGCCGGCCTCCGCGAGGAACCCGCCGCCCCAGACCCAATGGGTGATCGGCGCGTAGACGATCAGGCTCCACAGGGCCATGAACCAGAGCATGGCGGAGAATTTCATGCGATCGGCGAAGGCGCCGCAGATCAGCGCCGGTGTGATGATCGCGAAGGTCATCTGGAAGGTGACGAAAACGGTCTCGGGGATGGTGCCGGTGACGCTGTCGACGCCGACATTGGCGAGGAAGAAGTTCGACAGGCCGCCGACATAGTCGTTGACCGAGCCGCCGTCGGAGAAGGCGAGGGAGTAGCCGGCGACCATCCACAGGATGGTCATCAGGCAGGTGATGGCGAAGCTCTGCATGGCGGTGGAGAGGAAGTTCTTCTTGCGCACCATGCCGGCATAGAAGAGGGCGAGGCCCGGGATCGTCATCATCAGGACGAGCGCCGTGGACATCAGCATCCAGGCGGTGTCGCCGGCATCGACCGTCGGCGCCTCATCCTGGGCGAAGGCCGCTGCCGATGCGGCAAGCAGGAGGCCGGCCGCTCCGGCGAACGACCACAGACTGTTCCGTTTCATATTCCCCGTCCTCACTGTGAAGTCAGCACTCAAGCCGGTCGACCGGCGGGCTCTTCGCCTGAAGGCACGGATGCAATCCACGTGCCGCGTGCCGATTAATCGAGCAGTCAGCGAATGCGCCGGGGGGCGGGGTGAAAATATGCCTATGAAGTGTGCAAATTGCCGTTCTGGCTGGCAAGACCGGCGTGGCATACGAAGAAGGGGCCGGCTCTCGCCGACCCCCTGTCTTTGGCTACGAACGATCCCGCCGACCGAGGCGGCGGGATCGTCCGGATCAACCTAGTGCTGGTTGGGTGCGAAGTCGGGGTAGGCCTCGACCCCGATCTCGGCCTTGTCGAGGCCCATGATCTCGTCTTCTTCCGAGACCCGGACGCCGACCGTTGCCTTCAGCACACCCCAGATGATCAGGCTGGCGATGAAGGTGAAGGCGCCAACGGCGGCGATACCGATGATCTGGGTGCCGAAGCTGGTCCCCGGATTGGTGATCGGAACCGCGAGGGTGCCCCAGATGCCGGCGATCAGATGGACCGGAATGGCGCCGACCACATCGTCGATCTTCATGCGGTCGAGGAGCGGGACCGCGATGACGACCAGGATGCCGCCGATGCCGCCGATGATGGCCGACCAGAGGATGGTGGGCATCAGCGGTTCGGCGGTGATCGCAACAAGGCCGCCGAGGGCGCCGTTGAGCACCATCGTGATGTCGACCTTCTTGTAGAGCAACTGGGTCAGGACCATCGCCGCGATGACACCGGCGGCCGCGGCCGTGTTGGTGTTGACGAAGATCTTGGCAACCGACGAGGCGTCGGCCATCGAGCCGAGGGCGAGCTGCGAGCCGCCGTTGAAGCCGAACCAGCCGAGCCACAGGATGAAGGTGCCGAGGGTCGCCAGCGGCATCGAGGAACCCTGGATCGGGTGGACGCTGCCGTCAGGGCCGAACTTGCCCTTGCGCGCACCGAGGATGAGAGCTCCGGCAAGCGCCGCCCAGCCACCAACCGAGTGGACGAGGGTCGAACCGGCGAAGTCGGAGAAGCCCATCTCGGCGAGCCAGCCGCCGCCCCACTGCCAGGAGCCGGTGATCGGATAGAGAACACCGGTGAGGATGGCGATGAAGATCATGAAGGGCCACAGCTTGATGCGCTCGGCAAGGGCGCCGGATACGATCGAGGCCGTGGTGGCACAGAAGACCATCTGGAAGAACCAGTCGGAGGCCGCCGCATAGTCGCCGGGATCGGCATCGGGCGCAGGCAGGACAACCCAGCCGAGGGAGCCGATGAAGCCACCGTCGACGCCGTCATACATGAGGTTGTAGCCGACCAGCCAGAACATCAGGCCGGCGGTCGCATAAAGCGCGACGTTCTTGGTGCACTGCATGGCGACGTTCTTGGAACGCACCATGCCAGCTTCCAGCATAGCGAAACCGGCGGCCATCCACATCACCAGGAAGCCGCAGACGAGGAACAGGAAGGTATTGAAGATGTAGGCGGTGTCCGCAGCAAGTGCGAATTCGGACACCACTTCTTCCGCGACTTCGGCATCCTGGCCGAAGGCTGCGCCGGCGAAGGCGAGCAGGGTTACCGCGGCTGCGCCGACAAGTGTCGACTTGCGGGTCAGGTAGTTCATTTAATCTCTCCTCTGGGAACCACGACGTTCCGTCAGTGCCGGGAGGTTTGGCAGCGCGGATGGCTTCACAGCAGTTCACCGTCTCGGTTCGTTGCACAGCTATTGGGCGGCGAAATCCGCCACTGCCAGAGAGTTTGCAATCGCCATGCCATGCTGCTTGGCAGGGTTATTATGTATTAAATTTCAATTTATTAGTTGGATAAGAGGGATTGCATTCAATCGCTGTGCAGAGGGCAATGCCTAAATGGAGTGCAGCGATTCAGGCGAGTCGGGGCGGTGCCGATACGCGGCTCCGCCCCGCTCCGGGTTCACCCGATGATTTCGGCTTCCGGATTGGCGCCGATCTTGTGGATGGAGAGGTCCGCGCCGCGGCGCTCCTCGTCAGGCGTCAGGCGCAGGCCGATGACCGCGCCGATCACCGAATAGACCACCAGACCGCCCGCAAAGGCCCAGGCGATGCCAACCGCCGAACCGGCCAACTGGGACAGGAAGCTGACGCCGCCGAGACCGCCGAGAGCCTCAAGGCCGAAGATGCCGGCCGCCAGCCCGCCCCACAGGCCGCAGAGGCCATGCAGCGGCCAGACGCCCAGAACGTCGTCGATCTTCAGGCGGGTCTGGCAGATCTCGAAGCCCTTGACGAAGACCAAGCCGGCGATCGCGCCAACGACGAAGCTGCCGGCGGGATGCATGATGTCGGAGCCGGCGCAGACCGCGACCAGCCCGGCGAGCGCGCCGTTATGGACATAGCCCGGATCGGCGCGGCCGATGACCACGGCGGCAAGGATTCCGCCGACCATCGCCATCAGAGAATTGACGGCAACAAGCCCGGATGCGCCGTCGAGCGCCTGGGCAGACATGACGTTGAAGCCGAACCACCCGACGCAGAGCAGCCAGGAGCCCAGCGCCAGCCACGGAATGCTCGACGGCGGGAAGCCGGTGCCGCCGCGCTCGAACCGGCCGAGCCTCGGACCGAGGCGCAGGACGGCGGCAAGCGCCACCCAGCCGCCGACCGCATGGACGACGATCGACCCGGCGAAATCATGGAACGGTGCGCCGAAGGTGGCGGCGAGCCAGTCCTGCCCGCCGTAAGCGCCGCCCCAGGCGAAGGCCTCGAAGAGCGGGTAGAGGAAGGCGACCAGCAGCGCGGTGGCGAGGCATTGCGGCAGGAACTTCATCCGCTCAGCGATACCGCCGGAAATGATCGCCGGGACCGCCGCGGCAAAGGTGGCAAGGAAGAAGAACTTGACCAGGAGGAGCCCCTGCGGCCCGTAATCGGCGCCATTGACCAGCGTCTCGGCGCTCTGGAAGAAGCCGACGCCGTAGGCAAGGGTGTAGCCGATGAGAAAGTAGGCCGTGGTCGAGATGGCGAAATCGACGAGGATCTTCACCAGGGCGTTGACCTGGTTCTTGTGACGCACGGTGCCGACCTCGAGGAAGGCGAAGCCCCCGTGCATGGCGAAGACCAGAATGGCCCCCATCAGAATGAAGAAGAGATCGCCACCGACTGACTGGTCTTCCATTGTCCTGCCTCCCTATTGGGCGTCGTTGCGCCCATTTTGTGCTTTTGGAGGCAGTCACAATTCAATCCGCATGCCAGACAGGCGACATGCCGATTTTTCAGTCGCTACAACGCCTGTGCGCGCGTGAAGTATGGGGGCGAGCCAAAATCTGCCGAGAAATCAGGCAGAAAACATAGGCAAACGCCAAGTTGGTGAGCAGAGTGACGCCTCGGGCGAGGCGTCACTCTGGCTTGGGAGAAGCGGCGGGTCACGGTTCGGCACGTGCGCCGACGGCCCCTTCGCTCCGGAGTTCCCTGCCTGCCGACGCTCAGAGAGCGTCGGAGTCGGTCTCGCCGGTGCGGATACGCACCGCGTGGTCGATGGCGAAGACGAAGATCTTGCCGTCGCCGATCTGGCCGGTCTTGGCGGAGGCGGAGATCGTCTCGACGACCTTGTCCAACTGGTCCTCGGCGACTGCGACCTCGATCTTCAGCTTGGGCAAAAAGCTGACCGCATATTCGGTGCCGCGGTAGATCTCGGTATGACCCTTCTGACGGCCATAGCCCTTGACCTCGGTGACCGTGAGGCCCTGCACACCGACCGTCGTCAGGGCGTCGCGTACCTCGTCGAGTTTGAATGGCTTGATAATGGCCATCACGATTTTCATTGGCGTGGTTCCCGTTTCCATCCGGACTCCGCGATAAACGGACGCGGAATCCTAGTGATCCATGCCGGACCGACGACGGTGTCGCCGATGTCGACTGGCCCCCAACAATCAAGGTCTGTGCCAATTGGCGGGCAAGCTAGGGAAAACGCCAATTTCGCAGGCGATTGGCCGCTTTGCCGACGCAGCGCGGGCGACCAGACGCTGCGATGGCTAACTTTTGGGCAGATTCGGGCGTCGCGCCGGCTCACTGCTCTTCGGTACGAAGCCGGATCAGGCCTTCCTGCGCCACCGACGCGACCAGCGTGCCATCCCGCTTGAACAGGCTGCCGCGGTTGAAGCCGCGGGCGCCGGATGCCGAGGGACTGTCCTCGGCATAGAGCAGCCACTCATCGGCCCGAAAGGGGCGATGGATCCACATCGAATGGTCGAGGCTGGCGACCTGGAGATCCTTGTCGAAGATCATCCGGCCATGGGCGAAGAGCGATGTGTCGAGGAGCGTCATGTCGGAGGCGTAAGCGAGGACGCAGCGGTGGATTTCGGGGTCGTCGGGAAGCGGTCCGGTTGTCTTGATCCAGACCCTCTGGGCGGGCGGGAGCTTCTCGCGACTGACATAGTGGCGAAGATCGACGGGGCGGAGCTCGATCGGCCGCTCGCGCTCCCAGTAGACGCGCACCTTCTCCGGCGCGTCCTTGAGGAACAGAGCCTTGAGGTCGGCTTCGCTCGGCAGGTCTTCCGGCGCCGGCACGTCGGGCATCTCCACCTGGTGATCGAGGCCGGTCTCCTCGATCTGGAAGGACGCGGACATCGAAAAGATCGCCTCGCCGTGCTGGATGGCGACAACGCGGCGGGTGGTGAAGCTCTTGCCGTCGCGGATGCGGTCGACCTCGTAGATGATCGGCACTTCCGGGTCGCCGGGCCGCATGAAATAGCAATGGAGGGAATGGGCGACGCGGCCCTCGACCGTGCGGGCCGCAGCGACCAGCGCCTGGCCGATCACCTGGCCGCCGAACACCCTTTGCCAGCCGACCTTGGGGCTGCGGCCGCGGAACAGGTTGTGTTCGAGCGTCTCGAGGTCGAGAATGGAAATCAGTGTTTCGACGGCGCTCGACATAGGCTTTCCGGCCCCCCTTCAGGTGGTCTGTTCGACCAGTCCGGCGCCAGCCTGTCAAACAAGGGCGACGATCGCAAGAATGGCCAGTCATCCGACACAGACTGTCACGGAAGCCGATGTCCTGATCGCCGGCGGCGGCCATGTCGGGCTGTCGCTGGCCCTGGCGTTGCGCGCCGCCATGCCGTCGCTGCGGGTCGTGCTGGTGGACGCGACGCCGCCCGAGGCCCAGGCCCGCGACACCCGTGCCTCGGCGGTCGCCGCGGCCGGGCGCCGGATGCTGATGCGGCTTGGCGTGTGGGACGAGATCGCGGCCAGCGCGCAAGCGATCAACGACATGGTGGTCACCGACAGCCGCACCGGCGACGTGGCGCGACCGGTGTTCCTGACCTTCGGCGGACGCATCGAGGACGGCCAGCCCTTCGCCCATATGGTGATGAACGCGACAATGATCGGCGCCCTGCGCCGCGGGGCGGAGGACGCCGGCGCGACGATCGTGGCGCCCGACACGGTGCGCGACTTCACCATCGGCGCCAACCGCGTGACGGTGAAGCTCGGCAGCGGCGAGGCCATTGCCGCGCGCCTGCTGGTGGCGGCGGACGGTGTGAAGTCGCGGCTGCGCGATCTCGCCGGCATCACCACCGTCGGCTGGTCCTACGGGCAGTCGGGGATCGTGGTGACGGTGGCCCACGAGCGGCCGCATAAGGGGCGGGCGGTCGAGCATTTCCTGCCCGGCGGTCCCTTCGCCATGCTGCCGCTTCCCGACAACCGCTCGTCGCTGGTGTGGACCGAGCGAACCGAGACCGCCGAGCGGCTGATCAAGGGCGATCCCGATATCTTCCGTTTCGAGCTCGAAAGGCGGTTCGGCCATCAACTCGGTGCGATCGAGCCGGTCGGCAAGCCGCGGGCCTTTCCGCTCGGCCTGACGCTGGCGCGCGACTTCGTCAAGCCGCGGCTGGCGCTTTGCGGCGACGCGGCCCACGGCATCCATCCAATCGCCGGACAGGGGCTCAACCTCGGCTTCCGCGACGTGGCGGCGCTGGCCGAGACGATCGTCGAGGCGGATCGCCTCGGCCTCGATATCGGCTCGATGGCGGTGCTGGAGCGCTACCAGAGCTGGCGGCGGTTTGACACCGTCGAGATGGGCGCGACGACCGATATTCTCAACCGCCTGTTCTCCAACGACAATCCGGTGCTGCGGCTGGGCCGCGACATCGGGCTGGGCCTTGTCGACCGGTTGCCGTCATTGAAGAAGATGTTCATCGGCCAGGCGGCGGGGAATGGCAGCGACCTGCCGAGGCTGCTGCGCGGCGAAGCCATCTGAACGACGGCTCTCAGACCGGCGCAACCAGCTTGCGGGTCTCCGTCGCCATCCGCCAGTGCGACACGTCGCCGAGCATCGCGTCGGCAAGGGCATTGGCTCGCGAGCGCAGGACCGCGAGGTCCGGCCGGTCGCCGCGAAGCGCCTGGCCGATCGCGCCGAGATGGGCGGCGGTACGGGACGAGCGCTCGGCCGCTCCCTCGAAATCGCCGATCAGCCGGATGCCGAAGGTGGCCGAACCGAGCGCGGGCAGCGCCGCGGTGATCCCGACCAGCACGTAATTCCAGCTGAAGGGCAGGTCGATGCCGAGGAGCGCAATGACCAGGGCGACCGCGCCGAGGAGGAGGGTCAGCGCGAACAGGACGTTGCCGATCGTCAGCAGCCGGTGCTCGATGCGGACCATCAGGGCGGCGGTGCCGGTGTGATAGGCGCATTGGCCCTCAACCAGCGCGATCAGCGCCTGGCGCACGGCCTCGAGCCTCGGACGATCGAGGGAACCGGACCACAGGCCGAGGGCGCGGAGATGGGCGCGGGCGTACCATGCCGGCCAGTTCGGCTCGGCGCCCGTCGCGTCCTCCGCGGTCTCGCCGAGCAACCAGAGCGGAATGGCGACGCGCAGGCGCTCGGCGACCTCGCGCGACTCGCGCCAGCGGCCGTGCCAGTCATGCCGGCGGACGATGGCCGTGTTGACGAGGACCAGGGCGACGAGCGCGATCTGCAGGGTGGCAAGCGGCCAATCCTCCCAGTCGAACAGTTGCTGGCCGACCAGCGCGACGGCGGCGACCACCACCGCCAGGGCGGAAAGGAAGAAGGTCGTCACCGAGGCGCCACGGAATTTCTGGGCGTAGCGCATCGCCAAGGCATCGGCTGCGCCGTAAGCGTCCGCGACGGTATCGAAATGGCGGGCATTCGAATCGACGCCGCCGACAGGCGAAGGCGGCACGACCGCATCGACTTCCCGACGAACCACCGCGGGCGCAGGCGCGAGGATGTCGGTCCGGCGGAAACGGCGCAATCCGAACATGGCGAGGGTGAGCGGCATCTCGATCCGCCAGTTGAGCCGCTTCCAGCGATCGTCGAGGAAGCGGACCAGCTTGTCCTGTTCGGCTCGCTCGATCGGCGGCCGGACGATGTTGTCGACCAAGGTGCCGAGAACCTCGGCCGGCGGCGCGCCCGGGATGTCGTCGAGCTTCGCGCCGCTTACCGGGTGATCGGCAAGGCCGGCCCAGAGCAGGCAAGGCGGCTCGGCGTCCGCGGCGTCGACATGGAGGATGGGCAGGTCCATCGCCGCCGCCCGCTCGAGCAGTTCCGTGGTGCCGCCTCGACCGCCCGACGCGCCGCCGTCCCAGACCGCGAGGATGATATCGGCGTGGTCGAGGATCACGTGCCCGACGGGCTCGTAGTCACGGCGGGCGGCGTCATAATTGCCGGGCAGGACGAGGCAGCGGGCGGCCTGGTCGAGCAGGCTCCGATACTCGGCCCGCGAGGCGGCGTCGGCGAAGTCCTTCTCGTAATCGTCGACCGCGAAGGGCAGCGGCACGTCGAGCGACAGGCCGTTGCGAAGGGCCGAGCGGGCGGCCATGCGGTCGGCGCCCTCGGCCAGCGCCGAGATCATGGTCAGCGAGGACGGTGCCTCTGACAGGACGCCGGCATAGCGGGCATGGGCGGCATCCATCGCCTGCCTGAGCGTTGCCAGCAGCGCGTCGATCCGGGCTTCGACCCCGGCGCGCGCCGCCTCCGGCAGCCGGTTGGGGCGGTGGCCGATGACGCCGATCGACAGCGCGAGACGCGGACGTGCAGGCTTAATGGTCATCCGGCGGGGCGCGCTTTTCTTGTCGTCGCCATCCCGGTCCCTTCCTTTTTGGCGTGTCGACGATGATAGGCGGGTTTCGCCTCGCGCAGAAGCATGTCGGCGATGCAGCGCTAGACCACGCCACCGCTGTCCTTGACCGGCGGGTCGGATCGATGACTGTGGAAACGCGGGCTGCGGATGCCGAAGTGGATGACCGCCATCCGCGTCGCGATGGTGCCGATCACCGTCACCACGATGCCCAGCAGGATCTGGTCCGGGTTGAGGTGGTGCGTCTGCCAGATCAGGTAGGCGGACAGGATGCCGCCCCAGACGAAGGCGATCTCCGGGTAGAGCTCGCCGCGCAGCGCGGGGATTTCCGGATCGGAGCGCAGGACGTCGCGAAGAATGCCGCCGCCTGACGATGTCAGCGCGGCGAGCAGCGGCCCCCACAGCCACAGCGGTTGCGAATGGGTGCCGAGGGCGACAACCACGCCGGTCACGGTGAAGGCGCCGAGGCCAATGGCGTCGAATAGCTTGATGAGGAAATTGCCATGGTCGCGGAAGCGGCCGAAGACGGCGAGCAGACGGGAATCCGGACGGTCGCGCTTGATCTCGGTGCCGAGGCGCAGGACCAGGAAGCCGACGATGACCAGCATCATGATGATGATGATGTAGATCGAATTGGACAGGACGCCGACCGTCTCGCGATTGGTGAGCAGGTCGCGGGCAATGCCGCCGCCGACGGCCGGCAGCGATGCCAGCACCAGCGCGCCGAAGATGTCGTAGTCGTATTTGTACGCGATCAAGAGCCCGGAAAGGGCGAAGGCGATGGTGCCGCCGATGTCGATGATCAGGAACCAGCGGGTGTCGAGGGTCTGGGCGAGGAGGATCGGGAACATGTAGTCGAGATTGATCCGGTTGAAGGTGCCGTCGTCGCGGATCGACCGGATCGCCTCGTTGAAGTCCGCCACCACCTCGGGCGAGACCGATGCCTTGCTGAACATCAGGTGGACATCGCGTTCGACCAGCAGCGGATGCTCCTCGACCGCATCCTGCTGGCCGTTCATCCAGACGATTGTCGCCGCGCCGATCCGGTCGGCGAGAAAGCCGTCGATATGGCCGGCGAGGAGGTTGCGGAGAAGGTCCTGCTGCTGCTGGACGACGACGATCTGACCGCCGTTGCCGGGATCGGCGAGGAAGGCCTCGATGGCGGCGCTGGGGAAGGCGATGCCGTCCTGGACTCCGAGCCGGAACCCGGTCTCCTTGAAGCTCGCGACGAGTTCCTCATCGGTCTCGGCAGGGAGTTCGCCGCCGGCGCCGCGCGGCAGGATCAGCGCCATGGTCTCCTTGCGATAGGGCGCCGAGAAGTGCGCGAATTCCTCCCGCTCCGGCGTCCAGGTGGCGGAGGTGGCGAGATCCGTTTCGCCGATTTCGATCCGATGGACATGCTCGTCCCACGGAATGTCCTCGGACTCGATGTGATAGCCGGCGCGCTCCCCGATGACGCGGAGCAGTTCGACATCCAGCCCGGTCCAGATGCTGAAGCCGCGATCCGTCTCGACATAGGAATAGGGTTCGTAGGGGCTCCAGGCGTTGCTGAGCTGGCGGTCGCCGTCCTGCGCTGTCGCAACGGCGACCGGCGAGGTCGCGACGACGAGAAGGGCGAAACGGAGAAGCCCGACGATGCGGCGGATCGGTATCATGCGGCGTGCCTCCAGACCACTGACGGGCGGAAGCCCGCGCAGACGCGAAGGGGTGCGACCAGCGCGTATCCCTGCGTAATCGGCACGCAACACTATCGGACAGGCCGTTGTGGAAAGGTTAGCGTCGGCGCTGGTCAGCAATCCGGAGCAGGTGGTTCAGCGCAGTCCGTTCTGGGCGGCCTGGACTTCGGCCAGCCCGCGGATCGCATCGGGAGAGCCGGTTCCGGCGGCGGCCTGGAAGATCCGCTTGGCGTCGGCGTAGCGCCGCAAATTCAGGTAGGCGAAGCCGCGCAGCACGAGCAGGTCGTTCTGCTCCTGCGCATACTGGTTGCGGGCATCAAGGGCCAGGATGGTTTCGTTGTAGCGGCCTTCGCCATACATCGCCAATGCCTGCTGGGTAAGGATGCTGACGGTGAGTTCGGTCCGCTGCTTCTCCGTCTGCGGTGCCGCGGCGGCCGCCACGGCGGCCTTGTCGGTGACGCCGGAGCGAAGGTTTGCCAGCGAAGCGCCATAGGCGGCGTCGGACCGCGTGCCGGCGTCGGAGGAGCGAAGCGCGATCTCGAAGGCGGCGGCCGCTTCGACCGGGCGGTTGAGATCCATCAGGCACCAGCCGCGCGGGAGAGCCGCCGCGGGCGACAAGGTGTTGACCGGGCCGCTGCCGCCGCATCGGGCGGATGCCGTCGATTTCACCGGCGCAGGCGCGGTGGATCGGCGAACCGGCGCGGCGACAACCTCGCCCTCGCGATCGTAGGTCGGCGCATCGACCACGTAGCGCGGGCCGCGCAGGTCGGCCTTGACCGGCTTGAGGATGTTGGCGATCCGCTCGGAGCGGTCTGACCAGGCGCGGATGATCTCGTTGGCGCCTGCCTTGTCCTTGAGCGCGAGCAGCGTGGTGGCGAGGCCGAAGGCGGCCGGCTCGTAATCCGGCGCCCATTTCAGGACCGTGGCGAACCAGCGCTCGGCGGTCCTGGTCTGGTTGAGATTGTAGGCGTACCAGCCCAACTGCTCGCCAGCTTCGGGGTTGCGCGCCTTGACGACGACCGCGACGATGCGATCGAGAACCGACTCGGAGACCTTGACCGGCGGGTCAATGGAGAGCAACCCGACGACCGATCCAAGATAGGCGGCCAGATTGTCTTCAGAACTCTCTATCCAGTCATAGCCGATGGTCTCGGCTTCGGCGTAACGCTCCAGGTCGTTGAGGGTGAGCGTGTAGCCTTCAGCCGACTTGGCGCTCTCGGGGTCCCTGGCGCGCGCCTTATCGAACCATTCGAGGGCAATGGAGGGCTTTTCGCGGCGATAATAGTACCAGCCAAGGACCTGGGGATCGGCGGCTTCGGAGCCGGTCGTCGCAAGGGCTTCCAGCCGGGTCAGATCGGCGGCGTCCGCTGCGCCTTCCTCGGTTTCGGCGATCTTGCCGACGCGCTGGCGAATGCGGTCGTCGCGAGCCGCCTGGAATTCATTGCCGCGCTCGAAGCTGAAGAGCTTGTCTGCCTCGGCCTGAGGCAGGAGTGCGACGGCCTTCTGTACGGTGGCGACTCGCTCGTTCGGGTTCTCGCAATTGGTCAGGATGTAAGTGTAGACGTCCTCGGCCCGATCGATCCGAGCCGTACTGGCGAACGCTTCGGCCACCCGCCACAGCGCATCGACATAATCACAGGTCAGCAGGCTGGGCGTGCCGGCGGCGATCTCGACAACGGCGTTCCACTGCTTGGCGTCCGAGGCATTGGTCAGCCGAATGCGGGCATCGGCCTGATCGAGCAACTGGACAAGGGCATCGGGCGCCACCCAGTCCGGCTCCTTCGCCCGGCGATCGGCGATGGCGGCACGGACGTCCGCATAGCGGCCATCGGAGAAGAGCGCCCACATCCGGTCGAGTTCCGGATCGGAATAATCCTCCGGCGCCAGCGGATCGCTCGGCGGTTGCCAGTTGGGATAAATGGCTTTGAGGCGCGCGATCTCTGCGTCGAGACGACGGGTGTCGCCCTGGCGGGCAAAGTATCGCAGCGCCGATTCGTCGACCGAGTCGGTGGAGCGGCGCGCAGCCGCGGCGGGGGCGGAAAGCTGGGTCTCGACCGGCAGTTCCTCGGGCATCGCCTGGCTGACCACGATCGGGTCCTGGCGGGCGCGGGGCGGCGGATTGGTGGCGCTGATCGAGCCGGTGGTGATCGCATCGACCGTGGGTTCGCGCGGCGGCGACAACGCCTCCATGACGATGAATGTGGAGACTGCGGCCACCAGGGTCAGTTGTCCGAATGCCTTCACAGACATTGGGGCTGCCTCTCCTTCACGTAGGACATGGCGAGCAGGTAGAGCGTCGACGGGTAGTAGAGCGTCGGCTCGAAACGCAGCAGGTCCTTCGGGATGGGTGTTCCACTGGCGCAGGCAAGTGCCGCATCAAGCATCCGGTAGCCGGGATCGCTCAATTTCTCGAGGGCGCGACCGCTCGGCAGTTCGATGATCGCCGGTCCGATCGTCTGCGCGGCTTTCTCGAAAGGCTCGAGCAGTGGACCGGGCGTGGCACCGGCGCGCAGGAGGTACAGCGGAATCCGGATGGCGTTATAGCCGTAGACTGGCGGGAAATTCGGCGCCGGTGCGAGGCCGGCAGGCGAGATCGCCACCCAGTCGGCGGGAAGATTGGCCGGCCCGAACCGCGCGGCGCCGATCAGTTCGGCCCCCGAGGATGCGAGGGCCTCCCACGGATGGTCGGGGGCGAGCTTCTGAAGAACGGGGAAAGCTTCGAAGATCCAGTAGGACGGATTGACGACCAGCGAACCGTCCTGCTCGGATCGCCGGAACCCTTCGGCGCCCGGGCGCAGGACGACGCGCTCGTTGGCGTCGGTCAAGAGGTTCTTGCCGATCGACACCGCGAGGCTCATCGCCGCGTCGCGGTACCGCGACTCGCCCCATGCCTCGGCGGCCAGCCCAAGAGCGTAGGCGATGAGGACGTCGCCGTCGCTGGCGTTGTTGACGTCGACGATGTGCGGTTTGGCGGCGGCATCCCATTTCCAGGACGCCAGCCCGTCGTCGCGGATCAGGAGTTCGTTGAGGGTGAAGGTCCAGATGCGTTCGAAGGCCGCGCGGTCGCCGGCGGAGAAGGCAAGCAGCAGGCCGTAGCCCTGGCTCTCGCTGTGGCTGATCCCGCCGTTGGCGTCGTCGACCACCCGGCCGTCCTCCTGGACGAACCGGTCACTGTAGGCGATCCAGTCGCTGCTGCTGACGGTGCCCTGAAGCGTAAGGCCGGCGGTCGCCGGGCCCGACAGGCCGGTGGCGAGGGCGACGGTCATCAGCAGGCGCCGGAGTGTCGAGCCGATCAAGAGCGCCTCCCCAGGCGGGCAAGGAGGGCGGCCGTGCAGATTCCGAGAATGGTGCAGAGCAGGACGAGTGCGAAAGCATAGCCGACGATGTTGATCGACAGCCAGTTGGCGGCGACAAGCCGCATATTCTGCAACGAAAAACCGTCACCGAAGATGAATCGCTGGCTGAGTGCGGGCACGTCGGTCACGCCGGTCGCGTCGTCGAAGCTCGATGCGCGTCCGTTGAGGATGGACCAGTATTGCCGGATCGACAGTTCGGTGACGCCTTCGACCAGCGCCTCCTCGGTCGGGCCAGCGACCATGGTCCAAAGGCGATCGGAGGCGGCTGGCGACTGCGCGATGATCGCGGTCGCACGGCCCGGCGGGGAGTAATCGGGTTCCTCCCTGGAGCCGACGTTCAGCGAGGAGAAGGACAGCTCGAAGGTTTCCTCGAGCCAGTTCTCGAACGCGAACCACGTGCCACGCAAGCCGGACGGATTGACGAGTTCGTTCTGCCAGCGGTCGTAGACCCCCTTCGTTCCCGTGGTGACGCCGAAGGTTGCAGGCGGCGACGACAACGGATCGATTTCGAAGGGCGTGCTGCTGAGTTCTCCCGACGACTGGCCGGTCCAGCTGTTGCGCGCCGTTTCCGATATGCCGATCTCGGCGAGGGTCGGCGCGGCAAACTGGTCGAGTGCTCCGATGAAGATCGCGGGAGCATCGCCCAATGCCTGGGTCCGGCCGATGGTGGTGGGGATGACGCCGTCGGATGAAATGGCGAGCCGGGTGAGGAAAGTAGCGGCGGCGGCGTAGACATTGGCGTCGACACGGCCGAGGACAATCTGAACCGGCGTTTCGCTGCGGCCGTAGGGCGCGCCGGCGCCGGCCAGCGCCGCGAGGTTCGGCCAGCGGTCGATGCGGGCGAAATCGGGCATGCTGAACTCGCTGCTGTCGAACAGCGCGAAACGGGCGGGTTCGTCGTTCGAAGCGCCGGGAGCACAGATGTCGTCGGCTTCGGTGTCGAGGACGGCTTCGATCGTCACCCGGTTGACGCCGGGCCGGAAATGCGTGAGCGCCACGCTGATCGGAAGATGCCGGAAGATGTCGCCGGAGGCTGACGTCAGGGGCGTATTGGCGGCGATGAAGCCGTTGACGTAGATGTCGAGGTGACTGCCCGGCCGGACTTTCTCGGTATAGGCGGCATCCAGGTAAATCGTCGCCGTTCCGTAGGCCTCGGCGTAAAAGTCACCCGGCAGCGCGACGTGGAATTCGGCATGCGAGCGACGGCCGGTGAATTCCTCGGTCGGGATGGCGAGATCGGCGAAGGTGATGCTCTGTTCGCCGGTCAGGATCGGCACGGTCGGCAGGAGCCACGGGGTGGTGTTGACCACCGTCGGCGCGGCAGTGGGCGGACGTTCGACGCCGACGGCAAGCTGGGCGATCGCGGCAATGACCGCCGTGCGGTTGGGACCCGAAACCACCAGCATCGGCGAGGGGGCGTCGCCATCGGCGAAGTCGACGACAGCGGATGTCGCGGCCTCGGCCGGAACGCCTGGCAGGGCCGACAGTTCGCTCGTCGTGCCGACGGCGATCTGCAACGTTCCCGGCGGGGTTTCCGGCAGCAGGGTGGAGGCGATCTCGACCTTCTGCTGGCGGTAATTTCCCAGGAGGGCCACCGCCTGAACAAGGCGAAGGAGATCCGCTTCCGCCAGCATCCGGTCGCCGCCCGGGAGGACGACGCGCAGCGTGGTGGTGCCGTTCGGGGACGTCCCGACCGCGCGCAGATCGTCGACCGTGACAAAGCCGTTGCCGGCGCCGCCGTCAAAGACGAAGCCGGTCCCGGCGCTCTCGATATCGGTCCACAACTCATATGTGGATTCGATCGTGCAATCCGTCCGGTGGCGCTGGACAACCTCGAGGGTCACGACATTGATCCCGGCCTTCAGCGTACCGGGCAGGAGGGAGATCGTGGCGCGCTTGTCGTCGCTCTCGGCCGAGAGCGGCTGATCAAGCACGAGCCGGTCGTTGATGCTGATGCGCATCGACGAGTTCTCCGGCGCAACGTAGATCGAGCTGTTGTGGGTGACGGCCAGCGTTGTTGCCCGCGCTGCCTGGGCGGCAGTCAAAGCGATGCCCCAGGAACGACGCCCGCTTTCGCCTTCGAATCGCAAGTTGGCAGCCGGCAGAATGAAGCGGTCGATGTCGCTGGCCGAGGCGGTTCTCTCGGGTGGCGGTTCGGCCGGAACGGGTGCGACGGGCGCAACCGGCTCTTCCGGGGCGATCAGTCTCGGACCCTCCTCCGGGAGGGTGAAAGGAACCGGGGCGGCCGGCAGGAAATCCAGCTTCGGGCCGGCATTGGGCTCCGTGTCGAAGGGCATGACGAAAGCACCATCGGGGCGCTGGTCCCTGACCGTGGGGGCGCTGCCGCCGCGCTCGGGCGACATGTCGAACGGTGTCTGCGCGACGGCCAGTGTCGGCAATGCGAGGACCGAAGCCATGAGCACCATCTTCAGGCGCGGCGTCCGGGTCATTGCCGGACCTCCTCGGCAATAGCCTGGGGCTCGGGAATCGGCGCCTCGCGCAGGGCCCCGATGCGGCGCATCAGGTAGATCATTCCACGACCGCTCTGGATGATTGAAAGCTTCAGGAACCAGAGTGTCCCCTTGATGATGCCGATGTTGACCCGACGCGATTCCTGGAAGTCGCTCCACTGCTTGGAGTTGGCGAAGAGCAGGTCGGCGATCAGTCGGTAGTGGCTGGCATTCGCCGGGCTGAAACGGCCGCCGATGATGAGGGCGTTATCCTCCATGACCGAACTGCGGATGGTCAGCGGCAGGCAGGTCTCGCCGATATCGGACAGGGGTTCGAAGCAGATGCTGCAGGACCGGGTCTTGTCGATATGCGGGATCGCGGTACCGAGAACCTTGATGCGCGCGCCGCCGATCGAAACGTCCTCGATGGAGGCCGGAATGACTTCATCGCCATAGCGGAAGTCGCAGCGGCGCGAGATGACGACACGGTGGCTGCTCTGCGGATTGCGCCTTTCGGACACGACGCCGAGCGCGCAGCCCACCATCAGCAGGTTCATGATATTCCACGCACCGACGACCAGGGCGACATCGGCATCGTAGGGCTGGGTGACGAGCCGCCACACGGTCATCGCGACGCCGGCCAGCAGGATCGCGAAGATGATGTAGAAGGGACCGCCGAGCTCCGAGATGTAGTTGCGATCGAGCTTCTCGTCCTTGGCCGTCACCTTGAAGGTTGGCCGCGCCGGATTCATCAGCACCGAAATCAACGCCGGTAGCAGATAGACCGACTGAATCAGTTCGTAGAGTTCCGATATCCACGGCCAGCGGTAACGGCCGTAGAGGTAGTTCTGCATCATCAGGTTCACGATCATGTACATCAGCGTGTAGGCGGCGAACTCGCCACCCGACGCGACGAAGATCTCGGCGCCGAAGAACAGGTAGAACAGCGGCGAAACGAGGAAGATGATGCGCGGGATCGGGAACAGCCAGAACAGCGTGCTGGACATGTAGGACAGGCGCTGGGACAGCTTGAGGCCGCGCTTGCCGGGCGGGAAGCGGAAGCGCAGGATCTGCATCATCCCCTGCGCCCAGCGCGTGCGCTGGCCGATGAAGCTGGCGAAGGTGGTCGGCTGCAGCCCGGCGATCAGCGGCTTGTCGACATAGACGCTGTGCCAGCCGCGTGCGTGAAGTTCGAGCGCAGTCTCGCAGTCCTCGGTGATGCTGACGCCCGAAAAACCGTTGGTCTCGGCCAGGGCCGTGCGCTTGAGGACGGCGGCCGAGCCGCAGAAGAAAGACGCGTTCCACTTGTCGAGGCCGCGCTGGATGATGCCGTAGAACATCTCGTTCTCCGACGGCATCTTCTCGAAGGTCCGCAGGTTGCGTTCGAGCGGGTCGGGATTGATGAAGAAATGCGGGGTCTGGACGAGGAACAGCTTTTCGTCCTCGGAGAAGTAGCTGACGGTCTCGACGAGAAAGTCGCGCGCCGGCGCGTGATCGGCGTCGAAGACAGCGACCAGTTCGCCGGTCGAATGGTCGAGGCCATTGTTGAGATTGCCGGCCTTGGCGTGCTCGTTGCGCGCCCGGGTCAGGTAGTTGACCTCAAGGTCCTCGCACAGCTTCTGCAACTCGGCGCGCCGCTGCTGCGCCACGACCGCTTCCTCGACCTTGTCGGAGTTGCATTTCTGGTCGGTGCCGCCGTCGTCGAGCAGCCAGATCGTGAACTTGTCGGCCGGGTAGTCCATCCCCTTGGCCGCTGCCAGCGTCGTCGCCAGCAGGTCGGCGCCTTCGTTGTAGGTCGGAACGTAGATGTCGACGGTCGGCAACTCGTCCGGCATCGGCGGCGGCCGGCGGCTCGGCAGCGGCCTTGCGACGACGAAGAGGCTCAGGAAGAGCATGAAGACGTTGTAGAGTTCGGCCCCGTAGAGCAGGGCGCCGGGAACGAAATTCTCGAGCTGGTTGATCGGGGGAATTGTCTGGGTCGTGCGCCAATAGACGTAGCGCAGGACGATCGCGGTCCCGAGCGCCAGCGCCATCAGCCGCCAGATTCCTTCCGGCCGGACGACCTTGAGAGCGATCATCGCCGCGACAACCAGCGAGCCGGCGATCAACTGCGCCTGCAAGCTGATGGGCAGGGTGATCAGGAACAGAGCCGCTGTCGCAGCCACCGCCCAAAGCAATCCCAATCCGATCTTCGTCATACGTCCCTACAACTCCGCCTGCCGCGGTGCCCCGAACCGGTTATCCACCGCAGGTCGTTTTATGTTCGCTAACTCAGGCGAGACCCGGGGCGTAACCGCCCGCGATCCACCGACATGCTTAATAAAGTCTTGATTTTCCTCATCTCCTCAGCTTTCCGGGGGTGGGACCAACGCAAAATCTTCGTAGCGCCCGGACTCGGGGGGCGGCACGATCGGTCCTTCGACGACCGGTGCCTTGACCGGCGGCGCCGGCTTCGGCCGGACCGGGGTCTTGCGCACCGGCGCCTCGACGACCGGCAGCGTCGGCTCATACGGCGCCGACAGTGCGCCAAGGCTCTGGCTGACCTTCGGGGCGTTGCCGTAGGGGTTCCACAAGGGCGAGGGCAGGTATCCGACGATGGTGAAGCCGTACATCACCGACAGGAGTTCCTGCTCGCTGGCATCGGCGTCGCACAGTCTCAGCCGTATGCTGACCGAGCCAGTGGTCGGCAGGACGGTGTCCTGGTGGCGGCCGATGTGCTGCCATGCGTAGAGGCAGCGGTCGCCGGTCCGGGCGGTGCCCAACGCGAAACCGAAGGAGCCGTACTTGTTCTGCGCGTAGAGCTGCGACCGCATCATCGGCACGCCGAGCAGATACCACTGAAACTCCTTGGCAATCTGGGACGGGGTGATCGAGTCCGGGCCGAGGGCGTTGTCCCGGGTCGTGCGGTAGCCGACCGGGCCGCGAATCGTCGCGGTCAGGAAATTCTGGCCGGGAACGCGGGAGTCGGTCGCCAGAATGGTTTCGCGAACGATGGCGTCCTTGTAGCGCTTCTCCAGGATGCTGATCGTTGCGGGACCGCCTGGCGGCAGGGTGACGAAGGACTCCGCGGCTGGCAGTTCACTCTTCACCGACGCGATGCGGGGGCCGGAAACGCACCCGGTGAGGCCAAGTCCGACGATGAGCACGGCGAGCAGCGGTGTCCTGCACCTCGACTGGCGGGCCCGCCGGGCGACAAGCGCTGTTCCTGAGCGGTTAATGTCGGACAAAGGTTAAATCACACGGTTCGGCTCAGTCGCGCGATCTCCGGAGGCGAAAGCGACTGTTTTCCAGCCGTTCGACCGTGTCGAATTATGCTTAACGAAGTGCTAATTCCGGCTTGCCGGGCCCATTCCAGGTGCCGATCCGGGCAAGTATTTCTCGTGTGGCGCAGTCGGTCGCTTATCCGGCCAGCGCAATGCACAAAATACCGACCGCCGGCCCCCGAATCAGGAGGCCGGCCGAATCAGCGGAAACGGGGGAACGGCCTCAGGCCGCAACCAGCGGAACCAGCCGGGGTGGCTTGCCGGAGATGCCGAACAGGTCGAAGGCGAGGTCGACGGTCAACCGGTTGACCCGATCGACCGCTTCGGCCGTGTTCGAGCCGTTATGGGTGCCGAACATCAGCTGCTCGAACTTGCGAAGCGGGCTGTCAGCGGGCAGCGGCTCCGTCTCGAAGACGTCGAGCGCAGCCGTGGCCACCTTGCCGCTTTCGAGCGCCGCGATCAGTGCCTGCTCGTCGACGACCGGACCGCGGGCGACATTGACCAGGCGGACTCCGTCCTTCATGCGCGCGAAGGCCTCGGTCGACAGGAGATGGTAGCTCTCGGGCGTCAGCGCGCAGGTGACGACGACGAAATCACCCCGGGACAGAACCTCGTCAAGGCTGGCCTGTGTCACGCCCTCGCGGGCCAGCAGTGCCGGATCGATCTCCGCCGGATCGTAGCCGATGACCGTCATGCCGAAGGCGTTGAGCCGGCGGCAGGTGGCGCGGCCGATGCCGCCGAGGCCGATCACGCCGACGGTGCGGCCGCTCAGCGACATGCCCTCGACCTTGAGCCAGCCGCCCGATCGGACCGACGCGTTCATCAGGTGCAGGCCGCGAGCCAGGTTGGCGACATAGCCGGCGGCACAATCGGCGACTTCCTCCGAGAAAACGCCCGGGGTGTTGTAGACGGCGATGCCGAGTTCGGCCGCGGCCGGCTTGTCGATGCCGTCGGTTCCGATGCCCCATTTGATGATGGCTTCGAGGCCGCTCGCCTTGCCGGCCTCGAGCACCGGACGGTCGATGACGTCGTCGCCGGCGATCACCAGGCGCTGCCCGACAATCGCCTCGCACATCTCGGCCGAGTCCAGCTGCTGTCCCTTGACGGGAGGAATGCTGACGACGATTCCCTGGGCTTCGAGGTCGGCAGCAAAGCGCTGGTAGTGGCGCACAAGGTGGCCACACGTCACGAGCAAGGTTCGGTTCATGGCTTAAGACGCCCTTCCGCGCGTTCCCGGTAGACAACCTCGGCAATGCGGAAGTTGATCTCTTCGTCGATATCGACCGCTTCCCACGGCGACATTTCAAACATGTAGGGCCGCCGTCCGAGACGATTGCGCGACTCGCGCAAGGTGTCGTCGCCGAAGATGTAGAGGCAGGAATTTTCCTCGTAGAGCGGCGGCAGGTCCTGCGTTCTCAGGAGGATGTTGGCGTTGTGATTGATCGGCCGGCAAAGCTGATCCCACAGCCGGGTCTGGTGAGCGGTCACCGAGAAGAGGCTGTCGTAGTTCGGGTAGTTCTTGAGGAAGGTCTCGACGGCGCTGTCGATGGTCGCCGCGGTGATCAGCGGATTGGTCGAATGGGTCTGCAGGTAGAAGCGCGACGGCACCTGGTCCATGTCATGGAGCAGCACCTCGTTCATCGGCGTGGTGCCGTCGACAAGGTGCGGCGGGCGATCGATCAGGACGACCGACGGGTAGCTCTCGGCGCACTGCTCGGCAATGATCGGCGAGTCCGTGTCGATCACCACCTTCTCGATGGCCTTGCAGGCCAGCAGCACGTCGAGGACGTGCTGGTAGAGCGGCCGACCGTCACCGAAGGCGCGATAGTTCTTTCCCGGCACCCGCTCGGAACTATGCCGCATCGGCATCAAAGCAACGAGTTCGTGTTTCATGCTGAGGTCGACACTTTCGATACGGAAGGAGAAGCGGCCCGGGCCGGCACGGAGGGGGCGCCGTCGTCATACAGGATTCGGGCGCGGGCTTCGTTGGCCACGGTCGTCTCGGTTTCCGGATGACCGTTTGGTGTCCCAACTGCCGGCGGAAAGTAGAAGCGATTCTTGATCTCGCTGGTCACCTCGGTCTGGAAGCGATGGCCGAGATAAGTCCCCCAGAACTGATTGAACCGGAAGAGCAGGATGCCGCCCAACTCCCGGCGCAGCACCTGTTGCCGGGCTGCCTGCCTGGAATCCGCGAAGACCGTGCGCATCGTCAACGTGGCGAAATCGAGAAACGAGAAGCGCAGGCCCGGCTCGATGCTGCGAAGCGCCATGGCTTCGCGGCGGTAACGGTTCCTGACACGGCCCCAGGATTCGTCGTGGACGTGGATCACTTCCGCTTCGTTGGCATAGGTGATCTGCATGCCGCCACGCTTCAACTGCTTCGACCAGGCGATGTCCTCAAGCCCGGTGAGCGTCTCGTCATAGGGGAAGGATTCCCACAGGCTGCGTCGGATGGCGCAATTGGCGTTGTTGCAAAAGTAGCTCGACTGGCGCGGCGCCGGTTCGTCGGGGAACCATTTGACGAAGATCTGGCGCTCCGAAAACTTGGTGATCTCGTTGCCGCGCTGCATGCCGTAGACGAGGCCGACGCGGTCGTCGTCGAAGGGCTCGACCATTCTTTCCAGCCAGTCGACGCGGGCGGGATAAACGTGGGCGCTGACGAAGACGAGGATGTCGCCGCGGGCGGCTTCGCAGCCGATGTTCAGCGAGCGCCCGAAGGAGAATTCCGCCTTCGGAATCTCGATGATCCGAGCGCCATGAGCAACGGCAATGGCGACCGTGTCATCGGTCGACCCGGAATCGACAAGGACGACCTCGAAATCCCGCCGCGACTGAAGCGCCAGACCGGCGAAGAGTCGGCCGATGAAGCGCTCTTCGTTATAGGCCCGCACGACGATCGAAATTTTCGGGCCGGCGTCGGAAACATGATGCAAATCTGACATTTACCCGTCTCTGTCAGTGCGCCCCGTCAGCCTTCCACGCGGCGTCGCGGCTGCCAGCCGCGGGTCCTCGATCCTCAATCCCCCGTCCGTCGTGGTATATCGGAGCGGGGTTCGGCTTGTAAAGCGGCCCGGGTGCCGGCAATCCGGTGCCGCGCACTCGCCGGGGAGCGCCAGAATTCAGGGCTTTTGCCTATGGCGGCGTCCGACTGCTCAACGCTGAATGGCGTGACGTCCGGACAGTCCTGGTGAAAGGACCGCCTCGCCCCGTGAATTCGATTGCCGGGGCTGGTGTCCGCGTGTTCAATGGTCGGAGTATGCGGCGGACAGGCGGCCGGCCGAAGGGGGGGCATTGGGAAAGACCAACGGCATGGCGGAGACCGGGATACCGAAAGCCCAGATCGAGGCTTTCGCTATCATTGACGACGCTCAAGACGTCGACCTCGCGGTCGCCGGGCTTCGCGATTTTTTCAGCGTCGATCACCTCGTCTATCATTCGTCGAAACTCGGTACGAGCCCCTCGGTCGAGCCCTATATCCGGCTGACCTACCCGGCAGACTGGATCAAGCGTTACCTGACGATGAACTACGTCGATGTCGATCCTGTCCTGCATGAGGGATTCAATCGCACGCTGCCGTTCGACTGGAGCGAACTGAAGGTGGAGACGGCGGAGCAGGGGGCCTTTCTCCAGGACGCCCTTGCCCATGGCGTCGGGCCGTTCGGCCTGTCGATCCCCGTCCGGAGCAAGCAGGGCCATCGCGGGCTCTTCTCGATTTCCTTCTCGGGTAGCGAGAAGGATTGGCGAGCCTTTACCGAGGCTCATCTGGAAACCGCCATCGAGGCCGGGAATCGACTTCATCGTCGCGTCATCAAGGAGGTCTTCGGCGAGGACCATCCACACCTCACCCAGCGCGAAATCGAGTGCCTGAAGCTGACCGCGATCGGCAAGGACGCCGGCGACATCGCGACGATCCTCGGGATCTCGCCCCATACGGCGCGCGATTATCTGAAGTCGGTCCGTTTCAAGCTCGACTGCATCACGTCGGCCCAGGCTGTCAGCAAGGCGGTCAAGGCGGGGATCTTCGCTCTCTAGATCGCTAAAATCAGCTCTTTTCCACCCGCCGTTTCTTAACACCCGACACCTAACGATTCCTTCCGTCGAGCGGCCAAAGGTCGATGGGCGGCATGGCGCCGTCCGCAGGCTTTCGGAGTCCGGATCGTCCGACGCTTAGTGAAGGAGTTGAAACGATGCTGGTGGTTATCCAACGACACAATGCCCACGACTATCCGCATTTGCTGGACCAGATGTTCCGGCTGCGGGCGCGGGTGTTCCAGGAAAAATTGAACTGGGACGTTGTCGTGACAGCCGGCCTTGAGCGCGATCGCTACGATGACGAAGATCCGGTCTATGTTCTGATCTGCGACGAGGAAGCAACGCAGGTCCGGGGTTCTCTGCGGCTCCTGCCGACGACGGGACCGACGCTGCTGTCGGAAGTGTTTGGCGAGACATTGCCGGATCCCGCGCTTCTCACCGCGCCGTCGATCTGGGAATGCACGCGGTTCTGCGTCGACGACCGGCTGCTGAAGGGCGAGCCCCGAGCCGCCCTGGTCCATGAGTCCGGCGTGCTGTTCGCCGGTCTTGGCGAGGTCGCGCTGGCGAACGGCATCCGGACCGTTCTCGGCAATTTCGATGCGGGGATGTATCGGCTCTATCGCCGGGCAGGCGTCGAGGTCGAGATCCTCGGAAGTGCGCCGGTCAACGGTCAGGCGATCTACCTCGGCTCGTTTCCCGTCAGCGAGGAAATCCTGCAACGGGTCAAGACACGCCTCGACGACCCCGAACGCCAGCTTGCCCGTGCGGCCGGCAGGCGGCCGCTGGCGGCATGATCGGCGGTCCAGCCCCTCATTTGGGGGATAGTAACGACTCTGGCGCAGTGTCAGCCTTTGACCGGGATGGCGGCAAAAGATGCCGTCACCGACGCGACGGCGGGGACCAGATGTCGAGTTATTCCACAGGTAGACCTGTTCATCCGGCCCCCCGGTATTCCGGGGATGCCGTCGTGGCGGCCACCCCCACACCGACGCTGCCGGTGGGGGTTGCTCTCCTGCTCCTGGTGCCGCCCGGGATCGCCGTCTGGGCGTTTGTCATCGGCCAGGTCACCCGTCTCCTGGGATACTGACCTCCATTTCAACAGGACACGCGCTCGCGGCGGCACGCGTCGCCAGACCGTGGCCTCACGGCTCGATATGCACGCCGATGGAACCAAGATCGCCGTAGTCGACCTCGACCCGGTCGCCCGGCTCGATCTCCAGCGGCACCATGCAGGTTCCGGTCGTCACAAGCTCGCCGCGCCGCGCGCCGATGCCCAGCCCCGAAAGCTCGTTGACCAGCCATGTCAGTGCGATCGCCGGGCCGCCGAGGACGTTGGCGCCGGCCCCTTCGCGATCGTAGCGCCCCGCCACCCGGGCGCTGACCGGCTGCGTCGACAGGTCGAGCGCCCGCCAGTCGGCCGTGACCGCTTCGCCGACCACGAGGTCGCGGGTGCAGGCATTGTCGGCGATCAGCGAGGGGCCGCCGACCAGGGTGAAATCCGTGTAGCGGGAATCGGGAAGCTCGATCGTCAGGTGCAGGTCGGCGACAGCGGCCATCACCTCGGGAATTTCATAGGGGCTGCTCCGCGCCGGCAGGTCGCTGCCAAACCGGAAACCGAATTCGGGTTCGCAGACCCGCATGCGGTTACCGGCGATGGACAGCCGGGCGCCACTCCCGTGCAGCCGCTCGGCGAGAAGTCGTCCGGCGAGGGGGCCATCGACATTGATGTGCTTCTGGCCGGCGGCGCTGGTCGCGGCGATCTTCCATCCGGCAAGCGGCTTCGCGGAGTAGCTCTCGAAATGCGCCTGGATCGCATAGCCGCCTTCCCGCGTCGCAGGAACCAGTTCCGCCGGCAGCGCGTCGAGGACAGCGCCGTCCTGCCAATGGCGCCACAGCATGGCGCAGGCCTTTTCCTGGTTTGAACGCAAAGTCGCTGCCTCCCCTTGCTGGCATGGCTTGGTGTGGGTCATGAAGCTCCACACGAGTATAAGGTCGTAAATCCGACAAGGAGAATGCAGATGAAGGCGGTCCGCGCCCATTCCTTCGGCGGTCCCGAGGTGCTTCAGGTCGACGACGTGGAGGATCCGGTCGCCGGCAAGGGCGAGGTGGCGATCGACGTCCGCGCCGCCGGGGTCAATCCGGCCGACACCTACATGCGCACCGGCGTCTACGCCATCGTTCCGGACCTTCCCTACATTCCCGGCGGAGACGCGGCGGGGGTTGTTTCGGCCGTCGGCGCGGGCGTCAGCGATCTCGCGGTCGGCGACCACGTCATTGTCAGCGCCGGCATGGGTGTCCGAATGACCGGCTGCTATGCCGAGAAGGTGGTGCGGCCGGCGGACCTCGTCGTGCCGCTGCCATCGGGAATCGATTTTGCCGCCGGCGCGGCGATCGGCGTGCCCTATGCGACCGCCCACTACGCGCTCTTCGCCCGCGGCGGCGCGGTCGCAGGGGAGACTGTATTCATCCACGGCGCCAGTGGCGCCGTCGGCACCGCGGCGGTGCAATTGGCCAAGCGCGCCGGCCTGACGATTATCGGCAGCGGCGGATCGCAACGCGGCAGGGACCTGATCCTCGAGCAGGGGGCCGACCACGTCGTCGACCACACGGAAGTGGGATACCTGGACGCGGTGGCGGAACTGACGGGTGGCAAGGGGCCGTCGATCATCCTGGAAATGCTGGCGAACGTGAACCTTGCCGCTGACCTCGAACTGGTCGCCAAACATGGCCGCATCATCATCATCGGCGCCCGCGGGGAGGTAACGGTCAATCCACGTCGGACGATGATGAAGGAACTCGACCTGCGTGGCATCGCGCTGTGGAACGCAGGACGGCCGCTGGTGGGTGAGATCCTGGCCGACATCACGGCGGGACTCGCCGACGGATCGCTGCGCCCGGTCATCGGCAGGGAGATGCCTCTCGAGAATGCGGCGGAGGCCCATGCCGCGATTCTAGAGCCCGGTGCCTACGGCAAAATCGTCCTGACCACCCGATGACCTGCCATCCATGCCTGTGACACCGAGCGGGGACGGGGGCTCGCCTGCCGGCGAGCGGCCGGCAGGTCATGCCATGCCCTTGGACGCGGTGGCGGAACTGACGGGTGGCAAGGGGCCGTCGATCATCCTGGAAATGCTGGCGAACGTGAACCTTGCCGCTGACCTCGAACTGGTCGCCAAACATGGCCGCATCATCATCATCGGCGCCCGCGGGGAGGTAACGGTCAATCCACGTCGGACGATGATGAAGGAACTCGACCTGCGTGGCATCGCGCTGTGGAACGCAGGACGGCCGCTGGTGGGTGAGATCCTGGCCGACATCACGGCGGGACTCGCCGACGGATCGCTGCGCCCGGTCATCGGCAGGGAGATGCCTCTCGAGAATGCGGCGGAGGCCCATGCCGCGATTCTAGAGCCCGGTGCCTACGGCAAAATCGTCCTGACCACCCGATGACCTGCCATCCATGCCTGTGACACCGAGCGGGGACGGGGGCTCGCCTGCCGGCGAGCGGCCGGCAGGTCATGCCATGCCCTTGACCGGCGACAATCCCAGTACGTAAAGTCAAATTTCAAAGTTTACGCGGCGAAAGTTTAAGCCGAATCAAGGGAATGACGATGGAAGGGCCCAAAATCAAGAATATGGAGGAGTTTGCCGCCGCCAGCGGCATCTCCCGGCCGACCGTCTCGAAGTATTTCCACGACATGAACAGCGTCCGGGCGTCGACGCGGCGGAAGATCGAGGAGGCGCTGGAGCAATACGATTATCGCCCGAACATCTACGCCATCAACCAGAACCGCCGGCTGACGAAGAACATCGGGATCGTCGTTCCCTACCTCGCCGATCCGTTCTTTGCCGAGATCGCCCGGAACATCGAGCGCCGCTGCCTCGATCGTGGATTCTGGCCGATCCTGTTCAGCTCACACGGCGAGCCGACGCTGGAAAACGACATCCTCGACAGCCTTCGTTCGCTCAAGCCGGCGGGGGTCCTTCTCGCGCCGCTGGGCCGTGCATCAGACAAGGGTGTGATCGCGAAATTCTGCAACGACGTGCCCACAGTCCTGTTCGACAGCAACGTGGAAGGCGTCGGCAAGGCTTTTATCGGATCGGACAATTCTCAGAGCATTTCGCTGATCGTCGAGTATCTCTGCCGGACCGGCGAGCCGCCGTGCTTCTTCGAAATGCCGCCGATCAACCCCAACGCCAACAAGCGACGCAACGCCTATATCCAGGCGATGGAGCGGCTTGGACACCCTCCCCATGTCATTCACGTCAAGGGCGAAGGCTGGGGATTCGAGGAGGTCGGTTATCGCGAGGGGATCCGCATGATCAAGTCGCGCGAGTTGAGCACGAACACAGTGCTTTGCAGCAATGACCGGCTTGCGATCGGCGTCCTGGCGGCGGCCTACGGGGAGGGCTTGCGCGTCGGGCGCGGCGGTGGCTGCGCCCTGCGGATCGCGGGACACGACGATCACCCCTTCTCCCGGTTCACCTGTCCGCCCCTGACGACCGTCGCCCAGGATTACGCCTCGATTTCGGATCGCAGCGTCGAGACGTTGTTCGATGTTATCGAGAATGGCGGGCCGACGGAGAAGCGCGTCGACACCCTGTTCGAAGGCAAACTGGTGATGCGAGAGTCCGCCTGATCGGACAGAAAAGCCTCCTGTAAATTTACGCGTGTCAAATATCGATTGACATCGCGGCAAAATAGTAATTGTCTGGGGTCGGACATCCAACCAAGGGAGGATACGGATGCACCTCAGAAGCACACTTGTGTCTGCTTCCGTCATGGCGCTTGTCGCCGGCGGGGCTTTGGCCGAGGAACTCACCATCGCGACGGTGAACAACTCCGACATGATCATCATGCAGGAGCTGTCGTCGAAGTGGGAAGAGGCGACCGGCAACACGCTGAACTGGGTCGTTCTTGAAGAGAATGTTCTGCGTCAGCGCGTCACCACTGACATCGCCACCAACGGCGGTTCCTTCGACATCGTCACCATCGGCGCCTATGAGGCACCCATCTGGGGTGCACAGGGCTGGCTTGTGGCGCTCGACGATCTTGGCGACGCCTACAATTACGATGACATTTTCGAGCCTGTCCTGAACGGCTTGTCGGCGGACGGGACGCTTTATGCCGTCCCGTTCTACGCGGAAAGCTCGTTCACCTTCTACCGCAAGGACCTGTTCGACGCAGCTGGCGTCGAGCTGCCCGACGGTCAGATGACCTACGACCAGTTCGCCGAGATCGTCGCCAAGGTCCACGATCCGGACAACGGCGTGTTCGGCACCTGCCAGCGCGGCAAGGCCGGCTGGGGCGAGAACATGGCGTTCGTCGGCCCGCTGGTGAATGCCTTCGGTGGCCGCTGGTTCGACATGGACTGGAAGCCGACCATCGACAGCGACGCGTGGCACAACGCCGTCACCTACTACGTCGACCTGATGAACGAGTTCGGTCCTCCCGGCGCCACGGCGAACGGCCACAACGAGAACCGTGCGCTTTTCGCCGACGGCAAGTGCGCGACCTGGGTCGATGCGACCTCGGCGGCCGGCTACATCTTCAACCCGGACGAATCCTCGGTCGCCGACAAGACCGACTTCTTCCAGGCGCCGAAGCAGGTGACCGACAAGGGAACCGGCTGGTTCTGGGCCTGGGCGCTGGCGATCCCGAAGAGCTCGCAGAAGGCGGATGCAGCGAAGAACTTCCTCGCCTGGTCGACGTCCGAGGACTACGTCAACCTCGTCGGTGAGACCAAGGGCTGGGTCGCCGCACCTCCCGGCACCCGCAAGTCGACCTACGAGAACCAGGCGTATCTCGATGCCGCTCCGTTCGCGAAGACGGTCGAGAACTCGATCCTGGCGGCGAACCCGGCCGACGCAACGCTGGAGCCCGTGCCTTACACCGGCGTCCAGTTTGTCGCGATCCCCGAGTTCCAGGGCATCGGCAACTATGTCGGCCAGCAGATCGCTGCCGCGCTTGCCGGCCAGATGACGGTCGACGAAGCGCTGAAGAACAGCCAGCAGTTCGCCGAGCGCGAAATGGCCAAGGCCGGTTACCCCAAGTAGTCGTCTCCCAAGACGGGTCGGCGCGTCCGCGCGTCGGCCCACCCAACTGATCTTGCCGGTAAGCGCTTGCGGCTGCCTGTCCGGTCGCGCGCTCTTTGAGGAACGGGGAGGGCGTCACTCATGGCTACCCAGCATTCAAGAACGGCTGCACGCCTGATGATCTCGCCAGCGGTGATCCTGCTGCTGGCCTGGATGATCGTCCCGCTGGCCCTGACCATCTATTTCTCGTTCCTGCGCTACAACCTGCTGATGCCGGGCACCGAGGCCTGGACCGGCTGGACCAACTACTACTACTTCGTCACCGATCCGAGCTTCACCGACGCGATCTGGAACACCCTCGCCCTGGTTGGCGGTGTCCTGATCATCACGGTCGGCGGCGGCACCCTGTTCGCCCTTCTCCTCGACCGCCCGATGTGGGGCCAGGGGATCGTCCGGATCCTGGTGATCGCGCCCTTCTTCGTGATGCCGACCGTCTCCGGTCTGGTGTGGAAGAACATGTTCATGAACCCCGTGAATGGCATCTTCGGCCACATCGCGACGAGCTTCGGATTCGAGCCCTTCGACTTCTTTGGCCAGGCGCCGATGGCATCGATCATCTGGATCGTCAGTTGGCAATGGCTTCCCTTTGCGACGCTGATCCTCCTCACCGCCCTTCAGTCGCTCGACAGCGAGCAGCTCGAGGCGGCGGAGATGGACGGGGCCAGCTGGCTGAACCGTTTCTGGTTCATCATGCTGCCGCACTTGGCCCGCGCGATCACCGTCGTCATCCTGATCCAGACGATCTTCCTGCTGTCGATCTTCGCCGAGATCCTCGTCACCACGAATGGCGGACCGGGAACGGCGACGACCAACCTCACCTACCTGATCTACGTCCAGTCGCTGCTGCAATACGACGTGGGAGCCGGCTCCGCCGGTGGCGTCATCGCCATCATCCTCGCCAACATCGTCGCGATCTTCCTGATGCGGATGATCGGCAAGAATCTGGACGCCTGAGGGGGGATCGGACCATGGCACGCGCAGTTTCCAACCGCGAGAAGACCGTCACGACGATCGTCGCCTGGACGCTCGGGATTCTGATGTTCTTTCCGATCCTGTGGATCGCCATCCTGTCGCTGAAGACCGAGGTGGATGCGATCCGCGGGCCGATCGAAGTGCTGACCTCCGGATGGACGACGGAGAGCTACGGCGCCGTGCAGGCGCGCTCCGACTATTTCAAGCACTTCACCAACTCGGTCGTGATTGCCCTCGGCTCAACGCTGCTGGGGCTCCTGATCGCGGTCCCGGCGGCCTGGGCGATGGCCTTCGTGCCGGCCAAGCGGACCAAGAATGTGCTGATGTGGATGCTGTCCACCAAGATGCTGCCGCCGGTCGGCGTGCTGATTCCGATCTACCTGATCTTCCGCGACACCGGACTGCTCGACACGCGGACGGGCCTGGTGATCGTGCTGATGCTGATCAACCTGCCGATCATCATCTGGATGCTCTACACGTATTTCCGCGAGATACCGGGCGAGATCCTCGAGGCGGCCCGGATGGACGGGGCCTCGCTGCGCAAGGAAGTCCTCTATGTCCTCACGCCGATGGCGGTGCCGGGCATTGCCTCGACCGTCCTGTTGAACGTCATCCTGGCATGGAACGAGGCATTCTGGACGCTTAACCTGACGGCGTCGAAGGCCGCGCCGCTGACCGCGTTCATCGCCAGCTATTCCAGCCCCGAGGGGCTTTTCTACGCGAAGCTGAGCGCCGCGAGTGTGATGGCGATCGCGCCGATCCTCATCATCGGCTGGTTCAGCCAGAAACAACTCGTCCGGGGCCTGACCTTCGGCGCAGTGAAATAGGGAGGCGGGTATGGGACGCATCACACTCGAACAGGTCACCAAGAGCTTCGGCGAAGTCGATGTCATTCGACCGCTGGACCTGTCCATTGAAGACGGTGAGTTCGTCGTCTTCGTCGGCCCCTCGGGCTGCGGCAAGTCCACTCTGCTCCGGCTGATCGCCGGACTGGAGGATGTCAGCAGCGGCCGGATCGAGATCGACGGACAGGACGCCACCGAGTTGCCGCCGGCCAAGCGGGGGCTGGCGATGGTGTTCCAGTCCTACGCGCTCTATCCGCATATGTCGGTGCGGAAGAACATCGCCTTCCCTCTCCGGATGGCGAAGATGGACAAGGCGGAGCAGGACCGGAAGGTCGAGCAGGCGGCCGCGGTCCTCAACCTCGGGGACTATCTCGACCGCCGCCCCGGCCAGTTGTCGGGTGGCCAGCGCCAGCGGGTCGCCATCGGCCGCGCCATCGTCCGCGAACCAGCAGCGTTCCTCTTCGACGAGCCGCTGTCCAACCTCGACGCGGCGCTTCGCGTCGGCATGCGGCTCGAGATCAGCGAACTGCACAAGCGGCTGACGACGACCATGGTCTACGTCACCCATGACCAGGTCGAGGCGATGACGATGGCCGACAAGATCGTCGTCCTGCGGGCGGGAAACATCGAGCAGGTCGGCTCGCCGCTCGATCTCTACCGGCGTCCGCTGAACGAGTTTGTCGCCGGCTTCATCGGGTCGCCGAAGATGAATCTCCTCAAGGGCGCGGAGGCCGCAAAGGATAATGCGGCGACGATCGGGATCCGTCCCGAGCACATCGGCATCTCGTCGGACGGCGGGGAATGGGCCGGGAAGGTCGGGGTGTCGGAGCATCTGGGGTCCGACACGTTTTTTCACGTTCATTGCGATGGAATGGCAGAGCCAATCACCGTACGCTCCGGCGGTGAAGTCGATTTCCACCGCGGCGATCAGGTCTATCTGACACCCGATCCGGCGCAGCTTCACAGGTTTGACGACAAGGGGCTGCGTATCGAATGAAACGACTGGAGGGAAAGGTCGCGCTGGTCACCGGCGGCGGCCGGGGAATCGGCCGCGCCATCTGCGAGGCCTATGTGCGAGAAGGCGCGAAGGTTGCCGTCGCCGATATCGGTGGGGCGGAAGAGACGGCCGCGGACCTTGGTCCCAATGCGATGGCGCTGAAGATGGACGTGACCGATCTCGGTTCCATCGCCGACGGCGTGAAAGCGGTCGAGGACGCCTGGGGCGGCATCGACGTACTGGTCAACAACGCTGGCATCTTCACCATGGCCCCGATCGAGGAAGTGACCCACGAGGCCTATCGCCGCCAGTATGACGTCAATGTCGGCGGAACCATCTTCGCCACCCAGGCGGTCGTCCCGGGCATGAAGAAGCGCGGCAAGGGCGGCGTGATCATCAACTTCTCGTCGCAGGCCGGGCGGCGGGGTGAGGCAAACATCGTCCTCTACTGCTCGACCAAGGCGGCGGTGATCTCGATGACCCAGTCGCTGGCGCTCGAACTGGCGAAGGACAAGATCCGTGTCAACGCCATCGCGCCGGGCGTCGTCGACACGCCGATGTGGGATGTCGTCGACTCGCTGTTCGCGAAGTACGAGGACCTGCCGATCGGCGAGAAGAAGCGGCTCGTCGGCGAAGCCGTGCCGCTCGGCTATATGGGCGAGCCCGACGACATCGCCGGACCATGCGTGTTCCTTGCTTCCGACGACGCAAGGTATGTCACGGCGCAGACGCTGAATGTCGACGGCGGCAACTGGATGAGTTGATGCGACTGTCGAACGCCACGCTCGGCGACGTTCCCGCTTCGATACGTGTTCCCGGCTACGACCGGTCGACGCTCACCCCGGGAATCGTCCATATCGGGCTCGGCAATTTTCATCGCGCGCACCAGTCTTGGTATCTGCACCGGCTGATGGATCAGGGGCTCTGCCACGACTGGGCCATCGTCGGTGCCGGGGTTCGGCCGAACGATGCGGCGCAGCGCGAGAAGCTTTTGGCGCAGGACTGCCTGACCACCCTGATCGAACTCGATCCCACCGGCTCCTCGGCAGAAATCGTCGGTTCGATGATCGACTATCTGCCGGTCGAGGACGGCAACGGGGCGCTCATCCGCCAGATGGCCGATCCGGCGATCCGGATCGTCGCGCTGACGGTGACGGAGGGCGGATACTATGTCGATCCCGCCACCGGCGGCTTCGACGCGGACCATGCCGACATCAAGGCCGACGCGGCCGACCCGACGCGACCGCGAACCGCTTTCGGCGCGATGGTGGCCGCGCTGAAACAAAGGCGGGATGCCGGAACCCGGCCCTTCACCGCGCAGTCCTGCGACAATCTGCAAGGCAACGGCGCGATCCTCCGACAGACGGTGGTGTCGCTCGCCCGGCTGTCGGATCCGATCCTGGCCGACTGGATCGACGGCAACTGCACCTTCCCGAATTCGATGGTGGATTGCATCGTGCCGGCCACCGGGCCGAAGGAGCTGGCGCTGGCCAGGGCGCTCGGCATCGACGATGCGGTGCCCGTCACCCATGAGAATTTTCGCCAATGGGTGATCGAAGACGATTTCTGCGCCGGCCGGCCCGACTGGAACAAGGCCGGCGCTGTCTTCTCCGACCGGGTCCACGACTACGAGACGATGAAGATCCGCATGCTGAATGCCGGCCACCAGGTGATCGCCAATCCCGGCGAGATCCTGTCGGTGGAGACGATCTCGGCCTGCATGGAGCATCCGCTGATCGGCGCGTTCTTCCGCAAGATCGAGCGTGACGAGATCGCGCCGCACGTCAAGCCGGTGCCCGACATGACGCCCGAGGCCTATGTCGACCTGATCGACCGCCGCTTCTCGAACCCGGCGATCGTCGATACCACGCGCCGGGTCGCTTTCGATGGTTCGTCGCGACACAGCGGGTTCATCCTTCCCATCATCCGCGATGCGCTGGCGGCCGGAACCTCGATCGAGGGACTCGCGCTGGTCGAGGCGCTGTGGGCGCGCATGTGCGAGGGCACGCGGGAAGACGGCAGCGCGATCGCAGCCAACGATCCGTTCTGGGATGACCTCGTCGTCGCGGCGAAGGCAGCCCGGGACCGGCCCCGCACATGGCTGGAGCAGAAACGCTTCTACGGCGATCTCGCGAGCGACCCTCGGTTTGCCGACGCCTTCGATCGCTGGCTCACGGCGGTCTGGGCAGACGGTGCCGAGGCGGCGCTGGCGGCCTTCCTGGGCGACGGTACCCGACCGGCATGACAAGGGGCGTTTTTCCTGAGCGGTCCGGATCCTGGAGCGGAGCCGCCGCGACGATCTGAATTTCACACCGTGCTGCCCAGCAATCACGAAGTGAACCGCGTTGGCCGGAAGCCTGTACTTGCCTGACGTCTTGTTGAGGATCGCATAGCCGCCCGAGGCGTTCTCGACGCGGCGCCTGTTTGCGCCGCTGCGCGTGACCAACGCCTCGGAGTTCGGGCGGAGAGATCTCAAGTTCGTGGGCCGCCGGGCGCCTCGCCGCATCATAGGCGACCGCGAGCGCCTCTCGTTTGGGACGGCAACCCACTAAAGCCGATCCTCGCGATGGCCAGTGGGCCGGTGTCCGCTTACCCATGTTGTGGCCGGCAGCTCGGGATTGCCAGCAGCGATCTCAAGACGTGATTGAGTCCGTGCCCTAGTCGAGCCTTGCCGTCGACGCAGCGAATGACTCGACCTGCGCGAGGTCGACGACCCCGGCGTCCGAGCCGAGCGCAGTGGCGACCAGAGCCGATGTTGCCGTGCCGAGCTCACAAGCCTCCCGGAGGGTGCGCCCATAGGCCAGGCCGGCGACGAACCCGCCGCAATAGCTGTCGCCGCAACCCGTCGTGTCGGACACCTTGACCTGGAATCCCGGGACCCGAAATTGTTCGGAGCCTGTCTGGACGTACGATCCCTTTGCGCCCCATTTGAAGACGCATGCACCGGCCCCCATCGCGAGGAAAATCTCCGCGATCTCTGCTGGCTCCGTCTTGCCCGAAAGGAAAGCCGCTTCCTCCATCGCCGGCATAAAGTAGTCCACATGGGGCAATATATGCGTCAGGAGGCCCATCGTGTTCCCGTCCGGTGCGAGTATGTCGAAGGATGTCGTCAGACCCTTCGACTTGGCGTGCGCCAGCAGCGCGGCACTCGGCCCGGCATCCATCGCTTTCAAGAGCCCGGTACCGCCATGGTGCAGGAAGCGCGCGTCACACACCGCATCAAATTGATCGGGCGTCACCAGCAGGTCGTCGGAGGCGCCCCGGGCGTGGAGGGCAGGACGGTCGCCGTTCGGCCGAATGGTGAGGATGGTGGCAGAGGTGCGCGTGGTCTCGCTTCGCTGCATCATCGAACAGTCGATGCCCATGCGCCCGTATTGGTCGATGATGAAATCGCCCATCGAGTCCTTGCCGACGCAGGCGACAGTCGCCGTCGATATGCCGAGCTTGGCAGCGTTCATGACTGCGCCGGCCGCGGTTCCCGCCGGATTCATCCGGATTTCCTCGATAAAGGCGACATTCCCCCCTCCGGGAATCGCCTCCACCGGCCGGCCGGCGATATCGAGGATGGTGAGGCCCACGAAGGTCGCGTCGAATTTGGGCATCGGCTCTCTCTTGATCCAACTGACGTTCCCAGGATGAACGACAATTTCTGGCGACACGATAGGCCCTCATGGCCGTCCCGGACAATGTCGACCCCGGGGCTGGGGGGCTTTGCTTTGATTGGCCGCCAACCCGCCCGAGGCATGCCTTCCGAGGCCGATCGTTAGCGCCGAATCGCGTCTTCAAGGCGCTCATGAGCCTATGACAACTGGCCGCGTCACGCCGACGCTGGATCGGGCGTTGGCCGCAATTGCGCGATCAGTTCCAGAATGTTGGCAAACAGCCCCCAAGTACCGCGACCCCTGCCATCTGAAAGTCACGTACCGGCCGGAGGTAACGATCTTGACGAGCCTCTCCTTCAGGCTGGTCAGTCGCCAGTGGGCTCTACCGAGCTTGGAGCGGTTGGCGGTCTGGCATGGAAGGCGAGCGGAGAAAGCGGCGCCGGTGCTTGCTATGTGACGACTGCCATCGAAATCGGCTTTGCGCCATGTCTACAGGCGTCCAAGAAAATGGTGACCCCGGCGGGATTCGAACCCACGACCCTCAGATTAGGAATCTGATGCTCTATCCTGCTGAGCTACGGAGTCTCACCGTGGACGACCGATCGCGGATGCGGTCGTCCAGCATTCGTGAAATGTAATAGCTTTCCCTTCTGCCAGCCGCAACATCGTGTGGTTGGCGGCATCGGCTGATGCTTGGGAGAGTTTCTTGCGGATGCAGGACGGTCGCGGAAGAACGGTGATTGCGCAGGCTGGTGTTCCGGCGATCGCACTTGTCGCCTGCCTTAATTGGGCGCCGGTGGCGGCCGGGGAGGGGGGATGCGCCTTGCCGGTGACCGAAACGGTGCGCGTCGCCGGGGCGATCGACGGCGATACGATCGAGACGGAGGACGGCGCCAGGGTTCGGCTTGCCGCGATCGAGGCGCCGAAGGCCCTTGGTTTTGGCGATACGGCGATGGCAGCGGCCGCCCGCGCGGCGCTGGACGGACTGGTGGCCGGCGCGTCGATTTCGCTTGCCCGGGTCGGCGCCGGGCCCGATCGCTACGGCCGGGTGCATGCGCAAGGGTTCCTGCCTGACGGGCGGTCGCTGCAGGCGGTCCTGGCGGAGGCCGGACTGGTGCGCATTCGGCCGCTGGAGGGCGAAACAGCTTGTGTCGCATCGCTCCTGGCCGCCGAAGACCGCGCCCGAGCCGCTGATCGGGGCGTCTGGAAGGGCAAGCGCCACGACCCGCTGAACCCTGATGATCCTTCGCTTTTGGCGCGAAGCGGCTTATATGAACTCGTCGAAGGGCGGGTGCTTTCGGTTGGTCACGGTTCGTATATGATATTTCTCGATTTCGGGCCGGTTTATCGCCGCGATTTCACCGTCATGATCCCGCCTCCGGTTGCCGAACGCCTTGCTGCGGCCGGATTTCCGGCCGATTCGTTGGAAGGTCGGTCAGTCAGGGTTCGTGGCGTGATCGAGGAAAGCGGCGGTCCGGCGATCCGGATTCATGATCCGGTCGCAATAGAGGTGTTGGACGGCGGGTGATGGGCTTGACGGCGGCAGCGAAGCTTCGCGGCAGCGGGCAGCGACGGAAGCGGGTCTTGACGGCGTGCGGGCTGGTGCTTGCCGGCGCGCTGCTGGCCGGCTGCAATGCCTTGCTCAATGCCGGAAGCGTTGGCCCCAATGCCGCGATCGTCGGTACCGACCTGTCGGCCGGGCCGGAAGAACACGCGCGGATCGTCGCGGCCTATGGCGGCATCTATCACAACGACAAGCTCGAGCAGACCGTGGCGCGGATTGTCGGCCGTATCGTCGCGGCCTCCGACCAGCCGGATCAGCCCTACCGGATCACCATCCTCAACGCGCCGGCGATCAACGCCTTCGCGCTTCCGGGCGGCTATCTCTATGTCACCCGCGGCCTGCTGACCCTTGCCAATGACTCGTCCGAAGTGGCGGCGGTGCTCGCCCATGAGATGGCGCATGTCACGGCGGACCATGCGATCCAGCGACAGAACAAGGCGCGGAACGCGGTCATCGTCAGCCGCGTGGTGACCGATGTTCTGGACGGTGACAGCGGCGGCCAGCTGGCGCTCGCCTCCAGCCAGCGTTCGCTTGCCAGCTTCTCGCGGCAACAGGAACTCGAAGCGGACGCAATGGGCGTCAAGACAATCGGGCGGGCGGGCTATGACCCGTTCGCGGCGGCGCGCTTCCTGGCGACGATGGCGCAATTCGCCAACTACCGCGTGGCGGCCGGCCCGACGCTGGAGAAAGCGCCGGACTTCCTCGCCTCGCACCCCTCGACCCCGGAACGCGTCGACTTCGCCGCGCGCGCCGCGCGCCAGTTCGGGGCGCCGGGCATCGGCGACCGCGACCGCGATCGCTATCTCGCCGGCATCGACGGCGTGATCTTCGGCGACGATCCGAGCCAGGGATACGTCCGCGACCGGACGTTCATCCATCCCTCACTCGGGGTCGGCTTCTCGGTGCCGGACGGTTTCGTGATCGACAACACGAGCGATGCCGTCCTCGCCACCGGGGCCGATGGCACGGCGCTCCGCTTCGATGCGGTCGCTCTCGTCAAGGGGGCGGATCTCGGCCAGTATCTTGCCTCGGGTTGGGTCAACGGCCTCGACGAGTCGACGATCAAGCGCTTCTCGGTCAACGGCATGCCCGCTGCATCAGCCAGCGCCAGCGCCAAGGGCTGGGAGTTCAGGATCGCCATCGTCCAGGCGGAAAGCGGCGCCACCTACCGCTTCATCTTCGCGAACGAGGACGCGACTAAGGGACTGGCCGCCGCGACGTCGACGACAGTGTCCAGCTTCCGCATGCTCGATCAGCGGGCGCTCGCCTCGCTGCGCCCGCTCAGCATCAAGATCGTCAAGGCGCGGCCGGGCTCGACCGTCGACTCGCTGGCGGCGCAGATGCAAGGTGTCGATCGGCCGAGGGAATTGTTCCGGGCCCTCAACGACCTCAGCGCAAACGCCGAGATTCCGGCGGGGATGCGGGTGAAGATCGTCGCCGATTAGGAGACCGCGATGCCTGCGCGGCTGGCTAGACGAATGTCGCCCGGTCGGGGTTTTCGCGAAGCAGCGCCGTGCGGAGTTTCTCGAGGGCGCGGCTTTCGATCTGGCGAACGCGCTCCTTTGAGATGCCGAGGCTCTCGCCCAGCGATTCCAGCGTGGCGCCATCGTCCTGGAGGCGTCGCTCGCGGACGATCTTCAACTCGCGCTCGTTGAGTACGTTCAGCGCAGACCGGAGCCAGCTCAGCTTCCGCTCGGTGTCGATCGTGTCGCCGACGGTTTCATCCGGCAGGGGAACATTGTCGACGAGGAAGTCCTGTCGATCGCTGGTGCCGCCGTCGGCTTCGTTGAGCGGGGCATTGAGCGAGGTGTCGGGGCCCGACAGACGGGAATCCATGACCTCGACATCCTTCTTCGACACGCCGACCGCGGTGGCGATCTCGGCAAAGACCAGATCGCGCGGGCGGGGGTCGGACGATTGGGCCAGACGCGCCCTGAGACGGCGAAGGTTGAAGAAGAGAGCCTTCTGGGACGAGGAGGTGCCGCCGCGCACGATCGACCAGTTGCGCAGGATGTAGTCCTGGATCGAGGCGCGGATCCACCACGTGGCATAGGTCGAGAAGCGGACTTCGCGCTCCGGTTCGAACCGCGCCGCCGCCTCGAGCAGGCCGACATGGCCTTCCTGGATCATGTCGCTCATCGGAAGGCCGAAATTGCGGAAACGGGCGGCTATGGCGATCACGAGCCGCATATGGGCCTGGGTCAGGCGGTGGAGAGCGGCCTGATCCCTGGCCATGCGCCACTGGACCGCGAGGTCATGCTCCTCGTCGCGCTCCAGGTACGGCGCCTTCATGGCCATCCTGACGAAATCGCTCGATCCTGCTGCCCTGCCCATCGAATTTCTCTCGCTCGGGATTTCCCATGAGTCGCCTGAACCTTAACGACCGGGAGAGCGGTTCGGATCACACAATGCCGTGAGGTTTTGCGTGATAACCTCGAAGTCCTTTGAATCGTTGCCGGAATAGAAAACGGGCGCCGGCTGGCTGGCCGACGCCCGTTCAAAGTGTTCGTCGCGAAAAGCGAGGATCAGGCAGCCTTGTCCTGGGTCTCGGTGGTCTCGGTTGCCTCCGCGGCCTCGTCCGGCTTGGCGCCGCGACGCGGGCTCTTGGCCAGGTTCAGCTCGATCTGGCGGATCGCTTCGGTTTCCGAGATTCGGTTGACCGAAGAAATCTCGCGCGCCATGCGGTCGAGGGCTGCCTCGTAAAGCTGCCGCTCGCTGTAGGATTGCTCCGGCTGGTTCTCCGAGCGGAATAGGTCGCGGACGACTTCGGCAATGGCGATGAGATCGCCGGAATTGATCTTTGCCTCATACTCCTGGGCCCGGCGGCTCCACATCGTGCGCTTGATCCGCGCGCGACCGCGCACGGTCTCGAGCGACCGCTTGACGGTTGCCGCATCGGCAAGCTTGCGCATGCCAACGGAGGTGGCCTTGGGAACCGGCACGCGCAGCGTCATCTTGTCCTTGATGAAGCTGATGACGAAGAGTTCGAGCTTGATGCCTGCGACTTCCTGGGTATCGATGCCGACGATACGGCCAACGCCATGGGCCGGATAGACGATATGTTCTCCGGTCTTGAACTCGGAACGCGTGGTCGGCTTCTTCACGGGCATGCTTGTCTCAACTCCATTCGGCGCGGGAGGGCGCACTTTTGTGGGAACTGGCTTACTTGAACTCTCCGGCGCTGCCGGCTTGGCGGGCGCGGCGGCGGCCTGTTTCGCAGGCGCCGACTTGATCGTTTTCGGCGTGGCGGCTTTTGCCGCCGAAGCCTTGACCGGCGCCGCCTTCTTCGCAGCGGCCGGGGCATTCGTCGTCTTCTTGCTCGCCGCCGGCGTCGCGGCTGCCTTTCGTCCGGTCGACTTCGGCGTCACGACCGGCTTGCGGGCGTTCGACTTCGCGGCCTTCTTTGCCGCGGGCTTGGCAGCCGTCGTCGCCTTGCGCGACGCGGCGGCGCTCTTCGTGGCCGCCGGCTTCCTGGCGGCGGTCGTCTTCCCGGCGGCCTTGGCTGCGGGCTTCTTTGCGGCGGCCGGCTTCTTCGCCGCCGGCTTGGCGGTCGTTGCGGATTTCCGCGGCGTCGCCGCAGGCTTGGTCGCGGCGGACTTGGCTACGCCCTGAGCCTTCGGAGACTTTGCCGCCTTTACCGTCGCCGCCTTTGCCGTCGTCCTGCTTGCGGCCGGGGACTTCTTCGCCTTGGATTTGGTCGTCGACATGGCTACTTCACGCCTCCACTCGGCACCAGCGCACACTATCCTGCACCGCCTCGGCGGCGACACGATCCCTTCCGGCGAAGAAGCCGGTCATACAGCCGAGCGCTGGGGATTAGTCATGCAGAAAAGGCGCGCGTCCCGCGCGCAAAGCGCCTATTTACTCCAACTAAGGAGTGAATATAGCACAAATACGGGAAAATTCAATGATTTAACATCGCCACGGTAAACCGCGGCGAGTCATTCATGGTTTTCAGCGGGAAAGGATGTTGCAGCGCGCAATAAAATTGCGTGTCCGGCCTGTCGACTAATCGCCTTCACCGGGCTCGGGAGAGAAGAATTTCTCGAACTTTCCTTCGACACCTTCGAATTCCTTGGCGTCGGCCGGCGGTTCGCCCTTGGCGGTGATGTTGGGCCATTTTGCCGCATATTCGGCATTCACCTTCAACCACTTCTCCAGGCCCGGCTCGGTGTCGGGCTTGATCGCGTCGACGGGGCATTCCGGCTCGCAGACACCGCAGTCGATGCATTCGTCCGGATGGATGACGAGCATATTCTCGCCCTCGTAGAAGCAGTCGACGGGGCAAACTTCGATGCAATCCATGAATTTGCAGCGAATGCAGTTGTCGTTGACGATGTAGGTCACCGGAGTTCCTCGATTGGCGGACGGGCGTTCTTCGCGGGGATCGGTCGATCTTCGGCCGTTTGGGTATCCGGTTTGGCGGAATCGCGCAAGAAATGCCGATGCGGCCTGCGGGCGCGTGGCAGGCGCCGCGTTCCGCTCAGTCGGTGGTTGACGAAAAATCCTCGTCGATTGCGACGGCAGAGCGCATTTCGTCCATCACGCGGCGGTCGCGCTTGGTCGGGCGCGGCCCGACGCGCTGCCCCTCCGAGCGGTCGCGCGGCGGTTCCGGCGGGGTGAGATCCTCATAGAGCAGGCGGGCCTCGCTCGCCGGTCCCCGGCGCTCGCCGAGGTCCACGACGCGAAGCACCCGGACGCCTGATTCCTGCGCGACGGTCAGCACGTCGCCGATGCGGATGCTGCGGCTGGCGCTGGTGTTCTTTTCGCGATTGACGCGGACCTGACCCGAGAGCGCCAGCTTCTGCGCCGCCGTTCGCGTCTTTGCCAGCCGGACGAACCACAGCCACTTGTCGATGCGGCGTTTGGGTTCGGCCGTCATCGCGCGCCGGTCAGCGGTCCGTTTCCGGCGATTCCAGCTTCGCCTTCAAGGCAGCAAGCGCGGCAAAGGGCGAATTGGGATCCATCGGCTTCTGCCGTTCCTCGCGCTGGGCCGGCACGCGACCCTTTTTGCCACCGCCGGGGCCGTCGGCCCCACGGTCGCCACGGCGAGGACGGCGTGGCCCCTTCTTCTGGCCATTGGCATTCTCGCCACCATTCGGACGCCCGCGACGTGGCCCATCAGGGCGCTTGTCGCGGGTTTCGCCGTCGCGCGCCTGCCGGTCCTGGCCCTGCCTGTCGCGTCCCTGGCGATCCTGCGTGCCGCGGCGTCCGCCGGGACGGCCAGCGCGTTGCGGCCGCCAGACTTCGATGAAGGCCGGCTCCTCGGGTTCGGTGACCTCGGCCCATGGCGCGGCGGGCGTGTCGGTTTCGGAGGCAGGCACTGCATCCGACGTTTCCGCCGCGACGACTGGCTCTTCAGACCGTTCCGGCGCGAGCGAAGCGTCTGGCGTCTCGGGAGCGGCTTCGGCGGGCGGAGCGGTGGCTGCGGTAGCCTCCGGGGGAGCGGCTTCGGCCGGAGCCGGGGGCGTCTCTTCGATGCTGTCCGCCGGTGCGGCCTCAGGTGCGCCATCCGTGGCCGGGACGGGGGCAGGCGACTCGCCGGTCGTTGCCGCTGCCTCGCCGGGCGCGCCTTCAGCGGGCGCGGCCTCGACGGTCGGGGCTGCCTGCGCTGGCTTGGGCTTCCGTTCCATGCGGTAGCCAAGCGCCCGCAGCACGGAGGCAAAATCCTCGCCCGAACACCCGAGCAGCGACGTCATGGCGACGGTGACGGTGAAGCCGTTGCCGGCAACGGCGCCGTCCGGCGGTTCGGGGCTTTGCGGCGATGCCCGCCAGGCGATCAACGGACGGATCTGGTCGGCCAGTCGCTCGAGAATATCGATGCGGATCGCCATGTTGCCCGCGACCCGATAGCCGACCACCCGGTAGAGCGCCTGGGGGATCGCCGGATCGACACGAACGCTCGTCCGGCCGGAGGCGGCCAGCGTGGTCAGCCCACCGACTTCGTCGAAGCCGCCATGCTTAAGGACCCAGAAGGTTGCGAGAAGGGCACTTGGCCCCGGCTTCAGCAGCGCGGGAACGTAGATGTGGTGGGCGCCGAAGCGGACACCGAGGGCGCGCAGGCCGGCCCGCGCGTCCTGGTCCAGTTCCCGAACTTCCTCGGCGATCTCAGAGCGTTCGATGACGCCGAAATTCTCGGTCAGGCGAAAGGCGATACCGCGTGCGGCCGGTGCGAGATTCTCGGCGGCGCGGAGATCGAAAAGCGGCTTCAGCAATTCGCCGGCGCGGGTGGTCAGCCAGAGGTCGACGCGGGTCTGGACGCGTTCGCGCGAGGCAGGCGTCAGCGCGTCGTCGGCGAGCAGGATCAGGCGGGGCTTCAGCGCGTCCTCGGTTTCGACCAGACGACCGATCGCGGCACCCTGCCATCGCAAGGTGCCGTCGGTCGCCAGGGCGAAATCGGCATTCGGCGCGGCGGCCACCTGCTCGGCGCGCTTGGCGATCTCACCGGCCAGTGACTTGGCCGCCGTGGCGCGTAGCGCTTTTGCATCCGGCCCGTCCGCTCCCGCATCGGGCGCGAAGCGGAAACCGGACAGGGTTCCGATGTGCTGGCCCTCGACCAATACATCGCCGACGGACGTTATCTCCGCTTCGAGCATCGCCTTCTCTTTCAGTCGTCTCATCAGCACGCTCGTCCGACGATCGACAAAACGCGCGGTCAGTCGTTCATGCAGCGCGTCGGACAGACGATCCTCTATCGCGCGCGTGCGCTCCTGCCAATGGGCAGGGTCGGCAAGCCAGTGCGGGCGATTGGCGGCAAACGTCCAGGTTCGGATATGGGCGACGCGATTGGCGAGCGTATCGATGTCGCCCTCGACATGATCGGCGAAGGCGACCTGGCGTGCAAACCAGTCGTCGTCGATCCGTCCGCCATTGGCGAGGAAACCGAAAATCGTCGTCACGAGTTCGGCGTGATTGGCCGGGGCGATCTTGCGATAATCGGGGATTTGGCAGACATCCCAGAGAAGCGCGACATTGGCCCTGGACGACGCGGCGTCGCGCAGACCCGGGTCCCTGGTCACCGTTTCAAGGACAGACACGTCGACGGTTGGCGGCGCCTTGGTCAGGGCCGCGTGCGGCGGCGCCTGGTCGAGGCTCGCCTTCAGGGTTTCGATCGACGCAAAGTCGAGGTCGCGGCTCCGCCACTGGATTGTCTTGACCGGATCGAATTCATGGCTTTCCAGCGCGGCGATCAGTTCGTCGGGAAGCGGATCGACGCGGCTGGTGACGCCGAAGGTGCCGTCGCGCATGTGGCGACCGGCGCGTCCGGCAATCTGGCCGAACTCGGCGGCGGTGAGCTGACGGAACTGGAAGCCGTCGAACTTGCGGTCGGCGGCGAAAGCAACGTGATCGACGTCGAGATTGAGGCCCATGCCGATCGCGTCGGTGGCGACGAGGAAGTCGACATCGCCCGACTGGAAGAGCTCGACCTGGGCGTTGCGCGCCCGGGGACTCAGCGAGCCGAGCACCACGGCGGCGCCGCCGCGCTGCCGGCGGATCAGCTCGGCAATCGCGTAGACCTCGTCGGCGGAGAAAGCGACGACGGCGGAGCGACTCGGCAGCCGGGTGATCTTCTTGGAGCCGGAATAGCTGAGCACGGACATTCGCGGCCGGGTCACGACATTGGCGCTCGGGAAAAGTCGCTCGACGATGCCGTGCATGGTGGCGGCACCGAGAAGAAGTGTTTCCTGGCGGCCGCGAAGATGCAGCATCCGGTCGGTGAAGACGTGGCCGCGCTCGAGGTCGCTGGCGAGCTGGATCTCGTCGATGGCGAGGAATGCCGCGTCGGTCTCGCTCGGCATCGCCTCGACGGTGCAGACCCGGTATTTCGGATTGGGCGGGACGATCTTCTCCTCGCCGGTGATCAGAGCGACCTGATCCGCGCCAACGCGGGCGGCGACGCGGGCGTAGACCTCGGCGGCCAGCAGGCGAAGGGGAAGGCCGATGACCCCGGACTCGTGGCCGAGCATCCGCTCGATGGCGAGGTGGGTCTTTCCCGTATTGGTCGGTCCAAGGACGGCGACCAGCTTGGCACCGCCGGAGGGGGCGCCTGAAATCGACTCGAAACTCATACTGCCGTTACGGCTCCAATGGATTTCTTCGTGGCGACCGACCCAAGCCGTGTAGCACGGGAAGCCACGGAAAACGGGAGGTTTTTTCCCGAGCGCCCCTACACGTAGAACGAGTCTGGAACAAAACCGGCCCGAATCGCTGACTCGCGATCTTTCATGCTCCGTTCCCTACGACATATGCGCGCGGCCGAGGAACAGCCCCCACATCTGGGAAAAGGGCTTCGAAAGCATGGTGGCCGAAGGGTTTGCTTCGACCGCTCGCGCCGCTCTCGAAATGTGGCGAAAATACGGCATGATCGTGCCGAGACGCTTGTGGATAACGGGGAAAACGATCGCGGGATCAGTCCGCCTCGGCACGTTCTTCGGTCGCCGTGGTGGTGAACCGCGTCGCATACACGATGAGATCGCCCCACGACGTTCCGATGAGAATACGGAAGGGGACGAGCAGGGCCGTGTTCTCGACCGGCACCAGCCAGACTTCGAGCCGATCATTGTCGACAAGATCGTTCAGGGAGTCGCCCTGGGCCCGGTGGCCGGCGACGGGGACGTAGCGGGCGCCGCAGACGATGATCCTGCCGGCATAAGTGTCGGCGCCGCCGTCGACTGCCTTGGTCTGCTTGTAGAAAAGCTGCACGTCGAAGCGCGTCCAGCCGTCGAATACCTTGATGGTCCGGTCGCAGGCGGCGCGGCCGGAGGGAACGCCCGGCCGGTCGAGGGGGACGATGAAGGCGCTGAGCGGGTCGACGATACCGGTCTTGTGGCTCTGGGTTATCGGTATCCGGTCGGCCGCCGCCGAAAGCCGCGGCACCGCCACCAGGTTGGTGATCCGGCCGCCCTGCATGGCCATGCTGACATGGGTTCCGAAGCCGCGTTCCACGGTTTCGAGGTTGAAAGTCGCGGGCAGGACGGTCTTGCCGGAGATCTTTCCCGAGCCGGAAAGGCTGGCGCGCGCATCCGACACGAGCCGCGATACGCCGCCGGTCGAACCGTTGATGGCGGCGGTGTAGTTTTCGCCCGAGAACCGGCTTTCGGCCGTGGCATGGCCGATGACGGCAGTGCCGATGGCAATCACGTAGGTCGCCTTGAGAGTCGTGATTTCGCGGGCCAGGAGCGCCGACGGGGCGATGGCAATAGCCAGGGAAAGCACCGCCGCGGAGAGCCGCGCAGTGGTTTCGTAGCGTCGATCCTGGCCGTTCATTGGCATGACGATGCTACAGCAGCCTGTCGTGGCCGGCAGTCCCGTTGGAAGCCTGTGAAACGCGAACGATTCGTGCTTTTCTTCTTAAGGTAATTGGCGGCAGGCGTCACGCGCCCATGCTGCGCCTTGACGCTTGCGCGGCGGCTGACTATAGGATGCGGCCTTTCATAAGGTGTCAGACGCAGCCATGCCGTTCGGGCGTGGCGCGAGCATGATCAAAAGGACGTATCCCATGGCGCGCCGCTGTGAATTGACCGGAAAAGCGGTCCTGGCCGGCAACAATGTCAGTCACGCGAACAACAAGACGCGTCGGCGGTTCTTGCCCAATCTCAATCATGTGACGCTGCTGAGCGACGCCCTCGGCCAGAAGGTGCGGCTCAAGATCAGCACCAATGCCCTGCGTTCGGTCGAGCATCGCGGCGGACTGGACAAGTTCCTCCTCGCGTCGCGCGACACTGACCTTTCGATCAATGCACGCCGCATCAAGCGGCTGGTCGAGAAGCGCGTCGCCGCCTCCGAAGCCGCTGCTGCCTGATCGGCTCCGATCCGGGACCGATCGCCCGAGCGACGGTCGACTCCGTCAGTCCTTGAGCGCGAAATAGAGAAGCAGCGTCCGCTGCAGCGGACTCTCGTTGTCGTCCGAAACAATGGCGATGATCGTTTCGCCCACTTCGTTGCGGCCCACCGCCAACCCTTCCATGTTGTCGATCTGATAGCGGAGATCGGCTTCGACGAGGATCTCTCCGTCGACGGTCGCGCCGGGCGCCAGGTCCTGCCCGGCAATCCGGCGAAGGCGCATCGTGAAGCCAAACGGGAAGCGCAGGCTCCGTTCGAGGAGCAGCAGATCACCATCGGGCAGGAAAGCGGCATCGGTGATGCTGTAGGTGCCTGCGCTCTCGATGGAAAAGGCCCCGGCCTCGGGCCCGCCGACGATCCAGCCGCCGTGGCGGTCGCTGTTGCCGAGCGCTTCCTCGGCGATGACGACGATGGCGCCGCCAAGCAGCCCGGCCTCGGGCGCAATCGCCAGTCCCTCCAGCCCCTCGTTATGGGGCAGGTCCCGCGCCGCGCGTGGCAAGGCGACTGAGCGGGAACTGGCCAGTACAAAGTCGTCGCCACCGAATTCCCGCAGGTCGTTGACGCCTTCGAAGGTGACATAGGCGACATCGCGGTCGCCGTCCCGCCTGATACGCAGTCCCTCGGCGTCGCCCCAGGCCTTGCCCGAAAGCGGCTGGCCAGCGTTGTTGAGGATCGGTGCAATCCGCGGGTCTTCCAGCCCGACCAGGCGGCCGTCCTTCTCGACCGGGCGCGCGGCGAACCAGCGGCCCCGGTCGGCGACTGCGTAGAGCGTGCCGTCGGAGGCGAAGTCGAGCCCGGAGAGCGAACCGAATTGCCGGTCGGTCGATGTCAGCTCCAGGCCGCCGCGAAACTCCAGCGGACCGAAGACCTGCTCGGGCAATGACGGCAGGAAGTCGTCGATCTGCCGTGCCTCAAGCGCGATCGGCCGGAAGCCGGGGGAGACAGCCAGGGCCGCGAGCGGAGCCGCCAGGACGAGAAACGCTCCGGCCAGCGCCGCGCGGTAGCGGTGGCGCCAGCTGCGTCGGATCATTGGGTCTGGGCGCGGGGGCGCGCGCGCCGGGGCCTGAGCTCCGGCGAACCTTCCTCGGAAAAGAGTTCGGCCAGCTTCTCGGTCATCGCGCCGGCCAGTTCCTCGGCATCGACGATGGTCACGGCGCGGCGATAGTAGCGGGTGACGTCGTGCCCGATGCCGATGGCGAGGAGTTCGACCGGCGAGCGGGTCTCGATCTCCTCGATGACGTAGCGGAGGTGGCGCTCGAGATAGTTGCCCGGGTTGACCGAAAGGGTGGAATCGTCGACCGGGGCGCCGTCCGAGATCATCATCAGCACCTTGCGCTGTTCGGGGCGCGTGATCAGGCGCGAATGCGCCCAGGACAGGGCTTCGCCGTCGATATTCTCCTTGAGCAACCCCTCGCGCATCATCAGGCCGAGGTTGCGGCGGGAGCGGCGCCATGGCGCGTCGGCGGACTTGTAGACGATATGGCGCAGGTCGTTGAGCCGGCCGGGATTGGCCGGCTTGCCGGCCTGCAGCCACGCCTCGCGCGACTGGCCGCCCTTCCAGGCGCGGGTGGTGAAGCCGAGGATCTCGACCTTGACGCCGCAGCGCTCCAGCGTGCGGGCAAGAATGTCGGCGCAGGTCGCGGCGACCGTGATCGGCCGGCCGCGCATCGAGCCGGAATTGTCGAGGAGCAGCGTGACGACCGTGTCGCGAAATTCGGTGTCGCGCTCGGCCTTGAACGAAAGCGGATGCATCGGATCGGTGACGACGCGCGACAGGCGGGCGGCATCGATGACGCCTTCCTCGAGGTCGAATTCCCAGGCGCGATTCTGCTGGGCCATCAGCCGCCGCTGCAGACGGTTGGCGAGCCGGCCAACGGCGCCTTGCAGATTGGCGAGCTGCTTGTCGAGATAGGCGCGAAGCCGGTCGAGCTCGGCCGTGTCGCACAGGTCCTCCGCCCGGATGGTTTCGTCGTAGCGGACCGTGAAGGGACGATAGTCCGACGTCGGCGGCATGTTTGAGAAAGGCGCATCCGAGCGGCGCGATTCGCCGGCTTCGCGGGCGTCGGACAACTCGCTGTCCTCGATCATGTCCTCGGCTTCGGCTTCGCTCGATTCGCCTTCGCCTTCCTCGGCATCCTCGGCCGCCGCATCGACGTCCTCGGGGCTCGAGGCTTCCGCGGCCTCGCTGGCGTCTGCGGCGCCGTCGTTTTCCTCGGGCTCGCCGGCCTCGCCGTCGTCCTCGCTGTCGTCGCCCTTTTCGCCGCCGAGTTCGTCGGCCATGTCGAGGGACGCGATCAGGTCGCGCAGCGCCAGGGCGAAGCGTCCCTGGTCGGCGACCGACTGGTCGAGCTTGTCGAGGCTTTCGCCGGCGCGTTCCTCGATCCAGTCGCGCCACAGGTCGACGACCTTGAGGCTCGAGGCCGGCGGCGGCTGGCCGGTCAGCCGCTCCCTGACGATCATCGCGACCGCGTCTTCGAGCGGGGCGTCCGCCTGTTCGGTGATCTCGTGGTAGTTGCCGCGGTGGAAGCGGTCCTCGAGCATGGCCGCGAGGTTGTCCGCGACGCCGCCCATCCGCAGCGATCCCAGCGCCTCGACACGGGCCTGCTCGACGGCATCGTAGACGGAGCGGGCGTTCTTGCCCTCCGGCATGTTGGCCCGATGGACCGCGGCGTCATGGCAGGCCAGCCGCAGGGCGATCGAATCGCCGATGCCCCGGGTGACGGAAATATCGGCCCGGGTCAGCTTGCGCGGCGGTTCCGGCAGCCGGGCCTTGTTGCCGCTGAGCAGGGGACGGTCGGCGGCGAAGGTGACCTCGAGTTCGGGATCGGCGGCAATCGCGCGCATGCAGCCCGTGACCGCCCGCTTCAGTGGATCGGAAGGGCTCTCGGCGGTCTTCCCGCGCGTTGTCTCGTTGGATCCAGCCACCCGCGCACCGTCAGCTCAGGACGACATTGGCCGCCGACTGAGGCAGTTCCTCATTGAAGCAGCGCTGATAGAATTCGGCGACCAGCGGCCGTTCGAGTTCGTCGCACTTGTTGATGAAGGTTACCCGCAGGGCGAATGCCACGTCCGAGAAAATTTCGGCATTCTCGGCCCAGGTGATCACCGTTCGCGGGCTCATCACGGTCGACAGGTCGCCATTCATGAAGGCGTTGCGTGTCATGTCCGCGACCCGCACCATCTTGGAGATCACGGCGCGCTGCTCGGGGTCGCGATACTTCGGCACCTTGGCGGCGACAATGTCGACCTCGTTGTCATGCGGCAGATAGTTCAGCGTCGTGACGATCGACCAGCGGTCCATCTGGCCCTGGTTGATCTGCTGGGTGCCGTGATAGAGGCCCGACGTGTCGCCGAGCCCGACCGTGTTGGCGGTGGCGAAGAGCCGGAAGGCCTCGTGCGGGCGGATGACCTTGTTCTGGTCGAGCAGGGTCAGCCTTCCCTGGACCTCGAGCACACGCTGGATGACGAACATCACGTCCGGCCGGCCGGCGTCGTATTCGTCGAAGCACAGGGCGATGTTGTGCTTCAGCGCCCAGGGCAGGATGCCGTCGCGGAACTCGGTGAACTGCTGTCCGTCGCGGAGCACGATCGCGTCGCGGCCGATCAGGTCGATACGGCTGATGTGGCTGTCGAGGTTCACCCGCACGCAGGGCCAGTTGAGCCGGGCCGCGACCTGTTCGATATGCGTCGACTTGCCGGTGCCGTGATAGCCCGAGACCAGGACGCGCCGGTTGTGGGCGAATCCGGCGAGAATCGCCAGCGTCGTCTCGCGGTCGAACAGATAGTCCGGATCGGCGTCCGGGACGTGCTCGTCGCCGAACGAATAGCCCGGCACTTCGAGATCGGTATCGATCCCGAAAACGTCACGGACCGAAACCTTGATGTCGGGCGCGGGCGCCCGGTCTTCCTGTGCTTCAATCATATTCCCCCCGCGGGGCCATCGGGCGCCCTCGGTTCGAGGTGGCAAAGGATGCTGTGATCGCGGAAAATCTGGCGCGGACCAACAGGATTGGCCCGCCTTATATAGGACCTCAGCGGGAATTGGGAAATCGGTTCATTGCCGCAGGAGATACGGCAACGGGTCCGGTTCGGCATTTCAGCAGAAGCCGGCGGATTTCAGATAGTTATAGGCTTGGATGATCTCGCGCAACTTGTCCTCCAGGCTCCGGTCGCCGCCGTTGGCGTCCGGGTGAAGGCGTTTGACGAGTTCCTTGTAGCGGGCCTTGATCACGGTTCCGCTCTCGGTGCCTTCGAGATCGAGTGCCTCGAACGACCGGCGCTCAAAGTTGCCGAGCGGGCGCCGCGCTGGCTCCGGTTCGCCATCGCCGTCCGGCTTGCCGCCGAAGAAACCGAAGGGATCCGTGAAGGCGTCGGTGTATTTCTGGCGCGGCGGGCCCTGGGTGCCCATCTTGTTGACGCCGACATTCCAGGTCGGTCGATGGCCGGTCGACGCGGAACGCTGGTAGTCGGCGATGTCGTCATCGCGCATCCCGGCGAAGAAGTTATAGGACTTGTTGTACTCGCGGACGTGGGCGATGCAAAAGTTGTGGTACTTGCCCTCCTGACCACGGCCTTTCGGCGCGCGGTATCCGCCGGCGTTGCGGCAACCTTGCCACTCGCAGCCGGGCGGTTCGTCGGGCTTGACCTCGGATTCCGGCTTGATCCGGATGCTGTCGAAGTATTTGGAGTTCAGATTCATGGCCGGGAGTATTATCTGCCAATGCGCGGCCGACAAGACGTGGGTCGGCTTCAGAGGATGATTCGATGACGATTGGTGCCGAAGAGAGGATCACACGGACGTTAACCGAGGCTTTTCAGCCGGCACAAATCGATGTGGTCGATGAATCGCACCTGCACAAGGGGCACGCCGGTCATCGGCCCGAAGGGGAGACTCATTTCCGTGTCCGAATCGTCGCCGAGGCCTTCCGGGATCGCAGTCGCGTCGACGCGCACCGCATGGTCAACGCGGCGCTGAAGCCCGAATTCGATCGTGGGATGCATGCCCTGGCGATCGACGCCAAGGCGCCCTAGGCGGGCTTCTTGTCTTCCTGCGGTTCGCGCTGCCGCCGGGTGTTGGTCTCGAAGTCCTCGACAGCCTCCGGCGCGATCTGACGCAGCGCGTCGGGGATTTCGCCGCCGACCAGCATCTCGAGATAGATCGGCCGCGGATAATCCGGCACGGTGACTACGATATAGTGCGTCCGGACATTGCGCTTGGCGACCTTGATCCAGTGACGCCAGCCGGTCATCTGGTCGACATCCTGCTCCAGCACGAGCGGCTTGAAGGGCCGCCAGACCGCCAGGGCGGACTTGCCCGTGTCGAGATCGACGTCCAGCCATTGGGACTGGTCGCGGCCGTCGTTCCAGATCGTGTAGGCGCCGATGATGCCGCCACCGACGAACAGGACGCCGAACATCGCCGACGTCGTATCCTGCGATCCGGTCCCGAAGGCATTCCACAGGTCCCAGAAGCCGAACAGGATCACCACGACCAGGACGACTGCCGAGATGTTCGACGTCTTGGGTAGCCGGCGGTTCTCGAAGAGGCGGGTCATGGCGGGGCCTGGAGGGTTCGGGGAGGGACGGTCAAGCGGTGGCGTCGAGTTCGGCAACGATCGCGGCGGTCATGCCGTCGGTATCGACCTTCGTCATGCCTTCGCTCATCAGATCGGGCGTCCGGACGCCCTTGTCGAGGGCTGCCGCGATCGCGGCGTCGAGACGGTCGGCCTCGGCGATCATCTCGAAGGAGTAGCGGAGCGCCATGCCGAAGCTGGCGATCATCGCGATCGGGTTGGCGTTGCCCTGGCCGGCAATGTCGGGCGCCGAGCCGTGGACGGGCTCGTAGAGGGCGCGGCGCTTGCCGGTCAGCGCGTCCGGCGCGCCGAGCGACGCGGAAGGCAGCATGCCGAGCGAGCCGGTCAGCATCGCGGCGACGTCCGAAAGCATGTCGCCGAACAGGTTGTCGGTGACGATGACGTCGAACTGCTTCGGCGCCCGGACCAACTGCATGCCGCCGGCGTCGGCCAGCATATGCTCCAGTTCGACATCCTCGTACCCGTGCTTGTGGGTCTCGGTCACGACCTCGCGCCACAGCACGCCCGACTTCATGACGTTGCGCTTCTCCATCGAAGTGACCTTGTTTCGCCGGGTGCGGGCAAGCTCGAAGGCGACCCGGGAGATACGCTCGATCTCGTAGGTGTCGTAGACTTGGGTATCGATCGCGCGCTTCTGGCCGTTGCCGATGTCGGTGATCGTCTTCGGCTCGCCGAAATAGACGCCGCCGGTCAACTCGCGAAGGATGAGGATATCGAGCCCCTCGACCAGCTCGCGCTTCAGCGACGATGCGTCAGCGAGCGCCGGATAGACGATGGCCGGACGAAGGTTGGCGAAGAGTTCCAGCTCCTTTCGCAGGCGCAGAAGCCCGGCTTCGGGGCGGACATCGTAGCCGACATCATCCCACTTCGGTCCGCCGACGGCGCCGAAGAGGATCGCGTCGGCGGCGACCGCCTTCTGCATTGTCTCGTCGGTGATCGCCACGCCATGCGCATCGTAGGCGCTGCCACCGACGAGCGCTTCGTCGCAAGCGAAGCCGGCGCCGTGGCCGTTGAACCAGTCGATGACGGTCCGGGTCGCTGCCATGACTTCGGGACCGATGCCATCGCCGGGAAGGAGGAGGAGAGTCTTGGTCATCTTGCGCCTTCTCAGAAACGAAAGCGCTGGCGTACCGGCGACACCTCGCAAATGCAAGAGCGGCTTGATTCGGGGGCGCGACTGGCAGGTGCTTCGCCGGCTCTGTTCACGCTCTTTCGCGATCCGGGCGCCCGGACCGCCTTCGTGCGGCCGTTCGGCGCAACGTCTTTGACGCGGTGCGGCATCGGCGCTAGAACCGTTCCAACACTTCCGCTTCGACGCCGAGGACCATGTCTACCGCCGACACCAAGGCGAACCGTCCGCTTTCGCCGCACCTTCAGATTTATCACTGGCACCTGACCCTGGTGATGTCGATCGTCCATCGGGCGACCGGAATCGCGCTCTATGCAGGGATGGCGCTCCTGACCTGGTGGCTGCTGGCGGCGGCAACCGGGCGCGGCCATTTCCGGTTTGTCGACGGCATTTTCGGCTCGTGGATCGGAATGATCATCCTGTTCGGTTTCACCTGGGCGCTGATCCACCACATGCTCGGCGGACTGCGCCACTTCATCTGGGATACCGGGCACGGGCTCGACAAGCCGATGCGGGATCAACTGGCGCTGGCGAATATCGTCGGTTCCGTCGCGCTGACGATCGTGGTGTGGATCGTGGGACTGGCGGTGCGCTGATGGCAAACGACATGCGCACACCGCTACATCGCGTCCTGGGCCTCGGCTCGGCGCATTCCGGCACCGAGCATTTCTGGCGGCAGCGGCTGACCGGGCTTGCCAATGTGCCGCTGACCATCGGCTTCGTGATCGTCGTGATCGCCATTGCCGGGCGGCCCTATAGCGAGGTCGTCTCGGTGCTCTCGTCACCGTTTGTGGCGATCCTCCTGCTTCTGCTGGTTCTGTCGGTCGTCGTCCATATGCGACTCGGCATGCAGGTCGTGATCGAGGACTACATTCACGGGGCACTCACGCGTCCGCTTGCCCTGATCGCCAACACCTTTTTCGCGGCGGTCGTTGGCGCTGGCTCGGCCTTCGCGATCCTGAAGCTCGCCTTCGGAGGCTGATTCGACATGGCAGACGGCTCAAACGGCAGTGGCAACGGCGCGCCGGGCGTCAACGGCCGCGCCTATCCCTTCATCGATCACACCTTCGACGTGGTGGTGGTCGGCGCCGGCGGCTCGGGCCTGCGGGCAACGCTCGGCGCCAGCGAGGGCGGCCTCAAGACCGCCTGCATCAGCAAGGTCTTTCCGACCCGCTCGCACACGGTCGCCGCGCAGGGCGGCATCGCCGCCTCGCTCGGCAACATGAGCAAGGACGACTGGCGCTGGCACATGTACGACACCGTCAAGGGCTCCGACTGGCTCGGTGACCAGGATGCGATCGAGTATTTGTGCCGGGAAGCGCCGGCGGCGGTCTACGAACTCGACCACTACGGGTTGCCCTTCTCGCGCACCGAGGACGGCAAGATCTACCAGCGGCCATTCGGCGGCATGACCACCGAATTCGGCGAGGGACCGCCGGCCCAGCGCACATGCGCCGCAGCGGACCGGACCGGCCACGCCATGCTGCATACGCTCTACGGCCAGTCGCTGCGGCACTCCGCGGAGTTCTTCATCGAGTATTTCGCCATCGACCTGATCATGGAAGATGGCGCCTGCCGGGGCGTCGTGGCGCTGTGCCTCGAGGACGGGACGCTGCATCGCTTCCGCGCCCACAAGACGATCCTGGCGACCGGTGGCTATGGCCGCGCCTACTTCTCCTGCACTTCGGCGCATACCTGCACCGGCGACGGCAACGGCATGGTGCTGCGGGCGGGACTGCCGCTGCAGGACATGGAGTTCGTCCAGTTCCATCCGACCGGCGTCTTCGGCGCCGGCGTGCTGATCACCGAGGGCGTGCGCGGCGAGGGCGGTTACCTGACGAACTCGGAAGGCGAGCGCTTCATGGAGCGCTATGCGCCGCACGCCAAGGACCTGGCGTCCCGCGACGTGGTCAGCCGGGCGATGACGATCGAGATCCGCGAGGGACGCGGGCATGGGCTCGACAAGAACCACATGCACCTGCACCTCTCCCATCTCGATCCCGAGGTGATCCATCAGCGTCTGCCGGGCATCGCCGAATCCGCCCGGATCTTCGCCGGGGTCGACGTGACGCGCGATCCGATCCCGGTGCTGCCGACGGTGCACTACAACATGGGTGGCATCCCGACGAATTATCACGGCGAGGTACTGAACAAGGTCAACGGCGATCCCGACCAGACGGTGCCCGGACTGATGGCTTTGGGCGAGGCCGCCTGTGTCTCGGTGCATGGCGCCAACCGGCTTGGCTCGAACTCGCTGATCGATCTGGTCGTTTTCGGCCGGGCCGCGGCGCTCCGCTGCATCGAGAGTATCGAGCCGAATACCAAGCACCGTGACCTTCCCGGCGATGCCGGCGAGTTGGCGGTCTATCGCCTCGACCATTTCCGCTACGCCGAGGGAGGCACGCCGACGGCGGAACTCCGGCTCAAGATGCAGATGGCGATGCAGGAGGATTGCGCGGTGTTCCGCACCGGCGATGTCCTGCAGAATGGTCGCGACCGGGTCGAGGCGATCTGGAAGGGGACCGACGACATCAAGGTCACCGACCGGTCGCTGATCTGGAATTCCGATCTCGTCGAGACGCTGGAATATGACAACCTCATCGTCCAGGCGATGGTCACTGTCCAGTCCGCGCTGAACCGGGCCGAGTCACGGGGCGCCCATGCGCGCGAGGATTTCCCCGATCGCGACGACGCGAACTGGATGCAACACACGCTGGCCTATATCGATCCCGAGAAGCACACGGTGCGGCTCGACACCCGGCCGGTCCACAACTACACCCTGAGCAACGATATCCAGTATATCGAGCCCAAGGCGCGGGTGTATTGAGGGGCGGTTCGCAGAGCCACCGCTTCACATGATTCTCAGTCACAAGCACCGATTCATCTTTCTGAAGACGGCCAAGACCGGAGGCACCAGCACCGAACTGGCGCTGTCGCCGGTCTGCGGGCCGGACGACATCCTGGCGCCGCTCAGCCGGCCGGAGGAAAGGAAGCGGAAGGAGTCTCCGGCGCGCAACTACGCGCTCGGCATCGGCAAGCTCGGCATCCGGCTTCCCGGCGAGTTCCGGCATCACTTTCCGCAGGTCTACGGCTACTACAATCATATGCCGGCGGGGCAGGTGCGGCGTCTGGCCGGCGAGGACGTCTGGCGCGACTATTTCAAGTTCACCATCGAGCGCAATCCCTGGGACCGGCAGGTGTCGTTCTATTTCTGGCGAACGCGGCACAGCAAGCCGCAGCCCGACTTCCGGACCTTCCTGATGTCGCCCCGCCATCGCGGCAAGGCCTTCCGTTCGGCGCGGATGAAGAACTGGCTGACCTATACGATCGACGACCGGATCGCGGTCGATCGCGTCATCCGCTACGAGGAACTCGAGGACGGGCTGGCCACCGTCTGTGCCGAACTCGGCATCGCGGAACCGGTGTCGCTTCCCGGCGCTAAGGGCCATACGCGCAAGGATGTCCGTCATTATCGCGACTTTTACGACGACGAGACCCGCGACCTCATCGCGACCTGGTATGCCCGGGAGATCGAGGCTTTTGGCTTTACGTTCTGAGGGTGAGGGCTGGAGGGAAGGGACCTGCGGATGACCGCTTCATCGGCCGGCTATTCCGGCAAGCCACTTCCGGTCAAGCTCGGCTTCAAGCCGGGCATGGCGGCGGCGTTTGTCGCCCTGCCGCCGGCGTTCAGCCATCTGGCCACCTGGGCGGATTTCGCGACGGTGGAGGAAGCGGAAGACTGGGACGGGCAGTTCGGCTCGCGCCGCTTCGACCTGATCCATGCCTTCACGTCCAGCCGCCTGGAACTGGTCGGCGGCCTTCTCCGGCTGCAGGCGGCAATCAAGACGGACGGGATGATCTGGGTATCGTGGCCAAAACGGGCGTCGAAGGTGGCGACCGACCTGACGGAAGACGTGATCCGCAGCCTGGCGCTCGAGGGGGACCTCGTCGATGTGAAGGTGGCGGCGATCGATCCGGTCTGGTCGGGCCTCAAGCTGGTCATCCGCAAGGATCGGCGATGATCGGTCGCGTTCGCCAATCCTGTCGTTTGCGCTATACCTTTTTCCGGTAAACCAAAGGCCGACGGCAGCCCGTCGCCGATGAGGGATTGAGAATGGTCGAGATCACCCTGCCCAAGAACTCCAGGGTCAAGGACGGCAAGGTCTGGGACAAGCCGACGGACAGCGGCAACTTCCGGGAGTTCCACGTCTACCGCTACGATCCGGATACCGCCGGAAACCCGGCCATCGACACCTATTATGTCGATACGGAGGACTGCGGCCCGATGGTCCTTGACGCTCTGATCTGGATCAAGAGCAACGTCGATCCGGGGCTGACATTCCGCCGGTCGTGCCGCGAGGGAGTGTGTGGCTCCTGCGCAATGAACATCGACGGCACCAACACCCTGGCCTGCACGCGGGCGATGGAGGATGTCGACGGTGCGGTCAACATCTATCCGCTGCCGCATCTTGCGGTGGTCAAGGACCTGGTTCCCGACCTCAGCAATTTCTACGCCCAGCTTCAGTCGATCGAGCCGTGGCTGCAGACCGAATCGCCGACGCCGCAGGCCGAGTGGCGCCAGTCGCCGGTCGAGCGGGAGAAGCTCGACGGCTACTATGAATGCATCCTCTGCGCCTGCTGTTCGACCTCCTGTCCGTCCTACTGGTGGAACGGCGATCGCTACCTTGGCCCGGCAGTCCTGCTGCAGGCCTACCGATGGCTGATCGATTCGCGTGACGAGGGGACTGGCGGACGGCTGGATCATCTGGAGGATCCGTTCCGGCTCTATCGCTGCCACACCATCATGAATTGCGCCCAGACCTGCCCCAAGGGCCTCAACCCGGCCAAGGCGATCGCCGAGATCAAGAAGATGATGGTCGAACGGCGGGTCTGATCCGCCTTGCCCTAGCGGCCGGGTAACGTGCCGTCGTGGCCCGCGAAAACACCGGGTTTCGCGCATTTGATATTCCTGGAAAGTGGTGGCTGGCGGCCGCCGCGCTGTCGTCGATTTCCGGGGGCTCCCGAAAGGTGGCCTTGAGCGGGGTCAATGACAGGTCATGGCTTCATTCGCGACACCATTGTCCCCATATCGAGACTGTAACCCACCTTCCAAGGAGGCGAAGTCATGACGGACAATGTCACTTTGAACGCCGGCACGCCCTGGACCATCACTGCGGTCGAGAAACTTCAGGAACTGTGGAATGGCGGCGTCGCTCCCGAAATGATCGGCCACGCGCTTGGCCGGCCGGAAGACGAGGTCCGGGCGAAGGCGGCTGAACTGAAGCTGCCCCAGCACGTGGAAGCGCCCGACTGAGGGGCCTTATTCACAGCACATTCGTCCCCGAAGGGACAGGCGCTGCGGCTTCTGGCATCGGGCGACCTGTGGGTCCGGGCCATTAAGGGGTTGCCAAAATACGCGGATTGCCCGAAACCCGCTATAATTCGGCGCTAGGTTCGGGATTCGCTCGGTCGTGCCTGGCCGGATAAGGGGATATTGCTGATGCCGGTTAACCGTCTCATCCCGGTTGTGTGTGCGCTGACTCTCGGTGGCTGTGGCTCGATCGGGGCGATCGGGATCAACAGCCCGAGTAACCAACCGCCGCCCGGGCAAGTTGCCGGTGGCCTGCCGCCTCCAATGGCGCCCGGTGTCGGAGAGCCCCCTGGCGGGGCGGTGATCGCCGAACCGCTGCCGCCGGCGGCCGGGGGTACCGCGACACCTGTCGCCGCGGCGCCGCCCGCTGCTCCGGTTGCCTCGGGTACGGTTGGCCGCACCGATCTTCTCGGCGGCTGGACCATCGCATCGAGCGGCGAATCCTGTCAGTTGTTCATGACCCTGACGAGTTGGACCGGGGGATATCGCGCCTCCACCCGCGGTTGTTCCTCCGACATGCTGAAGTCGATCTCGGCGTGGAATCTCCAGGGTAGCCAGGTCGTCCTCGCCGGTCAGGGCGGAACGCCCATCGCCCGGTTGCAGTCGTCCGGCGGCAGCCGTTTCGACGGCTCGGCTGAGGGTGGCGGAGCGGTCTCCTTCTACCGCTAGTCCAGTCCGGTCGGCGAGCATGACCACCAGATCCGGCGACGGAACGGCCGGTGAGGGGCGGGTTGTCGCCCGGTATCGCGCGCTGGTTTCGTCCGGCGAGATATCGGAAGATCAGGGGCAGCTTGCCCTTTGTCGCCGCCTTGACGAGCTCGACCGTCAGGTTTCCAAAATTCCCGACGGCAAGGCAGGCGGCCTGTTCGGGTGGCTGTTCGGCGCGCGGCCGGAAGCGCCTCCGACAGGTCTCTACGTTCATGGCGGCGTCGGTCGCGGCAAGACGATGCTGATGGACGAGTTTTACGCGGCCGCCGACCTGCAGGCGAAGCGTCGCGATCACTTCCACACCTTCATGGCCGACGTCCACGACCGGATTCATGCCTTCCGTGCAGGCAGCCGGAATGGCGACGCTGCCAGCGACGATCCGATAGCGCCGGTCGCCGCGGACATCGCGGCTGCCACAAGACTTCTCTGCCTCGACGAATTCGCGGTCGAGGATATCGCCGATGCGATGATCCTTTCGCGGCTGTTCAGCGCGCTGTTCGCCCAGGGACTGGTGCTGGTCGCCACGTCCAACACCGCGCCGGAAGACTTGTACAGGCACGGTCTGAACCGACCTCTCTTCCTGCCGTTCGTTGATGTGTTGAAGCGCCATGTCGAAGTCGTCGAACTCGATGCGGGGACGGACCATCGGCTGGCGAAGCTCGGTGGCGCCGGGGTCTATGTGACGCCAGCCGATGGCGCGGCCCACACCGTCCTCAACGGCTTCTGGCGAAGTCTCACCGGTGGTGCCGCCGCCGTCCCGGCCGCACTGACCGTCAAGGGCCGCACACTCGAAGTCCCGGCCGCCGCCGGCCGCGTCGCCCGTTTCGGATTTGCCGATCTCTGTGACGCGCCGCTCGGAACCGCCGACTTCGCGGCGATCGCCGATGCCTTTGATACGGTGATCATCGACGATGTTCCGGTGATCGCCAGCGAGCGCCGCGATGTCGCCCGCCGCTTCATCAACCTCGTCGATGTCTTCTACGACCGGGGAATCAAGCTGATCGCTTCTGCGGCGGCCGAACCGGAAGGCCTCTATGTCGCCGCCCAGGGCAAGGAAGCCTTCGCTTTCCGCCGGACCGTGTCACGGCTCATCGAAATGCGCTCCGAAGCCTACCTTTCGGCCGATCGGGCCGACCGCGGCGCGGCCGCGCGGAGCAGTCCGGCCGTCTAGCGGACGCCGGGGCCGACAATCCGGGGCAATTTCCGGCTCTGTCGCCGGAAGCACCCGGCCGGGGCGGGCGGCGCTTGCAGTGCAGCATCAATCGGGCTAGTCAATCCGGGACTTTCCCTCAAGGATTTTCCCACCATGGCCCGACCTAAAATTGCGCTCATCGGTGCCGGTCAGATCGGCGGCACGCTTGCCCATCTCATCGGTCTCAAGGAACTCGGCGACGTCGTCCTCTTCGACGTGGTCGAGGGTGTTCCGGATGGCAAGGCGCTCGATCTTGCCGAGTCTTCGCCGGTCAGCGGTTTCGACGCAAAACTCGTCGGCACGTCGGCCTATGCGGGGATCAAGGGCGCTGATGTCTGCATCGTCACCGCCGGCGTGCCGCGCAAGCCGGGCATGAGCCGCGACGATCTCCTCGAAATCAATCTCAAGGTGATGGAACAGGTTGGCGCTGGCATCAAGAAGTACGCCCCCAAGGCGTTCGTCATCTGCATCACCAACCCGCTCGACGCGATGGTCTGGGCGCTGCAGAAATTCTCTGGCATGCCGCGTGATATGGTGGTTGGCATGGCGGGTGTCCTCGATTCCGCCCGGCTGCGCCACTTCATCGCCTCCGAATTCGACGTCTCGGTCGAGGATGTCAGCGCCTTCGTGCTTGGCGGCCATGGCGACACGATGGTGCCGCTTGCCCAATACACGACGGTCGCCGGCATCCCGCTGCCCGATCTCGTGAAGATGGGATGGACGACGAAGAAGCGCGTCGACGAGATATTCCAGCGGACCCGCGACGGCGGCGCCGAGATCGTCAACCTGCTCAAGACCGGCTCCGCCTTCTACGCGCCGGCAGCTTCGGCGGTGGCAATGGCCGAGAGCTACCTGAAGGACAAGAAGCGGGTGCTGCCATGCGCCGCCTGCCTGAAGGGCGAATATGGCGTCAAGGACCGCTACATCGGCGTGCCGGTGGTAATCGGGGCGAAGGGCATCGAGCGGATCATCGAGGTGAACCTCGCCAAGCCGGAACGCCAGATGTTCGAAAAATCAGTCGCTGCGGTTGACGGTCTGATCGAGGCCTGTCAGCGCATTGTTCCGGCGCTCGGCAAGTAGCCGGCGACGGGGGGTGGGGAAGTCATGAATATTCACGAATATCAGGCGAAAGCCGTTCTCGCCGAATTCGGCGCGCCGATCGCCAAGGGCGTCGCGGTGTTCTCGGTCAAGGAAGCCGAGGCGGCTGCCAATGAACTCGGCGGTCCGGTCTGGGTGGTCAAGTCCCAGATCCACGCCGGCGGTCGCGGCAAGGGCCGCTTTACCGAGGATGCGGCTGGCGAGGCTGGCGGTGTTCGCCTGTCACGGTCGGTCGCGGAAGTCGTCGCCAACGCCCAGCAGATGCTCGGCAACACGCTGGTCACGCATCAGACGAGCCCGGCCGGGCGACCGGTCAACCGCCTCTATATCGAGGAAGGTTCGGCGATCGCGCGCGAACTCTATCTCTCCTGCCTGGTCGACAGGGAAAACGGTCGCGTCGCCTTCATCGTCTCCCAGGAGGGCGGCATGAACATCGAGGACGTCGCGGCCGAGACGCCGGAAAAGATCGTCACCGTCCATGTCGACCCGGCAGCCGGATACACATCCCATATCGGCCGGTCGATCGCCTATGCGCTCGGCCTCGAAGGCGGCCAGATCAAGCAGTGCGACCGGCTGATCGCCGCGCTCTATCGCGCCTTCACCGAGAAGGACATGAGCCTGCTCGAGATCAACCCGCTGGTGGTGACCGAGTCCGGCGACCTGCTGTGCCTCGATGCGAAGATCAACTTCGACGATAACGCCCTGTTCCGCCATCCGGACATCGACGAACTCCGCGATCCGGGCGAGGACGATCCGAAGGAAGTCGAGGCGGAGGAGAACGACCTTTCGTATGTCGCGCTCGACGGCGATATCGGCTGCATGGTCAACGGCGCCGGACTGGCGATGGCGACCATGGACATCATCAAGCTCTACGGCGCCGAGCCGGCCAACTTCCTCGATGTCGGCGGCGGCGCTTCCAAAGAGCGGGTGGCGATCGCCTTCAAGATCATCACCGCCGATCCCAACGTCAAAGGCATCTTGGTCAACATCTTCGGTGGCATCATGCGCTGCGATGTCGTGGCCGATGGCATCATCGCCGCGGTCAAGGATGTCGGTCTCGAGGTGCCGCTGGTGGTTCGCCTCGAGGGAACCAATGTCGAGGAAGGCAAGAAGATCATCGCCGAGTCCGGCATGAACGTGATCTCCGCCGACGACCTCGACGATGCGGCGCAGAAGATCGTCGCCGCGGTCGGTGGCGGGGTGCAATGATCCCGGCGTGCGTGGATCGCGGCCCTCGGTGAGTGGAGCGACGATGTCGAAATCGCTGATCGGCGTGTCGTTCGTGACGGCCGCAATCGGGGCGTTCTCGCTCCCGCTTGCGGCGGAAGCGGCCACCGATCCGCGCATCGATGCCTTCCGCGCGACCTGCGTACCCGATCGCCAGAACTACGAGGCGCTGAAGCTTCGCGCCCTTGAGCAGGGGTGGGCGCCGGTCAGGGCCGGGGTCAATGACGAACTCGACGCGATGCTCGGGCGTTCCGCCGAGACGGTGTTCGAGCCCGGCATGGACGCGTCTCTGGCAAGCTACGCTGCGACCGTCGCCGGCGGTGAGGCTTATCTGGTGCTGACTTCGGTGACCGGAGAGCCGATCGACCTGGTTGGCTGCTACCTCTACGATTTCGCGGCGAGTGTGCCGATTGAACCGGACATCGTCACGGAGTGGCTCGGCGCGCCGCCGACCGATGCCATCAACGAACCCACCGTCATCGTCGGCTACACCTGGGAAACGCCCGCGTCGCTGCCCGGCACCTGGGACGTCTACCTCGCCTTCCTGCCGGAGGGCGGCGGTGCCAGCGAATTTGCCGGTTTCAGCGGCGTCCTGATCAAGATCACCTCGGTAGAACCGAAGGAAGAATGAATGTCCATCCTCATTGATGCCAACACGCGGGTCATTTGCCAGGGTTTCACCGGCAAGACCGGTACCTTCCATTCCGAGCAGGCGGTTGCCTACGGGACGAAAATGGTCGGCGGCGTTTCGCCGGGCAAGGGAGGGCAGACGCACCTCGACCTTCCCGTCTACGACACGGTCGCCCAGGCCAAGCAGGCAACCGACGCCGACGCGACCGTGATCTATGTCCCGCCGCCCTTCGCGGCCGACGCCATTCTCGAGGCAATTGACGCCGAGATCGCCCTGATCGTGTGCATCACCGAGGGCATTCCGGTGGGGGATATGGTCAAGGTCGGCCGGGCGCTCTGCGGCACCAAGTCGAGGCTGGTCGGCCCCAATTGCCCGGGCGTGATGACCGCTGGTGAGTGCAAGATCGGTATCATGCCGGGCAGCATCTTCCAGCCCGGTTCGGTCGGCATCGTGTCGCGATCGGGGACGCTCACCTATGAGGCGGTCTTCCAGACCACGAATGTCGGCCTCGGCCAGACGACCGCCGTCGGAATTGGCGGCGATCCGGTCAAGGGCATGGATTTCATCGAGGTGCTCGAGATGCTGCTCGCCGACGACGCAACGCAGTCGATCGTCATGATCGGCGAGATCGGCGGTTCCTCGGAGGAAGAGGCCGCCCAGTTCCTCAAGGACGAGGCCGCCCGCGGCCGTTCCAAGCCGGTGGTCGGCTTCATCGCCGGTCTGACCGCGCCCCCCGGCAGGCGCATGGGCCACGCTGGCGCGATCATTGCAGGAGGCAAGGGCGGCGCGGAGGACAAGATCGAGGCGATGCGGTCGGCAGGAATTCATGTGTCGGAATCGCCCGCCCGGTTGGGTTCGACCCTCGCCGAAGCCTTGAAGGTGTGAGCCTGAAGACCATTTGAACCACAGTGGCAAATGAGTCGTTGATTTCGACAGGACCGGCCGGTAGAGCGTGGCACGTCGCCGCGCGTTAACATAGAGAGCGAGCGCCCTCCGCCTCGCGGGAAGAGAATGGCACGCCAGGATTCCAACGCCGCGCTTGCGGCAACGTCTTTTCTCTACGGCGCCAACGCTCCCTATATCGAAGAATTGCAGGCGCGTTTCAGTCGCGATCCGGCTTCGGTCGACGCCGAATGGCGCGCCTTCTTCGAGGGCCTTGAGGACGTTGCCGGGAACGGCGCGACCGGTGACCCGGCGCCGTCCTGGCGCCGACCCGACTGGCCACCGCTCGCCAACGGCGAACTCGTCGCCGCACTCGACGGCAATTGGGGCGCGACGGAAGCGGTCATCGGCGACAAGATCCGGAAGAATGTCGCGACGCGTGGCGCCGAGATCAGCGACGATCATGTCCAGCAGGCGACCCGGGATTCGGTTCGCGCGCTGATGATGATCCGCGCCTACCGGATGCGCGGTCATTTCCACGCCAACCTCGATCCGCTCGGCATGCAGGATATCCCCGCCGAGTCCGAGCTCGACCCGGCGTCCTACGGCTTCACCGAGGCGGATTACGACCGCAAGATCTTCATCGATTACGTCCTCGGGCTCGAATTCGCGACCATTCCGGAGATGGTCGAGATCCTGCGCCGGACCTACTGCTCGACGCTGGGCGTCGAGTTCATGCATATCTCCGACCAGGCCGAGAAGAGCTGGATCCAGGAACGGATCGAGGGTCCCGACAAGGCGATCACCTTCACCAAGAATGGCAAGAAGGCGATTCTCAACAAGCTCGCCGAGGCCGAGGGCTTCGAGCGCTTCCTCGACGTCAAGTACACCGGCACCAAGCGGTTCGGCCTGGACGGTGGCGAGTCGCTGATCCCGGCGCTTGAGCAGATCATCAAGCGCGGCGGGCAGCTCGGCCTCAAGGAGATCGTCCTCGGCATGGCCCATCGCGGCCGGCTCAACGTGTTGTCGCAGGTGATGGGCAAGCCGCACCGCGCCATCTTCCACGAATTCAAGGGCGGCTCAGCATCGCCGGACGAGGTCGAGGGTTCGGGCGACGTCAAGTATCACCTCGGCGCCTCGTCGGACCGCGAGTTCGACGGCAACAAGGTGCATCTGTCGCTGTCCGCCAACCCGTCGCATCTCGAGATCGTCGATCCGGTCGTCCTCGGCAAGGCGCGGGCCAAGCAGGACCAGCACGCCGACAAGCCGCGCGGCGATATCGTGCCGCTCGACCAGCGGGCGCGTGTGCTGCCGCTCCTGCTGCATGGCGACGCGGCCTTCGCCGGGCAGGGCGTCGTCGCGGAGTGTTTCGGGCTGTCGGGCCTGCGCGGTCACCGCACCGCCGGCTCGGTCCATTTCATCATCAACAACCAGATCGGCTTCACCACCAATCCGCGCTTCGCGCGCTCGTCGCCCTATCCCTCGGACATCGCCAAGATGGTCGAGGCGCCGATCTTCCACGTCAACGGCGACGACCCGGAGGCGGTGGTCTACGCGGCCAAGGTTGCGATCGAGTTCCGGCAGAAGTTCCACAAGCCGGTCGTGATCGACATGTTCTGCTATCGACGCTACGGCCACAATGAAGGCGACGAGCCAGCCTTCACCCAGCCGTTGATGTACCAGAAGATCGCCAAGCAGCCGACCACCTTCGAGATCTACTCGAAGAAGCTGGTCGAGGAAGGCGTCGTCTCGGCAGAGGAGGTCGACACCCTCAAGGCCGGCTGGCGCTCTACCCTCGACGAGGAGTTCGAGGTGGCGTCCGGCTACCGGGCGAACAAGGCGGACTGGCTCGACGGCGCCTGGTCGAAGGTCAAGGTCGCGGAGACGGGCGACGGACCGCGCCGCGGCGTGACCGGCGTGGCGATCGACGAACTGAAGGAGATCGGCGACCGGCTGACCGACGTGCCGGCGGGCTTCAAGGTCCACAAGACGATCGGCCGTTTCCTCGCCGCCCGCCGCAAGGCGATCGACACCGGGCAGGGGATCGACTGGGCAACGGGCGAGGCGCTGGCCTTCGCGACGCTGCTCAGGGAAGGCCATCCGGTCAGGCTGTCCGGGCAGGATTCCGAACGCGGCACCTTCTCGCAGCGTCATTCGGTTCTCTACGACCAGGAGACCGAGGAGCGGTTCATTCCCCTCAACCACCTGGCGTCCGACCAGCCGCGGTTCGAGGTCATCAACTCGATGCTGTCGGAAGTCGCGGTGCTCGGTTTCGAATACGGCTACTCGACCGCCGAGCCGAATGCGCTCGCCCTGTGGGAGGCGCAGTTCGGTGATTTCGTCAACGGCGCCCAGGTCGTCATCGACCAGTTCATTTCATCCGGCGAGCGGAAATGGCTGCGGATGTCCGGGCTGGTGCTCCTCCTGCCACATGGCTACGAGGGCCAGGGGCCGGAGCATTCGTCGGCCCGGCTGGAGCGGTTCCTCCAGCTTTGCGCCGAAGACAACATGCAGGTCGCCAACTGCACGACGCCGGCCAACTATTTCCACATCCTGCGCCGGCAGTTGCGTCGCGAGTTCCGCAAGCCGCTGATCGTGATGACGCCGAAGTCGCTGCTTCGGCACAAGCGCGCCGTGTCGCGGCTCGATGAACTGGGGCCGGATTCCTGCTTCCACCGGCTGCTTTGGGACGACGCCGAGTGCCGGCCGGGCGAGAAGACGACCCTGGTCGTCGACGGCAAGATCCGGCGCGTCGTGCTGTGCACCGGCAAGGTCTATTACGACCTGCTTGAGGAGCGCGAGAAGCGCGGCATCGACGATGTCTATCTTCTCCGCGCCGAGCAGCTCTATCCCTTCCCGGCAAAGGCGCTGATCACCGAGCTGTCCCGCTTCCCGCAAGCGGAACTGGTCTGGTGCCAGGAAGAGCCCAAGAACATGGGTGCCTGGGCATTTGTCGAGCCCTATCTCGAATGGGTGCTTAACCAGATCGGCGCAAAGTCCCAGCGTCCGCGCTACGCGGGTCGCGCCGCGGCGGCGGCCACCGCGACCGGCCTGATGTCAAAGCACCTTGAACAACTCAAAGCTTTCCTCGACGAAGCCCTCGGCGAGTAGAGAACACGACGGCCAGGAGAGATCGATGGCGACGGAAATTCGGGTCCCCACCCTAGGCGAGTCCGTGACCGAGGCGACGGTCGGGACGTGGCTGAAGAAAGTCGGCGACCCGGTCAAGGTCGACGAGCCGCTGGTCGAACTCGAGACCGACAAGATCACCCTGGAGGTGCCTGCGCCGACCGCCGGGGTCATCGAGTCGATCTCGGTCGGCGATGGCGAGACGGTAGAGGTTGGCGCTCTCCTCGGTGCGATCGCCGCCGGCGAGGGGGCATCGGACGGCAACGGCGCGGCCGGGCACCCGGACGCCAAGTCCGATCATCCGGCGCCGATCGACGCCGGTCCGGAAGTCACCAAGCTGCGCGAGCCGCCGACGGACAAGGCTTCGGCTCCGGAGGGGACGGCTCCCTCGGCGGCGAAGATCATCGCGGAGAAGGGGCTTGAAGCCTCATCGATCGAGGGCACTGGCAAGGGTGGCCGGATCACCAAGGGTGACGCACTGGCCGCGGCCGACGGCGGCGCCAAGAAGCCTGTCGCCGCCCGCGCTCCGTCCGCTCCCGACGACGAGGCGCGCGAGGAGCGGGTGCGGATGTCCCGCCTTCGCCAGACCATCGCCCGCCGCCTCAAGGAGGCGCAGGACACCGCCGCCATGCTGACGACCTTCAACGAGGTCGATATGGGCGCGGTGATGAAGATCCGGTCGGAATATCGCGATCTCTTCGAGAAGAAGCACGGCGTCAAGCTCGGCTTCATGGGCTTTTTCGTGAAGGCCTGCGTGCAGGCGCTGAAGGAATTGCCGGCGGTCAATGGCGAGATCGACGGGACCGATATCGTCTACAAGAACTACTACAACGTCGGTGTCGCGGTCGGCACCGAGCGCGGCCTTGTCGTTCCGGTCGTGCGGGATGCCGATACGATGACGATCGCCGAGATCGAGAAGGAAATTGGCGACCTGGCGCGCAGCGCCCGTGACGGCTCGCTGTCGATCGAGTCGATGCAGGGCGGCACCTTCACGATCACCAACGGCGGCATCTACGGTTCGCTGATGTCGACCCCGATCCTCAACGCGCCGCAGTCCGGCATCCTCGGCATGCACAAGATCCAGGAGCGGCCGATGGTCGTCGCCGGAAAGGTCGAGGTGCGGCCGATGATGTATCTGGCGCTGTCCTACGATCACCGCATCGTCGACGGCCGCGAGGCGGTGACCTTCCTGGTCAGGGTCAAGGAAAGCCTCGAGGATCCGCAGCGGCTCGTGCTCGATCTCTAATCGCGCGCCGGAGCGGGGAACGCTCATGACCCAAACCGGCCATCACCTTGCCTACGGCACGATGCTGGTGGCGGCGATCCTCTTCTTCGCCGCTTTCGTCGCACTGTTCCGCCGCGACCTCGGCGATCCTTATGTCGCCGCGTCGGTCTTTGCCGGCGTCGGCCTCGCGATCGGGATTGCGGGACAGTTTGCTGCCCGCGCGGCGGATCGGCATGCCAGGCGCCGGGCGCCTGGCGCAGACCTGTCCTGTCGCACGGGCGCTTGAACATCGACGCCGGACAACCCATACCGGCTTCACGAGAGACAACCGGCAGGGGAAGCTTCAAATGTCTTATGATCTCGCCATCATCGGCAGCGGCCCGGGCGGCTATGTCTGCGCCGTCCGCGCCGCCCAGCTCGGCCTCAAGGTCGCGGTGGTCGAGAAGGACGGAACGCTCGGCGGCACCTGCCTGAATGTCGGCTGCATCCCGTCCAAGGCGCTGCTGCATGCGTCCGAGCTCTTCCAGAAGGCCGGGCACGATTTCGTTACCTTCGGCATCAAGGTCGGGACGCCCGAGCTCGATCTCCCGGCGATGATGGCGCACAAGTCGTCAGTCGTGGAATCGAACACCTCCGGGGTCGAATACCTGTTCAAGAAGAACAAGATCGACTGGATCAAGGGCCATGGCGCCGTCGCCGGGCCGGGCAAGGTCGCCGTGACCGGCGCGGATGGCGAACGCCAGACGGTCGAGGCAAAGGCGATCGTCATCGCCACCGGCTCGGAATCGACACCGCTCCCCGGCGTGACCGTCGACGAGAAGCGCGTCGTTTCGTCGACCGGGGCGCTTGCGCTCGACAGCGTACCGAAGCGGCTCATCGTTGTCGGCGCCGGTGTGATCGGGCTCGAACTCGGCTCGGTCTGGCGGCGCCTCGGCAGCGAGGTGACGGTGGTCGAATATCTCGACCGTGTCCTGCCGGGCCTCGATGGCGAGGTGGCGAAGCAGTCGCAGAGGATCTTCACCAGGCAGGGCATTGCCTTCAAGCTGGCGAGCAAGGTCACGTCGGTCGACGACTCCGGCGATACCCTCAAGGTGACGATCGAGCCGGCCGCCGGCGGCGATGCCGAGACGCTTGAGGCGGACATCGTGCTGGTCTCGATCGGCCGCAGGCCCTTCACCGAGGGGTTGGGACTCGAGGAAGCCGGCGTCACGATGGACGAACGCGGCCGCATCGCCATCGACGATCATTTCCAGACCAGTGTCCCTGGAATCTACGCGCTTGGCGACGTGGTCCGCGGGCCGATGCTCGCCCACAAGGCCGAGGACGAGGGCGTCGCGGTTGCCGAGATCGTCGCCGGTCAGGCCGGGCACGTGAACTACGGCGTCATCCCCAACGTCGTCTACACGCACCCGGAGATCGCCTCCGTCGGCAAGACCGAGGAAGAACTCAAGGATGCCGGCGTCGAATACCGGGCCGGCAAGTTTCCCTTCTCGGCCAATGCCCGCGCCCGGGCCATGCTGGAGAAGGACGGCTTCGTCAAGGTGCTCGCCGACGCCAAGACCGACAAGGTGCTCGGCGTCCACATCGTCGGCCCCTTTGCTGGCGAACTGATTGCCGAGGCGGCGGTGTTGATGGAATTCGCCGGCGCGGCCGAGGATCTCGCCCGCACCTGCCACGCCCATCCGACGCTGTCGGAAGCGGTCAAAGAAGCGGCGCTCGCCGCCTGGTTCAAGCCGATCCACATCTGAACGGTTGGCGGCGGCAGGCGGCCACTCTCAAGTTGCTCGCGTAGCCTCGGCGCCAGGAGGGTCAGGGTGAGCAGGCCGTGGATGCGGCGACAGGCGTCCGACACCATCGAATTGCGCAGCGAGTAGATGATGTCGTGGGGCAGGTCGTGGTCGCTCTGCTCAAGAGCGCGGATGTCGTCGGCATCCGGCTCGCGGCTTTCCAGTGGTCCCTTGTGCGGGGATGGCGTCGACCGGTGCCGCATCCCTGCGGCCGGACTCTCGGGCCCGTGACCGACGGGGCGGGCGGTTCACCGAAACGTCAGAAGCGCCGGCTTTGCCGCCGACGCTTCCAAACGTTACCATGGTGCCAGGTCGTAGTTACTTCGCTGCGGCTTCGAGAGCTTCTACTTCGGGCTTGCGGGGCACGAGCGCCTCGCCTCCCATATCGGCAATCTGCATCGGATCGATGGTGGTCGCAGGGGCGGCGACCTCCTCCTTGACCGGGGCCGGCCTTGCCGCTGCGGTGACATGGCTCTTGTGCCATTCACAGGCCGAGGCGGCGACGCTGGCGCCGGCGATGATGCCGAAGGCGGTGAGCGCGGTTACGGAGGTGGATACGATTTTCATCAGGTCCTCCGGTGTTGATGCGCCGACCGTTGCCGACGCCCAGGCAGCGTATGCCTGATCGGTTCAGGCGGGAAGCCTCGTATCATCACAACCGCGCGATCAGGCTCCGGCACGACGCCGCGCCGCCTGGTCGGCAAGGGTGAACCACCCAACACCGGCGAGAACCAGGGCGGTCCCGGCCACATCGATCAGCGTCAGCTTCTCGCCGAGGATCAGCACCGCGAGCAGGATCGTCATCACCGGTGACAATGTCCCGATTGTCGCGTTTGCCTGGGCGGAGATGCGGTGCAGCGCGGCGTTGAGGAAAAAGGACGGCAGGACGGTCGCTCCGATGGCGATGAGCAAGGCATAGGCATAGAGGGTCGGCGTGACAATCAGGTCGGCGGGAGCGTGGGTGAACAGGAACTGGGCAAACGCGCCGACCGCCGCGCCGCTCATCGCGATGCAGGTGAACAGACGCGGGCCGATCGTGGCGATCAGGTCCTTGGCGAGAAGTTGATAGAGCGCGAACGAGATCGCGGCGGCCAGCACCAGACCGGCGCCGAGGGTCGCGTCATGGCCGAAGGTCGAGACCTTCTCGCTGAAGATCACCGCCAGGCCAGCGTAGCTGATGCCGATCGCGGCAACTGCCCTGAGCCGGATCGGCTGGCGGAAGAACATTGCCCCGAAGATCACGACGAACAGCGGATAGGTGAACAGGATCAGTCGTTCGAACTGGGCGGAAATGTATTCGAGACCGAGGAAGTCCGTGTAGCTGGCGAACCAGTAGCCGAGCAGCCCGACCGCCGCTGCCCCGGCCACCTGCCGCGCCGGCGGCAGGGCCTGGCCGCTCCGCTTCCGGTCGCGGATCGAGAGCCCGCCAATCCCGATATAGAACGGAAGCGCAAAAGCCATGCGCAGGGCGAGCAGCGTCTCGGCGTCGATGGTCTCGGCGTAGGCGAGCTTGATGATGACCGCCTTGGTCGAGAAGAGCAGCGCCCCGACCGCGGCGAAGACATACCCCATCCGCACGTAGGACTGGGTTGGCGCCGGCGTGGTGAGCGGCAGGGGCGGCGCCTCGGTGGCGGCGCTTGCCGGGGTGGGCGTCGGTGTGTTGATGGCCATCGCGATCGCTTCCGTTGCGGTCGGCGGTTCGGGCAATCGCGGCGGTGATCGTGAGGCCCGGCGCGAAACCTTTCGCGCGCCGGCCGGTCGTCCCTGGGGTCAGACGCCGGTCCCGTCGCGCGTGGCGCGAAGGCAAATAAGCCAAAGGGTTTTCGGGGCCGTCATCATGGCGTCTGTCTACCACGACCGGCGGCCGACGCCAGTCCAAAAAAGGGCCCGCCGGTTAGGGCGGGCCCGGAGTTTGGGTCAGGGAGGAGAGAGAATGGAGGCGAGGGAGGGCGCCTTCATTCGCCCGCACTCTAGGATTCACGCGGTGAAGCGGGCCTGAAGCGGCGGTTCATCGGCTGTTCAGTGAAACGGACCGGTGTCCCAACCCTGTCACGCCCGGGGATGGGCGGCGGTGAAGGCGGCCATCAGGCGGTCGGTGTCGACCTCGGTATAGACCTGGGTTGTCGACAGGCTGGCGTGGCCGAGGAGTTCCTGGATTCCCCTTAAATCTCCGCCGCTTGCGAGGATATGCGTGGCGAAGGAATGGCGCAGCGCATGCGGCGTGGCGGTGTCGGGAAGGTTCAGGGCTGACCGCAATTTCTCCATGGCGCGCTGGACCATGCGCGGGTTGAGCGGGCCGCCGCGGGCGCCGAGAAACAGTGGTGAATCGGGGCCGGGCGTGTACGGACAGAGCCGGAGATAGTGCGCGACGGCGGCCGAGATGGCGGGCAGGACCGGGACGATCCGCTGCTTGCCGCCCTTGCCGGTGATGCGCAGTGCCTCATTGGCGTTTCGCGGCGCCTCGGACCGTTTCAGCGCCAACGCTTCCGAGATACGCAGGCCGCCGCCGTAAAGCAGGGCGAAAATCGCGGTGTTTCGCGCCGCGATCCAGGGCTCCTCGTCGAGCGCCTGGTCGAGCGAAACGACCTTTGAAGCGGCCTCGGGCGGCAGCGGACGGGGCAGCGAACGCTTCTGGGCGGGTGGGCGGACGGCGCGGAACGGCGCGCCCGTGGCTGTCCCGTCCCGCTCGAGGAACCGGATCAGCGATCGCACCCCGGCGATGCCACGCGCCACCGTCCGCGACCCGGCGCCGCCGTTGCGGCGGGCGGCGAGGAAGGCGCGGATGTCGGAGACCCGCATGTCGGCAAGGTCGGCGAGCTTCGGCGGTTCGCCGAGGTGGCCGGTGAGGAAGCGGAGGAACTGGTCGACGTCGCGGGCATAGGCCTCGACGGTATTCGCCGCCAGCCGGCGCTCCTGGGCCAGATGCCGCCGCCAGCGCTCGACCGCCTTCATCAGGTCGGGCCGGGCAATGACGAGGGGGGCGTCGGTGGGTTTCGCTTTCACCATGCCATCATACCCGCGCCAGTCCGGTTAACGGGGGGTTAACATTGGCGCCAGTCGCAACCGTGGCGCGGCCCTTCCCAATCGACCGGGGCCATGGGAGGTTTCACGCGAAAAATGCCGGGGAGGAAACGATGACGACAATCTCGATGGTCAATGCAAGGGTGATCGACGGCAGCGGCGTCGACCCGTTCCTGGCCACGATCGACATCGTCGACGAGCGCATCGTCGCGGTGACGCGACAGGATGGCGCTAGCGCCGGTCCGACTCGAGGCGCTTCTGCCGACGCAACCGTCATCGACTGCACGGGCCGCACGGTGATGCCCGGGTTGACCGAGGCGCATTGCCATATCTCCTTCAACGATATCGTCTCGATGGAGGCGGTGGTGGCGATCCAGCCGGAGGACCACGCGCTGATCTCGCTCGCCAACGCGCAGATGCTGATGGAGCGCGGCTTCACCAGCCTCTACAGCGCCGCCGCCGCCAAGCCCCGGCTCGACGTCGCGGTGCGCAACGCGATTGCCGCCGGCCTGTTTGCCGGCCCGCGCATCCGCGCTGCCAGCCAGGAGATCTCGCCCTCGGGCAACCTCGGCGACATCGACACCAACTACCTGCAGCTTCCCCGCAGCCTTGCCTTCGCGATCACCGCCGACGGCGCGGACGAGTTCACCAAGGCGGCGCGGCTGGCCGCCCGCGACGGCGTCGACAACCTCAAGGTCAACGTTTCCGGCGACCGCGACTGGGGCCACATGCATGCCGACGACCAGACGACGGTGATCGCCGAGGAAGAGGTCGCGGCGGTGGTCGCGGTGGCGCGCCCGCGCGGGCTGATGGTCTCGGCCCACTGCACCAGTTCCGAGGGCGTCAAGATGTGCGTCCGGCAGGGGGTGCAGGTGATCTACCACGCAGTCCATGCCGACGAGGAGGCGCGCGACATGCTGGAGGCCGCGAAGGATCGCGTCTTTGTCGCACCGGCGCTTGGCCTGCCGCTGACCATGCTGCGCGAGGCCGCCGACTACGGCTTCAAGTGGCCGGCGTCGCGCTATGCCAGCCTCGAGCAGGAACTGGAGACGACGCGGGCCTGCATGCGCGATCTCCACAAGCGCGGCGTCCGCGTCCTGCCGGGCGGCGATTACGGCGCCTTCGTCACCAACCCGATGGGGACCAACGCCCGCGACCTCGAACACTTCGTCGACTTCGTCGGCTTCTCGCCGATGGAAACGCTGGTCGCGGCGACGAAGCACGGCGGCGCACTGATGCAGCGCGGCGAGGATCTTGGCCAGATCCGCGAAGGGTATCTGGCCGACCTGCTGATCGTCGACGGCGACCCGCTGGCCGACATCCGGGTGCTCCAGGATTTTGACCGGATCGAAGCGGTGATGATCGGCGGGCGGTTGGTGAAGGACCGGCTGGGCGAGAGGCGGGGCGTGGAGCGGCGGGAGGCGGCGGAGTAGGCGTGGCGCTGCTGATGTTGTGATGGATCTTCGCGCGGGGAGGGGCGTGCGCCCCCTCCACCATGCTGCGCATGGTCCCCCTCCCCCGTAAACGGGGGAGGATAAGCCAGGGCGACGTTGGTGGACTTCACCATGCGACGAGGTGGAGCGGCGGTCGCGCGGTCTAGCGTCCTTCGAGGCCCGATCGCCTGGGCGATCGAGCGCCTCAGGATGGCGGGGTGTGCGCAACGACCCGCTTTCGATCGGGCACACACCCCCGTCATGCCCGGGCTTGACCCGGGCATCCATGCCATCGCGGTGCCGCTTCCGAGAGCGTGTGGCGTTGGCATGCCCGTCATGACGTGGATGGCCGGACCAAGCCCGGCCATGACGGTGGGTCGGTTCTGGAGCGGCGGAAACGGGATCCCCGCTTGCGCGGGGATGAGCGGGTGGGCCGTGATGGCGCGGAACTGGCAATCGCCTGGGCGGAGGCGCGATCAGGTGGGCGTCAGGGCCTTGTGCGCTGCCTCGGCGAGGGTCGTGTCGCGCTGCTGTCCGGCCTTGTTGAACAGGTGAATCGGCATGTCGGGGTCTTCCGCGAATTCCAGCAGGGTTTGCAGGGCCGATAGCTGTGGTGTCACGAAGGCATCGTCGGGGTCCCCCGGGTAGCCTTGGGAGAAGGACCACATTTCGGTAACGGTGATCCGGCCGAAGGCGGCGTTGGCGATGGCGGCGGCGCACTGGATGGCGTTGACGTCCTGGAAGGCGGCTTCCTCGATCTTGACGCCGGCGACCAGCGTGCCGTCCGTCAGCTTGAGGACGACGGCGTCCGAGGTGCCGGACGCGGCATTGGCCGATTCCAGCGACCGGAGCCAATCGAAGATTTCGGCGGATGTCGGCGCCAGGCCGGTGCGGACCAGCCGTTGCTCGATCTCGGCAGCGGTCGGGGCCGGCGGCAGTGTCGCGTCGTCCTCGGCGGCCGCGGGGCGGAACTGGCGGAAGCTGAACTGGTCGGGGAGGTAGCGGCCCATGGTGGTGGTCGAGGCCGATCCGTTCAGGGCGACCGAGTGGATGACGACGTCCTCGCTGGCGAAATTGGCAATCTGCTGGCGGCATTTGCCGCAGCAGGAGACCTCGACATTGCCGAGCGGATTGTCGGTGCCCTTTTCCAGGCCGCGCGGCGCGCCCATCACCCAGCCCTCGACCAACTCGGCCTTCCTGCCGAGCGCTACGACCATCGCGGCGATCGCGCCCTCCTCGCCATGGGTGCTGACCCGGTGATCCGGATTCTCGACATTGACGCCGGCGAAATAGAAGGTGTCGGCGGCGCCGAGACGCGCCCTGAAGACCGACGTGACGTCAAAGCCGGATTCGATCGAATAGGGCTTGCCGCGCAGGTCGCGCAGCCAGTCGCCGATCTCGTCGTCGGTCAGGGGGCGGTCGGCTTCGCGAAAAATGGTCATGTCTGCTCCAGAATCTGCGACCTCAACTTCGGCACACCGCCGCCGGTCGTCAACCGGAAAGGATGATGCCGGTGTCGCGCCGGGCGTCATCGGTCGGGCAGGGCGAAGTGCGCCGGCGGCCCGGTGCGCTGTGGAAACACGTCCGGAATTGGCCTCGGCACGGCTCCGGCGGGCTTGGCAAGGCCTGCCGGGGGCTTCATGGTCGCGCCATCACGCCATCCGGGGGGACTGACATGCCGACCGATATCGAGATCGCCCGCGCGGCGAAGCCACGGCCGATTGCCGACGTGGCGGCCGGGCTCGGCATTCCGGCGGAGGCGGTGTTCGCCTACGGGCCGCACAAGGCCAAGATCGCGCTGCCATGGCTGACCGGGCTCGATCGGCCGCAGGGCAAGCTGGTGCTGGTCACGGCGATCTCGCCGACGCCGGCCGGCGAGGGCAAGACGACGACCACCGTCGGGCTCGGCGACGCGCTGAACCGGATCGGCAAGAAGGCGGTGATCTGCCTGCGGGAACCCTCGCTCGGGCCTTGCTTCGGGATGAAGGGCGGGGCGGCCGGCGGCGGCCATGCGCAGGTCATCCCGATGGAGGAGATCAACCTCCACTTCACCGGCGACTTCGCGGCGATCGCCGCCGCCAACAACTTGCTCGCCGCGATGGTCGACAACCACATCTACTGGGGCAACGCGCTCGACATCGATGCGCGGCGGGTGACCTGGCGGCGGGTGGTCGACATGAACGACCGGGCGCTGCGCGGCATCGTCTCGTCGCTCGGCGGCATCGCCAACGGGTTTCCGCGCGAGGACGGCTTCGACATTGTCGTGGCGTCGGAGGTGATGGCGATCTTCTGCCTCGCCACCGACCTCGACGACCTGGTGGCGCGACTGGGGCGGATCGTCGTTGCCGAGACCCGCGACGGCGAACCGGTGACGGCGAAGGATCTCAAGGCCGACGGCGCCATGGCGGTGCTGCTCAAGGACGCGCTGGCGCCGAACCTGGTGCAGACGCTGGAAGGCAACCCGGCCTTCGTCCATGGCGGGCCCTTCGCCAACATCGCCCATGGCTGCAACTCGGTGGCGGCGACGCGGGCCGGGCTCAAGCTCGGCGACTATGTGGTGACCGAGGCGGGCTTCGGCGCCGATCTCGGGGCGGAGAAATTCTTCGACATCAAGTGCCGCAAGGCGGGGCTGCGGCCCGACGCGGCGGTGGTGGTGGCGACGGTGCGGGCGCTGAAGATGCATGGCGGCGTGGCGCGTGGCGACCTCGGCAGCGAGGACGCGGCGGCAGTGACGCGCGGGGCGGTCAACCTCGCCCGCCACCTGCAGAACGTGAAACGCTACGGCGTGCCGGTGGTGGTGGCGATCAACCGCTTCGCCGCCGATACCGAGGCGGAAATCCGCGCCGTCGAGGCGGCGGCCGAGGCCGAAGGCACGACGGCGATCGTCTGCACCCACTTCGCCGATGGCGGCAAGGGCGCCGAGGCACTGGCCGAGGCGGTGGTCGGGCTGGCGGATTCCGGCGCGGCCGATTTCGCGCCGCTCTATCCGGACGGCATGCGGCTCCTCGACAAGATCTCGACCGTCGCCGTCAGCCTCTACGGGGCGAGCGAGGTGGTCGCCGACAAGGCGATCCGCGACCGGCTCGCCCGTTTCGAGGCGGCGGGCCATGGCGACCTGCCGGTGTGCATGGCCAAGACGCAGTATTCCTTCTCGGCCGATCCGGCGCTGATGGGGGCGCCGTCGAACCATGCGGTGCCGATCCGCGAGGTGCGGCTGTCGGCCGGGGCCGGCTTCATAGTCGTCATCTGCGGGACGATCATGACCATGCCCGGCCTGCCGCGCCGCCCGGCGGCGGAAGCGATCCGCCTCGACGCGGACGGGAATGTCGAGGGGCTGTTCTGATGGCGGGCAAGATTTTCCGCATCGTCTGCTATGTCGCGCTGGCGGTGGTCGCCGGCAGCATCGTCGCTCTCGCCGCGGCGACGGCCTTTGGCGGCTGCACGCAAAGCGGGGAGAGTGTCGCGTGCACCTCGTCGCTTGCCCAGCATGCGGCGAACGGCGCGAACATGGTCTTGCTCACAACCGTCTTCACCGGCCTGCCGATGCTTCTCGCCCTTGGCGGCGTCTTCTTCCTGGCCCGAGCCGGTATCCGGAGTGTGCTGCAACGCTGAGGCGCTGCGTCCGGCCGAATCGGCAAAAAGGTCACGCTGCGACGAACTTGCGTCCGGGGGCGTTGCGGCGAGTCCGGCGTGTGGTATGAGCCTCCCGCCCGCGCGAATAGCGGGCCCGGCGAATCAACAAGCCGGTGGAACGGATTGTCGGGCCGGCACGGCCGAAGCCCGACACGAGGGGGCAAATGCGCAGTATTTTCCTGAGACTTTGCGGCTTCGTTGTCGCAACGCTGATCGCAACCGCCGTCCTGGCCGTTCCCTACCTTACCATCCAGTAGACCGCCTGGTTTCACGGGCCGATCGACGCGACGCGCGTCCGCTGGTTTCCGCGCCATCAGTAATGACGGGCGAGGTGCCGGCGCGCGGTCCCGGCGACGTCCGGGGCCGGGTCGGCGGCCAGGCGTTCGAGCACCGGGCCCATGCCCTCGACGGGATCGTCGATCTCGGTGGCGCACATCATCGCAATCCAGGCGTGGCCATGGTCGATGAGCCGGGCGACGAACGCCGGATCGGCGGCGTAGTGCTCGTGGACGTGGAACCACAGCGCCTGGGCGTTGGGGATGTAGGGGGGCGTGTCGTCGGGTGCCAGGCAGGCGACGATCCAGTCGTCGAGATCGAAGCCGGCCGCCGCAAGTCTCCCGTCGTCGGTTAGGGAGGCGAGGCCCCGGCCCGACGTGTCGAAGCCGTTGACAAAGCCGCCGGCGATCGCTGCGCGGTTGACCGGGTGTTCGGCGAGACGGTTCAGCAGCGTGGCGAGGTCCGGCGCGTCGGGATAGCCGAGAACGCCGGCCGCGCATAAGGCACCGAGCCAGCGACCGGCCCCCGCCGCCACCATCGGGTGGGGATCGTCGAGCAGCGGCAGCACATCGCGCTGGCATTCGGACCATGACAGCGGCTCGGCCTTTTCGGCCCGGTCAAGCAGGATGCCCGCCGTGCCGATGGCCGCGACCGTGCCGGGGACGCCGATCCCCCGCGCCTCGAGCCCCTCGGCCCAGCAATGGACAATCGGCTGGAACACCGGATAGCCGAGGCGCGCGACGTCCCAGCAGAACTTGAAGTGGCCGGCGGGCTCCGTGGCGAGGTTTGCTTCCTGGCGGTCGAGATAGGGCCGGATGCGCTCGGCCGCAGTCCGCGCGTCGAAGGGGATGACGAGGCGCGGCGGTAGCTGGCTGTCGTCGAGACCTTCCGGAATCGGCCGGCCGCGGGCGCGCAACCGCTCGATCCGGCGGGCGATCCAGGCGCGGGTCGTGGCGTTGCGATCGACCATCGTCCGCTCGACGACGTCGGCGGCGACGGCGACAAGGTGTCCGGCGCGCCATTCGGACAGGTGGGGCTCGAGCGGGACAGGCGGGCCGGCCGTCGCGATGCCGAGGAGGCGGTAGCAGACGGTATAGAGCCGGGTCAGGTCGCCGGCCGTCACGTCGGCGGGCACCACCAGCGCACGGAACAGGCCGATCAGGGTGTCGTAGTCGGGAACCGGCGCCGCCAGCGCAGGCTCGAATGCGTCCAGCACCTCCTGGATCGGCTTTGTCATGACTGCCTCCCCCACCGCCTCGCCGCTTGCCACCTCGCGACCGGGTTATCCAACCTTGAAGTCGGTGGTCTGGGCAAGCGAAGCCGGTCACACTGCGGGCCTGCGGTCCGTGACGGGGCGGGGGTTGCCGATCGGCGGCGGTGGCCCAAGTTGTGACAAGGCCGGGCAGGCCGGCGAAACAAGGAGACCCCGCGATGAAGACCCTTTCGACAACGGTCCTGGCCGTCGTGGCGCTTGCCGCCGCCGGTGGCGCTGCGCTTGCCCATCACGGGTGGTTCTGGACGGACGATGGCGACTTCGTGCTCGAAGGGACGATCGAAGAAATCTACCTCGGCAACCCGCATGCGACGCTGAAGGTGATGGCGGAGGGCGAGCTCTGGCATGTCGACCTGGCGCCGCCGTCGCGCACCGCGGCGGCGGGTTTCGTCGAGGGTGTCGCGGCCGTCGGCGACGAGGTGATCGCGCTCGGCCAGCGCTCGGCGGATCCGGACGAGTTGAAGATGAAGGCCGAACGGCTGACCATCGACGGCGTCAATTACGACGTTTACCCCGACCGCGTCGGCTCGTAGCCTCGGCGGCATGGAAAGCCTGCTGGTGGCGATCGGATCGTCCGACATCGCCGCCTTCATCCGCGGGTCGCGCTGGGTCTACCCGCTCATCAACGCCACGCACATTCTCGGCGTGTCGCTGGCGGTCGGCACCATCATCGTGCTCGACGCGCGGATCTTCGGGATCGGGCGATCGGTGCCGCTGTCGACGGTGGCGCGCTTCCTGATCCCCTTCACCGTCACCGGCATCCTGCTGGCAGTCGCCGCCGGGCTGCTGCTTTTCTCGGTCAAGCCGCACGACTATGCCGGCAACCCGGTCTTCCAGCTCAAGATGGCGCTGCTGGTTCTGGCGCTGGCCAATGCGACATTGCTCAGGCGGCGATCCCTGCATCGGGCGGAGGCCGACCGCGTGCTGATTATCGGCGGGGCGGCGTCGCTGGTGCTGTGGACCGGGGTGCTGTTCTGCGGCCGGCTGATCGCCTTCGTCGGCTGAGCCCAGCTACATCTCGAAGGGCAGGCTGAGCAGATTGGTGACGAAGATGCGCAGCATGATCTTCGACTGGGTCGGCGGCAGCGCGGCGGCGAAAGACGGCCAGTCGGCCTCGACCAGCGCCTTGGCGTCGGCGCGGGCCGCCTCGAGCGCGCCGGATCGCTCGACCAGTGCAATGCCCTCGGCGAGGCCTGCCTCGGACATTCTCAGGTCCGTGTCGTCGAGGATGGCGATCAGTCGCGCCCGGTCGTCGCCGTCGAGGCGAGCGATCGCCTTGTGGGTGACGTAACTCGCCTTGCCGGCGGCGATATCCTCGCCGCGCACCTTGCCCCAGCGCGGCGCCTTCGTGAAATTGTTGACGTCGTCGACCACCTGGAAGGCGACGCCCCAGCTCTCGCCGAAGCGGGTGCAGGCGGCGCGCAGCGCCGGGTCCGCGTCGGCGATGATGCAGACGATCTCGGAGATGACGCGGACGGCCGCGGCGGTCTTGTAGGCATGGGCCTGGAGGATCTGGCCGGCGAGGTCTTCCGACCGCCAGAAGGCGTCGCCGCGCGGATGGCCGGGGCGCGACCAGTGGAGGTCCTGGGCCTGGCCGAGATGGGCCTGGACGAACATCGTGACAATGACCCGGTAGATCTCGTCGCGCTGTGCCGGCGTCAGCTCCGGGTGCTCCGACAGGGCGAGCAGGGGGAGGAAGTAGAGCTGGTTGCCGGCGTTGATCGCGGTCGGCAGCCCGTAGCGACGGTGGATGGTCGCCTCGCCGCGCCGGGTCTCGGACCCGTCCTCGATATCGTCGACGATGACCGAGCCGTTATGAACGAATTCGGGAATTACCGAGATCAGGGTCTCGTAGGGCGCGACGTCGATGCCCAGCGCATCGAGCAGGATCAGCCCGTAGACCGGACGCCAGTGCTTGCCGCCGCGACCGATCAGGTCCCAGACCGGGGTGGCCAGCATCTCGGTCTGCGCGCCGCAGTCGAAGGACCAGCGCGGCGCGCCGACATAGGCGGCGAGCTGGCGGTCGTCGAGGCGTTCGGGGAGGAAGGTGCGCAGGGTGTCGTCGATGCGGTCGACCCAGCGGCGCTGCCACGCCTCGGTGTCGAGGGCGAAGCCGTAGCCGTTGAGTTCGAGCCGGGCGCGGCCGGTGGCGGGCTTGCCGCCGACGGTGCCTTCGACACGGCCGACACCCTCCCAGATGCCGTTGATGACGCCGAAGACCGGAATCTCCTGGTCGTCGATTGCCGGGCTAAAGACGAGGTCGACGCCGAGCGACGGAATGGCGATGTCCCATTCGACCGGGTAGTCGATCATCGATCGCCGGCTCAGCCACCGACGCCGCTCGGTCAGGTCGACATCGTCGACCATCCGTGGCGGCGCGCCGGGGGCATAGAGCACGGCAAAGCGGCTGACCGGTTCCATGGTGCGCATGTTGCGGCGGACGCCTATCATCAGGTCGGCGCCATCGGCGAGGTTGATGCCGAGCCAGTCCCAGCCGAGGATGTCGCCGCCGTCGTCGCGGGTCTTCAGCCAGCCATAGTCGCCCCACTGATGGTCGATCCAGGCCTCGCCGGTGACGGCGGCGCCATCGACCACGCCGGTCAGGCTAAGGCGCGGGCAGCTCTCATAGGCCATCGCGCCGAAGGGACGGGGGCCGTCGCCTTCGGGCTCGCGCAGCCAGGCGGCTTCAGGCGTCAGGCGCAGGTCGCAGAGCGTGCCGGTATCCGGCATGCGGAAACCCAACGTCAGGTCGTCGCCCCGATGGGCCAGCGACAGGTCGCCCCATGACAGGCGCAGCGGGTCCGCGGCGATGGCGACCGGGTCCGGCAACAACCGGATCGGCGACGGGACGCCGTCGCGGGCGATCTCGGCGGTGTAGGCGGCGATCAGGTTCGGATCGACACCGGCCTCTTCCAGTTCATCACCGGCGGTCGCGACGAAATGATCGACGAGTTCCGGCGAGACGTGGCTGGTGGCGGTGTGCCTGCCGGTGGCCTCGTCGTAGACCGACAGCAGCAGCATGTGGCCGTCGGCATCCTCCGGACGCGGGGACTGCCGGAAGACGGACAACATGAACTGCCGGCGTCCGACGGTCGCGCTTGTCACATGCCCGTGGACGAACCACCACTCGAGCGATGCCTCCCGGCGCGGCGAAAGATCTGGATTCACGAAACGATGCCCCCCGGCATTAAGCAGGATCATCTGATATCGCAGCGACCGGGGAAAGTAATGGCTTAATCTCCCGGCAGAAACGGCGGCTTAACCACCGTAATCGGCGTGTGGTTCAAATCCTGCGCAATTCCCGGTACAGTCTACCATCCGGGCCGTGACCTCGGCAGACCTCAGACATCGGTAGCGACATGACCGATCGTGGACCTGACGACACAGCAGACCCGACGGCGCCTCCGCCGCCTGAGCCGCGCCCCGAGGAGCGGGCGCCGGGCTCGGTCTTTGCCGGGATCGGCCTCGGCCATGCCGGGCTGTGGCTGGTGCTTCTCTACGTCGTGTTCGTCTCGCTCGTCGTGCTGTCGCTCGGCGCCCACCAGCTGCAATACTCGATCCGCGCCTACCGGGCCGAGGAGGGCAAGTCGCTGCCGCTGTGGGCGGTCGCGCAGATCTATACGAACTGGATCAAGGCCGAGCGGCTGGTCGACGATGTCGAGGGACGGCTGTGGACGGCGCGCTACGATCTCGAGGAGATGAACAAGAAACTCCACAACATGCGCCAGGACGACGAGAGCTCCCAGGAGGACGTCATCGCCTTCGGCAAGCTCATCGATCTCAAGCAGGCTGAAATCAACGTCCTCGATACCCGGCTGACGACGGCGACCGAACAGCTCGGCCACGTCCTCGTCTTCCAGACCAAGCCGCTCGACCCGATCGTCGGCGATTTCATCAGCGCTCTGAAATTCTTCCGGAATATCGAGGAGAATGACGACGAGATCTTCGGCATCGTGCCCGACCTCTCGTCGCTGCCGCCGGAGGTGCTGACGGTGATCCTCGTGCTGTCGATGGGGGCGCTCGGCGGGACGATCCACCTGACGCGACTCTATTTCGACCGACGAAGAGACCGCGAGGCGACGCGCCTCAGCATCGTCAAGCGGGTCGGTTACTACGTCTTCCGGCCCTTCCTCGGGGCGATCACGGCGTTGTCGGTCTATATCCTGGCCAAGGCAGGCGTGCTGATCGTATCGACGCCGGCCGATACCGGATCCGGCGCGGCGCTCAGTCCATTCTTCGTCTCCTTCCTCGGCATCGTCTCCGGTCTGCTCGCCGAACAGGCGCTCGACACCATCCAGACGGCCGGCCGCAACTGGTTCTCGGCCAGCCCGCAGGGCGGGCCGGAGCGCTGGGCCTACCGGGTGAAGGAATTCATGGTGACCAAGGAAAAGCCGGCACTGGCCAATGCGCTCGGCACCTCCGGCGAGATCCTCAACAGCTGGATCGACGAGAAAGCGCCGGTGCCGGAGAAGGAGCAGGCGATCATCGCCGCCTGGCTCAAGAAGCCGCCCCGCGACCTGTTCACCGACATGCCGCCGGCGGCCCGCGCGTAGGTGGCGGTGCGCGATCGTCGGGGATTCAGATCTTTGCCACGCAAAAAAATATTTGCGTGGCAAGCCGATGTTGATAAGCTTGCCACGCAACAATATTATTGCGTGGCAAAAAAGCCTTGGCCGAAATCGTTCGCCGACATTCATTAACAGCGCAGGCCGCCTACCACGATCTGGTCTCGCTGCTCCTCGACGACGCCGTTTCCGATATCCGGGGGAAGCCGACATCCCGGATCCGCGGCGGGCGAACCTATTGGTACGATCGCTACCGGATTGGCTCCGACATGAAGGAGCGCTACCTCGGCGAGGATTCCGATGCGCTGCGCGTCCGCATCCAGCAATCCGCGATCTTGAAGCAGGCAGAAAGTTCGCGACGGGCCGAGCGAGCGCGGCTGGTGCGACTCCTGCGCGGCGAGCGCTTCCTGGGCATGGATGGCAAGACGGGAAGTCTCGTCGCCGCTCTGGCAAAGGTCGGCGTTTTTCGTCTTGGCGGTGTGCTGGTCGGCACCGTTGCTTTCCGCGTCTACGAGGGGGAACTTGGATTGCGCCTTTCCCTCGATCAGGCGGCGACGACGAATGACATCGACATCGCGAGCTTCGAGAAGCTGTCGCTCGCGCTGGACGACACCGTTCTGCAATCGCTTGACGAGGTTCTCGGTGATTTCGAGTTCACTTCGGTGCCGAGCCTGGATCGCGGCAAGGTTTGGCGCTGGAAGCAGCGCAATGGCGAATCGCTGATCGAATTCCTGACGCCATCATTTCAGGAAAGCGAGGGAATTCGCGACCTGGCGGCGCTCGGTGTCAGCGCGCAATCGTTGCACCATCTCAATTACCTTATCGCCGAACCGATTCCCGCCGCAGCCGTCTATCGCGACGGCATCCTCGTTCGGGTGCCGCGGCCAGAGCGCTTCGCCATCCACAAGCTGATTGTCTCGGACCGGCGCCGCAATGGTCCCGACCGCGCCAAGGCGACCAAGGATCTTATGCAGGCGGAACTCCTCATCGCGATTCTCGCCGAGGACCGGCCGAGCGATCTTTCGGCGGCTTTCGAGGATGCGATGGAGCGGGGTCCTCGCTGGCGGGAACGAATCGGGCGAAGTCTCGAGCGCTCCCCGGTCTCGGCCAGGCTGATCCAGGAGAGCGGTCGATAGGCAGCGCGCCGTGGTTTGACCGTTCGGGCTTTTCTTTCAAGGGCCGGGCGGTCATCGTCGGCGTGGGAATCGAGCCCGACAATCGAAGATTCGGAGAAAAGGTGCCTGCCGCGCAGACGGTTTCCGTCCTCCTGCCCGTCGCCGTTGCCGGGACCTACAGCTATGGCGTTCCGGCCGAGTTGACGGTCGCGCCCGGCGATATCGTCGCGGTGCCGCTTGGCACCCGCGACGTGATCGGCGTCGTCTGGGACGATCCGCCGGACGCGGAGATCGGGCATAACCGGCTTCGGCCGATCGTCGAGAAACTCGACGCGCCACCGCTGCTCAAGGACCTGCGCGCCTTTGTCGACTGGATCGCCGACTACACGCTGACGACGCGGGGCATGGTGCTGCGCATGGTGCTGCGGGCGCGCGGCGGGCTGGAGCCGGAGCCGCCGATCGTCGGGGTGCGGCTTGCCGGGCCGCCGCCGGAGCGGATGACGGCGGCGCGGCAGCGGGTGCTTTCGGTTCTGGAGGATGGCGGGGCGTGGTCGAAATCGGGCCTGGCCGCCGCGGCGTCGGTCAGCACCGGTGTGGTCGCCGGGCTGGTCGAGGCGGGGACGCTGGCGGCGGTCGCGATGCCGGCGCGGCCGGTGGCGCAGCCGCCCGACACCCATCACGCGGTGCCGGTACTGAATACCGAGCAGCAGGCGGCGGCGGACGCATTGCGCAAGGCGGTCGCCGATGGCGGCTTCTCGGTGACGCTGCTCGACGGCATTACCGGCTCGGGCAAGACCGAGGTCTATTTCGAGGCGGTCGCGGCAGCGCTCGACGCGGGCAGGCAGGTGCTGATCCTGATCCCGGAGATCGCGCTGACCGGGGCCTTCCTCGAACGCTTCGCGGCACGCTTCGGCACCGCCCCGGCGGAATGGCATTCGGAGGTCGCGCCGCGGCTGCGCGACCGGGTGTGGCGCGGCGTGGCGACGGGCGCGATCCGGGCGGTGATCGGGGCGCGGTCGGCGCTGTTCCTGCCGTTCAGGGAGCTTGGCCTGATCGTCGTCGACGAGGAGCACGACCTCGCCTACAAGCAGGAGGATCGCGTCTTCTACAATGCGCGGGACATGGCGGTGGTGCGGGGGAAGCTGGCCGGATTCCCGCTGGTGCTGTCCTCGGCAACGCCGTCGATCGAAAGCCGGGTCAACGCCGATTCGGGGCGCTACCGGCGGATCGTGCTGTCGGATCGCTACGCCGAGGCGAAGCTGCCGGAGATCGCGTCCATCGACATGCGGGCAAATCCGCCGGAGCGCGGGCGGTTCCTGTCGCCGCCGCTGGTCGCGGCGGTGGCCGAGACGCTGGAGCAGAAGCAGCAGGCGCTGCTCTTTCTCAACCGACGGGGCTATGCGCCGCTGACGCTCTGCCGGACCTGCGGTCATCGCTTCCAGTGCCCGAACTGTTCGACATGGCTGGTCGAGCATCGGTTTCGCGGGGCGCTGCTCTGCCACCATTGCGGCCACTCGGAGCCACGGCCCGACCATTGTCCGAACTGCGGCGATACCGAGAGTCTGGTGGCGGTCGGTCCCGGGGTGGAGCGGCTGGCCGAGGAGGTCGCGGCGCGGTTTCCAGAAGCGCGGACCATCGTCATGTCGAGCGACATGGCCGGCGGCATCCAGCGCCTGCGGCTCGACCTGCAGGCGATCGCCAAGGGGGAGGTCGATATCGTCATCGGCACCCAACTGGTCGCCAAGGGGCACAATTTTCCGCTGCTGACGCTGGTCGGGGTGGTCGACGGCGACCTCGGCCTGGCCTTCGGCGACATGCGGGCGGCGGAGCGGACCTTCCAGCTCCTCAGCCAGGTGACCGGCCGGGCCGGGCGGGCCGGCGGGGCGAGCCGGGCGCTGCTCCAGACCTATGCGCCCGAGCATCCGGTCATCCGCGCGATCGTCTCCGGCGACCGCGAGGCCTTCTACACCAGCGAGATCGCGGCGCGGCGGGCGGCCGGTCTGCCGCCCTTCGGCCGGCTGGTCGGCATCGTCATCTCCGGTATCGACCGCGGCGAAACCCAGGCTTATGCGGGCGCCTTCCGGCGGGCCGAGCCACGGGCCGAATCGATCCAGGTGCTGGGGCCGGCGGAGGCGCCGCTGGCGGTGATCCGCGGCCGGCACCGGTTCCGGCTGCTGGTCCAGGCGCCGCGCAATACGGATATCCAGACGTTCCTGCGCGACTGGCTGGCGGCGGCACCGCGTCCGCGCGGGAACCTGCGGGTGCAGATCGATATCGACCCGCAGAGCTTCATGTGATCGAGGCGATCGGGCGCGCCCGGGTTTGCCTCCGGTGCAGGCAAAGGAGGCGACTTTCGCTGCACCGCGACAAGTCGACCGGATTCTAGGCGTCTGGCCATGTTGCCCTGACTAGGGGCCTATGCTAATCGAACCGGCGAATAAGGGGTGGGTCTGACGTGGCGAAAGTCACCTCATTCCAAGAACTCAATCCGTTCAAGGCCTTGAACAGAAATTAGCCAGGCTTCGCTTCAGAGGCCTCGCGCGTCGGAGAACTGGGAACAGGTGGCGGACAATTCATCTCCCGTTTCGGGGCTTGCAGAGCGCTACGCGACGGCTCTGTTCGAGCTTGCCGAGGATGACAAGGCACTGGCCGAGCTCGAGGCGGACGTGGGGCGTTTCGCCTCCATGCACGACCAGAGCGACGACCTGCAGAGCTTCATCCGCAGCCCGATCTATTCGGCCGAGGAGCAATTGCGCGGCGTCAGCGCCGTCCTCGAGAAAGCCGAGATCAAGGGACTCGTGGCGAACTTCTTCCAGTTGGTGGCGAAGAACCGGCGGCTTTTCGCCGTGCCGGGCATCATCACCGCCTTCCGCCGGATGATGGCGGCCCACCGCGGCGAGACGACCGCGGAGGTGACCAGCGCCGAGCCGTTGACCGACGCCCAGGTGTCGGCGCTCAAGGCCGCATTGAAAGACTCTCTCGGCAAGGACGTCGCTCTCGACGCCCGTGTCGATCCCGCGCTGATCGGCGGGCTGATCGTCAAGGTCGGTAGCCGCATGATCGATTCTTCGCTGAGGACAAAACTCAGCTCACTCAAGCTCGCTATGAAAGAGGTCGGCTGATGGAAATCCGGGCCGCAGAAATCTCCGCGATCCTCAAGGACCAGATCAAGAATTTCGGCAAGGAGGCGGAAGTCTCCGAAGTCGGACAGGTCCTGTCGGTCGGTGACGGTATTGCCCGCATCTACGGGCTCGACAACGTCCAGGCGGGCGAGATGGTCGAATTCCCCGGCGGCATCCGCGGCATGACGCTGAACCTCGAGACCGACAATGTCGGTGTCGTGATCTTCGGCGACGACCGGGACATCAAGGAAGGCGACACGGTCAAGCGGACCGGCGCCATCGTCGAGGTGCCGGTCGGCAAGGGCCTGCTCGGCCGCGTCGTCGACGGTCTCGGCAATCCGATCGACGGCAAGGGGCCGATCGAATCGAGCGAGCGCAAGCGGGTCGACGTCAAGGCGCCGGGCATCATTCCGCGCCGCTCGGTGCATGAGCCGATGCAGACCGGCCTCAAGGCGATCGACGCGCTGATCCCGGTCGGCCGTGGCCAGCGCGAGCTGATCATCGGCGATCGCCAGACCGGCAAGACCGCCATCGCGATGGATGCGATCCTCAACCAGAAATCGGTCAACGCCACCGACGACGAGTCGAAGAAGCTCTATTGCGTCTATGTCGCCATCGGCCAGAAGCGGTCGAGCGTCGCGCAGCTCGTCAAGGTTCTCGAGGAAAATGGTGCGCTCGAATATTCGATCGTCGTCGCCGCGACCGCCTCCGAGCCGGCGCCGCTCCAGTATCTGGCGCCGTTCACCGGCTGCACGATGGGCGAGTTCTTCCGCGACAACGGCATGCATGCGCTAATCGTCTATGACGATCTGTCCAAGCAGGCCGTCGCCTATCGCCAGATGTCGCTGCTGCTTCGTCGTCCGCCGGGCCGTGAAGCCTATCCGGGCGACGTGTTCTACCTCCATTCGCGCCTGCTCGAGCGGGCCGCGAAGCTCAACGAGGAAAACGGTTCGGGCTCGCTGACGGCGCTGCCGATCATCGAAACCCAGGCCAACGACGTGTCGGCCTATATCCCGACCAACGTCATCTCGATCACCGACGGCCAGATCTTCCTCGAGACCGACCTGTTCTACCAGGGCATCCGCCCGGCGGTGAACGTCGGCCTCTCGGTGTCCCGCGTCGGCTCGGCCGCCCAGATCAAGGCGATGAAGCAGGTCGCCGGACCGATCAAGGGCGAACTGGCCCAGTATCGTGAAATGGCGGCCTTCGCCCAGTTCGGCTCGGACCTCGACGCCGCGACCCAGCGGCTGCTCAATCGTGGCGCCCGGCTGACCGAGCTTCTCAAGCAGCCGCAGTTCTCGCCGCTCAAGGTCGAAGAGCAGGTCGCCGTGATCTTCACCGGCGTGAACGGTTATCTCGACACCCTGCCGGTCAACAAGGTCGGCGAGTTCGAGACCGGCTTCCTCGCCCTGATGCGCACCGAGCACAAGGACCTGCTCGACGAGATTCGCGAGAAGGGGGCCCTGAACGACAGCTCGACCGAGCGCCTGCGGGCGGCGGCTGACGCCTTCGCCAAGGCTTTCGTGTGAGGCTTGAACCCAAACGGATGACAGGCTTCTGAGCCATGGCTAGCCTCAAGGAACTGCGCAATCGCATCGCCTCGGTCAAGGCGACGCAAAAGATCACGCGAGCCATGCAGATGGTGGCGGCTTCCAAGCTGCGCCGGGCGCAGGCCGCGGCCGAGGCGGCGCGTCCGTATTCGTCGCGGATGAATGCGGTGCTCGCCAACCTGGCGACGACCTTCTCCGGCCGCGACGACGCGCCGGCGCTGCTGTCCGGTACCGGCCGTGACGATGTCCACCTGCTGGTCGTCTGCACGGCGGAGCGCGGGCTTTGCGGCGCGTTCAACTCCTCGATCGCCCGTCTGGCGCGCGACCATGCGGTTCGCCTGACGAGCGAAGGCAAGACGGTCAAGATCCTCTGCGTCGGCAAGAAGGGCTATGACATCCTTCGCCGGCGCTTCCCGAAGCAGATCATCGAGTTGATCGACCTGCGCGCCGTCAAGCGGCTGGCTTTCACCGATGCCGACAAGGTTGGCCAGAAGGTTCTGGACCTCTACGCCGAGGGCGCTTTCGACGTCTGCACCGTCTATTACGCCGAGTTCAAGTCGGTGATCAGCCAGGTGCCGACGGCGCAGCAACTCATCCCGGCCGAGATCAAGGTGGATCCCGAATCGGCCGGCGAGGGCGCCGCCTACGAATACGAGCCGGACGAGGAAGCGATTCTCGCCGACCTGTTGCCGCGCAACCTTTCGGTCCAGATTTTCCGGGCATTGCTGGAGAACGCGGCCTCGGAGATGGGCGCGAAGATGTCGGCAATGGACAGCGCGACCCGCAATGCCGGCGAAATGATCGATGCGCTGACGCTGAACTACAACCGGACGCGTCAGGCGCAAATCACCAAGGAACTCATCGAAATCATTTCGGGCGCCGAGGCGCTCTGAACGGACTCCAGCAGAGGTAGGTCATGGCAAAGACGAGCAAGACCAAAGAGAACTTTCCCGGGGTCACCGGGCGCATCACGCAGATCATGGGCGCCGTCGTCGACGTGCAGTTCCCGGAGAATCTGCCGGCGATCCTGAATGCGCTCGAGACCGACAACCATGGCAACCGCCTGGTTCTCGAGGTCGCGCAGCATCTCGGCGAGAACACCGTCCGCACCGTGGCGATGGATGTCACCGAAGGCCTGGTCCGCGACCAGGAAGTCGTCGACACCGGCGAGCCGATCTCGGTGCCGGTCGGCGAGGAGACCCTCGGCCGGATCATGAATGTCATCGGCGAGCCGGTCGACGAAGCCGGCCCGGTGAAGTCGCAGCAGAAGCGATCGATCCACCAGCCCGCGCCGTCCTATGTCGACCAGTCGACCGAGGCGCAGATCCTGGTCACCGGCATCAAGGTCGTCGACCTGCTCGCACCGTATGCCCGAGGCGGCAAGATCGGCCTGTTCGGCGGCGCCGGCGTCGGCAAGACCGTGCTGATCCAGGAACTGATCAACAACGTCGCCAAGGCGCATGGCGGTTACTCGGTGTTCGCCGGCGTCGGCGAGCGGACCCGCGAGGGCAACGATCTCTATCACGAGATGATCGAATCCGGCGTGAATGTCGATCCGGCCAAGAACAATGGTTCGACCGAAGGGTCCAAGTGCGCCCTAGTGTTCGGCCAGATGAACGAGCCGCCGGGCGCCCGCGCCCGCGTCGCGCTGTCCGGGCTGACGGTCGCCGAATATTTCCGCGACCAGGGGCAGGACGTGCTGTTCTTCGTCGACAACATCTTCCGCTTCACCCAGGCCGGCTCCGAGCTTTCGGCGCTGCTCGGCCGCATCCCGTCGGCGGTGGGCTATCAGCCGACACTGTCCACCGACATGGGCGCGCTGCAGGAGCGGATCACCACCACGACCAAGGGCTCGATCACCTCGGTGCAGGCGATCTACGTGCCGGCCGATGACTTGACCGATCCGGCGCCCGCGACCTCCTTCGCCCATCTGGACGCGACGACGACGCTCAACCGCTCGATCGCCGAGAAGGGCATCTACCCGGCGGTGGATCCGCTCGATTCGACCTCGCGCATGCTCGATCCCCGCATCGTCGGCGACGAGCATTACGAGGTGGCTCGCCAGGTGCAGGAGGTGCTTCAGCGCTACAAGCAGCTCCAGGACATCATCGCCATTCTCGGCATGGACGAGCTGTCGGAAGAGGACAAGCTGGCGGTTGGCCGGGCGCGCAAGATCGAGCGCTTCCTGTCGCAGCCGTTCCACGTCGCCGAGGTGTTCACCGGTTCGCCGGGCATCTTCGTCGACCTGGCCGACACGATCAGCGGCTTCAAGCGGCTGGTGAGCGGCGAGTTCGATCACCTGCCGGAGCCGGCCTTCTACATGGTCGGCACCATTGAAGACGCGGTCGAGAAGGCCAAGAAGCTGGCGGCCGAAGCCGCCTGATCAGGCGCTTGTCGTGTGCGACCAGCCGGCCTCGCCGGCCGGTCGTCGCCCGCGTGAATTAGGGAACGAAGATGGCTGATCCGTTTCAGTTCGAACTGGTAGCGCCGGAGAAGCTCCTGGTGTCGGAGCCGGTCGACCAGGTGGTGGTTCCGGGGACCGAGGGCTATTTCGCGGTGCTCAAGGGCCATGCGCCCCAGATGTCGACGCTGCGGCCCGGCGTGGTCGAGGTCCAGCGTGGCGGCGACACCGAACTGATCTTCGTTCGCGGCGGCTTTGCCGATGTCGGCCCCGACGGGCTGACCATTTTGGCCGAGCAGGCGATGCCGCTGTCGGAACTCGACGCGGCGACGCTGGCGCAGGAAGTGCAAAACGCTCAGGAAGACGTGAACGACGCCCCCGATCCGGTAGCCAAGGCGGCGGCGGAGATGCGTCTCAACCAGCTCCAGGAAGTCCAGGCGGCCAAGGCCGCCGCCTGATCCGACAGAACACCGGCGGTCGCCGCCGGGTTTTCTGCGCTCCGGCAAAGCCGGTTTGACCGGCGTCAACGCGCCGGCTCCCGCCACAGGCGATGCTGCTCCCGAGGGAGCGGGCCATGAACCGGCGACAACTCTTGACGATCGGAGCGGGACTCGGCGGCGCAGCGGTTGCCGGCGGGCTTGGATATGCCATGTGGGCACGGCAAGGCGCGAGCGCCTGGGCAGCCGAAGTCGAGGCGATACGGCGTCCGCTGACCGTGGGGCCCGGCCTTGAGCGCCACCGCGAACTGGTTCGCTACGCCACGCTCGCCGCCAACAGTCACAATACCCAGCCGTGGCGCTTCGCCATTGCAGCGAATTCGATCACCGTCACGCCCGATCGCGAACGGCGGTGCGCGATCGTCGACCCGGACGATCATCATCTCTTCGCCAGTCTCGGCTGCGCGATCGAGAACATCGTCCAGGCGGCGCCGCTGGTCGGTCTGGCGGCGACGCCGCGATTCGACCCGGCCGGCTCACGCATCGTCATCGATCTGGAACCGGGTGGCGGAGCCGGCACGCAAGGACTCGCCGAGGCGATTCCGCGCCGGCAATGCACGCGCTCGGTCTATGACGGGAGGAGCGTCTCACCAGCAGATATCGCAAGGCTCGAAACGGCCGGCCGCGGCACCGGCGTCGAAACGATCTCGATCACCGACCGCGGCGCCATCGACCGCATCGTTGCCTTTATCGTCGACGGCAACACGCAGCAGATCGACGATCCGGCTTTCGCCGCCGAACTGACGCGATGGATCCGGTTCAGCTATGGCGAGGCGCTCAGCACCCGCGATGGGCTGTTTGCCGCGGTTTCGGGGAACCCGGTGCTTCCGGGGCCGATCGGAAAGATGATCTTTCCTCTGGTCTTCTCGGCCAAGTCGGAGAACGCCAGGATCGTCGAACAGGTCGACTCCTCGGCCGGCCTGATGGTGTTCGTGTCGGAGACCAATGACGAGGCCAGCTGGATCGAAGCAGGGAGGGCGTATCAGCGCTTTGCGCTGACCGCGACCAGTCTCGGCATCGCGCACGCCTTTCTCAACCAGCCGGTGGAAGTGGCGGCAGTTCGGCGACGGTTTGCGGATCACCTCGATCTCGGCGACCGGCGTCCGGATTTCGTCGTGCGGTTCGGCTATGGGCCCCGGATGCCGATGTCGTTGCGGCGTCCGGTCGAGGCGGTGCTGGCCGAGGCCGGCTAGGGGATGTCTGCGAAAGCCGAGACGACGCCTTCATAGACCTGACGCTTGAACGGGACGATCAGGTCGGGGAGACGGTCGAGCTTTTCCCAGCGCCATTCGGAGAATTCCGGCGTGTCGCCGTCGCCGGGATCGAGGACGTCGATCTCGGACTCATCGCCCTCGAAACGCAGGGCGAACCATTTCTGCTTCTGGCCGCGATACCGTCCCTTCCAGGCAATGCCGATGAGTTCCGGCGGCAGGTCGTAGGTGAGCCAGCCGGGCGCCTCGCGGATCAGGCTGACGCTCTTCACCGAGGTTTCCTCGTAGAGTTCGCGCAGCGCCGCCTGGTACGGGTCCTCGCCGTCGTCGAGGCCGCCCTGGGGCATCTGCCACCAGTGGCCCTCGCCCTCCGCCTCGGCCGCGCCATCGTCGGCGCGGCATCCGACCCAGACCCGGCCGGCGGCATTGAATAGGGCGATGCCGACGCACGGCCGGTAGGGCAGGTCTTCCACGGCGCGCGCTCTCTTCTGCTTCTTCGGCTTCCCGGTCTTCTTGCTCATGATCCGTCGGCACGGACAAGGGACGAAACCGGCACCAGGGCAATGCCGTTCTCCTCCGCCACCCGGGCGAAGGCCGAAATGCGGGCTATCGTCGAGGGGAAGGCCGTGGCGGTGGCGACGGCATAGCCGCGCTCCCTGGCGATGGCGACAAGCTGCTTGATCCTCGCATCGATCGCCGCCGGCGCCGTGTCGCCATCGAGGACGAGATCGGCGCGGATCACCGGGGCGCTGTCGGAAGCGAAGGCACCGACGCGGCTGCGCGCCGAGGAGCCGTCGTCGAGAAACAGCAGGCCGCGATCGGCGATATCGCCAAGGATCGGCGCCAGCGCCCGGTCGTCGCCGGTGAAGCGGGCGCCCATATAGTTCATGACGCCGACATAGGTCGTGGTCTGGGCGAGCAGCCAGCGCAACCGGTCGAGGTTCTTTGCGGTGCCGCCGGCGACGGTCAGCGTATTGGGGCCGGGGTCGATGTCGGGGTAATTATAGGGCTCCATCGGCAACTGGAGCAGGATCTCGTGGCCGAGGGCGCGGGCTTCGGCGACGGTGGCCGGCAGGTCCTCGCCATAGGGGACGATGCCGAGGGTGACTTCGCCGGGCAGGCTGGCGATCGCCGACTGGCCGGCCTCGCCCTCGATGCCGATGCCGCCGACGACGATGGCAATCCGCTTCATGCCCTCGGTCGCGCCGGCCGGGCGGGCATAGGCGTCGAGCGGGCGGGTGCCGTCGTCGCCGATCCGCGGGAGCAGGCCGTTCTCGTCGGCCTCGATCAGGTCCTCGAACGGAGCGGCGGCGAGGCGGATGGGCCGCGGCTTGCTCGGGTCGCTGATGATGACGTCGTTGCCGCGGACTTCGCGCAGCCCACCAGTCGGCTTGACCTCGACCAGCGGTTCGCTCTGGGCCTCGTAGACCGGGGTAAGGGCGGGGCCGACGCTGCCGGTCTGGTCCGGGGAGGTGTCGTCGATCGCCGCGACGACGTTGCCGGGATCGTCCGGGCCGTCGCCGAAGGCGAAGAAGGCGATCAGGCCGATGGCGATGAGCAGGGGTGGGGCGACCAGCGCGACAAGGGGAGTGCGATGCGCCTTGCGCTCTCGCGGCAGCCCCAGCGGCTTGTTCAGGTCATCCGTCGCCATCAGCGTCCGCGATGAAGAGGAAGGCAGGGCCGGTGGCGCATGTCAGGCGCGCCACCGGAATCGGGGTCTGGCGATCAGTTCGGGATGCCGCGGGACGGATCCGGCGGGAACTCGCTGTTCACCTGGAGGCCGTTGAGGAGGTCGAGCGCGTAGTGAAGCTGCTTGTCGTCCTCCGGATCGGACGGGACATAAGCCAGCGAGCCGGACTCTTCCTCCTCGCCCGCTGCGGCGTCCTCGCCTTCAAGGTGTCCCTTGAGGCTGGCTTCGCCGCGCGGCTCGATGCCGGCCGCTTCGGCCAGTTCCGGGGGAAGCTCCTGGATGACCTCGATGTCGGGGTCGATGCCCTTGGCCTGGATCGACGTGCCCGACGGCGTGAAGTAGCGGGCCGTGGTCAGGCGGAGCGCGCCGTTGGCGCCGAGCGGGATGATGGTCTGCACCGATCCCTTGCCGAAGGAGCGCGTCCCGATGATCGTCGCGCGACGATGATCCTGGAGCGCGCCGGCAACGATCTCGGAAGCCGAGGCCGACCCGCCATTGACGAGGATGATCACTGGCTTGCCCGCGGCGAGATCGCCGGAATGGGCATTGTAGCGCTGGGTTTCCTCGGCGTGGCGGCTGCGGGTCGAGACGATCTCGCCGCGATCGAGGAAGGCGTCGGACACCGCGATCGCCTGATCCAGAAGACCGCCGGGATTGTTGCGAAGGTCGATGATGTAGCCCTTGACCTTGGCCTTGCCGATCTTCTCGTTGATCTCGTCGATCGCCTCTTTCAGGCCGTCGAAGGTCTGCTCGTTGAAGGAGGAGATGCGGACATAGCCGACATCCTCTTCCTCGCGGGAGCGCACCGAATGGATGGTGATCTCCTCGCGGGTGAGCTCGACCTCGAAGGGCTTGTCGACATTCTCGCGCTTGATGGTCAGCGTGATCGGGGTGTTGATCGGGCCGCGCATCTTCTCGACCGCCTCGTTGAGGGACAGGCCCTCGATGAGTTCGCCGTCGAGGGCGATGATCAGGTCGCTGGCGAGGATGCCGGCACGGGCGGCGGGCGTGTCGTCGATCGGGGAGACGACCTTGATGACGCCATCCTCCATCGTCACCTCGATGCCGAGGCCACCGAACTTGCCGCTGGTCTGGACCTGCATGTCCTTGAAGTTCTTCGGGCTGAGGTAGCTGGAATGCGGGTCGAGCCCGGCCAGCATGCCGTTGATCGCCGATTCGATCAGGGCGTTCTCGTCCGGCGTCTCGACGTAATCGGCGCGGATGCGCTCGAAGACGTCGCCGAAGAGATTCAGTTCCCGATAGGTATCGGCAGAAGCCGCGTTCGCCGAACTACCGGCGAGAAACTGTGTCTGGGTGAACGTAACGGCGACAATCGCGCCTAACGCCGCACCGGCGAGGAGTAGTGAGGCCTTGCGTATCATCCGCCAACCTTTTCATCATCTGTTGCGGCCCACCACGGGGCCGGGTCGATCGAATTTCCATCTTTCCGGAACTCGATATAGAGCACAGGCTGGGTCGAAACTATGTCCACCGCCCCGGCACTCGCAAGTTTCGGCGAAGCCATCATCGCCACTGGCTCGCCAGCAAGCACGAACTGACCCAATTCGACGTTGATCTGGTCCATGCCCGCCAGGAGGACATGATACCCGTCGCCGGCATTGATGATCAAGAGTTTGCCATAGCTGCGAAAGGGCCCGGCGTAGACAATCCAGCCATCTGACGGAGAATTGACCTGTGCGTTGGGCCGGGTCGCTATGGAAATGCCCTCGCTGCGGCTGCCGAGGCCGTCATCCTCGGCGTAGCGGCGGGTGATGCGGCCGCTGGCCGGCAGAGGCAGCAGGCCGCGGGCATCTGCAAAGGAAACCGAGGGGCTCAACCGATCCGATTCGCCGAGCGACTTCGGCGGCGTCGTGGTGCGGGCGATCTCGGCCGCTTCCTTGCGTTTCGCGGCAGCCGCCTCGGCCTCGGCCTTGGCGCGGGCGGCAGCGGCGACCTCCTTCTCCATCCGGGCGATCAGGTCCTTGAGACTGGTCGCCTGTTCCGCAAGCGCCCCGGCCCGCCTTTCCTGCTCGGCAAGCTGGGCTGCCGAGGCATCGCGCTTGCCCTGCCGTTCGGCGATCAGGAACTCGACCCGGGCGCGGTCCTCGGCCAGCTTCGACGCGTCTTCCTGCATGCGGTCGCGTTCGCGTGCCAGCTCGTTCTTCAATGAAACCAGCTGGTTGAGGTCCGAGGCCAGCTTGTCGGCGGCCTTGCGGAGGTCGGGGACGACCGCGCCGAGAAGAATGGCGCTATGGACGGAGGCGAGCGCATCCTCGGGGCGGACGAGGATCGCGGGCGGCGGACGGCGGCCGATTCGCTGCAGCGCCGCCAGAACCTCGCCGAGGACATCACGCTGAGCCAGCAGCGAAGCGCGGATGGCATCCTCGCTGCGCACCAGCGCGTTGATCCGCGTCTCGGTCTCGCCGATCCTGGTCTCCAGCGCCTGGACCCGCTTTCCGGTGTCGATAAGGGTCTGGTTGAGGGTGCCTCGGTCCTGGTCGAGCGCGTCGATCTCGGACCGCAATTCGGCGAGGCGCTCGTCGGTCAGGGCGATGGCGCGGGCCACGTCTTCGAGCTGGGCCTGCCGGGCATCGCGCGCCGCCTCGGCCAGCGCCGCCGGATCCTCGACCTGGCTCGCGGCCGGTCCCGCGGCAACGAGCAGCGCGGCCAGTGCGAGACAGGCACTCCGTCGAAGAGAGAGGTCGAGCACGATGGGCCCCAAATGCGTCCTTGGCCCGAACCCTAAGCCCGGACAATTAACGGTCTGTCAACCAACCCCTAGCGGCCAGAGGCTGGCTGGAAAATAAGGCTGAACAACGGCTTCTGGCCTGATTCGGGGGAGCGGCCGTTTGCCTCAATCCCGGTGATAGGGATGGCCGGCGAGGATGGTGACCGTCCGGTAGAGCTGTTCGGCGAGCATGATGCGAACCAGTTGATGCGGCCAGGTCATGGCGCCGAAGGCGAGGCGAAGGTCGGCGCGGGCGATGGTGTCGGGCGCCAGGCCGTCAGGCCCGCCAATGACAAAAGCCATGTCGCGGCCGGAATCCCGCCATTCGGCGATCCTGTCGGCCAGGGCACGGCTGGTAACGGGCTTGCCGCGCTCGTCGAGCACGACGACGACGGCCCCTGGCGGGATCGCCGCAGCGATGCTCTCGGCCTCACCGGCCTTGCGGGCCGCAGGCTGCCTGGCGGCGCTTTCGGCAAGTTCGCGAAGGTCGAAGGAAAGGCCGATCTGGCGACCGGCCTTGTCCGCCCGGTCGAGATAGCGGTCGAGCATTTCGCGCTCGGGCCCCGCCTTGAGGCGGCCGACCGCGACCATCGTGATCTTCACTGCCCGATGTCCCGGCTCGGGGCCAATTCGCGCGGTTTTCCATCACGCGGCCACCGATCGCTCGCGCTGGATGTCGCCGGCAGGCCGGGCGGGTCGCCAATCCAGCGGTGTCTCAAGCGATCAGGCCGCCTCGACGCCGCGCCACATCTTCTCGATGTTGTAGAAGTCCCGGACTTCCGGGCGGAAGATGTGGACGATGATGTCGCCGGTATCGACGAGCACCCAATCGCAGGACTTCTGCCCCTCGATCTTCAGATCGCGGAAGCCCGCCGATTTGAGATCCTGAACGAGGCGATCCGCCAGCGACCCGACGTGCCGATGGGAACGACCCGAAGCAACGACGATGAAGTCGCCGATCGTGGTCTTGCCGGTGATGTCGATTGAGGTCAGGTCCTCGGCTTTGGAGTCTTCAAGGCTCGCGAGGACAACTCTTAATGCGTCCGCAGCTGTGAGGTCACTGCTCGCAGGCGCAATTGGGGGAGAACGGTGAACCGCGCTCTCGCTCCGAAGTGCCGTGGTCAGTGTCTGGTCCCTTCCCAGGTTATCGTCAGCGCAGCGCCGACAAGCAAAAGATAAGCCTTTGTGGGTGACGGTTTCAAGACGTGCGTCGGCGTTCCCTGAGAAGGGTTGACGAAAGCGGGATATGGGGGCTGGGCAAGAAAACCCATGCCGGGGGGGGCATTTCCGGCAATTTTGCCGCCATGGCATGGGGAATCCGGCCTCGCGCCAGCGCTTTCGCCGCAGGCGAGGACAGTGCCTTGAGGGCCAGTCCCGGCCGGTTGAACACGGCAATCGGCACGGTTGCGGCGATTCCCCGCCAGTCCCGCCAGTGGTGGAAGGTCGCGAGATTGTCCGCCCCCATCATCCAAACGAGATCGACATCCTCAAGACGTTCGGAAAGCCGCCGCAGGGTCTCAGCGGTATAGGTCGTCCCTAACGCGGCCTCGACGCCGGTGACCTTGATGCGGGGGTGATTCGCCAGCTTGCGGGCGGCGGCGATGCGCCGGGCCTGGTCCTGGGAGGGGGCGTTCGGCTTCAGCGGGTTCCGCGGCGAGACCAGCCACCAGACCTGATCGAGGCCGAGGGCGCGCATCGCGACGAGGCTGACCTCGCGATGGCCGTCATGCGGCGGGTCGAAGGAGCCGCCGAACAGGCCGATCTTCATGCCGGGCTGGAAGGAGGGCAGGCGGACAGGCCCCGCCGGAGCTGTTCGATCGGCCATGCGGGCGCCGATCAGGGCCGTACCTGGCCGGTTCCCCGCACCCTGTACTTGAAGCTGGTCAGTTGCTCGACGCCGACCGGGCCGCGCGCGTGCATCTTGCCGGTGGCGATGCCGATCTCCGCGCCCATGCCGAACTCGCCGCCATCGGCGAACTGGGTCGAGGCATTGTGGAGGACGATCGCGCTGTCGACCTTGGCGAGGAATCGGTCGGCCGCCGCCTGGTCGTTGGTGACGATGGCGTCGGTATGGTGCGAGCCATAGCGCTCGATGTGTTGCAGCGCTTCCTTGATGCCGTCAACGACCTTCACCGAGATGACCGCGTCGAGATACTCGGTCGACCAGTCGCCCTCGGTCGCCGGGGTGACCCCCGGCGCGACGGTGCGGCTCCTCTCGTCGCCGCGCACAAGGCAACCGGCGTCCTTCAGGGCGACGATCAGCGGCCTGAGGTGGGTGTCGGCGACCTTGGCGTCGACGAGCAGGGTCTCGACGGCGCCGCAAACGCCGGTCCGCCGCATCTTGGCGTTGAGGACGATCGCCTTGGCCATCTCGAGATCGGCGTCGCGGTCGACGTAGATGTGATTGACGCCTTCGAGGTGGGCGAAGACCGGGACGCGGGCCTCGGACTGCACCCGGGCGACGAGGCTCTTGCCACCGCGCGGCACGATGACGTCGATCGCGCCTCGCAGGCCGGCGAGCATGTAGCCAACGGCGGCGCGGTCGCGGGTCGGGACGATCTGGATCGCTTCAGCGGGCAGGCCGGCGGATTCAAGGCCCTCGACCAGGCAGGCATGGATGGCGCCCGAACTGCGGAAGGAATCCGAACCGCCGCGCAGGATAGCGGCGTTGCCGGCCTTCAGGCAAAGCGCGCCTGCATCGGCGGTGACGTTGGGCCGGCTCTCATAGATGACGCCAATGACGCCGAGGGGTGTGCGCACCCGCTCGATGTGAAGACCGTTGGGCCGTTCCCAGGCCGCCAGAACGGTGCCAACGGGATCGGCCAGGGCGGCGATTTCCTCGATGCCGGTCGCCATCGCCTCGACCCGCGCCGGATCGAGCGTCAGGCGGTCGATAAAGGAGCCGGTGGTCCCGGCCTCCTTCGCATCGGCGACGTCGCGGGCGTTGTCGGCGAGAATCGTTTCGGCGTTTCGACGGATGGCGCTGGCCATCGCCTTCAGTGCTGCGTTCTTTTCCTTGGTCGTGGCGTTGGCAAGGCGGTGGGCCGCCGTCTTGGCCGCCCGGCCGATCGCCGTCATCTCGGCTGCGATATCGCCGCCGGTGCTCGCATCGGCGCGTGCTTCGGCAAGGCTCATGACGCTGGTCCTTCACGGGGATTTGGCCGGAAGCACGCTGTTTTGCACGCAATTCGCCGGCGCGCAAGCTTTCCACGGCTGGACTTGGCCATGGCTTCGGGCGATGTACGGTGCCCCGCCGCCGCGGGACATGGTCAGACGGTATTTCATCATGGCGACGGCGCCCGGCCCGGCCACATCCAATCAAGGCGAGAACATCCCCCTTGGCATCGGTCTGATGGTGCTGGGGATGTTCCTGTTTTCGGTCAATGACGCGCTCGGCAAGTGGCTGGTCGCCACCTATGCGGTGACCCAGTTGCTGCTGGTGCGGAGTGCCGCGGCACTGGCGGTGATCACCCCGGTGCTCGGCCGGCGGGGAATTGTCGAACTCGGCCGGATGCCGCGCCCGGTCCTGCAGGCCGTCCGGATCTTCGTGGCGACGGCGGAGACCGCGTGCTTCTATTTCGCCGTCACCGTGCTGCCGCTGGCCGACGCCTTCACCTACTACCTGGCGGGGCCGATCTACGTCACCGTGCTGGCCGTGATCTTCCTCAAGGAGAAGGTGGGCTGGCGGCGGTGGGCGGCCGTGCTGGTCGGCTTCATCGGCGTGGTGATCGCGTTGCAGCCCGGCGCCGGCGCCTTCGGCTGGTACGCCCTGATCGCCTTCGTCGGAAGTCTCTTTTATGCGGTCCTGATGATCATGACGCGGGTGCTGCGCGGCATGTCGCCGACGGTGATGGCGACCTCGCAGATGTGGGGCGGCCTGCTGTTCGGCGTCCTGGCGGCGCCCGTCGACTGGGTCCCGATCGCCAGCGTGAAGGACGGGCTGCTGCTGGCGCTGGTCGGCGTGGTCGCGGTGGTGGCGATCGTCTGCGTCAATCGCTCGCTGAGGCTGGCGCCGGCCTCCGCCGTGGTGCCGTATCAATACACGCTGATCGTCTGGGCGGTGGTCTTCGGCTATTTCGTCTTCGACAACCTGCCCTCGGTGCCGACCATGGTCGGCGCCCTGCTGATCGTCGGCTCCGGGCTCTTCATCTTCTTCCGCGAGCAGAAGGTGGCGAAGGTCGAGCCGGACGTGGTGACCGGGCCCTAGACTCTCCCTTCGTCCGGGTTGGCCGAAAGTGATTCGTCGCGCGAAAGTGCGCCGAAGAGACGCCGACGCGTGTCGCTTCATGGCAGCGGGACGGCCCTTCGATCGACGATCGAACGATCCTGAAAGTCAGGTTTTCCGCGGCTATTTCGCCGGCGAAGCGAATCCGCATGAGTCGCGCCCGGTTGCCGCTTGCCAACTTCCTGCGCCATCGACACTGTCGAATTTGCGAAACCGGGCGCCGGGGCGGATCGCCGCGTTTTCGCGTTGGTGCGGACGGGTTGTCGTGGCGGCCCTGGTCTGGCCGCCGGGGGCCTTGTCCCGTCCGGCACGAGGGGGAAATGCCGATGCCTGTCGATCGTTCCGCTGGACGCAACACCCTGACGTCCGTCCGTTCCCGACTCGCCAGCGCGCTGCTGCTTGGCACCGCGATTGTCCTGCCGTGGTCGCCGGGCGTTGCCGATCCGCTGCCGCCGCTCGACTACATGACGCTGGATTTCGGTGACAACCAGACATTCCTCACCGGCATCCGCGGCGACAATATCGTCGGCAACTACGTCGTGCCGGGCACCACGGCCACAGGCGGGCTCCTCTACGATTCCGCCACCGGTACATGGTCGCCGTTCCCCTATGCGACGCCGGACGGGGTCAACTATCCCGGAGCGGATACCGCCTCGCCCTATGGGCCGAGCTTCGGCTCGCCGGGCGGGATCCTGCGCGTCGTCGGCAGCTACAAGGCGAAGGGCGGCACGGTCGATCTCGGCTATCTCTACGATGGCGCGGCCGCACCGGGGAAAGAGCTGACGACGCTGGTCTATCCCGATCCGGACGTGCTCTTCACCATCCTGCACAGCAATTTCGGCAATACCGCCGTCGGCAACTACGACACCGGACCGCTGACCGGCAACGCCTTCATCTACGACATTCCGACCGGCGCGTTCACGACCAACAACAAGCTGGGCGCCATCAGCACGACCGCCTATGGCGTGTGGGGCGACAAGATCGCCGGCGGCTACGGTGATTTCGGGCCTGACGGGGAGCCCGGCTTCGAGCACGGCTACATCTATGACCGGACGACGGATACCTGGAAGACCTATGACCATCCGGGCGCGCTCGTCACGCATTTCGAAGGCATCACCGGCGCCGGCCGGACCGGCGAATATAACCTGATCGCCGACTGGGTCGGCATCGACGGCATGCATGGGTCGGTCCTGCATGTCGACGCGGACGGCAACGAGACCTGGATCCCGATCGAGGTGCCCGGCGCATCCTCGACATCGGTCAACTCGATCCACCAGAACAAGGTGATCGGCGTCTACACCGATGCCGACGGGGTGCATGGCTTCATCGTCGAGGTGCCCGGCATCTACAATCCGATCCACAATCTCGGAACGCTGAAGACCGTCGCGCCGGGCGCGGCGGCAATCTCGGCCGGCGTCGGCGACGACGTGGTCAATGACGGCGTGATCCGCGCCAAGGGGATCAAGAGCGTCGGCGTGGCGAGCGACACCTATGGGGTGATCTACAACAACGGGCTGATCGCGGCGCGCGGGGCAGGCGGCGCCGCCGTCGACATGGGCGGCGACTTTGGCACGCTGCTCAATTCCGGAATCCTTCAGGCCCGGGCCGGCGCCGTTGCGCTGCGCGCCACCGGAAACGCGTTTGGCACCGCGGTCGTCAATACCGGGCTCATCGATGGCCGCGTCAAGGTCAAGGCCGGCCCCGACGCCCGCTTCGAAAACAGCGGCGTGATGGGCGTTTTCCGCAAGGGGGTGGGCGTGCGCCACGTCGTCAGCGGGACGTATGCCCAGACCGAGGAAGGCGCGCTGGCGCTCCGGGTTGCCGGCCGGCGCAACGACATGCTCAAGGTCGACGGCGCGGCCCGACTGGGCGGCACGGTCGCTCCGCTGATCCGGCGCGGGGACCTCAAGAATCGGTACAAGCTCGTAACCGCGAGCGACGAAATCACCGGCACGTTCGACGAACTGGACGCGATCGGGCTGCCGCGCTTCCTGTCGGCGTCGCTCGACTATTCCGACACCAAGGTCGTGCTCGACCTCAAGGCGCAGTTTGCCAAGCAGAAGGACCTGGACCGCAACCAGCATGCGGTTGCCGGCGGCCTCGACGATGCCTTCAACGAGGGCGGCGGCATCGATGACGGGCTGAATGTCGCGCTGTTCGACATTGCCGGGAGCCCGGCCGATGCGCTCGACATGCTGTCCGGCGAAGTCTATGCGAGCGAGCAGTCGGTGCTGATCAACGAGGCGCTGTTCGGACGCAAGGCGCTGCTCGACCGGATCCGCCAGGCGGGCGGCGGCGGCGGTGCAACGGGCTCGGATCTCGCCCTCGGCTATGCCGATGCGCCGGCCGGCAACGCTCCGCCATTCCCCGGCACGCAAACCGCGTCGCCCGACCCGGCGCTGTGGGCACAGGGCCTCGGCTCCTGGAGTGATATCGACGGCGGCAAGAATGCAGAGGATGTCTCCAGCAGTTTCGGCGGCATCCTTGGCGGCGTCGATTACCGGGTCAACGACTGGCTCGTCGGCCTGGCCTGGGGCTACTCCCAGTCGAATACCGACATCGACGGGCTGTCGAGCTCGGCCCGGGCCGACACGGGAACGATCGCCGCCTATGCCGGTACGACGATGGGCGCCTGGAGCCTGCGGGCCGGCGCGTCCTATGGCCTGAACTTCATCGACAGCAACCGCACGGTGAGCTTCGCCGGCTTCAAGAACAACGTGAAGGCGGATTACCGTGCGGGGACGACGCAGGTCTTCGGCGAGATCGGCTACCAGGCCATGGTCCAGGGCATCGAACTCGAGCCCTTTGCCAACCTCGCCTGGGTGCATCTGCAGACCGAGAGCTTCAAGGAATCCGGTGGCGCAGGGGCGCTCGACGGATCGTCGGGATCGTCCGATGTCGGCTACACGACGATCGGCTTCCGGGCGGCGCGGGACTATGGGCTGCCGAATGGACAGATCCTGACGCCGCGGGTGTCGGTCGCCTGGCAGGCGGCTTTCGGCGACCTGACGCCGACCGCGGTGCTGGCGCTTGCCGGGACGCAGGGCGCGAACTTCACCGTGGCGGGCGCGCCGCTGGCCGCCAATACCGCGCTGATCGACGCCGGCTTCGACCTCGGGGTCGGCGGCAATGCCAAGGTCGGCCTGTCCTACCTCGGCCAGTTCTCGAGCAGCGACAGCAACAACGCGGTCTGGGGCAGCTTCACCAAGGCGTTCTGATCCGTCGCGCCATCGATCGCGGACCGCGCCCGGCTATTCGCCCCTGAGGGCCATGTCGTCGCGGTGGATCATCTCGGCGCGGCCGGCATAGCCGAGGATCGCCTCGATCTCGCGGCTGTTGCGGCCGGCGATGCGTTCCGCATCGGCGGCGTCATAGGCGACGAGGCCGCGGCCGATCTCGGCGCCTGCGGGCCCGACGATCGCGACCGCGTCGCCGCGCTGGAAGCGGCCGCGGATTTCCCTGACCCCGGCGGGCAGCAGGCTCTTGCCGGCGCGCAGCGCCTTCATCGCCCCGTCATCGACAACCAGGGCCCCTTGCGTCTCGACGTGGCCGGAAATCCATTTCTTGCGGGCGCGGACCGGCGTGGTCTGCGCGGCGAACCAGGTGCAGCGTTCGCCCCCGGCGATGCGGCGGAGCGGGTTGCCGGCATGGCCGCTGGCGATCAGCATCGCGGTGCCGGCGGAGGTGGCGATCTTCGCCGCCTCGATCTTGGTCAACATGCCACCGCGCGACAGTTCCGAGCCGGCACTGCCGGCCATCGCCTCGATCTCGGGGGTGACCCTGTCGACCATCGGCAGGTGGCGGGCGTCGGGGTCGTCGCGGGGCGGCGCCGAATAGAGACCGTCGATATCGGAGAGCAGCACCAGCAGGTCGGCGCCGATCATCGTGGCGACCCGCGCGGCGAGGCGGTCGTTGTCGCCGTAGCGGATCTCGGTGGTGGCGACGGTATCGTTCTCGTTGATCACCGGCACCGCGCCGAGGCGGAGCAGCGTGGCGATGGTCGAGCGGGCGTTGAGGTAGCGTCGGCGCTCCTCGGTGTCGTCGAGGGTGAGCAGCACCTGCCCGGCGACGAAGCCGTGGCGGTGCAGCGTCTCGGCCCAGGCGCGAGCGAGGGCGACCTGACCGACGGCGGCGGCGGCCTGGCTTTCCTCAAGCTTGAGGACGCCGCGCGGCAGCTTGAGGACGCGCCGGCCAAGGGCGATTGCTCCCGAGGAGACGATCAGCAATTCCTTGCCAGCCGAGACCTCGGCGAGATCGCTGGCCAGGGCATCGAGCCAGTCATGGCGAATGCCGCTGTCCTCGACCAGCAGCGCGGAGCCGATCTTGATGACGATGCGGTGGAACTGATCGAGAGACGGGGTCACGGAGAGGCCGGGCTGGTTGGCGCTGTTGGCACTGGCCGGGTCTAAGCCGGCCGGGCGCGGGATTCAACGGACATCGCGCATCAGGGTTGCCAGGTCTCGTCCAGTTCCGCGGGGATGGCGTTGGGATCGACGGTCTTGGTGACGCCGATCTGGCGGCCGAGGAGACGGAGGACTTCGGGAACGCCTTCGCCGCTGACCGCGGAGACGACGGAGGGCTTTCGCCCCACCGCCTCGGCGAGGGCGGCGGCTGCCGTCTCGCGCTCCTCGTCGGAGAGGGCGTCGACCTTGCTGAGCGCGACGATCTCGGGCTTCTCGGCCAGGCCGTGGCCGTAGGCCTTGAGCTCTTCGCGAACCGTGCGATAGGCACCGGCCGGGTCGTCCTGGGTCCCGTCGACGAGGTGCAGGAGGACGCCGCAACGCTCGACATGGCCGAGGAAGCGATCGCCGATGCCGGCGCCCTCGTGGGCGCCTTCGATCAGGCCTGGGATGTCGGCCAGGACGAAATCATGGCCGCCGACGACGACGCCGAGATTGGGGTGGAGGGTGGTGAAAGGGTAATCGGCGATCTTCGGTTTCGCTGCCGAGACGGCGGCGAGGAAGGTCGACTTGCCGGCATTCGGCAGGCCGACGAGACCGGCATCCGCGATCAGCTTGAGGCGCAGCCAGAGCCAGTACTCCTGGCCGGGCGCGCCGGGATTTGCGCGGCGCGGCGCGCGGTTGGTGGAGGACTTGAAACGTGTATTGCCGAAGCCGCCGTTGCCGCCCTTGGCCAGCAGCACCCGCTGGCCAACCTCGGTGAGATCGGCGAGCAGCGTTTCGCTGTCCTCGTCGTAGATCTGGGTGCCGACCGGGACCTTCAGAACGGCATCTTCGCCGCCGGCGCCGGTGCGGTCCTTGCCCATGCCGTGGCCGCCCTTGGCCGCCTTGAAATGCTGCTGGAAGCGATAGTCGATCAGGGTGTTGAGGCCGTCGACGCATTCGGCCCAGACGTCACCGCCGCGGCCGCCGTCGCCGCCATTCGGACCGCCGAACTCGATGAATTTTTCCCGGCGAAAGGAGACCGCGCCCGCACCGCCATCGCCGGAGCGGATATAGACCTTCGCCTGATCAAGGAACTTCATGGCTGCAGGCTTTCAAAGCGCGCGCGGGTCAGGACGGTGTCGATATGCTCGACGGTGCGCCCGCGCGCAAGGGAATGGCGCATCGAAGTGCCGGTCTGCTCGAAGCCAAGTTTGCCCTGGACCTTGAGCGATGCCGGGTTGTCGAAGAAGACGCCGGACTTGATGGCGTCGGTGTCATAAGTGTCGAAGGCAAAGGCGAGGAAGGCGCGACCGGCCTCGGTCGCATAGCCCCTGCCCCAATGGGCCTGGCCAAGCCAGTAGCCGAACTCGCAGTCGCGGCGGATATCGGACAGCCCGATCCCGCCGATCAACCGGTCGTCGAGGGCGATGGTCAGCGGAAGGTCGCGCCCGCCGCAGGCCGCGACCGAATCGAGAAAGGCCTCGGCGTCCCTGCGGCGGTAAGGGCAGGGCACGCGGGCCAGCATGCCGGCCACCGCGATGTCCGAGATCTCCTCGACCAGCGCGTCGATGTCGTCCGACGACGCGGGCCGCAGGACGAGTCGCGATGTCTCGATGTGCGGTTCAGCAAAGGCTGTCGCTTGCAGCACTGCCTTCTTCCTTGTCATCGGCACCCCACGACTTGAGGCTCGCCCAGTTGCGGCGCTCCAGAACGAAACGCTCGACGGGAATGGCCCCCAGCGACACCGGCGACCGGGCCATGCCGGTCTCGCGGAACTGGAAGCCGCATTTCTCGATCACCCGCCGCGCCCGGCTGTTGCTGACCCGGTTGGCGCACCATAGCGCCAGGGCGCCGGTTTCGGCGAATGCCAGGTCGACGACGGCCTGGGTCGCCTCGGTCGCGTAGCCCCGACCCCAGTAGGATTCGCCGATCCATGTGGCGACCTCAACTGTCTCCGGACGATCGATCATCGGTCCGTAGCCGGAAACGCCGATCGTCGTGCGGACGCTACGGCTGATAACGACCAGCGTCCGGCCACCCTGTTGCCAGTAGTCGCCTGGCGCCGCTGCCAGATTGGTCGAGACGACCGGGTCGGCGGCGAGGGTGACCGCGAGGTTGCGCTCACTTTCCTCCGGCGACTTCAGCATCAGGCGCCTTGTGATGATCGGCCTTTGGTCTGGTTCGTCGTCATCGGCATCTTCGGACATGATTTCCTCCGAACGAACACGAAAAAGGGGAGATGGCGCCCATCTCCCCTTTGAATCCGCTCGAATCGCCGGGTCGATGTGACGCCGGCGGGAATGCGCATGCCGGCTAGTCGGTAGCTTCTGCCATGGTCGGGTTGACCGATACGTAGCTGCGGCCGCCGGCTTTGGTGCGGAACGCAACGGTGCCTTCGACTTTGGCGAAAATCGTGTGGTCCTTGCCAAGGCCGACATTGTCACCGGGGTGCCACTTGGTACCGCGCTGGCGAATGATGATGTTGCCCGGGACGACAGCTTCGCCGCCGAACTTCTTCACGCCGAGACGGCGGCCAGCAGTATCGCGACCATTGCGCGACGATCCGCCTGCTTTCTTATGAGCCATTGCCGGTTCTCCTGTCTCTTGTCTGTCTTACTTGTCTTCCGCGATCAGCGCGTTGGCCTGGCCGATCCAGTCCTCGCGCTCGATGCGGCCCTTGAAGTTCAGCTCGCCGTCGATGCGGGCGATGTCGTCCGCCGTCCACGCCGCGACCTGGGCGAAGGTGGTGACGCCGAGGGCATGGAGCTTCTTCTCCAGCACCGGGCCGACACCGCTCAGCCGCTTGAGATCGTCGGTCTTGCCGGCCGGCGCGGCTTCCGCCTTGGGTGCCGGAGCGGCCTCGGCGGCCGGTGCCGCCTCGGGCTTGGTCTCGGCCTTGGCGGGCTTTGCCTTCTTCTCCGGCGCCTTGCCGTCGGTGAGGATCTCGCCGATCCGCACGACCGTCACCATCTGGCGATGGCCGCGGGAGCGCCGGGAATTCTGCCGCCGGCGCTTCTTGAAGACGAGGATCTTGGCGTCGCGCGTCTGATCGACGATCTCGCCGGTCACCGTGGCGCCGGCCACGAGGGGGCCGCCAACGGTGGTGTCCGAGTCGCTTCCGACCATCAGCACTTCGTCAAAGGAGACGGTGTCTCCGGCATCGCCGTCGAGCTTGTCGATCCTGACCAGGTCGGCCGGCTCGACCCTGTATTGCTTTCCGCCGGATTTGATCACTGCGAACATGAGTACGATCCAAGTCGATTTCCCCGATCGGCGACCGGGGCGGCAAAAATGCCCGAATATCCAGAAACGAAAGGGCGCGACCTTACAGCCGCGCCAGTTCCGCGCGCACTATAGGCATGGCGACCCCGCTGTCAAGGATTGTCGGGCCGTGTCGGGCGACTGGCAGAGTCACCCTTTTGAAGGCATTCTGTCCGCCTTCACGGGGAGGCAGAAAGACATCCATGTCCGAAAGATTTCATACCATCAATGTCGAGGGCGCGCGACTCGTCCTCGATCTGGCGGGCGGGCATATCCGCTCCTTCGCGGTCACCGTCGACGGCCGGGAGATCACGCCGCTGCATACGGCGCCCTGGGTCGACGACGCGACGGTGACTGACGACCCGGAGGTTCCGGAGAATCTCAAGTATCTTTCGGGCGACTTCTTCTGTGCCCCGTTTGCCGCCAGCGACGTGGAACCCGACACCCCCGGCCATGGCTGGCCCGCCAACTCCGCCTGGACGCTGATCGACGAGACGCCGGCGGCCGGCGGCGGGACGACCGCCCGGTTCGGCTTGGAAAAGCGGGTAATGGGGGCGCGGGTGATCAAGGAGATCACGCTGCGCGACGGCCATCCCTTCGCCTACCAGCGGCACATCTTCGAGGGCGGCAAGGGCGCGGTTTCGGCCGCCAGCCACGCCATGACGCGTTTCACGGCGCCCGGACGGGTGACCTTCTCGCCCAAGGCCTTCGGCGAATTGCCGACCATGGTGCAGGAGGGCGATCCCGCCCGCGGGCGCTCGCTCTTCGCCACCGGCAAGCGCTTCGAGGACCTGACCAAGCTGCCGCTGGCCGATGGCAGCCTCGTCGACCTGCACGGCTACCCGGTGGCCGATGACCACGAGGACTTCCTGATGCTGGTCGAGGCGCCCGATTCGCCGCTCGGCTGGGCGGCGGCGGCGCGGCCGGATTCCCGCGACATCGCGATCAGCCTCAAGAACCCGGCCGACTATCCGGTCACCTTTCTGTGGTTCAGCAACGGCGGCCGCTACTACGCGCCGTGGAACAGCCGTCATCGCGGCGTCCTCGGCATGGAGGAGGGGCGGGCCTATTCGGCCTATGGCCACAAGGCGTCGATCGAGCCAAACCCGCTGTCGGAAGCGGGCATCCCGACGGCCGTCGAACTCAGCCCGGACGGGTCGGCCTCCCTCAGCCATGTCGTCGGCGGCTTGCCGCTTCGCGACGGGGCGACGGAGGTCTTCGCCGTCGATGTCGTCGACGATACCCTGCGGGTGACCCAGAATGACGGTCACGCCTACGTCTATCCCTTCGACGCGGCGTTCCTGAGGCTCGCCTAGCAGCCGCGCGTCGCGGCGAGGTGGCGGACGAGGGCGAGGACGGAATCGATCGACGGCGTCGGCACGTCGACCAGGCGGCCAAGCTCCTGGACGGCGGTGACGAGGGCGTCGATCTCCATCGGCCGGCCGAGTTCGAGATCCTGCAGCATCGAGGTCTTGTGGGCGCCGACGGCGCCCGCCCCCTCGATGCGGCGGTCGACATCGACCGGGAACTTGACGCCGAGCTTCTCGCCGATCGCCTGCGCCTCGACCATCATGGCGCGAGCCACGGCCCGGGTGCCCGGATCGTCATAGAGGCCGACCAGCGTGCCGCCGGTCAGGGCCGAGATCGGGTTGAAGGCGAGGTTGCCCCACAGCTTGACCCAGATGTCGCTGCGGATATCGCCACGCACCGGCGCCTTGAGGCCGGCGGCGACGAGGATTCTGGAGATCGCGGCGATTCTTTCGGTCTTCTCGCCGGACGGTTCGCCGAGCGGAAACCGCACGCCCTCGACATGACGGACGACGCCCGGCGCATCGACCTCGGCGGCCGGGTAGACGACGCAGCCGATCGCCCGTTCAGGGCCGATGCGGTCCCATATCCGGCCGCCGGGATCGACCGCCTCGATCCGCGTGCCTTCCAGGGCGCCGCCGGCGCGATAGAAATACCACCACGGCACGCCGTTCTGGGCGGTGACGACGACAGTCTCCGGGCCAATCAGCGGCATGATGGCGTCGAGCGCCGGCGAGATCGAATGGGCCTTGAGGCAGAGGATGACGCAATCCTGCGGACCGAGTTCGGCCGCGTCGGCACTGGCCGTGATCCGGTGGACGGATTCCGCGCCGTCCTCGATCAGGCGCAGGCCATCGGCCTTGATCGCGGCGAGATGGGGGCCGCGCGCGACCAGGGACAGGTCGATACCCTCCACCGTTGCCAGCCTGGCGGCGAGGTAGCCGCCGATCGCGCCGGCGCCGAAGACGCAGAGCCGCATCAGCCCAGCCCCAGCTTGGCGGCGAGGCCGATGCGCTGCAGCTTGCCGGTGGCGCCTTTCGGTATCTCCTCGAGGATCAGCACCTTGCGCGGCACCTTGAAATCGGCGAGGCGCGTCGCGCAGAAGTCGCGGATCGCCTGCTCGCTGGTCTCCGCGCCCTCGCGCAGGACGACGGCGGCGGCGACGTCCTCGCCGAGCTTGGCATGCGGCATGCCGAAGGTGACGACCTGGGCGACCGCCGGATGGTCCATCAGGATCTCGTCGACCTCGCGCGGCGAGATCTTCTCGCCGCCGCGGTTGATGATCTCCTTCAGTCGTCCGGTCACCCGGACATAGCCATCGCCATCCATGATCCCCTGGTCGCCGGTATGGAACCAGCCATGGGCGAAGGCAGTGCTGTTGGCCTCGGGGTTGTTCTCGTAGCCGGCGGTGACATTCGGACCGCGGATGACGATCTCGCCCTCGGCGTCGGGTGGCAGCATCGCGCCATCGGCCGTCATGATCGCGACCTCGGGGCCGGCCGCCGGGCCGACGCTGCCGGGCTTGCGGTCAGCGGGGGGAAGCCGGTTCGAGGTCATCTGGTGGGCGGCCTCGGTCATGCCATAGGACTCGATCACCGGGCAGTCGAAGGTCGCCTCCAGTTCGGCCATGACCTGCGGCGGCAGCGACGAGGATGAGGAGCGGATGAAGCGAAGCTTGCTTCCCGCGACCGCGGCTTCGTTGCGCCCGGCCCGGGCGAGGATCGCCTGATGCATGGTCGGGACGGCGGTGTACCAGGTCGGGCCGACCTCATCGAGCCAGGCGAAGAAGCGCAGCGCGTTGAAGCCCGGCGTGCAGTGGACGCTGGCGCCGGCGGCGAGCGACGACAGCACCGCCGCGATCAGGCCGTGAATATGGAACAACGGCATGATGTTGAGGCAGCGGTCGTCGGCCGTGAGGCCGAGCGTCGCGCCGATATGGGCGGCTGAGGCTGCGAGATTGGCGTGACTGAGCGGCACCAACTTCGGCCGCGAGGTCGTGCCGGAGGTGTGGAGGAGCAGGGCGATGTCTTCTGGCTCGGCAAGGCCCGGCCGGTCGGCTGCACCGGGCTCGCCGCCCTCGATGGTGAAGGCGCCCGCCGGGGCGGCCGGGTCCGCGACCAGCCGCAGAACCGCGATGCCGAGCTTGCCGGCGACTTCGACGGCCGGGCCGTCGTCATCGGCTGCCACCAGCACGGCCCTGGCGCCGATATCGCCGAGGTAGAATTCCAGCTCCTCGGCGCGATAGGCCGGGTTGAGCGGCGCAGTGGTCGCCGCCGCTGCGACCGCGACGAAGGCGGTGGCCATCTCCGGGCTGTTGGGAAGGACGATCGCCACCCGGTCTCCGCGCCCGATGCCAATCGCATTCAGGCGTTCGGCAGTCGCCTGGATGAGCGTGCGCAGGCCGTCATGGGAAAGCGGCTGGCGGTCCGGCGCGCCGATGGCGGGCGCGGTGGCCGCGCCGGTCGCGAGGCGTTCGATGATGGTGGACATGGGGCTCCCTGTCGCTGGCTCGACCGATCGAAGAGAATGCGTATAGTCCCTCGACCGGGAAGGACCAAACAACCAGGGGGCGACCATGAACACCACGGAAACCGGAACAGCGGGCTATCAATCGCTTCCGTTCGACGCCGCGAAGCTCGACGAGCTGCTCGAGGAAGCGGGCATCGACGTGCTGGTGGTCTCCTCGAAGCACAACATCCAGTATTTCTTCGGCGGGTACCGGTTCTTCTTCTTCGACCATTTCGACGCGATCGGCCTTAGCCGCTACCTGCCGCTGCTGGTCTATGCGCGTGGCCGGCCCGAGGACGCCGCGTATTTCGCCAACCCGATGGAGGGCTACGAGGAGGCACTTGGCAAGTTCTGGACGCCGCGGTTCGAGAAGGGCTGGGGAACGGTGCCGATCATGGAGCAAGCGGCCGCGCATATCGCCCGCCTCGGCAAGTCCGCCGCACGGATCGGTGTCGAGCGCTCCTTCCTGCCGGCCGATGCCGAGGAGGCGCTGCGCCGATCGCTGCCCGATGCGACGATCGTCGAGGCGGTGGTGCCGCTGGAGCGGCTGCGCGCCGTCAAGACGCCGGAGGAACTCGATTACCTGCGCGAGGCGTCAAGCCGGGTGGTCGATTCGATGCTGGCGGTGATCGCCGGGCACGGACCGGGTTCGACCAAGCTCGAACTGACCGAGGCGCTGCGCCGCGAGGAGGTCCAGCGCGGGCTGAATTTCGAGTATTGCCTGATCACCGCCGGGACCAGCAACAACCGGGCGCCGTCCGAGCAGGTGTGGGGAGAGGGCGACATTCTCTCGCTCGACTCCGGTGGCAACTACAAGGGCTATATCGGCGACCTTTGCCGGATGGCGATCCAGGGCGAGCCGGATGCCGAACTGGTGGACCTGCTGGCCGAAATCGAGGCGATCCAGCAGGCGGCGCGGGTGCCGATCCGGGCCGGAGCGCGGGGTGGCGACATCTTCGCCTCCGCCGAGCCGCTGGTGCGCCAGTCGGCCCACGGCAACACGCTCGACTTCGTCGCCCACGGCATGGGCCTCATCAGCCACGAGGCGCCGCGCCTGACCGGTAGCGGGCCGGTGCCCTATCCGGGCGACGACGCCGACCGGCCGCTCCAGGCCGGCATGGTGCTGTCGATCGAGACGACGCTTGCCCATCCCCGCCGCGGCTTCGTCAAGCTTGAGGATACCGTGGTGGTAACCGAGGATGGCTGGGAAGCCTTCGGCGACGGAGCGCGCGGCTGGAATCGGGGCGGCACCGCGGTGGCGTAGCCGTCTCCGCCCAACCCTAATCGAAGACCAAGGAAACGTGGCGGACTGCCGTCCGGCCTGACAGAGAGCCATTCATGCGCATCGACATCTATACGCACTTCTTTCCGCCCCGCTATTTCGAGAAACTCCAGACGCTGGTCGATCCGGCGCGCATGACGCCGTGGTTCAAGAATCCGCCGCTGAGGCTGCTGGACGAGCGGCTCAAGCTGGTCGATCACTTTCCCGACTATCAACAGGTGCTGGCCAACTCGATGCCGCCGCTGGAAGTGCTCGGTGGCCCGGAGGTGACGCCGGAACTGGCGCGTCTGGTCAATGATGGCTTCGCGGAAATCTGCGAGCGCTATCCCGACCATTTCCCGGCCTTCATCGCGGCGCTGCCGATGAACAATCCCGAGGCGGCCGTCGTCGAAATCGACCGGGCGGTTACCCAACTCGGGGCGCGGGGCGTGCAGATCTTCTCCAACGTCAACGGACGGCCGCTCGACGAGCCGGACTTTTTCCCGATCTTCGAGCGGATGGCGGCCCACGACCTGCCGATCTGGCTACATCCGGTCCGCACCGCCGACTGGTCGGACTATCCCGCGCTCGAGCGGTCGCAATATGCCGCCTTCTTCACCTTCGGCTGGCCTTACGAGACGTCGCTGGCGATGACCCATCTGGTCTTTGCCGGGCTGTTCGAGAAATTGCCGGCCATCAAGATCATCACCCATCACATGGGTGCGATGATCCCCTTCTTCGAAGGGCGGGTCGGTGTCGGCTTCGACGAGTTTACCGAGAACATGACCGACCCGGTGCTGGCCGCGGCGCTGGAGGGACTGACCAAACCGCCGTCCGACTATTACAAGATGTTCTACGCCGACACCGCGATGTTCGGCGCGGCTGCCGGGACCCGCTGCGGCGTCGACTATTTCGGGCCGGGCAAGACGCTGTTCGGCAGCGACGCGCCGTTTGGCTACGGCATTCCCTCGGTGGCCAATACGATCCGGATCGTCGAGGAACTGGATATCAGCGAGGCCGAGCGTACCGACATATTCGAGGGCAACGCCCGGCGGCTGCTCCGTCTCTGACGGGGGTGCCCTGAATCCCCGAGGTCAGGTGACCTTGACCGTGATGTCGCCGACCCCGTCGATGTGGCCGTGCATGACGTCGCCGGCCGCGATCGCGGCGACGCCCGACGGCGTCCCGGTGAAGATCACGTCGCCCGGTGCCAGGGTGAAGAGCCGGGACAGGTAGGCGATCATCTCCGGCACCTTCCAGATCAACTGGTTGATGTCGCCGGTCTGGCGACGCTCGCCATTGACGTCGAGCCAGATGGCGCCGGCGTCGAGAGGGCCGGTCGTCGATGCCGGGACGATCGCCGAGCAGGGGGCCGATGCCTCGAAGGCCTTGGCGACTTCCCACGGCCGGCCGAGCTCCTTGGCCTTCGCCTGGAGGTCGCGGCGGGTCATGTCGAGACCGACGGCATATCCGTAGACGCAGCCGGTGGCCTCGCCGACCGGGATGTCGCGGCCGCCGGCGCTCAGCGCAACGACCAGCTCAATCTCGTGATGGACGTCAGTAGAAGCCGGGGGATAGGGGAAATCGCCGGTGAGATTGAGGTTGTCAGGGTTCTTCTGGAAGAAGAAGGGCGGCGACTTGTCCGGGTCGTGGCCCATCTCGACCGCGTGGGCGGCGTAGTTCCGGCCGACGCAATAGACCCGGTGGACCGGGAACAGTGCATCGGAACCGGCGACGGGCAGCGCCGTGCCGGGCGGCGGATCGATGACGTAGCGGGGGGCGGCTTCGGTGTTCATCGGGCGGTTCCTGCGTGTCCCGGTCGGGGTGCCGGGAAGGACGAAGGACTAAAGCCGATGGCCGGTTCATGCAATCGACGGTTGGGAAAGCGGTCCAGAAGAGAACGCGCCCGCCGGGCGGGCGCGTTCCGGTCGGGTCGGTCGATCACTGCTTGCAGGTGATATCGGCGAAGCCGTCGCAATAGGCCTGGTCGCAGACAGCACCGGTACTGATCAGGCGGGTCGGTGTGCTGGCGCCGATGTCGGCGGCGAGATGAAAGGCGACGGCGCCATTGGCGAAGCCCTTGGCCTTGCACCATGCGGTCGCTGCCTGGGCGCCGCAGCCGGTCCCCCAGCTATGGCACCAGTCGAGGCGGTTGCCGCCTTGCATGGGGTTGTTGAAGACCTGTGTCGGGTCTGGCCGCGTGCAGGTGATGTTGGCGAAGCCGTCGCAATAGGCCTGGTCGCAAACCGCGCCGGTGCTGATCAGGCGCGTGGGCTGGCTGGCGCCGATGTCATTGGCGATGGCGAAGGTAGTGGCGCCGCCGGAATAGCCCTGAGCCTTGCACCAGGCGGTCGCCGCTTGGGCGCCGCAGCCCGTGCCCCAACTGTGGCACCAGTCGAGGCGGTTCGGCCCCTGCATGGGGTTGTTGAAGCTCTTCGTCTCGGCCGAAGCCGGGGCGGCGATGAGGAGAAGGAGCAGCCCGCCAAAGGCGGCGGCACAGAATGATCTGATCATGACTTCCGGTCCTTTCGGTGAAGCCATTCACGGCGGAGCGACGACGCTCTGGGCGGGGTGCTGCGGGGAATGGCGGGTTCGATCCACTTCATTGACGATGCAGAACTGCCCCGGACGGGTGGCGATCGACCTGGCCTTTCGTGACGCCAGCCTCTCGTCGCCGCCGCGGTCATCGATCCTCCGGATGTCCTCCCGACCGCTTCGCCACCATACGCCCGCGCCGTTCGCGGCGTTGTGACGGCGCTCACATCCTGATCGTCCCTCAGGCCGACACCGACGGCCCGATCAGCGCTCTTGGGCTTCCCGGCGCCTCGGCTCTATAACCGGCGAGATCCGGCGCGACGTTGCCGGGGCGATCCCATCGGCGGCAGGCGCTTGGTCCAGGAAATCATCATCATCTTCGCCGCGCTGGCGTTCGGCGGGTTCGTCAAGGGCGCGACCGGCGCGGGCATGCCGGTGGCCGCCATACCCGTGCTGGCGAGCTTCTTCGGCGTTCCTTTCGCCATCGCCATCATGATCGTGCCGGTGATCGTCACCAACGTCATGCAGATGGCCCAGTTTCGCAGCGAATGGCCGGCGGTCGGCTGGCTCCGCTGGATGTGGCTGCTCGCCGGCCTCGGCATCGTCATCGGCACGTGGCTGCTGACCACGGTGCCAGAGGCGGGACTAAACGTCGCGCTGGCGACCGTCGTCCTGATCTATGTCGTACTGCGGCTGGCGAAACCGGACTGGCATGTACCGGCAGCAATGGCGCGGCGCGTGGCGCCGGCGGTTGGGTTCGTGTCCGGGATGCTGCAGGGGGCAACGGGGATTTCCGCGCCGATCAGCATCACCTTCCTGACCTCGATCCGGCTGACCCGGCCGCAGTTCGTTTTTGCGGTTTCGACCCTGTTCGTCACCTATGCGGCGGTGCAGCTTCCGTCGCTGATCGTGGCGGGAATCCTGACTTTCGAGCGCGCGGCCTACAGCACGGCGGCGCTCGTGCCGGTGCTGATCGCCATGCCGGCGGGGCGGTGGCTTGCGGCGCGCCTCGACCAGCGCGGCTTCGATCGGCTGATCCTTATCCTCCTGGCCGGGATCGCGGTGAAACTCTTTGCGGAATCCGGCGTGTTTGGGTAGCCTGAAAAGGCTGGACTTTGACTTGGGCGAGGGGGCTTTCGGGACCTTCGGGGATAGCCGTGGGGGCTATCCACAGGCGCCAACAAGTGCCGCAATCTCGGCTCGTAGTCGCCGCATTTTCCGGTCAATCTGCTTTCGGGTAGCGGTGGCCAGGGGGCGTGACCAGGTGTTGGAGTGCAGTCGTGGGCGAAAGTGGCGGAACGAAACCTCCGGCCAGAGTGTCCCCTATGTCCTTAGGCGATGCCGCGTTCCTGCGATTGCAGGCGCGGAAAGGGGGATCGGTGGCGCGTAAGTCGCTCATATCCGATGGAAAAATGGCGAAAACGGCAGGAACGCGCGAGACCATCGCTGCGCCGCCGGCGGATTCGTCAGGCCTGGAATCCGACCTCAAGGACCAGCTGATGTCGCTTGCCGCGGTGCTCGGCGGCGAGGATGCGAACCCGGCCGCGCCGGTGCCCGCGCGGCCTGCGCGCGTCGAGATGAAGCCGGCTGTGCGGGAGAATCCCGGCCGGCAGATCACCGGCAAGGAGGCGTCGGCTGCCACAAAGCGGTCGGAATTTGCCCCCGATCCGATCCGCCAGCGGACACATATTGATCTGCGGACGCCCGCGAAACAGGTGCGGGCGGCCCCGGACGGCGCGCCGGACACCGCGAAACGGGTGGCGAAACAGGGCGCCCGCCCGAATCAGGGTCACCGTCGCTGGCTGCCGGCCAGTTCCAAGTTCTACGACGACGTTCCGAAACGGGCGGCGCCGATTTCCCGACCGAAGCAGCCGCTCGCCGACCAGCCCGAGGCCGCTGGCGCCCAGGGGCGCGGCCTCGACGCGCGGACGCTGTCGATCGCGGCGCTGGTCGGGATCGGCCTCGGCTTCGCCGGCCTGACCGCGGTGACCCAGTTCGGCTCGTCGGATACCCCGACGGAAGTCGCGGCGTTGACGCCGGTGCCGAAGAGCGCATCGGCATCGGGGGATCAGCCGCCCGGAGCCGGGGTCTTCGCCCAGGATAACAGCGGGTTGGTCAAGGAACAGGATCGGCTGATGCCGCAGATGCCGCCGCTGCGTGGCGGGATCGCCGGCGAAGGCAAGACCGAGGCAAGGACGATAGCGCCGACTGACGCGGAAGCACCGGCGGTGGTTCCTGTCGAAAAGACCGTGGCCGCGACGAAGCCGGTGGAGCCACGACGGCAACAGCCGGGCTGGGAAGCTGCCTCGCCGCAATTCGAAAATTCCGATCCGCCGCAGGTCCTGTCCTATGCGCCGGTCGAGAGACAGGCCGCACCGGCGAGAAAGCCGGCGGGCAATTCGTCCGAGACCCTGCCGGCCGCCAACAAGGGCGCGGGGACGGCGAAAGTGAATACCGCCGTCAACATGCGCTCGTCCCCGAACAACGGCGCCTCGGTCGTCGCCGTCCTCGGCGTCGGGACCACCGTGCAGATCGCCCGGTGCGACTTCTGGTGCGAGGTCGTCGCCGACGGCAAGCGCGGCTACGTCTTCCGCAAGTTCGTCGGCCGGTAGCGGCCGACGCTGGCGCCCTTGCCAGTCAAGCCGGTCTGGACCAGTCTCCCCGTCCTGTTGCTCACACGGACCCGGAGATTCCCCCTTGGACCAGACGCTTTCCCAACTCGGCCATGCGGCCCTTGCCGACCTTTCGAAGGTCTTCGACGCGCTGCCGGATGACGCCGCCGACCCGCTGATCGAGGCGATCCTCGGGGCGAAGCGGATCGCCATCCACGGTCTCGGCCGCGAAGGTCTGGCGATGAAGGGCTTCGTCATGCGCCTGTTCCACATGGGGCGCGACGTTCACGTCGTCGGCGACATGACGACACCGCCGCTTGGGCCGGGGGACCTGCTGATCGTCAGTGTCGGGCCGGGCTCGCTCGGCACGATGGACGCGCTGCTCGACATCGCGTCGGCCGCCGGTGCAACGACCGCGGTGGTGACGGCGGTGCCGGATGGCCCGACCTCGCGCCGCGCCGATATCCTCCTTGTCATCCCCGCCCAGACCATGGCCAACGACCAGGGCGGCGCGGTCTCGGTGCTGCCGATGGGCTCGCTGTTCGAGGTCGCCCAGACGATCCTGTTCGAGCTGATCATCCTCAATCTGCGCGAACGGACCGGGGAGACCGCCGAGACAATGCGGGCGCGGCATACCAACCTCGAATAGGGCGGCGGGAAAACCCCTCCGGTCATGTCCGGAGCCGTTGGGATTTGGCGCGCGGTGATGGTATCCCTCGACGCCCCGCGGCAAGAGAGGCGTCCAGGCGAACATGACCGGAAATTTCAAGTCAGTCTTCGGCGAGACCAAGCCGGTGATCGCGATGGTGCATCTCGGCGCGCTGCCGGGGTCGCCGCTGCATGACGCGGACAAGGGACTCGACGGCCTTGTCGCCGACGCGGCGAAGGACCTGGCTGCGCTGCAGGCGGCCGGCTTCGACGCGGTGATGTTCGGCAACGAGAATGACCGGCCCTACGAGTTCGACGTCGACACCGCGTCGACGGCGACGATGGCCTATGTCATCGGCCGGCTGCGTTCCGAGATCACGGTGCCCTTCGGCGTCAACGTGCTGTGGGACCCGATGAGCTCGATGGCGCTGGCGGCGGCGACGGGCGCGGCCTTCATCCGTGAAATCCTGACCGGCACCTACGCCTCAGACATGGGGCCGTGGAACCCGGATGCCGGCAAGGCGATCCGCTACCGCGACCGGCTCGGCCGCTCCGATCTTGCGGTGCTGTTCAACGTGTCGGCCGAATTCGCCTGGTCGCTCGACCAGCGCAGCCTGGCCGACCGGGCGCGCAGCGCGGTATTCTCGTCGGTTCCGGATGCGGTGCTGGTCTCGGGCGCGATCACCGGCGAGGCTGCGGCGATGACCGACCTGGAATCGGTGAAGGCGGCGCTGCCGGATACACCGGTGCTGGCCAATACCGGGGTGAAGCACGACACCGTCGCCGACGTGCTGCGGGTCGCGGACGGCTGCATCGTCGGCTCGTCGCTGAAGGTCGACGGCAAGACGTGGAACGCGGTCGATCCGGAGCGGGCGGCTGAGTTCATGCGCATCGTTCGTGAAACGCGGGGTGGGTGAGATGCCTTGCGTCCTTCGAGGCTCGACGCAAGCGCGGCGAGCACCTCAGGATGGCGAGGTTGGAGTGTGTGACCGGAGTGGGGCGGCGCGTGCTGTGCGCGGCCAATCCCGTCGGGGGCAGGTCCTTCGAGGCTCGCCGCAAGCGCGGCGAGCACCTCAGGATGGCGAGGTTGGAGTGTGTGACCAGAGTGGGGCGGCGCGTGTTGTGCGCGGCCAATCCCGTCGGGGGCGGGTCCTTCGAGGCTCGCCGCTGGCGCGGCGCGCACCTCGGGATGGCGAGGTTGGTGTGGGCGACAATTGGCGGAAGGATGTTTCGATACCCGTCCTGTTATCGTTCACGGACTACCGCATACCATTCACTGAACACCACGCAGCCATCCTGAGATGCTCCGCGAAGCGGAGCCTCGAAGGACGCACATTTTGTCGTGATGACCCGGAATTCGGGCGGAGGACACCATGAAAGACCGGTTGCGGACACTGACCAGCGACCTGATGCTGATACCCGGACTGGCCGGGTATGAGGGACGGGTTCGCTCCTATCTGGCGAAGGAGCTCAAGGCGCTTGGGCTGACGACGCGGACCGACCGGCTCGGCAACCTGATCGCGACGATTGCGGGGGACGCGGCGGCGCCAGGCGTGATGCTGTTCACGCATATGGATCAGCTCGGCTTCGTCGTTCGCAAGATCGAGGCGGATGGGCTGGTGCGCGTCGAGAGGCTGGGCGGGGTGCCGGAACGGGCGCTTGCCGCGCAATCGGTCCTGTTCTCGATTGGCGAGGGGCGCGACGTGCCGGGCGTCATCGCCAACAAGAGCCACCACGCCACCCGGCCGGACGAGAAATACACCGTCCTGCCCTACGCCGAGGTCTTTATCGACGCCGGGTTCGACAGCGCCGAGGCGGTGATGGCCGCCGGCATCGATATCGGCACGCCGGTCGTCTATGCGCCGAAGGTGGTGCAACTGGCCGGCGACCGCCTGGCCGGAACCTCGGTCGACGACCGGGCCGGCTGCGCGGTTGTGCTCGAGGCGGCGCGGGCGCTGGTCGCGGCGCCGCGCGGGCCGACGGTCCACATCGTCTTTTCGGTGCAGGAGGAATTCAATCTGCGCGGCGCGGTGACCGCGGCGCAGGCGCTGTCGCCGGATATCGCCATCCAGATCGACCTGACGCTGGCGACCGACACGCCGGACATGGCGGCGCGCGGCGATGTCCGCCTCGGCGGCGGGCCGGGGATGAGCATGTATTCCTTCCACGGCCGCGGCACGCTGAACGGCACGCTGCCGCACCCGGCGCTGGTGGCGCTGTTCGATGCGACGGCCAAGGCGGAGGGCATGACGCTGCAGCGGGCGGCGACGGTCGGCGCGCTGACCGAGACCTCCTATGTCCAGCTGATCAACGAAGGCGTGGCATCGATCGATCTCGGCTTTCCGATGCGCTACAGTCATTCGGCGCTGGAGGTCTGCGACGTTGGCGACCTGGAGGAACTGACCCGGCTGCTGGTCGCCGGCATCCAGCGGATCGGCCCCGGCTTCAGCCTCGATCGCGACGACTTCGAACAATGAAATACTATCTCGGAATCGATATCGGCACCTTCGCCTCCAAGGGCGTGCTGGTCGACGGCGACGGGCAGATCGTGGCGAGCGCCGACACGCCGCACAAGATGATCGTGCCGCAACCGGGCTGGGCCGAGCATCGGCCGAACGAGGACTGGTGGGGCGACTTCACCCTGCTCAGCCGCAAGCTCCTGGCCGACAGCGGCGTCGACCCGAGCGACATCCGCGCGGTCGCCTGTAGCGCGATCGGACCCTGCATGCTGCCGGTCGATGCCGATGGCGAGCCGCTGATGAATGGCGTGCTCTACGGCGTCGATGCGCGGGCGGCGCGGGAGATCGACGACCTGACGGCGCGCATCGGCGAGGACGTGCTGCTCGACCGCTGCGGCAACGCGCTGACCAGCCAGTCGGTCGGCCCGAAGATCCTGTGGCTGAAGCGGAACCGGCCGGAGATTTATGACGCGGCGGACCGGATCGTCACCGCCAGCACCTTCCTGGTGCGCAAGCTCACCGGCGAGACGGTGATCGACCACTATACCGCTGCCAGCTTCAGCCCGCTCTACGTGGTCGACAAGCTCGACTGGAGCGACGAACTGGCCGACGACATCGTCGATATCGGCAAGCTGCCGCGCCTGTTGTGGTCGACCGAGATCGCCGGGACGGTGACGAAGCAGGCGGCGGAAGAGACGGGGCTGGCCGAAGGCACGCCGGTGACCGCCGGGACGATCGACGCGGCGGCCGAGGCGCTCAGCGTCGGGGTGCTAGAATCCGGCGACATGATGATGATGTATGGCTCGACCATCTTCATCATCGCGCTGACCGAGGCGCGGGTGCGCGACGCGCGGCTGTGGTACGCGCCGTGGCTGTTCGAGGGGCTGCACGCCTCGATGTCCGGGCTGGCGACCAGCGGGACGCTGACCCACTGGTTTCGCGACCAGTTCGCCCGCGAGCTCGATCCCGAAACGGCGTTCATCACGCTGGCCGAGGAAGCCGAACAATCGCCGCGCGGCGCCAACGGGCTGGTCTTCCTGCCGTATTTCTCCGGCGAGCGGACACCGATCCACGATCCCTTCGCCAAGGGCGTGCTGTTCGGCCTCAACCTGACCCATACGCGGGGCGACATCTACCGGGCGGTGCTGGAGGGCATCGCCTATGGCACCAACCACGTCGTCGAGACCTATGGCGATGTCGGCGAGAGCCCGAAGCGCATCCTGGCGGTCGGCGGCGGCACCAAGAACCGGGTGTGGTCGCAGGCGACCTCCGACATTTCGGGGCGCGACCAGATCCTGCGGGGCCGGACGGTCGGCGCTTCGTATGGCGACGCCTTCCTGGCGGCGATGGCGGTGGGCGACGTGGAGCGCGACGACATCGCGACGTGGAACCCGGTCGCGTCGACGATCGTCGCCGACCCGACCGAGGTCTATGCGCGCCAGTATCGCGTCTTCAAGGGCATCTACGAGCAGACCGCCAACCTGATGCACGACCTGGAGGCGTAGGGCGCTCAACCGGGGTTTGGCGGTCGCCGTGTCGAGGCGGTGCGTCCTTCGAGGCTCGGGCTGCACCCTCGCACCTCAGGATGGCGAGGGTGGGGTGTTGACCATGGAAGCACGCGTTGCGGCGAGGCCCATTCAGGGCCGCTACCGTCTGCACTGATTTCGAACAGGACCCTTTTGTCTTTCCCTCCCCGAACCGGGGAGGGTGGATGCAGGCGGCGGAGCCGACTGCAGACGGGTGGGGTTCCTGATCGGTGAGGCGGTGCCGTCTGGCGCGAACCCCACCCACCATGCTGCGCATGGTCCCCCCTCCCCGGTTCGGGGAGGGAAAGGGGCGTGTTGCCGGTCTGCATCTGGGCGGGACTGTGGGGTGCACCCCCTCCACCACCCTTCGGGCGGTCCCTCCCCGATCAAGTCGGGGACAGGCTCTCCCCCGTGTCACGGTGGAGGATAGGCGGCGCGCCCGTTTAAAGGCGTTGCCGCTACTTCACGGCGCCGGTGGCGAGGCCCTTGATGATGTAGCGCTCGAGCAGGATGCCGACGACCATCAGGGGCAGGATGGCGGCTGTCGAGAGCGCGGCCATCGACCACCAGCTGATGCCCTGCGAGCCGGTCTGGCTGGCGACCATCACCGGCAGGGTCTGGGCGTTGGCGCCGGTCAGCAGGGCGGCGAAGAAGTATTCGTTCCAGCACAGCACCAGGGCGAGGATCAGCGCGGCGACCATGCCGGGCAGCGCCAGCGGCAGAACGATCCGGAGGAAGGTGCCCCAGATCGACAGGCCGTCGACGAAGGCGGCTTCCTCAAGCTCGACCGGGATGTTGGCGAACTGGTCGCGCATGATCCAGATGACGATCGGCAGGACCATCAGCGTATAGACGAGGATCAGGCCGGGCAGCGAGTCGAGGAGGATCAGTTCCTTGTAGAGAACGAGGAAGGGCATCGCCAGGACGACCGGCGGCAGGATGAGCTGCGAGATGAAGAAGAAGGAGATGTCGTCATTCTTCAGCGGGCCGAAGCGGTAGGGAAAGCGGGCGAGGCCGTAGCCGGCCAGCGCGCCCAGCGCCAGCGCCAGCAGCGAGCCGCCGATCGAGGCGATCAGGCTGTTGCCGAGGCGCTTGAGGAATTCGTCGCGCACCGTCGAGGTTTCCCAGATGGTGTCGGGCGACAGGCCGAGCGAGCGCCAGCCCTTCCAGTCCGGGACGAAATCGAGGAAGGGGATCAGCCGGCCCTGCATGACGTCGGGCGCCGACTTGAACGACGTGGTGAACGTCCAGAAGATCGGGAACAGGCAGATGAAGGCCCAGAAGATCAGGACGCCGTAGATCAGGACGCGGGTCATGACATGGCCGGCGCCGCGGCCCGGCTGGTGAAGCTCTGCGTTGAAGGTCGATGCGGTGGTGGCCACTGTCGCCTCCCTAGGACTGTGCGACGGTGGGCAGGGCGCCATACCGCCTGGCGACGCGCCGGCCGATGACGAGCAGCACCGTGATGAAGATGATGATCGCGATCAGATAGACCTCGGCCAGCGCCGTGCCATAGCCGACATTCGATCGGTCCCGATACTCGCGATAGATGAAGCTCGACACCGTGTCGGTGGCCCCGCCGGGACCGCCGGAGGTGACGTTGATGACGATGTCGGCGAGCTTCAGCTTGAAGATGATGCGGATGATGATGGCGGTGATCGACACCGGCAGCATCAGCGGGAAGATGATCCGCCAGAAGGTCTGCCAGCCGGTGGCGCCGTCGACCCTGGCGGCCTCGAGGCATTCCTTCGGCAGCGCCTGGAGGCCGGCGAGCAGCAGGATCATGATCAGCGGGATGAACACCCAACCGTCCATCATCTCGATCGACATGCGGGCGATCCAGGGATCGCTGAAGAAGGCGGGACGGTCCCAGCCGAGCGCACGGGCGAGGCGGGCCATCGGGCCGAAGCGGTTTTCCATGATCGACTTGCCGACCATCCAGCTGACCGCCACCGGCGACAGCATGAAGGGCAGGAGGAAGACGACACGGAAGAAGCGCCGGGCGCGAATCTCGGTGTTGAGGATCAGGGCCAGGCCGAAGGCGATGGCGTATTCGACCAGCACCATCAGGCTGTAATAGATCATGTTGGTGAGCGCGTTCCAGTAGAACGGGTCGTTCCACATGGTGCGGATGTTGTCGAAGCCGTTGAAGACGCGGCCGGCGTCGGAGCCGAGGTTCCAACTGGTGAAGGCGATGTAGAAGCCGAACAGGGTCGGGAAGATCACCAGCGCGACGGTGAAGAAGACGGCCGGCAGGACGAAGGTCGCCCGCAACCCGCGTTCGCCGCGGACGAGGACCTGGCCGACGACGATCGACGCCGCCCACAGGATGTAGGCGTAGAGCACCGGCAGCCACGAGGCGAAGCCGGTTTCGGTGACGCCGGAAGCGTAGAGGATCTGGAAGGCCAGGACGGCTACGAACAGGATCGAGCCTGCCGCGATCATCAGCTTGCCGGCAGCATGCTGGCCGGCCTTGTTGGCCGGTTGCACCATTTCGAGCGGGCGCCGGGCGCTTGCGGTCATCGTCGTGTTCATCGTGCGGTGATATCAGACAAAGCAGTTTCCCAGAAAAATATAGACTGGTGGCGCCGTCATGCGCCACCAGTCCGATGCTTGCCAACCGGTTGCCCGGCCATGATTACATACCCAGTGAAGCCTTGTAGAGCCTGATCTGGCTTTCACGTCCGATCTGGTCGGTGATCTTCTCCCATGCAGCCGCGATCGCGTCGGCGGTTTCCTGGGCCGAGCCATACTGGCCGGCAAAGCCCTTGGCCAGTTCGTCCTCGGCGACCGAGTAGTACTGGAAGATGCCGGGGATGCGCGGCTCGATGGCGGCGTTCGGGTGGTTGTAGCTGTCGAGGTTCGAGCCGAGATAATTCTCGATATAGTCCCGATTGTATCCGGCCTCTTCCCATTCGTCATAATTGAAGTGGGAGTTCCGGTAGGGCTGGAAGCCCGACGGATAGGCGGACATCCACAGCGAAATGTCCTTGCCGCCGAGGTGCGCCGCGGCACTCCAGGCTGCCTTGCGCTTCTTCTCGTCGCCCGACACGCGGCTGGTGACGTAAACGCCCCAGCCGAGATAGGCCATGTTCGGCGCGAAGTTCGGCTCGGCCGGCGTCTCCCACTCACTGGTCCTGGCGTTGTAGACCCGCTTGGCGCCGGGATTGATCGAGAAGCCGACCACATCGCCGACCACGGATGAATCCGTGGTGCGGGCGCTCGAGCCGATGTCGCCCCACCAGCACAGGCTCGACCCCGTGCCGGCGAGGTACTGCTGGAAGCCGGTGCCGCCCGGATCCATGTTGATCTGGTCCGGCGGATACGCATCGGCGGCGATCAGGTCCATGACGTCCTGGATCGCCTGGACCCAGCCCGGGTTGTTGATCCGCGGCTTCATTGTCTCGGGATCGAAGAGCCATGCCGGATCGTCGGGATGCTTGACGTAGGCCGTTGCGCGGTCCTCGAGGAAGTAGAAACCGAAGCCGCCCCAGCCCTTCAGCGGGTCTAGGAAGCCGTAGGCCGGCAAGCCGGAAAGAGGGTCCGTCTGACCCTTGACCTTGACCGTCATGTCGTCGACCACGTCCCAGGTGGTTGGCGGCGAGGTAACCCCCGTCGCGGCGGTGATCGCCTCGTCGGTGAGGTAGTCGGTGCGGTAGGAGAAGGTGTGGCAGTCGCCATCGATCGAGATGCGATACGTCTTGCCATCCCAGGTGCCGACGGGCGCCTTGAGGTAGTTGACGTAGTCGTCCATGTCGATGAGCGTCTTGACCCATTCGGGCATCTCGTCGAGCAGGCCCTTGCTGGCCGTGTCACCCTCGAAAGGCGCGCCCATCTCGATGATGTCGAAGTCCACGGTGCCGGTGGCGAGGGACTGCTGGAGACGCGGATTGTAGTCGGCCTGGGCGAGATCGATCCAGTTGATCCTGGCGCCGGTATAGGCCTCCCATGGCTTGAGGAAGCCACGGAACAGGAAGTTGTGGAGGTTCTGGGTGTTGAGACCCATGAAGGTCAACTCGACGCCGGCGAACTCGCCTTCCTCGACGGTTTCCCTGGTGCCGCCGAGGCACAACTCACCGACCTTCTGCCAGTCGGCGTCCGTCGGCGATCCCATGCCGACACCCGGGATCTTGAGAATTTCGGCCCGGATGTTGTCCTGTGCCTGAGCGCTGCCCATCAACGGGCCGAACGGGCTGGCGATCCCGGCCGAGCCCAATGCCGCCGCGGCGCCAACGCCAGCGGCGCCCCTGAGGACGGCACGGCGGCTCGCCTGCGTCCTCAGCAACTGATTGTATACTTCCAGCTTCACGGTAATTCCTCCCTCTGGAACATGGTCACAGCCTTCCCGATCGTCGATTTCTCAATCGTCGATCGCCAATCTCGGGTCATCGAGACCGCCGATATGGCGCCAGAAGGCGAAATTCCATGAAGGCAGGGCGGGAGGAAGCGATCAACAAATCCTCTCGCTACCAATGAGTAATAAGGGGTAATCGCGGAACTGCGACCGAGGCCAGGCAACGCGTTCATTGAGCCGTGGTGTCAGTCAAAAGGTGTGCCCCGAAAATTTTGACTGGTGGCGCGGTGTGCGCCACCAGTCCGATTCATGCCTGGCCGGTTACCCGGCCGCGGCTACATGCCCAGCGAAGCCTTGTAGAGCTTGATCTGGTTCTCGCGTCCGATCTGGTCGGTGATCTTCTCCCAGGCGGCCGCGATCGCATCGGCGGTTTCCTGGGCCGAGCCATACTGACCGGCAAAGCCCTTGGCCAGTTCGTCCTCGGCGACCGAGTAGTACTGGAAGATGCCCGGGATGCGCGGCTCGATGGCGGCGTTCGGATGGTTGTAGGATTCCGCCTCGGAGCCGAGGTAATCGCTGATGAATTCGGAATCGTAACCAGCCTCGACCCACTCCTCGATGTTGAAGTGGCTGTTCCGGTAGGGCTGGAAGCCCGACGGATAGGCCGAGCACCACAGCGACAGGTCCTTGCCGCCGAGATGGGCCGCGGCACTCCACGCTGCCTTGCGCTTCTTCTCGTCGCCCGACACGCGGCTGGTGACGTAAACGCCCCAGCCGAGATAGGCCATGTTCGGCGCGAAGTTCGGCTCGGCCGGCGTCTCCCATTCGCTGGTCTTGGCGTTATAGACCTGCTTGGCGCCGGGGTTGATCGAGAAGCCGACGACATCGCCGACCACCGACGAATCCGACGTGCGGGCGTTGGAGCCGACGTCGCCCCACCAGCAGATCATCGAGCCGGTGCCGGCAAGGAACTGCTGGAAGGCGGTGGTGCCGGGATCGGCGTTGATCTGGTCCGGCGGATAGACGTCGGCGGCGATCAGGTCCATCACGTCCTGGATCGCCCGGACCCAGGCCGGGTTGTTGACCATCGGCTTCATGGTCTCGGGATCGAACAGCCATGCCGCATTGTCGGGATGCTTGGCATAGGCCGAGGCGCGATCCTCGAGGAAGTAGAAGCCGAAGCCGCCCCAACCCTTCAGCGGGTCGAGGAAGCCATAGGCGTCGAGACCGGTGAGCGGGTCCGTCTCGCCCTTGACCTTCTTGGTCACTTCGTCGACCTGGTCCCAGGTCGTCGGCGCGTCGGCCATGCCGCTGATCGAGCCCTCGCCGAAGTAGTCGGTGCGGTAGGCGAAGGTGTGGCAATCGCCGTCGACGGTGACGCGATACGTCTTGCCATCCCAGGTGCCGACCGGCGCCTTGAGGTAGTTGACGTAATCGTCCATGTCGATGAGCTTCTTGACCCAGTCGGGCATCTCGTCGAGCAGGCCCTTGCTGGCCGTGTCGCCCTCGAAGGGCGCGCCCATCTCGATGATGTCGAAGTCCACCGTGCCGGTGGCGATCGACTGCTGGAGACGCGGGTTGTAATCGGCCTGGGCGAGATCGATCCAGTTGATCTTGGCGCCGGTATAGGCCTCCCACGGCTTGAGGAAGCCACGGAACAGGAAGTTGTGGAGGTTCTGGTTGTTGAGCCCCATGAAGGTCAGCTCAACGCCGGCGAACTCGCCTTCCTTGACAGTTTCCTTGGTGCCGGCGAGGCACAACTCGCCGACCTTCTGCCAGTCGGCGTCCGTCGGCGATCCCATGCCGACACCCGGTATCTTGAGGATTTCGGCGCGGACCGAATCCTGTGCCGAAGCGCCGCGCATCAGCGGGCTCATCGGGTTCATCAGCCCGGCCGAACCGAGCGCTGCAACGGCGCCAGCACCGGCGGCACCCTTCAGGATGCTCCGACGGCTCGCCTGCATTTGCAGCAGCTTGTTATAAACGTCCAACCTCACGGTAGTACCTCCCACTGTTTCACTGCCCCGCGCCGTCGGGTGCGACGGTTGCCGTGACGATCGGATCGTTCCCGGCAGAGGCGACATTTTAGTATGCAGGAGGCTTGGAAGGTGTCAACAAACCCGGAGTCACAGCGGGACTTTTGAAGGGAAACACGATCTCATGGACTACCTGTTTGCCAGTCGACTGAACTCGTTCCGCTCGCATGGCGGCACCAGGATATCGGTGCCGGAGGCGATCCGGATCATGGCCAAAGTGCCCGGCATGTCGGCTCTCGAACTGAATTTCCCGCAGCATTTCGGCGATGCCGCCGACGAGATCCTCGCGGCGGCGGCCGACGTCGGGATGCCGATCACCGCGCTGAACCTGCGCTGGGACGGGCCGGATTTCGCCGATGGTGCCTTCACCCATCCGAAGCCTGAAAACCGCGCGCATGCGATTGCCACGGCGATCGCCGCGGTCGATTGCGCAGCGGCCAACGGCATTCCGCATGTCATCCTGTGGATGGGGCCGGACGGGTTCGATTACCTCTTCCAGGCCGATTACACCACGCTTTGGGACATGGAAGTCGACGGTTTCCGCCAGGTTGCGTCACGCAATCCCGATGTCCGGGTGAGCGTCGAATACAAGCCGAGCGATCCCCGTCGCGTGTCGCTCCTGCGCAGCATGTCGGATTCGCTGCTGGCGGTTCACGAGGTCGGCCTGCCGAATTTCGGCGTGACGCTGGACGTCTGCCACGTGCTGATGGCCGGCGAGCAGCCGGCCGCGGTCGCGGCCCAGGCGCTGCGCGCCGGGCGGCTGTTCGGCGTTCACATCAACGATGGCTACGGGCCGGCCGACGACGGCATGATGGTGGCGTCGATCCACCCGTTCCACATGCTCGAACTGCTGCTTGAACTCCGCAAGGGCAAGTTCGGCGGCACGATCTATTTCGACACCTTCCCGGAACTGGTCGACCCGACCAGCGAATGCGCCAACAACATCCGGATGGTGAAGCGGCTGGAAGCGCTCCTCGACCGGATGCCGCTGGACGACCTCAGGGCGATCCAGAAAAAGCAGGACGCGATGGCGGCGACGGCGCTCGTCCAGGATCTCGTCTTCGGCGATGGCAATGGCTGACGACCGACGCGGCCCGGGCGTCGTGGTGCTCGGCAGCGTGCACATGGACCTGATCGCCGCGGCCGACCGGCTTCCCGGACCGGGGGAATCGGTGGGCAACGGGGTGTTCACCAGGGCGGCCGGCGGCAAGGGCGGCAACCAGGCCTGCCAGTTCGTCCTGGCTGGCGGCGCGGCGCGGATGCTGACGCGGCTCGGTGACGACGATTTCGGCCGGTTTTTGCTGCATGGCCTGGAGGCGAAGGGTGTCGACACGACGCTGGTTGTTCGCGACCCGGATGCGCCGACCGGGGCCAGCACCGTGTTCGTCGCGGACGAGGACTACTGTTCGATCATCGCGCCGGGTGCTGCCGCCAACCTGTCGGAAGCCGATGTCGAGGCAGCGCGGGCGGCGATCGAGGCGGCGGATGCGCTTGTCTTGCAACTCGAACTACCGGCCGCGATCTCGGCCTATGCCGCGGCGATCGCCGCAGAAGCCGGAACGCGGGTGATCTTCAACGCCTCGCCGGCGCCCGAGGGCGTGGCGGCGCTGCCCGGGGCGCTGCTTGGCGCGACGTCGCTGCTGGTGGTCAACCGCGTCGAAGCCGGGCGCCTGCTCGGGCGCGGGGTGGAAAGCGCCGACGCCGAGGCGGCAGTCGCGGCGCTCAGCGCGGACCTCGGGATCGGGACGGTTGTCGTCACGCTGGGCGGCGAGGGAATCGTCGCAATCCAGGACGGCATCATCCGCCGTCAGCCGGCCTTTGCCGCCACGGTCGTCGACGCGGTCGGGGCGGGGGATGCGTTCCTTGGCACCTTCGCGACCGGGTGGCTCGAGGGCATGCCGCTCGACGCGGCGCTCTGCCGTGGCGCCGCCGCCGGGGCGCTGGCGGTTTCGCGGAGCGGCGTCTACGACGCGCTGCCGGACCGCCAGTCGGTGGACCGGTTCCTGGCCGAGACTGCCGCGTCCTGATCAGTGCGGCGCGGCGAGCAGCGCCTCGATTTCGGCGAGCGTCGGCATGGACGGCGCGGTGCCGTGGCGGGTCACCGAGAGGCCGGCAACCGCACAGCCGAATCGAGCGGCCTCGGCCGGCGGCATGCCCATGGCAAGGGCCGCGGCGAAGCCGCCGTTGAAGGCATCGCCGGCGCCGGCCGTCTCGACCACAGGGTCGACGGCGAACGCCGGGATGAGGGTCGATTCGACCGGTGTATGGAGCAGCGCACCGGCTTCGCCGAGGGTGATCAGCGCGGTGCCGACGCCCTTGTCGAGGAAGGCATCGCCGGCCTTTCGCGCCTGCTCGATGTTGGTGACCGGCAGGTTGGTGAGGAAGGCGGCCTCGGTCTCGTTCGGCGTGACGTAATCGCACAGCGCGTATATGGCGTCGTCGACGGGCGCCGCCGGCGCCGGGTTGAAGACCGTGATGACGCCGGCCTCGCGGGCGATCTCAAGGCCGCGATGGGCGGTTTCGGCCGGCTGCTCGAGCTGGGTGACGAACACCGCGGCGCCGCGGATCGCGTCGGCCGCCGCGTCGACATCGGCCGGGCTGATGCTTTCGGCGACGCCGGGCGAGACGATGATGGCGTTCTCGCCGGTCTTGTCGTTGACGTAGATGAAAGCGGCGCCGGTCGGCTGGTCCGGCGTCTCGACGACACGGGCGGCGATGCCCTCATTCTCCCAGGTGGCGCGGGCGACGGCGCCGAAATCGTCGGCGCCGAGGCGCGAGATGAAGGTGACGGCGGCGCCGGCCCGCGCGGCCGCGACGGACTGGTTCGACCCCTTGCCGCCCGGTCCCATCTTGAAGCCGGTGCCGAAGATGGTTTCGCCCATCGCCGGCATGCGGTCGGCGCGGAAGGCGAGATCGGCGACGAAGACGCCGAGAATGGCAATGCCGCGTTTTTCGTCGGTCATGTCAGCGGTCCCGGCTCAATCGGCGTCGGGCGGGATGACGCCCTTCTTGAAGGCGAAACAGCCATAGAAGCGGCGTTCGCCGGTCTGGATGACGCAATAGGCCTTCTTGGCGAGGTCGTAGAAGGCGAAGCGCTCGATCGAGCCCATCGGCATGGCGCGGCCCTCGGCGGCGTCGACTTCCTTCTGGACCTCCGCCTGCACCGGCGGCACCTCGTCCGGCTTGTCGACGATCTCCATCCGCAGCGCCGGCTCGGGGACGAAGGAATCGAGCGGCATCACCGAAAGGATCGCCCTGGTGGCGCGGGCGGCGGAGACATTGTCGATCCGCAGCAGGGTGCCCAGCACGGTCTGCCGCGCCACCGAATCGGCCGGGAAGTTGGTGTCGCAGATGATGACGTCGTCGCCATGGCCCATGGCGCGCAGGGCGCCGAGGACTTCGGCGTTGAGAGCGGGATCGATCGATTTCAGCATTGCGGTTTCCCCCCGGGTGTTGTTCAGCGTGATTGGCTTGCCTGTTCCGATAACGTCAAACGGGCCGATTGACCATGCCCATGACGCCGGTCAGGCGCCCATGTATTCGCGGCGGGCGATCTGCTCGCCGAGGGTCAGCCAGCGCCGGGCGACCTCGCCGTCGCCGGCCATCGACGCGGCGAGCGTCGTGGCGCGGAGTTCGGCGAGGCGGGACACCGGCAGGGTCTGGTTGGCGTCGATCTCCTCGGCGATCTCGACGAAGCGGCGGGCCGCCTCGCCGCCGCCGAGGCGGGGAGCGAGATCCTCGTCGAGGAAGCGCTCCCAGGTCAGCGTCGGGTCCCAGCAGAAGCGGGCGAAGGCGAGGTAGCTGAGTTCCGCCGTGGCGCAATAGGAGGAAACCTCGCCCCAGACGGTGAGGCCGTCCATGCCGACCTTGTCGGCGACCGTCGCCATGTCGGCGAAGACCCGGGCGTTGAGGGCGTAGCGCTCGGTGCGCTCGTCGCCGTTCCACTGGCAGGCGAACTGGCAGCGCAGCACGTTCGGCTGGGTCGGCAGCGCCTCGACATAGTCGCGCTTCAGCTCGGTGCGGAGCCGGTTCCAGAAGCTGCGGTTGGCGGTGTGCTGGTAGATGGCGCCGGGCGGCAGGCTGGTCTGGGCATCGCTGGCGACGGGATCGAGCAGGTTGTCCCACTGCATCTCGCAATAGATCCACAGATCCGGCTTCTTCGCCTTGGCGGCGCGATAGAGGCGCGGGAAGTTCTCGGCCATGTCGGTGTGCGACCACGAATCGCCGTGGTCGTCGCGGCGGCGGGCGGCTTCGGCGTCGTTCTTGCGGCGGGCGACGCAGCGGTCGCAGCCGCAGACGCCGTAGTCGCCGCTCTCGATGTTGATGCCGCCGATGTCGAAGGTCTCGGCCAGCCAGGACACCGCTTCCTCCATCCACTCAATGGTCTCCGGCGCGCTCGGGCAAGCGCTGACCGTGTAGTCGGAATGGGGGAAATTGAGCGGGAAGGAGAGATCGGCGAGCTGGAAGCCGACACCCTTTTCCATGGTCGCGGCGAATTGCGGGTTCTTCTTCAGCCAGGTCGAGAGATTGTAGGGGTGGTCGCCTTCCCAGTAGACGCCACCATAGGCGCCGATGGCGATGCCGGGGATGATGCGGACGCCGCGCTCGTTGGCGTAGCGGCAGAGTTCCTGCGCGGCCTCGATGCCGCCGTGGCTGTCGCGGAGGAAGCCGTAGATGACGATGCCGGCGATGCGGTTCAGGCTGCAGAAATCGACCAGCCGGCAATAGTCGGCGAGGAAGCCGCCGGGCGGCTTGCTGTAGGGATTGAAGACGCCGATCTCCTGGACGCCGACCTGCGACAGCTCCCAGTTGGTCGAGTGGTCCCAGGTCCAGAAGGTGCGGTAGGCGAGGCCCGGGGCTTCGCTGACGGTGCCGGGCGCGACGGCCAGCGTGGCCGGGTCGGTGCCGCCATTGGCGATGAGGTGCTCGACCGCGTAGATGACGCCGGAGAGGCTGCCGCCGGCGATGGCGATGGACGGGGCGGTGGTCGTCTCGATGCGGAAAGCCCCTTCGGCCAGCGCGTCGTCGATCGACAAGGAGACGGTCGCGGCGGCGTCATTGGCCTGCCAGTCGACCCCCGGGAACGCCTCCTTGAAGCGGCGAAGGGCATGCGGGAAGGCTTCGGCGCCTGAGACTGCGACGTTACCGGCGAGGAGGGCTTGGTCCGAACTGCTCATGGAAATGGGGATCCCGGTTCACTGGCTGGTCATTGTGGCCGACGATGCGGCCCTACGACTGACTTGATGCCACACCAGTTCAGCGATGCAATCAACCGGAGCGCGTTGTCGCGGGCCGTACCGGGCATGGTGGTGGCAAGGGCGGCCGGCGGTCAACCGGCTGCCGGAAGGTCGACGCGGAATCCGCTGAGGCGCAAGGACGGGTCGCTCCAGACGGCGACGTCGCCGCCATGGAGGCGGGCGATCTGGCGGACCAGCGACAGGCCGAGGCCGGCGCCGGGGCGGTCGCCGCCAAGGCGGTGGAAGGGGGTGAAGACCTTTTCGCGTTCCGCCTCGGGAATGCCCTCGCCGGTATCGAGGACGCGGATCGCGGCGCGGTCGGCTTCCTTGTGCAGGGTGACCGTGATCGGCGGGCGGCCGTGGCGTTCGGCGTTTTCGAGCAGGTTGCGGATCAGGCGGCGGAGGAGGAGCGGGTCGGCGGTGACAATGACGCTGTCGCCGGTGAAGTCGCAGTCGTCGAAGCGGGCGCATTCCTCGGCGCAGAGCGCTTGCAGGTCGACCACCTCGACGGGGCCGAGGGCGGGGCTGGCTTCGAGGCGGCTGAACAGCAGGATCTCGTCGATCAGACGGTCGAGCTCGACGATGTCGGACTGCAACTCCCGCTTTAGCTTCGCGTCGGGGCGCTTGTCGAGGAGATCGAGGCCGAGCCGGATGCGGGCCAGGGGTGTGCGCAGTTCGTGCGAGGCGTTGGCCAGCATCATCCGGTTGGCGGCGACCAGGGTCTCGATGCGGGCGGCGGCCTGGTTGAAGCTTTCGGCCAGATGGGCGACCTCGTCGCGGCCCTCGACCCTGACGCGGGCGGCGAGGTCGCCGGCGCCGAGGGTCTCGACGCCGGCCTTGAGGCGCTCCAGCCGGCGGGTCAGGCCGCGGGCGACGGGATAGGCGGAGACGCCGACGACGAGGGCGATGATGCCGAGGAAAAGGATGAGGCCGATGACCGGGTTGCGCTTGTCGGCGCCGAGATCGACGACCAGCCAGCGGCCGTCGTCGAGGGCGAAGGCGTAGGCCGGGCCGTGGGCGCCATGGGACCAGCCGCCGTCATCGCGCCAGCGCGGCAGCGGCAGGTCCATGCCGGTGGAGGCGACCAACTGGCGGGCGCTGTCATAGAGGGCGATATCGGTGTCGAGCCTTGCGGCCAGCGTGTCGAGAGCCTGCTGCTGGGCGGTGGCCGGGGCGGCGGCGGCGGGGAGAGCGGCGAGGGCGATGTCACCGGCCAGATCGAGCGCCGCGCCGACGGTCGGCTGCTGGGCGCCGAGATGCCAGACCGAGCCGGCGACCAGAACGACGAGCAGCAGGCTGCCGATGATCGTCAGGTAGATCTTGCGGTAGAGGCGCTTCATGGCGGGCGGTCAGTCCTGCGCCCTGGCGAAGAGATAGCCGGCGCCCCGCACCGTGATAACGCGGCGCGGCTTCTTCGGGTTGTCCTCGATCGCGGCGCGGATGCGGGAGATGTGGACGTCGATCGAGCGGTCGAAGGCTTCCAGCCGCTCGTTGCGCAGGCGATCCATCAGAATATCCCGCGACAACACCCGGCCGGCGTGGCGGGCGAGTTCGAGGAGCAGGGCGAACTGGTAGCCGGTGAGGTCGACGGCGACATCGTCGAGACGCGCCTGGCGGGCATCGACGTCGATCTCCAAGCGGCCGAAGCGAAGGATTTCGGTCGCCGCCGCGCCGCGACCGCGGCGCAGGATCGCCTTGATGCGGGCCAGCAATTCGCGCGGTTCGAACGGCTTCGGCAGGTAGTCGTCGGCGCCGAGTTCGAGTCCGACGACCCGATCCATGGCGTCGCCGCGGGCGGTCAGCATGAGGATCGGCGTGTCGGCGCGGGCGCGGATGCGCTTGCAGACCTCGAGGCCGTCGATGTCGGGAAGCATCAGGTCGAGGACGACGAGATCGAAGAGGCCGCCGGCATGGGTGGCGACGGCGTCCTCGCCGGTCGGGGCGACGGACGTGCGATACCCGGCCTCGCCGAGATAGCCGGAAACCATCTCGGCAAGGCGGGCATCGTCTTCGACCAGGAGGATCTTTCCGGTCACGTGTCGTCCGGGCTAGCCACGGTGGAACGCGCTGAGCCTAGCAAGAAACTCCAGACGGTCGCCGATTTTCTCCCGCTGCTCCGCGGTGAGAACCTCCGACGCCTCGACCAGTGCGCCGGCGACGACGCGGCTGGCTTTGTCGGCGACGGCCAGCTTCTCGGCCCGGAACGCCTCGACGGCGGCGGGATCGACGGTCGGCGCCGTGAGCATGTCGATCAGTTCCTTGGCGGTTTCGGCGCGATCGCCGATCTCGCCGCGAAGGGCGATGAGATCGGTGGCGGCGCCGGTGAAGATGACGGTCAGCTTTTCTTGCTGCTCGCCGGTAGCGTCGACCTCGACGGCGATCTGCCCGACGACCCTGCCGATCCGCTCCTCGACCTCGGCCGGATCGAGGGAGGCCTTGAACATCATGCCGTGGCGGGCGCCGTCCGAATGGTTCCAGCGGCTGTGCCAGCCGCCTTCGTCGCTCAGCGCGGTCCGGGCGAAGACGCCCGCGGTGCCGACGGCGATCACGGTGACGGCGAGAATACCGAGGAAACGGCCGCGGTGACGCGGGCCGCGGACGGGCGTTGCGGGGGTGTTGTTATCGCTGACGCTCATTGTCTGTTCTCCATGATCAGGGCGCTGTATGGCGCCGGGGACAGACAGGAAAATGGTGGATCGAGGTTTCGCCCGCTTCTCGCCAAAGTAAAGTTTTGTAAAGGCGCGGACACCGGATCCCGGGCAAGCGGCCATCGCGGCCAATCGTCCACCGACCTTGCCGGCAGGGCCGAAATGCGCGATTCTTCATCATCGGAACCGGTTCGGTCCGGTCACGATCGATTTCATCAGGGCCCGATCCCGTCCGAGGGCGGCAGGGTCGGGATTTTCATGCATTCCGCTCTTCGTTTCGTCTTTCTCCTGATCGCATCGCTGTTCATCGCCGGCACCGCGCCGGCGGGCCTGTTCGCGCCCGGTGGCAGCGAGGCCCGGGCCGAGACGCCGGCGCCGGTGATCGGCACGGTCTATGTCTTCCGGCCGATGGGCGGACGGTTGGCCAGTCCGGAGATGGACAACCTGGCGGCCAAGATCCGGGCCCGCGGCCTCGAGGCCGATGTCTACAATTACACCAACTGGCTGCGCCCGGCGAAGGATGCGATCGCCCGTTACAGGGCCGAGGAATGGAAATCGCCGATCATTGTCATCGGCCATTCGGCCGGCGGCGATTCGGCGATCCGCTTCGCCCTGTGGCTCAAGCGCTCGGGCGTGCCGGTCAACCTGATCGTGACGCTCGACCCGACGCGGATTGCCGGCAAGGTGCCGGCCAATGTCGAGCGCTTCGTCAATATCTATTCGTCGGTGAATACGCTGGGCGGCGGCGACCCGGAGCCGGCCCGCGACTATCGCGGTCATTTCGCCAGCGTCGACCTCAAGGATTTCTCGGTCATGCACCGCTACCTGCCGGGGATTGCCGGCCTGCAGGAGACGGTTGTCGAGAAGATCGCCGCCGTTGCCGAGCGCCCGGCGGCGGTGGACGGCCCGGCGATCCAGATCGCCTATGCGATCCCGCGCGGCGAGGCGATCGTCCTGTGGGACGGTGGCGTGCCGGTCGCCGCGGCCGCCGGCGACACGCCGGCTTCCGTCGCAGCTCAATTCGGCGTGCCGGCATGGGCGATCGCCGCGATCAACGAAGTCGATCCGGCACGCCCGCTACCGGCGGGAAAGCGCCTGACCGTGCCGCATCATTTCGAGGCGGATGCCGGCCAGTAGCGGCTCTAGCCGGTGCCTTCGGCGCCGGCCCCGCAAACCAGGGCGCAGATGTGCTTCGCGTCCTCAAGCCCGGGAACGCCCTTGTTGAGGGCCGCCAGCGACGCGGCGCCCGACAGGTCGGCGGCGACGCCCATCTCGAACCACAGCCATTCCGAGGCCGCCTGCATCTCCTCGTCGGAAACCAGCACGATATCGTCGACATTGCGGCTGACGATCTCGTAATTGATCTCCTCGGTCTTGCGGCAGGTCATGGTCGGGACCTTCGAGGTCACTTCCGGCAGTTCGACCAGGCGGCCGGCGTCGAGGCAGGCCTTCAGGGTCGGTGAGCCGGTCGGCTCGACGCCGATGATCCTGACGCCCGGCCGGCGGGCGCGGATGGCGGTCGACATGCCCGATATCAGGCCGCCGCCACCGATGGCGATGAGGATCGCGTCGACGTCCGGCAGATCGTCGAGGATCTCCAGGCCGACGGTGCCCTGGCCAGCGATGACCAGCGGATCGGCGAAGGGATGGAAATAGATGGCGCCGGTCCTGGCGACGAGATCGAGGGCAGCGGCATTCGACACCGTCCACTCGTCGCCGACGACCTCGACCTTTGCCTCCCAGGCCTTCATCTTGGCAACCTTGGCGGGGGAGACGCCGGTGGGCACGAAGATGGTGGCCGGGACGCCGGCGGCATAGGCGGAGCGGGCGACGGCGAGACCGTGATTGCCGCCCGAGGCGGTGACGATGCCGCTGGTGAGCTCCTCCTTCGGCGTGGCGAGCAGGCGATTCATCGCGCCGCGCGCCTTGAACGAGCCGGTGACCTGCAGCAGTTCCAGCTTCAGCGAGACCTTCGCCTCGGTTGGCGGCCGGGTCTTGAGCTGGTCGAGCGCGGTGACCGGCGTGTGCCGGACCTTGTCGGCGATGCGCTGCCGCGCGGCTTCGATATCGGCGATTTCAATCATCAGATCTTTTCCTGGTAGGGCGCGGCGACGACGAGACAGCAGTTGCCGGGTTTGACGCGGCCGGGCTGACGCCGACCGTAGAGGATGCCGTCGGCCTGATAGGTGAGGGTTTCCGGCGGGCGCGTCGGATCCCACGGGCAGTGGATGCGGCCGGCTTCCTCGCCGGCGCGGACCTCGCGGCCCTTCTGGTGGAAGCCCTCGAACACGCCATCCATTGTCGCGTAGACGAAAGCCTTCGAGCCGGGCAGTTCGAGGACCTTCTGGTTCTCGTGGCGGATCTCGATCGTGTGGCCCGGCAGCACGCCGAGATGGGACAGGACGTTGCGAACGCCGCGGCGGCAGATTTCGAGCGCCTCGATCGACACCGTGCCGCAGCCGCCCATTTCGGTGCCGACGGTGATCAGTCCGGAGGCGATGGCCGACGCGGTGGCGGTGCGGGTGTCGCCGAGATTGCTGATGACGACGATGGCCGGGGCGTCGAAGGCGCGGTTGGCGGCGATGCTCTTGCGTTCAAGCTCGGCATCCTCGGCCGGCTCGACAACCGAACTGGGCAGGATGTCGAGCGACGAACCGCCGGAGTGAAGGTCGATGAAGGCGTCGCCGCGCGGCAGGATCTCGTCAGACATGAAGGCGGAAATCTGCTGGGTCATGGTGCCGCGCGGATCGCCCGGAAAGGTCCGGTTGAAGTTGAGCCCGTCGACGGTGGATGTGCGCTGGCCGGCGATGGCCGCGGGAACGTTGACCGACGGCATCAGGATCAGCCGTCCCTCGACCTGATCGGCGGGGAGGTCGCGCATAAGCTCAGCAATGGTGATCGGCCCCTCGTACTCGTCGCCGTGGTTGCCGCCTTCGAGGATCACCGTCGGTCCCTTGCCATTGGAGATGACGCCGATCGGGATGCGGGTCACGCCCCAGGCGTCGTCATGCGGCGAATGCGGGATCATGACGAAGCCGTTCTGCTTGCCCGGCTTGTCGATGTCGATGGTGGTGAAAGCGGTGCTTGCCCGCGGCCCGGTGATGCGGCGGCCCATGGCGTTCCCTCTCGATTCGATTGGCGGCTGGAGGTTAGTCCGATCGTGCGCGGTTCAACATATACCCGAACTTGCAGGCGATCGCCGGCAACCCGTTGTCGCTGCGGATTTCATGTCCGACCCATCGGGCGTCGGTCAGCGCAGGAGCAGATAATCGCCGTCGAGGGTCGCCTGGAAAATCTTGCGCGCGGCGTCGAGGGTGAGCGGGACGGGATTGCCGCCGGCGGTGGGATCGACGATCGCCATCTCGGCAATCGTCTCGGCGCGGAGGCCGTCGATACCGAAATCGGCCAGGGTCTCCGGGACGCCGATCTGCCGGCGAAGGGCGATCACCGCTTCGAGGAAGCCGTCGAAGCCGCCGTCGATGCCGAGATAGGCGGCGAGACGGGCGATGCGCGCCTCGATCGCGGACCGGTTGAAGACCAGGACGAAGGGCATGAAGACCGCGTTGGTCATGCCGTGGTGGGTGTTGTAAAGCGCGCCGACCGGATGCGACAGCGAGTGAATGGCGCCGAGGCCCTTCTGGAAGGCGGTGGCGCCCATCGCCGCGGCGCTCATCATATGGGCGCGGGCCTCGATGTCGGCGCCGTCGGTGAAGGCTCTGGGCAGGTTCTCGAAGACGAGTCGTATGCCCTCGACGGCGACGCCATCGGCGATCGGGTGGTAACCCGGCGAACAATAGGCCTCGAGGCAGTGGGCGAAGGCGTCCATGCCGGTGCCGGCGGTGATGACCGGCGGCATGCCGACGGTGAGTGCGGGATCGCAGATGACGATCTTCGGCATCATCGCCGGGTGGAAGATGACCTTCTTGGTGTGGGTCGCCTCGTCGGTGACGACGCCGGCGCGGCCGACCTCGGAGCCGGTGCCGGCGGTGGTCGGCACCGCGACGATCGGTAGGATGCCGGCCGGATCGGCGCGGGTCCACCAGTCGCCGATATCCTCGAAGTCCCAGACCGGGCGGGTCTGGCCGGCCATGAAGGCGATGAGCTTGCCGGTATCGAGGCCGGAGCCGCCACCGAAGGCGACGACGCCGTCATGGCCGCCGGCGCGAAGGGCCGCGACGCCGTCGGTGACGTTGCGCTCGACCGGGTTGGGCTGGACATCGGCATAGAGGCCGGGGGCGAGGCCGGCCTGTTCGAGCAGGGCCATCGTCTCTCGCGTGATGTCGAGCTTCGCCAGCCCGGCGTCGGTGACCAGCAGCGGTTTCGTGATGCCGGCGGCGGCGCAGACGGCGGGGAGTTCGGCAATGCGGCCCGGCCCGAAGCGGACGGCGGTCGGGTAGTTCCAGTTGGCGGTGATGGTCGTCATGATGGTTCCGTGGGGAGGGCGCGGTCCGGTCAGATCTCGCGGAGGTGGAAGCTCTTCGGCTGGGTCAGCGTCTCGAAGCCGAATTTCGACAGGGTGACGCCGCGGCCGGTATCCTTGACGCCGGTCCAGACCAGTTGCGGGTCGAGATAATCGCAGCGGTTCATGAAGACCGTGCCGGTCTCGATGCGGCTGCCGAGGGCGGCGGCGCGATCGGTATCGGCGGTCCAGATCGAGGCGGTCAGGCCGTAGGGGCTGTCGTTCATCAGGGAGACGGCCTCGTCGTCGCCGCGCACCTTCATGATACCGACGACCGGGCCGAAGCTTTCCTCGCGCATCACCGCCATCTGGTGGTTGACGTCGACCAGCACCTCGGGGGCGAGGTAGGGCGAGCCCGGACGGTCGGCGGCGACCTTCATGTCAACCAGCGGCGTCGCGCCCTTGCGCTTCGCCTCGGCAACCTGCTCGCGCACCGTGTCGGCGACGGCGCCGCGGGCCATCGGACCGAGGGTGGTCTCCGCATCGAGGGGGCTGCCGACGACATATTTCTTCGTCAGGTCGGCGAAGCCGTCGACGAAGTCGTCATAGACGCGCTCGTCGACATAGATGCGTTCGATGCCGCAGCAGCACTGGCCGGAATTGTAGAAGGCGCCGTCGACGAGATTCTCGATGGCGTGGTCGAGCTTGGCGTCGGCCATGACATAGGCCGGGTCCTTGCCGCCGAGCTCGAGGCCGAGAGAGGCGAAGGTGCCGGCGGCGGCGCGCTCGATGACGCGGCCGCCGGAGACCGAGCCGGTGAAGTTGATGTGGTCGATCTGGCCGGAGCCGACCAGTCGTTCGGTCTGGGCGTGGGAGAGGACGATGTTCTGGAACAGGCCTTTTGGCAGGCCGCTCCTGGCGAAAGCCTCGGCGAAGCGCTCGCCGACCAGCAGGGTCTGGGTGGCGTGCTTGAGGATCACCGCGTTGCCGGAAAGCAGCGCCGGGACGATGGTGTTGACGGCTGTGAGGTAGGGGTAGTTCCACGGTGCGATGACCAGGACCAGGCCGAGCGGGTCGCGGGCGACGTAGCGGCGGAAGCCGGGCTTCTCCGGCGGGTAGTAAGGCGCCAGCGCTTCCTCGGCCATGGCGACGGCGGCGCGGGTGCGCTCCTCGACGCCGCCCTTCTCGCCGCCGAAGCGGGTGGGGCGGCCCATTTGCCAGGCGAGCTCGGTGACGATGTCGTCGTTCATCGCCATGAGTGCGTCGAGAAAGGCCAGGATGTACTTGCTGCGCTCGGCGACGGTTGTGTGGCGCCACTCGGCCTGGGCGGCGCGGGCGGTGGAGACCGCAGCCTCGACCGCGGCGTCGGTGGCGATCGGCCGCTCGGCATAGATCGAGCCGTCGACCGGGGAGATGATTTTTGCGGTGTCGCTCATGGCGGTGGTCTCTCGGTGGAGCCGTTCAGTATTGCTCGAAGCCGCGCTTCAGTTCCCAGTCGGTGACGCGGCGGTCGTATTCGGACTGTTCCCACTCGGCGGTGTGGACATAGTGATCGACGACGTCGTCGCCGAGGGCGGCGCGGAGCATCTTCGACTTCGTCATCAGGGCGGTGGCTTCGCGGAGCGTCTTGGGGACTTCGCGGAGGCGCTTGCCCTGGTAGGCGTCGCCGACGAAGGCCGGCTCGAGCTCCAGCTTCTCGTCGATGCCGGCGAGGCCGGCGGCGATCAGCGCGGCGATGGCGAGATAGGGATTGAGGTCGGCGCCGCCGATGCGGCATTCGGTGCGGATCGACTTGCCGTTCTCGCCGACCAGCCGGAAGCCGGCGGTGCGATTGTCGCGGCTCCAGATCGCCTTGGTCGGGGCGAAGGTGCCGGCCTGGAAGCGCTTGTAGGAATTGACGTAGGGAGCGAGGAACCAGGTCATCTCGCGGGCGTATTTGAGGTGGCCGGCCATGAACTGGCGCATCAGCGTCGACATGCCAAGCTCGGCGGCTGAATCGAGGAACAGCGGCTTCTTGCCGGCCTTGTCCCAGAGCGAGGCGTGGATGTGGCTGGACGAGCCGGCCAGCGCCGTGTCCCACTTGGCCATGAAGGTGACCGCCTTGCCCTGACCGTGAACGATCTCCTTGATGCCGTTCTTGAGGATGGCGTGGCGGTCGGCCATCGCCAGTGCGTCGGCGTAGCGGATGTTGATCTCTTCCTGGCCCGGACCCCATTCGCCCTTGGAGCTCTCGACCGGAATGCCGGCGCCTTCCAGCCCGAGGCGGATGGCGCGCATGGTGCCTTCCTCCTTGGTGGTCTGGAGGATGTGGTAATCCTGGATGTAATGGCCGGAGGTGGCGAGGTCGGCGTAGCGCTTCCGACGGATCGCCTCGTAGTCCTCGTCGAAGAGGTAGAATTCGAGCTCGGTGGCGACGAAGGCCGACATGTTGCGCTCGGCCAGCCGGGCGATCTGCCGGCGCAGGATGGCGCGCGGGCTGTGGCTGAGGTCCTCGTGGGTGTGATGATCGAGGACGTCGCAGAGGACCAGCGCCGTTCCTTCGAGCCATGGAATCCGGCGCAGCGTCGCCAGGTCGGGCTTCATGACGAAGTCGCCATAGCCCTTTTCCCAACTCGCCGCCTTGTAGCCCGGCACCGGCTCCATATCGATATCGGCGGCGAGGAGGTAATCGCAGCCATGGGTCTCGGTATGGGCTTCCTCGACGAAGTACCCGGCCTGGAAGCGCTTGCCGATCAGCCGCCCCTGCATGTCGACCATGCAAGCGAGGACCGTGTCGATCTCGCCGGCGGCGGCCGCCTTCTTCAGTTCCGCGAGTGTCAGCATGCCTGCCATGGAGCGATGGTGCCCGTTTCTGTGCCGTCAGGAGGTGGCCCGGGGGGCAAGATGATCCCCCCGGGCCGTTCGATCAATCGCCATGTTGCAGGCGACCGGACATCGCCTAGCCGTAGCGGTAGGGCGGTCCTGCCTTCTCCATGACGCCGGCGTAGTTCTTGAGGATCTCGACGACGCGGGCGCTTCGGTCGCTCTCCTTGGCGATGTCCGCCCAGAAGGTCTCGGCCGCCTTGACCACCTGGTTCCATTCCGATTCCGGAATCGAGGTGAGCTCAAGCTTGTCGCCCTCGACGCGGAGCTTGGCTTCGCCGCCCCAGTACCACCACTGGCGGTAATAGTGCGAGGAATCCATGGTCAGCTGGAACAGCGTCTTGAGGTGATCCGGCACCTCGGCCCAACGCTCGCTGTTGGCGAAGAAGGAACCGATCCAGGCGCCGGTGATGTTGTTGGTCAGGAAGTACTTGGTGACGTTCGCCCAACCGACCGTGTAGTCCTCGGTGATGCCGGACCAGGCCATGCCGTCGATCTCGCCGGTCTGCACCGCGACCTCGGCATCCTCGTAGGGAATGTTGACCGGCACGACGCCGAACTGGCTGAGGAAGCGGCCGGCGGTCGGGAAGGTGTAGACCCGGAGGCCCTTGAGGTCTTCGAGGCTGCGGATCGGCTTGGTGGTGTTGAAGTGGCAGGGATCCCACGAGCCGGCCGACAGCCAGGTGACGTTCTCGACTTCCGAATAGGCTTCTTCCCAGATCTCCTTCAGGCCGTACTGGTTGAACAGCACCGGCACGTCGAGGGAGTAGCGGGTGGCGAAGGGGAAGTAGCCGCCGAAGACCGAGACGTCGACGGGCGCGGCCATCGAGTCCTCGTCGCTCTGCACGGCGTCGATGGTTCCGGCCTGCATGGCGCGGAAGAGTTCGCCGGTCGGCACAAGCTGATCGGCGGTGTAGAGCTCGATTTCCATCTCGCCATTGGCGACCTTGTTGAAGGAATCGATCGCCGGCTTGATGACGTGCTCGGCCAGCGATGCGCCGGCATAGGTCTGCAGCCGCCACTTGATCGCGGTCTGGCCGAGGACGGCCGGTGCGGCCAGGGTCGAGGCAGCCGCCGCACCCGCGGTGGTGACGCCGGCCTTCTTCAGAAACTCGCGTTTGCTGATCTTGGATTGCTGGGTCATTTCACGAAGACTCCTTTCATCGTGTTGGTCCGAAGACACGTGATGCGGTCCCCCGGACTAAAAGGGACCAGTCTCGCCGCAAGACCTGCTTCTTCCCTGGCTCAACGATCGCTCGCAGCATTGTCTCTCACTGGCCATAGACGGTCCTCGGCAAATACAGAGCGATCTCAGGGAAGGCCATGACCAGCGCCAGCGCGGTGACCATGACAAGAACGAAGGGGAGGATGGAGCGGTAGATGTCGCCGAGCGTCACTTCCGGCGGCGCCATCGCCCGCATCAGGAAGAGGTTGTAGCCGAAGGGCGGCGTCATGTAGGCGATCTGGCAGGTGATCGTGTAGAGCACGCCGTACCAGACGAGATCGAATTCGAGCGCCCTGACCAGCGGCACATAGAGTGGTGCGACGATGACCAGCATGGCGGTGTCGTCGAGGAACATGCCCATCAGGATGAAGGAAAGCTGCATCATGATGAGGACTTCCCAGCGCGTCATGTGAAGCTGGCCGAGGAAGAAGCCCTCGATCGCCTTGACCGCGCCGAGCCCGTCGAAGACGGCCCCGAAGGCCAGCGCCGCCAGGATGATCCACATGAACATGCAACTGATGCCGAGGGTCTTCTTCACCGTCGAATGGAGGACCGAGAAGGTCAGGCGCCGCTTGATCAGGGCGGCGACGGTGGCCGCCGTCGCGCCGACCGCGGCGCTTTCGACGAGGCTCGTGTAGCCCATCAGGAAGAGGCCGGTCATGAAGAAGAAGATCAGGAAGGGAAGGATGCCGGCCCGCAGCAGAAGGAGCTTTTCCTTCAGCCCGATGTCGCGCTCTTCCTTCGGCAGCGGCGGCCCGAGCTCCGGCCGAAGCTTGCAGCGGACGAGGATGTAGAGAATGAAGAGGCCGGCCATCATCAGGCCGGGGAAGACGCCGGCCATCCATAATTGGCTGACCGGCTGGCGCGCAATGATGCCGTAGAGGACGAGGACGACGCTCGGCGGGATCAGGATGCCGAGCGAACTGCCGGCCTGGATCACGCCGGTGACCATGATCTTGTCGTAGCCGCGCCGCAGCAATTCGGGCATGGCGATGGTGGCGCCGATCGCCATGCCGGCGACGCTGAGGCCGTTCATCGCCGAAATGACGACCATCAGGGCGATGGTGCCGATCGCCAGCCCGCCTGGCACCGGCCCGAACCAGACATGGAACATCCTATAGAGATCGTCGGCGATGCCGGTCTCCGACAGGACGTAGCCCATGTAGATGAACAGCGGCAGGGTCAGCAGCGGATACCATTTCATCAGCTTCATGGCGGCGCTGAAGGCGATTTCCGAACCGCCGTCGCCCCACAGCAGCATCGCCGAAACCGAGGCGACGAAGCCGATGGCGGCAAAGACCCGCTGCCCCGTCAGGAGCATCAGCATCATCGACGAGAACATCAGGATGGCGATGAGCTCGTAACTCATGACAGCGGCTTCCCACGGGCTTCGGCGACATTCTTGAAGAAGGTCGCGATCGCCTGCAGAAGCATCAGGAAGATGCCGATGGTCATGACGATCTTGATCGGCGCCATCGGCGGCGCCCAGGCCGAATAACTCTCCTCGCCATATTGCAGGGCATAGCTGGTGCTGCGGATCGCGCCGTAGAGCAGGACACCGAGATAGAAGAGCAGGAAGAGGATGGTGACGGAATCGACCGTCGCCCGGGCTCGCGGCGACCAGCGGCCGTAGAGCAGGTCCATCCGGACGTGGCTGTTGGAATCCATCTGCATGGAGTAGCCGCCGCCGAGCAGAAAATAGGCAACCATGACGAACTGGGCCATCTCAAGCGTCCAGAGCGGCGGCATGGCGAAGGTCTTGGCAACCGAGGAATAGAGAAGCACCGCGACCAGCGCGAAGATCAGGTACATCGCGATCAAGCCGACGAAGCGGTTCATCGCGTCGACGAAGCGCACGAAGGCTCTTATCGGTGCGGGCATGGCCCCATTCCCCGTTCGATCAGCATTTAGGTCGTTGGTCCCCTGGCTACGATCGTCTTCCCGTCTTCATCTTGTTCCATTCCCTCCATCCGGGTCGCCGGCCGATGGCGGACGATCCGGTCTTGCAAGAATCGTTCACGCGGCCGCCGGTCCCGCCGCCTGTCCATCGATTGCGAAGTCCCGGACAATCGTTGCGAGGCGGCTTCCCCACTGCTGTTGCGCCGTGGCGTCGGCGATCTCGTCGTTGCGGATTTCGATCATTACCGCGGCAAGGGCGTCCTGCGCGCGGTGCCGGGAAAGCGTGTAATAGACACGGTCGGCCGGCGAATAGGGTTCGTTGACGCCGACGGTCAGCGTCGGGTCGGCGCGCAACGCGCCGATCAGGGTGTCGGCGAGGCGGCGGTCGTCGTCGAACAGGATGCCGATCTGCCACGGGCGGTGGCGATCGCGCCAGACGGGGGTGAAGGAGTGGACGGCAATCAGCGACGTCTGCCGGCCGGCGGCGCGGCGCGCGGCAAGGCAGGCTTCGATCGCCGCGTGATAGGGGGCATGCACCGCCGCCAGTCGCCGGGTCCGTTCGGCCGCATCGAGATTGCTGTTGCCCGGCACGGTGAGCCCGTCGCCCTCGGCGACGATCAGGTCCGGCGCGGCCGGGTCGCGGTTGCAGTCGATGACGAGGCGGGAAACATCGGGCCACAGCAGCGGCGCGTCGAGATCGGCCGCCATCTGCCGGGCTACGCCGAGCGCGCCGGGATCCCAGGCGATGTGCCGGTCCAGGGCCTCGGGCGCGAGGCCGAGCGAGGCGTAGTCCAAGGGGACGGTCTGCGAAGCGTGGTCGCAGACGATCACGAAGGCGCCGGCACCGTCCGCATTCTCGATTTCGATGGGGTCGCGGTCCCCAGCGGCCATCCGGTTGCCCCCAGCTCCGTCGGACATGACCGACGTGAATGGAACGTTACAAAGTGGTATGTTGCGACCACTTCTGTAACATCTCATACGGTGCCCGGCGGATTGTCAATCGCCCCGGCGCCACGGTGTGGACGAGGTGGGGAAGAATGAAGGGGATCGAGATTTCGCTGGCCGAGCGTATCCGCGACGGGCTGTCGGAGATGACCCGCTCCGAGCGTCGCGCGGCGCAGACGCTGCTGGCGAATTACCCTCTGCAGGGGCTCGAGAGCGCGGCCCAGTTCGCGGAGCAGGCCGGTGTCAGCACGCCTTCGGTGCTGCGCTTCGTGGCGCGGATCGGCTTCGCCTCCTATCCGGATTTCCAGCGCCGCCTCAAGGAGGAGGTCGAGGCGCAGCTACGTTCGCCGCTGGCGAAATCCGACGACGGGCAGGGCGGCGGCGACCGGAAGGATCGGCCGCACCAGGTCTTTGCCGAGGCGGTCGCCGAGAATGTCGTCGGCACCTTCCGCCACCTGCCGGCCGACGAGATGGACGCCGTCGGCGGTCTTCTCTCCGATCCGCGACGACCTCTGCATTGCCTTGGCGGCCGGTTCACCGATCCACTCGCCCGCTACATGACCGCGCATCTGAGGATCATCCGGCCGAATGTCAGCCACTTCGAGGGGCAGCCGGACAACTGGCGGGACCAGCTGGTCGACATGAACGGCCGCGACGTGTTGTTCCTGATCGACATTCGCCGCTACCAGGCCGACCTCCGCGATCTCGCGGCGGCGGCGGCCAAGCGCAAGGTGACGACGATCGTGCTCACCGACCAGTGGCTGTCGCCGGCCGCACGTTTCGCCCGGCACGTGCTGCCGGCGCGGGTGTCGGTTCCCTCCGCCTGGGATTCGAACGCGGCGCTGCTGGCGGTGATCGAGGCGCTGATCGCCGACGTGATGACCCGGCGCTGGGGCGAGAGCCGCGAGCGCATGGCGGCGATCGAGGGATTGCGCGGCCGCTCCGAGTCGGGTGAAACATCCGCTGGCGACTAGCGGGGGAAACCAGTGTGAGCAGCGTGAGGAGCGACGGGATCGACGGGGCGGGGGAGCCGGTCCTGATCGGCATCGACGCGGGGACGACGTCGATCCGGGCGATCGCCTTCGACCAGCGGGGACGCAAGGTCGCGGTCGGGGCGCGGCCGACGCCGATGCGGATCGTCGAGACCGGGGGCGAATACGAGCCGGACGAGATCTGGGGCCTGGTGGTCGAAGCCCTGAGCGAGGTGGGCGCGGCGCTTGCCGGCCGTCCGGTCGGGGGCATCGCGGTCGCCAGCGTCGGCGAAAGCCCTGTGCTGATCGGCGATGACGGGCAGTCGCTGGCGCCGTCGCTGGTCTGGTACGACCGCCGGACCGAGCCGCTGGTCGAACAGATCGTCGCGCGGGTCAGCGAAGACCGGATCTTCGGGATCAGCGGCCACGCGGTCCAGCACTATTACACGCTGCCGAAGCTCATCTGGATGCGCGCGCACTGGCCCGAGGAAATGGCCAGGGCGCGCCATGTGTTGATGATGGCCGACTGGATCGCCTATCGCCTCAGCGGCGAAATGGCGACCGACCCGTCGCTCGCCTCGCGGACGCTCTATTTCGACATCGCGGCGCGGCGCTGGTCGGCCGAGATGCTGGCGCTGGCCGATGTCGATACGGACTTCCCGGCGCCGGTCGCCGCCAGCGGCACGGCCCTCGGCCGACTGCGCGACGACGTGGCGGCGGCGACGGGGCTCGTCGGCGCGCCGATGGTCGGTGTCGGCGGGCACGACCATGTCGTCGGCGGCTTCGCCGTCGGGCTGCGCGAGCCCGGGACGATGATCGACAGCATGGGCACCGCCGAGGCGATGATGCTGGCCAACGCCGCGCCGCTGTCGGACCCGGAGATGCTCAACCGAGGCTTCTACCAGGGGGCGATCGGCGCCGACCGGACGATGTCCTATCTCGGGGCGGGGATCTTCAGTTCCGGCGGGGCGATGGAATGGCTGCGCTCGATCGTCGGCGGCATTCCGGTCGAGACGCTGATCGCCGAGGCCGCCACGATCCCCCCCGGCTGCCACGGCGTCGCCTTTCTCGCCGATCTCGGCGGGCTGTCGCCGCCCGAGCCCGATCCGTATGCGCGCGGCGCCTTTGTCGGCATGACGCCGCAGACGACGCCGGCGACGCTTTATCGCGCGGTTCTCGAGGGGCTTGCGATGCAGTCGCGGATGATCTTCGACGGGATGGTGTCGCTGCCCGGGGTCGAGACGCCGCGGGAGCTGCGGCTGATCGGCGGCGTGTCGCGCAACCGGCTGTTCCTGTCGATCAAGGCCAGCGTGCTTGACCGTCCGATCATCGTCGTCGAGGAGCCGGAGGCGACGGCGCTCGGCGCGGCCCTGCTCGGCGGTATCGCCGGCGGTGTCTTTCCGTCGCTCGATTCGGCGCTTGCGGGACTCGACCGGACCGAGTTCGTGGTCGAGCCCGGGGCCGATACCGGGCAATACGGCCAATTGCGCGCGATGGTATTTGAGGGGTTGCATGCTAGGATGCGCCCCATCAACCGGAGCCTCCATGCGTACCTGGGAGGGTTGGAGGCCCGCTGATGTCGGGTGGCCGGCGCCGAAACGCCGGCCGAACATGGATGTCATCGGGACGTTTGTCGCCGTGGGATCCGACAAAGAATGGGAGGAATACATGATTCAACGCAGGTCATTTCTCGGTCTGATGGGCGCCGCTGGAGCGGCGGCCGGCACCGGACTCCTGACGACGCAGGCAGCGCTCGCGCAGGACAAGAAATTCACCATCGCCCTGGTTCCGGGCCTTACGACCGACGCCTTCTACATCACCATGCATCGCGGCGCGCAGGCGGCCGCCGACGCACTGGGGCAGGATCTTCTGTTCCAGGGCGCTTCGGAATGGAACGTCACGCTTCAGGTGCCGGTGCTTGACGCGGTCATCGCCCGCAACCCGGCCGCGATCCTGATCGCGCCGACCGACAAGGTGCAGCTCGTCGAGCCGCTGAAGAAGGCCCATGCCGCCGGCATCACGGTGGTCTGCGTCGACACCTTCATCGGCACCGGCGTCTTCCAGACCGGGTCCGGCGACGCCGACTTCCCGATCTCCTATGTCGCGTCCGACAACGTCCTCGGCGGTGTCATGGCGGCGCGGGCGCTGGCCAAGTCGATCGGCGAGAAGGGCAAGGTCTACGTCTCCAACGTCAAGCCCGGCATCTCGACGACCGATCAGCGCGAGGAAGGCTTCAAGAAGGAGATGGCCAACCACCCGAACATCGAGATCCTCGAGACCCAGTTCAACGACGACGACGCCAACAAGGCGGCGGCCCAGGTCCAGGCGGTCATTGGCCGCGTACCGGATCTCGCCGGCGTCTTCGGCGCCAACCTGTTCTCCGCCTCCGGCACCGCCAACGGCGTCAAGCAGGCCGGCAAGCAGGGCGTCGTCAAGATCGCGGCCTTCGATGCGCCGCAGTCGGTGGTCCAGGAACTCAAGGACGGCACCTTCGAGATCGTCATCGCCCAGCACCCGGCCGAGATCGGCTATTTCGGCTTCGTGTCGGCCTTCGCCCATCTCACCGGCAACCCGGTCCCGACGCTGATCGGCACGGGCTTCACGGTGATGACGAAGGACAACATCGACGATCCGGATATCGCGAAGTACCTCTACACCGGCTAGGTGCGGAGTTACCGGTTCTAACGACGTTGGACCGCCGGCCTCCCGGCCGGCGGTCTCTCTGACCGTCACACCAACGCGGATTGCCGATGACTGCCATACCTCCTGCCGGCGGCCCGATGGGGCCGGGCGTCCTGTCCCGTATCGCCGATCTCCGGGCGTGGATATTCCTTGTCCTGCTCCTGATCTTCTTCGAGACCTGGGCGAATGTCGCCTATGGCGTGACCTTCATCGGCAACACCTACAATCTCCAGTCGATCGGCATCTTCGCCACGGCGCCGCTGCTCCTGGCGCTTGGCCAGACCTTCGTCATCATATCCGCCGGCATCGACCTGTCGGTCGGGTTCACGATGGGGCTGGCGGCAGTGGTTTCCGCCCATGTCGCCAACCTCGGCATGAGCCACTTCGGTTTGAATCCCTTGCTGGCCATGCTGCTCGGCCTGCTCTCCGGCATCGCCGTCGCCTTCATCCCGGGACTGGTCAACGGCTGGTTGATCGCGCGGCTCAGGGTGCCGCCCTTCATCGGCACACTCGGCATGTACGGGATTGCCCGCGGCGCCGCCTTCCTGATCGCCGGCGGCATGACCGTGCCGGTGTCGAATGAATGGTTTGCCTACATCGGCAATGGCCGGATCTACGGGGTTCCGATCTTGGTGATCATCGCGGTCGTCGTGATCTTCCTCATGCATTACCTGCTGTCGCAGACCAAGTTCGGCCAGCACACCTATGCGCTTGGCGCCAGCCGCGTCGCGGCGGTCCGCTCCGGTATCAATGTCGGCGGGCTGACGATGCGGATCTACCTGCTGGCGGCGGTCTGCGCCGGGCTGGCGGGCGCGCTCTACTCGGCCCGCTTCACCGCAGGCGCGGCGCAGGCCGGCGAACCGCTGCTGCTCAGTTCGATCGCGGCGGTGGTGATCGGCGGCGCCAGTCTGTTCGGCGGCTCGGGAACGATCGCCGGAACGGTGGCCGGCGCGTTGGTCATCGCGGTGATCGAATACGGGCTGGTCTTCATCAATGTCGAGCCGTTCTGGCAGTTCATCGCCGTCGGCGTCGTCATCATCATTTCGGTCCTTGTCGACCAGAGCCAACGCAAGCTCCTGGGAGGGCGGCAGGATGACTGAACCGCTTCTCGACGTCCGCGGCGTGTCGAAATATTTCGGCGGCGTCCACGCGCTGGAAGACGTGTCGATGGACCTCCATGCAGGGGAGGTCGTGGCGCTGGCAGGCGACAACGGCGCCGGCAAGTCGACGCTGATCAAGGCGATTTCAGGGGTTCACAAGGTCGATCGCGGCGACATCCTGCTCGAGGGCAAGCCGGTCACCTATGAGAGCCCGCAACAGGCGCGCGACCACGGCATCGAAACGATCTACCAGGACCTGGCGCTGGCCGACAACCTGTCGATCGGCGCCAACATCTTCCTCGGCCGCGAGCCGAAGCGGAAAGCCTTCGGCTTCCTGCCGGTCCTCGACCGGGGGCTGATGGCCGACGCCGCCAAGGAGACGATGCGGCGCCTCGACTTCCATGTCGATCGCCTGTCAGCGCCGGTTTCCGCCTTCTCGGGCGGGCAGCGGCAAGCGGTAGCGATCGGCCGGGCGATCTACTGGAACGCCAAGATCCTGATCATGGACGAGCCGACCGCGGCGCTTGGCGTGCCGGAGCAGCGCAAGGTCATCGCGCTGATCAAGTCGCTCAAGGAGCAGGGCAAGGGCGTCATCTTCATCTCGCACAATCTCGGCGACATCTTCGCGGTGGCCGACCGGATCGTCGTCCTTCGTCGCGGCATCAAGGCGGGCGAGCGCAAGCCGGACGAGACGACCGGCGACGAGATCGTGCGGCTGATGGTCGGCGGCTGATAACGGATCGGCACCACGCCGAATCTCGCTTACATTGCCATGTGAGTCTTCGAAGGACGGTCCCGTCCTTCGGCAATCCATCAACGCCCCAACCGACCTGTCGTCTCGATGCCCCGCGCTGACAAAGCTCCCCGTTCCATTTCCATCTCCGAGGCGCGACGCATCTGGCTGCACGCGCAACGTCTCGACGTAGCGGCGCCGTTCGGCGATGGCGCCGAGGCGACACGCCGGGCGACGGAGCACCTCGGCTATGTGCAGATCGACACGATCAACGTCATCGAGCGCTGCCACCACCACATCCTCTACAGCCGGATTCCCGAATACCGGCGGGCCGACCTTGCGCAGGCGCAGAGCGTCGACAAGTCGGTCTTCGAGTTCTGGACGCACGCGCTGTCCTATGTGCCGTCGCGCGACTACCGCTTCTTCATCCGGGCGATGAAGAAAGACTGGAAGCGACATGGCTGGTTCGATTCGGTGAAGCCGGCCGACCTTCGAAAGGTGCTGACGCGACTGCGCGAGACCGGCGCGTTGACGATCCGCGATATCGACGACGACGTGCTGGTCGACAAGGACCATCCCTGGGCGAGCCGCAAGCCGTCGAAGCAGGCGCTGCAGGTCGCCTTTCAACGGGGCATGGTGACGATCAGCCAACGCACCGGGATGCTGAAGACCTACGAGCTGACCGATCGGCACTTCGGCTGGGAGACCCCGCCCAAGCCGGCATCGGAGCGCGAGATCGTCGCCTATCGGCTGGAGCGCGGCTTGCGTTCGCAGGGACTCGTCAGTCTCGATTCGCTCTGTCACCTCAATGCGCCGATGAAGCCGGCGATGCGCCGGCTGATCGAGGCGCGGGTGCGGCGCAAGGAATTGCTGCCGGTCGCGATCGAGGGCGCGGAGAAGGTCGAGCACTGGGCGCCGCCCGAGGTGCTGGACGGCGTCGAAGCGCCCGACGAGGACCTGGTCCACATCCTGTCGCCCTTCGATCCGCTGATCATCCAGCGCAAGCGGCTGGCGCTGTTCTTCGGCTACCAGCACCTGTTCGAGGCGTATGTGCCCAAGGCCAAGCGGGTGCTCGGCTATTTCGCCCTGCCGGTGCTCGTCGGCGACGAGGTTGTCGCGGCGCTCGACCTCAAGACGGACCGGGCGAATCGCAAGCTGCTGATCCAGGGGTGGACGTGGGTCGGCGGCGGGACGCCGCGACGCCACAAGAAGGCGATCGAGGAAGCCCTCGATCGCTTCGAGCGATTTCAGCTCGATACTTAGGCCTTGGGTGCAGCGACCGTCCGGCAGACTTGCCCGGGATCAGGGGATGATCCGTTCCCGCCGCAACCGCTCGAACAGGTCGATGAACGAACCCGATGAGCGCTGATAGCCGGTGAATCCGCGCTCGCGGCTAAGGCTCATGTCCGCCATGGTTTCCATCGTGCGGCCAAGGTCGAGATCGACGTGCCACCAGGGGGCGACCGTGTCGATCGGGTTCGGCTTCAGCCCGTGCTGCGCGACGATGCGGTCCCAGACCGGACCGGCATCGGCCAGATACTCGATCAGCGGCACCATCTTTCCCGGATAGGGCGCTGCCTCGAGACCGAACCAGTCGGCGATGTGCGTCCACATGCGGCGCCAGCGGAAGACGTCGCCATTGACGACGTTGAAGGCGGTGTCGGCGGCAGCCGGTGTGTTGGCCTCCCAGATCATGTGGCTGGCCAGCAGGCGGGCATCGGTGACGTCGACCAGGCCATCATGCTGCTGGGGCGTGCCGGGAAACTGGAAGGGAAGGCCGGTTTCCTTTGCGATTGCCGCATAGACGGCGATCGACGTGCCGAGGTTCATCTGGTTGCCCGGCGCGTAGCCGATGACGGTGTGGGGGCGGGCGACCGACCATGTAAAGCCGTGCTTCTCCGCGGCGGCGAACAGTTCGTCCTCCTGCGCGTAGTAGAAGTTCTCGCCCGGCACCCGCGGCATGTCCTCGGTGAAGGGCGTTTCGATCGCGGTCTTGGCGTAGTTGTCGAAGGGACCGAGATAGTGCTTCAGCCCGGTGACCAGCGCGACGTGCTTCAGCGTGCCGGCGGCGACGACCCCGGCGATCGCGTTGCGGACCATGCCGCCATTGACCTCACAATTCTCATGTTCGGTCGGCCGCCGCGCCCAGGTTGTAAAATAGGCGTGCTCGGCGGCGATGCCGGCAAGCGCTTGCTGGCATGATGCCGGATCGGTGAGGTCGCAGGCGACGAAGTCGAGGCCGGGAATATCCGCGATCGGATTGCGGGCGACGCCGACCACCCGCCAGCCGCCCGTCGTCAGCAGGTTTTCCGCGATCGCCCGGCCGATGATGCCGGAGGCGCCGAAAATGACCGCTGTCCTGGTGTCCGTCATGATTCTCTCTTTCGCTTAGGCGGGCCGCATAGTTTGCACGAAACGGCCGGCCCTGGGCGATGGAATCACGAGTGCCGGCGGGCGCCCGGATTCAGGGCGTCCGCGACCTGCCGAGACTCAGCGCTCCAGCAGCATCCGGATCGAGTTGCCGAGGAACGCGTTGCAGGCGGGGTTGATGCCGACTTCCGAGAAATGGCCCCAGGGGCCAGGAATCGGCCGCACTTCGGCATTGGGCATTTGGGCGACTTCCCAGGCCATGTCCTCGGGCGGGAAGTAGAGGTCCTTCTGTCCCGGGCTGGCGACCGCCTTCGCCTTGATGGCGCCGAGGGCTTTCTCCAGATCGCCGTCGTAGCCGGGGGTCAGGGAAATGTCGGCGGTCTGCCAGGTATGAAGCTGGCTGAGCAGGTCGTTGGCGTCGATGCCGACCCAGAAGGCTTCCCAGAAATCGACGAGGAAGGCATCGACGGTGTCGAAGCCCATCTCGCGGTAGAGGCCGTCGCGGAAGAATTCCTGGGAGAGCGCCCAGCCGGCCCAGACCCGGCCGAGGGCGCGCAGGCCGGCGTCCGGCACCGTCTCGTAGTCGCCGCCGGCATAGACCGGGTCGGCCAGCAGGGCGGCCTTGGCGCCGGCGAGGAAGACGTAGCAATGCGGGCTGACGCGGGCGGCGCCGCAGCACGGCGCGATGCGCTCGACGAGATCGGGATGAGCAAGGCCCCATTGATAGGCCTGGAAGGCGCCCATCGAGCCGCCGATGGCGAGCTGGATCTTCTGGACATCGAACTGCTCGCTCAGCAGGCGGTGCTGGGCGCGAACGTTGTCCTGCATGGTGATCGCCGGGAACCGGCCGCGATCGTAGGGCGCCGGGGTGTTGGACGGCGACGACGACAGGCCGTTGGCGAACATGCTCGGCACGACGACGAAGTATTTCGACGTATCGAGGGGCTCGCCGTCGCCGATCAGCCATTCGAGATCAGCGTGGGAGCCTACGAACCATGTCGGGAAGACGATGACGTTGTCACGGGCGGCGTTCAGCGTGCCGTAGGTCGTGTAGGCGATCTGCGCGGCGGGCAGGGTAACGCCGCAATCGAGGGCGAAATCGCCGAGTGCGAAGTGGGATACCTCGGTCATAGCGCCGCCATGCCTCCGTCGACCATGAAGTTGCCGGCAGCGACGAAGCTTGCCTCGTCGGAGGCGAGGAAGACGAACATCGGCGCCAGCTCCTCCGGCTCGGCGCGGCGGCCGAGGGGGGTGAATTCCATCAGCATCTTCGACTCCTCGGGCGTCACCGTCCGCGACATCGGCGTGTCGACATAGCCGGGCAGCACGCAGTTGATCCGGATGTTGTGCGGAGCATAGGTGACGGCGGCGTTCTTCGACAACATCACCGCGGCGCCCTTGGCGGTCTGGTAGGCGACGTTGTTCTTGATGCCCGACCAGCCCCAGACCGAGGAGACATTGACGATGGCGCCGCCGCCCATCTCGATCATGCCGGGGATGACGGTCTTCATGCCGAGGAACATGCCGAGCACGTTGGTGTCGAAATTGGCGCGCATCGCCTCGAGCGATTCCTCGTGGACCGGCTTGCCGCTGGAACCGAGGCCGGCGTTGTTGATCAGCGCATTGGGCTGGCCGAAGGTCTCGACGCAGGCGGCGAGCGCCTCGGCCCAGGACTCCTCGCTGCGAATGTCGAGCGTCCGGAAGACCAGGGAACCGGCGTGTTCGGCAAGTGCCGCCCGCATCTCCTCGCCCGGCTCCTTGATGTCGGCCGCCAGCACCTTCGCACCCTCGGCGACGAACAGGCGCACCGTGGCCGACCCGATGCCGGTCGAGGCGCCGGTGATGATTGCGATCTTGCCGTCGAGCCGTCCTGTCATGCCCCGTCCTTCTTCATGCGTTCTCGAAAGTGATTCAACTGCCGGCGCCGGCGGAGCCGCGGGCGCGTCGTCCCGTCAGGCCGGCGAAGACGGTGTCTTCGAGCCGCAGGCGGCCGGCGAGAAATTCGATGGTGATCACCGTCAGGAGCAGGACGCCGGTGACAAGCTGGACCAGCGATGCGGTGCTGCCGCGCGCGGCCAGTCCGGCGCCGACGACCGAGAGGACCGCGACGCCAAGGGCAACGTTGAACACCGTGCCGCGGCCGCCATAGAGGCTGATGCCGCCAAGCAGCGCGGCGGCGGCGCCACTGAGCAGAAGGTCCTCGTAATTCTGGGGGGCGGCGCTGCCGCCACGCATCGCGGCCAATGCACCGGCGAGGCTGGCGCAGCCCGCTGACAGGGCGAAGGCGATGGCCATCGGCCGGACAACTGGTACGCCGGCAGCGATAGCCTCGTTGCGCGCGCCGCCGATGGCGAAGATCTCGCGGCCCCATCGGGTGTAGGTGAGGAAGAGCCCGACGATGGCGAACATCACCAGCGCGGTGAGGCTGCTCAGCGAGAAGATGCCGTAGCGCTCGAGCAGCGGGTCGGTGATCTCATACGCGTCGATCATGATCGGCGCGCTGTCGCTGAGGATGTAGGTGATGCCGCGCAGGAAGATCAGCGTGCCGATGGTGAAGACCAGCGAGTTGATGCCGAGACGGCCGATCAGCGTGCCCTGAATGGCCCCGAGCGCAGCACCTGCCAGCGTTGCGATCAGCACGGCGCCGACGAGGCCGGCGCCTTCGCACAGGACCGCGATCACCGCCGCGACGGCCGCCATCGAGCCGACCGACAGGTCGAACTCGCCGGCGATGATGGTCGCCGCCAGCCCAAGCGCGACGAGGCCGACCAGCGAGAAGCCCTCCAGCACCGAGAAGATGCTGGCGGCGCCTCGGAAGGTGGGGGTGATGCTGGCGATGACGAGCCACGTCACCGCCAGCACCAAGGCCGGGAGGAAGTACGGCCGCAGGGTTGTCAGGATGCCGGGCTTCATCGGCGGAAGGCTCCCCGGCGCATGAGGTCTAGGACGACGACGACGATAACGACGACGCCGCCCTGCACGGCCAGCCGGCCACCGGTGCTGAAGTCGTTAAGGACCATCATGTTGGAGATGACGGCGATGAGGATGGCGCCGCCGGCCGAGCGCAGCGGCGACCCCTGGCCGCCGGCGATCGCCGTGCCGCCGACCAGCAGGGCGGCGATCGAGTCGATGGTGAGATCGGGGAACGACTTGGCCGTCGCCTGGCCGAAGGCCGCGCCGTTGAGGATGCCGGCGATGGCGAGGCCGACGGAGAAGATGGCGAAGGCGACGATGGTGACGCGGGTGAAGGAGATGCCGCTGACTTCCGCCGTCGGGCGGTTGGCGCCGACCAGCGTGGTTTCCCTTCCGGTGACGGTGCGCGACATCAGCAGCGTCACGGCGATCGTAACGATCAGGAAGACCAGAACCTCGATGGGGATGCCGGCAACGGTGCTGCCGCCCCAGGAGAGCGGCGCGTCGCCGGCCCGGACGATGCCACCGCCCGAGACCTCCGAGACGACGCCGAAGATGATGGCGCCGGCGGCGAGCGTGGTGATGACCGGGTTGAGGCCGGCGGCGACCACGGCGCCCTGAAGGACGCCAACGGCGACGAGGCCGGCAATGACCAGGACGATGGCGAAGACCTGCGGCATGCCGGTGCCGACCAGGGCGACGAAGGACACCATCGCCGCCATCGCCGACTGGGAGATGCCGAGCGAGACGAAGTTGCCGGAGAGCGTGATCGGCGTCATCGAGACGGCGACGATGCCGACGATCGCCGCGTTGCGCAGGATGGCGCGGATGTTGTCGACGGTAAGGAACTTCGGGGTCACCGCCACGGCGATGACGATGGCGACGACCGTCAGCCCGATGACCAGCGCCATCGGCAGCCAGTCGGGCCGGTTCGGCTTGTCGGCTTGTTGTAACGTCGGCGACATCCCGGCGGTCACGCTCCCTGACGGCTCGCTCATGCGGCCGTCTCCTGGTGCATCACTTCGCGGACGAGGGAATCCTCGGTCCACTCCGCCTGCGGTTTGAAGCTGGTCAGGCGGCCACGATAGAAGGTGCCGATGGTATCGCATAAACCGAGAATCTCGGCGGTGTCGGAACTCGATACGACGATGCCGAGGCCGGCGTCGCAGAGATCACGGAGCCGCTGGTAGATCTCGGCGCGGGCGCCGATATCGACGCCGCGGGTCGGCTCCTCGAGAAGCATGACGCGCGGCGTGGTGCCGAGCCACTTGCCGACCGCGACCTTCTGCTGGTTGCCGCCGCTCAGGGTACCGACATTGGAGCCGAGGCGCTTGACGTCGATGGCGAAGCGGGCGGCGATCTCGCCGGCGCGTTCGGTCTCCCGGCGCGTCGAGATCCAGCCGCCGGAGGCGACCGAGCGGATCCACGGCGATGACAGATTCTCGCGGATCGAGCGTTCGGCAAAGATGCCGTCGCGCTTCCGGTCGGCGGAGCAGTAGGCGATGCCGTCCTGGAGCGTCGCCGAGCGGCTCTTGAGGGAGAGCTCCTTGCCGCCGAGCAGGACTCGTCCCGCCGATGGCGGCGCCATGCCGGCCAGCGATGCGACAACGCCGCTGGCGCCGCTGCCGAGCTGGCCGGTCAGGCCGACGATCTCGCCGGGACGGACATTGAAGCTGACGGGCTCGACAAGACCGGCGCTCAGCAATCCTTCGACCCGGTAGAGCGGATCGCCGGACAGGGTGCCATGGGCCGGAAACATCGTGTCGAGGTCGCGACCGAGCATCATCGCGATGACGCGGTCGACATCGAGCTCGCTGGTCGGGCAGGCCGGCAGGCTGCGGCCGTTGCGGAAGACCGTGACACGGTTGGCGATGCGGAAGACCTCGGGGAGGCGGTGGGTGACATAGATGACGCTGCGCCCTTCGGCGGCGAGCTTCTGGATGACGGCGAGGACGCGCTCGATCTCGCGATCGGCGAGCGCGGCTGTCGGTTCGTCGAAAATGAGGATGCGCGCGTCGCGCACCAGCAGGCGGGCGATCTCGAGCAGTTGCATCTCGGCGACGCTGAGGTGCTCGACCCGCGTGCCGGGATCGATGTGATCGAGCCCGACGGCGGAGAGCAGTTCCCTGGCGCGGGCATTGAGGCGGCCGGGGAGCCAGAGCGCCGAAACGCCGGTCTGGCCTAGGACCAGGTTCTCGGCGACGGTCAGCGTCGGGACGGAGCTGTATTCCTGGTGGACGACGGCAACGCCGGCGGCCTGCGAACGTGCGCTGGGAAAGAGGGTTGTCGACGTGCCGTCGACTTCGATGGTGCCGGAATCCGGCTCGACAAGCCCGGAAACGACCTTGACGAGGGTACTCTTGCCGGCGCCGTTTTCACCGAGGAGCGCCATCACTTCGCCGGGTCGCAGCTCGAAATCGACCTCGTCGAGGGCCTGGACGCTGCCGTAACGCTTGGAGAGGCCGCGGACCCGAAGGCGCGGCTTTTCAGCCGCGCCTCCGATTGTCGTGGATGTTGATGTGTTGATCACCAGGCAGTCGCTTAGCTGGCGCAGATCTCGTCGGCGTTATAGCCCCAGATCTTGGTGTTGGCCACGCCATCGGCGCCGATCGCCGGGGCGTGCGGCATGAAGTTGAACTTCGCCGGCGGACCGGGATCGATCTCGGGGGCCTCGGCCTCGACTTCCATCTGGATGACATCGCCTTCGATGCCGCCATTGGCGACGAACTTCGCCGCGGTGCGGACCGCAAGCGCGCCCTCGACCGCTGCCGGCTGGATGCCCGTGCCGAAGGTCTCGCCATTCTTGACCGCCTCGAGGGAGCCCGAGCAATCGCCGGAGACGATGTAGACGTCCTTGCCGGGGGTGATGCCGTTTTCCTTCAGGGCGCGGATGACGCCGTTGGCCGCCTGCTGGTTCGAGACCCACAGGAAGTCGAACTCACCCTTGTATTTCGGGACTACCTGGCTGCCGATCTCGTAGCCGCTCTCGGGGCTGTTGGCACCGTATTCGAGGTGAATCTCGTTGAACGGAGCGTCCTTGGTGGCTTCGATCATGCCCTTGTAGCGCTCGGTACCGGTCTTCTCGCCTTCCGGATGCTGGAAGATGAGGAGGTTGCCTTCGGGGCTCTTGAACTCCATGCCGGCTGCCTTGGCGGCGTCGCGGGCCTGGATGAGCATCTCACCGACGGTCTTGCCGATCAGGATCTGGTTGGCGCCGGAATAGGCCTGGACGAAGGGCCAGGACTTCTCGTTGGGCTCCTGGGTGAGCTGGATGACCGGGGCGAGGCGCGACAGGAGCCGCACGTCGTTGATCGCCGCATCGGCGACCCATGGCCAGAAGATCACGGCAGCCGGCTTGGCGCCGCTGGCGATATACTGCTGGACCTGCTGGTCCTGCTCCGGCTGGGAGAAGTTGTTCTGGAAAACCGTGAGCTTGTAGCCGAGCTTCTCGGCCTCGGCGGTCGCGCCCTTGATCTGGTTGGCGCCGTAGACGTTGGAAGCCGTGATGGTGAACATCACCAGTTCCTTGCCTTCGCCCATGACCGATCCGGTCCCTTCCTGGGCCTGGACGCCGCCGAGCACTGTGCCCAGCGATAGTGCGGTCGCGCAAAGGACCGCTGCCATTCTCGTCATCGAAGTCATTCGTACCTCCTGGTGCGTGGGTGAAATTGGATCGCACAAGTAAAAGAACAAAAGCTTTGATCTTTGGTTTTAGCTGCGACCTTTTATGGAGTCAAGCGCACCACGTCCGGTCGCCCCTGAATTGCCGCGACCTGTTCACCTCCCGGCAGTCCCATCTTGACAGGTCAGCACGCCTGTCCAATGATCAAAAATCTTTTTCTTTGTTCTTAGTGCGAGGAGAGTCGACGGTGATTAGCTTCAACTGGGTCATCACCCTGCCTTCCCACATGACCGCCGATCAGTTCGACGACTGGTATCTTGGCATTCATACGGAACTGGCCAAGGTTGCCCACAAGATCATCCGCTATTCGATCAACCGTCGCGTCGACCGGCAACCGGATGTCGCGCATGGCGAGTTCTTCCGCATTGCCCAGGAGTACTGGGCCGACTGGGATTCGATGGTCGCGTGCTGGAACCATCCGACCGGATGGGCGCTGCTCGGCGACGGCATGGTCAACATGGGTCTCCAGCCCGGCACGCTGCCCGGTATCGCACTGACCGAGCACACCCAGTTCGACGTTGCGCAGCCGGCGCAGTTCAGCACCTTCCAGCGCGGCTACCGCGCGCGGGAGGACGGCACCATCACCAAGTTCATCGCCTTCGGCATGGCCAGGGACAAGGCGGGTCTCAAGGACTGGTACGCCAGGACCTTCGGCGACCTCGGCCAGGACCCGCTGGTGCGCGAGCACGTCTTCGGGACCAGCGTCGACAAGACGATCAGGCTCGGCCAGGTCGGGACGCTGCCCAGCGAAGGGCAGTTGCTCTACGACTGGAACCTGGAACTGTGGTTCGACTCGAACGACGACGCGCTGGCCTATCTCAACTCGGATGGCTTCAAGGCGAAGTTCGCTGAGTTGAAGGATGCGAGCACCGATACGCTCGGCGGCCTGTTCCGCGGCCAGGAGATGCTGATGCTCAACACCGCCCTGCCGCACCGCGACGACTAGGTCTGGTTATCCAGACCGGCCCCCTCGCCGGCTTCAGCAACCACGGTTTCGAGCGGCTTGAGATGGACGTCGATCGCTTCGGCGATCGCCGCGGGATCGCGTGTGCGGATCGCGTCGAGCGTCATCTCGTGCAGTCGGATGACGGACTCAACCTCCTCGATCTCGGCGAAATAAGGCCCCATCCGGACGTAGAGATTCTCGAGGATCTGGTGCTGGTAGAGGGCGAGGGCGCGGCTCCGCGCCGTCCGCCCGATCGTGTAGTGGAAGAGGTGGTCGAAGCGGATCCGGTTCGAGAGATCGCTGTTGCGATGCTCGCGCAGCCGGTCGATGCAGACCTGCATCGCCGCGAAATCAGTCTCGGTCGCCCGTTCGCCGGCGAGCAGGGCGACCTGGAGCTCGACCGGGCGCCGGGCCTCGACGATCTCGCGGACCTCGAAGTGACTGAGCGGCGCGGTGATGGTCAGCACCGAGTCGGGCACATCGACATTGTCGACGCTGAGGCCGCCATGGATGCCGCGCTGCGCCTTGACGACGCCAGCCTTGGTCAGGACCTTCAGCGCCTCGCCGATGACGGGCTTGCTGACCCCCATGGTGCGCGCCAGCGCCTCGACATTGGGAAGACGTTCGCCCGAACCGAAGGCGCCCGACAGGATCGCAAAGGTGATCTGCTCGACAACCTCCTCATGCGCGCGGGGATTGGCGATGGGATGAAAATGCCAACGGTCGAGCGGGTCGGTGTCGGCGCCGGACACTGCGCACCTCCCTTTGGTTATGCCGGATTGGCCAGCCTGATGACGCTCGGATGCTGCCGCGACTCAACCACGGAGCTAAAGCGCCGGTACACCCAAGCCGTGCCATCGCGGGCGTAAAAAAACAAGTTCCTTTGTTTTTTGGCCCGATCCCGGCGTCAGGCCGTCAGTTTTTCGATATACGGGGCGAGATCGGGCTTCTGCTCGAGCCCGAAGCCCGGCTTGTCGCCGGGGGCGATGGCGCCGCCCTCGAGCGTGCAGTCCGGGGCATAGCCGCCGACCGGTGCGAAAACGCCGGGATAGGCTTCCGAGCCGCCAAGGCCGAGGCCGACGACGATGTGCAGCGCGATGTTGTGGCCGCCATGCGGGAAGAGCTGCTTGCGCGAGAAGCCGGCTTGTTCCATCGCCGCGACCATGCGTCCGAACTCGCCGAGGCCGTAGCTCAGACCCGGATCCATCTGGAAGAGATCGCGGCCCGGCCGCATGCCGCCGTAGCGGATGAGATTGTCGACGTCGCGGCAGGAGAAGAGGTTCTCGCCGGTGGCCAGGGTCTCGTCATAGACCTTGGCCAATTCGTCCATCAGGCGATAGTCGAGCGGGTCGCCGGGCTCCTCGTACCAGCGAAGGCCGAAGCCGGCCATCGCCTTGCCGTAGGCGATCGCAGTCGGGGTATCGAAGCGGCCATTGGCGTCGACGGCAAGGCATTTGGCATCGCCGATTACCGCCAGGGCGGCCTCGATGCGGGTCATGTCCTCGGCAAGGCTGGCGCCGCCGATCTTCATCTTGAAGGAGGTGTAGCCGAGATCCTGGTAGCCGCGCATCTCGTCCTGCAGGCGGCCGACGCTGTCCTCGGGATAGTAGTAGCCGCCGGCGGCGTAGACCGGCATCCGCGCCGCCGCGGTGACGCCGAACCTGTCGGCGATGAGACGCCATGCCGGCACGCCGGCGAGCTTGGCGTTGAGGTCCCAGAGGGCGAGTTCGACCGCCGCGACGGCATGGGCACGGTCGCCATGGCCGCCGGGCTTTTCGTTCCGCATCATGATACGGAAGGCCTTCTCCGTGTCGATGCCGGTGCCGGCGTCGTCGGAGAGGTCCTCCGGCGCGGCCTTGGCGAGCCTGGCGATGAAGCGCTCGCGCAACAGGCCGCTCTGCGCGAAGCGGCCGATCGAATCGAAGGCGACGCCGACCACCGGGCGGCCGTCGCGGATGACGTCCGAGACGACGGCGACGAGCGAGACGGTATGCTCGGCGAAGTTGACGACGGAATTCTGGATGTTCGCTTGCAGCGGAATCGACTGCTCGCGAATCTCGACAATGCGCATTGGTGGAGTCCCTGGTTCAGACCTGGCGGAGGGCGGTTTCGAGGCCCCTGACGCCGTCTTCGATGTCGCGCTGGCCGACCACCAGGGCCGGATAGAAATGCGCGCTCATGTTGGTGCCGTCGCGCGCGATGCGGACCAGCAGGCCCGCGTCATAGGCGTCCTTGCGCACCTTGCGGATGGTCGCGTCGGGATCCTCGACATCCGATATGTCGGAGATGACGCTGGACAGAAGGCCGATGACCGAGATGTCGCGGACCCGCTGGACGCTCTGGCTCATCCGGTTCAGTTCGTCGCGCAGCACCTGCTCCATCACCGCGGCGTGGTCGACGAGGTTCTCGGCCTCCATGATGTCGAGGGCGGCAAGGGCAGAGGCGCAGGCGACCGGGTGGCCGGCATAGGTGTTGAGGTGGAGGAGGGGAGTCTTGAGGAAGACCTCGTTGACCCGCCCCGAGACCGCCACCGCGCCCATCGGGATGTAGCCGCTGGTGAGGCCCTTGGCATAGGTGACGATGTCGCCGCGCACGTCGAAATGGTCGGCGCCGAACATGCGTCCGGTCCGGCCGAAGCCGCAGACGACTTCGTCGATGATCAGCAGGATGCCGTGGGCGTCGCAGAGCTTGCGCAGGCGGGCGAAATAGCCCGAATGCGGGATCTTGACCGCGCCGGGGATCGCGATCGGCTCGGCGATGATCGCCGCGACGGTCTCCGGCCCCTCGCGCTCGATCATCGCTTCGAGATCGGCGAGCGACAGTTCGGCGGTCGCGGTCTCCTCGCGATGGCCGAAGGGGGATCGGGTCGGCGGGGTGGTGTGGAGGAAATCGGGCGCGAGCGGCCCGAAGCCGGTCTTGAAGGCGTCGACGCCGGTGGCGGCGGAAGCGGCGATCGAGGAGCCGTGATACGAGCCAAGCCGCGAGATCACCTTTGTCCGCGATGGCTCGCCGCGCCGGGCGTGGTAGGTCCGGGCGATCTTGAAGGCGAGTTCGTTCGACTCGCTGCCGCTGTTGGTGAAGGAGAAGACGGGGTCGTCGCAGGCGACGATGGCGGCGAGCCGTTCGGCCAGTTCGACGACATAGGGATGCGAGACGCCGGCATCGAGGGCGATGAATTCGAGCTGGCGCACCTGCTCGGCGATGCGATCGGCGACCTCCCGCCGGCCATGACCGATCTGGCAGGCGCCGAGGTGGCTGCCGGCGTCGAGCAGGCGGTGGTCGTCCGCGTCGAAGACATAGGCGCCTTCGCCGCGGACGATCATCTTGGGATAGCCGGCCGGATATTCACGTTCCAGCGCGGCGAAATCCGCCAGGAAATGGCGGACGTGACGCTTGGCGCGTTCGCCGAGAGAGGTCGATGCCGCGGGGACGGGTCTTGTGTCCATGATCAAGGTCTCGTTCTCAGGACCGCATGACGAATGGATCCTGAACGTCATCGCTCAGCTCGCACCACACGCTCTTGGTCTGCAGGTATTCGTCCATCGCCTCGATGCCGTTCTGGCGCCCGGTGCCGCTGGCCTTGTAGCCACCGAAGGGCGAGTTGAAGGTCATCGCGCGGTACATGTTGACCCAGACCGTGCCGGCCTGGAGTCGTCTTGCCATGCGGTGGGCGCGCCGAATGTCGAGCGTCCACACGCCTGCCGCGAGGCCAAACGGAGTGCCGTTGGCCAGAGAGATCGCCTCCTCCTCGTCCTCGAAAGGAATGACCGAAAGGACCGGGCCGAATACTTCATTCTGAGCGATGAAGCTTGTCGGCTCGACCTTGGTCAGGATGGTCGGCGAAAAGAAGAACCCGTTCGGAAGCGTTGCTGGGTTGGCGCGGTGTCCGCCATAGACGATCTCTGCGCCTTCCGAGACCGCCCGTGCCACCATGCTCTCGTCTTTCTCGAGTTGCTGGCGGGTGGCGACAGGGCCCATCTGCGTGTCGGCTTCCAGTGGATCACCGATCTTGATTGCAGCTGCGCGCCTGGAGAGCATCTCCATCACGTCGTCGTGGATGGAGCGATGAACGAGGGCCCGCGAACCGGCGACGCAAGTCTGTCCGGCCGCGGCGAAGATGCCGGCCAGCAGACCGGCTTCGGCCTGCTTGAGATCGGCATCGGGGAAAACGATGTTGGCGCTCTTGCCGCCGAGTTCGAGCGTCGCCCGGGCCAGTCGCGCGGCGGCGCGGACGCCAACGGCGCGGCCGGCTTCGACGCCGCCGGTGAAGGCCACCTTGGCGACGTCGGGATTGTCGATCAGGGCTTCGCCGGTGGTGCGGTCGCCGGTAACGACGTTCAGCACGCCCCTGGGGATGCCGATCTCCTCGGCGATCCTGACCGCCTCGATCATCGAGGCCGGGGTGACTTCCGACGGCTTGATGACGACGGTGTTGCCAGCGGCAAGCGCGGGCGCGACCGCCATGACGGTGAGGAACAGCGGCGAGTTCCACGGCATGATGACGCCGACGACGCCGAGCGGCTCGCGGAGCGTGTAGTTGAGCACCGAGGTGCGGTCGATCGGGATGACCCGACCCTCGATCTTGTCGGCCAGCCCGCCATAGTAATAGAGCCAGTCCGGCACGATCCGCGCCTGGAGGATCATCTCGTTGAGCAGCTTGCCGTTCTGGGCGGTCTCGATCCGGCCGATCTTCTCGGCATTCTCGTTGATCGCGTCGGCCCAGCGCATCATCAGCCGGCCGCGCCGCGTCGGCGAGATTTCGCGCCATTTGACGAAGGCGTCGCGGGCCGCCTGAACGGCGTCGGAGACGTCGTCGGCGTTGCCAAGCGCGAAGTGACCCCAGACGTCGCCCGACGTCGGATTATAGGTGTCGAAGGTCTTGCCCGAAGATGCCGACTGGGCCGCGCCGCCAATCCAGTGGGTGTAGGTTTCAGGTTCTCGAGCGACTGCCTCGTTCACGGGCAACTCCCAAAAATAAAAACATTTGATCTTTTATAAAACGCTCCACGGGAGAGTGTCAAGCCGAAGGCAGATCGCTCAAATCGTAGGCAACTCCGGGCTTTCCCGGGCGGTTTGCGTTCTGGCGGAGACGAGGGAGCCCTGTTGACATCCGGTCCCAACCTCATTCACATTGAAAAAATAAAGAGTCTTGATCTTTCGACTGGACAGAGTCTCCGATACGGAAAATTCCAGGCGGCTTTGGGAGCACTGGCCCGCAATGATTGAAGTGCTGAACGGCGGACTCCAGACGACGATCCAGGACGGCGGCCGCCCGGGATACCTGGCACGTGGCATCCCGCCTGCCGGGGCGCAGGACTTCTACAGCCTGGCGATCGCCAATCTGCTTGTCGGCAACGAGTTGACGCCGCCGCCGCTCAGCCGGGCCGCGCCCGGTGGCGCGGGACTGGAAATGCTGGTCAAGGGCGTCAGCCTTCGCTTCGGCGCGGACAGCGTGGTGGCGCTTGCAGGCGCCGACATGCCGGCGACGCTCGACGGCGAGCCGGTGGAGCGGTTCAAGCCGATCAGGATTTCGGCCGGCAGCGTACTGACCTGCGGCGCGGCGCGCTCGGGCGCGCGGGGCTACCTCGCGATTGCCGGCGGGATCGATGTGCCCGAAGTGCTCGGCAGCCGCGGCACCTATGTGCGCGGGTCGCAGGGCGGGCTCGAAGGCCGGGCGCTGAGAAAGGGCGACACGCTGAAGACGCTGGCGCCATCCGCGGATCTCGAGCGCCTCGCCGGGCGCAGCCTTGGCGATCTGCCGACCGGACCCGAGGAAGCGACGGTGATCCGGGTGGTTCTCGGCCCTCAGGATTTCATGTTCACCGACAAGGGGATCGAGACCTTCCTGTCGGCCGAGTGGCGGCTCTCGCCAGTATCCGACCGCATGGGCATGCGGCTGATCGGGCCGCCGCTCGAACTCCATCCGCGACCGGATTATCTCACCCGCGACGCCGGCTCCGGCCCGGCCGACATCGTCGACGACGTCATCCCGGTCGGCGGCATCCAGGTGCCGGGCGGCATCGAGCCGATCGTCATGGGTGTCGAAAATCCGACTGCCGGCGGCTACGCCAAGATCGCCACCGTGATCTCCGCCGACATCGGCAAGATGGGGCAGATTCCGCCGAAGGGCGCTCTGACCTTCCGCGCCGTCGATGCCGCGGAAGCGACCGCCGTCATCAAGGACATCTGGCAGCGCCTGCGCGACGCGAAGGCCGCGCTCGACGGCGGCCGGTGAGGGACGACAGCATGGCCGGCACGATCGATATCAACTGCGATTGCGGCGAGAGCTTCGGCAACTGGTCGATGGGGGCCGACGAGGCGCTGATGCCGCTGATCACGACGGCCAACGTCGCCTGCGGCTTCCACGGCGGCGACCCGCTGGTGATGCAGCGGACGGTGGCCGACGCTCACCGCAACGGGGTCGCCGTGGGCGCCCATCCGGGCCTGCCCGACCTGGTCGGTTTCGGACGACGGCGGATGGATATCTCGCCGGCCGAAGCCTACGCCGCTGTCGTCTATCAGGTCGGTGCGCTGAAGGGGTTTCTCGCGCCGCTCGGCATGACGCTTCATCACGTCAAGCCGCATGGTGCGCTCTACGGCATGCTCAACGACCAGGACGACCTGGCCGCCGCCGTTGCCGAGGCGATCCGCGATACCTGCCCGTCGCCGCTGCTCTACTGGCCGGCGCCGGTCGAGCGCCATGCACTGCCGAGGGCGGCTGCGAAGCTCGGCATTCCGGTCGTCGGCGAGGTCTATTTCGACCTCTCCTATTCGGATGAAGCCAACCTCATGGTCGAGCGCAAGAAGTCGGTCAAGGACCTCGACGACGTCGCGAGCCGGCTTCGGCGGTACCTCGACAAGGGCGAGGTCGTGTCGGTCAGCGGCAAGGCGATCCCCCTTGATGCGCAGACGATCTGCATCCATGGCGACGGCCCCAACGCGGTCGAGATCGCCCAGCGGGTGCGGGCGGTCCTCGAAGAGGACGGCATCGCGGCGGCAAGCTGGCAACCGCCTGCCGGCAGCATGCAACGGAGTGCGACAGCGTGATCTACGACGAGCCCAAATTCCGGCCGCTTGGCGATTGTTATCTCGCCGTCGAGTTCGGCGACGAGGCCGACCTGTCGCTGAACTTCAAGGTGCTGGCGCTGGCCGAGCAACTGCGCAAGGCCGACCTGCCCGGCATCATGGAGATCATCCCCTCCTTCCGTGAACTCGGCGTGCTGTTCGACCGGTTCGAGACCGACTATGACACGCTGCGCGACGCGGTCGGCGCGATCCAGAAGACCGTGGTCGAGGTCGATGAACTGCCGTCGCGGCTGGTCGAATTGCCGCTCTGGTACAACGACCCCTGGTCGGCCGAACTGGCCAATCGCTTCGATGTCCAGAACAACATCGAGTTCGTCGCCGAGTGCAACGGCATCACCGTTGACGAGGTGATCGCGCGCCATACCGGCACCGACTACTGGATCGTCTGCGTCGGCTTCACGCCGGGTTGTTACTTCTCGCTGCCGCTCGACCCGAGCAAATGGCTGAAGGCGCCGAAATACAAGACGCCACGCAGTTACACGCCGGCGCGGCTCGTCGCGCTTGCCGGCTTTTCGACCGGCGCCTATCCGGTCGCCAGCCCCGGCGGGTACCAGGTGATCGGCCGGCTGGCGGTCAACATCTTCGAGCCGAACTCGAAGAGTTCTGTCTTCCCGGAGGATGGCGTCCTGCTCCAGGCCGGCGATCGACTGCGCTACTACAACGTCAATGCGCTCGAGTATGACGACATCTGGGAAGCGGCCCAGGCCGGGACCTTCAAGTACCGGATCACCGAAGAAACCTTCAACGTCAAAGACTACCTGGAGAACCGTCCGTCATGACCCTGACCGCCCGACGGGACATCGCCACGTGAAGCGGGTCCTGATCGCCAACCGCGGCGAGATCGCCTGCCGCGTCATTGCCGCCTGCCGGACGCTGGGGCTGGAGTCGGTCGTCGTCTATTCGGATGCCGACGCAAAGGCCCGACACGTTCGTCTCGCCGACCGCGCGGTGCATATCGGGCCGTCCCGGGTCGATCGCAGCTATCTCAATGTCGAGGCGATTCTCGAGGCGGCGCGGGCGGAATCGGTCGATGCCATCCACCCGGGATACGGACTGTTGTCGGAGAGCGCGGCCTTTGCCCGCGCGGTCGCCAAGGCCGGCCTGATCTGGGTCGGGCCGGCGGCCGAAACCATCGACGCTATGGGCGACAAGGGACGCGCCCGTGCGATCGCCGAGGCGGCCGGCGTGCCGGTGTTGCCCGGCACGGAACGCTTCCTCGAACTCGATGTCGAGGAACTCGCGCACCGCGCCGCGCCGATCGGTTTCCCGCTGCTGGTCAAGGCGGCGGGTGGCGGCGGCGGCATCGGCATGCGCCAGGTCGACCGGCTGGAGGATCTTGCCGGCGTCGTTCAGACGACGCAGGGCATGGCGGCGCGCGCCTTTGGCGACGGCACCGTCTATCTCGAACGGCTTGTCTCGCGCGCCCGTCATATCGAGGTGCAGGTCTTCGGCTTCGGCGATGGACGCGCGGTCCATCTCTATGAACGGGAATGCTCGATCCAGCGGCGCTTCCAGAAGGTGATCGAGGAAGGGCCGTCGCCGGTCGTCGACGAGTCGACTCGCGCCGAGATGACCGCGGCTGCCGTGGCGCTGGCCGAGAACCAGTCCTATGCCGGGGCGGGGACGGTCGAGTTCATCTTCGATGATGAGACCGGCAAATTCTATTTTCTCGAGATGAATACCCGCATCCAGGTCGAGCATGCGGTGACCGAGATGATCACCGGCGTCGACCTGGTGCAGATGCAGTTGCGCCTGGCGGCGGGCGCTCAGCCGACGCTGACCCAGGACGATATCGGGCGCAGCGGACATGCGATCGAATGCCGGATCTATGCGGAGAACCCGGCGAAGAAGTTCATGCCGTCGCCCGGGCGGCTGGATCGCGTCGTCTATCCGGCGGCGAGCGATCACGTCCGAGTCGATACCGGTTTCGAGCAGGGCGACGAGATCACGTCCTTCTACGACCCGCTGATTGCCAAGATCATTGTCCGCGGCGAAGATCGCGCCGATGCGCTGGCGCGCTGTCGGGTGGTGTTTGGCGATATCGCGGTGGACGGCGTGGCGACCAACATCGCGCTGTTGCGCACGGTGTTCGATCACCCGGCCTTCATCGATGGCACGACTTTCACCGATTTTCTCGACAGGCACAGGGACGATCTCCTGGCGCCTGCCTGATTACCGACCAACCTGACGCCGCGATGCGCGGCGATCTGCGGAGACCATTCCCATGGCCGAACAAGTCAAGACCGAATCCCCGGGCAATGTCTGGAAAGTGCTGGTCAAGGAAGGCGACACGGTCGCCGAGGGCGACGTCCTCTTCATCCTCGAAGTGATGAAGATGGAATTTCCCCACGAGGCGCCGCGCGCCGGAAAGGTGACCAAGGTGACCATCACCGAAGGTCAGGAAAATGTCGACGGCGACTTCGTCGCTGTCGAGATCGAATAGCGGTCGAGAGGACAGTCACATGGCGATGAAGACGAGCGGTGCGCACCCGGGTGCGCTGGTGACGAGGGCTCTGCCTGACGGGGCGATGCGGCTGGTGGTTTCGGTCCTGCTGATCCTTGCCGGTACGGCGGTGCTCGCCATCGCGGCCAAGATCAAGGTTCCTTTCTTTCCGGTGCCGATGACCCTGCAGACGCTTGCGGTCGTGGCCCTTGCCTCGGCCTATGGCGCCCGCCTCGGCGTCCTGACCGTGCTGGCTTATCTCGCCGAAGGCATGCTTGGCCTGCCGGTCTTCACCAATACACCGCCGCTGATCGCCGGCCCGGCCTACTTCATGGGGCCGACCGGCGGCTTCCTGGCCGGTTTCGTCGCCATGGCGGCGATCGTCGGGGCGGCCGCGGACCGTGGCTGGGCGGCGTCCTGGCCGAAGATGTTCGGCGCGATGCTGGCCGGCGAGGTGCTGATGATGGCGCTCGGCCTCGTGTGGCTCGCCTGGTTCGCCTCCCTGTCGAGCGGCGCTTCGGGCCTCGGCCTTTCTACGGCCTTCTCGGCCGGCGTGATGCCGTTCATCCTCGGCGACCTGTTGAAGATCGCCCTTGCGACGCTGTTCGCGCTGGCCCTTTCATCGGGCACCCGCCGGGCGCGGTAGCCCGGACTTGCGACGCCCCTAGGGCGCCGCGCCCTCCATCATCAAGGTCACGGCGCGGTCGGCAACGGCAAGTGCTGCGGCGTTGGTGTTGCCGGAGACGATCGACGGCATGATCGAGCAGTCGAAGACGCGCAGCGACTCGACGCCGCGCACCTTCAGCCGCGCGTCGAGCACGGCGGTCGGGTCAGAGTCCGGCCCCATGTGGCAGGTGCCGACCGGGTGGTAGTTGGTCTTCACCGTTCGCTTGCAATGGGTTTCCAGGTCGGCGTCGCTGACCCGGTCCTTGCCGGGGAAGATTTCCTGCGAGACGAGTTCACGAATGGGATCGGTGGCCAGAACCTCGCGGCCGAAGCGGACGCCGGCCATCTGCAGCTTGAGGTCGTCGGGATCGCCGAAGAAGTTGCAGTCGACCACCGGCATGTCGCCCGGATCGGCGGAGCGAAGCGTGACCGAGCCGCGGGCCTTGGGGCGAAGGACGCAGGGCGTGAGGGTGATGCCATGCGACGGTGCGACGCCTGAGACATCGCGGTCGAGATAGACCGACGGCACGCAATAGAGCTGGATCGAGGAATCCTCCTCGTTGCCGAGCGGGTCGATGAAGGCGCAGGCCTCGACGCCGGTCGAGGTCACCGGACCGGTCTTGAACATCAGGTATTGCAGGCCGTTCCGCAGCATCGCCAGGCCCTTGTCCTGGCCGAAATAGCCGAGCGGCTGGTTGATCGAGGCGATGACCGGGACCTCGTGATGGTCCTGCAGGTTCTGGCCGACGCCGGGCAGGTCGACGGCGACGTCGATGCCGTGCTGGCGCAAGTGATCGGCCGGGCCGACGCCGGAGAGCATCAGGAGCTTTGGCGTGATGTAGGAGCCGGCAGTGAGGATGACCTCGGTCGCGGCATGGGCGCGACGCTCGGCGCCGTCATGGAAGTAGCGGACGCCGGTGGCGCGACCGTCCTCGATGATCAGGCCGGTGGCGCGGGCGTCGGTGAGAAGCGTCAGCCGCGGATTGTCGATCACCGGGGCGAGGAAGGCGTCGACCGCATTGCTGCGGCGCTGGGTGACACCGTTGATGGTGTGCTGCATGAAGCCGACGCCACGCTGGTGGGCGCCGTTGAAGTCGGGATTGAAGGCGTAACCGAGCCGCTGCAGCGTCTTGACGAAGGTCTGGCTGACGATGTCGTGGTGGCCGAGATGCGAGACCTTGAGCGGGCCGTCGGTGCCGTGGAATTCGCCGCCGAGGTGGTCGTTGCCCTCCAGTGCCTTGAAGTGGGGCAGGAGGTCGCGATAGCTCCAACCCGACCCCTGGCCGAGATAGCGATCCCAGCGATCGTAGTCGGCGGCGTTACCGCGCATGTAGACCATCGCGTTGACCGAACTGCCGCCGCCGAGCAGTCGCGCCTGCGGGATGATCGGCGCGCGCCCGTCGAGCTGCGGCTGCGGCGTCGAGTGGTGCATCGTCAGGAATTCGTCGCTGCCGAGATACTTCATGTATCCGGCCGGCATTCCGAGCAGCCGTGGCGACTTGCGCGGGCCGGCCTCGAGCAGCAGGACGCGAGCGCCGTAGCGGTCGACGAGCCGGTTGGCGGTGACGCAGCCGGAACTGCCACCGCCGACAATGATGTAGTCGTAGTCAGTTCGGGTCGTCACAGTCGACATTGCGTCGTCACCAACTGATGAAGCCGGCGTCGGCGGAAACGATCGAGCCGGTCATGATGCTGGAGGCATCCGAGGCGAGGAAATGGACGACTGAGGCGATTTCGTCGGGTCGGCCGAGACGTCCCATCGGTGTGTCCCGAAGCCAGTCCTTCATCATCTCCTCGACGCCTTCGACAGCCCAGACAAGGGGCGTGTCGATATAGGTCGGCGCGACGGCGTTGACCCGGACACCCCGGTCCGCCCATTCGGTGGCGAGCGAGCGGGTCAGGTGATGCACGGCTGCCTTGGAGGCGTTGTAGTAGGACTGCTGCTGCGGCCGGTTGACGATGAAACCGGACATCGAGCCGATGTTGACGATCGCGCCGCTGTTGCGGGCCAGCATGTGCCGGCCGAAGGCACGATTGCACCAGAAGACGCCGTTGAGATTGACGTCGTTGACGTTGAGCCACAATTCGTCCTCGACCTCCTCGGCCGGCGTGCCTGAGCGGGCGATGCCGGCGTTGGCGACAAGGATGTCGACCGCGCCGTGGCGCGCCACGACATCGTCGGCGACCCTGGTGACCTGTTCCGAATTGGTGACGTCCATGATCTCGACATCGGCGTCGAAGCCCGCGCCCTTCATCTCGGCGCGGCCGCTCTCGGCGACATCGCGATCGACATCGGCGATGACGACTTTGGCGCCGGCCTCGGCAAGGGCGTGACAACAGGCAAGGCCGATCGCCCGGCCACCACCCGTGACGACGGCGACGCGGCCGTCGAGGTTGAACTTTTCAAGATACATTGACGCCTCTCCCCTGGGGGAGGGACACGGAATCGATCGATCCGTGTCCCTCTACTCTTCTTTTCGTTGATCGTCGCGCCGAGGTCCGGCGTGACGGCATTCTGGCGCCGGTCAGGCAGGCATCTCGATCTGGATCTTCACCGATCCCTTCGGCTGGCTGGCAGCCAGTTCGAAGGCCTGGACGCTCTCCTCGAAGGGGAAGGTCTCGGTGATCAGCGGCGCGACGTCGATCGAGCCGGAGGCCAGCATGGCGATGCAGCGCGGATAGACATGGGCGTAGCGGAAGACGTGCTCGATGCGGACTTCCTTGACGCAGCCGAGCGACACGTCGTGCTGGAACGGCGACAGGGGGATGCCGATCATCACGGCGACGCCACCGGGGCAGACCACATCGAAGATCTCGCTGGCCGCCTTCTCGTTGCCGGAGCATTCGAAGACCACGTCGGCACCCCAGCCGTCGGTCTCGCGGGACACCGCGTCGGCAAGGCGCTGGGAGCGGACGTTGATGCCGACCACCGCGCCGGGGACCTTGGCAAGGCTCTCGGCGATGGCGAGCTTGGCGTCGTCGACATCGGCAATGATGACGCGGGCGCAGCCGGCGGCGAAGGCGGCGAGCAGCGTGACGAGGCCGATCGGCCCGGCGCCGATGACGACCGCGATGTCGCCCGGTGTGATCCGCGCCTTGACGGTGCCGTGAACGCCGACGGCGAGCGGCTCGACCATGGCGGCGGCGGCGAAGGAGACGTTGTCGGGAAGCTTGAAGGTGAAGTCGGCGGGATGGACGACGGAGGGGCGCAGCACGCCGTGGACCGGCGGCGTGGCCCAGAAGCGCACGGCCGGATCGAGATTATACATGCCGAGGCGCGAGGCCTTGCTGTTGGGATCGGGAATGCCGGGCTCCATGCAGACGCGATCGCCGACCTTGAGATCGGAGACCTCCGATCCGGTCTCGGTGATGACGCCGGAGGCCTCGTGGCCGAGGATCATCGGCTCACGGACGATGAACTGGCCGATGCCGCCATGGGTGTAATAGTGAACGTCGCTGCCGCAAACCCCGACGGTCTTCATCGCGATGCGGACATCGCGGGGCCCGAGCGTCTCCTCGATCGCGATATCGCGCAGCGAGAGGTCGAGCTTCTTTTCCAGGACAAGTGCTTTGGTCATTATTCCGTTCTTTTCTTCAACCGCGTTTGATGATGAACCAGCCGAGGACGATCGATATCGCGGTTGCGAAATAGAGCGATAGCCCAAGTGGTTCGAGGAAGCGCATCCACAACAGATTTAATGCGATGAAGACGACCACGGCAATGAACCCACGGTCGAAAGCGTTGGTCTCGATCGGCAGGAAACCGGGCTTCTCTTCGTCGTCGGGTCCGCTCATCGCGTTATCCCTTCACTGCGCCAAAGGTCAGGCCGGCGACAATGTGCTTCTGGACCAGGCCAAGGAAGATCAGGGCGGGTAGAAGCGTCAGCATCGCCGTCGCAGCCATCAGGCCCCAGTTGGTCCCGGTCACGGTGACGAATTCGGCCAGGCCGGTAGTGATTGTCCGGGCGTCGACGCTGGTCAGCGTTGCGGCGAAAAGATACTCGTTCCAGGCAAAAACCCAGGTGAGGATGGCGGTCACCGCCAGACCCGGCCGCGCCAGCGGCAGGATGATCCTGGTCATCACCTGCCAGAGACTGGCGCCGTCGACCAGGGCCGCTTCGTCGAGTTCCTTCGGAATTCCGTCGATGATGTTGCGCAGGATCCAGATGGCGAAGGGCAGGTTGAAGACGCAATAGAGCAGGATCAGCCCGAGCCGCGTGTCGTAGAGCCGCCATTCGCCGATGGAAAAGGCCTGGGTGTAGAGCAGGAAGAGCGGCAGCAGGAAAACCGCCGGCGGCGCCATCCGGTTGGTGATCGTCCAGAAGAAGATGTTCTCCTTGCCGACCAGCGGAAACCGCGACAGGGCATAGGTCGCCATCAGCGCCAGGGTCGTCACCAGGAACGAATTGCTCGTCGCCACGACGATCGAGTTGAACATGTATTTCTGGAAGGTCGGATTGTTCAGCGTCTCGATGTAGTTCTGCCAGTAGATGCTGTCGAGGATGAAGCTCGGCCGACCGAACAGTTCGGCCCGGCTCTTCGCCGAAATGACGAACATCCAGTAGATCGGGAACAGCGTCACCAGGCTGGCGCCGCACCAGAAGAGAAGATTGATACCGCGTCGGGGCTTGAACATCAGTTCACACTCTTCTGCCCACGGCGGGCGACAAGGCCGACATAGAGCAGCCAGCACAGGACGATCGTCAGGAACAGCGTCACCAGCGAGACGGCAGCGCCGTAGCCGTAGTCGGTCTTCGGGAAGACCACCCGCCAGATGTAAAGACCGATGTAGCGCGTCGTGGCCGCCGGACCGCCGCCGGTGAGCATCCAGATCTCGTCGACGGTGCGAAGCGCGTCCATCATCCGGATGAAGACGGTGGCAAGGATCGCCGGCCGCAGGAAGGGCAGGGTGACGTACCAGAAGATCTGGAAGCGGCTGGCGCCATCGATCTGGGCCTGTTCGAAGGGCTCCTTGGGGAGCGACGACAGGGCGGCCAGCAGCGTCAGGGTGACGAGCGGCGTCCAGTGCCAGATGTCCATGACGACGGTGGTGAAGAACGCCTGGTCGGCGAAGCTGCCGATCCGGTAGTCGTAGCCGAAGAACGTGTCGAGAAAGTAGGGCAGGGGGCCGAGGCCGGGCACGGTCAGCAGGCGCCAGGTGGCGCCGACGGCGATCGGGGCGACCATCAGCGGCAGGGCGTGGATGGTGCGGAACAGGCCCTTGAAGGGGAAATCCGAGAGCATCAGCCGGGCCAGCATATAGCCAAGCACCAGTTCGCTGAGAACGACGAAGAAGGCGAAGCGCGCCGTCTGCCAGATCGAGAAGATGAACTGATCGTCGAAAACCAGCTGCCGGTAATTGTCGACGCCGGCAAAATGGGGCGTCGGGTCGGCCGCGAAGGCGTTCCAGTGGACGAAGCTCGTCACCAGGACATAGAGGAACGGCACCACCCCGAAGATGAACAGGATAACCAGGGTCGGCGCCAGCAGCAGCCAGCCGGTCTTCTGCGAATTCATTTCGTGTTGCCGCCGAACTTGTGGCCCGAAGCAGGAGCCGTCGCACAGAATCTGGAGCGGGAAACCGGGGCGGCCGAGGCCGCCCCGGTCCCGGGAGGAAGCGCTTACTTCCGGTAGCCGAGCTTGGTCAGTTCGGCCTCGGCGGCTTCAGCCATCTTGTCGAGTGCTTCGTCGGCCGTAAGCTGGCCGATGATCGCCTCGTAGAAGAACGGAGCCGTCGCTTCGCGAACCTGCGCGTGGAACGGATAGGGAGGCGCGCCCGCGAAGAGCGGACCCTTGTCCTTGAGCAGGGTGTAGTAGCCGTCCAGTTCGGCGTCCATCTTCATGACATCCGGATCGGCGTAGGTGGCGGTGTGCGTGATGCGGGGTGCGGCGATCGCCCATCCCGGCTGCACTTCGTCCTGGCCGATATACTGGAGGAACAGGAGAGTCGCTTCCTTGTTCTTCGAGGAATGCGGGATGCCGAACGCGCCGCCATCGTAGTAGCCGATATAGCCGGTTCCGCCTTCGACTTCGGCCATGACTCCATCGGAGAGCGGCGGCAGCGCCACGCCGACATTGCCGACGACGTTGGACTTGGTGTCGTCCGCGGCAATCCATGCGGCGTTCTCGCCATAGACCAGGCCCTGGGCGGCGCGGCCGGCGGCGAAGGTAGCCGCAACCTCGTCCCAGGTGCTCTGGGTGGCCTCAGGCGGCGCGTCGTTGAGCAGGTCGAGCCAGTAGGCCAGCGCTTCCTTGGCCTTCGGGCCATTCATCGATCCGCCATTGGCGACCGATGCCGCATAGTTGTTGCTGGCGTCGATGCCCCAGTTGTAAACGCCGAAGGTCGGGCCCCAGCTTTCGAAGAACTCGTACCACGACGCCGGGTGGCCTGAATGCGCCTGGACCGTCGTGCCCCACAACTCCATGTCGTGGTCCTTGCCCCACTGGGTGAAGAAGTCGGCGATGTCCTTGTACTGCTGGTGGGTGGTCGCTGGGGCGAGGTCGTAGCCGTATTTGGCCTTGAACGCGTCCTTGGCTTCCTGGTCGCCGAACAGGTCCTTGCGGTAGAGGTAGATCTTGACGAAGGCCTCCATCGGAACGCCGAAGACGTCGCCGTCGTCGTTCTTGAAATAGTCGATGAAGGAGGTGAATTCGTCGAAGTTGAAGGTCGGCGCCTTCAGGTCCGGGTTGTCGGCCAGCGCCTTGGTCAGGTCGACGAGGAAGTCGCGGGACAGGTAGCTGTAGACGATGTCCTGCTCGATATAGACGAAGTCATAGATGCCGGTATTGGCCTCCATGTCCTTGATCGCCTTGTCGTACATCTGGTCCCACGACGTCGCCTCGAACTCGACCTTGATGCCGGTCGCTTCGGTGAAGGCGGGGGCCAGCACGTCCTTGACGTAGTTGGATGGCGGTGTGCTTTCGGAGACGCCGCGAATGGTGACGCCCTCGTAGGCCTTGCCCGCATCCGACCAGAAATCGGCATGCGCAGCGGAGGCCCCCACCATCATCGCGATGGCGGTCAGTGCGGTAGATGCCGCAAATTTCCTCATGTCATCCCTCCCAATTCGGAACCGCCGCCACACTCGATGCCGTGGCTTGGATCACCATCCGAACGTAGTCGGTGGCGCGGTTCATTCTTGCCCGTCACCGCGGCGCGGTTCTCCCTGGGCAGGTCGGATGATGACGCCGAGGCGGCTCCGTCGGCCACACAGATTCAGGCTGCCGACTATGCAATTTTTGGAAATCATCATTTCACGGAGTCTTTGTCCCGACGGTCCGGAGCGCAGCGTTCAGGCCAAAACCCATGATACGAAAACACCATCGGTGTCCTGACGAGAAGCTGATAGAGGCGGGCCTCACCATAAAAAAGTATCAGTTGAGCTGCCTGGCATGATACAATCCTGCTTGCGGCACTGCCTATGAATGGAAGGAAGAAGACGAGAATCCAGGGGAAAACCGCTCGCCATCGGTTCGCAAAGAAACCGGGGCGGCGTTGTTCGGAGGAAACGAATGGGACATCTTCAAACCGGTCCACGCGGACCGTCCCGCCGGGCGGAGACGATAACCGAATGGCCCGGCGGCGCCGGGCGCGCTGCTCCCGGCGGACACAGCGCAGACATCGTTCCCGACTTCGAATTGATCGTCGGGCAGCCACGACAGTCCTTCCGCTGGACCGTTCACGACCATCCCTATCCCTTCGCCAAGTGGCACTATCATCCCGAATACGAACTGCACCTGATCCAGAAGACCAGCGGCAAGATGTTCGTTGGCGACTACATCGGCAATTTCGAGCCGGGCAACCTGGTGCTGACGGGACCGAACCTGCCCCATAACTGGGTGAGCGATAACGTCGTCGGACTGACGATTCGCGATCGCGACATGCTGATCCAGTTCAGTGACGAGACCGTCCGCGACATGATGCGCGTCGCGCCGGAACTCGAGGAGGTCGAGCCGCTGCTGGACGACGCGCGGTTCGGCATCGAGTTCCACGGCGAGGCGGCACGGTTTGGCGCGCAAGTCCTGCAACGGATCGGCACGGCCGGCCCTACCCGCCGCATGCTGTATTTCCTCGAACTGCTGGATGAACTGAACCGCACGCGCGAGAAGACGATCCTGTCGAGCCGCAACTATGCGCCGACGCTGGACCACGCGGTCTCCGATACGATCAGCCGGGCAATCGATTTCCTGATCGGCAAGCTCGGCGAAGAGATCCGGCTGTCGGATGTCGCCCATCACTGCGGAATGTCGGACGCCGCCTTCTCGCGTTTCTTCAAGAAGAATACCGGCCACGGCTTCGTTCGCTACGTCAACCGGATGCGGGTCAACCGGGCGTGCGTCCTCCTTACCCAGCAGGACCGGCCAGTCACTGAAATCTGCTACGATACCGGCTTCAACAACCTGTCAAACTTCAACCGCCAGTTCCTGGCTATGTGCGGCATGACGCCGTCCGAATACCGTCGGCACGCGAAGCGGAACCTCAAGAAGTCGCCCGATCCCTATCGCCGCGATCCCGACAGTCCGCATGTCCACACCGACAACGCCGCGACGCTCCAGCGGGGACTTGCCGACGATGCCGGGTCGTCGCACACGGCGGCGGGGCGCAGCGATCGAGGCCGCCGGGTCAACGCGTGAAGGACTGAACGTTGCCGCCGTCGATGTTGAGGATGTTGCCGGTCGACTTCCGCGATCCCTCGGTGACGAAGAACAGGATGCCCTCGGCGATATCCTCCGGATACACGCTCTCCTTGAGCATGGTGCGCTGGCGGTAGAAGTCGTCGAGGTCCTCGGGCTGGACCTTGTAGGATTCGGCCCGTTCCTGCCGACGCTCGTCCGACCACATCTTTGAGCCGCGCAGCACGCCGTCCGGGTTGACGACGTTGACGCGGATGCCATGGGGCGCGCCTTCCAGCGCAACGCAACGGGCGAGATGAATCTCCGAGGCCTTGGCCGCGCAATAGGCGGAGGCGTTGACCGAGGCGGCCAGCCCGTTCTTCGAGGCGACAAAGACGATGGCGCCGCCGAGCGCCTGCGCCTTGAGGAGACGGAAGGCGGCGCGGGTGACGAGGAAGTAGCCGGTCGACAGGACGTCGACATTGAGTTGCCACTGGGCCAGCGTCGTCTCGTCGATGGCGCCACCGGTGACGATGCCGGCGTTGGAGACGCCGAAATCCAGGCCGCCATATTCGACAGCGGCCTCGGTGATCGCCGCCTCGACGGAGTCCTCGTTGGTGACATCGCAGACGACACCACGGATCATGTCCTTCGAGAACTGGCCGGCGAGATCGTTGACCGCGGTTTCGAGGGACTTCGGGTCGATATCCGAGATCACGACGCAGGCGCCTTCGCCGATCAGCCGCTCGGCCGTCGCCCGGCCGATTCCGCCGGCGCCGCCGGTGATGAAGGCGATGCGCCCGGCCAGTGGCTTCGGCTTGGGCAGCCGCTTGAGCTTGGCCTCTTCAAGGAGCCAGTACTCGATGTCGAAGGCTTCCTGCTCCGGCAGGCCCTGATAGGTCGAGACCGAGGACGAACCGCGCATGACATTGATGGCATTGGTGTAGAACTCGGCCGCGATACGGGCGGTCGGCTTGTCCTTGCCGAAGGTGATCATGCCGACGCCGGGCACCAGGTAGACGACTGCGTTGGGATCGCGGATCGCCGGGCTGTCGTCGTGGCGGCAGCGTTCGTAATAGGCGGCATAGTCCTCGCGATAGGCCGCGATGGCCTCGCCGAGGGCGTCGATCGCCGCTGCGGCGTCCGGCGCCGCCGGATCGAAGGGGACGACGAGCGGGCGAATCTTGGTGCGCAGGAAATGATCGGGACAACTGGTGCCGAGCGGCGCCAGGGTGTCGAGGGCTTTGGAATTGACGAATTCCAGAACCGCCGGGCTGTCGTCGAAATGGCCGACCTTGCTCTCGGTCTTGCCGATCCGGCCGCGGATCGCCGGCATCAGCTTCGCGGCGATGGCGCGGCGCTCCCCGGCGGGCAGGGCGGTGTGTCTTGCGCCGTCGAAGATAACCTTGTCGGCGGTCGTGTCGGCGAACCAGGCGATCGCCCGGTTGATGATGTCGAGCGTGATCTCGTAGCTTTCCTTCGCCGTCGCGGCCCAGGTAAACAGGCCGTGGCCAGCGAGGACAACGCCCTTCGAATTCGGATTCTCCTCGGCATAGCGGCCGATCCACAGGCCGAGTTCGAAGCCCGGCCGCCGCCATGGCAGCCAGCCGATCTCACCGCCGAAGATATCCTCGGTCAGTTGCTTGCTGTCCTTCGACGCTGCGATGGCGATGACCGCGTCGGGATGCATGTGGTCGACATGCCGGTGCGGAACGAAGGCATGGAGCGGCGTGTCGATCGAGGCGGCGCGGGCGTTCAGGTTGAAGGTACAGTGCGGCAGGTAGCCGACCATCTCGTCTTCGTGGTCGGGGCCCCGATAGATGCCCTTGAGAGCCTCCAGCCGATCCATGTAGAGCGTCGAGAAGCCATCCATCCGGATGGTGCCGAGATCACCGCCAGACCCCTTCACCCACAGGACCTGAACAGTCTCGCCGGTGAGCGGGTCGGTTTCCTCGATCTTGGCGGAGGTGTTTCCGCCGCCAAAGTTGGTGATCCTGAGATCGGAACCGAGCAGATTCGAGCGATAGAGCAGTTGTTCGCTCTCGCTCATCGTCTCCGCGAGACTGTCGTCCCACAAGCTTGCGAGCAGCGACACATCGGCGTTTGCGGCCACGACGTTCCTCCGAGGATAGTTTTTGTTATTGCCCTTTGAATGATCCGAGATGACGCCAAAGTCAATCATTACCGATCAAACATGACTATATTGCAGTGCAACATGCTTGATAATGATCGTTTCTGATTGACACGTCGCTGCTTTGTTGAAAATCTCGCATCACAACTGGGCGGTGATCCAGGGAGGAAACATGCACGAACGTGAGCGCCACGACGTGATTCTGGCGACCGTTCAAGAAAGCCCGGTAGCGACCGTGCAACGTCTGGTGGAGCTGACGCAGTCGTCGGAGGCCACCATTCGGCGCGATATCGCAGCATTGCATCTGCAGAAAAGAGTTCGAAGGGTGCGCGGTGGCGCGGTAGCGCTGGCGGCGGCGCCGTTTCATGTGATGGCCGGCCGGCCATTTTCCGATCGCATGATGATCAACATGGAGCAGAAGCAGGCGATCGCCGAACGTGCCGTCGCGCTATGCACCGACAACGAGCCGATCATCATCAATGGCGGCACGACCACCTTCCAGATGGTGCCCTTCCTCCGCGATCGGCGCCTGCAGATATTCACCAATTCCTTCCCCATCGCCGAAGCGCTGCTCAAGCAATCGCAGAACACGGTCATGATGCCGGGCGGCACCATCTATCGCGAGATCAACATCATCCTCAGTCCCTTCGAAAACGACGTGTCACGCAACTTCTCGGCCCGACGCATGTTCATCGGCGGGCAGGGGGTCAGTCACCTCGGTCTGATGGAAACCGACCCGTTGCTGATCCAGGCCGAGCAGAAGCTTCTCGGCCAGGCCGACGAACTGGTCGTGCTGGTCGATTCGACCAAGTTCAGTGTCCGCTCGAGCCTGATCGTCTGCGGACTTGACCAGGTGTCAACGCTGATCACCGACACCGGAATCAGCGACGACACGCGGACGATGCTGCTCGACGCCGGTGTCCGGCTGATCACGGTGGAGACGACTGCGCGGGATGTCGCGGGACGGGTTTCGGGGGTGGCGCAATGAGCGCTGAGAGCGAGAGCGGCGGCACGGCGGCCAAGACGGTTGCGCCGCTGCTCGAACTGAAGGGCGTCAGCAAGTCTTTCCCGGGCGTCAAGGCGCTCGACGACGTCAGCTTCAACGTGCGCCAGGGCGAGGTTCATGCCCTGCTCGGCGAGAACGGCGCCGGCAAGTCGACGCTGATCAAGATCCTGTCGGGCGTGCACAAGCCCGATTCCGGAGTCATGTATCTCGACGGCAAGTCGGTCAATTTCGCAACGCCGTTCGAGGCGCAGAAGGCCGGCATCGCGACGATCTACCAGGAATTGCTTCTGTTTCCGGACCTGACCGTCGCCGAGAATATCTTCATGGGGCACGCGCCGCGCACGGCGCTTGGCGCAATCGACTGGCCGAAACTCCGGGAGAATGCGGCGGCGCTGCTCGCTTCGCTCGACAGCCACGACCTCGATGTCAGCGCTGTCGTCGGGTCGCTTTCGGTCGGCAATCGCCAGCGGGTCGAGATCGCCAAGGCGCTTTCCCACGACGCGCGCGTGCTGATCATGGACGAGCCGACCGCGGCGCTGACCGAGCACGACGTGGAACGGTTGTTCGATATCGTCCGGCTGCTCCGCGATCGCGGCGTGGCGGTCATCTATATCAGCCACCGCCTGGAGGAGGTGTTCCTGCTCGCCGACCGGGTGACCGTGCTGCGAGACGGCACCTATGTTGCGACCAAGGACGTCAAGGACACCGACCAGGACGACCTCATCCACATGATGGTCGGCCGGGTGCTCGATGCGCTCTTCCCCAAGACCGAGGCCAAGATCGGCGAAGTCGTCCTCGAAGGCCGGTCGATCGTCCGGTCGCCGACGACAAACGACGTCAGTTTCCAGCTGAGGGCAGGGGAGATTCTCGGAATCGCCGGCCTCGTCGGCTCGGGCCGAACCGAACTCGCGCATGTGCTCTTCGGCGTCACGCCGCCGGACAGCGGCACGCTGCTGGTCGACGGAAAAGAAGTGTCGATCCGCAGTCCGGCCGAGGCCAAGGAACTCGGCATCGCCTATGTGCCGGAGGACCGTGGTCGGCATGGACTGGTCCGGGCGATGCCGGTGGTCGAGAACGTCTCGATGTCGGTGCTGCGCCGGATCGCGCCGGGCTGGTTCATCGATCGGTTCGAGGAACAGAAGCTGGCGGAGGCGAGCGTCAAGACGTTCCAGATTCGCGCCAGCGGAATATGGCAGATCGCCGGCAAGCTGTCGGGCGGCAATCAGCAGAAGGTCGTGTTGTCCAAGTGGCTGGCGACCAACCCGCGCATCCTGATCATGGACGAGCCGACGCGCGGCATCGATGTCGGCGCCAAGGCCGAAATCCACCGTCTGATGAGCGAACTCGCCGGCAAGGGGCTGGCGATCCTGATGATTTCCAGCGAACTGCCGGAGGTTCTCGGCATGAGCGACCGCGTGCTGGTCATGCGCGGCGGTCGCATCGTGGCCGAGGTCGAACGGGCCGATGCGACCCAGGCCGCCATCGCCACGGCAATGATGAGCGATTCCGAAACACAAGAAGCGGCGGCGGTATAGGCATGGCAACGGCGGCGTTCAGTACTTCGGCCGGCTATCGCGACCTGCGACGGATGGTGCTCGGACAGGAGATGGTCCTGTTCATCGCCATCGTCCTGCTGTTCGTCGTCGTCGGGCTGATCAATCCGCGCTTCGTCGCGGAGCGCAACATCAGCAGCATTTTCCTCGGCAATGCCTATATCGCGGTTGCTGCCATCGGCATGTCGATGGTGATCATCTCCGGCAATATCGACATTTCGGTCGGCTCGTTGATCGGCGTGCTGGCGACCATTGCCGGGACGCTGGCGCTTAACGGCGTGCCGATCATCATCTGCTGGCTCGCGCCGCTGGTCATCGGCATTGCGATCACCTCGGGGATGGGGGCAATTGTCGCCTATCTTCACATCCCCTCGATCGTGGTGACGCTGGGGATGCTCAGTATTCTGAAGGGTGGGTTGATCAGCGTCACCGGCGGTGCCTGGTTGACAAACCTGCCGCCGGAATTCTTCCTTTCCCAGACACGGCTGTTCGGCATTCCGACGCCGATCTATTTCATGGTCGGGTTGACGATCGCGGCGGCGTTCTGGATGCGGCTGAGCGCCACCGGGCGGGCGATCTACGCGGTCGGCGGCAACGTCGAGGCAGCGCGGCTTTCGGGCATCGATCCGGCCGCGACCGTCGTCAAGGCCTTCGCCATCCACGGCTTCTTCGTCGGCATCGCCGCAGTCCTCTTCGCGACCCAGCTCAGCGTCATCCAGTCGACCGTGCCGCCGAACCTCGAACTGACGATCATCACGGCTTCAGTCGTCGGCGGCGTCAGCATCCTCGGTGGCACCGGAACGGTTATCGGCTCGACACTGGCGGCGGTGCTGATCGCGGCGATCGCCTCGTCGATGATCTTCGTCAACATATCGCCATTCTGGATGCGGGCGGTGCAGGGCATCCTGATCCTGGTGACGGTGCTCGCCGATCTCTGGCGGCGGCAACGCCAGCGGATGGGGACGTGACGATGTCGGTCGAAGCCCGCGCCACGCGCGCCCCCTTCGCGTACCACCATGAGCTGCTGCTGCTGATCGTGCTGGTCCTGGTGGTCGGCTTCCTCGCGGTCGGTACGGACAAGTTCCTGACCGTCGACAACATGCTCAACCAGGGCCGGTTGATGACCGAAGTGGCGCTGGTGGCGCTGCCGATGACCTTCATCATCATCACCGGCGGCATCGACCTTTCGGTCGGTTCGATCATGGGCCTTGCCGCGATCATGCTGGGCGTCGCATGGAAGAACTTTGGCCTGCCGCTCGAACTGGCGATCGTCTTTTCCGTCGCCGTCGGCGCGGTGGCGGGCTTCTTCAATGGCCTGCTGATCATCCGGGTGCGGGTGCCGCCGCTGATCATGACGCTGGCGACGCTCGCCCTCTACCGCGGCCTCGCGGAGGGCATCAGCCAGGCGCGGTCGGTGCGCGGTTATCCGGAATGGTTCTTCGTCCTGGGGCAGGGGGAAGTCTTCGGCGTGCCGACACAGTTGTGGATCCTGCTGGTGGCGATCATCATCTTCTGGATCGTGCTGGCCAAGACCACCTTCGGACGCTCGCTCTACGCGATCGGCTACAACGAGGAGGCCGCCCGTTTCTCCGGCATCCCGGTCGATCGCATCAAGCTGATCATCTACTCGCTGTCCGGAACGATGGCCGGGCTGGCGGGCTACATCTTCGTGTCACGGGTGTCGACCACCCGCTCGGACATGGGAACAGGCCTCGAACTCGACGCCATCGCGGCGGTGGTTCTCGGCGGTACGAGCATTTTCGGGGGGGTGGGAACGATCGCCGGCACGGTGATCGGCTTCACGCTCATCCAGCTTCTCAAGAACGGATTGGCCCTGTCGGGCGTCAAGGGCGACGCGACAATCGTCGTCATCGGCACCGTGCTGATCCTTTCGATTCTGGTATCGAATTTCCTTCAGCGCCGGCGGGGAGCCGGTGGCTGAAGGAAGGTGCGCACCGCAACGGTGCTTGGCGTAATGGGAGGATCCCTATCATGAAGAGACTCGCGATCATCATTGCAACGACAACCGCGCTCACCGGAGCGGCCCTGGCGGCCGATCCGTGGGATGGCGGCGACGACCTGCCGACCAATCCGCTTGCCTGCGACGACACGCCGGGCACGGTTGCCGCCAAGGACTATGACGGTGGCCAGACGACCGGCGCTGCCGACAAGTCCGGCAAGGAAATCACCCTCATCGACATTCCGAAGCTTGTCGGCGTCGGCTACTTCGCCGCGACGACAGAGGGCATGCGGCAGGCCGCGGAAGAACTCGGCAACGTCAAGGTGACCACCGACGGGCCGACCGAAGCCAACATCGACGACCAGATCACCTTCATCGACAACTACGTGACCCAGGGCGTCGATGGCGTGCTCTTCGCCGCCAACGACCCGGTGGCGATCGCGCCGGTGTTGAAGAAGGCCCTTGGCAAGGGCATCCACGTCGTCGGTTATGACGCGAACTCGGACCCGGATGCGCGGGAATGGTTCGTCAACCAGGCCGAATTCAACGGCATCGCCAAGTCGCTGATCGACCAGATGGCCGCCGAAATCGGCGACGAGGGCAAGTTCGCCATCGTCACCTCGACCTTCACCACGCCGAACCAGGCCCGGTGGATTGCCGAGATGCAGGCCTACCAGGAGTCCTGCCATCCCAAGATGGAATGGCTTGAGACCGTCGAGGCCCAGGAGGACAACATCCTGTCCTTCAACCAGGCCAACACGCTCATCAACAAGTATGGCGACGACCTCGACGGCATCTTCGGCATGACCTCCGTTGCGACCCCGGCCGCGGCCGAGGCGGTGACGCAGGCCGGTGCCTGCGGCGAGACGGCGGTTGTCGGCCTTGCCACGCCGAATGCGATGCGTCCGTATGTCGAGTCCGGCTGCGTCAAGTCGGTGGTGCTGTGGAGCCCGGTCGATCTTGGCTACGCGGCGGTCTACGTCATGCGCGCCGTGGTCGATGGCGACCTTTCGCCCGGCGACACCGAAGTCGAGGCCGGACGTCTGGGCAAGCTGCAGGTCGTGAACGGCAGTGAAATCCTGCTCGGTTCGCCCTTCGTCTTCGACAAGAGCAACGTCAACGACTTCGACTTCTAGGTCGATCCGAAACCGGTGGAGCCTCGGCCTCGTCGAGGCTCCACTCCTTTCCCTGTCCGGCCGAGATGCAGCAACGGATGAGCGCATCGCGATTCATCGCCGTTCTCGATGTCGGCAAGACCAACATCAAGTTTGCCGTCGTTGACCTTGCCGACCGATCGGAGATCGCAACGGTCACCGAGGCGAACCATGTCCGGCTCGACGGGCCCTATCCACATTTCGATGCCGACGCGATCTGGTCCTTCTTCGCCGACCAGATGAGGGCGCATGCCGCCAGCCATCCGATCGACGGTATCGCGGTCAGCGCCCATGGCGCGTCGATCGTGGTGATTGGCGATGACGACCTGGCGCTGCCGATCCTCGACTACGAATACGAGGGCCCCGACGAATTCACGGAAGCCTATGACGCGGTCCGCCCCGATTTCGCCGACACGCTGAGCCCGAGGCTGCCGAAAGGCTTCAACGTCGGGGCGCAACTCTTCTGGATGGAGAAGCGCTTCCCCGCGGCCTTCGCGGGCGCCCGAGCGATCCTGACCTACCCGCAATACTGGCTGTGGCGGATGACCGGCGTCGCCTCCAACGAGATCACCTCCATCGGCTGCCACACGGACCTCTGGGACCAGCGGCGCTGGCGGTGGTCCGTGCTTGCCGAGCGCCAGAACTGGACCGGGAAGCTTGCGCCGCTGCTTCCGGCGACCGCGCCGATCGGCCTGCTTCGCGAGGACCTGGCCCGCGCCTGGGGGCTCCCGGGCCCGATTGTCGTCGCCGGGGGGCTGCACGATTCCAATGCCTCGCTGGTGCCGCATCTGATCGATCGCGAGCCGCCCTTCACGGTGCTTTCGACGGGGACCTGGGCGATCAGCTTTGGCGTCGGCGCGTCGCCGATCGCTCTTGACGAGCAGCGGGACACGCTCGCCAATATCAACTTCCGCGGCGAGCCGGTGCCCGCCGCCCGCTTCAAGGGCGGGCGGGAATTCAGCATCGCGACCGAGGGCGACGTGATCGCGGTCGACGATGCGACGCTGGGCGCGGTACTGGACAAGCAGATCATGCTGCTGCCGTCGGTCGCGCCGGATTCCGGACCGTTTCAGAATATCGAGGCCGAATGGCTGCCGGCGGGCGGATCGGTGGCGCCGGCGGAGCGTTTCTGCGCGGCGAGCCTCTACCTGGCGCTGATGAGCGACACCTGCCTCGGCCTGATCGATGCCGGCGGGCCGACGATCATCGACGGGCCGTTTACCGCCAACAAGACCTATCGCGATGCCCTGGCAACGCTGACGGGACGGGACGTCGTCTGGTCGCAGACCAGCACCGCCGGACCGAGCCTCGGCGCGGCGCTCCTGTTCGACATCCAGGCCGGCGTTTCGCGGAAGACGACGGCGAATTTCGCCCGGGCGACCGGACTGGCCGGGCCGCCGGCGGCCGCCTTCGCGCGCTACGGCGCCCGCTGGCGGGATCAGGCCGATAAACGAATGCGCGAGCGGAAGCTACAGACCGCGGTGACCGGGACATCGCCACATTGAACGGGCGGCGCCTCGTCGGTGGCGCGACAGACACAACAATGGAGACGGATCATGGAAGACTGGACAAAGCGCTTCTCGCTCGAGGGCCGTACGGCGCTCGTCACCGGCGCGTCGAAGGGACTTGGCGCCGAAATCTGCCGCGTCTTCGCCAATGCCGGGGCGGACATCATCGCCACGGCGCGCGATGCCGACGGGCTGAAGGACACGGCCGAAGCGGTCGCTGGCTACGGACGCAAATGCGTGACGCTGGCCGGTGAACTTGCCAAGGTCGACGACGTCCGCCGCATCGGTCGCGAGGCGCTGGAGGCGGTCGGGACGGTCGACATCCTCGTCAACAATGCCGGGATGTCGCATGTCGAGCCGGCGCTGGAGACGACGGTGGAGCACTGGGACCACACCTTCGCCGTCAACACCCGGGCGCCCTTCCTGCTTGCCCAGGCGCTGGCGCCGCAGATGATCGCCCAGAAGTGGGGCAAGATCATCAACGTCTCGTCGCAGACCGGGCCGCTGGCGATCGACGACCACGCCGCCTACGCCGCCTCGAAGGGCGCGCTGAACGCGCTGACCAAGTCGCTGACCTGCGAGTGGGCGAAGCACAATATCCAGGTCAACGCCATCTGCCCGACCGTCGTCATGACGCCGATGGGGATCCGGGTGTGGAGCGAGGAGGAGAAGGCGGCGCCGATGCTGGCCCACATTCCGGCCGGTCGCTTCGGCCAGCCGGTCGAGATCGCCGATATGGCGCTCTATCTCGCCTCGCCGGCTTCCGGCTTCGTTAATGGCGCGCTGATGATGATCGAGGGCGGCTACTCGTCGGTCTGACGGTCTGCCGGCGACTCGCGAAGGGCGTCATCGCTTGCCGTCAAGACGGAGGAAGCCGCGGGTGAAGGTCGCTTCCGACTCTTCCATGTAGCGGCGCGCGGTTTCCATGTGCTCCTGCATGATCCGCCGGGCGGCGTCGGCGTCCTCCGCCTTGAGGGCGCGGATCAGGCTGATCTGATAATGCAGCGCCTGCTCGCGCAACACCGGGTTCGGCGAACCGTAGATGTGCCGGCAGATGGTCAGGTTGCGCAGCAGGTTGTGCATGAAGCCGCAGATGAAGCCGAGGATCGGGTTGGGGCAGAGCTCGGCCAGCACCGAGTGGAAATCGAGCTCGGCCAGTCGCTGCTGGTATTCCTCGCCACGGTCGCGCGGCGGCCGCTCGTAAAGGTTCATCGTCCGCTGCAGCGTCTCGTAGTCCGCGTCGGTGAGATGGCCGATGACGCTTGCGGCGAGGTCGGGCTCAAGCTTGATCCGCACGGCGTAGATGTCGCCGATCGAGGGCTGGCGGAAGAAGAAATAGTTGCCGAGCAGTTCCATCGCCCGGCTGCCGGACAATTCGCCGACGAAGGTGCCGCCGCCGGGGCCGGTGCGGGAGCGGATCAGCCCCTGCGTTTCCAGTGACTTCAGCGCCTCGCGCACCGTGCTCTTGGAGGCGTGGAAAAGGTCGATCAGTTCGCGCTCGTTGGGCAGGCGGTCACCCGGCGACAGCGACTTCTCGACGATCAGGTCCTTGATGCCCTCGGCAATGTCGTCGGTCCGCTTGAGCCGCCGCTCCGGCTGCAGCCGCGGTGGAACGATGATCGACTCCTGCTTGTCGACGCCAGGCGCGATGTCGGTCGCCGCTTCCCTGCCGTGTTTGTCGCCCGGGGTCTTCATGCCTCGACCGGGAAGAAGCAGGCGGCGGCGTGAGTCGGCGACGGCTGGTCGGCGGCGAGCGTCGGCCGCTCGCTCCGGCAGCGATCGCGGACATTCGGGCAGCGCGGGGCGAAGGCGCAGCCAGGCGGCGGCGCGTAGGGATCGGGCAGTTCGGCCGGCTCGGCCTCGCCGCGCACGCTGCGCTTGCCCGGTACCGGTGCAGCATCGAAGAGCAGCTTCGTATAGGGATGCCGCGGCTGGCGAAAAAGCTCGCGCGCCTCGGCATGCTCGACGATACGGCCGAAATACATCACGGCGACGCGGTCGGAAACGCTTTCGACCACCGACAGGTCGTGGCTGATGAAGACGTAGGTGAGGTCGAAGCGCTGCTGGAGGTCGGCAAGCAGGTTGAGTACCTGCGCCTGCACCGAGACATCGAGCGCGGAAACCGGCTCGTCGAGGATGATCAGCTCCGGCCCGGCCGCGAGCGCCCGCGCGATGCCGATCCGTTGCGCCTGGCCGCCGGAAAATTCGTGCGGGTAGCGGTCGAGGAATTCCGGCGACAGCTTCACCGCCTGCATCAGTTCCTCGAGACGCGCCTCGCGGGCCGGCTTGTCGAGGCCGAGCAGGTGGATCATCGGTGTTTCGAGGATGGTGCGGATCGTCTTGCGCGGATTGAGCGAGGACACCGGATCCTGGAACACGTACTGGATCTTCTTCGCCAGCACGCGGGTGTTGCCGCGTTCGAAGTCGGACGGGTCGATGCCTTCGATGCGGATCGATCGCGCCGACGGGCGGTCGAGGCCGACCAGCATCCGGGCGAGGGTCGACTTGCCGCAACCGGATTCGCCGACGATGCCGAGCGTCTCGCCCTTGTTGACGGCAATATCGACACCCTGGACCGCGTGGACGGCGCGCTTCGCGCCACCAAACAGGCTGCGGCCGCCGCCGAAGCGTTTCTCGACATTCTCGACGGTGAGCAGCGCGGTCATTCTTCCGTCTCCACCAGCGGATAGAGGCAACGTACCTGGCGGTCGCCGATGTCGGCGAGCGCGATCTCGCCGGCCCGGCAATCGTCGCGAACCCGCGGGCAACGGTCGGCGAAGGCGCAGCCCGGCGGCAATCGGTTGACCGTCGGCGGCAGGCCTTCGATCGCGTCGAGGCGGCGGTCGGGATCGCCGAGGATCGGAACGCAGTCGATCAGCTTGCGGGTATAGGGATGGGCTGGCCGGGACAGCACGTCGTCGGTGGTGCCGAGTTCGACGATACGCCCGGCATACATCACCGCGACGCGGTCGCAGATCTCCGAGACGACGCCGAAATCGTGGGTGATGAACAGCACCGCCGCGCCCTTTTCGCGGCGCAGGTCGTCGAGCAGGCGAAGCACCTGCGCCTGCACCGTCACGTCGAGCGCCGTCGTCGGCTCATCGGCGATCAGGACGTCGGAGTCATTGGCCAGCGCCATGGCGATGCAGACCCGCTGGCGCATGCCGCCGGAAAGCTCGTGCGGATAGCTGCTCGCCCGCTCGCGCGCATTGGGGATGCGGACCAGTTCAAGCAGCGCGACCGACCGCTTCCACGCCTCGGCATGGCCGACCGGGTGATGCGAGCGGATCGCCTCGGCGATCTGGTCGCCGACCGTGAAGAGGGGATGCAGCGTCGACAGCGGGTCCTGGAAGATCATCGAGATCTTGCCACCGCGCAGGCCACGGAGCGTCTCGTCGGAAACTTCCAGCAGGTCCGCCCCATCGACGACCACCCGGCCGCCGACAATGGCGCCCGGCGGGGTGGCGACGAGGCCGAGCACCGACATGGCGGTCACCGACTTGCCAGAGCCGGATTCGCCGACCAGCCCGAGGCATTCCTTGTCCTTGAGGTCGAGGCTGACGCCACCGACCGCGCGGTAGACGGACGAACCGACGGTGAATTCGGTCTTGAGGTCGATGACGTCGAGCGCGTCGTCGGTCTCGCGATCCGGCATCGCCGGGACTTCGCGGCGGTCGACGCGGGTCCGCGCCGAGGGGCGCGCCAGGGCACCGGACCTGAGTCGGGGATCGAGGACATCGCGCACGCCGTCGCCGATCAGGTTGATACTCATCACCAGGGCAAAGATCATCAGGCCCGGGATGACCGAGACGAAGGGCGCGTTGAACAGCAGCTTCCGGCCCTCGCCGAGCATCGAACCGAGGTCGGCCTGCGGCGGCTGGACGCCGAGTCCGAGGAAGGACAGACCGGCAGTCTCCAGAATCATCCAGCCGACCGTCGACGACATGGTGATGACGATGACCGGCAGGACGTTGGGCAGGACCTCGGTAAAGAGGACGCCGGCGTGGCCCTTGCCCGACAGTCTTGCAGCGTCGACGAACTCGCGGTGGGCGAGGCCTCGGGTGACGCCGCGGATGTTGCGGGCGAAGAAGGGGATGTTGACGACGGCGATGGCGTAAAGCGCGTTGAGGAGGCCGGGGCCGAGGACGGCGACGATGCCGAGCGCCAGCAGGATGTAGGGGAAGGCCATCAGCATATCGATCGAGCGCATCAGCAGCGCGTCGGTCCGGCCGCCGAAATAGCCGGCGACCAGGCCAATCAGCGAGCCGAAGAAAGCGGCGATCAGCGTTGCCGACAGGCCGACGGCCAGCGACACCCGCGTGCCCCACAGGAGCCGGGAGAGGATATCCCGGCCGAGGTGGTCGGTGCCGAGCAGGTGGCCGGCGGTGCCGGGGGGCAGCAGGCGGTCGGCCGGGTCCGTCACGTCAGGATTGTCCAGCGGCAGGATCGGCGTGAGCAGCGCAAGGGCGACGACGATGCCAAGGACGATCAGGCCGAGCGCCGCCAGCCGGTTGTTGGTGAGCAGGCGGAAGGAGCTTGGCCGCGCGCTCTTGGCCGGTTTCGCCACGACGGTGTCGCTGGCGGCGGTCATGACTTGAGCCTCGGGTCGAGGATGGTTTGGACGATGTCGGCGGCGAGGTTGATCAGGACGTAGGTCACGGCCAGAAGCAGCACGCCTCCCTGGACCAGCAGGATGTCACGCGTCGAGATGGCGCCGACCAGCATCCGGCCGATGCCCGGCCACTGGAAGACGGTCTCGATATAGACGGCGCCACCGATGACCAAGCCGGCCTGGACGCCGATCAGAGGAATGACGGTGACCAGCGCCGACTTGAAGGCGTGGCGATAGATGACGCGGCGCTCGGTCAGGCCCTTGGCGCGAGCCGTGCGGATGTAGTCCTGGCGCAGCACCTCGAGCATCGCGGTCCGCGTCAGCCGGGCAATGACGCCGGTGGCGACCACTGCCAGCGTCACCGCCGGCAGGACCAGATGGTCGAGCAGGTCGAGGATGCCGCCGCCGCCATAGGCGAGGTACATGCCGCTTGGCGGGAAGATCTGCCACTCGACGGCGAAGAGCATGATCAGGAGCAGCCCGAGCCAGAAGGACGGGGTCGAGATGCCGATCAGGACGAAGAAGGTGACGAGGCGGTCGCCCCAGCCGAACTGGCGAACGGCGGAGACGATGCCGGCCAGCAGGCCGAAGATGGAACAGAGGATCAGCGATGTGCCAGCGAGGATCGACGTGGCGTAGAAGCGTTCGAAGACCTCGTCGATGACGGGCCGCTTGAGGCTGTAGCTGCGGCCCATGTCACCCTGCAGCAGGTTGCCCATCCATGACAGGTACTGCTCGACCAGAGGGCGGTCGAGACCGAGCTCGGCGTTGAGCTTGGCGACGGCATCCGGCGAGGCGAGGGGGCCGAGAATGGCGACGGCCGTGCCGCCGGGGATCAGCGCGATCATCAGGAAGACGATGATGGTCAGGCCGATGATGATCGGTATCAGCGCGAGAAGGCGCTTGAACACATAGGCCAGCATCACCTTCCCTCCGTTGATGGGGTATCGCTCAGGTCAGCAGCCCGGGCCGCCGGGTGGCCGGCGGCCCGATGCCATGTCGTCGGTATCAGCCCTTGGAGACGTCCCTCAGGATGAGGAAGAAGGACGGCTGCAGCGAGAAGCCCTCGACGGCGTCGGTCGACACCGCGTTCTGCTTCCAGTTGGCGATGAAGGCCCAGGGCGCATCATCCTGAACGATCGTCTGCATCTCCTTGTAGAGCTTCGCCCGTTCGGCCTGGTCGGTCGAACTGCGGGCCTTTTCGAGGAGCGCGTCGACGTCCGGGTTGGAGTAGTAGCCCGAGTTGAACCCGCCCTTGTCCGGGAAGGCGTCGGTGCGCAGCGCGAGGAAGGGCAGGGTGTCCGGATCGTTGGTCATCCATGCCATCTCGGCCATGTCGGCCTTGCCTTCGAGGCCCGGGTTCACTTCGCCGAGGAAGGTGTTCCACTCATAGGTCTCGATCTTGACGTCGAGGCCGACCTTGGCGAGATCCGCCTGGATGGCGGTGCCCATGGCGATCGGATCGAGCATGCCAGAGCCGCCTTCGGTGACGTAGAAGGTCAGTTCGGCACCCTCGGCGCCGGCTTCCTTGAGGAGCGCCTTGGCCTTTTCCGGATCGTAGGGGTAGGGCTGCAGTTCCTCGTTATAGGCCCAGGCGAAGGCCGGCGGCGTCGGGCCGGCGGCGACCTCTGCGGTGCCCTGCAGGACGTTGTCGACCAGCGTCTTCTTGTCGATCGCGTAGTTGACCGCCTGGCGGACCTTCTTGTCGGCGAAGGGGCCTTCCTTGGCGTTGAGGATCAGGAACCACAGGTGCGGTCCCGCCTGCTCATAGACGTCGAAGCTGGCGTCGTCGCGGAACTGGGCAAGGTTGTCCGGCGGCACCTCGACCATCAGGTCGATACCGCCCGACAGCATCTCGGCGACGCGGGTGTTGGCGTCGGTGATCGGCCGGTAGACGACGGCCTCGAGCGGCGGCGCGCCATCCCAGTAGTCGTCGTTTCGGGTGATGACGACGGCGGTGTTGGAGTCCCAGTTCTCGAACTTGAACGGCCCGGTACCGGACGGATTCCGACCGAAATCGGCGCCGTGTTCCTTGACCGCGGCGGGCGAGACGATCAGGCCGGTCGGGTAGGCGAGGTTCGACAGGAAGGGCGCATAGGGTTCCTTCAGCTTGAACTCGACCGTCGCATCATCGACCGCGGTGACGGTGTCGATCGACGAGAAGAAGAAGGCCAGCGGGAAGGGGCCGGTGTCGTGGAACGGATGGTTCTCGTCGAGCATCCGGTCGAAGGTGAACTTGACGGCATCGGCGTTGAGCGGCGTGCCGTCGTGGAACTTGACGTCGTCGCGCAGGTGGAAGGTGTAGGTCAGGGCGTCGTCGCTGATTTCCCAGGACTCGGCGAGGGCTGCTTCCGGCTCCAGTGTGCCGTCCTTGTAGCGGACCAGGCCGTCATACATGTTCATCAGGATGCGGAAGTCGTTGACGGCTGTGTCGACGCTTGGATCGAGCGATTTCGGCTCGGCGATCTGGCCGACAATCAGGACATTCGGTGGGGTCTGGGCAATCGCCGGCGCGGTGATCGCGCCGCCGGCCAGGGCGGCGAAAGCCAGCCCGGCAAGGGTATTTCTGAGGAGCGGTCTCATCGCTGTCTCTCCGTTGGAAGGCGGGAGGCCATATAATCATGGTGGATTGACTGTGCGCAATAATTGATAATGATTAATTTGTGGGCGATGGGTATAAATCCGGCTCATTTGAAATGAGCAATCGGGAGAAAACGTTGTCGAAACAAGAGATTGGCGGCCAATCCCAAAACCTCGCCATCGACCTCGATCGGCTGCGCGCGGAGATGGACGACCTCGGCGCGATCGGCCGGATCGCGGGGGTGCCGGGGATCAACCGGCCGGGATTTTCCGACGCCGATATGGAAGTGCGCGCATTCATGGCGGATCGCATGAAAGCCTTGGGAATGCTGGTTTCCATGGATGCGGTCGGCAATCTTTCAGGGCTCTGGCAGGTCGGCGAGGGGCCGGCCGTGATGGCAGGCTCGCATCTCGATACGGTGCCGATGGGCGGCTTCTATGACGGCGCGTTGGGGGTTGCGGCGGCGATGGAATGCGTTCGGACGCTGATGGACGCCGACGTGACGCCGCCCTGTCCCATCGAGGTCATCGTCACGGCGGAGGAGGAAGGGCGGTTCGGCGGCATGCTCGGCAGCCAGGCGCTGGCCGGCGCGGTCGATCCGGGATGGCTTGAGACGGCCGTGGACGAGGGTGGGACGCGCATGGTCGATGCGATGACGGCCCAGGGACTGGCGCCGGACGCCTATGAGACGGCCCGTCGCGAGCGGGACAGCGTCAAGGCGTTTCTCGAACTCCATATCGAGCAAGGACCGGTGCTGGAATCCGAGGGCGTGCCGATCGGCATCGTCGAGGGGATCTCCGGGGTGTTCAAATGGTCGGTGCGGCTCTCCGGCGTCGCCAACCATGCCGGCACGACGCCGATGGACCTGCGCAAGGATGCCTTCGTCGGGCTGGTCGAATTCGCGCGACGGATTCCGGAGATCATCGCCGCGGTCGGCACCGACCAGAGCCGGGTGACGATCGGCGCCGTCGACCTGACGCCCAACCACCCGCACACGATTCCCGGCGAGGCGGTCTTCACGCTGATCGGCCGCGACACCGATCTTGCGGTGATGAAGGCGATCGCGGCGGCGGGCCGTCAGCAGCTCGAGGATGTCGCCTCGGCGATGGGACTGGGGCTGGCCATCGACGAGCAGAGCTGGCTCGATCCGAAACCCTGCGACGCGACGATCGTCGCGGCCTTCCGGCGGCAGGCGGAGAAACTCGGGCTCGGCTACCGGCTGATGCCGAGCGGGGCCGGGCACGACACCCAGTTCATGGCGGAGCTGACCCGCGCCGGACTGATCTTCGTGCCGAGCATCGGCGGCATCAGCCATGCTCCCGAGGAAGAAACCGCCTGGCCCGACATCGAGGCCGGCGCCAACCTGCTGCTCCACACGATGATCGACGTCGCCAACGGCTGAGCAACCGGGACGACACCGGAAAGGAACCGGCGAGGAGGGGAAGCAAACCTCCGACGGGCAGCCAGGGCTGGCCTGCGCCGGTTTGACAGATAGAGTATTGTATACGATAAGCGCGGCACACCCTCTTGCAATCAGGACCACGCCCCGTGTCGGAAGCCAGCGTCAAAAGCCGGATCACAACGGACATCGATTTCGACCGGGAAGGGCGCCAGGCGTCCTATCTGCGGGCGCCGCTGTCGCGCAACACATCCGGCTGGGGGACGATCGAAATCCCGATCGTCGTCGTCAAGAATGGCAGCGGCCCGACGGTGCTTCTGACCGGCGGCATCCACGGCGACGAGTATGAAGGCCAGATCTCGATCTCGCGGCTTGCCGCCTCGCTCGATCCGGCCGACGTATCCGGCCGGGTGATCATGATGCCGGCGGTGAACATTCCGGCGGTGATGGCCGACAAGCGGCTCAGCCCGATCGACGACCGCGATCTCAACCGCTGCTTCCCCGGCAATCCGCGCGGCACCTTCAGCGAGATGCTCGCCCACTTCATGGACGGCGTGGTGCTGCCGCATGCCGACATTTCGGTCGACGTCCACACCGCCGGGCATTCCTTCGATTCGGCGCTGTCGACCAACATGCATTACCTGCCCGACGAAGCGATGCGCGGCCGGACGATGGCCGCCGCCGGCGCCTTCGGTGCGCCGTATAACGTCGTCTTCTGGGGCGTCGACGAAGGCGCGACCTTCACCTCCTGCGTCGAGCGGCGGGGCATTCTGTCGCTTGGCACCGAACTCGGCGGCTGGGGCCGGGTCAATGTCGAGGGGGTGCGGATCGCCGAGCGCGGGCTGCGCAACGTGCTCCGGCATGCCGGGGTGCTGGCCGGCGAACCGGAGACGGCGCAGCGCGATGGCAGCGCCGCGACCCGGCACATGATGGTGCGCCACCAGGACAGCTTCAGCTTCGCCCCGACGGCCGGCGTCTTCGAGCCGCGCCACATGGTCGGCGACGCGGTCGAGGCCGGCGAGACCGCCGGCTTCATCCACTTCGTCGAGGATGTCGATCGCCCGCCGATCGAATTGCGCTACAAGCGCTCGGGTCTGATATGGATGAGCGCCGGTCCCGGCCGGGCCGCCCGCGGCGATTGCGTCGCGGTGGTGATGACGGATTACGCGGAGCCGACCGACTCCGACTAGCTGAGGCCGGCCAGGGCGCCGCGGTGGATCGATGCAGAGACCCTCATTGCGGATTGCGGCTTCGCAGATGACCGACGCCCAGCGCGAACTCGAACCCCTGACGCCGAAGACGCTGGTCGACCAGGCGGTCGAGGCGATCATCCAGGCGGCGGCCACCGGCGTCTTCCTGCCCGGCGACCGGGTGATCGAGGCGGAGGTCGCACGCCGGCTCAATGTCAGCCGGGTGCCGATCCGCGAGGCGCTGCGCCTGCTCGAAAGCCAGGGCATTCTCGTCAACGTGCCCTATCGCGGCATGCGGCTGATGGAGGTCGATGCCGGCCGGTTGCGCAAGATCCTCGAGGTGCGGCTGGCGCTGGAAACCTTCGCCGCGTTCAAGCTGCAGGAAATGTGCAAGACCGATCCGGCGACGATCGCGCCGCTCGACCGGATCTGCGCCGACCTCGTCGCGGCGGCCAAACGCGGCGACACCTATGGCATCGCGACGCTCGACACCAAATTTCACCGGACGCTCTGCACGTTGACCGGCAACGAGGTGCTGGTCGCGACCTGGGAACCGCTGTCGAGCCAGCTGACGATCATCTTCGGCCTTGCGACGCTGCAGATCGACATGGAGTCGATCGCCCGGGAACATTCCGACCTCGCCGACCTGATCCGCTCCGGCCGCCGCAGCGCGCTGGAAGCGAACCTGCGCCTGCATATCCTCGACTCGCCGCAGTCGATCGATTTTGATGCGCTGATCGAACGCCGCAAGGCGTCGGCGGGGCGGAAGAAGCGGTAAGTGCTGCGGCACGCAACTTAGTCGATCGGTAATATCCGTCCGGCTTTTCCGCTTTTCACGCTAGCTTTTGCATCATGGCCTCCGCGGCTTCGCGCGGAAGCGAGGTGACAACGTGCTCCGGTAGCCCGCGGGCCATTAGGAGACGATTGGCGACATTCAGGGCTAGGTTTGTCAGGTCCCGCAGTTCATCGGGTTTTACGGCGGCCATTTTGAACACGTCATCATATGAGGTGTGGGCGCTTCGATGGGCGAAAGCGTTGTGACGCAAAATAGTGACTTTATCCGCGATCGGTTTCGCCTGCGCTAGAAGCGCTTTGACGGCGGCAGTATCACCCGCATTCAAGCACCCCGCTGCTTTTACCTCCCGAAACAGAGAATAAAGACTGATCGTGCCTCTGTTCTTGTCGAAGACACCTGCGATATAAATCACGTAGGTGGCGAAGTAGGCATGAGGCGTGAAACGAAAGAACTCATTGTAGTGCCGCATCGTAGCGATGAGTTCACGTCGAGAGTCCTGCTCCTCAAAATAGAACCACAAATCCAGAAAAATTCTCGCGCGCGAAATATGCTGGGCGATGCGATCCAAACGCCTATTCAAGGGCAGCGGCTTCATCCACCAGAGCTATCCGATTCTGTCGATATCGGGTAGCCGCGTTTTGGTTTCCCGGTGCGCGGGACGAGGCGTATCACCTGACGTCATGCCTCATTCGGGTGGTGGCAGGCGACGAGGCGGCCTTGGCCGGCTTCGCGGAGGGGCGGTTCCTCGCTGCGGCAGATGTCGGTGGCATAGCGGCAGCGGGGGTGAAAGCGGCAGCCGGGGGGCGGGGCGATCGGGCTTGGGACGTCGCCGGTGAGCGGGGCGCGGCGGCGGGTGGCGCGGTCGGGATCCGGCACCGCGATGGCTTCCAGCAGCGCCTGCGAATAGCGATGGAGCGGGCGGGCATAGAAGGCCTCGGCCGGCGCCAGTTCGACCAGCCGGCCGAGATACATGACGCCGACGCGATCCGACACCTGGCGGATGACGCCGAGGTCGTGGGAGATGAACAGGTAGGTGATGCCGAACTCGACCTGGAGGTCCTTCAGCAGGTTGAGGATATCGGCCTGGACGGAAACATCGAGGGCGGAGACGGGCTCGTCGGCGACGATGAATTCCGGTCCGAGGGCGAGCGCCCGGGCGATGCCGATGCGCTGGCGCTGGCCGCCCGACAGCGCGCCCGCCAGCCGGCCGGCCATGTCCGGCGAGAGGCCGACGCGGGCGATCAGGTCGTCGACCTTGCGGCGGCGCTCGGCGGGCGTGCCGATGCCGTGGATGGCGAGGCCGTCGCCGACGATCTCGCCGACGGTCTTGCGCGGATTGAGGCTCGCCATCGGATCCTGAAAGATCATCTGCATCCGGCGGCGAAGCGGCCGCAGGGCGCGCGTGCCGAGATGGGCGATGTCGGCGCCATCGAAGCGCAGCGCGCCGCCGGTGGGCTCCATCAAGCGGACGATGCAGCGGGCGAGGGTCGACTTGCCGCAACCCGATTCGCCGACGAGGCCGAGGGTCTCGCCGCGGGCAATGGTGAAGCTGACATCGTCGACGGCGTGGACCTGCGCCCTGGAAAAGCCGAGGCCCATGCGGACGGGGAAATGCTTGACCAGGCGGTCGAGCGCGACGAGGGGGGCGGGCGCGCTCACGCCGGCGACCCCGCGGTGCCGCGGGCGGGGTCCAGACCCCATGGGCGGTCGCCGGCCGGAAGCCAGCAGCGATCGCGGTGATCGGGCGCGGCGTCGTGCGCGGCGAGCGGCGGCATCTCGCTGCACCGGGCGAAGACGTGGTCGCAGCGTGGGGCGAAGGCGCAGCCGGACGGGAGTCCGGCGGTCAGTCGTGGCGGCGATCCCTTGATGGCGCTGAGCCGCGCGACCTTCGGGCGATCGGCCGACGGCATCGCCGCCAGCAGGCCGGCGGTGTAGGGGTGCTTCGGCGCGTGGAAGACGTCGCGGGTGGTGCCGTATTCGACGCACTGGCCGGCATACATGACCATGACGCGGTCGGCGATTTCGGCGACGACGCCGAGGTCGTGGGTGATGAGGATGACGGCCATGCGGTAGTCGTCCTTGAGCCGGGCGAGCAGGTCGAGGATCTGGAGCTGGGTCGTCACGTCGAGGGCGGTGGTCGGCTCGTCGGCGATCAGCAGGGCGGGCTCGCAGGCTAGCGCCATGGCGATCATCGCGCGCTGACGCATGCCGCCGGAAAACTGGTGCGGATAGTCGTCGACCCGGCGCTCGGGATGGGGGATGCCGACCTGGCGCAGCAGGTCGATCGTCCGGGCGCGGATGGCAGCCTTCGACAGGGCGGTATGCTCGCCGAGCGTCTCGCCGATCTGGGCGCCGATCCGGTGCAGCGGGTTGAGCGAGGTCATCGGGTCCTGGAAGATCATGGCGATCTCCTTGCCGCGAATGGCGCGCATGGCATGTTCGTCGAGGGCGAGGAGGTCGCGGCCGCGGTAGAGCATCTGGCCGCCGAGGCGGAAGCGGCTGTCGGTGCGGTCGAGGCCGATGATCGAGCGGGCGGTAACGGTCTTGCCGCACCCGGACTCGCCTACGATGCCGAGAACCTCGCCATCGTCAAGCGTCAGCGACAGGTCGCGGACGACTTCGGCGGGGCGGCCGCCGATCTCGATGGTCACGCCGAGGCCGCGCATGTCGAGCAGCGGCGCTTGCTCCCCGGTCGAAGGCTCAGGCTCGGTCAATCGGAACTCCTTCGCATGATGCAGCCGCCATCATGACGCATCGCGCGGCGATCGGGCAGCGCGGATCGCCGGTTCCAGCCGTGTGGCGCGCTCCGCAGGATCGCTTGCGGCAGGGCATCGGCCGGCTTCATCTGCTGCCTTCACGGATCAGGGCGTCGCTTGACGGTTCCATCAAAATCGTATACAAAACTACGCTTCTACTTGCAACGGCTCACCATACAAAACGCCGCTGGCGGCGGAATCGGGTGGGCGAATGTGGCGTGTCGCCACGCAACGGGCTGGGGGACGACGACATGCAGGACACTGGCAATCCTTCGAAGACGACGCGCGCGGCAGGGGCGGCGACCGGCATCAACCGGGCCGAGTTCCTTCGCCTGTTTGGCGGGCTGACGCTGTTTGCCGCGACGACGACGGTGGCGGGCGGCCGGTTCGCGGCGGCGCTGGCGGCGGGCGCCGGCACGCTGACGGTCGGCATCAGCAGCGACATCAAGACGCTCGACCCGCAGATGTCGACGCTCGACGTCTTCCGCCACACCATCCGCTCGACGGTTTTCGAGAGCCTGGTCTTCATCGATCCCGACACGCTGCAGGCCGATCCGATGCTGGCGGAGGCCTGGACGCTGAGCGACGACGGGCTGGAACTCACCTTCACTCTGCGTGAGGGGGTCACCTGGCATGACGGCTCGCCCTTCACCGCCGGCGACGTCGTGTTCAGCATCAAGCGGGCCAAGGATCCGGAGGTCGGCAGCCCCTTCTCGGCGCAGCTCGAGCCGGTCACCGACGTGGTGGCGGTCGACGATCGCACGGTCAAGGTGACGCTCGCCGCGACGACGCCGGGCATCCTGTCCAACCTCGCCGTGGTGGCGATCGTCAAGGAAAGCAACATCGCCGACATCGGCACCGCGCCTATCGGCACCGGCCCGTTCACCTTCGTCAACTGGACGCCGGGCGATCACATCCGGGTCGAGCGCTACGACAGCTACTACCGGGCTGAACAGCCGGAACTCGCCGCGATCGAGTGGCGGATCGTGCCGGACTCGCAGGCGCGGCTGGCCGGTCTGCAGGACGGCTCGTTGCAGCTCCTGGCGCTGGTCGAGGCCAAGGACGTCAAGCAGGCAGAGACCTTCGCCGACGTCCAGGTGCTGACCACCAAGCCGTATATCCTCTACGAGAATTTCAACATCAACACCAAGCGCGCACCGTTCGACGACAAGCGCGTCCGTCAGGCTCTCGCCCATGCCTTCGACCGGGAGGCCTATACCAAGGCCGTCTGGTTCGGCCTCGCCCGGCCGACGATCAATCCGGTGCCGGAGGAGATGGAGACGTATCTGCCGGATTCGTCGTCGCGCTATCCCTTCGATCTCGCCAAGACCGAGGCGCTGCTCGCCGAGGCCGGCTTCTCGAAGGACAAGCCGCTGAAGATGGAAATCCTGACCATCGCCGGCTTCGACTCGCTGAAGTCGATGGCGCTGCTGCTCCAGGACAACCTCAACCGTCTCGGCCATGACGTGACGGTCCGCGATCTCGACGTGACGGTGTGGATCGACCGGATCGTCACCAATCCTGACTTCGACATCACCACCGACAACTTCAACACCGGGCCGGAAGACGCGGCGAGCATGTTCAACTCGCCGAACTTCGCGCCGACCTCGAACGTCAACCAGTGGAACCCGCCGGGCTATGCGGAGCTGCTGGCCAAGGCGGTGTCGGAGAATGACAAGGAAAAGCGGATCGCGCTCTATCGCGAATTGCAGGAACTGGTGCTCGACGAGATGCCGCAGATCACGGTCGACCACCTGCCGCTGTTCTTCCTCGCCACCGGCGGCGTCGAGGGCCTGGTCATCGGGCCGAGCGGCATCGACGATTACGGGCAGGTGACCGTCGAAGGCAGCTAGGATGGCGCCGGGCGCCGACTTGGCGCACCGGCGAGGTCATGGGGAATGCTTGTCTATGTAGCCGGACGAATGGCGGGCGCGGCCCTGACGCTGCTTTGCGTCAGCGCGCTCGCCTTCTTTGCCACGGCGCTGGCGCCGGGGAACCCCGCCGCCGTGCTGCTCGGCACCATGGCGACGCCGGAGCGCGTCGAGGCGGTCACGCGCCAGCTTGGCCTCGACCGGCCGCTGCCGACGCGCTTCGTGATCTGGCTCGGGGAAACGGTGCAGGGCAATCTCGGCGTCTCCAATCTCAGCCACAAGCCGGTGACCGGGCTCCTGATGGACGCCCTGCCGGTGACGCTGGAACTCGCCGGGCTGTCGCTGCTGCTGGCGGTGCTGGTGGCGGTGCCGACCGGGCTGATCCTGGCGCAGAAGCGCGACCGGTGGTGGAGCAAGCCGGCCATGGCGGTGATCACACTCGGCATCTCGGTGCCGGGCTTCTGGGTCGGGCTGATGCTGATCGTTCTCTTCGCGGTGACATGGCGCATCCTGCCGTCAGGCGGCTATGTGCCGGTTTCGCGCGGGCTCGGCCTCAACCTGCGCAGCATGATCCTGCCAACGCTGTCGCTCGCCATCTATCTCGCGCCGGCGCTGATCCGCTTCGTCCGGGTGACGGCGCAGAGCGTTCTCAAGGAGCCGTTCGTCGACACGGCGCGGGCCAAGGGGCTCGGGAATTTCCGCATCCTCTTTCGCCACGTCGCGCCCAATACCTGGATCAACACGATGACGTTCGTCGGGCTGCAGCTTGGCGTGCTGATCAGCGGCGCGATCGTCATCGAGGTGATCTTCAGCCTGCCGGGGATCGGCCGACTTGGTCTCAATGCCGTGCTCAACCGCGACTATCCGGTGGTCCAGGGCGTGGTGCTGGTGGCGGCGGTCGGCTACGTCTTCGTCAATCTCGCCATCGATCTCGCCTATGGACTGGTCGACCCGAGGGTGCGGACCCGATGAGCGAGAACGCGCCAGCGGCCGACGCCGCGATGCCCGGCTCCGTCGCGCGCCAGCCGCGACGGGCGAGCCTACTGCGCTTTCTCATGCGGCGGCATCCGCTGGCGCTCGGGTTGGTGACGCTGTTTCTTATCGCGGCGATCTTCGGGCCGTGGATCGCGCCGCATTCGATGACCGATACGGATCTTGGCGCCGCCCTGCAGGGATCGAGCGCCGAACACCTGCTCGGCACCGATCCGCTTGGCCGCGACGTTCTCAGCCGCCTGCTCGGCTCGACGGTGGTCGCCGCGGAAGCCTTCCTCATCGTCGTGCTGATCGGCGGGATCTTCGGCACGCTGCTCGGCCTGCTCGCCGGCGGGCTTGGCGGCATCCTCGACCTGGTCGTGTCGCGGGTCACCGAAGTGGTGCAGGGCTTTCCGACGGTGCTGGTCGCCATCGTCATCGTCGCGCTGCTCGGACCCTCGCTGGTCAACGCGATGGTCGCCGTCGGGATCGCCGCGATACCGGACTTCGCCCGGGTGTCGCGGGGCGTTGCGATCCAGCTCCGCGACCGCGAATTCGTCCAGGCGGCGCGTGGCCTCGGCGCCAGCGAACTCCGGATCCTTCGCACCGAGATCCTGCCGGGAATGATCGGGCCGCTGGTCGTCGTCGCGAGCTTCGACGGCGCCCAGGCGGTGATGTGGGAAGCGGCGCTTTCCTTCCTCGGCCTCGGCATCCAGCCGCCGGCGCCATCCTTCGGTTCGATGCTGCGGGAAGCGCAACAATATCTCAGCATCCAGCCGCAACTGGCGATCGTCACCGGCGTCGCGGTGACCGCCGTGATCCTCGGACTGAATCTCTTCGGCGATGCGATCAGCGACTATTTCGACGGGGATGGCCGCTGACCCCCACCGCCGCAAAACCATCATCCCCATTCCATTCCGCCGGCCGTTGGCTTTTCCGGCACCATTCAAGGACCTGACCATGAAGATTGATGACGTCGATTTCTTTTACCTGTCGATGCCGGAGGTGACGACCGACGCAGACGGCAGCCAGGACGCGCTCGTCGTGCGGGTGGTGGCCGGCGGGCGTGTCGGCTGGGGCGAGTGCGAGGCGTCGCCGCTGGTCTCGATCGCCGCCTATGTCACGCCGATGTCGCACGGTGTCTGTCGGCCGGTGCGCGACTCGGTGCTCGGCGAGACGATCGACAAGCCCGACGACATCCGGCGCATCGCCGCCAAGGTTGCCTATAACAGTATGGACCTGCTGCAGGCCCCCCACACCTGGTCGGGCATCGAGATGGCGCTGTGGGACCTTTTGGGCAAGGCGCGCGGCGAGCCGGTCTACAAGCTTCTCGGCATCGAACGCCCGGCCAGGAAGACGCCCTATGCATCGCGGCTGTTCGGCAACAGCCCCGACGAGACGCTGGCCGGCGCCCGCGAGAGCCGGGCCGCGGGATTCCGCGCGGTCAAGTTTGGCTGGGGGCCCTTCGGGACCGGCCCGGTGCAGGACGACGTCGATCATCTCGACGCGGCGCGCGAAGGCCTCGGCGAGGACGGCATCCTGCTGGTCGACGCCGGGCAGATCTGGATCGACGATGTCGAGGCGGCAGCGCTTCGCCTGCCGGCGCTCGAACGTAACCGGACGGTCTGGCTCGAGGAGCCGTTCCATGCAGGCGCGCTGGACGCCTACGCGGCGCTCGGCGCGCGGACCGACAAGCTGAAGATCGCCGGTGGCGAGGCCGCCCATGACGTGTTCATGGCCCGGCACCTGATCGATTTCGGCAAGGTCGGCTTCATCCAGATCGACTGCGGCCGGATCGGCGGCATCGGCCCGGCCAGGCAGGTGGCGGAATATGCGGCCGAGCGCGGGGTGACCTACGTCAATCACACCTTCACCACCCACCTCGCGCTGTCCGCCTCGCTGCAGCCCTATGCCGATCTCGCCAGCGACACGATCTGCGAGTTTCCGGTGACGCCGCGCCAACTGGCGATCGACCTGACGACCAATCACCTCAAGCTCGACTCCAATGGCGAGCTGTCACTGCCCGAAGAGCCCGGGCTCGGCATCGATGTGAGCCCGGAGGCTTTGGCGAAATACCGCGTCGACGTGGAGATCAAGGTGAACGGCAAGAGCCTGTTCAAGTCGCCGGCCTGAGCCCCGCTGTTGCGTGACCCACGGGTCACGCAACAGGTCAGCCGACGATCGAATCGAGGTCGTCGACGACCGCCGCGATGTCCGCTTCCGAAGTGCGGCGGCTGATGATGCCGAGCCGCAGGGCGGGCGTCTCGCCGGGGCGCAGAGTCTCGGCCTTGGCGAGGATGCCGGCCTTCGCAAGGCGCCGAACAATCGTCGCCGCCGAGATGTCGCCGGCCGCCATCTTCGGATGGACGGCGGTGACGACGGGAAGCGGGGTCTTCGACGCAATCGTCCAGCCGCTCGCCCGCAGCTTGCGGCGCAGGAGGTCGCCGAGCCGCGCCTCGCGCTCGACGCGCGCCGCCAGCCGGCGGGGCTCGACAAGCTGGCTCAGCACGCGCAGGCCGTTATTCGCCCGCGATCCCTGGAGCGACATATACGCATAGTCATGGGTCGCCACCGGCTGACCCGAGACGTTGAAGGACCGCGCCACGGCGTCGCGATGGCGCGTCAGGAACATGCCGCTGCCGCCGGCGCCCAGCGGCACCAGGGTCTTGTGGGGATCGAAGGTGATGGAATCGGCCAGCTCGATGCCATCGAGGCAGGTCTTCTTCAGGGCCGGAGAGAAGGCGGCGATGCCGCCCCATGGCGCATCGACATGCAGCCAGACACCCTGGCGCGCGCAGACATCGGCGATGCGTCGCAGCGGGTCGACGATGCCGGAGCCGGTGGCGCCGACCGTGCCGACGACGAGAAAGGGTGCGAAGCGGCCGCTCTTGCGGTCGGCAACGATCATCCGCTCCAGCGCCCGGGGATTCATCCGCAGGTCCTTGTCCATCGGCACGTCGCGGATCGACGCGATACCGACAAGGGTGCGGGCATTCTTGTCGATCGAGGCATGGGTCTGGGCGGTGACATAAACGGTCGGCCGCACCTTCAGCGGCACGACGCCGTGATGGACGTATTCGAAGGGCTGCGGCTTGCCGTCGGCGTCGAGGCAGAGGCCGGGATCGTAGGCCGACTTCGGCAGCTTGCGATTGCGATGGCTGATGCGGTCGCCGAGGGCGACGATCATCGCGGTGAGATTGGCCTCCGTGCCGCCGGAGGTGTAGTGGCCGTGGCCGGTGGCGGGGTCGATGCCGAAGGCGCTGAGGACGCGCTCGACGCTGTGAAGCTCGAAGGCGAGGGCGGCGGGATGCTGGCCCTCGACGGCGATATTGGCAGCGCGACGCTCGGTCTCGTCGAGCGCCGCAAGCGAGGCAACGTCGGCGTCGATGCAGTAATAGCCCATGTTGAAGGGGCTGTTGACGTCGGTATCGTGCTTGTCGGCGAGCGCCTTGAAGACATCCAGCAGCGTTTCGGGAGAGAGGTCCGCCGCGGTCGTGTCGAGGGTTTCGCCGATCGCCTGGTGGAGTTTCTCGAAGGAGGCGGCAGGCCTCGTGCACGGGATCCGATTCATTCGTATTCCTTCCGCTTGCGCCGGGTCGGTTTTCACGGTCATGATCATGTCATGCGGCAAGGTGCGTGGACAGTCTTCAAGCAAGCCGGATCGGCTTCCGGCGATTGCGGATGCGGCTGTCGATCGGCGAATGACAAAAGGACATCGGAATGACGGGCAGACTGAACGGTGAGCACATCGTGGTCACCGGGGGGAGTCGCGGCATCGGCGCGGCGATCGTCGGCAAGTGTATCGCGGAAGGCGCCAGCGCATCCTGGATCGACATCGACGAGCCCGCCGGACTGGCGCAGGTCGACTCACTCGACGCGCCGGAGCGAACCTTCTTCGCCAGTGGCGATGTGCGGTCGGCGGCCGACATCGGGCGCTTTCACAAGGCCGCCGTCGCCAAGCTCGGGCCGGTGACCGGCCTCGTCAACAATGCCGGCCGGAACTCCTATGCCGATCCGGTGAAGATGACGGAGGCGCAATGGGACGACGTGTTCGGCGTCGACCTCAAGTCGGCCTGGCTGATGGCCCGGGCCGTGCTGCCGGCGATGATCGAGGCGAAGCGGGGATCGATCGTCAACATCGCCTCAGTCCATGCCGACATGACCTACAAGGGGATGTTTCCCTACGCGGCCGCGAAGTCCGGGCTGGTCGGGCTGACCCGGTCAATGGCGCTGGAAGTCGGTCCGCAGCAGATCCGCGTCAACGCGGTATCGCCGGGCTATACCGAGACCCATCTGGTCAAGGAATTCTTCGATCGCAACCCGCCGGACCTGCGCGAGACGGTGCTTGGCGTCCACCCGATGGGGCGGATGGGGGTGCCGGCCGAGATCGCCAACGTGGTGGCCTTCCTCCTCTCCGATGAAGCGAGTTTCGTCACCGGCGCCAACTGGCGCGTCGACGGAGGGCTGACCAGCCGGTTTGCCGGATAGGGTTCAGCCGCGCGGGCTCAGCCGCTCCATTTTTCGCCGTTGATGGCGGCGCGCATGTCGCGTGCAGCATCGGTGAGGTGCACCCGCATCGCCGCCTCGGCGCCGGGGGTGTCGCCGGCGATGATGCAGTCGAGCACGCGCTGGTGGGCGAGGATCGTGTGCTCCGCATTCTGGCCGCGGATCTGGCGCCCGCGCCGGCTGAGAAAGAAGGAGCGCTTCAGCGCCGGCGCCATCGCCTCGAAGAGACTGGTCAGGATGCGATTGCCGGAAGCCATGGCGATCGCCTGGTGAAAGGCGACGTCGGCTTCGTGAAAGAGCTGTTCGTCCTCGTCGCCGGCCGACGGGCCCTGGGCGGCGCGCATGTCCTTCAGCGTATGTTCGATCGCCGCCAGCGCCGGGCCGGTGGCGCGCTGGGCGGCGAGCCCGGCCGACTGGACCTCGAGCGACATGCGGATCTCGACGAGATCGAAGACGCCTTTCGGGTCGCTGTGGACGATGTAGATCATGAACTCGCCGAGGGCCGCGGCGTCCGGCGCCTTGACCACCGCGCGGCGGCCGCGGGCGAGGTCGAGCAGGCCCTTGCCGGCGACCATCTTGACCGCCTCGCGGACGGTGACCCGGCTGACACCATGCTGGATGGCGAGCTCGGCCTCGCTCGGCAAGCTCGCCCCCGGCACCATGTGGCCGAGGATCATCCGCACCAGTTCGTCGGCGACGGTCGAGGTCGCCGTGCCGGGTTCTTCGCGCTTTCTTGAAACGGGGTCGGTCATGCCGATCCTTCAGACATGTAACATAACTCGGCCTCGTGATGACCAAGGCCGGCCCGCGTCCAAATCCCCGGACAATCGCGCGCGAGCCTAGAGAAAGAGTGCATTCTTGGCAAACGCCGAGACTGCCGATGTGCGGGTAGGCGGGGCCGGAGCCGGCGGGACTTTACAGACCTATACTATTCCCATAACCATAATCGGACACCTTGATGAGGTGTTGTGAGCTGGCCGCGGGGAGCGGTGGCGCTATGGGAGGATACCAATGACCGAAGGTTTTGCGCGGCTCCGGCCGCTGATCGGTGCCGCTGCCCTGCTTGGGCTGGGCACCACGGGCGCGCTGGCGCTCGACCCGACTCCGCAGTGGTGCGAAGGCGTCAAGATCGCCGCGTTCCCGGGCGGACCGCAGGGCGGCGTCTTCGCCAACAACGTCTATAACGGTTTCCGCCAGGCCGAGCTCGATCTCGGACCGGAGGTCACCTACTACTTCTCGGACTGGGATCCGAACAAGATGCTGACCCAGATCCAGCAGGCCGTGGCGACCGGTGTCGACGGCATCGCCACCTACGGCTTCGCTGGCGAGGCGGCGACCGGGCCGGTCGTCGAGCAGGCCTATGAGCAGGGCATCGTCTTCACGACCCTGAACACGTCGCTTCCCGAGAGCCAGGCGAAATTCGCGCCGCAGGGCTTCGGCTTCGTCGGTGCGCCGAACTACGACGCCGGCTTCGCGCTGGCGACCGAGGCGGCCAACCGCGCCGGTCTCAAGGAAGGCGAGCAGGTCTTCGTTTGGGGGCTCAAGGGCCAGGGCGGCGACCGCGGGCAGCGCACCGTCGGCGTTATCGACGCTTTCGAGAAGGTCGGCGCCGAGGTGATCTACCAGGAGATCGACCAGGCGACCAACGCCGACCCGAACGCAGGCACCGCGACCTTCGTCGGCCTGATGGGCGCCAACCCGGACGTCAAGATCGTCGTCACCGATCACGGCGGACTGACCTCGAATGTCGGCGTCTATGCGCAGGCAGCCGGCCTTGAGCCGGGCCAGGTGTTCTTCGCCGGCTTCGACATGTCGCCGAACAGCGCCCAGGCAATCGAGCAGGGCTACCAGAGCCTCGTCATCGACCAGCAGCCCTTCCTTCAGGGCTACCTGTCGATGGTCAACATCTGTCTGACCAAGAAATACGGCTTCTCCGGCCTCGACATCAACACGGCCGGCGCCTTCGTCGACAAGTCGAATGTCGCGGCCGTCGCGCCGCTGGCGGCCGTCGAAATCCGCTAAGTCGAACAACCGGCGCGGGGCCCAGCGTCCCGCGCCGCTTTCCTTTCCGGGGCACCCAGCGATGGCCGATACCGCAACCGCGACCGCAACAGCCACGAAGGCGGAAGCGAAGACGCCCGTCATCGAACTCAAGAACGTCACCAAGACCTTCGGCGAGGTCCGGTCGCTGTCGGATGTCAATTTCGCCGTCTATCCCGGCGAGATCGTCGGGCTGCTCGGCGACAACGGCGCCGGCAAGTCGACGCTGGTCAAGACGATCATGGGCTTCCACAGCCCGGATCCCGGCGGCGAGATCTATTTCCACGGTGAGCGCATCCACGAATGGTCGGTGGCGCGCGCCCGGTCGCTGGGCATCGAGACCGTCTACCAGGAACGGGCGCTCTGCGAGAAGCAGCCGATCTGGCGCAACATGTTCATGGGCCGCGAACCGCGGACCAAGTGGGGGCTGCTCGACGTCAAGCGGATGCGCGAGGAATGCTCGCGGCTGATGAGTGACCACATGGGCTTCACCTCGGCCGCCGTTCACCCCGACAACGTGGTGACGACGATGTCGGGCGGCGAGAAGCAGGGCGTCGCGATCACCCGGGCGCTGCATTTCGACGCCGAACTGGTGATACTCGACGAACCGACGATGGGCCTGTCGCTGACCGAGACTAAGAAGACGCTGGACTTCGTCTCCAGCATCAAGAAGGCCGGCAAGTCGGCGGTCTTCATCGATCACAACATCTTTCACGTCTATCCGGTCGTCGACCGGCTCTACGTGCTCGACCGCGGCCGGGTCGCGGGCGTCTACAACAAGTCGCAGATCTCGATGGACGACCTGATCGACCGGCTCTACCGCGTGGCGCGGACCGGCGAGCTGGAATAGGGGGCAGGCATGACCGATACCGCGGCGGGGAAGCCCGCCAACAACCGGGTTGCGCCTCCCTCGGCCCTGCGTCGGCACGGCAGCCAGCTTGGCATCATCAGCGTCGGGCTGGTGATGTGGCTGAGCTTCGTCATCGCCGCGCCCGCCGTCTTCACCAACGTCAACATCTATGCCGCCTTTGCGCAGACGACGCCGCAATTCGGCATCATCGCGCTGGCGCTGACCTTCGTCGTCATTACCGGCGAGATCGACCTCAGCTTCCCCTCGGTCATGGCGCTCGGCACCGCGGCCTTCTGCCTGGTCACCGCCTATGGCGGGGCGCCGTGGTATCTCGGCCTCGTCGTTGCCTTCGCCACGGGTGCCGCCTGCGGGCTGCTCAACGGCTTTCTCGTCGCCAAGCTCAACATTCCGTCGCTGGTCATCACCATCGGCACGTCGTTTCTCTTTCGCGGGCTTGAACTCGTCCTGATGAACGGCACCGGCGTGCCGCTGACGGCGAAGGAATACCCGGCGATGCATGCCATCTTCCGCGAGCCGGTCTTCGGCTTTCCGGTCCAGACACTGTGGATGATCGTCATTGCCGGCGTGCTCTGGGTGCTGCTCAACCGGACCCGCTTCGGGGCGCATGTCTTCCTTGTCGGCGACAATCCGACCAGCGCCCGGCTGATGGGCATCAACGTCGTCGGCGTGAAGACCGGCGCCTTCGTGCTGGTCGGCGTGCTGGCGGTATTCGCCGGCATCCTGACCTCGATCTACGGCTACTATTTCTGGCCGACGACCGGCGACGGCTTCCTGCTCAACACGATCGCCTCCGTGTTTCTCGGCGGCACGTCGGTGTTTGGCGGCACCGGCTCGGTGATCGGCACCTTCGTCGCCTCCTACATCATCGGCGCGATCAACGCCGGCATCGTCTCCGCCGGCATCAACGCCTTCTACACGCAGCTTGCCTTCGGCTTCGTCATCGTCATATCGGTGGTGCTGCAGATCATCATCGAACGCCGCATTCGCCGGCAGTCGCTGACCGGTCGGTAGAAGGACGAGCCTTCTCACGCAGAGTATCGCAACGATCGACCGGACCGGTCGCCGGCAAGCGCCGGCCCGGCCCCGTCGATCACATACGCTTCGCGCGGCGCATGGCCGCGTTCAACAAAGGGACTGCACATGACTATCGAACGGAAGCACGTCAACCAGCGCATGAGCCAGGTCGTTACGCATGGTGACGTGGTGTATCTCGCCGGGCAGGTCGCCTCGCGGGCGCCGGGCGCCAGCGTCGCCGACCAGACGCGCGACATCCTTGCCCGCATCGACGAGTTGCTGGCGGAAGCCGGAACCGACAAGTCGAAGCTGCTGGCCGCCAACCTGTGGCTGGCCGACATGAGCACCTTCGACGAGATGAACGGCGAGTGGGACAAGTGGGTGGCGGAAGGCCAGCCGCCGGTGCGCGCCTGCGTCGAGGCGAAGCTCGCCGACCCGGCCTTCACGGTCGAGATCATGGTGACGGCGGCGCGTTCCTGAACGCTGGAATGAATTGAAGGATGGCTGGCCGAAACGGATCGGCCATCCTTCATGCCGGGATCGACAGGCGCTCCGCCGCGACCGGCGGGACAGGCCGGTTTCCGGCGCTCTCCATAACGACAGAATCGAAGACCTTGCCGATGCCGATCAGAACCGGTTCGTCGTAGCCGATCGTGCGCATGCCGTCGGCGAGATCGGCGAGGCGACCGGCCCAGCGCTTTTCGGCGGGGCGAGAAATGGCTCTTGCGACGACGACGGGCGTCGCTGACGACGCGCCGTTGGTCATGAGGCAACTGGCGATCGCGCCGGCGGTGCGGCCGCCCATGTAGAAGATCGTTGTCGCCGTCGGATCGGCAATCGCCCGCCAGTCGACATCCTTCGGCAGTTCGCCCTTGCGGCTGTGGCCGGTGACGAAGCGGACCGACTGGGCGCAGTCGCGGTGGGTCAGCGAGACGCTGAGGGACGACGCCATGGCCAGCGCCGAGGTGATCCCCGGCACCACCGAGACCGGGATGCCGTTGGCCCGCAGGCGGCCGATTTCCTCTCCGGCGCGACCGAAGATCATCGGGTCGCCCCCCTTCAGCCGCACCACATGCTTGCCGGCCTTCCCCAGCGCGATCATGGTTGTGTTGATGTCCTCCTGGCGGCAGCTTTCGCGCCCGCCACGCTTGCCGACCAGCATCCGCTTCGCTTCGCGGCGCGCCAGTTCCAGCACGTCATCCGAGACCAGGTCGTCGAACAGGATGATATCGGCCGACTGCAGCGCGCGCACGGCCTTCAGGGTGAGCAATTCGGCATCGCCCGGCCCGGCGCCGACCAGCGTCACCCGACCCTGTGACGCATGGGTGTTGGACGCGATTGCGCTGGCGTCTGCCATCAGGGCGTCGACGGCGCCTTCTCCCGGGGTGGATCCGAAGGCGCGGTCGACGAAGCGCTCCCAGAAGGCGCGGCGCTGGGGGCCGGCGGCGAGGGTGGCGGCGATCCTGTCCCGCATGGCGCGGGCAAGGTCGGCCCAGCCGGCGAGCGCCGGGGGCAGCAGCGTTTCGATGCGTCGCCGGATCGCCTGACCGAGGATCGGCGCGGCGCCATCCGTCGAGATGGCGACGACAACCGGCGACCGGTTGACGATGGAGCCGAACTGGAAGTCGCACCAGGCCGGCTTGTCGATGACATTGACCGGCACGCCTGCGGCCCGCGCCGCGTCGGCGAAGGCCTTCGCCTCGGCCTCGGTGGCTGCATCGCAGATGGCGACGGCTGCGCCAGGCAGGATGGCCTGGTCCCACCGCCGGGCGTGATGGACAAGGGAACCGGCGGCGATCAGCGCCTCGAAAGCCGGATCAATGTCTTCCGCATAGATATGAACCTCGGCACCGGTCGCAGCGAGAAGCTCGGCCTTCCAGGCGGCCGCTTCCGATCCGCCGGCGACGATCGCCTTCCTTCCCGCCAGCCTGAAGAAGACCGGCAGGGTTGCCAGAGCCTCCATGCGGCGCGGCGCAGGTGGTGTTTTGGACAGTGTCGCGGCGATGGCCATCGGGCGGCTCCCTGTCACCAGGCGCTGTAGGCGAGGAGCTTGCCGCTCATCCGGACCTCGATCCGGTCGCCCTTCGGGTTCGGCAGCCGGTCGACGCTCATGTCGAAATCGATGGCGCTCATGATGCCGTCGCCGCCCTTTTCCTGGATCAGTTCCTTCAGGGTCTGGCCGTAGACGCCGACGATCTCGTAGAAGCGATAGATGCAAGGATCGGTCGGGACCGTCCTGTCGAAGGACTTGGTCGGGTATTCGGCAAGGACGGTCGCGGCTTCGGGCGGCAAACCGAGGTTGGCGGCGAGCGCCTCGGCCTTGTCCTTCGGCAGCGAATTCATGCCGAGGCAGGCGGAGGTGACGAAGACCTCGCTCATGCCGATATCGGCGGCGATCGCCGCCCAGGTCAGGCCGCCAGCGCGCTTCTTCTCGTAGATCATCGCGGTCACGTCGGACTTGGTCATCATCGTCGGTACTCCTTCGATTCCCATCGTCATCCGAGGTCGACGGCGAGCAGGACGCGGCCGTCGTCGACCCGGACCGGAAACGCCTCGACCGAGCCCTCGTCGGCACCCTGCGCCTTGCCGGTCTCCAGCGAGATCACCCAGTTGTGCAGCGGGCAGGTGACGCAGCCGTCATGGACGATGCCCTGACTGAGCGGCCCCTGGCGGTGCGGGCAGCGATCCTCAAGGGCGAAGACGTGGTCGTCGGTCGTGCGGAAGACGGCGATAGTCATGGCGCCGTTCCTGATGCAGCGGGCGCCGCGGCGGGGGATGTCTTCCAGCGCGCCGACGTCGATCCAGTTGCGGGTCAGGGCGTTCATTGGGCGGCCTCCAGCACGAGGTTGGCCATCGGCTTGAACTCGTGCTTGTCCTTGCCGGAGACGCGCTCCGACCACGGGTCGACCTGGGCGAATTTCTGGGAGAAGACGAAGCGCTCGAAATAGGCGGCGCGTCGTTCCGCGTCGTCCATGATCTGGCGGCGAACCTCGTCATAGCCGATGCGCTTCGCCCATTTGTAGATGCGCTCGAGGTAGCGGCCCTGCTCGCGATACATCTGGACCACCGCGACGATGTGTTCGAGCGCCTCGGTCTCTGTCTTGACCATGCCCAGCACCTCGGTGCCCTTGATGTCGAGGCCGGCGGCGCCGGCGAAGTGGATCTCGAAGCCGGAGTCGACGCAGATGACGCCGACATCCTTGCAGGTCGCCTCGGCGCAATTGCGCGGGCAGCCGGAGACCGCCATCTTGACCTTGGCCGGGGTCCAGGAGCCCCACATGAACTTCTCGATGCGCACGCCAAGGCCGGTCGAATCCTGGGTGCCGAAGCGACACCAGTCAGTGCCGACGCAGGTCTTCACCGTGCGGACGCCCTTGGCGTAGGCGTGGCCGGAGACGAAGCCCGCCTTGCCGAGATCGCTCCAGACGGCGGGCAGGTCTTCCTTGCGGATGCCCAGCATGTCGATGCGCTGGCCGCCGGTGACCTTGACGGAGGGGATGTCGAACTTGTCGACGACATCGGCGATGGCGCGCAACTCCGCCGAAGTGGTCTGGCCGCCCCACATGCGCGGGACGATCGAATAGGTGCCGTCCTTCTGGATGTTGGCGTGGACGCGCTCGTTGATGAAGCGCGACTGGTAGTCGTCGGCATATTCGTTGGGCCAGTCGCAGACGAGGTAGTAGTTGAGGGCGGGCCGGCATTTGGCGCAGCCGCAGGAGGTCTTCCATTCGAGCTCCTGCATGACGGCCGGGATGCTCTTCAGGCGCTTTGCCTTGATCAGGCGGCGGACGTCGTCATGGCCGAGATCGGTGCAGGCGCACATCGGCGTGACGGCGGCGGGATTGTAGCGGTCGCCGAGAGTGAGGGCCATGAGTTGCTCGACCAGCCCGGTGCAGGTGCCGCAGGAATTCGACGCCTTGGTATGGGCGCGGACCGCGTCGAGCGAGGTCAGCCCCTTGGCCGCGATGGCGCCGGTGATGGTCGACTTGCAGACGCCATTGCAGCCGCAGATCTCGGCATCGTCCGGCAGCGCGGCGACGGCGGCGGTGGGATCGAGCGCCGCGCCGCCCTGGTAGGCCTGGCCGAAGATCAGCGTGTCGCGCATCGCGGAGATGTCGGTGCGCTTCTTCATCAGGTCGTTGAACCAGGCGCCGTCGGCGGTGTCGCCGTAGAGAACCGTGCCGATGATGCGGTCGTCCTTCAGCACGACGCGCTTGTAGACGCCGGCTGTCGCGTCGCGGAGGACGATCTCCTGACGGTCGTCGCCCTCGGCGAAATCGCCGAGCGAATAGAGGTCGATGCCGGTGACCTTGAGCTTGGTCGGCGTATCCATGTGGGCGAATTCCGCCGACGGGTCCTCGACCAGGCGGGCGGCGGCGACCTCGGCCATGCGGTAGAGCGGCGCGACGAGGCCGTAGACCTGTCCGCCGACCTCGGCGCATTCGCCAAGGGCGATGATATCCGGGTCGCTTGAGCGCATGCCGGCGTCGACGACGATGCCGCGACCGGTTTCGAGGCCGGCGTCTTTCGCCAGGGCGACATTCGGCCGGATGCCGACGGCCATGACGACGAGCGAGGCGGGGATGACGGTGCCGTCGTCGAGTTCGACGCCCTCCACCTTGCCGTCACCGACGATCGCCCGGGTGTTGGCGCGGGTGACGACTTCGATGCCGCGGTCGACGAGTGCGCGCTCGAGCAGGTAGCCGGCGGCGGGATCGAGCTGCCGCTCCATCAGCGTCGGCATGACATGGAGGACCGTGACCTGCATGCCGCGTTCGCGCAGGCCCGCCGCGGCTTCGAGGCCGAGCAGCCCGCCGCCGATCACCACCGCCTTGGCGCGGGACTGGGCGGCGAGCAGCATGGCGTTGACGTCGTCGAGGTCGCGATAGCTCAACACGCCGGGCAGGTCGTGGCCGGGGACCGGAATGATGAAGGGGTTGGAGCCGGTGGCGACGACCAGCTTGTCATAGGGCGCCACCTCGCCGGCATCGGAGGTGACGGTGCGGGCATCGCGGTCGATGGCGACGACCTTGTGGCCTTTGTAGAGGGTGATGCCGCGGTCGATGTACCAGCCATCGCCGTGGATGATGATCTCGTCGTAGGTCTTGGCGCCGGAGAGGACCGGCGACAGCATGATCCGGTCGTAATTGACGCGCGGTTCGGCGTTGAAGATCGTCACCTGGTAGCGATCCGGCGCCAGCTCGAAGAGGCTTTCGAGCATGCGGCCGGGCGCCATGCCGTTGCCGATCACCACCAGCTTCTGCTTGCCGCTCATTCTGTCACTCCATCTTGTCCGGTGTGGCGGGCGTCTCGCCGGCGGGCGGGTACGACTGGCGAACCATCGTCCCCGCCCGGGCAGGTGCTGCGCGCTTATTCGGCGGGGGCCGCGACGCCGTCATATTCGGGCGAGCGACGCGGCGCGGTGCGGGCGTGCGTCGCGTAGAGCGTCAGCCCGACGAAGGCGAGGCCGCCGACGAGATTGCCGATGACGGTCGGGATCTCGTTCCAGATGAGGTAGTCGCTGACCGAGAAGTTGCCGCCGAGCATCAGGCCCGAGGGGAAGAGGAACATGTTCACGATCGAGTGCTCGAAGCCCATGTAGAAGAACAGCATGATCGGCATCCACATGCCGATGACCTTGCCGGGGACGGACTTCGACATCATCGCCGCGACGACACCGGTCGAGACCATCCAGTTGCACAGCACGCCGCGGATGAAGAGCGTCAGCATGCCGGCCGCGCCGTGATCCGCGTAGCCGACGGTCCGGCCTTCGCCGATGGTGCCGATCTTCTGGCCGACGATGTTGGGCTCGACGGTGAAGGCGAAGGTGAAGATGATCGCCATCATCACCGCGACGGTGAAGGCGCCGGCGAAGTTGCCGACGAAGACGAGGGTCCAATTGCGCATGACGCCGCTGAGGGTGACGCCGGGGCGCTTGTCGAGCAGGGCCAGCGGCACCAGCGTGAAGACGCCGGTGAGCAGGTCGAAGCCCATCAGGTAGAGCAGGCAGAAGCCGACCGGGAAGAGGATGGCGCCGGCGAGCGGCTGGCCGGTCTGGACGGAGATGGTGATGGCGAAGGCCGCCGCGAGGGCGAGGATCGCGCCGGCCATATAGGCGCGGATGATCGTGTCTCGGGTCGACATGAACACCTTGGCCTCGCCGGCATCGATCATCTTGACGACGAATTCGGCTGGAGGGACGTAGGACATGGGAGGATCCTTCGGTTTGACTGGGCCTGAAACGAAAAATGCCGCCAAACCGACCCCTTCCGAGCGGGAAGAGGCAGGTTTGGCGGCATCGCCTGGAGCGCCCGTCAGTGGACGCGGATATGGCAGCCGTCGATCGGCTGTCCCTATTCAATTGACCAGAAGCGGATTCGAGTCAACTGGAATAAGCGAGAGATTTCAGACTGTTACGCACAAAGAATAGGCGCGATGCTGCCCGCTTGCGCAGGCGTTTGCCTGTTGTTTGGGCGAAATCGATTCTGGCTAGCGTTTATGCGGAAGGGGTTCGGAGCGGCATCTGGGTGGCGATGTAGTCGTCGAGCCGGTCCGGATCGAAGACGGCGCCGTCGAAGAATCCGTCGGCGGCCAGCACCAGCGATCCGGCGGTGGCGCCGACGGGCGACGGCTGCTTCAGGGCGCCTTCGACCTTGGCATTGGCGCCGGGGAGCGCGCCCCCCAGCGGGGTGAGCGCGGCGCGGTAGATGTCGGGCCGGAAACACAGCCGCGCGGCTTCGGCGTTGGCCGGCGTATGCGCGACCTGACCCCAGCGGACCATCTGGCTGTAGAACCACAGGGCGTGGCTTTGCCAGGGGAAGGTCGCGGCCCCGGCGAAGGGCTCGAAGAAGGCGATGCCGGACCGGGCACCGCGCCCGCCGAGGATCGATCCATCGATCGCCTTGATGACCAGCGAGGCCGGCTGGTCGAGGTAGTCGGGGCGGGCGAGGATATGGGCGAGGGCGGCGTGGTTCTCCCTGGTCGAGCACCACTGCGCTGCGCGGTAGAGGGCGCGGATGAGACGGGCGAGGGCTTCCGGGTTGCGGCCAGCCCAGTCGGCATGGACGCCGAGCACCTTCTCCGGGCTGGAGTTCCAGATCGCCGATTTCACGGTGGCGATGCGCCCGGCGCCGGAGGCGACCGCGACGGAATTCCACGGTTCGCCGACGCAGTAGCCGTCGACGCGTCCGGCGGCCAGCACGTCGGGCATGAAGGGCGGCGGGGCGATGACGATTTCGACATCCTCGTCCGGGCGGATGCCGGAACTGGCCAGCCAGTAGCGCAGCTCGAAATTATGCCCCGAATGGGGATGGACGACGCCGAAGCGAAGGCGCGGCCTGCCGGTGTCGCGCCGCTGCCTAACCAGTTCCCGCAGCGCGGCGCCGGAGGAGGCGGGGTCGAGCATGTCGACGGGGTTCACCGCCTGCATCTCGTCGAACAGGGCGAGGCTGACGGTGACCGCGTTGCCGCCAAGGCCGAGGGCCATCGGCGCCAGCACCGCCTGGCTCAGCGGCGTCAGGCCAAGGGCGGCGGCGATCGGCATCGGCGCCAGCATATGGGCGGCCTGAAAGTGGCCGATGGCAATGCGGTCGCGGATATTCGCCCATGACGTCTCGCGGATCAGAGACAGGGCGATCCGCTCTTCCTCGGCGAAGCCGCATTCGCGGGCGGCGACGAGGATCGCGGAATCGGTCAGCGGAATGAATCCGGCGAAGATGTCAGTCGTTGCTGCCATCCCTGTCCCCCAGCATCTCGGCCGCCAGAACGAGGCTTTCTGCGACCTCGCCAATCTTGCGGTTCTGGTTCATCGCGGTCTTGCGCAGGAGCGCATAGGCCGCGTCCTCGGACAGCCCGCGACTGCGCATCAGGAAGCCTTTTGCCCGATCAATGATCTTGCGGGACTGCAGCGCGCCGCGCGCGTCCTCCAGTTCGCGTTCGAGGCGCGAATAGGCGTTGAAGCGGCTGATAGCCATGTCGAGGATCGGCTTGACGCGCTCGCGCTTCAGGCCGTCGACGACATAGGCCGAGACACCGGCGTTGATCGCGGCCTCCATCGAGTCGCGGTCCGAGCGGTCGACGAACATGGCGATCGGCCGCTTCACGGCGCGCGAAAGCTGGAAGACGTTTTCCAGCATGTCGCGGTTGGGGTTTTCGAGGCCAATGACGATGACGTCGGGCTCAAGGATGGCGATCTCGCCGGCAATGCCCCGGACGTCGGCGACGATGGTGACATTTTCGTGCCCGGCCTCACGGAGTCCGGCCTCGATGATCGCGGCGCGGACCGCGTTCTCGTCAACGACCAGTACAGAGGGCAGGCGGGTGGACATTGCGCTTCAATCAGGCCGGAGGGCGTGTTTGTGCAATGCAATATGCGGGCCATCCCCGGTTGTGGAATCGGGTGGGAGCCGCTGGCCGCAGGGGGCGTCAAACGCAATGGGGACCGGCTGTCGGGCGGCTCGGGGCCGCGCCCGGACGTGTTGGCCGGACGGTGTCGAAAAGCAAGGAACCGGGCCTCGAAAGACCCGGTTCCAGACGTCTTTGTGAAGACGGCGAGGCTAGTTGAAGATCGCCTCGTATTCACTCTTCAGCATCTCGACCGCGTCGTCGGTCGTCATGTCGGGATCGCCCTGGAAGGTGAACATCGTGTTCCAGACCGAATTGATCCAGTCGGAATCGCTGATGTAGAAGGGATTCAGGACCCAGTAGTTGTCCTTGGCCAGCGACTCCAGCACCAGCGTGTTGCAGGCATCGAGCTTGTCGGCCGGTGCATCGGTGCGGACCGGCGTCGAGCCCTTGAAGGATGCGAATTCGGCGTTGCGGACCGGGTCGACGACGATCTCCGCCATCTGGAATTCGGCCTCGAGCTGCTCCGGTGAGACCGGCTCGCCGCCAAGGATGCCCATGGCGTCGACGGTGACCGACAGCGCCTTGGTGCCCGGCAGGTTGATGCAGCCATAGTCCTCGCCGAGAACCTTGTCGTTGGCCCGCCACTGGCCCTTCATCCAGTCGCCATGCAGGTGCATGAGCGTCTTGCCGGAGATGACGGTGTTGGTCGACTCGTTCCACTGGCGGTTCACCCAGCCTTCGTCGGCCTGGCCGGTGATCTGGCGGAAGACCTCGATCGCATCGCGCAGGCCCTGCTCCTCGAAGACCGAGGGATCGGGCTGGCCATCGGGGCCGACCTCATAGAACTTCTTGTAGACCTCCGGCCCGGCGATGCCGGCCATCAGCGCATGGAACAGGTAGCCGGCCTGGAAGGTGTTGCCGCCCATGGCCATGAAGTTGTAGCCGGCGTCCTTCACCTTCCCCATGTCGGCGAACATGTCCTCGACCGATGTCCAGCTTGTCGGATCGACACCGGCGGCCTCGGCGACCTTCATGTTGTAGTAGATGATGCCGTCGATATGGATTCCGGTCGGGATCTTGCGGACCTCGCCGTCGACCTTGATGGCTTCGCGGACGGGTGCCGCGAAGTTCGGCGTCGCGCCGATCTCGTCGAACAGTTCGCCGACCGTCTGGCCAAGGTCGCGATCCCGGATGTCGCGGTAGATGTCGGCGTTGCCGGTCAGGAAGATGTTGGGCGGGGTCCCGGCGATCACCAGGCTGACGATCGGTCCGCCGGCGCCCGATTGCTCGTGCGGGACGGCGAGTTCCTTGATCGTGTGGCCCTTGTCCTTCAGCGCGTTGACGAAAACGTTGAGGGCGGCGATCTCGCTCTCATTCGACCACGAGTGGAAGATCGTCAGTTCGGCGGTGTGCGCCACCGGCGCGGCGCTCAAGGCGAATGCAAAGCCAAGCCCTGCGAGTATGGATCTCTTCATTGATTTCCTCCCTGGGTTGCTGGCCACTCCTGGCCTAGATGCGTCGTTCCGAAGCGGCGTCGAACACGTCGAACCGATCCTTCGGGAACCACACGGGGGGCGCCTCGCCTGTTATTGGCACGTGGTGGTGTTTGTGATCGAAGCGCACCGAGATCAGGTCTTTCTCTCCGTTGTCGAGAAACATGGTGACGTCGCTGCCGGTCTTTTCCGTGTAGCGAACGGGCAAGGTGAAGACGGCGCCGGTCGGTTCGGCGGTCTCGCCGACGATGAAGTGTTCGGGCCGCAGGCCGACGACCACCGTGTCGCCGTGCTTCGGAGGCGTCCTGAAGGCGTAGTCGGACAGGTCCATTCGGACGCCCGATGGACCGTGGATGGCCGCGATCGCCTGCCCGCTGGTTTCGATCCGCGCCGCCAGCGTGTTCATCGCCGGCGATCCGATGAAGCGGGCGACGAAGAGGTTGGCGGGCCGCTCGTAGATCTCGTCCGGCGTATCGATCTGCTGGATGACGCCGCCGTTCATCACCGCGATGCGATGCGCCATGGTCATCGCCTCGACCTGGTCGTGGGTGACGAAGACGATGGTCTTTTCGAGTTCCTGGTGCAGCCGCTTGATCTCGAGCCGCATCTCGGTGCGCAGCTTGGCGTCGAGGTTGGAGAGCGGTTCGTCGAAGAGGAAGACGTCGACATTCTTGACCAGCGCCCGGCCGATGGCGACGCGCTGGCGCTGGCCGCCGGAGAGCTGCGCCGGCTTGCGGTCGAGCAACTGGTCGATCTGCAGCAGGCCGGCGGCCCAGGTGACGCGGCGCTCGATCTCGGCGCGGTCGAGCTTCTGCGCCGAGAGGCCGAACTTGAGGTTTCCGCGCACCGTCTTGGTCGGGTAGAGGGCGTAGGACTGGAAGACCATGGCGAGGCCCCGGTCCTTGGGATCGAGGTCGGTGACGTCGCGGCCGCCGATGGTGATCGTCCCCTCGGTGACGTCCTGTAGCCCGGCCAGCATGTTGAGCAGCGTGGTCTTGCCGCAGCCGGAGGGGCCGAGCAGCACCAGAAACTCGCCATCCTGGACGGTGAGGCTGAGATCCTCGAGGACGGTCACCCGACCGAAGCGCTTGACGATATTGCTGAATTCGACCTGCGGCACGTGCTACCCCTTGATTGCCCCGGCCGTGATGCCCTGGACGAAAAACTTGCCGAGGGCGAAATAGACGACCAGCGGCGGAATGGCGGTGAGCAGCGCGGCGGCCATGTCGACGTTGTATTTGACCGCGCCGAAGGAGGTGATGACCGTATTGGCGAGGATCACGGTCATCGGCTGGGTTCCGACGCCGCCGAAGGTCAGGCCGATCAGGTAGTCGTTCCAGACCGTCGTGATCATCAGGATCAGCACGACGATCATGATGTTGGCCGACATCGGCAGGATGATCTCGATGAAGATGCGCCAGAAGGAGCCACAATCCATGATCGCGGCGTTGACGATCTCCTCCGGCACATCCTTGTAGAAGTTGCGGAAGATCAGCGTCAGCAGCGGCATCGCCAGGATCGAGTGGACGATGGCGACCGCCCATATGGAGCCGAACAGCCCGATGCTGGAATTCAGCACGACGAGCGGGATCATGATGATCTGGAAGGGCACGAAGGCGCAGAGGAACAGGACGAACAGGAAGGTGCCGGCCCAGCGGATCTTCCACAGCGCCAGTGCGTAGCCGGTGACCGAGGAGACGCCGATCGACAGGATGAGGCTCGGGAACAGGATCTTCATCGAGGTCCAGAAGCCGTGGCTGACGCCTTCGCAGGTCATCCCCGCGCAGACCTCAGACCAGGCGGTGATCCATGGCTCGATCGTCCATGTCGTCGGCAGGGCGAAGACATCGCCCAGCGCGATCTGGTCCATCGTCTTGAAGGAGGTGACGATCACCACGTAGAGCGGCACGGAGACGAAGGCGGCGCACATGGTGAGAAAGACCATGATCGTGATGGACGACCCGCTGATGCGCTTCTTCTTTCGCGCCTTTGAGCGAACGCCCGCCGCCGCCGTTGCCGCTGTCGTTGCCTGTGTGCTCATTGGACCCGTGCCTCCCGGCGCCGGGCCTGCCATGCGGTGATCAGCACCAGCGGCAGGAAGATCACCAGGGTCATGACCAGCATCATCACCGCGGCCGCCGAGGCGAAGCCGATATTGCCGCGCGACTGGAAGGAATTGACGACGAAATAGGCAGGCGTCCAGGTCGAGGTGCCGGGCCCGCCGCCGGTCATCGCCAGCACGATATCGTAGGTCTTGACCACGCCGAGCGACAGGAGGATGGCGCAGGTCAGGAAGGTGAATTTCAGCATCGGGATGATGATCTCGGCATAGAGCCGCCAGAAGCTGACGCCGTCGAGCCGGGCGGCGCTCCAGATCTCGGTGTTGATCGATTTCAGCCCGGCCAGCATCAGCGCCATGTAGAAGCCGAGCCCGTGCCAGATCGAGGCGAGGATGACGCCGTACATCGCGGTGCGACGGTCGCCGAGCCAGTTGAAGTCGGCGCTCTCCCAGCCGAGCTGGTGGAGAAAATTCTCGATGCCGAGGTCCGGATTGAACAGCCAGCGCCAGACCAGTCCGGTGACGATGAAAGATACAGCCAGGGGATAGAGAAACAGCGTGCGGAAGAAGCCTTCGCCGCGTTTCTCGCGCTCGATCATCGCGGCGAGAATGAAGCCGAAGACGATGGCGAGGCCGCTGCCGAGGGCGAGGATGACGACGTTTTCCAGCGACGTCGCCCAGGCGTTGTCGCCGAACAGTCGGTCGTATTGCCGGGTCAGGTCTTCGAAGTCGATCGCGTATTCGGGGAAGCGCCGGGAGCGGGTGAAGGAAACCCAGATGGTCCACAGAATCGCGCCGAAGAAGGCCACCAGCGTGACGGATACAGCCGGCACCAGCGCCAGTCTCGGCGATGCCCAGCTCCACCGAATGGCCATGTCTCCCTCCCGGATTACAGCGGCGCGAACCGCCTGCTTCCTCCTGTCGCGCATGTTTTCATGCGTCTTGTATTAACGTTAGTATAGGTTTAGCTTTTTTGTCGCGTCAACGCCTTTCTGACGGCGAAGCGCGCGCGCCGCCTCCAGGAAGCGGCCACGGGGAGGGATGAATTGTCGACGGGTGAGGGCGCGCTGCCGCGGATCGGACTGGGCACTTTCGGCCTGACGGGCGCCGGCGGACTCGGCGCGTTGTTGTCGGCGATTTCAATCGGTTACAGGCATATCGATACGGCGCAGAGCTACGGCACCGAAGAGAATGTCGGTCGGGCGATCGCGCGATCCGGGATCCTGCGCAACGACTTTTTCGTGACGACGAAAGTCACCACCGCCAACCTTGTACGGCTGGAGGAGAGCGTCGACGACAGCCTGAACCTGATGGGGCTGGGCTACGCCGATCTCGTCCTCATCCACTGGCCCGGGCGCTACGACGATCCGCCGGTCAGCGACTATATCGGAAGGCTGGCGCGGGTTCAGGACAGCGGCAAGGCGTCGCTGATCGGCGTCTCGAACTTCACGCGGGCCCATGTCGACCAGGCGATCGCCGAGATCGGCCTGGGACGGCTGGAGACGAACCAGTTCGAGCAGAATGTCTTCCTGCAGAACCGGGTGCTGGCCGACCATTGCCGCGACGCCGGGATCGGTGTCACCGCCTATATGCCGCTGGCGGGCGGCCGTCTCGACCAGACCCCGTTGCTTGCGGAGATCGCGGCCCGGCACGACGCCGGGGTCAACCAGATCGCGCTCGCCTTCCTTCTGGCAATCGGCTCCGTCGTCATCCCGAAATCAGCGACGCCGGAGCGGCAGAAAAGCAATCTCGAGGCAGCGACCATCACGCTGGATGACGCGGAGGTGGCGGCGCTGGCGGCGCTCGATCGCGGCCAGCGATTCATCGATCCCGAATGGGGGCCTGACTGGGACTGATCGACACCGCCGCCGGGCGCGGCTTTGACAACGACACAAACACACAAGGGAGATGGAAATGATCAAGGTGAAGCAAGTCGCGCATGTGTGCATTTTTGCGCGGGACCTGGAGGCGACGCGGCGATTCTACGAAGACGTGCTCGGTCTGGACATCCAGTTCAACTTCCTGCGCGACGGCAAGATCTTCGGCTTCTATCTCAACTGCGGCGGGCGCAGCCATGTCGAGGTCTTCCAGAAGGACGGCACCTCCTATGGCGACCTGAACCAGATCACCCACTTCTGCCTCGAGGTGGAGAATATCGACGCGGCGATCGAGCACATCCAGTCGAAGGGCGTCGAGGTGACCAAGAAGAAATTCGCCTGCGACGACACCTACCAGGCCTGGGTCCGCGACCCGAATGACGTGAAGATCGAGCTCTTCGAATACACTGACAAGAGTGCGCAGTTCACGGGAGGGGATCGGGTTGCCGACTGGTAGGCGGTGACCGACCGTCGGGCCGGTCGCTGACGAAACTGGGAGAAGGCAAGCGCCGGTCATGGCAAAACCGCCCGTCAGGCTGAAGGATATCGCGGAGGCCACAGGCTTCTCGGCGAACACCGTCTCGCTCGCCTTGCGGGGAAGCCCCCGGCTGCCCGTCGAGACGCGCGAGCGGGTGCTCGAGGTCGCCGAGCGGCTGAACTATTTTCCCAACCATGTCGCCCGGTCGCTGGTCAGCGGCGCGACCCGGACGATCGGGCTCCTGATGACCGACATCATGAACCCGACCTTGACGCTTGCGGCGCGGACGATCGAGCGCGAACTCTCGCGCGCCGGCTACGGGATGATGTTCGCCGCCTCGGATGCCAGTGTCGAAAGCGAGAAGCGGGCGATCGGGCTGTTCCTGTCCTATCGGGTCGACGGAATGCTGATCTATCCCGCCAGCCACAACACTTATGCGCATATCAGCGCGGTGGCGGATGCCGGCATCCCGGTGCTGATGCTGGTGGAACTGCCGGGGTCGGGGTTCGACACCGTGGCCATCGACGACCGCGCCGGCGCCTTCAAGGCGGTCAGCCATCTCTGCAAGGCCGGCCATCGGCACATCGCGATGCTCGATGGCGGCAAGGCGCACGGCAATCTCGACAAGATGAAGGGGGCTCAGAAGGCGATCAGGGCGGCGCGGCTGCCCAAGGGCGCGCTCAGCCTGTTCGAGCCGGGCGGCCACTCGCTTGCGGACGGCTCGGCCATCATGGCCGAGGTGATGGCCACTGATCCGCGCCCAACGGCGCTGTTCGCGTCGACGGATTCGCTGGCCATCGGCGCCCTCCACTGGTGCCGGGAGAACGGAGTCTCGGTGCCGCGGGACCTGGCGGTGATCGGCTATGACAACACCGAGATGGCGGCCTATGGCGCGAGCCCGCTGTCGACGGTGAACTATGCCGCAGACGAGATCAGCCGGCTGGGCGTCGACAGGATCCTGCGGCGGATCGCGCAGCGCGAGGATGCCGCCGATCCGGAGACGACGCTGATCGAGCCGGACCTGATCATCCGGGGCACGACGTAGGCGCAGCAAGCCGCTCTCAGGTCTCCGGGTCGGATGTGGCGGAGATCTTCCGTACATAGAGCTGCTTGGTCGCCACAATGGCCACGACCGCGAGCGGGGTGGCGAACAGGATGCCCATGGGGCCAAGCAGGGCACCGAATCCGATGAGCGAGAAAAGGGTCAGGGCCGGGGGCAGGTTCACCGCCTTTTTCTGGATCAACGGCTGAACGATGTTGCCCTCGATCTGCTGCAGCAGGACGTAGAGCCCGATCACCCACAGCGCGGTCGTCGGGCTGACCGAGAAGGCGATCAGCACGGCGGGGATCGCGCCGAAGATCGGGCCGATGACGGGGACGAAATCGGTGACGCCGGCGATGAAGCCGAGGGCGAGCGCCGAGGGGACGCCGAGCAACGTCAGGCCAAGCCAGCTCAGAAAGCCGATGATCGTCATCGCGACCAGCTGGCCGATCAGCCAGTAGCGCAGCGCCTTGCCGCTGAGGTCCAGCGTCCGGCCGACATTGTCGCGGGGACCGTCGGGAAACAGGGCGAGGAAGCCGTTGCGATAGGTGTTCGGGTTGGCGGCGAAATAGATGCCGGCGACGATCACCAGGGCAAATGACAGGACCATGTCGAAGATGGTGAAGGTGAGCCCGGCGAAGTTGAGCATCGTGTCGCCGCGTGACAGGAAGCCCTCCAGCCGGTCGGTCACCATCTGCGTCAGGTTCTCGACTCCCAGTTGATCGCCGAGCGATTTCAGAAGGGCCGGAAGCTCCGAGAACAGGCCCTGGATTTCGGAGCTGATCTCCGCTCCTAGGAGCGTCAAGAATCCAGCGATGAAGATCGCAACGAGCCCCACCGAGACGGCGAGGGCGGCCGCACGGGAGAGGGGCGTCAGCCGCTGGATCGGGTCGGCGATGCTGCTCAGCAGGATCGCGACGAGGATCGAGGCGAAGACCAGAAGGAGTACATTGGAGAGCGTCCACAGGACGATCAACAGGATGGCGACGGCCGCGACGACCAGGCTGGCCTTCAGAATGCGGCCGCTGTTCGACCAGCGGTCTGCGTCATTTGTCTCTGCCATGGGCTGCCCCTCTGTTGGTTTCAACACATGAAGAGCCGGTCGGTTGCATGCGGCGCGCGCAAGCCGCGCTGGACGTCGGGTCCGATCGAGGCCGGCGGCGCAAGGAGTTGCTGCCGTAGACCGAAGAATCCTGAGGGATTCCGCCGCAGAACGTTGTCGGCTCGTGGGTCTCGAATGGACAGCCAAGGGGCCGGGGCTTTCTGCTCGTCATGATTGTCTGGCGCGATGTTGCAATGCGAAGGTTGCCTGGCAGCTTCGGGCGCCGCGACGATGGCATTCGCCCTCGCGGCCACTTGCTGCGCGCATCAGGGCGATTTGCAGACAGCGACATTTACGCCTATTTGATGCCTTGTTCCGGGCGGCGACCCTCGTGTATGGTCCGCCGCGCTGACCAGAGTGCCAGATGGAGAGGTGCCGGAGTGGTCGATCGGGGCGGTCTCGAAAACCGTTGAGCGTGCAAGCGTTCCGAGGGTTCGAATCCCTCCCTCTCCGCCATGATATGCGCTTAACTATCTGATTTAATTTATGGTTTGTTAGCCGAGGTCCGCATGGCCCCACCATCGGCCCCACCGCTGACCTTTGTGTTGCGCTGCCGTCGGCTTGAGACCCATCCGCATTGCAGGATGGCGGCGGCTAATGCCGAGCCCCCGCGACGCCCGTCTGTCTTGGAGCATGGCACCCCCCACCCCCCGGCCTGCCCCGGCGAGGCGCATTTATCTCGTACCCCCCTCGCACACAAATTATGGATTTTTCAGACTTTTCCCGCCGCGCGTTTCAGCCCTGCTTGCCGGGGCATCTAGCATCGAACAGACAGGTTGGGCCTACCGATCCGAGCAGGCTGTAGCCGTCCAGCCCCGCGCCAACCGGCAACGATGACGAGGGAGCGGTCCGAAACAAGCCAAGCCCGAGGCCTTGTCGTCCGGGGTGCGGTTTCAAACGCGCCCGGCGGCGCAACCAGGACACACGAGGACAAGGCTGCAGAGCGAATGGTCTCAATCCCTCGAGGACCAACGGCGGCCGCACATTGCCGAACACCACGAGGTGGGCCAACCTCGCCGGAGCCTCGTGGTGGATTTCACGGTCGGGACCTTATCCGCGACACGCCATAATACGCGATTAGATGACGAAATCGTCGACCATGAAGTCCTTGTGGTCGATGGCGGGATTGCCTTTCAGCTTGGCAAACAGAACCTGGCCGCTGCCACCCTTGCCATCCTCGTCGTAGTAGAGCTTGCCGTTTTTATTTATTATGTGATCGTTGCCGTCCTGGGCCTTTTTCCCTTCGACATACTCTTTCTTGCCCAGTTTGGTGCCGATCGAGGCGAAGATGTCCTCGTCGAGGAAAATCTTGTCCTTGTTGGGCTTGAAGTCCTTGACGATGCCCTTGTTGCCGGGGCCGAGTTCCGTATCAAAAACGAACCAGTCCTTGCCGCCGTTGCCCCACATCTTGTTCTTGGCGAGGCCGCCGGAGATCATGTCCTTGCCGCCGCCGGCCTTGATGATATCGACGCCGTCATCGCCGAGCAGGATGTCCTTGCCGGCCATGCCGTTCATCGCGGCGCCTTCCTTGCGACTGGTCAGGACATCGGCGCCGCTGGTGCCATCGATCGGACCGGTGCGCGGATCGAAGATCGTCGCCATCGAATTGTCATCGCCAACCTGCTCCTCGAAGGGCACGATGAACCGACCGTCACCGAGCTGCGCTACCGTCGGATCGGTCGGGTTGCCGGTACCGGCAAGGAATTCCGTGCCGACCTTGTTGCCCGCCGCGTCGTAACGCTGGCCCCGAACCTGATCCGTGTTGTCATCGTCCCAGACGATCACGAAGCCTCCATCTGCAAGGGCAGTGATATCAGGCTCGTTCTGGTTACCGGTGGTTGATGTGTTGACGGTAAAGGCGGCACCGAGCGCGACGCCGCTGTTGTCGTAGATGCGGGCCCTGATGCCGGGGTCGCCTGCACCGTCGCCCTCGTCATCCGCCCAAACGGCGACAAAGCCACCGCCCGAGAGTGCGGTAACATGGACATCGTCTTCCAGAGTGGTTCTCGACGCAATCGTGCCGGATGTCACAACCGCGCCCACAGGATTGACGATCGTGAATTTCACGTCGATATCCGTATTGCTGCCACCGAACTCGTCCTCATATACGACGACGTAGTTGCCGTTGGTGAGCGCAGCAGCGTCTGGGTTCGTCGAATTATCCGTCTGGCTGAAAATCGTAAACTGGCCGCCGACAACTCCGGAGGTGCTGACGATCCGGCCGACAATGTCAGTGTCCAAAGCTCCGTCAAAGGTCTGGTAGGTGACCAGATAGCTGCCGTCCGGTCGCATGGCAATTTCCGGATTGGATATTATCGTCGCCCCGCCCGGATCGCCGGCGATGGAGGTCGGCACGCCGGTGGTAATCCGCACGCCGTCGATATCGTAGGTCTCGGCGCGGATTGACGTCCCGCTGCCGTCGGTGTCCTCGTAAACCATGACGAAACCGCCGCCGGGACGGGAGGCCAGCGAGGCATCGGTCTCGGTATCGACAGCGAAATCCTGGTTCACCTGAAACTGGCTGCCGATCAGGTTGCCCCTCGCGTCGAAAATCTGCCCGACGAGATCATCGCCCGGCGAAGATCCAAAGGTATCGTCCTCCCAGACCACGACATATCTGCCCATGCCAATGTCGATGGCTATCGGATCTTCCTGATCGCCAGTGTCGGCGGTGTTGACCTGATGCTGGGGTTTCCAGACAGTGGGGGTGTCAACCATGATGATTTCCTCCAATGTGGATGGCCAAGCCACCCGGCCATGCAGGAAAAGGAGATACCGCACAAGCAGCGTCGGTATTCGTCTACCGTCGTCCTGCACTGTGCAAACATACTACTCCCCTATGGTCGCCTTAGCGAGATATTTGGCGCACGCTCTGCAAATTGAGGATCGACCTAACGCCGTTGCGTCGCATCCCCGCAAGATTGATGGTGACACATGACATTTGTTGTTTGGCCCGGTCACGCCGATCCTGAGCTTGCCCGACGGTATTACGAGGGAAATGCCCGCCGACGGTCCGAACTCGGTGGTCGCCTCGGGTTTGGTCGCCCGGACCTGCCGAAGTGCGGCGTCACCACGAGGGCGGGAACTTCTTGCCGATGCCTGCGGGTCCGGGGTTTCGAGCGGTGTTACACGCACCTGCGCCTCGCCGACCGCAAGAAGCTCAACGCGCGGCGTGAGGACCTGTTCAGGCGGGGGAAGTTGTCGCCGGCCAAGCGCCGGCTGCTTCTTGAGAGGCGGAGCCGGACGACACTCGCCGCCGCATGGCAGCGGGACCCTTGGATACCGGGCGCAACGATCGACCTCGTGGACTTTGAGCCGGAGTTCCGGCAGGCGATGGCCTACGCCGGCTTCGCCGTGGACGACTTGCCGCCAGCGCTGGCGGACAAGTCGCGATGGAAGTGGCGGCGGGTCCAGCTCGATGGACAGCCCGACGACGCATGGCGAACGTTCTTGTCCTTCGATCTGCCGAAGCGGGTGGTCAAGGCCGGCGAGCGGCCTGCGGACACCGACAGCCGCCGACCGCCGATGATGCCGGTCCCGCTTGTCGTGAAGGCCCCCGGACCGTACAGCAAGCGCCGCCGTCCTTCTCCGACGCCGCTTCGGAAAGTGACGCCAATGAAGCCGGTCGCGAACGTCGCGACGGACGACGACATGGTGTCGGAACTTTTTCCCAGGTACGCCGCCGAACTGCGCGCGCCCCTCGCCATGTGCGAAGGACCAAAGGACGAGCGGGCCGTGCTGACGGCATTTCTCGCGCTCATGCGGGATCCCGGGTCCGCGGACGCGTTGCGGTGCTGGCACGGCGTCCTACGGACCTTGTCCGACAGGTAGCTGGGGCCGACCCCGCTTGTTTTTTGTCGTTCGCGGCCACAGAGAGGCACCGCCAGCGGCCGTTCTCCTGCCGGCGGTGCTTTAGGTGTTACGACGCCGGGTGGTCAGGCGAGCCAACGTCAAGACGGAGGTTGGGACCCGGACCATTGATAAGCCAGTCCGGCCCGTGCCCCACATAGTCTTGGAGGCGATCCACGTCCTCCGCCGCCTCAAGGAGCGCGGCGGCCAGAGCAAGGGCAGCCGCGCGGTTCCGGGGCTGGATGCGCAGGCGACCAACGCCCGGAAGCCGCACGATCTTCGTCTCGGCGTATTCGTACCAAGGGTGCTGCTCGACAGCGAAGTTGTCGGGCAGTTCGCCCCTTTCGGCATCGGCCCAGAAAATGAAGTCTTCGGGGTTGAGGTCGATGGACACGAACCGGTCGTCCACCGGCCCGTCCTTGAAGTCGGGCTCGGACAAGCCGTGATACACGTGAGCGACCTTCCTGCGTTCGAGCAAGGCCCTGCTCGGTTCTTTCTCTTCAAAATGCATGGCTTCATTTCCTTTCCTTTTTCGGGTCGTAACGACCGGCGACGGCGTCGCGCGGCGATGGGACAAAGCGGGTTTGATCCGCGCCTTGATTGTCGTGTCCCCTGTTCTTGTTCCTCCGACTTCTTGCCTTCCAGAGAACACACCGCATCCTTTTGGTTGTGTTCCGCCGCCGCCCTCCGCCCTGCTAGCCCGGCGCGCTCCTTGCGCCAGTGGTGCGCCGGTAGGCACCACTGCGCCAGTGCGCCGGTCAGCTAGTAGGGCGGGAACTGACTGGCGCACTTTTTTGCGCCAGTGGTGCGCCGGTCGTGCGCCAGTCAGCAGGGCGGTTAGTGCTGCGAAAGGGAGCGGTCACCCGAACATGCCCTCATCGCCCTCGCCAACCCTGAGTTGGTGCTCGACACCAGCAGAGACGGTGGCGGTTATCTTCAAAATCCGGGCCTCCGCGTCGGCGGCCACAACAACAATTTGACGGGCCTTCCGTGCCAGCGGGTCTCGCCCCTGTTTGATGGCGATGGCTCCCGCGTCGAGCAGCTTGGCGACGACCGCCGTCGTCGCCTCGGGGGAAATGCCGAAGGTGCCCGTCAGCAGCGACTGTATCGACCGCGCGCCCGACCGGGTGTTCCCCGAGAACGGATGATCGGGATTGCCGCCGTAGCCCTCGCGCAAGGTCTTTATGATCGCGGCGAAGTCGATCCCGGCGGTGACGGGCACCACCATTTTCGAAAGGTCCACCGGCACGAGCGCGACGATGTTCTCGGACGGGAGGCCGGTCGGGTCGTCGGGGTCATCGACGAGGATGCTCACCCCGCGCTTCTCGAAAAAAAGCGGCTGGTGGGCCGGGGCATGGTTTCCCTTGATGATTTCCAGCCGGGCATAGCGAGCGGCCTCGTCTGGCGGGATGCCGAACTTGGCCGCCTCGTCCCGGGTCAGCTGCGAAATACCGAAGACATTCCGCACCGAATTGGTGATCGCGCCCGACCCACGAACGGCGTTGGCGGATCGATCAGCGCCGGCCTTGGCGACGTGGTGGAGGACAAGGACAGCCGCGTCGGTCGCCCGGGCCAGTTCTAGAAGGAGAGCCACGACACGGGTCATGTCCCCGGCGTCGTTTTCCTCGATGCCCGAGCAGACGGACGCGAGCGTGTCCACGACGATCAAGGCGTAATCCTCGATGGCCAGCAGCGCCAGGTACAGGGCGGTCGTCACGAACGGGCCGCCGGCCTGCCGCCGCTCAAACAGAACGGCGTGGTCGTTACCCAGAACGTCAAGTCGGTGCTTCTGCCCCGTGAAGGCCGTGTAGCCGTGGGCCTTGGCGTTTGCCAGACTGCGCTTGGTAATGTCGGCGAAACTGTCTTCGTTCGAAATCAGCAGGACTTTGCCGGCTCGCTTAATTTCCTGTTGGCCAATAAGGGCGGCGTCTTCGTGAACCACGGCCAAGGCTAAGGTCAAAGCGTAAGCCGACTTGGCCCCGCCGCCGGGAGCAGCAAGAACCGTCACCTCTTTACGAACCAGGCCAGGGATAATGGAGGGGCGGACCGGCGGCAGGCCAGCCGCCATCCCGACTTGCAGCAAAGGGAGGCCCGAGGGCGCGATCTCCGCGCCGGCAACCGAAGACAAGCCGGACAAAGCCGATCGGGCCCCGGTGGTGTCGATGCCGAGGGCGTCGAGGTCTTCTAAGGCGGTCGTGATATCGGCATGCCCCCCAAGGGCGTGAAGCTCGGCAATCTCGGCCATCTGATTGTCGGCAATTTCCCCCGCCGCCATGACTTCGCCGATAACGGACCGAAGCCTGCTGTCGTCGTCGGCCGCAAAGACGACGGCGGCGGTGAGCCGGTCCACCGTCAGGCCCGCCGCCGCGAGTTTCTCGCGTTCGGCGTCCTCGTGGACATGCGAGAGCAAATGTTCAAGCTTCATGGTTCTGCCTTTCGATAATGCGCAGGACATCGGCGGCGGTGAGCGTGATCCGGTAGCTGATGCCGCCGTGGGCCTCGCTCTCGATCCTGATGGCGCGGGGATTGTCCGAATAGATCACTGCCTTGTTCCGGCCTCCGCCGTAGGCGGGTTCGTCCGGATCGGCGCAGGTCGCCCGATGGTAGGCAGCGGGCGCGAGAAAGATGTCGCTGGCCCGAACCTTCTTTCCGGTGTCGAGGTGGATGATGCAATCGCCCCGCAACCGCACAATCGCCCTTCCCTTGGCCGTCAGGCCCTGATCGGCAGCGCGAGAGGAACGAACACCACCGGTGCCCGGCGACAGCTTCACGGTGCCCCTCAGGGCGTTCTCGATGGCAAGAAGTTCGTCGGCTTCTTCGCCCGTCAGGTCCGCTAGACAGGTCGTGTCCAGCACATGCCCTTTCCGGACACGAGGGCGGCGCACACCCGCCTCATGTTCGAGGGCCGGGTTGAGCAGTTCCGCGTGCGCCTCGTAGACGAGGCGCGAGCCGTCACCGGACGCCGCCTTGTCCACGAGAGTACGGAGGTGGGCTTTGCCGTCCGTGCCCGGAAAAATGAAGCCGTAGCCGGCGAGCAGGAGGCGATTAAAGAGGACAACGGAAAAGCGTCGGGCATCGCCTCCGTCTTTCACGAATATCCAGAAATGAAGCCCCCGGATGCCGGTCCTCTCGCCGGTCCTCTTGCAGCGGATGCCGGACGAAACCGAGTGTCGCCAGACCAGTTCCGCGCCTGCAAGCTCCGGCACGAGCAGGGTGAGAACGGCAAATATGCCACCGGCCGTCGTGACCTTGGCCTTGATGTGATCGGGCCAACTTGCATAGTCGATGTCGAGGACCATCGCGGCCGGCTGCCCGGCGTTATACAGAAACTGGTCTTTCGTCCGGGTGATGCACGACGGGTTTGCATCGAGTTTTGCCCTGGTGGTGAGAAGATGCCCGTCGCCGGGCTTCTGCATCTGGCGGGGGACGTAGACTTCGTTGGTTTTTGTCTTTTCGAGAGTGTCCGCGAGGTGTTCCCCGTCCCTGAGTTGGCCACGAAACGCCTGCCCTCTGGACAGCGGCGGCTCCCCCTCCTTCTTGATCTTGCCGTTCGCTTCGAGCGTGAACGCCTTCGTCGCCCGCTCGTGGGAGCGAATGATGCTCACCTCGAAAGGGCCGATTGCACCGCAGTTTTCTTGAAGAACAGTGTCGGACTTGCTATCTATGCCCACGGTCAAATCTCGCTGGACAGGGGTTGGGCCTTTGAAGTATCGGCCCGCCGGGTTCGCCCCCGCGCGGGCCGTTTCATGTTCAGGCGGCGCGTGACCGTAGCTGGCGGACTATCCAGTCCTGAACCTCGCGGTAGGACCACAGCGTCCTCGAACCGACCTTGATCGGCCGGGGGAACTCGCCGGCAGCAATGCGGGCGTAGATCGAGGTGTGGCCGAGGCCGACGATCCCTTTCACCTCGGCGATGCGGAGAAGCCTGTCGGGGTTGTCAGACATGGACCGGCTCCTCGCGCTGCGACCGCGACCTGACGGGGGCACCGTCCACAAGCCGGACCAGCGAGGCCGTATCAACCATCGTCCGAGAGCCGAGGCGGCGCGGCACGAGTTCCCCTCGGCGAAGCAAAGTCCAGATGCTGTTCTGACAGACCCCAACGATGATGGCGGCGCGACGGACGGGATGGTGGGGCAGCGCGCGCCAGCTATTCAGCGCGATTTCCTCGGGCGTTTTGGGGGACATGTTTTTCTCTCGCTCAGCCTTGGGGCGGTCTGTGCACGTGACACCATGCGTCGCGGGGAAGGGTCAACCCTAACAAGAATGAATACCCCCCTAAACCTAACACGGGTGTTAGGTTTAGTTAGTCGGCTATTTATTGTTTCACAATCAGATAGAGCGTTTAGTGCAGGAGAAATTTATTTTTTGGTCAGTATGTGCGGGACATTCACGGCGCTCGCGGCAAGAACCTTGGAAACCGTCGGTCCAAAAACACTGGATGAACCGGCAGCTGCCTTCCCCCGAATTAGGCGGCCAACCAAGGGCGTGCTTGAACTCGATCACGGCGGCAGCTTCACCACGAGCTTCATCCCTGACGACAGTCAATTCCCCGTCTTTCACCAAGGTCCACCGCTTCCGACAAACGGCAGATCATGCGTTTCAAGGCGGCTTTGTTCCCGGCGACCATTTCGAAAGACCGCATGTGCTGCCCGCCGGCCGCGATCCAACTGGGACCGGCGTCAAACCTGCGCTCCCATGGCAGAGGGAGGCCCTAGACGGCTTGGGCTCCCCTCATCGGGATGACGTTGGTCGTGCCGGCCTCGGGGGCGACGAAATCCGCCCACGCCTCCATCAGCGCGCGGCGCTTGTCGAGGGCATCGCCGCGCCGGTAGGCCCGCTCGGTACTGTCGCCGACGACATGGGCAAGCGCCGCCTCGGCGACCTCACGGGGGAACGTTGTCGTCTCGCCGGCCCAGTCCCGGAACGAGGACCGGAAGCCGTGGACGGTGATGTCCTGCCGGGCCATCCGCCGCAGCACCATCGTCAGCGCCATGTTGGACAGGCTCTTGCCGGGGCGCTGACCCGCGAAGATGTGCGGGTTGTCGTCCTGGCGGACGCGTTCGACTTCGGCGAGGATCGCGCGGGCGCGGTCTCCGAGGGGGACACGATGCTCGCGCCCCGACTTCATCCGCTTCGCCGGGATGGTCCAGATCCTGCGGGCCTCGTCCAATTCGTCCCACCTGGCACCAAGGGCTTCGCCGGAGCGTGTCGCCGTCAGGATCGTGAACTCCAAGGCGCGGGCGGCGGTGCTGGACTGGCAGCGAAGGTCCTGGATGAAGTCCGGCACCTGATCGAATGGCAACGCCGCGTGGTGCCCTCGCGTGAGTTTCTGGCGTTTCGGTAGAAGGCTCGACAGGTGACCGCGCCAGCGGGCCGGGTTCTCTCCTGTCCTCAGGCCCTTGGCCTTGGCCGCATCGAGTACGGCCTCGATCCGGCCCCGCAGCCGCGAAGCGGTTTCGGGCTTGGCCGACCATAGCGGCGTCAGCACACCCAAGACGGCGGCGGTGTCCACCGCGTCCACCGGCATGTCCCGGATCGGTGCCGCGTACACTTCAAGGGTCATGCCCCATTGGGCGCGATGCTTGGCGTTCCGCCACGCCGACTTGTGCGCGGCGATGTAGTCGTTGGCGAACGCCCCGAAGGTTGGCACCCGGACGGCATCGGCAACGCTGGCGGCTTCGGCTTCACGGCGCGAGGCTAGAGGGTCGCCACCGGCCGCCATAACTGCGCGGGCGTCGTTGGCAGCGGCACGGGCATCGGCCAGGGACACCCCGCCAGGGCCGGCCGAGCCGAGGCCCATTTCGATCCGTCGCCCGTCTTTCCGGTAGAGAAAGACCCAGCGCCGACGGCCTTCGTTGCTGATGTTTAGGTAAAGGCCGCCCCCGTCCGCGTGCCGACCCGGGTTGGACATCGTGGCCACCCCGCGCGCCGACAGTTTGTTGATCGCTCTTGCCATCGTCTTGCTCCATTGCGGCCCTACCGGCCCCACCGTCGGCCCCACCAAATGACACGGATTGAGACGGAGAGCAATGGACAGCAGCGGACGACAACGGAAAACAAATAGCTGAAATATAGACGATTTCCTGAACAGAGATGCAGGAAGGCGGAGAGAGGCGAAAAGGTATTAGGCGGTCTCCCTCTCCGCCATGCTTCTGCGCAAGATACTGAAATTTTTTTGGTATTTTGACGTCGGCTTTGCCTGCGCTGACTTCCATTCCAACGTGGGACGATCCCCAGGCTCGCCGCCTGCCGGCCGGTTAAGGCATCGTCGATTCTTCCTCACGCATTCTTCGTTAGATTTCGAGATGGCGATTCAAGCCTTCGTGGATCCTCGCGTAGGTCGCTGCGGCGTCGTCGCCGTTCCGAAGTGCAGCGTTGATCGCATTGCCCACGACTTCGCAAACAGCGATGCCGTGGTCGGAGAATGGTCGTTCCTCACAGGCGATCGCGCGGGAGGCGCGCACGGTGGACAGCAGATCCTCGCGAAAGTGCCGGTCGAACGCCGCGCTGTAGAGCACAGGCAATGACGAGGTCTCCACAGCGTTGCTCTTCAGTCCGTCTTCAGTGAGTTGCGCGTTGGATGTCAGGAACTTTGCCAGCTCCCACGCCTCATCCGGCATATCGGTGCCGACAGGAATGGCCCAGGGCGGCGTGTACAGGTTTGGCGCGCGACCGGCCGGACCCGCCGGTACCAGCGCCACACCCACCTTGTCGGCGAGTTCCGGATCGCGGTCGAGGATGTGCGCATATTCGTTGCCGACATCCATCACCATTCCGACCCTGCCGTTCTTCATGTCGCGGCGCATCTCGACGAAGCTGATGACGTCCTGATCGGGCGGGCACACGCCGCGGATGATGTCGAGGTAGGTGGCCAGGGCCGTGATGTGCGCGTCGGTCGTCGGGGCCGGCGCATTTCCGTCGAGCCATCGCGCGCCGTAGGAACCAAGGAACGAACTCACCGACCACACGGCATGGCCGCCGCCCGCGGCTCCGCGCGTCTCGAAGCCGTAGAATTCGCGTCCCTCATCGCGCCGCACGGCGTCCTGCAACGTGCCAGCGACCTCGCGAAGCTCCGTCCAGTCTGCCGGCACCGGCAAGCCGTAGCGATCGAACAGGTCCCTCCGGTAGAGCAGCATCGAACAGGTGTTGATGCAGGGAAGGCCCAACACGGCGTCACCGAGGGAGACCGCCTCCCGGGTCGCCGGCGTCACGGTATCGAGGGTCAACTCGTCCCGCCGCATCAGCGGAGCCAAGTCAAGCACACGGCCCCTTTGCGCCATGTCGCGCAGGATGATCTCGTCGGTGCAAATGATGTCATAGGCCGGGTCGTCGGCGGTGAACGAGCCGATCATCTGCTCGAACATGTGTTCGATCGTGCCGACGCCGACGGTGTCCCACCCAAGTTCAGTCGGTATGCCGGTCTCGTCGCTGAAGCGCTTCAGCGCCGCCGGCAAGTTCTGGAACGGGTGCCAGTCCTCCTGGTAGACCCTGAGCACACCTTTACCCATTCTCGTCCTCCTGTCTGGCAGGGTGAAAGCACCGCGCTGACCTCGCCCCGGGCCATGGACACAACGCGACCATAGCACTCGAACACGCGATTGCGGTTTGTGGCTGAGGAAGATGATAGTCATGATCCCTCTTTCAGGGAGGGCTATCCCTGGAACTTGAGCGACGCGACTGATCAGGTGGTCTGGTTTGCCGGCGTGGAATCTGACGCCCCGCACGCATGGCAACTGGTTCTCGTCCCCCATTCAGCGTCAGGTGGTGGTCGTGGCGAGAATGAGCCTGGACAACAGCGGCTGCGCTCGCTGCCGGCAAGGCGAACAAGGGCCCCGCGTTGTCGCCAATCTGGACCAGACTGCACTCCTGGACCTGCAATGCCCGGGTGAGGTGGACATGGAGAAGCCCAAGCTGACCAAACAGCAGATACTCCAACGGCTGAAGGAACGGTTGGAGACGCTGTTTCTTGTCGACACCGCGTCGATTCATGCCGACGTTTGGCATGTGCCGCAGCGTGACCCGAGTTATCCAAACTGGGACGTGTCCTTTACGGGCGTTTCGTTCTCCGATCAACGCGCCGTCGAAGCCACCGCCGATCTGGTCCGTCGGGAAGTTGATCTCGAATAGTAGCGAGCGGATGCCGGCGGCGCCGGGACCAAGAGTTCAAGATGACACCCGGCCAGGGTCGCAGGATGTGGGGCTCGGTCTTTAGGCCGATACCGCTTGACCGGGACCCGTGCAGACGGCCCGGGATCAGTCGATTGTCCGGCCGCCGGGGTGCTTCCTGAGAAAATCGAAGTCGCAGCCGTCCTCGGCCTGGAGGACCTGGTCGAGATAGAGCTTGAGGTAGCCGCGATTCGACCCCGGGACCTCGGGGGGGCGCCACTTCGCCCGTCGCTCGGCGAGGGTGGATTCGCGGACCAGCAGTTCGATCCGGCCGGCGGCGACGTCGAGGGAGATCTGGTCGCCATTCTCGACAAGGGCGAGGGGGCCGCCGATCGCCGCCTCCGGGCTGATATGGAGGACGATGGTGCCGAAGGCGGTGCCGCTCATCCGTGCATCGGAGATGCGGACCATGTCCTTCACGCCGGTCGCGGCCAGCTTCTTCGGGATCGGGATGTAGCCGGCCTCGGGCATGCCGGGCGCGCCTTTCGGGCCGGCGTTGCGCAGGACGAGGACATCGTCCGGCCCGACATCGAGGTCGGGTGAATCGATCCGTTCGGCGAGGTCCTGAAGGGAATCGAAGACCACGGCGCGGCCGGCATGCTTGAGCAGAGCCGGGGTCGCGGCTGCCTGCTTGATCACCGCTCCCTTCGGCGCAAGGTTGCCGCCGAGAACGCGGATACCGCCGCCCTGATGGATCGGATCGGCCATCGTCCGCACGACGTCCTGCGGCCAGGGGGCGGGTGCGTCGGCGATGTCTTCGCCGAGCGTCTTGCCGCTGACGGTCCGGCAACCGGTGTCCAGCAGGGCTTCGATCTCGCGCAGGACCGGCGCCAGCCCGCCGGCCTTCTCGAGGTCCTCCATGTAGTGCTGGCCGGAGGGCTTGAGGTCGACCAGCACCGGCGTCTCCGCGCCGATCCGGTTGAAGGTCGCGAAATCGAGCGAAATGCCGAGGCGGCCGGCGATCGCGGTCAGGTGGATCAGACCGTTGGTCGAACCGCCGATCGCCTGGAGCACGCGCAGCGCATTGGCGAAGGCGGCTTCGGTCATGATGTCGCTCGGCCGCAGCTTCTCCGCCGCGATCGCCACGGCGCGGGCGCCGGTCGCTTCGGCATGACGGAGGCGGTCCGCGGCGACAGCGGGGATGGCAGCGCCGCCGGGCAGCATCATGCCCAGCGCCTCGCTGACCAGCGCCATGGTGCTCGCCGTGCCCATCACCATGCAGGTGCCGGCGCCCGGCGCGAGCTTGCCGCTGATCTCCTCGGTCTCCGCCTCGCTGACCTCGCCGGCGCGGTGCATCGCCCAGAAGCGGCGGCAGTCGGTGCAGGCGCCGAGCTTCTCGCCGCGATAGCTGCCGGTCATCATCGGGCCGGTGACCTCGATGATCGCCGGCAGGTCGACGCTGGCGGCGCCCATCAGCAGCGCCGGTACGGTCTTGTCGCAGCCGCCGATCAGCACCACCGAATCCATCGGCTGAGCGCGGATCATCTCCTCGGCATCCATCGCCATCAGGTTGCGCAGGAACATCGATGTCGGATGGGAGAACGACTCGTGCATCGAGACGATGGGGAATTCGATCGGCAGGCCGCCGGCCAGCATCACCCCGCGCTTGATCGCCTCGATCAGGTCGGGGACGTTGCGGTGGCAGGCGTTGTAGCCGGAATAAGTGTTGGTGATGCCGACGATCGGCCGGTCGAGGGCCGAATCCGAGTAGCCCATCGCCTTGATGAAGGCCTTGCGCAGGAAAAGCGAAAAGTCGGCGTCACCGTAGTTGGCGAGGCCTTTCTTCATGCCGGAGGGGCTGTCGGTCATGGCGTTTCATCGTTGTCTGGACGGAGGGCAGGGTGCGCCGGTCATAGGTCATGGCGCCGGGACTGTCGATTCCGCAAGCCGGGGGTCCGGGGTGTCGCGCAGACCATGATCCTGCCGCGCGGCAAGGACGTTAAAGCTTTGCGGAACATTTGCGGCTATGCTGCGTTTTACCACTTGAAGGGCGGGGCAGGACTCCGCTTGGCGAAACAAGAGGGACAGCGTCATGGCGACCACCACAGACAAGGAGATGTCGGAGAACCTGGACAAGCTCCGGGCCGATATCGCGGCACTTTCGGCAACAGTGAAGACCCTCGTATCCGATACGTCGGGGATCCAGTCGACGCTCAAGAAGAAATTCGACGAGACGACGCAGCAGGCGAGCTCGATGGGCGAGAGGATCATCAAGGACGCGACCGGTATGGGTAACGACGCCCTTGCCGCCGCCGCCAAGCAGGCGTCGAGCACGATCGACGAGGTCGAGGTCAAGATCACCAAGAACCCGTTCGCCTCCGTCCTTATCGCCCTCGGTGTCGGCTTTGCGGTCGGTCTCCTGAACCGCCGGTAGAAACGATGAACCTGGGGGGCGTTCTCAAGGCGGCAAGCCTCGGGGTCAGCGTCGCGCGTAACGAGGCCAAGGCGGCCATCGCGCGCGCCGTGACCAACGCCGCGTTCGCGGCCGGCGTGGGGATTCTCGCGATTTTCGCCTTTGCCTTCGGGCTGGCGACCTTCACGGTGTGGCTGGCCCATGAGATCGGGACCGTGCCGGCGCTCGGATACATCGCGCTCGGCTTCCTGGTGTTGACCATCATCGTCTTCATCGTCTGGCGTGTTTCGACGCGCGAAAAGAAGCCGCCGCCGCGCGCCGAGTCTCCCTTGGCCGCCGCGTTTAACGAACAGCCGCGCCGAGCGGGCGAAGAGCCGCCGCCGGGATCGGCGATCGGTTCGCTGGGCGTCGTCGCGCTCGTCGGGTTTTTGATGGCGCGACAGATCTTTCGCCGCTGATCGACAAGTCGGCGGTGGGGCAGCCGGCGAAGGAACCTTTGCCCGCGACCCTGCGTTATCTCTTGTCACGTGCGTAACCAGGCGCGCGCGGCTTTAAGAGATTCAGACCATGGGCGGCATTGTTGAGCGACCGGGCGACGGGAATGACGCCGAGGCAGTGGCTGCGGCTCCGGTCAGGCGCTTTCCGCCGCTGATCACCTTTTCGATCGTCGGCACCTTCCTGATCCTGCTCTGCGGGGCGCTCTATCTCGGCCGTGCCCTGGTCCTGCCCATCATCCTGGCACTGCTGCTGGCGCTGACCTTCATGCCGACCGTTCGCGGTCTGGCGCGACGCGGCATCCCCGAGGCGATCTCGGCCATCCTCATCATCGTCATGATCGGCGGCATGAGCCTGGCGGCATCTGTCCTGCTTGCAGGGCCTGTTACCCAGCTGATCGAGGAGGCGCCGCGGACGATCAGCGCGCTGCGGGAGAAGTTCAGCTACTCCGGCGGCACCGTTTCGGCGCTGATCGAGGCGAGCAAGCAGGTCGAGGAAATGGCCGATGGTCCGGACGCGCCGGACAAGCCGGCCAAGGTGGTCATCGCCCAGCCGGGCATCCTCTCCTGGGCGGCGGATACGCTGTCGGGGATCGGCTCGACGCTTGCCGCCACCTTCGTCCTCGCCGCCTTCCTTCTCGCCTCCGGCGATCTCTTCCTGCAAAAGGTCGTCCGCATCCTGCCGACGCTCCATGACAAGAAGCGATCGGTGCGGATCGTCCACGACGTCGAGTTCGAAGTCTCGCGTTACCTGCTGACGATCTCGGTCATCAACATCTGCTTCGGCGTGATCATCGGGCTCGCGATGGCGGCTTTCGGCATGCCGAATCCGGTGATGTGGGGAATCGCGGCGGCGGCGCTCAACTTCGTCCCGTATCTCGGTGCGCTTGTCGCGGTTGCGCTTGTCGCGGCGACCGCGATCGTCACCTACCCGACCCTGACCATGGCCGCCTTTCCGCCGGTCGCCTACCTGATCATCAACCTCGCCGAGGGTACGGTGATCACGCCGCTGATCCTCGGCAGGCGCCTCGAACTGAATGCCGTCGTCATCCTGATCGCGCTGGCCTTCTGTGGCTGGTTGTGGGGCATCGTCGGCGTGCTGATCGCGGTGCCGATGCTGGTGGTGATCAAGGTATTTTGCGACCACCTGCCGAGACTCGCCAACTTCGGCGAGTTCCTGTCGGGCGCCGCTCCGGCGGCCGTCGACGCCGCGCCCTCGGCAGAGGGCGAACGGCCGGCAGTGGCCGGCGACCGGCGCGACAGGGCCTGAGAAACCAAACAGCCTTTTCATTTCCACGGCTGATGCGGTATTGACCGGCAGCGGCGTTCGCCGCCTGTCTTCCCACCCAAACTGCCGGAGTATCACGATGATCGTCGTTACTGGAGGAAGCGGCAAGCTTGGTCGGGCCTGCGTCAAGGACCTGATGGAGCATGGCTACACCGTAACATCCGTCGACCTGGCGCCGCCGCCAGGCCAGCACAACCCGCCGCTGCCGGGCGATGTCACCTTCAGCAGGGCGGACGTGACGGATTTCGGGCAGGCGATGGCGGCCTTGTCGATGATCGACGAGCGGGTCGAGAAGGTCACCGGCGTTGTCCACCTGGCGGCGATCGCAGCCCCCGGCCAGGCGACGAACCACGTCACATTCCAGACCAATACGGTTTCGACCTACAACGTCTTCGAGGCGGCGCGGCAGCTCGGCATCAAGAATGTCGTCTGGGCGTCGAGCGAGACAGTCTTCGGCATTCCGTATCCGAACGGTCCGGCCTATGCGCCGGTCGACGAGGGGATCGAACATCCCGAGACCGCCTATTCGCTATCGAAGCTGATGGGCGAGAAGATGGCGGAGCAATTCTGCCGCTGGGATCCGGAGCAGAAGATCATCGGCCTGCGCTTCTCCAATGTCATGGAGCCGGGCGACTATGTGAACTTTCCGGGCTTCGACGAGGATCCCCGTTCGCGTCACTTCAACCTGTGGACCTATATCGATGCGCGTGACGGGTCTCAGGCGATCCGTCTGGCGCTGGAATCCGATATCAAGGGCGCGGAAGTCTTCGGCATTGCCAACGCCCAGTCGGTGATGACCAAGTCCAATGACGCGCTGCTCGACGAGGTCTTCCCCGGTACCGAGCGCAAGCGGCCGCTCGAGGATAACGAGTCGCTGATCGCGATCGAGAAGGCGCGGCGCATGCTCGGCTATGAGCCGAAATACGCCTGGCGCGATCTGGTCAAGTCGTAAGCCCCCGCCAATGTCGGAAACCGCCGTCGGCGAAAATGGGATGGTTGTCGCCCCGCATCGGGCGGCAGCCGAGGCCGGAGCGGATGTGCTCAGGGCGGGGGGCAACGCGGTCGAGGCAATGATCGCCGCCGCCGCCAGCATCGCCGTTGTCTATCCGCACATGAACGGGATTGGCGGCGATGCCTTCTTCCTGATCGCCGAGCAAGGCAAGCCGCCGCGCGTCATCGACGCCTGCGGCCGGGCAGGGTCGCTCGCGACGCTCGAGCGCTACAGCGGCAAGGGTCACGACACGATCCCGTCGCGGGGCGCCGACGCCGCGTTGACGGTGGCGGGTGCCGTCTCCGGCTGGATCCTCGCCTCCGAGATCGCTGCGGCTCTCGGCGGGCGGATGCCGCGCCGCGACCTTCTGGGGGCGGCCATCCAGCAAGCCAAGGAGGGCAGCGCGGTCACCCGGTCCTTCGTGCGCTGCATTCTCGACGACCGCTCCGAGATGACGGCCGTTCCGGGTTTCGCCGATCACTACCTGATCGATGGCAAGCCGCCGGAAGTCGGCTCGCTCTTCGTGCAGGAGCGGCTCGCCGACACGCTGGAACAATTGTCGCGCGCCGGGTTTGCCGACTTCTATCGCGGGGACATCGCCGCCGAGATCGCCGCCGATCTCGAAGCGGCCGAGGCACCGGTAACGCGGGACGATCTCCGCAGGCAGGAGGCCGTGTTGCGGCGGCCACTGTCGGTTCCGCTGGCGGACGCGACGCTGTTCAATACGCCGCCGCCGACACAGGGGCTGGCGTCGCTGATTATCCTCGCCCTGTTCGACCGGCTCGGCGTCAAGCGTGGCGAGAGTTTCGAGCATGTCCACGGACTGATCGAAGCCGCCAAGCAGGCCTTTGACGTGCGCGACAGGGAAATCCGCGATCCAGATCATGCCGGCGACATCGACCGGTATCTCGATGCCGGCTGGCTCGACGAGACGGCAGCACGGATCGACATGAAGCGTGCGGCATCGCAGCCGGCGGGCAATGGCGACGGCGACACGATCTGGATGGGTGCGATCGACGGCAACGGGCTTGCCGTCTCCTTCATCCAGTCGCTCTACTGGGAGTTCGGCTCCGGCGTCGTGCTGCCGAAGACCGGCATCACCTGGCAGAATCGTGGGATCAGCTTCTCGCTTGATCCCCGCTCGGACAATCCGCTCATGCCGGGGCGCAAGCCGTTTCACACGCTCAACCCGGCCTTCGCGCGGTTCAAGGACGGCCGCAGCATGGTTTACGGGTCAATGGGCGGCGATGGCCAGCCACAGTTCCAGTCGGCGATCTTCAGTCGCTATGCCCGTTTCGGCATGGAGCCGGCCGAGGCGATCGCCGCGCCGCGCTGGCGCTGGGGGCGGACATGGGGCGAGGGCCAGTCCGGCATTGAGGTCGAGAACCGGTTCGACCCGGATCTCCTCTCCGCCCTGGAACGCGCCGGCCACACGTTGAACCGCCTGGATGAAGCCTATTCCGACGGGATGGGTCACGCCGGTATGATCATCCGCCGCGCCGACGGTCGTTTCAGCGGCGCTTCCGATCCACGCTGCGACGGCGAAGCCGTCCCGGCGTGATACTCCAACGATAGGCTTCCGCCATGCTCGTCCCCGCCGATCCCGTCAAAGCGTTTGTCGACTATCCCGACACGCCGGTGGCGAACGCCGATGACGGACCGCTTTCCGGGCTGACCTTCGCGGTCAAGGACATCTTCGACGTTGCCGGATATCCGACCGGTTGCGGCAATCCGGACAAGCGGGCCGAGAGCGGGCCGGCAGAGCGGAACGCGCCGGTGGTCCAGACGCTGCTCGACGCCGGGGCGCGCTTCGTCGGCAAGACGCATACGGCGGAACTGGCCTTCTCGCTCGATGGGACCAACACGCATTACGGGACGCCGATCAACCCGGCCGCTCCCGATCGGGTACCCGGCGGTTCGTCGTCGGGTTCGGCTGCCGCGGTGGCCGCCGGTCTCGTCGACTTCGCGCTGGGCAGCGATACCGGCGGATCCGTGCGCGGACCGGCGTCCTTCTGCGGCATCATCGGACTGCGACCGACCTATGGCCGGATCGCGATCGGCGGCACCATGCCGCTCGCCGAGAGCCTCGATACGGTCGGCTGGTTCACCCGCGACATCGATACCTATGACCGGGTCGGCGCCGTTCTCCTTGGCGACGATGCCGAGGGCCCGGCGCTGTCGCGGATGATCGTTGCCGACGATGCCTTCGCCTGCCTGCTTGGCGACGAGCCGGCGGCGGCCCTGCGCCCGGTGGTGGAGCAACTGGCGGCCTTGTCCGACGGTCGCGAGTCGGTGACGCTGGCGCCCGAAGGTCTCGAAGCGTGGCAGGCGGTCTTCCGCACCACCCAGGGGTTCGAGGCGTGGCGACATCACGGGCCGTGGATCGAGGGCAGCAAGCCCAGGCTGATGGACGCCGTGCGCGGCCGGTTCGAGGCCGGCAGCCGGGTGTCGCAATCAGACTACGAGGCGGCGGCCGCGAACCGCGCATCCATTCGCGAGCGCATTCACGGCATCCTCGGTGACGACGGGTTCATCGTCCTGCCCACTTTCCCGACTATCGCTCCCCCGCTGAAGTCGGACGACGCGGCGCTCGAGGCGTTTCGCTCCCGGGCCCTGTCGATGATGTGCACCGCGGGGCTCGCCGGTGTGCCACAATTGTCCCTGCCGATGGCGATTGTCGACGGGTGTCCGCTGGGGCTGTCGCTGATCGGACCGCCGGGTCGTGACCGGGCGCTGATCGCGCTGGCAAGGCGACTGCTGGACGCCGTCTAGGGCGCCAATCCGAGGGTGAGGCTATGAAGCCGCTCTGTTTCGTGCTGATGCCATTCGGGCGAAAGCCGGAAGGAACCGGGCGGATCATCGACTTCGACGCGGTCTATAACCAGATCATCAGGCCCGGCGTCGAAGCGGCGGGAATGGAGCCGATCCGGGCCGACCAGGAAGAGATCGGCGGGACCATCCATAAGCCGATGTTCGAGCGGCTGATGCTGTGCGAATACGCGATCGCCGATGTCACCGGCGCCAACCCCAACGTCTACTACGAGCTCGGCATTCGGCACGCGCTGCGGCCGCACAGCACGGTGATCATCTTCGCCGAGAACACGACGCTGCCCTTCGACATCGCTCAGCAGCGCGGCGCGCCTTACCGGCTCGATGCGAATGGCGGTGTCGTCGACGGCGAGGGCGACAGCGCGATGATCGCCCAGCGGCTCCGCACCGCCAACGAAAACACCCACGACGACAGCCCGCTGTTCCAGATGATCGACGGCATGCCACGCATCGAGGTCGACCACGCGAAGACCGACATCTTTCGCGACCGCGTCGCCATCGCCAGGGAATACCGCGATGCGCTGGAGGTCGCGCGCAGGCAGGGTGTGGATGCGGTGCGGGCCGTCGCCGCCGACCCGCGGCTGGCCGAGCTTCGCAACGTCGAGGCAGGGATCATCGTCGACATGCTGCTTTCCTTCCGCGCCGTCGGCACGGCGGAGGGCTGCCAGGAGATGGTCGCGCTCCATGCCCGCATGCCGAAGGAGTTGCAGCATGCCCGCATGGTGCGCGAGCAACTCGGCTTTGCGCTCAATCGCCTCGGGCGATCGGACGAGGCGGAGAAGGTGCTCGTCGAGGTGATCCGGGAATTCGGCCCGAACAGCGAGACCAACGGGCTGCTCGGGCGGGTCTACAAGGACCTGTGGGAAAAGGCGAAGGCGGATGGTCAGCGGATCCCGGCACGTGGCTATCTGAAACGCGCCATCGAGACCTATCGCGCCGGCTTCGAGGCCGACTGGCGCGATCCCTATCCGGGCATCAACGTCGTCACCCTGATGGAGATCCAGGACAAGCCCGATCCCGGGCTGGAGGCGCTCCTGCCGGTGGTGCGCTACGCGGCAAACCAGCGCGCCACGCGCGACGGCGGCAGTGCCGGCGACTATTGGGATCACGCGACGCTGCTCGAGCTGGCGGTGCTCGCCCGGGACGAGGAAGCGGCGGAGGAGGCCGCGGCGACGGCGCTGGCGCTGGTGCGGGAACCGTGGGAGCCAGCGACCACGGCGCGCAACCTGCGGCTCATTCGCGAGGCGCGGGAGACAAGGGGCGAAGACGTGGCGTGGCTTGCCGAACTCGAGGAGGCGCTTGCCGATGCCGAAGCCCGGATGATGGCGAAATGACATTCGTCAGGCGGAAAAAGGACAGGCTGCCTCCATGCTGCCGCAGTGTCTTGGCCTGAAGGAAGGGGGAGTATCCGGATGCGATTTGCAAACAGCGCCATTGCCATAGCGATCCTCGTCGCCAGCGGAGCGGGCGCGACCGCGCATCCGCACATCATCGTCGACGCGCGGGCGGAGATTGTTTTCAACGTTGACGGCAAGATGGCTGCGATCCGCAACATCTGGCAATTCGACGAGGCGTTCACTGCCTTCGCGATCCAGGGCCTGGACGGGGACGGCGACGGCACATTGACCGACGAGGAACTCGCGCCGCTCGCCAAGGTCAATGTCGAATCCCTGCAGGAATTCGGCTTCTTCACCTATCTCGCGGCAGGCAAGGAAGAGGCGACCTTCTCGCCGCCGGACGAATACTGGCTCGAATTCTACGATGGCCGGCTGACGCTGTTCTACACCCTGCCGCTCGGCGCGCCGCTCGCCGTCGGCCCGGACACGACGCTGGAGATCTTCGACCCGGAATATTACGTCGCCTTCAACTTCGTCCCGGACGCGCCGGTCGGGCTGGTCGATGCGCCGGCCGGATGCGACGCCACCTACCAGCAGCCGGGCGAGATCGATGCGCAGACGATGACGATACTCGGCAGCCTTCCGGCCGACCAGCGTGACCTGCCGCCGGAGTTGCAGGACGCGGCAGCCGATCTCGCCAGCCTGATCAGGGTCGCCTGCAAGTGAAGCGACGCCATCTGGCACTGGTCGCCGTCGCGGCGGTCTGCCTGTTCGCGCTGGATGCTTCGGCCGCCCAATCTCCCTTCGGGGTCGGGACGCCGGATACCGGCGGTGGCAGCTTCGGCGGTCCACTCGGTCCCGTCTTCCTCTGGATCGCCCAGCGACAACGCGAATTCTACCAGAGCCTGACCGCGGCCCTTTCGGCCTTCAAGGACAGCGGCGCCGCGGTCTGGGCGTTGCTGGGACTGAGCTTCCTCTACGGCATTTTCCACGCCGCCGGGCCGGGGCACGGCAAGGTGGTGATCAGCTCCTATGTCGTGGCGTCGGGCGAAACGGCCCGGCGCGGCGTTATCATCGCCTTCGCCTCCGCTTTCGTACAGGCGGTGACGGCTGTCGTCGTGGTCGGGATCGCGGCGGCGATCCTCAACGTCACGGCGCAAACCATGACGGTGGCGACCGACTGGCTGGAAATCGGCAGCTATGCGCTGATCGTCGCGGTCGGCGCCTGGCTCTTGTGGTCGAAGACCATTGGCGGCGGGCACCATCACCACCACCATCATCACGGGCCAGTCGGGGACGGACATCACCACCATGGCCACGACCATGGACACGACCATCACGGCCATGGCGAGGCGCATGCCCATGCCCCCGCCGTTCAGTCAGGGCCGAGGCCGCTGCACCGCAACCCGCTGGCGCGCGCCTGGTCGGCGGTGCTCAGCGTCGGCATCCGGCCCTGCTCGGGTGCGATCATCATCCTCGTCTTCGCGCTGTCCCAGGGCCTGTTCATGGCCGGCGTCGCCGCGACCTTCGTCATGGCGCTCGGCACCGGGATCACCGTCGCGGCGCTGGCGACGCTCGCCGTATCGGCCAAGGGCCTTGCCCTGCGGCTGGCGGGAGCGGAGAGCGGCGCCGGGCGCTGGATGCTGCGCGGGGTCGAGATTCTCGGCGCCCTGCTCGTGTTGCTGCTTGGGCTCCTGCTGCTCGGCGGCGCCCTGTCGACGCAATTCGCCAGCTAGCTACTCCGCCGCGGTCGCAGGCGACGTCCGGGCAGCCATATGCGCCCTGACCGCTTCGCCAAAGGCCGCGAAGAGTTTCGCCGAAGGCGCGTCACTTTTGACCCAGTATTCCGGATGCCACTGGACGCCGATGGCAAAGCCCGGCGCGCCGACGACCCGCACCGCCTCGATCGTGCCATCGGGCGCGAGCGCCTCGACCGCGAGGCCCGGCGCGAGATCGCCGATCCCCTGCCGGTGCAGCGAGTTGACGCGAATGGTGCCGGGGCCGAGGACGCCGGCCAGTTGGCCATCGGCCGCGATCGCCACATCCTGATGAATGGCGAACCGCTCGGCCTGGATGTCGGAGACCGGCGCGCGATGATCGTGCCGTCCTTCCCGTTCCTGAAGTTCGGAGATCAGCGTGCCGCCAAGTGCGACATTCAGTTCCTGCATGCCGCGGCAGATGGCGAAGAGCGGAACCCCCTTGCGCAGCGCCGCCGCGATCAGGCCGAAGCTGGCGGCGTCGCGGGCCGGGTCATAGGGCTCGGAGGCCGGGTCGGCCTGCTGCCCGTAGCGTTCGGGATGGACGTTGCTGCGGCTGCCGGTCAGCAACACCCCATCTATCCGGTCGAGGAAGCTGCCCGGGTCGATGGCGTCGGCCATCGACGGCAGGATCAGCGGCACTCCGCCAAATCCGCTGACGATGGCGCGGAGATAGGGCTCGGCCGCAGCGTGCCAGCGATAGCCGTCGATTTCCTTGACGTCGGCCGGGACGCCGATGAGCGGTGCTTGGGGGGTGTCCGGCAACTTCGGCGCTCCGTGTCGGTCAGTTGACAGATTTTGCAAAACCTACTCTTGCTTGCCTACGGCCGGGGCACGCTGGCTTCCGGACCGACCGTGGAGGAGAAACAAAATCATGGATCGTCGTTCCTTTATCAAGAAGGCGGGCATGGCAACAGGGGCGGCCGCTGTCGGCGCCTCGACGCTTGCCGCGCCGGCCATTGCCCAATCCCAGCCAAAGATCACCTGGCGACTGACATCGTCATTCCCCAAGGCGCTCGACACGATCTTCGGCGCCGCGGAGACCATGGCGAGGTATGTCAGCGAAGGGACCGACGGCAATTTTACCATCCAGGTCTTCGCGGGCGGCGAGATCGTCGGCGGCCTGCAGGCGGCCGATGCCGTGACCGCCGGTACCGTCGAGATGGCGCATACCGCCACCTACTATTTCTGGGGCAAGGACCCGACCTATGCGCTGGGGACCGCGATTCCCTTTGGCCTCAATGCCCGCCAGCAGAACGCCTGGTTCTACTACGGCAACGGCAATACCCTGATGAACGAATTCTTCGCCACCCAGGGGCTTTACGGGCTGCCCTGTGGCAACACCGGCGCCCAGATGGGCGGGTGGTTCCGCAAGGAGATCAACGGCCTTGAAGACCTCAAGGGCCTCAAGATGCGCATCGGCGGAATGGGCGGCAAGATCATCGAGAAGCTCGGCGTCGTGCCGCAGCAGATCGCCGGCGGCGACATCTATCCCGCTCTCGAAAAAGGCACCATCGATGCAACCGAGTGGGTCGGTCCCTATGACGACCTGAAGCTCGGCTTCTACAAGGTCGCCAAGTACTACTATTACCCCGGCTGGTGGGAAGGCGGTCCGGTGCTCCACGCGCTCGTCAATCTCGACAAGTGGAACGAACTGCCGGAGTCCTACAAGTCGATCCTGACCGCGGCCGCGCAGGCGGCCAACTCGGACATGATGGCGAGCTACGACTACAAGAACCCGGGAGCGCTCCGGCAACTGGTCGCCGAAGGCGCCCAGCTTCGCCCCTTCAACCAGGAGATCCTCTCAGCCTGCTTCGACGCGGCGGAGGAAACCTATGCCGAGATCAACGCGGTGAACCCGACCTTCAAGAAGATCTATGACGATCAGGTCGCCTTCCGGAAGGACGCCTACCTGTGGGCTCAGTTGTCTGAATACACCTACGACACCTTCATGATGCTGCAGCAGCGGGCGGACAAGCTGTAGGGCTCAGGATGTCCTGACGATCGGCTCCGGGGCTTCCGTCCCGGGGCTCTTCCGGGCAGGCGCTCTGTCGCGGGGATGACGGTTTCGGCCATGGCGACGGACTACCATTGGCGTCCGGCCGGAGCGGACGACCTCGCGGCGATGATCCGGATCGCGGACATCGTCCATCCCGACTACCCCGAGGATCCCGCCATCTTTGGCGAGCGACTCGCGCTCCACCCCCAAGGGGTGCAGGTCGCCGCCAATGGCGCGCCCGGGGGCTACGTCCTCAGTCACCCGTGGATGCTCGGCCAACCGCCGTCGTTGAACCGCCTACTTGGGGCGATACCGGCCGACGCCGACACCTACTACCTGCACGATATTTCGCTGCTGCCCGACCTGCGGGGTCGTGGCCTAGCGCGGGCTGCGATCGAAGCGCTGGTCGACCGGGCCGGGCAGGCCGGCCTGCGGTCGGTGTCGCTGGTCTCGGTGATCGGCGAAGCGTATTGGCAGGCGTTCGGATTTCACGACTCCAGCGCTCGCATCGCGCCGGGCAAGCTCGCGAGTTATGGCGCGGACGCGCGCTACATGGTGCTCGACATCGACGGGGATTGACGTGCCGACACAGCGTCAGTCGAAGCTCGGCGGCTGTGAAAGGTCGAAAGCCGGGGCCTCCGCGGGCTCCGCGGAGTCACCTTCGTCGGGTGGTTGGCCAAGGCCCGGCGGCGGCATGCCAAGGTCTGGCAACTGCAGCCCGCCGGGCGGGCCCTCCAGTCCGCCGCCGCTTCCGCCCAGCGGCGGCAGTTCGAACTCGACATCGCCTGGATCGACCGTCGTTGCTTCGTCCTTGTAGTGGGTGACGATCGGCGGGTAGGCGATGACGATGGCGATCATCAGGATCTGGATCCCGATGAAGGGCAAGGCGCCGCGATAGATCTCGGTCGTCTTGATGCCCGGAAGCGTTCGGCCCGAGACGGCGTCCAGCCACGGTCGCGGCGGCGCGACCGAGCGCAGGTAGAACAGCGCGAAGCCGAAGGGCGGCGTCAGGAACGAGGCCTGGAGGTTGAGCCCGAGAATGATGCCGAACCAGACGAGGTCGATGCCGAGCTTGTCGGCGACCGGCGCCAGCAGCGGCACGAGGATGAAGGCGATCTCGAAGAAATCGAGGAAGCAGCCGAGGATGAAGACCAGGATGGTGACGGCGATGAGAAAGCCGTATTCGCCGCCCGGCAGGGCGAGCAGCAGTTCCTCGACCCATATGTTGCCGTTGACGCCGTAGAAGGTGAGCCCGAAGACGCGCGCGCCGATCAGGATGAACATGACGAAGGCGGAGAGTTTGGTGGTCGAGTCGAGCGCCTGTTTGAGGGTCGACAGGTCGAGCCGCCGCTTGGCGAAGGCGAGGACAAGCGCGCCGGTGGCGCCCATCGCACCGCCCTCGGTCGGGGTCGCGATGCCGAGAAAGATCGTGCCGAGGACCAGGAAGATCAACGCCAGCGGCGGGATCAGCACGATGATCACCTGCTCGGCCAGCCTCGAGAGCAGGCCGAAGCCGAAATGGCGATTGGCGAGGCTGAAACCGTAGACCGCCAGTGTCGCGATGACCGCGGACCAGACGAGGCGGACCTCGTAGCGAAGGTCGGAGAAGACGAAGGTATAGGCGATGGTGTAAAGCGCCACCGCGACGAGTAGCGCTGCGACCACCGACGTGACGCCGCCGCCGAGGGTCCGCGCTTCCTTAGGCAGGGCCGGGGCTGCCCCAGGCCGCAGAATCGTGACGATGAAGACGTAGACGCAGTAGAGCGCCACCAGCAGCAGGCCGGGATAGACGGCGCCGACATACATGTCGCCGACCGACCGGCCGAGCTGGTCGGCCATGACGATCAGCACAAGCGATGGCGGGATCACCTGGGCCAGCGTGCCGGCGGCTGCGATGGTGCCGGCGGCGACGCGGCTGTTGTAGCCGTAGCGCATCATGATCGGCAGGGAGATCAGGCCCATGGCGATCACCGAGGCGGCGACGACGCCGGTGGTGGCGGCAAGGAGCGCGCCGACCAGGATCGCCGCATAGGCCAGTCCGCCGCGGACGGAGCCGAAGAGCTGGCCGATGGTGTCGAGGAGATCCTCGGCCATGCGCGACCGTTCGAGGATGATCCCCATGAAGGTGAAGAAGGGAATGGCGAGCAGGGTGTCGTTGCTCATGACCCCGAAGACGCGCTCGGGATTGGCCTGGAGGAGCGGCCAGAACAGGGTGATCTGGTCCGGCGCGAGTTCAGCCAGTTCGACGCCGACTACGAAGAAGATCAGGCCGCCTGCGGCGAGGGTGAAGGCGACCGGATAGCCGAGGAGCAGCATCGCCATCACGGAGATGAACATGATCGGCGCGAGGTTGTGGGCGATGAGATCGATCATGCGCCGGGCCGCTCGTCACGGCCGGGCAGGCGCCGCATGGTCTCGGGGTCTTCCATCTCGACGATCGGCACTGGCAACGCGTGCGACGGCGTGTCGTCGGGCATCCGCCCGGCAAGGATCAGGCTCCGCTTGATGATCTCCGAAATGGCCTGGGCGCAGAGCAGCACGAACCCGGCAAGCACCAGGAACTTGGCAGGCCAGAGGATCAGGCCGCTGGCATTGGGCGAATTCTCCCCGGACCGGAAGGAGAGCAGGAAGAAGGGCAGCGAGAGATACGCCATCAGGAAGACGAATGGCGACAGGAAGAGGACGTGGCAGACGAGGTCGATCCAGTCGCGCGTCCGCTTCGAGAAGGTCGCCGAGACGACATCGATGCGGATGTGCTCGTTGCGGAGCAGCGTGTAGGCGGCGGCCAGCATGAAAACCGCGCCGAACAGGTACCATTGCAGTTCGAGGAAGGCGTTCGACGACATGTCGAAGGCCTTGCGGATCGCGGCGTTGCCGGCGCTGACCAGAACGGCGACGAGGATCAGCCAGGACACCGAGCGGCCAACAAAGGTCGTGATCGCGTCGATCGTGCGGCTGATCGCCAGCAGGACTCCCATTCAGTACTTCCCCCGGGGCGTTTTTCGCCGCCAACTTTTGCCAGAGCCTGCGCTGGTTACAGGCGCTTGGCAAGCGTCCGTGGCGGTGAGGAACCGGCAGCGCCGGCCGGGCATTATCGAATGGCAACCGGCCGTGAACGAGGAGAACAGGGATGCCTGCGAAATCCAAGGCCCAGCAGAAGGCGGCGGGAGCCGCGCTGTCGGCGAAACGAGGAGACACCAAGGTTGGCGACCTCCAGGGCGCGTCGCGCGAGATGTATGACTCGATGAGCGAGGCTCAGCTGGAGGACTTCGCCGAGACGAAACGGAAGGGCAAGCCGGAGCACGTCGACGACGATTGACCGCCTTCCGCCGTGCCCGGACTTCGCCATCGAAGACCAGCGATTGAACCTTTCCGCCAAGGCCGTCATCATGGCTCCGCCGGTGCCCGGCGGACGGAGGATCGATGGCTCTCGCGGCCGTTTCCCTTGGAGATAAATACGATCTTGGCAGGAGCCGGATTCTTCTGACCGGGACTCAAGCGATCGTGCGGCTGGCGCTGATGCAGCAGGCGCGCGACCGGCGAATGGGGAAGAATACCGCGGGTTATGTGACCGGCTACCGGGGTTCGCCGCTGGGTGGGCTCGACCAGCAATTTGCCCGCGCTGCCAATGTGTTAGCGCCGACCGACATCGTCTTCCAGCCGGCCGTCAACGAGGATCTGGCGGCGACTGCGCTGTGGGGGACGCAGCAGGCGGAGATGCGCGGGGAGGGCCGTTTCGACGGGGTTTTCGGCATCTGGTACGGCAAGGGACCGGGTGTGGATCGCTCCGGAGACGCCCTGAAACACGCGAATCTGGCCGGTGTGTCACCCTGGGGCGGGGTGCTGGCGCTGATGGGCGACGACCATACCTGTGAATCATCGACCACCGCCCACCAATCCGAATACGCCTTCGTCGATGCGATGATCCCGATCCTGTCGCCGGCGGGTGTGCAGGAAATTCTCGACTACGGGTTGTTCGGCATCGCCATGTCGCGGTTCACCGGCCTGTGGGTCGGGCTGAAATGCGTCAAGGACACGGTCGAGTCGACCGCGACCGTCGACGGCTCGCTCGACCGGGTGACGACGGTCATTCCGGGCGCCTACCGGATGCCGGCGGGGGGGCTGGGCATCCGTCCGGGCGATCCGCCGCTGGCGCAGGAAGAGCGGCTGCATGAAAGCAAGATCGCCGCGGCGCTCGCCTTCCTGCGGGTCAACGTGCCGGACCGGCTGGTGCTCTCCGGCGGACGCGAGCCGCGACTGGGGATCATCACCGCCGGCAAGAGCTACCTCGATACCCGGCAGGCGCTGGACGACCTCGGCATCGACGAGGCGCGGGCGGCGGCGCATGGCATCAAGCTGCTCAAGCTGGCCTGCACCTGGCCGCTGGAACCCAACACCATCCGCCACTTCGGCCAGCGGCTGGAAAAGATCATCGTCGTCGAGGAGAAGCGCGGCCTGATCGAGGCCCAGGTCAAGGAGATCCTCTACGGGACGCGAAACCAGCCGGTCGTCGTCGGCAAGCGCGACGAGGCCGGCGAATGGCTGCTGCCGTCGAAGGGAGCGCTCGATTCCAACCAGATCGCCATCGCCATCGGCGACCGGGTCATGGAAAAATTCCAGGACATGCAGGTCGACCGCAAGCTGGCCAGCCTCAAGGCGGCCGAGGCGCGCCTGTCGGAAGGGCGCGACATCGCCAGCCGCGGTTTCTACTTCTGCCCTGGCTGCCCCTACAACACCTCGACCGTGGTGCCGGAGGGGTCGCGGGCCTATGCCGGGATCGGCTGCCACTACATGGTCCAGCGGATGGACCGGTCGACCGAGGGCTATACCCAGATGGGCGCGGAGGGCGCCAACTGGGTCGGCGAGGCGCCGTTCTCGACCCGCCGCCATGTCTTCCAGAATATCGGCGACGGCACCTACAATCATTCGGGCAGCCTGGCGATCCGCGCCGCGGCGATTTCCGGCGTCAACATCACCTACCGCATCTATGTCAACGACGCGGTGGCGCTGACCGGTGGCCAGAAGGTCGACGGCGAAATGAGCGTCGACCGGCTTGCCGCCGAGGTTCGGGCAGAGGGTGCCGGGCGGATCATCATCGTTTCGGAAGAGCCGGAGCGCTACCCGGTGAACGGCATGTGGCCGCCGGGCACGACCATCCTCCATCGCGACGATCTCGACACGGCGCAGAAGGAACTGGCGGCGACCGACGGTCTGTCGGTTCTGATCTACGACCAGACCTGCGCCGCCGAAAAGCGCCGGCGGCGCAAGCGCGGCAAGCTCGCCGATCCCGACCGCCGGGTGGTGATCAACGAGCTGGTCTGCGAGGGGTGCGGCGACTGCGGCGTCCAGTCGAACTGCGTCGCGATCACGCCGCTCGAAACCGAGTTCGGCCGCAAACGGGCAATCGACCAGTCCTCCTGCAACAAGGACATGTCCTGCCTCAAGGGCTTCTGCCCGAGCTTCGTCACCATCCACGGCGCGCGGCCGCATGAGCGCAGCACCGAGACCGGCTTCGACCTGCCGGAGCCGGTCCTGCCGACGCTTGACGGCGATTACGCGATCCTCGTCACCGGGGTCGGCGGCACCGGCGTGGTGACCATCGGCGCGCTGATCGCGATGGCGGCGCACCTCGAGGGCAAGGGCGTCGGGGCGATCGACATGGCGGGGCTTGCCCAGAAGGGCGGGCCGGTGACCAGCCATATCCGCATTGCCGCGACGCCGGCCGGGATCAGCGCGATCCGGGTCGCCGCCGGGGGCGCCGATACGCTGCTCGCCTGCGACATGGTGGTCGCCGGCTCGGCGCGGTCGCTCGCGGCGATCAACCCCGGCCGCACCCGCGCCTTCGTCAACAGCCACGAGACCTATCCCGGGGAATTCACCCACGACGCCGACTTCACGCTGCCGACGCGCCGGCTGCTCCAGTCGATCGCCGAGCGGGCGGGCGAGGGCAATACGCGAACGATCGAGGCGACCCGCACCGCCACCGCGCTGCTCGGCGACGCGATCGCCACCAACATGTTCATGCTGGGGCTGGCGCTGCAGTCCGGCGCGATCCCGCTGTCGCCGGCATCGATCGAGCGGGCGATCGAACTGAACGGCGTCGACGTGGCGATGAACAAGGCGGCGCTGGCCTGGGGGCGCCGGGCGGCGATCGACCCCGTCGCGGTCGCCGAGGCGTCCGACCGGCTTGGCGGGCGGCCGACGGAACCCGGCCGGCAAAGCCTCGACGCCATCGTCGAGCGTCGCGTCCAGTTCCTCACCGCCTACCAGAACGCAGCCTATGCCAAGCGCTTTGCCGAGGCGATCGGGGCGATCCGGCAGGCCGAGCGCAAGGCGTCGCCGGGGCGGGACGATCTCTCCGCCGCCGCCGCGCGCAATCTCTTCAAGCTGATGGCGATGAAGGACGAGTATGAGGTGGCGCGGCTGTTCACCGACACGTCCTTCGAGCGCCAGCTCCGCCGCGACTTCGCGTCGTGGGACAAGCTTGAATTCCACCTGGCGCCGCCGCTGCTGGCGCAGACCGATCCGGAGACCGGACGGCCGGTGAAGTCCAGCTTCGGCCCATGGATGCGGACCGGCTTCCGGTGGCTGGCGCGCTTCAGGCGCCTGCGCGGCACGCCGTTCGATCCCTTCCGTTATTCCGCCGACCGGCGGCTGGAACGGCAACTGCTGGCCGACTACCGCGAGACGCTTGCGCTGATCGCCGGGCAGGTCACGCCCGGCAACTACGGCGCGGCGGTGGCTCTGGCCCAGTATCCCGAAAAGATCCGCGGCTACGGCCCGGTGCGGCAGGAAGCCGCCGCGACGGTCGCGCCCGAGGCGGCGCGGCGACGGGCGGCTTTTGTCGCCGGTCGCGCGCCAGTGGCTGAGGCGGCGGAATGAGGGTTGGTGGCCGCCGGTCGCGGCGAGGAGCACGACAGGCGGGGAAGCAGACTTGACACGCTCACCGATCAATCGTCGCGCATTTGTGACGACCGGCGCCCTGGCGCTGGCCGGTGGCGCGCTCGGCGTCCAGCCGGTGATCGGCCAGGAGTCGGTTGTCGCGACGCGGCCGCTGGGCAAGCTTGGCAAGGTCGACATCGCCACCAATCGCATCATCCGACAGGTCGCTGGTCTCCGTCCATTCCGGCCGTCGGGATTCGTCGTCCGCGCCGAGCAACGCGGCGACAAGACGATCATCCACAATTACGGGCATGGCGGCTGCGGGATAACCCTGTCATGGGGGACGGCGAAGATGGCGCTCGACCTTGCGCTGGCGACGCCGCACCGGACCGCTGCGGTGATCGGCGCGGGCGTCATCGGCCTGACCACCGCCCGGCTGCTGCAGGACCATGGCTTCGATGTCGCGGTCTACGCGAAGGCGCTGCCGCCCGACACCACCTCGAATGTCGCGGCCGGCGTCTTCGGCGTCACGTCGATTGCCGACACGGACGAGCTCGAAGGACCTTTCCGGGCCAGGCTCCAGGAAGCGGCGCGGTTCGCCCATCGATATTTCCAGCCCTTCGTCGGACGATCCTACGGGGTCAAGTGGATCGATTTCTTCCTGCTCGGCGACGAGCGGCCGGAACAACCGCCGGACTTCGCGGTGACACCGGAACTCTATCCGCTGACCGCCTACGAGCCGGGGCAGCATCCGTTCCCGACCCGATACGCCGCCAGCTTTCCGACGCTGTTCGCCGAGACGAATGTCTTCATGCCGCGGCTGCTCGACGAGGTCATCGGGCGGGGTGCGGCGGTCAAGGTGCGGGCCTTCGCGTCGGTCGAGGATATCGGCGGGCTGGCCGAGCCGCTGGTTTTCAATTGCACCGGGCTGGGGGCGAAGGCCCTGTTCGGCGACGCCGAGCTTACGCCGGTGAAGGGGCAACTCACCCTCCTGCTGCCGCAGCAGACGGTCGACTATTGCTATCTCGATGGCGCGCGCGACCTCTACATGTTTCCGCGGAGCGACGGGATCGTGCTGGGCGGCAGCCACCAGCACGACGTCTGGTCGACAGAACCCGACCCGGAGATCGCCCGGGCGATTTTCGATGGTCACCGCGAGATCATCGACGGCATGGGCTGAGCGACGGCTGCGGGCCTTGCCAGGCCGGCCCGCGTCTCAGCCATCGATACCATCGGCGACGAGAAGCCGTCGCGCCATGGCGCTTACCTTTTCGATATAGAGCGACTGCGACCAGCCGCAGTCGATCGTCAGGTGCTCCCAGTTGCGCACCGAAAGCAGGGTCCAGAGGATATCGGTCGCCCGCTCGACCGAATGCTCGGCCGTCAGCCGGCCGTCGCGGTCGAGGGCGTCGATGGCGGCGTGGCAGCCGTGGCGCACGGCGCCCATCCGGCCGGCCCAGGCGTCCTTCGCGCCTTCGTCGGATTCGCCCATGATCATCAGCGCCTTCCCGACCCCGTAGATCTCGGGGATGTAGTTGCCCCAGGCGTCGATGAAGGCGTCGAGGCGCTCGATGCCGGTCCTGGCCGAACGGCTGCGGACCAGCCGCGCATCGACATCCTTTACCTCGTCGATGTGCAGCGTCGTCGCCACCAGCAGGTCCGACCGCGCCGGAAAATGCAGGTAGAGCGCCTGCCGGCTGACGCCGGCTTCCCTGGCGATATCCGTCATCCGCACCTCGCGGCCCTGGGCCGCCTCGAGGAGCTTCCACGCGGAATCGAGGATTCTTTTTCGAGTTTCGGGATTTCCACTTGACACGGTGTAAAGCAACTCCTATTGAACGCCTCGCAACTTGACACAGTGTCAAGTGAAAGGGAAGACGGCTCCGAGCGATTGGCCTTCCTCCCGCGAAACCAAAGGAGAAAGACCATGCAGAACCAGACCATTCTCGTCATCGGATCGACCGGCAAGACCGGATCCCGCATCGCCGCCATCCTGGCCGAACGCGGCTTTTCGGTTCGCCACGGCTCCCGCAAGGCGGCCATTCCCTTCGACTGGGAAGCCCCGGAGACCTGGGCGGCGGCGCTCGACGGCGTCTCCTCCGCCTACGTCTCCTACTTTCCCGACCTCGCCTTTCCCGGCGCGTCCGAGAAGATCGAGGCGCTGACCAAGGTGGCGGCCGAAGCCGGGGTGAAGCGGCTGGTGCTGTTGTCCGGTCGCGGCGAAAGCCACGCCCAGGCGGCCGAGGCGATCGTCGCGAAGAGCGGCCTCGACTACACGCTGGTGCGGGCCTCGTGGTTCGCCCAGAATTTCAGCGAGGGGTATCTCCGCGACCAGGTCCTCGACGGCATTGTTGCCGTGCCGGCCGGCACGGTGCGGGAGCCGATCGTCGATGTCGACGATATCGCCGACGTGGCGGTCGCGGCGCTGACGGAGGACCGCCACTCCCGGCAGTTCTACGAAGTCACCGGGCCGCGGCTCCTCGGCTTCGACGAGATGGCGGCCGAGCTTGCCGCCGCCACCGGACGGCCGGTCCGCTACATGCCGATCACCTTCGACGCGTTTCACGCGGCGATGACCGAGGCCGGCGGCACCTTTGTCGCCGACGTCTTCACCGCCATCAGCCGCGAGGTTCTCGACGGGCGCAACGAGTCGCTTGGCGACGGCGTGCAGCGGGCGCTGGGTCGCGCGCCGCGCGATTTCACCGATTTCGCCCAGGCCGCGGCCGCGCAGGGCGCGTGGCGCAAGGCGGCGTGACCACCCGGAGCGATGCGCTTCGGGCCCTCAAGACATGAAAGGAAAGACGATGAAGAACGCAAGACTGGTCAAGCTCGCGCTGTCGCTGAGCGGGGTAACGGCGATCGCCATCGGCGGCGCCATCCTCCTCGTGCCGGCTGCCTTTTACGCGACCTACGGAATCGAACTCGGCAGCGATGCAAACCTGGGGAGCGACATCAGGGCCTCGGGCGGCGCCCTTCTGACTACGGGGTTGCTGATGCTGGCGGGACTGGTCGTGCCGAGGTTCACCTTCGCCTCGATCGTGATCGCGGCTGCGGTCTTCCTGTCCTACGGGCTGTCCCGCCTCGCGGGCGTCGCCATGGACGGGTGGCCGGACAGCGGGCTCATCTGGGCCGGCGCGTTCGAACTCGCCATCGCGGCGGTCAGCCTGCTCGCCCTGTCGCGCTACCGGACAACCGCCTAGCGCGGCGGGCGGCAGCACCGCCAACGCGGCGGCTATCCCTCACAACACCACTTCACACTTGGAAAAGGCAAAGAACATGTCGACCTGGTTTCTCATCCTCAGTCAATTCTCGATCATCGCCTTCGCGCTGGTCGGCGGCGTCTTCCTGGCGTTCTCGGACTTCATCATGCGCTCGCTCGCGACCGCGCAGTCGCCGGCCGGCATCGAGGTCATGCAGTCGATCAATCGCGAGGTCTTCCGCTGGGTCTTCATGACCCTGTTCCTCGGCATGGCCGTCGTCTCGGCCGGCATCATCGTCTACACCTATTCCCACCTTGCGGGGATCGGGGCGGTGCTGATCGGGGGGGCGGCCGGGCTCTATCTCCTCGGCGTCTTCGGCGTGACGGTGGCGTTCAATGTGCCGCTCAACAACCTCCTCGAGTCGCTCGACTTCCGCTCGGCCGCGGCGGTGGATTTCTGGAAGGCGCGCTACCTGCCCCACTGGACCTTCTGGAACAGCGTGCGGAGCGTCGCCAGCATCGGGGCGGCGGGGTTGGCACTGGTCGGACTGGTCCTGGTCGTCCAGGGGTGAGGCGTGGCGGCCGGGCCGACTTGACGGCGGGGGAGTCAGATGCAGACTTTGCCCGCCGTCAATGGTTCGGTGCCCCTCATCCGGGACGACTTTCGGCTGAAAGCGCCCGGAGTTCCCTGACAATCTCGATGCGGAGGAAAACTTATGGTCAAGCTTGTTGCGCGACAGGCGATCGACACGAGCGATCTCTACCAGTTGAGCATGACTCCAATCGGGTCGACGAGCATCTCCGTCGAGATCAAGGGCAAGAACGGATACGTCACCCGGATCGTCGTCGAGCAGGACGGGTCGCTGGCCTACAAGATGACCAAGCTCGACCTCAAGACGAGCAAGACCGACACCTTCTTCCAGGGCAACTTCGAGCCCAAGCTTTTCTCCAAGGCGGACACCTTCTCGGGGTCGGGGGCCGGCGACACGCTCTACAGCTATCGCGGCAACGATGCCGTCAAGGGGCGCGGCGGCGACGACATGATTTTCGGCGGCAACGGCAAGGACATGCTGAAGGGCCAGGCCGGCAACGATTCCGTCTCCGGCGACAACGGCAAGGATTCGCTCGAGGGCAACGGGGGCGACGACGTGCTTGACGGCGGCAACGGCAAGGACCTGCTCAACGGCGGCGTCGGCGCCAATACGCTGACCGGCGGCAACGGCAAGGACCGTTTCCTCTTCGACGCCACGCTCGACGACAAGAACAATTCGTCCATCACCGATTTCGAGACCGGCGTGGACACGATCCTCCTCGCCAAGAGCGCCTTTCCCAAGATCGGCAAGAAAGGCGACCTCGGCAACGCCAAGTTCGTGCTGGCGGACGATTATGCCGGGGAGAAGAATGTCGTCGTCTACGACAAGGCGACGGGGCTACTGTCTTATGCGACCGGCGGCGATACCACCGCCTTCGGCGCGGTGAGCACCGCTCTCAGCCTGTCGCACGACGACTTCATGGTGGTCTAGGCGAGCCGGACGCGGAACGGCCGGGCAGCGCCATCTGGGCGCCCGGCCGTCTGCATTGTCAGAGGATGGTGATGCGGCCCTCGACCTTCGGCTCGACGGTGCCGCGCGCGGCGATGAAGTCGATCACCTGCGAAGCCATCAGCGTCGCGTCGATCGGGGTGATCAGGACCTTGCCATTGCCGAAGGCGGTATAGCCATCGCCGCCGCCGGCCATGTAGTCGTTGGTGGCCAGCGTGTAGGTCTTCGCATCGTCGAGCGGCTCGCCGCCGATCGTTACCGACCTGACCCGCTCGCCGGCCGGGCTGCCGACGCTGACCTCGACGGTCAGGCCCGAGACCTGCGGGAAGCGCCCGGCGCCGTTCTCGACCTGGCTGAAGCCATTCTCAAGGGCGGCGCGGATATCGGCGCCGGTCAGCTCCAGCTTGACCGTCTTGTTGCCGAAGGGGAGCTCGGCGAGGATGTCGCCGCGGGTCAGTTCGGTGCCGGGCTCGTATTCGCGGTCGGCGCGGATGCCGCCGCCGTTGGTGATGGCGATGTCGGCATCGACCGCTTCGCGCATCGCATCGGCGATCAGGTTGCCGATGGCGGCTTCCTCGCCGCGGACGACAGCGCGGCGGCTGTCGAGGGCGGTGGCGGTGGTGCCGATCCCGACCTTGAGTTCGGCGTCCAGCTTGTCGGTATAGGTCTTGACCAGGGCCGCGATCTCCGGATCGGGCGTGACGGTCGCGGTGTCGACGATCTCGAATTCGGGCCGCCAGTGGACGTCGAAGCCGCCGTCGTCGGTCTCTTCCTTGTCGACGATCATGCGGGTGATGGTGACGTAATTGGCCTGCGACTCCGACTCCGTCATCGCCGTGCGGCCGTTGTAGAAGGTCAGCAGGTGCTCGTCGTGGCCGGTAAGGATGAGGTCGCCGGCGCCGGCGCGGGCGAGCGCCATGTCGTCGTCGATCGGGGTGTGCATGACGCCGACGACGATGTCGGCGCCGGCTTCGCGCAGCTCCGCCGCCTTCGCGATGCCGACCTCGACGGCCGGGGCGATGGCGATGTCGCCGGGGCTGGACACGACGACCGTGTCCTCGGTGGTCAGGCCGTAGAAGCCGACCTTGACGCCGTCGACGTCGATCACCTTGGTGTCGATGGTGTTGGCCGGGGCGGTGCCATCGGGTTCGGTCAGGTTCGAGGAAATGACCGGGAAGGTCGCCTCGCCGAGGCGGGTCCGGAAGACCTCGGGGCCGAAGTCGAATTCGTGGTTGCCGGGCACCATCATGTCGACGCCCATGTGGTTGAGGATGTCGATGACATGGGCGCCCCGGTCAAGGCCGGAGAGCAGGGACGGCGAGATCGTGTCGCCGGAATGGATGAAGAAGGTCGGCCCCTTGGCCCGCTCGGCATTGATGACGGCGGCCAGCCGGGCAAAGCCGCCGCGCCCGTCCTTTTCCTCCATGCGGTCGATGTCGTTGGTCTGGACGAAGGTCAGCGTCACTTCCTCGGCGAGCAACGGCCCGGCGGACAGCATCAGCCAGGCGGTTGCGCCCAAAGCCCGGAACAGCGGTTTCATCGGCCTCTCCTTGGTTGCTGCCTCCGCGACCGGCGGAGGATATGTGCAGTGTGTGATGGCGAAATCTTACAGGGCTATGACGCGGTGTCACGCCCCCGTGGACTAGCGGCCGTGCGACCCTATGCTAGGAGCATCGACATCCGAGAAGCGACGAATCCCGCACGATGAACGAACCTGCCTCCCCCGGTCACCTGCCCGCCGGTCACCCGCCCGTCCGCTTTGGCCGCGTCGGCGTGCTGCTGGCCAATCTCGGATCGCCGTCGGGGACCGATTTCTGGTCGGTCCGCCGCTACCTCAAGCAGTTCCTGTGGGACCACCGGGTGATCGAGGTGGCGCGGCCGCTATGGTGGCTGATCCTCAACGGAGTGATCCTGACGATCCGGCCGTCGAAGACGGCGCATGCCTACAAGCTTGTGTGGAATACGGAGCGGGACGAGGCGCCGCTGATCACCATCACCCGCAGCCAGTCGGAGAAGCTGGCGGAGCGGCTGGCCGGCGACGGGATCGTCGTCGACTGGGCGATGCGCTATGGCGAACCGGCGATCGGCGAGCGGATCGAGGCGATGAAGGCGCAAGGCTGCGACCGGATTCTGATCGCGCCGCTCTATCCCCAATATGCTGCGGCGACAACCGCGACCGCCAATGACGCCGCCTTCGATACGCTGAAGGCGATGCGCTGGCCGCCGGCGGTCCGGACGCTGCCGCCTTACCATGACGATCCGGCCTATATCGACGCGCTGGCCGAGACGCTGACCACGAGCCTCGCCGGGCTCGATTTCGAGCCGGAGACGGTGCTGGCCTCGTTTCACGGGTTGCCGCGCGAGTATCTCGACAAGGGCGACCCCTATCACTGCCATTGTCACAAGACCACGCGGCTCCTGCGCGAGAAGCTTGGCTGGCCGGAAGACCGGTTGAGGATCTGCTTCCAGTCACGATTCGGCCGGGCCGAGTGGCTGCAGCCTTACTTCGAGGAGACGGTGACCGATCTTGCCAAGGGCGGGATGAAGCGGCTGGCGGTGATCATGCCGGGGTTTTCGGCCGACTGCCTGGAGACGCTGGAGGAGATCGCCATGCGGGGCGGCGAGACCTTCCGCGAAAACGGTGGCGAACATTACGCGGCGATTCCCTGTCTCAATGACAGCGAGCCCGGGATGCGGATGCTTGAACACCTCGTCCGTCGCGAAGTCGCCGGCTGGCTCTGACACGCCGCTTCGGCGCGGGATTTTCGTCAGGAGCCGCCGATTTATGTGGCCGCGGTAGGACGGACTTCATACATCATGGTGTGAATGTGCCGGAGCGCCGCAGGCTTGGCGCAATCCGCGCTAAACTGCGCTTCCCGCCGCGTGCCGCGGCCTGAATTGATAAGGAGGACCCCGGAATGTTCGGCTTCGATTGGGTCGTTATCGCCGTCGTCGTGCTCATCATCCTGGTGCTCTTTGCCGGGATCAAGACCATTCCGCAGGGGTCCAACTACACCGTCGAGCGTTTCGGCCGCTACACGCGGACCCTGACGCCCGGCCTCAACCTGATCGTGCCCTTCATCGATCGCATCGGCGCGAAGATCAGCATGATGGAGCAGGTGCTCGACGTGCCGACCCAGGAGGTCATCACCCGCGATAATGCGACGGTGTCCGCGGACGGCGTCGTCTTCTACCAGGTGCTCGACGCGGCGCGGGCCGCCTATGAGGTGAAGGGGCTGGAGAACGCCATCCTCAACCTGACCATGACCAACATCCGGACGGTGATGGGGTCGATGGACCTCGACGAATTGCTGTCGAAGCGCGACGACATCAACGATCGGCTGCTCCACGTCGTCGACGCCGCGGCCTCGCCCTGGGGCATCAAGATGACCCGCATCGAGATCAAGGATATCGAGCCGCCGCGCGATCTCGTCGAATCGATGGGACGCCAGATGAAGGCCGAGCGCGACAAGCGCGCCAACATCCTCGAAGCCGAGGGTGAACGGGCTTCCGAGATCCTCAAGGCGGAGGGCGAGAAGCAGGCGCTGATCCTCCAGGCCGAGGGCCGCCGCGAGGCCGCTTTCCGCGACGCCGAGGCGCGCGAGCGCTCGGCCGAGGCCGAGGCGATGGCGACCAGGGTCGTGTCGGAGGCCGTGGCCAACGGCGATGTCCAGGCACTGAACTATTTCGTCGCCCAGAAATACACCGAGGCGCTTGGCAAGCTGGCCTCGGCGCCGAACCAGAAAGTCATGATGCTGCCGGTCGAAGCGGCCTCGCTGATCGGCTCGCTGACCGGCATCGCCGAAATCGCCAAGGCCTCGTTCAGCGATGAAGCGGTCCAGCGCCGCGCCGCCGCGCGGGTGCCGACGACCGGAGGCGAGTCGTCGTGATCCTCGATCTGCTCGACGACCTCGGACCCTGGGCATGGTGGATCGCCGGCCTGGTTCTGCTTGGCCTCGAGATCATCCTGCCGGGCAACGTCTTCGTCTGGTTCGGCATCGCCGCGATCCTCACCGGGGCGGTGGCGCTCTTCGCCGACTTCGGATGGCAGGTCGACCTGATCCTCTTTGCCGTCCTGTCGCTGGTGCTGGTGATCGTCGGGCGCCGCTTTTTCGCGCGCCGCTCAAGGAGCGACGAACCGATGCTCAACCGCCGCCTCGACGGGATGGTCGGACGGCAATACGTCCTGCCGGAACCGATTGTCGGCGGTGTGGGCCATGTCCGGGTCAATGACGCCAACTGGCGGGTTACCGGGCCCGATCTGCCGTCCGGGACACGGATCAAGGTCGTCGGGCATGACGGGGCCGTGTTGAGAATCGACCGTATCGACGACTGATCGTCGTCCGGCCGGAGTCGATCAGACGACGCCGATCCGCAGCAGGTCGTGCATGTGGACGATACCGACCGGCCTGCCGTCCTCGACAACGAAGACGGCGGTGATCGCGGCCTGGTTGAGGGTATCGATCGCGGCGCCGACGAGAATCTCCGGTGGCACCGTCTTCGGCGCCTTGGTCATCACTTCCTCGACGCGACGGGTCAGGAGGTCCGGGCCGAGATGACGACGCAGGTCACCATCGGTGACGATGCCGATCAGCCGTCCGTCTTCACCGACGATGCCGAGGCAGCCGAAGCCCTTTTCGGTGGTGCGGACGATGGCCTCGCTCATCTCGGTGCCGATCGAGGCCAGCGGCAGCGCGTTGCCGCGATGCATGATGTCGCGAACGAATTTCAGGTTGGCGCCGAGCTTGCCGCCGGGGTGGAAAGCGTGAAAGCTCTCGGCGGTGAAGCCACGGCTTTCGAGCAGGGCAATGGCCAGCGCGTCGCCAAGCGCCAACTGGATCATCGCCGAGGTGGTCGGCGCGAGACCATGCGGGCAGGCTTCGTTGACCTGGGGCATCAGGAGGACGATGGCCGACTCGCGGGCGAGCGAGCTGTCCTCGGTCGCCGTCAGCGCGATCAGCGGGATATGGAAACGCCGGGAATATTCCACGATACCGCGTAACTCGGCCGTCTCGCCCGACCACGACATCGCCAGGACGACGTCGTCGCGGGTGATCATGCCCAGATCGCCGTGACTCGCCTCCGACGGGTGAACGAAGAAAGCCGGCGTACCGGTCGAGGCGAGCGTGGCGGCGACCTTGCGCGCGACATGGCCGCTCTTGCCCAGGCCAGTGACGACGACGCGTCCCCGCCCGTCGCGGATCAGATCGACAGCCTGGCCAAACGGCGCTGACAGGCCATTGTCGAGGGCGGTCAGGAGCGCGACCAGTCCGGCGCGTTCCGTCTCGATGGTGCGGCGCGCCGATCCGGCAGCCCCCGAATCCGATCGAGAAACTGCCGTTTCCCCTATTCGCCTGCCTGTTGCCGTTGCCACGCCTGAACTCGATTCCCGTTATTCGCAGACGCCGTGTCTAGCAGGTTTGAGGCTCCTTGCGGAAGCCATGCCGGTGGACCCGCAAAGGTTCGTTAACCAAGAGTATTTACCGTTCGGCAACCATGAGCGCGGCCTTAGCCGCGCCATTGCTCCAGGGCCGATGCATGCGTCTCAGTGCCATCATACCCCTGCAGGCCGCCTTCGTCGCGTCGCTTCTGGCCGCTCCAGCGGCAAGAGGTGAGGCTGCAAGTCTGGCCGAAGTGGCGGGGCTGCGCGCTTCGAGCGCCGATTTCGGCGTCGCGGGCGTGGTTGCGCCCGCGGGAGGCGAGGCGGAGGATGCCGGTGACGCGGAGCAGGTGGCCGAGGAAGCCGCGCTCACCGCGACGACCGACGTGCAAGCCAATGGACTCGAAATCAACCGGAGCGTGACGACCGCCAATCCACGACTCGCGGCCGAGGCGATGATCGACACTTCCGATCCGCCGTCCCTTATTGCGGGCAACGCCCTGCGCCGGACCGTCGACGACGATCCCTATGCGCCGCTCGGCATCCGGGCCGGGAGCTTCCTGTTGTTTCCCGAAGTGGGTTTTGGCACCGGCTACACGACCAACGCGACGGATTCCGCGGGCGGCGGCGATTCGGCGCTGGCCGTTGTCGAGCCGCAGTTGCTGATCGAATCGGACTGGTCGCGCCACGGAGCGTCGCTCTTTCTCCGCGGCTCCCAGGAGACCTATTCCGACGGCTCCGAGAACCAGCCCGAAGCAGAAGCAGTGGCGACCGTGCGCCTCGACTTTGCCGACCGATGGAACGCGGACCTGTTGTCGGGCTATCGCTACGGCCGGGAAAGCCTGTCCGATCCCAACCTGCCGGGCGGCGTAGACAAGCCGCCGGATGTCTACCGGTTTGACAATTCGGCGGCCCTGTCGGGGGCCTTCGGCCGGCACGTTTTCACCCTCGGGGCGAGTTCGAACCGGTCGACCTATGGCGACGCCCGATCGGGCGGCGAGCGCATCGATCAGGGCGACCGCGACAACACGCTCTACACCGGGCGCCTGCGCGCCGGCTACGAGGTGACGCGGGCCTTCGTGCCGTTCGTGGAGGGCGTGCTGACCAACCGCGTCTACGATCGCCGCACCGACGACGACGGGATTGTCCGCACCAGCCATGGCGACGGATTGCGCGCCGGATTCGCCTTCGACCGGTCGCCGGTGACATCCGGCGAGATCGCGCTCGGCTACCTGCGGGAGACCTTCGACGACAAGGCGCTGGACCCCCTGTCGGCGATGACGGTGGATGGCGAACTGGCCTGGTCGCCGACCGAACTGGTGACGGTGACAACGGTGCTTGCGAGTTCGCTCAACCCGACCACGGATCGCGATTCCTCGGGCTCTGTCGTCTATGACGGTGCGCTTGGCCTGTCCTATGCGTGGCGGGCGAATGTCGAGTTCGGCGCTGACGCCGGCGTTCGCTACGAGCGCTTCCAGGGGACCGACGAGGTCGACTGGACCTACCAGATGGGCGTCGACGCGACCTGGCAGATCAATCGCTACACGGAACTCGCAGCCGGATTCGTGCATGAGTGGCGACAGAGCACCGACCGCTCAAGCGACTACACCTCTGACACCCTGCGCATCGACCTTCGGGTCTATCGCTAGAGTCCGGCTCAGCGTCCCGAGGCTTCGAGGAGAGCGCGAACCTCGGCAGCGAAATCGCCGGCCAGCTCCTCGCGCTCCAGCGCAAAGGCGACGTTTGCCGCGAGGAAGCCGAGCTTCGAGCCGCAGTCGAAGGTCCGCCCCTTGAACGGGGAGGCGTAGAAGGGCTGGGTCTCGAGCAGGCGCAGCATGGCGTCGGTGATCTGGATCTCGTTGCCGGCGCCGCGCCGGCCCTCGCCGAGCAGGTCGAAAATCTCCGGCTGCAGGATGTAGCGGCCGGTGATGTAAAGGTTGGACGGTGCGTCCTCCGGCTTCGGCTTCTCGACCATCGAGGTCATGCGGAAGGCGTCGCCGACCGCCTCGCCGACGCCGACAATGCCGTAGCTGGCGGTCTCGGACGGGTCGCATTCCTCGACCGAGACGAGGTTGCCGCCGGTTTCGTTATAGGTCGTCATCATCTGTTCGAGGCAGCTGGTCTCGCCGCGCATGATCATGTCGGGGAGGATCACGGCGAAGGGCTCGTTGCCGACGATTTCGCGGGCGCACCAGACGGCATGGCCAAGACCGAGTGGCTCCTGCTGGCGGGTGAAGGTCATGTCGCCGGCGCCGGCCTGGTCGCGGCGGAGGCCTTCGAGCGCCTCGAGCTTGCCGCGCTCCTTCAGGGTCGCCTCGAGTTCGTAGGCGACGTCGAAATGGTCCTCGATCACGACCTTGTTGCGGCCGGTGACCATAATGAAATGCTCGATGCCGGCGGCGCGCGCCTCATCGACGACATACTGGATCAGCGGACGATCGACGACGGTCAGCATTTCCTTGGGCATGGCCTTGGTCGCGGGCAGGAAGCGGGTGCCGAGTCCGGCGACGGGGAAGACTGCTTTGCGGATAGGTGCTGGCACGGCGCGTTACCTCGATCTGATCTGGTTTGGCTGACTATTGACCGGCGGATAATACATTTTGGTTACCAGCGTTCCTTTTTTGGCCTGTGGCGAAAGGATCGGCTGGACGCCGCCCGCCGGTTCCGTATAACCGCGCCATGAGCGTTCTGGTCACCGGCGGCGGCGGATATATCGGCAGTCACATGGTCTGGCATCTCACCGATGCCGGGGAAGACGTGGTCGTGCTCGACAACCTGACCACCGGCTTCGACTGGGCGATCGCGCCGGAAGCCAGCCTGGTCCAGGGCGATTGTGGCGATCTCGACCTGCTCGACCGGGTGATTGGTGAGAACGGCGTCGATGCCATCGTCCATTTTGCCGGTTCGATCGTGGTGCCGGAATCGGTCGCCGATCCGCTCGGCTACTACCTCAACAACACGGTCAAGTCGCGGACGCTGATCGAGGCGGCGGTGCGCGGCGGGGTCGGCAACTTCATCTTCTCCTCGACCGCGGCGGTCTACGGCACGCCGGAAACCTATCCGGTCTCCGAGGATGCGCCGCTGGCGCCGGAATCGCCCTATGGGCGGTCCAAGCTGATGACCGAGATGATGCTGGCCGACGCCTCGGCGGCGCACGGATTCACCTACGCGGCGCTGCGTTATTTCAACGTCGCCGGGGCCGATCCGAAGGGCCGGACCGGGCAATCGACCCGGGGCGCCACCCACCTGATCAAGGTCGCTTGCGAGGCGGCGCTCGGCAAGCGCGACAGCCTGACGGTGTTCGGCACCGACTATCCGACCGACGACGGAACCGGGGTGCGCGACTACATCCATGTCAGCGACCTGGTCGCCGCCCATGGCGACGCACTGCGCTACCTGCGGGACGGCGGGGCGAATCTCGTCGCCAATTGCGGCTACGGCCACGGTTTCTCGGTTCTCGAGGTCGTCGAGACGGTCAAACGGGTGTCCGGCGACGATTTCCGGGTCGATCTCGGGCCGCGCCGGCCCGGCGATCCGGCGGCGATCGTCGCCTCGCGCGAGCGGATTTCCCGCGAACTGGGCTGGCAGCCGCGATTCGACGATCTCGACGCAATTGTCGCCAGCGCCCTCAAATGGGAAGAATCGCTGGTCAGGCGGAACCAGCGCTAGGTCGATTTCGGCGGCATATTCCGTGGATTTTACCGGTTGTTAACGCCGTTTTGTCCCAATCTGGCCCTAACATCATCGTTAAAGGGGGGTTGCCGCGCTCCTCACGCAGACTATTTTTGCTCCAAGCATTCGGGCGGGGCGGCAGCTCGACGAAAGGTGATCATCATGACCACCGGGAACGATACCGGTCGCCGGTTTCGGCGGTTCTTCGGACTGCCCCTGGCGGGCATCGCACTCGTGATCTTTGCCGGCGCCGCCCAGGCGGCCGCCGCAAGCCCGTCGCAGTGGGTCAAGTCCTTCTGGCCGACGGCCAAGGCCGCTGGCATTTCGTGGAGCGTCTACGAACAGGCGCTCGGCAACTTCACACCCGATCCCGACGTGCTCAAGAAGGCCGGCTCGCAGGCGGAGTTCAAGTCGCAGATCTGGGACTATCTCGACATCACGGTGACCGACGACCGGATCACCAAGGGCAAGGCGCTGCTGCTGCAATATGCGCCGCAGCTTGCCGCCATCGAGCGGAAATACGGGGTCGACCGGCACTATTTCGTCGCTATCTGGGGCATCGAATCCCACTACGGCGAGGTTCTGGAGAATCCCAAGATCGTCAAGAGCACGATCCGGTCGCTGGCGACGCTCGCCTACCAGGGCGGCCGCCGCTCGAAATTCGGCCGGACGCAGCTCGTCGCGGCGTTGAAGATCCTGCAGCGCGGCGACGTCTCGCCTGCGGCGATGACCGGCTCCTGGGCCGGGGCGATGGGCCATACCCAGTTCATCCCGACCACCTACAACGCCTATGCGGTCGACTTTGACGGCGACGGGCGACGCGACATCTGGCGCTCGCCGATCGATGCGCTGGCCTCGGCCGCGGCCTATCTCGACAAGATGGGCTGGCGCGACGGCGAGACCTGGGGCTACGAAGTCGAGTTCACCCGAGGCTTCAACTACAAGCTCCTGCATGGCGCCGGCAGCAAGTCGCTTGGCGAGTGGCAGAAGCTCGGTGTGCGGCGGGTCGGCGGCAAGAATTTCCCGCGCCCCGGCGATTCGGCGACGCTGTTCGCGCCGGCCGGCGCACAGGGGCCGGCCTTCGTGCTGATCAAGAATTTCAGCGTTATCAAGCGGTACAACAATTCGGACTTCTACGCCCTGGCGGTCGGGCACCTGTCCGACCGGTTGCGCGGCGGCGACACCTTCCAGGCCTCATGGCCCCGTGACGAGCGGGCGTTGACGAGCGCCGAAAAGGAGCAGTTGCAGAAGCTCCTGGCCTCGAAAGGCCATTATGATGGCCCAATCGACGGTAAGATCGGCAGCGGAAGCCGCGGCGCGATTCGCGACTATCAGCTGAAGGTCGGTCTCGTCCCCGATGGGGTCGACTCGGTGAAGGTCTTGAAGCATCTGGAGGCCAGCCGCTAAAGTAGCCTCGGGGCGCGCGCAAAAACGGCCGGCTGACCAGCCGGCCAGAACTGGATATTCCTTCGTGCCGATGCCCCGAAAGCCGCTTTTTGCCTGCCTTGCCGTCCTGATCGGATTCGCGGTGGTCCTGCCCGACCTCGAGCCCGTCGTCGCGCAGGAAATCCAGCTCGCCCAGGCCAAGAAGCGAGACAGGCCCGGCCTGTTCGAACGGCTGTTCGGCAAGCGCAATACATCGAAACCCAGCACGACCGTCCGGAAGCGGGCGCCCATCATCAAGAAGCGGACGACGACGACGACCCGGCGCAAGACGACGACGAGCCGTCCGGCGGCGCCCGTGGTCAAGACGGTCGAGGTCGAGGAAAAGGATCCGAACGCCCACAAGATCCTGATCGTCGGCGACTTTGTCGCTTCGGGGCTGGCCTGGGGGCTCGACCAGGCGCTGGCCAAGGAATCGATGCTCGCCGTGTCCGAACGCACGGCGGATTCCTCGGGCTTCGTCCGGGCCGGCGACTTTGACTGGAACCAGAAGATTCTGGGCATCCTCAACGAGGAGTCACCGGATATCGTCGTGGTCGCACTGGGCGCCAACGATCGCGAGGCCATCAGTCAGGGCGAGGAGAAGCATCCGGTCAACTCGGCAGAGTGGGAAGAGATCTACACCACCCGAGTCGACGGTCTCATCGACACGCTGAAGGTCTATGGCCGTCCCTTCTTCTGGGTCAGCCTGCCGGCGCTGCGCGGTGCGGAGGCGACCGCCGACATGGCCTATATCAACGGCCTGTCAAAGCCGCGCGTCGAGAAAGCCGGCGGCTATTACGTCGACGTCTGGAACGGCTTCACCAATGCCAGCGGCCAGTTCATCACCAGCGGCCCGGACATCGACGGGCAGGTGAAGGCGCTGCGGACACGCGACGGGGTCAACTTCAGCAGCGCCGGCAAGTTGAAGCTCGCCTACTATGTCGAGCGCGACATCCGGCGGGCGACCGGGTTCGGCGCCGGCGCCATCGATCTTCTCGCTTCGGCGACACAATCGAGCACCATCGAAATCGGACCCGACGGCAAGAAGCGGCTGGTCGGTCCGGTGATCGCGCTCGCCGACCCGCTGCCGGGCGCCACCGCCGAACTCGCCGGTGAGCCCGACCCTGTAATCTTCGATCCGGTGACCGGCAAGGCACTGACCCTGCCCAAGCCGACCGACGATGCGATCGAGGCGGCCAACCTGACGCCGCAATACCGGCTGATCGTCAAGGGTGAGGCGCCGATCATCGTCGTCGGCCGTATCGACGACTTCACCTGGCCGCCCTCCAATCGGCAGGGACCGGCGTTCATCGATCCGATCGAGGCGGCGGCCCTGGCTGCCGAGGAGGCCGCCGCGCTGGCTGCCGAAGAGGGCGAAGGTGAGGGTGGCGGAGAGGCCGTCCTGACGCCGGTGTCGAAATCGTCCGAGTGACCGGACAGGCCGTCTCCTCGCCTGAAAAGGCGAGGGCAGGCCTCTTGTTCCCAACGTAACCAAATCAAGACATCGGCCCGACCGCTTCGAGCCTCTCGCTGTCCGGTAGTGATTCTCGATCAGCTTCGGGGCAGGATGACGCCGTTGCGGGTCTCGACACTCCAGTCGTTGCCACGACGGACGATGCGCTCGACCGTGCCGAGGCCGGGGAGGCGGGAGCCGGGCGCGACCTCGAAGTAGCCGTTCTCGCCCTGGACCAGCGCGCGCCCGTTGCGGACCCGCCAGAGAGTCCAGCCCTTCGCAATCGGCGATGACGGCGCGGCGATCGAGCCGGTGATCTCATTGGATACCCCTGCCGGGGCGTCGCTGACGGCGGCGAGCTTCGGCGCGGGCTGGATCCTGGCCGATTCGGCGCCGCCGAGAAGGCGGGGCGTGTCATCGGCAAGGCTTGCGATCCCGTTCCCGGCGACCATGGCCTTCAGGGATGCGATCTCGGCCGTCAACTGGCTGACGCTGGAGCGAAGCGCCCGCGTTGTCTCGCCGGAGCCAGCGTCGTTGCTGGCTAGGGAAACCGTGTAGCTGATGCCGTTGGAGACGGTGGTGCCGATCAGGGCGCCGACCCCGGCGGCGATGGCGATCATCGCGGCGCGACTGCTCAGCCAGTTGAGCAGCGGGTTCTGCCGGGCCCTGGCGATGGCGATGCCGGCGGCCGTGGCGCCGGACAGCGGCGACGGGCCGGCATCCTTGGCTTCCCTCTCGTCTGCGGGCTTGTCTGCCGCCTTTGCTTCCGGAATGGCGGCAGGTGAGGCGCTGGAGAGCTTGCTTTCGGGCTGGGCTTCGGCCTTCGGGTTGCTGACCGCCGCGGGGGCTTCCGCCGCCTCGGTCTTGGCGGGGGTTGGCGCCCCGGCCGTGGCCGGTTCGACCCCGTTGTCAGGCTTGTCGCCGGCCTTCGGGTCAGCGGTGACGGCAGTTCGGGTCGTGCTTTTCTTCGCCATGGCGCGCGGTCCTCCGGGATTGACCCATTGGTAACCGCGACTTGGTTAGCGAAAGGTTAGCTGACTGCCGCCTCAGCGCGGCAGGTTGGTCTCGCCCATCAGGTGCTTGTCGATCGAGCGGGCGCACTGGCGGCCCTCGCGGATCGCCCAGACCACCAGCGACTGGCCGCGCCGCATGTCACCGCAGGCAAAGACCTTGTCGCGGCTTGACCGATAGGCGTTGGTGTCGGCCAGCACGTTGCCGCGCTGGTCGAGATCGACGCCGAGCGTCTCGATCATGCCGTCCTGGACGGGGCCGAGGAAACCCATCGCCAGAAGGACGAGATCGGCCTTTAGGACGAACTCCGATCCCTCAATGGGCTGCATCTTGGCGTCGACGCGGATGCAGTGAAGCGCCTCGACCTTGCCGTCCCTGCCTTCGAACTTCTGGGTCATCACCGAAAAGTCGCGCTCGGCGCCTTCTTCCTGGCTCGACGACGTCCGCAGCTTCAGCGGCCAGTTCGGCCATGTCAGCATCTTGTCTTCGTGCACCGGCGGCTTCGGCATGATCTCAAGCTGCGTCACGGACAGCGCGCCTTGGCGGATCGACGTGCCGATGCAGTCGGAGCCGGTGTCGCCGCCACCGATGACGATGACATGCTTGCCGCCGGCGAGGATCGGCATGACGTTGCCGAGCGGCTCGTCGCTGACCCGCCGGTTCTGCTGCGGCAGGAACTCCATGGCGAAATGAACGCCATCGAGGTCGCGGCCGGGGATCGGCAGGTCGCGCGGCTTCTCCGCGCCGCCGGCCAGCGCCACGGCGTCGTGGCGCTCCAGCAATTCGGCGATCTCGAGTTCGACGCCGACATGGACGTTGCAATGGAAGACGACGCCCTCGGCTTCCATCTGCGCGACGCGGCGCGCGATATGGGTCTTCTCCATCTTGAAGTCCGGGATGCCATAGCGAAGCAGGCCGCCGGGCGTGGCGTTCTTCTCGTAGAGATGGACCTCATGGCCGGCGCGGCGAAGCTGCTGCGCACAGGCGAGGCCGGCCGGCCCCGAGCCGATGACGGCGACCGAACGACCGGTCTCCTTCGCCGGCGGCTCGGGCTTGACCCAGCCTTCGGCGAAACCCCGATCGATGATCGCGCATTCGATCGTCTTGATGGTCACCGGCGAGTCGATGATGTTGAGCGTGCAGGCGGCCTCGCAGGGCGCCGGGCAGATGCGGCCGGTGAATTCCGGGAAGTTGTTGGTCGAGTGGAGGTTGCGCAGCGCCTCCTTCCAGTCGCCGTTATAGACGAGGTCGTTCCAGTCGGGGATCTGGTTGTTGACCGGGCAGCCGTTGTGACAATAGGGGATGCCGCAGTCCATGCAGCGGGCGGCCTGGTCGCGGTTGGCCGCCTCGGACAGCGGAATGACGAATTCGCGATAGTTGCGAACCCGGTCGGCGGCCGGCGCATAACGCCGGTCCTGCCGGTCGATCTCGAGAAAACCCGTTACCTTGCCCACGTCAGCATTCTCACACTCAAATCGGCAACTTCACGAGGCCGGAAGACCGACACCCGATTGCTACCCCCAACACCAACGCCAGCGGCGCGATTCCGCCGTTGACGACAAACCCGACCGCCGGGAAACGAACCCGGCGGCAATCGACAGGCCGCGGTGAAGCCGGCGCCACCGCTGCGGCACGTCACTCCCCGGCAGCAGCCATTTCCGGCGCGTCCTCGCGCTGCTGACGCTCCAGTTCGGCAAGCGCGCGACGATACTCGACCGGCATGACCTTGCGGAACTTCGGCAGGTAGTCCGCCCAATTGTCGAGGATCTTGCGCGCGTGGTCCGAACCGGTGAAATGGACATGCCGGGTGATCAGCAGGCGCAGCCGCTCCGCGTCGTGGCGCGACAGGTCGCACAACACGTCGACCAGGCCCTTGTACTCGATGTCGCCGCCATGGTGCTGCAGGCGCTCGAGAAGATCATCCTCCTCGGTCACCGGCTCAAGCTCGACCATCGACAGGTTGCAACGGGTGGCGAAGCTGTCGTCCTCGTCCAGCACATAGGCAACGCCGCCCGACATGCCGGCCGCGAAGTTGCGCCCGGTGCGGCCGAGCACGACGACGACGCCGCCGGTCATGTACTCGCAGCAATGGTCGCCGGCGCCCTCGACGATGGCGACCGCGCCGGAATTGCGCACGGCGAAGCGTTCGCCGGCGACGCCGCGGAAGTAGCATTCGCCGGAGATCGCGCCGTAGAGCAGGGTGTTGCCGACGATGATCGATTCCTCTGGAACGATGCTCGAATCCTCGGCCGGCCGGACAACGATGCGTCCGCCGGAGAGACCCTTGCCGACATAGTCGTTGGCCTCGCCGATCAGCTCCATGCTGATGCCCTTCATCAGCCAGGCGCCGAAGCTCTGGCCGCCGGTGCCGGTCAGCTTGATGGCGATGGTGTCCTCGGGCAGGCCGTCATAGCCGTAGCGCTTGGCCACCTCGCCGGACAGCATGGCGCCGGCGGTGCGGTCGGTGTTGCCGATGGTCTCCTCGATGATGACCGGCTTGCCCTCTTCGAGCGCCGGCCGTGCCGCTTCGATCAGGCGGCGGTCGAGGATCTCCGAGATCGGGTGGTTCTGGACCTCGCAATGGTGGATCGCAACGTCGGCGCGCGGCACGGGCTTGTGGAACAGCCGGGCGAAATCGAGGCCCTTGGCCTTCCAGTGCTCGATCACCGCGCTGCGGTCGAGCATCTGCATTTGGCCGACCATCTCGTCGAACGAGCGGAAGCCAAGCGCCGCCATGAGCTCGCGGACATCCTCGGCGACGAAGAACATGTAGTTGATCACATGCTCCGGCGTGCCGGTGAAGCGCTTGCGCAGGACCGGGTCCTGGGTGGCGATGCCGACCGGGCAGGTGTTGAGGTGGCACTTGCGCATCATGATGCAGCCGGCGGCGATCAGTGGCGCCGTGGCAAGGCCGAACTCGTCGGCGCCGAGCAGGGCGCCGATCACCACGTCGCGACCGGTGCGGACACCGCCGTCCACCTGGACGGCGATGCGGCCGCGCAGGCCTTCGTTGACCAGCGTCTGGTGGGTCTCGGCCAGGCCGATCTCCCACGGGCTGCCGGCATGCTTGATCGAGGTCAGCGGCGAGGCGCCGGTGCCGCCCTCATAGCCGGCGATGGTGACATGGTCGGCGCGGGCCTTGGCAACGCCGGCGGCGACGGTGCCGACACCGACTTCAGAGCCGAGCTTGACCGAGATGGCGGCGTCCGGGTTGACGTTCTTGAGGTCGAAGATCAGCTGGGCGAGATCCTCGATCGAATAGATGTCGTGATGCGGCGGCGGCGAGATCAGGCCGACGCCCGGCGTCGAATGGCGCACCTTGGCGATGACCGCGTCGACCTTGTGGCCGGGCAGCTGTCCGCCTTCGCCGGGCTTGGCGCCCTGGACCATCTTGATCTGGATCATGTCGGAATTGACCAGATACTCGGCGGTGACGCCGAAGCGGCCCGAGGCGACCTGCTTGATCGCCGAGCGCATCGAATCGCCGTTCGGCAGCGGCTTGAAACGGTCCGGCTCCTCGCCGCCCTCGCCGGTGTTCGACTTGCCGCCGATCCGGTTCATGGCGATGGCCAGCGTCGTATGCGCCTCGCGGCTGATCGAGCCGTAGGACATGGCGCCGGTCGAGAAACGCTTGACGATCTCGGCGGCCGGTTCGACCTCCTCGATCGGTACCGGCTGGCGGCCGTCCTCGTTCGCGTCCTTGACGCGGAACAGCGAGCGGATGGTCAGGTGCTTGCCGTCGGCGTCGTTGATCAGCCGGGCGAAATCCCGGTACTTCTCCGGCAGGTTGCCGCGCACGGCGTGCTGCAGCGCCGACACCGTCTCGGGCGTCCAGACATGGGCCTCGCCGCGCAGCCGGAAGGCGTAGTCGCCGCCGACATCCAGCGCATTGCGCAGGACGGGCGAGTCGCCAAAGGCGGCGGCGTGGCGGCGCAGGGTCTCCTCGGCGATCTCGCGCAGTCCGGCGCCCTCGATCGTCGTCGCGGTGCCGGTGAAGTAGCGCCGGACGAAGTCCTGGGTCAGGCCGACGGCGTCGAAGATCTGGGCGCCGCAATAGGACTGGTAGGTCGAGATGCCCATCTTGGACATGACCTTGAGGATGCCCTTGTCGATCGCCTTGATGTAGCGGTGGACGACCTCTTCGTCGTCGACTTCCTCGGGGAATTCCGACTTCATCTGGGTCAGCGTGGCGAAGGCGAGATACGGGTTGATCGCCTCGGCGCCGTAGCCGGCCAGTACGCAGAAGTGATGGACCTCGCGCGCCTCGCCGGTCTCGACGACAAGGCCGACCGACGTCCGCAGCCCGACGCGGATCAGGTGATGGTGAACGCCGGCGGTGGCCAGAAGCGCCGGGATCGGCACGCGGTCGGGGCCGACCGTGCGGTCGGACAGGATGATGATGTTGATGCCGTCGCGCACCGCCTGCTCGGCGGCGGCGCACAGCGCTTCGAGAGCCGGTCCCATGCCGTCCGGGCCCTGGTCGGCCGGGAAGGCGATGTCGAGGGTGATCGACTGGAACGGGTTGTCCTCGAGGTCGCCGATGGCGCGGATCTTCTCGAGATCCTCGTTGGTGAGGATCGGCTGGCGCACTTCCAGACGCTTGCGCTGGCCGTGGCCTTCGAGATCGAACAGGTTCGGCCGCGGCCCGATGAAGGAGACCAGCGACATCACCAGTTCCTCGCGGATCGGATCGATCGGCGGGTTGGTGACCTGGGCGAAGTTCTGCTTGAAATAGGTGTAGAGGAGCTTCGACCGGTCGGACAGGGCCGAGATCGGCACGTCGTTGCCCATCGAGCCGATGGCTTCCTGGCCGGTGGTGGCCATCGGCGTCATCAGCATCTTCAGGTCTTCGCGGCTGTAGCCGAAGGCCTGCTGGAGATCGAGCAGGGTGCCGTTGGCGGCCGGGGTCTGCGGGGCGACCGACGGCAGGTCCTCCAGAACGATCTGGGTCCGCGCCAGCCAGCTCCGGTAGGGATGCTTCTTCGACAGCTCGGCCTTGATCTCGTCGTCGTCGATGATCCGGCCGTTCTCGATGTCGATCAGCAGCATCTTGCCGGGCTGCAGGCGCCACTTCTTGACGATGCGGCTCTCATCGACCGGCAGCACGCCGGATTCGGAGGCCATGATGACCTCGTCGTCGGCGGTGACCATGTAGCGGGCAGGGCGCAGGCCGTTGCGGTCGAGCGTCGCGCCGACATAGCGGCCGTCAGTGAAGGCGACCGCAGCCGGGCCGTCCCACGGCTCCATCAGCGCGGCGTGATACTCGTAGAAAGCACGCCGCTCCTCGTCCATCAGCGGGTTGCCCGCCCAGGCTTCCGGAATCAGCATCATCGCCGCCTGCGGCATCGAATAGCCGCCGCGGATGAGGAATTCGAGGGCGTTGTCGAAGCAGGCGGTGTCCGACTGGCCTTCCCAGGAGACCGGCCACAGCTTCGAGATGTCATCGCCGAAATAGGGAGACTGGACCGTCGCCTGACGCGCCGCCATCCAGTTGACGTTGCCGCGAACCGTGTTGATCTCGCCGTTATGGGCGACCATCCGGTAGGGGTGGGCAAGGCGCCAGGACGGGAAGGTGTTGGTCGAGAAGCGCTGGTGGACAAGCGCCAGCGCCGACTCAAAGCTCGGGTCGTGCAGGTCGGGGTAATAGGCACCGAGCTGGGCGGCGAGGAACATGCCCTTGTAGACGATGGTCAGGCACGACATCGAGACGATGTAGAAGTCGTTCTCGAGACCGCTATAGCCATCGTAGATTCGGCTCGAGATGACCTTGCGGGCCACATAGAGCTTGCGTTCGAAGGCATCGGCATCGGCGGCGTCCGAAGGCCGCCGGACGAAGACCTGGCGGCTGAAGGGCTCGCTGGCGCGGATTTCCGCCGCCTGCGAAAGGCAGCTGTTGTCGGCCGGCACGTCGCGCCAGCCGAGGAGTTCCAGACCCTCGGCGGCAATAGCCTCCTCGACGGTCGTGACCATCTCGGCGCGCAGCGCGTCGTCGCGCGGCATGAAGATGAAGGCGACGCCATATTCTCCTGCCGCGGGCAGCTCGAAGCCGATCCGTTCTGCCTCGGCGCGAAAGAAACGATCCGGCATCTGAACCAGGATGCCGGCGCCGTCGCCGACCAGCGGGTCGGCGCCGACCGCGCCGCGATGCTCGAGATTCTCGACGATGCGGAGACCGCCCTGGACGATCCTGTGGGATTTTTCCTTGCGCAGGTTGACGACGAAGCCGACGCCGCAAGCGTCGTGCTCGCGCATCGGGTCATACAAGCCGCCAGCCACGCGCCGCATGCGCGTGTCCTGGGACGCAGACGACCGCTCGCTGGTCGGCGCACTCTTCGCTGCGCTGTTCATTGTCCCCACCTCCGTCATTACGGTCGCCGATCCTCTCGCAGGTCCACGACCCCGGCATCCGTTCACGCCGCGCCGACAGTCTCGCAGAGACAGTCGCAGCGGTGCGGTTGGACACCTTGCACCAACACAAGGCACGCCTTCCAGCAAGGAAGCACGTCCATTTCACAGGAGCGCAGCGCTATGCGCAACAGGCCCGCCGGACCGTGTGCGTCGGCGCTACAAGGCCGATCCGCCTGATCCCCTCGAAGCAGTCCGCCCCAAACTATTGGACAGTAGTCCTGTCCTATCCCTTCACAATGCCAGATTTCCGGTTGCCCGGCAAGATACCTCCTGCCCCCTCCGCCAGTATGACATGCGCGCCGGCAAGGTTCACGGTCGTGTGACCGGGCCGTATGAAATCCGTAACACCCACTTGATTTTCTATTTACGCGGCATCCTAGCAGTCTTCGGTTCTCGACGGGGCGACGTGCACCGGATCGAGACACCAGTAGAGACCATTCTGGGGTTGGGAGTTCGAACGACAACCGTCGTTCTGCATCATCGACTGATTGGGTCGAACAGAGAGGAGACTAGAATGTCCACGACAAAGAAGCTCACCGCTACCGTTCTTGCCGGCGCCGTCACCGCGGCGATGGCGTCCTTCGCCGTCCCGGCTTCGGCCGCCGAAGGCGACATGGTGAAGTGCTACGGCGTTTCGTTGAAGGGCCAGAACGATTGCGCCGCCGGCGCCCATTCCTGTGCCGGCACCTCGACCGTCGATTACGACGGCCAGTCGTTCAAGCTGGTTCCGGCCGGTACCTGCACCGAGATGCAGACGCCGGAAGGCCCCGGCAGCCTCGAGCCGATCGACCGTCCGGCCTAGTTCCAGGGCATTTCCTCCGGGCAGGGCGGGCGGCGGTGTCGTCCGCCCTGCCTGGCGCGCCAGCGGCGATGCTGCCCGCGGCGCCGCAATCTTGATAGAATGAGCGCAGGCCCACCGTTTCGGGCCTCCGACCGATGGGGAGGAGACGCGCGCCATGTCGCAACAATCCACCATGCCACTCCAATCCACGAAGCCAGACGCGATCCCGGCGCGGGTCGGCGTCGGCCTCAAGCCCGAGCACTATGACGCGATCCTGACGGAGCGCCCGGACGTCGGCTGGTTCGAGGTGCACGCCGAAAACTACATGGGCGCCGGTGGCCCGCCGCACCGCTACCTGACGGCGATCCGCGAGCAGTACCCGCTTTCGCTGCATGGCGTCGGGTTGTCGATCGGGGCGGCCCGTCCCCTTGACCGCGACCACCTCAAGCGCCTGAAGGCGCTGAACGAGCGGTACCAGCCCGGCCTCTTCTCCGAGCACCTCGCCTGGTCGACGCATGACAGCGTCTTCTTCAGCGACCTGCTGCCGTTGCCCTATGACGAGGAATCGGTGCGCCGCGTCGCCGACCATGTCGACGAGGTGCAGGACACGGTCGGTCGCCGGATGCTCCTGGAAAACCCGTCGACCTATGTCGCCTTCGCCGAGAGCACGATCGGCGAGATCGAATTCCTGACCGAGGTGGCGACACGGACCGGCTGCGGACTGCTGCTCGATGTCAACAACGTCCATGTCTCGTGCACGAATCAGCGCTGGAACGCGATCGACTATCTCGACCGATTCCCGATGCAGCATGTCGGCGAAATCCACATGGCGGGCTATGCGCCAAGCAAGGACGATCATGGCGATCCGCTGCTGATCGACGCCCATGACCGGCCGGCAGATCCGGTGGTGGTCGAACTCTACGACCATGCGCTGTCGCGGTGCGGACCGATTCCGACGCTGGTCGAATGGGACAACGACGTGCCGGACTGGCCGACGCTGTTCGCCGAGGCGCGCCGGGTCGAGTCTGTCCTGACCCGTGCCCGCCGAGACGAGGATGCTGAACTTGCAGTCGCTGTCTGAAATCCAGGCCGAATTCGCCGAGGCGCTGCGCAACCCGGCCGCGGCGATACCGGCAGGAATTGTCGGTCCCGACGGCGGGCCGGCGCCGAAGCGCTTTTCGATCTATCGCAACAACGTACTGGTCGCGCTGGGGAATTCCCTGGCCGGTGCTTTCCCGGCAGTCAAGCGGATCGTCGGCGAGGACTTCTTCAAGGTGATGGCGCGGACCTATGTCCTGGAAAGCCCACCGACCTCGCCGGTGCTGATGGATTACGGCAAGACGTTCCCGGCTTTCATCGCCCGGTTCGAGCCGGCTTCGTCATTGCCCTATCTCGCCGACGTCGCCCGCATCGAGCGGCAGTGGCGCGAATCCTATCACGCCGCCGACGCCGTGCCGCTTCCCTCGACCGCGCTTGCAGAGGTGCCGGAAGCGGAGCTTGCCGACGTGACGTTCCGCCTGCATCCGTCGCTCCGCCTGTCAAAATCCTCGTTTCCCGCCGTCACGATATGGCGGATGAACGCCTCCGACGTGCCGACATCCGCGGTTGACTTTGCCATTGGTGAGGATGCACTCATCGTCAGACCGGATGCAGAGGTCGAGGTTCGAGTCGTTCCCCCGGGGGGGACGGCTTTCGTCGAGGCCCTGGCGTCCGGTGAATCGCTTGGATCGGCGGCGGCGCTCGGACAATCGTCCGATGAGCGTTTCGATCTCGGCGGCAACATTGCGGGTCTGATCGGCGCGGGCGCCTTCGTCGAAATCCGCCGCGGGCTTGAACAGGTGCCGCAATGACGGATTCGGAAAACGCACCGGCGGCGCGCTCGCCCGGGGCAGGCGGGGGTTACATGATTTTCATCCAGGCCATTGCATCGCTGGCATTGCGGATCGCGCTCGCGCTCCCCTTCTTCAAGTCGGGACTGACCAAGTGGGACGGATTCCTGGAGCTCAATGGCGGCGCCAAGTATCTCTTCGCCCACGAATTCATGCTCCACGCGCCCTCGGACTGGAGCAAGTTCTGGATTCTCGACAAGACCTATCCGATGCCATACCCGGAGATTTCCGTGTGGCTGGCGTCCTTCGGCGAGATCCTGCTTCCCGCCGCGCTGGTGATCGGCTTCCTGACGCGTCTCTCGGCGCTTGGCATGCTGGGGATGATCATCGTCATCTTCCTGGTGTATCCCCAGTTCTGGGCGACAGAGACCCTTCCCTGGGTCGCCATGGCCCTGGCGCTGATCGCCTACGGTCCCGGCCGGATTTCGTTCGACTTCCTGATCCTCAATTCCTGGAAGCGCCGCTGACAGTCGGGGAGGGGGGCGCGTGACATCCGCCTCTCCCGTCCGGCCATGATCTTCGCCAGCGACAACTGGGCGGGGGCCGCCGAGCCCATCGTGGCGGCACTGGCCGAACAGGCGCGGAACGGCGGCCCGGCCTATGGCGGCGACGCGCTGTCAAAGGCGGTCGAGGCGCGGTTCTGCGAGATCTTCGAGCGTGAGGTCGCGGTCTACTTCGTCGGCACGGGGACGGCGGCGAATGCACTGGCCATCGCCAATTACTGCCGGCCGGGCAGCATCGTCTTCGGCCATACCCAGGCGCATATCAATGTCGACGAGGCGAACGGGCTCGAGTTCCTCGGCGGCGGCGTCAAGGTGGTCGGTCTCGACGGCGAGGGTGGCAAGCTGACGCCGTCGACGCTGCTGGACGGGCTTGCCGCCTTTCCCGAACGCGGGTTCCACCATGGCCAGCCGGTGGCGGTCAGCCTGTCGCAGGCGAACGAACTCGGACAGGCGTATTCGCCGGCGGAAGTCGCGGCGGTGACCGAGGTCGCGAAGGACAAGGGGCTGGCGGTTCACATGGACGGCGCGCGCTTTGCCGGGGCGGTTGCCGGGCTTGGCGTGTCGCCGGCCGACGTGACCTGGAAAGCGGGCGTCGACGTCCTGTCCTTCGGCGGCACCAAGAATGGCTGCCTGGCGGCGGAGGCGGTGGTCTTTTTTAATCCGGCGCAGGCGCGCGATTTCGGCTTCGCCCGGCAGCGGATCGGACACGGCTTCTCGAAGGCGTGGTTCATCGCCGCCCAGTTCGCCCGCTATCTCGAGGGCGATACGTGGCTGGCGCTTGCCGGCCATGCCAACGCGCGGGCGCGGGTGCTTGCCGACGCCGTGCGGTCGGGCAGAGAGGCGCGGTTGGCGCTGGAGCCTTCCGCCAACGAGGTCCTGGCGATCCTGACCGAAGGGCTCGACGCGCGCCTCAAGGCGGCCGGCGCGATCTATTATCCGTGGTCGCCGGCCGGGATGCCGGCAGACGCCCTGCCGGGGCCGGGCGAGGTGCTGGTCCGCTTCGTCACGTCGTTCCAGACGAGCGAGGACGAGGTGGCGCGGTTCGCGGCGCTGGTTTCCGGCTCGACAACACCCTAACGAAAAAGGGCGCCCGCAAGGGGCGCCCTCCGATCGATCAGATCGCGCGGATTACGCGGCGACCTTTGCCTCGACCTGCTTCTTGGCATTGCCGTTGATCGCGATGGTCCGCGGCTTCATGGCCTCGGGAATCTCGCGGACGAGCTCGATGTGGAGAAGCCCGTTCTCAAGGCTGGCGCCACGCACCTCGACGTGATCGGCGAGCTGGAACCGGCGCTCGAAGGAGCGCGCCGCGATGCCGCGATAGAGCACGTTGCTCTCCTCGCCTTCGCTCTGGTCCTTTTTCTCGCCCTTGACGGTGAGCGTGTTCTCCTTGGCCTCGATCGAGAGGTCCTCGTCGCCGAAGCCGGCAACCGCCATCGTCACGCGATAGGCATTCTCGCCGGTGCGCTCGATGTTGTAGGGCGGATAGCTCTGGGCCGCGCCATCGAAGTTACCGAGCGAATCGAGCATGCCGAACACGCGGTCGAAGCCGACGGTCTGGCGATAAAGGGGGCTGAGATCGAAACTACGCATGTGTCTGTCCTCCATATGAGCGACTGGTTGATCGGAACCCGGTTGCCCGCCGTTATGGCCGGGATTTCAATGGGTTCGGCGGACCCGTCTGGCGTCCGCATTGTTCATCTGGGAATTGCCGCGGGCGGAGTCAAGGCCCAAATCAGGCGGCGAGGTGGCGCGCAGGTGAACCGCAGATGAACGGGCGTTTCGGGGAGCGTTCAGGTGGGGTGGGCATAGTCCGTGGCGTTGGTTCGGTCGGTCGTCCAACGGGAACAACCACCCGGATCCGACCGGACCTGAAGAGAAGAGACCGGTATCGTTCCGCCCCCCTCCGGTATCGGTTCTCTACCTGCCGGCGGCGCCTCCCCCAGGGCGCCGCCGGCTTGGTTTCCCGGCGGATCTCGCGCCAGCCAACGAAGCGAAACGCCCTGCGATCCGGAATCTCCGCTCTCCCGCCACGGAAAAGTGGATACACTTTTCGCGAAACGCTCTAATCAGGGCTCCCACATCTTTCCGGCGGAGCGGATGGAACTCTACGGTATCGAAACCAACCCCGTACCCGAGGGGGCGGTGGTCGGCGAAGTCATGACCAGCGACGGCGTCAGCCTGCGTTATGCGCGGTGGCGGCCAAGCGGGCGGAAGACGCTCGGGACGGTCTGCCTGTTCCAGGGGCGTGCCGAATGCATTGAGCGCTATTTCGAGACGATCGACGACCTGCGCCGCAAGGGCTTCGCCGTGGCGACCGTCGACTGGCGGGGGCAGGGCGGCTCGGAACGGGTCCTTCGCAACGCGAAGAAGGGGCACGTCGACAGCTTCGACGAGTATGACCGGGACATCGACGCCTTCATGCACCAGGTGGCATTGCCGGACTGTCCGCCGCCGTATTTCGCCCTGGCGCATTCGACGGGCGGGCTGGTGTGCCTGCGCTCCGCCCAGTCCGGCCGCGCCCGTTTCAGCCGCATGGTGCTGGCGGCGCCGCTGATCGCTCTCGGTCGCAAGCGCCCGTCGCCGGGCGTGATCCAGACCGGTACGGCCTTGATGACCGCGATCGGCCTCGGCGAACTCAGCCTGTCGCGCTCGCATAACCGCGCCATCGCGGACAATATCTTCGAGGGCAATCCGTTCACCTCGGATCCGGACCGCTTCGCCCGCAATTCCGCGATCTACAACCAGTTGCCCCAGGTTTCCGTCGGGCCGCCGACCTACGGGTGGCTGCATGCCGCCTGCAAGGCGATGGCCGAGGCGTCCGAGCCCGATTTCGCATCGTCGATCACCGTGCCGACCCTGGTCGTGGTCGGCATGCGCGATGCTGTCGTGTCGGTCAGCGCCGTCGAGGCGCTGGCCGGGGAATTGCGCGCCGGCGCACTGGTGATGCTGCCGGGCGCCAAGCACGAAGTGATGATGGAGCGCGATGGGCTGCGGGAGCAGTTCTGGGCCGCCTTCGACGCCTTCATCCCCGGCTCGTGAGCCGCCTCAGGCGGCCGCGAGCGTCTCCAGCACCTTCTCATGCAGCCGGGGGTCGCCGGTCGCGGCAATCCGCCCGCCGGATGCTGCCGAGCCACCGTCCCACGTCGTGACCCGGCCGCCGGCGCCCTCGATCATCGGGATCAGCGCGACGATGTCGTAGCTCTGCAGCCCCGCCTCGACGACGATATCCGCATGGCCGGAGCCGACCATGCAATAGGCGTAGCAATCGACGCCGTAGCGGGCGAGGCGGACGGCCCGCTCGACCCTCTGATAGTCGGGCAGGTCTGCCTCGGGGAACAGGGAGGGGCTTGTGGTGAACAGCGCGGCCTCCGCCAAGCTATTGCACGGTCGTGTTGCAATTGTGCGAGCGCCACCCGGTCCGGTGTACCAGGCCCGCTTGCCGTCGCCGGCGTAGCGTTCGCCGGTAAAGGGCTGCGCCATCATGCCGAGGACGGGCTTGCCCTGATGGAGCAGACCGATGAGGCAACCCCAGACCGGAAGACCGGTGATGAAGGCGCGGGTGCCGTCGATCGGGTCGAGGACCCAGACGAACTCGGCGTCGGCGCGGTCGCTGCCATATTCCTCACCGACGATCCCGTGGTCGGGGTAGGCCTCGCCGATCAGCTTTCGCATCGCGGCCTCCGCCTCGCGGTCGGCGGCGGTTACCGGGTCGAAGCCGCCGGAGGACTTGTTCTCGACGCTGACCGATGCCCGAAATAGGGGCATGATCGAATCGGAGGCAGTGTCGGCGAGGCGGTCGACGAAGGCCGACAGGCTTTCAACGTCCATCGAAACGCCCGGGCATAGCTGCCATGCGCAAGTTGCAAGTCCTGTTGCTCAAGAGACACACTCCTTCATAACCTATTGATTTCGATCAAATTCTTCGACGGCTTTTCATCGAGGAAAACGGATTTCAGGGCGGGATTGGCGCCGCTTGGCGACAAACCCCAACCCTTCCCTTGATTTACCGCTGGAGATATCTAATTGTTGCAGTGCGGTAGCGATACCGCAATGCCCTCCTTGGGCGTTTCCTCCCTAGACTTAGGCCGTCTCGGAAACGAGCGGCCTTTTTTTTGCCTGATCGCCTGTTCTGGCCTATTCGGCGGCGTCGCGCAGGGACAGCAATCCGGAGCCGACCGCGTCGGCAAGCTTCCTGACGAAAATCGAGAGATCCTCGCAGAGCGGCGTGAAACCCGCCGTGGGCTGCAAGGTGCGCTCGTCCATGTAGAGGCAGCGCTTGATCTCGATCTGCAGGGCATGGACGCCCTGGTTGGGGCGGCCGTAATGCTCGGTGATATGGCCGCCGGCATAGGGCTTGTTGCGACTGACCGAGTAGCCGAGGCGGGTCAGGATCTGCGCCGCCATGTCGGTCAGCTCGACGGCGCAACTGGTGCCGTAGCGATCGCCGATCACGATATCGGGGCGGAGGCGCCCGGTGCCGCCGCGCGCGGCGGAGGGCATCGAGTGGCAATCAACCAGCACCGCCATGCCGAAAGTCGATTGCGTCGTCTGGATGAGGTCGAGCAGGGCCTGGTGGTAGGGCTTGTAGAAGCCTTCGATCCGCGCCAGGGCCTCGCCGACATCGAGGGGGCGGTCGTAGATTTCCTCCCGTTCGGAGACGATGCGGGCGATCGTGCCGAGACCCCCGGCGACGCGCACCGAGCGGATGTTGGCAAAGGCCGGCAGGCTGCCCGCGAACATCTTTGGGTCGAGTTCGTAGGGCTCGCGGTTCACGTCGAGCCATGCGCGGGGAAAATTGGCCCTCAGGAGCGGCGCGCCATGGGCGATCGCCGAGGCGAAGAGATCGTCGACATAGCTGTCCTCCGAGTGCCGGATTGTCCAGGCGTCGAGCCGGGAGGCGGCGAGGAAGGAAGCCGGGTAAGCGCTGCCGCTATGCGGCGAATTGAAAACCAGCGGGACCACCTGCCGCTCCGGCGAGAAGATCTCGAAAGGGGGCTGGGCGGCGGAATCGTTCGGTGTCGGCATAGGCTGCAGTTTCGGGCACCGTCGATGTTGGAGGCGAATGTTGCCAATTTCGGCGGGGCCTGTCCACAGCCGCCAAAGTCCTTGCTTTTCGCCGTTCACGCGATCTTTACTCCGGGACCGCTACGTCGCGTTAGGGAAATCGGAGCCGCACTACCCAATGACGAGAATTCTCCTCGCCGAAGACGATAACGATATGCGCCGCTTTCTGGTCAAGGCGTTGCAGAATGCCGGATATGACGTCGTGTCCTTCGACAACGGCAAGTCCGCCTACGAGCGGATTCAGGAGGAGCCCTTCACGCTGCTCCTCACCGACATCGTGATGCCGGAGATGGACGGGATCGAACTCGCCCGGCGTGCGACCGAACTCGATCCTGATCTGAAGGTCATGTTCATCACCGGCTTCGCCGCGGTGGCGCTCAATCCGGAATCCAACGCACCGCCGGCCGCCAAGGTGCTTTCCAAGCCCTTCCACCTCAAGGACCTGGTCAACGAGGTCGAGAAGCTTCTCGCCGCCTGAACCGGCGGAAAGTCCAGCCGCCTAGCGGCTTCGATCTTGACACGAGCCGGCCTCGACCCTAGGTTCCGGCCACATTTCAGGCCATGCAGGGCATGGTCATCTCGAGTTGGCCAGAGACCCATGAAGATTCGTAACTCCCTCCGTTCGCTGCGCAACCGTCACCGCGCCAACCGGCTCGTTCGGCGGAAAGGGCGCATCTACGTGATCAACAAGTCCAACCCGCGGTTCAAGGCTCGCCAGGGCTGACCGCCGGTTCGGAACGTTTGACACGTTCACATCGGTTTGTTTTGACGATTGACCGCGACCGGCGCTAACGTGCCGGTCATGCGGTTTATTGCGCTTGTTCTCCCGATTGTCCTTCTCCTGCCCGGCCATGGCCATGCCAGCACCGAGGAGGCATTGCCGTTGCCCTCGGTCACCCTCGACGAGGTGAAGGAGCCGGCGGTCGAACTGACCAAGGCCGAGCGAATCGACAAGCTGTTCGAGACGCTGACGACGTCCAAGGACGAGCGCGCCGCCAAGGAGGCCGAACGCTCGATTCTCCGCCTGTGGCTGGAATCGGACAGCGACACCGTCGATCTCCTGATGAACTGGGCGCTCGGCGCCACGCAGGAGCAGCGCTACCCGCGGGCGCTCGACTTCCTCGATCGCGTCATCGTCATGAAGCCGGATTACGCCGAGGGCTGGAACAAGCGGGCGACCGTCCACTTCCTGATGGAAGACTACAGCCGGTCGCTCGCCGATATCGGGCAGGTGCTTGCGCTTGAGCCACGACATTTCGGCGCGCTGAGCGGGTTCGGGATGATCATGCGGGCGCTTGGCGAAGACGAGCGGGCGATGACCGCCTACCGCGAGGCGCTCGCCGTCGATCCCTATCTCGACAATGTTCAGGAAGCGCTCGACGAGCTTGAAGCCAAGGACATCGGCGAGTCGCTCTGACGCCCCGGGAGACCGGTATTAGCTCTTCAGCGAATCGCCGCCGTGGCTGCCGATGAAGGCGATCCGCAGCATGTTGGTCGCGCCCGGCGTTCCGAGCGGCACTCCGGCGGTGACGATGATGCGCTGTCCGGGCGTTGCCTCGAGTTCCGACGAAGCGACCTGGCAGGCCCGGTCGACCATCTCCTCCATCGTGCCGGGTTCCTTGCCGGCGATGCAATGGAGGCCCCAGACGATCGACAGGCGCCGCGCCGTCGACTGGATCGGCGACATGGCGATGATCGGGGTCAACGGGCGTTCGCGGGCGGCACGCACCGCCGTGGCGCCGGAGGCCGTGTAGCAACAGATGGCGGCCAGGTGCAGCGTCTCGGCGATCTGGCGGGCAGCGGCCGAGATCGCGTCGGCGCTGGTCGCCTCGGGCTCGGTGCGCTGGGCGTAGATGATGCTGGGGTAGTTGGGGTCGCGCTCGACCTCGATGGCGATCCTGTCCATCGTTTCCACGGCCTCGACCGGGAACGCGCCCGACGCGGATTCAGCCGACAGCATGATCGCGTCCGCGCCTTCGAAGACGGCCGTCGAAACGTCGGAGACCTCGGCGCGGGTCGGGACCGGCGCCGTGATCATCGACTCGAGCATCTGGGTCGCGACGACGACCGGCTTGCCGGCGCGGCGCGCGGCGCGGGTGATCTGCTTCTGGATGCCGGGCACGCGCTCCAGCGGCATCTCGACACCGAGATCGCCGCGGGCCACCATCAACGCATCCGATTGTTCGATGATCGCGGCCAGCCGTTCCACCGCCTGCGGCTTTTCGATCTTGGCCATGACCAGGGCGCGGCCACGGGCAATCTTCTTGACCTCGGCAAGGTCCTCCGGCCGCTGGACGAAGGAAAGGGCAATCCAGTCGACGCCGGCGTCGAGCGCCGCGTCGAGGTCGGAGCGATCCTTGTCGGTCAGGGCGCTGAAGCCGAGCGTCGAGTCGGGAACGCTGATGCCCTTGCGGTCGGACAGGGCGGTGCCGGCCTCGATGAAGGCGGTCGCCCGGGTCTTGCTGGCCTTGGTCACCCGAAGGCGCACCTTGCCATCGTCGAGAAGCAGGCGATGGCCCGGCTCGATCGCCTCGAAGATCTCGGGATGCGGAAGGTAGACCCGCTTCTGGTTGCCGGGCTTCGGATCGGAATCGAGGACGATGGAGTCGCCCGCAGTCAGCTCGATCTTGCCGTCGGCGAAGGTGCCGATGCGAAGCTTCGGTCCCTGCAGGTCGGCGAGGATGCCGATCGGCCGCGATCCTTCCTCCTCGATCGCGCGGATCGTATTGACCATGCGCCGCAGGGACGGATGGTCGGTATGGCTCATGTTGATCCGGAAGACATCCGCACCAGCGTGGGAAAGAGCCTTGATCTTTGCCTTGTCTGAGGAGGACGGACCGAGAGTCGCGAGAATCTTGACCTTACGCCACCGTCTCATCGACCACCCGTGCCGGTCTCGCCAGGCTCGGTCAGTTGCACCGTCCAGCTTCTCTGTTCGCCAGTGTCGACCTCGAAGAAGCCTGTCCGTTCAAATCCCCGTGCCACGCAGTCCTCGATCCCGTGAATGGTGAACATCTTGTCGCGCGTACACATGGCGGCCTTGCCGCCCCATGTGCCGCCCTGATCATAGTCGATGGCATACACGTAATAGAAGCGCGATACGAGCGGCCCGGCCATCAACGTCTCGCAACTGCTGGCGTCGACGTTCCACCACCCCTCGGTCGTCCAGCGACGGTCTTCCTTGTAGCCGATGGCAATTCCGACACGGCTCGGGGTCTTGTTGCAGAGGCGGAGGCCGCCGGCCCCGCTCTCGGCCGTCAGGCTGCCGGATACGCCCGCGGGCGCCGCGCCGGCCTCAAGCAGCCGAATCTCGGCCGTCCCGCCCTGGCGCAGCATGAAGAACGCACCTGTGGCGACGGCCGCCAACAGAACGATACTGGCGGTCACGACCGCCTTCCGGTGCCATGATTTTGAAGCGTGCAATCGCATCGGGTCGTATTGAGCGAACCGGTTGTCAGGCGTTTCCAGTGACGTTCTTATCGCGCGGCGGGTTTCGCCGTGTCAACGCGTCCACAGTTGATTTCATTGCCGTCTCGCCGAGGTCAGAAATTCGAATCGTCAGTTGATCGCGGCACATGCACAGGCGAAGGCGGCAGCATCAAGGCTGGTGGAGGAGTCCGCGCCACACGATGGCTCATTCCGGCCCGCTCCGTCTGCCGGGCAATCCGACCCCGGACGGCCCGCGCTGCGGCATTCAGGCGTCGCTATCCCGACCGCTCGCTCTGGCACAGGCCGGTCGTCGTCACTACAATCCGTGCATGGACATGATTTCACCCGAGACGGCCGGCGCGGACGTGGCGTCGGAAGCGTATCCGGCGTTTTCGACGATCGAGGGCGATCCGGCGCAGGGGCTCATCCTGCTTTGCGATCACGCCGAGAACCGGCTGCCGGCCGAATACGGGACGCTGGGGCTGCCGCCGGAGGCGTTCGCGCGCCATATCGCCTACGATCCGGGCGCCAGGGCCGTGACCGCCGGGCTCGCCCGACGTCTCGGGGCGCCGGCGGTGTTCACCACCTTCTCGCGCCTGCTGATCGATCCGAACCGCGGCGAGGACGATCCGACGCTGATCATGCGCCTGTCGGACGGCGACATCGTGCCGGGCAATCACCATGTCGATGAGACGGAGAGGGCGCGGCGTCTGGCGCTCTACCATGCGCCGTATCACGCCGAGGTGGAGCGGACGATCGAACGATCGCTGGCTGCCGGCACGGTGCCGGCGCTGGTGTCGATCCACAGCTTCACCCCGGTATGGCGCGGGCGTGGCCGGCCCTGGCAGATCGGCATCCTGTGGGACGCCGACCCGCGGCTTGCCCGACCTTTGGTCGAGGCGCTGGCGGCGGATCCGGACCTGGTCGTCGGCGACAACGAACCGTATTCCGGCGCGCTGATGCGCGACACCATGTATCGCCACGGCACCCGGCGAGGACTGGCCCACGGACTGGTCGAGTTGCGCCAGGACCTGATTTCCGACGATGCCGGCGCCGATCACTGGGCCGAGCGCCTCGCGCCGATCCTGGCGGATATCAACACGATGCCCGACCTGCACGAGATCCGGCACCATGGTTCACGCGCGGGGCCGGTCGAGGCCATCGAGGCGACATGAGAGGGAAGGAGCCGGCCATGGCCGAACAGGATGACGCGACCCGGACGGCGCTTGAAGCGGCGGTCTACCGCCGTCTCGTCGCGCATCTGCGCGAGCGCAGCGACGTCCAGAATATCGACCTGATGAACCTTGCCGGCTTCTGCCGCAATTGCCTGTCCAACTGGTACCGGGAGGCGGCGAAAGCCGAGGGGATCGCGATCGACAAGGACGCGTCGCGCGAGATCGTCTACGGGATGCCCTACGATCAGTGGCGTGCCCAATACCAGCGGGAAGCGACCGACGAACAGCGCGCGGCTTTCGCGCAGAACAAGCCGGATCACTGATCCCCGTTTTCATTGCTGACGGCCTTGACCCGCGGCGCAGGCCGGGGCAATCAGCGTGCCCGACCCGAGCGCAAGAGGAGAGCCGACGCAATGGCCGATACCGGTGGCATCGCAGCAGACCAGATTCGATCCATCATCGAGCGCATCGAGCGGCTTGAGGAAGAGAAGCAGGCCCTGGCTGACGACATCAAGGAAGTCTACGCCGAAGCCAAGGGCAACGGCTTCGACACCAAGGTGCTCCGGCAGATCGTCAGGATCCGCAAGCAGGACAGCGCCGAGCGGCAGGAGCAGGAAGCGCTTCTCGACCTGTATCTTCACGCGCTGGGCATGCTCAGCGAGTAGCCCGCTGACGACGGCGCCGACCGCCCTCAGAGGCGGGGCGCCGCGTTCGCTATCGCATTCCATTATCTTGAGAAAAGCGGGCGGGGCATATCGCGCCGCCCCGAACTCCAACCCTAGCGGGCTGCGAGCACCTTTTCGCCGAAGAGGTCGACGACGCTCGGCGCCTGGTCGGTTCCGGGGGCAAAGCGATCGGTGCGCAGGCCACCGGCATTCGGCGTCAGCTCGAAGGTCGCGGCGAAAGCCGCACCAGGCTTGCCAAGCAGCGACGGGGCGCGGCTGAAATCGGGCATCGTCAGCAGGGCGTAGCGCTTCTCGCGGGTCGAGGGCGTCGCGATCCACAGGCGCAGGCTCTGCGTGTCGAGCTTGGTCAACGTCAATTCTGCCGGCATCAGACGGCCGTAAACCACCGTAACGTTGACCTCGGGGGCAGGAGCAGCCGGCTCGTCCGTGGCGCCGAAAAGGCGGATCGGGCTGGACTGCGGAAGCGGCACGGCGGAGGTGATGATCTCGTCCGGCGCTTCGTCAGGCTCGGAGTCAGCCGCGGCATAGGCGAGCACCGGAGGCACCGGCTGGTCTATCCGGTCATCGTTGCCACGCAGCACGGCGGTGGTGATCGCGTCGGCGCGCAGCGGCCGGCTGAGATCGACGCCGACGTTGACAGTGGCGACAACGGCGGTCGGTGCGATCGGCAACGAAGCAGCCGACTGAGAAACCGGACGCTCGGGCTGCTGACGCTCGAGAAGGGCAGCGATCAGGTCCGGCGGGGCGACCTCGGAACCATCATGGGCGGTTTCGAAGGCAATCACCTGGGCGACGGGGTCGACCGGCTCGACCGCGGCAAAGCGGTCAGCAAACGGCGTTGCGGTCGCGGTCCGCGCGCCCTGCGGCGGGTAGGCGAGAAGCGAAGCGGCTTCGTCGGCCGGCGTGATGTCCTCGGCGACGGCGACGACGGTGACGTCATCGTCGATCCGGTCCGGCGCGATCCGCGGCAGCGGAACATCCTCGGCGGCGACCACGACATCGACGGCCGCAGATCCGACTCCGGAGGTGCTGGCGACGGCGATGCCGCGCGCCTTGCGAACCTTGTAGGCGGCGAGCGCCTGGGCATAGCCGGGAAGCGGCTTGCCGTCGGTGGGGACGTGAAGCGTGTTGCCGTTCGGGAAGACCTTGACCAACTGGCTGCGCGACATCCGCGGCCAATGACGGACGGAGCCGGTGTCCATGTGGACGAAGGGAGACCCGGAACTCGGGTAGAAGCCGACGCCACCGGCCTGCATCTGGAGACCGACTGCGCGGAGTTTCGCAAGATCGACGCCCGGGATGTAGAAATCCATCGCGTTGCCCTGAACGTGCTGGCTGTTCTGGGCCACGCCGCTCGAGCGGCGACGAAGGGCGGCGTTGGTTTCCGGCGCGCGGTAGCCGCAGATAACGGTAATCGGCCGGGTGGCGCCTGTCTTCCGATAAACCTCCCAGAGGATATCGAACAACTGCGGGTCCATCCTGGTGGATTCGTTGCGCCGCCAGTCGCGAAGGAAGCGGTTCATCTTCGCGAGGCCGGCCTTGTCGTAAGCGCCGTCCCGCTTGAAGACGATCGTCGCGCGTTCCTTGGTGTGAGCGTTGTAAAGGCTGAGAGACCGGTCTTCAGCGGACGCGCCGTGCGCGGAAACCGCAAACCCGATCAGCGCTGTCGCGCAGACGCGTGCAAGGAGCCGGCTGACCCGCTGCCCCCACGCACCTCGAACATTCGCCCCGTCGATTACCAAAACCTGTCGCCGTCCCTGTCCGTTGCTGGACCAGTCCCCATCGCAGTGTGCAGCGATAAAAGTTAACGCCGCTTTACCAAAACGGGACGTGCATCATACCCCGCCCCCGTCGAGCCTTGCCTGACTCGATTAGGGTTGAAACGTGGCATTTGAAGGGCGGCTTGGCAACCGGTTTCGGCCGGTTAGCAACGGCAATTTCAGGTTGATCCCAATGCCTTGGCCACACGTGTGTCATGGCCATAGACGTCGTCGCGAAGCTGCAACGTGCCGTCGGCATCCACCCAGGCGGTGAAATAGGTGATGTGAACCGGGATCTTGTCCTTCAGGTTCACCCAGCGTTCGCCGCCGCCGACCATCTTTCGCAGCTTGGTGCCGTCGACGTCCGAGGAGGATGCGAAGAGCGCCTCGCCGAAATCGAAGGGGTTCTGGACACGCACGCAGCCATGGCTGAAGGCCCGTGCGTCGCGGTCGAACAGGCTCTTCGACGGGGTGTCGTGGAGGTAGACGGAATATTTGTTGGGAAACAGATACTTGACCTGACCAAGCGCATTCCGGGAACCCGGCGGCTGCTTGATCTGGATCTTGCTCATGTTGACGTTGCGCCAGTTGATCGAGCGCGGATTGACCGCCCGGAACTTGCCGCGGACGTTGGCATAGACCTTGTAGCCGCCAAGGCCGCTGCCGGCCCGCAGCTTCGGCAGCATTTCGTTGCGGGCGATCGACGCCGGGACGTTCCACACCGGATTGACGACGACATGCTCCATCTCGTCGGAGAAGATGGGTGTCTGGTGGACCGTCTTGCCGACGACGACGCGGGTCGAATGGACGACGACATCGTCCTTCTTGATCTCGACCGTGTAGTCAGGGATGTTCACCCAGACATAGAACTGGCCGAGGTTGCGTGGCATCCAGCGCCAGCGCTCCATGTTGGCGACAATCGTCTCCACATGATCGACCGGGTCGCGATTGAAGGCGGCGATCGTCCGGTTTCCAACGATGCCGTCAGCCCGGAGGCGGGACGACGTCTGGAATGCCTTGATCGCGGCGACCACGTCCTCGTCGTAGACCTGCGGATCCTCGACGTCGGTCGTCACTTCAAGCCTGGCGCGGATCTCGACCACGCGGGGATCGCTCATCCCCGGCTTGATCAGCTTGCCTTCGGCGATTTCGGGCGGGCGTTCCACCGCGTCGCGGTTCCGCTCCTTCGCCAGTTCGGCGCGCAGCAGGCGGAATTCCTTCTGCGGAGGGTTATAGGCGTCCAGCGTTGCCGCCGGGTCGTCTGCCGCCGAGACGAGTCCGAGAATGTCGGCCGCTTCAAGACGGGTCGGCGTGTAGCCGAAATTCGAGCTGACCGACAAGGGCGTCAGGCGGCCGGAATAGGCATGACGGGCGTAATCGACGATCGCCTGGCTCAGCATCAGGTCGACTTCAGCGAGCTTGGCGTTGTCCGCGGCATAGTAGACGCCGACATTATCCCAGGGCAGGGCGTAGGCGTCGGCATCGAGCCCGTCCTCGTCGGCCTGGCTGATGCGATCGATGATCGAACGGGCGGAACCGCTCAGTCTGCCGTTCTCGATCCAGGCGAAAGCAAAGGCCTGGTCCTCGTAGAAGGCAGCGACGGCTTCCGCATCGTCCTTGTGGACCAGCCCGGCATCGACGGCCTCGGCAAGGGCGGCCTGCATCGCAAGCGCCCGTGCGTCGGGTAGGCGGTGGTAGATCGCATAGGGGACAGGCGGTTCGGTCTGCTTGGCCGCGTCGGTGCCGGTCTTCACCGGCGATGCCATGCCCGCACCGGCGAGCATCGTCAGGGCGGCGGCGCCGGCAAGGCCCCGGGACAGGCTACGGAACATCATGAAATGCCTCATCGTTTGCTTGCCGCAGAAAGCGACGCGCCCTGTTGGCAAGAGAAACCAACCGGTGCCGTATTTCAACCGTAATCCATCAAGGTAAAAATGATTTTACCGCTGCGAAAAGCCTATTCCGCGGCGATTCCCGACCCTTCGTCGGCGATGCCGAGTTCCTTCAGCTTGCGGTAGAGGGTCGACCGACCGATGCCGAGCTTGCGCGCGACAACCGTCATCCTGCCTTCGTAGCGCTCAAGAGCGAGGCGAATCATCGCTTCCTCGATCTCGGCCAGCGGGCGCACGTCGCCGCCCGGGTCGAAGGGCTCGAGACCGTTGCCGCCGCCCGGATCCTGATCGGCCGGCGCCTCATCGAGGGTGATCGCCTCTGCCAGACCGGGTACCGACGGTTGCCGGGCCTCCGGGGCCGGCGGGGCGAGGCCGACCAGCGCGGCGATCTGGGGGAATTCTTCCGGGGTCAGCATCGCGCCATCGGCAAGCACGATGGCGCGGAACATCGCGTTCTCGAGCTGGCGGACATTGCCCGGCCAGTCAAAGCGCAGCAGCAGGTCGAGCGCTTCGGCGCTCACGCCGCGGATGCCGGGCTTGCCCTCCTCGGCGGCGAAGCGCGCCGTGAAGTGGCGGACGAGTTCCGGGATATCCTCCCGGCGCTCCCGCAGGAGCGGGACGCGGATCGGGAAGACGTTGAGCCGGTAGTAGAGGTCCTCGCGGAAGGCGCCTTCCTTGACGAGATCGATCAGGCTGCGGTTGGTCGCCGAGATCAGCCGGAAGTCGATCCGGCTCGGGCGTCGGGCGCCGACGGGATCGATCTCGCCATCCTGCAGGGCGCGCAGGAGCTTGACCTGGACGTCGGGCGGCAATTCGCCGACCTCGTCGAGGAAAAGCGTGCCGGAATGCGCCTCGCGGAACTTGCCGGCATGCTTCTCGGCCGCGCCGGTGAAGGCGCCTTTCTCATGGCCGAAGAGAATGCTTTCGACGAGATTGTCGGGGATCGCACCGCAATTGACGGTGACGAAGGGCCTCGACCGCCGCTCGCTGGTTCCCTGGATGGCGCGGGCGATCAACTCCTTGCCGACACCGGATTCGCCTTCGATCAGGATCGGGATCTGGGAAGCGGCGGCGCGTTCGCCCAGCCGGATGACCCGATCCATCGCCGGGCTTCGCGTGATGATGTCGCGAAAGGTCAACGTGCCATTGGCGGCGCGCTTGACCCGGGCAAGCTCGCCCTCGAGCGCGCCGAGCTTCAGCGCATTCTCGATCGAGACCTGGAGCCTCTCGGGCGAAACCGGCTTGACCACGAAGTCGATGGCGCCGGCACGCATTGCATTGACCACCGTATCAATTCCCCCATGGGCGGTCTGGACGATCACCGGCGTCAGGCGACCCGTTTCGCGCAATTTCGCCAGCACCGCCATGCCGTCGAGATCGGGCATCACGAGGTCGAGAACGATCAGAGCAATGCTGTCGCCGTCGGCCGCCGCGATGCGCGCGAGCGCTTCTCCGCCTCCGGCGACGACGATCGGCCGGTAGCCGAATCGTTCGATCGCCGCGGAGAGGAGCCGACGCTGTACCGGGTCGTCATCGACGACAAGGATGGATACGGTCATGTCCACGCAATGATCCGGCTGCGCGGTTAACTTGGTGCTAACCGGCAAACTGAACGGTGCACATCCTCTCCAAAGATGCGATTGGCGATTGCGCGACCGCATTGTTGCCGTGAACGATCGGTGCCGCATTCGGCGAATCGGCGGCGTCATCGGGACGGTTGATTGCAGCCGCCATGATGCCCACTATCCTGCCACCGTCCTCAACACAGCGATCCAGACATGGCCTCTTCCGATCCGTTCGCCACGCCCGCCACCGATGCGCCCTATGGCGAATTGCCGGAATGGAATCTCGGCGACCTCTATCCATCGCCCGATTCCCCTGAACTGAAGGCCGACCTCAAACGGGCGGAGGCGGACTCGACCGCGTTCGAGGAGCGCTACAAGGGTAAGCTGCAGGGCCTTGCGACCGGTGAGAAGGCGGGCGCGGACCTTGCCAAGGCGGTGGCCGCCTTCGAGGCGCTGGAGGACCTCCTGGGGCGGATCATCTCCTATGCGGGGCTGCTGCATGCCGGCGATACCAGCGACCCGGCGCGGTCGAAATTCTTCGGCGATGTCCAGGAGAAGATCACGACGGCAAGCTCGCACCTCCTGTTCTTCCAGCTCGAACTGAACCGGATCGAGGATACGGTGCTTGAGACGGCGATGGCTGAGCCAGCGCTCGGTCACTACCGGCCCTGGCTGGAAGATATCCGCCGCGACAAGCCCTACGAACTGGAGGATCGCGTCGAGCAGCTCTTCCACGAGAAGTCGGTCACCGGGCGCGGCGCGTGGAACCGGCTCTTCGACGAGACGATGGCGAGCCTGCGCTTCGAGGTCGATGGCGAGACGCTGGCGATCGAGCCGACGCTGAATCTCCTGCAGGACGCCAATGGCGACAAGCGCAAGGCGGCGGCCGAGGCGCTGGCGAAGACCTTCAAGGCCAACCTCCGGCTCTTCACTCACATCACCAACACGCTGGCCAAGGACAAGGAAATCTCCGACCGCTGGCGCGGCTTCAGCGACGTCGCGGCGTCGCGGCACCTGGCCAACCGCGTCGAGCCGGAAGTCGTCGATGCGCTGGTCGATGCGGTGCGGAATGCCTATCCGCGCCTCTCTCACCGCTACTATGCGCTGAAGGCGAAGTGGTTCGGCCAGGACCATCTCGATCACTGGGACCGCAACGCGCCGCTGCCAAAGGTGCCGAGCAAGACGATCCGGTTCGATGAGGCGCGGACGACGGTGCTGGGCGCCTACGGGCTGTTCTCACCGGACATGGCGAACATCGCCCGCCGCTTCTTCGACGACCGCTGGATCGACGCGCCGGTGCGGCCGGGCAAGGCGCCGGGGGCGTTTTCGCATCCGACGGTGCCGAGCGCCCATCCCTATGTGCTGCTCAACTACCAGGGCAAGGTGCGGGACGTGATGACGCTCGCCCACGAACTCGGCCACGGCGTCCACCAGGTGCTTGCCGCGCCGCAGGGCGCGCTGATGGCGTCGACGCCGTTGACCATGGCCGAGACGGCCAGCGTCTTCGGCGAGATGCTGACCTTCAAGTCGCTGCTCGTCGAAACGACGGAACCGGCCCAGCGGAAGGCGATGCTGGCCGCCAAGGTCGAGGACATGATCAACACGGTGGTTCGCCAGATCGCCTTCTACAGCTTCGAGCGCGAAGTCCATATCAAGCGCGCCGAGGGCGAACTGACGGCCGAGGACCTCGGCGAGATCTGGATGAAGGTGCAGGCCGAGAGCCTTGGGCCGGCGATCCGGCTGCAGCCGGGCTACGAAGTGTTCTGGAGCTACATCCCGCACTTCATCCATGCGCCCTTCTATGTCTACGCCTATGCCTTCGGCGACTGCCTGGTGAACTCGCTCTACGCGGTCTACGAGGAATCGGCGTCGGGCTTCCAGGACAAGTATCTCGCCATGCTCAAGGCCGGCGGCTCCAAGCACCACAAGGAGTTGCTGGCGCCCTTCGGGCTGGACGCGAGCGATCCGGGCTTCTGGGACAAGGGGCTCGGCGTCATCGACCGTCTGATCGGCGAACTCGAGGCGATGGAAGACGAGGGCGACAGCGGCTAGGCTGCCGTCGTTCAAATCGGGGAGACGCGAACCGTGCCTGTGCTGTTTTTCATCCTGCTGATCATTCTCATCGCCACGGTGGGATTCTGGAAGACGCTCGGCGCGATCGTCGGCGCCGTGGCGATGGTCGTGCTGCTCGTCATCCTGATCGCCGCGGTCGCCGCGATCGGCGGCATCATCGCGGTCAAGCGCCTGCGCTGACGACCGGGAAACCGTCTCGCTTCATGCACCGGCCCGACGCGAAAATGTCCTGAGCGACGGCACAAAAAGGCCGGCGCCAGGGCGCCGGCCAAGAATGTCGGAGGCTGCGGAGAACCGCGGCCGCTGATTGCTACAGGTCGAAGTCGTCGGCCTTCAGCTTGTTGACGTCGACCAGCAGGATAAACTCCGGCGCCTTGTCGTTGTCGGTGTTGCCTTTCAGCTTGCCGTTCTTGAAGCTCAGCTCGCCCTTGCCGGTCGGTTTGTCTTCGCCGACATACTTGAAGGCATTGTCACCGCCGCCCTTCTTGGCGTCGATCTCGCTGAGGTCGATGATGTCGCCTTCCTTGCGGTTGAAGTCGCCGATCATGTCGCGATCGGCCTTCTTCTTGCCGATCTCCTCGACCGAATTGAAGTGGAAGACGTCCGGCCCGTTGCCGCCAAACAGATCGTCCTGGCCGAGGCCGCCGTAGATATCGTCCTCGCCGCCGCCGCCGTAGATCTCGTCGTCGCCGTCGCCGCCGTAGATCTCGTCGTCGCCTTTGCCGCCGTACATCTCGTCGTCGCCGTCACCGGCATTGGCGGTCTCGAGGTCGCCGCGCATCTGGTCGTTGCCAGTGCCGCCTTCCATGTAGTCGTTGCCGGTGCCGCCTTGCATCTGGTCATCGCCGGCACCGCCATACATTTCGTCGTCGCCGGGGTCGTCTTCTTCGTCAAGGATCGACGGCGTTCCGTCCAGGGCTGCGCCGATCTTGTCGTTGCCGTCGCCGCCGAACAGGTGGTCATTTCCGGTACCGCCCTGCACCTGGTCTTCGCCGCGGCCGCCTTCGACCACGTCATCGTTCGACCCGCCCTGGAGAAGGTCATTGGCTTCGCCGCCATACAGGTAGTCGTTGCCGGCTGCGCCCTTCAGGGTGTCGTTTCCGCCCATACCATAGGACGTGTCGGATGCACCCGTTCCGCTGTTCGAGTTGGCTGCTTCTGTGCCTACATAGAGTGCCATTTCGGGGTTCCTTCCTCTGTCCGACTGGTGGTGTACAAGTCGTGGAACCGACCTCTAGTGGAATGCTCACCTACCCGCTGTTATCCACCTCACACCCCGTGACATCACCACGCCACATTCCTGTTGGCGATCGCGGAACCGGCCGGCAATACCGTCGGCGGGCGCCGGATTCGCGACATTCTGTGGGTGGAAGAAACGTGTTGCGGCGGTCACACCCGGACGAAACTAGGCGGGTCCGAAGGCGAGAACCGCATTGAGCCCGCCGAAGGCGAACGAGTTCGAAAGGGCAGCGCGGACTGGCATGGCGCGAGCGGTGTTGGGCACGATGTCGAGGTCGCAGTCCGGGTCTGGCTCCTGGTAATTCGCCGTCGGTGGAACGACCTGCGACTGCAGCGTCAGGGCCGTGGCAATGGCCTCGAAAGCGCCCGCAACGCCGAGGCCATGGCCGAGGACTCCCTTATTCGACGAGACGGCGAGACGATCGGCATCGGGGCCGAAAACACCGCGGATGGCCTGCGTTTCCGTGGCGTCATTGAGCCGGGTGCCTGTACCATGGGCGTTGACATAGTCGATGTCGGCGACGTCGGCCCCGGCATCGCGCAGCGCCGCGCGCATGGCGCGTTCCGCGCCGTCGCGATCGGGCGCGATCGCGTCATTCGCGTCGGCGCTCATTCCGAACCCGCGGACCTCTGCGATGATTCTCGCGCCGCGCGCCGCGGCATGATCCCAGTCCTCCAAAACGAGCACGGCCGCTCCCTCACCGAGAACGAGGCCCGAGCGATTGCGGGAGAATGGCCGGCAAAGATCGTCGCTGAGGACGCGGAGCGATTGCCAGGCGATGATCGTTCCGACGGTCAGGCAGGCTTCGGACGCGCCAACGATGGCCAGCGGCGCCATGCCGGAACGGATCATCTGGAAGCCGAGGCCGATGGCGTGGGCGCCCGAGGCGCAGGCGGAGACGATCGCGAAGGCCGGGCCCCTCGTGCCGATGTCGATCGACACCTGGCTTGCCGCCGCGTTGTCCATCCCCCTGGGGACGGAGAACGGATGGATTTTCCGCGCGTCCTCGGCATAGACGCGCCGGAAGGAGTCGTCGAGCGTGTGCATGCCTCCGGCGCCGGTGCCGATGATCGTTGCGGTCCGGAGTGCCAATTCCTCGTCGATCGCGATTCCGGAATGCGCAACCGCCGCCCGCGCCGCGACCACGGCAAACTGCGAAAACCGGTCGAGAAGCGACATCTTCCGCGCGGCGAAATGATCGGCCGGGTCGAAATCCTGTACCTGTGCGGCCTGCGCGGTGTTCAGCCGGCTGGTGTCGATGCCGGTGATCGGGCGGATACCGGATCGCGCTTCGACAAGGGCCGACCAGAACTCCTCAATGGTGTTGCCAACCGGCGAGACGACGCCGACGCCGGTGATTGCAACCCGCTTCAAGCGGCTTCTCTTTCGGCGACCAGACGGTCGATGATCCGCGCGACATCCTGAACCGTGTCGAGCGACTCGCCGGGCGCCTTCGAATTCAGCGGGACATCGACCTTGAATTCCACTTCGAGGGCATAGACGACCTCGATCAGGTCGAGCGAGTCACCGAGATTCTCCAGCCGTGTTTCCGGGCGCACATCGTCCGAAGGCCGCTCCAGTTGCTCCGCGATGATCTTCTGAACTCTTCCCAAAGTGTCCACAATCAGACCTCCTTGGCGGCATCATCCCGTCGGCGTGGCCGGTCGTGACATCCGATATCAGGACCGGAGGCGACCTTCGTCGTTGCGTCTGACCTTTGCAAGGTGCCTAGGACCGTCATCGCGAGAAATACCAGCGAAGGGTTGGCCGCGCTGTGACCTTCGTCGCAAGCCCTCATCCAGCGTTTGGCGGTCGCCGCGAGGCTCTGTTAAATTTCGCCAACACGGCCGTGCATAGCCCCGGATCGGAGACAGAGATGACGGACGCTGCCGAGAAAGCTCATCCGCTTCGGACACGAGTATTCGATAACCGGGCGATGGCTCTCGGGCTCGCGGTGGAATACCTGATGAAGAAGCCGGCCTTCGCGCGGCTGCCCTTCGGCCACTGGTCCCGGGTGCTCACCGGCCAGATCAGGCGCGGTCACTATTTCTTCGTCATTCGCGGCAGCGAGGTTGTCGGCTTTTGTGGCTGGGCGATCATGACCGAGTCCGAAGCGGAAGCCTGGGTGACCGGCGGCCCCGCCGCGACCGAGGTCTCCGGGTCGGCGGGGGATTGTGGCGTCATCAATGCGTGGTCCGCCGAGACGGACGAGGTCAACCAGTTCCTCCTGGCCGAGGTCGTCAGTCGCGGCAAGGGCGTGCGGACCCTCTACGCCAAACGTGAATATGCCGACGGGCGTTCGCGGCCCCTCCGCCTCAACATCAAGAAATACGAGGCGGGCGTCGCGGGCGGCGAAACGCCGGTAGGGGCCTAGCCTCCGCCGGGCGGACCTTGCGCATGCGACACTCGCGGGCCTTCTCTCCGCCGTGATGCCTGCCTAGATATCGCTTATGGACGACGCGCCCGATCCCGAGAAGAACCGTCTTTCCCGTCGCGTGACGCGCTATGCTCGCGTTGGCGCCAATGTCGGCGGGGTGGCGGCGAAGATGGCCGGGGCGCGCCTGTTCGGTCGCGACCTCTCCGATCAGCGCAACGCCGCCGAACTGATGGCGGCGCTTGGCGGCCTCAAGGGGCCGCTGATGAAGCTGGCCCAACTCCTGTCGACCGTGCCGGACCTGCTGCCGCCCGAATATGCCGCCGAACTTCAGAAACTCCAGGCATCGGCGCCGCCGATGGGGCCGGCCTTCGTCAAGCGTCGGATGAAGGCGGAACTCGGGCCCGACTGGAAGCAGTGCTTCGGGTCCTTCGACGAGACGCCATCGGCCGCGGCCTCGCTTGGCCAGGTGCACCGGGCGACCGATCACGACGGGCGGGCGCTCGCCTGCAAACTCCAGTATCCCGACATGCAGTCGGCGGTCGAAGCCGACCTCGGTCAGCTCGGCGTGGTGTTCGCGCTGCAGCGCCGTTTCAATCCGGAGATCGACACGACGGAGATCGCCAAGGAACTGTCCGAGCGCCTGCGCGAGGAACTCGACTACCGCCGCGAGGCGAGCAATGCGTTGCTCTACGGCCAGGCGCTGGCCGCCGAGCCGATGATCCGGGTGCCGGAGATGGTGCCGGAGCTATCGACCGGGCGGCTGTTGACGATGGGCTGGCTCGACGGCGCGCCACTGCTGTCGTTTCTCGATCACGATCTTGAGGACAGGAACCGGATCGCGGAGGCGATGTTCCGGGCATGGTGGCACCCCTTCGCCACCCACGGCATCATCCACGGCGATCCGCATCTCGGCAATTACAGCGTCTTCGAGGAGGGCGGCCGGCCCGAGGGGATCAACCTTCTCGACTATGGCTGCATCCGGATCTTCACGCCGCGCTTCGTCAGCGGCGTGGTCGAGCTCTATCACGGCTTCCTCGACGACGATCGCGACCGCGTTATCGAGGCCTATCGGCGCTGGGGGTTCACCGGCCTCAGCAACGAGCAGATCGATGTTCTCAACATCTGGGCCCGCTTCATCTATGCCCCGCTGATCGATGACCGGGTGCGGACGATCGCCGATGGTGTCGACCCGCATGCCTATGGCCGTCGCGAGGCGTGGAAGGTCAAGCAGGGCTTGAAGGCGGGGCCGCCGATCAGGGTGCCGCGCGAATTCGTGCTGATGGATCGCGCCGCGATCGGCCTCGGCTCGGTGATGCTCCATCTCAAGGCGGAGCTGAATTTTCATCGTCTCTTCGCCGAGGCGGTCGACGCCTTCGACGAGGCGAAGCTTGCCAAGCGGCAAGCCGCCGCGCTGAAGGCGGCGGGGCTGGCGGACAAATCCTGAGCCCGGTCTACGGGCGGCCGAATATTCGGGCCGCTTCGCGTGTTAGGTATCCCGACGCCAGTCTTCCGGGAGGCCTGCCGATGCGACCCTTCATCCCCGCCCTTGTCCCTGTCTATGCCGCGCTGTCCGAGCCGGTCTACGCGCTGACCCGGCTGACGGCCGGGGCGTTTCTCGTGCCGCACGGGTTGTGGAAGCTCTTCGGTATCACCGGCAGCCAGGAAGAGATGATCGCCTTCTTCCAGGCGATCGGGCTTGAGCCGGCCGTGCCGCTGATGCTTGCCGTCGGGATCGTCGAGGTGGTGGGCGGCGCCTGTATTGCGGTCGGCCTTCTCACCCGGCCGGCGGCGCTGGCGGCGGCGGCCACCACGGCGACGGCGGCGCTCTACGTTCACCTGCCGCTTGGCTTCTATGTCGAACCGGGCGGCGTCGAATTCTCGGCGTTGTGGGCGGTCATCCTGCTGATGATCGCCGTGCGCGGGGGAGGGCGCCTCTGCGTCGATGCGTGGATTGGCCGGGAGTTCTGAGAGCCGTCGCCGCGGCTAGTCCGGACCGGGAAAGGGGCCGACGAAGCGCCTGCCGTGCTCGATCTGGAAGACGTTGGAGTTGAGCGCGGCGATCCACTGCTTGCCCTCCGTCGTCAGTTCCAGGTAGCCGAGAGCCGTGCCGATATAGGGCCGGACATGGCTCCAGAAGAACTCCGGATACTTGTCGATGAGGTCGGCGGGATTGTCGTAGCCGAGTTCCTTCGCCGTGCCGGTCTCGACGAATTCGAGAAAAAGCGCGTTGATCTTCCGGTGGTAATACGGGTCGGCCATCTGGCCGATGAGGTCGGCGGCCCGGACCAGCGCGCCCTCGGTATCGGTCGCCGCATAGAGCTCGCCCTCGGGGACGGGGAAACGAGTCATCTCGATCGCAGCGCCGATCCGCTTTGCCTCGACATAGGGGGAGGAGCCGAAGCGCTCCTGTGCGTAGAGCTTGCCGCGGTCGATATGCCAGGGCGCCAGGAAGGCGTCGGAGGCGCCACGCGGCGGCGTGACGGTTTCTCCCGCTTCGTTGATCACCTGGGTGCTGGTGGTGTCGCCGCGACAGATGCCGCGGACGAAGCCGATGTCGTGGACGAGGCAGGCACAGGTGTAATGTAGCCAGTCTTCCGGGGTGAGCGCCTCGGAAAGCAGGCGGCCGCGAATGATCTGCTGGCCGACCTGGGTCACCATCATCGTATGCTCGATGTTGTGGTAGAGGGCGTCCGAGTTACCGATCCGCTCGAGGACGAGCCGGGCAGCGCCGCCGAGATAGGTGGCGTATTCGGGGCTTCGGTAGGAGAAATACTCGTGGTAGTGCCCGGCGAGGTAGTCGCCGTAGTGCTCGGCCAGAATCGAGATCGGGTTCAGCATGCCGGGATCTCCTAGGAGGTCGTTCCGCCATCCAGTTGCCGGCGGATGCTACTCCTGTGCGCGGCGCGCGGTCTGCACAATTTTGCTGCAGGGACGGATTTTCCCTTGGTCAAACGCGATGCGACGCCATACACGATTGTCGCTGGCCGCGGTTTTGCTATAAAGCCCGCCTTTCAGGGCTCGCAAGGGAGATAGCGACGATGGCAGAGCATGGCGCCGCCGAAATCGGAACCGCAACCGGCACCGACTATGCCGATCACCTCCGCACATATGAAGGTTTCGTCCAACTGTCGAAGTGGGGATCGATTTTCGTCGTCATCGTCCTCATCCTGATGGCCTTTTTCTTGCTTTGATCGAGACGGGCAGGCAGGTCAGCCGACCCTTCGTCAGGGCGGGTTTGCCGGCGGGCCCGATCAGGTCGATGCACGCAGTCTGCAGTCCAGATAGGATCCGGAATCGCCCATGAAAATCGCCGTGCCGACGGAAACCGACAAGACCGAACCACGGGTCGCCGCGACTCCGGAAACGGTGAAGAAGTTCATCGCTCTCGGCGCGGAGGTGACGGTCCAGGCCGGTGCCGGGGCCGGATCGCGGATCACGGATGCGGATTACGAGGGGGCGGGCGCGACGATTGCCAAGACCGCGCCGCCGATGCTCAAGGCGGCGGATATCGTCCTGAAGGTGCGTCGTCCCAGCGCCACGGAGGTCAAGAACCTTGTGTCGGGCGCCATCCTGGTCGGGGCGCTCGATCCCTTCGGCAATGACGAGGACGTCAAGGCACTCGCCGAAAGCGGTATCGACGCCTTCACCATGGAATTCATGCCGCGCATCACCCGCGCCCAGAGCATGGACGTGCTGTCGAGCCAGGCGAACCTCGCCGGTTACCAGTCGATCATCGACGCAGCGTCGAATTTCGGTCGCGCCTTCCCGATGATGATGACGGCGGCCGGCACGGTGCCGGCGGCGCGGGTCTTCGTGATGGGCGCCGGCGTTGCCGGGCTCCAGGCGATTGCCACGGCGCGCCGGCTCGGCGCGGTGGTCACGGCGACCGACGTGCGGCCGGCGGCGAAGGAGCAGGTCGAGTCGCTCGGCGCCAAGTTCATCGCGGTCGAGGATGACGAGTTCAGGCAGGCAGAGACCTCCGGCGGCTACGCCAAGGAGATGTCGAAGGAATACCAAGCGAAACAGGCCGACCTGATCGCCGCGCATATCGCCAAGCAGGACGTCGTGGTGACGACCGCGTTGATCCCCGGCCGCCCGGCGCCGAAGCTGGTTTCCAAGGCGATGGTCGCGGCGATGAAACCCGGATCGGTTCTCGTCGATCTCGCGGTCGAGCGCGGCGGCAATGTCGAGGGCGCCAAGCCCGGCGAGGTCGTCGATGTCGACGGGGTCAAGATCGTCGGCTACCTCAACGTCGCCGGCCGCATCGCGGCCAGCGCATCGGCGCTCTACGCCCGCAACCTCTACGCCTTCGTCGAGACGATGATCGACAAGGAGAAGAAGGCGCTGGCGATTGACTGGGACGACGAACTGATCAAGGCGACGAACCTGACCCGGGACGGCAAGGTCGTCCACCCGGCCTTTGCCGAAAAGGGAGGTGAATGATGGCATCGATGACCCCCGAACAGGCGGCTGCGGCGGCGCAGGCGGCGGCAGACAGCGCAAAGTCGGCGTCGGAAACGGCGGTCGAGGCGGCAACCGCGGCCCAGGGCTATGCCGACCAGGCCGCCGAGGCGATCGGCGGTGCGGTCCATGCCGCGACCGGCGGGGCGATCGACCCCTTCGTCTTCCGGCTGGCGATCTTCGTGCTGGCGATCTTCGTGGGTTACTACGTCGTCTGGTCGGTGACCCCGGCGCTGCACACGCCGCTGATGTCGGTCACCAACGCGATCTCGTCGGTGATCGTCGTCGGCGCGCTTCTGGCGGTCGGGGTCAGCGCCGCCGACGCGGTGTCGAGCGGCAGCTGGTTGTCCAAGGCCTTCGGTTTCCTCGCGCTGGTTTTCGCCTCGGTAAACATCTTCGGCGGCTTCCTCGTCACCCAGCGGATGCTGGCCATGTACAAGAAGAAAGAGAGAGCGTGAGCTCATGAGCGCCAACCTCACCGCGCTGCTCTACCTCGTCTCCGGCGTCCTCTTCATCCTGGCGCTCCGCGGGCTTTCGAGCCCCGAGAGTTCACGGCGCGGCAATACCTTCGCCATCGCCGGCATGGCGATCGCCATCGTCACGACGCTCTTCGTCGCCGCGCCGGGCTGGGGTTCCTTCTTTCTGATCGTTCTCGGTATCGCGATCGGTGGCGGCATCGGCGCGGTGATTGCCCGTCGCATCCCGATGACGTCGATGCCGCAATTGGTCGCCGCCTTCCACTCGCTGGTCGGCCTCGCCGCCGTGCTCGTCGCGGCTGCCGCACTCTACGATCCGGCCGCCTTCGGCATCGGGACGCCCGGCACGATCCATGGCGCGAGCCTGGTGGAAATGTCGATCGGCGTCGCCATCGGCGCGCTGACCTTCACCGGTTCGATCATCGCCTTCCTCAAGCTCGATGGCCGCATGTCCGGCGCACCGATCATGCTGCCAATACGCCACGTGGTGAATGCCGGGCTGGCGATCCTGCTGGTGGTGCTGATCATCATCTTCGCCGCCACCGAAAGCCATTTCGCTTTCTGGCTCGCGACCCTCGTCGCGCTGGCGCTCGGCGTTCTGATCATCATCCCGATCGGCGGCGCCGACATGCCGGTGGTGATCTCGATGCTGAATTCCTATTCGGGCTGGGCGGCGGCCGGTATCGGCTTCACGCTCGGCAATACCGCGCTGATCATCACGGGCGCGCTGGTCGGCTCGTCGGGTGCGATCCTCTCCTACATCATGTGCAAGGGGATGAACCGCTCCTTCATCTCGGTGATCCTCGGCGGCTTCGGCGGCGAGGCGGCTGCGGGCGCGGGCGACGACGGCGTCGTGCGCACGGTCAAGCAGGGCTCGGCCGACGATGCCGCCTTCATCCTCAAGAATGCCTCGAAGGTCATCATCGTCCCGGGCTACGGCATGGCGGTGGCGCAGGCCCAGCATGCGCTGCGCGAGATGGCGGACGAACTGAAGGAAGCCGGCGTCGAGGTCAAATACGCGATTCACCCGGTCGCCGGCCGCATGCCCGGCCACATGAACGTCCTGCTCGCCGAGGCCAACGTGCCCTACGACGAGGTCTTCGAGCTGGAGGACATCAATTCCGAGTTCGCCCAGGCCGATGTCGTCTATGTGATTGGCGCCAACGACGTCACCAATCCGGCCGCCGAGGACGATCCATCCTCGCCGATCTACGGCATGCCGGTGCTGCAGGTGTGGAAAGCCGGGACGGTGATGTTCGTCAAGCGGTCGCTCGCCTCCGGCTATGCCGGCATCGACAACCCGCTCTTCTACCGCGACAACACGATGATGCTGCTCGGCGACGCCAAAAAGATGACCGACGGCATCGTCAAGGCGCTGGCCTGACGCCGCGGTCGGCCTTTCCAGCGGCTAAAAGCGGGTGAGCGCTGACGTTGAGCGGAGGGGCTCTTGCCGTCCGTCGCGGGGCGTTCCATGTTCGTGGTCATCGCAGCAGCGAGGCCCGGAATGACCAAACCCGACCCGAATGAATGGCAGGCGATGAAGACCGCGCCGCAGGACGGGTCGCGGATTCTGGTGACCGTCCGGGCCAGCGAGCAGGGACCGGCCGAGGTCGACGTTGTGCGGTGGACGACGGCGCGGGACCAGGCCGAGCCGGCGTGGCTGGCGACCGACTCGGACGCCGACGCGCCGGTCATTTACGCGGAGGCTGAGCTTGCGTCGTGGATGCCGCTGCCCAGCGCCCTGTCGCGGTCACGCATGCCGCCGATTGCCAAGAGCGACTTGCCGCCGCCGGATCCGGGCGAGATCGACGGCTCGTCAATCTGAATTGGTCAGGTCTTGTCGTCGCGGTCGATGTAGCGCTTCTTGACTCTTGCTGCGAAGGCGCCGGGGTTCTTCACCGCGTCGGACTCGCGGGCCATCTGGGTCAGTTCGTCCCGCGTCGCCTTGAGCTTCGGTTTCGTCTTCCGCCACGTCTCGGCGGCGCGCGGCTTCACTTCCTTCTCGAAGACCTCGGCTGCCTTGGTCCGGACGCGCGGATCGCTTGCCAGTCGTGTCGCGGCGGAGATGAACCAGCGGCTGATGATTGCCATGCGGTGTCGGCTGCCTTTCGCTCGTGATGCACCGGACTGTCGCACGCCTGCCGCGCGCGGCTCAACCCGGCTCGGCCCTCTATATGTCCTGGCCAGGAACGGGAACGATCATCGCCCTCTCGCGAAGGAACGGGTTGATCTCCACTGCTTCGCGCAGGATGGCCTGCGCCTGCCGAACGCGGCCCTGCTGCGTGAGGATGAGCGCCATGCCGGCCATGGCGCCGAAATGGCGGGGTTCGCGCTGGAGTGTTTCCTCGATGTCGGAGAGGGAACCCGGGAAATCGCCCTGCATGAAGCGGATGGTCGCCCGCTGGTTCCAGCCCTCTGCCCACTCGGGGGCAAGGACCACAAGGTCGTCGAGAATCGCGACGGCTCCCGCGAAATCATAACTGGTGCGGCGCTCCATGGCCTTGGCCATCAGTTCGGCGGCGGCGCTGTCCGGCGCGCGCATCCAGTGCCGCCAGATCTCGTCCTCCATGGCACGGGCCTCGGCCTCGGTGCGCGCCCTGGAGAGGAAGGCGAACAAGCGGTCGCCCTCGGCAATGTGTTCGGCGGCGTCGCCGCGCAACGGCGTGGTCTCCGCCGCGGTTGTGGGCGACAGGGTGCCCGCGGCCATAGCTGCGACGACGGCCGCGATATGCGGCAGGCGCCGCCAGGAGGATCGGACGAATCTCGGCATGTCAGGCGACTCCCTCCAGAGGGGCTCGCCCAATCACGTATGGCCGCCGGACGGGCCGTCAAGCCGTCAGAGGGCGCGGACCAGTTCGGGCAGGCCGCCGAGGTCGGCCAATTCGCGGAAGCGCGGCGACCCGTTCGGCGGCTCGGCATGCTCCAGTGCCCAGGTCAGGTCGTGCGGGACGTAGACGCCCCAGCCTCCGGCCTCGATCGCCGGCAGGATGTCGGACCGCAGCGAGTTGCCGACCATCATGCCGCGCTCGGGGCCGTCGCCGTGCTGGGCGAAAATCCGCGTGTAGGTCTCGACGGTCTTGCTGCTGACGATCTCGATTGCGTCGAAGAGCTCGCCAAGCCCCGATTGGGCAAGCTTGCGCTCCTGGTCGAAGAGATCGCCCTTGGTGATCAGGACGATGCGATAGTCGCCGGTCAGTTCCTCCAGCGTCTCGCGCGCACGAGGCAGCGTCTCGACCGGGTGGCTCAGCATCTCCCGGCCGGCGGCGAGGATTTCGCCGATGACCGACGCGGGTACCTCGCCATTGGTCACCTCGACCGCGGTCTCGATCATCGACAGGGTGAAGCCCTTGATGCCAAAGCCGTAGGCGGCGAGGTTCCGCTTCTCGGCCTCCAGCAAACGGGCCGACAGATCCTCGCCTTCTGCGTAGTCGCTGACCAGCGCGTGAAACCGTTCCTCGGTCATGCGGAAGAAGGTTTCGTTCTGCCAGAGCGTGTCGTCGGCGTCGAAGCCGATGGTGGTCAATGATCTTGCGCGGGTGGTCATTCGGAACGCCTACTGTGACTCAAGGGGCGCGGTCATGGCCGCTACGTCGAATTTGTTTACCAAGCGGTCAGTTGGTTCATCTCTGGTGACCAGCGGGTAGCGAATGTCTAGTATCGGTCGCGTGCGATGGCGCTGGCGTCATGTCGATGCGGGATGGCGAGATTACCAGCGTTCGAACAACAACATGGAAGGGGCTGACATGAAATACGCACGAACTCTCGCGGTCGCAACCGCGGTTGCGGCGACGCTTGCCGGCAGCCAGGCGGCATTTGCCTTCGCGGCCTTCTCGAATGCCAATCTCAACCTGCGCAGCGGTCCGTCGACCCACTACCCGATCATTGCGACGACCAACCACAAGGATCCGCTGAACGTCACCGGCTGCCTGGAGGATGTCACCTGGTGCGTCGTGCAGTGGGGCGGGACCGAGGGCTGGGCCGCAGCGGCCTATATCGATGTCGACGAGACCGATGGCGTCAAGACGCTGCCGCTCGCCAAGAACGATTTCGGCATCCCGGTCGTCACCTTCACGGCCGTTGACGCGGTGGTTCCGACCTTTGTCGGCACGGTCGAGCCGGTCAACGCCTATGTCGAGGCGATCAGCCCGCCGACCGCCGTGACCGCCTATGTCAGCGAGCAGACGGTCGATACCGTGCATGTCACCGGCGAAGTGGTCGTCGGCGCGGTGCTGCCGGAGAAGGTGCCGCTCTACGCGATCCCGCAGTCGAAATACACCTTCGCGCGGGTCAACGGCCAGAATGTCGTGGTCGATAACTCGTCGCGTCAGGTGCTCTACGTCCACCAGTAGGTCGACGCCAGTTCCCGGGCCGCATGGCAGAAGCCATCGGCCCGGATCGGCGTGTCAGCCAACCGACACTCAGGTCGTGCGGGGATTGCTGCTCGGCGAGGTCCGCTTCATCCCGGCCTTGGCCGGCCCGTAATTCGGGTTGATGTTGGCGGCCTTGGCGAAGGCGGCGAAGGCTCGCTCGCGATCTCCGAGCTTCTCGAGCGCCAGTCCCTGGTTGGTCCAGGCGGCGTAGGAATCCCGGTCGCGGGTCACGGCTTCGTTGAAGTTGTCGAGCGCGGCCTTGTAGTCCCCCATCGCCAGATAGGACAGGCCGCGGGCGTCGAACGGCTCGGCGGTCTTCGGCGACATGCTGATCGCCTTGGAGAAATCGTCGATCGCCTGGGTCTGGTTGTTCGAGGCCTGGTAGATCAGGCCGCGGTTATGGTAGGCGCGCGGATCGGCGGTATCGAGCGCGATGGCCTTGTTGAAGTCGGCCAGCGCAAGATCGGCCCGGCCGTTCTGGCGGTAGATGTTGCCGCGTCCGATATAGGCGATGTCGTAATTCGGGTTGATCTGGATCGCGCGGTTGTAGTCGGCCAACGCCTTGTCGGTCTGCCCGAGGCGGCGTTCGACCAGCGCCCGGTTGGCATAGGCCTGGTAGAAATTCGGATTGAGCTTGATCGCCGTGTCGAAATCGGCGACCGCCTCCCGCAACTTGCCGGCCTTGCCATAGGCCGTGCCGCGGACGTTGTAGCCGTTGGCGTCGCTCGGATTCTGCGTGATCACCGTCGACAGCGAGCCGATATTCACGGCGGAGCCGGTCGCCGGGTCGATGTCGGCGCTGGTATAGGCGTTCGGGCTGGTCTGGCAGCCGGCCGCAACGGTCAGCCCGGCGAGCATAAGTGCCGTCGGCAAACGCATCGTCTGTTGAACAATCTGCGCGAGCATCCCCGCCGCCGCTCCTCGAGGCTGCTGCTTCCAAACCCCTGCCCGGAAGGCGCCCGCCGATTCTGCTTACACTAACCTGTAGCCAAGCGTTGAAAACCGGCGATTTGAGGGCGTCGGCCCATCATGCCGGCATCCGACGGTCGATCACCGGATCGGCCCCATTCCGCCAGGACCAAATGGGGCGTGTGCTTTATCAGAAGCGCACCGAGACTGTCAAAAACGCTCGTCAGGATGACGACCGCGGCGTGATGCGATTGACGTGGCCCATTTTCCGCCCCGGCCGCGCTTCCGCCTTGCCATAGAGATGGGGCCGGGCGCCGGCCTCGGCGGCTAGAACTGGCCACTCCGAAACCGCGTCGCCGATCAGGTTGGTCATCACCGCGTCGCTATGGCGCTCGACGCTGCCCAGCGGCCACCCGGCAATGGCGCGGATGTGCTGCTCGAACTGCGAGCACAGGCAGGCGTCCGTCGTCCAGTGACCGGAATTGTGGACCCGCGGCGCAATCTCGTTGACCAGCAGGCGCGGGCCGCCGCCGGACATGACGAACATCTCGACCGCCAGCACGCCGACATGGTCGAGGGCGTCCGCAATCCGCTGGGCGATCGAGACCGCTTCACCGGTGAGTTCGGCCGGAATCGAAGCCGGTACCGTGGATGTCGAGAGAATGCCGTCCTTGTGGACGTTCTCGACGACGTCATAGGCAGCCGTCGCGCCGTCGCGGCCGCGCGCCAGGATGACCGAGACCTCGCGTTCGAAGGGGACGAGGGATTCGAGGACCGCCGGCGCCTGACCGATCACCCGCCAGGCCCCGACCGGATCGTCGCCGGCGCGGATCGCCGCCTGGCCCTTGCCGTCATAGCCGAGGCGGCGTGTCTTGAGGATGGCCGGACGGCCGGTCCTGGCCAGCGCCGAATAGATATCGGCCTGCTCGGCGACCACCGCGAAGGCGGGGACGGGAATGCCGAGGTCGGTGATCAGGGTCTTCTCGGTGAGACGGTCCTGCGTCGGGGCGAGCGACCCGGGACCGGGGAAGACCGTAACCTTCTCCGCCAGGAAGCGGAGGGTCTCGACCGGGATATTCTCGAACTCGAAGGTGACGACGTCTACCGCGCCGGCGAAGGCGGCAAGCGCCGACTCGTCGTCATAGGGGGCAATGGTGCGGGCTGCCGAAACGGCGAAGGCGGGGCTCTTCGTATCGGGGCAATAGATATGGCAGGAGAGGCCGAGTTCGGCCGCAGCGAGCGCGAGCATGCGGCCGAGCTGCCCGCCGCCAAGGATTCCGACGATCATGCCTGGCTTGATCGGCGGTTCCTCACTCATCGTCGATGGGCCGCTCGTCGACCGCCGCCGACTGGGCCATCCGCCATCCATCGAGGCGGCTGGCGATATCGTCGTCCCACAATGCCAGGACCGAGGTTGCCAGAAGTGCTGCGTTGATCGCGCCCGAGCGGCCGATGGCGAGGGTGCCGACGGGGATGCCGGCCGGCATCTGGACGATCGACAGCAGGCTGTCCTGGCCGCCAAGGGCCTTCGATTCGACCGGAACGCCGAAGACCGGCAGCGGGGTGAGCGATGCGCACATGCCCGGCAGATGGGCGGCGCCCCCGGCACCGGCAATGATCACCTTGTAGCCGGCGCGGCGGGCGCCCTTGCAGAAGGTGATCATCCGGTCCGGCGTGCGGTGGGCGGAAATAATCCGGTCGTCATGGGCAATGTCGAGGGAATCAAGCGTGTCGGCAGCGTGCCGCATCGTGTTCCAGTCCGACTGGCTGCCCATGATGATGGCGACGGGCGGCGTCGGCTCGATCATGAAAAAGGTATCCGTTTCAACGGGTGACGGGACGTGCCGGATTATAGGGACCGGCTAGGGCTCCGCAAGAAGATGCGGTGGGCGGATGATCAGGCGATGATGTCGGGGAGCAGCCGATCCTCCAGGCTGGCAATCCGGTCCTTGAGCACGAGCTTCCGCTTCTTGAGCCTCTGGATGCGGATCGTGTCGGGAGAGCCGCTGGCGACCATGGTGTCGATCGCGGCGTCGAGGTCGCGGTGCTCCTGGCGCAAATCCGCCAGTTGATTCCGGATTTCTTCTTCTTCTTCCGACGACACGCGGCGATCGCCCGACTGCATTCCGTCTCCCCAGGGTGCCGGTCGCCCGGCCGACGACTTCGATGTTTGGGCATCATAACACGAACCACGGCCAGCCCAACGATGACCGTCGAAAAGGCCTTGAAAGTCCGTTCCGAGACCGCAAATAAGACTAACGAGGAACGCGTGGAAAGGTCGAATATTGCGGCGCAGCAACACTTTTGGCCTGATCGACAGGTTTCGGGGGCTGTGCCAGACTGCCACGGTGACTCGGTCAACAGGAGGCCTTTGCTGATGACCCTGAACTCGCATCTGGTGGAACTTGAGCGCCGCCATCAGGCGCTGGAGAAGCAAATCGAGGACGCGGTAAATCATCCCGCCTCGGACGATCTCACCATCGCCGCGATGAAGAAGCGGAAGCTTCAGTTGAAGGACGAAATCAGCCGGCTGTCGTCCGAACGGATGCATTAGACGAGCCCAACCGGCGTCGCGAGCGGGCGCCAGCAGCAAAGGCGCCCATCGCGATCCGGTCGGCTGGCAGCGTCATCGATCACAGCCGTTTCCGGCGGCTATGAAGAAATGGCGTTTTCCGTCATTGTTTGAACCCTCGGGCGATTGAGTCGCCCGACGGGGAAATCGTGACGGAGGCGGGATGGGCACGACGCTACAGACCATCATCAACGAAGTCGTGATGATGTATGTGCTGATCGATCCGATCGGCACGCTGCCGATCTTCCTCATGGTCACCGCGCATATGAAGCCCGAGCATCGCTCGATGATCGCGGTGCGCGCGGTTTTGACCGCCGGCGTCATCCTCACCGGCTTCCTGATCGGCGGCAGCCTGCTGCTGAAGCTCCTCGGCATCCCGATCGCGAGCTTTCAGATTGCGGGCGGTATCGTCCTGTTCCTCTTCGCCCTGACGATGATCTTCGGACCGCCGAAGGCCGAGCAGGAAAAGGAGGAGGTGGCGACGCTGGAGCGGGCCCGCAGCATCGCGGTCTTTCCGTTGGCCATCCCGGCGATCGCCAGTCCCGGTGCGATGCTCGGCGCAGTTCTGCTCAACGATTCCCACACCCTGACCCTGACCGAAACGGCCATCGACCTCGGCGTGATCTGGCTGCTCCTCGGCGTGACGCTGGCGCTGCTCTTCGCCGCCAAGCCGATAGTCAGGATCATCGGCGATGCCGGGGTCAGCGTTCTCAGCCGGATCATGGGCCTGATCCTGGCCGCGGTGGCGGTCGACAGCGTGCTCGTCGCGATCGCGGAATTCTTCCAGATCAGTTCCGTCAGCCAGCAGGGGCTGATCTAGACCATCCCGTAGATGCTCTGACCGACCAGGAAGACGCCGACGACGAAAATGAAGCTGTAGATCAGTTCGTAGAACGTCTTGGGATCGATGCGCTTGACCAGCCAGACCCCGAGAATAGTCGCCGGGATCGAGATCGGCAGCAGGATGGCGGAGGTCAGCAGGTTTTCCTGCTGGAACTGGCCGAGGAAGAAATACGGAACCAGCTTGATGGTGTTGACCGTGGCGAAGAAGATGACCGCGGTTCCGGCGAATATCCGCGGTGGCAGCCGTAGCGGCGCGGCATAGACCTGGTAGGGCGGCCCGCCGGCGTGGCTGACAAAGCTGGCGAAACCGGTGATCATGCCGAAGAAGGCGCCCTTGGCCGCGTTTGGCGCGCTCGCTTCGGCCTGCCGCCGGTGACGGAGCCAGTAGTTCAGCGCGAAGGCGACGGCGACGACACCGACGATCAGCCGGATCATGCCCTCGCTCACCCAGGCCGCCGTCAGCCAGCCGATGAGGATTCCGACAAGGGCGCCCGGCAGCATGACCGCAAGCACCCCCTTGTCCCATTGACGCCAGTAGGAGGAGACGGCCACCACGTCGCTGAGGATCAGGATCGGCAGGGTTATTCCCGCTGCCTGGACCGGCGAGATGGCGATCGACAGCAGCGGCACCGTCAACATGCCGATGACGCTGAACCCGCCCTTGGACAGGCCAAGGACGATCATCGCCGGTACGGCGGCAGCATAGAACCAGGGATCTGAGATCATCGGTCGCGCGTTGGAGAGGGGCGGCGGGGCAGGGAGGACGAAACATCATCATACGCCCAGCCCCACCGGCGCCACAACCGCGCTAGGATGCATTCGTCAGTGGAAGCAGGAGAGACGTCCATGTTGCTCGAGAACAAGGTCGCCATCGTTACCGGTGGCGCCCGTGGCATAGGCTATGCCATTGCCCGGCGTTTCCTCGACGAAGGCGCCCGCGTCGTCATTGCCGATATCGACGATACCGCCGGCCCGCGGGCGGCGGAGGAGCTCTCGGTGTTCGGTCCGGTCCGCTATTCCGAATGCGATGTCGGCGAGCGTCTCGACGTGCGCAACATGATCGCCGCCACCATCGAGGCGTTCGGCGATATCGACGTGCTGGTCAACAATGCGGGGATTCTCGCAGCGGGGGATTTCCTCAAGATCGACGAGGAGGACTTCGACCGGGTGCTCCGCGTCAACCTCAAGGGTGCGTTCCTGTGCTCCCAGGCTGCGGCGCGGCATATGGTCGAGCGGATCGAGGCCGGCGGTCGGCCCGGGTCGATCGTCAATCTCTCGTCGGTGAACGCGGTGTTCGCGATCGCCAACCAGGTGCCTTATTCGGTGTCGAAGGGCGGCCTCAACCAGCTTACCCGCGTCATGGCCCTGTCGCTGGCGCCGCATGGCATCCGGGTCAATGCCATTGGTCCTGGCTCGATTGCCACCGAGATGCTCGACTCGGTCATCACCGACCCCGAACAGCGCGGGAAGATCCTGTCGCGGACGCCGCTGGGGCGGATCGGCGATCCGCAGGAAATCGCGGCGATCGCCGCTTTCCTTGCTTCGGACGAGGCGAGTTATGTGACCGGGCAGACGATCTATGCCGATGGGGGCCGGCTGCCCCTGAATTACACGGTCCCGGTCAAGGAATAAGGCTTCAGGACCCGGCGGTGGGCTGGCCCGGCACGGCCCTTCTTCTTGCGACAGGCTCCTGACAGAATGCTGTCAGGAGGGGTGTGACAGATTGGCGATGTCACAACCCCGAGGAGACACCGTCATGACAACGCAGACCCCCACCAATGTCGCCGTGTGGTTCGAGATTCCGGTCACCGACATGGATCGCGCCACAGCCTTTTATAACACCGTGCTGCAGACCGAACTGAAGCGTGACGACACCGGCCCCAACCCGATGGCGGTCTTTCCCGCGCGTGAGGACTCTGGGGTCGCCGGCCATCTCTACCCCGGCAAATCCGCCGGTTCCGGCAGCGGCAACACGATCCACCTGGCTATCTCGGATTCGCTCGAGGATGCGCTGGGACGCGTTCGCGACAATGGCGGCGAGGTGCTCAGCGACGTGATCACGATCCCGGCTGGCCGCTTCGCCTATTGCCTCGATCCGGACGGCAACAGCGTCGGCCTTTTCGGTCGCTGACCCGATGCGCCGCGCCGACCGGCTCTTCGAGATCATCCAGCAGCTTCGCGGCAGCCGCCTGGTTACCGCGAACCGCCTGGCGACGCAGCTCGAAGTGTCGGTCCGCACGGTCTATCGCGACATCCGCGACCTGCAGGCGTCGGGCGTGCCCATCGATGGCGCGGCCGGCGTCGGCTACCTGCTGCGGCCGGGGTACCATCTCCCGCCGCTGATGTTCCTGCCGGCGGAGATCGAATCGCTGATCGTCGGGGCGCGCATGGTCGAGGCCTGGGCCGGCCGGTCACTGGCCGCGGCGGCGACCGAAGCGCTGGTCAAGATCGGCGCCGTGGTGCCGTCCGAACGCATGCGCGAGGCGGAACGCGTCCCGATCTTCGCCACCGGGTTCCGGGTCCAGGAAGACGAGCGGCGCAATCTCGACGATTTCGCCAAGGCGATCGACGAGCGGCTCAAGGTCAATTTTGCCTATCGCGATGCCGACGGCGGCGACACCCAGCGGATTGTCTGGCCGCTGGCGCTGCATTTCTGGGGGAAGGTCTGGACGCTTGCCGCGTGGTGCGAACTCAGGGAGGATTTCAGGACATTCCGGGTCGACCGGGCCGAGCGGCTCTGTCTGGCGGAAGACCGATATCCCAAGGTCGGTGGGCGGACGCTGGAAGACTACCTCGCCCGCGTCACCTGTGCTCCCTGATCGCCTCAGTCGTCCTCGGCGTCCGGTTCGGCGCTCTTCATCGACTTGAGCTTGGCGAAGACGGCGTCGGCCTCGGCCACGGCCTCGCGCTCGGCATCGGGCGCCGATGAAGGCGGCGTTGCCAGCGATGCGGGCGTCGCGGTTTCGCTGGCCGAGATCAGCGTTGCGCCGACCTCGCTCTCGGGCTTCGGCGGCGCCAGCTTGGCGGCCTTCTCGACCTCGAAATCAAGATCGATCTGGGCGCAGAGCCCGAGCGTCACCGGATCCATCGGCGCCAGGTTATTGGCGTTCCAGTGGGTCCGGTTGCGGATCGCGTCGATGGTCGGCTTGGTCGTGCCGACCAGCCGCATGATCTGCGCATCCTTGAGCTCTTCGTGATTGCGCAACAGCCAGAGGATGGCATTGGGCCGATCCTGGCGGCGCGAAACCGGCGTGTAGCGCGGGCCGCGCCGCTTGGCGACCGGCACGCGGACCTTGCTGTCGGCCATCTTCAGGCGGTGGGCCGGGTCGGCCTGGGCCTTTTCGATTTCCTCGCGGGTCAACTGGCCGGTCAGCATCGGATCGACGCCCTTGATCGTGATCGCGGATTCGCCGTCGGCAATGGCGCCAACCTCAAGCGGGTGGAGCTTGCAGAAATCAGCGATTTGATCGAACGACAGCGACGTGTTGTCGACCAGCCACACGGCGGTGGCCTTGGGCATCAATGGCGTGCTCATAAACCTCTCCCGGCTGCTCCGCCGCGAGTCGAACGGCAAAGCGATTGTCCACAATCGGGTGATGGGGATAGCCGCCTATATAGGCCGCGATGGCAGCCGGCGCAATGCGTGTCTCAGGCTTCCGGCGCTATTTCCACGGCCGTCCGGCGTGCCTGGCCGCCGTGGAATCCGGCGGATCGGCTCGCCCGTACAGCCAGTCCCGACGCTAGTCCTCGGTGACCGTCAGCACGATGCGGCCGATGTGGTCGCCGGCGTCCATGCGGAAATGGGCATCGGCGGCGCGGGCGAGCGGATAGGTCGAGCCGATGATCGGCGTGATCTTGCGCGCTTCGAACAGGGGCCAGAGCTTTTCGTGCAGGGTCGAGGCGATCCGCGCCTTGAAGGCGATGGACTGCGGCCGGAGGGTGGATCCCGTATGCCACAGACGCTTCATCATCAGGCGGCGGACGTCGACCTCCGCCTTCGCTCCGCGCTGGACGGCGATCTGGACGATCCGCGCCTCGACGGCCGCTGCCTCGTAGTTGCGGTTGACGTAGTCGCCGCCGACCATGTCGAGGATGACGTTTGCGCCGGCGCCTTCGGTGACGCGCTTGACGACCTCGACGAAATCCTCGGTCTTGTAGTTGATCGCCACGTCGGCGCCGAGTTCCCGGCAGGCCTGGCATTTCTCGTCGCTGCCCGAGGTGGTGATCACCCGGGCGCCGGCGACCCGGGCGAGCTGGATGGCGCTGGTGCCGATGCCGGAGGTGCCGCCATGGATCAGGATCGTGTCGCCGAGGGATAGCTGGCCGCGTTCCATAATGCTCGGCCAGATGGTGAAGAAGGTCTCCGGCACCGCCGCCGCCTCGCTGATCGACAGGCGCTTCGGCGCCGGCAAGGCATTCGACTCGTGGACCTTGGCGAACTCGGCATATCCGCCGCCGGGCAACAGGGCGCAAACGGCGTCGCCGAGCGCGAACCGCGTCACGCCGTGGCCGAGCGCGGCGACCTCGCCGGCGACCTCAAGGCCCGGGATATCGGCGGGCGCGCCGGGCGGCGGCGGGTACTGGCCGCGACGCTGCATGATGTCGGGGCGGTTGACCCCAGCTGCCCGGACCTTCACCAGGATCTCGCCGTCACCGAGCCTTGGCAGGGGGCGCTGTTCCGCGACGAGCATCTCCGGGCCGCCCGGGGCCCGGATCACCATGGCGGTCATCGTCTCGGGGAGTGGGGCCATGGGTCAAAATCCTTGTCGGTCGCATCGGTCCGCATCCGGGCCGGCAGCCCGATCTAGCGGTTACCCCCGACGATGACAATCCGGCTATCGTGGATTAGCTTCTGGCGAAGAACGAGGATTGCCCGATGACGATGCCCGAGGATAGCGCGCCCCCGAAAAAGCCGGCCGGGCACATCGTCGGCGAGGACCTGGCGACGCTGTCCCTCGACGAACTGGCGGAGCGGGTGGTCCTCCTCAGGGAGGAGGTTACCCGTATCGAGGCGGCGATCGAAGCCAAGCGGGCCAGTGCCGACGCCGCGGCATCTTTCTTCAAGAAATAGCGGTTCTCGCGCCTCAAGGGGGTCCCGATATGAAACACTACCGGGACGACCGTCGCCCCGATGGCGAGATTCCGTTAACCGATTAAGGGTTCCTTAAGCTTTACAGGTCTTAACTAAGGCTCATCCAGTCATCTGGATTCGAGTGGCTCCTGTCCACTCTGTTTGACGCCTCCCTGTTAAACTCTTCAGAGCCGCCACGAGCGGCTCTTTTTTTGTCTTCTCCCCACGTTCCTTGCGCAACGCTTCGGCATGAGGCTTGCGGCGTGCTAATGTGTCCGTCCCAAACGGGGACGGCACCGTTTGGGGCTGGACGAGATCAATCAAGACATGGCTGACGAAAGAACCGAGACCAATCAACCGATCGTGTTTGCCCGGCGGCTCGTCGCCCCGGAAGTCTTCCGTGGTCTTTTCCGCGAAGGCATGACGCTGGTCGAGGAAACGGCCACGTATCTCGACGGCGATGGCAGGACCGAGTCTCGCAGCCTTCCGAGGTCGGCCTCGCTTGGCTATGCGACCGAATCCATGCGGCTGACCACGCGCCTGATGCAACTGGCGTCGTGGCTCTTGCTGCAGCGCGCCGTCAATGACGGCGAGATGCCGCCCGAGCAGGCGAGCCTGGAGAAAGCCAAGATCAAGCTTGGCGGCCTGGCGACTGCCACGGAAGGCCCGAGCTGGGACGAACTGCCGGAGCAGCTCAGGTCCCTGATCTTGCGGTCGCTCAGCCTGCGGGAGCGGATCCGCATGATCGACAGGGCGGACGCCTCGGTCGAACCGCCGGTTTCCGTTGAAAATCCGGTCGCCCGGCAGATCGACCAGATCGCCCAGGCCTTTGGCGGCGCCGCCAAGTAGGCCGGTCTCCAAACGAAAAAGGGCCCGTCTGGCGGGCCCCTTGTCGATTTCCCGGGAAGTGAAGCGCTGCTTCAGTTGCCCATCAGACCCTTGTAGCGGTTCTTGAACCGCGAGACGCGACCGCCACGGTCGGTCAGGTGCTGGCCGCCGCCGGTCCAGGCCGGGTGCGTCTTCGGGTCGATATCGAGGGTGAGGGTGTCACCGGTGGCGCCGAAGGTGGAGCGGGTGACGTATTCGGTCCCGTCGGTCATCACGACCTTGATCTCGTGATACTCGGGATGGATGTCTTTCTTCATGACGTAGCCCTTGGAATCCTGGGGGCGCGCACGGAACGCGCGCCGGGTTGGGCGTGGATATAGCCGAGCCGGCGCCGCGCGTCTAGCGTTCGGTCAGTTTCAGCTCGATGCGCCGGTTCTTGGCGTAGGCTTCTTCGGTGTCGCCTTCCTCGATCGGCTGGAATTCGCCGAAGCCGGCGGCGACCAGCCGCTCGGGCGGGATGCCTTCGTCGATCAGGTGGCGGACGACCGAGATGGCGCGGCCGGCGGACAGGTCCCAGTTGGACTGGAAGCGCCCGGTGGTGCTGGTGATCGGCCGCTTGTCGGTGTGGCCGTCGATCCGCAGCACCCACGGAATATCTTCCGGGATCTCCTGGCTCAATTCGACGATCGCCGCCGCCAGCTTGTCGAGTTCGGCGACGCCCTCGGCGCCGATCTCCTCCGAGCCGGTCTGAAAGAAGACCTCCGACTGGAAGACGAAGCGGTCGCCGACGATGCGGATGTCCGGCCGATCGCCGAGAATCTCGCGCAGGCGGCCAAAGAAGTCGGAGCGGTAGCGCGACAGCTCCTGGACGCGCTGCGCCAACGCCACGTTCAGCCGGCGTCCGAGGTCGGCGATCTTGGTCTGGCTTTCCTTGTCGCGATCCTCCGACGCGTCGAGGGCGACTTCGAGCGCGGCGATCTGGCGCCGCAAGGCCGATATCTGCTGGTTGAGCAGTTCGACCTGGGCCAGCGCCCGCTGGCTGACCTGGGATTCGGCCTTGAGGTCCTCGGTCAACTGGGCGACCCGGTCGCCGGCGTTGAGCGCGGCATCGGACTGGCTGTCGAGCAGGCCGCGCAGGCGGTCCCGTTCCGATTCCGCGGCGCTCAGGCTGGCGGCGAGGTTGGCTAGGTTGTCGGTGGTCTCGCTCTGGCCGGCGCGCTCAAGGGCGAGCAGTTCGGTCAGTTCCGCGATCTGGGCGTTCAGCCGCAACAGCACCTCGTCGCGACTGGAGACCTCGCGGGTGAGCAGGAACTGCACCAGGGCGAAGATCGACAGCAGGAAGACGAAGACCAGGAGCAGGTTCGTCAGAACGTCGACGAAGCTCGGCCAGTATTCCGTCCGCGCGGCAACGCGTCTCGACCGGGCGGCGGCCATTACTCACCTGCCGCGGGGTTCTGGAGCGCCCGTGAGATCGTCTCGAGAAGCTGCTGCATGTCGCGCTGCTGTTCGGATTGCGTTTCGACCCAGCTCCTGATGACCTGCTGCTCCGTCCGCATGTGCTGGACGAGGCCCTGGATGCCTTCGGCGAGGTTGGCCATGGCGGTCGTCGCCCGCTGGGTCGAGCCGCCGTCCTGTTGTGCGACGCCGCCTTCCTGGATGATCCGCGTCAACCGGTCGATGGCGATGCGGAAATCCTCCGCCGAGGTGCCGCCGCGGCTGTCGAGCAGTTCCGGATCGAGGTCGGTGACGGTCGACAGCCAGTCTTCGAGGTCGTTGTAGAACATGTTCTGCGCCTGCCCGGCCTGCAGGTCGAGGAAGCCGAGAACCAGCGAGCCGGCGAGGCCGAAGAGGGACGACGAGAAGGCCGTGCCCATGCCGCCGAGCGGTTCGGTCAGGCCCGCCTTGAGATCCTCGAAGATGACGCCGGTATTGCCGGATGAGACATCGAGGTTCTGGATCGTGCCGGCGACGGCGGCCACTGTCTGCAGCAGGCCCCAGAAGGTGCCGAGCAGGCCGAGGAAAATCAGCAGGCTGACGAGGTAGCGCGACATGTCGCGATCCTCGTCGAGGCGCATGAGGATCGAATCGAGGATCGACCGCATCGTCTGGGTGGAGATCGCCATGCGGCCGATGCGATCGCCGAGCAACGTCGCCATCGGCGCCAGCAGGATTGGCGCGCGATCGACCTCGATGCCGGGCTCGGCGACGCGGAAGGTGTTGACCCAGCGTATCTCGGGAAACAGCCTCAGCACCTGGCGGAATCCAAGCAGGATGCCGATGATCAGCACCGCGACGATCACACCGTTCAGGCCGGGGTTGGCGAGAAAGGCGGTGTAGACCTGACGGTAGAGAATCAGCGCGATGAAACCCGAGATGATCAAGAAGATGATCATCCGCCAAAGGTAAATCTGTGGGGTGGCGAGCTTGTACGGATCGTACTCGCGCGCGCGGCCTCCTCCAAACAGACGCAAGTTTCCAAGCCCTTTCTCGGTCGCCACGATTCTTAACGTGATTTGCCAACAGAGAGAAACGGCAAAATAGCGGCGACCGCTCTGAAACAGGGAAGAAAGTGCCGGATCGGAGTCGATTCGGCTAGTTTGTCACTGGCGTCGACGGTGACGACGTCAGCGTGATGCGTCGAGCAGTTCGATCATCCGGCGATGGATCGTCTCGTTGGCGGCGAGGATCGAGCCGCTTTCGAGCACATTCTCGCCGCCGGCCTGGTCGGAGACCATCACGCCCGCCTCGCGGGCGATGACGATGCCGCCGGCGACATCCCAGGGCGACAATCCGCGCTGCCAGTAGCCGTCGAAGCGGCCGGAGGCGGTCCAGGCGAGATCCATGGCGGCCGAGCCGTTGCACCGGACGCCGGCGACCTGGCCGATCACCGTGGAGAGTTCCTTGAGATATTCGGGCTGTCCCGGCCGGTTGAGCTGCGGAATGCCGGAGGCGATGACGCAGTCGGCAAGGTGGCTGCGGTTGGCGACGCGGAGCCGGCGGTCGTTGAGAAAGGCGCCGCTGCCGCGCTCGGCCACGTACAACTCATTCAGGATCGGATTGTAGATGACGCCGGCGACCATGGTCCCCTCGCGTTCGAGGCCGACCGAGATGGCGAAGATCGGATTGCCGTGAAGGAAATTCGTCGTGCCGTCGAGCGGGTCGATGATCCAGCGGTGGACGTTGTCGGAGCCTTCGGTGACGCCGGATTCCTCAGCGAGGAAGGAATAGCCGGGCCGCGCCTTGCGCAGTTCGGCAATCAGGGTCTCTTCCGCACGACGGTCGGCGGCGGATACGAAATCGCCGGGGCCCTTCAGGGAGACCTGAAGGTTCTCGACCTCGCCGAAATCGCGCGCAAGACCACGACCGGCCTTGAGGACGGCGTTGACCATGACGTTGAGCAGCGCCGTGCGTGCCATGAGGATCTCCTGCCGCGGAGTGCGGCGAGCGCTTGTCGACCATACTTTCGGAGCCGATTCAAGCCGCCGGCGTCAGTTGGCGGGCCAGCGCTGCGCGGCAGCCAGCGCCGCCTGCTTCTGTTCGCCGCTCAGCCCGTCGACAAAGGTGTCGAGCCATTCGTCGTCCTTGCCGGCCTCAACGGCAAGGAAATGCCATTTGGCGGCTTCGACAGGGGCGGCGGTCTCGCCGATACCGGCGGCGAGGATTCGCGCCAGGCGGTTCTGGGCGATCGCGTCGCCGGCATTGGCCGCCCGCTCCAGCCATTGCGCACCCGCGGTCTCGTCCTTGGCGATGCCCCGGCCGTTGAACAGGCGGATCGCGTATTCGACCTGCGCCGGGACGATCCCGAGCTTCGCCGCCGAGCCGAGCCACTGGGTCGCGAGCGTCTGGTTCGGGGGCACGCCGATGCCCTGCGAATAGAGTTGCGCCAGCGTATACTGGGCGTCGCCGTTCTCGGCCCGAGCGGCGCTCTCGATATATTGCGCGGCAAGCTTCGGATTCGGCGGGCGCACCGAGCCCTCGAGATAAAGCAGTCCGACATTGTAGATCGCGTCGGTCTGGCCCTGCAGCGCGGCTTTCTCAAGATACTCGGCTGCCTTGGCGCGATCGATCGGCGTGCCGCGTCCCTGCAGGTACATGATGCCGAGGGCGAATTGCGCTTCGCGATCGTTGGCGTCCGCGGCCAGCTTGTACCAGTTGACCGCGTCGGGGAAGCTCTGCGGGATGCCGTAGCCGCCTTCGTAGATCAGGCCAATCAGCGTCTGGGCGGCAACGTCGCCGGCCTCGGCGCGCCGGATCGCGAGATCGAAGGCGGTCAGGTAGAGGCCGCGCTGGAAAGCGCCATAGGCCAGGTCCGGTCCTTCGGTATCCGCCGGCTCGGGGCTGAGCGCGGCGAGGTCGACATCGTCCGGCAACTCGCTGGCCACCGGCTGGAGCGGAGGGGCGGCTGCCACGCCAAGATCCGCCGGGTCGGGAATGGGCTCGGGCGAAGCGTTTTCAAAGGCGACTGATGGCAGCGTCGCTGGCGTCGGGGGCGTCAGGTCCTGGGCGAGTGGCTGCTGCAGGTCGTCCGGTTGCGGCAACGCCTCCACCGCCGGAAGCGGTGGCAGGTCGGCGGTGCTCGCCACGTCCGGGTCGCGACCGGGTCTTGGTGTCGGCAGGGGGATCTGGGAGGCGGGGGGCAACACGGCGACCGGTGCGGCGGGGGCAGGGGCGATCGGGACCGGCTCGGCCACGACGGGTGGGCCGCCGGCACCCGGCGGCGTCAGGACGATCGGCTCCTGTGCCAGCGCGCCGCCCGACATGCCGAGCACGGCGAGAAGGACGGAGGGCGCCCGCCTCATGCCGCCTCCCGCCTCACGGCGTCGAGCAGGCGGTTGGCTTCGCTGACGGCGGCGGCCGGGCCGTCCGGATGCCGCCACACTGCGTCGCGCAACGCAACGAATTCGATGCCGGCCCCGGCGGCCTCGGTGACCGAATTGATGCTGCCACCACCCATCACCATCGCGGGGATGACGAAGACCGACGACCACCACGTCGCAAGGTTCAGCGCCTTGGGAAAGATGCCGTCCTTGTTGTCGCCGTCGAGCCGGCCGAAGAAGATGTAGTCGGGGTCCGCCTCGCCGGCGACCATGGCGTCGTGCCGGGTCCGCGGACCGCCGGCGCCGACCAGCTTGTCGGGATGGAAGGCGTCGATTGCCGCCTGCAGGTCGGCCGGACCGGTGTCGACATGGACGCCATCGGCCCTGGCGCGGCCGGCGATGCGGGTGTCGTTGAGCACCAGCGCCGCCACGTCATGGGCCTGGGCGATCGGCACCAGCGCTTCGGCGATCGCCTGAAGGTCGTTGCCGTCACCGGTGATGATGAGCGAGGCAACATCACCTCCGCCCAGCGCCGCATCAAGCAGCGGCCGGAAATCGGCAATGTTGGTGTCCGCCGTCGTCACGAGACAAAGGCGGCACCGGTTTTCGTCGGCATCAGGCATCACAGAATCCGCGGTTCTCTCACCGTCCGCGGCCCCACATGCCGGTGCAATGCGGCCAAAATCGACCGCTCTGCATCGATTGCGGCCAATATAGAACCAAAATCGCGATGCGCGGAAGTCAGGCGGCCTTTTTCTCCAGGTCGGTCGTCCAGGCGCCGGTCGCCGCCAGGCTGTTCATATGGGCCCGGTGCAGCAGCGCGCGCTCGGCCGCGGCAACGTTTTCGGGCTTGCCCGCCCAGGTTTCCAGCGCCGCCGCCTGCAGGGCGCGGCCGTAGGAGAAGGTCACCGCCCAGGGCAGGGGACCGAGCTGGTTGATCAGCGAAAGGTGCTGGGTCGCGGCCACTTCGCTCTGTCCGCCGGAGAGGAAGGCGATCCCCGGAACCGCGCTCGGGACGCAGTTCTTGAGAACCCGCACGGTCTTCTCGGCGACTTCCTCAGGCGAGGCGGCCTTCTGGCTCTTGCTGCCGGGGACGACCATGTTCGGCTTCAGGACCATGCCCTCGAGGCTGACGCCGGCATAGTAGAGTTCCTGGAAGACTGTCTTCAGGGTCCATTCGGTGATCTTGTAGCAGGTGTCGATGTCGTGGTCGGCGTCCGGTCCGTCCATCATCACCTCGGGCTCGACGATCGGCACGATCCCGGCCTCCTGGCACAGCGCAGCGTAGCGGGCCAGGGCATGGGCATTGGCGTTGATGCAGTCGTGGCTCGGCCGGCCCGGTCCGATATCGATCACCGCCCGCCATTTGGCGAAGCGCGCGCCGATCTCGTAATACTCGGCCAGTCGCTCGCGCAGGCCGTCGAGGCCTTCGGTCACCGTTTCGCCAGGCCTGAGGGCGAGCGGCTTGGCGCCGGTATCGACCTTGATGCCGGGGACGGCGCCCGCGGCCTCGATCAGCTTGACCAGCGGCGTCCCGTCCGCCGCCTTCTGGCGAATCGTCTCGTCGTAGAGGATGACGCCGGAAACATAGTTGCGCATCGCCTCGTCGGTGCGGAACAGCATCTCGCGATAGTCGCGCCGGCTGTCGGCGGTGGACTCGAGGCCGATCGCCTTGAACCGCTTGCCGATGGTTCCGGTGCTTTCGTCGGCGGCCAGCAGGCCCTTGCCCTTCGCGACCATGCGCGCGGCGATGTCTTCAAGTCTCTCGGCCATGCCTGTTTTCCTCCTGGAGCAGTCTTCGATACTGGATGAAGCCGGGCCGCGCCGCCACCTTGTCATAAAGGGCGCGCGCAGCGTGGTTGTCTTCGTGGGTGAGCCAATAGACCCGGTTCGCACCGGCCTCAAGGGCCTTGTCCCCCACCGCCTCGATCAGGGAACGCCCAAGGCCGCGCCCGCGCGCCTCCGGGGCGACGAAGAGGTCCTGCAGGTAGCAGTAGTCGCCGACCGTCCAGAAAGAGCGATGAAAGAGGTAGTGGGTGATGCCGAGCAACGTGTCGTCGACCCAGGCGCCAAGCGCATGCATGGGCTCGGCCGGGTCGTGCAGTCGGGTCCAGAGGACGTTGGTCGCTTCCGGCGGCTGCGACGCCTTGTAGAAGGACAGGTAGCCCTGCCACAGCGGCTCCCATTCGGGACGCTCGCGCGACGACAGCGACCGGATACTGACCTCCGGTCCGGACAAGGGTCAGCCTTGCCGAAGGACGTCGACGCCGGGGAGCGGCTTGCCCTCGAGCCATTCGAGGAAGGCGCCGCCAGCCGTCGAGACGAAGGAGAAATCGTCGGAGGCCCCGGCAAGGTGGAGCGCCGAGACCGTTTCGCCGCCGCCGGCCACCGAGTTCAGCCCGGCGGTCCTGGTGCGTTCGGCTGCGTGCTTGGCCGCGGCGACCGTCGCCGTGTCAAAGGGCGGCACCTCAAAGGCGCCGAGCGGGCCGTTCCAGACGAGGGTCTTCGCCTTGTCGATCCAGCCGTTGACGGTGGCGATCGACTGCGGGCCGATATCGAGGATCATCTGATCGTCCGGCACCGCATTCGCATCAACGGTACGGCTTGCCGCGCCGGCCTTGAATTCGCTGGCGACGACGACATCGACCGGCAGCACGATGGCGCAGCCCGACTTGTCGGCCGCGGCCATGATCCGTCGGGCTGTCTCGACCAGGTCTGGCTCGGCCAGCGACTTGCCGACCGCGACGCCCTTGGCCAGCAGGAAGGTGTTGGCCATGCCGCCGCCGATCACCAGCGCGTCGACATTGGACGAGAGGTTTTCGAGGACGTCGATCTTGCTCGATACCTTGGCGCCGCCGATGACAGCGACGACCGGCCGCTCCGGCTTGCCAAGCGCCGATTCCAGCGCTTCCAGTTCGCGCTGCATCGACCGGCCGGCATAGGCCGGCAGCTTGCGGGCGATGCCCTCGGTCGAGCCATGGGCGCGATGGGCGGCTGAGAAGGCGTCGTTGACATAGAGGTCGCCGAGTTTGGCGAGGGCGGCGGCGAACGCTTCGTCGTTCTTTTCCTCGCCGGCGTGGAAGCGCGTGTTCTCGAGGAGCAGGACATCGCCGTCCTGCATCCCGGCGACCGCCGCCTCGGCATCGGCGCCGATGCAGTCGTCGGCGAAGGCGACAGGACGGCCGATGACCGCGCCGACTGCCGTCACGATGTGCTTCAGCGACATCGCGTCGTTGGGCTGTCCCTTGGGGCGTCCGAAATGGGCGAGCAGGATCACCCGCCCGCCCTTGTCGGCGATTTCGTTGATGGTCGGGGCGACGGCACGAATGCGCGTGTCGTCGCTTACCTTTCCATCCGCCATCGGCACGTTGAGATCGACGCGGACGAGGACCCGCTTGCCGGCAAGGTCGGCGTCATCAAGCGTGCGAAAGGCGGTCATGGTGACTCCCGAAGGTCTAGCCGAGCTTGCTCATCGCGATGGCGGTGTCGGCCATGCGATTGGAGAAGCCCCACTCGTTGTCGTACCAGGAAACCACGCGGACGAAGTTGTCCGCGATCACCTTGGTCTGGTCGATGGCGAAGATCGAGGAGTGGGGGTCGTGGTTGAAGTCCGACGAGACCAGCGGCTCCTCGGTAAAGCCGAGGACACCCTTCAGCGGACCGGCGGTCGCCGCGTCCTTGATCGCCTTGCTGACTTCGTCGACGGTCGTTGCGCGCTTCGCGACGAACTTGAAGTCGACCAGCGAGACGTTCGGCGTCGGGACGCGGATCGAGCTGCCGTCGAGCTTGCCCTTCAACTCCGGAATGACCAGGCCGATCGCCTTGGCCGCGCCGGTCGAGGTCGGGATCGAGTTGAGCGCCGCGGCGCGGGCCCGATAGAGATCCTTGTGCATCGTGTCGAGCGTCGGCTGGTCGCCGGTGTAGGAATGGATCGTCGTCATGAAGCCGTGGTCGATGCCAATGGCGTTGTTGATGACGAAGGCGACCGGGGCGAGGCAGTTGGTCGTGCAGGACGCATTGGAAACGATGATGTCGTCCTTGGTCAGCTTGTCGTCGTTGACGCCGTAGACGATCGTCTGGTCGACGTCGGTGCCAGGCGCGGAAATCAGCACCTTGCGAGCGCCGGCTTCGAGATGGGCCGAAGCCTTCTCCTTCGTGGTGAAGATGCCGGTGCATTCCAGCGCGATGTCGACATTGAGCTCCTTCCAGGGGAGCTCGGCCGGATTGCGGATGGCGGTGACCTTGATCGGCCCGCGACCGGCGTCCATCGTGTCGCCGTCGACCGTGACCGTGTGCGGGAACTTGCCGTGGACGGAATCGTGGCGGAGAAGATGGGCGTTGGTCTCGATCGGACCGAGGTCGTTGACGCCGACGACTTCGATGTCGGTGCGGCCGGACTCGACGATGGCCCGCAGAACGAGGCGTCCGATGCGCCCGAACCCGTTGATGGCAACCCTGACGCTCATTTCCCTATCTCCAGTCCTGATCAGGCAAGCGCGGTAAGTCGGTCCAGTGCCGCCTTTGCCGCCGCTTCCGCGGTGATGCCAAACTTGGCGTAAAGTTCCTTATACGGCCCGCTGGCGCCGAACCGGTCCATGCCGATGAAGACGCCGCGATTGCCGATGAAGCGATCCCAGCCCTGGCGGATCGCCGCCTCGATCGCGACCTTGACCGGCGCGGTTCCGAGGATGTCGGCCTGGTAGTCCTCGCTCTGTTCCTCGAACAACTCGAAGCAGGGGACCGAGACGACGCGCGCCTTGTGGCCTGCGGCTTCGATCTGCGCCTTTGCCTCAAGAGCGATCTCGACCTCGGAGCCGCTGGCGAAGATCGACACGTCCGCGTCGCCGTCGGCGGGCGCCAGCTCATAGGCGCCACGGCTGCAGCGGTTGTTGTGTTCGAAGACGGTCCGCACCGTCGGCAGGTTCTGGCGGGTGAGGGCGAGGAGGCTCGGGCCGGTGCGGCGTTCGAGCGATAGTTGCCAGCACTCCGCCGTCTCGACCACATCGGCGGGCCGGAAGACCAGCAGGTTCGGGATGGCGCGCAGCGCCGCCAGTTGCTCGACCGGCTGGTGGGTCGGTCCGTCCTCGCCGAGGCCAATCGAATCGTGGGTCATGACGAAGACGACGCGGTTGCCCATCAGTGCCGCGAGGCGGATCGCCGGGCGGGCGTAGTCGCTGAACACCATGAAGGTGCCCGAATAGGGGATCACGCCGCGATGAAGGGCCATGCCGTTCATCGCCGAAGCCATGCCGTGTTCGCGGATGCCCCAGTGAATGTAGCGGCCGGAGAAATCTTCCGGCGTCACCGCGACCATGCCCTTCGAGCGGGTGTTGTTCGACGGGCTGAGGTCGGCCGAGCCGCCGATGGTCTCGGGAACGGCGGCATTGATGACGTCCAGCGCCATCTCGGAAGCCTTGCGGGTGGCAACCTTCGGCTTGTCGGCCGACAGCTTCTTCTTGTAGTCGGCGATCGTCTCGTCGAAGCCGGCCGGCAGGTCGCCGCGGATGCGCCGTTCGAATTCGGCCCGCTTCTCGGCGTCGATGCTGCCGAGATGCTTCTCCCAGTCCTTGCGGACCTGGCTCGCCATCAGGCCGGCGATCCGCCAGCTGTCGCGGACGTCGGAGGGGATCTCGAAGGGCGGGTAGTCCCAGCCAAGCTGCTTGCGGGCGCCGGCGATTTCCTCGGCGCCGAGCGGCGAACCGTGCGAGCCGGCGGTCCCGGCCTTGGTCGGCGCGCCGAAGCCGATGGTCGTCCGGCAGGCGATCATTGTCGGCCTGTCGCTCTTGTGCGCGGCCTCGACCGCCGCGGCGATCTCGTCGGGATTGTGCCCGTCGATCCGCGAGGCGTTCCAGCCGGCGGCCTCGAAACGGGCAACCTGGTCGCCGGTCTCGGACAGCGATGTCGGGCCGTCGATGGTGATGTGGTTGTCGTCGTAGAAGACGATCAGCTTGGACAGCTTGAGATGGCCGGCGATCGAGATCGACTCGTGGCTGATGCCTTCCATCAGGTCGCCGTCGGACGCGATGACGTAGGTCCGGTGGTCGACGATGTCGTCGCCGAATTCGGCCGCGAGAAGGCGCTCGGCCATCGCCATGCCAACGGCGTTGCCGAGACCCTGGCCAAGCGGGCCGGTGGTCGTCTCGATGCCGGTGGTGACGAAATTCTCGGGATGGCCCGGCGTCTTCGAGCCGAGCTGACGGAAATTCTCGAGCTCCGTCATCGTCATCTCCTCGACGCCGAGGAGGTGGAGCAGCGAATAGAGCAGCATCGAGCCATGGCCGGCCGACAGCACGAAGCGGTCGCGGTCGGGCCAGTTGGGCTCGGTCGGATCGAACTTCAGGAAGCGGCTGAACAGAACCGTGGCGATATCGGCCGCGCCCATCGGCAATCCGGGATGGCCGGAATTGGCTTTTTCTACCGCATCCATGGCAAGCGCGCGGATCGCGTTCGCCATACGTTGGTGTTTGACGAGGTCGGTCATGGTCAGATGTCGATCCGGTGCCGGGGCAGGAATATGCGGCGGTCCGTCGGCCCGGTTTGTAATCGATGACATCGATCATCGACCGGTGCGCGCGAAGCCGGGGCGAGACATAGCAGGTCGATTCGGCGAGTCAATGCGGGCCCCCGCGGTGCCACATGGCGGCAATGGCCCGGCCCTGCTGCCCCGGCGTTGACGTTTTCTTCGGGTGATGCCTAATCTCTTTCATGCAATGCATTGGCAGGCCTTCGATTCTCTCGAGCCGTGTCCAATGCGCCGGTCTTCAGCGGAGACGGTGCGCTTCGTCAATTGTAGGGTCCCGGAGGACAACCGTATGCCCGGTGGGTCAGTTCTGGACGATGCTCTGCGGCGCATGGAAGCAGTGCTCGGCCGTGTCGAAAGCGCGGTGGATCAGCGGCTAGATCATGCCGATCGCGTTTCCGATCTGGAGAGCGAATTGCACCGGGTCGGCAACGACCGGTCGCGGCTCGCCCAATCGCTCGATGCGGCCGAGGCGCGCTCGGGCCGTATCGCCGACGCCAACCAGGAAGTCTCCCGGCGGCTCGTCGACGCGATGGAGTCGATCCGGGAGGTCCTTAACCGCAACGGCGGCGGCTGACCGCATGGCGGGGGAATGAGCGATGGGCCAGGTCAACGTCACCATCAACGGCAAGACTTTCCGCATGGCCTGCGACGACGGCCAGGAAGAGCATCTGTCGAATCTCGGCCAGCAGCTCAGCGAGACGATCGAGCTGCTGCGCGGGCAGTTCGGCGAAATCGGCGACCAGCGGCTGACCGTGATGGCGGCGATCACCATGGCCGACCAGTATGCCGAGACCGAGAAGCGGCTGCGCCATGTCGAGGGCGAGATCGCCGGGCTTGAGGAGGCGCGGGCCGCACTGGTCGAGCGCCAGGAACTGGCCGAAGCCGAACTGGCGCAGTCGATCGATACGCTGACCGATCGCCTCGAAGCGATCGCCGGCCGCCTGAATGGCACCGATCCTCTCGAAGGGAGCGGCTGACCGCCGCGGCCGCGCCGTTTCCATTGCCTCTGGCGCTGGCCGGTGCCCGGCTCTATATCTCTAATCGGCGAGGCTGTGGGGCCCGGCAGGAGAAGCATTCCCCGGGGCCTTATCAATCCTAAAGGGAGCTGTCCCTGTGCGGGCTCGTGGGCTCGCGTATACGGCGCCCACCTACTCTGTAGGTCTCCGGGATTCGATACTCCACCGGCTTTGCGGCCTCGCTCTCTCTTCCCGTTCGCCACAACGGATCCATGCTGGTCACTTCCGCGACACCCAAATCGTCCCTGCGCGCCACGGCCCTAGCGCGGCGAGACGATCTCTCGCCGGAGGCGCGAAGCGCCGGTTCCGCGGCGATCGCCGAAGGCGCGATCGCTCTCCTGGCGCCGCTGCATTTCGATTGCGTCTCCGGCTTCCTGCCGATCCGCAGCGAGTGCGATCCCGGCCCGATCCTGACCCATGCCCGGTCGAAAGGGGCTGCCATCGCATTGCCGGCTTTCCTCGATCCGGTGACGATGGTCTTCCGTCGCTATCGCGATGGCGATGCGCTGGTCGCCGCCGGTTTCGGCACCCGCGAGCCGCACGCCGATGCGCCGGCGGTCCAGCCCGACGTGATGCTGGTGCCACTCGCGGCCTTCGACCGGTCCGGCTCGCGGATCGGCTACGGCAAGGGCCACTACGACCGCACGATCGCCGCCATGCGCAAGGCGGGACATCGGCCGCTGCTGATCGGGCTCGCTTTCTCGGTTCAGGAGGTTGACCGCATTCCCGCCGAAACGCATGACGTGAGGCTCGATTGGCTGGTCAGCGACAGCGAGGTCCTCGACTTTCGCGACCATGCGGCGTGAGGTGACATGCGACTTCTGTTTCTCGGCGACATCGTAGGGCGTAGCGGACGGAACGCGGTGGTCGATCGGCTGCCCGGCCTCGTCGCCGATCGCCGGCTCGATTTCGTCATCGTCAACGGTGAGAATGCGGCCGGCGGTTTCGGGATCACCGAGGACATCCACATGGCGATCCTCGACGCCGGGGCCGATGTCGTGACCACCGGCAATCATGCCTTCGACCAGCGTGAGGCGCTGGTCTTCGCCGAACGGCAGGATCGATTCCTCAGGCCGACGAATTACCCGCCCGGAACACCGGGCAAGGGATCGGGCCTATACACCGCGCGCAACGGCGCCCGCGTCCTGGTGATCAACGTCATGGGCCGGGTGTTCATGGATGCGCTCGACGACCCCTTCGCGGCGATCGACGCCGAACTGGCGGCATGCCCGCTCGGCGAGCAGGCCGACGCGGTGATCATCGACTTTCACGCCGAGGCGTCGAGCGAGAAGCAGGCGGCGGCGCATTATGTCGACGGCCGGGCGACCCTGCTCGTCGGCACCCATACCCATGTCCCGACCTCCGACTACCGGGTGCTGACGCGCGGCACCGCGTTCCAGACCGATGTCGGCATGTGCGGCGACTACGACTCGGTCATCGGCATGGACAAGGAGGAGCCGGTGCGCCGCTTCCTCACCAAGGTGCCGGGCGAGCGCTTCTCGGCGGCAAAGGGCGAGGCAACGCTTGCCGGACTGGCCGTCGAGGTCGACGACACCACCGGACTCGCCATTGCCGTCGCGCCTTTCCGGCAGGGCGGTATGCTGGCGGAGACGATCCCGTCCTTCTGGGTCGACTGAGCGCCGGTGCCTCGGCGTGGTGCGTGCTTCGAGGCGCGCGTTGCGCGCACCTCAGTATTGCGGGGTGGTTTCCCGATGCGATCGATCGATGGGAGGCCGGAAGCCTCTTCTCGGGATTTCCTCAACGCGGACCATCCTGAGGTGCTCCGCGCAGCGGAGCCTCGAAGGACGCACCAACACACGCCAATGAGCCGCGGGCCTCAATCCCCCTGCCAGTAGGAAGCGTAGCCGTCAGGCGTCCAGAAGAACAGCACGCTCGACGAATCCTCCTTGCCGATGACGATCCCGTCGCCGTGCAGCGTCGGGACCGGCTCGCCGGTCGCCCCGGTGCCGACGGACGTGTCCGCAGGGTGGATTCCCCACCAGTCGATGTGGTCGAAATAGGCCGGCACCAGTTCGCCCATCTCGCCATCGAGGCCAACGATATCCAGCCATGTTCCAGCGCGGCAGACGGCGACGGCGCGCTTGCCATCGCCCTCGCGGGCGACCGGCGCGGCGATGTCCAGCGACCCGTCGCCATCGAAATCGCCCTCGAGCGAAGCGGTGTTGAGAAAGGGCTCCAGCGCGAGGTCGGTCGGCAGGCCGCAGGCGCCGAACCGCTCGATGAGTTCCGTCGTGACGACCTCTTCGATCGGCACCATGTCGAGGTTCGACGGCCAGGTCAGGCAGGCCTCGAACTTCAGGTAGGTCATGCGCGCCTGCTGGCTGGGGTCGAGATCGGCAAGCCCGATGTCGAGGAGGCGCAGCCAGCCGCGCCCGCCAGCCTTCTCGGCGTCGTCCGGCGTGATCTCGCCGGAGGGCTTGATGCCGGCCGTGCCGGTCAGGTTCGGCTCGAAGAGAAACAGGCGAAGGTGCTGGGGCGCGTTGACGCTGCCGTCATTCGGCCCGGTATTGTCGGCGTTGCGGAAGTGCCAGCCGTAGATCTGGCGCGCGTTCGGCCCGTGGAGCGGCGGCGTGATCTGGCTGAGGTCGATGCCGCCGGGGTCGAAGACCCGCAGGTCCCATCCCGCCGCCGCCGGCAGGAGCGCCAGCGTGTAGCCGGGGCCGACGGGGAGGGCCAGCCCGTTGGCGCCCGCCACCTCGCCGGAAAGGCCGGCCGCGCTCCGGCCGGGGACCGGTTCGCAGCGCAATTCCTGTCCGACCGAGGCGCTCGCCATGGCCACAAGCGCCGCCAACGGGCCGAGCAGTCTCATCGCCAAACCGCGCATGGATCGTTTCCCCCCGATGACTGTCGCGGCAGTGTCGCCGATGACGAGGGGCGCGCCAACCATCTTCGGGGCTGGTGTGCTCGGAGGTGGTAGACTGCATGCCTCGACGGGCGAATCGCATGAAGCCTCCGATCCTTCTCCTTCACGGGGCCTGCAGCCAGCCGGCCCATCTCGACGCGTGGCAGGCCTTCTTTGCCGCGGCCGGCTATGCCTGCAGGGCGCCGGCATTGCCTGGCCACGTTCCGGACGATCCGGGCGCGCTCGCCCGGCTGACGATGAAGGACTACCTGGCGGCAGTTGTCGCCGCGCATGGCGAATGCGACCAGCCGCCGATTGTCATTGGCCATTCGCTCGGCGGTCTCCTGGCGCAACAGTTGGCCGCTCAGGTCGACTGCGCCGCGATCGTGCTCGTGGCCTCGTTGCCGCCCGGGCCGCTGCCGATGACGGCGTTGGCCGCTCCGCATTTCCTGCCGCTGGCCCCGCTGGTGCTTCTCGGCCGGCCGCTCCGGCCGACGCGCATCGGCCTGGAGATGCTGACGCTGCATGACCTGGCGGTGGCGGAACGCGAGGAGATCCTGCCCGATTTCGTCCACGAATCCGGCCGGGTCTATCGCGCGCTGGTGTTCGGTCTGGCGCGGGTCGACCCGGCCGCGGTGCGCTGTCCGGTCCTCGTCGTCCACGGCAAGTCCGACCGCCTTGTGCCGCTCTCCACAGGGCGGAAGCTGGCGAAACGCTACGGCGCCGAGATCGTCGCGCTCCCCGGCCACGGGCACTGGCTGATTGCCGGTTCGCTGCTGGAAACGGCGGCCGCGCCAGTCCTCGACTGGATTGAAAGCCTGCCCTGAACCGGGCCGACGGACGGACGCACGCCCTTTCTTTCGGCCGGAGGCGGACGTATAAGGCCCGGCATATCATTCAGACCCGCCGAAATGCCGCCGTCGTCAGCGCGGCATTCGATTCGCATACCGGAGAGCACATGGCCGGCCATTCACAATTCAAGAACATCATGCACAAGAAGGGCGCCGCCGATGCGCGCCGTTCGAAGGTTTTCTCCAAGCTGGCGCGCGAAATCACCGTCGCCGCCAAGATGGGGTCGCCCGACCCGGGCATGAATCCGCGGCTGCGCCTCGCCATCCAGAACGCGCGGGCCGAGAACATGCCGAAGGACAATATCGAGCGCGCCATCAAGAAGGCGTCCGGCGGCGATTCCGAGAATTACGAGGAGATCCGCTATGAGGGCTACGGCCCGGGCGGCGTCGCCATTGTCGTCGAGGCGCTGACCGACAATCGCAACCGGACGGCCAGCGCTGTCCGTTCCTGCTTCACCAAGTTCGGCGGCGCCCTCGGCGAGACCGGCTCGGTTTCCTTCATGTTCGATCGCGCCGGGCAGATCTCCTACAAGGCCGAGGTCGGGTCGCCGGACGAGATGCTCGAGGCGGCGATCGAGGCCGGCGCCGATGACGTCCAGAGCGACGAGAACGGCCACATCATCACCTGCGCCTTCACCGATCTCGGCGACGTGGCGAAGGCGCTCGAGGAGAAGCTCGGCGAGGCCGAGACGGTCAAGGCCGTCTGGGTGCCGCAGACGACGACCGATCTCGACGAGGACAAGGCCGGCACGATGCTGAAGCTGGTCGCCGCCCTCGACGACGACGACGACGTCCAGACCGTCTATTCGAACTTCGAGGTCTCGGACGAGATCATGGAGCGGCTGACCGCGGCCTGATCGCGGCGGTCGCAGCGGGGATGCGATGAAGCGAACCTATGCCGGCATTTTCGCCCTGGTCGGCTGGTTCGCGGTCATCGGCCAGTATGTCGTCGCTCACGCCGGCTCACTGGCCGACACGGTCAACTACCTCAGCTATTTCACCATCCTCTCGAACATCCTTGTCGCCGCCACGCTGACCGCGGCGGCGGTCTCGCCTTCGTCGCGGCCCGGACGTTTCCTGCTCGCACCACCGGTGGCGCTGGCGACCGCGGTCTACATCACCGTCACCGGGCTGACCTATTACTTCATCCTGTCGAGCCTCTATCACCTCGAAGGCTGGACGAAGCATTTCGACCACCTGCTGCACTACGTCATGCCGCCGGCCTTCATCGTCTTCTGGCTGGTGGCGGTGCCGAAGGGACGGCTGCATCTCGGCAATGTCGCCTGGATACTGGTGCCGCCACTCGTCTATGCCGGCTGGACGCTGGTCCATGGGCCGCTCTCCGGCTTCTGGCCCTATCCCTTCATCGACCTGCCGAAGATCGGCTGGCCGCATTTCCTCCGCAACGTGGCGGAATTCATCGTCTTCTTCAGCCTCGTCGGATCGATCTATGCGCTGGTCGACCGGGTCGTCGGCCACCTGCAGACGCGTCGGTCCTAGCCAAAGAGCCCGTCGAAGAGCGGTGCGCTGGTCACTGCCGCCAGCGCGATGATCGCGTAGGCGACCGGCCGGTAGGCCGCCCCTTTCGTGCGCCGGAAGAGCCGGGCGCCGACCAGCAACCCGATGGCGTAGACCGGTCCGAGAAGGATGAAGAGATCGGCGACATCGCGGGTGAACAGCCCGTTCCAGAAATAGGCGGCGAAGGACGAGAGACTGATCACCGCGAAGAAGCACAGGAGGTTGGCGCGGATCACCGACGGCGGGTTCGGGCCGCTGATCCAGTAGGCGACGACCGGCGGGCCGGAGACCTGGCCGAAGCCGCCGAGGAATCCCGCCGTGCCACCAACGCCCAGGGAGGGCAGGGGGCGCGGCTCGCCGGCATAGCGCCAACCGGACATCAGCAGGATCAGCAGCGCAAAGACAATGGCGGTGATTGCCCAGCGGATCGCCAACGGATCGCCTTGGGCAAGGACATAGGCGCCGAGCGGCGCGGTGATCAGGGCGCCGATGGCTGCCGGCAGGACGGTTGGCCAATGCACCTGACGCAGCGCCGAGATGACCAGCGGCAGGCCAAGCACGAAGTCTGTTACCAGAAGCACCGGGGCCGCGAGTTGCGGAGAGAAGGCGGCGCCGGCCACCGGCATGAAGATCAGTGCCGAGCCGAACCCGGTGAAGCCCCGCACAAAGCCGGCGACGAAGGTCGCCGCGAGTGCGACCAGATGGGCGATGTCGAGGAGCATGGCGGCCTGAAGCGGGCGGGAGCGACGAGTCGCGACAGAATAGCAGATATGCGATGCTCGTCTGTCGCCGGGCTCGCCATTGGGGTAGTCGGGAGCAATGACCGATCGCACCGCCCCGGCCGCTGAGAACGCGCCACCCTCCGGCTCCAGGATGATCCTCGGCGGCCTGCTCGCCCTGGTCACGGTGGCGATCTGGGCGATCTGGATCGTCGGCACCCGCCAGGCGATGACCCACGATCTGCCGCTTGCCTGGATCGGCCTGCTCCGCTTCGGCGTGCCGGCAATCGTGCTCACGCCCTTCTGGTGGCGGGCGGGACTGCTGCCTGCCGGCGTCGACCGGGGGCTGCTGGCGTTGATGGTTCTCGGCTCGGGCGCGCCGTTCTTCGCCGCGACGGCCTTCGGCATGAACTTCGCCAACGCGGCGCAGGCCGGGGTGCTGTTGCCGGGCACCATGCCGCTCTTCGTCGCTGTGCTTTCCGCTGTCGTGCTCGGCGAGCGGTTTACCGCCTCGCGGCTGGTCGGCTTTGCGCTGGTGGTCATCGCCATGCTGCTGATCGGCGGGCCGGCGCTGATGGCGGGGCAGGGGGCTGGCCTCCTCCTGATCCCGTTCGGCGCCTTCCTCTGGGCGGTCTACACGCTCGCCTTCCGTCGTTCGGGGCTTACCCCTGCGACGGCCGCCGGGATCATCGCCGTCTGGTCGACCTTCTGCCTGCTTCCCTTCGCGATCGTCTCCAGCCCGGCGCCGCTGATCCATGCGGAGCCGCTGATTCTCGGCTGGCAGTTGCTGTCGCAGGCGGTGCTCTCCGGTATTCTCGCGCTGGTCAGCTACGGCGCGTCGGTGCGCCTGCTCGGCTCGTCGCGGGCGGCGATCTTCTCGGCGCTGGCCCCGGCGCTTGCGGCGTTGATCGCGATCCCGGTGCTGGGCGAAATCCCGTCCGGCCTGACGGTGGCGGGGATCGTGCTGGTCGTGATCGGCGTGGCACTGGCAAGCGGGGCGGCGCGGCTCGGACGCAGGCGGTCATGACGATCATCGATACCAGCCGCAGCACGGTCGGATGCGTCGATTGCCTCAAGGATGCCGGGGTGACCACCGTCTTCCGCTACTACGCGCGCGAGACTCGGTTGCCGGAAAAGCGCCTGACGCGTGACGAAGCGGAACGGCTGATCGCGGCCGGCATCGCCATCGGCGCGATCTTCCAGAACGCCGGTGACAGCGCGGCGTGCTTTTCGGCCGAACACGGCGCGGCCGACGCCGGCTCGGCGCGTGACTATGCTGCCTCGGTGATCGGACAGCCGGCCGGGTCGGCGATCTGGTTCGCCGTCGACTACGACGCCGGCGACGGTGATATCGCGGCGCGGATCGTCCCGCATTTCCGGGCGATCGGTCGCGAACTGACGATCGGCGGGGCTTCCTATCGCGTCGGCGTCTACGGCACTGGTCGGGTTTGCGCGGCGGTGGCTGCGGCGGGCCTCGCTGATTTCACCTGGCTGTCGAACCGGCCAGGTGACGGGCCGTTCGCGGACTGGACGCTTCGCCAAGAGGCGCCGGCCGCGCTCTGCGGGCTTCCCGTCGATGGCAACAAGGCGCGTCAGGGTATTGTTGAATTCGGCGCCTTTGCGGGGCTCGACGATCCGGGGCAAACCCGCCTCTGACCGGCGAGGCCGCCGCTCCGGCGTGGCGTCGGGGTCGGATCGGGTTTACCCAAGGCCTTGATGAACGCGCCGATTCGCATCCTCGGGGTCGATCCCGGTCTCCGCCGCACCGGTTGGGGCCTCGTCGTCATGCGCGGCAACAGCCTCAGCTTCGTCGCCTCGGGCACGATCAAGGCGCCGCTCGACGGTGAACTGGCGCAGCGCCTGCTCGCCATTCATGTAGGCCTTGCAGAAATCGTGCGGGTCCATCAGCCGGACGAGGCGGCGGTCGAGCAGACCTTCGTCAATCGCGATGGCGCGGCGACCCTCAAGCTCGGCCAGGCGCGCGGCGTCGCCATGCTGGTGCCCGCGCAGGCCGGCCTCGAGGTTGCCGAATACGCGCCCAACGCGGTGAAGAAGACCATCGTCGGCGCCGGCCATGCCGAGAAGGCCCAGATTCGCGCGATGGTGAAGGTCCTGCTTCCGCGCGCCACCTTCGATACCGACGATGCGGCGGACGCCCTGGCCATCGCCATCTGCCACGCCCATCACCGCACGGCGCGGGTCCTGGCGAAGGCGTAGAGGTCGGCGTCGGGATCGCTCTTGCCCGAGAGCGCGGCGTTGATGATGTCAGCAGCGATGCGGCTGTAGGTGATGCCGTTACCACCGAAACCGAGAACCGCCCACGCGTTCTTCAGGCCGGGGACCGCGCCGATGCTAGGCAGTCCGGTCGGGGTCGATCCGAAGGCGCCGGCCCAGGCGAAGTCCGGCGTCGTATCGATGTGCGGCAGCATCTTGCCAAGCTTTCGGCGGATCGCCTCGGTCTTCTGCGGGATCAACGCATCGCGTGCCTCGTCGTCGGAAAACTCCTCGTCCTCGCCGCCGCAGATCACCCGGCCGTCCGGGGTCGAGCGGAGATAGAGATAGGGATCCGACGCCTCCCAGATGAAGCAGTCCTCGGGCAGCGGCTTCTGTTTCTGGCGGACGGTGGCGATGGCATAGGTCGACATCACCTGGTGCCGCCGTTTCGGCACGTAACGCGGCAGTTCATAGCCGGTGGCGAAGACGATTGCGCCGGCGCGGATCGTCCTGCCGTTGGCGGTCGTCGCGGTGACCCCGTCGCTGCCCGATTCGACATCGGTGATTTCGGTCGGCGCATAGACCCGCGTTCCGCGCTCGATCGCGGCGTTGAGAAAGCCGCTGGTCAATCGGCGTGGATCGAGGGCGAGGTCGTCGAAGGCGAGCAGCGCCGCCGGGCGCTTGATGCCGAAGCGGTCGGCGAGCGTCCGTCGGTCGAGGAACAGCGTCTCGATGCCGGCCTGGCGGCGGGCCTGCGCCTCGGCCGCGATTCCGTCGGCGTCGAGCAGGCTGCCGGCAAGATAGAGATTGTCGGTCCGGCGCGTATCGGCGGCGATGCCCAGCGCGCGGGTCCGTGCGGCCAGCGCATGGAGCGCCAGATGGGACCGGCGCCAGGCGCGTTCGGCCTTGACCCGCCCGATCTGCTTCGACAGGTCGATCAGGGGAGTGTCGATCTCGTATTCGACCAGCGCCGTGCTCGCCGGCGTCGACCCCATCACCGGCCCGCGCTTGTCGACGACGATGACGCGGTGATGGTCGGACAACGCCTCGGCAACCAGCGCTCCGGAAATACCGGCGCCGACGACCAGGACATCCGCCTTCACGTCTCGGGTCAGCGGGCGGTGCGGGACGGCCGGCATCGGCCGGCTCTGCCAATAGGTCCGCCCGGTGCGCAGGTCACGGTCTTCGGTTGTCATGAGAAAAGCCCCTTTGAAGGGCGGCAACGCCCGAAGGGCCATTTCGATCCATCGGACTCATGCTAACAAGGCGCGATGATCGGCAAACTCAAGGGCATCATTGATTCTTACGGCGAGGACTGGGTGATCGTCGACGTCGGCGGCGTCGGCTATCAGGTCCATTGCTCGTCGCGGACCCTGCAGACGCTGCCGTCGCCCGGCGAGGCGGCGAGCCTGGCGATCGAGACCTATGTCCGCGAGGACATGATCCGGCTCTACGGCTTCGCCAGCGACCTCGAGCGCGAGTGGTTCCGCCTGCTCCAGACCGTCCAGGGCGTTGGCGCCCGGGTGGCGCTCGGCGTCCTCGGGGTGATGACCCCCGGCGACCTCGCCACCGCCATTGCGCTGGAGGACAAGGCACAGGTGTCGCGCGCGCCCGGTGTCGGCAAGAAGGTCGCCGAGCGCATCGTCGCCGAATTGCGCGACAAGGCGCCGGCCTATTCCAGCGCCGATCCGGCCCTGATCAACCTGCAGGCCGACCTCGCCGAGCGCCGCGCCCCGCAGCCGATCGCCGACGCGGTCTCGGCCCTCGTCAACCTCGGCTATGCCCAGGTTCAGGCCAGCGCCGCCGTTGCCGCCGCCGCGCGCAAGGCCGGAGAGGATGCGACAACGGCCGACCTCATCCGACTCGGGCTGAAGGAACTGGCGCGGTGACCCTAGCTGCCGCGCGCGCAGTCGACGCAGAGCGTCGCGGCCGGGTCGATCTCCAGCCGTTTCTCGGCGATCTCCTCGCAGCAGCGCAGGCATTCGCCGTAGCTGCCGTCGTCGATGCGGATCAGCGCCGCGTCGATGCGGGCCATCTCGGTCGCCCGGCGCTGCTCGGCCGCCTGCGCCATCGCCTGGCCCTGCAGCGCGTCCATCCGCGACAGCCGGCCGACGCTCTGCTGGTCGAGCGTCACCGGCGCACGGGCTTCGGCGCTCTGCTCGCGCAGCGCTTCGAGCTCGGCGCGCGCGGCGATCAACCTGTTGCGGGCGGCCTCAGGGTCCATGCCGAGAACCATAGGGCGCCATGCCACGCGGGTCGATGTGCGATGCGGTGGCCAACAACGCCGTCTTCGGGGAAACTGCGACGCATGACCGATCGACCGGAAACATTGCGGCCACCGCTGAACAAACGGGGCGCCGTCGCATGAGCCGTGTCGTCACGCCCGATATCCGCGACGACGATGCGCCGGATGCGAGCCTGCGGCCGCAGTTGCTCGCCGATTTCGTCGGCCAGCCACAGGCCTGCGCCAACCTCAAGGTATTCATCGACGCGGCGCGGTCGCGTGGCGAGGCGCTCGATCACGTGCTTTTCGTCGGGCCGCCGGGCCTCGGCAAGACGACGCTCGCCCAGATCGTCGCGCGCGAACTCGGCGTCAACTTCCGGGCCACCTCCGGGCCGGTGATCGCCAAGGCCGGCGACCTCGCGGCGCTGCTCACCAATCTCGAGGAGCGCGACGTGCTCTTCATCGACGAGATCCATCGCCTGTCGCCGGCGGTCGAGGAGATCCTCTACCCGGCGCTGGAGGATTTCCAGCTCGACCTGATCATCGGTGAAGGGCCGGCGGCGCGCTCGGTCAAGATCGAGCTGGCGCCGTTCACCCTGGTCGGCGCAACAACCCGGCTGGGCCTGCTGACGACGCCGCTCCGCGATCGCTTCGGCATCCCGGTTCGCCTCAATTTCTACTCGGTCGCCGAGCTCGAACACATCGTCCGCCGCGGCGCCCGCATCCTCGGCATGACGCTGACCGAGGACGGCGCTACCGAGGTTGCCCGCCGGTCGCGGGGAACGCCGCGGATCGCCACGCGCCTGCTGCGACGGGTCCGCGACTTCGCCTCGGCCGACGCGGTCGAGGCGGTCGACGCCAAGGTGGCCGACCGCGCGCTCCAGCGCCTTGAAGTCGATTCCCTCGGTTTCGACGCCCTCGACCGCCGCTACATGGAGCTCATCGCCATGAGTTTCGGCGGCGGCCCGGTCGGCATCGAGACCATCGCAGCGGCGCTGTCCGAGCCGCGCGACGCGATCGAGGAGATCGTCGAGCCCTTCCTGATCCAGCAGGGTTTCGTCCAGCGCACGCCGCGCGGTCGCCTGCTCGCCGCCAACGCCTTCCGCCACCTCGGCCTCGAAGCCCCGGCCAGCCCGGCGGCACAGTTCGGCCTGTTCCAGGAGGGCGATGCGGATGACTGAGCCCTGGCCCGACCTTGCCGGCAAGCTGGTCCCCGGCGGCCATGTGCTGCCGGTGCGGATCTATTTCGAGGACACCGATTTTTCCGGCGTCGTCTATCACGGCAGCTATATCCGCTTCATGGAGCGCGGCCGGTCGGACTTCGTGCGCCTCATCGGCATCGGCCATACCGGGCTGAATGACGGCGAGCATGGCGAGCCACTGGTCTTCGCCGTCCGCCGGATCAACATCGACTTTCTCAAGCCGGCGCGCATTGACGATCTGCTGGAGGTCCGCACCCTGGTCGGCGAGATGGGCGGAGCGCGGCTCGAACTCAAGCAGTCGGTGCTCCGGGGCGGCGAGACGCTGGTCGAGGCCGATGTGACGATCGTCCTCGTCAGCCGGAACGGTCGAGCCAGGCGCATCCCGGATTCGGTCCGCGCCCGGATGGACGAAGCGGCCCGCGACTAACACTTCGTTAACCCTGACAAGCGTAGATATGCCAAGGGTTTGCGAGGGTGGAGCCGCGTCCGGCGGCCCTCGTTTTGACAAAATTGAAGGCGAGACACCGGCCCCCGAGCAAACGCCCGGACCGATGGCTTCAGGAAGCCCGGACGCGGTCCGACTACCGCTGCGGCGATCCTCGTCAGACCTGCCACGCTGCGCTGTAGCAACCATGTCCGAAAGGTGAATGATCCATGCCAATCGATGGGGTGACGGAGGCGGTCCTGATCTCGCCGGCTGGCGATATTTCGCTGATCTCGCTCTTCTTCCAGGCCCATATCGTGGTCAAGGCGGTCATTCTCGGCCTGCTGCTTGCCTCCGTGTGGAGCTGGGCGATCATCGTCGACAAGACCGTGCTCTATTCCCGCACCCGCCGTCAGATGGACCGTTTCGAGAAGGTCTTCTGGTCCGGCCAGTCGCTGGAGGATCTCTACCGGTCGCTGTCGGGGCGCACGCCGTCGGGCATGGCGTCGATCTTCGTCGCGGCGATGCGCGAGTGGAAGCGCAGCTTCGAGGCCGGCGCCCGTTCGCCGATCGGCCTGCAGACCCGCATCGAGAAGGTCCTCGATGTCACGATCAACCGCGAGACCGACAAACTGGAGCGGCGTCTGCTGTTCCTGGCGACCGTTGGCTCGGCCGGCCCCTTCGTTGGCCTGTTCGGCACGGTCTGGGGCATCATGTCGAGCTTCCAGGCGATCTCGGCGTCGAAGAACACGTCGCTTGCCGTCGTCGCCCCCGGTATCGCCGAGGCGCTGCTGGCGACGGCCCTTGGCCTTCTTGCCGCCATACCGGCGGTGATTGCTTACAACAAGCTGTCAAACGAGGCTGGCAGGATCGGCCAGCGGCTCGAGGGATTTGCCGACGAGTTCTCCGCCATTCTGTCGCGCCAGATCGACGAAAGGGTTTGAGGCATGGCGATGTCGATGGGATCTGGCGGTGGTATGCGCTCCCGGCGCCGCCGCCGCAGCGCCCGGCCGATCAGCGAGATCAACGTCACGCCCTTCGTCGACGTGATGCTTGTCCTGCTGATCGTCTTCATGGTCACCGCGCCGCTGCTTTCGGCCGGCGTGCCCATCGACCTGCCCAAGGCGCCGGCAAGCCCGCTGGCGCTCGAGAAGGAGCCGATCACCGTCACCATCGACCCGGAGGCGCGGATCTTCGTTCTCGAGGAGGAAGTGACCATTGCCGAACTGGTGCCGCGTCTGACGGCGCTGGCCACCGACGGGCTCGACGAGCGCATCTACGTTCGCGGCGACCAGGCGGCCAGCTATGGCACGATCATGAAGGTGATGGGCACGATGAACGGCGCGGGCTTCAAGCGGATCGGCCTGGTCGCGCTGAAAGACCCGGACGGCTGATCGGGTGATGCTGCGCCCCGGGCTCATTGTCTCGGCTATCGTCCACCTCGTCCTGATCGGGTGGGGGGCGATCTCATTGAGCGCGTTCGAGCCGCTCGATGCCAGCGACATCGAAGCCGTGCCGATCGAGTTTGTCGAGATCGACGAGATCAGCACCACACCGCTCGGCCTGAAGGATGCCGAGCCGGCGGAAGAGAACGCCCCGAACGATCCGACCGAGGTCGTGGCCGAGACGCCGGCTCCCGCGCCGGAACCGCCGGCCGAGGAACCGGTGACGCCGACCCCGCCACCGCCACCGCCGCCGCCTTCGCCCGATCCCGAGCCGCTCCCCGTGCCGGAGCCGCCGGAGCCCGAGGCGCTGCCGCAGGACGCCGAAGCGATTCCGGAGCCGCCGCCGGAGGTGGAGCCGATCCCCGAACCGGACCAGCTGGCCGAGCAGGAGCCGCCGGAAGAAACGCCCGAGACGCCGACCGAAGTCGCCGCCGTCGAGACGCCGCTGCCGCGCGCCCGTCCGCCCCGGCCGGCGCCTGCGCCGCCGACGGAAGCGACGGAATTCTCCGACGAGATCACGGCGCTGCTGGACAAGTCGAAACCGGCCGCCGCACCGGCGGAGTCGGACAAGCAGGCGACGATCGGTGCGGTCACCGGGTCGCCCTTCACCCAGCTCAGCCAGAACGAGATCGACGCGCTGCGGGCGCGGCTTGCCGCCTGCTGGGATATCCCGCCGACGCGGGTCGACCCGGTCGAGTTGCGGGTCAAGGTAAAGGTCTTCCTCGGTCCCGACGGTCAGCTGACGCGCGAGCCCGAGGTGGTCGAGTATCGGCCGACCCAGATCGGCCAGGTCGCGGCGGAGAGCGCCATTCGCGCCGTCAAGCGGTGCGCGCCGTTCACGCTGTCGCCGGAAAAATACGCGAGCTGGAAGGAAATCGTCATGACGTTCGATCCGAGGGATATGTTCGGTGGCTGACGCCCGCACCTTGAGCGCTGCGCGCGCCGTGACGTTCGTCATCCGCGGCTTGCTGGTGCTTCTCGCCCTGGCGCTGCCGGCGCGCGCCCAGCTCGAGCTCGACGTCACCCGCGGCAACATCCAGCCGGTGCCGATCGCGATCCCGGCCTTCCTGACGCTGGCCGGCGATCCCCGGCTCGGCCCCGAGATTGCCAACGTCGTTGCCTCCGACCTCCAGCGGTCGGGCCTCTTCCTGCCGCTCGACCAGACGACTTTCGCCGAGCGCTCCGCCAATACCAGCGACGTGCCGAACTTTGCCAACTGGCGACTGGCCAATGCCCAGGCGCTGGTGATCGGCGGTGTCGAACAGCTTGCCGACGGCCGGCTGCGCACCGAATTCCGTCTCTGGGATGTCTTCGCCGGCAACCAGGTCGCCGGGCAGCAATTCTTCACCAGTCCGGAGAACTGGCGCCGGGTCGCTCATATCATTGCCGACGCGATCTACGAGCGGTTGACGGGCGAACGCGGCTATTTCGATACCCGGGTCGTATTCATCGACGAGACAGGCCCGAAGGACAATCGCATCAAGCGCCTCGCCATCATGGACCAGGACGGCGCCAATATCCGCTACCTGACCGACGGGCGCGACCTTGTCCTCACGCCGCGCTTCAGTCCGTCCACCCAGGAAATCACCTACATGTCCTATGAAGGCGGGACGCCGCGGGTCTATCTCCTCAACATCGAGAGCGGCCAGCGCGCGTTGGTCGGCGATTTCCCTGGCATGACCTTCGCGCCGCGTTTCTCGCCCGATGGCCAGCAGGTGATCATGAGCCTGCAGCAGGATGGTAACGCCAACATCTACGCCATGGACCTGCCCACGCGGCGAACGACGCGCCTGACCGACGACGCGGCAATCGACACCAGCCCATCCTATTCGCCCGACGGCTCGAAGATTGTCTTCGAATCCGATCGTGGCGGCTCGCAGCAGCTCTATGTAATGGACGCCAACGGCGGCAACCCGGAGCGCATCACCTTCGGCCAGGGTACCTATTCGACGCCGGTCTGGTCGCCGCGTGGCGATTACGTCGCCTTCACTCGGCAGCGCGCCGGGCAGTTCGGCATCGGCCTGATCAAGCCGGACGGCAGCGGCGAGCGCATGCTGACCGAGGGCTTCCACAACGAAGGGCCGACCTGGGCGCCGAACGGGCGCGTGCTGATGTTCTTCCGTGATACGCCGGGCGGCAATGGCGGCCCGCAACTGTGGACGATCGATGTCAGCGGCTACAACGAATTCCGGGTGCCGACCCCGAGCTTTGCGTCGGATCCGGCCTGGTCGCCCTTGATCAACTAAGGGGCGCCGTTTACCGTGGTCGCCGCGGGGAAGGGGGCCTGACCGTGATGGTGAAATCGAGCCGTCGCGGGGATTTGTCGCCAGGGGCGACGGCAAACGGGCGCGACCTTTGACCGATCATTAACCAAGTCGCTGAACGTGTGCTTAACCACAAGCCGGTTACATGGCCGGCATGGTGCACAAGGAGTTAAATGGAATGCCGCAAGTCTCGCGCTTTGGGCGGATTGTGTTGATCGTCGGTGTGGCGCTGGTCCTGGCGGCCTGTTCCGGAAAGAAGAACCTCACCGGGGCCGACCTCAGCATCACGGGCGCTGCCGCGACCCCGGGAAGCTCGCAGGAATTCGTCGTCAATGTCGGCGACCGGGTCTTCTTCCTGACCGATTCCGTCGAATTCACGCCGCAGGCGATCGCCACCCTCAACCGTCAGGTCCAGTGGCTGAACCAGTATCCGCGCTACACCTTCCTGATCGAGGGCCATGCCGACGAGCGCGGTACGCGTGAATACAACATCGCTCTGGGCGCAAGGCGCGCCACGGCGGTTCGCGACTACTACGTCGCGCGCGGCGTCGCCGCCAACCGCATGCGGGTCATCTCCTATGGCAAGGAACGTCCGGTGGCGGTCTGCAACGATATCTCCTGCTGGTCGCAGAACCGGCGCGCGGTCATCGTTCTCAACAACGCCGGCGTCTGATACAGCCTCCCATCGGGAAGGTGCGAACGGCGGCTTCGGCCGCCGTTCCGGTTTCCAGCGCCCAACTTTGGCCGAACTCGCGCGGCCACTCTGGCGTTTCGGATGGAACTGCGCTGGTGGATGCCAAATCCGCCTTGCGCCGAGGGGATGGACCGACGTGAAGACCAGACTTGGGACGATTGCCCTTGCAGGACCGCTGCTCGCGGCGCTGGCGCTGACGCCGATGGTCGCCGAAGCGGCCTGGCGACCCTTTGCCAAGCGTCAGGAGACCGAACAGCTCCAGCCGGGCGGCGACGGGATCGAGGTTGCGCAGGCCGATGTTAGCGAGCGGCTCAATCGCGCCGAGGCCCGGATCCGCGAGTTGACCGGCGCCGTCCAGGAACTCGACTACCGCATGCGCCAGCTCGAGCAGCAGCTTGGCGTGGCGCCGCCCGAAACCGTGGCGACCGGCGGCGTGGTGACGATCGGCGAAGCTGACGGTGTCATGGTCGACCCGGAGCCGCTCGGGCGGCTGATCATCGATGCGCCGGGGGCCGACCAGCCGATCGACCTGACCGCCCCGGTGGCCGGTGCGGCGGCGGCCAAGACCAACGAGTTGCGCGGCAGCACCCAGGTGGCCTCGCTCGGCGAGCCGGGCGCCGATTACGAGCGCGCCTATTCCAGCATTCTCTCCGGCGACTACCAGCTTGCCGAGGCGTCGTTCCGCAGCTTCCTCGCCACTTATCCCGGCGACGAGCGGGCGCCCGACGCGCAATACTGGCTCGGCGAGAGCCTGTTCGCCCGCGGGCAGTTCGGTGAAGCGGCCGACGAGTTTCTGGCCGGCTACAAGGCTTATCCGCAGAGCGCCAAGGCGGCCGACACCCTGCTCAAGCTCGGGCTGTCGCTGGCGGGGCTCGGCGAACGGGAAGCGGCCTGCTCGACCTATACCGAGGTGTTGCGGAAATTCCCCAATGCTTCCAATGCGCTGAAGCAGCGGGTCGCGACCGAACAGGCCGTTGCGGGCTGCTGAGGCCAACCAGCCGCTGACCGACGCCGAGGTCGAGGCGCTTCTCGATCCGGTTGCCGGGGCCGACGTCATTGCGCTCGCGGTGTCCGGCGGCGCGGATTCCCTTGCTCTTCTCGATGTGGTCGATCGCTGGCGGAGGCGCTCCGGACGGCCGGAGGCGATCGTGCTGACCGTCGATCACGGGCTGCGGCCGGAGTCAGCGGGCGAGGCGGCTGACGTCGCCAAAACCGCGGAACGGCGCGGGTTTTCGGCGCGCGTCCTGACCGCGAGCGGGCCTGCGCCGACCAGCGATATCGAGGCGGCCGCGCGGGATTTGCGGTACCGGCTTCTGGTCCGGGAAGCGAGGGTTTCCGGGGCTTCTCACCTGCTTCTGGCGCATCATCGGGACGATCAGGCGGAGACGTTTCTGATGCGGCTGCAGCGCGGGTCCGGGGTGTTCGGGCTGGCGGCGATGCGACGCTGTGTGACCAGCGATGGAATGGCGGTTTTCCGGCCTTTTCTCGACATTCCGCACACCCGTCTGGTGGCGACGACGGCGGCTGCGGGGCTGGTTCCGGTCGAAGATCCGATGAACCGCGACCCGCGATTCCTGCGTGCAAGGGTGCGGAAGGACATGCCGCGACTTGCCGAAAACGGCATGGATTCCAAGGTCTTGGCGGATCTGGCCAGGCGATTTGCGAATGCTGCCGATGCGATCGATTCCTCGGTGGATCGGCTCATTTCTGCGGTTTCGGTCGACCAGCTGGCGACGGCGCGGGTGGAACTTGTTGATTTTGCTGCGGAAACGGCGGAGGTCCGGCTGCGGTTGCTGGTCCGGCTGCTGGCGGCGATCGGCGGGGAGGGATATCCTCCGCGTTTTCAGAGGCTTGAGGCACTCGACGCGGCGCTGCGGCAGGGCGGGCGGTGCAAGCGGACGCTGGGCGGGGTTGTCGCTGAAACCCGCGGAAAATCAGCGTTTTTCTACCGGGAATCGGGTCGGGACGGGCTTCCCGACATCGCGCTCGGGGCCGACGGGTTTTCGGGCGTCTGGGACGGACGATACAGGGTCCGGACGGGGCCGGACGGGGGGCGGGCGCTGAGGCTTGCCGCACTGGGCGAGGCCGGACGGCGGGCGATACAGGCGCGAATCGCCTCTGTCCCTGCGACAGTGCTCGAAATCCAGCCGGCCCTGTGGCGGGGGGGCGAGGTGGTCGCCGCGCCGACGATCGGCTACCGCGCCGAGGGGGTGCGACTGCCGTCGATCGCCGTCGGGCAGATCGTCGCGGAGCGGCTTGCAAGTCCGTCGCGGTTCCCCAGATATGGCGACTGAGCCGCCGTCCTGTTCACCCTGCCGTAATTTCAGCATGATACGCCAACAGACTCTTGTTGGAATCCTGCCATTCGGCACCTATCTTAATGCCTGAGAAACCGGGCTTGAGCGGACGATGGGCCGCTAAGGGACAAGTATGAACGCCAATTTCCGAAACTTTGCGTTGTGGGTGATCATCGGACTGGTGCTCATCGCCCTGTTCAATCTCTTCCAGAATTCGAGCCAGCGCGTCGCCGGGCAGGACATCTCCTATTCGACCTTCCTCGCGGATGTCGAGGATGGCCGCGTCCGCAACGTGGTGATCTCCGGCCAGCAGATCGCCGGCGTCTATTCGGACGGCGGCGCCTTCCAGACCTTCGCGCCCGAAGATCCCGACCTGGTCAAGCGGCTCGAGGAGCGCGGCGTGATGATCACGGCGAAGCCGCCGGTCGAGGCCGGCCAGTCGCTGATCGGCATGCTGGTCTCCTGGCTGCCGATGTTCCTGATCCTGGCGGTATGGATCTTCTTCATGCGCCAGATGCAGGGTGGCGCCGGCGGCAAGGCGATGGGCTTCGGCAAGTCGAAGGCCAAGCTTTTGACCGAGGCCCATGGCCGCGTCACCTTCGAGGACGTAGCGGGCGTCGACGAGGCCAAGGAAGACCTGCAGGAGATCGTCGAGTTCCTGCGCGACCCGCAAAAGTTCCAGCGGCTCGGCGGACGGATTCCGCGCGGCGTGCTCCTGGTCGGACCGCCCGGCACCGGCAAGACGCTGCTCGCCCGCGCCATCGCCGGCGAGGCCAACGTGCCGTTCTTCACGATCTCGGGCTCCGACTTCGTCGAGATGTTCGTCGGCGTCGGCGCGTCCCGTGTCCGCGACATGTTCGAGCAGGCGAAGAAGAATGCGCCCTGCATCATCTTCATCGACGAGATCGACGCGGTCGGCCGCCACCGTGGCGCCGGCCTCGGCGGCGGCAACGACGAGCGCGAGCAGACGCTGAACCAGCTTCTCGTCGAGATGGACGGCTTCGAGGCGAATGAGGGCGTCATCCTGATCGCCGCGACCAACCGGCCCGACGTCCTCGACCCGGCGCTGCTGCGCCCCGGCCGCTTCGACCGCCAGATCGTCGTGCCCAATCCCGACGTCGTCGGCCGCGAGCGCATCCTCAAGGTCCATGTCCGCAAGGTGCCGCTGGCGCCGGATGTCGACCTCAGGACGGTGGCGCGCGGCACGCCCGGCTTCTCCGGCGCCGACCTGATGAACCTCGTCAACGAGGCGGCGCTGCTTGCGGCCCGTCGCGGCAAGCGGCTGGTCACCATGTCGGAATTCGAGAACGCCAAGGACAAGGTGATGATGGGCGCCGAGCGCCGCACCCTGGTGATGACCGAGGACGAGAAGCGGCTGACCGCCTATCACGAGGCCGGCCACGCCGTCGTCGCCTTCCACGTTCCGGCGACCGACCCGATCCACAAGGCGACGATCATCCCGCGCGGCCGGGCGCTGGGCATGGTGATGCAGCTCCCCGAACGCGACAAGCTGTCGATGAGCCTCGAGCAGATGACCTCCCGCCTCGCCATCATGATGGGTGGCCGGGTCGCCGAGGAAATCGTCTTCGGCCGCGAGAAGGTCACGTCGGGCGCCGCCTCGGATATCGAGGGGGCGACGTCGCTGGCCCGGATGATGGTCACCCGCTGGGGGCTGTCCGAGGAACTCGGCACGGTGTCCTATGGCGAGAATCAGGAAGAGGTCTTCCTCGGCCATTCGGTGTCGCGCCAGCAGAACGTGTCCGAGGAGACGGCGCAGAAGATCGACGCGGAAATCCGGCGGCTGGTCGAGACCGGCCTGTCGGAAGCCCAGAAGATCCTGACCGACCACCGCGACGAACTGGAGACGCTGGCCCAGGGGCTGCTCGAATACGAGACCCTGTCGGGCGACGAGATCCGCGGGTTGTTCGCCGGCCAGGCGCCGGTGCGGGACACCGGCGACGACCAGCCGCCGTCGCGCGGTTCGGCGGTGCCGGTGACCAAGGGCAAGCCCAAGGGCGAACCGCCGGCCGGCCTGGAGCCGCAGCCGCAGGCCTGATCGCCACGCTCATTGCCAAATGCTTCAAACCCCGGGATGGCTGGCGCTGTCCCGGGGGTTTTTGTTTCGGTACACCGACGGGCACGCCGGTGATCAGCGCTTCACACCCAACGGCCGTCTAGATGTCGGGCGTAGCGCCGAAACAGCATTGATCCGCTTGGACGGCATCGTGGCCCGTACTGCTAAGGGGCCCAGCAGATGACTGCATAGCCAGTATGGCCACACCATCCGCCGCCATGGTTCATTGCCGTCTTGATGCTGATGAGTTGGTTGCCTGGTGAGCATAGCTTGCTGAATTCAGCGACGCGTTGTTCCGGTGTACCGAGGGCGGGTCCGCCCAAGTTATGACAGGTAAAGCGAAAATCGGTAGGCCGGTGGTTGTCGCCGACATAGACAGTAAACATCTCAACGCTTTTCAAGCGCTTGTCCAGATGCGCATTCTCCGCTTTCAGCGACGTGACTGCGGCCCGTTCTTGGTTTCTTTCGGCTATAGCCCGGTCGAAAGCGGCTTTTGCTTCGCTCGCTAGGTGGAACCCTTGCAGTCCGTCGCCGGGAAGTACCACTTGGTAGGAACCCTCCGATGTCGATAGCGTAACGACACGACGTGGGTAGAAATCCTCGTCGCCGAATTTGATGGGCGTACGGTCACAACGGATGCCCACGTCCTTCTTCTCAACGGTGAAACCCTGGTCCGTTCCTACGACAACCGACGACTGATCGTCTTTAAGCGACGTTGACTTACAGGCGACGTCATCGCCAATTCCGCCGATGCCGTGGATCACTAATTTCTTATCAGGGTCGTTTATTTGAATATCGAACGTCACGCCCCGCGGGTTGTCGGTCGTGTGTGTGATTTCAATGTCCTTCGCGAGCAAGGCTACGCAATCGTTGAAACTCTGCAGGGCATCAGTCACGACGGTAGTCTCAAACGACGTATCTGCACTCTCGAAAAAGTTGTTACCCGCGCCGATCTGGCAAAATTCGGTGAGCTCCTCCTTACTCCAGTCGCTGTCACCTTCCGCCTTGAAAGGAACCCCCTTGATTGGAAATCCCACAGAGGCCGACGAGACCCAATCCTGCTGGGATCCGTCTTTCCTACAATAGAGATTGAAGTAATAAGATTTTTCAGACCTATTTTTTGTTTCGATCGAAATCTCTGTTACAGCATCTTTATAGACGGCGTCGCAGACGGTCTCTTGCGCTATAGCAGCAGAGGCTAGTGCAAATTGACCAGTGATCGCGGCCAATGTGAGTATCCGCATCGTCTTTCCTCCCTTAGGTCTATTCCGACCGGCCGTCCGGATTGGGAAATGCGGGAGCAGCGCGGCCAACTGACAATTGAAAGTTTGCCCCAAATCAACTAGGGGCTTCAAGGGCGGCGCGCATTAGGGATTGCGCGCAATGACGATCATCGTTCGGTCGTTGGAGTCGGCCAAGATAATAGAACGTGCATTCGAGCGTACCGAAATTTGGCGTTCGAGTTCGCGGTCAAGCCGATTGCCGCCTTAGACATCGCCACAACCCATACGGTTAATGATCGTGGTTAACACGGATTTAACCATTAACCACAACAATCCCTTACCAAGGCGCCGCTGTTGGCGACCGCTTGTTGCTGGGCGCAATGGAAAGGATCGGGACGATGTTGAGTATTCGGGGTTCAGCTCTGCTCGGAGCGATGGCGCTGCTCCTGCCGTCCGCGGCGGCGATGGCGGCGGACCTGGGGGCGATCTACTACGAGGAGCCTGTGGCGACGCCGTATGAGATCGGCAGCAACTGGTACCTGCGCGGCGACATCGGCTACAAATGGTACGCGGCGCCGAATGCCAGCTACAACGTCAACGGCTATGGCGACATGATCGACGAGAGCCTGGCGCCGACGGGGCTCGCCGGCATCGGCTTCGGCTACCGCTTCAACGACTCCTTCCGCTCGGACGTGACGATCGACTACGAGTGGGAAAGCGAATTCAAGGGCAAGCTGACCTGCCCCAATCCCTGCACCGGCAAGCCGGGCAAGGAATACTCCAAGGAATATGCGAACATCGAGGCCTGGAGCGGGCTGGTCAACGCCTACTGGGACTTCGGTCTCGGCGGCGAGGGCATCGCCGGGGTCATCCCCTATGTCGGCGCCGGCATCGGCGTGTCGAGCCTGACGACCTCGAAGGTCAGCTACACCAATCCCAACGGAACCACCGGGACCTGGAAGGGCGCGACGACGACCAACCTCGCCTGGGCGGTGATGGCCGGCGTGTCGGTGCCGATCACCAACAACTGGCTGGTCGACCTCAACTACCGCTACATGGATCTTGGCGACGCGCAGTCGGGCAAGACCATCCCGGCGCTCGGCAACAAGCGGATCAAGTATGACGACATCACCGCTTCGGAAGTGCGTGTCGGCTTCCGCTACCAGTTCGACTAGGCGCTAAATACACAAAGCATGATTTTGGGGCGCATCGAGAACGCGGCGGGGAATTTCCCCGCCGCGTTTCGTTTGAGCGGGCGGGCGATCGAAAAACGGAGAGCGGCAGGGCTCAAAGCCGCATTGCCGTTTCCTCCTTCGCGGTCCGGATGACGATCATCGTGAAGTAGCGGGCGACGTTGTTCTCATCGCGGAACAGCCTGTCGCAGAGTGCATCCAGTTCGTCCATGTCGCGCAGGCCGAGCATCAGAACGACATCGGTTTCGCCCGTCACGGCATAGGCGTGTGAAACGACCTCTTCGGTGCGGGCGATGTCGAGAAAGCGGCGCATATGGTGCTCGCCGTGCAACTTGAGCTCCACCGTGACCAGGGCCTTTATCGCGCGCCCGGCCCGGGCGGGATCAAGAATCGCGACAACGCGGTCGATCACGCCTGACTTGCGCAACCGCTGGACGCGGCGCAGGCAGGAGGAGGGCGACAGACCCACCTCTTCGGCCATGTCGACATTCGTCCGCGACGCGTCGCGCTGCATGAGGTTCAGGAGCTTGCGGTCGATCCGATCCATTCTCCCAGAATAATCGTCACGGACCGATGTGCAATAAAATTGCGCGAAGCTGCAATCTTTGACCGCATATGCGAGGCGGGTCGGGCTACGAGACCGGGGCAACCTTAAAGGAGGTTCCCTTGTCGATCCTGACGACCAACATGCATATCGAAAGACGGTCTCTCTCCGAAAGGCGATCCGGCCCGAAAGACGAAGAAGCGTACCTTCGGGCGCATGAGGCTTGCTACGCGGACTCAGTCCGCAAGCCGCTGGACGCGATCTCGTCGCTTTGCGGAACGCGTCCGGGGCGATGGCTCATGCGGTTGCCTCGGCGACTGTTCGACGGGTCATTCTCCGCGCGGATCGACGCAGTGAAGGCAGAATGACACTGATGTGGCTGAACACGCCCGCCGCTTCTTGTCCGGGCGGGCGCGTCGTCAGTCGGCCTGCTCGAGATCGAGGGCGAGGCGCAGGCCGGGTGCCTGGCGTGACGCGAGGTTGTAGAGGACGACCACGCAAAGGCCGGCCAGCGCGCCGGCGGCAAGGCCGTAGCCAAGGCCGGCGAGGAAGAGGTTTTCCTCGACGCCGCGGATCTGCTCGATGATCGGCAGCGCCACCGCCTCGTAGAGCGACAGGAGGACCACCGGCACCCAGATCGACGTGGCGACGATCCGCCATGGTGTCTCCCCCCAGCGAAAGCGCACCGACAGCCATGGCGCCGGCCCGGCCGACAGCCGGTAGAGGGCCAGCACGATGAGGGTGCTGGCCGCCAGCGAACAGGCGGCGCGCAGCATGACGGTGACGGTGGTGTAGGGGGTGAAGTCGAAGATCGCCTGGAAAAAGAAGATCAGCGCCAGGAAGAGCCCGCCCCAGATCGCGACGACGAAGGGCCGCTCGACATGAAGCGCGCCGCCGGCGATCCGCGTCGACAGCGGCGTGCGGCCGACGAGGTTGATCAGCAGGACGACGGTCAGCATGCCGATATAGCCGAGCAGCAGGCCGGACTCCGGCGGCTTGGAGATCGGGCCGTCGGCCGGCAGGCTGGAGACGAAGGGCAGGATGGCGACCGTGACGCCCTCGAGTGCCGCGGCGATGCCGACCAGGACCCAGGGCAGGCGCGCGACCGCGACCTTCAAGCGGGCTCGTCCTTCCATTCGAAATGCTGGCCGAGCTTCTTGTAGTGGGTGCCCCAGAAATAGAGGTAGGAGACGAAGATGATCGCCATGGCGATGAGGTTCTGGATCTGGAAGACATCGGCCATGAGGAAGCCGCCGATCGTCAGCGGCGCGGCGAAGGTCAGGATCGGCGCCTCGTCCCACAACACGAAGGCGAGGTAGCCGAGGCCGAAGGTCAGGATCAGCGCGGCGACGCCCATGTAGAACTTCATGTGCACCGTCTTGGCCGAGACGTTGACGACGCTGAGCCGGTAGCGCTCGATGAAGATGCGGAAGAGGTTATAGGCGAGGATGAAGACGCCCGAGACGATGCCGGCCCTGGGCGACAGCGAGAGCCCCCATATCATCAGCAGGAAGAGCCCGAAGGCATAGCCGGCGGAGATCAGCTGGGTCGGGACCAGCGGCACGTTGACCAGCTCGGGGAAGACCCGGAGCGCCTTGGTCAGCGGGTGGGTGTAGACGGTGGCGTAGCGGCTCGTGGTTTGGCGGCCGTGGCAGCAGCCGTAGCTGTAGCAGCCGATCCGGCCCAGCGCGAGCGACAGGCAGCCGGCCGTCAGGTTGATGTCCATGCAGGCGAGGAAGTCGATGCCGGTCGACCAGGCGAACCACACCGTGCCGAGGAAGACGCCGATCTGGCCGCCCTGGTTGTAGAAGGCGGTCTCGGCCATGTATTTGCGCGGATTGCGCAGGAACTCGCGGCCGAGCGCGAAAAAGTGGAAGACCTTGCTGAAGACCAGCGAGAAGAAGACGACGCCGACCAGCTTCCACAGCCAGCTGCCGTCGGCGGTCTGGGCCGGGAACATCGTCAGGTAGAAATACGAGGCGACGAGGAAGGAAAGCACCGCGGCGACGGAGTTAATGAAGCCGCCGGTGACGATGTAGACGTCCTTGAACCGGAAGAGGATCGGGTAGTCCTTGAGGACGAGGATCGGCGAGGAAATGGCGTAGAGGATTGACCTGAAGGCTGTCATGTCGGCTCGTGTGGTCCCCGTTTGTCAGGTCGTAATCCGCCCCGCGTGGCGGAGACGCATAGCAAACGGCAACGACTACTGGAAGCCAATTGCCCTCTCTCGCCCGGCAATCCCGGGTAAAGCCGGCCGTGGCGGCGCGAAAAGGCCGCAACGGGCGGGCATTCCGCCGGCAGGCGGGGACCGGACGGGGGCCGATTCACCCGGTCTTAAGCTCCGCGCGCCCATTCAGGGGAAAGCCAATGCGCGCGCCGGGCGGACCCTTGCGCCGGCCGGGCCAAGCGCGATCGTGAGCGGCAACAGGATGGAGAGCGGAAAATGGCGATGCATCGGAGCGTGGCAGCGGGTTTCGCGGCGGTTCTCATGACGGCTGGCGCGGCCGCCGCGGCCGACCCGGCGGCGATCAAGGAAGCCTGCGTCAAGAATACAAGCTGGACCGCGGAGGCGTGCGAGTGCCTTGCCGGAAAGGCGAAGTCGTCGTCGCTGTCGTCGGACCAGCAGGCCTATGTCGTCGCCATCCTTGCCGAGGATTCCGACGGCGCGAAAAAGGCCGAGGCGGCGCTGACAGTGCCGCAATTCGCCGACGTCAGCTCGTTCCTGGTCAACGCCGGCACGGATTGCACCGGCGACTGACCGGCCGGAACTGGCAAGGCCGGTTCCGATGCCTATCTAGAAAACGGGGGCGTGGCCTCGCCCCTCCCAAGCAGCCAGAGGCCTGTCCAGGGCCAGACTTCACCATGGGATCAAAGCAGATGAGACATCCGATGCGTACCGTTGCCATCGCCGCCGCGTTCGCAGTCGTCGCAGGCCTTGCCGCCGCCCCGTCGGTCCTGGCCTTCGGTGGCAGCAGCAACTCGATCGGCGCCGGCCGCGGCTGGGTCGGTGGAACACAGAACCCCAACGACTTCCCGAACTGCATGATCTGGAGCCAGCGCGACCGCGCTTACATGTGGATCTGCGGCAAGCCCTATCCGGCGGGCTACCTCCACCGCTAGGGCTGCGGCCACCGCGAAGATCCGGCTGCGTGTGGTCACGCCGGCCGCCGGGCTTCGCTGCAAGGAAAGACTGCCGCCGGTCGTCCGGCGGTGGTGACCTTCGACCGTCGGCAGCCCGTGCGTTTGCCGACTGACCTGCAGCCTCCCGTTTGCAACCTCGTCATTAGGATGCTAACGATTGGCGAACGGAGCCTCGCGTCCGCATCGGCGGCGCAAGGGAAGAGAGGTCGACATGGCACAGCGCATTCTCAATGGATCGAAACGCCTCCTGATCGCCGGCCTGGCGACGCTTGGGACGATGGGTCTGGCGCAGGCCGCGGATGACAGCCTCGCCGGGGTCGCCGCCTTCTTTGCCGATGCCGACGTGGTCGGCGCACCGACGACCGTCGACTGCACGCTTTCCGGCGGCGCCGAGACGACGTGCTTCTCGATCACGGTCAAGGCCGATCCCCAGAGCTACACGCCGGGTCCCTGGTGTCCGACAAACATCGCGGATGGTGCGGATGCCGGCGGCATCTGGATGCGGGACGGCGACGTCTACGACGTCGATGGCGCCTTCATCGCCAACCTTGCGGAGTTCTACGGCGACACCGAGTGGCAGCTCTTCGATCCCGCCACGGGCGATGTCCGGTTCACCGGAACGCTGGAGGCCTGCGAGGCGGCTGCGCGCCCCGATGTCGATGCGGCCTACAACAATTACTGCGTCCAGTGCCTGCCGGAATACATGCCGGCCGATGCGACCACGACCTATGTCATCCCGCTGGAGCCGCAGGCGGCCAGCCGGCCGCAGCCGACGAACATGTCCGGGTCCGGCATCGCCTATAACGGCATCCGGCTGGACGGGCCGGCGCCGCTCGACGCGATTCTGGCCGCGCACACGATCGCGCCCTTCGACGACTGCGGCGGCCATGTGAACACCCATGTCGGCTATCACTACCATGCCGTCACCGACTGCCTTCCGGACGCGCCGGCCAGCTTCGGTCCGGTCGACGGCGAGTCCGCTGCCGATCATGGCACGCAGATCGGCCTGGCGATGGATGGCTTCCAGATCTTCCCGCACCTTCTGGCATCGGGCATGACGCCCGACGATCTCGACAGTTGCAACGGGCATGAGGGCGAGGGGCTCGCGTATCATTATCACGCGGGTGCGCCGGGCTCGAATGCGATCCTCGGGTGCCTGACCGCCCAGGCCGGGTGCGCGCTCGGCAGTGCGGACGCGTCCTGCGACGCTTCGGTGCGCCCGCCGCGTCCCTGAGCGGGCCGACTGTCACCGGTCATGTGAAGCCGGCGGGCGCCTCCCGGGTGGCTACCCGGCCGCCACTCTCCCCGTCCGTTCCTGACACTTGCGATTGCCGTCGTCGCGAGAGCAACGCCTGCTTGTGATCCGGTTCACTGCGACACGGGAACCGGCCGCGTATTGAGCGGCCAACCGAAATCGAGACAGGGAACACAGATCATGAGCATGACCTCGGAAAAGACGAACCGCGCCGGCAAGCACACCAACGCCAATGCCAAGCATCGGATCGATGGCGCGGACCAGGTGTCCTTCGCCCGCGCCGCATGGCCGGTGTGGCGCATGACCGGGCTCACCCGGTAAGGCCGACGACCGCCGCCGCCAGACGCGGCGCGTGAGCAAAGTCCAGCCGTTCCGATCGATTCAGGACGGCTGACTTTTTGTCCACACGGGGCGGGGGGCGGACAACGTCCGCGGCCGGCAGACGGACAGCCAGCCTCCAGCCCACCCCATCATCCTCTCTTTATCCTGCAAGAGCCTGGCGGCCTGATCCGCCCGGGCGCTTCCTGGCACGTGCCTGCGGCATCCTGCATCACGCCGTTGGAATCGTCGCCGGGGACCTTGCGCTTCGCGTCAGTTCGGGTAGGAAGGCGGCGGGCCACCCCTCCCCAACGAGGGGCTCCTATCTGAGAGGATAGACTACAATGACAGATACCGCCGCCAACGGCATGGCTGCGCCTGCGTGCAAGCCGTCAAATCCCAACTTCTCTTCCGGACCCTGCGCCAAGCGACCTGGCTGGTCGCTCGAAGCCCTGCGCGATGCGGCGCTCGGCCGTTCGCACCGGTCGAAGATCGGCAAGTCCAAGCTCAAGCAGGCCATCGACCTGACGCGCGAGGCGCTCGAGGTTCCGGCCGACTACCGGATCGGCGTCGTGCCGGCCTCGGATACCGGCGCCGTCGAGATGGCGCTGTGGTCGATGCTCGGGGCCCGGCCGGTCGATGTGCTGGCCTGGGAGAGCTTCGGCCTCGGCTGGGTCACCGACGTGGTCAAGCAGCTCAAGCTCGACAATGCGCGGGTGATCAAGGCCGATTACGGCAAGCTGCCCGATCTCGGACAGGTCGATTTCAGCCATGACGTGGTCTTCACCTGGAACGGCACGACCTCCGGCGTCCGCGTTCCGGACGGCGACTGGATCGCCTCCGACCGCGAGGGGCTGACGATCTGCGACGCGACCTCGGCGGCCTTCGCCCAGCCGCTTCCCTTCGACAAGCTCGATGTCGTCACCTTCTCCTGGCAGAAGGCGCTCGGCGGCGAAGCGGCGCACGGCATCCTGATCCTCAGCCCGCGCGCCGTCGAACGGCTGGAAAGCTACGTCCCGGCCTGGCCGCTGCCGAAGCTCTTCCGGATGACCAAGGGCGGCAAGCTCAACGAGGGCATTTTCATCGGCGAGACGATCAACACGCCGTCGATGCTCTGCGTCGAGGACTATCTCGACGCGCTCACCTGGGCCAAGGCCGAGGGCGGGCTCGACGGGCTGATCGGCCGCGCCAACGCCAACTACAAGGTGCTGGCCGACTGGGCGGATCGCACGCCCTGGGTCGACTTCTTCGCCGAGGACCCGGCGACCCGGTCGAACACCTCGATCTGCATGCGGATCGTCGATCCGGAGGTGACCGGGCTCGATCTCGCCGGCCACGAGGCCTTCGTCCGCGCCATCGCATCGCGGCTCGACAAGGAAGGCGTCGCCCATGACATCGCCTTCCATCGCGACGCGCCGCCGCATCTGCGGATCTGGGGCGGGGCGACCGTCGAGGCCTCCGACCTCGCGATCCTGACCGAATGGCTCGACTGGGCCTTCGCCCAGGAAAAGGCATCGCTGAAGCAGGCGGCCTGAGCCGCCCGCCGCTCTTCCTCAAAGGAGCCTCGCGGCCCCTCCACAGCACGTCACCCCGGCGAAAGCCGGGGTCCATCTCCACCGGTGCCGACAGGGTTCCGCGTCAGCGATGGATTCCGGCTTTCGCCGGAATGACCGGGAGAGGGGACATGACGACGGCTCACAAACGACCAGGGAATCAAAATCAATGACTGCTCCCCGCGTACTGGTTTCAGACAAGCTTTCCCCGACCGCCGTGCAGGTCTTCAAGGACCGTGGCATCGACGTCGACTACCAGCCCGATCTCGGCAAGGACAAGGACGCGCTGCTGGCGGCGATCGGCGACTATGACGGGCTCGCCATCCGCTCGGCGACCAAGGCGACCGAGAAGCTGCTTGGCGCGGCGTCCAGGCTCAAGGTGATCGGCCGGGCCGGCATCGGCGTCGACAATGTCGACGTGCCGGCGGCGACGGCGCGCGGCATCATCGTCATGAACACGCCCTTCGGCAACTCGATCACCACGGCCGAGCACGCCATCGCGATGATGTTCGCGGTCGCTCGCCAGATCCCCGCCGCCGACGCCTCGACCCAGGCCGGCAAGTGGGAGAAGAACCGCTTCATGGGCGTCGAGATCACCGGCAAGACGCTCGGAATCATAGGCTGCGGCAACATCGGCTCGATCGTCGCCGAGCGGGCGATCGGCCTCCGGATGAAGGTGGTCGCCTTCGATCCCTTCCTGTCCGACGAGCGGGCGGTGCAACTCGGCGTCGACAAGGTCGACCTCGACGAGCTGCTGCGCCGGGCCGACTTCATCACCCTGCATACGCCGCTGACCGACAACACCCGCAACATCATCGACGCGGCGGCGATCGCCAAGATGAAGAAGGGCGTGCGCGTCATCAACTGCGCCCGTGGCGGGCTGGTGGTCGAGGAAGACCTCGCCGCCGGGATCAAGGACGGCAAGGTGGCCGGCGCCGGCTTCGACGTCTTCGTCACCGAGCCGGCCGAGTCGAGCCCGCTCTTCGGCCTGCCCAACGTCGTCTGCACGCCGCATCTCGGCGCCTCGACCACCGAGGCGCAGGAGAATGTCGCGGTGCAGGTCGCCGAGCAGATGTCCGACTACCTGCTCGACGGCGCGGTGACCAACGCGCTCAACATGCCGTCGATCTCGGCGGAAGAGGCGGTGCGGCTGACGCCCTTCGTCCGGTTGGCCGAGGACCTCGGCTCCTTCGCCGGGCAGCTCACCGAGTCGACCCTGCGCGGCATCACCATCGAATATGCCGGCGAGGTCGCCGAGATGAACACCAAGGCGCTGACCTCGGCGCTGCTGGCCGGCCTGCTGCGGCCGATCCTGACCGAGGTCAACATGGTCAACGCGCCGGTGGTGGCGCAGGGCCGCGGCATCGCCGTCGACGAGGTGCGCCAGTCCCAGCGCGGCATCTTCGAGACCTATATCCGCCTCACCGTGCGGACGGAGCGCCAGGAGCGTTCGGTCGCCGGCACCGTCTTCTCCGACGGCAAGGCGCGGCTGATCCAGATCAAGGGGATCAGCATGGAGGCGAGCTTCGGCCCGCACATGCTCTACATCACCAACCGCGACAAGCCCGGCTTCATCGGTCGTCTCGGCACGCTGCTCGGCGCCGAGGAGGTCAACATCGCCACCTTCAACCTCGGCCGTGCCGCGGTCGGCGAGGAGGCCATCGCGCTGATCGAGGTCGACGGCCCGATCGACGACGCGGTGCTCGACAAGGTGATGGCGCTCGAGGGCGTGGTGCAGGCCAAGCGCCTGCGCTTCTGATCGACGGGTGAGGGGTGGTGCGCGCTTCGAGGCGCGCACCTCGGTCTTCCCTTCTGTCATCCCCGGCGAGGGCGAAGCCCGAGGGAAGGGGATCCAGTAAACGATGGCTGTCGATTTGTGGGCACGGCCTTCGCGGCCGTCCCCGTCGTTGGTCGCCGCGCCAAAACGCCCTGCCGCATCGGTTACTGGATCCCCTTCCCTCGGCCCTTCGGGCCTTGCCGGGGATGACAGTCTAACCTCGCAACCCGTCGTCTACGGTGGCGGCGTCGCCCGGCCCCAGGTGCGCTGGGCGGTGACGATGCCGGCGATGATCAGGGCGTAGCCGACGCCGTGGAACCACTCGGGGCGCTCGCCGAGGAACAGGATGGCGCTTACCGATCCGAAGACCGGGATGAGGTGGAAGAACTGGCCGGCGCGGTTGGCGCCGATCAGCTCGACGCCGCGGTTGAAGAAGAAATAGGACAGGATCGACGGGAAGAGGATGACGTAGAGGATGACGCCGAAGGCCGCCGGCGTCGGGTCCATTCGGTAGCCGGCGCCGTATTCCATCAGGAAGAGCGGGATCATCATCACCGCGCCGGCGGCGATGATGAAGGTGAGGAAGGACAGGAAGTGGATCGCCGGCCGCTTCCTGAGCAGGACGGTGTAGATCGCGTAGACCGCCATCGCGGCGACCAGCCAGATGTCGCCGACATTGAGCGACAGGTGGAGCAGGATGTCGAGACGCCCCTGGGTGACGATGACCAGCACGCCGACCAGCGAGATGAGGATGCCGATCAACTGGGCTCGGGTCAGGCGGTCGCGAAACAGGATCAGCGACCACAGGCCGACCAGCAGCGGCCCGCTCGACTGCATCAGCAGCGCGTTCAGCGCCTGGGTATAGTTGAGGCCGGTATAGGCCATGGTGTTGTAGAGGGTGACGCCGGTCAGGCTGAGGACGATCAGCATCGGCAGGTGGGCGCGGATCGTCGGCCAGTCGTGGCGCAGGTGACGCCAGCCGATCGGCAGGAGAATCAGCGCCGCCCCACCCCAGCGGATCTGCGCCAGTGTCGCCGGCGGAACCGTGCCGGCAATGAACCGGCCGAGGATGATGTTGATCGACCAGAACAGCATGGCGAGCGACAGGAGAAGGTAGGGACGGTCCAGCATGGACCGGCCGCGGGCAGGGCTGGCATCCACGTGATCAGTCTCCTGGCGTTTCCGGCGCCCCGACTACGACGGGCCGCCGTCGGAGTAAAGCGCGGCCGGCGGGCGGATCGGCTATGCTTTGATTAAAGTGCGAATCGTTTGGTGCGGGCGACCTAAGCAGTCGCCGCGAGCGATTCGCGTGTCTATAGTGCGCCCGCCGGGACCGGCCGGGGCCGGGGCAGGCAGTTTATTGCGCGTTCGAGACGGGGGATCGTCATCTAAATGGCCAATGTGGTGGTTGTCGGCTCGCAGTGGGGCGACGAAGGCAAGGGAAAGATCGTCGACTGGTTGTCGGAGCGGGCCGATTTCATCGTCCGCTTCCAGGGCGGTCACAATGCCGGCCACACGCTGGTCATCGACGGCGTCAGCTACAAGCTCAGCCTGCTACCCTCCGGCGTCGTGCGGCCGGGCAAGATGTCGATCATCGGCAACGGCGTCGTCGTCGACCCGATCGCGCTGATCGCCGAGATCGACCGGCTGACCGGGCAGGGGGTCGCGATCTCGCCGGACAACCTGCGAATCGCAGAGAATGCGGCGATGATCCTGCCGCTGCACCAGGAACTCGACGTTGCGCGGGAAACCGCGAATACCGGCACGCGCATCGGCACCACCGGGCGGGGCATCGGCCCGGCCTATGAGGACAAGGTCGGCCGTCGCGCGATCCGGGTGATGGACCTCGCCAATCGCAAGACCCTCGAATTGCGCATCGACCGGCTGCTGACGCACCACAATCCGCTGCGGCGCGGCCTCGGGCTCGCCGAGATCGATCCGGCGACCGTGCTCGCAGACCTCCTGGCTGTGGCGCCGCGCATCCTGCCGTATGTCGCATCGAGCTGGCGGTTGCTCGCCGAGGCGCGTCGCGAGGGCAAGCGGATCCTGTTCGAAGGCGCGCAGGGCATCCTGCTCGACATCGACCAGGGCACCTATCCCTATGTCACCTCGTCCAATACCGGGGCGGGGCAGGCGGCGACCGGATCTGGCCTCGGGCCCGGGGCGATCGACTACGTGCTGGGAATCACCAAGGCCTACACCACCCGGGTCGGCGAGGGGCCTTTCCCGAGCGAGGACCATGGCGAAGCCGGTGAATTTCTTGGCCGGCGCGGCCACGAATTCGGCACCGTCACCGGCCGCAAGCGACGCTGCGGCTGGTTCGACGCGACGCTGGTGCGCCAGAGCATCCAGACGTCGGGGATTGACGGCATTGCCCTGACCAAACTCGATGTGCTTGATGGCCTTGAAACCATCAAGATTGCAGTGGGATATCGCCTCGACGGCGAGGAGATCGATTACTTCCCCGCGGTCGAGGATGCTCAGGCTCGGGTCGAGCCGATTTACGAGACGATGGACGGCTGGCAGGATTCGACTGCCGGCGCGCGGACGTGGAACGATTTGCCGGCTCAGGCGATCAAATACGTCCGCCATGTCGAAGAACTGATTGGTGCGCCGGTGGCCTTACTTTCGACAAGCCCCGAGCGTGAGGATACAATTCTGGTTCACGATCCTTTCCAGGGCTAGGGATCGCACGACAAGAGGGCCCTGTCGGCAGGGCGAACACATGGCCGAATACTATACTGTACTGAAGAGAGCGATTTCCGGAATCGATCCGAAGCTGTCGGACGCGCGCCGGACCGTCTATGACAAGGCGCGCAACGCGTTGATCGGTCAGCTCAAGGCTGTCGATCCGCCGCTGACGACCGCCGAGATTTCGCGGCAGCGACTCGAACTCGAGGAAGCGATTCGTCGCGTCGAGCGCGAAAGCGCCGCCGGACTCGGGTCGCCGCCCCCTCAGGCGCCACCGCGACCGCCGCCGCAATATGCGGCGCCGCCGATCGCCGCGCGCCCGGCACCGTCGCCGACCCCGCGCAGCGAGGCGCCGCGCGGCGAGGGCCAGTCGAACCCGCAGGATGTCTTCCGGCGGGCGATCCAGGAAGCCGGCATGCGCGGCGATGCCGCTGGCCGCGAACCGGCGGAGCGCTCCCGCGTCACCGCCCGCGTCGCGGCCGCACGTCACAGCGCGACCGCGCCCGATCTCAAGCGGCCCGGCAGGCCTGCCGACGAACAGCGGCCGGCGGCGCGCGAACCCGTGCGTCGGACGCCGCCTCCGCCACCACCGCCGCCCGAGCCGCAGGACGAGCCTGCCCAGTTCGAGCGATACGATCCGTCGGAGGAATACGTTCCGGCAAGCGGATACCGGCTGCCGGCCTCGGTCCCGGCCGAGACCCGCAATCCGGAGCCGTCGATTGCTCCCGAATACGACCAGGAATGGGATGAAGCCGGCGACGCCGAGCCGGCGCCCGTGCTGCGTGCGCAGCCCGGACCGCAGGTCGACAGCCGCGACCGGCTCGCCTTCACCCAGAAGAAGCGCCGCGGCCGCGGCAATCCGGAGGCCGAGGCGCCCGAACCGGATTTCGACGAAGACGCCAAGCCACGCCGCTCGCGGTTGCCGGGGCTCATCCTCGCGATCCTGATCATCGGCGTGGTCGGCGGACTGGGTGCGCTCGGCTGGTCGCAGCGGGCCGTTCTTACGGATCTGCTGGCCTCCTTCGAATCGAGCACTCCGCCGGCGATCAGCGAAGCGCCGTCCGAACCGGCAGTCCCGGCTGCGGATTCCGGCAAGAACGACGACCGGCTGCTTGCCGGCGATGCGCCGGCCGCGGATGTCCGCACCGTCGGGGCGCGGGAAGATACGGCACCGGCGATGGCGGCGGCGCCCGCCGCCGATTCGGTTCCGCAGGCACCGGCGGCTCCCGCCGCGGGCGATCCGCTCGTTGCCCAGAAGGCGATCCTCTACGAGGAGCCGGTCGGCGATGCGGGCGACGGCGCCGGCGTTACCGCGATCAACGCGGCCGTCACCTGGCGGTTCATCAACGACGGGCCGAACGGTCCGGAAGTCGAGGCCCGGCTGGACGTGCCGGAGCGCGACATGTCGGTGCGCTTCTCGTTCCACAAGAACTCGGACGAAACCCTGCCGGCCAGCCACCTGATCGAGGTGACGGTCGATACGCCGGCCAGCTTCCCCGGTCAGGACATCACCGAAGTGCCACGGGTGGTGATGAAGTCGAGCGAGGAAGAGCGCGGCCAGCCGCTGGTCGGCGCAGCGGCGAAGGTTGCGGACGGTTTCTTCTGGGTGGCGCTTTCGGCCAACCAGAACGATATTGCCTCCAACGTCGCGCTGCTTCGGGCCCGCAACTGGATCGACTTGCCCTTCGTCTACGGTACCGGGCAACGGGCGATCCTGACCTTCGAGAAGGGAACCCCCGGCGAACGCGTCTTCGAGGAAGCGTTCGCGGCCTGGGGAACCGGCTGACCGCGCAGCGTATAGCTGCCTCCCGACCAAGCGGCTTGCCCTTTGGCGCGCCGCCTGCAATGCTGATGACTTGTTCCGAGGGGTGCTCGTTCGCGAGCTGAGATGGCCTGAAGGCCGAACCCTTCGAACCTGATCCGGGTCATGCCGGCGAAGGAACGGAACGGGTATCTCCGACGCCCTCGTTTTGCATGACCGGATCGCTTTGGGAGAGGCGGTTCTACGGTCGATGACGTTCGCGGCGGAGACAATTTCCGACAGTTCCGACCATGGCAGCGGGCGATGATCGTCGTCCGCGCCTTCTTCGTCGCGCTCGGCCTTGTCGTGGTCTGGCAAGCGATCATCGTCGTCTTCTCGCCGCCGTCCTTCATGCTGCCGTCGCCGCTCAGCGTCTTCGAGGCGCTGCGCGACCGGCCGAGCCTGTGGCAGGTCGATGCCGTGACCACGGCGACCGAGACGGTGATCGGGCTGATCGCCGGCACCGCGCTCGGCGTCATGCTGGCGCTGCTGATGAGCTTCATCCCCCAGACCAAGCGGATGCTCCTGCCGATGATGGTGGTGAGCCAGGCGCTGCCGGTCTTCGCCATTGCGCCGCTGCTGGTGCTGTGGTTCGGCTTCGGGCTCGCCTCGAAGATCGTCATGGCGACCATCGCCATCTTCTTTCCCGTCGCCTCGGCCTTCAACGACGGCCTTGCCCGGACCGACGGAAATCTTCTCGACATCGGCCGGCTCTACGGCGCCAGCCACGTCCAGCAGGTGACGCTGCTCAGGATCCCCTCGGCGCTGCCGGCGCTGGTCACCGGGGTGCGGCTCGCCGCCGTCTATGCGCCGATCGGCGCGCTGATCGGCGAGTGGGTCGGCGCCTCGTCGGGGCTTGGCTACGCGATGCTGCAGGCCAATGCCCGCTCGCAGACGGCGGTGATGTTCGCCTGCCTGTTTCTTCTCGCCGCGATGTCGGTGCTGTTGCGCGCCGTCGTCGATCTTTCCACCCGCAACCTGACCCCCTGGGTCCCGGAAACCGAATGATGGGAATGAAAATGCTTCGCAAATGCTCCGCTGCCCTTGTCGCCATGGCGCTTTTCGCCAGTCCGGCCGTCGCCCAGGACAAGGTGACCGTGCTGCTCGACTGGTTCGTCAATCCGGACCATGCGCCGCTGATCATCGCGCAGGAGGAGGGATATTTCGAACGCCACGGCCTCGACGTCGAACTGATCGCGCCGGCCGACCCGAGCGCGCCGCCGCGACTGGTCGCCGCCGGCCAGGCCGACATCGCGATCACCTACCAGCCCGACCTGATGCTGCATCTCAACGAAGGGCTGCCGCTGGTCCGCTTCGGCACGCTGATCGAGACGCCGCTCAATGCGCTGATCGTGCTGAAGGACGGGCCGGTCAAGTCGTTGGCCGATCTCAAGGGCAAGAAGGTCGGCTATTCGATCGCCAGCATCCAGACCGCCTATCTGGCCGAGTTGCTGAAGTCGGTCGGGCTGACCGCCGACGATGTCGAACTGGTCAACGTCAACTTCAACCTGGTCAGCGCGCTGCTTTCCGGACAGGTCGATGCGGCGATGGACGGCTACCGCAATTTCGAACTGACGCAGCTCGATATCGAGGGCAAGCCCGGCGTCGCCTTCTTCCCGGAAGAGCACGGCGTGCCGATCTATGACGAGTTGATCTTCGTCGCCAAGTCGGACCGGCGCGATGATCCAATGCTCGGTCGCTTCATCGCGGCGATCGAGGAGGCGACGATCTTCCTCACCAACCATCCGGAGGAGGCGCGCGACATCTTCATGGCGTCGAACGCCGATCTCAACGACGAACTGAACCTTCGCGCCTTCGACCTGACGCTGCCGCGCTTCGCCAAGCGGCCGGCCGCCTTCGACGCCGGGCGCTACGAGCGGTTCGCCGAATTCCTCATGTCGCATGGCCTGATCGACGAGGTGCTGCCGGTCGACGGCTACGCGGTGGCGCCGCGCTAGCGCCAGAAAAAAGGCGATTGCCCGGTGGGGCAATCGCCGATCTGCGTGCGCGCCCGCCGATAGCGGCGGACAGGCGTAAGGGCCGCTAGGAGGCGAACTCGACCTTGCCGGTGTCGAGGTCGTAGACGGCGGCCGCCGTGCCGAGCTTGCCGGAGGTCTTCAGGTCCGAAAGGATCGGGCCGGCGGAAGCCGCATAGGCGGCGTTGAGCTTGGCATTCTCCATGGTGGCCGCAGCGAGCAGATCGTCGGGCTTGGCAGCCATTGCAGATTCGACGGCCGGCTTGAGCGCGTTGGCCAGGCTCGGAAGGTGACCCGGAAGTTCGGTGCCATTCTCGATGACGTCGATCGTGGCGACGACCGCGCCGCAGGCCGTATGGCCGAGGACGACGATCAGCTTGAGGCCGAGAACCGCGGTTCCGAATTCGAGACTGGCCAGGCCATCCTCGTTGATGAAGTTGCCGGCAACCCGGACAACGAACAGGTCGCCCGGTCCCTGATCGAAGATCAGCTCCGGCGCGACCCGCGAGTCGGCGCAGCTGACGATCGCCGCGAACGGGGCCTGGCCGGCGGACCGCTTGCTGCGGTTGACCGAGAAGTCCGTATTGATCGGCTTGTTGGCGACGTAACGGGCATTGCCTTCGATCAGGCGCTGCAGCGCCTCCTCCGGCGAGACCGGCATCGCTTCCTCCGCGTGGGCGGGGGCGGAAGACATGTCGAATCCGGCCGTCGCGGCCAGGGCAAGGGCGGCTCCGCCCCCGCGAATCAGGTTTCTGCGGCTAAGTCCGCTGGCAACGCATTTCTCGCACATGGGTTTCCTCCGATGATGGAGCGGGCAGATTGCCCGCAAATCGACTATGAACAGATTAAGATCGCAGACGAAATTGCATTTAGGCGCCGAGTGCGCCACCGCCGTCGACGACGATGTCCTGCATGGTCAGGTAGCTCGAACGATCCGACAGCAGGTAGGCGACCGCGTCCGCGATCTCCTCCGAACGCGCCAGCCGGCCAATCGGTACGCCGACGCGGAACCCGTCGAGGCTGCCCTTGATCACCACCTCGGGCGTTTCCATCGTCGCCATCAGGCGCTGGACCATGCCGGTCTCGGTGACGCCGGGGGAGACGCAATTGACGCGGATGTCGTGCGGCGCCATTTCGAGGCCCAGGACGCACATCATCTGGGCGACCGCCGCCTTGGAGGCGCAATAGGCGCCCTGGCCGATGCGCGGCGTGCGGGCGGCCGTCGAGGCGACGGCGACGATCGATCCGCGCTTGCGCGGCAGCATCCGCTTCGAGACGGCGCGGGCGACCAGGAAGGCGGCGCGGACGTTGACGTTGAAGGTCGCGTCGAAATCCTCGTCGCTGAGTTCGGCGATCGGTCCGAAGCGCTGGATGCCGACGACATGGGCCAGGCGATCGATCGGGCCGAGCTTGTCCTCGGTTTCCGCGACGCAGGCCTCGACCGCGGCGCCATCGGTAACGTCGAGCGGGAAGGTCAGGACGTCGCCGCCGAGTTCACCGGCCATTGCCTTGAGGCCGTCGCCGTCGACATCGGCCAGCGCCAGCTTCATTCCGGCGCCGTGCAGCTTGCGGGCGACGCCTTCGCCGATACCCTTCGCCGCTCCCGTGACCAGTCCGACCGTTCCCTTGAGACCGGCAAATTCGTCCGACATGATTGCTCCCCGCTTTCGATGATTTGATCAGGGCGCAACGTTTAGCGGTCGGGGACGGCGACGAAAACCAAAAAAAGGCCGGGTTGTGCGCCCGGCCTCGTTTCGCGTCGGTTCAGCCGGCCGATTGGTCGGCCATCGCCTTTCCAAGGTCGGCGACCTGGCCGCGGGCCGGGTAGTCCTTGGCGATGATCGCCGTATCGAGCGCAGCGATCAGCGGGGCGAAGTGCATCCGCACGAAAGGCATGGTCTGGACGATGGCGGCGTAGAGGGTGCCGTCGGGCCGGACGAGGAAGACGCCGGGCTCGGAAAACAGCGCCGGCTCCTCGATGCCGATCGAGGTCATGCCGCGGCCGGTCGACATGTAGAGGCCCCAGCGGCGAGCCTCTTCGAGCGGCAGGTCGTAGCCGATGGCGATGTCGCCGAGTTCCCAGTCCGCCTTGCTCTGCTCGGCGCGGTCCTTCGGGTCGCAGGAAAGCGCCAGGATGCCGACGCCGCGCTCGGCGAAATCGCCGGCCTTGCGGTTCAGCTCCTGAAGCTGGTTGCGGCATTGCGGGCAATGGGCGCCGCGATAGAAGTTGAGGAGGGTGAAATGCGCCGGCGTCTGCTCGGCCAGCGTCCAGTCACCGCCGCCAACCAGCGGGACCGACAGCGCCGGGACGGGCTGGCGCGGGATGAGCGGTACGAGATCAGTCATGTCGGTTCCCTTCGGGGCCAAGGCGGTCGAAGTTAGCGACATAGAGGCCCGGGGCGGCGATGGGAACCGCCCCGGGCGTCACTTCGGCGTGAACCGACGGTCGTCAGGCGGCCTTCGTGGCATCCTTGCCGAGGACGCTCCAGTCGTAGGCTTTCGCCCAGTCGGCGAAGCGATGCCACTTCACCTCGGGGAAATCACGTCGCAGGGCATCGATGTCGGCCGAGTAGCCGACCTTGCCGAACCATTCGAACATGATGGCGAAGTCCTCGCTCTGCTGGCGCACCATGTCGAGCGGGACGTCGAAGTAGTTGAAGGCCCGGCCGGTGGCGGCGGACAGAGCCTCGGTCAACTGATCGCCTGTCAGCTCGTCGCCGGCAATGTCATAGCGCTTGCCGAACACCGCCTCGCGCTTCTCGACGAGGGTGGCGACGAAGGCGCCGATATCCTCGACCGCGACCTGCTGCAGCGGCTTGGTCTTGTCGAGGGCGATGGCGACATTGCCGTCACGCAGCGCGTCGACCATCCACGCGGCGACGAGGTTGTCCATGAACCAGACCGGCGCGCTGATCGTGTAGTCGAGGCCGCTTGCGGCGAGGTGCTGCTCGACAGCGTATTTGCTCTCGAAATGCGGGATGCCGGTCTGCTTGTCGGCCGAGGCGACCGACGAGAAGACGACGTGGCCGACGCCGGCGGCCTTGAGCGCATCCACGGCGGCCTTGCCCTGTGTGGCCTCGCCGGCACTGCCGACCTCGAAGGACGTGCTCATCAGGAAGGCGGTGTCGACGCCGGTGGCGGCGGCGGTGAGGGTGGCGGGGTCGTTGAAGTCGCCTTCGCGGACGTCGACGCCGGCGGCGGCGAGCGCCCTGGCGGCATCGCCGGCGGGGTTGCGGGTGAGGGCGCGGACCTTGTGGCCGCGGGTGAGAAGGGCGCGGGCGACGGCGCCGCCCTGCTGGCCGGTGGCGCCGGTAACGAAGACGGTGAGCTGGCTGGTCATGATCGTGAACTCCGCTGGGTTGTGTCTGGAGACCGTGATCTAGGTCATCGCCAATTGACCCACTAGCGGCTATAATTGGAAATTACTGTTCCGTTTTCAGCTACAATAGGATCGCTGCGTGGATCTCAACGACATTCCGATTTTCCTGAAGGTGGCGGAGACGGGGAGCTTCACTGCGGCGGCGCGCGGCCTCGGCCTGCCGAAGACGACGGTCAGCCGCCGGGTGGCGCGGCTGGAGGATGCGGTCGGTATCCGGCTGTTGCAGCGGACAACCCGCTCGCTCAGCCTGACCGATGCCGGGCGGCGCTATTTCGAGGAATGCAGCGTGGCGATGGCCGCGGTCGACCAGGCCAACCGGCGCACGGCCGAGATGCAGGAGGAGCCGAGCGGCACCATCCGCATCTCGGGCCCGGCCGATACCGGCTTCCTCGCCGACACGGTCACCGATTTCATGGCGCTCTATCCGAAGGTCAGCATGGAGGTCGTGCTGACCGACCATGCGCTCAACCTGGTCGAGGAGGGGATCGACGTGGCGATCCGCGCCGGCCAGCTCGCCGATTCAAGCTTGGTGGCGCGCAAGCTGGCGCCGTCGCGGCGGGCGTTCGTCGCCAGCCCGGATTATCTCGCGACGCGCGGCGTTCCAGAGGCGCCGGCCGATCTCGCCCGGCACGACTGCATCGTCTTCGGGCGCACGATCGAGGGGGCGACGTGGCTGATTCGGGGCGCCGAGGGGCCGGAAACCATCGCGGTCCGGGGCCGCATCGCCGTCAACACGGTGCAGTTCGCCATTCGGGCCGCCGCTGCCGGCCTTGGCGTGGCGCTGATCCCGTCGCCGCTTGCCGGGCTGGAGATCCGGCAGGGCCGGCTTCGCACCGTGCTCGAGGCCTACGAGCCGCCGCATGGCGGCCTCTACGCCGTCTATCCGAGTAATCGCCACATGCCGGTTGCGGTGACCACCTTCGTCGACTTCTTGGCGGAGCGGACGGGGTGGCTGCGGGCGACCGGCGCGATGTCACCGGAGGGGCCGCCGCCCGCCGATGGAGCGGAAGCGGCCGACGTGTCGCTGACGCGGCGACCCTGAACGGCGCCGGCGGGAAGCGGTGACATGAGCCGGATACAACAAGGGCGACCGTCGTCTCTTCCGAGACAGGCGGTCGCCCGATCGTTGTCTCGTCACCCGCCCGAGAGCGGGTGAGCGATCGCGTCGTGCCGAAGCTAGGCGGCCTCGATCTCGGCGCGGGGGCGCTCGAGTTCCTTGGCGCCCTTCTTGACGGCCTTCTGGACCTTCTCGAAGGCCCGCACCTCGATCTGGCGCACGCGCTCGCGTGACACGCCGAACTCGGTGGAGAGCTCTTCCAGCGTGATCGGATCCTCCGACAGACGCCGCGCCTCGAAGATTCGGCGCTCGCGGTCGTTGAGGACGTCCATCGCGTCCTTGAGCAGGGCGCGCCGGCTGTCGAGTTCCTCGCTCTCGGCGTAGAGCTCTTCCTGGCCGGGGCTCTTGTCGACCAGCCAGTCCTGCCACTGTCCGCCGCCATCGTCCTCGGTACGCAGCGGCGCGTTCAGCGACGCGTCGCCGCCGAGCCGGCGGTTCATCGAGATAACGTCGTCCTCGGGCACGCCGAGCTTCTCGGAGATCTCCTTGACCTGGTCCGGCCGCAGGTCGCCATCGTCGATGGCGCTGATCTGGCCCTTGACCTTGCGCAGGTTGAAGAACAGCCGCTTCTGGTTGGCGGTGGTGCCCATCTTGACCAGGCTCCACGAGCGCAGGATGTATTCCTGGATCGAGGCCTTGATCCACCACATGGCATAGGTGGCGAGGCGGAAGCCCTTGTCGGGTTCGAACCGCTTCACCGCCTGCATGAGGCCGACATTGCCCTCGGAGATGACTTCGCCGATCGGCAGACCGTAGCCGCGATAGCCCATGGCGATCTTGGCGACGAGCCGGAGATGGCTGGTCACCAATTGATGCGCGGCGTCGCGATCCCCATGTTCCTTGTAGCTCTTGGCGAGCATGAACTCCTCGTCGGGAGCCAGCATCGGGAACTTGCGGATTTCGGTCAGGTAGTGCGAGAGGCCGGATTCGCCGCTCGCGATAACAGGCAGACTTGTACGGGCCATGATCTGGCGCCCCTTTCTCCCCCGGCATGTCCGGCGGGAACAGTCGCCGTGCCTCCAGCAGGCCACGGCAAATAGCTCATATAGGTATGATGCTCGCTCGAAAAAACGCCCTCTTTGCGGCGATCGAGATTACATTTTGTTCACAATGACTTGAGCGCATCGGTTAAAGCGATCATGTCGGCTGGCGGCGGTCGCTCGAAATGCAGCGCCTCATGTGTGGCGGGGTGTTCGAAGCCGAGCCGGAAGGCGTGCAGCGCCTGGCGCGGGAAGGCGGAAACCACACTTCGTGCGGGTTCGGGCAGTCGTGCCGCCTTGGTGGCGAAGCCCGCGCCGTAGCCCCGGTCGCCGATCACCGGATGGGCGATCGAGGCGAGGTGAACGCGGATCTGGTGGGTGCGGCCGGTCTCCAGCCGGCACTCGATCAGCGAGGCGATCGGCGGCTTGCCGGCCGCGCCATATCGCTCGGCAACCGCAAAATGGGTGATCGCGTGGCGGCCGCCCGTGCGCTTGATCTCCATCTTCTCGCGGTTCTGGTTGGACCGACCGATGGCGGCGTCGATGATCCCCTTCGTTCGCTCCGGCACGCCCCAGCAGAGCGCCATATAGGCCCGCTCGAGCGGGCCCTCGCGGCCATGATCGGCGAATTGCGCGGCGAGGCCCTGGTGGGTGCGGTCGTTCTTGGCGACCACCAGAAGCCCGCTGGTATCCTTGTCGAGACGGTGGACGATGCCCGGCCGGGCGACGCCGCCGATGCCGGACAGGCTGTCGCCGCAATGGCGGATCAGTGCGTTGACCAGGGTGCCGGAGTGGTTGCCGGCGCCGGGGTGAACCACCATGCCCGGCGGCTTGTCGATTACGATCAGATCGTCGTCCTGGTAGACGATGTCGAGGGCGATCGCCTCGCCGGCGGGAATCGCCGGCTCCGGTGGCGGCACGGTGACGATGACCGTCTCGCCCGGTTTGACCGGCCTTTTCGGCTCCTCTATCGTCGCGCCGCCGACCGACACCATTCCCGAAACGATCAAGGCCTTGGCGCGGCTGCGCGACAGATCGGCGACCGCGCCGGCCAGCCATGCGTCAAGGCGGGCGCCGGCATCGGCCTCGTCCACGACAACCTCGATTTTCGACTCGAACGCACCGGCTGACATGGCTGACCCACACGACGAAGAAGAAAAGCCGCTCGATCCCGCCGTCGCGCGGGTTCAGGAGCGGTTGCGCCGGCTGATGCTGATCGCCGGGCTGACCCTGGGAATCGGCCTTCTCGCCGTCCTCGCCGGGATCGTGTACCGCATTGTTATCACGGATCCAGGTGGATCGGCGGCGCTGCCAAAGGACGCGGCAACGCCGACCGTCTCGCTGTCCGGCCTCGGGTTGGCGCCGGGGGCGCGAATCGTCTCCTCGGCGATGGACGGCAACCGCCTGTCGCTGACCTATGCGGACGACGACGGGACCAGCGTCGTCATCTTCGAGATGCCGGCGATGACAGTCGTCGGCCGGTTGCGGGTGACGGCCGACTGACCGCGGGGTTCTGGCGACCGCGCGAATGCGGTATGACTTCGGCCATCACGACGGACAGGCGCGCGGGGGGCAAGCCAGGGTGCAGCGCAAACGCGGACAGGGCGGGCCGATCCCGACGACATTCGACGGCGCCCTGGCGGCGATCGTCGCCGGCTTCCTGCTGTTCGCGACCTACCTGACGCTGCAGCCCTTCATTCCGGCGATCCTGTGGGCGATCGTGTTGGCGATCGCCGCGGCACCCCTGCATGCCTGGGTGCTGCGAAAGATGCCGGCCAGGCGCAAGCTGGCCGCGACGCTGACCAGCATCTTCCTCGTCCTCGTGCTGGTGGTGCCGGCGATCGGGCTGACCCGCGGCATCATCGCCTATACGCCGGGGCTGATCGCCTGGGTCGACGCGGCCTCGACCAGCGGCGTCGAGACGGCGCCGCAGAGCATCAAGACGCTGCCATGGATCGGCGACTTCCTGAGCCGCAACTGGGAACTGATCGCGTCCGAGGGCAAGACCTACGTCGCCCATTTCAGCGCCGACATCCAGGAATGGCTGGTCTGGGGGCTGAAGGAGGTCGAGAATGTCGGCCTGTTCATGTTCGAGATCGCGCTCGGCGTCGTCCTCGGCGGGGTCTTCCTCGCCAACCGCGACCGGCTATCCTCCTTCGCTTCGACCTTCTTCCACCGCGCCGGCGGCGACCTCGGCACGACGCTGCTCGAGCGCGGGGTGCGCACGACGCGCAGCACCGTGCGCGGGGTTGTCGGCAGCGCCGTCGCGGAAGCCATGGTCGCGGCCGTCGCCTACCTGATCGCCGGGGTTCCGGCCTGGCTGCTGCTCGGCGGGCTGACCTTCTTCGCAGCACTCGTCCAGGTCGGCGCGCCGCTTGTGTGGATCCCGGTGGCGCTGTGGCTGTTGGCCCAGAACGAGCTCGGCTGGGCGATCTTCATCGTCCTGTGGGGAATGCTCGTCGTCTATCCGGTGGAAAACCTGTCACGGCCGATCCTGGCCGGACGCGATGCCGAACTGCCGGGGCTGCTGATCTTCGTCGGCGTGCTGGGCGGTCTGGTCGCCTGGGGGCTGATTGGCGTCTTCCTCGGGCCGGTGATCCTCGCCGTCGCCTATGACCTGATCCGGGAGTGGTTCCGCGCCGAGCCGGGCGAGCCACCGGAGGAGGAGCAGCCGGTCGATCCTCTGCCCTAGGGGCGCGCAAGGGAGATGCAAGACACGGCTTGAAGTGGGGCCGGCCGATGACTATAAACTGCCCCACTGGTGCTGCTCCCTTCGTCTAGCGGTTAGGACGCTGCCCTCTCACGGCAGAAACAGGGGTTCGATTCCCCTAGGGAGTACCAGTCTCCCCATCACCCATGATCTTCTTGCGAAGCGCCCGCGCTATCGCTGCGCCGATGATTGGCCGACGACGCCTATCGCGGCATCTCGAAGCGGAGCGGTGCGCGGATCGCGACGGAGTCGCCGAGCGATGCCGGCGGCGGGGGGAAGGGCTCGGCGCGGCGGACCATCGATCGCGCCGCTTCGTCCAGAATTTCCGAGCCGCTTGACCGCACCACCGCGATATCGCCGGCCCGGCCCCTGCGGTCGATCATGAAGGCGACGGTAGCGGTCCCCTCGAGGCGGTCGCGACGCGCGCCGTTCGGGTAGAAGCGGTTGGCCATCAGCTTCGCCGCGACCTGGCTGCGATAGCGGCTCGCCTGGGGATCGCCCTGGCCGAGGCCCTGGCCGCCACCGCCGGCGCCGCTGCTCGCCGCGCCCGCGTCGGACGGGGCGGATGCCCGCTTGGGCGGTCGCGGCTTTTTCGCTGCAGGGGGCTCCCACGGCGGTTCGACGGCTCGCGCGGCCGTCTCGACCGGCGGGGTTGGTCGAGGCGGCCGGGCGCGCGGTTGCGGCGGCGCAGGCATCACGGTCGGATCGACGTCGGGTTCGGCCTCCGGTTCCGCCGCATCGGCTGGTGCGGGCTCGTCGGGGTCCGGAGGATCGGTCGGCTCGTCAGGAACCGGCGGTTCGGTATCGAGGGGGGCGGGCTCGGGCGGCTCCGCTTCGTCCGGCGGTGGATCGACCGGTTCCGGTTCCGCCTCGGTCGGCGGTTCGGGAGGTTCCACCGATTCCTCGGGCGGTTCATCGGCGTCTGCCTCGCCGTCGGAGGCGAGGCTCGGCAGCGACGGGACCGACTCGACCAGCGTCACCGGAATCCCCTCGATGAAGACCAGGTCGTCGCCCTCCCCGGCCGTCCGCTCCGTACTGCCCAGCGTGAAGGTCGCGGCGGCGATCAGGACGACATGGACCGCCAGCGACAGCAGGCCGGAGGACAGCCATTGGTGTCGCCACCAGGTCCCGGCGCCGTCCGCCATCCATCGCGGCAGGACCCGGGACACGGCGGGACGAAAGAACGATAGCGGCTTGTCGGAACGCACGAAGGGGGCACGGCCATTTGGGAGCGGTGGAGCGCGTCCATCCGCCGGTTTTACAGTAACTACAATGTATTTTACGAATGCGTATGATGAAATTGAGTGTATTGCAATAACGTATCGTGCGTGCGATGCACTGATTCCGCATATTCGAGTCTTTATTGGAATTAGAATAAGTGTAATGAAAGAGCCGTCAGTAAAAATGACTCAAGATGATGAGCGACGGGGCAAGCGGCACGTTGTTTGCGTTTCCGATGGTGTCGTGGACAGTCAAGAACTATTCCAGAAAGATCGTGAAATCCGTATCCGTCACGGAAATCAGACGTATCGCCTGCGATTGACCGGCCTCAACAAGCTTATCCTGACGAAGTAGGAACGAAGTCATGTGTCGACATGTATTTGGCGGAGCTGCCATGCTTATGGTTGCGCTCATTGCACCCGCGCTTGCCGCCGAAATCGCGCCGCGAGCGCCCGTCGCGGCCGATGCCTCGCGGATCGTGGCGATCGGCGGCACCGTCACCGAAGTGCTCTATGCGCTGGGGCTCGAGGACAGCGTCGTCGGCGTCGACCTGACCAGCGATTTTCCCGAACGCGCCGCCGAGAAGCCGAAGGTCGGCTACATGCGCGCGCTGTCCGCCGAGGGCGTGCTGGCACTGGCGCCGACCCTGATCCTCGCCATCGAGGATGCCGGCCCGCCGGAAACGATCGCGGTTCTCGAATCGGCTTCGGTTGCCTTCGTCCGCGTTCCCAAGCCGGGCACCGCCGGCGAGGTTGCCGACACCATCCGGCTGATCGCCGACACGGTCGGCGTTCCGGACAAGGGCGCGGCGCTCGCCTCCGCCGTCTCAGCGGATCTCGCCACGGTCGCGGCGATGCTCGCCGAGGTCGATGCGCGGCGACGGGCGGTCTTCGTGCTCGGGCTGAACGGCGGCGCGCCGCTCGCCGCCGGAAGCGATACCGCCGCCGCCGACGTCTTCGCGCTGGCGCGCATCGACAACGCGCTGGCCGGCATGCAGGGCTACAAGCCGGTCAGCGACGAGGCCGGGGTCGCTGCCGCGCCGGACGCGGTCGTGCTGATGGCGGACCAGACCCACGGCCTGAGCGACGATGTCGTGCTGGCCGCGCCGGCCTTTGCCGGCACGCCCGCGGCGCGGGACGGGCGGCTCATCCGGGTGAGCGGCAGCTACCTGCTGAATTTCGGTCCGCGCACCGCTCATGCGGTCCGCGATCTCGCCGCCGCGCTCTATCCCGAACTGGCGCTGCCCGCGCTGCCCGAGCGGCCATGGACGGCCGACGCGGCCGGGCGCGACTAGCGCAAGCCGGGCCGGCATGACCGATACAGCGGCAGTTGGTGCGCGACCGCCCGGATTACTGCCGGGGCGGTTCGGGCTTGCGATTGCCTGCACCGCCGGTATCGCGGTCGTCGCGGCGCTGGTGTCGCTCGGCGTCGGGCCGGTCGGCATTGCGCCCGACCGGGTACTGGCGATGCTCTTCGGTGGCGTCCAGGGCGATACGGCGACGGATCTCCGCGACGCGGTGATCCTCTTCGACATCCGCCTGCCGCGCACCGCGCTGGCCGCACTGGTCGGCTCGGCGACCGCCGTCGCCGGTGCGGTGATGCAGGGCCTGCTCCGCAATCCGCTGGGCGATCCCGGCGTCATCGGGGTCTCGGCCGGGGCCGCGCTGGCCGCCGCCCTGTGGATCGTCTTCGGCGCGTCGCTTGCGGCAACGCTCGGCGGCTGGGCCGAACTCGGCCTGCCGCTCTCCGCTTTCCTCGGTGGGCTGGCGATGACCGGCATCCTCCAGCTCGTCGCCACCCGCGACGGCCACACATCGGTGGTGACGGTGCTGCTCGCCGGTATCGCGCTCACCGGGTTCACCGGCGCGATGACCGGGCTGCTGGTCTTCGTGTCGAGCGACCAGCAACTGCGCGACTTCACCTTCTGGATGCTGGGAAGCCTTGGCGGGGCGACGTGGGACAAGGTGATGCTCGTCCTGCCCTTCGCGGCGGCACTGGTGCTCGGCGCGCCGGCGCTGGCGCGCGGGCTCGACACGCTGGCGCTTGGCGAGGCCGATGCCGCCTATGCCGGGATCGCCGTCGAGCGGACCAAGCGGCTTGCGGTGCTGGCGGTCGCGGTCGGAGTCGGCGGCGCGGTCGCGGTCAGCGGCGTCATCGCCTTCTTCGGGCTCACCGTGCCGCACCTGGTGCGGCTGTCGCTCGGGCCATCGCACCGGCTGCTGCTTCCCGTATCGGCGCTCGCCGGCGCGGCGCTCCTCACCGTCGCCGATGTCTTCGCCCGCACGGTCGCCGCGCCGGCCGAATTGCCGCTCGGCATCGTCACCTCGGCGGTCGGCGCGCCGATGATGCTGTGGCTGCTGATGCGGCGCTTGCGAATCACGGGCTGAGCCGATGTATGTGGCCGAGGACATATCCCGCCGGGCCGGCGGCAAGACCATTCTCGACGGTGTCTCGCTGGCGCTGCCGCCCGGCACGGTCACGGTGCTGGTCGGGCCGAACGGCGCCGGCAAGTCGACGCTGCTGCGGATCATGGCCGGCGGCCTGCCGCCGTCGCGCGGGCGGGTCCTGCTGCATGGCCGCGACCTCGCCGCGTGGCGTCCCGCCGAACTCGCCGGGATCCGTTCGGTGCTGTCGCAATCGACCGGCCTCGCCTTCGGCTTCCGGGTCGAGGACGTGGTGCGGATGGGGCTGCCGCGGCATGGCGTGGCAGAGCCGCCGGCGGCCCTTGTCGCCTGGGGGTTGGAGGTCGTCGGTCTCGCCGACGCGGCGGGTCGCGACTGCACGACGCTGTCCGGCGGCGAGCAGCAGCGGGTCCATCTCGCCCGGGTGCTGGTGCAGTTGAAGGCGACGCCCGCCGACGGCCGCGCCCGATACCTCTTCCTCGACGAGCCGACGACCGGTCTCGATCTGGCGCACCAGCTCCTCCTGCTCGACATCGCCCGGCGGCATGCCAGGGCCGGTGGCGGCGTGCTGGCGGTCCTCCACGATCTCAACCTCGCGGCCCAGGTGGCGGACACCATCGTCGCCCTCGATGGCGGCCGGGTGGTGGCGGAGGGGACGCCCGAGGCGGTGATCACCGACCGCCTGCTGACGCAAGTCTATGGCGTCGACCTCAGGGTCAACCAGGCGTCCGCACGGGTTTTCGTGCTTCCGGTCGCTGGCTGATACGCCTCCTGTTTAGAACTACTATAATATTGATTTTGTTAACGTTTTTCGATTGACTCAAGTGCGGCCCTGGCTAATATGCCGCCACACGCGAGCCGAATAGCCGCGCATCAGCCAGGTCCCGGACCGTTTCGTCGGTCCACCCAGCCAACCGAATCCGTAACAGCAGATTGCCCGTAGCGCGGGGTTTCCCGCGTCGAGCGTTCTGCCGCGTCCTGTCCGATCCTTGACGTCGGGCCGGGCCATGGCTGGAGCCTACGCATGATCACCATCGACGCATCAAACGCCGAGTCCGGCATCGATTTCGAGACCTTCGTCCGCGGCGGCTTCCTCGCCGACCAGAGCGGCGGCGGCTTCCCGGTCTTCGACAACGGCACTGCCTTTGACGGAACCGAGATGTTCCTTGGCTACGGCACCGGGCCGACCGACAAATACGTCCTCGCCCGGGGCGAGATCGCCTATTCCTTCGCCACCCACACGGTCTGGGGCTCGATCGATACGGTCGAATACGGCCGCATCGGCAGCGGCGATTTCGATGACGACGGCGCCTATACCGGCGGCGATGTCCAGCTCCGGATCACCGGGCTCGACTTCGCCAACGCGCAGCCGGCGAATCCGACCGAGGAAAGCGAGATCGAGGCCAACGGCGTCGTTCACAATTTCTCGGTTGCCCACATGTACGGGAACGCCGGCGATCCGGACAAGATGGCGATCTACGCCAACGCCCTCGACAACGAGGCGCAGCACTTCATCGGCTCGGACTTCGCCGACATCTTCACCGGCACCGGTTTCGACGACATCATCGAAGGCGGTGGCGGCAACGATCTGCTCGCCGGCAACGGCGGCAACGACCTGATCGACGGCGGCGACGACTTCGACACCGCAGTCTTCGCCGGAAACTTCGCCGACTATCTCGTCGTTCGCTATGCCGACGGCCGGACGGTCGTCAGCCCCTCGGCCGTCTCGGCCGGGACGGGCGAGACGACGCTGAAGAATATCGAATCCGTCGCCTTTAACGACCAGACGATTGCGGTCGAGGACCTGGCGGTCCTGACGGCGCGCGGCCGGCTGACCATCGACGCCTCGATGTCCGGTGGCGTCGACTTCACCACCTATCTTGCCGCCTATTTCGCCGCGACCGCAGGGGAGGGCAGCTATGCCTTCCACGGTGGCACCATCGACAATGCCTATGGACGCGAATTCTATCTCAACGGCGACCAGTTGAGCTTCCAGTACGCCGCAGCCGACGACCCCGAAGGTGACTCCGTCTATGTCGCCGTGCTCGACGGCGAGGAGATCGCCTACGACTTCATCCATCACGGTTCGGCCTATGGACATGACATCTCGGGTGCCGTCGACGCGATGACCTTTGCCACGATCACCGGCGAAGCGCCGGAATCGGGGCCCGATGCGTTCACCGGCTACGAGGCGGAGATCGTCATCTCCGGTTTCGGACTGGCCGATGCGCCGGATGCGACGGACGGCGAGGTGAACGCGCTCTACGAGGCCTTCATGGGCGCCGATGCGGCGGCGATCGAGGCGCTCCTTGCCCAATATGCGCAGGACTTCCTCGGCTCGGACGGCGACGACACCTTCGTCGGCAGCCAGTTCGACGACAACATCTTCGGGCGCAATGGCAACGACACGCTGGGTGGCAGCGGCGGCGACGACCTGATCAAGGGCAATCGTGGCAGCGATGACCTGAGCGGCGGCGATGGCGTCGACACCCTGGTCGGCGGACGCGGCAAGGACACGCTTTCCGGCGGCGCCGACGCCGATATCCTGGTCGGCGGCAAGGGCAGGGATGTCCTCACCGGCGGTGCCGATGCCGACGTCTTCGTCTTCAAGGGCTTCCGCGACAGCGGCGGCAAGGCGAAGGGGCGCGACAAGATCCTCGACTTCTCCACCGACGACGGTGACCAGATCGACCTGACCGGCTTCGGCGGACTCGATTTCATCGGCGGCAGCAAATTCTCTGGTGACGGCGACGAGCTGCGCGTCGTCGAGCGGAAAAGTGGCGTTGTGGTCAAGGTCGATTCCAAGGGTGGCCCTTCGGCGGACTTCTCCATCAAGGTCATGGGCGCCGATGCCTTGTTCGAGGACGACTTCCTCTTGTGAGAACCGGGGTTCGAGAGAACGCGGCGACGCCGGGCCAGTGGCGCGATGCCCTGGCCCGGTGTGCGCTTGCCGCGCTCGGCCTGTCGATGGCCGACGCGGCGCTTGCCGACGACATGAATCTATTGAGCGGCGGCGTGCTCGACCTCGATGCCATCACCGTCACGGCCAGCCCGGGCGGCGAGCCGGCCTATGGCGCCTTGTCGCCGACGACCATATGGACGCGTGGCGCGCTCGAACCGCTGCAGGCGGACACCGTCACCGAGGTCCTGACCCTGATCCCGAGCGTCAATACCCAGACGACCCCGGCCGATGCCGGCACGGCGGTCAGCGTCCGCGGCCTTCAGGATTTCGGCCGGGTCAACGTGCTGGTCGATGGCGCCCGGCAGAATTTCCAGAAGAGCGGCCACGGCGCCAACGGAACCTTCTTCTTCGATACCGAGATGCTGCGCGCCGTCGACGTGACCCGGGGACCGACCTCGGGGGTCAATGGCGGCGGCGCGATCGGCGGCGTGGTCAGCTTCTCGACGCTTGATGCCGACGACGTGTTGCAGGGCGGGGAGACGGTCGCCGCCAGCCTCAAGGCCAAGGCCGAGAGCAACCCGGAGTCGATCCTCCTGCACGGCGAGGCGGCGGCGAGGCTCAGCGACCGCGCCGATGTCGCGGTCGCCGGCACATGGCGCGACGCGGGTGATTACACAAGCGGCAACGGCGAAGAGGTCGTCGCTGCGCAGGACATGCTGTCCGGCCTCGCCAAGGCCCGATTCACCCCGGACGACGACCAGGAGATCACCCTCTCGGCGCTGCACTATGACAGCGGCTTCGACAGCGCCTTCTCGGAAGCCCTGACCAGCCGCGCCATGAGCGATACCTTCACGCTCGGCTACCATTGGGACCCGACGGCAAGCTGGGCCGACCTGACCGCCAAGATCTATTACACGTCGACCCGGCAGGAGCAGAAGGCCGACGACGGACGGACCCGTTTCGAGATCGGAACGCTCGGAGGCGACCTCCACAACACGTCGCGCTTCGTCATCGGATCGATGGCGCATGAACTGACCTATGGCAGCGACCTCTTCCACGACGCGGTCGAGACCCGCGATCCGCATGGGACCAGCGACGACCTGACGCCGTCCGGCGACCGCCTCGTCTACGGCGCCTTCATCGAGGACCGGATCGCGGTGACCGAGCGGGTCGAGCTGGTCGGCGCGCTGCGTTACGACGGGTACGATCTCACCGGCGACAACATCGCCAATTCCGGCGGACGGCTGTCGCCGAAGATAACCCTGGGCTACACGCCCTTCACCCCGGTCACCGTCTACGCCACCTATGCCGAGGCCTATCGGCCGCCGTCGCTGACCGAGACGCTGATCGATGGCTTCCATCCGCCGCCGGTGACGGCCGGGCGCTTCCTGCCCAACCCGGATCTCAAGCCGGAGGTGGCGCGCAACATCGAAGCCGGTGTCGACTTCGCCTTCGACGGTGTCGTCGGGCCGTCGGACTCGCTGAACGTCAAGCTCGGCGTGTTTCACAACCGGGTCGAGGACTATATCGAGCAGGTCTTCGAGTATTTCCCGATCCCGGGCGGCTACCAGTATCAGAACATCGCCGAGGCGACGATCCAGGGCTTCGAGTTCGAGGCCCGGTACGATGCCGAGCGCGCCTTTGCCGGCCTCTCCGGCCAGGTGATGGGCGGTGTCGACAGCAGGACCGGCGACCAGCTGACCAGCGTGCCGCCGAACCGGCTGACGGCCATCGCCGGGATACGCGCCCTCGACGGCGACCTCGAGGCCGGCACCCGCATCACCTTCGTCGGCGCCAAGCGCGACGCCGAAATGCTCGGCCTGGTCGGCGATCCGTACCAGACGGTCGATCTCTTCGCGACGTGGAAGATCAATCCGCGAACGGATGCTTCGCTCTACTTCGCCAACATCTTCAACGAGCAATACACGCAATATCCGAACGGCAGCCCGAGCCCCGGAATCAACGCGAAAGTCTCCCTGACCACCCGGTTCGGCAGCTAGCCGAGGCCGATCCGCACGCAACCATCGACGAGCAGGACCATGATCAAGATCAAGCTTACCGCCAAAGGCAAGAAGGGCGTCGATTTCAACGCCTATGTCGACAGCTATTTCAGTGATTTCACGCCGTCGGGCTGGCCATATTTCCTTGGCGGCGACAGCACCTATGACGGCAGCCAGATCCTCTTCCTCGATGATATCGCCGGCAAGCCGTCGAAGACCAAGGCGATGGTGCTCGATGGCAAGGATTTCTTCTACTACTTCACCGATCACACGCTGAGCGGGACGCTGAAGTCGGTCAGCCTCTCGACGCTCGGCCGCAGCTACGACTCCAAGTCGAAGTCCTTCTCCACCAACAAGAAGGGCGAGATCACCAAGACGGCGACCAAGGTCGAGATTTCCGGCCTCGACATTTCGAATGCCAAGGGCGTCGCGGGAGAACTCCACGATGTCGTCTATGCGCTGATGGGCGGGCCGCATGACAGCGGCGGTACCTCCGATCCCTCGCTGCTGCTCGATGTGATCAACGGCCAGGGGCACAAGGTCAAGGGATCGAAGGGCGGCGATACCTATGTCGGCACCGCGTTCAATGACAAGATCAAGGGCAAGGACGGCAACGACAAGCTCGATGGCGCCGGCGGCAACGACAACGTCAATGGCGGGGCCGGCAACGACACCCTGCGCGGTGGCCTCGGCGCCGACGTGCTGAAGGGCGCCAGGGGCAAGGACGCCTTCGTCTTCGATACCGCGCTTTCGGCCGGCAACGTCGACACGATCAAGGACTTCAAGGCGAAGGACGACACGATCTGGGTGTCGCAGACGATCTTCTCCGATCTCGACAAGGGCGGGTTGGCGAAATCCGCCTTCGTCGTCGGCACGTCGGCCAAGGATGCGAGCGACCGCATCATCTACGACGACAAGTCGGGAGCGCTCTCTTACGACGCGGACGGCAACCAGTCCGCCTTCGCCGCCGTGCAGTTCGCCAAGGTCGGCAAGAAGATCGACGTCGATGCCGACGACTTCCTCGTGATCTGACGGAACATGGGAGCAGAACCAATGGTCACTGACACGCTCGAACGGCCCGATCTCCGCGCCCTGCGCCTGCGGGAAGCGACGCATAGCGCCCATGAGGAACTCGACCAGAGCCTCATGCGCCGACGGCCCTTCCTCGACCGCGACCGCTACGGCCGTTTCGTCGAGATGCAGTATCGATTCTTCTCAGCGGTCGAGCCGTTCTACCGCGACGCGACGCTGGGTCGGCTGGTGCCCGATCTCGGGGCGCGATCGCGTCTCGAGGCGACGGCCCGCGATCTCGCCGATCTCGGCCTTCCGGTTCCGGAACCCATGGAGACGCCGGCGGACCTTCGTGGCGGCATCGGCTGGCTCTACGTCGCCGAAGGGTCGACGCTCGGCGCCGCCTTCCTGCTCAAGGCAGTCCAGAAGATCGGCCTCGACGCGTCATTCGGCGCCCGCCACATGGCGCCGGCGCCAGGCGGTCGCGGCCTGCACTGGCGCACCTTCACCGAGGCGATCAACACCGCCGAACTGTCGGAAGAAGAGGACGCGCTCGCGGTCGAAGGGGCAAAGGCGGCCTTCGCCCATGTCCGCGACCTTGCCGACACGGCGTTTGCTTCGGCCGGGTAGGCCAGCCGGCATCTTCCGAGTGAGGTCAGGCACGGCGTGTCGTCATCGGCGCGCCGTGCCGAGGGCTGTCTCGCCTCGCGCGGCGGCGGTGTTTTCCCGGTCGTCCTGCCGTTTCGGTGCCGATCCCCGGCGATAGTCTCCGTCGTGGCGCCCCCTGACGCGAGATGCGGATTGCCTCGGGGCACCACAATTGGCTAAACCCCAAGGCCGGTCGCACCCGGCCCGTCGCGGCAACCGCAGGGCGCCGGGCCGCGCGGGGCCGGCGCCGTCGCAAGGGGGAGAAGCATGACCGCATCGCCGCATGTCTGGATCGGCACAAGCTGGAAGATGAACAAGACGCTGGCCGAGGCCCGCGCCTTCGCCGAAGGACTGAAGGCCGCCGATGCCGGCCGCGATCCCCGCATCCAGCGCTTCGTCATCCCGCCCTTCACGGCAGTGCGCGAAGTGAAGGCGATGCTGGCCGACACCTCGGTCAAGGTCGGCGCCCAGAACATGCACTGGGCCGACGAGGGAGCATGGACCGGCGAGGTCTCGCCGGTGATGCTCCGGGACTGCAGTCTCGACATCGTCGAACTCGGCCATTCCGAGCGGCGCGAATTCTTCGGCGAGACCGACGAGACCGTCGGTCTCAAGACCGAGGCGGCGGTGCGGCACGGGCTGATCCCGCTGATCTGCATCGGCGAGACGCTGGCCCAGCGCGAGGGCGGCCACGCGCGGGCAGTGCTGGAAACCCAGGTTCGCGCCGCGCTCGGCAAGCTCGACGGCAGCCAGAAGGCGGCGCCGGTGCTCCTCGCCTACGAGCCGGTCTGGGCGATCGGCGTCAACGGCATCCCGGCGACCTCTGACTACGCGGACGCTCGTCAGGCCGAGATCATTGCGGTTGCCAAAGACGTGCTTGGCCGCGCCGTCCCCTGCCTCTATGGCGGGTCGGTCAATCCCGGCAATTGCGAAGAACTCATCGCCTGCCCCCATATCGATGGTCTATTCATCGGACGCTCGGCCTGGAACGTCGAGGGGTATCTCGACATCCTGACGCGCTGCGCCGCCAAACTGTGAAGGAGAGGAACATGAAACTCGCGATCGCCGGAGACAGTGCGGGCGAAGGCCTGGCACGGACCTTGGCCGACTACCTGAGGGACCGCCACGAGGTGTCCGAGATTTCCCACACCGAGTCGGGGCCGGACGACTTCTATGCCGACCTGTCGGACCGCGTCGCCTCCGAAGTTCTCAAGGGAACCTACGACCGGGCGATCCTGGTCTGCGGCACCGGCATCGGTGTCTGCATCTCGGCCAACAAGGTGCCGGGCATCCGCGCGGCGCTGACCCACGACACCTATTCGGCGACCCGCGCCGCCCTGTCGAACAACGCCCAGATCATCACCATGGGCGCCCGGGTGGTCGGCGTCGAGCATGCCAAGGCGATCGCCGACGCCTATCTCGCCGAGACCTTCGACCCGAACGGCCGCTCGGCCGGCAATGTCGCAGCGATCGACAAGGTCGACGCCAAATATACGCCGGCCTGACCGGGCGCGACGTCCTGGCCCTTGGCCGAGCGAGAGGAGCACCGCGTGGATCAGACCCAGAAACTCATCAATGACGGCAATGCCGCCGTCGACGAAATGCTGACCGGCATCATCGCCGCGCATCCGAACCATCTTTGGCGACCCGACAATGCGCCGCGCGCCGTCGTCGCCAGACACGGGCCGCGCGAGGGCAAGGTCGGCCTCGTCATTGGCGGCGGCTCGGGCCACGAGCCGACCTTCCTCGGCTTCGTCGGCAAGGGGCTGGCCGATGCGGCAGCCGTCGGCAACGTCTTTGCCTCGCCGCCGCCGCAGCCGGTGGTCGATGCGGCGCTGGCCGCCAATGGCGGCGCCGGGATCCTCTTCATGTATGGCAACTATGCCGGCGACGTGATGAATTTCGACATGGCGGCCGAGATGCTGGAGATGGAAAGCATCGAGGCCCGCACGGTGGTGACCACCGACGACATCGCCTCGGCGCCCCGCGATGCCCGCGAGAAACGCCGCGGCGTCGCTGGCAATGTCTTCATCTTCAAGGCGGCGGGTGCCGCAGCGGACATGATGATGTCGCTCGACGAGGTGGAGCGGATCGCTCGGCACGCCAACGACCGCACATACACCATGGGGGTGGCGCTGTCGGCCTGCTCGCTGCCGCAGACCCGCCGTCCCAACTTCGAGCTGCCGGTCGGCGAGATGGAGATCGGCATGGGCATCCATGGCGAGCCCGGCGTCCGGCGCGGGCCGCTGCAGAGCGCCAACGCCGTCACCGACGAGATCGTCGATGCGATCCTCGGCGAGATGAACGCCAAGGCCGGGGACAGCGTCGCCGTGCTGGTCAACTCGCTCGGCTCGACGCCGCTGATGGAGCTCTACATCATGCACGCCCGCGTCGCCGAACGCCTGGCGGCGGCGGATATCAGGATCCATTCGGCGCTGGTCGGTCCGTATTGCACGTCGATGGAGATGGCGGGGGCTTCGATCTCGGTCATGCATCTCGACGACGAATTGACGACGATGCTCGATCATCCCTGCGATTGCGCCATGTTCCGGGTGGGCTGACGATGGATTTCACCACCAGCGACCTGCAGGCCCTGCTGACCGACCTGGCCGATTTGATGCGCGCCGAGCGCGATCACCTCTGCGCCCTCGACGGGGCGATCGGCGACGCCGACCACGGCATCGCGATGGAGCAGGGCATGGTCGCGGCCGCCGCCGCGGCGCGCGAGGTCACGGACGGCACGCTTCAGGACATCTTCAACGCGGCGGCGAAGGGGTTCCTCAATGCGGTCGGCGCGTCGTCGGGCCCGCTCTACGCCACCGCCTTCATGCGGGCGGGCAAGGCGCTCGGACCGGAGAAATCCGTGCCGCGCGACAGCCTGCGCCAGGTGATCGTCGCCATGGCCGAGGGCATCGCCCATCGCGGCAAGGCGGAGGCCGGCCAGAAGACGATGCTCGACGCCTGGCTGCCGGCCGCCGAGGCGGCTTCGGCCGGCGCCGATCCGTCGGCCATCGCCGCGGCGGCCACGGAGGGCGCGGAAGCCACCAGCGGCATGGTCGCGGCCCTCGGCCGGGCGGCGCGGCTCGGCGACCGGAGCCTCGGCCATCCGGATCCGGGCGCGGTTTCGGCCGCGATGATCGTCGGGGTGATCTGCAAGGCGCTCGCCGCCAGCTAGCGGCGGACGAGCAGGCCGGAGGCTAGCCCCACTTGGCCAGCGACGCCGCCAGTTCGGCATGGGTCCGGGCATAGGTGGCAAGGTCGATATCCCGCTCCGCCGCCTCCCAGGCCTGGCGGATCGCCGTCACGCCTGCCCCGGCGCCCATCGGGTGGCCGTGGATGCCGCCGCCGCCGAGATACATCAGGTCGAGGGTCCGTCCGGTCCGCTGGTAGGTCTCCACCGCCTGGCCGCCCCACTGGCCGGAGCAGACCACCGGCAGCGGCCGGTCGGCGTCGGAAAAGAGCGGCGTCGCCAGGTCGTGGAACGAGCGGACGAAGCTCTCGTCGGGTTCCCAGTATTTGGCGCGAATGCCGTTGATCTGGAACTGGTCGACGCCGAGCAGGCGCCAGATTTTCTGGTAGGCCTTGAACTCCATGCCCAGCCCGGGATGCCGGGTCAGGATGTCCCAGCCGTTGCGGTGGGCGTGCAGGCAGAGCGCCGAGCGCTTGCGCAGGAAGGTCATGCCGCCATAGCCGACCGAGTTGATGTTGACCACGGCTGCGTTGCCGCCTGCCGCGACGACCATGTCGTGGTTGCGCATCATCACGTCGGGATCGGCCGAGGAGATACCGAAGGCGTACATCACCGTCTTGCCGGTCTTCTGCCGGTGGTCGTCGATGACCGGCATGATCGCCTTGATCCGGTCCTCGATCGGCGAGTAGCCGGGGCTCATCAGCTTCTCGTCGTCCTTGATGAAATCGACGCCTGCCTCGCAGAGCTGGCGCACCACGGCGGCGGTCTCCTCAGGCAGCAGGCCGAGCGACGGCTTGATGATCGAGGCGATCATCGGGCCGCTGGCGACGCCCATCAGGCGGCGCGAGCCGGCGATGCCGAATTGCGGGCCGGGATGGCAGGACCATGCCGGCGGCAGGTCGATATCCATGACGCGGATGCCGGTGACGCCGCGCACCGCGAAGACGCCGTTGATCATGATGGTCATCAGCGCCGCGATGTCGGTGCCGACCGCTTCGAGCGGGAAGGCGACCACCGCGTCGGCGCGATGATAGGGCCCGCGCCCGTCGGGATCGGGGAGCGACGGGGTGGCGATCGGCTCGAGCAATGTCAGGCTCTCGACCCGCGCCGCGCAGCGGGCGCGGACGGCTTCGGTCTCGCCGGGGAGTTCGGTGAAGGTGCCGGTCGACTGGTCGGCCGCGATCTTCGCGGCGATCGCCTCCGGATCCCCGCTTGTCTCGATGCGATAGGTGACCCGGATCATCTCGCCCGCCATGACTCGCCCCTTCTTCTGCGGCTTGCACCGGCACGCGTGGTACCGCCGACTCCGCTCGATCCTACCGCGCCTGGCGAACCGGACGCGACCGAAAGGGCGATGAAGGAGTCCGGTGGGCGCTGCGTGCCGCTAGAAGCGCTTGGCCCAGCCGGTGGTCAGCGTTTCCTCGAGCCGCAGGGCGCTGTTGCGCCACGACCGGGAGGCGCCGTCGATCGCCCGGACATGGCGGTCGAAGGCATCGTCGAGCGCGGCGCGCTTCTCGACATCGTTGAAGAAGATGGCGAAGGCCAGCCGGCTGCCGGATTCCGTGTTGATGTAGCCGGCGAGCCCCCGGGCATAGGACATCGTGCCGGTCTTGACCCGGGCCCATCCATTGACGCCCTTCCACTGAATCTGTTTCAGCAACTCGTTGAAGTCGGCGCCGCCCATCAACTCGCTGGATTCCTCGAGCATCGTGACGATCTGGCGCGGCGTCGTCCGCGACCGCGACGACAGGCCGGAATGGTTCTCCACCGCGAAGCCGGTCCAGTCGGCCTCGGGTCGGCGCAGTTTCCACCAGGCCCCCAGCGCGGTGGCCGAGTCCTTCAGCGTCAGTCGCCGGCCGGTCAGGCGCTGGCTTGCGGCCAGGCCAATCAGTTCCGCCGACAGGTTGTTGGAATAATGGAGCACGCCGCTGGCGATTTCGCCGAGCGGGATGCTGTCGTGGTTGACCAGCGCGCGGGCACCCTCGGGTGTGACGCCGGGCGTCGGATCGGGCAGGTCGACGCCTTCCTCGGCGGCAAGCGCCCTGAATACCTCGGCCGTAACCAGCGACGGGTCGCCGACCGGTAGCCAGTCCTCGCCGGTTTCCGGCAGCGACGGCGCCAGCAGCCAGCGATCCTCGGACGGTGTTCCTGCGCGCACGAAAGGCCCCGGCGGCTCTTCCGCGGCGAAGGCGATGGCGACGCCGTCGAGCGGCAACGCCCGGCTCTCGCTGATCGCGGCGGCGAAGGCCGAGGAGGGATCACGGCCCCTGTTCCAGTTGAGCCGCACCCGGTTGAAGTTGACGGAGAGCGCGCTGACTCCGGTGTTGTAGCCGGCCGCCTCGGGCTGCATGTCGTTGATTTGCGGCACCTCGATCAGCGCGCTGGCGTCGTAATGGAAACTGCCCTCGACCTTCTTGATGCCGCTGGCGGCCAGCGCCTTGGCCATCGTCTGAAGGTCGTCGCTGCTGAGAAAGGGGTCACCGCCGCCGCGCAAGGTCAGCGAGCCGGACAGCACGCCGTCCGTGATCTCGCCGTCGGCCAGCACCGTGGTGGCGAAGCGGTAGTCGCTGCCGAGGATCTCCAGTCCGGCGGCGACGGCCGGGATCTTCGCCACTGAGGCCGGGATGAAGGGCCGGTCCGCGTTATGCTCGGCGACGACCCGGTTGTCGGCGAGGTCGATGACGAAGTAGCCGACATCGTCGGGGGCGAATTTCGACGCCTTGACCAGTGCCACGTCGGCCTGGGTCGAGTCGACATTGACCGCATCCTCTGCCACGGCCGGGCCGGTGACGAAGAAAAGAGCCGTGACGAGCGCCACCGCGCACTGTTTCAGCCACCTGCGCTCCATGGCCCGGCTGGCGGAAACCGGGGCGGTCATCCCGGCGATGAGGCGGTTCGACTGAAACATGGGCGGGCGTAACGGTCCCATCGTTGGCTGCCGGAGTAACTGGAAGGCTCTGGCGGCGGTTCAAGGTGGCGGGCGAATGCGAATCCCAAGGCTCAGACACCAACAATGCGCGTTTTGTTTGTCAGCGTGAATACGGCCTCCGCAACCGACGGGCCGTATGCTTACCGCCCGATTGACCGTCGCCGGCGAAGGCCCGGCGTCCCTGCCGTGATCTCGGCCACCGAATCGCGACGCCGTGTCCGGCTGCTTGTCACAACGGCTATGATACTATGATACCAACCCCGCTCACGGGAACCTGTCGCGATTCTGGGTGCGCAGGCGGACAAAAAGACAGACGAATTCGGAGGAAAACGGATCCATGACCAAACGCAAGCTGCGCTCGGAAGCCTGGTTCGGCGGCACCGGCATGAACGCGATGATGCATCGCAGTTGGATGAAGAACGAAGGTTTGCCGGCCGATTCCTTCGACGGACGCCCGGTCATCGGCATCTGCAACACCTGGTCCGAGCTGACGCCGTGTAACGCGCATTTCCGCCAGATCGCCGAAAAAGTCCGGCGCGGGGTGCTCGAAGCCGGCGGCTTGCCGATGGAATTTCCGGTGATGTCGCTGGGCGAATCCAACCTGCGGCCGACCGCCATGCTGTTCCGCAACCTCGTCAGCATGGATGTCGAAGAATCGATTCGTGGCAATCCGATCGACGGCGTCGTGCTGCTGGTCGGCTGCGACAAGACCACGCCGGCGCTGCTGATGGGCGCGGCGAGCTGCGACCTGCCGACCATCGCCGTCTCTGGTGGGCCGATGCTCAACGGTCGCTTCCGTGGCGAGGAGGTCGGCTCCGGCACGCATCTCTGGCGGTTCAGCGAAGACGTCAAGGCCGGCAAGATGAGCGTCGAGGACTTCATGGATGCGGAAGCCTGCATGGCCCGCTCGGCCGGCCATTGCATGACCATGGGCACCGCCTCGACGATGGCCAGCATGGTCGAGAGCCTCGGCATGGGCATGCCCGGCAACGCCGCGATCCCGGCCGTCGATTCGCGCCGCAACGTGCTTGCCCAGCTCGCCGGGCGGCGCATCGTCGACATGGTCCACGAAGACCTCGTGATGTCGAAGATCCTCACCCGCAAAGCCTTCGAGAACGCCATCCGCACCAATGCGGCGGTCGGCGGCTCGACCAACGCCGTCATCCATCTCCTGGCGATCGCCGGCCGGATGGGCATCCCGCTTGAGCTTGACGACTGGGACCGCTTCGGCCGCGACGTGCCGACCATTGTTGACCTGATGCCGTCAGGCCGCTTCCTGATGGAGGATTTCTATTATGCCGGCGGGTTGCCGGTGGTTCTGCGGGCGCTGGACGAGGCGGGGCTGCTCAACAGCGACGCCCTGACGGTCAACGGCCGGACGATCGGCGAGAACAATGCGACCGCCGAGAACTACAACAAGGAGGTCATCCGCCCGCTCGACAATCCGCTGACCGAGGACGGCGGTGTGATGATCCTGCGTGGCAACCTCGTCCCCGGTGGCGCGGTGATCAAGCCGTCGGCGGCGACCCCGGCGCTGATGCAGCATACCGGCCGGGCGGTGGTTTTCGAGAATATCGAGCAGTACCACGATACCATTAACGACCCCGATCTCGACATCGACGAGACCTGCATCATGGTGCTCAAGAATTGCGGGCCGCGTGGCTATCCGGGCATGGCCGAGGTCGGCAACATGGGCCTGCCGCCAAAGATCCTGAAGAAGGGGATCACCGACATGGTGCGGATCTCCGACGCGCGGATGAGCGGCACCGCCTATGGCACCGTCGTCCTGCATTCGACGCCGGAAGCGGCGCTCGGCGGGCCGTTGGCGATCATCCGGAACGGCGACATGATCACGCTCGACGCGCCGAATCGCAGCCTGACGGTCGACCTGACCGACGCGGAGATCGCCGAGCGGATGCGCGACTGGACGCCGCCGGAGCCGCCGATGACAGGTGGCTACCAGAAGCTCTATTTCGACCATGTGCTCGGGGCCGACAAGGGCTGCGACCTCGACTTCCTGCCCGGCACGCGCGGCGCCGACATTCCGCGTCATTCGCACTGACAAGACGGGGTGGCGCGGGCATTCCGCCGCGCCGCCTCCTCAATTGTCCGGGGCGATTGACCGGTAGAGTTCCGCATAGCGGGCGGCGCTGGCCGTCCATGAGACGTCGGCCTTCATGCCGTTCTTCTGGAGGCGCTGCCAGAGCGGCCGGTCGGCATAGAAGTCGAGCGCCTTGATCAGCGCGCCCTTGAGCGCTTCCGCCTCGACCGGCAGGAACTGGATGCCGGTGGCGACGCCGGCATCGACGGCCGCGATGTTGGCGTTGATGACCGTGTCGGCCAGTCCGCCGACCCGGGCGACGATCGGCACGCAGCCGTAGCGAAGCCCGTAGAACTGGGTCAGCCCGCAGGGCTCGAAGCGCGACGGAATGACGATCGCATCGGCGCCGCCCTGGAGGAGATGCGACAGCGGCTCGCTGTACCCGGTGACGATGCCGACCCGGCCGGGATGGCGGGCAGCGGCGGCGCGCAGCATCGCCTCTATGCCGGCGTCGCCCGAGCCGAGCACCGCCAGCCGGCCGCCGGCAGCGACCAGCGGATCGATGCACTCGCCGAGCAGATCCATGCCCTTTTGCCAGGCAAGCCGGCTGACGACGCAGGCGATCATCCCGTCGCCGCTTTCGAGGCCGAATTCGTTCTCGACCTGCCGCTTGTTGGCGGCGCGGCCGGCCAGCCGTTGCGCCGTATAGGTGCGGGCGAGATGGGTGTCGGTCGCCGGGTTCCAGACATCGGTGTCGATGCCGTTGACGATGCCGGACAGTACCGCCTGACGGGCGCGGAGCAGCCCGTCGAGACCCATGCCGCCTTCAGGCGCCTGGATTTCCCCGGCATAGGTCGGGCTGACCGTGGTGATCGCGTCGGCGCATTGCAGGCCGGCCTTGAGGTAGCCGACACCGCCGAAATATTCGACGCCGTCGATGGTAAAGGCCTCCGCCGGCAGGCCGAGCTCGGGGAAGACGGTCGAGTCGTAGCGGCCCTGGAAGGCGATGTTGTGGATCGTCGTGACGCTCGCCGCCGCTCTGCCCTTCGCGAAGCGAAGATAGGCCGGGGCCAGCCCGGCCTGCCAGTCGTGGCAATGGACGACATCGGGGACGAAGGCGTCGAGCGATCCGGCGCCGATATCGGCGGCGCCGCGGGCGAGCGCGGCGAAGCGCTTCCAGTTGTCGAGCCAGTCGACGCCGTTGTCGTCGACATAGGGATTGCCCGGCCGGTCGAAGAGCTTCGGCGCGTCGAGGACGATGAGCTCCAGCTCGCCGCCGGTCGCCGTCACCAGGCGGGCCGATCCGCCGAACAGGTTGCGGTAGCGCTTGACCACCGTCGCGCCGTCGAGCGCCGCCATCACCGCCGGGTAGCCGGGCAGCATCACCCGCATCTCGACGCCGTGTCCGCTCAAAGCCCCGGGCAGGGCGCCGACGACATCGGCAAGGCCCCCGGTCTTGACCAGCGGAAACGCTTCGGAGGCGACGGATAGGACGCGGATCATGTGGCGGCGAGCTTGTCGATCATCGCCTGGGTGATCAGGCAGACGCCGTCGTCGGTCCGCCGGAAGCGTTTCGCGTCGAGCTCCGGATCCTCGCCGACGACCAGTCCGTCGGGAATGCGGACGCCCCGGTCGATCACCACCTTCTTGAGCTTGGCGGAGCGACCGACATTGACATAGGGCAAGATCACCGCCCGGTCGGCCGCCGCGTAGGAGTTGATCCGGACGCCGGTGAAGAGCAGCGAGCGGCGAACCGAGCCGCCCGACACGATGCAGTCGCCGGCGATCAGGGAATTGACCGCCATGCCGCGGCGGTCCTCCTTGTCATGGACGAACTTGGCCGGCGCGGTCAGCTCGGCATAGGTCCAGATCGGCCAGGACCGGTCGTAGATGTCGAGCGCCGGCACGATGTCGGTGAGGTCGATATTTGCCCGCCAATAGGCGTCGATGGTGCCGACATCGCGCCAATAGGCTTCGGTCTCGCGCGCCGAGCGGACGCAGGAGGCGGTGAAGCGGTGGGCAACGGCCTTACCGTTGGCGACCATCCAGGGAATGATGTCCTTGCCGAAGTCGCGGCTCGATCCCGGCTCGGCGGCGTCGCGTCGCAACTGGTCGAACAGCACGCTCGTCTCGAAGACATAGATGCCCATCGACGCCAGCGCGATCTCCGGCTTGTCGGGGATACCGGGCGGGTCGGCGGGCTTTTCGAGGAAGGAGAGAACGTTGTCCTTCCCGTCGACATGCATGACGCCGAAGCCGGTCGCCTCCATGCGCGGCACCTCGAGGCAGCCGATGGTGACATCGGCGCCGGACTCGACGTGCTGCTGCAGCATCAGCTCGTAGTCCATCTTGTAGATGTGGTCGCCGGCCAGCACGACGATGTGCTTCGGCGCGTAGCTGGCGATGATGTCGATATTCTGGAAGATCGCGTCGGCGGTGCCGGCGTACCAGTGGCTCTCGGAAACCCGCTGGCTGGCCGGCAGGACGTCGAAGCTTTCGTTGCGCTCCGGCCGCAGGAAACTCCAGCCGCGCTGGAGGTGACGGATCAGGCTATGGGCGTTGTATTGGGTGGCGACGGCGATGCGGCGGATGCCGGAATTCAACGCGTTGGAGAGGGCGAAGTCGATGATCCGGGTCTTGCCGCCAAAAAACACCGCCGGCTTGGCGCGCTTGTCGGTCAGTTCGAGCAGCCGGCTTCCCCGGCCGCCGGCCAACACATAGGCCATCGCGTCGCGCGCCAAAGGCGCATGCCCGTTCCTCTCCGCCATCGTTCCCTCCCGTTTCTTGCCCATACGATACGCGAGGAAATGACGGGCCGTCGATGCTTGTTATGATCGGCTTCCTGCGAAGTGGGATGAGTGCCGGATGAAACGTCCTGAATTCCTTGTCGATTTCAGCGAAGCCGTTGCCGCGACGCCGCGCGAAGGCCTGCCGGACTCGCCATCCTTCCAGCGCAACCACCGCCCCATTCTCGATGTCCTGAACCCGTGGCTGGCTGGTCGGGCGGGCGACGTCGTGGAGATCGGCAGCGGCACCGGGCAGCATCTGGTTGCCTTTGCCGAAGCCCTGCCGGGGCTGACGTGGTGGCCGAGCGACCCGAGCGCCGAGCATGTCGCGATCATCGCGCGGCGGCGCAGCGCCGGCGCCCCGGTCAATGTCATGCCGCCGGTCCTGCTCGACGCGGCCGGGGACGACTGGCAGTTCGGAACCGGGGGCCGCCCGCCGGCGGCGGGCCTTGCCGCGATGCTGTGCATCAACGTCCTGCACATCGCGCCATGGCCGGTGACCGGCGGGCTGATGCGTGGCGCGTCCCGGCATCTGGCGCCGGACGGCTGCCTCTTTGTCTACGGCCCCTTCAAGCGCGACGGCGTCCACACCTCTCCCGGCAACGCCGCCTTCGACGAGTCCCTCAGGGCGCGGAACCCCGACTGGGGCGTCCGCGATGTCGCCGAGGTTGAAGCAGAGGCAAACCGCGCTGGCCTCCAGCTTGCCGAAACCCGGTCGATGCCGGCCAACAACCTGACGCTGGTCTTCCAGGCCAGGGCCTGAGCCGTGGCGGACAGGGGCCGGCAATCGTGGTAGGCGGATCGGCAAGCCGTCTGCGCCGTCGCCGGAGTGCACCGATGCCGAGATCGTCGATCCTCATTGCCCTTGTTTCCGTCGCGACTATGGGCGTTTCCGCACCGTCCTTCGCGCAGGAGATCACCGACTGCGACCGGCTGGCGGCGGGACCGGCCGACGGCGACAGGATCGCCGAGGGCGTCGAGCAGCCGGACATGGATGTCGAGGCGGCCCAGGCCGCCTGCCTTGCCGCGGTCGCGGCGGACCCGCAGAATCCACGGCTCCTCTTCCAGCTCGGCCGCGCCTATGACGCGGCGGGCGAGGAGGCGCTGGCGATCGACTGGTATCGCAAGGCCGCCGCGCTCGACTATCCGGCCGCCTTCACCAACATCGGCTACCAGTATGAATATGGCTTCGGCGTTCCGCTCGATCTCGTAGAGGCGGCGCGCTGGTATCGGCAGGCGGCCGATCTCGGCGATCCGACCGGCACGGCCAATCTCGGCAGCTTCCACGAGTTCGGCAAGGGCGTCGACCGCGACCTGCAGGAAGCCGCGCGGCTCTACCGCATCGCCGCCGATGCCGGCGAGGCGCTGGGCCTGCACAACCTCGGCGTCTTCTATTTCTACGGCACCGTCGTCGACCAGGATTACGGCGAGGCGCGCCGCCTGTTCGAGGCTGCCGCCGCGCTTGGTCGGGCCGACGCGATGAGCAAGCTCGGCTACATCTACGACGAGGCGCTCGGCGTTGAGGAGGACAACGTCAAGGCGGCCGGCCTCTATCGCGCGGCGGCCGAAGGCGGCGACCGCGTCGCCATGTACAATCTCGCACTCCTCCACGAAGTGGGCGAGGGCGTCGAGGAGGACCTTGGCGAGGCGCTTGCCTGGTTCCGCAAGGCGGCCGACGCCGGTTATCGCGACGCCTATAACGCGGTCGGCCTCTACTACGCCAATGGCGACGTGGTCGACGAGGACGCTGACGAGGCGGCGCGCTGGTATCTGCTCGGCGCCGAGGCCGGCGACCCGTGGGCGATGAAGAATCTCGGCGACCTGCTGACCCTTGGCGACGGCGATGCCGCCGATCTCGCCACCGGCTTCGACTGGACCCGCAAGAGCGCCGAGGCCGGTCTCGCAGAGGCCAGGACGCGGCTCGGCGTTCTCTATCTCGAGGGGATCGGCACGGCACAGGACGATGCGGCGGCGCTTGGCTGGTTCAAGGCGGCGGCCGAGGATGCCGAACCGGTCGGCATGAACAACTACGGACTGATGCTGCAGACCGGGCGCGGTGTGGCGGCGGATCCGGCACAAGGCTTCAAGTGGATCCTCGCAGCCGCAGAAGCCGGCAACCCGGACGCGATGGCCAACGCCGGCCAGGCCTACGAGAAGGGCTTCGGCGTCGCCGTCGACATGGCCGAGGCGCGGTCATGGATGGAAAAGGCGGCCGAAGCCGGCGACGCCTTTGCCGCGGCGTGGCTGGCGGAGCACCCCGGCTGAGGGGCGGTCCGCGCTACGGTTCGGGAAGGACGCGCCACGGCTTGGGCATCAGCACCCAGTGGCCGTTGACATGGATCAGGCCGTCGAAGGCGAGGCCCAGCGTCTCGCCCTGTTCGACGAACTTGAAGCGGCCGATCGGCACGTCGCTGACGAAGAATTCCAGCACTTCCTTGTAGCCGCCGGGGAATTCGTCCAGCACTGGATCGCCGGCCTTGAGGCGGGCGGTGGTGGTGAAGGTGGTGAGCAGCTGCTTGTGCTCGGGCTTGGGGCCGATCACCGCATCGGGGGTGAACATTTCCTCGTAGTTGGCGATCAGGGCGCTGGCCAGCGGCTCGGCATAGACCGTGCGGACGTCGTCGGATGACGGCCTCAGCGACTGGGTCAGGGCGTGAAGGTCTTCGGCCGGATCGAAGAACCGCAACAGCAGCGCCCGTCCGGCGTCCGCCACCGTCGGCTCCTTCTTGATCTGGCTCTCGGCCAGCTTGTTGGCGAGATCGTACATGCGCATGTCGGGGGCCGCGCGGCATTCGGCGCGCAGCGCGCCGACCATCGTCTCGAGCCGCTCGGTCGTCACCATGTGAGCCTCGCCGGTGGCGGCATCAAGGAAACCGTAAGCCCAGAAGCCGATGGCGACCGGGGGGATCTCGCTGGACTCGCCGAGCGCCGCGGCGCATGAGGCGAGGGGATCGAAGCCATTCGCGGCCTGCGCCGCGCCGCCCGCGCCAAGGCCGATGGACAGCATCGCGATCGTCAGGGACTGGCGCATGAACATCGGCTCTTCCTTGCTTGATGGCGTCAGGTGCCAGTCAACGACGTACGGCGGACCCTGTCAAAGTCTATGTCGCCGTGGCGGACGGTTTCGTTTGACCGCGTCGTGGCGCGCGCTACCATCGTACGGGCAGGGGACTCCGGGGCCGTTTCACATCGCGGACGGATGCGCCGTATGAGAAGTCCGAATACCATCAGGACCGCGTTCATCGGCGCGATGGCTGTCGTGGTGTGCTCCGTCCTGCCTGTACATGCGCAGGTCGATGTCGATCTCGAACTGGTGCTCGCCGTCGATGTGTCCGGGTCGATGGACAGCGGCGAGGCCGAGCTTCAGCGCAACGGCTATGTCGACGCGTTTCGCCATCCCGACGTCATCCGGGCGATCGAGACCGGGCTGCATGGCCGGATCGCGGTCTCCTATGTCGAATGGGCCGGCACGCAGCACCAGGCGCTGGTCGTGCCGTGGCGCATCGTGGCGGACGCCGACAGCGCCGACGTCTTCGCCCGCGACATCAACCGCCTGCCCATCCGCCGTCATTTCGGCACGTCGATCTCCTCGGCGCTGGAATTCGCCGCCGCGCAATTCGCCCAAAGTGGCGCGCGCGGCTTCCGGCGGGCGATCGACGTTTCCGGCGACGGGCCGAACAACATGGGAGCGCCGGTCGTCGAGGCCCGCGATGCGCTGGTGCGGAAGGGCATCGCCATCAACGGCCTGCCAGTGATGATCCGCGAGGGCATTGCCGCCGGTCGCGCCCGCATCCCCAATCTCGACGTCTATTTCGAGGATTGCGTCATTGGCGGGCCGGGGGCCTTCATCGTGCCGGTCCGCGATCGCGACGGGTTCGGTCAGGCGATCAGGCGCAAGCTGGTGCTGGAGATTGCCGGCCTGCCGCCCCGGGTGATGCAGGTGGCGGAGTCCGCTGCCGGCAGTCGCATCGACTGCCTGATCGGCGAGAAGAACCGCGGCAACTGGATCCTCAATGATCCGTGACGCTCTCGGCGTCCGGCCGGGCCGGTGCGCGCTGAAGCGAGCGAATCCGTTCCGCCAGGGTCCGGGCCACCGGTCGTGATCCTTCGGCCTGACGGGGCGGTGCCTCGCCTTCGTCTTGCTCGCCCTCATCGCTCGCGCCCTTGGCGGCGGCTCCGCCATGGCCGTTTCCGCTCTCGCCATTGCCGTTGCCGTGCGGCGCAGCGGCTTCCTCGGTCGCGACCGGAGCGGGGGCAGGGGGGGGCGCCGGCTCGGCCGCCCTGGCCATGGCAACGACAGTCGAGGCGACTTCGCTGAGCTTTTCGCGGATGCGCTGGTCTTCGGTGCGCCGGGCTTCCCAGTCGGCGCCGCTCGTCTGCCGGAGTTCTTCATTCTCGGCCCGCAAGCTGGCGTGGTCGTCCTCGAGCGCGGCCAGTCGGGCGGCGAGTTCGTGCTTCTCGACCTCGAGCGCGGAGATCGCCTTGCTGACATTGTCGCCGTCGCCGCCTGCGGCGCTTGCCTCGGCGGCGCTATCGGCGGTGCGCTGGAGCGTCGCCTTGAGCGACTCGACTTCCTCGGAGCGGCGGGTCAGTTCCCGCAACCGCTCGGTCCGCTCGGCTTCGAGCTGGGCGATCTCGGCGGCGATGCTTTCGCGGCGCACCCGCTCGGCCGCCAGTTCGGCCTGCAATGCCTTGACCTCGCCGCCACGGCGCTCGAGCGTCGCCAGGCGGTCGACCCGTTCGGCCTCGAAGGCCGTGATCCGCGCCTCGAGCCCGGCCGCGCGTCGTTTTTCGGCCGTGTGGGCGGCCTGCTCTTCCGCCAGGCTAGCGGCCAGCTTGTCGCGGGCAAGCCCTGTCTGGGCCTCTGCCGCCTTGGAGGCGGCGAGCGAATCGTTGAGGTTGCCGATCGTCGTGTCGCGGGCGACCAACTCCATCTTCTGTTCTTCGGTCAGTACCTGGGCCTTGGCGAGTTCGGCTTCGAGGCCGGTAATCGCAGCCTTCTGCTCGGCCAGGCTGTTGTCACGCCTGGAAATCTCGGCGTTCGCCTCGGTGATCCGCAGTTCAGCCGCCCGCAATTCGCTGACCAGTTCGGCGCCGCGGGCCTCCAGCGCTTCGATGGTCTCTGCCTTGGCATTGCGGTCGGCTTCGAGCCGGGCGATCTCGGTCCGGCTGCGGCTGATCTCCAGCAACTGGCCGTTGGCGTTGGCTTCGAGCTGCTCGACCTTCATCTCCAGCCGCCGGGCCGAGACGGCAAAGCCGGCGCGCAACTGGTCCTTCTCGGCCTGGATCTCGGTCAGGGACAGCGGCAGGTCGCTTTCGACCCGGGCGCGGGCAAGGCGGTCGGCGCGACGCCAGATCGCCGGCGCGATGGCGAGCGCCAGCAGGCCCGCCGTCAGCAAGCCCAGCGCGAAATACATGATCGCCTGAATCAAGGGTCCTCGACTCCAACCACCGCGGTCGCCCGAGCCATGTCGCACAGCTCCCTCGCGGGCGCCAGCCGGGCTACCCCTATCCTAAACCAAAACACCTGACCACGAACAATGCACTCGGTCACACGTGCGTCATCCGCGGCGCAACAGCGCGGTCAGAACGGGTTCCAGGTCGGTCGGTCGGTAAATTTCAGATAGCCGAAATTGACGCCCAGCCTGGCGCCGACGCCCGAAACGATCGGCACGACGTAGACCCCGCGGCGCGACAGGACCGTCATGCCGAGGCCGGCGACGATATAGGCCGAGCCGTTGACGCCGACGTAGCGCTGGTAGATCGATTCGACCGCCGGCAGGTTGTAGATCAGCATCATCACCCGGTTGCCGTTGGCCCCGACATCGAGGCCGATCGACGGGCCCTGCCAGTAGACGCGATGCTGTCCGGCATTCTTCGTGTAAAGGATGCCCTCGCCATAGCGGGCGCCGCCGACGAAGGCGCCGGTCGCTTCCTGGCCAACGACATAGCCGTTCGGCAGGCCATAATTGCCGATCGCGTGCTCGACGACGCTGGCAAGGCCTTGCGAAACTTCACCGAAGAATTCGTGGCCGACATCGATCAGTTCGCCGGCCCCATAGGTCGCCGGCTGCTGGGTCGGCGGTCCGGGCGAGACGACTTCATAATCGCCGGTCCCCGGTTGGGCCGGATAGACCGTGGTTCCAGGCGCCGGTTGCGGCGCGGCGGTCTGGGCCTGGCCTTCGCCGGTCGCCAGCAGAGCCATCGCCATCAGCCCCAGCAGGGCCGCGCACCCGGTCCGGCGCAGTGTCTCGATCATCGGTCGGTCCCTGTTTTCCACTGGTCGCCGCCGCCCCCTCGGAGCGGCGCGGCGAATCGCAGTCCCGCACGGCCAAGTCTATTGCAAAAATTGGCGGGATAGCGGCGCGTCGCTTCGTTGGCCGGGCGCGGTTGGCAGGTTGTCGCCACCGGTGTATCGGTCGAATCCGGCCGTTGGCCGGCGTGATTCGGATTGACGAGAGAAAGAACGGAGGCGTGATGACCGACCGGGCCGAACTGGAAGCGCTCGATCTAGCCGCGCTGCTTTGCAGCCGTGTCTGCCACGACATCATCTCGCCGGTCGGCGCCATCATCAATGGCCTCGAGGTCCTCGACGAGGACAACAGCGAGGACATGAAGGAATTCGCCTTCGATCTCATTCGCCGCAGCGCCAGGCAGGGGTCCGCAAAGCTGCAATTCGCGCGGCTTGCCTTCGGCGCGGCCGGTTCGGCCGGCGCCGAGATCGACCTGGCGGACGCCGAAAAGGTCGCCACCGGCTACATGGAAGGCGAAAAGGCCGACTTCACCTGGTCGGCGCCGCGGGTGCTGATGGCCAAGAACCTGGTCAAGCTGGTGCTCAATCTCGTCCTGCTCGCCAATGCCGCGGTGCCGCGCGGCGGCTCGATCAGCGTGGTGATCGAAGGCGAGGCGGCCACGCCGCGCTTCACCCTGCGTTCGGTCGGGCCGACGGCCCGGATTCCCGCAGCCTTCGAGCGCCTGGTGCCCGGCGACATCGACGGCGCGGACGTCGATGCCCAGTCGGTGCAGGCTTATTATGCCGGCGCATTGGCCCGCAATTGCAGGATGACGGTCTCGGCCAGTCTCGACGGCGAGGACGTGGTGATCACCGCGGTACCGGCAGAGGCCGGAATACAACCGGACGTTTCAGCGGATTCTTAAGGTTTCGCCGTCAGCTTGCCGCTGATAGGGCCGCGTGCCGCGGCGCGTATCGACCCAAACGGTCGATACGTTGTCCCGGGCACCGAGGAAAAACGCCGATGAAGCAATGCCTTGTGATCGATGACTCGAGCGTCGTGCGCAAAGTCGCGCGCCGGATCTTCGAGGAACTCGACTTCACCGTGGCCGAGGCGGAAGATGGCGGCCAGGCCCTCGATGTCTGTCAGCGCACCATGCCGGACATGATCCTGGTCGACTGGAACATGCCGGGCGTCAGCGGCGTCGAGTTCGTCGCCGCGCTGCGGGCGCGCGACGGCGGCGACAAGCCGACCGTCGTCTTCTGCGCCAGTGAGAACGATGTCGCCCAGATCACGCGGGCGATGCGGGCAGGGGCCGACGACTATCTCCTCAAGCCCTTCAATCGCGAGATCGTCGAGGCGAAGCTCCAGGAAATCGGCCTGCTCTGACGCGGGATCGCGAGAGGCCAAAAAAAGAGCCCCGCCGGAAGGAAGCGGGGCTTTTCTTGTTGTTGGCACCACGGGAGGAAACGGTCAGGCGCTTTCGCGTATCTCGTGTTCGTCCGGCTCGCGCAGCACGTAGCCACGACCCCAGACGGTCTCGATGTAGTTCTGTCCGCCGGTGGCGGCTGCCAGCTTTTTCCTCAGCTTGCAGATGAACACGTCGATGATCTTCAACTCCGGCTCGTCCATGCCGCCATAGAGATGGTTGAGGAACATCTCCTTGGTCAGGGTCGTGCCCTTGCGCAGCGAGAGCAGCTCCAGCATCTGGTATTCCTTGCCGGTCAGATGCACGCGCTGGCCGTTGACCTCGACCGTCTTGGTGTCGAGGTTGACCGTCAGGTCACCGGTGGTGATGACGGATTGGGCGTGGCCCTTGGACCGGCGGACAATCGCGTGGATGCGCGCGACCAACTCGTCCTTGTGGAACGGCTTGGTCATGTAGTCATCGGCGCCGAATCCAAGGCCACGGACTTTGTCCTCGATCCCGGCAAGGCCGGAGAGGATCAGAATCGGCGTTTTTACCTTGGAAACCCGTAGCGACCGCAAAACCTCGTAGCCGGACATGTCCGGAAGGTTCAGGTCGAGAAGAATGATGTCGTAGTCGTAGAGCTTTCCAAGATCGACACCCTCCTCGCCGAGGTCCGTGGTGTAGACGTTGAAACTCTCCGACTTGAGCATCAGTTCGATGCTCTGCGCGGTAGCGCTGTCGTCTTCAATCAATAAAACTCGCATGCCACACCCCCTGGCCTGCCCCTCGGACTTGGCGTACCCGCGACTCTCGTGGGCACCAAGGAACGATTAACCTCGATTCGCACGCTACCTGCCATTGGTTAACAAAGTCTGATTCTCTTGCACAAGCGAATTAACGAGAAATCTTTGTGAATCGGTCCATTGTACTGACTTTATGGACAATTCTATCGATTAACATCTTGTTAACCGGGTTGAAGAAATCCCGCTAACTGATTCACATGACTCACGGAAATCGGGTGCTTCAACCGGACTTCGGTTTACCCCGAATTAAGCCATCCCGGTCATGATTAACGCGAGACGTAAACGAAAGGTTACCAACGCCCGCGGTTCGCGCCCCGGGCCGAGGCCGAAAGCCGCCCGTTTGTGGCGGCGGACAATAAGGAATGCCGCTCATTCAGGGTGGTGTGCATGTCGATGCGTGAGGGAGTGCAGTCAATGAAGTCGCGTGAAAGCCTGATCCGGCTCAAGCGTTTCAGGGTTGAGGAGAAGCGCCGCCAGTTGGCGCAGATCGAGACGATGATCGCCGAATTCGAGCGAATGGCGACCGATCTCGACAACCAGATCGCTGCCGAGCAGGAGCGGAGCGGCATCCGTGACGTCACCCATTTTGCCTATCCGACCTTTGCCAAGGCGGCGGCGACGCGGCGCGACAACCTGATGGCCTCGGCCGACGAACTGAAGGAACAGCTGGCCTCGGCCAACGCGGAATTCGCTGAAGCGAGCGAGGAACTGGACAAGATCGAGGCCCTGGCTGAACGGGGCGCCGCGGATCGCGCCACCGATCCCGACCATCCGCCGCGCGCGGCCAACGCCCGCTAGGGATTTTCCGGCTTCGGCCGGATGATGGGAATGTGCGGCGCCGTCGTTTCGGCAATGGCGCCCGACACCCTCGGATCGTCCATCACCTCGATTCCCAGCTTGTAGGGAACGAAGCCGGCGCGGCGGTAGAAGCGCAGCGCCGACGGGTGGTCATGGGTGCAGGTATGCAGCCAGACACGCCGGGTATCGTCGCGGAACGCCGCGGCAAGCACGCCCTGCATCAGGCGATGGGCGGCGCCGGTGCCAACCGCCTCCGGCATCACTCCGAACATGACGATCTCGACCACGCCCGGCGTGCGCCGGTCGAGTTCGGCGATGCCGACAACCGTGCGGTCGCGCTCAAGGGCGTAGATCTCGACCGCCGGATTGGCGACCAGGGCGGCAAGCTGGGGCGCAGGCATCAGCGGGATATGCACCCACAGCCAGTCCGCGCCGATCCGGCCGATAACCTCGCGATACCAGTCGGGATCGGGCGCCTCCATCCGCCGCAGGCGCAGATCGTCGGCTTCGGCCGGCGGGGCCAGCCGGGGCGGGGCTGTCATCTCCAGATACGTCACGATATTCGCGAGCTTGCCGGGCGGCAGGTCGGTATAGCCGTCGAGCTTGAGGGGGATGGTCTTCATGCCTGCCATCCGTGGGGATCGAGCATATGGCGGGCGACGGCGACGTTCTCCGGTGGCATGCCGGCGTCGGCGGCAAAATCGGTCAGCAGTCGGTCGTCGCCGAGGTAGAAATCCAGCACTCCGCCGAGAAAGCCCGGTTCGGTCGCCGTCTGGCGGATCATGTCGATCGCCAGGCCGGTCAGGGCGAAGAAGCGGGACAGGTCCTCTGGTCTCGAAACCAGGAAGGACAGGGCCGCCACGGCAACGGCTTCGGCAGCCTCCCGATCCAGTATTTTCGCCGGTTTCGATGAATCTCGCCTGTGCATATTACCCTTTCCGAAAGAAATCCCGGCTAATTTGACACCATATAAGAATCGCCGGCGCAAGAATCGGCGGGCGGCGCAGAAAACCCGGAACCACCGCATGCCAAAGACGGTCCTCGTCGTGGAAGACAACGAGCTCAACATGAAGCTCTTTCACGACCTGCTGGAGGCGAGCGGCTACGGCATCATTGAGACCCGCAACGGTCTCGAGGCAATCGATCTGGCCCGGACGCACCGTCCGGACTTGATCCTGATGGACATCCAGTTGCCCGAAGTGTCGGGCCTCGAAGTGACCAAGTGGATCAAGGAGGACGATGACCTGCGGTCGATTCCGGTGATTGCGGTAACTGCCTTTGCGATGAAGGGCGATGAGGAACGCATTCGCCAGGGCGGTTGTGAAGCCTACCTGTCGAAACCGATCTCGGTGGTGAAATTCCTCGAGACGGTCAAGTCTTATCTGGGCGACGGTTAGGGAATCGGGACATGACTGCGCGGGTTCTAGTCGTCGACGACCTTGCCGCCAACATCAAGGTGATGGAAGCGCGGTTGACGGCCGAGTATTTCGAGGTGGTCACCGCCACCAACGGGCCGGAGGCGATCGATATCTGTTCGCGCGGGCTCTGCGACATCGTGCTTTTAGACGTGATGATGCCGCAAATGAACGGCCTCGAGGTCTGCCGTCGCCTCAAGGCCGATCCGCGGACCGCCCATATCCCGGTGGTGATGGTCACCGCGCTGGACCAGCCGGCCGACCGGGTCAGCGGCCTTGAGGCGGGCGCCGACGATTTCCTCGTCAAGCCGGTGGACGAGATCGCCCTGATCACCCGGGTCAAGAGTCTCGCAAGGCTGAAGACGCTGACCGACGAGTTGATGATGCGGGCAGCGACCTCAACGGAAATCGGCTTCGACGAGAACATGGATCCGAAGACGATATCCGGCGACGGCGGGCGCATCCTGCTTGTCGAGGACATGACGGCGAGCGTCGATCGCGTCGTCGGCACGCTGTCGCGTCTTCATACCGTCGACGTCAATGCCGACCCGCAGGAAGCGCTGTTTTCGGCCGCCGAGAGCGACTACGACCTCGTCATCATCAGCCTCAGCCTGGCCAATATCGACGGGCTGCGGCTCTGCTCGCAGCTCCGCTCCCTCGACCGGACGCGTCAGCTGCCGATTCTGGTTATCGCCGATCCCGACGACAAGCCGCGGCTGCTGCGGGGCCTCGATCTCGGCGTCAACGACTACCTGCTGCGGCCGATCGATCGCAACGAATTGCTGGCCCGGGTCCGCACCCAGATCCGCCGCAAGCGTTTCTCCGACCGTCTGCGCGACAACGTGCAGATGACCCTCGAGATGGCGGTCACCGACGGTCTCACCGGACTGCATAACCGCCGCTATCTCGAGCGCCACCTCAATTCGCTGGTCCAGCAGGCGCAGGACCGCGGCAAGCCGCTGTCGCTGCTGGTGCTGGACATCGACCTGTTCAAGGCGGTCAACGACGTTCACGGCCACCTTGCCGGCGACGATGTGCTGCGGGAATTCTCGCGGCGGGTCCGCAAGGCGGTACGCGGCATCGATCTCGCCTGCCGGCTGGGCGGCGAGGAATTCGTCGTGGCAATGCCGGACACCGACTCCGCCCTGGCGCTGCTTGTCGGCGAGCGGATCCGACAGAGGATAGCCGGCGAATCCTTCCACATGGCGAATGGCGTATCGCTCGATATCACTGTCTCGATCGGCGTCAGTTCGCTGGAATCCCGCGCTGACACGCCGGAATTGCTGATGAAACGCGCCGACGAGGCGCTCTATCGGGCCAAGCGCGACGGTCGCAACCGGGTCGCCGCAGCCGCGGCGTGACCGCGCCATCGGGCAACGCGCCCAAAATTTAACGATAACACTTTACTAAAGGTGGACCTTTTCCGGTCGACCCTTCGAAATTAGTTCAATTCAGAGCTGTCGGAGGATAAGTTCCGGGGTGTCGGTCCCGCCCGGCCCCCGCAGTAGCTGCGCTGCAGCACGCATGAGTTGCGGACAAGGCGGGGCACATTGTTGTTTGCGAAACCCTGCGGAGTGCTCAGGTCCGCCGCATCTCCTGGGTCCGTGGGGTCGGCCGGTTCCAGAACGGAGTGAGTGGCCTCCTCGTACAAGCCCGTTCTGGACCGGCCACTAATCGGCCAAAGAAAAAGGCACCGCCGATGGCGGTGCCTTTTTTCGTTCCGGTTCCGAGGGAAGCCAGTTACTTGATCTTGGCTTCCCGGAATTCGACGTGCTTGCGGGCGACGGGATCGTATTTCTTCATCGCCAGCTTTTCGGTCTTGGTCCGGGTATTCTTCTTGGTGACATAGTAGAAGCCCGTGTCAGCCGAGCTGACGAGCTTGATCTTGATGGTGGTGGCCTTGGCCATTGAATTATCCCTTCGGCGATTTGGCCGCCAAACTACGAGCGGCGGGTCGAAAGTCAAGCTTTCCTGCGTTGAAAGGCTTCCCGATGGCGCGACTTGGTGATTCCGTGGTTGCCGGGCTGTCGCTTGCGGTGGTCCTGGCGATGGCCGTCAGCCTCGCCGCAGCCGGGGCGCTGACCGTCGTCAATCCCGATTCCGTCTATCCGGAGGGTCCGCTGGTCCGCGACGGCACGCTCTATTACGCCGAGATGGGCAGCGACCGGGTCATGGCCTGGGACGGGGTGTCGAACACCGTCCTGTGGTCGCGCCCCGGCTGCCTGCCGACCACGGTGGCCGCCTGGGCGGCGGACGAACTGATCGTCCTTTGCCACCGCGAGGAACTGCTCGCCCGCATCGGCCTCGACGGGGAGACGCTCGGCCTGATCGATGCGGACGAGACCGGGCAGGGGTTTCCGAACCCCAACGCGGCGACGAGTGACGGCAGGGGCGGGCTTTATTTCTCCTCCTCCGGCCGTTTCGCGCCCCGGGCGGCGGCGACCGGGGCGATCCTCCATCTCGACCGGGACGGACGTCTCAGCCGCGTCGCGGAGGACATCCACTACGCCAACGGCGTCGCGCTTTCCCCGGACGGTGGCACGCTCTTCGTTTCCGAACACCTGTCGCGCAATGTCCTGGCCTTCGACGTCGCCGGAGACGGGAGCCTTTCAGGCCGGCGCGTCTTCCTGAGGCTGGACGATCTTGTTGGCAGCGACGCGGAGCGCGGCTGGGAAGTCGGACCGGATGGGCTCGCCGTCGATCGGCGCGGCAATCTCTACATCGCCGAATATGGCGGCGGCCGGCTGGTCGTCGTCGATGCCGGCGGCGCCCACCTCGCCACGATCCCCGTCCCCAACGCCTTCGTCACCAGCATGGCGCTGTCGGCCGACGAGGCGCAGCTCTTCATCACGGCGCCGGACTCCCAGTTCGCGACCGGCGGCGCGGTCTACGCGATCGCCAATCCCGTCCGTCAGCCGGACTGAGCAACCTCGCGGAAGGCCGGCAGCGACCGCTCGACCATCGCGTCGGAGGCGGTCAGGCTGATGCGGAAATGGTCCGGCGCGTTGAGGATCGATCCGGGCATGACGAAGACGTCGCGGTCGGCCAGCGCGTTCCACGGATCGTTGATGCCGCCGGCCGGCCAGCGGCTGAACAGGTAGAAGGTGCCTTCCGGCGTCACCACGTCGTAGCCGGACGCCTTGAGCGTCGCCATCAGCGTGTCGCGGCGGCGGGCGAGCGCCGCGGTGTCGATGGTCAGGCCCTCGAGGTCGGGGATGGCGTATTGCATCAGCGCGTTGGGGAAGACCCAGCCGAGCGCCATCTGTGCCGGGAAGAACGCCTCGCGCAGCGTGTCGCGGTCGGCGCGGGGCATCAGCGGCGATGCGGCGAGATAGCCAAGCCGCTGTCCCGGCGCCAGCAGCACCTTGCCATAGCTGTAGACGATGAAGGTCCAGGGGTAGACCGCGGCCGGGCTGACGAAGTCGCGATCGTCGAAGCGCAGCCGTCGGTAGGGCTCGTCGGAGATCAGGAAGATGCGCCGGTTGATCCGGGCCGAGGCGCGGTCGAGCAGGTCGGCGAGGGCGGCCAGGGTCTCGCGGTCGTAGATCCGGCCGGTCGGATTATGCGGGGTGTTGACGATGACCATCCGGGTCTTCGGCGTAATCGCCGCGTCGATCGCGTCGAGATCGAGATCGAATGTTCCGGGCGTCAGCATCACCTTCTTCGAGACCGCGTTGGCGGCTTCCAGCATCGGCTCGTAGCAGAACCAAGCCGGCTCTGAGAAGATCGCCTCGTCGCCAGCGTCGAGCACCAGGCGCATCGCCACCGACAGCGCGGCGAAGGCGCCCGGCGTCAGGGCGATGTCCTCGGGCTCGAAGGCGAGGCCGAGTTCCGCCGACATCCGTTCCGCCAGGAATGCGCGCGGCTCGTCCTCGCTGGTCTTGTAGGCGAACCAGTTCTTGTCATGCGGCATCGCGCGGTCGCGCAAGGCGTCGACGATGCCATCCAGCGGCATCTCGTGGGGATTGCCGAAGGTGAAGTCGGAAATGCCCTCGGCGAAGCGGCGGTCGGCATAGCGCGAGCGGAAATAGAAATCGGCGATCGGCCGAAAGGCGGCATCGGCCGCGGCGACCCGTTTCGAGACTTCGCTCATGGGGAACTCCCCGATTGTCGAGCCCCGGCTTGGAGCGTTGCAGGAAGCCCCGTCTGGAGCCTGTGCGGATGATGTATCCTCGCGTGGTGGAATGCTACCCCCGATTCTCCGCGGATCGAAAGGAAAAGGCGCCGTCTCGCGGCGACGCCTGATGGCGCAATGATCCAACGTCCTGTCATGTCGTCCGGTCGATTGCCTGTCGCAGGACCTCGAAGACGCGGTCGTCGCGGGATTGCGAAACGTTGAAGCGCAAGAATCCGCAATCGCCGATTGCGACAGGCTGAAAGCGTTGCCCGGGGCGAGAACGACGTCCCGCGACAGGGCTTTCCGGGCGACCGCCGCCGCATCGATTCCGTCGGGCAATTTCGCCCAAAGGAACATCCCGGCCTGGGGTTCGAGCCAAGGCTCGATGCCAACCGACTTCAGCCGGCCGATCACCTCGCCCATGGCGCGGGACAGCCGGACGCGCAGCGCTTCGATGTATTTCCGATAGCTCGGGTCCCGCAGGATGTTGAAGACCAGTTCGGCGGTCAGGCGCCCGCCACCGAAGGACGTGGCGATCTTGAGGTCGGTCAATCCTTCGATCCAGTCGGGACGCGTGGCGATAAAGCCGCAGCGTGCCGAGGCCGACAGTGTCTTGGAGAAGCTGCCGATATGGATCACGCGGTCGAGCCCGTCGAAGGCGGCGAGACGGGAGGCGGGGGCGTGCTCGAAATCGGCAAGGATATCGTCCTCGACGATGGTCAGGCCGAATTGCTCGGCAAGCTTCAACACACGATGCGCGGTGACCGGCGAAAGGGTGGCGCCGGTCGGATTGTGAACGGCCGAGTTCGTGATGTAGAGGCGGGGACGATGCGTATCGAGAACCTGGGCGAAGTGCTCAACGTCTGGACCGGACGGCGTGTAGGCGACGCTGACGAGACGGGCCCGATGCGCGCGCAGCAGTGCATGGAAGTTGAAATAGCAGGGATCGTCGACCAGCACCGTGTCGCCCGGTTCCAGCAGGAGTCGACACAGGAGATCGAGCGCCTGCGTTCCGGATTCGGCGAGCATGATCTGGTCGGGCGAGGCATCGATGCCGTGATCCGCCATGCGCCGGGCGATGAGTTGGCGCAAGGGGGGTAGCCCGAGCGGCGTGCCATAATCCGCCAGCGTCGACACGTCGCCCCGCGACACGGTCCGGAGCGCGCGGCGCATGGCGTCTTCCGGCAGCCAGGAGGGCGGCAACCAGCCACACCCCGGCATCAGGTCGGTGCTCCCGGCTTCCAGCGACTGGCGTGAAACCCAGAACGGATCGATTGCCCGGTCGCGCTTCGGCCCCACCTCGGACAGCGCCAGGGGAGCCGTCTGGCTGGCGACGTAAAACCCGGATCCCGGGCGGGACCGGATGATCCCTTCGGCCACGAGCCGATCATAGGCCTCGACCACCGTGGAGGCCGATACCTGCATGGTCGCGGCGCAGGACCGGATCGACGGCAACTTGTCGCCGGGCGTCAGGCTCCGCCCGGCAATGCGTCGGCGGATCGCCGCCATGACCATTGCCACACGGGTTCCGCCGCTTGTGTCGCCACTCATCCGTATTGAATCCGATGTCATAACAGTTTGGTCAAACTGTATCGGATTGTCACTGGCCGGGCCAGACGTTGCCGCCGACAACCAGAGGAGAAAGAGGGAGCGTCTAATGGACCGGGTGACAAGCGGCTGGATCAACGGATTGATCGGGGTGGTGATCTTCAGCGCATCGCTTCCGGCGACGCGCGTCGCCGTGATGCAATTCGACCCGGTATTCCTCACGGTCGCGCGGGCAACGATCGCCGGGGGGCTCGCGGTTTTTCTCCTGTTTGTGTTCAGGCAGAAGCGGCCCGGGCGCAGCGACCTCGTCTCGCTGGTGATCGTGGCACTCGGTGTAAGCGTCGGTTTTCCGCTGCTGACCGCGCTTGCGCTCCAGCACATCACCTCGGCGCATTCGATCGTCTTCATCGGCCTGCTGCCATTGTCGACGGCGATCTTCGGCGTGGTGCGCGGCGGCGAGCGGCCGAGGCCTGCATTCTGGATCTTCTCGACCCTGGGCAGCGCATTGGTGGCGGGCTTCGCCCTCACACAGGGGGCGTCCGCCTCGCCGACCGGAGATGCCCTGATGCTTGCGGCCATTGTCGTTTGCGGCCTGGGCTATGCCGAAGGCGCCAGGCTGTCCCGCACCCTTGGCGGCTGGCAGGTCATCTCCTGGGCGCTTGTCCTGTCGCTCCCGGTGATGATCCCGCTGACGGTCCTCACCATGCCGCAGACGTTCACAGGCGTCACGCTGCCGGCATGGCTTGGCCTGGCCTATGTGTCGCTCTTCAGCATGCTGATCGGTTTCGTGTTCTGGTATCGCGGCCTTGCCCAGGGCGGCATTGCCGCCGTCGGCCAGCTGCAGTTGCTGCAACCCTTCTTCGGGCTGGCGCTTGCGGCGGCGCTTCTGCACGAGACTGTCACCTGGACGATGGTGGCGGTCACGGTCGCCGTCATCGTGTGCGTGGTGGTCGCGCGCCGGTTTGCCAGACAGGAACGGGCCCGCCTAACGGCTCAACCTGAGACGTCCTACACGCCCTCGGCGGACGCCTCGCGGGGGAGGTAGCCTTCCGGCATCGCGTCGGGATCCGAGCGCGTGTCGAAGCCGTGCATGTAAAGCGCCCATTGCAGGCCGATGATCGTGCCCTTGACCGGCTGCAGCAGCAGCAGGGTCATCGCCAGCGTCAGCGGCAGCCAGACCGCCATATGGGTCAGGTTCGACCACTCGGTCACCAGGAAAACCGCCAGCATGAGCGGCACGACGATGTGGCCGACGATCATGATGGTGAAATAGGGCGGTGCGTCGTCGGCGCGGTGGTGGCTGAGGTCCTCGCCGCACTGAGCGCATTCAGGCACGGACTTGAGATAGCGATTGAACAGCGCGCCCTCGCCGCAGTTCGGGCAGCGGCAGAAGAAGCCGCGCTTCATCGCCTGCACGGCCGGGCGCTTCGGCAGGCCGAGATCGTTCAACTCGGCGCTCGCTTGCCAGACATGGCTTTGTTCAGTGTTTTCCATGGCCTGAAAAGTAGGCCGATCGCCAATGCCGATCAAGCCGGCCAACCAATATGTCGCGGCGATCAGCGGCGCTTGCCGCGCGCTGCCTTGCCGCCGGCTTTGCCGGCCTTCGCCTTGCCCTTGGTCTTGCCACGGCCGGGCTTTGCCCGCCCGACCTTGTTGCGTCCGGGCGTGCGGGTGTCGGCCGGGCGGTCCTTCTTCGCGGTAACCTTGCCCTCGCTCAGCAGTTCGAAGCGCAGCGCCCCGGCAAGCGGCACCGCCTCGACCAGCTTGACCTCGACGGAGTCGCCAAGCCGGTGGGTCTCGCCGGTGCGCTGGCCGATCACGGCGCGGCGCGCCTCGTCGAAATGGAAATAGTCCGAGCCGAGCGAACGCATCGGCACGAAGCCGTCGGCGCCGGTCTCGTCGAGCTTGACGAACAGCCCGGCCCGGGTGACGCCGGCGATGCGGCCGGTGAAGGTCGCGCCGACCCGGTCGGCCAGCCAGTGCGCCACCAGCCGGTCGACGGTGTCGCGCTCGGCCGCCATGGCGCGGCGCTCGGCCGCCGAGATCTGCGCGGCGATCTCCGGCAGGTCCGCCTCGATGCCCTTCGGCAGCCCGCCTGCGCCGAGCTTCAGCGCGCCGACCAGCGCCCGGTGGACGATGAGGTCGGCATAGCGGCGGATCGGCGAGGTGAAATGCGCGTAGCGGCGCAGGTTGAGGCCGAAATGGCCGATATTCTCCGGGTGATATTCGGCCTGGCTCTGGGTGCGCAGCACCACCTCGTGCAGCAGGTGGTCGTGCTCGGTGTCCCGGACCCGGCTGAGAATCTGGTTGAAGTTCGACGGCCGCAGATTGCCGCCCTTCGGAAAGGTCATGTCGATCGAGCGGAGGAAATCGCGCAGCGCCTCGAGCTTGGCCAGCGAGGGCGCGTCGTGGATGCGGTAGACCAGCGGCGACTTCTTGGCTTCGAGCGTCTCGGCGGCGGCGACATTCGCCTGGATCATGAATTCCTCGATCAGCCGCATCGATTCCAGCCGCTCGGGCACGATGATGCGCTCGATCGAACCGTCCTTGCCGAGCACCAGCCGCCGCTCCGGCAGGTCGAGTTCCAGCGGGCTGCGGTCGTCGCGTCCGCGGCGCAGCGCCATGTAGGCGTCCCACAACACGCCGAGCGCATCGGTGACGCGGCGGTCGGCGTCAATTGTCTTGCCGTCGAAGGCATCCTGGGCCTGGGCATAGGAAAGCTTGGCGGCCGAGCGCATCATCACCCGGTGGAAGAGGTGGCTAAGCTTGCGGCCGTCTTCGGAGAAGACCATGCGCACGGCGAGCGCCGGCCGGTCCTCGCCCTCGCGTAGCGAGCAGAGGTCGTTGGAGATCCGCTCCGGCAGCATCGGCACGACGCGGTCGGGGAAGTAGACCGAATTGCCGCGGACCAGCGCCTCGCGGTCGAGCGGCGAGCCCGGCGTCACATAGGCGGCGACATCGGCGATGGCGACGGTGACGACGAAGCCGCCGGCATTGTCCGGGTCGTCGTCGGCAACCGCGTGGACGGCGTCGTCGTGGTCCTTGGCGTCGGCCGGGTCGATGGTGAGAAGCGGCAGGTCGCGCCAGTCCTCGCGGTCCTTCATCGTCGCCGGCTTCGCCTTGTCCGCCTCGGCGATCACGTCGTCGGGAAAGACATGCGGGATGTCGTGCGACAGGATGGCGATCAGGCTGACCGCCTTCTCGTTCCGCATCGAGCCGATCACCTCGGTGACGCGGGCGAGGTCCATGCCGTAGCGGCCGCGCCGCGACACGGTGACCGAGACGAGGTCGCCGTCCTTCGCGCCCTTGATCCCGTCGCGCTCGATTTCCAGCGCCTTCTGCTTGCGGTCCACCGGTTCGAGTTGCGGCCCGCGCGGCGTCTCGCGATAGACGCCGAGCACGGTCGCCGGCTTGGCTGCCAGCAGCTTGATGATCCGGGCGGTATAGGCGTAGCCTTCGCCAGCGCCTTCCTTCGACAGCCGGGCGAGAATCCGGTCGCCGGCCCCGGCGGTCGGTCCCTTGCCGTGGCCCCGGGCGACGAGCACCTTCGGCGCCGGCCCCTGTTCCTCGAACCACTCGGCCGGCTCGGCGGTCAGTTCGCCGTCGCGGTCTCGGCTGGTCACCTCGAGCACGGTCACCGGCGGCAGGTCGCCTGAGCGGATCAGGCTGCCGCGCCGCTTGTCGATGGCGCCGGATTCGGCGAGGTCCTTGAGCAGCGCCTTCAGCGGAATGCGGTCGGCGCCCTTGATGCCGAAGGCGCGCGAGATCTCGCGCTTGCCCGACTCGCCGGGATTCTCGGCGATGAAGGCGAGGACTTCCTCGCGGGTCGGAAAGGGCCGCTCCGTCCTGGTTGCGCTGGTCGGTTTCTTCGCCAATGTCAGCTCGATTTGGCGGCGGGCTCGGCGGCGTCGGCCTTGGGCTTGGCTTTCGCCTTGGTCGCCTTGGCCTTGGTGGCGGTCTTCGCCTTGGTGGTCTTGGCCTTTGTCGTCTTGGCCTTGGTCGCCTTCGGCTTGGCGCCGCCCTTCTTGGCCTTGGCCGCCAGCAGTTCGAGGGCGACGTTCATCGTCACCTCTTCCGGCGGCACGTCCTTGGGCAGGGTGGCGTTGATCTTGCCGTGGTTGACATAGGGGCCGTACTTGCCGTCGCGCACGGTGATGGCGCCGCCGGCGGTCGGGTGATCGCCGAGTGTCTTGAGCGCCTTCGGCGTCGCCCGGCCACGGCCGCGACCGCCGCCGGCCCGCTTCTCGGCAAGCACCGAGACCGCGCGGTTGAGACCGACCGAGAAGACCTCGTCGACCGAGTCGAGATTGGCGTAGGTGCCGTCGTGGAGGACGAAAGGACCGTAGCGGCCGATGCCGGCGGTGATCACCGTATTGGTCTCGGGGTGCAGCCCGACCTCGCGCGGCAGCGCCAGCAGCGACAGCGCCTGTTCGAGCTCGATGGTCGCCGGGCTCCAGCCCTTGGGCAGGCTGGCGCGCTTCGGCTTCTTCTCCTCCTCGGTCGGCTCGCCAAGCTGGAGATAGGGGCCGAAGCGGCCGGTGCGCACCGTCACGGCAAGGCCGGTCTCCGGATCCTGGCCAAGCTCACGGACGCCGTCGGCGCCCAGTTCGGCAGAGTCGCCATTCTCGCCATTGGTCGCCAACTGGCGGGTGAAGCGACACTCGGGATAGTTCGAGCAGCCGATGAAGGCGCCGAACTTGCCAAGTTTCAGCGACAGCTTGCCGGTGGCGCAGGAGGGGCACTGGCGCGGGTCGCCGCCATCGGCCGGCTTCGGGAAGACATGCGGGGCGAGAAGCTCGTTCAGCGCCTCCAGCACCTCCGAGACGCGCAGGTCCTTGGTGTCGCCGACATCGGCGGAAAACTGGTTCCAGAACTCGCGCAGCACGTCCTTCCAGGCGATGTCGCCGTTGGAGATCTTGTCGAGCTTCTCCTCAAGCTCGGCGGTGAAATCGTACTCGACGTAGCGCTTGAAGAAGCTCGACAGGAAGGCGGTGACCAGCCGGCCCTTGTCCTCGGGGATCAACTGGCGCTTCTCGAGGCGGACATAGTCGCGGTCGCGCAGCACCGACAGCGTCGAGGTATAGGTCGACGGCCGGCCGATGCCGAGCTCTTCCATCTTCTTGATCAGCGTCGCCTCGGTGTAGCGCGGCGGCGGCTCGGTGAAATGCTGGTCGACGGCGATGCCGCGCTCGCTCAGGTTCTCACCTTCCGTCATCGGCGGCAGCCGGTTGGCGTCGTCCTCGTCGGATTCCTCGTCGCGACCCTCCTGGTAGAGGGTGAGGAAGCCGTCGAAGCGGATCACCTGCCCGGTGGCGCGCAGGCCGACCTTGTCGCCGCCGCCGGCCTCGATCTCGACCGTGGTGCGCTCGATCTCGGCGGCCGCCATCTGGCTGGCCAGCAGCCGCTTCCAGATCAGCTCATAGAGCCGCGCCTGGTCGGCCTCGAGCGAGCGCAGCGAAGCCGGGGAGGTCGACGGGTCGGTCGGGCGGATCGCCTCATGCGCCTCCTGGGCGTTCTTGGCCTTGACCTTGTAGTGGCGAGCCTGCTCGGGGACGTAGCGCGGGCCGAAATCCTTGCCGATCGTCGCGCGGGTCGCGGCGAGCGCCTCGGGCGCCACGTCGACGCCGTCGGTTCGCATATAGGTGATGCGGCCGTCCTCGTAGAGCCGCTGGGCGACCTGCATGGTGCGGGCGGAGGAGAAGCCGAGCTTGCGCGAGGCCTCCTGCTGCAGGGTCGAGGTGGTGAAGGGCGGCGGCGGATTGCGGCGGACCGGCTTGGCCTCGATCGAGGCGATGCGATAGTCGCCGGCCTTCAGCGCGGTCTCGACGCGGCGGGCCATGGTCTCGTCGGGAATGTCGAGGCGGGTGATCCGCTTGCCGTCGAAATTGACGACCCGGGCGACGAACTGGGCGTTGGCCACGGTCTCAAGCGTCACCGCGACCGACCAGTATTCGCGCGGGACGAAGATCTCGATCTCGTTCTCCCGGTCGCAGACCAGGCGCAGCGCCACCGACTGGACGCGGCCGGCCGAGCGGGCGCCGGGCAGCTTGCGCCACAGCACCGGCGACAGGGTGAAGCCGACGAGGTAGTCGAGGGCGCGGCGGGCGAGGTAGGCGTCGACCAGGTCGGCGTCGATCTCGCGGGGATGCTTCATCGCGTCGAGCACCGCGTCGCGGGTGATCGCGTTGAACACCACCCGCTGGACCGGCTTGTCGGTCAGCGCCTTCTTGGCGCGCAGCACCTCGAGCATGTGCCAGGAAATCGCCTCTCCCTCGCGATCCGGATCGGTTGCGAGGATCAGCCGGTCGGCGCCCTTGACCGCCTTGGCGATGTCGGCCAGGCGCTTGCTCGACTTGCCGTCGACCGCCCAGCTCATGGCAAAGTCTTCGTCGGGATCGACCGAGCCGTTCTTCGACGGAAGGTCGCGAACGTGGCCATAGGAAGCAAATACCTCGTAGTCGGAACCGAGGTATTTGTTGATGGTTTTTGCCTTGGCGGGCGATTCGACGATGACGATATTCATGGATGCCGTGACGAGGCTTTCGTTCTACTCGGGGCGATTAGGTGGGGTCGCTGCAGCGACGTTGTAAGGGTGTCGGCTGCTCGACCGAGGCGGCGGGACAATCCGAGAATCGCCTCGGCGTGTCAATCGATGGCGTGACACGGGGCCGAACCTGACCGGCGAATACGCTGAAAGTCAGGCGTGCACCTGTCTTGCCGAAGTCCTAGCGGTATAGTTATACTATGTAAATTACACAAGCATAGGTTGTGTAATTTACTTGGGTGGGGGCAGAATGACGATCAAGGGCGTGGAATCGGTGCCGGATCCGGGAGAATCGGCACGTTACATAGAATCCATGGCGCGGGAACTGCGGCGGCTCGCATCGGGATCGGGCTTGGGCTTCCTCGCTTTCCTGCTGCGCATGGTCGAGGACGATGCCGCGGCGGAAGCCAGGCGCCACGACGACGGCCAGACGGGCTGACCGTCAGGTCAGCGACACGCGCTGGCCGGGGTGGCGTTCGAGACGACCGGCCAGCGCCAGTTCGAGCAGGACGAGATGGACCACCGCCGGTCGCCCGCCGGTGAAGCGGATGATCTCGTCGATCTCGACCGGTGTCGGCCCGAGCGCCGACAGGATCGCGGCGCGCTCGTCGTCGGCGACGTCGGCGGGGCGTGGCTCGTCGTCGGCCGCTTCTTCCGCGATCTCGATCGGGGCCGGGGTGCGGTCGCGCATCGGCCCGAGTTCGGAGAGGATGTCGTCGAGGTCGGTGACCATCGTCGCGCCGTCCTTGATCAGCCGGTTGGAGCCGGCGGCGCGCGGATCGAGCGGCGATCCCGGCACCGCGAAGACCACTCGCCCCTGGTCGGCGGCGCGGCGGGCGGTGATCAGCGAGCCCGAGCGGGTCGCCGCCTCGATCACCACGACCCCCAGCGACAGTCCCGAGATGATCCGGTTGCGGCGCGGGAAATCGCGGGCGCGCGGGCTCCAGCCATAGGGCATTTCGCTGACATGGGCGCCGCCGGCGGCGACGATGCGCTCGGCCAGGTCGATATTCTCCGGCGGGTAGAGCTGGTCGAGGCCGCCGGCGAGCACCGCGATCGTCCCGGTGTCGATCGCGGCAGCATGGGCGGCGGCGTCGATGCCACGGGCGAGGCCGGAGGCCACCGCATAGTCTGCCTGGCCGAGTCCGGCGGCGATCTGGGCGGCGAACTTGCGCCCGGCGACGGAGGCATTGCGTGAGCCGACGATGGCGACGGCCGGCCGGGTGAGGCAGGCGGCGTCGCCGCGCACCGTAATCAGCGGCGGCGCGTCGGGGAGGTGGCGGAGGAGGGGCGGGTAGTCACTCTCGCCCATCGCCACCAGCCGCGCCCCCATGCGCGCCAGCCCGTCGCGTTCGCGTTCCGCGTCCTCGATCGAGCAGAGCCGGATCCGTCGCCCGCCGCGTTGGGCGAGGTCCGGCACCGCGGCGATCGCCGCCAGCCCGCTGCCGAAATGGTTGATCAGGTCGCGAAAGGTGACGGGACCGATATTCTCGCTGCGGATCAGGCGGAGCCAGGCCAGCCGCTGGTCGTCGTCGAGCCGGATACCGCGGCCCGCCGGGGTCATGCGCCCTTGCCGCCGCCGATCCGGCTTTCGGTTCGTGCGATCAGCCGGCGAATATTCTCCGCATGCCGCCACCACAGGATGATGGTCAGGACGACGAAGAGGCCGCCGATGCGGTTCTCGCCGAGCAGCAGGATCATCACCGGCGGGGTCAGCAGGCTGGCGACGAGGGCCGAGAGCGAGGAGAAGCGGGTCAACCAGGCGGTCGCAGCCCAGATCACCGCGAAGGCCAGCGCCGCCGGCCAGGCGAGGCCGAGGAGCACACCGAGATAGGTGGCGACGCCCTTGCCGCCCTTGAATTTGAGCCAGACCGGGAAGATGTGGCCGAGGAAGGCGCCGAGCCCGGCGACCATGGCGCCGTCCGAGCCGAAGCCGAACAGGGCGCCGGCGACCAGGACGGCGATGGTGCCCTTGAGGATATCGGCGACCAGCGTCGCGGCGGCAACGTCCTTGCGCCCGGTGCGCAGGACGTTGGTGGCGCCGATATTGCCGGACCCGATGGCGCGCACGTCGCCGAGCCCGGAGAAGCGGGTGAGGATCAGGCCGAAGGGAATCGAGCCAAGCAGGTAGCCGATGGCGAGCGCCGCGAGGATAGTCAAACTGGTCGGCATGACGGCGTCCGCGATTGAAAATCAGCCGGCAGCGTATTCGTAGACAGTCCGCCCGGCAACAAGGGTGCGCAGCACCCGGCCGGAGAAGCGGGCGCCGTCGAAGGCGGTGTTCTTGGAGCGCGAGCGCAACAGGTCCGGGTCGAGCACCCAGGGCATGTCGGGATCGACGACGATGAGATCGGCGGGCGCCCCCGGCGCCAGCCGCCCGACCTCGAGGCCGAGCAGTTCGGCCGGCCGCGTCGCCAGCGCCCGGAACAGGGCGACAAGGTCGATGCTCTCGTCATGAAAGAGCCGGAGCGCCGCCGGCAGCAGCGTCTCGAGGCCGACGGCGCCGTCGGCCGCGTCGGCGAAGGGATGGCGCTTGGTCTCGACATCCTGCGGGTCATGGCTCGACACCACGACGTCGATCGTCCCGTCGGCCAGGCCCGCGACCATCGCCTTGCGGTCGTCCTCGTGGCGCAGCGGCGGCGACAGCTTGAAGAAGGTCCGGTAGGAACCGATGTCGTTCTCGTTCAGCGTCAGGTGGTTGACCGAGACGCCGCAGGTGACGGCAAGGCCCCTGGCCTTGGCGGCGCGCACGACTTCCAGCGACTCGGCGCAGGAGATCAGCGCGGCGTGGTAGCGCCCGCCGGTCAGCGCGGCGAGCCGGATGTCGCGTTCGAGGATGACGATTTCGGCTTCCCGCGGGATCCCTGCAAGGCCGAGGCGGGTCGCCACCTCGCCCTCGTTCATGACGCCCTTGCCGACAAGGTCCGGGTCGGCGGCGTGCTGGACGATCAGCGCGCCGAAGTCGCGGGCATAGGTGAGGGCGCGCCGCATCAGCGCCGGGTTGGTGACGGTGCGTCGGCCGTCGGTGAAGCCGACCGCGCCGGCCTCGCCGAGCAGGCGCAATTCGGTCATCTCGCCGCCTGCCAGGCCCTTGGTCAGCGCCGCCATCGGGTGGACGCGGATCGCGGTCTCGGCCAGCGCGCGGCGGCTGATGAAATCGACCAGCGCGACGTCGTCGATCACCGGATCGGTGTCGGGCATGGTGACGATGGTGGTGACGCCGCCGGCGGCGGCCGCCTGTCCGGCCGAGGCGAAGGTCTCGCGGTGCTCGGCGCCGGGTTCGCCGACGAAGACCCGCATGTCGACCAGTCCCGGCGCGACGATGGCGCCACGGCAGTCGACCACCTCGGCGTCGCTCGGCCGGGCCGTCCGCACATCCTTGCCGGCGGCGACGATCCGCCGGTCGGCGACGACCACGACGCCGGTCTCGTCGAGGTCGCGCGACGGGTCGATGACCCGGGCATTCTCGAAGACGATCGGCCGGTCGTCGTTGCCCCGGCGTCCGCCGGTTGCGTCGCGGGTCATCTCAAGCATTGGGCAGGTGCGCGGCCAGCGCCTCCAGCACCGCCATGCGGACGGCGACACCCATCTCGACCTGCTCGCCGATCAGGCTGCGGCGGCCGTCGGCGACCGCCGAGTCGATCTCGACGCCGCGGTTCATCGGGCCGGGATGCATGACCAGCGCGTCGGGCTTGGCCCAGGCGAGCTTGGCCTCGTCGAGGCCGAAGAAATGAAAATATTCGCGGACCGAGGGGACGAAGCTGCCCTCCATCCGCTCGCGCTGCAGGCGGAGCATCATGACGATATCGGCGTCCGCCAGCCCGGACCGCATGTCGGTGAAGACGTCGACGCCGAGCCGCTCGATGCCGGTCGGCAGCAGCGTCGAGGGACCGACGACGCGGACCCGGGCGCCGAGCGCGTTGAGCAGCAGGATGTTCGACCGCGCCACCCGGCTGTGGGCGATGTCGCCGCAGATCGCCACCGTCAACTGGTCGATGGCGCCCTTGTGGCGGCGGATGGTCAGCGCGTCGAGCAGCGCCTGGGTCGGGTGCTCGTGGACGCCGTCGCCGGCATTGATCACCGAACAGGAGACCTTCTGGGCCAGCAGTTCGACGGCGCCGGCGGCATGGTGGCGGACGACGAGGATATCCGGCCGCATGGCGTTCAGCGTCATCGCCGTGTCGATCAGGGTCTCGCCCTTCTTCACCGCCGAATTGGCGACCGCCATGTTCATCACGTCGGCGCCGAGGCGCTTGCCGGCAAGCTCGAAGGAGGATTGCGTCCGTGTCGAAGCTTCGAAGAAGAGGTTGATCTGGGTGCGGCCGCGCAGCACCGTCTTTTTCTTCTCGATCTGGCGGCTGACCTCGACGGCTTCCTCGGCCAGGTCGAGCAGCGCCAGAATCTCGGCGGCGGACATTCCCTCGATTCCCAACAGATGCCGGTTCGGAAGGGCAATTGCGGTCGGGGGAGGGGGCGCGTTCATTAAAGCCAGTCCTATAGGCAGAGTCGGCCGCGCGGGCAAGCGGCGGTTGGGGCGTCATGGTAAGCTACCCACAGCGAATCGCGGCTTGCCGCTGCGGGGCGGGAGTTTCCATTGAATTCGACCGTCGAAACGCATGAGGTGGTCAACCAGTCGCCACCTCTGTCGGGCATCAACCTGTTCACGTCCGACCCGGCGCTTGCCGCGCTGGTCGAGGGGATCCCGAATGCTGTCATCGACCAGCTGGTCACCCATGGCCAGGTCTGGGGAACGCCGGAAACCTTCGAGCTCGGCCGCATCGCCAATGCCAGCCCGCCGGTCCTGAAGCCGTTCGACCCGAACGGTGCGCGGATCGATGTCGTCGAGTTCCATCCCGCCTGGCACGCGCTGATGAGGCGGAGCATAGCCGCCGGCGTCCATTCCTCGACCTGGGACGCGACGGATGCCGAATCGAGCGTCCGCTCGCTCGCCCGGGCGGCTCGCCTGTTCATGACCGTGCAGGCAGAGGCCGGCCACCTCGGGCCGATTTCCGCGACCAATGCGGCGGTCGCGGCCCTTGCCCATGCGCCGGATCTTGCCGGCCAGTGGCTGCCGAAGATCCGCTCGCGCCAGTACGATTCCGCCGCGCGGCCGATGCAGGACAAGAAGGGCGTCACCCTCGGCGTCGCGCTGGCCGAGAAGCAGGCCGGCAGCGACCTGGCCGCGACCACCACCCGCGCCGAGGACGCTGGCGACGGCTCCTGGCGGATCACCGGCCACAAGTGGTTCGTCTCGGCGCCGATGAGCGACGCCTTCGTCATTCTCGCCCGGACCCGCGACGGTCTTTCGTGTTTCCTGATGCCGCGCTTCCTGCCCGGCGGCCGGCGCAACGCCATCCGGCTGATGCGGCTCAAGGACAAGCTCGGCAACCGCTCGAACGCCACCGCCGAGATCGAGATCGACGGCGCCACCGGCTTCCTGATCGGCGAGATCGGCCGGGGCCTTGCCGCCATCCAGGACATGGTGACCCTGACCCGGCTCGACTGCACGGTCGGCTCGGCCGGGCTGATCCGCATCGCGGTCGCCGAGGCCGTCCATCATGCCCGCCACCGCGAGGCTTTCGGCGAGGTCCTGCTCGAACAGCCGCTGATGAACCGGGTGCTGGCCGACATGGCGCTCGACGCGGTGGCGGCGGCGGCGCTCGCCTTCCGCCTCGCCGAATCCTACGATCGCGCCAGCAACGATCCGGCCGAGGCCGCCTTTGCCCGGCTGATGACGCCGGCGGCCAAATACTGGATCGGCAAGATCGCCCCGGCGTTGATCGCCGAGGCGATGGAGTGCCTCGGCGGCAATGGCTATGTCGAGGAAAGCCGCCTGCCGCGCCTCTATCGCGAGGCGCCGGTCAACGCCATCTGGGAAGGCCCGGGCAACATCATGTGCCTCGAGGTCATGCGGGTGATGCGCAAGTCCTCGGAGCCGCTGGAGGCGGTGCTCGCCACCATCGAGGACGCGCTGGGCGGCACCGCCAAGTCGACGCTCAACGTGCTACGCGCCGCCGCCGCGGTGGCGCTGGCCGACGAGGGCTCCGCCCGGGTGCTGACCGAGCAACTGGCGATGACGGTCGCCGCCGCCTCGCTCCGCCGCCGTTTTCCCTCGGTGATCGCCGATGCCTTCGTCGAAACCCGCCTTGGCAAGCCCTGGCGCTCGACCTACGGCATGCTCGACTCCCGCTTCGACGCCACCGCCTTCATCAACTACATCTGCCCGGCGGTGTAAGCTTTCCTCCCCCGCTTCGCAGGGGAGGACGAGCCCGGTCGCCGCGGCGCCAACCGTCATCGCCGGATACGCCTCCCATCGCCACCGCGATCCTCCCCCGTTCACGGAGGAGAGGGACCACCCGAAGGGTGGTGGAGGGGGCGCTCGCCCGCCAGGAGACTGGCCATCCGGTCGCGCGCCTCCCCGTCATGGCCGCGCTTGACGTGACATGCAGGCCCGCCCCCCCACCGGGCATAACAAAAATCCCATCCCCCTCGTCCGATCCGCCCGTATCCTC
>NZ_FMXQ01000009.1 GCF_900104485.1 Bauldia litoralis | reverse complement strand
TTCGGCGGCGACGGCGAGGACCAGTTCAGTTTCTCGACCAGGCTCAAGAACAAGTGGGCCGACAGGATCGAGGATTTCGAGGTCGGGGACGACACCATCGTGCTCGACAGCGCCATCTTCGACGGGATCGGCGTCGGCGCGCTGAAAGGCAAATTCTTCAACACGGGCAAGAAAGCCAGCGACGGCAACGACCACGTCCTGTGGCAGAAGAACAAGGGGTGGCTGCGCTACGACGCCGACGGCAAGGGCGGCGACGACGCCGTCAAGTTCGCCCGCCTCGACAAGCACCTCGACATCTCCGCCGACGACTTCCTGGTGGTCTGACGCCGTTCCACCAAGAGGACGGCACGCCCTCCGGCACCCACGCAACGCGGTCGCGTCCGAAGGCGCGCGACCGCGCGGTGATTCGCTATATTCCCACCACAATCCCTGTCCAGTCTCGGGAGAGACAGGAGTCAACTATACTTAAACTGTCTCAAGAAATCGGGTAGAAAATCGCGCGGATCCGGTCGAATTCATAGACAACAACCGGCCTCTCAAGGATGAATTGACATTCATTCTGCGGGGCAGATAACTATCGGCAAAAGAAGAACAAAAACTGCAGGAACTCCCACGACATGCTGCTGCGGATCTTTGGGTATCTGTTTGGAATTGGCGTCGCCCTGGTCCTGCTCGTTTCGATCGCGGTCGCCTGGTACATTTCGGGCCTGGTCGACGATCTCCCCGACTATGACGTGCTGGCGGACTACGAGCCGCCGGTCACCACCAGAATCCACGCTTCCGACGGGACCCTGATCGCCGAATTTGCCCGTGAACGGCGCCTCTATGTGCCGATCCAGGCGGTGCCGAACCTGTTGAAGGCGGCCTACATCTCGGCGGAAGACAAGAATTTCTACACTCACGGCGGCATCGACTATGTCGGCATCCTGCGCGCCATCGTCCAGAATGTCCGGGCCTACGGGTCGGGCCAGCGCATGGTCGGCGCCTCGACCATCACCCAGCAGATCGCCAAGAACTTCCTGCTGACCAACGAACGCAGCCTGGATCGCAAGATCAAGGAGGCGATCCTCGCGGTGCGGATCGAAGGGACCTATTCGAAGAACAAGATCCTCGAACTGTATCTCAATGACATCTTTCTCGGACTCGGCAGCTATGGCGTCGCCGCCGCGGCGCTGACCTATTTCGACAAATCGCTCGACCAGCTGACCCTGTCGGAATCGGCCTATCTCGCCGCCCTGCCCAAGGCGCCGAACAACTACCACCCTTTCCGCTACACCCAGCGCGCGCTGGAGCGGCGCAACTGGGTGATCGACCGGATGGTCGAGAATGGCTACGCCACCGAAGCCGAGGGCGAGGCCGCGAAAGCGGAGGACCTCGGGGTGGTTGTGCGCTCGCGACAGGACAGGGTTCTGGCCGCCGACTATTACGCCGAGGACGTGCGCCGCCAGCTGATCGCCATGTTCGGCGAGGATGCGCTCTACGAAGGCGGTCTTTCGGTGCGCACCTCGCTCGACCTCGAGGTCCAGGCGATGGCGCGCAAGGCGATGATCGACGGGCTGCTGGCCTTCGACACCGAGCAGGGATGGCGCGGCCCGATCACCGAGATCGACGTGAGCTACGACTGGGGCGCCGGCCTGGCGGAGCTTTCGCCGCTGTCGGATGTCCCGGAATGGCGTCTCGCCGTGGTTCTGTCGGTCTCCGATACCGAGGCGGAGATCGGCCTTCGGACGGGGTTGGTCCCCGGAACGACGCGCGTCGGCCCGAAGCGCGATACCGGGGTCATCCCCTTCTCCGAGATGGAGTGGGCGAAATGGGCTGTCGGCGACCGCAAGGGCAAGGCGATCAAGACACCGGCCGATGTGCTGTCGGTCGGCGACGTCGTCTATGCCCAGGTTGCCGAGGGGAGCCCGGGCCAGTATCGCCTGCGTCAGATACCGGAAGTCGGCGGCGGGCTCGTGGTCATGGATCCACATACCGGCCGGGTGCTGGCGATGGTCGGCGGGTTCAGTTTCGCCGAGAGCCAGTTCAACCGCGCGACGCAGGCGATGCGCCAGCCGGGTTCGTCGTTCAAGCCCTTCGTCTATGCCTCGGCGCTCGACAGCGGCTATACGCCGGCCTCGGTGATCCTCGACGCGCCGATCGCCATCGACCCCGGCTTCGGCCAGCCGCTGTGGCGCCCCCAGAACTACAGCAAGGAATTCTACGGGCCGTCGACGTTGCGGACCGGCATCGAGAAATCGCGCAACGTGATGACCGTCCGTCTGGCGCAGGACCTCGGCATGCCGATTGTTGCCGAATATGCGCGGCGATTCGGCGTCTATGACGAACTCGGCCCCTACCTGCCGCTGTCGCTCGGCTCCGGCGAGACGACGGTGATGCGGATGGTGGCCGGTTATTCGGTCTTCGCCAACGGCGGGCGGGCGGTGCGGCCGACGCTGATTGATCGCATCCAGAACCGCTTCGGCGAGACGGTCTTCCGCCACGACACCCGGGGCTGCGAGGGCTGCGAGGCGGCCGAATGGACCGGACAGGACGAACCGGTGATCATCGACGACCGCGAACAGGTGCTCGATCCGATGACCGCCTACCAGATCACCTCGATGCTGGAGGGCGTCGTCCAGCGCGGCACAGCAACGGCGGTCTACCAGGCGCTTGAGCGGCCGGTCGCCGGCAAGACGGGAACCACCAACGACTACCGCGATGCATGGTTCGTCGGCTTCTCGCCCGATCTCGCGGTCGGGGTCTACGTCGGCTACGACCAGCCGAGGTCGCTCGGACGCACCGCCACCGGCGGCCGGCTGGCCGCGCCGATCTTTACCGAATTCATGCAGATGGCGCTGGTCGACGCGGCACCGGTGCCTTTCCGGATTCCGGATGGGATGACGCTCATCCCGATCAACCGCAGGACCGGCAAGGTGGCGCCGGAGGGCTCCCCCGACACGATCCTCGAAGCCTTCAAGCCCGGAACCGGCCCGCTGCAGACCACCACGGTGATCGGCACGGCCGACACCATTCGCGACTCCTCCGACCGGCGGCTCTTCAACCGTCAGTCGGACAGGCCCCGCAGGAACGGATTGTTCAACCGGCTGTTCGGCCGCTAGCCGCCGACGGCCGTCAACCTGCCGGAAGGAACCAGATGAAGGCGATCGTGATCCATGCGCCCGGCGACCTGCGCGTCGACCAGGTGGCCGCCCCGACGCCCGGCCCGGGCGAGGTGCAGGTGCAGATCGGCGCCGGCGGCATCTGCGGGTCGGACCTCCACTACTACCATAATGGCGGCTTCGGCGACGTGCGCCTGAAGGAGCCGATGATCCTCGGACACGAGATCGCCGGCACCGTCATCGATGTCGGCCCCGGCGTGTCCTCGGTGCGGCCCGGCGACAAGGTGGCGGTCAACCCGAGCCTTGCCTGCGGGACGTGTGCCTATTGCCAGGCGGGTCTGCAGAACCACTGCACCGACATGCACTTCTACGGAAGCGCCATGCGCTTTCCGCATGTCCAGGGCGCCTTCCGCGAACTCCTGGTCTGCAAGGAAGCCCAGGCGGTCGCGGTGCCTTCGCATGTCTCGCTCGACGAGGCGGCCTTCGCCGAGCCCTTCGCGGTGGCGCTGCATGCCGTGTCGCGGGCGGCACCGCTGGTCGGCAAGACGGTGTTGGTCACCGGCTCGGGACCGATCGGCGTGCTGATCGTCGCCGCGGCGCGGCTGGCCGGCGCGGGCACCATCGTCGTTTCGGACATCCTCGACGAGCCGCTCGCCTTCGCCACCGCGATGGGCGCCGACACAGTGGTCAATACCGGCAAGCAGCCAGACGGCCTTGCTGGCTACGAGAGCGGCAAGGGGACCTTCGACGCGGTGTTCGAGGCATCCGGCAGCGGCGCGGCCGTGATCCAGGCCCTGCGGGTCCTGCGGCCGCGCGGCGCCCTCGTCTGTGTCGGGCAGGGCGGCCAGGCCAACCTTGCGATGTCGGCCGTGGTGACAAGGGAGATCGAACTGCGCGGTGCCTTCCGCTTCCATACGGAATTCCGCACCGCCGTCGACTTCATCGCCGCAGGGCGTGTCGACTTGCGCAAGCTGCTGAGCGCGGCGATGCCGGCGGACGACGCCAAAGCCGCCTTCGACCTTGCCAGCGACAAGAGCCGCAGCATGAAGGTGCAACTGCGTTTCTGATCAGGGAGCGTCGATCGTCGGGCGGTAGCCCCGAAACGGATCGGGGATCGGGAATGAATGGTGCCCAGGAGAGGACTCGAACCTCCACGCCTTGCGGCACACGGACCTGAACCGTGCGCGTCTACCAGTTCCGCCACCTGGGCACGGCGGCGATAGGTAAGCGCGGCCTCAAACCTTGTCAACGACCGGTTTGGACTTCCGTGGATTGGTTGGGCATCGCGGGGCCGATTTCCGTCGGCTTCGGCGACAGTTCGGCCATCCGCTGCCGGGTGGTTTCGGCGAGATCCGTCGCCGCGGACAGTTCGGCCTCGCTCATCCGCGCGACAAGGCGATCACGCCGGGCCAGCGCTGCCTGCCGCTCGGTCGCCGAGCGCAGGCCGAGACCAGCGGAATCGTACCAGATATAGGCGGCGACGGCGTTGCGCCGGACGCCGCGTCCCGATTCGTAGAGCTCGGCGATGGCGCGCTGGGCGTGGGCGTGGCCGTGTTCGGCGGCCGTCAGCAGGTGGCGGGCGGCCGACGCATCGTCGCGGGCGACGCCGTTGCCGTCCCGGTAGATCAGGCCGAGGCTGTAATTGGCGTCGGGATCGGCCGGGTCGACGGCGAGGGCGTAGCGGGCAACCGCCGCCCCGTAATCCTGGTCCTCCGGGGCGTTGATCTGCTTGAGACGGACGGCCTTGCTGACGAGATCCTGTCGGGCCGCCTTGACGATCGAGCGGGATTCCGCCTCGAGCGCCTGGTTGCCGGCCTTGACAATCGACCCGACAACGTCGCGCATCGTGTCCGCCGGGCGGAACCGATCGCCGCCGGCCCCTCGGGCGTCCGTGACGAGGGAATTGCCGGCCGCTCGCTCGGCCGCCATCCGGCTGTTGCGGGCGGGCGTTTCGGAAATATAGACCACTGCGAAGGCAAGGACACCCAACAGCAGGCTGACGACAATGGTTTGGCGCATGGGGCGGTCCCGACAAGAGTGCGGGTTGCTTGGTGGCGAAAATTTTAGTCAAAACAGTTTGTCGAAAAGCAAACAGATTGAGCGGCAATCGAATGGATTCGTTATCGCGGCCTTAAGCTTATCGGTCCATGAGAATGGCGGAATTGCCGGCCTCCGGTCGCCATCGCGCCGAAACGTCGACGCATTTGATGGACGCGCGCCCGTGCGGTAAGGCGTAGGACGCCAGAACGGAGATGATATCGACCCGATGACGATCCGGTTTCACAAGGGCGACCTGCCCGACCTTTCACGCTATCGCGGCAGCGTCGCCATCGACACCGAGACGCTCGGCCTCAATCCCCATCGCGACCGGTTGTGCCTCGTCCAGTTGTCGCCGGGCGACGGCAGCGCCGATATCGTCCAGATCGAGCGCGGCCAGAGCGAGGCGCCCAACCTGACGGCGCTCCTGACCGACAACGACATCGTCAAGATCTTCCACTATGCGCGGTTCGACGTCGCCATGCTGTTCAAGGCCTTCGGGGTGATGACCGGGCCGATCTTCTGCACCAAGATCGCCTCCAAGCTGACCCGGACCTATACGGACCGGCACGGGCTCAAGGACCTGGTCAAGGAACTCCTCGACATCGACATCTCGAAGCAGGCGCAGAGTTCCGACTGGGCGGCCGAGCAACTGAGCGACGAGCAACTCGCCTACGCCGCCTCGGACGTCACCCATCTCCATGCCCTGAAAGAGAAACTCGACGCACGCCTGGCCCGCGAACGGCGCACCGAACTGGCCGCGGCATGCTTCATGTTCCTGCCGGCGCGGGCGCTGCTCGACCTTGCCGGATGGCCCGAAGAGGACATTTTCGCGCATTGACGCGCCCGGCTGACCACGGATTGCCGTTCGGCCACCATAAGCCCACAATGTGGTTGGCATATTTCGCCTCGATCAGGCCGAAACGATGACCGACTATTATTACCAGTCGAAGGATGAAGATCTCCCGGAGGAGGGCGAGGAACGCCGTCCGCGACGGCTGAGTCCGGCCGACCAGTATCCGGCGGACCGCGCGTTCTTCACCGCCGACGGCGATCCCCTGCCCCGCGATCCGGAGGATGATGTCCCGGCCGATGACGGCGAGGCGGCGTCCGGCTATGGCGACAGGACGGCCTATGATCTCGACCTCGTGCCGGTCGAGGCGGATGACGCCTACCCTTCCGACGCTGACGATCCGCTCGACTGGGACGCCGAAGGCGCTGAGGGCGGGCCGTATGCCGAGGATTACGATCCCGACCCGGACGACGACGGCGAACCCTATTCACCGCCGCTGCTGCCGGCGCCGACCGCGGGCGGGCGCGTCTCGGTGGCCGAGAGCGGCATGGCGGCGGCGCGGCGCATCCGCTTCGACCCGACCCAGGAGCGCGGCGCCGGCCACTATACCAGCGCCCGCCGTCACAGCCGCCTGGTCAGCGTCCTCAAGTTCGCGCTGCCCGGCATCGCGCTGGTCGGCATCCTCGCCTTCCTCGGCTTCGTCCAGTTTGCCCCGGCGCCGGACGACGCGGTGATCACGCTGTCCGGCATCAATGTCGAATCGGAAAGCGTCACCATGCAGACGCCCCACATCTCCGGTTTCGACGGGACGAAGCGCGCCTATGAAGTGCGTGCGGCCCGCGCCATCCAGGACCTCGGCAATCCCAAGATCGTGACGATGGAAGAGATCGTCGCGCAGTTGCGGATGGACGACGGCGAAACGGCGCACCTGACCGCGACGACCGGAACCTATGACGACGATACCAAGCAGATGGTGCTGTCGAAGGGCATCGCGCTGAAGACAACCAACGGCTACGAGGCGAATCTCGAAGACGCCCAGGTCGACATCGAAAAGAGCCACATGACAACCGGCAAGCCGCTGACCATCACAACCTCTCAGGCAAAGATCGAAGCCAACGCCATGGAATTCAGGGACAACGGCAAGTTCGTCATGTTCAAGAACGGCGTGACCGTGTTCTTCACGCCGCCCGATCCCAAGGAGGGCGAAGCGACCGGGACAGCGACGACCGCCCCCGACGCGGCCAACGCCGACGCCCCAACAGCGACCGCCGGCGGCTCGTCATGAGCGCCGCGGCCCACGCCCTGCGCCTCGCCTGCAGCCTTCTGCTGGCGGCTTTCCTTGCCGCGCCGGCGGCCGCCCAGTCCACCGATATTTTCAAGGGCTTCTCCGCGAAGTCCGGCGGCGCCATCCAGGTCGATGCCGATACGCTGGAGATCGTCGAAGAGGGCGAGGAACGCATTTCGACCTTCGCCGGGGGCGTCACCGTCGTCCGTGGCGACACGACGATGAAGGCCGCGACCATCCGGCTGCATTCGGACAAGGACGGCGGGGATCCGAACGGCTTCACCCGCATGGAAGCGACCGGGACGGTCTACGTCAATTCCGGCAACCAGACGGTCACCGGCTCCAAGGCCGTGGTCGACAACAAGGCCCAGACCATCACGCTGAGCGGCAATGTCGTGCTGAGCCAGGGAAAGAATGTGATGACCGCGGAACGGCTGGTGATCGACATGGCGAGCGGCAAGGCGACGCTCGAACAGATGCCGGGCAAGCGTATCCAGGGCGTGTTTTCCCCGGGCGCCATCAAGAAAAAAGACGATGGCGACAGCGCGGCCGGGACCAAGCCGGCCCAGTGACCTCGACAGACGGCGCGGGACCGCTTATCTCCGGTCAGCGGCAAAAGGAACCTTCGCGCTTTGGGTCTGACCAGCCTCCTGGGACGCAAAAAGCAGCAGTCATCGGCTAACGGCTCCAGACGGGTCCGCGGGGAGACGCCGCCGTCGCGGCTTGTACCCGATGCGGGCGGCCGCGGTTGGCTGGTCGCCAGCGGGCTGGCGAAGTCTTATCGCGGCCGGCGGGTGGTCCACGAGGCGAGCCTCGCGGTGGCGCGGGGCGAATCGGTCGGCCTGCTCGGCTCGAACGGTGCCGGCAAGACGACGATCTTCTACATGATCACCGGCCTGGTGAAGGCGGACGAGGGCACGATCGAACTCGACGGCCACAACGTCACCGGCCTGCCGATGTATCGCCGGGCGCGGCTCGGTATCGGCTACCTGCCGCAGGAAGCGTCGATCTTTCGCGGCCTGACCGTCGAAGCCAATATCCGGGCGGTGCTCGAGGTGGTGGAGCCGGACAAGGCGCAGCGCGAGGACCAGCTCGACGCGCTGCTCGACGAGTTCCACATCACCCACCTGCGCAAGGCTCAGGCGATGTCGCTGTCGGGTGGTGAGCGCCGCCGCGCCGAGATTGCCCGGGCGCTGGCCAGCCGTCCGGCCTTCATGCTGCTCGACGAGCCCTTTACCGGCGTCGATCCGATCGCGGTCGGCGATATCCAGGCGCTGGTGCGGCATCTTACCAGCCTCGGCATCGGGGTCCTGATCACCGACCATAACGTCCGCGAGACACTTGGGCTGATCGACCGGGCCTATATCATTCACTCGGGCGAGGTGCTGTTCGAGGGCCGGCCCGACGAGATCGTCGAAAGCCCGGACGTCCGCCGGCTTTACCTTGGCGAGCAATTCAGCCTTTAATCGAGCGTGTCGATGGGGTACGACTGAGACTGGCAAGCAAGTCTTGGACCAGTTTCGGCCCCGGTAGACCCACACGTAATGGCTTTATCCCAGAAGTTAGAGTTCCGTCAGAGCCAGTTGCTGGTGATGACACCGCAGCTGATGCAGGCCATCAAGCTGCTTCAGCTCTCAAATCTCGATCTCGTCGCCTATGTCGAGGCGGAACTGGAACGCAATCCGCTGCTCGACCGCGCGGAGGATGATGACGGCGGCGATCGCCGGGACCTGCGTGACGACACCCGCGACGACGCCCCCGAGCCCTCTGCGGCCGCGGACGGGGTCGAGGCCGCCGACTGGATGGAATCCGGGTCGAGCGCCGGCAGCGAGACGATGGAGGACAAGCTCGACTCCGACCTCGCCAACGTCTTTCCCGACGACAACGGCCAGGCCGCCGGCGAGACGGCGCCGGCGCTGCCCACCGAATCCTGGGCCGTCGCCCCGAGCCGCCAGACGGTCAGTTCCGACGACTACAACCTCGAGGCCTTCGTCGCGGCGGAGACGACGCTCGCCGATCATCTCGGCGACCAGCTCGGCCTCGCCATCACCGATCCCGCGCTCCGCCTGATCGGCGGGGCGATCATCAGCGAGATCGACGAGGCCGGCTATTTCCGCGCCGATATCGAGACGATCGCGGAACAACTCGGCGCCAGCCCGGCGACGGTCCGCGACGTGCTGCGGACCATCCAGAGCTTCGACCCAACCGGCATCGGCGCGCGCGACCTCTCCGAGTGCCTGGCGATCCAGCTTCGCGACCGCGACCGCTACGACCCCGCCATGGCGACCCTGATCGACAATCTCGAACTGGTAGCGCGGCGGGACCAGACGACGCTGCTGAAGCTCTGCGGGGTCGACGCGGAAGACCTGGCCGAGATGCTGGCCGAGCTCAAGGCGCTGAACCCCAAGCCCGGCAGCGGTTTCGGCGATGCGCTGGTGCAGACCGTGGTGCCCGACGTGATGGTGCGGCCAGCCAATGACGGCGGCTGGCATGTCGAGCTCAATACCGGGACCCTGCCGCGCGTGCTTTTCGACCAGACCTATTATGCGAAGGTTTCGAAGGGCCGCCGCAACGAGAAGGAAGACGAGTTCCTGGCCGAGTGCATGCAGACGGCCAAATGGCTGGTGAAGAGCCTCGACCAGCGGGCGCGGACGATCCTCAAGGTGTCGACGGAGATCGTGCGGCAGCAGGACGCCTTCCTCGCCCACGGCGTCCAGCACCTCAGGCCGCTCAACCTCAAGACCGTCGCCGAGGCGATCGGCATGCACGAATCGACCGTCTCGCGGGTCACGTCGAACAAGTACATGGCGACGACGCGCGGCGTTTTCGAACTGAAGTATTTCTTCACCGCCGCGATCGCCTCCTCGGAGGGCGGCGTCTCGCATTCCGCCGAAGCGGTGCGCCACCGGATCAAGCGCCTGATCGACGATGAAGCACCGGACACGGTCCTGTCCGACGACGCGATCGTCAAGACGCTGCGCGACGCGGGAATCGACATCGCGCGACGCACGGTCGCCAAGTATCGCGAAGCCCTGCGGATCCCCTCCTCCGTCCAGCGCCGCCGCGACAAGCAGGTCGCGCTCTAGGCCCCGGCCGGGTCGAGCCGGACGAGGCGGCCCGCGCCAACAGGCTTTTCCCCAACCCATTACGATCGGTTGACTTGTGCTAAGGTCGTCAATAGAAGGTGCGCCCATCGACGAGCCGGGGGATGCGATGGGCTTCGAGGAAGCTTGCGGATCCGGCCTTGGCCGACGCGCGCAGAACCGAGCCTCCGGGCCGCAGTCGCGGCCTGACAAACGTCAGAACCGGAACAACGGAGAAGGTTCGTAGCCTCGATGACTCTGCAGATTTCCGGAAAGAACATGGACATCGGCGATGCCCTTCGCACGTATGTCGATTCCCGCGTCAGCGACGCGCTGGCAAAGTATTTCGACGGTGGGTTCACCGGCCATGTGACGGTCGAACCCGAAGGGTCGGGCTACAAGTCGGACTGCACCGTCCACCTCGACACCGGTGTCGTCCTGCAGGCTCACGGCCAGTCGCAGGACGTCTACAAGAGCTTCGATATCGCCGCCGAGCGAATCGAGAAGCGCCTGCGGCGCTACAAGCGCCGGCTCAAGGACCACCACGCCAACCGGCGGGACGTCGCCGAGCCGGCCGCCAGCTACGTGCTGGCCGCCATCGACGAGGATGAGGAAGTGGCGGCGGACTACAGCCCCACCATCATCGCCGAGGAAACCACCAATCTTGAAACCCTGACAGTCGGCGAGGCGGTTATCGCCATGGACTTCACCGAGGCCGCGATCTTCGTGTTCCGCAACGCCGGACATGGCGGCATCAATGTCGTCTACCGCCGGCCCGACGGCCACATCGGTTGGGTCGACCCGTCCCTGAAGACAACGCGCACTTCCGCCGACGACTGATCCCCACGGCGCCGCCTGCGTTGAGACGTACGGCGCCAGAGAGGAACGCATCGTGGACTTTTGGCTATGGATCTAGGCGATTTAATCGCGCCCGAAGCGGTCATTGGCTCGCTCAAGGCCAACAGCAAGAAACAGGCGATCCAGGCGATCGCCGAGAAGGCTGCCGCGCTCACCCAACTGCCCGAGCGCGAGATCTTCGAGACCTTGCTGCAGCGGGAAAAGCTCGGCTCGACCGGCGTCGGTGGCGGAATCGCCATCCCGCACGGCAAGCTGCCGGAGCTCGACCGGATTTTCGGAATGTTCGCGCGCCTGCCGAAGCCGATCGACTTCGAGGCGCTCGACGACCAGCCGGTCGACCTGATCTTCCTGCTACTGGCGCCGGAAGGCGCAGGCGCCGATCATCTCAAGGCGCTGGCCCGGATCGCGCGCCACCTGCGCAAGGGCGGCGTTGCCAACAAGCTCCGGGCGTCGACCGACAAGGCCGCGCTGCATGCGGTGCTGACCGAAGAGGCGACACCCGACGCCGCGTGATCGCGGCGGCGGGCGGAGCGGATTCTGCCTTTCAGGCTAGTGGGTGCTGACCATCTCGAGGTCGTTCTCATGCGCGTTCATGACCACCGCCTCGCGGTTGTCAGCGAGCATGATCGGCGTGCCATCGGCACCGAGCAGCGCCCAGAGTTGCAAATCGGGGGCGACCGGCGGCAGGCCGGGAAACAGGCTTTTGGCCTGGTCGGACTTGAGGGAGCGGACATAAGCCACCTTGCCGCCGCCGAGGCCGGCGAAGGTTTCAGGATTCATCATCTGCCTGTCGGTATTTTCCATGACGCGATACTCCTTGGGGCCGGCTCAGCCGCGCCCGTTGATCTCGATCTTGCGCACCATCCTGTCGCTTGATGGACGAGCGAGATCGATGGAGAGAAGGCCATCGGCGAGATCGGCACCGACGACTTCAATGCCTTCCGCCAGAACGAAGACCTTGCGGAACTGCCGCGCGGCGATGCCCCGGTGGAGGTAAATCCGCGAACCGGCTTCCTCGGACTGACGCCCACAGATGACTAGTTCGTTATCCTCGACCGAGACGTCGAGTTCGTCATCGGAGAAGCCGGCGACCGCCAGCGTGATCCGCAGCATGTCGCCCTTTGGCCCGGTGGCCGGCAACCGCTCGATATTGTAGGGCGGATACCCGTCACCGGCGGCTTTCGATAACCGTTCGAGCGCGCGCTCGACTTCGTCGAAGCCGAGCAGTAGTGGACTTGAAAACGCAGAAATGCGCGTCATTCCGGGGTCCTCGTTCTTCAAAGCGACCTTCCCGTCGGACCCAGAAAGCGGCATCCGACAGGACTGGATATGGGGAAGAACGGGCGCCGATTCAAGCGGACGGTACCGGGGACGGGCTCAGCCCAGCCCTTCGAACAGGGCGGTCGAAAGGTACCGTTCGGCGAAGGAGGGGATGACCAGGACAATGGTCTTGCCCTTCATCTCGGCGCGACTGCCGACCTTGACCGCCGCGGCGATCGCCGCACCCGAGGAGATGCCGACCGGGATGCCCTCGATGCGGGCGCTGAGCCGGGCATAATCGAAGGCATCGTCGTTGCCGACGGTGACCACCTCGTCATAGGCTCCCGTATCGAGGATGGCCGGAACGAAGCCTGCGCCGATCCCCTGGATCTTGTGGGGGCCGGGATTGCCGCCCGACAGTACCGGACTGTCCTCCGGCTCGACGGCGATCACGCGCAGGCTCGGCTTGCGGCTCTTCAGGACCTGGCTAACGCCGGTGATGGTTCCGCCGGTGCCGACGCCGGAGATGAAGACATCGACCGCGCCGTCGGTATCGTTCCAGATCTCCTCCGCCGTGGTGCGGCGGTGGATCTCCGGGTTGGCCGGGTTCTGGAACTGCTGCGGGATCACCGCGTCGGGGATCTCCTTGACCAGTTCGTCGGTGCGGGCCAGGGCGCCGCGCATGCCCAGCGCGCCATCGGTCAGCACCAGTTCGGCGCCGAGCAGGGCCAGCATCTTGCGCCGCTCGATCGACATGGTCTCCGGCATGACCAGGATCAGGCGGTAGCCCCGCGCAGCCGCGACAAAGGCCAGCGCGATGCCGGTATTGCCGGAGGTCGGCTCGATCAGCGTCGTGACGCCGGGCTTGATCCGGCCTTCCGCTTCGAGCGCGTCGATCATCGCGACGCCGATGCGATCCTTGACGCTGCCGATCGGATTGAAGAATTCGAGCTTGGCGAGAAGCGTCGCCTCGACGCCCTTGACCGCGGCGATGCGATCGAGCCGGACCAGCGGCGTGTCGCCGATCGTCTCGGTGATCGAGCCGTAGACCTTGCCGCGGCCGGGCGTCGCCGGTGTTTCCTTCGCCATCTTTCCGATTCTCCTTCGCAAGTCCCGCCGCGATAATAGATCAAGATGGGGGCGCGCGCTGAAACCGCCAGTGCGTCACCAGACGAGGCTGGGGAACCGGGCAGACGCCCTACCCCGTTACTCCAGTCGATCCAAAACCGCCGGCGCCGCGATCCGTCGATGACAGGTCCTCGACCTCGCGAAAATCGACCGGCGTCACCGGAGCGATGACGAGTTGGGCGATCCGCATCCCCCTCTCGACGACGAAGGGATCGGAGCCGTGGTTGATGAGGATGACCTTCACCTCGCCGCGATAATCGGCGTCGATCGTGCCGGGGGCATTGAGAACGGTGACGCCATGTTTGGCGGCAAGCCCCGAGCGCGGCCGGACCTGGCCCTCATGGCCGCCGGGGATCGCGAAAGCGAAGCCGGTCGGCACCAGCGCATGACTGCCGGGAGGGATGGTGAGCGGCGTCTCGGCGGGAACCGCGGCGGCGAGGTCGGAGCCTGCGGCATCGGACGACTGGGGCGCCGGCACCGGCAGCCCCTCGCCATGCGGGAGGCGCAGCGCGGACACGACGGCGCGGCTCATGCGCCCGATCCCGATTTGCCGAGACGATCGGCGATCCGTTCCACCAGCCGGGCGGCGACCTCGGTCTTGGTCATCTTCGGCCAGGGCTCGACGCCCGAGGTGGTCACCAGGTGGATGGTGTTGTCGTCGCCGCCCATGACGCCGGTTTCCGGCGAGACATCGTTGGCGAGAATCCAGTCGGCGCCCTTGGACCTGAGTTTGGCCTCGGCGTGCGCCTTGAGGTCGTTGGTCTCGGCGGCGAAGCCGATGACCAGGTCCGGGCGCAGGGTGTGGTGGCGACCAAGCGTCGCGAGGATGTCCGGATTCTGCACGAGCGGCAGCGGGGCGACCGCGCCGGTGCCGTCCTTCTTGAGCTTGGCATCCAATTCCTCCGCCGCGCGCCAGTCGGCGACGGCCGCGGCCATGATGGCGATGTCGGCGGGGAGCGCGGCCTCGACCGCTTCCAGCATCTGGCGGGCGGTCTCGACATGAACGGTGGTGACGCCGGGCGGATCGGGAATGGCCACCGGGCCGGACACCAGGGTGACCCGTGCGCCGGCTCGGGCCGCGGCAGCGGCAATGGCGTGGCCCTGCTTGCCGGAGGAACGATTGGCGATGTAGCGGACCGGGTCGATCGGTTCGTGTGTCGGCCCGGAGGTGACCAGGACGTGGTGACCGGCAAGCGGGCGGGCGCCCGGCTTCAGGATCGCTTCGGCCGCCGCGACGATCTCAAGCGGCTCGGCCATGCGGCCGAGGCCGGCCTCGCCGCCTTCGGCCATCTCGCCGGCATTCGGCCCGACGAAACGGATGCCATCGTCGGCAAGCCGGGCAACGTTGCGGCGGGTCGCCGGATGGGCCCACATTCGCGGGTTCATCGCCGGGGCGACAAGGACCGGCCGGTCGGTGGCGAGCAGGATCGTCGAGGCGAGGTCGTCGGCATGACCGCCGGCCATCCTGGCAAGGAGATCGGCGGTCGCCGGTGCGATGACGATCAGGTCGGGCTCGCGGGCCATACGGATATGGCCGATATCGAATTCATCGTCGCGGCTGAAGAGATCGGTGTGGACCTTGCCGCCGGTCAGCGCGCCAACCGCCAGCGGCGTGACGAATTCTTCCGCGGCGCGGGTCATCACGGCGCGCACCGCATAGCCGCGCTCGCGCAGCCTGCGGATCAGGTCGAGCGACTTGTAGGCGGCGATGCCGCCGGAAATGACGAGAAGGATGGTCTGGCCCCTGGGCATCAGCGTCCGGTCCTGTCTGCGGCGCCGCTTTCCGCGGCGGAGTCTAGAATACCCATTTCAGCCCCGCCACCACGGCGACAGCGGCGATGACCCACAGGGCGACACGGCCCCAGCGGGCGGCATGGGCTTCCGAACGGCCGATGCCGGCTATGGTCTCCGGATCGAGGCGGAGGCCGTGTTCGCTCATCCGGTCGATCTCGGCCGACAGCCGGCCGGCGCGCTCGGCCAGCCTCGGCAGTTCGCTCGCCAGCCGGCCGACGGCGCCTGCCCCCTCGGCGACGAGTTCGAGCTGGCCGGTCGGACCGAGATGGCGCTCGACCCACTCGCTGACCACCGGCTCGGCGGCCGCCCACATGTCGAAGTCGGGATCGAGGGTGCGGGCGACGCCTTCGACCACCACCATGGTCTTCTGGACCAGCAGGAGCTCCGGCCGGGTCTCCATGTCGAAGATCTCGGTGACCTCGAAGAGCAGGGTGAGAAGGCGGGCCATCGAGATTTCGCTCGCCCGCTGGCCGTGGATCGGCTCGCCGATGGCGCGCAGCGCCTGGGCGAAATCCTCGACCGAATGCTTGTCGCCGGGGACGTAGCCGGCGGCGAAATGGACGGTGGCGATGCGCTTGTAGTCGCGGCGGATGAAGCCGAAGAGCACCTCGGCGAGGAAGATCCGCTGGTCGCGGTTGAGACGGCCCATGATGCCGTAATCGACGGCGACGATGTCGCCGGCGGCATCGACGAAGAGATTGCCCTGGTGCATGTCGGCATGGAAGAAGCCGTCGCGCAGCGCCTGGCGCAGGAACGCCTGCATCAGCCGGCGGGCGAGCAGCGGCAGGTCGTGGCCGGCGTCGCGAAGGCCGGCGACATCGGACATCTTGAGGCCCTCGACCCATTCCAGGGTCAGGACGTCGCGGGCGGTGTAATCCCACTCGACCCGGGGCACCCGGAATCCGGGGTCGCCAGCACTGGCCTCGGCCATTTCCGACAAGGCCGCCGCTTCCAGCCGCAGGTCCATCTCGAGGGTGACGGAGCGCGCCAGCGTGTCGACGACCGCGACCGGGCGCAGGCGCCTTGATGCGGGATCGACCCGCTCGACCAGCCTGGCGCCCTCATAGAAGGTGTCGAGATCGCGCTTGAAACGCCGGCGGATGCCGGGCCGCATGACCTTCACGGCGACCGGGCGGGCGCCCATGTCGTCGGCGATCTCGGCCTTGTGAACCTGGGCGACGGAGGCGGCGGCGATCGGCGGCGAGAAGGTCGCGAAGAGGTCGTCCACCGGCCGGCCGAGCGCCTTCTCGATGGTGGCGCGGGCCTCTTCCTCGGGGAAGGGATCGATCTCGTCGCGGAGGCGGCCGAGCGCGTCGGCGACCTCGGTGCCGACGAGATCCGGCCGGGTGGCGAGGAACTGGCCGAGCTTGATGTAGGAGGGACCGAGCCGATTGAGGGCGGCGGTCAGGCGGTCGGAACGGTCCTGGTCGGTGACGCCGCGGCGGGCGATGGCCTGGGCAAGCCTGACCGCGCGGCGGGGGCCATCGGGCATGTCCTCCGGATCGAGTTGCGAGAAGGCGCCCTCGCGGGCAAGCACCCACCCGGCTCCGGCCATCCGGAAAAGGGTTGCCACGGTGCCGGCCATCGGCTCAGAGCTTCCAGCCGGAATGGATCGCGGCGATGCCGCCGGACAAGTTGCGGTAGTCGACCCGGGAGAAGCCGGCATCGGCGATCATCGCCGCGAAGCGGGCCTGGTTTGGGAACTGGCGGATCGACTCGACGAGATAGGCGTAGGACTCCCGGTCGCCGGCGACCATTTCGCCAAGCGCCGGAATGACCCGGAACGAGAAGAGGTCATAGAGCTTGTCGAGCCCGGCGACATCGACGGCGGAGAATTCGAGACAGAGGAAGCGGCCGCCGGGCTTGAGAACCCGGCGCGCTTCGGCGAGCGCTCGCTCGATGCGCGGCACGTTGCGGATGCCGAAGGCAATCGTCACGGCATCGAAATGATTATCGGGAAAGGACAGGTCCTCGGCGTTGCACTCGACAAAGGTGACGCGGTCGTCGAGACGGCGGTCCATGGCCCGCGACCGGCCGACCTTGAGCATCTCGCCATTGATATCAGCGACCACCACCTCGGCGCCCTCGGAGCGGCCGGCGATGCGAAAGCCAATGTCGCCGGTTCCGCCAGCGACATCCAGCACCGAATAGCCGTGCACGGCGCGGCGCGGCGGACCCAGCCAGGCAACCATCGCGTCCTTCCACAGCCGGTGCATGCCGCCCGACATCAGGTCGTTCATCAGGTCGTAGCGGCCGGCGACCTGATGGAAAACCTGGTCGACCATGCCCTGCTTTTCGTCGAGGCCGACCTCGCGAAAACCGAACCAGGCCCGGCCCTCGCCCTGCCGCGCGGCCGCCCCGGCTGAACTGCTCGTCATCTTTCGTTACTCCAATCGGCGCGGACGATAGCCCAAGCGCGGCGTTCAGGCTATCGTCGCCGCCCTGCCAAAGGGTTAGCGGAAATCCATGCCGGAACTGCCGGAAGTCGAAACGGTGCGCCTCGGGCTTCAGCCGGTGATGGAAGGCGCGACGATCGAGAAAGCCACGATCAGGCGCCCTGACCTGCGCCGACCCTTCCCACCGCGCTTTGCCCGAAAACTGACCGGCCGGCAGGTGATGCATCTCGGCCGGCGGGCGAAATACCTCGTCGCCGATCTCGACGACGGCAACGCACTGGTCATGCATCTCGGCATGTCGGGCTCGTTTCGCATCGAGGCCGAGGGCAAAGGCACCCTCCCCGCCCGGACCTACCACCCGCGCGGCAAGCTGACCGCCCATGACCACGTGATCCTCGATCTCTCGTCCGGGGCGCGGGTGATCTATAACGATCCGCGCCGCTTCGGCGTGATGGATCTCATCCCGCGGTCGGCGCTCGCCGACTCCCCGCTCTTCGCCCGTATGGGGATCGAGCCTCTCGGCAACGAATTGAGCGGTGCGTCGATCGCCGGGCTCTTCAAGGACCGCGCGGCGCCGTTGAAGGCGATCCTCCTCGACCAGACCCGGATCGCCGGGCTTGGCAACATCTATGTCTGCGAGGCCCTGTGGCGGGCGCGGCTGTCGCCGACACGAGCGGCGGGCACGCTCGGCATCGGGCGCAAGACAGCGATGCGACAGGCCGAGGCGCTTGCCGACGCGATCCGCTCGGTCCTCGGCGAGGCGATCGCCGCCGGCGGATCGTCATTGCGCGATCACCGCCAGGCGACCGGCGAACTCGGCTATTTCCAGCACTCCTTCGCAGTCTATGACCGCGAGGGGGAACCGTGCCCGCGTCTCGATTGTTCGGGTGTGGTGCGACGCATGGTTCAATCCGGGCGGTCGACCTTCTATTGTCCGGTCTGTCAAAGGTAACGATTCCAACCGCCCGGCGCCTCCGCCGCGGCTTTCCCAGCAGCTTGAGGGATCAATGGCCTACCAAACCATCACGACCGAGACGCGCGGGCCCATCGGTCTGATCACGCTGAACCGACCCAAGGTGCTGAACGCGCTCAATACCGAATTGATCGGCGAGCTCTGCGCGGCCGTCGACGGCTACGAGGCCGATCCCAAGATCGGCTGCATGGTAATCACCGGATCCGACAAGGCCTTCGCCGCCGGCGCCGACATCAAGGAAATGAGCGACCTCACCTATATCGAGGCCTTCTCGCAGAATTTCGGCGCGACGCTCGAGCGGATCGGCAAGGCGCGCAAGCCGATCGTCGCAGCTGTCGCCGGCTATTGCCTCGGCGGTGGCGCCGAGCTGGCGATGCAGTGCGACATCATCATCGCCGCCGAAACGGCGAAATTCGGCCAGCCCGAGATCACGCTCGGGATCATGCCGGGCATGGGCGGGACCCAGCGGCTGCCGCGGGCGATCGGCAAGGCCAAAGCGATGGACATGATCCTGACTGGCCGGATGATGGACGCCGCCGAGGCTGACAGTTCCGGGCTGGTGTCGCGGGTCGTGCCGGCCGGCGATCTGCTCGAAGAGGCGATCAAGGTCGCCGAGAAGATCGCCGACCACTCGCTGCCGATCGTCATGCTGGCCAAGGAAAGCGTGAACCGCTCCTTCGAGACCACCCTGTCCGAGGGCGTTCAGGTGGAGCGCCGGCTGTTCCACTCGATGTTCGCGACCGGCGACCAGAAGGAGGGAATGGCGGCCTTTCTCGCCAAGCGCTCGCCCCAATTCCGGAATCGGTGAGGACCGAACCGTTGACCTCGGACGGAGCCGCCCTTATAAGCTCCGGCCAACAGGTGACGGATCGATCCGCCGCCATCTTCGTCATGTCCAAAAGGCTCATCAATGGCCAATACGTCATCCGCCAAGAAAGCAACCCGCAAGATCGCCCGGCGCACCGCAGTCGGCCGCAACCGTCGCGGACGTCTGCGGGCCTTTGTCCGCCGCGTCGAGGAAGCGCTCGCGACCGGCGACAAGGACAAGGCGGCCGAGGCCCTCAAGTCCGCCGAGCCGGAGATCATGCGCGCCGCTTCGAAGGGGATCATTCCCAAGAATGCGGCCTCGCGAAAGGTCTCCCGTCTGACAGCCCGCGTTCGCGTTCTGAACGCCTAGTACCCAGGCTGCCAGTCTCGGAAATGTGCTACGGCACGGTCTCTGGCCGTGCCGTTTTTTGTTGCACGGCTAAGCGTATCGACGGCCTGGGAAGCGGTCGCCGAGTCGGGGAGGAGAGTCCGGTCTGACTCCCATTTCCCTTGAGATTCAACACCATGCCGGCATGTCGCACTGGCCGTCGATTGGCCGGCCACAATTCATGGCGAGTCAAGCCGGACGGCCAATATTTTTTCGCAGGCTATGCGATCGACACCGTTCAAAATTGATTCCTTGCTGTGGCAAAGGCTTAACCTAACGTGGTCCGGAATCCGGCCGTTGCAGCGGCGGTACGACGCGCCGTCAAAGCGGTTTTCGGGTCCAACGGGCATTGCGGCGCCTGCGCGTCTGTGGTTTCTTAATCGAAGGCTGGCGGGCAAGTTCAGCTTTCAACAAAAGCAAGAGCACGGGGCGTTGATCGAGCGTGATTTCCATATTTTCGCTGGATTATCCAATCTGGGTTTGAGTATCGGCTTCACGTAATCTTTCCCCGTTTCGGGAAAGACATTCTCGAGTAAATCGAAATTTTTTCTGGAATTGGTCGCAACGGCGGAAACGCTGTTTCGACTGGGGGATTCTATGTCTTCAACTACTGGACTAGGTTACGCTGGTGATGTTTCGGCAAAGTCCACGTGGGACGCGCTGAATGGATCTCCGGAAGCGATGTTGGTCGATGTCCGATCGCGGGCGGAATGGGCCTTTGTCGGCGTTCCCGTTCTTGCGGGGATCGGCAAGGCAACGCTGCTCGTCGCCTGGAACGACTTTGACGCCGGCGCGCGTGTCCCTGACTTCCTTGGACGGCTGAACGCCGCTCTGGAGGCTCAGGGCGCCGGCAAGGACACGCCCCTTTACTTCATCTGCCGGTCGGGCAGTCGCAGCCGGAATGCTGCGATCGAGGCAACGACCGGCGGGTATGCGCATTGCTACAATGTCGATCACGGTTTCGAGGGCGACCTCGACCCCGACGGTCATCGAGGAACGGCAGGCGGCTGGAAAGCCGAGGGATTGCCTTGGGCACAAACATGATGAGGCGGATGATTACAGGAACACCCGCGGCGGCGGCGATACCGGGCGGCGATACGGCCCGAAAGATCGAACTGAATGCCGGAGCGGCCGGCGGAACACGGAAGGGGGCAGGTCAGATGGCGGAGCGGGCGAATTCTGGCAAATGGGCCCGCGTCAAGCATCGCCTGCGTACGGAACTGGGTGAGGATGTTTTCAACAGCTGGTTCGGGCGCGTCGAATTCGAACAGGAAGACAAGAGCACCGTCACGCTCTCCGTCCCGACCCGCTTCCTCAAGTCGTGGATCATGTCGCATTATTACGACCGGCTCCTCGCGCTGTGGACGGCCGAGCGCAGCGAGGTCGTGCGCATCGACGTGATCGTGCGCGGCACGATCCGCCCCCGCACCCAGCCGCTGGCTGACAGCAAGCCGGCGGAGACGCCGCCCCCGCGCCCGATGGCGACCATCGCGGCCGCACCGGCCGCGCCGCGCCGTTCCGAGGGACCGGAAGGCCATTTCAGCGGCTCGCCGGTCGACAACCGATATTCCTTCGAGACCTTCTGCGACGGCGCGCCGAACCGGCTGGCCTTCGCGGCCGCCAAGGCGGTGGCCGAGGCTGATCCGGGCAAGCTCAACCGCTTCAACCCGCTCTATGTCCATGCCGGCGTCGGCCGGGGCAAGACCCACCTGCTCCACGCCACGACCCGCGCCGCGCGCCGGGCCGACCCGTCGCGCAAGGTCGTCTACCTGACGGCGGAGCATTTCATGTTCCGCTTCGTCGCGGCGCTGCGCAGCCAGTCGGCGATTCCCTTCAAGGAAAGCCTGCGCGATATCGATCTGCTGCTGATCGACGACATGCAATTCCTGCAGGGCAAGTCCGTGCAGCAGGAATTCTGCCACATGCTCAACGCGCTGATCGACGGCGCGCGGCAGGTGGTGGTGGCCGCCGACCGGCCGCCGGCGGAACTGGAAACGCTCGATGAGAGGGTCCGCTCGCGGCTGAAGGGCGGCGTCGCCTTCGAGATCGGCGCGCCCGACCTCGACCTCCGGCGGCGGATCGTCGCCACCCGCTACCAGATCGCCCAGGAGCACAATCCCGGCCTCGATATCCCGGATCCAGTGCTCGAATACCTTGCCCAGTCGGTGGTCTCGAACGGCCGCGATCTCGAGGGCGGGCTGAACCGGCTGGTTGCCCAGTGGCAGTTCACCAGCCAGCCGGTGACCACCACCTCGGCCGAGATCACGCTTCGCGACCTGGTCGGCGCCCGCGAGCCGCGCCGCGTCCGGATCGAGGAAATCCAGGTGGTCGTCGCCCGGCACTACAACGTCTCGAAGGCGGATCTTCTGTCCAGCCGGCGCACGCGAACCATCGTCCGGCCACGGCAGATCGCCATGTATCTGGCCAAGGCGCTGACCCCGCGATCGCTTCCCGAAATAGGCCGTCGGTTCGGGGGTCGCGATCACACGACGGTTCTCCATGCCGTGCGCAAGATCGAAGGCCTGATCGAGGGCGACAAGACGCTGGCCGACGAGATCGAGATGCTCAAGCGGCTCATCGACGAGTAAACCGCGACCCTTCCCTCCCACTCCCGTGGTCCACCGCCCGAATTGGCGGTGGACCACGGTTTGAGCCCCTTGCGCTTTGCGGTCCGACAGGCCAATTTCGTTCGTCCGATCCGGCGCTTCGCCGCCGGCCTGTCGTTCCTGCCCGAACTCCCGGGTCTCCGATAAGGGTCTCCGATCATGCGCGCGACCGTCGAGCGATCGCACCTCCTCAAGTCCCTCAACCACGTTCATCGCGTCGTCGAGCGCCGGAACACGATCCCGATCCTGGCGAATGTCCTGCTGCGCGCCGATGGCGGGTTGACGCTCAAGGCCACCGACCTCGACCTCGAGATCACCGAGACGGTTCCGGCCGAGATCGGCCAGGCCGGCGCGACGACGGTTCCGGCCCATATCCTCTATGACATCGTCCGCAAGCTGCCCGACGGCGCCGAGGTGTCGCTCGACACCGGCGACGGGTCGCGGCTCGAGGTCAAGGCGGGCCGCTCCCGCTTCGCCCTGCAGGTCCTGCCCGAGGCCGACTTCCCCGATCTCACCGCTGGCGACTTCCCGACCCGCTTCGTGCTGCCGGCGAGCGCGCTGAAGCGGCTGATCGACCGGACCCAGTTCGCCATCTCCACCGAGGAGACGCGCTACTATCTCAATGGCATCTACCTGCATGTCGTCACCGTCGACGGCAAGCCGATGCTCCGGGCGGTCGCCACCGATGGCCATCGCCTCGCCCAGGCGCAGCTCGAGGCGCCCTCGGGCGCGGAAGGCATGGCCGGGGTCATCGTGCCGCGCAAGACGGTCGGCGAGATCCAGAAGCTGGTCGAGGAGCCGGAGGCGGAACTCACTGTCGAGATTTCGGAGACCAAGATCCGCATCTCGATCGGCAGCGTGGTGCTGACCTCGAAGCTGATCGACGGCACCTTCCCCGATTATGTCCGGGTCATCCCCCAGGGCAATGACAAGATCCTCAAGGTCGACAAGGCCACCTTTTCCGGCGCGGTCGACCGGGTGTCGACCGTGTCGAGCGAGCGCGGCCGGGCCGTCAAGCTGGCACTCAGCGACGGCAAGCTGGAACTCTCGGTCAACAATCCCGACTCCGGCAGCGCCAGCGAGGAGATCGCCGTCGAGTATCCGGCCGACGCGATCGAGATCGGCTTCAACTCGAAATACCTGCTCGACGTCGCCTCCCAGCTCGAAAGCGAGACGGCCGAGTTCCGCTTCGCCGATCCCGGCTCGCCGACCCTGATCCAGGACGACGAGGCCGGCAACGCACTCTATGTGCTGATGCCGATGCGGGTGTGACCGAGATCCGCGGGACCAGGACCGAGGCGACGGACTCCTTCTTCCAGGCCTTCAAGACCGACGCAGGCGTCGCGGCCGAGGATTATGCCGTCGTTGCTTTCGGCGACAGCGAGGCGATGGCCGACGAACTGCTGGAACTGGTGCTGCTCGGCGTCAAGCGGGCGACGGCGGCGCTGGCCCGCGACTTTGGGCCGGGACGCGAGCCGCTGCCGAAGGTCGGCGACCATGTCGTCCTGGTCGACGGTCGCAACAAGCCACGCTGCGTCTGGCGCACCACCAGCGTCGAGGTGAAACCGCTGGAAGCCGTCGACGACGCCTTCGCCCATGACGAAGGCGAGGGCGAGCGAGGTCGCGACTGGTGGCTTGCCGCCCACCGCACCTATTTCGCGGCTCAGGCCAAGCGCGAGGGCTTCGCGCTCGAAGAGCCGATCGAGACGGTCTTCGAGCGGTTCACGATCGTCTGGCCGCGGCTCTTCGCCGACCAGGCAGGGAAGAGCGGGACGGACCTGTTCTCGTTCGTTGCCGGCGCCGGCCTGCAGACGCCGGACGGCGACGCCTGATCCATCGTCGCGCCGGCTGCAACGTCCCCCCTTATCCGACCTGCTGGCGCGCGAAACTCCGCCGGAAGTCGCGGGGGGTCATGCCCTTGGTGGCGCGGAATTGGCGGTTGAAGTTGGCGAGGTTGGCGTAGCCGACCGCCTCCGCGACATGGGCGATCGGCTGGCTCGTATTGACCAGCAGCGCGCAGGCCTGGCCGATGCGAAGCTGCGCGACATAGGCGGTGACGGTCAGCCGCGTGTGGCGGCGGAAAAGGCGGTGGAAGCCCGACGGGCTCAGGGCCGCAACCTCGGCAAGCGCCGCCACCGAGACCGGCTCGCGATAATGGGCGTGGAGATGATCGAGGACGCGCTCGATGCGCGGCTGGTCGGGCGAGGCGACCGCCTGCCGATCCGAACCGGGGCCAGCGATCGGCCTGCGCGCGTCGTCGGTAGCAAGCAGGGCCAGCACCTCCATCAGGCGCAAGAGCCGGTCGGCCGGCTGGCGGTCGGGGATCGTGGCGATGATCGGCCGGGCCGTCTCCGCCGCTTCGCGCGAGAAGACGACGCCGCGTCCGGCCTCGGCGAGCAGCGGCCGGACGCCGTGCATCTCGGCCAGGGTGCCGGTGATCCCGGACGCCCAGTCTTCGGTGAACCACATGACCACGGCGTGGTGCGGATGGCCCGGGTCGATCCGCTCGGCCGAGCACCAGGTATGCGGCAGGTTGGGGCCGAGCAGGGCGAGGTCGCCGTCGTCGTAGCTGGCGATGGAATCGCCGACGTAGCGCTGGCCGCGACTGTTCAGCGTCAGGGTCAATTCGAATTCCGGGTGGTAGTGCCACTGGAAAGGGATGCCGTCGTCAAGTCGCCGGTCGAGCAGCGCCCAGGACGCGCCCTCCGGCACCGTTACCTTCTCGAAGAGCGGTCGCATGTCCCTCCCCCGCAAACCGACGCTGATAACGCCTGTCATCCGCGAATGACGCCATTTTAGTATCAGTTTTGGCGATACGAAGCGAACACAAGCCGGCCAAGCTGCGGCACACTCCGACCACGAACCACGGATGGACGCGCGGATGAGACGCGATCCATCTCAGGGAGGAGCAGACGAATGAGCACGGCACGTGTCGAGATGGACCGCGATGTCTCGGACCAGATCATCGCCTTCAAGCAGCAGATGGCGCCGCGCCGCGCCGACCTGAAACGCGCCTTCGCCGAGGTGCGCGACCATGTCGCGCGGGCGGCGGAAGCGATCCAGGCCGATCAGGCGGCTGGCCGCCAGGTCATCCCCGAGGTCGCTTATGCGGACATCGCCGCCGGCACCGTCAGCGACGATACCCGACAGGCGATCCGCCGCACCGGCTGCGCCATCGTCCGTGGCGTCTATCCGGAGGAACAGGCAAGCGACTGGTTCGCCGAACTGACCGAGTATCTCGACACCAACCGCTACGAGGAAAAGGAGGTCGAGAAGCGCAGCCTCGACAAGTATTTCTCGGCCCTGAAAGCCGGCAAGCCGCAGGTGTTCAACGTCTACTGGTCGAAGCCGCAGGTGCATGCCCGGCAGGGCGAGAGCCTGGCGGCGACCCGGTCCTTCCTCGACCGGTTGTGGAAATTCGAAGGGGTCTTCGACCCCGACCTGCAATGCGCCTATGCGGACCGCGTCCGCCGGCGGCAGCCGGGCGACACGACGCTCGGCCTGTCGCCGCACATGGACGCCGGCACCGTCGAGCGGTGGATCGATCCCGGCTACCAGAGCGTCTACGAGCGCGTCTTCGCCGGTGACTGGCGGGGCTACGACCCGTTCGACGGAACCCACCGGCTCGAGACGCGCGAAATCCCCTCGCCGGCGGTGGCCAGTGTCTTCCGCACCTACCAGGGCTGGACAGCGCTCACCCGGCAGGGACCGAAGGACGGGACGCTGCAGCTCGTGCCGATCGCCGAAGGGATTTCCTATGTGCTGCTGCGCGCCTTGCAGGACGACGTGGCCGACAACGACCTGTGCGGCGCCGCCCCCGGCCGAGCGCTCGGCGTCAGCGAGGCGTGGCATCCGGAGATGATGGCCGCCAAGGTGTCGATCCCGGAAGTCCGGCCCGGCGATACGGTGTGGTGGCACACCGACATCTGCCACGCCGTCGCCGACGAGCATGCCGGCAAGGAGTATGCGAGCGTCATCTACATCGGCTCGGCGCCCGACTGCCCGAAGAACCGGGCCTACCTCCCCCGCCAGCGCGAGGCCTTCGTCGCCGGCCGCTCGGCCCCCGATTTCGCGGCGATGGATTTCGAGGTGGATTTCACCGGCCGCGCCACCGAGGCGGACCTGACGGATCTCGGCCGCCGCCAGATGGGTTTCTGATCGGCGATTGCCAATGCCGCCACCAACCGCGATCATCGCGCCCGTTCGGCGAACGGGCGCGATGCCCGTCGCCACGATGGGATGGAAGCGGATCGATCACATGACAACGAATGAGAAACCGACAGCCGTTGTCGTGATGGGCGTCGCCGGCAGCGGCAAGACGGTGATCGGTGAAGGACTGGCAGAGCGGCTCGGCCTGCCGCTTCTGGAAGGCGACGCCTTTCATCCGGAAGCCAATGTCCGGAAGATGTCGTCCGGGCATCCGCTCGACGACGATGACCGCTGGCCGTGGCTGGACGCCATCGGCACGGCGATCGGCGAAGTACCGGGCGGCGTGATCGTCGCCTGCTCGGCGCTGAAGCGGGCCTATCGCGAGCGGCTGATCGTCGCCGCCGGCCGGCCGATCCTGTTTCTCTTCCTCGACGGCGACAGGGCGACGCTGGCCGGCCGGATCGGCGCTCGCAAGGATCATTTCATGCCGCCTGGCCTGCTCGACAGCCAACTCGCGACACTTGAGCCGCCGGGCCCGGGCGAGGACTTCGTCCGGATCGATATCGGGCCAACAGTGCCGGAGGTCGTCGACGCGGCGCTCGATGCCCTCGCCGGTGCGTCAGGGTTGGCGATACCGGACCTTGGAAGCTGACGCACCTGCCTTCGCGGCGGGCGACCCGACCGGGATTCCCTCTTCCTGCCACCCGTTCGCAAGGATTGCCGCGCCGCAAGGCCCGCAGGCGCCCGTCTCGTGACCGGTTGTTTACCTTTCCTTTCTACAATCAACGCGGATGGCCCCGAGGCCGCCCGTGTGTTTTCAGCCGCTTCGGAGCGCAGATCGATGCATCAGGAAGACGACGCACCGGATATCGGGCAGATCACATCGGTCAACGGCTCGCACGCGACCGCGCGCCTCGGCGAGGGCGCCATGAAACTGGGGGCGGGATCGGCACGGCTGACGATCGGTCGCCTCGTCGCGATGCGGACCCATCATTCCCGGGTAGTCGGTGTCATCGCCAAGCTTACCGCAGTGCAGCGGCCGGACATGACGGGCGTCAACCTGATCGCCGACATCGATCTGCTCGGCGAGATCCGGCGTCGCGGCGAGCCCGACGCCTTCTTTCAGCGCGGGGTCACCGACTACCCGACGATCGGCGACCAACTGGCCGAGATCGGCGCCGAGGAACTCAAGCTGATCCATCGGATTTCCCGCGGCGACACCATCGAAGTCGGGCGACTGCAACTCGACGACTCGATTCCGGCCTACATCAATTTCGACGAAATGCTGCACAAGCATTTCGCCATCCTCGGCACGACCGGTGTCGGCAAGTCGACCAGCGTCTCGCTGATCCTCAACGAGATCCTCAACAAGCACACCAACCTGCGGATTTTCCTGATCGATCCGCATAACGAATACGGTAACTGCTTTGGCGAACAGGCTAAGGTGATGAGCCCGAAGAATCTGCGCCTGCCCTACTGGCTGTTCAATTTCGAGGAGATCGTCGACGTCTTCTTCCGCGGCCGGCCGGGGGTCGAGGAAGAGACCGAGATCCTGTCCGAGCTCATCCCGGCGGCCAAGGCGCAGTTCGCCGCCAACCGCCGCGACCGCCTGCTGATGCGCAAGCTGGCGGGTGGGCACACCGCCGACACCCCGGTCCCCTACCGGATTTCCGATCTCGTCGCGCTGATCAAGGAGCGGATGGGCAAGCTGGAGAACCGCTCCTCCTGGACGAAATACCAGCGCATCGTGACGCGGATCGAAACGCTCGGCCAGGACAGCCGCTATTCCTTCATGTTCGACAATCTGCTGGTCGACGACATCATGACCGACGTGATCAGCGAACTGTTGCGGCTTCCGCCCGAGGGACAGCCGATCACCGTCATGCAGCTCGCCGGCTTTCCGGCCGAGGTGGTCGACTCGGTGGTCTCGGTGCTTTGTCGCATGGCGTTCGACTTCGGCACCTGGAGCGACGGCGCGGCGCCGATCCTCGTCGCCTGCGAGGAGGCGCATCGCTACGTCCCCGCCGACAGGCGTCTCGGCTTCGGCCCGACCCGCAAGGCGCTGTCGCGGATCGCCAAGGAAGGCCGCAAATACGGTGTCTACCTTGCCGCCGTCACCCAGCGCCCGGCCGAACTCGACCCGACCATCCTTTCCCAATGCAGCACGGTCTTCGCCATGCGCATGTCGAACGATCGCGACCAGGCGATCGTTCGCTCGGCGATCCCCGACGCCGGATCGAGCCTGCTCGACTTCCTGCCGTCGCTGGGAACGGCCGAGGCGATCGCCTTCGGCGAGGGCGTGGCGCTGCCGACGCGCTTCCACTTTTCGGACGTGCCGAAGGAACAGATACCGCGCTCGCGCGCCGGCGAACGCGATCAGGAATTCGAGTCCGTCGGCGACGTCGACATGGGATTCATTTCCGCCGTGGTCGATCGCTGGCGCGAGGCGACCACGACCATCCCACGCCCACGCCTGTCGGTGGTCGACGGGGAGACGGTGTCGGCCGAATCCGAATGGACGACGACGCACTACGCGCCGGACCCTGCCGACTTTCGCTGAGACGCGCCCCCGGCCGGTCCTCGCGCTCCAGCGGCTCTAGCGGGCCGCCCAGAGAAGGCCGCGCCGGACGATGGTGCGCATCTCCGGCACGTCGAACTCGCTGGCCACGTGACCGAGCGACGAGTAGAAGACGCGGCCCTTGCCGTGGCGCCGCTTCCACACCACCGGCATCACCACGCCGTCGATCCACGGGGCGTAATCGCCGTTGAAGGTGGTCGTCGCGAGGACCTCGTTGGACGGATCGACATGCAAGTAATACTGCTCCGACCGGTAGTCGAAGTCGTCGATGCCGGCCATGATCGGGTCGTCGCGCCCGGTGATGTTGACCCGGTAGTCGATGATGTTGCCGGGATGGGCGACCCACTGGCCGCCGCACATGAACTGATACTCGACCGCCTCGCGAAAAGCGTCGCACATCCCGCCGTGATAGCCGCCGAGGCCGACGCCGCCTTCGACGACGCGCGTCAGGTTGGCGACCTCCTCCTTCTCGATCTTCGACATCGTGAAGATCGGCACGATCAGGCTGAGGTCGGCGATCGCCGGATCGGCGAAGGCCGCCGTCGAATTTTCGAGGCGAACGCTGAAGCCCTCCTCCTCGAGCATGCCCGCAATGACCCTGGCGCCCTGTTCCGGCTCATGTCCGCTCCAGCCACCCCAGACGATTAGCGCTTCACGCATTCTTCCCTTCCTCCCGGATTTCGATTCTGGATCGTGCTTGTTCAGTCGAGGATGCCCGCCGGGAGGCCCGGCGCCAGCGCCGCCGGTCGTTCGGGGCGGCTCTCGATGGCGATATGCACGCCCTCGTCCGAGGAGCGCTGGATCGCCTCCATCACTTCGAGGACGTGAAAGGCGAGGTCGCCGCTGGCGCGGTGCGGACGGTTGGCGCGGATGGCGTGGGCCATGTCGGCGACGCCGATGACGCGGTAATTGCCGTCGGCGTGGGCGTGCTCGGTCGCGACGCTCTCCCAGGCGCCGCCGGCCCGGGCGATCTCGATATCGCCGCCGAAGTCGTTCGGATCGGGCACGGACATCGCCGCCTCGCTGCCATAGAGCTCGATCGGCCGGTGACGGTGGGCGGCGACGTCGAAGCTCATGACGACGGTCACCACGGGGCCGGAGACGAATTCGAGAGTGCCGGCGGCGTGGGTAGCGACCTCGACCGGGACCACGGTTCCATTCAGCGGCTCACTGGTGATCAGCCGCTCCGAACGGGCTCGCGAGGTAACACCGGCGACGCGGCGAACCGGCCCGAGCAGATTGACGAGATCGGTGATGTAATACGGGCCCATGTCGAGCATCGGGCCGCCGCCGGCGAGATAGTAGAAGCCGGGATTGGGATGCCACCGCTCGTGGCCCGGACACATGAAGAAGGCCGTGCCGGCGAGCGGCATGCCGATGGCGCCCTCGTCGATCAGCTTGCGGCAGGTCTGGTGCGCTCCGCCGAGAAAGGTGTCCGGCGCGCAGCCGACCCTGACGCCCCTGTCACGCGCGGCATCGAGCAGGCGGCGCGCCTCGGCGACGGTGACGGCCAGCGGCTTTTCCGAATGGACATGCTTGCCGGCGGCGATCGCTCGCAGGCCGACCTCGACATGGGCGAGCGGCACCGTCAGGTTGACGACGATCTCGATCGCCGGATCGCCAAGCAGGTCATCGATGGATTTCGCCGGGATGCCGAATTCCTCGCCGCGCGCCGCCGCCGCCTGCGGCGCGATATCGGCGACCGCCCGCACGTCGAGGATCGGAAAGTCCCGCGCCGCCTTGAGATAGGCCGCGCTGATATTGCCGCAGCCGATGAAGCCGATTCCCACCCTGTCCAAGTCGTCGTCTCCCCCCTGAGCAACCGCTGCGCAACACGCAGCGCAGTCTTGTGCCACAAAAACCTGCCGATACGAACCGCAGGTTGCCGTCGCTGCGTTACGCGGGCGTGCAAAGAAAAAGGGCCAATCCCGGAGGATCGGCCCTTTTCAACGACCCGGCTCTGGCCAGGGTCTCACTTCTCGGTGCTGCGCGCCGCTGTCTCGCCGGATGTGATCTCGGCTGCCGCGGTGGCGCCGGAGAACACGTAGCTTGCAGCGGTCGCCAGAAACTGGCGCAGGTATCCGTCGGTCTCGATCCACTCGTCGGCGGAGAAAAAATCGGTCGGCGATGTTCCGACAGCCAAGTCCGTCATGATCCCCTCCCGGGTTGGTTGATCTGGTCGGGTGTTGGTCCCCATACCCATTCTAGTAAGCCACGCGGCGGCGGGTGTCTGTGACGCCCATCACATCCGCGCAGCCAGCCGTCAGCGCTCCCGGAACGTGTGCATGATCTGGTCGCCCAGCGGCTTGACCAGATAGGACAGCACGGTGCGGTCGCCCGTCGAGATGAACACCTCGACCGGCATGCCGGGAACCAGCTTGTCGCGAAGTTCGTCAATCGCATGCGACGGCATGGCGATGCGCGCCATGTAATAGGTCTGCCCGGTTCTCTCGTCGGTGACGACGTCGGGCGAAACCGTTTCGACGATACCCTCATATTCCGGCGTATTGCGGCTCCCGAAACCGGTGAAGCGCAGCGTCGCCTCCTGTTGCGGATGCACCCGGTCGATCTGGTTGGGCTGGACCGGCGCCTCGACGACGAGGAGATCGTTCTCCGGCACGATGAGCATGATCTGTTCGCCGCGGCCGACGACCCCGCCGACGGTATGCACGGCGAGCTGATAGACCGTGCCGGCAATCGGCGCCCTGATGTCCTGGCGCTTGAGCTGGTCATCGGCGGCGATCTTGCGCTCGATCAGTTCGTTGATCTTCGAACCGGCATCGGCGAGTTCGCGCGAGGCCTCGCTCTGGACGTCCTGGTCTATCTGCAGGATCTGCAGTTCGGCCTGGGCGATTTCGGCCCCGATCTGGGCGGCCGAGGCGACGAGCTGACCGAGCTGGCCGTCAAGCTGCGCGACGCGCCGCTCGGCATCGACCATGCGCTCCGTCCCGACCAGGTCCTTCTCCTTCAGGCCGCGCAGGCCGGCCACTTCCTCGTTGGTGAGCTCGATCTGCCGCCTGACGGCGTCTTCCTGCGCCTTGATGCCGACGAGCTGCTGCTCGAGTTCGGAAATCTTCTTGCCCAACTGGTTCTTCTGCCCTTCCCGGGCGGTCCGGCGCAGTTCGAAGGCGCGGCTCTCGATCGACATGGCCTCGGCGACATCCGGGTCGGACGCGTGCGCGGTCAGCAGATCGGGAAAGGAGATCTCGGCCGCGCCACTGCGCTCGGCCTGGAGGCGAGCCCGGCGGGCGAGCTCCTCGTTGAGTCCCTTGGAGACGATTGCCTGATTGGCCGTCGCCATGGTCGAGTCCAGTTCGATCAGCACATCGCCGGCCTTGACGTGGTCGCCGTCCTTGACGTTGATCGCAACGACGGTGCCGCCCTCCGCGTGCTGGATCTTCTTGACCTTGGTGCTGACGACCAGATGGCCACCGGTCACGACCGCCGAAGAGAAATTCAGCGTCGCGGCCATGCCGCCGAGCCCGAAGACAAGGGCGCAAAAGGCGATACCGCCGATCAGCAGATGGCGGCGCAGGCCCTGGCGGATGAAAGTCTTGTGCGGATGCTCTTCGTCAGGCGAAGGCAGAGCCAGCTGTTTGGCATCGCTCAACTTGGAGCTCCTTCGGGTTCGGGCTGCCGGTCCTGGATCGATGGCGGCGCCGACGGCTTCAGCACCTTGCGCAGAACTTCCTCCTTCTCCCCGAAGGCCGCCATGCCGCCATTGACCATGGCAAGCGCCATGTCCACGGCTTCAAGGGCGCTCGGGCGGTGGGCGACGACCACGGCAATGCCGCCGCGCTTGCGGACCGACATGATGGCGCGGCTCAAGGCGGCGTCGCCCTCGGCGTCGAGGTTGGAATTGGGCTCGTCGAGCACGACGAGGAACGGATCGCGGTAGAGCGCGCGCGCCAGGGCGACCCGCTGGCGCTGTCCGGCGGAGAGCGACGAGCCATTCTCGCCGATATCCGTCGTATATCCGTCAGGAAGGTGCAGGACGAGATCGTGCACGCCGGCGGCCTTGGCCGCCTCGACGATCAGGGCGGGGTCCGCATCCGGCTCGAAGCGCGAGATGTTCTCCGCGATCGTGCCGGCGAACAACTCGACATCCTGCGGCAGGTAGCCAATGTGCTGGCCGAGGATGTCCGGATGCCATTGCTCCAGCGCTGCGCCATCAAGGCGCACGCGCCCGCGGGCCGGCGCCCAGGCGCCGATGATCACCCGGACCAGCGACGACTTGCCGGCGCCACTCGGACCGATGACGCCGAGCGCATTGCCGGCGCGCAGGTTGAAGCTGACATCGACCACGGAGGGCCGGCTCGAGCCGGGCGGGACAACGGCGAGGTTCTCCACCGCGAGGGTTCCCGTCGGCCGCGGAAGGGCCATCGGCTCCTCGGTGGTCGGGAACTGGGCCAGCAGCCGGTTCAGCCGGTGCCAGGCCTGACGGCTGCCGACAAAACCGCGCCAGTTGGCGACGAGTTGCTCGATCGGCTGAAGCGCGCGGGCGCCGAGGATCGACGCAGCGATGATGATGCCGAAGGAGGCGCCGTGTTCGATGACCAGATAGGCGCCGAGGCCAAGCAGGCCGGACTGGAACATCATCCGGAAGACCTTCGAGGCGCCGGCGAAGGCGCCGGAGCGCTCCAGCACCCGGAGATGGCTGGCCTCGTAGGACCGGTTGACCTCGCCCCAGCGGTCGGCGAGGCGACCGGCCATTCCGAGCGAACGCAGGACCTCGGCGTTGCGGCGGCCTGCCTCGATGACGGCGAAACGCTGGCCGCCCTTGTCCGCCGCCTCGAGCGACGCGGCCCGCACGGACATGTCCGTCGCCAACGTCAGGCAGAAGATGACGACAGCGCCAACGATGACGGCGTAGCCGATCAGTGGATCGATCAGGAAACAGATCGTCACCTGGATCGGCAGAAACGGCATGTCGGCGAAGGCGGCGGGACCACCGGAGGAAACGAAGGTCCGGATCTGGTCGAGATCGCGCAAAGGCTGGAGGCCATCGCCCGGCAGGGCGTTGCGAAGCGGCATCGTGACCACGGCCTTGAAGACCTTGGGATGGACGACCTCGTCAAGATAGGCGCCGATCCTGACCAGGATCCGGGCCCGGATCTGGTCGAAAAAGCCGAGCGCCGCGTAAAGCAGGGCGACGATCGCACCGAGGGCAAGCAGGGTCGGGATACTCTGGCTCGGCACGACCCGGTCGTAGACCTGCAGCATGAACAGGGGGCCCGTCAGCGTCAGGATATTCATGATGCCGCTGAAAATGACGATGCCGACAAGGGCCCGCCGGCAATCGTAGATCGCGGAGGCGAGTTCCGACCGGCCCGACACGGCTTCTGGTTTCTTTGATCGTGAGGCCACGCCGATCGATCCTTAAGTCAGTTAAAGCAAACCTTGTCGCACACGAGGCCTACACCGCCCAAGTGTCGAAATTATCAACGGAAATAGAACCTGAAAGTGACAGCCGTCACAACGAAAGGATGTGTATAGCCTGTTCGCAAACAAAGGATTACCCTAAATTTACCACGGACGATGGCTCCGCCGCCCGGAAACGCGCCTCGCCGCACTCATGCCGCCGCCTGCGCCCTGTGCAGTATCGGACAACCACAGCGATCCCTGTCTGACCGCGTGGGACGACGGGACGGCTATCGGCGACGCCTGTCTCCAATTGCCGCGCCTGCCGCGCCCGTGTTGACGCCGGACCGGCCGCATGTAGGTTGCCGGGCAGACTATTGTCATTGGGGAATGGTCATATTGGGGCATCAAGACGGCGGCAGAGCGGCCCGGGCCACAAAGCGGCGACGCGCGACAACCGCGCCGTTGCCCGCCGGCTAGGCGACAATGGCAACCATCGCCGTCATCGGCGGCGGCATTGTCGGCTGCGCCACCGCGGCATGGCTGATCGCTGACGGACACAGCGTCACCCTGTTCGAACGCTCGCTGGACGAGCGACCGGCATCGGCAGGCAATGCCGGGCTGATCGCGCTGCCGGAAATCACGCCCCTGGCGCGCCCCGGCGTGTTGTCCTCGGTGCCCGGCTGGCTCGTTGACCCTCTGGGGCCACTGGCGATCAAGTTCCGCGACCTGCCGGCGCTGACGCCCTTTCTCATGCGCTTCATCGCCGCCGCCAATCCCACCCGCGTCGAGGCGGCGACGGCCGCGCTTGCCGGCCTGATGGGATCGGCCCTTGCCGACCATCAGGAGCTCGCCCGCCGGAGCGGCCTGTCCCGTCACATGACCCGGACGGGCGCCCTCCATGTCATCGACGGCGCGTCCGCCTACGGCGCCGCACGCAAGGAATGGACGGAGCGGCGCCAGCACGGGGTCGAGGTCAACGAGATCGCGCCGGAGGCCGCGCGCCGCATGGTGCCTGCCCTGACCGGTCGCTTCAGCAACGCGCTCTTCGTGCCCGACTACTGGATGGTGTCCAGCCCGGCCGCCGTCCTTGACGCGCTGCGTGCGCGCATCCGCGCGGCCGGAACGATCTCGCGAAATGACGTGATCGCCATTCACCGCGACGACCGCGAGGTCTCGGTGATCACCGCCGAGGGCGGCGACCTGCCCTTCGACCGGATCGTCGTCGCGGCCGGCGTCTGGTCGCGTGACATCGTTCGCGACCTCGGTCTGAAAGTGCGCCTTGAGGCGGAGCGCGGTTACAACATCACCCTGGCTGGAAACCCGGTCGACCTTCCGCTGCCGGTGGTCTTCGCCCAGTTCGGCATGGCGGTGACGCCCCTGGCCGACGGGCTGCGGATCGGGGGCGCGGTCGAACTGGCGACGCCCGACGCGCCGCCGAACTACCTGCGCGGTGAAGCGATGCGCAAGACGCTGCGGCGCTTCATTCCGACACTGCCGGAAACCGGGGGTTCGGAGTGGATGGGACGCCGGCCGGCAACGCCGGATTCCCTGCCGGTGATCGGCCGCGACCCGCGCGATCCGCGGATCGTCTTCGCCTTCGGCCACGGCCATCTGGGCCTGACCCTTTCGGCCGCCACGGCGCGCCACGTCTCGGCGCTGATCGGCGGCAGGGACGACCCGGGCCTGAGGCCTTTCGGAATCGAACGGTTCCAGTAGCCCGTCACCGCGCGACGCTGGTCAGTAAAGGACGCCGTCGACCGGCTGCATCGGGTCCGGCACGTCCCCGGCCCCCATCATCTCGAGGAGTTCGATCTCGATCGTCCGGGCGAGCGCGGATATCGGCACATCTGCGACACCACCCTCGAAAGGGTCCTCCGTCGAATCGCTGACCCGCTCCATGATGTGGAAGACCCAGGAGATGAGCAGCGTGAACGGTATCATCAGGAGCAGGTAGTCGAGTGACGCCTCCTCGGACATGGAACGAAGCGCGGTCTCAGCCTCGAAGGAATCGACGAAGGCGAGGGGCAGGAGGATGATGAAAATCCAGGTGAACATCAGGCCGAAATTCGCGACCTGGCGTGGAAACGGCGTGTTCTTGATCCTCTCGCATTTCCCCTGGCCGTCGAACAGGGCGGTGATCATGGCCATCATCGCTACGTGTCGATAACTGTCGAGAAAGCCCTGTTCGGCCAGTTCCCGCAAGCGATCGCCCTGACGGCGCAGGAGATGCGTGGCGATGTTGCCGGTCGCCTCGACCTCGGCGATCTCCTCCGCCGACAGAAGCCGTCGGTAGCTTTCGGGGGTCTGGTGGTAGTCGGCATCCTGGAAGATCAGGCGACGGCCAAAGGCGTAGGTGGCCCCGGCCGCCTTGAGCCGCGACCTCGCCCGTAGCTGGAAGGCCAACGCATGCACCCAGGCTATGTGCCGCCTGATCAGGTCCTGCCGAACGGCGGGATCGAGTTTTCTGCCGTCGGCGTAGATCAGATTGAGAACGCTGTTGCCCCAATCCCGGCTGCCGGTGATGATTGCGCCCCAAACCTGCCGCGCCTCCCACCAACGGCTATAGGCGGAGGTGCTCTTGAAGCCGAGATAGAGCGAGACCGCGATGCCGATTGTCGTGACCGGCACGATTGGAATGGATAGAAACCGCAGTTCCAGGATCTCGTTGAGATAGACAACGATCCCCGACCAGAGTGAGACGCCGATCAGGAACGGCCATGAATCACGGAGCAGGTGATGTACATGGATCCCGCGACGGACATACATTATGCGCCGGACACTCTGGAAGGCGGGATGTCGACGGGCGCGTATCGATCCTGGTCCAGCGTCTCGGGGCCGCGCGAGCAAAGGCCCTGCACGATGCCGTCCTTGATGCTGTAGACCCAGCCCTCGACCCTGAGGTCGGCGCCGCGCTGCCAGGCTTCGCGGACAATGGTCGTGGCGCAGACGTTGTGGACCTGCTCGATGACGTTGAGTTCGCACAACCGGTCGACGGTCTCTTCACCCTCCGGAATGCCCTTGAAGGCGTCGGCATGGAGGCGCTTGACATTGCGGATGTGACCCAGCCAGTTGTCAATCAGGCCATGATTTTCGCTGGACAGCGCGGCCCTCACCCCGCCGCAGCCATAGTGGCCGACAACGATGATGTAGCGGACACGGAGCACCTCGACCGCGAACTGGATAACCGAAAGACAGTTGAGGTCCGAGGGGACGACCACATTCGCGATGTTGCGATGAACAAAGACCTCACCCGGCGGCAGATCAATGATCTGGTTGGCCGGGACGCGGCTGTCGGAACAGCCGATCCAAAGGAATTCCGGGGTCTGCTGGGCCGACAGATTGACGAAGAAATCCGGATCGACTTCCTTGATACGCTCGGCCCATTGCCGGTTGCGGGCAAACAGATCGTGGTACTTGGACATATGACGGGCACCGATCGCTTGGAGGGCAACAACAAGCAGCCACTAGGCCTCAACTTGCCGCCGGCCGTCAACGACGCGTTCAAGCTGTTGCGATTCCAGCGAAAAGAGCGAACGGCAAAATGACAGGCGACGACAGGATTCCTGCGGCGCAGGCAGCGCGGCGGCTTGTGCGGGTGGCCTCGATCGGGGGGCTGGCGACGCTGAGGGGTGACGGGGGGCCGTTTTCGTCGATGGTCGCGGTGGCGACGACGGCGGTCGGGGAACCGACGCTGCTCCTGTCGACGCTGGCCGCTCATACGCGGAATCTCCAAAAGGAGTCACGCGCTTCCCTGCTGATTTCGGCGGAAAACCGCCATAATGGCGATCCCCTGGCGGGGAGTCGGGTGACCTTGAACGGAAATGTAGTGGCCGACGACGATCCGGCGACCCGGCGCCGCTTTCTTGCCCGCCACCCGACAGCGGCCGGCTATGCGGATTTCGGGGATTTCGGCTTCTATCGCCTTGTTTTCACTGACGCTCACCTCGTTGCCGGTTTCGGGCGAATCGTCGACCTGGAACGCCAAAAGCTGCTGGCGCCGGCGGGACTGGCCGATAGCGAGGAAGGGGCTGTGGCGCACATGAATGCCGACCACGCCGACGCCGTCCGCCTCTATGCAACCCGGCTGCTCGGACTGCGGGACGGGCAATGGACGGTCACGGGCGTCGATCCGGACGGCCTGGACATGGCCTGCGACGGGCAGCGGGCGCGTCTGGACTTCGCCGAGACAGTCGAGACACCCGGTGCGCTTCGCGCCACCCTCGCCGCTCTTGCAGGAAAAGCGCGCAACAACGGCTAGTTGCGCCATCTTTCGCTCCTAATGTCCGACAAGAAAGCAGGGAGCCTTTCCGGCGCTCGCGCGTTATGCCCTTGCGCCCTTTTCACCGGGAACCCTGTCCATGACATTCCGCTCGGCCGCTCGCGCCGCCCTGATCTCAACGACCCTCGCGACGCCTTTGATCCTCATGCCAGGCATCGCCGGCGCACAGGACGAACTCGTCCCACCCGAAGAGATTCCGGTCGGCGAACCGGCGCCGATCGCCGAGCCGGCCCCCGCCGGAGAACCGGCACCGGCGATGGATCCGGCGGCGGCCGAAGCACCGGCGCCACCGGAGACCGTCAGCTTCACCGCGGACGAAGCCAACCTCGCCGAATTCACAGGCGGCGAATTGCCGGGCGGCAAGAAGGCCGATCCTCTGGTCCTCAAACTCCAGGTGCTGCTCGACCGCGCCGGCTATTCGCCGGGCGTGATCGACGGCATCATGGGCGACAACGTCCTCAAGGCGATCGTCGCCGCGGAAGCGGCGATCGGCGCCCCTCAGGACGGGGTGCTCGACGAAGCGGTGTGGCAGGGCCTCGTCGCATCGCAGGACGCAGTGCTCGGCCTGTACACGATCACTCCGGAGGACCTGGCCGGTCCGTTCATTCCCGACCTGCCGTCGGACTATGGCGAGCTTGCCAAGCTCGACCGGTCGGCCTTCCGGACACCCCGCGAAATGTTCGCGGAGCGATTCCATATGGACGAGACGCTGCTCGCCAGGCTGAATCCCGGCATTGATTTCGGCGCGCCCGGCTCGCAGATCGTGGTCGCAAATCCCGGGGCGTCGCGAACCGACATCGCCGTGACCTACATCATCGCCGACAAAACGCGGAAGCAGCTTCTCGGCTACGACGCCGCGAACCGACTGGTGGTCTCGTACCCGGCAACGATTGGCAGCGAGGAGCTCCCCTCGCCGTCGGGTGTTCACAAGGTCAACGCGGTGGCATGGGACGCGGCCTATTACTACCGGCCGGCCGTCAACTTCCAGCAGGGCAACAACAAACGCAAGCTGACGATCCCGCCCGGTCCGAACAACCCGATCGGTACGACCTGGATCGACCTCAGCGAGCCGACCTATGGCATTCACGGCACCCCGGAACCGTCACGAATCGACAAGACCAACTCGCATGGCTGCATCCGCCTGACCAACTGGGACGCGGAGGAGCTGGCGGGACTGGTCGAGAAGGGTGTGCCGGTCGAATTTCGCTGAAAACGGCGAACAGGTACTCAAAAGAAGTAGCAATTGATTCACCATAAAACACGTTAGCGGACTGCGACTCACAATCGATTCTCCTTTCGCCCCTAACCATGGCAGACCGCCGAACGTGGCGGCCGAGTATGAGATCGGTAACGATGGACGTCGCGAACACATCCTGGAGCGGGCTTCTCGCCAACCTCGCTATTATTGCGATCCTGATTTCGGTCTGGACGCATAGTCAGGAATTGACCGGTCGGTGGCCCCGACAGGTCTATCTCGCGCTGCTCGCGGCGATGACCAGCGGCGGCACCATCGCGCTGATGAATCTGCCCTTCGAGATTCAGCCCGGCGTCATTACCGACCTGCGAACAACGCTGATTGCCTTGTCGGGCTTTCTCGGGGGGCCGGTCGTCGGCGTCGCCACAGGCATCGTCACTGCCCTCTACCGCTTTCACCTCGGCGGCATCGGCTGGCCGGCTGGCGTGGTTGGCGTCACCGTGGCGACCTGCGTCGGTATCGGCGGCCACCTTCTGCTGCGCGGCCGCAGCCCAAACCGGCGGGATGTCTTTGTCTTTGCCACGGCAGCGGCAACCGGGGGCCTGGTGGGCTTCTTCTTCCTGCCCGACGGGATCTGGCAGCCAGCCATTACCAAGGCGGGCTTGCCGACTGTCGCCCTGATCTTCGTCTCGACCGTCATCGCCGGACTTGCGATCGTTCAGGAGAACCGGCGTCGCGAAACCGCCAGCGCCAACCTGATTTATCGCGCGATCATCGATTCGCTGCCCGACTCGCTGAATGCCAAGGATCTCGACGGGCGGTTCACCGCAGCCAATCCGCGGACGGCCGAGCTGATGATGGCCGAGAGTCCGCAGGCGCTGGTCGGTCGCACGGACTTCGACTTCTACCCGCCCGATACCGCCAAGGCGTTCCGCGACGACGAGGACAAGGTCATCGCCGGCGGCGAGGCAATGACGATCGAACAGCGGCTGGTCCACCGCGACGGCTCGAAGGCGTGGCTGTCGACGATGAAGGTGCCGCTTCGCGACGACGCCGGCAAGATCATCGGCCTGATCACCCACAACCGCGACATCACCGACAGAAAACTGCTCGAAGACGAGTATGCCGAGAGCCAGCGACGCCTGTCCGACGCCCTGACCTTCATGGCGGATGGACTGGTGATGTTCGACAAGAACGAGCGGCTGGTCTTCTGCAACGAACAGTATCGCACGCTCTTCCCGAAGACCGCTGACCTCAGGGTCCCGGGAACGCAATTTCGCGACCTCCTGCGCGCCACGATCGAGCGCGGGGAACAGGGGGGCGTCGAGGCCGGCAAGATCGAGGAATGGATCGACCGGGTCGCTGCCTCGCTCGGCAAGGCCGGCGACCAGGAAATCCAGCTCGTCGACGGACGGTGGTTGCATGCCCGAGTCCGGCCGATCGCCGACGGCGCATCGCTCAGCGTCATTTCCGACATCACCCATCAGAAGCAGGCTGAAGCCTCACTTTCAGAACTGAACGAGCGTCTCGAAGCGCTCGCCCGCACCGACGCCCTGACGGGGCTCCTGAACCGCCGCGCCTTCGACGAGGCGCTGGAGCACGAGTTCAGGCGCGGCGCCCGCACGGCCGCGCCGCTGAGCCTGCTGATGATCGATGTCGACCACTTCAAGGCATTCAACGACACCTATGGCCATCCCGCCGGCGACGACTGCCTGCGCAAGCTTGCCCAATGCCTGCAGCAGACGATCAAGCGCCCGGCGGATACGGCGGCGCGCTATGGCGGCGAGGAACTGGCCGCCATCCTGCCGGACACCTCGCCGGAAGGCGCAGTCCTGCTGGCGGAGGATTTTCGCAACGCGGTGCGTGAACTGGCGATCCCGCATTCGGGGAGCGACAAGGGAATCGTGACGGTCAGCATCGGCGTCTCGACCCTCGGCCGGGGCAACACCATCGGCGCCCACGACGATCTTGTCCACCGGGCCGACGAGGCGCTCTACGCCGCGAAGGAAGCCGGGCGCGACCGCGTTCAGGGCGGGCGACCGACCCTTGCGGCGGTCGGTACGGCCGGGCGCGCAGCCGCCTCCAGCCGATAGCTCCTGCCACCGGCGGCCCGCGCGGCAGCAAACGAACATCCAGACTGTATCGGCTGCCAAAGCTGCCGGGTCAGGTCAGGCGACATGCACCGCCAGCCGCGGGTTTCGCATGCAGGTGGAATCCGGCGACCTGGACGAGACCAGTGTCGCACGACGGACTCCGATCGTCTTATCGACGACCACCGGAGCTAGCGCCCCATCAATTCGATCATCATCCAGGTGTTGGTGATCAGGAGGTACAACAGCATCAGGCCGATCAGGCCGAGGAAAGTCGTTCGCACCAAGAGTTTTTCTCGCGTTCCGGGTATCCCGGCCGCGACGACCCAGGCACCGATTCTCGACTGTCTCCTCCTTCTCCCGGTGTCGAAATAGACGGAAGCGCCCACGGTTGTGAAGGCGCAACCCGACACACGCGCAAGAACGCAAGCTTCAAAAACTTCTCGGCGGCTCCCACCGTGCTCAGCGTATGATCCGGCGTCCGCAACGCAACTTTCTTTCGCGGTCTCCCGCGTCGCCGCCGCCGATCGGACATGAAAAAACGGCCGGCGAAAATCGCCGGCCGTTCTCAGATTCGCGGAAGATGATTCGGCGATCAGCCGGCTTCGGCTTCGGCCTTCTCTTCCTTGATCTCCTCGCCGCTTTCCTGGTCGACCATCTTCATCGACAGGCGGACCTTGCCGCGCTCGTCAAAGCCGAGGAGCTTGACCCAGACCTTGTCGCCTTCCTTGATCACGTCGGTCGTCTTGGCGACGCGATTGGGGGCGAGCTGCGAGATATGGACGAGGCCGTCGCGAGCGCCGAAGAAATTGACGAAGGCGCCGAAATCGACGGTCTTGACCACAGTGCCCTGGTAGATCGTGCCGACCTCGGGCTCGGCGGTGATCGACTTGATCCAGTTCAGCGCGGCGGTGATCGCCTTGCCATCGGAGGAAGCGACCTTGACCGTGCCGTCGTCGGAGATATCGACCTTGGCGCCGGTCTTCTCGACGATCTCGCGGATGACCTTGCCGCCGGTGCCGATCACTTCCCGGATCTTGTCGGTCGGGATGGTGATGACCTCGATGCGCGGGGCATATTCGCCGAGCTCGGCACGCGCCTCCGGCAGGGCCTTGTGCATCTCGCCGAGGATATGAATGCGGCCGTCACGCGCCTGGGCGAGAGCAACACGCATGATCTCCTCGGTGATGCCCTGGATCTTGATGTCCATCTGCAGCGAGGTGACGCCCTCGGAGGAGCCGGCGACCTTGAAGTCCATGTCGCCGAGGTGATCCTCGTCGCCAAGGATATCGGACAGGACGGCAAAGCGCTCGTCTTCCTTGATCAGGCCCATGGCGATACCGGCAACCGGACGCTTCAGCGGCACACCGGCATCCATCAGCGCCAGCGAGGTGCCGCAGACGGTGGCCATCGAGGACGAACCGTTGGACTCGGTGACTTCCGACACGACGCGGATCGTGTAGGGGAAGTCGTGATGCGCCGGCAGGATCGGACGAACCGCGCGCCAGGCGAGCTTGCCGTGGCCGATCTCGCGGCGGCCGGGGGAGCCCATGCGACCGGTTTCACCGACCGAATAGGGCGGGAAATTGTAGTGCAGCATGAAGGATTCCTTGTAGGTCCCCTCCAGGGCGTCGATGAACTGCTCGTCGTCGCCGGTGCCGAGCGTGGCAACCGCCAGCGCCTGGGTCTCGCCGCGGGTGAACAGGGCCGAACCGTGGGTGCGCGGCAGCAGGCCGACTTCCGAAGTGATCGGCCGGACCGTCTTGACGTCGCGGCCGTCGATGCGGATGCCGCGATCGAGGATGTCACCGCGGACGATCGCCTTTTCGAGCTTCTTGAACATCTGGCCGACGAGCTGCGGCGACGGGGCATCCTCGGCCCCTTCCGGGATCAGCGCGGCGACGAGCTTTGCCTTGACCGCGTCGATGGCGGCGCGGCGCTCGGTCTTGCCGGGGATTCCATAGGCGCCGCGCAGGTCGTCTTCGGCGGCGGCGCGGGCCTTGGCGTAGAGGTCCGAGTTGTCGACTGACTTGATCGCGCGGGGCTCCTTGGCGGCGCGCTCGGCGAGCTGGATGATCGCGTCGATCACCGGCTGCATGCCCTTGTGGCCGAACATAACGGCGCCGAGCATGTCGTCCTCGGAAAGCTCCTTGGCCTCCGACTCGACCATCAGAACCGCGTCGGCGGTGCCGGCGACGATGAGGTCGAGCTTCGACTCTTCCATCTGGTCGATCAGCGGGTTGAGGACGAAGGCGCCCTCGGACATGCCGACGCGGGCGCCGGCGATCGGCCCCATGAAGGGCAGGCCCGACAGGGTCAGTGCCGCGGATGCGGCGACCATCGCGACGATATCCGGATCGTTCTCGAGGTCATGGCTGAGCACGGTGGTGACGACCTGCGTCTCGCACTTGTAGCCATCGACGAAGAGCGGCCGGATCGGCCGGTCGATGAGGCGGGAGGTCAGGGTTTCCTTTTCGCTGGGCCGGCCTTCGCGCTTGAAGAAGCCGCCGGGGATCTTGCCGGCTGCGAAGGTCTTTTCCTGGTAGTTGACCGTGAGCGGGAAAAAATCGATCCCGGGGCGCTCTTCGGGCGCGCCGACGACGGTCGCCAAGACGGTGGTCTCGCCATAGGTGGCGAGCACGGCGCCATCGGCCTGGCGGGCGATCTTGCCGGTCTCGAGCACGAGCGGGCGACCCGCCCATTCGATCTCGACTCGCTGGACATCAAACATGGTTCATCCTTTCATCCATCGGGTGGACGCGAAGGCGAGCCATGGACAAGACGGCGAGACGCTCTCCCGGGACAAAGCCCTTCACGAGAAAGCGTCTGGCGATCCTGCCATGGCCCCTATCCGGTCCACTTTTCCTGGGCGCGGCGACCCCATGCCGCCGCGCGGGGGGTGCATTCCGGAGCCGATCCGCTTCAAGGGGATCGTCTGGCTCCGGCCTGGTTCGTCATAATGGCCCGCGGAGCGTCGATACGCTTCCGCGGGACCTTTTCTAGCGCCGCAGTCCGAGGCGGCCGATCAGCGTCTTGTAGCGCTCGACATCGAGGCCATTGACGTAGTTGAGAAGCCGGCGGCGCTGGCTGACCAGCTTCAGGAGGCCACGCCGGGAATGGTTGTCCTTGCCGTGGGTCTTGAAGTGTTCGGTCAGGTTGGCGATCCGCTCGGTGAGGATCGCGACCTGGACTTCGGCCGAGCCGGTGTCGCCCGACTTGGTGCCATATTCCTTGATGAGCGCCTGCTTGCGCTCTGCCGTTATCGACATCGGGTATCCTTTCTAAAAGTTCGGCAGGGAACGTCCCTGCCGGTGGGGTACGGCCGGTGCCGGGATGTCGTCCAGCACGGTCGGGAATGGAATACATGCCGCGCGGACCTGGGGCCCTCGGCGGATGCGCGGGGAATATGACGGAAAGGCCCGTCAATTGCCAGCGAAATAAGCCCGCGTCCAAGCCGTTGATTGGGCTCGGCTTTCCGGATTCGCGAGATGGTCAAGCGCGAAACACCCGGCGCGGATGGAACTCGCCATGCTCGATCTCGCCGATGGCGATGGTGCGGCCGGCGACCGTCGCCTGGGCGGAACCGGCGATCGGCAGATCGTTGCCGCGGACCAGGACCGAGCCGCCGCGCATGATCTCGGCCGCGTCGCGCTGGCCGACGACGACCTCGGGCAGGTCGCCAAGCGCGGTGGCGATCGGCAGGAGGAAGCGGTCGAGCGAACTGGCCGGGCCCTCCTCGCGCGCCTTGATCACATCGGCGATGGTGATCGCGGTCGCCTCGGTGAAGGGGCCGACGGCGAGGCGGCGCAAGGCGACGACATGACCGAGGGCGCCGAGCTTGCGGCCCATGTCGCGGGCGAGCGCGCGGACGTAGGTGCCCTTGCCGCATTCGGCCTCGAAGACGGCGTGGTCGGCGTCGGGAACCTCGGTCAGTTCGAACCGGTGGATGACCACCGGGCGCTCGTCGATCTCGACGGTCTCGCCGTCGCGGGCGAGGTCATAGGCGCGGGCGCCGGCGATCTTGATCGCCGAGAAGGCCGGCGGGCGCTGCATGATCTCGCCGAGGAAATCGCCAAGCCGGGCCTCGATGGCGGCGCGGTCCGGGCGGAGGTCCGAAGTTTCGACGACCGTTCCGTCGGAATCGTCGGTATCGGTTTCGGTGCCCCACTGGACGGTGAAGCGGTACAGCTTGCGGCTGTCCTGGACGAAGGGCACCGTCTTGGTCGCGCCGCCGAAGGCGATCGGCAGGATGCCGGAGGCCAGCGGATCGAGCGTGCCGGCGTGGCCGACCTTGGCGGCGTCGAACAGGCGCTTGACCGAGCCGACCGCGGCGGTCGAGGTCTGGCCGACGGCCTTGTCGAGGCACAGCCAACCGGAAATGTCGCGGCCCTTGCGCTTGCGATTTGCCATCGGGGTCTATTCGTCGTCCGGTTTGGTGTCGAGGTCGCGCTTGACCGCGGGATCGCGCAGCAGCGCGTCGATGCGGTCGCCGACTTCAAAGGAGGTATCGAGCAGGAAGCGCAGATCCGGCGCATGGCGAAGGTCGACCCGGCGGGCGACGGCGCCGCGCAGGAACTTCTTGCTGCGGTCGAAGGCCGCGACCACCGCTTCGCCATCCTTGCCGCCGAGCGGCATGACGAAGACGGTGGCGAGGGTGAGATCCGGCGACATCCGGACTTCCGGGACGCTGACCACCGTGCCCTCGATCACCGGATCGTGGATCTCGCCCTGGAGCAGGATGTCGGAGAGCGCGTGACGCACCAGTTCGCCGACGCGAAGCTGGCGCTGGGATGGACCGGAAGCTCGGGAGGATTTCTTGGCCATGGCGGTTCTTGCTGCTGGCATCGCGCCGGGCGGGGATATCGCGATCCCCGGCCCGGCGGCGCATGCTTGGCGGATGTGCCCGCGACCGACATCGGCACGCCCGGTCGGGCAGATACCGAAGCCGACAGGCGACGATCCCTAGAGCGAGCGAGCAATCTCCTCGACGCGATAGCACTCGATGACATCGCCGGGGCGCATGTCCTCGTAGCTTTCGAAGGCCATGCCGCATTCCTGCCCGGTCGGCACTTCGCGAACTTCGTCCTTGAAGCGCTTGAGGGTCGACAGCTTGCCTTCGTGGATCACCACATTGTCGCGGATCAGGCGGACATGGGCACCACGCTGGACGACACCGTCGGTGACGCGACAGCCCGCGACCTTGCCCGTCTTCGAGATGTTGAAGATCTCGAGGATCTCGGCATTGCCGAGCATGGTCTCGCGACGCTCCGGCGACAGCATGCCGGACATCGCCGCCTTCACGTCATCCACGAGGTTGTAGATGATGTTGTAGTAGCGGATCTCGATGCCTTCGGCCTCGGCGGCGTTGCGTGCCTGGGCATTGGCGCGGACGTTGAAGCCGATGATCGCCGCATCCGACGTTGCCGCAAGCGTCACGTCCGACTCGGTGATCCCGCCGACGCCCGAATGGAGCACGCGGGCCGCGACCTCGTCGGTGCCAAGCGCCTCGAGCGCCTGGGTGATCGCCTCGACCGAGCCCTGTACGTCGCCCTTGATCAACAGCGGGAAGACCTTCTGGCCGCTGGCCTGGAGCTGGTTCATCATCTCCGCCAGCGAGCCACGGGCACCGGTCAACCGGGCCTGCGCCTTCTCACGCTTCTGGCGGGCGCGGTAAGCCGTGACCTCGCGGGCGCGGGACTCGGACTCGACAACCGCCATCCGGTCTCCCGCATCCGGCGCGCCCTGGAAGCCCAGAACCTCGACCGGCATGGAGGGGACGGCGGCATCGACCTGCACGCCGTGATCGTCGATCAGCGCCCGCACCTTGCCCCATTCGGAGCCGGCGACGACGATGTCGCCAATATGGAGGGTGCCGCGCTGGACCAGCACGGTGGCGACCGGACCGCGACCGCGATCGAGCTTCGCCTCGACCACGGTGCCTTCGGCCTCGCGATCGGGATTGGCCTTGAGTTCAAGCAGCTCGGACTGGAGCAGGACCGTTTCGAGCAGCTTGTCGAGATTGGTCTTCTGGATCGCCGAGACCTCGACATCGAGAATCTCGCCGCCCATCGACTCGACGAAGACCTCATGCTGCAGCAGTTCGTTGCGGACGCGGCTCGGGTCTCCATCCGGCTTGTCGATCTTGTTGATCGCAACGATGATCGGCACGTTGGCGGCCTTGGCGTGATGGATCGCCTCGATCGTCTGGGGCATGACGCCATCGTCGGCGGCCACCACCAGGATGACGATATCGGTCACCTTGGCGCCGCGGGCACGCATCGCCGTGAAGGCGGCATGGCCGGGGGTGTCGATGAACGTGATCTTCTGACCGTTCTGCTCGACCTGATAGGCGCCGATATGCTGGGTGATGCCACCGGCCTCGCCGGTGACGACATCCGCCTCGCGGATCGCGTCGAGAAGCGACGTCTTGCCGTGATCGACGTGACCCATGATGGTGACGACCGGCGGACGCGGCTGCAGATCGCCCTCGTCCTCGGTGCCGGAGAACAGGCCTTCCTCGACGTCGGATTCGGCGACCCGGCGAACGGTGTGGCCCATTTCCTCGGCGATCAGCTGCGCGGTATCGGAGTCGATGATATCGGCGGCCTTGACCAGCTGGCCCTGCTTCATCAGAAGCTTGATCACCTCGACAGCGCGCTCGGCCATACGATTGGCGAGTTCCTGGATAGTGATCGTCTCCGGAATGACGACCTCGCGGACGACCTTCTCGCGCGGGCCCGTATCGTGGGTGCGGGCGCGTTCGCGCTCGCGGCGACGACGGATCGAGGCGAGCGAACGGGCGCGCTCCGTATCGTCGAGCGCATTGCCCAGCGTCAGCTTGCCGCGACGCCGCTCTTCCGGCCGCTTTACCGGCTTGACCTCGGTCGGCGGGGCCTTGGTCTTGATCCGGCCGCGCAGCGCGCCGGCTTCGTCGTCGTCCGGCACGACCGCCTCGGCCTTGGCGGGGCGCTGGCGCTCGGGCGCCGGCGCGACCGGCGGCGCGACTGCGGGCGCTTCGTCGCCGGCCTGGCGGCGCGCGGAATTCTCGGCGCGGGCGCGGGCAGCTTCCTCGACCTTGCGGCGGGCATCGTCTTCGGCCTTGCGGCGCTCCGCCTCGGAGCGCTCACTGGCGAGACGGGCTTCCTCTTCGGCGCGGCGCTTGGCCTCGGCCTCGGCGTTGCGGCGTTCCTCCGCCTCGCGAACCTTGGCGTCGGCAAGGGCCTTGGCCCGGGCATCGATCTCATCGTCCGAAAGATGACGCAGGACCATGCCGGCGGCGGGAGCCGGCGGTGGCTTGGGCGCTTCCGGCACGGGGGCCGGCGCGGCAACCTTCGGCTCGGGCGCGACGGGCGCCGGCGCTGGCGCCTCGGCCTTCGTCTCGCCGGGCATGTTGATGCGGCGCTTCTTGCGCTCGACCTGCACCGTATTGGTGCGGCCATGCGAGAAGCTCTGCCGAACGGTATCCCGCTCGATATTGCCGCGCTTCAAACCGAGCGTCTTTTTCGGTGCCGTTAATGTCTTGTCGGTCGTCTCAGTCATGAAATTCCTACGATCCCGCGGACACTTTATCTTGCTCGACCATTTCGCGATCGGGCTCGCCAACAGTCATATCCCCGCCGACGAAGTCGGCGAAGGCCCGAACACGTTTCAGGACATTGGTGCTCGCCGGTCCGGCAAGCAATGCTGCATGTATCACATTTGTTCGACCGAATGCCAAATCCAATTCGTCTCCGGTAAACACACGAATAACCGGCGGCCCGTTCGTCCGGTCGCCCTGATGGCGCCTGGCCGCGGCCGCGATCTTGCTGATTCCGTCGGCGCGCGCGTCCGTAGAGTGGATCAACGCACCGACCGATCCCTTGGCCAGAGCGGCCTCGACCTTGGTGAAGCCGCTGACCGCCGCACCCGCCTTGCGGGCCAGCGACACCGCCGCCACCGCCCCCTGGCGCAGGTTATCCGCCACCCGATCGGCAAGACCGGGCTCGACATGGACGCCCGTGCCGAAGCTGCGCTCGAACAGGCGCTTGCGCTCCGCGGTCCTTACGTGTTCGGCGTCGGCCGTCACCCAGACGCCGCGTCCCGGCAAACGCCGCCTGAGATCGGCGACGACGCTGCCATCCGGCGCGGCGACAAAGCGAATGAGCCTCTCAGCCGGCGCGGTTTGCCGGGTGACGATGCAGGTTCTTTCGCTCTGTTCCGCGCTTCGCGGCATCGCGGTCCCGTTTCCGTCAGGCCTGTGCCGGCGCTTCGCCCTCAACCGGAGCTTCGGCGTCGGTTTCACCCTCGGCGGCTTCTTCATCCTGGGCCTTGAGGTCCTCTTCCGTGATCCAGCCCGCCTTGATGCGCGCCTGCATGATCATTGCCTCTGCTTCCGCCCGCGAGATATCGAAACCATCGAGCGCGCCGGGGAAACGGGTCGACTCGCCATCCTTGCGCTCGACCCAGCCAACCAGGTCGTCGGGCACGCAGCCGGCGAAATCATCCATCGTCTTGATGTCGGCCTTGCCGAGGGCAACCAGCGCGGCGGTGGTGACGCCGGGAATTTCCTTCAGAACGTCCTCGACGCCAAGCTCTTGGCGCTCGGCGTCCTGCTCGCCCTCGATGCGCGCCAGATACTCGGCGGCGCGGCTCTGCAACTCGACCGCCGTCTCCTCGTCGAAGCCTTCGATCGAGGCGAGTTCGTCGAGTTCGACATAGGCGATCTCGGTGACCGAGACGAAGCCTTCCGAAGCCAGCAACTGGCCGACGACCTCGTCAACATCGAGCGCCTCGATGAACAGGGCGGTGCGATCCTGGAATTCCTTCTGGCGGCGCTCCGACTCTTCCTGCTCGGTGAGGATGTCGATGTCCCAGCCGGTCAGCTGCGACGCAAGGCGGACATTCTGGCCGCGGCGGCCGATGGCCAGCGACAGCTGATCGTCGGGTACCACCACCTCGATGCGCTCGGCGTCCTCGTCGAGGACGACCTTGGCGACCTCGGCCGGCTGCAGCGAGTTGACGATGAAGGTCGCGGGATCATCCGACCACGGGATGATGTCGATCTTCTCGCCCTGCAGCTCGTTGACCACCGCCTGGACGCGGCTGCCGCGCATGCCGACGCAGGCGCCGACGGGATCGATCGAGGAATCGCGCGAGATGACGGCGATCTTGGCGCGGCTGCCCGGATCGCGGGCGACCGACTTCACCTCGATGATGCCGTCGTAGATCTCCGGCACTTCCTGGGCGAAGAGCTTGGCCATGAATTGCGGATGGGTGCGCGACATGAAGATCTGCGGCCCGCGCTGCTCGCGGCGGACGTCATAGATATAGGCGCGGACCCGGTCGCCGTAGCGGAAGGTCTCGCGCGGGATCAACTCGTCGCGACGGACGATGGCCTCGCCGCGGCCGAGATCGACAATGACGTTGCCGTATTCGACGCGCTTGACCTGGCCGTTGACGATCTCGCCGATGCGATCCTTGAACTCGTCGAACTGACGGTCGCGCTCGGCCTCGCGCACCTTCTGGACGATGACCTGCTTGGCCGACTGGGCGGCGATGCGGCCAAAGTCCATCGGCGGCAGCGGCTCGGCGATGAAGTCGCCGAGCTGGGCGGCCGGGTTGCGGCCGCGGGCAATGTCGAGCGTGATGTCGGTCGCCGGATTGTCGATCTCCTCGACCACCTTGAGCAGGCGCTGCAGCTTGATCTCGCCGGTCTTCGGGTCGATCTCGGCGCGGACATCGGTCTCCGAGCCGTAGCGCGAACGCGCCGCCTTCTGGATCGCATCCTCCATGGCGGTGACCACGATCATCCGGTCGATCACCTTTTCACGGGCGACCGCGTCGGCGATCTGGAGGAGCTCGAGTCGATTTGCACTGACTGCCATTGTCGTCTCCGTTTCGTCAGTGGGCCGAGGCCGGATCGGCGTCGGTGTTGTTCGGGTCTTCGTCGGTCGCGGCGGCGGCGTGCTTTTCGGCCGCCAGCGTTTCGCGGATCAGTTCGTCGGTGAGCACCAGCTTGGCCTCGGCGATATCGGCCAGCGGCAAGAGAACGGTGGTCTCGCCATCGACCGGCTTGTCGACCGCGATGCGGGCGGCGTCGCCTTCGAGGCCGGCAAGGGCGCCGCGGAAACGCTTGCGCCCATTGGCCGGGCGGATCAGCTCGACCTTGGCGACGTGGCCGGCATAGCGCTCGAAATCGGAACGGCGAACCAGCGGCCGGTCGATGCCGGGCGAGGAAACCTCGAGGTGATACGCGCCGTCGATCGGATCGTCGACATCAAGCGCCGGCGACAGGTCGCGCGACAGGCGCTCGCAGTCCTCGACGGTCATCGTGCCGTCCGGACGCTCGGCCATCACCTGCAGCGTCTGGCCGTTCATCGCCGACAGCTTGATGCGGACGAGACGGTAGCCGAGCCCTGACACCGTCGGCTCGACGATGTGGGCGACGCGCGCCTCAAGTCCGCTCTCGGTGACGATCCGAGGTTCAGAAGATTCTTCGGCCAAGCCTGTTCCTTCCCTCGACCGGTTCCGCCTGTGCAAAAAGAGCGGGTCCGGCGGGGCCCACTCTCCAACGAAGCCGATCGTTTGAGATGATGCTGCCGATATAGTCCGGGACCGCGCGAAACGCAAGGTGGCGCGTCGGCGGAGCGTTTCCGGTCAGCGCTTCCGGAAGACGAGGTAGGCGGGCGTCCTGCCCTCGCGATAGGCCTTGGCCTCGTAGCGGGTGCCGGGCCAGCCGGCCCAGGGCTTGCGCCAGTCGTCGGCACGCTCGGCGGTCCAGACGAAATCCGGGCGGGCGGCGAGGTGGCGCAGGGTCCAGTCGACATAGGTGTCGATGTCGCTGGCGAAGCGGAACAGGGCGCCCGGCGCGAGGGCGCGGGCGATGCGGTCGAGGTTGTCCGGGTTGACGAAGCGGCGCTTCCAGTGGCGGCGCTTCGGCCAGGGATCGGGATAGAGGAGATCGACCCGGGCGAGTGAGGCCGGCGGCAGCCAGTCGAGGAGGTCGGCGGCGTCGCCGTCATGGAGGCGGATGTTGGTCAGGCCGGCGAGATCGATCGCCGCGACCGCCTTGGCCATGGCCTCGATGAAGGGCTCGACGCCGATGAAGCCGGTGGCCGGCGCGGCGCTTGCCTCGTGGATCAGGTGCTCGCCGCCGCCGAAGCCGATCTCGAGGCGGATGTCATCGACGGGAGCGGGAAACAGGGTGGCGAGCGGCGCGGGCGGCGGCGTGGCGAGATCGACGGCGAGCTGCCGGTAGACGCCGGCCATGAGGCCCTCGCGGCGCGGCGAAAGCGGCTTGCCCTTGCGGCGGCCGTAGAGCGTGCTGGAGCGTCTCTGCAAGGCCGGGCCCGCTGAACCGGGGGCGCGTCGCCGCGCCCCCTTGGGTTCTTACCTGATGGCCGCGCGCAGGGCGTCGACGAGGTCGGTCTTCTCCCAGGAGAAGCCGCCGTCGGCGTCCGGAGTGCGGCCGAAATGGCCGTAGGCCGCGGTGCGGGCGTAGATCGGCCGGTTGAGCTGAAGGTGCTCGCGGATGCCGCGCGGGGTCAGGTCCATCGCCGAGCCGAGCGCCGTCTCGAGCGCCTGCTCCTCGACCTTGCCGGTGCCGTGGAGGTCGACATAGATCGACAGCGGCTTGGCGACGCCGATGGCATAGGCGAGCTGGATGGTGCAGCGATCGGCGAGATCGGCCGCGACGACATTCTTGGCGAGGTAGCGCGCGGCATAGGCGGCCGAGCGGTCGACCTTGGTCGGATCCTTGCCGGAGAAGGCGCCGCCGCCGTGGGGCGCAGCACCGCCATAGGTGTCGACGATGATCTTGCGGCCCGTGAGGCCGCAATCGCCGTCCGGACCGCCGATGACGAACTTGCCGGTCGGATTGACGTGCCACTCGGTGGCGCCGTTGATCCAATCGGCCGGCAATGCTTCGCGGACATAAGGCTCGACCACGGCACGGACGTCCTCGGAGGTCATCGCCTCGTCGAGATGCTGGGTCGAGACGACGATCGAGGTCGCCCTGGTCGGCTTGCCATTCTCGTAGGCGATGGTGACCTGGCTCTTGGCGTCGGGGCCGAGCATCGGGGCGGCGCCGGACTTGCGGGCGTCGGCCATCAGCTTGAGGATACGGTGCGAATAGTAGATCGGCGCGGGCATCAACTCCGGCGTCTCGCGGCAGGCGTAGCCGAACATGATGCCCTGGTCGCCGGCGCCTTCGTCCTTGTTGCCGGCGGCATCGACGCCCTGGGCGATGTCGACCGACTGGTCATGCAGGAGATTCTCGAACTGGGCGTTCTGCCAATGAAAACCGTCCTGCTCGTAACCGATGTCGCGCACGGCGTCGCGGATCAGCGCCTCGAGGCCGTCGCGGACCTCCTGCGGTCCCCGGACCTCGCCGGCGATGATGATGCGGTTGGTTGTGGTCAGCGTCTCGCACGCGACGCGCGCCTCCGGCAGCGCGCCGAGATAGGCGTCGACGACGGTGTCAGAAATACGGTCGCAAACCTTGTCGGGATGTCCCTCGGAAACAGATTCGCTGGTGAACAGGTAGGATGATCGCGGCAAGGCGGCAGACCTTCTCGTTTGAATGCGTGAAACCGGGCCCCCCGGCAGGAAAATTCGCGCCGTTTCTCGCAGCGAACGTCGGGCGGGTCAACCGCGGAGCCGGTCAGAGCCGTGTCCGGGCCATGCCGACGGCGGCCGGAACGCAACGCGGGGCCGGAGGTTTTCCGGCCCCGCGTTATTTTTGAAATGCGTCAGCTCAGCGAGTCGGACTCGTCTTCGCTTCCGGCAATCGCCCGGACAAGGTCGATGACCTTGCGGCGGAGCTTGGCGTCCTTGATCGTCACGAACGCCTTGTTGAGCTGAATTCCTTCCGAACTTGAAAGAAAATCAACGACATAGCTAGCGGACTGCTGCTCGGCCATGCCGCCTGCTTCCGGCTCGCCGCCCGGCGCGTCTTCGAAGAAGAAGGACACCGGTACCGAGAGGACGCGGGCAATGTTCTGGAGACGGCTGGCGCCGATCCGGTTCGTGCCCTTTTCATACTTCTGGATCTGCTGGAAAGTAATGCCGAGACTCTCGCCGAGCTTCTCCTGGCTCATTCCGAGCATCATGCGACGTAATCGAACCCGACTACCGACATGGATGTCGATAGGATTTGGCGTTTTTTTTATGGCCATCTGGCCTCTCTCTTCGACCGCCCGGGCAGCGGCTAATGTTGTTCACTCAAGCGACCAAAGCCGCGGTGACCGGCGCGTATCCTGTCCGTTTACCGGTCGACATCTCGTGCCTGCACCGGTCGATCACCTCCGTTCCCGTTTCGGATTAACGTATTGTCGGACACAGCCGGGTAGTGCATGTCCAAATGATTTTTGTCAATTCCTATTCAACCTAGACGGAAATTGCACTGCACCGACTACGCCAACCAAGAACAGCATAAGTGCAAGAAAAACCCAATCCCCCAGGCGGGCATAAACCGTCGGGGAAAGCGCCGCTGGCAGCGAGCCGTCGACAATCCCGGCCAGACCGACACCGAGGCGCTGCCGGTCACGGCCATAGCTATCGATGATTGCGGAAACCCCTGAATTCGCGCCCCGAATCACGGGAAGCCCCTCCTCCACGGCGCGAACCCGGGCCTGGAGGAAATGCTGATGCGGACCGGGCGTATCGCCAAACCAGCCGTCGTTGGTGATGTTGAGAATCCAGCCCGGACGGGGACCGGAACCGACCGCCTCGCCCGGAAAGACGATCTCGTAGCAGATCAGCGGGCTGAAGGAGGGCGCATGCTCCAGAGCCAGCGTCAGGCGACGGGCGCCGGGAGCGAAACCACCGGGCAAGGCAATCAACTGGCTGAGGCCAATGGCCTCCAGAAAGCCCGGAAACGGCAGATACTCGCCAAAGGGGACCAGATGCACCTTGTCATAGGCGGCGACGATCTCGCCGTCGTCGGCGATGACGTAAATGCTGTTGAACACACGCGGCGATTCGTCGCCGGCCAGCCGGCCGAGTTCGGCGCGGGCGGCGCCGGTGATCAGCGTGGTCCCGGTCGGCAGCAACGCCGCGATCGCCGACAGGACCTCCGGCCGATCGGTCAGGAGAAAGGGAAATGCCGATTCCGGCCAGACGAGGATATCGACACCATCGATCCCGTTGCGATCGGGCGAGGTCGCGCCGTCGCTCAGTGAGAGGTAGCGGTCGACGATCGCTTCCTCGTTGGCGATGTCCCATTTCTCGTTCTGGGCAAGCGCCGGCTGAACGATGCGGATGGTAATGCTGCTCTCCTCCGACTCCCCGGCCACAAGCAGCCTGAGCCCACCGAAGCCGAGGTGAAGAGCGAGCAGGACCGCCGCCGAGCCGACGAAGAGCCAGCCGCCGCGCCGCGCGTCGCCCGTCGCGCCGGTGAGCGCGGCGGGCGCCGCAAAGATGACGAAAGCGGCGAGCGTCATCCCCCACAAACCGACGAGGGACGCCGACTGCATCATCAACGCGCCTGGCATCAATGCGTAGCCAAGGGCGTTCCACGGGAAGCCGGTCAGGACATGGCCGCGCAGCCACTCGGCGCCGGCCATGGCGATGGCGAAAACCAGAATACGCGACCAGCCGTCGCTCCACGCCGCGCGGGCGACCGCCGCGCCAAGCGCCCAGAACAGCGCCAGACCGGCGGGAAGAAGCGTCACCGCAAAGGGCAGGACCCATAAGAAATCATCGGCCTCGACGAGAAACGCCGTGCCGATCCACCACAGGCCGCACAGGAAGAAGCCGAAACCGAAGCTCCAGCCGACGATCGCGGCCGGAAGAAGCCGGCGCACGAAACCGGCATCTTCGGCCGGCGTCGCTCCGTCGAGCAGCCAGACGAAGACGGGAATCGTCAGCCACAGAACAGGGAACAGGCCGAACGGCGCCATCGCAAGGGCCGACAGGGCGCCGGCGGCGATGGCGATCGCCACGCGACGCCAGCCCCAGAGCACGATGATCGGATTGGCGATTCGGTCCATCCCGGATGACCAAAATCCGTCGGCGCGCGGGTCGTCAAGAGACGTTGCGGGCCGGGGTCAGTCGCCGGCTTCGGATTCCGGCGGAGTGGTGCGTATACGGCGGCGCGGCTCGGGGCGCGCGGCGCCGGTGCGCCGCCGGTAGATGCGCAGGCGCTTGATCCGCCGCGGATCGGCATCGAGGATCTCGAACTCGAAGCCGCCCGGCGCGGAAACCAGCTCGCCACGGACGGGAATCCGGCCGAGCAGGCTGAACACCAGGCCGCCGACGGTATCGACATCCTCGCTGTCCTCGCCCGGCGCAAGTTCGGCGCCGATCGCCGCGGCGACGTCATCGAGATCGGCCCGGGCGTCGGCCAGGAAGATGCCGTCGCCATCGGGGACGATCATCGCCCGGGCTTCATCGTCATGCTCATCCTCGATGTCGCCGACGACCATCTCGATGATGTCCTCGAGCGACACGAGGCCATCGGTGCCGCCATACTCGTCGATGACGAGCGCCATCTGCATGCGCGTCCCCTGCATGGACGCCAGCAACGCGGTCACCGGCATCGACGGCGGGACGAACAGGATGTTGCGCACGAGATCGACATCGGCGAGCGACTGAGTCAGGTCGACCCGTGGCAGGTCGAAGACCGCCGGAGGATGGCCGTTCCTTCCATTGCCGTTGCCAATACCGTTTCCATGGCCATTGTCGCTGCCGGGAGCGGAATCCTCCACCGGCTCGGGCGCGACCGCCGCGGTCTGGGCGACGTGGCGCATCAGGTCCTTGATGTGGACGAGTCCGACCGGATCATCGAGCGTCTCGCGGTGGACCGGCATCCGCGAATGGCCCGATTCCTGGAACGCCGCCAGCAGGCCGGCCAGCGATATGCCGATCTCCACCGCCTCGATATCGGCGCGCGGCACCATGACATCGTCGACCCTGACCTCGCGGAGGCGCAGGATGTTGGCAATCATCGCCCGCTCTTCGGGGGAAAAACCGGCGGCGGCATCGTCGGAGGCGAGCGCGTCGACCATTTCCTCGCGCATCGTCGACGCGCCGCGGATGCCGACAGCGGCCTTCACGCGTTCGAGCCAGCCTTCGGGCGGCGAGCCGCCCGTGTCGCTACTGTCCGGCTCCGGAACAGGGTCGGTGTTCGGGGTGGTGGTTTCGGCGGTGCTCATTTTCGGCTCAGAGCCGTTTCAGCTCGCATAGGGATCGGCAATACCAAGGTCTTCCATAATAAAGGTTTCCAACCCCTCCATGACAACCGCTTCATTCTCGGTTTCGTGATCGTAGCCGACAAGGTGAAGAAAACCGTGAACAATCAAATGGGTAGCATGGTGGCCGAGATCAATGTCGCGATCCGCGGCTTCGCCTGCGACCGTTTCCCGCGCCAGAAAGATATCGCCGAGCAGGGGGCCATGGCGGCCGGCGATCGGCGGGCCGGCGGCAAATGACAGGACGTTGGTCGGCGCGTCCTTGCCGCGGAAGCGGTGGTTCAGCGCCCGGATATGCTGGTCATCAGTGAGGATCACCGTCACCTCGGCACCCGGCGCAATTACCGGCCGGGCGCGTGCCGCAGCCGCGGCGATGGCGGTCCCGGCGATCGATGCGATGGCGACATGGTCCGGCCAGTCACCGGCCTCGACCAGCGTGTCGACGGCGATTCCCGGCGATAAGGGGGGGTCGTCCGGCATCCCTCAACCGGCCTGCGACTCGGCCCGGTCGTAAGCCTCGACGATCCGCGACACGAGGGCGTGGCGCACGACGTCGGCCGAGGTGAAGCGGACCTGGGCGATGCCGGCAATGCCCCGGAGCAGGTCGACGGCTTCGACAAGACCCGAGACCTGGCCGCGCGGCAGATCGACCTGACTCGGATCGCCGGTGACGATCATTCGCGAATTCTCGCCGAGCCGGGTGAGGAACATCTTCATCTGCATCGACGTGGTGTTCTGCGCTTCATCAAGGATGACGATCGCATCGGTCAGCGTCCGGCCGCGCATGAAGGCGAGCGGCGCGACCTCGATCATCCCGGACTGCAGGCCCCGCTCGACCTTGTCGGCGGGCATCATGTCGTAGAGCGCGTCATAGAGCGGGCGCAGATAGGGATCGACCTTCTCGCGCATGTCGCCGGGCAGGAAGCCGAGCCGCTCGCCGGCTTCGACCGCCGGGCGCGACAGGATGATGCGCTCCGCCGCGCCGCGCTCGACCATCGCCGAGGCATAGGCGACGGCAAGGTAAGTCTTGCCGGTGCCGGCCGGACCAATGCCGAAGACCAGCTCAGCGCGATCGAAGGCGCGGATATAGGCGTCCTGCATGACGGTGCGGGCCATCACCGTGCGGCGGCGGGTCGAAATCTGGGCCATGGCCAGGCGGCCGCGCGGCTCCAGCGTCGGCAGGCTGAGCTGCTGCTCGGCCGCCGCGGCCATGCGGATGGCGCCTTCGACATCGCCGGGGACGAGGTCGTGGCCTTCCTGCAGCCGCCCGTAGAGCATGTCGAGGGCGAGCCGGGCGCGGGTGCAGGCCTCGGTCGAGCCGCGGATCGTCACCTGGTTGCCGCGGGCGACCGCATCGACACCGAGCCGCTGCTCGAGCAGCGCGAGGTTGCGGTCGAACTCGCCGAAAAGCGCCGAGGTCAGCCGGTTATCGTCGAAGGCGACGACGATCTGGGTATCCTCTTCGGCGATCGCCGGGACGGCTGCCGGGGGCTGTGGCGTCAAGCGGTTGCCTCCACGACCGGGCGATCCGCCCCGGCCTTTCCGACGACCCGGCCGAACAGGCTGTTCGACCCGACATCCGTGAGTGCCACCCGGGCGATCGAGCCGATCAAGGCGGCATCGGCCGAGACCTGGACCGGCGAGAGCCATGGCGACCGGCCGACGATCTGACCGGCATGGCGGCCGGGGCGCTCGAACAGGACCTCGGCGGTCATGCCGACCCGCGAGGCATTGAAGGCGGCCTGCGCAGCGGCGATACGCTCCTGCAGGCGGGCGAGGCGCTCGGCCATCACAGGCTCCGGAACCTGGTCGCGTCCGGCAGCCGGCGTGCCGGGACGCGGGCTGTACTTGAAGGAGAAGGCCGAGGCATAGCCAACCTCGTCGACAATGCGCAGCGTGTCCTCGAAATCGGCCTCCTCTTCGCCGGGGAAGCCGACGATGAAGTCACCGGCGATCGCCATGCCGGCCCGCGCATCACGCACCTTGTCGATGATCCGCAAATAGTCGTCGCGCGTATGCTTGCGGTTCATGGCGGCCAGCACCCGGTCGGACCCCGACTGCACCGGCAGGTGCAGGTAGGGCATCAGGGCGTCGAGGTCGCGATGGGCGGCGATCAGCGTGTCGTCCATGTCGCGCGGGTGGCTGGTGGTGTAGCGCAGACGGTCGAGGCCGGGGATCTCGGCGAGATGGAACAGCAGGCGACCGAGGGTCCAGGCGTCGCCGTCCGGGCCTTCGCCGTGGAAGGCGTTGACGTTCTGGCCGAGGAGCGTGACCTCGCGGACGCCTTCGGCGGCGAGGCGGCGGGCCTCGGCGGCGATCGAGGCGATCGGGCGCGAGCTCTCGGCGCCGCGCGTATAGGGGACGACGCAGAAGGCGCAGAACTTGTCGCAGCCTTCCTGGACGGTGAGGAAGGCGGCGTGGCGGCCGGGCCGGCTGGCGGCGGGCCGATCGAGCGCGGCGAACTTCTCGGCGACCGCGAATTCAGTCTCGACGACACGGCCGTGGGCGGCGCGCGCCACAAGTTCCGGCAGGCGCTGGTAGGATTGCGGCCCGACCACCAGATCGACGACCGGGGCGCGGCGGACGATCTCCTCGCCCTCGGCCTGGGCGACGCAGCCGGCGATACCAATGACGACGGCGCGACCGGATTCGGCCGCCTCTTCCTTGATCCGGCGCAGGCGGCCGATCTCGGAATAGACCTTTTCGGCGGCCTTTTCGCGGATATGGCAGGTGTTGAGGAGGATCAGGTCGGCGGATTCGGGGGAATCGACGGCGGCATAGCCCGACGTCGCCAGCGCGTCCGTCATCCTCTCGGAATCGTAGACGTTCATCTGGCAGCCGTAGGTCTTGACGAAAACTGTCTTCAGTTCGTGGTCCGTTCCGCTCATGAAGCCCGGTTGACGATTTCTTCGCCGCCCTGCCCTGCCTGGTCGACGGGCGTCTTATCCTCGGTTTCTTTAGCGTCTTTTGCCGGTTGAGAGAATACCCGCTCCCTCTTGCCGGCATATGACGCCCGGGCGACCTCATCCATGTCGCGCACCGAGCGGTAGCAGGTCTCCGCCACCTTCTTGCGGTCGGTCTCGGGAGTAAAGTGGATGGGATCGCCGAAACTCACTATCGCGTCGATACCGCCGCGGCCGATCAGGCGGCTGAAATGGGCGACGAAGGGCATCTCGCCATACCAGGCGATGCCGGGGCGATCAGCCCGGCCGACGGGGATGCCGCCGATCCGGGTGTAGGTGACCGCGACGGGCTGGACGGTGATGGTCTTGCCGGCCACGGCGCCCGCGGCGCCGATCAGGGCGCTGCGAAACGGCAGGATGCGGTTGCCGTCGCCGGTGGTGCCTTCGGCGAAGAGCACCATGATGTCGCCATTGCCGACCCGCCGGGCGATGGCCTCGGTGGCCTCGCCGGTCTGCAGGCGCTTGGTGCGATCGATGAAGATGGTCCGTTGCAGGCGGGCCAGCGTGCCCAGCACCGGCCAGCCGGCGACCTCGGCCTTGGCGACGAAGGACAGCGGCATGACGCTGCCCAGCACGGTGATATCGAGCCAGGAGATGTGATTGGCGGTGAGGAGCAGCGGCGGCGGCGCCGGGGCGCCCGTCACCACGACCCGCAGGCCGACCAGCCAGCGGGCGACGCGCTGCCAGTAATAGGGAAGCCAGGCGGCCAGCCGCCAGTTGAAGCGGGTGGCGAGCATCTGGACCGGCATCAGGACCAGGGTCAGGATGCCGAGAACCAGGGCGACGAGGACCGTGCGCGCCAGACTCACTGCTCGTCATCCTTCTTCTTATCGGTGAGCGGCACGCCGTAGAGCTCCAGCCGATGGTCGACGAGCCGGAAGCCGAGGCGCTCGGCCATGGCCTGCTGCAGCCGCTCGATCTCCTCGTTGCGGAACTCGATGACCTCGCCGGACCTGAGATCGATCAGGTGGTCGTGGTGGATCTCGGGGATGGTCTCGTAGCGGCTGCGCCCCTCGCCGAAATCGTGGCGGGTGATGACGCCGGTATCCTCGAAGAGCTTGACCGTGCGGTAGACGGTGGCGATCGAGATCTTGGCATCGACCGCCGAGGCGCGCCGGTAGAGTTCCTCGACATCGGGATGATCGGACGCGGCGTCGAGGATGCGCGCGATGATCCGGCGCTGCTCCGTCATCCGCAGGCCGCGGGCGGTGCAGGCATCCTCCAGTGTGGTGGTCTTGCTTTCTTCGGCCACGTCGCAAGGGTCCTTTACCGGGCGATTAGCGAAGCTTCAGGCGCATGACAAGCGCGGCACCCGCCGGCCCCTCATCCCGGCGATAGTAGCTCTTTCGCTCGCCGACCGTCTCGAAACCGAGCGACTCATACAAGCCGACCGCCGTCCGGTTATCGCGATCGACTTCGAGAAAGCAAGATTCGACCCGTTCGCGATAGAGACGCCGCAGCGCTTCATCCATCAGAAGCCGGCCGTGGCCGCGGCCCCGGCTCGCCCCATGGACCGCGATCGACAGGATTTCGGCCTCGTCGGCTGCAACCCTTACCAGAACGAAACCGACCAGACGCGGCGGCCAGAATGTCGAGTGACGCCGGAGGCCAAGGGAAAAAACCCGGCGATCGCCGGAGAGCGCGGCAAAATCGTCGGCGCTCCAGGAGCGGGAGAAGGCCTCGGCATGGATATCGGCCAGGGCGTCGGCCTCGTCCGGGCCGACCGCCTCGATAACAATGCGGGGACGGGGAAAGAGGAAATCGATCATCGTCGCGCAATGGCGGCGGCGGATTGCGGCTTGGCGTCCGGGGCGCGGACATAAAGCGGGCGCGGCGCATCGAAGGGCGGCATTGCGGCAAGCCCGAGCCGGACCAGCGCGCCGATATCCGGGGTCGGCGCAACGGCAACGATTCGGACATCGGCACCGGCCGGCGCAGCGGCGGCAACCATCGGCGCGCCGGTGCCGGCCAACCGTATCCCGGGCCCGATCGCCGCGCCGAACCGGGCAGCGGGGCCGGCTTCGGCCTCCCCCGTGGCTATGCCGGCGGCATCGAAGGACTGGACATAGACCTCGTCGCGCCGGGCATCGAGCGTCGCCCAGACAGGAACAGGGCCAGCGGCCTCGCGGGCGGAGGCGGCGATCACGGCGAGCGTTCCGATGCCGGCTACCGGACAGCCGATGACCAGCGAAAGGCCGCGCGCGGCGGCGATTCCCACCCGCAAGCCGGTGAAAGACCCAGGTCCCACGGTGACGGCGATCCGGTCAAGATCGTCATAGGCAAGGCCGGCCTCCGCCATCGCCGACTCGATCATGCCGAACAGCCGCTCGGCATGGCCTCGCCCGATGGTCTCGGAGATCAGCACCGGCTCCTTTCCGGCGGCGGCAACGCCTACGGAACAGGCCTCCAGCGCGGTATCGATGGCAAGCAGGTTCATCGTTGCGCAATAGCCGCCCGCGACCGCCAAGTCGAGCCGATCCGAGGCTCGAAAAGCCGGATGGTTAAGCTGCCCGGCGGATGCGCTAGAGCGGAACCGCCTGGATTTCCTGCACTTCCGGCACGAAGTGGCGGAGCAGGTTTTCGATGCCGTGCTTCAGGGTCGCCGTCGACGACGGGCAACCGGCGCAGGAACCGCGCATGTTGAGGAAGACGACGCCGTCACGGAAACCCTGGAAGGTGATATCGCCGCCATCCTGGGCAACGGCCGGGCGCACGCGGGTCTCGATCAATTCCTTGATCGCGGCGACCGTGTCGGCGTCCTCTTCAGCGAAGAACTCGCCTTCGCCACCGGCCTCCTGGGGCTTTTCCATCGCCGGCATGCCGGAGAGGAAATGCTCCATGATCGCGCCGAGAACCGCCGGCTTGAGATGCTGCCACTCGACGTCGCCCCGGGTAACGGTGACGAAGTCATCGCCGAGGAAGACACCAGCGACACCGGGAACGGCGAAAAGCCGGGTGGCCAGCGGCGAGGCGCCGGCCTCGGAGGCATCGCGGAACTCGGCGGTATCGGGGCCAAGCACGACGCGGCCTGGCAGGAACTTGAGGGACGCCGGATTCGGCGTGGTTTCGGTCTGAATGAACATGACTTGGCGCCTTTCAAGGGGGCGTTGGATCCAGCCTTCATCTAGGCTCGCCGGCCGCCAAGATCAACTGCGGCCAGCGGCGGTCAGGCGACGGCGGCGACCGACTCGTCGTCGAGATTGCCCGGAACGATGGTAATCGGCACCGGGAAGGTCGCCGCCGCATTGCCTGCAAGCGCGGTGACGAGTGGCCCCGGCCCTTCCTTGTCGGTGCCGGCGGCCAGCACCAGAATGGCGATATCCTCGTCATCCTCGATCAGGCCGACAATCGCCTCCGACCGGCCGCCCTCGCGGATGACGACCTGCGGCTCGATGCCGGTCTTGTCGCGAACGAAGTCGGCCGCCTTGCCGAGGGCGACCTCGGCCGCCTCCATCGCCTCGGCGCGCATGATGTTCTCGACGCCCACCCACTGGGTGAATTCGCTCGGCGTGATGACGTAGAGCAGCACGACCGCGCCGCCGGTATGGACAGCGCGCAAGCCGGCAAACAGAAGGGCGCGGGTCGATTCCGGCGTGTCGTCAACGATCGCCAGGAATTTGCGCCGGTGTCCCTCGACGGTGCTGGTGCGCTTCTTGATCATTTGCGGATGCTGCCACTCGCCGCGGGCGTCGGCAAGCGGCCCGGGGCGCGGCAAACCAACCGGCGGAGAAATATCATTTCTTGCGGATGAAGCCGATCACGTCCTTGACGCCGTCCATCGTCTTTTCGGCAATCGCGCGCGCCCGGTCGGCGCCATCGGTGAGGACGGAATCGATGTGACCGGGATCGGCGAGCAGGCGGCGCATCTCGCTGGCGATCGGCGCCATGCGGGCGACGGCGAGATCGGCCAGGGCCGGCTTGAAGACCGAGAATTGCGAGCCGCCAAAATCGCTCAGGACCTGGGCCTTGGACTGGTCGGCAAGAGCGGCGAAGATTCCGACGAGATTGTCGGCCTCGGCCCGGCCCTTGAGGCCATCGACCTCGGACGGCAGCGGCTCGGGATCCGTGCGCGCCTTGCGGAATTTCAGGGCGATGGCATCGGCATCGTCGGTGAGCGCGATCCGCGAATATTCCGACGGGTCGGATTTCGACATCTTCTTGGTGCCGTCGCGCAGCGACATGATGCGGGTTGCCGGGCCAGTGATCAGCGGCTCGGTGATCGGGAAGAATTCCTCGCCGAAGCCATTGGAGGCGATGGTCGCGGAAAAATCGTGGTTGAACTTGGTGGCGATGTCGCGGGCCAGTTCGAGATGCTGCTTCTGGTCCTCGCCGACCGGCACGTGGGTGGCGAGATAGGCGAGGATGTCGGCCGCCATCAGGTTCGGATAGGCGAAGAGCCCGACGCTGGCATTCTCGCGATCCTTGCCGGCCTTTTCCTTGAACTGGGTCATGCGGCTCAGCCAGCCCATGCGGGCGACGCAATTGAACACCCAGGCGAGTTCGGCGTGGACGTGGACCTGGCTCTGGTTGAAGACGATATGGGCCTTCGGATCGATGCCGGCGGCGAGGAAGGCGGCCGTGACTTCCCGCGTCGCCCGGGCAAGCTCGGCCGGATCCTGCCAGATGGTGATCGCGTGCATGTCGACGACGCAATAGATGCAGTCATGGGTCGACTGCATCTCGACGAAGCGGACGATGGCGCCGAGGTAATTGCCGAGGTGGAGATTGCCGGTCGGCTGGACGCCGGAAAAAACGCGCGGGACGAAGGTGGTCATGGGTTCGGGACTCTGTCTGGTGCAGTGCTCGGGCGGGAAAGGCGTCAGGCGCGGCGAAGGACCTTGGCGAGCGCGCCCTTGAAATCCGCCGCGCCGGTCAATTGGCAGAAGACGGCGAAGACGACAACCCCACCGAAGACAAGGATGCCGACGGCGACGGCGCGAACCAGCAGCGATGGATCGGCAAGGAACGGTGCCATCTGCCATTGGGCAAGGGTGAGGCACCCCCCCATCAACAACGCCGCAAGCAGCAGGAGCGGCAGCCGCTTCTTCAGCGCGGCGTCAGGAGTGAACTGGCCACGGCGCATCAGCGTGCCGGCAAGCAGCGCGGTGTTGACCCAGGCGGAGGTCGCCGTGGCGATGGCGATGCCGACATGGGCGAGGAAGGGAAAGAGCGCCAGCGACAGGGCGATGTTGACGACGAGGGCGACGCCAGCGAACCACATCGGGGTGCGGGTATCCTCGCGGGCAAAGAAGCCCGGCGAGAAGACCTTGATCAGGACGAAAGCCGGCAGGCCGACGGCGAAGGCGGCCAGCGCCGCCGCGGTCTCGACCGTATCGGATGGGCCGAAGCTGGCGCGCTGAAACAGCACGTTGATGATCGGGATCGCCATGACGAAGAGCGCGATCGCCGACGGCAGGGTCAACGCCATGGCGAATTCAAGCGCCCGGTTCTGGGTGTGGTCGGCGACATCGGTCCGACCCGCGCGGAGTTGGCGGGAGAGATCGGGGAGCAGCACGACGCCGATGGCGATGCCGACGATGCCGAGGGGCAGCTGGTACAGCCGGTCGGCGTAATAAAGATAAGAGACGGCGCCGGGCGCCAGCGAGGCGATCATCGTGCCGACGACAATATTGATCTGGGTGATGCCGCCAGCAAGGACGCCGGGAACACCCAGCTTGATCAACCGGCGGACGCCCGGCGTCAATCGCGGCCATCTCAGGCGCAGGAGCGCATGGCCGCGACCGGCGGCAATCACGACCATCGCGAGCTGGGCGACGCCGCCGACCAGCGTGCCGATGGTCAGCGCGATGCCGGCATCGGGGGTCTCGGTCCAGCCCATGGCGAGGATGAGCAGGAGGACGGCGATCAGCACGACATTGAGCAGGGCCGGGGCGAAGGCAGCGGCGGCGAAGCGGCCGCGAGCGTTGAGTACACCGCTGTAAAAGGCGAGCAGCGAAACAAGGCCGAGATAGGGGAAGGCGATGCGGGTCAGGAAGACCGTCAGGTCGAACTTTTCCGGATCGGAGACGAAGCCAGGGGCCATGACGAACATCAGGATCGGCATGGTGATTTCGGCGATCGCGGTGAAGATCAGCAGCGACGTGAGCAGCATGCTCAACGCCTCCTCGCCGAATTTCCGCGCCGCAGCCTCGCCCTCGCCTTCCAGCGCCCGGGCATAGAGCGGCACGAAGGCCGAGTTGAAGGCGCCCTCGGCGAAGAGCCGCCGGAACAGGTTGGGGAACCGGAAGGCGACGAAGAAGGCGTCGGCGATCGGCCCGGTGCCCAGCGCGCCGGCGATGAACACGTCGCGCACGAAACCGAGGAGGCGGCTTGTCGCCGTGGCCCCGCCGACCGTGGCGAAATTCTTCAACAGTGACATCGACGCTCGCGCCTTAAGCCGACGGCCGGGAGTGGATCACGCAGGTTCCATCCGCCTGGCCGGACGGGCTTCGTCGACGGGGGTGCCGTCGAAGGCGGCCTTGAGCCGGCGGCGGATGGCCGCCTGGCGGCTGGCATTGGTGATCTTGATGCCGGTCAGGTCGGTCACATAGAAGACGTCGACCACGCGCTCGCCAAAGGTCGAGACATGGGCGGACGCGATATTGAGATTGAGGTCCGAGATCACCCTCGTCAGGCTGAACAGCAGGCCGGCCCGGTCGATACCGGCGGCCTCGATGACCGTATATTGGTTGGACAGATCATTGTCGACGGCGATCGTCGTCTCGACCGAAAAGGCCTTCAGCCGGCCCTTGCGCTGGGCCTTGCGATCAATCTGCTCTGGCATGCGCAAGGTGCCTTCGAGCGCCTCTTCGATCAGCTTGCCGACCTTGGCGGCGCGGCGCTGCTCGTCGACATCGTCGTCGAACTCGCGGCTGATCGAGATCGAATCGAGGGCCTGGCCGTCGGTGGTGGTGTAGATCTGGGCGTCGACGATGTTGGCGCCGGCGATCGAGCAGGCGCCGGCGATGATCGACAAGAGCCGCGGGTGGTCGGGGGCGAAAACGGTGATCTCGGTCACCGCCTCGAAGTCGCGGGCGCGGACGGTGGTGGCGAGCGACTTCTTCGCCTTGTCGGCGTCGCGGATGAACTCGGCATGGGCAATCTTGCGCGGCAGGTCGACCCGCAGCAGATAGGCCGGGTAGTGGCGCTTGACGTAGGCGTCGCGCTCGCGCTTCGGCCAGTCGGCCAGCGCCTCGCCGAGCTGCTCGCGGGCCTCGGCCACCCGCTTGTTGCGGGAGACTTGGCTGTGGCCGCCGGTAACCACCGGCTCGGTCTCGTAATAAAGCGTGCGCAGGAGCTGACCCTTCCAGCCGTTCCAGACGCCGGGACCGACCGCCTTGATGTCGGCGACGGTGAGGACCAGCAGCATCTTGAGCCGTTCGAGGCTCTGCATCACGGCGGCGAAATCGAGGATGGTCTTGCGGTCGTTGAGGTCGCGCGACTGGGCGGTCATGCTCATCAGGAGATGATGCTCGATCAGCCAGGCGACGGTATCGGTCTGGGCCGGCGTCAGGCCAAGCCGCGGGCAGAGCCGGCGGGCAATGCGGGCGCCGGCGATCGAGTGATCCTCCGGCCGGCCCTTGGCGATATCGTGCAGGAACATCGCCACGTAGAGGACGACGCGGTCCTTGATGCCGGGGAAGATCTCGTTGGCGAGGGGGTGGGCGTCGGCGGCCTCGCCATGCTCGATCTCGGCAAGGAAGCCGATCGACCGGAGCAGGTGCTCGTCGACGGTATAGTGGTGGTACATCGAGAATTGCATCATCGCCACGACCTTGCCGAAGTCGGGGATGAAGCGGCCGAGGACGCCGGTCTCGTTCATCGCGCGCAGCACCACCTCGGGCTGGCGCCGCGACGAGACGATCTCGAGGAAGAGGCGGTTCGCCACCTCGTTCTCGCGCAACGCCCCGTCGATCAGGCGCAGCGAGCGGGCAACCTCCTGCAGCGCATCGGGATGGAAGGCGAGGTCGTATTTGTCGGCGAGGTGGAAGATGCGGATGAGGTTGACCGGGTCACTGGCGAAGACATCCTCGCCGGCGGTGCTGATCCGCTCGTTCTCGATGATGAAGTCGGTCGAGCCTGGGATCTTGCGGCGGCGCTTGCGGCCGAGGCCGAGGAGGCGGTTGAGGGCCGGCACCGGCTTGCCGTGATGCTCCTCCAACTCGGCGCAGAAGATGCGCGTCAGGTCGCCGACTTCCTTGGCGACCAGGAAGTAATGCTTCATGAAGCGCTCGACATCCTTCAGGCCGGGATGGGCGGTGTAGCCGAGGCGGATGGCCATTTCCTGCTGGAGATCGAAGGTCAGCCGCTCGTCGGAGCGATGCGTGAGGAAGTGGAGGTGGCAGCGCACCGCCCAGAGGAAATCCTCGCACTTGCGGAAGCGGTTGAGCTCGGCCCGCGAGAAGACGCCGGCCTTGACCAGCGCCTCGTTCGAGTCGACCCGGTAGAAGTACTTGGCGATCCAGAACAGGGTGTGGAGGTCGCGCAGGCCGCCCTTGCCGTCCTTGACGTTGGGCTCGACGAGATAGCGCGAGGCGCCCTGGGCCTTGTGGCGCTGGTCGCGCTCGGCAAGCTTGGCGGCGATGAATTCGGGGCCGGTGCCCTTGACGACTTCCTCGTCGAAACGCTGGACCAGTTCGTCGTGCAGCGGCTTGTCGCCCCACAGATAGCGTGACTCGAGCACGGCGGTGCGGATGGTCATGTCGGAGCGCGACAGCCGGATGCACTCCGTGACGCTGCGGGTCGCGTGGCCGACCTTCAGGCCAAGGTCCCAGAGCAGGTAGAGGATGAATTCGACGACGCTCTCGCCCCAGGGCGTCTGCTTGTAGGGCAGCAGGAAGAGGAGATCGACGTCGGAACCCGGCGCCAGCGTGCCGCGGCCATAGCCGCCGACGGCGACGATCGCCAGGCGCTCGGCCGAGGTCGGGTTGTCGACCGGATAGACGTTGGCGACGGCGAAGTCGTAGATGACACGGATCAGCACGTCCTGGAGATGCGACAGGCGGCGGGCGCACTGGGTGCCCTTGCCGTCGGCGCTCAGCAGCTTCTCGGCCTCCTCGCGGCCATCGGTCATCGCCTGCTTGAGCAGGGCGAGCATCTCGCTGCGCGTATCGGCGGACACCGATCCCGGCTTGTCGCCGGCGAGGCTGGCCATCGCCTCGGCGAGCGCTTTTTCGTCGATCAGGGTCGCGGTCGGTGTGCTCATGAAATCCGTCAGCTCGATGAAGGCTTAAGTCTCGGAACGTAAACCGGAATGCGCCGAGGCGCTAATCCGGTCAGCCCGGCGCGGCGTCCCGGTGATGGCGGGCGATCAGGTCGCGGTAGAGGAAGAAGCTCTGCTTCGGCGTTCGCTCCTGGGTGTCGAAATCGACATGGACCATGCCGAAACGACGCGTATAGCCTTGAATCCACTCGAAATTATCGAAAAGGCTCCAGACCATGTAGCCGCGAATGTCGCAGCCCTCCTGCCGCGCCCGCAACGTCGCTTCGGCGTGACGGCGGATGTAGTCGGCGCGGTGCGGGTCCCGGATGAGGTCGCCATCGCGGACCTCGTCGCCATCGCCAAAGCCGGCGCCGTTCTCGGTGATCATCACCGGCGGGTTGCCGAATTCGTCGCGGATGCGAATGAGCAGGTCGTGCAGCGCCTCCGGCCGCACCGGGCCGTTGAAGGACTTGATCGCATCGGGATTGGCGTCGCGGTCGATGCCGAGCGGGCCAGCGGGGTCGTGGCGGACCAGGGCCGGCGAGTAGAAATTGACGCCGAGGAAATCGACCGGATTGGCGCGGATCGTCGCCATGTCGGCCTCGGGGACGACGAAATCCGGATTCTCGGCCTGGAGTGCGGCAATGGCGTCCTGCGGATAGGTGCCCTTGAAGACCGCATCGAGCGGCCAGCGATTGATGAGGCCGTCGGTCAGCTTCGCGGCGGCGACATTGGCCGGCTTCTCCGGATCGAGGGTGACGGTCGGATAGAGCGGCAAGGCGATGCCGATCATGCCCTCCTGCCCCCGGCGACGGAATTCGGCGACGGTCTCGGCGTTGGCGAGGAGCAGGTTATGCATCGCCGGGGCCTGGCGGCCGTATTGCTCGCTGGTGAAGCGGTAGGGCTCCGAGCGGCCGGCGCGCATGTTCTCGGCAATCAGGTCCATGTAGAAGATGTCGATGAAGGGCTCGTTCATCGTGATGAAGTGGCGGACGCGATCGCCCAGCGCGTCGAAGACCACCGCGGCGTAGTCGCGGAACCAGTCGATCGACGCGCGGTTATGCCAGCCGCCATCGGCAAAGAGGCCGGCCGGGAAATCCCAGTGATAGAGCGTCACGAGCGGCGTGATGCCGGCGGCGAGGAGATCGTCGACGAAGCGGCTGTAATAGTCGACGCCCTCCCCGTTTACCTGTCCGGTGCCCTCCGGCAGGATGCGCGGCCAGGACAGGGAGAAGCGATAGGCGTCGAGGCCAAGGTCGCGCATCAGCCCGATATCCTTGAGGTACTGGGCCCGGTCCTGGGTGTTGATCGCGACGTTGCCGGTGTGCTGGACGCCGACCACCTTCTCGGTGATCCGCTCCTCGTTGGTATAGATGTCCCACTTGCAGAGCCCGCGGCCGCCATCCTGCCAGCCGCCTTCGACCTGATAGGCTGCGCTTGCCGCGCCCCACAGAAATTGCTTCGCCACGCCTGCCATGATCCCTGCTTCGGCCGACATCCGGCCGTTTTGGGGCGTCCTATCACGCCACGGCGGTTCCAAGCGAGGGTTGCCGTGACACGCGGGCGCCTCTTGCCCGCCATCAGTCGCCGTGCAGATGTCGATCCGGGCCGTTACCGTTCGTCGAAGAGGGAGGAAACGGCTGCATCCATTGATAAGGAACGACCCCATGACGAAGGTTCGCGTTTGCTCATTCGGCCTGTCGCTCGACGGTTTCGGCGCCGGTCCCGACCAGAGCCTGGACAATCCGCTCGGCGTCGGCGGATCCGCCATCCACGAATGGTTCTTCCCGACCCGGACCTTCCAGCGCGAGGTGCTTGGCAAGGACCGAGGCGAGACCGGCCCGGACGACGACATTGCCGCCCGCGGCATGGAGAATAACGGCGCCTGGATCCTCGGGCGGAACATGTTCGGTCCGGTGCGGGGGGCGTGGCCGGACGAAAGCTGGAAGGGCTGGTGGGGCGACAGCCCGCCCTATCACTGCGACGTCTTCGTGCTCACCCACCATCCGCGCCCGCCATTGGAAATGGAGGGCGGGACCGTCTTCCATTTCGAAACCAACGGCATCCACGCCGCGCTCGACCGGGCGAAGGTCTCGGCCAGGGACCGGAACGTGCGGATCGGCGGCGGCGTCGAGACCATCCGGCAATATCTTGAGGCGGGGCTGGTTGACGAGATGCACCTCGCGGTCGCTCCCGTTCTGCTCGGGCGGGGCGAGAACCTTCTCCGAGGCATCGACCTGCGGGCCCTCGGCTTCGACGCGATCAAGTCCGTCCCGACCGAGCGAGCGACCCATTATTTCCTGTCGCGGACCAAGGACTAGAGGCTCAGTCGCCCCGCTTCTCGCGGAGCGCCGCCTTCAGGCGATAGAGGGCTTCGAGCGCCTCGCGCGGACTGAGGTCGTCGGGCCGGATCGTCTCCAGCATCGCCACGACGGGATCGGCCACCGCCTCGGCCGGTCCGGCGATGCGGGCGGCGGAGAAGAGCGGCAGGTCGTCGATCAGGGTGTTGACCGGCGACTTGCGGTCGGTCTCCTCAAGCTGGGCGAGGACGGCACGCGCGCGCTCGACCACCGAGGCCGGCAGGCCGGCGAGCTTGGCGACCTGGATACCGTAGGAGCGGTCGGCGGCACCGGCGGCGATCTCGTGCAGGAAGATGACATCGCCCTGCCATTCCTTGACCCGGACGGTGACGTTACGAAGCCGCGCCAGCCGCTCCGACAGGGCGGTAAGCTCGTGATAGTGGGTGGCGAAGAGGGCGCGACTGCGGTTGACCTCGTGCAGGTGTTCGATCGCCGCCCAGGCAATCGACAGGCCGTCGAAAGTCGCGGTGCCGCGGCCGATCTCATCCAGGATGACCAGCGAACGGGGGCCTGCCTGGTTGAGGATGGCGGCGGTCTCGACCATCTCGACCATGAAGGTCGAGCGGCCGCGGGCGAGATCGTCGGCGGCGCCGACCCGGCTGAACAGGCGATCGACGATGCCGATCCGGGCGGCCCTTGCCGGAACGTAGCAGCCGATCTGGGCCATGATGGCGATCAGCGCATTCTGGCGGAGGAATGTCGACTTGCCGGCCATGTTCGGCCCGGTGACCAGCCAGATATGCCCGGCATCGCCGGTCTCCTCCGGCCCCAGCGCGCAATCGTTGGCCACAAAAGACTGGCTCTCGTGGCGGAGCGCCTGCTCGACCACCGGATGACGGCCGCCCGCGATCGAAAAGGCGAGCGATTCCTCGACCACCGGGCGGCAATAATCCTCCGCCTCGGCGAGCACGGCGGAAGCGGCCGCGACATCGAGAATGGCCAGCGCGTCGGCAATGGCCCGCAGCGTCGCCGTCGCCTGCTCGACTGCGGCGGCGAGTTCGTCAAAGACCGCCAGCTCGATCGCCAGCGCGCGTTCGCCGGCACCGGCGATCTTTGCCTCGAGGTCGGCCAGCGCGGTGGTGGTGAAGCGGACGGCATTGGCCATCGTCTGGCGATGGATGAAGCGGGCGTTGAGCGGCGGCTTCATCAGCCGTTCGCCGTGGGCGGCGTTGACCTCGACGAAATAGCCGAGGACGTTGTTGTGCTTGATCTTCAGGGCGCGAATATCGGTCTCGGCGGCGTAGTCGGCCTGCAGGCCGGCGATCACCCGGCGGCTCTCGTCGCGCAGCTTGCGGGCCTCGTCGAGACCGTCGTGGTGACCATCGCGGACGAAGCCGCCGTCGCGCCTGAGATGGGGGAGATCGTCGGCCAGCGCCTTGGCCAGGGCCTCGCCGAGACCCTGCGGCGCGGTGGCCAGCACCCCGGCCGCAGTGGCGATCACCGGCGGGTGGTCGCCAGAGCCGATGCGGCCGGCGATGCGGGTCGCGGCCTCGAGGCCATCGCGGATCGCCGCGAGATCGCGCGGGCCGCCACGGCCGAGGGTGACGCGCGACAAGGCGCGGGCGATATCCGGGGCGGCGGCGAGATCCTCGCGGATCGCATGGCGGAGGCCGGTGTCGGCGAGCATCCAGGCGACGGCGTCGAGACGGCCGGCGATCTCGCCGGCGTCGGTCGCAGGCCCCGCCAGCCGCTGGGCAAGCAGCCGGGCGCCGGCGCCGGTCGCCGTGCGGTCGATGGCGGCGAGCAGGCTGCCGCGCCGGTCGCCGGACAAGGTGGCGGTCAGTTCGAGATTGGCGCGGGTCGCCGCGTCGATCAGCATCACGCCGTCGGTCGCTTCCGCCGCGGGCGGCATCAGCGGCGGGCGCTCGCCGATCTGGGTCTTCTCGACATAGGCGAGTGCGGCGGCGGCGGCCGACAGCTCGGCGCGGGAGAAGGCGCCAAAGCCGTCGAGCGTCCTGACCGCGAAATAGCCGGTGAGCCGGCTTTCCGCCGTGGCGCCATCGAAGAAGGCGGGCGACAGCGGCGTCACCGCCATCGGCAGGCCGCGCCAGAAGGCGTTGAGCTCAGGATCGGCGAAAACCGGTTCAGCGACCAGCACCTCGCTCGGCGCGACACGGGCGAGGTCGGCGGCGAAACGGCCGGCATCGCTGGCGGCGACGCGAAACTCGCCGGTCGAAATGTCGATCCAGGCCAGACCGAAGCCGTCGCCGCCATCGGCGCCGGCGCCGCGCTGGCGCGAAACGGCGGCGAGGTAATTGTTGCGGCCGGGCGCAAGCAGCGTGTCCTCGGTAATGGTGCCCGGCGTCACCAGTCGCACGACGTCGCGGCGGACCACCGACTTGCCGCCGCGCTTCCTGGCCTCGGCCGGGTCCTCGGTCTGCTCGCAGACGGCGACCCGATAGCCGAGCGCGATCAGCTTCTGCAGGTACTGGTCGGCGGCATGGACGGGCACGCCGCACATCGGGATATCGTCGCCGGCATGCTTGCCGCGCTTGGTCAGCGTGATGCCGAGCGCTCCCGAGGCAACCTCGGCGTCTTCGAAGAACATCTCGTAGAAGTCGCCCATCCGGTAGAACAGCAGGCAATCCGGATTGGCGGCCTTGATCTCGATATACTGCGCCATCATCGGCGTGACGGCGGCGGGCGGCGGGGGGGTCTCGGGCGAGCGGGTATCCATGGGGCGGGAAACTAGCAGAATGCTGCGCCCGTCGCCGCGCCGGAAATTCAATCCGCCAGCCATCTCCACAACAGAAACAGCTCGGCGGCGGCGAAGAGCGTGCCGAAGATGAGCTTGTTGTTGGTCGCCAGCCACCCGGGAAGGAAAATATCGAAGTTGCCGGCGCGATTATCGGTGTAGCGGGCGGCGACCCCGGTGAGCGGGCAGCGCATGCGGTTGGCCAGCAGGACGAGGCACTCGACCCAGACCAGCAGGCTCAGCCACAGGGCCCAGTCGAGGCGGCCGACCGCGGTCACCACCGGGATCGCGACAATCGACGAGGCGAAGACAGCCCAGGCCGCCGTGTGCACCAGCTTGATGCGCAGCAGCGCCCGGCGATTTTCGGCGGCTGGATCCGCCCGAGACGACGCATGACCGACCATGCGTGCATGATTTCCGCAGGCGCGCGACATGCGCATTGCGCCAGCGCAACCTTGTGCCATCCGGACGCCGGGGCCATATCTGGCGGGAAACCGGCAATTCCGCCGGGCGAGAGAGCCACCGCCATGAACCTCCTCCTCAACGTGCTGTGGGTGATCTTCGGCGGGCTGTGGATGGCGGTTGGCTGGCTGCTCGCCGCTGTGATCATGGCGATCACCATCATCGGCATTCCCTGGGCGCGGGCCGCCTTCAACATGGCGCGCTACGCCTTCCTGCCCTTCGGTTTCGCGGCGGTCGACCGCGACGTGCATCTCGGCGAGGGCGACCTCGGCACCGGACCGCTCGGCGCGCTCGGCAACGTCATCTGGCTGGTGCTGGCCGGCTGGTGGCTGGCGCTCGGGCACCTGATCACGGCGATCGGCCTTGCCATCACCATCATCGGCCTGCCCTTCGCCTGGGCGCATCTCAAGCTTGCCGGGCTGGCGCTGTGGCCGATCGGCAAGATCATCGTGCCGCGCGAGATGGTGGACTACCGACGTCCGGTCTGAGCGTCCACCCGCGGCCTCGTATCGCCAATCCGTTTGTCATCCCCGACGGGGGTGACTATCGTCGATGCCAACAACAGGCGCTCGCCAAGGGCGCCATGAGGGTAGAGACATGGCCGAGGGAAATGCACCGGTGAAATCGGGACCGTCCGTCACCGACCAGGAGGCGCTCGATTTCCATTCCCGGGGGCGGCCGGGCAAGCTCGAAATCAACGCGACCAAGCCGATGGCGACCCAGCGCGACCTGTCGCTGGCCTATTCGCCGGGCGTCGCCGTGCCGGTCAAGGCGATCGCCGAGGACCCGGCCAAGGCTTTCGACTACACCACCCGCGGCAACCTCGTCGCCGTTATCTCCAACGGCACCGCCATCCTCGGCCTCGGCAATCTCGGGGCGCTGGCCTCCAAGCCGGTGATGGAGGGCAAGGCGGTGCTGTTCAAACGCTTCGCCGATGTCGACTCGATCGACCTCGAGATCGATACCGAGGACGTCGACGCCTTCGTCAACGCGGTGCGCTACCTCGGGCCGTCCTTCGGCGGCATCAACCTCGAGGACATCAAGGCGCCGGACTGCTTCATCATTGAAAGCCGCCTGCGCGAACTGATGGACATCCCGGTCTTCCACGACGACCAGCACGGCACGGCGATCATCGCCACCGCCGGGCTGATCAATGCGCTCGACCTCACCGGCCGCGACATGGCGACCACAAGACTGGTCTGCAACGGCGCCGGTTCGGCCGGCATCGCCTGCGTCGAACTGGTCAAGGCGCTCGGCATGCCGGCGGAGAATGTCATCCTCTGCGACACCAAGGGGCCGATCTACAAGGGCCGCGAGGAAGGCATGAACCAGTGGAAGTCGGCCCACGCCACCGATACCGAAGCGCGGACGCTGGCCGAGGCGCTGGATGGCGCCGACGTGCTGTTCGGCCTCTCGGCCAAGGGGGCGATCACCGCCGACATGGTGCGCTCGATGGCGGCCAACCCGATCATCTTCGCCATGGCCAATCCCGACCCGGAGATCACGCCGGAGGAGGTCGCCCAGATCCGCGACGACGCGATCATGGCGACCGGGCGCTCCGACTATCCCAACCAGGTCAACAACGTCCTCGGCTTCCCCTACATCTTTCGCGGCGCGCTCGACGTGCGGGCGACGACGATCAACGAGGACATGAAGATCGCCGCCGCGCAGGCGCTGGCGGCCCTTGCCCGCGAGGACGTTCCCGACGAGGTCGCCGCCGCCTACCAGGGGTTCCGGCCGAAATACGGGCCGACCTACATCATCCCGGTGCCCTTCGATCCGCGCCTGATCAGTGAAATCCCGGCGGCGGTCGCCAAGGCGGCGGTCGACAGCGGCGTCGCGCGTCGCGAAATTACCGACTACGCCGCCTACAAGCTCGAACTGTCCGCGCGCCGCGACCCGATCGTCGGCACGCTGCAGAGCATCTACCAGCGGGTGCGACGCTCGCCGAAGCGGGTGGTCTTCGCCGAGGGCGAGGAAGAGCAGATGATCCGCGCGGCGGCGAGCTTCGTCCATAACAGGCTCGGCACCGCGATCCTGATCGGCCGCGAGGACATCGTGCGCGGCACCGCCGAACGGGCCGGCATCGACATCAGCGACGGCATCGAGATCTACAATGCCCGCGTCTCGCGGCGAAACGCCGACTATGCCGACTATCTCTATTCACGGCTGCAGCGCCGGGGCTTCCTGTTTCGCGACTGCCAGCGGCTGGCCAATACCGACCGCAACGCCTTCGGCGCCTGCATGGTGGCGCTCGGCGATGCCGATGCGATGGTCTCCGGCGTCACCCGCAACTACGCCACCGTGCTCGACGACGTGCGGCAGGCGATCGACCCGAAGCCCGGCCACCGGATTATCGGCGTCTCGATCGTGCTGGCGCGGGGGCGCACGGTGCTGGTCGCCGACACCGCCGTCCACGAGATGCCCTCGGCCGAGGAACTGGCCGAGATCGCCGAGGAGGCCGCCGGCGTCTCGCGCCGCCTCGGCTACGAGCCGCGCGTCGCCTTCCTCGCCTATTCGACCTTCGGCCAGCCGGAGGGCGAACGCGCCCGCAAGGTCCGCGATGCAGTGCGCATCCTCGACGGCAAGCGGGTCGACTTCGAGTATGACGGCGAGATGGCGGCCGACGTGGCGCTCAGCCAGTCGGCGATGGCGCCCTACCCCTTCTGCCGGCTCTCCGGCCCGGCCAACGTGCTGGTGATGCCGGCGTGGCACTCGGCCTCGATCTCGACCAAGCTGCTGCAGGAACTCGGCGGCTCGACGGTGATCGGGCCGCTGCTGGTCGGTTTCGACAAGCCGGTGCAGATCGTGCCGCTCGGCGCCCGCGACTCCGACATCGTCAACATGGCGGCGCTGGCGGCCTTCAAGCTCGGCGGCTAGCGGGCGACCTCCCGCCACCGTCCTGTCAGGAGCCTGGGGCCTCGCGGAAATGTCACTTGCGCGTCACGGCGCGTCGCCTATGGTCGTTTAACCATCAAGTTAAAAGGAGGACGACATGACTGCACACGGCGCTTTTCACTGGAACGAGTTGATGACCCGCGATGCGGCGAAGGCCAAGGATTTCTACGGCAAGAGCCTCGGCTGGACCTTCGACGACATGCCGATGGGCCCGGACATGACCTACACGATCATCCGGTCGAACGGCGAAATGGTCGGCGGCATGATGCAGATCGGCGGCCCGGCCTTCGAGGGTGTCCCGGACCACTGGATGAGCTACATCGCGGTCGATGACGTCGACAAGCGGATCGAGAAGCTCAAGGCCGGAGGCGGCAGGGTCATGCGTGAACCATGGGTAGCCGAGGGCGTCGGTCGCATCGCCATCGTCGCCGACTCGAACGGCGCGGCGCAGGGCTGGATGACACCGGCCGACGGCGTCAGCTGACCGGTTCGTTCATTGACCGGGCCCGGATTCGGCCGGGCCCGGTCCGCGCTCGTCCCAGGCGTGGAGCGCACGCAGCGTCGGCGTCTTCTTGAGCTGGTGCTCGCCCATGCGGCCGAGCAGCCGGCCGAGGACATCGACGGCGAGGCCGATATTCGGGCCCTTGTTGAGCAGGACGCCTTCCGCCCGGCCGGACATCGCCGCATCGGTCATCTCGCCGCGTGACGGCATGCCGTCCTTGACCAGATCCTCCAGCACCTGGGTCGCCCAGATCACCGGGACATGGGCGGCCTCGCACAGCCACATGATCTCCTCCTGCAATTCGGCGACGCGCTCGAAGCCCATTTCGACGGCGAGATCGCCACGGGCAATCATCACGGCAAACGGCTGGCAGCCTGCCGCCTGGACAATGATCTCCGGCAGGTTTCGGACGGCGCGCGGGGTCTCGATCTTGCCGACGAGGCCGAGACGCCGCCAGGCCGGCGTGCGCCGCGCCAGTTCCTCCTGAAGCGCGGCGACATGGTCGGCGGTCTGGACGAAGGAGTGGCCGACCATATCGGCATGGGCGGTGATGAAATCGAGGTCCTGGCGGTCCTTGTCGGTCAGCGGATCGAGACCGAGGTCGGCGGTCGGGAAATTGAGGCCCTTCTCGGAGCGCAGCTTGACGCCGCCCAGCCTCCCCCGTTCGATACCGACGAGGAAGCCGCCATGCGCGGCCCTGGTGATCACCCCGTGCAGCTTGCCATCGTCGATCGACACCCGGTCGCCGGGGCCGATACGGTCCAGCACTTCCGGCGCGGTGCAGGTCATCTGGAACGGAATGTCCGGCGCCGAAGGCTGCGCCTCGCGACTGAGCAGGATGACGTCGCCGACATAGACGCGGCTGCGGTCCTGCGGCGTCATCACATAGCCGGTGCGGACCTTCGGCCCCGCAATGTCCATCAGGACACGCGGTCGCCGCCCGTCGGCGGTGGTGGCGGCGCGGGCGCTGGCGATCATCCGCTCCCACACCGCCGGCTTGTCATGGGCGCAGTTGATGCGGACGATCTCGGCGCCGCGTCGAACAAGATCGGCGATGATCGCCGGATCGTCGGCATCGCCGGTTGCCAGCGTCACGACGATCCGGCCGTTGCGGCCCGGGCCGGCGGGCCCGAGGATTTCGGCCGCATTGCGCTGCAGCCGCGCTTCGCCGCGAAAGAACTGGCGCTGCGAGGGAGGCGTGGCTGCGGATGCGACACCGGCGAGCGCCGAAAGCGCCACCGCCACGGCATCGAGCGAGGCGAGGACCCGGCCCTCGAGCCGGCCGAGCGACGACACGCCGAGCGCCATCAGCCGGCGTTGCAGCGGCCGCAGGTCGCGACGGCGGACAGCCATGTAATGCGCGAGGTTCAACGCGCTTGGGGCAAAGCCGGCGCGTCCGATCCGCGGGCGCCATCGCCGAAAGGTCGCCCGTCCCTCGCTGGCCACGTCTTGGCGCAAGGCGACGATGTCAGCAAGCGCCTCACGGGCGCGTCGCTCCAGGTCGGGCGAGACCGTCATGGCCGGTTCCATTGCCTCGGTCCGGTCGGGAACCTCCGACCGGGATGACGAAGTCTGGCCCCCCGACGCGACATTTCATTGACATGAGGCAATCACGCGACGCTGTGGCCCGGAATCCGGGCCAGCGCCCGGTCTATTCGACCAGCAGGGCGCAGGTGCTGTCGTCGGTGACGTCGCAGGGCGTGAACCGCACCACCTCGCTCTCCTCGCCATCGGCGTAGACGACCTGGACGGCGATCCGGCTGGCATGGCCGAGCGGCAGTTCGAGATAGGGCGGGTATTTCACCGGGTCGATGGCGTGGGGATTCTGCGGATCGCAGGGCTGCATCTCGAAGCGGCCGTCGAAGGCGTCGAAGTCGATCGCATAGCGGACCTCGCTGAGGCCACAGCGATAGACGACGAGATGAGTGAAATAGACAAACTGCTTGCCGTCATAATTCCGGAAGGCGATCCAGTTGGCCTTGGTGGCGGGGAGGATCAGCTTCTCGTGGCCGGAAAGGCCGTCGGCGGCAGCAGGACCGAGGCCGGCCAGGAGCGCGCATATCGTCAGCAGTCGCCGCATCGGCTTGCCCTCATGGTTTCGTTACCCGTCGGAGCGTCAGGTTAAGCCGTCCGCCCTCCGGGAACCAGCCGTCGAGGAGGGTCGAGGTGCCGGGGTAGAGGCGATCGACGCCGTGATAGGCCATGCGCGACTGGCCGCCGAGCACCACGACATCGCCGGAGGAGAGGCGCAGGGACCGTGTCGGGTCCTTGCGGGCGGTGCCGCCGATCCGGAACAGGCAGGTATCGCCGAGCGAGATCGAGACGACCGGGGCGGCACGGTCGGTTTCGTCGGAATCCTGATGAAGGCCCATCCTGGCGCCGGGCGCATAGTAGTTGACCAGGCAGGCTTCGGGCGGATGCGGGTAGCCGGCAACCGCCCGCCAGATGTCCATCACCGCGTCCGGGATCGGCGGCCATGGCTTGCCGGTCTCAGGATGGGTCGGCTGGTAACGATAGCCGCCGTCCCTGTCCGACACCCAGCCGAGCGGTCCAAGATCGGTCATCCGCACTGAAAAGGGCTTGCCGGTGCGGGGCATGGTCGGGACGAAGAAGGGCGCGTCGGCGACGGCCGCCTTGAGCGCGGCGACAAGCGCCATCTGCGCGCTACGGTCGAGCAGGCCGGGGTGGAAGCCGAACCCTTCGGCGAGCGGCGTTGTCGCCTTGACCATCGCGCGTGCATTCCCCTTCCCTCAAGTCGATGTAAGACGTCTTACATCTTCGCTCACGCCAGCGCGACCGAGCCGCCACGACACCTCACGCGACCTCCTCCTTCGATCAAACCTGCGGGAGGCGCAGGCCTTTCGGCTTTCACGTCCGACCCGCCTCGTGCATGGTCGCGGCGATGAAACGGCGCGGGGGGCGCCGGAATTGACGGGAGGTCGCCAAATGGAATCCCTCGTTCCCGGTCCGGTCGCCGCGGTTCTCGACTTCATGGTCACGATCTTCGTCCTGATGGTCGGAATCGGCTTCGCCGCGGTGGTGGTGATCTTCATCATCGACATCACCCAGCATCGCGACGCCATCCGCCGCAACTACCCGGTGGTCGGACGGTTCCGCACCCTGTTCACCAATCTCGGCGAATTCTTCCGCCAGTATTTCTTCGCCATGGACCGCGAGGAAATGCCGTTCAACCGGGCGGAGCGGCAGTGGGCAGCACGGGCCGCGGCGGGCGGCGACAACACCGTCGCCTTCGGCTCGACCAAGAACCTGTCGCTGGCCGGCACGCTCTATTTCGTCAACTGCCCCTTCCCGACGCTGGACACCGATCGGGCGGAGACGGAGCCGATGATCATCGGCCCGACCTGCCGCAAGCCCTATGCGGCGCCCTCCTTCTTCAACATATCCGGGATGAGCTACGGCGCGCTGTCGAAGCCGGCGATCCAGGCGCTGTCGCGCGGCGCGGCGATGGCCGGCTGCTGGCTCAACACCGGCGAAGGCGGGCTGTCACCGTTCCACCTCGAAGGCGAGTGCGACATCGTCTTCCAGATCGGCACGGCGAAATACGGGGTGCGCGACGGCGAGGGCAACCTGTCGGACGAGCGGCTGGCGGCGCTCGGCGCGGATAACCGGATCAAGATGTTCGAGATCAAGCTGTCGCAGGGCGCCAAGCCCGGCAAGGGCGGCATCCTGCCCGGCATCAAGGTATCGGAGGAGATCGCCGCGATCCGCGGCATCCCGGCCGGCCAGGACTCGATCTCACCCAACCGCCATCCCGACATCGGTACGATCGGCGAGCTTCTCGACCGGATCGCGCATATCCGCGCGGTCACCGGCAAGCCGGTGGGGATCAAATGTGTCATCGGCGCCTATGGCTGGCTCGACGCGATGTTCGACGAGGTCAAGCATCGCGGCGAGGAGAGCGCGCCGGACTTCATCACCGTCGATTCCGGCGATGGCGGAACGGGCGCGGCGCCGCTGCCGCTGATGGACAATGTCGGCCTGCCGATCCGCGAGTCGCTGCCGACGGTCGACAACATCCGCAAGCGCCATGGCATGAAGCAGCGCGTCCGGCTGATCGCCTCGGGCAAGCTGATCACGCCGTCGGCCGTCGCCGGGGCGCTTTGCGCCGGCGCGGATTTCGTCGTCGCGGCGCGCGGCTTCATGTTCGCGCTCGGCTGCATCCAGTCGCTGAAGTGCAACAAGAACACCTGCCCGACCGGCATCACCACCCACAATACGCGCCTGCAGCGGGGCCTCAACCCGGCGGACAAGGCGGTGAAGGTGGCGAATTACTGCAAGAACATGCGCAAGGAGGTCGAGGTCATCGCCCATTCCTGCGGCGTGCCCGAACCGCGACGGCTACGGCGTTTTCACGTCCGCGTCGTCGAGGGCGACGGGCGGTCGACGCCGTTCAACGAGTTATTCCCGAGCCCGGACGCGGCCGACAACGACCCGGCCGCAGCGATCCGCGAAGGACGGGCCGAGGACCGCGAGGCAAAGCCCCGCCCGCCGGCCGAGGTCGCCATCCCCGCGCAGGCCTAGGCGGTATCTCGCGGCCTTAGCGCCTAGGTGGCGCAGTCGACGGCCTGCGGCCGGGCGTCACCGAAGTTGGGATAATAGTAAGTGTAGAGGCCCTGGAAGAGATTGCGGAGCGGCGCGGTCTCGACGTCGCGGTCAAGCAACGTCGCGATATATTCCGGCTGCCGGTAGTAGATGGCGTAGTTCAGGGCGCCTTCGCCATAGGCGTTGACGGCATTGATATCGGCGCCATGGGCAACCAGTCCGCGAAAGAAACTTGGCCGTTCCTCCTGGATCGCCACCATCAGCGGCGTCAGCCGTGCGCCGGACCGGTTGTCGATATCGGCCCCGGCGTCGAGCAGCGCGGCCGCGACATCCCAGCCGGCCCGACAACTGCGCGCCGCCGCGGACAGGGCATTATAGCCGCGTCCGTTGATCCAGTTCGGATCGGCGCCCGCCGCAAGCAGCGTCAACACCATCGCGCCATCGCCGCGGATCGCCGCCAGCATCAGCGCAGACGTATCGTAGACCGGGAAGATCTCGTTCGGGTCGGCCCCCGCCGCCAGGGCGGCGCGGACCGCGCCCGCATCGCCCGAGAGAATTGCCGGTTCGAGCGTCCCTGCGTCCGCAGCGACCGATGGGCCGATGGAAAAGGCGGCGAGGATCGCCGCCGCGACGGAATGCACAATGCGTTTCATGGTGACCTCCATCCTGTCTGCTTTCGGCGTGTCACCGTCCCGGGAAGACCTCCCACGGCACCGGGTAGCGATCACCCCAAACGACCCAGGGGAGATCGGTCGCGCCGAGTTCGTATTCATAGACCAGCCAGCCGTCCGGAGTCTGGCGCAGCAAGGCCGTTGCCTGGTTATCGAAGACACCGGCATCGATCCTCGCCTGGTAGCGGGTGTAGGTGTAGGGGATCGCACCGCCGCCCGGGCGCTGCGGGGTGACCAGCGCGAAGGCCCATTCACCGAGGACGCGAAGATCATCGACGACGAACTCGACCGGCCCGCCGACTTCCGCCTCGACCATCGGCCGCAGCCCGTCGAGAATGGCGGAGCGAAGCGGCGAGCCGCGTGGCGGCGTGGTCACCTGGGCATGTGCCGGTCCTGTGGCCGCCAGCAAGCCAAGAATTACCAAAAAGCCAGCGGCGAGCCGCATGGTCACACTCTCCCCCCGCCGATGGCCCCGGCAATAAGTTGAATTAGGAGGTTGATAATTGCCGTCGACATTGTCATTTCCTCCTCGTGTCCGGTCATCGGTTTCAAACCGCCGGTAGAAGATCGACGCGGCGGCGGACGAAGCGGAACGAACGGAATTTACACGAAAGTCGGCGAATTGGATCGGTCGCGAGGCGTTTTCGCCGCTTGCGGCAGATTTCAGGGCTTCTTATATACGCCGGGAACTCACGCCGCCCATGGGAATCAAACCCCGGCAATGCGTGAATAAACGCCAGGGGACCGGACTGCCCTCGGAACCGGGTTTTCCCAACCGAGGGTCGGGGGCCGCTACAGGACCCGGCCGGTCTGCCGAAAGGAGATGGGAAGTATGGCTAAAGTCATTGGAATCGATCTTGGCACGACGAACTCGTGCGTCGCCGTCATGGACGGCAAGGACGCCAAGGTCATCGAGAATTCGGAAGGCGCGCGGACGACGCCTTCGATGGTGGCCTTCACCGGCGACGGCGAACGCCTCGTCGGCCAGCCGGCCAAGCGCCAGGCGGTCACCAATCCCGAGAACACGATCTTCGCCGTCAAGCGCCTGATCGGCCGTCGTTTCGACGATCCGACCGTCGCCAAGGACAAGAAGCTCGTCCCCTATCACATCGTGAAGGGCGGCAACGGCGATGCATGGGTCGAGGCCGACGGCAAGCCGACCTCGCCCTCCGAGATTTCCGCCTTCATCCTGCAGAAGATGAAGGAGACGGCCGAGGGCTACCTCGGCTCGCAGGTCGATCAGGCGGTGATCACCGTCCCGGCCTATTTCAACGACGCCCAGCGCCAGGCAACCAAGGACGCCGGCAAGATCGCCGGGCTCGAGGTTCTGCGCATCATCAACGAGCCGACGGCCGCGGCGCTCGCCTATGGCCTCGACAAGAAGGAAGGCCAGACGATCGCGGTCTACGACCTCGGCGGCGGCACCTTCGACGTCTCGGTGCTCGAGATCGGCGACGGCGTGTTCGAGGTGAAGTCGACCAACGGCGACACGTTCCTCGGCGGCGAAGACTTCGACATGCGGCTGGTCAACTACCTCGCCGACGAGTTCAAGAAAGAGCAGGGCATCGACCTGCGCGGCGACAAGCTGGCGCTGCAGCGGCTGAAGGAAGCCGCCGAGAAGGCGAAGATCGAGCTTTCCTCGGCGACCCAGACCGAGGTCAACCTGCCCTTCATCACCGCCGACGCCTCCGGGCCGAAGCATCTGACGATGAAGCTGACCCGGGCCAAGTTCGAGGCGCTGGTCGACGATCTCATCCAGCGGACCATCGGCCCCTGCAAGGCGGCCCTGAAGGACGCGGGCCTTTCGGCCGGCGAAATCCAGGAAGTCGTTTTGGTCGGCGGCATGACCCGCATGCCCAAGGTCCAGGAAGTCGTGAAGCAGTTCTTCGGCCGGGAGCCCCACAAGGGCGTCAACCCGGACGAGGTCGTGGCGATCGGCGCGGCCATCCAGGCCGGCGTGCTGCAGGGCGACGTCAAGGACGTGCTGCTGCTCGACGTGACGCCGCTGTCGCTCGGCATCGAGACGCTGGGCGGTGTCTTTACCCGGCTGATCGACCGCAACACGACGATCCCGACCAAGAAGAGCCAGGTGTTCTCGACCGCCGAGGACAGCCAGAACGCGGTGACCATCCGCGTCTTCCAGGGCGAGCGTGAAATGGCGGCGGATAACAAGGTGCTCGGCCAGTTCGACCTGGTCGGCATTCCGCCGGCGCCGCGCGGCGTGCCGCAGATCGAGGTCACCTTCGACATCGACGCCAACGGCATCGTCAACGTCTCGGCCAAGGACAAGGGCACCGGCAAGGAGCAGCAGATCCGCATCCAGGCCTCGGGCGGCCTGTCCGACGCCGATATCGACCAGATGGTCAAGGACGCGGAGGCGCATGCCGACGACGACAAGAAGCGCCGCGCCCTGATCGAGGCCAAGAACCACGGCGAGGCCCTCGTCCATTCGACCGAGAAGACGCTGGTCGACTACGCGGACAAGGTCTCCGATGCCGACAAGTCGGCCATCGAGGGGGCGATCGCCGAACTCAAGACCGCGATGGAAGGCGAGGATGTCGCCGACATCGAGGCCAAGACCAACGCGCTGGCCCAGGCTTCGATGAAGCTTGGCGAGGCGATGTACCAGGCAAGCGCGGCGGCTGGCGACGACGGCGAGGACGCCGGTGACGTCGGCGGCCCGGGCAACGACGATGTCGTCGACGCCGACTTCGAGGAAGTCAACGACGACGACCAGCAGAAGTCTGCCTGATCACGGAGCATAGCGATGGCCCGCACCCGAGGAAGCGCAAGTGGCGTTTTCAGGGTGCGGGCCTTGCTTTTCTTGGCAGGCGCAGGCAACCCGAAGCCGGACGCGTCACCGGGGCTGAATAAGATCGAATGGAAAAACGCGATTTCTACGAGGTTCTGGGCGTAACCCAGACCTGCGACGGCACCGAACTCAAGGCTGCCTATCGCAAGCTCGCGATGCGCTTCCACCCGGATCGCAACGCGGGGGATCCCTCGGCCGAAGGCAAGTTCAAGGAAGTCAACGAGGCGTACGAGACGCTGCGCCATCCGCAGAAGCGGGCGGCCTATGACCGTTTCGGCCACGCGGCTTTCGAAAATGGCGGCAACGGCGCGGGCGGCTTCCAGGCCGACTTTGCCTCATCGATGTCGAGCGTCTTCGACGACATCTTTGGCGACTTCATGGGTGGCGGACGGCGCAGCGGCAACGGCCGCTCGAGCCGCGAGCGCGGTTCCGACCTGCGCTACAACATGGAGATCACCCTTGAGGAGGCCTTCGTCGGCAAGACGGCGGAGATCGAGGTGCCGGCCAAGGTCACCTGCGGCACCTGCTCCGGTTCGGGATCGCGGCCCGGGTCGAGCCCGAAGGTTTGCCCCTCCTGCGAGGGCCATGGCCGGGTCCGCGCGGCGCAAGGATTCTTCTCGATCGAGCGGACCTGCCCGACCTGCCACGGTCGTGGCGAGGTGATCGCCGATCCTTGCCCGGAATGTTCGGGCTCGGGACGGACCACCGAGGAACGCAAGCTCAGCGTCAACATTCCGGCCGGCATCGAGGACGGCACCCGCATCCGGCTGGCCAACGAGGGCGAGGCGGGCTTGCGCGGCGGGCCGGCGGGCGACCTCTATATCTTCCTGTCGATCAGCCCGCATGAATTCTTCCAGCGCGACGGCGCCGACATCTTCTGCCGCGTGCCGATCTCGGTGACAACGGCGGCGCTCGGCGGCGAGTTCGAGGTGCCGACCATCGACGGCGGCAAGACCCGGGTCCGGGTTCCCGACGGGGCGCAGACCGGCAAGCAGTTCCGCCTGAAGAACAAGGGCATGCCGGTGATGCGGACCAACAAGGTCGGCGACATGTATATCCAGGTCGTCGTCGAGACGCCGTGCAACCTGTCGCGGCGCCAGCGCGAATTGCTGGAGGAATTCGAGAAGGCCTCGTCGGCCGAGACCCATCCCGAATCGACCGGGTTCCTGGCGCGGGTTCGCGACTTCTTCAGCGCCTGAGCCCAAACCATAACGGAAAAGCCCGCCTCCATGCGTGACCAGATCCGCTTCCTGAAAGGCCTTGCCGCCCGGCCACGCATGACCGGGGCGATCGCCCCTTCGGGAGCGGCGCTGGCGCGGCGGATGGCCAGCCATGTCGACCCCGAGGGCGACCTGCCGGTGATCGAGCTCGGGCCGGGTACCGGCGTCGTCACCAAGGCGCTGATCGAGCGCGGCGTCGCGCCGGAACGGATCATCGCCATCGAATACAGCCCCGATTTCTGCCGTCTCCTGGCCGAACGCTTTCCGGGCATCACGATCATCCGCGGCGATGCCTACGACCTCGACGGGTCGCTGGACGGACGCGCGGCAGAGGCCGCCAGCGTCGTCTCGAGCCTGCCGCTGGTGGCGCGGCCGCTGGAGGATCGCAACCGGCTGATCGTCGCCGGCCTCGAGCGGATTGCCCCCGGCACGCCGTTCATCCAGTTTTCCTACACCTTCAAGGGGCCGGTGCAGCCGATCCCCGGCCAGTTCACCGCCGAGTCCTCGAGCTGGATCTGGACCAACATGCCGCCGGCCCGGGTCTGGCTCTACCGCAAGGCCTGAGCCCTTGGGCTATGGCGGCTGGGCCCTCCAGACGAGACAGAGGCCCGTGAAATATCCGATCGTCTATACCATGGCGAAAGTCGGTACCCGGGCGATGGCCCAGGGCATCCGCGACGCCGGCTTCCATTGCCCCGAGGTCCATACGCTGGATCGCAAGGCCATGCTTGCCCAGGTGAAGCCGGCGATCGACGCGGGTGAGCTGCCGTCGGAGCAGATGATCGAGACGATGGCTTTGCGGCGCAGGCTCGACAGGAAGACGGTCCGGCGGCCGTTCTACATCACCGCCGTCCGGGAGCCGATCGCCCGCAACATCTCGGCCTTCTTCCAGAACCACAAACAGAACCTGCGGACGATCGACATCACGGATGCTTCCATCGAGACGGCGCGGCGCGCCTTCGACATCTTCATGAAGACCTACCCGCACGACCTGCCCCTCCAGTGGTTCGATACCAACGTCCTTCCGCAGACAAGCGTCGACGTGTACCAGGCTCCGTTCGACCCGAAGCAGGGACATGTCCGGTCGGGGCGCGTCCTCGTGTTTCGCGCCGACTGCCCCGACGCGGTGAAGAGTACGGTGCTTACGGAGACGCTTGGCAGGCCGATCACCGTTGCCCGCAAGAACGAGAGCACGGCCAAACGCTATTTCGGACTTTACGAGAAGGTGAAGGAAATCGCCTCCTTCGACGAGGCGTTCGTCAACCGGATGTATGACTCGAAATACGCCCGACACTTCTGGACCGAATCGGAACGCAGGGCGTTTCGAAAGAACTGGCTGGCATGACCGACTGACGTGAGGCCGGCTATTCGACATTGCCGCGTCGCGCACTAAGTCGGAACCTTACCCAACCTTCTCCCGACAACCGGAAATCACCATGGCGCCCACCAAGATCCTCGTCCTAGCCGGCTCGATCCGCACCGGCTCGCTGTCGACCAAGCTGGCCGCTCTGGCCGCCAAGGAACTGGCGTTGATCGATGCCGACGTCACCCGCATCTCGCTCGCCGACTACGAGATGCCGATCTACAACGGCGACCTCGAGAAGGAGAAAGGCCAGCCGGAGAATGCCGTCAAGCTGGCCCGGCTGATCGCCGCCCACCAGGGCGTGTTCATCGCCACGCCGGAATACAACAACTCGGTGCCACCGCTCCTCAAGAATACAATCGACTGGGTGAGCCGCGTCGAGGCGACCGGGGACGCGAAATTCCGGAACCGGGTCTACGCCATCGGCAGCACGTCGGACGGAATGATCGGCGGCGCGCGGGCGCTGATCGACTGCCGCAAGATCGTCCAGGCCGGGCTCGGCGCCATCCTGATCCCGTCCAAGATCGAGGTCAGCCGCGCCCAGGACGCCTTCAACGAATCCGGCGAGATGACCGTCGAGCCGGTCTCGAAATTGCTGAAGCGGGTCTGCCGGCAACTCGTCGATCTGTCGGCCCGACTCGCCGACTGACGGCTCCGCACTTGACCTCCGCAGGCGCGGCGACGACAGTCCGCGCCATGCAACCGATTCCCGCCCGAGATCGCCTGATCGTCGCCCTCGACGTGCCCGATGTCGATGCCGCCGAAGCGCTGGTGACGGGACTCGGCGACAGCGTCACCTTCTACAAGGTCGGCATGCAGCTCATCTATGCCGGCGGCGTCGACTTCGCCCGTAACCTCGCGGTGGCCGGCAAGAAGGTCTTTCTCGACGCCAAGCTACTCGACATCGACAACACCGTCGCCCACGCGGTGGAGAGCATCGTCCGACTCGGGGTGACCTTCGCCACCGTGCACGCCTATCCGAAGGCGATGCAGGCGGCTGTCACGGCGCGCGGCGAGGCCTCGCTCCGACTGCTCGGCGTCACCGTGCTGACCTCGATGGACGACGCCGACCTGGCCGATGCCGGCTATGCCGCGCGTGCGGCCGACCTTGTCGCGGCCCGCGCGGCACGCGCCCGCGCCATCGGCATGGACGGCATCGTGGCCTCGCCGGCCGAGGCGACAGCGGTGCGCCGCATCGTCGGCCCCGACCTCGCCATCGTCACCCCCGGCATTCGTCCGGCCGGGACCGACCACGGCGACCAGCGCCGCGTGGCGACGCCCGACATGGCGATTCGCGCCGGCGCCGACTACCTGGTGGTCGGGCGGCCGATCAACGCCGCCGCCGATCCGAAATCCGCAGCCGACGCAATCGTCGGCGAAATCGAAGCGGCGATCGCCGCAAGGGGAGAAGCATGAGCAAGGGTTACTGGATCGTCCGCGTCGATGTTCACGACATGGACGGCTACAAGAAATATCTCGCCGCGAATGGAGCCGCCTTCGGCAAATACGGCGGCAAGTTCCTGGTGCGTGGCGGCAAGTTCGAGACGCTGACCGGAACCTCGCGCGAGCGCAACGTGGTCATCGAGTTCAAGGACTACGAGACGGCGCTTGCCTGCTACCACTCCCCCGAATACGCCCATGCCATGGCCGAACGCGGCGAGTCCGCGACCCTCGATCTGGTCATCGTCGAGGGCTATGACGGGTAGCCAGTCGGCTGTCCCATGCTTCGAGGCTCCGGCACGCCGGAGTACCTCGGCATGGCGGGTTTGTCATAGGGGCGCGACGCGCCGCACTTCATGATACGCGCGCGCCATCATCCGGCACGCAAGCTCCGTCCGCCTCGGGTTTGCCGTCGGCGGCGCGCCCGGCTATATCCGGGCCAGAGATCGACGGGGTATTCTCATGGATGACATGAAGCTTGTGGTGGTCGGCGCCGCCGGACGGATGGGGCGTACCCTGATCCGCATCGTCGCCGAGACCCCGGGCATGGTGCTGACCGGTGCGGTCGAGCGCGAGGGCGCGGCGGAAATCGGCGCGGATGCCGGCCTGCTGGCCGGGCTCGAGGCCAATGACGTCAAGGTCACCGACGATCCGCTGCCGGCCTTTGCCAAGGCGGACGGGGTTCTCGACTTCACCAGTCCGGCGGCAACGCTGCAGTTTTCGGAACTCGCGGCACAGGCCCGCATCGTCCATGTCATCGGCACCACCGGCATCGGGCCGGAGGAAGAAACCCGGATCGAGGCGGCGGCGCGCCACGCGCCGGTGATCAAGTCGGGCAACATGAGCCTGGGCGTCAACCTGCTGGCGGTGCTGGTGCGGGAAGCAGCGAAGGCACTCGACGACGATTTCGACATCGAGGTGCTGGAGATGCACCACCGCCACAAAGTCGACGCACCATCCGGGACGGCGCTGCTGCTCGGCCAGGCGGCGGCCGAGGGACGTGGCATCGACCTCGCCCAGCATTCGGTGCGGGTCCGCGACGGCCATACCGGCGCGCGGGAGCGCGGCGACATCGGCTTTGCGACGCTGCGCGGCGGATCGGTAATCGGCGAGCACAGCGTCGTGCTGGCCGGCGAAGGCGAAGTGATCGAACTGACCCACAAGGCTGGCGACCGGACGATCTTCGCCCGCGGCGCGGCCAAGGCGGCGCTTTGGGGCCGCGCGAAAAAGCCCGGTCTCTACTCGATGGCCGACGTTCTGGGGCTCAACAAGGAGCAGGACCGCTAATGGATCGCCTTCTCGTCCTCGTCCGGCACGGACAGAGCGAATGGAACCTGAAAAACCTCTTCACCGGCTGGCGTGACGTCGGCCTGACCGACCAGGGCGTCATCGAAGCGAAGGCCGCCGGCCAGAAGCTGAAGGGCGAGAACCTGACATTCGGCACCTGCTTCACCTCGGCACTTGTCCGCGCCCAGCGGACGCTGGACCTGATGCTAGAGGAACTCGGCCAGACAGGGCTGCCGATCACCCGCGACGAGGCGCTGAACGAGCGCGACTACGGCGACCTCTCGGGCCTCAACAAGGACGATGCGCGGGCCAAGTGGGGCGAGGAGCAGGTCCACATCTGGCGGCGCTCCTATGCGACCCAGCCGCCCGGCGGCGAGTCGTTGCGCGACACCGGCGCCCGGGTCTGGCCCTACTACATCCACCGCATCCAGCCGCATGTGATGCGCGGCGAAGGCGTGCTGATCGCCGCCCATGGCAACTCGCTGCGGGCGCTGATCATGGCGCTTGACGGGCTGACCCCGGACGAGGTGGTCAAGCTGGAATTGCCGACCGGCCTGCCGATCCTCTATAGGTTGAACGAAGACACCAGCGTGGCGGAGCGGCGCGAACTGGCCGTCTGAGACCGCGCGGCAGGATAACGCGGCGGCTAGTCCGCCTGACCAGGAGCAAAGCGCATGACTCCCGGCACCGACTACATCCTGGCCGCCCTCGAGACCGAGGGCATCGACCATCTGTTCATGGTTCCGGGCGGCCTGATCGATCCTTTCCTTCCGGCGCTCGGCCGGTTTCCCGCGATCAAGCCTATCGTTGCCGCGCAGGAAGGCGGCGCGGCCTTCATGGCCGACGGCTATGCGAGGGCCGGCGGGCGGTTTGGCGTCGCGCTGGGCATCGGCGGCCCCGGCCTCGGCAACATGACGACGGCGATGGCGACGGCACTGACCGATTCGTCGCGGATGCTGGTGATGAGCGGCGAAGTGGCGATCGCCATGGAGGGGCTCGGCCAGTTCCAGGATGCAAGCTACGAGACCCTGGACGACCCGGTCCTTGCCGCCCCGGTGACGCGCTTCTCAACCTCGGTCGACAGCGTCGACAACCTCAATCATCTCTTTCGGCGGGCGCTGATGGAGATGACCGGCCCGCCGTCTGGACCGGTTCATCTGTCGCTCCCGCACGACGTGCTGGTGGGCGAAGTTGCCGTCGCCCACGCGGCGATCGACCCGGCGCTGATGCATGGCCGGTTGATCGATGCGGCGATGGCCGACCGGGCACTCGCGGCGCTGCGCGGGGACGGGGCCTCCGGCCCGGCGTTCAAGGTCGCCATCCTGGCCGGGGCCGGCGTCGAGCATGGCGAGGCCTCCGGGGCGCTGGTCGCGATCGCCGAGCGGTTCGCGCTTCCGGTCGCGACGACGCTGCGCGCCAAGGGCACCTTCCCCGAGGACCACCCGCTTTCGCTCGGTGTCTTCGGCTATGCCGGGACCCGCCACGCGACGTCAACGCTGCTCTCGCCGGACCTCGACCTCCTCATTGTCCTCGGCTCCGGCCTCAACGAGCGGGACACGATGCACTGGTCAAGCCGGCTCGCGCCGAAGCGGGGGATGATCAGCGTCAATCTCGCCGCCAAGGCGATCGCCACCGAGACGGCGGCCGGACAAGGCGTGCTCGGCGATTGCGGAGCCTTCCTCGACATCCTGGCGCAGGACGGGAATGCCGCCGCGCTGACGGCCGGCGTCGCCGAGCGGCAGGCCTGGATGGCGACAATCCGCGGCAGTCCACGCTTTTTCGACACCGACAACCTCGCCAGCGAGGCGGTGCCGCTCCATCCGGCGCGAATCATCGGCGAACTCCGCAAGGCGCTGCCCTGCGATGCCATCGCCCTGGTCGATTCCGGAGCGCACCGTGCCTTCGCCGGCCACTATTTCGACGCCTACGCTCCACGCACCTACATATCCGCGACCAACCTCGGGCCAATGGGCTGGGGAATCCCGGCCGCGATCGGCGCCGCCTGCGCGCGGCCCGGCACCCGCGTCGCGCTCGTCACCGGCGACGGCTGCATGCAGATGCACGGCATCGAGATCGCCGTCGCGGCGCGCTACCGTCTACCGGTCGTCTTCGTCGTCCTCAACAACGGCGCGCTCGGGAATGTCTGGCTGCGGGCGCATACGCTCGGCCCGGTTCCCGACGAACTTACCAGGGTGCCCGATCACGACTGGGCTGGCTTTGCCCGCGCCCTCGGCCTCCAGGCGACGACGGTTCGCGACCCGGGCGAGGTCGAGCCGGCGCTTGCCGCCGCCGTGGCGACCGATGGCCCCTATCTGATCGACTTCAAGACCCAGCGCGACGCACCAACGCCGGTCTACGACTTCGCCGCCGAGGCGAAGCGATGGTCCTATCACGAGTAGCGCCATGGCGACCCTTCCCTTCGACCCCGACAAGCTGGCGCCCGCCGACCGCGCGATCTACGACAGGCTAAAGGCCCATCGCGCTGCGGTCGGGGCGCCTTTTACCGGTCCCTATCTGGCGCTGATGAACCATCCGCAACTCGCGGAGAAAATCGAGGCACTCGGTTATTTCCTGAAATTCGACGGAGCGCTGCCGCGCGCCGTCTACCAGGTCGTCGTGCTCACGGTGGCCCGCACCTGCCGGGCGGCCTTCGAGTGGATCGATCATGTCGACCATGCCCGCGAGGCCGGCGTCCCGGACGAGGTGATCGAGGCGATCCGCGCCGGGCGGACCGCGGACCTGGCCGAGCCTTTCGCCACGGCACTGCCGGTGATCGAGGCGGCGCTTGCCTGGACCGACGTGCCCGAGCCAGCGCAGGAGCGGGCCATCGCCCGCTTTGGCATGAAGGGCTTCGTCGAGCTGGTCGTGTTGTCCGGCTTCTACCAGATGTTCTCCGGCATCAATGAAGGCTTCGCCGTCAACCCGCCTTCGGGTACAGAGCCGCCGTTCTAGAGATCGTTGAACGCGCTCACACGTCGTTGCTCACCACGCCCGCCTCCCAGCCGAGGATGGCGCGCTTGCGGGTCAGGCCCCAGTGGTAGCCGCAGAAATTGCCGCCCTTGCCGAGAACGCGATGGCAGGGGACGACGAAGGAGATCGGGTTCTTGCCGACCGCCGAACCAACCGCCCGCGCCGCCTGCGGCTTGCCGAGATGGGCGGCGATGTCGGAATAGGTGGTCGCCTTGCCGAGCGGCACCCGGAGTAGAGTCTCCCAAACCCGCAACTCGAAATCCGAGCCGATCATCACGATGCGCAGCGGCTGGTCCGGCCGCCAGGTTTCGGGATCGAAGATGCGCCGGACATAAGGCGCCGTCGCAGCCGCGTCCTCGACATAATGCGCCTGCGGCCAGCGGGCCTGCATGTCGGCAAGCGCCGTCCGCTCGCTGCCGATGTCGGCAAAGGCGACGCCGGCGAGGCCGCGATCGGTGACCATGATCAGCGACTGGCCAAAGGGCGACGGGTGGAAGGCGAAGCGCAACACCAGCCCGGCGCCCCGCGCCTTGTAGTCGCCGGGCGTCATGGCTTCGTGGCTGACGAACAGATCGTGCAGACGACCGGGGCCTGACAGGCCGACCTCGTAGGAGGCATCAAGTATCGAGGCGGAATCGTCGAGGAGCGAGCGGGCGTGATCGAGGGTCAGCGCCTGGACGAAGGCCTTCGGCGACAGGCCGGCCCAGCGGGTGAACAGGCGCTGCAACGACAAAGGCCGCATGCCGACGACGTCGGCGATGCGATCCAGCGACGGCTGGTCGCGCCAGTGCTCGGAAATATACTCGATGGCGCGGCGGACGACCTCGTAGTCGCTGCGCAGTTCCGGGCGCGGAACGGGCATCGGCGGCACCTCGACGGTCAGGGCGGAGAGAGACATATCAACCTCGGATGATCGGGTTCATGTGACCCCGACCTAGGCGCGACGGCAAGTCCGCGCCACCCGATTCTTGCGCACGCCCCTGCTATTGGGCCGGCTCGGCCCGCGCCTCGGCAAGCGCCTTGCCGAGCGCTGCGGCGAAGGATTCGCGCTCGTGCGGCCCGAGAAAGGCGGCAATCGGATAGCTGTGGCCGTGCGAGGTGAGATTGACGCCGGTGACGCCGATCTCCGGATGACGGTCTACCGCCAGCCGCGCCCAATAGGGATTGAGACTGAACTCGCTCCACTTGCCGTTCGGCTTCGTGCGTCGCACCGTCAGCCGGTCGGCATAGACATTGACTTCTTCCGAGGCACGCGCTGCCCGGTAGTTGAGCCGGAAGGCCAGCTGGACGAGGAGGATATCGAGACCGAAGAAGCCGACCACCGGCCAGGCGCCCATCATCCAGAAGGCCAGGCCGGCGGTGAAAGAACAGGAGACCAGCGCCAGCATCACCAGCATGAAGCCAGTGGGGCTGAGGGAGCGGTGCGGGGTCAGGCGCGCCGAGAAGATCGGTCGGTCATCCGCGCCCGCGATGGCGTTGCCGGACGTCATGATGGATGAGTATAGACAGGGTCGAGGCGTTTCAAAGCGGCACATGACGTCGCGGTCCCGGACGGGGCAGCGCCGGGGACGACGGATCGGGGGGCGAAGCGGATTTGACCAAGGCACCAGCGGCGGCATTGCCGCCTCGACGGAAGGCCACGGCGACCACCAGGCCGGCGACGCGGTCAAAGAAGATGCCGCGGGCCGACATCGCGGAGGTGTTCGCCCGCTTCCAGAAGGCGTGCCCCGAACCGAAGGGCGAACTCTTCTACACCAACCCCTTCACCCTCCTCGTCGCCGTGGTCCTGTCGGCACAGGCCACCGATGCCGGGGTCAACAAGGCGACGCCGGCCCTCTTCGCGGCCGCCGATACGCCGGAGAAGATGGCGGCGCTCGGTGTCGACCGGGTCACCGACCTGATCCGCACCATCGGGCTGTTCCGGACCAAGGCGAAGAATGTCGTGGCGCTGTCGCGGAAGCTGGTGGCGGAACATGGCAGCCAGGTGCCGCGCACCCGCGAGGCGCTGCAGGAGTTGCCGGGCGTCGGGCGCAAGACCGCCAATGTCGTCCTCAACATCGCCTTCGGCCAACCGACGATCGCCGTCGATACGCACATCTTCCGGATATCGAACCGCACCGGCCTGGCGCCGGGGCCGACGGTCGAGGCTGTCGAGGCGGGGCTCGAGCGGGTGGTGCCGGCCGAATACCGGCTGCACGCCCATCACTGGCTGATCCTGCACGGCCGTTACGTCTGCAAGGCGCGCAAGCCGGACTGCCCGGCCTGCCTGATCCGCGACCTCTGCCGCTACCCGGCCAAGACCGTCTGAAGGCCGGGCGGTTGCGCCAAGAGTCTTGGCCGCTATAGTCCGCCCGCCTTCCCCCGACACCTTCCAGCGGATCCTTCATGACAGACCCGAAATACGACGTTCTTTGCATCGGCAACGCGATTGTCGACATCCTCGCCCGAGCCGAGGACGACTTCATTGTCGCCGAGGATCTGCAAAAGGGCACCATGCATCTCATCGACGCGGAGCGGGCGGAGAGCCTCTATGCAGCGATGGGACCGGCGATCGAGGCTTCCGGCGGATCGGCCGGCAACACGGCGGCGGGCATCGCCTCCTTCGGCGGCAGCGCCGCCTTCATTGGCAAGGTCGCGGACGACCAGCTCGGCGACGTCTATGCCCATGACATGCGCGCCATCGGCGTTGATTTCGACACGGCGCGGCTGGTTGGCGGCGCGCCGACCGCGCGTTCGATGATCCTGATCACGCCGGACGGCGAGCGGACGATGAATACCTTTCTCGGCGCCTGCCAGGCGCTCGGTCCGGCCGACATCGACGAGACCGTCGTCTCCGACGCGGCGATCACCTATCTGGAGGGCTATCTCTGGGATCCGCCGGAGGCCAAGGAAGCGTTCCGCCGCGCGGCGTCGATCGCTCATGGCGCCGGCCGCAAGGTGTCGCTGACGCTGTCCGATCCGTTCTGCGTGGATCGGTTCCGGGCGGAATTCCTCGGCCTGATCCGCGACGGGACGATCGACATCCTGTTCGCCAACGATTCGGAGCTGCGGTCGCTCTACGAGACGTCGAGCCTCGACTCGGCGATTGCGGCGCTGGCGGGCGACTGCCCCTTGGCGGCGGTGACTGTCGGCGCAGAAGGCGCGCTGGTGGTGGGACGCGACGGGGTCAAGAAGGTGCCGGCAGTGCCGGTCGACACGGTGGTCGACCTGACCGGAGCCGGCGACCTGTTCGCGGCAGGCTTCCTGTTCGGCCTCGCCCGCGGCCTGGACAATGTCCACGCGGCGCGGCTCGGCGTCCTGGCGGCCGGCGAAGTCATCGGCCATGTCGGGCCGCGACCGGCGACATCGCTGAGCGACGTCGCCCGTCAGGCGGGCTTCGAAATCTGAAGCCGGCGAGGCCTCAGGCGATCTGGCCGGGGTTCGGGTTGGCGGCCGCCTGGGCCTGGGCGAGACGCTGGCGATAGAGCGCGAGGAAATCGATCGGATCGATCAGCAATGGCGGGAAACCGCCGTTGCGGCTTGCATCGGCGAGGATCTGCCGGGCAAAGGGGAACAGCAGGCGCGGGCATTCGATCCGCAGGATCGGCTGGACCGCCTCGGGCGGGATGTTGGTCAGCCTGAACAGGCCGCCATAGGACAGTTCGATGGCGAACAGGACGTTCTCGCCGACCTTGGCCTGGGCGTCGACCTTGAGTTCGACCTCGACCTCGTTGTTGACCACCTCGCCCGGCTCGACATTGATCGTGATGTTGATGTTGGGCGCGGTGCCACGGTCGCGCAGGGATTGCGGCGCGCCGGGGCTCTCGAAGGAAAGATCCTTCACATACTGGGCGAGAACGCCGAGATTCTGCGGCGCGGGCTGCGCCGCGGCACCCTGAGCGGCGCCACCGGCGGGCTGCCCGCCATTATTTCCGTTTTCTTCCGCCATTCGAATATGCCTTCCGTAACTCAATGCCCACGGGCCTTTGCAGCCCGGCTCACCGGGGGGCTAACACGAGGGTCGCGGGCTTACAAGGCTGATGCCTTCCCGGACGGACTCGCATCTGCCACGATCGTTCACTACATTGCAAAAACATCGTTCCCCTTCAGCTTTTCGTGCTAAATCCACGGGGTGGGACAGGACCCCAAGCGTATGAACGGCTTCGTCGATATCTACACCATCATTTTTCTGGCAATCGCGGTTGTCATCTTCTTCCGACTGAGGAGTGTCCTTGGCCGGAGGACGGGCAACGAGCGACCGCCTTTCGACCCGTATTCGCGTCGCGAAGCGCCACCGACGGCGAGCGGCGACGAGAAGGTCATCAGCCTGCCGGCGCGCCGCCCGAACGGGGCCGCCGACGCCCCCGGTGCCATCGCGCCGGCCGCCGAAGCCCAGATCAAGACACTTGCTCCCGAAGGCTCGTCGCTCAACGAGGCGCTTCGCGCCATCGCGGCAGCCGACCGCAATTTCGATCCCGACGCCTTCATCGGCGGCGCCAAGGGCGCCTATGAGATGATCGTCACCGCCTTCGCCGAGGGCGACCGCAAGACGCTGAAGAACCTTCTCAGCCGCGAGGTCTATGACGGCTTCGTCGCCGCGATCACCGAGCGGGAAGCCCGCCAGGAAACGATCGAGTTCCGCTTTGTCGGTATCGACAAGGCGGAGATCACCGAGGCCTCGCTGAAGAGCGGCACCTCGCAGATTACCGTCAAGTTCCTGTCGAAGCTGATCTCGGCGACCCACGACAAGGACGGCACCGTGGTCGACGGCGACCCGGTCCATGTCGGCGACGTCACCGATATCTGGACCTTCGCGCGCGACATCAATTCGCGCGACCCGAACTGGAAGCTGGTCGCGACCGAATCGGTCGAGTGAGCGCGGGTTCCCGTGCGACCGGCGACAAGCGCGGAAACCGGATTCCGGCTCGAACCTCTTGATTTCACAGACATACCCGGCTGGGCCGATGACGATCATCGCGCTGCCCTGATCGCTTTTCGCCAAGGCGCCGCGGTGCTTGACGCACACCCGCCGAAACCACGTGGCGCCGGTGTCGATCCGTTGGCGCTCGCCGCCATCATCGCCAGCGCCGGGGAGATGCCGGCAGCAGACAACGCGTTGGCGCGGGCCTTCTTCGAGGCTGAGTTCCAGCCGCTGGCCGTCGTCCCGACCGAGGGAAACGGCTTCTTCACCGGCTATTACGAACCGATCGTCACCGGATCGCGCACGCGGTCGGCCGCTTTCGCGACACCGATCTACCGCCGGCCGGACGATCTGGTCGAGATCGATCCGGACGATCCGCCGGCGGGGATCGAAGCCGGCACCCGCTTCGCCCGGCGAACCGCCGACGGCCTCGCCCCCTACCCCGACCGTGGCGCGATCGAGGCCGGCTATCTCGATGGCCGGGGTCTCGAACTGGTCTTCCTCGCCGACCCGGTCGATGCCTTCTTCATCCATATCCAGGGTGCTGCCCGCATCCGGCTCGCCGAGGGCGGCGAGATGCGCATTACCTACGCCGCAAAGAGCGGCCATCCCTACACGCCGATCGGCCGGGTGCTGATCGAGCGCGGCGCCCTGCCCTCCGGCGGCGCGACGATGGCGACGATCCGCGGCTGGCTCGCCGAGCATCCGGATGAGGCGCGGGCGGTGATGGCGACGAACCGCTCCTTCATCTTCTTCCGCGAGGCTGAGGTCGACGATCCGGCGCTGGGGCCCGTCGCCGCCGCCAAGGTGCCGCTGACGCCCAGACGAAGCCTCGCCGTCGACCGGCTGATCCACACCTTCCACATGCCGGTCTGGGTCGACACCACGCTGGCAGACGGTGCGGCCTTCCGGCGGCTGATGGTGGCGCAGGACACCGGCTCGGCGATCGTCGGGGCGGCCCGCGGCGACATCTTCACCGGCTCCGGCGAAGCAGCCGGCGCCATCGCCGGCGGGCTGGCGGCGCGCGGCACCTTCGTCATCCTCGCGCCGCGCCGATCCCCGGCCGGTGACGAAGGATGAGCCGGCGACCGCCGCGCCGCGGGTTGAGCGAAGACGACATCCGCCTGTGGTCGGCGGTCAAGAAGACCGCCAAACCGCTGCGCCGCGCCCCACCCGAGCCGCCGCCGCCCGACGAACCTGCCGAGCCCCCGCCACCGCCAAAGCCGGCCGCCAAACCGAAACCCGCGCCGCCTGCCCTGCCCGCCTATCGGCCGCCGACCTCGCAACCGCGATCGACGCTGCCATCGCCGACGCCGCTCGACCGGCGCACCGTCAGCCGGCTGACGCGCGGCCTGATCGCGGTCGACGCGAGGATCGACCTGCATGGGCTGACGCAGGTCGCGGCGCACCGGCGGCTCCATGACTTTCTCGAAGAGGCGCAGGCGTCAGGCGCACGGGTGGTGCTGGTGATCACCGGCAAGGGGAAACCCGGCGAAGGCGGCTACGGCGAATATGAACGGGGCGTCTTGCGCCGGGCGGTGCCGGAATGGCTGCATTCGGCCGCCTTCCAGCCGATCGTCACCGGCTTTTCGGAAGCCGGCCGCCGCCATGGCGGCGCTGGCGCGATCTACGTGCGGATCCGGCGACGCCGGAGCTAGTGCGCCTCGTCCCAGTTGTCGGCGGCGCCGGCGTCGACCTGGAGGGGGACCGTCAGCCAGATAGCCGGCTCGGCCGCCTTCGCCATGACATCGGCGATGACCGGCAGGGTCTTCTCGACCTCCGCCTCGGGCGCCTCGAAGACCAGTTCGTCATGGACCTGGAGCAGCATTTTCGCCGAGAGCCCGGCTTCGTCGAGCGCCGGCTCCATGCGGATCATGGCGCGGCGGATAACATCGGCGGCGGTGCCCTGGATCGGGGCGTTGATCGAGGCGCGGTCAACGAAGGCGCGCTCGGCCGGGTTGCCCGACTTGACCTGCGGGAAGTGAATCTTGCGGCCGAAGAGCGTCGTCACGTAGCCGTGCTCGCGAACATGCGCCTTCATCGCGTCCATGTAGCCGCGGATGCCGGGGAAACGCTCGAAGTAGCGCTTGATATAGGCGCCGGCCTCCTCGCGCGGGATGGCAAGCTGGTTGGCGAGACCGAAGGCGGAAATCCCGTAGATGATGCCGAAATTGATCGCCTTGGCGCGGTTGCGGACCTCGCGCGGCATGCCCTCGACCGGCACGCCGAACATTTCGCTCGCGGTCATCGCGTGGATATCCATGCCCTCGGCGAAAGCCGCCTTCAGCTCCGGAATATCGGCGACATGGGCGAGGATGCGCAGTTCGATCTGGCTGTAATCGGCCGAGATCAGCTTGCTGCCCTTGTCGGCGATGAAGGCGGTGCGGATGCGGCGACCGGCTTCGGTGCGGATCGGGATGTTCTGGAGATTGGGCTCCGACGAGGACAGCCGGCCCGTCGAGGTCGCGGCCAGCGCATACTGGGTGTGGATGCGGCCGGTCTCGGCATGGATGAAGGTGGGCAGCAGATCCGTATAGGTCGATTTCAGCTTGGAGAGCTGGCGCCAGTCGAGGATGCGGGCGGCAAGGTCGATACCGCCGGCGGCCAGTTCGTCGAGGACGTCGGCGCCGGTCGACCAGGCGCCGGTCTTGGTCTTCTTGCCGCCGGGGAGGCCGAATTTGCCGAACAGGATATCGCCAAGCTGCTTCGGCGAGCCGATGTTGAACTGCTCGTCGGCCAGCTTGTAGATCTCGTCTTCAAGGCCGCCGAGCTTCTGGGCGAATTCGCCGGAAAGGCGCGACAGGGTCTGGCGATCGACCGTGATGCCGCGGGCCTCCATGCGGGCCAGCACCGGCACCAGCGGGCGCTCCAGGGTCTCATAGAGGTTGGTCATGCGCTCCGGCACCAGCCGTGGCTTGAGGTTGGTCCACAGCCTGAGCGCCAGATCGGCCTGCTCACCCACATATTCGGTGGCCCGGTCGATCGGCACGGCGGGAAAGGCAATCGCGGCGCGGCCGGTTCCGGTGATCTCCTTGCGGGCGATCGGAACGTGGCCGAGCCACCGCTCCGACAGGTCGGATAGCCCCATCGCGCCCTTGCCGGCATCGAGGGCATAGGAAAGGAGGATGGTGTCGTCATAGGGCGCGAGGGCAACGCCGCGTCGGCCGAAGACGACGCCCATCGCCTTGAGGTTATGGGCGATCTTCAACACCGAGGCGTCTTCAAGCAGCGGCTTCAACGCCGCCAGCGCTTCCTCCGCCGGGACCTGGCCGGGCAACAGGCCGGGATCGAGCAGGTCGGCCTCGCCGTTGCGATGGCCGAGCGGGATATAGGCGGCGCGGCCGGGGCGCGTGGCCAACGCGATGCCGACCATGTCGGCCAGCATCGGATCCGGCGACGTGGTCTCGGCGGCGATGGCGACGTGTCCGGCCTCCATCGCCTCGTCGATCAACGCCTGCAGGCGCGTCGCCTCGGTGACGGTCTCGTATGTCTTCGGGTCGATCGGCACGGCGGTCGCCGCGACGGCGCCGGCGGTTGCCCCACCTGATGGCTTGAAGGCGCCGGTGTCCGTGGCCGCTGCGGCCACACCGGCGTTCTTCGGCTCCTTGTCGTCCGACGACGGCGCCGGCTCAGGCTCATCCGGCATCAGCTTCGCCGCATAGGTGGCGGCGTGCAGCTTGTCGGACTTGAGCCGCGGATCGGCTTCGACGCTGTTGGGGTCGAGCCCGGAGGCCTCGGCGACGCGCTTGACCAGCGTGGTCAGTTCGAGCGCCTTGCCGAAGGCGATCAGCCGCGCCGCATCGAAATCGCCGACACGGGTCGCCGAGAGCGGCGTCTCGCAGTCGACATGGCGATCGAGGGTGACCAGCCGCTTCGACATCCGCGCCTGATCGGCGAAATTGATCAGCGTCTCGCGCCGCTTCGGCTGCTTGATCTCTTCAGCGCGGGCGAGCAGGGTTTCGAGGTCGCCATATTCCTTGATCAGCGCTGAGGCAGTCTTGATGCCGATGCCGGGGACCCCTGGCACATTGTCCGAGGTGTCGCCGATCAGCGCCTGGACATCGGTCACCCTGTCCGGCGGGACGCCGAAGTAATCGATCACCCCGTCGATATCGAGCTTGCGCTCGGGCCGGTGGCCGGAGCGGCCCTTGATGCCGGATTCGAAGTCGTAGAACAGCACCTTGTCAGTGACCATCTGCATCAGGTCCTTGTCGGACGAGATGATAAGGACATCGGCGCCCGCCTTCTCCGCCTCGATCGCGTAGGTGGCGATCAGGTCGTCGGCCTCGAAGCCGGCCTTTTCGATCGGCTCGAGCCCGAAGGCGCTCACCGCCTCGCGCATCAGCGGGAATTGCGGGACGAGATCGTCAGGCGGATCGCGGCGGGTGCCCTTGTAGTCGGGATAGATTTCCTTGCGGAAGGTGTCTTCCGACTTGTCGAAGAGGATGGCGAGATGGGTCGGCATGATGCCGACCGCGCCTTCGCGGACGAACTGGTAGAGCTTGGTCGAGAACAGGCGCAGCGCTCCGGTCGGCAGGCCGTCCGAGCGGAAGTTGTACTTGGCATCCTGATTAATCGATTGGAAATAGGCACGGAATACGAAGGACGAGCCATCGACCAGGAAGACATGGTCGCCGGGGCCGATCGGCTTGCTGGAAGGGGAATCTGACATGGCCGCGAATATGACCGCGTCGTCGGCAAATGACTAGGCGGAAGTGGCGTTTCGCGGACGCTGGCGTGTAGCCGACTCACATATCTGCCGCTAGGGTATGCCTCGCGTCGCGCGACCCTGCAGCGGCCCATCCTTGCTTCATTGCTGGAGGATCTGGCACCGTGTCTTTTCGCTCGATGAGTATTGCACCATTTTCCGTCGTCGCATTGTGCCTTGCGCTGGCGGCCTGCCAGGACGACACGCCGGCCCCGGCGCCACCGAGAACGGCGCGGGTCGTCGAGGTTTCGCCGGCGCCGATGGTCATGTCGGCCGAAGGCAGCGGGTCGATCGCCGCGCAGACGACGACCAATGTCGGCTTCCTGGTCGGTGGCCGGGTCAACGCCCGGCTGGTGGACGTCGGCGACACGGTGACGGCGGGTGAGCCGATCGCTTCCATCGATCCCAGCGACCTCCAGAACCAGCTCGATTCTGCCAAGGGACAGGTCTCCGCGGCACAGGCGGCGGTCGACCAGGCAGCGCCCGAGGAAGCGGCCAAGAAGAAGCTGCTGGCCGACGGCTTCACCACCCAGGCCGAGTATAATCTGGCGCTGAGGGCCCTGCAGAACGCCCAGGCCGACCTCGCCTCCGCCCAGGCCCAGCAACGGCTGGCCGAAGACCAGCTCGGCTATGCCAACCTCGCCTCGCCGGTTGCCGGCGCGGTGACCCGGACAGGCGCCGATCCGGGCCAGGTGGTCCAGGCCGGCCAGATGATCATCGAGGTCGCCGATACCGGCGCGCTCGACGCGGTCTTCGCCGTATCGCAGAACATCGCATCGCTGGCGACAATCGGCGTGCCGGTGACGGTGTGGCTGCAGTCCGATCCGAATATCAGCGTCGTCGGCGCCGTCCGGCAGATCGCGCCGGAGGCCGATCCGACGACCGGCACCTACACGATCAAGGTCGGACTTAAAGACCCGCCGGCCGTCATGCGTCTCGGCGCGCTGGTTCGCGGCCGGGTGCAGTCCGACGGCAAGGAGGTCTACAGCGTGCCACCGACGGCGCTGCTGCAAACCGGCGAGAAGGGCGAAGTGTGGGTCGTGGGCTCCGACAACGCCGTCCACAAGACGCCGGTCACGGTCGAGCGCTACGACACCGACGCGGTGCTGATTTCCGAGGGGCTCAAGAAAGGTGACCTGGTGGTCATCGCCGGGGTCAACTCGCTGGCCGAAGGGCAGGTCGTCAACGTCGACAAGGTCGAGGCGAAATGAAGTCGCACAACCTTTCGGCCTGGGCGATCGAGCACCGGGTCCTCGTTTTCTTCTTCATGCTTCTGTTCCTGATCGCCGGCGCGTATTCCTACATGAATCTCGGCCGCGAGGAGGATCCGTCCTTCTCGGTCGACACCATGGTGGTCTCCGCCGGCTGGCCTGGCGCGACGCTCGTCGACACGATGAACGAGTTGAACAACACCATCGCGGAGAAGCTCGAGGAGACCCCCTATCTCGACTACCTGAAAAGCTATACCGAGCCCGGCAAGACGGTCATCTACGTCAACCTCCTGCAGTCGACCCCGCCCTCGGCGATTCCGGAGACCTGGTATCAGGTCCGCAAGAAGGTCTCCGACATCACCCAGAACTTGCCCCAGGGGACGCAGGGGCCGTTCTTCAACGACGAGTATGGCGACGTCTACGGCATCGTCTATGGGATCACCTTCGACGGCTTCACCTACCGTAACGCGCGCGACTTCGCGGAGACGGCCAAGGCCGCCTTCCTCACCGTTGGCGACACCGGCAAGGTGGACATCTTCGGCGACCAGAAGGAGAAGATCTACCTCAGCTTCTCGCCCGAGCAGCTCGCCGCCCTCGGCATCAGCCTCAACCAGGTGATGGCGGCGCTCTCGGCGCAGAACGAGGTGACGCCGGCCGGTGTCATCACCTCGCCGACCGAGCAGATCCTGATCGACGTATCCGGCGCCTTCGTCGACACCGCCACCATCGCGGCGATCAATCTCCACATCAACGGATCGTTCTACAAGCTGACCGATCTGGCCGATATCACGCGCCGGTCGGTCGACCCGCCGACCAAGATGTTCGAGGTCAACGGCAAGCAGGCGGTCGGCATCGGCATCTCGATGCGCACCGGCGGCAACAACCTCACCTTCGGCGCCGAGATCGGCGCCATCGCGGCCAAGCTCCAGCAGGAATTCCCCATCGGTATCGACCTGGTGCAGGTCTCCGACCAGCCGGAGATCGTCCGGGAATCGATCCACGGCTTCACCAGCGCGCTGCTCGAGGCGGTGATCATCGTCCTGGCGGTCAGTTTCGTCAGCCTCGGCATGCGCGCCGGGCTGGTCGTCGCCCTGTCGATTCCGCTGGTCATGGCGATTGTCTTCATCTTCCTCGATTTCCTCGGCATCAGCCTGCAGCGCATTTCACTCGGCGCCCTGGTCATCGCGCTCGGACTGCTGGTCGACGACGCGATGATCACGGTCGAATCGATGGTCTCGCGAATAGAGGCCGGCGATTCGAAACCGGTCGCCGGGGCCTTTGCCTATACGTCCACCGCCTTTCCGATGCTGACCGGCACGCTGGTCACCATCGCCGGCTTCCTGCCGATCGGCCTCGCCAAGAGCAATGTCGGCCAATACACCTTCTCGCTGTTCGTCGTGATCCTCGTCGCGCTGATTACATCGTGGTTCGTGGCGGTGATCTTCGCGCCGGTGATCGGCGTCACCGTGCTGCCGGCGATCATCAAGAAGAAAAAGAAAAGGGAGGAAAGCGGGCCGGGACGCGGCATGCGCGCCTATATCCGCGTGCTGACGCTGTGCATGCGCTACCGCTACATCACCGTCGGCGTGACGGCCGTGCTCTTCCTGCTGTCGCTCTATGGCCAGAACTACATGCAGCGCCAGTTTTTCCCGGCCTCCGACCGGACCGAACTGATGGTCACCATGCTGTTGCCGGCGAATTCCTCGATCTACGCCACCCAGACCGAGGTCGATCGGGTCGCCAAGATCTTCGAGGGCGACCCGGACGTCGACAGCTACTCCGTCTATGTCGGCGGCGGCGCCATCCGCTTCTACCTGCCGCTCGATGTCCAGGGCGACAACGACTTCACCGCGCAAATGGTGATCGTGACCAAGGACCTCGACGCCCGCGACCGGGTCGAGGACAAGCTGACGAAGGCGATCGCCGACATGGGCAGCGTCACCGGTCGCGTGTCGCGACTGGAACTCGGGCCGCCGGTCGGCTGGCCGGTCCAGTATCGCGTCACCGCGCGAACCATCGACCAGGCACGGTCGCTGGCCGCCGAGGTCGCCAAGATCGTCCGGGATTCCGGCCTTGCCGTCACCGTCAACACCGACTGGAGCGAGAAGTACAAGTCCGTCCGGCTCGCCGTGAACCAGGACAAGGCGCGTCAAGTCGGCCTCAGTTCCGAGGACATCGCCAACCAGCTCTACACGATCCATAACGGTGCGGTCGCCACCCAGCTTCGCGACAGCATCTACCTGATCGATGTCGTGGCCCGGGCGACCGACACCGATCGGTTGTCGCTGGAAAGCCTGAGGACCGTCCAGCTCAGCTTGCCGGGCGGCCAGTCCATCCCCATTACGGAAGTCGCCACCCTCTCCTACGCTCTCGACGAAGCCTATGTCTGGCGGCGCAACCGACTGCCGACGGTCACGGTGCAGGCCGACCCGGGCAGCGGACTCGAGGCGCCGACCGTCTTCACCCGTCTCGCCCCGCAGATCGAGGCCTTCGCGGCGACCATGCCGGAAGGCGCCTTCATCGAGGACGGCGGCACGCTGGAGAAGAGCGACCAGAGCACCGGCTCGGTGATGGCGGAAGTGCCGATCATGCTGGCCGTCGTGCTCATCGTCCTGATGATCCAGATACAGAGCTTCTCGCGCCTCGCGCTCGTCCTCAGCGTCGCGCCGCTCGGCTTCATCGGCGTGGTGGTCGCACTGCTTGCCACCGGCACGCCCTTCGGCTTCATCGCCATTCTCGGGGTTATCGCGCTGCTTGGCATGGTGGTGCGCAATTCCGTGATCCTCGTCGATCGCATCGAATTCAACCATTCCCAGGGAATGGAAACCTGGGAGGCGGTGCTCGAGGCGACCGAACACCGGCTGCGACCGATCCTGCTCACGGCGGCAGCGGCGATCCTCGGCATGATCCCGATCATGAGCGACGTCTTCTGGGGCCCAATGGCCTATGCCATCGCCGGGGGCCTTGCCGGAGCGACGCTGCTGACACTGCTCTTCCTGCCGGCGCTCTACGTCGTGTGGTTCCGGGTCACTCCGCCGGACCACGATGCGCCCAAGACCGCAGCGCCGACCGCAGCACCGCCGGCAGAAGCGGCCGCTGGCTGAGCCCGCCGTCGCTACCCCACTGGACTCCCCGGGCGCCTGCCCGGGATCACGCTTAACCGCGCCTTAAACCGGCCCTTCTACCTTGCGCTACCGACCGGCGGGTCAGTCGCGTGTGTAAGGAGTGGCGGCAGGGCATGGCGAGCAAGCGCCGGCAGAAGGAGCGTGTCGAGCCGAAGTTCGGCGGCCGGGCGAAGAGCGCCGGGTTTTTCGGCCGTTCCAAGCCGGCCGCGAAACCGCCGGCCAAGCGCGCGACCAAGGCCGCGAGCACCAAGACGGCCGCCAAGACCAGGCCCGCCGCGAAATCGACCCGCAAGCCAGCCGCCCGTCCCGCCACGAAAGCCCAATCCAAGGCCGCCGCAGGCAAGGTCACGACGTTCCGCCGCAAGGTCACTCCGCGTCCGACCCGACGCGGCGGTGGGCGCCGGCCGCCCGCCCGCCGTGGTTTCTTCGCCGGCATCGCGCGCCTGGTGCGCGGCACCGTCTACTGGTCCGTAGTGGCCACGATCATCTCGGTGGCGGGCCTCGCCGGGGTGGTCGGCTACTACTGGTCGCGACTACCGCCGAGTTCGGAATGGACGTTGCCGGCCCGCCCGGCCAACGTCCGGATCGTCTCGGCCGACGGAGAGCTGATCACCAATCGCGCCGATACGGTCGGCCAAACGCTGATGCTCGAGGAGATGCCGCCCTTCCTGCCGGAAGCGGTGATCGCCATCGAGGACCGGCGGTTCCGCTGGCATTTCGGGATCGATCCGATCGGACTGGTGCGCGCCTTCGCCGAGAATTTCAGCGCCGGGCGAATCGTCCAGGGCGGCTCGACGCTGACCCAGCAGCTTGCCAAGAACCTTTTCCTGACGCCGGAGCGCTCCTTCGAGCGGAAGATCCAGGAGGTGGTGCTGGCGGTCTGGCTGGAAGCCAGCCTGTCGAAGGACGAGATCCTCGAACTCTACCTCAACCGGGTCTATCTCGGCGCCGGCGCCTATGGTGTCGATGCTGCTGCCAACCGCTATTTCGGCAAGTCGGCCCGCCACGTGACGCTGGCCGAGGCCGCGACGCTCGCCGCGCTCCTCAAGGCGCCGTCGCGCTATTCGCCGATTGCCAACCCCACGGCGGCGGAAGAGCGGACCCACCTCGTCCTCGCCGCCATGCACGAGCAGGGCTTCATCGACGATCGCGAGGCGAGTCTGGCGATGTCTCAGGAGATCCGCGCGGTGCGCGACGTCGCCGGGGGCAGCGGCCGCTATGTCGCCGACTGGGTGATGGACCAGTTGCCGAGCTACGTCGGGGCGCTCGACCATGACGTGGTCGTCGAGACCAGCATCGACCTGCGCATGCAGACCCTGGCCGCGAGCGCCCTGACCAAGACGCTGGACACCGAGGGGCCGGAGCGCGGCGCGAGCCAGGGCGGCTTCATCGCCATGGATCCGCATGGCGCGGTCAAGGCGCTGGTCGGCGGGCGGGACTATGCGCAGAGCCAGTTCAACCGCGCCATCGACGCCCATCGCCAGCCGGGCTCGGCCTTCAAGCCCTTCGTCTACCTGGCAGCGCTCGAGACCGGCATGGTGCCGGAGACCGTGCGGATCGACGAACGTGTGTCGATCAACGGCTGGACGCCGGAAAACTACACCCGCGACTACCTTGGGCCGGTCACCCTGCAATCGGCGCTCTCGCTGTCGCTCAACACCGTTTCAGCGCAGCTGGCGGCCGAGGTCGGCCCGCAGCGGGTCGCCAATGTCGCGCGGCGGCTCGGGGTGATGTCGCCGCTGATGGCGACGCCGTCGATCGCGCTCGGCACCTCCGAGGTGACGCTGCTTGAAATGACGGGCGCCTTCGCCGCGTTTGCCAACGGGGGCGAGGGCGTGATCCCCCATGTCATCGAGCGCATCCGCACCAATGGCGGCGACGTGCTCTACGAGCGCGAAGGGTCCGGTCCGGGACAGATGATCCACCCCGGCCACGTGGCGATGATGAACGCCATGCTGGAGGACGTGGTGGTGCGCGGCACCGGCAAGCGCGCCGCGATCTCCGGCTGGCCGGTGGCCGGCAAGACCGGCACCAGCCAGGATTTTCGCGACGCCTGGTTCATCGGCTACACGGGGGCGCTGGTCGCCGGGGTGTGGTTCGGCAACGACAATTCCAAGCCGACCAAGAAAGCCGCCGGCGGCAACCTGCCGGCGATCGCCTGGCAGCGCTTCATGGCGCCGGCGCTCGAAGGCCAGGCCGTTGTCGGCCTGCCCGGCGACTATCGATACATGAGCCCGGTGCACTATCCGGAGAACGCGATTCCGGTGGTCATCATGGGCGACGACGGCGAACCGCTGACGGTCGCGCCGGGAACCACGGGCAGCATCGCTCGGGCCCCGACGAACGGGCCACAAGCAGAGCCGCGCAAGGGCTTCTTCCGCCGGCTCTTCGGCGGCTGAGCCTCAGGTGGCCGGCGCCTCCGAGGCAATCGGCGGCAGGCTCATCAGGTAGGCGGCGATCGCCTCGAGGTCCTCGTCGGGCAGCATGGCGAGGTTGCGCTGCACCGGCGCCATCGACCCGCCGACCGAGTCGAAGTCCGGCGTGAAGCCGGTCTTGAACAGCGTGACGAGGTCGTCCTGGCTCCACGAGCCGATCCCCGTGTCGGTATCGGGGGTGATGTTGGGAACCGTGCCGTCGCCCTCCGGCGCGGGACCGCCACTCAGGGCGCGGGCGGCGATCATCGCACCGGCGACGTCGCGGGGCGTGTGACACTCGCCGCAGTGCCCCGGCCCCTTGACCAGGTAGGCGCCGCGGTTGATCTGGTCGCTGGCCTGGGGATCGGGCACGAAGGTCTTGCCATCGGCGAAAACCAGCTGCCACAGGCCGAGGCCGCGGCGGATGTTGAAGGGGAACGGCAGATCGTGCGCCGCGACGACATTGTCGACCGGCTCAAGGGTATCTATGAACGCCTTGAGGTCGATGATGTCCTCGACCCGCATCCGCTGGTAGGAGGTGTAGGGAAAGGCCGGGTAAAGATGCTCGCCGCCCTTGCCGACACCGTGTTTAAGAGCGGTGACGAAATCCGCCGTCGACCAAGAGCCGATTCCGGTCTTCTCGTCGGGCGAGATGTTCGGGACGTTGAAGGTGCCGAAAGGGGTGACCATCGCCAGCCCGCCGCCGAGCTTGAGGATATCGTCGCCGGTGGCGCCCGGCGCGGCGTGGCAGGATTCGCAGCCGCTGGCCCAGAACATGGTCTCGCCATTGGCGAGGTCCGGCGTGTGGTCGGGAAGGTCGCCGGCGGCGAGCGTTCGCGGCGCGGTGAGGAACCAGAGCACAACCGCGGCGACGATCCCGAGAAGGACCACGCCAAAAAAGAGCTTCCGGATCATCGCACTGGCCCCGCCGTTCGAATCGCCGGCCTTGACCCGACGCCATCCATGGCATGATGGCAAGGCCGCCGGGACGGGGCAAGCCACCCTCTTCTTCGGTCCCGGCTGCGGAGCCGGCCGATGTCAGGCGAGGAAGGCGGTCAGCCCGTCGAGACAGCCCTCCCAACCCTGGCGATGCGTCCTGCGCGCTTCCGGCGTGGCGATCCGCTCGTGATGGATCACCACCTCCGTCTCCTCGCCGCGGGGCTCGAAACGCACCGTCACCCGCTCCGGCGTCGCGGCGCTCGCGCCGATCGTCCAGGAATAGACCAGCCGGCTTGGCGGCTCGACCACCTCGAATACGCCGCTGATCCAGTCGATCCGGCCGTCCGGCATGCGGTTGGCAAGGCGGTAGCGGCCGCCGACGCGCAGGTCGATCTCCGCCTCGGGACAGGTCACCGGACCGGGCCCCCACCAGCGCACCAGGTGCTCCGGCTGCGTCCACGCCGCGAAGAGTCGTTCCGGACTGGCGCGGATCGTGCGGCGAACGACCAGAGCGGCTTCGGCGTCGTCAGCGGCTTCCCTGTTCATCGCTCGTCCTCGCCCCGCATCTGCTGGTCGGCGCCGCTTTCGACATAGTCGGCAAGGCCGGCCAGCCGGTCCTCCCAGAAGGCCCGCGTTTGGTCGAGCCATTGCTCGACCTCGCCGAGCGGCGCCGGCCCGAAGGCGCAGCGATGGACCCGTCCTTCCACTGTCCGCTCGACCAGTCCGGCGCGCTCCAGCACCCGAAGGTGCTTCGATACCGCCGGCAGCGACATGTCGAAGGGTGCTGCCAGCGCCGTCACCATAGCCTCCCCCTCGGCCAGGCGGAGGAGAAGCGCCCGGCGCGTGCGATCCGCCAGGGCGTGAAACACAAGGTCGAGGCGATCATCCGGTGACGGGGCGGCGGTCTCGGCAACGGGCATCGCGGGTCTCCAATGGACTCATTAAACTAAATGGTTTAATTTTGACCGTCCACCCCGATCCACCGACGGAGACCCCGATGAGCGACTCCATCTACCAGGAAATCGTCTTTACCGCCGCGCCGGCCCGCATCTACAGGGCGCTGATGGATTCCGGCGAACACGCCGCCTTCACCGCCAATGGCGCGGCCGAGATCAGCCGCGAGGTTGGCGGCGCCTTTTCCACCCATGGCGGGCACATTCTCGGCCGCAACATCGAACTGGTGCCAGACCAGCGCATCGTCCAGGCCTGGCGGGTCAAGGACTGGCCGGACGGGATGTATTCGGTGATCCGCTTCGAACTGAAAGAGGAAGGCGCGACGACGCGGCTGGTGTTCGACCATTGGGGCGCGCCGGAGGACCAGCGCGACCATCTGGCCGATGGCTGGACCGCCCGCTACTGGGAGCCGCTCCAGAAATACCTCGCGTCGTAGTCATCTCGCCAATCCGGCCGGAGGCGCTTAAGTTCCCCGTCATGGACCTATCCAGCGAGGAAATCGAGCGCTACGCGCGGCACATTGTGCTGGCCGATGTCGGCGGGCCGGGCCAGCAGAAATTGAAAGCGGCGCGCGTGCTTGTCGTGGGCGCCGGCGGCCTTGGCGCGCCGGTCATCCAGTATCTCGCCGCGGCCGGCGTCGGGACCCTGGGGATCGTCGACAACGACTCGGTTTCGCTCTCGAACCTGCAAAGGCAGGTGATCCACGACACCGAGGCGGTCGGCGCGGCGAAGGTTGCCAGCGCCGCGATGGCGGTCCAGCGGATCAACCCCAACGTCGTGGTCGAGACGCATCCCGTCCGGCTGGGCGACGACAACGCCGCAGACCTGATCGATGGCTATGACATCGTTGCCGACGGGTCGGACAACTTCGCCACCCGCTACCTCGTCTCCGACCAGTGCTTCCGCTCGCAGAAACCGCTGGTGACGGCGACCGTCAGCCAGTTCGACGGTTCGATCACCACCCTGAAGCCCTGGCTCGACGGCCCTGACGGACGACCGAATCCGACCTGGCGGTGCCTGTTTCCAGAGGCACCGCCGGATGGCCTGCTGCCGACTTGCGCCCAGGCCGGCATCCTCGGCGCCCTGACCGGCGTGCTCGGCTCGCTGCAAGCGCTCGAGGTAATCAAGGAGATCGCTGGCATCGGCGAAGGACTGGTCGGGCGACTGCTGCTCTTCGATGCCCGCGCCGCCCGCTTCGAGACCATCCGCTACGCCTGGAACCCGGCCAATCCGCTGACCGGAACCAGCCCGGCCGCCTGATCGGCGCCTGCCTTTCGCGCCCGGACTCGGACGCCGCACCATCGTCACATGCCGGAATGAATCGATTCAGGCCGATCGCGCGGTGCGTTGAACCGATTCAACGTCGAGCCACCCTTTTCAGGAAACCGGGTGAACCGATTCACTCCGTGCGCTAGAAGCGCGTGGCACAGCGGGGATGCGGGGAATCAATGACGCGACCGGTCAGGCTCAAGGACGTGGCGAAGGCTGCGGGCGTGTCGCAGGGCACCGCCTCGAATGTCTTCAACCGACCGGGCCTCGTTCGGCCGGCGGTTCGCGAGCGGGTGCTGGAAACTGCCCGGAGCCTCGACTATAGCGGCCCGGACCCCAGGGGCCGGCTGCTGCGCGCCGGGACGGCAAACGCGATCGGCGTCGTGACGCATACCGCGGTCGCCGCCGCAATGACGCATCCGAAATTCCAGAGCTTCATCCAGGGGATCGCCGAGGTCTGCGACGCTCGCCAGGCCGCTTTCGTCATCGTCCCGGGCGTCGATCGGCAGGCCGCGGATCGAAGCCTGGGGACGGCGCTGGTCGACGGCTTCATCCTTCACAATCCGCGCCACGTCGATTCGCTCATCGCGATCTCGAAACGCCGGAACCTGCCCCTGGTCGGCGTCGACATGGAGGCGCCTGCCGGGATCAGTGCGATCAACCTCGACAACCGCGACGGCGCACGACAGGCGGTCCGCCACCTCGTCGAACTCGGTCACCGGAAGGTCGCGATCCTCGCGCTGCGCGATCCCGAAGCCAACGACACGGGGCCTCAGCACCACCCGGCGGGTGAAACCGCCCGTCGCCTGACCACATCCTTCATCGACGCCCGCGAACGCTACGAAGGCATTGCCGAGGCGCTGGGCGAAGCCGGCCTGTCGATCGACGACGCGCCGATCGTCGAAGGCTGCCCGGAAGGGCCGGAGGTCAGAGCAGCCGCCCGCCTGATGCTCGACAATCTGGCTGGCGCGACCGCCGTCATCGCCATGGCCGACACCCTGGCGGTCGGTGTTCTCGACGAAGCCCTTCGCCGCGGCATCGCCGTCCCGGCCGACCTTTCGGTCATCGGCTTCGATGACCTCTCCATCGCCGCCACCAGCCTACCGAAGCTCACCACCATCGCCCAGTCGACGCGGGCGAAGGGAAAGGCGGCGGCGGAACTGATTCTCGATCCCCCGGCGCACCCGGTGCGGAGGATCATGCCGGTCGACCTGATCGTTCGCCAATCGACCGCCCCACCGCCGTCGCGTTGAGAGCTCCTTAACCACGCCTGCCGCAATATTGAATCGAGTTTGTTGCGTAAAGTGTGGGGTAACGTTGATGCAGGGTGTATTCGGGAAACGTTCGCTTCTCGGCGGAAAAACCAGGAAAATCTGGATTCTGGCGGCGCTGGCCGGCTTCGTGCTGGTCGCCCAGCCCTCAACGGGTCCGCAGGCGGCGCCCGCGGCTGCGCCGGGCGCCCAGATCGGGCCAAGCGGCCTGCCGGTGCCGCGTTTCGTCAGCCTCAAGGCAAGCCGGGTCAATGTCCGGGTCGGACCGGGCGAGGACTACAAGATTGCCTGGGTTTTCGTGAAACCCGGCCTGCCGATCGAGGTGGTCCAGGAATATGACAACTGGCGCCGCGTCCGCGACGCCGACGGGACAATGGGCTGGATCTTCCAGAGCCTCCTGTCCGGCAAGCGCACGGCCGTTGTCGCGCCATGGGCCGGCGGCGATCCGCGACCCATCCATTCCTCCGCAGCACCGTCCTCGACGATCACGGCCTATCTCGAGCCGGGCGTCATGGGCGAAATCGACCGGTGCCAGCAGGGCTTCTGCAAGATTTCGGGAAGCGGCTTCTCCGGCTGGATCGACCGCGAGCAGCTCTGGGGTGTCTATCCCGACGAGGAAATCAAGTAACCGGGCGCGCCGAGCGCCCCGGCCACGTCAGCAATGCGCGCCGCCCAAGGCGGCGCGTTCTTCCGGTAAACGACCTCAGTCGCGAATGCGGCGCAGCCGGACGATCACGTCGACCCGGCTGATCTCATAGCCCGGCGGCGGTGTCGGAACATCGTCGACGCCCATCTGGCCGGGCGGGATATCGACGACGCAATTGTCGTCCTCGATGAAGAAATGGTGGTGGTTGGCGGTGTTGGTGTCGAAGTAGGTCTTCGACCCGTCGACCGCGACCTCCCGCAAGAGACCGACATCGGTGAACTGGTGAAGGGTGTTGTAGACCGTCGCCAGCGACACCGGGACCCGATGCGTCATAGCCTCTTCGTGAAGACCCTCGGCGGAAATATGCCGGTTGCCGTCCTTGAACAGGATTTCCGCGAGCGCCATGCGTTGACGGGTCGGCCGCAGACCCGATTCCCGCAGCATCGTGCGGATATGGGTGCGACCGTGATCGCCGCCGATATGCGTTGTCGTGTTTTCCATCATTGTTTCCATTATCCGTGCGGTTCAAGGCCGCCGGGTTTTCATGAACGCGCCGACTATAGATTTGTCGTCGCCAATGCGCAATGAACCGCCCATTTCTGCCGTCGGCGCGGCCGTTTCGCAAGCCCGAATCGCACCGGCGCGTCGATCGGTCCCGTCCTGTCGCTCCCGGCCAGCCTGAATCGACGGCGGGGCGGGTGTTGCGCATGGCAGCCCCCGCCCCGATATTGTGGCGGCGATAGACGTTAGATGTTAGGTAGACGCGAACAGGTCGGCCTGCGGCGGGGGGCACTATGGCAGCCCAGGTTTTCGGCCATACATTTTCAGGAACAGAACGGGATATGCTCGACAGGATGAACACACGCTCATCGAGCTTCGACTACGAGCAATTGTTGGCCTGCGGACGCGGCGAGCTGTTTGGCGAGGGCAATGCCCAACTGCCGCTGCCGCCCATGCTGATGTTCGACAGGATCACCAACATCAGCGAGACAGGGGGCGAGCACGGCCGCGGCGAAATCCGCGCCGAACTCGACGTCAAGCCGGACCTCTGGTTCTTCCAGTGCCACTTCAAGGGCGATCCGGTGATGCCGGGCTGCCTCGGGCTCGACGCGATGTGGCAGATGCTCGGATTCTTCCTCGGTTGGCTCGACCTGCCCGGCAAGGGACGGGCGCTATCTGTCGGTGAGGTCAAATTCTCCCAGATGGTCTTGCCGACCGCAAAGATCGTCGAGTATGGCATCGACCTGAAGCGGGTGTTTCGCTCGAAGCTGGTGCTGGGTATCGGCGACGGCTGGCTGAAAGCCGATGGCGAAACCATCTACCGCGCCACCGACCTCAAGGTCGGTCTCTTCAAGAGCGAGTCCGAGCCGGTCGCCGGTTGACATCGCCGCGAAACGACCGCCGGAAGCGGCAAACCGACAACCAGACGAGATGAGGAAACTGAAATGAAGCGGGTCGTCGTGACGGGCATGGGGATCGTGTCCTCGATCGGCAACAACACGCAGGAGGTTTTGGCCTCCTTGCGTGAAGGCCGGTCGGGCATCGTGCGCGCCGATCGCTATGCCGAGCTCGGTTTCCGCTGCCACGTCCATGGCGCCCCGGACATCGATGTCGAATCGATGGTCGATCGTCGCGCCATGCGCTTCCACGGCGGCGGAACGGCGTGGAACCACGTCGCCATGGACCAGGCAATTCTCGACGCCGGTCTCGAGGAGAGCGACGTCTCAAACGAGCGTACCGGCATCATCATGGGATCCGGCGGACCGTCGACCCGCACCATCGTCCAGGCAGCCGATATTACGCGCGAGAAGGGGCCGAAGCGCGTCGGGCCCTTCGCCGTGCCCAAGGCAATGTCGTCCACCGCCTCGGCGACGCTCGCCACCTGGTTCAAGATCAAGGGGGTCAACTATTCGATCTCATCAGCCTGCGCGACCTCGAACCACTGCATCGGCAATGCCTATGAGGTGATCCAGCTCGGCAAGCAGGATGTCGTCTTCGCCGGTGGCTGCGAGGAACTCGACTGGACCCTGTCGGTGCTCTTCGACGGCATGGGCGCGCTGTCCAGCGACTACAACGACCGCCCCGCGGTCGCTTCGCGGGCCTACGACAAGAATCGCGACGGTTTTGTCATCGCCGGCGGCGCCGGCGTGCTGGTTCTCGAGGAACTGGAGCATGCCAAGGCGCGCGGCGCCCGCATCTATGGCGAGATCGTCGGCTATGGCGCGACTTCGGACGGCTATGACATGGTCCAGCCCTCGAGCGAGGGCGCTGCCCGCTGCATGCGCATGACGCTCGACCAGGTCGGCGACCGGAAGATCGACTACATCAACCCGCACGCGACCTCGACGCAGGTCGGCGACCTCGCCGAGATCAAGGCGATCCGCTCGGTGTTCGGCACCGACGCGCCGCCGATTTCGGCGACCAAGTCACTGACCGGTCATTCGCTCGGCGCGACCGGCGTCCAGGAGGCGATCTACTGCCTTCTGATGATGAACAACAGCTTCATCGCCGCCTCCGCCCATATCGACGAACTGGACCCGGAATTCGCGGACATGCCGATCCAGCGCGAGCGGGTCGACGACGTGCAACTCGATACCGTGCTGTCGAATTCCTTTGGGTTCGGCGGCACCAACGCGACGCTGGCTTTTTCGCGCTACGCGGACTGAGAAGAACACGAAGGCAACGGGCGGGGGACATGCGGATGACAGCAGGCCTGATGAGCGGCAAGCGCGGGCTCGTTATGGGCGTCGCCAACGATCACTCGATCGCCTGGGGAATCGCCCGGCAGTTGGCCGACGCCGGAGCCGAGCTCGCCTTCACCTACCAGCCCCCCTCGATGGACAAGCGGGTTCGGCCGCTAGCGGAATCGGTGGGATCGGATTTCGTCATTCCGTGCGATGTCGGACTTGATACCGACGCCGACGATCCGGCCTCCCTCGACTCGGTCTTCGCCGAGATCGGCCGGCGATGGGATTCGCTGGATTTTGTCGTTCACGCGATCGCGTTTTCCGACAAGGCCGAGTTGAAGGGCCTCTATGCCGACACCAGTCGCGCCAACTTCCAGCGCACCATGGTGATCTCCTGCTTTTCCTTCACCGAGGTGGCGCGCCGCGCCGCTGCGATGATGACGAATGGCGGGGCGATGCTGACGCTCACCTATGGCGGGTCGACGCGGGCGATGCCGAACTACAACGTCATGGGCGTCGCCAAGGCGGCGCTCGAGGCCTCGGTCCGCTATCTCGCCGTCGACTACGGCGACCGCCGCATTCGGGTCAACGCGATTTCCGCCGGCCCGGTGCGTACGCTGGCCGGGGCCGGCATTTCCGACGCCCGGATCATGTTCAACTACCAGAAGGAAAATTCGCCGCTGCGCCGCGCCGTCGGCCTCGAGGAGATCGGCAAATCCGCCGTCTACCTCCTGTCGGACCTTTCCACCGCAGTCACCGGCGAGATCCACTTCGTCGATTCCGGCTACAACATCGTCTCCATGCCGCGCATTGACGGCCTGAAGACGCTCGACGAACCGGGAAAGCCGGCGGAACCGGCAGGCAAGAACGGCGCCGACGACGGGGACAAGTCGGGCGGGACCAAGCCGGTTCTCGTGGCAGGGCGGCGGCAGGCGGCCGAATAGCCGCCGGCCGAAACTCCCTTCTCAGGCCGATTCGGGCGGCGGCGTGCCTGCGCTGCCGGCATCGGCCGCGCCCTGCGTTTCCTCGACCTTGGCCTCTTCCGAAGCAGGCGCCGCGGCAGCCGGAGCATCGTCATTGGCCGGTGCTGGCTTCGACGGCGCCTTGGCGACGGCGACGAGCGCCGGACGCAACATGCGCTCGCCGATGACGTAGCCGGTCTGCACGACTTCCGACACGTGGCCGGCCGGCACGTCGGCCGTCTCGGCCTCGAACATCGCCTGGTGCAGGTCGGGGTTAAACTTCGTACCCTTGGCGTCCACCGCCTTGACGCCGTACTTGGTCAGGCTCTGCTCGAGCCCGCGTTCGGTGACCTCGACCCCTTCGATCAGGGAGATCAGGTCCTTGTCGCCATTCTCCCTTTTCTCGGCCGGTACAGCGGCGATCGCGCGCTTCAGGTTGTCGGCGACCGTCAGCATGTCGCGGGCGAAGGACGCGACCGCATACTGGCGCGCGTCGGCGACTTCCCGCGCGGTGCGCTTGCGGAGATTTTCCATTTCAGCCAGCGTCCGCACCAGCCGATCCTTGAAATCGGCGGCCTCGGCGGCGATCGCCGCCACGTCTTCCCGGTCGGGTGCCGCGGTGTCTTCGGTCGTGGTCGGCTCAGGCGCCGCCCCATTGTCTTCAGGCATCGGACCTCTCAAGTCACAAACAGAAGGATTCCCGGTCCGATATCAGGCCTCGGAGACCAGAAATCAAGGAGGGGTGCTGCGAAAGGAGCGTTTGGAGGCGCGGACGCGGCCGATCCTGCCGAGCCTAGCTCCGCGAGGAGCGGCGCTGGTAGAAGATGTGGCTGCCGATGACATCGACTTTGTTCATCTCACCAGCCCAGACCGGCGAAACCGAGGTCGCGTGATAGTGGGTGGCGCTGCCAACGGCGGCGATGCGGGTCGCTCCCCCGCCCAGCAGCACCTTGCGCGCCACGTCGACCGCGCGGCGCCACGAGCCCTTGTCGGCGATGGTCTCGGCCCGGCCGTCGCAGGCAAAGGAGAACTGGCAGCGATTGAGCTTGTCCTGGTTCTGGTAGACCACGCCACAGATCGTGTTCGGGTAGTAGCGGCTGTCGACGCGGTTCAGGACGACCTGCGCCACGGCGATCTGGCCTTCCAGGCTTTCGCCGCGGGCCTCGAAATAGACCGCGTCGGCCAGGCATTTCTGCTCGCTGGACGAAATCGCGGCGAACTCCAGCGGATCGAGCAACAGGCCACGCTGCAGGACCGGCAGGGCTTCCTGTGGAGCGGACATCACCGCTTCGAAAGGCGCCATCGCCGCATCAACCGGATCGGCGGCGGCGAAATTGATAATGGGGAGGGATTCCGGCGCCGGCAGCGAGCCGGTCATCATCTCCGGGAGGCTCTCCGGCGACGTCTCGCGACGCAGCACGAATTCGCCCATCGACCAGTGGCTATCAAATGTCTGGAGGGTGCTCAGGGCGCCGATATCGGCCTTGATGGCCCGGGTGACCCCGTGGCGGAGACCGGCCGAAGAGGAGCCGATCTCGGGCTGGGCGCGTTCAGAGTGCGCCCAACGGCTGGGCGAAAGGGCAAAAAGCCCCGAAGCCAGGATGAGGACCAGCAGAATTGTTGGACGCTGTGCGCGCGCCGGTCGTCGCAGACCCATTAACCCCCGCCCCCGGAACCTTTACAAATCACGAACGGCCACCACCGCCCCTTAACACCTATTAAGATTAGGCATTCAGGCCATAATACGGCAAGCCCAAAATCGAGCCAGCGCTAGGTGAAGCGTCGTGATGAAAAGGTTAACCGCGGCCGACGAACGGCATGTTGGTGGCCATCACCGTCATGGTCAGGACGTTGGCATCGAGCGGAAGACCGGCCATGTAGACGATCGCATCGGCAACCGCCTTAACGTTCATCGTCGGCTCCGGGGCGAGCGATCCGTTGGCCTGGAGCACCCCACCGCTCATCCTCTGGGTCATGTCGGTTGCGGCATTGCCGATATCGATCTGGCCGCAGGCGATGCCATAGGGCCGCCCTTCCAGTGCCACCGACTTGGTGATGCCGCTGACGCCGTGCTTGGTCGCGTTGTAAGCGATGGCGTTGGGGCGCGGCGTATGGGCCGAGATCGAGCCGTTGTTGATGATCCGGCCGCCCTGCGGGTCCTGCGCCTTCATCAGCCGATAGGCACCCTGGGCACACAGGAAGACGCCGGTGAGGTTGGCGGAGACCACCGACTGCCACTTGTCGAAGTCGAGATCCTCGAGCGGGGTGGCGGCGACGTTGATGCCGGCGTTGTTGAAGATCACGTCCAGCCGGCCATAGGCCTCTTTCGTCCGGGCGAATAGCGCCTCGACCGACGCCGCATCGCCGACATCGGCAGAAACCGCGATTGCCTCGCCGCCATTGCCGGTGATCTCGGCTGCCACAGCCTCGATCGGCTCCAGCCGGCGGCCCGCCAGGACGCAGGCATATCCTTCGGCGGCAAGCGCCAGGACGGCGGCCTTGCCGATGCCGCTGCCGGCGCCGGTGACCATGGCAATCTTCTTCGTGTCGGACATTTTATCGGCTCCCCCTGATCAGATTCGCTTTCGGTGGCGATCTATACATGAACCTGGCGCGAAAAAGGGCGCGGAGGCGACAAAATCTCTCCCCCCGAGTGCGTGAACTCAGACACCGGCGCAGATTGGCGGCAGGCGATCGATCCATGGCTGCGCCGCTTCGAGCTGGGCGCCAACACGGATCAGGGTCGCCTCGTCGGTCGGGCGGCCGACGATCTGGACGCCGATCGGCAGGCCATCAGCCGACCAGTGCATCGGCAGCGACATCGCCGGCTGGCCGGAGATGTTGAACAGATAGAGGTAGACCGCGTCCGTCCACTTGGCGTTATACGCGTCGATATCCGGCTCCGACATGTCCCAGAAGCCGAAGGGACGCGGCGGCTGGGTCAAGGTCGGCGCAAGAAACACGTCATAGGCGGCAATGTCGCTGGCGATGGCGCGCGAGAAGAGGCGCTGCTGCTCGACATCGGTCGAATGCTCGACACCGGTCAGCGACCGGCCGCGCTCGATGATGGCGAAGATCGTCGGCGATACCTCCTCCGGCGTCACGGTGTGGCCGATGAACGGCGCGACGCTGTCATAGACCATCGCGGTCTGCACGGCGGTGATGCGGTTATACGTCTTCCACGCGGCGTCGGCGTCAATCGTCATGTCGTGCTCCTCGACATGATGGCCGAGGCTTTCGAGCAGCTTGGCCGTGTTGCGCACCGCGGTCGCGACCTCCGGATGAACGGGCCGGCCATGCGGGTCGGCGACGGTGAAGCCGATCCGCAGACGGCCGGGCTCGGCCCTGGTCTCCTCCAGCCACGGCCGGGCCGGCGGCGGGGTGTTGTAGGGATCGCCCGGCAGTTCACCCGATGTCACATCGAGGAAGGCGGCGGTATCGCGCACCGTCCGCGACACGCACAGGAAGTGGGCGGCGCCATAAAAGAAATCGGCCTGTCCCGGGGCGAGCGTCGAACGACCACGCGACGGCTTGAGGCCGACCAGTCCGCATTGCGAGGCGGGGCCGCGGATCGACCCGGCTGCGTCGCTGGCTTCGGCGATCGGCAGGATGCGCGCGGCGACCGCCGCGGCCGAGCCGCCGCTGGATCCACCGGGCGAAATGCCTTCCGCCCAGGGATTGTTGGTGCGGCCGTACATCTCCGGCTCAGTGGTCAACGCCCAGCCGAATTCGGGGGCGTTGGTGTTGCCGACGTGGATGACGCCGGCGCGCTTGAGACGGGCGCTGATCTCCGAATCGGCCGGGGCGACGAATCCCTTGAAGTAGCGACTGCTGTTGGTCTGGGGCACGCCCTCCCACATCGTCGCCAGTTCCTTGATCATATAGGGGACGCCCTGGAACGGCCCCGCCGGCAGCTCTTCGGTCGCGCGGCGGCGGGCATCGTCGAAGTTCCGGTAGATCACCGCGTTGAGGCGGGGATTGAGCGCCTCGATGCGGCTGATGGCCTCCTCGACCAGTTCGAGCGGCGTTACCTCGCCGGATTTGACCAGCGCCGCGAGCCCCAGCGCATCGTAAGAACCGTAAGCGTCCAAGACCTGTTTCCTCCCCGGAATATCGTGAAACTCTTCGGCTGGCATTCCTCCGTCCAGCCGGACTCGCCCGCGCGCATGAAACGCGCGGGCGACCTTGTCAGACTGAAACGACGGCGCCGGTTTCCATCGACTCGCGAGCCGCATTGGCGGTGCGGACAGCGAGACGACCCTGTTCCGGCGTGCCGAGCGTCGGCGCGCGGCCCTCCCGCACGCAATCGACGAAACAGGCGATCTGGTTGTCGTAGGCGTCGCCCGGCTTGGGATCGAGCGGATAGGCCTTGCCCGGCTCGTGGACGGTCAGCGAACTGCCGCCGCCCATCTCGACGCTGGCGCCGCCGGCCTGGAACCTGAACTCGATGACGCCGCCCTCGCACAGGACCTTGAGGCCGCAGGAGAAGGGATAGTCCGCCGGCATGAACTCGCTGCCTTCGACAAGGCCGTTGGCATCGCCATAGTCGACGCTGGCCTGGATGTCGTTCCACAGGCCGGGCCGGGCTTCCTTGCCCCGGGCATAGACCGTCTTCGGCGTGCCGAGCACCCAGTTGACCACGTCGAAATCGTGGACGCTGAGGTCGAGGACGGCGCCGCCGCTGAGTGCCGGGTCGACGAACCAGTCGGCCCAGGCCGGCAATTGCGACAGCCGCGATGCGACGGCCGAAATCGGCTTGCCGAGCTTGCCGGCATGGACGAATTCGACAAGCGATCCATACTCGCCCCAGAAGCGGCAGACGTGGGCCAGCATCAGGATCTTGCCGGTCGATCCGGCTGTCGCGATCATCCCGTCGCAGTCCGGGCCGGTCAGCGCGAACGGCTTTTCGAGCAGGACATGCTTGCCGGCATTCAGGGCCGCGATGGTCGAGTCGGGGTGGAGGTTGGTCGGCAGCGTGTTGCTGATCGCGTCGATCGTCGGGTCCTCGATGATCGCGCGATCGTCGGTGGTCGCCTTGGCGCCGACCTCAGCGGCGAGTTTTTCCGCCTTGTCGAGATGGCGCGACGACACCGCGACGATCTCGACGCCCGGGACCTTCGCATAGGCACGCGCATGCGTGCCGCCCATGAAGCCCGAACCCAATATGCCGATGCGCACCGGTCGCTCGCCCCCGCTCACGACAGGCCAAGCGCGGCAAGCCGCTCGTAGGACGTCTTCATCGACTGGTTGACCACGTCGAGCGCCGGCCAGGGCTCGCCGGTGAATTCGATCTCGACGCTGAGCGGGCCAGTGTAGCCACCCTTCTCGATGATGCCGAGCACCTGCTTGAAGTCGATATCGCCGTCGCCGATGCCCGGGAAGTTCCAGACCCGGCCCTCGCCAAGCTTGTCCTTGAGGTGGCAGTGAACCATTTTCGGCACGGCGATGGGCAGATCGTCGACCGCCTTCACGCCGCTGTAGAATTCGACATTGGCGGTGTCGTAGTTGATCAGCACATTCGGCCGGCCGATGCGTTCCAGCACCGGGATCGACGCCGCGCCCGACATGGTGATCTCGCCATGGATCTCGATGCCGAGGCGGATCTCGCGCACCGCCGCATAGTCGGCCAGTTCATGGATATTGCCCATGAAGGCGGCTTCATCCTCGTTCTCGCTGTAGTGACCGCCGATCGCGGTGTTCATGATGTCGATCCCCATGCGCTCGCAGAGATCGACCGCCAGTAAACCGTCGGCCAGCCCTTCCTTTGTCGTTAGATCTGAATGACCGCTCAGGCTGAGGCTGATGAGGCCGAGCTGGTTCATCATCCGCTGGATCTTGCCAAGCGTCTTGGCGTCGGCCTCGAGCGGCACATGCTCGGTCCAGCCGCGCACCGCGCTCAGTTCGACGTAACGATAACCCGCCGCCGCGATGCCCTCGAGGGCCTCTTCGACGCTGTATGTGTGGTAGCTGTTGGTGTGGCCGCCGAGCCGGTTCTTCAGTGTCATGCGATTATCCCCGATGGTTTTCTTGTTTGTTCGGTGTCGCCCGCCGGAGGACGCCCCCACACTGTCGCGACAGTCACCGACTGAACCATATCGGGAGGGGCGGGTAAACGGACCTTCGTCCGTCCGATGCCCGCGTTTTTGCATCCGTTTGTCGGACCCAATGCCGGCTTCAACCCAGGGAAGCGCCGCCGGCGACCCAACCGTCCGATATTCGGGACGTTTTGACGTGAATCAAAGTTCCGCGATCCACCCCCGGCCAATGTCCGTCCCATTGACGACACGCGCCGGCAAGGGGGCCGCATGGCGAATCCGACGATCGACCGAAAGTCCTTCACCCATGGTGAATTCGGAGTCGCTATCGCGCTGACGGTGCTCGCCGTCTTCTCGCTCGTGGTTGCGGGCAAGGCGCATTCGACCGCGTATTCGTTCCACGCCGTCCTGTTCGCGGCCGCTTCCGCCTATTTCGTCTACAAGATCGTCGACCGCTTCTACTCGCGTCCGGCCGAGCCGGAGCCGCTCGAAATCGACGGCAAGCCTAACTACAATTACGGGCCGATCAAGTTCGCCACTATCGCCGGCCTGTTCTGGGGAATCGCCGGTTTCACCGTCGGCCTCTGGGCGGCGCTCGAGCTCGCCTTCCCGGTTCTCAACTTCGACCTGCCCTGGACCACCTTCGGTCGCATCCGGCCGCTGCATACCTCGGCGGTGATCTTCGCCTTTGGCGGCAACGTCCTGATCGCCACGTCCTTCTACGTCGTCCAGCGCACCAGCCGCGCCCGGATGGTCGGCGACCTGGCGCCATGGTTCGTGGTGATCGGCTACAATTTCTTCATCCTGATCGCCGGCACGGGCTATCTGCTCGGCGTCACCCAGTCGAAGGAATATGCCGAGCCGGAATGGTACGCCGACCTGTGGCTGACGGTCGTGTGGGTCGTCTACCTGATGGTCTTCCTCGGGACGATCATGCGGCGCAAGGAGCCGCATATCTATGTGGCGAACTGGTTCTTCCTCGCCTTCATCCTGACCATTGCCGTCCTGCATCTCGGCAACAACGCGGCGATCCCGGTCTCGGTCTTCTCGTCGAAGTCCTACATCGTCTGGGCTGGCGTCCAGGATGCGATGATCCAGTGGTGGTACGGCCATAACGCCGTCGGCTTCTTCCTCACCGCCGGCTTCCTCGGCATCATGTATTACTTCATCCCGAAGCGGGCCGACCGACCGATCTATTCGTACCGGCTGTCGATCGTCCACTTCTGGTCGCTGATCTTCCTCTACATCTGGGCGGGCCCCCACCACCTCCACTACACCGCCCTGCCCGACTGGGCGCAGACGCTCGGCATGACCTTCTCGATCATGCTGTGGATGCCGTCATGGGGCGGGATGATCAACGGCATCATGACGCTGTCCGGCGCCTGGGACAAACTCAGGACCGACCCGGTCTTGCGGATGATGGTGGTGTCGGTCGCCTTCTACGGCATGTCGACCTTCGAAGGGCCGCTGATGTCGGTGAAGGTGGTCAACTCGCTGTCGCACTATACCGACTGGACCATCGGTCACGTCCATTCCGGGGCGCTCGGCTGGGTCGGCTACATCTCCTTCGGCGCGATCTACTGCCTTGTGCCGTGGCTCTGGAACCGCAAGGGCCTGTGGTCGCTCAAGCTGGTCGAATGGCACTTCTGGCTGTCGAGCATCGGCATCGTCCTCTACATCACCTCGATGTGGGTCGCCGGCATCCTCCAGGGCCTGATGTGGCGCGCCTATAACTCGCTCGGCTTCCTTGAATATTCCTTCGTCGAAACCGTCGAGGCGATGCACCCCTTCTACCTGATCCGGGCGCTTGGCGGCCTGCTGTTCCTCGCGGGCGCATTGCTGATGGTCGTCAACATCTGGAAGACGATCGCCTCGCCCGAGGCATCGGCGGCGCCGGAAGCCCGGCCCGTCATGGTCCCGGCCGAATAGGGAAAACACGACACCATGTCCCTCTGGGAACGCCACAAGATCTTCGAGACCAATTCGCTCGTGCTCTTCTTCGGAGCGCTGGTGGTGATCGCGATCGGCGGCATCGTCGAGATCGTGCCGCTGTTCTATCTCAAGAACACGATCGAGACGGTCGATGGCGTTCGCCCCTATACGCCGCTCGAACTCGCCGGCCGCAACATCTATGTCCGTGAGGGTTGCTACAACTGCCACTCGCAGATGGTGCGGTCGCTGCGCGACGAGGTCGAACGCTACGGGCATTATTCGCTGGCCGCCGAGTCGATGTATGACCGGCCCTTCCAGTGGGGTTCGAAGCGGACCGGGCCGGACCTCGCCCGGGTCGGCGGCAAGTATTCCGACACGTGGCACCTCGACCACCTCAATGCGCCGAGTTCGGTCGTCCCGTCGACGGTGATGCCGGCCTATCCGTGGCTGGCCGAGACTGAACTCGACATCCGCTATATCGGCGAGGACCTCATTGTCCAGCAGACCCTCGGCGTGCCCTATACCGACGAGATGATCGAGACCGCGCGCCGCGACGCGGTCACGCAAGGCACCCTCGACGCGCTCGACAGCGAGGGACTGCTTGAACGCTACCCCAACGCCAATATCCGCGACTTCACCGGGACGGTGGCGGCGACAGGACGGCTGACCGAGGCGGACGCGCTGATCGCCTATCTCCAGTCGCTCGGCACGGCCATCGACTTCAACCTCTACGACGACAGCGCCAACATCCGCTGAGGAGTGCACCGATGTCCGACACCTATATGGCGCTCGCGGAATTCGCCCAGTCGTGGGGCCTTCTCTATTTCGTCGCGGTCTTCGTCGTCGTCCTCCTGATCGTCATGCGCCCCTCGCAGAAGCAGCGCTACGACCAGGCGGCCCGGCTGCCGCTCAGCGAGGACTGACCATGGCCGACAGCGAACACAACGAACCCAGGCTCGATCCGGTCACCGGCTACAAGACGACCGGCCACGACTGGGACGGCATCGAGGAACTGAACCACCCGCTGCCGCGCTGGTGGCTGTGGATCTTCTATGCCTGCATCGCCTGGTCGGTGGTCTACTGGTTCATCTTTCCCGCCTGGCCGCTGGTCTGGTCGGCGACCGGCGGTCTGATCGGCTGGAATTCGCGCACCGCGGTCGACCAGGAGGTGGCCGCGCTCGAGACCAATCGCGGGCCGATGATCGATCGCCTGACCAGCACCGAGATCGCCGCGATCAAGGACGACCCGGAACTGCTCGATTTCACCCGCGCCTATGGCAGCATCGCCTTCAAGGAAAACTGCGCGCCCTGTCACGGCGTCGGTGGCGGCGGATCGAAGGGCTATCCCAACTTGATCGACGACGACTGGCTGTGGGGCGGATCGATCGACAATATCGGCCACACCATCGCCTATGGCGTGCGCAACGACAACGCCGACAGCCGGTACAGCGAGATGCCGGCCTTTGGCCGCGACGGGCTCCTGAGCGGCGCGGAAATTCGCGAGGTGGTCTACTACGTCCGTTCGCTTGCCGACCTGCCGGTACCGAGCAGCGCCGATCTCACCGCCGGCGCCGAGATCTACGCCAGGGACTGCGCCAGCTGCCACGGCGAGGCCGGCACCGGCGACCAGGAACTCGGGGCGCCCAATCTGACCGACGCGATCTGGCTCTATGGCTCCGACACCGCCGACATGATCGCCACGGTCACCAATGCCCGCAACTCGTCGATGCCGGCCTGGGGCGAACGTCTCGACCCCACCACCGTCAAGGCGCTGACCTTCTACGTCCACAACCTGGGCGGCGGTGACTAGAACTAGAACGCGCTTCGGTCTCGCCGCCAATTGATTGTTGCTTCCGTCGTACCCACCTTAACCCTTCGCGGTCGGGGGGCCGGCAGTGGGAGCGACTGATGATTTTTACACGCGTAACGCAGGCCATTCTTCTTATCGGCGCGATCGCCACCTCCTCGGCGGCGGTGGCGGACGATGACTGGCAGGTGAAGACCAGCCCGCATTCGGTCGCAGAGACCGTCACCCGGCTCACCGCCGCGATCGAGGGCGCTGGCGCGAAGGTCGCCGCGGTCATCGATCATGCGGCTGCTGCCGAAGAAGTCGACCTCGAACTGGCACCGACCACCGTCGTGATCTTCGGCAATCCCAAGATCGGCACGCCGCTGATGCAGGAAAACCAGAAGATCGGCCTCGACCTGCCGCTGCGCATCCTCGTCTGGCAGGACGGCGACGAGACCAGGGTCGGCTATATCGAGGCCGAGGACCTGGCCGAGCGCTACGACATCGACGACGACAGCAAGGCGGTCAAGATGATCGAGAACGCGCTCAACAACCTGAGCGACGCGGCGGTCGCCGACTAGGCCTCCGGGACCCGACGCAAACCTGTCGCGTCCCGGGCGCGACCGTGCGCGCGTCGCGTGGACAACCCAAGGGTGCCAGACACAGTCCGCGCGCGACAGGCTGCGTTGCGCGCGTTGATCCGTATCAACGCCTGCCGACCCCTCCATCGCTAGGGTTCCGGCAGGCGCCACCGGATCCCGTTCGACAATGACTGTTCCCGCACAGATCGACCCCGCTGACGACAGCGGCCAGTCCTTCTACGAAAAGCACAAGAAGATCTATCCGCAGAGCGTCCACGGCACGTTCCGGCGGATCAAGTGGATCGTGCTGATCGTGACGCTCGGCATCTATTATTTCACGCCCTTCATCCGCTGGGACCGGGGCCCGGGCGCGCCCGATCAGGCGGTGCTGATCGACCTGCCGGCGCGGCGCTTCTATTTCTTCTTCATCGAGATCTGGCCGCAGGAAATCTACTACCTCACCGGCCTCCTGATCCTCGCCGCGCTGGTGCTGTTCCTGATGAACGCGGTCGCGGGGCGGGTGTGGTGCGGTTATCTCTGTCCGCAGACAGTGTGGACCGACCTGTTCCTGCTGATCGAGCGCTGGACCGAGGGCGACCGGCGCGAGCGCATGCACAACGATGCGGGCAAGCTCACGCCCCAACTCGCGGCGCGCAAGACGCTGAAGCATTTCCTCTGGCTGATGACGGCGTGGTGGACCGGCGGCGCCTGGGTTCTCTACTTCTCCGACGCCCCGACGCTGGTCCATGATCTCGCCACCCTGCAGGCGCCGTTCATCGCCTATCTGTGGATCGGCATCCTGACCTTCACCACCTATGCACTGGCCGGCCACATGCGCGAGCAGGTCTGCCTCTACATGTGCCCCTGGCCGCGCATCCAGGCGGCGCTGACCGACGAATATGCCCTCAACGTCACGTATCGGCTCGACCGCGGCGAGCCGCGGATGTCGGCGAAGAAAGCCACCGCGGCGCTGGCGCGCGGCGAACCCGCCGGAGACTGCGTCGATTGCCACCAATGCGTCGCCGTCTGCCCGACCGGCGTCGATATCCGCGAGGGGCCGAATCTCGGCTGCATCCAATGCGGATTGTGCATCGACGCCTGCGACACCGTCATGGAGCGGCTCGACCGGCCAACCCGGCTGATCGCCTATGACACCGACATCAACATCGGCGAGCGGTTGGCCGGCAAGTCGACGATGGCCCGCATCGTGCGACCGCGCACCCTGCTCTATTCCGCCCTGATCCTGATTGTCGGCGCGGTGATGGCGTGGTCGCTGTCGGCGCGTTCTATCAGCTCGGTGAACGTCATCCATGACCGCAATCCCGAATATGTCGTGCTGTCCGACGGCGGCATCCGCAACGCCTACACGGTGCGCATCCTCAACAAGCGGACGACACCGCGCACGTTTGCCATTTCCGTCGATGGCCTGACCGACCCGGTGGTCGAGGTGACCGCGGCAAACCCGGCCGACGGCGAGCAGATCGTACCCGTCGGGGCCGACCAGACCCGCGAAGTCCGCGTCATCGTCAGCGTCCCGGAACCGCCAGCCGCCGCCTCGGTTCCGGTCACCTTCGTGGTGACCGATACCGCCGACGGGGAGACCGCGACCGTCACCGACAACTTCCGCGGACCGGGAGACGGGACATGAACCTGCGCCTGCCACAGGTCTCTTCAACGGGCGAATGGCGGCTGACCGGACGCTCGGTCTTCCTCATGCTCGTCGGCTTCTTCGGCTTCGTCACCATCGTCAACATCGCGATGATCCAGGCCGCAATCTCGACCTTCGGCGGCCTCGACACGCCGAGTTCCTACCAGGCCGGGCTCGACTTCAAGAGCGAGGAGGCCGCCGCCGCCGCCCAGCGCGCGCTTGGCTGGACGGTCGATGGCGAACTGACCTCGGACGGCGACGCGGAGACCCTGACGGTCGATATCGTCGACAAAACCGGCGCGCCTGTCTCCGGCGTCATCGTCGACGCCCGCCTGGTCCATCCGGTCGATGCCCGCCGCGATGTCTCCTTCGTCCTGGACCCGACCGGACCAGGCCACTACCGCGGCATGGCCGTGGCCCATGCCGGCTATTGGCGGCTCGATATCGACGTGACCCGCGAGGGTGAAAAACTGTTCCACTCCCGCAACCGGGTCCTGGTGCATTGACGATGAGTGCCGTCGACCTCTCCCACTATGTGACAGCCGGCAACGATGGCGCCTGCCACCTCGACCTGGCGGTCGAGGGCATCCACTGCGCCGGCTGCATCGGCGCCATCGAACGCCGGTTGACCGACATTCCCGGCGTCACCGAAGCGCGCGTCAATTTCACGCTGCGGCGGGTCGGCATCGACTGGCGGCAGGGCGCGGTCGAGCCGGCGTCGCTGGTCGAGGCCCTCGACAAGGGCGGTTTCCGGGCGCGTCCCTTCGCCACCGGCGCGGGCGAAGCGGAGAGCGACGCCGAGATGAAGCGGCTGCTCCGCGCCCTCGCGGTCGCCGGCTTCGCGGCAATGAACATCATGCTCCTGTCGGTCTCGGTCTGGGCCGGCAATTTCACCGACATCACCCCGGAAACCCGCGACCTCTTTCACTGGCTGTCGGCGCTGATCGCGCTGCCGGCCGTCGCCTATGCCGGGCGTCCGTTCTTCGCCAGCGCGTGGACGGCACTGAAGGCGCGGCGCACCAACATGGACGTGCCAATCTCGATCGGCGTCCTCCTGGCGCTCGGCGTCTCGCTCTACGAGACCGCGATCTCGGCCGAGCACGCCTATTTCGACAGCGCCATCATGCTGCTCTTCTTCCTGCTCGCCGGCCGCACCCTCGACCAGGCGATGCGCCGGCGCACGCGGACGATGGCCGGCAACCTGGCGGCCCTCAAGGGCGAAACGGCCGAGCTGATCCAGCCGGACGGCAACACTCGGACGGTGCCGGCGGCCGCCATCCATGTCGGCCGATCGATCCTGGTCCAGCCCGGCCAGCGGATCGCCGCCGACGGCAGCATCACCGCCGGAACGTCGTCGGTGGACGAAAGCCTGATCACCGGCGAGACCGCGCCACGCGCGGTTCGCCAGGGCGATCCGGTCTATGCCGGCACGCTGAACCTCGCCGGTGCGCTGACCGTCAAGGCGACGGCGCTGTCCGGCGAGTCGCTGGTCGACGAGGTCCAGCGCCTTCTCGACAAGGCGACCGAGGCGCGGTCGCGCCGGGTCAAGCTCGCCGATCGCGCCGCCCGGCTCTATGCCCCGGTCGTCCACCTGACCGCGCTCCTCGCTGCGATCGGCTGGCTTGTCGCCGGCGCCGGCATCCACCAGGCGGTGCTGGTCGCCACCGCCGTGCTGATCATCACCTGCCCCTGCGCCCTGGCGCTCGCGATTCCCGCGGTTCAGGTCGCGGCCGCCGGCGCGCTGTTTCGCCGGGGTATCTTCCTCAATGCCGGCGACGCGCTGGAGCGGCTTGCCGAGGTCGACACCATCGTCTTCGACAAGACCGGCACCCTGACCACGGCCGAACCGCATGTCGTTAATGCGGGAGCGATCCCTCCAGAGGTGCTGCGGACGGCCGCCCGGCTGGCGCTCGCCAGCCGCCATCCGCTGGCCCGGGCGCTGGCGATGGAAGCCCATAGCGAGATTCCCCTTGCCGATGCGCGGGAGGAGGCTGGGCGCGGCATCGTCGCGACGGTCGACGGCATGGAAGCGCGCCTCGGCAGCGCCGCGTTCTGCGATGTCCCCGAAAGGACCAATGCGAACATGGACAACGGGGCTGCCTCGCATCTCTGGTTCCGCCACGGCGACACGGTCGCGACCTTCGCCATCGCGCAGACACTGAAGCCCGATGCGGCGGCGGTTATCACGGCGCTGAAATCGCGCGGCTTCGATTGCCGGATCCTCTCCGGCGATCGGGACGCGGCCGTGGCGCCGGTCGCCGCGACGCTGGGCGTTCCCTATGTCGCGGGGATGAAGCCGGCCGACAAGATCGCCGCGCTGCTGGCGCTTGCCGCCGCGGGCCACCGGGTGGCGATGATCGGCGACGGGCTGAACGACGCCCCGGCGCTGGCCGAAGCCCACGTCTCGCTGTCGCCGATCAGCGCCCTCGACATCACCCAGGCGCAGGCCGACGCGGTGTTTCTGGGCGAGCGGCTCGGCCCGGTCGTCGAGGCCTTCGACATCGGCCGGCGCGCCCGGCGGCTGATGAACCAGAATCTCGGCTTCTCGGTCATCTACAATCTTGCCGCCGTACCGCTGGCGATCCTCGGCATCGTGACACCGCTGATCGCCGCGCTCGCCATGTCCGGCTCGTCGATCGCCGTCACACTGAACGCCCTGCGCGCCCGCCCCCGCCTGCCGGTCGCGAAGCGCGATGACGGCGTTGCGTCCACGCTTGTCCGGGAACCGTCGGCGCCATGACGGTTCTCCTCTACCTCGTGCCGCTGGCGCTTTTCCTGGGACTGGTGGGCCTGTTCGGTTTCCTGTGGTCCCTGCGCAACGGCCAGTATGAGGATCTCGATGGCGCCGCGCTGCGGGTCCTCGACGATACCGATGTCGAGGGCGGCAGGCCCTAATCGCCGCTCTTCGAGACCGCGCCGGCGAGGATCGCCATCCGAACAAGGTCGGAGAGGCTCGCCGCTTCCATCTTGGTCATGACGTTGGCGCGATAGACCTCGACCGTGCGCGGGCTGATGCCGAGATCGTAGGCGATCGTCTTGTTGGGAAGGCCGGCAACCAGGCCTTCAAGGACCTGGCTTTCCCGTTGCGACAGCATCGCCAACCGGGCGACCACATCCGCCTTTGCCGCGTGGTCATCCTCGCGCCGCTCGTCCTCACGCAAAGCCGCCTCGACCGCCGCGACAAGGACCGAGTCGTCGAAGGGCTTCTCGATGAAATCGAAAGCGCCGAGCTTCATCGCCTCGACCGCCAGCGGCACGTCGCCGTGGCCGGTGATGATGATCACCGGCATGCCGACACCCATCTCGCGCAGCCTGGCCAGAAGTTCGGTGCCGCTGATCCCCGGCATCCGCACGTCGGAGACGACGCAGCCCCGCTCGCCGCGCGGCAACGCATCGAGGAAAGCCACCCCGGACTCGAAGGCCCGCACCGTCAGGCCCGCAGTATCGAGCAGGAAGGACAGCGACTCGCGAACATCCCGGTCGTCGTCGATCACATGAACAATGGCGCTATTCGTCATCTTCTCTGCCTGCGGTATCGATGATCTTCAACGTGAAACGGAAGGTCGTGCCCTTGCCGGGCGTGGTCTCGACGGCGATCGTCCCGCCATGGGCGTTGACGATGGTGCGCGAGATCGACAAGCCGACGCCCATGCCCTGCACCTTGGTCGTGACGAAGGGCGAGAAGAGGCGATCCGCCACATCGGCCGAGATGCCGGGACCGGTATCGGCAACCGCGATTTCGGCCTTGCCGTCCGATACCCGGCGCGCCCCTATTCTGAGTTCCCTGGGCTCGGATGCGGCCTCGGTCATCGCCTCGATCGCGTTGCGGATCAGGTTCAACAGCACCTGCTCGATCTGCACCCGATCGGCAAGAACATGGCCGATATCGCTGGCGATTTCGTAGCGGACACGAATGCCGCGCTCCTTGGCGCCAACCAGCGCCAGCGCGGCCGCCTCCTCGATCATCCGGGAGACGCTCTCGCCGCGTTTCTCGCTCTCGCCACGGCTGACGAATTCCCGGAGGTGACGGATGATCTGACCGGCGCGCAAGGCCTGTTCGGCGGCCTTGTCGAGCGCGTCGCGCAGCTTCGTGTCCGCTCCCTCGGCCTTCGAGTCGAGGAGCCGGCGCGAGCCGCTGATGTAGTTGGTGATCGCCGACAACGGCTGATTGATCTCGTGGGCCAGTGTCGAGGCCATTTCGCCCATGGCGCTGAGGCGTGAGATATGGACCAGCTCCGACTGCAATTCCTGCAATCGGACCTCCGTCTCCTGGCGCTCGGACAGATCCCGGACAAAACCCGTGAAGAAGCGGCTGTCCCGGGAAATCATCTCGCCCACGGCCAGCTCCATCGGGAAGGTCGAGCCGTCGGCGCGCTGCCCGACCACCAGGCGCCCGACCCCGATGATCCGGCGCTCGCCAGTGGTCATGTAGCGGGCGAGGTAGCGATCGTGATCCTCCCGGTAGGGGGACGGCATCAGAATCTTGACGTTCTTGCCGATCGCATCGTCCGGCGAATAGCCGAACAGGCGCTCGGCGGCCGTCGAGAAGGACTGCATGATGCCGGCTTCGTCGATCACGATCATCGCGTCCGGCACGGTGTCGAGAATCGATTTGAGATGCGCCTCGCGCGCCAGCAGGTCGCTGGCGAAGGCGGCGGTCTCAGCGCGCAGGCGATGCAGCCTTTCGCCCATTGTCGCGATCGCCGCTCCGAGAAACACAAAGACGAACGACTTGACGATGTCGACCTGCCCGCCGACGAAATAGGCGCTTGAGAGAGCGGCGGCGACGACGAGCGCGGTGGCCAGCAACCCCGGACCCAGCCCGCCATAGGCGGCCGAGACCACGACGGCGACGCCACCAAACAGGAAAAGCGACGGATCGGCTGTGCGGCCGCAGATCGACCAACAGGCGAAGATCGCCACCGCCACCGCCCCGAAGGGAAGCCCGTAACGCAGCGCCACACCCGTCGGGCCCGACGGTCCGGGCCGGACGAGTGGCGGTTCGCGATGGCTTTCCGCCGGTCCCATTATCTGGCCTCAGGCAACACTGATCCTTCCCCACCGACGCCTACGGGATATCCCGTAGGGAGATTACCCGAATTTTCGAGTCCACCACCCGTCGTTACGTTTTGACCACGATCAAACACGTCAACGGGAGAGCCTTTCGCCATGCTGCATCAGGAAACATCCCAACTTACACGCCCGACGGCACAAAAGGTCGCGGCCATCGAAGCCGCGGCCGGGCAGCCCCAGCCCCTGTCCGCGGCATTGTCGACGGCCGGCATGTCGATTCGCTACGCCCGGAATGCCGAGATCTACGGCGAAGGCGAGCCGGTCGACAACGTCTACAAGGTCGTTTCCGGCGCCGTGCGGACGTACAAGCTCCTCAGCGACGGGCGGCGGCAGATCGGCGAATTTCACATTGCGGGCGACGTCTTCGGCCTTGAGGTCGGCAGCGAACGCCAATTCACCGCGGAGGCTATTGCCGACGCCGTGGTGCTTGTCGCCAAGCGCAGCAGCCTGGTGGCTCTCGCGGTCAGCGACGCCACGCTTGCGTCCGAACTGTGGACCCATACGGCAAGAGAACTCCGCCGGACACAGGATCATCTTCTCGTTCTTGGTCGCAAGCGCGCGCAGGAGCGGGTTGCCACTTTCCTGCTCGACATGGCCGGCCGCGGCCGGTCCGACATCATCGTCGACCTGCCGATGTCCCGGCAGGACATCGCCGACTATCTCGGCCTCACCATCGAGACGGTCTCGCGAACACTGACCCGGCTCGAAGACGATCGCGCCATCGAGATACCGACCTCGCGGCGCATCGTCCTCCGCGACAAACGGGCCCTCGGCCACCTCAACAATTGAACGCGGATGCGAGCGCCGTTGACGTGAGTCAATGCCTGCGCCGCGCCGTTGGTCAGGCTCACTAGAGATAACGCGCACTGCGTAGATCACGCAGGCCGCAGGGGAGGTCCCGATGAAAGACTACCGGGAGATGGCGCAGGAAGTGTCCACTTCGGCGGCGGCCCTGCGCAAGGGGCTACCGGACGCAATGGCCGGCTTCGCCGCCCTGGGCAAGGGCGCCTACTTCGACGGCGCACTCAGCATCAAATTCAAAGAACTCATCGCGCTGGCCCTTTGCGTCGCGTCACGTTGCGACGGCTGCGTCGCCTATCACGCCAAGCGCGTCAGCGAACTCGGTGCTTCGCGGGAGGAAGTGCTCGAGACCATCGGCGTCGCCATCCAGATGGGTGGCGGACCGTCGATGGTCTATGGCGGCGAGGCACTCCGCGCCTTCGACGCCTTTCAGGCAACAGCGGCGACTGGGGAGTGAAGACATGACTGACCAACCCGACGTTCTTTGGTTTGAAGCCGTCAAGCGGACCCATGTCGGACTCGTCGGCGGCAAGAATTCCTCGCTGGGCGAAATGGTCCAGACCCTCTCGGGCAAGGGCGTTCGGGTGCCGCCGGGCTTCGCCACCACGGCAAGCGCCTACTGGCGCTATGTCGAGGCGAACGGTCTTCGGCAGGTGATCTCGGATCATCTCGACGAGATGGCGGCCGGGAAAAAATCGCTGGCGGAAACCGGGCAGGCGATCCGAACCGCCTTCCTTCACGGCGAATGGCCGGAGGACACCGCCGCCACGATCTTCACCTCCTACAAGGAACTCGGCAAACGCGCCGGGCGCAGCGAACTCGATGTCGCGGTTCGTTCATCCGCCACTGCCGAGGACCTGCCGGATGCCAGCTTTGCCGGCCAGCAGGAAACCTTCCTCAACATCCGCGGCGAGCGCGCCCTGCTCGACGCCTGCCGTCGTTGCTACGCGTCGCTGTTTACCGACCGGGCGATCTCCTATCGTCAGGTCAAGGGCTTCGACCACCTGCAGGTCGCCCTGTCGATCGGCGTCCAGCAGATGGTGCGCTCTGACATCGGCGGTTCCGGCGTGATGTTCTCGATCGATACCGAGACCGGCTTCGACAAGGTCGTGCGCATCGACGCCGCCTGGGGGCTTGGCGAGAACGTCGTCCAGGGCGCGGTCGATCCCGACGCCTACCAGGTCTTCAAGCCGCTGCTCGCCGACGAGTCGCTGCTGCCGATCGTCGAGAAAACGCTCGGCGAGAAGGCGATCAAGATGATCTACGCCACCGGCGACGAGCCGACCAAGAACGTTCCGACCTCCAGGGCCGAACGGGCCGCCTTCGTGCTCAGCGACCAGGAGATCGTTCTCCTGGCGCGCTGGGCGACGACCATCGAGGCGCATTACGGCTGCCCGATGGACATGGAATGGGCCAAGGACGGCGACAGTGGCGACATCTTCATCGTCCAGGCGCGGCCGGAAACCGTGCAGTCGCGGCGCGAGGCCAACACCTTCAAGGCCTATCGCGTGCTGGAAAAGGGCAAGATCCTCACCACCGGACTCAGCATCGGCGGCGCGATCACCGCCGGCCGGGTCTGCCTGATCGAGGACGTCCGCGACATCGACAAGTTCGTCGACGGATCGATCCTCGTCACCGGGATCACCGACCCGGACTGGGTGCCGATCATGAAGCGCGCCGCGGCGATCATCACCGACCATGGCGGCCGGACCTCGCACGCGGCGATTGTCAGTCGCGAACTCGGCCTGACCGCGGTCGTCGGCACCGGCAACGCCACCCATGTGTTGCACACGGACCAGGAAGTCACGGTCTCCTGCGCCGAGGGGGACCAGGGTTTCGTCTATGAGGGCACGGCAAAATTCGAGGTCGACGAGCTCGACCTCTCCAGCCTGCCGGGGACCCGGACCAAGGTGATGCTCAACCTCGCCAATCCGGCCGCGGCCTTCAACTGGTGGCAGGTTCCGGCTGACGGTGTCGGCCTCGCGCGGATGGAGTTCGTCGTCACCAACCAGGTGCGGGTGCATCCGATGGCGCTGGTCCGCTACGACTCGCTCAAGGACGAGGCGGCCAAGGCCGAGATCGATGCGATCACGGTCAACTATGACGACAAGACCGAGTATTTCATCGACACGCTGTCGCGCGGTCTCGCCCGGATCGCGGCGGTCGTCCATCCCAAGCCGGTCATCATCCGGATGAGCGACTTCAAGACCAACGAATATGCCGGTCTGGTCGGCGGTCGCGAATTCGAACCCGACGAGGAAAACCCGATGATCGGGTTCCGCGGCGCATCGCGTTACTACTCGCCGCGCTACCGGGAAGGCTTCGCGCTCGAATGCCGCGCGATCCAGCGGCTGCGCAACGAGATGGGCTTCAAGAATGTCGTCGTGATGATCCCCTTCTGCCGGTCGGTCAAGGAAGCCGACAAGGTGCTCAAGGTGATGGTCGAAAACGGGCTGCGGCGCGGCGAGGACGGCCTCGAGGTCTACGTGATGTGCGAGATTCCCTCCAACGTCATCCTGGCCGACGCCTTTGCCCGGCGCTTCGACGGGTTCTCGATCGGATCGAACGACCTCACCCAGCTGACACTTGGCGTCGACCGCGATTCGGAGGAACTCGCGGGACTTTTCGACGAGCAGGACGAGGCGGTCGAATGGATGATCTCGAGCGTGATCGGGGCAGCTCACAAGGCGGGCGCCAAGATCGGCCTTTGCGGCCAGGCGCCCAGCGATCATCCCGAATTCGCGCGGTTTCTGGTGGGTTGCGGCATCAACTCCATTTCGGTGACGCCAGACAGCTTCTTCGCGGTGAAGCGGCATGTCGCCGAGGCGGAGGCGGACGAGCCGGGCCTCAAGCAGGCCTGAGGCCGTCCGTGGCCCTGCGCGGTTGGTCCGGCGTACCTCACGCCGCGCTCGCAAAGGCTTGAGCGGTCGAAAACCGCGCCTGATTGCAATGTGACCCACGGCGCGGTGCGCCTTTGCTAGGTTCCGTCGTCCGAGCCGGGGTGTGAATGCGCCCATGGACGAGCCGCCGGCCCCGCGTGAGCAATCTCGACGCGGGGCGGCACCGAACCCGAGCGAGCATGACGCAGCCAGCCAACCTCTATTGCCGTTTGCGCGCCGGGGACGAGCAAGCCTTCCGCACGGTGGTGACCCGGCACCAGGCGAGCCTGATCGCGGTGGCCCAGGCGTTCGTTCGCAGCCGGGCGACGGCGGAGGAAGTGGTTCAGGATACCTGGCTGGCGGTGATCGAGGGGCTGGATACCTTCGAGGGCCGCTCGTCGCTGAAGAACTGGATCTTTGCCATCCTCGCCAACAAGGCGCGGACCCGGGCCGTGCGCGACGGACGCATGGTCCAGGTGGCCGATTTCGCGGGCGAGACCGGCGAAGACACGCCGGCAGTCGACCCGGCGCGGTTCAAGCCGTCCGGGGCTTGGGCCGACTTTCCGGCGGCCTGGGATGACCTGACGCCGGAGAGGATCGTTGCCGACAAGGACATGCTGGCGCGGGCGGGCGAAGCGATCGCGTCGCTGCCGCCCGGGCAACGATCGGTCGTGACCCTGCGGACGATCGAGCATATGGAGGCCGCCGAGGTCAGCGTTCTCCTCGGCATATCCGACGCCAACCAGCGCGTTCTCCTGCATCGCGCCCGTGCCGCCCTCCGGGAAGCGATGGAGCGGCTGCTTGCCGATTGATCCGGCAGGGAACGTCTGCCGGTCCGGATTTGTTTGTAACGCGCGGCGATCTTGCAAGACCCTATAGCATCGGACCGTCGATCGAGGCGGCCAGGCCCGCCAACAGAGGATGTGGCAAGCCGATGCTGACCTGTCGCGACGTGAGCGAGAAGACCAACGACTATCTCGACGGCACGCTCGGCTTCTGGCCGAGAGCGAACCTGCGGATGCACCTTCTTCTCTGCAAACACTGCCGGGCCTTCGTCGGGCAGATGCAGGCCACCATCCGTTTCATCGACAGGCATGGCTACACGCTGATGCCCGAGGAGCTGCCGTCCAAACCGCTCGTCGAGGCCTTTCGCCAGCGCGCCGCAGCGGGCGATCGGCCCCGGCCGCCGGAATGAGACCGGACGCCGAAAGCGCCAGCAACAAGGGAGAAGACCGATGTTCTCAGCCGAACGGGTGACCTTCGAAGGCAGTCTCGAGGAGCCGCTGGCGGCGCGCCTTGACCTGCCGGCCGGCGCGGTGCGGGCCTATGCCGTCTTCGCCCATTGCTTCACCTGCTCGAAGGATGTCTTCGCCGCGACCCGGATCTCGACCGAGCTGGCGCGGAGCGGCATCGCGGTCCTGCGCTTCGACTTCACCGGGCTCGGGGCCTCGGGCGGTGACTTCGCCAATACCAGCTTCTCGTCCAACGTCAGCGACATCCTCAAGGCGGTCGACCACCTGCGCAGCCACTACCAGGCGCCGCAGTTGATGATCGGCCACAGCCTCGGTGGCGCGGCGGTCCTGATGGCCGCATCGCAGGTCCCGGAAGTCAGGGCGGTGGCGACCGTCGGCGCGCCGGCGGATGTCGAGCATGTCCTCCACAATTTCGATGCATCGCTGGAAAAGATCGAGACCGAGGGTATCGCCGAAGTCACTCTCGCCGGCCGGAAGTTCAACATCCGCCGCGACTTCGTCGACGATGCGCGATCGCAGGACGTCACGTCGGTGATCGCCGGGCTGAAGCGGGCGCTCCTCGTCCTGCACGCGCCGACCGACACCATCGTCGGGATCGAAAACGCCCGGGCGATCTTCGAAGCCGCGCGCCACCCCAAGAGTTTCGTCGCACTCGACGGCGCCGACCATCTCCTGTCGAACCGATCCGACGCGATCTTTGCCGCGTCGATCATCAGCAACTGGGCCGCGCGCTACCTTGTCGGCGATGCGATGACCGACGCGGCAACCGAGGCTGACGGCGTCGTCGTCACCGAATCCGGCGAAGGCCGATTCCAGCAACTTGTCCAGATCGGCCCGCATACACTGATGGCCGACGAACCGACGGATGTCGGCGGCGATGGCTCGGGACCGTCGCCCTATGACCTGCTCTCCGCCGCCCTGGGCACCTGCACGACGATGACGCTGCGGCTTTATGCCGAGCGGAAGAAGATGGATATCGGCCGCATCTCGGTCGTGGTCTCGCATTCGCGGACGCATGCTGCGGACTGCGAAGACTGCGCTGAAGGCAAGGGCAGGACCGTCAGCCTGTTCGAGCGGGTCATCTCCATCGAAGGCGCGCCGCCCGACGATGTCCTCCAGCGACTGCTCAAGATCGCCGACCGTTGCCCGGTGCACAAGACGCTCTCCGAAAGCAGCCGGATATCGACGCGGCTGGCCGAAGCCGCCGATTGATCCCGCGATGCTCACGACACCGTGACCCGGCCGCGAGCCCCTTTGTGTAACAAGCCGTGTTGCCAGGGGACACCATCGCAGGTGACCCACGAATTGACCAGGCGACACATGAGCATGCAGGACGCCCCCTCGACGCAGGACGCACAGGATACCGGTGGCCGGGGCACGTGGCTGCGCGCCGGGATCACAGTCGCTGTGCTCGTCCTCGCCTTCATTCTGGTCCGGATCTCCGGCTTCGACCAGTATCTCTCGATCAGCGCCCTGTCGGAGAACCGGCAATGGCTGCTGGACGAAGTGGCCCGCCTCGGCCTCGGCGCCGCACTGATCTTCATTGCCGTCTATGCCGTTGCCGTCGCCTTCTCGGTGCCCGGCGCGGTGGTGCTCACCGTCACCAGCGGTTTCCTCTTCGGTCCGGTCTTCGGCACCCTCTACGCCGTGCTGGGCGCGACGCTCGGCGCGATCGGCCTCTTCCTGTTCGTGAAGCTGGGCCTCGGCGGCTCGCTGCAGAGCCGCGCCGGCGGGACGATCGACCGCCTGCGGCGAGGGTTTTCCGACAATGCGCTCGGCTACCTGCTGTTTCTCCGCCTGTTGCCGATCTTCCCCTTCTGGCTGGTGAACCTCGCCGCGGCGGTGCTCGGCGTGTCGCTCGGCATCTTCACCATCGCCACCTTTGTCGGGATCATCCCGGGCGCGGCGGTCTTCGCCAGCTTCGGCAGCGGCATCGGCTCGCTGCTCGACGCCGGCAAGCCGGTCGATCTCGCCTCGGTGCTGACACCGGCGGTCATCCTGCCGCTGGTCGCGCTCGCCCTCCTGTCGCTGGCGCCCATGGTCTACAAGCGCTATCGCGCCGCGAGGACGGGCTGAATGCGCCATCTCGACGTTGATATCTGCATCATCGGCGGCGGCTCCGCCGGCCTGTCGGTTGCTGCCGGAGCGGCGCAACTGGGCGCAAGGACCGTGCTGTTCGAACGCCGCAAGATGGGCGGCGAATGTCTCAACTATGGCTGTGTCCCCTCGAAGGCGCTGATCGCTTCGGCGCGATCGGCCGAAGCGGTTCGTTCGGCGCCCGGCTTCGGCGTCAAGGCCGACCTCGCCGGAATCGACTTCGCTGCCGCCGTCGATCGGGTCGACCGCGTCATCGCGACCATCGCGCCGCACGATTCCGAGGAGCGGTTCGAGTCGCTGGGCGTGACGGTCGTGCGGTCGAACGCGACCTTCACCGGTCCCGACACCGTCGAAGGCGACGGCGTCACGGTCAAGGCACGGCGCTTCGTCATTGCCACCGGTTCGAACCCCGCGGCGCCGCCGATCGACGGGCTCGACACGGTGCCCTACCTGACCAACGAGACGATCTTCGCCAACCGGACATTGCCCGAACACCTGCTCGTCGTCGGCGGCGGGCCGATCGGCGTCGAGATGGCGCAGGCCCATCGCCGGCTTGGCGCGCGGGTCACCGTCGCCGAGGCCGACCGGATCGTGGCCAGGGAAGATCCGGAACTCACCGCCGTCATCCGCGACAGGCTGATCGCCGAAGGCATCGACATCCTCGAAGGCGCCAGGGTCAAGCGGTTCCAGATGTCGGGCGAGACCATCACGGCAACGATCGATGCCGACGGCGAGCGCGATCTCACCGTGTCGCACGTCCTCGTCGCTGCCGGCCGCAAGCCGCAGATCGATGGGCTCGGACTCGAGGCGGCGGGCGTCGACCACACCCGGGCCGGGATCACCGTCGACAACCGGCTGCGGACGTCCAACCGCCGGATCTTCGCGATTGGCGACATCTCGGGCGGGCCGCAATTCACCCATGTCGCCGGCTACCAGGCCGGCATCGTCATCCGCAACGCGCTGTTCCGGCTGCCGGCGAAGGTCGACTACCGGGCGCTGCCATGGGTGACCTTCACCGATCCCGAGCTTGCTCGCGTCGGCCTTCTCGAGGCCGAGGCGCGCGAGCAAATCGGATCGTCGGTCGAGGCGCTGACCGTGCCATTCGGCAAGATCGACCGGGCCATCGCCGAGGATCGCACCGACGGTCAGATCAAGCTCGTGCTCGGCAAGCGCGGCCGCATCCTTGGCGCCAGCATCGTCGGCGACCATGCCGGCGAACTGATCCACCTGTGGGCGCTGGCGATGGGGCAGAAGCTCGGCGCCAAGGCGGTTGCCGGCATGATCGCGCCCTACCCGACGATGGGCGAGATCAGCAAGCGTGTCGCCGGCGAATATTATGCGAAGAAGCTGTTCAGCCCATGGCCACGGCGCATCGTCCGTTTTCTCGGCCGGTTCGGATGATGGCCAGGAGCGCACAGCACCCGGGCGGAGCGGCGTCTCCGGTCGGCAGGTCCATTGTGCTGGTCGGCGCCGGCCACTCACACCTGCACATTCTCAAACAGGCTGGCCTCTTCGCGGCACGCGGTTACGCCCTCACGGTTATCGCGCCGGACGACTTCTGGTATTCCGGCGCGGCGTCGGGTGTCCTTTCCGGGCAGTATCGACCGGGTTCGGAGCGGATCGACATCGCCGCGCTGATCGCCGGCAGCGGCGCAACGCTCGTCCGATCTTGCCTCGCAGCCATCGACCGGGCTGCACGCCGATTGGTAAGCGAAGACGGGACCGCGGTCCCCTTCGACGTCGTCTCGCTCAATCTCGGCAGCGCCCCGGTTCCCCTCCCCGGGGACAACCGCAACGTCTTCGACGTCAAGCCGGTGGCCCATCTCGACCGGCTGCGGGGCGCGCTGGAAACGCGCCACCAGACGAACCCGAAGGCCCAGACACGCATCGCGATCGTCGGCGGAGGCCTGACCGGCTTCGAGATCGCCGCCAGCCTCGAACGGCTTGGCCAACGGCTCGACGCGCCGTTCTCGATCACGGTTCACGGCGGCGACCGGCCGCTTGCCGACCTGGCGAAACCGATTGCCGCCGGCGTCATCCACGCCTTGCGCCGGCGCGGTATCGCGGTTCCCGACGGCAGCCGGGTGGTCTCGGTGGACGATAGAGTCCTCACGCTCGCCGACGGTCGAATCGAGCCGGCCGACTTCGTCGTCAATGCCAGCGGGCTGGCGCCCGCGCCGGTCATCGCCGGCCTCGGCCTGCCTTTGGCCAGCGACGGCTCGTTGCATGTCGATCCGTGGCTTCGCTCGACCGGCGACACGGCGGTTTTCGCCGCCGGCGACTGCATCGCGTTCGATGGCGAGCCACTCCCCCGCGTCGGAGTCTATGCGGTGCGCCAGGCGCCGGTCATCCTCCACAACATGCTGGCAACCCTCGAGGGCACACCGCTGACGCGCTTCGAGCCGCAGAAACACTTCCTGACCATCATGAATCTCGGCGACGACACGGGGCTTGCGCTCCGGGCCGGCCTCCACTGGCGTGGGCGCCTTGCCTGGTGCCTCAAGGACGCCATCGATCGCCGCTTCCTCGCCAACCACCGACCGGACCCGATGCCGGCAACCGTACCTGCCGACCGTCCTGAACTCTCCAGGAGCCAATCGTGACCGCCCGCAGCCTGCTTACAGCGACTCTGTTTTTTGCCCTCACCGCCGCGCCGCCGGCTCTTGCCGACACCTGGGAAGAGACGCTGTCGCGCGCCGATGGCAGCACCGTCTACTGGAACGCCTGGGGCGGCGACGAGCGGACCAACGCCTTCATCGCCTGGGTCGGCGATGAGGTGGCCGAGCGCTACGGCGTCACCCTGCGCCACGTCAAGCTGGCCGACACAGGCGAGGCCGTGACGCGGGTGCTTGCCGAGAAGGCCGCCGGCAAGGACAGCGGCGGATCCGTCGACCTCATCTGGATCAACGGCGCCAACTTCCTGTCGATGAAGGAGCAGGGACTGCTCCACGGGCCGTTTTCGGAGAGCCTGCCCAACTACGCCTATGTCGACACGACCGACAAGCCGTCGAATGTCGTGGACTTCACCGTCCCGGTCGACGGCATGGAGTCGCCGTGGCGGATGGCGCAGATCGTCTTCGCCTACGATACGGCGCGGCTGAGCGAGGTGCCGAAGTCGATTCCCGCCTTCCTCGACTGGGCCGCGCACCATCGTGGCCGGTTCGCCCATCCGAATGTCCGGGATTTCCTCGGCGCGACCTTCCTCAAGCAGGCGCTCTACGAACTGGCGCCCGACCCTGCCGACCTGCAGCAGCCTGCGACCGACGAGACTTTCGACACCGTCACCGCGCCGCTGTGGGCCTGGTATGACGAACTGAGGCCTCTGCTGTGGCGCGGCGGCGAGCAGTTTCCGGACAGCGGACCCGCGGCACGACAGCTGCTCGACGACGCCGAGATCGACCTGACCATCTCTTTCGATCCGGCCGAGCCGGCCGGGTGGATCGCCGCCGGGCTCGCCCCGGATACGGTCCGGGCCTACACGCTCGACGGCGGCACCATCGGCAACACCAGCTTCGTCGCCATTCCCTACAACGCCGCCAACCCGGACGGCGCGAAGGTGGTCGCCAACTTCCTGCTTGAGCCGGCGACCCAGGCCCGGGCGCAGGACATCCGGGTTCTCGGCAGCTTCTCGGTGCTCGACATGGACAAGCTCGACGCCGACCAGCGCCAGGCCTTTCTCGACCTGCCAACCGCTCCGGCCCTGCCGAGCAACGAGGAGCTCGGCATCGTCCTGCTCGAACCCCATCCGACCTGGATGACCCGGATCGTCGACGAATGGACCAGGCGTTACACCCGCTGACCCGACCGGGCGCTCGATCGTCGCCGCAACGCGGCGGCCGGGCGGCACGGTGGCCACTGATCGCGGTCGGCGGGGTTGTCATCCTGCCGATCGCCGTCGGCCTGTGGTGGACCCTGCTCCCGGCATTCGGGCACCTGCCGGCCGTCGCCGGCTCGGGGGTCGCGTCGTCGCCGTGGCGCGAGGTCTTCGCCTATCCCGGGCTGTGGACGGCTGCCTGGCTCTCCGCGTTTACCGGCGTCGCGGCGACCGTGCTCTCGCTGGCGCTCTCGATCGGCTTCTGCGCGGTGGTCCATGGCCGGCTCGGCTTCCGCCGGGCGGAGGCCATGCTGGCGCCGATCCTGGCCTCGCCGCATGCGGCTATCGCCATCGGTTTCGCCTTCGTCATCGCGCCCAGCGGCTGGATCGCGCGACTCGTTTCGCCGTGGCTGACCGGGTGGTCGACGCCGCCGGACCTCGCCACTGTCGGCGATCCGCTGGGGCTCGCCCTGATCGTCGCGCTGATGATCAAGGAGGTGCCTTTCCTGCTGCTGATGATCCTGGCGGCGCTCAACCAGGTTCCGGTCGACGCGCACATGAAGGCTGCCCGGTCGCTCGGCTACGGGCGCGGCATTGCGTGGATCAAGGTCATCCTGCCGCAGATCTATCCGCAGATCCGGCTGCCCATCCTGGCGGTGTTGGTCTTTTCGCTCTCCGTCGTCGACATGGCGCTGATCCTCGGCCCGGACAATCCACCGACGTTGGCCGTCCTGGCGCTCCGCTGGCTGCTCGCCCCGGACGTCACGTCCTACCTGCCCGGCGCCGCCGCTGCCGTGCTGCTCCTCGCCATCGGGCTGTTCGCGATCGGGCTGTGGTTGGTGGCGGAGCGAATCGCGGCGCATGTCGGGCGGTTCTGGATTTCACGCGGCGGCCGTGGCGTCGCCAGTGAACCGGGCCTCCGGCTCGCGGGCGCCGGCGTTGCGCTGGTCTTCGCCTTCGCCGCCCTGTCGATGCTCGCGACCGGACTGTGGTCCTTCGCCACGGCATGGCGCTATCCCGGCGCGCTGCCTGTCGACTGGACCCTCGCGACGTGGTCGGCCCAGCTGCCCATGCTCGGCCGCCCGGCCTGGATGACGCTGTCGCTCGGGCTGGTGACGACGCTGGTCGGCCTGCTGATGGTCATCGGCTGGCTGGAGAACGAGGGCAGCAACAGCGACCGGATGAAGCGCGCCAGCCTGAGGCTGATGTACATACCGCTGCTCGTGCCGCAGATCGCCTTCCTGTTCGGCGTCCAGGTGCTGCTGGTCCGCCTTGGCATCGACGGCAGCTTCTTCGCCGTCGCCTGGACCCACCTGATCTTCGTCGTGCCCTATCTCTTCCTGTCGCTCGCCGATCCGTGGCGGGCGCTCGACCCGCGTTACGCCCGCTCTGCCGCGGCCCTCGGCGCATCGCCGGGACGGATCCTGCTGACCGTCAAGCTGCCGATGCTTCTGAGGCCGCTGCTGACCGCCGCAGCAGTCGGCTTCAGCGCCAGCGTCGCGCAATACCTGCCGACCCTCTTTGCCGGCGGCGGGCGTATCCCGACGCTCACAACCGAAGCCGTGGCGCTTGCGAGCGGCGCCGACCGGCGGGTGGTCGGGGTGTATGCCTTCGCCCAGTCCTTCATGCCGTTGCTCGTCTATGTCGCCGCGCTGCTCCTGCCGCTCTATCTCTTCAGGAACCGCCGTGCGCTCTAACCGAAAGTCTCAGATGGAACTCGGCCTGAAAGGTGTCCGGATCTCGGTCGGCGACCGCGAACTGATCCCGCCGCTCGATCTGGCGATTCCGGCCGGCGAGGCCGTGACCGTCATGGGGCCAAGCGGGTCCGGCAAGTCGACCCTGCTCGCCTTCATCAGCGGGACCCTCGACCCGGCCTTTGCCGCCGTCGGTCGCATCTGCTTCGGCGGACAGGACATCACCGCCGTCAGGCCGGAGAATCGCGGCATCGGCGTTCTCTTCCAAGACGACCTGATGTTCCCGCACCTGTCGGTCGGCGGCAATCTGGCCTTCGGGCTTCCGTCGCAGATTCGCGGAAAGGCCAGGCGACGCGGCGTGGTCGAAGACGCGCTTGCCGATGCGGGACTGGCGGGATTCTTCGACCGCGACCCGGCGACCCTTTCAGGCGGCCAGAGGGCACGGGCGACGCTGCTTCGCACCCTTCTGGCAAACCCGCGCGCCCTCCTTCTCGACGAGCCGTTCAGCAAGCTGGACGTCGCGCTGAGGGGCGACTTCCGGCGCTTCGTCTTCGAGCATGCCGCGGCGCGCGACCTCCCCGTCCTGCTCGTCACCCACGACGAGTCGGACGCGGATGCGGCGGGCGGGCGGGTCCTGACGCTGTCGGCAACCAGCGGCATCGTGCAGGCCCGGCGGCCGAGACCGAAGGTCAGGCTCGGCGCGGCCGCTCAGGCAAACTGATGCGCCCACAGGAAATGCCCGATCACCGACACCCAGCCGATGGCTGCGAAGACGTAGGCCATGACCGCGAAATAATCCGGGAAGATGCAGATCAGGGCCAGGAAGATGGTCGACTCGGTGCCCTCGGCGAGCGCCGTATTGTAGAAGAAGCTCTTGCGAGAAGGCGGCTCGCGGGTGACGCCGCGCTTGGCGGCGATGATCGCCGCGGCGAGGAATGTCGAGCCGGTGCCGAGAAACGTGTAGATCAGCACTGCCGCGGGGATCGCGTTTTCCGGCCGGCCGATAGCGAAGGCCAGCACATAGCCCGAGTAGATGAGAAAATCGGCGACGATGTCGGCGAAGCCGCCGAAATCGGTGACCGTCGTCGCGCGGGCGACGGCGCCATCGACGAGATCCGCCAGCCGATTGAGCACGAGACAGGCAAGCGCCAGGCCATAGGCCTCCTGGGTCAGGGCGACGCAGCCACCGATACCGAAGGCGAATCCGACGACGGTGAGTTGCATGGCGGTGACGCCGCGGGCAGCCAGCCAGACACCGGCCCTGTCGACCGGCGCCTTGAAGAGACGGCGAAGCGTGTTGTCGATCATCGGAGCAAGGCCACCCGCGAAACCGGGCCGTTTGAGAAAGCCTCAGGCATCGTTCAACGACCAGTCGTAGTCATATCCGCCGATCCGTGACACGCCCGACAGCGCACTGGCCAGCGGCTCGGTGGCAAAGTCCTGGAGATGGCGGATGACACCCTTGTCGCTGGAGCCGAAGTCCTCCTTGTACCACTTGTAGAGGCTCGAAACCTCGAGCGATCCACCGTCTGACACGGCGGCGCCGCGCGGGTGATTGACGTAGGCCCGGGCGGCGGCGTCGAGGTCGGCATCGAGCGTGGCCGCCCGCCAGGCGGTGCCGACAAGGTTCGGGCAACCGATCGACGCGCAGTTCACCGCGTAGTGGACGCGGGGATCGCCAAAGGTCGGGCGCATGGTGCCGTGCTCGATGTCGTCGAGCGACATCGGCACGCCTTCGATCTCGACGAGCTTGGTGCGCCAGGGCCCGGAAAAGGCCTTGAGGTCGAAGCCGGTGCCGGTGCTCTTGATCGACTTGATCGTCGACACCGGATAGGCCCGCAGCACAACCCGCAGCGTCAGCGCATTGTAGAGATTGGCCCAGTAGGCGAAGGCAGTGGCGGCATCGAAGGTGGAGGGGCTGAGATTGGACTGCGCGCCGATGAACGCGTTCAGGTCCTGCAGGTCGGCATCGTTCGCCCGCCAGGCCGCATAGCGGACGCGGGTGACGCCATCCTTGCCCGGCACCACGTAACGGGCGAGCAGGGTGTCATAAGCCGCCGTCGACGCATCGCGGTCGTCGGCGACGGACGACCGGGCGAAGGCGGGCAGGACCTGCGGCGCGGCAAGCACAGCGCAGCCGACAAGCAGGGTGCGGCGGGTAAGTCTGGACATGAGCGGCGGGACCGACAAATTGGACTGCCCGGCCACCGTGACGCGGACATGCCCCGACCCTGAACGACCGGGGGATCACGGTCCACTCAAAGCATGGTGAAATACTGCCGGTGGCGCGGTGGCCGGATCGCGGCTGCGCGCCCCCGCTCCGATCGCAAGCAACGGCGGAGAATAACTACAATTGCGGCGCCGTACGATCTGGCATGCGCCCATCGACTGGGTGCCGCTCGACCCGGTCGCCGTCGACGAACCACAGCGTCGGATAGAGGTTGATGGTCGGGTCGATGTGGCTGGGCAGCAGGAAGGTCCTGTCGCCTATGGAGAGCGGGCTGTCCGGCGACACGGCGATGGCGGTGTGCTCGTCCGAAAGTTGCAGTGCCGCCGTCGTGTCGCCGACCCAGGTGGGCGGCCCGCGATCGACAGCGGTGTGCTTGAGGCCGACATCGAGGACGATCCGCTCCGGCGAGCGGTGGATCACGGTGGCGAGGCAGAACAGCGCCCCGGGATAGTCGAGGTCGGGGAAGGCGCCATAGGTCGTGTCCATCAGCAGATACGACCCAGCCTGGATGTCGGTCCAGGCGTCGAGTTCGCCGACGAAGGGCAGGTGCGCCGTGGCACAGCCGGCGACGATCGGCACGTCAATGCCGACCGCGCGGAGGCGCTCGACGGCCCGCCGGGTCAGCGTGTTGGACACGATCGAGGCTTCGCGACGGGCGACCGGGTCGATGACGCCGGTGACCTGCCCGTCATAGGACTGGAGTCCGTCGAAGCGCAGGACATCCGAAGCGGCGATCGCCGTGGCGAGTTCCACAAGGGCGTCGGACTCCACGCCCACACCGCAGCGGTTCATGCCGACCTCGATCTCGACCAGCACGCCGAACGAGACGCCGGCGCGGCGGGCGGTCGCCTCGAGCAAGGCGAGATGAACGGGCGCATCGACCAGCGCGGAGACCGAGGCAGCCCCGGCCGCCTCGGCGAGTTCCGCCAGCGCCGCCGGGTCGACGACCTGGTTGGTCACCATGATGTCGGAGACGCCCTGGCGCGCCAGGACGACCGCCTCCCAGGTCGTCTGGCAGCAGACGGTCGTCGCGCCATGGGCCAGTTGCAGGTGTGCGAGAGCAGTACACTTGTGCGCCTTGAAATGCGGTCGCAGCACCTGCCCCGGCGCCAGACTCGCAACGGCGCGGCGATGGTTCTGCCGCGCCCGGTCGACATCGACGACCAGCGCCGGCGTCGGCACCCCGGCCAGCAGGTCGAGGGACGGCAAGGCCCTTCTTGTCTCGGTCATATCCCTCTCCAGTCGTCGGTACGTGTCGGGAGTCCCTAGCGCGATTCCCGTTGCCGGCGGTAGCGAATACCGCCGTCGTCCTTTTCAAGGCCGGCCGATGCATTAAGGTCCGGGCAGCAAACCCGTGACGGTTCGGATGCACCGGGTTTGCAAGACGACTGTGCCGGAGAAGGAGACCATTCGTGACCGACACGACAGAAGATACCCTGCGGACGCGTCTCGGCAGGCTTCCCGGGCAGTTTGCGCTGGCCCTTGTCAATGCGACGGCGATCCTCGTCATCGTCGCCGCGATCCTCGCGCTGGCGGCCTTCGCCCGCGTCGAGCAGGCGGCGGGCAACGTCGCTGCGACAATGACCGATGCGGTGATGGCGCGCGTCGACGTCGATCCCGAGCAGCTGGTCGCGAACCTGCGGGACGTCACCGAGGACATCCGCAGCCTCAAGGTCGCGCTGGCCGAGGCCAGGGCCAATGGCACCCTGCTCCCCGAGGCACAGGCCGAGCGGCTGCAGGCGCGCCTCGACGCTCTTCAGACCGGGATCCGGCAATTGACCGAGACCCGGACGCAACTCTTCGACGAGGCGCTCGCAGGGATCGGCAACGCCATCGCCACTGGCCTCCAGGCGCTGAGGAACTGCACGCCGACCCTTGCGTCGGCCGCGCAGGAGAAGGAGCCGCCTGCCAGTTCATCCAGCGACCTGTAGCCAGCGCCGCAAGGTCGCGTTGCGGCAACGACAACGCCCGGTGGTTCCTTGTCGTTGCCGGTAGGCGACTTCGCCAGTCGCAAGGCCGGTGACATGAAGCCCGCAACGTGGCTTGACCCCGGCTTGCGCCAGCCGTTGCTGAAGCGGCAGTCCAGCAGGCGACCATCGTCGGCAACAGCCGAGATCGTGGACATCAAGGTCACCGGTATGGTGGGCGGGCTGCGGTACATCGACGGCGTCGACGAAGGTGGTGACCTGGTTCATCGAAGCAATTGCAAGACGGCGCTCACGCCCCGCCATGCCCGGCCGGGTCGGAGCCGGACCCAGTGGGCCGGTCTTGCCGCCTTCAGGTTCGCGAGCGTGGCTCGTCGTCATGGATCGAGCAAGACGCTCATGTCGGAATCGACGGCCACGGAAGCAACGACCCCGGTATCGCGGACAAGATCATAGAAGTCGAAACCGCCGCTGCCGGCGCCGTCGAGCGTCTTGCCCGACGCAACAAGCGTCCACGCGTAGCCCGGGACCGGACCGACACCATCCGGGTCGAAGCCGTCGAGATCCAGTGTGTCCCCTGCGTCGCCGAAAATGACGAGGCTCTTGTGGCTGCTCGCGCCGGAGAAGAAGGCGTTCGGCTTATCGGAGAAATGCAGAATGTCGAGGGCGCCGATGATGAGTGTATCGTTTCCCGTGCCCCTGACGTCGAAGACCTCGATGCCATCGATCCTGTTGTCGGCGATCAGCGAAAAATCGATGATCTCGCCCGATCCGGCGAAGACCAGCGTATCCGTCCCCGATCCACCATCGATTTTGCTGAAGGCAAGGTCGGCGATAGTGATCACGTCATTGCCGGCGCCGGCGCGGATCGCGTCACTGTTGCCGCCACCCGATAGCTGGTCGGCGCCGGCACCGCCGAGCAGGATTTCAGCAGCGCCGGTTCCTATCTTGATGACCGGGGCCGTCGAATTGCCGAAGGTGCCGCCGAAGAGAACGTAGGCCGTGCCGGGTCTGGTATCGAGCGCGCCACCATTCGGCGCGCCGACGACAAGGTCGTCAAAGCCGTCGCCGTTTACATCGCCGGCCGCGGCCACGCTCGATCCGGCGTTGTCGCCTCCCTGTTCGCCCTGGATGACGAAGCCGGTCGGAGCAGCGAGACTTGAGAGGTCGACGACTTCCCTGCCGTAGCCGTTGGAGGCGTCGAGAATGCCGAAACCCGAGACCTTGCCGAAAATCACGTAGGCGGCGCCCGCGTTTCCGGCCATATCGTCATCACGGGGCGCACCGACGATCAGATCGTCGAAGCCGTCGCCGTTGATGTCGCCCGCAGATGAGACGCTGTTTCCGGCAAGATCATGCGCGGCGCTGCCCTGTATGACAAAGCCATCCGCAGGGAGCAGGGTGGTGAGATCGATGACCTGGCGGTCATGACCATTGGTATTGTCGAGTTGGCCGAACCCACCTGCCTTGCCGAAAACGACATAGGCCTCGCCGGCATCGACTCCGCCGTCGTCCCCCCTGCGTGCGCCGATTATCAGGTCGTCGAAACCGTCACCGTTGACGTCACCCGCCGATGAGACGCTGTAACCCACATTGTCATTCGCGCTGTCACCCTGAATGATGAACCCCTGCGACGACGACAACGTGGTGAGGTCGACGACCTGGCGGCTGTGTCCGTTCGTAGTGTCGGCGACACCGAGTTCGGACTTCGAGCCAAATACGACGTAGGCCTCGCCGGCGTTGGTGCCGCCATCGTCGCCCTCGATCGCGCCCACGATCAGGTCATCGATACCGTCGCCGTTGATGTCGCCCGCCGATGAGACGCTCTGGCCGTTGATGTCGACCGCAGCGTCGCCCTGGATGATGAAGCCTTCAGCGCTCGACAGGCTTGTCAGGTCAATGACATTGCGGATATGGCCGGCGGTGTCGACGGGGGTACCGAAACCGGTCGTCGAGCCGAAAATCACATAGGCCTCGCCAGACCCGCTTCCGCCGTCGTCACCGCAGTAGGCGCCGACGACAACGTCGTCCAGGCCGTCGCCATTGACGTCGCCGGCAGAGGAGACGGCGTTCCCTGCGTGATCGACCGCGACGTCGCCAAGGATCACAAAGCCTTCGTCGGCGAGCAGGGTCGTCACGTCGATCACCTGGCGATCGTGGCCACCAGCGTTGAAAGTGGCGCCGAAACCCGAACCGGAGCCGAAGATCACATAAGCCTCGCCGGCGTGATAGCCGCCATTGTTGTTGAGCCGCGCGCCGACGATCAGGTCGTCGAAGCCGTCACCGTTTACGTCACCCGCCGACGACACCGTGCGACCGAGGCGGTTGTCGGCGGCATCACCCTGGATGATGAAACCTTCCGCGGCAGCAAGCGACGAAAGCTCGATCGTACCGAAGCCTCCGGCCTTGCCGAACACGACATAGGCCTCGCCTGCATCGACGCCGCCGTCGTCGCCATATCGCGCGCCGACGATCACATCGTCAAAGCCGTCGCCGTTGACGTCACCAGCGGACGAGACGCTCCATCCTGCCTCATCCCCCGCCGCATCGCCGTTGATGATGAACCCCTGACCTGACGAGATTGCGCCGAGGTCAACGACTGACGCGGAGCCGTCCGTGTCGATGGCATAGGTGTTCGACGTCGTCGTGCCGACGCCGGCGCCACCCGTCACGCCCGTGACCCCGGCGTTGTTCAGCGTGATGACGTTGCTCGTGTCGGTCAGGTCCGCAGTTGGCGTCAGCGTCGCCGTCCAGGTGGTACCGCCATCCAACGAAACAACCGGGCTCAGCGTACCGTTTTCGAGTGTCAAGTCCGCATTGTCGAAACCCGACACGGCCTGCGAGAAGGTGATTGTCACCAGCGACGTTTCCCCGGCCGTCAGCACCGTGTCTGCAACGACGATCGTGGCTGCCAGCGGCCCATCGTTGATCGTGACGGCCAGGGCGGCAGACGCCGGCCCCGTGTTGCCCACCTTGTCCGTCGCGGTCGCCGTGAACAGATGGGCTCCATAGGCGAGTCCGCCGGTAGTGAATATCCACACACCCGAACTATTTGCGACCGTGGAACCCAGGAGAGATGCCCCGTCCTTGATGGCCACTGTCGACCCTGCTTCCGCCAAGCCGGTCAGCGTTGGAGTCGCGTCCCTGGTGATGTAGCCGCTTGTCGGGCCCCCGGTATCGAAGAGGGAAACGAGAGCCGGCTGCGACGGAGCAACAGGCGCGGTCGCGTCGATCTCGACCCCGACCTGCTTCGAGACGCCACTCTTCCTGTGGCCGCTCTTGGCCTTTGCGCTGAAGTCGCTGTGACCGTCCGAAAGAGAGTCGGTTTCGAACTTCCACTTCCCCTTCTTGTTGGCTTTGACCATCCCGATCTTGATGCCATTCTCGTAGATGACGATCTTGGCGCGCGGCGCGGCCTTGCCCTTCAGGATCAGCGTATTGTCGGCTGTCAGTTCCCCGGCGCCGAGCGGTCCCGTGTCGGCCACGATCTTCTTGATTTTCGGCTTCTTCAGCCTGGCCATGGCTGCGCTCCGTGGCCCGGCGAGTGGCGAATCCACACACCGTTCGCGGTGCGGCGCGGTTGCGATACGCGTGATTTTGATCCGATGGCCATGGGCGCCCTCCTGGAGAGGAACCGGTCGTGGGTTCCGATGGTCAACGAAACGTTAACCGGTTGTGGCCCCCGACATCCAACACGTTACGTTGGCATGGTAAACGCGAGCGAGGCCTTAGGCCGCCGCTCCGCACCAAGTGGTGAGGCTCACAATTCTCCTGGTGGCGGTTGCTATGGCGGTAAGGCCGGTGGCGGCGGAGGCCATCCGGGATCGCCCGTTCTTGCCGATTTGATTGCCGCAACTGAACTGCGAGTCCACCCGCCGGGCGGCGGTCTCGCCGCCTGACATTTCGAGTCGATCTATATCTGTGCGGCGACGGCTTCCGCGGCCCGGGCGTCTTGAGTTCATATCAGGCGGAACGTGGGCCGGATGCACCGGCGCCGGCCCCGTACTGCCTTCGTTGGACACCTCATGCCGCCCGCCAACAGGTCCGGGCGCTTGCCGAAGGAGCGTGGGAGGATACGCCGCGCGGCCCCGGGCCCGTCAGGTGTTACGCGTACTCGGAGACCGTGGGGGCCACGACATCGAAATGTGATGCCGTCAGAGGTGACGGATCCCGACCTGCTTAATTATCGAGGGTATGCCGGAGCATGCGTTCGCGCCGTATCCGGGCGAGGTCATGATCACGATTCTGCCGGATCGGTGGCCGTGTTCAATTCCAGCAACTGGCATGGCGGCACGCAGAACAGGTCCGGTGCGCGTCGGCGCATGCTCCACCTCACCTACACCCGCCGCGACCTCAAGGATCTCCTGCGCTGGAGGGTGCCAAAGCCCTCCTTTTCGGAGGGCTTTGGGATACCGCAGCTGTTGGCCTGATCAGGCCTTTGTGCCGGGCGTGTCGGCGACTGCCCACTTGCGGGCTTCCTTCGGCATCGGGGGATAGCCGGTGATCTTCGGGTCGGCACCCTCGATGTCGAGAAGGTAGCGCTGGGTGTCGCTGGTCCGCGCCAGCAGCTCCGGCGTTACGTGGTCCCTCTCGACAAGCTGCTGCGGGACATCCCGGCGACCGATGAACAGATGAAGGATGCGACGCGGCTTGCCGCTGATGTTGGTCGTCCCGCCATGCCAGAGGCATGCGTTGATGACCGCCACCGACCCCGCCTTGCCGGTGACATGAAACTCGCCCGGATAGGTCGCCATGGGGTCCTTCGGCACTTTCGGAGCCGTCGCCTCGTCGATCTCGATGGTCTTCACTTCGCCCATGTTGATGTCGGGGACGTTGATCGACGACCATTTGTGCGAACCGGGGACGATCCGCGTCGGGCCGTTTTCCTCGGTCATGTCGTCGAGCATCACCATGCTGTTCACCCCGCGCCAGTCGGTGGCGTGGATGCGCGGCAGATCGCTGTGAAGGTGCTGCTGGCCGGAGCCCTTGCCCGGACTGCGCTCGTTGAGCGAACCGACGTGGATCTCGCCCAGCAGGTAATGCGCGGCCGCGAGCGTCGGGGCACAGGTGAGGCACCGATCAAAGGCCGGCGACTTGTTGAACAGGTTGGAGAGCCGGCTTGCACCCGGCTCGATGTGCACCTCGTGGCCACCGAACTCGCCTTCGATGGCCGCCAGCCGGTCGACTTCGTCGCGCATCTCGGCCACTTCCTCCGGCGAGAAGACGTTCTCGACGATGAAGTAGCCCTGTTCGTCGAGGAGTCTCTTCTGCTCGTCGGTCAGCGGGCCGATGCCCAGCTCGTCGAGCGCCTGGGCAGTATTCTCGATGGTCATTGTCATCCTCCTTGGTTTTCACCCTGCATCACCGGGTGCTCGCGAATGCGATCACCGTTTTCGCCGCCGGGACGGCCATAGCCGCCTCCGGCGCGTTCCTCAGCCTCTTTGCGACCGCTTGTTCAGGGCCCGATCCATCGCCAGCGCGAGGAGCAGCACCATCCCCTTGACGACCATCTGGACGAACGAGGAGATGTTCAGAATGCTCATGCCGTTATCGATGGTGACGAGCAGCGCCGCGCCGACGATGGCGCCACCCACCGTGCCGATACCGCCCCGCAGGGACGTTCCGCCGATCACGGCGGCGGCGATCGCATCGAGTTCGAGATAGAGACCCGCAGTCGGCGTCGAGGCGCTCAGTCGCGCGGTCATCAGCGTACCGGCGATGCCGTAGAGCGCGCCCATGATGAGGAAGCCGCCGACGAGGTGATGCTTGATCGAAATGCCGGCAAGGTGGGCGGCTTCGCGGTTCGAGCCGATGAGGTAGGCGTTGCGGCCGAATTCGGTCCGGGTCATCAGGAACCAGAGAACCACGCCGCAGCCGAACACCCAGACCAGGGCGACCGGGATGCCGCGATAGCCGACGAAGATCCATGTCGCGAATGCCGCGACCGCGGCCAGAAGCGCGACCTTGACGATCAGCAGCGGGACATTGGCGTTGCCGGTTTCGCGCGCCGAGGAACGGCTGGCGAGGACCAGCAGCAGGACGCCGATCGCGAAAAGGGCGGCCATGACCCCATAGGTCACGGTGGGGGGTATGAACCCCTCGCTCAGCGCCGAGTAGGACTCGCTCATCGGCGCGAGCGTCGCGGCATCGGTCAGGTAGTAGCCGGCGCCCCGGAAGGCGAGCAGGCCGGCCAGCGTCACGACGAAGGACGGGACCTGGACGCCCACCGTCCACGCGCCCTGCCAGGCGCCGAGCAGCAGCCCGACCGCGACCGTTGCCACGACCGTGCCGAAGGTGCCGACGCCGAATTGCAGTTGCAGGATCGCCGCCGCCACGCCGCAGAGATAGACGGCGCTGCCGATCGAGAGGTCGATCTCGCCCTTGATGATGAGGATCGACACGCCCATTGCGACGACGGCGACAATCGCCCCCTGCCGCAGCAGGAGTGTGAGGTTGCGCGGGGTCAGGAAGATGCCGTCCGAGGCGATGTTGAAGGCGAGAAACAGCAGGATGAAGACAATCACCATCGGCAACACCTGGCGACCGCCAAGGGAAGACATCATTGCTGTGACGGAGCTTGTCGATGACGCGCTACGCGCCGAAGGCCGGGTTATCTCGGACATGGGGATCGCCTATGCTGCCGCCGCGTCGCCGGTGGCCGCCGCCATCAGTTGATGGCGCGTTGCCCCGGCCGGAAATTCGCCGGTGATCCGGCCCTTGTACATGACGAGAATCCGGTCGGATTCCTCGACGATTTCTTCGAGATCGCTGGAGATCATCAGGACGCCGCGTCCCGATTCCGCGAGCTCCCTGAGGATGCGGTAGAGTTCGAACCGCGCGCCGATATCGACGCCATAGGTCGGCTCATCGACGATCAGGACGGTCGGATCGGTCGCCAGCCATCGCGCCAGCAGGACCTTCTGCTGATTGCCGCCGCTGAAGTTCTCGACATTGGCCGTGAGGGTGAGCGGGCGAAGGTCGAGACGCCTGGCGAGGTCGAGGTTGCGCTTTCGCTCCTCGGCCCGGCGGATGACGGAATAGCTCGAGACCTCGCTTATGCTCGCCGCGCTGATATTGGCGAGGACGGTCTGGCCCTCGATCAGGCCCGAGCGCTTGCGGTCCTCGGTCAGCATCGCCAGGCCCCTGGCGATCGCCTCCTTCGGACTTCGGGGTCGCTGGTGACCGCCGTGAATCTCGACGTTGCCGGTGACCTCGCCGTCCCAGGCGCCGAACACCGCCTTGGCGAGTTCCGTCCGTCCGGCGCCGACCAGGCCAAACAGCCCGACAATCTCGCCGCGGCGAATGGTCAACGAGACATCGTCGACCAGCGGACGCAACTCCGACTGCGCGCTGCGGACGGTGAACGAGGAGACGGAAAGCAGGACTTCGCCATCGGTGCGCGCCGGCTTTCGCTCGCGCTGCTTCGGATCGCGACCGATCATGGCGCGGACGAAGGCTGCCCGATTGCCCTTGACCTCGGAGGTCTCCTTGACGACTTCGCCGTTGCGCATGACCACGACCCGGTCGGCGACGGTTTCGATCTCGTCGAGCCGGTGGGTGATGTAGATGGTAGCGACGCCAGCCGCTCTCACCTGCTCCATCTTCTCGAACAGGTGCAGCGCTTCTCCCTCGGTGAAGGAGGCGGTCGGTTCGTCGAGGATCAGAACCTTCGCCGCCGACTTGTTCACCGCGGCCGAGATCATGGCCAGGCGTTGCTCGGAAGGACTGAGGGTCGAGGCCGGGGCGCTCGCGTCGACATCGAGCTGAAAGAAGTCGAGCCACTCCCTCGATTGCCGCCTCATCTCGACCCGGTCGATGACGCCAAGACGCTTGGGGAGCCGCCCCATCAACATGTTCTCGGCGATGCTGAGATTGGGCGCGACGTGGAGTTCCTGCGGCACCAGCACGATGCCGGCATTCTCGGCCTCGCGAATGCTGCGAAAGGCGGCTTCCTTCCCGCCGATCCAGATCGAGCCCTCGTAGGTCCCGGCCGGATAGACGCCGGCCGCCACTTTCATCAGGGTCGATTTTCCGGCGCCATTCTCGCCGATCAGGGCGACGGTCTCGCCGGCAGCGACCTCGAAACTCGCGGCCTTGACGGCCGCGATGCCGCTGAACAGCTTGGTGACGGCGTCGATGCGGAGCGCAACGCTTGTGCCCATGTCTCCCTCGCAGGCGTGCTTGAGGCGCATTGCCAATCGCCCCGCCCGGTTACCCGGGCGAGGCGACCGGATGGCTCTTACTTGCAGGCGTCGGGATCGTCGAAGACCTCTTCGACGGCGGTCCAGCCGTCGGGAGCGCCACCGTTGATGAAATCACAGAGGTTGTCCGCGTTGATCTCTTCGACAACGACCAGATGGGTCGGCACGTCGCCGGCGCCCATGTCGACCATCTCCGCGTATTCCGGCGTCTCGCCGCGCGCGAGTGCTGCTGCCGCCTTGACCGCCGCATAGCCCTGATCGTCGAGATCGGTCCATACGGTCATCGTCTGCGCGCCGTCGGCGATCAGCTTCAGGTTGGGCGACTCGGCGTCGAGACCCGACACGAATACCTTGCCCTGCAGATCGCGTCCCTTGAGCGCCTGGATGACGCCGGTCGCCATCCCGTCATTGGCGACGACGAATGCCTTCACGTCGTCATCGTTGGCCGACAGGATGTTCTCGGCGTTGGACAGCGCGGTATCGGGGCTCCAGCCCTGGATGAACTGGTCGAAGACGATATTGACGCCATCGGCTTCACCGAGGATTCGGTCATAGGAGGCGGCAATCGCCTGGGCGACGTCGTTGCCGGGATCGCCCTTCACAAGGGCGTAGTTGCCGTCGCCGCCAAACTTCATCGCGGCGTTGGCCTGCAGTTCGCCGACCAGCGAGTTGTTGCGCATGACGAAATAGTCGAGCTTGGCGGTCGACACGCCGATGTCATAGCCGACCACCGGAACGCCCGCTTCCTTCGCCGAACGCACGATCGCCCCGGCCGCTTCACTGTCGACCGGGATCAGGATCAGCGCGTCGGGCTGCTGGCTGAGAAGATTCTCGACCTGGGATTTCTGGGTCGACGGATTGTCGTTGGCATACTGGAAGACGAGCTTGACGCCCTGGCGTTCTGCTTCACGCTCCATGGCCGCCCGGTCAAAGGCCCAGCGCCTCTGGACCTGGGTCTTCATGGCAACGGCGATCGTGATGTCATCGTCGGCCGCATAGGCAGCGTCCGGCGCGGCCATCAGGCCTGCGGCAAATGCGCCCGAAACGCCCAGCAGAGTCAGTTTGGCGAGCTTGGAACTCATTGATATCCTCCCATTCCGTAGCTTATTGATTATAAGTGCGTGTCGTGCATAACGTTTAGCTAAACGTTTCGTCAAGCTCTAAAGTGGAATTCGGGAGGAAGCCATGTACACCAAGCAGGCCTTGCACAATCTCGGCATCAGTATGGGTTGCCTGTCGGCAACCCAGAAAAAGCAGCTCGATGACGAGGGTTATTTCATCGTCGAGAATGTCCTGTCGGCGGGGGAAATCGGCGCGATGCGCGATGCCTTCGAGCAGATCCATGCCGCCGAGGCGGAAGAAGGCGGCCATGAGGTCCATGTCGAGCCCGGGGCCCGCCGCGTCTCGAATATCTTCAACAAGACGACCGCCTTCGACAGATGCCTGGCGATTCCCGAGGTCCTGGCCGCCTCGGCCTACACCTTGGGCGAGATCAAGCTTCACGGCGCCAATCTGCGCGATCCGGTCAAGGGCTACGGCCAGCAGGATCTGCATGTCGACGTGCCGAAGAAATTCGACGGCGACTGGTGGGTCGTCAATTCGATGATCATGTTCGACGACATGACCCTCGAGAACGGGCCGACGCGGATCGTGCCCGGCTCGCATCACTGGGCGCCCATCAACGTGCCGGTCGTCAATATCGGCGACTGGGAACCGGAACCGCTATCGCCGGAGGATGCCGCGCGCGTCCCCAAGGACCTCGGCGCTCCCTATCCCGGCGAACTGCTTGTCGAGGCGCCGGCGGGATCAGCCATCATCTGCAACTCGTCGATGTGGCATTCGGGAACGCTGAAGACCGGCGACGCTCCTCGTCGCATGCTGCATCTCACCTATACGCGGCGCGATCTCCCGCAGCAGTTGCTGCAACTGGATTACCTGACGCCGGAACTGTACAACCGGATGGGGCCCGAGCAACGCTTCCTGATGGAGATCGAACCTCCGAAATCCGGAGACGGAATCCTGCGTCAGCCCAAGAAGGACCATAAGGGCTGGTGGAACTAGGTGCCGCATTCACCACCCGGGTTCATGCGACTTAAGGTGCGGCGCCAGTCGCACGCATGACGGGAGGGGGATAAAGACTATGGCCACCATGAAGGACGTGGCGAGGCGGGCCGGGGTCAGCATTGCGACCGTGTCCGCCGTCGTGTCGGGCGGGGCTTACGTCAGCCCTCCCCTGAAGGCTCGCGTGCAGGCGGCGATCGCCGAGCTCGGCTATGCCCGCAACGCCATGGCGCGGTCCCTCAAGCAGGGAAACTCCTCGCTGATCGGGCTGGTGGTGCCGGATATCACCAATCCGCTCTTCACAACGCTTGTCGATCGTATCCAGAAGCTGGCCGCCGCCGAGGACTACAGCGTCCTGCTCGGCCTGACCGACCACAACACCGGCGCGCTCGAGCCGGACGTCCTCGGCCTGATGCGCTCCCACCAGGTCGCCGGCACCATCATGTGCCCGACCGGTGCCGCGTCGGCCTATGCCACGATCGGCGAGACCGTCGGCAACATGAAGCTCGTCTTGGTGGACAACGCCTCCGAGGCGCTGGACGTCGACTCGGTTGTCGTCGACAACGCGATGGCGTCGGCGCTTGCCGCGCGACACATCCTGTCGCACGGGCATGAGCGCATCGCCGTGATCGCCGGATCCTCGCACCAATACGTCGCCCAGGAGCGCCTGAAGTCGTTCAAGCGGGTGCTCGCCGAGGAGTCGGTGATCCTCGACGACGACCTGGTTGCCGACGGCGACTTCCGCGAGGAGGAGGCCTATGCCGCCGCCCGCCGGATCCTGACCGGCCCGACACGGCCGACCGCGATCTTCATCGCCGGCAACCTGATGATCATCGGCGTCATGCGCGCCATCGCCGAACTGGGACTGCGCGTGCCGGACGATATCTCGGTCGTCGGCATCGACGACTTTTCCTGGGCCGCCGCTTTCCAGCCGGCCCTGACCGTGGTGCGACAGCCCATCGTCGACATGGCGACGACGGCGTTCGATCGCCTGCTGGCGCGCATCCGGGGCGACGACGGCCCGCTGCACCGGGATGTCCTCGTGCCCGAACTGGTCGTCCGCCAGTCGTGCGGGACGGTCCCCGAACACCGCGGCCTCGAAGAGCGGACCCTGACCGCCGTTACGGACTGACGCGCCCGGCCAGCTCAGAAACTCGCCAGCCGTTCGACGAACCAGAAGGCGGCGATGCCACCGATGCCATAGGCGGTGGCGGCGCGGGCCCAGCGAAGGCGTGCTCCGGTCGCAAGTCGCACCGCGGCCATCAGCAGGATCACCACGGCGACGAAGACCAGTTGCCCCGCCTCAACGCCGAGATTGAAGGTGAACAGGGCCAGCGGCACGTCGACCTGCGGCAATCCTATGTCGCGCAGGGCGCCACCGAACCCGAAGCCGTGCAGGAGGCCGAACAGGAAGGCGATCAGCCACGGATAGCGGATCGACAGATCGGTCCGCCCCCGGCTCGCCCGGATGATCTCGCTTGCGACGACAACGATCGACAGCGCGATCGCCGCCTCGACCGGTGGCTGCGGCACGCTTGCCCAACCCAGGGCAGCGAACGCGAGGGTGATGCTGTGGGCGATGGTGAAGGCCGTGATCGTCTCGACGAGCGTGCGCAGGTCGCGGATCAGGAGAAGCAGCGCCAGCACGAAAAGCAGGTGGTCGAAGCCGAACAGGATGTGCTCCAGGCCGAGAAGGAAATACGCCCCCGCGGTATTCCAGGCGCTCGGCGACGCGACCACCAGGAAACCCGGCTTGTCGTTGGTCAGCCGGGCCGACTGGGTCGTGCCATCGGCATTCTCGATCCGCACGAGAACATCGGTGTAGGTGGCGACCAGTCCCTCGACCGCGATCGTATGACCGGCGAGTCCGCCGTCGCAGCGCACCGGCCACCGGCTCGACAGCCCGGCTCCGGTATCGCTGACCGTGCGTGGCCCGGTCTCCTCGCATGTGTCGGGAAGGACAACGTCGATCGACAGCCGCGCTTCGCCGAGAGCCGGCACCTTCCACAGCACACCGTAGGTGTCCGGCGCCGTCTCGATCATTTCGAGAAATGCCGGACGCAGCTCGTGGGCCGTTGCCGACGCGGCTGCAACGACAATGCCGAACAGTGCGGCGAGGATGAGCTTCACTGGACCGCCGGGGCCGCGTCGACGCTGGCCGCCTGTTCGTCGGCAGGCTCCACGACGACGGAATATTGCGTCAGGAGTTCGCCATAGCGCTCTTCGATGATCTCGCGTCGGCGCTCCTCCTCCCAGTCGCGGCGGACGTTGTCGATGACCTCGGCGAGGACGGCCGCGCGGGCCTCCTGCTTTTCGTCGACGTTGACGAGATGCACCCCGAAGGTCGAACGGACCGGGCCGCTCCATTCGCCAATCGGTGCCGCGAGAAGAGCCTCGGTAAATTCCACACCGAATGTGCTGGCGATCTGCGCGGTGGATGACAGCGGCATGGCGCCCGGCAGCATGGTGCGGTCGCCGAGCTCGGCCGCGTCGACACCGTCGCGGATCACGGCCAGGGCCTGTTCCGCCGCCGCGGCCGTCGTGTCGCCACGCGTGCCGGGATCGAAAAAGACCTGCTCGAAGGCAATGCGCGCCGGTATGTCATAGCCATCGGCATTGGCGGCGAGATACGCTTCGAGTTCGCCGTCTTCGGGCGCCAGCTGCGCCGCGCTCGGCTCCATCAGGAATTCCATTTTCTGCTGGAGGCGCCGTCGGAAGACCGTGTCGTCCTCGTCGAGGCCGAGCTTGCGGCCCTCGCGATAGTAGACCTCTTCCTTGACGTAGGCATCGATCAGCGCGTCGAGTTCGTCCTGCGTCGCAGGCCGTTGCCAGGTGCGGGAGAACATCTCGTTGAGCTGGGCGATGCGGCCGGCGGACACCACGATCGCATTGCTGGTCTCCGGCTCGACCGGATCGTCCTGCAAGACCGCGTAGCCGGCGAAGATCACGACGCCCATGATCAGGAACTGGATGATCGGCTCACCGAAGAAGCGACGCAACAAACTCATTTCATGGCCCCGTGTTCTGACCTTTCTTCTGGTCGGCGTCGTGCCGACTTCATCGGGCAGGCGATGCGGTGAGATAGCGCCATCGGCGCCGCGGCGACAGTCTGGCCGATGATTGAGCCAATATCGAGTCCACCCGGTTCGGCAAGGCATGAACCGGCTGATCCCCGCAATTCCCGCTTGCCAGCGAGCCATCAGCGGAAGCCCGCCCTGTTTTTGGGGGGGTAGTGACAGGATTGATGATCCGCTACCAAAGCGTCAGGATTGTTGACAGGCGCTCCCGTTGGCGGAACGGGGCGACGACCGAGGAGGCGATTTCATGCGTGATCCGGGAATTCGGCCGCTGGCCTTTGCCCTTGTCCTGTTGCTCGCGGCGCCGGTTGGAGGATTTGCTCAATCCGAATCCGAGGCGGAGCCTGCCGCCGTCGCCGACGGAGAGGTCGCGGAGGATGAGGGCGCGCCGCTGACGGAAGACGAGCTCGAAGTCGTCGTCGCGCGAATCGCGCTCTATCCCGACGAACTGGTCGCGCTGGTCGTCGCCGCGTCGCTCTATCCCCTGCAGATCGTCGAGGCGGCGCGTTACCTCGACAAGCTCGACGCCGAGCCGGACCTCGAGCCGGACGCCGATTGGGACGGCAGCGTGATCTCGCTGCTCAACTACCCCGATATCGTGCACATGATGAGCGACGATCTCGACTGGACACAGTTGGTCGGCGACCTCGCCATCAACCAGCAGAAGGATATGCTGGTCGCCATCCAGCAACTGCGCGACGAAGCGGTCGCCAGTGGCGTTCTCCAGTCCAACGATCAGACGGTGGTCGTCGAGGACAACGACAATATCGTGATCGAGTCGCCCGACCCCGAAATCGTCTACGTCCCCACCTACCCGCCGGAGATGCTCTACGATCCGACCTACGTCGTCCCGGCGACGCCGATCGTCTATTCCGCCCCCTACCCGTCCTACTACTATCCGTCCGCCCGGTTCTGGACCGGCGTCGCGACGGGCGTGGCGACGGCGGCCGTGTTCGGCGCGGTGGTCGACTGGAACGACTGGGGCACCTGGGGTGGCAAGGTCGATGTCGACGTCGATATCGACAAGATCAAGATCGATCGTGGCGACAAGATCAATTTCAAGGGCGGCGACAAGAACTTCAACGTCAAGAATGTCGACCGGTCGAACGTCTCCATCGGCGACCGGACCATCAACAAGACCGAAGTGAAGAATAACCTCAAGGGCAATGACTTCAACAGGGTCTCGAACAAGGTCGACAGGAAGACCGTCGACAGGAGCCATGTCACACAGGTGACCAAGGGCAAGGACGTCCGGACGAATGTTCAGGCCGGGCTGAAGAACACCGCCGCGGCGCCGAAGACGCCGATCAGGAAACCGCCGGCGGCCGCCAGCCGGCCGAAGGCGAAACCACCGGCCGCGGCAAGTCGCCCGGCCGCGAAGCCGGCAGCCGCCAAGCGGCCGACCACCAGCGAGTTGAAGAAGAAGGCAACGGCGACAAAGCCCGGCGCCCGGCCGGACCATCGGCCGAGCAAGCCTTCCCTTCTCGGCAACCCGGGAAAAGGCAAGCCGGCCAGCATCTCGTCGAATCGCGGCCATAGCAGCCGCGGTGGCGGCATACGCGGCGGGAGCCCCAGAGGGGGCGGAATCAAGCGTGGAGGAGGTCGGCGATGAGCACCACAAGCATCAGCGCGGCACAGCAGGTCGCGAAGCCGATCCGCCGCCCGCGTCTCCTCATCCTGGCCGCGGCAACCTTTCTTGCCTTGCAGCCGGTTGCGATGAGTCCGCAAGCGATCGCGCAGGACCAGGGGCATCCCTGGGACGCGTATGTGGGTGAAGGGTCGCCCGGCTTCGAGGATCCGGCCGCGCTTGTCGATGCGTTCGCGGCGGGATTGGCCGCTGGCGACATGGAAGCAACCGTCGGGATCCTCGGTCTCGCGCCTGAGGCGATCGATTCAAATGACTTCGACGCGCAATTTGCGCGCGTCCGCGATGCGGTAGAAGAGCGGGTCATTCTCGAAGATGCCGGGGAGGACCGCGTGATCCTGCTCCTCGGCCGCGACCTCTGGCCGTTTCCGTTTCCGGTGGTCCGCGAGGACGCCGCCTGGTCCTTCGATACCGAGGCGGGCCTGGACGAGATCGTCAATCGCCGGATCGGGGAGAACGAGATCCAGGCGATCGCGACGTCTCGCGAGTATGTGACGGCGCAGGAAGTCTACAGGGAAACCGACTGGGACGAGGACGGCGTCCTCGAATTCGCCCAGCAGTTGATCAGCACCCCGGAGACATTCGACGGGCTCTACTGGCCTTCGGGCGAGGGTGTCCCGGCGAGCCCCGCAGGGGCATCCATCGAGGAAGGCGCACTGCCCGACGAGCCCGGAGACGGTTACTTCGGTTACCGTTTCCGCATTCTCACGGGCCAGGGCGACAACATCGCTGGCGGCGCCTACGACTACGTCATCAATGACAACATGATCGCTGGCTTCGGGCTGATCGCCTGGCCGGTGTCCTACGCGGAGACCGGGGTCAACACCTTCGTCGTCAACCAGTACGGCACGGTCTACGAAAAGGACCTCGGCGAGGATACCGACGCCCTGGCCGCGGCGATCGCGTTATTCGATCCCGACGACTCCTGGTCGATCGTCACCGAGGTCACCCACTAGCCCGGCATTCGGTATCAAACGCACCTAGCCCAAGAGCGGGCCATGACTAGCCCGCTGGAGGCTGCGGTGTAGAGCGCGCGGCCATGTGGGCCGTGCTGCTAGTCAGCCTCATTCCCCTCATCGCAGACTTCAATGTCCTCGCTGTCACGGGCAACGCTCCGGTGCGTGAACATTGTGCGGAACCGAGTCGTGCGGGCTTTGCCGAAGGCATCTCGGTAGCGCACGTCCCCCACGATATAAATCGCTTGCTGGCCATTGGTGATGCTAGCTACTTCGGGAGCGGTGAGGGGGTGGTCCTCCATCGTTACATGCTTGTAGAGGACTGCTCCTGGTCCCGCGACGCCGTCCGAACCAGCATCGGTAAGTTCTGGTGGTTCGGAAAAGGCGGCCCCTGTGGGTGGGGGATAAGGACCGATTCCAACGTGCATTTTCGTCCGGACGCCATGCGCAGGCGTCTGTCCGGAGTTTATGAGCGACACGACAGCGTGGGCATGTTTGCCTTCGCCAAAGTTCTTCAAGGCACCGCCTTTGACCACCACGTAAGCGCGGCTTTGCACCTTGCCCATCCGGCGGGTGACAGCGACGGCGCTTCTCGCCGCCTTGTTCGCTTGGCGTGTCAGAAAGAGCGTCACAATCAGCAGAAAAGTGCCGAGGCCGACGAATATCGTTTGCCATAGGGAATAGTCGGCCATCTTTTTGGTGGCCCTATTCATTCTCTGCTGGGCAATAAGGTCGTGCTTCTCGCGTTTTTCGGAACGCTTTTCGCGGCGTTCTCGGACCTTAGCGTCGGACTTCTTCTCGATTATCTCGACCGGAAGCGCCCACAACGGATCGTTGGCTGGACCCTGGTCCGCGTTTGTCTTCCCTTGTCCGTTGGGACTTTCGTTTTGTTGGGCGCTTAAATTTAGGCCCAGCCCTGCGAGAACTACTCCGAACGCAATTGTTACGATCCAAGCGCGCTTAAACATTGGGGCAGAAAGGCGGCGGTGAACTTCCCACGGCTGACCTTGTTTCTCAGATTCCGTTCGTCCTCAGTTACCCCTAATGATTCCAGCCTTTCGACCAATTGGGAATAGGTAGCATTCTGACGGCCCTGCCGATTGTCTCAGACCGCGTCGGTTGCCTGTCTCGCGTCTTCGCTGACGAAGGCGCGCATTGGCATCGCCTAATTGCCGGCTTCGACACCTAACGGATCAATCACAGCGAGGCCTATTCCATCGACGGTCTCTCGACCAATCAGGCCGAAAGCTACTTTACGCTATTCTCAATTGTCGGCGCTGAAGGTTGGACCAGACCCGATAGGCCTCCAATGCCGCCAACGGCACGAAGTGCACCAGCGCGCCGCCGACCCCGCCCCAGTCGTGAAGGGCGGCCCAGTGGAGAAGCGTGAACAGCGCGGCAACGTAGACCAGGCGCTGAAGGGGCTTCCAGCGTCGGCCGAGCGTCCGGACCCAGCCATCGGTGGAGGTCACCGCCAACGGCACGAAGATCAGGAAGGCAACCCATCCGGTCCAGATGTAGAGCAGGGATATCTCGGCGCCTGTGAAGGCGACCGCGCCCTCGTCGATCAGGTAAAGCGCCGCATGCAGCGCGGCGTAGCCGAAGGCGGCCACCCCGAGATAGCGCCGCCGCTTCATCAGCCATCGCGGACCGCGCCATCCCTTGAATAGCATTGTCAGCGGCGTGATCATCATTGCGATGATCATGAACCGCGCGGCGAATTCGCCACTGGGATGCAGAACCTCCTGCACCGCATCCGGATCGCCGGAGGCAAGCCCCGCGATCATCGGAATGCCTGGCAGGCAAAGCAACGCCCAGAAGGTGTAGGGGTGATTCAGAACTGATTTCAGGGTCGGCATGTTCAAGCTTTCAAGCGGTTTTCGTCGAACGCTGCGCGGCAGCGTCTGAAGGCTAGGTGGTCAGGGAGCGAAAATAGTCGTCCCAGCCTTGATGCGGCCGGCCCGCCACGGCTTCGAAATCGCCTGGCGTGTCGTTGGCGCCAAGACGGATGCCGTCGTAGATCCCGGCAATGACCTGACCGAGGAATGGGCCGAGTTCGGCGGTCCGGTCCGCCGCATACGCGGCTGAGGACATGGCGCGATAGATCAACTGCGTCCCGAATGCACCGTTCAGGTAGCTGACCAGTTGCGACTGGGTGATCGGCGTGCCGTTGAGGTTGACGGTCTGTCGATCGTGATCGGACCGGGTCAGGAGCCGTACGTAGGCGAGGGCCAGCTCCGAGCGGGTCGTGTAGCCGCATCTGCCATCGCCGGCGCTGTTCGCGATCTCGCCACGCTTGCGGTAGCTCTCGATGTAGTCGACGTCCGGCTCGATGTAGATGCCGTTCCGGCCAATGGCCCAGTCCATCCCGCTGGCGCGAATATCGGCCTCGGTCTGGCGGTTGCTCTGGACCACCGGCGAGAAGCTGGTGCCCTCCTCCGGTCCCTGGATGCTGGTGTAGACGATCTTGCCTACACCGGCCTGCCGGGCGGCCTCGATCACGTTGCGGTGCTGCTCGATGCGCTTGTCCGGCGCGTCCATGCCGGAGACCAGCAGCAGCGTATCCACGTTGGCCAGCGACGTCCGGATCTGGTCGGGCTGGCCATAGTCGCCCGGCCGCACTTCGATCCCAAGCCCAGAGGCCTTTTCGGGTGACCGCGCCAGTCCGATGACGGGGCCGACACCCGGCGAAGCGCCAAGCTTGCGTATGATTTCCGCGCCGAGCTGGCCTGAAGCGGCGGTGACTGCGATTGTCATGGTGCGACGTCCCTGGAAGAGCGTGTGGCCGACGCCGTCGGGCGGCTCCGGTTCTCGGATTGCGCGAGCGGCAGGGTCAGGTTTCGACGCTGCCGGCCGGCAGCGCAGGCGCTGCCGACCGCCACTTGATTTCGGGTTTTTCACGGAAGGCGAAGCGGGTCAGGTGATCGCCGATCACCTTTTCAAGCCGGTCGAGATCGCCGGCCCCGCCGGTGACGTCGAGGCTCAGCGTCTCGCCCTCCGCACGAAGCGTGCAGGTGCCGAAAGGCAGGTCGATCCGTCCGGCTTCAGGCGTGAAGTCGACGGGAACCTTGTGGCCGAAGTGCTTGCAAAGCTGCTGAAGATAGATGCTGGCGCGGTCCGTGGTGATCGTGGCGTTGCGTGTCGACATGGGCGTCTCCTGTTTCTCGACCCGAGAGATAGACACACCCCATCCTTTCGATTAGCCCATCATTGACGGAAAGATATTTCCAGGAATTCGAAAGATGATCGAAGACTACCGCGGTCTCGCCGTGTTCGTCGCCGTCGCCGACGCCGGCAGCCTCAGCGCCGCCGGACGCCGGTTGAAGCTCTCGACCTCGGTCGTCAGCCACCACCTTTCCCGGCTCGAGGCGAAGCTCGGCGTCACGCTCTTCTTTCGCTCGACCCGGTCGATGTCCCTGACCCCGGAAGGGCACGCGGCGCTGGTCCCTGCCCGCCGGATGGTCGCCGCCGGCGAAGAGGCTCTCGACGCGGTCGGCGCAGGCAGCGACGAGCCTGTCGGCGCCCTGCACATCACCATGCCGGCCTGGGGCGAGCGGACGCGACTGCGTCAGGCGCTCTGGGACTTCGCCAGGCGGCACCCGCTGGTTTCCATATCGCTCCACAGCAGCGATGCGCCCGCGGATCTTGTAAGGGAGGGCTTCGACCTTGCGATACGGCTGGGACAGCTGGCGGACAGCAGTCTCAAGACCCGTCGCATTGCCGATTTCGAGCGCGTCCTGGTCGCCTCGCCCGCGTATCTCGCCCATCGCAAGCCCGTCCGAACGCTCGAAGACCTCGCTGCCTGCGACTTCATCGCGATCTCGATCCTCCCCCCGGCAATGACGCTTCAGCGCGAATCCCGGGCGGTTTCGTTCCAGCCGGAGCATGTGCGTCTCGAGGTCGATACGATCGCATCGGCGAAGTCCGCGATCCTCGCGGGCCTCGGCGTGCAGCACCTCCCGCTCGGCGAGGCCGAGGAGGAAATCGCTTCAGGCCGGCTCGTCCGGGTCCTGCCCCAGTGGCGCCTGCCAGTCCTCGGCGTCTACGCCGTCTGGCCGGATATCGGCCCCCAGAAGGCACTGACCCGGCGGCTGATCGATTTCTTTCTCGACCAGAAAGCGGGTCTCTTGCCGTGATCGGACGGCGAAGTGCGAGATCCCCTAAGGTTCGGTTTCGCCGACACTTTTCCCGTCGCTCTCGCCAGGCACCAGTTGCAGCGGCCAGAGTTCCTGGATGACCGGCGCTTCCGGATGGGCGGCATGCGCCGGCATCGCCGCCAGCAGGGCCTCGCCGAGCCGCGCCCCCAATCCCGGTACGTCGGAGCGGAAGCATGTCACCTTCGGTGACAGGAGCAGGCCTCTCTCCTCGAGAAAGCTGATGATCGACAGGTCCCGTCCCGGCTCCAGCCCGCGTTCGACCAGCAGGCGGTAAAGGCCGGTCGCCATCACCCCGTTGACAAGAACAACCGCCGTCGGCCGATCCGCCATGGCAAGGATGCGCTGACCGAGCGCATATCCCCCGGCTTCGCTGTTCTCCACCGGCAGGACCAGATCGGGATCGACCGGCATGCCGTGCCGGGTCAGTGCGCTGCGATAGGCATCGGCGAAGATGTAGCCGTAGTTGATTTCGTCCGCCGTCGTCGCAACGGCAATCCTGCGGTGGCCGGTCGCGACGAAGCGATCGATTGCGAACTCGGCGGCATACTCGAAATCCAGGTCGATCCAGGGGTGGCTACCGCCCGAGGTGCTGCGGCCGAAGGCGACGAAGGGGATCCGGCTTTCGAGGAGGAAGTCGATGCGGGGATCGATCCGCTGGGTATCGGCGATGATCAGGCCGTCGGCGATCTGCCGCGCCACCACCCGACGCAGGTAGGCATAGGCATTTTCCTCCGGGCCGCAAAGCAGGACCATGAGATCGAGGCTGCGCTCGCCGAGAAAGGCGCGCAGTCCCTCGAGGACCTGCATGAAGATCGTGTCGGCAAGTGGCATGGCACGCGTGGTCGGCAGCATCAGGGCGACCATGCCAGTGGTGCCCTGGCGCAGGCTCCGTCCCGACTGGTTTGGCGAATAGCCCAGCGCGTCGGCCGCTTCCAGCACGCGCCGGCGGGTCTCGGCATTGACGTCGCTCTTGCCGTTCAGCGCGCGAGAAACCGTGCCGATCGACACGTCGAGGTGACGTGCGAGGTCGCGGATATTCACTGGTCGGATGCGTTTTTCCACAGCGCCGGAGCTATAGGCACGAGAGATCGCCATTGACAATCCTCGCACGCCGGGTTTGTATCGTAAACGTTTACGGAAGCGATTATCCGTGAAAAGCGACAGACTCGCGGCAAACGCGGGCGTCAGAGGGAGGATATCCGTGCTTCGAGCCGTGCTCGTAGGTTGCGGGGCGATGAGCAAGACGAATATCGAGGCGGCGCTGGCAACCGGCGACGTCGAGATCGTCGGCCTCGTCGACCTAGAACGCGCAAACGCCGATGCGCGCGCCGCCGAATTCGGTCTCACCGGGATCGACATCGATGTCGATCTCGCCGGCGTTCTCCAGCGTACCAAGCCCGATTTCGTCATCGATGTCGTGGTGCCGCAGGCGCGCTTCGCGGTCGCAAGCTGCGCCCTCGCCCATGGCTGCGACCTGATCAGCGAAAAGCCGATGGCGGATTCGATGGACCATGCCGCGGCCCTGGTCGAGGCGGCTCGGACAAGCGGCCGGCTTCACGCCGTCGTGCAGAATCGTCGCTACATCGAAGGCGTGCGACGGATCCGCCGCTTCATCGATTCAGGCGCCATCGGCCGGGTCACCAGCCTCCATTGCGACTTCTTCCTGGCGCCGCATTTCGGCGGATTCCGCGAGGCGATGGAGCATGTGTTGCTCCTCGACATGGCGATCCACACCTTCGACGCCGCCCGATACTTCGTGGATGACGCGGCCCGCGCGGTCTATTGCCGGGAATGGAGCCCGACCAATTCCTGGTACGCCGGCGGCTCCTCGGCCACGGCAGTGTTCGAGTTCGGCGACGATGTCGTCTTCACCTATCGCGGCAGCTGGTGCGCCGACGGGTTGCGGACGAGTTGGGAAAGCGCCTGGCGGATCGTCGGCGAGCGCGGCACCCTGATCTGGGACGGTGAGGAGAACCTCGTCGCCGAGACGGTTTCCACCACCGGCGGCTTCTTCTCCGAGGTCGAGACCGTGGCGGTGCCGCCGCTCGACCCGGCCGACCGAATTGGTGGCCACCATGGCGTGATGCAGGATTTCGTCGCCAGCCTTCGCAACCGCTCCGAGCCGGAAACGGTGGGGCATGAGAATATCAAGAGCCTGGCGATGGTTTTTGGCGCCATCGAAAGCGCCGAGACCGGGCGCCGGATCGAACTCACCGATACAACGGCGCAGGAGGCGCGAAACCTTCAATGACCAATACGCTTCGCGACATCAGTATCGGCACGATGATCAAGGGCAACGCTCCCGATCCGGCGGGCGATGTGCGGCAGATCCTCGATCACGGCTTTGAAAGCATCGAGCCATTTTTCTGGCAGACGATCGGCGACAAGGACATTCCCCGGCTGGCGGCTGAACTGAAGGACGCAATCGGCGACCGGGACGTGTCGATGTCGACGCTCGGCATGTTCGGCAATCCGCTTGAGGATACGGAGATGGACCGCCAGACGCTCGCCGGCTGGGAGACGCTGATCGACAATGCGCATCTGTTCGGTGCGACCTGCATCGCCGGGTTCACCGGACGGGTTCGCGGCCAGCCGATCGAGGCGAGCCTGCCGCGCTTCAAGGAAGTGTTTGGCCGGCTGGCGAAGCGCGCCGCCGACAAAGGCGTGACTATCGCCTTCGAGAACTGCGCGATGGACGGAAACTGGGCGACCGGCGACTGGAACATCGCCCATAACCCGGACGCCTGGGAGTTGATGTTCGACACGCTACCGGACGAGAATCTCGGACTCGAATGGGAGCCCTGTCACCAGCTCGTCTACCTGATCGATCCGATCCCGCAAATCCGCAAATGGGCGCCGAAGATCTTTCACGTCCACGGCAAGGACGCGACCATCCGCTGGGACGTGATCCGCGAACACGGGATCTTCGGCAGGGAGCCCTTCGTCCAGATGCGCACGCCCGGCTTCGGCGACTCGGACTGGACACGGGTGATCAGCGAGTTGCGGCTCGCCGGCTACAAGGGCGCGATCGACATCGAGGGCTGGCACGATCCGGTCTACCGGGACGCCCTCGAAATGACCGGGCAAGTGAAAGCCCTCAACTATCTGAAGGAATGCCGGGGCGGGATGCGATTCATCGACAATCCCGACTAGGACATCCCGCGCCGCAAAATGCGGGTGCGGGCAAAAAGATGCCCGGCAGAAGCCGGGATGAACGGGTGGAAACGACAGGCACAAAACCAACGGAGGAAATGATGATTCGCAATTCTCTTTCCCGTGCGCTGCGGACTTCGGCCGCGGTTGCCCTGACAGTCTTCGCGGTCGGCGCGGCGAGTTCCGCCAGCGCCGAGGCATTGCGCGACGACTGGTGCAAGGACGTCCATATCCGCTTCTTCGTCGGCGGTGCCGAGGGCGACGGATTCGGCACCATCGTCTACAACGGCGCCAAGCAGGCGCAGCACGACACCGGCGCCCAGGTCGACTTCGTCTTCTCCGGCTGGCAGTCGGAAAAGATGGTCCAGCAACTGCGCGAGGCGGTTGCCTCGGCGCCGGATGGCATCGCCATGATGGGGCACCCCGGGCCAGCTTCGATCGAGCCGCTGGCCGAGGACGCCGCCAAGTCGGGCATCCTGATGATGTACCAGAATGTCGACGTTCCCACCGTGCGCGCAAAGTTCGGCGGCGGTTACATCGGCGCGAATCTCGAGCCGCAGGGCCGGGCGCTCGGCGCGGAAGCAGTGCGGATGAGTGGCATCGGCGCGGGCGACAAGGCGATCGTCGTCGCCGACTGGGCGCAGGAGAACCGCGTGATCCGCGAGCTCGGCACCGTCGCCGCGCTGGAAGAGGCCGGCGTCGAGGTCATCAAGTTGACGACCACGCCGGAAATGGCCGGTGATCCCAACCTAGCGATTCCGGTGATCAGCGCCGGCCTGCTGGCCAATCCCGACGTCAAGCTGATCGCCTATCCCGGCGGCCAGATGCTCGGCAACGCGCCGACCTACATGGAATCGGTCGACAAGAAGCCGGGCGACATCTTCAACATCGGCTTCGACACCAGCCCTCAGATCGTCGACGCTTTTGAAAAAGGATGGGTGCAGCTGACCTCCGACCAGCAGCCTTTCCTGCAGGGCTACCTGCCGATCCTCAGCCTCTGCCAGCAGAAGGTCTATGGCCTCGGTGCGATGAACGTCGACACCGGCGCCGGCTTCGTCAATGGCGACAATTACGGGACCGTCGCCGACCTCGCGAAAGAGGGGCTGCGGTAGCAGTCCGGAGTTGCATCGATTGGGCGAGGCGGCCTGACGCCGCCTCGCCTGTTTCGCGATGAGACAAGGGCGGGAAAAATCCATGGCTGAGAGGCTGATCGAGCTTCGCGATATCAAGAAGTCGTACGGCAATGTCTTCGCGGTCGGCGGCGTCAACATGGCGATCGACCAGGGCGAGGTCGTTGGCCTGCTCGGCGACAACGGCGCCGGAAAATCAACGCTGATCAAGATCCTTGCCGGCGCGGTCAAGCCAAGCAGCGGAGAAATTCTCGTCCGCGGCAAGCCCGTGCACGGCTGGAGCGCGGCGAAATCGCGTGCAGCCGGTATCGAGACGGTCTTCCAGGATCGGGCGCTGGCCGTGCAGCAGACCATCGTGCGCAACATCTTCATGGGGCGCGAGATCACCACGGCCATGGGGCTGCTCAATGTCGGGAAGCAGCGCGCCGAGGCGGAACGACTGATGCGCGACATCGGCTTCACGTCGAAGGTTTTCTCGCCCGATTCGATCGTCGGCCAATTGTCCGGCGGCGAGCGACAGGGCGTCGCCATCGCCCGCGCCATCTACAACCAGGCGGATCTCATCGTCCTTGATGAGCCGACAACGGCACTGTCACTGACCGAAACGGAGAAGGTCTTTCGCTTCGTCCGCAATGTGCGTGAAAGCGGGCGCTCGATCCTCTTCATCGGCCATAACATCCACCACGTCTTCGATATCGCGGAACGCTTCGTTGTCCTCGACCGGGGGCGCGTCGCCGTGGAAATCACCAAGCCGGAAGTCAAGACCGTCGACCGGCTGATCGCCTTCATGGAACACGTTGCCCATCCGGCTGGCGCCAATCCGCTGGATGACAGTCCCGCAACGACGGGAGCGAACCTATGACCGACATCGCCGACAAGCACGACCAGTATCCGCAGCGCGGCGCCCTGCACCGACTCGTCCTCGACAACCGGGCAGCGCTCGGAACGTTCGTTGTCTTCGTGCTGATGATGGCCCTGTTCTTCTGGGGCAACCCGCAGGTCTTCTCCGACTGGCGGATCTACAATTCGGTCCTGACGACGCTGCCGGTCGCGCTCTTCCTGGTGGTGCCGCTGGTCTTCATCGTCACGGTTGGAGAGATCGACCTGTCCTTCCCGGCGGTGATGGGTTCCGCCGCCTGGATCTTCGCGCTAGGGGTCGCCGCGGGATACGATCCGTTCCTCTGCATTGCCGTGGCGATCGTCGTCGGCATGGTGCTTGGCATCGGGATCGGCGCCATCGTTGTCTATGCCGGGCTGTCGTCGCTCGTGGCAACGCTGGGGATGAACTACCTCCTGCGCGGCGCCATCCTCATCTTCACCAACGGCAAATCGATCGCGGTCGTCAGCCTGAAAGGAACGGTTGCCTACGACGTCCTGTCCGGCTCGCTCTGGGGATTTCCGGTGCAGATGCTGTGGGCGACGGCGTTCATCATCCTGTCGATGATCCTCTACAACCGCCACAAGTTCGGCGCACGGGTCCATTGCGTTGGCGACAATCCCGACAGCGCCGAGCAGATGGGCATCGATACCAAGCGGATCCGGGTCTATACCTTTGTCTTCATGGGCTTCGGCGCGGCACTCGCCGGCATCTTCTCCACCATGATCAACTTCACCTGGTGGCCGACCTCGGGCGACTCCTACCTGCTGCCGACGCTCGCGGCGGTGTTCCTCGGCGGCACGCCGACATGGGGCGGCATCGGCACCATCCTCGGCGGAGCGATCGGCGCGGTGATCGTGTCCTTCATCCAGGTCGGCATCGTTTCGGCCGGGCTCGATGGTTTCTATGTCCAGTTCTTCAATGGCCTGATCATTATCCTGGCGCTGCTCGGGCATCGCTGGAACCAGACGCGATACCGATAAAGGCCGGACATGGATGATACGACGGGACGAGCCGACCAACTCGCAGCACAATACCGGGCGGATGGTTATTGCGTTGACCGCGAAGCGCTGACGACCAATGAGGTCGCTGCGCTGGTGAATGAGGCGACACGGCTCTGCCGCGAGGAGGCGGCGCGACTGGTCGGCGGCGATATGGCCGGCGACAACCCCGACGATCTCGGGCGTTTCCTCGCCATACACTTCCCGCACAAGCTCTCGTCGCTGATGCTGGCGACGCTGGCGCATCCGCGGATCGTCAACGTGCTGACCCGGGCGATCGGCCCGAACGTCAAGTCCATGCAGTCGATGCTCTTCATCAAGAATGCCGGCAAGCCCGGCCAGGCATGGCATCAGGACGAGGATTTCATTCCGACCCGCGACAGGTCGCTCGGCGCGGCGTGGATCGCGCTCGACGACGCGACCGTCGACAACGGCTGTCTTTGGGTGATCCCCGGTTCGCACCGGCCGGGCGTCCTCTGGCCGCTTCGCCAGCACGAGAACCCGGAGTATGACTTCGCGCCGGAGTCCTTCGACTTTCCCTATTCGGACGCGGATGCGATCCCGGTCGAAGTGCCGGCCGGCAGCATCGTCTTCTTCCACGGCCACCTGCTGCACAAGTCCCTGCGAAACCGGCGGACGACCGGCTTCCGCCGGGCCCTCGTCAATCACTACATGAGCGCCGAGTCGCTGCTGCCATGGTGGCGGGACGGCGGTGCGATCGCACCGACGCAGGACCTCCGCGACATCGTCATGGTCGCCGGAACCGACCCCTATGCCACCAAGGGGATCGTCGATCTCAATCGTCCCTACGTCCGCGCCGAGTCGGCCAGGACGACACCAGCCTGACACCACATGGCGGGACTGGAGGAGATCGGGATCGGCGACCGGTATCTCGCCATCAACGGGTTGATGCCGGACGGTAGAATCCGCCTATCGACGTTGCATGTGCGACACGAGCTCGCTTTCCAGCTCGCGATACTGGGGATTGAGATTCGCCAGTACCGGCAAGGCCGCCGCGCCGCGTGCGACAGCGTCATGATCAAGGCCGGCCGACATCAGGCGCGGATGCTCCGACCTGGATCCGCTGACTGAGGGATACAGTGATCCCAACCGCTGCATGATCTCGTCGATCAGCCAGGATGGCGCGTCACCGCCAAGCATGATCGTTTCCGGGTCGAAAAGGGTCTCAAGGGTGTGAAGGCCGAGGCGCAACGGCTCGACCCCCTCGTCCAGCCATTGGGAAACCAGCGGATGCGACGGCGAGAAATCGCTTTCGAAGGCTTCGATCGACTCCACGGCAACACCATGGCTGGCGAGGTATCGCAAGGCCGAGTCCACCGACATGTATGTCTCGAGGCAGCCGCGGTTGCCGCAGCTGCAGGCATGGCCGCCCGGCACCACGATCAGATGGCCGAATTCTCCGGCATTGCCGGACCCACCGCCATAAGCGGCGCTGTGGATCATGACACCCGAGCCGAGACCATTGCCGATGAAGACGTAAACGAAATTGGTCAGGTTCCGGGCGGCGCCAAATCGCCATTCGGCCGTCACCGCGCACTGGCCATCATTGGCAAGGACCACCGGCAGATCGAGCACGTCGGCGAGCCGTCGTTTCAGTTCGAGACCGTCCCAACCTGGAAGCCGAGGCGGGCTGATTCCCTCCACGCCGAACGGCCCCGGCGTTGCGACACCGACCCCGAGCAGCCGCGCGCGATCGATCTTCGATTCCGTCACCAGGGACTCGACCTTGCTGGAAATCAGCGTCGCGACCTCAGACGGCGACAGTTGTTCGATGCCGACGACTTCGCGCAGGATCACGTCGCCAGCGAGATTGGCGACCACGGAGATCATGCGCCCGTAGTCGAAATGGAAGCCAATGGTGAAGACGCCCGACGGATTGATGGTCAGCGGCGTCGGTGGCTTGCCGACGCGGCGGTCCCTTGACTTGGCGGCGACGACGAGATCGTACCCCTCCAGTTCGTCGACAAGGTTCGAGACCGACGCTTTCGACAATCCGGTGGCAGCCGCAATCTGTGTGCGCGGGATCGGCCCGTGCATGCGGATCGTCTCGAACACCACCCACAGGTTGATCAGCTTCGCCTTGACGATGTTCGTCGCACTTAGCAGCACCCAAAGCCTCCCGGAATTAGTTTGTCAAAATGATAGAATAATTATTGACAGGCGAAAGATGCATGTCCAACCTCGATGGTCAGGGGTTTCAACCAGAGCAGGGAAGGGGTGCATTGATGTTGCATAAACCAACACGGCGGGGACTGCTACAAGGAGCGGCCGGTGCCGGACTCCTGGCCGCATTGCCCGATGGCCTGATCCGATCGGCCTTCGCAGAGGATGCCGCGCTGAACGTTTTCGGCCCCCAGCCGCCGGATCCCGCTCCGCCAGGCGCAGCGCAATTCGCGATCGACCTGTTCGACAAATGGAAAGCCGACAACAAGGCCTCGGTCGAGTACGACCTCGTCGCATGGCCGCAATTGCATGATCGCATGGCGACGGCTTTTGCCTCCGGCTCCGCACCCTGGGACGTGGTCTATATGTCCGGCTGGGTGCCGGAATTCGCGACGTCGCTGCGACCCTTCGCGGACAAGTTACCCGCTTCGCTTGTCGACGACATGCCTCCGACCAGCTTCGCGACCACCACCTGGGACGGTCAGGTCTATGGCGCCGTCTTCACGCTGTCGCTGCTGACGCTCTTCTACAATACCGAGCATCTGGCCGAGGCCGGACTCGACGGGCCGCCCAAGACCTGGGACGATTTACTGCGCTACACCAAGGAACTGACCCGCGACGGTCGCTCCGGCTGGGTGGCGAACTACGGCGACCCGGCCGGGATCGGCGGCACGGCGAGCCAGTGGATGTGCTTCCTGCAGCAGGCGGGCGGCAAGATGTATGGCGAAGACGGCATGCCGGTGTTCGACTCCGACGCCGGCGTCGACGCCATGCAGATGATGGTCGACCTGATGGACGCCGGCACGGATCCCGGCTCGATCTCCTATGTGGGCATCAACGACGCAACCAACGTCCTGCTCGCGGGCCGTGCATCCATGCAGATGAACTGGCCGTTCATGTGGACCGCCGCGCAAGACCCGGAGCAGTCGCAGATCGTCGGCAAGCTCGGCGGCGCCATCCTGCCGGCGGGACCGGCCGGCTCAGCGTCGATCGACGGCACCGACGCCTGGACGATACCGAACTCCAGCAAGAACCCGGAGGTGGCGCAGTCGCTGATCGAGTTCTACCTCGATCCGGTCGTCCAGAAGCAGCAGGCGATCGACACCGGCTGGCTGCCGATCCGCCTCTCGACCCTGGCCGATGCGGATGTCCAGAAGGCGTTGCCGAATGCCAAGGTGGTGCTCGAGCAGGCTTCGCATCCCTACGACAGCTTTGTCACACCGGACTACAACGAGGTGACGCAAGCGCTCGGGACCGAGGTCCAGAAGGCGCTGCAAAAGGCGAAGACGCCGGCCGAAGCGATTGCCGACGCCAGCGAACTCGTCACCGCGATCGTCAAGCGTCGCAGCTAGCCGTCATCACGGTCAGGACAGGCTCCTCCCGAACATGCGCGCCTTCCAGACCTACGAGCGGCGCCGGCGATCAGCCGGCGCCGCCTTCGTGGCGCCGGCCCTCGCGGTGCTGGCGCTGATTCTTGCCTATCCAATTCTCGATTCGATCTGGTTGGCCCTCCAGCGGGTCACCCTGAAAGCCGGTCAGGTCGAACGGACATGGGTCGGGGCGGAGAATTTCCACCGTCTTTTCAACGACGAAACTGCTCTGCGGGCGATCTTCAACACCGCCTATTTTTCGATCGCGGAGGTGGTGCTGGTCGTCGGAATTGGCCTTGGCGTTGCCCTCCTGCTCAACAATGCGATGGGGCGATCCGGTTTCTTTCGGGTCGTGCTGGTTATCCCCTGGGCCATCGCACCAGTTGCCAACGCGGTCCTGTGGAAGTGGATCCTCAACGCCAATTACGGAGTCCTCAACGGCGTCCTCACGTCCCTGGGACTCATCGAACACAACCAGGTCTGGCTCGGGACACCGACCATGGCGCTGAACGTCCTCCTGCTTGTCGACGTCTGGAAGTCGATCCCCTTCGTCGCGCTGCTGATGCTGGCCGGATTGCAGCAGGTGCCAAAGGTTCTCTATCGCGCCGCCTATATGGATGGCGCCGGATCGTTCCAGACCTTCGTCCACATCACGCTGCCGAGCATCAAGACTGCGATCGCGATCGCGGTGGTGCTCCAGACGATCTGGTCGCTGCGGGTCTTTGACCTGATCTTCGTGCTGACCCGCGGCGGTCCGGCTGACGCAACAGTACTTCTCAACTTCCTCGCCTACCGGGTTACCTTCAACTTCCTCGATCTCGGGTACGGCGCCGCCATCGCCAACCTCGTCTTCGCCGCGACCTTTATTCTCGCCATCATCTACATCTGGCTGCTCAAGCCCCGGCGACGGGTGGCCGCGTCATGAGTTTCGCCGCACGCCGCACTGGTCTGGCGACCCGCCTCGGCGTTCTTCTGGGGCTCGGCGTCTTTCTCGTGTGGTCGCTGGCCCCCGTCGTCTGGCTGGTCCTGTCGAGCTTCCTGACCCAACGCGCGTTGATCGCCCAGCCGCCCGACCTCGCGCCGGCGAGCTTCACGCTGCAGAATTTCGTCGCCGTCATGCAGTCTGCGGCAAGCCTCGGCCACGGCATGCTGAACTCCTTCATCGTGGCAAGCTTCTCGACGGCCCTGGCACTGGCCCTCGGCGCGCCCGCCGCCTATGCCCTTGCACGGCTGTCGCTGCCGCGCGCCAATGTCATCTCCTTCATGATTCTCGCCACGCAAATGCTGCCGGGGATCGCCATCGCCATTCCGCTCTTCATCGTCATCACGCGGCTCGGCCTGATTGACAATGTCTGGACGCTGGGTCTGGTCTATCTGTCGTTCAACCTGCCGATCGTGATCTGGATCCTGCGCGGATTCTTTCTCGGCATTCCCCAGGGACTGGAGCGCGCAGCGGCGGTGGACGGCGCTGGTCCGGTGCGGACGTTTCGCTACATCATCCTGCCGATCTCCATCCCGCCGCTGGCGGCCGCCGCCGTCTTCGCCTTTATCGAGGCGTGGAACGAATTCTTCTTCGCGCTCATCCTGACGCGGAAGTCGGCCGAGACAGTGCCGCTGGTCGTCGCCCAGTTCGCCGGCCAGTACCAGACCGTCTTCGGGCAGATGATGGCGGCGGCGCTGATCAGCGTCGCGCCGGTCATCCTGCTTGCAATCATCTTCAAGGATCAGATCGTCCGCGGCTTCGCCGACGGCATGATGAAAGGCTGAGGCGCGGCATGCCGCAAGTTGAGTTGCGAAACATCTCCAAGTCGTTTGGTTCGGTGACGGTCTGCCACGACGTCAACCTGATCATCGAGGATCGCGCCTTCGTCACGCTACTCGGCCCCTCCGGTTGCGGCAAGACAACCACGCTCAACATGCTTGCCGGGCTCGAGGACCCGAGCGCCGGCGACATCCTGATGGATGGCCAGCGCGTCAACGAGCGGTCCCCCGTCGATCGCGACGTGGCGATGGTCTTCCAGAACTACGCGCTCTATCCGCACATGACCGTTGCGGAGAATATCGGCTTCACGCTGAGAATGCGCCACATGGGACGTGGCGAGATTCGCCGGCGGGTCGAAGAGGTCGCCCGGTCGCTGGAACTCGGCCCCCTGCTTGACCGGCTGCCGGCGCAGCTCTCCGGCGGGCAGCAGCAGCGTGTCGCCATCGGCCGTGCGCTGGTCCGCGAACCGCGGGTTTTCCTCTTCGACGAACCGTTCTCGAATCTCGACGCGTCGCTGCGTATCAGGATGCGCGCCGAGGTCAAGGAACTGCACCAGCGACTTGGCGTGACATCAATTTTCGTGACGCACGACCAGGAAGAAGCGATGTCGATCTCCGATCAGATCGCGGTCATGAGCAAAGGCCGGATCGAACAGTTCGGTACGCCGGAAGAGGTCTATGCGCGCCCGGCGACGCGAACCGTCGCAGCCTTCATCGGCAACCCGCAGATCGACCTGGCATCGGGGCGCGTGGAACACGGAGCCGACGGACTCATTTGTCGGGTCGGCGAAGCGGAACTTGCTCTTCCCGCTGGCACGGAAGCCGTCGCCGGCCAAGCGGTGGAGGTCGGCGTGAGGTCCGAGCATGTGCAACTTTCCGATACCGGTGCGGCCGCGCGCGTTCGCCTCGTTCAGCCGGTGGGGCCCGCGACGCATGTCACGCTCGACTGGGCCGGCGGAACGTTGACGGCGACGCTGCCCGGCATCGCCCGCCTCGCCGCCGGCAGCGCGACCGCGTTCGCGATTGCTCCAGAAAACCTTCTCGTTTTCGACCCCGACAGCGGCAAGCGGATCGGTGGACGGACCGACGCCTGAATGAAGAAACCGATCCATCACAGGAGACGCTCGTGACCCAGCCAGCGAAATCAAACTCCGTCGCCTTTCGCGACATCGCCTTCCAGCTTCACTCGCAGACCAATCCGGAGGCGCATGAGGCCCGCGGGCCGATCATCGTCGCCTCGGGAAAGGGTGCCCGGGTCACGGACATCGACGGCAAGGAGTATATCGACGGAATGGCGGGGCTTTGGTGCGCGTCGCTCGGCTTCGCCAACGAGCGGTTAGCCGCTGCCGCCAGCCGCCAATACGCGACACTCGGCTACTATCACACCTTCTTCCACCGCACCGGCGACGGCGCGGCGACCCTGGCGGAGAAACTCGTCGAAATGACGGGGATGGAGGGCGGCAAGGCCTATTTCGCCACCTCGGGCTCCGAGGCAAACGAGACCATGGTCAAGCTCGCCTGGGTCTACCACACCGTCCGCGGCAAGCCGACCAAGCGCAAGGTCATCGCCCGGCAGCGCTCGTTCCATGGATCGACGATCGCCGCGGCTTCGATGTGCGGCCTGGAGTTCATGCATCGCGAGTTCGGCTTGCCGCTGCCGGGCTTCCTGCACACCGAAGCCCCCTACCCCTATCGCGGCATGCTTACCGGCGAGGACGAGGTGGCCTATGTCGAGCGACTGGCGCTCGAACTGGAGAAGATGATCCTTCGGGAGGGGCCGGACACGATCGCCGCCTTCATCGCCGAGCCGATCTTCGCCGGTGGCGGCATCATCGTGCCGCCGGCCACCTATTTTGCCCGCATCCAGCAGGTTCTCGACAAGTACGATATCCTTTGCCTCGGTGATGAGATCGTCTGCGGTTTCGGGCGGACCGGCGAATGGTTCGGGCGCGACACCGTCGGCATGAAACCCGACATGATGGCGCTCGCCAAGGGACTGTCTTCTTCCTATTTCCCGATCTCGGCGGTGGTGATGAAGGGGGAAATCTACGACGCAATTCGAACCTTCAACCAGGCCGGAGGCTCGTTCGGTCACGGCTTCACAAACTCCGGCCACCCGGTCGGCGTCGCGGTGGCACTCGAAGCGATCGCCATCTATGAGGAGATGAACATCGTCGATCACGTCCGGCGCATGGGCGCCCGCCTGCGCGGCCGGTTCGAAGCGATGGCCGCGGCCTCGCCGATCGTTGGCGACGTGCGCGGCGCGGGACTCATGCTTGGCATCGAACTTGTCGCCGACAAGGAAACGCGGCTTCCCTTCGCCCCCGAACGCCAGGCTGGGCCGAGCTTCGACCGGATTGCGCTCGCCAATGGACTGATCGCCCGCTGCATGGGCGACACGCTCGGCTTTTCGCCACCTCTTATTGTCGACGACAGGGACGTTGACGATATCGCCGATCGTTGCGAGGCGAGCCTGCGTGAGTTGGAAACGGAATTGCTTGGATAGCGGTCCTTTTTCCCGATGCAGGCGCTGTCGGTTCTGGATGCAGCGTAACCCATAAGCGCCGAGATCAGATTTGTTTGCCCGGGGACGTCCCGGGCAAACGACTGCGCGGATCAACGCGTAGGCTCAGGCCGGGTAGCGGCGTTCGCCCGGGCGGATCTTGCCGGCGTTGCCGAGCTCGAGGATGTAGCCAAAGTCCTTTTCGGTATCGAGGTAGTAGTGCTCATCCTCGTCGAAGCGCCCGCTCTGGATGACCGGGTAGCCCTGCGCCTCGAAATCCGCCGCCGCCTTCTTGGTGTCCGCGTAAAAGAGCTTGATGTGGTGCAGGCTCTCGCCGTGCTTCTCCAGGTGCTCGTCATAGATCGAATAGCCGCCGGTCGGCTGGATCAGTTCGATCTGGGTGTCGCCCGACCAGGCGCAGCCGATCAGGCAGGAGTGGGTCGCCGGCTTGCCGCGATACATATAGTCCTGCACCGACTGCGGATTGAAATCCCAGATATCCCACGGACCGATCTTGAAGACCTCCCAGTGACGCTTCATCGCCGCATCGAGATCGCGGACGATTGTCGCCACCTGCATCGTGGCACCCTCTTCGAATTTTCTCATCGTGGTTTCCTTCCCTGATTGAACGTCAGCTATCGAGACCCGTGCTGATGGCGGAGGTCTGCCCTGTCTTGGCAGACTCCAGCGCCGCCAGCGCAACGGCAAGCGAAATGAGCCCGTCTTCACCGGTCGACGGCGGAGCCCCCTTCCCGGCCATGGCGTCGTGGAACGCCCGTACGCCACGGACGTAGTAGTTCTTGTGATCGAGGACGATCTCCTCGTCGCCGTCGGCCGTGCGCAGCGTCAGCGTCCCGCTGGGCCTTTGCGGCATGCAATCGCTGGCGAACAGCGACCCATCGGTCCCATGCACTTCGACACCCGTCCGGGCGTAGCGCGTCGTAAAGCCGTCGAAGAGATGGGCGAGCAGGCCCGACCGGAAGCGGATCAGGCTGAGGGCAGCGTCCTCGATTCCCTCGGCCGCCATGCCACTATTCTGGGTCAGCGTCGAGATCGTCTCCGGCTCGTCCTCGAGAATAAAGCGAAGCAGGTCGGCATCGTGGACCGTCAGGTCGAGGATGGCCCCGGCGCCGGCGGTCGGGTCCTTGAGGCGCCAGGTCTGGAGGTGCTCCGGCAGGTAGCCGGCATGGGTGACCCTTGCCGACAGTGGCCGGCCAATCCGCCCAGAGCGGATGATGTCGCGGCTGGCGATATGGGTCGCAGAGTTCCGCAGGTGATGGTTGGTTCCCATCACAACGCCGGCCTTGCGACAGGCAAGGACCATGTCGCGGGCATCGGAGAGGCTGGTCGCCAGCGGCTTTTCACACAGCACATGGATGCCGGCCTCGGCGGCAGCGACCACCTCGGCGCGATGCCGTTCGTTGGTCGTCGAGACATAGACTGCGTCGACTCCCGATGCGAAAAGGTTGCTGAGATTGGTGACCGCCAGGGGGATGCCGAACTCTTCGGCATATGCCTTTCCGCGCTCCGTACTCGTGCTCATGACGGAGACGATCTCACCGCCCGCTTCGCGGATGGCGTCGATCATCCATTCCCGTGCAATAACCGTTGCCCCGATCAGGCCCCAACGAACTGGCATCTGTTACCTCCTCACCGTGTTTTCTGAACGTCCCTGTCCTTCGCCTACTTGTCGTAGTCACTCAGCATGGTGAAGAACTGAAGCTCGGCCTTTCGGGTGAGGAATTCGTCGTGCTTCGCGAACCATTCGGTCTGGTAGGGGAGCTTGAGGTGGACGTCGAGCGCCGCCCGATCAGTCCAGTTTTCATAGAAATAGAAGACGTTCGGGTCCTCGTCGCTGACATGGAAGTGGTACTCGAGGCATCCTGCCTCTTCGCGCGAGCGCGGCACGAAGCTCTCAAGCAACTTGATCAGTTCATCGCGCTTCTCGGGACGAGCATGCAGGGTGGCGGTAAGCGTGCAACGGGGCTGGGTGGCCATTGAAATGTTCCTTTCCGGAAGGTGTTTCTTGTTGAGGGACCGACCCCGGGACGCGACGGGAGTATCGCGACCCGGGATCGGCATGAGGGGCGGAACGAAAGCCCCCTGGAGAACCCGACTCAGGGTCCGGAACGATCAGAAGCCGGCGTCGTCAACGGTGTCCTTGGTGAACATCATCGGCTTGCCGTAGACGATCTCGCCGCCTTCACCGACGGTGTAGCTACCGGCCTTGCCCGCCTCGAAGGTCGTGCCGGGGGTCAGTTCAAGTTTGCCGGCAAGCTTGAGGTGGGTGACGTAAGTGGCGAGGTAGCCGAGCTCGTAGGGATTCCAGAGGGCGAAGCACTTCTGCGATCCGTCTTCCAGATAGCTCTTGATCGCGTCGGGAAGCGCGAAACCGGTCGAATAGACCTCTCCGGCCCGGCCGGCGGCGGCGATCGCGCGCGCACCCGCGGGAGCGCTCACGGCCGACGACGAGATGATGACCTTCAGGTTGGGATGCGCCTGCATCAGGTTGATGGCGACATCGTAGCTCTTCGCGTCATCGTCGTTCGCATACTGCGTGTCGACGACCGTGAAGACCTGATAGGTCGGGTCGGTCTCGATGTATTCCTTCATGAACTTGATGTGGGCCGAGTGGTTCGGCGAAGTCGGCGATGCCGCGACAAAAGCGACTTCCCCGCCTTCCGGCGCGTCGATCAGCGCGCAGTCCAGCATGGTCTTGGCGGCCTGCTTGTAGGACATCTGATTGACGAACATGTCGCGCGCATCTGCAGCAGCGTCAGCGTCGAATGTCGTCACCACGATACCCTGCTCCATGGCTTCCTTGAGCACCGGGGCGACCGCGTTGAGGTCGATCGCTGCAAGCAGGATCGCGTCGGGGCGCTGGGTCAGGAAGTTTTGCAGCGTCTCGACCTGCAGGGTAACGTCAGCGTGGTCCGCGCCGGCATAGACGAACTCGTCGCCGAGTTCCTCTGCAGCGGCCTCGCCGCCACGGGCCGCGGCTTCGAAATACGGAAAGCCGGTCCACTTCGGGGTCATCATGATCTTGAAGCCGGAATCCTCGGCCTGGGCCGTCGACGCGGCGCCAAGTCCGAGCGTGAGCGCGACTGCTGCCGCGGAAAGTAGTGCTGAGCGAATTTTCATCGTTTCCTCCTTGGACCGTCAGCCGACGGCCTGGTTGTTGAACCCAACAAAGATACGAAGCGAGTGCGTCTGTGGCGGACCTCCTTTCTAATTGCCGGCGTGGCCGGAAGACGCGAGCTGCTGACGCAACCGCGCGATGCCGCGAGCGATCAGGGGACGCAGAACGCCGATTATCAGCAGCGTGCCGAGGACAACCGTCTGGGTCGGGCCGGCCATGTTGGCCAGGCCCATGCCGTTGCGGATCGTACCGAGCAGGAAGAGAGCAAGGACAACGCCTACCATCGAGCCACGACCGCCGTTGATGTCGATGCCGCCCAGCACAACAGCCGTGACGACCAGCAGGATCGATCCGTCGGCGTTGTCGCCACGCGCCGAGCCGTATTGACCGATCCATACCAGCGACGCGATACCGGCGAGGCCGCCACCCAACGCGAAAGCCTGGGTCTTGAGGTTCGCGACGTCGATGCCGGCGATCCAGGCGGCCTCCTTGTTGTTGCCGACCGCGTAGCAGCGGCGGCCGAAGACGGTCTTGTGCATCAGGAAGATGACGCCGGCGGCCAGCGCGAGGAAGACCAGGAAGGAGACGGGAAGCGCGCCGAACAGCTTGGTCGAGCCGATGAAGGTGTAGCTGCTGTCGAACGAGGTGTAACCGTATTCAGACCCGACGATGAAGGCGAGGCCGCGATAGGCGCCCATCGTGCCAAGCGTGACCGCCAGCGACGGAAGCCTGAGCCGCGTGACCAGAACGCCATTGAACGCGCCGAGCGCCGCGCAGGCGAGGATGACCAGCGGCGTCGCCAGCCAGATCGCCATGCCGACCTCGGAGCACTTTGAAAAAAGCACCGCGCCAAATGCCAGGATCGAGGCAAGCGATATGTCGATCTCGCCGAGAACCACGACGACCGCGAGGCCAAGCGCCAGGATACCCGGATAGACGAACTGCCGAGTCGACAGGAGTATCTGGTCGACACTGAGATAGTAGGGCGAGAGGTTGGATGACCACGCCGCGGCGCACAGCGTGAGGACGATGAGAAGCAGTTCCCATTGGGGGATCCGGCGGAAGACGGTCATATCGTTCCCCTCCGTCGCGACTGCAGCGATTTGCGGATCTGCGCGCCAATGATCACGTCGGCTGTTGCAGCGCCGACGATGGCGCTGCCCTGGATGAACATCCGCCAGAACTCGGGTACGCGCAGCAGGACCAGGCCATTGTCGATCGTGGCGAGAACCACGGCGCCAAGCGCGGCGCCGGCCACCAGACCCGAACCGCCGGTAACGCTGACGCCGCCGACAACGGCGGCGGCAAGCGACGTCAGTTCCCAGCCCGACGCGAGGATGACCGTCACCGTGCCGACGCGCGCCGCATAGAGAAAACCGGCGAGTCCGCAAAGAACGCCGCAAATGACATAGGCGAGCAGGACGATCCGTTCTGTACGAAGGCCGAAATAGGCACTGGCGACCGGATTGGAGCCGACCGCGTAGATGCGCCGACCGACCGGGAAGAACCTCAGGAACGCGCCGAGAATGGCAACAACGACGACCGCCAGGATGACAAGAACCGGAAAACCGCCGACGCGCAGGTCGACGGTCTCAAGCATCCAGCGCGGCAGCATGTTGGAGGTGACTTCCTGGCCTCGCGCGTAGAGATAGGTGAGCCCGCGATAGATGGACATGGTGCCGAGGGTGGCGATCAGCGGCGATACCTTGCCGTAGGCGACCAGCAGCCCGTTCAACGCGCCAAGCATGCCGCCGATGATCATCGGCATGAGGATCAGAATCGGGCCAATGCCCTGATGCTGGGCGGCAAAGTCCGCGGTCAGATACGCCGCAAATCCCATGATCGAGCCAACCGAAACGTCGAGGTTCCGAGTGATCAGAACAACCGCCTGTGCGGCTGCGACGATCGACAGGATCGCCGCGTTCGAGACGATCGCGCTCAGGTTCTGTGCATTGAGGAATTGCGGCGAGAGGACCGCGAAGATCGCACCGAGGATCACGAGGAAGGCAACCACGCCGCTGACGCGAAGCTTCAACGCAAACCGACCGAAACTCCGGCGCGGCGCGGCCGCGGCGATCACGGCGTTCTCAGCCGACATTGACCGTCTCCCCCGTGCTTCGGGTGGCGGCCATCATGATCGTCTCCTGGGTGGCGGTCGCTGCCTCGATGTCATCGACGAGTTCGCCTTCGGCGATGACCAGGATGCGGTCGCTGATGGCGAGAACTTCCGGGAGGTCGGAAGAGATCACGAGGATGGCGAGGCCGGTGTCGGCAAGCCTGGCGATAATATGATGGACCTGCGCCTTCGAGCCGACGTCAATGCCGTGTGTCGGCTCGTCAAGGATCAGAACGCTGGGCTTCGTCGCCAGCCATCTGGCGAAAGCGACTTTCTGACGATTTCCACCGGAAAGCAGCGACACGATCTGGTCGATCCCCGTGGCGCGCACGTCGTAGGTGGCCAGGGCTTCCTCGGCGACAGCGCGTTGGGCCGCGGTGTCGAGCACCCCGAGACGGGCGAGTTCGCCGACGATCGGCAGGGTGACGTTGGCCATGATCGATTCCGCCATAATCAGGCCCTGGGCGTCACGGTCCTCCGGCAGATAGGCAAGGCCCAGCCCCAGCATCTGCCGCGGCGAACGCGGCTTGACGCGCTTGCCGTTGAGATAGACCTCGCCCCGCGACGGCGGCGTCATGCCGAAGCAGGATTGCGCGATTTCGGATCGGCCAGACCCGACGAGGCCCGCCATCCCGACGATCTCGCCAGCACGTATCGAGAAGGAGACATCGGAAAACTGGCCGGCGAGCCCGAGTCCTTCGACGCGCAAGGCCTCGGCACCGGCGTTGCCGGGCGTGCGCTGGGCGAAGAGGCTATCCAGCGGACGGCCAACCATCTTCTGGACGATATCGGCGCGGGTGACCTCGCTGACCGGATAAGTCCCGACATGCGCCCCATCGCGAAGGATCGTTACATCGTCAGCGATGAGGTCGAGTTCCTCAAGGCGATGAGTGATCAGCATCACCGACTTACCCTGATCGCGGAGATCGCGGACGATGCGGAAGAGCTTCTCGACCTCCGCCGGCGTCAGTGCCGATGTCGGCTCGTCGAGGATAAGCAGTTGCAGGTCGCTGATAATCGCCCGAGCGATCTCGACGAACTGGAATTCGGCAACCGACAGTCCGGCGGTCAGCGCATGGGGATCGAGCGACACGCCAAGTTCGTCAAAAGCGGCCTGCGACAGCGCATACATCTGCTTGCGGTCGAGCATGCCGAACCGACCGACCGGTGCGTTGCCCATGGTGATGTTCTCGGCAACATCGAGATGCGGAAAGAGCTTCGGATCCTGGTAGACGGCCGCGAGGCCGGCCCGGCGCGCGTCGACCGGATTGTGGAATCGAACCGGCTTGCCACCGAGAAACACCTTGCCATGGTCGGCGCCGATGATCCCGGTGACGATCTTGACCAAGGTCGACTTGCCGGCGCCATTCTCGCCGACCAGCGCATGAACGCGGCCCTTCGCGACTTCGAAGGAAACATCGGACAAGGCCCGGGATGAACCGTAGGTCTTGGTTATCCCTTCGACCCTGAGGGCGGGCGATGGCGACACATCGGTCACGACGCTACACCGTTTTCAGCATGCCGCCGTCGACGAAATAACTCGAGCCGACGCTGTAGGTCGCCTTGTTCGAGCAGAGGAACACAAAGAAATGTGCCATTTCCTCCGGCGTGGCGAAGCGCTTGATCGCCGCATATTCGTTGGCGACGCCCTGAAGATGGCCCTCCCAGTCGCCGCCGGAATCAGCGGTCAATTGCTTGGCGGTCTTGACCCAGTCGGGCGTGAGGACCAGGCCGGGGTTAACGCAGTTGACACGGATGTTGTCGCCGACCACCTCTGTCGCCAGCGTTTTTGAGAACATCATCAGCGCCGCCTTGGTGGTGTTGTAGATCGGCTCGTACCAGAGCGGCTGGACGGCGCAGATCGAGGCGTTGTGGAGAACCACGCCGCCGCCGCGCGTCTTCATCGACGGCACCAGTCCACGGGCGAGGCGCACCGCCGCCATGACGTGCAGATCAAAATAATATTGCCACTTGTCGTCCGGCGCTTCCTGGATGGTCTCGTTGGACCCGGTACCGGCGTTGTTGATGAGGATGTCGGCACCGCCGAACGCCTCCTCGGTCGCTGCGACCAGCGCTGAACAACCCTCGGCCGTCGCAACATCGCAAGCCACGCCGACGGCGCGGACGCCATGGACCTTGGCGACGCGGGCCGCCTCGTCCGCGACCCGGTCCGCCTGACGCGCCGCCAGGACCAGATGCGCGCCTTCGGCCGCCAGACCCTCGGCAACCGCGAGACCGATGCCAACGCTGCCGCCGGTAATCACGGCGACCTTGTCTTTAAGACCGAGATCCATGGTTCTCCCCCTGTCACGTCATCAATTAGCCGGTCCGGCCCCTCCCGACCGTTGTGACTAGCTAAGCATGACTAGCTAGTCACGATTTGCTTGCATGGTCAAGAGCGGGTATCTGGATGCCCCGGGCGGATGACCCTTCGCTCCGAAACTGGACAGCGAGATTACAATCTGGGGAGTGTGCCGTGCGGCGCTACGCATCTTCGACGGACGTTGCCCGCCTCGCCGGGGTCTCCCAATCGGCTGTCTCGCGCACCTACAGACCCGGCAGCAGCGTGTCTCCGGAAACACGGCAGAAAGTCCTGGCCGCGGCCGAGACGCTTGGCTACCGACCCAGCATGATCCCGCAGATCATGCTCGGCCACCGGTCCCGCCTCGTCGCGATCGTCATCGGCGGCATGTACAATCCATTCTATGCCGGGGTGCTCGAGGAATTCACGGTCAAGCTGCAGGCGATCGGGCATCAGGTGCTGCTCGTGCACGTCGACAGCGGCCACACCCTTGATGCGGTCATTCCGAGGTTGGCAAGCTACCGGGTGGACGCGATCGTCAGCGCGCTGGCGATCCTGTCGCCGAGGGCCGCGGACGAACTCGCCCGGTTCAAGATTCCGGTCATTACCTTCAACACACCGGTCAAGAACGAGTGGGTGTCCTCGGTCTCGTGTGACAATGAAGCAGCGGCCGTCACGCTCGCGGACCTGTTCGTTCAGCGTGGAGCAAAGTCCTTCGGCTACATCACCGGCCCGAGCGGCAGTCCGGCTCACGAAGAGCGCCTCGCAGGATTCCGGAAGGGCCTCGCCGAGCAGGGCGTGAACGACCTGAAGATCGCGACGGGAGATTTCCGCTACGAGGGAGGCTTTCGCGCGGCGCAGGAACTCGCCTCCGACAGGCACTCCATCCCCGACGCGATCTTCTGCGCCAACGACCTCATGGCGATGGGCGCCATCGATGCGATCCGGACGAAATTGGGCATGCGCGCGCCGGAGGATGTCATGGTAGCCGGCTTCGATAACATCCCCGAAGCCTCGTGGGCGGCGTATGATCTGACGACCTTCGCGCAGAACGCACCCTTGATGGTGGACAAGGCGCTGGAGATCGTGAAATCCACGACGGAGAAACACGCCTCCGCCGGGGAAATCCGGATCGTGATTCAGGCGACGCTCGTCGAGCGCGGCTCGACGCGCGCCGCCTGACCGCTCAGGGCGTACGAGCGATAGCCGCCTTGCGTCGTGCTTCCGCGTAGCGCGTTTCAATAAACGCCTTGGCGTGTCGGGCAACCTCGACATTGTCTTTCCAGGTGTTGCGCCAGATACCCGCGACGATCGACAGGTCCTTGTCGACGACCTCGGACGAAAACGACTCGAAGGCGGCGTCGTCCTGGTAGTCGATGGCAACCAGCGCATCGAAGATCGGCTCGAAGTCGATCGTTCCCGCACCGAGGAATCCGCGATTGCTTTCGCCGAAGTGAAAATAGCCGAGCTTGTCTCCGGCGGTCAGGATCGCCTGCGCGGGGTCGGCTTCCTCGATCTGCATGTGAAACGTGTCGAGGTGGAGATAGATGTTGTCGCTTCCCGCGTCACGGATGTAGGCGAGCCCCTGCGCCGTCGTGTTGAGCAGGTTCGACTCGAAGCGATTGACCACTTCCAGGTTGATGGTGACTCCGGCCGCCTTGGCCTTCTCTGCAATGGTCCGCATCACACCGACGCTGTTGGCGCGGCCCTTTTCCGTCGGCATGGTCAGAAACTTGCCGTGGGCCGAATAGAGAATGCCGCCAAGCTTCGCTCCGCCCAGATCGCGCGTCACGGCCACGGCTTCTCCGAGAATCTTCTCACCAAAACGCACGGCATCGTCGTCCTCGCTGGAGATGTCGCCGTTGAACGGAAGCCCCATCGTGACAACGATCTGCAATCCGGCGTCGCCCAAACGCTTGGCGAGCCAGTCGAGATCGAATTTTTTCGGGTCGAGACGTGGGAATTCGATCAACTCGTAACCGAGCGAATGCGTCTTCTCGATCGCCTCATCAAGCTCCTCTTTCGTCGATCCGCCGGTCCAGACGAAGCTGTGAATTCCCAGTCTTTTCATTGTTGTCTCCTCCGTGGGTAGCTAGTCAAATGACGGTATTAGAGAGCAGGCTCTACCCTCAAGTCTGGCTGTGGCCAAGCCTCTTAAATCAGGTCAACAGGCCCTTGAGTCTGTGCTGCAATATCGATTTTTGCGGAAGCGGATCCGCTTCCGCGGCAATGCTACCATCATTTTGTCAGAGCAAGATCGGCCATCGCGCTTCTCGGCGAGGCGGCGAGCATGTGGAGAATGAAGGCTCTGCGTCAGCGCCGCGAGACGTCAGCCAGAGCTGGTGGACGCGGCGGATGTCTCAGGCAATGATCCCGGGAGAAATGGGAATGAACATGCCGCACACCAAACTCGGCCTTGCGACGCTTGCCATCACGCTGGCTTCGACCAGCCTTTGCTCGGCGGCCCCGTGGAACACCGACAAGTTCGATACCGGGGTCATCGTCTCATACACGGCGACCCAGTCCGACGCCGCCGAGGACTATTACCTGGTGGTGCAGTGCATCGTGCCTGGTCGGTGGGACATCCATGTCGAGTCCCCGATCGACTGGGAAGACGACGCGTCCTATGCGCCCGACGTGCCGGCAATCTTCGGCATTGACGGCGTCGAGATCGGCAATGTGGCGTTTGTTTTCGATGACCGGTCCTTAACCGAGGGCATCGTCGCCTATGCCATGGGGCAGGAACTGCCGTTCGATGCGCTGCGGGACGCCCTGGCCTCGGCGTCGTCGGCGATCGACCTTGCCTATTTCGACAAGCGCATCAGCTTTTCCTCGGAGGGGTCAGCTGCCGCTATTCGGTACGTCAAGGATTCCTGCGGCGATTGACGCTGATCGCATTGCCGATGTCACTTCAATTCGCCCCCGCAGCTTCAGCGAACCGGACGGCGAAAGGCGCGCCGCGGCTTCAATACCAGGCCCAGCGCAGCTGCATTTCTGCCACGGAGGGGCGGCCGGCGCCGATCCCCGGACTCAATTGTTCTCCGGAAGTCCGCTGATCCATTGACGCTCGTCTTCCGCGGGACGGAGGGCGAGCAATTCAGCTAGAAGCCCGGCATCGATCGGCGTCGATACAGCGTCGACTGCCGACGCCAGATGCCGGCTCTTGCCGACACCGACCACGGTCGTCGCACATCCCGATTCCTGTATCGCATACTGGTTGGCGATGAAGGCCAGATCGACGCCGCGCTGCTTGCTGAGCGCGATCATTTTCGCGGCCGACTGTTGGATGGCGGCAGAGGCCGGGTGCTCGAAGAAACTGACATTCGATCCACCCGGGGACAGCAGACCCAGGGTCAAGGCGGCCGCATTGATCAACCCGACACCCCTCTCCTGCGCCAGGGTCTGCAGGTCGCCAATCGAGTTGTCGAGCAGGGTTCCGTGGGCATAGGTGAGGAGCACATCCAGATCGACGTCTGTCATCACGCGACGCATGGTCGCCAGCGGATAGCCGGTCATCCCGACATACCTGCATTTCCCCTCGTCGCGGAGTTGGGCCAGGGCGGCATAGCCCTCGTTCAGGACGCGCTCCAAAGGCACATGCTCGATGTCATGAAGCTGGAGGATATCGAGGTAGTCGGTGTTCATCAGCCGAAGGCTCGTCTCGACACTTTCCCGAACCCGCCTGGCGGAATAGTCGAAATCGGTCACCCCGTATCGGCCCGCCTTGGTTCCCAGGATGACCTTGTCGCGCTTGCCCGGCAGGGCCTTGCCAAGCCGGTACTCCGCGCTTCCATAGAAGGGCGACGTATCGATGAAGTTGATGCCGGAATCGATGGCCTCATCGACCAGCCGGAGGGCATCGCCCTCGTCCAGCGGCCCGAAGAGCTCCCCGAGCGAACCGGTGCCGAAGCTGACCGCCGAAATCTCGATGTCTGTGTTGCCGAGCTTGCGATACAGCATGTCCGTACGCTCCCTTAATCCCGAGTCATTCCGGGCATCTGCCCTTGTGTGGCGGGCGCCGACTCACACCCTCAGGTCTGGTCGGCGGCCGCCTTTTTTAGACCGCTCGTGGCTTAGAACGCCGGCTCGTAGTCGCCGATGTTGTCCTTGGTGACAACGGTGTTCTCAAGCGGAACCACCGCGTCGACCGTCTCGCCGGCCATCACCTTGGTAAGCGTCTCGATGGCGAGCCGACCGTTCTCGAACGGCGGCTGCATGATCGTGCTGCTCATCTGGCCTGCATTGATGGCGTCGAAGGCCATCTTCATGCCGCCGATGCCGAGGACGACCGGCTTGATGTCGAGACCGCTCTCCTCAAGCGCCTGGAGGAATCCAGCGGCCATCGCGTCGTCTTCCGCGTAGACGCCGTCGATCTGGTCACCGAACTTGGTGATCAGGTCGCGTGAAGCCACCAGCGCCTTCTGCTGGTCGAAGTCGGCATTCACCGTGGCGAGGACATTGATACCGTCGGGCTTGTCGGCGAGGAAGCCGTCCGTCCGCATGATGGTGGTGTTGTTGCCTGCCTGGCCAGCAAGGATGATGATGTCGCCCTCGCCGCCAAGGGCCTCACCCATCTGCTTGGCGCTGATCTGGCCCTGGCCGTATTTGTCCGCGCCGACGAAGGAGGCGATGAGCTTCATCGACTCTTCGCCCGCCGTGGTGTCGATCGCGACGACCGGGATGCCGGCCTGCTTCGCCTTGAGGAGGCCCGGCAGGTAGCTGTTCGCGTCGAGCGGCCACAGCAGGATGCCGTCGACCTTGCGGGAAACGCAGCTGTTGAGCTGGTCCGCGCCGGTCTGCGGTGAGAACTCCTCGCTGACGATCGTCAGCTCCACGCCAGCCGCATCGGCGGCAGCCTGGGCGCCCTCGTTGGTGGGCGTCACGTAGAAATGGGAGTTGGCAGCCGTGATGTAGCAGATCGACTTGCCCTCGACGCTGGCGGCGGCGGCAGGACCGGCAACCGCGACAGCAAGAGCGGACAGCGCCGCCCCGATCAGAAAGTTCCGACGGATGGTCATGAAGTTCCTCCTTGTTGTGTTTGCTTAGCTACCGCGGCGCTTCTCAGCGTGCGGGTCGTCTTTCCCTCATCGCCGCCCGCTATCCGGTCGAGCGTAATGAGCAGAATCAGGATCAGGCCCGTATAGACAGCCTGCGTGTAGGACGGGACGCCGTTGTATTCGGACAGCGTCGTGAGCGCGCCAAGGGCAACCACGCCGCCAAGCGTCGCGAGCGAGGAGCCGCGCCCGCCCTCGAGCCGGGTGCCGCCGATGACGACCGCCGTGATGGCGGGGATCAGCAACACCGAGCCGGCAATGGGGGATCCGGTGGCGCTGCTCAGCGCCTGGATCACCCCGGCCGCGCCGGCGCAGAAGCCCGAAAGCACGAACACCCCGGCGATGTAGCCGTTGACGTTGATGCCGGCGGAGATTGCGGCCGGCATGCTGCTGCCGACCGCATAGAGATTGCGCCCACTCGGTGTCCCCTTGAGCCAGACGAACATGAGCAGGGCCGCGCCGATGAACAGGACGGACCTCGGCGTGAGGATGGCGAGGAAATTATCCGTCAGGAAAAGGCCGAAGAGCGGATCCGCCGAGCTGGCGGGCTGGCCGTTCGAGATCAGGAGAGCGAGCGATGCCCCTATCAGCAGGGTGGCGAGCGTCGCGACGAGCGACGTGACCTTGAACACCACGACGGCCAGCGCATTGACCACCCCCGCCAGGATACCGACGCCCAGTCCGATGAAAGCGGCAGGCACGTTGCCCAGGTCGGGCTGAAGGGCGATGGTGGCATAGGCGGCCAGCGACATGATCGAGCCAATCGACAGGTCGATCTGGCCGGCAATGAGGATGGGCGTTAAACCCAGGGCGAGGAAGCCCACGACCGCGGCCCGGTCGAGGATCGACTGAAGGGTGGTCAGGGTCAGGAAGTCGTCGAGCGTCCAACCGCCGAAGACCGCTACTGCCGCGAGCATCACGAGCAGGCGGTAGCGGACTACGACGTTGCCGATCGTCCCGATGTTCAATCGCATCACTCGGCACCCGTCCTGCGCCGAAGATAGGCATCGACCGCGACCACCAGGAGAATGATGGTTCCGGTCGCGAGCCCGGTCGACGGGGTCGGCAAGCCGATCAGCACGATGAGGTTGCTGATGAGCGCAAGGATGATCACGCCGCCGACCGTTCGAAGGATGCTGCCGCGCCCGCCGAAAAGGCTGGTGCCGCCGAGAACCACCGCCGAGATGGCGACGAACTCGTAGCCCGCCCCGATGATTGGCCGGGCCTGTCCGATGCTCAGCGCGATAAGCACGCCGCACATCCCGGAAAGCAAGCCGGTGAGCACGAATGCCGCCGCTCTGGTGAAGCGCACCGGGACGGCGCTGGCGGCGCTGGCCTCGTAGTTGCCGCCGACGGCGAAATTCCAGCGCCCGAAGGGGGTGCGCGACAGCACGATGTGCAGGATCAGGGCGACCACGAAGAAGGTCCACACGGCAACGGGCACGCCGAGGAGATTGCCGGCGACGAAGCTGCCAAACGCGCTGGGCTCCGAGTAGACGATGCCCCCGCCGACCAGCAACTGGCTGAGCCCGAGCAGGAGAAAGCCCGAGCCAAGGGTCACGATGATCGGATTGATGCGCACGTAGCCGATGAGCACCCCGTTCACCAGGCCGCCGAGGGAGGCGACGAGAATGCCGAGAAGCGCGGCCGCCACAGGCCCGACCAGCGTCTGCGCGCCGAGCGCCACCAGGGCGCCCATCGCCACATTGGCGGGGATCGAAAGGTCAGCGAGGCCCCCGCATACCGCGACGAAGGTGCTTCCGATCGCCGCAAGGCCAACCGCGGAATAGGCGTTGAGGATGTTGACGAGATTGCGGGCGGTGAGGAAGGAGGGCGATACGAAGCTGCCCAGAACCATCAACGCTACGATCGCCAGGGGGATACTGAGCACACTGAGCACCGAGCCCGCGGTAAGCGTGCCCGCAGGTGCTGGCCCAGGATTCGGATCGGACTTCACAAGGCTCATGCGTATACTTGACCGGTAGCAGCGCGCATCACGGATTCTTCGGTCGCGGACTGGCGGGGAATTTCGGCGACCATGCTGCCCTCGTGAAGCACGAAGATCCGGTCGCACACGGCAAGGAGTTCAGACAGCTCCGAACTGATCATCAGAACCGCTCCGCCGGATTCGGCGAACTCGCCGATGATCCGGTGGATGTCGGCCTTGGCTCCAACGTCGACGCCGCGCGTCGGTTCATCAAGGATCAGAACCTCCGGTTTCGCGAGCAGCCATTTCCCGAGAACCACCTTCTGCTGGTTGCCGCCGCTGAAGGTCCCCATCGGTCGCTCGATGCGGGGCGGGTTCAGGTTCAGCCGATCAGCAAACGCCTGCACGGTCGCCCTTTCGCGGCCGGCGAGGATGAGAAAGAACCGGGTGATCCGTCCGATCAGGGGAAGGGTGAAGTTCTCGCGTACCGGCAGATCGGGGACGATGCCCTCGCGCTTCCGATCCTCGGGAACGAGCGCAATCCCCGCTGACACACCCTCGCGCGGGCTCCGAATGCGCACCGCCTTGCCGCGTACCCTGATTTCCCCGCTCTCGGCGGGGTCAAGCCCGAAGATGGCCCGGGCCACTTCCGTCCGGCCCGAGCCGACAAGCCCCGCAAGGCCGACGATCTCGCCGGCGCGCACATCCAGCGTGATGTCCTCGAACTGATGGGCGCGGCCGAGCGAGGTGACGCTCAGCACCGGATCGCCGATGCTCAGATCGAGCTTGGGAAACATTTCCGTCAGATCGCGGCCCACCATGAGTCGCACCATCTCGTCCGGCGTGATGCCAGCGACGTCGCGCGTCTCGATGTTGCTTCCGTCTCGAAGCACGGTGACCCGGTCACCAATCTCCATGACCTCCTGAAGGCGGTGGCTGATATAGAGAATGGCAATTCCGGATTCACGCATCCTCTTGATGACGTTGAAGAGGATGCGCGTTTCCTTGTCGCCGAGCGATGACGTCGGCTCATCGAAGACGACGATGCTGGGGTTTCGGGAGACCACTTTTGCGATCTCGACGAGTTGCTGCTGGCTCAGCGACAGGTTGCCGACGCGGGTCCCGACATCGATGTCGGCATCCAGTTCCTTCAGGACCGCCTTGGCGTTTGCCGCGAGCGAACGATAATCGACGAACGGGCCGCGCCGGGGCATCGCGCCGAGGCTGATATTCTCGGCAACGGTCAGATCCGGAACGAGATTCAGTTCCTGGTAGATCATGCCGATTCCGAGATCGCGCGCCTCGCGCGGATTCATGACCCCGATGGGCGTGCCCATGACCTCGATCGACCCCCGGTCGGGGTGATAGAAGCCGGCGAGAATCTTCATGAGCGTGGACTTGCCCGCCCCGTTTTCTCCGACGATCGCATGAACCTCGCCCTTGCGTACCGTCAGGTTCACGCCGTCAAGAGCCTTCACCCCGGGGAAGGATTTTGAAATGGCGCTCATCTGGAGCGCGATGCCGTGATCCACGTCCTGAACCATCAGGCCGCCATCCACCGACGGTCGATATTGTAGAGGTTACGCATCGGCGCGACGCGAGAAATCCGGCTTGACCCAGGCAAGCAGGGGCGGCTGCATAGCTTTGCAGCCACGCATGACACCGGTGATCCGACGGTCAGGTCATGACCCTGGAATGCCCTCACAATCCCTCTCCCCGAGCAGGCCAAACCGTTTGCAGCAGAACGTTTAGTTTGTCAATTCGCGTCCGTTTCAGGCGCTGGAACGACTGCCAAAACGTTTCTCCCCCCAAAAAAACCGTTGGCCTTCGGGGCATGGCAGCCGATCGACAGGGTTGTTGGCGTCGCCCGGCCGCCCCGCTGATGGTTGTTGCCACGTCTGTGACGCACGCCGCTTCGAGGGTGGCTGTCACACAAGCTTGGTTAGAGGTCGTCATGAACGCGAGCGAGCCGCCGAGATTGCTGAAGACGATCGGCCAGTCGAGGACTCGCCGGCTTCCCGCTCCAGCAGGCGCACGCGACGCACGCGTTGACGGCGGCGGTCATCTCTGGCGAAAGTCGATCGACGCTTGCCGCCGCGCAGGCGATGTCGTCACGCCTCTCCCGCTGCAACCATCTCCTTCAGCCTTCGGACCACGTCATGACAGACCTTTTCATCGGACTCGACGCGGGATCGTCGGTTTGCAAGGCGGCGGTTTTCGATCGGACGGGGCGGATGATCGCAGTCCGGTCCGAGCGAACACCTCTTGCCAGATCAGAGTCTGGCCGTGTCGAGGCCGACCCTGCGGTAGCCTGGCGGGCCGCCTGCCGGGTGATCGCCGAGGCAAGCGCCGCCGCGGCCGGTGAGGGGCAGATCGCGGGAATTGGAATCGCCGGGGCGATGGTCGGCGCCTGGGTGGTTGGTCACGACGGCAACCCGGTTTTTCCCGGCATGAACTGGGAGGACAATCGCGCCCAGGGGCTTATCGATCGCATGACGGCGGCGCGACCGGATCTGTTCTCCGAGATCTTCAAGATATCCGGTGCGGCCATGCAGCAGGGCTGCACGTTGCCGCTCACCGCCGCGCTGCTGGAGCAGGAACCGGCGGCAATGGAACGCGCCAGGGCCGTGGTTTCCTACAAGGACTGGCTCCGGTTCAAACTCACAGGAGAGCTCGCCGCCGACAGCAGCGAAGCCGCGGTGGCACCGGGCGACGCCGTCACCCAGACGCGAAGCGATACGTTGATCGAGCTCTTCGGGCTGACGCCGCATGCGGACCTTTTCCCGAGAGTCCTGCCGTCGGCTGCGATCGCGGGACATGTGACCGCCGAGGCCGCGGCCGCGACAGGCCTGCCCGAGGGACTGCCGGTCGCAACCGGCTCAGGCGACGTCATCGCCAATGTGATCGGCGCCGGCGGACTCAGGCCTGGCGCCATCACAGGGCTTCTCGGCACCACATGCATCATGGGGCTGTGTACCGACCGGCCGGTCTTCGAACCACTCGATGTGGGAGTCCTCTTTTCGCTGCCTGAGCGTCACTGGTTCAGGGCGATGGTCAACGTCGCCGGGACGCTCAATCTCGACTGGGCGGCCGACCTGCTCTGCCCGGACATCGCCATGCAGCCGGACCTCTTCACCCGGCTGACCGCAATGGCCGAGTCGCAGCCGGTCGGCGCGCATGGTGTCGTCTACCTGCCTTACCTCAGCGAAAGCGGCATCATCGCACCGGTCAACGACGCCGCGGCGCGGGCCAGCTTCGCCGGGCTTTCGCCGATCCATGGCCGGGAGTCGCTTATCCGCAGTGTTTTCGAGGGCGTCGTGTTTTCGATCGCCGATCTCTGCGACCTTCTGTCGGCGCCAACCGACGCGCCGATCCTGCTGACCGGCGGCGGCGGCCGCAACGCCATCTGGTGTGCGATGATCGCGGAAGTGACGGGACGACAGGTCATCGTGCCGGAAGGCAGCGAGTTCGGCGCAAAAGGCGCGGCTTTCCTCGCCGCGACCGCGCTCGGCTCGTTCGCGACCGTCGTCGAAGCGTCAGCGGTCGCCGCAACCGGCGGACAGACATACGAGCCGCGCGGTAACGATAGGGAAGCCTGGCGCGCCGCCCGATCCCGCTACGCCGAGGCAAGGGATCGGATGCTCGATCTTTGACGGCTTCCGGGACGAGCGGTATAGCCGTGGCGCTGCCGCTCAGGCTCGCGGTCGGAGCGGCGGTTCTCGAAATTTTCCCAACGACGCGCGACACACACGGCCGCACGTTCCAACATGGTCGTTCGTTTTGTTGCCGCGACGTCTTCGTGATGAAGACGCGACTTGAACTGGAGACGAATGAATGGAAACCGCCGCCAGATACCTGGCTGATGTCGCGCGCCTTCTGACGGAGCCTGAAATGGTCGCTCAGCTCGGGCCGGCCGTTGAGGCAGTCGTCGCGTCCTGTCGTGCCGGTGGATTGACCTATGTCTTCGGCACCGGCCATTCGCATCTGCTCGGGCTGGACCTGCACTACCGGGCCGGCGGCCCTGCCTACACCGTTCCCGTGCTCGACGAAGAGCTGATGCTCCACAAGAGCGCGATCGCATCAGGCGAGCGCGAGCGGATGACCGGCGTGGCCGCGGACGTTCTCGACCGATATCCGATCGGTCCGAAGGACGTGCTGATCGTCATCTCCAACTCCGGCGTCAACGCGGTGCCGGTCGAGGCGGCGCAAATTGCCAGCGACGCCGGTGTGACAGTGATTGCCCTGACCTCGCGCGCCTATTCGCAGGCATCGGCCAAGGGCCGGCCGATCCTCGCCGAAATCGCGACGATCGTTCTCGACAACGGCCTGCCGCCCGGCGACGCGCTGGTCTCGCTACCCGGGACGGATTTGAAGGCCGGTCCGGGATCGACCGCGATCGGCGCCGCGCTCCTGCAGGCCCTGTTCGCCGAGGTCGCCAGCCAACTGGCAACCGATGGGCCTCCGCCCATTTTCCGCAGCTCGAACATGCCGGGCGCGGCGGAGAACAACCGGGACCTGGTGGAGCGGTACAAACCGCGCAACCCGCACCTGTAAACTGAAGAGCGCCGTCTGGGCTCTGGTCGTGAACCAGAAGTCGGGCGCGCCCGACAGGCGCGGTGTTATTGTCAGCTGGCCCGGGTTTCTTGACGAACGCCTTCGCCGCCCCGACCCGTCACAAACCTGCCGACGCCGGCTGATCTCGAATGCGCATCAAGCACGACCCGAGGCAGTTGCTCACTCAGCCAGGACAGCGGTTCCGCCAACTGCCCATCCCGGATAAGAGGGCCATAGCCGCGATCGGCTTTCAGGAGAAGTCCCCATGCGCGTCGCCGTCTTCAGCACCAAGCCGCACGATCGGCGATACCTGGAAAGAGCCAATGAAGATGGCGCCCATCGGCTGTCCTTCCTCGAACCCCGGCTGACCGCTGAGACGGCGTCGCTGGCAAAGGGTGCGGATGCGGTCTGCGTCTTCGTCAACGATACGGTGAGTGAGGAGGTCGTCGAGCAGCTGGGCAGTCAGGGCGTTCGCCTGCTTGCGTTGCGCTCTGCCGGCTTCAACCACGTCGATCTCGTCGCCGCCGAAGCGGCCGGCATCGCCGTTGGCCGGGTGCCGGCCTATTCGCCCCATGCCGTGGCCGAACATGCCGTTGCCCTTATCCTGACGCTGAACCGCAAGACTCACCGCGCCTACAACCGGGTGCGCGAGGGCAATTTCGTGCTCGACGGTTTGCTTGGCTTCGACCTCAACGGCAAGACGGTAGGCATCGTTGGTACCGGGCTGATCGGCGAAGTGGTGGCCCGGATCATGACCGGCTTCGGCTGCAGGGTGATCGCTCACGATCCCGCGCCGAACCCCACATGCGAGGCGCTGGGCGTCCACTATCTATCCGTTGAGCAACTCCTCTCGCAAAGCGATGTCATCTCACTGCATTGCCCTCTGACTCCCGCGACACATCAACTGATCGACGGGCCCGCGCTTGCCCGAATGAAGCGCGGCGCCATGCTGATCAATACGAGCCGCGGCGAAGTCATCGACACCCGCGCGGTCATTCGCGGCCTCAAGGACGGTACAATCGGAAGCCTCGGGCTCGACGTCTATGAGGAAGAGACCGACCTGTTCTTCGAGGACCTGTCGAACCGGATTATCCCGGACGATGTCTTTGCTCGCCTCCTGACTTTCCCCAACGTGCTGATCACTGGTCATCAGGCCTTCTTCACCGAGGAGGCGCTGGCCGCCATCGCGGAGACAACGATCGGCAACGTCACCGCCTTCGAGCGCGATGGACGTCCGCTCCACGAGGTCAAGACCCAGGCCGCGCGCCCGGCGGAATGATCTGCGTGTTGCACCGCGCCTTTATGAGCCTGGCCATAGCCGCGTGATCAGGGGTATGCCGCGGGCAGAAGGCAGGAACTCGCTCCTCGCCTATTGAGGATGCTGGGGCATCCCTGGAACTCTTGCATCAAGCTCGTTCACCAGCGCCCGGGTAAGGCTGCCCGTCGAGGGATAGAGCGGAATGAGGCAGGCCTGCAGGGCGTGGTAGATGTCGGCCTTGCCGGCAAACAGGGTGTGGCTCGGACGCATTTCCTCGTCGAGTTCCTCGTGCCAGCCGCCTCGCTCGTCGTCGATGAAGTGTCGCGCGATGACGTCCCAGATGTTGCGATACCATTGTTCATGGAAGGCGCTAGGTCTGTGATCGCATAGAAACGCTGCGGCGCCAGCACCCTCGGCGGCCGGCCACCAGAGCTTGAGCGGCAGGTCGGGGCTGTCATTCCAGTCGAGGTTGTAGAAGAACCCGCCCCTTGTTTCATCCCAGCCTATCGCGACTGCCTGCGCAAACAGCGCTTCTGCCGCAGCCGGCATCCAGTCCATCCGTTCGCCCCCGAGGGACCACAGTTGCAGTATGAGGCGCGACCACTCCAGCCAGTGGCCTGGCGTGGTGCCGGGAGGCCGGAACATCTGGTCGCCGCGATACGTCTTGTCGAGCTGCCAATTGTCGTCGAAGTGCTCCGCGACGCGGTAGCCGTTCTCCGCAGCGCGGCGACGAATGATCAGATCGGCGATGCGCTCGGCCTTGTCGAGATAGTGTCGCTCGGCGGTTGCCTCGAACGCCGCCATCAGGGCCTCGGTGAGGTGCATGTTGGAGTTCTGGCCGCGGTAAGGGGCAATCGGAGACCAGTCCGCGTTGAACTCCTCGGCGATGGCGCCGCTGCCCTCCTCCCAGAATTTCGTCTCGAGGATTTCCGTGACGTCGGCCAGCATCCTGTCGGCCAGTGGGTGTCCCACCAGCCTGGCGCTTGAGGCTGCGAGCAGAACGAAGGCGTGGCCGTATCCCTGCTTTCGGGAATCGCTCGGACCGTTGTCGTCGACCGCCCAGAAGTAGCCGCCATGATCGCTGTCCCGGTGCCGGTTCCACAGGAACTGCATGCCATGGTCGACAATGGGGTCGGAGCCCGGGCGCCCCAGCAGGCTGCCGATGGCGAAACAGTGGACCATTCGCGCGGTGCCGGGGATGCCGCGCACCGGGTTGTCTGTCGTTATCGGCCGTCCCGTCACGTCGAGATCGAAGAAGCCGCCGTCGGGATTGAAGCTGCGGTTCTGGAAGAAGCTGAAAAGATCATTGGCTTGATCACGCAGCCATTGCCGGTGGTATGGGCGCTTGCGCCAGGCTTCCAGGGACATCGCGGCTTTCCTAACCTTCAATTCCGGGTCTGCTTCGGTTGACGGTCCGGTCCGCAAGCAGTCTGGCCAGAAGCTGGTTCACCATCGCGTCGCTGTCAACGAACAGAGCTGCATCGAGGTTCTGCGCCCGCCTTTTTTCTTTTGGCTCAGACCGGTAGTCTCGGGCGACATTGGGACCATGCGGTGCGCAGGGTTCGTGCGGGAGATGCCAACGATGCCTGATTTGCCTGGAATGCCTAAGATTTCGGTTGGGGCGGCGACCCGTCCTGCCCGCTTGGCCGAAATTTGGATGGCAGCGGTCGTCGCCATCGCGATCACCTTCCTGCTTGGCCAGGCCACGGCGAAGGCGCAGGCGCCGGATTTCTCTGGCAAGACGGTTACGATCGTCGTCGGGTTCGGTCCGGGCGGCGGCTACGACACCTGGGCAAGGACAGTAGCCGACCATCTAGGAAGCCACCTTCCGGGTGAACCCACGGTCATCGTCGAAAACATGCCTGGTGGCGGCGGCAACCGCGCGAGCGTCTTTCTCGCGAGCGTTGCGCCGAAGGACGGAACAGTTATCTCCGTCTTCCCCCAGCCATTTCCGCTGGAGGGCCTGATCGGACGTCTTGGCGATAACGTCGCGCCGGAGGATTTCGGTTACATCGGCCGGCTGACGACCCACACCGCCACCTTGCTGATGTGGAACACCTCGCCGGTCAAGACGCTCGCCGATGCAATGTCCCGCGAGGCGCCGATCGCCACCCCCGGGATAGACGTCACCAATATCGTGGCGCGCATCGTGAACGAGCGCATGGGGACGCAGTTCAAGATCATCCAGGGTTACGAAGGCAGCTCGGAGATGGCGTTCGCACTCGAGCGGGAAGAGGTCGAGGGCATGTCGCAGTCCCTCGAGTCCCTTGTCGCGAAGCACCCCGACTGGCTGCCGGAAGGCAAGGTCAACGTCATCTGGCAGGTCGCCACCACCCGGAACGATCTGCTGCCGGACGTTCCGGCGGTGACCGAACTGCCGATCGACGGCGACGATGCCGCCCTGCTTCGCTTGCTCGCCAGCCTGGGGGATACGGGTCGACCGCTGGGCATGCCGCCCGGGGTGGCGCCCGAGGTGCTGCAGGTCTTCAGGGATGCTTTCGATGCGATGGTGCAGGATCCCGATTTCATAGCCGACGCCGTAAAGCGAGGGCTTCAGCTCGATACCGAACCGGGCGCCGCCGTCGCGGCAAGTGTCGCGGCGGCCATGAACACGCCCGAACCGACGGTCGACGCACTCAAGGCGCTTCTCGTCGCGGCACCATAACGGTGTTGGTGGTGAGCCGGCGGATCAATCGACGACGCCGGCACGATCGATCAGGCGACCGACTGGCTCGTCGGGATCGGCGGCGGCCGCATTCACGAAACGGGTTATGCGCTCAAGCATGTCGTGCATGCCACTCGCTCCGTAGATGCGCGGGTCGAAGTCCAGCGAACCGCCGATCTCCTCGTTTGTGTGGTTGAGGCGGATGACGATGACGCCATGAATGGGCAAATGCACACTCGGTCGCCGGACGATCTCGAGCGGCCCGGCTCGAAGTGGAGGCGTCGGCGTGGTCGTATGAACCCAGAAGAACAGGCTCGGCATTTTCACGCCCTCCGCCGCCAGCGCAGCGACGAGATCGTCGAATGGAACCTCGGCCGTCTCCCGGGCGGCCATCGTCTCGGCCCGGGTTCGCCTTATCTGGTCTCGGAAGGTGGCCGCTGGATCGCAACGAACGAACAGCGGTACAGTGTTGGCGAACGGTCCGAACACCCGCTGAAGAATACCGCGACGGCGAACGGTCATGATACTGCAGATGGCCACCGTCTGGCAGCCGGTCAGCGCCGAGAGAACGGGAGCGATTGCAGCGACGCGGGTCATGAAGTGGGTCGCTGCATGCTCGCGGCCAAGCGAATCGAGGCAGTCGATGGTCTGGGGCGGGAGGCCCCACGGGTGGGGCTCGTGCCTGCTCAACGATGGATCGTCGCCCTTCCTCCAGTAGCGGCGGAGCGAGTCGATGCGCGGTAGCGGGCCCGCCTCGATCGACCGCCGGCATCGTTCGACAACGGCGCGAACCCGCTCGGCCGAGTGACGCTCGCGCTGCCAGCTCGCATAGTCGCCAAACTGGATCGGCAGGGGATCGAGACTGGCTGGTCGTCTCTCGACCTCGGCCGCGTAGTATTCCGCCAAGTCGCTGCCGAAGATATTCCAGGAAAAGGCATCGGTCACGATGTGATGCGCCGACATGACCAGGAGGTGGCGGTCGTCAGCGAGGCGGACCAGCAGGGCGCAAATCGGCGGCGCGGCCGTCAGGTCGAAGGGGGGGCCGGCCTCTTCGGCGATGGCAGTCGCCGCGGCCGAATCCGGGTCATCGGCGCGCGAACAGTCGATCCGCTGCAGGGGCAGCGGTTGGACAGGCTCGACGATCTGCATGGGTTCGCCGTCGCCGGCGACCTCGAAACGGGTGCGGAGGCTTTCGTGACGCGCGACGACACGATCAAGGGCCGACTGCAGGGCCCCTTCGTCCAGGCGACCCTGGATCTCAAAGAAGGTCGATTGCTCATGCCTGCGGCCATAGCCTTTGGACTGGGCCGCCCGCCAGAACGGAGCCTGAAGGGGCGAGAGTGGAAAACGGTCCCGCTTCGGGCGGGCCACAAGCAGAGGCTCGTCGGACTCCGATAGATCGTCCGCCGTTCGATCGATGATCGCCGCCATGTCACCGAGCGACGTGTTTTCGGCGAACAGGCTGATGGCTAACTGGACGCCGGTCTCCGCGTCTACGTCAGCTGCGATCACCGCACCGATCAGGGAATCGCCGCCAAGGTCAAGGAAGCCGGCCGTTCGGCCGACAGCGTCGAGGTCGAACGCTCGGGCCCACAGGCGCTCGAGCATGCGCTCGGTCCCCGTGATCGGGGGGACATGCTCTTCCGCGCCGGGCGGCTCGATCGCACGGAGAGCGTTCCGGTCCACCTTGCCGTTGGCGGTGCGGGGCAGAGCGTCGAGCACGACGAAATGGGACGGCACCAGGTTGCGCGGCATCATGGCGCGCGCCGCCGTTCGCGCACGCCGCGGCTCGAGCATCCCGCCCGGCCTCGGCACGATGCAGGCGATCAGGTAGGCCTCGCCGCCGGGCCTGTGCCTAACGACAGCGGCGGCTTCCAGGACGCCCGGAAGGCTCGCGAGGCCTCGTTCGACCTCGGCAAGGTCGGTGCGCTGGCCACGAATCTTGTGCGTCGAGTCTCGCCGGCCGGCCAGGACGATCAGCCCTTCGGCGTCGACAAACGCACGGTCCTCGCTGCGAAAGAGCCGCATGCCGTCGGGCAGGTCGATGAAGTGCCGCGCGGTCAGGGCCGGGTCCTTCCAGTAGCCGCCCGAAAGCGCCGGGGAGCGGACGCTGATCGTGCCGGTCGTACCCGAAGGACATTCCTCGCCATCCTCGTCGACGATGCGAACATCCAGGTCTCGCGGCGGGCGGCCGACCGGCAGGGGCCCGTCGCCAGTCGGATCGGCCGGTGACAGGATCTGGAAGGCGATCGTGCCGCCGACCTCTGAAGACCCCATGGCGTACACGACACGGGCGTTCGGGAAGTATCGGCGGCACGTCCTGATATCGTCCCAGGTTGCCGAGTCGGCGCTGATCTTGATCAGGCGAATGTCGGGGAACGCGTCCTGATCGTCGAGAGTCCGGACGAAATGACGAAGCAGCGACGACGCGGCCGGAAACACGGTAATCCGCTCAGCGACGAGCCATCTCGCGAGGCCGGTCACCCCCCGTTCCACCGCCGGAAACACGCAGACCGTCGCCCCGCCGAGCAGGGTGGTCCAAAGGGTATTGTTGCCCTGCGCGCCCCATAGGGAGGCCGGCAGCGCAATACGGTCGGCCGGAGCGACGCCCCAGATATCGAGATTGGCGCTGACGCTGCGCGCGACGGTGTCGTGCCGGAGGACGACCGCCTTCGGGCGTCCTGTCGAGCCGGAGGTGTATGTGAGGAAGGCCGGATCCGTGTCGGACAGGCGGACACCAGGGCCTCCGGTCGGCGGCGCTGCCGAAGAGGCGTCGATGCGCAGCACCTGTGTCCCTTCCGGGGCGAGCGCGTTGGCTCGGGGCGCACCAGCTTCATCCGTCGCGATCACCGCGGGTTCCGCATCAGCGATGAGTTGCTCAAGACGAGGCTGCGGATCGTTCGGGTTCAGGACGAGGACAACGCGCCCCGCCTTGAGTGCGGCGAGCATCGTGACGACGAGGCCGATGTCATGGGGAAGGAGCACCGCCAGCCGATCCCGGGGATGCCCGACTGCCGCGATCTGCCTCGCCACCCGACCGGCTCGTTCGTCCAGGGTCGCGTAGGTCCAGCTCTCTGGCCCTATGCGGATCGCCTCTTTCGCCGAGTGAGATCGGACAACTCTGCTGAACAGCTCGGGGATGGAGCCGTAGGCCTCCGACATGATCCGGTCCTGAGTGGTGGCAGATGTTTGCCGGAAGGGGCGATCAGCGCAGGCCAGCTATTGGTCAACGCCGGGTCGACGTCAAGCCGGTCGGAGTTGCATCGACTCGCCACGATGGCGGACATCCTCTCGCCGGGCGACCGATGTGCGTATTATGCGTTGACGGGCGCGTTCGCTCGCGATTCCTGCGACGACGTTGTGTCGCAGTTCACCACATCTTCAACGGGGACCGATCTTAAGGCCGGTCGATGGCTGAAGACGCCGAAACCACCTCCAACTTTGGCGGACCGGCTGCGGTGGAACCCTTTGAGGAACGACGCGTTGGAACTTGGAGATAGTTGTGTGGAATTGCGCGTCTTAGGGGGGATATGCGGTCAGACCTTCATAATGTGAATGTCAGCGGTGCTGGGTCGAAGCCGATGGTCTTCGCCCACGGCTTTGGCTGTGATCAGAACATGTGGCGGTTCGTGGCACCCGCATTCGAGGAGAGTTACAAGACAATCCTGTTCGATCATATCGGGGCCGGTAGTTCCGACTTGTCTGCTTACGATCCTGATCGATATGCCTCCATTGATGGCTATGCGGACGATGTCGTCGAATTGTGCCGGGAACTGGAGATTCAGGGAGGCGTCTTCGTCGGTCATTCCGTAAGTGCCATGATCGGCGCACTGGCCAGCCGCACGGCACCTGACCTTTTCGACGAACTCATCATGGTGGGGCCATCGCCGAGATACATCGACGACGACGGCTACACCGGCGGGTTCAGCGAGGCGCAGATCCACGAGTTGCTGGACTTTATGGACAACAACCACATGGGTTGGTCGCAGGCTATGGCGCCAGTCATTATGGCCAACCAGGACCGACCTGACCTCAGCGAAGAACTGACCAACAGCTTCTGCCGCACCGATCCGGAGATCGCAAAGCAATTTGCGCGCGCAACGTTTCTTTCGGACAATCGCCGCGACCTGCGGGATATCAA
>NZ_FMXQ01000025.1 GCF_900104485.1 Bauldia litoralis | reverse complement strand
GGCACCCGACTGATCAGGGAGTTCAACGGCGTCGAGCACTGCGTCACGGTCAGAGGCGACGACTTCGAATATCTCGGCAAGCCCTATCGGTCTCTTTCCGCCATCGCCAGAGCCATCACCGGCACCAACTGGAACGGCTGGACCTTCTTCGGCCTCAAGAACCAGAGGGGGCGGCCGTGAACGCTCCGGTCCGTCGGCGGCAGGACAGATCGTCTCGCCCGATCGTCACCAAGCGCCGCTGTGCCATCTACACCCGGAAGTCCTCCGAGGAAGGCCTCGACATGGACTTCAACAGCCTCGACGCCCAGCGCGAGGCCTGCGAGGCCTTTGTCGCCAGCCAGAAGGCGGAAGGCTGGGTCCTGGTACCGGACCACTATGATGATGGTGGCTTCTCCGGCGGAACGCTCGACCGTCCTGCCCTCAAGCGACTGCTTGCCGATATCGAGGCGGGCCTTGTCGACATCGTCGTGGTCTACAAGATCGACCGGCTCTCCCGCTCGCTGATGGACTTTGCCAGGCTGGTCGAGATCTTCGACCGCAACGACGTCACCTTCGTCTCCGTCACCCAGTCGTTCAACACGACCACATCGATGGGGCGGCTCACCCTCAACATCCTGCTCTCCTTCGCCCAGTTCGAGCGCGAGGTCACCGGCGAGCGGATAAGGGACAAGTTCGCAGCCTCCCGCAGGAAGGGCATGTGGATGGGTGGCTGGGCGCCCTATGGCTACGACGTGGAGGACCGCAAGCTGGTCATCAACGAGACCGAGGCAGAGCAGGTCCGGCGCATCTTCGACCGGATGGCGAAAGGCGGATCGATCACGGCCATCGTCCGGGACCTCGCCGCCAGGGAGATCGTCAACAAATACGGAAAACGGTTCGACAAGGGGAAGCTCTACAAGCTCCTCAACAACCGGGTCTACATCGGCGAGGCTGTCCACAAGGGCACCGCCTACCCCGGAGAACACGAGGCCGTCATCACGAAGGCGCTCTGGGACAAGGTCCATGCCGCCATGGCGGTGAGAGCCCGGACCCGCGGTAATCGGACCCGTGCCCAGACACCGGCCCTGCTCAAGGGCCTGATCTTCGATTCCTCGGGACGGGCGATGTCGCCGACCCACACTCCGCGCAAGCAGAAGCTCTATCGCTACTACGTCAGTCAGTCCCTGATCCGGGATACAGGAACGGAGGCACGCAACGACGACGCGGAAGCAGACCCGGCCATCAGGCGGGTCCCGGCCGGCGATGTTGAAGCAGCGGTCATCGACCAGCTGCGTGTCCTCCTCCAGTCGCCCGAGATCATTGTCGCGACCTGGCGCTCAGCAAGGGAGAACCTGAGCGACCTCACCGAAGATGAGGTCCGCCGGGCCATCGGTCAGTTCGATGACCTCTGGTCCGAGCTCTTCCCGGCCGAGCAGGCCCGTATCGTCCAGCTTCTCGTCGACCGGGTGGACATCCAGCCCGACGGCATCGCCATCCGTCTCAAGGTCGGTGGCCTTGGTCGCCTGGTGAGTGAGCTTCTGGGTCCGGCGGGCAGCAGCCGAGCCGACGACCAGAATGCCAAGGTCAACGGGGCCAAGACGTCGGTCAGTCTCGGGAACGGAGTATCATGATCGAGACGGTCGTCGTTCCCCGCAGCAGCTCGCCGTCTGAACCAGTATGTGACGCAGGCACTCCAACCGACCGATCGGCCGACCCGACAACCATCACCGTCCACGTTCCCCTGACCTTCAAACGTCGCGGCGGCCGGAAATCCTGCGTCACTCGGGACGGCACGCCAGCAATGCCTCTCGCACCCCGCCCAGACAGTGTCCTGGTCAAGGCTCTCGCCAGAGCCTACCGCTGGCAGCGGCTCCTCGAATCCGGCACCCACGCCACCATCCAGGACTTGGCCGCCGCCGAGCGCATGAACCCCTCCTACGTCGGGCGAATCCTCCGCCTCAATCTCCTGGCCCCCGACATCGTCGAGGCCATCCTCGACGGGCGCACGCCGCCGGGCTTAACCGCCGAGGTTCTGGTGAAGTCGCTGCCATCGGCTTGGGGAGAGCAACGGCGCAGACTGCTGCCTCACCAATCGCTTGCAGCTTCCGAAGCTCATGCCCGCTTCTGACCCGATGCAGACATTCGCGGATGGACAGCAAATGTCCGAGATGGGCGGGCAGCGGTCGTTCGCTGCGGTCTGAACGAACGGCAACAACCGCGCCAATAGCGGAGATTGGAGTCTGGCCAGTGCCCCCACGCACAGCGCCATCATTCGACGATCCAGCGACCGCCGCATCGCCTCAATAATCCGTGGCAGAGTCTGACTCTAAGGCTTTCCAGGAGCACCTGAGCAGTCCGGACAATGGCCAAATCGCAACGGCCGATCAAACCGCAACTCTCCGCTCTCTCTTTCGTTTGCACGTCACGCCGGCAACACGTTTCGGTTCCGGCGTAGCAGGTTCTCCGGGTCGTACTCGCGCTTGACGCGCCGAAGCCGCTCCCAGGTCGCTGGCGGGTAAGCGGCGTGAATACGCTCGTCCGGATCAGTGAGCAGGAAATTAACGTAGACCCGGTCCTCCTCCTCTGACAGCTGGTTGATGCCCTCCATCGCCCAACTGTCGTGAAGGGACTGCTCGCGCGGATCGGAATAGATCGCAATAAACGAGAACATGACCCGGCTGCTGCGATGGGCAAATGCCGTTGCGTCGGCTGGCACGCGTGCCATCGCCCCGCCAAGCACGCGAATCTCCCCCAGTCGCATAGGGGCGCTAGATCGCTCAACCCGTTTGATGATCTTGGCGGCTTCGACTGCTCCAAGCACATCCATGAGCCGCGAGCGAACCGAGAAGGACGGCTTGTGACCTAGGTCCTCCATGTAAACGCTGCTATACGGCCCCGGTGCGATGAGATCGGCGAAAGGAGTGGCAAGCGCCCTGAAAGGCGCAATTGCTTGCTCGGCCGCCACCGACTCCCCAACATAAGCCATCATGCAGAGCAATACGGTCTTCCCGTGGACCTCGGCGGGGAGAAAAGGCAAGGGCGGCGCTGGCATCACCGATGCGATGGCGGACAACTCCTCCGGCGCAGCTTCCGCAAGGGCAACGAAGCGGCTCACTATCTCAGGCGTCGCCGGCAGGACGAGCGGCCCGCCGGTGAACGAGGGCAACGGATGCAGCCGGAATTTCCAACGCGTAACCACACCAAAGTTGCCCCCGCCGCCGCGCAGCGCCCAGAACAAGTCGGCGTGGTGCTTCTCATCGGCGATCAGAATGTCACCATTCGCGATGACTACCTCAGCGGCGACAACCGAGTCGATGGTCAGCCCATGCTTGCGAACGAGATAGCCTATGCCGCCGCCGCAGGTAATACCGCCGATGCCTACAGATGCGGTGTCGCCGAAACCGACGATGAGACCGTGCTTTTCAACGGCGCGCGTCACTTCCCCCGCGGTGAGGCCGGTACCTGCCCATGCGGTTCGACCGATGGAGTCGATCTCCAGCCCGTTCAGATCGCGCAGGTCGATGACGAGACCCGTATGGGTACTACTATGGCCACTGTGGCCGCCGCTGCGCACCGCGACCTCCAGACCAGTGACACGGGCAAAGTCGAGAGAAGCGGCGACGTCGCTAGCATTGGCAACTCGGATCACCGCCTTCGGCTTCGGGTCGTAGTTACCCGGCACGATCGCGCGGACGGAGTCATATTCGGCTTGCTCGGGAGTGACGACACGGCCCTCGAGTACGGAATCCAGCATCTTGAGTTGGTCTTCGAGAAAAAGTCGATCGCCAATTCCCGGTGTAAGATCCGTCGCGAAATCACCGCTCTGATGGAAATCCGGGAGCGCCTCAACGAGTGCGTGGCCGACGGCCTCCGCGACTTCCGGCGCAACGCGGTGCTCACTGTGTGAAACGTGGGGCCCCGCGCTTGTGGGGCGGTGGTCGAGTTGGGTCATAGGTCTGGTCCTTCATCGGCTTTGGTTGCCCGATGAAATACGCCCGACCAGTCGTTCATGCTTGCTAAGTGTTCCTGTAAGGAACGCTAAAAGTTTGCTAAGCTCTGCACGCCGCTCCTATCGATCTCTTCCAGGCTCACGGAACCTAGAACCACGAGACGGAAGCGGCCACGGCCGCATTTCTCGATCTGAATCGCGCTGCTCCGCTCCCGCAGCCGCCGTTGCAGTAGCACCAGGCGCGCTTCGAGGTTCTCGGCGTGCTCAGGCAAGCGCAGCGCTGGGTCAAGCCTAAGCTCGCGATTGGAGAACTCGACCCGACCGGACCGCACGCGCTCGCGAACGACCTTCCAAAATATCGCACCGGCCACGCCCTTGATTAGATAATCATGGTTGAGAAAGACGCTGTCGTCGGCTTGGTAATGACGAACGGCTACCGGGCTTTTCAGGGCGGCGGACCGAGGCAAGACGTTGTCCGTCGAGGGTGTCATTTCCCCCTGGACAAACGTGGCGAGCTCGCCGAGCCGATCGGCAACTAACGCAAGTGCATCTTCGTCGTCATAGCGAAACCGCATTGGCGCGACGCTTTCCGCGAAGAGCACTCCAAGTGTACGGCCCTGCGACAAAATGGGGAGCGCGATCTGACTCTCGGGAGCATCGAGACCAGGATAGGGGATCTCGGTGGCGTCAAGTGTAGTGAGGCCCTGGTCGCGTGCCTGATCGCGTATTGCTGTGCCGTAGCTGTACTCCGAAGTCATGTGACCGATTCGAATCGGCACGCGCTCTCGAGCGGCGACGCCGACGACACCGTCGCCGAGGGCAAGCTCAGATCCGATTCCGGATCGGTCGTACCCGTCCGACGCAACGATAAAGAGTCGACCGGCGACTTCGTCGAGCATCAGGATCATCATGTGCTCGATGCCAAAATGGTTGCGTATACAATCAAGCGTTCGGTCGAAGAGATCACCGAGATCGCGCGCGGCGGCAAGTTCGACGAAGGCGCGGCGCACTGCTGAGAGCAGGTTGCGCGAAGGAGGCGACATCAATTCGGCCGGTGCCGGCATCCGGACGACTGACCGAACCCGGCAGATGTCAGCGCCGCGCAGATGGAAAATTCCCTGCATGCCGGTGTGCGAGGCGATTCCCGCGAGCTTTGCCTTCATGCTCTCGAACACCGGTCCGTCGGTCTGAGTTTCCTCGTAGTCGAGGTCGAGCCTGAAGTCGACGAGGCCGACCGGGTCGTAAACGGAAACCGTCGCTGCTCGCGTGGCGACGAGATTACGGCGGGTTTTGTTGAAGAATTGGTAGGTCAGTGCCACTCGCTCATGGTCGACGTAGTGCACCTGCGAAATAATAGAGACATTGGGCACACCGTCGGCATCGCACGTGGCCAGGACGGCGGGCACGACACCCTCAAAGCAGTCGCGAATAGCGTCGAGGGCAAGTTTGGTCATGGCTGCAACGCGCTTCCGGCGTTTGGACCGGGGGTCTGAACGAAAGCGCTCTCTGGCACGAAGTCGACAGCGGCAAGCTCGTCCGGTTCGTACGCGCAATAGGCCGCCGCGAACGCCTCGCTGTAGCCGTCGTCGACCAGCTCAGCCCTTAAACCCGCGGTCTGGACGGCGACAGCTGCACCGTCCGTAGCGTCGACCGTGGAGAGAACAGCGCTGTCGGCCTTCAACTGGATCGAGCGGTGGGTCGACGGCTGGGTGAACGTCACGGCTAGGCTGGCACTCTTGCCAAGCGCCCTGAGGAAGGCGACATTCGAAGCCGTTCGGATTAGGACTCGCGCATGTCCGCCCCGGTTGATCCGGCAGGCAAGCCCCCGCCCCACCACCGGTCGGCCGTCGGCACCGCAAGTTGCCATCACGATGCTAACGCCGCTCTGGCAGAATTCGCCGAGCTCAGCGGTAAGAACGCCGTTGGCAAGCGTCGGACCGCTCCAGTTTCTTCGCGCGGCAAGTTCGTCAGCGGGCTTCGAGGGCCGGGAAGCGTTCGGCAAAGTTGCATCCATGGTCAAACGAGCCGAAGTGCCTATGGCTTACCACCATAAAGCTTTGGCCGGAAGCATTTGTCCTGGGCGAAGGGCGCCGGTGACCGGACCGACAATTGTCACACGCGGCCGTCAATTGCCCATCAGGCTTCGCCTGTCGGTGCAGGCTCTGCTTGAGCCTAAACCTGTTGCCATCCATCTCAAGGCGGGGATGAAATCCAAGGTGCTTTCTGCCGCGTTTTGGAACATCGTTGAAAGGCTCATGTTTCCGCGCATGGCGGATGCAGGAGCAACCCGACGGTGTCCGCTCCGGGTTAGGAGCCTTCATTGCCAGCCTAGCGGTGCAACGGCGGCGCGGGGCCGATTAGCACCAAAGACGATTTTGTGGCTTCGGGTGCAAAGCGGTCATTCGCTGCAACGTGAAGGCACGGCGGCTACGCGTGAATAGCTGCCATCAAGCGCCTGAATGCCATTCCTGCAGTGTATTGTCTGGGGTTGCAATGAAAGCTATCCTTTTGCCAAAAATGGGGGTTCGTCTGGGCGTGGGGGCACCCAAGCTGAATGCGCCTGCAGATTCTCCAGCGCCATCGCGGTTTCTATCCCCACTTCTTTGAGGGGGACTGGCTGGTTGCGTCTCATCGCAACAGCCTGGTGCGGAGTGCTGATCTGGGACGGTCCTGGCAACTGCTGGGCACCCTGCATACCGATTGGCGGGCGTTGGCAGTGAAACTGCGGCTCGTCGATCGCTTCGTCCAGCTTTCCATCTCAAATGCCGCCCGGCTGGGCAGCGGCGACATTTTTGCCATAGTCGGGCCCACTCAGTGGGTGCTGCCCGCTGGCTCCCGGCAATTCCGCCGCGTATGGGGGTCACCCGTGGACTACAGGCCCCTCCGCCGTGGCCTGATGGTAGATCAGGCCGGCGCGGTACTTATCGGCGACTACCGGAACAATCGAGGCGAGGACCGCGGGCGCGAGATTCGCGACGCAGTGAGCGTGCACCGCTCCACTGATCCCCTGAGCGGCGTTTGGGAGACA
>NZ_FMXQ01000026.1 GCF_900104485.1 Bauldia litoralis | reverse complement strand
CACTCCACCTTTTTCGTCTTTGCGGCACGCACTGCGTTTTATCTAGATCAGGTCGATCATGGCTGACCTCTCTGTGCCATTGGTGATGGCGCTGCCGAGAGCCAGCGCCCTGCCAAAGTGTCGGCCGGTTGGCGTCAGCCGACGGCAGCGAAGCTCCGATGCAGAGCCTTCTTTTTCATCGCCTTCGGCGGAGTCTCGTTCTGGGCGCTGAGGCCCGTGAGGATCGGGCAATCGGGCCGCTCGTCGCCGTGGCAGTGATGCGCAAGATGCACGAGAGTGCCGATCATCTCATCGAGTTCGCGGCGGCGCTGCTCGAGTTCGCGGACATGGTCGAGCGCGAGTGACTTCACGTCGGCGCTCGCGCGGTTGCCGTTCTGCCAGAGATCCAACAGGGCGGCGATCTGTTTAACCTGGAAGCCGAGATCGCGTGCCCGGCGCACAAAGCGCAGCATCGCGATGTTCTTCTCCGAGTAGACACGGTAGCCCGAATGGGACCGCAGGGCCGGACGGACGAGACCGATCTCTTCGTAGTAGCGCAGCATCTTCACCGAGACGCCTGTTGCCTTCGAGGCTTCACCAATATTCATCGGATGGCTCCATTCGTGTCCAGAGACGCCGCGGTCTGAATCTCTTCTGCACCCTCCCATCGTTGGAGAGTCAAGGGGGGTCGCGATGCAACGGTCTCGCCTGACCTGTCCTGAGTTTTTCCTCCACGGAGATTTAGAGCCCGGACCTTCTTGCACTTGTCCGTTACGTTGGCCGCATAGGTGGATCAATGCCAGCAATGACATCGCAGGAAATGTGGCCTGATTCCCGACTGTTGGATCTGTTCGGCGTCGAAGTCCCGATCGTGCAGGCTCCCATGGCGGGACCGATGTTCTCAGACATGGTGATCGCGGTCGCCGAGGCGGGCGGTCGCGGCTCGCTGCCATGTGCGACGATGGGCACAGACCAGTTGCGAACCGAGTTTGCGGCACAGGGGACGACGAAGCCGATCAACGTTAACTTCTTCTGCCATGCCCCGCCCACGTTCGACGCCGGCCAGGAGGCCGCTTGGCGCGGTCGGCTCGAATCCTACTATGCCGAGCTGGGGCTCGATCCCGCGGCGCCTGTGCCGAGATCGAGCCGTACTCCTTTCGACGAGGAGGCCTGCGCGGTCGTCGAGGAACTGCGCCCTGAGGTGGTCAGCTTCCATTATGCGGTCCGCGTTCCGGTGATCGCCGCCGGCGGCATTGCCGACGCACGCGGCATCTCGCCGCGTTGGTTCTGGGTGCAGCGGCGGTGCAGATCGGCACGGCTTATCTTTTCTCCCTCGAGGCGCGGATCGCGGGCCCGCACCGTGCGGCGCTCGCTGGTGAAGTCGCCGGCGAGACGGCCCTGACAAATGTCTTCACCGGACGGCCGGCCCGCGGAATCGTCAACCGCGTGATGCGCGAAGTGGGACCGATGACCGACCTGGCCCCCGCCTTCCCGCTTGCCGGCGGCGCCCTGGCGCCGCTTCGCACGGCGACCGAAAGCGCGGGATCTGGCGACTTCATGTCCCTGTGGTCGGGCCAGACGGCGACGCTCTGTCGCCCATCGTCAGCCGGTGAACTGACTCCTCGTCTCGCTTCGGAGACGCTGGCGCTTCTTCAACGCGGGGGTTTCGGGGTTGCGGCGGTTCTAGCGACCATAGGAAGCGCAGAAATCTGCCAGTCTCTCGCCCATCCGATTGAGGCCCTGAAATCCAAATCTCACACCCCGCCAGGACGTTCGGTGTTATGATCAAGAGAGGCATCAGAATTGCGTTCTAGGATGTCCGCCTGAGAATGCAGCGCTTCCATGACTGCAGTAACTCTGCTCAAGACAGTTGCAATCGGTTGGCGCGCCGGCGACACCGAGTCTCAATCGTCGCGGAGCGCCGCAATGACCTCACCGTCGTAGCGAGCCAGCTGTCCCCTTGGTGTCATTCGATCGACCGCAAACGGTAGCGCCGGGTGCGACCGGTCGAGCACCCCGGCGCGATAAGCGGGTCTTCTCACCTAGCGAACGGATCGTGTCGGCACCGAGGGGTTCGTTCCAGCTCTCCCGAGTCGGTGTCGAGATTGGCGCGTGAAGTAGGCAACAGCGTAGATGATGTTCGCGGCGTTGATGATGATTCCCAACGTGTTCTTTAGTTTATGGATGGAGAACCGACGCCGCCGGTCAGTGCGCGGTCGCGTCCCGTTGCGGTCAGGCGGCCGCCATTTGTTCTGCCGGCGGCCCGAAAACCTCCTCTGGCGGCACGCTGCCGGCCATGACGCCGAGGAAGCGGCCAACCGCGATCGGATCGGCCGACATCGCCGCCATTCCGGCAAGTGCCTCCGGCGGCGGCAGTACAAGCCGTGCGAGATCGGCCGTCACCCGATGCATCGGCATGGAACGCCGATCGCGCGCCCGGCCGAACTCCGAGAGGGCGACGTCGAGGTCGCGTCGCCCACCGAGGCCATCGATCAGCGCCGTCGCAAGGAGCTCGGCGTCAAGGAACGCATCGGTCATTCCCTGGGCTGTGATCGGGTCCTTATGGTTTCCGGCATCGCCGATGAGGGCCCAGCCTCGACCGAACGCCGTCCGGAAGAATGAATCGAGGTCACCGCTGCCGACATACCGCTGCACCGGGCGAGCGCCGGCGAAGCGCTCTGACAGCCACGGTATGGAGGCGATTGTCCGCCGCGTGTGGCCCTCGATGTCGCTGCGAACCTCTGCGAAACGGCTCCGCGGCCACTGTACCGCGAGGAAGGTCGAGCCGTCGCCGCAGGGCACGGTGACCGCGAACAGGCCGTCCCGGATAAAGAGCCGGGTCGAGGCGACATCCGCGCCTGTCCAATAGGTATAGTAGGCGCAGGTCCTCGCCTCGCAGACATCGTAAGACCCTGCACCGACCATGCGCGCCACGCGGGAACGCTTTCCGTCGGCGCCGACGACCAGCCACGCCCTCACATCGTTTTCGCCGGAATGAGCGCTCGTCGTCATTCCGACGACGCGCCCGTCTTCTATAAGCGGCGCAACGAAACTCACACCTTCGCGCAGCTCAGCACCCGCCGCGACAGCAGCTTCGGCGAGCTGAGGGTCGAAACGGAACCGGCGCGGCGCGAAGCCCTCGGTGGTGCCGTCCGGCATGGCCGCCGGCTTTCCCGACAAAATCGCGGCACCGAAATCCACTGTCATCGTTTCCTGCGCGGGATAGCCGAGCGCGAGAAGATCCTCGTAAAGACCAAGCCTGCGCAGGCAGGACACCCCGGCAGGATGGATGAAGTGCCCCGACATAGTGTCACTGGGAAAGGTGGTGCGGTCGATGAGCAGAACGCGTGCGCCCGATCGTGCCAGCATCAGCGCGAGAGCGGAACCGGCGCAGCGCGCACCAACGATTGCGACGTCGTACATCGCAGGTCTCCTGTGTTTTCTGAATAGCCCCGCGGTTTGTTGCTCGGGGCACGGGAGTGACGTAGCTTCAGTCCGGTCCTCAGGGAAATTGAATGACTGTATCGCGGCTATAGGCGTGATGAATTGGGCGGCGGTCGATCTGAACCTCCTGCGCGTGTTCGACGCGATGATTCTCGAGCTGAACACGACGCGCGCAGGCGACAGGGTGGGGCTCAGCCAGCCAGCTGTCAGCTCAGCGCTGGGTCGCCTTCGCCACATCGTCGGTGATGCGCTTTTCGTCCGCGAGGGAAATCGCATGGTGCCGACCATGCGGGCGGAGCAGTTGGCGGAGCCGATCCGCACCGCATTGCGTGGGATCGAGGACGCGCTCGGCAACGTTGCCTGTTTCGATCCAGGGACGGCCAAGCGCATCTTCCGAATCGTCGGCTCGGACTACTTCTCGACGCTGCTGATGCCAGGACTTGCCCGCGCCGTTCGCGAGAGCGCCCCCGGCCTGACAATCCAGATGCTCGACCATCCCAGTTCCGCTGTCGCGCGACTGATTTCGGAAGGAGCCGTGGAAATGGCGGTGGATTCTGGATCGGTGATGCCTGACTGGGTCTCGAGCCAACGATTGTATCGTTCGGTCATGGTGACGCTCGTACGTCGGGGACATCCCGTCATTGCCGAAGCGGGCCTGCGACCCGGCGACATGATCCCGCCGGACCTTTTCTGCGCGCTGCCGCAGGTGCTGATGTCAATGGACGGATCGCTCAGCGGTAGCGTGGACCAACCGCTAAAGGAAAAAGGACTTTCGCGAAGAATTGCCGTGACCGTGCCGCATTTCCACGCCGTCGCCCTCGCGGTAGCGGAAGCCGATCTGATCGGAAACCTGCCGGAGCAATTCGCCGCACGCGTCGCCGCGCTATTGGACCTTGAGATCTACCAGATGCCTTTTGCGCCGCCGCCCATCGACGTGATGCTGTACTGGCACAGCCGCCACCAGTCGGACGCAGCGCATGAATGGCTCAGGCAGAGGATTCGCGAGGCTATGATATTCCACCGAACTGCCGAAGCGTGACTGTGCCACGCTTTCAAATGGCTGTGCATTTCGCTAGTGGATAGTGTCGGGCGTGGAGAACGTTGGAGCCGGGTTTCTCTCCCTCCGCCAG
>NZ_FMXQ01000027.1 GCF_900104485.1 Bauldia litoralis | reverse complement strand
CAGGATGTCCTTCCCGCCACGGCCGGCGATGGTGTCTTCCTCGCCGCCGCCGGTCAGCGTCTCGCCGGTCTTGGTGCCGGAGATGTCGAGCCCGCCGACATCGGTGATCTCGATCGCCAGCGCCTTGGCCTCGGTAATGATGCCATCGTCGGCTGTGACCTCGATGTCGTAGATGTTGTCGCCATCGGCGTCCTGCGGGGCTTCGAAGTCCGGGGCGTCGATGAAGGTGACCGCGCCGGTCGCGGCATCGACGCTGAAGAGCGCCGCATCGTCGCCGCCGGTGATGGTGTAGGCGAGGGTGTCGTCGTCGTAGAGCTTGTCGACGGTGACGACCGCGGTGCCGTTCTCGGCGACCTCGACCACCTCCGCCGCCTCGTCGATGATGTTGTGCTCGGTCCGGAAGACGCTGACGCCGTTGTCCAGCCTCCCGGCGACGGCCAGGTAGAGGACGCCGTCGATCTCGACAGTCGCAAGACCGCTGGGTCCCCTCAGTTCCAGCGCGCCCGCATCCGCGATGTTGGCGACGTTGATGAGCGTTCCGTTCCCGGCGACCTCGAATACGCTGAAACCGTCGTCGTTCTGTCCGGTGGCGAAGAGGTAGGTGACGCCGTCGATGACGGCGGTGGTCAGCCCCGACGCCAGGGCAAGGTTCACGGTTCCGTCGTCGCTGACATTGTCGACATTGGAGAGCGTCCCGTCGGAGGCAACCGCGAAGACGCTGATGCCACTGTCGCTGTACCCTGCGACGAACAGGTAGGTGGTGTCGCCGACCAGCGCCGTCGTGACGGCTCCGGCGCTCGACAACTCGAGATCGCCGCCGTCGCCGACATTATCGACATTGGTCATCGTGCCGTCCGATGCGACACGAAACACGCTGACGCCGCTGTCCGTCGATCCAGCCACGAAGGCATAGGTGAGGCTGTCGATGACGGCCACATGGACAGCGCTGCTTCCATCGGTGAACAGCGTGCCGTCGTCGGCGATGCTCTGGACTTCCGCCAGCGTGCCGTTGGCGGCAATGGAATAGGAACTGATGCCGCCGTCGATCCGACTGGCGACGATCAGGAAGGTGGTGTCGCCGAACGTGGCCGTGGCTACCGAGTTGACGCCATTCAGCCGTAGGGTGCCGTCGTCGGCAACGTTGTCGACATTGGTCAGACGACCGTCTTCGCCGACCGCGAAGACGCTGAGGCCATCGTCGGTCGTCCCGGCGACGAAGAGATAGACCGTCCCTTCGATCTCGGCCGTCACGGCCGAAGCGGCCCCTTCGAGCTCCAGAGGCCCGCCGTCGAAGACGTGCTGGATACTGGTGAGGACGCCGTCGCTCCCCATCGAGAAGACGCTGGCGCTGCCGATCTCGTCGCCTTTCCCGGCCACAAAGAGATAGGTCGTCCCGTCAATGGTTCGGAAGGACACGCTCTTCGGCTGGTCGATCCCGAAGGTTTGCTGGGTGTCCATGCTGTCGGTATTGATGAGTTCCAGTGCCATAGCGCGTCGCCTCGCTTTGCGTGGATGAAGGGCGGACGACGCATGCGGCCTCGCCCGTGGAAGGGTCCCTGTCAGACGATCAGGAAGTCGTCGGCGGAAAGGTCGAGGTGCTTGTCGAGGCGGGCGAACTTGACGGCG
>NZ_FMXQ01000028.1 GCF_900104485.1 Bauldia litoralis | reverse complement strand
CCCGCTTGCGGGGGAGGGGGACCGTCGCGAAGCGATGGTGGAGGGGGCGCTCCCCTGGAACTCAGCCGTTCCCTACTCGAAAACGACCTGGACGTAGACGTTGCCGGACTGCTCGTAATAGCGGCCGCCGCAGTAATAGTAGTAGCCGCCGTAATACGGGCCGTAGGGGCAACCGGCTGGCAGGGTCGCCACGCGGTAGCTGGTCCGGCGGACGACGCGCCGCGTGGTGCGCCGCGCGACGCCGGCATAACTGACCGGGGTCAGCGGCCGCCCGACCCGGGCCTCGGCCGGTGCGACGACGCTGGCGACGCCGGGAAGGCCGAGTTCGGCGCCAAGTTCCAGGCCGCCGATGCCGACGATGATCGCCAGCCAGACGATGACGGTTTTCTTCAGGCGTTTCATTGCGCATCTCCTGTCAGGTCGGGCAGTTCGTCGATGTTGGTGAGGTCGGCCAGCGTCCCCTTGGTCGCGGTTCCGGGGTCGAAGGCGAAGTCGTCCGCGGCAACCGCGTCGCCGGTCTTCCAGTCGGAAATCTGGATGCGATATTCCGGCGCCATCGCGACCATCTTGCTGGTCACCACGTAGCGGCAGGGATAGGGCGCCTCGCCCATCGCCACCCAGATCTCCCAGTCGACGGCGTCGGTGCGGAAGGCCAGGTGATCGCATTCGACGCCGCCGATGACGCCGCTGCCGAGGTCCTTCACGTCGGTGACCGAATCCATCAGCGCGGTATAGACATCCGGCAGCAGAAGGTCGGCGGCCGGCGCCACCACCCCGGCATTGATCCGCATGTGATCGATGAGCTGGTCGATCGTCCCGGTCATCTCGACCTGCGCGTAGCGGTCGAGATGCTTGCCGAGAACCGAAAGCTGCTTGCCGTCATAGACCATCGCCACGTCGGCGAAGCCGCCGACCCGGGTGACCCGCATCTTGTCGGGCCGGTTGATCGCCACCGTCCCCGAACTGGCGAAGATCAGCTTCTGCAGGTCGGTGGTCACCACGACGAGGTCGCTGTCATAGCTAAACGAGATCGCCGTCTGCCCCGCCAGGTAATCGGACATGGACTTGAGAATGTCCCGCGCATGTCCTTCATCCGCCATCGCGCCCGGCGAAGCGCCGAACCCGACCGCCGCGACGACCGCCAGGCCAACCAGCCCGCGCCTCGCCCATCCCGATGTGCCGCCATCCATCATTTGCGTTTGCTCCTCGTCGTTGATCCGGGCGCCAAACGCCCACCGCCATTGGTAAGGCGGAATACGTTTATTTTGCGCGAACCACACAGGACCGCGACAACCGGCGGAAAACACGAACATTTTCAGCGCGCTCTCCATCCCGAAAGGCGGCGTAGCGGGCAAGTGCGCCCCCTCCACCATGCTGACGCATGGTCCACCTCCCCCGCTGCGCAGGGGAGGACCGCGGCGACACCGTCCGCTTCAACCTCCGAACAACGCACGGTGTCCGAAGTGAAGCGCACCCATCCTCCCCCGCTTGCGGGGGAGGGGGACCGTCGCGAAGCGATGGTGGAGGGG
>NZ_FMXQ01000029.1 GCF_900104485.1 Bauldia litoralis | reverse complement strand
CGCATGGCCGGGCACATCTTCACGGGGTCCGACGTTCGTTGGGAGAGCCCCGCTGGCCTCTCGGTCGTCTGGGCCGAAGAGAACACCCGCGCGTCGATCTGGGATGCGATGCATCGCAAGGAAACCTACGCAACCAGCGGCGTCCGCATCAAGCTGCGCTTCTTCGGTGGCTGGGATTATCAAGACGGTATCCTCGCCGAGCAGGACTGGGTCAAGCAAGCCTACGCTGGCGGCGCGACAATGGGCTCCGACCTGCCGTCAAAGCCGGGAGAGGCAAAAGCGCCGTCTTTTGTTGTCTGGGCGGTAAAGGACCCGACCGCGGCCAATCTTGACCGTATCCAGGTCGTGAAGGGTTGGACCAAGGACGGCCAGAGCTTCGAAAAGATCTACGACGTGGTGTGGTCGGGCGACCGCAAGCCGAACTTCGCTACCGGCGAGGTGCCGGCGATCGAAAGCACGGTCGATCTCGAAAAGGCGACCTATTCCGATACCGTCGGTGCTACCGAACTCAAGACGGTGTGGACCGACCCGGACTTCGATCCCAGCCAGCATGCCTTCTACTATGCGCGCGCGCTGGAAATCCCGACGCCGCGCTGGAGCACCATTCAGGCCAGGCAACTGGGCATCGAGCCGCCCGGCGTCGTTCCCGCCACCCAGCAGGAGCGCGCCTGGAGTTCGCCGATCTGGTACACGCCTACAACCGAGTTGCGCGAGGCTGCCACGCCCGGTCTCACCGTCGCAGACCTTACGCGGAACGGCGCCAAGGCTCTTACCGAGGATGAGTTGAAGACGCTGATCGTCGGCAAGGCAATCTGGGTGCGCAACAACGTCACCGGCGAGGATATGAAGGTCCGTTACGACGAGGACGGGTCGGCGGCCATCCTGCATGTCGGCCGCGATGCGTTGCTGCCGAGCCTGTTCGGCGACCTGCCGCAGCGTTCCTATCAGACGACGGCTGCCAACTACGATATTAGCGGCGGCAAGATCATCACCTACATCTCGGGCACGCCGATCACCATGGCGGTTTACAAGTCCACCGCTTCGCAGGGTGGAAATACGCCGCGTGAACAGCCGACCTATTTCGGTGCACGGAGCAACGAGTTCGGCCATGCTAACTACGAGATCCTGCTTAAGGGACCGGAGAACCTGGTCGAACTCCCGAAGACCGACGACATCCCCGACGACGAGCAGTCCAAGTACCTGAACACGCCCGAGAAGGAGTGAGCCGACTTGGCCGACGAAACGCCACGGCGGGGAGTTTCGGCTTCCCGCCGCTTCTTCGGCGGCCTGGCCCGCGAGCCGCTGGTCCACTTCCTGGTGATCGGCGGCCTGCTGCTCGGCGGCTATACGGTGCTCGAACGCGACCGTGTCGAGGA